>NZ_CP152474.1 GCF_039727615.1 Leclercia sp. S52 | reverse complement strand
GGCGGACTCCACTCGAACATAAAAAGAAAGCTATTGAATAGTCATGATTGTAGACACACGTCGAAAAGACCCGGCGTTTAAGGGGGACGTGCGAACCGCTCTTTGCGGTTTTTGTCCGACCAGGATCCTGGGATCCGATCAGGACCGCGGATCATAGCCTAAACTGAGCCAGAGATCTTCTGTTTCTCACAGTTTCTTCCCGATTTATCCACAGGAGGATCGAAACGGGGTAAGTGTAAACGATCCTGACGGAGCACCCCCACGATTTAGGCCGCATATTGGAAAAATTAATGAGTAAAGACGATTTTTTGCTGAAATGATCTAACGAAGATCCTGGACGATCCTTGCGATTTGCCCTGGAGCCCGTATAATTCCCCACCCGTCGCGTGGGACTCGAACACCTGCGTCTGACGCTGCTCAATTTGCACGCTAAAAACGTGCGGAAAGACGCGGGAAATAAGGAAAGAGAATTGACTCTGGAGTGTACAATTATTACAATCCGGCCTCTTTAATCACCCATGGCTTCGGCGTCCATTGTTCGTTATTCGTTCGGACACCATAAAAAGTCATTGAATTTATTCAAGTTTAGGTAGAAATCGCCATGAAACGCACTTTTCAACCGTCTGTACTGAAGCGCAACCGTTCTCACGGCTTCCGTGCTCGTATGGCTACTAAAAATGGTCGTCAGGTTCTGGCACGTCGTCGTGCTAAAGGCCGTTCACGTCTGACCGTTTCCAAGTAATTAAGCTAACCCCTGCGTGGTTAAGCTAGCATTTCCCAGGGAGTTACGTTTGTTAACTCCCACTCATTTCACTTTCGTCTTCCAGCAGCCACAACGGGCTGGCACGCCGCAAATCACCATCCTCGGCCGCCAAAATTCGCTGGGGCATCCCCGTATCGGTCTCACTGTCGCCAAGAAAAACGTAAAGCGTGCGCACGAACGCAATCGGATTAAACGTCTGACGCGTGAAAGCTTCCGTTTACGTCAACATGAACTGCCTTCAATGGATTTCGTGGTGGTGGCTAAAAAAGGGGTTGCCGACCTCGATAACCGTGCTCTCTCGGAAGCGTTGGAAAAATTATGGCGCCGCCACTGTCGCCTGGCTCACGGGTCCTGATCGGCCTTATCCGGGTCTATCAACGCCTGATTAGTCCGCTACTCGGGCCACACTGCCGTTTCACACCGACATGCTCAAGCTACGGAATTGAGGCATTGCGCAGGTTTGGTGTGATAAAAGGCAGTTGGTTGACGGTGAAACGCGTATTAAAATGCCACCCTTTACACCCAGGTGGAGACGATCCCGTCCCTCCAGGACCTTTTGATACCAGAGAACACTAACGATGGATTCGCAACGCAATCTTCTTATCATCGCTTTGTTGTTCGTGTCTTTCATGATCTTCCAGGCTTGGGAGCAGGATAAAAATCCTCAACCTCAGCAGCAGGTCACGCAGACAACGACCACCGCAGCGGGTAGCGCCGCCGACCAGGGCGTACCGGCCAGTGGCCAGGGTAAACTGATTACGGTTAAGACCGATGTGCTTGAGCTGACTATCAACACCCGTGGTGGTGATGTTGAGCAAGCGCTGCTGGTAACTTACCCGAAAGAGCTCGGTTCTAACGAGCCGTTCCAGTTACTGGAAACCACGCCGCAGTTTATCTATCAGGCACAGAGCGGCCTGACCGGTCGTGATGGCCCGGATAACCCGGCTAATGGCGCACGTCCACTGTATAACGTCGATAAAGATGCGTTTGTGCTGGCTGATGGCCAGAACGAAATCGCGATCCCGATGACTTACACCGATGCAGCGGGCAACACCTTCACCAAAACCTTCACCCTGAAACGCGGTGAATTTGCGGTGAACGTGGGCTATAGCGTGCAGAACACCGGCGAGAAACCGCTGGAGCTCTCCACCTTTGGTCAGCTGAAGCAAACCATCAATCTGCCGACGCACCGTGACACCGGAAGCAACAACTTCGCGTTGCATACCTTCCGTGGCGCAGCGTACTCCACGCCGGATACCAAGTACGAGAAATACAAATTCGACACCATCGCCGATAACGAAAACCTGAACGTCAGCTCGAAAGGCGGTTGGGTGGCGATGCTGCAACAGTATTTCGCGACCGCATGGGTGCCGAATAACGCGGGTTCCAATAATTTCTATACCGCTAACCTGAACGGCGTTGCCGCTATCGGCTATAAGTCTGAGCCGGTTCTGGTTCAGCCGGGTCAAACCGGTACGCTGGGCAGCACCCTGTGGGTCGGTCCGGAAATCCAGGACAAAATGGCTGCCGTCGCACCGCACCTGGATCTGACCGTAGACTACGGTTGGTTGTGGTTCATCTCTCAGCCGCTGTTCAAACTGCTGAAGTTCATCCACAGCTTCCTGGGCAACTGGGGCTTCTCCATCATTGTTATCACCTTCATCGTTCGTGGCATCATGTACCCGCTGACCAAAGCGCAGTACACCTCCATGGCGAAGATGCGTATGCTGCAGCCGAAAATTGCGGCAATGCGTGAGCGTCTGGGCGATGACAAACAGCGTCAGAGCCAGGAGATGATGGCCCTGTATAAAGCCGAGAAAGTGAACCCACTGGGTGGCTGCTTCCCGCTGCTGATCCAGATGCCAATCTTCCTTGCGCTGTACTACATGCTGATGGGCTCCGTTGAGCTGCGCCATGCGCCGTTCGCACTGTGGATCCATGACCTGTCCGCACAGGACCCGTACTACATCCTGCCGATCCTGATGGGCGTGACGATGTTCTTCATCCAGAAGATGTCGCCAACCACCGTGACCGACCCGATGCAGCAGAAGATCATGACCTTTATGCCGGTCATCTTCACCGTGTTCTTCCTGTGGTTCCCGTCAGGTCTGGTGCTGTACTATATCGTCAGCAACCTGGTAACCATCCTTCAGCAGCAGCTGATCTACCGTGGTCTGGAAAAACGTGGCCTGCATAGCCGCGAGAAGAAAAATTCCTGACATTGAGTAGGCCGGGTAAGCGAAGCGCCACCCGGCAAACGGAACATAAATTAAAGGGCGGTCTGTTGACCGCCTTTTTTATTGCATTAAGAAGAGACAAACCATGAGCCATAACGACACTATCGTCGCCCAGGCAACCCCACCGGGACGCGGTGGTGTGGGCATTCTGCGTATCTCTGGCCTGAAGGCGCGCGAGGTGGCAGAAGCGGTGCTGGGTAAACTACCCAAGCCGCGCTACGCCGACTATCTGCCGTTTAAAGATAACGACGGCACGGCGCTGGACCAGGGCATCGCGCTGTGGTTCCCGGGCCCGAACTCCTTTACCGGTGAAGACGTGCTCGAACTGCAGGGCCACGGCGGGCCGGTGATCCTCGACCTGCTGCTGAAACGCATTCTGACCCTGCCCGGCCTGCGCATTGCGAAGCCGGGCGAGTTCTCCGAACGCGCCTTCCTCAACGATAAGCTGGATCTGGCCCAGGCCGAGGCGATTGCCGACCTGATCGACGCCAGCTCCGAGCAGGCCGCCCGCTCGGCCCTCAACTCGCTGCAGGGCGCTTTTTCCAACCGCGTTAACCACCTTGTGGAAGCACTTACTCACCTGCGGATCTACGTGGAAGCGGCCATTGATTTCCCGGATGAGGAGATCGACTTCCTCTCCGATGGCAAAATCGAAGCCCAGCTTAACGACGTGATGGCCGATCTCGACGCGGTGCGCGCCGAAGCGCGTCAGGGCAGCCTGCTGCGCGAAGGGATGAAGGTGGTGATTGCCGGGCGTCCGAACGCCGGGAAATCGAGCCTGCTGAACGCGCTGGCGGGCCGTGAAGCGGCGATTGTCACCGACATTGCCGGCACCACCCGCGACGTGCTGCGCGAGCATATTCATATCGACGGTATGCCGCTGCATATCATCGACACCGCCGGCCTGCGCGATGCCAGCGACGAAGTGGAGCGTATCGGTATCGAGCGCGCCTGGCAGGAGATTGAGCAGGCTGACCGGGTGCTGTTTATGGTCGATGGCACGACCACTGCAGCGATCGACCCGGCGGAGATCTGGCCGGACTTTATCGCCCGTCTGCCGGCGAAACTGCCGATCACCGTGGTGCGTAACAAAGCCGACGTCACCGGCGAAACCCTGGGTCTGAGTGATGTGAATGGTCACTCACTGATCCGCCTGTCGGCGCGCACCGGCGAGGGGGTGGATGCGCTGCGCAACCATCTGAAGCAGAGCATGGGCTTTGATACCAGCATGGAGGGCGGTTTCCTCGCCCGTCGTCGCCATCTGCAGGCGCTGGAACAGGCGGCGATGCATCTGGATCAGGGCAAAGCGCAGCTGCTGGGTGCCTGGGCCGGGGAATTGCTGGCGGAAGAGCTGCGTCTGGCGCAGCAGGCGTTAAGCGAGATCACCGGGGAGTTTACCTCGGATGACCTGCTGGGGCGCATCTTCTCCAGTTTCTGCATCGGGAAATAAACCCGTTTCAGCCCTCCGCTAAAAGCCGCATAACACCCCTGTTATTGCGGCTTTTTCCTTTTCTATATTACCTGAATAAATACCAAATATATCTGTTATGTTCTCTGTGATTACAATCACAATTAATATACCTGCACATAGACAAATATTCTCATTCGAATAGTGTAGTAGCGTGTCTAATGAGGATAAATCAATGACGATTATCTTAAATACATATCTCACTTCTAAGTGGTTCAATATTGACAATAAAATTGTCAATCACCATCCGTAATCTCCCTTCGTCTCTCTTTCTCTATGCAACCTGAATAGATTAACACTCTATTTATTTGGTATGCCTGAAATCATTGCGCCCGTAAGGCTGCAATTATGCTGCTGCACGCCTCTGTCGGTGGAATATACTCTCCCGATTGCGTAGCGGTATCGCTGATCAGGTATGCCTGAATTAATGGTTATTAAAAATAGCCACCCGCACCGCTGCGATAAAAACAGGAATTATATAATGGAAAACTTCAAACATTTACCAGAGCCATTTCGCATCAGAGTTATTGAGCCGGTTAAGCGCACCACAAGGGAGCATCGCGACAACGCGATTATTAAATCGGGTATGAACCCTTTCCTGCTGGATAGCGAAGACGTATTTATTGATTTACTGACCGACAGCGGCACCGGTGCGGTTACACAGAATATGCAGGCCGCCATGCTGCGCGGAGACGAAGCCTATAGCGGAAGCCGCAGTTACTATGCGCTGTCCGACGCCGTGAAAAGTATTTTCGGTTATCAGTACACTATTCCGACCCATCAGGGGCGCGGCGCTGAGCAGATCTATATTCCGGTGCTCATTAAAAAGCGCGAGCAGGAGAAAGGCTTAGATCGCACGAAAATGGTCGCCTTCTCTAACTACTTTTTTGATACCACCCAGGGTCACAGCCAGATAAACGGCTGTACCGTGCGCAACGTGTATATCAAGGAGGCCTTTGATACCGGCATTCGTTACGATTTTAAAGGCAACTTTGACCTGCAGGGTCTGGAAAACGGCATCGAAGAAGTGGGTCCAGCCAACGTCCCGTATATCGTCGCCACCATTACCAGCAACTCCGCCGGTGGACAGCCGGTGTCGCTGGCGAACCTGAAGGCGATGTACGCGATTGCCAGAAAATACGACATCCCGGTGGTGATGGACTCCGCACGCTTCGCCGAGAATGCGTACTTTATTCAAAAACGTGAAGCGGAATATAAAGACTGGACGATCGCGGAAATTACTCGCGAAACGTACAAATACGCAGATATGCTGGCCATGTCGGCTAAAAAAGATGCCATGGTGCCGATGGGCGGCCTGCTGTGCATTAAGAATGACGACTATTTCGACGTCTATACCGAGTGCAGAACCTTGTGCGTCGTCCAGGAAGGCTTCCCGACCTACGGCGGCCTGGAAGGGGGTGCCATGGAGCGTCTGGCTGTCGGCCTGCACGACGGCATGGGCCAGGACTGGCTGGCATACCGTATTAATCAGGTCCAGTACCTGGTCGACGGCCTGGAAGCCATCGGCGTGGTTTGCCAGCAGGCCGGCGGCCATGCTGCCTTTGTGGATGCCGGTAAGCTCTTGCCGCATATTCCTGCCGAACAGTTCCCGGCGCAGGCGCTGGCCTGTGAGCTCTATAAAGTGGCCGGTATTCGGGCTGTGGAAATTGGTTCGTTCTTACTGGGCCGCGATCCGAAGACCGGTAAGCAGTTACCCTGCCCGGCAGAGCTGCTGCGTTTGACTATTCCGCGTGCCACCTATACGCAATCGCATATGGATTTCATCGTCGAAGCCTTTAAACACGTTAAAGAAAATGCGATGAACATTAAAGGATTAACCTTCACCTACGAACCTAAAGTATTACGTCACTTCACCGCCAAACTGAAAGAAGTTTAACCTTCTGTCCCCGGGTGGCTAAATAATTTTAGCCACCCGCAAAATAAATAGTTCAACAACGTCAGGCTTGCCACATTGATGGGGGCACCATGGATAACGCATTAGAATTAGAGACTAAACACTCGTCGGTATGGGGTGTCATGGTTATAGCGGGTACAGTTATTGGCGGGGGGGATGTTTGCTTTACCCGTGGATCTGGCAGGGGCATGGTTTTTTTGGGGCGCGTTTATTTTAATTATCGCCTGGTTTTCAATGCTTCACTCCGGGCTATTATTGTTAGAAGCAAATTTAAATTATCCCGTCGGTTCAAGCTTTAATACGATTACCAAAGATCTGATCGGCAATAAATGGAATATCGTCAGCGGCTTCACGGTCGCCTTTGTGCTTTATATTCTGACGTATGCCTATATCTCCGCAAACGGCGCTATCATCAGTGAAACCATCGCCATGAACCAGGGGACGCATGTGAATCCCCGGATAGTGGGTGTCTGTACGGCAATCTTCGTTGCGGGCGTATTGTGGTTTAGTTCACTGGCGGCCAGCCGCATTACCTCGCTGTTTTTAGGCATTAAGATCATCGCCTTTATCGTGGTGTTTGGCTCCTTCTTCTTCCAGGTCGATTATTCAATTTTAAGAGACATTAAGGTTACATCGGCCAGCAATACCACCTACTTCCCCTACATCTTTATGGCCCTGCCCGTCTGTCTGGCATCGTTTGGGTTTCATGGCAACATTCCCAGCCTGATCATCTGCTACGGCAAACGCAAAGATAAACTGATTAAAAGCATTGTCTATGGCTCGCTGCTGGCCCTGTTTATCTATCTGTTCTGGCTCTACTGCACGATGGGTAACATTACCCGCGACAGCTTCAGCGAGATCATCTCGTCCGGGGGCAATGTCGATTCGCTGGTGAAATCATTCCTCGGCACCCGGCAGCATGGAGTGATCGAATTTTGCTTACTGGTTTTCTCAAACTTAGCAGTGGCCAGCTCGTTCTTCGGCGTCACCTTAGGGCTGTTCGACTATCTTGCCGACCTCTTTAAACTCGACAATTCACCGTCAGGTCGCCTGAAAACGATCATGCTGACCTTCCTGCCGCCGACCCTGCTCTACCTGATTTTCCCGAACGGCTTTATCTACGGCATTGGCGGGGCGGGTTTGTGCGCAACCATCTGGGCGGTGATTGTCCCGGCAGTCCTCGCGCTGAAAGCGAGACAGAAATTCCCGAATAAGACCTTCACCGTCTGGGGCGGTAGGGTGGTTCCCTCGCTGGTGATCCTGTTCGGGGTGGTGGTCATCGTTTGCTGGTTCGGGAATACCTTCCATTTCTTACCGCGCTTTGGCTAAATCCGCTCCCCAAAAGGTGATTTCCTCGCAGGAAATCACCTTTGTCCAAATGGCAACTCGCCACTTCCCCTTTATCCCCCTATGCTTCTTGCCTGACTTTATGGGGGGTGTTATGGCTCGTTTTCTGTTTTGTAGTTTTGCGCTGGTGCTGCTTTATCCATCGGGCATTGATATGTATCTGGTGGGGCTGCCGCACATCGCCCGCGATCTGGGTGCCAGCGAAGCGCAGCTGCATATCGCGTTTTCGGCCTACCTCGCGGGGATGGCGTCGTCGATGGTGTTTGCCGGGAAGATTGCCGACAAAGCCGGGCGACAGCCGGTCGCCATTACCGGGGCGGTGATTTTTGCTCTGGCCTCCGTGCTGTGTTCACTGGCAGAGGAGAGTTCCCTGTTCCTTACCGGACGCTTTATCCAGGGCGTCGGGGCAGGCGGCTGCTACGTGGTGGCCTTTGCCATTCTGCGCGATACCTTAAGCGCCCAGCGTCGCGCCAAAGTGCTCTCCATGATGAACGGCATCACCTGCATTATCCCGGTGCTGGCGCCGGTGGTGGGCTACCTGATCATGCTGCAGTTCCCGTGGCAGAGCCTGTTCTGGACGATGGCGGCAATGGGGATGCTGGTCTTCATCCTGTCGATCGCGGTTCTGAAAGAGACTCACCCCGGGGCGCAAAACCGGAGCCATAGCGCGTCGATCCCGCCGGACGAGAAGCTGCTCAACCGCTTCTTCATCAGCCGCTTGCTGGTCACCACCCTGAGCGTGGCGGTGATCCTTACCTATGTAAACGTTTCCCCGGTGTTGCTGATGGAAGTGATGGGCTTCGATCGCGGAGAATATTCCATGGTGATGGCCTCAACCGCACTGGTCAGTATGGCGGTCTCGTTCTCGACGCCGTTTGCGCTGAACCTCTTCCGCCAGCGCACCTTGATGCTGACCTCGCAGGTGCTGTTTCTGGCGGCAGGGGTGATTCTGGCGACCGCCAGTTCCCATGCCCTGATGCTGGCGGGCATTACGCTGATTTGCGCCGGGTTCTCGGTGGGCTTTGGCGTGGCGATGAGCCAGGCACTCGGCCCGTTCGCGCTGCGCGCAGGCGTAGCCAGCTCGGTGCTGGGTATCGCTCAGGTTTGCGGCTCTTCGCTGTGGATTTGGCTGGCAGCCATAATGGGGCTGAATGCATTGAATATGCTGATCGGGGTGCTGATTGGCTGTAGCATGCTCTGCATTCTCCTCCTTTTGCTTATCCGGCCCGCAGCGCATCATGAAGAAGCCCCTCAGCAGTCTCGATCTTAACCTGTTGCTGTGCCTGCAGCTTTTGCTGCAGGAACGCAGCGTTACCAAAGCCGCGAAACGGATGAACGTCACCCCGTCCGCGGTGAGTAAATCGCTGGCGAAGCTGCGCGACTGGTTTGACGATCCTCTGTTTGTGAAGACCCCGCTGGGGCTGCTGCCGACGCCGCTGACGGTGAGCCTGGAGCAGGATCTGGCCGACTGGATGCAGATTGGCAACCAGATCCTCGATAAATTCCACCATGACTCCCCCCGGTGGCCTGACGTTTGAGCTGGCGGCGGAAACACCGCTGATGCTAATCCACTTCAACGCCCTGCTGGAGCAGGTGAACCAGCGTTACCCGCAGGCCACGGTGAAGATGCGCCACTGGGATTACGATTCGCTGGACGCCATCACCCGTGGGGAGGTTGAGCTTGGCTTTACCGGGCGCGAAACGCATCCCCGTTCCCGGGAGCTGTTAAAGCTGATGCCGTGGTTTATTGACTACGAAATCCTGTTCAGCGACCGCCCGTGCGTCTATCTGCGGGAAGATCATCCCGCGCTGCAGGAGGAGTGGAACCTCGAAACCTTCCTGCGCTATCCGCATATCAGTATCTTCTGGGAGCGCAGCGACACCTGGGCGCTGGATGAAGTGCTCACAGAGATGGGACGTACGCGCAATATCGCCATGAGCCTGCCCGGCTTTGAACAGTCGATGTTTATGGCGGCGCAGCCGGGCCATAACTACATTGCCACCGCCCCGCACTACTGCCATCACTATAATCGGCTCCACCAGCGGAAGCTGATCGCCCTGCCGATCCCCATTGATGAGGCGCAGGCGCAGAAGCTCACCGTGCCCTTCACCCTGATCTGGCATAAGCGTAACAGCCACAACCCTAAAATCCTCTGGCTTAGAGAGACTATCAAGGCGTTGTACGGCCCGCCGCTGCGCTAGCCGCCCTGTTTTCGCCTAAGAAAATGTAAAGTTCCGCCGCAAAACTTCCCTTACCCCCATTTAGCCATTAAAACAGTAAGCGAGTTAAGTGATAATCATGTAACCGTTTAACCTGACGACTAACCATTATCATGGAGTGAAAAATGGCTACGCATTTTGCAAGAGGGACGCTGACCGAGGGGCAGCTGGATTCAACCAGACTCTCTTCATCCTGTTATAACGAAGCGTGGAAGCACCCTGAACATCGCCGTACACGTTTTCTGGCTTCCCGGGCGCTGCTCGCTGAACTGTTGTTTATGCTTTATGGCACCAGCGAACTGCCGGAAGTGATAACCGAACCCGAGGGTCGCCCTGTGTTTGCCGATCCGGAGCTTCCCCGTTTTTCCATTGCCTACGCCGGCAATATCGTGGGCCTGGCGCTGACCACAGAAGGCGATTGCGGTCTGGATATGGAGCTGCAGCGGGCCCCCCGCAGCCTGGACGGTACTCACGCCCACGACGCCTACCCGCTCTCCAGCAACGAGAACCTGTGGGTGCGTAACCAGAACGATCCCCAGGAAGCCAGAGCGCAGCTGATTACCCTGCGCCAGAGCATCCGTAAGCTTTCGGGCGACGCCAGCGACTGCGCCAGCCTTGTGCAACTGTTACCGGGTTCCGGCCGCCTGCGGGCCACGAGAGCCGCACAGGTAGAAGCCTTAAGCGACGCCGAAGATGTCCTGATCTGGTCTATCGCCGTCACCCCGGCCATTGAACGGCTAAAAATTTGGGAGTTCGACAGCCGCCTCGGATGGCACAGCCTGCCGGACGTCCCCGCCCGCGCGAACGAGCCGGCCGCACGCCTGATGCGCCTGACCAGTTTACCGGCAGAAAAAGCGATTATTCTCACCTGACCTTTCAAGAAGGAGTTGTGATGTCTGATACGTTAAAGGTTGTTACGTTACTGGGAAGCCTGCGCAAGGGTTCATTCAACGGGATGGTTGCCCGCACGCTGCCGAAGCTGGCGCCAGAGGGCATGGAGATTAGCGCCCTGCCGTCGATTGGCGATATTCCGCTGTACGACGCGGATATGCAGCAGGAAGAGGGATTCCCGGCGGCCGTAGAAGCGCTGGCAGCGCAGATCCGCGAAGCGGACGGCGTGGTGATTGTCACCCCGGAATATAACTACTCCGTGCCGGGTGGCCTGAAGAACGCCATTGACTGGCTCTCCCGCCTGCCGGAACAGCCGCTGGCGGGTAAACCCGTGCTGATCCAGACCAGCTCCATGGGGGCGATCGGCGGCGCACGCTGCCAGTATCATCTGCGCCAGATCCTGGTGTTCTTGGATGCGATGGTATTGAACAAGCCGGAGTTTATGGGCGGTATCATTCAGAACAAGGTCGACCCGCAGGCGGGTGAAGTGATTGACCAGAGTACGCTGGATCATCTGACCGGTCAGCTGAGCGCGTTTGGCAAGTATATTCAGCGGGTTAAAGCGTAAGACGAGTGCGGGGGGAGTGCGGCCTGATGCCCTCACCCCGGCCCTCTCCCACAGGGAGAGGGAGAAAACATTAAAAACGGCAACCCAGGGTTGCCGTTTTGCTTTTATCAGGCATCAATAAACGCAATCTTCAGCACGAACAGCAGGGCAACAACCATCACGCACGGGCTGATTTCACGCCAGCGTCCGGTGCCTGCCTTCATCACGCAGTAAGAGATAAAGCCCAGCGCAATCCCTTCGGTGATGGAGAAGCTGAACGGCATCATCACGGCGGTAATAAACGCCGGAACTGCTTCAGTCAGGTCGTCCCACTTCACGCGCGACAGGCTGGAGGTCATCAGCACGCCCACGTAGATCAGCGCGCCAGCGGCCGCGTACGGCGGCACCATGCCCGCCAGCGGTGAAAGGAAGATCACCAGCAGGAACAGCAGGCCAACCACGACCGCAGTCAGACCGGTACGGCCACCGACGGAGACCCCGGAAGAGGATTCGATGTAGGCGGTCACGGACGAGGTGCCGATAAAGGAGCCGGTCACGGACGAGATACTGTCCACGAACAGCGCCTGCTTCATGCGCGGGAATTTGCCCTTCTCATCCGCCAGACCGGCTTTATCGGTGACGCCAATCAGCGTTCCGGAGGAGTCAAACAGGTTCACCAGCATGAAGGAGAAGATCACCCCGGCCAGGCCCAGGTTCAGCGAGCCCGCCAGATCGACATGGCCAATCACGGTGGTCACGCTCGGCGGCGCGGAGACGATGCCGTTGTAGTGCACATCGCCCAGCATCCAGCCCAGCAGGGTGGTGACGATAATGGAGACCAGCACCGCCGCGTGGATATTGCGTGAGGCCAGGATCGCGATGATGAAGAAGCCCAGCACGCCCAGCAGCACGCTGTGGGAGGTCAGCTTACCGATGCTGACCAGGGTTTCCGGGTTTGCCACGATCACACCGGCGTTTTTCAGCCCCATCATGCCGATGAACAGACCGATACCGCTGGTGATGCCCACGCGCAGGCTGACCGGGATATTGGCAATCATCCAGTAACGCACGCGGAAAATGGTCAGGATCAGCAGACCAACGGCACCCCAGAAGATAGCGCCCATCCCCACCTGCCACGGCAGGCCCATCGCCTGAACCACGACGAAGGCGAAGAAGGCGTTCAGACCCATCGCGGGTGCCAGAGCAACCGGCAGGTTAGCAAACAGCCCCATCAGGATGCTGCCGAAGGCGGCGATCAGACAGGTCGTCACGAAGACGGCGCTGGTATCCATGCCAGCAACGCCCAGAATTTGTGGGTTCACGAAAACGATATAGACCATCGTCAGGAAGGTGGTGAAACCGGCGATCACTTCGGTGCGTGCCGTCGTGCCGTGCTCGCGCAGTTTAAACACGCGCTCAAGCAAACCCGCGCCAGACGACTGGGTAGTGTGTTGTTGACTCATCATCTATTTCCGAACAAGGAGGGAAAATTCGTCGCTATCCTATACCAAAATGCGACAATAGGGGCGGTTGAGAGGCACTTTTTTTTCATTGAATTTGCTTATACGGCAACGATTGCGTCTCAATGTTATGCGCTACGTAAACGTTAAACTTGTTAAGAAAGGGAAATGCATGTCTCAGATTGATGCAGTATTTTTCGACTGCGACGGTACGCTGGTCGACAGTGAGGTCATCTGTTCCCGGGCGTATGTCACCATGTTCCAGGAATTTGGTATCACGCTCGATCTCGAAGAGACGTTCAAACGCTTTAAGGGCGTGAAGCTCTACGAAATCATCGACATCATTAACGCCGAACACGGCGTCAGCCTCGCGAAAGCGGATCTGGAGCCTGTTTACCGCGCCGAGGTCGCACGCCTCTTCGACTCCGAACTGGAAGCCATCGCGGGTGCCAGCGCCCTGCTGGATGCGATGGCGGTGCCGATGTGCGTGGTCTCTAACGGCCCGGTGAGCAAAATGCAGCACTCTCTTGGCAAGCTGCAGATGCTGCACCATTTCCCGGAAAAACTGTTCAGCGGCTACGATATCCAGCGCTGGAAACCCGATCCGGCCATGATGTTCCACGCGGCGAAAGCGATGAACGTCAACGTGGAGAACTGCATCCTGGTGGATGACTCCAGCGCAGGCGCGCAGGCGGGGATTGCCGCGGGCATGGAGGTGTTCTACTTCTGCGCCGATCCGCACAACCCGCCGCTTGACCATCCGAAGGTAACGACCTTTACCGATCTGGCCCAGCTGCCGGAACTGTGGAAGGCGCGCGGCTGGCACCTTACCCGCTAAAACAGTTAAGCCGTAAAGCGAGTCGCTTTACGGCTTTTTGCTATTTAAACAGTTTCTGGACGAATTCCGCATAGGCCGGTCGCCAGACATCCATCTCATGGTTCAGGCCCGGGTATTCGTGGTAATCGAATTTGATCTGGCGTTTCTCAAGCTCCTGCTTCAACCCGGCGATATCCTTGCCCGTCACCGCATCTTTCTCGCCCACCACGACGGTGAAATTGCGTAGCTGCTTATTGATGGCCTGCGGGTCGTTGAGACGGGCACTGACGCCCTCATCCGGCACCGTCGTGGTGGTCACGCCGCTAAAGGTGGCCAGCCAGCCAAAGCGTTCGAGATGATTCATCCCGGAGACCAGCGCCTGATAGCCGCCCTGGGACAGCCCCGCCAGCGCGCGCCCTTCGGCATCGTCTCGCACGTTAAACCGCTGGCTTATCAGCGGAATGATGTCGTTCATCAGCTCCCGATCGGCAGCCTGGGCATTCAACGGGTAAAAGGCTTTACGGCGCTCGTTCGGCACGAAGATTTCAGGAACTATGCCTGCGGCATCGGTTTCGGTATCCGGCACCACCACCAGCATCGGGGCGATCTTTCCGGCCGCGAGCAGGTTATCCATAATCTGCGCGATACGTCCCTGATCGATAGCCGAACGGCCCGTATCACCGAAGCCGTGATAGAAGTAAAGCACCGGCAGCGGTTTTCCCTGCCCGTTGTAGCCCGGCGGCGTCCAGACGAACAGCTGACGCTCCGACTTCAGCGCCGCCGAATGATAGGTCAGGGTAATCAGATCGCCGTGCGGGACCGGATTAACGTCCAGAATACTGCCCGGCACCAGCACCATGCTGGTATTCACCTGGCGCTGCGGCTTGGTCATCGCCGTGCCGGTATCAATGCTGCGCACACCGTCGACGTTGAAGAAGTATTCATACAGATTGGGCTGCATCACCGGCCCTCGCCAGCTCCAGAGCCCCGAGGCGTCTTTGGTCATCGGATGGATATTTTCCGGGGTCGGAACACCCACCACCACCGATACGCTTTTCGCCGCCGGTGCGAAGTAGCGATATGTCACCGTATTGTCGGCATTCACCTGAGTGACATACTGGCTCAACGGGTGAGCGGGATCCGGGGCGGCGGGGAGATCGGCCGCAAACGCCGATGGCCCGAGAGATAAACAGAGCGTAATAACGGATAAAGCTGTTTTCATTCGTTTCATTAATAAGGTCCTTTATGCGATCCGGTTACCACCAGATTTCAGCCTGCGCACCAATGGCAAACTGATCCTTCTTTTGGTCTTCGAAAGTGAAATTATCTAATTCCGTCTCGTCCGCTTTAATATAGGTTCCATAAAAACGTAATTCCGGGCGGGAGGTCAACATACTGGTATTGACCTTGAAGGTATGGAACAGCGTGGTTTTATAGCCTGACTCATAATATTTGTTGCCGGTCAGATCGGTATTTTGCTGTCTGAAATAACCCAGCTCAACGCCGGTCTGATTATATTGATCCCAGATATAAGCCGGGCGTACAACGGCGCGAATGGACTCGAAATCAGAATGGGCGCCGGTTTCATAGCTGTAAACGTCATTCCCGAAGGAGTAGACCAGCGCATTGGCCATGATCACGTTATCCCGCAGATACACCTCCCCCTGCGAAGTCACACGCACCGCCGTCCCGTTGGTATGATCGCCATAATATCTGCCGTTGAAGGTGGTGTAGGGGCTGGAGCCGGCATAGCGCGAGAAGCTGCTGGCAATGGAGTTATTCGCCAGCAGGACGGAAAACTCGTTGAAACCGCCGGTATCCAGTTTTTGCGTTAAGGTGGTACCGACCATCCAGGTGTCTTTCCACGGGTAATAGCCGTTATTGTCCTGATTATACTTCTCGCTGGAGCTTTGATTGGCCGCGACGTAGCGCCCGCTGACCATCAGAGAGGCTTTATCCCACAGCGGCAGCGCCTTATAACGCAGGTCGATGGTATTGGTGTTCAGCTGCTGCTTGTTTTTGAGCTGACGGTCATAGTCGTCCACGTCTTCACGCACCAGCGCAATATCGACTTTGCCAGGGCCCACTTTCCAGTTCTCCAGCCCGACGCCCGCAGCGGCATCCGTTCGTTGGGTTTTCCAGTCCAGCATCTGGATTTCGATCTTCGGCGCACCGTGCTTCCCGACCCAGAAATCCGCCTCCGGGGCAAACGGCAGGAAGCCCTGGGTGGTCACGTACATATCGGAGAACTGCAGATAGTTTTCCCCGCCCGCGTTATCGCCAAACCAGCCGGTGGAGTACTGCTGGCCCACGTTGCCGTCCAGCATCACAATGGCATCGACGCGTTTATTGCCTTCGTTGTAAACCCGCTGCTTGAGCTGCAAATCGAACCAGCCAGAGTACTCATTGCCGAATCGCCCCAGGGAGCCAATCGCCCAGGATTTTGGCGAACCGTGGGATGCGGTGCCCCAGCCGGAGCGGAAATAGCCGTTATAGCTAAAGCCAATTTCATCCTTCACGAATTTACTGAAATCTTTCATGGTGATGGAAGAATAAGCAGCATCGGTATTCGTCTCTCCGGTTTTGACCAGTACGGCAGCGGGTTTTTGCGCCGGGCTGGTGGTCTGCGTTTTGACGATCTCCTTATCTTTATACTGCTGAAGCTCTGCCTGGGTCTCTTTTAATGCCTTTTCCAGTAATTCGAGGCGCTGCTCCACGGTTAACGACGCCGCCCCGGCCTGAGTGAGGGGAGTCATCATTAAAATGGCCGAGGTAATAAGGGTTCTCCTGAACATAATATTAGTCCCTGTTAATTTATCTTTTAAAATAAAAAAAACCTGAAAGCGACTTACCTCCGCAAGGAGATAATCACTTTCAGGTTTTGCCCGCCTGATAGCGGTAACAATCCAGTTTTGCTTAATAACGTTATTAGCGCATTAACGTATTTCTGTGGCTCGCGTTAATATCGGCATGTTTTAGGTGAGAAGAGAAAAGAAAACAACCGGGAAAAGAGTGAAATGTGACTGAAGGCAATGTTATTGCGCTGGAAATAAAAGAGTTATTCGCAGAAGAAATATATTGATATTTAAATATAACGCCAGCAAAGCTGGCGTTACGGGAGAAATTACTCTTTCGGATCTTTTCCGGCGAGCATTTTGTCCAGCTCATCCCCACCGACGTGACGGAAATCCTGACCCTTCACGAAGTAGAAGATGTATTCGCAGATGTTCTGGCAACGGTCACCGATACGCTCAATGGAGCGGGCGCAGAACAGGGCGGTCAGAACGCTTGGAATGGTGCGCGTGTCTTCCATCATGTAGGTCATCAGCTGACGCACAATGCCTTCGTACTCCTGGTCGACCTTCTTGTCTTCACGGTAGATACGCACCGCTTCATCCAGATCCATACGCGCAAAGGCATCCAGCACGTCGTGCAGCATCTGCACGGTGTGACGACCCAGCGACTCCAGGCTGACCAGCAGCGGCTGGTGCTGCTGGGAGAACTTCTCCAGCGCGGTGCGGCAGATTTTATCCGCCACGTCGCCAATACGTTCCAGCTCAGCGATGGTTTTGATGATCGCCATCACCAGACGCAGGTCGCTCGCCGTCGGCTGACGCTTGGCGATGATGCGCACGCAGGCTTCGTCGATCGCCACTTCCATCATGTTGACGTGTTTGTCGCCTTCCACCACGCGCTTCGCCAGCTCGCTGTCCTGGTTGTGCATGGCGGTGATGGCGTCAGAAAGCTGCTGCTCGACCATTCCGCCCATGGTCATCACCTGGGTGCGGATGCTTTCCAGCTCGGCGTTAAACTGGCCGGAAATGTGTTTGTTAAGATTGAGATTATCCATTGCGCACTCCTGAATCAGCCGTAGCGTCCGGTGATGTAGTCTTCTGTTTGCTTCTTCGCGGGCCTGGTGAACAGCGCATCCGTATCGCTGAACTCAATCAACTCGCCCAGATACATAAACGCCGTGTGATCGGAACAACGCGCAGCCTGCTGCATGTTGTGGGTCACGATCACCACGGTGTAATCCTGTTTTAACTCGGTGATCAGCTCTTCGATACGGCCAGTAGAGATCGGATCCAGCGCTGAGCACGGCTCATCCAGCAATAACACTTCCGGGCGAATGGCGATACCACGCGCAATGCACAGACGCTGCTGCTGACCACCGGAGAGAGAGTATCCGCTCTGGTGAAGTTTATCTTTGGTTTCGTTCCATAATGCGGCCTTGGTCAAGGCCCACTGCACGCGCTCGTCCATATCGGCGCGGGAGAGCTTCTCAAACAGGCGCACGCCAAAAGCGATGTTGTCATAGATGGACATCGGGAACGGCGTTGGTTTCTGGAACACCATGCCCACTTTTGCACGCAGCAGGGCGATGTCCTGGGTATTGGTCAGAATGTTGTCGCCGTCCAGCAGGATCTCGCCTTCGGCGCGCTGCTCCGGATAGAGCGAATACATTTTGTTAAAGGTACGCAGCAGCGTGGATTTCCCGCAGCCAGACGGACCGATGAATGCCGTGACCTGGTTTTTGGCGATATCCAGGTTGATGTTTTTCAGGGCATGGAACTTGCCGTAGTAGAAGTTCAGATCACGAACCGCAAGTTTACCCGGGGCAGTATCGACCATACTCATTGACTCATTTCCTCATCCGGCGCCGCAGTGTGCCACGCCGTCAATAATTAACCGTGTTTCTTCTTCGCGAAAATAACGCGCGCCAGAATGTTCAGTAACAGTACGCACAGGGTAATAATCAGTACCCCGGCCCAGGCCAGTGACTGCCATTCGGCAAACGGGCTCATCGCAAATTTAAAGATGGTGACCGGCAGGTTGGCGATCGGCTGCATCATGTCCGTGCTCCAGAACTGGTTGGAGAGCGCGGTAAAGAGCAGCGGTGCGGTTTCACCGGCAATACGGGCCACGGCCAGCAGGACGCCGGTCAGGATCCCGGAGATGGACGCTTTCAGGGTGATGGCAGAGATCATCTTCCACTTCGGCGTGCCCAGCGCGTAGGCCGCTTCACGCAGGCTGTCCGGCACCAGTTTCAGCATGTTCTCGGTGGTACGGATGACGATAGGCACCTGCAGCAGCGCCAGCGCAATCACCCCAGCCCAGCCGGAGAAGTGCTCCATCTGCGCCACCACGATGGTGTAGACGAACAGACCGACCACAATCGACGGGGCGGAGAGCAGAATATCGTTAATGAAGCGGATCACTTCCGCAATCCAGGATTTACGGCCGTACTCCGCCAGATAGATCCCCGCCATGATGCCGAGCGGCGTACCGAACACGGTCGCCCACAGGATCAGCAGGCCGCTGCCCGCCAGGGCGTTTGCCAGACCGCCGCCTGCGGTATTTGGCGGTGGAGTCATCTCGGTGAACAGCGCCAGCGACATGCCGTCGATACCGCGGGTTACCGTGGAGAACAGGATCCAGACCAGCCAGAACAAACCGAATGCCATCGTCGCCATTGAGAGCGTCAACGCGAGGCGGTTCTTCATGCGGCGCTTCGCCTGCATTTTGCGGCGTGATTCCGCCAGCTCCACGGTGTTTTGCATTTCGAGCGTTGCCATTAGCGTGCCCCCCTCATTTTTCGCCAGGCGCATGATCATCACTTTGGAGATCGCCAGAACGATGAAGGTGATAACAAACAGAATTAAGCCCAGCTCCATCAGCGCGGCAACGTGCAGGCCCGATTCCGCTTCGGCGAATTCGTTAGCCAGCGCCGAGGTGATGCTGTTGCCCGGCATGTAGAGCGAGGCGCTGTCGAGCTGGTAGGTGTTACCGATGATAAAAGTCACGGCCATGGTTTCACCCAGCGCGCGGCCCAGACCCAGCATGACGCCGCCAATCACCCCATTTTTGGTGAACGGCAGGACGATACGCCAGATAACTTCCCAGGTGGTGCAGCCGATGCCGTAGGCCGACTCTTTCATCATCACCGGGGTCTGTTCGAAGACATCGCGCATTACCGCTGCGATGTACGGAATAATCATGATGGCGAGGATAACGCCCGCGGCCAGGATCCCGATACCGAATGCCGGACCGGAGAAGAGAGCGCCCACAAACGGGATAGCGGAGAGGACGTTGCCTACCGGCTCCTGGAAGTACGTCGCGAACAGCGGCGCAAAGATAAACAGGCCCCACATGCCGTAAACGATACTGGGAATTGCCGCCAGCAGCTCAATGGCGATACCCAGCGGACGCTTCAGCCAGTTCGGTGCCAGTTCCGTCAGAAACAGGGCGATACCGAAGCTCACCGGCACGGCAATCAGCAGGGCGATAAACGAGGTCACCAGCGTGCCGTAGATCGGCACCAGCGCACCGTAGATATCGTTCGGGGCATCCCACTCTTTGGTCCACAGGAAGGAGAAACCAAATTTCTGGATGCTCGGCCAGGAGGAGAAAATCAGAGACACGATGATGCCGCCCAGCAGCAATAGCACAATCAGCGCAGCCAGTTTTACCAGCGCGCTGAAAATCATGTCACCTTTTTTACCCGGAGGGTTAAATGCAGGCTTGGTTGCAGCCATAAATTACTCTTCTGTTGAACGCGTTTACGAAATCGCCGGATGGCGCTGGCGCTTATCCGGCCTACAGTCGGAACCGTAGGGCGGGTAAGCGCCAGCGCCACCCGCCATTTTCGTCAGAATGCTAAATTAATACAATGCCTTACCGCTGCTGTCTTTCACGTTGGTTTTCCATGCAGCACGAATCTGCTCAACCACGCTGTCCGGCAGGCTGGCGTAATCCAGGTCGTTAGCCTGTTTGTTGCCGTTTTTGTATGCCCAGTCGAAGAACTTCAGCACTTCAGTACCCTGCTCAGGTTTCTTCTGCTCTTTGTGCACCAGGATGAAGGTGGTGGAGGTAATTGGCCACGCGCCTTCGCCTTTCTGGTTAGTCAGATCCTGAGCGAAAGATTTGCTCCAGTCAGCGCCTTTGGCGGCGTTGGCAAAGTTCTCTTCGGTCGGGCTTACTGGTTTGCCATCAGCAGAAACCAGCTTGGTGTACGCCAGGTTGTTCTGTTTAGCGTAAGCGTATTCTACGTAGCCGATTGAGCCAGGCAGACGCTGTACGAACGCGGCGATACCGTCGTTACCTTTACCGCCCAGACCGGTTGGCCAGTTCACGGTAGAGCCGGAACCCACTTTGGATTTCCACTCTTCGTTCACTTTCGCCAGGTAGCTGGTGAAGACGAAGGAGGTACCGGAACCGTCAGCACGACGAACCACAGCGATGTTCTGCGCAGGCAGCTTAACGCCCGGGTTCAGTTTGGTGATGGCTTCGTCATCCCATTTTTTGATTTTGCCGAGGTAGATATCGCCCAGGGTTTTGCCGTCAAGTACCAGCTCGCCGGACTTCAGGCCAGGGATATTCACCGCCAGCACAACACCACCGATAACGGTCGGGAACTGGAACAGGCCTTCCTGCGTCAGTTTCTCATCCGACAGCGGAGCGTCAGATGCACCGAAATCAACGGTATTCGCGGTAATTTGTTTAACGCCACCGGAGGAGCCGATACCCTGGTAGTTCACCTTGTTACCAGTTTCTTTCTGGTAGGTATCAGCCCATTTGGCATACACCGGCGCAGGGAAGGTTGCACCAGCGCCAGTCAGGCTTGCCTCTGCAAATACAGAGAACGCGCTCATCGATAAGGTCGCGGCGACAACAGTTGCGACAGTGGTACGCATAACTTTCATAATGTCTCCTGCAAGATTTTCGTAAATCGTTGTTTAGTGGCTACGATGAGCAAAATAGGACAAAGAAGTGACAGATAAATGTACGAATTATGACAGTTTTATGACAGCGAGAATTTCGCTTTAGGAAAGTTAAAATAGATATTAAATATCAGCAGGTTAAATATGATTATGACGCTAAGATTTCAGAAAAATTTTCTTTCTGTGACACTGAAAAAGTTAGCTGAAGATGACAGTTTGTCATTAAAAAACGCGGATAAAAAAGCTCCACCCGAAGGTGGAGCCTGAAGGGATTACTCTACGGTAACGGACTTCGCCAGGTTACGCGGCTGGTCAACGTCGGTGCCTTTGATCAGCGCGACGTGATACGCCAGCAGCTGCAGCGGTACGGTATAGAAGATCGGCGCAATCACCTCTTCCACATGCGGCATCTCGATGATGTGCATGTTGTCGCTGCTGACGAAACCGGCATCTTTATCGGCGAAGACAAACAGAACGCCGCCACGGGCGCGGACTTCTTCGATGTTGGATTTCAGTTTTTCCAGCAGTTCGTTGTTAGGTGCCACCACGATAACCGGCATATCCGCGTCAATCAGCGCCAGCGGGCCGTGTTTCAGCTCGCCTGCGGCGTAGGCTTCCGCGTGGATGTAGGAGATCTCTTTCAGCTTCAGGGCACCTTCCAGCGCGATCGGGTACTGATCGCCACGACCGAGGAACAGGGCGTGATGCTTGTCGGAGAAGGATTCCGCCAGCGCTTCAATGCGTTTGTCCTGAGAGAGCATCTGCTCAATACGGCTCGGCAGCGCCTGCAGGCCGTGTACGATGTCACGCTCAACAGAGGCATCCTGGCCTTTCAGACGGGCCAGTTTCGCCACCAGCATCAGCAGAACCGTCAGCTGGGTGGTGAACGCTTTGGTGGAGGCCACACCGATTTCAGTGCCGGCTTTGGTCATCAGCGCCAGATCGGATTCACGTACCAGAGAGGAGCCCGGCACGTTACAGATCGCCAGCGAACCAAGGTAACCCAGCTCTTTGGACAGACGCAGCGCCGCCAGGGTGTCGGCGGTTTCACCGGACTGCGACAGGGTGATCATCAGGCTGTTACGGCGTACGGCCGATTTGCGATAGCGGAATTCAGAGGCGATTTCCACGTCGCACGGCACGCCAGCCAGGGCTTCAAACCAGTAGCGGGAGACCATACCGGAGTTGTAAGAGGTACCGCAGGCCACGATCTGAATATGCTCGACGTTAGCCAGCATCTCGTTGGCGTTAGCACCCAGCTCGCTCAGATCCACCTCACCGTGGCTGATACGCCCGGTCAGGGTGTTTTTGATGGCGTTTGGCTGCTCGTAGATCTCTTTCTGCATGTAGTGACGGTAAGCACCTTTGTCACCCGCGTCGTACTGCAGGTTGGATTCGATATCCTGACGTTTAACCGGCGCACCCGATTTATCAAAGATCTTCACGTCACGACGGGTCACTTCCGCAATGTCGCCCTCTTCCATGAAGATAAAGCGGCGGGTCACCGGCAGCAGCGCCAGCTGATCGGAGGCGATAAAGTTCTCGCCCATCCCCAGACCAATCACCATCGGGCTGCCCGAGCGGGCGGCCAGCAGGGTGGACGGGTCACGGCTGTCCATGATCACGGTGCCGTAGGCGCCGCGCAGCTGGGGGATTGCACGCAGTACGGCTTCACGCAGCGTACCGCCCTGCTCCAGCTCCCAGTGAACCAGGTGAGCGATCACTTCGGTGTCGGTTTCTGACACGAAGGTATAGCCGCGCTCAGTGAGTATTTCGCGCAGCGGCTCGTGGTTTTCGATGATGCCGTTATGCACCACCACAATGTGTTCAGAGACATGCGGGTGGGCGTTGCCTTCAGAAGGTTCACCGTGGGTCGCCCAACGAGTATGGGCAATGCCTGTGCCACCGTGCAGCGGGGTTTCTTCCGCGGCCTGGGACAGCATGTTTACTTTACCGAGGCGACGCAGGCGGGTCATGTGCCCTTCTGCATCGACCACTGCCAGACCGGCAGAGTCGTAACCACGGTATTCCAGACGACGTAACCCTTCGAGAAGGATTTCAGCAATATCACGCTGCGCGACTGCGCCAACAATTCCACACATAGTTTTAGATTCCGAATAGAGGCTTTCGCCTGCGTTGTCGCTGACCTGTATGTGCCCTTTTCGGGCGCCCCGAGCCTTGTAGAGAGTGGGGTTATATTTATGGGTACTGCTTATGGGAGGGGGGATTATGTTATCCCCTCATCCCGAAAATGCTTTTACTTCTTCACCGGGCGTTTCCAGCCCTGCTTGTGAACCTGTGGCACGCGGCTGATGACCAGCTCATTTTCCGCCACATCGCGCGTCACGGTCGTGCCCGCGGCAATGGTCACGCCTTTACCGATAGTCACGGGCGCCACCAGCTGCGAATCGGATCCGACAAACACGTCGTCGCCAATGATGGTTTTAAACTTGTTCGCGCCGTCGTAGTTGCAGGTGATAGTTCCGGCGCCGATGTTAACGTTATCGCCAATCTCCGCATCGCCCAGATAGGTCAGATGACCGGCTTTAGAGCCCTTGCCCAGACGCGCTTTTTTCATTTCAACGAAGTTGCCAACGTGAGCGCCTTCCAGCAGCTCAGCACCCGGACGCAGACGGGCGAACGGCCCGATAGTACAGGCGGCTTCCAGGTGGGCATCTTCCACCACACTGTAAGGGCTGATTTCGCAGTCGTCGCCAATCACGCTGTTTTTTATTACGCAACCGGTGCCAATTTTGACGCGGTTACCCAGCGTTACGTTGCCTTCCAGAATAACGTTAGTATCAATCTCGACGTCGCGCCCGTGATTAAGCACGCCACGCAGATCGAAACGCGACGGATCGCGCAACATTACGCCCGCCAGCAGCAGTTTTTCTGCCTGCTCAGACTGATAAATACGCTCAAGACGGGAGAGCTGCAGGCGGTTATTCACGCCGTCCGTTTCGCTGATACGCGCCGGATGAACGGCGGCAATCTCACGCCCTTCCTGATGCGCCATCGCGATGATATCGGTGATATAGAATTCGCCCTGCGCGTTGTTATTGTTCAACTGCGACAGCCAGCGTTTCATGTCTGCGCCATTGGCGATCAGAATACCGGTGTTAATTTCCTGGATTTCACGCTGCGCGTCGGTGGCATCTTTGTGCTCGACAATGCCCGTCACCTTGCCGTTTTCACGGGTGATACGGCCATAACCGGAGGGATCGTCCAGCTTAACGGTCAGCAGACCAATACCGCCCTGCGGCTTCGCGGCACGCAGGCGAACCAGCGTCTCGACGGAGATCAGCGGCACGTCGCCGTAAAGCATCAGAATATCTTCGTCGTCGGAGAAGAACGGCGCGGCCTGCTGCATGGCGTGACCGGTACCCAACTGTTCTGCCTGTAACACCCAGTTGAGCTTGTCATCACGCAGCGTCTGCTTCAGCAGATCGCCACCGTGACCGTAGACAAGATGAACCTGGTTTGCGCCCATTTCATTAGCGGCATCAATGACATGCTGCACCATCGCTTTCCCTGCCAGGGTGTGCAGCACTTTTGGAAGATCGGAATACATGCGGGTGCCTTTGCCTGCGGCAAGAATGACCACGCTCATTGCATTATTCAACATACACGTCCTGACTGTAATTTGAGTGAAAAGTAAAACCCTTTGGCGTTGAAAATTCTACATATTTTGCGCCATAAAATGGAGAGGTGGTAAAACGCGCAACCTCGCCAGTTTCGGGCTGTTTAAAGGTTCTTTTTACAGCAGAGTAAAGGACTTTGCCTATGGAATATAGCGTCCTTTGGAGAAGTCTCCAGCCCGCACAACAAGTTAGCTATTGTTTCGCTTCATGAATAAAGCATTCCATAAGCAAAACACTGTTTTAATTATTGAAATATGTGACCCACAAAAAAAGAAACGCCGTTTTATTCTGATAATAATAGCGCTCAATTATTACTCAGGAGAATAAGATGAAGTCTACAATACCTCTGGCCCTGATGATGTGTAGCGCTTTTTCCGCGACAGCCACCGAACAGCCCCCTGTCTGGAAAGCCATTGCGTTTGGGCAATCCACGGACGTGAATTTTTCATCCAACGTATTACCCGAAAAAATTGGCGTTAATGATGTCACCATCGACGGGAAAAAGCTTACGCCGCAGGAGAGTGCCGACCTGAAAAAAGCGATCACGCTGGAGAGCCGCGGCGGCAAAATAGGCAACTCCCACGACGGGTTAACCTTTTTTTATACCGAGCTACCGGCGAGCAAGAATTTCGTTCTGCAGGCCAACATCCGGGTGGATCAGTTTGGACCGGAGAATGGCGCGAAACCCGCTGCGCAGGAAGGGGCCGGGCTGCTGGTGCGCGATGTCCTTGGCAATCCGCGTCAGCAGCCGCTAAAAACCGGTTATGAGGAGTTCCCCGCAGCGTCGAACCAGGTGATGAACGCCATCATGACCCAGGATAAAAAAGATCATCAGCGGGTGAAAATGCAGGCCATCACGCGGGAGGGGGGTCACCCGGCCATGGGGCAATGCCGGGGCAGCCATTAAAAAACAGAGTTATAAGGAGGAGGTGGACCTGAGCCAGACCCCGGAATTTCGTCTCAAGCTGCAGCGCACGGACGATGGCTTTATTACCGCGTGGGCCCCGGTGGACAGCGATAGCTGGGTGAGCAAGAGCGTGCCGCGCGCGGATCTGGTTTCGGTGCAAAACAAGGATAGCTACTACGTCGGCTTCTTCGCATCGCGGAATGCCAGAATCACGGTGACCAACGCCTCGCTGACCACCAGCCCCGCCCATACCCTCTCTTCGACGCCGTGGCAGGCTGAGCCGCTGCCGCTGGTAGTACAGCTGGCTTCCGGGAACATCAGCGCTTCAGGGGATTACCTGTTGCAGGCGCGCGCCAATGAAGACGGGGTATTCAGCGTCCGGCAAAACGAAGTGGTGATCGGTAATGAGAAAACGGTAAAAGCGGGAGAGATGTACACCCTGCCCACTCGTCTTGAGCAGACCAGCACCTTTACGGTGGCCTTTACCCCATCTCAGGGCGAGCCGGTGAATCAGCAACTGACCGTGGAACGCGTCGCGGACAGGGACACGACGCTGCTGTATGCCGCCCCGGACGGTAAAGCGGAGGCGAAAGGCACAGCCGATGCGCCGCTGGATCTCGCCACCGCCATCGCGCTGCTGGCCCCCGGCGGTAAGCTGGTGCTGAAAAGCGGCGATTATCCACGCAGCGAGATCCCACTCACGGCCAGCGGTAGCAGCGACAAGGTCAAAACGTTGCAGGCTGAAGGTAAAGTAGCGATCCGTGGCCTGCTGCTGGACGCCAGCTACTGGCATATCCAGGGTGTCGACGTGACGGAGAAAAGCCTGCGTGTGCAGGGCAGCCATAATCTGATCGAGCGCGTCACCGCGTACCGCAATGACGACACCGGGATCCAGATCTCCTCCCCGGAGAAAATTGGCCGGCCGTTATGGGCGAGCTATAACCGGGTGGTGGATTCCGAATCTTATGCCAATGAGGATCCCGGCAAGATTAACGCCGATGGCTTCGCGGTGAAGATGCGGGTAGGTGAAGGCAACCGGCTGGAGAAGTGCTATGCCCACGACAATATCGACGACGGTTTTGATCTGTTCAACAAGATTGAAGATGGTGCAAACGGCGTGGTGGTGATCGAGAACTCGGTTGCCAGCAACAATACCAGTAACGGCTTTAAGCTCGGCGGGGAAGGGCAGCCAGTGGCGCACCAGATCCGCAACAGCAAAGCGACCGGAAATCATCTGGACGGCTTCACCGATAACTTTAACCCGGGCAAGCTGGTGGTGGAGAACAACATCGCGGTCGATAACCAGCGCTTTAACTATATCTTCCGCCCAAGCCCGTACGGCGACGTAACAACCCAGGGGATCTTTACCGGCAATCTGTCGATCCGTAATCAGCCCGGTGAGTATGACGATGCAGTGGTGGGGACCATTGATAACACGAACTATTTTATTGTGAAGGGTAAAAGCGTAAATGCGGACGGGAAGGAGTTAGACAAAACGCAGGTGCAGACCCAATAACCAGAGCGGCGCTTCGCTTATCACACTACGGTAAGCGTGGCGCCACCCGGCACATCAGCACTTAGTGGTTGAACGTACCGAAAGAAACGCTCATGTTGCTGAAGAGGGCGATGATTTTGTTAATGAGTTTCATGATGGCATCCTGATATTGTTTGAGTTCAGTTTTGTGACATTCATCACAAAACGAAGTCTACTCCTGACCATTTCGCCGATCAATCTTTTTGTGATCTAAATCAAAAAATAATAAAACTCCGTTTTAGTTTCAATTTTACTGAAACGGAACCATAAAAAAAGCCAGTCTGGAGACCAGACTGGCTTTCGTACTTTCAAGCCGGTGTTACATCGCTTTTTTTGGTCAACTCGATAACGCGCAGTTTCGCGATCGCTTTGGCCAGCTCTGCAGACGCCTGAGCGTAATCCACGTCGCCATGAGAGCTCTTAATGTGCTCTTCTGCTTTACGCTTCGCTTCCAGAGCTCGCGCTTCGTCGAGATCCTGGCCACGAATTGCGGTATCAGCCAGTACGGTCACGCTGCCAGGTTGCACTTCAATCATGCCCCCGGACAGATAGATAAACTCTTCATGACCGAACTGTTTAACGATGCGGATCATACCAGGCTTAATGGCGGTGAGCAGCGGGGCGTGTCCCGGGAAGATACCCAGTTCACCTTCACTACCCGTTACCTGGATTTTCTCGACCAGACCAGAGAACATTTGTTGCTCTGCGCTGACGACGTCCAGGTGGTAAGTCATTGCCATATCACCCTCCGATTAAGGCGTTAAAGTTTTTTGGCTTTTTCCACGGCTTCGTCGATGGAACCGACCATGTAGAACGCCTGCTCCGGCAGGTGATCGTATTCGCCTTCCATGATGCCTTTAAAGCCACGGATGGTGTCTTTCAGCGCAACGTATTTGCCCGGGGAACCGGTAAATACTTCTGCAACGAAGAACGGCTGGGACAGGAAGCGCTGGATCTTACGTGCGCGTGCTACCACCAGTTTGTCTTCTTCAGACAGTTCATCCATACCCAGGATGGCGATGATGTCTTTCAGTTCCTGATAACGCTGCAGCAGGGACTGTACGCCACGCGCGGTGTCGTAGTGTTCCTGACCAACGACCAGTGGATCCAGCTGACGGCTGGTGGAGTCCAGCGGGTCAACGGCCGGGTAGATACCCAGAGACGCGATCTGACGGCTCAGTACCACGGTTGCATCTAAGTGAGCAAAGGTGGTGGCTGGTGATGGGTCAGTCAAGTCATCCGCAGGTACGTATACCGCCTGAACGGAGGTAATAGAACCGGTTTTGGTAGAGGTGATACGTTCCTGCAGAACACCCATCTCTTCCGCCAGGGTCGGCTGGTAGCCTACTGCTGATGGCATACGACCCAGCAGTGCGGATACTTCCGTACCGGCCAGGGTGTAACGGTAGATGTTGTCAACGAACAGCAGGACGTCACGACCTTCGTCACGGAACTTCTCAGCCATGGTCAGGCCGGTCAGCGCAACGCGCAGACGGTTTCCTGGTGGCTCGTTCATCTGGCCGTAAACCAGGGATACTTTATCCAGAACGTTGGAGTCGGTCATCTCGTGGTAGAAGTCGTTACCCTCACGAGTACGCTCACCCACGCCTGCAAACACGGAGTAACCGGAGTGCTCGATCGCGATGTTACGGATCAGCTCCATCATGTTTACGGTTTTACCTACACCCGCACCGCCGAACAGACCAACTTTACCGCCCTTCGCGAACGGACACATCAGGTCGATTACTTTGATGCCGGTTTCCAGCAGTTCCTGAGAGCTGGACAGCTCTTCATAGGAAGGTGCTGAACGGTGGATAGCCCAACGCTCTTCTTCGCCGATGTCGCCTTTCATATCGATCGGCTGACCCAGGACGTTCATGATACGGCCCAGGGTTGCTTTACCTACTGGTACTTCGATTGGGTGTTCGAGGTCTTTAACTTCCAGACCACGACGCAGACCGTCGGAAGAACCCATGGCGATGGTACGCACGATACCGCCGCCGAGCTGCTGCTGAACTTCCAGCACCAGGCTCTCATTACCATTCTGAACCTCAAGAGCATCGTACACGCGCGGTACGGCATCCTGAGGGAACTCGACGTCAACCACGGCGCCGATTACCTGGACAATTTTTCCAGTAGCCATCTTGAATCCTCTACGAATTAACCTGGTTATACCGCGGATGCACCACCGACGATCTCGGTGAGTTCCTGAGTAATGCTGGCCTGACGAGCTTTGTTGTATACCAACTGCAGCTCTTTAATCAGGCTGCCGCCATTGTCGGTCGCGGCTTTCATCGCCACCATACGTGCGGCCTGCTCGCTGGCCAGGTTTTCTACCACGCCCTGATAAACCTGAGATTCAACATAACGACGCAGCAGGGTATCCAGCAGCGGTTTTGGATCCGGTTCATACAGGTAATCCCAGGATTTATGCTTCAACTCTGGCTCGTCTGATGCCGGTAATGGCAGCAGCTGAGTGAGGGTCGGAACCTGAGACATGGTGTTAATAAATTTGTTGCTGACAACGTACAGCCTGTCCAGACGGCCTTCATCATAGGCCTGCAACATCACTTTTACCGGGCCGATCAGTTCGGACAGGGACGGGTTATCACCCATACCGGTCACCTGGGCGACAATATTGCCACCGACGGAATTGAAGAAAGAGACGCCCTTGGAGCCGATCATCGCGATATCGCTCTGAACGCCTTTATCGGACCATGCTTTCATATCCGCCAGCAGTTTTTTGAACAGGTTAATGTTCAAGCCACCGCACAGACCACGGTCGGTCGACACCACCAGGTAGCCCACGCGCTTAACGTCGCGTTCTTCCAGGTAAGGGTGCTTATATTCCAGATTACCGCTCGCAAGGTGACCAATCACTTTGCGCATGGTATCTGCATAAGGACGGCTGGCCGCCATACGCTCCTGCGATTTACGCATTTTGGAAGCGGCGACCATCTCCATCGCTTTAGTGATCTTTTGCGTGTTCTGGACGCTTGCGATCTTACTACGTATCTCTTTTGCGCCGGCCATGAGCTTCTCCTCAATGCCTTGCGGTCTGTCCTAAGACAGACCGCCAGACTTTACCAGGACTGGGTTGCTTTGAAGGAATCGAGCAGGCTCTTCAGCTTGCCTTCGATTTCGTCGTTATAGCCACCGGACTGGTTGATCTCTTGCATCAGCGGAGCATGGTCACGGTCAGCGTAAGCCAACAGAGCGGCTTCGAAGCTACCGATTTTCGCCAGTTCTACATCCCCCAGATAACCACGTTCTGCTGCGAACAGTACCAGGCCCTGCTGTGCAACTGACATAGGGGCATACTGTTTCTGTTTCAGCAGCTCGGTCACTTTCTGACCGTGGTCCAGCTGTTTACGGGTTGCATCGTCAAGGTCGGATGCAAACTGGGAGAACGCTGCCAGTTCACGATACTGTGCCAGCGCGGTACGGATACCACCGGACAGTTTCTTGATGATCTTGGTCTGCGCTGCGCCACCAACACGGGATACGGAGATACCCGGGTTAACTGCCGGACGAATACCGGAGTTAAACAGGTTGGTTTCCAGGAAGATCTGACCATCGGTAATGGAGATTACGTTGGTCGGAACGAACGCAGAAACGTCACCCGCCTGGGTTTCGATGATCGGCAGTGCGGTCAGAGAACCGGTCTGGCCTTTCACTTCACCTTTAGTGAAGTTCTCAACGTATTCCGCGTTAACGCGGGATGCACGCTCCAGCAGACGGGAGTGCAGATAGAATACGTCGCCCGGGAATGCTTCACGTCCTGGTGGACGACGGAGCAGCAGGGAAACCTGACGGTATGCAACGGCCTGTTTGGACAGGTCATCATAAACGATCAGTGCATCTTCACCGCGGTCACGGAAGTATTCGCCCATTGCGCAACCGGCATACGGTGCCAGATATTGCAGTGCAGCAGATTCAGAAGCGGTAGCCACAACAACGATGGTGTTAGCCAGCGCGCCGTGCTCTTCCAGTTTACGAACCACGTTGGAAATGGTGGACGCTTTCTGGCCGATAGCCACGTACACACATTTGATGCCGGAGTCACGCTGGTTGATGATCGCATCGATTGCCATCGCGGTTTTACCGGTCTGACGGTCACCGATGATCAGCTCACGCTGGCCACGGCCGATTGGGATCATGGCGTCAACGGATTTATAACCGGTCTGCACCGGCTGGTCGACGGACTGACGGTCGATTACGCCCGGTGCGATAACTTCGATTGGCGAGAAGCCATCGTTATCAACCGGACCTTTACCGTCGATTGGTGCACCCAGGGTGTTCACCACGCGACCCAGCAGGCCGCGGCCAACTGGAACTTCAAGAATACGGCCAGTACACTTGACCTTCATGCCTTCGGCGAGGTCAGCGTAAGGACCCATCACAACTGCACCTACGGAGTCGCGCTCCAGGTTCAGTGCGATAGCGTAACGGTTACCCGGCAGGGAAATCATCTCACCCTGCATACAATCGGCCAGGCCGTGGATGCGGATAACACCGTCGCTTACAGAAACAATAGTACCTTCGTTGTGAGCTTCACTCACAACACTGAACTGAGCAATGCGCTGCTTGATCAGTTCGCTGATTTCGGTGGAATTCAGTTGCATGCTCCAGTCCCCTTAAGACTGCAAGACGTCTGCAAGGCGCTCAAGACGGCCGCGTACGCTGCCATCAATGACCATATCACCCGCACGGATGATTACGCCCGCCATTACAGACTTATCGATATTGCAATTCAGCTTCACTTTGCGTGACAGACGTTTTTCCATCGCGGCGGTGATTTTCGCAAGCTGTTCGTTACTCAGCTCAGTCGCAGAAGTTACGTGAACTTCAACGGTGGCTTCACTGAGGGCACGCAGGTGCTCGAACTGCTCAAGAACATCCGGGAGCGCTTTCAGACGACCATTTTCTGCCATTACCCGAATCAGGTTCTGACCGTTGGTGTCCAGCTGCTCACCGCAAATGGCGATGAACGAACTGGCGAGGGTTTCCGGTGCCAGTGCACCCGAAAGCATCTCAGCCATGTGTTCGTTTTTCGTTACCTCAGCGGCAAACGCCAGCATGTTCTGCCAGCGATCGACATTTTGGTGTTCGATAGCAAAGTCAAAAGCTGCTTTGGCGTAGGGGCGAGCTACCGTAACAAATTCAGACATCAGCCCCTCCCTCCTTACAGTTCAGCGACAAGTTTGTCCACGATGTCGCTGTTAGCAGCTTCATCCACGGAACGTTCGATGATCTTCTCGGCGCCAGCAACAGCCAGAATCGCGACCTGCTTACGCAGCTCTTCGCGAGCACGTTTACGCTCGGCATCAATTTCTGCCTGCGCTTGCGTCACGATTTTAGTACGTTCCTGTTCTGCTTCAGCTTTCGCTTCGTCCAGGATCTGAGAACGACGTTTGTTCGCCTGCTCGATGATTACCTGGGCTTCCGCTTTCGCTTTTTTCAGCTGGTCGGTCGCGTTGGCCTGTGCAAGGTCCAAATCTTTCTTAGCGCGTTCTGCAGAAGCCAGACCGTCAGAGATTTCTTTCTGACGTTTTTCGATGGCTGCCATTAATGGCGGCCATACATACTTCATGCAGAACCAGACAAAGATAACAAACGCGATGGCCTGGCCGAGGATTGTTGCGTTCATGTTCACAGCACAATACCTCTTTAAATTTACAACTGTGGCTTAGGGTTTAAATCTACTTACTACGCGACAGCAAACATCACGTACAGACCCAGACCTACAGCGATCATCGGGATAGCATCCACCAGACCCATAACGATAAAGAACTGAGTACGCAGCAGAGGAATCAGATCCGGTTGACGCGCTGCGCCTTCCAGGAATTTGCCCCCGAGGATGCCGATACCGATCGCAGCACCGATAGCCGCCAGACCCATCATCACAGCGGCAGCCATGTACAGCAGATCCATATTCAGGTTTTCCATGACAGTCTCCAGTTTGTTTCAGTTAAAACGTAGTAGTGTTGGTAAAGAATCAGTGCTCTTCAGACGCCATCGACAGATAGACGATCGTCAGAACCATGAAGATAAAGGCTTGCAGCGTAATGATCAGGATGTGGAAAATGGCCCATGGCACATTCAGAACCCACTGTGACCACCACGGCAGAAGACCCGCGATCAGAATGAAAATCAGCTCACCCGCATACATGTTGCCGAACAGTCGCAGACCGAGAGAAATCGGTTTGGACAGCAGGCTAACGCCTTCCAGGATCAGGTTGACCGGAATAAACGCCCAGTGGTTGAACGGCTGCAAGGTAAGCTCTTTCACGAAGCCGCCTACACCTTTCATTTTGATGCTGTAGAAAAGAATCAGGATGAATACGCCCAGCGCCATAGACAGGGTGATGTTCACGTCAGCAGACGGCACCACACGCAGGGCAGGCAGACCGAGGACGTTTTCACCAATCCACGGCAACAGGTCAATCGGCAGCAGGTCCATCAGGTTCATCAGGAAGACCCACACAAAGACGGTCAGCGCCAGCGGTGCAATCACCTTGCTCTTACCGTGGTACATGTCTTTGACGCTGCCATGGACGAAGCCAATGATCATTTCGATGAAGGTCTGGAATTTCCCTGGAACGCCGCTGGTTGCACGTTTCGCAACGCCGCGGAAAATGGCCAGGAACAACAGACCCAGTGCCACCGAGAAGAACATGGAGTCGATATTGATCGTCCAGAAGGTGGCTGGGGGGTTATGCGGATCCACCAGCGAGAATGTACGCAGGTCCAACTGAAGGTTGTTCAGATGGTGACCTATGTAATCCTGCGGCGTCATATTTTCTGAAGCCATGATGCCTTTTACCCTTTGTTATTGATTACAGCTGGCGCCAGAACTTGTACCACCAGCACCAAAACCCACGTCACTATCAGCGGCAAAAATACCACTTTAAAAACCGCCAGCGCCATCACCAGAAGGGCAAAGGTCAGCAACACCTTACACACTTCGCCCAGAGCGAAGGACCAGGCCATGCGGCCTTTGGCAGGTGTATGCGCCTGATGACGCCAGGCAAAAATCATAAACAACATATTCGGCACAACGACTGCCAAACCTCCGCTTACCGCAGAGATGCCCCAGAAGGGGTCTTTGAGGCAGAACAGCAATCCGCTTGCTATCACCGCCAGAAACTGAATGAACAGAAGCTTACGAGCAACGTTTCGACTCAAGAGCGACACAGACATCACGTTTTTACTCCTGCTCCCTTCGAGGTATGCCGCGTGTCGTATAAAACGTCCTTTAGGGCTCAGAGTCAAGCAGCAAAAAGCGGTCAAATTATACGGTGCGTCCCCGTGATTTCAAACAATAAGTAGCGAAAAGGTGAATAAATGTTTAAATATTTTTCCCCGGCGCTATTTCTTAACTTTTCATCAAACTGTGAATGAGGCGTCAAAACTGCAAACCACGCGGAAACGTTGGCTACAAAGCGTGCACGAGATCACAAAATACACATTTACGATAAGGTCGAATAAATTAAAGCAGTAAATCGTTATATTTCATGTCGATGATATTAAAGCGTAATTTCAGCAACTATTTTCAAAACAGCCCTGTATACAACAAAAACCTTTTATTGACATTTATAATAAATATTTAACATTACGATCTGGTTACTCTTCCCTACTTTTAGCACGCTGATATTTTCAATGTTTATTATTTTTTGGGTTAACTACACACTTACGTTAACCCAAAGAAAATCCATAGTAAAAAAGCGGTTAAATAAGCACTGTATAATTCTTAACCTGACGCCTGGTTTTTAACATACTAAGAACAGCACAAATTCCACATTTTTTATTATTTTTTTAAAAATTGTTTGGCTTAACGATCACCAGATGGCGTTCACCTTCCAGCTGAGGAACGCGCAATTTAATGGCTGACTCCAGCTCAAACCCGGCAGGCAACTGAGCGATTTCGTCTTCCGGCAGGATCCCTTTCAGGGCATAAAAGCGCCCGTTCTGTGCCGGCAGATGCTTACACCAGTCAATCATGTCGTTGAGCGAGGCAAATGCCCGGCTGATCACGCCATCAAACGGCGGCTCGGCGGGAAACTCCTCTACCCTACTCTGCACCGGATGAATATTTTCCAGCTTCAACTCATGTTGAACCTGGCGCAGGAAGCGCACGCGCTTACCCAGGCTGTCCAGCAGCGTGAACTGGCACTCAGGACGCACGATTGAGAGCGGGATACCCGGCAGACCCGGGCCGGTGCCCACATCGATAAAACGCTCGCCCTGGAGGTGAGGCGCCACGACGATGCTGTCGAGGATGTGACGCACCAGCATCTCATTCGGGTCGCGAACCGAGGTGAGGTTATAGGCCTTGTTCCATTTGTGCAGCATATCGACATACCCCACCAGCTGATTTTTCTGGTGATCGGTGAGCGAAATACCGGCTTGATCCAGCAGACGAGTGAGTTTGTTGAGCACGGTGAATACCTGTTGAGATGCGTTTTGGCGGGTGGCGCTGAGCTTACCCGCCCTACGGAGTTCTGTAGGCCCGGATCGCTACGCATCACCGGGCAGTTCTTACGATTACGCGCTGCGGCGCAGCATACCCTGTTTTTTCAGCCACACCAGCAGAATGGAGATGGCCGCAGGGGTGACGCCAGAAATACGCGATGCCTGGCCGATGGATGACGGTTTATGGTCATTCAGCTTGGCGATCACCTCGTTGGAGAGGCCGTTAACCTGGCGGTAATCCAGCGTGGCCGGGAGGATGGTACTCTCGTTGCGCTGCTGTTTCTCGATCTCATCCTGCTGACGGGCGATATAGCCTTCGTATTTCACCTGGATTTCGACCTGCTCGGCGGCCTGCACGTCTTCCAGACCCGGCGCGAACGGCGTCATCTGAATCAGCTGGTCGTAGGTCATCTCCGGACGACGGAGCAGATCTTCCCCGCTGGCTTCACGCGACAGCGGCGCAGACAGGTGAGCATTCACTTCGTCTACAGATTCGGTTGTTGGGTTGACCCAGGTGGACTTCAGGCGCTGACGTTCGCGCTCGATGTTCTCCAGCTTCTCGTTGAAACGCGCCCAGCGAGCATCATCCACCAGACCCAGCTCGCGACCGATTTCGGTCAGGCGCAGATCGGCGTTGTCTTCACGCAGCATCAGACGATATTCCGCGCGGGAGGTAAACATGCGGTACGGCTCTTTGGTCCCCAGGGTGCAGAGGTCGTCCACCAGCACGCCAAGGTAAGCCTGAGAACGGCCCGGCGCCCAGCCCTCTTTTTCGGCCGAGAAGCGCGCGGCGTTCAGACCGGCCAGCAGACCCTGCGCAGCCGCTTCTTCGTAACCGGTGGTGCCGTTGATCTGGCCCGCAAAGAACAGCCCCTGGATATATTTGCTCTCCAGCGTCGGCTTCAGGTCACGCGGATCGAAGAAGTCATACTCGATGGCGTAGCCCGGACGGACAATCTTCGCATTCTCCATCCCCTGCATCGAACGGACGATCTGCATCTGTACGTCGAAAGGCAGGCTGGTGGAGATACCGTTCGGGTAGATCTCGTTGGAGGTCAGCCCTTCCGGCTCGAGGAAGATCTGGTGCTGGTTACGATCGGCAAAGCGCATTACCTTGTCTTCGATCGACGGGCAGTAGCGTGGGCCGATCCCTTCGATCACCCCGGCATACATCGGGCTGCGATCGAGGTTACTGCGGATCACGTCATGGGTTTTCTCGTTGGTGTGCGTGACATAGCACGGCACCTGGCGCGGATGTTGATCCACGTTGCCCATGAACGAGAAGACCGGCATCGGGTTATCGCCGTGCTGCTGTGCCAACACGCTGAAATCGATAGTGCGGGCGTCAATTCGCGGCGGCGTGCCGGTTTTCAGGCGGCTGACGCGCAGCGGCAGCTCGCGCAGACGGCGCGACAGCGGAATGGACGGCGGATCGCCAGCACGGCCACCGCTGTAGTTATCCAGTCCGATATGAATTTTGCCATCGAGGAAGGTCCCGACGGTCAGCACAACGGCTTTGGCACGGAATTTCAGACCCATCTGGGTCACGGCGCCAACGACACGATCGTTTTCGACGATCAGATCTTCAACCGCCTGCTGGAAGATCATCAGGTTCGGCTGATTCTCCAGCGCGGTACGCACCGCCTGGCGATAGAGCACGCGGTCTGCCTGTGCACGGGTGGCGCGAACGGCAGGGCCTTTACTCGCGTTTAGTATCCTAAACTGGATACCTGCATGATCGATCGCGGTGGCCATCAGGCCGCCAAGTGCATCCACTTCTTTTACCAGGTGTCCTTTCCCAATGCCGCCAATCGCCGGATTACAGGACATCTGTCCTAGCGTGTCGATATTGTGTGTCAAAAGCAGGGTCTGTTGACCCATACGCGCCGCGGCCATTGCGGCCTCGGTGCCTGCATGACCCCCGCCAATGATGATGACGTCAAAAGGATCCTGATAAAACATGGTGGTCTGCCTCGCGTAAAGCGGTAAGAAAATGGATTGAAGCCCGGGCCGTGGATTCTACTCAACTTTAGTCGATCGAGAAAGCACTGGGATCCTGGCTATTAAAAAGAAGATCTTTTTATTTAGAGATCTGTTTTATTGTGATCTCTTATTAGGATCGCGGTTTTCTGTGGATAAGCCGGATCTCCCGAAGAAGATCATGCGTTTAGAGAGGATCGTTTGCTGTGAATGATCGGTGATCCTGCAACGTATAAGCTGGGATCAGATCGCGTAGTTATACACAGCACAAAAAGTCATCAAGGGTTATTCTTGGGATAACTACCGGTTGATCCAAGCTTTTAACCAGAGTTATCCACATCTGTTCGCACGATCTTTAATCGGTTTTGAGTAAATTTTTCCATTCAGCCAGCCAAAGTTCCGCTGGATCTTCGGGAATATCGTGATCGAGGATGTTGATCTTCAGCGTTTCGCCGATCTGTTGTGCCCCGCAGGACTTCAGTTCGGTCTCGACTTTCTCAACGGCGCCGCAGAAGGTGTCATATTCCCGGCTGCCGATGCCGATCGCCCCAAAACGGACGTTCGCCAGGTCGGGCTGCTGCTCTTTTAACTCTTCATATAAAGGAAGAAGGTTATCCGGAAGATCGCCCGCACCGTGGGTGGAGGTGATCAACAGCCAGATCCCGTCGATCGGCAGATCTTCTAATAACGGTCCGTGCAGCGTTTCAGTGGAAAAACCCGCGTCTTCCAGCTTTTCAGCCAGGTGTTCCGCTACATATTCAGCCCCGCCAAGGGTACTGCCGCTGATAAGAGTAATATCTGCCATGGATCGCTCGCTCATATAAAGAGGGATCATTGTACGCTGTGAGCGAGCTGGGATCTACCTGTGGAAAATGTGGGTATGAATTTGCCCGATCATGGGCGGATGGTGCGCATGATCGGGTTCTGAAGGGAGATCAGGGTCTCGGTGGACTGAATTTCATCGATTGTTTGGATCTTGTTGATAAGTACCTGCTGCAGGGCGTCGATCGAGCGGCACATCACCTTAATAAAGATGCTGTAGTGGCCGGTGGTGTAGTAGGCCTCGGTCACCTCATCCAGCGCATTCAGCCTGGCCAGCGCCGAAGGGTAATCTTTCGCACTCTTAAGGATAATGCCGATAAAGCAGCAGACGTCGTACCCCAGCTGCTTCGGGCTGACGTCGATATGCGCCCCGGTGATGATCCCCGCCTGCTTCATCTTCTCTACGCGTACATGAATGGTGCCCGGGCTGACGCCAAACTGTTTGGCCAGTTCGGCATAGGCGGTACGAGCGTTAGCCATCAGGGCCTCAAGGATGCCGCGGTCCAGATTGTCGATCTGATAATTTTCCATAGCTTTTTCTTATGAAGATTAATGAATCATTCTATTTTAGCGGGTAATTTTATCGAATCAAAAGTGATAGCGGAGTTTTATTGTTGGATTATTGAAAGAGCTTCTTTTTTTGTTGCTTAATCAATGCCAACAGGACGCAGGAGTATAAATAATGAAAACCGCTTACATCGCACAACAACGCCAGATCAGTTTCGTTAAATCCCATTTTTCCCGCCAGCTGGAAGAGAAGCTCGGTCTTATTGAAGTCCAGGCGCCGATCTTAAGCCGCGTGGGTGACGGGACGCAGGACAACCTGTCTGGTTGCGAAAAAGCGGTACAGGTGAAAGTGAAAACACTGCCAGACGCCCAGTTCGAAGTGGTTCATTCCCTCGCGAAGTGGAAGCGTCAAACCCTGGGACAACACGACTTCAGCGCGGGCGAAGGGCTTTACACGCACATGAAAGCCCTTCGCCCCGATGAAGACCGGCTTACCGCCATTCACTCTGTTTACGTTGACCAGTGGGACTGGGAACGCGTGATGGGTGATGGCGAACGTCATACCCGTACGCTGAAAGCGACGGTAGAAGCCATTTATGCCGGGATCAAAGAAACCGAAGCGGCGGTCAGCAAAGAGTTTGGTCTGACCCCGTTCCTGCCGGAGACGATCCAGTTTGTTCACAGCCAGGAGCTGCTGACCCGCTTCCCGGATCTGGATGCCAAAGGCCGTGAGCGTGCTATCGCTAAAGAGCTGGGTGCCGTGTTCCTGATTGGTATCGGCGGCAAACTGTCTCATGGTCAGCGCCACGACGTTCGTGCGCCGGATTATGATGACTGGAGCAGTGAAGGCGAGAGCGGCCTGGCGGGCCTGAACGGCGATATTCTGGTGTGGAACCCGGTTCTGGAAGATGCGTTTGAACTCTCTTCCATGGGGATCCGCGTCGATGCCGAAGCCCTGCAGCGTCAGCTGGCGATCACCGGTGACGAAGATCGTCTCAAGCTGGAGTGGCACCAGGCGCTGCTGCGCGGTGAGATGCCGCAGACCATCGGCGGCGGCATTGGCCAGTCTCGTCTGACCATGTTACTGCTGCAGCTCTCCCACATCGGCCAGGTTCAGTGTGGCGTATGGCCACAGCAGGTTCGTGATAGCGTGGATGCGCTGCTGTAATTAGCGTTTCCAGCGCCGCAGCAGGCGGCTACGCAACCCGGTATCAAAGCGCCAGATATGATCGAAGATGCGCATGATGCCGGGTTTTCCATGTGTGGACATCGCCACCGCGTGAAAACGGTGCTGATGTTCCCGCTGCAACACCTTCACCTTACTCACCACCTCATCCGGCAGCCGCTGGGCAATAAAATCCGAGATCACCACTGCGTCGGCGTCATACCACTCTCCGCCCTGCATGCGCTCGATAATGGCGCGAAAACAGCTGGCGAGATCGGTGCCGCCGCGAAAGCGCTGGCTTAAGAAGCGGATCGCCTGCTCGAGGCCGTGCTGGCCCGACAGCTCGTAGCCCACCACCTCGCTGGAAAAGAGCATAATAAAGCAGCGCCGTCTGTCGGCGAGCGCCACGCGCATCAGCGCCAGGCAAAAGGCTTTAGCGCACTGCTCATTGAAGCCACCCATCGAACCGGAGGTATCCACGCAGACGATAAACGGCCCGCGGGGCTGTTCGTCGAAATCCTGATGCACGGCCGGGCGCTGGCTGACCTTCTCCCGCCAGGCATCGCCGTGCAGCCGGTAGGTCAGAAGCTGCTTCTCCACCAGCCGACGGTAAAATTCATACTCCAGCTCGGTGATACCCAGGGTGGCCAGCTCGGGCGGCAGCAGACGCAGAATATCGTCGCTCTGCTGCAGTCCATCTACCTGCTCCGGCACCGTCGCCGGCTCGCGCACCAGGGTGCGGAAGGTTTCCAGCGGGGCATCCTTTTTTGGCACCGACTTCGCCTCCCGGGAACGGCCCAGCTGTTCTGCCAGCTGCATCAGCTCCGGCTGCTGCGCCAGAAAGTCGCCATAGCGAACAATAAGCTGATAGTCCCCGCGTTTGAGCTGACCGGCGCTCATATCCCACAGGCGACCGGCGGCGTTTTCATTCTCCACCAGTACCGGCTCCAGGGCCCCGGCTAAGGTCATGCGCTCCTGCACTTCGCTGAGCAGCTGTTCGCGCTCCTCTTCCAGCAGCTGCTGATTCAGGGAGGTGGCCTGCACCACCAGGCTCAACCGCCAGCGCTGTAAAAACAGGGTATGCAGGGCGGGCGTAAAGGTGGCGTTATCCACCACCAGCTGCCGGGCCTGGCTGGCGTACGGGGAGTGAACCCTGTCCAGCAGGGTTAAAATCTGCGGCAACTGGACGATCAGCTGGGGCGTGGAGAGCAGCTGGCTCTGCTGATAGCACATCACCTCTTCGGTCAGCTCTGGCGGGACGCGGGTATCTTTCAGTCTTTTGCGTAAATTTTCCCGCCAGCGCGGAAGATCGTCAGTAATGGCAGTTTTAAGCCGCGGGAATTTTTCGAAAAAAACTGCCAGCTGCGGTGAGGCCAGCAGGGTGAGGATGATCTCTTCGATCATGCCCTCCTCACCGACGGCAAGCATGATGTTGAGCGTGTCCAGCGTCAGCATTGACGCGCCTGTTTGATCTGCGCGCTTACATCCTGCAGGCTCGATTCAATCCGGCCCAGCCAGTCACTGTGGATAAACAGGCATTTCTGCTGCTCGCTGAAGCGGGTATGCTGCAGGTGCCACTGGTTATCCAGCGCTTCCAGCTGCTGTTTGATCTCTTCCGGGACGCTATCAGAGGCAGTGCCGGGCAGCGCAAGGCGCGATCCCTGCAGGCTGACGTCGCGGATCACCAGATGCAGACTGCCGTCCACTTCCATATTGAGCTGCTGGGCAAAACCGATGCCGTTGAGCTTGCCGCGGATCTCGCCGCCTTTGGTCAGCCACAGCGACAGGGCTTCGCGCTCAATGGTGATGTGAATCACCTGCATATCATGGAGCTTAAGCGGCTGCTGGAGGAGCAGCGTCAGGGTGGTCTCGCTCAGTTCGGCCGGTAGTTCGTAGTGCGGACGCCGGGCAAACATGCCGCTCTGACGGTTGACGCGCAGGGCGGTTTTGTCGCTTTGCTGCTGCTGAAGCTGAAGACGGCGCTGGGTGATGGCCCCGAGCTGGTTCAGCATCTCCTGCTGCCCCCAGGCGTGCCCGGTCATCAATATTTCAAGTTGCTGCTGCATCAGGTTCATACCGTTGGCGTCATGCCACAGGCAATCTTTCAGCAGGATCAGATCGATAGGGGCAACCGCATCGCGACCGCTGAACAGGGCGCTGGCCTGCAGCAGGCGAATGGCTTTCTTCCAGCGACGATCGGAGACGTAAGGCGCACCCGGCAGGGCATCCAGCTGCTGGCGCAGCATAAAGACCAGGTCAAACACCGCATCCGGCAGTTTGATTTTACCGATGTCCTGCTGCCACTGCTGGTACTCCTCGTCCGTCACCTGCAATGCGGCAGGTACCGGGTTATCGTTCTCATCCTGCTGGCTAATCAGCAGCGAGCGGAAGTTCGCTTTGTCCTGTACTTTGTCGAGCCACAGGCGGATCAGCATGCGGTCATATAAGGCTTCGAGACTGCTGTCGGCTTCCGGCAGTTCGTTGGAGGCCGCTACCAGCAGGCGCATCGGGATTTTCCCCTCATGTGCGCCATTGCGGAACCGGCGTTCGTTGATGGCGGTGAGCAGGGTATTGAGGATCGCCGGGCCGGCTTTCCAGATTTCATCGAGAAAAACGATCTCCGCTTCCGGCAGATAGCCCGCCGTTAAACGTTCATAGCGTCCTTCATCTTTAAGCGCTTGGATGGAGAGCGGGCCGAACACCTCTTCCGGCGTGGAAAAGCGGGTCATCAGATACTCAAAGGCTCTGGCATGCTGAAACGCGAATTTCAGCCGGCGGGCAATGAGGCTTTTTGCAATGCCGGGTGGCCCCAGCAGAAAGACGCTTTCGCCGCTCAGTGCCGCCAGTAAACAGAGGCGGATGGCGTGGCTACGTTCAAATAGCCCTTTTTCCAGCGCGCCGCTGAGACGGGAAATTCTTTCTGCTAATAAATGAGTGTGAGCCATAATTGTTTTGCATCCTTTCGCCGTATACCCGGCTAATTGAAGCGAGTATAGACGTTTCGTTCGGGGCTGGTAATAGACTGAACTACGGTGCTATTTTCTTTGCGCTATGTTAATGACGGTGCATTTAGGGGTACGATTCTACGATTAATCGTGCATACTGTGCGCTTTTTGTGGGCCAAGGGACTAAGCACACATTTGTTATATAAACGAAAAGACTAGTCTATGAGCACTGATAATAAGCAATCATTACCCGCTATAACGCTCGCGGCGATCGGGGTTGTCTACGGTGATATCGGCACCAGCCCGCTTTATACGCTTCGTGAATGTTTGTCCGGGCAGTTTGGTTTTGGCGTGGAACGCGACGCTGTTTTTGGTTTTTTGTCTCTCATTTTTTGGCTCCTGATCTTAGTAGTCTCCGTTAAATATCTCTCCTTCGTCATGCGGGCGGATAACGCCGGTGAAGGTGGGATCCTGACCTTAATGTCGCTGGCCGGGCGCAACACCTCGCCCAAAATGACCTCCTTCCTGGTGATTATCGGGCTGATTGGCGGCAGCTTCTTCTATGGCGAAGTGGTGATCACGCCGGCGATCTCCGTGCTCTCGGCAATCGAAGGGCTGGAGATTATCGCGCCGCAGCTCGATGAGTGGGTGGTTCCGCTGGCCATCATTGTGCTGACCCTGCTGTTTGTGATTCAGAAACACGGCACCGGGCTGGTGGGGAAACTCTTTGCGCCGATTATGCTGGCCTGGTTCCTGATCCTGGCGGTGCTGGGATTACGCAGCATTATTGCTAACCCGGACGTGCTGCATGCCCTGAACCCGATGTGGGCGGTGCACTTCTTCCTTGAATACAAAACCGTGTCGTTTATCGCCCTGGGCGCCGTGGTGCTGTCCATCACCGGGGTAGAGGCGCTGTATGCCGATATGGGGCACTTCGGCAAACTGCCTATTCGCGTGGCCTGGTTTATCGTGGTGCTGCCGTCGCTGGTGCTGAACTACTTCGGCCAGGGCGCGCTGCTGCTCAAACATCCTGAAGCGATTAAAAACCCGTTCTTCCTGCTGGCACCGGACTGGGCGCTGGTGCCGATGCTGATCCTCGCGACCCTGGCGACCGTGATTGCCTCCCAGGCGGTGATTTCAGGCGTCTTCTCCCTGACCCGTCAGGCGGTGCGTCTGGGTTACCTCTCCCCGATGCGCATCATCCATACGTCGGAAATGGAGTCGGGCCAGATCTACATCCCGTTCATTAACTGGCTGCTCTATTTCGCGGTGGTGATTGTTATCGTCAGCTTTGAGCACTCCAGCAACCTGGCGGCCGCCTACGGTATTGCCGTGACCGGAACGATGGTGCTGACTTCGATCCTCTCCACCACGGTGGCGTACCGGAACTGGCACTGGAATAAATTCCTCGTGGGGATGATTCTGGTCGGCTTCCTCTGTATTGACGTGCCGCTGTTCTCGGCCAACCTCGACAAGATTGTCTCCGGCGGCTGGCTGCCGTTGACGCTGGGGCTGGTGATGTTCATTGTGATGACCACCTGGAAGAGCGAGCGTTTCCGCCTGTTGCGCCGGATGCATGAACACGGTAATTCTCTGGAGGCGATGATTGCCTCGCTGGAGAAATCCCCGCCGGTACGCGTACCGGGCACCGCGGTCTATATGTCGCGGGCGCTGAACGTGATCCCGTTTGCTCTGATGCACAACCTCAAGCACAACAAGGTGCTGCACGAGCGGGTGATCCTGCTGACGCTGCGTACCGAAGATGCGCCCTATGTGCATAACGTCCGCCGGGTACAGATAGAGCAGCTGTCGCCTACCTTCTGGCGGGTGGTGGCCAGCTACGGCTGGCGCGAAACCCCGAACGTGGAGGAAGTGTTCCACCGATGCGGCCTGGAAGGCCTGAGCTGCCGGATGATGGAGACGTCATTCTTTATGTCGCACGAGTCGCTGATCATCGGCAAACGCCCGTGGTATCTGCGCCTGCGCGGCAAGCTCTACCTTATTCTCCAGCGTAACGCCCTGCGTGCGCCCGACCAGTTCGAGATCCCGCCTAACCGCGTGATTGAGTTAGGAACCCAGGTCGAGATTTAATTCTGCAACATGCCGGGTGGCGCTTCGCTTACCCGGCCTACCCCACCCGTAGGCCCGCGCAAGCGAAGCGCCGCCGGGCAATTCTTCGGTCTACATTTCACTTAGCGAAACGTTTCGACAACGATCACAAATCTGCAACGCCATGGTGGTTTTCTGCGCATCGGTAAGATTAAACTGACGCCAGCGAAACGTTTCGCTAGTGGAGCAAGAAAATGAAGAAAGGCACGGTACTCAACTCTGAAGTCTCATCGGTCATCTCCCGTCTTGGGCATACCGATACGCTGGTGGTATGTGATGCGGGTTTACCCATTCCCCACAGCACAACGCGTATTGATCTGGCGTTAACGCAGGGCGTGCCCTCGTTTATGCAGGTGCTGGACGTGGTGACAACCGAGATGCAGGTTGAGGAAGCCATTCTCGCAACGGAAATCCAACAACATAATCCGCAGCTCCACGAAACGTTGCTTGGCCATATCAAGCAACTGCAACACCACCAGGGAAACACCATAAAAATAAGTTACATAACGCACGAGCAGTTCAAGAAAAATACCGCTGACAGCCAGGCGGTTATCCGCAGCGGGGAGTGTTCCCCGTATGCGAATATCATTCTCTGTGCTGGCGTCACCTTCTGAGGCCATCATGGACGCACTCCTGCAACTGAAAGGGATCGATAAGTCGTTCCCGGGCGTTAAAGCCCTCTCCGGTGCCGCACTGAATGTCTACGCCGGGCGCGTGATGGCGCTGGTGGGTGAAAACGGCGCCGGCAAATCCACAATGATGAAAGTGCTGACCGGCATCTATCAACGCGACGCCGGTTCGCTGCAGTGGCTGGGGAAAGAGACCACCTTCAACGGCCCGAAATCCTCCCAGGAGGCCGGGATCGGCATCATTCACCAGGAGCTGAACCTGATCCCGCAGCTCTCCATCGCGGAGAACATCTTCCTCGGTCGTGAGTTCGTTAACCGCTTTGGCAAAATCGACTGGAAACAGATGTATGCCGAAGCCGATAAGCTGCTGGCGAAGCTGAACCTGCGCTTCAAAAGCGATCGGCTGGTGGGCGAACTCTCCATCGGCGATCAGCAGATGGTGGAGATCGCGAAGGTCCTGAGCTTTGAATCGCGGGTTATCGTGATGGATGAGCCAACAGATGCCCTCACCGATACCGAAACCGACTCTCTGTTCCGCGTGATCCGCGAGCTGAAAGCGCAGGGGCGCGGCATCGTCTATATCTCCCACCGCATGAAAGAGATCTTCGAGATCTGCGATGACGTCACCGTCTTCCGCGACGGGCAGTTTATTGCCGAGCGTGAAGTGGTGACCCTCACCGAAGACACGCTGATTGAGATGATGGTGGGACGTAAGCTGGAAGACCAGTATCCGCGTATCGATAAGGCCCCGGGCGATATCCGCCTGAAGGTCGATAATCTGTGCGGCCCTGGGGTGCATGACGTCAGCTTTACCCTGCGCCAGGGGGGGAGATCCTCGGCGTGGCCGGGCTGATGGGGGCCGGACGTACCGAGCTGATGAAGGTGCTGTATGGCGCCAATCCACGCGCCAGCGGATACGTCACCCTTGATGGTCATGAGGTTGTCACCCGTACGCCGCAGGATGGCCTGGCGAACGGTATCGTCTACATCTCCGAAGACCGTAAGCGCGATGGCCTGGTGCTGGGCATGTCGGTGAAAGAGAACATGTCCCTGACCGCGCTGCGCTACTTCAGCCGCAGCGGCGGTGGCCTGAAGCATAAAGACGAACAGCAGGCCGTCAGCGATTTTATCCGCCTCTTTAACGTCAAAACCCCGTCGATGGAACAGGCAATCGGTCTGCTCTCCGGCGGTAACCAGCAGAAAGTGGCGATTGCCCGCGGCCTGATGACCCGTCCGAAGGTGCTGATCCTCGATGAGCCAACCCGCGGCGTGGACGTTGGCGCGAAGAAAGAGATTTATCAGCTCATCAACCAGTTCAAGGCTGACGGGCTGAGCATCATTCTGGTCTCTTCCGAGATGCCAGAGGTATTAGGCATGAGCGATCGCATTATCGTCATGCATGAAGGGCATCTCGGCGGTGAATTCAGTCGCGAGCAGGCCACCCAGGAAATTCTGATGGCTGCCGCTGTGGGCAAGCTTAATCGCGTGGATCAGGAGTAAGAAGATGACTACCCAGGCTGTTTCTGGACGCCGTTATTTCACGAAGGCATGGCTGCTGGAACAAAAATCGCTGATTGCCCTGCTGGTGCTGATCGCGATTGTCTCCACCATGAGCCCGAACTTTTTTACCGTTAATAACCTGTTCAACATTCTTCAGCAGACTTCCGTCAACGCCATTATGGCGGTGGGGATGACGCTGGTGATTTTGACGTCGGGTATCGACCTGTCCGTCGGTTCCCTGCTGGCGCTCACCGGCGCGGTTGCCGCTTCAATTGTAGGGATTGAAGTCAACGCGCTGGTGGCCGTAGCAGCGGCGCTGGCGCTGGGCGCCGCAATTGGTGCTGTCACCGGAATGATTGTGGCGAAAGGCCGCGTGCAGGCGTTTATTGCCACCCTGGTGATGATGCTGCTGCTGCGCGGTGTGACCATGGTCTACACCAACGGCAGCCCGGTGAACACCGGCTTCACCGACAACGCCGATCTGTTTGGCTGGTTCGGTATCGGTCGCCCGCTGGGTATCCCGACGCCGGTCTGGATCATGGGCCTGGTGTTCCTCGCGGCGTGGTACATGCTGCATCACACCCGTCTGGGTCGCTATATCTATGCTCTGGGCGGTAACGAAGCGGCAACGCGTCTGTCCGGCATCAGCGTCAATAAAGTCAAAATTATCGTCTACTCCCTGTGCGGCCTGCTGGCCTCGCTGGCGGGCATTATCGAGGTGGCGCGTCTCTCCTCCGCGCAGCCAACTGCGGGTACGGGTTATGAGCTGGACGCCATCGCTGCGGTGGTGCTCGGCGGCACCAGCCTGGCAGGGGGTAAAGGTCGTATCGTGGGGACGCTGATCGGTGCGCTGATCCTCGGCTTCCTGAACAATGGTTTGAATTTGTTAGGTGTTTCTTCCTATTACCAGATGATCGTCAAAGCGGTAGTGATTTTGCTGGCGGTACTGGTAGACAACAAAAAACAGTAACTGACGACACTACAGGACATCTTTGATATGAACATGAAAAAACTGGCTACCCTGGTTTCTGCTGTCGCGCTGAGCGCAACTGTGAGTGCAAACGCCATGGCGAAAGATACTATCGCGCTGGTGGTTTCTACCCTGAACAACCCGTTCTTCGTCTCCCTGAAGGATGGTGCGCAGAAAGAAGCCGACAAACTGGGCTACAACCTGGTGATCCTCGACTCCCAGAACAACCCGGCGAAAGAGCTGGCTAACGTTCAGGACTTAACCGTTCGCGGCACCAAAATTCTGCTGATCAACCCGACCGATTCCGATGCGGTAGGTAACGCCGTGAAGATGGCTAACCAGGCCAACATCCCGGTGATCACCCTGGACCGTCAGGCATCTAAAGGCGAAGTGGTCAGCCACATTGCGTCTGATAACGTGCTGGGCGGTAAAATCGCCGGTGACTACATTGCGAAGAAAGCGGGTGAAGGCGCTAAAGTTATCGAACTGCAGGGCATTGCCGGTACTTCCGCAGCGCGTGAGCGTGGCGAAGGCTTCCAGCAGGCCGTTGCTGCCCACAAATTCAACGTGCTGGCCAGCCAGCCGGCAGACTTCGACCGTACTAAGGGTCTGAACGTGATGCAGAACCTGCTGACCGCTCACCCGGACGTTAAAGCGGTATTCGCACAGAACGACGAAATGGCGCTGGGCGCGCTGCGCGCCCTGCAAACCGCAGGCAAATCTGATGTGATGGTTGTCGGATTTGACGGCACGCCGGATGGTGAAAAAGCGGTAAACGATGGCAAACTGGCTGCGACCATTGCTCAGCTGCCGGAGCAGATCGGCGCGACCGGCGTGCAGACTGCTGACAAAGTGCTGAAGGGCGAGAAAGTTCAGGCTAAATACCCTGTTGACCTGAAACTGGTCATCAAGCAGTAATATGCGATTCAGGCAGCTACCGGCTGCCTGAAGGACAACATATAAAGAAAAGCGTGGCATACGCCACCGGGTAATACCGGTGGCGATCTCAGATGGACACCTCAATGATGAAAACCGCAGGTAAGCTTGTCGTCCTTGGCAGTATTAATGCCGATCACATTCTCAACCTTGACGCTTTCCCGACGCAGGGCGAGACCGTAACGGGCAATCGCTATCAGGTCGCCTTTGGCGGCAAGGGCGCAAACCAGGCGGTCGCCGCCGGACGCAGCGGCGCAAACATCGCCTTTATCGCCTGTACCGGCGATGACGATACCGGTGAGCGCGTGCGCGAACAGCTGGCAAGCGACAACATCGATATCGCGCCGGTCAGCGTGGTGGAAGGTGAATCTACCGGCGTGGCGCTGATTTTTGTCAACGCGGAAGGGGAGAATGTCATCGGTATTCATGCGGGTGCTAACGCGGCGCTGACGACGGAACGCGTGGCGGCGCAACAGGCGCGTATCGCTGATGCAGACGCTCTGCTGATGCAGCTGGAATCGCCGGTTGAAAGCGTGCTGGCGGCTGCGCAAATTGCCCATCAAAATCATACCACTGTCGTACTTAATCCCGCGCCCGCCCGTGTATTATCAGACGAGCTGCTGGCGCTGGTGGATATCATCACCCCTAACGAAACCGAAGCCGAAAAGCTGACGGGCATTCGTGTCGAAAACGATGACGATGCGGCGCGCGCGGCGCAAGCCCTGCACCAGAAAGGCATCAGTACGGTTATCATTACCCTTGGCAGTCGTGGCGTTTGGGCCAGCGTCAAGGGAGAAGGTCGTCGCGTTCCCGGCTTTAAGGTGAAAGCGGTGGATACCATCGCGGCGGGCGATACCTTTAATGGTGCGCTGGTCACGGCGCTACTGGAAGGTGAGCAGCTGGATACCGCGATCCGTTTTGCCCATGCGGCAGCGGCCATTGCGGTAACGCGTCCAGGCGCACAACCTTCTGTACCATGGCGCAATGAGATCGATGAATTTTTAAGTCAGCAGAGGTAGCGTTTGGCCACAATGAAAGATGTCGCTCGCGTGGCGGGCGTCTCTACGTCGACGGTCTCCCATGTCATTAATAACGATCGCTTCGTCAGCGAAGCGATCCGGGAGAAGGTCGAAGCTGCAGTTAAATCCCTCAACTATGCGCCTTCTGCCCTGGCGCGCAGTCTGAAGCTCAACCAGACCCGCACCATTGGCATGCTCATCACTGCCAGTACTAACCCCTTTTACTCTGAGCTGGTGCGCGGCGTGGAGCGCAGCTGTTTCGAGCGCGGCTACAGCCTGGTGCTCTGCAATACCGAAGGTGACGAGCAGCGCATGAACCGTAATCTGGAGACGCTGATGCAAAAGCGCGTCGACGGGTTATTACTGCTCTGTACCGAAACGCATCAACCCTCTCCCGAGATTATGCAGCGCTACCCTTCCGTTCCCACGGTGATGATGGACTGGGCGCCGTTCGACGGTACCAGCGATCTGATTCAGGATAACTCGCTGCTGGGCGGGGACATGGCGACGCAGCATCTGATTGATAAAGGGCATACCCGCATCGCCTGCATTACCGGTCCGCTGGATAAAACCCCTGCCCGCCTGCGGCTGGAGGGCTTTCTGGTCGCCATGGATCGCGCCGGTCTGCCGGTGCCTGACGGCTATCAAATTACCGGCGACTTTGAGTTCAGCGGCGGGTTTGAGGCGATGCAGTCCTTACTGGCGCAGAAAGATCGCCCGCAGGCGGTGTTTATTGGTAACGATGCGATGGCCGTGGGAGCTTATCAGGCACTCTATCAGGCGGGACTCCGTGTCCCGGATGACATCGCCGTGGTGGGGTATGACGATATCGAACTGGCGCAGTATATGACGCCGCCGCTCACCACCATTCATCAGCCAAAGGATGAACTGGGCGAGCTGGCGATTGACGTGTTGATCCATCGTATCGCCCAGCCCGCGCTGCAACCGCAGAAGCTGCAGCTTACTCCTGTTCTGATGGAACGCGGGTCGGTTTAGGTTTGTGCCGTTCTTTAATGAGGTTACGACCGTCTTTCGGTTTTAACAGCATAAAGACCAGGGCAGAGATCACCGTCAACACGCCCATAGTGATAAAGGTGGAGTGAAACTGTTCGACAGTGTTGTTACTGTCGAACCCTTCGTAAAAACGCAGCACCGCCGCACTGACCGCAACCCCCAGACTGATCGACAGCTGCTGCGTCACGGCCAGCATGCTGTTGCCGCCGCTGGCGTTCTCATCGCTGAGATCGGCAAGGGTTATGGTGTTCATCGAGGTGAACTGGATGGACATCGCCATCCCCAGTACAAACAGCGGCAAAATCAGCATCCACACCGGCAACTCTGCCGACTGCAGTGAAAATTGCGCAATCATCACGCCGATAAACACCGTCACCCCGACCAGCGTCCTGCGGTATCCCAGCCGGCGTAACAGCTGGGTCACGCCGGATTTAGCCAGTATCGAACCCACCGCCGTGGGCGCCATCATGCAGCCAGCAATCAGCGCCGGATAACCAAACCCGACCTGCAGCATCAGCGGCATCAGGAAGGGAACACAGCCGGTGCCGAGTCGCGAAGCGATGTTTCCGGCAATGCCCACCGAGAAGGTGCGCGTGTTAAACAGCGAGAGCGAAATCAGCGGCGTAGGATGGCGACGCGCATGACGTATATAAAGAAGGAAAAGAAGAATGCCGCTGAAGATGATGGAGACGGCCAGCCAGGTGGCCACGACTTTCTCACCGAACAGCTCCATGCCGCTGGAGAACAGCACCAGACTCAGACCAAACAGGAAGAACCCCCCCCATATCGAATTTGCGCCGCGGGGTGGTGAAGTTCGGCATAAATTTACGGGCATAGAAAATACCGGCGATGCCAATCGGAATATTAATGAGGAATATCCAGTGCCAGCTGGCCCAGGTGACCAGCACGCCCCCCAGCACCGGCCCGAGGATCGGCCCGACCAGGCCCGGCATGGTAACAAAGTTAAGCACCGGCAACAGTTCGCTGCGCGGATAGGCCCTTAGCAGCGCCAGACGCGCGACCGGCATCATCATCGCGCCGCCAATACCCTGAATCACCCGGAATACAACCAGCTCACCCAGCGAACTGGAGAGTGCGCAGGCCAGTGAACCCAGCGTAAACAAAGTCACCGCCAGCATAAAGACACGTCGCGTGCCGAAGCGATCGGCCAGCCAGCCGCTCACCGGGATCAGCATTGCAACGGTCAGGGTATAACTGATGATGGCTGACTGCATGGCCAGCGGAGAACGGTTAAGGCTTTCGGCAATCGCCGGAAGCGCGGTGTTGAGGATGGTGGCGTCCAACGCCTGCATAAAGAAAGCCATTGCCGCGATCCATGGCAAACCCGCCATGCTGCGCGCTTTTTTTACTGTCATTCGAATTCCTGTTTTTTGTTGCTACCGTGCCGGTGCGGCAAGCAGTGCCTGGCTGGCCGTCATGGCGCGTAGCCCATCGCTATCCTGAATGGCATCAACGATAGCCTGGTGTAAATCCAGCTTCACCACCTCGTCCTGAGTAATAGACGTAAAGTAGGTGTGATAGACAGAGTGAAAGAGCGAGGCAAAAGAGGTCAGGAAGGGATTACCGCTCATCTCATAGATATGCTCGTGCCAGGCCATATCCACTTCTATCCAGCGTTCCCGGTTAAAGTGCTTTTTCAGATGCACCATCTCATCCATCAGGGTATTTAATCGCGCTTTTTGTTCTGCCGTTCCGATCGTGGCGGCCAGCAGGCAGGCCTGCGGCTCCAGACTGCTGCGCATGACCAGGAAATGGTCGATCACCTGATGGAAGTTATCTTCCGTCATCCACCAGGAGAGTAGCTCCTGATCGAGAAAGTTCCAGTTGCTCTGAGGCATCACGCGCGTACCGATACGCGGGCGGGGAAGTACCATCCCTTTCGCGGTTAAGGTTTTCACGGCTTCACGCACGGCAGTTCGGCTCACGCCAAACTGCTCACCCAGTTCCAGTTCGCCCGGCAAGATACTCCCTGGCAGATATTCACCCGCCAGGATCCGCTGTGCCAGTTTTTCTGCCAGCACATAGGAGAGGTTTTTTTGTGCCGCCAGCTGTTGCGCGCTCAAAGGCATAACGCATATTCCTTGATTCTTAATGCTAGTAAGTATGCCATCTGCAGGATAGTTGTGGTTGGTAAAACGACAATTAGCGCAATTTCTGGCTAAAAGACGGGTCTTTTGGTGAAAAAAAGTACGGTTGATTATTTTTTTTAAATTTACTCTTGTCACTGCCGAAGAACTCCCTATAATGCGCCTCCACTGACACGGAACAACGGCAAACAGGCCGCCGGGTCAGCAGAGAAAAGCGCGAAATAATCGCTTGACTCTGAAAGAGGAAAACGTATTATACGGGACCTCGCAACGGTGAGCGAAAGCCGCGTTGCACTGCTCTTTAACAATTTATCAGACAATCTGTGTGGGCACTCAAAGTGACATGGATTCTTAACGTCGCAAGACGATAAATGAATACCAAAGTCTCTGAGTGAACATACGTAATTCATTACGAAGTTTAATTCACGAGCATCAAACTTAAATTGAAGAGTTTGATCATGGCTCAGATTGAACGCTGGCGGCAGGCCTAACACATGCAAGTCGGGCGGTAGCACAGGGGAGCTTGCTCCCCGGGTGACGAGCGGCGGACGGGTGAGTAATGTCTGGGAAACTGCCTGATGGAGGGGGATAACTACTGGAAACGGTAGCTAATACCGCATAACGTCGCAAGACCAAAGAGGGGGACCTTCGGGCCTCTTGCCATCAGATGTGCCCAGATGGGATTAGCTAGTAGGTGGGGTAACGGCTCACCTAGGCGACGATCCCTAGCTGGTCTGAGAGGATGACCAGCCACACTGGAACTGAGACACGGTCCAGACTCCTACGGGAGGCAGCAGTGGGGAATATTGCACAATGGGCGCAAGCCTGATGCAGCCATGCCGCGTGTATGAAGAAGGCCTTCGGGTTGTAAAGTACTTTCAGCGGGGAGGAAGGCGATAAGGTTAATAACCTTGTCGATTGACGTTACCCGCAGAAGAAGCACCGGCTAACTCCGTGCCAGCAGCCGCGGTAATACGGAGGGTGCAAGCGTTAATCGGAATTACTGGGCGTAAAGCGCACGCAGGCGGTCTGTCAAGTCGGATGTGAAATCCCCGGGCTCAACCTGGGAACTGCATTCGAAACTGGCAGGCTAGAGTCTTGTAGAGGGGGGTAGAATTCCAGGTGTAGCGGTGAAATGCGTAGAGATCTGGAGGAATACCGGTGGCGAAGGCGGCCCCCCTGGACAAAGACTGACGCTCAGGTGCGAAAGCGTGGGGAGCAAACAGGATTAGATACCCTGGTAGTCCACGCCGTAAACGATGTCGACTTGGAGGTTGTTCCCTTGAGGAGTGGCTTCCGGAGCTAACGCGTTAAGTCGACCGCCTGGGGAGTACGGCCGCAAGGTTAAAACTCAAATGAATTGACGGGGGCCCGCACAAGCGGTGGAGCATGTGGTTTAATTCGATGCAACGCGAAGAACCTTACCTACTCTTGACATCCAGAGAACTTAGCAGAGATGCTTTGGTGCCTTCGGGAACTCTGAGACAGGTGCTGCATGGCTGTCGTCAGCTCGTGTTGTGAAATGTTGGGTTAAGTCCCGCAACGAGCGCAACCCTTATCCTTTGTTGCCAGCGGCTAGGCCGGGAACTCAAAGGAGACTGCCAGTGATAAACTGGAGGAAGGTGGGGATGACGTCAAGTCATCATGGCCCTTACGAGTAGGGCTACACACGTGCTACAATGGCGCATACAAAGAGAAGCGACCTCGCGAGAGCAAGCGGACCTCATAAAGTGCGTCGTAGTCCGGATTGGAGTCTGCAACTCGACTCCATGAAGTCGGAATCGCTAGTAATCGTAGATCAGAATGCTACGGTGAATACGTTCCCGGGCCTTGTACACACCGCCCGTCACACCATGGGAGTGGGTTGCAAAAGAAGTAGGTAGCTTAACCTTCGGGAGGGCGCTTACCACTTTGTGATTCATGACTGGGGTGAAGTCGTAACAAGGTAACCGTAGGGGAACCTGCGGTTGGATCACCTCCTTACCTTAAAGAACCTGCCTTTGTAGTGCTCACACAGATTGTCTGATGAAAAGTAACGAGCAAGACGGCTGCGAAGTCGTGACACATCGTGTCCCCTTCGTCTAGCGGTTAGGACTCCGCCCTTTCACGGCGGCAACAGGGGTTCGAATCCCCTAGGGGACGCCACTTGCTGGGTGTGAGTGAAAGGCACAACCAATCAGTATCTCAAAACTCATCTTCGGGTGATGTTTGAGATATTTGCTCTTTAAAAATCTGGATCAAGCTGAAAATTGAAACGACACGCCGTGTCTGCTCTCCGTAATAAGAGCAGATAAGCGGTGTGTTGGAGTCTCTCAAATTTTCGCAATCAGAAGTGAAACATCTTCGGGTTGTGAGGTTAAGCGACCAAGCGTACACGGTGGATGCCTAGGCAGTCAGAGGCGATGAAGGACGTGCTAATCTGCGATAAGCGTCGGTAAGGTGATATGAACCGTTATAACCGACGATTTCCGAATGGGGAAACCCAGTGCAATCCGTTGCACTATCGTTAAGTGAATACATAGCTTAACGAAGCGAACCAGGGGAACTGAAACATCTAAGTACCCTGAGGAAAAGAAATCAACCGAGATTCCCCCAGTAGCGGCGAGCGAACGGGGAACAGCCCAGAGTCTGAATCAGCATGTGTGTCAGTGGAAGCGTCTGGAAAGTCGCAGGGTACAGGGTGATACTCCCGTACACGAAGATACACCTGCTGTGAACTCGAAGAGTAGGGCGGGACACGTGGTATCCTGTCTGAATATGGGGGGGACCATCCTCCAAGGCTAAATACTCCTGACTGACCGATAGTGAACCAGTACCGTGAGGGAAAGGCGAAAAGAACCCCGGCGAGGGGAGTGAAAAAGAACCTGAAACCGTGTACGTACAAGCAGTGGGAGCACCTTCGTGGTGTGACTGCGTACCTTTTGTATAATGGGTCAGCGACTTATATTCTGTAGCAAGGTTAACCGTATAGGGGGAGCCGAAGGGAAACCGAGTCTTAACTGGGCGTTAAGTTGCAGGGTATAGACCCGAAACCCGGTGATCTAGCCATGGGCAGGTTGAAGGTTGGGTAACACTAACTGGAGGACCGAACCGACTAATGTTGAAAAATTAGCGGATGACTTGTGGCTGGGGGTGAAAGGCCAATCAAACCGGGAGATAGCTGGTTCTCCCCGAAAGCTATTTAGGTAGCGCCTCGTGAATTCATCTCCGGGGGGTAGAGCACTGTTTCGGCTAGGGGGCCATCCCGGCTTACCAACCCGATGCAAACTGCGAATACCGGAGAATGTTATCACGGGAGACACACGGCGGGTGCTAACGTCCGTCGTGAAGAGGGAAACAACCCAGACCGCCAGCTAAGGTCCCAAAGTCATGGTTAAGTGGGAAACGATGTGGGAAGGCACAGACAGCCAGGATGTTGGCTTAGAAGCAGCCATCATTTAAAGAAAGCGTAATAGCTCACTGGTCGAGTCGGCCTGCGCGGAAGATGTAACGGGGCTAAACCATGCACCGAAGCTGCGGCAGCGACACTATGTGTTGTTGGGTAGGGGAGCGTTCTGTAAGCCGTCGAAGGTGGACTGTGAGGTCTGCTGGAGGTATCAGAAGTGCGAATGCTGACATAAGTAACGATAAAGCGGGTGAAAAGCCCGCTCGCCGGAAGACCAAGGGTTCCTGTCCAACGTTAATCGGGGCAGGGTGAGTCGACCCCTAAGGCGAGGCCGAAAGGCGTAGTCGATGGGAAACAGGTTAATATTCCTGTACTCGGTGTTACTGCGAAGGGGGGACGGAGAAGGCTATGTTGGCCGGGCGACGGTTGTCCCGGTTTAAGCATGTAGGCGGAGGTTCCAGGTAAATCCGGTACCTTTTCAACGCTGAGGTGTGATGACGAGGCACTACGGTGCTGAAGCAACAAATGCCCTGCTTCCAGGAAAAGCCTCTAAGCATCAGGTAACATCAAATCGTACCCCAAACCGACACAGGTGGTCAGGTAGAGAATACCAAGGCGCTTGAGAGAACTCGGGTGAAGGAACTAGGCAAAATGGTGCCGTAACTTCGGGAGAAGGCACGCTGATATGTAGGTGAAGCCCCTGCGGGTGGAGCTGAAATCAGTCGAAGATACCAGCTGGCTGCAACTGTTTATTAAAAACACAGCACTGTGCAAACACGAAAGTGGACGTATACGGTGTGACGCCTGCCCGGTGCCGGAAGGTTAATTGATGGGGTTAGCGGCAACGCGAAGCTCTTGATCGAAGCCCCGGTAAACGGCGGCCGTAACTATAACGGTCCTAAGGTAGCGAAATTCCTTGTCGGGTAAGTTCCGACCTGCACGAATGGCGTAATGATGGCCAGGCTGTCTCCACCCGAGACTCAGTGAAATTGAAATCGCTGTGAAGATGCAGTGTACCCGCGGCAAGACGGAAAGACCCCGTGAACCTTTACTATAGCTTGACACTGAACACTGGTCCTTGATGTGTAGGATAGGTGGGAGGCTTTGAAGCGTGGACGCCAGTCTGCGTGGAGCCAACCTTGAAATACCACCCTTTAATGGCTGGTGTTCTAACGTGGACCCGTTACCCGGGTTGCGGACAGTGTCTGGTGGGTAGTTTGACTGGGGCGGTCTCCTCCTAAAGAGTAACGGAGGAGCACGAAGGTTAGCTAATCCTGGTCGGACATCAGGAGGTTAGTGCAATGGCATAAGCTAGCTTGACTGCGAGAGTGACGGCTCGAGCAGGTGCGAAAGCAGGTCATAGTGATCCGGTGGTTCTGTATGGAAGGGCCATCGCTCAACGGATAAAAGGTACTCCGGGGATAACAGGCTGATACCGCCCAAGAGTTCATATCGACGGCGGTGTTTGGCACCTCGATGTCGGCTCATCACATCCTGGGGCTGAAGTAGGTCCCAAGGGTACGGCTGTTCGCCGTTTAAAGTGGTACGCGAGCTGGGTTTAGAACGTCGTGAGACAGTTCGGTCCCTATCTGCCGTGGGCGCTGGAGAATTGAGGGGGGGCTGCTCCTAGTACGAGAGGACCGGAGTGGACGCATCACTGGTGTTCGGGTTGTCATGCCAATGGCACTGCCCGGTAGCTAAATGCGGAAGAGATAAGTGCTGAAAGCATCTAAGCACGAAACTTGCCCCGAGATGAGTTCTCCCTGAGCCTTTAAGGCTCCTGAAGGAACGTTGAAGACGACGACGTTGATAGGTCGGGTGTGTAAGCGCAGCGATGCGTTGAGCTAACCGATACTAATGAACCGTGAGGCTTAACCTTACAACGCCGAAGCTGTTTCGGCGGATTTGAGACAATTTTCAGCTGATACAGATTAACTGACAGGCCCGAAGGGCGTGTCGGAAACAGAATTTGCCTGGCGGCTGTAGCGCGGTGGTCCCACCTGACCCCATGCCGAACTCAGAAGTGAAACGCCGTAGCGCCGATGGTAGTGTGGGGTCTCCCCCATGCGAGAGTAGGGAACTGCCAGGCATCAAATAAGTAAGAAGCCCATCCTCCCGGATGGGCTTTTTTGCGTTGCGGCGGGAAAAACCACCGGGTGGCGGCTTCGCCTTACCCGGCCTACAACGTCTCCATCCATTGCTGGATGAAATCCACGATCCCCTCGCTATTATTGATATCCAGTACCGGTACGGGAAGTGAAAGCACATCGTCACTGGCCACCGCGATGACGTGCTCATCAAGCGTTAACTCAGTAATATCATGCCCGGTGTCGCTTCTGAAAAGCAGGATCTTTGCCACCGGCTCATGCTTAAAACCTTCCACCAGCACCAGATCCAGCTTCGAATGATCCATCCGACTGATGAGATAAGCCAGATCGATCTCCTCTTCGTCAGGGGTTTCCGTCATTAAGGCCCATCGCTGACTGCTGGCGACGAGGGTTTGTGCCGCACCGGCCTTGCGCAGTTCGTAACTATCTTTCCCGGGCGTATCGATATCCATGTTGTGGTGGGTATGTTTGATGAGCCCCGGGCGCACACCTCTGGCACAGAGTGCCGGGATGACGGCCTTTAACAGGGTAGTTTTCCCCGTACCGCTCCAGGCGGCAATCGCTATAACCGGTATCATTTGTACCTCTGAACCGCTTGCATCTCTTCGAGGGTATTCATATTAATAAATGCCTGCTTCATATCACTAAAATCAACGGAATGGCCGCCCGCCAGGCGCATAAAGACCATCACCCGTCGCTCGCCTGCGGCTAGATAGTCCTGTAGCTTCGGCATCAGCTGGCGATGCATTAATGCAATGGTTGGGTGATCGCGATCGCCGTCATGTGCCCACACCACGGGAGCCGTTTCCCTGCTTTTTATCAGCCGCTCAGCCAGGCAATCCGGGATAAAGGGTGTATCGCAAGGACAGAACAGAAACCACTCCGCGTCGCACTGCAGCATGACAGAAAGCATGCCCGCCAGCGGCCCAGGGTAATCAGCCAGGAGATCCGCGTAAACGGGATACCCGCTTTCCTGATAAGTGGCTATATTACGGTTGGCACTGACGGCGAGCGTGTCGACCTGCTTACGCAGCGTTCGCGCAACGTGCTGCCATAACGGCAGACCGTTCAGCTCCTGCAAGCCCTTATCTTTACCACCCATGCGTGACGCTTTGCCTCCGGCTAATACCACCCCGGTGATGCTGCTTATCTGGCTCAACAATATCGCCTCTTTTCTTGTGGGATTGACCCTGCTAACGTGTCACTCTAAATGAAAGGAGCATTACTATGAAATGTAAACGTCTGAACGAAGTTATTGAACTCCTCCAGCCAGCCTGGCAAAAAGAGCCAGAACTTAACCTGATGCAATTCTTACAGAAACTGGCGCTGGAGTCAGGCTATGACGGTGAGCTGGCCGACCTTTCTGATGACATCCTGATCTATCACCTGAAAATGCGTGATTCAGGCAAAGATGCGGTGATCCCGGGTATTCAGAAAGATTACGAAGAAGATTTTAAAACCGCCCTTCTGCGCGCGCGTGGTGTAATTAAAGAGTAAAAGCTTGTAAGAGGCACCACCGTAAACGCCGTTAAATGATATCCTCAATCATTCGTATAATTTCCGGATGATCGGATGAACGACCAGGCTTTTACTTTCCAGACCTTACACCCGGATACCATTATGGATGCGCTGTTTGAACAGGGCATCCGGGTGGACTCAGGCCTGACTCCTTTAAACAGCTATGAGAACCGCGTTTACCAGTTTCAGGACGAGGATCGCCGGCGCTTTGTGGTGAAATTTTATCGCCCGCAGCGCTGGTCAGCTGATCAAATTCAGGAAGAGCATCAGTTCGCTCTCGACCTGGTGGCCGATGATGTTCCCGTCGCTGCACCCCTTGAATTCAATAATCAGACGCTGCTGACTCACCAGGGTTTTTATTTTGCCGTCTTCCCCAGCCTCGGTGGTCGGCAATTTGAAGCCGATAATATCGATCAGATGGAGTGGGTAGCCCGTTATTTAGGGCGCATTCATCAGACGGGGCAGAAAAGCGCATTTACCGCCCGCCCTGCCATCGGCATTCAGGAATACTTGCTCGAACCTCGTCAGGTATTTGAAACTTCCACGCTCATCCCTTCAGGGCTTAAGGCGCAATTCCTTGCCGCAACGGATGGCTTAATTAATGCCGTCATACTGCGCTGGGATAACAACGTAACAACGCTGCGTCTGCACGGCGATTGCCATGCCGGAAATATCCTCTGGCGTGATGGACCATTATTTGTCGATCTCGATGATGCGCGAATGGGACCTGCCATTCAGGATCTCTGGATGCTGTTGAATGGCGATAAAGCCGAGCAGCGGATGCAGCTGGAGACAATTATCGAAGCCTATGAAGAATTCAGTTCCTTTGATTCAGACGAAATTGCATTAATCGAACCTTTACGCGCCATGCGTTTTGTTTATTATCTTGCATGGTTAATCAGGCGTTGGGACGACCCCGCTTTCCCCAGAAACTTCCCATGGCTTACCGGGGAAGATTACTGGCGTAACCAGATATCCACATTTATTGAACAGGTAAAGGTTCTGCAGGAACCCCCTTTGCAATTAACGCCAATGTATTAATCGAACACACCCAGGAGAGAGTTGATTATGAAAAAAATATGGCTGGCGCTGGCAGGTATGATTCTGGCTTTTAGCGCATCGGCTGCACAGTTTACCGATGGCAAGCAGTATATTACCCTCGATAAGCCAGTTGCCGGAGAACCTCAGGTTCTGGAGTTCTTCTCATTCTACTGCCCGCACTGCTATGAGTTCGAGCAGGTTCTGCACGTTTCCGATAGCGTGAAGAAAAAGCTGCCGGAAGGCACCAAAATGACCAAGTATCACGTTGAGTTTCTTGGTCCATTGGGCAAAGACCTGACTCAGGCATGGGCCGTAGCGTTGGCGCTGGGTGTGGAAGACAAAATTACTGCGCCGATGTTTGAAGCGGTTCAGAAAACCCAGACCGTCCAGACCACTGCTGATATCCGTAAAGTATTTGTTGATGCCGGTGTTAAAGGTGAAGAATACGATGCAGCCTGGAATAGCTTTGTCGTGAAATCCCTGGTGGCTCAACAGGAAAAAGCTGCTGCCGATCTGCAGCTGCGCGGCGTGCCGGCTATGTATGTTAACGGTAAATATCAGCTGAATATGCAGGGCATGGATACCAGCAGCATGGACATCTTCGTCCAGCAATATGCCGATACCGTGAAGTATCTGGTTGAGAAGAAGTAATAAAGAAAACGCCGGTCAATGACCGGCGTTATTGTATTCGGCTTTTATCTTGTTTATCAGCGCGTCCTTCTCACTCCACAGCGTATTCAGCCAGAGCTGGAAACGTCGCTTAAAGTTCTTATCGCTGACATAGTCCCCGTGTAACTCCTCCGCCACAGGCACCAGATTAATACGCACCACAATCCGGGTTAATTTGCCGCTGAGCATATCGTAAAACGGCGTCTTATCGTTTTCGGGATAGCAGAGCGTCACGTCCAGTAACTTGTCGAACTGTTGGCCCAGTACGTTAAGCGCCATGGCAATCCCGGCCGCTTTGGGTGGCAGCAGGTTGGCATATGGCGAGCGGGTTTGCTGCTGTTTCTCTTCGGTAAAGCGAGAGCCTTCGACAAAGTTGACGATCGTGGTGGGGTGCGCACGAAACTTCTCACACGAGCGGCGGGTCGTTTCAACATCTTTGCCGCGGCGCTCAGGATGGCGAATCAGATAGCTGCGCGAATAGCGTTTCATGAAGGGCATATCCAGCGCCCAGCAGGCGAGGCCAATAAAGGGCACCCAGGCGAGCTGTTGTTTAAGAAAGTATTTGTTCATCGGGATATGTTTGCGGAACAGCACGCATAACACCACGATATCGGCCCAGCAGTGGTGGTTACAGATGAGCAAATACCAGTTTTTCTTGTTGAGCCCTTCCAGACCCTGAACATCCCACTTTAGATGCGGGTTAAGGCGCAGAAGTACCGCCAGGCCTTCACACCAGCAGTACATCATGAAGTTACAGAAAGCAGAGACTGCACGCCAGACGATGGGGATCGGTAATAGCAGTTTAATTATTCCGGCGATGATGATCGGCACGGAACAGGCGATGGTGACCAGAATAGTTAATGCGATACTTAACAGAAGTATGCTCGCAGCCAGCAGTCTCGACATGATGAGTGTTTTCAGGTAGTTAGCTATAATTAGCGCCTGATAAACAGACACCGGGCGCTGATTTTACCAGAAAACGCTCTAAGGATGGCGCTTTTACCTGGCGGGAATTCTCATTTGCCTGCCCGGTGGAGAAAAATTCTGTAGCGCGGATCCTGCGTGGCTTATATCCACATGGAGTAAATTGTCATCAATCAGAAATATGAGATCGCGATCAAATAATAATCCATTGATTCATAAGGATAATTATTTTATGGGCGATCGTCAGATAGCACATTTAGTCCAGGCCGCAGAAACTACTCACAAACTTATCCACAGATTTACTTTGCGAGCGATCGTCAGGATCGCAAAATCTTTGGCTGTATTGGCCGCGAAAAACTGATGTTTTCATCCTTCTGTGGCATCCTTTATCCATAAATTACTCAAAGGCACGGACATTATGGTTCAGATCCCCGAAAATCCGCTTATTCTCGTCGACGGTTCGTCTTATCTCTATCGGGCGTATCATGCGTTTCCTCCGCTGACTAACAGCGCGGGAGAGCCTACGGGCGCAATGTATGGCGTGCTGAACATGCTGCGTAGCTTGATCCTGCAGTATCAGCCGAGCCATGCCGCTGTGGTCTTCGATGCGAAAGGCAAAACTTTCAGGGATGAGCTGTTTGAACATTACAAATCCCATCGCCCGCCGATGCCGGACGATCTGCGCGCGCAGATTGAGCCTCTGCATAAGATGGTGAAAGCGATGGGGCTGCCTTTAATGGCCGTCTCTGGCGTGGAAGCGGACGATGTGATCGGTACGCTGGCGCGAGAAGCCGAGAAGCTTGGCCGTCCGGTATTAATCAGTACCGGCGATAAAGACATGGCGCAGCTGGTGACCCCGGGGATCACCCTGATTAACACCATGACCAATACTATCCTCGGGCCGGAAGAGGTGGTGACCAAGTATGGCGTGCCGCCAGAGCTGATCATCGACTTCCTCGCCCTGATGGGCGACTCTTCCGATAACATCCCTGGCGTGCCGGGCGTGGGCGAGAAGACGGCCCAGGCGCTGCTGCAGGGGCTGGGTGGGCTGGATACGCTGTATAGCGAACAGGACAAAATTGCCGGGTTATCCTTCCGCGGCGCCAAAACCATGGCCGCCAAACTTGAGCAAAACAAAGAGGTGGCGTACCTCTCCTATCAGCTGGCGACGATTAAAACCGACGTTGAACTGGATCTGACCTGCGAACAGCTGGAAGTGCAGCAGCCTGCCGCCGAAGAGCTGTTGGGCCTGTTTAAGCAATATGAATTCAAACGCTGGATAACCGATCTCGAAGCGGGGAAATGGCTGCAGGCGAAAGGGGCGAAACCAGCCGCTAAGCCGAAAGAGACGCTGGTGATTGATGCAGAAGAGGAGCCGGAAGAAGAAGCCAGCGTCCTCTCGTCTGAACATTACGAAACCATTCTCGATGAAGCACAGCTGCAGGTCTGGATTGAAAAATTAAAGCAGGCGCCGGTGTTCGCTTTTGATACCGAAACCGACAGCCTCGACAACGTCTCCGCCAATATGGTGGGTCTCTCCTTTGCCACTGAGCCTGGCGTTGCCGCCTATGTGCCGGTCGCCCACGACTATCTGGATGCGCCTGAGCAGATCGCTCGCGAGCGCGTACTCGAACTCCTTAAGCCGATCCTTGAAGACGACAAAGCACTCAAGGTGGGGCAAAACCTGAAGTTCGATCGCGGCATCCTGCAGAACTACGGCATTGAGCTGCGGGGCATCGCCTTCGATACCATGCTGGAGTCCTATATCCTTGACAGCGTGGCCGGTCGTCATGATATGGATTCACTCTCCGATCGCTGGCTGAAGCACAAAACCGTCACCTTTGAAGAGATCGCGGGTAAGGGTAAGAATCAGCTGACGTTTAACCAGATCGCACTGGAAGAGGCGGGACATTACGCGGCAGAAGATGCCGACGTCACGCTGCAACTGCATTTAAAGATGTGGCCAAAGCTGCAAAAGCACGCCGGGCCGCTGAACGTATTCCAGAATATCGAGATGCCGCTGGTGCCGGTTCTGTCCCGGATTGAGCGCAACGGCGTGAAGATCGACCCGGCTGTGCTGCATAAGCACTCGGAAGAGATCGCGTTGCGCCTGAACGAACTCGAGCAAAAAGCGCATGAGATCGCCGGCGAGGCGTTTAATCTCTCGTCCACCAAACAGCTGCAGACCATTCTGTTTGAAAAGCAGGGCATTAAGCCGCTGAAGAAGACTCCGGGCGGCGCGCCGTCCACCTCTGAAGAGGTGCTGGAGGAGCTGGCGCTGGACTATCCACTGCCAAAAGTGATCCTGCAATACCGCGGGCTGGCAAAGCTGAAATCGACCTATACCGATAAGCTGCCGTTGATGATCAACCCGAAAACGGGCCGCGTGCATACCTCTTATCATCAGGCTGTGGCGGCTACCGGGCGGCTGTCCTCAACCGATCCTAACCTGCAAAACATTCCGGTGCGTAATGAAGAGGGGCGTCGTATCCGTCAGGCGTTTATTGCGCCGCAGGACTACGTCATCGTCTCTGCTGACTACTCTCAGATTGAGCTGCGTATTATGGCACACCTGTCACGGGATAAGGGCCTGTTGACCGCCTTTGCGGAAGGGCAGGATATTCACCGGGCGACGGCAGCCGAAGTGTTTGGCATGTCACTGGAGAGTGTGACCGGGGAACAGCGCCGCAGCGCAAAAGCGATCAACTTTGGTCTGATCTACGGTATGAGCGCCTTTGGTCTCTCCCGTCAGCTCAATATTCCGCGTAAAGAGTCGCAGAAGTACATGGATCTCTATTTTGAACGCTATCCGGGTGTGCTGAAGTACATGGAGACCACCCGCGCCCAGGCGAAAGAAAAAGGCTATGTCGAAACGCTGGAAGGTCGCCGCCTCTATCTGCCGGATATCCAATCCAGCAATGCAGCCCGCCGCGCCGGAGCTGAGCGTGCAGCCATCAACGCCCCGATGCAGGGGACAGCGGCAGATATCATTAAACGTGCAATGATCGCCGTTGATGCCTGGCTGGAGACAGAGCAGCCGCGGGTGCGTATGATCATGCAGGTTCACGATGAACTGGTGTTCGAAGTGCATAAAGACGATGTCGAATCCGTCTCGAAAAAGATCCATGAACTGATGGAAAACAGCGTGAAGCTGGATGTGCCGTTGCTGGTGGAAGTGGGTAGCGGAGAAAACTGGGATCAGGCTCACTAACGCTTTCTGAGATATGAACAGTTTCTGTAAGTAAGCAACATATCCATGAACGTTTTGTGATGATCATTAGAATTACCTATGTAAAGAATGAAAAAAAACTACAAAAAGTGCTTTGTCTATAGTCTAAAAAAGGGTAGAGTTATTCGCGTAGGGTACAGAGGTAAGATGTTCTATCTTTCAGACCTTTTACTTCACGTAATCGGATTTGGCTGAATATTTTAGCCGCCCCAGTCAGTAATGACTGGGGCGTTTTTTATTGTGGCAAAGAAAAGTTCAGCGCAAAAAAAAGCGCGGACATCGCCGCGCTGATTATCACTCTTCCGCTTCTGTTGCGGGTTCCAGCTCGCTGTACCAGCGATCCAGCTTCTCACGCAGTTTATCCACGCCGAGTTTCTTCAGTGAAGAGAAAGCTTCAACCTGGATGTCGCCGTTGAACGCCAGTACCGCTTCACGCACCATATTCACCTGCGCTTTACGCGCGCCGCTGGCGAGTTTGTCGGCTTTGGTCAGCAGAACCAGCACCTCGATCCCGCTTTCGACTGCCCAGTGGATCATCTGCTGATCAAGATCTTTAAGCGGATGGCGAATATCCATCAGCACGACCAGGCCTTTCAGGCACAGGCGTTTTTCCAGGTATTCACCCAGGGCGCGCTGCCACTTAATTTTCATCTCTTCCGGTACTTCGGCGTAGCCGTAGCCAGGCAGGTCGACCAGACGTTTGCCCGGCGCAACTTCGAACAGGTTAATCAGCTGGGTACGGCCAGGCGTTTTAGAGATACGGGCCAGGCTTTTCTGATTGGTCAGGGTATTCAGAGCGCTGGATTTCCCCGCGTTGGACCGGCCAGCAAATGCCACTTCAAGACCCGTATCGGCGGGTAAATGGCGAATATCAGGTGCACTGAGCACAAAATGCGTCTGGTGATAATTCAGGTTGGTCACGTGGTTGTCTCCAGAAATTCGTAACGTTGGGGGGGATTATACCTGAACAGAGAGAAAAGGCTTTTCCCATCGGCGACCCGGCTGTAAGTAAAAACCCTGTGCTTTGTGAGAGATCTGCTCTTCCTGCTATGGGAGATTTAAGAAAAGTCGCAGAGCTTTAAAAAATCAAAACCATTAAAATCAAACTATTAACGCTTAGTCTTAATCTGAAAGTCGCGCTGCTACGCTGTTTGTGGGTTGTAGGTTTAGCCGGACAGGGTAAAGTAGCGTTCAACGGCGAGGATGCCGACAGGAAGCGGACTTAAGGATAAGGGTCAGGAGCGCCAGGAGGCGAAGACAAAGGATAGTCAGGAAGACGCACGCCTGGAGGCGTTGAAAAGGGAAAAGGACATATCACGGACGGTACCGGCTAACGGAAAAACAGGGTTAGTTGTCAGCAAACAGGGATTGTCAGACCCATAACGGGTCGTGAGTCAGGAAAAAAGGCGACAGATTGCTCTGTCGCCTTTTTTCTTTGCTTGCTTTCTGCTAGATTTCGCCGCAATTCTATACTCAAGAAAACGACGTAAAGACAAAACATCATGAAAAAACCGACCCCCGCTGCAGGCGCTAAACGTCCAGCAAAAGCACGCCGCAAAACGCGCGAAGAACTGAATCAGGAAGCGCGCGATCGCAAACGCGATAAAAAGCATCGTGGTCATGCTGCCGGCAGCCGCGCGAGTGGCGGTGACTCATCCGGCGCTTCTGCGAAAAACAAGCAGCAGAAAGACCCGCGTATCGGCAGTAAAACACCTGTTCCATTAGGCGTGACCGATGCCCCGGTCACCAGGCAGCACAAACCCAAGAGCGAGAAACCTATGCTTTCACCGCAGGCTGAGCTGGATTTGCTGGAGAATGATGAGCGCCTGGACGCGCTGCTGGAACGTCTTGAAGAGGGTGAAACCCTGAATGCTGAAGAGCAGTCATGGGTGGATGCCAAACTGGACCGCATCGATGAACTGATGCAGAAGCTTGGCCTCTCTTACGACGATGAAGAAGAAGAAGAGGAAGAAGAAGAGAAGCAGGAAGACATGATGCGCCTGCTGAAAGGTGGAAACTAACATTTGCACCCGGCGGGCTTTATCGTCCTGCTTATAACCCTTCCGGTTATATGTTATCTGGTGTGGTTATTCGTTAAACTACGGCGGTTGTCGCGGCGACAGAAGTGGCTGCGCACCCGATTCATGGCCCGCTCAGGGTCCAGAACGGGCCGCCGTATACGAACGCGACACCAACGGAAGGAGTGAACATGTCTGTACCAACCATCGACTGGGATCTGGCCCTGATCCAAAAATATAACTATTCCGGGCCACGTTATACCTCTTATCCAACCGCGCTGGAATTTTCCGACGCTTTCGGTGATAGCCAATTTCAGCAGGCGGTTGCGCGTTACCCTGACCGTCCGCTCTCTCTGTATGTTCATATCCCGTTCTGCCATAAGCTCTGCTACTTCTGCGGCTGCAATAAAATTGTGACCCGCCAGCAGCACAAAGCCGACCAGTATCTGGATGCGCTTGAGCAGGAGATCCTGCATCGCGCGCCGCAGTTTGCCGGTCGCCATGTCAGCCAGCTCCACTGGGGCGGCGGCACGCCGACCTACCTGAATAAAGCGCAAATAAGTCGTTTGATGACGCTGCTGCGTGGCAACTTTACTTTCAACGATGATGCCGAAATCTCGATCGAGGTCGATCCCCGCGAAATTGAGCTGGATGTACTGGATCACTTACGCACGGAAGGGTTCAACCGCCTGAGTATGGGTGTGCAGGACTTCAATAAAGAGGTCCAGCGCCTGGTCAACCGCGAGCAGGATGAAGAGTTCATCTTCGCGCTGTTGAATCACGCGCGGGAGATTGGCTTCACCTCCACTAATATCGACCTGATTTATGGCCTGCCGAAGCAGACGCCAGAAAGCTTTGCCTTCACGCTGAAGCGCGTGGCGGAGCTTAATCCGGATCGCCTGAGCGTCTTCAACTATGCGCACCTGCCGACGCTGTTTGCTGCCCAACGCAAAATCAAGGATGCCGATCTGCCTTCAGCCGAGCAAAAGCTGGATATCCTGCAGGAAACCATCACCTCTCTGACCGAGACCGGCTATCAGTTCATCGGTATGGATCACTTTGCCCGCCCGGATGACGAGTTGGCCATTGCGCAGCGCGAAGGCGTTCTGCATCGTAATTTCCAGGGTTACACCACTCAGGGCGATACGGATCTGCTGGGGATGGGCGTTTCGGCCATCAGCATGATTGGCGACTGCTATGCGCAGAACCAGAAAGAGCTGAAGCACTATTATCAGCAGGTGGATGATACCGGCAACGCCCTGTGGCGCGGCATCGCGTTAACCCGCGATGACTGTATCCGCCGGGACGTGATAAAAGCGCTGATTTGCAACTTCCGCCTCGATTACAGCGACGTTGAAGCGCAGTGGGATCTGCAGTTTAGTGACTACTTTGCTGAAGACCTGAAGCTGCTGGCACCGCTGGCGAAAGACGGGCTGGTGGATGTCACGGAGAGGGCGATTGAGGTGACGCCGAAAGGGCGTCTGCTGATTCGTAATATCTGCATGTGCTTTGACGCCTACCTGCGTCAAAAGGCGCGCTTACAACAGTTCTCGCGCGTGATTTAAGGCGTACCGAAGTAAGTAGGCCGGGTAAGGCGTAGCCGCCACCCGGCGAACCCTCTAACTAAACAACCCAACCAGCGCCGCACACAGCACGGCTGCAATGGCCGCTTGTGGCGTATGTCCCGCTGCTGCGCTGGCTTCGACGCCGCCAGACAACATAGTGATGATTGATTCCAGCATGATTATCCCCCCCGTTTTCCCGGGCAAGATGATACTTAACTCATCGGAACAGTAAAGCGCAAAATAACGCCAGTTTGCGTTAGATTAACTCCCTTTACACAGCCGAAAATATCACTCCATTCCCAGCTCTTTTAACTTACGCGTCAGGGTATTGCGACCCCAGCCGAGCAGGCGTGCTGCCTCCTGCTTATGGCCCTGGGTATGGCGCAGCGCGGTAGTGAGCAGCGTGCGTTCCATCTCGGGCTGTGCCTCGGAGAGCAGGTTTTGATGACCGGAACGCAGCGCGCGATCGGCCCATTGCGCCAGCAGCGTGGCCCAGCTGTCGGGCAGGGTCTGGCCGGTGCTGCTTTCTGGAGCATGAGTTTCGAAAAGCTCAGGCGGAAGGTCCTGAATCAGCACCTCCTGTCCGGCAGCCATCACCGTTAACCAGCGGCAGGTATTTTCCAGCTGACGCACGTTGCCGGGCCAGGCCAGACGCGTCAGGGCGGCTTCGGTTTCCGGGTGCAGCAGTTTGGCTTCCACCCCCAGCTCACGGGCGGCATCCTGCAGGAAATGACGTGCCAGACGCGGGATATCTTCCCGGCGCTCGCGCAGCGGCGGCAGGTGAACACGAATGACGTTCAGGCGGTGGAATAAGTCCTCACGGAATTTCCCCTCCTGAACGCGCAGCTCGAGGTTCTGGTGGGTGGCGGCAATAATCCGCACATCAACTTTGACCGGCGCATAGCCGCCCACGCGGTAGAATTGACCGTCCGCCAGCACGCGCAGCAGTCGCGTCTGGACGTCGAGCGGCATATCCCCGATCTCATCCAGAAACAGCGTCCCGCCGTCGGCCTGCTCAAAGCGGCCCTGACGAATGGTGTTGGCGCCGGTAAAAGCCCCTTTTTCGTGGCCAAACAGCTCGGACTCAATCAAATCCTTGGGGATTGCCGCCATATTCAGGGCGATAAACGGGGCTTTGGCCCGTGGGCTGTGGCGATGCAGGGCATGCGCGACCAGCTCTTTCCCGGTACCTGACTCGCCGTTAATCAGCACGCTGATGGAGGAGCGTGACAGGCGACCAATGATGCGAAACACATCCTGCATCGCCGGCGCTTCGCCAATGATATCGGTGGTAGGGCCGAAAACCGGAGCGTTACGCGGCTGCTGCTGTTCCTGATAGTGGCTGATGGCGCGTTCAACCAGCGCCACCGCCTCGTCAATATCGAACGGTTTTGGCAGATAATCGAACGCACCCTGCTGGTACGCACTCACCGCCGCATCCAGATCGGAGTGCGCGGTCATTATGATGACCGGCAGCATCGGGTGGCGCTGCTTAATCTGTTTTAACAGCGCGAGCCCGTCCATCCCCGGCATGCGGATATCGGACAGCAGCACGTCCGGGGTTTTGGTGGTGAGTGCATCCAGCACCTCGGCCCCACTTTCAAAAGCGGTGCAGCTTAATCCTGCTCCGGTAAGCGCCCGTTCAAGCACCCAGCGGATGGAGCTATCGTCATCAACTACCCAGACTATCCCTCGTTGCATAACCTAACCCTCTATTTCCTGATTGGCAGGTAAACCGAAAACTCGGTATGACCCGGCCAACTGGTAAATTCAATTTTGCCGGAGTGCTGATCTATCAAATTACGGGCAATCGATAAGCCAAGCCCGGTCCCGCCTTCACGGCCGCTGACCATCGGGTAAAACAGCGTGTCCTGTAAATGGGAAGGGATGCCCGGGCCGTTATCTTCCACGTCGATGCGGGCCGCCAGACGGTAGCGCGTTCCGTGCAGAGTGAGCTGAAACGCGGTGCGGGTACGCAGGATAATTTCTCCGCCATCCGCCCCTAATGCCTGCAGGGCATTGCGCACGATGTTCAGTAATACCTGTTCAATCTGGTCGGGATCGTGCGGCAGTTCCGGCAGACTTGGATCGTAATCCCGAATCAGCCTGACGTTGTCCGGCAGCTCCATCGACACCAGTTTGACGACACGCTCGGCCACTTTGTGAATGCTCTCGGTGACATGCATCCCGGGCTGCTGCGGGCCTAACAGGCGATCGACCAGATTACGCAGGCGATCGGCCTGTTCAATGATGACGTTGGTATATTCCGCCAGCGCAGGGTCGGGCAGGGCTTTGGTTAACAGCTGCGCCGCGCCGCGCAGGCCGCCGAGCGGGTTTTTAATCTCATGGGCCAGGCCACGCACCAGGTCACGGGCAGCAATCTGCTGGGCATGCTGAAGCTGCTCCTGGCTCAGGCGACGCTGATTATCCATCGGTGCCATCTCCAGCAGGATCAGACCTTCCGGCAGCCGCTGGGCGGTCAGGGAGAGAATATGCGAGCGCCCGTCGATCACCAGCGTGACTTCATTATCGGTAAAGCCTTGTCCCGCCTGCAGGCTCTCCTGCATCAGGCCGATGTTCAGAGAAAAATAACTCAACAGCTCCGGTAGCGGTGCGCCAAACAGCTTGCGTGAACTCTGGGCAAGCAGCTGCTGGGCCGCAGGATTGGCGTAATGCACCGCCAGATCGTCGTCGACCAGTAAAATGCTGTTGATAAGAGAATTGAGGATCTGCCCAGCATCGGGCAGCGTGCCAGTTGCCATTCAGCAGTCTCCTGGAGTTGTTTGCACTATTTTAGTGCAGTATAGCGTTTCTGGTGTAAAAAGCGCGTGAGATCAGCGTGTTGGTGGAGAAAAAAGCCCATCCGAAGATGGGCTGAAAAGTTTCCACGGCAACAAAAAAAACGGCTATCAATCTCGCGCGGAAAAGTCCGCGCGACAGGGATTGAATTAAACGCTGTAGTACAGTTCGAACTCAACCGGGTGTGGTGTCATGCGAACGCGGTCGTTCTCTTCGATACGCAGCGCGATGTAAGCGTCGATCGCTTCATCAGTGAACACGCCGCCAGCAGTCAGGAACTCACGGTCTGCATCCAGCGCGTTCAGTGCTTCTTCCAGAGAACCGGCAACCTGTGGGATCTCTTTCGCTTCTTCTGGCGGCAGGTCATACAGGTTTTTGTCCATGGCTTCGCCCGGGTGGATCTTGTTCTTGATACCGTCAAGACCGGCCATCAGCAGTGCTGCGAAGCACAGGTATGGGTTAGCCGCTGGATCCGGGAAGCGCACTTCGATACGACGTGCTTTTGGAGACGCAACAACCGGGATACGGATAGAAGCAGAACGGTTACGGGCAGAGTACGCCAGCATAACTGGTGCTTCATAGCCTGGGACCAGACGCTTGTAGGAGTTGGTGGTTGGGTTCGCCAGGGCGTTGATCGCTTTAGCGTGTTTGATAACACCACCGATGTAGTGCAGCGCCTGCTCGGACAGACCGGCATATTTGTCGCCAGAGAACAGGTTAGTACCGTTCTTGGACAGGGACATGTGGCAGTGCATACCGGAACCGTTGTCACCAAACATTGGTTTTGGCATAAAGGTCGCGGTTTTACCGAAACGGTGCGCAACGTTGTGAACAACGTATTTGTAGATCTGAATTTCGTCCGCTTTCTTGGTCATGGTGTTGAAACGGGTGGCGATTTCGTTCTGGCCAGCAGTCGCAACTTCATGGTGGTGCGCTTCAACAACCAGGCCCATCTCTTCCATGATCAGACACATGGTAGAACGGATGTCCTGTGAAGAGTCAACCGGTGGAACCGGGAAGTAACCGCCTTTAACAGCAGGACGGTGACCTTTGTTACCGCCTTCGTATTTGGTGGAGGAGTTCCATGCGCCTTCGATATCATCGATAGCAACGTGGGAACCGGAAGTGGTCGCACCAAAACGGATGTCGTCGAACAGGAAGAATTCTGGCTCTGGCCCGAACAGAACGGTGTCTGCGATGCCGGTGGAGCGCAGGTACTCTTCAGCGCGTTTAGCGATAGAGCGTGGGTCGCGGTCGTAGCCCTGCAGGGTGCCTGGCTCGAGGATATCGCAACGGATGATCAGGGTAGACTCTTCGAAGAACGGGTCAATGAGCGCAGTGGATGCGTCTGGCATCAGAACCATGTCGGATTCGTTGATACCTTTCCAGCCACCAATCGAGGAGCCGTCAAACATTTTGCCTTCTTCAAAGAATTCGGCATTCACCTGATGAGCAGGAATAGTGACGTGCTGTTCTTTGCCTTTGGTATCGGTGAAGCGCAGATCAACAAACTTCACTTCATGTTCGTTCAGCATCGTCAAAACGTGTTCAGCGGACATACTTAACTCTCCAGATTGGTCATTGTCGTCGTGGTAACGAGGTCTTCAAATTCTGTGTAAGGCAGGCGATGTTGCCTTTGGTTGCCGTATTTTTTATAAAGCGAAATCTGTGCCAACTTTTAAAACACCCCAAAAAGGCGCTATCATGCGCACCATAGTGCAAAAGGGCTGCACCATGATGGTTTTGTTGCACCAGTATAGTGCTTCAATGTGAACATTGAGCACCATATTGGTGCAATTTACGTTAAAGTGCCCTTTTACCGCTCCGTGAAAGCGATCACAAAGCATCTCTGCGATACTTGTTTGCGGGGGATGTTTGTGATCCTGTTTTGTAGTGCGATTAATCCGTGTACAATAACGCGCTATTTCTAAATGCCTGAGGCAAAGTTGTGATCGAAAATCTGCGTAATATCGCCATCATCGCGCACGTTGACCATGGTAAAACTACCCTGGTTGATAAGCTGCTGCAGCAATCCGGTACGTTCGATGCGCGTGCCGAAACTCAAGAACGCGTGATGGACTCCAACGATTTGGAGAAAGAGCGTGGGATTACCATCCTCGCTAAAAACACCGCTATCAAATGGAATGACTACCGTATCAACATCGTTGATACCCCAGGGCACGCCGACTTCGGTGGTGAAGTTGAACGTGTAATGTCCATGGTCGATTCCGTGCTGCTGGTCGTTGACGCAATGGATGGCCCAATGCCGCAGACGCGCTTCGTTACCAAGAAGGCATTTGCCCATGGTCTGAAGCCAATCGTGGTTATCAACAAAGTTGACCGCCCTGGCGCGCGTCCTGACTGGGTTGTTGATCAGGTCTTCGACCTGTTCGTTAACCTCGACGCAACCGACGAGCAGCTGGACTTCCCTATCGTTTACGCTTCTGCGCTGAACGGTATTGCAGGTCTGGACCACGAAGACATGGCTGAAGACATGACCCCGCTGTACCAGGCGATTGTTGACCGTGTTCCTGCACCGAACGTTGATGTTGAAGGCACTCTGCAGATGCAGATCTCTCAGCTCGACTACAACAACTATGTTGGCGTAATCGGCATTGGTCGTATCAAGCGCGGTAAAGTGAAGCCTAACCAGCAGGTCACTATCATCGATAGCGAAGGCAAAACCCGTAACGGTAAAGTCGGTAAAGTACTGACTCACCTGGGTCTTGAGCGTATCGAGAGCGATATTGCTGAAGCGGGCGACATCATCGCGATCACCGGTCTGGGCGAGCTGAACATCTCTGATACCATTTGCGACACGCAAGCGGTTGAAGCGCTGCCAGCCCTGTCTGTTGATGAACCGACCGTAACCATGTTCTTCAACGTCAACACCTCTCCGTTCTGTGGTAAAGAAGGTAAGTTTGTTACCTCTCGTCAGATCCTTGACCGCCTGAACAAAGAGCTGGTGCACAACGTTGCGCTGCGCGTTGAAGAAACCCCGGATGCGGATGCGTTCCGTGTATCCGGTCGTGGTGAGCTGCACCTGTCTGTTCTGATCGAGAACATGCGTCGTGAAGGTTTCGAAATGGCGGTTTCCCGTCCGAAAGTAATCTTCCGCGAAATCGACGGCCGTAAACAAGAGCCGTTCGAAAACGTAACGCTGGACGTCGAAGAGCAGCACCAGGGTTCTGTCATGCAGGCACTGGGTGAGCGTAAAGGCGACCTGAAAAACATGAATCCAGATGGCAAAGGCCGCGTACGTCTCGACTACGTGATCCCAAGCCGTGGTCTGATCGGCTTCCGTTCAGAGTTCATGACCATGACTTCCGGTACCGGTCTGCTGTACTCCACCTTCAGCCACTACGACGACGTTCGTCCGGGCGAAGTAGGCCAGCGTAACAACGGCGTTCTGATCTCCAACGGTCAGGGTAAAGCAGTTGCGTTCGCCCTGTTCAGCCTGCAGGACCGCGGTAAGCTGTTCCTGGGTCACGGTGCAGAAGTTTACGAAGGCCAGATCATCGGTATTCACAGCCGTTCTAACGACCTGACTGTAAACTGCCTGACCGGTAAGAAACTGACCAACATGCGTGCGTCCGGTACTGACGAAGCAACGGTTCTGGTTCCACCGGTTAAGATGACTCTGGAGCAGGCTCTGGAATTCATCGATGACGACGAACTGGTAGAAGTGACTCCAACCTCTATCCGTATCCGTAAACGTCACCTGACTGAGAACGATCGTAAACGCGCAATGCGCGGCCCGAAAGAAGATTAATTCTCTTCTCTTCGTCCTCTGAAACCCCGCCTTCTGGCGGGGTTTTTCTTTTCTGCCGTGCCACGCGCCTCATAGCCAAACATCTTCTTTCCCGCTACAGTTAATTTTCACGGCGAAAAGGAGAAACACATGCTCTATATCTTTGATTTAGGCAACGTAATCGTCGATATCGACTTCAATCGTGTGCTGGGAACATGGAGTGATTTCAGCCGCGTTCCGCTGGCGACGCTTAAGCAGAGTTTTACTATGGGCGACGCTTTCCATCAGCATGAGCGCGGCGAGATTTCGGATGAACAATTTGCCGAAAAGCTCTGTCATGAGATGGATCTTCCCCTCAGTTACGAACAATTTTCCCACGGCTGGCAGGCGATCTTTGTCGGTGTTCGTCCCGAGGTGATTGCCATTATGCACAAGCTGCGCGAGCAGGGGCATCGGGTGGTGGTGCTGTCCAACACCAACCGGCTGCATACCACTTTCTGGCCGGATGAATATCCGGAAGTGAAAGCGGCCGCAGATAAAATTTACCTGTCCCAGGAGATGGGGATGCGTAAACCGGAAGCGCGGATCTACCAGGCCGTCCTGCAGGCCGAAGGATTCTCTGCCGCCGACGCCATCTTTTTTGACGATAACGTCGATAATATAGAGGGAGCTAACCAGTTGGGTATCACGTCAATTCTGGTGACCGGAAAACAGACGATACCTGACTACTTTGCGAAGCAGTTATGCTAAAAACCGTTCATCAAAAAGCCAGCCACCACACCCGACCGCTGCGTGCGTGGCTAAAACTCCTCTGGCACCGCATCGATGAGGACAACATGACCACGCTGGCAGGCAACCTCGCCTACGTGTCGTTGTTGTCCCTGGTGCCGCTGGTGGCTGTCATCTTTGCACTTTTCGCCGCCTTTCCGATGTTTTCGGATGTCAGCCTGCAGCTGCGCCATTTTGTCTTTGCTAACTTCATGCCGGCCACCGGAGATGTGATTCAGAATTACATCGAGCAGTTTGTCGCCAACTCCAGCAAGATGACCGCGGTCGGGGCGTGCGGGCTTATCGTCACCGCGCTGCTGCTGATGTATGCCATTGATAGCGCGCTGAACACTATCTGGCGCAGCACCCGGGCGCGCCCCAAAGTGTACTCCTTTGCGGTGTACTGGATGATCCTGACTCTGGGGCCGTTGCTGGCCGGTGCCAGCCTGGCGATTAGCTCTTATCTGCTCTCGTTACGCTGGGCCAGCGATCTCAACAGCGTGATTGATGACGTGCTGCGCATCTTCCCGCTGCTCCTGTCCTGGCTCGCTTTCTGGTTGCTCTACAGCATTGTGCCTACCACGCGCGTGCCCAACCGGGATGCGATGGTAGGGGCGCTGGTGGCGGCTCTGCTTTTCGAACTGGGCAAGAAAGGTTTCGCGCTCTACATCACCATGTTCCCCTCATACCAGCTGATTTATGGCGTGCTGGCGGTGATCCCCATTTTGTTCCTCTGGGTGTACTGGACCTGGTGTATCGTCTTGCTTGGCGCAGAAATTACTGTCACTCTCGGGGTATACCGCGAGCTAAAAAAAGCAGCAGAAGCCGAAAAACGACGAGAAACAGACCAACCATGATTGCATTAATCCAGCGCGTAACCCGTGCCAGCGTCACCGTGGAGGGAGAGGTGACGGGTGAAATTGGCCAGGGACTTTTAGTCTTGTTAGGTGTCGAAAGGGATGACGACGAGCAAAAAGCCAACCGCTTATGCGAGCGCGTGTTGGGTTACCGTATCTTCAGCGATGCGGAAGGCAAAATGAATCTCAACGTCCAGCAGGCGGGTGGCAGCGTGCTGGTGGTGTCGCAGTTTACGCTGGCAGCAGATACCGAACGCGGCATGCGCCCGGGCTTCTCAAAAGGGGCGGCGCCGGATCGCGCAGAAGCGTTATATGAATACTTTGTTGACCGTTGCCGTCAGCAAGAGATGCATACACAGACCGGACGTTTCGCTGCAGATATGCAGGTCTCGCTGGTAAATGATGGCCCCGTCACGTTCTGGCTCCAGGTATGAGTGATCTGACGGTAAGGCCGCGGGTAACAAGAGAGAGTACAGCTATGTATCACCTTCGAGTACCGCAAACGGAAGAAGAGTTAGCGCTTTACTACCAGTTCCGCTGGGAGATGCTGCGTAAGCCATTACATCAGCCGAAAGGGTCGGAGCGCGACGCCTGGGACGCCATGGCGCATCACCAGATGGTAATGGATGAAGAGGGCAACCTGGTCGCCGTCGGGCGGCTGTATATCAATGCCGATAATGAGGCCTCCATCCGCTTTATGGCGGTGCATCCCAGCGTACAGGATAAAGGCCTCGGCACGCTGATGGCGATGACGCTGGAGTCCGTTGCCCGTCAGGAGGGCGTGAAGCGCGTCACCTGTAGCGCGCGCGAAGATGCGGTGGAGTTCTTTGCCAAGCTGGGTTTTATTAACCAGGGCGAAATCACCACCCCGCAAACTACCCCGATTCGTCACTTTTTGATGATCAAACCCATCGCCTCGCTGGATGATATTCTGCATCGCGCCGACTGGTGCGGTCAGCTGCAGCAGGCCTGGTATCAGCACATCCCGCTGAGCGAAAAGATGGGGGTGCGCATTCAGCAGTACACCGGGCAGAAATTTATCACCACCATGCCGGAGATCGGCAATCAGAATCCGCACCACACCCTGTTTGCCGGCAGCCTGTTCTCGCTGGCGACGCTCACCGGCTGGGGGCTTATCTGGCTGATGCTGCGCGAGCGCCACCTGGGCGGCACTATTATTCTGGCTGACGCCCATATCCGCTACAGCCGTCCTATCAGCGGTAAACCGAGCGCGGTAGCGGATTTAGGCTCATTGAGCGGCGATCTCGACCGTCTGGCCCGTGGTCGTAAAGCCCGCGTACAGATGCTGGTGGAGCTGTTCGGTGACGAGACCTCTGGCGCGGTGTTTGAAGGCACCTATATCGTGCTGCCCGCGAAGCCGTTTGGCGCCTATGAAGAGGGCGGAAACGAGGAAGAGTAGCGTCAGGATCCGGGAGTTACCCCTGGCGAAATGGGTAACTCTCCGTTTTAAGCATCAGCCCATTCGCTTAAAAACGATAGCCCATGCCTACGTTGAAACCATTGATCGAATAGTCACTACCCAGACTGGCCTTCGTGCCTTCATAGCCGATATTAATCGAGATATTATCAACGGGGTTCATCACCATTCCAACTCCCCAGGCGAAAGAGGCTGATTTCTCGGAAATACCGTCATGGCTCACTTTATTATCTCCGTAATTCACCCAGCGAGTATTTCCGGTCGCCTTCACCCATGCCGTGCCGCCGACGGCATAGAATGAGACGTACTTATTGATGCGATATGCCGGTCCTGCCAGCAAAGAATAATAATTTACGTCTATATCATTGTGAACGATGTCGTAGGCCGCTAAATAATCCTGTTTAGCGTGCGCTTTCATCCACGAGAAAGAGCCAATAAGGCTGAGTGGGGCATCAAATTCATAGCGATACTGGACGTTAACGCCGTTCAGGTTGTCAAAACCCGTCACCTCACTGTGCGCGAAGCCTAACGAGAAGGTGTGATTATTTGCAAATGCCAGGCTGCTGGTCAGAGAGGCCGCCAGTAAAATTGCCAGAGAGCTTTTATTCATTGATATAATCCATTAATCAAAGAAATTAAATAATATTGATGGCACGAAGCCAATGTGACGGTTTCCTTTCAATTATCACACTGCTTTCGGCGCTTTATTTTGCTAAGGCAATTTTGAGGATGCAAACCTTAAATACTTTATAATAAGTATGGGATTTCTTAATTGATTCAATGTTTATATTGGAATCACCCTATAACTGCCACAGCATCCGCTCGCCATGCAATATCACGAATAACGTCCCGCGCTGCCTGGCTTACACCCCCAAGCTGAAAGAAACCATGAATCACGCCGGACCAGCGCTGGCAGGTGCAGTTCACACCTTGTTCGGTCATGTGGTGATGTAAGGCTTCACCTTCGTCACATAAAGGGTCGTATTCGGCGGTGATGATATGGGTTCGGGGCAGGCCATGAAAGTCATCCCGCCACAGTGGGCTGGCTTCAGAGTGCTGGCGTTCGGTATGGGGAAAGTACATGTCGTATCCGCTGAGGAGCGTGTCGCGGGTAATAACATAATCCCGTCCATTGCGGGTGTAGCTTTCAAAATACGCCGTTGCGTCGAGCATCGGATAGATAAGGATCAGCTGAGCGGGTTGCCACAGACCTGCGGCCTTAAGCCGTAGCGCCGTGACCAGGGCCAGATGGCCACCCGCGCTGTCTCCACAAAGGGTGATATGGTTTTTATCCACACCAAACCTGTCCGCATACTTCCAGACCAGATTCGCGCCTCGTTCAGCATCGTCATGCGCGGCAGGGAAGGTATGTTCGGGAGCCAGCCTGTACTGCACCGCAATCACCCGACAGTTGCCATAATACGCCAGCTGGCGCAGCTGGTTATCATGGGTATCAAAACCACCGCTGACAAAACACCCGCCATGATAGTAGATAACGGTGGGCAGCGTTTCAGGTGCGTTGAGCGGTGAGTAGGTCCGAAACGTTATTCCGTCCTGCGTCTGCGTTGCTGCCTGGACGCGTGTTTCCTTCTCCCCGGCAAGCACCGTACTGGCAACATAGCCAGCCCTCCGTTCATCAATATTCTGACCGAGCGGAGAGGGTCGCCCTGCGGCGATAAAGTCCTGAACCAGCTTATCAATGCCCTTTTCCAGTGCCATCGTTTAATCCTTAAATCTGTATGGATATACAGCGTTATAGCCTGGTTTTCGGTGGATGAAAACAGCGGATTTGGGTGGGGATAAGAATCTGGAAAGCGGCTCGCAGAAACAAAATGTACTGAGCGGAACGAGTGGATTTGTCCACTTTATCTCAATAACGTAACAGGAGAGGGGTACGTCATTGACGTACATTTAACTTTTGATACTCTAAGCCAATGGCGTATGTTTTATGCTATTCATTGATACGGATATCTTCACCGAAGACGTCAAAAAATTACTGGATGACGACGAATACCATAAACTGCAGGTCTTTCTGGCAATGCAGCCAGAATATGGCGATCTGATTCAGAACACGGGAGGCTTACGTAAGATTCGCTGGCTTGCCGGAGGTAAGGGAAAGCGTGGTGGTGTACGAGTCATTTATTTTCATCGCTCACGTGAAAATGAAATTCGATTGCTGCTCATCTATCGCAAAGGGATCCAAGATGACCTGTCAGCAAACGAGAAAGCCGTACTGAAAATGATTATTGAGAGGTGGTAAATGGATAAGGCGCTATTTGAGCGGTTAACCCAAAGCGTGACTCAGATGAACGAAATTGCCGAGGGCAAACGCGAGCCATCGCGCACCTTTCAAATCGATGCCATGAAAATTAAAGAAATTCGTCAGGCGTCAGGGCTGTCGCAAAGTAAATTCGCGCAACTAATTTCGGTCAGTGTTGATACGCTACGCAACTGGGAGCAAGGCAGACGTTCACCTACAGGCCCGGCCAGGGCGCTACTTCGTGCTATTGCCAACGATCCGCAGCATGTTATTCCTGCGCTATCCCAGTAATTTAGCCCGGCAGCAAAACCTACCGGGCTAAAAAGAAGATTACTCCCCTTCACCCGGGAACAGGAACGGGTTAATAGAGCTGCGGGCAAAGCCCTCCTGCTCCATTTTGGCGTCCAGGATCAGCGTGGCGAGATCGTCAGCGACGGCCTCCACTTTCGGGTCTTTTTCCTGGTACAAAATCTTCAGGTAGGTGCCGCAGTCGCCGCAGCTCTCGGCTTTCACCGCGGACTGCTCGTTCTCCAGCGACCAGTAGTGCAGATCGCGGGTCTGCTCGCAGTTGCTGCATTTGATGCGCACCACGTGCCACTCGGTTTCGCACAGGTTGCAGTGCAGGTAGCGCAGCCCCTGAGTAGTACCGATTTGCACCATGCTGGAGACCGGCATCGAACCGCACACCGGGCAGAACTGGCGTGCTTCACCGTATTCTGCCCGGGCTTTACCTGGGATCAGACTGGCCATTTGCGCCCAGTAGAGCGACAGGGCGGCCCAGATAAACGGCGCTTTATCGCTGCTGACCGAGGCAAAATCAGAGGCAAACAACGCGCTCGCCATCTGCTCCAGCTCCTGCTCTGAGGCTTTTTCGAGATTCTCGATCACCGCCAGCGCAGGGCCGCTCATCTCGGGCTTCAGCTCGGCAATCAGCGAATGCAGCAGCGTGTGCCAGTGCTTATCGCGCGGCAGCACGTGGATATCCAGCGGCGGCTTGCCCTGAACGTTCGCCTCTTTGATGCGCGCGGTCAGATCCATCTGCAGCGGATGGTCGTACAGCACCACTTCCTGAGCATGGGCGATCAGCCCGGCAAAGCGCAGGTAGTCGCCGAGCGGGTTGTTCTCTGCCAGCTCACGCAGGCGTTCCGCGCGGCGGTTATAGAGGTTTTTCAGTCTGGGGAACAGTAGCGGCGGAATCACTTCCGCCGTGCGTTTCTCGCTCGAACCCAGCTCATCTTGCGGGATTATGCGAATACTCATTCAGATGACTTTTCCTGTTTCTGGCGGACTTCACGGTACCAGCGCGGGTGATGTTTCTTCGCCCACGTCTTAGTAACCCAGCCTTCCACCATCGCGGTAATGGTGCCTTTCACCCAGAGGGCGGCGTAGATATGCACCATGATAACCACAATTAACGCCACTGCGGCAAATGAATGCAGCATTAACGCAAATCGGATCACCGGGATTGAGAAAGCAGGCGCAAAGTACGGACGCCAGATGATCACGCCACTTGCCAGCAACAGGACCAGGAAGATAATCGCCGCCCAGAATACGCATTTCTGGCCGAAGTTATAGCGTCCGGTATCACCTACTTCCTCGTTGACGACGATCTTACGAATATTCTTCGCCCAAAAGATATCATCCCGATTGATTAGGTTGTGGTGCCAGTAGCGGAAAAACATGATGATGAACGAGGCGAACATCACCACCCCGACGAACGGGTGCAGGATGCGCGCCAGCTGCGGCGTACCGAGGATCTGCATCAGCCAGTTGAAGGAGGGGAAAAAGAACCCCAGCCCGCTTATCGCCGCCAGCATGAAGCAGAAGGCGGTGACCCAGTGGTTGATACGTTCCGGCGCCGTGTAGCGCACGATGGTGTCACGTCTTTTCATTTGCGCACCTCGTCTTTCTCTTCATGCAGGTTGTCGTCTTCCTCTTCTGCGCGGTTCGGACCGACACCGACATAGTGGAAGATGCTCGCGGCGAAGGTCGCGGCAAATCCGACGGCGGCCAGCGGCTTCCAGATGCCTTTCCAGAATTTCACCGTGGCGCTGATCTCCGGGTTCTCCGGCAGGCCGTGATACAGATTCGGCTTGTCGGCGTGGTGCAGGACGTACATCACGTGGGTACCGCCAACTCCGGCCGGATCGTACAGGCCTGCGTTGTCGTAACCGCGGGTTTTCAGCTCGGATACGCGCTCGCCCGCCAGCGTTTTCATGTCCTCTTTGGAGCCAAAATGAATGGCACCGGTTGGACAGGTCTTCACGCAGGCTGGCTCCTGGCCGACATTCACGCGGTCAACGCACAGCGTACATTTGTAGACGCGGTTGTCTTCCGGGTTCAGGCGCGGCACGTCGAACGGACAGCCCGCGATGCAGTAGCCGCAGCCGATGCACTGTTCAGACTGGAAGTCGACGATACCGTTGGCATACTGAATGATCGCCCCTTCAGACGGGCAGGCCTTCAGGCAGCCCGGATCCGCGCAGTGCATACAGCCATCTTTGCGGATCAGCCACTCCAGTTTGTCGTTTTGCTCCACTTCCGAGAAGCGCATCACCGTCCAGGATTTGGCGGTCAGATCGGCGGGGTTGTCGTACACCCCGACGTTGTGACCCACTTCATCACGGATGTCGTTCCACTCCGAACAGGCCACCTGACAGGCTTTACAGCCGATACAGGTGGTCACGTCGATAAGCTTCGCCACTTCCTGCTGGTGGTCCCGCGCCTGTGGCGCGGGGGTGAAACTGTTAGTCGCGGAACGACGGATAATGTCTTGCGATTGATAAGCCATAAGTCGTCTCCGTTACACCTTTTCCACGTTCACGAGGAAGGCCTTAAACTCCGGCGTCTGCGTATTCGCATCACCGACGAACGGCGTCAGGGTGTTAGCAATAAACCCTTTCTTCGCCACGCCCTCATAACCCCAGTGAATCGGAATACCGATGGTATCCACATCCTGACCGTGAACCTTCAGCGTGCGAATACGCTTGGTCACCACCGCTTTGGCCTTGATATAGCCGCGGTTGGAGGAGACCTTGACGGTATCGCCGTGGGCGATGCCGAGCTTGTTCGCCAGCTTCTCGCCGATCTCCACAAACTGTTCCGGCTGCGCGATGGCGTTAAGCAGCGCGTGCTTGGTCCAGTAGTGGAAGTGCTCGGTCAGACGGTAAGTGGTACCCACGTACGGGAACTTGTCTTTTTTGCCCAGCGCTTCGAAATCACCCTTAAAGATACGGGCTGCCGGGTTAGAGACCACGTTCGGGTGCAGCGGGTTGGTACCCAGCGGCGTCTCAAACGGCTCGTAGTGTTCCGGGAACGGTCCTTCCGCCATCTTATCGATCGCGAACAGACGTCCCATCCCTTCAGGCTGCATGATAAACGGCCCGACATCGCTGCCCGGAGGCGCGGTGCTGTAGTCCGGAATATCCACGCCGCCCCATTTCGCGCCGTCCCATTTCAGCAGCTGACGCTTCGGATCCCACGGGTTGCCCTGCGGGTCTGCGGAGGCACGGTTATAGAGGATGCGGCGGTTCAGCGGCCATGACCATGCCCAGCCCAGCGTATTGCCGAGGCCCGAAGGGTCGGCGTTATCGCGGTTGGCCATCTGGTTGCCTTTCGGCGTCCAGCTACCGGCAAAGATCCAGCAGCCGCTGGAGGTGGTACCGTCATCACGCAGGTGCGCGAAGGTGCTGAGCTGATCGCCTTTCTTTGCCAGAACCGCACCGGTAGCCGGGTCGATAACATCCGCCAGCGCCTTACCGTTGCTCTCCATCGCCACTTCTTCCGGGGATGGGTTCTCCGGCGTCGAGTAGTTCCAGGTCATGTTCAGCACCGGCTCCGGATTCGCGCCGCCTTCAGCCGCGTACATCTTACGCAGGCGTAAGAAGATACCGGCCAGGATCTCACCGTCGTTCATGGCGATGCCCGGGGCGTCCGCGCCTTTCCAGTGCCACTGCAGCCAGCGGCCGGAGTTGACGATAGAGCCGTTCTCTTCCGCGAAGCAGGTGGACGGCAGACGGAACACTTCGGTCTGAATCGTCGACGGATCGACGTCGTTCGACTCACCGTGGTTCTGCCAGAAGGTCGAGGTCTCGGTATTGAGCGGGTCAATCGTCACCAGGAACTTCAGCTTCGACAGAGACGCCACAACCTTGTTCTTGTTCGGGAACGACGCTACCGGGTTAAAGCCCTGGCACAGATAGCCGTTGACCTGGCCCTGGTTCATCATCTCGAAGTACTGCAGAACGTCGTAGCCCTTGTCCCACTTCGGCAGCCAGTCAAAGCCCCAGCTGTTTTCCGCCGTCGCTTTATCGCCATAGAAGGCCTTCATCATCGAGACGAAGAACTTCGGATAGTTGCCCCAGTAGTTCACCTGGCCTTCGAGCAGCGGTTTTGGCGTGCTGGCCGTCAGGTAGGTTTGCAGATCGGTCTGCTTTTCGCTTGGCAGGTTCATATAACCCGTCAGGCTTTGCGACAGCAGGCCAAGGTCGGTCAGACCCTGAATGTTGGAGTGACCGCGCAGGGCGTTGACGCCGCCGCCAGCCATCCCCATGTTGCCGAGCAGCAGCTGCACCATCGCCATGGTACGGATGTTCTGCGCGCCGATGGAGTGCTGTGTCCAGCCGAGTGCATACAGGAACGAGGCGGTTTTATCGTGAACGCTGGTTTCAGCGATCATCTCACACACCTTCAGGAAGTCCGCTTTCGGCGTCCCGCAGATGTTTTCCACCACGTCCGGCGTATAGCGGGAAACGTGCTCTTTCAGCAGGTTCCACACGCAGCGCGGGTGTTGCAGAGTGGTGTCGCGCTTCGCAAAGCCTTTCTCATCCAGCTCGTAGTTCCAGCTGGTTTTGTCGTATTTGCGTTTTTCGGCGTCGTAACCGCTGAACAGGCCATCTTCGAAGTGGTAATCCTCACGCACGATCAGGCTGGCGTTGGTATAGGCTTCGGTGTACTCGCGGTTATATTTTTCGTTAGTCATCAGGTACAGCAGTACGCCTGACAGGAAAGTGATGTCAGTACCTGAACGAATAGGGGTGTAGAAATCCGCCACTGACGCTGTACGCGTAAAGCGGGGATCGATCACAATCAGTTTCGCACCGTTGTGGATTTTGGCTTCCATCGCCCAGCGGAACCCGACAGGGTGCGCTTCAGCGGCGTTACCGCCCATCACCACGATAAGGTTGGCGTTCTTGATGTCGACCCAGTGGTTGGTCATCGCACCGCGACCAAATGTTGGAGCAAGACTTGCTACCGTTGGTCCGTGTCAGACACGCGCTTGGTTGTCGACCGCGAGCATGCCGAGTGCGCGCGTGAATTTCTGGGTTAAATAGCCGGTTTCGTTACTGGAGGCAGACGCACACAGCATGCCGGTGGAGAGCCAGCGGTTGACGGTGGTGCCTTCAGCGTTCTGCGCCATGAAGTTGGCATCGCGGTCTTCTTTCATCAGCTTAGCGATGCGATCGAACGCTTCGTCCCAGCCAATTTGCTGCCATTTGTCGGAGCCTGGCGCGCGATATTCCGGGAATTTCAGGCGGCTTTCTGAGTGGATGAAGTCCACCAGACCTGCCCCTTTCGGGCAGAGCGCACCGCGGTTGACCGGATGATCCGGGTCCCCTTCGATATGGAAAATAGATGCTTTGGCGTTTTTTGCACCGTCACCGAGGCTATACATCAACAGCCCACAGCCGACAGAGCAGTACGTACAGGTGTTACGGGTTTCGCGGGTGCGCAGCAGTTTGTACTGCCGTGTTTCCGCCAGCGCTACGCCGGGCGCAAAGCCCAGTGCCGCCGCCGTGGTGCCTGCCATACCGCCAGCGCAGATCTTAAAGAACTGCCTTCTGCTGACCTGCATGGTCACTCCTTGTTTCGACATTGCTACCTTTATAGGTCGAGCCGCAGGAGCGTCTTGCTGCTTGCCTGCAACGCGCATTATTCGGGTATTTAGAGTTTTACTTTACGGTGACAAAACAACCGCAAAGGGTTGGAATTTTGTATTCCCACAATTCCTTAAGGGATAGCGCGCAGAATACCACATTGTCGGTAGGCTTGTTTGAATGGAGTTAATACAACGTGAATAAAAACTAAGCCTGCTAATTTAAAAATGTGAAGTAAATCACATTATTAACTTTGTGTGTTACAAAGCTGTATCATCCCGGTCCATCACCTTCTCCACAGGAGGTAAAGCCGGTCCCGGATGTCCGAAAGAAAAATTGATCCATCTCTGGGGCGCATCGCTGCCATTTGTGCTGCAATAGCGCCCTTACTTGCGAAGTTGCCCAGGAACGAAGTCGTGCCAAAAGAAAACCGAGATACCTCCTTCCAGCCCGTCGGCGTAGTGACGTGCGAGGTACGCAGACCCCCCTCAACTCAACCAGCCCATCCAGGACTGGATTGCGCAAGAGGTGCCCGTGGCGCTGGTCTACAACGGTATCTCGCACGTGGTGATGATGGCTTCGCCAAAAGATCTGACCCTCTTTGCCATCGGATTTTCGCTCTCTGAGGGGATTATCGACCACCCGCAGGAGATCTACGGGATGGATGTGGTGCCGGTCTGCAACGGAATGGAAGTACAGATTGAACTCTCCAGCCGTCGTTTTATGGCCCTGAAGGAGCGTCGCCGCGCGCTGGCCGGGCGTACCGGCTGCGGCGTTTGCGGCGTGGAGCAGCTGAACGACATCGGCAAACCCATCACCCCGCTGCCCTTTAGCCAGACCTTCACGCTGGCGAACCTCGATACCGCGTTGAACAGCCTGCACTCGGTACAGCCGGTAGGGAATCTGAGCGGATGTACGCACGCCGCCGCCTGGGTATTACCGTCGGGCGAGATCGCGGGCGGGCATGAGGATGTCGGACGCCATGTGGCGCTGGATAAACTGCTGGGCAGGCGCGCAGGAGAGAATGAGATGTGGCAGCAGGGGGCCGCCCTGGTCTCCAGTCGGGCGAGCTACGAGATGGTGCAGAAGGCGGCGATGTGCGGGGTCGAGATCCTGTTTGCGGTCTCCGCAGCCACCACCCTGGCGGTGGAGGTGGCCGAGCGCTGCAACCTGACGCTGGTGGGGTTCTGCAAGCCGGGAAGAGCGACGGTCTATACCCATCCGCAGCGTTTGAATATTGTTCAATAAATTTGAATTGTTTTAGCAAATCCTTCCGCTATCAGTTGTCGGTGATGAGGCCTATTATTTATCACATCAAGGCACAACGCCTTACACCAACAACTTATTGAAAGGGTCACTATCATGAAAAGCATCAAAAATTTTGTCGCAGTAATCGCTCTGGCTACTTCTTTCGGTTCTTTCGCTGCGCAGTCCGTCACCGCATCCGCCAGCACCATTGATGGCGCAGAAGCTAAAATCGCGGCTCAGGCTCAGCAGGCTGGCGCGTCCTCTTACACCATTACTCAGGCTTTCTCCGGTAACCGTGTACACATGACCGCTGAACTGAATAAATAAGCGCACAGTATCTGTCGAAAGAGCGCCCCCCGGGGCGCTTTTTTAGTTTATGCCTTCCAGGCGTAATAATGCCGTCACCACGGCCGCCGCGACGATCACGAAAATCAACGGTACCTTGCGCCACGCGAGGAATACCGCAAAGGCCACGCCCAGCACCCGCGCCATTCCGGCAAAATGCTCCCCTTCATAGAAGGTGGTCGCCAGCGCCACTGAAAACAGCAGCACCGTTGCCGCATCCGACAGCAGCGCCTGGGAGCGTTCAGACAGCGCTAACCGGCTGCCCAGCTTCGCGCCGCCGAGACGCATCAGGTAGGTACCCGCCGACAGCAGGGCGATACCGAGAATAAAGACGGTCATGTTTTCCATTATTTCTTCCTCGTCGCCAGGCCAAGCAGGGAGAGTAACACCGGCAGGCCGACCGGCGCAAAGGGCACGGCGGCCAGCGACAGCGCCGCACCGCTGCAGGCGCGGATAAGCGTAGTGCGGTTCTTAAAGGCGGGCACGACCAACGCCAGTAAAATGGCCGGGAACACCGCGTCCAGCCCGATGGTTTCCGGGTCGGGCAGCAGTTTGCCGACCATCGCCCCCAGCAGGGTGCCCAGCGGCCAGATAATCGCCACCCCCAGGCCGCAGAGCCAGTAGGCGGCTTTGCGCTGCTCCGGCGTTTTTTGCGACAGGCCAAACACCACGCTTTCGTCATTCATAATGTGACAGCCGAGGAAGCTGGCGCCGCGTTTACCCACCAGCTCGCGCACCGTTACGCCAAAGGGGACATGGCGGGCGTTGACCAGCAGCCCGGCCGCTGCTGCGGCAAGGGGATTGCCCCCGCTGGCGACGATGCCGATAAACATAAATTCCGAGGCGCCCGCCAGAACCGAAATCGAGAGCACAAACGGCACCCACAGCGGGAAGCCATACGCCATCGCCAGCGAGCCGTAGGACATCCCCACGACGCCCACCGCCAGACACACGAGGATAATCGCCTTGATGGTGTCGCCTTTGAGACAAGAGAAAGCGTGTTTCATACAGTTTTAGCCATATCGAACGAGTATCCATTATAATGAACGCATCACATTCGTTTATCAAGATGAACGATTCGTTCGATTTATAGAACAAGAGACCGTTTATGACGCAGCCAATCAGCGTAATTGCCAAAAGTCTGGTGCGGGAGCGCATGAGGACCGGGCTTTCACTGGCGGAAATTGCTCGCCGGGCCGGGATCGCCAAATCCACACTCTCCCAGCTGGAGTCCGGCAACGGCAACCCCAGCCTCGAAACCCTGTGGTCGCTCTGCGTGGCGCTGGATATTCCCTTTGCCCGTTTGCTCGAACCACAGCAGCCCATCACCCAGGTGCTTCGCCTTGGGGAAGGGACAAAAGTCATTGCTGAACAGGCTAACTATGAGGCCATTTTACTGGCGACCTGTCCGCCAGGCGCGCGACGCGATATCTATATCCTGATGGCGCAGCCCGGTGCCGACCGTATTTCCCATCCGCATCCGCCGGGGTCGGTTGAACATATTATCGTCATAAAGGGACGGGCGCTGGTTGGCCTCACCGGAGCACCGGAAGAGCTCGGGGTTGGGGACTATATTTGCTATCCTGCCGACCAGCCGCACATCTTCAAAGCCTTTGAGCCCGATACCTATGCGCTCATGGTGGCGGAACAGAACTGACACACGAAGACACGGATAATCATGTCGCTTAAAGCTATTGCTAAAGAACTGGGACTGTCGGTAACGACGGTGAGCCGCGCCCTCAACGGCTATTTTGACGTTTCCAGCGAGACGCGTGCCCGCGTGGAAGCCGAAGCGCAGCGCCGCGGCTATCGGCCGAATACCTTCGCCCGCCGTCTGAAGATGGGCAAAATCGACGCCGTGGGGCTGGTCTTCCCGGTGCATCCCGTTCCGCTCAATAACAGCGTCTTTATGGAGATGGTCGGCGAAATAAGCCACGAACTGGCGCAGCATGAGATCGACTTACTCCTGATTGCCGATGACGATTTGGCCGACAAGCACAGCTACATGCGCATGGTGCAAAGCCGTCGCGTGGATGCCCTGATCGTAGCGCACACCCTGGATAACGATCCGCGTCTCGGACAGTTGCAGGCCGCCGGATTCCCCTTCCTGGCGCTCGGCCGCAGCCATCTGCCGGAGCCCTATGCCTGGTTCGACTTCGATAACTATGCGGGCACATATACCGCGACCCGGCGGTTAATCGATAAAGGGCATCAGCGCATTGCGCTGCTGGGTGAGAGCAACAATCAGGCGTTTATTACCCAGCGTCGCCAGGGCTATCTCGATGCCCTGAAAGAGGCGGGGCTCTCAAGCGAATGGCTGCGCACCATGCCGCCTTCACGCCGGGCGGGCTACAACACTACCCAGGCGCTGCTGGCGCTGGATGTCGCTCCCACGGCGATCGTCACCGACTGCAACACCCATGGCGACGGTGCCGCGATGGCCCTGGCGCAGATGGGGCGTTTAACCGGCGAGAAGGCCGTGGCGCTGGTGGTCTATGATGGCCTGCCGCAGGACAGCATTGTCGATATCGACGTGGCGGCGGTGATCCAGTCCACCCGTCAGGGGGGTGGGCAAGCAGATTGCCGACATGGTGTTGCGGCTGATTAACGGCGACGACATCAGCCAGCTTCAGGTGTTGTGGCAGCCGGAATTCTCACCGGGCCAGACGGCATAAATTTCCCCAATTTCTAAACCCGATCACAAATCCGAAACGTTTTGGTTTGTATCCGAAACGTTTCGGATCAACACTCAGGATATCCCGATGACAGGAGATGTCCGATGCAAGAGGCAGTTTTACGACTCGCGAGCGAAACGGTCGATGTGGTGATAAAAACCCACCCGTTCGCCGAAATTCTTTACTGGGGGCCGCACCTTCGCCACTTTTCGCCGCAGGATGCGGCCACGCTTTCCCGCCCGATTGCCAACGGCAGACTGGACGTTGACTCACCGGTCACGCTGATGGCGGAACTTGCCCACGGCCTGTTCGGCGCGCCGGGCATTGAAGGTCACCGTCAGGGGCTGGATGGTTCGCCGCGGTTCCGTACCGTCGCGGTATCCCAGCAGGGACAAACCCTGACCCTCACCGCCGAAGATGACTCCGCCGGCCTGCGTCTGACCAGCGAGATCGCTCTTGATGACAGCGGCGTGCTGGCAATTCGCCACGGCCTGACCAACCTTAAAAGCCAGCCGTGGCAGGTTAATCGCCTGGCCGTCACCGTGCCGCTGGCGGAACGTGCCCGCGAGGTGATGGCGTTTCATGGCCGCTGGATCCGCGAATTCCAGCCGCATCGCCTGCTGCTGGAGCACGACAGCTTTGTGATCGAAAACCGCCGCGGCCGCAGCTCCCACGAGCATTTCCCGGCGCTGATTAGCGGTACGCCGGGCTTCAGCGAAATGCACGGCGACGTCTGGGGCGTGCACCTGGGCTGGAGCGGCAACCACCGCCTGCGCGCGGAGGCCAAAACCGATGGCCGTCGCTATCTGCAGGCCGAAGCGCTCTGGCTGCCGGGGGAAATGGCGGTGGCGGAGGGGGAAACCCTGTGGACGCCATACCTCTACGCCAGCTATTCCAACCAGGGGCTGAACGGCATGAGCCAGCAGTTCCATCGCTATCTGCGCAGCAACATCATCCGCTTCCCGGAGAACAAACCGCGCCCGGTGCATCTCAACACCTGGGAGGGGATCTACTTTAACCACGATCCTGAGTACATCATGCGGATGGCAGACGAAGCGGCCTCGCTGGGTGTGGAGCGCTTTATCATCGATGATGGCTGGTTTAAAGGGCGTAACGATGACCATGCTGCGCTGGGGGACTGGTATCTCGACGAGCAGAAATACCCCAACGGTTTAACGCCGGTGATCAACCACGTCAAAAGCCTCGGGATGGAGTTTGGTATCTGGGTCGAACCGGAGATGATCAACCCGAACTCCGATCTGTATCGCGCCCACCCGGACTGGGTGCTGGCCTTACCGGGTTATGAACAGGCCACCGGCCGCCACCAGTGGGTGCTGAACCTCAACATTCCTGCCGCCTTCAACTACCTGCTGGAGCGCATGAGCTGGCTGCTGGGAGAGCATCAGGTCGACTATGTGAAGTGGGACATGAACCGCGAGCTGGTGCAGCCGGGCCATAACGGCAAAGCCGCTGCCGACGCCCAGACCCGCCAGTTCTACCGTCTGCTGGACACGCTGGGCGAGCGCTTCCCGCACGTGGAGTTTGAATCCTGCTCCTCCGGCGGCGGGCGTATCGACTATGAAGTCCTGACCCGCTGCCATCGCTTCTGGGCGTCGGATAACAACGACGCGCTGGAACGTAATACTATCCAGCGTGGCATGAGCTACTTCTTCCCGCCGGAGGTGATGGGCGCGCATATCGGTCATCATAAATGCCATGCCACTTTCCGCCAGCACAGCATCGCCTTCCGTGGCCTGACGGCGCTGTTCGGCCATATGGGGCTGGAGCTGGATCCTCTCGCCGTGGATGAGCAGGAGCGCGAAGGCTACCGGCACTATGCGGCCCTGCATAAGCAGTGGCGCGAGGTGATCCATCACGGCACCCAGTGGCGGGTGGATATGCCCGACAGCACTACCCTGGCGCAGGGGATAGTGAGTCAGGACCAGCGCCAGGGGCTGTTTATTGTCAGCCAGTTGGCGATGCCGGATTACACCCTGATGATGCCGCTGCGTATGCCGGGGCTGGCGGCCAACGCCCAGTACCGCATCACGCTGCTCGACCACCCCAACATCCGTCTGACCGGGGAAGGGGGGGCACACCATGCGCAAGCTTCCGGCGTGGATGGAGACGCCGCAAACGGTGAGCGGCGAATGGCTGATGCAGGCGGGGCTTGCTCTGCCGGTTCTGGATCCGGAAACCGCCATCCTGATTGGCGTTGAACGCGTATAAGGGCAATGGGCCGGGCAACCGGCCCTGAGTTGAGGATAAAAATAATGAACACGACTGCCTGTACCCACAAAGACAACCCGAACTTCTGGATCTTCGGGTCGTTCTTCTTTCTCTACTTCTTCATTATGGCCACCTGCTTTCCGTTCCTGCCAATCTGGCTGTCGGATATCATCGGGCTGAATAAAACCCATACCGGGATCGTCTTCTCCTGTATCTCGCTGTTTGCCATCTCGTTCCAGCCGGTGCTGGGGATAGTGTCGGACAAGCTGGGGCTGAAGAAACACCTGCTGTGGATCATCGCGGTCCTGCTGTTTCTCTTCGCGCCCTTTTTCCTCTACGTCTTCGCCCCGCTGCTAAAGACCAACATCTGGCTCGGGGCGCTGAGCGGCGGGGTCTATATCGGCTTCGTCTTCTCGGCGGGCTCGGGCGCGATTGAGGCCTATATTGAGCGCGTGAGCCGCAACAGCTTCTTTGAGTACGGCAAGGCGCGCATGTTTGGCTGTCTCGGCTGGGGGCTGTGCGCCTCGACGGGCGGCATCCTGTTCGGGATTGATCCCTCGTATGTGTTCTGGATGGGTTCCGCGGCGGCGCTGGTGCTGATGGTGTTGCTGGTGGTCGCCAAACCGAAACCTAACCAGACCGCCCAGGTGATGAACGCCCTCGGCGCTAACCAGCCGCAGATCACCGCCAGAACCGTCATTAACCTGTTCCGTCAGCGCAAAATGTGGATGTTCATCCTGTACGTGATTGGCGTGGCCTGCGTGTACGACGTCTTCGATCAGCAGTTCGCCACCTTCTTTAAAACCTTCTTTGCCACGCCGGAGGAGGGCACACGGGCGTTTGGTTTTGCGACCACCGCCGGGGAGATCTGCAACGCCATCATCATGTTCTGCTCGCCGTGGATCATTAACCGCATTGGCGCGAAAAATACGCTGCTGATTGCCGGGGTGATTATGGCGACGCGCATCATTGGTTCGTCATTTGCGACCACCGCCGTGGAAGTCGTGGCCCTCAAGATGCTGCACGCCCTGGAAGTGCGGTTCCTGCTGGTGGGCGCGTTCAAGTACATTACCGGCGTGTTCGATACCCGGCTGTCCGCGACCATCTATCTGATTGGCTTCAACTTTGCCAAACAGCTGGCGGCGATTTTCCTCTCCGCCTTTGCCGGGAATATGTATGACCGGATCGGCTTCCAGGAGACCTACCTGATGCTGGGCTGCTTTGTGCTGGCGGTGACGGTGCTGTCGGCGTTTACGTTGAGCAGCAGGCATGAAATTACAACAAGCGGGAATACGGTAGAGGCGCGTTAATAAGGAAATACTGCCGCAAAAGCGGCAGTATAATTCAGGGTTTGGGTATTCGACAAATAGCCAATGAATTTTTTAATTTTATGGACTCGATGCCATTATTCGTTGGGTAAAATAACTTATTCTTTTCGTGCAATGAAAACTTGAACCCTCCATAAATAACTGACTTATCGGCACCATAAAAAATGGATGGCTTAAAAATAATATTTCCGCAGCGGTCATAAATGGCAAAAAAGTAGTCTTCACCAATTAGCATTTTATAGAAAGAATATAGTGTGAAAGGCTTTGCTTTGTATACAACTAAAAGATAAATTTTATCTGGGCTCGTCTTTTTAAATATTTGATTATCTTCCCCATAGAATAGTGTTGTAGGAGAAAAAATAGCCCCACAAAAAACAATAAGAGGTATTATTTTTATAAAAATATATGTTATTATTTTTCTCATAAGGGTATGATCTTGTCCTTTTCCGCTGGCTGCATCCATAAAATATCTGATAGAATGATGAAGTCTCCGCCGGTTTTATGTTTTCTCTGCCATGCTCGGAAGTCTTTATTAAACACAGGGACAAAGCCAGAATATGTTCTGACCAGTTCACCAAAAAAACCTGACATGTAAGAGGACATATAAATGGCTGATTCTTTTTTATCCAATATTCGATCTTTACTCCACACTCCTAAAGGTTCTGATATTGTGCCATCATCAACAAAGTCATAAGTATCCTTCAGATAATATCCTATGGATTCAACATTAAATTGGTTTTTCATGTTTTCTTTGGACGTATATCCCCGTACACATATCTTAAGTGTGGTATTACCCATGGCACCATACCATTCATTCACCGTATCAAGTTTACTGCCTATCCGTTTAAAGTTAATTTGTGCAGTTGAGTCAAGTATCTTTACATCATCAGTATAACCTATTTTGATCGCTTCTTTATTATAATCGCCAGCATTGAAAATTCTATCTATTAACTGCTCTTTCCCCTTTATACTATTCCATTTTTTACCTAGCTCGATTATTCCATCTTTGACTTGATTAAACTGAATAGCCCATGACATATTGACAATGTTGGTATTGATTTTTGAGTTTTCTATAAGGTATGCATCTGTGGATAATAATTCATTTTTCATTTCTTTATTGAAGGCGCATTCAGGGGTAATGCTGAACCAGTGCTTCATTAATTGAGAGGCGGTCTTCCACCCCATATTATCCATCGCCTGTGGAATCATGTCTAAATGGAAAAAATCAGCTTCTACCCTTTTCTCCTGCTTCTCTTTATCCATAGATGTTATGGTTTGATCTATTCCCATTATCTTATTCCTGCTCTGATTTGAAATACGTAATCCAGCGATACCGACGCTTCGCTATCACTAGTAACTCTGTTTGTAAGAGCTGCCTGGGTTTGACCTTTTACAGTTCCCGTTGTTGTGGTGATCTGCCAGGCAAATAGAATATCTTCATTTCCTGTATTTAAATCGCTGACCCGAAAGCAGGCAGTGAAAGGGCCACATGACAGATCGGGTAATGGCGCAGGCATTTTTAACAAATTTTGTTGCTGAGAATTCCTTGCAGCCACCATTGTCCGCTTCGTCCGGCGCAGGTAGGTCCCCAGGGTCCCGTATTCAATTTTCCCCGCCTCCAGCCGCAGATAACTCCCGCCACCAATCAGCGTGATGCGCTTTTTCCCCGCCAGGGTAATGTCGCTCGCTGAAGTCAGGGTGAGTTTCTGCTCTGCGAACAGACGCATGTTCCCGTTCTGCGCCTGCACCTCCACCGGACCTTCACTGGCCTTCAGACTCAGCTGGCCGGTCCGGGCAAACAGCCCCATTTTCTCCCCGGCCAGGGCGGTCATGTTGCCCGTCACCCCGAGGCTGGTATCCCCGCCTGCATTGATGGCGACATTCTTCGCGGCGGTCATCTGCATATGCTCGCCACTGGTCAGCGCCACCCCTTCCGGGGCGGAGAACAGCAGGGTCTCGTTCAGCGGCTTCAGCCGTTGTTCAAACATCTGAATCTGGCTGTCGATATCCGCCTTCAGGGCCTGCGCCTGCTCTGCCGCCACCTCCAGCTGCTGCAGTTGCCGGAGGCAGGCCTCGATTTCCTTGAGGGCGGTGTCCATATCCAGCACCTCGCCCTGCGCCTTCTGCTGCCCGTCGGCGCAGATGAACAGCCCCTTCGCCACCCGTATCACGCCGTGCTCATCGGTTCTGAGCTCAAAGCCTTTGCCCCGGGGTTTCTCCTGCGCATCCACCAGATGCCCGGCATTCAGCTGGGTTCTGCCGTACTCCGTGGCAAGCCTGATGTGCTCCTCCCCACGCCGGTCCTCCATCCGCAGCTTGTTGTTGGCCGGGGTGCGCAGCACGTTGCGGGTGTGGTTGTCGCGGGTGACGTGGTCAGGGTATTCAGAGTCGTGCAGGGCGTGGGAGATATACGGCAGGTCGATGTCGCCGCTGTTGTACGCGATGGCGACTTCAGCACCGTCGAGAAGCGGGGTGTGCCAGCCGTACGTCTCACCGCTGTACGGCTTCGCCATCCGCAGCCACAGGTACGCGAACCCCTGCTCCGCATCGCTCCGGTCAAAATCCAGCCTGACCCGGTAGCGGCCGTGCCCGTCAAGATGGGCATAAATGTCGTTCTTCTCCCGGCTCTCGATGCGGGCCGGTAAAGTGCCGTGCACCTCCGGGCGCGGGACTCCGGCGGGGCGGAAGCAGTAGCGTTCCGTATAGGGTATCCCGTCGACAGAAACGTGGAGCCGGGTATCCCGGGCGGCGTGGTACTTCACCTCCGTGATGACCACGCCTTCTTTCAGCGCACGAATCACCTCGCCCTGCGGCTCCAGCACCTGACCCGGCAGCAGGCAGGCGGCGTTACTCTCCAGATGAATACGGGCAGACCGGTTCAGCTCCCGCTCATGGTGAATGCGGGCATAAAAGGCACCGGATTCGGTTTCCGGCTCCGGGTCACTGTCGTCCCCGGCCTTCCGGTACGGCTCTGCGTAGCGGTAGTGCTCTCCGGTGGTCACGGCGTCACTGCGCACGCTCACCGTGGCATCCATCGGTGTCCCGGCGATACGGTAGTTGTAGTCCCGCACGCTGACCATCCCCGGCACCACCTGATGTAACGTGCGCACGTCCCACACTGACTCTGCCGCCCCGTCGTACAGGCCGGAGGGCTCGCGGTACGGCAGGCGTACGTCAAACCGGTAGTTCAGTTGGCTGTCGGCAAAAATATAAGTATCCAGCCCGCGCGCCTCGTCCATTTCCGTGCGCCAGAAAATCCCCACCTCTGAAAGTATGCGCTGAATAAATTCGAGGTCCGTCTCCCGCCACTGGGTAATCAGCTCCCGCGCCGGATACACACGCTCCAGGCGGAAGTCAAAATCCGCGCCCTCCAGGCCGTGCTGACGCAGGACCTGGTCCACCACCTCCGGCACGGACTGGCTCTGAAAGATGCGGCACTGGCGGGTACGGCTGAGCAGCGCCAGACGGGAGCTGAGCACCATCTGCCAGTGCGCCTGGTCGGCGGTGGTGGTAATCCACTCCAGACGGGTGATGATGCCATGCACCGCCTTCCCGCTGCGCATACGCAGGGTGGCATGTTTCAGCAGCACCTCTTCCGGGCGAATATTGCCCTGCGGGGTGGTGAAGTCGATGGTCCACTGGAAGGGCTCGCTGAGGGCTTCCCGGCCGCTGAAGCGCAGCACGTCAGGTGTGACGGGGGGAGTCGGTAATTTCGAGGGTGTAGCGGGTCTGTCCGTCGAAAAGGGCCAGCCAGTTATCCATAACAAAGCCTCATTTAACGTAAGGTTAATGAGGGATGGTTGCACGGCGGGGGTAGGCTGTAAATGGCTGAAACAGGAGTTAAAATCTGAAAATAAAAAACCCCGTAGAATGACCTCTACGGGGTTGAGTGTTACTCCAGGTAAAACACCTCTTGCAGCCCGGTACTCACCGGGCTGTTATCCGGGTTAGACGGCATCACTTCCCCCATATATTTCCACCAGCGCTGGCAGACATCGGTGTTTGCCACCGCGTTCCAGCGCTCTTCCGATTCGATCTCCACCGTGGCAAACAGCAGGTTGCGGGTCTTATCCAGATAAATGGCGTAGTGGTGCGCGCCGTGGTCTTTCAGCACCGCTTCCAGCTCGGGCCAGATCGGGTTGTGGCGACGTTCATACTCCTCGTGTGCGTCAGGGTTCACCTGCATTACAAAGGCTTTGCGGATCATAATGCCTCCAGATAGAGTTCGCGCACCTCGTCGCGGCTGGCGCTGCGCGGGTTGCAGGGGGCGCACGGGTCGGCGAGGGCTTTGTCGAGCCAGCCTTCGATATCGGCTTTGGTCACGCCCAGCTTGCTGAAGCCTGACGGAATGCCGACGCGGGTGCTCAGGTCGCGAATTGCCTGAATGGCCGCCATGCTGGCCGCTTCGTCGCTCATCTCGCGGGTATCAACGCCCATCGCCTGCGCCACGCGGGCAAAGCGCACTACGGCGTTCGGACGGTTAAAGTTTTCGACGATCGGCAGCAGGATGGCGTTGCACACGCCGTGCGGCAGGTTGTGCGTGGCTCCCGGCTGGTGGGCCAGGGCATGTACCAGCCCGAGACCGGCGCTGTTAAAGGCCATCCCGGCCAGATACTGACCGAAAGCCATCTGCTCGCGTGCCTCGAGGTTATGCCCGTTGTCTACCGCTTCCGGCAGCCAGTGGGCGATCAGGCGAATGGCCTCCAGCGCGTTGGCGTCGGTCAGGGGATGGGCACCCACGGAGACCCAGGCTTCGATGGCGTGGGTCAGGGCATCCATCCCGGTGGCGGCGGTGACGGAATCCGGGATGTCGAGCATCACGCTGGCGTCATCCACGGCGATATCCGGGATAATGTTCGGGTCGATGATCACCTCTTTCACCTGACGCGCGGAGTCGATGATCACCGCGTTGCTGGTCATCTCCGCCGCCGTGCCGGCGGTGGTGTTGATCGCCACCAGCGGCACCCCGGCGTTGATCACTTTGCCGACGCCGGAGTAAGCGGTGGACGGGCCAGGATTGGCGGTGAGAATTTTAATCGCTTTCGCGGTATCAATCGGGCTGCCGCCGCCGAAGGCAATAATGTAATCACAGTGCGCGTCCTGATACGCGGCAAATCCTTTTTGTACCAGCGCCTCGGTCGGATTCGGGAAGACCGCGTCGAACAGCTGATAAGACATCTGCTGCGCGTCGAGGGCGGTAAACAGGCTGTCGAGCAGGCCCATTTTCACCAGCTGACCATCGGTGACGATCAGCGCCTTGCCCCACTGTTTGTTTGCGACCAGCTTAACCATATCGCCGATCGCGCCTGCGCCGTGCAGGCTGATTTTCGGCAGCGCCAACATAAAGCTCATGATCATTCTCCTTAATTACGGTGATTTTTATGCCCGGCGGCGCTGCGCTTGCACGGGCCTACGGTTAGGTAGGCCGGGTAAACGTAGTGCCACCCGGCATTTAGATCCGTCTTCGCTGCATCACGCGGCGGGTGATGATCGGCAGAGAGATCACCACAATCAGCATCGCGCCGATAATCACCGACATCACGATGCCCGGCACGTTGAGCAGGCTCAGGCCGAAGGTGACCAGCCCCATCAGGAAGGCGGCGATAATCACGCCCACCATGCTGCCGGAACCGCCGAGAATATTGACCCCACCGAGTACCGCCATGGTCACCACCGCCAGTTCCCAGCCCATCGCAATGGTCGGGCGGGTACTGCCCAGACGCGAGGTGAGTAGCACCGAGGCCAGCCCGGCCATCAGCCCCACCAGGGCAAAGAGGATCAGGTTGTGGCGCTTCACGTTAATGCCGGAATACCAGGCCCCGGTCGGGTTATTGCCGATGGCGTAGGTGCGACGCCCGAAGTTGGTCTTGTGCAGCACGAAGGCAAACAGGATTGCCAGCACGATAAAGAGCGCGAACTCAAACGACAGCGCCCCCCAGACGTACCCCTGACCAAACCAGGCGAAGCTCTCCGGATACGCGTTCAGCGCCTGGTCGCCCAGCAGAATGTAGGTGATGCCGCGATAAAGGCTCATGGTGCCGATGGTGATCACAATCGACGACAGATTAAAGCGGGTCACCAGCAGGCCGTTGAACAGCCCGCACAGCAGGCCAACCCCTAAGCCCACGCAGACCAGCAGCGGCGTATCCAGCCCGGCCGCCGCACAAAAGCCCATCACCGTGGAGCTCAGGGCGATGGTGGAGGCCACCGACAGGTCAATTTCACGGGCGATGATCAGCATCGCCATCGGCAGGACGATGATCGCCTTTTCGGTGAAGTTGAAGGTTGCATCCGACAGGTTCCAGATATCAAGGAAGTACGGGGAGGCCAGGGCGTTACCCACAAACACCGCCAGGGTAACCGCCAGCAGAAAACCTTCCCAGCACAGCAGGCGCTGGAAAATGCCTGCCGGGGCGGGGGTGTTTTTAATCTCTTCAGACGTCATTACTTTACTCATGATCTTACCGCCTGTTTCTGACGAGCCAGCGCCGCATCGCGCAGGATCAGCCGTCCTTTGCGTTTGTTGCCGCGCTCATTGAGCAGCACCGCAATCACGATCACCGTCCCGGAGATCGCCATCTGCCAGAACGGCGACACGCCGATCACCGGCAGGGCATTGTTGATCACCCCGAGGAACAGCGCCCCGCACAGGCAACCTAACACCCGGCCGGTACCGCCCATGGTGCTGATGCCGCCGATCACGCAGGCCGCCACCACCTGGAGCTCAAAGCCGTTCGCCACGTCGACATAGGCCACCGCAAAGCGGGAGATCCACAGATAGCCGCAGAACCCGGCCAGCGCCCCGGAGAGGCAAAAGCTGACGAACTGCATTTTTCCGGCGTTGATCCCGGTGTAGTACGCCGCCGTGGCGTTACCGCCCGCGGTGTAGAGCGCGCGCCCGGTGCGGCTGTAGCGCAGGAAATAGCCCACCAGCAGCAGGGCGGCAATGGCGCACCAGCTCAGCACCGGCAGGCCCAGCACCGACGCCCGCGGCAGGCCGAGGAAGTCGGCCCCCATCTGGTTGGAGTTGACCCAGCCGCCGCCGGAGAGCAGAAAAATAATCCCGCGGTAGATGCTCATGGTGCCGAGCGTCACCACAATCGCCGGGATGCCCATCTTCCACACCAGCAGGCCGTTGATGATGCCCATCACCAGACCCAGCACGGTGGCCAGGATCAGCAGCGCCCAGACCGGTACCTCGGGGTAGTTAAAGTTAATCAGGGCGACAATCATCCCGGTCAGCGCCAGGTTAGCCGCCATCGACAGGTCGATGCCCTTGGTGAGCAGGACCATCATCTGCCCGAGGGCGAGAACGATCAGAATCGAGGTGTCGTTGAACATCTCCACCAGGTTGCCCGGCGCGATAAACGACGGGACGCGGGCACCGATGGCGACCACCATCAGCACGATCACCGCCGCCAGCAGCGCCTCGCGGTGTTTAAGCAGCTGTTGCACCATTATGTGGCCTCCTGTCTGGCACCGCTGGCGGCGCTGACGATGGTTTCCGCCGTCGCGCCCCCCGCCTGATATTCCGCCACCATTAACCCTTCATGCATGACGATAATGCGGTCTGCCATGCCCATCACTTCCGGCAGTTCGGAGGAGACCATGATCACCGCCAGCCCCTGACCGACCAGTTCGGACATAAACTGATGCACCGCCGCTTTAGAACCGATATCGATCCCTTTAGTCGGTTCATCGAGGATGATGACGTCCGGGTGGGTCGCCAGCCATTTGCCGATCACCACTTTCTGCTGGTTGCCGCCGGAGAGGGTTTCCACCGCCTGCTTCCAGCTAAAGGCTTTCACCTGCAGGCGTCTGGCGTATTCATCCGCCAGCTGCCACTCGCGATCGTCATGCAGTACGCCGTTGGGGTTGAGCTTGCTGAGCTGTGGCAGGCTGATGTTCTGCGCAATCGACAGCTCGATAATCGCTCCCTGCTTCTGGCGCTCTTCCGGCACGCAGACGATCCCGGCCCGGATGGCATCCGCCGGCTGGCGGAAATGCTGTTCTTTGCCGTTCAGCACAATGCTGCCGGAGGAGGGGCGCGAGACGCCGGAGAGCGCCTGCATCAGCTCGGTACGCCCGGCGCCCACCAGCCCGTAGAAGCCGAGGATTTCGCCTTTGCGTAGGGTAAAGGAGATATGGGCGAACTCGGTCGGATGGCAGAGATCCTGCACCTCCAGCACGGTGTCGCCTTTTTCACACGCCACTTTCGGGAAGGTCTGGGTAATGGCGCGGCCGACCATCATCGCCACCATCCGTTCTTCGGTGATGTCGTTGATAGCACCAGCACCGACAAACACGCCGTCGCGCAGGATGGTGTAGTGATCCGCCAGCTCAAAAATCTCGTCGAACTTGTGCGAGATAAACAGGATCGCTTTCCCCTCCTGCTTGAGGCGTTCAACGATCTGATAGAACTCAAGAATTTCATGCTGCGACAGGGCGGCGGTGGGCTCATCGAGGATCACCACCTGGGCATCAAAGGACAGCGCCCGGGCAATCGCCACCATATGCCGCTGGGCGATGCTCAGGGTTTTCAGCGTCGCGCGCGGGTCAATCTGCACCTCCAGACGGGTGAGGATCGCCTGTGCCCGGCGATGCATCTCCGGCCAGTCGAGTTTTTTGAAAAAGCCTTTATAGAGGTACTGACCAACAAAAATATTTTCGGTGACCGACAGCTCATCGAACAGCACGGTCTCCTGGTGGATCGCGGTAATGCCCACCTTGTGCGCCGAGTCGGGGGTCGGCAGCTGAATGGGAATGGCTTTATAGAGGATCTCGCCCTCGTCGGGCTGGTAGATGCCGGTCATCACTTTGACCAGCGTCGATTTGCCCGCGCCGTTTTCACCGATCAGGGCGGTGACTTTGCCGGGCCAGAGTTCAAGCTGCACGTTCTCAAGGGCGCGCACACCGGGGAAAACCTTGGTGATGCCTTTAAGTTGAAGCAATGGGGTCATGATAGTTCTCCATTTGATCCCCTCTCCCCCCCGGGAGAGGGTTAGGGTGAGGGGAGTGCGGTCTGATGCCCTCACCCCGGCCCTCTCCCACAGGGAGAGGGAGAAGGAATCAGAAGATTTTCGAGAACTTATCAATGTTGCTGGCATCGTAAACAAAGGGCTCAGCCATCGCGCCGCTGCCGTCGGCATCCAGCTTCACTTTGCCCAGTTTGCCCATGCTGGCTTCGTCTTTGGTCGCCGTGCCTTTCACCAGGTCATCCGCTAAGTAGGTCGCGGCATACCCGAGGTCGATCGGGTTCCAGATGGCGAAGCTCTTGCTGGCACCGGATTTCACCGCGCCCGCCATTTCAGACGGCAACCCTAAGCCGGTCACATACACTTTGCCGATCTTGCCCTGATCTTTCACCGCCTGCGCTGCCGCCACGATGCCGACCGACGACGGGGAGACGATCACCTTCAGATCCGGGTAGGTTTTCAGCAGGCCGACCGCTTCGCGGTAGCTCTTATCCGACAGATCGTCGCCATAGGCCACGGTCACCAGATTGACGGACGGGTACTGCGGCAGCACCTTTTTCATCTCGGCAATCCAGGTGTTCTGGTTGGTGGAGGTTGGGGTGGCGCTCAGCACCGCCACGTCGCCTTTCTCCACGTTCAGCGCTTTCAGCGCCTCGGCCGCCAGCTTGACGTTGGTCTCGCCAATCAGCGCGTTATTGGAAGGGTTGAGGTGGATCTGGCGCCCGGCTTTCGCCACGCCGGAGTCCCATGACACCACTTTGATCCCGCGCTGCATCGCTTTTTTCAGCACCGGCACTACGGCATCAGGATCGTTAGCGGAGATGGCGATCGCATCCACCCCCTGAGCGATCAACCCGTTCAGCACTTCGATCTGCGCTTCGGCCGTGGTAGTGGTCGGCCCGGTATAGATCACTTTGACATCACCTAACTCTTTGGCTGCCTCCTGGGCACCCACGTTTGCCGCTTCGAAGAAGCCATTACCTAAGGATTTCGCCACCAGGGCGATTTTTACTTCCGCTAAAGCAGAACCGGACAACGCCAGGGCGGCAACGGTGAGGATCAAGCTTGTCTTTATTTTCATTGCTTTTACTCCACTTAATGAGGTGATTTGTGTAGGGATTGCAGGTGTAGTTCGCCCCGTCTCAATGAGCGGGGCGCGATGTTCTTATTTGTACAGATCTAACGCCGACTGCACAGGGTTAACGCCAAAGCGTTTGCCCAGCGCAATCAGCTCTTCCCGGGTGATGGTCTGCTTCATGCCACCCATTGAATACACTTTTACCAGCACTTCGGCTGACTTCTCGGCAGTGTCGATCAGACCAAAGGTTTCATCCAGCGTCGGACCACTGCCGAACACGCCGTGGAACGGCCACAGCACCAGGGAATGTTTTTGCATCTCAATCGCTGTGGCTTCGCCGATCTCATCGGTACCCGGCACCATCCACGGCAGAATGCCCACGCCATCCGGGAACACCACCAGACACTCGGTGCTGCCTTCCCACAGCTGGCGGGTGATGACGTCGGTGTTGTTCTCCAGCACGAAGGTCAGGGCGATCAGGTTGGTGGCGTGGCAGTGCATGATCACGCGATCTTTCCCGCCCGTGGCCTTGATACGCTCGCAGTGGGAGAGGAAGTGGGCCGGCAGCTCGGAGGTTGGCACCGCTTCGTCAGTCAGCCCCCAAAGAATGTGGTAGCCCGCGCCGTCGCTGTCCACTTTTACCACCCCTAAATTGGCGGTGGGATCGAGCTGCACGTTGCGGAAGAACTTGCCGGAACCGGTGACGATAAACGGCGTGTTGGCGAGCAGCGGCATCGGCTGGCTCAGGGCGATATAGCGCGGCTTCTGATGGAAGTCGGCGGCAAAGGGTTCAATATCCGCGTCGTCCAGGCGCAGCGTCAGGTTGCCGCCGTTGCGCTCGTCCCAGCCTTTCAGCCAGGCGTCGGAGGTGGCTTTGATCATGCCCTGGACGAACCAGGATTGAGTGATGGTCTGCATTCTGTGTTTCCTTTGGAAATGCCGGGTGGCGCTGCGCTGACCCGGCCTACTTTTACCCGTAGGCCCGGCAAGCGAAGCGCCGCCGGGCAATGTCTTTACTTGCGATTAACTAATACGTCCTGCTCATACGCCCGCACGGTATCCAGCCACTGGCTGCCCGCCGGAGCGTCGTTGCGCTGGCAGTACATCTCCCATACCGCCTGCCACGGCAGTGATTTTTGCTCTTCGAGCAGCGCCAGACGGGCGGTGTAATCCCCTGCGGCTTCCAGCGCGCGCAGCTCGGCGGTAGGCTCCAGCAGGGCGCGCAGCAGGGCTTTTTTCATGTTGCGGGTGCCGATCACCCAGGCCGCGATGCGGTTGATGGAGGCATCGAAGAAGTCGAGGCCGATATGCACCCGGTCAAACAGGTCATGGCGAATGATTTCGCTGGCGATGGCCTGGGTTTCGTCATCCAGCAGCACCACGTGGTCGCTGTCCCAGCGTACCGGACGGCTGACGTGCAGCAGCAGGTGCGGCACATACAGCATCGCGGCGGAAATCTTGTCGGAGATCACCTCGGTTGGATGGAAGTGGCCCGCATCCAGGCACAGCGCGGTCTGGCGGCTGGTGGCGTAACCCATGTAGAACTCGTTGGAGCCGACGGTGTAGCTCTCGGCGCCAATGCCGAACAGCTTGCTCTCCACGGCATCGATGTGGTGCGCCGGGTTCAGCTTTTCGCTAATCACGTCATCCAGCGCCGCCAGCAGACGCTGACGCGGGGCGAGGCGGTCGACGGTAATGTCTTTCATCCCGTCCGGGATCCAGATGTTCATCACCGACGGGGTGCCCAGCTGTTCGCCAAACCAGGCCGACACGCGACGGCTGGCTTTCACGTGGTCGATCCAGAACTGACGGATCTCGTCATCGGCGTGGGCGAGGGTAAAGCCGTCGGCGCTCAGCGGATGTGAGAAGCAGGAGGGGTTGAAATCCAGCCCCAGCTTATTAACTTTGGCCCACTCGACCCAGTGCTTAAAATGTTCCGGCTTGATGGCATTGCGATCGACCGGCGTGTCGGACTCCAGATAGATGGCGTGCAGGTTCAGGCGTTTTGGCCCCGGGATCAGGCTCAGGGCCAGCTCCAGATCGGCCCGCAGCTCGGCAGCGTTACGCGCCTTGCCCGGATAGTTACCGGTAGCCTGGATCCCGCCGGTCAGCGCGCCGCCCGGGTTCTCAAAACCGGCCACGTCATCGCCCTGCCAGCAGTGCATAGAGACGGGCAGACGGTCGAGCTGACGCAGAGCCTCCTCGACATCCACGCCCACGGCGGCGAAACGCTGTTTAGCCAGTTCCCAGGCTTGTTCAAGTTGAGTGGTCATGCGCAAAGCTCCTTTGTCGGTCGTTGTTGCTGAAACTGCGTGCGGTAGCGGGCAATCTCATGATCGGGATGAGGGGTAAAGGTGGTCAGGCCGTAGTTGCCGGTCACCACCTGACGGAATTGATCCACGTTGGTCAGCTCGTCGAGGGTCATCAGTTGAATGCCGATATTGCCGAGCGTCGACGCCTCAACCGGCCCGGCTAGCACAGTGATGCCGCAGGCGTTGGCGCACAGCTGGTTGAGCAGCTGGTTCTGGCAGCCGCCGCCGACAATGTGCAGCTGGCTGAACGGTTTACCGCGCAGGGTGGCCAGCTCATGCAGCACCTCGGCATACAGCAGGGCGAGGCTGTCGAAGATGCAGCGCGCCAGCTCCGCGGCGCTCTCCGGCACCGGCTGGGTGCTTTCGCGGCAGGCGGCCTGGATCTCGGCGCTCATGTTGGCCGGGTTGATAAATCGGTCGTCGTTGGGGTTGATCAGGAAAGTGCAGGCCGTCAGCTTTTCGGTTTCTGCGATAAGCGCCGGCAGGTTAGTGATGTTCTGCTCTTTCAGCACCCGTTGCAGCAGCCAAAGGCCCATAATGTTTTTCAGCACCCGGTAGCGGCCTTCGGCCCCGCCTTCGTTGGTAATGTTCGCCGCCAGCGCGTTATCGCTGGTATAGGGGGTTTTGCTCTCAAAGCCCATCAGCGACCAGGTGCCGGAGGAGAGATAAGCCGCATCCTGTGAGGCCAGCGGAGCGGCGATCACCGCGCTGGCGGTGTCGTGGCTGGCGACGGCGACTACCGGGATGGCGTTATCCTGCGGGCAAATCCAGTGGCCAATCACGTTGCCCGGATGGGTAGGGGTGCCAAACCAGTCGCGCGGCGCCCCGGTCCAGTTGAGCAGGTTCTCGTCCCAGGAGTCGGAATTGATGTTCACCAGCTGGGTGGTGGTGGCGTTGGTATATTCCCAGTTCATCTGGCCGGTGAGTCGGTAGCTGAAGTAGTCCGGGATCAGCAGGGCGTGAGCAACGTTCGCCACCAGCTCCGGCTGCTGTTCCACCAGGGCGCGCAGCTGATACAGGGTATTAAACGGCAGGAACTGGATGCCGCTGCGGCCATAGATCTCCGCTTTTCCGAGCTGCTCCAGCGCGTGCGTCATCACCCCGTCGGTGCGGCTGTCGCGATAGGAGACCGGCAGGCCCACGCGCTCGCCCTTGCTGTTCAGCAGCACGTAATCCACGCCCCAGGTGTCAATCCCGATGCTGTCGATGTGAATGCCCTCTTCACAGACCTTATTCAGCCCGGTGCGGATCTCCGCTTCCAGCGTATCGATATCCCAGCAGTCAAAGCCGTCCTGCTTTTGCAGGAAGTTCACGAAACGGTGGATTTCGCGAAGCAGAAGGGTGCGCTGCTCGCGGTGGTAGCTCGCCAGCATTACGCGGCCGCTGGATGCGCCTAAATCGACTGCCACACAATGGCGAAAAGTCATGGTCCGGTCCTTCCTGTAGTCATTGCCGGACAGTGTAAAAAAAGGAAGCGTCAGCGACCTTCTTGCCACTGACAGCGCATTTCAGGCGCTGGCAAGAAAGCAAAGATGAACGTGAGAGAGTTCACATTTCCCGCTAATTACCGGGATTTCGGGGGATGTGACGGTGGGCGCATTTCCGGATCTTTCCCGCCGTTTCTTGAAAAAGCGACAGGCTTTGCGCCTTTTGCTGTCGAAAATTTAAGGTGAGCCAGGGAACCCTAAATTACTATTTTGAGAACATTTATCATCTGGTGACCCGTTATGACCGTACTGCACAGCGTGGATTTTTTCCCTTCAGGCCACTCGCCTGTGGCGATTGAGCCGCGGCTGCCCCAGGCTGCCTTTCCGGAACATCATCATGATTTTCATGAGATCGTTATCGTTGAACACGGCACGGGCATCCATGTCTTCAACGGACAGCCGTACACCATCAGCGGCGGCACGGTGTGCTTCGTACGCGATCATGACCGGCATATGTATGAACATACCGACAACCTGTGCCTGACCAACGTGCTCTATCGCTCCCCGGAAGCGTTCCAGTTTTTGTCGGGACTGAACCAGCTCCTGCCCCAGGAGCAGGACGGCCACTACCCGTCGCACTGGCGGGTGAATCAGGCCACGCTGCAGCAGGTGCGTCAGCTGGTCAGCCAGATGGAGCAGTCCGAAGAGGGGCAGACCACTCACGCCCTCGCCAGCCGCGAGATCCTCTTTATGCAGCTGCTGGTGCTGCTGCGCCGCGGCAGTCTGGTGGAGGGGGCGGCGGATAACGACGCCCGGCTCAATCAATTGATGGCCTGGCTGGAAGATCACTTTGCGGAGGATGTCTGCTGGGAGACGCTGGCGGATAACTTTTCTCTCTCGCTGCGCACCCTGCATCGCCAGCTGAAACAGCACACCGGACAGACGCCCCAGCGCTACCTGAACCGTCTGCGGCTGATCAAGGCGCGCCACCTGCTGCGCCATACCGACGAGAGCGTCACCGATATAGCCTATCGCTGCGGTTTTGGCGACAGTAACCACTTTTCGACCCTGTTTCGCCGGGAGTTTGACTGGTCCCCGCGCGACATTCGCCAGGGCCGGGATGCCTCGCTTCAGTAACGCGAGGAAAATCACCGTTTTATTGCCGCAAACCGGGTAATAATGTCAGGTTGTTCCCGGGTAGAGGTTGTGATGTGGCTGGACAGTTGATTCTTCGCAGAGCCGATTTTTTTGCATCCGCCGCCCAGGCCGTCGCGGTCGCGGACCGCTATCCGCAAAATGTCTTTGCCGAACACACCCACGATTTCTGCGAGCTGGTGCTGGTGTGGCGCGGCAACGGACTGCATATCCTCAACGATCGCCCCTACCGCATCACCCGGGGCGACCTGTTTTATATCCGCGCGGAAGACAAACACTCCTACGCCTCGGTCAACGATCTGGTGCTGCAGAACATCATCTACTGCCCCGACCGGCTGAAGCTCAACGTGGACTGGGGAGCGAACATACCGGGCTTTCTTAACGCGCGCGGTGCCCCGCACTGGCGGCTGGGCAGCAACGGCATGGCGCAGGTGCGCCCGGTGATCGCTCAGCTGGAGCAGGAGAGCCTGAAGAACGATCCCCACGCGTTCGATATGGCCGAGCTGCTGTTTGCCCAGCTGACGATCATGCTCAAACGCTACCGCTACGCCCCGGATAACCCCGCCGCCAGCGAGCCGGAAGCGCTGCTGGATAAGCTGATCACCGCCCTGGCGGGCAGCCTGAACCGCAGCTTTGTGCTGGAGAAGTTTTGCGAGCAGGAGCAGTGCAGCGAGCGCGCCCTGCGCCAGCAGTTCCGCACCCAGACCGGCATGACGGTGAACCACTACCTGCGCCAGCTGCGCATCTGCCACGCGCAGTATCTGCTACAACATACCGAGCTGATGGTCAGCGAAGTCGCCATGCAGTGCGGCTTTGAGGACAGTAATTACTTCTCGGTGGTGTTTAACCGCGAAGTGGGGATGACCCCGGTTCAGTGGCGTCACCGCAGCCATCACGCGGCGTAACAGAATGCCCGCTCGTCCCTGAGGTCCACCGCACGCCCCGCCAGATCAGTCACATAACGAAAAGTTATATCCTTATTAAAACTACGGCATTGATAAACATTTTCAATATCATTTAATTAACTATAATGAACCAACTGCTTACGCGGCATTAACACGTTTGCCGCCCGACAATAATGGAGATGATTATGAGCTATACCCTGCCATCCCTGCCGTACGCTTACGACGCCCTTGAGCCGCATTTCGACAAGCAGACGATGGAAATCCATCACACTAAACACCACCAGACTTACGTTAACAACGCCAACGCGGCGCTGGAAAGCCTGCCAGAGTTCGCCAGCCTGCCTGCTGAAGAGCTGATCACCAAACTGGATCAACTGCCAGCTGACAAGAAAACCGTTCTGCGTAACAACGCGGGCGGCCACGCTAACCACAGCTTCTTCTGGAAAGGCCTGAAAACTGGCACCACCCTGCAGGGCGACCTGAAATCCGCTATCGAGCGCGACTTCGGCTCCGTTGATAACTTCAAAGCTGAGTTTGAAAAAGCCGCTGCTACCCGTTTCGGCTCTGGCTGGGCGTGGCTGGTACTGAAAGGCGACAAACTGGCTGTGGTTTCTACCGCGAACCAGGACTCCCCGCTGATGGGTGAAGCAATCTCTGGCGCATCCGGTTTCCCAATCGTGGGCCTGGACGTGTGGGAACACGCTTACTACCTGAAATTCCAGAACCGTCGCCCGGACTACATCAAAGCCTTCTGGGACGTGGTGAACTGGGACGAAGCAGCAGCACGTTTCGCCGCTAAAAAATAAGGTTGCAAAGCCGCCTGTGAGAAGCGAGTCTGATGACTCGCTTTTTTTATACCCACAATCTGCGTAAGGAGTCGCGATGAACTACCCCGTTAACGTATTTACCGGAAAAATAAGGGATTACGACGGCAGTCGCCCGAGCGCGATTGCCAAACTGCAGGTTGACGGCGAACTCACCCTCACCGAAAAGGGGCTGGCGGGCGATGAGCAGGCGGAGAAGAAGATCCACGGCGGGCCGGAACGCGCGCTGTGCCACTATCCGCGCGAGCATTATCAGCACTGGGCGAGCGAATATCCCGCCCAGGCCGGGCTTTTTGTCGCGCCGGCGTTCGGCGAAAACCTCTCAACCGAGGGGCTGACGGAGAAGAACGTCTTTATCGGGGATATCTTTCGCTGGGGCGAGGCCCTGATCCAGGTGACCCAGCCGCGTTCGCCGTGCTTCAAGCTCAACTTCCACTTCGGCATTAATGACATGGCCACGCAGATGCAGAATGCCGCGAAAACCGGCTGGCTCTATCGCGTGGTGCTGGCCGGGCAGGTTTCGGCGGATGCGCCGCTGACGCTGGTCTCCCGCCTGAGCGATGTCTCGGTGCATGATGCCTGCGCCATCGCCTGGCATATGCCCTTTGATGACGACCAGTATCACCGGTTGCTGTCGGCGGCGGGGTTATCCACCAGCTGGACCCGAACCATGCAGAAGCGGCGAATTAGCAACAAGATCGAAGATAATTCGCGGAGATTATGGGGAAACCAGGCCGGGTAAGGCGAAGCCGCCACCCGGCACAATAGCTACGATCGTTTGTACAACGGCAGCCACAGGGTTAACCGCAATCCGCCCAGCGGGCTGTCGTCCGCTTTCACCCAGCCGCGGTGCTGCTGAATGGCGGTCTCGACAATCGCCAGACCCAGCCCGGTGCCGCCGGATTCGCGATCTCGCGCCTCGTCGGTGCGGTAGAACGGACGGAAAATCTGCTCGCGATCTTCCGGGCTGACGCCAGGGCCATCGTCATCGACGTTAATGGTGATGCCGTCTTTGTCCACCGAGAACGCCACTTCGATTTTGGTATGCGAGTAGCGCAGGGCGTTACGCACGATATTCTCCAGCGCGCTCTCCAGCGTGTTGGGGTTACCGTATAGCGGCCACGGTCCCGGCGGGAAGTTGACGGTGAAGGATTTCCCCATCTGCTCCGCTTCGAAGGCCGCGTTATCCAGCACCTCATGCCACAGGTGGTTGGCTTTCACCGTTTCGCTGACCAGCGCGTTTTTCTGCTGATTGCGGGACATCACCAGCAGGTCGTTGATCATGCTGTCCAGACGGTGCGCTTCCGTTTCGATACGCTCCAGCTCTTTGCTTTCACCGCTACGGCGGCGCAGCAGGGCGGTGCCCAGTTGCAGCCGCGTCAGCGGGGTGCGCAGTTCATGGGAGATATCAGAGAGCAGACGCTGCTGGGTGGTCATCATCCGCTCCAGCGCGGTCACCATCTGGTTAAAGCTGGCACCCGCCGCCAGGAACTCCTGCGGCCCGGCTTCCAGTTCCGGATGCTGCCGCAGGTTGCCTTGCGCCACTTCATCCGCGGCGTTTTTCAACTTACGCGCCGGTTTCGCCAGGCTCCACGCCAGCCACAGCAGCAGCGGTGAACTCACCAGCATGGTGACAATCAGCAGCAGCAGCGGGCGGTCAAACAGCAGGTTGATAAAGTCGGACTGGGAGTTGCTCGCCGGACGAATCAGATAGAGCTGGTAATTATCTTCCCCGTCATTGACGGAAAAAGGCCCCACCATCTCTACCCGACCATATTTTTTCTTTTGCGGATGATCGGCGTTATCCGCCTGGCCAATGAAGTTGCGGATGATCTGCATTTCATTGCGATCGGCACCGATTACACGACCTTCGCTGGTGACCAGCAGCAGGCGTTGCCCCGGTGGTGCCCATTTTTCGATAGCGCGAAACAGCCTGCGCCACCACATCAAATCATTGGGCGGATCGATGGCCAGCTCTGCTTCCACGTGCTGCTCGATCATCACACCCTGACGTTGCTCGCTATCAAGGAGCTCCGTCATCTGGCGTGAGTCGAGTTTGGGTAACATCAAAACCAGCATTAAAACCAGTGCCAGCGTCAGCCAGAAGATGGCAAAGATGCGGGCGGTTAAGCTGCCTATCATGAAGCGGACACCATCAGATAGCCGCGTCCACGCAGGGTTTTAAACCACGGGTGGCCATCCTTGCGCTCCGGTAATTTGCGGCGCAGGTTGGAGATGTGCATATCAATCGCACGGTCGAACGGGGTCAGGCGTTTACCCAGCACTTCCTGGCTCAGATGTTCACGCGATACCACCTGGCCCAGATGCTGCGCCAGCAGATAAAGCAGGGTGAATTCAGTGCCGGTCAGCTCCAGCGCCTGGCCGTCAAAGCTGGCTTCCTGGCGGCCCGGATTGAGGCTCAGGGAGTCCACTTCAAGGGTTGGCGAACCGTTGTCGGTGTTTTGCTGCTGCTCGCTCCAGTGGGAACGGCGCAGGATCGCCCGAATACGTGCTACCAGCTCACGGTCGTTAAAGGGTTTAGGCAGATAATCATCGGCACCCAGCTCAAGGCCGAGTACGCGATCGAGTTCGCTACCGCGCGCGGTCAGCATAATTACTGGGGTCTGGTGCGTCTGGCGCAGCTCTTTAAGGGTGTCGATACCGTTCTTCTTCGGCATCATAACGTCGAGCAAAAGCAAGTCGATGCTATCGTCGAGTTGGCTCAGCGCCTGCTCCCCGTCGTGGGCCACCGACACGTCAAAGCCTTCCATGTCGAGCAACTCCTTTAAAAGGGATGTCAGCTCTCGGTCATCATCAACTAACAGGATTTTATTCATTGTTTAAATACCTCCGAGGCAGAAATTACGTCATCAAGGCTATCTAATCCATGACTTTACGTTGTTTTACACCCCCTGACGCATGTTTGCAGCCTGAATCGTAGACTGTCTCTCGTTGAATCGCGACACGAAAGATTTTGGGAGTAAGTGATGCGCAAAGTTACCGCTGCCGTCATGGCCTCAACGCTGGCGTTTAGTGCATTTAGCCAGGCTGCTGGAGCTATCACCGGCGATAACCGCTCCTCAGTGGAGGGCATAGCGCAGCACAGCGGCCAGGGCCATATGTTCGACGGCATAAGTTTAACCGAACATCAGCGTCAACAGATGCGAGATCTGATGCAGCGGGCTCGTCATGACCAGCCCCCTGTTAATGTTAGCGAAATGGAGACAATGCACCGCCTTGTCACCGCAGAAAATTTTGACGAAAACGCTGTACGCGCTCAGGCAGATAAAATGGCGCAGGAGCAGGTTGCCCGACAGGTCGAAATGGCCAAGGTCCGCAACCAGATGTTCCACCTGCTAACGCCTGAGCAGCAAGCGGTTTTGAACCAGAAACACCAGCAACGTATGGATCAGTTGCGTGAGGTTGCACGGATGCAGAAGAACGCTGAATCGACGCTTTTTAGTAGCAATACCCGTAGTAACCAGTAGACCCTGTTTTCCTTGCCATAGACACCATCCCTGTCTTCCCCCACATGATGTGGGGGTTTTTTTTGCCCGTCATTCAAACGTCGTAATCGTTTATTCATCTTATTGCCTCCTCTGCATCCGTTATACTAGCGGCATAGCATGACAGGAGTGTTTATGAATCAATCCTATGGGCGACTGGTAAGCCGGGCCGCATTGGCTGCGACGATCATGGCGTCGTGTCTGTTAGTGATTAAAATTTTCGCGTGGTGGTATACCGGTTCAGTCAGTATTCTGGCAGCGTTGGTCGATTCGTTGGTGGATATTGCCGCCTCGCTCACTAACCTGTGGGTAGTGCGTTATTCGCTACAACCAGCAGATGAAGAGCATACCTTTGGTCACGGCAAAGCCGAATCGCTGGCGGCGCTGGCACAAAGTATGTTTATTTCCGGTTCGGCGCTGTTCCTCTTTTTAACCGGCATTCAACACCTGTATACCCCGACGCCGATGAAAGATCCCGGCGTGGGCGTCGTCGTCACGGTTATTGCACTTATTAGCACATTGGTTCTGGTAACGTTCCAGCGCTGGGTTGTGCGTAAAACGCAAAGTCAGGCGGTACGGGCCGATATGCTTCATTATCAGTCTGATGTTATGATGAACGGCGCGATCCTGATTGCGCTCGGTCTGGCCTGGTATGGCTGGCACCGGGCCGATGCGCTATTTGCGTTAGGGATTGGCTTTTATATTTTATACAGTGCGTTGCGCATGGGGTACGATGCGGTGCAATCGCTTCTCGATCGCGCCTTGCCAGACGCAGAACGGCATGAAATCTTCGAAATTGTGACCTCCTGGCCAGGCGTCAGCGGTGCTCACGATCTTCGCACGCGGCAGTCAGGGCCGACCCGCTTTATTCAGATTCATTTAGAAATGGAAGATAACCTGCCGCTGGTTCAGGCACATCTGGTGGCTGAGCAGGTTGAGCAGGCGATTTTGCAGCGTTTCCCGGGGTCAGACGTCATTATTCACCAGGATCCCTGCTCAGTCGTACCTAAGCCAGGCAATGGACATTTTGAGCTTTCGTAATTCGTTGTAAAAAAAGTGAACCGGGCCAGCATTTTGTGGAAAAATAACCGCCATATGGCCTGACCTGAATCAATTCAGCTGGAAGTGATTGATATACTATTTGCAGTATTCGTTGGTCGTCAGAAGTCTTCCGGCAACAGATTTCATTTTTGCATTCCTAAGTTCAGAGGTAGTCATGATTAAGAAAATCGGTGTGTTGACAAGCGGCGGTGATGCGCCCGGCATGAACGCGGCAATTCGTGGTGTAGTTCGTGCTGCGTTGACGGAAGGTCTGGAAGTTTTTGGTATCTATGACGGTTATCTGGGCCTGTATGAAGATCGCATGGTGCAGCTCGACCGCTACAGTGTGTCCGACATGATTAACCGCGGCGGTACCTTCCTGGGTTCCGCACGTTTCCCGGAATTCCGCGACGATCGCATCCGTGAAGTGGCTATCGAGAACATGAAGAAACGCGGCCTCGACGCGCTGGTCGTTATCGGTGGTGACGGCTCCTATATGGGTGCAAAACGTCTGACCGAAATGGGCTTCCCGTGCATCGGTCTGCCAGGTACTATCGACAACGACATCAAAGGCACCGACTACACCATCGGTTACTTTACTGCTCTGGGCACCGTGGTTGAAGCGATTGACCGCCTGCGCGACACCTCTTCTTCTCACCAGCGTATCTCCATCGTTGAAGTGATGGGCCGCTACTGTGGCGACCTGACCCTGGCCGCGGCGATTGCCGGTGGCTGTGAGTTCGTGGTGGTTCCGGAAGTGGAATTCAGCCGTGAAGACCTGGTTAACGAGATCAAAGCGGGTATCGCGAAAGGTAAGAAACACGCCATCGTGGCCATTACCGAGCACATCTGTGACGTTGACGAGCTGGCGAAGTACATCGAAACCGAAACCAAACGCGAAACCCGCGCCACCGTTCTCGGCCACATCCAGCGCGGCGGTTCCCCGGGTCCTTACGACCGTATCCTGGCCTCCCGCATGGGTGCGTACGCAATTGAACTGCTGCAGCAGGGCTTCGGCGGCCGTTGCGTCGGCATTCAGAACGAGAAACTGGTTCACCATGACATCATCGACGCCATCGAAAACATGAAGCGTCCGTTCAAAGGTGACTGGCTGGACTGCGCGAAAAAACTTTACTAATCAGCTGTATGTTGCCGGGTGGCGCTTCGCTTACCCGGCCTCCAAGGTGTGTGCGGGCTGATGCCCTCACCCCGGCCCTCTCCCACGGGAGAGGGAGAACATATTAAAAACGGAAACCCTTGGGTTTCCGTTTTGCTTTTACCTTGAAGCCGCCACCGGGCTTTTTTTGTGCGCACAATACCGCTTTTTATTCCCTGAAGTTATAGCCAATCTTTTTTTATTCTTTAATCATTGGTTCGCTTTCTGGCACGCTGCAATCATCAAACACAACATTAAGAGAGTGGGACGATGAACAAGTGGGGCGTGGGGTTAACTTTATTGCTGGCATCGACCAGCGTTCTGGCAAAGGACATCCAGTTACTGAACGTGTCTTACGATCCGACACGTGAGCTGTACGAGCAGTACAACAAAGCGTTCGCCGCACACTGGAAACAGGAGACCGGCGATAACGTGGTGGTCCGTCAGTCGCACGGCGGCTCCGGTAAGCAGGCCACGTCGGTCATCAACGGTATCGAAGCCGATGTCGTGACCCTGGCGCTGGCGTACGACGTGGATGCTATCGCGGAACGTGGTCGTATCGATAAAAACTGGATCAAACGTCTGCCAGACAACTCTGCGCCATACACCTCCACCATCGTTTTCCTGGTGCGTAAAGGCAACCCGAAACAGATCCACGACTGGAACGACCTGATTAAGCCGGGCGTTTCCGTGATTACCCCGAACCCAAAAAGCTCTGGCGGCGCTCGCTGGAACTACCTGGCAGCCTGGGGCTACGCCCTGCACCACAACAATGGCGACCAGGCCAAAGCCCAGGAATTCGTGAAGTCGCTGTTTAAAAACGTTGAAGTGCTGGACTCCGGCGCGCGCGGCGCGACCAATACCTTCGTTGAACGCGGCATTGGCGATGTGCTGATTGCGTGGGAAAACGAAGCGCTGCTGGCGACCAACGAGCTGGGCAAAGACAAGTTTGAAATCGTGACCCCAAGCGAATCGATTCTGGCTGAGCCAACCGTCTCTGTGGTCGACAAAGTGGCGGAGAAGAAAGGCACCCAGGCCGTAGCGGAAGCCTACCTGAAGTACCTTTACACCCCGGAAGGCCAGGAGATCGCCGCGAAGAATTTCTACCGTCCACGTGATGAAGCGGTGGCAAAGAAATACGAGAACGAATTCCCGAAACTGAAGCTGTTCACTATCGATGAAGAGTTCGGCGGCTGGACCAAAGCGCAGAAAGATCACTTCTCGAACGGCGGTACCTTCGATCAGATCAACAAACGTTAATCACCCATAGCGTTTAAAAAAGCCCGGCAGAATCATACTGCCGGGCTTTTTTGTTTGTCATCAAAGTGCGTTACTCTTTTAGTTCAAGCGGATACAGGGAACGCGTTGTGAAAAAAATAATCGTGCTGGTACTGATTGTCATCGCGCTCGCTGCGGGTGGCTGGTTCTGGATGAAATCAGGTAATCCGGACGCATTGCGGCATATCGTTCTCGACCAGTGCGTGCCTGGTCAGCTGCAAAACCGTAACCCGGCGCCCTGTGCACAGGTAAAGACGGATGCGGGCTATGTGGTGTTCAAAGACCGCAACGGCCCCCTGCAATATCTGCTGATGCCAACGTATCGCATCAACGGCACCGAAAGCCCGCTGCTGACTGAGGCCTATACGCCGAACTTCTTCTGGCTGGCGTGGCAGTCACGCAACTTTATGAGCATGAAGCGGGGTTCCAAAGTACCTGACAGCGCAATTTCACTGACCATCAACTCCCCAACGGGTCGTACGCAAAATCATTTTCATATTCATATCTCCTGCCTGCGCCCGGACGTGCGCGAGAAGCTCAATGCGCATCAGGGGCAGATAAGCACTCAATGGCTGCCGTTTCCTGGTGGGCTGGAAGGGCATGAGTATCTGGCGCGTCGGGTGACAGAAGCCGAACTGGTGAAACGCAGCCCGTTTATGATGCTGGCAGAAGAGCTGCCGGAAGCCCGCGACCACATGGGACGCTTTGCACTGGCAATGGTGCAGCAGGCGGACGGCGCATTTGTTCTGCTGGCGACCGAACGCAATCTGCTGACGTTTAATCTCGCCTCCGCTGAGGAATTGCAGGATCATCAATGTGATATCCTGAAGTGATCCTACTATAAAGAACGTTTACTCCCGCTGCCTGCCGCCGTAGACTTGCTGAAAAATTCTACAGGAGACAGGCATGTCGCTCTGGTTAACTCACCCGCTGTTTCTGCCCTCGCTGATTATCGTCGTCACCATTATCCTGTGGGCGACCTCGCTGCTGCCGGAATTCCTCACCGCGCTGCTGTTCTTTACCGCGGCGATGATCGCCAAAATTGCGCCGCCTGAGGTGATTTTCGGCGGCTTTGCCTCGTCGGCATTCTGGCTGGTGTTCAGCGGATTTGTGCTGGGGGTGGCGATCCGCAAAACCGGGCTGGCGGACAGGGCGGCGCGGGCGCTGTCGTCCAGGCTGACCGACTCCTGGCCGCTGATGGTGGCCAGCGTCGTGCTCCTCACCTATGCGCTGGCGTTTGTGATGCCCTCCAATATGGGGCGCATCGCGCTGCTGATGCCGATTGTGGCGGCGATGGCGAAGCGGGCAGGCATTGCCGACGGCTCCCGGGCGTGGTTTGGCCTGGCGCTGGCGGTGGGGTTTGGCACCTTCCAGCTGTCGGCCACCATCCTGCCGGCCAACGTACCTAATCTGGTGATGAGCGGGGCGGCGGAAGGGTCGTACGGTATTCACCTCAACTATGTTCCGTACCTGCTGCTGCATACCCCGGTGCTGGGCATTCTCAAGGGCCTGATTCTGATCGGCCTGATCTGCTGGCTGTTCCCCGGCGCGCCCAAACCGGCGAGGGATCTGACTCCGCCAGCGCCCATGGGTCGCGACGAAAAGCGTCTCGCCTGGCTGCTGGCGCTAGTGCTGGTAATGTGGGTGACGGAGAGCTGGCACGGTATTGGCCCTGCATGGACCGGGCTTGCGGCATCGATTGTGGTGATGCTGCCGCGGATCGGTTTTATCACCGGGGAGGAGTTCTCGGCCGGGGTGAACATGCGCACCTGTATTTACGTGGCGGGCATTCTCGGGCTGGCGATCACCGTAACACAGACCGGGATCGGCAGTGCCGTGGGCGAGGCGCTGATGCAGGTAATGCCGCTGGATGCCGACGCGCCCTTCACCAGTTTCCTCGCGTTGACCGGCATCACCACCGCGCTGAATTTCATCATGACCGCCAACGGTGTTCCGGCGCTGTATACCACTCTGGCGCAAAGCTTCTCGGATGCCACCGGTTTCCCGCTGTTGTCGGTGATTATGATTCAGGTGCTGGGATACTCCACGCCGCTGCTGCCGTATCAGGCGTCGCCGATTGTGGTGGCGATGGGGCTGGGGAGGGTGCCTGCGCGGGCGGGGATGCTGCTCTGCCTTGCGCTGGCGGTGGTAACGTATCTGGTGCTGCTGCCGCTGGATTATCTGTGGTTTAGTATCCTGGGACGGCTGTAAAAAAAGCCCGGTGGCGCTGGCGCTTACCGGGCCTGGAGAACCGTAGGGCGGGTTAGCGAAGCGCCACCCGCCGCAAAGGCAATTACGCCTGTTTAGCTGCTTCTGCTGCTTTAACGATCACCGCGAAAGCGTCTGCTTTCAGGGATGCGCCGCCAACCAGCGCGCCGTCGATGTCTGGCTGGGTGAACAGCTCAGCGGCGTTCGCTGCGTTAACGGAACCGCCGTACTGGATGATCACTTGCTCAGCGACTTTCGCGTCTGCTTTAGCAATGTGGTCACGGATGAATTTGTGAACCGCCTGAGCCTGCGCTGGGGTGGCAGATTTGCCGGTACCGATCGCCCATACTGGCTCGTAAGCAATGACCGCGCCTTCGAACGCGCTCGCGCCCTGAGTGGTCAGCACTGCGTCGATCTGACGTGCACACACTTCTTCAGTTTTGCCCGCTTCGTTTTCGGCTTCAGTTTCACCGATGCACAGAACCGGGATCAGACCCTGCTCTTTCAGTACCGCGAATTTCTTAGCGATGAACTCGTCGGACTCTTTGTGGTAGGTACGACGCTCAGAGTGGCCGATGATGATGTATTTCGCGCCGATATCTTTCAGCATTTCAGCGGAGGTTTCGCCGGTGAATGCGCCAGACAGGTTAACGTCAACGTTTTGTGCACCCAGAACGATGTGGCTGCCGTCAGCGGCGTGTTTAGCCATATCCAGGTACATGTCCGGCGGAGCGATCGCAACAGCACAGCCCGTTACGCCAGCCAGCTCTTTACGCAGGTTAGCTACCAGCTCGTTTACCATGTGGCGGCTGCCGTTCAGTTTCCAGTTACCCATCACTAAAGGATGTCGCATTTTAATTCTCCACGCTCAAGAGCGAATTAAGGAATATGGCCACCCGGCTGGGCAGCATGGTCTGTGAATCAGTATAGAGATTTTCCCTCGAAAGGCTTTGCTTTTTGTCATTAATTCGACCCGCCGAGACTCTCAGATAACGCCAGCTTAATCGGTTCAACAGCGAAGGTCAGCCCCTTTTCGCCGTTATCTGCCACCACATAGCGAACCGCGCCTTCCGTTTCGGCGTAGTACCGTTTGTTTTTACCGGCAGCCAACAGTTTTTGCAGCTTCTGCTGGCTTTGCGATTTGGTTAACGCCGGGGTGAACGCCCGTAAAATCGCACTCATATACTCCAGCGCTTTAGCTTTGGCGGCTTTTTGCTCCGGCCCCTGAATGGGGAGCCAGGTGATCTGCATACTCTTGATTTTGAGCGTTCCGCGCTCCAGCGCCGTTGAGGCGTACAGATTCTCATTAATCTTGCTGGCGGCACGGGTCAGGTTGGGGGTATCACGGGCACTATCAATGGCACGAAACTCATTCAGCGACAGGCCAGGGTTAGCGCTGTTGAAGGTTTCGCGGAACAGGCTAATGGATTGATCAAACGTCGGCGCGCCCGGCATCACGTAGGGTGCAGTAGCCGGTGCAGATGTCTCGGCAGCGCGCAGAGAAACGCTCGCGCACGACAGTGTTAAACCCAGCCAAATAAGGTGAAACCACATCTTCATCAATAAAGTCTCTAAATGTTACTGTCACGATTAAAACGATATCTGGCTGGCTTGTCAAAAGGATGCGACTCCAGGGTAAACTACGCTCCGCAATGATTTTAAGGAACCCGACATGACCATACAGCAGTGGTTGTTTTCATTCAAAGGGCGTATTGGACGCCGTGATTTCTGGATCTGGATTGGCGTATGGATTGTCGCCATGCTGGGTCTGTTTATTTTTGCGAATAACGCGTGGCTAAGCACCCAGACGGCGGCATTCGCGCTGGTTTCGCTGCTGTGGCCGACTGCGGCGGTGTTGGTTAAACGTCTGCACGATCGCGGTCGTTCGGGGCTGTGGGCGCTGCTGGTGGTGCTGGCGTGGATGCTGCTGGCAGGCAACTGGTCGATGCTGCCTTCCATGCTGCCGTGGGCGGTTGGCAGGCTGATCCCCACCATTATTTTTGTGATGATTATTGTCGATCTGGGCGCCTTCGTGGGCACCCAGGGCGAGAATAAATACGGTAAAGATACGATCGACGTAAAGTACCGCTAATTACCAGTAATGTTCAGCGGTCATATGGCCCGGACGACGGCGTAAATGCTTGGTCATCTGCCGGGTCTCTTTCAGCAGCTGTTGAGTGTCGCGCACCATCTGCGGGTTGCCGCACAGCATCACATGGCTGGTCTCTGCCGTCATCGGCAGGCCAACGGCAGCTTCCAGTTCACCGCTTTCAATCAGGGCCGGCACGCGTCCGGTCAGTGAACCCGCCACCGTTTCACGACTGACTACCGTCTGAACTTTCACTTTCCCTTCGTAGCGTTTCTGCAGTTCAAGCATCTGCGGCAGATAGCTCAGGTCAGCGGCATAGCGCGCGGCATGTACCAGCACGATATTTTTAAAACGTTCCAGGTCTTTCCCGTACTCCAGAATCGACAGGTACGGTCCGATGGCGGTACCGGTCGCCAGCATCCACAGGGTGTCACAGTCCGGAACTTCCTCAAGCACGAAGAAGCCAGCGGCTTCGCTGACAATCTGGATCTCATCGCCAGGCTTGAGGGCCGCCAGGCGTGGGCTGAGTTTGCCATCGGGAACGGTGACGAGATAGAACTCGAGATCCGGGTTATCCGGCGCGTTGACATAGGAGTAGGCGCGCTGCACGCGTTCACCGTCGATTTCCAGCCCCAGCTTGGCAAATTGCCCGGCCGTGAAGGGATGGATGGGCGCATTGACGGTGAGACTAAATAGCGCATCGGTCCAGAACTCTACCTTTTTGACTTTACCTGTTACCCAGTCTGCCATGATGTTCTCCTGTACTGATCTCGTGGTCTATCTTCCTTACCTGAGAGGGAGATTTCCAGCCCGTGGGGGCCGGAAAGCTCAATTGATCAAACGGTTTTACAGAATGTGGGTCTGCACGTCCGGATCTTTGCGGTCGAGATAGTGAATCGACTGGATGCGGCGAATGGTGCGTGATTTACCGCGGATCAGCAGCGTTTCGGTGGTAGCCATATTGCCTTTGCGGGTGATGCCGTCCAGCAGATCGCCTTTGGTGATGCCGGTGGCAGAGAAGATGACGTTATCGTTGCGCGCCATATCATCCAGACGCAGCACGGTGTTGGCCTCAATACCCATCGCGGCGCAGCGGGCCAGCTCCTGCTCACCGATACGGCGGTTCTCTTCGCTGTCGCCTTTCACTTCGTGACGGGCCAGCAGACGACCCTGCATGTCGCCGTCGAGAGCGCGGATCACCGCGGCAGAAACCACCCCTTCCGGCGCACCGCCGATGCCGTACAGCACATCCACTTCACTGTCCGGCATGCAGGTGAGGATAGAGGCCGCCACGTCGCCATCGGGGATGGCAAAGACGCGCACGCCCAGCTGCTGCATATGGGCGATGGTGGTATCGTGACGCGGTTTTGCCAGGATGGTGACCGTCAGTTCGCTCAGCGGTTTATTGAGCGCGGCGGCGATGTTGCGCAGGTTGTCCGCCAGCGGCAGGTTGAGATCGATAACCCCTTTGGCGCCCGGCCCGACAATCAGCTTCTCCATATACATATCAGGCGCGTTGAGGAAAGTACCTTTGTCGCCCACGGCCAGTACGGCGAGGGCGTTAGCCTGACCCATTGCAGTCATGCGGGTGCCTTCAATCGGGTCGACGGCGATATCCACCGCATCGCCATTGCCGGTCCCGACTTTCTCACCGATAAACAGCATCGGCGCTTCGTCGATTTCGCCTTCGCCAATCACGATGGTGCCGTCGATGTTGACCTGGTTAAGCATAATGCGCATGGCATGGACGGCTGCACCGTCAGCGATATTTTTGTCGCCACGGCCAAGCCACTTGTAGCCCGCCAGAGCGGCGGCTTCGGTCACGCGGGAAAATTCGATAGCAAGTTCACGTTTCATTGGGTACTCGTGCGGTCAAAAGGAATTGCACGAAGTTTATCACAGAGTGGGGTGGGGTGCGGGCTGGAGACCCTCTCCCCACAGGGAGAGGGAATATGGAGTGGATTACGCCTCGTCGTGCTCTTCCCACGCCAGAGCGCGTTTCACCGCTTTCTTCCAGCCGCTGTAGCGGTAGTTGCGCTCGGTGGTTTCGATGCCCGGACGGAATTCGCGTTCGATGACCGCTTTCTCCTGCAGCTCGTCCAGGTTCTGCCAGAAACCAACCGCCAGACCGGCAAGGTAAGCCGCCCCCAGCGCCGTGACTTCACGCACTTCCGGACGCTCCACGCGGGTGCCCAGGATGTCGGACTGGAACTGCATCAGGAAGTTGTTAGCCACCGCGCCGCCGTCCACGCGCAGGGCGTGGAGACGAATGCCGGAGTCGGCCTGCATCGCTTCCAGCACGTCGCGGGTCTGATAGGCAATCGACTCCAGCGTGGCGCGGATGATGTGGTTAGAGTTAACCCCACGCGTCAGGCCGAAAATCGCCCCGCGAGCATAGGGGTCCCAGTACGGCGCACCCAGACCGGTAAAGGCCGGTACGACGTACACGCCGTTGGTATCTTTCACCTTGGTGGCGAAATACTCTGAGTCGAAGGCATCGCTGATAAGCTTCATCTCATCGCGCAGCCACTGGATAGAGGCCCCGGCCATAAATACCGCGCCTTCAAGAGCGTAGTTCACCTCGCCGCGCGGGCCGCAGGCGATGGTGGTCAGCAGGCCATGCTCTGATTTCACCGCCTTCTCGCCGGTATTCATCAGCATGAAGCAGCCGGTGCCGTAGGTGTTTTTCGCCATCCCTTCTTTGACGCACAGCTGGCCAAACAGCGCCGCCTGCTGGTCACCGGCGATCCCGGCGATCGGAATACGGGTGCCGCCTTTACCGCCGATGTTGGTCTGGCCGTACACTTCGGACGATTTACGCACCTGCGGCAGCATGGCGCGCGGGATGTCCAGCGCGTCCAGCATTTTGTCATCCCAGTCCAGTTCGTGGATGTTGAACAGCATGGTACGCGAGGCGTTGGTGTAATCGGTCACGTGGACGCGCCCCTGAGTCATCTTCCAGATAAGCCAGGTGTCCACGGTGCCGAACAGCAGTTCGCCGCGTTTAGCACGCTCGCGGGAGCCTTCGACGTGATCGAGGATCCACTTCACCTTGGTGCCGGAGAAGTACGGGTCCACCACCAGGCCGGTGGCGCTGCGCACGTACTCTTCCATACCGTCGCGCTTGAGCTTCTCGCAGATATCCGCGGTGCGGCGGCACTGCCAGACGATGGCGTTGTAGATAGGCTTACCGGTTTCGCGTTCCCAGACAATGGCCGTTTCACGCTGGTTGGTGATGCCAATCGCCGCAATCTCATCGGAACTGATATCGGCTTTCGCCAGCACTTCAACCAGCGTCGAGCTTTGCGACGCCCAGATCTCCATCGGGTCGTGTTCAACCCAGCCTGGACGAGGATAGATTTGCTCGAATTCGCGCTGTGACACGCTGACGATGTTCGCGTCATGATCCATAACGACAGCGCGGGAGCTGGTCGTGCCCTGGTCGAGCGCAACGATATATTTTTTGTCGGTCATAGTTGTGGTCCCGTAGTCAGATTACAGCGAAGCGTTTTGTTGTGTGGCAGAGGCGGCGTCCTTCTCCTCTGTGACACAGGTGTCGCACGGCAGGTGGCGGCCAATCAGCTTACGATAGCCGAATGCACCCAGCGCAGCACCTACAATGGGGCCGAACAGCGGCACCAGGAAGTAAGGAATATCTTTGCCGCCGGTGAAGGCAACGTCGCCCCAGCCAGCAATAAAGGCGAAGGCTTTCGGTCCGATGTCACGCGCCGGGTTCATGGCGAAGCCCGTCAGCGGTCCCATGGAAGCGCCGATCACCGCAATCAGCAGGCCAATCAGCAGCGGCGCCAGCGGGCCGCGTGGAATACCGTTACCATCATCGGTCAGCGCCAGGATAGTACCCATCAGGATGGCGGTAATCACCATCTCCACTGCGAAGGCCTGCACAAAGTTAATGTGCGGGTTTGGATAGGTGGAGAAGATACCCGCCAGCTCAAGGCTCTCGGTGCTGCCACGTACCATGTGATGCGTCTGCTCAAAGTCGATAAACAAATTGTAATAGAGCCCGTAAACTAACGCTGCTGCGCAAAAGGCACCGGCAAACTGCGCCACAATAAAGGGCACAACCTTGCGTTTATCAAAGCAGGCAAACAGCCACAGCGCGATGGTCACCGCAGGGTTAAGATGGGCACCTGAAACACCCGCCGTCAGGTAGATGGCCATCGCCACGCCCAGACCCCAGATCACGCTGATTTCCCACTGACCGAAGCTGGCACCCGCGACTTTCAGCGCCGCTACGCACCCTACACCAAAGAAAATCAACAACCCAGTACCCAGGAACTCTGCAATGCATTGGCCTTTCAAGGTTGATGTTTCACTCATAATCGGATCCTGACAGAAAATTAATGGTTATTGTCATCGCGCCGTTCGTCACGATGTCCTGTAGATACAGTGTTAATTTATCGTTAACGAGCAAAAACGAGAAATATCGAAATTAAAATGTGTGTGCCGCGTCAACAAAATGAGCGATAACGCGCCATGAAGTGTGCGTTAGCGTTTATACGACCGGGTGGGCTGAAGCATTCCATTAACTAAAGTGTTAACAATTTAGGGGTATATGATGCGAACGCACCAGGAGGAGACTGAAAAGTGTTGCAAACCGCAATCTGCGCGGTCTGCCGCTGGACAGGGAGGGCGGGGCTCCATACAATCGACACCAGGTGTTGTGCGCGTTTACGTCAAGCGTCGCCTTGCAAATTCAGGAGAGGTAGCATTATGTCGTTAGAAGTGTTTGAGAAACTGGAATCGAAAGTACAGCAGGCGATTGATACCATCACCCTGCTGCAGATGGAAATCGAAGAGCTGAAAGAAAAAAACAACGCGCTGTCGCAGGAAATTCAGACTGCCCAGCACGGTCGCGAAGAGCTGGAGCGTGAAAACCACCATCTGCGCGAACAGCAGAACGGCTGGCAGGATCGTCTGCATGCCCTGCTGGGACGCATGGAAGAGGTTTAATTCCCGTCATCTTTCACGTCGTAGCGGCATGGAAGGGAATTTGTAGGCCGGGTAAGGCGAAGCCGCCACCCGGCTTTTTTATTACTCGATATCCAGCGGATCTTCCGACAGGATAATGCCGGTATTATCGGCATACAGATGGTCGCCGGAGAAGAACGTCACCCCGCCGAAATTGACGCGCACGTCGCTTTCGCCAATGCCATCACCTGCGGCTCCTACCGGAATAGCGGCAATCGCCTGAATGCCGATGTCCAGCTCTTCGAGGTCATCCACCTGACGCACCGCGCCATACACCACAATGCCTTCCCACTCGTTTTGCGTGGCGAGACGGGCAAGTTCTGCATCGATTAGTGCGCGACGCACGGAGCCGCCGCCGTCGATCAGCAGAATGCGACCACGGCCGTTCTGTTCGAACAGATCGTACAGCAACCCGTTGTCCTCAAAACATTTCACCGTGATGATCTGTCCGCCAAACGACGACCGCCCCCCAAAGTTGGAAAACAGCGGTTCTACGACGTTAACATCTTCCTGGTAGATGTCACAAAGCTCAGAGGTATCGTATTTCATAGGCTTAAGGTTCAGTTGCTGCGAGTGATTTCAGTATATCGCGCGAATTGCATTGTTGGCAAAATCATCAATTGTTAATTGATATTTGTCAGCTAACTTAGCGTCTGGCTAAGCACAATTCCGACCACGAACAACAGGTTAGTGAGCAGCGCACCTTTTACCGTGCGTTCCAGCATTGGCGGCATCGCCGAGGCGTTCTGCTCACAGATGACGTAACGCGCCTGTTTGACCAGCAGCGGCGTGGCGAGCACAAACAGCCAGCCCCAGATACTGTGCAGGGAAAGCAGGTTAAACAGCGCCAGGCAGAGCAGGGCGCCCATCAGCAGGCAGGCATGGTAGCGGCGCGCATTCACCGGCCCCAGACGCACCGCCAGGGTATTTTTCCCGTTCAGCCGATCGCTGTCGATATCGCGCAGATTGTTAATATTGAGCACCGCCGTCGCCAGCATGCCGCAGGCGGTGGCCGGCAGGAACAGGGCAGGGATCAGGGTATGCGCCTGCAGATACCAGCTGCCCATCACGCTCAGCCAGCCGAAGAACACCAGCACCGAAATATCACCCAGCCCGATGTATCCGTAAGGTCGGGTGCCGACGGTATAGGTGATCGCCGCAACAATCGCCAGCAGACCGAGCACGAGGAAGCCAACCGCATCCGCCGGGGTTTTACAGGCCACCAGCACCAGCGCAATCCCGGAAAGACAAATCAGCACGACGGTGATAATCAGCGCCCGCTTCATCTGCGCCTGGGTGATCACCCCTTTCTGCATCCCGCGCAGTGGCCCGATACGGTCTGGCTTATCGCTGCCCTTCACGGCATCGCCATAGTCGTTCGCCAGATTAGAGAGGATTTGCAGGAGCCCGGCGGTGATCAGCGCCAGCGCAGCCACCAGGGGGGTCGAAATGTCCTTGCCACCAGGCAAGAGCCGTGCCCACCACAATGGCGGCGAAGGCGAGAGGAAGGGTTTTAGGACGCAGGCTTTCCAGCCAGGCACGCGTACGGCTGATTTTAGTCATAGGATGTTTAGCCAATAAAAATGGGGCTTTTCAGCCCCATCATCAGTGATGAAAATGCAATGACCGCGATTATAAGATAAAACGGCTCAGATCTTCATCTGCTACTAAAGCATCAAGATGCTTACTCACATAATCGGCATCGATGGTAATGCTTTGACCATTCAGGTCGCTCGCATCATAAGAGATGTCTTCCATCAGGCGTTCCAGTACGGTGTGCAGACGACGCGCACCGATGTTTTCGGTGGTTTCGTTAACCTGCCATGCCGCCTGGGCGATACGCTTGATACCGTCTTCGGTGAACTCAATGTTCACGCCTTCGGTCGCCATCAGCGCTTTGTACTGCACGGTGACAGAGGCGTTCGGCTCGGTCAGGATGCGCTCGAAGTCTTCGGTAGTCAGCGCCTGCAGCTCAACACGAATCGGCAGACGACCCTGCAGCTCGGGGATCAGATCCGACGGCTTAGCCACCTGGAATGCGCCAGAGGCGATAAACAGGATGTGGTCGGTTTTCACCATGCCGTGCTTGGTGGAGACGGTGCAGCCTTCAACCAGCGGCAGCAGGTCGCGCTGTACGCCCTCACGGGAGACATCCGGACCGTTGGACTCACCGCGCTTACAGATTTTATCGATCTCATCGATAAACACGATGCCGTGCTGTTCAACCGCGTCGATTGCGTCCTGCTTCAGCTCTTCCGGGTTCACCAGTTTGGCCGCTTCTTCTTCGATCAGCAGCTTCATCGCGTCTTTGATTTTCAGCTTACGCGGCTTCTGCTTTTGCCCGCCCAGGTTCTGGAACATGGACTGCAGCTGGCTGGTCATCTCTTCCATGCCTGGAGGGGACATGATCTCCACGCCCATAGGCGCGGCGGCGAGATCGATCTCAATCTCTTTGTCATCCAGCTGGCCTTCACGCAGTTTTTTGCGGAATGCCTGGCGTGCAGCAGACGGCTCAGCAGGTTGTTCTGCCTGGCCCCAGTTGTTTTTCGCCGGTGGGATCAGCACGTCCAGCACGCGCTCTTCCGCCATCTCTTCGGCGCGATAGCGGTTTTTCTCGATAGACTGGACGCGCACCATTTTGATCGCAGAATCGGTCAGATCGCGGATGATTGAGTCCACTTCTTTCCCGACATAGCCCACTTCGGTGAACTTGGTTGCTTCCACTTTGATAAATGGCGCGTTCGCCAGTTTGGCCAGACGACGGGCGATCTCGGTTTTACCGACACCGGTTGGGCCGATCATCAGAATGTTTTTTGGCGTCACTTCATGGCGCAGCACTTCATCCAGCTGCATACGACGCCAGCGGTTACGCAGGGCGATCGCCACGGAACGCTTGGCGTTATCCTGGCCAATAATGTGTTTGTTCAGTTCGCTGACAATTTCGCGTGGGGTCATTTCAGACATGAGAAATCCTTACGCCTTAGACGGCAATTCTTCGATGGTGTGGAAGTGGTTGGTATAGATGCAGATATCACCTGCAATATCCAACGCTTTCACAGCGATATCGCGCGCGCCCAGGTCGGAGTTCTCCAACAGCGCGCGGGCGGCGGCCTGGGCGTACGGGCCGCCGGAACCGATAGCAATCAGGTCGTTTTCTGGCTGCACCACGTCACCGTTACCGGTGATGATCAGTGAGGCATTTTCATCGGCTACCGCCAGCAGCGCTTCGAGCTTGCGCAGCATGCGGTCGGTACGCCAGTCTTTCGCCAGCTCAACGGCGGCTTTCACCAGATGGCCCTGATGCATTTCCAGTTTGCGTTCAAACAGTTCAAACAGCGTGAAGGCGTCAGCGGTACCGCCTGCAAAACCGGCGATCACTTTGTCGTTATACAGACGACGCACTTTTTTCACGTTGCCTTTCATGACGGTATTACCCAGCGTGGCCTGGCCATCACCGGCAATTACCACCTGGCCGTTACGGCGTACACTTACTATTGTTGTCACGAGCAGACCCCCTGGTTACAGAATCGGGAAACAGAAGCCCTGAGCCTGTGCTCAGGGCTGAATAGAATGATAGATGGGGGGGATTTTGGGGGTTTCAACCCCCGGAAGCGAGTCGAATGCAGTTTGTGTGACCTGCCATCTTCAGACGAGAGATGGTGCCATCGGCATTGTCTTTACCTTTCACCGGGCCAATCACCACGCGATTCCAGCCGTTGTTGGTGGTGATGCGTGAATCAAAGCCTTCGAAAGCCAGCTGCGCACGCACGGTTTCTGCCTGCTCTGCGCCTTTAAAGGAGCCGCACTGCACCATCCAGCGGCGCTCGTCTTTCTTCTCAGCCGTCTGCTTTGGCGCCTCGGTCTCTTTGGTGATCGGCGCGGCCTGCTGCGTTTTTGGTGCCTGGGCAGTAGTATGCGCCGGGGTCTGCAGCAGATCCTGATACGGCTGATTTTGTTTAGTCGGCTGCGCTTTAGGCTGCTGAACCGGTTGCGTCTGTGCCGTACGCGGTTGCTGATACGGCTGTTCCGCTACGCGCGTCTGCGCTTTCGGCTGCTGTACCGTCTGGCTCTGCGCCCACTGCTGTTGTTGCTGTTGCTGCTGAATCTGTTGCTGCGCCTGGCGTTGACGCTGCAGCGTTTGCTGGCGCTGCGCTGCCGTCTGCTCATTCCACGGCACTTCGTTGAGCTGGGTAGGCTGCTGGCGCATATCGGCCTGCATCTGAGCCAGCAGCTGACGCTGTTCGTTGGTTAACTGGGTAGGATCCACCACCTCGCCACCGGCAGAAGGTTCTGTCGGCGCACGGACGCCCGGCTGGCGGCTCTCAAGCTCTTTAATATAGCGCCAGCGCTCTTCCGGTTTCGGGGGGTAAGCCATTGCCGACAACTTTATTGCCCTGCAGCGCTTCTGCTTCTTCTTTTTTATGGTGCGTAATGAACCAGAGGCCGCCGATGAATGCCACCAGTACCGCCGCCGCAATCGCGACCATGGCAGGCGAGACCGCAGGCATGCTGCGTTGCGGTTTCCGTGAGCTACTCTTTTTGCGTCGCGAAGGTGCCGGCTGGCCGCGACGTACATAATCTCGTTGTGCCACTATCGTTTCGCTGTATTTTTTCGTTTGTCAGCCCGTCATGTTACTTAAGCGACGGGCCTTTGACCAGATGAGGAAGTCTGAAAGGCGGCGGCTTTACGTTAGCGCCTGGGTTGAACCGCGAACAATCAATTCACAGTCCAGTAAACGGGAGCCGCTGCTGACCGTCTGGCCGTTCAGTTGATCCAGCAATAACAGCATCGCTTCCCGGCCAATGTCATAGCGGGGCTGCGCCACGGTCGTGAGCGGCGGATCGCAAAACTCAGACAGGGAAATGTTATCGAAGCCAATGATGGAGAGATCTTTCGGCACGTTCAGGCCGCGGCGCTTGGCATACGAGAGCGCGCCCAGCGCCATCACGTCGCTGTGGCAGAACACCGCGGTCGGCGGCTGTGGCAGCGAGAGCAGTTTTTCCAGCGCCAGCCCGCCTGCGGCGTAGGTAAAATCGCCCCGGGCAATGTAGTGCGGATCCACCGTCGCCCCGGTGCGGCGCAGCGCCTGAACGTAACCCTGCAGGCGATAATGACACAGCGGCATCTCTTCCGGCCCGGCGATACAGCCGATGCGTTTATGGCCCAGCTCCTGCAGATAGTTCACGGCGTTGAAGGCAGCGGTGAGGTTATCGATGTGAACGGTAGGCAGTTCCAGCTCAGGAGCGAACTCGTTGGCCATCACCATCGGCGGCAGGTTGCGCTGCTCTTCAATGCTGGCATCGAAGGGCAGGCGTGAACCGAGCAGCAGCATGCCGTCGATCTGCTTGGTAATAATCAGATCGATGAAGGTTTTTTCCTGCTGATTCTGGTGGGCGCAGTCGCCAATCAGCACCAGGTAGCCCTGAGCCGCGGCGGTCACTTCGATGCCGCGGATGATTTCGCTGAAAAAGGGATCGCAGATGTCGGGCACAATGACCAGGATGGTGCGGGATTCGTTACGTTTGACGTTACGTCCCATCGCCTGAGGCAGATAACCGACCTCCAGCGCAGCCTGCTCAACACGATTACGTGTGGTCTGAGAGACTTTATCGGGATTCATTAAGGCTCGGGATACCGTTGCCGTTGAGACTTTTGCTTTCAGGGCAACATCTTTCATGGTCGCCGAGGCAACCTCTTTCCTGGACTTCAACCTCTTCTCCTCGCCGGCGTATCACCGCTTTTCTGACTGAGTCAGTTTTATCAGATTGCGAATGGAAGCGGTTACAGAATTTTCATAAAAAGTGTGAGGCATGTTGAATTTTTCGATCCGCCTCCCACCATTTTTTAGCTTTCGATGGGATCGACGTCCAGCACCCACTTCACTTTGCGCGCTTCCGGCAGCGTGTTAATCAACGCCAGGGTGCCGCTGACGATATGCTGCAGGCGGATCCGCGACGGGTGTTGCAGCAGGATTTGCCAGCGATAGCGCCCGCCGCGTTTGGGGGCAAGGGCCGGAACCGGGCCTAAAATCCACAGCTGGTTATCCACCAGCGGGCTGGCCTGCAGCAGGTTGCGCAGCTGCTGGAGGAACAGCGGTGCCTGCTGGTTGTTGTGATCCTCGGCGCGGATAATCACATGGCTGGTCCAGGGCGGTAATTGCAGGGTCTGGCGCTCGGCCAGCGCCTGCTCGGCAAAGGCGTCGTAGCCTTTATGCAGCAGGGTTTGCAGCAGCGGATGCTCGGGATGGTGGGTTTGCAGCACCACTTCGCCCTGCTTGCCGGCGCGTCCGGCGCGGCCTGCCACTTGGGTATAGAGCTGGGCAAAACGCTCTGCGGAGCGGAAATCCGCCGAGAAGAGCGCACCGTCAACGTCCAGCAGCGCCACCAGGGTCACGTCAGGGAAGTGATGCCCTTTTGCCAGCATCTGGGTGCCAATCAGGATCCGTGCGCCGCCGCGATGGACTTCCGCCAGCTGCTGCTCAAGCGCCCCCTTGCGGCTGGTGGTGTCGCGGTCGATACGCGAGATGGCCACGCCCGGGAAGAAGGGGGTTAACGCCTGTTCCAGCTGTTCGGTGCCCAGCCCGACCGGCACCATATGCGTCGAGCCGCAGGAGGGACACTGGCGCGGGATCGGGCGCTGGCTGTCGCAGTGGTGACAGCGCAGGTGATGCTGGGCCTGATGCAGGGTGTAGTAGTGATCGCAGCGCGGGCATTCGGCTATCCATCCGCAGTCATGGCACAGCAGCGCCGGGGCAAAGCCGCGACGGTTGAGAAACAGGATCACCTGGTTGTTGGCCTGCAGATGCTGACGCATGCGGGTAATTAACGCCGGGGCTAATCCCGCCTGCACCTGCTGGCCTTTCAGATCGAGAACATGCTGCACGGCCGGACGCGCATTCCCCGCCCGGCGCGTCAGGCGCAGCATATGGTATTTACGCTGACGCACGTTGTGCAGCGTCTCCAGCGCGGGGGTGGCGGAGCCAAGAATAATCGGGATCTGCTCGCTGTGGGCGCGGTATACCGCCAGGTCGCGGGCGTGGTAGCGCCAGCCCTCCTGCTGCTTATAGGAGCTGTCGTGCTCTTCGTCGATGACGATCACGCCCAGATTCTTAAACGGCGTGAACAGCGACGAGCGGGTGCCAATCACAATCGCCGCTTCGCCATTTCTGGCTTTCAGCCAGGCGCTGAGACGTTCGCTGTCGTTTAAACCGGAGTGCAGCACTTCGACCGGAGCGTTAAACCGCTCGCGAAAACGGGCGATGGTCTGCGGGGTCAGGCCGATTTCCGGCACCATCACCAGGGCCTGCTTGCCCTGCGCCAGCACGTTTTCCAGCACGCTCAGATAGACTTCGGTCTTACCGGAGCCGGTGACGCCCGCCAGTAGCCAGGCCGAGAAGCGATCCGAGGCGCTGTGGATCGCCCCGACGGCGGTGGCCTGTTCGGTATTGAGACGCAGGCGGTCGCCGGCCACGCTAAAGCCGTCGCGCCAGTCGATCAGCGCGGGGGCTTCACAGGCCAGCTCGCTCAGCCCCTTTTTACGTAACCCCTGCAGCGCCGCGTCGTTAAAATCGAGGCTCTCGACCTGATGACGCCAGATCCTGCCCTGGCGTAACGCCGCCAGCGCCTGCTGTTGTTTCGGGGAGCGTTTCAGGCTGTTGATGTCCACAGCCTGGCCCTGCTCGGTGGCAAACCAGTACCACATCGGCGCGTGGCTGGCGCTTTTGCCCTGGCGCAGCAGAATGGGCAGGGCGTGGAACAGCACGTCGCCGATGGGATGGTGATAATAGTCGGCAGCCCACAGCAGCAGGCGCCAGACGCTATTCGAGAACACCGGCTCGTCGTCCAGCACCTCCACCACGCTTTTCAGGTCACTGAGGGGTAGCTCGCTTTGCTCGCTTACGGAGACCACAATGCCCACCCGCTGCTGTTTGCCGAACGGCACCGTCACGCGACAGCCCGCTTTGGCCTGCATGCTGTCCGGCAGCAGGTAATCAAAGGTACGGGGAAGCGGAACGGGCAGGGCAACGTGAGCAACGGGCATCGAATCTTCCTGACTTGAAAAGTGGCGCGTTAGTATACACATTAGTGAAAGACGGCGTGCGGATCAGTTTGCATACCCTGGTTAAATTCTGTATGATTCGCCGCCTTTGGTGCACTTTGCATCAAAGAACTTACATTCAACATCGCGTGGTGTCTGGCGTTAGGGCTGGAAGAGCGACGCGGCCTTAACTGAGGTTCTCCCCATGAAAAAAGATATCCATCCTAAATACGAAATGATTACTGCAAACTGCTCTTGCGGTAACTCTATCCAGATCCGCTCTACCGTGGGCCACGATCTGAACCTGGACGTGTGCGGCCAGTGCCACCCGTTCTACACTGGTAAGCAGCGTGACGTTGCAACCGGTGGCCGTGTTGACCGCTTCAACAAGCGTTTCAGCATCCCGGGCTCTTCTAAGTAAGATGCATCCCGAAAAAAAAGCGCCGAAAGGCGCTTTTTTTATATCTGCAAATCAGTATTCCCACGTATCCGGGTCGATACCCAGCTCACGCATGATCACCTTCGCCTCTTCCGGAATTTCGTCACTACGCTCTTTGCGCAGGTCTTCATCGTTCGGCAACGGTTGACCGGTAAACGCGTGCAGGAACGCTTCGCACAGCAGTTCGCTGTTGGTAGCGTGACGCAGGTTATTCACCTGACGACGCGTGCGTTCATCGGTGAGGATCTTTAACACCTTCAGAGGAATGGAAACCGTAATTTTTTTTACTTGTTCACTCTTCTTACCGTGCTCAGCGTATGGGCTGATATATTCGCCGCTCCATTCAGCCATGAGATACCTTTAATCCTCTCTGTCATTAATATGAGGCCGACACCGCAGCGGTTCGCAGGGTTTCGCGCCATAATCTTGCGTAGTTTACCGTAGAGACGCCACCGTGACACGGATATTGCCTCTGGGTTATGCGCTAAAGCATGTAATTTTAACGGCTATTTGCGGATTGCTCAATCTATACGCAAAGAAGTTTAGATGTCCAGATGTATTGACGTCCATATAATCAATGTTTAATCTGGTGCCTGACTTTTCATCCATTAAGCCAGGAAGCCTTCACCATGACGCGTAAACAGGCCACCATCGCAGTGCGTAGCGGATTGAATGACGACGAACAGTACGGCTGCGTTGTCCCGCCGATTCATCTCTCCAGTACCTACAACTTCACCGGATTTAATGAACCACGCGCCCATGACTATTCGCGCCGTGGCAACCCGACGCGTGATGTCACCCAGCGTGCGCTGGCGGAACTGGAAGGCGGCGCAGGCGCGGTGATGACCAATACCGGCATGTCGGCTATCCACCTGGTGACCACCGTGTTCCTGAAACCTGGCGATCTGCTGGTGGCCCCGCACGACTGCTACGGCGGCAGCTACCGTCTGTTCGACAGCCTGGCGAAGCGCGGTTGCTATCGCGTGCTGTTCGTCGATCAGGGCGATGAGCAGGCGCTGAAACAGGCGCTGGCAGAGAAACCGAAGCTGGTTTTAATCGAGAGTCCAAGCAACCCGCTGCTGCGCGTGGTGGATATTGCGAAAATTTGTCAGCTTTCGAGGGATGCGGGAGCGATAAGTGTAGTGGATAATACCTTCCTCAGTCCGGCCTTGCAGAACCCGCTGGCACTGGGTGCGGATCTGGTATTGCATTCATGCACCAAATACCTGAACGGTCACTCGGACGTCGTGGCCGGGGTGGTGATTGCCAAAGATCCGGAGCTTGTCACCGAACTGGCATGGTGGGCGAATAATATCGGCGTCACCGGCAGTGCGTTTGACAGCTACCTGCTGCTGCGCGGGCTACGTACCTTGTCGCCGCGTATGGACGTGGCGCAGCGTAACGCCCAGGCGATTGTCGATTTCCTGAAGACCCAGCCGCTGGTGAAAAAGCTTTATCACCCGTCGCTGCCGGAAAATCAGGGACACGAGATTGCTGCGCGTCAACAAAAGGGTTTTGGCGCGATGTTAAGTTTTGAGCTGGATGGCGATGAGCAGACGCTGCGTCGCTTCCTGAGCGGGTTGTCACTGTTTACGCTGGCGGAATCGTTAGGGGGGAGTCGAAAGCTTAATCTCCCACGCCGCAACAATGACGCACGCAGGCATGGCGCCAGAAGCGCGTGCCGCCGCCGGGATCTCTGAGACGCTGCTGCGTATCTCAACCGGTATTGAAGATTGTGAAGATTTAATTGCCGATCTGGAAAATGGCTTCCGGGTCGCAGCCAAGGGGTAATCATGAGTGTGATAGCGCAGGCAGGGGCGAAGGGTCGCCAGCTGCACAAGTTTGGTGGTAGTAGTCTTGCTGATGTGAAATGTTACCTGCGGGTCGCGGGGATCATGGCAGAGTATTCGATGCCGGGGGACATGATGGTTGTCTCTGCGGCGGGCAGCACCACCAACCAGTTGATTAGCTGGCTTAAGTTAAGCCAGACCGATCGTCTCTCTGCGCATCAGGTTCAACAAGCGTTACGCCGTTACCAGAGTGAACTGATCGCCGGTTTATTGCCTGCCGACGTGGCCGATGGCCTGATTAGCACCTTTATCCAGGATCTGGAGCGGCTGGCCGGTTTACTCGACAGCGGCGTTACCGACACAGTCTATGCCGAAGTGGTGGGCCACGGCGAAGTGTGGTCTGCCCGTCTGATGGCGGCCGTCCTGCAACAGCAGGGCCTGGACGCCGCCTGGCTGGACGCGCGCGATTTCCTGCGTGCCGAGCGCGGCGCTCAGCCGCAGGTGGATGAAGGCCTCTCCTATCCGCTGCTCCAGCAGCTGCTGGTACAGCATCCAAATAAACGTATTGTCGTGACCGGCTTTATCAGCCGCAGCAACGCGGGTGAAACCGTGCTGCTGGGACGTAACGGTTCCGACTACTCTGCAACGCAGATCGGTGCCCTGGCGGGCGTATCCCGCGTCACCATCTGGAGCGACGTGGCCGGTGTCTATAGCGCTGACCCGCGCAAGGTGAAAGATGCCTGCCTGCTGCCGCTGCTGCGCCTCGACGAAGCCAGCGAGCTGGCCCGTCTGGCAGCCCCGGTGCTGCACGCGCGCACGCTTCAGCCGGTCTCCGGCAGCGATATCGACCTGCAGCTGCGCTGCAGCTACACGCCGGATCAGGGCTCGACCCGTATCGAGCGCGTGCTGGCCTCCGGCACGGGGGCGCGTATCGTCACCAGCCATGACGATATCTGCCTGATCGAATTCCTCGTTCCGGCCGGACATGATTTCAAACAGGCGCATAAAGAGATCGACCTGATCCTGAAGCGGGCCCACATCCGCCCGCTGGCCGTGGGGGTACACACTGACCGTCACCTGCTGCAGTTCTGCTACACCGCAGAAGTGGCCGACAGCGCGCTGAAAATCCTCGACGAAGCGGGTCTGCCGGGCGAGCTTCGTCTGCGTCAGGGCCTGGCGCTGATTGCGATGGTGGGGGCGGGCGTCACCCGTAACCCGCTGCACTGCCACCGCTTCTGGCAGCAGCTGAAGGGCCAGCCGGTAGAGTTTACCTGGCAGTCGGAAGAGGGCATCAGCCTGGTCGCGGTCATGCGTACCGGGCCCACCGAGAGCCTCATCCAGGGCCTGCACCAGTCGCTGTTCCGCGCTGAAAAACGTATCGGCCTGGTGCTGTTCGGGAAAGGTAACATCGGCTCCCGCTGGCTGGAGCTGTTTGCCCGCGAACAGACCACGCTTTCGGCGCGTACCGGTTTTGAATTTGTGCTGGCGGGCGTGGTGGACAGCCGCCGCAGCCTGCTCAGCTATGAAGGGCTGGACGCCAGCCGCGCGCTGGCCTTCTTTAACGACGAAGCCATTGAGCAGGATGAAGAGTCGCTGTTCCTGTGGATGCGCGCCCATCCGTACGATGACCTGGTGGTGCTGGATGTGACCGCCAGCGAGCAGCTCGCCGATCAGTATCTCGATTTCGCCAGCCACGGTTTCCACGTTATCAGCGCCAACAAACTGGCGGGCGCGAGTAACACCCGCAACTATCGCCAGATCCACGATGCCTTTGAAAAAACGGGCCGTCACTGGCTGTACAACGCCACCGTGGGTGCCGGTTTGCCGGTTAACCACACCGTGCGCGATCTGATCGAAAGCGGCGACAGCATTCTGGCTATCAGCGGTATCTTCTCTGGCACCCTGTCGTGGCTGTTCCTGCAGTTTGATGGCACCGTACCCTTCACCGACCTGGTGGATCAGGCGTGGCAGCAGGGGCTGACCGAGCCCGACCCACGCGTTGACCTCTCCGGTAAAGACGTAATGCGTAAGCTGGTGATTGTGGCGCGTGAAGCGGGCTACGACATCGAGCCGAACCAGGTGCGCGTGGAGTCCCTGGTGCCGACGGATTGTGAAGAGGGGTCTGTCGATCACTTCTTCGAGAACGGCGATGCGCTGAACGAGCAGATGCTGCAGCGCCTGGAGGCGGCCCGTGAAATGGGTCTGGTTCTGCGCTACGTGGCGCGTTTCGATGCCAATGGCAAAGCGCGCGTCGGGGTTGAAGCCGTACGCCCGGAACATCCGCTGGCAGCGCTGCTGCCGTGCGATAACGTCTTCGCCATCGAAAGCCGCTGGTACCGCGATAACCCGCTGGTGATCCGCGGTCCGGGCGCGGGCCGCGACGTCACCGCCGGAGCGATCCAGTCAGATATCAACCGTCTGGCGCAGCTGCTGTAATCCCTGTGTTTTCCCCCTCTCCCTGTGGGAGAGGGGATGATGTGCTCCCTCTCCCTTCAGGGAGAGGGCCGGGGTGAGGGTGAACAACCCGCTCGATCTCCTTTCATGAACTTTTTTCATCTTCCCTGAGCATTCCTCACCGTCAATGATGATATTTTCAGTTGACGCCAGTCCGCTTTTCCGTCATTTTTACATCTGGACGTCTAAACGTATAGAAGTTCGAACACAACAAAACAACGACACGCGATTGATGAGGTAAGGTATGAGCTTTTTTCACGCCAACCAGCGGGAAGCCCTGAATCAGAGCCTGGCTGAAGTAAACGGCCAGATTAACGTCTCTTTTGAATTTTTCCCGCCGCGCACCAGTGAAATGGAGCAGACCCTGTGGGCCTCTATCGATCGCCTGAGCAGCCTGAAGCCGAAATTTGTTTCGGTGACCTACGGTGCCAACTCCGGGGAGCGCGACCGCACGCACAGCATTATCAAAGGCATTAAGGATCGTACCGGTCTGGAAGCCGCGCCGCATCTGACCTGCATCGATGCCACCCGCGACGAACTGCGCACCATCGCCCAGGATTACTGGAACAACGGCATCCGCCATATCGTGGCCCTGCGTGGCGACCTGCCGCCGGGCAGCGGTAAGCCGGACATGTACGCGACCGATCTGGTGGCACTGCTGAAGGAGGTTGGCGACTTCGACATCTCCGTGGCGGCTTACCCGGAAGTGCACCCGGAAGCGAAAAGCGCCCAGGCGGATCTGCTCAATCTGAAGCGCAAAGTGGATGCCGGTGCCAACCGCGCCATCACCCAGTTCTTCTTTGATGTCGAAAGCTATCTGCGCTTCCGCGACCGCTGCGTCTCCGCCGGTATCGACGTCGAAATTATTCCGGGCATTCTGCCGGTCTCTAACTTCAGGCAGGCGAAGAAATTCGCCGACATGACCAACGTGCGTATCCCACAGTGGATGGCGAAGATGTACGAAGGCCTGGACGATGACGCCGAAACCCGCAAGCTGGTGGGGGCCAGTATCGCCATGGACATGGTGAAGATATTAAGCCGCGAAGGGGTGAAAGATTTCCATTTTTATACCCTCAACCGCGCCGAAATGAGCTACGCGATCTGCCATACGCTGGGGGTTCGCCCGGGTCTGTAACGGCAAAGCCCTCAGTAATGTGAGGGCTTTTATATTTCAGGCAGATATCAACGGTATTAACTATCAAATCTGTGGATGGTTTCAATTATCTCTTGTTCCCGGTGGTGTATATCCTAACGATAAAACCATAGAGGGAGCAGAGCGATGAGTACGTCCGACGAGAACCAGAATTCAGGTAAGTGCCCTTTCCATCAGGGCAGTTATGACAAGAGTGCAGGTGCCGGCACCAACAGCCGGGACTGGTGGCCCAAACAGCTTCGTATCGACCTTCTTAATCAACACTCCGAACGTTCCAACCCGCTAGGCAAAGACTTCAACTACCGCAAAGAATTCAGCAAATTAGATTACTCTGCCCTGAAAGGCGATCTGAAAGCCCTGCTGACCGACTCTCAGCCGTGGTGGCCTGCAGACTGGGGCAGCTATGCCGGTCTGTTCATCCGTATGGCGTGGCACGGTGCGGGGACCTACCGCTCCGTAGACGGACGCGGCGGCGCGGGCCGGGGTCAACAGCGTTTCTCTCCACTCAACTCCTGGCCGGATAACGTCAGCCTCGATAAGGCGCGTCGTCTGCTGTGGCCGATCAAGCAGAAATATGGCCAGAAAATCTCCTGGGCCGACCTGTTTATTCTTGCCGGTAACGTGGCGCTGGAGAACTCCGGTTTCCGTACCTTTGGCTTTGGTGCCGGGCGTGAAGACGTCTGGGAACCGGATCTGGACGTTAACTGGGGTGACGAGAAAGCCTGGCTTGAGCATCGCCATCCGGAAAGTCTGGCGAAAAGCGCCATTGGTGCCACCGAGATGGGGCTGATCTACGTGAACCCGGAAGGGCCAAACGCCAGCGGTGAACCGCTGTCTGCGGCGGCGGCGATCCGTGCCACCTTCGGCAACATGGGAATGAACGATGAAGAGACCGTCGCGCTGATCGCTGGCGGTCATACGCTGGGTAAAACCCACGGTGCCGGGGAAGCGACTCACGTCGGTATCGATCCGGAAGGCGGCCCGCTTGAAGCTCAGGGCCTGGGCTGGGCCAGCACCCACGGCAGCGGTTTTGGTGCCGATACCATTACCTCCGGTCTGGAGGTGATCTGGTCCCAGACGCCGACCCAGTGGAGCAACTACTTCTTCGAGAATCTGTATAAATACGACTGGGTGCAGACCCGTAGTCCGGCAGGTGCCATCCAGTTCGAAGCGTCGAATGCGCCGGAAATTATGCCCGACCCGTTTGACCCCTCGAAAAAACGTAAACCGACCATGCTGGTTACCGACCTGACGCTGCGTTTCGATCCGGAGTTCGACAAGATTTCCCGTCGCTTCCTCAACGATCCGCAGGCCTTTAACGAAGCCTTCGCCCGGGCGTGGTTCAAACTGACCCACCGTGACATGGGGCCAATTGCACGTTATATCGGGCCGGAAGTGCCGAAAGAAGAGCTGATTTGGCAGGATCCGCTGCCGCAGCCGTTCTTCCACCCGACCGCAGAAGATATTCAGAGCCTGAAAGCAGATATCGCCGCTTCCGGGCTGTCGGTCAGCGAGCTGGTATCGGTGGCATGGGCGTCGGCATCTACCTTCCGCGGCGGCGATAAGCGTGGCGGGGCCAACGGTGCCCGTCTGGCGCTCGCGCCGCAGCGCACCTGGGATGTTAACGCCGTGGCCGCACGCGTGCTGCCGGTGCTGGAAGACATCTATAAATCGGCGCATAAAGCGTCGCTGGCGGATATTATCGTGCTGGCCGGTGTGGTGGGCGTTGAGCAGGCGGCCAAAGCCGCTGGCGTGAACATCACCGTGCCGTTCACGCCGGGCCGGGTTGACGCGCGCCAGGATCAGACCGATATCGGGATGTTTACGCTGCTGCAGCCGGTTGCCGATGGCTTCCGTAACTACCGGGCGGCGATCGACGTGTCGACCACCGAATCGCTGCTGATCGATAAAGCGCAGCAGCTGACGCTGACCGCGCCAGAGATGACGGTGCTGCTGGGCGGGCTGCGCGTGCTGGGCGCTAACTTCGATGGCGGCAAGAGCGGTGTCTTTACCGACCGCGTGGGCGTACTCAGCACGGACTTCTTCGTCAATCTGCTGGATATGGGCACCCAATGGAAAGCCACCGACGAGTCCAGCGAGCTGTTTGAAGGCCGCGACCGCGTGAGCGGGGACGTGAAATACCTGGCGAGCCGTGCGGACCTGGTGTTTGGTTCCAACTCCGTACTGCGCGCCCTGGCGGAGGTTTACGCCAGCAGCGATGCCCACGAGAAGTTCGTGAAGGACTTTGTCGCGGCCTGGGTGAAAGTGATGAACCTCGACCGGTTTGATCTGCTGTAAACCAGAAAATCCCCGCTTCGGCGGGGATTTTTTTGCCCGGCGGCGGCTTCGCCTTACCCGGCCTACGGATTGTAGGCCCGTGCAAGCGCAGCGCCGCCGGGCATGAAGGCTACTCCCATTCCTGTAAAAAACGCTGACCGTACCGATCGGCAACCACCAGGGCGGCATACACCTGGTCCGGTGTCGCACCGCCCGGCATGTTATGAATGGTTTCATCTTTCGCGCACGACGCGGCCGCCACTAAGCGCATTTTGGCGGGGATATCGGTGGTGATATCCAGCTGCGCCAGGGTGATAGGTAGCCCCACGCTGTGGCACAGTGCCGCCACGGTTTCGATCTCTTCCACCGGGGCATTCTCCAGCACCAGCTGGGTCAGGGTGCCAAAGGCCACTTTCTCGCCGTGGTAGTAATGATGGGCATCCGGGATGGCGGTCAGGCCGTTATGGATCGCATGTGCCGCTGCCAGGCCACCGCTTTCAAACCCGACGCCGCTGAGATAGGTGTTGGCTTCAATCACCCGCTCAAGGGCCGGGGTCACCACGTGCTGCTCCGCAGCCAGCATCGCTTTTTCACCCTCTTCCACCAGCGTGTTGTAGCACAGCTCGGCCAGCGCCAGCGCGGCCTGCGTGCACTTGCCGCCCGCCATAGTGGTGGCGCCGCTGCGGGAGCAGGCCCGGGCTTCAAACCAGGTCGCCAGCGCGTCGCCAATCCCGGCAGCCAGCAGACGCGCCGGAGCCCGTGCCACCACCTGGGTATCCACAATCACCATGTTTGGGTTGTGCGGCAGCATCAGATAGCGATCGAACTCGCCGCTGTCGGTATAGATAACGGAAAGTGCGCTGCAGGGCGCATCGGTAGAGGCAATGGTCGGGGCGATAGCGACCGGGACGTCCATAAAGTGCGCCAGCGCTTTGGCGGTATCCAGCGTCTTACCGCCGCCGATGCCGAGAATGGCCTGGCAATCGGCACCTTTGGCCAGCTCACGCAGACGGTCGATCTCATTCTGTGAACATTCCCCGCCAAAGGGCGCGATTTCGACACAGAGTTCCGCCTGTTTGAAGCTCTGACGCAGCGTCTCTTCAGCAAAACCCAATACAAATTTATCGCCTACTACCAGCCAGCGAGCCGCCAGCGGCTTGAGATAATCGCCGAGGCGGGTGAGCACATCGGCACCCTGAATGTACTTACCGGGTGATTGAATAATACGGTCCATACTGTGTCTCCCTTAGAGGCTGAGGTTACCAAACGCGTTTTTCCAGTCCTGCTCGAACTTGTCGATGGCCGACTCTACCGCGGGGGTATTGAGCATTTGCTGCGCGACATCGGTGGGCAGGGTGATGGCTTCACATCCGGCGAGCAGGCAGTCCAGCGCCTGGCGCGAGGTTTTGAAGCTGGCGGCCAGCACCATGCTCTCCGGCGCGTGCAGCTCCAGCAGGCTTTGCAGCTCCTGCACCGTGCGGATCCCGTCTCCGCCCTGGGCATCCACGCGGTTGACGTAGGGCGCGATGTACTTCGCACCGGCCAGCGCGGCCAGCAAACCCTGTGCGGCGCTGTAAACCGCGGTGCCGAGGGTGGTGATGCCCTCTTTTTTTAAGGATTTTGATGGTGACCAGGCCTTCTGCGGTAACCGGAATCTTGACCACGAGCCCGGGGAAAGCGGCGCTCAGGCGTCTGGCTTCGGCAACCATTCCGTCGGCGTCACGGCTCATAGTCTGGGCAAACAGGGTGCCTTGTGGGCCCACGATCTTCTGCAGCCGCGGGAGGACATCCCAGACGGATTCCCCGCTGGCGGCAATAATGCTCGGGTTGGTGGTCACGCCGGCAATGGGAAAAATGCGGGCAAGGCGTTCAACGTCCGCGACGTTGGCGGTATCAAGATACAGTTCCATTATTTTTCCTTAAGTCTTCAGGTCTGAATTAAGGATACGGCGGGCCGGACGGGGGGAGATAGAGGTCAATTTTGCCAAATACTGGACAAATGTAAGGTCCTTAGCGAAGTGAGAGGGGGGATCACAATGCTAGTTTTTGGCGGTGAGCTGGCTGTGATACTGGCGGCGGTATTCTGAAGGCGAGCGCTCGGTGTGCTTGCGAAACAGTCGGCAGAAGTAGTTGCTGTCGGTAAAGCCGCAGTGCGTGGCGATATCCTTGATTTTCAGATCGTAGCCTTTGAGCAACTGCCGGGCATGCTCGAGACGGGTTCGGGTCAGGTATTCATTGAACCCCACGCTGCCGGTCTTTTGAAAAAGATGCGAAAGGTAGTTCGGTGAAATGTAAAACGCCTGCGCCACCGACTCGCGGGTCAGGGCTGAGGCATGGTGTTCTTCAATATACGTCCGAATGGCTTCAAACAGCGCCCGGCTGCGGGAGGCGGTGTGGATATCGCTGCCCAGCAGATCGCGACAGTGGCTAAGCAGGCTTAAGACCACCAGCCTGGCCGTCTCCTGTTCATCCGGCTGCATCTGCAACTCGATGAGCGTTTGCAGCAGAAAGGCACCCGTTCTTGGCCCGCGTCTGGCAACCTGCTGCTGGTGCAAAACGGTGGCGTCACGCTGTAGCTGGAGAGTCAGCTGCTGTTTGCCGAAGCTGATGCTGAGACAGGTTGCGGGTTGCAGAGGAAGATGCCCGGCTGAAGAGAACACCGCGTCATGAGTTTGGCCCTCAGGCACAATGACCAGACGAGGAGAAGCGTGGGGGATCGGGTCGACCAGAGATGCAAAACGCACCTGACGCAGGGGCGACGTGCCGTTGATCAGGTCAGTGAGGATGGCGGTGATATCGTGTTGCATGGTGGGCGTTCCGGAGGTATTGCCCGGCGGCGCTGTGCTTGCCGGGCCTACGGTCCTGTAGGCCGGGTAAGCGCTAGCGCCACCCGGCAAAGGTGATTAGCCGGTGTTACGCATCCCCGCTGCAACGCCCGCGATGGTGACCATCAGCGCTTGTTCCACGCGTGGATCCGGCTCCAGACCCTCTTCTTCCGCTTTACGCGAGCGGTACAGCAGCTCTGCCTGCAGCACGTTCAGCGGGTCGGTGTAGATATTACGCAGCTGGATGGACTCGGCAATCCACGGCAGATCGGCCATCAGATGGGAGTCGTTGGCGATAGCCAGCACCACTTTGATGTCGTCTTCCAGTAGCTCGCGCAGCTCGCTGCCCAGCGCCCACAGCTCTGGTTTCACCAGACGCTGATCGTAGTATTCCGCCAGCCACAGGTCGGCTTTTGAGAACACCATCTCCAGCATGCCGAGGCGGGTGGAGAAGAACGGCCAGTCGCGACACATTGTCTCCAGTTCGCTCTGCTTGCCGTCTTCCACCACTTTCTGCAGCGCGGCACCGGCACCCAGCCAGGCCGGAAGCATCAGGCGGTTCTGCGTCCAGGCGAAGATCCACGGAATAGCACGCAGGGACTCCACGCCGCCGGTCGGGCGACGTTTTGCCGGACGTGAACCCAGCGGCAGTTTGCCCAGCTCCTGCTCCGGGGTTGCCGAGCGGAAGTAAGGCACGAAGTCTTTGTTTTCGCGCACATAGCCGCGATACATATCGCAGGAGATATCCGACAGCTCGTCCATGATATGACGCCAGGCGTCTTTCGGCTCCGGCGGCGGCAGCAGGTTCGCTTCGAGGATTGCGCTGGTGTAAAGCGACAGGCTGCTGATGGTCACTTCCGGCAGACCGTACTTGAAGCGGATCATCTCGCCCTGTTCGGTCACACGCAGGCCGCCTTTCAGGCTGCCCGGCGGTTGGGAGAGCAGAGCCGCATGGGCAGGGGCGCCGCCACGGCCAATCGAGCCGCCGCGACCGTGGAACAGGGTCAATTCAATACCGGCTTTTTCACAGGTTTTGATCAGCGCATCCTGAGCCTGATACTGCGCCCAGGAGGCGGCCATCACGCCCGCATCTTTTGCGGAGTCGGAATAGCCAATCATTACCATCTGTTTGCCCTGGATAAAGCCGCGATACCAGTCGATGTTCAGCAGCTGGGTCATCACGTCGTTGGCGTTATTCAGGTCGTCGAGGGTTTCAAACAGCGGCGCAACCGGCAGGGCGAAGGTAATACCCGCTTCTTTCAGCAGCAGGTGAACCGCCAGCACGTCGGATGGGGTTTTCGCCATGGAGATCACATAGGCCGCCACCGATCCTTTCGGCGCATCGACGATCGCTTTGCAGGTGTCGAGCACTTCGCGGGTCTCTTCGCTTGGCGCCCAGCTCCGCGGCAGCAGAGGACGTTTGGAGTTCAGTTCGCGGATCAGGAAGGCCTGTTTGTCGGCTTCTGACCAGCTTTCGTAGTCGCCAATGCCGAGATAGCGGGTCAGTTCGCCCAGTGCCTCGGTGTGGCGGGTGCTCTCCTGACGCACATCGATACGCACCAGCGGCACGCCGAAGCACTTCACGCGGCGCAGGGTATCGAGCAGCTCGCCGTTGGCGATGATGCCCATCCCACAGGCCTGCAGCGACTGATAGCAGGCGTACAGCGGCTCCCACAGCTGCTCGTTCTGGCTCAGCAGACCGGCCGGTTTCGGCAGGCGCTGGCCCTTGAGACGCGCTTCGAGCCAGGCCTGAGTGGCCAGCAGCTGGCTGCGCAGGTTTTTGAGCAGGAAGCGGTAAGGTTCGGTTGCACCGGCTTCACCCACCAGCTCAAGCAGTTCTGGCGTGGCTTCGACCATCGACAGCTCTGAAATCAGCACCTGAATGTCTTTCAGGAACAGGTCAGTGGCTTTCCAGCGGCTCAGCAGCAGGACGTGACGGGTGATCTCGGCGGTAACGTTCGGGTTGCCGTCGCGGTCGCCGCCCATCCAGGAGGTGAAACGCACGGGTACAAAATCCACCGGCAGGCGATAGCCGAGGTTCTCTTCCAGCTGCTCATTCAGCTCGCGCAGGTAGTCAGGTACCCCTTTCCACAGGCTGTTTTCCACCACCGCAAAGCCCCACTTGGCTTCATCAACCGGGCTTGGGCGGTGCTTACGAATCTCATCGGTATGCCAGGACTGGGCAATCAGCTGGCGCAGACGGCGCATCAGCTGGTTACGTTCGTAGTCGGCAATCTCTTTGTTATCCAGCTGCTTGAGGCAGCTATTCACTTCACCCATCTTGTGGATCAGGGTGCGGCGGGTGATCTCGGTCGGGTGGGCGGTCAGTACCAGCTCCAGGGACAGAGACTCGACGGCCTTTTTAATGGTCGCTTCGTTGAGGTCGGGTTGGTCCTTGAGTTTTCTGAGCGTGCGGGCAATCACTTCCGGGTTGCTGGCCCCTTCGCCATTCGGCGAAATGCTGTGGTACTGCTCGGCGGTATTCGCCAGGTTAAGGAACTGGCTGAAGGCACGGGCAACGGGCAGCAGCTCATCGTTGGAGAGGTTCTGCAGCGTAGTGAGCAGCTCCTGACGATTGGCTTCGTTACCGGCGCGGGAAGATTTAGACAGCTTACGGATTGTTTCAACGCGATCGAGAATGTTCTCGCCCAACGCATCCTTGATGGTATCTCCCAGCACCTTGCCGAGCATACTGACATTACTACGCAACGCGGAATATTGTTCGTTCATAAAAACCCAGTCACCCCATCATTTTTGTTTATGCCCGGCCAGACATCTAACGGACATTATTTTGTCATCTCCCTTTATAAAGCCACGTAAAACCCCCGTCGTCAATTGCTGCGAAAACGGTTCAGCATACGAATAAATGCGGGCAATTTACGAAATTTAATTGGCTTCGCGTCAGATAAGAGATGCTTATGAGAGTGTGACGAAGATCATGAGATTTTTCCCCTCTCGTGAGAGAGGGGAGCAGTCATTAATGCCAGCAGAAGTGATGCACAACCTGAGTAATTAACTCACGGGTTGGTTTGATAAAGCGGGTTTCCAGGTACTCGTCCGGCTGGTGGGCCTGGTTGATGGAGCCTGGGCCGAGGACCAGCGTCGGACACAGAGTCTGAATAAACGGCGCTTCGGTGCAGTAGTTCACCACGTCGGTTTTCTCGCCGAGCAGTTTTTCCACCACTTCGACCAGCTGGTGGTCCGGCGGGCACTCGTAGCCCGGGATCGGCGGATGCAGTTCAGAGACAGTCAGGCGACCCGGCCAGCGCTCGCTCACCGGCGCCAGGGCTTCATTCAGCAAGCCATCGAGATCGCTCAGCGTCATGCCCGGCAGCGGGCGGATATCCATATGCAGCTCACAGCAGGCGCAGATGCGGTTGGAGGCATCGCCGCCGTGCAGGCTGCCGAGATTCAGGGTTGGATACGGCACGGTGAAGGCGTCGTAGTGATAACGCTCTTTCAGGTCATCACGCAGGGTCATGATGCGGCCAATGGCGTCGTGCATTAGCTCGATGGCGTTCACGCCGCGCGCCGGATCGCTGGAGTGGCCGGACTGGCCCAGCACGCGTACCGCCGTGGAGATATGGCCTTTATGTGCGCGGATCGGCTGCAGAGACGTTGGCTCGCCGATGATGGCGCAATCCGGGCGAATCGACGTATTTTCAGAGAAGTAGCGTGCACCCGCCATGCTGGTCTCTTCGTCGGCGGTCGCCAGAATGTAGAGCGGCTTTTTCAACGTTTTCACATCGACGTCACGCAGCGCGTCGAGGATAAAAGCGAAGAAGCCTTTCATGTCGGCAGTGCCCAGTCCGTAGAGCTTGTTGTCGTGCTCGGTCAGGGTGAAGGGATCGCGCGTCCAGCGACCATCGTCAAAGGGCACGGTATCGGTATGTCCCGCCAGCAGCAGCCCGCCCGCACCCTGTCCGGTACTGGCGAGCAGGTTAAATTTATTACGGGTTCCCGGGACCGGCTGAACCTCCACCTTAAACCCGAGATCGCTGAACCACCCCGCCAGCAGATTGATTAAAGTCTCATTACTCTGATCCAGCGCTTCTTCCGTTGCGCTGATGGACGGCGTGGCAATCAGGGCGCGGTAGATCTCGATAAATGGCGGTAAATTCATTTTCATTGTTGACACACCTTAGGTCGTGATAGTATCAATATTCATGCAATAAATGTGAATAAAAATACATTAACGTTGAGCATAAAGGAACCCGATGTTGAATACGCTGATTGTAGGCGCTAGCGGTTATGCGGGCGCAGAGCTTGTAAGCTACGTGAATCGCCATCCTCATATGACCATAACCGCTTTGACTGTCTCAGCGCAAAGCAATGATGCAGGAAAGTTAATTTCCGATTTACATCCGCAACTTAAAGGGATTGTCGATCTGCCGTTGCAGCCAATGTCGGATATCAGCGAGTTTACCGACGGCGTGGACGTGGTGTTTTTAGCCACCGCTCACGAAGTCAGCCACGACCTGGCGCCGCAGTTCCTGGCCGCCGGCTGCGTGGTGTTCGATCTCTCCGGTGCGTTCCGGGTGAACGACGCCGCGTTCTATGAAAAATACTATGGCTTTACTCATCAGCACCCGGATCTGCTTGAAAAAGCGGTGTACGGTCTGGCGGAGTGGAGCGCAGATGCGCTGAAAGAAGCCAACCTCATTGCGGTGCCGGGTTGCTACCCGACGGCGGCGCAGCTCTCCCTGAAGCCGCTGATCGACGCGGACCTGCTGGATCTCAACCAGTGGCCGGTGATCAACGCCACCAGCGGCGTGAGCGGGGCAGGGCGCAAAGCGGCCATCTCCAACAGTTTCTGTGAAGTGAGCCTGCAGCCGTATGGCGTGTTCAATCACCGCCATCACCCGGAAATCACCACCCATCTGGGGGCGGATGTCATCTTTACGCCCCATCTGGGCAGCTTCCCGCGCGGGATCCTCGAAACCATCACCTGCCGCCTGAAGCCGGGCGTGACGAAAGACCAGGTGAATGCGGTCTTCACGACGGCCTATGCGGATAAACCGCTGGTGCGTCTGTACGATAAAGGCGTGCCGGCGCTGAAAAACGTGGTCGGCCTGCCGTTCTGCGATATCGGCTTTGCCGTGCAGGGCGAGCATCTGATTGTGGTGGCCGCAGAAGATAACTTATTGAAAGGGGCTGCCGCCCAGGCAGTTCAGTGCGCAAATATTCGTTTTGGCTATGCTGAAACGCAGTCTCTTATTTAAGGTGTGATGATGAACCCATTAATTATCAAGCTTGGTGGTGTACTGCTGGACAGCGAAGAGGCGCTGGAGCGTCTGTTTACCGCGCTGGTCAACTATCGCGAATCCCATCAACGCCCGCTGGTGATTGTTCACGGCGGCGGCTGTGTGGTCGATGAGTTAATGAAAGGCCTGAATCTTCCGGTGAAAAAGAAGAACGGCCTGCGCGTCACGCCTGCTGACCAGATCGACATTATTACCGGCGCGCTGGCGGGCACGGCCAACAAAACCCTGTTGTCCTGGGCGAAGAAACACCATATCGCCTCCGTGGGCCTCTATCTGGGCGATGGCGACAGCGTGAAAGTGACCCAGCTCGACGAAGAGCTTGGCCACGTGGGGCTGGCGCAGCCGGGTTCGCCAAAACTGATTAATACGCTGCTGGAAGGCGGTTTCCTGCCGGTTGTCAGCTCTATCGGCGTGACCGAAGAGGGTGCGCTGATGAACGTCAACGCCGATCAGGCGGCAACCGCTCTGGCGGCGACGCTGGGCGCAGACCTGATCCTGCTCTCTGACGTGAGCGGCATTCTGGACGGCAAAGGCCAGCGCATTGCGGAAATGACGGCTGAGAAAGCCGAACAGCTGATCGAACAGGGCATTATTACCGACGGCATGATTGTGAAAGTGAATGCGGCGCTGGATGCCGCCCGCACGCTCGGTCGTCCGGTGGATATCGCCTCATGGCGTCACGCGGAGCAACTCCCGGCGCTGTTTAACGGCACGCCGATTGGTACGCGTATTCTGGCTTAAGATTTACTGCCCGGCGGCGCTCTGCTTGCCGGGCCTACAAGACCGTAGGCCGGGTTAGCGTAGCGCCGCCCGGCGGAACTAACGAATAAAGGAAGCATGTTATGGCACTTTGGGGTGGGCGTTTTACACAGGCAGCGGATCAACGGTTCAAACAGTTCAACGACTCTTTGCGCTTCGACTACCGCCTGGCCGAACAGGATATCGTCGGCTCTGTGGCCTGGTCCAAAGCGCTGGTCACCGTGGGCGTGCTGACCACTGACGAACAGCTGCAGCTGGAAGAGGCGCTGAACAACCTGCTGGAAGAGGTGCGTCTGAACCCGCAGCAGATCCTCGAGAGCGACGCTGAAGATATTCACAGCTGGGTGGAAGGCAAACTGATCGACAAAGTCGGCCAGTTAGGTAAAAAGCTGCACACCGGCCGGAGCCGTAACGATCAGGTCGCAACCGACCTGAAGCTGTGGTGTAAAGATACCGTGGTGGAGCTGCTGGCGGCGAATCGTCAGCTGCAGAACGCGCTGGTGGAAACCGCACAGAACAATCAGGATGCGGTGATGCCGGGTTATACCCACCTGCAGCGCGCGCAGCCTGTCACTTTTGCGCACTGGTCGCTGGCCTACGTTGAGATGCTGGCGCGTGATGAGAGCCGTCTGCAGGATACCCTGAAGCGTCTGGACGTCAGCCCGCTGGGCAGCGGCGCGCTGGCCGGTACCGCTTATGAAATCGACCGTGAGCAGCTGGCCGGCTGGCTGGGCTTTGCCTCTGCCACCCGTAACAGCCTGGACAGCGTCTCCGACCGTGACCACGTGCTTGAGCTGCTCTCCAATGCCTCTATCGGCATGGTGCACCTGTCGCGCTTTGCCGAAGACCTGATCTTCTTCAACTCTGGCGAAGCCGGGTTTGTCGAGCTGTCTGACCGGGTGACCTCCGGCTCCTCCCTGATGCCGCAGAAGAAAAACCCCGATGCGCTGGAGCTGATCCGCGGCAAGTGTGGCCGTGTACAGGGCGCGCTGACCGGGATGATGATGACCCTGAAAGGGCTGCCGCTGGCCTACAACAAAGATATGCAGGAAGACAAAGAGGGGCTGTTCGACGCGCTCGACACCTGGCTGGACTGTCTGCATATGGCGGCGCTGGTGCTGGATGGCATTCAGGTGAAACGCCCGCGTTGCCAGGAAGCAGCCCAGCAGGGCTATGCTAACTCCACCGAGCTGGCGGATTATCTGGTTGCCAAAGGCGTGCCGTTCCGTGAAGCACACCATATTGTCGGTGAAGCGGTCGTGGAAGCTATTCGTCAGGGGAAACCGCTGGAAGATCTGCCGCTGACCGACCTGCAGAAATTCAGCAGCGTGATTGGTGATGATGTCTATCCGATCCTGGCGCTGCAGTCCTGTCTGGACAAGCGTGCGGCGAAAGGCGGCGTGTCGCCGAAGCAGGTGGCGCAGGCGATTGCGGATGCGAAAAACCGTCTGGTGTGATTCGTGCGGGCTGTTGCCCTCACCCCGGCCCTCTTCCACCGGGAGAGGGAGCAAACACTAAAAATGGCAACTTCGGTTGCCATTTTGCGTTTATCCGGCTTTTTTTACGCAAAAAAAAGGCGGACCACGGGGTCCGCAAAAGTTCACGTTGGCTTTAGTTGTTCGAGTTTTGAGAGAAACTCGTAAGACGGGACAGGACTTCAAGGGTAATCGGTGCCGCCTCGTCTCTGTGATGCATTATTCAACAGAACGCTTGATAGGGATAATCGTTCGTTGCTATGCTATCTATCGCCATGAACTATCGTGGCGACGGAGGATGAATAATGAATATTCGTGATCTTGAATACCTGGTCGCATTAGCTGAACACCGCCATTTTCGCCGCGCGGCAGACTCCTGCCACGTCAGTCAACCTACGCTTAGCGGTCAGATCCGCAAGCTGGAAGACGAACTGGGCGTGATGCTGCTGGAGCGCACCAGTCGTAAAGTGCTGTTCACCCAGGCAGGTCTTCTGCTGGTGGATCAGGCGCGCACCGTGCTGCGCGAGGTCAAAGTGCTCAAGGAAATGGCAAGCCAGCAGGGGGGAGACCATGTCCGGCCCGCTGCACATCGGCCTGATCCCAACCGTTGGCCCGTACCTGCTGCCGCAAATTATTCCGATGCTGCATCAGACCTTCCCGAAACTCGAAATGTACCTGCACGAAGCGCAAACCCATCAGCTGCTGGCGCAGTTAGATAGCGGCAAGCTCGACTGTGCCATTCTGGCGCTGGTCAAAGAGAGTGAAGCCTTTATCGAAGTGCCGTTGTTTGACGAGCCGATGATGCTGGCGATCTATGAGGATCACCCGTGGGCGAACCGCGATCGCGTGCCGATGGCCGATCTGGCCGGTGAAAAGCTGCTGATGCTGGAAGATGGTCACTGCCTGCGCGATCAGGCGATGGGCTTCTGTTTTGAAGCGGGTGCCGATGAAGATACCCACTTCCGCGCAACCAGCCTGGAAACGCTGCGCAACATGGTGGCGGCAGGAAGCGGTATTACGCTGCTGCCTGCGCTGTCGGTCCCGCCGGAGCGTCGCCGCGACGGGGTGGTCTATCTGCCGTGCATCAAGCCGGAGCCGCGCCGTACCATTGGTCTGGTCTACCGTCCGGGGTCGCCGCTGCGCAGCCGCTATGAGCAGCTGGCAGAGGCCATCCGCAGTTCGATGGATGGCCGTTTCGACAGTGCGTTAAAACAGGCGGTTTAAGCCGTTCAGCGCCGCTACCCGATAAGCTTCTGCCATGGTCGGATAGTTAAAGGTGGTATTAACAAAGTATTCGATGGTGTTACCGCCACCTTTTTGCTCCATGATCGCCTGGCCGATGTGAATGATTTCCGCCGCACGCTCACCGAAGCAGTGAATGCCGAGGATCTCTTTCGTCTCGCGATGGAACAGGATCTTCAGCGTACCCACGCTCATCCCGACGATTTGCGCCCGCGCCAGATGTTTAAACTGGGCACGACCCACCTCGTAAGGCACCTTCATGGCCGTCAGCTGCTGTTCGGTTTTACCGACGGAGCTAATTTCCGGAATGGTGTAAATGCCGGTCGGGATATCTTCAATCAGATGCGCCGTCGCTTCACCTTTCACCAGCGCCTGAGCCGCAATGCGCCCCTGGTCATACGCCGCTGACGCCAGGCTTGGATAACCAATCACGTCACCCACGGCATAGATATGCGGCAGGGCGGTCTGGTACATGCTGTTGACCTTGAGCTGCCCACGACTGTCGGTGGTCAGGCCGATGTTTTCCAGCGCCAGCGAATCGGTATTACCGGTACGGCCGTTGGCATACAGCAGGCAGTCGGCTTTCAGCTTTTTGCCGGACTTCAGGTGCATGATCACGCCATCATCGCAGGGTTCGATCTTCTCGTACTCTTCGTTGTGACGAATCACCACGCCGCTGTTCCAGAAATGATAGGAGAGCGAATCGGACATCTCCTGATCGAGGAACGCCAGCAGACGGTCGCGGGTATTGATCAGATCAACTTTGACGTTCATGCCGCGGAAGATGGAGGCATATTCACAGCCGATCACCCCGGCGCCGTAGATCAGCACGTGGCGCGGCTCGTGGTGCAGGCTCAGGATGGAGTCGCTGTCGTAGACGCGCGGATGGGAGAAATCCACATCGGCCGGACGGTACGGGCGCGAGCCGCAGGCGATCACAAATTTCTCGGCGGTGATGGTCTCGACGGAACCGTCATGACACTCCAGCGCCAGCGTATGCTCATCAACGAAATGTGCGCTGCCCTGCAGAATTTCGCAGTGGTTGCGCTCATAAAAACCCTGGCGCATCCGCGTCTGCTGATTAATCACGGTATCCGCATGATTCAGGATATCGGCAAAAGATGAGCGGAGAAGGCGGGAGTGATCGCTGTAAAGAGGGTTCTGGTTGAATTCAATAATGCGGCTGACGGCGTGGCGGAGGGCTTTCGAAGGGATGGTGCCCCAGTGGGTACAGCCGCCGCCAACGTTATGGTAGCGCTCAATGACCGCTACTCTGGCTCCTTGCTTAACCAGTCCCATAGCAGCGCCTTCGCCGCCGGGGCCGGAACCAATAACTATTGCGTCGTAATCGTAGGAATGTGACATGGTAAGGCTTACCTGTTCTTATACATAAAAGCAACAGAATAGTAACATCATTGCCGGGATAACCCAATTATCGTTGTGCTCTTTTCGCGTGGTGGAGCACAAACAACAGGGAAACCTTCATTCTGTAAGCCAGGTAAACAGATTAATTTTATTCTCTGGTATAGTGCCAGCGGGCCTTTGGAAGGATTCAACTATCGTGATGGGCGTAAGAGCACAACAAAAAGAGAAAACCCGGCGTTCGCTGGTAGAAGCCGCATTCAGTCAGCTGAGTGCCGAGCGAAGTTTTGCCAGTCTGAGCCTGCGCGAAGTCGCACGCGAAGCCGGGATTGCGCCTACCTCTTTCTACCGTCATTTCCGTGACGTAGATGAACTGGGTCTGACCATGGTGGATGAGAGCGGGCTGATGCTCCGCCAGCTGATGCGCCAGGCGCGTCAGCGTATCGCCAAAGGGGGGCAGCGTGATCCGCACCTCCGTTTCCACCTTTATGGAGTTTATCGGCAACAATCCTAACGCGTTTCGTTTACTGTTGCGGGAACGCTCCGGTACCTCGGCCGCGTTTCGTGCCGCCGTGGCGCGTGAGATTCAGCATTTTATTGCGGAACTTGCCGACTATCTTGAACTCGAAAACCATATGCCGCGCGCCTTCACTGAAGCGCAGGCCGAGGCGATGGTGACAATAGTCTTCAGTGCGGGCGCCGAAGCACTGGATGTGAGCGTTGAACAACGCAAGCAACTCGAAGAGCGACTGGTATTGCAACTGCGGATGATCTCTAAAGGAGCGTATTACTGGTATCGCCGTGAACAAGAAAAACTGGCGCATCAATCCGATGAGTGAAAGGTGAGTAATGAAACAGACAGGACAGGATAAAGGAACATTGTTGCTGGCATTGATCGCTGGCTTATCCATTAACGGGACCTTTGCAGCGATTTTTAGCTCCATTGTACCGTTTTCGGTTTTCCCGATGATCTCTCTGGTGCTGACGGTGTACTGTCTGCATCAGCGTTATCAGAATCGCACCATGCCGGTGGGGTTACCGGCATTGTCGGCGGCGTTCTTTGTGCTGGGCGTCCTGCTGTATAGCACCGTGGTGCGCGCAGAGTACCCGGACATTGGCTCTAACTTCCTGCCTGCGGTGCTGTCGGTAGCGCTGGTCTTCTGGATCGGCTTTAAAATGCGTAACCGTAAGCAGCAGCTGCCAGAGTAACGGTTTTGTAGGCCGGGTAAGCGCAGCGCCACCCGGCAATACGATTTACCGGGCCGTCAGTAACACGCCGCACTCCATATGGTGCGTATACGGGAACTGATCGAACAACGCCAGACGTTCAACCTTGTGCGTCTGGCTTAATGTTTCCAGGTTCTTGCATAAGGTTTCCGGGTTGCAGGAGATATACAGAATACGCGGGTACGCCTGCACCATCTTCTCGGTTTCGCTGTCCAGCCCGCTGCGCGGTGGATCGACGAAAATCGTTTCACACTGGTAGCTCTTCAGATCAATCCCCTGCAGGCGGTTAAATTCCCGCACGCCATTCATCGCCTGAGTAAACTCTTCCGCCGACATGCGAATGATCTGCACATTATCAATGTGGTTCGCCGCGATGTTGTATTGTGCTGCGGCAACCGACGGCTTGGCGATTTCGGTGGCCAGTACGCGCTCGAAGTTACGCGCCAGCGCCAGCGAGAAGTTGCCGTTGCCGCAGTAGAGCTCCAGCAGATCGCCGGTTGAACCCTCAGTAGCATGCAGCGCCCACTCCAGCATCTGCACGTTCATCGCCGCGTTCGGCTGGGTAAAGCTGTTCTCAACCTGGCGATAAATCATCTCTTTGCCCGCCACCGGCAGGCGCTCGTCGATGAAATCCTGGTCCAGCGCGATTTTTGTTTTTGTTGCGCGGCCAATCAGATGCACGTTGATGTTCTGCGCGCGCAGCGCATCGCGCAGGGCTTCTGCCGCCTGGCGCCACTCGTCATTCAGCGCTTTATGGTACAGCAGGGAGACGATGGCCTGATTGCTTTGGGTGGTCAGGTAGTCAATCTGGAACAGCTTATGGCGCAGCAGCGGATTATCGCGCACGCCATCCATCATCAGGGTCATCAACTGGTTAATCAGCTCGCTGGCCGCCGGGAAGCTGTCCACGCGGATCCGGCTTTTGGTCTGCTGATCGAAAATGATGTGGTACAGGTCGTCGCCGTCGTGCCAGATACGGAATTCGGCACGCATACGGTAGTGGCTGACCGGGGAGCGGAACACCTCAGGCGCAGGCGCAGCAAAAGGCGTCATCATACTTTGCAGACGGACGACTTTCTCTGCCAGTTGCGCGTCGTACTGTTCTGTCGGGAGGTGTTCGGGGGGTCATGATGCTTCCTGATTGATGATGAATTACGCGGGGATTGTAGGGATTGTGCAGGGGATGTCCAGCCTTAATGGTTAACGGCAGTCTGGACATCTATACGTGTCTAAATGTAGCATTATGTTTCCGGTCTCTTTTGAGTGAAAAGGGAATCCAGTGCAAATCTGGAGCTGACGCGCAGCGGTAAAGACTGGCGGGATGAGAGCTGTAGACACTGCTGCTGAGCGGGAAGTCTTCATCCACAACACGCCACCTAGCCCGAAGACCTGCCGGGATCACGTCGCATTTGGTTTCATCATCGCGTGCTATGGGTGAGGCCTGCGGCATCCTTCTTATATTGTGGATGCTTTTACAATGATTAAAAAAAGTATCGCTGTTGACGGCGCTTTCCGTCACGGCATTTTCGGGCTGGGCGCAGGATAGCGCGGACGCGTTGGTCGTAACGGCAAACCGTGTTGCACAACCTGCCAATACCGTTCTGGCCCCCAGCTCCGTTGTTACCCGGGAAGATATTGAACGCTGGCAGGCAAAAAGCGTCGTTGAAGTCATGTCACGCTTACCGGGCGTAGATATCGCCCAAAGCGGCGGCATGGGTGCCAACTCCTCTACCTTTATTCGCGGGACGGAATCCCGTCATGTGCTGGTGCTGATCGACGGCATTCCACTGAATAACGCCGGGATCAGTAACTCCCCCGATCTCAGCCAAATTCCCGTTTCTCTTATCCAGCGTGTCGAATACATTCGTGGTCCGCGCTCGGCCCTATATGGTTCGGATGCGATTGGCGGCGTGATTAACATCATTACGGGTCGCGACAAGCCAGGGGCGGAAATTACCGCCAGCGTCGGCTCGAAAGGCTATCAATCCTACGATGGGGCCTTCCAGCAGGTGCTGGATAAAACCAAAATCACCCTGGGCGGTAACTATACCTACACCCGTGGTTTTGATATCGATGCGGCAGATGCGCCACGCCAGCCCGATCGCGACGGCTTTATGAGTAAGTCGCTGTTTGGCGCGGTTGAGCAGCAGATCACCGACAACCTGAGCGGCTTCGTGCGTGGCCTCGGCTATGACAACCGCACCGCGTATGACGGCTATGAGCATTATGACGACAGCTTTATGGTCGATGGCCTGCCGGATACCCGTCAGCTATACAGCCAGAACTGGGACACCGGCCTGCGCTATAACCAGGGGATCTACCAGACACAGCTGGTGGCCGGTTACGGTCGCAGCAAAGACCAGAACTTTGATCCGAGCAAAGGCCGTTATGCTTCTTCGGCCACCATGGATGACGTCAAGCAGTACACCGCCCAGTGGATGAACACCGTCACGGTGGGTCACGGTAATATCGGTGCCGGTCTGGACTGGCAGAAGCAAAAAACCCAGGCGGGAACGGGGTATCTGGATAAAGGCTACGACCAGCGCAACACCGGCGTATTCCTGTCTGCCATGCAGCAGTTCGATAGCGTTACCCTGGAAGCCGCAGCGCGTAATGACGACAACTCTAACTTTGGTAACCATAACACCTGGCAGACCAGCGCCGGATGGGAGTTTATCGACGGTTACCGGATCATCGGTTCCTACGGCACGGCCTATAAAGCGCCGACAATGAGCCAGATCCACAGCGCGAGCTATGGCAACCCGGACCTGAAGCCGGAAGAGAGCAAGCAGTGGGAAGGCGGCTTCGAAGGGCTGACCGGCCCGGTGACCTGGCGCGTATCGGGTTATCGCAACGATATCGATAACCTGATCAGCAGCGACCCGCGCACGTTCCGCTACTACAACGTGGATAAAGCGCGCATTAAAGGTATCGAAGCGACGGCGCAGTTCGATACTGGCCCGGTAGGGCACCAGATTTCTTACGACTACGTCGATCCGCGCAATGCCAAAACCAACGAGGTGCTTGCCCGTCGTTCGAAGCAGCAGGTGAAGTACCAGCTGGATACGCAGGTGTGGGATCTCGACTGGAATCTGGCCTACCGCTACCTGGGCACCCGTTATGACGTGGCGTATGATCCTAATACGTTCACCTCAGAGCGAGTGAAAATGGGTGGGGTCAGTCTGTGGGATCTCGCAGTTTCATATCCTGTCACCTCTCACCTTACAGTTCGTGGTAAAATCGCCAACCTGTTCGATAAAGACTACGAGACAGTTTATGGCTACGAAACTGCAGGACGGGAATACACCTTGTCTGGCAGCTACACCTTCTGACCCACGTCCCACCGTACTGGTGTTTGACTCCGGTGTCGGTGGGCTTTCAGTCTATGATGAGATTCGGCATCTCCTGCCGGATCTTCATTACATCTATGCATTCGATAACGTGGCTTTTCCGTATGGGGAAAAGAGCGAAGAGTTTATTGTCGAACGCGTCGTTGAGATCGTTACCGCCGTGCAACAGCATTATCCTCTTGCACTGGCGGTAATTGCCTGTAATACGGCGAGCACGGTTTCCCTTCCCGCCCTACGCGAAAAATTCCCGTTCCCGGTTGTCGGCGTAGTGCCGGCGATTAAACCTGCGGCGCGCCTGACGGCGAATGGCGTGGTGGGACTGCTGGCAACCCGCGGTACGGTTAAGCGTCCTTATACCCGCGAACTGATCGAGCGCTTTGCCAATGAATGTCAGATCGCGATGTTAGGTTCTGCCGAGCTGGTGGAGATGGCCGAAGCGAAACTGCACGGTCAGCCGGTGTCGCTGGAAGAGCTGCGTCGTATTTTGCGTCCCTGGCTGCGTATGGCGGAACCGCCAGACACGGTGGTGCTGGGCTGCACGCATTTCCCTTTATTGCAGGAAGAGCTGCTTGCCGTACTGCCGGAAGGCACCCGCCTGGTAGATTCGGGGGCAGCTATTGCCCGTCGCACCGCCTGGCTGCTTGAACATGAAGCGCCAGATGCGAAATCTGCCGAGGCGAATATCGCTTATTGCATGGCATTGACCGCTGAAACTGAGCAACTTTTACCCGTTTTGCAGCGTTACGGCTTTGAAACGCTCGAAAAACTAGCGCTGTAGCACGTTTTTGAGCAAAAAAAAGACGGTTGAAAGATTTTTTTAAATTAGCTCTTGTCACTGCCGGAGAACTCCCTATAATGCGCCTCCACTGACACGGAACAACGGATTACAAACCGCCGTGACAGCAGGCTTCAGAGATGAACGCCGACGGAGAAAAGCGAAAATAATTGCTTGACTCTGAATGAGGAAAACGTATTATACGGGACCTCGCAACGGTGAGCGAAAGCCGCGTTGCACTGCTCTTTAACAATTTATCAGACAATCTGTGTGGGCACTCAAAGTGACATGGATTCTTAATGTCTTCGGACAATAAATGAATACCAAAGTCTCTGAGTGAACATACGTAATTCATTACGAAGTTTAATTCACGAGCATCAAACTTAAATTGAAGAGTTTGATCATGGCTCAGATTGAACGCTGGCGGCAGGCCTAACACATGCAAGTCGAACGGTAGCACAGAAGAGCTTGCTCTTCGGGTGACGAGTGGCGGACGGGTGAGTAATGTCTGGGAAACTGCCTGATGGAGGGGGATAACTACTGGAAACGGTAGCTAATACCGCATAACGTCGCAAGACCAAAGAGGGGGACCTTCGGGCCTCTTGCCATCAGATGTGCCCAGATGGGATTAGCTAGTAGGTGGGGTAACGGCTCACCTAGGCGACGATCCCTAGCTGGTCTGAGAGGATGACCAGCCACACTGGAACTGAGACACGGTCCAGACTCCTACGGGAGGCAGCAGTGGGGAATATTGCACAATGGGCGCAAGCCTGATGCAGCCATGCCGCGTGTATGAAGAAGGCCTTCGGGTTGTAAAGTACTTTCAGCGGGGAGGAAGGCGATAAGGTTAATAACCTTGTCGATTGACGTTACCCGCAGAAGAAGCACCGGCTAACTCCGTGCCAGCAGCCGCGGTAATACGGAGGGTGCAAGCGTTAATCGGAATTACTGGGCGTAAAGCGCACGCAGGCGGTCTGTCAAGTCGGATGTGAAATCCCCGGGCTCAACCTGGGAACTGCATTCGAAACTGGCAGGCTAGAGTCTTGTAGAGGGGGGGTAGAATTCCAGGTGTAGCGGTGAAATGCGTAGAGATCTGGAGGAATACCGGTGGCGAAGGCGGCCCCCTGGACAAAGACTGACGCTCAGGTGCGAAAGCGTGGGGAGCAAACAGGATTAGATACCCTGGTAGTCCACGCCGTAAACGATGTCGACTTGGAGGTTGTTCCCTTGAGGAGTGGCTTCCGGAGCTAACGCGTTAAGTCGACCGCCTGGGGAGTACGGCCGCAAGGTTAAAACTCAAATGAATTGACGGGGGCCCGCACAAGCGGTGGAGCATGTGGTTTAATTCGATGCAACGCGAAGAACCTTACCTACTCTTGACATCCAGAGAACTTAGCAGAGATGCTTTGGTGCCTTCGGGAACTCTGAGACAGGTGCTGCATGGCTGTCGTCAGCTCGTGTTGTGAAATGTTGGGTTAAGTCCCGCAACGAGCGCAACCCTTATCCTTTGTTGCCAGCGGTTAGGCCGGGAACTCAAAGGAGACTGCCAGTGATAAACTGGAGGAAGGTGGGGATGACGTCAAGTCATCATGGCCCTTACGAGTAGGGCTACACACGTGCTACAATGGCGCATACAAAGAGAAGCGACCTCGCGAGAGCAAGCGGACCTCATAAAGTGCGTCGTAGTCCGGATTGGAGTCTGCAACTCGACTCCATGAAGTCGGAATCGCTAGTAATCGTAGATCAGAATGCTACGGTGAATACGTTCCCGGGCCTTGTACACACCGCCCGTCACACCATGGGAGTGGGTTGCAAAAGAAGTAGGTAGCTTAACCTTCGGGAGGGCGCTTACCACTTTGTGATTCATGACTGGGGTGAAGTCGTAACAAGGTAACCGTAGGGGAACCTGCGGTTGGATCACCTCCTTACCTTAAAGAACCTGCCTTTGCAGTGCTCACACAGATTGTCTGATGAAAAGTAAGCAGTAAAAAATCTCTGCAGGCTTGTAGCTCAGGTGGTTAGAGCGCACCCCTGATAAGGGTGAGGTCGGTGGTTCAAGTCCACTCAGGCCTACCAAATTTGCCCCGCAAATTTGAAGAGATATAACTACGATGGGGCTATAGCTCAGCTGGGAGAGCGCCTGCCTTGCACGCAGGAGGTCTGCGGTTCGATCCCGCATAGCTCCACCATCCTTTACTGCAACAACAAGAAAACTTCAGAGTGTACCTGAGAAGGTGCGCTGCGAAGTTTTGCTCTTTAAAAATCTGGATCAAGCTGAAAATTGAAACGACACGCCGTGTCTGCTCTCCGTAATAAGAGCAGATAAGCGGTGTGTTGGAGTCTCTCAAATTTTCGCAATCAGAAGTGAAACATCTTCGGGTTGTGAGGTTAAGCGACCAAGCGTACACGGTGGATGCCTAGGCAGTCAGAGGCGATGAAGGACGTGCTAATCTGCGATAAGCGTCGGTAAGGTGATATGAACCGTTATAACCGACGATTTCCGAATGGGGAAACCCAGTGCAATCCGTTGCACTATCGTTAAGTGAATACATAGCTTAACGAAGCGAACCAGGGGAACTGAAACATCTAAGTACCCTGAGGAAAAGAAATCAACCGAGATTCCCCCAGTAGCGGCGAGCGAACGGGGAACAGCCCAGAGTCTGAATCAGCATGTGTGTCAGTGGAAGCGTCTGGAAAGTCGCAGGGTACAGGGTGATACTCCCGTACACGAAGATACACCTGCTGTGAACTCGAAGAGTAGGGCGGGACACGTGGTATCCTGTCTGAATATGGGGGGACCATCCTCCAAGGCTAAATACTCCTGACTGACCGATAGTGAACCAGTACCGTGAGGGAAAGGCGAAAAGAACCCCGGCGAGGGGAGTGAAAAAGAACCTGAAACCGTGTACGTACAAGCAGTGGGAGCACCTTCGTGGTGTGACTGCGTACCTTTTGTATAATGGGTCAGCGACTTATATTCTGTAGCAAGGTTAACCGTATAGGGGAGCCGAAGGGAAACCGAGTCTTAACTGGGCGTTAAGTTGCAGGGTATAGACCCGAAACCCGGTGATCTAGCCATGGGCAGGTTGAAGGTTGGGTAACACTAACTGGAGGACCGAACCGACTAATGTTGAAAAATTAGCGGATGACTTGTGGCTGGGGGTGAAAGGCCAATCAAACCGGGAGATAGCTGGTTCTCCCCGAAAGCTATTTAGGTAGCGCCTCGTGAATTCATCTCCGGGGGTAGAGCACTGTTTCGGCTAGGGGGCCATCCCGGCTTACCAACCCGATGCAAACTGCGAATACCGGAGAATGTTATCACGGGAGACACACGGCGGGTGCTAACGTCCGTCGTGAAGAGGGAAACAACCCAGACCGCCAGCTAAGGTCCCAAAGTCATGGTTAAGTGGGAAACGATGTGGGAAGGCACAGACAGCCAGGATGTTGGCTTAGAAGCAGCCATCATTTAAAGAAAGCGTAATAGCTCACTGGTCGAGTCGGCCTGCGCGGAAGATGTAACGGGGCTAAACCATGCACCGAAGCTGCGGCAGCGACACTATGTGTTGTTGGGTAGGGGAGCGTTCTGTAAGCCGTCGAAGGTGGACTGTGAGGTCTGCTGGAGGTATCAGAAGTGCGAATGCTGACATAAGTAACGATAAAGCGGGTGAAAAGCCCGCTCGCCGGAAGACCAAGGGTTCCTGTCCAACGTTAATCGGGGCAGGGTGAGTCGACCCCTAAGGCGAGGCCGAAAGGCGTAGTCGATGGGAAACAGGTTAATATTCCTGTACTCGGTGTTACTGCGAAGGGGGGACGGAGAAGGCTATGTTGGCCGGGCGACGGTTGTCCCGGTTTAAGCATGTAGGCGGAGGTTCCAGGTAAATCCGGTACCTTTTCAACGCTGAGGTGTGATGACGAGGCACTACGGTGCTGAAGTAACAAATGCCCTGCTTCCAGGAAAAGCCTCTAAGCATCAGGTAACATCAAATCGTACCCCAAACCGACACAGGTGGTCAGGTAGAGAATACCAAGGCGCTTGAGAGAACTCGGGTGAAGGAACTAGGCAAAATGGTGCCGTAACTTCGGGAGAAGGCACGCTGATATGTAGGTGAAGCCCCTGCGGGTGGAGCTGAAATCAGTCGAAGATACCAGCTGGCTGCAACTGTTTATTAAAAACACAGCACTGTGCAAACACGAAAGTGGACGTATACGGTGTGACGCCTGCCCGGTGCCGGAAGGTTAATTGATGGGGTTAGCGGCAACGCGAAGCTCTTGATCGAAGCCCCGGTAAACGGCGGCCGTAACTATAACGGTCCTAAGGTAGCGAAATTCCTTGTCGGGTAAGTTCCGACCTGCACGAATGGCGTAATGATGGCCAGGCTGTCTCCACCCGAGACTCAGTGAAATTGAAATCGCTGTGAAGATGCAGTGTACCCGCGGCAAGACGGAAAGACCCCGTGAACCTTTACTATAGCTTGACACTGAACACTGGTCCTTGATGTGTAGGATAGGTGGGAGGCTTTGAAGCGTGGACGCCAGTCTGCGTGGAGCCAACCTTGAAATACCACCCTTTAATGGCTGGTGTTCTAACGTGGACCCGTTACCCGGGTTGCGGACAGTGTCTGGTGGGTAGTTTGACTGGGGCGGTCTCCTCCTAAAGAGTAACGGAGGAGCACGAAGGTTAGCTAATCCTGGTCGGACATCAGGAGGTTAGTGCAATGGCATAAGCTAGCTTGACTGCGAGAGTGACGGCTCGAGCAGGTGCGAAAGCAGGTCATAGTGATCCGGTGGTTCTGTATGGAAGGGCCATCGCTCAACGGATAAAAGGTACTCCGGGGATAACAGGCTGATACCGCCCAAGAGTTCATATCGACGGCGGTGTTTGGCACCTCGATGTCGGCTCATCACATCCTGGGGCTGAAGTAGGTCCCAAGGGTACGGCTGTTCGCCGTTTAAAGTGGTACGCGAGCTGGGTTTAGAACGTCGTGAGACAGTTCGGTCCCTATCTGCCGTGGGCGCTGGAGAATTGAGGGGGGGCTGCTCCTAGTACGAGAGGACCGGAGTGGACGCATCACTGGTGTTCGGGTTGTCATGCCAATGGCACTGCCCGGTAGCTAAATGCGGAAGAGATAAGTGCTGAAAGCATCTAAGCACGAAACTTGCCCCGAGATGAGTTCTCCCTGAGCCTTTAAGGCTCCTGAAGGAACGTTGAAGACGACGACGTTGATAGGTCGGGTGTGTAAGCGCAGCGATGCGTTGAGCTAACCGATACTAATGAACCGTGAGGCTTAACCTTACAACGCCGAAGCTGTTTCGGCGGTATTTGAGACAATTTTCAGCTGATACAGATTAACTGACAGGCCCGAAGGGCGTGTCGGAAACAGAATTTGCCTGGCGGCTGTAGCGCGGTGGTCCCACCTGACCCCATGCCGAACTCAGAAGTGAAACGCCGTAGCGCCGATGGTAGTGTGGGGTCTCCCCATGCGAGAGTAGGGAACTGCCAGGCATCAAATTACGTAGTGAACCGGGGCATTAAACCGGTGGTTACAGAAGTATTCGGTGGAGCGGTAGTTCAGTCGGTTAGAATACCTGCCTGTCACGCAGGGGGTCGCGGGTTCGAGTCCCGTCCGTTCCGCCACCTATTTAAACTAAGCCTGCTTTATTAGCAGGCTTAGTAGTAAGAAATTTAGGGGCGTAGCTCAGTTGGTAGAGCACCGGTCTCCAAAACCGGGTGTCGCGAGTTCGAGTCTCTCCGCCCCTGCCATATAAAGGATCCTTTGCTTCGGCAAAGGATTTTTTTTTGCCTTTCAGAAAGCAAAACCCTCCCTCTGTAGTGTCTTTGCGTTGCGTCCCTGCAACATATCCCTTAATCCATCACGTTGATTTTGAGCAGATCTTTAATTTGTCCTTGCTTGTCGCTGTTCTGCAGCCAGATGGCATACAGAGGCCTCTGGAGCAGGGCTGAATCCGCCACCGTATACAGTCCGGCTTTTTGACTGGCCCAGCGCTGTGGCAACCAGGTGCAACCCTTTAGCGAGGCGAGTTGCTGGCAGGCTATCTCGGCCGAACTGGTGGTCAGGATCGGCACATCGTCAATGGCAATCAAACCCGCTTCATGCGGCTGAAAATCGGGGCCCCATTCGAGTCGCAGATAGTTCAGGTCGCTTTTCATGGCTGACGGTTCAGCAGCATAAAGCGCCAGGGTGAACTGCCCGAGGATCTGGCTGCTAAATTCATCCATTTTCGGGGCTTCGGTGGTGATCAGCAGATCCAGCTGACGTTCATGTAACTGCTTCACCAGCGACTGCCGCTGCGCAATGCGAGCCTCAAACTGCAGCTGTCCGTGAGAGCGATACAGCCGGCTCAGCCAGGGGCTTAGCATGCACTCCCATAAAGAGGCGCTGGCACCGATAGAAAACTCATTATGCTTTGAGGTATGGGCAACCTCTTTACGCGCGGCCTGCCAGGTGTTCATCAAAGTTTCTGCATACGGCAGAAGCTTTTCACCTGCGGGCGTTAAGCGAATGTTGTTGCGGTGGCGGGTGAAAAGGTTCACCCCAAGCTGATTTTCAAGCTGCCGAATACGAAAGCTCACCGCCGACTGCGTCAGATAAAGCGCTTCTGCGGCGCGCCCAAAGTGGCGAGTTCTGCTCACTTCGAGGAAAGTTTTTAGCAATTCCGTATCCACGGTTTTCTCCGCAAAATAATTTGTCGTTATGATTTAAATGTTTTGTTGGACGCTCTGTCAAGCGTAACTAATACTCCGCGCCATAAATAGCTCGGCCAAAGATATAGGAGCGTGTAGGATGGCGGAAAGCTTTACGACGACTAATCGTTTTTTCGACAATAAAAATTATCCACGCGGATTTTCTCGCCATGGTGATTTCACCATCAAAGAAGCACAACTGCTTGAGCGCCACGGTTATGCTTTCAATGAACTGGATTTGGGAAAACGCGAACCCTCCACTGAAGACGAAAAATCGTTTGTTGCCGTCTGCCGTGGCGAGCGTGAGCCGGTAACGGAAGCGGAGCGCGTATGGATCAAGTATATGGCACGTATCAAACGTCCAAAGCGTTTCCATACCCTGTCTGGTGGTAAACCACAGATGGAAGGTGCGGAAGACTACACCGAATCAGACGATTAAGAAGAAGGGGCTACGGCCCCTTTTTTCATTCCAGCATCTTTTGCAGGTGCAACAGCAGACGGTCAATAGCACGATAGCTCAGGGCTTCCTGCAAATGCCTGCGTTCAATCTTTTCACTCTCTTCCAGGTCAGCAATCGTGCGGGCCACCTTTAGCAGCCGCTGCCAGGCACGCACCGACAGGCCGAACCGGGTAAGGGTCTCTTCCAGCCACAGGGCATCCTCTGCCATGAGGGGGCAATACCTGCGGATCTCCGCATTATCCAGATGAGCATTGAGTTTATTCTGCCGCACCCGCTGACGTTCCTGCGCGGCGAGCACTCTGTTTCGTACGGTGAGACTGGTTTCTCCTGCTTTGTGCGCCTGGCTTAGCAACCCTGGCGGTGGGAGCGGGATCTCAAGCGATAAATCGAAGCGATCGAGGAACGGGCCCGACAGGCGTCCCAGGTAGCGGAGCGTCTGTTCGGGCGAACAGCGATTATGGTTACCCTGATAGTGTCCCGTTGGGCTGGGGTTCATGGCGGCGATAAGCTGAAAGCGAGCCGGATAACTGATCTTGGCGCGGGTACGGGAGATATTAATCTGGCCTGATTCGATAGGCTCGCGTAAGGCATCCAGCACGCGCCGTTCAAACTCGGGTAACTCATCCAGAAAGAGAATGCCGTTATGCGCCAGCGAGATCTCTCCCGGCGCGGGGATAGCACCCCCGCCCACCATGGCCATGAGCGAGGCGCTGTGGTGTGGTGCCCGAAAGGGACGCCGGCGCCACTGCTTATACATCGATGTGGCGTTGACCAGACTGACGATTGCCGCACTCTCCAGCGCCTCATGGTTGCTGAGTGGCGGCAACAGGCCATTGAGCCGACTCGCGAGCATGGTTTTGCCAGTGCCGGGTGGGCCAATGAGTAGCAGATTGTGCGCGCCGGCCGCGGTGATCTCCAGCGCCCGTTTGCCCTGCTCCTGGCCGATAATATCGCTGAGGTCCTGATCGCTGTTTTCTACCTCAAACGGCTCCTGAACGGGCGCAGCCAGCTCGTGGCGACCTTCAAGAAAAGCGCATACTTCCTGCAAGTGTTCTGCCACCAGGCAGCCTTTTTGTTCAATAAGGCTGACTTCGGCAGCGTTATCGTTGGCGACGATAATCTCTCTGCCAGCCTGAATGGCCGCCAGAGCGCCAGATATCGCGCCAGGAACCCCTCTTAATGCGCCTGTAAGCGCCAGCTCACCTACAAACTCGTATGCGCTCAGTCGGGAAGAGGAGAGCTGCTCAGAGGCGGCGAGAAGCGCAATGGCGATAGGTAAATCATATCGCCCGCCTTCCTTGGGTAAATCGGCAGGGGCCAGATTGATGGTGATCTTTTTGGCTGGAAAGGTATAACCGCTATTGATGATTGCGCTACGTACCCGGTCTCTGGCTTCCTTGACGGTAGTTTCCGGCAGGCCGACCAGGGTTAAGCCCGGCAGGCCATTACTGAGGTGAACTTCTACGGAAATCAGCGGCGCTTTAACGCCTAACGCAGCGCGGGTATAAACAACCGACAGTGACATAAAGAGCCTCCTTGAAGCGCTACTATGCCACCATGAAATGCCCATTTTTATCGGCAAATCGCGTTTTTACGCGGTCTGTTCCTTATTATTTCCCCGAAATTGTAATCTTTTCATCGTCATGGAAGACCGCTCGCAAACAGCAATAAGCTTTACTTCTCGGCTTTGGCTGAGCAGCAAAAAAATGAAAATAATTCATTTTCTATTTTTGTCATAAAAAACAATGATTTTTATCTAAACTATTAGCGTAATAAGAAAGTGAATTATAAAAAAATGTTGTGTTCGGTTCGATATCTGTGATAACTCTTTAGGTATTCCTTCGAACAAGATGCAAAAAGAACAGAAAATGACAGCCCTTCTACGAGTGATTAGCCTGGTCGTGATTAGCGTGGTGGTGATTATTATCCCACCGTGCGGGGCTGCACTTGGACGAGGAAAGGCTTAATAATCAAGCCTTAACGAACTAAGACCCCCGCACCGAAAGGTCCGGGGGTTTTTTTATGACTTTAAAACATAAGCGAGGAGCAGACGATGAGTAGTAGCACAAAATTCTGTTTCTCTCGATTTACGACGGGGAAGTAACTATGAATGGCGCACAGTGGGTAGTACATGCGTTGCGAGCGCAGGGAGTCGATACCATCTTCGGTTACCCGGGCGGCGCGATTATGCCGATTTACGATGCATTGTATGACGGCGGCGTGGAACATCTGTTGTGCCGGCACGAGCAGGGCGCGGCGATGGCGGCCATTGGTTATGCACGTGCAACCGGAAAAACAGGCGTCTGCATGGCGACCTCCGGCCCGGGCGCAACCAATCTGATCACCGGCCTGGCTGACGCGCTGCTTGATTCCGTTCCCGTTGTCGCCATCACTGGCCAGGTTGCTTCTCCCTTCATCGGGACCGATGCTTTCCAGGAAGTGGACGTTCTCGGTTTGTCACTGGCTTGCACGAAACACAGCTTCCTCGTGCAATCCCTGGAAGAGCTGCCGCGCGTCATGGCGGAAGCCTTTGAGGTGGCAAACTCAGGCCGTCCTGGCCCGGTTCTGGTTGATATCCCGAAAGATATTCAGGTTGCGTTGGGCGATCTCGAACCACACTTCTCCACCGTTGAAAATGACGATGCGTTCCCGTTCGCCGAAGTCAGCGAAGCCAGCCAGATGCTGGCCCACGCGCAAAAGCCGATCCTGTATGTAGGCGGCGGTGTGGGGATGGCGCAGGCGGTTCCTGCCCTGCGTGAATTTATCGCCACCACCAAAATGCCAGCCGCCTGCACGTTGAAAGGGCTGGGTGCGGTGGATGCCCACTATCCGTACTATCTCGGCATGCTGGGGATGCACGGCACCAAAGCCGCCAACCTCGCCGTGCAGGAGTGTGATTTGCTGATCGCCGTGGGCGCGCGTTTTGATGACCGCGTAACCGGCAAGCTGAACACCTTCGCACCGAATGCCAAAGTCATTCATATGGATATCGACCCGGCAGAGATGAATAAGCTCCGTCAGGCGCACGTGGCCTTGCAGGGCGATCTCAATGCGCTGCTGCCTGCTTTACAGCAGCCTTTAGCGATCGACGCGTGGCGTCAGCACGCGGCAGAGATGCGCCGGGAACATGCCTGGCGCTACGACCATCCGGGTGACGCCATCTATGCCCCGTTGCTGCTGAAACAGCTGTCGGATCGCAAACCGGCGGACAGCGTAGTGACCACCGACGTGGGTCAACATCAGATGTGGTCGGCCCAGCACATGACCTACACGCGCCCGGAAAACTTCATCACCTCAAGCGGCTTAGGCACCATGGGCTTCGGCTTGCCAGCCGCCGTAGGTGCCCAGGTGGCACGCCCGGAGGATACGGTGATCTGTGTCTCCGGTGATGGCTCCTTCATGATGAACGTCCAGGAGCTGGGCACCATCAAGCGTAAGCAGCTGCCGGTGAAAATCGTGCTGCTGGATAACCAACGTTTAGGCATGGTGCGCCAGTGGCAGCAGCTCTTCTTCCAGGAGCGTTACAGCGAAACCACCCTGACCGATAACCCCGATTTCCTCGTTCTGGCCAGCGCCTTCGGCATCCCCGGCCAGCACATCACCCGTAAAGACCAGGTTGAAGCGGCACTTGATGAAATGCTGTCAAGCAAGGGGCCTTACCTGCTTCATGTCTCAATCGACGAGCTTGAGAATGTCTGGCCGTTGGTGCCGCCCGGCGCCAGTAACTCACAAATGCTGGAGAAATTATCATGATGCAACATCAGGTCGCCGTGCAGGCTCGCTTCAACCCGGAAACGTTAGAACGTGTATTGCGCGTGGTGCGCCATCGTGGGTTCCAAATCTGTTCGATGAACATGGAAACCGCCACCGACGCGCAGAACATAAATATTGAATTGACCGTTGCCAGTCAGCGCCCCGTGGAATTACTGTTTAGCCAGTTAAGCAAACTGGTCGACGTCGCCCGGGTCGATATCCAGCAGCGTGCCGCTACATCGCAAACACAACAAATTCGCGCCTGAGCGCAATAGGAAGAAAAATGACGACGAAAAAAGCTGATTTCATTTGGTCCAATGGTGAGATGATTCGCTGGGAGGACGCTAAAGTCCACGTGATGTCCCACGCGCTTCACTACGGTACGTCTGTTTTTGAAGGCATCCGTTGCTACGACTCACACAAAGGCCCGGTTGTGTTCCGCCATCGCGAACACATGCAGCGTCTGCGTGATTCAGCCAAAATTTATCGTTTCCCGGTTTCCCAGAGCGTTGACGAGCTGATGGAAGCTTGCCGCGCCGTTCTGCGCAAAAACAACCTGACCAGCGCTTATATCCGTCCTCTGGTATTTGTGGGCGATGTGGGTATGGGCGTTAACCCGCCAGCCGGTTACACCACTGATGTGATCATCGCCGCGTTCCCGTGGGGAGCCTACCTTGGCGCAGAAGCGCTGGAGCAGGGGATCGACGCGATGGTTTCCTCCTGGAACCGTGTAGCACCAAATACTATTCCGACCGCCGCTAAAGCGGGCGGTAACTACCTCTCCTCCCTGCTGGTTGGCAGTGAAGCACGTCGCCACGGCTATCAGGAAGGTATCGCCCTGGATGTGAACGGCTACATCTCCGAAGGCGCAGGTGAGAACCTGTTCGAAGTAAAGGATGGCATTCTGTTCACCCCGCCATTCACCTCTTCCGCTCTGCCGGGCATCACCCGTGACGCCATTATCAAGCTGGCGCAGGATCTGGGTATCGAAGTGCGCGAGCAGGTGTTGTCCCGCGAATCTCTGTATCTGGCCGATGAAGTCTTTATGTCCGGTACCGCAGCAGAAATTACGCCGGTACGCAGCGTTGACGGCATCCAGGTGGGTGAAGGCCGCCGCGGTCCGGTAACCAAACGTATCCAGGAAGCATTCTTTGGCCTCTTTACCGGTGAAACCGAAGATAAATGGGGTTGGTTGGATCAGGTTAATCAATAAGCATAAATATGGGACGGCACGCACCGTCCCATTTACCAGATAGACGGGAGTAAATAACGCATGCCTAAGTACCGTTCCGCCACCACCACTCACGGCCGCAACATGGCGGGTGCCCGCGCGCTGTGGCGCGCCACCGGAATGACCGACGCCGACTTCGGGAAACCGATCATCGCCGTGGTCAACTCTTTTACCCAGTTTGTACCGGGCCACGTGCATCTGCGCGATCTCGGGAAGCTGGTTGCTGAGCAAATTGAAGCCTCCGGCGGCGTGGCGAAAGAGTTCAACACCATTGCCGTGGATGACGGGATCGCGATGGGGCACGGGGGCATGCTTTATTCACTGCCGTCGCGCGAGCTGATTGCCGATTCGGTGGAGTATATGGTCAACGCCCACTGTGCCGATGCAATGGTCTGCATCTCCAACTGCGACAAAATCACCCCGGGGATGCTCATGGCCTCCCTGCGCCTGAACATTCCGGTGATCTTCGTCTCCGGCGGTCCAATGGAAGCGGGTAAAACCAAGCTCTCAGATAAAATCATCAAGCTCGACCTGGTCGATGCGATGATTCAGGGCGCCGACCCGAAAGTCTCCGACGAGCAGAGCGATCAGGTTGAACGTTCCGCCTGTCCGACCTGCGGATCCTGTTCCGGTATGTTCACCGCCAACTCAATGAACTGCCTGACCGAAGCGCTGGGTCTGTCTCAGCCGGGCAACGGCTCGCTGCTGGCGACCCACGCCGATCGTAAAGAGCTGTTCATCAACGCCGGTAAACGCATCGTTGAACTGACCAAACGCTACTACGAGCAGGACGATGCCAGCGCGCTGCCGCGTAATATCGCCAGCAAAGCGGCGTTTGAAAATGCCATGACCCTGGATATCGCCATGGGCGGTTCCACGAACACCGTTCTGCACCTGCTGGCCGCCGCCCAGGAAGCGGAGATCGACTTCACCATGAGTGATATCGACAAGCTGTCCCGCAAAGTGCCTCAGCTGTGTAAGGTTGCGCCGAGCACGCAGAAATACCACATGGAAGACGTTCACCGTGCCGGTGGCGTGCTGGGGATCCTCGGCGAGCTGGACCGCGCCGGGTTGATGAACCGTGAAGTGAAAAACGTGCTGGGCCTGACGCTGCCGCAGTCGCTGGATCAGTACGACGTGATGCTGACCAAAGATGAGTCAGTGAAAAAAATGTTCCGCGCTGGCCCGGCCGGCATACGCACTACCCAGGCGTTCTCGCAGGATTGCCGCTGGGACACTCTGGATGACGATCGCGCCGAAGGCTGCATTCGCTCGCTGGAAAATGCCTACAGCAAAGATGGCGGCCTGGCGGTTCTGTACGGCAACTTCGCGGAAAACGGCTGTATCGTCAAAACCGCGGGCGTGGACGACAGCATCCTGAAATTTACCGGCCCGGCAAAAGTGTACGAAAGCCAGGATGACGCGGTTGAAGCTATCCTCGGCGGCAAAGTCGTGGCTGGCGATGTTGTCGTCATCCGCTACGAAGGACCGAAAGGCGGCCCGGGGATGCAGGAGATGCTCTATCCAACCACTTTCTTGAAATCCATGGGGCTCGGTAAAGCCTGCGCGCTGATCACCGACGGTCGTTTCTCCGGCGGTACATCCGGCCTCTCTATCGGCCACGTTTCGCCGGAAGCAGCCAGCGGCGGCAACATCGCGATCATCGAAGATGGCGATCTGATCGAAATCGATATTCCGAATCGCGGTATTCAACTGCAGCTGAGCCCGCAGGAGATTGCTGCCCGCCGTGAAGCACAGGATGCGCGTGGCGATAAAGCCTGGACGCCGAAAGATCGTCAGCGCGAAGTCTCCTTCGCCCTGCGCGCCTACGCCACCCTTGCCACCAGCGCGGATAAAGGCGCGGTGCGCGATAAATCCAAGCTTGGGGGCTAATGATGGCCGAATCCCAACCCTTATCGTCTGCCCCTGAGGGGGCAGAATATCTCCGGGCAGTGCTGCGAGCGCCGGTCTATGAGGCGGTGCAGGTAACGCCGTTGCAAAAAATGGACAAGCTGTCGTCGCGGCTGGATAACGTCATTCTGGTGAAGCGCGAAGACCGCCAGCCGGTGCACAGCTTCAAGCTGCGCGGCGCCTACGCGATGATGGCCGGGCTGACCGACGAGCAAAAAGCGCGTGGTGTGATCACGGCGTCTGCGGGCAACCATGCCCAGGGCGTGGCGTTCTCGTCTGCGCGTCTGGGGCTGAAAGCCCTGATCGTCATGCCTGTGGCAACCGCAGATATCAAAGTCGATGCGGTGCGGGGATTTGGCGGTGAAGTGCTGCTCCACGGTGCCAATTTTGACGAAGCGAAAGCCAAAGCCATCGAGCTGGCGCAGCAGCAGGGTTTCACCTGGGTGCCGCCGTTCGATCACCCGATGGTGATTGCCGGTCAGGGTACGCTGGCGCTGGAACTGCTGCAGCAGGACGCGCATCTTGACCGCGTGTTCGTGCCGGTTGGCGGCGGCGGCCTGGCCGCTGGTGTGGCAGTGCTGATCAAACAGCTGATGCCGCAGATCAAAGTCATTGCCGTGGAAGCGGAAGACTCTGCCTGCCTGAAGGCGGCGCTGGACGCCGGTCATCCGGTGGATCTCCCGCGCGTCGGGCTGTTTGCCGAAGGCGTGGCGGTGAAACGTATCGGGGATGAAACCTTCCGTCTCTGCCAGGAGTATCTTGACGACATCATCACCGTCGACAGCGATGCCATCTGCGCAGCAATGAAAGATCTGTTCGAGGATGTGCGTGCGGTGGCAGAGCCGTCCGGCGCGCTGGCGCTGGCGGGGATGAAAAAATACATCGCCCAGCACAACATCCGCGGCGAACGTCTGGCGCATGTGCTCTCCGGTGCTAACGTCAACTTCCACGGCCTGCGCTACGTGTCCGAGCGTTGCGAGCTGGGGGAACAACGCGAAGCCCTGCTGGCGGTGACCATCCCGGAAGAGAAGGGCAGCTTCCTCAAGTTCTGCCAGCTGCTGGGCGGTCGTTCGGTGACGGAGTTTAACTACCGTTTTGCCGATGCCAAAGATGCCTGCATTTTTGTCGGCGTGCGTCTGAGCCGCGGGGTGGAAGAGCGTAAAGAGATCCTCAACCTGCTGCACCAGGGTGGCTACAGCGTGGTGGATCTCTCCGACGACGAGATGGCGAAACTGCACGTGCGCTACATGGTGGGCGGGCGTCCGTCGAAGCCGTTACAGGAACGTCTGTTCAGCTTCGAGTTCCCGGAGTCACCTGGCGCATTGCTTAAGTTCCTGCATACCCTGGGTACGCACTGGAACATCTCCCTGTTCCACTACCGCAGCCATGGCACCGACTACGGCCGCGTGCTGGCGGCATTTGAACTGGGCGAGCACGAGCCGGATTTCGAAACGCGGCTGAACGAGCTGGGTTATGACTGTCATGACGAGACCCATAACCCGGCGTTCAGGTTCTTCCTGGCAGGTTAAGTGAATCGTAGGCCGGGTAAGCGCAGCGCCACCCGGCTTTAGTGGTTCGGCAATATCTTCCAGAACGCATTAATAAGCGGCTCATGCAGCCGCTTTTTTTGTGCGCAGACGCCTAGCTCAAACGGCGTTTTCTCATCGCTGCGCTCCAGAATCATCACGCGATTGCGCACCGGTTCCGGGCTGTTCTCCAGCACCACTTCCGGCAGCAGCGCCACGCCGCAGCCGAGCGCCACCATCGAGACCATCGCCTCGTGGCCGCCGACCGTTGCGTAAATTGACGGATTGCTGATCTTCTGGCGACGGAACCACAGCTCGATGCGGCGGCGCACCGGTCCCTGATCGGCCATGATAAAGGGCACCGTTGACCAGTCTGGTTTTTCCACCGACACCTGGTTACGCACCGGGCAGGGCAGCGCCGGGGCGATCAGTACCACCGCCAGATTTTCCAGCATCGAAAACGCCACCGCCCCCGGCAGGGTTTCCGGCTTCCCGGCAATCGCCAGATCCGCTTCGCCCGTTACCACCTTTTCCATTGCATCGGCGGCATCGCCGGTGGTGAGTTTGATCTCAACCGACGGATGCTCAGCGCGGAAGCGATCGAGGATGGGCGGCAGGTGGCTATAAGCAGCGGTCACCGAACAGAAGATATGGAGTTCACCGGAAAGCGAGGGGCCCTGCTGGTCGATGGTGTGACGCAGCTGCTGATACTGCAGCAAGGTTTGCTGGGCAAAGGTGCGCAACTCTTCTCCGGCTTCGGTGAGCGTCACCGTGCGATTATCGCGCACAAAGAGTGGCTGGCCGAGGTCCTCCTCAAGGCGCTGGATCTGACGTGAGAGCGTGGAGGGGCTGACGTGCATCGCCCGCGCGCTGCGGCCAAAATGGCGGCTTTCCGCCAGATGCAGGAACAATTTCAGATCGCGTAAATCCACCGATTCCACTCCAGGATTTTACATTGCAGAAATTGCAACGTGACGTTGTGAATATATCAATTTCCGCAATAAATTTCCTGTCATATAGTAAGTTCATTCTCGCATAAGCGAACCGAACAATAAGCACGACAACACAACATCACGAGGTATCACCATGGCTAACTACTTCAACACACTGAATCTGCGCCAGCAGCTGGCTCAGCTGGGCAAATGCCGCTTTATGGCGCGCGATGAATTTGCCGATGGCGCAAGCTATCTTCAGGGTAAAAAAGTGGTCATCGTCGGCTGTGGCGCTCAGGGTCTGAACCAGGGCCTGAACATGCGTGACTCCGGTCTGGATATCTCCTATGCCCTGCGTAAAGAAGCCATTGCTGAGAAGCGTGCTTCCTGGCGTAAAGCGACCGAAAACGGCTTCAAAGTGGGTACTTACGAAGAGCTGATCCCGCAGGCGGATCTGGTGGTTAACCTGACGCCGGACAAACAGCACTCTGACGTTGTGCGTTCCGTACAGCCGCTGATGAAAGACGGCGCGGCGCTGGGTTACTCCCACGGCTTCAACATCGTTGAAGTGGGTGAGCAGATCCGTAAAGACATCACCGTCGTGATGGTGGCACCGAAGTGCCCGGGTACCGAAGTGCGTGAAGAGTACAAACGTGGTTTCGGCGTGCCGACGCTGATCGCGGTTCACCCGGAAAACGATCCGAAAGGCGAAGGCATGGCGATTGCCAAAGCATGGGCAGCGGCCACCGGCGGCCACCGTGCGGGCGTTCTGGAATCTTCCTTCGTTGCGGAAGTGAAATCTGACCTGATGGGTGAGCAGACTATCCTGTGCGGCATGCTGCAGGCCGGTTCCCTGCTGTGCTTCGACAAGCTGGTGGAAGAGGGCACCGACCCGGCATACGCTGAGAAACTGATTCAGTTCGGCTGGGAAACCATCACCGAAGCGCTGAAGCAGGGCGGTATCACCCTGATGATGGACCGTCTGTCTAACCCGGCAAAACTGCGTGCATTCGCACTGTCCGAGCAGCTGAAAACCATCATGGCGCCGCTGTTCCAGAAACACATGGACGACATCATCTCCGGTGAGTTCTCTTCCGGCATGATGGCTGACTGGGCAAACGACGACAAAAACCTGCTGACCTGGCGTGAAGAGACCGGTAAAACCGCATTCGAAACCGCCGCGCAGTTCGATGGCAAAATCAGCGAGCAGGAGTACTTCGATAAAGGCGTTCTGATGATTGCGATGGTGAAAGCGGGCGTTGAGCTGGCCTTCGAAACCATGGTGGATTCCGGCATCATCGAAGAGTCTGCATACTATGAATCACTGCACGAGCTGCCGCTGATCGCCAACACCATCGCCCGTAAGCGTCTGTACGAAATGAACGTGGTGATCTCTGATACCGCAGAGTACGGTAACTACCTGTTCTCTTACGCATGCGTACCGCTGCTGAAAGAGTTCATGACCACCCTGCAGACCGGCGACCTGGGTAAAGCGATTACCGAAGGCGCGGTAGATAATGCCCAGCTGCGTGACGTGAACGAAGCCATTCGCAGCCACGAGATCGAGAAAGTGGGCCAGAAGCTGCGTGGCTACATGACCGATATGAAACGTATCGCGGTGGCAGGCTAAAAACTCATGTCGGGTGGCGCTTCGCTTACCCGACCTACAAAATCAGAGTAGGCCGGGTAAGGCGCGAGCCGCCACCTGGCAAAAAAAGCCCGGTGTTCACACACCGGGCTTTTTATTAGTTGCGGTACAGCACCTTAATGATGTGATAACCGAACTGGGTGTGCAGCGGGCCGGTTGGCTCCAGCACCGGGCAGGAGAACACCACTTTATCGAACGCCGGAACCATCTGGCCCTGACGGAATTCACCTAAGTGGCCGCCTTTTTTACCTGATGGGCAGGTGGAGTGCTTTTTCGCCAGCTTCTCGAAGTCGCCGCCGTTCTTGATCTGCTCCAGAAGCTCCAGAGCCAGTTTCTCTTCTTTTACCAGGATGTGCATTGCTGCCGCTGTTTTCGCCATGATCGTGCCTTGAAGGGTTAAGTAAAATCGGGGCGCAATATACCACGCGTTAGCTGCGGTACAGCACCTTAATGATATGGTAGCCAAATTTGGTTTTCACCGGGCCGTAAGGCTTCAGCAGCGGGCAACTGAAGACCGCCTGATCGAAGGGCCCCACCATGGCTCCCTGCTTAAATTCACCTAAATCGCCGCCGTTACGCCCGGACGGGCATTTCGAGTAGCGCTTCGCCAGATGATCGAAGCTGATGCCGCGTTCCAGTTTGGCGAGGATCTCCTGCGCCAGCTTCTCTTCTTTGACCAGAATGTGCAGGGCCGCTGCGGTCTTTTTCATGGTTCTGCTCTCGGGTTTATCGCGTTTTCTTCACTTTATCATTAGCCGGTAAATCTGCGCCCGGCTTTCTGCTACAATCCCCACCCCGTTCGAAGATTGAGCAATATTCCCATGCGTTTAAACCCTGGACAACAACAAGCGGTCGAATTCGTTACTGGACCATGCCTGGTGCTGGCAGGGGCCGGTTCCGGTAAAACCCGCGTGATCACCAACAAGATCGCCCACCTGATCCGCGGCTGCGGCTATCAGGCACGTCATATCGCGGCGGTAACCTTTACCAACAAAGCGGCACGCGAGATGAAAGAGCGTGTCGGGCAGACGTTAGGGCGTAAAGAGGCCCGCGGCCTGATGATCTCCACCTTCCATACCCTGGGGCTGGATATCATTAAGCGCGAGTATGCGGCCTTGGGCATGAAGTCGAACTTCTCCCTGTTCGACGATACCGATCAGGTAGCGCTGCTGAAAGAGCTGACCGAAGGGCTGATCGAAGACGACAAAACGGTGCTGCAGCAGTTGATCTCCACGATCTCTAACTGGAAAAACGATCTGATGGACCCTGCCCAGGCCGCTGCGAGCGCCAAAGGGGAGCGGGATCGGATCTTTGCCCACTGCTACAGCCTTTACAACGATCATCTCAAAGCCTGTAACGTGCTCGATTTCGATGACCTGATCCTGCTGCCCACGCTGCTGCTGCAGCGTAATGAAGAGGTGCGCGAGCGCTGGCAGAACAAGATCCGCTACCTGCTGGTGGATGAATATCAGGACACCAACACCAGCCAGTACGAGCTGGTCAAACTGCTGGTGGGGCAGCGGGCGCGTTTTACCGTGGTGGGTGATGACGACCAGTCGATCTACTCCTGGCGCGGTGCCCGTCCGCAAAACCTGGTCCTGCTGAGCAAAGACTTCCCGGCGCTGCAGGTGATCAAGCTGGAGCAGAACTACCGCTCATCCGGCCGTATTCTGAAGGCGGCCAACATCCTGATCGCCAATAACCCGCACGTCTTCGAAAAGCGCCTCTTCTCCGAGCTGGGCTATGGCACTGAGCTTAAGGTGCTGAGCGCCAATAATGAAGATCATGAAGCCGAACGCGTGGCGGGAGAGCTGATTGCCCATCACTTCGTGAATAAGACCGACTACAAAGACTACGCCATTCTCTATCGCGGGAATCACCAGTCGCGCGTCTTTGAAAAGATGCTGATGCAGAACCGCATTCCGTACAAAATTTCCGGCGGCACCTCGTTCTTCTCGCGTCCGGAAATCAAGGATCTGCTCGCCTACCTGCGCGTGCTCACCAACCCGGATGATGACAGCGCGTTCCTGCGGATCGTGAATACGCCGAAGCGTGAGATTGGCCCGGCAACGCTGCAAAAACTGGGCGAGTGGGCGATGACCCGTAATAAGAGCCTGCTGAACGCCAGCTTCGATATGGGCCTGAGCCAGACCTTAACCGGGCGTGGTTATGAATCGCTGACCCGCTTTACCCACTGGCTGCGCGAGATCCAGCAGCTGAGCGAGCGGGAGCCGATCGCGGCGGTGCGCGATCTGATCCGCGGCATCGACTATGAATCCTGGCTGTATGAAACCTCCGCCAGCCCGAAAGCGGCAGAGATGCGGATGAAGAACGTTAATACGCTTTTCAGCTGGATGACCGAGATGCTGGAAGGTTCCGACATCGACGAGCCGATGACCCTGACCCAGGTCGTCACGCGCTTTACCCTGCGTGACATGATGGAGCGCGGCGAAAGCGAAGAGGAGGCAGACCAGGTGCAGCTGATGACCCTCCACGCCTCAAAAGGGCTGGAGTTCCCCTATGTCTACCTGGTGGGGATGGAAGAGGGCATCCTGCCGCACCAGAGCAGCATCGATGAAGATAACGTCGATGAAGAGCGCCGTCTGGCCTACGTAGGCATTACGCGGGCGCAGAAAGAGCTGACCTTCACGCTCTGTAAAGAGCGTCGTCAGTACGGAGAGCTGGTGCGTCCGGAGCCGAGCCGCTTCCTGCTGGAATTACCCCAGGATGATGTGCTCTGGGAGCAGGAGCGCAAAGTGATTACCGCCGAAGAGCGGATGCATAAAGGCCAGGCCAGTATCGCCAATATTCGCGCGATGATGGAGAAAGCAAAAAGCCGCTAGCCTGAAGGCCCGGCAAGCGTAATGCGCCGGGCGTTTAATCGGGATTAGTGTGCTTCAAGGCTCCAGTGCACATAGCTCTGCCACTGACACTCCTGCACCAGCATTTCTGCACCCAGCGGATGGCTACCCAGCCAGTTTTCCGGCAGGTTCAGCGTCAGCTTCTCACCTTCCGCCGTCAGGGTCATGGCCGGCAGCAAATCGTCGCGCCGACGGCTGGCAAAGAGGATCGCCAGACGCAGCAGGCGGCAGAGATGTTCCGCCACGCGCGGCGGCACCGCATTTTGCTGGTGGAGCGAAGAGAGATCGACGGGGTTGGTCTGGTTTAACAGCAGCGTGGCCAACAGCTTCTTCTGCGCCGGGGTATAGCCAGGCAGATCGAGATTGCGTACCAGGTAGGCGGCATGCAGCGGTGCCTGTTTGAAATCGACGCTCAGGCCGATCTCATGCAGCTGACAGGCGCTAACCAGCAGTTCGCGGCTGACAGGCTCAAGGTGCCACTCGCTTTCGACCTGATCGAGGAAACTGACCGCCAGGTTCGCGACCCGATGCGCCTGTTCGATATCTACCATAAAGCGGCGCTGAATATTACGCAGCGTATGGTTACGAATGTCCTGGTCGACGGCCAGATGCAGCATGCCGTAGACCAGACCTTCCCGCAGCGCACCGCCCGCAAGGGTCATGCACTGAATATTCAGTTCGGTGAAAATGGCAATCAGGATCGCCAGGCCGCTGGGGAACACCAGGGCGCGCTCAAGGGTCAGCCCTTCAATTTCCAGCTCTTCCAGACGACCACAGAGGATTGCGCGCTGCTTTAACTGCTGCAGTTTCGCCAGCGTGATGCGCTCATCCATCCCCTGCGCCATCATGATTTCCTGCAGCGCCTGAACCGTGCCGGATGCGCCAACGCAGACCTTCCAGCCGTGATAACGCAGCTCATCCGCCACCGGACGCAGCACCTCGCGTGCGGCTTTTTCCGCATCATCGAAGTTCTCTTGCGCCAGATTGCGATCGGTAAAGTAGCGTTCAAGCCAGGTGACACAGCCCATCGACAGGCTGTTCAGGGAGGTTGCCTGCGCACCGATACCGGTGACCAGTTCGGTGCTTGCGCCACCGATATCCACCACCAGACGACGCTCATCGCCGCCCGTGGTGTGCGCCACGCCCTGATAAATCAGGCGAGCTTCTTCTTCACCGCTGATCACCTGCACCGGGCAGCCGAGGATCTCCTGCGCGGTGGCAATAAACTCACCGGCATTCACCGCCAGACGCAGGGTTGCGGTGGCGACAACACGGATTTGCTGGGGGGGAATATCCTGCAGACGTTCAGCAAAGAGACGCAGGCATTGCCAGCCGCGCTCCATGGCTTCAGGAGAGAGGTGATTATCCGCACTCAGGCCCGCCGCGAGACGGACCTTGCGCTTAATACGCGTCAGCGTCTGTATACTTCCCGCCACCTCGCGTACAACCAGCATATGAAAACTATTCGAACCTAAATCAATAGCTGCATAGAGCGAGGTGGACCGGAGCATAGTTTTTAGCCTGAACGACGACGATTACGCGGTGCGCTGTTACGGCGCGGGCCATTGCCGGAACGGGCGCGGGTGAGGCGCTTCGCCGGCGGCAGTTCGCTTAACAGGGCTTCCGGGTTGTATTTACTCTGCGGTATCGAGTGCCCGATATAGGTCTCAATTGCCGGCAGGTTCAGCGCGTACTCTTCACAGGCGAGGCTGATAGAGTGACCGCTGGCGCCCGCACGACCGGTACGGCCGATACGGTGAACGTAATCTTCGCAATCATCCGGCAGGTCGTAGTTAAAGACATGCGTCACCGCCGGGATGTGCAGACCGCGTGCGGCTACGTCCGTCGCTACCAGAATATCCAGGTCGCCACGGGTGAACTCTTCGAGGATACGCAGGCGTTTTTTCTGCGCGACGTCGCCGGTCAACAGACCCACACGGTGTCCATCCGCAGCCAGGTGGCCCCAGATATCTTCACAGCGGTGTTTGGTGTTGGCGAAGACGATGGCGCGATCTGGCCACTCTTCTTCGATCAGCGTTTGCAGTAAACGCATTTTTTCTTCGTTCGACGGGTAGAAGAGCTCTTCTTTAATACGGTGGCCGGTTTTCTGTTCCGGTTCCACTTCGACGTATTCGGCGTTGTTCATCTGTTCGAACGCCAGCTCACGGACGCGATAAGACAGCGTAGCCGAGAACAGCATGTTCAGACGCTGGTTGGCTGCAGGCATACGACGGAACAGCCAGCGGATATCTTTAATAAAGCCCAGATCGTACATGCGATCGGCTTCATCCAGCACCACAACCTGGATAGCAGCGAGGTTAATGTGGTTCTGTTTGGCGTAATCGATCAGACGGCCAGTGGTGCCGATCAGAATATCGACGCCGCTTTCCAGCACTTTCAGCTGTTTGTCGTAACCGTCACCGCCGTAGGCCAGGCCGAGCTTCAGGCCGGTGGTTTGCGCCAGCGGTTCTGCGTCAGCGTGGATCTGTACCGCCAGTTCTCGCGTCGGGGCCATGATCAGCGCGCGCGGCTGGTTAACTTTGCGGTCAGCAATTGCCGGATGAGAAAGTAAATAATGAAACGTTGACGTTAAAAACGCCATCGTTTTGCCGGTACCGGTTTGCGCCTGCCCTGCAACATCGCGACCTGCCAGCGTTAGCGGGAGGGCGAGAGCCTGAATGGGCGTACAGTTATGAAACCCTTTATTTTCAAGGGCTTCGATCACTTTTGGGTGCAGGGCGAAGTCGGAAAACTTCTGTTCTGTTAAATGTGTTTTGCTCATAGTGTGGTAGAATATCAGCTATCTATTGCTTTACGAAAGCGTATCCGGTGAAATAAAGTCAACCTTTAGTTGGTTAATGCTACATCAACAGGTCGTTGATGGAAGCGAGATCAACGCACCAGGCTTATTCCTGTGGAGTTATATATGAGCGATAAAATTATTCACCTGACTGACGACAGTTTTGACACGGACGTACTTAAAGCTGACGGGCTGACCCTCGTCGATTTCTGGGCTGAATGGTGTGGTCCTTGCAAAATGATCGCCCCGATTCTGGATGAGATCGCTGACGAATATCAGGGCAAACTGACCGTAGCGAAACTGAACATCGACCAGAACCCGGGCACCGCGCCTAAGTATGGTATCCGTGGTATCCCAACCCTGCTGCTGTTCAAAAACGGTGAAGTTGCAGCGACCAAAGTGGGCGCACTGTCCAAAGGTCAACTGAAAGAGTTCCTCGACGCCAACCTGGCGTAAGGTTCTCGTCCGTGCGTCCAGGGTTTCTAAATTGTTTGGATCTCTGGACGCCCGGCTTGAGTCGTGCTAAGTTACCTATGACTTCGTTTTAAACATACCTTGTTGTTTGAATCTTGTTTTACCCGATACTTCCCGTTGTTTCCTTTTAAACAGTGCGTGAAGTGGATAGATTCCGGGCTTGTCACTCAATCCGTCTTGTCGTTTCAGTTCTGTGCTTTCCCTGTGACCAGACAGCGAACAGACATGAGTTGATGGCCGCTAACAGGCATGGATGACCCTGCCATACCATTCACAAATTAAGTTCGAGTATCACCCCGAGTTTAAGAACCCACACCATTATGAATCTTACCGAATTAAAGAATACGCCGGTTTCTGAGCTGATCACTCTCGGCGAAAATATGGGGCTGGAAAACCAGGCTCGTATGCGCAAGCAGGACATCATTTTTGCCATCCTGAAGCAGCACGCAAAGAGTGGCGAAGATATCTTTGGCGACGGTGTGCTGGAGATATTGCAGGACGGATTTGGTTTCCTCCGCTCTGCAGACAGCTCCTACCTCGCCGGTCCTGATGATATCTACGTTTCCCCCAGCCAAATCCGCCGTTTCAACCTCCGCACTGGTGACACCATTTCAGGTAAGATTCGTCCTCCTAAAGAGGGTGAACGCTACTTTGCGCTGTTGAAAGTTAACGAAGTTAACTACGACAAACCAGAAAACTCGCGCAATAAGATCCTGTTTGAAAACTTAACGCCGCTGCACGCGAACTCTCGCCTGCGCATGGAGCGTGGTAACGGTTCTACCGAAGACCTGACTGCTCGCGTTCTGGATCTGGCGTCTCCGATTGGTCGTGGCCAGCGTGGTCTGATTGTGGCACCGCCAAAAGCGGGTAAAACCATGCTGCTGCAGAACATCGCTCAGAGCATCGCTTACAACCACCCAGACTGCGTGCTGATGGTGCTGCTAATTGACGAACGTCCGGAAGAAGTGACCGAGATGCAGCGTCTGGTGAAAGGTGAGGTTGTGGCCTCTACCTTCGACGAACCAGCATCCCGTCACGTTCAGGTTGCGGAAATGGTTATCGAGAAGGCGAAGCGTCTGGTTGAGCACAAAAAAGACGTTATCATCCTGCTCGACTCCATCACCCGTCTGGCGCGTGCTTATAACACCGTGGTTCCGGCTTCCGGTAAAGTGTTGACCGGTGGTGTGGATGCCAACGCCCTGCACCGTCCGAAGCGTTTCTTCGGTGCTGCGCGTAACGTGGAAGAGGGCGGTAGCCTGACCATCATCGCAACCGCGCTGATCGACACCGGTTCGAAGATGGATGAAGTTATCTACGAAGAGTTTAAAGGTACAGGCAACATGGAACTGCACCTCTCTCGTAAAATCGCTGAAAAACGCGTCTTCCCGGCTATCGACTACAACCGTTCCGGTACCCGTAAAGAAGAGCTGCTCACCACTCAGGAAGAGCTGCAGAAAATGTGGATCCTGCGCAAAATTATCCATCCAATGGGTGAAATCGACGCAATGGAGTTCCTCATTAACAAACTGGCGATGACCAAAACTAACGACGATTTCTTCGATATGATGAAGCGCTCGTAAAGTAAATAAAGCGCCGAAACGCCACGTTTTTACGTGGCGTTTTTCTTTTCTGACTTATACGCTGTTAAAGTGCGCTGTAGAATTATTCTGCAGATGGCGAAAATCGGAATGTTCGTCAAAGCAGAAAAGTAATTGTCTGAAAAATAAACAAAGGGACTTGGGTGAGGCCTGCTTTTTCCTTCTGGAGCCGAGCCTTCAAGGTTATACTTCCGGGATTAACATTTGTTGAGAGTATCCATAGTGAATCTACTCACCGCGGTGACTGAGCTAATCAGTATTTTTCTTTTCACCACCTGCTTTTTATTTCTCGCCCGTAAGGCGGCGAAGAGAGTCGGTTTGGTGGATAAGCCCAATTATCGTAAACGCCATCAAGGCTTGATTCCGCTGGTTGGCGGAATTTCTGTTTATGCGGGTATCTGCTTCACCTTCAGCATTGCGGATTACTATATCCCGCATGCGGCGCTCTATCTGGCGTGTGCCGGTGTGCTGGTGCTGGTGGGGGCGCTGGACGACAGGTTCGATATCAGCGTGAAATTCCGTGCTGCGGTTCAGGCAGCCATCGGCGTCATCATGATGGTGGTCGGGAAACTCTATCTCAGCAGCCTGGGCTACATCTTCGGCACCTGGGAGATGGTGCTGGGGCCGTTCGGCTACTTCCTGACGCTGTTTGCCGTATGGGCGGCGATTAACGCCTTTAACATGGTGGACGGTATCGACGGCCTGCTGGGCGGTCTCTCCAGCGTTTCGTTCGCCGCCATCGGCATCATCCTGTGGTTCGACGGGCAGTACAGTCTGTCGATGTGGTGCTTTGCGATGATTGCCGCCATTCTGCCTTATATCCTCCTTAACCTCGGGGTGCTGGGGCGTCGTTACAAAGTCTTTATGGGCGATGCCGGGAGTACGCTGATTGGTTTCACCGTTATCTGGATCCTGCTGGAAACCACTCAGGGTAATACCCACCCGATTAGCCCGGTAACGGCCCTGTGGATTATTGCCATTCCGCTGATGGATATGGTGGCGATCATGTACCGTCGTCTGCGTAAAGGGATGAGCCCGTTCTCGCCAGACCGCCAACACATTCACCATCTCATTATGCGCGCCGGCTTCACCTCCCGTCAGGCATTTGTCTTAATTACCCTTGCCGCTGCGCTGCTGGCCGGCATTGGTGTCGCCGCAGAATACGCACATTTCATCCCTGAATGGGTAATGTTGGTATTATTCTTGCTAGCATTTTTCCTGTACGGCTACTGTATAAAGCGCGCATGGAAAGTGGCGCGCTTTATTAAACGCGTGAAACGCCGTATGCGTCGAAATGGCAATAACCCAACTTTAACCAAGTAAATCGGGACTGTAATGACTCAACCGTTGGCGGGAGCAAAATCAGTGGTAACTGAGAATGAGCTGGATGTTCGTGGCTTGTTCCGCGTGTTGTGGGCGGGCAAGTTTTGGATCGCAGGCATTGCGCTGGGCTTTGCACTTATCGCCCTGGCTTATACCTTTTTCGCCAGACAAGAGTGGAGCGCGACGGCAATTACCGATCGCCCGACGGTGAACATGCTTGGGGGTTTCTACTCCCAGCAACAGTTTTTGCGTAACCTTGATGTGAAAGCGAACCCGGCCTCCGCTGAGCAACCCTCGGTGATGGACGAGTCCTACAAAGAGTTCATTATGCAGCTCGCCTCCTGGGATACGCGTCGTGATTTCTGGAACCAGACCGACTATTTCAAACAACGTATGGTGGGCAACAGCAAGGCGGATGCCGCCCTGCTGGATGAGCTGATCAACAATATCCAGTTCATGGCGGGCGACCCGCTGCGCAACATTAACGACAGCGTCAAGCTGATCGCGGAAACTGCGCCGGATGCCAATAACCTGCTGCGTCAGTACGTCGCTTTCGCCAGCCAGCGAGCGGCCAGCCATCTTAATGATGAGCTGAAAGGGGCCTGGGCGGCACGTACCGTGCAGATGAAAGCGCAGGTCAAACGTCAGGAAGAGGTAGCGCAAGCGATCTTCAATCGCCGGGTTCATAATATTGAACAGGCGCTGAAGATTGCGGAGAAGAGCAATATCTCCCGCAGCGAAACCGACGTGCCGGCAGACGAACTGCCAGATTCAGAAATGTTCCTGCTGGGCCGTCCGATGCTGCAGGCGCGCCTGGAAAACCTGCAGGCCGTAGGCCCGGATGTTGACCTCGACTACGACCAAAACCGCGCCATGCTCACAACCCTCAATGTAGGTCCGACACTGGACCCACGTTTTCAGACCTATCGTTATTTGCGAACACCTGAAGAACCTGTAAAACGCGATAGTCCACGTCGCGCATTCCTGATGATTATGTGGGGGATTGTGGGTGCTTTAATTGGCGCAGGCGTGGCATTAACCCGTCGTCGCAAAATTTAAGAACGCCATCTACGATGAAGGCTCACGGCCTTCATCGCCTAATCGAAGAGAATCGATGTGAAAGTACTCACTGTCTTTGGTACGAGGCCGGAAGCCATCAAGATGGCGCCTCTGGTTCATGCGCTTGCAAGCGACCCTTATTTTGAGGCGAAAGTTTGCGTTACCGCGCAGCATCGGGAGATGCTGGATCAGGTCCTTAACCTCTTTTCTATTGTTCCCGATTACGACCTCAATATTATGAAGCCGGGACAAGGATTAACCGAAATTACCTGCCGTATTCTGGAAGGGTTAAAACCCATTCTGGAGTCGTTTAAGCCTGATGTCGTGCTGGTGCACGGCGATACGACTACCACTATCGCCACCAGCCTGGCGGCGTTCTACCAGCGTATTCCGGTAGGGCATGTCGAAGCCGGATTGCGTACCGGCGATCTCTCCTCTCCCTGGCCTGAAGAGGCGAACCGTACCCTGACCGGGCATCTGGCGATGTATCACTTCGCGCCGACGGAGAATTCCCGTCAGAACCTGCTGCGCGAGAACGTCAACGACCAGCATATCTTTGTCACCGGCAACACGGTGATCGACGCCCTGATCTGGGTGCGTGACCGGGTGCTGGCGAGCGACACCCTGCGCGGGGAGCTGGCCGAAAGGTATCCGTTCCTTGCCAATGGCAAAAAGATGATCCTGGTAACCGGACACCGTCGTGAAAGTTTCGGCCAGGGCTTCGAGCAAATCTGCCATGCGCTGGCAGAAATCGCAGCACTTAATGAAGATGTGCAGATTGTCTATCCGGTGCACCTGAATCCCAACGTCAGTGAGCCGGTCAACCGCATCCTGGGGCACGTCAAAAACGTCATCCTCATTGAGCCGCAGGACTATCTGCCTTTCGTCTGGCTGATGAACCATGCCTGGCTGATCCTGACCGACTCGGGTGGCATTCAGGAAGAGGCCCCTTCGCTGGGTAAACCGGTGCTGGTGATGCGTGAAACCACCGAGCGCCCGGAAGCGGTCAAAGCCGGAACCGTGCGGCTGGTGGGCACCGATTCACGGCTGATCGTGAAAGAGGTGACGCGCCTGCTGCACGACGAAAAAGAGTATCAGGCCATGAGCCGGGCCCATAATCCGTATGGTGATGGCCAGGCCTGTGACCGTATTTTGCACGCACTTAAACACAATCGGGTATCGCTATGAGTTTTACGACCATTTCTGTCATTGGGCTTGGCTACATCGGGCTGCCAACGGCGGCGGCATTTGCCTCCCGTCAAAAACAGGTTGTGGGTGTGGACATCAACCAGCATGCGGTTGCGACCATCAACAGAGGTGAAATTCACATTGTTGAGCCGGATCTCGACAAGGTGGTGAAAACCGCCGTTGAGGGTGGATACCTGAAGGCCAGCACCACGCCGGTGGCCGCCGATGCCTATCTGATTGCCGTCCCGACGCCGTTCAAAGGCGATCATGAGCCGGATATGGTGTATGTCGAAGCGGCCGCGAAATCCATTGCCCCGGTGCTGAAAAAAGGCGCCCTGGTGATCCTCGAGTCGACCTCCCCGGTGGGAGCCACCGAGCAGATGGCCCAGTGGCTGGCCGAGGCGCGCCCGGATTTGACCTTCCCGCAGCAGGCGGGTGAGCAGGCAGATATCAACGTCGCCTACTGCCCGGAGCGCGTGCTGCCGGGGCAGGTGATGGTCGAACTGATTAAGAACGATCGCGTGATAGGCGGCATGACGCCGGTCTGTTCCGCCCGTGCCAGCGAGCTGTACAACATCTTCCTCGAGGGCGAGTGCGTGGTGACTAACTCCCGTACCGCCGAGATGTGCAAGCTGACGGAAAACAGCTTCCGTGACGTCAATATCGCTTTTGCTAACGAACTGTCGCTGATTTGTGCCGATCAGGGGATTAACGTCTGGGAATTAATTCGTCTGGCCAACCGCCATCCGCGCGTCAATATTCTGCAGCCCGGCCCGGGCGTAGGCGGCCACTGTATCGCGGTCGACCCTTGGTTTATCGTGGCGCAGAACCCGCAGCAGGCGCGTCTGATCCGTACGGCTCGCGAAGTAAACGACAGCAAACCGCACTGGGTACTGAACCAGGTAAAAGCCACGGTGGCGGATTACCTGACGCAGAGCGGCAAGCGGGCGAACGAGGTGACTATTGCCTGTTTCGGTCTCGCCTTTAAGCCGAACATCGACGATCTGCGTGAAAGCCCGGCGATGGAAATTGCTGAGATGATCGCCGACTGGCACAGCGGCGAAACGCAGGTGGTTGAACCCAATATCCACGAGCTGCCGAAAAAACTGGCCGGCCACTGCACCCTGACACGCGTGGATGATGCCCTGGCTACCGCCGATGTGCTGGTACTGCTGGTGGACCATAACGAGTTCAAAGCGATTTCGGGCGATGCCGTGCGTCAGGAATTTATCGTTGATACCAAAGGTGTCTGGCGTTGAGTCAGCTGCGTGGCGCATTACAGCCGCTGGACTGGGAAAGTGAGTTCTTTTCCCTGCCCACGGCCATTGTGCGCCTGTCTGATGACGCTCCGTTGCTGGTGGCCGACGATTTAGCCGCCTGGCAACGCGTGCAGGCCAAAATTCCGGCTACCCGCGCCGACTGGCTGGACGCGCTCCAGCAGCAGGGGTTCAGGCTGGTCGAAGGCGAAGTTGATCTCACTATTAAGGTGACGCAGCACGCCTGCCCTGGGGCGGAAATCGCCACTGAGCAGGATATTCCGGCGCTGCGCCAGCTGGCCGCGCAGGCCTTTGCGCAGAGCCGCTTTCGCACGCCGTGGTACGCCCCGGCCGACAGCGGCCGCTTCTATGCCCAGTGGATTGAGAATGCGGTTAAAGGCACTTTCGATCATCTCTGCCTGGTGTTCCGTGCGCCGGATGGCGCCATTCAGGGCTTTGTCTCACTGCGTAAACTGAATGACACCGACGCGCGCATTGGCCTGCTGGCCGGGCGCGGCATGGGCGAGCAGTTAATGCAGGCGGCGCTGGGCTGGGCTCAGCAGCAGCAGCTTTCTACTTTGCGGGTGGCGACCCAGATGGGCAACACCGCCGCGCTTAAACGTTATATCGCAAGCGGCGGTAACATCGAAACGACCGCTTACTGGCTATACAGGTGACAAGATGATCCCATTTAATGCGCCTCCCGTGGTGGGCACCGAACTTGATTACATGCAGTCTGCGATGGGCAGCGGCAAACTCTGTGGCGATGGCGGCTATACGCGCCGTTGCCAGCAGTGGATGGAGCAGCGCTTTCAGAGCGCGAAGGTCCTGCTGACTCCATCCTGCACCGCTTCGCTGGAGATGGCAGCCCTGCTGCTGGACATCGGTCCTGGCGATGAAGTGATCATGCCGAGCTATACCTTCGTTTCGACCGCTAACGCCTTCGTGCTGCGCGGAGCAAAAATCGTCTTCGTGGATATCCGCCCGGATACCATGAACATCGACGAAAACCTGATTGAAGCGGCGATCACCGACAAGACCCGCGCCATCGTGCCGGTACACTATGCCGGCGTGGCGTGTGAGATGGACACCATCATGGCGATCGCCAAAAAGCACAACCTGTATGTGGTGGAAGACGCCGCACAGGGGGTGATGTCCACCTACAAAGGCCGCGCCCTGGGCACCATCGGTCATATTGGCTGCTTTAGCTTCCACGAAACCAAAAACTACACCGCAGGCGGTGAAGGCGGCGCGACCCTGATTAACGATCGCGCTCTGGTGGAGCGCGCGGAGATCATCCGCGAGAAGGGCACCAACCGCAGCCAGTTCTTCCGCGGGCAGGTGGATAAGTACACCTGGCGCGATATCGGCTCCAGCTACCTGATGGCGGATCTGCAGGCGGCGTACCTGTGGGCTCAGCTGGAGGCGGCAGACCGCATCAACCAGCAGCGACTGGCGCTGTGGCAGACCTATTACGATGCGCTGGCCCCGCTGGCGCGCAAAGGCCGTATCGAGCTGCCGACCATCCCGGCAGACTGCGTGCATAACGCGCATATGTTCTACATCAAGCTGCGGGATAACGACGATCGCAGCGAGCTGATCGCGTACCTGAAAGAGGCGGAGATCCTGGCGGTGTTCCACTACATTCCGCTGCACTCCAGCCCGGCAGGGGAAGCCTTTGGTCAGTTCGTGGGTGAAGATCGCTTTACCACCAAAGAAAGTGAGCGGTTACTCCGCTTGCCACTGTTCTACAACCTCGCCGCAGTTAACCAGCGCACGGTGATTAATACTCTTCTGAGTTATTTCGGCTGATATGTCTCTGGCGAAAGCATCGGTGTGGACCGCCGCGTCCACACTCGTCAAGATCGGCGCGGGACTGCTGGTCGTCAAACTGCTGGCCGTCTCATTTGGTCCGGCGGGCGTCGGGCAGGCGGGTAACTTCCGTCAGCTGGTCACCGTGCTGGGCGTGCTGGCCGGGGCGGGTATCTTCAACGGCGTGACCAAATACGTGGCGCAATATCATGACGATAAGGCGCAACTACGCACGGTGGTCGGGACCTCATCCGCGATGGTGTTGGGCTTTTCCACCCTGCTGGCGGTGATCTTTTTACTGGCGGCCGCGCCCATCAGCCAGGGGCTGTTTGGTCATACGGGCTATCAGGGCCTGGTGCGGCTGGTGGCGCTGGTGCAGATGGGTATCGCCTGGGCGAACCTGCTGCTGGCGCTGATGAAGGGCTTCCGTGATGCCGCCGGCAATGCGCTGGCGCTGATCGTCGGCAGCGTGATTGGGGTGATCGCCTATTACGCCTGCTATCGTCTCGGCGGCTACGAAGGTGCACTGCTGGGGCTGGCGCTGGTGCCTGCGCTGGTGGTGATCCCGGCGGCGTTTATGCTGATGCGCAGAGGCACCATTCCGCTGCACTATCTTAAGCCGAAATGGGACAACATCCTCGCGGGACAGCTGGGCAAATTTACCCTGATGGCGCTCATCACCTCCGTCACCCTGCCGGTGGCCTATGTGATGATGCGAAACCTGCTGGCGGCGCACTACAGCTGGGATGAGGTAGGGATCTGGCAGGGGGTCAGCAGTATCTCCGACGCCTACCTGCAGTTTATTACCGCCTCCTTTAGCGTCTACCTGCTGCCCACCCTGTCACGTCTGACGGGGCGTCAGGAGATCACCCGCGAAATACTCCGTTCCCTGCGCTTCGTCTTACCGGCAGTGGCTGTCGCCAGCTTTACCGTCTGGCTGCTGCGCGACGTCGCTATCTGGCTGCTGTTTTCCGACAAATTTACCGCGATGCGCGATCTGTTTGCCTGGCAGCTGGTGGGCGATGTGCTGAAAGTAGGCGCTTACGTCTTTGGCTACCTGGTGATCGCCAAAGCCTCGCTGCGGCTCTATATTCTCGCGGAAATCAGCCAGTTCACCTTGCTGACGGCCTTCTCGCACTGGCTGATCCCCACGCACGGCGCGCTGGGTGCGGCCCAGGCCTATATGGCCACCTACATTGTCTATTTTGCTGCCTGTTGCGGCGTCTTTTTACTTTGGCATAAACGCGCATGACTGCACTGATTCACGTCCTGGGATCGGATATCCCACATCATAACCAGACCGTACTGCGGTTCTTTAACGATGAGCTGGCACCCGGCAGCGCCCTGGCGCGCGAATTTATGGTGGTGGGGAAGGATACCGGCCTGAGCGCCGCCTGCCCGGCACTGCAGCTGACCTTCTGGCCGGACAAAGCCACGCTTGCCAAAGCGGTGATCGCCAGAGCCAAAGCGGATCGCCAGCAGCGTTTCTTTTTCCACGGGCAGTTCAATACCGGCCTGTGGCTGGCGCTGCTGAGCGGGGGCATCAGGCCCGCGCAGTTTAACTGGCATATCTGGGGGGCAGATCTGTATGAAGTCTCCCAGGGCTGGAAATTCCGTCTCTTCTATCCCTTGCGCCGCATGGCGCAGGGGCGGGTGGGCTGCATCTTTGCCACCCGCGGCGATCTGAACTATTTCGCCCAGCGTCATCCGAACGTCCGCGGCGAGCTGCTCTATTTCCCGACCCGCATGGATCCGTCCCTGAACGGGTTAGCCAGTGATGTGAAGCGCGAGGGCAAGCTGACGATTCTGGTGGGCAATTCCGGGGATCGCAGTAACGAACATATTGCGGCCCTGAAGGCGGTGCATCAGCAATTTGGCGATACGGTCAACGTGATCGTCCCCATGGGCTATCCTGCTAATAACGCGGCGTACATCGATGAAGTCCGTCAGAGCGGCCTGTCGCTGTTCAGCCCGGAGAATCTGCAGATCCTCAGCGATAAGCTGGCCTTTGACGATTACCTCGCCTTACTGCGCCAGTGCGATCTTGGCTACTTCATCTTCGCGCGCCAGCAGGGGATTGGCACGCTGTGTCTGCTGATTCAGGCGGGTGTGCCCTGCGTGCTCAATCGCGACAATCCGTTCTGGCAGGACATGGCGGAGCAGCACATTCCGGTGCTGTTTACCACGGATGACCTGAATGAGGAGGTGGTGCGCGAAGCGCAGCGGCAGCTGACGCAGGTGGATAAAAACGCCATCGACTTCTTCAGCCCGAACTACCTCACGCCGTGGCACCAGGCGCTGCGGATCGCCTCAGGGGGAGAAAGCATGAGCCAGTTGCAATTTAGCGGCCTGTTGGTCATCTGGCTTCTCAGTTCGCTGTTTATCGCCACCCTGACCTGGTTCGAGTTCCGGCGGGTGCGCTTTAACTTCAACGTCTTTTTCTCGCTGCTGTTTCTGCTGACCTTTTACTTCGGCTTCCCGCTGACCAGCGTGCTGGTGTTCCGCTTCGACGTGGCCGTCGTGCCGCCGGAGATCCTGATGCAGGCCCTGCTGTCAGCCACCTGCTTCTATGGGGTCTACTACGTTGCCTATAAGACGCGGCTGAAGCCCGCCAGTTCTGGTGCTGAGCGACGGCCGCTGTTTACCATGAACCGGGTCGAGACCCACCTGACCTGGGTGATGCTGATGGGGATCGCGCTGATTACCGTCGGTATCTTCTTCATGCACAACGGATTTTTGCTGTTTAAGCTGCACTCCTACAGCCAGATCTTCTCCAGCGAAGTCTCCGGGGTGGCGCTCAAGCGCTTCTTCTACTTCTTCATTCCGGCGATGCTGGTGGTCTATTTCCTGCGCCAGGATGCCCGGGCGTGGCTGTTTTTCCTCGTCAGCACCGTGGCGTTTGGCCTGCTGACCTACATGATAGTTGGCGGCACGCGCGCCAACATCATCATCGCCTTCGCCATCTTCCTGTTTATCGGCATCATTCGCGGCTGGATCTCGCTGTGGATGCTGGCTGCGGCGGGGGTAATGGGGATTGTCGGCATGTTCTGGCTGGCGCTGAAACGCTATGGCATGGACGTCAGCGGCGATGAGGCGTTTTACACCTTCCTGTACCTCACCCGCGATACCTTCTCGCCGTGGGAGAACCTGGCCCTGCTGCTGCAAAACTACGACAAAATCGACTTCCAGGGGCTGGCGCCCATCGTGCGCGATTTTTATGTCTTTATCCCCACCTGGCTGTGGCCGGACAGGCCGGGCGTGGTCCTGAATACCGCCAACTACTTTACCTGGGAAGTGCTGAACAACCACTCCGGGCTGGCGATTTCACCGACGCTGATCGGCTCGCTGGTAGTGATGGGCGGCGGCTGGTTCATCCTGCCGGGGGCGATCGCCGTGGGGCTGATTATCAAATGGTTCGACTGGCTCTATACGCTGGGCAATCAGGAGACCAATCGCTATAAGGCAGCGATTTTGCATAGTTTCTGTTTCGGTGCCATTTTCAATATGATCGTGCTGGCGCGAGAGGGGCTGGATTCGTTCGTCTCCCGCGTGGTCTTTTTCATGGTGGTTTTTGGCGCCTGTCTGCTGATGGCAAAGCTGCTGTACTGGTTGTTCGACAGCGCCGGGTTAGTGCACAAGCGCGAGCCGGCCAGCGGCAGGACGCTTTCGCGAGTCTGAGTAAGGATAATAATGACTGACAATACCTCTGCGCCGCAGTATGACCTGCGGGGCCTGAAGCTGATCGGCTGGCGTGATATGCAACACGCGCTGGACTACCTGTGCGCCGGGAATGGGATAAAAACCGGCACGCTGGTGGCCATCAATGCAGAAAAGATGCTTACCATTGAGGATAACGCCCAGGTACGCGATCTCATTGAGGCGGCAGAATTTAAATACGCTGACGGGATCAGCGTAGTGCGCTCGGTGCGGAAGAAATACCCGGATGCGAACATCTCCCGCGTGGCGGGTGCCGACCTCTGGGAAGCGCTGATGGCTCGGGCGGGCACAGACGGCACGCCGGTGTTCCTTGTTGGCGGCAAACCGGAGATCCTGGCGCAAACCGAGCAGAAGCTGCGTAGCCAGTGGCAGGTGAATATCGTCGGTAGTCAGGACGGTTATTTCAGTGCCGACCAGCAGCAGGCGCTGTTTGCCCGCATTCGTGACAGCGGGGCGAAGATTATCACCGTGGCGATGGGATCCCCGCGTCAGGAGATCCTGATGCGCGACTGCCGTCAGGTCTACCCGGACGCGCTCTATATGGGCGTGGGCGGCACCTATGACGTCTTTACCGGCCATGTGAAGCGTGCGCCAAAGGTATGGCAGAACCTGGGGCTGGAGTGGCTGTATCGCCTCTTATCACAGCCCAGCCGCATCACCCGGCAGCTGCGTCTGCTGCGTTATCTCGGCTGGCACTACTCCGGTCGGCTTTAATCGGTGATTTGCAGCGCGATCTGCTGTTCGCGCTGCAACCTGCCTGCAAACCTGCTGCTTTTCTGTGCAATACATTCATTTTTTTAACGCATCATTTGCCATTTCACAAAATTTAAGAAACCATTCCTCCCCGCACTACCGTACCAGGCTGTTTTTGCATCAACCCTTAACATAAAGGGTCCATGCTGCACAGCCCGTGATAGCACATCTGTACCTATAACAATAACCGGCTGAGGCCGGGAGAGTCGCAAGCACAACCGAGGATTTATGGCAGAGAAAAAACCGGAGCTACAGCGTGGGCTGGAAGCTCGTCATATCGAACTTATCGCCCTGGGCGGGACGATTGGTGTCGGCCTGTTTATGGGCTCCGCCAGCACCCTGAAATGGGCCGGGCCGTCGGTCCTGCTGGCGTATATCATCGCCGGACTGTTCGTCTTCTTTATCATGCGCTCGATGGGCGAAATGCTGTTCCTTGAGCCGGTTGCCGGTTCGTTCGCCGTCTACGCTCACCGCTACATGAGCCCGTTCTTTGGCTATCTCACGGCCTGGTCCTACTGGTTTATGTGGATGGCGGTCGGGATATCGGAGATCACCGCCATCGGGGTCTACGTGCAGTTCTGGTTCCCGGAGATGGCGCAGTGGATACCCGCGCTGATCGCCGTGGGGCTGGTGGCGCTGGCTAACCTCGCGGCCGTGCGTCTGTACGGTGAGATTGAGTTCTGGTTCGCGATGATTAAAGTCACCACCATCATCGTGATGATTGTCATTGGGGTCGGGGTGATCTTCTTCGGCTTTGGCAACGGCGGGCAGGCGATTGGCTTTGGCAACCTGACCGAGCACGGCGGCTTCTTTGCCGGAGGCTGGAAGGGCTTCCTGACCGCGCTCTGTATCGTAGTGGCCTCCTATCAGGGCGTTGAGCTTATCGGTATCACTGCCGGTGAAGCTAAAAATCCGCAGGTGACCCTGCGCAGCGCGGTAGGCAAAGTGCTGTGGCGCATCCTGATCTTCTACGTAGGCGCGATTTTCGTCATCGTCACCATCTTCCCGTGGAATGAGATTGGCAGCAACGGCAGCCCGTTCGTGCTGACCTTCGCCAAAATCGGTATTACCGCGGCGGCAGGCATTATCAACTTTGTGGTGCTGACGGCGGCGCTGTCCGGCTGTAACAGCGGCATGTACAGCTGTGGGCGTATGCTTTATGCCCTGGCGAAAAACCGCCAGCTTCCGGCAGCGGTGGGCAAGGTCTCCCGCGCCGGGGTACCGGTGGCGGGCGTGGCCATCTCGATTGCCATTCTGCTGGTGGGGTCATGCCTGAACTACATCATCCCGAACCCGCAGCGTGTCTTTGTCTACGTGTATAGCGCCAGCGTTCTGCCGGGAATGGTGCCGTGGTTTGTGATCCTGATTAGCCAGCTGCGTTTCCGTCAGGCGCATAAAAAAGCGATTGCCAGCCATCCTTTCCGCTCCATTTTGTTCCCGTGGGCGAACTATCTGACCATGGCCTTCCTGATCTGCGTGCTGATCGGCATGTACTTCAATGAAGATACCCGCATGTCACTGTATGTCGGGATGATATTTATCGCTGCCGTGAGCCTGGGATACAAGCTATTTGGCCTGGGACGACACGTCGAAAGGGCAAAAACGCAGTAATATGCGGCAAAGTGCGCAAACTGTAATCAAACGCGCATTTATTTTAAAAAAGCACTAGACAGCAGACCGAGACCTCCGTAATATCCAGCCCCGCAACGGCGCTAAGCGCCCGTAGCTCAGCTGGATAGAGCGCTGCCCTCCGGAGGCAGAGGTCTCAGGTTCGAATCCTGTCGGGCGCACCATTTTACCCGGTGCTGGAGCTGCGGTGGTCTGTGAAGTAGGCAGAACCGCGTGAAAGAATAAAGTTGTGGTGGCTATAGCTCAGTTGGTAGAGCCCTGGATTGTGATTCCAGTTGTCGTGGGTTCGAGTCCCATTAGCCACCCCATTATTTAAAGAGTTGTGAATTGCGAAGGTGGCGGAATTGGTAGACGCGCTAGCTTCAGGTGTTAGTGTCCTTAGGATGTGGGGGTTCGAGTCCCCCCCCCTCGCACCACGACTTTTAATGAATTGAACTAAAAATTCAAAAAAGCAGTACAACGGCGAGTAGCGCAGCTTGGTAGCGCAACTGGTTTGGGACCAGTGGGTCGGAGGTTCGAATCCTCTCTCGCCGACCAATTTTGAACCCCGCTTCGGCGGGGTTTTTTGTTTTCTGCTATTCCTGCCTCTGTTGCTAATTGCCGACAGCGATATTCTGGCCTGTCGTGAATAAGTGACACTTAACTCAATGAAAAATAAAAATATATCTCTTTATGTGCCCTGGTGTCGCTTTCAGGAGACACTTTGCTCGCGATCCCGTGGGAATTTGCCGCCCGTAACCTGCCCAACTGACATAATTTCCTTTTATCTTAAAAAGTTGGAGATCGGACAACTTCCCTGTGCAAACCTGGCATGTTGCGTGCAATAATATACGTGTAGATGCTCATTCCATCTCTTATGTTCGCCTTAGCGCCTCATAAACCCCGGAATGATGCAGAGCCATTTACGGTGCTTATCGTCCACTGACAGATGTCGCTTCGGCCTCATCAAACACCATGGGCACAACGTTGAGTGAAGCACCACAAGTTGTCGAACAGACCTGTTTAACGCCTGCTTTTTAGCAGGCGTTTTTTTATGCCTTATCTGCAGTAGCGCGTCAGGATCCCCACCACCATCAGCAAGGCACAGCCCGACACGCCATACAGCGCCTGCAGCGGCCCCAACACGTCAGCAATCAGTGCCGTGAGGCAGGTAAAGAGTGACGCACTGGCGGTTTGCCATCGCCACGCCTTGCCGCTGGCAGACGAGACCTGGCCGGCCTGAAAGCTGCTCAACAGGCTAAACGTGCCCACCGCAAAAACGATGTTCGAGGCCAGATGGGCAATAAATACCACCCCCAGCGCTTGCCTGCCCGAGAGCAGCGGGACCGTCCCGTAGGCGAGTAAAAAGAGCCCGAGGCAGGTCAGCAGGAGTCGGTTGTGCCCGGCGTAGCGTGGCAGGCTCTCTCTTTTCAGCAGCAGCGGGCCGCACAGCTGTCCCATGCTGCGGGCAAAGAGTAAGGGCAGGGCCAGCCCGGCGGCATCATCCGGTTCGATCTGCTGCGCCAGAGCAGGCAGCAGCGCCATAGCGGGCGATCCCACGGCGGCGAGGGCAGGAAGCAGTAACAGGCTGCGTTTTTGCAGTGGAGCCAGTGCCTGCCAGCGCACCGCCACCGGTCTTTCGGTTTCCGCTGCCTGCTCAGGTGCCAGAGAGGGCAACGCGCTGCCGGCGAGGATCAGCATCAGCAAGGAGCCCACAAAGGTGAGCGCGTCGACCCCCAGCAGGGCCAGGGCGGGCAGATGATGAAACAACACCATACCCAGCCCGGTACCCAGCAGCACCTGCGACGCAAAAATCATCGACTCCAGGCATGTCGCCGCGGGCAGCTCGGCTTCGGATAATCCTCGTCGGAACAGCAGGGTCAACGCGGGCCAGCTCATGCCCGCCAGAAAGGCCTCGGTGGACTGCACCGCCAGCAGCGCCACCATGCTGTGATACTGAATACCCAGCAGGGGAAACAGCAGGGCGAGCAGACCCAGCCACTCGGTCAGGACCAGCAGGCGGATGGGCGAAAAGCGCATACAGAGCTTCTCCCCGACGAGGCTGCCCAGAAATCCCGGAAGCGTGGCAAACAAATATGCCAGGGTCAGCAGAGAGGCGGGGGCCTGCCAGTCCAGCAGCAGGCCAAAGACCATCACCTGGGTTAAGCCATTCCCCACAGAGGTAAACAGAAAAGCGCAGGCCAGCAGGCGCAGCCAGCGATGGCTGCGGAGCGCGCAAAAAAGCGCGTACAAAAGCGTGTTCATGAAACGATCCTTTCAAAAACGATTTAGTCCACGCCGGAAAGGCGTGTGCAGGAAAAATGTTTAATGAAAGGTGTTCGTTACATTGGCGGAGGTGGTCTCATGAGGAAGATGCAAAGAATGTAGCAAATAAAAAAGGAGGCCGTCAGGCCTCCTTTGCAATTATTGCTGCGGGGGATTGTTCTGCAACGTCAGCAGCAGACCATCGCGACGCATCGCGGCGGCCTCCTCTGGCAGATGCAGCTTGTCCAGGGTATCCGCCAGCCAGGCGTAGTCAAACGCATCCGGGCGCTGTTTTAACGCGGCGCGGAAGGCGAGGCTGGCCTCTTTCCATTCGCCATGTCTGGCCAGAGACTGACCGAGGGTGCTCCACAGCAGCGGCCGATCGCCCACGGTTTTGATCTGCTGGCGAAGCATCTTCTCGATCTGCTCCGGGTTATTGGTTTTCAGGCGCGGGATCACCATCACCAGCCGATCGTCATACTGGCGCTTCAGGCCATCAAGAATGATGCTCTGCGCGGTATCGTGATCGCCGCACTCAATCAGGTGTTCCGCCATCGCTACCTGCAATGGCACCTGCTGGCGCGTTTTGCGGCTCTGATTTTTCCACCAGGCCTTCAGGCCATCGCTGCCCTGATCGGCACGCGCCTGGTCCATGAGACCAATCCAGGCCTGACGTTGCAGGTCGTCGCGCTGTTCATCGTCACCCACCTCGGCTTTTGCCATCGACGGGATGATGTCCAGCAGCGAGCCCCATGCACCGGTACGGATATAGGCCTGCTCAGCCAGACGCAGTACCTCCGGATGACGCGGGGCAATCTCCAGCAGACGATCGACGCCGTGACGGGCGGCATGGTTTTCGTTCCGCGCCAGCTGCAGACGCACCCGGGTGATCTCCACCGGGATCGGATCGTTTTCGGCGAGTTCGGAGGCGCGCTCCAGATGCTGATTGGCGCGCACTTCGTCGCCGCGCTGCTGGGCGGCTTCGGCTGCCAGCAGATAGTTGACCACCGGTTGTTCAGCATGATCGGCGTTCTTCGACATCAGCTTCTCAACCTGCTGATAGTCGCCTTCGGCCAGCTTCAGCAGCGCCTGTTCGGTCTGCTTGCGGGCGCGGCGGCGCTTGCGGCCGACAAACCAGCTGCGGGTATGCGCTCCGGTACGGAAGATGCGGCGCAGGATCCATTCGATCGCCAGAAACGCCACCATCACCAGGATCAGAATGATCACCAGCCCGGTGACGCTGGTTTCGATATTGTAGTTATCGGTCTGGATCAGCACGTAACCCTGATGACCCGCCAGCATAGGACCAAGCACGATCCCGGCGAGCAGCAGTGCGAAGAGTAACAGGACTTTCAACATAATTACTCTCCTTGCGGCGCGCTGTCAGGGGCCGGAGCCGGAGCCGGAGCCGGAGCAGAAGCAGGTGTCTGCTCTGCAGCCACGCCCGGCTGTGCCAGCAGGTTGCGCACGCGCGTCTGCATCAGCTTCTCCAGAATCGGCTGGCTCGCCAGCTTATCCGGGACGTTCATGGTGATGTTCTGCTGGCTCAGCTTGTCCACATCTTCGAGGAAGGCCGTGGTGGTGGCATCGTCGGTATCGTAGTAGGCACGCACCCAGGTCGAGACGTTGTCCAGCGCCTGCTTGTAGGTCTCTTCCTGATGGCGAGGCACCGCCTGGGCGGCCACCAGCAGGCGTGAGCGCAGGTTTTCACGCAGGTAGACGTCCTGATTCGGGGCTAACAGCGGTACGGTGGTCTCATCGCGACGGCGCACGGTGATAAAGCTGTCCATAAAGTTCTGCCAGCTTTTTTGCAGGTTGATGCGCCACTCGCTCAGCGAGCTGGAGAGTTCGCTGCTGTCGGAATCCATCGGGGAGTCGTCGTCGTTATTGTCTGCCAGACGCAGGTTATCGATCTGGTTCGACAGCTGATTCACTTTCAGAATGATGCCGTCGTAGTCCACCTGCGAAACGGTCGCCAGGCTGGCGATATCTTCGGTGAGGGCGCGACGGGCGGTGATAAGGCTCGGGTCGTTCATGTCGCCCAGGCTGGCGTCGGCGCTTTTCAGCAGCGCGGCGGCGGTGGTGACGTCCTGATCGCTCCACAGCTTACGCCCGGCCAGTTTGACGAGGAAATCCGCCTGCGCCAGCAGCCAGGTTTTGGCGTCGGTGCCGGAAATGGCCGCCACTTTTTGCTGCATCTCATCCAGTTGCTTCGTCAGCTCAGCCTGCTGACGGTTCGCGTCGGCCAGTTGGGCTGCCTGCTGTTTAATCACCCCCCTCCAGCTCGGTTTTCTGCGCCTGCTGTGCCTGTTGCAGGGCGGTAACCTGGGTCACCAGCGCGTCGCTGGTGGCGGTCTGATTGGTGGCTTGTTTCTTCACCAGGCCGTACAGGCCGATGCCTGCGGCCAGCGCAATGGCGATGGCAATCGCGCTTAACGCCAGACTGGTTTTATTGCTGCCATGCTTCTTCTCTGTCGTTTCTGGCTGTGGCGTGGTGTCCACAGTCTCCCTGGTCTCTTCAACCACGGCGGAGGATTTTTCTTGTTCCGTCATTATGGCTTCCCATTATGAGAGTTATTGTAATGCGCGCAGCAGCGCATCGTTGTCGGCGTTATCAGCGATCCGAATATCTTGCCAGCCCAGTTCCCGGGCGAGGTTCGCCAGACGCTCACTGACGACCAGAAGCCGACAGCGGAGTAACCAGTTATCACGATAACATTGTGGGATCAGCGACCAGAGCTGTTGCAGCATTTCGCCGCTGGTCACCACCAGAGTGGTCACGCCGCGGGACTGCCAGCGCATCGCCTCTTCTGCACCGTCATAATGTTTATTACAACGTTGATAACATTCACAGAATGTCACTTCTGCTCCGCGCTCACGCAGCGTGTCGCCCAGCAATTCTCGTCCACCGTTGCCGCGCAAAATCAGAATGCGCTTTCCCACAACAGTTTGTAATTCAGGTAATTGTAGCAACACTTCGCTGGTTTCCCGATCCAGCGGATAGCGAATGTCTTTGCCACTTTCGGTATGCAGCGCCAGGGCGGTGGTTCTGCCGATGGCGAAATAGCGTGGCGCATCCGGCCAGCGCTGGCCGTCCTGCTGCAGCCGGGCGTGGGCAAACTCCACGGCGTGTTGCGACAGGGCAAACAGCATGTCATCGGCCTGCAGCGCGGCAAGATGGCCAGCGAGCAGGGACAGCTCCCGGCCCGGAGAGAACTCAATCAGCGGAAAGCTCCACGCCACCTGCCCGAGTGTGCGCAGACGGCTCACTAACTCATCTCCAGCGGGAGAAGGGCGGGTGACGAGAATACTCATGCCGGGGGTTCTCCATTATAGACTTCCGTGAGAATTTCACGGGCACCGTTATTCAGCAGCTCTTCAGCCAGCGAAATACCCAGCTGTTCTGCATCCTGAGGGTGGCCACGGCGTTCGCCGCGCACCATCTGCGAACCGTCCGGCGCGCCAACCAGCGCACGTAGCCACAGTTCGCCATCAATTAATTCAGCATAGCTGCCAATCGGCACCTGACATCCCCCTTCAAGGCGGGTGTTCATGGCGCGCTCCGCCTTGACGCGGATTACCGTCTCGTCGTGATTGAGCGGTGCCAGCAGCGCATGGGTGCGTGTATCGTCGAGCCGGCACTCAATGCCTACCGCGCCCTGACCGACGGCCGGCAGCGACTGTTCCGGTGGTAACGCCACCTTAATGCGCGACTCCAGACCCAGGCGTTTCAGCCCAGCAACTGCCAGAATGATGGCGTCGTATTCGCCGTTATCGAGCTTGCCGAGACGGGTGCCGACGTTACCGCGCAGGGAGCGGATAACCAGGTCCGGCCGGGACTCGGCCAGCTGGCACTGGCGGCGTAAACTTGACGTGCCAACGATGCTGCCCTGCGGCAGCGCGTCCAGCGAGTCGTAGCGGTTTGAAACAAAGGCGTCACGCGGATCTTCGCGCTCGCAAATGGTGACCAGCCCCAGCCCCTCGGGGAAATCAACCGGGACGTCCTTCATGGAGTGAACCGCGATATCGGCGCGATCCTCAAGCAGTGCCAGCTCCAGCTCTTTGACGAACAGGCCTTTACCGCCCACTTTCGCCAGCGGTGTATCAAGAATGACATCGCCGCGCGTGACCATCGGCACCAGCTCAACGCGCAGGCCTTCATGGCAGGCTTCGAGGCGCTGCTTAACATAATGTGCCTGCCAGAGCGCAAGGGGGCTTTGGCGTGTGGCAATTCTTAAAACATTGTCTAACATGCTTGTTACCGTCTTAATCATCTACTGACCATCCTAACATTGTTGTCCTGGGAGTGTCAGGTTTACGGACGTTGAGGGGTTCAGGACAGGGCAGCGATAGAGGTTGCCTGCTGCCGTATTCAGGAATTTACACGTACAGAACGGTGCTACACTTGTATGTAGCGCATCTTTCTTTACGGTCAAACGGCAAGGTGTTAAATTGATCACGTTTTAGACCATTTTTTCGTCTCCGAGACCAGAAAGATAAGGGCGAAAAAGGGCGACGGTTACTTTCGAAATACTGTGAACGCGTAATCCTCGGTCCTGATGAGGATTAATGCCTTCTGAACATCAGGCGATACGTCTTGTACCTCTATATTGAGACTCTGAAACAGAGACTGGATGCCATCAACCAACTGCGTGTCGATCGCGCGCTTGCGGCGATGGGTCCTGCTTTCCAGCAGGTTTACAGTCTTCTGCCGACATTGTTGCACTATCACCACCCACTGATGCCGGGTTACCTCGACGGTAACGTTCCCAAGGGCATCTGCCTTTTCACGCCTGATGAAACCCAAGAACACTACCTGAAAGAGCTTGAGCTCTACCGTGGCATGCCGCCGCAGGATTCCCCGAAAGGTGAACTGCCGATCACCGGCCTCTACACCATGGGCAGTACCTCTTCGGTAGGGCAGAGCTGTTCTTCGGATCTGGATATCTGGGTCTGCCATCAGTCCTGGCTCGATAACGACGAGCGTCAGCTGCTGCAGCGTAAATGCAGCCTGCTGGAGAGCTGGGCGGCCTCGCTCGGCGTGGAAGTAAGCTTCTTCCTGATTGATGAAAACCGTTTCCGCCATAATGAAAGCGGCAGTCTGGGTGGTGAAGACTGCGGCTCGACGCAGCACATCTTGTTGCTGGATGAGTTTTACCGTACCGCCGTGCGCCTCGCCGGGAAGCGTATTCTCTGGAGTATGGTGCCGTGCGACGAAGAAGAGCATTACGACGATTACGTCATGAAGCTCTACGCCCAGGGGGTCCTGACGCCAAACGAGTGGCTGGATCTGGGCGGCCTGAGCTCGCTGTCTGCCGAAGAGTACTTCGGTGCGAGCCTGTGGCAGCTGTATAAAAGTATCGATTCCCCCTATAAAGCGGTGCTGAAAACCCTGCTGCTTGAAGCCTACTCGTGGGAATACCCGACGCCGCGCCTGCTGGCGAAAGACATTAAACAGCGTCTGCATGATGGCGAGATTGTCTCTTTCGGTCTGGATGCCTACTGCATGATGCTCGAGCGCGTCACCGAATACCTGAAAGCCATCGACGATCCGACCCGTCTGGATCTGGTCCGTCGATGTTTCTACCTCAAAGTCTGTGAAAAGCTCAGCCGCGAACGCGCATGCGTCGGCTGGCGTCGTGAAGTGGTCAGTCAATTAGTCAAAGAGTGGGGATGGGACGAAGAGCGTCTGTCGATGCTCGATAACCGCGCCAACTGGAAGATCGATCAGGTGCGTGAAGCGCACAACGAGCTGCTCGATGCCATGATGCAGAGCTACCGTAACCTGATCCGCTTTGCCCGTCGTAATAACCTCAGCGTTTCCGCCAGCCCGCAGGATATCGGTGTTCTGACCCGTAAGCTGTACGCCGCGTTTGAAGCGCTGCCGGGTAAAGTGACGCTGGTGAACCCGCAAATTTCGCCGGACCTGTCTGAACCAAACCTGACCTTTATCTATGTGCCGCCGGGTCGCGCGAACCGCACCGGGTGGTATCTGTACAACCGTGCGCCGAGCATGGACTCGATCATCAGCCATCAGCCGCTGGAATATAACCGCTATCTGAATAAGCTGGTGGCCTGGGCCTGGTTTAACGGCCTGCTGACGTCACGTACCCGCCTGTTTATTAAGGGCAATGAGATCGTCGATCTCGCCAAGCTGCAGGAGATGGTGGCAGATGTGTCGCACCACTTCCCGCTGCGTCTGCCTGCCCCGACGCCGAAAGCGCTCTACAGCCCGTGCGAAATTCGCCATCTGGCGATTATCGTCAACCTGGAATATGACCCGACGGCGGCGTTCCGCAATCAGGTTGTGCATTTCGATTTCCGTAAGCTGGATGTATTCAGCTTTGGCGAGCAGCAAAACTGCCTGGTGGGCAGCGTCGATCTGCTCTACCGCAACTCGTGGAACGAAGTGCGTACTCTGCACTTCAACGGCGAGCAGGCGATGATCGAAGCGCTGAAAACCATTCTCGGCAAGATGCACCAGGATGCTGCTCCGCCGGACAGCGTTGAGGTCTTCTGCTACAGCCAGCATCTGCGCGGCCTGATCCGTACACGCGTGCAGCAGCTGGTCTCCGAGTGTATCGATCTGCGTCTCTCCAGCACCCGTCAGGAAACCGGGCGCTTCAAAGCGCTGCGCGTCTCCGGGCAGACCTGGGGCCTGTTCTTTGAGCGTCTCAACGTGTCGGTGCAGAAGCTGGAAAACGCCATCGAGTTCTACGGCGCCATTTCGCACAATAAACTGCACGGTCTGTCGGTCCAGGTTGAAACCAACCACGTTAAACTGCCGCAGGTGGTGGATGGCTTTGCCAGCGAAGGGATTATTCAGTTCTTCTTTGAAGAGTCGGGCGACGATGCCGGTTTCAATATCTATATCCTTGATGAAACCAACCGCGCCGAAGTGTATCACCACTGTGAAGGCAGCAAAGAGGAGCTGGTGCGCGACGTCAGCCGCTTCTACTCCTCCTCACACGACCGCTTCACCTACGGTTCAAGCTTTATCAACTTCAACCTGCCGCAGTTCTACCAGATTGTGAAGGTCGATGGCCGTGCGCAGGTGATTCCGTTCCGTACCCAGGTGATTGCCGCCGCGCCGGCCAATCAGGACGCCAACACCCCGCTATTGCAGCAGTATTTCTCCTGAGCCGCTGTGCCGGATGCGCTTTGCTTATCCGGCCTACGGTTCGAGCCGTTGTAGGCCCGGTAAGCGCAGCGCCACCGGGCAATAAACCTTAGCGGAAGCTCACCTCTTCGCCTGACTGCGCGGTCGCGGCCTGCTCAAGCAGATCCCAGAACGCTTCACCGCTGCGATCGCAAATCCACTCGTCGCCCTTCAGGTCGAAATGGTAGCCGCCCTGCTTGGTGGCCAGCCACACCTGGTGAAGCGGTTCCTGACGGTTAATAATGATCTTGCTGCCGTTTTCAAAGCTGATGGTCAGTACGCCGCCGTTGATCTCACAATCGATGTCGCTGTCGCCATCCCAGTCGTCAAGGCGTTCTTCGATGGTTTGCCACAGGTTATCGGCAAGGCGATGGAATTCACTGTCATTCATGGTTCTGTTCCTGTTTTTCGTGATGGCGGCAGTATAACGCTAAATAATTCCGGTTGCAGGTTAGCGGCAAACTCTTGCTTTTGTGCCTTCTCCTGCGATGATAGAAAACAGAAAGCATGAACTTACAGGCAACCTGATAATGAAAAACGTTTTTGGAACGCTTGCCGTTCTCCTCGCACTGTTTAGCCTGAGTGGCTGTGGTCTGAAAGGGCCGCTCTATTTCCCACCGGCAGATAAAACCGCGCCGCCACCGACCAAAAAAGCGCAAAGCCCTGTACAAACCACCATGCCAGATCGTAACGATCGCGGCGACAATGGCGGCCCAAGCCAGGTGAATTACTGACGCGCGTTGCGAACCGCGCAATGGAGTAAATAATGCAGTTCTCTAAAATGCATGGCCTTGGCAATGATTTTATGGTCGTCGACGCGGTAACGCAGAATGTCTTCTTTTCGCCGGAGCTGATCCGCCGTCTGGCCGATCGGCACCTCGGGGTAGGTTTTGATCAGCTGCTGGTGGTGGAGCCGCCTTACGATCCGGATCTCGATTTTCACTACCGCATTTTCAATGCCGACGGCAGCGAAGTCTCCCAGTGTGGCAACGGCGCGCGCTGTTTTGCCCGCTTTGTCCGTCTGAAAGGGCTGACTAACAAGCGCGATATCCGCGTCAGCACCGCCAATGGGCGGATGGTGCTGAGCGTCACCGACGACGAACTGGTACGGGTCAACATGGGCGAGCCGAACTTCGAGCCGGCGCAGGTGCCGTTCCGCGCCAACAAAGCGGAAAAGACCTATATCATGCGCGCCGCAGAACAGACAGTCTTGTGCGGCGTGGTCTCCATGGGGAACCCGCACTGCGTGATTCAGGTTGATGACGTCGCGACCGCGCCCGTTGAGACGCTCGGTCCGGTGCTGGAAAGCCATGAACGTTTCCCTGAGCGCGCCAATATTGGATTTATGCAGGTCATCACTCGCGATCACATCCGTCTGCGCGTCTATGAACGCGGGGCAGGTGAAACACAGGCGTGCGGCAGCGGTGCCTGTGCCGCCGTCGCGGTGGGGATTGCGCAGGGTTTACTGGCGGAAGAGGTACGCGTGGATTTACCAGGCGGCCGTCTTGATATCGCCTGGAAAGGCCCGGGTCAGCCGCTGTATATGACGGGCCCGGCGACACAAGTTTACGACGGGTTTATCCATCTATGAAACAACCAGGAGAAGAACTGCAGGAAACGCTGACGGAGATGGACGACCGGGCGGTTGTTGATTATCTGCTGCGCAATCCTGAGTTTTTCATTCGCAATGCCCGCGTGGTTGAAGAGATGCGCGTGCCGCATCCGATCCGCGGTACGGTTTCACTGGTCGAATGGCATATGGCGCGCGCGCGCAACCATATCAACCATCTGGAAGAGAACATCTCGCTGCTGATGGAGCAGGCCACCAGTAATGAAGGTCTTTTCCATCGTCTGCTGCATCTGCAGTCGCGACTGGCCTCGGCCAGCAGCCTGGACGAATTTTTGCTCCGCCTGCATCGCTGGGCGCGCGAGCTGGGGCTGGCCGGGGCAACCCTGCGCCTGTTCCCGGACCGCTGGCGCATTAGCCCCCCCTCCAGCTTTACCCATCTGGCGCTATCGCGTCAGTCGTTTGAGCCGCTGCGCATTCAGCGCATGGGGCGTGAGAACCACTATCTTGGGCCGCTGAATGGTCCGGAGCTGCTGGTGGTCCTGCCGGAGGCCAAAGCCATCGGTTCGGTGGCTATGTCGCTGATGGGACGCGACGGCGATCTCGGGGTGATGTTGTTCACCAGCCGCGATCCGCAGCACTATCTGCAGGGACAAGGGACGCAGCTGCTCCAGGAGATCGCGCAGATGCTGCCCGAGCTGCTGGAACGCTGGATCGAACGCGTATGACGGATGCTCTGCTGGCCCCTGCCGTCACGCGTTTTCTGCGCTATCTGGGCGTTGAGCGCCAGCTCAGCCCCATCACACTGGTAAACTATCAGCGTCAGCTTGATGCCATCATGCAGCTGGCCGACGAGATCGGCCTGACGAGCTGGCAGCAATGTGACGCCGCCACGGTGCGAACCTTTGCCGTGCGCAGCCGCCGAAAAGGGCTTGGCCCTGCCAGCCTCGCGCTGCGTCTGTCGGCCCTACGCAGCTTCTTCGACTGGCTGGTAAGCCAGGGCGAGCTTAACGCCAACCCCGCCAAAGGGATCGCCGCGCCGAAAGCGCCGCGCCACCTGCCGAAAAATATCGATGTCGATGACGTTAACCGCCTGCTGGATATCGATCTCAACGATCCGCTGGCGGTACGGGATCGGGCGATGCTGGAGGTGATGTACGGCGCAGGGCTACGTCTTTCCGAGCTGGTGAACCTCGATATCAAACACCTCGATCTGGACACCGGCGAAGTGTGGGTAATGGGCAAAGGCAGCAAAGAGCGCCGCCTGCCCATTGGCCGCAACGCCGTGGCGTGGATTGAACACTGGCTCGATCTGCGCGGCCTGTTCGGCACCGAAGAGGATGCGCTGTTCCTCTCAAAGCTCGGGAAGCGTATCTCGGCGCGTAACGTGCAAAAACGCTTTGCCGAGTGGGGGATCAAGCAGGGGCTGAACAGCCATGTTCATCCGCATAAACTGCGCCACTCGTTCGCCACGCACATGCTGGAGTCCAGCGGCGATCTACGCGGCGTGCAGGAGCTGCTGGGCCACGCCAATTTGTCCACCACCCAGATCTATACCCATCTTGATTTTCAACACCTTGCCTCGGTGTACGACGCGGCGCATCCACGCGCCAAACGGGGGGAAATAATGCGTTTTTATCGTCCATTAGGCCACATCTCAGCACTGACGTTCGACCTTGATGACACCCTTTACGACAACCGCGAGGTGATCCTGCGTACCGAGCAGGAAGCACTGGCGTTTGTGCAAAACTACCATCCGGCGTTAAAGACGCTGGAAAATAAAGAGTTTCATCGCCTGCGTCAGGCGTTACGGCAAACCGAGCCGGAAATCTATCACGACGTCACCGAGTGGCGTCGCCGCGCCGTTGAGCAGGCGATGCTCAATGCCGGCCTGACCGCCGCCGAAGCCGCGCTGGGCGCAGAAGCGTCGATGGCGCACTTTGCCCAATGGCGCAGCCGTATCGACGTGCCGCAGGAGACCCACGACACCCTGGCGAAGCTGGGCCAGAAGTGGCCGCTGGTGGCCATCACCAATGGCAACGCCCAGCCGGAGCTGTTTGGCTTGGGTGACTACTTCGAGTTTGTCCTGCGCGCGGGCCCGCACGGGCGCTCCAAACCCTTTAACGATATGTACCATCTGGCGGCGGAGAAGCTCGGCCTGCCGCTGGGGGAGATCCTGCACGTGGGCGATGACCTGACGACCGACGTCGCCGGCGCGATCCGCTGCGGGATGCAGGCCTGCTGGATTAAGCCGGAAAAGGCCGATCTGATGCAGACCGCCGACAGCCGCCTGCTGCCGCACATCGAAATTTCACGGTTGGCATCCCTCACCACGCTGATATAATCATCAGTACTATTGTATAAATTACCAGGGTTTTGCAGTCGTAGGCCCGGTAAGCGAAGCGCCACCGGGCGTTTTGCAGTGTTCCTGATTACTACGTGACGGTGCCAATGGACGTTTCTTACCTGCTCGACAGCCTTAATGACAAACAGCGTGACGCGGTTGCCGCGACGCGCACCAATATGCTGGTGCTGGCAGGGGCGGGCAGTGGTAAGACACGCGTGCTGGTACACCGTATCGCCTGGCTGCAGAGCGTGGAGAACTGCTCGCCGTACTCAATTATGGCGGTGACCTTCACCAACAAAGCGGCGGCGGAAATGCGCCACCGTATCGCCCAGCTGATGGGCACCAGCCAGGGCGGCATGTGGGTCGGTACCTTCCACGGGCTGGCGCACCGCCTGCTGCGTGCGCATCATCTGGACGCCAACCTGCCGCAGGATTTCCAGATCCTCGACAGCGAAGACCAGCTGCGTCTGCTGAAGCGCCTGATCAAGGCCATGAACCTCGACGAGAAGCAGTGGCCGCCGCGTCAGGCAATGTGGTACATCAACAGCCAGAAAGACGAAGGGCTGCGCCCGCACCATATCCAGAGCTTTGGCAACCCGATTGAGCAGACCTGGCAGAAGGTCTATCAGGCCTATCAGGAGGCCTGCGATCGCGCCGGGCTGGTAGATTTCGCAGAGCTGCTGCTGCGCGCCCACGAGCTGTGGCTCAACAAGCCGCATATCCTGCAGCACTACCGCGAACGCTTTACCAATATCCTGGTGGACGAATTCCAGGATACCAACAACATTCAGTACGCGTGGATCCGCCTGCTGGCGGGCGACTCCAGCAAGGTGATGATCGTCGGCGATGACGATCAGTCGATCTACGGCTGGCGTGGCGCCCAGGTGGAGAACATTCAGCGCTTCCTGAAAGACTTCCCTGGCGCAGAAACTATCCGCCTGGAGCAGAACTACCGCTCCACCAACAACATTCTGAGCGCGGCCAACGCCCTGATTGAAAACAACAACGGGCGTCTGGGTAAAAAGCTGTGGACCGAGGGCATCGACGGCGAGCCGATCTCGCTCTACTGCGCCTTCAATGAGCTGGACGAAGCCCGCTTCGTGGTTAACCGGATCAAAACCTGGCAGGACAACGGCGGCGCGCTGGAGAAGTGCGCCATTCTCTACCGCAGCAACGCCCAGTCGCGCGTGCTGGAAGAGGCGCTGCTGCAGGCGAGCATGCCGTACCGCATCTATGGCGGGATGCGCTTCTTCGAACGCCAGGAAATCAAAGACGCGCTCTCCTATCTGCGCCTGATTGCCAACCGTAACGACGACGCGGCCTTTGAGCGCGTGGTCAACACGCCAACGCGCGGCATCGGCGATCGTACCCTCGACGTGGTGCGCCAGACCTCCCGCGACCGCCAGCTGACCCTGTGGCAGGCGTGTCGCGAACTGCTGCAGGAGAAGGTCCTCGCCGGACGTGCGGCCAGCGCCCTACAGCGCTTCCTGGAGCTGATTGAAGCCCTGGCGCAGGAAACCGCCGACATGCCGCTGCACGTTCAGACCGACCGGGTAATCAAAGACTCCGGCCTGCGCATGATGTACGAGCAGGAGAAGGGCGAGAAGGGTCAGACCCGTATCGAGAACTTAGAGGAGCTGGTGACGGCGACGCGCCAGTTCAGCTACAACGAAGAAGATGAGGACCTGATGCCGCTGCAGGCGTTCCTGTCCCATGCCGCGCTGGAAGCGGGCGAAGGGCAGGCCGACACCTGGCAGGACGCCGTCCAGTTGATGACCCTGCACTCGGCCAAAGGGCTGGAGTTCCCGCAGGTGTTTATCGTCGGCATGGAGGAGGGGATGTTCCCGAGCCAGATGTCGCTGGATGAGGGCGGGCGTCTTGAAGAAGAACGTCGTCTGGCCTACGTCGGCGTGACCCGCGCGATGCAAAAGCTGACCCTGACCTATGCGGAAACCCGTCGTCTGTACGGCAAAGAGGTTTACCACCGCCCGTCGCGTTTTGTTGGTGAACTGCCGGAAGAGTGCGTGGAAGAGGTCCGTCTGCGGGCCAGCATCAGCCGCCCGGTCAGCCATCAGCGTCTGGGTGCGCCGATCTCGGAAAACGACAGCGGATTCAAACTCGGCCAGCGCGTGCGCCACGCCAAATTCGGGGAAGGCACGATTGTGAACCTCGAAGGCAGCGGGGAACACAGCCGTCTGCAGGTGGCGTTCCAGGGGCAGGGGATCAAATGGCTGGTGGCCGCTTATGCCCGGCTGGAAGCAGTGTAACTTTCCGAAAAATATCACTATTTTTTAATAAGCTGCCAGGCTTAAACGCTGAAGGGCATTTAAAGTTCTTCAGCGTTTCGTTGCGTGTTGACGCCGCTGTGACTGCTGGCGTAACATGCGCGCACGATTACGCTAAGAGGACATTCGCCTTGGACACACCCAGTAGATGCTGGCTCAATTCCCTGTCATCCAGGAACAACTCCTAAGGCTATCTCCTCACGCTGATGCCCTTAGTGGTTGTCAGCGACAGTTATTCCCGTCGCGCTGAGTCAGGCTGTTTAATGGTCTGAAACCCAATTTGTTTCTGTGTGCCCACCGAACTGTCCGATATTTTTTGCATTGGGAGTCCCGGTCATGCTGAGCGCATTTCAACTGGAAAAGAACCGACTGATTCGGCTTGAAGCTGAAGAGTCACAACCCCTCATTGATGCCGTTTGGGTGGATCTGGTCGAGCCGGACGACGACGAACGCCTGCGCGTACAATCTGAGCTCGGACAAAGCCTGGCCACCCGCCCGGAACTGGAAGACATCGAGGCATCGGCCCGTTTCTTCGAAGACGAAGACGGTCTGCACATCCACTCCTTTTTCTTCTTCGAAGATGCGGAAGATCACGCCGGTAACTCCACTGTCGCATTCACCATTCGCGATGGCCGCCTGTTTACCCTGCGTGAGCGTGAACTGCCCGCGTTCCGTCTCTACCGCATGCGCGCCCGTAGCCAGGCGATGGTGGACGGCAATGCCTATGAGCTGCTGCTTGACCTGTTCGAAACCAAAATCGAACAGCTGGCGGACGAGATTGAGAACATCTACAGCGATCTGGAAGAGCTGAGCCGGGTGATCATGGAAGGCCATCAGGGCGATGAGTACGACGAAGCGCTGTCGACCCTGGCGGAGCTGGAAGATATCGGCTGGAAGGTGCGTCTGTGTCTGATGGATACCCAGCGCGCGTTGAACTTCCTGGTGCGCAAGGCGCGTCTGCCGGGCGGTCAGCTGGAGCAGGCGCGTGAGATCCTGCGCGATATCGAATCCCTGCTGCCGCACAACGAATCCCTGTTCCAGAAGGTGAACTTCCTGATGCAGGCGGCGATGGGCTTTATCAACATTGAGCAGAACCGCATCATCAAGATCTTCTCGGTGGTCTCGGTGGTGTTCCTGCCGCCTACGCTGGTGGCCTCCAGCTACGGGATGAACTTTGAGTTTATGCCGGAGCTGAAATGGAGCTTTGGTTATCCGGGGGCGATTGTCTTTATGGTGCTCGCCGGTCTCGCGCCGTATCTCTACTTTAAGCGCCGCAACTGGCTTTGATGGTTGCGCCCGGTGGCGCTACGCTTACCGGGCCTACGATCGGGTTCCCTCTCCCTGTGGGAGAGGGTGAGGGCAACACTACAATCCTTTGCGCGTCCTGCGCTGGGTATAAATCGCATCCGCCACAAACACCGCCAGCGCCACCCAGATAAAGGCAAAGGTCACCATCTTATCCGCACCCGGCACTTCGCCGTAGAACAGCACCGCCAGCAGGAACATCAGCGTCGGACCGATGTACTGGAAAAAGCCCAGCGTCGACAGGCGCAGACGCGTTGCCGCACCGGTAAAGCACAGCAGCGGGATAGTGGTGACCACACCGGCCGCTATCAGCATCAGATTCAGTGACCACGGGTTACTGCCCATATGGCTGGTGCTGCTGTCGGCAATGCCGAACAGGTAAATCGCGGCCACCGGCAGCAGCCACAGGGTTTCAAACAGCATCCCGGTTTGTGCTTCCACGGCGATTTTCTTACGCACCAGGCCATAGAAGGCGAAGCTGAACGCCAGCCCCAGGGCGATCACCGGCAGCGAGCCGAAGGTCCAGAGCTGAACCAGCACGCCGCAGAGGGCGAGGAACACCGCCAGCCACTGCATCCGGCGGAAGCGCTCGCCGAGAAACAGCATCCCCAGCACGATATTCACCAGCGGGTTAATGAAGTAGCCGAGGCTCGCCTCCAGCATATGCTGGTTGTTAACCGCCCAGATGAACAGCAGCCAGTTGCCGCCAATCAACACGGCAGACAGCGCCAGCAGGAAAATTTTCTTTGGCGTTTGCAGGAGCGTTTTCACCCCCGACCACTGACGGCTTACGCTCATCAGCGCCACCATAAAGAAAAACGACCAGATCACGCGGTGGGTAAGAATTTCGTCAGCGGGGACGTAGTGAATCAGCTTGAAGTAGGCGGGCGCGATACCCCAGATAAAATAAGCGGCAAGTGCGAGTAAAACGCCCTGCCGCGTCTGTTTAGCATCCATCAGGAAAATCCGTTACAAAAAAAGTAACGCAATTTTACCCGATTTTACCTTCTCAACCCACCATATAAGTGGCGGTTGCGCTGGCGATATAAACCTTATCCTCGTTATGCAGCTCGACGCGCGCGACCGCGACTTTATTGCCTGCCCGCAGCAGGCTGCTGCTGGCGGTAAAGCGATTCCCGCGACCGGGGCGCAGATAATCGACGCGCAGATCGATGGTGCCCATCCGCGACAGGCGCTGGCGCAGCTCGTCTTCGTTGATGGTGTCGTGGCGGGTCAGGGTGCTGCCGACGCAGACCAGCCCGGCGGCAACGTCGAGGGCAGAGGCGATCACCCCGCCGTGGAGAATGCTTTGCGCCCAGTTACCGACCATCATCGGCTGGTTGTTAAAGCTCAGCTGGGCAAAATCTTTCTCGTAACGCTCCAGCTCGAGCCCCAGCGCACGGTTGAACGGCATATGGTAGACGAAGATCTCACCGACAAGCTTCAGGGCTTCTTCGGCAGTAAGCGTGGCAGACATAGCGCGTCACATCCTTATTGTTAAAAGGCTGTTGATTTTATGCCTCATTAGTGTGAATTTCTACTTTCAGAACCCGGATATAAGCAGTTAATCATTAATTCTGTAGAATGAATAAACCATAACTATTCATTAAAACAATTTCGCAGGAGAGCATCACCGATGCGGATATATCAGGCCGGGTTCCTGGCGGCGGTTACGCTGCCCTCTGTGGCATTGGCGCAGGACGCGGCAACTCAGGAGGTGCCTGCCGTGCGCGGCAGCATCATCGCTAACCTGTTGGAAGAGCACGATAATCCTTTTACGCTCTATCCCTATGACAGCAACTACCTTATCTACACCGCCACCAGCGACCTCAATAAAGAGGCGATCCGCACCTATGACTGGGCCGACGATTCGCAAAAGGATGAGGTGAAGTTCCAGCTGAGCCTCGCCTTCCCGTTATGGCGCGGCATTCTGGGGCCGAATTCGATTCTGGGTGGCTCCTACACGCAGAGGTCGTGGTGGCAGCTGTCGAACAGCGATGAATCCTCGCCGTTTCGTGAAACCAACTATGAGCCGCAGCTGTTCCTCGGCTTTGCCACCGATTACTCGCTGGCGGGCTGGACGCTGCGGGACGTGGAGTTTGGCTACAACCACATGTCGAACGGCCGCTCCGACCCGACGTCACGCAGCTGGAACCGTCTCTATACCCGCCTGATGGCGCAGAACGGCAACTGGCTGGTGGAGGTAAAGCCCTGGTACGTGGTGGGCAACACCGACGATAACCCGGATATCACCAAATACATGGGCTACTACCAGCTGCGGGTGGGCTATCAGCTGGGCGAAGCGGTGCTGAGCGTGAAGGGGCAGTATAACTGGAACACCGGCTACGGCGGCGCGGAGATGGGCGTCAGCTACCCGCTGACCAAACATGTTCGTCTCTATACCCAGGTCTACAGCGGTTACGGCGAATCGCTGATCGACTACAACTTCAACCAGACCCGCGTCGGCGTGGGCGTGATGCTGAACGATCTTTTCTAGCCTCCTCGAATGTTTTTGTCTTAAACGTTGAAGTTTCTCTCGCAGGCGCTGAAAATAGCGCCTGTTTTTATTTCAGGCAAATGGGGTTGATGTGGTGCAGGCGGAAGTCGTAAATCAGGAGTTGCTGGCTAAACAGGTTTTGCATGAAACCTTTGGCTACCAGCAGTTCCGCCCGGGCCAGGAAACCATCATTAACACCGCCCTTGCGGGCCGTGACTGTCTTGTGGTCATGCCCACCGGCGGCGGGAAATCGCTGTGCTATCAGGTTCCCGCGCTGGTATTGAACGGCCTGACGGTGGTGGTATCACCGCTGATCTCGCTGATGAAAGATCAGGTCGACCAGCTGCTGGCGAACGGCGTGGCGGCGGCCTGTATCAACTCCACCCAAACCCGCGAGCAGCAGCAGGAGGTGATGGCCGGGTGCCGTACCGGACAGGTGCGTCTGCTGTATATCGCCCCGGAACGCCTGATGCTGGATAACTTCCTTGAGCATCTGGCGCACTGGAACCCGGTGCTGCTGGCGGTGGATGAAGCGCACTGTATTTCCCAGTGGGGCCATGATTTCCGTCCGGAGTATGCTGCCCTCGGTCAGCTGCGCCAGCGCTTCCCCGAGCTGCCGTTTATGGCGCTCACCGCGACCGCCGACGACACTACCCGCCAGGATATCGTGCGCCTGCTGGGGCTTAACGATCCGCTGATCCAGGTCAGCAGCTTCGACCGCCCGAATATCCGCTATATGCTGATGGAGAAATTCAAGCCGCTGGATCAGCTGCTGCGCTATGTCCAGGAGCAGCGCGGTAAGTCGGGCATTATCTACTGCAACAGCCGGGCGAAGGTGGAAGACACCGCCGCGCGTCTGCAGAGCCGGGGTTTCAGCGCTGCGGCCTACCATGCCGGGCTGGAAAACCACATTCGCGCCGAGGTGCAGGAGAAGTTCCAGCGCGACGACCTGCAAATCGTGGTGGCAACCGTCGCCTTTGGCATGGGTATCAACAAGCCGAACGTGCGCTTTGTGGTGCACTTCGACATTCCGCGCAATATCGAATCCTACTATCAGGAGACGGGGCGCGCCGGGCGTGATGGCCTCCCCGCCGAGGCGATGCTGTTTTACGATCCGGCCGATATGGCCTGGCTGCGCCGCTGCCTCGAGGAGAAACCGCAGGGGCCGTTGCAGGATATCGAGCGCCACAAGCTCAACGCGATGGGGGCCTTTGCCGAAGCGCAAACCTGCCGCCGCCTGGTGCTGCTTAACTATTTTGGCGAGGGGCGTCAGGAGTCGTGCGGTAACTGCGATATCTGCCTCGATCCGCCGAAACAGTACGATGGGCTGATGGACGCGCGTAAGGCGCTCTCCACCATTGGCCGCGTTAACCAGCGCTTCGGCATGGGCTATGTGGTGGAAGTGCTGCGCGGGGCCAACAATCAGCGTATCCGCGAGATGGGCCATGACAAGCTGCCGGTCTACGGCATTGGTCGCGATCAGAGCCATGAGCACTGGGTGAGCGTCATCCGTCAGCTCATTCACCTCGGCTTTGCGACCCAGAACATCGCCCAGCACTCTGCGCTGCAGCTCACCGAAGCCGCCCGCCCGGTGCTGCGCGGCGTCGTGGAGCTGCAGCTCGCCGTGCCGCGCGTGGTGGCGCTGAAACCGCGGGTGATGCAGAAATCCTACGGCGGCAACTACGATCGCAAGCTGTTTGCCAAGCTGCGTAAGCTGCGCAAAGCCATCGCCGATGAAGAGAATATCCCGCCATACGTGGTGTTTAACGACGCGACGCTGATTGAGATGGCCGAGCAGATGCCGCTCAGCGCCAGCGAAATGCTCAGCGTTAACGGCGTCGGCACGCGTAAGCTGGAGCGTTTTGGTAAGGAGTTTATGGCGCTGATCCGTTCCCATACGGATGGTGATGATGAGGAGTAGTCAGCCCGGCAAAAAAAGTGCCAGGATGATGACTCCCTGAACTATTTCCCCGCGAGTTAAATATGTTAACCCTGTTTCTGACCGTGGCGCTGGTGCATATTGTGGCGCTCATGAGCCCTGGCCCTGACTTTTTCTTCGTCTCCCAGACGGCGGTGAGCCGCTCCCGCAAAGAGGCGATGATGGGCGTGCTGGGCATTACCCTTGGCGTCATGGTCTGGGCTGCCGTGGCGTTGCTGGGCCTGAACCTGATCCTCGAAAAAATGGCGTGGCTGCACAACATCATTATGGTCGGCGGCGGTCTGTATCTGTGCTGGATGGGCTATCAGATGCTGCGTGGGGCGTTCAGGAAAGAGGACCGCGCGGCGCCTGAGCCAAAAATGGAGCTGGCGGCCAGCGGGCGTAGCTTTGTGAAAGGGCTGCTGACCAACCTCGCCAATCCAAAAGCGATTATCTATTTCGGCTCGGTATTTTCACTGTTCGTGGGTGAAGACGTCGGGGCCGGCGCGCGCTGGGGCATTTTCCTGCTGATCGTGCTGGAAACCTTCGCCTGGTTCACGGTGGTAGCGAGCCTGTTTGCGTTGCCGTCGATGCGTCGCGGGTATCAGCGTCTGGCGAAGTGGATTGACGGCGTTGCCGGCGCGTTATTCACCGGCTTCGGCATTCACCTGATCCTGTCCCGATAAAGAGGGGAAGGCTAATCGTAGGCCGGATAAGCGTAGCGCCATCCGGCAATGTGATTAAGCGTGCCGTGCTGACGCCAGCAGCGCACCCACTAGCATAAACAGCGAACCGAACACTTTATTCAGGGCCTTCATCTGACGAGGCCCTTTAATCCATGTCGCAATCCGCGTGGCCAGCGTCGCATAGCCAATCATCACAATAATATCGACCACAATGGTGGTCACACCGAGCACCACGTACTGCATGATCTGGGGCTGATGCGGGACGATAAACTGCGGGAACAGGGCCGCCAGAAAGACGATGCTTTTCGGGTTGGTCAGGTTCACAAACACCGCGCGCTTAAACAGGCGGCCCCGGCTTTGCGTCTGAGCCAGGGTGTTCAGGTCGATGGCACCCGCGGCGCGCCACTGCTGAATGCCCAGCCAGATAAGGTAGGCCGCACCGGCCCACTTCAGCACTTCAAAGGCCAGCACCGAGCGGGAGAAGAGCGTGCCGAGCCCCACGCCAACCAGCACGATGTGAATACCCAGCCCGGTCTGTAACCCGGCAATGGATGCCGCCGCACCGCGATAGCCATGGTTCATGGCGGTGGTCATGGTATTGATGGCCCCGGAACCCGGCGAAAGGCTGAGGATGATGGATGTCAGCAGGTAAGCGAACCACCACTCGAAGGTCATTTGAAGCTCCCGAATCGTCTATTTTTATGCCACAATACGCTAATGTTGCGTCATTTTACGACCCGTCACGAAAAAACGATATTCCTTGGCTTACAGGGGTGTAAACCCGATGTTTCAGCAGAATAAGGACTGGGAAACGCGAGAAAAGGCTTTTGCTGCTTTCTCTATGGGGCCGTTGACCGATTTCTGGCGCCAGCGCGAGGAAGGCGGGTTCACAGGCGTCGATGATGTTCCTGTGCGCTTTGTTCGTTTTCAGGCCGAAACGCATGATTCGGTGATAGCGATCTGCCCTGGCCGGATCGAAAGCTACGTTAAGTATGCCGAGCTGGCATACGATCTCTTCCGGCTGGGCTATGACGTGCTGATTATTGACCATCGTGGTCAGGGGCGTTCCGGACGCATGTTGTCCGACACGCACCGCGGCCATGTGAGTCAGTTCAGCGATTACGTCGATGATTTTTCCGCCTTCTGGGAACAGGAAGTACAGCCCGGCCGGTGGCGAAAACGCTTTATCCTGGCGCACTCAATGGGCGGCGCAATCGCCACGCTGTTTTTACAGCGCCACCCGCAGCACCAGTGTGATGCCATTGCCCTGAGCGCCCCGATGTTTGGCATCGTCATGCGCTTCCCGGACTGGATGGTACGCCATATTCTCGACTGGGCTGAGGGCCATCAGCGCATTCGTGAAGGCTATGCCATCGGCACCGGGCGCTGGCGCGCGCTGCCGTTTGCCATTAACGTGTTAACCCACAGCCGGCAGCGTTATCGCCGTAATTTGCGCTTTTATGCCGATGAACCGCGTTTACGCGTCGGCGGGCCAACCTACCATTGGGTGCGTGAAGGCATACTGGCAGGTGAAGAGGCCCTGGCGGGCGCCGGTCAGGACGGTACTCCCACGCTTATCCTTCAGGCAGAAGAGGAGCGGGTAGTGGATAACCGCATGCACGACCGCTTTTGTGAACGGCGAGCCGCAGCCGGTCACCCCTGCGAAGGGGGTAAACCGCTGGTCATAAACGGCGCGTACCATGAGATCCTTTTCGAAAAGGACGCCATGCGCTCAGTCGCACTCAACGCCATCGTCGACTTTTTCGGCAGGCATAACTGATATTCACCAGAGGTTAAATTTTTCTATGTACCAGGTTGTCGCGTCTGATTTAGATGGCACGCTGCTCTCTCCCGACCACACTTTATCGCCTTACGCGAAAGAGACCTTAAAACTCCTGACTGCCCGTGGCGTGAATTTTGTCTTCGCCACCGGCCGCCACCACGTTGATGTGGGGCAGATCCGCGATAATCTGGAGATCAAATCCTACATGATTACCTCCAACGGTGCCCGCGTGCACGATCTGGACGGGAATCTGATCTTCACCCACAATCTCGATCGCGACATCGCCACCGATCTGTTCGGTATCGTGCATAACAACCCCGATATCATTACCAACGTCTATCGCGATGACGAATGGTTTATGAACCGTCACCGCCCGGACGAGATGCGTTTCTTCAAAGAGGCGGTCTTTAACTACTCCCTGTATGAACCGGGTCTGCTGGAGCCGGAAGGCATCAGCAAGGTGTTCTTCACCACCGACAGCCACGAAGCGCTGCTGCCGCTGGAGCAGGCGATCAATGCTCGCTGGGGCGACCGGGTTAACGTCAGCTTCTCCACGCTTACCTGTCTGGAAGTGATGGCGGGCGGCGTCTCCAAGGGCCATGCCCTGGAAGCGGTGGCCAAACGTCTGGGCTTTAACCTGCAGGACTGCATCGCCTTTGGCGACGGCATGAACGACGCCGAAATGCTCTCCATGGCGGGTAAAGGCTGCATCATGGAAAACGCCCACCAGCGCTTGAAAGACCTGCACCCGGAGCTGGAAGTGATCGGCACTAACGGTGATAACGCGGTGCCAAAATACCTGCGTAAGCTGTTCCTTGAATAATCTTCATTTGGTTATTTAACGTTCAGTTGTCAACCCAGTAGTTCGCTACAATGCCTGTCCATCTTTCAAAGAGACAAGCATTGTGGCGCTACTCATCATCACCACTATCCTGTGGGCCTTCTCCTTTAGCCTGATCGGTGAATACCTTGCCGGACACGTCGACAGCTACTTCTCCGTGCTGATGCGCGTCGGGCTGGCGGCGCTGGTGTTCCTGCCGTTCCTGCGTACGCGCGGGCAAACGCTGAAAACCATTCTGCTCTATATGCTGGTGGGCGCGATGCAGCTTGGCATCATGTACCTGTTCAGCTTCCGGGCTTACGTCTACCTGTCGGTCTCGGAGTTCCTGCTGTTTACGGTGCTGACGCCGCTCTATATCACCCTGATTTACGATCTGCTGAGTAAACGCCGTTTGCGCTGGGGCTACCTGCTGAGCGCTGCGCTGGCGGTGGTGGGCGCGGCGATCATTCGCTACGACAAAGTGAGCGATCACTTCTGGACCGGGCTGATGTTTGTCCAGCTCGCCAACATCAGCTTTGCGATCGGCATGGTGGGCTATAAGCGCCTGATGGAAACCCGCCCGATGCCGCAGCACAACGCCTTTGCCTGGTTCTACATGGGGGCAGCGATCGTGGCGGTGGTAGCGTGGTTCATGCTGGGGAATCCGCAGAGGCTGCCGACCACCACGCTGCAGTGGAGCGTGCTGATCTGGCTGGGGGTCGTGGCATCCGGGCTGGGTTACTTCATGTGGAACTACGGCGCCACGCAGGTGGACGCCGGAACGCTGGGGATCATGAACAACGTCCATGTCCCTGCGGGCCTGCTGGTGAATCTCGCCATCTGGCAGGAACAACCGCACTGGCCGAGCTTCATCATTGGGGGGACGGTGATCCTGGCTTCACTGTGGGTACATCGCCGTTGGGTCGCTCCGCGCTCCGGACAAACGGCAGATGGTCGCAAGCGTGATTCCGCGCTGAGCGAATAAAGGCCTCGGTCACCGGTTGACGCTGCTCGCCATCGCGTACAGCAGAGTACAGCCGGCTCCACAACCCCTCGCCCAGGGTCTTGGTCACCACCAGACCCTGGCGTTCAAAACTCTCCACCACCCAGTGCGGCAGCGCCGCAATGCCCATTCTGGCCGCCACCATCTGAATCAACAGCAGGGTGTTATCCACGCTTTTCAGCTGCGGGTTGATGCCTGCCGGCTGCAGGAAGTGACGCCAGATATCCAGACGACTGCGCTGGACCGGGTAGATCAGCAGCGTTTCCGTCGCCAGATCTTCCGGCGTGATGCGCGTTTTCGCGGCCAGCGGATGATCCGGGGCCAGCACCAGGCGCACTTCGAAATCAAACATCGGCGAATAGTGCAGCCCGCTGCGAGGCAGAATGTCCGAGGTCATCACCAGATCCAGCTCGCCCTGCACCAGGGACGGCTGCGGATCAAAGGTCACACCGGAGTTAAAGTCCATCTCCACCTGCGGCCACTTCTGGCGGAAGTTCTCAAGCGCGGGGGTCAGCCACTGAATACAGCTGTGGCACTCAATAGCGATACGCAGTTTGCTCTGCTGCGGCTCATGGCAGGCCTGCAGCGCGCTGGCGATCTGCGGCAGCACCTGATTGGCCAGCTGCAGCAGGATTTCCCCCTGCGGCGTAAAGCGTAGCGGCTGACTTTTACGCACAAACAGACGGAAGCCAAGGCGTTGTTCCAGATCGCTGAACTGGTGAGAAAGGGCGGATTGCGTCTGGTGCAGCGTGGCCGCCGCCGCCGCGAGAGAACCGCAGTTCCGCAACGCTTGTAGCGTTTTCAGGTGTTTTATCTCGATCATGAAAGTCCTTCACTTCGCCATGAACATATTGCGCTTGAGGAATATACAGTACTTGCGAATTATAGATGTGTAAACATCTGGACGGCTAAATCCTGAAAATTCCATAAGGGGCATACCATGACAATTCGCAACCACACCCTCGGTTTCCCGCGCGTCGGCCTTCGCCGCGAACTGAAAAAAGCACAAGAGAGCTACTGGGCAGGCAACGCAACGCGTGACGAACTGCTGGCGGTGGGTCGCGAGCTGCGCGCCCGTCACTGGGAGCAGCAGAAACAGGCGGGCGTGGATCTGCTCCCGGTGGGCGATTTCGCCTGGTACGACCATGTTCTGACCACCAGCCTGCTGCTTGGCAACGTGCCGGCTCGTCATCAGAACAGCGATGGATCGGTGGATATCGACACCCTGTTTCGCATTGGCCGTGGCCGCGCACCCACCGGCGAGCCCGCGGCGGCGGCAGAGATGACCAAATGGTTTAACACTAACTACCACTACATGGTGCCGGAGTTCGTGAAGGGCCAGCAGTTCAAACTGACCTGGACCCAGCTGCTGGATGAGGTGGACGAAGCGCAGGCGCTGGGCCACAAGATCAAACCTGTCCTGCTGGGCCCGGTGACATATCTGTGGCTGGGCAAAGTGAAGGGCGAGCAATTTGACCGCCTGAGCCTGCTCAACGATATTCTGCCGGTGTACCAGCAGGTGCTGGGCGAGCTGGCAAAACGCGGCGTTGAGTGGGTGCAGATCGACGAACCGGCGCTGGTGCTGGAGCTGCCGCAGGCGTGGCTGGATGCTTTCAAACCGGCGTATGACGCCCTCGCGGGCCAGGTGAAGCTGCTGCTGACCACCTATTTCGAAGGGGTGACCCCAAACCTCGACACCATCACCGCGCTGCCGGTACAGGGCCTGCACGTGGACCTGGTTCACGGTAAAGATGACGTTGCTGAGCTGCACAAACGCCTGCCGTCCGACTGGCTGCTCTCTGCCGGGCTGGTGAACGGGCGTAACGTCTGGCGCGCCGATCTCACTGAGAAATATGCGCAGATCAAAGACATTGTCGGAAAACGCGAGCTGTGGGTGGCCTCGTCCTGCTCCCTGCTGCACAGCCCAATCGACCTGAACGTGGAAACCCGACTGGATGCGGAAGTGAAGAGCTGGTTCGCCTTCGCCCTGCAAAAATGTGAAGAGCTGGCCCTGCTGCGCGATGCGCTGAATACGGGCGACACGGCGGCGATTACCGAATGGAGCGCCCCGATTCAGGCCCGTCGTCACTCAACCCGCGTGCACAACCCGGCCGTGGAAAAACGTCTGGCGGCCATCACTGCCCGGGACAGCCAGCGTCAGAGCGCCTATGAGGTGCGTGCCGAAGCCCAGCGTGCCCGTTTCAACCTGCCGGCCTGGCCGACCACCACCATTGGGTCTTTCCCGCAGACCACCGAGATCCGCGGCCTGCGTCTGGACTTCAAAAAGGGCAATCTGGATGCCAATAACTACCGCACCGGCATCGCCGAACACATCAAACAGGCGATTGTGGAGCAGGAGAGTTTAGGTCTCGACGTGCTGGTGCACGGTGAAGCCGAGCGTAACGACATGGTGGAGTACTTCGGTGAACACCTCGACGGGTTCGTGTTTACCCAGAACGGCTGGGTGCAGAGCTACGGCTCCCGCTGCGTGAAGCCGCCGGTGGTGATCGGCCACGTCAGCCGTCCGGAAGCGATCACCGTGGAGTGGGCGAAGTACGCCCAGTCCCTGACCGACAAGCCGGTAAAAGGCATGCTGACCGGTCCGGTGACCATCCTCTGCTGGTCCTTCCCGCGTGAAGACGTGACGCGTGAAACCATCGCGAAACAGATTGCCCTGGCGCTACGGGATGAAGTGGCAGATCTGGAAGCGGCGGGCATCGGCATCATCCAGATCGACGAACCGGCGCTGCGCGAAGGTCTGCCGCTGCGTCGCAGCGACTGGGAGGCGTACCTGGCCTGGGGCGTGGAAGCCTTCCGCATTAACGCCGCCGTGGCGAAGGATGATACCCAGATCCACACCCACATGTGTTACTGCGAATTTAACGACATCATGGATTCCATTGCCGCGCTGGATGCCGACGTGATCACCATCGAGACGTCCCGTTCCGACATGGAGCTGCTGGAGTCGTTCGAAGAGTTCGACTACCCGAACGAAATCGGGCCGGGCGTATACGACATTCACTCCCCGAACGTGCCGAGCGTGGAGTGGATCGAAGCCCTGCTGCAGAAAGCGGCCCAGCGTATCCCGGCAGAGCGCCTGTGGGTGAACCCCGACTGCGGTCTCAAAACCCGCGGCTGGCCGGAAACCCGCGCCGCGCTGGCGAACATGGTGAAGGCTGCGCAGAATTTGCGTCAGGGTTAACCCCGGCGGCAGGATTGCCGGGCGGCGCTGACGCTTGCCCGGCCTACGTTAAGTCTTCCTGAGAAATTAAAATTCCCTTGAAAGCGTAATATAACCATTAAACCTGACAGAGCATTCATCTTTGTTCATAAGGCTGGAGGCAATAAATATATCTTTCTTCATTTCATTATTAATATAAATATATTTCGCTGTTAGCGATTGCGTATAATTTTCATAATAGCTTTCAAAGTAAGCACTTTCAGGTATTGTCGCTTTACCCTGTGCCATCGCGCTTTCGTAATCGATTTTAGCTAACGATCTTGCGTACAGTTTTGATACGGGAGAGGTGTCGATAACGTTAACAATCGTTTTGTTTCTCAGAATAGTCGATGTATCGATCTGCAAATCTCGTGAGATAGTATCAAATAAAGTGGTTTCCATTGAGGCGCCGACAATAGCACACCCCTTGTTCTGTGCTTCTGAGAGTAACGGAACCATTAAAAATATCCAGAGGAGTTTTTTTCTAAACATTTAATCCTCCACGACTAATATTTTATCACTGCTTGCGGCAATAATTTTACGACTGGATAAATTCAGAATGATACAGCCATCGGATGCTTCTCCCGGATGCGCTGAACTTTCACCATGTATCATAAAACTATCCCGGCCACACATGTCGATACCGGCATAAGGTGTTAATCTCATCGTCCATGCTTTGGTTTTAGGGTGATAGAAGGCAGCCCCTATTGTATAAGTTCCTCTTGGTAACGGGCCTTTGTTTTTTACGCATTCATTTGCCGAGTCGTTTTTAAACCCAGGCCTTCCTGCATACAGACCATCAAACTGATAAGTGCCATCCAGATAAAAAGAGTGCGAACTTACTTTATAAACCCACGTCATACTACAGCCTCCTGCTCAGCACCCCATCTATCTGTATGAATAATATTCCCATCCAGATAGTGCCATGTGATTATTTCGTAAGCTAAATAAAAAGCTTCAAGATGATTGTGCCTTTCAAAGGTAGAGTTTTTAATGTCGAACATTAACGGTTCTATTCCATTAACCCTGACATTTTCCATTGTTATACGGAAATATTCCTCTTCCTGACCATTGTGATTTATATGAAAAAATTTAAGCTCTGCTTTCTTAAATTTTTTACCAGCAGATACGCCTTTATAAAGGTAAGGCGATGAGCTATCTATTTCTTTGATTAAAGCAAAGTCACCATGGATACGTTTGCCAGTAATTTTACCTGTAAGGTTGTCCGTGGGAAGATCGACAGAATGCATAAACTCTATAATCTCGATACTTCCTTCTCTTCCTCGTATATCAACGGAACCTTTAACCTGATTTCCTGCATAGTCTGTTAACCAAAGATAGACGGGTATAGCCATCTTATAACCTCCTGTTTTAAGAATAGATATTAAAACCAGCGTACGCCCGGCATACAGAACAGGGAACGATAAAAGTATGGTTAATTTCCTAAAGCGTTTGTACCTGGTGAAGGATCACAAAATCAGGAGGTGAAGAGGGTTAACCCAGGGACACGATTTAATGTCATTTGTAGGCCCGGTAAGGCGCCGCCGCCACCGGGCAATTTACGCCTGCCCGTCCATCAACCGGCTAATATGAATGCTCAACCACGTCAGTTCATCTTTCGGCAGGGTGAGCTGATACTTATCCTGCACGTAGTCGCGGATCGCCCAGGCCACGGTCATCGCGTCCGGGCGGTGACGCATCAGCTCCTGATAAAAATCGTCGGTCTCAGTGAGGGCGATTTTCCCGGCCAGTACTCGCTCGGCAAAATAACGCAGATGGGTAATAAAGCGCATGTAGTTAACCGACTGCGTATCGATGCTCTTACCCAGCTTATAGCGCACGATATCGGCGATGCGGTTGACCAGCTCAACCTGCTGGTGGGCGGTGCTGTCGTCGTCCTGGCTGGTGGCGTTGATCAGATGAAAGGCGATGTTCACCGCCTCTTCTTCGGGTAATTCCACCTCAAACTTCTCATTCACCTGGGCGCGCGCCTGCAACCCCACGCTGTACTCCTGTGGGTAGTAGCGCTTCACTTCCCAGCTCAGCTTATTGAGGATCCTCTGCCCGCTGCGGCTGCGCTCCACCGCAAAGTGCAGATGCTCAGCAAGGGTAAAGAGCAATACAGAATTGAGCTTATCTCCGCACAGGCGGCGTGCGAGGATAAGAATTTCATGGCTAATGTCGAAGAACGCCGCAGGAATGGTATCCGTCAGGGATAAAAAATGGCGGGATTTGAGATCGCTCAGCGGCAGGAATACTTTCTCCACCTGCGCCATGTCGATATTCGTTCCAGGTTTCGCGCCAAAGCCGATCCCTTTGCCGAACAAAATCATCTCCCGCTGGTCGTTATCGACCAGCAGCATACTGTTATTAAGCGACTTTTTTATCGTTATCACGGTTATTCCTGCGGCATGGCCGGTTAGCGCATGTCTGCGCCATTGCTGGCAATCACTTTTTTGTACCACGAGAAGGAGTCTTTTTTCAGGCGTTTCAGCGTGCCTTTGCCTTCATCGTCCTGATCGACATAGATAAAACCGTAGCGCTTGGACATCTGCGAGGTGCCCGCACTGATAATGTCGATGCATCCCCAGGTGGTGAATCCCATCACATCCACCCCTTCATTTATAGCTGCCAAAGTTTGTTCGAAGTGGGCGCGGAAATAGTCGATGCGGTAGCTGTCGTGGATCGCGCCGTTTTCTACCACATCCTTCGCGCCGAGGCCGTTCTCCACGATAAACAGCGGCTTCTGGTAGCGATCGTACAGCTCCAGCAGGGAGATTTTCAGCCCGACAGGGTCAATCTGCCAGCCCCATTCGGACGCCGGCAGGTACGGATTTTTCACTCCCAGAACGGTATTCCCGGGGATGCGCTCCACGTCCGGCTGGGTCGATTCGGTCATCGACATGTAGTAGCTAAAGGAGACGAAATCGACGGTATGATCCTTTAAAATGTGGCGATCGTCGGCCTGCATTTCGATCTGGATGTCCCGACGTGCCAGATCCCGCAGGATCAGCGGTGGATATTCGCCAAACACCTGCACATCGGCGTAGAAGTAGTTCTCCAGATTCTTCTTCAGCGTCGCCTCTACATCTTCCGGACGGCAGCTGTGCGGATAGGTGGTGAGCTTGGTCAGCATGCACCCGACCTGGCTGCCCGGGATTTTGGCGTGGCAGTCGCGCGTCACCAACGCAGAGGCGACAAACTGGTGATGCAGCCCCTGATAGATATCCTGCTGTGCTTTGCCCGGTGCGCTTTTCTCTTCCCGGATGCCCGCCGTGGTAAACGGGTGGCGGTGGATACTGTCGATCTCATTGAAGGTCAGCCAGTAGCGGACCAGATCTTTGTAGCGGTCGAAACAGACGTTGCTGAAGCGCACGAAGGCATCCACCACGTTGCGGTGCACCCAGCCGTTATATTTTTCGCTCAGGGCCAGCGGCATTTCGTAGTGGGAGAGGGTCACCAGCGGCTCGATGTTATGGCGACGCAGCTCGCGGAACATCTCTTCATAAAACTGCAGCCCCGCCTCGTTTGGCGCGGCGTCCTCACCGGTCGGGAATATACGTGACCAGGCGATCGACACCCGCAGCACGCTATAGCCCATCTCGGCAAACAGGGCGATATCGTCCTTATAGTGGTGATAAAAATCGATGCCGCGACGTTTCGGGTAGAGCGCGTCATTTTTACCTTCGAACGCGTCGCGGATGTTTTCGTCGGTCAGCGCCATATGGCCGCTGTAATCCTTCACGGACAGGTTGGGCTTCCAGGTGATGGCGTCAGCTACGGACGGCCCTTTGCCATCCACATTCCATGCCCCTTCAGCCTGATTGGCGGCTATGGCGCCGCCCCATAAAAAACCTTGCGGAAACGGGAGGGATTTCTCCATTACACGGACTCCTTAAGCGTCATGATGATATGCGGATTTGGATTCTTATCGTCGGTATTACCTGGTGTCAGCGAAAAGCGTTCGCCGTTAGTGACCACCATCATCACCACCGGATCGAGCCCGGCGGCAGCAATGGTATCGAGTGAAAATTCAATCAGCGTGTCGCCGCTTTTAACATGCTGGCCCTCCACCACCCGTGGGGAGAAGCCTTCGCCCTGCAATCGGATGGTGTCGATGCCGATATGGAAAATCAGCTCGACGCCCGCGTCGGTGAGCAGGCTTAACGCATGGCCGCTGTCAAATACGTTCACAATGGTTCCATCTGCCGGGGCCCGCAGCACACCCTGAGAAGGGATAATCGCGATCCCGTCGCCCATGATTTTGCGGGAGAAGACGTCATCGTTCACGTTTTCAAGCGGGATGATCTGCCCCTCAACCGGACGGGTGAAGCTCAGCGCGTCGCTGTTTTCAGCCGCTTTGTCGCGCCACAGCACGAAGGCACTGATAAAGGCCACGGCAAAGGATAACCCCGCCCCGGCGAAGGCCCAGACGATGTTCATGGGGTTATCCGGAGAGACAAACATTGAGATGCTGGCAAGGCCAGGGCCAACGAGGGCAAAGGCCTGAATCGCCATCCAGCCGATAAAGGCCCCGCCGACAATGCTGCCGAGGATCACGCTGTAAAGCGCCTTTTTATTCAGCAAGGTAACGCCATACAGCGCCGGTTCGGTGATGCCGAACAGGGCGGAGATCCCGGCGGAGAAGGCGGTGGATTTCAGCACCTTATCTTTGCTCTTGAGGGCAATCGCCAGGCATGCGCCGGACTCGGCAATATTGTGCGCCAGCGACGCGGGCAGATAGAGCATCTCACGCCCGAACTGGCTCATGGAGGCCACGGCGTAAGGCAGCATCGGCTTGTGCATCCCGGCGGCGACCATAAAGGGCAGGGCGGCGGCCAGCAGCCCCGTTGCCACAAAACCCAGTTTGCCGTACAGCCATAAAATCACCGTTGCCAGACCGGCACCCAACTCGTAGCCCAGCGGCCCTAGGATCAGCAGCGTGACGGGGACCGTCACCAGCAGAGAGAGCATCGGCGAGAGAAAAATGCGCAGCGCGCCGGGCGAGTAGCGGTTGAACAGCTTTTCCGTCCGGGCGTAAAAGAGCACGCACAGAATCGCCGGGAAGACCTGCGAGGCGTAGGCCACGTTGCGCAGATCAAACGACATGAACGCCGTTCCGTCGGCCAGCTGTTTGGTCATCGCCGGCAGCACCATCACGGAAACTGCCGAAACGGCAACCAGCACGTTTACCTTCAGCTTCATCGCCGTGGTGATCGCCACCAGGATCGGCAGGAAGTAGAGCGGCGCGGAGCCGATATTATCCAGGACCTTGTAGGTCGAACTGTCCCGGCTGAGCCAGCCCATGACGTCCAGCAACAGCAGCAGCGATTTCAGGACACCGCCACCGGCAATGGCAGGCACCAGCGGCTGAAAAACGCTGATCACGAAATCAACAATCTGCGCGCCACGGCTGATTCTGGCAGGCGCATGTTGTCCTCCCGCCTGAGGTGAACCCACCAGCGAGCGCACTGCCTCAAAGACCTGCACCACGTCGTGACCAATAATTACCTGGCACTGCACGTTAACGCGCACGCCCAGCACGCCGTCGACCTTGGCCAGCACCGCTTCATTGACCTTGCCATTGTCGTACAGGCTCAGCCGCAAGCGGGTGGAGCAGTGTTCGATATGTTCGATATTCTCAGCACCGCCGACCTGGGCGATGATCTCCAGCGCTGTTTGCAAGTGGTTCATGTTCTGGCCCCTGTCTCCAGAGCAAAAAAAAGACCTGAACCCCCCTCTCCGCTCGAAAACGGAGAGGGGGTTCAGGTCTTGCCTACGGATCGTAGTTACACGCCTGTGGGTTTTATATCGTCCAGATTGTGTTTAAAAGTCAAACAGTCACCTCACTTTGCGTAGCGAAATGTGAGCCGCTTAACCTTTTTTAGCACCGTACTGTTGGAACCACGCCAGCATCCGCTGCCAGCCATCTTTGGCTGATTCTGCGTGATAGCTCGGACGATAATCGGCGTTGAAGGCGTGTCCGGCTCCCGGATAAACCACAATCTCCGCCGTTGCGTTTGCCGCGCGCAGCGCATGACGCATGGTCTCTACCGTATCCAGCGGGATCCCGGTATCTTCTGCGCCATAGAGTCCGAGGACGGGCGCGTTCAAATCGGTCGCAATATCCACCGGATGCTTCGGTGAATTCAGCGTCTTTTCGCCCACCAGCTTGCCATACCACGCTACGGCAGCTTTCAGCTGCGGGTTGTGCGCGGCATACAGCCAGCTGATGCGTCCGCCCCAGCAGAAGCCGGTGGCCAGCAGGCGGTGAGGATCGCCCCCGTTGCGCGCCGCCCAGTTGGCGACGTGGTCAAGATCCGCCAGCACCTGAGCATCCGGCACTTTACTTACCAGATTGCTGAACAGGGTGGGAATGTCGTTGTAATCGTTCGGATCGCCCTGACGGAAATAGAGTTCAGGCGCGACGGCCAGATAGCCTTCCAGCGCCAGGCGACGGCAGAGATCGCGAATATGCTCATGCACGCCGAAAATTTCCTGAATCACGATGACGATCGGCAATGCCCCCTGCGCATTTTTGGGCCGGGCATGATAAGCGGGCATATTATCGCCCTGAGTCGGAATAGAGGTCTCCCCGGCGGTAATCGCCTCGTCGGGGGTGGTGACAACGGTTGAGGCTTGCAGATCAGCAGCAGGGGCAAATCCAGATGTTCCAGTCATGGCATTCTCCGTACCAATTAGCGCAAAAGTAAATATAGTCCGCAGGTTAACAATCCACAGTGCCCGAAACAGGCTATCTTTTGTGCAACAGTTAACGATATAACTCGTTAATGTGATGTTAATCACTATTTCATGGTAATTAACTGCAATCAATTTTATTCATGGTGATGTCTGTCACGAAACTAAGCCGATTCCTTCGGTAAAGTACCGCTTTGCTTCTGCTGACAAACTGACCCACAGAGGAGTTTTCTATGTCTAAGTCTGATGTTTTTCATCTCGGCCTCACTAAAAACGATTTACAAGGGGCTACGCTCGCTATCGTCCCTGGCGATCCTGAGCGTGTGGAAAAGATCGCCGCGCTGATGGATAAGCCGGTTAAGCTGGCAGCCCATCGCGAATTCACGACCTGGCGGGCAGAGCTGGATGGCAAAGCGGTGATCGTGTGCTCTACCGGTATCGGTGGCCCGTCTACCTCGATTGCTGTTGAAGAGCTGGCACAGCTGGGCATCCGTACTTTCCTGCGTATCGGTACCACCGGTGCGATCCAGCCGCACATTAACGTTGGCGACGTGCTGGTCACCACTGCGTCCGTTCGTCTGGACGGCGCGAGCCTGCACTTTGCGCCAATGGAGTTCCCGGCAGTGGCCGATTTCGAGTGCACCACCGCGCTGGTGGAAGCCGCGAAATCCGTTGGTGCGACCACGCACGTTGGCGTAACCGCCTCCTCTGATACGTTCTATCCTGGCCAGGAGCGCTACGACACCTTCTCCGGTCGCGTTGTCAGCCGTTTCAAAGGCTCGATGGAAGAGTGGCAGTCTATGGGCGTGATGAACTACGAAATGGAATCTGCCACGCTGCTGACCATGTGCGCAAGCCAGGGTCTGCGTGCCGGTATGGTTGCGGGTGTGATTGTTAACCGTACCCAGCAAGAGATCCCGAACGCCGAAACCATGAAGCAGACCGAAAGCCACGCGGTGAAAATCGTGGTGGAAGCGGCCCGCCGCCTGCTGTAATTTCCCCTTTTCTATGCCAAAGGCCGACCTGTTCGGCCTTTTTCTTTGCGTAGCGCCTCGCAGAAAACCCTTTTCAAACTGGACGTTTATACAGCACAATTCTATTTTGTGCGGGTCATACCTTGATGCAGGGGGCATCGTGGATATTTCCATCCTTTTTTATGCCGTTATTGCGCTGGTCAGCGTCGGCGTGGGCTGGTTGTTCGCCAGCTATCAGCATGCGCAGCAGAAGGCCGATCAGCTTGCCGAACGTGAAGAGATGGTGGCCGATCTCAGTGCATTAAGACAGAACATAGCCCAGAGCGGGCACTGGCGCGACGAATGCGAGCTGCTCAACAACGAGTTGCGCAATCTGCGGGATATCAACACCTCGCTGGAAGCCGACCTGCGCGAAGTCACCACCCGGCTGGAGTCCACCCAGCTGCATGCGGAAGATAAAATCCGCCAGATGCTCAACAGCGAACAGCGCCTGAGCGAGCAGTTTGAAAACCTCGCCAACCGCATCTTTGAGCAGAGTAACCGCCGCGTCGATGAACAAAACCGCCAGAGCCTGAACGGCCTGCTGTCGCCTCTGCGCGAACAGCTGGACGGCTTTCGTCGCCAGGTGCAGGACAGCTTTGGTCAGGAGGCGCGGGAGCGGCACACGCTGGCCCATGAAATCCGTAACCTCCAGCAGCTGAATGCCCAGATGGCGCAGGAGGCTATCAACCTCACTAAAGCGCTGAAAGGCGACAATAAAACCCAGGGCAACTGGGGCGAAGTGGTTCTGACCCGCGTGCTGGAGGCTTCTGGCCTGCGCGAGGGCCACGAATATCAAACCCAGGTCAGCATTGAAACCGAAAACCGCGCGCGAATGCAGCCTGACGTCATTGTCCGTCTGCCGCAGGAGAAGGACGTGGTTATCGACGCCAAAATGACCCTGGTGGCCTATGAGCGCTACTTCAACGCCGAAGACGACTACACCCGCGAGACGGCTCTGCAGGAGCATATCGCCTCGGTGCGTAACCATATCCGCCTGCTGGGACGCAAAGACTACCAGCAGTTACCCGGCCTGCGTTCTCTGGACTACGTGCTAATGTTTATCCCGGTTGAACCGGCTTTCTTACTGGCGCTGGACCGCCAGCCGGAGCTGATCTCCGAGGCGCTGAAAAACAACATTATGCTGGTCAGCCCCACCACGCTGCTGGTGGCGCTGCGCACTATTGCCAATCTGTGGCGCTATGAGCACCAGAGCCGCAATGCCCAGCAGATTGCCGATCGCGCCAGCCGCCTGTATGACAAAATGCGCCTGTTCGTCGATGACATGTCGTCGGTCGGGCAGAGCCTGGATCGCGCCCAGGATAACTACCGTCAGGCGATGAAAAAGCTGGCCTCCGGGCGCGGTAACCTGCTGGCTCAGGCCGAATCGTTCCGCAGCCTTGGCGTGGAAGTAAAACGCGAGATTAATCCGGAATTGGTTGAACAGGCCACGTCGCAGGATGAAGAGTACCGGCTGCGCAGTGACGAGCCAGTTCAAAATACAAACAATACCTTAGCAGGCGCGCAGGCGTCGGCTGACCCCCTGGAGCGTTATTCCCGGGGTGGTTGAATCGTAGGGCAAATGCGCCCAATCTGTTACACTTCTCGAACATTTGACTGATAAGCAGGCTCTGAGATGGTTGAAGATTCACAAGACACAACGCACTTTGGCTTTCAGACTGTCGCTAAAGCGCAGAAAGCTGACATGGTGGCCCACGTATTCCATTCCGTGGCGGCGAAGTACGATGTAATGAATGACCTGATGTCATTCGGCATTCATCGCTTGTGGAAGCGCTTCACTATTGACTGTAGCGGCGTGCGTCGTGGACAAACCGTGCTGGATCTGGCCGGCGGCACCGGCGACCTGACGGCGAAATTCTCGCGTCTGGTGGGTGAAACGGGCCGCGTTGTGCTGGCTGATATCAACGACTCGATGCTGAAAATGGGTCGTGAAAAACTGCGCAACATCGGCGTGGTCGGCAATGTTGAATATGTTCAGGCGAACGCTGAAGCGCTGCCTTTCCCGGATAACACCTTTGACTGCATCACCATCTCTTTCGGTCTGCGTAACGTCACCGATAAAGAGAAAGCGCTGCGCTCCATGTACCGCGTGCTGAAACCGGGTGGACGCCTGCTGGTGCTGGAGTTCTCCAAACCCATTATTGAGCCGCTGAGCAAAGCCTACGATGCCTATTCGTTCCACATTCTGCCGCGCATTGGCGAAATGGTGGCTAACGACGCAGACAGCTATCGCTACCTGGCCGAATCCATCCGTATGCACCCAAATCAGGACACCTTAAAAGCCCTGATGCAGGATGCCGGCTTTGACAATGTTGACTACTTCAACATGACGGCAGGCGTTGTCGCGCTGCATCGCGGTTATAAGTTCTGAGTGGAGGTGGCAGATGCCGTTTAAACCCTTGATCACAGCCGGTGTGGAAAACGTACTAAATACCTTTCTGTACCGGTCTCCCGCGCTGAAAACGGCGCGTCAGCGTCTGAACGGCAAAGTGCTGCGGGTAGTATTAAAAGAGTTTTCGACCCCGCTGGTGCTGGTGTTCAGCGAGCGTCAGCTCGACGTGCTCGGCGAGTGGGAAGGCGAGGCCGACTGCTCCGTCATCACCCATATGAACACGCTGCCCAAACTGCGCGATCGCCAGCAGCTTACCGCCCTGATCCGCAGCGGCGAGCTGGAGGTTCAAGGCGATATTCAGGTGGTGCAAAACTTTGTCGCGCTGGCCGATCTGGCCGAGTTCGATCCGGCAGAGCTGCTGGCCCCGTGGACAGGCGATATTGCCGCTGAGGGGATCGGTAAAGTGTTGCGCGGCGGCGCCTCCTTGCTGAAGAAGGGTTTTATGCGCCAGCAACGCTATGCCGCAGAAGTGCTGACCGAGGAGTGGCGCATGGCGCCGGGGCCGCTGGAAGCGGCATGGTTCGCAGAAGAGACCGCCGCGGTTGAGCGTGCGGTTGATGCACTGACAAAACGGCTTGAAAAACTGGAGGGCAAATGACGCCTGGTGAAATTCGGCGCCTCTACTTTATCATCCGCACCTTTTTGAGTTACGGGCTCGACGAGCTTATCCCCCGAATGCGCATCACACTGCCGCTGCGTATCTGGCGGCGAACGCTATTCTGGATGCCAAATCGCCATCAGGACAAACTGCTTGGTGAGCGTCTGCGTCTGGCGCTTCAGGAGCTGGGGCCTGTCTGGATCAAGTTCGGCCAGATGCTCTCCACCCGTCGTGACCTGTTCCCGCCTATGATCGCCGATCAGCTGGCGATGCTGCAGGATAAAGTTGCCCCATTCGACGGTAAGCTGGCGAAGCAGCAGATCGAAAAAGCGATGGGCGACATCCCGGTTGAAACCTGGTTTGATGATTTCGACATTCAGCCGCTAGCTTCCGCCTCCATTGCGCAGGTTCATACCGCACGGCTGAAAGAGAATGGCAAAGAGGTGGTCATCAAGGTGATCCGCCCGGACATTCTGCCGATCATCAGAGCCGACATGAAACTCATCTATCGCCTGGCCCGCTGGGTACCGCGTCTGCTGCCGGATGGCCGCCGTCTGCGCCCAATGGAAGTGGTGCGCGAATATGAAAAGACGCTGATTGATGAGCTGAACCTGCTGCGTGAATCGGCGAACGCCATTCAGCTGCGCCGCAACTTTGAAAACAGCCCGATGCTGTATGTGCCGGAAGTCTATTCCGACTATTGCAGCCAGGACATGATGGTGATGGAGCGTATCTACGGGATCCCGGTCTCGGACGTCGCAACCCTGGAAAAGCAGGGCACCAACATGAAGCTGCTGGCCGAGCGTGGTGTACAGGTCTTCTTCACCCAGGTGTTCCGCGACAGCTTCTTCCACGCCGACATGCACCCGGGCAATATCTTCGTCAGCTACGAGCACCCTGAAGATCCGCAGTATATCGGTATCGACTGCGGTATCGTCGGCTCGCTGAACAAAGAAGATAAGCGCTATCTGGCCGAGAACTTTATCGCCTTCTTTAACCGCGATTACCGCAAAGTGGCCGAGCTGCACGTCGATTCCGGTTGGGTTCCGCCGGATACCAACGTTGAAGAGTTTGAGTTCGCCATTCGTACGGTCTGTGAGCCTATCTTCGAGAAGCCGCTGGCTGAGATCTCGTTCGGCCATGTGCTGCTGAACCTGTTCAATACCGCTCGTCGCTTTAATATGGAAGTGCAGCCGCAGTTAGTTTTACTTCAGAAAACATTACTTTACGTTGAAGGGGTGGGGCGACAGCTCTATCCTCAGTTAGACTTATGGAAAACGGCAAAACCCTTCCTTGAGTCGTGGATCAAAGACCAGGTTGGCCTTCCGGCGCTGGTGCGCTCCCTGAAAGAGAAAGCACCGTTCTGGATTGAAAAAATGCCCGAAATTCCTGAACTGGTGTATGACAGTTTGCGTCAGAGCAAAAACTTGCAACACAGCGTGGATAAAATTGCCCGCGAGTTGCAGACCAACCATGTGCGTCAGGGGCAGTCCCGGTATCTGTTTGGCATTGGGGCGGTACTGATGTTAAGCGGCACGCTGCTGCTGATTAACCGTCCTGAGTGGGAGCTCATGCCTGCCTGGTTGATGGCGGGTGGCGTGGTTGTCTGGTTAGCCGGATGGCGCAAAACGCGCTGAATTGCGTCGCACTAGCAGGGCCGCGTAACGTATAATGCGGCCTGCTTAATTAATCATCTACAACTGGGGAAGATGTATGGGTGGTATCAGTATCTGGCAATTGTTGATCATTGCCGTCATCGTCGTGCTGCTGTTCGGTACCAAAAAACTCGGTTCTATCGGTTCCGATCTCGGCGCGTCCATCAAAGGCTTCAAGAAAGCGATCAAAGATGATGACGAGAAGCAGGATAAATCCAGCCAGGATGCGGATTTCACTGCTAAATCTATCGCCGATAAACAAGACGATGCCAAAAAGGAAAACGCTAAACGCCACGATAACGAGCAGGTGTAATTCGTGTTCGATATCGGTTTTAGTGAACTGCTGCTGGTCTTCGTGATTGGCCTCATTGTCCTGGGGCCACAACGTCTGCCTGTGGCGGTAAAAACGGTTGCAGGCTGGGTGCGTGCGCTGCGATCGCTGGCGACAACGGTGCAAAATGAGCTGGCCCAGGAGCTTAAGCTGCAGGAGTTTCAGGACAGCCTGAAAAAGGTTGAAAAGGCGAGCATGGAAAACCTGACGCCGGAACTGAAAGCCTCGATGGACGAACTGCGCGAAGCGGCGGAATCCATGAAGCGCTCTTACAGCGTCAACGATCCTGAAAAAGCGAGCGATGAAGCCAATACCATTCGCAACCCGCTGGTCAAAGATAACGAAGCGCAGCATGAAGGCGTGACGCCTGCCACTGCTGAGCATCAGGCTACCGCGCCCGAACAGGCGCCAGCCGAGCCGGTGACCCCAAAACAAGAACCGACGCCAGCGCCCGCAGAGAAAAAGCCTGCACCCGCGGCTGCCGCGTCCCCCTCGTCGAGTGATAAAGCGTAAACATGGCAGTAGATGAAACTCAACCGCTGATTACGCACCTGATCGAGCTGCGTAAACGCCTGCTGAACTGCATTATTGCGGTTTTGCTCATTTTTTTATGCCTGGTCTATTTTGCCAACGACATCTATCAGGTGGTCTCTGCGCCCCTGATTAAGCAGATGCCGCTCGGGGCAACCATGATCGCCACCGACGTGGCGTCGCCTTTCTTCACGCCGATCAAGCTGACCTTCTGGGTGTCGCTGATTGCCTCTGCGCCGGTGATCCTCTACCAGGTCTGGGCCTTTATTGCCCCCGCGCTGTACAAGCATGAACGCCGCCTGGTGATCCCGCTGCTGGTCTCCAGCTCGCTGCTGTTTTATATCGGCATGGCCTTTGCCTACTTCGTGGTCTTCCCGCTGGCCTTTGGCTTCCTGGCAAATACCGCGCCGGTAGGGGTCCAGGTCTCCACTGATATTGCCAGTTATCTCAGCTTTGTGATGGCGCTGTTTATGGCCTTCGGCGTGGCGTTTGAGGTGCCGGTTGCCATCGTGCTGCTCTGTTGGATGGGGATCACCACCCCGGATGAATTACGCAAAAAGCGGCCTTACATTCTGGTAGGCGCCTTTGTTGTGGGCATGCTGTTAACGCCGCCGGACGTCTTCTCGCAAACTCTGCTGGCGATCCCGATGTATTGCCTGTTTGAGGTGGGCGTTTTCTTCTCGCGCTTCTATACCGGTAAGCGACGTGAAGATCTCGACGAAGAGTCAGAAGAGACAAAAGAATAACACCAACCGCCCGCCAGGGCGGTTGTCATATGGGAGCCTGTATGTTTGATATCGGTCTGAACCTGACCAGCCCGCAGTTTGCCCAGGATCGCGATGAGGTGGTAGCCAGGGCCGCCGCCGCCGGGGTTAACGGCTTACTGCTGACGGGTACCAACCTGCACGAAAGCGAGCAGGCGCGGCAGCTGGCGCAGCGCTACGACCGCTGCTGGTCAACGGCGGGTGTACATCCGCACGACAGCAGCCAGTGGACCGCAGAGAGTGCCGACACGCTCCGGGCCTTAGCCGCAGCGCCTGAGGTGGTGGCTATCGGTGAGTGTGGTCTCGACTTCAATCGTAACTTTTCGACCCCCGCTGAACAGGAGCATGCCTTTAGCGCCCAGCTGGCGTTAGCGGCGGAGCTGGGCATGCCGGTATTTATGCACTGCCGTGACGCTCACGAACGCTTTCTGGCACTGCTGGAACCCTGGCTGGATAAACTGCCCGGGGCGGTGCTGCACTGTTTTACCGGCACGCGGCAGGAGGCAATAGACTGTCTGGATCGTGGATTGTATCTGGGGATTACCGGCTGGGTCTGCGATGAACGACGCGGGCTGGAGCTGCGCGAGCTGCTGCCGGTCATTCCTGCCGATCGTCTGCTAGTGGAGACAGATGCGCCTTATCTGCTGCCGCGCGATCTCCGTCCAAAACCGGCATCGCGACGCAATGAACCGGCTTATCTGGGACATATCATGGAACGGGTCGCCCACTGGCGCGGCGAAGAGGCGCAGTGGCTGGCAGCACAGACGGATGACAACGTGCGTCGTCTGTTTGACGTCGACTTTTAAACTTTACGGAAGCTGGTATTTTTCACGCTCTGCTTCACTTCTTTATTCAGTAAGTTCAGCAGCAGCATGGAACGGGCTTCACCGTCCGGTTCAGCGAAAATCGCAACCAGCCCTTCAAAGGCCCCTTCGGTGATCACTACATCGTCGCCGGAGAAGGGGGTATCGGGATCGGTAATGCCTTCAGGCTGTTTGTAGACCGAGAGCTGGTGGATCACGGAAGAGGGCACCGTGGCCGGATGCGCGCCAAAGCGCACGAAGTGGCTGACACCGCGCGTCGCATTAATAGTGGTGGTGTGGATCACTTCGGGGTCGAATTCAACAAACAGGTAGTTAGGGAACAGCGGTTCACTGACGGTGGTGCGTTTTCCGCGAACCATTTTTTCCAGCGTGATCACAGGCGTCAGACAGTTCACCGCCTGGCGTTCCAGATGTTCCTGAGCGCGCTGAAGTTGCCCACGCTTGCAATACAGTAAATACCAGGCCTGCATAATGACTCTTTTCCGCTTGTTATGCCGGCAAGCATATCAAAACCCTGGCGGGATCGCTAAGCTGATTATAATGGCCGTACGCAGAAGAAGCCGTGAATCTTCACGCTTATTTAACAAAAATACAGCATCAGGCAGTCTTACGCCGTATAATGAAACGCTTACAGAGAGAGCTTGACTAACTGCATGAAATACAACGATCTACGCGACTTCCTGGAACTGCTGGAAAAGCAGGGCGAACTCAAACGCATCACCCTTCCTGTCGATCCTTATCTGGAGATGACAGAGATTGCCGACCGCACTCTGCGCGCCGGTGGGCCAGCGCTCCTGTTTGAAAACCCGAAAGGCTATACCATGCCGGTGCTCTGCAACCTGTTTGGCACACCAAAACGGGTGGCGATGGGCATGGGTCAGGAGGATGTCAGCGCGTTGCGTGAAGTGGGTAAGCTGCTGGCCTTTTTAAAAGAGCCTGAGCCGCCAAAAGGGTTTCGCGATCTCTTCGATAAGCTGCCGCAGTTTAAGCAAGTCCTGAATATGCCGACCAAACGTCTGCGCGGCGCACCCTGCCAGCAGAAAATCCTGGAAGGCGATGCGGTCGATCTGACGCGTATCCCAATCATGCAGTGCTGGCCCGAAGACGCGGCCCCGCTGATCACCTGGGGTCTGACCGTGACGCGCGGTCCGCACAAAGAGCGCCAGAATCTCGGGATCTATCGTCAGCAGCTGATTGGTAAGAATAAATTGATTATGCGCTGGCTGTCGCATCGCGGCGGCGCGCTTGATTTCCAGGAGTGGTGTGCGGCCCATCCTGGTGAACGCTTCCCGGTTGCCGTGGCGCTGGGCGCCGATCCGGCCACCATTCTCGGTGCCGTCACGCCGGTGCCGGATACCCTGTCGGAATACGCCTTTGCCGGGCTGCTGCGCGGTACCAAAACCGAAGTGGTGAAATGCGTTTCTAACGATCTGGAAGTGCCTGCCAGCGCCGAAATCGTGCTCGAAGGCTACATCGAGGCGGGTGAGATGGCCCCGGAAGGTCCGTATGGCGACCACACCGGCTATTACAACGAAATCGACAGCTTCCCGGTGTTTACCGTGACGCACATTACCCAGCGTGAAGATGCCATTTACCACTCCACCTACACGGGTCGTCCGCCGGATGAGCCCGCGGTGCTCGGTGTGGCGCTGAACGAAGTCTTTGTGCCGATCCTGCAGAAGCAGTTCCCGGAAATTGTTGATTTCTATCTGCCGCCGGAAGGGTGCTCCTATCGCCTGGCGGTGGTAACCATTAAGAAGCAGTATGCGGGTCACGCTAAACGGGTGATGATGGGCGTATGGTCTTTCCTGCGCCAGTTTATGTACACCAAGTTTGTGATCGTTTGCGATGATGACGTTAACGCCCGTGACTGGAATGACGTGATCTGGGCCATTACCACCCGTATGGATCCGGCGCGCGATACCGTGTTAGTTGAAAACACGCCGATAGATTACCTGGATTTTGCCTCACCGGTTTCCGGTCTTGGCTCAAAAATGGGACTGGATGCCACCAATAAATGGCCCGGCGAAACCCAACGTGAATGGGGTCGTCCGATCAAAAAGGATCCTGAGGTGACTGCGCGAATTGACGCGATCTGGGATGAACTGGCCATAATGAATAACGGTAAAGACGCCTGAATGCGGCCGTTATGCCCTATTGACTTCCCGACAGAGAGAGCGAATGACAACCTTAAGCTGTAAAGTGACTTCGGTAGACGCTATCACCGACACCGTATATCGCGTCCGTTTAGTACCTGAATCGGCGTTCTCCTTCCGCGCTGGCCAGTATTTAATGGTGGTGATGGATGAGCGGGATAAGCGCCCTTTCTCAATGGCCTCGACGCCGGACGAGCAAGAGTTTATCGAGCTGCACATTGGGGCGTCTGAGCTCAACCTGTATGCGATGGCGGTGATGGATCGCATCCTGAAAGAGAACGAGATCGAGATTGATATTCCTCACGGCGAAGCCTGGCTGCGCGATGACGAAGAGCGTCCACTGATCCTGATTGCGGGCGGCACCGGTTTCTCCTACGTGCGCTCCATTCTGCTGACGGCGCTGGCGCGTAACCCGGATCGTGACATCACCATCTACTGGGGTGGCCGCGAAGCGAAGCATCTTTACGATCTCTCCGAGCTGGAAGCGTTGAGCGTGACCCATCCCAACCTGCGGGTTGAGCCAGTGGTTGAGCAGCCGGAAGAGGGCTGGCGCGGTCGCAGCGGCACCGTGCTGACGGCGGTGCTGCAGGATCATGGCACGCTGGTGAACCACGATATCTATATTGCCGGCCGGTTTGAGATGGCGAAAATTGCCCGGGACCTGTTCTGCAACGAACGTAACGCCCGTGAAGATCGCCTGTTTGGCGACGCATTTGCGTTTATCTGATAAGAAAAAACCCGCCCCTGACAGGCGGGAAAACGGCAACTAAACCTTTTCTCTTTGCCATTGTTTCTAATGGCAGCCAGATACCTTTCGTAGGCCGGGCAAGCGTAGCGCCCCCGGCAAAAGCCCGATGGCGCGTTGCTTATCGGGCCTACGTTTAAGCCTTAAACCCTTTCAAACACCGTCGCGATCCCCTGACCCAGCCCGATACACATGGTTGCCAGACCAAACTGGGCATCTTTGCGTTCCATCAGGTTGATCAGCGTGGTGCTGATACGCGCCCCGGAACAACCCAGCGGGTGACCCAGCGCAATGGCACCGCCGTTGAGGTTAATCTTCTCGTCGATCTGATCCATCAGGCCCAGATCCTTAATGCACGGCAGGATCTGCGCGGCGAAGGCTTCGTTCATCTCGAAGAGGTCGATATCGCTGGCGGAGAGCCCGGCTTTTTTCAGCGCCAGCTTAGAGGCCGGCACCGGGCCGTAACCCATGATGGACGGATCGCAACCCACTACCGCCATCGAGCGGATGCGGGCGCGCGGCGTCAGCCCCAGCTCGCGGGCACGGCTTTCGCTCATCACCAGCATCGCCGCCGCACCATCGGACAGGGCAGAAGAGCTGCCTGCCGTCACGGTGCCGGTGACCGGATCAAAGGCCGGTTTCAGCGTCGAGAGGGCCTCAACGGTGGTTTCCGGGCGGATCACTTCATCGAAATAGAACTGCTTCAGCACGCCGTCAGCGTCGTGACCGCCGGTGGGCAGAATCTCATTTTTGAATGCGCCGGACTGCGTCGCGGCCCAGGCACGGGCGTGGGAGCGGGCGGCAAAGCTGTCCTGCATTTCACGGCTGATACCGTGCAGGCGGGAGAGCATCTCTGCCGTCAGGCCCATCATGCCCGCAGCTTTCGCCACGGTGCGGCTCATGCCGGGGTGGAAATCGACGCCGTGGTTCATCGGCACGTGGCCCATGTGCTCCACGCCGCCAATCATGCACACCTGCGCATCGCCGGTCATGATCATGCGTGCCGCATCGTGCAGGGCCTGCATTGACGAACCGCACAGGCGGTTGACGGTGACAGCCGGTACCGAATGCGGGATTTCCGCCAGCAGGGCCGCATTACGGGCGATGTTAAAACCCTGCTCCAGGGTCTGCTGAACGCAGCCCCAGTAGATATCGTCCAGCGCGGTAGCTTCCAGCGCCGGGTTGCGCGCCAGCAGGCTACGCATTAAATGTGCGGAGAGATCTTCCGCGCGCACGTTACGAAATGCGCCGCCCTTCGAACGGCCCATCGGGGTGCGAATTGCATCGACAATGACAACCTGTTCCATTGTGACTCCTTAAGCCGTTTTCAGTGCGCCAACCGGACGGGCAGGCTCAACCGGGGGATAGTACGCTTCATTATTACGCGCTTTGGTACGCAGACCTTCCGGAGCCTGATACAGCGCGCCGAGATGCTCATACTGCTGCGTCATATCCAGATAGCGGGCGCTGCCCAGCGTATCCAGCCAGCGGAACGCGCCGCCGTGGAACGGAGGGAAGCCCAGGCCGTACACCAGCGCCATATCCGCTTCCGCAGGGCTGGCAATAACGCCCTCTTCGAGACAGCGCACCACTTCGTTGACCATCGGGATCATCATGCGGGCAATAATCTCTTCGTCGCTGAAATCGCGCTTCGCGTGGCTGACCTCTGCCAGCAGGCTATCCACGGCTGCGTCTTCCTCTTTCTTCGGTTTGCCCTTGCTGTCTTCTTTATAACGCCAGAAGCCGAGGCCGTTTTTCTGCCCGTAGCGGTTCGATTCGTACAGAGCGTCGATGGCATCGCGGTAATCTTTCTGCATCCGCTGTGGGAAGCCTGCCGCCATCACCGCCTGAGCGTGATGCGCGGTATCAATCCCGACCACGTCCAGCAGATAAGCCGGGCCCATCGGCCAGCCAAACTGTTTTTCCATCACTTTGTCGATCTTGCGGAAATCTGCCCCGTCGCGCAGCAGCTGGCTAAAACCGGCAAAGTACGGGAACAGCACGCGGTTGACGAAGAAGCCCGGGCAGTCGTTAACCACAATCGGGGTTTTGCCCATCTTGCTGGCCCAGGCCACCACTTTGGCGAGGGTCTCGTCAGAGGTTTTCTCCCCGCGGATCACTTCAACCAGCGGCATACGGTGCACCGGGTTAAAGAAGTGCATGCCGCAGAAGTTTTCCGGGCGCTTGAGGACGCTGGCCAGTTCGCTGATGGGGATGGTGGAGGTGTTGGAGGCCAGGACCGTATCCGGGTGGACCTTGTCTTCCGTCTCTGCCAGCACCGCTTTTTTCACTTTCGGGTTTTCGACCACCGCTTCGACAACCACATCTACACGATCGAACCCGCTGTATTCCAGGGTCGGGTGAATAGTGGAGATCACTCCGGAGAGCTTCAGGCCGTCGATTTTGCCGCGTTCGAGCTGTTTGTTCAGCAGCTTGGCCGCTTCGGTCATGCCCAGGGTCAGCGACTTCTCGTTGATGTCTTTCATCACCACCGGCACGCCTTTCCACGCCGACTGGTAAGCGATGCCGCCTCCCATAATGCCTGCGCCCAGCACCGCCGCCTGTTTTGGCGTCTCAACATTTTTGGTGAGCTGCTTCGCTTTGCCTTTCACGAACTGATCGTTGAGGAAAATACCGACCAGCGCACGGGCTTCGTTGGTGTGAGCCAGCGGGACAAAACTTTGGTTTTCTAATTTCAGTGCTTCGTCACGGCCCAGACGTGCGGCGGCTTCGATGGTTTTCACCGCGGTGATCGGCGCCGGATAGTGTTTACCCGTCGTCTGCATCACCATGCCTTTGGCAATGGTGAAACTCATGGTGGCTTCAATTTTACTTAAGTGCAGAGGCTCCAGCTTCGGCTGACGCTTCGCTTTCCAGTCGAGGTCGCCGTTGATCGCCTGACGCAGAATGGCCAGCGCCCCTTCATGCAGTTTTTCAGGCTTAACCACGCCATCCACCAGACCGAGTTTTAACGCCTGATCGGCACCCACGTCTTTACCGGCCGCAATGATCTCCAGGGCGCTGTCGGCACCCAGCAGGCGCGGCAGACGGACCGAGCCGCCAAAGCCCGGCATAATGCCCAGCTTGGTTTCCGGCAGGCCGATGCGCAGATCCGGCGTGGCCAGACGGTAATCGGTCGCCAGCACGCATTCGCAGCCGCCGCCGAGCGCATAGCCGTTGACCGCGGCGATGGTCGGGACCGGCAGATCTTCCAGGCGGTTAAAGACGCTGTTGGCAAAATGCAGCCACTGGCTCAGCTGCTCCTGGGGGACCAGGAACAGGGAGAGAAATTCGGTGATGTCTGCGCCGACGATAAATGCCGCTTTTTCGGAACGCAGCAGCAGACCTTTTAGGTCGGCTTGTTTTTCAAGCACGTCCAGCGCGTGGCCAAGGCTGGCCACGGTTGCGGTGTCCAGTTTATTCACTGAGCCGGGGGCGTCGAACACCAGTTCGGCAATGCCACCTTCCAGCCAGTCTACGTACAGGGTGTCGCCTTTGTAGAGCATGTCGGTCTCCTGAATCCAGCAATTGGATCTGGTCATACCAGATGATTCGGAGTGTGGGTTTTGTGTTAATGAAATGCAAATTACTCATTAAATAATTGTAGGTCTGATCACGCTCGGCGGAGATCACGCAGCCTTTCTGAGGTGTGCTAAGATGCGGTGACTTGAGGTCAAAACAAAAGGAAGAACGATGGACTCACTGGCCGCGCTGTATAAAAATCACATTGTTACGTTACAGGAACGTACCCGCGACGTACTGGCTCGCTTTAAGCTGGATGCCTTGCTCATCCACTCCGGCGAGCTGTTTAATGTCTTTCTCGACGATCACGCTTATCCCTTCAAGGTGAACCCGCAATTTAAAGCCTGGGTGCCGGTAACCCAGGTTCCCAATTGCTGGTTGCTGGTGGATGGCGTGAACAAGCCAAAACTGTGGTTCTACCTGCCGGTGGATTACTGGCACAACGTGGAACCGCTGCCGACCTCCTTCTGGACGGAAGAGATCGAGGTGATTGCCCTGCCGAAAGCCGACGGCATTGGCAGCCAGTTACCTGCTACCCGCGGCAACATTGCCTACATTGGCCCGGTACCGGAGCGCGCGCGCGGTCTGGAGATCGCTGCGGATAACATCAACCCGAAAGGCGTGATCGACTATCTGCACTACTACCGCTCCTATAAGACCGACTATGAGCTGGCGTGCATGCGTGAAGCGCAAAAAACGGCGGTCAACGGCCACCGTGCGGCGCACGAAGCCTTCCTGTCCGGCATGAGCGAGTTCGATATTAACCAGGCCTACCTGACCGCCACCGGCCATCGTGATACCGACGTGCCGTACAGCAACATCGTGGCGCTGAATGAGCACGCGGCGGTGCTGCACTACACCAAACTCGATCACCGCGCGCCGTCCGAAATGCGCAGCTTCCTGCTGGATGCCGGGGCAGAGTACAACGGCTATGCCGCTGACCTGACCCGTACCTGGGCCGGCAACAGCGATACCGAGTTCGCCCAGCTGATCAAAGACGTGAATGAAGAACAGCTGGCCCTGATCGCCACCATGAAGGCCGGTGTGAGCTACGTGGATTACCACGTTCAGTTCCATCAGCGCATTGCGAAGCTGCTGCGTAAACATCAGATCGTCAGCGATATGAGCGAAGAGGCGATGGTGGAAAACGACCTGACCGGGCCGTTTATGCCGCACGGTATCGGCCACCCGCTGGGTCTGCAGGTGCACGACACCGCTGGCTTTATGCAGGATGACACCGGTACCCATCTGGCGGCGCCGTCCAAATATCCTTACCTGCGCTGCACCCGCATCCTGCAGCCGCGCATGGTGCTGACCATCGAGCCGGGCATCTACTTCATTGAGTCTCTGCTGGCGCCGTGGCGCGAAGGGCAGTTCAGCAAGCACTTCAACTGGCAGAAAATTGAAGCGCTGAAGCCGTTTGGTGGCATCCGTATCGAAGATAACGTGGTGATCCACGAAAACGGTACGGAAAACATGACGCGAGATCTGAAGCTGGCGTAATGGAGAGCTGGCTCATACCGGCAGCGCCGGTCACCTTTACGGAAGAGATCAAAAAAAGCCGTTTCATCACGCTGTTGGCCCATACCGACGGCGTGGAGGCGGCAAAAGCCTTTGTTGAGTCAGTACGGGCAGAACATCCTGACGCCCGCCACCACTGCGTGGCGTGGGTGGCCGGGCCGCCTGATGATTCACAGAAGCTGGGGTTCTCGGATGATGGTGAACCGGCGGGCACGGCGGGCAAACCCATGCTCTCCCAGTTAATGGGCAGCGGCGTTGGCGAAATCACCGCCGTCGTGGTGCGTTACTACGGCGGCGTTTTATTGGGAACGGGCGGGCTGGTTAAGGCCTATGGCGGCGGGGTCCAGCAGGCGCTGAATCATCTGACAACGATCCGCAAAACGCCACTTACCGAATATACTTTATTGTGCGATTACGCCCAGTTATCCGGCATCGAAGCGTTGCTGAAGCAGTATCAGGGCCTGATTGTGCACAGTGATTACCAGGCGACGGTGCAATTGCGTGTGGCGCTACCCCAGGCGTCGCTTCCGGCATTCTCAGCAAAACTGGCTGATTTTAGTCGTGGTTCGTTGCAATTACGGCCGATTGAAGAATAATCCCCACCTTACTTATTGAATACCTAAGGAAGCGGCAGAGATGCATTTTCGTGCCATAACCCGAATCGTTGGATTGCTGGTCATACTCTTTTCCGGGACGATGATCCTCCCCGGACTGGTGGCGCTTATTTATCGGGATGGTGCGGGCCGGGCCTTTACGCAGACCTTTTTCGTCGCGCTGATGATTGGCTCCCTGCTGTGGTGGCCTAACCGTCGTGAGAAAGGGGAGCTCAAATCCCGCGAAGGCTTCCTGATCGTGGTGCTGTTCTGGACCGTGCTGGGCAGCGTGGGGGCATTGCCCTTCATCTTTTCTGAACAGCCCAACCTGACCATCACCGATGCGTTCTTTGAATCCTTCTCAGGGCTGACCACCACCGGGGCAACCACGCTGGTGGGGCTGGACTCGCTGCCCCATGCCATCCTCTTTTACCGGCAGATGCTGCAGTGGTTTGGCGGGATGGGGATCATCGTATTAGCCGTGGCGATCCTGCCGATACTGGGCGTCGGGGGGATGCAGCTCTACCGGGCCGAGATGCCGGGGCCGCTGAAAGATAACAAGATGCGCCCGCGTATCGCCGAGACGGCTAAAACCTTGTGGCTCATCTATGTGCTGCTGACCGTCGCCTGTGCGCTGGCGCTGTGGTTTGCCGGGATGCCGGCCTTTGATGCTATCGGCCATAGCTTTGCCACCATCGCGATTGGCGGGTTTTCTACCCATGATGCCAGCATCGGCTATTTTGACAGCCCGACGATCAACACCATCATTGCGGTCTTCCTGCTCATCTCCGGCTGTAACTATGGTCTGCACTTCTCTTTACTGAGTGGCCGTAACCTGAAGGTGTACTGGCGCGATCCGGAATTCCGCATGTTTATCGGCGTGCAGCTGACGCTGGTGGTGATCTGCACCCTGGTGCTGTGGCTACACGATGTCTATGCTTCGGCGGTCACCACGCTGAACCAGGCCTTCTTCCAGGTGGTGTCGATGGCGACGACCGCAGGCTTTACCACCGACAGCATTGCGCGCTGGCCGCTTTTCCTGCCGGTCCTGCTACTCTGTTCGGCCTTCATCGGCGGCTGTGCCGGGTCGACGGGCGGTGGTTTGAAAGTGATCCGTATCCTGCTGCTGTTCAAGCAGGGCAACCGCGAGCTTAAACGTCTGGTGCACCCGAATGCGGTTTACAGCATCAAGCTGGGTAACCGCGCGCTGCCGGAACGTATTCTCGAAGCGGTGTGGGGCTTCTTCTCCGCCTATGCGCTGGTCTTCATCGTCAGCATGCTGGCGATTATCGCGACGGGCGTGGATGACTTCTCGGCGTTCGCCTCCGTTGTGGCCACACTGAATAACCTGGGACCCGGCCTTGGCGTGGTCGCAGATAACTTTGCCAGCATGAATCCGACCGCGAAGTGGATCCTGATTGCCAACATGCTGTTCGGGCGTCTTGAGGTCTTTACGCTGTTGGTCCTCTTTACCCCAACATTCTGGCGCGAATAAAAGGGAGCCATTTGTGAAAACACTTATTCTATTTTCAACGCGCGACGGGCAAACGCGCGAGATTGCCGCTTTTTTGGCTTCTGAGTTAAAAGAGCAGGGCATCTATGCCGACGTCATTAACCTGAACCGCGCCGAAGAGATTGCGTGGCAGGAGTATGACCGCGTGGTGATCGGCGCTTCCATACGCTACGGCCATTTCCATCCGGCGGTGGATCGCTTTGTGAAAAAGCATACGGCAGCGCTGAACAGCCTGCCGGGCGCTTTCTTCTCCGTGAACCTGGTAGCGCGTAAAGCGGAGAAGCGTACCCCGCAGACCAACAGCTACACGCGTAAGTTTTTGCTGAGCTCGCCCTGGAAGCCAGCTGCCTGTGCCGTCTTTGCCGGCGCGCTGCGTTACCCACGCTATCGCTGGTACGATCGCTTTATGATCCGTCTTATTATGAAGATGACCGGCGGCGAAACGGATACACGCAAAGAAGTGGTCTATACCGACTGGCCCCAGGTCTCCAGTTTCGCCCGTGAAATCGCGCAATTAACCGGCAATCCGCGGCTTTAATAAACGTAAAGATTGAAAAGTAAGCGAACGAAAAACTTTTTGAGATTTATGCTTGTCACCGCCGAAGAACTCCCTATAATGCGCCTCCACTGACACGGAACAACGGCAGACAAGCCGCCGGGTCAGCAGAGAAAAGCGCGAAATAATCGCTTGACTCTGAAAGAGGAAAACGTATTATACGGGACCTCGCAACGGTGAGCGAAAGCCGCGTTGCACTGCTCTTTAACAATTTATCAGACAATCTGTGTGGGCACTCAAAGTGACATGGATTCTTAATGTCTTCGGACAATAAATGAATACCAAGTCTCTGAGTGAACATACGTAATTCATTACGAAGTTTAATTCACGAGCATCAAACTTAAATTGAAGAGTTTGATCATGGCTCAGATTGAACGCTGGCGGCAGGCCTAACACATGCAAGTCGAGCGGCAGCGGAAAGTAGCTTGCTACTTTGCCGGCGAGCGGCGGACGGGTGAGTAATGTCTGGGAAACTGCCTGATGGAGGGGGATAACTACTGGAAACGGTAGCTAATACCGCATAACGTCGCAAGACCAAAGAGGGGGACCTTCGGGCCTCTTGCCATCAGATGTGCCCAGATGGGATTAGCTAGTAGGTGGGGTAATGGCTCACCTAGGCGACGATCCCTAGCTGGTCTGAGAGGATGACCAGCCACACTGGAACTGAGACACGGTCCAGACTCCTACGGGAGGCAGCAGTGGGGAATATTGCACAATGGGCGCAAGCCTGATGCAGCCATGCCGCGTGTATGAAGAAGGCCTTCGGGTTGTAAAGTACTTTCAGCGGGGAGGAAGGTGCTGAGGTTAATAACCTCAGCAATTGACGTTACCCGCAGAAGAAGCACCGGCTAACTCCGTGCCAGCAGCCGCGGTAATACGGAGGGTGCAAGCGTTAATCGGAATTACTGGGCGTAAAGCGCACGCAGGCGGTCTGTCAAGTCGGATGTGAAATCCCCGGGCTCAACCTGGGAACTGCATTCGAAACTGGCAGGCTAGAGTCTTGTAGAGGGGGGTAGAATTCCAGGTGTAGCGGTGAAATGCGTAGAGATCTGGAGGAATACCGGTGGCGAAGGCGGCCCCCTGGACAAAGACTGACGCTCAGGTGCGAAAGCGTGGGGAGCAAACAGGATTAGATACCCTGGTAGTCCACGCCGTAAACGATGTCGACTTGGAGGTTGTTCCCTTGAGGAGTGGCTTCCGGAGCTAACGCGTTAAGTCGACCGCCTGGGGAGTACGGCCGCAAGGTTAAAACTCAAATGAATTGACGGGGGCCCGCACAAGCGGTGGAGCATGTGGTTTAATTCGATGCAACGCGAAGAACCTTACCTACTCTTGACATCCAGAGAACTTAGCAGAGATGCTTTGGTGCCTTCGGGAACTCTGAGACAGGTGCTGCATGGCTGTCGTCAGCTCGTGTTGTGAAATGTTGGGTTAAGTCCCGCAACGAGCGCAACCCTTATCCTTTGTTGCCAGCGGTTAGGCCGGGAACTCAAAGGAGACTGCCAGTGATAAACTGGAGGAAGGTGGGGATGACGTCAAGTCATCATGGCCCTTACGAGTAGGGCTACACACGTGCTACAATGGCGCATACAAAGAGAAGCGACCTCGCGAGAGCAAGCGGACCTCATAAAGTGCGTCGTAGTCCGGATTGGAGTCTGCAACTCGACTCCATGAAGTCGGAATCGCTAGTAATCGTAGATCAGAATGCTACGGTGAATACGTTCCCGGGCCTTGTACACACCGCCCGTCACACCATGGGAGTGGGTTGCAAAAGAAGTAGGTAGCTTAACCTTCGGGAGGGCGCTTACCACTTTGTGATTCATGACTGGGGTGAAGTCGTAACAAGGTAACCGTAGGGGAACCTGCGGTTGGATCACCTCCTTACCTTAAAGAACCTGCCTTTGCAGTGCTCACACAGATTGTCTGATGAAAAGTAAGCAGTAAAAAATCTCTGCAGGCTTGTAGCTCAGGTGGTTAGAGCGCACCCCTGATAAGGGTGAGGTCGGTGGTTCAAGTCCACTCAGGCCTACCAAACTCCTTGTGATAAAGGATGAGCGGTACAGAGATTAGCATTTTGCGATGGGGTTATAGCTCAGCTGGGAGAGCGCCTGCCTTGCACGCAGGAGGTCTGCGGTTCGATCCCGCATAGCTCCACCATCCTTTACTGCGACAACAAGAAAACTTCAGAGTGTACCTGAGAAGGTGCGCTGCGAAGTTTTGCTCTTTAAAAATCTGGATCAAGCTGAAAATTGAAACGACACGCCGTGTCTGTTCTCCGTAATAAGAGCAGATAAGCGGTGTGTTGGAGTCTCTCAAATTTTCGCAATCAGAAGTGAAACATCTTCGGGTTGTGAGGTTAAGCGACCAAGCGTACACGGTGGATGCCTAGGCAGTCAGAGGCGATGAAGGACGTGCTAATCTGCGATAAGCGTCGGTAAGGTGATATGAACCGTTATAACCGACGATTTCCGAATGGGGAAACCCAGTGCAATCCGTTGCACTATCGTTAAGTGAATACATAGCTTAACGAAGCGAACCAGGGGAACTGAAACATCTAAGTACCCTGAGGAAAAGAAATCAACCGAGATTCCCCCAGTAGCGGCGAGCGAACGGGGAACAGCCCAGAGTCTGAATCAGCATGTGTGTCAGTGGAAGCGTCTGGAAAGTCGCAGGGTACAGGGTGATACTCCCGTACACGAAGATACACTTGCTGTGAACTCGAAGAGTAGGGCGGGACACGTGGTATCCTGTCTGAATATGGGGGGACCATCCTCCAAGGCTAAATACTCCTGACTGACCGATAGTGAACCAGTACCGTGAGGGAAAGGCGAAAAGAACCCCGGCGAGGGGAGTGAAAAAGAACCTGAAACCGTGTACGTACAAGCAGTGGGAGCACCCTTGTGGTGTGACTGCGTACCTTTTGTATAATGGGTCAGCGACTTATATTCTGTAGCAAGGTTAACCGTATAGGGGAGCCGAAGGGAAACCGAGTCTTAACTGGGCGTTAAGTTGCAGGGTATAGACCCGAAACCCGGTGATCTAGCCATGGGCAGGTTGAAGGTTGGGTAACACTAACTGGAGGACCGAACCGACTAATGTTGAAAAATTAGCGGATGACTTGTGGCTGGGGGTGAAAGGCCAATCAAACCGGGAGATAGCTGGTTCTCCCCGAAAGCTATTTAGGTAGCGCCTCGTGAATTCATCTCCGGGGGGTAGAGCACTGTTTCGGCTAGGGGGCCATCCCGGCTTACCAACCCGATGCAAACTGCGAATACCGGAGAATGTTATCACGGGAGACACACGGCGGGTGCTAACGTCCGTCGTGAAGAGGGAAACAACCCAGACCGCCAGCTAAGGTCCCAAAGTCATGGTTAAGTGGGAAACGATGTGGGAAGGCACAGACAGCCAGGATGTTGGCTTAGAAGCAGCCATCATTTAAAGAAAGCGTAATAGCTCACTGGTCGAGTCGGCCTGCGCGGAAGATGTAACGGGGCTAAACCATGCACCGAAGCTGCGGCAGCGACACTATGTGTTGTTGGGTAGGGGAGCGTTCTGTAAGCCGTCGAAGGTGGACTGTGAGGTCTGCTGGAGGTATCAGAAGTGCGAATGCTGACATAAGTAACGATAAAGCGGGTGAAAAGCCCGCTCGCCGGAAGACCAAGGGTTCCTGTCCAACGTTAATCGGGGCAGGGTGAGTCGACCCCTAAGGCGAGGCCGAAAGGCGTAGTCGATGGGAAACAGGTTAATATTCCTGTACTCGGTGTTACTGCGAAGGGGGGACGGAGAAGGCTATGTTGGCCGGGCGACGGTTGTCCCGGTTTAAGCATGTAGGCGGAGGTTCCAGGTAAATCCGGTACCTTTTCAACGCTGAGGTGTGATGACGAGGCACTACGGTGCTGAAGCAACAAATGCCCTGCTTCCAGGAAAAGCCTCTAAGCATCAGGTAACATCAAATCGTACCCCAAACCGACACAGGTGGTCAGGTAGAGAATACCAAGGCGCTTGAGAGAACTCGGGTGAAGGAACTAGGCAAAATGGTGCCGTAACTTCGGGAGAAGGCACGCTGATATGTAGGTGAAGCCCCTGCGGGTGGAGCTGAAATCAGTCGAAGATACCAGCTGGCTGCAACTGTTTATTAAAAACACAGCACTGTGCAAACACGAAAGTGGACGTATACGGTGTGACGCCTGCCCGGTGCCGGAAGGTTAATTGATGGGGTTAGCGGCAACGCGAAGCTCTTGATCGAAGCCCCGGTAAACGGCGGCCGTAACTATAACGGTCCTAAGGTAGCGAAATTCCTTGTCGGGTAAGTTCCGACCTGCACGAATGGCGTAATGATGGCCAGGCTGTCTCCACCCGAGACTCAGTGAAATTGAAATCGCTGTGAAGATGCAGTGTACCCGCGGCAAGACGGAAAGACCCCGTGAACCTTTACTATAGCTTGACACTGAACACTGGTCCTTGATGTGTAGGATAGGTGGGAGGCTTTGAAGCGTGGACGCCAGTCTGCGTGGAGCCAACCTTGAAATACCACCCTTTAATGGCTGGTGTTCTAACGTGGACCCGTTACCCGGGTTGCGGACAGTGTCTGGTGGGTAGTTTGACTGGGGCGGTCTCCTCCTAAAGAGTAACGGAGGAGCACGAAGGTTAGCTAATCCTGGTCGGACATCAGGAGGTTAGTGCAATGGCATAAGCTAGCTTGACTGCGAGAGTGACGGCTCGAGCAGGTGCGAAAGCAGGTCATAGTGATCCGGTGGTTCTGTATGGAAGGGCCATCGCTCAACGGATAAAAGGTACTCCGGGGATAACAGGCTGATACCGCCCAAGAGTTCATATCGACGGCGGTGTTTGGCACCTCGATGTCGGCTCATCACATCCTGGGGCTGAAGTAGGTCCCAAGGGTACGGCTGTTCGCCGTTTAAAGTGGTACGCGAGCTGGGTTTAGAACGTCGTGAGACAGTTCGGTCCCTATCTGCCGTGGGCGCTGGAGAATTGAGGGGGGGCTGCTCCTAGTACGAGAGGACCGGAGTGGACGCATCACTGGTGTTCGGGTTGTCATGCCAATGGCACTGCCCGGTAGCTAAATGCGGAAGAGATAAGTGCTGAAAGCATCTAAGCACGAAACTTGCCCCGAGATGAGTTCTCCCTGAGCCTTTAAGGCTCCTGAAGGAACGTTGAAGACGACGACGTTGATAGGTCGGGTGTGTAAGCGCAGCGATGCGTTGAGCTAACCGATACTAATGAACCGTGAGGCTTAACCTTACAACGCCGAAGCTGTTTCGGCGGATTTGAGACGATTTTCAGCTGATACAGATTAACTGACAGGCCCGAAGGGCGTGTCGGAGACAGAATTTGCCTGGCGGCTGTAGCGCGGTGGTCCCACCTGACCCCATGCCGAACTCAGAAGTGAAACGCCGTAGCGCCGATGGTAGTGTGGGGTCTCCCCATGCGAGAGTAGGGAACTGCCAGGCATCAAATAAGTAAGAAGCCCATCCTCCCGGATGGGCTTTTTGCGTTGCGGCGGGAAAAACCACCGGGTGGCGGCTTCGCCTTACCCGGCCTACAACCCCCCCCAGGCCCGGCAATTCCAGCCGACAAAGATCCCCCAATGGGGTAAACTATCCCGGTTTTTGCATCTGGATAGCGTCTATGAATCACTCCCTTAAGCCCTGGAATACCTTCGGCATCGACCGAAATGCCCGACAGATCGTGCGAGCCGACGATGCGCAGCAGCTGCTGGCCGCATGGAATCATGCAATGCAACAACACCAACCGGTTCTTATTCTGGGCGAGGGCAGTAATGTTCTCTTTCTGGAAGACTTTTCCGGCACGGTGATCGTTAACCGCATCCGTGGGATTGCGGTTGAGGAGACGCAGGAATGCTGGCGTCTGCATGTGGGTGCCGGAGAAAACTGGCACGATCTGGTGCAATACACCCTTGAACACAACATGCCAGGGCTGGAAAACCTTGCCCTGATCCCTGGCTGCGCCGGTTCATCCCCTATTCAGAACATCGGTGCCTACGGCATCGAGCTCAAACATGTCTGTGAATATGTTGATTGTATTGAGCTGGCGACCGGTGAAGCGCGTCGTTTACAAGCCGATGAGTGCCGTTTCGGCTACCGCGACAGCATTTTCAAACATGAATATCAGGACAAATATGTCATCGTCGCGGTCGGTCTGCGCCTGACCAAAAACTGGCAGCCGGTCCTCTCCTACGGTGATTTAACCCGTCTTGATCCCGCGACTGTAACTGCGAAAGAGATTTTTGCGGCAGTCTGCCAGATGCGAATGAGCAAATTGCCTGACCCGAAAGTGAACGGTAATGCCGGGAGTTTCTTTAAAAATCCGGTGATCGCCGCCGAAAACGCACAGACCCTGCTTGCAGAATGGCCGAACGCGCCGCACTACCCGCAGGCGGATGGCAGCGTCAAGCTCGCTGCCGGTTGGTTGATCGATCAGTGTCAGCTCAAAGGCACCACCTGCGGTGGCGCGGCGGTACATCGCCAGCAGGCGCTGGTGCTTATCAACGAAAACAATGCCACCAGCGATGATGTCGTGCAGTTGGCCCATCAGGTGCGTCAGCGCGTGGGTGAGAAGTTTAACGTCTGGCTGGAGCCGGAAGTGCGCTTTATCGGGCACCACGGTGAAGTGAACGCGGTGGAGACCATTGCATGAAAGACCATACCGTCCCCCTGAAGCTGATCGCCACTCTGGCCGACGGCGATTTTCATTCCGGTGAACAGCTCGGTGAACAGCTGGGAATGAGCCGCGCCGCCATTAACAAACATATTCAGACCCTGCGCGACTGGGGCGTGGATGTCTTTACCGTGCCGGGCAAAGGCTACAGCCTGCCGGAGCCGGTTCAGCTGTTGAACGAAGCCTTTATCCACAGCCAGATTACCGATAACAGCGTCGCCGTTCTGCCGGTGATTGACTCCACCAACCAGTATCTGCTCGACAGGCTCAACGAGCTGAAGTCTGGCGACAGCTGTGTGGCAGAGTACCAGCAGGCCGGACGCGGTCGTCGGGGACGTAAATGGTTTTCGCCTTTTGGCGCTAACCTGTATCTGTCCATGTACTGGCGTCTGGAGCAGGGGCCCGCTGCCGCCATCGGTCTTAGTCTGGTGATTGGTATTGTGCTGGCCGAGGTTCTGCAAGCCCTGGGGGCCGACGACGTGCGGGTGAAGTGGCCAAACGATCTCTATCTTAAGGATCGTAAACTGGCCGGTATCCTGGTTGAACTGACGGGCAAAACCGGCGATGCGGCACAGATCGTGATGGGGGCCGGGATCAACCTGGTGATGCGTAACGTGCAGGCGGATGATATCAATCAGGGTTGGATCAACCTGCAGGAGGCGGGGATCGCCATCGATCGTAACGTCCTTGCGGTACAGGTCATCAATGAGCTGCGCCACTCGCTGAAAATCTTCGAGCAGGAGGGTTTAGCGCCGTTCCTGCCTCGCTGGGAGAAGCTGGATAATTTTGTTCACCGTCCGGTGAAGCTCATTATTGGTGATAAAGAGATCTACGGCACCTCGCGCGGTATTAACGAACAGGGCGCGCTGCTGCTGGAGCAGGATGGTGTGATTAAGCCCTGGGTTGGCGGTGAGATTTCTCTGCGCAGCGCCGAATAAAAGGCCGGGAGCCGCTGGCTCCCGGGCAGTCATACAGCCGTTTAGCCCGAGTGCGAAGCGGCAACCAGAATAATCCCTAAACGGTTGGTTACACTCTCTTAAACACATCACGATAAGGTATACTCTGAAAGCAGCAGGGTAACAGTTGATTAACCTGCGTTTCGCGTTTCTGGAGATTCATTTTGCGTGTCAGCCGCTCTTTAACTATCAAACAAATGGCGATGGTGACTGCCGTCACTATGGTGTTTGTTTTTGTCTTTTGCGTCATTTTGCTGTTTCATGCCATTCAGCAGAATCGCTACAACACGGCTTCGCAACTCGAAAGTATTGCCCGCTCAATCCGGGAGCCTCTTTCTGCCGCCATTCTGAAGGGCGACATTCCCCAGGCGGAATCCATTATTAAGAGCATCAGGCCGGCAGGCGTCGTCAGCCAGGCGGATGTGGTGCTGCCCAATCAGTTTCAGGCCCTGCGCATGAACTTTATTCCGGAGCGTCCGGTGCCGGTGATGGTCAAGCGCATGTTTGAGCTACCGGTTCAGATCTCCCTGCCGGTCTATTCCCTGCAGCGTCCGGCGAACCCGCAGCCGCTGGCCTATCTGGTGCTGCAATCGGACTCCTGGCGGATGTATAAATTCGTCATCAGCTGGGTCTCGACGTTGGTAACCACTTACTTATTGTTGACGCTGATGCTGACCGTGGCGCTGACCTGGTGCATCAACCGGCTGATCGTCCATCCGCTGCGCCGGATTGCCCGCGAGCTGGATGCCCTTTCGCCGCAGCAGCAGAGCGGGCACCAGCTCCCTGTGCCGCGCCTGCACCATGATGACGAAATCGGCATGCTGGTCCGCAGCTACAACCTCAACCAGCAGCGCATGATGCGCCAGCATGAAGAGATTAATCACAACGCCACCCGCTTTGCGGTTTCGGATCTGCCCAACAAGGCCTTTCTGATGGCGATGCTGGAGCAGGCGGTGAAACGCCAGCAGACCACCGCCCTGATGGTGGTGGCCTGTGAAACCTTGCAGGACACCGCCGGCGTGCTGAAGGAGAGCCAGCGGGAAATGGTACTGCTGACGCTGGTTGAGAAGCTTAAATCCGTGCTTGCGCCGCGGATGGTGCTCACCCAGGTAAGCGCCTATGACTTTGTGATTATCGCCAATGGCGTCAAAGAGCCGTGGCACGCCATTACGCTGGGTCAGCAAGTACTCACTGTTATAAATGAACGGCTGCCGGTACAGGGGATCCAGCTGCGCCCGAGCGCCAGCATCGGCATCGCCATGTTTAACGGCAGCCTGACCGCCGAGCAGCTCTTCCGTCGGGCGTTTTCCGCTGCCTTTACTGCCCGGCAAAAGGGAAAGAACCAGATCCAGTTCTTCGAGCCCGAGCAGATGGAGAAGGCGCAGCAGCGGCTGTCAGAAGAGAACGATATCCTCACCGCGCTGGACCATAACCACTTCGCCATCTGGCTGCAGCCGCAGGTGGATCTGCATACCGGCAAGGTCAGGAGTGCCGAAGCGCTGCTGCGGATGCGCCAGGCCGATGGCAGCTGGGAACTCCCGGAAGGGCTGATCGACCGCATTGAGAACTGTGGTCTGATGGTGACCGTGGGCCAGTGGGTGCTGGAAGAGTCCTGCCGCTTGCTGTCAGCCTGGCAGTCGCGGGGGGGTGATGATGCCCCTGTCGGTTAACCTGTCGGCGCTACAGCTGATGCACCCGAACATGGTCCCGGAGCTGCTGGAGCTGATCGGTCGCTACCGCATCCAGCCTGATACCCTGATTCTGGAAGTAACCGAGAGCCGCCGGATCGACGATCCTAACGAAGCTGTGGCGATACTCCGCCCGCTGCGTAATGCCGGGGTGCGTATTGCGCTGGACGATTTCGGTATGGGGTACGCCGGGCTGCGTCAGCTGCAGCATATGAAAACCCTGCCGGTCGACGTGCTGAAGATCGACAAGGCTTTTGTCGAGGGCCTGCCTGACGACAGCAGCATGGTAGAGGCGATTATCCAGATGGCGCACAGCCTGAAGCTGGGAATTATCGCCGAAGGTGTCGAAACCGAAGCCCAGCGGAGATGGCTGGCTGAGGCCGGGGTGGAGTGCGGACAAGGTTTTCTGTTTGCCAAAGCTGTTCCCCAGGATATTTTTGAAAGTCGTTATCTTCACCAGAATGACAATCACACCGTTGAATGAAATGTTGCTGGTTTGTGCGAGCCAGCTCAAAATTCTTAACATTTGTGTTTCAAATTCAGCCTGAGTTCCTATTTGTCCTGATTATTGGGTGCTATTTTAAAGCCGCAGGTGAGCAGTAACCCTACACTGCCTGCGGTTTTTCTTCCCAAGGACATCTTATGAAAACCTCTCTCTTCAAAAGTCTTTATTTTCAGGTGTTAACCGCCATCGCCATCGGTATTCTGCTTGGCCATTTCTACCCTGAATTAGGCGCCCAAATGAAACCGCTTGGCGATGCCTTCGTTAAGCTGATTAAGATGGTGATCGCTCCGGTTATTTTCTGTACCGTCGTGACCGGCATCGCAGGCATGGAAAGCATGAAAGCCGTAGGCCGCACCGGTGCGGTTGCGCTCCTCTATTTTGAAGTGGTCAGCACCCTCGCGCTGATCATTGGCCTGATCATTGTGAACGTGGTTCAGCCTGGTGCAGGCATGAACGTTGATCCCTCGACGCTGGATGCAAAAGCGGTAGCGGTCTACGCGGATCAGGCGAAAGACCAGGGCGTGGTCGCCTTCCTGCTGGACGTGATCCCCGGCAGCGTGATTGGCGCCTTCGCCAGCGGCAACATTCTGCAGGTGCTGCTGTTCGCCGTGATGTTTGGCTTTGCCCTGCATCGCCTCGGCAGCAAAGGCCAGCTGATTTTCAACGTGATTGAAAGCTTCTCGCAGGTCATCTTCGGCATCATCAATATGATTATGCGCCTGGCGCCGATCGGGGCCTTCGGGGCGATGGCCTTTACCATCGGCAAATATGGCGTCGGCACCCTGGTGCAGCTCGGCCAGCTGATTATCTGTTTCTACATCACCTGTATTCTGTTTGTGGTGGTGGTGCTGGGCAGCATTGCCCGCGCCACGGGCTTCAACATCTTTAAGTTCATCCGCTATATCCGTGAAGAGCTGCTGATTGTGCTGGGTACCTCTTCCTCCGAATCGGCGCTGCCGCGCATGCTCGACAAGATGGAGAAGCTGGGCTGCCGTAAATCGGTGGTGGGGCTGGTGATCCCGACCGGCTACTCCTTTAACCTCGACGGCACCTCCATCTACCTGACGATGGCGGCGGTGTTTATCGCGCAGGCCACCAACAGCCATATGGACATCTTCCATCAGATCACGCTGCTGGTGGTGCTCCTGCTCTCCTCGAAAGGGGCGGCTGGGGTAACGGGCAGCGGCTTTATCGTGCTGGCAGCGACCATCTCTGCAGTAGGGCACCTGCCGGTGGCCGGGCTGGCGCTGATCCTGGGTATTGACCGCTTTATGTCCGAAGCCCGCGCGCTGACCAACCTGGTGGGTAACGGCGTGGCGACCATCGTGGTGGCGAAGTGGGTAAAAGAGCTGGACCACAAAAAACTGGACGATACGCTGAATAATCGTGCGCCAGACGGCAAAACACAGGGTTTATCCTCTTAAAATCTTCTCTCTGGCCCGCATTCCCTTGTCGGGGTGCGGGCTCCTGCGCATAATGGCCCCTGAAGACTTGTCATAATCGGACAAGAATTATTTCGGGTATATTTCACTTCTTGCCGTGACGTTTCGCTTCACGCGCGGTCTAATCGGAGTGTTTTGAACATCATCTTTAGAGTGCGACAGGGCGTGTGGCACTCTTTATAACCAGGAATGTTGATCAGGGGTTCACATGCAGGGCACAAAAATTCGACTCTTAACCGGCGGTTTGCTCATGATGGCAGCAGCCAGTTATGTGCAGGCTGACGCGCTCCAGCCTGACCCGGCCTGGCAACAAGGTACGCTGGCGAACGGTTTTCAGTGGCAGGTTTTAGCCACACCGCAACGCCCCAGCGACCGCATTGAAATCCGCCTTTCCGTCAATACCGGCTCCCTGACCGAGAGTACGCAACAGAGCGGTTTCAGCCATTTTCTTCCCCGTCTGGCTCTGACCCAAAGCGGCAGCCTGCAGGCCGTACAGGTCCGTTCACTGTGGCAACAGGGTATCGATCCTAAACGCCCTCTGCCGCCTGCCGTGGTCTCCTATGACTACACCATGTTTAACCTCAGCCTGCCAAACAACCGTAACGATCTGCTCAAAGAGGCATTGACCTGGCTGTCGGATACCGCCGGTAACGTCTCGATTACGCCTGAGACCGTGAACTATGCCCTGAGCAACAGCGATATGGTGGCGACCTGGCCGGCGGATACCAAAGAGGGATGGTGGCGCTATCGCCTGAAAGGTTCTGCGCTGCTGGGTCACGATCCGGCGGAGCCGCTGAAGCAGCCGGTTGATATTGAGCAGGTGAAATCCTTCTACCAGACCTGGTATACCCCGGACGCCATGACCCTGATTGTGGTCGGCAACATTGATAGCCGCTCGGTGATCGAACAGATTAGCAAAACCTTCGGCGAGCTGAAGGGCAAACGCAGCACTCCTGCGCCGGTGCCAACCCTGTCGCCGCTGCGCGCAGAGCCGGTCAGCATCATGACCGATGCCGTGCGTCAGGACCGACTCTCTATTATGTGGGACAGCCCGTGGCAGCCGATTCGTGAATCTGCCGCGCTGCTGCGCTACTGGCGCGCCGACTTAGCCCGTGAGGCGCTGTTCTGGCATGTTCAGCAAACCCTGAGCAAGAACAACGCCAAGGACATTGGTCTGGGCTTTGATTGCCGGGTGCTGTTCCAGCGCGCCCAGTGCGCCATTAACGTGGAGTCGCCGGGCGACAAGCTGAACGCCAATATGGCGGTGGTCGCCAAAGAGCTGGCGAAGGTGCGTGAGAACGGCCTGAGCGAAGAGGAGTTCAACGCGCTGGTGGCGCAGAAAAACCTCGAGCTGCAAAAACTGTTTGCCACCTATGCCCGTACAGATACCGATATTCTGATCAGCCAGCGCATTCGCTCGCTGCAAAACCAGGTGGTGGATATCGCGCCGGAACAGTATCAGAAGCTGCGTCAGGATTTCCTTAACAGCCTGACCGCAGAGATGCTGAGCCAGGATCTGCGCCAGCAGCTTTCTCAGGATATGTCTTTGATTCTGATGCAGCCGAAAGGCGAGCCGGAATACAACATGAAGGATCTGCAGGCGACGTGGGATGGGATTATGGCGCCAGCGAAATCGGCATCGCAAGGGCAGTAACTCTGAGGGCAGTGCGGTCTGATGCCCTCACCCTGGCCCTCTCCCACTGGGAGAGGGAACAAACACTAAAAACGGCAACCTGAGGGTTGCCGTTTTGCTTTTACCTCGGCATCGCTTCCCGCGGAATAATCGCGCCGCGATACTGAATCACCGTGCTGGCGGTCAGGTGGCCGCGCTGCGCTGCCGCTTCCGGGGTACCGCCGGTCAGGCGCACCGCCAGATACCCGGCGCTGAAGGAGTCCCCCGCCGCGGTGGTATCAATCACTTTCTCTTTCGCCAGCTTCACCGCAGGCACTTCAATAATCGCTTCCCCGGCAATCGCCACCAGGCAGGAGTCTGCTCCGCGCTTAATCACCACTTCGCTGACACCGGCGGCCTGAGTGCGGGCGATCACCTCTTCAACCGGCTTTTCACCCCACAGGGCATCTTCGTCGTCGAGCGTCAGGAAGGCGATATCGGTGCACTCCAGCATGCGGGTATAGACCTGCTGCGTCTCTTCGCGGCTGGCCCACAGGCGTGGACGGTAGTTGTTGTCGAAAATCACTTTTCCGCCGTTAGCGCGGCATTCGCGCAGCAGGGAGAAGAGTTTTTCACGGCTACCCGGGCTGAGGATCGCCAGGCTGATGCCGCTCAGATAGAGATAGTCAAAGTGGGCCAGCGTTTCGCAGATGTGGGCCGCGCTGTCGCTCTCCAGCCAGAATTTGGCAGCCGCTTCGTTACGCCAGTAGTAGAAGGTGCGCTCGCCGGTGCTGTCGGTCTCGATGTAATAGAGGCCCGGCAGGCGGTTTTCCATCCGCTGGGTCAGGGAGGTGTCGACATTTTCACTCTGCCAGGCATCCAGCATCTGCTGGCTGAAATTGTCTGTGCCCAGGGCCGTCACATAGTTGACCGCCAGCGCGTCAGCATCAACCTGACGGGCAATATACACCGAGGTGTTTAAGGTATCACCCCCAAAGCCACGGTTCACTTCCGCGCCTTTCTGGGACAGTTCGATCATACATTCGCCGATCACGGCAATTTTCTTAGACATAGTCGTGAACCTGAACAGTTAAATTAGCGCTAGTGTGCGCTGCAGCCCGGGAGCGGTCAACTGTATTAAAACGACGTTCCATTATTTTTTTGAACCCGGACAAGTTTCGGGTGAGTTTCAGATCCCAGATTTTCATATTCGTCCGCAACCGAACATAAAGTTCTCTTACCTGGGGCCGATAATCCTTTGACCAGTCCCCACAGGCTCTTCCCCATTCAACAGGATATCTGAAATGAAGTTAAGGCAGGACATCCAGCTGCTGAGCATCCCCGAGGCAAGTATTGAGAACTTGCAGGAACATCGCTACTGGCTGCAATGTGAGCGTGCTTATACTTATCAGCCCATTTACCGCACCGACGGTAAACTGATGGCGATCGAGATCCTGACCGTCGTAACCCATCCGTCAAACCCGGCACAGCGGATCGCCCCGGATCGCTATTTTGCGGAACTGCCGGTGCGCCACCGTCTGGATATCCTCGAAGAGCAGCTCAGCATGCTGACGGCAAAGCAGGACTTCTTCGCCGACAACAGCATTCTGGCCTCGGTCAACGTCGATGGCCCAACCCTGCTGGCGGTGCGTCAGGATGAGAGCCTGCAGAAGCTGATCCAACGCCTGCCGTGGCTGCGCTTTGAGCTGGTGGAGCACGTTCGTCTGCCGCAGGACTCCTCGTTTGCCACCATGTGCGAATTTGGTCCCCTGTGGCTGGACGACTTTGGTACCGGCATGGCGAACTTCTCCGCCCTGAGCGAAGTGCGTTACGACTACATCAAAGTGGCGCGTGACCTGTTCATTATGCTGCGTCAGACCCCGGAAGGCCGCAACCTGTTCACCCTGTTGCTGCAGCTGATGAACCGCTACTGTCAGGGGGTCATCGTCGAAGGCGTTGAGACGCTGGAAGAGTGGCGCGATGTGCAAAACTCGCCTGCCGCCGCCGCGCAGGGCTATTTCCTCTCCCGCCCGGTACCGATGGAGACGCTCGACAACGTTATCGTCAACCTGTAAGCCCGGCTGCTTCCCATAATAGCGCGTGGTTAACGCGTTATTACCGGACGCTGCCGCTCCTTTTTTCCTCGTCTAAACTATATTCATGACTGGCAAGGTAAAAAAGGAATTATGGGATGACAAAAACAGCGAAGATTATCACCTGGTCCGGGGGGGGTCTTCTTGTTGCTGATTGTGGTGCTCATTGTCGTGATCGCGACATTTGACTGGAACCGCCTCAAACCGACCATCAACCAGAAAGTCTCGACCGAACTCAACCGTCCATTCGCCATTCGCGGCGATCTGGGCGTCGTATGGGAGCGCCAGAAGGGCGAAACGGGCTGGCGCAGCTGGATCCCGTGGCCACACGTACATGCCGACAACGTTATGCTCGGCAATCCGCCCGATATTCCTGAAATCACCATGGTGCATCTGCCACGCGTCGAAGCCACGCTGGCTCCGCTGGCGCTGCTGACCAAAACGGTCTATCTGCCGTGGATCAAACTCCAGAAACCCGACGCCCGGCTGATCCGCCTGTCGGAGAAGACCAATAACTGGACCTTTGATTTCGCCGAGAGTAAAGACAAAGAGGCCGCAGCCAAACCCTCGTCCTGGTCGTTCCGTCTCGATAACATCATTTTCGATCGCGGGCACGTCGCCATTGACGATGCGGTGAGCAAAGCCAACCTCGAGATCTTTGTCGATCCGCTGGGTAAAGCGCTGCCTTTCAGCGAAGTGACCGGCACCAAAGGGAAAGACGGAAAAGATAAGCCTGGTGATTACGTCTTTGGCCTGAAAGCCGAAGGGCGTTACAACGAACAGCCTCTGAAGGGTAGCGGCAAAATTGGCGGCATGCTGGCCCTGCGCGGCGAAGGTACGCCTTTCCCGGTGCAGGCTGATTTCCGCTCCGGCAATACCCGGGTGGCCTTTGTCGGCACGGTGAGCGATCCCATGAAGATGGGCGGGGTCGATCTGCGCCTTAAATTCTCCGGCGATTCGCTGGGCGAGCTGTACGAGCTGACCGGTGTTCTGCTCCCGGATACCCCACCGTTCGAAACCGATGGTCATCTGGTGGCAAAAATCGACCCTGAAAAATCGTCTGTCTATGATTACCGCGACTTCAACGGTCGGATCGGTGACAGCGATATTCATGGCTCGCTGACCTACACCACCGGCAAACCACGGCCGAAGCTGGAAGGCGACATGGAGTCACGGCAGCTGCGGCTGGCCGATCTGGGGCCGCTGATTGGCGTCGATTCCGGTAAAGGCACCAAAGCGCAGAAGGTCAGAAAACAGGCACCGCCGTCAGGGAAAGTGCTGCCTAACGACCGCTTCGAAACCGACAAATGGGATGTGATGGATGCCGACGTACGCTTCAAGGGGCGGCGAATCGAGCATGGCAGCAGCCTGCCGCTCAGCGATCTCTCGACCCATATCATTCTTAAAAATGCTGACCTGCAGCTGAAGCCGCTGAAATTTGGCATGGCGGGCGGGACTATCTCGGCAAACATTAAGCTGGAAGGGGACAAGAAGCCGATGCACGGCCAGGCGGAGATCCAGGCCCGGCGGCTGAAGCTCAAACAGCTGATGCCTGATGTGGAGCTGATGCAGAAAACCCTCGGCGAGATGAACGGTGATGCCTCCATCCGCGGCGTGGGTAACTCCGTGGCGGCCCTGCTGGGCAACGGTAACGGCAACCTGAAGCTGCTGATGAACGATGGGCTTGTCAGCCGCAACCTGATGGAAATTCTGGGGCTGAACGTCGGCAATTACCTGATAGGGCAGATATTTGGTGACGATGAGGTGAGGGTCAACTGTGCAGCGGCCAATATCGACCTGGTGAACGGTGTTGCCCGTCCGAAAATCTTTGCCTTTGATACTGAAAATGCCGTTATCAACATTACCGGCACGGCCAGTATGGCCTCGGAGCAGCTGGATCTCACCATCAATCCGGAGAGCAAGGGCATCCGCATCGTCACCCTGCGCTCGCCGCTGTATGTGCGCGGTTCCTTTAAAGATCCACAGGCCGGGGTAAAACCGGGGCCGTTGATTGCGCGTGGCGCAGTGGCAGCGGCGCTGGCAACGCTGGTGACGCCTGCGGCGGCACTGCTGGCGCTGATCTCCCCGTCAGAAGGGCAGGCTAATCAGTGTCAGGTGATCCTGTCGCAGATGAAGAAATAGGGCGGGGGTTTTTGCCCGGCGGCGCGTTGCTTGCCGGGCCTGGGTGTTATTCACCCTCTCCCTTTGGGAGAGGGTATTTTGAATCACAGTGACTGATGGCGGGTCTCGTGGGTCAACAGCAGGGCAATCAGCGTCAGCGCCGCCATGGCCGCCAGGTAGTAACCGACATACGCCAGACCGTAATTCGCCTGCAGCCAGGTGGCGATATACGGCGCAACAGAGGCACCCAGAATCGAGGAGACGTTATAGGAGAATGACGCTCCGGTATAACGCACTTCGGTCGGGAACAGCTCTGGCAGCAGCGCGCCCATCGGGCCGAACGTCAGCCCCATCAGGCTCAGACCAATCAGCAGATAAGCCATCACCAGCGCCGGGTTACCGGAACCCAGCAGCGGCGGGAAGACGAACAGCGCAAACAGAATGATCAGCGAAGTAATGACGATCATGCTCGGGCGACGACCAAAGCGGTCAGCCAGCAGCCCGGCAATCGGTACCATCACGCCAAAACCAATTACCGCCATCATCAGCATCCACAGCACTTCGTTACGCGGCAGACCCAGACCCACAGGTGCAGCGGTGGTGCTAAAGGTCATGGAGTAGACGGTCATGATGTAGAACAGCGTATAGGTCGCCAGCATGATGAAGGTGCCCAGCACCGTCACGCGAACGTGTTTGGTCAGCAGGGTGCCGAGCGGGATTTTTACCTGTTTCTTCGCGGCCGCCACTTTGGCAAACACCGGGGTCTCGTGCAGAGAGACGCGCACGTACAGGCCGATCAGCACCAACACCGCCGAGAAGATAAACGGAATACGCCAGCCCCAGGTCATGAACTGCTCGTCGGTCAGCAGCCAGGAGAGCAGCAGGAAGGTGCCGTTGGCAAAGAAGAAGCCAATAGGCGCACCCAACTGCGGGAAGGAGCCATAGAGCGCACGCTTGCGCGGTGGGGCATTCTCGGTCGCCAGCAGCGCCGCGCCGCCCCATTCACCGCCCAGACCCAGACCCTGACCAAAACGGGCCAGCGCCAGCAGCAGCGGAGCCAGAATACCGATAGTCTCGTAGGTCGGCAGCAGGCCGATGGCGACGGTGGAGATCCCCATGGTCAACAGCGAGGCGACCAGCGTCACCTTACGCCCGACGCGATCGCCGAAGTGGCCGAACAGCGCCGAACCAATAGGACGTGCGATAAAGGCGATGGCGAAGGTCGCCAGCGACTGCAGCGTGGCCGCCGTCGGGTCGCCCTGCGGGAAGAAGATATGCGGGAAAACGATGACCGCAGCGGTGGCGTAAATATAGAAGTCGAAGAATTCGATGGCGGTGCCAATCAGCGATGCGACGACGACTTTATTGCGCGAGTTAACCGGGACGTTTTCCTGCTCTGAATTGAGTGTTGTGGCTGTGGCTTGCATAAACTTTTCTTATTTTTGGCGAACGAAAGGCCATATTACGCACAGCAAAAGCGACATTTCAATCTGTAACAAACGCAGCGGATGGCGAAAAAGCCGGCAAAAAGTGAATAATTTTCAGACCAGGAAATTCACATCTATGAAATGCTTCACAGAAATTAATACTTAGATGATAAAACTGGTTTTGGGTTAAATAAAAGTTACAGGCTGGATTTATATGCTGAAATGATGAATCGGGCTGAAATATTGCATTCTTATCCAGCCCGATGGAGTGCTTAACGGTGTGATTTGCCAGGCATTCGCCGGTCATCCGGGTACTCGGCGGTGGCGATCCAGGCCGCGCAGAACAGCGTCAGCCTGGCGAAGAAGTAGAAGAAGGCCAGCAGTCCCAGCACCGAGCCGAATGCCGCTCCGGACGGGGAGGTTACCAGCGACGGCAGGGTGTAGGTCATCACGATTTTGATGACCTCAAAACCAATCGCGGCAATGAAGGTGCCACGGATCAGCGCCTTGCGGCGTGGCCGGTGGCGCGGCAGCCGCCAGAAGATCCAGAAGAACAGCAGATAGTTCGCCAGCATCGAAATGGCCAGCCCCACCAGATGCCAGACCGGTTTCAGCCACTCGATGGTGTCCAGATAGAGCGCGGAGATAATCATCTGCTGCGCTGCGCCTGCCGCGGAGGTGATGGAGAGGGTGATAATCAGCGCCACCAGCAGGCCAATCAGCGAGATGAAGTCGCGTAAATACTTGATCCAGAATTTCTCCTCATCCTGCGCCTTACGCTCCCAGACGTCACGGGACTGGGCGCGGATCGCTTCCCGCAGGTTGCCCATCCAGTTAATGCCGGAGTAGAGCGCCACTAACAGCCCGACAATTCCCACGGTGGTACGCTGCTGTACGGCGGTGCTGATGGTATTTTTCAGGGTGGCCGCCAGCGTCGGATCGCTGACGTTGAGCAGAATTTTACCGAAGATATCCTGGAGCAGGGTCGGGTGCGACACCAGAATGAAACCCGCCGCGGCAAAGGAGAGCATCAGGATCGGGATCATCGATAAAAATGAGAAGTAGGTGATCGCCGCGCCAAACTGATTGCCCAGCCGATCGTTAAACCGCTCGGTGGCGCGCAGCAGGTGGGCAATCATCGGCCGCTGCAGCAGCAGCTGGATTACATCCTTCGCCTTATCCAGCAGGCTGCCCGTTTTGCGCACTGCGGTGATTTTAGGCTCCGGCGGCGCCTCGGGCGGACGGGTTTCCAGTTTTTTAATCGGATCGAAGTCCAGATCCTGAGTAGGACGTTGCGGGTTGCTTTCCGGCATCAGTCACATTTTCCTTATCGTTTAGCGGGTGGTCTTTGGAATTATAGTCTGCCCTCAGTCAACGTACGCTTTCATGATTTCCGTGAGCCAGGCCATAAACAGATGCACCCGGCGGGAGAGGTTGCGGCGGTGAGGGTAGATGAGGGAGACCGGCATCGGTCTGGCGCGGTACTGCGGCAGGATCTCCAGCAGCTTTTTGGCGCGCAGCGCATCACGCACGCCCACCCGCGGCACCTGAATAATCCCCAGCCCGGCCAGCGCAGAGGCGTGGTAGGTCTCGGTGCTGTTGACCGTCAGTATGCCGCCGGTCTTGATCCAGTGGGTCGACTCGCCGTCGTAATATTCGAACCCCTGTGGCCGGGTGCCGAGGTGCGTCGCGTAGTGCACCACGGCATGAGAGGCTAAATCGTCCAGCCCGTCGGGATAGCCAAAACGCGACAGATAATCGGGGCTGGCACAGTTGATCACCGACAGCTTGCCGAGCGGGCGGGCGATTAAGCCGGAATCCTTCAGGGTGCCGACGCGCACCACGCAGTCAAACCCTTCCCGCACCACATCCACCAGCCTGTCGCTGCTGCTCAGCTCCAGTTCAATGCCGGGATACTGTTGCAAAAAAAGCGGCAGTCGGGGGATGACTAGATTTCGCGCAACGCCGGTGGGCATATCCACCCGCAGTCTTCCGCTGACGCTGGCAGGGTCGTGCAAAAAAAGACCATCCAGTTCATCCATGTTGGCCAGCAGATCTTTGGCCCGCTCGTAGTAGACCATCCCGTCCTGGGTCAGGCTGACGCGCCGCGTGGTGCGGTGCAGCAGCTGGGTGCCAAGCCCGTTCTCCAGGGCCTGGATCTGGCGGGATACGCTACCTTTAGGAAGGCCCATTGAGTCCGCTGCGCGGGAGAAACTCTCCAGTTCAGCGACGCGAATGAACAACTGCATTGCCTGAATTTTATCCATAGGGAGCACTCATTGTTGTTAGCTATGAAACAGTGAAGCGTTTTTAGCCATATTTATTGATTTTCTATCACCTAATAAGCTCTTTCTCAATCACCACCACAGCCGAAACGAGGTTTCTTATGACTGAACGTATTGCATTAGTGACTGGCGGCAGCCGCGGGCTCGGTAAAAACGCGGCGCTGAAGCTGGCAGAGAAAGGTGTCGGGATCCTCCTGACCTGGAACCGTAGCCAGCAGGAGGCGCTCGATGTCGTGCGCGAAATTGAGCAAAAAGGGGTCAAAGCGGCAGCATTGCAGCTGAACGTCGGGGATATTACCCACTTTGAAGGCTTTGCCCGACAGGTTGAAGAAACGCTGCACCGAGTATGGCAGCGCAACAGCTTCGATTATTTGTTGAACAACGCAGGGGTGGGTTTATACGCCCCCCTATGTGGAGACCACGGAAGCGCAATTTGATGAGGTGATGAACATTCATTTCAAAGGGCCATTCTTCCTGACCCAGCGCCTGTTACCGCTGATGAAAAACGGCGGACGTATCCTGAACGTCTCTTCAGGCCTGGCGCGTTTTGCCCTGCCGGGCTCCAGTACCTACGCGGCAATGAAAGGGGCGATGGAGGTGCTTACCCGCTACCAGGCGAAAGAGCTGGGCGCGCGTGGGATCACCGCCAATATCATTGCCCCGGGCGCCATTGAAACTGACTTCGGCGGCGGGCGCGTGCGCGATGACAAGGAGATCAACCAGCACATTGCCTCGCAGACGGCGCTGGGGCGCGTCGGGTTGCCGGACGATATCGGCGATGCGATTGCCGCCCTGCTGAGCGATGAGCTGGGCTGGATGAATGCGCAGCGGATTGAAGTCTCCGGGGGGGATGTTCCTGTAGCCTTATGCCGGGGAGGGATCCCCGCGGCACGCTTAGCGGTACTCTTTCTTTAACAGCCCAAACAGCCAGTCATTATGCCACTGGCCTGCAAGCCAGTAGCTTTCGCGCAGTTCCCCTTCCAGCACAAACCCCACTTTTTCCAGCAGGCGTTTCGAGGCGACATTGCCCGCCGTCACCGTGGCGGTTAAGCGGCGGATCCCGCCCTGACCGAAGGCGTAATCGCACACCGCCTGCAAGGACTCAAAGCCGTAGCCTTTTCCCTGCGCCTCCGGAGCAAACAAGAACCCCACTTCGGCGCAATCATCATCATGATGAATATACCCGGTGACCCCGAGCGGCAGCTGGCTGGCGTTATCGCGTACCACCAGGCACAGCCAGTGGTCGCTGCCCGGGATCCATGCGGGCAGTCGCGCGGTAAAGGCCTCACGAATGGCCTCCTCCGGCCGGGCTTCAGCCACGTAGCGCATCACATCGGGATGCTGCTGCAGCGAGAGAAAAAAGGGCCAGTCTGTTTCCTGCAGCGGGGAGCAGGTTAAACGCGGGGTGTGCAACACGGGCATGCCAGATCTCCGGGAACTTTTGTAAATGATTTTAACATTATCACTGAAATAGTACCCATTATCGGGTATGTTTAATCTGGTAGAACCACTTAAAAAAAAGACCGCTCTCCGACAGCTGCCTCTGCATAAGTGCGCAGCATTTAAAGGAATATGATGACCCTCAGTAAATCGCACGTGAACCGCGAGCAGTTTGAACGCTGTCTGGGAATTATTCGTCAGGCCTCCGTTGAGATCCTGCTCCTGTTAAAGGTGCACGTTGCCGAAGGCAAAGATCCCCGTTGGTTCCTTGAGCAGCTCGATTCCGCCAGGCTGGCGCTGGGGGGGCTGGGCGAGAGTGGCAAAGCAGCTCAACCTGAACGATGCGGAGCTGTCGCAGTTCACCCTGCAACTGCGGCTGCTACAGCAGCGGGTGCCGCAGTACGAAAGCGGGCAGGAGGTGAGCGACAACCAGCTGATTGCTGCGACGCGCTTTGTGACCGCGCTTGAGCATCTGCGTCTGCAGCAGCCGCTGCTGACCTACAGCACGGAGATGGGGCCCAGCGATGACCTGCGCCAGCAGCACGCGCAGAAGCAGGTGCGGACGCTGGAGTTGATGATTAAAGGGCTGATTATGCAGGCCTGGCCGGATCCCACGCGGCTGAACAATCACCTGAAAACCTTGTTCAGCGCCGATCGGGTACGCGGCTGGCTGCAGCAGGGCGAACGTAACGACGCCCTCGGCGGCATGATGTTCAGCGAGCTGGCCCTGATGCTGGTGGATAAAAAAGAGTACTCCCGCTCCTACTCGGCGCTGTTCAGCGATCCGTCGCTGCTGACGCTGATGGTGGAACCGCGTAAAACCCTACAGACCTTCCTCGATGATATCCGGCTGATCCGCAATAAAATTATTGCCCAGCAGCCGCTGACCTCTACGCAAATTCTGCTGCTGGATAACTACTACGCCCAGATTGCCAGCCCCGTACAGCGGGCGTTTGATGAAGGCCGCACTGCCGTAAATCCGGCGGGACTGATGGCAGCGGATACTCACGAGCTGAATCTCTTCTGGGAGAACGCGCGGATAAAAAATAACGTCACGGGGGACGACATTTTTGAGGTGCGCGACACCATCGATAAACCGAACCGTCGGCCTGCGCGCACCCCTGAGCAGCGTGATTACCTGATCTCGGTCGTGCTGTGGGGCGCGGTAGGGGTGATGGTGATGGGCATGATGATGATGGGCACCTGGCTGTTAATTGAAAGCAGCGCCCCGACCCAGGCGGCCAGCAATGTGGCTCCCGCAAAGCCCGTACAGGCGGTGGCGGAAGAGATGCGCGAGACCCCTTCATCCCGTGAAACGCTCACAAGACTGGGGGTCACCTGGGATGAGAATAACTTCCGGGCGGCCATCGACCGCAACGACACCCGGGTGACATTACTGTTCCTGAAAGCGGGGATGGACTGGAAACTCTCCTGGACCGAGCATGCGCTCTCCGTCAACCATCGCGAGGTGCTGGATTTACTGATGCGCTATCGCCTGCAAATGACCCAGGAGAAGCCCTGCCGGCAGTTTATTACTAACCTCGGCCATGCGATGGCCGCAGGCGAAACGCTGACGGGCCTGCGTAAAGAATATCTCCAGGCATTTTGTACCGTTCCGGCGGTAGTCGAGCGCCAGCGACGCGAGATGGATCAGGCAAAGCGGCGAGCACAGGCGCAGCCGAACGACAGCAGCAAAAAATGGCTGTCGATCCAGACGGCGATTTATCAGGTGATCCGCTGACAGCACGGGGAGCTACGGCTCCCCGTACAGGCCAATCAGGCGGCGTACCACGCCGTTGGTCCAGCCAAACCCGTCCTGCAGGGGGGTACTCACCCCCGCCCCCTTCGCGAGGCTGACTGCTGGCGATGTGGTACTTCTCAATCAGCTTGTAGTGCGTTTTGTAGAATTGGTTAACGGTCTGCAGCCAGCTCCAGGCGATCTCATCCCCCAGCGAGTCGTTGCCGTACTGCTTGAACCCCTGGATCGCCATCCACTGCAGCGGTGCCCAGCCGTTGGGTTTATCCCACTGCTCACCGGTTTCATACTCGGTGGCCAGAATACCGCCCGGCGTCAGCAGACGGGCTTTCACCGCATCTGACAGACGTTCTGCCTGCTCATGGGTCGCCATACCCACGTACAGCGGCACGATGCTGGCGGCTGAGAAGAGCGCCAGCTCCTCCCGACGCCAGTCGTAATCGCGATAGCAGCCGTTTTCCTCATCCCACAGATAGCGGTTGACCGCCGCGCGGCGATCGCTCGCCTTCTGGCGGAAAATCTCCGCGGTCTCTTTGTCCCCTTTCGAGGCCGAGATATTGGCGATGGCGCTCTCCAGCTTGAACAGGAAGGCGTTGAGATCGATAGGGATAAACTGGGTGGTGCGAATACTCGCCAGCCGGCTCGGATCCCGCAGCCAGCGGGAGGAGTAGTCCCAGCCGGACGCGGCCCCGGCACGCAGATCGCGATAGACCTCGTTGGGCGGACGACCGGAGTGGCGGGCGGTCTCGACGTCCTCTATCCAGGACTCGTCCCGCGGGGTGTCGCGGTCATCCCAGTAGCGGTTGAGCAGAGAGCCGTCCGGCATACGCACCGCACTGCGGTAGGCCTGGTTGAGCAGCAGCGACTCCGCGCCGTCCATCCAGAAGGCGTACTCCATTTTCAGGTGATCGAGATAGCGCTTGGCTCCGCGCACGCCGTCCTCTTCAAACAGCTCCACCATCAGGGCAAACACCGGCGGCTGGGAACGGCTCAGGTAGTAGGTACGGTTGCCGTTGGGAATATGGCCATATTTTTCGATCATCCACGCAAAGTTATCCGCCATGCACTTAAGCATGTCGTGGCGACCGCTTTCGGCCAGGCCCAGCATGGTGAAATAGGAGTCCCAGTAGTAGGTTTCGCTGAATCGCCCGCCGGGCACAATGTAGGCCTGCGGCAGCGCCAGCAGCGACGACCAGGGGATGTGATCCTGCGGCTCGCGGGTCAGCACCGGCCACAGGTTGTCGATATGTTCCTTGAGCGAAAGGGACGGATCGGACACATACTCGCTCGACAGGACTTCCGGCAGCCAGAAGTGATTTTCCACAAACTGGCGGAGATCGAAGTCCCGGTGACGTCTCACCTTACGGTAGCGGATGAGGATATCCAGCGGATCCATTTTTGGTGCGCAGTCGGGGAAGGTTTTGCTGTCGGCAAACAGTCGCGACGACTGCACGTGCTCAAAGAGCTCAAGGTAGCGATCGGCAGGGGTGAGCGCATCGGATGCGGGCAGCCCTTCAATCATTTCAGGTTCCGGCTCCGCCTCGAGCATTTCATCCAGTTTTAACTCGCAGGGATCGATTTCGTAGAGAAGTTCTTGTTCTATATCGAACTCTACGGTCTCTACAGTGCGTATATGCTGGTTGAACATGGTGGTCAGGACCTCCGGTTAATGTTGTCTCGGGTCTGGTTTTATCCGGTTGCCTACTAAGCTTAGTCATTCGCTTCGGTCTGTGAAGAGGTATATGTGCGGTAGATCACATTTTACTGGAAGCGAAAAACCGGCACTGCTGGCGGCATGTTGATGTTATTGCAGGCAATAAACAGGCGATCCAGCAGTGCGGAGGCGATCTAAAATTCGGATCATTCGCTTTGCAACAGAGTATGAATCAGAGGGCTTCTTCTGGTTCCTCGTTGAGGCGATGCGCTTGCGCGCGGTCGAAAATATCTTCAGATGAGAGGCGGGCGCGGAAACCTCTCCCTTCTGGCTGAATCACGATTTGCAAAGATTCTGACAGCACTACGGGTTGATCTTTACTGTCAGTGCCAATGATGCCATTGGGGGCAAAAGGCGCAATGGCGTCAGCAAAAGCCTCCTGCATCTCTTCATGCGTTTTATAATGAGCATCTTCAATGTTAAGGGCGCTATGAAGAAGAGCGCAGTCTAGCATGGTGCCCTGCAGCCAGTAGCATGAAGAGGAATAAGCGGCGCACCAGGTCAGTTTGCTGCCTTCGAGGAACTGCTCCAGTAAATGGGTTTTGCTGCCCGCAAAGCATGAGCCCAGCATTAAACCTTTGATATTGAATTTTTTAGATTTTTCGTTAATAGCGTAGAGAATATCGTCGAGTGAAACATCACCGATACGGGTTTTAGTGCCATGTGCCGCAATATAGACGAGAGTGTTATCAAATTTCTGACGACACAGGCATTCCAGCGCAATCTCGAAGCTCTTTTTATTATAAAAATTCAGAGAATAGACTTCGGTGTCGCCATGCATTTTGGCGATCCCCTGAACAAACGGCAGCACTGACGAGCGGTTGGCATCGTAATCGTCGAGTTTCCATGGTGATTCAAATACCAGAATAGCGTTTTTACTTTTGCTGATTGGCATGAATATTCCCTCAAGGTAAATTATTTTTATTTGGTTAATATCGCTGTGTCTTCGAACTTTTGTTTTATCGGCCAATTTTGCAAATACTTGTCCAAAATCGATATTGATGGCGGGGATGCGTCTGTTAAATATGCCGCGCAGAATGTTTATTTTTGAGGAGTGTACCGGCGTCGGGCAGATCCTGTTTGCCTGACACCGGTGGGGCACAATCAGTGCGCCTGACGTGGATCGGCGGCGATTTTCTCGGTCTTCTGTTTGGTCTCTTCGCTTTGATTCAGAGCATTGTTGGCCGCTTTTTCCGCATGGGCCGCGCTATAGGCAGCCAGATGCGACACCACGATGGCGTAAATACTCATCAGGGAGACCCAGAGGATACTGTTTTTCCACCACAGGAGGGTGGGTATGGTTAACATCGCCCACACAAGGGCAAGAATGAGGTGGAATTTAGCCAGGCTTTTTGCGTTGATCTTCACTTGCATTGTCTTTTCTCTAATCTTAAATAATCGTTCCAGGTAAGCGCTTAATACTTTTTAAGATTAGCCAGGTCTGCCACCGTTTCCGGTGAATTTTGTTACCGTTTGTACAGTCGGGCTGAGGGGGCATAAAAAAACCGACCACTGAGGGCCGGTCTTTATAAGCGCAGAATCGCGAGTGGCAAGGCCTATTAACGCATGGTCACAAACTCTTCTGCCGCCGTTGGGTGGATTGCCACAGTATTATCGAAGTCTTTCTTGGTGGCACCCATTTTCAGCGCCACTGCAAAGCCCTGCAGGATCTCATCCATACCGAAGCCAATACCGTGAATACCGACGATCTTCTCTTCCGGGCCGACGCAGACTAACTTCATGCGGCACGGCTGACGGTGAGCGGTGACGGCGGTATACATGGCGGTGAAAGCCGATTTATACACTTTCACCTGGTCATCGCCATAGTGCGCGCGCGCCTGCGGTTCGGTTAAACCAACGGTGCCGATTGGCGGGTGGCTGAAGACCACGGTCGGGATATTGCTGTAGTCCAGATGCTCGTCCGGTTTGTTGTTAAACAGACGCTCGGAGAGACGACGACCCGCGGCAACGGCGACTGGCGTCAGCTCAACCGCACCGGTGTTATCGCCCACGGCGTAAATGCCCGGCACGCTGGTGTTCTGGAACTTATCGACAACGATATAGCCCTTCTCATTGGTTTTCACGCCCGTGACCGCCAGGTTGAAGTTGTCGTTTGCTGGTTCACGACCAATGGCCCAGATCAGGCAATCAACGGTCTGGCTACGGCCATCTTCCAGCTCCAGGGTCAGGCTGCCGTCGGCGTTTTTCACCACCGCTTTCGGAATAGCTTCCGTATGCAGATGAGGGCCTTCGGCGTTCATCACTTCCACCAGCGTATCGACGATCAGCGGATCGAAGCTGCGCAGCGGGGCGTGTTTACGCACGAACAGGTGCGCTTCCGCGCCCAGTCCGTTAATCACGCCAGCCAGCTCCACGGCGATATAACCCGCGCCCACAACGGCAACGCGTTTCGGCAGGGCAGGCAGCTCAAAGAAACCGTCGGAGTCGATGCCATATTCCGCACCCGGAATAGACGGATGGCTCGGACGGCCGCCAGTGGCGATCAGGATATGATCGGCGGTGATCGTCTCGCCGTTCACTTCGATGATCTTCGCATCCACAAAACGGGCGAAACCACGGATCACATCGACGTTGTTCTTACCCAGCACGTTGTCGTAGGAGGTGTGAATTCGGTCAATGTATGCCGTACGGCTGGCGATCAGGCGATCCCAGTCGAAGTTATTGATGGTGGTGTCAAAACCATAATCCGGGCCATAAAGATGGATGGCCTCACGGATCTGCGCCGCATGCCACATCACTTTTTTCGGTACACAACCGACGTTGACGCAGGTGCCGCCGAGGTCTTTCGCTTCAATCAGGGCGCACTTCTGGCCATACATGGCCGCACGGTTAATCGAGGCGATACCGCCGCTGCCGCCGCCAATAGCGATGTAGTCATAATGCTTAGTCATGGTCTTATCCTTAATCGTTAATTGCCGCGATTGTATACCTGAAATCAATAGCTTCCACCGATTGCTGTAATTACTCAGGCACGATCCAGCTGACGGTGGCGTGGCCGGTGCCGGCCGGAACCAGTTTTTTATGCAGCCACGGCAGGACGTTGTTCATCTGCGCTTCCAGCTTCCACGGTGGGTTAACCACGATCATGCCGGAGGCGGTCATGCCGCGGCGATCGCTGTCCGGGAGAACCGCCAGCTCAATTTGCAAGATCTTACGGATGCCTGTCGCTTCCAGGTCCTTGATCATGCGCTTGATCTGCGAGCGCAGCACCACCGGATACCACAGGGCATAGGTGCCGGTGGCAAAGCGTTTGTAACCTTCGTGGATGCCCGCGACCACTGCCTGATAATCGCTTTTGATCTCATACGGCGGGTCGATCAGCACCAGGCCGCGACGGGAAACCGGCGGCAGCTTCGCTTTCAGCTGCTGATAGCCGTCCGCTTTCTCCACGCGCGCGCGGCTGTCTTTCTGGAATTCAGAGCGCAGCAGCGGGTAGTCGCTCGGGTGCAGTTCGGTCAGCTGGATGCTGTCCTGCTCGCGCAGCAGCTGGCGGGCAATCAGCGGCGAGCCCGGGTAGTAACGTAACTGGCCACTGCGGTTGTAGTGGTTGATGACGTTGATGTACGGCTCCAGCTCGGCCGGCAGGTCGTCCTGCTGCCAGATACGGGCGATGCCTTCGAGGTACTCCCCGGTGCGCTCGGCGTGTTCACCGCTCAGCTGATAGCGGCCCGCGCCGGCATGGGTGTCCAGATAGAGAAAAGGCTTATCTTTCTCTTTAAGGGCCTCGATAATCAGGCTCTGAACGGTATGTTTAAGAACGTCGGCGTGGTTGCCCGCGTGAAAGCTGTGGCGATAACTGAGCATGGGTAGATGTATTCCGATAATGACGATTGGCCACAGTTTACAGCAGAACGGCGCAGATTACCCGCAGGCCCGGCACGCCCCGTCGCGGCGGCTGTTTTTCTGTCACCCCAGCCATTGAAATTCACTACACTTAACCCCATCCTGGAAACAATATGCTCGCGCAGGATGCGCGCTTCATTCACTCATTTAACAGGACAGTGCTTATGACCAACCCATTACTGACGCCTTTTTCGTTGCCACCGTTTTCCTCCATTCTGCCTGAACACGTTGTTCCCGCTGTTACCAAAGCACTGGACGATTGCCGTGCCGCCGTCGAGAGCGTGGTAGCGCAGGGCGCGCCTTACACCTGGGAAAACCTGTGTCAGCCGCTGGCGGAAGTGGATGATGTGCTCGGCCGCATCTTCTCCCCGGTCAGCCACCTGAACTCGGTGAAAAACAGTCCGGAGCTGCGTGAAGCCTACGAACAAACCCTGCCGCTGCTGTCGGAATACAGCACCTGGGTCGGGCAGCACGAGGGGCTGTACAAAGCGTACCGCGACCTGCGCGATGGCGACCACTATGCCACCCTGAACATCGCCCAGAAAAAGTCCGTTGATAACGCGCTGCGCGATTTTGAACTGTCGGGCATTGGCCTTGCGAAAGACAAACAGCAGCGCTACGGCGAAATCGCCACGCGCCTGTCCGAGCTGGGCAATCAGTACAGCAACAACGTGCTGGATGCCACCATGGGCTGGACCAAACTGATTACCGACGAGGCCGAGCTGGCCGGCATGCCGGAAAGCGCGCTGGCGGCGGCGAAAGCCCAGGCCGAGGCGAAAGAGCAGGAAGGCTACCTGTTGACCCTGGATATCCCGAGCTATCTGCCGGTGATGACCTACTGCGACAACCAGGCCCTGCGTGAAGAGATGTATCGCGCCTACAGCACCCGTGCCTCCGATCAGGGCCCGAATGCCGGTAAGTGGGATAACACCCCGGTGATGGCGGAGATCCTCGCCCTGCGTCACGAGCTGGCGCAGCTGCTGGGCTTCGACAGCTACGCGGATAAATCCCTCGCCACCAAAATGGCGGAAAACCCGCAGCAGGTGCTCGATTTCTTAACCGATCTGGCCAAACGCGCCCGTCCTCAGGGCGAGAAAGAGCTGGCCCAGCTGTGCGCCTTTGCGAAAGCGGAGTTCGACGTGGATGAGCTGCAGCCGTGGGATATCGCGTATTACAGCGAGAAACAGAAGCAGCATCTCTACAGCATCAGCGATGAGCAGCTGCGTCCGTACTTCCCGGAAAACAAAGCCGTAAACGGCCTGTTCGAAGTGGTGAAGCGCATCTATGGCATCACCGCCAAAGAGCGCAACGATGTGGAAGTGTGGCACGACGACGTGCGTTTCTTCGAGCTGTATGACGACAAAAACGAACTGCGCGGCAGCTTCTATCTGGACCTGTATGCCCGCGAAAACAAACGCGGCGGTGCCTGGATGGACGACTGCGTAGGCCAGATGCGTAAAGCCGACGGCTCGCTGCAAAAGCCGGTGGCCTACCTGACCTGTAACTTCAACCGTCCGGTCAGCGGCAAACCTGCGCTGTTCACCCACGATGAAGTGATCACCCTGTTCCACGAGTTCGGCCACGGTCTGCACCATATGCTGACCCGGATCGAAGCCGCAGGCGTAGCCGGTATCAGCGGTGTGCCGTGGGATGCGGTCGAGCTGCCGAGCCAGTTTATGGAAAACTGGTGCTGGGAGCCGGACGCGCTGGCGTTTATCTCCGGCCACTACGAGACCGGCGAGCCGCTACCAAAAGCGCTGCTGGATAAGATGCTGGAAGCGAAAAACTACCAGGCGGCGATGTTTATCCTGCGCCAGCTGGAGTTCGGCCTGTTCGATTTCCGTCTGCATGCCGAGTTCAGCCCGGAGCAGGGGGCGAAGGTGCTCGAAACCCTGGCAGAGATCAAGAAGCAGGTGGCCCTGATCCCTGGCCCGACCTGGGGTCGCTTCCCGCACGCGTTCAGCCATATCTTTGCTGGCGGCTATGCGGCGGGTTACTACAGCTACCTGTGGGCAGACGTGCTGGCGGCAGATGCTTACTCCCGCTTCGAAGAAGAGGGGATTTTCAACCGTGCCACCGGACAGTCGTTCCTCGATCACATCCTGACCCGCGGCGGTTCCGAAGAGCCAATGGAGCTGTTCAAACGCTTCCGTGGCCGCGAGCCGCAGCTGGACGCGATGCTTGAGCATTACGGCATCAAGGGTTAGTTGATTCGTGAAGATCCACTTAGCAGATGAAACAGGCGCCGGAGACGGCGCCTTATCTGTTCTGGCGGCCCGCTGGGGGCTGGAACACGATGAAGAGAACCTGATGGCGTTGGTAATGACGACAGCGCATCTCGAATTACGTAAACGCGACGAGCCCAAACTCGGCGGCATTTTTGTCGACTTTGTCGGCGGGGCGATGGCGCACCGGCGCAAGTTCGGCGGCGGACGTGGCGAAGCGGTCGCCAAAGCGGTTGGGATCAAGGGCAGCTATCTGCCGGACGTGGTGGATGCCACCGCCGGGCTGGGACGCGACGCCTTTGTACTGGCCTCGGTGGGCTGTCGGGTGCGGATGCTGGAGCGTAATCCGGTGGTCGCCGCACTGCTCGATGACGGCCTGACCCGCGGCTATGCCGACCCGGAAATAGGTGGCTGGTTGCAGGAGCGGTTACAGCTGATCCACGCTTCAAGCCTGACGGCGCTGACGGATATCACCCCGCGTCCGCAGGTGGTCTATCTCGACCCGATGTTCCCGCATAAGCAGAAAAGCGCGCTGGTGAAGAAAGAGATGCGGGTGTTTCAGTCGCTGGTGGGGCCGGATCTGGATGCAGATGGCCTGCTGGAGCCTGCTCGCCTGCTGGCAACGAAGCGGGTGGTAGTGAAACGTCCTGACTATGCGCCGCCGCTGGCGGAGGTCGCCACCACCAATGCGATAACCACGAAAGGACACCGGTTTGATATTTACTCCGGTACGCCGGAATAAAAAAAGCCGGGTGGCGGCTTCGCCTTACCCGGCCTACGTCCTCAATCTATTCCCTCTCCCTGTGGGAGAGGGTTAGGGTGAGGGGTATTTAATGCACTTACTCGTCGTCTTCGTCGCGCAGCGGCACAATCAGCATATCCACGTGTACAGTGTTAATCAGCTGACGCGCTGATGACATCAGCTTGCTCCAGAAGTCCTGGTGATGGCCGCAGACCACCAGATCCATATCGTATTTCTTGATTGCATCGACCAGCACCTGGCCCAGATCGCCGCTGCCGCTCAGGGTTTCAGTGATTGGATAGCCCGCGTTGGTGGAGAGTTCGGTCAGCGCCTGGTGAGTCTCTTCGGAGATACGCTTCTGCATGTCGCCCAGGTTCACGTCAATCAGGCCGGTATAGAGATCGGAGTAATTCACGTCCACATGAATTAAGGAAACTTTCGCATTGTACGGACGGGCCATGGATACCGCTTTATCAACCAGCACCTTGCTCTCCGGGGAGAGGTCAACCGCGATAAGAATGTGTTTATAAGCCATAGTGTTACTCCTTCCTTAAGTTATCGATGACCAATGCGTGTAGCAGTCGTCTACCTGCCTTCATTACGGCCCAGTTAAACAAAATTTTCAAGCATTGGTGTTGATAACGATTAACCTTGTGGCAAAAAAATTAGCGGATCTCCTACACTATTGAATAAGCCGTTCGGATACTAAAATGTGAAGCCGATCGGCTTTTGAGTCTCTCTTTCACTGAACCGTCTGTCAGGGCATGGGTGCGGTAGTCCCGGAGCATTGCTTCGTGGGCGGACGCCGGGGAGGAAGTATGATTAGCACCGTCGCATTGTTTTGGGCGTTATGTGTAGTTTGCATCGTGAATATGGCGCGTTATTTCTCATCCTTGCGCGCCCTGTTAGTGGTACTGCGTGGCTGCGATCCGCTGCTTTATCAATATGTCGACGGCGGGGGCTTTTTCACCTCGCACGGGCAGCCCAGCAAACAGATGCGCCTGGTGTGGTATATCTACGCCCAGCGTTATCGCGATCATCATGACGATGAGTTTATCCGCCGCTGTGAACGCCTGCGCCGCCAGTTCATTCTGACCAGCGCGCTGTGCGGCCTGGTGGTGGTGAGTATGATTGCTCTCCTCATCTGGCATTGAGCGCAAAAAAAAGCGGGCCAGTTTCCTGACCCGCTCTTCGTGTTACCTGCCTGCGATTAGAGGAATTGCAGGGAGATCCAGTACAGACCGCCAGACAGCAGAATCGAGGCCGGAAGGGTAAATACCCAGGCCATCAGAATGCTGGTCACGGTTTTGCGCTGCAGACCGCCGCCATCAACCAGCATGGTACCCGCCACGGACGAAGAGAGTACGTGGGTAGTGGATACCGGCATACCGGTGTAGCTGGCCAGACCGATAGAGACCGCTGCCGTCATCTGAGCAGACATCCCCTGGGCATAGGTCATGCCTTTCTTACCGATCTTCTCGCCAATGGTGGTCGCCACGCGACGCCAGCCGACCATCGTACCGAGACCCAGCGCCAGCGCGACCGCCATGATGATCCAGATCGGCGCATACTCGATGGTATTCAGCATGTCGACTTTCAGTTTCTTCAGCAGACGCTGGTCGTCAGCAGACACTTCAGGCAGCTTAGACACTTTCTCGGTCACGTCAGAGATACACAGCATGATGCGACGCATCTGGCCACGCTGCTCTGGAGTGAGCTTCTCGTAGCTTTCGACATCCGTCAGCATGCCTTTCGCCCGCTCCAGCGCGTTGATCGCGTTGGCCGGATGGCAGTGGAACTCAGCCGGTTTGGTTGCGCCCGCTTCCGGAGAAGGGATCAGCTGATCAACGCCGGTCGCTTTTTTCAACAGGTCAGGACGCTGCTGGAAATAGGTTTCGACGTTGTTGATTGCATCACGGGTACGGGTAATTTCGTAACCGGTGGCATTCATATTCACCACGAAGCCCGCAGGCGCCACGCCGATCAGCACCAGCATCACCAGACCAATCCCTTTCTGGCCGTCGTTCGCGCCATGAGAGAAGGCCACGCCGATAGCAGAAACGATCAGAGCGATACGCGTCCAGAATGGCGGCTTTTTCTTACCGTCTTTCTTTTCACGCTCGGCTGGCGTCAGGTGGATACGGGCACGTTTTTTGGTGCCGCTCCAGTAACGACGCAGCAGGAAGATTAAACCACCCGCTACCACCAGACCGACAATCGGAGAAACAATCAGTGAACCGAAGATACCCAGGACTTTAGGAATATTCAGCGCGTCCACCACAGACGTACCGGTCATCAACGCATTGGTTAAACCAATACCGATGATGGCGCCGATCAGCGTGTGAGAACTGGATGCTGGCAGGCCGAAATACCAGGTACCGAGGTTCCAGATAATTGCAGCAAACAGCAGTGAGAACACCATGGCCAGGCCATGGCCGGAACTGACATTGAGTAGCAGATCCGTTGGCAGCATATGCACAATGGCGTAGGCTACGCTCAGACCTCCCAGAAGAACACCAAAGAAGTTAAACACCGCAGCCATCACAACCGCAACTTGCGATCGTAAAGCACGGGTGTAGATAACGGTTGCGACTGCGTTCGCAGTGTCGTGGAAGCCGTTAATCGCTTCGTAGAACAATACAAAGGCCAGAGCAAGCAAGAGTAAAAGCCCGGTATGAAAATCCAGGCCGGCAAACAAATGTAGCATAGGACGTTACGCCATCTTGAGGACATGAACGCGGCGCATTATCCAGGACAAATGCGCAACGGGCAAAGTGAAATATAGACTTTTTTTTGATTTGCCTACTGACATAAGCGTAGCAGTAAAAGAATTATTTTTTAAATTTCAATTAAATGAACGAGATCGCGGATATTTGCGCTGGCACGCTTCTTGAGGAAACTTTACAATCCGCGCCCTCAAAACCAGGAGAATCGAGACGTGGAAAAGTATGATGCCATCATTATTGGCGCCGGTGCGGCAGGTTTATTCTGTGCGGCAATGGCCGGACAGGCAGGGCGCCGGGTTCTGCTGCTCGATAACGGTAAAAAAGCGGGTCGAAAAATCCTGATGTCTGGCGGGGGCCGCTGCAACTTTACTAATCTTTATATCGAACCTGCGGCCTATCTGAGCCAGAACCGTCATTTTTGCAAATCTGCTCTTGCACGCTACACCCAGTGGGACTTTATTGACCTGGTGGGGAAACACGGTATCGCCTGGCATGAGAAAACCCTCGGCCAGCTGTTCTGCGACGATTCGGCGCAGCAGATTGTCGATATGCTGTTAGCAGAGTGCGAAAAAGGTCAGGTTACCCTGCGTTTGCGCAGCGAAGTGCTGGAAGTGGCCCGCGATGAGGCGGGATACACCCTGCAACTGAATGGCGAAACCGTGAGCGCGGAAAAGCTGGTGATTGCCAGCGGCGGGCTCTCAATGCCGGGGCTGGGCGCGTCGCCGTTTGGCTATAAAGTTGCCGAACAGTTTGGCCTGAAGGTGCTCCCGACCCGTGCCGGTCTGGTGCCGTTCACCCTGCATAAACCTTTGCTGGAGCAGCTGCAAACCCTCTCCGGCGTCTCGGTGCCCTCAGTCATCACGGCTGAGGACGGCACCGTATTCCGTGAGAACCTGCTCTTCACCCATCGCGGTCTCTCCGGTCCGGCGGTCCTGCAAATCTCCAGCTACTGGCAGCCGGGGGAGTTCGTCACCGTCAACTTAGTACCGGACTGCGATCTGGCGAGCTTCCTGGATGAACAGCGCGCGGCGCACCCGAATCAGAGTCTGAAAAACACCTTAGCCATGCAGCTGCCGAAGCGGCTGGTGGAGTGCCTGCAGCTGCTGGGGCAAATTCCCGATCTGTCGCTGAAGCAGCTTAACAGCCGTGACCAGCAGGCGCTGGTGGAGACCTTAACCGCCTGGCGCGTCCAGCCCAACGGCACCGAAGGGTATCGCACCGCAGAAGTGACGCTTGGCGGCGTGGACACTAACGAGCTCTCCTCGCGCACCATGGAGGCCCGCAACGTGCCGGGACTCTATTTTATCGGTGAGGTGGTGGATGTAACCGGCTGGCTGGGTGGGTATAACTTCCAGTGGGCGTGGGCCAGCGCCTGGGCCTGTGCTGAAGCCCTGGCAGAGAAATAGTACCTCGTCGCAACTATTGCCCCTTTTCCATCCTCCGGTTCCGCTACACTGCACTGCAAATGTCTCTCCATCCTGCGCGCTGTTTGTCTGAACAGGGCGCATTTTGTTGCTCACCAGAGAGGGTGATATGCAGCTTGTCAGCATCATTATTTTGATCAACCTGACGGTGATCATTCATTCCGTATGGATGTTTGTGGTCCTGAAATACATCAATCTGAATGTTGAATCGGTTATCCGCATTGTGTTCCGCAATATTGCCATTATTGTCACCGCACTCTTTGCCCATCTGCTTGAAGCCAGCCTGTTTGCCGTCTTTTATCGCGTTGTAGAGGCCTTTTCTGACTGGAATACCAGCTTCTATTTCTCGCTGGTCAGCTACGCTACAGTAGGGTACGGGGATGTCACTCTGCCGGAACACTGGCGGCTGATTGGCGGCGTGGAGGGGCTGATCGGGGCGCTGATGGTAGGCTGGTCGGTCGCGGTGCTGGTGGCGGTACTGCAACGGCTGCGCGGCATGAGCCCCTAAACCGCCGATGGCAGAACCTCTGCGTTGTGAGGTAAAGTACATTCCCGCACGAAGGGTTTCGTGTTTTAAGGGGAGAAGAGCGTAAAACTGTCCCCCCTTTTCCTTTACTGGCCTCGCCAGTCTGCATGGTTTGTATTTTGTCTTCAAAAAGGGTTGTGTATGTCATCTGCTCATCTCGGTTTCCCGACGGAAACCGTTGTTGTATTTGTGGTTATGGCGGTGGGGGCGATGTTCATCGACCTCTTCATGCATCGCCATGACAAACCCATTTCACTGAAAAGTGCTGCGCTGTGGTCGATCTTCTGGGTGATGACCGCGATGGCGTTTGCCGGGTTCCTGTACGTTCATCACGGCGCCGAAGTGGCAAGCCTGTTCCTCACCGGTTACGCGCTGGAAGAGGTGCTCTCCGTTGATAACCTGTTTGTGATGATGGCGATCTTCGCCTGGTTTGGCGTGCCGGATCAGTATCGTCACCGGGTGCTCTACTGGGGGGGTGATTGGCGCTATCGTCTTCCGCGGCATTTTCGTCGCCATCGGCACCAGCCTGCTGAGCCTCGGGCCGTACGTTGAGGTGGTCTTTGCCCTGATTGTCGCCTGGACGGCGGTGATGATGCTCAAGCGTGGCGAAGAGCAGGACGAGATCGAAGATTACTCTCAGCACCTGGCCTATCGCGCGGTCAAACGCTTCTATCCGATCTGGCCGAAAATCACCGGCAACGCCTTCCTGCTGAGCCAGAAAGAGGTGGATGCCGAGCTGGAAAAACCGGAGAACCAGGAGGTGATGGTTGGCCGCGTCAAGAAGGCGAAGCGCTATGCCACGCCGCTGCTGCTCTGCGTGGCGGTGGTGGAGCTGTCCGACGTGATGTTCGCTTTTGACTCGGTGCCGGCAATCATCGCCGTGAGCCGCGAGCCGCTGATTATCTACAGCGCCATGATGTTCGCGATCCTCGGCCTGCGTACTCTCTATTTCGTGCTGGAGGCGCTGAAGCAGTATCTGGTGCATCTGGAGAAAGCGGTGATCGCGCTGCTGTTCTTTGTGGCCTTCAAGCTCGGTCTGAACGCCACGGATCACTTCTGGCATCACGGCTACGGCATCGGTGCCACGGCGAGTCTGCTGGTGGTGCTGGGCGTGCTGGCGGCAGGGATTGTGGCGAGTTTATTGTTCCCGGGGAAACGGGAAGCCTGAGTGATATTGCCCGGCGGCGCTTCGCTTGCCGGGCCTACGGATGTTGTAGGCCGGGTAAGGCGAAGCCGCCACCCGGCAGGTTTTACGGCTTGATGGGCGAATTCCGGCGCGCGCGCGGCGGGTGGAAATGTCGCCAGTGCGGATCCTGCGCTGCAGCCAGCAGCTCGTGATCGCCGCGGGTATCGCCCCAGGCGCGCACATGGTAGTTGGTCAGGCTGCCGTAGACGTGCTCCAGCCGGGCCACCTTCTGCGCACAGCGACAGTTATGGCCGGTGATGCGTCCGGTCAGCTTGCCGTCCTTCACTTCCAGCTGGGTGCCGATAAGTTTAATACCGAGCTTGTCGGCCCAGGGCTGCAACACCAGCGCCGGGGAGGCGGAACAGATCGTCACTTCCGCACCGGAGTTCACTTCCGCAGCCACCGCCAGTACGCCCTGCGGGCGCATCAGTTTGTCCCAGTATTTCTCGCAGAACAGCTCCGCCTGCTGACGCAGCCAGTGCTCATCCACCCCGGTCAGGAAGGTCCTGATCAGCACCTCTTTCAGCTCGTCACGGGTCAGCTTGCGGCGCACGCAGTGCAGGGTAGGCAAGGCCATCCGGACCAGGCGACCGGCAAAATAGCGTTTACCGAACGCAAAGCGTAAGAAAGGGATAAAGCTGTCGTGATGCGTCAGCGTGCCGTCGAAGTCGAACACCGAAAGTACGCTGGATTTTGCCACTGCCTCATCGGCAATCATATTGGTCATAGCTACGTCTTAGCTGAAATACACATTCTGCCCATCAGTTTACCTGCTTTAGCGTCAGATGCCACCCGCCAGCGGACGGGCGGCACCGGCATGGCTAGATAATATCGTCCACCACGCCGCCATCGACGCGCAGCGCCGCGCCGGAGGTGGCGGACGCCTGCCGGGAACAGACGTAGACCACCATGTTGGCGACCTCTTCTACCGTGGCGGCCCGCTGGATCACCGAGCTTGGGCGGTGAGCCATGACAAACTCTTTTGCCAGCGTCTCCAGCGATTTGCCGGTTTTCTCGATCTCGTCTTTCATCATCTCCGCAAAGCCGTCCGACATCGTCGGGCCTGGCAGGACGCTGTTGACGGTGACGCCGCTGCCGGCGACAAATTTTGCCAGCCCGCGCGCCAGTGACAGCTGGGCGGTCTTCGTCACCCCGTAGTGGATCATGTCCGCCGGAATATTGCAGGCCGACTCCGAGGAGATAAACACCACCCGGCCCCAGCCTTTTTGCACCATGCCGGGCAGCAGGGCGCGGGACAGACGCACGCCGGACATGACGTTGGTTTGCCAGTAGTTATTCCAGGTCTCGTCGTCGGTGGCGTAAAAATCCTGTGGCCCGTAAATCCCGGCGTTGTTCACGAGAATATCGACGCCCGAGGCGACCTTCAGCAGGGTTTCCACGCCGTCAGCGGTGCTGAGATCGGCAATTGCCGCCCGCACCTGCACCCCGGGTATCACCTGCTGTAGCTTTTGAATTCCCCGGTTGACCGAGTCGGTGCTGCGTCCGTTAACAATCACCTCAGCGCCGCTTTCCGCCAGCCCTCTGGCGATGGCGAAGCCAATGCCGCCGGTGGAGGCGGTCACTAACGCCACTTTTCCCGTAAGATCGATTTTCACGGTCTGCTCCTTGTCATATTTGAAGTTCAGACCGTTAAGCGTAGCAGTTCACCTTTACGACGGCTGTCTGAAGAGGTGCAGTAAGGTTTCAACCTGTTCGTCGAGCGGGGCGAGCGTGCGTTTTACAATCAGATGCAGCGGTGTCGCACGGCGCGTGCCGTGGTTCAGGGGGGAGTGTTTTCAGCACACCGCTTTCCAGCTGTTGCTGAATTCGCTCTTCCGGCAGCCAGCCATACCCCACCTGATACATCACCGCATCGATAGCGGCATCAATGGTGGAGAAGGTCCAGGCTTCACCGCCGGGAGGCGCGGCGTAGTTCTGCCCGGCGATCTGGATGAGTGGCCAGGGGCGTAGCATTTCATCAGTGAGCGGCGTGTCGTGTTCAAACAGCGGATGCTCCCGATGCGCCACGGCAACGAAATCGATATTCATCAGCCACTCGCCACGCCCGGTCACATCCTGGCGGCGGGTTAGCACCATCACGTCGGCCTCGCTCTGGGTCAGCGCCTCGCCGGCGTTCTCAAGTATTTCGGTCAGATGCACCTCGGTTTGCGGATAGCGCTGTTGGAACTGGCGCAGAATGGCAAACAGATGACGGCGAGGGAAAATGCTGTCCACCACCACATCCAGTCGGGTACGCATCCCGTTGCGTAGCGTCGTGGCGCGAGTCTCCAGCAGGGTAAAGGCGTTTAGCAGCGGCTTGACCTGATTTAACAGCAGCTCCCCTTCCGGGGTCAGCACCGCCTTACGCCCCGCCTGAACCAGGAGCGCCACGCCCAGCCGCTCCTGCAACAACGCCAGGTTATAACTGACGGAAGATTGGCTGCGATGCGTCTCCTCTGCGGCGCGGGCAAAGCTGCCCAACTCGACGACACGTTCAAGCAGCGACCACTGCTCAAGAGTAGTTTTGTGCATGATTTATCTGATTTTTGAATGAATTTGATTAAATCATAGCGTTATTCATCCAATTTTTGCAGGCGTAAGATGGGCTCATTGAAACAGAGGAGACAAAGTATGAGCCATTTTGATAAACATGATTTAAGCGGTTTCGTCGGCAAACATCTGGTATACACCTACGATAACGGCTGGAACTACGAGATTTATGTCAAAAACGAGCAGACCCTCGACTACCGTATTCACAGCGGGATCGTGGCAAACCGTTGGGTGAAAGATCAGCAGGCTTATATCGTTCGCGTGGGCGAGAGTATTTATAAAATTTCGTGGACCGAACCGACCGGTACCGATGTGAGCCTGATTGTGAACCTCGGCGACAAGCTGTTCCACGGCACTATCTTCTTCCCGCGCTGGGTGATGAATAACCCGGAAAAAACCGTCTGCTTCCAGAACGATCATATTCCGCTGATGGTCTCTTATCGCGAGGCGGGCCCGGCCTACCCAACCGAGGTCATTGATGAGTTCGCCACCATTACCTTTGTGCGCGACTGCGGTGCCAATAACGATGCTGTCATTGACTGTGCTGCCAGCGAGCTGCCGGCAGACTTTCCGAATAATTTGAAATAAGCGGGTTACAGAACCTGAAGGGCACCGTTATGGAGGGTGAAGGGCGTTGGCGTACAGACGGCGAGGCTGAGTTCGCCGTGCTGGATGTGACTGACGCTCAGCGCGGATCTGAAGGTGCTGTCGACGCTGACAATCTGCCAGGCACTGCCGCCGCGCTGTTTGACGATCGCCTCTTTGCGCGTCCAGATGCGCCAGAAGGCCGCCAGTTTTGCCTCCGGGGCTTCCCGTTCCAGCTCGTCATGTTCGGCGATGCTGAAGACGGCGTTGGCCAGCGCCTGCCAGTTATCCCGCGGGCGGATCACTTCGATGTCGCAGCCCACTTCACCCTCATCGCTTAACAGCAGGGCAATATCATCCCCGCTGTGGCTCAGGTTAAACCAGTACGGATGAGCATCGACGAAGGCGGGTTTCCCCTGTTCACCGAAGATGATTTCCGGCACCGGGGAGGGCGATAATGCCCGGGCGAGCAGCGTCCGCCCGGCCAGCCAGGGGGTGCGACGCGCGCCCTGAGGCGCCTGCTCGGCCAGCGCTGACGCCAGAGGGTCAGCGCTGAGGGTAGAGATTTTTCCCAGAAGGAACTGGTACATAGTTACGCCCAGCGTTTAATGATAATGGAGGTATTAATGCCGCCGAACGCGAAGTTGTTGCTTTGCAGATATTCGCAGTCAATATGACGGGCTTTTCCCATAATATAATCTAACGCGCCGCATTGCTCATCCGGTTGTCTTAAATTAAGGGTCGGCGCGAACCAGCCCTCGCGCATCATCTGCAGGCTTATCCAGGACTCCAGCGCGCCACAGGCCCCTAAGGTATGGCCGAAATAGCTCTTTAAAGAGGAGATCGGCACGCTGTCGCCGAACACGGCGGCGGTGGCCTGACTTTCGGCAATATCGCCCCGATCGGTGGCGGTGCCGTGCGCCGAAATATAGCCGATATCCTGCGGACTCAGCCCGGCCATGTTCAGCGACTTCTCCATGCAGATCTGCATGGTTTCCCGCTGCGGCTGGGTGATGTGCGCCGCGTCGCAGTTGGTGGCGAAGCCGACGATCTCTCCGTAGATAGTCGCGCCACGCGCCTTCGCATGCTCCAGCTCTTCCAGAATCAGCGTGCCCGCCCCCTCGCCAATCACCAGCCCGTCGCGCTGGATATCGAACGGTGCCGGGGTCGCTTGTGGGGCGTCGTTACGCTGGCTGGTGGCGAACAGGGTATCGAACACCGCCGCTTCCGACGGACAGAGCTCTTCGGCGCCCCCTGCCACCATCACCTTCTGATAGCCGTGGCGGATGGCTTCCCATGCATAGCCAATCGCCTGACTGCCGGAGGTACAGGCGCTGGAGGTGGGGATCACCCGCCCGCGCAGGCCGAAAAACAGGCCGGTGTTCACCGCCGTGGTATGCGGCATCATCTGCACATAGGTGGTGCCGGTGATGTTGTTGGTGTGCTTCTCGGTGAGCATGGTGGCGAACTCGCTCACCGGGCCGGTGCTGCCGGTCGACGAGCCGTAGGCAATGCCGGTTTCGCCCTGGGTCAGGATCGGATCGTCAATCAGCCCCGCCTGCTCCAGCGCCAGTTCGGTGGCGCGGGTCGACAGTAACGACACGCGACCCATGGCGCGGATGCGCTTGCGGGTGTAGTGAGCCGGCAGGGTAAAATCATCAATCGGCGCGGCCAGCAGGGTGTGCAAACCCTCATAGATCGTCCACTCCGGCATCTTGCGTACCGCGTTTTTATACGCCAGCAAGCGGGCAGAAACCGACTGCCACTCTTCACCGAAGGCGGTGACGCCGCCCATGCCGGTGATCACTACCCGACGCGTCATAACATTCCCCCCGTTAATGGAGATCACCTGGCGGGTCACATAGCCTGCACTGTCCGACATCAGATAGCTGGCCAGTCCGGCCACCTCCTCCGCCTGACCCATCCGCTTCATCGGGATCATGGCCATCGCCTCTTTCAGCGCAGCCTCTTCCATCTCGATCATCCCGGTATCAATCAGCCCGGGCGCGATGCAGTTGACGGTGATGTTGCGCTTCGCCAGCTCCATCGCCAGGGCTTTGGTGGCGCCGATAATGCCCGCTTTTGCCGCGCTGTAGTTCACCTGACCGCGGGTGCCCATCACGCCCGAAACCGACGACAGCGTGATAATGCGTCCACCCTTGCGGGTGCCGATCATGGGCATGATGCAGGGGTGAATGACGTTGTAAAAGCTGTCGAGATTGGTGTGGATCACGCTGTCCCAGTCCTCTTCACTGAGGGCCGGGAAGGCACCATCCCGGGCGATCCCGGCGTTGCTGACCACGCCGTACCAGGGGCCATGGGCCTCGATATCCTGCTCCAGCACCTCGCGGCACTGCGCGCGATTGCCCACGTCAAACGAGAGCAGACGCCCGTTGCCTCCCGCCTGCTCGATGGCTTTCAGGGTTTCCTGCGCGCCCGCGGCGTCGCGGTGGTAATGCACGCCGAGGGTAAACCCGTCGGCGGCGAGCTTGAGGGCGATAGCCCGGCCAATGCCTTTGCTGGCGCCGGTGACCAGAACGGAACGACTCATTGATTTACCCCCCTGTTTAAACAGTGATGCTAATTCCTGCTGGCTGGGCTGGAAGGTATTCACCCGCCCGGTGGCCAGCGTGGCCCCCCTCGGCGAGGATGGCGCACTCGAAGCTACTAAAGCGTTCATCCTGCATCAGCAGCGTGGCCGTGATGGTTAACTCGCTGCTGGCCGGGAAGCACCCTGCGGCGCAGACCAGCTCCCGCGCCCCCAGCACCATGCCAAGCGACATGCTCTCCTGACCCTTCTGCTGGCGGTGCCAGCCGGACCAGACGCCAACGGTCTGGGCCATCAGCTCAAGGGCGTACCAGCCCGGCAGATCGCCCGCGGCATCGAGAAACGGTGCCAGCACGCCATGCGGACTGACGGTGACGCGGCAGACGGCAGACTCGGCCAGCACATTTTCGACCGATTCCAGCAGCAGCATGGGGGCATCGTGAGGCAGGTAGTCGGTCGGGGATAAATAACTCATGACGCTCTCCCCAGCAGGATGCTGGCGTTATTGCCGCCAAAGGCGAACGAATTTGACAAAATCACCGCTTTTTTCAACGCGGTGGGCTGATGTAGCACGCCGCAGGGGGCGAGCGTCGGATCCGGCGCATAGCGGGTGAAATCCTGGGCGGGCAGGGACAGGTCGCGGGTCAGGATCAGCCAGCTCAGCGCCGCTTCGGTGATCCCCGCCGCCCCCAGCGTATGCCCGGTCAGGTGCTTAGTTGAACTGCAGGGTACCGCCTCGCCAAACAGGTCATGCACCACCTGGGATTCAATCTGATCGTTGAGCGGTGTCGCGGTGCCGTGCAGGTTGATGTAGCCCACCTCGTCCGGTTTCATTCCGGCGTCGTTCAGTGCCTGGGTAATGGCGCGGATCGCCCCTTCGCCCTGGGGGTGCGGAGCGGAAATATGGTATGCATCGCTCGACTCGCCGGTACCCAGCAGCGCCACCGGCTGCGGCTCGCGGGTGAGCACCATCAGCGCCGCCGCTTCACCAATGGTGATCCCCCGGCGGTCGCGGCCAAAGGGTTCGCATAGCGTGGGGGAGAGGGATTCGAGGCTGTTAAAGCCATTCACCGGCATCCGGCTCAGGGTATCTGCCCCGCCGACGATGGCGACATCCACCAGGCCGGCGTCAATCAGGCGACGCCCGCTGATGATTGCCCGCGCGCTGGAGGAGCAGGCGGTCGAAAGGGTAAAAGCCGGACCTTCCAGACCGAGCCAGTTCGCCAGAAAGCGCGACGGATCGCCCAGCTCCTGCTGGGCGTAGCGCCAGTTGACGCTGGCTTCGCCGCTCATCGACAGGTCCACATGCTTGTCGCCTTCGTCGAGCCCGGAGGTGCTGGTGCCCAGCACCACCGCCACCCGATCGTGGCCGTAACGGGCAATGGCCTCATCGACGACTGGCTGGATCTGCGCCAGCGCCGCCAGCAGCAGCTGATTATTGCGCGAGCGGTGCGTGGCAAAGCTCTCCGGGATCGCAGGCAGGTCGCCGTCGACGCCGCCCAGCACCGCGTCCTGACCCTGTAACCAGCCGCTGCGCAGGCGCATGCCGGGGGCCACGCCGCGCGTCAGGTTAGCGGCAATCTCGTCGGGCGAATTGCCCAGGGCGTTGATCAGGCCAACGGCAGAAATGTAGATCATCTCAGTCATCCAGATATTGAATGGTGATGTGGTAGTGGAACACCTGCTGTTCGATGCTGATCGGCACGCGCTTGCCTTTGCGCTGCAGGTAGACAATCTCCGTCACCAGCTTGCCGTCGGCATTGCGCAGCTCGCGGCGGTCGCCTTTATCCTTCAGCGTCCAGCCCTTCGGCAGCTGCGGCAGCCAGGCGCTAATCGGCCAGTGGCTGAGCATCACGTCCGCCAGCACCTGGCTGGCCGGAGGCAGCTCAGGTGCAACAATCGACTGTTCAGTATGGATGCCCGTTTCATTATAGGTGGCGAGGAACAGCCGGATACCCACCGATGACAGCCCGGCGAGGGTCACTTTTTGCGCATCGGCATTCAGCATCACCAGCAGCGACTGGGTTTTGCCGTTAACGCTGGCGGTCAGTAGCTGCTGGGAGTTCAGCCCCGGGGTAATGCCCGGCGGCGGCAGCGTCACTCTGGTGCCCGGCTGGAGCCACGCCTGCGGGCGCGCATCGTCATTTTTTTGTGCCGTGTGGCTGCAACCGGCCAGCAGCAGCGCGCCGATAAGCGCCACGGCGCGGTAAAAAGGGGACATCATCGTTCTCTCTCTTTTTGAGCGGGCATTGCCAGCGGCGCCAGCAGGAAGGCGGTGAAAATACCGCTGACCAGCACAATGCCGAAGCTGCCGATCGCCTGGGTGGCGCTGAAGACCAGCATGCCCAGGGTTAACAGGGTCGTTATCATCGCCAGGGTAATGGCCAGCATCGAGGTCAACGGCGTGCCGCGTGGGTTGTTGAAGAATAGCGTGTAGTTGATCCCGATGCCGAGGACCAGCACCAGCGCCAGCAGCGAAAACAGGTTCACCGGGTGGCCGGTGACCGCCAGCGCGGCGAGGCCGCAGCCCAGCGACACCAGCGAGGGCACCAGAGTGATCAGCCCCTTACGCCAGCCGAGGCGCAGCATGGCACCGCAGGCGATCGTCGCCAGGGCGACCGCCAGCAAACCGGTGAGCACGCTGCGGTAGAGGGCAAACAGGCTGTCGAAACTCGCCTTGCGATCCACCCACACCACGCCCGAATGTTGCTCCGCCAGCTCGCGCAGCGCCGGGCTGTTTTTCACGCCATCCACCGGTACCAGCACGCCGCTTTCGCCGTCGGGCAGCGTAAGCCACAGCAGACGCCAGCCTTCACTGGCCGGGCTGGCAAGCCAGGCTTCAACCCCGACCGGCATAGCGCTCAGATCCGGCGACACGCTCGTCAGCCCGGCGTTTTGTAGCACCCGGGTGACGGCAGGCGCCGCCTTGCGCAGCAGGGTCAGATCGCGCTCCTGCCTCGCCAGCGAGTTCAGCGGCAGGGTGCGCCAGGATTTCAGGTCACCCGCCTGCTGCGCCCGGGCCAGCGCCGGGGTAAAGGCCTCCAGCCGCTCCAGCGTCTGCTGGGCCGACGCACCGTGCACCACAAACCATTTCTGATCGACATTCTGCCCGGTCAGGGCGGTAATGGTTTTCTCCTGGGCCAGAATATCCTGCGGCAGAGCCTGAAGCTGGGCGATATCGTCATCCACCCGTAGCGTGACAATACCCGCCAGGGCGACCAGGGCCAGCGCAACCGGCACGCCAACCGACACGCGCCGGTCGCGCCATGCTGCCAGCCAGCGCAGCATCAGCCCGCTGGCCGGAACCGGACGCACCGGTAAACCGCGACACAGCCACGGATGCCAGAAAATGACCGTCAGGCACGAGGCGCTCAGCCCTACGGCGGCAAACACCGCCATCTGGCGAATGCCCGGGAAGGGTGCCAGCATCATGATCAAATAGGCCGCCACGGTGGTGAGCAGCGCCAGCAGCAGCGCATTACGCACCTTCGTCAGGCTTTGCCACGGCGAGGCCTGCCCGCCGTGAACCATCCGCTCGGTCAGGTAGTAGAGCGTGTAATCCGCCGAGATGCCGATGATGCTCATGCTCATCACCAGGGTCATCAGATGCAGTTCGCCAAACAGCAGCAGCGTCGTGACCGTACCTGCCAGCGCACCCATGGCGATGGAGATCAGGCACAGCAGCAGCGGTCTCAGGGAGCGGAACACCGCCACAATCAGCAGGATCACCCCCAGCACGGTGGCGACGCCGAGGGTCGAGATATCCCGTTTGGCCTGCTGGCTGGCGTAGTCGCTGTAAAACACCGTCCCGCGCGACAGCAGCTGCGCCTGCGGATACTGGGTTTTCAGCTGGCTTTCGAGATCGTGAAGCCGGGTCACCAGCCGGTGGGTTTGCTGCATATCGAACGACGAACCGGCCAGCTCGCCGTGCAGCAGATACCAGTAATTTCCGGCATCGTCTTTGGTCACCAGCCAGCCGTCCATCAGCCGCAGCTTCTGGCTGTTTTGTGCCAGCGACAGCTGCGAGCCGCGCATCAGCATCAGCGGATCGTTTTGCAGCTCTTTGCCGCTGACCCCGGAGAAGGCCGAATACAGCTGGGAGAGGATCCACTGCGCTTGTGCCTCACCGCCGTTTTGCAGGCGCGCGCGGGTGGCGGGGTCGATCAGGCCGTTGCGGTGCTGCCAGAAAAACTCGCCCCAGGCTTTCTGCCCGGCGGCGTCCATCGGCCCATTTACCTCGTGCAGGGACCCCGACCCCTGCAACAGACGCAGCCACTGCTGCGCCACCTGCGGATCGGGTTGTTTACCCGGGCTGACCAGCCATACCAGCTGGCGATCGAGGCGCTCAATAAAGCCGTCGTTCAGGGCCGGAGGGATCGCCCCGAGGCTCTGTTTGGGCAGCATCGCCAGCACGCTGCTGTTCAGCCGCGCTCCCGGTAGCAGCGTCAGCAGTATGCCCAGCAGCGCCAGGCATACCGCCGCCCACACCAGCGCCGGACGTCGGGAATTACGGTGCGGCAAAGCGTTGGCGTTCGGCATCGGTCAGACTGGCGGGCGTGAGCTGGTGGTGGGAAAGGGCGATATCCGTCCGGTCGCCCTGCTTGTCGTTCAGCACGATGGATTCCAGATACGTTGCGCCACCCAGATCCATTGAGGCGAAAATCTTGTCCAGCGGGGTGGTGGTGGGGGTCAGCACCAGCGACCAGCGGCCATTGCCGAGGTCTTTAAAGTCGATGCGGAAGTTCTCCTCCAGCACCTTGCGATCCGCCTGGAACAGGGCGCGCAGCAGGTGGTTGAACTGGAACATCTGCGGGTTATTTTCCGCGGTAATGGTCTGCGGCGGCTGGCCGTTGATGACCTGCACCATCCGTGTGTCGTCCAGCAGCAGCGTCATCGGGAAAGGGGCCTTTTGATCCCACAGCAGACCGCTGTCGCGGGCGATCAGCATCTCGCCGTGGGATCGCAGCGGCTGGGGCAGATCCTTGATGGTGCGGGTCTGCTCAAAGTGGGCGCGCACCACCGGCTGTTCGGTAAAGCGCTGCTGTAGTTCGTCCAGCGTCACGGCGCTGACCAACGGGCTGACCAGCAGGGCAAGCAGCGGTAACCACTTCATGGTGTCACTCCCATACGCTCAAACAGGACAGCCGGGCTGACAAAGCAGAGCTCGCGGCTCTTCTCTTCCACCGCCACCTGAATGGTGTAGCCGGTGGTGGTTCGTTTGCCGCTGTTGGCGTCAAAAATCTGATAGGCGATACGCAGGCGGTTCTCAAACTCTTCGATGTGGGCCCGGACGCGGATCCGTTGCTCGAAGGTGAGGACATCGCGGTATTTTACCCGGGTATCAACCACCGGCCAGAGATAGCCGGACGCTTTCATCTGGCGATAGCCATAATCGAACTGGTTGAGCAGGGCCTCGCGGGCAATCTCAAAATAACGGAAATAGTTGCCGTGCCAGACCACGCCCATCATATCGACGTCGTGAAACGGTACGGTCAACTCTATTTCGGTCGTAAAGCGGGGATCGGTCAGCACCCTTTACTCCTTCTCTTTGGCATCCGGCAGACGCCAGAAATCGAAAAAATTAAACCAGTCGAGCGGGGCCTGCAGCGCAAAGTGCTCCAGCCGTTGGGCATAACGGTCGACGGTCTGCTGTAACGCCTGCTGGCGCTCGCTGCGCGGTAACAGCAGCGGATCGGCAAAGTCTTCGCAGTGGATATGCAGCTTCTGCTGCTGGTGCAGGGCGAAAATCAGCATCACCGGGCAGCGCATCAGCGAGGCGAGTATAAATGGCCCTTCGGGGAAGGGGGCAGGCTGGCCCATAAAGTCGCTCCACACCACGCGCCAGCTGCCGCCGCGCTGCGGATCGACGGCGATCCGATCCCCGACGATCGCCACCCATTCTCCGCGATCGATCTTCTCTTTCAGCAGGATGGCGGTCTCGGGGCCAATATTGGTCACCGGGATCAGGTTCAGCCCGGCCTGAGGGGCCATCTCCTGCATGATCTGTTTAAAGCGTTGGGCGTTATCGCTGAACACCAGGGCATTGATGATCTTGCTGCCGTCGAGCTGCGCCAGCGCACGGCAGGCCTCGACATCGCCGAGATGGGAGGCCAGCAGCAGCTTGCCCTCAGGCACGCTAAGATCGAGCTTTTCCCGTGCGCCAGGGGCAAACACCACGTCCCGGCCCAGTTTCAGCTCGCCCCGCCAGCTGGCGACCTTATCCAGCATCGCATTGCCAAAACGCAGAAAGTGGAAAAAGCTGTTCAGGCGCGCGGGCGTTGGCTGCTGGCGCTGCGCCAGGGTCTCGCGCACCCGGGCAAGCCACTGTTGCGATGCCTGACGCGCCGGGCGGGCGGTCAGCCAGTAGACGGCAATCACCGGCCACAGCAGGAGGGTAAATGCCCTGCGGCCCAGCAGCTGCCAGACCCGCAGCATCAGGCGCATACCGTTCAGCCCTTTCACCTCCTGCTGCTGAGCCCAGTGCGGGCTGCGGCGGCGAAAGAGCAGAGAAGGGATGCGCGGCAGCATGCCGAAGAACAGCCGGGTGTGCATCCATGAGATGCGCAGGTTGTCGTTCAGGGCATCGAAGTGGGAGATACCATCCTGGGGATAGGTCACCCGGGTGGGCAGGAAATAGCTGGGATTGCCCTGCCAGTAGAGGCGCACCATCACTTCGGTATCAAAATCCATGCGCTTGCCAATCGGCACGCTGTTAATCACCTGTAGCGTCGGGGCCACCGGGTAGACCCGAAAGCCGCACATGCTGTCCTTGAGCTGCAATGAGAGGGTTTCGATCCACACCCAAATGTGGGTGACCCAGCGGCCATACAGGCGCGAGCGGGGGATGGAGTCATCAAAGACCGGCTGGCCGGAGATCAACGCCTGCGGGTGGCGCTCTGCCAGCGCCAGCAGCTGCGGAATGTCCTCAATGGCATGCTGACCGTCGGCATCCACCTGCACCGCATGGGTAAAACCGGCGCCGGCGCAGACCTTCAGCCCGCGGATCACCGCCGCCCCTTTACCGCCGTTGTGCGTCAGCCGCACCAGCGTCACCTGCGCATTGTCGGCTGCCAGGCGGTCCAGCTCCTGACGGGTGCGGGCGTCGCTGCCATCATCGACCACAATCACCGGCAGATGAAACGGCGCCAGGCGGCTCAGGACGTCCGCCATCATCGCCCCGTGGTTGTAGCAGGGGATCAGGATGCAGGGGCGGAAGGTTAATGGCATAAGCGAATCTTCCCGCTGCTGGCCATAAGGCGCTGTTCGCCGTCGTGGCGTTGATAGCTAAAGGCGATCGTCTGGCGCTCCGCGTTCCAGTCGAGGACGAGCGTCACGGTGGCACCCGGGAGCAGCGGCGCCTGGAATTTCACGTTCTGAATACTGTGAAAACGGTGCTCGGGTGCCAGCAGCGTGGTGGCGTAGTGCATCACCCAGTCAAGCTGGGCGACGCCCGGCAGCAGCGGCTGCACGGCAAAATGGCCCTGGAACCAGAACAGCGCCGGATCGAGGTACAGGACGATCTCAAGATGCTGCGGTTGTGCCTGATGGCGCTCGATTTCATGGATTTTCATGAAATAACTCCTGTAACTGCGCATAGACACGCTTGTTCATACTGTTTACCGGCATTTCATCAATGATGCGCCAGTAGCGGGGGATGGCGACCGGCTCGAGCCAGGGCCGCAGGGCGCGTCGCCAGGCGAGGATCTGCGCTTTACTGCCGCGCTGATGCAGCTGTTGACGCCCGGCGTCATTCACCACCAGCAGCACGCCAACGCTCTGACGTCCACCGCGGGTTACCGGCAGCGCTGCCGCTTCGCAGATGCCGTCCAGCGCCAGCAGACGCTGTTCGACCTCGGACAGGGAGATGCGTTTCTCTTCGATTTTCACCACCCGTCCCCGACGGCCAAGAAGGCTGAACTGACCGTTCTCCTCGAGGTGCAGAATATCGTCGAGCAGCGCGCCGTCCGCCTCAACGATCAGCGGCGAGGTGACGCGCAGGGCGTCATTATCGCGGCTAAAGGTCACGCCGGGGAAGGGGTGCCAGAGGCGTTTATCCGCCTGACGATAGCGCCAGGCGAGGACGCCGGTTTCGCTACTGCCGTAAATTTCATCCGGCCAGAGTCCCAGCCAGCGCTGGGTATCGCAGGCCGATTCCCACGTCAGCATGCCTCCGGCCGAGATCAGCACCGCGACGGGCGGCGGGGTGAGCCGGGTATCGAGCCGCTTCAGAAACGCCGGGCTGCTGATAAACAGGTAGCGCTGAGTGCGATCCAGCGCCGCCAGCTGTTCGGCATAGGCGAGCATCTCCGTGTGCAGCGGCAGCCCCAGCGACATCGGCAGCACAATGCGAAACGTCAGGCCGTACAGGTGCTGTGGCACCACTGAAGCCACCACGCGGCAGCCGTTCAGCCGCTCGCCAAAATGGGCAGCCAGCAGCCTGGCCTCCCGATCGAGCTGGGCGATGCTCTTGACGATCCGCTCAGGCCGCCCGGTGGAGCCGGAGGTGAACAGCTCGACCACGCGGGCGTCATCAATGGCCGGTAGCGGTGTGCAGGTGGCTGCCCTGCAACGGGCAGCGCTGACCACCATCAGGCGGCCGCGGACGTTCAGCGTCCTGTCGCTCAGCACCCCGCTGAACAGTTCCTGCTGCTCTTCCAGTTGCGCTTCGCGGCTGTGGCCGGGCAGCACCGGGGTTTTACCCGCATGCAGCGTGGCCAGCAGGGCGACGATAAACAGATAGCTGTTGTCAAAACAGAGCGCCCAGCGATCGCCTTCCTGCTGCTGCAAACAGGCCGTCAGGACGCTGACGTCGTGGCGCAGCTGCCCGAGCGTCCAGCCACCATCCCCCGACCAGGCGACAGGGGTGTCGTCCGGGCGAGGGGCGCTCAGCCACTGGCTCAAAGGCAGGGGCTTATGCATCTTTTTTGATCATCCGTTGCCGTACCAGCCACTCGCCTGCCATTAAGGTTCCCATCAGGATGTAGGCAATCATGCCGTTCCACAGCGTCCAGAGGTGCATATCACCGCGCAACACGGTGAACAGCGCCACCCCCCCGTTGAAGATGAAAAAGCCGCACCACACCCGGGTGACGACGCGGGTATAGCGCACGCCGGAAGGGGGTAAATTCGGGTCACGGAGTCGCGCCAGTCGTTCGACCAGCGGCATCGCTGTCCACAGCGATCCGCCAAAGACGGCCAGCATCGCCAGGTTGACGATCACCGGATAGAACAGCAGCCACTGATGCGCTTTCAACAGAACGCTTGCCGCACACAGGACGATGCCCGCCAGGGCCACGCTCTGCGTCACATAGCGCATCGGCCCGGCGTTCTGCCGCGCCTGGCGAAAACGGAACAGCAGCAGGGCAGCCATTAGCGGCAGCAGCCAGTGCAGGCTGTTATGCGCCAGCCCAAAGCCAATCAGAAAGGGCCATGCGACCAGTAGCAATCCCGTCAGCAGTGGGAGCACCGGAAATGACCGTCCGCCACGCATGGGATCTCAGGCTTCGCGCAGAAGTTTTTCTACTGCATCCACGACGTCCTGCACGGTACGTACCGACTTGAAGGTTTCCGGTTTGATGCGGGCGCCGGTTCTCTTCTGCAGGTGAACGACCATGTCGACGGCGTCGATGCTGTCCAGCTCCAGGTCCTCATACAGGCGCGCCTCGGGAGTGATAGCGTCCGGTGCAACTTCAAACAGGGTGATCAGGAGGGTGGTGACTTCCTGGTAAACGGTTTTGTGTTCTGTAGTCATAATAAATTCGGTCTCAGGCGCGTTGGGCGGTGATGAAGGAGGCCAGGGTGGCGACGGAGTAGAAATGCTGGCGCATCTCTTCGCTTTCGGCGGATAACACCACGCCGTACCGGTTTTTTATCGCCAGTCCCAGTTCAAGGGCATCAATTGAGTCAAGGCCCAACCCATCGCCAAACAGTGCGGCATCCGTATCGATATCCTCTGCGGTCAATTCGTCCAGATTGAGGGTGGTAATGATAAGATTTTTAATTTCAAGGTAGAGCGCTTGCATCATTAATTCCTGACAAAGATTGAAGACCGGATGTTAAGCGATGCTGCAGGTGCCGGTTAAGTTGTCTTGCCGCCAGAGCCGGCTCGTGGACTGCTGCATCGTAAAAATCATTAATATTGACCCGCTCACGAACATCGACCGTGAAAAAGGGTTTATTCGGCGGTACGTCATACCACCGGCTGTGTTTATCGAGCAGATGCTCGCTGCAGTGGATGAGCACCACCCGCAGGTCGCTGGCGCAACGCACGGCAATATTGGCCGCGCCGCGTTGCAGCGTAATGGCTTTCCCCACCTGCGTGCGCGTGCCTTCCGGGAAGATCAGCAGGGTGTCACCCTGGTTCAGCCGTTGCTGACAGGCGCTTAACAGGGTGTCGGCTTCGCTGTTGATCAGGTAATCCGCCGCCCGGATCGCCCCGCTGAGAAAAGGGTTACGCAGCAGGGCGCTTTTCACCAGACAGTCGGTTTCCGGCATCACCGAGGCGATCAGCACGTAGTCGATCAGCGTCGGATGATTCGCCACTACCAGACAGCCGCGCTCCTGGCGCAGCGCCTCGAGATTATCGAAGCGGTAATCCAGCACGCCGAGGGCGCGGGCGACGGTTAAAAAAGCCCGGAAGCTGGCGGCAATACTGCGTCGGGCAAGGCGACGACGACGGGCGCGATCGCGCTGGACCAGGTTCAACAGGTTGAACCACACCAGCGACAGCAGCAGGCCGCCCGCGCCAAACAGCACGAAGCACAAGCCGGTCATCACCAGCCGCCAGCCGCGGCTGAGGGCCGCCCGGATACCTGTCATGCCCGATTCCACTGCCACAGCAGGCGCTCGCCGGGCACGTCAAACTGCCGATCGTCACGCAGGTAGTGGCGCAGAAACAGCAGGCTCTGCGGCAGGGAGAGTTCTTCAACGCAGCGGGCAGGCTGCGTTTCGCAGCGCAGGGCGTCACCGGCTTCGATGACCAGCGCCAGAGCATAGGGCCAGGTCGGCATTTGGGCCGGGAGCGCGGAGCGGTAAAAGTCGGGTAGGGTGCCGTCGAAATCGACCATGAGCACCCGCTTATAGCCGGCATGCAGCAGGCTCAGCACTTCGCACAACCCCTGCTGAAAAGTATCCATACCGGCAGAAAGGGACGACGAGACAATCGGCTGGCGCGCCGCGATAGTCAGATTGCCCACCGCAGAGTTGTGGACCGACATGGCGAAATCGGTAGGGGAAACATCCTGCCCGGTCGCCAGCGCATGCAGGAGGCGATAGTTACGCTCCAGCTCGCCGTGACGGCTGGTATAGACCACTGCATCGATGGCATGTTTTCGCACCATCGCCAGACCGCAATCGACCGCCAGTTTACTGCCGGAACTGAGGCGGCGGGCGGTCATCATCGGCAGTTCGGACAGCGTGGCCTGCGGCGCAGCAGGATCGATGGCATGCAAACCCTGTGACCATGCCTGCCAGTGGCTGGCATCACTAAGGCCTGGCGCTCTGGCTTGCCAGTCGAGAATGTTAAGTGCAAATTTCATCTGCGCGCGTCCGCGATAAACCCGTTATCCAGCAACGCGGCCGAAGGTCAGGTCGCGTTATTGTTTAGTTTCTGACAAATCAATAAGGTGTGGCCTACCCCGAGATTGTCCTGCCGTTGTTCTACCCGGAATCCTGCTCTCTCCAGGTAGTGGTAAAATTTTTCTACGCTGTAAAAACGGCTGTTGCCGTTCGCCATACAGGTGAAATAGAGCGAGGTGGCGTTCAGGCTGAAGGAGGCCGCTTCGAATCGTTGCGCATCCCAGAACAGCTCCATGATGCACAGGCGGGCGCCTGGCTTCATCACCTTCGCCACCTTGCTCAGCAGGGCAACAATCTGATCGGGGGAGAAGCAGTCCAGAAACTGGCTCATCCACCAGATATCCGCGTCATCCGGCAGAGCAGCGTCGCTAAGCATATCGACAGGGTAGAGCTCAATACGATGAGATAATCCTGCTTTTGCGATATTTTCCTGAGCCAGTGCGATTTGCTGCGGCAGATCGAGCAGCGTCACGGTGATATTTTCATCGTAACGACAGCAGCGTAGCGCCCATTTACCCGTATTTCCGCCGACATCGTACAATTTTGTCGGCCTGCTTGCGAATATAAGGGGTAATGCGGCCTCGAATGCGCCATCGGAATAGAAGTGATCGAAAGCAAACCAGCTCCGCTGCGCCTGTTCGGGCAGGGCGGAGAGCGCCGGATAAATGGTCGGCCACTCGCCAAAGACGGCGAGCCCGGCCGGTTTTTCCGCTTTCAATGCATCGGCAAGATGAAACAGGCCCTGGTAGCAAACATCCTGGGTGAAATCCATGTTGATGCGGGTCATGCTGTCATGCAGGAGATAGTGACCAATTTTGGCCAGATAGTATCGCCCCTCGCTGTGGGTCACGATCCGCCCGCTTAACCCCATATCCAGCAATACGCCAGCGCCATAGTCACTGAGGGTGCTGTTGGCCACGATCTCATCAAGAGAAGCGCCGCGCTGTCCCTGCTTGTCCAGCCAGGCGAGGATGCCGGTGTTACGCAGACAGAGCGCGGTCTGAAACAGCATCGGGGCAAATGCGATACGCTGCGCTTCGGTGATGGCCTCAAGCGCGCTGAGGGTGTCCTTTTCGTACATACGTTATCCTGGTAAGCGGCTTTTTGGTCGGCCCGGGCCAAGCAGGATCGCCAGCTTGCTGCCCCCCTGAGTGGTCTCCATCCAGATCTTACAGACGCTGGTGAGCGGAACGGACAACAGCATTCCGACCGGGCCGAGTAACCAGCCCCAGATCAGTAACGACAGGAACACCACCATGGTCGACATCCCCAGCCGGTGGCCCATCATCCGGGGCTCAACGATATTCCCCAGCACCATATGGACGATCAGGAACAGCGCCCCCACCATGGCGCACTCATAGAGGCCATTAAACAGAAACGCCTGGATCATCGGCGGGACGGCGGAGATCACCGCGCCAATATTGGGTACATAGTTGAGCAGGAAGGCCAGCACGCCCCACATCAGGGCGAACTGCACCCCCAGCAGCGTCAGCCCCAGCCAGACAATCGCGCCCGTCCAGAGGCTTAACAGCGTTTTCAGCGCCAGATAGTGGGACACGCCCTTCAGCGCCCGGTGCAGGCCGGCGATGTGGATCTGTGGGTTATTGAGGGCAAAACGCATTTTGTACGGCACGTGGCGGACTTCAAACAGCATAAAGACCACCGTCATCACCAGCAGCAGGACGCTGGCCATCGCCCCGGAAAGCTGGGTCATCAGCGCGGTGGCAAAGGTCATCACCTTTTCCGAGTCCATTCGCTTCAGCATTCGCTCCGGGGAGATATGCAGGTTGAGAAACGGGAACATCTCCTGCAGATCGACCAGCTTGCGCGTCAGCTCTTTATTGTATTTCGGCAGCAGGGCGGCAAATTCATTGAGCGAGGCCGCCAGCACCCCAAACAGCGCCGTCAGGCCAATCAGCATCACCACCACCACAATGGTGATGGCCAGAGGGCGGCTGAACCCACGACGCAAAAACCAGGTGACGAGAGGGTTGAGAACGATAGCGAAAAAGAGCGCCAGCAGCAGCTGCACGAGAATATCCGCGGCGGCGTGAATACCTGCGAGGATCACCACCAGGCAGGCCAGTTTGAGCAGAATGTGAAGACCGGATTTATCAGGCTGTGTAAGACCCGGCTTACCGGGTGGCGTGGTTAACATAGTGTTTCCTCTTATGAGATGCTCATAAGTGTAGTGCGCGCGCAGCGCTTCGGCGGAGGCCGTTAATCTTAAAGTCGCTGCTGCATTTCAGCCCCTGTCATGGTAATAGTGAAACACTGTTGTAAAAATTCTGGTGAACCTGATGCCCGAACCCGCCGCCGAACCGGCACTGAGTGGATTACGCCTCAACCTGCGTATTGTTTCCGTCGTTATTTTCAACTTTGCCAGCTATCTGACCATCGGCCTGCCGCTGGCCGTCCTGCCGGGCTATGTCCATGACGTCATGGGCTTTAGCGCCTTCTGGGCCGGTCTGGTGATCAGCCTGCAATACTTCGCCACCCTGCTGAGCCGCCCCTATGCCGGACGCTATGCCGATCTGTTTGGCCCGAAAAGCATTGTGGTGCTGGGGCTCTGCGGCTGCTTCCTGAGCGGGGTGAGCTATTTCCTCGCCGGGCTAACCAGCGCCTGGCCGATGGTGAGCCTGGCGCTGCTCTGTCTGGGGCGGGTGATCCTCGGGGTCGGGCAGAGCCTCGCCGGAACCGGCTCCACGCTGTGGGGCGTCGGGGTGGTGGGGGCGTCGCACATCGGGCGGGTGATCTCCTGGAACGGGATTGTGACCTACGGGGCGATGGCGATGGGGGCCCCGCTCGGCGTGCTCTGCTATCGTTACACCGGCCTGAGCGGGCTGGCGCTCACCATTATGGTGGTGGCGCTGCTGGCAATTTTATTTGCGCTGCCGCGACCGAAAGTCAAAGCCAGCAAAGGCAAGCCGATGCCGTTTCGCGCGGTGCTGGGGCGCGTCTGGCCCTACGGCATGGCGCTGGCCCTCGGCTCGGCAGGTTTTGGGGTGATCGCCACCTTTATCACCCTGTTCTACGCCGATAAAGGCTGGGACGGCGCGGCCTTTGCGTTGACCCTGTTCAGCTGTGCCTTCGTCGGGACGCGGCTGCTGTTCCCGAACGGCATCAACCGGCTGGGCGGGCTGAACGTCGCCATCATCTGCTTCAGCGTTGAGATTGTCGGCCTGCTCCTGACCGGCATCGCCGATGCACCCTGGATGGCGCGGATCGGGGTGTTCCTCGCGGGGGCGGGCTTCTCGCTGGTGTTCCCGGCGCTGGGGGTAGTGGCGGTGAAGGCGGTGCCGCAGCAGAACCAGGGCGCGGCGCTGGCGACCTACACGGTATTTATGGATATGTCGCTGGGGATCACCGGGCCGCTGGCCGGGCTGGTGATGGCATGGGCCGGGGTGCCGGTTATCTATCTGGCGGCAGCGGGGCTGGTGGCGGTGGCGTTACTGCTGACGTGGCGGCTAAAAAAATGGCCTCCAGTGGAGGCCATTTCATCGTGAGAACTTACTGAATCACGAGGGTATTGATGATGTTCTCTGCGGCAGTTTGCGCTTTCTGCTGATCGTCAGCAGGCAGCGTGATCTGCAGGGTCAGCAGTTTGTTGTCCACTTTGCCCAGCACCACGGAAGAGTAAGCGGTCTGGCCTTTGGCAGAGATAATGCTGTCCAGCTGTTGCAGCTTCTGGCCTTTCAGCTCGATGGCTTTGTTGGTCACGACCTGCAGCTGCGGGTCGCGGCTGCGCTGCTGATCTTCCAGACGTTTCGCCAGCACGCCCAGGTCTTCATTGGTGTCATCGCCGACGATCACAATCACCGCTTTTTGCCCGGTGGCATCGGAATAGACGTGCATGTTGTTGGCCTGGGTGCCCAGCTTGCCGCTCTGATCGGTCATATCCGCCGGCAGAGAGAAGCTGAGTTTGCCATCCATCAGGCTGACCGGTTGACCCGTGGCGTTGCTTTCAGCAGACGCAGCCTGAGCAGGCGTTTTGGTGTCGCTGTTATCACAGGCTGCCAGCCCCATCACCAGCAGGCCAATCCCGACATATTTAACCAGATTGCGCATTACATTCTTCCTTTCGATAAACGGCCATAACGGCGCATCAATCCATCTTATCACAACTGTTCAGGGGAACCCTTAACCAGCCTGCAATCCCGGGATTTCAGATTTATCCGCGAATCTTTTCAGCAACATATTCAGCAGCACGCCGTACATCGGCAGGAAGAAGACCAGGCTGATAAGTACCTTAAAGGCGTAGTCCACCAGCGCAATTTCCATCCAGTGCTGCGCCATGAACGCATCCGGGCTGCGCCAGAAGGCGATAAAGAAAAAGGCCAGGGTGTCGCTGACGTTGCCAAACAGCGTTGAGGCGGTCGGTGCCATCCACCAGCGATGGTTCTGTCGCAGGCGGTTAAAGACATGCACGTCGAGGATCTGCCCCAGCGCATAGGCCATAAAGCTGGCGGCGGCGATACGGGCGACGAACAGGTTGAAGTGCGTCAGCGCCTCAAAGCCCTGCCAGCTGCCCATATAGAACAGGGACGAAATCACGTACGAAACGAACAGCGCCGGGAGCATAACGGCAAAGATAATGCGTCGGGCCAGCGGGGCGCCAAAGATGCGGACGGTGAGATCGGTCGCAAGGAAGATAAACGGGAAACTGAACGCGCCCCAGGTGGTATGAAAACCAAAAATGGAGATTGGCAGCTGCACCAGGTAGTTACTGGAGGTGATCACCAGCAGATGAAAAAGCGAAAGCCAGAACAACGCTTTTACGCGCTGCGATTGAGAGAACTGCGTCATATTGTGACCTTTTTGATTAATATTTGGGGTGAGGGAACCCAATAAAGCCGCCGCATGATACTGCTTTGATGGCAGTTTGCAATGGCTAATTTTCACGCAATCGTTAACCTGGTTTGCTTTGCCCGGCTCGCGGCGTAAACTACTGCCGTTTTTATCTGGACGAGACCAAGATGACCGATCTGTTTACCCACCCGGACCACACCCTTGATGCCCAGGGCCTGCGCTGCCCGGAACCCGTCATGATGGTGCGCAAAACCGTGCGCACGATGCAATCCGGCGAAACGCTGTTAATTATTGCCGACGATCCGGCCACAACCCGTGATATTCCGGGCTTCTGTACCTTTATGGAACATGAGCTGCTGGCGCAGGAGACCGGGGCGCTGCCGTATCGGTATCTGATTCGCAAAGGGTAACAAGTCCGTTGACCTTGTAGGCCGGGTAAGGCGTAGCCGCCACCCGGCATGACATCCCGCACAAATCTGAACCACCATTTCATTTTTTGGCGCTTTTTGTGAGGCGCTTCACCTACGCTTTCCAGGCCGTAGTCTAGTTATTAAACGTATAAATAAAACGACGTTTCGATACCTACCCTCACTACCCTGGAGTTGACTCGATGAAAACGACCCTCAAGCCGTTGCTGGCCGCTCTGTGTCTGTCTGCTGTCGCTGCCTCTGTTTCTGCTCAAACCATTAAAGCTGCCGATGTGCATCCTGAAGGCTACCCGAACGTGGTGGCGGTGCAGCACATGGGTGAAAAACTCAAACAACAAACCGACGGCAAGCTGGAGATGAAGGTCTTCCCCGGCGGCGTGCTGGGGGATGAAAAGCAGATGATTGAGCAGGCCCAGCTGGGCGCTATCGATATCATCCGCGTTTCTATGGCGCCGGTGGCCGCGATCCTGCCGGATATTGAAGTCTTTACGCTGCCCTACGTCTTCCGCGATGAAGACCATATGCACAAAGTGATCGACGGCGATATCGGCAAGCAGATCGGCGAGAAGCTGACCGCCAACCCGAAATCCCGCCTGGTGTTCCTCGGCTGGATGGACTCCGGCACGCGTAACCTGATCACCAAGAATCCGGTGGTGAAACCGGAGGATCTGAAAGGGATGAAGATCCGCGTTCAGGGCAGCCCGGTGGCGCTGGCCACGCTGAAAGACATGGGGGCTAACTCGGTGGCGATGGGGGTCAGCGAAGTCTACAGCGGGATGCAGACCGGGGTCATTGACGGTGCCGAGAACAACCCGCCAACCTTTGTCGCCCACAACTACATGCCGGTGGCGAAAAACTACACCCTCAGCGGCCACTTTATCACCCCGGAAATGCTGCTCTACTCCAAAGTGAAGTGGGACAAGCTGAGCGCCGATGAGCAGGAAAAGATTAAAACCCTGGCCCGTGAAGCACAGATGGAGCAGCGCAAACTCTGGCAAGCCTACAACACCCAGGCGCTGGAAAAAATGAAGGCCGGCGGCGTGCAGTTCCATGACATCGACAAGTCGGTGTTTATCAAAGCGACGGAGCCGGTGCGCGCCCAGTATGGCGACAAGCATCAGGATCTGATGAAAGCGATCGCTGACGTCCAGTAACCCTCTGCGTGGAGGACGTATGTCCGAACACTATCTGAAGTGGATGGATCGCCTGTACCTGCTCGCCATGGCCGTGGCGGGCGTTTCGTTGCTGGTGATGACCATCGTGATCCCGATTGGGATTTTTTCCCGCTACGTCCTCAATCGTGGCGAGTCCTGGCCGGAGCCGATCGCCATTATCTGCATGGTGACCTTTACCTTTATCGGCGCGGCTGTGGGCTACCGCGCCGGATCGCATATCGCGGTAAACATGCTCACCGACCGCCTGCCTGCGGCGTTAAAAACGCTGTGCGCCAAGGTGGTGGATGTGCTGATGCTGCTGATTTCGCTGATCATCTTCTGGTACAGCTATCTGCTCTGTATCGAACTGTGGGAACAGCCGGTGGCGGAGTTCCCGGTGCTGACCTCCGGCGAGAGCTATCTGCCGCTGCCCATCGGTTCAGCGATCCTCATTTTGTTTGTCCTTGAGCGCCTGCTGTTTGGCTCCCAGGAAAACCGTCCGGTCGTGCTGATCGGCAACCACACTTAAGGGGTGAATTATGGATGCGTTTGTTTTGCTCTTCACCCTCGCCATTTTGCTGGCGCTGGGGATGCCGGTGGCCTTTGCCGTCGGGCTAAGTGCGGTGGCCGGGGCGCTGTGGATCGATCTGCCGCTGGAAGCGCTGATGATCCAGATCACCAGCGGGGTTAATAAATTTACCCTGCTGGCGATCCCGTTCTTTATCCTCGCCGGGGCGATCATGGCGGAAGGGGGCATTGCCCGCCGGCTGGTGAACTTTGCCTATATCTTTGTCGGCTTTATTCGCGGCGGGCTGTCGCTGGTGAATATCGTCGCCTCGACCTTCTTCGGCGCGATTTCGGGCTCGTCGGTGGCGGATACCGCCTCCATCGGCAGCGTGATGATCCCGGAGATGGAGAAGAAGGGCTATCCACGTGAGTACGCGGCGGCGGTGACCGCCAGCGGCTCGGTGCAGGCGATTCTGATCCCGCCCAGCCACAACTCGGTGATCTACTCCCTGGCGGCAGGCGGGACGGTGTCGATTGCGACGCTGTTTATCGCCGGGGTGCTGCCGGGGCTGCTGCTGGGTCTGTGCCTGATGATCCTGTGCCTGGGCTTTGCCCATAAGCGCGGGTATCCGAAAGGCGAGCGGATCCCCTTTAAGCAGGCACTGAAGATTTTCTTCGATGCCCTGTGGGGGCTGATGACTGTGGTGATCATTCTCGGCGGTATTTTGTCGGGGATCTTTACCGCGACGGAATCGGCGGCGGTTGCCTGCCTGTGGGCATTCTTTGTCACCATGTTTATCTACCGCGACTACAAGTGGAACGAGCTGCCGAAGCTGATGTGCCGCACGGTGAAAACGGTGACGATCGTGATGATCCTGATTGGCTTCGCGGCGGCGTTTGGCGCGGTGATGACCTACATGCAGTTGCCGATGCGGATCACCGAGTTCTTCACCTCGCTCTCGGACAACAAGTACGTGATCCTGATGTACCTCAACGTCATGCTGCTGCTGATTGGCACCCTGATGGACATGGCGCCGATCATCCTGATCCTGACTCCGGTGCTGCTGCCGGTGACCAACTCGCTGGGCATCGATCCGGTGCATTTCGGGATGATCATGATGGTCAACCTCGGGATTGGGCTGATTACGCCGCCGGTGGGGTCAGTGCTGTTTGTTGCCAGTGCGGTGAGTAAGCAGAAGATTGAGAGCGTGGTCCGGGCGATGCTGCCGTTCTACGGTGCGCTGCTGCTGGTGCTGGGGATGGTGACCTACATCCCGGCGATATCGCTGTGGCTGCCGCGGATGTTGGGGATGCAGTAGTGAAAATGCCGGGCGGCGCTGCGCTTGCCCGGCCTACATATTCTGTGCCTGTATTTTGCCGGGTGGCGGCTACGCCTTACCCGGCCTACAAAACCGTAGGCCCGTGCAAGCGTAGCGCCGCCGGGCGTTTTTTTACCGACCACGCAACAGCCGCAACGCGTTCGCCGTCACCAGTACCGTCGCTCCGGTATCCGCCAGCACCGCCAGCCACAATCCCGTCATTCCCAGTAACGTGGTCACCAGGAAAATCCCCTTCAACCCCAGCGCAATGGCGATGTTCTGCCGGATATTGGCGCGCGTCGCGCGGGCCAGACTTATCATCTGCGCCAGCCCGGTCAGGCGGTTGTGGGTCAGCGCCGCATCGGCGGTCTCCAGCGCCACGTCGGTGCCGCTGCCCATCGCAATACCCAGCGTGGCCGCCTTCATTGCCGGGGCGTCGTTAATCCCGTCTCCGACCATCGCCAGCGGCATGTCCGCATTCAGGGCCGTCACCGCCTGTACTTTATCGGCAGGCAGCAGCCCGGCGCGGAAATCGAGGCCCAGCTCGCCGGCAATGGCCGCGGCGGCACGTGGATTATCGCCGGTCAGAATCGCTCCCTTGATGCCCAATTGATGCAGCGCGGCTACGGCCTCTTTCGCGTCATCCCGCAGGGTATCCCGCAGCGCGACCAGACCTTTTGCCACGTCGTCCTGCACCACCATCACCACCGTCTGTCCGGCCTGCTCCAGGGTAGCGATTTGCGTTGCAAAGTGCGGGGCAGGGAATTTATCCGCCGCGCAAATAAGCACCTTGCTGCCCGCAACCTCGGCTTCAATCCCCGACCCCATCAGCGCGCGCTGGGCGGTCGCCGCCGGCACAGCCAGCCCGCGAGCCTGCGCTTCTCGCACTATCGCCTGCGCCAGCGGGTGGGTGGAGCCTTGCTCCACCGCGGCGGCCAGCACCAGCAGATCCTGTTCGCGGATCTCATGTGGATAAATGCCCGTCACCTGCGGCTTACCCACCGTCAGGGTGCCGGTCTTGTCGAACGCCACCTGCTGCACCTGCGCCAGTTGCTCCAGCGCGGCACCGCCTTTAATCAGCGCACCACGGCGTGCGGCGGCCGCCAGCCCGGAGGTAATGGCCGCCGGGGTGGAGATCACCAGCGCACAGGGACAACCAATCAGCAGCAGGGTCAGCCCTTTGTAGATCCAGCCTTCCCATGCAGCGCTGAACAGCAGCGGCGGCACCACGGCGACCAGCAGCGCAATCAGCATAATCACCGGGGTATAGATCCGGCTGAAGCGGTCGATAAAGCGCTCCACCGGGGCGCGGCGTTCTTCCGCCTCTTCGATCAGCTTCAGGATGCGGTCGATGGCGCTGTCGCCCGGTTCGGACAGGACCGTCAGCTGCACCAGACGATCGACGCTGGTGGCCCCCGCCGGGACTTTTTCCCCCGCTGCGCGATCGACCGGAATGGATTCGCCGGTCAGGGCGCTTTCGTCAAAGCTGGCCGCGGCGGTAAGCAGCGTCCCGTCGGCAGGCAGACGCCCACCGGCGGCCACTTCAATCACATCACCCGGACGCAGCGCGGCGATGGGCACGGTTTTGCGCTCGCCATTAATCACCTGCGTAGCAGTTTCCGGCTTCAGCGCCATCAGGGCGCTGACCCCTTTCCGCGCCCGGCTGGCCGCCCAGCCCTCGAGCCGCTCGCCAATCAGAAACAGCAGCAGCACCATCGCCGCTTCCGCCGTGGCACCGATAAACAGCGCCCCGATGGCCGCCACGCTCATCAGCGTTTCAATGGCGAACCAGCTGCCGCTTTTCATCAGGCGCAGCGCCTGGCGGGCCACCGGCCAGAGTCCGACCAGGGTGGTGGCGATAAAGGCGAGGTTGCCGAGCGGGTGGTTGAACTGTTCCAGCCCCCAGCTCAGGGCCATCAGCAGAATAAGCGTGATGAGCGGCAGGTTATCGCGCAGCACGGAGGCTTTTTCGGCGGGGGCATTTTCGTTGCGCAGCGTATAGCCCGCATTGATCACCGCCGCTTCGACCTGGGCGCTGACGTTACTGCCTGCATCGACCAGCAGTTTTTCGGTGGCAAACAGGACCTGGACATGATTGACGCCCGCGACCTGGCGGACGGCGGTTTCCACCTTGCGGGCGCAGGCTGCACAGTCCATGCCGTTGACCACCCAGCTGTAACGCTGACCCTGGACGGGAGCCGAGGCCTCGGCCTGCACAGAACCGTGATCCGCAGCGCAGCAGGGTTCTTTAGCGGGAAGGGGGGCGAGCTTAAGTGCCGAAAACTGCGGCACTTTTTTAGGTGTTTCTGGAGTCGACATGGCACTCTCCGGCAATGATAATTTTCTCATTAACCGCAGTATGCACTCTGGAGTCGACTCCAGAGTCAAGCGCTATTTAAATATACAGCGAACGCACAATCAGGAAGTGCCCGGCGAAGTAGCAGGCCGCGGCAATGGCGTTATCGGCACGGAAACGGCGACGATAGTGGCTACCCAGCCAGACGATATTCCCCAGCAGCAGGAGCGTGGCGCCGATAAAGGCCGACAGGGCCGGTGCCGTCGGACGGAAGAACCACAGCTCGCCTGCCAGCCAGACCATCACCAGCGTCATGGCGATAAAGGTACACACCGCCCAGCGCAGCTCTTCCAGACGCGACCAGATCACCGCGATCAGCAGCGCGCCAATCACCAGCAGCGCCAGCGGCAGCGGCCAGAAGAACGACAGCGTCATCTGGCTGGCGAAATAGATGGTGTAGAGGAGATGCGATAAGAAGAACGCCCCCACGGCATACAGCAGACGCTGGCGCGGCAGCAGGGTCAGGGCATCACCGGCCAGCGACGCGCAGAGCCCGGCGAGCACCAGGTAGCTGATGGCGTTAAACATCGGCGCCTGCCAGGCCAGCAGCAGGAGCAGCAACAAGGTGACGGGTTTAAAGAGCCAGCGCTGCCAGGCTGGGCCGCGGTAGGACGCATCGACATACAGCCATGCGGAGAAACAGACAGCGATAAATGACCAAAGCATATTAAGTCCCTGTATCTGTTATTGTTGAATAAACAGTTTCACTTCAGTGTAGTGGTGCAGACGGGCCAATAGCAATGCACAGCGTGGCACGCTATTCTGATTTCAGCCTGGTCTTAAGGATTGTCTAATGAGCAAGATGCCGCTTTTTTTTATTATCGTGCTGGCAATTATCGTTATTGCCGCCTCGTTTCGCTTCGTGCAGCAGCGCCGGGAAAAGGCGGATAACGACGCCGCCCCGCTACTGCAAAAGCGGGTGGTGGTGAGCAATAAACGGGAAAAAGCGCTCAACGATCGTCGATCGCGACAGCAGCAGGTGACGCCCGCCGGCACCAGCATGCGCTATGAAGCGAGCTTCAGGCCGGAGAGCGGCGGTCTGGAGATGACCTTTCGCCTCGACGAGAAGCAGTACCATCAGCTGACGGTGGGGGATAAAGGGACGTTGAGTTATAAGGGCTCGCGGTTTGAGGGGTTCAGTCCGGCGCCGTGATTTGCCGGGCGGCACTGCGTTTGCCCGGCCTACGGGACCGTAGGCCCGGTAAGCATAGCGCCACCGGGCAACAGCGCGCACATTACTTCTTCGCCTGCGCCTTAAACTTATTCATCCACACCAGCAGCTCAAATACGCCAAAAATAAACACCCGCAGCTGCTGCCAGCCGGTCATTTTCGGGCCATCTTTCGGCATACCGTTTTTCAGCATCACCATCTGCAGGGCATGCATAAATGAGGTGAAGATCAGCGCCACGTTGACGAAGATATTCATCGGACGCGGGAAGGGGTGGACGAGGTTGAGCAGCAAAAAGGCCCAGACCCCGATCATCAGCAAACGACCCAGATTAATCAGTACCGGCATCAGTCTCTCCTTGTGATTGACGGTGATAAAGACGATAGGCGACCTGTCCAGCCACTTTTTCCCGGTGCAGCTCCCAGTGAGCGGGCACCGGCGGTAAACCGTTCTCTACCTCGCTCTCGACGTAGATTAGCGCATCATCCGCCAGCCAGCCGTTGTTTTCCAGCAGCGTCAGCGTCTCTTCCAGCAGCCCTTTACGGAACGGCGGATCGACAAACACCACATCGTGCGGCGTACCTGTCTGCGCAAGAAAGGCGAGGGAGTTAGTATTGACCACTTTAGCGTGTGTCGCTTTCAGCGAGGCCAGGTTTTGCTGAAGCTGTTGGGAAACGCTGCGATCCATCTCCAGCAGCGTGGCGCTGGCGGCGTAGCGCGACAGGGCTTCGAGACCCAGCGCGCCGCTTCCGGCGAAGCAGTCCAGGCAGCGGGCATCTACCATTGAAGGTGCCAGCCAGTTAAACAGCGTCTCGCGAACGCGGTCGGTGGTCGGGCGCAGGCCGGGGCTATCCGGTACCGGCAGTTTACGGCCTCGCCACTGGCCGCCGATAATGCGTATCTGGCCCGCGGCGGCACGGTTGGGTTTCTTCATATCTTTGCTCGGGTACACCGACGGCCTGCGCTTGCAGGCGGTGATGTGCGTTAAGTTAAGTGATAAACTATTTCATCATTTTTTTAGCTTCCATGTATATAGCGCCAGTAATTAACCGCGAGGGGTGTAGTCGCAGATGGCAAAAGAGAAAAAACGTGGCTTCTTTTCCTGGCTGGGCTTTGGTCAAAAAGAGCAGGAAACCGAGCAGCAGAACGAAGAACAACAGATCGCCGAACAGCCTGCCGTTGTTGAACAGCCGCAGCCTGAAACCCCTGTTGAGACCGTCGCTGACGTAGAAGCAGAAGCGCGCACCCACAGCCAGCAAGAGACTGAAGCCTTCGCTGAAGAGGTGGTTGAGGTCACTGAGCAGGTTCAGGAGAGCGAAAAACCGCAGCCGGTTGAGCCAGAGCCTGTACCGGTAGCCGTTGAGCCGGAACCGGTGGTCGTGGAAGAGATTGTCGAGCCGGTCGCCGAGGTGGAACCACCGCAGGCGGTTGAGCATGAAGAGTTACCGCTGCCGGAAGAGATCCTCGACGAAATTGAGGAAGCGATCCCGGAAGAGTACCTACCAGAGACCGACGTTGAAGAACCTATCAGCGATGAAGAGCTCGAAGCGCAGGCGCTGGCGGCCTCGGCGGCGGAAGAGGCGGTTATCGTCGTCCCGGTCGCCGAAGAGGAAGAGCCGGTTGAAGAGATTGCCCAGGAGCAGGAAAAACCGACCAAAGAAGGTTTCTTCGCGCGCCTGAAACGCAGCCTGATCAAAACCAAAGAGAACCTCGGTTCCGGATTTATCAGTCTGTTCCGCGGTAAGAAAATCGACGATGATCTCTTTGAAGAGCTGGAAGAACAGCTCCTGATTGCCGACGTTGGCGTGGAGACCACCCGCAAAATCATCATTAGTCTGACGGAGAGCGCCAGCCGTAAACAGCTGCGTGACGCCGAGGCGCTGTACGGCCTGCTGAAAGAAGAGATGGGTGAAATCCTCGCAAAAGTTGACGAACCGCTTAATATTGAAGGCAAAATGCCCTTTGTTATTCTGATGGTCGGCGTTAACGGCGTGGGTAAAACCACCACCATCGGCAAGCTGGCGCGTCAGTTCGAACAGCAGGGCAAATCGGTGATGCTGGCTGCGGGCGATACCTTCCGTGCCGCTGCCGTTGAGCAGCTGCAGGTATGGGGCCAGCGCAACAACATCCCGGTGATTGCCCAGCATACCGGGGCGGATTCCGCCTCCGTGATCTTTGACGCCATTCAGGCGGCCAAAGCGCGTAACGTGGATGTGCTGATTGCCGATACCGCAGGACGTCTGCAGAACAAATCGCACCTGATGGAAGAATTGAAGAAGATCGTCCGTGTGATGAAAAAGCTGGACGAAGATGCACCGCATGAAATTATGCTGACTATTGATGCCAGCACCGGGCAGAACGCCATCAGTCAGGCGAAGCTGTTCCATGAAGCGGTAGGGCTGACCGGGATCACGTTGACCAAGCTGGATGGCACCGCGAAAGGCGGGGTAATCTTCTCGGTAGCCGATCAGTTCGGGATCCCTATCCGTTACATCGGTGTTGGCGAACGTATCGAAGATTTACGTCCGTTTAAATCGGGCGACTTTATTGAGGCACTTTTTGCCCGAGAGGATTAACAATGATTCGCTTTGAACACGTCAGCAAGGCCTATCTCGGTGGGAGACAAGCGCTGCAGGGGATTAACTTCCACCTGCAGCCGGGCGAGATGGCATTTCTGACCGGCCACTCCGGCGCAGGGAAAAGTACCCTGCTCAAGCTTATCTGTGGGATCGAACGGCCCAGCGCCGGGAAAATCTGGTTTAGCGGCCACGACATCAGCCGCCTGAAAAACCGTGAAGTGCCGTTTCTGCGTCGGCAGATCGGCATGATTTTCCAGGATCACCATCTGCTGATGGACCGCACGGTATTCGACAACGTGGCGATCCCGCTGATTATCGCGGGTGCCAGCGGGGATGATATTCGTCGTCGCGTGTCGGCGGCGCTGGATAAGGTCGGGCTGCTGGACAAAGCGAAGAACTTTCCGATCCAGCTCTCCGGCGGTGAACAGCAGCGCGTCGGCATTGCCCGCGCGGTGGTGAATAAACCGGCGGTGCTGCTGGCGGATGAACCTACCGGTAACCTGGACGACGCCCTTTCCGAAGGGATCCTGCGTCTGTTTGAGGAGTTTAACCGCGTTGGGGTGACAGTACTGATGGCGACGCACGACATGGGGCTTATCTCCCGTCGGTCGTACCGCATGCTGACGCTGAGCGACGGTCATTTGCACGGAGGCCTCGGTGAATAAGCGTGATGCAATAAACCAGATGCGGCAGTTTGGCAGCAAGCTCGACCGTTTTCGTAAATCGGCGGGCGGCCCGGGCGACGGCAACCGCAATGCGCCGAAGCGCAGCAAAGCCGCGCCAAAACCCAACTCGCGCAAAACCAACGTGTTTAACGAGCAGGTGCGGTACGCCTTCCAGGGCGCGCTGCAGGATCTGAAAAGCAAACCGCTGGCCACCTTCCTGACGGTGATGGTAATTGCCATCTCCCTGACCCTGCCCAGCGTCTGCTATATGGTCTACAAAAACGTTAACCAGGCAGCGTCGCAGTACTATCCCTCCCCGCAGATCACCGTCTATCTCGACAAAGCGCTCGACGATAACGCGGCTGCGCAGGTGGTGGGGCAGCTGCAGGCGGAGCAGGGCGTTGAGAAGGTCAACTACCTGTCGCGGGATGAGGCGTTAGGCGAGTTCCGTAACTGGTCCGGCTTTGGCGGCGCGCTGGATATGCTGGAGGAGAACCCCCCTGCCCGCGGTGGCGGTGGTGATCCCGAAACTGGATTTCCAGGGCACCGAGTCGCTGAACACCCTGCGCGATCGCGTCTCCCGCATTAACGGCATTGATGAAGTGCGGATGGACGACAGCTGGTTTGCCCGTCTGACGGCGCTGACCGGTCTGGTCGGGCGCGTGGCGGCCATGATCGGCGTACTAATGGTGGCGGCGGTGTTCCTCGTTATCGGCAACAGCGTACGTCTGAGCATCTTCGCCCGTCGCGATACCATTAACGTGCAGAAGCTGATCGGCGCCACCGACGGTTTTATCCTGCGCCCGTTCCTGTATGGCGGCGCACTGCTCGGTTTTTCCGGCGCATTTCTTTCACTGATTTTGTCAGAAATTTTGGTGATGCGTCTCTCCGCTGCGGTCACCGATGTGGCGCAGGTTTTTGGAACCAAGTTTAATATCAGTGGCTTAGCCTTCGATGAGTGCCTGTTACTGCTGCTGGTTTGCTCGATGATCGGCTGGATCGCAGCATGGTTAGCGACTGTGCAACATTTACGTCACTTTACCCCTGACTAAAAAATCTCTGGTATAATCTTTCCCTGCATTGAGAATCACCGTGCAGGGAAAGAGTCCCCTGTTGTCTCTTACCCCGCATAATCATCCCCATGTCACATTTTGTGCGTAATTTATTCACAGTTTCACTCGGAACTTGTGGATAAAATCACTGTCTGATAAAAGAGTGAATGATATTCTCGTTGCTCATTAATTCTGGCATGTTCGTTGCCTGACGGGGACAAACCGCCGCCAGAAAGAATCGATTGAGAGGAATGAATGACCAAAGAAATGCAAACTTTAGCTTTAGCCCCTGTTGGTAACCTGGAATCTTATATCCGGGCTGCGAACACCTGGCCGATGTTGACGGCCGAGGAAGAAAAGGAGCTTGCTGAAAAGCTGCATTACCAGGGCGATCTGGAAGCAGCTAAGACGCTGATCCTGTCTCACCTGCGCTTTGTTGTTCACGTTGCTCGTAACTACGCGGGCTACGGCCTGCCGCAGGCTGACCTGATCCAGGAAGGTAACATCGGCCTGATGAAGGCGGTGCGTCGCTTCAACCCGGAAGTGGGTGTGCGTCTGGTCTCCTTCGCCGTGCACTGGATCAAAGCGGAAATCCACGAATACGTGCTGCGTAACTGGCGTATCGTGAAGGTCGCAACGACCAAAGCACAGCGTAAGCTGTTCTTTAACCTGCGTAAAACCAAGCAGCGTCTGGGCTGGTTTAACCAGGACGAAGTGGAAATGGTTGCCCGCGAGCTGGGTGTTTCCAGCAAAGACGTGCGCGAGATGGAATCCCGTATGGCCGCGCAGGACATGACCTTTGATATGTCCTCTGACGACGACGCGTCCGATAGCCAGCCGATGGCCCCGGTCCTGTATCTGCAGGATAAATCGTCCAACTTTGCCGACGGCATCGAAGACGACAACTGGGAAGAGCAGGCCGCCAACAAGCTGACCTTCGCAATGGAAGGCCTCGATGAGCGTAGCCAGGATATTATCCGTGCCCGCTGGCTGGACGAAGACAACAAGTCCACCCTGCAGGAGCTGGCCGACCGCTACGGCGTCTCCGCTGAACGTGTGCGTCAGCTGGAAAAGAACGCCATGAAAAAACTTCGCGCCGCTATCGAAGCGTAATTTCCGCGAAGTCCCCGATAACCCTCGAATGCAGATTCGGGGGGTTTTGTTTTTTTAACGCCTGCCCAGGCCGAATTCCCTTCTCCCCGCAAACACTTATCGCACTGTTGAGCGCTGACTCGTTAAAGCCTCCCTTACCTTATATACATTTCAAAATAGCTATTCCAAATAGATAAAAATGGGGTATGTTTTAGCAGAGTGTGCTGAAAAGGCGCGTACGGCAGACGCATAATCGAAATAAAGCGCCATAAAACAACATCACAACAAACACAATAACCACCACAATGGGGATTCTCAGGATGAATATGAAGGGTAAAGCCTTACTGGCAGGATGTATCGCGTTGGCATTCAGCACCATGGCTCAGGCTGATATCAAAGTGGCCGTGGTTGGCGCAATGTCCGGTCCGGTAGCGCAGTACGGCGATCAGGAGTTCACCGGCGCAGAGCAGGCGGTTGCCGACATTAATGCCAAGGGCGGTATCAAAGGCGAAAAGCTGCAGATCGTAAAATATGATGATGCCTGTGACCCGAAACAAGCGGTTGCGGTAGCGAACAAAGTGGTGAATGACGGCATCAAATACGTTATCGGCCACCTGTGCTCCTCCTCCACCCAGCCTGCGTCTGATATCTACGAAGACGAAGGCATTCTGATGATCACCCCTGCCGCCACCGCGCCGGAACTGACCGCTCGTGGCTACAAGATGGTGATGCGTACCACCGGTCTGGACTCTGACCAGGGGCCAACGGCCGCGAAATATATCGTCGATAAAGTGAAGCCGAAGCGTATCGCTATTGTCCATGACAAGCAGCAGTACGGTGAAGGCCTGGCGCGTTCCGTGCAGGACAACCTGAAAAAATCTAACGCCAACGTGGTGTTCTTCGATGGTATCACCGCCGGTGAGAAAGACTTCTCTACCCTGGTGGCGCGTCTGAAGAAAGAGAACATCGATTTCGTCTACTACGGTGGTTACCACCCGGAGATGGGCCAGATCCTGCGCCAGTCCCGTGCTGCCGGCCTGAAAACCCAGTTCATGGGTCCGGAAGGGGTAGCGAACGTGTCGCTGTCTAACATCGCCGGTGAATCGGCCGAAGGCCTGCTGGTGACCAAGCCGAAGAACTATGACCAGGTTCCGGCGAACAAACCGATCGTGGATGCCATCAAGGCCAAGAAACAGGATCCAAGCGGCGCGTTCGTGTGGACCACCTACGCCGCGCTGCAAACCCTGCAGGCTGGCCTGAATCAGTCTGCTGAACCGGCTGACATCGCCACCTGGCTGAAAGCGAACTCCGTTGAGACCGTGATGGGGCCGCTGTCATGGGATGAGAAGGGCGATCTGAAGGGCTTCGAGTTCGGCGTGTTTGACTGGCATGCTAACGGTACCGCGACCGACGCCAAATAAAAGCAAAAAGGCAACGTAAGTTGCCTTTTTTTATGTTTGCACCCTCTCCCCGTGGGAGAGGGCCGGGGTGAGGGCATCAGGCCGCACCCGTGGTTTTTTACCGCTTCTCCCACCCGTTACTTTGCGCCGTAAACCCCAGCGCCTGCATAAAGGCCGCCATCACGCCCCGGTCTTCCACGCCGATATCCGCCATCCACCACGAGGCCACGCTCGGGTTATCGCGCATCACTTCCTCAATCAAATATTGCCCTACGCCTCGACGGCGGGTGACTTCACGCACGCGCAGGGAGTCCAGCGCCCCTTGCGTACCGCTCAGGGTGACCCGCACCGCGCCTAACAGCCGCTCGTTAAAGCGCGCAGCATAAATACGGTGTGTTTCATCAACGCTGAGCGAGGAGGGAGAATATTCCGGCCAGATCTTGTTGAGGTCGATATGATCCTGGTCGCTAAAGTTCTCCAGACGGTGGATGGTCAGTTTCATTAGCCGCTTGTCCAAATCAAAAAGAGTGCTGGCAGTGTCTCAATTTATTCTGCCAGACGCTTCCACTTTTTAAATCCATTCTCCAGGTGATTACTTTTTTTAGCGTTACGTTGCGTAGTCTTAAAACGCAGGGATCGAAAAATAAGCAGAATTTTAACCTGAAAGGCAGCGTTTTATTCGGCGCTTTGTACCGTTATTTTATGCTGCAACTCGCGCTTTTATTTGTTTATCTCTGCCTGATTTCAGAATATTATCTTTGCTTAATCGCCTGAAATATAGAGATTTTAGTCTGGTTTTTGCTAAAAAACTGCGCTAAACCATTAAAGGCAATAGCAAAAGTTGCGTTGTTTAATAAAAGTACAGAATGCTTTTTAACCATAATAAAACAAAATATATACATCACGTCACGAATGGGGATTCCTGGATGAGAATGAACGCGAAAACATTAGTCGCGGGGATGGTTGCACTGGCGATCTCACATACCGCTGCGGCGGAAGATATTAAAGTTGCCATTGTTGGTGCCCTGTCCGGCCCTGTCGCTCAGTGGGGCGATATGGAGTTCAACGGCGCGCGCCAGGCAATTAAAGACATCAACGCCAAAGGCGGTATTAAGGGCGACAAACTGGTCGGCGTGGAATATGACGACGCCTGCGACCCGAAACAAGCCGTCGCCGTCGCCAACAAAATTGTGAACGATGGCATTCAGTATGTAATTGGCCATCTCTGCTCGTCCTCCACCCAACCGGCGTCCGATATCTACGAAGACGAAGGCATCCTGATGATCACGCCAGGGGCGACCAACCCGGAACTGACCCAGCGTGGCTATCAGAACATCATGCGTACCGCCGGTCTTGACTCCTCGCAGGGGCCCACCGCGGCGAAGTACATCATCGAAAACGTCAAGCCGCAGCGTATTGCCATCATTCACGATAAGCAGCAGTACGGCGAAGGGCTGGCCCGCTCGGTACAGGACGGCCTGAAAAAAGGCGGCGCAAACGTGGTCTTCTTCGACGGCATCACCGCGGGCGAGAAAGACTTCTCGGCGCTGCTGGCGCGTCTGCAGAAAGAGAACATCGACTTCGTTTACTACGGTGGCTACTACCCGGAAATGGGCCAGATGCTGCGCCAGGCCCGTGCTGTCGGCCTGAAAACCCAGTTTATGGGCCCGGAAGGGGTGGGTAACGCCTCGCTGTCGAACATCGCGGGCGACGCGGGTGAAGGCATGCTGGTGACGATGCCAAAACGCTATGACCAGGATCCGGCCAACGCTGCTATCGTCGATGCCCTGAAAGCGGAGAAGAAAGACGCGAGTGGTCCGTACGTGTGGATCACCTATGCCGCCGTACAGTCTCTGGCGACCGCCATGGATCGTACCGGCAGTAAAGAGCCGCAGGATCTGATTAAAGATTTAAAAGCACACGGGGCAAACACCGTGATTGGGCCGCTGAACTGGGATGAGAAAGGCGATCTGAAGGGATTTGAGTTTGGTGTCTTTAAGTGGCACGCCGACGGTTCATCCTCGGTCGCCAAATAATCATTATCCCACCGCCCGGCACGACCGGGCGGGACTAGAAAGGTTATCTTATGTCCGAGCAGTTTCTCTATTTTTTGCAGCAGATGTTTAACGGCGTAACGCTGGGAAGCACCTATGCACTGATCGCCATCGGCTACACGATGGTGTACGGCATTATCGGCATGATCAACTTCGCCCACGGCGAGGTGTATATGATCGGCAGTTATGTCTCCTTTATGATTATCGCCGCGCTGATGATGATGGGGATCGACAGCAGCTGGCTGCTGGTGGCCGCCGGGTTTGTCGGGGCGATTGTCATTGCCAGCGCCTACGGCTGGAGCATCGAGCGGGTGGCCTATCGCCCGGTGCGTAGCTCCAAGCGCCTGATCGCGCTGATCTCCGCCATCGGGATGTCCATCTTCCTGCAAAACTACGTCAGCCTGACCGAAGGGTCGCGCGACGTGGCGCTGCCAAGCCTGTTCAACGGCCAGTGGATTGTGGGCGCCAGCGAGAATTTCTCGGCGTCGATTACCACCATGCAGCTGGTGATCTGGATTGTCACTTTCCTCGCCATGCTGGCGCTGACCCTTTTCATCCGTTACTCCCGCATGGGCCGCGCCTGCCGCGCCTGTGCTGAAGACCTGAAAATGGCGAGCCTGCTCGGCATCAACACCGACCGCGTGATTGCTCTGACCTTCGTGATTGGTGCAGCGATGGCTGCCGTCGCAGGTGTCCTGCTCGGCCAGTTCTACGGCGTCATCAACCCGTACATCGGCTTTATGGCCGGGATGAAAGCCTTTACCGCGGCGGTGCTGGGCGGGATCGGCAGTATTCCGGGTGCAATGATCGGCGGCCTGATCCTCGGCGTGGCCGAAGCGCTCTCCTCTGCCTACCTGAGTACCGAATATAAAGATGTGGTGTCGTTTGCCCTGCTGATTCTGGTTCTGCTGGTTATGCCTACCGGTATTCTGGGTCGTCCGGAGGTAGAGAAAGTATGAAACCGATGCATTTTGCAATGGCGCTGCTCTCTGCAGTCATGTTCTTCGTGCTGGCGGGCGTCTTCATGGGCGTTCAGCTGGAGCTGAGCGGCACGAAGCTGGTGGTGGATTCCGCGTCGGATATCCGCTGGCAGTGGGTCTTTGTCGGTACGGCGGTGGTCTTCTTCTTCCAGCTGCTGCGTCCTGTTTTCCAGAAGACACTGAAGAGCGTCTCCGGGCCGAAGTTTGTGCTGCCAGCCATCGATGGCTCGACCGTTAAACAGAAGCTGTTCCTGGTGGCGCTGCTGGTGGCTGCCGTGGCCTGGCCGTTCATGGTCTCCCGCGGCACGGTAGATATCGCCACCCTGACCATGATTTACGTGATCCTCGGCCTCGGGCTGAACGTGGTGGTGGGCCTGTCCGGCCTGCTGGTGCTGGGCTACGGCGGCTTCTACGCCATCGGCGCTTACACCTTCGCCCTGCTGAACCACTATTACGGTCTCGGCTTCTGGACCTGTCTGCCGCTGGCGGGGCTGGTCTCTGCGGCTGCCGGGTTCCTGCTTGGCTTCCCGGTGCTGCGTCTGCGCGGTGACTACCTGGCAATTGTGACCTTAGGCTTCGGCGAAATCGTCCGTATCCTGCTGCTTAACAATACCGAAGTGACCGGCGGCCCGAACGGCATCAGCCAGATCCCGAAACCGACCTTCTTCGGCCTGGAGTTCAGCCGCTCCGCCCGTGAAGGCGGCTGGGATACCTTCAGCAACTTCTTCGGCGTGAAGTACGATCCGTCCGACCGCGTGATCTGGCTCTATCTGGTGGCGCTGCTGCTGGTGGTTATCACCCTGTTCGTGATTAACCGCCTGCTGCGTATGCCGCTGGGGCGTGCGTGGGAAGCGCTGCGTGAAGATGAGATTGCCTGTCGCTCCCTGGGCCTGAACCCGACCCGCATCAAGCTGACCGCCTTTACCATCAGCGCCGCGTTCGCCGGTTTCGCCGGGACGCTGTTTGCCGCGCGCCAGGGCTTCGTCAGCCCGGAATCCTTCACCTTTGCGGAATCCGCTTTCGTGCTGGCGATAGTGGTGCTCGGCGGGATGGGCTCGCAGTTCGCGGTCATTCTCGCGGCGATCCTGCTGGTGGTCTCCCGTGAGCTGATGCGTGACTTTAACGAATACAGCATGCTGATGCTGGGTGGTTTGATGGTACTGATGATGATCTGGCGTCCGCAGGGCTTGCTGCCGATGACCCGTCCACAGTTGAAGCTGAAAAACGGGCAAGCGAAAGGAGAGCAGGCATGAGTCAGCCATTATTATCCGTTAACGGCCTGATGATGCGTTTTGGCGGCCTGCTGGCGGTCAACAACGTCTCGCTGGATCTGCATCAGAAAGAGATTGTTTCGCTGATCGGCCCGAACGGCGCCGGTAAAACCACGGTGTTCAACTGCCTGACCGGTTTCTACAAGCCGACGGGCGGCACCATCATGCTGCGCGACCAGCACCTGGAAGGGCTGCCGGGCCAGCAGATTGCCCGTATGGGCGTGGTGCGTACCTTCCAGCACGTGCGTCTGTTCCGCGAAATGACGGTGATCGAAAACCTGCTGGTGGCACAGCATCAGCAGCTGAAAACCGGGCTCTTCGCCGGCCTGCTGAAAACCCCGGCGTTTCGCCGGGCGCAGGACGAAGCATTAGATCGCGCCGCTACCTGGCTCGACCGTATCGGCCTGCTGCAGCATGCGAACCGTCAGGCCAGCAACCTGGCCTACGGCGACCAGCGTCGTCTGGAGATTATCCGCTGCATGGTGACCCAGCCGGAGATCCTGATGCTCGACGAACCGGCGGCAGGGCTGAACCCGAAAGAGACCAAAGAGCTGGACGAGCTGATTGTCGAGCTGCGTAACCATCACGACACCACCATCCTGCTGATTGAGCATGATATGAAGCTGGTGATGGGCATTTCCGATCGCATCTACGTGGTAAACCAGGGCACGCCGCTGGCGAACGGTACGCCGGAAGAGATCCGCAACAACCCGGACGTGATCCGCGCATACCTTGGTGAGGCATAAGATGGAAAAAACGATGTTAACGTTCGACAAGGTCAATGCGCATTACGGCAAGATCCAGGCCCTGCACGACGTCAGCCTGCACATCAATCAGGGTGAAATTGTCACCCTGATCGGGGCCAACGGCGCGGGCAAAACCACGCTGCTCGGCACCCTGTGCGGCGACCCGCGCGCCACCAGCGGGCGTATCGTCTTTGATGGTAAAGACATTACCGACTGGCAGACGGCGAAAATCATGCGTGAAGCGGTGGCGATTGTCCCGGAAGGGCGTCGCGTCTTCTCGCGCATGACGGTAGAAGAGAACCTGGCGATGGGCGGCTTCTTTGCCGAGCGCGAGCAGTTCCAGACCCGCATCAAGCGCGTCTATGATCTGTTCCCGCGCCTGTTTGAGCGTCGTATTCAGCGTGCGGGCACCATGTCCGGCGGGGAACAGCAGATGCTGGCGATCGGCCGCGCGCTGATGAGCCAGCCGCGTCTGCTGCTGCTCGACGAACCGTCGCTCGGGCTGGCGCCGATCATTATCCAGCAGATCTTCGACACCATCGAGCAGTTGCGCAGCGAAGGAATGACCATCTTCCTCGTGGAGCAGAACGCCAACCAGGCGCTGAAGCTCGCGGATCGCGGCTACGTGCTGGAGAACGGCCGCGTGGTGCTGGAAGACACCGGCGACGCGCTGCTGGCCAACGAAGCGGTGCGGAGTGCGTATTTAGGCGGTTGAGCCGTCTGTATTGCCCGGTGGCAAGGTAAAAGCAAAAAGGCAACGCAAGTTGCCTTTTTTAATGTTTGTACCCTCTCCCTGTGGGAGAGGGCCAGGGTGAGGGCAACAGGCCGCACGTACGTAGGCCGGGTAAGGCGAAGCCGCCACCCGGCTTTTTTTTGCCGCACACCCCTTCATATTTCCATCATCCCCCTGACGCGTTGTTGTCATATCACTGTAAACAAACGGTTATTTTTCTGTAATTCGAGCATGTCATGTTACCTCGCGAGCACAAAACGCGTGATATCGCGCATCCGGCACAATAAGAGAGATGACAATGACATCGTTACGACACACAGCTTTGGGTCTGGCAATGGGTCTGGTTTTTGCGGGCAACGCAATGGCCGTCACCACTATTCCGTTCTGGCATTCCATGGAAGGGGAGTTGGGTAAAGAAGTTGACTCCCTGGCGCAACGTTTCAACGACACCCACCCGGATTACAAAATTGTGCCGGTGTACAAAGGCAACTACGAGCAGAGCCTGAGCGCCGGTATCGCCGCGTTCCGTACCGGCAATGCGCCGGCGCTGCTGCAGGTTTATGAAGTGGGCACGGCCACCATGATGGCCTCCAAAGCCATCAAGCCGGTCTATGAAGTGTTCAAGGACGCGGGCATCAACTTCGACGAATCCCAGTTCGTGCCGACCGTCTCCGGTTACTACACCGATTCCAAATCCGGCCATCTGCTCTCTCAGCCGTTTAACAGCTCCACCCCGGTGCTGTACTACAACAAAGACGCTTTCAAGAAAGCTGGCTTAGATCCTGAGCAGCCGCCAAAAACCTGGCAGGATCTTGCCGCGTACACCGCCAAACTGAAAGCGGCGGGCATGAAGTGCGGCTACGCCAGCGGCTGGCAGGGCTGGATCCAGATCGAGAACTTCAGCGCCTGGCACGGTCAGCCGGTGGCTACCGAGAACAACGGTTTCAACGGCACCAATGCGGTACTGGAATTCAACAAGCCGGAGCAGGTGAAGCATATTGCTCTGCTGCAGGAGCTGAACAAGAAGGGCGATTTCAGCTACTTCGGGCGTAAAGACGAATCCACCGAGAAGTTCTACAGCGGCGACTGCGCCATCACCACCGCCTCGTCCGGCTCGCTGGCGGATATCCGTCACTACGCCAAATTTAACTACGGCGTGGGCATGATGCCGTACGATGCCGACTCGAAAGGCGCGCCGCAGAACGCCATCATCGGCGGGGCCAGCCTGTGGGTCATGCAGGGCAAGGACAAGGACACCTACAAGGGCGTAGCGGAGTTCCTCGACTTCCTGGCAAAACCGGAAAACGCCGCCGAGTGGCACCAGAAGACCGGCTACCTGCCGATCACCAAAGCCGCGTATGACCTGACCCGCGAACAGGGCTTCTACGACAAGAACCCAGGTGCGGACATCGCCACGCGTCAGATGCTGAACAAGCCACCGTTGCCGTACACCAAAGGCCTGCGTCTGGGCAACATGCCGCAGATCCGTACCATCGTGGATGAAGAGCTGGAGAGCGTGTGGACCGGTAAGAAATCCCCACAACAGGCGCTGGATGCCGCAGTAGAGCGTGGTAATCAGCTGCTGCGCCGCTTCGAGCAGTCGACCAAATCGTAATGTGAAATGCCGGGTGGCGGCTTCGCCTTACCCGGCCTACGCGAACCTGTAGGCCGGATAAGCGTAGCGCCATCCGGCGCTGTTCAGGAACTCAATTCCCATGTCATCTTCCCGTCCGGTGTTCCGTTCCCGTTGGCTGCCGTACCTGCTGGTCGCGCCGCAACTGGTCATCACCGTCATCTTCTTTATCTGGCCTGCGGGCGAAGCGCTGTGGTACTCGGTACAAAGCGTTGATCCGTTCGGGCTCTCCAGCCAGTTTGTCGGCCTGGATAACTTTGCCGCCCTGTGGCGCGACAGTTACTACATCGACGCCTTCTGGACGACGATTAAATTCAGCACGCTGGTCACCGTCAGCGGCCTGCTCGCCTCGCTGTTTTTCGCCGCGCTGGTGGATTACGTGGTGCGCGGCAGCCGTCTGTATCAGACCCTGATGCTGCTGCCCTACGCCGTGGCCCCGGCGGTTGCCGCCGTGCTGTGGATCTTCCTCTTTAACCCCGGCCGCGGGCTGATCACCCATTTCCTGGGTGAGTTTGGCTACGACTGGAACCACGCCCAGAACAGCGGCCAGGCAATGTTCCTGGTGGTCTTTGCCTCGGTGTGGAAGCAGATCAGCTACAACTTCCTGTTCTTCTTTGCTGCCCTGCAGTCCATACCGCGCTCGCTGGTGGAAGCCGCGGCAATTGACGGCGCAGGCCCAATCCGCCGCTTCTTTAAGCTGGCGCTGCCGCTGATCGCGCCGGTGAGTTTCTTCCTGCTGGTGGTCAACCTGGTCTACGCCTTCTTCGACACCTTCCCGGTGATCGACGCCGCCACCGCAGGCGGCCCGGTGCAGGCCACCACCACGCTGATCTACAAGATCTACCGCGAAGGTTTCGCCGGTCTGGATCTCTCGGCCTCTGCCGCCCAGTCGGTGGTGCTGATGTTCCTCGTCATCATCCTCACGGTGGTGCAGTTCCGCTATGTCGAAAGTAAGGTGCGCTACCAATGATTGAGAACCGTCGCGGGCTGACGATTTTCAGCCACACCATGCTGATCCTGGGGATCGTGGTGATCCTGTTCCCGCTGTACGTGGCCTTTGTCGCCGCAACCCTGGATCGCAACGCCATCTTTGAAACCCCGATGACGCTTGTCCCGGGCGGTCATCTTTTCGAGAACATGGCGACCATCTGGACCCAGGGCGTCGGCGTTAACAGCGCCCCGTTCTGGCTGATGATGCTCAACAGCTTCATCATGGCGTTCGGCATCACGGTGGGCAAAATCACGGTGTCGATGCTGTCGGCGTTTGCCATCGTCTGGTTCCGCTTTCCGCTGCGCAACCTGTTCTTCTGGATGATCTTCATCACCCTGATGCTGCCGGTGGAGGTGCGTATCTTCCCGACGGTGGAGGTGATCGCCAACCTCGGGATGCTCGACAGCTATGCGGGTTTAACCCTGCCGCTGATGGCCTCGGCCACCGCCACTTTCCTGTTCCGCCAGTTCTTTATGACCCTGCCGGACGAGCTGATTGAGGCCGCGCGTATCGACGGCGCCTCACCGATGCGCTTCTTCCGCGACATCGTGCTGCCGCTGTCGAAAACCAACCTCGCGGCGCTGTTTGTCATCACCTTTATCTACGGCTGGAACCAGTACCTGTGGCCGCTGCTGATTATTCAGGATGTCAATCTCGGCACCGCCGTGGCGGGCATCAAAGGGATGATCTCAACCGGCGAAGGCACCACCCTCTGGAACCAGGTGATGGCGGCGATGCTGCTAACTCTTATCCCACCCGTAGTCATTGTTTTAGCCATGCAGCGTGCGTTTGTCCGCGGCCTGGTCGATAGCGAGAAATAAAATGGCAGGTTTAAAACTTCAGGCAGTTACCAAAAGCTGGGATGGCAAAACCCAGGTCATTCAGCCGCTCACGCTCGACGTGGCGGACGGGGAATTTATCGTGATGGTCGGCCCGTCCGGCTGCGGCAAATCGACCCTGCTGCGGATGGTCGCCGGGCTGGAGCGCGTCACCTCGGGCGATATCTGGATTGACCGCCAGCGCGTTACCGAAATGGAGCCGAAAGATCGCGGCATTGCGATGGTGTTCCAGAACTACGCCCTCTACCCACACATGAGCGTGGAGGAGAACATGGCCTGGGGGCTGAAAATCCGCGGGATGGGTAAAAGCCATATCGACGAACGCGTCAAAGAGGCGGCGCGCATTCTGGAGCTGGACGGCCTGTTAAAACGCCGTCCGCGCGAACTCTCCGGTGGTCAGCGTCAGCGTGTGGCGATGGGCCGCGCCATTGTGCGCGATCCGGCGGTGTTCCTGTTCGATGAACCGCTCTCTAACCTCGACGCCAAGCTGCGCGTGCAGATGCGTCTTGAGTTACAGCAGCTGCACCGTCGACTGAAAACTACCTCTCTGTACGTCACCCACGATCAGGTGGAAGCCATGACCCTCGCCCAGCGGGTGATGGTGATGAACAAAGGCATTGCCGAGCAGATTGGCACCCCGGTGGAAGTCTATGAAAAGCCCGCCAGCCGATTTGTGGCGAGCTTTATCGGCAGCCCGGCGATGAACCTGCTGGAAGGGCGCATCAGCGCCGCGGGCACCCATTTCGAACTGGAGAGCGGCATGGCGCTGCCGATTAACTGGTTCTATCGCGGCTATGCCGGACGCAAAATGACGCTGGGTATCCGCCCGGAACATATTGCGCTAAGCTCCCAGTCGGAAGGCGGGGTGCCGCTGGTAATGGACACCCTCGAGATGCTGGGTGCCGATAACCTGGCGCATGGACGCTGGGGCGAGCAGAAGCTGGTGGTGCGCATGTCGCATCAGGAGCGCCCGAAAGCGGGCAGCACGCTGTGGCTGCATCTGCCGGAAAATCATCTGCACTTATTTGATGGCGAAACAGGACAACGCGTATGAGTTACTGGCCTTATCCCCGCATCGTCGCCCACCGGGGCGGCGGTAAACTGGCACCCGAGAACACCCTGGCGGCGATTGACGTCGGTGCGCGCTACGGCCACACCATGATCGAATTCGACGCTAAGCTGTCGAAAGATGGGGAGATCTTCCTGCTGCACGATGACAACCTCGAGCGCACCAGCAACGGCTGGGGCGTGGCGGGCGAGCTGCCGTGGCGCGATCTGCTGAAGGTCGATGCCGGAAGCTGGTTCAGCGGCGAGTTCAAAGGCGAGCCGCTGCCGCTGCTGGCCGAGGTGGCCGACCGCTGTCGGAAGCTAAGGATGATGGCCAATATCGAAATCAAACCGACCACCGGTACCGGGCCGCTCACCGGCAAGGTGATTGCGCTGGCCGCGCGTGAGCTGTGGGAAGGGATGATCGCTCCGCTGCTGTCGTCGTTTGAGATCGACGCGCTGGAAGCGGCGCAGGCGGCGGCACCCGAGCTGCCGCGCGGTTTACTGCTGGATGAGTGGCGTGAAGACTGGCGCGAGCTGACCAGCCGGCTGGGCTGCGTGTCGATTCACCTCAACCATCGCCTGCTGGATGAGGCGCGGGTGAAAGCAATTAAGGCCGCCGGTTTGCATATCCTGGTCTATACCGTTAACCAGCCCCAGCGGGCAGCAGAGCTGCTGCGCTGGGGCGTGGATAGCATCTGTACCGATGCGATTGCCCTGATCGGTCCGGACTTTCAGCCCTAAGGGTTATTCAGCATAGAGCCGTTCTGCTGCTGCGGCAGCATATGTTGCTGCTGTACGCCGCCCGACGACTCTACGCCGCTCAGCATCCCGCCGCTGGTGTTAGGCAGAACCTGCACCCCCGGCTGGCTCTGCTGAACCCGCAGAGTATTATTGTTCATCTGCGTTTGCAGATGCTGCTGCTGAACGCGGGTCTGCGTCTGCAGCTGCTGATTGAGCATCCCTGTCTGCTGCTGCTGCTGGATCATCATCTGATTTTGCATCCGCTGCTGGCTGGGGTTTTCATAGCCCGGCTGGTTGGGGTTGTTCAGGGTGTTGATGGGCTGCGCGAGCACGGCAAACGGCAGTAACGCCGCAACAAGAATCAGTCGTTTCATTGTTACTCCCTCCTTCTGAGGCCTCCTTTAAGTTTACCTCGGATCCTGCACTACGATGATTTTTTAAGAGTTATGAACCAGGCTTAAGCGGGAGCATGAGTCCCTGTACCTGGAGAATAACAATGATGAAACCAACGTTTTTACGCTGGGTAGCGATTGCTGCCCTGTCGGCAGGCGGTACGTTTTGCGTGGCAGCGAATCCGCCTGCCGCGCCCCCGGTCTCCTACGGCGTGGAAGAAGATGTGTTCCATCCCGTGCGGGCGCAGAAGGGGATGGTCTCTTCGGTGGATGCCCTCGCCACCCAGGTCGGGGTGGATATCCTCAAGCAGGGTGGTAATGCGGTGGATGCGGCGGTGGCGGTCGGCTATGCGCTGGCGGTAACGCACCCGCAGGCGGGTAACCTCGGCGGCGGCGGTTTTATGATGCTGCGTACTAAAGATGGCGTGACCACGGCGATCGACTTCCGTGAAATGGCACCCTCCCAGGCCACGCGCGACATGTTCCTCGACGACCAGGGCAACGCCGACAGTAAAAAAATCCCTCACCTCCCATCTGGCGACCGGCACGCCGGGTACGGTAGCGGGCTTCTCGCTGGCGCTGGATAAGTACGGCACCCTGCCGCTGAACAAAGTGGTGCAACCGGCCATCAAGCTGGCGCGCGACGGCTTTGAGGTCAACGACGCCCTGGCCGACGATCTAAAAACCTACGGCAGCGAAGTGCTCCCCAACCATGAGAACAGCAAAGCGATCTTCTGGAAGGAGGGCGAACCGCTGAAGAAGGGCGACAAGCTGGTGCAGACCAACCTCGCCAAAAGTCTGGAGATGATTGCCGAAAACGGCCCGGATGCCTTCTATAAAGGGACGATTGCCGATCAGATTGCCGAAGAGATGAGTAAGAACGGTGGGTTGATCACCAAAGCCGATCTCGCGGAGTACAAAGCGGTGGAACGCACGCCGATTAGCGGGGACTATCGCGGGTATCAGGTCTACTCCATGCCGCCACCGTCTTCCGGCGGGATCCACATCGTGCAGATCCTCAACATCCTCGAAAACTTCGATATGCATAAATTTGGTTTCGGCAGTGCCGATACGATGCAGGTGATGGCCGAGGCGGAAAAATATGCCTACGCCGACCGCTCGGAGTATCTGGGTGACCCGGACTTCGTCAAGGTGCCGTGGCAGGCGCTGACCAATAAAGCCTATGCCAAAACCCTGGCCGATCAGATCGATATCAACAAAGCCAAACCCTCTAGCGAGATCCGCCCGGGCAAGCTGGAACCCTATGAAAGCAACCAGACCACCCACTTCTCGGTGGTGGATAAAGATGGTAACGCGGTGGCGGTGACCTACACGCTGAATACCGTATTTGGCACCGGGATCGTGGCGGGCAACAGCGGCATTCTGCTCAACAATGAGATGGATGATTTCTCCGCCAAGCCGGGCGTGCCGAACGTTTACGGGCTGGTGGGCGGGGACGCCAACGCCGTGGGGCCGAAGAAGCGTCCGCTGTCGTCGATGTCACCGACCATCGTGGTGAAAGACGGCAAAACCTGGCTGGTGACCGGCAGCCCTGGCGGCAGCCGCATTATCACCACCGTGCTGCAAATGGTGGTCAACAGCATCGATTATGGGATGAACGTGGCAGAGGCCACCAACGCGCCGCGCTTCCATCACCAGTGGCTGCCGGATGAGCTGCGGGTGGAGAAGGGCTTTAGCCCGGATACGCTGAAGCTGCTGGAGCAGCGCGGGCAAAAGGTGGCGGTGAAAGAGGCGATGGGCAGCACCCAGAGCATTATGGTCGGGCCGGATGGCGCGCTGTATGGCGCATCGGATCCACGCACGCCGGGGGGATTTGACGGCGGGATATTGAGTTTGTCCCCTCACCCTAACCCTCTCCCCATAGGGGATATACTACACCCTCTCCCCTATGGGGAGAGGGCCGGGGTGAGGGGGGAGATTACTTCACCCGCGCCATAAAGTGCGCATCCACAAACTCGCCGTTACGCAGGGCGAACTTCTTCCCGGTGCCTTCCACCACAAAGCCGTATTTACGATACAGGGCAATGGCGGAGGCATTGTCGACAAACACCGTCAGCTCGATGCGTTCGATGCGCAACCAGTTGTCGCACAGGTTGATCATCTCACGCATTAACGCGCTGCCCGCACCCCGGCCCTGCACCTCGGCTGAAACACCGATCCCGAAGGTCGCCACATGGCTGCGGCGTGGATTTTCCATCACGTCCAGCACCAGATGGCCGATAACCTGTCCGTCCAGGCAGGCCACCAGCTGGCGTCTGCCGGGTTTCTGCGCGACACGTTCCTTCCACATGTCCATCGCAGGGTGAGGAAGTTGTAGAGTATCGTGATACACCCCTGGATGGGCGTTAATCAGGCGTAAAGCTTCGGCATCGGCGGCTTCAACGTGGCGTATCACTATCTCACTCATTCCTTCTTCCTCAGTTAGTTAGGTTCCCTTTCAACATCCATGAGATTGAAATGTGAGTCAACAAGCATTTTTTGCAAAAAATGAGTGGACAAGTGCGAATGAGAATGATTATTATTGTCCTGCATTCAGGAAGACCTCTACGGAAACCTGAAAGCACGACATTGCTCACATTGCTTCCAGTATTATTTTAGCCAGCTTATCGCTGGCTTTTTTTTGCCCTAAAGCTTTTGCAGCGGCACGAGATCGAGCGGGTCGGGGGTGCTCTCTTTCATCAGGCCCACCACGTTGGTCTTTTCCGCGACAGCCGGTAGCACCTCCGCCTGGCCGGAAAACAGGCCGCCTTTTTTAACCGCCAGAGTGCGGTAGGCAAGGGTTCCCGTGACCTGACCGTTCTCGCAGATCTCAATGACATCGCTGCTGCACTGGCCCATCACTTTGCCATCAACGATCAGCTCCCGGCAGGTGATATTCCCCTCCACCTGACCCCCACGCATGATCTTTATCAGGCTCTCTTTAGAGTCGATATTGCCGATAAGCGTCCCGTGAACGTAGACGTGACCGCCGGAAACGACGTTGCCTTCAAAGCGGACATCGCTGGCAATAACTGTGGTGCCGTGTTTCTCCGTGGCGGTAGGCTCTTTTTCAATGACGGGCACCGGAGGAAGGATGATTTCTGGCTTGCCAGTCTCGGGGGGTTTTACTCTTTTTAAACATGATCTTGACCTGATTAAGTAGAAGGGAGATGCCAAAGCTCAGCAAGGATACTGCAGCGAACAGCCACGCCAGGAAGCGGGCATCTAAGCACCAGGCGACCAGCGCGAGCAGCCAGAAGAGAAGGGCGCTATTTAACGCGAGATATTTTCTGTCCATAGAAAATGAGCGCGACTCCTTTCGCGAGCATGGGGTTTTGGCCGTCCCCTTATCCTGGTAATTCCGGTCAGGATCAAGGTTCCGACCGCCATTTTAGGATTCGTTATAGAAATATATTTCACCGCCAGGTTGCGCTATGGTTGAAAGCAGAGACCTAAGCCAGGAAAACCACTATGACACTACACTGCGCATTTATTGGATTTGGCAAAAGCACCACCCGCTATCACCTTCCGTACGTTCTCACCCGTAAAGCCAGCTGGCATGTGGCGCATATCTTCCGCCGCCACCCGAAACCGGAAGAGCAGTCCCCCCCAGTACTCCCATATTCATTTCACCAGCGATCTTGACGAGGTGCTGAACGACCCTGAGGTCAGGCTGGTGATCGTCTGTACCCACGCCGACAGCCATTTTGAGTACGCGAAACGCGCTCTGGAAGCCGGTAAAAACGTGCTGGTGGAAAAACCCTTCACCCCGACGATGGCCGAAGCAAAAGAGCTGTTCGAACTTGCCCGCAGCAAAGGGCTGACCGTAAGCCCGTATCAGAACCGTCGCTTTGACACCTGCTTCCTGACCGCGAAACAGGCGATTGAGAGCGGCAAGCTGGGCGAGATCGTCGAGTTCGAAAGCCACTTCGATTACTACCGTCCGGTGGCGGAGACGAAACCCGGCCTGCCGCAGGATGGCTCCTTCTATGGCCTCGGCGTGCACACCATGGATCAGGTTATCAGCCTGTTCGGCCGTCCGGACCATGTGGCCTACGACATCCGCAGCCTGCGCAATAAAGCCAACCCGGACGATACCTTCGAAGCCCAGCTGTTCTACGGCGACCTGAAAGCGATCGTCAAAACCAGCCACCTGGTGAAGATCGACTACCCGAAATTCATCGTCCATGGCACCAAAGGCTCGTTTATCAAGTACGGCATCGACCAGCAGGAGACCAGCCTGAAGGCCAACATCATGCCGGGTGAACCGGGGTTTGCGGCGGATGAGTCCGTGGGCGTGCTGGAGTACGTTAACGACGCGGGCGTGACGGTGAAAGAGGAGATCAAACCGGGCACCGGCGACTACGGTCAGGTCTACGATGCGCTCTATGATACGCTCACAAAAGGTACCCCTAATTACGTCAAGGAAATTGAATTGATGACCAACCTGGAAATCCTTGAACGGGCCTTTGAGCAGGCTTCACCTGCCACGGTAACCCTTGCCAAATAGGCCTGAACGACTCCTCTGTACTTATTCAGATATTTTGAACAGAGGAGTCAATTTTCACCCTCTATGATCCCAGGTCGATTGCGTCCACACTTACTCCATCGAAACGAACTGAGGGTAAAAACAATGATCTTCTTACGCAAAGCAAACGACCGCGGTCACGCAAATCATGGTTGGCTGGACTCATGGCACAGCTTCTCGTTTGCCGATTATTATGACCCGAACTTTATGGGTTTCTCGGCACTGCGCGTCATTAACGACGACGTGATTGATGCCGGGCAGGGCTTTGGTACCCATCCGCATAAAGACATGGAAATTCTGACCTACGTTCTGGAAGGCGCGGTTGAGCACCAGGACAGTATGGGTAACAAAGAGCAGGTGCCGGCGGGCGAGTTCCAGATTATGAGTGCGGGTACCGGGGTGCGTCACTCCGAATACAACCCAAGCAAAACTGAAAAACTGCACCTGTATCAAATCTGGATCATTCCGGAAGCGAAAGGCATCACCCCGCGCTACGAGCAACGCCGCTTTGACGCCGAGCAGGGGAAACAGCTGGTTCTGTCTCCGGATGCCCGTGACGGCTCGCTGAAAGTGCATCAGGACATGGAGCTGTATCGCTGGGCGCTGGCGAAAGACGAGCAGTCTGTGCACCAGATCGCCGCGAACCGCAAAGTGTGGATCCAGGTGGTGAAAGGCGAGGTGACCATCAACGGCACCAAAGCGACCACCAGCGATGGTCTGGCTATCTGGGACGAGCAGGCGATCTCCGTGCATGCCGACAGCGCCGCTGAGATTCTGCTGTTCGACCTGCCGCCGGTCTAAATCCTGAATAAAATGTCCAGCCTTCCCTTATCACAGGGGAAGGTTGGTCTTTGTCCGTGATAAACTGAGGGAATCTATCACTACCGGTTTCTCTCAGGACGATGAAAAAGAAAAGACCCGTACTTCAGGATGTAGCCGATCGCGTCGGTGTGACTAAAATGACGGTCAGCCGTTTCTTACGTAACCCGGAACAGGTGTCCGTGGCGTTACGTGGCAAGATTGCCGCTGCTCTCGATGAACTGGGTTATATCCCCAACCGCGCCCCCGATATTCTCTCCAATGCGACCAGCCGCGCGGTCGGCGTCCTGCTTCCCTCCTTAACCAACCAGGTCTTCGCGGAAGTGCTCCGCGGCATCGAAAGCGTCACCGACGCCTTTGGCTATCAGACCATGCTCGCTCACTACGGCTACAAACCGGAACTGGAAGAGGAGCGTCTGGAGTCGATGCTCTCCTGGAACATTGATGGCCTGATCCTTACTGAACGCACCCACACCCCACGCACGCTCAAAATGATTGAAGTGGCGGGCATTCCGGTGGTCGAGCTGATGGACAGTCAGTCGCCCTGCCTCGATATCGCCGTCGGGTTCGATAACTTCGAAGCCGCCCGTCAGATGACGGCAGCGATCATCGCCCGCGGTCATCGTCATGTCGCCTATCTTGGCGCACGTCTGGATGAACGTACTATCATCAAACAGAAGGGATACGAGCAGGCGATGCTCGACGCCAACTTAACGCCCTACAGCGTGATGGTCGAGCAGTCCTCCTCCTACACCTCCGGCATTGAGCTGATGCGCCAGGCCCGTCGCGAGTACCCGCAGCTTGATGGCATCTTCTGTACCAACGATGACCTCGCGGTAGGCGCCGCCTTTGAATGCCAGCGTCTGGGGCTTTCTATCCCGGGTGACATGGCGATTGCCGGTTTCCACGGTCACGACATCGGTCAGGTCATGGAGCCGCGTCTGGCGAGCGTCCTGACCCCGCGTGAGCGCATGGGCCGTATCGGTGCGGAACGCCTGCTGGCGCGCATTCGTGGCGAAACGGTGACGCCTAAAATGTTAGATTTAGGTTTCACGCTGTCACCAGGTGGATCTATTTAGCGTGACAAGTTTGAACTAGCTCACACTTATTCACTTCGCACACGTTTGGATATTGCTTCTCATCAGCCCCGGCAGGACAATGTTACCGATAACTGTTACCCGTAACAATTGACTGAGGGACATACTTTGAGCACCACAAATCCAGATCACCACGTTTATGTCCTGATGGGCGTTTCCGGTAGCGGTAAATCTGCCGTTGCCAGCGAAGTGGCGCATCAAATTCATGCCGCGTTTCTTGATGGTGACTTTCTCCATCCGCGCAGCAACATCACCAAAATGGCCTCTGGCGAGCCGCTGAACGACGACGATCGTAAGCCGTGGCTGCAGGCGCTGAACGATGCCGCTTTTGCCATGCAGCGCACCAACAAAGTGTCGCTGATCGTCTGCTCCGCGCTGAAAAAGACCTACCGCGACCAGCTGCGCGAAGGTAACGCTAATCTCTCCTTTATCTACCTGAAGGGCGATTTCGACGTGATCGAAACCCGTCTGAAAGCGCGTAAAGGGCACTTCTTTAAAACCCAGATGCTGGTTACGCAGTTTGAAACTCTGCAGGAACCGGGTGCGGACGAAAGCGATGTACTGGTCGTGGATATCGATCAGCCGCTGGACGGTGTTGTTGCCAGCACCATTGAGGTCATTAACAAAAGGCAGTAAGTTTTGAGTACGTTAACGCTTGTTTTAACAGCAGTCGGCTCCGTGCTGTTGCTGCTGTTTTTGGTGATGAAGGCCCGTATGCACGCCTTCGTCGCTTTGATGGTGGTATCCATTGGTGCAGGTCTCTTTTCCGGAATGCCGCTCGACAAAATCGCCGCGACCATGGAAAAGGGGATGGGGGGGCACGTTAGGCTTCCTGGCGATTGTGGTCGCGCTTGGCGCGATGTTTGGCAAAATCCTGCATGAAACCGGCGCGGTCGATCAGATCGCCGTCAAAATGCTGAAATCGTTCGGCCACAGCCGGGCGCACTACGCAATTGGTCTGGCCGGTCTGATCTGCGCGCTGCCGCTGTTCTTTGAGGTGGCCGTCGTGCTGCTGATTAGCGTGGCCTTCTCCATGGCGCGTCATACCGGCACCAACCTGGTGAAGCTGGTTATTCCTCTGTTTGCCGGTGTGGCAGCGGCGGCGGCATTTCTGCTGCCGGGGCCTGCGCCGATGCTGCTGGCCTCGCAGATGCACGCTGACTTCGGCTGGATGATCCTGATTGGTCTCTGCGCCGCGATCCCGGGAATGATTATCGCCGGTCCGCTGTGGGGCAACTTCATCAGCCGTTACGTTGAACTGCACATTCCGGACGACGTTACCGAGCCGCACCTGGGCGAGGGCAAAATGCCGTCGTTCGGCTTCAGCCTGTCGCTGATCCTGCTGCCGCTGGTGCTGGTAGGGCTGAAAACCATCGCCGCGCGCTTTGTGCCGGTAGGCTCGAGTGCTTATGAGTGGTTTGAGTTTATCGGCCATCCGTTCACCGCGATCCTGGTCGCCTGTCTGGTTGCCATCTATGGCCTGGCGATGCGTCAGGGCATGGCGAAAGACCGGGTGATGGAGATCTGCGGTGCGGCGCTGCAGCCGGCAGGGATTATTCTGCTGGTGATCGGTGCAGGCGGGGTGTTCAAGCAGGTGCTGGTAGATTCCGGCGTCGGCCCGGCACTGGGCAGCGCCCTGACCGGGATGGGCCTGCCGATTGCGGTGACCTGCTTCGTGCTGGCTGCGGCGGTGCGTATCATTCAGGGCTCTGCGACCGTGGCCTGCTTAACCGCCGTCGGACTGGTGATGCCGGTGATTGAACAGCTGAACTACTCCGGTGCGCAGATGGCAGCCCTGTCTATCTGTATCGCGGGTGGCTCGATTGTGGTGTCGCACGTTAACGATGCGGGCTTCTGGCTGTTCGGTAAATTCACCGGGGCGACAGAAGCGCAAACCCTGAAGACCTGGACGATGATGGAAACCATCCTCGGCACCACCGGGGCGATTGTCGGGATGATTGCGTTTACGCTGCTGAGCTAGTGTTTCTTGTCTCCCTCTCCCTGTGGGAGAGGGTTGGGGTGAGGGCATCAGGCCGCAGAGCGGGTATGTTTGTCGGGTGGCGGCTTCGCCTTACCCGACCTACAAAACTACAAAACTTCGAACCGTAGGCCGGGTAAGCGTAAGCGCCACCCGGCTTTTTTTGTGTGTGCAGGAAACGTAGACCTCTGCTCCCGGCAAAGAAAATCGCCGCTGGAGATTTAATTTCTGGTTATGCGAGCAGCCTTCCAGAGCCTCGCTTGATAGACCATCAGCAAAGCGGTATCTTTTTGCCACGCCTGCAAAATCAGGCGTCAGGATTAGCCTCCTGTACTACCTCTTTGGTGACACAAGTATTTTTGTGTCGCGCGCTTAGCTACACTCCAACGGTGGGCCGAGCGGGGGCGTCGCAAGACGCGCCGGTATCCAAAGAGGCCGGTAAGGCTAACCCTGCTCGGTTCCGCCACCAGCGAGATTAGCCTCTCCAGTGGTGGATAAAAACTACTCTTTGGAGGCTGTCTTATGACTACTACCCTTAGCTTTTCTCATTTTTTATTTACCACGCCATTCAATCACAACACCGATTTCACCGAGCTGGCAGACAACTGCGCGCAATTTGTTGACGCACTGGTTGAATGCGACGATCCGGCCCAGAAAATGGCGGTGTGCGGGCGGCTTTCTGCCTGCCTTGCTTTGCTTCAGTCAACGCTGCTTGAACCTGTTCCAGAGTATTTAAAGACGAGCCTGACGGTGGATGACTTACCGCTGGCGCTGCCCGTATTTGAACCGGAAGTGGATCAGTTAGGACGTTTTTGCCAGCTGTTAACACAGCTGATCCTGAATCAATCGCTGACAAAAAGTGATGAAAGAGTGGCGGGAGATTTACTCCAGGAACTGGTTGGGTTTTATAGCGATACGCTGAAAGCACCGCGCTGGCTGCGCACAGATGAAGGTGTCGTGCTGCTGTAAAAAGCCGGGTGGCGCTTGCGCTTACCCGGCCTACATTTCGTACCGGGAGCATTTGTAGGCCGGGTAAGGCGAAGCCGCCACCCGGCATGGCTGGGGGCTGGGAAGTCTGTGCGGCCTGATGCCCTCACCCCGGCCCTCTCCCACAGGGAGAGGGTGCAGACATTAAAAACGACAACTTTCGTTGTCGTTTTGCTTTTACCTTGCTAGCCCTTCATCCACGCCCTAATCCCGTCCAGGAACATCTGCGTCGCCATCATCACCAGAATCAATCCCATCAGCCGCTCCAGCGCATTGACCCCTTTCTCGCCCAGCAGGCGTAAAAACAGCGACGACTGCAGCAGGATGATAAAGGTCCCGCCCCAGGCAATCAGCAGGGCAATCACCAGATGGCTCATCTGATTCGGGTACTGATGCGACAGCAGCATCAGCGTCGCCAGAATCGTCGGCCCGGCGACCAGTGGGATCGCCAGCGGCACAATAAAGGGCTCTTCACCGGCAGGCAGGCCGCTGCTGCTGCCTTCGCTGCTCGGGAAAATCATTTTGATGGCAATCAGGAACAGAATAATCCCGCCGGAAATGGAGACCGTTTCAGCGCGTAAATTCAGGAACGCGAGGATTTTTTCGCCAGCGAAAAGGAAGATAAACATCACCAGCAGGGCGATGAGCAGCTCGCGGATCATGATGGCCCGACGGCGCTTTGGCTCGGTGTGCTTCAGCACCGACATGAAAATAGGCAGGTTTCCGAGTGGATCCATAATTAGGATCAATAAAACAGCTGCGGAAATGATTTCACTCATCGTAGATTATCCCTGATACTTGTATGGTTATCCCGATGATTAGCGCTTTTTCTGATAGCCGGGCAATCATCGATTAATTTCGCTTGCGACTTTGGCAGCATTTTGTAATGTGAAGCATATCCCAGTTCAATACTGGCTTGCATAAACAGCACACACCCTCTGCAGGAAAAAAATGCTATGAAAAACGTTGGTTTTATCGGCTGGCGCGGTATGGTCGGCTCTGTACTCATGCAACGCATGGTTGAAGAGCGCGATTTCGACGCTATCCGCCCGGTCTTCTTCTCCACTTCCCAGCTCGGCCAAGCTGCACCGTCCTTTGGGGGTACCACAGGCACGTTGCAGGATGCTTACGATCTGGAAGCGTTGAAGGCGCTGGACATTATCGTCACCTGCCAGGGCGGCGATTATACCAACGAAATTTATCCAAAGCTTCGTGAAAGCGGCTGGCAGGGCTACTGGATTGACGCGGCCTCTTCGCTGCGCATGAAAGACGACGCGATCATTATTCTGGATCCGGTTAACCAGGACGTTATCACCGACGGCCTGAACAAAGGCGTCAAAACCTTCGTCGGCGGTAACTGTACGGTCAGCCTGATGCTGATGTCGCTGGGCGGTCTGTTTGCCCAGGATCTGGTGGAGTGGGTCTCTGTGGCCACCTACCAGGCGGCCTCCGGCGGCGGCGCGCGCCATATGCGCGAGCTGCTGACCCAGATGGGCCAGCTGCACCACAGCGTGGCGGAAGAGCTGGCAAACCCGGCATCCGCGATTCTGGATATCGAGCGTAAAGTGACTCAGCTGACCCGCAGCGGCGAGCTGCCGGTAGATAACTTCGGCGTACCGCTGGCCGGTGGCCTGATCCCGTGGATCGACAAACAGCTGGACAACGGCCAGACCCGCGAAGAGTGGAAAGGCCAGGCCGAGACCAACAAAATCCTGCGCACCGCTTCCGCAATCCCGGTTGACGGCCTGTGCGTGCGCATCGGCGCGCTGCGCTGCCACAGCCAGGCATTCACCATTAAACTGAAAAAAGATGTGTCTATTCCGACAGTGGAAGAGCTGCTCGCCTCTCACAATCAGTGGGCGAAAGTCATCCCTAACGATCGCGACATCACCATGCGCGAGCTGACCCCGGCTGCGGTCACCGGCACATTATCTACCCCTGTAGGACGCCTGCGTAAACTAAATATGGGCCCGGAGTACCTTTCCGCCTTTACCGTCGGCGATCAGCTTCTGTGGGGTGCCGCAGAGCCGCTGCGCAGGATGCTACGCCAGCTGGCGTAATAAATACTTAATACTTAGGGGTGATTTATCACCCCTTTTTTTGCGTACTAAAGGACGAAAACGCAAATGATTCATTATTTTTCGGGAGTCATATAAAGCGTTGGCTATGCTTTATGCGGGATGTCACATATTCCGCCTGGAGGTTGGATGGAACAGAGAGGATGCACAAGGTGCTGTTCCGTCCAGGTCACATTAAGGTCGTACCCGGTGCGCGAAAGGGGCGGCAACTAAAAAAACAGGATGAATACCATGTCCGTTCGTATTGATAGAGACGTGATTAATGCGCTTATTGCGGGTCACTTTGCGGATCCTTTTTCTGTACTTGGCATGCACCGCACTGAAGCTGGACTGGAAGTCCGGGCACTGCTTCCTGACGCGACGGAAGTGTGGGTCATCGAACCCAAAACCGGGCGCAAGGTCGGTAAACTTGAATGTATCGATTCACGCGGCTTCTTCGCTGGCGTGATGGCCCGCCGTAAAAACTTCTTCCGTTATCAGCTCGCCGTCATCTGGCATGGTCAGCAGAACCTGATCGACGATCCCTATCGCTTCGGTCCGCTGCTGCAGGAGATGGATGCCTGGCTGCTGTCTGAAGGTACGCACCTGCGTCCCTACGAGACGCTCGGGGCCCACGCCGACACCATGGACGGCGTGACCGGCACCCGCTTTACCGTCTGGGCACCGAATGCCCGGCGCGTGTCGGTGGTGGGGCAGTTCAACTACTGGGATGGCCGTCGCCACCCGATGCGCCTGCGTCGCGAGACCGGCATCTGGGAGCTGTTTATCCCCGGTGCGCAAAACGGCCAGCTGTATAAATACGAGCTGATCGATGCCCACGGCAAGCTGCGTATCAAAGCCGACCCCTATGCCTTCGAAGCGCAAATGCGCCCGGAAACCGCATCGCTCATTTGCGGCCTGCCGGAGAAAGTCGCCCAGAGCGAAGAGCGCATCCGCGCCAACCAGTTCGATATGCCGATCTCCATTTACGAAGTCCATCTTGGCTCCTGGCGTCGTCATACCGATAACAACTTCTGGCTCAGCTACCGGGAGCTGGCCGACCAGCTGATCCCGTATGTGAAATGGATGGGCTTTACCCATCTGGAGCTGCTGCCGATTAACGAACACCCGTTTGACGGCAGCTGGGGCTATCAGCCGACCGGCATGTATGCCCCAACCCGCCGTTTCGGCACCCGCGACGACTTCCGCTACTTTATCAACGCCGCACACGCTGCCGGGCTGAACGTGATCCTCGACTGGGTGCCGGGCCACTTCCCGTCCGATGACTTTGGTCTGGCGGAATTCGACGGCACCAACCTGTATGAGCACAGCGATCCGCGCGAAGGCTATCATCAGGACTGGAACACCCTGATCTACAACTACGGCCGCCGGGAAGTGACCAACTATCTGGTGGGCAACGCCCTCTACTGGATCGAGCGTTTCGGCATTGATGCCCTGCGCGTGGATGCCGTCGCCTCGATGATCTACCGCGACTACAGCCGCAAAGAGGGTGAGTGGATCCCGAACGAATTCGGTGGCCGGGAAAACCTGGAAGCCATTGAGTTCCTGCGTAACACCAACCGTATTCTCGGCGAGCAGACGCCGGGCGCGGTGACGATGGCGGAAGAGTCCACGGACTTCCCGGGCGTCTCCCGTCCGCCATCCATGGGCGGTCTCGGCTTCTGGTTCAAATGGAACCTCGGCTGGATGCACGACACCCTGGATTACATGAAGCTGGATCCGGTGCATCGCCAGTATCACCACAACAAACTGACCTTCGGCATGCTCTATAACGGCACCGAAAACTTTGTCCTGCCGCTCTCCCACGACGAAGTGGTCCACGGCAAAAAATCCATTCTCGACCGCATGCCGGGCGACGCCTGGCAGAAGTTTGCCAACCTGCGCGCCTACTACGGCTGGATGTTCGCCTTCCCGGGCAAAAAACTGCTGTTTATGGGCAACGAGTTCGCCCAGGGCCGGGAGTGGAACCACGATTCCAGCCTCGACTGGAGCCTGCTGGAAGGGGGTGACAACTGGCACCACGGCGTTCAGCGCCTGGTGCGTGACCTCAACCATACCTACCGTCACCACAAGGCCCTGCACGAGCTGGACTTTGACGATTACGGCTTCGAGTGGCTGGTGGTGGATGACAACGAACGCTCGGTGCTGATCTTTGTCCGTCGTGACAAAGTGGGTAACGAAATTATTGTCGCCAGTAACTTCACCCCGGTAACGCGTCATCACTACCGTTTCGGCATCAATCAGCCGGGCAAATGGCGTGAAGTGCTGAACACCGACTCCATGCATTACCACGGCAGCAACGCGGGCAATGGCGGACTGGTGCAGAGCGATGAGCAGGAGAGTCATGGTCGACCACAGTCCCTGAGCCTTACCCTGCCGCCGCTGTCCACGATCTGGCTGGTGCGGGAGGGGGGAATGACGCAGCTCGCTGCAGGTAACCCGGCGCCGCTCGGCGCACGCTACGATGGCAAAGGGGTGAACTTCACCCTCTTTTCCGCCCATGCGGATCGGGTTGAACTCTGCGTGTTTGACGATAAGGGCATTGAACACCGTTACGATCTGGTGGGCCGCACTGGCGATATCTGGCATGGCTACCTCGAGCATGCCCGGCCCGGCACCCATTATGGTTTTCGGGTGCATGGTCCCTGGGAACCGTCCAGAGGACTGTTCTTTAACCCCGCCAAGCTGCTGCTCGACCCCTGTGCGTATCAGGTTGAAGGGACGCTGAAGGACGATGTTCTGCTGCACAGTGGCAAAGTGACCGCCGATCACCGGGACAGTGCCGCGGTGGCGCCCCGCAGCGTGGTGGTCAGCGACGATCGTTACGACTGGGAAGAGGACGCTGCTCCCAATACGCCCTGGGGCAAGACGGTTATCTATGAAGCCCACGTGAAAGGGCTGACGTATCTGCACCCCGGCATTCCGGAGGCGATCCGCGGCACCTACCGGGCGCTCGGTCACCCGGTGATGATTGCTTATTTTAAGCATCTCGGGATCACCGCCCTGGAATTATTACCGGTAGCCCATTTTGCCTCCGAGCCGCGCCTGCAGCGTCTGGGTCTTAGCAACTACTGGGGCTACAACCCGATGGCGATGTTTGCCCTCGACCCGCGCTATGCCTCGCATCCTGAGCGGGCCCGGGATGAGTTTCGTGATGCGGTGAAGGCGCTACACGAAGCGGGTATTGAGGTCATTCTGGATATCGTCCTCAACCACAGTGCCGAGCTGGATCTGGAAGGCCCGACGTTCTCCCTGCGCGGAATTGATAACCCTAGCTATTATTGGTTAAGAGAGGATGGCGATTACCACAACTGGACCGGCTGCGGTAACACCCTTAATCTCAGCCATCCGGCGGTGGTGCAGTACGCGTATGAATGCCTGAAGTACTGGGTGGAAACCTTCCATATCGACGGCTTTCGTTTTGACCTGGCGTCAGTGATTGGACGCACGCCGGAATACAGCCCGCAGGCACCGCTGTTCGAGGCGATTAAGAACTGCCCGCTGCTGTCGGGCGTGAAGCTGATTGCGGAGCCGTGGGATATCGGCCCTGGCGGCTACCAGGTGGGGAATTTCCCGCCGCCGTTTGCCGAGTGGAACGACCACTATCGTGATACCGCACGCCGCTTCTGGCTGGCGCGCGATCTGTCACTCGGTCAGTTTGCCGGGCGTTTTGCCGCTTCCAGCGATCTGTTCAAGCGCAACGGGCGACTGCCCTCCGCGTCGATAAACCTGGTTACCGCGCACGATGGGTTCACCCTGCGTGACTGCGTTTGTTTCAATCAGAAACACAATGAAGCCAATGGCGAAGAAAATCGTGACGGCACCTTCAATAACCATAGTTTTAACCATGGTATCGAAGGATTAAGTGGCAATCTGAATGTGATTGAGCGGCGCCGCGCCAGCGTGCACGCGCTGCTCTCCACGCTGCTTTTGTCGCAGGGAACGCCGATGTTGCTGGCAGGCGATGAACATGGCCACAGCCAGCACGGTAACAACAATGCGTATTGCCAGGATAACCCGTTAACCTGGCTGGACTGGCAACAGGCCAACAGTGGATTAGCCGACTTTACCGCTGCGCTGATCCATCTGCGTCAGCAGATCCCGGCGCTCACCCTGAACCAGTGGTGGGAAGAGGGCGACGGCAATGTTTGCTGGCTGAATAAAGAGGCGCAACCGTTGGAAGCGCGTGAGTGGCAAAGCGGCGTGCCGTGCCTGCAAATCCTGCTTTCGGATAGCTGGCTTATCACGCTTAACGCCACAGATGAGGTCGCAGAAATTGTTTTACCCGAAGGGGAGTGGCGGGCCATCCCCCCCATTTGCCGGAGAGGATAATCCGGTCGTTATGACTGCCTGGCATGGGCCTGCGCACGGTGTATGTGTATTCCAGAGATGATAATAAAAGGAGTTGATCATGGTTAGGTTAGATAAGAACGACCCTCTAATGTTGGCGCGTCAGCTGCCATTGAAGTCTGTTGCCCTGATTCTTGCTGGTGGCCGCGGTACCCGATTAAAAGATTTAACGATTAAGCGCGCCAAGCCCGCCGTCCACTTCGGTGGGAAATTCCGTATTATCGATTTTGCCCTGTCAAACTGCCTGAATTCAGGCATTCGCCGTATTGGCGTGATCACCCAGTACCAGTCACACACCCTGGTGCAGCATATTCAGCGCGGCTGGTCGTTCTTCAGTGAGGAGATGAACGAGTTTGTCGACCTGTTACCTGCCCAACAGCGCGTGCATGGCGAAAACTGGTATCGCGGTACCGCCGATGCGGTGACGCAAAACCTCGACATTATTCGTCGCTACGACGCCGAGTACGTGGTGATCCTCGCCGGGGACCACATCTACAAGCAGGACTACTCGCGCATGCTCATCGACCACGTCGAAAAAGGGGCACGCTGCACCGTGGCCTGTATGCCGGTGCCCGTTGCCGAGGCGACGGCCTTTGGCGTGATGGCGGTAGATGAAAACGACAAAGTGATCGATTTCGTTGAAAAACCGGCGAACCCGCCATCAATGCCGGGTGACGACACCAAAGCGCTGGCCAGTATGGGGATCTATGTCTTTGATGCAGATTACCTTTATCAGCTGCTGGAAGAAGACGACAAGGATGAGAAATCCAGCCACGACTTCGGCAAAGATATCATCCCGAAAATCACCAAATCTGGCATGGCCTATGCACATCCGTTCCCACTCTCCTGCGTGCAGTCCGATCCTAATTCAGAACCGTACTGGCGCGATGTCGGCACCCTGGAGGCGTACTGGAAGGCTAACCTCGATCTGGCCTCGGTGACCCCGGAACTGGATATGTACGACCACAACTGGCCGATCCGTACCCACATGGAGTCTCTGCCGCCGGCGAAATTTGTCCAGGACCGCTCGGGCAGCCACGGCATGACGCTGAACTCGCTGGTCTCCGGCGGGTGCATTATCTCGGGCTCGGTGGTGGTGCAGTCGGTGCTGTTCCCGCGCGTGCGGGTGAACTCCTTCTGCAACATTGATTCGTCAGTATTGTTACCCGACGTCTGGGTTGGCCGCTCGTGCCGCCTGCGTCGTTGCGTTATCGACCGTGCCTGCGTCATTCCGGAAGGCATGGTAATTGGAGAAAACGCGGAAGAGGACGCGCGCCGTTTCTACCGCTCAGAAGAAGGCATCGTGCTGGTTACGCGTGAAATGCTGCGTAAACTGCAGATCAAACAGGAGCGATGATGCAGGTTTTACACGTTTGTTCTGAGATGTTCCCGCTGCTGAAAACCGGCGGGTTGGCGGATGTGATTGGGGCGCTACCGGCGGCGCAAATTGCCGGTGGGGTCGATACTCGCGTGCTGTTACCCGCTTTTCCCGATATTCGTCGCGGCATCCCTGACGCCCAGATTGTCAGCCGCCGCGATACCTTTGCCGGGCGCATCACATTACTGTTTGGTCATTACAACGGCGTGGGCATCTACCTGATTGATGCCCCGCACCTGTATGACCGCCCAGGGAGCCCGTACCACGACACCAACTTATTTGCCTATACCGATAACGTGCTGCGTTTCGCGCTGCTCGGCTGGGTCGGGGCGGAGATGGCCTCCGGGCTGGATCCGTTCTGGCGCCCGGACGTCGTGCATGCCCACGACTGGCACGCCGGGCTGGCACCGGCGTATCTGGCGGCGCGTGGCCATCCGGCGAAGTCGGTCTTTACCGTGCATAACCTGGCCTATCAGGGGCTGTATTTAGCCAAACATATGGATGACATCGATCTGCCATGGTCGTTCTTTAACATCCATGGGCTGGAGTTTAACGGGCAGATTTCGTTCCTTAAGGCCGGGCTGTACTACGCCGACCACATCACCGCCGTGAGTCCGACCTACGCGCGGGAGATCACCGAGCCGCAGTTTGGCTACGGCATGGAGGGACTGCTCGCGCAGCGCCAGCGCGAAGGGCGTCTGTCGGGCATCCTCAACGGCGTGGATGAAAAGATCTGGAGTCCGGAGTCGGATCTGCTGCTGACCGCGCGCTACAACCGCGATTCGGTGGAAGACAAGGCCGAGAACAAACGTCAACTGCAAGTCGCCATGGGGCTGAAGGTTAACGACAAGGTGCCATTGTTTGCGGTGGTGAGCCGTCTGACCAGCCAGAAAGGGCTCGATCTGGTGCTCGAAGCGCTGCCGGGCCTGCTGGAGCAGGGCGGACAGCTGGCGCTGCTGGGCGCGGGCGATCCGGTATTGCAGGAGGGCTTCCTTGCGGCGGCCGCCGAGCATCCGGGTCAGGTTGGCGTCCAGATTGGCTATCACGAAGCGTTTTCGCACCGCATCATGGCGGGCGCCGACGTTATCCTGGTGCCGAGTCGTTTTGAGCCCTGCGGCTTAACCCAGCTGTATGGCCTGAAGTACGGCACGCTGCCGCTGGTGCGGCGTACCGGCGGGCTGGCGGATACCGTATCCGACACCTCGCTGGAGAACCTGGCAGACGGCATCGCCAGCGGATTTGTCTTTGAGGACAGCAATGCCTGGTCGCTGTTACGCGCGATTCGTCGTGCCTTCGTGTTGTGGTCTCGTCCTTCCTTGTGGCGTTTTGTTCAGCGCCAGGCGATGGCCATGGATTTTAGCTGGCAAGTTGCGGCGCAGTCCTACCGCGATCTTTATCAACGCTTGATGTAACAATGCTGGAATCAGAGATATGAATGCACCTTTTTCCTATGCGTCTCCCACGGTAAGCATAGAGGCATTAAAGCACTCAATTGCTTACAAGCTGATGTTCACCATCGGCAAAGATCCGGTGATTGCCAACAAACACGAATGGCTCAACGCCACCCTGTTTGCCGTGCGCGACCGGCTGGTTGAACGCTGGCTGCGCTCTAACCGCGCCCAGCTCTCACAGGAGACCCGTCAGGTTTACTATCTGTCGATGGAGTTTTTGATTGGCCGCACCCTCTCCAATGCGCTGTTGTCGCTGGGTATCTATGACGACGTCAAGACCGCACTGGAAGAGATGGGGCTGGATTTAGAAGAGCTGATTGACGAAGAGAACGACCCCGGCCTTGGCAACGGCGGTCTCGGTCGTCTGGCCGCCTGCTTCCTCGACTCGCTGGCGACCCTCGCCCTGCCGGGACGCGGCTACGGTATTCGCTACGATTACGGCATGTTCAAACAGAACATCGTCGACGGACGGCAGAAAGAGTCCCCTGACTACTGGCTGGAGTACGGCAACCCGTGGGAGTTCAAGCGTCACAACACCCGCTATAAGGTTCGCTTCGGTGGGCGTATCCAGCAGGAAGGTAAAAAAATCCGCTGGGTCGAAACCGAAGAGATCCTGGCCGTGGCCTACGACCAGATCATCCCCGGCTACGACACCGATGCCACCAACACGCTGCGTCTTTGGAATGCCCAGGCCAGTAGCGAGATTAACCTCGGTAAATTCAATCAGGGCGACTATTTCGCGGCGGTGGAAGACAAAAACCACTCCGAGAACGTCTCCCGCGTGCTGTATCCGGATGACTCCACCTATTCCGGGCGCGAGCTGCGTCTGCGCCAGGAGTACTTCCTGGTCTCCGCGACCATTCAGGACATCCTGAGCCGCCACTACCAGCTGCACAAAACCTACGCCAACCTGGCGGAAAAAACCGCCATCCACCTCAACGACACCCACCCGGTGCTGTCGATCCCGGAGCTGATGCGCGTACTGATCGACGAACATAAGTTCAGCTGGGAAGAGGCGTTCGAGGTGACCTGCCAGGTCTTCTCCTACACCAACCACACCCTGATGAGCGAAGCGCTGGAAACCTGGCCGGTGGACATGCTCGGCAAAATTCTGCCGCGCCATCTGCAGATCATCTTTGAGATCAACGATTTCTTCCTGAAAACCTTGCAGGAGCAGTATCCGCACGACACCGGACTGCTGAGCCGCACCTCCATCATTGAAGAGTCCAACGGCCGCCGGGTGCGCATGGCGTGGCTGGCGGTGGTGATCAGCCACAAGGTCAACGGCGTATCGGAGCTGCACTCCAACCTGATGGTGCAGTCGCTGTTTGCCGACTTCGCTAAAATCTTCCCGATGCGTTTCTGCAACGTCACTAACGGCGTGACGCCGCGCCGCTGGCTGGCGCTGGCTAATCAGCCGCTCTCCGACGTGCTCGACGAGAACATCGGCCGCAACTGGCGTACCGACTTAAGCCAGCTGAGCGAGCTGGAACAGCACGCCGATTTCCCGACGGTGAATAAAGCGGTGCGTGATGCCAAGCTGCTGAACAAAAAGCGGCTGGCGGTGTGGATGGCGCTGCATCTCAACGTGGTCGCCAATCCCAAAGCGCTGTTCGACGTGCAGATCAAACGTATCCACGAGTACAAGCGTCAGCTGATGAACGTGCTGCACGTGATCACCCGCTACAACCGCATCAAGGCCGATCCTGATGCCGACTGGGTGCCGCGTGTGAACATCTTCGCCGGTAAAGCGGCCTCGGCCTATTACATGGCGAAGCACATCATTCACCTGATCAACGACGTGGCGAAGGTGATCAACAACGATCCGCAGATTGGTGACAAGCTGAAGGTCGTCTTTATCCCGAACTACAGCGTGAGTCTGGCCCAGCTGATCATTCCGGCCGCCGATCTCTCGGAGCAGATCTCCACCGCGGGCACCGAAGCCTCCGGCACCAGCAACATGAAGTTTGCCCTCAACGGCGCACTTACCATCGGCACGCTGGATGGCGCCAATGTCGAGATGCTGGAGCACGTAGGCGAAGAGAATATCTTCATATTCGGCAACACCACGGAAGAGGTTGAGGCGCTGCGTGCGAAGGGCTACTCGCCGCGTGATTATTACGAGCAGGATGAAGAGCTGCGTCAGGTGCTGACCCAGATCGGTACCGGGGTCTTCAACCCGGACGAGCCTGGCCGCTATCGCGACCTGGTGGATTCGCTGATTAACTTCGGGGACCACTACCAGGTGCTGGCAGACTACCGCAGCTATGTGGACTGCCAGGACAGGGTCGACGAGCTGTACCGCAAGCCGGAAGAGTGGACCACCAAAGCGATGCACAACATCGCCAACATGGGCTACTTCTCATCCGATCGCACCATCAAAGAGTATGCCGATACCATCTGGCATATTGATCCGGTGAAGTTGTAAAAAATGCCGGGTGGCGGCTTCGCCTTACCCGGCCTACGATTCTGTGTCTTTTGTAGGCCCGGTAAGCGTTAGCGCCACCGGGCATTACTCTCACGACGCCAACGATAGCTCACGCTTTCCCGTACGCTCAGCCAGCCACAGCGCTACGCGGGACTGCTGCTCCGCATTCAGCCACATCCCCTCTTTAGTACGACGCCACAGCGCATCGTCCGCGCGGCGTACCCATTCGTGGTCGGCTAAATAACGTAACTCCGCCTCGTAGAGCTCGTGACCAAAATGTTCGCCCAGATCGCTGAGATCCTTCGCGTCACTCAGGATCAGCTCACTGTTGCTGCCGTAGGTGCGGGCAAAGTGGCGGGCCATGGATTCGCTGATAAACGGATAGCGACGGCGCAATTTCGCCGCGTAGTCATCGCGGTTGCCACCGATATCACCGCCCGGCAGCACCGCGCCTTTGGTCCATGCCGGACCGATACCCTGATAGAACGGGGCCAGTTTTTCCATCGCATGCTCTGCCAGCTTGCGGTAGGTGGTGAGCTTGCCGCCAAACACCGACAGCAGCGGCGCCTTGCCGTGGTCATCGTGAATATCGAGGGTGTAGTCGCGGGTGATGGCCTGCGGTGAATCGGACTCGTCATCGCACAGCGGACGCACACCGGAGTAGCTCCAGACCACATCATCGCGCGCCAGCGACTTCTTAAAGTGGGCGTTATAGACCTTCAGCAGATAGCTGACTTCGCTCTCGTCGATGGCGACGCTTTTCGGATCGCCTTTGTACTCCACGTCGGTAGTACCAATGATGGAGAACTCATCCATCCACGGGATCACAAACACGATGCGCTTGTCTTCGTTTTGCAGAATATAGGCCTGCTTCTGGGTATGCACCCGCGGCACCACGATATGGCTGCCCTTGATCAGGCGGATGCCGTACGGTGACGGCAGCTGCATGCCCTGGTCGAAGAACTGCTTCACCCACGGGCCAGTGGCATTCACCAGACCGCGCGCCTGCCAGCTGAAACGCTCGCCGGTATCAATGTCTTCTGCTTCAACAATCCACAGCCCGTTTTCGCGACGCGCGGAGACAGCGCGGGTGCGGGTTTTCACCTCGCCGCCTTTACGTTCAACCATTTGCGCATTCGCGAGCACCAGGCGGGCATCGTCCACCCAGCAGTCGGAATATTCGAATCCGCGCACGATTTCAGGCTTCAGCACCGAGTCTGCGCCAAAACGCACACCGGCAGAGGCGGGCAGGCTGGTGCGTTTGCCCAGGTGGTCGTACATAAACAGACCAATGCGGATCATCCAGGCCGGACGCAGATGCGGGCGGTGCGGCAGACGAAAACGCATTGGGGTAGCGATATGGGGGGGCCATTTTCAGCAGCACTTCACGCTCGGCCAGCGCCTCACTCACCAGGCGGAACTCGTAGTGCTCCAGATAACGCAGGCCACCGTGGATCAGCTTAGAGCTGGCGGAGGAGGTGGCACAGGCGAGATCCTGCGCTTCCAGCATCAGGACAGACAGCCCGCGCCCGGCAGCGTCCGCCGCAATGCCCGCCCCGTTAATTCCGCCACCGATAACAATCAGATCTTTGGTTTCCATTGTATCCTCACGCACTTTCGTAAAAGCTCAAAAATGTTCGATATCGCTCATACTAGCAAAGGAAATGGATTTTAGTAACATCAAAAAAACAAATTTGAGTGATATAGCTAACATAATGGCGTTTACCCGCCGCCAGGACGTACACTAGCCGGTAAAATGATGCGGTCTGATGCCCTCACCCCAACCCTCTCCCACGGGGAGAGGGGGGCACATTTCCCTCTCCCTTGCGGAGAGAGCAAGGGAGAGGGGCCCAGACCGCACTGGCCCTGAATAAACAACAGAGAGCATCATGGAACATTTTGAATGTATTAACGTAGAAGAAGCCCACCAGAAGATGCACCAGGGACTGGCGGTGCTGGTGGACATTCGCGATCCGCAAAGCTTTGCGATGGGCCATACGCCGGGCGCGTTTCACCTGACCAACGCCTCCCTGAGCGAATTTATGCGCGATAACGATTTCGAGACCCCGGTGATGGTGATGTGCTATCACGGCAACAGCAGCAAAGGCGCGGCGCAATATTTGCTCCAGCAGGGCTTTGAAGCGGTCTACAGCGTGGACGGTGGATTCGATGCCTGGCATCGCCATTTCCCGGCAGAAGTCGAGCACGCGGACATTTAGGGTATATACTGTCCCCTTTTGTGTGGAATAAGCGACTGCCGCCGATGCTGATGATTACCTCTTTTACCAACCCGCGCGTCGCCCAGGCGTTTGTCGACTACATGGCGACGCAGGGTGTTATCCTCACCATTCAACAACATACCCAGACCGACGTCTGGCTGGCGGATGAAAGCCAGGCCTCACGGGTCAACGCCGAGCTGGCGCGTTTTCTGGAAAATCCCGGCGATGCGCGCTATCTGGCGGCAAGCTGGCAGTCCGGCCATACCGGCAGCGGATTGCACTACCAGCGCTTTCCTTTCCTTGCGACCCTGCGCGAACGCGCGGGGCCCTTCACCCTGGTGTTAATGGCGGCCTGTATCCTGGTCTTCATTCTGATGAATGTGGTAGGCGATCAGCAGGTGATGCTGATGCTGGCCTGGCCGTATGATGCCTCCGTTGAGTTCGAGTTCTGGCGCTACTTCACCCACGCGCTGATGCACTTCTCGGTGCTGCATATTCTCTTTAACCTGCTGTGGTGGTGGTATCTCGGCGGGGCGGTGGAGAAGCGGCTCGGCAGCGGCAAGCTCATCGTGCTCACCCTTATCAGCGCGCTGCTCAGCGGCTTTATCCAGCATAAGTTTGGCGGCCCGTGGTTTGGCGGCCTCTCCGGCGTGGTCTATGCGCTGATGGGCTATGTCTGGCTGCGCGGCGAGCGCGATCCGCAGAGCGGTATCTATCTGCAGCGCGGTTTGATGACCTTTGCATTAATCTGGATTATTGCCGGATGGTTTGATCTGTTTGGCATGGCGATTGCCAACGGCGCACACGTGGCCGGGCTGGCGGTCGGGCTGGCGATGGCGTTTGCCGATACGCTAAATGCGCGAAAACGAACATAATTCTGGCAGGGAACTCTGATGAAACAAACACAACGTCATGACGCCATTATCGATCTGGTGAAAAAGCAGGGATACGTCAGCACCGAAGAGCTGGTGGAGCAGTTTGCCGTCAGCCCGCAGACCATCCGCCGGGATCTCAACGACCTGGCCGATCAGAACCGCATCCTGCGCCACCACGGCGGCGCGGCGCTGCCGTCCAGCTCGGTGAACACCCCCTGGCACGATCGCAAGGCGACGCAGACCTCCGAGAAGGAGCGTATCGCCCGCAAGGTGGCGAGCCAGATCCCGAACGGCGCGACGCTGTTTATCGACATCGGCACTACGCCGGAAGCGGTAGCGCATGCCCTGCTGAACCATGAGAACCTGCGGGTCGTTACCAACAACCTCAACGTTGCCACCACCCTGATGCAGAAAGAGGACTTCCGCATCATCCTCGCGGGTGGCGAGCTGCGCAGCCGTGACGGCGGCATTATTGGCGAAGCGACCCTCGACTTTATCTCCCAGTTCCGCCTCGATTTCGGCATTCTGGGCATCAGCGGCATCGATACCGACGGCTCCTTGCTGGAGTTTGACTACCATGAGGTGCGCACCAAGCGGGCGATCATTGAGAACTCGCGCCACGTCATGCTGGTGGTGGATCACTCGAAGTTTGGCCGAAACGCGATGGTCAATATGGGCAGCATCAGCATGGTGAACGCGGTCTATACCGACGTGATGCCGCCTGAAGGGGTGTTGAAGGTGATTAAGGATAATAAGTTGCAGTTAGAGCTGTGCTGAGTTTGTGCCGGGTGGCGGCTTCGCCTTACCCGGCCTACAAAACCGTAGGCCCGTGCAAGCGTAGCGCCGCCGGGCAATGAATTACACCCCGTACCCCATCATCTTCAACAGCTGCTGCGCATGCAGCACCGCGTCCTGGCGGTGGGCGACGCCCAGCTTCTGATACAGATTGCGGATATGCGTTTTGATGGTGGTGGCCGCAACGGCCAGCTCACCGGCGATCTGCTCGTTGCTGTAGCCTGAGTAGATCAGTCCCAGCACCTGCCACTCACGCTGGGTCAGCGGGCTGGTGCGGATCAGTTCCGGCACTTCCGGGTGGGTCAGCAGACGCTCCACGAAGGTCTCATCGAAATGGGCGAACTTGTGGCGGTGATGCTGGTTAATCTCCCGAAGAATGCGCTGGGCGCGATGCTGGTCCAGCTCCGGCAGGGTATTGAGCTGAATCAACTGGCGCAGCTGCTGCGCCATGGTCTCGCCTTCAATCACAAAGTGACTGATAAACCCGGTGCGGTTCGCCAGCTGTAATGCTTCCAGCAGCACGCGCTGGGCATCGTTCTTGCGACCGGCCTGCCAGTAAAGCTGGTTCTGCAGCAGCAGGTTGCGGTTCAGATCGCTCATCAGACGCAGGCTGCGGGCATTTTCGTTTAACTCTTCCAGCACCATCTCGGCCGGTTCAAATTCGCCTAACAGGATCTGCGCCCGGGCGATGTTGCGCCACTGGCTCTGCAGGAAGTGGTTATTGGCAAACTCCGGTTTCGGCGTCTGGCGCAGCCAGTTGGCCGCCGATTTCTTGTCGCCGGTCATCTGCCAGTAGATCACCCGCACCTTATCGGCGTTCGACACCCAGTCGCTGTGATACTGACCGTTGCCGAGCAGGTTCTCCAGACGGTTAAGGTGGTTGCGGGCGTTATCCAGATCGCCGCGCGCCAGCGAGCACTGCACCAGCAGGCCCAGACACTGCAGCTGCTGCTGCGGCTGATAGGTGGAGAGCACGTCGACCCCATGACGGGCGGTGCTTTCGGCTTCGTCCAGGCGGGCCCATGCCCACAGCAGCTGAGCGCGGATGCGCAGCAGGAACTCGTGCATCGGCAGCTGTTCCAGGTGCTGATCGCGGATCAGGGTGAAGGCTTTCTCCTGGGTCTCCCAGGCGGCCTGCAGGAAGCCCTGGGCAAACAAAATTTCGCTCTGCTGGATCAGGCTCCACAGGGCGTAGTGCCAGACGTCATGGCGGCGCGCCATCTGCTCGGTCTGCTGCATCAGCGACAGGGAGCGGGTAAGGTCGCCCTTACAGTGCAGCACTTCGCCGTGCACCGAGGTGGCGACGATGCGGCTGTAGAAGTTCGCCAGCGGCAGCTCCTCCAGCGCACCCAGGGCCAGGCGCTGAGCCTCTTCCGGGTTGCCGTCGTTGATAGCCACCTGCGCGCGCAGGGCGTTGAATTCCCCGTGCAGGGCAGCGTCCATCTCGCCTTTCATCTCCTGCTCGGCGCGGGCCAGCAGGGTGTTCACTTCGCTGTAGCGGTGCTGGCTCTGCATCAGCCAGGCCTGCAGCAGCACCAGACGCGGGTTCTCCAGCAGGCTCTCCCACGGCAGGGCGCGGAGCGACTCCTCCAGCAGGGCCAGCTCGCTGTGGTTAAACAGGCTCCAGGCGTGGTTGAGCAGAATATCGCGCAGCATATGGGCATCGCCCGCCGCCAGCGCGTGATGTATGGCCTCGCTCGGGAAGCCCTGCGCCATCCAGCTCTCGGCGGCGGCGCGGTGGATTTCCGGTAATTCGGTTGCCAGCTCCCACTGACAGCGCTGGCGCAGGAAGCTGCCAAACAGCGGGTGGTAGCTGAACCACTCCCCGGAGTCGTCCATGCGCTGCAGGAACAAGCCCTGACGTTCGATCTCCTCCAGACGCATCTGGCCGTTGTCTTCCCCGGTGACGCGGACGATCAGCGCATCGTTCATCGAGCGCAGCAGGGAGCTTTTCAGCAGGAACTGACGGGTAGATTGATCGACGCTGTCGAGCACCTCATCCACCAGGTAGTCGGAGAGATGGCTGGCATTGATGCCTGACAGACGACGGGCGGATTGCTGCGTCGAGCTGTTGTTATGCCGGGCCGACAGGGCAATCAGCTGCAGGGCGGTCGCCCAGCCTGCCACGTCGTCGCACAGGCGGCTGCTCTCAGCCACCTCGATAGGGGATTTCAGGCGGCAGTCAAAGAACTGCTTCGCTTCCTGATGGGTAAAGGAGAGCTGTTGGCTGCCCACTTCCAGCAGCTGATCGCGCACGCGCAGGTTGGCAATGCCCAGCTGCGGCAGGTTGCGCGACAGGATCACCAGGGTCAGGTTTTCCGGCTGGTGGCGCAGGAAAAAGCGCATCGACTCATGGATAACCGGGTTGGTGATCAGATGGTAGTCATCAATGACCAGGTAGAGCGGGCGATGCCATTCGGCCAGCTCGATAAACAGTTGGGAAAACAGGGAAGAGAGGCTGGCGTACTGACGCTTCTGCACCATCACTTCGCTGGTCACACAGTGTCCGTTGGTCGCCTGCTGAATGGCGGCGATCAGATAGCTGGCAAAACGCTCCTGCTGATTGTCGCCTTCATCGAGGGAGTACCAGCCGAGATCGGTCTTGCCGGAAGCCCACTGTGAAATGAGCGTTGTTTTGCCGTAGCCTGCAGGGCTCGTTACCAGCGCCAGTCGAAAATTGTTCGCGCCGGAAAGTTTCGCCAGCAAGCGTTCGCGGACCACAGTATGGTCAAGACGAACCGGGCGACTTAATTTGGACGGAATCAACATAGTTTTCACTTCACTGTGTGGAAATCGAGATTTTTGATTTTTTTTGCGCTTCGTAATTAATCCTTATAAGGTCGGTCAGAAACCCTTTTATTGCAAGTTATGTCCGGGTTTTATGTCCCTTAATTTGCACTCTGTCACAAAAATATATCGATGGGAGAGGGAACTTTTCCGATGGGCCTCGAAAGCGCATGGATACTGGCGTGGCGTGTTTCCAGGAGGTTAAGCATAAAAAGGAATATAGAAGCGTAAATGCGGTGGAAAGTTAATAAAGTTCCGGGAAGGTTACGGGGCTGAAATAACATTCTGAGATGCAGTAAATTCTGAGCAATATTACGTCGGGTAAGTAATTATTTCCGTGCGCCTATATTTCAGGCGAAACCGCATTTCATTTTTTTGACTCCCTTCCCGGAAAACACGGCGCGAATGCCCCACACTCCCGCTGCAGAAAGTGGCCGCGATCACACTTTAGCGCTCATCCCCGCTACTCCTCCCTGTCTAATCCCTGCCAGGAGGAGGAAGAGGCATGAGGAGCCAGGCACACTAGCACCAACGCCTCATTTTCTCTCTACAGGATGCAGATTCCCTATGTCACAGCCGACTTTCAACAAAGCTCAATTCCAGGCTGCCCTGACGCGTCAGTGGCAGCGTTTTGGTTTACACGCCGCCGAAGACATGACCTCCCGCCAGTGGTGGCAGGCCGTCAGCGGCGCGCTCGCCGAGCTGCTGAGCGCCCAACCCGCGGTGAAGCCCGTCAAAGGCCAGCGCCACGTTAACTATATCTCGATGGAGTTCCTGATTGGTCGTCTGACCGGCAACAACCTGCTGAACCTCGGCTGGTATCAGGAGGTCAGCGATGTGCTGAGCACGCACAACATCCACCTGACCGACCTGCTGGAAGAGGAGATCGATCCGGCGCTGGGCAACGGCGGTCTGGGTCGTCTGGCGGCCTGCTTCCTTGACTCGATGGCGACGGTGGGCCAGCCGGCGACCGGCTACGGTCTGAACTATCAGTACGGCCTGTTCCGTCAGTCCTTCGCGGGCGGCCAGCAGATGGAAGCGCCGGACGACTGGCATCGCGGCAGCTATCCGTGGTTCCGCCACAACGAAGCGCTGGATGTGCAGGTTGGCATTGGCGGTAAAGTGACGAAAGCGGGCCAGTGGGAACCGGGCTTTACCATCACCGGCCAGGCCTGGGATCTGCCGGTGCTGGGCTACCGTAACGGCGTGGCGCAGCCGCTGCGCCTGTGGCAGGCGACGCACGCTCACCCGTTCAACCTGACCAAATTCAACGACGGCGATTTCCTGCGCGCAGAGCAGCAGGGCATCGACGCCGACAAGCTGACCAAAGTTCTCTACCCGAACGACAACCATCTGGCGGGCAAAAAGCTGCGCCTGATGCAGCAGTACTTCCAGTGCGCCTGCTCCGTGGCCGACATCCTGCGTCGTCACCACCTGGCGGGCCGCAAGCTGTCTGAGCTGGCGGATTACGAAGTGATCCAGCTGAACGACACCCACCCGACCATCGCTATCCCGGAACTGCTGCGCGTGCTGATCGACGAGCATCAGCTGAGCTGGGACGACGCCTGGGCGATCACCAGCAAGACCTTCGCCTACACCAACCACACCCTGATGCCTGAAGCGCTGGAGTGCTGGGACGAGAAGCTGATTAAAACCCTGCTGCCGCGCCATATGCAGCTGATCAACGAGATCAATAACCGCTTTAAGAAACTGGTGGATAAAACCTGGCCGGGCGATAAAGCGGTATGGGCGAAGCTGGCGGTGGTGTTCGACAAACAGGTGCGCATGGCTAACCTGTGCGTGGTCAGCGGCTTTGCGGTGAACGGCGTGGCCGCGCTGCACTCCGACCTGGTGGTGAAAGATCTGTTCCCGGAATATCACCAGCTGTGGCCGAACAAGTTCCACAACGTCACCAACGGCATCACGCCGCGTCGCTGGATCAAACAGTGCAACCCAAAACTGGCCGCGCTGCTGGATTCCTCCCTGGATAAAGAGTGGGCCAACGACCTCGACCAGCTGATCAACCTGGAAAAGGTTGCCGACGATGCGGCGTTCCGCGAGACCTACCGCACCATCAAGCAGGACAACAAGGTGCGCCTGGCGGCGTTCGTCAAAACCCGTACCGGGATTGAGATCAACCCGAACGCGATTTTCGATATCCAGATCAAACGCCTGCACGAGTACAAACGTCAGCACCTGAACCTGCTGCACATTCTGGCGCTGTACAAAGAGATCCGCGAGAACCCGCAGGCCGACCGCGTGCCGCGCGTGTTCCTGTTTGGTGCGAAAGCGGCACCGGGCTACTACCTGGCGAAAAACATCATCTTCGCTATCAATAAAGTAGCCGACGCGGTGAACAACGATCCGAAAGTGGGCGATAAGCTGAAAGTGGTCTTCCTGCCGGATTACTGCGTCTCGGCGGCGGAGCTGCTGATCCCGGCGGCGGACGTCTCTGAGCAGATTTCTACTGCGGGTAAAGAGGCCTCCGGCACCGGCAACATGAAGCTGGCCCTGAACGGCGCGCTGACCGTCGGTACGCTGGACGGTGCTAACGTTGAGATTGCCGAGCAGGTGGGCGACGAGAACATCTTTATCTTCGGCCATACTGTGGAAGAAGTGAAAGCCATCAAAGCCAAAGGTTACGACCCGGTGAAATGGCGTAAAAAAAGACAAGCTGCTGGATGCGGTACTGAAGGAGCTGGAGAGCGGCAAATACAGCGACGGCGACAAGCACGCGTTTGACCAGATGCTGCACAGCATCGGCAAACAGGGCGGCGACCCGTACCTGCTGATGGCCGATTTTGCGGGCTACGTTGAGGCCCAGAAGCAGGTCGATGTCCTGTATCGCGACCAGGAAGCCTGGACCCGGGCGTGTATTCTGAATACCGCGCGCTGCGGCATGTTCAGCTCTGACCGTTCAATCCGCGACTACCAGGCCCGTATCTGGCAGGCAAAACGCTAAGGAAGCGCGATGGAAAGTAAACGTCTCGATAATGCCGCCCTGGCGGCGGGGATCAGCCCCAGCTATATCAATGCTCATGGTAAACCGCAGTCTATTGGTGCTGAGACCAAGAGGCGTTTGCTGGATGCCATGCACAAAGCCAAACCCGTCGCGAAAGCGGCGGTTACCGCCGTCCCGAACGTGATGGTCTATACCGCGGGCAAAAAGATGCCGCTGATGGTTGAAGGCAGCGGCGACTTTAGCTGGCTGCTGACCACCGAAGAGGGGCATCAGCATAAAGGCCACGCCACGGGCGGCAAAAATCTCAACCTGCCGGCAAAACTGCCGGAGGGTTACCACACCCTGACGCTGACCCAGGATGCCCATCGCTGGCACTGCCGGGTGATCGTCGCGCCAAAACGCTGCTATGAGCCGCAGGCGCTGAAAGAGGGCAAGAAGCTGTGGGGCGCCTGCGTGCAGTTGTATACGCTGCGCTCCGAGGCGAACTGGGGCATCGGCGACTTCGGCGATCTGCAAAAGATGCTGACCGACGTCGGCAAGCGCGGTGGGGCCTTTATCGGCCTCAACCCGATCCATGCCCTCTATCCGGCGAACCCGGAGAGCGCCAGCCCGTACAGCCCGTCATCCCGCCGCTGGCTGAACGTGATTTACATCGACGTTAACGCAGTGGAAGATTTCCGCAACAGCGAGGAGGCGCAGGCCTGGTGGAAGATGGAGACCACCCGGCAGGCGCTGCAACGCGCCCGCGACGCCGAGTGGGTCGATTATGCCACCGTCACCGCGCTGAAGATGGCCGCGCTGCGTATGGCATGGAAAGGCTTTGCTCAGCGTGATGATGAACAGATGGCGGCCTTCCGCGAGTTTGTCGCCCGTGAAGGGGAGAGCCTGTACTGGCAGGCGGCGTTCGATGCGCTGCATGCGTATCAGGTGAAAGAGGATGAAATGCGCTGGGGCTGGCCGGTATGGCCTGAGCAGTACCAGTCCGTTGATTCCCCGGCGGTGAAAGCGTTTTGTGAAGAGCATACCGACGAGGTCGATTTCTACCTCTGGCTGCAGTGGCTGGCGTACAGCCAGTTTGCCGCCTGCTGGCAGGAGAGCCAGGGCTACGACATGCCGATTGGCCTTTACCGTGACCTGGCGGTCGGCGTGGCCGAGGGCGGGGCGGAGACCTGGTGCGATCGCGAACTCTATTGCCTGAAAGCGTCCGTCGGTGCGCCACCGGATATTCTGGGCCCGCTGGGTCAGAACTGGGGCCTGCCGCCGATGGATCCGCACGTCATTGCGGCCCGCGCCTATGAGCCCTTTATCGAACTGCTGCGCGCCAACATGCAGAACTGCGGCGCGCTGCGTATCGACCACGTGATGTCGGTCCTGCGTCTGTGGTGGATCCCGTACGGTGAAACCGCCGACCACGGGGCCTACGTGCACTATCCGGTCGACGATCTGCTCTCTATCCTTGCGCTGGAGAGTAAGCGCCATAACTGCATGGTGATCGGGGAAGATCTCGGCACCGTCCCGGTGGAAATCGTCAGCAAGCTGCGTGACAGCGGCGTTTACTCCTACAAAGTGCTCTATTTTGAAAACGACCTTGAGAAGAACTTCCGCGCGCCGGAGGCGTATCCAGAACAATCAATGGCAGTCGCGACGACGCATGACCTTCCTACGCTTCGTGGCTGGTGGGACAGCGGCGATCTTACCCTGGGCAAAACGCTGGGCCTCTACCCTGACGAAGTGATGCTGCGCGGCCTGTATCAGGATCGTGAGCTGTCGAAGCAGGGGCTGCTCGATGCACTGCACGAACACGGCTGCCTGCCGAAGCGCACCGGGCACAAGGCGTCATTGATGTCGATGACTCCGACGCTCAATCGCGGGTTGCAGCGCTACATTGCCGACAGCAACAGCGCTCTGCTGGGTCTGCAGCCGGAAGACTGGATTGATATGGCGGAGCCGGTAAACATTCCGGGCACCAGCTATCAGTACAAGAACTGGCGTCGCAAGCTGTCTACCTCTCTTGAAGCGATGTTTGCTGATGACGGGGTGAATAAGCTGATTAAGGACCTGGATAAGCGCAGAAGGGCTGTGGGTAAGAAACTTAAAAGCTGATGTGATAGTTTAAGATGGCTTCAATAAGGATATTTTTATTGAAGCCATATCCCTGCCGTCTATGCTCAGAGAGTGAGTTCCCGCTTTGTTGAATAAATCGAATTTTTGCTGAGTGACAGCCTCAGATCATGTATCTCTCTTATAACACAGGCAGCGCCGTGGCAAAGCAGACGTTCAGTATCGCCCACTGGCGCACTTATAATAAAGCCTTCATCAACTGGGGCTGTATTACTATCGTTATTTCATCAGTTAAGACGATTATAGCGGCAAGCATCATCCATTTTGTGTTCATTGCCTTTATAAAGTAATGATAGCCATGCTCTCCTTTCCATAAGACCTGATGCCGTATAATCGAAAATTTGTTTCCCCCCGCAAAATAAGCACACCCCATCCATCAATGCTTTTATCTTTTTCTGCAGGGCCGAAATCGTCAAACACAATATCTTCAAATGTTGAAAATTCCTTTTCACAATACGGAGTCAGGGGATATGTTTTTTTACTGGAGTGGTATTGTTTCTGTGTTATGTTAGGATCGCGTGCCCATACTTTCTTGGCATAATTACAGTATTTATGTAAAATATCTGGTGGCTGATTATACATGATTTTTTGTATTGATATATCGACGAGAGCCACCATTTCTGAAAGGTATGTGTCCGGTTCTTGTAGTTTTGAGGTCATATGTTGTATATAAACCTCTCTATATGCCAGACAAGTCTCAGGCACTAAAGGCATTGATGAAGCTATATTTTCCGCTTTATCCTTGCTTTGTTCCGATGCATCCTTTAGCAAAGAGCGTTCAATGTTTTTATATAGACGAAATAATGCATCATCACATTCGTATTCATCATAATCTTTACTGGAGATATATTCTTTGAATATTTCATACCGCTGTGATACAGAAAGTGAGTTTTCTTCCGTGCCATTATTTTTCTCTCTGGGTAAGGGGATATTATATTTAGAGTGTACATGACTAAGTGTTTTGCAGGATAAATGCATTTCTTGTGTTGCAGAGAGAGCTAATGAGCTATAGCTCATCCCCAATATAACAACGGAAAAAATCGTTAATAATCGTACCATAATTAAACTTCATCATCCTTTGAAAATAAAAAATTATCGTTTACGAATTGAACTAGTAATACGTTCAGCCATTTTTTCCAGTTCATCCTTGTCCATTGGCGGATTTTCTTTGGCTTGTCGACTGTCCTGCATCACGTAGAGTAATAAATCTGGAGTAAGGTTTCTGGCGCTGCGATCTCCCTTGACATAAGCTACATAGCCGTAGTTCAGGCTACCGTCTTTATAGATAGATTTGACAAATGTGCCGACACCTTTACGTCCATCCATTTCTATTGTTCGCCACTTTGGTGATATCAGCTTTTTTGAAACGGCTGACCACTGGTATTGCCAGTTCCACAGCCAGGTCACATAATCCTTTTCATTCATATCGTCCTCTTTCCCTGCTTTGGGTTTCATCCCCAAATCCTGAAAAAATATGGTCACATCCGGGTGATTTTTAAGCCGGTATGTCACTGCCATATTACGGGGCTCATGGCCTGAATCACCTGCAATGAAACCGTAAGGGATACAGAATCCCTGTTCTGTGGGAACTTCATAGAGCTCGCGGGACTGAAAATGTTTAAGTAATGAAGGTATTTCCGGTTTATTTGATATCAATTGTTCATCAAGTGATTGTGTTTCATTCGGTTTATTAAAAATATATAGGCGCTTGTTTTTGTTTATATATACAGAGTAACCACCCGAATCGGATGCCGAAAAAGCATCAGTATAGTTATCTAAACTATATGCCAGGGACTTAATGGCAATTTCTTTTGATAGCACGGGGAGTTTAAGTGATAATTCATAATCTCTTGAATTCCAGTAATCCTGTATATGCGTATCAATTCTTTCTTTGAATTGCTTTTTATAACTAAGTAAGTCAATCGCAGATTTATTTTCAGAGGAAATAATAATTTCATAATTACCGTAGTAAAATTGAGAAAACTGTGCCTGAATTTCGTCATTGTCATTCTGATATCGGTTATCACCGAAAGAGATCTTCGGTGATAAATAACGGCTTACAAATGTATCTTTTCTCCATGCAGGGTCTTTACGCGGCTCCAGGATTAAACCGATTGGATACAGCGCTACCTCCACATTTTCTGGCAACATTAACTGGTAATAGCCCATGCATTCACTCTTCCATTCTCGTGCAGTAGCATAACAAGAATATAAAATAAAACCTGGCAATAATAGAGTTAATGATTTCACGCTTGGCCTCCTTGGCTTTTATTTTTATCGTTATTTCCGGATAACAGCTGCATGTCCTTATAAAGGGTAGAATTACTGGCAATTAGCCGCATATTGTATGGAAGAAGGTTGTTCTCGCCTTCAGACCATTTTGTTGGTAAAGAAGTAAAATAGCCTTTTACTACATTTAAAGAACCACGATCAACAAAATTATAATCCTTCCAAAAAGCCTCGGAGAAAGGCATTTTAAATTCACAATTGTTTATCATGGTATTGGATTTTATCACAGGCCATATTGAAGAAATGATTTCCTCAGTTGCTGTGCTCGTAATGCCTGAAACAGAATGTGGCTTTCCAGAAGGCTGAATCCCTTGATTGATATAGTCTTTTGGAATATAATTAAATACTTTTCCATAAGCATCAGCATTTGCTCTGGCTAACGCCTGAATCTTCTCCCAACTGGTAGGCGAAGCTGGCTTATCCAGCGCCTCCGCGCATTCCCCTGCAGCACTACCGAGCCATTTACGCCACGCCTTTTGCCGCAATTCACGGGCAAAGTGACGGTAAGGCACAGCGTTTCCACTGCCATCCAGATCGGTATATCCATGTTCTGTATCCGATATCAGCACCGCCAGCTCAGAGTCCCTGTCGCCCTGCAGGCTACGGTCATTAATATTTGCGCTGCCCACCAGGACATAGCGGTCGTCTACAATGGTCAGTTTACTGTGCACATAAATCTGCTCAGTTACCGCCTTTCCGTTGAGTTCCGCATGGTCGCGCAGGTTTAATAATGTCACATATTTATCGCACGCATTCAGTGGAATACTGGTATATTTCATATCACATTGTTTTTCCAGCTCCTCAATTTTCGTGCTCCATTCCTTGCGCGGTATCGCCTGTGTTTCAAGCTGCTGCCTTACCCACAGGCTGCGCCGGATGCGGTTTAACAGGCTGTGTGAACCAAATACCAGCGACTGCCGAGTCAGATGAATCTGCGCCACGATAGACGGGTCATCAAGCCGCCCTTCAGGATATACCGGTAGTACGATATAGACATGAAAGGGTGTTTCCATATGGCTAAAAATTGCACGCTTAATTCTGTCGCCCAGCCATTTCGCCACCAGGTTTTGTGGTATCTCGTCGTCCGGTAATATCCGTGATGCCCAAGCTTTTAAGGAAGGATTGATACTTTTCGCTACCGGGCTCAAAGGTACATTTTCACCAATGGAGGACTCCCCAAATGCTGATACAAAAAACTGATTTTCAAAATAAATATAATTTTCTGCCTTGCTGATTAGCAGATGAAGGCTGTGCAGGATATCATTTTGTTTAAGCCGTGCTTTGGGTGCAACATCCGGCGTTTTTTGATATTCGGCGAGCCTCATTTTTAGCGCTGCGCTGCGTAAAACCTGTACCTGGCAGCTGCCTTTTTTTGCGGATCGAGTAGCATGCATTTCCAGTTCAGGAATTTGTGTTTGTAACGGATTATGAGGATAACGATGGGAATAACTGTTCCAGCGAAGTACAAAATTTTTAATTAGATCGTCTACCGCAGGACCTTCAATTTGAACTTGGTAATCTTGCCAGGGCATACGTGGTTGAATCTGTGGATTCAAATAAAGACTTTCCTTTGAACTGCCCTGAGATTGCCAAACCCCATGTTTTAAAACCGAATCTATAATGCGCTGTACGCTATCAGCCTGACGCTGTTCCGCCTTTTTAAGCGTATCCTGGTGTTGTTTTCGTGAGTATTCGCTATCCGGGACGACATATTCATCCATCGGGTCATAGCCTTTACTATGAACCATTGGCGGAATACAGGGATTGTACATATTCATGCCCTGCCGCCCTTCTGCATTTGCCTGCAGGCCATAATTATCATCATAGCGTCCGTACGCGAGATCAATGCCGCCGACGAAAGCTATATTTTCATCAACAATCACACATTTCTGGTGGTGGGAAAAGAAAACACCGGATTGCTGACCTGCACACTGAACATAAAAAGCTTGTCGTCCGAGATGGGTATTCATGGCAGCAAATACGCGTTCCGTGGCTGCCGCATAGGTTTCTATTATCAGTGCCGGATTATCCCAAGGCATAATATAAATCTTCACAACTGAAGATTCCTGCGCAGCCTCCATTAATGCATCAACCAGGCGAATTCCCTCTGCCAGTTGTGCATCCCAGTTCACCTGCCAGCCAGTGATATAAATGCTGCTTTTTGCCTGCTTAAAGGCTGCCAAAAGTGCTGCAAAATATTCTTTTCCACCAAGAAATGCCTTCACAGCATTACCTTCTGTGTATTCTGAGAAATTTTCTGACTGACGTTCCGGGCCACTGGTGTAGTGCACCCAGTGATTATGAGTAGCCGTTGCCACGAAACTTTCTTCGTGCTGGTCATCAAAGTAGATGCTGCATTGGTTCATGCCATCATCAAGCTTAAGCGATCCCATCTTATTTACCCTCCCTGAGTGATTCGAGCAGTGTTCCATTCACCTGCTGCTCGGTCTTAATACACACGTTGAGTTTTTCACCCGGAATTATCTTCCCGGAAATAGTATTAAAGGCACGATGGAATCCCATCGTATCCTGTGCACAATAATCTTTAACGTCTTCGTGGGTAGTATCAGAAATTACATTGAAATACAGGCGGTGGGCTCGATGCCCGGCAACCAACCATAACTGGTTCGCATATTGTGTCGCCAGTTCTGTCAGCTGAAGCTGCTGTGCATCAGACTGCAACACTTTACCTTCTGCATCAGACTCACCGTTCATTAAGACTTCATCTGTTGTCACGGCCTGCATATAAGAATCAGCTAAAACAATTTGCCACTTATAGCCAGGCTGAACTATTCCGTTGACTCCCGGTGCTTCTGCAATACGAAGTATCGGCTTCAGCTTTGTTTTCTTCTGTTCTGGAGAATCCTCCGTTGCCTGGCTTGCTACCCGGGAGATAAAGAGATCTGCCAAGGGCATTAAAGGTAAATGTAAAGGCAATGAGGCTGGCCCGGCTTTCATAGTCCGCTTCGTCCGGCGCAGGTAGGTCCCCAGGGTCCCGTACTCAATTTTCCCCGCCTCCAGACGCAGGTAGCTCCCGCCCCCGATGAGCGTGATGCGCTTCTTCCCGGCAAAAGAGATGTCACTTACCGAGGTCAGGGTCAGCTTCTGCTCCGCGAACAGCTGCAGGCTCCCGTTCTGGGCCTGCATCTCCACCGGACCTTCACTGGCCTTCAGACTCAGCTGGCCGGTCCGGGCGAACAGCCCCAGCTTCTCCCCGGCCAGGGCGGTCATGTTGCCCATGACGCCAATGCTGGTGTCCCCGCCTGCATTCATGGCGACGTTTTTCGTGGCCGCCATCTGCAGGTGCTCGCCGCTGGTGAACGCCATCCCCTCCGGGGCGGAGAACAGGAGGGCCTCATTCAGCGGCTTCAGCCGTTGTTCAAACATCTGTATCTGGTCTTCCACATGTGCCTTCAGTGCCTGCGCCTGTTCTGCCGCCATCTCCAGCTGTTGCAACTGCTGATTAAGCTGGTCAATTTCCTTCAGGGCCGCCTCCATATCCAGCACCTCGCCCGCAGCCTTTGGCTGGGCGTCAGCGCTGACAAACAGGCCTTTCCCGGCACGAATGGCGCCATATTCGTCGGTGCGCAGTTCCGTGCCCGTGCCGCGCGGCCTGCCCTGCGCATCCACCAGATGCCCGGAGTTGAGCTGGCTTTTACCATATTCCGTGGCGAGCCTGATATGCTCCTCGCCGCGCTGGTCTTCCATCCGCATCTTGTTGTTCGCAGGCGTGCGCAGCACGTTGCGGGTGTGGTTGTCCCGGGTGACGGGGTCAGGGTGTTCAGAGTCGTGCAGGGCGTGGGAGATATACGGCAGGTCGATGTCGCCGTTGCTGTACGCAATCGCCACTTCGGTCCCGTCAGTAAGCGGGGTGTGCCAGCCATATGTCCCGCCGGCATACGGCTTAGCCATCCGCAGCCACAGATAGCCGAAGCCCTGCTCACTGTCACTGCGGTCAAAGTCCAGCCTGACCCGGTAGCGGCCCTGGTCGTCCAGATGCGCATAAATGTCATCTTTTTCCCGGCTCTCAATCCGCGCCGGCAGGGTGCCGTGCACTTCCGGGCGCTGTGTTTCAGCCGGGCGGAAGCAGTAACGTTCGGTGTAGGGCATTCCCCCGACGGAAACGTGCAGGCGGGTATCCCGGGCGGCGTGGTAGTTTATCTCCGTGATGAGCACGCCCTGCTGCAGGTCCCGGATGACATTCCCCTGCGGCTCCAGCACCTGGCCCGGCAGCAGGCCGGCGGCGTTACTCTCCAGATGAACACGGGCCGAGGCATTCAGCTCCCGCTCATGCCGGATACGGGCGTAGAAGGCCCCGGATTCGGTTTCCGGCTCCGGGTCAGTGTCATCGCCGGCCTCCCGGTACGGCTCTGCGTAATGGTACTGCTCCCCGGTGGTTACCGCCTCACTGCGCACGAAGACGGACGCATCCATCGGTGTCGTGGCGGTGCGCCAGTTATAGTCCCGCGTGCTGACCCTGCCTGCGACAACCTGATACCGGGTGTGCACGTCCCACACCGATTCCGCCGCCCCGTCATACAGGCCGGAAGGCTCGCTGTACGGCAGGCGGACATCAAAGCGGTAATTCAGCTGGCTGTCGGCCAGGATATAAACATCCAGACCGCGCCCGTCATCCGGCTCTGTGTGCCAGTAAATCCCGACCTCCGACAGAATGCGCTGAATAAATTCGAGGTCCGTCTCCCGCCACTGGGTAATCAGCTCCCGCGCCGGATACACACGCTCCAGGCGGAAGTCAAAATCCGCGCCCTCCAGGCCGTGCTGACGCAGGACCTGGTCCACCACCTCCGGCACCGACCGGTTCTGAAAGATGCGGCACTGGCGGGTGCGCGCCAGCAGGGCCAGGCGGGAGCTGAGCACCACCTGGTAATGAGACTGGTCGGCGGTGGTGGAAATCCACTCCAGGCGGGTGAGGATGCCGTGCACCGCCTTGCCGCTGCGCATCCTCAGGGTGGCATATTTCAGCAGCACCTGTTCCGGGCGAATATTGCCCTGCGGGGTGGTGAAGTCGATGGTCCACTGGAAGGGCTCGCTGAGGGCTTCCCGGCCGCTGAAGCGCAGCACGTCAGGTGTGACGGGGGGAGTCGGTAATTTCGAGGGTATAGCGCGTCTGTCCGTCGAAAAGGGCCAGCCAGTTATCCATAACAAAGCCTCATTTAACGTAAGGTTAATGAGGGATGGTTGCACGGCGGGGGTAGGCTGTAAATGGCTGAAACAGGAGTTAAATTCTGAAAATGGATAGATAGAACGAAGTTCTTAAGAAGGATTAAGCGAAAGGCTAGCCGGGTGAGCAATAGCACCCCCCGGCTTATTATTACATCAAACCACCGTACCCAACAGCAGACACCCAATCAGCCCACATACGGAGATGATGGTTTCCAGCATAGACCAGGACCTGATGGTCTCGCCGATGGTCAGGTTGAAGTACTCTTTGAACAGCCAGAAGCCCGGGTCGTTTACGTGAGAGAAGATCACGCTACCGGAACCTACCGCGATGACCATCAGCTCAGGGCTGACGCCGGTGGTGGCAATCAGCGGGGCAACGATACCGCCCGCGGTGATAGCTGCAACGGTTGCAGAGCCCAGCGCGATACGCAGAACCGCCGCGATAGACCACGCCATCAGGATGGGGGAGATGTTGGTGTCATGCATCATGGAGGCGATGTATTTGTCCACGCCGCTATCAACCAGAACCTGTTTGAACGCACCGCCACCGCCGATGATCAGCAGCATCATGGCGATGATTTTGATCGAAGAACTCAGGGTATCGTTAATCTGATCCATGGAGCGGCCACGGTTCAGACCGAAGGTGAACAGCGCAATCAGGACCGCAATCAGCGTCGCCATAACCGGGTCACCGAGGAACTCCGCCACGCCGAGAACCGGATGGCCTTTCGGCAGGATCATTTCACAGACGGCACGCAGGGCCATCAGCACCACCGGCACCAGAGAGGTCCAGACGCTGACGGCAAAGCTTGGCATTTCTGCTTCAGTAAAGGTTTTCGCGCTGTACAGACCTTCCGGGATCGGCTTGTCGATGCCTTTCAGGGTGCGGGCAAATACCGGGCCAGCCAGGATAACCGTTGGGATCGCCAGGATCGTACCGAACAGCAGGGTTTTACCCATATCAGCATGGAAAATGGTGGCGATAGCGGTCGGGCCCGGGTGCGGCGGCAGGAAGCCGTGGGTCACGGACAGCGCAGCGGCCATCGGCACACCGACATACAGCAGCGGGATGCTGGCAGAGGCGGCGATGGTGAACACCAGCGGTAACATCAACACGAAGCCCACTTCGTAGAACAGCGCAAAGCCTACGGTGAAGCCGGTTAACACCACGGCCCACTGAATGTTCTTTTTGCCGAATTTTGCAATCAGCGTGGTCGCGATGCGCTGTGCGCCACCGCAGTCAGCCAGCATTTTGCCGAGCATGGCACCGAAGCCCATGATCAGCGCGAGGCTACCGAGCGTACCGCCGACGCCGGCTTTAATGGAGCTGATAACTTTTACCAGCGGCATCCCTTGCATCAGGCCGACAGCAAGGGCCACCAGTACAAGGGCAATGAAGCCGTTCATTTTGAAACGGATCATCAGGAGCAGTAGCAGGACTACACCGATAGCGACGATGACTAATGGCATGATTATCTGGCCTTTAAAATTGTTATGGGTAACGTCATTGTTTCAACGACATATTAATGTTGCCCCAACTGGGAACAGCGTACTTCCTGGCACAAAGACAGGCTGCCTTCTAAATCATTAAGCTTAGTCGGTCGGCGTAAAGGTGTTTAAGTGCCCACGAGAATGATACGGGTAACATGGGCGGATTGAGAATCACCCTGGCGGTCAAAATGTGAATTCTGAGACGCAGGTCATGTTATGAGGCAGGGGAGAACGGGGGAGAGGCCCGGTAAGCATAGCGCCACCGGGCAACAGATAACGGCAACTTAATAGTAGGAGTGTTCGCCGCGCTGGTGTTCGGTGAGATCGCGCACGCCTTTCAGCTCCGGGAACTCGTTCAGCAGCTGCTTCTCGATCCCTTCTTTCAGGGTCACGTCGACCATGGAACAGCCGTTACAGCCGCCGCCAAACTGCAGAATGGCCAGACCGTCTTCGGTGATCTCCATCAGGGTGACGCGACCACCGTGGCCTGCCAGCTGCGGGTTAATCTGGGACTGCAGCAGGTACTCAACGCGCTCCATCAGCGGGGCGTCATCGGTCACTTTACGCATTTTGGCGTTGGGTGCTTTCAGGGTTAACTGGGAACCCAGCTGGTCGGTCACAAAATCAATTTCCGCATCTTCCAGATACGGGGAGCTCAGCTCATCGACATAGGCAGTGAGTTGCTCAAATTTCAGGGCAGTGTCAGTTGCTTCCACAGCATCCGGTGGGCAATAAGAGACGCCGCATTCTGCATTCGGGGTGCCCGGGTTGATCACGAACACGCGGATCTGGGTCCCTTCTTCCTGATTTGCCAGCAGTTTGGCAAAGTGCGCTTGTGCAGCATCGGAAATACGGATCATAGCATTGGCCTAATAGTTGACTAAAATACCTGGGTATAATACGCCCAACCTGAGGGCGCTACAAGGTTCGACACAGACACCATACCTGAACCGACGCCGCGCCGCTTCGCAAAAGCAGGCGGGAGAGTTCCGCGACGGTAGCACCTGTTGTCACGACATCATCCACCACAGCGATATGGCGTCCGGCGACCGGGAATTCAAGCGCAAACGCGTGCTGCAGGTTACGTTTCCGCAATCTGGCGCTGAGCTGATGCTGGGCCGGGGTGGCGCGGATCCGGCGTATGGCCTCGGGAACATAGCGGCAGTTCAGCCAGCGGGCCAGCGGGCGACAGAGCAAGTCGCTCTGGTTAAACCCGCGCCGCCAGTGACGCCGGGACCACAGCGGCACGCAAACCAGCATATCCACACCCGGTAACCCCCGGCTGCGCCTGGCGCGCAGCAGCGCCAGCAGCAACAGTCTGGCCAGCGGTTTTGCCAGCTGGCTGCGGCGGGAAAACTTCAGCTGATGCACCAGCAGGCTCACCGGCGGCCTGTAGTCGCAGACCGCCACCAGCGCCTGCCACGGCGGCGGGTTGCGCAGGCAGCGCCCGCAGGGCAGGTGAGGGTGGATGGCCGGTAAGCCGCACTGCGGGCAAACGCCTGTACCACCCGCCAGCCCCTTTTCGCACACCGAACAGACGCCCCAGTGGCTGAGCGCAAGCGGCATCCGGCATAGCCAGCACAAGCCGGGCACTGTTAGCATAGACAACCTCCTTGTGAAAAAAGAGAACAGTAAACGATGAACAACCTTTGGTGGCAGACCGTCGGGACAGGAAATTGTCATCTTGTGCTGCTGCACGGATGGGGGCTGAATGCCGAAGTCTGGCGTTGCATCAGCGAGGAACTCTCCTCGCAATTCACATTGCACCTGGTGGATCTGCCGGGCTTTGGCCGCAGCCGTGATGTCGGTGCGATGCCGCTGGCCGACATGGCGGAGCAGGTGCTGGCTCAGGCCCCGGATAAGGCGATCTGGCTGGGCTGGAGTCTTGGCGGGCTGGTGGCGAGCCAGATTGCCCTGACGCACCCTGAGCGGGTGCAGGCCCTCGTGACCGTCGCCTCCTCCCCCTGTTTTAGCGCCCAGGCGGAGTGGCCGGGGATCAAACCCGAGGTACTGGCCGGTTTCCAGCAGCAGCTGAGCAACGACTTCCAGCGCACGGTGGAGCGTTTCCTCGCCCTGCAGACCATGGGCACGGAAACCGCGCGTCAGGACGCCCGGACGCTGAAAGCCACGGTGCTGTCATTGCCGATGCCGGACGTGGAGGTGCTGAATGGCGGGCTGGAGATCCTCAAAACCACCGATCTGCGCACGCCGCTGGCGTCGCTGACGCTGCCGCATCTGCGCCTGTATGGCGCGCTGGACGGGCTGGTGCCGCGCAAGGTGGTGCCGCTGCTCGACGCGCTGTGGCCGCAAAGCGAATCGCAGACGATCGCCAAAGCCGCCCATGCGCCTTTCATTTCGCATCCGGAGGCGTTTTGCGCCGCCTTAACCGCGCTTCGTCAACGAATACTCTGATTGTTTTATGTTCATCATGGAAAAAGTCGGCTGTCGCTACGATACTGATTACGTCGTGGTGGCGGTAACGCCAGCGATAAACACAATTACCAATCGATGGAGAGTATGGATATGAAACTTGTCACAGGAATTGTCGCTTCACTGGTTATTGGATCGCTGTCTTTTGGTGCTTTTGCGGCGAAAGAGCTGCAACGCGATGAAGCTAAAAAGATGAATCTGACGAAAGTCGGGGATGTTTCTACCTCTGACAAAACCGCGCCGATGGACGCCAAAAAAGAGCTGTCTGATAAAGCAGATGAAATGGGCGGCACCTACTATGTGATCACCAGCGGCACGAAGAACGAAAAAGATATTCGTGCAACGGCAGAAGTGTTCAAGTAACGCCTCGCTGATTGCCGGGTGGCGCTTCGGGTTACCGAAGCGCCCACCACTCCCTGAGGCAGGCTTTTCCTTCAGGGCAGCTCTTACAGCTGCCGGTTAAGCAGCCGTCGGCATCCTCCTGGATGCGCTGCGCTTTTCCCATCGCCTCCAGACGTTGCAGCATGGCCTCGATCATCGCCTGCGGCGTGCGCAGGATCTGGCTGAGCTGGGTAGCCTCCATTCTTCCCTGTAGCGCCAGTAAATCTCGAACCTCAATTAACGATGCCATGCCGCCTCCTAATGACAGTCGCTGGCCGGGCTATCGCAACAGGCCGCTGCGGTTCTGCCTTTTGCCAGCAGGTTGACGTCCACGCGGCTGCGCGCCCGGCGCAACAGGCCCATCACCATCACGTTAAACAGCACCACCGCCAGGATACAGACCAGGCTGTAATGCGGATGCTGGCTGAAGTTCACCGTCTGGTAGTACACCGTTGCCAGCGAGTAAGCGATATTCAGCCCCCACAGAACGGAAAAGCCCATCCAGCCGCGGCTCGATTCGCGGGCGATGGCCCCCATCACCGAGATGCATGGAATGTAGAGCAGGACGAAGATCAGGTAGCTGTAAGCCGCCGAGGCGCTGCCAAACTTCTCGCTCATCACGCCCATCGCACCGGTTGCCATCTCCCCGTCGCCTTTGCTGGCTTCAATCGGGTTCGCCAGCACGCTCAGGCTGAAGGTCGCTTTCAGGCTCTGCCAGGTTTCATCCACCGCGCTGAACAGTTCGTCCCCGAGGTGGAACTCCGCCGGGTTGAATTCCTCGTCCTGAATATTTTCTGCGGTGTAGAGGGTGTTCAGCGTCCCGACCACCACCTCTTTCGCCATCGCGCCGGTAAACAGCCCGACGGTGGCCTGCCAGTTATCTTCATGCACGCCAATCGGTTTGAACAGCGGGGTGATGACCCGGCTGACGGAGGCCAGCGCCGAGTCGTTAATGTTGTCCGCCGCCTGGCCGCTGAGCGTAAAGCTGTTCAGCGCGCTGAGGAAGATACTGACCACCACAATCACTTTACCTGCCCGCAGGACAAAGCCTTTCAGCCGTTGCCAGGTCTGGATCAGCAGGCTTTTCAGGTGCGGAACGTGGTAGACCGGCAGCTCCATCACGAACGGCGTGGCTTCACCACGCATGATGGTGTGTTTGAGCATCAGGCCGGTGAGGATCGCCATCACGATGCCCAGCACGTACAGCGAGAAGACCGCCAGGGCCCCCTCCTGGCCGAAGAAGGCCGCGGCAAACACCGCGAAGATCGCCAGTCGGGCGCCGCAGGACATAAACGGCGCCATCATGATGGTCATCAGCCGTTCGCGGGGCGCATCCAGGGTGCGAGCGCCCATCACCGACGGCACGTTGCAGCCGAAGCCGACAATCAGCGGCACAAAGGATTTGCCCGGCAGACCGAGGGCCTGCATCAGGCGATCCATCACGAAGGCCGCGCGGGCCATGTAACCGGAGTCCTCAAGGAACGAGAGGAACAGATACATCATGCCGATCTGCGGCACCAGCGGCAGCACGGTGTTGATCCCGCCGCCCAGACCCTGGGCGAGGAAAATGGTCAACCACTCCGGCAGGTGCAGGGTGTAGCCCAGCCACTGAATGCCGTGAATGAAGATGGCCACCGAGCCGACATCAAACAGCGGCTGTAGCGCACCGCCGATATTGATGGCCAGCAGGAACATCACGTACATCACCAGCAGGAACACCGGCAGGCCGAGAAAACGGTTAAGGATCACGGTGTCCATCGCCCGGGTAAAGCGGCTCGGCTCGGCGGTGAGGGCGTTGCTGACCACGTCGCAGATGGCATTGATGCTTTGATAGCGCGCATCGGCAATGTGCAGGGCAGGATCGTCCAGCTCATCGTTCAACCGCGCGAGGGAGACATCCAGATACTGCGCGGCATCACCGGCATAGGCGCGGCTGTAGATATCGCCTTCCAGCATTTGCAGGCCCAGCCAGTGACGCTGCTTGAACGGCATGCTGTGCGCCATCTCCTGGGCGAGGATTCCCGCTTCCCGCAGCAGCGGCTGAGCATAGTGCACCAGCTCCACGTCGGCATTACGGCTGTGGCGGTCAATGGCCAGCTTAAGGGCGTCGATACCGCGGGCACGGGTAGAAACCAGCGGCACCACCGGGCAGCCCAGGCGGGCGGAGAGGGCGTCGACGTCGATACGGATCTGCTGTTTCTCCGCAATATCGAGCATGTTCAGCGCCACCACGCAGGGGATACCCAGCTCCAGCAGCTGTAGCGTCAGGTAGAGATTGCGCTCGAGGTTCGAGGCATCCACCACGTTGATCAGCAGATCGGCGTCACCGCTCAGAATGTAGTGGCAGGCGATCTGCTCATCCAGCGAGGTCTGGGAGGAGATGGTGGTTAATGAGTAAGTGCCGGGCAGATCGACGAGGGTGACCTGATTATCGGTAGTGGCAAACTGGCCCTCTTTCCGTTCGACCGTGACACCCGCCCAGTTTCCTACCCGCTGGCGTGCGCCGGTAAGCTGGTTAAATAACGTGGTCTTGCCGGAATTCGGATTGCCAATTAAGCCAATGGTTAATTTTTTCATTCTGTTCGACTCGCTACGGGAGCTGGCGTGTTATTGAGACAGGGCTTCAACTTCTATTAAGGCGAGATCTTTCTTACGCAGAACCAGATTCACACGTCGGGTTTCGATATGCACCGGATCGCCCAGCGGGGCAACGCGCACCACCTGGAAAGAGGAGCCGGGTAGCATCCCTAAAGAGAGCAGTTTCTGCCGGTAGGCCGGGCTTATTTCGCGGGTGAAGCCGGTAATTTTCCACGCGCTGTCTGGAGTGAATTGCATAGTGCCTACTTAACGGAAGGTTAAATAATCAACAGACACAATGGTAATGAGAATGGTTTCTATCATCAATATTAAATATGTGACGGAATGTGGCCAGAGCTATTAATTTGCAGGCTGCTTGACCTTGCTCAATATTTACGGGCAATGATGGTAAGAGATAAAAAGATTTATTGTTAATGGAGTGATAATTATTGGTTTAAATACGGATATGCAATCGGTTTCATATTTATAAAATAAGCGAGTATGTTTTTATTTTAATTCTGGCGGTCTGCCGGGCGGCACTGCGTTTGCCCGGCCTACAAACCCCAGGCCCGGTAAGCGAAGCGCCACCGGGCATTACGTATGTTAGCGCTTTTTACCCATTGCCGCCGCCAGCGCATCCATCATCGCGCTGTTGCCGGAGGGCTGGGCTTCACGCCCGCGCGGTTTCGCCGCCGGACGCTGCTGCTGACGCGCATCGCTGTTACCGCCGCCACGACGGGCATTGGTTTCGCCAGGCTGCTCGTCCAGACGCATGGTCAGGGCGATACGCTTGCGCTGCAGATCCACCTCCAGCACTTTCACCTTCACGATGTCGCCAGCTTTCACCACGGTGTGCGGATCTTCCACGAACTTGTCGGCAAGGGAGGAGATATGGACCAGGCCATCCTGATGCACGCCGATATCGACAAAGGCACCAAAGTTGGTGACGTTGGTAACCGCACCTTCCAGCACCATGCCCGGCAGCAGGTCATTCATGGTCTCGACGCCTTCGGCAAACTGCGCGGTTTTGAACTCCGGACGCGGGTCGCGGCCCGGCTTTTCCAGCTCTTTGATGATGTCGGATACCGTCGGTACGCCGAACTTCTCATCGGTGAAGTCGACCGCTTTGAGGTTACGCAGCTCGCTGCTGTTGCCCATCAGCGCCTTCAGCGCCTGCTGGGTGGCGGCCAGAATGCGTTCCACCACCGGATAGGCTTCCGGGTGAACGGTAGAGGCGTCCAGCGGGTTGTCGCCGTGGTTGATACGCAGGAAGCCCGCGCACTGCTCAAACGCTTTCGGCCCCAGGCGACTCACCTTCAGCAGCTGCTGGCGATTCTGGAACTGGCCGTTCTCGTCACGCCAGGCGACGATGTTTTGCGCCATCATTCGGGTTAAGCCCGCCACGCGGGTCAGCAGGGCGACGGAAGCGGTGTTCAGGTCCACACCGACGGCGTTCACGCAGTCTTCCACCACCGCATCCAGCTTGCGCGCCAGCTGCGTCTGGCTGACGTCATGCTGGTACTGGCCCACGCCGATGGATTTCGGATCGATCTTCACCAGCTCGGCCAGCGGATCCTGCAGGCGGCGGGCGATAGAGACCGCACCGCGCAGAGAAACATCCAGATCCGGGAACTCCTGCGCCGCCAGCTCGGATGCCGAATACACTGACGCGCCCGCTTCGCTGACAATCACCTTCTGCGCCGTCACTTTCGGGAACTGCTTTTGCAGATCGAGGAAGAAACGCTCGGTTTCACGCGAGGCGGTACCGTTGCCGATCGCCACCAGCTCCACGTTGTGCTTCTCGCACAGCGCCGCCACGGCCGCCGCCGCTTTGGCTGCCTGGCCGGTGTGCGGGTAGATGGTGTCGGTGGCAACCAGCTTGCCGGTGCCATCCACCACCGCCACTTTAACGCCGGTACGCAGGCCCGGATCGAGGCCCATGGTGGCGCGCAGGCCCGCCGGGGCGGCCATCAGCAGATCGTGAAGATTGCGGGCAAAGACGTTAATCGCCTCATCTTCGGCGCGTTCGCGCACGGTGCCCATCAGTTCGGTTTCGAGGTGCATCAGCACCTTAATACGCCAGGTCCAGCTCACCACCCCTTTGCGCCAGCTGTCCGCCGGGGCGTTGTTCAGGCGCAGGCCGAGATGGTCGGTGATGATCTGCTCGCCGTGGCTCTCTTTTGGCGGCTCGTCAAACTGCGGGTCGGCATTGAGGGAGAGCTGGAGCACCCCTTCATTGCGGCCGCGGAACATCGCCAGCGCGCGGTGAGACGGCGTGGTAGAAATAGGTTCGTGGTGATCGAAGTAGTCGCGGAATTTCGCCCCTTCTTCCTCTTTGCCGCTGACCACGGTGGAGACGATATGGGCGTTCTTCCACAGATAATCACGGACTTTTGCCAGCAGGGCGGCATCTTCGGCAAAGCGCTCCATCAGAATGTAGCGTGCGCCATCGAGGGCGGCTTTGGTGTCGGCCACGCCTTTATCGGCATCGACAAACTTCGCGGCTTCGGTTTCCGGGTCGTGGGACGGTGTGGTCCACAGCAGATCCGCCAGCGGCTCCAGGCCGGCTTCAATGGCGATCTGCCCGCGGGTGCGGCGTTTTTGTTTGTACGGAAGGTAGAGGTCTTCGAGTTCGGTTTTATTCAGGGTGCCGTTGATGGCTTTGGCCAGATCGTCGGTCAGCTTGCCCTGTTCGCCGATGGATTTCAGGATCGCCTGACGCCTGTCTTCCAGTTCACGCAGATAGCCAAGGCGGGTTTCCAGGTTACGCAGCTGCGTATCATCCAGACCGCCAGTCACTTCCTTACGATAACGTGCGATAAACGGCACGGTGTTCCCTTCATCAAGCAGGCGAACGGCAGCTTCTACCTGTTCAGCCCTTGCCTGAAGTTCACCCGCAATAATGCGGCAGAGCGAATCTTTCATCATGGCTATTTCATCTTGTGGGTCGAAAAATCAGGGGATAGTTATACGGACTGACACGGCAAATTGCCAGCCGCCGCGCCAGGCTCTCGGATTGTTCTTGCGGGTTATTTCACATAGTCGATGGCGTTCACATAACAGGTCGCTTCCCCGGCCGGGGTCTGCACGACGGCCAGATCGCCGACCTCTTTTTTCAGCAGCGCCCGGGCCATTGGCGAGTCGATGGAGATGTAATCCTTACGACCAAAAATTTCATCGTAGCCGACGATCCGAAAGCGCTTGAGATCGCCGTCGTCGTTTTCGATCTCCACCCACGCACCGAAGAAGACTTTGCCCTCCTGCTGCGGGGAGTAATCGACAATTTTCAGGTGCTCAAGGCATTTGGTCAGATATCGCACCCGGCGGTCGATTTCGCGCAGCCGTTTCTTGTTGTACTGGTAGTCGGCGTTTTCACTGCGATCGCCCAGGCTCGCGGCCCAGGTCACTTTTTTCGTCACCTCCGGGCGCTCTTCCCGCCACAGCGTGTCCATCTCTTTCTTCAGATTTTCATACCCTTCGCGGGTGATCAGGGGCGTTTTCATTCTCTGGCCTTACGACTTAGGTTGCATACCTTGCGCACATTACGTATCACTTAGCTTATCAGACAAGATTAATAATGAGTTATGTGACGAATTGTGCAGATAAGCTGCTGTAAAATATGCTTTGTAACAATTTCGACTAGAATTTATACCAGAATTAGCTGGTCGTGGACGCGCACTTTTTTAGAATACGCTGTTCAAGATTATCCGAACCTTTGGGAGTACTGACAATGCAAGAGAATTATAAGATTCTGGTGGTGGATGACGACATGCGCCTGCGCGCGCTGCTCGAGCGTTATCTGACCGAGCAGGGCTTCCAGGTTCGTAGCGTCGCCAACGCCGAACAGATGGATCGCCTGTTAACCCGCGAATCCTTCCACCTGATGGTGCTGGATCTGATGCTGCCAGGCGAAGATGGACTTTCCATCTGCCGTCGCCTGCGTAGCCAGAGCAACCCGATGCCGATCATTATGGTGACGGCGAAAGGGGAAGAGGTTGACCGTATCGTGGGCCTCGAAATTGGTGCTGACGACTACATTCCAAAACCCTTTAACCCGCGTGAGCTGCTGGCCCGTATCCGTGCCGTACTGCGTCGTCAGGCGAACGAACTGCCGGGCGCACCGTCCCAGGAAGAGGCGGTGATCGCTTTCGGTAAGTTCAAGCTGAACCTCGGCACCCGCGAGATGTTCCGTGAAGATGAGCCTATGCCGCTGACCAGCGGTGAGTTCGCGGTACTGAAAGCCTTAGTCAGCCACCCGCGTGAGCCGCTCTCCCGCGATAAGCTGATGAACCTGGCGCGTGGCCGTGAATATTCCGCGATGGAGCGTTCCATCGACGTTCAGATCTCCCGCCTGCGCCGCATGGTGGAAGAGGATCCGGCGCATCCGCGCTATATCCAGACCGTCTGGGGTCTGGGCTACGTGTTTGTCCCGGACGGCTCTAAAGCATGAGGCGAATGCGTTTCTCGCCGCGTAGCTCGTTTGCCCGCACCCTGTTACTGATCGTCACCCTGCTGTTTGTCAGCCTGGTGACGACCTACCTGGTTGTGCTGAACTTTGCGATCCTGCCGAGTCTCCAGCAGTTTAATAAGGTCCTGGCCTACGAAGTACGTATGCTGATGACCGACAAACTGCAGCTGGAAGACGGCACGCAGCTGGTGGTGCCACCGGCGTTTCGCCGTGAAATCTACCGTGAGCTGGGGATATCGCTCTATTCCAACGAAGCGGCGGAAGACGCAGGCCTGCGCTGGGCGCAACACTACGAATTCCTCAGCCAGCAGATGGCGCAGCAGCTGGGTGGCCCGACGGAAGTGCGCGTTGAGGTCAACAAAAGCTCGCCGGTGGTCTGGCTGAAAACCTGGCTGTCACCCAATATCTGGGTGCGCGTGCCGCTGACCGAAATCCATCAGGGCGACTTCTCGCCGCTGTTCCGTTACACCCTGGCGATCATGCTGCTGGCGATAGGCGGTGCCTGGCTGTTTATCCGTATTCAGAACCGACCGCTGGTCGACCTGGAGCATGCGGCGCTTCAGGTCGGTAAAGGCATTATTCCCCCTCCGCTGCGCGAGTATGGCGCGTCGGAAGTGCGGTCGGTAACCCGCGCATTCAACCATATGGCGGCTGGCGTTAAGCAGCTGGCCGATGACCGAACCCTGCTGATGGCCGGGGTCAGCCATGACCTGCGAACTCCGCTGACGCGTATTCGCCTCGCCACAGAAATGATGGGTGAGGAGGACGGCTACCTGGCGGAGTCCATTAACAAGGACATCGAAGAGTGCAATGCCATTATCGAGCAGTTTATCGACTACCTGCGCACCGGGCAGGAGATGCCGATGGAGATCGCGGAGCTGAACGCGGTGCTGGGCGAAGTGGTGGCGGCCGAGAGCGGTTACGAGCGTGAGATCGAAACCGACCTGCAGCCGGGCGATATCACCGTGCGCATGCATCCGCTCTCTATCAAGCGTGCAGTGGCGAATATGGTGGTTAACGCCGCCCGCTACGGCAACGGATGGATCAAGGTCAGCAGCGGCTCTGAACTGAACCGTGCCTGGTTCCAGGTGGAAGATGACGGTCCGGGCATTAAGCCGGAGCAGCGCAAGCATCTGTTCCAGCCGTTTGTGCGTGGCGACAGCGCGCGCAGCACCAGCGGCACCGGTTTAGGTCTGGCGATTGTGCAGCGTATCGTGGATAACCATAACGGTCTGCTGGAGATTGGCACCAGCGAGCGGGGCGGGTTATGCATCCGCGCGTGGCTGCCGGTTCCGTTTACGCGTGGACAGGTGAAAGAGAGCTAAAAAATGGGGTGCGGCCTGATGCCCTCACCCCGACCCTCTCCCACAGGGAGAGGGAGAAAACCTCAAAAAAGGCAACTTGCGTTGCCTTTTTGCTTTTACCTTGGTCCCGCACTCACCAATGCCGCACCTGCCGGCGTATCGGTGTACTTCTCGAAGTTTTCCACGAACAGTTTCGCCAGGGTGGTGGCTTTTTCCTGCCACTGCTCCGGTGACGCATAGGTATTGCGCGGATCGAGAATACGGCTGTCCACGCCCGGCAGTTCGGTCGGGATTGCCAGGTCGAACATCGGCAGGGTGAAGGTTTCCGCTTCATCCAGCGAACCGTTCAGAATGGCGTCGATAATGGCGCGGGTATCTTTGATTGAGATACGTTTGCCGGTGCCGTTCCAGCCGGTGTTCACCAGATACGCCTGCGCGCCCGCGGCCTGCATGCGTTTCACCAGCACCTCGGCGTACTGCGTCGGGTGCAGCGACAGGAAGGCCGCACCGAAGCAGGCGGAGAAGGTTGGGGTTGGCTCAGTCACGCCGCGCTCGGTACCGGCCAGCTTGGCGGTAAAACCGGAGAGGAAGTGATACTGGGTCTGGCTGGCGGTCAGGCGTGAAACCGGCGGCAGCACGCCGAACGCGTCGGCGGTGAGGAAGATCACCTTGGTCGCATGGCCTGCTTTCGACACCGGCTTCACGATGTTATCGATGTGGTAGATAGGGTAGCTGACGCGGGTGTTCTCGGTTTTTGACGCATCGTCAAAATCGACCGAGCCGTCGGCACGCACCGTCACGTTCTCCAGCAGCGCATCGCGGCGGATCGCCTGGAAGATATCCGGCTCCGCTTCTGCCGACAGACGAATCGTCTTGGCGTAGCAGCCGCCTTCGAAGTTAAATACGCCGTCATCATCCCAGCCGTGCTCATCGTCGCCAATCAGGCGGCGTTTCGGATCGGTGGAGAGGGTGGTTTTACCGGTGCCGGACAGGCCGAAGAACACCGCCACATCACCTTTCTCGCCGACGTTCGCCGAGCAGTGCATGGAGGCAATGCCCTGTAACGGCAGCAGGTAGTTCATCACCGAGAACATCCCTTTCTTCATTTCGCCGCCGTACCAGGTCCCGCCGATCAGCTGGATACGCTCGGTCAGGTTAAAGGCGACAAAGTTCTCCGAGTTCAGACCCTGCTCTTTCCAGTTCGGGTTGGTGCACTTCGCACCATTCATCACCACAAAGTCAGGTTCGAAGCTCTGCAGCTCTTCATCGGTGGGGCGAATGAACATGTTCTTCACGAAATGCGCCTGCCAGGCGACTTCGGTAATAAAGCGGACGGAAAGACGGGTGTCGGCGTTGGCGCCGCAGTAAGCATCGATGATGAACAGACGCTTGCCGGAGAGTTGTTGAGTAACGAGGGATTTCAGCTGCTGCCAGGTTTCCGGGGAGATCGCTTTGTTGTCGTTCTTCCCTTTGCCATTATCCGCCCACCACAGGGTGTCGCGGGTGGTGTCGTCACGGACAATGTACTTATCTTTTGGCGAACGGCCGGTAAAGATACCGGTATCGACAGCGATAGCGCCGGTGGTCGTCAATATACCGCGTTCGTATCCTTCCAGTGCTGGATTGAGCTCTTCCTGATACAGCGTATCGTAATCGGGGTTGTAGACGATATCGTGAGCGTCGTTGATACCATAAGCCTTGAGATCCTGCGGGGTTAAACCATTAACACGCATATCACTGCTCCTTAGCCAATATATACTGCCTGAAATTGTAGGGTTTTTCCTCGAATGTTAACCGCGACCGGGCTCATAGATTTGCGTATCTGGACAAAAACCCTTTATGACGGAAAACGCTGTGACTCCTGTCACTTCGCGGAGCAGATTATGGCAGGATTCACTTTTTGGTTGGTGAAAATGTTCTTAAAAGGTTAATTGCCGGTAAATTTAACTGTGAGAATGTGAGTGTAAGCGCATACATGAAAGTAAATTACGAAAGACTTACATCGCTGATAACGATTCAGCAGGATTGGAAGGAATAGTGAATAAAAAGAAAGGGTAGCCGAGCGGAGGAGAAGGTCAACTGCCCCCGCGAGAGGGCAGTTAACGGAACAACTTAGTGCAGCTGAGGATCGGCCGGGGAGGCGTTATTACGGATCTCAGCAATGTCCATCGAGTTGAAGACGTAGTGCGAACCGCAGTAGTCGCAGTGCATGTCGATCTCGCCCTCTTCGGCCATGATGCTGTCGATCTCTTCATCCGGCAGGGTTTTCAGCGCGCCCGCACAGCGTTCACGGGAACAGGTGCATTTGAACTCGACATCCTGCGGATCGTACAGCGTCACCTCTTCTTCGTGATACAGGCGCCACAGCACCTCGTTCGCCGGCAGGGTGAGCAGCTCTTCGGCCTTGATGGTTTCGGTCAGGGTCGCCAGATGTTCAAAATCATTGGTCTGAGCATCCTGCGCAGGCAGCACCTGGAGCAGCATACCGCCGGCTGCAGGCTGGCCATCCACTTCACCGGTACGGATGAACAGACGGGTGGGCAGCTGTTCGGAACGCATGAAGTAATCTTCCAGGCAGGCGGCAAGCGTATCACCTTCCAGACCGACCACGCCCTGATAGCGTTCACCCTCTTCCGGAGAGATGGTGATCACCAGGTAGCCGTTACCGACCAGGGTTTTCAGGTCTGCGCCTTCCGGGATCTCGCCCTGTACGCGCGCTACGCCGCGCATCTGCTGCTGGTTGTTGCCGTTGATCACCGCCAGGCTCATCGGGCCATCACCCTGCAGCTGCACGGTGATATCACCGGCAAATTTCAGGGTGGCGGTCAGCAGGCTGGTGGCAACCAGCAGCTCGCCCAGCACGGTTTTCACCGGCAGCGGGTAGTTGTGGTTTTCCAGGATCTGTTTCCAGGTTTCGGATACCGTTACCAGCTCGCCGCGAACGGCAAATTGTTCAAACAGATAGCGGTGTAATTGGTCGTGTTGGGCCATAGTCATCTCTCGTTCAGCAAGAATCACTCATTCTCGCCATTTTTAAATTTAATCAGATCGCGACGTTCTTTCTTGTCCGGTCGCCTGTCGGGATGCGGCATGGTCAGCGCATTCAGCTTTCGCGCCTGCGCCATCTTCTCGCGCTTTTCAACGCTTTCTGCCGTCTCTTCATACAGGGTGCTGGCTTCCGTTGCCGGGCGACGCTGTTCGGTGATGTTTTTCACAATCACCGTCCGTTCGTCGTTGCCCTGACGCAGAGTCAGGGTGGCGTTCAGCTCCACGAGCTTGCTCGGTTTGCTGCGCTGCCCGTTGTAATGCACTTTGCCGCCTTCAATCATTTCGCGGGCGAGGGCGCGCGTTTTGTAAAAGCGGGCAGCCCACAGCCATTTGTCCAGTCTTACCCCTTCGGAGGGCTTCTCTTTCATGGCTTCTCCTTCACGGTGAGTGAGGGGATCATCCGGCGATAGTCGTTCAGCCCCGGATGCCGCAGATAGCTTTTTTCAGCCAGGCCAGAATCAGGATTGGTTACGCCAAGGCAATAACGAATGCCAAAGGTTGCCGCCGCATCCAGAATCGGTTCGCTGTCATCAATGAACAACGTTCTTTCTGGCTGCAGGCCGGTCTCTTCTGCCACCGCGTGCCACAATCGCTGATCCTCTTTCGGATAACCAAATGTGTGGGTGGAAAGTAATAAATCAAGGTGTGAGGCCAGACCGGTATGTTCCAGCTTCACCGCCAGATTATGCGGATGCGCGTTGGTCAGCAGTATGCGCCGCTTGCCGCTCGCTTTCAGTGCATCGAGAAAAGGAACGGTATCTTCACGCAGCACGGCGTGCGGGCCCTGAGCGGTGGTCATCGCGCAAATATCCAGACCGAGGCGTTCGCTCCAGTAGTCCAGGCAGTACCAGTTTAGCGTATGTTGTACGGCGGTATATTGCTGGCGGATGAATTCCTGCGCTTCTGCCGGGGAGATCCCCTGCTGCTCGCCGTAGGTTTCCGGCACCAGTTTTTGCCAGAAGTGGTTATCAAACGCGAGATCGAGCAGCGTGCCGTCCATATCCAGCAGGACGGTATCGACCTCCTGCCAGGCGATATCAAAATGCATGGGGGAATACTCCAGCCAGAAGAAACGTGCGCGACAGGGTAGCATATCCTGCCGCGCGGGAGCGTTATCCGATCAGGCTCTCAGGCGCAGGGATAAGCTTGGGGTTGAGGCAATTTTCGTAGTATTGCTGAATATCCGCCAGGCGGGTGCGCGAGCGCTGGTAGCGGCGCAGCGCCATAAAGGCGTTCCAGAGCATGCAGACGAGCATCGTCAGCATCAGCAGCGAGGTGGCGATGTAGCGCCATAGCCCGGCGCTGTCCGGCATGCTGTGCAGCTCGACATGGCGGGTGCCGTTGGCATCGGTAAAGAGGCCCGTCACAATCCCTTCGGCGCTGAACGGCGTACGCATCAGCATCTGTGCCAGGCGCTGAAACTCGCCCCACTGCTCCTGGGCCGGATAGTCATACAGCGCCACTGACGGGTAGGGCTGATCGACCAGCTCGTTGCCTTCGTCGCTGACGATCACAAAGCCGCCGGGGGCCGGGCTGTTAAGCGCCTGAGCGGCACGCGAGGTTTCGCGCATGACGAACGGTGCGGTCGAGGTGGCGACCAGGTTTTCCAGCGACTCCGCACTGACCGGACGCAGCAGCACGTTGACGCCATCGAGACGGCCGCCATCGGCACGTTTCACCAGCGCATCCCAGTCTTTACTGTTGCCGAGGTTAACCAGCGCATTTTTCAGCCTGATACACTCATCCTGATCTGCACACAGCTCCTGGGTTTTCATCACGATATCGCCAAAGTCATCCAGCAGGATCATGCCCGATTTCTGAATGGCGGAGCGTAATGCCGGGCTGACGCGTGAGTTATCTTCCGGCTTAGGATGCAGCTGGCTCGACAGCGCCTGGGTCAGGGCCGTGGCTTTATTGACGATGTCGGATTCCGGCAGCGGCAGGGGAGGCGCGTCGTTCCAGATCACCTGCGAGCAATCGAACGGCGTAAAGGGTGAACTCTGACGGGCGTTCCAGGTGCCAGGGGCATGGATATTACACATCCCGGTGCCCTTCAGGCGCAGGGTATCGCCAATGCGCACGCCCGCGCTTTCGAGCTCCCCAACGCTGGTGGCTTCGATGGTCTGGGCGCCTTTAATCCACGACAGGGTAAATTTGATTGGCATATCCAGCGGCACGAGGAAAACCAGCATCGCCAGCACCAGACCGGCACCACCGGCAATGACCGTGCTGCGCAGCCAGTGCTGCAGCGGGAAGTTTTTAACTTCATCATGCAGGGATAAATAGCGGCCCTGGCGCACGACGTGCCGGTCCAGATAGATATCGATATCGGTTTTTTGCCCTAAATCCTGGGCCAGCCACGGCTGCCAGTGGCGCGGATAGATCAGGTCGATAATGCCCAGCGAGATATTGTTGACGTGGTCCTGATCGTTTTCGCCGAACAGGCCCCAGCGTTTTGGCGTGCCGCGCAGGCAGTGGATCTCCCGCAGCGCATTTTTGGCAGGCGGGGCGAATAATCCCCAGAGTCCCGCCGCCAGCAGCAGCACGCCGCCTCCGGCAAGCCAGGGGGCAAAAACATCGGGGCTCATCAGGCAGAAGAAAAAGAGCAGGAACGCGGCGACAACCAGCAGCGCTTCGCGAATACCGTCCGGGCGGCTCAGGGCATACTCTTCGTGGGTCTCCTGACGAATATTCAGCAGCTCAATCTGCTCGGTCTCTTCGCCACGAATCGACGCCTGGGTGGAACTGACGTGCTCCAGCGAAAAGTGGGGCGCTTCCTGGACATACTCCGCGATGGAGTGACCGTTGAGGGCGATCACCAGCGGAATGGAGTCGGTGTGGATCAGCTCAACGCTATTTTCATCATTGATGTACTGTTCCCAGGACGGCGGCAGATGGACCTCAGCCGAATCGAGGTAGTAACGCCATTTATTGGGATCGTCAGTGGTAATACCGTAGCGGGTAATGGAGCGCGTCACGCAGAGCACGGTGTTGCTCTGGGCATTGAGGCTTAACGAGACCGGTGCGGCGCTGGCGCCTGTCGCCGGCGTCTGCTGAATACGGTTAAAGGACTCAAGATATTGCTCAATCGCGCTGCGTTCTTCAGCGGTGAGCTTGCGGGTACTCGCCCCGGCAAAGGCATTGAGATAAGGCAGGCGATATCGACGCTGCGCCCGACGCCTGTACAACCACCCTGCAATGAATGCGCAGGCCAGCATAGCAGCGATGACAATCAAAATGGTGCTCATGCTTTCCCCATCTTACTTTTTCTTACAGGTGTAGTCAGTAGCACCTTTTTAACAGTGAACGCGTGTCTGTGGTTGGCTATCGGCATGTAAGGTGTTGAACTTGAGCAATATGAAGCGCATCCCAGTGATCGCTGATGATAGCAAAGCTAACCCTGACGGGATATCAGCAAATTCCTGGAATAATTTCAAGCTCTTGACATTTTATCTGAAATAAGGAATGAATCTGCACAGGTTACACAAATGTAAATAAAGCGCGATTGACATTGCCGAAACCGTGCGGCGTATCGCACAATGACGCCAGTTCACTCAGCAAAGACCCGTCAAAATGAGCAAACCCTTACAAAAGCCCACCATCCTGAATGTTGAGACCGTCGCGAAATCGCGTCTGTTTAATGTTGAAAGTGTGGACCTGGAGTTCAGTAACGGCGTGCGCCGCGTCTACGAGCGTATGCGTCCCTCCACGCGCGAAGCCGTCATGATTGTGCCCATTGTTGACGAGCACCTGATCCTGATCCGCGAGTATGCGGTGGGGACCGAATCTTACGAACTCGGCTTCTCGAAAGGGCTGATCGATCCCGGTGAGTCGGTCTTTGAGGCTGCAAACCGCGAGCTGAAAGAAGAGGTGGGGTTTGGTGCGAAGGAGTTAACCTTCCTGAAAAAGCTCAGTATGGCTCCCTCCTACTTTTCCAGCAAAATGAATATCGTGCTGGCGGAAGATCTCTATCCGGAATCGCTGGAAGGAGATGAACCCGAGCCGCTGCCGCAGGTGCGCTGGCCGCTGGCGCATCTGATGGATCTGCTGGAAGAGCCTGACTTTAACGAAGCCCGGAACGTGAGCGCGCTGTTTCTGGTGCGGGAGTGGCTGAAAGGGCAGGGCAGGTTGTAGCAGAAAAATCCCCCCTCTCCCAACGGGAAAGGGGGGCCGACGTTTTAGAACAACTCTTGTGTTTCGCCGTTATCAATCAGCGTAGTACCCACCTCATGCACCGCCTGATGCGTTGGCTGCGTGCCTTCGATGAAATACTCTTCCCGACTGCTGCCGCCATTGGACAACTGACCGCTGTAGCGATCGATATTGACCGTCACCACGCCTGGTGGCGGGGTTAATGGCTGCTCCGGCACGCCGTCCAGCAGCATTTTCATAAAGGCATCCCACGCGGGCTGAGCACTTTTGGCCCCGCCTTCGTAACCGGAAATCTGATCTTTGATCGCCCCGGACGCCGTGGTACGGCCTAAATCACGGCGGTGATCGTCAAAGCCGATCCACACCGAGGTCACCGCACCCGGACCATAGCCTGAGAACCACGCATCTTTCGAGCTGTTGGTGGTCCCGGTTTTACCGCCGATATCCTTACGCTGCAGATCGCGACCGGCACGCCAGCCCGTACCCTGCCAGCCCGGCTCGCCAAAGATATTGCTGTTCAGCGCGCTTTTGATCAGGAACGCCAGCGGAGTGTTGATCACGTGCGGGGCGTACTCCTGAGCCCCGGTCTGTGCCACCAGCGCCTGGTTAGCCTGCTCGAGTTGCGGCTGCGGCACCGCCGCGTTTTGCTGCGCCTGGGAAACGGCGACATCTTCCATGTCCTGGTTGTTCAGGGATTCCGATTTTGGCGTATCGCCATAAATCACCGGAATATCACACTCGGCGCAGGCAATTTTCGGTTTCGCTTCGAACAGGACGCCGCCCTGATCGTTCTCGATTTTGCTGATGAAGAAAGGATCGACCAGGAAGCCGCCGTTTGCCATCACCGCATAACCGCGCGCAACCTGCAGTGGGGTAAAGGAGGCTGAACCCAGCGCCAGCGACTCGGTATGCACGATGTTCTGTGCCGGGAAGCCGAAGCGTTGCAGATACTCCGCCGCATAATCGACACCCATGGCGCGCATGGCGCGAACCATCACCACGTTCTTCGACTGACCCAGACCCTGACGCAGACGGATCGGCCCGGCGTATTCTGGCGGTGAGTTTTTCGGCCGCCAGTCGGAACCCGCCCCGGCATCCCAGCGGGAGATCGGCACGTCATTGAGGACGCTGGCGAGGGTCAGGCCCTTGTCCATTGCCGCGGTATAGAGGAACGGCTTGATATTGGAACCGACCTGACGCAGCGCCTGGGTGGCACGGTTAAATTTGCTCTGGTTGAAATCGAAGCCGCCGACCAGCGCCAGCACCGCCCCGTTATGCGGATCGATGGAGACCAGCGCGGAGTTAACGTCCGGGATCTGCCCCAGCCACCAGGCGTCATTAACCTGACGAACCCAGATCTGCTGGCCCACCTGTACCGCATCGGTGACTTTACGCGGGGTTGCGCCCTGCTGCGTATCCGAACGATACGGACGCGCCCAGCGGATGCCCTCCATGCGCAGCGACACCGAGGTACCGTCCGCGAGCATCGCCGTGGCTTCCTGCGGATTGGCCTGGGTCACTACCGCCGCGACAAACGGCCCGTAGCCCGGGAGTGGCTTCAGGGTGTCGGTGATCTTTTTGCTGTCCCAGGCGGATTCACCCACCTTCCACAGCACGTTTGACGGGCCACGGTAGCCGTGGCGCATGTCGTAATCAATCACGTTGTTACGCACCGCCTGCTGCGCGCCCTGCTGGACGTTGCGGGTGATGGTGGTGTAGACGCGGTAACCATCTTCGTAGGCCTGTTCGCCGTAGCGGGAGACCATCTCCTGACGCACCATCTCGCTGAGGTACGGCGCGGAGAAGGCGATTTCCGGCGCATGGTAGCTGGCGTCAATCACGTCGTTACGCGCCTGATCGTACTGGGTCTGGCTGATATAGCCTTCGCTCAGCATACGCGACAGCACCACGTTGCGGCGTGCGGTAGCGCGATCCAGCGAGTAGAGCGGGTTGAAGGTGGAAGGGGCTTTCGGCAGACCGGCGATGGTCGCCATTTCACTGAGGGTCAGCTGGTCAATGGATTTGCCAAAATAGACCTGCGCTGCCGCGCCCACGCCATAGGCACGGTAGCCGAGATAGATCTTGTTGAGGTAAAGCTCGAGGATCTCATCTTTATTCAGCATCTGCTCGATGCGGATCGCCAGGAACACTTCCTTGACCTTACGCATCAGCGTTTTTTCAGGGCTCAGGAAGAAGTTACGCGCCAGCTGCTGGGTAATGGTACTCGCACCCTGAGAGGCATGACCAGAGAACAGCGCCACGCTTGCGGCACGGAAAATCCCCACCGGATCGACGCCATGGTGCTCATAAAAGCGGCTGTCCTCGGTGGCAATAAAGGCTTTCACCATCACGGGTGGGATCTGATTCAGGGTCAGCGGGATACGGCGCTTCTCACCGTACTGGGCGATAAGCTCGCCGTCCGTGCTGTAGACCTGCATCGGGATCTGGAGCCGTACATCACGAAGCGTAGCGACATCAGGCAGTTGCGGCTCAATATATTTGTACAAACCAAAAATCGAGCCTGCTCCAAGCAGAATGCAACAGACTGCAAGGATCAATAAATACTTTACGAACTTCACTGGAGATTTCCCATTTAGTTTGAACTGGGCAGTTTCTAAACAATCGCGCGGTAGTATAAAGGCAAGCCTGAAGCATTGATATAGCCGTCATCCCGCGGGACGATAAGGAGATCGTGAAACATGGCGTTTAAAACATGGCATACAGGCGTTCATATTCAACAGGATAAAGTATTGGCCGTCGCGCTGGTGCGCGAAAAGTCAGGGTGGGGGCTACGCCGCTGGTGGCAGCTCCCCCTGGCGGCGGGGATCATCCGCGACGGGCAAATTCTTCAGCCCGAACAACTGGCTGCGGCGCTGCGCGAGTGGCGTCAGATGCTGCCTCATCAACATCAAATCTTTCTCGCCTTTCCGGCTGTTCGCACCCTACAGCGCACGCTACCGCGCCCGTCGATGGCCCTGCGCGACAGCGAACAGACCGCCTGGATCGCCTCGGCGATAAGCCGCGAGCTGGAGATGCCCCCCGATGCCCTGCGGTTTGATTATGTGGAAGAGACCTTCAGCCAGTCTTATCACGTGACGGCGGCTCAGAATAAGGAGATCGCCACCCTGCTGGAGTTGGCCCGGGTACTGCGTCTGCGGCTGGCCTCGGTCACGCCCGACGCCGGAGCGCTGACGCACCTGCTGCCCTTTGTGCAGGCCCCGGCCCAGTGCGTCGCCTGGCGTGACCGGGATCAGTGGCTCTGGGCGATGCGTCACCAGTGGGGCAGGCGCGCGCTAACGGAGGCACCCGACGTCGATCGGCTGGCCGCCATGCTGGCACTCAGGGTCGACGAAATCGCCTGCTGTGGGGCGGGCAACTTCGACCCCTGGTGTGTGTTATCCCGCACCCAGCCGCCGCTGCCGGAAAATGGGGCAGATTTCAGCGTCGCGCTGGCGCTGGCGACCGGAGAGCGATCACGATGAGGACGGCCAATCTTATGCCGTGGCGCCAGCGGCAACGGCGTCGCTGCCTGTGGTTCTGGGGGCTGATGTTTACCGGCTCGTTGCTGGTTACCCTGACGATCGGTGCCACCAGCCGGGCCAGCGCTTCTCTGGTGACACGCGGCAGCGCGCTGCGGCATGCCAGCGATCTGGCGCTGCGTCAGGGGCTGGAGCAGCGGCAAAAGCAGTGGACGGCGTTACGGGCCCGGCATCGACAACAGCAGCGCTGGGCGCTGCACAAAGCGAAGACGGAAGCCTGGCAACCGGCACTGATTGCCTTATCCCGCCACCTGCCGGAGCAGGCCTGGCTGGCGCAGCTGCGCTTTCAGCAGTCGACCCTCTCCCTGACCGGCTACGCCTCCACGCTACCCGCGCTGGGGGCGCTGGAGGCAGCGCTGCGGCAGGTGTCGGGGTTTACTCCCGGTGCGCCGGGGGGAGATGCGACAGGATGCCCAGGGGCGCTGGCAGTTCAGCTGGACGCTAACCCGCAAGGAGAGTGCTGATGCGGATCCATCCTGACAGCTGGTATGCCATGACCCCGCGCGGGCGCTGCCTGTGCTGGGGCCTCAGTTCAGCATTACTCCTGATCTGCGCCACCCTATGGCAGGGGCGAATGCAGGCGCAGCCGGTAGCGACGCAGCAGGCCAATGCCCGGCTGTGGAGTGCGGTGCGCAAGCTCTCACCCCCTGACGAGGCACAAACTGCCGTGGCGACACGGTCTTTTTCGCCGCTGGAGTTTGATACCGATGCGCTGCGGATGGTTCGCTGGCAGCCCGGGGGCAGAGGCGGCGAACTGGTGATGGAGGCGACCTGGGCGCAGATCCCCTCGCTGTTTGTCACCCTTGCCCGGCGCGACGTTGCGGTGGATCGCTTTAGCATTCAGCCAGAGCAGAACCGCTTACAGATAGTCATGCAGCTGGAGCGCCATGATGCGGGTTAAGTGCGGGGTGCTGCTGTTACTGCCGCTGCTGCTCGGCCTGCGCGATCCCTTTCAGCCCCCGACCTCACGCTGCCCGGACGCCGCATTACGTCAGTGGCGTTATGTCGGTGCGGTGCTGGGTAAAGTGCCGGTGGCGATCGTCAGGGATGAAACCTCGCGCTGGCTGCGCCTTAAGCGCGGTGACACCCTGGCGCAAGGCGGACAGGTGAGGGCGCTGGATGAAAAGGAACTGGTCATCGACATGCCCGGGGCGTGTGAGCCCCCGCAGTGGCGATGGCAACGACAAGGAAAGAGACAGGATGAAAACAGGGATCGTGGGATTACTGCTGATAGGCAGTCAGGCGCTGGCCGCGGAGCCAGCCCCGGTGAGTCTGGTGGTGGATGAGGTGCCGGTTGCCCAGCTTCTGCAGGCGCTGGCGGAGCAAGAGAACCGCAACATCATTATCTCCCCGGACGTCAGCGGCAGCGTCTCTCTTCGTCTGCAGGAAGTCCCCTGGCTGCAGGCGCTCCAGACGGTGGTTACCAGTGCCGGGCTGGTGATGCGCCAGCAGGCGGGCATTTTTTATATTCACACCGCCGCGTGGCAACAGCAACAGCAGGCTAATAAAGAGGCCGAGCGAACAAAACGGCAGCTCAGCGCGCCGCTGGAGGCGCGCAGTTTTCCTCTCTCTTATGCCGATGCGGGAGATTTACAGGCCGCTGCCGAAAAGCTCCTCAGCCCAAAAGGCAGCCTGGCGGTAGATAAACGCACCAATCGCCTGCTGGTGCGCGATACCCGGGCTGCACTGGAGGCACTCCAGCACTGGGTGACGCAGATGGATCTTCCCGTGGCTCAGGTGGAGCTGGCGGCGCATATCGTCAGCATGAGTGAAAAAAGCCTGCGCGAGCTGGGGGTGAAGTGGAATCTTGCCCAGGGGCAGAATGCCGGTAAGCCAGGCCAGTTGACGATGCTCAGCAGCGATCTGGCCGTCAACGGCGCCACCACCCAGGTGGGGTTTAACATCGGGCGGATCAATGGCCGGCTACTGGATCTCGAACTCTCCGCTCTGGAGCAGAAGCAGCAGGTGGATATTATCGCCAGCCCGCGCCTGCTGGCGTCGCACATGCAGCCTGCCAGCATTAAGCAGGGCAGCGAGATCCCCTATCAGGTCTCCAGCGGGGTGAGCGGCGCGACCTCGGTGGAGTTTAAAGAGGCGGTGCTGGGCATGGAGGTGACGCCGGTGGTACTGGCCAACGGGCGCGTGCGCCTGAAGCTGCGCATCAGCGAGAACGCCCCGGGCCAGGTTTTGCAGCAGGCCGACGGCGAAACGCTGGCGATCGATAAGCAGGAAATCGAAACTCAGGTCGAGGTGAAAAGCGGTGAAACGCTGGCCTTAGGCGGAATTTTTTCTCAGAGGCATAAAACCGGCAGCGAAAGTGTGCCAGGCTTGAGCCGTATTCCTTTACTGGGGCAGTTTTTTCGCCATCAGGGAAAAGACAACGAACGCCGGGAGTTAGTGGTTTTTATCACCCCTCGTCTGGTTGCGACGCCATAATGTCCCGCGACGCCCCGCGTGATTTTGCATTCTGTTTGTTGCAGATGTTTGACGTGGGGCATGAATTAGCATACAAGGAGTACCGATTTGAGAATCAGCTTACTCAATCTCACTCCTTAATAACTTAAGCGGCAAGCCGGGTGATTTAATCTGTTGCCAAACAAGCCGGAGTATTGAGATAATTTTTAGTCTGACTCTCGCTCTATCGCATATGAGGTTTCAGTTCATGTCCTGCTACGCCCGATACCGGTGAAGCGGGTTTACCATTAACGAATAGTCTTAGTAGTACCGAAAAAATGGCAGAGAAACGCAATATCTTTCTGGTTGGGCCTATGGGTGCCGGCAAAAGCACTATTGGGCGCCAGTTAGCTCAACAACTCAATATGGAATTTTACGATTCTGATCAAGAGATTGAGAAACGAACCGGAGCTGATGTGGGCTGGGTCTTCGATGTAGAAGGCGAAGAGGGTTTCCGTGACCGTGAAGAAAAAGTCATTAATGAACTTACGGAAAAACAGGGCATTGTGCTGGCTACTGGCGGCGGCTCTGTAAAATCTCGCGAAACTCGCAACCGTCTCTCCGCCCGCGGTGTCGTGGTCTATCTTGAAACGACCATCGAAAAACAACTGGCGCGTACGCAGCGTGATAAAAAACGCCCGTTGCTGCAGGTTGAGACGCCTCCACGCGAAGTTCTGGAAGCCCTGGCTGGTGAACGCAATCCGCTGTACGAAGAGATTGCCGACGTCACCATTCGCACAGACGACCAGAGCGCTAAAGTGGTCGCAAACCAGATTATTCATATGCTGGAAAGCAACTGATTCTGGCTTTATATACACTCGCCTGCGGGTAAAAGCATTTAAGGTGGATGTCGCGCTATGGAGAGGATTACAGTCACTCTCGGTGAACGGAGTTACCCTATCACTATCGCGGCTGGTTTGTTTAACGACCCAGCTTCCTTCTTACCACTGAAAGCGGGTGATCAGGCAATGCTGGTCACCAACGAGACTCTGGCTCCGCTTTATCTCGACACCGTGCGTCAGCGCCTTGAACAGGCTGGCGTGAAGGTCGACAGTGTGATTCTGCCTGATGGCGAGCAGTATAAAAGCCTGACGGTACTGGATACCGTCTTTACCGCATTACTGCAAAAACCGCATGGTCGCGATACTACACTGCTGGCATTAGGCGGCGGTGTTGTTGGCGATCTTACGGGGTTTGCTGCGGCAAGCTATCAGCGTGGTGTCCGTTTTATTCAGATTCCTACCACGCTGTTGTCGCAGGTCGACTCTTCTGTTGGCGGCAAAACGGCCGTTAACCATCCGCTTGGCAAAAACATGATTGGCGCGTTCTATCAGCCCGCTTCGGTGGTGGTGGATCTCGACTGTCTGAAAACGCTGCCTCAGCGCGAGCTGGCATCAGGCCTGGCGGAAGTGATCAAGTACGGCATTATTCTCGACGGCGCGTTCTTTAGCTGGCTGGAAGAGAATATGGATGCCTTACTGCGCCTGGATGGTCAGGCGATGGCGTACTGTATTCGCCGCTGCTGTGAGCTGAAAGCAGAAGTCGTGGCTGCAGACGAGCGCGAAACAGGCTTACGTGCTTTACTGAATCTGGGGCACACCTACGGTCATGCTATCGAAGCCGAAATGGGCTACGGTAACTGGCTGCATGGCGAGGCCGTTGCGGCGGGGATGGTAATGGCCGCACGCACCTCGGAGCGTCTGGGTCAGTTCAGCAAGGCGGATACGCAACGCATTATTACGCTGCTTGAGCGTGCCGGGTTACCGGTGACGGGGCCGCGCGAAATGTCAGCGCAGGCCTACTTGCCGCATATGATGCGTGATAAAAAAAGTATTAGCAGGCGAGATGCGTCTGGTGCTCCCGCTTGCGATAGGTAAGAGTGAAGTGCGTGGCGGTGTGCCGCACGATGTGGTTCTTGGCGCTATTGCTGATTGCCAGCAGGCGTAACTATTAGAAAGGTCCGGCTGCGGTAAAACGTAGCCATTTTGCTTCAGGTGATGTGCAAAGTCGTAGGCATAAGCCTTTTAGTGGGGTGTTAAATGGATGAATTCAAACCAGAAGACGAGCTGAAACCCGATCCCAGCGATCGTCGTACTGGTCGTACTCGCCAATCTTCAGAACGTGATAACGAGCCGCAAATTAACTTTGATGAGGTCGATCTCGAAAACGATGACCCTCGTCCTTCGCGTGGCCGCGCTGCCCGCGACGAGCGTGAAGAAGAGGACTATGAGTCTGAAGATGATTCAGTGGACGAAGCGCCCGTAGAGCGTCGCCCGCGCAAGCGTAAAGCTGCTCCGGCGAAGCCCGCTTCCCGCCAGTATATTATGATGGGCCTGGGCGTGCTGGTCCTGCTGCTGCTGATTATCGGCGTTGGCTCTGCACTCAAAGCCCCGTCGAGCAATCCAGCCGATCAGAACGCCTCTACTGAGAAGAGCGTCGATCTGTCCGGCAATGCGGCCGATCAGGCCAACGGTACCCAGCCTGCGCCGGGCACTACCTCTGCCGAGCAGACTGCCGGGAATACCCAGCAGGAGATCTCTCTGCCGCCAGTCGCGTCCACACCAACGCAGGGCCAGACACCGGCTACCCCGGAAGGTCAGCAGCGTGTTGAAGTGCAGGGCGATCTGAACAATGCGCTGACGCAGCCGCAGAACCAGCAGCAGGTTAACAACGTGGTGGTCAACTCCACGCTGCCGACCGAGCCTGCGACCGTGGCGCCAATTCGTGGTGCGACAGGGCAACAGCAGACGGCGGCGACAGAAACTGCGCCACGTCAGACCAAGCCTGCCCAGCATCAGGAACGTAAGCAGACGGTCATTGAGCCGAAGCGTGAAGTGAAGCCGCAGCCAGTAGCCAAAGCGGAAGAGCCGAAAGCAACCGCCCAGCCTAAGCGCAGCGAAACCGTGATCAACGCCCCGGCGAAAGCGCCTGCTGCGACAGCGACGGCACCAAAAGCGACCGCCACGCCAGCCCCGACGGCGACCGCCCAGGCACCGGCGGCAACCGCACCTGCGGCCACTGCCAGCACCGGTAAAACCTCAGGCAACGTGAGCTCACTGAAATCTGCCTCATCCAGCAACTACACGCTGCAGTTGAGCAGTTCTTCCAGCTATGACAACCTCAACAGCTGGGCGAAAAAGTCGAACCTGAAGAACTTCGTTGTCTATGAGACCACCCGTAACGGTCAGCCATGGTATGTGCTGGTAAGCGGCGTGTATGCTTCGAAAGATGAAGCAAAACGCGCGGTAGCAACGCTGCCCGCTGATGTTCAGGCGAAAAACCCGTGGGCGAAGCCGATCCGTCAGGTTCAGTCCGATTTGAAGTAATCTGTGAAGCGCAGGATGCTGTCGGAGCTTTCTCCACAGCCGGAGAAGGTGTAATCAGTTAGTCAGCATGAAAAAAAATCGCGCTTTTCTGAAATGGGCAGGGGGGGAAATACCCCCCTGCTCGATGATATTCAAAAACACCTGCCTGCCGGCGAGTGTCTTGTCGAACCCTTTGTGGGCGCGGGCTCGGTATTCCTCAATACCGACTACTCCCGTTATATCCTTGCGGATATCAACAGCGACCTTATCGACCTCTATAACATCGTGAAGCTGCGTACCGACGAGTACGTTGATGAGGCGCGGAAGCTGTTTACCCCAGAGAACAACAACCCGGACGTTTACTACGCCCTTCGCACTGAGTTTAATCAGAGCCAGGACAAGTTCCGTCGTGCGCTGCTGTTCCTCTACCTCAACCGCCACGGCTACAACGGTCTGTGCCGGTATAATCTGCGTGGTCAATTCAACGTGCCCTTTGGTCGCTACAAGCGTCCTTATTTCCCTCAGGCTGAGTTGTACCACTTTGCTGAAAAGGCGCAGAATGCGGAGTTCCATTGTCTCTCGTATGAAGAGTGTATGGAGAAAGCGGACACCGACTCGGTGGTCTACTGCGATCCGCCTTATGCCCCTCTGTCGGCAACGGCGAACTTCACCGCTTATCACACCAACAGTTTCAGCCCTGCCGAGCAGGCGCGTCTGGCGGAAATGGCGGAAAAGCTGGTCAGCAAAAGAATTCCGGTGTTAATTTCGAATCACGACACGCCTGATACGCGCGAATGGTACAAGGCCGCAGATCATTATCAGGTCAAAGTCCGGCGCAGCATCAGCAGCAACGGCGGTACACGTAAAAAGGTGGACGAACTGCTGGCTCTCTATCTACCCTGAGCCGTTTCGCCCGCCGTTAAACAAAGTTCAAGGAGATGCGGATGAAACAGTATTTGATTGCACCCTCAATTCTTTCGGCTGATTTTGCCCGGCTGGGCGAAGACACCGCGAAAGCCTTGGCTGCCGGTGCGGATGTCGTTCATTTTGACGTTATGGATAACCACTACGTGCCTAACCTGACCATCGGCCCGATGGTCCTCAAGGCACTGCGCAACTACGGCGTGACCGCCCCTATTGACGTGCATCTGATGGTGAAGCCGGTCGACCGTATTGTGCCGGACTTTGCCGCCGCGGGTGCCAGCATCATCACCTTCCATCCTGAAGCCTCCGAACACGTTGACCGCACCCTGCAGCTGATCAAAGAGCACGGCTGTAAGGCGGGCCTGGTATTTAACCCGGCCACCCCGCTGAGCTATCTCGATCACGTGATGGATAAGCTGGACGTGATCCTGCTGATGTCCGTTAACCCGGGCTTCGGCGGCCAGTCTTTCATTCCCCATACCCTGGATAAGCTGCGTGAAGTGCGTCGTCGCATTGACGAGTCTGGCTTTGATATCCGTCTCGAAGTGGACGGCGGCGTGAAGGTGAGCAACATCGGCGAAATCGCCGCGGCGGGCGCAGACATGTTCGTGGCCGGTTCGGCGATTTTCGATCAGCCGGACTACAAAAAAGTCATTGATGAAATGCGCAGTGAACTGGCGAAGGTAAGTCATGAATAATTTGCAGGCAATTCGGGGCGTTGCGTTTGACCTCGACGGCACGCTGGTGGACAGTGCGCCGGGCTTAACCGCGGCGGTTGACCAGGCGCTGTATGCGCTGGAGCTGCCGGTGGCGGGCGAAGATCGCGTAATAACGTGGATTGGTAACGGGGCAGACGTGCTGATGGAGCGCGCGCTGACCTGGGCGCGTCAGGAGCGCGCCATTCAGCGTGCGGCGCAGGGTAAACCCGGCGTCGATCATGCGGATATTCCGCAGGAAGAGCAGATTCGCCTCCTGCGTAAGCTGTTCAACCGTTTCTATGAAGAGACGGTAGAAGAGGGCAGCTTCCTGTTCCCGGATGTGGCCGGCACGCTGAGCGCGCTGCATGCGGAAGGCATGCCGCTGGCGCTGGTGACCAACAAGCCGACGGCTTTTGTTGCACCGCTGCTGGAAGCGCTGGATATCGCTAAATACTTCTCGGTGATTGTCGGTGGCGATGACGTGCAGAATAAGAAGCCGCATCCCGAACCGCTGCTGCTGGTGGCAGGAAAATTATCCTTATCGCCGGACGCGCTGCTCTTTGTAGGGGATTCGCGCAATGATATTCTGGCGGCCAGGGCTGCAGGTTGCCCGTCCGTGGGCCTGACCTATGGCTATAACTACGGTGAATCCATTACGCTGAGTGAGCCGGATTTCGTCTTCGACCACTTCAAAGATTTACTGCCCGTTCTCGGGCTTTCGCACAGTGAAAATCAGGAATTGAAAAATGACTAAGCCCATCGTATTTAGTGGCGCACAGCCCTCAGGTGAACTGACCATTGGCAACTATATGGGTGCGCTGCGTCAGTGGGTGGGCATGCAGGATGACTATCACTGCATCTACTGCATCGTTGACCAGCACGCCATTACCGTGCGCCAGGATCCGCAGCAGTTGCGTAAAGCGACGCTCGACACCCTTGCGCTGTACCTGGCCTGCGGTATCGATCCTGAGAAAAGCACCATCTTCGTTCAGTCCCACGTGCCGGAACACGCGCAGCTGGGCTGGGCCCTGAACTGCTACACCTATTTCGGCGAGCTGAGCCGCATGACCCAGTTCAAGGATAAATCGTCCCGTTACGCTGAAAACATCAACGCCGGTCTGTTTGACTATCCGGTACTGATGGCGGCGGACATTCTGCTGTATCAGACCAACCAGGTGCCGGTGGGTGAAGACCAGAAGCAGCATCTGGAGCTGAGTCGCGATATCGCCCAGCGCTTTAACGCCATTTACGGCGATGTCTTCAAGGTGCCTGAGCCGTTCATTCCGAAGTCCGGTGCCCGCGTGATGTCCCTGCTGGAGCCGACCAAAAAGATGTCCAAGTCGGACGATAACCGCAACAACGTGATCGGCCTGCTGGAAGATCCGAAAGCGGTGGTCAAGAAGCTCAAGCGTGCGGTCACCGACTCTGACGAGCCGCCTGTGGTGCGTTACGACGTGCAGAACAAAGCGGGCGTTTCTAACCTGCTGGATATTCTCTCTGGCGTGACCGGGCAGAGCATTCCGGAGCTGGAGCAGCACTTCGAAGGCAAAATGTACGGCCATCTGAAAGGTGAAGTGGCAGATGCGGTCTCCGGTATGCTGACCGAACTGCAGGCGCGCTACAACCAGTTCCGCAACGACGAAGCCTTCCTGCAGAAGGTGATGAAAGACGGTGCTGAGAAAGCCAGCGCACGCGCTTCGGTAACCCTGAAAGCGGTGTATGAAGCGATTGGGTTTGTAGCTAAGCCTTGAGTGTGTTTGCCGGGTGGCGGCTGTGCCTTACCCGGCCTACGCAAACTTGTAGGCCGGGTAAGCGTAAGCGCCACCCGGCGAAATAAAAAAACCGGGGGATCCCCGGTTTTTTTATGCCTGAAAAAGGCTTACTGGTTTGCCGCCGGGCCGCAGCCACCGATGATCTTGGAGATGGAGATCGCCGGGTGCAGCAGGTAGTCGTAGCTGCAGTTATTTTTGGTGTTTTGCACGTGGCCGGTGCACGCCGTCAGGGTAGTTAAGATGCCTGCAACCAGGGCAATCTTTGCCAGTTTGAACATAACGCTTCCTTGTCTGTAACGTGAGGGAATATATAGAAAATTTGCTTTCGCGGAAGGTATGTTATCGACAGCGGTAACAGAGGAGTAGTCCATAACAGGACTACTCATTTTGCGGGGAATATGTTCAGTCTGACCTAGTGGTTTGAGAACCAGTTGAGCTTGTCACGTAGCGCCACCACGCGGCCTACGACGATCAGCGCCGGGCTTTCAACCTGCTGCGCCAGATCGCCCAGCTGGGTTAACTCGCCACTGACCACGCGCTGTTTAATCGAGGTACCGTTCTCCACCAGCGCAACCGGCATTTCTGCATCCATGCCGTGTTCAAGCAGCTTAGCCTGAATAGTCGCCGCCTGGTTCAGCCCCATATAGAACACCAGGGTCTGCTTCTCGGCGGCCAGGTTGTGCCAGTCCAGCTCACAGCCGGTTTTCAGGTGGCCGGTAACCAGGCGCACGCTTTGGGCGTAGTCACGGTGGGTCAACGGGATACCGGAATAGGCCGAGCAGCCGGAGGCGGCGGTAATGCCCGGCACTACTGAGAACGGAATGCCCGCCTCACAGAGGGTCTCCAGCTCCTCGCCGCCACGCCCAAAGATAAAGGGATCGCCGCCTTTCAGACGCACCACGCGTTTACCCTTTTGCGCTTCACGCAGCAGGATCTGGTTAATCTCTTCCTGCGGCACGCAGTGGTAGCCCGCACGTTTGCCAACAAACACCCGATCCGCATCGCGGCGCACCAGGTTCATGATGTCGTCGGAGACCAGACGGTCATAGACTACGATATCCGCCTGCTGGATCTGCTGTAACCCTTTCAGGGTCAACAGCCCGGCATCGCCCGGACCGGCACCCACCAGCACCACTTCGCCCCGGTGATCGAGCGGGGCATTGATCAGCTGCTCGGTAGTTTCCTCCACCGCTTTCCGATCCTGATTCGCCAGCGACTGCGCCAGCCGGTCGTTCACAAAGAATTTTTCCCAGAAGCGACGGCGTTCGCCCACGGTGGCGAACTGCTTTTTCACGCGTGAGCGCAGCTGCCCCGCATAGTGAGCCACCTGGCCCAGATGCTGCGGCAGGATCGCTTCCAGCTTTTCGCGCAGCAGACGCGCCAGCACTGGCGACGTCCCGCCGGAGGAGACGGCGACCATCAGCGGGGAGCGGTCGATAATCGACGGCATGATAAAGCTCGCCTCTTTCGGCGCATCCACCACGTTGCAGAAGATCCGCCGCGCTTCACAGGCGTCGCTGACGCGCTGGTTAACCGCGTCGTCGTCGGTGGCGGCAATGGTCAGCCAGCAGGTATCGAGCAGAGATTCCTGGAACTCACCCTCGACGAGGGTGAGCATCCCCTCCTGCGCCCACACGGTAAATTGCGGGGCGAAGGCGAGGGCATTAACGGTGAGTCGGGCACCTGCCTCTAACAGCAGGCGGGCTTTGCGTTCAGCCACATCGCCACCCCCTACCAGCAGGCAGTCGCGATTGCGTAATTGACAGAATATTGGCAGGTGATCCACGACATTACCTCTTCTTACTGGTTGGCTTTCGCCTGAACGGTTGCGATGGTAGCCGGAGTCGGACGCTCCGCTTTAGGGGTAGCATACCAGTAACCCCAACCCATAAATACAACCCCAGAAAGGGTATTGCCAAGTGTTACCCACAACAGGTTATGGCCGATACCGGACAGCGTATAGGCTTCGCTGTGGTGACCGAACCAGGAGAGGGCAAACAGCGTCATGTTGGCAACGGAGTGCTCGTAGCCGGAAGCGATAAAGGCCAGCAGACACCACCAGATGGCGATAAATTTCGCGGCACCTTCGGTACGGATTGCCATCCAGATCGCAAGGCAGACCAGCCAGTTACAGAGCGCGCCCTTGAAGAACAGCACCATCGCCGGTGCGGAGGTTTTTGCCAGCGCGACGGTGTGTACCAGGCTGGTATCCACCGGCAACAGGCTACCGCCGCCCCAGCTGTAGAGCAGGGCAACAAACACCGAGCCCACCAGGTTACCGAGCCAGGTTTGTGGCAGGATTGCCCACATCTGGCCCTGAGTGATGGTGCCCGCTTTGACGCCCAGCGTCAGGAACATGGTGTGGCCGGTAAACAGTTCAGAGCCAGCGATGATGACCAGCGTCAGGGCGATACCAAAGGTGGCACCCATCACCAGCGGACGCACGGACGGGTCGACCAGATTACCGAGGGTGAAAATTAAAATGATCCCGAGGCCGACATAGGCTCCCGCCATGGCGGAGCTGATCCAGAAGCCGAGCGGACTGTTTTTACTGAGGCGTGCAATACGCGCAGCGTTAGCCGCACACTTATTAATAGTGTCTGTAAACATTTGATTATCCTGAGTAATGAAAAAGAAAAGCTAAAAAGTAAATCGTAGGCCGGATAAGAAGCTTGCTTCGCCATCCGGCAATTGCCCGGCGGCGCTGCGCTTGCCGGGCCTACAAAATCAAAATCAAAAACAAATAACGGGGGCGTTGCATCCCCGTATTAATCAGCCTCTCAGCTGTACCTTGCCGTCTTTGACGCGGACGTCATAGTGCTTCACGGAGCGGCTCTCATCTTCCATGCAGTGGCCGTCGCTCAGGCGGAAACGCTGCTTTTTCAGCGGGCTGGCAACCCACAGCTCGCCCTGATGCTCAGCGATGATCCCGCGGGAGAGCACGCTGGCCTCGAAGAACGGGTCGATATTGCTGATAGCAAACACCTGTTCGTCGTGACGCGGACGGAAAATGGCAACCTGCTCATGACCTAACAGCGCGCACACGCCGGTGGCAGGCAGGATCTCGTCGATTTTGCAGATGTTGACCCACTGGCTCATACGTTTTCCTCCACCAGCATCACCGGAATGCGTTCATAAGGTGTCGCCGGGCGATGCTGTTCGCGCTCTGGCACCACCTGCACGCTCGGGTCGCGCTGGGTGCTGTTGATAAAGTGTTTGAAGCGAACCTGCGCCGCCGGGGTGTTGACGGTTTCAGTCCATTCACAAATCACGGCGTCACGCAGGCGAGACATCTCTTCTTCCAGCGTTGCGTTCAGGCCGAGTTTGTCGTCGATGATGACGGACTTCAGGTAGTCGATGCCGCCTTCCAGGTTATCCAGCCACGGCGCGGTACGGGTCAGTTTGTCCGCGGTACGGATGTAGAACATCATGAAGCGGTCGAGGTATTTGATCAGCGTTTCACGGTCGATATCCGCCGCCAGCAGATCCGCATGACGCGGCTTCATCCCGCCGTTACCGCAGACGTACAGGTTCCAGCCTTTCTCAGTGGCGATGATACCCACGTCTTTACCCTGCGCTTCGGCACATTCACGGGTACAGCCGGAGACGCCGAACTTCATTTTGTGCGGGGTACGGATGCCTTTGTAGCGGTTTTCCAGCTCGACGCCGAAGCCGACGCTGTCGCCCACGCCGTAACGGCACCAGGTGCTGCCCACGCAGGTTTTCGCCATACGCAGCGCTTTGGCATAGGCATGACCGGTTTCGAAGCCTGCCTCAATCAGCTGACGCCAGATTTCCGGCAGATCGTCTTTCTGCGCGCCGAACAGGCCGATACGCTGGGAGCCGGTGATTTTGGTGTAGAGGTTAAATTCACGGGCAATGCGGCCCACCGCCACCAGACCTTCCGGGGTGATTTCGCCACCGGCAGAGCGTGGGATTACGGAGTAAGTCCCGTCTTTCTGGATGTTAGCCAGGAAGTTGTCGTTGGTGTCCTGCAGCGGGGTGTGCTGCGGCTTGAGCACATACTCATTCCAGCAGGAGGCCAGCAGAGAACCGACGGTCGGTTTACAGACTTCACACCCGTAACCCTGGCCATGTTTCTGCAGCAGCTCGTCGAAGGATTTGATGCCTTCCACGCGGATCAGGTGGTACAGCTCCTGGCGAGAGTAAGCGAAGTGCTCGCACAGGTTGTTGTTCACTTCGATACCCTGTTTCGCCAGCTCGGCGTTGAGTACCTGGGTGACCAGCGGGATACAACCGCCGCAGCCGGTACCGGCTTTGGTTTCGGCTTTCAGCGCCGCCACGGTGTGGCAGCCTTTGTTGATGGCGGAGATCAGCATGCCTTTGGTGACATCGAAGCAGGAGCAAATCTGCGCGCTGTCCGGCAGTTTATCGACACCAATTGAAGGCTTACCGCTGCCAGCGTGGGCAGGCAGGATTAGCGCGTCCGGGTTTTCCGGCAGCTCGATGGCATTCAACACCAGCTGCAGCAGGTTGCCGAAGTCACTGGTATCACCCACCAGCACCGCACCGAGCAGGGTCTTGTTATCCGGGCTGACGATAAGACGCTTATAAACTTCTTTGCTTTCATCGAGGTAGACGTAGCTGCGGGAGTTTGGCGTGCGGCCGTGCGCATCGCCGATACCGCCCACGTCAACGCCCAGCAGTTTCAGCTTGGCGCTCATGTCTGCGCCTTCGAAGGCATTTTCATTGCCGAGGATATGGTCAACGGCGACCTGCGCCATTTTGTAGCCCGGGGCAACCAGACCGTAGACGTGATTTTCCCAGCTGGCGCACTCGCCGATGGCGTAGATATCCGGGTCGGAGGTCTGGCAGGTGGCGTTGATCATGATGCCGCCGCGCTGGGCAACCGCCAGGCCGCACTGCGTAGCCAGCTTGTCGCGCGGGCGAATACCGGTGGAGAAGACGATGAAGTCCACTTCCAGCTCGCTGCCGTCGGCAAAGCGCATGGTTTTACGCGCCTCGGTGCCTTCCTGCACGATCTCTTTGGTGTTTTTGCTGGTGTGAACTTTCACACCCATGCTCTCAATTTTGCGTTTGAGCTGATCGCCACCCATGTGGTCGAGCTGCTCTGCCATCAGCATCGGGGCAAATTCGATGACGTGGGTTTCAACGCCTAAGTTTTTCAGCGCGCCAGCAGCTTCGAGGCCGAGCAGACCGCCGCCGACCACCGCGCCGCGACGGCTTCGACGGGCGCAGGACTCGATGGCGTTGAGATCTTCAATGGTGCGATAGACGAAGCAGTCCTGAGTTTCTGACCCTTTGATCGGTGGGATCCACGGGTAAGAGCCAGTCGCCATGATCAGTTTGTCGTAAAAAACCGTGCGTCCCGCACTGGAATGAATCACTTTTTCCTGACGGTTAATGGTGATAGCGCGTTCGCCCACCAGCACCTTCACGCCATGTTTCTCGTAAAAACCTTCGCGCACCAGAGAGAGCTCTTCGGCGGTGTGGTGAGAGAAATAGGAGGAGAGGTGCACGCGGTCGTACGCCTTACGGGGTTCTTCACAGAACACGGTAATGTCGAACCGGGCGGCATCGGCTTTATCAAGAAGATCCTCAATAAAGCGGTGACCGACCATGCCGTTACCGATAATCGCGAGTCTGACTTTGCTCATTTTTGCCTCGATTTCTTTTCTATTACCACCTACCTTAACGATTCAGCAAAGCCGCTTATTGATGCAAATCAAATACGCCTTCACCTACTCCTTAGTGAGTAGATGGCTGATTTGTCAGGATTTTTATAAGTAGCGGAATTAGCAGGCTTTTCGTGATAGCCGATTTTGTGTACAAATTAGGGGGGCTAATCTTTAAAATCCGCTACTCCTAAATTTCAGCCCCCTTTTTCGGGAGAATACGATGTCTACAGCACCGCTTTGGCTTATCCAGAACGTCCGGTTACCGGGTCGCGACGGACTCTGGCAACTGGCTATTGAGAACGGTTGTTTTGGCGAAATCACCCCGACGGGCGAGGGGCACAGCGAGAGCTATGAAGTGCTAAACGCGCGCGGGGGGGCTGGCCCTGCCGCCGTTTATCGAGCCGCATATCCACCTTGATACCACTCAAACCGCAGGTGAGCCGAACTGGAACCAGTCCGGGACGCTGTTTGAAGGCATCGAACGCTGGGCGGAGCGCAAGGCGCTGCTCAGCCATGAGGATGTCAAAGCCCGGGCGTGGAAGACCCTCAAGTGGCAGATCGCCAACGGCATCCAGTTTGTGCGTACCCATGTCGATGTCTCCGACCCGACGCTCACCGCCCTGAAGGCGATGCTGGAGGTGAAGCAGGAGGTGGCGCCGTGGGTCGAGCTGCAGATCGTGGCCTTCCCGCAGGAGGGGATCCTCTCTTACCCCAACGGCGCCGCTCTGCTGGAGGAGGCGTTACGGCTGGGGGCCGACGTGGTGGGTGCCATCCCACACTTTGAGTTCACCCGCGAGTACGGCGTGCAGTCGCTGCACATCGCCTTTGAACTGGCGAAGAAGTATGACCGGCCGCTGGATATTCACTGCGATGAAATCGACGACGAGCAGTCGCGGTTTGTCGAAACGGTGGCGATGCTGGCGTATGAGGCCGGCATCGGCCCGCGCGTCACCGCCAGCCATACCACCGCCATGCACTCGTACAACGGGGCCTATACCTCGCGGCTGTTCCGTCTGCTAAAGCTCTCCGGGATTAACTTTGTCGCTAATCCGCTGGTGAATATTCATCTGCAGGGGCGCTTTGACGACTACCCGAAACGGCGCGGCATCACCCGCGTGAAGGAGCTGCTTGAGGCGGGAATTAACGTCTGCTTCGGCCACGACGACGTGTTTGACCCCTGGTATCCGCTGGGCACCGGCAATATGCTGCAGGTCCTGCATATGGGTCTGCACGTCTGCCAGATGATGGGCTATCAGCAGATCGACAGCGGTCTTAACCTGATCACCCATAACAGCGCGCGTACCTTTGGCCTGAGCGATTACGGTATTGAATCGGGGAACCCGGCTAACCTGGTGATCCTGCCTGCGGAGACGGGCTTCGATGCGGTCCGTTGTCAGGTGCCGGTACGCTGGTCGATTCGTCAGGGGAGGGTGATTGCCACCACGCAGCTGGCGCAGACGTGGATCCAGATGGATAACGGGGGAGAAGAGGTGTGCTTTACCCGAAACAGCCCCTCTGCAGGAAGCAAAGGGGCGTGAGGGATCAATGAGACGCTGCTGCCACGTTGTGCTGGCGGTGGCGGGTCACAAAGCCCAGCACCAGGCACATCACAAACACGACGGCATAGAGACCGTTCGCGGTGTGTAATGCCGCCAGCGGGCCGCTGTGCGCCACAATCGGGCCGGTGACCACGAAGGTCAGCATGGTGCCGATGGTGCCGCAGGTGAGCACGAAGTTAACCAGTTTTGGCGAGGCCACTTTGGTCTGCAGGGAGCCCAGAGTAATGATCGAGGTGTAAATGGCGCTGGAGAAGAAGCCGAGCGTCAGGATAAACCACGGCATATGTTCCGGCGAACCGTTAATGAACAGGTACATCAGCACGGTTGCGGCGCCTGCCAGCACGGTGAGGATCCGCTGCAGATCGAAGAAGCGCAGGATAAAGCTGAACGCCCACATGCCGAACATGTACGACATCCAGAAGTCACTAACCAGCTGACCGGCATCGTTCAGGCTCATTCCCAGCCCTTTGGCATACTCCGGCACCCAGGAGATAAAGCCCAGCTGGCCGAGGATGTAGCACAGGGCGGCAACGGAGAGGAACAGCACGCCAATACCCCACTTCTCTTTTACCACCGGCTCGCTGGTGGTCTGGCCTTTTTTGCCGAGAACCGGGAAGTCACAGCCGAAGGTCAGGACAAAAATCGCCACGTAGACCAGGCCGATGCAGGCGTAAACCCAGTACCACTCAATGCTGCGGGCCAGCAGCGCCGCGGCCACCATCGGGAAGATCATCCCGGCCATGCTGAAGAAGGAGTCGGTGAACAGCAGACGCGCACCGCGCTGGCGGCCTTCATACATATGGGTAATGAGAAATGTCCCGATGGACATGGTGATCCCGCTGACCAGCCCGAGCACGAACATGGCGGCGGAGAACAGGGCGATGCTATGACTTAGCATCAGGCCGGCCACAGCGGCGACCATCAGCACAAAGCCGAAACGCAGCTGCGTTTTCAGCGGGACAATTTCCATCAGCCAGGCGTTCAGGAAGATGGAGATCAGGATCCCGGCGTTAAGGAAGGTGAAGGTGTTACTCATGCTGGAAACGGGCAGGTTGAAATAGTCTGCGATATTTCCCATCACCATCCCGGTGACGATCACCAACGCACCGGTAAGGGCGTAGGAGAAGAAGCTGATCCATGTGAGCTTGATACGATTGCTGTTAGTCATGACTGGCCTGTGAATAGAAATGTAAAGCGCGTTGACGGCGCTGCGAGCGGCCAGATTTTAAGCGTGAATGTGATCTAATTAAATCTTTTATGATTAATTAAACGAAAATTGCAGTTTTCAGTGTGATTTAGATCACGTTAATGCCTGTGGTGCCAGTTTGCCCGACGGTTACATCTGTTTCAAATGCGTAAAATTAGGTAAATGGCTGGCCTGGATTCATACTGCTCTTTAGAATCAAGCCATTCGCTTTCTTTACTGCGCTTTGTTAAGGAATTCTCATGCTCAAATCAACCCTGGCGGCTGTTGCGGCTGTACTCGCACTCTCAGCCCTCTCTCCTGCTGCGCTGGCAGCCAAAGGAGACCCGCACGTTCTGTTGACCACCTCTGCCGGTAATATTGAGCTGGAACTGAACAGTCAGAAAGCCCCTGTTTCGGTGAAAAACTTCCTCGATTATGTGAACAGCGGTTTTTATAACGGCACCACCTTCCACCGCGTGATCCCGGGCTTTATGCTGCAGGGCGGCGGCTTCAACGAGCAGATGCAGCAGAAACAGCCAAACCCGCCAATCAAGAACGAAGCGGATAACGGCCTGCGTAACAGCCGTGGCACCATCTCCATGGCGCGTACTGCCGATAAAGACAGCGCCACCAGCCAGTTCTTCCTCAACGTGGCGGATAACGCCTTCCTCGACCACGGCCAGCGTGACTTTGGCTATGCGGTCTTTGGTAAAGTTGTGAAAGGCATGGATGTGGCCGATAAAATTTCTCAGGTGCAGACGCACGACGTCGGCCCTTACCAGAATGTGCCGACAAAACCGGTAGTTATCCTCTCTGCGAAAGTCCTGCCTTAATCCCTGATGGCGCGGGCAGGCATTGCCCGCGTTACCTTTACCTCCCTGCGAAACCGCAGTTTGCTGCTTATACTTGTGGCAACACGAGCACAAGCAGGGAGGTAACAGGTGAAAAAACTCACTGAAAAACAAAAGTCCCGCCTCTGGGAACAACAGCGAAATATCAATTTCCAGGCCAGCCGCCGCCTTGAAGGGGTCGACAGTCCGTTAGTCACGCTCAGCGCAGAAGAAGCGCAGCTTCGTCTTGAAGAATTAGGGAGGCAGCATGAGCGATAAATACGGCAACGATCGCGACCCATACCTCTACCCGGAGCTGAACGTGATGCGTAACCGGCTGGGCATTCGTCAGGCCGAACGTCTTGCGCAGGCGGCGTATGAGTTCACCGCGCTGCGTGCCGCCACCCTGAGCCTCGGGCCGCTGTTGCGCGGTCTGCCGCACCTGTGCGCCATACACCAGCATCTCTACCAGGATCTTTTTGACTGGGCGGGAGACATTCGTGAAATGGATATTTACCAGGGCGATACCCGGTTCTGCCACTTTGCCTATATCGAAAAAGAGGGCAATGCCCTGATGCAGGATCTGGAGGAGGAGGGTTATCTCGTCGGGCTGGAGAAAGCCGATTTCATTAACCGCCTCAGCCACTACTATTGCGAAATCAACGTCCTGCATCCGTTCCGCATCGGCAACGGCATCGTTCAGCGCATCTTCTTTGAACAGTTGGCAATCCATGCCGGATATCAACTCGACTGGCGCGGTATCGACCCTGAGGCGTGGGCGCAGGCCAACCAGAGCGGTGCAATGGGCGATCTGAGCGCGCTGAACACAATCTTCAGCAAAGTGGTAAGCGAAGCCCGGGAAACTGAGTAGAATAGGGCGGCCATTTTTTCGGGAGCCGCCATGATTCTGCTGATTGATAACTACGATTCCTTCACCTGGAACCTGTACCAGTATTTTTGCGAGCTGGGGGCGGAGGTGGCGGTCCGGCGCAACGACGTGCTTTCTCTGGATGATGTCGCGGCGCTGAACCCGCAGAAAATCGTTATCTCTCCCGGCCCCTGCACGCCGGATGAGTCCGGGATCTCGCTGGCGGTGATCCAGCACTATGCCGGTAAATTGCCGATCCTCGGCGTCTGTCTTGGGCATCAGGCCATTGCCCAGGTCTTTGGCGCGACCATTGTCCGTGCCGCCAAAGTGATGCACGGCAAAACCTCTCCCGTGACGCATACCGGTACGGGGGTCTTCGCTGGCCTCAATAATCCCCTGACCGTGACCCGCTATCACTCCCTGGTCATTGACCCGCCCACCTTACCCGACTGCTTCGAGGTGACAGCCTGGAGCGAGACCCGGGAGATTATGGGTATCCGCCACCGGGAATGGGATCTGGAAGGGGTGCAGTTCCATCCGGAAAGTATTCTCAGCGAACAGGGCCACCAGCTGCTGGCTAATTTCCTTAATCGTTGATTTTTAGTTGCCATAAAGTGATTTTTTAAGCATATTTCGTGATTATATTTTCACTTCTGCTTCTTGCTTAAAAAAAGGGTGGGGTTACATGGCAACTGAACAATCTGCAATTACGCGCGCAACATTCGATGAAGTTATCCTGCCAATTTATGCACCGGCCGAGTTTATCCCGGTGAAGGGGAAAGGCAGCCGCGTCTGGGATCAGCAGGGTAAAGAGTACATTGATTTTGCGGGCGGCATTGCGGTGACGGCGTTAGGCCACTGTCACCCGGCGCTGGTCGAGGCGCTCAAAACCCAGGGTGAAACCCTGTGGCACACCAGCAACGTTTTTACCAACGAACCGGCGCTGCGTCTGGGGCGTAAAATTATCGACGCCACCTTTGCTGAGCGCGTGCTGTTTATGAACTCCGGCACCGAAGCCAACGAAACGGCCTTTAAGCTGGCGCGCTACTACGCCTCTACCCGCCACAGCCCGTTTAAAACCAAAATCATCGCCTTCCATAATGCCTTCCACGGCCGTTCGCTGTTTACCGTGACCGTGGGCGGTCAGCCAAAATATTCCGACGGCTTTGGCCCGAAACCGGCCGACATCATTCACGTCCCGTTTAACGATCTGCATGCGGTGAAAGCGGTGATGGACGATCACACCTGTGCGGTGGTGGTTGAGCCGATTCAGGGTGAAGGCGGCGTGACGGCGGCGACCCCGGAGTTCCTGCAGGGGCTGCGTGAGTTGTGCGACCAGCATCAGGCCCTGCTGGTGTTTGATGAAGTGCAGAGCGGCATGGGCCGTACCGGGGATCTGTTTGCCTATATGCACTACGGCGTGACGCCGGATATCCTGACCAGCGCTAAAGCGCTCGGCGGCGGTTTCCCGGTCAGCGCGGTGCTCACCACTCAGGATATCGCCTCGGCGTTCCACGTGGGCTCTCACGGCTCCACCTACGGCGGTAACCCGCTGGCGTGCGCGGTGGCTGGCGCGGCGTTTGATATCATCAACACCCCGGATGTGCTGAGCGGCGTCAAAGCGAAGCGCGAGCAGTTTGTGAAACATCTCCAGCAGATCGATGCCCAGTACGATGTCTTTAGCGATATTCGCGGCATGGGGCTGCTGATTGGTGCCGAGCTCAAACCGCAGTACAAAGGTCGGGCGCGCGATTTCCTCTATGCCGCCGCCAGTGAAGGGACGATGGTCCTCAACGCCGGGCCGGACGTGATGCGCTTTGCGCCGTCGCTGCTGGTGGAGAGCGAGGATATCGACGAAGGGATGAACCGTTTTGCCGCCGCGGTGAAGCGCGTGATTCAGAAGTAGTTGTGTTGCCCGGCGGCGCTACGCTTGCACGGGCCTACGGTCTTGTAGGCCGGGTAAGCGCAGCGCCACCCGGCGTTTAATACGGGGTCCGCTTTAAGCGCCGGATCAACCAGATCCCATGATGCGGACGCTGGCGCCATGCCACCGACGAGATGGTGTGCATGGTGTTCAGATGTCCCAGAACGCGCTGCAGATGTTGCTCCAGCGTGCTCATGGGGCCTTGCGTCAGGGTCTCTGGCGCTTCCAGAATATTGCTGTCCCCGCTCTCGCCCGGCGCGTCATATTCCAGACGCTGCTGACAGCGTTGCAGCGCAATTTCACACGACTGCAAATAACGCTGCGCCAGGTCTGGCGTCAGCATCGTATGTTCCCGGGCCAGGGTCGTCATCGCGTTGATATGCTCGACGATAAACTGGCTGTGCGTTACCCACAGCTTCATATCGGCCAGATAGGCCGAATTAAAGCCTGGCTCCTGCATCGCCTGGTTGAGGGAGTTGAACAGGGCGTTGTGCGCCTGGTTGACCTTCATGCGCTGCCAGGCCAGCGGCGTTGGCTGTGGATCGTCGCTGAGGATCAGGCGGATGGCCTCCTGATCGGCCTCCAGCGCGTCGTGGGCGTTCTGGCGCAGCAGCCCACTCTGCCACTGCGGCCACAGCCAGACCATCCCGCCGAAGGCAATCAGGCAGCCAATCAGGGTGTCGGCCAGCCGGGCGATAATAAATTGCTCGCCGTTCAGGGTCAGCAGCTGCAGGGTATACACCGCCGTGACCGTAAAGCCCACCGTCGCCCAGCCGTAGCTCTTGCGTATGATCAGGTAGCTCACCAGGGTCACCATCAGCATCCCGGCCAGGGTGTAGCCTTCCGGAACGTGGAAGTGCAGGGTAACGCCGGTAATAATCAGCCCCGCCAGCGTGCCGGCGGCCCGGTGGAGAATACGTACCCGCGTCGCGCTGTAGCCGTTTTGCGTCACCAGCAGCACGGTCATTAAGATCCAGTAGGGTTTCGGCAGGTGCAGCGCCACGCCCATCAGGCTGGCGATACTGAGCATCACGCTGATACGCGCCGCGTTGCGCAGGGCGGCAGACTTCAGCGACAGATAGCTTCTCAGGGCAGGGATCAGCGGCAGGCGTTTCTGCTTGTCGGCCATCAGGTCGCGCGGGTAGAGCGGACGCTGCGTACGCAGCACGCGGGCAATACGGCTGAAGTGCCAGGCGCAGAATTGACCCACCGGGTTATCCGGGTGCTGACGGGCAATTTTCTCCAGCGCGCCGAGCTGCTTGTCCATGGTGAAACGGGTGGGGTAGCGATGATAGAGAATGTCGTCAGCCAGCACCCGCAGGCGGGCCGCAACGGTCTGCGCGTTCCAGCGGATCACCGCTTCGGCGTGGCTGCGCTCCACCAGCTTTTGCACCTCCTTCGGGTGATGCAGGCTGACGGAGATGTGCTCCTGTAGATCCAGGCCCACCTGGAAGGTACGCAGCAGGCGTTTGTATTCATGATTTCTGTTGGCCGCCAGCATATGCAGCTGCTGATAACAGAGGCTGATCAGATCCACCACCTTCTGCTGACGGGCCAGCAGCGGCGGCAGCGATTTTTCAGGGTCGGTGTGCTGCGTCAGCAGGGTGTATTTTGCTTCGCAATAATCTGCCAGCTGTTGATAGAGCACGCTCAGCGACTCGCGCAGCGGCTGTTCGCGCCACATCCAGAACCAGAACCAGTTAAACAGCCCGTACCAGAGCGTGCCCAGCGTATAGAGGAGCAGCGGCTCCCAGACCGGCATGTTTCCCGCCAGGCTCAGGGTAAAGATGGCCGCAATCAGCGAGGCGGGCAGCAGTCGCGCATGCAGGGCGCTGATCTCAGCCGTGACCCCCAGCGTCATCGCCAGCACGGTGAGAATGAGGGGCAGCGGAATATCCCGCGCCAGCAACAGCTGCACGGCCAGGCTACAGCCCGCGAACAGGCAGCCGCCAATAGTCAGACGCTTAAAGAAGCGTTTATGCGGGGTGTCCAGACCGGCAATGTTGCAGCAGGCAGGAACGAGGGAGAAGAGCAGACCCTGTTGCAGATGGCCGAAGATCAACCCCACAGCCACGGGGAGACACAACACCAGGGTTTGCCGCAGTGCGTAGTTAACTTCCGGGTGATAAATGAGCCTGCGCCACATGGGGATAGAGACAAAAACGGCGTGTCATCGTGCGATGCCACGCCGTTTTAGCGGAATTAACGTGTTCCGTAAACCACGATGGTTTTACCGTGGGCAGAAATCAGGTTTTGATCTTCCAGCATTTTCAGGATACGACCCACGGTCTCACGAGAACATCCGACGATCTGACCAATTTCCTGACGGGTAATTTTAATTTGCATACCGTCCGGGTGGGTCATTGCGTCTGGCTGTTTCGCCAGGTTCAGTAAGGTCTGGGCAATGCGGCCCGTTACGTCGAGGAAGGCGAGGTTACCCACTTTCTCGGACGTGACCTGCAGACGGCGAGCCATCTGCGAAGAGAGGCGCATCAGGATATCCGGGTTCACCTGGATCAGCTGGCGGAATTTCTTATAAGAGATTTCAGCCACTTCACAGGCAGTTTTTGCACGAACCCAGGCGCTACGCTCCTGACCTTCTTCAAACAGGCCCAGTTCGCCGATGAAATCTCCCTGATTCAGGTAAGAGAGGATCATCTCTTTGCCTTCTTCATCTTTGATCAGCACTGCCACTGAGCCTTTGACGATGTAATACAACGTTTCCGCTTTTTCACCCTGGTGAATCAGCGTGCTCTTCGATGGGTACTTATGAATATGGCAATGAGACAAGAACCATTCGAGAGTCGGGTCTGTTTGCGGTTTGCCAAGCACCATGCGCTGTTATCCTCTGTTATAAGCTGTCTCCAGAGTCTGGCTGTGTACCTGTACTCTGGGGTTGCAATCGAATTCTTTCCCCTGCCTGGGGTCTGGCTGTCACAATAATTAGCAGCCTGTAACGTGTGATGTCCTCTGCATACATGTGCAACGTCAATGTATTACTGTAGCATCTCGACTGTTTTAGCATAGCTTTCGCCGCCTGTCTCCTGGTGTCTCGCTTCAGCTTGATGCAGGTCGACTTCCGTTGTCAGAATTGTTACTGACGCGTAATCTGTCAGGAAAAATGCAATCCTGGAGTTAATACAAATGCAAGCACGTGTGAAGTGGGTTGAAGGGTTAACGTTCCTCGGTGAGTCGGCTTCCGGGCACCAGATTTTGATGGATGGCAACTCCGGCGATAAAGCGCCAAGTCCGATGGAAGTGGTCCTGATGGCGGCAGGCGGATGCAGTGCGATCGACGTGGTATCGATCCTGCAAAAAGGTCGTCACGATGTGACCGACTGCGAAGTCAAACTGACCTCAGCGCGTCGTGAAGAGGCGCCGCGCCTGTTCACCCATATCAATCTTCACTTCGTGGTCACCGGCAAAGAACTGAAAGACGCGGCGGTCTCCCGTGCGGTGGATCTCTCAGCCGAGAAGTACTGCTCCGTGGCGCTGATGCTGGAGAAAGCCGTAAAGATTACCCACTCGTATGAAGTGATCGAGGCGTAAGCCTTGCGAAAACGCCGGGCGGCACTTCGTTTGCCCGGCCTACAGAGCCCGTAGGCCCAGTAAGCGTAGCGCCACCGGGCAACAAGGCCTCAATCGATTTTCTTCCCTTCCATCAACCGCTGCACCAGCGGCGTCATGATTAACTCCATCGCCAGCCCCATCTTCCCGCCCGGGACTACCAGTGTATTGATGTGAGAAATAAATGAACCCTGCAGCATCGCCAGCAGCCAGGGGTAATCGATATTGTCCAGATTGCGGAAATGGATCACCACAAAGCTCTCGTCCAGCGACGGGATGCCTTTGGCGGCAAAGGGATTAGAGGTATCCACGGTCGGGACGCGCTGGAAGTTAATGTGGGTGCGGGAAAACTGCGGCGTCAGGAAGTTAATGTAATCCTCCATCGAGCGCACCACGGAGTCCATCACCGCCTCGCGGGAATGGCCGCGTTCGCTGGTATCCCGCGTCAGCTTCTGGATCCACTCCAGGTTCACAATAGGGACTACCCCCACCAGCAGATCGACATGGCGCGCCACGTCGTGTTGCGGCGTGACTACCCCGCCATGCAGGCCTTCATAAAACAGCACGTCGGTGGGTTCCGGCAGGGGCTGCCAGGGGGTGAAGGTGCCCGGCACCTGGTTCCAGGGGACCGCTTCGTCATAGGTGTGCAGGTATTTGCGCGCCTGGCCAGTGCCGCTTCGCCCGTATTCAGCGAAGGTTTGCTCCAGCAGGCCAAAGTCGTTGGCATCCGGGCCAAAGTAGCTGATGTGTTTGCCCATATCCCGGGCTTTGCGGATGGCCATATCCATCTCAGGGCGGGTGTAGCGGTGAAAGCTGTCGCCTTCCACTTCCGCGGCACGCAGATGCAGCTGCGAGAAGATCTTACGAAAGGCGAGGCTGGTGGTGGTGGTACCGGCACCACTCGACCCTGTAACGGCAATAACCGGATGTCTGGCGGACATAGCAACTCCCTGAGTGGAAAGCGATCGCGGTTAACCGCGAAATTGATTGCGAGGCATGATGTTGACGGTTTCGTGCAGCTCGGACCACACGACCAGCACCTCACCGCTTTGCAGCTGGCGCCTGACGTCGGCGACCTTCTGCTCAAGCGAAAGCTCCTGTTCACCATAATCGGTGCCTTCGCGTAACACAAAGCTTTCAATCAGATTATCCAGCGTTTCGGGAGCCAGATCTTGCCAGGGAATAATCATCTTATGGGTTCCAGGTATGTGGTCAGCCAGTCCGGGATACGCGTTTCCAGCCACATCGTTGGGCGCCGCAGCGTGCCGCCAACAAAGCCCACGTGTCCACCGTGTTCGGTCAGCTGATACTGCACGTTGGCGGGCAAAAACGCCTGCGCCGGTATCGAGTGATGATCCATAAAGGGATCGTCTTTAGCGTGAATAATCAGCACCGGTTTGGTGATCTTGCTGAGCACCGGCATGGCGCTGCACTGACGATAGTAGTCAATAGCATCGGCAAAACCGTGAATTTTGGCGGTGATCAGATCGTCAAATTCGCGGATGCGGCGCACTTTCTTCAGCTGCTGCAGACTGACCGGTAGCGTATCCGGGTAAGCTTTCAGTTTGCGTGCCGCATTAGCTTTGAGCAAGTTCAGCAGATAGCGCTGATAAACGCGCGAAAAGCCCTTCTCCATATGATAGCTGCAGTGCTCCAACATGAACGGAGCAGAGACGATGGCGGCGGCGTCCAGAGGAATATTGTCGCCCTCTTTTGCCAGCAGGCAGGCAAGCATGTTCCCGCCCAGCGAATAGCCCACCGCTGCCGTAGGGGCCGGGCCGTGGGTCTCTGCCAGCCAGCGCAGGAACCAGGTGCCATCTTCCGTTTCGCCGGAGTGATAGATGCGTTTCTGGCGATTGGGTTCGCCGCTGCAGCCTCTGAAGTGCATTACGACGCCCAGCCAGCCGCGGGCTTTCGCCGCCTGAATCAGGCCGTGAGCATAGGGGCTGTGCAGGCTGCCCTCCAGACCATGAAAGACCACCAGCCGGGGTTTGTGCCGGGCCTGCAGCGGATCTTCGCTCCAGGCTAAATCAACGAAATCATCGTCCGGCAGGTCAAGGCGCTGCCAGACGGGGGTAAATAGCACTTTACGACGGATAAGGCGCGGCAGCATGGTCTGCAGATGGCGATTAGCCACGCCCCGCATGGGGACAAATTCTGCGCTCTCGTCGGGTGCAATGTTGAAGTCTGATGGAATGATTTGGGCCATAAAGGTGATGCTAATTATTGTCTGTTATTTACGATACCTTCCGAATTGTACCCCGTTTAGCCTGGTTTTCCGAAACATGAACTGATCCCGATCACAAATATTTACCTTGATTATTACTCTCAGGCTAATGATTCCCCTGTGCGCTTAATTGATGGCTTTATCGCCAGGGTGCAGACTTTACTCAACGTTAAGCAAATCTAAAGATGTGCTGAATCAGGAGGTTAATAATGTTATCAGGGCAAACGCCAGCCCGGAACTGGAATACGCGTCGCACTGAAAAAGCGCGCCGCCTGGCTTCCGTCCCGGTGCAGGGCAAGGTACTGCCAACAGGCGATCTTGTCGCCATGCTGGAAAAACTGATCGCCCCAGGCGACAAAGTCGTACTGGAAGGGAATAACCAGAAACAGGCAGACTTTCTTTCACGATCCCTCGCCGAAGTGAACCCGCAGATTGTTCACGATCTGCATATGATTATGCCGAGCGTGGGTCGCAGCGAGCACCTGGATATATTTGAGAAGGGCATCGCCCGCAAACTCGACTTCTCTTTCTCGGGTACCCAAAGCCTGCGTATTTCGCAGCTGCTGGAAGACGGGCAGCTGGAGATTGGTGCCATCCACACCTACATCGAACTCTACTCCCGCCTGTATGTCGACCTGTCGCCGAACGTGGCGCTGATTGCCGGTTTTAAAGCGGACCGTAAAGGTAACCTCTATACCGGTGCCAGCACCGAGGATACCCCGGCGCTGGTCGAAGCCGCCGCCTTCCACGACGGCATCGTCATCGCCCAGGTGAACGAGCTGGTGGACGATGAGTGCGATCTGCCGCGCGTGGATATCCCCGGCTCCTGGATTGATTTCGTGGTGGTGGCCGACAAGCCGTTCTTCATCGAACCGCTGTTCACCCGCGACCCACGTCTGATCAAACAGGAACATATCCTGATGGCGATGATGGCCATCAAAGGCATCTATGCGGAACACCAGGTTCAGTCCCTGAACCACGGTATTGGCTTTAACACCGCCGCCATTGAGCTCCTGCTACCGACCTACGGCGAGCAGCTCGGCCTGAAAGGCAAAATCTGTAAACACTGGACGCTGAACCCGCATCCAACGCTGATCCCGGCGATCGAAAGCGGCTGGGTGGAGAGCGTACACTGCTTCGGCGGTGAGCTGGGGATGGAAGAGTACATCCGTGCCCGTCCGGACGTGTTCTTTACCGGTGCCGACGGCTCTATGCGCTCTAACCGCGCCTTCTGCCAGCTGGCAGGTCAGTACGCGGTGGATATGTTTATTGGCTCTACGCTGCAGGTGGATGGCTATGCCAACTCCTCAACCGTGACCCGCGGCCGTCTTTCCGGCTTCGGTGGGGCGCCCAATATGGGACACGACCCGCACGGTCGTCGTCATGCCACCCCGGCCTGGCTGAACATGATCACTGAACCTGACCCCATGCAGCGCGGTAAAAAGCTGGTGGTGCAGATGGTTGAAACCTTCCAGGCGGGCGTGAAACCGACCTTCGTGGAAAAACTCGACGCCGTCGAGGTGGCGAAAGCCTCCGGTATGCCGCTGGCGCCGGTCATGATCTACGGCGATGACGTCACCCACGTGCTGACGGAAGAGGGGATTGCTTACCTCTATCGCGCCAAAGATCTTGAGGAACGTCGGGCCATGGTCGCTGCCGTCGCGGGGATCACCGATATCGGTCTGGGTGTGGATGCTAAACGCGTCGCCGAGCTGCGCCAGAGTGGCAAAGTGCTCTACCCGGAAGATATGGGCATTCGCCGCACCGACGCTACCCGCTCTCTGCTGGCGGCTGGCAGCGTGTCTGACCTGGTTGAATGGTCGGGCGGTCTGTACAACCCACCTGCGAAATTCCGGAGCTGGTAATGAAACTTCTGCCCCGGATCCAGGTTGAAGGCGGTGCCGAATGGCTGGCGCGAACCGCCACGCAGTGTCTGATTGACGAAGCGCGACTGAGCCCAAAACCCGGTCTGGTGGACAGTCGGGGGGAACGGCGCGCATCACGATCTGTCGCTCGCGCTGATGGAACGTTCGGCGCACAGCCTGACCCCTACGTTTCAGGCGCTGGCGCTGCAAAGCTGGCAGCGTCCGGCCGATATCGCACTACGGCAGACCGTGGGTCGGCTGGGGCGCGAAGGCGAACAGCAGATGATGGCCGCCACCGGCGGGGTGAATACCCACCGCGGCGCTATCTGGGCGCTGGGTTTACTGGTCAGCGCCGTGGCGATGCTCGGCGGCAATGCGAAAGCCCGGACGGTAGCCGATACCGCCGCGCAGCTGGCGAAACTGCCGGATGACGCCGCGCCGAAAGTATTCAGTAAAGGGCTGCGCGCCACCCACCGTTATCGGGTGCCGGGCGCGCGTGAAGAGGCGCAGCAGGCGTTTCCGCACGTTATGCAGCGGGCGCTGCCGCAGCTTCGCCTGAGCCGTCTTAACGGCAGTGGCGAAGCCCATGCCCGGCTCGATGCGCTGATGGCGATCATGACCTCGTTAACCGATACCTGCGTGCTCTCGCGCGCCGGAATGGAGGGGTTAGATGCCATGCAGGACGGAGCCCGGGCGGTATTAGCCGCCGGCGGCACCGCACAGCCTGAGGGGCAACGCGCGCTCGCGTTATTAGACAAACAGATGCTCTTGCTCAATGCCTCTCCGGGCGGCGCGGCCGACCTGCTGGCCGCCACGCTGTTCCTTGACCGCATAGAGACGCCTTATTTAGCGAATTAAGAGGATGTTATGGAAAAAATTACCTTAACTCTGCCCGCCAGCCGTGCCCTGAACGGCAAAGCGCTGGCAGGCGTTGTGGGCTCCGGGGATATGGAGGTGTTATTTACCGCCGACCAGAGCCAGACATTAACTATCGAGATCACCACCTCCGTCGATAACAGCCGTGGCCGCTGGGATGCGCTGTTTAACAGACTGCAAACCGTCAGCAGCCTGCCGGCTGGTAAGCTCACCATTCACGACTTTGGCGCCACGCCGGGCGTGGCACGCATTCGTATCGAACAGGTCTTTGAGGGGGGTGAGCCATGCGTGATGACAGCAGCTTTATCGAATTAAAAGCGCGCCAGCGTGCGCAGGCTCTCCTCGACGAGGGCAGCTACCGCGAACTGCTGGATCCGTTTGAAGGGATCATGTCTCCGTGGCTTGGGCCGCAGGGCATTGTGCCGCAGGCCGATGACGGCATGGTGGTGGCGAAAGGCACCATCAACGGCAAACCTGCCGTGGTGGTGGCGATTGAAGGCGCGTTCCAGGGCGGCAGCATGGGCGAAGTGTCCGGGGCCAAAATGGCGGCGGCGCTGGAGCTGGCGGCGGAAGATAACCGTAACGGCATTCCAACCCAGGCGGTACTGAGTCTTGAAACCGGCGGCGTACGTTTGCAGGAGGCGAATCTTGGCCTCGCGGCGATTGCCGATATCCACGCGGCGATTGTCGATCTGCGCCGCTATACCCCGGTCATCGGCATTGTCGCCGGTACCGTGGGCTGCTTCGGCGGGATGTCCATCGCGGCCGCGCTGTGCAGTTACCTGATTGTGACCCGCGAAGCGCGTCTGGGGCTGAACGGCCCGCAGGTTATCGAGCAGGAGGCGGGCATTGAAGAGTACGACTCCCGCGATCGTCCGTTTATCTGGAGCATGACCGGGGGCGAAATTCGTTACGAAAGCGGTCTGGTGGATGCGCTGGTGGGCGATGGCGTGAATGCGGTGAAAGCGGCGATGAACGACGCGATTGCGAAAGGCGTGCCGGCAAAACATCGCACTGACAATTACGACTGGTATCTCGAACGTCTGACCCAGTTTGATACCCGCAAACAGGCGGATACCGAACAGATTCACGCGCTCTTTGCCCGGGAGGTGAAATGATGAGTACTTCAATTAGCCGTGGTGAACTCTGGCTGGAAACCCTGGCGCCAAATGCCAAACGTCTGGAAGGGCTCTGCCCGTCGGTTCAGGCGGCGGACGGCGAACTGAATGGCGAAGCAGTGCGCTTTGTCGCGGTGGTGCCGGATGCCAACAACCACTACCCGCGTGCGGCACGAGGTGAAGTGGGTCTGCTGGAGGGCTGGACCCTGGCCAAAGTGGTGAGTGAAACCGTCGCCGCCGATGCGGACAAAGCGGTTAAGCGCCCGATAGTGGCGGTGATCGACGTCCCGAGCCAGGCCTATGGCCGTCGCGAAGAGGGCTTTGGTATTCACCAGGCGCTGGCCGGTGCCGCGGCGGCCTATGCTAACGCGCGTCTGGCGGGCCATCCGGTGATTGGCCTTATCGTCGGGAAAGCCATGTCCGGGGCGTTTCTGGCCCACGGCTATCAGGCCAACCGGCTCATCGCCTTTAATGACCAGGGCGTATTAATTCACGCGATGGGCAAAGAGTCTGCCGCGCGCATCACGCTTCGCACCGTGGATGCACTGGAAAAACTGGCGGCAACCATCCCGCCAATGGCGTATGACATCAGTAACTACGCCACGCTGGGGCTGCTGGAAAACCTGCTGGATATCAGCAATCCGGACGCACCTTCTTCTCTCGATCTGGCGCTGGTTAAAACCACCTTACAACAGGCCATTGATGACGCTCGCCGGGATCCGACGCTGAAAAGCCGTCTGGGTGCCGACAATCGCCACAGCTCGGCTCTCGTACGCGAACGTATGCGAGCCAGCTGGTAACACCAAAAAGAAAAGACCTGCCAGATGCACGCCCCGTGGGCGCACCCGTTGCGCCCACGCGGGAAGCTGCATCCTGAAAATAATAACCATCGCGTCAGTGCTTAAACTTCTTTTTTTACAGGTGATTTATGACTTATGTGATTGTTCATGCCCTTGCACCCATTTTTGTCATCATGCTGCTCGGCTTCTGGGCCGGTAAAGCCAAAATGGTGGATAACAAAAATGTGTCTCTGCTTAATATCTTCGTGATGGATTTTGCGCTGCCCGCCGCGCTGTTTAGCGCCACGGTGCAAACGCCCTGGGCAGGTATCATTGCCCAGTCACCGCTGATCCTGGTCCTGACTCTGGCGATGTGGATCACCTATGCGGCCATCTACTTCCTCGCCACTAAAGTCTTCAAAAAATCCCCGCAGGATGCCGCCGTGCTGACGCTGACCGTGGCGCTGCCGAACTATGCCGCGCTGGGTCTGCCGATTCTGGGCAGCGTGCTGGGTGAAGGCTCTGCGACCTCACTCTCCGTGGCGGTTTCCATTGCCTGTGGTTCCGTGCTGATGACGCCGTTCTGTCTGCTGATTCTGGAGCGCGAAAAAGCGCGTGCGGAAGGCACAAACAGTGGCTCAACCCTGGCGATGCTGCCGGTGCTGATGTGGCGCTCAATTAAGAAACCGATCGTGATGGGCCCGCTGCTGGGTGTGGTTTTATCCGCGATTGGCATCAAAATGCCGGACCTGGTGCTGGCTTCCATCAAGCCTCTGGGCCTGTCGGCCACTGCGGCGGCGCTGTTCCTGACCGGTGTGATCCTGTCGGCCCGTAAGCTGCAGATCAACACTATGGTGATTAGCGCGACCATCACCAAACTGCTGATTCAGCCGGCGATTGCCTGGGGTATTGTGCTGGTGTTTGGTCTGCACGGCTCGGTGGCGATCACCGCGATCCTGATGATTGCCCTGTCCGCCGGTTTCTTCGGCGTGGTGTTTGGTAACCGCTTTGGGGTGCAGTCTCCGGATGCGGAAGCGGTGCTGCTGTTAAGCTCCGTCCTGTGTATCCTGTCGCTGCCGCTGTTTATCTCGCTGACTTCAGGAATGTAATCATGACCACAACATTACGCCCGCACGACTTAATCTGGCTGACCACACGGGATGCGCTCGAAGAGATCCACGAGCCCTGGGTGGCTACGGCCTGGCACACCGGGTTACCGGTGGTGGTGCGGCGTGATGTTGATGGTAACGGGCGTATTCCGGTCGGGGTACGCGGCCTTAAGCGCGAACAGCGCGCGGCGGGCTGGGTTAACCCGGACCAGATTGTCCGTATCGTCTCCCCCGAACAGCTGAGCGCAGAAGCAAGTCTGCTGCGCTCGCCTTTTATCACTCAGCCACCGGTTCAGGTGGCGGTACAGCTTTCCCGCACACCCTGGCCCTGGACCTGGGGCATTACCGGCAGCACCGGCTATGCGCTGGCGACCGGCATTGCGGTGATCCACGCCGACAGCGATCTCGATCTGCTGATCCGCGCCCCGCAGCCGCTTTCGCGCGAGATGTTACTCAGCTGGCAGACCCAGCTTGAAGGCGCGCTCTGCCGGGCCGATACCCAGGTCGAGACGCCGCTGGGCGGCTTTGCGCTCAACGAATGGCTACGTGATGGAAAAACGTTGCTGAAAACCAACCGGGGGCCGCGCCTGACGGCAAACCCCTGGGTATGGGAGGAACAATGAAGATCCTGTTTACCTTTCCGGGGCAGGGGACACAGCATCCCGGTATGCTGCAAAACCTGCCGGGAACCGAGCTGGCTCAGGCGCGTGAAGTGCTGGGTGCCAGTGAGGTGGACGCGCTCGACTCCCCGGCGGCGCTACAGCACACCCGCGCGGTGCAGCTCGCGCTGCTGATTGCGGGTGTTGCCTGGGCGCGTGAGCTGGAGCGTCGCGGCGTGGCGCCGGATATCGTCAGTGGCCTCTCTATCGGCGCGTATCCTGCGGCGGTCATTTCCGGGGCGCTCGACTTCTCTGATGCCCTGACGCTGGTGGCCCTGCGTGGCGATCTGATGGAGCAGGCTTATCCGCACGGCTACGGCCTGACGGCGATTATGGGGTTAACGCTCTCGCAGGTAGAAACCCTGATGGCAGGTACCGGCACCTATATCGCCAACCTGAATGCCGAGACGCAGATTGTGATCGCCGGGGCCGATGACGGCATGGCGGAAGTGGCGGCGCGCGCGCTGGCGAAAGGGGCCAGTAAAGCCCGCCGCCTGACGGTCAGCGTTCCGTCACACTGCGAACTGCTGGCGGAACCGGCGCAAAAACTGGTCGAAGCCTTCAGCCGGGTTACGCTCTCTCGCCCCCGCTGCGCTTATCTGAGCGGCAGCACCGGGCGGGTGCTCTGGCAGCCCGAGAAAATTGCTGACGATCTGGCCATGAACATGGCCCGGACGGTGCGCTGGCAGGAGGCGGTGATTGCCGCGAACGAGCGTGAAGCGCGACTGGCGATTGAGATGCCCCCCCGGCGGCGTGCTTACCTGCCTGACGCGTCAGGCGGCCTGGGAAGGGGAGTCAGTCTCTCTGGAGCGCAGCGGCATCGACGTCGCGGTGCATCTCGCCCGGCGTGTTAAGGCGTAGCGTTCTGCTCAAGGCGGCGGGCGTACATGCGGCCTTCCGCCGCCAGCGCCCGCAGGCTCGGATCCTGCTCGCGGTTGCGGGCAAAGACGATGGCAATCAGCTGCTGCATTTGATACGGCTGGGCCAGCTTTAACAGCTGCACCGAGTTTTCATAGACCTTCTTCATCCTGCCCGGCATCAGCGTAAAGCCGACACCCGCCTGCACCAGGCTCAGCATCGAGAAAATATCGTTGACCCGGGTGACGATCTCCGGCTCGAAACCAGCGATATGAAACGCCTCCTGGAAGCCCGCGTAGGTGGCAAAGCCCTCCGCCAGGGCGACAAACTTCTGGTCTTTGTAGTCGCGTAAATCCGCTAACGCATTGGTATTGAGCTGCGCCGAGGCCGGGGCGGCAAGACAGATATCATCGTGGAACAGGGGCAGCACTTCGAGGTTGTTGCGGTCAATCTCGCTTTCGGAGATGGAGATAAGAATGGCATCGAGCGAGCCTTCATCCAGCATATGCAGCAGGGTCTCGTTGGATCCCATGGTGAGATCCATCTCCAGTCCGGGCGGCGCAGTTTCATGCCCATAATTAACTGCGGCACCGTCTCAAGCGTCAGAGAGTAGAGCGTCCCCACCCGCAGACGGCCCTGGCCGACACCGGCCGTTTTACGTGCCTCTTCCAGCCCGCGCTCCATCACCTGCATCACCTCCTGGCAGTACTCAAGCAGCGTCCAGGCGGCGGGGAGGGCGATCAGATTTCGGCCTTTGTGGGTGAACAGCGGGCAGCGGACGTTCTCTTCCAGGGTATGCAGGGCGCGATGGACGCTGACCCCGCTGAGGTTCAGCACCTCAGCGGCCCGGGCGATATTGCCCGTCTCCATAAATGTCATGAAGATGCTCAGTTTGCGGAAGGTAATCTCGCTGGTCAGGTCCGGTATCATTGCCCCTCTCCCGGGTTAGTCGCTCTGGAGCATCTCTTCGAGCTGTTCCTGCGCCTCCAGCCAGGCCATTTCGCACTCCTCAAGGCTGGATTTGGTTTTGGCCTGCACCTGCAGGCACTCGGTGAGCTCGGCTTTACGCGTCTGGTCATACAGGCCGCTGTCGCCCAGCTTCTCTTCCACGGTAGCCAGCTGCGCGTTGAGCTTCTCCATCTCTTTTTCCAGACGGGTGATCTCTTTACGCAGCGGCTGGGTTTGGGTACGCAGCTCTGCCTCGCGACGCTTCTGATCCTTACGCGCCTGGGCGCTGTTGGCGTTATCTTTGGCCCCTTCCGCAGGCTGGCTCTCCTGCTTCTGCACGTCGCTCAGCCACTGCTGATAATCTTCCAGATCGCCGTCGAAAGGCTCTACTTTGCTGTCGTGTACCAGGTAGAGGTCGTCGGTGGTGGAGCGCAGCAGGTGACGGTCGTGCGAGACCACCACCAGCGCGCCTTCGAATTCGATTAAGGCTTCGGTCAGGGCCTGGCGCATGTCCAGATCCAGGTGGTTGGTCGGTTCATCGAGCAGCAGCAGGTTCGGGCGCTGCCAGACGATCAGCGCCAGCACCAGACGCGCTTTTTCGCCGCCGGAGAAGCGCTCGGTCTTCTCGGTCACCTTATCGCCCTGGAAGCCGAAGCCGCCCAGGTAATCCCGCAGTTTCTGCTCCATCTCCTGCGGGGCCAGACGCGCCAGGTGCTGCAGCGGGGATTCATCCGCGCGTAAAAATTCCAGCTGATGCTGGGCGAAATAGCCGAGCTTAATGCCCTTCGCCAGACCGATATCGCCGCGAACCGGGGCCAGCTCGCCCGCCAGCAGCTTAATCAGGGTCGATTTACCGGCGCCGTTGCGCCCGAGCAGCCCGATACGCGAACCCGGGACCAGGTTGAGCTTAATGGAGTCGAGAATGATGCGATCGCCATAGCCGGCGCTGACCTTTTCCATCTTCAGCAGCGGATTGGGCAGGCTTTCCGGTGCCCGGAAGCTGAAGTGGAACGGGTTGTCGACGTGTGCCGGAGCAATCATCTCCATCCGTTCCAGCATCTTGATGCGGCTCTGGGCCTGTTTGGCTTTGGAGGCCTTGGCCTTGAAGCGATCGACAAAGCTTTGCAGATGCGCCACCCGCTGCTGCTGGCTTTCGTACATCGCCTGCTGCTGGGAGAGACGCACCGCGCGCTGGCGCTCAAACGAGCTGTAGTTGCCGGTGTATTCGAACATTGATTCCTGTTCGATATGGATAATTTTGTCCACCACCGGGTCGAGGAAGTCACGGTCGTGGGAAATCAGAATCAGAGTGCCCTGATAGCTCTTGAGCCACTTCTCCAGCCAAATAACCGCATCGAGATCGAGGTGGTTAGTCGGTTCATCGAGCAGCAGCAGATCGGAGCGGCAGATCAGCGCCTGGGCCAGGTTGAGACGCATACGCCAGCCACCGGAGAAGTCGCTGACCGGACGTTCCAGCTGTTCATTGCTGAACCCCAGACCGTGCAGAAGGGTGGAGGCGCGGGAGCGGATGGTCCAGGCGTCGATGGCATCGAGTTTGCCGTGGACAGTGGCAATCGCGTGGCCATCGTTGCGTTCGTTGGCGGCTTGCAGTTCGGCTTCCAGTTTGCGGTACTCCCGGTCGCCGTCAATAACATAGTCCATCGCCGGTACGCTCAGGGCAGGCGTTTCCTGGTTTACCCAGGCCAACTGCCAGTTGCCCGGGTAAGTAAAATTACCGCCGTCGGCAGCGATCTCGTTTTTCAGCAATGACAGTAACGTGGATTTACCGCAGCCGTTTTTGCCCACCAGGCCCACTTTCTGACCCGGGTTAATGGTGGCTGTAGCGTTGTCCAGCAGGACGCGAACGCCGCGACGAATTTGTAATGAGGAGAAAACAATCATAGAGCGCCGTATGTTCCGACTATGTTAAGTTGTAATTATAATCAGGTTAAATGTGCCGCCACGCGCCGCGTGGGTGTGCCATGGTAGCCCAAAATAACAGTGATGACGACCCGGGAGAGGAATGATGTCCCAGACAGCAAAAGTGCTGCTGCTGTATGCCCATCCGGAGTCGCAGGACTCGGTCGCCAACCGGGTTTTGCTCCAGCCGGCATTACGGCTCAGTAATGTGACGGTGCACGATCTCTACGCGCACTACCCCGATTTTTTTATCGACATCCCTCATGAGCAGGAGCTGCTGCGCCAGCACGACGTCATCGTGTTCCAGCATCCGCTTTACACCTACAGCTGCCCGGCGCTGCTGAAAGAGTGGCTCGATCGCGTGCTGAGCCGCGGTTTTGCCAGTGGGGTGGGAGGAAACCAGCTGGCGGGAAAGTACTGGCGGAGCGTGATTACCACCGGCGAGCCAGAGAGTGCCTATCGCCACGATGGGCTTAACCGCTACTCCATGAACGACATTCTGCGCCCGTTCGAGCTGACGGCGGCCATGTGCCGCATGCACTGGCTGAGCCCGATCGTTATCTACTGGGCGCGTCGGCAGCATCAGAGTGAGCTGGCCAGCCATGCCAGGGCCTACGGCGACTGGCTGGCGGCCCCCAATCTGACGGGAGGCCGCTGATGGAAGGTTCCGATCTGTTGCTGGCGGGGGTGCTGTTTCTGCTCGCTGCCGTGGTGGCGGTGCCGCTGGCTGCGCGACTGGGTATTGGCGCGGTGCTCGGCTATCTGCTGGCGGGTATCGCTATCGGCCCCTGGGGGCTGGGATTTATCAGCGATGTGGACGAAATCCTGCACTTCTCGGAGCTGGGTGTCGTCTTTCTGATGTTTATTATCGGCCTCGAGCTGAACCCGTCGAAGCTCTGGCAGCTACGGCGGTCCATCTTCGGCGTGGGCGCCGCACAGGTGATCGGTAGCGCGGTGATCCTCGGTGGGCTGCTGATGCTGGACCATTTCTCGTGGCAGGCGGCGGTGGTGGGCGGGATTGGGCTGGCGATGTCCTCGACCGCGATGGCCCTGCAGCTGATGCGCGATAAGGGCATGAACCGCAACGAAGCGGGGCAGCTGGGTTTCTCCGTCCTGCTGTTTCAGGATCTGGCGGTGATCCCGGCGCTGGCCCTGGTACCGCTGCTGGCGGGTTCGGGCGACGAGCATTTCGACTGGATGAAAATCGGCATGAAGGTGCTGGCCTTTGCCGGCATGCTGGTGGGCGGGCGCTATCTGCTGCGCCCGGTGTTCCGCTTCATTGCGGCGTCCGGGGTGCGGGAAGTGTTTACCGCCGCCACGCTGCTGCTGGTGTTGGGCTCGGCGCTGTTTATGGATGCGCTGGGGCTGTCGATGGCGCTGGGGACCTTTATTGCCGGCGTGCTGCTGGCGGAGAGTGAGTACCGGCACGAGCTGGAAATTGCTATCGATCCGTTTAAAGGGCTGCTGTTAGGGCTGTTCTTTATCTCGGTCGGTATGGCGTTGAATCTGGGCGTGCTTTATACCCATATCCTGGCCGTGGTGCTGGGCGTGGCGGTGCTGATCGCCGTTAAAATGCTGGTGCTGTACGGGCTGGCACGGATATACGGTCTGCGTCACCCGGAGCGCGCGCAGCTTGCCGGGGTGCTGAGCCAGGGGGGAGAGTTCGCTTTTGTGCTCTTCTCCACAGCATCGTCCCAGAGATTGTTTCAGCATGATCAGATGGCGCTGCTGCTGGTGACCGTCACGCTGTCGATGATGACCACGCCCCTGCTGATGAAGCTGATTGATAAACGCCTGTCGCGGCGTATTAATGCGGCTGACGACGAGCATGAAGCGCCCTGGGTGGACGATGATAAACCGCAGGTGATTGTGGTGGGCTTCGGGCGTTTTGGTCAGGTGATTGGCCGCCTGCTGATGGCGAACAAAAAGCGTGTGACGGTGCTGGAGCGTGATATCAGCGCGGTTAACCTGATGCGGAAGTACGGTTACAAGGTCTATTACGGTGATGCCACCCAGGTCGAGCTGCTGCGCTCTGCTGGTGCAGAAGCGGCGGAGTCGATTGTCATCACCTGTAACGAGCCGGAAGATACCATGAAGCTGGTGCAGATCTGCCAGCAGCATTTTCCGCATCTGCATATCCTGGCGCGAGCGCGCGGGCGTGTAGAGGCCCATGAGCTGCTCCAGGCCGGAGTGAAGCAATTTACCCGCGAGACCTTCTCCAGTGCGCTGGAGCTGGGGCGTAAGACGTTAGTGACGCTGGGTATGCATCCGCATCAGGCCCAGCGCGCGCAGTTACACTTTCGCCGTCTGGATATGATGATGCTGCGTGAGTTAATGCCGGTGCATACCGATACGGTGCAAATTTCCCGGGTGCGGGAAGCGCGCCGCGAGCTGGAAGAGATCTTCCAGCGCGAGATGCAGCAGGAGCGTCGGCAGCTGGACGGCTGGGATGAATTTGAATAACGAGGTAGAGAATGGCGGTACGTAAACGCTTTATCGCCGGTGCGAAATGCCCGGCCTGTCAGGCGCAGGACTCGCTGGCCATGTGGCGCGAGAACAATATCGATATTGTTGAGTGTGTTAAGTGCGGACACCAGATGCGTGAAGCGGACAAAGAGGCTCGCGAGCATGTTCGCAAAGAAGAGCAAGTGATCGGGATTTTTCATCCGGACTAGCGATATGCCCTGAGTTTTTTTAAGCTAAAGGGTACACGGGTGCAGATTTCCGTTACAATCTGCGCCAGCAATTTTCCCACGCTCAGGAGATATCATGAAAGTAGCAAAAGACCTGGTGGTCAGCCTGGCCTATCAGGTACGTACAGAAGACGGTGTGTTGGTTGATGAGTCTCCGGTGAGTGCGCCGCTGGACTACCTGCACGGTCACGGTTCCCTGATTTCCGGTCTGGAAAACGCGCTGGACGGTCACGAAGTTGGCGACAAATTTGACGTTGCTGTAGGCGCAAACGACGCTTACGGTCAGTACGATGACAACCTGGTGCAGCGCGTTCCTAAAGACGTGTTCATGGGCGTTGACGAACTGCAGGTTGGCATGCGTTTCCTGGCTGAAACTGACCAGGGTCCGGTTCCAGTAGAAATCACTGAAGTTGAAGATGACCACGTTGTGGTTGATGGCAACCACATGCTGGCTGGCCAGAACCTCAAGTTCAACGTTGAAGTGGTTGCTATCCGCGAAGCCACTGAAGAAGAGCTGGCTCACGGCCACGTTCACGGTGCGCACGGTCATGACCACGATCACGACCACGGTCACGACGGTTGCTGCGGCGGTCACGGCCACGATCACGACCATGGTCACGACCACGGTAAAGGCGGTTGCGGTAATGGCGGCTGCGGTTGCCACTAAGCTTCAGGCTCAAAAAAAAGCGGGAATATCCCGCTTTTTTTACGTCTCAATAATGGGGCGGTGGCGTCTCTTCCGACTGCGACGCAATGTGCGATGCTTGCGACGCTTTCACTTTTTCAGTTAAAAGACGCAGCAAATCCCTCAGTTTTGCCATTTCCAGCTCGTGGGCCGTCACGGTCTGGTTCAGCTCATCGATGGTGATCTCCTGAAAAGCCAGGCGGCTTTCAAGCTCAGCCAGTCGTGCTTCCATATCTGTATTCTGCATGATTCACCTCGTTGGTCTCGTTTACCCCGTTCGGGGCTGGCGGCGGCGGATTTTACCCGAGATTATCCGCGCGCGCAGTAAACATCCCATTGCTGCGAAACTAATTTAAACAAAAATAGTCTGAAATGTGGTGCTAATCAGGGGTGTCTACCTGTAGATTTGTTCCTCAACGTTTTATAGTACGCTTCTCATTTACGCTTAATACGGGGTGAGAGTCCCCGGCCCTGGAGAAATGGATGAAATCACTGTTTAAAGTAACGCTGCTGGCGACCACGATGGCTGTCGCTCTGCATGCGCCGCTGACTTTCGCTGCCGATGCAGCAAAGCCTGCTGCGACTGCTGACAGCACTGCGGCGTTCAAAAATGACGACCAGAAGTCAGCCTACGCGCTGGGCGCATCTCTGGGCCGTTACATGGAAAACTCTCTGAAAGAGCAAGAAAAACTGGGCATCAAGCTGGATCAGACTCAGCTGATCGCCGGTGTTCAGGATGCGTTTGCTGATAAGAGCAAACTGTCAGACCAGGAAATCGAGCAGACTCTGCAGGCTTTCGAAGCGCGCGTGAAAGGCGCAGCGCAGGAGAAGATGGAGAAAGACGCGGCTGAAAACGAAACGAAAGGTAAAACCTACCGTGAAGCTTTCGCTAAAGAGAAAGGCGCGAAAACCTCTCCTACTGGCCTGGTCTATAAAGTAGAGAAAGAAGGTACCGGCGACGCACCGAAAGACAGCGATACCGTAGTGGTTAACTACAAAGGTACCCTGACCGACGGTAAAGAGTTCGATAACTCTTACACCCGTGGTGAGCCGCTCTCCTTCCGTCTGGACGGTGTTATCCCTGGCTGGACTGAAGGCCTGAAGAACATCAAGAAAGGCGGTAAAATCAAGCTGGTCATCCCACCGGATCTGGCCTACGGCAAAACTGGCGTCCCGGGTATCCCGGCTAACTCCACGCTGGTATTCGATGTAGAGCTGCTGGACATTAAGCCAGCGCCGAAAGCGGATGCTAAGCCTGACGCGAAGCCAGAAGCGCCAGCAGAAGCCACCAAGAAGTAAATCGGTAACAACCGCCGCCCCTGAAGCGGCGGTTTTTTTATTATGGTGCAGATATAATTAACACTGGAAGCGCTACCTACGCTGTATTAATTTAGTTGCCCGTGTAAATAATGAGCCTGCCCTGAAAACCTACCGACAGGCTCCTGAAAAGGAGTGTTTTTTTCATGACCAGGTCGCTTTTAACCAACGAAACCAGCGAACTTGATCTGCTGGATCAACGTCCTTTCGATCAGACCGATTTCGATATTCTGAAATCCTACGAAGCGGTAGTGGACGGGTTAGCGATGCTCATTGGGTCCCACTGCGAAATCGTATTGCACTCCCTGCAAGATCTGAAATGTTCTGCCATCCGCATTGCCAATGGTGAGCATACTGGCCGTAAAATTGGCTCGCCAATCACCGACCTTGCACTGCGTATGCTGCACGACATGACCGGCGCGGACAGCAGCGTCTCAAAATGTTATTTCACCCGCGCCAAGAGCGGTGTCCTGATGAAGTCCGTGACGATTGCCATCCGCAACCGCGATCATCGGGTGATTGGTTTGCTGTGCATCAACATGAACCTCGATGTGCCGTTCTCCCAGATCATGAACACCTTTATTCCGCCAGAAACGCCGGATGTCGGATCCTCCGTTAACTTTGCCTCCTCGGTTGAAGATCTCGTCACCCAGACGCTGGAATTCACCATCGAAGAAGTCAATGCCGATCGCAATGTGTCCAACAATGCCAAGAATCGCCAGATCGTGCTTAACCTCTATGAAAAAGGCATTTTTGATATCAAGGATGCGATTAACCAGGTGGCCGATCGTCTCAATATCTCCAAACACACGGTGTATCTCTATATCCGTCAGTTCAAGAGCGGCGATTTCCTGGGGCATGAGAAGTAATGCGTTTTGCATTAATGGTGACAGGCCCGGCTTACGGTACGCAGCAGGCCAGCAGTGCGTTGCAGTTTGCACGCGCACTGCTGTCTGCCGGACACGAGCTGGTCAGCGTCTTTTTTTATCGGGAAGGCGTGTATAACGCCAACCAGCTGACCTCTCCCGCCTCTGATGAGTTTGACCTGGTGCGCGCGTGGCAATCGCTGAATGAGCAGCACGGGGTTGAGCTGCACATCTGTGTGGCGGCGGCGCTACGTCGCGGCATAAGCGATGCGAACGAAGCGCAGCGTCTGGGCCTGCCAGCCGCCAATCTAAATGACGGCTTTTTACTCAGCGGCCTCGGGGCGCTGGCGCAAGCCGCATTAACCTGCGACCGAATGGTGCAATTCTGATGAACCGCGTGGCTTTTGTCTTTACCTCTGCTCCGCATGGCAGTGCCGCCGGAAGGGAAGGGCTGGATGCGTTACTGGCGACCTCTGCGCTGACGGAAGAGATCGGTGTGTTCTTTATCGGCGACGGTGTGTTTCAACTGCTTGCCGGTCAGCAGCCGCAGGCTATACTGGCGCGCGACTATATCGCGACCTTTAAAGTCCTGCCGCTGTATGACATCGAGACGTTTTACGTCTGTGCCGCCTCCCTGCAGGCGCGCGGTCTGAGTGAAAACACGCCCTTTGTTCTCGATGCCACCGTGGTTGCGCCGGAGGTATTGCGTGAACATCTTGCCCACTTCGACACAATCCTGACCTTCTGAGGCCGTCATGCTCCATACCCTGAGCCACTCGCCCTGGCAATGCGACATAGAAAGCCTGTTGAGCATGTTGCGTGAAGGCGATGCCCTGCTGCTTATCCAGGATGGCGTTCTGGCGGCGGTAGAAGGCAGTCGCTATGTTGATATTCTCAGTAATGCCCCCATCTCTGTCTCTGCGCTTAAAGATGACATCGATGCCCGCGGTCTTACTGGTCAAATTTCAGCCAAAATTGACGTGGTTAGCTATACTGATTTCGTCAATCTGGCCGTCCAGCACGCCGGTCAAATGAACTGGTGATGCGAGATCGCTGTATATTTCTTGACACCTTTTCGACGTAGCCCTAAAATTTCGCGTCCTCATATTGTATGAGGGCGTTTTATTACGTGTTTACGAAGCAAAAGCTAAAACCAGGAGCTATTTAATGGCAACAGTTAACCAGCTGGTACGCAAACCACGCGCTCGCAAAGTTGCAAAAAGCAACGTGCCTGCGCTGGAAGCCTGCCCGCAGAAACGTGGCGTATGTACTCGTGTATATACCACCACTCCTAAGAAACCAAACTCCGCACTGCGTAAAGTATGCCGTGTGCGTTTGACTAACGGTTTTGAAGTGACTTCCTACATCGGTGGTGAAGGTCACAACCTGCAGGAACACTCCGTGATCCTGATCCGTGGTGGTCGTGTAAAAGACCTTCCGGGTGTTCGTTACCACACCGTTCGTGGTGCGCTTGACTGCTCCGGCGTTAAAGACCGTAAGCAATCTCGCTCCAAGTATGGCGTGAAACGTCCTAAGGCTTAATGGTTCTCCGTTAAGTAAGGCCAAACTGATTTATCTTAATGTCATACTAAACTCTTAGAGTTTTGGACAATCCTGAATTAACAACGGAGTATTCCCATGCCACGTCGTCGCGTCATTGGTCAGCGTAAAATTCTTCCAGATCCGAAATTCGGATCAGAACTGCTGGCAAAATTTGTAAATATCCTGATGGTAGATGGTAAAAAATCTACTGCAGAAGCAATCGTATACAGCGCGCTTGAGACCCTGGCTCAGCGTTCTGGTAAAAATGAACTGGAAGCTTTCGAAGTCGCTCTCGACAACGTTCGCCCAACTGTAGAAGTTAAGTCCCGCCGCGTTGGTGGTTCTACTTATCAGGTTCCAGTTGAAGTTCGTCCGGTTCGTCGTAATGCTCTGGCAATGCGTTGGATCGTTGAAGCTGCTCGTAAACGCGGTGATAAATCCATGGCTCTGCGTCTGGCGAACGAACTTTCTGATGCTGCAGACAACAAAGGTACTGCAGTTAAGAAACGTGAAGACGTTCACCGTATGGCAGAAGCCAACAAGGCGTTCGCACACTACCGTTGGTAATCCCTTCGGAGTATTAGTCACCAGGCGGGCGCTTCAGCGAAGCAGCCCGCTTTGGGTTACTTAACTGAACGCCTAAAAAGATAAACGAGGAATCAAATGGCTCGTACAACACCCATCGCACGCTACCGTAACATCGGTATCAGTGCGCACATCGACGCCGGTAAAACCACTACCACCGAACGTATTCTGTTCTACACCGGTGTAAACCACAAAATCGGTGAAGTTCATGACGGCGCCGCTACCATGGACTGGATGGAGCAGGAGCAGGAGCGTGGTATTACCATCACCTCCGCAGCGACTACTGCATTCTGGTCTGGTATGGCTAAGCAGTATGAACCGCATCGCGTAAACATCATCGACACCCCGGGGCACGTTGACTTCACCATCGAAGTAGAACGTTCCATGCGTGTTCTTGATGGTGCGGTAATGGTTTACTGCGCAGTTGGTGGTGTTCAGCCGCAGTCTGAAACCGTATGGCGTCAGGCAAACAAATACAAAGTTCCACGCATCGCGTTCGTTAACAAAATGGACCGTATGGGTGCTAACTTCCTGAAAGTTGTTGGTCAGATCAAATCCCGTCTGGGCGCGAACCCTGTTCCGCTGCAGCTGGCAATTGGTGCTGAAGAAGGCTTCACCGGCGTTATCGACCTGGTGAAAATGAAAGCCATCAACTGGAACGATGCAGATCAGGGCGTTACCTTCGAATACGAAGATATCCCGGCTGACATGCAGGATCTGGCTGACGAATGGCACCAGAACCTGATCGAATCCGCAGCAGAAGCTTCAGAAGACCTGATGGAGAAATACCTGGGTGGTGAAGAACTGACTGAAGAAGAGATCAAAAAAGCTCTGCGTCAGCGCGTTCTGAACAACGAAATCATCCTGGTAACCTGTGGTTCTGCGTTCAAGAACAAAGGTGTCCAGGCGATGCTGGATGCGGTAGTTGACTACCTGCCATCCCCGGTAGACGTTCCTGCGATCAACGGTATCCTGGACGACGGTAAAGACACGCCGGCTGAGCGTCACGCAAGTGATGAAGAGCCGTTTGCTGCTCTGGCGTTCAAAATCGCTACCGACCCGTTCGTGGGTAACCTGACGTTCTTCCGCGTGTACTCTGGTGTGGTTAACTCCGGTGACACCATCCTGAACTCAGTGAAAGCTGCACGTGAGCGTTTCGGTCGTATCGTACAGATGCACGCGAACAAACGTGAAGAGATCAAAGAAGTTCGTGCGGGCGACATCGCTGCTGCTATCGGTCTGAAAGACGTGACTACTGGTGACACCCTGTGTAACCCAGATCACCCAATCATTCTGGAGCGCATGGAGTTCCCTGAGCCGGTAATCTCTATCGCCGTTGAACCAAAAACCAAAGCTGACCAGGAAAAAATGGGTCTGGCTCTGGGCCGTCTGGCTAAAGAAGACCCATCATTCCGCGTATGGACTGATGAAGAATCTAACCAGACCATCATCGCTGGTATGGGTGAACTGCACCTCGACATCATCGTTGACCGTATGCGTCGTGAATTCAACGTTGAAGCTAACGTAGGTAAACCTCAGGTTGCTTACCGTGAAGCGATTCGTCAGAAAGTTTCCGATGTTGAAGGTAAACACGCTAAGCAGTCTGGTGGTCGTGGTCAGTATGGTCACGTTGTGATCGACATGTACCCACTGGAGCCGGGCTCTAACCCTAAAGGTTACGAGTTCATCAACGACATTAAAGGTGGTGTGATTCCTGGCGAATACATCCCTGCCGTTGATAAAGGCATCCAGGAGCAGCTGAAGTCTGGTCCACTGGCTGGTTACCCGGTAGTAGACATGGGTGTTCGTCTGCACTTCGGTTCTTACCATGACGTTGACTCCTCTGAACTGGCGTTTAAACTGGCAGCTTCTATCGCCTTTAAAGAAGGCTTTAAGAAAGCGAAACCAGTTCTGCTTGAGCCGATCATGAAGGTTGAAGTAGAAACTCCTGAAGAGAACACCGGTGACGTTATCGGTGACTTGAGCCGTCGTCGCGGTATGCTGCGTGGTCAGGAATCTGAAGTAACTGGCGTTAAGATCCACGCTGAAGTTCCGCTGTCTGAAATGTTCGGATATGCAACTCAGCTGCGTTCTCTGACCAAAGGTCGTGCATCATACACCATGGAATTCCTGAAGTATGATGATGCGCCGAACAACGTTGCTCAGGCCGTAATTGAAGCCCGTGGTAAATAATCCACAGGATTAAAACCTAAGTCCCGTGCTCTCTCCAAAGGGGAGAGCACTATAGTAAGGAATATAGCCGTGTCTAAAGAAAAATTTGAACGTACAAAACCGCACGTCAACGTTGGTACTATCGGCCACGTTGACCACGGTAAAACTACCCTGACCGCTGCAATCACTACCGTTCTGGCTAAAACCTACGGTGGTTCTGCTCGTGCATTCGACCAGATCGATAACGCGCCAGAAGAAAAAGCTCGTGGTATCACCATCAACACTTCCCACGTTGAATATGACACCCCGACTCGCCACTACGCACACGTAGACTGCCCGGGCCACGCCGACTATGTTAAAAACATGATCACCGGTGCTGCGCAGATGGACGGCGCGATCCTGGTTGTTGCTGCGACTGACGGCCCTATGCCTCAGACCCGTGAGCACATCCTGCTGGGTCGTCAGGTAGGCGTTCCTTTCATCATCGTGTTCCTGAACAAATGCGACATGGTTGATGACGAAGAGCTGCTGGAACTGGTTGAGATGGAAGTGCGTGAGCTGCTGTCTCAGTACGACTTCCCGGGCGACGACACCCCAATCGTTCGCGGTTCCGCGCTGAAAGCGCTGGAAGGCGAAGCAGAGTGGGAAGAGAAAATCATCGAACTGGCTGGCTACCTGGATTCTTACATCCCAGAGCCAGAGCGTGCGATTGACAAGCCGTTCCTGCTGCCTATCGAAGACGTATTCTCCATCTCCGGCCGTGGTACCGTTGTTACCGGTCGTGTAGAGCGCGGTATCGTTAAAGTTGGCGAAGAAGTTGAAATCGTTGGTATCAAAGAGACTGCCAAGTCTACCTGTACCGGCGTTGAAATGTTCCGCAAACTGCTGGACGAAGGCCGTGCCGGTGAGAACGTTGGTGTTCTGCTGCGTGGTATCAAACGTGAAGAAATCGAACGTGGTCAGGTTCTGGCTAAGCCAGGCTCAATCAAGCCGCACACCAAGTTCGAATCTGAAGTGTACATCCTGTCCAAAGACGAAGGCGGCCGTCATACTCCGTTCTTCAAAGGCTACCGTCCACAGTTCTACTTCCGTACTACTGACGTGACCGGTACCATCGAACTGCCAGAAGGCGTTGAGATGGTAATGCCAGGCGACAACATCAAGATGGTTGTTACCCTGATCCACCCAATCGCAATGGACGATGGTCTGCGCTTCGCAATCCGCGAAGGCGGCCGTACCGTTGGCGCGGGTGTTGTTGCTAAAGTTCTGGGCTAATTAATTATCCCTGAATTAAAAAGGACGCTTCGGCGTCCTTTTTTTGTTGTCCTGCAGTTCTCCCTGTCACAAATTTTCGCATTTTTTGTAGGCTCCCGCCCCGTATCTTCGTGCTTGTGCTATTGTAATCATAATTATTCTCACTTACACTTTGCGCATATTTTGAACGGGAGTGGTTATGTACGTTTGTTTATGTAATGGTGTGAGTGACAAAAAAATTCGTCAGGCCGTTCGCCAGTTTCAACCACAATCTTTTCAGCAGCTGCGTAAGTTTGTTCCGGTGGGAAATCAATGCGGTAAGTGCGTTCGCGCTGCCCGTGAGATCATGCAGGACGAATTGATGCAGATCCCGGAATACAAAGAGATTGCCTGAGGCTCATTCTTTTTTTTGACATCCCTGTAGCCCCATCTACGCTTCAATAAGTGGAAGCGGAGGGACTATAATGAAAGGTGATATTAAAATCATAAGTTATCTCAATAAATTATTGGGAAATGAGCTTGTCGCAATCAATCAATACTTTCTCCACGCGAGAATGTTCAAGAACTGGGGTCTGACTCGCCTCAACGACGTCGAATACCATGAATCCATTGATGAGATGAAACACGCCGATAAGTATATCGAGCGTATTTTGTTTCTTGAGGGGATCCCCAACTTGCAGGATCTCGGCAAGCTGGGTATCGGTGAAGACGTCGAAGAGATGCTGCGATCCGATCTGGCGCTGGAACTCGATGGCGCAAAAGATCTTCGTGAAGCCATCGCTTATGCGGACAGCGTTCACGACTACGTCAGCCGCGATATGATGATTCAGATCCTGGCCGATGAAGAAGGGCATATCGACTGGCTCGAAACTGAGCTGGATCTTATCGGTAAAATCGGCCTGCAGAATTACCTTCAGTCGCAAATCAAAGTGGAAAGCTGATCAGACTTTGCCCGCCCATCATTAAACCTGCTGCCGCCATAAAAGGTCCAAAAGGCAGCGGGTTTTTTAATATCTGTTCTCCGGGTTTACAAAGGGAGCGTATCAACAGATACAGCGTCGCCAGCAGAGCTGCCGCTAGTGCCAGCGCAGGAAGTACACACCAACCATGCCATGCGCCCAGCGCGCCCAGATACTTCACGTCACCGTATCCCAGCCCTTCACGTTTGCGTATCAGTTTATAAGCCCAATAAATCATCGCGAAGCCGGCGTAACCCGCGATCGCACCCAAGACCGCGCTTGCCAGAAAATCGGGATGAAGGCAGAGGTGATAAAGCAAACCTGCCCAGAGCAGTGGACAGAGATATTTGTCCGGCAGCAGATGCGAACGGATATCCGCACGAACTAATAAGCAGGTTAAACCCAGGTAGATAAACAGGAAGGGGAGGGTGGTGAGCATCGTTCATGGCCTCTATGGAATGTGTACGGCCATTCTCCACTCAATTCGTAAGGTTAAACAAACAGCGAAATTCAACCCTGCGTAAAGCCTTCCTGACTATCGGTATGTTACGGCAACTTTGCAAAACAATTGCGAGCCGCTACGCAAAACTGTACGGTGCCGTCTATTTCCTAAACGGGGCTTGCGTCCTGCCCAGATTTACGTATAATGCGCGGGCTTGTCGTAATTGACAGCTGGTTCAATCTGAACCCAGGCAACACTGTTTTTCGTTGCCTAACAATGCTCCCAATTGGGGGGCTACGTAAGAACGGTTACACTCTCCCATCAATCGTAATGGGTTTGAGTAGTAATCATTTTCGTTTATAAAATAATTGGAGCTCTGGTCTCATGCAGAACCAAAGAATCCGTATCCGTCTTAAAGCGTTTGATCATCGTCTGATCGATCAATCAACCGCGGAAATCGTCGAGACTGCTAAGCGCACTGGTGCGCAAGTCCGTGGTCCGATCCCGCTGCCGACCCGCAAAGAGCGCTTTACCGTTCTGATCTCCCCGCACGTTAACAAAGACGCGCGTGATCAGTACGAAATCCGCACTCACAAGCGTCTGGTTGACATCGTTGAGCCAACCGAGAAAACCGTTGATGCTCTGATGCGTCTGGATCTGGCTGCCGGTGTAGACGTGCAGATCAGCCTGGGTTAATCAGGTCATCGAGCGATTGAGAGGTTGATACAATGATTGGTTTAGTCGGTAAAAAAGTGGGCATGACCCGCATCTTCACTGAAGATGGCGTATCTATCCCAGTAACCGTAATCGAAGTTGAAGCAAACCGCGTTACTCAGGTTAAAGATCTGGCTAACGATGGCTACCGTGCCGTTCAGGTTACCACTGGTGCTAAAAAAGCTAACCGTGTAACCAAACCGGAAGCGGGTCACTTCGCTAAAGCTGGCGTTGAAGCTGGCCGTGGTCTGTGGGAATTCCGTCTTGCTGAAGGCGAAGAGTTCACCGTAGGTCAGGACATTAGCGTTGAGCTGTTTGCAGAAGTTAAAAAAGTTGACGTAACCGGTACCTCTAAAGGTAAAGGTTTTGCTGGTACCGTTAAGCGCTGGAACTTCCGTACTCAGGATGCCACGCACGGTAACTCCTTGTCCCACCGCGTTCCGGGTTCTATCGGTCAGAACCAGACTCCGGGCAAAGTGTTCAAAGGCAAGAAAATGGCAGGTCAGCTGGGTAACGAACGTGTGACCGTTCAGAGCCTGGACGTAGTACGTGTTGACGCTGAGCGCAACCTGCTGCTGGTTAAAGGTGCAGTTCCGGGTGCAACCGGTAGCGACCTGATCGTTAAACCAGCTGTGAAGGCGTAAGGGGATAGCAATGGAATTAGTATTGAAAGACGCGCAGAGCGCGCTGACTGTTTCCGAAACTACCTTCGGTCGTGATTTCAACGAAGCGCTGGTTCACCAGGTTGTTGTTGCTTATGCAGCTGGTGCTCGTCAGGGTACTCGTGCTCAGAAGACTCGTGCTGAAGTAACTGGTTCCGGCAAAAAGCCGTGGCGCCAGAAAGGTACCGGCCGTGCGCGTTCAGGTTCTATCAAGAGCCCGATCTGGCGTTCCGGTGGCGTGACCTTCGCTGCTCGCCCGCAGGACCACAGTCAAAAAGTTAACAAAAAGATGTACCGCGGCGCGCTGAAAAGCATCCTGTCCGAACTGGTACGTCAGGATCGTCTGATCGTTGTCGAATCTTTCTCTGTAGAAGCGCCTAAAACTAAGCTGCTGGCACAGAAACTGAAAGACATGGCTCTGGAAGATGTGCTGATCATCACCGGTGAGCTGGACGAGAACCTGTTCCTGGCCGCACGTAACCTGCACAAGGTTGACGTACGCGATGCGACTGGTATCGACCCGGTTAGCCTGATCGCCTTCGACAAAGTCGTAATGACTGCTGATGCTGTTAAGCAAGTTGAGGAGATGCTGGCATGATTCGTGAAGAACGTCTGCTGAAGGTGCTTCGTGCACCGCACGTTTCTGAAAAAGCGTCTGCTGCGATGGAAAAAACTAACACCATCGTTCTCAAAGTTGCTAAAGACGCGACCAAAGCAGAAATCAAAGCTGCTGTGCAGAAACTGTTTGAAGTCGAAGTCGAAGTCGTTAACACCCTGGTAGTTAAAGGGAAAGTTAAACGTCACGGACAGCGTATCGGTCGTCGTAGCGACTGGAAAAAAGCTTACGTCACCCTGAAAGAAGGCCAGAACCTGGACTTCGTTGGCGGCGCTGAGTAAGTCGGAGGAGTAATACAATGGCAGTTGTTAAATGTAAACCGACATCTCCGGGTCGTCGCCACGTTGTTAAAGTGGTCAACCCTGAGCTGCACAAGGGCAAGCCTTTTGCTCCGTTGCTGGAAAAGAACAGCAAATCCGGTGGTCGTAACAACAATGGCCGTATCACCACTCGTCACATCGGTGGTGGCCACAAGCAGGCTTATCGTATTGTTGACTTTAAACGCAACAAAGACGGTATCCCAGCAGTTGTTGAGCGTCTTGAGTACGATCCGAACCGTTCCGCGAACATCGCGCTGGTTCTGTACAAAGATGGCGAACGCCGTTACATCCTGGCCCCTAAAGGCCTGAAAGCTGGCGACCAGATTCAGTCTGGTGTTGATGCTGCAATCAAAGCAGGTAACACCCTGCCGATGCGCAATATCCCGGTTGGTTCTACCGTTCATAACGTAGAAATGAAACCAGGTAAAGGCGGTCAGCTGGCACGTTCCGCTGGTACTTACGTTCAGATCGTTGCGCGCGATGGTGCTTATGTCACCCTGCGTCTGCGTTCTGGTGAAATGCGTAAAGTCGAAGCAGACTGCCGCGCTACTCTGGGCGAAGTTGGCAATGCTGAGCATATGCTGCGCGTTCTGGGTAAAGCAGGTGCTGCACGCTGGCGTGGTGTTCGTCCTACCGTTCGCGGTACTGCGATGAACCCAGTCGACCACCCACATGGTGGTGGTGAAGGTCGTAACTTTGGTAAGCACCCGGTAACTCCGTGGGGCGTTCAGACCAAAGGTAAGAAGACCCGCAGCAACAAGCGTACTGATAAATTTATCGTACGTCGCCGTAGCAAATAATATTAGAGGATAAGCCATGCCACGTTCTCTCAAGAAAGGTCCTTTTATTGACCTGCACTTGCTGAAGAAGGTAGAGAAAGCGGTGGAAAGCGGAGACAAGAAGCCCCTGCGCACTTGGTCCCGTCGTTCAACGATCTTTCCTAACATGATCGGTTTGACCATCGCTGTCCATAATGGTCGTCAGCACGTTCCAGTCTTTGTTTCCGACGAAATGGTCGGTCACAAACTGGGTGAATTCGCACCGACTCGTACTTATCGCGGCCACGCTGCTGATAAAAAAGCGAAGAAGAAATAAGGTAGGAGGAAGAGATGGAAACTTTAGCTCAACATCGCCATGCTCGTTCTTCTGCTCAGAAGGTTCGCCTTGTTGCTGACCTGATTCGCGGTAAGAAAGTGTCGCAGGCCCTGGACATCCTGACCTATACCAACAAGAAAGCTGCGGTATTGGTTAAGAAGGTACTGGAATCTGCCATTGCTAACGCTGAACACAACGATGGCGCTGACATTGACGATCTGAAAGTCGCGAAAATCTTCGTAGACGAAGGCCCAAGCATGAAGCGCATTATGCCGCGTGCGAAAGGTCGTGCAGATCGCATCCTGAAGCGCACCAGCCACATTACTGTGGTTGTGTCCGATCGCTGAGACTCTGGAGACTAGCAATGGGTCAGAAAGTACATCCTAATGGTATTCGCCTGGGTATTGTAAAACCATGGAACTCAACCTGGTTTGCGAACACCAAAGAATTCGCTGACAACCTGGACAGCGATTTTAAAGTACGTCAGTACCTGACTAAGGAACTGGCTAAAGCGTCTGTATCTCGTATCGTTATCGAGCGTCCAGCTAAGAGCATCCGTGTGACCATTCACACTGCTCGTCCTGGCATCGTAATCGGTAAGAAAGGCGAAGACGTAGAAAAACTGCGCAAGGTCGTAGCGGATATCGCTGGCGTTCCTGCACAGATCAATATCGCTGAAGTTCGTAAGCCTGAACTGGACGCTAAATTGGTTGCTGACAGCATCACTTCACAGCTGGAACGTCGTGTTATGTTCCGTCGTGCTATGAAGCGTGCTGTACAGAACGCAATGCGTCTGGGCGCTAAAGGTATCAAAGTTGAAGTTAGCGGCCGTCTGGGCGGCGCGGAAATCGCACGTACCGAATGGTACCGCGAAGGTCGCGTACCGCTGCACACTCTGCGTGCTGACATCGACTACAACACCTCTGAAGCGCACACCACTTACGGTGTAATCGGCGTTAAGGTATGGATCTTCAAAGGTGAGATCCTGGGTGGTATGGCTGCTGTTGAACAACCGGAAAAACCGGCTGCGCAACCTAAAAAGCAGCAGCGTAAAGGCCGTAAATAAGGAGCGTCGCTGATGTTACAACCAAAGCGTACAAAATTCCGTAAAGTGCACAAAGGCCGCAACCGTGGTCTGGCGCAAGGTACGGATGTTAGCTTCGGCACTTTCGGTCTGAAAGCTGTTGGCCGTGGTCGTCTGACTGCACGTCAGATCGAAGCAGCACGTCGTGCTATGACCCGTGCAGTTAAGCGTCAAGGTAAAATTTGGATCCGTGTATTCCCGGACAAACCAATTACCGAGAAGCCGCTGGAAGTTCGTATGGGTAAAGGTAAAGGTAACGTGGAGTACTGGGTTGCCTTGATCCAACCGGGCAAAGTCCTGTATGAAATGGACGGTGTTCCGGAAGAGCTGGCCCGTGAAGCCTTCGGCCTGGCAGCAGCGAAACTGCCTATCAAAACCACCTTTGTAACTAAGACGGTGATGTAATGAAAGCAAATGAGCTGCGTGAAAAAAGCGTAGAAGAGCTGAACGCTGAGCTGCTGAACCTGCTGCGTGAGCAGTTCAACCTGCGTATGCAGGCTGCAAGTGGCCAGCTGCAACAGACCCACCTGCTGAAGCAAGTGCGTCGTGATGTTGCACGCGTTAAGACTTTACTGACTCAGAAGGCGGGTGCGTAATGACCGATAAAATCCGTACTCTGCAAGGTCGTGTTGTTAGCGACAAAATGGAGAAATCCATCGTTGTAGCTATCGAACGTATTGTGAAACACCCGATCTACGGTAAATTCATCAAGCGTACGACCAAACTGCACGTACATGACGAGAACAACGAATGTGGTATCGGCGACAAGGTTGAAATCCGTGAATGCCGTCCACTGTCCAAGACTAAGTCCTGGACGCTGGTTCGCGTTGTAGAGAAAGCGGTTCTGTAATAGAGTAGCCTTCTCGATACGAATAAACGGCTCAGCAATGGGCCGTTTATTTTTTCTACCCATATTGCAGAAGCGGTGTTATAATGCCGCGCCCTCGATATGGGGCTTTTTAACGGCTCTGATTTTAGAGTCTCAGGTAGTAGTTGACATTAGCGGAGCACTGAAATGATCCAAGAACAGACTATGCTGAACGTCGCCGACAACTCCGGTGCACGTCGCGTAATGTGTATCAAGGTTCTGGGTGGCTCGCACCGTCGCTACGCAGGCGTAGGCGACATCATCAAGATCACCATCAAGGAAGCAATTCCACGTGGTAAGGTCAAAAAAGGTGATGTGCTGAAAGCGGTAGTGGTGCGCACCAGGAAGGGTGTTCGTCGCCCTGACGGTTCTGTCATTCGCTTCGATGGTAATGCATGCGTTATTTTAAACAATAACAGCGAGCAGCCTATCGGCACGCGTATCTTTGGGCCGGTAACTCGTGAACTTCGTACTGAAAAGTTCATGAAAATTATCTCTCTGGCACCAGAAGTACTCTAAGGAGCGAATCATGGCAGCGAAAATCCGTCGTGATGACGAAGTTATCGTGTTAACCGGTAAAGATAAAGGTAAACGCGGTAAAGTAAAAAATGTTCTGTCTTCCGGCAAACTCGTCGTTGAAGGTATCAACCTGGTCAAGAAACATCAGAAGCCGGTTCCGGCCCTGAACCAGCCAGGTGGCATCGTTGAAAAAGAAGCTGCTATTCAGGTTTCTAACGTTGCAATCTTCAATGCGGCAACCGGCAAGGCTGACCGTGTAGGCTTTAGATTCGAAGACGGCAAAAAAAGTCCGTTTCTTCAAGTCTAACAGCGAAACTATCAAGTAATTTGGAGTAGTACGATGGCGAAACTGCATGATTACTACAAAGACGAAGTAGTTAACAAACTCATGACTGAGTTTAACTACAATTCTGTCATGCAAGTCCCTCGGGTCGAGAAGATCACCCTGAACATGGGTGTTGGTGAAGCGATCGCTGACAAGAAACTGCTGGATAACGCAGCAGCTGATCTGACAGCAATCTCCGGTCAAAAACCGCTGATCACCAAAGCACGCAAATCTGTTGCAGGCTTCAAAATCCGTCAGGGCTATCCGATCGGCTGTAAAGTAACTCTGCGTGGCGAACGCATGTGGGAGTTCCTTGAGCGCCTGATCTCTATTGCTGTTCCACGTATCCGTGACTTCCGTGGCCTGTCCGCTAAGTCTTTCGACGGTCGTGGTAACTACAGCATGGGTGTCCGTGAGCAGATCATCTTCCCAGAGATCGACTACGATAAAGTCGACCGCGTGCGTGGTTTGGATATTACCATTACCACTACTGCGAACTCTGACGAAGAAGGCCGCGCTCTGCTGGCTGCGTTTGACTTCCCGTTCCGCAAGTAAGGTAGGGTTACTGAATGGCTAAGCAATCAATGAAAGCACGCGAAGTAAAGCGCGTAGCTTTAGCTGATAAATTCTTCGCTAAACGCGCTGAACTGAAAGCGATCATTTCTGATGTGAACGCTTCCGACGAAGATCGTTGGAATGCTGTTCTCAAGCTGCAGTCTCTGCCGCGTGATTCCAGCCCGTCTCGTCAGCGTAACCGCTGTCGTCAAACAGGTCGTCCACATGGTTTCGTGGGCAAGTTCGGGTTGAGCCGTATCAAACTGCGTGAAGCCGCCATGCGCGGTGAAGTACCAGGCTTGAAAAAGGCTAGCTGGTAATTACCAATTGAATCACGGGAGTAAAGACAGATGAGCATGCAAGATCCGATCGCGGATATGCTGACCCGTATCCGTAACGGTCAGGCCGCGAACAAAGTTGCGGTCACCATGCCTTCCGCCAAGCTGAAAGTGGCAATTGCCAACGTGCTGAAGGAAGAAGGTTTTATCGAAGATTTTAAAGTTGAAGGCGACACCAAGCCGGAACTGGAACTTACTCTCAAGTATTTCCAGGGTAAAGCTGTTGTAGAAAGCATTCAGCGTGTCAGCCGCCCAGGCCTGCGCATCTATAAGAAAAAAGATGAGCTGCCAAAAGTTATGGCCGGCATGGGTATCGCAGTTGTTTCTACCTCTAAAGGTGTTATGACTGATCGTGCAGCGCGCCAAGCTGGTCTTGGTGGCGAAATTATCTGCTACGTAGCCTAATCGGAGGAAAAAATGTCTCGTGTTGCTAAAGCACCGGTCGTTATTCCTGCCGGCGTTGATGTAAAAATCGACGGTCAGGTTATTACGATCAAAGGTAAAAATGGCGAGCTGACTCGTACCCTCAACGATGCTGTTGAAGTTAATCATGTAGACAACGCTCTGACCTTCGGCCCACGTACTGGTTACGTTGATGGCTGGGCTCAGGCTGGTACCGCGCGTGCCCTGCTGAACTCAATGGTTGTTGGTGTTACCGAAGGCTTCACTAAAAAGCTTCAACTGGTTGGTGTAGGTTACCGTGCAGCGATCAAAGGGAATGCAGTAGGCCTGTCTCTGGGCTTCTCACACCCTGTTGAGCATCCGCTGCCTGCCGGTATCACTGCAGAATGCCCGACTCAGACTGAAATCGTGCTGAAAGGCGCTGATAAACAGCTGATCGGTCAGGTTGCAGCAGATCTGCGCGCCTACCGTCGTCCTGAGCCTTACAAAGGCAAGGGTGTTCGTTACGCCGACGAAGTCGTGCGTACCAAAGAGGCTAAGAAGAAGTAAGGTAACACTATGGATAAGAAATCTGCTCGTATCCGTCGTGCGACCCGCGCACGCCGCAAGCTCAAAGAGCTGGGTGCAACTCGCCTGGTGGTACATCGTACCCCGCGTCATATTTACGCACAGGTAATTGCACCAAACGGTTCTGAAGTTCTGGTAGCTGCTTCTACTGTAGAAAAAGCTATTACTGAACAATTGAAGTACACCGGTAACAAAGACGCCGCTGCAGCTGTAGGTAAAGCTGTTGCTGAACGCGCTCTGGAAAAAGGCATCACAGTTGTGTCCTTTGACCGTTCCGGGTTCCAATATCATGGTCGTGTCCAGGCACTGGCAGATGCTGCCCGTGAAGCTGGCCTTCAGTTCTAAGGTAGAGGTGTAAGATGGCTCACATCGAAAAACAGGCTGGCGAACTGCAGGAAAAGCTGATCGCGGTTAACCGCGTATCTAAAACCGTTAAAGGTGGTCGTATTTTCTCCTTCACAGCTCTGACTGTTGTTGGTGATGGTAATGGTCGCGTTGGTTTTGGTTACGGTAAAGCGCGTGAAGTTCCAGCAGCGATCCAGAAAGCGATGGAAAAAGCCCGTCGCAATATGATTAACGTCGCGCTGAACCACGGCACCCTGCAGCACCCTGTTAAGGGTACTCACACGGGTTCTCGTGTCTTCATGCAGCCAGCTTCCGAAGGTACCGGTATCATCGCCGGTGGTGCAATGCGCGCCGTTCTGGAAGTTGCTGGAGTTCATAACGTTCTGGCCAAAGCATATGGTTCCACCAACCCGATCAACGTGGTTCGTGCAACTATTGATGGCCTGGAAAATATGAAATCTCCAGAAATGGTCGCTGCCAAGCGTGGTAAATCCGTTGAAGAAATTCTGGGGTAATTGACCATGGCAAAGACTATTAAAATTACACAAACCCGCAGTGCAATCGGACGTCTGCCGAAACACAAGGCAACGCTGCTTGGCCTGGGTCTGCGTCGTATTGGTCATACCGTTGAGCGCGAGGATACTCCTGCTGTTCGTGGTATGGTCAACGCGGTTTACTTCATGGTTAAAGTTGAGGAGTAAGAGATGCGTTTAAATACTCTGTCTCCGGCCGAAGGCTCTAAAAAGGCGGGTAAACGCCTGGGTCGTGGTATCGGTTCTGGCCTCGGCAAAACCGGTGGTCGTGGTCACAAAGGTCAGAACTCTCGTTCTGGCGGTGGCGTACGTCGCGGTTTCGAGGGTGGCCAAATGCCACTGTACCGTCGTCTGCCGAAGTTCGGCTTCACCTCTCGCAAATCAGCGATCACAGCCGAAGTTCGTCTGTCTGACCTGGCGAAAGTTGAAGGCGGCGTTGTAGACCTGAACACGCTGAAAGCAGCAAACATTATCGGTATCCAGATCGAGTTCGCGAAAGTGATCCTGGCTGGTGAAGTTTCTACTCCGGTAACTGTTCGTGGCCTGCGTGTTACTAAAGGTGCTCGTGCTGCTATCGAAGCTGCTGGCGGTAAAATCGAGGAATAAGTAGCAGATGGCTAAACAACCGGGATTAGATTTTCAAAGTGCCAAAGGTGGCTTAGGCGAGCTGAAACGCAGACTGTTGTTTGTAATCGGTGCGCTTATTGTGTTCCGTATTGGCTCTTTCATTCCGATCCCTGGTATTGATGCCGCTGTACTTGCCAAACTGCTTGAGCAACAGCGAGGCACCATCATTGAAATGTTTAACATGTTCTCTGGTGGTGCTCTCAGCCGTGCTTCAATCTTTGCTCTGGGTATCATGCCGTACATTTCGGCATCGATCATTATCCAGCTGCTGACGGTCGTTCATCCGACCCTGGCAGAACTGAAGAAAGAAGGGGAGTCTGGTCGTCGTAAGATCAGCCAGTACACCCGTTACGGCACTCTGGTGCTGGCAATATTCCAGTCGATCGGTATTGCTACCGGTCTACCGAATATGCCTGGTATGCAGGGCCTGGTTATTAACCCAGGCTTTGCATTCTATTTCACCGCTGTTGTAAGTCTGGTCTCAGGAACCATGTTCCTGATGTGGCTCGGCGAACAAATTACTGAACGTGGTATCGGCAACGGTATTTCGATCATTATTTTCGCCGGTATTGTTGCGGGACTCCCGCCAGCCATTGCCCATACGATCGAGCAAGCGCGTCAAGGCGACCTGCACTTCCTCCTGTTGCTGTTGGTTGCAGTATTAGTATTTGCAGTGACGTTCTTTGTTATCTTCGTTGAACGTGGTCAACGCCGCATTGTGGTAAACTACGCGAAACGTCAGCAAGGTCGTCGTGTCTATGCTGCACAGAGCACACATTTACCGCTGAAAGTGAACATGGCAGGGGTAATCCCGGCGATCTTCGCTTCCAGTATTATTCTGTTCCCGGCGACCATCGCGTCATGGTTCGGGGGCGGGACTGGTTGGAACTGGCTGACAACAATTTCGCTGTATTTGCAGCCTGGGCAACCACTTTATGTGTTACTCTATGCGTCTGCGATCATCTTCTTCTGTTTCTTCTACACGGCGTTGGTCTTCAACCCGCGTGAAACAGCAGATAACCTGAAGAAGTCCGGTGCATTTGTACCAGGAATTCGTCCGGGAGAGCAAACGGCGAAGTATATCGATAAAGTAATGACTCGCCTGACTTTGGTTGGTGCGCTTTATATTACTTTTATCTGCCTGATCCCGGAGTTCATGCGTGATGCAATGAAAGTACCGTTCTACTTCGGTGGGACTTCACTGCTTATCGTTGTTGTCGTCATTATGGACTTTATGGCTCAAGTGCAAACTCTGATGATGTCTAGTCAGTACGAGTCTGCATTGAAGAAGGCGAACCTGAAAGGCTACGGCCGCTAACAGGGCGCCCGAGAAGTTACGGAGAGTAAAAATGAAAGTTCGTGCTTCCGTCAAGAAATTATGCCGTAACTGCAAAATCGTTAAGCGTGATGGTGTCATCCGTGTGATTTGCAGTGCCGAGCCGAAGCATAAACAGCGCCAAGGCTGATTATTTCGCATATTTTTCTTGCAAAGTTGGGTTGAGCTGGCTAGATTAGCCAGCCAATCTTTTGTATGTCTGTACGTTTCCATTTGAGTATCCTGAAAACGGGCTTTTCAGCATGGTGCGTACATATTAAATAGTAGGAGTGCATAGTGGCCCGTATAGCAGGCATTAACATTCCTGATCAGAAACATGCTGTGATCGCATTAACTTCGATCTACGGCGTCGGCAAGACCCGTTCCAAAGCCATTCTGGCTGCAGCGGGTATCGCTGAAGATGTTAAGATCAGTGAGCTGTCTGAAGAACAAATCGACACGCTGCGTGACGAAGTTGCCAAATTTGTCGTTGAAGGTGATCTGCGCCGTGAAGTTAGCATGAGCATCAAGCGCCTTATGGATCTTGGTTGCTATCGCGGTTTGCGTCATCGTCGTGGTCTCCCGGTTCGCGGCCAGCGTACCAAGACCAACGCACGTACCCGTAAGGGTCCGCGCAAACCGATCAAGAAATAATCGGGGTGATTGAATAATGGCAAAGGCACCAGTTCGTGCACGTAAGCGTGTAAGAAAACAAGTCTCTGACGGCGTGGCTCATATCCATGCTTCTTTCAACAACACCATCGTTACTATTACTGATCGTCAGGGTAACGCACTGGGTTGGGCAACAGCCGGTGGTTCCGGTTTCCGTGGTTCACGCAAATCAACTCCGTTCGCAGCTCAGGTTGCAGCAGAGCGTTGCGCTGAAGCCGTAAAAGAATACGGCATCAAGAATCTGGAAGTTATGGTAAAAGGTCCGGGTCCGGGTCGCGAATCTACTGTTCGTGCTCTGAACGCCGCTGGTTTCCGCATCACTAATATTACTGATGTGACTCCGATCCCTCATAACGGTTGTCGTCCGCCGAAAAAACGTCGCGTATAACGCGTTCGTTTCTAGGATTGTTGGAGATAGAAAATGGCAAGATATTTGGGTCCTAAGCTCAAGCTGAGCCGTCGTGAGGGCACCGACTTATTCCTTAAGTCTGGCGTTCGCGCGATCGATACCAAGTGTAAAATTGAACAAGCTCCTGGCCAGCACGGTGCGCGTAAACCGCGTCTGTCTGACTATGGTGTGCAGTTGCGTGAAAAGCAGAAAGTTCGCCGTATGTACGGTGTGCTGGAGCGTCAGTTCCGTAACTACTATAAAGAAGCAGCACGTCTGAAAGGCAACACCGGTGAAAACCTGTTGGCTCTGCTGGAAGGTCGTCTGGACAACGTTGTATACCGTATGGGCTTTGGCGCCACTCGTGCTGAAGCACGTCAGATGGTTAGCCATAAAGCAATCATGGTAAACGGTCGTGTTGTTAACATCGCTTCTTATCAGGTTAAAGCGAATGACGTTGTTAGCATTCGTGAGAAAGCGAAAAAGCAATCTCGCGTGAAAGCCGCTCTGGAGCTGGCTGAGCAGCGTGAAAAGCCAACCTGGCTGGAAGTTGATGCTGGCAAGATGGAAGGTACGTTCAAGCGTCAGCCGGAACGTTCTGATCTGTCTGCGGACATTAACGAACACCTGATCGTCGAGCTTTACTCCAAGTAAAGCTTAGTACCAAAGAGAGGACACAATGCAGGGTTCTGTGACAGAGTTTCTAAAACCGCGCCTGGTAGATATCGAGCAAGTGAGTTCGACGCACGCCAAGGTGACCCTTGAGCCTTTAGAGCGTGGCTTTGGCCATACTCTGGGTAACGCACTGCGCCGTATTCTGCTCTCATCGATGCCGGGTTGCGCGGTGACCGAGGTTGAGATTGATGGTGTACTTCATGAGTACAGCACCAAAGAAGGCGTTCAGGAAGATATCCTTGAAATCCTGCTCAACCTGAAAGGGCTGGCGGTGAGAGTTCAGGGTAAAGATGAAGTTATTCTTACTCTGAATAAATCTGGCATTGGCCCTGTGACTGCAGCCGATATCACCCACGACGGTGATGTCGAAATCGTCAAGCCGCAGCACGTGATCTGCCACCTGACCGATGAGAACGCAGCTATTAGCATGCGTATCAAAGTTCAGCGCGGTCGTGGTTATGTGCCGGCTTCTGCCCGAATTCATTCGGAAGAAGATGAGCGCCCAATCGGCCGTCTGCTGGTCGACGCATGCTACAGCCCTGTAGAGCGTATTGCCTACAATGTTGAAGCAGCGCGTGTAGAACAGCGTACCGACCTGGACAAGCTGGTCATCGAAATGGAAACCAATGGCACAATCGATCCTGAAGAGGCGATTCGTCGTGCGGCAACCATCCTGGCAGAACAACTGGAAGCTTTCGTTGACTTACGTGATGTACGTCAGCCGGAAGTGAAAGAAGAGAAACCAGAATTCGATCCGATCCTGCTGCGCCCTGTTGACGATCTGGAATTGACTGTCCGCTCTGCTAACTGCCTCAAGGCAGAAGCTATCCACTATATCGGTGATCTGGTACAGCGTACCGAGGTTGAGTTGCTGAAAACGCCGAACCTGGGTAAAAAATCTCTTACCGAGATTAAAGACGTGCTGGCTTCACGTGGTCTGTCTCTGGGCATGCGCCTGGAAAACTGGCCACCGGCAAGCATTGCTGACGAGTAACCGGATCACAGGTTAAGGTTTTACTGAGAAGGATAAGGTCATGCGCCATCGTAAGAGTGGTCGTCAACTGAACCGCAACAGCAGCCATCGCCAGGCTATGTTCCGCAACATGGCAGGTTCACTGGTTCGTCATGAAATCATCAAGACGACCCTGCCTAAAGCGAAAGAGCTGCGTCGCGTAGTTGAGCCGCTGATTACTCTTGCCAAGACTGACAGCGTTGCTAATCGTCGTCTGGCATTCGCCCGTACTCGTGATAACGAGATCGTGGCAAAACTGTTTAACGAACTGGGCCCGCGTTTCGCGAGCCGTGCCGGTGGTTACACTCGCATTCTGAAGTGTGGTTTCCGTGCAGGCGACAACGCGCCGATGGCTTACATCGAGCTGGTTGATCGTTCAGAGAAAGCAGAAGCTGCTGCAGAGTAATCTGTAGTAACGTAAAAAAACCCGCTCCGGCGGGTTTTTTTATATCTGCAGAATCCCCACTTTCCTACAATAGTCATATTCTTTTCATTTCCTGCGGAGTTTTGCTATGTGGTTACTTGACCAGTGGGCAGAACGACACATTCTTGATGCCCAACGCCAGGGTGAGTTTGATGATCTGCCCGGAAGTGGCCGCCCGCTGATACTGGACGATGATTCACATGTTCCTGCTGAGCTGCGAGCAGGCTATCGGATGTTGAAAAATGCAGGTTGCCTGCCGCCAGAACTTGAGCAGCGTAAAGAGGCAGTTGAGCTTGCCCATTTACTCTCTACGGTCAGGCAAGGTTCTGCCGAGCACACGGATTACAACCGTCGTCTTGCACTTCTTGAGCTTAAGCTTCGACAGGCGGGCGTAAGCACAGAATTCCTGCATGGAGACTACGTTGACCGACTGGCGCAAAAAATAAATGAGGACTAGCAATGTATCGTATTGGTGAGCTTGCCAAGTTGGCTGATGTTACGCCTGATACCATTCGTTATTACGAAAAGCAGCAGATGATGGAGCATGAGGTTCGCACTGAAGGTGGCTTTCGGCTGTATACCGATAAAGATCTTCAGCGTCTGAAATTTATTCGCCATGCCCGACAGCTGGGGTTTACACTTGAATCGATCCGCGAACTGCTGTCGATCCGCATCGATCCTGAGCACCATACCTGCCAGGAATCAAAAAGCATTGTGCAGGCGAGGCTGAGTGAAGTCGAAGCGCGTATTGAAGAGTTACAAACGATGCGTCTGTCTCTGCAGCGGCTGAACGATGCCTGCTGTGGCACTGCGCACAGCAGCGTTTACTGCTCCATTCTTGAAACCCTCGAACAAGGGGCAAATGGAGGATCGCGCGGCTGTTGATTTTATTGCCAACGGCTTCTGCACTTGCGTCGATTTATTATATACCGGAGAAATTATGAGTCATTATCAGCACAAGAAAGGTCAAATCAACGATAACGCTATCGAAGCATTATTACATGATCCTTTATTCAGGCAGCGGATTGAGAAGAATAAGAAAGGGAAAGGAAGTTATCTGCGTAAAACTAAACATGCAAAGCGGGGTAACTGGGAGGCCAGTGGCAAGCAAGCAAATCGCTTTCTTACCACTGGCCTTCTTGCTTTCAGAGCCTTACAAAGTGCGGCTGTTCTGCGCTTTCAGTAAGTCACGAATTTCTGTCAGCAACACTTCTTCTTTCGATGGGGCTGCCGGCGCAGCCGGTTCTTCTTTTTTCTTACGGTTCAATCTGTTGATGAGCTTAATAGCCATGAAGATGGCGAAAGCAACAATCACAAAATCAAATACGTTCTGAATAAACACGCCATAGTGCATGACTACCGCAGGAACATCACCTTGTGCTTCCCGCAGGGTTATAGCGAACTGTTTGAAATCAATCCCGCCAATTAACAATCCGAGCGGGGGCATGATGATATCGGCAACCAGTGATGAAACGATCTTACCAAACGCTGCACCAATAATTACACCCACAGCTAAATCCACTACATTTCCGCGCATCGCAAATTCGCGAAACTCTTTAATAAAACTCATTTTGTTCTCCTTGTGCCAGCTGACAGATACAAGTTTAACAAATCATTAGCCGATTGCCATTGAAGAGAGACATGCGTCACAGAAATATAACCCTTACATATTATTGGGTTAAAAAGGAAAGGTGCTGATAGCAGCACCTTTCAGGTATTACAGGAAGAAAGGACTTGGCTGGAACAGGCGTTCGACGTCAGTAATAAACTTTTTATCTGTCAGGAACATGATGACGTGATCGCCCTGCTCGATGCGCAGATTATCGTTGGCAATCATCACATCATTACCCCTTACTACCGCGCCAATGATGGTTCCCGGCGGGAGCTTAATCTCGTCAATGGTTCGTCCCACTACGCGAGACGTGCTCTCATCACCATGAGCCACGGCTTCGATAGCCTCTGCAACTCCACGACGCAGGGAAGACACCCCCACGATATCCGCTTTACGCACATGGCTTAGCAGCGCAGAAATAGTGGCCTGTTGCGGGGAAATCGCAATATCGATAACGCTTCCCTGCACCAGATCGACATAGGCTTTGCGCTGGATAAGCACCATCACCTTCTTCGCACCCATCCGTTTAGCCAGCATCGCTGACATGATGTTGGCTTCGTCGTCGTTGGTCACCGCAATGAAAAGATCGACTTGATCGATATGCTCTTCGGCAAGCAGCTCCTGATCCGATGCATCGCCATAGAAAACGATCGTATTCTGCAGTTTTTCTGCCAGCTCAGAAGCACGCTGTTGATCCCGTTCGATCAATTTAACGCTGTAATCTTTTTCCAGCTGGCGAGCCAGACCGGCACCGATATTACCGCCCCCGACCAGCATGATACGTTTATAGGGTTTCTCCAGTCGCTGAAGTTCACTCATTACCGCACGAATATGCTGCGATGCGGCGATAAAGAAGACTTCATCCCCGGCTTCGACAATGGTGGAGCCTTGCGGCCGGATAGGGCGATCATGACGGAAAATCGCGGCGACGCGGGTATCGATATGCGGCATATGTTCACGCATGGTGGAGAGCGCATTACCAATTAGCGGACCACCATAATAGGCTTTTACCACCGCAAGGCTGACTTTGCCTTCCGCGAAATTCACCACCTGCAGCGCACCCGGGTATTCGATCAGCCGGTAGATGCTGTCGATAACCAGCTGTTCTGGTGCGATTAAATGGTCGATAGGCACCGCATCGGAATTAAACAACTTATCGGCATCGCGCACATAATCGGGGGAACGGATACGCGCGATGCGATTCGGGGTGTTGAATAATGAATAGGCGACCTGACAGGCAACCATATTGGTTTCATCTGAACTGGTGACAGCAACCAGCATATCGGCATCATCAGCACCGGCTTCACGCAACACCCGCGGATGAGAGCCATGCCCCTGAACCACGCGCAGATCGAATTTATCCTGCAGACCACGCAGACGATCGCCATTGGTATCAACGATAGTGATGTCGTTATTCTCACCGACCAGGTTTTCTGCCAGCGTACCGCCTACCTGTCCCGCGCCCAGAATGATAATCTTCATATCTTGTGACCCGTTATCAACATCACTCTTTGATTAGCTTAGCGTAAAAGAAGCCGTCGCCTTCTTCTGCCCCAGGCAGGTTTTGTTTGCCGGGCTGCTCTGGTGTACCGGTCAGATGCAGACGGGCATCAGGCGTACGCTTCAGGAACGCCGCGATCTGCTGACTGTTCTCTTCTGGCAGTACGGAACAGGTTGCATAAACCAGCGTGCCGCCTGTTTTCAGATGTGGCCAGATGGCATCAAGGATCTCTGACTGCAGCTGCGCCAGCTCATTAATATCCCGGTCGCGGCGTAGCCATTTAATATCCGGATGACGGCGGATCACGCCGGTAGCAGAGCATGGGGCGTCCAGTAAAATACGATCGAACCGTTCATCTCCACACCACTTAGCAGGTGTGCGCCCGTCGCCCTGCTTAACCTCGGCCTTCATGCCCAGACGTTTAAGGTTATCGTAGACACGAGAAAGACGCTGCTCGTCAACGTCGACGGCCATCACGCTTGCCTGCGGCGCGACTTCCAGAATATGCGTGGTCTTACCGCCAGGCGCGGCGCACAGATCGAGAATACGCTCGCCATTTTGCGGTTCAAGCCAGGTCATGCAACCCTGGGCAGAGGCATCCTGAACGGTAACCCAGCCTTGTTCAAATCCAGGAAGAGCATGTACCGGGGCCGGTGCGGCCAGACGCACCGCATCGCTATAATCCGGATGCGGGAATCCGCTCATCCCGGCTTCTTCCAGCAGCGCCAGCCAGGCGTCGCGGGAGTGGTGGTTGCGGTTGACGCGTAACCACATTGGCGGCCGCTGGTTATTGGCTTCAACCAGCGCTTCCCACTGCTGAGGGTAGGCCTTTTGAAGTCGTTTTAATAACCAGTCAGGATGCAGGAAACGTTTTTCTGTGCGCGCAAATTCGGCAAGTAACTCTTCCTGTTGGCGCTGAAACTGGCGTAATACGCCGTTAATCAGCCCCTTAAGCTGCGGACGCTTTACCGCAACCGCGCCTTCCACGGTCTCAGCCAGTGCGGCATGAGGCGGAATACGGGTATGCAGTAACTGATAGAAGCCGACCATGATCAGATAGTGAAGCACACGCTGTTTGCCCGCCATCGGGCGCGCCATCAGTTTGCCGATCAGCCACTCCAGCTGGGGGAGCGTGCGCAGGACGCCAAAGCACAGCTCCTGAAGCAGTGCCTTGTCTTTATCGGAAACTTTCAGCTGTAACGGTGGCAGGACATTGCTCAGTGATTGGCCCTGTTCGACCACTTGCTCAATCGCCTGTGCTGCCAGGCTGCGTAAATTTTGTTTTTTCATAACCGCAAAAATAAAAATGCCCGGAAACACCGGGCCTTAAATGGAGATGATCTCAGGCGAGACTATTGCCAGGCGTAAACCATTCACGGCGTGAGTTCAGAAGGTCCTGCGCGCTCATGGCTTTTTTACCTGCAGGTTGTAAGGATTCCAGATTGAGGATCCCTTCAACAGTGGCGACCTGAATACCCTGCTTACTGGCTTCGATAATTGTTCCGGGCGCGGCGTTTGCCTGTCCGACAATAACCGAGGCCTGCCAGACTTTCACCGGCTGCCCGTCTATCTCCAGCCAACTCATTGGCCAGGGATTAAATGCCCGGATGCAACGTTCAAGCTGGACTGCGGGAAGTGACCAGTCGAGGCGGGCCTCTTCTTTGCTGAGCTTTTCGGCATAGGTCACCAGAGCTTCATCCTGAACTTCAGGCTGAGCACGATTATCTGCCAGCTGTTGCAGCGTATCGATAAGACCTTTAGGCCCAAGCTCCGCCAGTTTGTCATACAGCGTGGCGCTGGTGTCTTCGGCAGTAATGGGGCAAGCGAGCTTATAAAGCATGTCGCCGGTATCCAGACCCACGTCCATCTGCATGATCGTCACGCCAGTGTCGGTATCTCCGGCCCACAATGAACGTTGTATTGGCGCCGCCCCGCGCCAGCGCGGAAGCAGTGAACCGTGGACATTAATGCAACCCAGGCGTGGCATATCAAGCACCGCTTTAGGCAGGATGAGGCCATATGCCACAACCACCATGACATCCGCATTTAAATCAGCGACCAGCTGCTGGTTTTCCTGCGGCCGTAACGAAGCAGGCTGAAACACCGGTAAGCCGTGCTCTTCTGCCAGCACTTTAACCGGGCTCGGCATCAATTTTTTACCACGGCCTGCCGGACGATCGGGCTGGGTAAAAACGCCAACAACCTGATGGCCAGACGACAACAGCGCGTCCAGATGACGCGCTGCGAAGTCAGGTGTTCCTGCGAAGATGATACGTAGTGATGTAGACACGTTATTCCTTGTATCCGGGGTCACGTTATGCGCGAGCGCGCATGCGATCCAGTTTCTCTACTTTCTGACGAATACGCTGCTGTTTCAGTGGTGAGAGGTAATCGATAAACAGTTTACCGACCAGATGATCCATCTCGTGCTGAATACAGATTGCCAGCAGGTCGTCTGCTTCCAGTTCGAACGGCTTACCGTCGCGATCGAGCGCGCGGATTTTCACTTTCTCTGCACGAGGAACCAGTGCACGCTGCTCAGGAATAGAGAGACAGCCTTCTTCGATTCCGGTTTCGCCGCTTTTTTCCAGTAACTCCGGGTTAATTAATACCAGGCGTCCTTCACGGTTTTCGGAAACGTCGATTACGATAATGCGCTGATGAATATCAACCTGCGTCGCCGCAAGACCGATGCCTTCTTCGGCGTACATCGTATCGAACATATCATCAACGATACGTTGAATTTCTGCATTCACTTCTTTAACCGGCTCGGCGACTTTGCGAAGGCGCTCGTCCGGGATATGTAACACTTGCAAAACTGCCATATTTTTCCAGAGTCGTGTTCAGGAGTTGATAAGAATATACCCTCTATTCTAGACAAAACCCCCTCTGATTGACAGCATCAGTGACCAATCGCAAAGATTGCTATAGCGGCTTGTGGCAGGGGAAAGGATGACATCCACAGAGATATGGTTACGCCTGATAAGCATTGGAGAATTGTACGGCGACAAGATGGTGGCAATAGCGCAGCACTTGCAGCGCGAACCCCAGATTGATGCCGCTGTGCTGGCAGGAATGGGGCTGACCCAAAAGCAAAAGGCGCGGTTCTTTTCATTTTCGCCGCGTGAAATTGAGCGCAGCATGGCGTGGCTGGCTGAGCCGGGTCATCACTTGATAAGTGCAGACAGTGCCCTGTACCCAGCTCAGCTACGCGCCATTGCGGATTACCCGGGCGCTTTGTTTGTCAGAGGGGATGTGCAGATGCTGTCGAGTCTACAGTTGGCCGTCGTTGGCAGCCGTTCCCACTCCTGGTACGGGGAGCGGTGGGGAACGCTCCTTTGCGAGCAGTTAGCCCAGGCGGGCCTGACGATTACCAGCGGCCTGGCGTGTGGGATTGATGGGATTGCGCATCGCGCCGCGCTCGCCGTTAAGGGAAAAAGCGTAGCGGTTTTGGGAAATGGCTTATCCGAGATCTATCCCCGCCGTCATACCTCGCTGGCCACGCGTCTTGTTGAGAGCGGCGGCGCCGTCGTTTCGGAGTTTCCTCTCGCTACGCCTCCCTGGCCCGGTAATTTCCCCCGGCGCAATCGCATCATTAGCGGCCTCAGTCAGGGAGTGTTCGTTATAGAGGCCCTGATAAGAAGCGGTTCACTCGTTACCGCGAAATGCGCACTTGAACAGGGACGCGAAGTCTTTGCGCTGCCAGGCGCGATAGGAAACCCTGGATGTGAGGGGCCGCACTGGTTAATTAAGCAAGGCGCCACGCCAGTGACCGCGGCAGAAGATATTCTGGAAAGTTTACGATATGGCCTTAACTGGCTGCCTGCGGACCCCGAAAATTGGGTTTATTCATCAGATCAGGAGCAGGTAGCATTGCCATTTCCTGAGCTCCTGGCTAACGTAGGAGATGAGGTAACACCTGTTGACGTTGTCGCTGAACGTGCCGGCCAACCTGTGCCAGTAACGGTAGCACAGCTACTCGAACTGGAGTTAGCAGGATGGATCGCAGCTGTACCCGGCGGCTATGTCCGATTAAGGAGGGCAAGCCATGTTCGACGTACTCATGTATTTGTTTGAGACTTACATCCATAACGAAGCTGAAGCACGCGTGGATCAGGACAAACTTACACGCGATCTCACCGATGCAGGTTTCGAACGGGAAGATATTTACAACGCGTTAATATGGCTCGAAAAACTGGCTGATTATCAGGAAGGCCTCGCCGAACCGATGCAGTTAGCTTCCGATCCGCTGTCTGTACGCATCTATACGGCTGAAGAGTGTGAAAGGCTGGATGCCAGTTGCCGGGGATTTGTTTTATTCCTGGAGCAGATTCAGGTGCTGAACCTCGAAACGAGAGAAATGGTGATAGAGCGCGTTATGGCGCTGGATACGGCAGAATTTGAGCTGGAAGATCTGAAGTGGGTCATCCTGATGGTTCTGTTTAACATTCCAGGCTGTGAAAATGCCTATCAGCAAATGGAAGAATTACTCTTTGAAGTGAATGAAGGTATGCTGCATTAATTCATGATGCAGCACCAAGAGTTGTTATGGCCAAATCAGCACTATTTACGGTGCATAAAAATGATCCCTGCCCGCAGTGCGGGGCAGAGCTTGTTATCCGGTCCGGTAAACACGGGCCGTTTCTCGGTTGTTCACACTATCCAGACTGTGATTATGTCCGTCCCCTGAAAAGCCAGGCGGACGGCCATATTGTTAAAGTTCTGGAGGGACAGGCATGCCCGCAATGTGGCGGCGATCTGGCGCTGCGTCAGGGCCGTTTTGGCATGTTTATCGGCTGCAGCCGCTATCCTGAATGTGATCACACCGAACAGATTGATAAACCCGATGAAACAGCCCTGGCCTGTCCGCAGTGCGACAGCGGCCATCTTGTTCAACGGCGTTCACGTTATGGTAAGACATTCCACTCCTGCGATCGTTATCCTGAATGTCAGTTCGTTACCAATTTCAAACCGGTGGCGGGGAGCTGTCCTGAGTGCCACTACCCGCTACTTATCGAGAAGAAAACGGCGCAAGGCATGAAGCGTTTTTGCGCCAGTAAACAATGTGGAAAGCCGATCTCGGCGGATCAAAAAAAGTGAATAATAACCTGCAATCAGGCTCCATCGCGCATGCGGTGGACGTACTGAATAAAGAAGACGTCATCGCTTATCCAACAGAAGCTGTTTTTGGGGTGGGATGCGATCCCGACAGCGAGGTCGCCGTAACGCGCCTGTTAACACTCAAGCAGAGACCGGTTGAAAAAGGGCTGATTCTCATCGCTGCCAGTTTCGAACAGCTTAAACCTTATATTGATGATTCCATGTTGACGTCAGCGCAACGTGAAACCATTTTTGCGGCCTGGCCGGGTCCTGTGACCTTTGTGTTCCCGGCGCTGCCGACAACACCGCGGTGGCTGACGGGACGATTTGATTCACTCGCCGTTCGTGTGACAGACCATCCATTGGTCATCGAACTCTGTAATCGTTTTGGCAAACCGCTGGTCTCTACCAGTGCCAATCTCACGGGTTTGCCTCCTTGCCGCACCTCAGAAGAGGTATTAACGCAGTTCGGTGACGATTTCCCGGTGGTTATCGGTGAGACCGGTGGCCGCCTGAATCCGTCAGAAATTCGTGATGCTTTGACCGGCGAACGTTTTCGCCAGGGGTAATCAGATGGAAGCGTACGCCGTTTTTGGTAATCCAATCGCCCACAGCAAGTCGCCGTTTATTCATCAGCAGTTTGCGCAGCAGCTGAACATCGAGCACCCTTATGGACGCGTGCTTGCGCCTGTCGATGCCTTTGTGACGACGCTGGACAGCTTTTTTGCTGGTGGCGGTAAAGGGGCGAACGTCACAGTGCCTTTTAAAGAAGAGGCATTCGAGCGCGCCGATGAGTTAACGGAGCGTGCGTCCCTCGCGGGAGCGGTGAACACCCTTAAACGGCTTGAAGATGGCCGGATTCTGGGAGACAACACGGACGGTATCGGCTTACTGAGCGATCTGGAACGGCTGTCATTTATCAAACCTGGTGCGCGTATCCTGCTGATCGGTGCGGGTGGTGCGTCGCGTGGGGTGATTCTGCCGCTGCTCTCTCTGGATTGCGCAGTGACCATAACGAATCGTACTTATTCCCGCGCGGTAGAACTGGCCACCCTTTTTGCCCATACCGGGAGCATTCATGCGGCTGCTATGGACGACCTGAGCGGACATGAGTTTGACCTGATCATTAATGCGACCTCAAGCGGTATAGCCGGCGACGTTCCCGCTATTCCCTCTTCATTAATTAATGCGCAGGTTCACTGCTATGACATGTTTTACCAGAAAGGCAAAACGCCTTTTCTGAACTGGTGTGAACAGCAAGGCGCAAAATATCTTGCTGATGGGTTGGGAATGCTGGTGGGGCAGGCCGCACACGCCGTAATGCTATGGCACGGTGTATTGCCGGCAGTTGAACCGGTTATTGAAAAGCTAAAACTGGAATTGTCTGCATGAATCAGGCAATCCAGTTCCCGGATCGGGAAACGTGGGACGACGAAAAGCTGGCCGTCTGTTTTCCCGCTCTGGTGAATGGCATGCAAATGATGTGTGCGATTAAAGGGGCAACGCTGGTGCGGCGTTTTGGCGAGGGCCTGCCGCTCAATATCTTTCGTGAACATCGCTGGGATCTTGAAGAAGAAGCCAGCGATGCGATCCGCGATGGTGACGAGGACGATCAGGGGTGGTTCTGGCTCTCCTGATCCAGATAATCATTCTTCCATTTAACGTAGTTATTGGCTGAATACTTCAGACCTTCCTTTTCCGCTTCCGTCAGGGGGGCGGATCTGTTTGACCGGACTTCCTAAATAGAGAAAGCCACTTTCCAGCCGCTTGTTTTGCGGAACCAGACTCCCGGCACCAATCATCACCTCATCTTCTATTACTGCACCATCCAACAAAATCGATCCCATACCCACCAGAACGCGATTGCCGATCGTGCAGCCGTGCAACATGACTTTGTGGCCGACAGTGACTTCTTCGCCAACGATCAGTGGATTGCCTTCGGGGTTATAAGAGGATTTATGGGTGACATGCAGCACGCTGCCATCCTGAATATTGGTGCGTGCGCCGATGGAGACATAGTTAACATCCCCGCGAATGGCGACCAGGGGCCAGATACTGACGTCATCACCCATTCGGACATCGCCAATGACCACGCTACTGCTGTCGATCATGACGCGATCGCCTTGTTTGGGGGGAAAGATCTTTATAGGGACGGAGTACTGCAGACATATCAACCTCGACTGATGTGCTTTTTACAGAAGACTTTGATCCTATTGTTCAGCTTGATCAAGGGGGAATTTCGTCATTATTTAAGCAGATTGGGTGGGATTTCGGCGAAAAGAACGAAAAAAGAACAGTCAGCAGAAAAGATCGAAAAAATGCTTGTGCTAAAAACTGGGATCCCTATAATGCGCCTCCATCGACACGGCAGATGTGAATCACTTCACACAAACAGCCGGGCCGGTTGAAGAGAAAAGCGTGAAATAATCGCTTGACTCTGAAAGAGGAAAGCGTAATATACGCCACCTCGCAACGGTGAGCGAAAGCCGCGTTGCACTGCTCTTTAACAATTTATCAGACAATCTGTGTGGGCACTCAAAGTGACATGGATTCTTAATGTCTTCGGACAATAAATGAATACCAAAGTCTCTGAGTGAACATACGTAATTCATTACGAAGTTTAATTCACGAGCATCAAACTTAAATTGAAGAGTTTGATCATGGCTCAGATTGAACGCTGGCGGCAGGCCTAACACATGCAAGTCGGGCGGTAGCACAGAAGAGCTTGCTCTTCGGGTGACGAGCGGCGGACGGGTGAGTAATGTCTGGGAAACTGCCTGATGGAGGGGGGATAACTACTGGAAACGGTAGCTAATACCGCATAACGTCGCAAGACCAAAGAGGGGGACCTTAGGGCCTCTTGCCATCAGATGTGCCCAGATGGGATTAGCTAGTAGGTGGGGTAACGGCTCACCTAGGCGACGATCCCTAGCTGGTCTGAGAGGATGACCAGCCACACTGGAACTGAGACACGGTCCAGACTCCTACGGGAGGCAGCAGTGGGGAATATTGCACAATGGGCGCAAGCCTGATGCAGCCATGCCGCGTGTATGAAGAAGGCCTTCGGGTTGTAAAGTACTTTCAGCGGGGAGGAAGGCGATAAGGTTAATAACCTTGTCGATTGACGTTACCCGCAGAAGAAGCACCGGCTAACTCCGTGCCAGCAGCCGCGGTAATACGGAGGGTGCAAGCGTTAATCGGAATTACTGGGCGTAAAGCGCACGCAGGCGGTCTGTCAAGTCGGATGTGAAATCCCCGGGCTCAACCTGGGAACTGCATTCGAAACTGGCAGGCTAGAGTCTTGTAGAGGGGGGGTAGAATTCCAGGTGTAGCGGTGAAATGCGTAGAGATCTGGAGGAATACCGGTGGCGAAGGCGGCCCCCTGGACAAAGACTGACGCTCAGGTGCGAAAGCGTGGGGAGCAAACAGGATTAGATACCCTGGTAGTCCACGCCGTAAACGATGTCGACTTGGAGGTTGTTCCCTTGAGGAGTGGCTTCCGGAGCTAACGCGTTAAGTCGACCGCCTGGGGAGTACGGCCGCAAGGTTAAAACTCAAATGAATTGACGGGGGGCCCGCACAAGCGGTGGAGCATGTGGTTTAATTCGATGCAACGCGAAGAACCTTACCTACTCTTGACATCCAGAGAACTTAGCAGAGATGCTTTGGTGCCTTCGGGAACTCTGAGACAGGTGCTGCATGGCTGTCGTCAGCTCGTGTTGTGAAATGTTGGGTTAAGTCCCGCAACGAGCGCAACCCTTATCCTTTGTTGCCAGCGGTCCGGCCGGGAACTCAAAGGAGACTGCCAGTGATAAACTGGAGGAAGGTGGGGATGACGTCAAGTCATCATGGCCCTTACGAGTAGGGCTACACACGTGCTACAATGGCGCATACAAAGAGAAGCGACCTCGCGAGAGCAAGCGGACCTCATAAAGTGCGTCGTAGTCCGGATTGGAGTCTGCAACTCGACTCCATGAAGTCGGAATCGCTAGTAATCGTAGATCAGAATGCTACGGTGAATACGTTCCCGGGCCTTGTACACACCGCCCGTCACACCATGGGAGTGGGTTGCAAAAGAAGTAGGTAGCTTAACCTTCGGGAGGGCGCTTACCACTTTGTGATTCATGACTGGGGTGAAGTCGTAACAAGGTAACCGTAGGGGAACCTGCGGTTGGATCACCTCCTTACCTTAAAGAACCTGCCTTTGTAGTGCTCACACAGATTGTCTGATGAAAAGTAACGAGCAAGACGGCTGCGAAGTCGTGACACATCGTGTCCCCTTCGTCTAGCGGTTAGGACTCCGCCCTTTCACGGCGGCAACAGGGGTTCGAATCCCCTAGGGGACGCCACTTGCTGGGTGTGAGTGAAAGGCACAACCAATCAGTATCTCAAAACTCATCTTCGGGTGATGTTTGAGATATTTGCTCTTTAAAAATCTGGATCAAGCTGAAAATTGAAACGACACGCCGTGTCTGTTCTCCGTAATAAGAGCAGATAAGCGGTGTGTTGGAGTCTCTCAAATTTTCGCAATCAGAAGTGAAACATCTTCGGGTTGTGAGGTTAAGCGACCAAGCGTACACGGTGGATGCCTAGGCAGTCAGAGGCGATGAAGGACGTGCTAATCTGCGATAAGCGTCGGTAAGGTGATATGAACCGTTATAACCGACGATTTCCGAATGGGGAAACCCAGTGCAATCCGTTGCACTATCGTTAAGTGAATACATAGCTTAACGAAGCGAACCAGGGGAACTGAAACATCTAAGTACCCTGAGGAAAAGAAATCAACCGAGATTCCCCCAGTAGCGGCGAGCGAACGGGGAACAGCCCAGAGTCTGAATCAGCATGTGTGTCAGTGGAAGCGTCTGGAAAGTCGCAGGGTACAGGGTGATACTCCCGTACACGAAGATACACCTGCTGTGAACTCGAAGAGTAGGGCGGGACACGTGGTATCCTGTCTGAATATGGGGGGGACCATCCTCCAAGGCTAAATACTCCTGACTGACCGATAGTGAACCAGTACCGTGAGGGAAAGGCGAAAAGAACCCCGGCGAGGGGAGTGAAAAAGAACCTGAAACCGTGTACGTACAAGCAGTGGGAGCACCTTCGTGGTGTGACTGCGTACCTTTTGTATAATGGGTCAGCGACTTATATTCTGTAGCAAGGTTAACCGTATAGGGGGAGCCGAAGGGAAACCGAGTCTTAACTGGGCGTTAAGTTGCAGGGTATAGACCCGAAACCCGGTGATCTAGCCATGGGCAGGTTGAAGGTTGGGTAACACTAACTGGAGGACCGAACCGACTAATGTTGAAAAATTAGCGGATGACTTGTGGCTGGGGGTGAAAGGCCAATCAAACCGGGAGATAGCTGGTTCTCCCCGAAAGCTATTTAGGTAGCGCCTCGTGAATTCATCTCCGGGGGTAGAGCACTGTTTCGGCTAGGGGGCCATCCCGGCTTACCAACCCGATGCAAACTGCGAATACCGGAGAATGTTATCACGGGAGACACACGGCGGGTGCTAACGTCCGTCGTGAAGAGGGAAACAACCCAGACCGCCAGCTAAGGTCCCAAAGTCATGGTTAAGTGGGAAACGATGTGGGAAGGCACAGACAGCCAGGATGTTGGCTTAGAAGCAGCCATCATTTAAAGAAAGCGTAATAGCTCACTGGTCGAGTCGGCCTGCGCGGAAGATGTAACGGGGCTAAACCATGCACCGAAGCTGCGGCAGCGACACTATGTGTTGTTGGGTAGGGGAGCGTTCTGTAAGCCGTCGAAGGTGGACTGTGAGGTCTGCTGGAGGTATCAGAAGTGCGAATGCTGACATAAGTAACGATAAAGCGGGTGAAAAGCCCGCTCGCCGGAAGACCAAGGGTTCCTGTCCAACGTTAATCGGGGCAGGGTGAGTCGACCCCTAAGGCGAGGCCGAAAGGCGTAGTCGATGGGAAACAGGTTAATATTCCTGTACTCGGTGTTACTGCGAAGGGGGGGACGGAGAAGGCTATGTTGGCCGGGCGACGGTTGTCCCGGTTTAAGCATGTAGGCGGAGGTTCCAGGTAAATCCGGTACCTTTTCAACGCTGAGGTGTGATGACGAGGCACTACGGTGCTGAAGCAACAAATGCCCTGCTTCCAGGAAAAGCCTCTAAGCATCAGGTAACATCAAATCGTACCCCAAACCGACACAGGTGGTCAGGTAGAGAATACCAAGGCGCTTGAGAGAACTCGGGTGAAGGAACTAGGCAAAATGGTGCCGTAACTTCGGGAGAAGGCACGCTGATATGTAGGTGAAGCCCCTGCGGGTGGAGCTGAAATCAGTCGAAGATACCAGCTGGCTGCAACTGTTTATTAAAAACACAGCACTGTGCAAACACGAAAGTGGACGTATACGGTGTGACGCCTGCCCGGTGCCGGAAGGTTAATTGATGGGGTTAGCGGCAACGCGAAGCTCTTGATCGAAGCCCCGGTAAACGGCGGCCGTAACTATAACGGTCCTAAGGTAGCGAAATTCCTTGTCGGGTAAGTTCCGACCTGCACGAATGGCGTAATGATGGCCAGGCTGTCTCCACCCGAGACTCAGTGAAATTGAAATCGCTGTGAAGATGCAGTGTACCCGCGGCAAGACGGAAAGACCCCGTGAACCTTTACTATAGCTTGACACTGAACACTGGTCCTTGATGTGTAGGATAGGTGGGAGGCTTTGAAGCGTGGACGCCAGTCTGCGTGGAGCCAACCTTGAAATACCACCCTTTAATGGCTGGTGTTCTAACGTGGACCCGTTACCCGGGTTGCGGACAGTGTCTGGTGGGTAGTTTGACTGGGGCGGTCTCCTCCTAAAGAGTAACGGAGGAGCACGAAGGTTAGCTAATCCTGGTCGGACATCAGGAGGTTAGTGCAATGGCATAAGCTAGCTTGACTGCGAGAGTGACGGCTCGAGCAGGTGCGAAAGCAGGTCATAGTGATCCGGTGGTTCTGTATGGAAGGGCCATCGCTCAACGGATAAAAGGTACTCCGGGGATAACAGGCTGATACCGCCCAAGAGTTCATATCGACGGCGGTGTTTGGCACCTCGATGTCGGCTCATCACATCCTGGGGCTGAAGTAGGTCCCAAGGGTACGGCTGTTCGCCGTTTAAAGTGGTACGCGAGCTGGGTTTAGAACGTCGTGAGACAGTTCGGTCCCTATCTGCCGTGGGCGCTGGAGAATTGAGGGGGGGCTGCTCCTAGTACGAGAGGACCGGAGTGGACGCATCACTGGTGTTCGGGTTGTCATGCCAATGGCACTGCCCGGTAGCTAAATGCGGAAGAGATAAGTGCTGAAAGCATCTAAGCACGAAACTTGCCCCGAGATGAGTTCTCCCTGAGCCTTTAAGGCTCCTGAAGGAACGTTGAAGACGACGACGTTGATAGGTCGGGTGTGTAAGCGCAGCGATGCGTTGAGCTAACCGATACTAATGAACCGTGAGGCTTAACCTTACAACGCCGAAGCTGTTTCGGCGGATTTGAGACGATTTTCAGCTGAACCAGATTAATCACTGCGCCCGAGGGCGGGGTGAACAACAGAATTTGCCTGGCGGCTGTAGCGCGGTGGTCCCACCTGACCCCATGCCGAACTCAGAAGTGAAACGCCGTAGCGCCGATGGTAGTGTGGGGTCTCCCCATGCGAGAGTAGGGAACTGCCAGGCATCAAATTAAGTGTGCTGATATGGCTCAGTTGGTAGAGCGCACCCTTGGTAAGGGTGAGGTCCCCAGTTCGACTCTGGGTATCAGCACCAGTTTTTAGGTTAAAGTTCGGCGCGTAGAAAAGAATTTGTCTGGCGGCTGTAGCGCGGTGGTCCCACCTGACCCCATGCCGAACTCAGAAGTGAAACGCCGTAGCGCCGATGGTAGTGTGGGGTCTCCCCATGCGAGAGTAGGGAACTGCCAGACATCAAACAAGTGAAAAGGCCATCCGAAAGGATGGCCTTTTTGCGTTTGCGTGGCATAAAAATGCCTGACCCGGGCGCAAAGCGCACCGGGCAGAGCAAACTCAGTGAATAACCTGAGATAAAAATGCGCGCGTGCGTTCTGATTTCGGCTGGGAGAAGAACTCTTCCGGCGGTGCCTGCTCGACGATTTCCCCGCGATCCATAAAGATCACCCGGTCCGCTACGGTTCTGGCGAAACCCATCTCATGCGTCACGCACAGCATCGTCATTCCCGATTCTGCCAGCCCTATCATGGTATCCAGAACCTCTTTCACCATCTCCGGATCCAGTGCTGAGGTGGGTTCATCGAACAGCATAATTTTAGGTTTCATGCACAGAGAGCGGGCAATCGCCACGCGCTGCTGCTGCCCACCCGAGATTTGTCCCGGAAATTTATGGGCATGCTCTGCAATGCGCACGCGTTCCAGATAGTGCATGGCCAGCGCCTCCGCTTCCTTTTTTGGCATCTTACGCACCCAGATGGGTGCCAGGGTGCAGTTCTGCAGCACGGTCAGGTGCGGGAATAAATTGAAATGCTGGAAGACCATCCCGACCTCCTGGCGAACACGCTCCACGTTACGGATGTCATCGTTCAGCTCGATACCATCCACAACGATCCGTCCCTGCTGATGCTCTTCCAGATGGTTAATGCAGCGGATAGTGGTTGATTTACCTGAGCCTGAAGGCCCACAAAGGACAATGCGTTCCCCCTGCTTCACCTTCAGGTTGATGTCTTTCAGAACGTGAAATTGCCCATACCACTTATTCACATTATCCAGGGTAATCATCGCGTCAGCGGGGGTCATAGTTATCTGGCTCATAGGTTCCTCAGTGCGGTGTACGCCCGGTGTTAAAGCGCTTTTCCAGATGCTGGCTGTAGCGCGACATGCTAAAACAGAAAATCCAGTAGATAAGTGCTGCAAAAACATAGCCTTCTGTAGACATACCCAGCCACGCCGGGTCGACGGTAGCCTGCTGCACGCTACTGAAAAGATCGAATAATCCAATGATGATCACCAGACTGGTGTCTTTGAACAGCGCGATAATGGTGTTCACCAGGCCCGGGATCACCAGCTTCAACGCCTGCGGCAGGATCACTAATCCCTGCGTTTTCCAGTATCCCAGCGCCAGGGATTCGGCGGCTTCGTACTGGCCCTTTGGTAGCGCCTGTAACCCACCGCGCACGACCTCCGCCACATAGGCAGACTGAAACAGAATCACGCCCACCAGGGCGCGGATCAGTTTGTCGATGGTCGTGCCCTCCGCCATAAACAGCGGCAGCATTACGGAAGACATAAACAGCACGGTGATCAACGGAACGCCGCGCCAGAACTCAATAAAAATCACCGAGAGGACGCGCACAACCGGCATGGTTGAGCGGCGACCCAAAGCCAGCAGAATGCCTAACGGTAAGGCACCAGCGATCCCCACGGAGGCGATAATCAGCGTCAGCGTCAGACCACCCCACTGGCGCGTTTCGACGCGCTCCAGTCCTGGCACGCCGCCATAGAGTAACAACCAGACGATAAGGGGATAGATCACCGCCCAGGCGGCGATATACCGTCCCCGCTGCGGCAATCCTTTCCAGAACATAGGGATAATGGAAAGCAGCCCGACCAGCAGCGCAAGGTTGATGCGCCAGCGCTGATCGTGCGGGTAGAGCCCATACATGAACTGGCCGAAGCGCTGATGAATAAAGACCCAGCAGGCTCCCTCTTTCGTACAATCGGCGCGGGTGGTACCGACCCAGTTGGCCTGTAAAAACGCCCAGTTGAGCAGCGGCGGGATCAGCTCCCACATCAGCCAGAAGCAGAACAGGGTGAGAAGGCTGTTGCTCCAGCTGGAGAACAGATTTTTACGTGCCCAGCTAATAATGCGTCCGTTGCCAGTCATGGCCGGACGCGCAGGGTGAGACAAGACGGCTTTTGTCATCATGGTTCCTTAGCGTTCAACCAGCGCGATGCGGCGGTTATAGATATTCATCAACAGGGAAATGGTCAGGCTGATAATCAGGTAGACCGACATCGTGATGGCGATAGTCTCGATGGCCTGGCCGGTCTGGTTGAGGACGGTGCCGGCAAACAGGGAAACCATATCGGGATAGCCAATCGCGGCCGCAAGGGATGAGTTCTTCACGATATTGAGATACTGGCTGGTCAGCGGGGGAATGATGACCCGCAGGGCCTGGGGAATGATGACCTGACGCAGCGTGACCGGGTTCGGCAGGCCGAGCGAGCGGGCGGCTTCATGCTGCCCGTGCGGAACGGCCTGGATCCCGGCGCGAATAATCTCTGCGATAAAAGCCGAGGTATAGATCGAGAGTGCCAGCGTCAGCGCTGCCAGCTCCGGGATCAACACCATTCCGCCGCGGAAGTTAAACCCCTGTAAATGCGGCACATCCCAGTGCATCGCCGGGCCGACGGTGGCATGTGCCAGCCATGGCAGGATTACCAGCAACGCCAGCGTGACAGGCCATGTACGCCGCAGTTGCCCGGTTTTAATCTGATGCTTGCGGTTATAGCGGAACAGACCGACTGAGATCGCCGCCACGCACGCCAGAGCCGCCAGCAGCGCCAGCATCCCTTCGGCGATCTGCGGCGCCGGGATATACAAACCGCGATTGCTTAAGAAAGCCAGATCGAACGCATCCACCGCCTGGCGAGGGCCGGGCAGGTTGCGCAGTACGGCGAAATACCAGAAGAAGATCTGCAGCAGAGGCGGAATATTACGGAAGGTCTCGATATAAAAGGTGGAGAGCTTACGCAGCAGCCAGTTATCAGACAGACGCGCAAGTCCGAGGAAAAAGCCCAGCAGCGAAGCAAAGACAATGCATAACCCGGAGACCAGCAGAGTATTCATCAGGCCGACTAGGAAGACGCGACCGTAAGTATCTCCTTCATCGTAATCAATGAGATGCTGAACGATGCCAAATCCCGCACTGCGATCAAGGAAGGCAAAGCCCGAAGTAATGCCGCGTGTGCTCAGGTTGATAATGGTGTTATGGATAAGGTAGATCGCGACGGCCAGAACAGCGAGAACAGCGAGGATCTGAAACAGCCAGGCGCGAACCGCAGGATTGGAAAAGGAGAGGGCTCCTTTCAGGGCTAAGCGGCGATGGGACATAAAAAACCTCGGGTAACCATGAATCTGGACTGGGCACCGCACCGGCAGTGCCCGTTACAGCATGCTGCTTAGCGAACTGGCGGAGCGTACTGGATGCCGCCATTGTTCCAGAGGTTATTCTGACCACGGCTGATCTTCAGCGCGCTTTCAGAGCCGACGTTACGCTCGAAGATCTCAGCGTAGTTACCCACCTTTTTAATGATGTTGTACGCCCATTTGTTATCCAGCTTCAGATCCTTGCCGTAATCACCCTCTTTACCCAGCAAGTGGGCCATATCCGGCGTGGTTGGATTGGCAGCTTTCTCATCGACGTTCTTCGAGTTAACGCCCATCTCTTCTGCGTTGAGCATGGCGAACAGCGTCCAGCGCACAATAGAGTTCCATTCATCGTCCCCGCGGCGTACCACCGGCCCCAGCGGCTCTTTGGAGATCACTTCCGGCAGAACAAGCCACTCCGCCGGATTACTCAGCTTGATCCGCAGCGCATACAGCTGGGACTGATCCGATGCCAGGGTATCGCAGCGGCCCGATTCCAGCGCTTTGGCGGATTCGTCAGAGCGGTCGAAGGTGACCGGCGTATATTTCATGTTGTTGGCTTTGAAATAATCCGCGACGTTCAGCTCGGTGTCAGTCCCCGCCTGAATACAGACCGTTGCGCCATCCAGCTCTTTTGCACTCTTCAGGCCCGCTTTATTGTGGGTCAGGAAACCAATGCCATCGTAATAGGTCACGCCGGTAAAGGACATGCCCATGCCGGTATCACGTGACGAGGTCCAGGTGGTATTACGCGAAAGCATATCCACTTCGCCGGATTGCAGGGCGGTAAAACGCTCTTTCGCCGTCAGCGGGGTATATTTCACTTTGGTGTCATCGCCTAATACTGCGGCAGCAACGCCACGGCACACGTCGACATCGATACCGGAGAATTTACCGTTGGCATCTGCGTAGGAGAAACCCGGCAGACCGTCGCTGATCCCACATTGCACGAAACCTTTCTGCTTAACGGCATCCAGAGTCGCCCCCGCCTGAGCCTGGCCGGTAATTGCAACAAGCACACCTGCAGCGGCGAGGCTGGCCATCATCATCTTTTTCATAATGCATCCTGTGTGGCGAAAAATTATCTTTATAGTGAAGCGCTTATAAAACGCTTTAACCTGTCTGTGGCTGTGGCCGACGTTAATAAAGCAAACGCGATGCCAGTTTTTGCATTTGACGTAATAAACGATTACGCAACGCGTAAAGCAGAGTGTAGACAGTGATAATTAAATCGAGCGCCCTGAAATGGTGCGAAATTACAACCTGCGCCACAAATCAGAGCAAAAGTCTGATTAACAAAAGAGGAAATTAAGGGGTGGGTAATGGCGTGAATATTGAAAGCCAGCAAGGTGTGAATAACATCACGTCGCCAGAATGAAAGGAAAATAAGACAGCAAAAAGATGTGAGCAAATTCAGGTTTAATTATTAACCTAAATCGGGAAAGCAAAAGCGCGAACGAATTCGCGCTTTCTGGATTACTTAGACACGGCAATGATGCCCAGCGTCAGGCCTGCAACGGCTGCTGCGCCACCTGCTATCGCCCCTGCAGTTTCCCAGTTATCCTGCGTGGTCCCTTTCATACAGGTATTGGTATGAACCAGTCGGCCCTGATCGTCGTATGTCGGTACGCACGGAGAGTCGTGCGCGCAGCCCGCAAGCAGCGCGGTAAGGAGTGCAACCGAAATGAGTCTTTTCATGGTGTTACCTCAAAATGAAATCTAACTTTGCGATATAGTCAGTACGGTCTTCTGCAAAGCTGATGGTTATATTACCACCGCTTAAAAACAGCCATGAAGAGTGAATAATCTCAAATTATTTGGATTGTAAAAAAGATGGAGAAATCCTTCTTTCTGCACCCCAATAATGGAGAAATTAGGTAGGCGCAGTGATTAAATTCGCAAGCTAAAAATCGCAAGCAAACAATTCATTGGCGCGCTAATTAATAAGAAAATGAAATGGATGAGAATAATTTTTTGTTTATTATCATGATTAAAGGCGCCGAAGCGCCTTTATTTATTACTGTTCGTGATGACGCGTAAAGCGTCTGCGCACCACCACAAAGAAGACCGGCACAAAGAAGATGGCCAGTAGCGTCGCCGACAGCATGCCGCCCATCACCCCGGTGCCCACAGCATTTTGTGCACCACTGCCGGCTCCATGGCTGATGACCAGCGGCATCACGCCGAGAATAAAGGCCAGCGAGGTCATCAGGATCGGACGCAGACGCATGCGGGATGCCTCCAGCGTGGCTTCAACAATACTTTTCCCCTCTTTCTCCATCAGGTCCTTGGCAAACTCGACAATCAGAATGGCATTCTTTGCCGACAGGCCGATGGTGGTGAGCAGCCCCACCTGGAAATAGACATCGTTGTTCAGCCCACGCAGGGAGGCGGCCAGCAGGGCACCGACCACCCCTAGCGGCACCACCAGCATCACCGAGAACGGAATTGACCAGCTCTCATAGAGGGCCGCAAGACAGAGGAACACCACCACCAGCGAGATAGCATACAGGGCGGGCGCCTGGTTGCCTGACAGTCGCTCCTGGTATGACATGCCCGTCCAGTCGAAACCGATACCCGTAGGGAGCTTCGCCGCCAGTTGCTCCATTAACACCATCGCTTCGCCGGTACTTTTTCCTGGCGCGGCCTCGCCAAGGATCTCCATGGAAGGGGTGCCGTTATAGCGTTCGAGGCGTGGTGAACCATAGATCCAGTGCGACTCGCTGAACGCTGAAAGCGGCACCATTTCACCGTTGGCGCTGCGCACGTACAGGCGATTGATATCCTCGGGCAGCATCCTGAAGCGCGCATCCGCCTGGACATAGACTTTCTTCACCCGGCCACGGTCAATGTAGTCGTTGACATAGGTGCCCCCCCAGGGCGGTGGAGATGGTCTGGTTGATGTCCGACACGCTGACGCCCAGCGCCTGGGCTTTTTCCTGATCGATATCCAGCTTGAACTGCGGCGTATCTTCCAGACCATTAGGCCGCACGCGAACCAGCAGATCCGGATGGGCTTTGATCATCCCCAGCAGTTGGTTCCGTGCCTGCGTCAGCTGGTTGTGGCCCAGGTTGGCCTGGTCTATCAGCTCAAAATCGAACCCTGTTGCGGTGCCCAGCTCGATAATGGCGGGCAGGTTAAACGGGAACACCAGCCCATCTTTGATCTGGCTGAAGGCCCGGGTGGCCCGGCTGACGATAGCCCCGACGCTGTTGGCGGCACCGGGGCGCTCCTCCCAGGGCTTCAGGCTGATAAACGCCACCCCGGCATTTTGCCCCTGACCGCTGAAGCTGAAGCCGTTAACGGTAAAGACCGACGCCACGTTGGCTTTTTCCGTGGTGAGGTAATAGTGCTCAACCTGATCAAGCACCTTTTGAGTGCGGGTTTGGGTGGCCCCCGCCGGGAGCTGCACCATGGTCATAAAGACGCCCTGGTCCTCTTCCGGCAGGAACGAGGTTGGCAGGCGCAGGAACAGCACCGCCATGCCGCCGACAATCAGGACATAGACCACCAGGTAGCGACCGGTCTTACGCAGAATATGGCTGACGCTGTTGCTGTAGTGCGCCACGCTTCTGTCGAACAGGGCATTGAACCAGCCGAAGAACCCGCCTTTGTGCTCATGATGCTCGTCCGGCGCTTTAAGCAGGGTGGCGCACAGGGCAGGAGTCAGGATTAGCGCCACCAGCACGGAAAGCGCCATCGCCGAGACAATCGTCAGAGAGAACTGGCGATAAATCGCCCCGGTGGAACCGCCAAAAAAGGCCATCGGGATAAACACCGCCGACAGCACCATGGCGATGCCGACCAGCGCCCCCCTGGATCTGCGACATCGATTTCTGTGTCGCCTCTTTTGGCGGCAGCTTCTCCTCAACCATCACGCGCTCAACGTTCTCCACCACCACGATGGCATCATCCACCAGCAAGCCTATCGCCAGCACCATACCAAACATGGTCAGGGTGTTAATGGAGAAGCCAAACGCCGCCAGTACCGCGAAAGTACCCAGCACCACCACCGGCACGGCGATAGTCGGGATCAACGTGGCGCGCAGGTTTTGCAGGAACAGGTACATCACCAGGAAGACGAGGATAATGGCTTCAAACAGCGTCTTCACCACTTCATGAATGGAGATCTTCACAAACGGCGTGGTGTCATAGGGGTAAACCACCTTCAGCCCCTGCGGGAAGAAGTTCTGCAGCTGCGCCAGTTTGCTTTTGATCGCCGCGGCGGTATCCAGCGCGTTAGCGCCGGTGGCGAGCTTGATCCCCAGCCCGGTCGCGGCCTGGCCGTTGATTTTGGTCACCATGTTGTAGTTTTCGCCGCCGGGTGCTATCCGGGCCACATCCTTCAGATGCACCATCGACCCGTCCTGATTGACCTTCAGGGTGATGTTGCCAAACTCTTCGGCGGTTTTCAGGCGCGTCTGGGCGATGATCGAGGCGTTGAGCTGCTGGCCCGGCACCGACGGCGTGCCTCCAAGCTGGCCGGCGGCAATCTGGTTATTCTGGGTTTTGAGCTGATTGATCACGTCCAGCGGCGTCAGCTGATAGGCGTTCAGCTTATTCGCATCCAGCCAGATACGCATCGCATACTGGGCGCCAAACAGCTGCACATCGCCCACTCCGGAGGTGCGGCTGATGGCATCCTTGACGTTAGAGGCGACATAGTCAGAGATATCTTCCTGGCTCAGGCTCTTATTGTCCGAGACGAAGCCCGCTACCAGCAGGAAACTGCTGCTCGACTTCTCCACGCCGATCCCCTGCTGCTGCACTTCCTGCGGTAGCAGGGGCATCGCCAGCTGCAGTTTGTTCTGCACCTGCACCTGGGCGATATCCGGGTCGGTACCCGACTGGAAGGTCAGGGTGATGGTCACGCTGCCCGCCGAATCGCTGGTGGAGGACATGTACATCAGGTTATCGATGCCGTTCATATTCTGCTCGATCACCTGGGTCACCGTATCCTGCACCGTCTGCGCATCGGCGCCGGGGTAGGTCGCGGAGATCGCCACGGCAGGCGGGGCAATGGTGGGATACTGGGCGATCGGCAGCTTCAGGATCGCCAGCCCGCCCGCAATCATCAGGATGATGGCAAGTACCCACGCAAAAACCGGGCGCTGAATAAAGAAGTTAGCCATGCTCTGTTCCTTATCCCGCTTTCTGCGCGGCGGTGTCTGGCGTGGCGACAACCGCGACGCCAGGGCGCACTTTTTGCAGCCCGCTGACGATCACCCGATCGCCTTCCTGCAGGCCGTCGGTGATGAGCCATTGATCGCCAATTGCCTGAGGTGCGACGACGTTTCGTGCTTCAGCCTGATCCTTCGCATTCACCACCATTACGCTGGCCTCACCGCGTGGAGTGCGTGTAACCCCCCTGCTGCGGCACCAGGATGGCATGGGGCTGGGTGCCCTCATCAATGCGCGCCCGGACAAACATGCCGGGCAGCAGGACATGCTGCGGGTTGGGGAAGATCGCCCGCAGGGTAATGGAGCCGGTGCTCTCGTCCACGGTGACATCGGAGAACTGCAGCGAGCCTTTCAGCGGGTACGGCTGACCATTCTCCATCAGCAGCTGTACGCTGCTGGCGCCATCGCCCGTCTGCAGGCTGGATTGCTTAAGACGCATAAAGTCGTTGCTGGACTGGGTGACATCGACATAAATCGGATCCAGCTGCTGCACCGTGGCCAGCGCCGAGGCCTGGCCGTTCGCGACCAGCGCCCCCTCGGTGACGCTGGATTTGCCGATGCGTCCGCTAATAGGGGACGTCACTTTGGTGTAAGCCAGATTAATGCGCGCGGTCTCGACGTCCGCCTGAGCCGCAATCACCGAAGCATCGGCCTGACGGGCAGTGGCAACGGCCTGATCGTACTCCTGCTTACTGACGTACTGGGTGCCCATCAGCGGTAAATAGCGTTTTACGGTCAGGTGGGCGATGTTGGCTGCAGCCTGGGCTTTGGCCAGCTCGCCCGAGGCGCTGTCAAATGCCGCCTGATAGGTGGCCGGATCGATCTGATACAGCGATTCCCCTGCTTTTACATCGCTGCCCTCGGCAAAGTTGCGCTTCAGGACAATGCCGCTCACCTGGGGGCGAACCTCGGCAACGCGATACGCATCGGTACGGCCCGGCAGTTCGGTGGTGACAACCAGCGGCGCGCTTTTCACCACATGTACCACCACCTGCGGTGACGGCGGCTGCTGGGCTTGTTCACTGTGGTCATCACACCCCACGAGTAATGCGGCACCGATGATAAAACCGGATAAGGGTAAAAACCTGAAATGAGGCGTCATGGCTATTCCTTCAAAATCATCAACCCGCATTAACCGCCAGTGGTTAAGCGTTAAGGAGAGGTAAACAGAAAACGGCGGGCGCCATAATAAAGAATGGCCGGATGGGTTTTTGATTTATAAGTGCGGAGAAACAATTCAAGAGAAAAAAAACGAGGCTGAATGTGATTAAACAACGGGATAGCATTTCAGGTCATATATTTCAGGCCATTATGCTTTAGGTGTACATATGTGTTTAGTGAATAAAATGATGTTTAAATATCATCGAGGTTTATAAATTAAGCGGGTTGACGTTTTTTGTTCAAAATTATTTTTTGCAGTGATGGATAATTCACGCTCTGACGTTTATCACCGATGTTTGATAAATGTAATTAATCCGTTAAAAGAGTGACTCCCTATGGCGCGTAAAACGAAGGCCGAGGCGCAGAAGACACGCCAGTTGTTGATTGAGGCAGCGATAGAGCAGTTCGCCGCACGGGGTGTGGCAAACACCACGCTGACCGATATTGCTGAGGCCGCCAGCCTGACCCGGGGGGGCCGTTTACTGGCATTTCAGCAGTAAAGCGGAGATATTTAATGCCATCTGGCAGGAGCAATGCCCGCTGCGCGAGATTATTCGCAGTCAATTATCCCAGATGACAGAAAACGATCCGTTATTCATTTTACGTGAACTGTTTGTTACCGCTTTGCAATATATTGCCCGGGATCGCCGCCAGCGCACGCTTTTGCAGATCCTCTATCACAAATGTGAATTTGAACAGGGCATGATTTCAGAATATGAAATTCGGGAGCGGATCGGCTTCAATTATGAAAACGTTCGTCAAATTCTGCAAAGCTGCATTGCGGCAGGCCGTATTTCCGCGCAGATCAATATCGACACCACGCTAATTGTTTTTCATGGCTTTTTTTGTGGCCTGATTAAAAACTGGTTAATGAGCCCGGAAAGGCTGGACCTGTATCAACAGGCCCCGGAGCTGGTGGATAACATCCTTTCGACGTTACCGGCGGCCCCGGCGGCACGCCGGTTTTACGACGCCGCCTCATAGCGGCATCGGCCCGGTCAGATTTGCTGCGCCAGCATGGCTTGCGGATCGTGGCTCAGGGCCTTGATGGTCTGCGCCGAAACGGGTTTACCCAGCAGATAGCCTTGTAAGGTATTACACCCCAGCTCGGTCAAAAACGTCTGCTGCTCCTGGGTTTCCACCCCTTCGGCAACCACTTTCAGGTTGAGGGTCTTTGCCAGCGCAACGATAGCCGAAACGATGGTGGCATCGTCGCCCGCGCCGTTAAGATCTTTGACAAACGCCCGATCGATTTTCAGCTCGCAGGCCGGCAGCTTTTTCAGGTACAGCAGGCTGGAATAGCCCGTCCCAAAATCATCGATGGAGGCTTTCACCCCCGCCTGCGTCAGTTCAGTCAGCACCCGCACGCTCTCATCCGGGTTATTCATGGCCGTCGTTTCTGTCACTTCCAGGATCAGGGTATGAGGCGGAATTCGATGGCGCGCCAGGCTACTCAACACCGTCTCCACCAGCTGGGGTTGCTCAAACTGCAGCGTGGAGAGATTCACCGCCATCGACCACTCGGTATGCCCTTCGAGATGCCAGACGCGAAGCTGGCGGCAGGCCTCATCAATCACCCAGTTGCCGATAGGAATAATCAGCCCGCTCTTCTCTGCCAGCGGCAGGAACTGGTCAGGGGATAACAACCCTTGCGACGGGTGTTGCCAGCGCAGCAGGGCTTCGAAGCCGACGATGGGGCCCACCGGGGCCTGGAACTTCGGCTGATAAACCAGATGCAGCTCCTGACGATCCAGCGCCAGCCACAGATCGTTCATCAGCTGCAGCTGTTTCTGCGCCAGGGTGTTCATCGAAGGCTGGAAAAAGTGGTAGCCGTTACGCCCCATATGCTTGGTGTGGTACATCGCCGCATCGGCGTTAAACATCAGCTCGCGCTGGTTTTTGCCATCGTGCGGATAGATAGCAACCCCAACGCTGAGGGTCACCACCAGGTCGTACAGCTCAAGGCTGAAGGGCTGGTCAATCGCATGTACCAGGGCACTGGCCAGCGACGCGGCATCGTTCGGGGTATCGATCTCGGCCAGCAGCACAAACTCGTCGCCGCCAATACGGGCGAGGGTGTACTGGCCTTTCAGCGGCTGTTCCAGACGCTCGGTAACGGCAATCAGCAGCTTATCACCGGTGTCATGCCCGTAGGCATCGTTGACGGCTTTGAAGCCGTCCAGATCCATAAACAGCAGCGCGAAGAGTTTCCCTTCGCGATCGGCTTTGTTGATCGCCTGATCGAGACGGTCCTCGAGGAGCACGCGGTTTGGCAGGCGCGTCAGCGTGTCGTGCAGCGCCAGCTGCGCCAGCTCGCGGTTGGCTTCCGCCAGCGACGAGGCCAGCAGGGCGGTGCGGGCCTGCAGCCTGGCGTCAAACATCGACACCAGTAGCGTAATGCCCAGAATGGAGAGAGCAACGACGCTCACCAGCACCGCCAGCCAGCTGCCGTTTACGCCCTGGTGATGCATATGGACCTGCATCGGGAACTGGGCGGCTTTCATCCCCGTGTAGTGCATGCCGGCAATGGCAACGCCCATCAGTACGGCGGCGCCCGCACGCATCAGCGCGACCTGGGCGGCATCGCGACGCAGGCGAAACGTGAGCCACAGGGCGGCCAGCGAGGCGAGCAGGGCAATCACCACCGACAGCGCAACCCAGCGCATATCCCAGACGATAGCGGGCTCAACCTGCAATGCCGCCATCCCGGTGTAGTGCATCGCGACAATGCCGGTACCCAGAATAACGGCGCCGGTGGAGAGGCGACGCCTGCGCAAATGATCCCGGCTCACCAGCCAGAGGGCGAACAGCGAGGCACCGATGGCGATGAACATCGAGAGAGCCGTCTGCAGCAGGTTGTAGTCCAGCCGCATGGAGATATCCATCGCCAGCATGCCGATAAAATGCATGGCCCAGATGCCGATGCCCATGGCGATACCGCCGCCCGTCAGCCAGACACGTGCCGCGATGCCCGTACTGCCGACAACCCGGCCAGCCATGTTCAGGGCGGTGTAGGAGGCAAGAATGGCGACAACAAAAGAGATAACCACAAGAAGTTGGTCGTATTGGCTAACCAGCATGATCTCATCAACTCAGACGCAGGGAGGTATTACGTGATACCGGGTGAGACGGGCTGAGACATTATCATCCAACAGGGATGCCTCAAAGGCTTTTAAGCCCGCACAATTTTCGAGGGAAAGCAGGGGGTTAATCCAGTTCGGAGCAGTTAATTAGCTTAAGGGGATTCACCGAATTCATGTTGCGGCATTTGTCCGTTTCCGTAGACATCAACTCAATCCACTGCATTATCAGCGCATCGAAAAGGAAAACGCTAATCGCGAAGACGACTAACCACCCATACTTACGGATCATTCGGAGTTTCCGGGAACAAAGGAAAAGAGTGCAGGAAATATACACGAAAAATAGCGGCTGAGAAGTGGGCAGACCGATGTTTACGTTTCGGCTGTCAGCAGCGTGATGAGGGGAGCAAAACGGGGGGAAGAGGGGGCATAAAAAAAAGGCGCTTCCCCATGCCGGTTCGCGCCTTTTTAAACAAGCATTTAGCTAATCGAAATTAGTTCATGCCGTACTTTTTCAATTTCTTACGCAGCGTACCACGGTTGATGCCCATCATCAGGGCAGCACGGGTCTGGTTACCGCGGGTGTATTGCATCACCATGTCCAACAGGGGCTGTTCAACTTCAGCCAGTACCAGCTCATACAGGTCGTTAACGTCCTGACCATTCAGTTGAGCAAAATAGTTCTTCAGTGCCTGTTTAACCGAGTCACGCAGGGGCTTTTGAGTTACTTGATCCTGAGAGTTAACGGTGGAAACGGTCAGTACGTCAGAATTTACGCGTTGTTCGAACATAGTTCTGTCAGCTCTTTATTTCATTACGCAAGATTTTCGAAGTATGCCTCCAACGCCTCCAGCTGATCGCTGGCATCCTCTATGGCGTTGAATGTGCGCCGAAACTGGTCATTTGGAGCGTGCTCCTGGAGATACCAGGATACGTGTTTACGCGCAATTCGGTACCCTTTTGTCTGACCATAAAAGTCATGCAATTCCCGAACGTGCGAACAAAGCAAGCGCTTAACCTCTGCCAGCGGCAGCGGGGCAAGCAGCTCCCCAGTGTCCAGATAATGCTGGATTTCCCGAAAGATCCAGGGTCTTCCCTGAGCCGCACGTCCTATCATCAGAGCATCAGCTCCCGTATAGTCGAGCACAGCTCTGGCTTTAAGCGGGTCAGTAATGTCGCCATTCGCGATAATCGGAATGGAAACTTTCTGCTTAACTGCCCGAATGCTGTCGTATTCAGCTTCGCCGTTGAACAAACAGGCGCGGGTGCGTCCATGTATGGTCAGGGCCTGAATGCCACAATCTTCGGCCAGTTGGGCAATCTCTACACAGTTACGGTGATCCGGCGACCAACCCGTGCGAATCTTCAACGTAACAGGAACGTCCACTGCGCTGACAACCGCCGTCAGGATAGACTTCACCTGGTCGGGGTATTGCAGAAGGGCTGAACCCGCAAGCTTGCGATTCACCTTTTTGGCCGGGCACCCCATATTGATATCAATAATCTGGGCACCACTTTCCACGTTAATACGCGCGGCGTCTGCCATCTCTTCAGGCACGCTCCCGGCGATTTGCACGGTGCGGATACCTGGTTCGTCAATGTGCACCATCCGAAGACGGGATTTATCGCTTTCCCAAACCTGCGGGTTAGACGACATCATCTCAGAAACGGTTAAGCCTGCTCCCATCTCATAGCACAGCGTCCTGAAGGGCCGGTCTGTAATACCTGCCATAGGTGCTGCGATCAGGCGATTTCTGAGCTGGTGGTTTCCGATGCGCATGAGTTAAGAAATGACCATACTGTGACTGCAAGGCGGCGTATCTTACGCATTTTTTGCACGAGATGAAAGGCCAAACTTTGAACAATCACCTGTTGCAGATCATGGAATCAGGCACAAAGCATAACCCACAAAATTATATCCCATACAAATCATTCACTTAAATGAGTGTGGCGATTTTATGGTCGCTTACAATTTCCCAAAACTTCTCGTTTTTTCTTAAAGAATGAAACCTTAAGCCGAATAATCTGCTGTTTTAAGCAGCAGATTTCCGCAGTTCTTTGCGATCTGCGTCGCATTTTAGAACATGATCGTGATGACTGAATTGCCTGTTCCTTAACCAAAATGGCGGTTTAAAAAACAGGCAGCCCAATAACCTTTTACTTTTTACGGCCGGTAATGCGGCACCACTCTTCTTTCTCAACCACCGGGTCGAGTGAGAAGAGGTCGGCGTAGGCTTCGCATACGCTTTCAGCCTGGCTGGCAAGAATACCGGAAAGGCCCAGCAGACCGCCCTCAACGGGCAGGACGCTGATTAACGGCGCCAGCTCACGTAACGGGCCAGCGAGGATGTTAGCGACTACCACGTCGGCTTTCATCACTTCTGGCTGGTCATTCGGCAGGTAGAGCTCAAGACGGTCGGAGACGCCGTTGCGCTGCGCGTTATCGCGGCTGGCCTGAATCGCCTGCGGATCGATGTCGATCCCGATCGCTTTTGCCGCGCCCAGCTTCAGGGCGGCGATGGCGAGGATCCCGGATCCACAGCCAAAGTCGATCACTGTTTTACCGTCCAGATCCAGACCATCCAGCCACTGCAGGCACAGGGAGGTGGTCGGGTGGGTACCGGTACCGAACGCCAGGCCCGGATCGAGCATCACGTTAACGGCATTTTCGTCCGGCACCTCGCGCCAGCTCGGGCAGATCCACAGACGCTTACCGAACTGCATCGGGTGGAAGTTATCCATCCACTCACGCTCCCAGTCCTTGTCTTCCAGCTGCTCAATCTTGTGCGCGAAACCGGCACCCAGCAGCGGGTGATTTTCCAGAATCGCGACCACTTCGGCCATATCGGTTTCGGCATCAAACAGGCCGATGACGTCGGTGTCGCCCCACAGGCGGGTTTCACCCGGTAGCGGTTCAAACACCGGCGTGTCATGCGTGTCCTGGAAAGTGACAGAGACCGCACCAGCCTCTGTCAGCGCATCACTCAGCTCTTCGGCGTTGGCGCCGGTCGTATTCAGTTTTAGTTGGATCCACGGCATGGCAAAACTCTTTATTTATCAGTAGAAATCACGGCTGCCTGCGGCAGGGATTGACCGAAACGGTTCCCCACTACAAACGCCAGCAAACTTAGCAGTAGCGAGGGCACAATCGGATGGAAGCCCAGGTACTGAATTTTAAAGGAGGCGAGCACGGCATAGAGCACGCCACCGACGATCATGGCGCTCAGAGCACCGGCCGCGTTGGCACGCTCCCAGTAGAGGCCCAGCACCAGCGGCCAGAGGAACACCGCTTCCAGACCCCCAAACGCCAGCAGGTTCAGCCAGATGATCATCTCAGGCGGCTTCCACGCGGCCAACAGCAGCAACGCCCCCAGCACCAGGGTGATGACGGCAGACATCCGCTTCAGACGTCGCTCATTTTCCATCTGATCCGGACGCATGTTCAGGTAGAGATCTTTAATGATCGTAGCGGAACTTTGCAGCAGCTGGGCGTTAATTGTCGACATGATCGCCGCCATGGGTGCCGCAAGGAAGATCCCGGCCGCGAATGGCGGCAGCACTTTTACCATCAGGGTCGGGATCACCAGGTCCGGCACGGTGAGATCCGGGATCACCGCCCGGCCCAGCGCCCCGGCCAGGTGCATACCCAGCATCAGGATCGCCACCACGATGGTGCCGATGATAATCCCCCGGTGCACCGCCTTGCTGTCTTTATAAGAGATGCAGCGCACGGCCGTATGTGGCAGGCCAATCACCCCGAAGCAGACCAGCACCCAGAAGGAGGTCATAAAGGTGGGGGAGAGGATGTCATCCGCGCCCTGCGGCGACACCAGCTTCGGATCGATGGTCTGTAGCGTTTCCACCGCATGGGTTAAGCCACCCGCCGCATGCACCACGCCCACCAGCAGCACAATGGTGCCAATCAGCATCACCATGCCCTGCATGGTGTCGTTGAGCACGCTGGCGCGGAAGCCGCCAAACGCGGTGTAGAGCGCGATACTGATACCAAAAATCAGCAGGCCCGTTTCGTAAGGGATCCCGGCGGCGGTCTCAAGCAGGCGCGCGCCGCCGATAAACTGCACGGTCATGGCGCCGATAAAGGCCACCAGCAGGCTCAGGCTGGCCAGCCAGACCAGCAGGCGGCTCTGATAGCGGGCAAACAGCATGTCGTTGAGGGTCACCGCGTTATAGCGGCGCGCCAGAATCGCAAATTTTTTGCCGAGAATGCCCAGCGAGAGCCAGACGGCGGGCAGCTGGATCATCGCCAGCAGCACCCAGCCCAGCCCGTATTTATAGGCCGCACCCGGGCCGCCAATAAAGGAGCTGGCGCTGATATAGGTCGCCGTCAGGGTCATCGCCAGCACAATACCGCCCATCGAGCGGCTGCCGAGAAAATACTCATTCAGGAAGGTGCCTGTCTTTCTTTTGCGCATGGCGTAAACGGACAGACCAAAAACAACAAACAGATACGCGACGAGCGGCAGGATCACTTCAAGCTGCATTATCGTCATCCTCCAGCGGAATATCGCGATAGATGAATTTCACCATCGCCCAACAGAGCAGAATAAACACCAGCGGGATCAGCAGGCAGGCCATCTCAAACCAGTGCGGCAGACCGGTAATGCCGATTGCTGAGTCAGGTATGTAAGCAGTTACTAACCACGCGGCGAGATAGAGAAGGGTTAACCACAGCGCCCAGCGCGCTTCTTTGTGGGCCTGAACAAAACGTTTGTCCATTTTTTGTCCCTTGTGGATGAAGAAAGCGGGGATTGTACATGATGAGGCTTTCCAGGCCCCAAAAATAAAAAAGGCCGGATATTCCGGCCTTTTAGCAAAGATGCTGTATTACTTCTCGTTCAGACCGAGTTTCTTCTCCAGATAGTGGATGTTGGTACCACCATGCTGGAAGTTCTCGTCGCTCATAATTCGCATCTGCAGATCAACGTTGGTTTTGATTCCGTCGATGATCAGCTCCTGCAGGGCGTTCTTCATGCGGGCAATCGCCACGTCACGGGATTCGCCGTAGCAGATCAGCTTGCCGATCATGGAGTCATAGTACGGCGGTACGGTGTAACCGGCGTAGATATGGGACTCCCAGCGCACACCAAAGCCACCCGGCGCGTGGAAGCGCGTGATTTTACCCGGGCTCGGCAGGAAGGTGTTCGGGTCTTCGGCGTTGATACGGCATTCTACCGCATGGCCTTTAACCACAACTTCTTCCTGCTTGATGGAGAGCGGTTCACCCGCCGCGATACGCAGCTGCTCTTTGATCAGGTCAACGCCGGTGATCATTTCGGTAACCGGGTGTTCAACCTGAATACGGGTGTTCATCTCAATGAAGTAGAACTCGCCGTTTTCGAACAGGAACTCGAAGGTACCTGCCCCGCGATAGCCGATATCGACACAGGCTTTGGAGCAACGCTCGCCGATGTAGCGACGCAGTTCCGGGGTGATACCCGGTGCTGGTGCCTCTTCGACCACTTTCTGGTGACGACGCTGCATGGAGCAGTCACGTTCTGCCAGATAGATCGCGTTACCCTGACCGTCTGCCAGCACCTGAATTTCGATGTGGCGTGGGTTTTCCAGGTATTTTTCCATGTACACCATGTCATTGCTGAAAGCTGCTTTCGCTTCCGCTTTGGTCATGGAGATGGACTGAGCCAGTTCGGCATCGCTGCGCACAACGCGCATACCGCGACCGCCGCCGCCGCCGGACGCTTTGATGATAACCGGATAGCCAATGCGTTTCGCATGAGCACGGTTAGCATCCATGTCGTCGGTCAGAGGACCGTCGGAGCCTGGTACAGTTGGAACACCGGCTTTTTTCATCGCGGTGATTGCAGACACTTTGTCGCCCATCAGGCGGATGGTGTCAGCTTTCGGACCGATGAAGATAAAGCCAGAACGTTCTACCTGTTCAGCGAAGTTGGCGTTCTCAGAGAGGAAGCCATAACCCGGGTGAATCGCGACCGCGCCAGTGATTTCAGCGGCACTGATGATAGCCGGGATGTTCAGATAGCTTTTCACGGACGGAGCCGGGCCGATACAGACCGTCTCATCCGCCAGTAATACGTGTTTCAGATCGCGGTCCGCGCTTGAGTGCACCGCGACGGTCTTAATGCCCAGCTCTTTACAGGCACGAAGAATACGCAGTGCGATCTCGCCGCGGTTGGCGATAACAATTTTATCCAGCATGTTCGCCTCGTTACTCGATGACGACCAGCGGCTCGTCAAATTCAACCGGCTGACCACTTTCGACCAGAATCGCTTTCACAGTACCTGACTTGTCAGCTTCGATCTGGTTCATCATTTTCATGGCTTCAACGATGCACAGGGTATCGCCCGCGTTAACTTTCTGGCCCACTTCGATGAACGCTTTAGCGTCCGGGCTCGGGGTGCGGTAGAAAGTACCAACCATTGGGGAACGTACGATGTGACCACTGATTTCCGCTGCTGCTGGCGCTTCCATTGCTGGAGTGGTCGCCGGAGCGACAGCGTTAGACAGAGCTGGCTGCTGCATCATTGGTGCAGCATAAGCTTGTTGCATAACCGGGAAGCCTGCGTTTGGCGCAGCACGGCTGATGCGTACAGACTCTTCGCCTTCAGAAATTTCCAGTTCGGAGATGCCTGATTCTTCAACCAGCTCGATCAGTTTTTTAATCTTACGAATATCCATGAGTGGGTTCCGTACTCTTTGTTTAGTGTGATTGTGACAGGCGTTTTACCGCTGTCTGTAAAGCGAATGAATAACCGTCAGCCCCCAGTCCACAGATGACGCCAGCGGCGATATCCGACAGGTAGGAGTGGTGGCGGAACGGCTCCCGCGCATGCACGTTGCTGAGGTGGATCTCAATAAATGGGATGCTCACTGCCAGCAGCGCGTCGCGAATAGCAACACTGGTGTGCGTAAACGCGGCCGGATTAATCAGGATATAGTCCGTGGAGTCTTTAGCCTGATGAATGCGGTCGATGAGTGCGTACTCCGCGTTTGACTGAAAATGGTCAAGTTCCACATTGAGTGACGCCGCTTCGCTACCCAAACGGTTAACAATCTCGGTTAACGTCAGCGTGCCGTACTTCTCGGGTTCACGGGTGCCGAGCATATTCAGGTTCGGTCCGTTCAAAACTAAGATGTGCAACTTGTCAGCCATTGTGCCGCTATCTCCTGCGATTCTCCGGTAAAAAACAAAATATACCTTCGATACGCGATTGTCACCCTTTCAGGGTCCGAAAAACCCTTCGGGGAAACCAAAGTCGCACATTATAACGATTTCGTAGCATTTGGCAGCTAAATACTGGTCTTATCAGGGAAGATTATCAACAGCATTCGGATAAACACCCAGGAAGGCTAAGCGATCTGCGGGAATACGCACATTTTCGCCCGTTATCGCCACCACTGGCGAAACTTCTTATAACGCCATGCCAGAAGCACACCAGCCAGTACGGCGTAGATGATCGGCTGCGGCGAGAGAATTTTCACCGACCAAAGGTAGTGGATGGGAGCGAGGATCGCGACAAGATATACAAAATTATGCAGAAGTTGCCAGCGCCTTCCCAGTTTTCGCTGGGCGTACTGGGTGGAGGTGAGGGTCAACGCCAGTAAAATTACCCAGCTGATAATCCCGAGGGTTAAATAAGGACGGGTAACCAGTTCGCGCCCCAGCAGGGCCAGATTGTTAATCCCCAGCTCAAGAAACGCATAGCTGGTGAGATGCAGCGTCGCCCAGGCGAAACACCATAGCCCAAGCAGGCGGCGGGTGCGGATCAACAAAGGCTGTTTGGCGTAGCGCGCCAGGGGAGAGATCAGCAGGGTCGCCAGTAAAAATTTCAGCGCAGTGCGGCCGGTGAAGTGCTGAATATCTTTTGCCGGATCGGCGCTCAGGCCGCCGTGGTTGATGGCCCAGAATAGCCATATAAAAGGAAGCAGCCCTGCAAGATGCAGGGCGACCTTCAGCCAGGTAATCTGTTTTGCCGTCAGACGCACTTAGAAAAACTCCTTTAAGTCGAGGCCGCGGTAGAGGGACGCCACCTGGTCGGCATAGCCGTTAAACAGCAGCGTCGGCTGACGTTTGACGTCCAGCGCGCCGCCTGAGCCAATAAACCGCTCGGTGGCCTGCGACCAGCGCGGGTGATCCACGTGCGGGTTCACGTTGGCGTAGAAGCCGTACTCGTTCGGGGCCGCAAGGTTCCAGGTGGTGGGCGGACGCTCGCGGGTCAGCTTGATGCTGACGATCGATTTGATGCCCTTAAAGCCATATTTCCACGGCACGGTGAGGCGGACAGGGGCGCCGTTTTGTGGCGGCAGGGCTTTGCCGTAGACGCCAACGGTGAGCAGCGTCAGCGGGTGCATGGCCTCATCAATGCGCAATCCCTCCACGTAAGGGTAATCGAGTCCACCACCGATAAACCGGTCTTTCTGGCCGGGCATGTTGTCCGGATCATAAAGGGTCTGGAAGGCGACATACTTCGCGTTGCTGGTGGGCTCCACCATCGCCAGCAGCTTATGCAACGGAAAACCAATCCACGGCACTACCATTGACCAGGCCTCGACACAGCGCATGCGGTAAATACGCTCCTCCAGCGGGAAGCGGGTGGTCAAATCGTTATAATCGAGGGTCAGGGGCTTCGCCACTTCGCCGTCGATTTTCAGCGTCCAGGGATCGGTCTTCAGGCTGCCGGCGTTAGCGGCCGGATCGGCTTTATCCAGGCCGAACTCGTAGAAGTTGTTGTAGCCTGTCACTTTATCTTCGGGAGTTTTGGCGAGGTTGCTCTGCCACTGGGCAGGCTGGGTAAAGGTCAGGGGCTTCCCGGAGGGGGGCTTTCGGACGATCGTTGCCCTTAAACCAGTCCAGCAGGTCGGCCTGGGCGAGAGGCGAGAGCGTCAGCGCACCGGCACCGATCCCCAGCATTTTCAGGATCTGGCGGCGCTTAAGCATAAAAACGGATTCCGCGGTGATATCGGCTTCCGTCAGGGGTTTCACTTTCATGGCATCCTCCGTCATGCGTTTTTCTAAGCATGACGGAGGAGCAGGGTTAAAGCGAATATGTCACGAAAATTTGAAGATTAACCCAGCTTCACCAGCGTACGGCCCTGGATCTGGTTATTAACGATCTTCGCAGCATACTCCGGCGCCTGCTCAAGGCTAATCTGGGTGGCGCTTTGATCATAGAAAGAGGCAGGCAGATCGCGAACCAGCCGTTCCCAGGCCTGGGCGCGGCGCTCTGGCGGGGCCATCACCGAATCGACACCCTGCAGACGGACGTTACGCAGAATAAACGGCATCACGGTGGTCGGCAGGGCAAAACCGCCCGCCAGGCCGCAGGCCGCCACGCAGCCGCCGTAGTTCATCTGCGCCAGTACTTTTGCCAGCACTTTATCCCCGACGGTATCGACGGCACCGGCCCAGATCTGTTTCTCCAGCGGACGGGTCTCAGCGAACTCGTCGCGGCCCAGAATGCGGCTGGCACCCAGGGAACGCAGATAGTCATGGGTGCTTTCACGACCGGAGACCGCCGCCACCTGATAGCCCAGCTTATGCAGCAGGGCGACCGCGGTGCTGCCGACGCCGCCGCTGGCACCCGTTACCACCACCTCACCGGACTGCGGGGTGATCCCGGCCTCTTCCAGCGCCATTACGCACAGCATGGCGGTAAACCCGGCGGTGCCAATGATCATCGCTTTACGGCCATCGAGCCCGTTCGGCATCGGCACCAGCCAGTCGCCATTGACGCGAGCCTGCGCGGCCAGCCCGCCCCAGTGATTTTCGCCCACGCCCCAGCCGGTCAGCAGCACCTGCTGGCCGACATGGAAACGCGGATCTTCGCTGGCGTGTACGCGGCCCGCAAAGTCGATACCTGGAACCATTGGGAAATTACGAACGATCTTGCCGGTACCCGTAATGGCGAGGGCATCTTTGTAATTCAGGCTGGACCAGTCGATATCAACGGTCACGGCCCCTTCTGGCAGGCGGCTCTCCTCAATAGATTGCACTGATGCAAGAGTTTTGCCTTCCTGCTGTTCTAAGATCAAAGCCTGCATACGAATTCCTTACTCAGCATGATGATTGGAAAATAATTTTGGGAGACTATACTCGCTCATTGACATGCAATGCCGATTTAACGCAATAAATTGCCAGATACACCGGATTTGGTAGTATGCCGATGCCGTATTGCAAGTTAGTGCTCACTTGCTATCCTCACCAACTCACGGAGTAATCTCAAGGATGCGATTATCGACGAAGTTTTCCGCTTTTATCGCCTTGCTAACCGGGTTGACCATCTTTGTCATCCTGATCGGCTGCTCGCTCAGTTTCTATAATGCGATCCAGGGAAAGCTTGCGAACCGCGTCCAGTCCGTGGCCTCGGTGATTGACTCCCGCCTTGTCAGCACCCCCTTTCCAGAACTTACCCGTCAGCTGGACGAGCTGATGGCCCCGGTGGATATCACCCGGGTGGAAATTAAACAGGGCGGACAAACCATTTTCAGCCACAGCGGGCAAAAGAGTTATCGACCGGCCGGTGCGCCACCCCAGAATCTCGAGCTGACCGTTCCCTCCCTGAAAAACCCCGGTATGACCATAAGCCTGGCCTATCTGGACCCCATGAACAGTTATTTTCGTTCGCTGATGACCACCGCGCCGTTGACGGTGGCGGTGATCTTCGTGGTGGTGCTGATTTTTCTGGCGGTGCGCTGGCTGCGTCGCCAGCTCTCGGGGCAGGAGCTACTGGAGTCGCGCTCGGTGCGGATCCTCAACGGAGAACGAGGGGCCCAGGTGCGCGGATCCGTCTATGAATGGCCGTCACGTACCAGTAGCGCGCTGGATGTGCTGCTGTCCGAAATTCAGTTTGCCAGCGACCAGCGCAGCCGGATAGACACGCTGATCCGCTCCTATGCCGCCCAGGACAACAAAACCGGCCTTAACAATCGGCTTTTCTTTGATAATCAGCTGGCGACCCTGCTGGAAGACCCTGAGAAAGTGGGCTCGCACGGCGTAGTGATGATTGTCCGTCTGCCGGACTTCGACCTGCTGAAAGACAACTGGGGAAGGGCGGTGGCGGAGGAGCATCTGTTTACGCTCATTAATATGCTCTCCACCTTTATGATGCGCTATCCCGGGGCGCTGCTGGCGCGCTATCACCGCAGTGATTACGCCGTGCTGCTGCCGCACCGCACCCTGAAAGAGTCAGAGAGCATCGCCAGCCTGCTGCTCAAGTCGGTGGATGCGCTGCCGCCGAGCAAAATGCTCGATCGCGATGACATGGTGCATATTGGCATCTGCGCCTGGCGCGGCGGCCAGACCACCGAGCAGGTGATGGAGCACGCCGAAGCCGCCACCCGCAATGCCGTGCTGCAGGGGGCCAACGGCTGGGCGGTTTATGATGACTCCCTGCCGGAAAAAGGGCGTGGCAACGTGCGCTGGCGCACCCTGATTGAACAGATGCTTACCCGCGGCGGGCCGCGGATTTACCAAAAACCGGCGGTGCTGGCTAACGGCCAGGTCCATCATCGGGAGCTGCTGTGCCGCATCTTCGACGGCAACGAAGAGGTGGTGTCGGCGGAGTATCTGCCGATGGTGCTGCAGTTTGGCCTGTCGGAAGAGTACGACCGCCAGCAAATTTCGCGATTGATGCCATTCTTATCCTTCTGGCCGGAAGAGCATCTGGCGCTGCAGGTGACGGTAGAGTCTCTAATCCGCCCGCGATTCCAGCGCTGGCTGCGCGATGTGCTGATGCAATGTGAAAAATCGCAGCGTAGACGGATTATTTTTGAACTTGCAGAGGCGGATGTTTGTCAACACATCAGTCGGTTACAGCCGGTGGTTCGATTGATCAATGCGTTGGGGGCTCGTGTGGCGGTGACGCAGGCGGGTCTGACGCTGGTCAGCACCAGCTGGATCAAGGCGCTGGAGGTAGAGCTGTTGAAGCTGCATCCGGGGCTGGTAAGGAATATCGAAAAACGCACGGAAAACCAGCTGCTGGTACAGAGCCTGGTCGAAGCCTGCAAGGGAACGCAAACGCATGTATTTGCTACGGGCGTACGGTCACGAACGGAATGGCAGACGTTGACAGAGCGCGGAGTGACAGGGGGGTCAAGGAGATTTTTTTGCGGCCTCTCAGCCTCTTGACAGCAATGTGAAAAAATATTCGCAAAGATACTCTGTTTAACCTGCCGTTTGGTGAGTTTTCACGTAGAATATCGCGCCTGTAGCGTGATGTATGACGAGCAAAATGACAGTGAGCGACCTTTAACGGGTTACAAATGAACGTGAGGAACGCTGTTTTTTCTCAGCCCTGAGGGAGTCAGGCGACGATTTGTAACAAAGGAAACGTGCTGCACAAATTTTCACCGTAGCAGGCGATTTTTGCGCCTTGTCGCTGCTGCGTGTGGTTGGTAAAGTAAGCGGATTTTGTTTTCCGCCCCAGCTTTCAGGATTATCCCTTAGTATGTTGAAAAAATTTCGTGGCATGTTTTCCAATGACCTGTCCATTGACCTGGGTACCGCGAATACCCTCATTTATGTAAAAGGACAAGGCATCGTACTGAATGAGCCTTCAGTTGTGGCCATTCGTCAGGATCGTGCTGGTTCACCGAAAAGCGTAGCGGCCGTTGGCCATGACGCTAAGCAGATGCTTGGTCGTACGCCGGGTAATATCGCTGCCATTCGTCCGATGAAAGACGGCGTTATCGCTGACTTCTTCGTGACCGAGAAAATGCTTCAGCACTTTATCAAACAGGTGCACAGCAACAGCTTTATGCGTCCAAGCCCGCGTGTTCTGGTGTGTGTGCCGGTTGGCGCTACCCAGGTAGAACGTCGTGCTATTCGTGAATCCGCTCAGGGCGCTGGTGCGCGTGAAGTCTTCCTGATTGAAGAGCCAATGGCTGCGGCAATCGGTGCCGGCCTGCCGGTTTCCGAAGCAACCGGTTCCATGGTGGTGGATATCGGTGGCGGTACCACTGAAGTGGCCGTTATCTCCCTGAACGGTGTGGTTTACTCCTCTTCCGTACGTATCGGTGGTGACCGCTTCGACGAAGCCATCATCAACTACGTTCGCCGTAACTACGGCTCTCTGATCGGTGAAGCCACCGCAGAGCGTATTAAGCACGAAATCGGTTCTGCTTACCCGGGTGACGAAGTTCGCGAGATCGAAGTGCGCGGCCGTAACCTGGCAGAAGGCGTTCCACGTGGCTTTACCCTGAACTCCAACGAAATCCTCGAAGCGCTGCAGGAGCCGTTGACCGGCATCGTCAGCGCCGTCATGGTTGCCCTCGAGCAGTGCCCGCCGGAACTGGCTTCCGATATCTCCGAGCGCGGTATGGTTCTGACCGGTGGTGGTGCGCTGCTGCGTAACCTCGACCGCCTGTTGATGGAAGAGACAGGAATTCCTGTCGTAGTTGCAGAAGATCCACTGACTTGCGTAGCCCGTGGTGGCGGCAAGGCGCTGGAAATGATCGACATGCACGGCGGCGACTTGTTCAGCGAAGAGTAGTCAGGTGTGAAAGGGTAGCGGATGGCTACCCTTTCTCTCTGACGCGAGAGTACGCATAGCCTATGAAGCCAATTTTTAGCCGTGGCCCGTCGCTACAGTTTCGCCTGATCCTTGGGGTGTTGGTAGCGCTTGGTGTCATTATTGCCGATAGCCGCCTCGGTACGTTCAGCCAGATCAGAACGTACATGGATACCGCCGTCAGTCCTTTCTACTTTGTATCAAATGGTCCCCGTGAATTACTCGACAGCGTCTCGCAAACCCTGTCCTCACGCGATCAACTCGAACTTGAAAACCGCGCGTTACGCCAGGAACTGCTGCTGAAAAACAGCGAAATACTGATGCTGGGCCAGTACAAGCAGGAGAACGCCCGTCTGCGTGAGCTGCTGGGCTCCCCGCTGCGTCAGGATGAGCAGAAGATGGTGACCCAGGTGATCTCCACCGTTAACGATCCGTACAGCGATCAGGTGGTGATCGACAAGGGCAGCGTCAATGGCGTGTACGAAGGCCAGCCGGTCATCAGTGATAAAGGCGTCGTCGGCCAGGTGGTTGCAGTCGCCAAGCTGACCAGCCGCGTGCTGCTGATTTGCGATGCCACCCATGCGCTGCCGATCCAGGTGCTGCGTAACGATATTCGCGTCATTGCGGCCGGTAACGGCTGTACGGACGATCTGCAGCTGGAACATCTGCCGGCGAATACCGATATTCGCGTGGGCGACGTGCTGGTGACGTCAGGTCTGGGCGGTCGCTTCCCGGAAGGTTATCCGGTTGGGGTGGTCTCCTCCGTGAAGCTGGACACCCAGCGCGCCTATACCGTGATTCAGGCTCGTCCAACGGCGGGTCTGCAGCGCCTGCGCTATCTGCTGCTGCTGTGGGGGGCCGATCGTAACGGTTCTAACCCGATGACTCCGGAAGATGTGCATCGTGTGGCGAATGAACGACTGATGCAGATGATGCCGCAGGTGCTTCCTGCGCCAAACTCGATGGGGCCGCCTGCGCCAGTCCCGGCGCCGGCAACCGGGCTGACCCAGCCGCTGCCTGATGCGCCACCGCCACCGCAACTCTCTTCGGGAGGGCAATAGTGGCAAGCTATCGTAGCCAGGGACGCTGGGTTATCTGGCTCTCGTTTTTAGTCGCGCTGTTGCTGCAAGTGATGCCCTGGCCGGACGACATTCTTGTTTTCCGGCCAAACTGGGTGCTGCTGATTCTGCTCTACTGGATCCTCGCGCTACCGCACCGCGTAAATGTGGGCACAGGTTTTGTGATGGGTGCCATACTGGATCTGATTAGTGGCTCAACGCTTGGCGTACGCGCTCTGTCCATGAGTATCATCGCATACCTGGTCGCTCTGAAATTCCAGCTCTTTCGTAATCTGGCGCTCTGGCAACAGGCGCTTGTGGTGATGTTGTTATCCATGGCCGCGGATATCATTGTTTTCTGGGCAGAGTTTTTAGTGATCAACGTCTCTTTCCGTCCGGAAGTGTTCTGGAGTAGTGTAGTAAACGGTGTGCTCTGGCCATGGTTGTTCCTGCTGATGCGTAAGGTTCGCCAGCAATTTGCCGTGCAATAAAAGGTTTCTATGACGTCTTTGTATCTCGCTTCCGGCTCCCCGCGCCGTCAGGAACTCCTGACGCAGTTAGGGGTATCTTTTGAACGCATCGTCACCGGCATTGAAGAGCAACGTGCCGAGGGCGAAAGCGCACAACAGTACGTTTCCCGTCTGGCACGGGAGAAAGCGCAGGCCGGCGTGGCGCAGGTGCCGCGTGATTTACCGGTGCTGGGCGCAGATACCATCGTCATCCTTAATGGTGAAGTCCTCGAGAAACCGCACGACGATGAGCATGCGTTTAGAATGCTGCGCAAATTGTCCGGCCATACGCATCAGGTAATGACTGCCGTCGCGCTGGCAGATCGCCAGCACGTGCTGGATTGCCTGGTGGTCACCGACGTCACGTTCAGAGTACTCACAGAAGAGGATATCGCCGGTTATATCGCCAGCGGTGAACCAATGGATAAAGCAGGTGCATACGGTATTCAAGGGTTGGGTGGCTGTTTTGTCAGGAAGATCAATGGCAGCTATCACGCCGTAGTCGGCTTACCGCTGGTGGAAACGTATGAGTTGCTGAGCAATTTTAACTCACTGCGTGAGGGAAGGGATAATTATGACGGCTGAATTGTTGGTAAACGTAACGCCCTCGGAAACCCGTGTGGCCTATATCGATGGCGGAATTCTTCAGGAAATTCATATCGAGCGTGAAGCGCGGCGCGGAATAGTAGGCAATATCTACAAAGGTCGTGTCAGTCGTGTACTACCGGGTATGCAGGCGGCATTTGTAGATATTGGCCTCGATAAAGCGGCCTTCTTACATGCTTCCGATATCATGCCGCACACCGAATGCGTGGCGGGTGAAGAGCAAAAGCAGTTTACCGTTCGTGATATCTCCGAGCTGGTGCGTCAGGGCCAGGATCTGATGGTGCAGGTGGTGAAAGATCCGCTGGGCACCAAAGGCGCGCGCCTGACCACCGACATCACCTTACCTTCCCGTTATCTGGTCTTTATGCCTGGCGCTTCTCACGTTGGCGTTTCCCAGCGTATCGAGAGCGAAAGCGAGCGCGATCGGCTGAAAAAAGTGGTCGGCGCGTACTGCGATGAGCAGGGCGGGTTTATCATTCGCACCGCCGCAGAGGGGATCAGCGAAGAAGATCTGGCCTCGGATGCCGCCTACCTGAAACGCGTCTGGACCAAAGTGATGGAGCGTAAAAAACGCAACCAGACCCGCTATCAGCTGTACGGTGAGCTGGCCCTTGCCCAGCGCGTCCTGCGCGACTTCGCCGATGCCCAGCTGGATCGCATCCGCGTCGATTCCCGTCTGACCTATGACGCGCTGCTCGAATTTACCGCCGAGTACATTCCGGAAATGCCGGGCCTGCTGGAGCACTACACCGGGCGTCAGCCGATCTTCGATCTCTATGATGTCGAGAACGAAATCCAGCGCGCGCTGGAGCGCAAGGTCGAGCTCAAGTCCGGCGGCTATCTGATTATCGACCAGACCGAAGCGATGACCACCGTGGATATCAACACCGGGGCGTTTGTCGGTCACCGCAATCTGGACGACACCATTTTCAATACCAACATTGAAGCGACGCAGGCCATTGCGCGTCAGCTTCGCCTGCGCAATCTGGGTGGCATCATCATCATCGACTTTATCGATATGAGTAACGAAGACCACCGCCGCCGCGTGCTGCACTCCCTGGAGCAGGCGCTGAGCAAAGATCGCGTGAAAACCAGCATCAACGGCTTCTCCCAGCTGGGTCTGGTTGAGATGACCCGCAAACGCACCCGTGAAAGCGTGGAGCATGTGCTGTGCAACGAGTGCCCGACCTGCCACGGCCGCGGCACGGTAAAGACGGTAGAGACGGTCTGCTACGAGATCATGCGTGAGATCGTTCGCGTGCATCACGCCTACGACTCCGACCGCTTCCTGGTCTATGCTTCTCCTTCGGTGGCGGAAGCCCTGAAAGGAGAAGAGTCCCACGCGCTGGCAGAAGTGGAAATCTTTGTCGGCAAACAGGTAAAGGTACAGATAGAGCCGCTCTATAACCCGGAGCAGTTTGACGTGGTGATGATGTAATCCGCAGGGCACTGCGAGACAAGAACGGCTGACAAGGAGAGACGCGTGAGGCGATTGCCGGGGATTTTACTGCTTACAGGGGCAACGCTGATAGTGATTGTCGCGCTGCTCGTAAGCGGGCTGCGTCTCATATTGCCGCATCTGGACACCTGGCGTCCGCAGGTGCTGGCGAAAATCGAATCCGCGACCGGCATGCCCGTCGCGGCCAGCCAGCTCAACGCGAGCTGGCAGAATTTCGGCCCGACGCTGGAAGTGCGCGATATCAACGCGCAGCTGAAAGACGGCGGCTACCTCAAAATTAAGCGCGTGACCCTGGCACTGGACGTGTGGCAAAGCCTGCTGCACCTGCGCTGGCAGTTTCGCGATCTCACCTTTTATCAGCTGCAGTTTCTGACTAACACCCCGCTACGCAGTGACGATCAGGGCGAAGGCTTTGAGGCCAACCGCATCAGCGATCTGTTCCTGCGCCAGTTCGATCATTTCGATCTGCGCGACAGTGAAATCAGCTTTATTACTCTCTCCGGACAGCGCGCCGAACTGGCGATCCCCCAGCTTACCTGGCTCAATGGCAGAGATCGGCACCGTGCGGAAGGCCAGGTCAGTCTCTCCAGCCTGAACGGACAGCATGGCGTGATGCAGGTGCGGATGGATCTGCGTGACGACAATGGCCTGCTGAATAACGGCAAAGTGTGGATGCAGGCCGATGACGTGGACGTCAAACCCTGGCTCGGTGAGTGGGTGCAGCAGAACATGCAGCTGCAAACCGCGCGCTTCAGCATTGAAGGGTGGATGACTCTCACCAATGGCCAGTTCGCCAGCGGCGATATCTGGCTGAAGCAGGGGGGGCGCCAGCTGGCCGGGGAAAGCGCGCCAGCATCAGCTTTCGGTCGATAACCTGACCGCGCACGTCACCCGCGAGAAAGAGGGCTGGCAGTTCGCCATCCCGGATACGCGCATTACCATGGACGACAAGGCGTGGCCGCGCGGAGCCCTGGCTCTGGCCTGGATCCCGGGGCAGGACGTCGGCGGCGCCAACAACAAACGCAGCGACGAGCTACGCATTCGCGCCAGCAATCTGGAGCTGTCAGGCCTGGAGGGGCTGCGAACCATCGCGGCGAAGCTCTCCCCGTCGCTGGGCGAAGTCTGGCAGGCCACCCAGCCGGTGGGGGCGATCAACGCTCTGGCGCTCGATATTCCACTGCAGGAGACGGAAAAAACCCGCTTCAACATCGCCTGGACCGATCTCGCCTGGAAGCAGTGGGAGCTGCTGCCGGGGGCCGAGCATTTCAGCGGCACGCTGCAGGGCAGCGTGGAGGATGGTCGCCTGGTGGCCAACATGCGCGATGCGAAAATGCCTTACGAAACCGTCTTCCGCGCCCCGCTGGAGGTAGAGAGAGGCACCGCCACCCTCCACTGGCTGAAGAACGAGAAGGGTTTCCAGCTTGACGGACGTGACATCGACGTCAAAGCCAAAGCGGTGCACGCCCGGGGGGGATTTCCGCTATCTGCAACCAGCGGGCGATGAACCCTGGCTGGGGATCCTGGCGGGCATCAGCACCGACGACGGATCGCAGGCGTGGCGCTATTTTCCTGAAAACCTGATGGGCAAAGCGCTGGTGGACTACCTGAGCGGTGCTATTCAGGGCGGACAGGCGGATAACGCTACCCTGGTGTATGGCGGTAACCCGCACCTGTTCCCCTACAAGCACAACGAAGGCCAGTTCCAGGTTCTGGTGCCGTTACGCAACGCCACCTACGCCTTCCAGCCCGAGTGGCCCGCGCTGAAAAACCTCGATATTGAGCTTAACTTCATCAATGACGGGTTGTGGATGAAGACCGATGGCGTGGCGCTGGGCGGGGTGAAAGCCAGTAACCTGACCGCGGTGATCCCGGACTATTCGAAAGAAAAGCTGCTGATCGACGCCGATATCAACGGCCCCGGAAAAGCCGTTGGGCCGTATTTTGACGAGACGCCGCTGGATGATTCCCTGGGTGCCACGCTCCAGCAGCTCCAGTTGGATGGCGATGTGAATGCTCGCTTACATCTGGATATCCCGCTCGACGGCACCATGACCACCGCCAAAGGCGACGTCAGGCTGAAAAATAACAGTCTGTTCATCAAGCCGCTGGACAGCACCATTAACAATCTGAGCGGCCAGTTCAGCTTCGTGAATGGCGATCTGAAAAGCGGGCCGCTGACTGCGAGCTGGTTTAATCAGCCGGTGAATATCGACTTTTCCACCACCGAAGGCGAGAAAGCCTATCAGGTGGGGATCAATCTGGATGCCAGCTGGCAGCCTTCTCGGATGGATGTGCTGCCAAAAAGCATCAGCCAGGCGCTGGAAGGCCGCCTGCCGTGGAACGGCAAGGTGGCGATTGAGCTGCCTTATCGTGGCGATGCCCATTACAAAGTGGATATCAGCGGCGATCTGAAGAACGTCAGCAGCGACCTGCCGTCGCCGCTGGAGAAGAGCGCGGGTGAGCCGCTGCCGGTGAAACTGAACGTCGACGGGGATCTCAACAGCTTTACCCTGACGGGCAATGCCGGTAGTAAGAATCACTTTAACAGCCGCTGGTTGCTGAACCGCAAGCTGACGCTGGATCGCGCCATCTGGACCAGCGACAGCCGCACGCTGCCGCCGCTGCCGGAACAGGCGGGCGTCGAACTCAACCTGCCGCCGATGGATGGTGCCGAGTGGTTAGCGCTGTTCCAGAGCGGGGTCGGACAAAATGTCGATGAGTCGGCGCAGTTCCCGCAGCACATCACGGTGCGCACTCCCGCCCTGGCGCTGGGTGGACAGCAGTGGAATAACCTGAGCATCGTCTCGCAGCCGACCCTGAACGGCTCAAAAGTCGAGGCGCAGGGGCGGGAGATTAACGCCACCCTGCTGATGCGCGATACCGCGCCGTGGCAGGCGGAGATCCGCTATCTCTATTTCAACCCGGCGACCGCGACCGCCGGAAAAGGTAATCCTGTTTCGCCGTTAGCCAGCACCACGCGGGTCAATTTCAGCGGCTGGCCTGATTTACAGCTGCGCTGTGCCGAGTGCTGGCTGTGGGGACAGAAGTACGGTCGTATTGATGGCGACTTCACCATTAAGGGCAACACCCTGACCCTGGCGGGCGGGCTGATTGATACCGGCTTTGGCCGCCTGACCGCCAACGGCGAGTGGGTGAACGGCACCGAGCAGCGCACCTCGCTGAAAGGGCAGATCAAAGGCAACAAGCTGGATGCAGCCTCGAACTATTTCGGTATCACCACGCCGATTCGCGGTTCGTCCTTTGACCTCGACTACGATCTGCACTGGCGCGCTCAGCCGTGGAAGCCTGACGAAGCCTCGCTGAACGGTATCCTCAAGACCCGGCTGGGCAAGGGAGAAATCGCCGATCTGAGCACCGGTCATGCAGGACAGCTGCTGCGTCTGCTCAGCTTCGACGCCCTGCTGCGCAAGCTGCGCTTTGACTTCAGCGATACCTTTAACGAAGGCTTCTACTTCGACTCGATCCGCAGCACGGCGTGGATCAAAGACGGGGTCCTTCACACTGATGACACCCTGGTCGACGGGCTGGAGGCGGATATCGCCATGAAAGGCTCCGTCAACCTGGTGCGTCGCGAACTGGATATGGAAGCGGTGGTGGCCCCGGAAATTTCCGCCACCGTCGGCGTGGCAGCGGCCTTTGCCGTGAACCCGATTGTCGGCGCGGCGGTGTTTGCCGCCAGTAAAGTGCTGGGGCCGCTGTGGAGCAAAGTCTCGATTCTGCGCTATCACATCACCGGTCCGGTCGATAAACCGCAGATTAATGAAGTGCTGCGTCAGCCACGCAAAGATGCACAGCAATGATTTGACGCGGGCAATTAATTGCCTCACTCTCAATAGATAAGATCTTAGATACGTCCTGTGGACGGCAACGAACGAGTAGCAAAACGATGAGTCTGAACCTGGTAAGTGAACATTTGCTGGCAGCGAACGGCCTGAGCCATCAGGACCTGTTTTCCATTCTTGGTCAACTGACCGAACGCCGTCTCGACTACGGCGATCTCTACTTTCAGTCGAGCTATCACGAATCCTGGGTTTTAGAAGACAGCATCATCAAAGATGGCTCTTATAACATCGACCAGGGCGTCGGTGTCCGCGCCGTCAGCGGCGAGAAAACCGGTTTTGCCTATGCGGACCAGATTAGCCTGACCGCCCTGCAGCAGAGCGCGCAGGCGGCACGCACCATCGTGCGCGACAGCGGTGACGGCCGGGTGAAAACCCTGGGCGAAGTGCAGCACTCTGCGCTCTACACCAGCGTCGATCCGCTGCAAAGCATGAGCCGGGAAGAGAAGCTGGATATCCTGCGCCGGGTGGACAAAGTTGCCCGTGCGGAAGATAAGCGCGTGCAGGAAGTCTCTGCCAGCCTGAGCGGCGTGTACGAGCTGATCCTGGTGGCGGCAACCGATGGCACCCTGGCCGCCGACGTGCGTCCGCTGGTCCGTCTCTCCGTCAGCGTGCTGGTGGAGGAGGACGGCAAACGCGAGCGCGGCTCCAGCGGCGGCGGCGGTCGTTTTGGTTACGAATGGTTCCTGAACCCGGTCGAAGGCGAAGTGCGTGCCGACGCCTGGGCGAAAGAGGCGGTGCGAATGGCGCTGGTCAACCTCTCTGCCGTAGCAGCGCCTGCGGGCACCCTGCCGGTGGTACTGGGCGCGGGCTGGCCTGGCGTGCTGCTGCACGAAGCGGTGGGTCACGGTCTGGAAGGCGACTTCAACCGTCGCGGCACCTCGGTCTTCAGCGGCCATATGGGTGAGCTGGTGGCCTCTGAGCTCTGCACCGTGGTGGATGACGGCACCATGACCGATCGTCGTGGCTCGGTCTCTATCGACGACGAAGGGACGCCGGGTCAGTACAACGTGCTGATCGAGAACGGGATCCTGAAAGGCTACATGCAGGACAAGCTGAATGCCCGCCTGATGGGTGTGGCTCCAACCGGTAACGGCCGTCGCGAATCCTACGCGCACCTGCCGATGCCGCGTATGACCAACACCTATATGCTCGCGGGTAAATCCACGCCGCAGGAGATCATCGAGTCGGTGGAGTACGGCATCTATGCGCCAAACTTCGGCGGCGGCCAGGTGGATATCACCTCCGGCAAATTTGTCTTCTCGACCTCAGAAGCCTATCTGATCGAGAAGGGCAAAGTGACCAAAGCGGTGAAGGGCGCAACCCTGATCGGTTCCGGCATCGAAGCGATGCAGCAGATCTCGATGGTCGGTAACGATCTTAAGCTGGATAACGGCGTCGGTGTCTGTGGCAAAGAGGGCCAGAGCCTGCCGGTAGGTGTCGGCCAACCGACCCTGAAGGTGGATAACCTGACCGTCGGCGGTACCGCGTAATTTCCTATCCGAAATTCCCTCTCCCTGTGGGAGAGGGTTATTCCTTCCTTCCCCGCATCTCCTGAAACAGCGCCGCCACCTGCACGAAATAGTCCGTCAGATAGTTAATGCACACCTGCACCTTCAGCGGCAGTTTGTCCTTTTCGGTATAGACCGCATACACCGGGCGCGGATCCGACTGATAGCGCGGGAAGAGGATCTCCAGCTCGCCGCTGTTGATCTCGTTGATCACCCACATCAGCGGGACGTAGGCGATCCCGGCCCCGGCCACCAGCCAGCGGGAGATGGTCATCGGATCGTTGGTGACAAAGCGCCCCTGCGGCAGCAGTTTTGTTGAGAGCCCTTCCGGCGCGACCAGCTCAAATTCATTATCCGGGCGCACGCTGTACTCCAGCCAGGCGTGATTGCTGAGATCCGCCGGTTTCTCCGGGATCCCGGCTCTGGCGAGATACTTTTTCGCCGCGCACACCACCATCGGCATACTGCCCAGACGGCGGGAGAAGAGGCTGGAGTCCTGTAATGCCCCGACGCGGATCACCACATCCAGCCCATCGGCAATCAGGTCCGGGGCGGGAATGCCGGTGACCAGATTGACCGTCAGCCCCGGATACTCCTGCAACATCTCGGCGGTCATTTCAGCCAGGACATTTTGTGCCATAGTTGAAGAGCAGCCGATGCGCAGCGTGCCGATGGGGGTGTTGTTAAAGGCGTAGAGTTGCTCATGCACCGCCTGGGCCTCATACAACATCCGCCGACAGCCCTGATAATAAATTTTGCCGGCTTCGGTCAGCCCCAGGCTGCGGGTGCTGCGGTTGAGAAGCTTCACCTGGAGGTCATCTTCCAGTTTGGCGACGGTCTGACTGATTGACGAGACGCTCATCTGCAGTTGCCTGGCCGCGGCGGTAAAGGAGCCCAGCTCAACGACTTTGGCAAAAACCGACATCCGTTTTAGACGTTCCATTATTCACTCTGGCTTAAAAGTGATTTAGATCACATATGATAGATAACAGCATAACAGTTACGCTAATATATTATTAATACATTATAGCTACGCCACTCTCGCCCGGCTTTTCTTGCCCCTTCTGCGGTGCCGTATGCTGAATAATTCTTTCGCCTGCTCGCTCTAATCAAGGTCAACATGAGTCTGTTTCCCGTTATCGTGGTGTTCGGATTGTCGTTCCCTCCGATATTCTTCGAACTTCTTTTATCACTGGCGATTTTTTGGCTGGTGCGAAAGGTGCTGGCTCCAACTGGGATCTATGATTTCGTCTGGCACCCTGCATTGTTCAATTCCGCGCTGTATTGCTGCCTGTTCTATCTGGTATCGCGACTGTTTGTTTGAGGTAGATGTGAAAACGCTAACAAGAAAAATCTCCCGTACCGCCATTACCGTGGCGCTGGTTATCCTCGCGTTCATCGCTATTTTTCGCGCGTGGGTTTACTACACCGAGTCCCCTTGGACTCGCGATGCGCGCTTTAGCGCCGACATCGTTGCCATTGCCCCGGACGTGGCAGGCCTGATCACTGCCGTCAATGTGCATGACAACCAGCTGGTGAAAAAGGATCAGGTGCTGTTTACCGTTGACCAGCCGCGCTACCAGAAAGCGCTGGAAGAAGCGGAAGCGGACGTCGCCTACTACCAGGCGCTGGCCGCGGAAAAACGTCGCGAGGCGGGGCGCCGTAATCAGCTCGGGGTGCAGGCGATGTCCCGCGAGGAGATCGACCAGTCCAACAACGTGCTGCAAACCGTGCTGCATCAGCTGGCGAAGGCCGAGGCCACCCGCGATCTGGCGAAGCTCGATCTTGAGCGTACCGTGATCCGCGCCCCGTCCGACGGCTGGGTGACCAACCTCAACGTCTACACCGGTGAATTTATTACCCGCGGCTCTACCGCCGTGGCGCTGGTCAAACAGCACTCCTTCTACGTGCTGGCCTATATGGAAGAGACCAAGCTGGAGAACGTCCGTCCGGGCTATCGGGCCGAAATCACCCCGCTGGGCAGCAATCGTGTTCTGAAAGGGACGGTCGACAGCGTGGCGGCAGGGGTGACCAACTCCAGCGCCACCCGCGACAGCAAAGGGATGGCGACCGTCGATTCCAATCTGGAGTGGGTGCGTCTGGCGCAGCGCGTGCCGGTGCGTATTCGTCTGGATGAACAGCAGGGCAACCTGTGGCCTGCAGGCACTACCGCTACGGTGGTGATCACCGGCGAGAAAGATCGTGACGCCAGCCATGACTCGCTATTCCGCAAAATTGCCCACCGCCTGCGTGAGTTCGGTTAATCGCCATGGGCATCTTCTCCATCGCCAATCAGCACCTGCGCTTTGCGATTAAGCTGGCCTTTGCCATCGTGCTGGCGCTGTTTGTCGGCTTTCACTTTCAGCTGGAAACACCCCGCTGGGCGGTGCTGACCGCGGCGATTGTTGCCGCCGGCCCGGCGTTTGCCGCGGGCGGCGAGCCTTACTCCGGCGCAATACGCTATCGCGGGATGCTGCGTATTGTCGGCACCTTTATCGGCTGTATTGCCGCGCTGACCATCGTGATCCTGATGATCCGCACCCCGCTGCTGATGCTGATGGTGTGCTGTATCTGGGCTGGTTTTTGCACCTGGATCTCCTCTCTGGTGCGGGTAGAAAACTCCTACGCCTGGGGCCTTTCCGGCTATACCGCGCTGATCATTATCATCACCATTCAGACCAACCCGCTGCTGGCGCCGCAGTTTGCCGTGGAGCGCTGCAGCGAGATCGTGATGGGGATTGTCTGTGCGATCGTGGCGGATCTGCTCTTCTCCCCCCGCTCCATTAAGCAGGAGGTGGATCGCGAGCTGGATGCGCTGATCGTTGCCCAGTATCAGCTGATGCAGCTGTGCATTAAGCATGGCGACAGCGAAGAGGTGGATAACGCCTGGAGCGCGCTGGTGCGCCGTACCACCGCTCTGGAAGGAATGCGCAGCAACCTCAATATGGAGTCGTCGCGCTGGTCGCGGGCCAACCGCCGCCTGAAGGCGCTCAATACCGTCTCCTTAACCCTGATCACCCAGGCCTGCGAAACCTATCTGATCCAGAACACCCGTCCCGAGGCGGTCACCGAGACCTTCCGGGAGCAGTTCGCCACTCCCGTCGCCACCGTGCAGGATGTGCATAAACAGCTGAAACGCATGCGGCGGATCATTGCCTGGACCGGCGAGCGCGACACCCCTGTGACCATCTACACCTGGGTTGGCGCGGCGACGCGCTACCTGCTTCTTAAACGTGGCGTGATCGGCAATACCAAAATCAGCGCCACCGAAGAGGAGGTGCTTCAGGGTGAGGTAGTGGTTAAAGCCGAGTCGGCGGAACGTCACCACGCGATGGTGAACTTCTGGCGCACCACGCTCGCCTGTATGCTGGGAACGCTGTTCTGGCTGTGGACCGGCTGGACATCCGGCAGCGGTGCCATGGTGATGATCGCCGTGGTCACCTCTCTGGCGATGCGTCTGCCGAATCCGCGGATGGTGGCGCTCGATTTTCTGTACGGCACCCTGGCAGCACTGCCGCTTGGCGCGTTCTATTTCCTGGTGGTTCTGCCCTCGACCCAGCAAAGCATGCTGCTGCTCTGTATCAGCCTTGCCGTGATGGCCTTCTTTATTGGTATTGAGGTCCAGAAGCGACGCCTGGGTTCGCTCGGGGCGCTGGCCAGTACCATCAATATTCTGGTGCTGGATAACCCGATGACGTTTCACTTCAGCCAGTTCCTCGACAGCGCGCTGGGGCAGATTGTCGGCTGTTTCCTTGCGATGATGGTTATTCTGCTGGTGCGTGATAACTCCCAGGCCCGCACCGGCCGCGTGCTGCTGAACCAGTTTGTTTCCGCTGCTGTTTCCGCGATGACCACCAACACTGCCCGGCGCAAAGAGAACCATCTGCCCGCGCTCTATCAGCAGCTGTTCTTACTGCTGAACAAATTCCCGGGCGACATCGCCAGATTCCGCCTGGCCCTGACCCTGATCATCGCCCACCAGCGTCTGCGCAATGCACCGGTGCCGGTTAATGACGATCTCTCGGCATTCCACCGCCAGCTGCGGCGCACCGCCGATCATGTGATTTCGGCCACCAGCGACGATAAGCGGCGACGCTATTTTGCTCAGCTGCTTGAGGAGCTGGATATCTACCAGGAAAAACTGCGCATCTGGGAGGCGCCGCGACAGGTGACCGAACCGGTGCAGCGGCTGGTGGGGATGCTGCATCGCTACCAGAATGTGCTCACCGACAGCTGATCCTCCTGAAAACCGACGTCGTAAGCGTCGGTTTTTTTGTGACTATACTTATTCGGGCAAGTACTTAAACCCAGAATGGGAGGATACATGACTACCCAGGCTCTTCAGGACAGTGCGCTATTTCAGACAGGATATCTGGTCGATGGCGTATGGAAAACGCTCGATACCACATTCGATGTACTTAACCCGGCTACCGGCGAGGTGATCGCTAAAGTGGCAAAAGCGGGCACCAAAGAGACCGAAGAGGCCATCGCCGCCGCAAGCCGTGCTTTCCCGGCGTGGCGGGCCAGAACCGCAAAAGAGCGCTCGACCATCCTCTATCGCTGGTATGAACTCATCATTGAGAACAAGCAGTGGCTTGGACAACTAATGACCACCGAGCAGGGCAAACCGCTGAAAGAGGCGGAGGGCGAAGTCGAGTACGCGGCCAGCTTTATTCAGTGGTTCGCCGAGCAGGCCAAACGCGCCAACGGGGAGATCATTCCCCCCGGTTAAACCCGGCTCCCGCATTCTGGCCACCCGCGAACCGGTTGGCGTGGTAGCGGCTATCACGCCGTGGAACTTCCCGATGGCGATGCTGACCCGCAAACTGGGCCCGGCGCTGGCCGCAGGCTGTACCGGGGTGATCAAACCGGCTAACAACACGCCGCTCAGCGCCTTTGCGCTGCTGACCCTGGCGAAAAAAGCGGGCGTCCCGGACGGCGTACTCAACGCGGTGGCGGGCAACACCTCTGAGATAAGCGATGCGATCATGGCCAGCCATGAGGTGCGCAAAATCTCCTTTACCGGCTCGACGGCGGTCGGCAAAACGCTGATGCGCAATGCCGCCGAAACCATGAAAAAAGTCTCGATGGAGCTGGGTGGGAACGCGCCCTATATCGTTTTTGACGATGCCGATATTGATGCTGCGGTAAAAGGGGCCATCGCCAACAAATTCCGTAATGCGGGTCAGGTCTGCGTCAGCGTTAACCGCTTCTATATTCAGGAGTCGGTGTATGACGCCTTCGTCAGCCAACTCGCCGCCGCCGTAAACGCCTTAAAAGTGGGTAACGGCCTGGAGGAGGGCACCGTTGTCGGGCCGCTCATTGAACCTGCCGCGGTAAAAAAAGTGCGCGAGCATGTCGAGGACGCGGTCGCCAAAGGGGCGAAGGTACTGGCAGGCGGAAAAGCGCACGAGCTGGGCGGTAACTTCTGGCAGCCGACGGTGTTGGGCGATTGCTATGAAGGGATGGCGCTGGCCAGTGAAGAGACCTTTGGGCCCGTTGCAGCCTGCTTCCGTTTTACCTCCGAAGAGGAGGTTATTCAGCGCGCCAATAATACGCCTTTTGGCCTGGCCGCCTATTTCTATACCCAGAATCTGCAGCGGGTGTTCCGCGTTTCACAGGCCATTGAGAGCGGAATGATCGGGATTAACGAATGCGCGGTCTCCACCGAGCTGGGGCCTTTTGGCGGGGTGAAAGAGTCAGGGCTGGGACGTGAAGGTTCAGTACTGGGCCTGGAGGAGTTCCTTGAAGTGAAAACCCTGCATATCGGGGGGATTATAATCGGCAGGGCGGCATCAGCCGCCCGCCTGGACGGGGTGGCGGGAAATGAATATCTATACGTTTGATTTTGATGAAATCGACAGTCAGGAAGACTTTTACCGTGAGTTTTCACGTACCTTTGGCATCGCGCGGGAGAGCGTGACAAACCTGGATTCTCTGTGGGAGATCGTGACCGGCAACCAGCTGCCGTTACCGCTTGAAATCGAATTTACCCATTTGCCGGAGAAGCTGCGCAGGCGTTTCGGTGCGCTTATCCTGCTATTTGATGAGGCGGAAGAGGAGCTGGAAGGTCAGATCCGCTTTAACGTTCGTCCGTAAAAAGGCAAAAAAAAAGCCCCTGCGAGGCAGGGGCAAGTCGTAGGTCAATACGACGAGGGTTTATTTGTACAGCTCGGCCGTGGCATGCCAGTGGTCGCCTGTATTCAACTCGGTAATGCGATAGCTGCTGGCGCCGGCTTTTTCAGCTTTTGCTGCCAGGGCCTGACGGACATCCATTGGAGAACCGGCAACTTCGGTAACGCCTACGCTACCCAGTGATTGCAGGCCTTGTGCTTGTTCCGCGGTAACCTGATGCACAGCTGCGCTGGCACCGAATGAGAGAACGGAAGCTAAACCAAGGGTGGCGATGATTAATTTAGTGTTCATAGTCTTTACTCCTTACTTACAGGGCACGTTCAACGGCGAGAAGGGTTATGCTGCTATTTTTATGCCTGGTGTCGTTGAACTGAGATAACGGGTATTTCGGGTTGTGCGCGGTACGACTTATTTGTAGAGCTCAGCAGTGGCATGCCAGTGGTCACCGGTACGCGCTTCGATAACGCGATAGGATGAGGCACCCTGTTCCTGCGCTTTTTCTTTCAGCATCTGATTCATGTCCATCGGAGAAGTACCGATTGCACCGACAGAAACGGTACCGATAGATTCACGGGACTGGGCCTGCTCGGCGTTAATCGCATCGGCAGCAAATGCACCGAAAGACAGAACAGACAGAATGCTTAGTGTGGCTACGGTAGTTTTGATTTTCATGATTCTCTTCCTCGTCATATTCTTTACTGGGGTCTTCGTTTCGTGACCCTCATCACAAAATCAAGTATACACTAATAACGGCAAAAATTAATACCATGCTAATTGTTTCTCGTGAAATTACGTATTAAGCAGAGATGGTTTTATAACTGAAGGGAATAAAAAAGCCGGGGGTAAACGCAAAATAGTCGATTATTTTTATTAAAATCATAAGGATAGGACAATTTGATTATTCGTGCGATCGTGGGGCGAATCATCCACTGCATGAATGAATTGAAGCGGAAAAACGCACTATTTGTTAAATCACAGATAACAGAATGTAAGGCAAAACGAGGCAGGAACCGAAGATTCCCCGCTGCGGGACGCAGCAGGGAAGGAGATCAGAGTTCCTGTTCGAACAGAACCAGAATGGCTTCGTAGAGGTCTTTCACCGAAAAACCATTGGCCGGGGTCGTGAAGATTGTATCGTCACCGGCGATGGTGCCGAGAATACCTTCTGCTTTCCCGAGCGAGTCGAGCAGACGCGCAATCAGCTGGGCTGCGCCCGGGCTGGTGTGGATCACCACCACGGCATCGTTATAGTCGATATCCAGCACCAGATTCTTCAGCGGGCTCGAGGTTGTCGGTACGCCCAGCTCAGCTGGCAGACAGTAGACCATCTCCATTTTGGCGTTGCGGGTACGCACTGCGCCAAACTTGGTTAACATGCGGGAGACTTTCGACTGGTTGATATTTTCGAAGCCTTCTTCCTGTAAGGCCTGAACGATCTCACCCTGAGAACTAAACTTTTCTTCTTTAAGCAGCGCTTTGAACGCCTTAACCAATTCTTCTTGTTTAGAAGAGATTCGCATAAATCACCCGAAATATAGCGGTAGAAACAACATTATTATGCACATGGATGAATTTTTATGCAAAGTATCTGCCCAATCTTAGGCTGAAATAATGTTATGAAAGGGAGTGATTTTATCAAAATTCGTTATCGAGGAACATGCCTGCGTCACGCCTCGCAAATAAGCTTAAAAGTAAATTAAATGTTATCAAATTGATGTTGTTTTGGTGGCTGGCGAGGGTGTATTGTAACCCCCTCTTGATTCGTTGCTTAGTTATCGCATAACGCCCGATAGCCTTCCGGCAGAAGCGAAAAGCGCGTGACCGCTAATTCTCAAAGCATGAAGATTGTAATTATTGATCTGCTGAATTATGGTCGCCGCGACGGAGTAACAGAAAGTTAGCTCACCATAATAAGGAGTTTAGGATGAAAGTCGCAGTCCTCGGCGCTGCTGGCGGTATCGGCCAGGCGCTTGCCCTACTACTGAAAACTCAGCTGCCTGCAGGCTCAGAACTCTCTCTGTACGACATCGCCCCGGTAACCCCTGGTGTGGCGGTTGACCTGAGCCACATCCCGACGGCTGTCAAAATCAAAGGCTTCTCCGGTGAAGATGCGCGCCCGGCGCTCGAAGGCGCAGACGTTGTGCTGATCTCCGCAGGCGTGGCGCGTAAGCCTGGCATGGATCGTTCTGACCTGTTCAACGTGAATGCCGGTATCGTTAAGAACCTGATTCAGCAGGTCGCGACAACCTGTCCGAAAGCCTGCATCGGTATCATCACTAACCCGGTTAACACCACTGTTGCTATCGCAGCAGAAGTGCTGAAAAAAGCGGGCGTGTATGACAAGAACAAACTGTTCGGCGTGACCACGCTGGACATCATCCGCTCCAACACCTTTGTGGCGGAACTGAAAGGTAAGCAGCCAACCGAGCTGGAAGTTCCGGTTATCGGTGGCCACTCTGGCGTGACCATTCTGCCACTGCTGTCCCAGATCCCTGGCGTGAGCTTCACCGAGCAGGAAGTGGCTGACCTGACCAAACGCATCCAGAACGCCGGCACCGAAGTGGTGGAAGCGAAGGCGGGTGGCGGATCTGCAACCCTCTCTATGGGTCAGGCTGCAGCACGTTTCGGTCTGTCTCTGGTGCGCGCTCTGCAGGGCGAGCAAGGCGTGGTGGAATGCGCGTACGTTGAAGGCGACGGCGAGCATGCACGCTTCTTCTCTCAGCCGCTGCTGCTGGGTAAAAACGGTATTGAAGAGCGTAAATCTATCGGCACCCTGAGCGCGTTCGAGCAGCAGGCGATGGCCGGCATGCTGGACACGCTGAAGAACGATATCGTCCTGGGCGAAGAGTTCGTTAACAAGTAAGCGACTCACTTCCCGTCAGGGCAATAAAAAACCGGAGCCAATGCTCCGGTTTTTTTATCTCTGCTGAACTCAGTTGGTGGCCGGGTATTCCTGAATGGTCACCTGCAGCGTCAGTTTCTTATCATCGCGCATCACTTCCACCGGAATGATCGAGCCAGGTCTGATCTCAGCCACCTGATCCATGGTCTCGAGAGCCGATATAGCCGGTTTACCGTTCACCGAAACGATAACGTCGTTAACCTTCATGCCTGCTTCCGCCGCCGGACCGCTAGGGGTCACTTCGTTCACCACAATGCCCTGGATCTGGTCGATGCCGCCACCCTGGGTATGCAGCGGCGCAATCTCACGCCCGCCAATACCAATGTAGCCGCGGATCACCCGACCGTCGCGAATGAGCTTATCCATAATCTTGTTCGCCAGCTGGAACGGGATGGCGAAGCCGATGCCTTCGGGCGTTTCCCCGTCGTTGCTCTTGTCAAACGAGAGGGTATTGATGCCCATCAGTTCGCCCAGCGAGTTCACCAGCGCGCCGCCAGAGTTACCGTGGTTGATGGAGGCGTCCGTCTGCAGGAAGTTCTGCCGCCCGGAAGGGTTCAGGCCGATTCGACCCGTCGCGCTGATAATCCCCTGGGTAATGGTCTGCCCGAGGTTATAGGGGTTACCGATCGCCAGCACCACGTCGCCGATATGCGGGGTACGTTTACGGTTAATAGGAATAACCGGCAGACCACCGGTGGCGGTGATTTTGAGGACCGCCAGATCCGTAAGGCTGTCGGATCCAACCAGCAGGGCTTCAAAGACGCGGCCATCCTGCAGCGCAACGATGATCTGATCGGCATCGTTGATCACATGTTTGTTGGTAATGATGTAGCCGCGCTCATCCATGATCACCCCGGAGCCGAGGGTGCGGATCTCCAGCTGATTATGGCTGGTGCTGTTCAGCCCACGGTTATAGACGTTAACCACCGCAGGGGCGGCGCGGCGTACTGCCTGATTGTAGCTGGCAGGTGTTTCATCTGCGCTGTCAAACTGCGGCGCAGCCAGCTGATTAAACTGACGTAAAGAGGGCATCGCGGCCAGTAAAAGGCCACCTACAACCAGGCCGATGGCGACCGAACGAATGAGCTTTAAAACCATGATACGGGCGTCGTTAAGGGAAGATCGCAAGCAGCATAGCATGACTTATCCGGACATCACACGTGGTGATGTCCGGACGCGTACAGGCTTAACGCAGCAGAATATAGAGCGTGTCGTTGCCGCGCACGATCTGCAGGGCAATAACGGTGGGTTTGCCTTCCAGCACTTTGCGCATTTCGGCGATGGACAGCACGCGGACGCGGTTCACTCCGATGATCACGTCATTCTCATGCAGACCGGCCTGTGCGGCAGGGCTGCTCTTCTCGACGCTGTCGAGGGTGATGCCTTTGGTGCCGTCTTTCAGCTGACCGTCGCTTAATGTCGCCCCCTGCAGCGCCGGGGCAATCATCTCTGCGCTGGCCGATGATGAGGTGCTTTTATCCAGCGTGACCTGCAGATCCAGCGGTTTGCCGTCACGTAAAATTCCGAGCTTAACCGTGGCGCCTGGCTCCGTGGTGGCGATGCGCGAGCGCAGTTCGGCAAAGCTGCTTAACGGTTTATCATTCAGGCTGACGATCACGTCTCCGGATTTGACGCCTGCTTTTGCCGAGCCGGAGTTCGGCAGCACTTCGCTGACGAAGGCGCCGCGCTGAACGTTCAGGTTGAACGCTTTAGCAATATCCGCGCTCATTTCGGTGCCCTTAATGCCCAGCAGCCCGCGCTTCACTTCGCCGAAATCAATCAGCTGCTGCGCCAGCGTGCGGGCCATGTTGCTGGGAATAGCAAAACCAATCCCCACGCTGCCGCCGCCGGGCGCCAGAATAGCGGTGTTAATGCCGATCAGCTCCCCGTTCAGGTTCAGCAGCGCGCCGCCGGAGTTACCGCGGTTAATGGAGGCATCGGTCTGGATAAAGTTCTCCAGCCCTTCGAGGTTCAGACCACTGCGACCCAGCGCGGAAATGATGCCGGAGGTGGCCGTCTGGCCCAGACCGAAGGGGTTACCTACCGCGACGGCAAAATCCCCGACGCGCAGCTTGTCGGAATCGGCGATGGCGATTTGCGTCAGGCCGGTTGGATTCTGCAGCTGCAGGAGGGCGATATCACTCTGATCGTCCCCGCCAATCAGTTTGGCCTCAAACTCCCGGCCATCGTTCATCTGGACGCTGATTTTATCGGCATGGCTGATGACGTGGTTGTTGGTCAGGACATAGCCTTTCGCGGCATCTATTACCACGCCGGAGCCCAGCCCCTCAAAGGGTTGGGCCTGCTGGTCAGGGGCATCATCACCAAAATACTTTTTCAGCTCTTCCGGAATGCGCTGGCTCTGCACCGCAGTGCCTTCAACCTGCACGCTTACCACCGCGGGCAGGACTTTTTCCAGCATCGGGGCAAGGCTCGGAAGTGCCGCCTGGCCCGGGACCTGCGAAGGGATTGCGGCCGCCGTCGGCCAGGATGCCGACAGCGATAATCCGATACTCAATGCTAACGCGCTCAACAGCTGATTTTTTTTGTTCATTTATGCTGGCTCTCGCAACCTGGAATGAAGGAATAACGGCCCTGAAACAGTCTGATGTTATTGAATTTTAAAACGCTGAACAATGAGGTGTTTGACTAAATAATAGCTGGGGTCAGGAAGAAAGGACGGGCGCAATGGCTGCGCCCGTAAAATTTATTTGCGATGTGCGATTAATCGCGCTTTGCGCCACCGCGCAGCAGGCCGGATGCACCTTCGGAGTAGTCACGCGGCATCTGTACCGGCGCCTGATCGTTGCTGGCTTCAGACTCCGCCAGACGGTTGCGGAACGGATTGTTCTCTGCGCTCATCTCCGGCAGCAGGTTGCTGGAGCTTTTCGCCATGTGCTGATAAAGCTTGCGGTAATCATGGGCCATGTTGTCCAGCAGCTCGGCGCTCTGGGCAAAGTGGTTTACCAGCTCTTCGCGATACTCATCCAGTTCAGCTTTGTTCTTTTCCAGTTCGTACTGCAACGCCTGTTGCTGGCGCAATTTGCGATTTCCAAAACGCATGGCCACGGCGCCAATAGCGATGCCGACGACTAAACCAATTAGCGCATATTCCCAGGTCATGAACTTCTCCCGTTGTCTTGTGGTTCCGTAGGGTGTTGGCTCGGCTTCATGCCTGTGCCTGATTATGCCACTATAACCGCTATTTCCTTAGAAGTGGAATCCCACCGCATCATCGCGTACTGTAGAACGGCCTTTTTTTCGCCAACTGAGCAGGCTGGCGGGTATTAATTGAAGGAATAACAATAAGATCATGCAAAGCCTTTCCCCGACATCGCATTACCAACGGGCCCTGAACGAGGGCTCCCACCAACCAGATGATGTACAGCGTGAAGCAGTAAGGCGTCTGGACAGCATATGGCAGCAGTTGACCACCCAGCCGACCGAAGCCGCCCCTGCGGGAGGACTCAAGGCCGCGTTTGGACGACTGCTGGGCAAGAAAGCGCCGCGGAGCGTCACGGCGGTACGCGGCTTATATATGTGGGGCGGGGTAGGGCGCGGTAAAACCTGGCTGATGGATCTGTTTTATCAGAGCCTGCCGGGAACGCGTAAGCAGCGCCTGCATTTTCACCGGTTTATGCTGCGGGTACATGAAGAGCTGACGGCCCTGCAGGGGCATAGCGACCCGCTTGATATCGTTGCCGAGCGTTTCAAAGCTGAAACCGACGTGCTGTGCTTCGATGAGTTTTTTGTCTCCGATATTACCGACGCCATGCTGCTGGGCGGGCTGATGAAAGCGCTGTTTGCCCGCGGCATTACGCTTGTAGCGACCTCTAACATCCCACCCGATGAGCTGTACCGTAACGGGCTGCAACGCGCCCGCTTCCTGCCCGCTATTGATGCGATAAAAGCGCATTGCGACATCATGAACGTCGATGCCGGCGTCGACTACCGCCTGCGGACCCTGACCCAGGCCCATCTGTGGATCTCGCCGTTAAACGATGACACGCAACAGCAGATGGACAAGCTGTGGCTGGCGCTGGCAGGGGCAAAACGTGATAATGCCGCCGTACTGGAGGTGAACCATCGCCCGCTGCAAACGCTGGGCGTCGTCAATCAAACCCTCGCCGTGTCGTTTGCCACCCTGTGTGTCGATGCCCGCAGCCAGCACGACTATATAGCGCTCTCGCGCCTGTTCCATACGGTGATGCTGTTCGATGTGCCGGTAATGACCACGCTGATGGAGAGCGAAGCCCGACGCTTTATCGCGCTGGTCGATGAGTTTTACGAACGCCACGTCAAGCTGGTGGTGAGCGCCGCCGTCCCTTTATATGAAATCTATCAGGGAGAACGGCTGAAGTTTGAGTTCCAGCGCTGCCTGTCGCGCCTGCAGGAGATGCAAAGCGAAGAGTACCTGAAGCGCGAGCACATGCCTTAATAATAGCTACCCTCTCCCCGTGGGAGAGGGGCCGGGGGTGAGGGCACCAGACCGCACAGTTCCCCGTGGGAGAGGGGCTGGGGGTGAGGGCACCAGACCGCACTGTCTTCACCCCGGAAAAACCCGTCTCAAATCACAATTAGGGGTCGACCTTTACCCCTGACTTCTCTATAATCTTGCGACCCCACGTTACAAGAAGGTTTTTTTCCCAAAACTTTCTCTGCGCCGGCATAGGCTATTCGAAGGGGTAGGTTTGCTGGACAATGTCGTGTGAACCTCAACTACTAAACGTTTGGGTGTTCACCAACGTGTAACTTATTTATTTGGGTAAGCTTTTAATGAAAACTTTTACAGCTAAACCAGAAACCGTAAAACGCGACTGGTATGTTGTTGACGCGACCGGTAAAACACTGGGCCGTCTGGCTACCGAACTGGCTCGTCGCCTGCGCGGTAAGCACAAAGCGGAATACACTCCGCACGTAGATACCGGTGATTACATCATCGTTCTGAACGCTGACAAAGTTGCTGTAACCGGCAACAAGCGTACTGACAAAGTGTACTATCACCACACCGGCCACATCGGCGGTATCAAACAAGCGACCTTTGAAGAGATGATTGCCCGCCGTCCTGAGCGTGTGATTGAAATCGCGGTTAAAGGCATGCTGCCAAAAGGCCCGCTGGGTCGTGCTATGTACCGTAAACTGAAAGTTTACGCAGGTAACGAGCACAACCACGCGGCACAGCAACCGCAAGTTCTTGACATCTAATCGGGATTATAGGCAATGGCTGAAAATCAATACTACGGCACTGGTCGCCGCAAAAGCTCCGCCGCTCGCGTGTTCATCAAACCGGGCAGTGGTAAAATCGTAATCAACCAACGTTCTCTGGAACAGTACTTCGGTCGTGAAACTGCCCGCATGGTAGTTCGTCAGCCGCTGGAACTGGTCGACATGGTTGAGAAACTGGATCTGTACATCACTGTTAAAGGTGGTGGTATCTCTGGTCAGGCTGGTGCGATCCGTCACGGTATCACCCGCGCTCTGATGGAGTACGACGAGTCCCTGCGTGGCGAACTGCGTAAAGCAGGCTTCGTTACTCGTGACGCTCGTCAGGTTGAACGTAAGAAAGTCGGTCTGCGTAAAGCGCGTCGTCGTCCACAGTTCTCCAAACGTTAATTGGTTTCTGCTTCGGCAGAGTACAATTGGCGAAAAACCCGCTTCGGCGGGTTTTTTTATGGGTAACGTCCGGGTTATCCACATACAGACGTCCTTTCTGACCTCTTTTTCCGCATTTCCAGAATCCCCTCACCACAAAGGCCGCAAAATCTGGTAAACTATCATCCACTTTTCTGTCCAAATAACGGTGAATGCTCGATTTTTGTTCTCTTTTTGAACAAGAGGAGAAATTCTCAGGGATGGACAACAAAACATCTGGCTAGCCTGTATGGCTGGTAGCAGTAAAAATTCTGAATATACCTGGAGGTTTTCATGGCTGTCGCTGCCAACAAACGTTCGGTAATGACGCTGTTTTCTGGTCCTACTGACATTTATAGCCATCAGGTTCGTATCGTGCTGGCCGAGAAGGGTGTCAGTTTTGAGATCGAGCATGTGGAAAAGGATAACCCGCCTCAGGATCTTATCGATCTCAATCCAAGCCAGAGCGTACCAACGCTGGTGGATCGTGAGCTGACCCTGTGGGAATCCCGTATCATTATGGAATACCTGGATGAGCGTTTCCCGCATCCGCCACTGATGCCGGTCTATCCGGTTGCCCGTGGTGAAAGCCGCCTGTACATGCAGCGTATCGAGAAAGACTGGTATACGCTGATGAACGTTATTGTGAACGGTTCCTCCTCAGAAGCCGATGCTGCGCGTAAACAGCTGCGTGAAGAGCTGCTGGCGATTGCACCGGTGTTCGGTCAGCGCCCGTTCTTCCTGAGCGACGAGTTCAGCCTGGTCGATTGCTACCTGGCTCCGCTGCTGTGGCGTCTGCCGATTCTGGGCGTCGAGTTTAGCGGCCCGGGTGCGAAAGAGCTCAAAGGTTACATGACGCGTGTCTTCGAACGCGACTCTTTCCTGGCTTCACTGACAGAAGCTGAACGTGAAATGCGTCTCGGCCGGGGTTAATGATTGTGGAAATGTCACAGCTATCTCCACGCCGTCCGTATCTGCTGCGCGCATTCTATGAATGGCTGCTGGATAACCAGCTCACGCCGCACCTGGTAGTGGATGTGACGTTACCTGACGTGCAAGTACCGATGGAGTATGCGCGCGACGGGCAGATCGTACTGAATATTGCGCCGCGTGCGGTAGGTAACCTGGAACTGGCGAATGACGAAGTGCGCTTCAATGCCCGCTTCGGCGGGGTTCCTCGTCAGGTTTCTGTGCCGCTGGCTGCCGTACTGGCTATCTATGCCCGTGAAAACGGCGCTGGTACCATGTTTGAGCCGGAAGCGGCTTATGATGAAGACGTGTCCAGCCTCAATGATGAAAACGGTGCGACTGAAAGCGAAAGCGAGCCAGTCATGTCGATCATCGACGGTGATAAACCGGATCACGATGACGATCCTGACGATACCCCACCTCCGCGTGGCGGCCGTCCGGCACTGCGCGTTGTGAAATAATAAAAGGGGCCTCTGGCCCTTTTTTTACGTCGAATGATAACTTGATTCAATAATTAAAAAAACTACACATATTTTTTTAAAATGAATCATATTAATCACATATTAAATATTAATTAATGTTCAACCTCGACTCATTATAGTCACTAATTAATTTGAATTTGTGTTGGATTAATGCATTAGCACTGTAATTATTTTTTTCGGATTATATTAACGTTTTTGATTGCGGATATGATCCAAAAAACGCTGTTAAACAATGTATTACGTCATCATCATTGTCTGTTATATGGCAAAGAATAAAATATATTAGCTTATGTTAATAGAAGATGTAGCGAACTTAAATGATAGTCGTAAGGTTATCCTGTAGTCTTGTCGTCACTATTTCTTACAAATAGTCGGTGAATGTATTATTCACTGTGAAGTGCCTCATTCTGTAGGGATATAACCAACCGAATTCACTGTTGGTGGATGAAATTAAGGAAAGAAAATGACTGCATTTAAGAAAACACTGTCTACGCTGAGTGTCTGTGCTGCGCTGTTCGTTGCCGCTCAGGCAAATGCTGCAAATGAATCAACATTAAAAGTGACCGGTTCAATTGTTCCAGCGGCTTGTACTCCAACGTTGAGCAACAGTGGCGAAGTATCCTTCGGTACTATTGCCGCTTCTGTTATCAAAAGCCCGGCTGAAGGCAATGGCCTCGTCCAACTGGGTGCTAAAGACATCACCTTCTCGATCTCCTGTGAAGCGGAGGCCGCTGTTGGTTTCAAAATGATCGATAACCGCACCAGCTCTGCTGTCGCCCTGTCTGCATCCAATTATATTGTCTCTCCAGTTTCTGGTGGTGCATCAGCCGCGCAAACTTACTTCGGTTTTGGCCTGGGTCTGGCGTCAAATAACGCGAAGATTGGCGCCTATTCCGTAACCCTGGATGGTGCAAATACCACTGCTGACGGTGCCGCTGCGAGCCTGGTTTACTCTGATGATGAAGGCAAAAGCTGGCGTACAAATACCGCTGTTTATCAGGTAGCTGATAGCGCGCGTATTACTACTGTCGCAAAAACCGGTAGTTCCCAACCTCAGCTGTTTGAAGAGGCCTCCTTCGCGCTTAAAATCTCTGCAGGCGTACAGCCAAGCTCTGTGCTGGGCTCTGACGAAATCACTCTGGATGGCAATGCAACCCTGAGCCTCGTCTACCTCTAAGATATGATAATGCGTGCGGCGAAGGGCATATAACGAATAAATAATGCCGCATTGCATTTTTAAATATTCTTTTTAATACAGACCGTATTAAACCTGCGGCAGTTAATACGTCGGGTGACGGTCTGTTTTTATCTCCGGGAATTAACTGTCTCATTTCATTATTAAACTTACTTGAGAATATTATGAAACGTAGCGTTATTTTCTCACTACTCTTTATTTCTGCAGGTGCGTGCGCTACCGGCATGGTGCCCGAAACGTCCGTATTACTGGTAGATGCCAATAAAGGCGAAGCCAGTATGAATGTCACCAATACGGATCCGAAACCTGCCCTGCTTTACACCAATATTGTCGATCTCCCCGAAAGCAATAAATCGGTTCACCTGATCGTCTCCCAGCCTGTTGTAAGGGTAGAAGCGGGTGCTGTGCAGCGTATGCGCTTCATGCTGCAAATGGATAAACCGCTAACGCAGCAAGAGTTAAAACGGGTCACCTTCGAGGGCATTCCGCCGAAAGAGAGAGGCAAGGAGAGACTGGCTGTCACCATTCGTCAGGATCTACCGGTAATTATTCATCCTGCCGGACTCGCAGAAGATAATACGCCGTGGAAACATCTGGAGTGGCGTAAACAGGGTAATTCCCTGGTAATCAACAATCCGTCAAATTACGTGGTGCGGATGACGACAGGATTCACCTCATTGCCGTCGGGTAAGCAAGGAAAGCTGCCAAAGACCTATTTATTACCGCATTCCAGCATGACGGTGACCTTAACAAATAAGGCGGACACAAAAGTCGAATTTTATCCAGCCAGCCGTTATGGATATAAAGGTGAACGCTATATAGCGCCATTGCAGTAAATTGTTCAGGGAATACACGGATGTTTAAAAGAACGCTGCTTGTCTGCGCAGTCAGTTTGTTGTGCTCTAAACAGGGATATGCCTCTGATTCAGAAACCGGGGCCGTTGAGTTTGACAGTGAAACATTAAAATCATTAGGCATTAACCCTGACGTCTCCACTTATTTCGCAAATAAAGCCCGATTCAGGCCTGGCCCGACACCGGTGATGCTAAAAGTGAACGGACTGGAGAAGGGAAATATCGTTGCTCATTTCAATCAGAACGGTGAACTCTGTTTCGACAAGGCCTTAATGGAGCAGGCGAATATTCGCATTCCTGGCGACTATCAGGACGGGTGTTACCCCTATCTTCAGGCGCATCCTGAAGCTCTGATTAATACCTTACCGGGTCAGGAGCTAGTGGAATTAATCGTGCCGCCTGATGAAATAAATCGCTATGGTCTGTCCCCGGCGGGTTTCGCGATGGACGGCTCGGGCGCCCTGCTGAATTACTCGGCAATGTCTTCCCGCAGTGAATTCAGCGGCGGCAGTAACACCTATTCGCAGTTGCAGCTTGATGGTGGGGTGAATATCGCGAGCTGGTTACTCCGTAGCCATCAGCTGTTAAGCCATTCAGCAGGGCAGTTTAACAGCGAAAACAATCAGACTTATTTACAGCACACTTTCGTTAATTTGCGCAGCACTGCCAAAGTGGGTGAAGTGAATATTAATAACCCTCTGCTGGAAGGTACGGGGCTGTACGGCGTTTCATTGTCACCCGAAGGCGCTCTGGCCTCTCCGGAAGGGCAGGTCAGGGTCAGCGGGATCGCCAATACGCCACAGGCGCGCGTAGAAGTTCGCCAGCAGGGGATCTTGGTCTATTCGACGCTGGTGCCGGTGGGGCCTTTTACCCTGACCGATGTCGAGCTGCGCAACTACACCAGCGATCTCAACGTCACCGTAGTCGAGACCGACGGCAGCCAGCATAGTTTTGTCATTCCGGCCAGCCTCTATCTGCAGAGGATGGGCAACCCTGCCGGGCTGTTTTTATCCATTGGCCGCATCAGCGACGATTACGATGACAAGCCGATGGTGCTCAGCGTGTCTAATGGCTGGCGGTTGCTTCCCGGGAGTAATGTCACGGCGGCGATGATCGTCTCTCAGGATTTTCAGGCCGCCGGGCTGGGCATTGATACTTCGCCGTCTCCGTTGTCGATACTAAGTTTTAAGGCCAATCAGTCCTGGGATCGTGAAAACGCGCGTCAGGGCCAGCGTTATCGCGTGGAAACTTCTATCGCGTTGTCGCTGGGTGTGAGCGTTACGGCATCCTCGACCTATTATTCGCCGGGCTATCGGGAGTTTTCGGAGTTTGTCGATAAAGGTTTTACCGCCACAAAGCAGCATGAATATTCTGTCGGGCTCCAGTGGCAAAGCCCTGGGATGGGCACCTTCAGCAGCAGCTTCTATGAAACGAAAAACCGCCACCACCAGGGGAAATCACGTTTCATTACTGCAGGGTGGGGGGGGCAGTTTCCTCTCAGCGTATGTCTCTGCGAACTGGCAGCATCAGCTGAACGACGACAGCGGAGACGGGAAGAAAGACGACCTGTTTTACCTGAATGTCAGCATCCCGTTAGGAAAAGCCAGTCTGAACACCTATGCGCGTCGTGAGGGAGAGAGTTCCCGCTATGGCACCACCTTAGCGGGCAACCTCTCGGAAAATAACGCCTATACGCTGGGCACTGAGGTAGGACAGTCGTCGCAGGATAAGAGCGTCAGCGCAGGCTTGAACAGCAATCTGCACTACTCGCAGCTGATGCTGAATGGCAACGTGGCCGGAGATCATCGACGTAACTATTCCGGCATCCTGCAGGGCGGCATCGTCGGCCATGCCAACGGCGTCACCTTCTCGCCGTTGCCGGTACGTGACACCTTCGGGGTGGTCTCGCTGGATCAGCCCGTTTCCGGGGTCAAAATCGATACTCCGCAGGGACCGGTATGGACAGACTTCCGCGGCTATGCGGTGCTGCCTTCCCTGAACGCCTGGCAGAATTCCCGCGTTGAGGTCAACACGGAAACCCTGCCGAAAAACATGGACATCGGCAACGGTACCCGGGTGTTAAATCAGGGACGTGGTTCGGTAGGGAAAGTACAGTTTACGGCAATCACCCAGCGTCGCGTTCTGCTGGAGGTGAGTACGAAAGAGGGTAAAAAGCTGCCGAAAAACATCGCTATTACCGACGATCGCGGCACCTATCTCACCACCTCGGTCGATGAAGGCGTGGTATTCCTGGATAACGCCAGCGCCCGTCAGACGCTGGTGGCGCAAACGGAGCCCGACAACTGCCGCATTACGCTGACGCTACCTGACCAGGCGCAAGCCGGGGTCTTCTATGAAACGGCAAAGGGAGTATGCCAGTGAGAATTTTCCTGCTGATGGGGGCGCTGCTTGCGGTGCCCGTCCAGAGTTGGGCCGACTGCCAGATTATCGCCAGTCAGCAAAAGATCGCCTACAGCCGCTTAAGTGCCGCCGAGCGGCAACAGGCGGGCGGGCAACCAGTTACGCTACCGGAAAAGCAGATCCAGATTCAGGTGGTCTGTAGCGAGCCGCAGCGCATCCGCCTGTTTGTGGGCAGTAATTTACCGCAAAATGGCACATTTTCGTTGGGCAGCGAAGGCGAAATGCAGGTCACCGCGACAAATGCGTATGTCGATGACCAGTCTGTGCGCCTTGCTCCGGTTCAGTTGAATGACGCACTTCCCCGTACCGGCGGTAGTGCAAAACTCGACGTCGCGCTGAATCAAGGGCTGGCGTTTGTTCATGGCGAAGAGATACGGGGCAAAACCGCCTCGGTCTCTCTTCTGGTAGCATCCACGATAAAGCCGGGATCCATCACCGACAGAACGACCTGGCGTGGCAACCTGAACATTAAACTGGATGTGCAATGATGCGACGAATTTACTTGCTTCTGGCGGCCTTAACGACCGCCTCTGTATCGGCAAATGATACCGTCGATGTCGATTTTGAGCTGACAGCAGATGCTGCTGCCTGCGTACCCGTTCTGAGCAATAACGGTATTGCTGATTTTGGCTCCCGCAACGCCGGCAGTTTATCTCCTGACGCTTTTAACCAGTTAGGGACGCGGGAGCTGACCTTAGCCATTACCTGCGAATCCTCTACGGCCCTGGCTATCACCTCGCGGGATACCCGTTCGTCATCGGTAAGGATTGGGGAAGATACCGAGCGTGCAGTCGGCCCGCACTTCAGTACCAATGGCGGCCTGAATGTGGCGTATGCCTCAAGGCTATTTGGTCTGGGCGTGACCGCTGAGAACAAGCCTATCGGCAGCTATGCGATCCTGATTAACGCTGACAGCATCGTTGCGCTGGATGGTAGTCAGAACGTCAACGTAGATATGGCCGGTTCGGAAAGCAAAAGCGGCCCCTGGACGAGGCTCGATCACTACCTGTTGCCGGCAACCGAAAGCTATTTTTATACCTTCGTGAAGAAAGGAACGCTGGTGCCACAGGCGGTGAGTTCCGTGAGTGTACCGCTGCAGGTAAGCGTTGCCGTGGCAAACAAACTCGGGAGCAGTCAGAGGATCTCGTTAGACGGTGAGGCGGTGATCAGTATTGTCTATCTGTAATGGCGGAAGGCAGGCATAAAACACGGCCCGGCGGGAGCGGATCCCACCGGGCCGTATTGTTTAGACTTCGAGGAAGTTCATGATGCCGTCTGCCGCTTTACGGCCTTCGGCAATGGCGGTCACCACCAGGTCAGAACCGCGAACGATATCGCCACCGGCGAAGATTTTCGGGTTGCTGGTCTGGAACGCGTTGTCGCTGCCTTCCGGGGCGATGATACGGCCCTGAGAGTCCAGCTCGACGCTGTGTTTCGCCAGCCACTCCATGCTGTGCGGACGGAAACCAAACGCCATCACCACCGCATCAGCCGGGATCACATACTCGGAACCGGCAACGATCTCCGCCCGACGACGGCCTTTGGCATCCGGTGCGCCCATTTCGGTACGCGCCATCTTCACACCGCTGACCTTGCCGTTGGCATTCACTTCAATACCCAGAGGCTGGATGTTGAACTGGAACTCAACGCCCTCTTCACGCGCGTTTTTGACTTCGCGTTTTGAGCCCGGCATGTTCTCTTCGTCACGACGATAGGCACAGATCACGTGCGCCGCATTCTGACGAATGGAGGTACGCACGCAGTCCATCGCGGTATCACCGCCGCCCAGCACCACCACGCGTTTGCCTTCCATGCTGACGTATGGCTCAGCGGCGGTTTCGCCGTAACCCATCATCTGCTTGGTGTTGGCAATCAGGAACGGCAGGGCATCGAATACGCCGTTGGCATCTTCGTTTTCCAGCCCACCGCGCATCGACTGATAGGTGCCGACGCCCAGGAACACGGCATCGTAATCTTTCAGCAGATCGTCGAGCTGCACGTCACGGCCCACTTCGGTATTGAGTTTGAACTCAATCCCCATGCCGGTGAAGATTTCACGGCGGCGGGTCATCACTTCTTTCTCCAGCTTGAAGGCCGGGATGCCGAAGGTCAGCAGACCGCCGATTTCCGGATGGCGGTCAAATACCACCGCCTTCACGCCGTTACGGGTCAGCACGTCGGCACAGGCCAGGCCTGCCGGACCGGCACCGATGATCGCCACGCGTTTGTCGGTCTGACGCACGCCGGTCATATCCGGACGCCAGCCCATCTCGAAGGCTTTATCATTGATATAGCGTTCGATGTTACCGATGGTCACCGCACCGAACTCGTCGTTCAGGGTGCAGGAGCCTTCACAAAGACGGTCCTGAGGACACACGCGACCGCACACTTCCGGCAGGGTGTTGGTCTGGTGAGACAGCTCGGCGGCCTCGAAAATACGCCCTTCGTTAGCCAGCTTCAGCCAGTTCGGGATGTAGTTATGGACCGGGCATTTCCACTCGCAGTACGGGTTGCCGCAGGACAGGCAGCGGTCTGCCTGTGCTTTGGCCTGGCCTTCGGAAAACGGCTCGTAGATCTCAACAAATTCAATTTTACGGATCTTCAGCGGCTTCTTCGGCGGATCCACACGCTGCAGGTCGATAAACTGGTAAACATTCTGGCTCATCTGAATTCCTTACTGCGCCTGCACACGCAGCTCTGCTGCGCTACGACTACGGTGACCCAACAGGGCTTTAACATCGCTGGACTTCGGTTTAACCAGCGCGAATTTCGCAGAGAACGCCGGCCAGTTCGCCAGGATCTCTTCGCCGCGCACGGAACCGGTATGGTGCACATGCTCGGTGATCAGACCACGCAGGTGCTCCTCGTGGATCGCCAGGCTTTCAACATCCAGCACTTCCACCAGCTCCGGGTTCACGCGTTTACGGAAGTCACCGCTTTCGTCCAGAACATAGGCGAAACCACCGGTCATACCAGCCCCGAAGTTGACGCCGGTTTTGCCCAGCACGCAGACAATCCCGCCGGTCATGTATTCACAGCCGTTATCGCCGATACCTTCCACCACGGTGATGGCACCGGAGTTACGTACCGCGAAACGCTCACCTGCACGACCTGCGGCAAACAGACGACCCCCGGTGGCACCGTACAGACAGGTGTTACCGATGATGCTGGCATCGCAGCTGCGGAAGGCTGAGCCGACCGGAGGACGCACCGCCAGCAGACCACCCGCCATGCCTTTACCGACGTAGTCGTTAGCATCGCCGGTCAGGTACAGCTCAACGCCACCGGCGTTCCACACGCCGAAGCTCTGACCCGCAGTGCCGCTAAAGTGCGCGGTAATCGGATCGGCAGCCAGACCCTGGTCGCCGTGCGTCTGCGCAATGTAGCCCGAGAGCGTTGCGCCGACGGAACGGTCGGTGTTGCGAATATCAAACCAGAAGGTTTTGCTTTGCTTGTCATCCACATACGGCTTCGCCTGTTGCAACAGCTGGGCGTTCAGCACGCCATTGTCGAACGGCGGGTTATTCTCGGTGCAGTACACCGCTTTGCCCGGATGCGGTTCAGCCGTTTCCAGCAGACGGGACAGCTTCAGGTTCTGCTGCTTAGCCGTAAACCCTTCCAGCTCTTTCAGCAGGTCGGTACGGCCAATCAGATCCACCAGACGCGTCACGCCCAGCTGCGCCATCAGCTCGCGGGTTTCGCGGGCGATGAAGTCAAAGTAGTTGGTCACTTTGAACGGCAGGCCGTGGTAGTGATTCTTACGCAGCTTCTCGTCCTGGGTTGCAACACCGGTTGCGCAGTTGTTCAGGTGACAAATACGCAGGTATTTACAGCCCAGCGCCACCATCGGGCCGGTACCGAAACCGAAGCTTTCTGCACCGAGGATCGCCGCTTTGATGATGTCGAGGCCGGTTTTCAGGCCACCATCCACCTGCAGACGGATCTTGTGACGCAGACCATTTGCCACCAGCGCCTGCTGGGTTTCCACCAGGCCCAGCTCCCACGGACAGCCCGCGTATTTCACCGAGGAGAGCGGACTCGCCCCGGTACCGCCGTCGTAACCGGCGATGGTGATCAGATCCGCATAGGCTTTCGCCACGCCGGTGGCAATAGTGCCCACGCCCGGCTCGGAAACCAGCTTCACGGAGATCATCGCTTTCGGGTTGACCTGTTTCAGGTCGAAAATCAGCTGCGCTAAGTCCTCGATAGAGTAGATATCGTGGTGCGGCGGCGGGGAGATCAGCGTCACGCCCGGCACCGAGTAGCGCAGTTTGGCGATGTACGGGGTCACTTTGTCACCCGGTAACTGACCGCCTTCGCCAGGTTTTGCACCCTGAGCGACTTTAATCTGAATCACGTCGGCGTTAACCAGGTACGCCGGGGTCACACCGAAGCGGCCGGAAGCAACCTGCTTGATGCGCGACACTTTGTTGGTGCCGTAGCGCGCCGGATCTTCACCGCCTTCGCCGGAGTTGGAGTTCCCGCCGATGCTGTTCATCGCTTCTGCCAGCGCCTCGTGGGCTTCCGGGCTCAGCGCGCCGATAGACATCGCTGCGGTATCGAAGCGTTTGAACAGTTCACTCGCCGGTTCAACATCATTGATGCTGACGGCAGTATCGCCCGGGTTCACTGCCAGCAGATCGCGCAGCGTGGCCGCCGGACGGTTGTTCACCAGCTCGGCATACTGCTGATAATCGCTGTACTCGCCGCTCTGGACGGCCTGTTGCAGGGTGCGCACCACGTCCGGGTTATAGGCATGGTATTCGCCGCCGTGCACATACTTCAGCTGTCCGCCCTGATCCAGCGGCTTAAGAGCCAGCCAGGCGCGTTTGGAGAGGTTCAGCAGATCCTGCTGGAAGTCGCTAAAGCCCGCTCCGCCGATACGGCTGATCACGCCCTGGAAGCACAGGTCGGCAACATCGTCATGCAGACCGACAGCTTCGAACAGCTTCGAGCAGCGGTAAGAGGCGATGGTCGAGATGCCCATCTTGGACATGATCTTGTACAGGCCTTTGTTGATGCCGTTACGGTAGTTCAGCATCACGGTACGGTAATCTTTGTCGATGGCCTGGCCGTCGACCAGTTTGGCCAGCGTTTCGTAGGCCAGGTACGGGTAGATCGCCGTTGCACCGAAGCCCAGCAGCACCGCGAAGTGGTGCGGGTCACGCGCGCTTGCGGTTTCTACAATGATGTTGGCGTCGCAGCGCAGGCTCTTATCGACCAGACGGGTCTGGATAGCACCGACGGCCATTGGCGCCGGAACCGGCAGGCGGTTTTTCGCAATGTTGCGGTCGGACAGCACCAGCAGCACGGTACCGTTACGTACCATCTGTTCCGCTTTATCACACAGCGCATTCACCGTCTCTTCGAGGGTCGTTTCGGTCACGTCGAAGGTAATATCGAGCGTGTCGGCGCGGTAGTGCTCCTCTTGCATGGTGGTGAGCTGTTTAAAATCGGAGTACAGCAGGATCGGCGACTTAAAGGTCAGACGGTGCGCCTGGCCTTCGGCTTCGCAGAAGACGTTCATCTCGCGACCGATGCTGGTGGCCAGCGACATTACGTGTGCTTCACGCAGCGGATCGATCGGCGGGTTGGTCACCTGCGCGAACTGCTGACGGAAGTAATCGTAAATGATACGTGGCTGGCTGGAGAGCACGGCAAACGGGGTGTCATCACCCATGGAGCCGACCGCTTCCTGGCCGTTTTCACCCAGCACGCGGATAACGGAGTCCAGCTCTTCCGCGCTGTAGTTAAACTGTTTCTGATAGCTGGCGAGAGTATCGTCATCCAGCTCGCGGCTGCCCACGTCCTGATCCGGCAGATCTTCAAACGGCACCAGACGGCGGACGTTTTTCTCCATCCACTCTTTGTACGGATGACGGCTTTTCAGATCGTTATCGGTTTCTGCAGAGTGCAGGATGCGACCGCCGCGGGTGTCGATCACCATCAGCTCGCCAGGCCCTACGCGGCCTTTTTCGACCACTTCGTCAGGCTGGTAATCCCAGATCCCCACTTCTGAGGCGCAGGTGATCAGCTTGTCTTTGGTGATGACGTAGCGCGCCGGGCGCAGGCCGTTACGGTCGAGGTTACAGGCCGCAAAGCGCCCGTCGGACATCACGATACCGGCCGGACCATCCCACGGCTCCATGTGCATGGAGTTGAAGTCGAAGAAGGAACGCAGCTCAGGATCCATATCCGGGTTGTTCTGCCAGGCTGGCGGAACCAGCAGGCGCATGGCGCGGACGATATCCATACCACCGGCCAGCAGCAGCTCCAGCATGTTATCCATTGAGCTGGAGTCAGAGCCGGTTTCGTTGACGAACGGCGCTGCATCGTGCAGATCCGGGATCAGCGGGGTCTGGAATTTATAGGTACGGGCGCGTGCCCACTGGCGGTTACCGGTGATGGTGTTGATTTCGCCGTTGTGTGCCAGATAGCGGAACGGCTGAGCCAGCGGCCAGCGAGGTACGGTGTTGGTGGAGAAGCGCTGGTGGAACAGGCAAATGGCCGATTCCAGACGCAGATCCGCCAGGTCCAGGTAGAAGCGCGGCAGGTCAGCCGGCATACACAGACCTTTATAGATGTTCACCAGGTTCGAGAGGCTACAGACGTAGAACTCTTTATCGTCCTGGAGACGTTTTTCAATGCGGCGACGGGCGATAAACAGGCGGCGTTCCATATCACGTGGACGCCAGCCCGCAGGCGCGTTGACAAAGATTTGCTCGATACGAGGCAGCGAGGAGAGGGCGATTTCACCGAGTACCCCTTCGTTGGTGGGCACATCGCGCCAGCCGACGATAGACAGGGTTTCGCGTTGAAGTTCTTCTTCGACGATGCGGCGTGAAACGGCTGCTTTTTCCGCGTCCTGATTCAGGAACAGCATCCCAACAGCGTAGTTTTTGGCTAAACGCCAGCCGCGCTCTTCCGCCACGATGCGAAAGAAACGATCCGGTTTTTGCAGCAGCAGACCGCAACCGTCGCCGGTTTTACCATCCGCGAGGATAGCGCCACGGTGCTGCATACGGGCCAGTGCGTGTATAGCGGTACGCACTACCTTGTGGCTAGGTTCGCCTTCTATGTGGGCGATCAGGCCGAAACCACAGTTATCCTTCTCAAGGGATTTATCGTACAACATATCAGTGAACCTCCCCAGGCTCTTCGGGACTTCTCTCTGGACCGTGGCGCACAGGCACAGCAAGAGCGCGGCGACGGGGTTTGCGTTTCATACGCGTACCTCGCATTCGCCCTCTTAATATCCTTTTCGCACAGGTCAAACAAGTTTGAGGACTTGCTTCAGAGGGAATCTCAACTACTGCATAAATATGATGAGCAGGCTGCTCATCCAGAAAGCTTCCAGCGGATTTCCAACTTATCGGGAATCCGTACACAGGTCAAATGGCAATCTTATTTATACAAAAATGTGCTAAAGGAAGGTTATCAATCTGATTTTATTGATGATTTAACGCGTTTCACATCCCTGTAACCTTGCTGTGGGCTTTAGGGGAGTGTGATCTGACTCACTATATGAAAGCGGTATTATCGCTGTAGCATGCTGAATAGTGCGATTTAAGCAGGATTTAATGCCGCTACCGAAGGAAAGCCCGCATGATGTCACTGTTTTTCAGCGCAGACGATATAAATGAAAAAATCCTGCAGAACATAAGGAAAAGTAATTAAAGGGGCGATGAATGAAATTGCAATTATCCTGGGTAATTATGCAAAGGATAAAAGCACGCCGGGACGATTGATCCAGGTCATCGCCGTCGGAGGTTAAAAATGGCAGGCTTGTCCCCTTTCTACGGGGCGGTCTATCAGATTATGCAGTTACAGAAATTAGTCAATATGTTTGGTGGGGATCTTTCACGCCGCTACGGGCAAAAGGTTCATAAGCTGTCGCTGCACGGGGGATTTAGCTGCCCGAATCGCGACGGCACTATCGGGCGCGGCGGTTGTACCTTCTGTAATGTGGCCTCGTTTGCCGACGAAGCGCAGCAGCATCAGTCTATCGCGGCGCAGCTTGCCCACCAGTCGACGCTGGTGAACCGGGCGAAACAGTATCTGGCCTATTTTCAGGCCTATACCAGCACATGGGCGGAAGTCCAGGTGCTGCGTTCGATGTATCAACAGGCGGTGAGCCAGGCAAATATCGTCGGGCTTTGCGTCGGGACACGGCCTGACTGCGTGCCGGAGGCGGTGCTCGATCTGCTCAGCGAATACAAAGAGCAGGGGTATGAGATCTGGCTGGAGCTGGGATTGCAGACCGCGCACGATAAAACCCTGCACCGTATTAACCGCGGCCACGATTTTGCCTGCTATCAGCGTACCACCCGGCTGGCGCGCGAACGCGGGCTGAAGGTTTGCACCCATCTGATTGTCGGCCTGCCGGGGGAAGGGCAAGCCCATGCGCTGGAAACCCTGCATAAGGTGGTGGAAACCGGCGTCGACGGCATCAAGCTGCACCCGCTGCATATTGTTACGGGCAGCATTATGGCTAAAGCCTGGGAGGCCGGGCGACTGAACGGCATTGAACTGGACGAATATGTAGTGACGGCCGGAGAGATGATCCGCCACACGCCGCCGGAGGTGGTGTATCACCGCATCTCCGCCAGCGCCCGCCGTCCAACGCTGCTGGCACCGCTGTGGTGCGAGAACCGCTGGACGGGGATGGTGGAACTGGACCGCTACCTGAACGAGCATGGGGTTCAGGGCTCGGCGCTGGGACGGGCATGGGAAATGCCTGTTCCCCTCACCCCGGCCCTCTCCCCAGAGGGGCGAGGGGGGTAAAAATTTACCTTCGGCGTCCGCCTAACAGGCTGCCCAGTACACCGCGTACAATCTGATTCGTCACCTGACGCGCCGCGCTTTTCGCCATGGTTTGCACCACCCCGTCGCGTTTACCGCCGCGGGGACCGGTGCTGCCAAACAGAATGTCTTTTAACCCGCCGAGGATCCCGTCATCGACCGCAACGGACTGGCCCTTCGCGGCGGGTGCCTCCTGCTGCGCTGTACTGGTTTGTATCCCTTTTTGCAGCATCTCAAAGGCAGACTCTCTGTCCACCTGATCTTCGTATTTGCCGTAGACCGGCGAATGGTTGATTAGCCCGTTACGCTCATCGTCACTGACGGGCCCCATCCGGGAGTTGGGGGCGATAACCATCGCGCGCTCCACCATTGACGGGCTGCCTTTGGCATCGAGAAAAGAGATCAGCGCTTCGCCGGTGCCCAGCGCCTGGATAGCCGCTTCGGTATCAAAGGACGGGTTGGCGCGCATGGTCTGCGCTGCGGCTTTCACCGCCTTCTGATCTTTGGGCGTAAAGGCGCGCAGGGCGTGCTGGACGCGATTGCCCAACTGGCCCAGCACGTTGTCGGGAATATCGGCCGGGTTCTGCGAAACAAAATAAACACCCACCCCTTTGGAGCGGATCAGGCGGATCACCTGCTCGATCTTATCCAGCAGCACCTGTGGCGCATCGCTGAACAGCAGATGGGCTTCGTCAAAGAAGAAGACCAGCTTCGGTTTTTCCAGATCGCCCGCTTCCGGCAGTTGCTCAAAGAGGTCGGAGAGCATCCAGAGCAGGCTGGCCGCGTAGAGCTTCGGCATCTGATAGAGCTTTTCCGCACTGAGGATGTTGATGATGCCTTTACCGTTGCTGTCGGTGCGCATCCAGTCTTTGATATCCAGCATAGGTTCACCAAAGAAGTGTTCGGCACCCTGTTGTTCCAGCGTCAGCAATCCGCGCTGGATAGCGCCGACGGAGGCGCTGCTGATATTGCCATACTGATTCTGGAAAGATTTGGCGTTATCCCCGATGTATTGGGTAATGGCCCGCAGATCTTTGAAGTCGAGCAGCAGCAGGCCCTGATCGTCGGCAATGCGGAAGATGATGTTCAGCACGCCAGACTGCACCTCGTTCAGATCGAGCAAACGCGCCAGCAGCAGCGGGCCGAGATCGGACACGGTGGCCCGCACCGGATGGCCTTTCTCACCGAAAATGTCCCAGACCACCACCGGATTGCTGTCGGGTTGCCAGTCGGTGACGCCGATATTTTTCAACCGCTCAAGAAGCTTTTCCGAGCCGACGCCCTCCCGGGCAACGCCGCTGAGATCGCCTTTCACGTCGGCCATAAATACCGGCACGCCGATACTCGAAAATGACTCGGCCAGCTTTTGCAGCGTCACCGTTTTACCCGTGCCGGTGGCGCCGGTAATCAGGCCATGACGGTTTGCCATTGCGGGCAGGAGATAAAGTTCGTTATCCAGCGTCCGGGCAATCAGCAGGGGTGTACTCATGATCGGCTTCCTCGTTCAGTCCTGCGTGGAGTATAGGCAACCTGACGGTAAAAAGAGCGGGTCAATTTCTGACTTTGCGGCGCATTACGCATCGCGGACTATGCTTTTACACAGGGTTAACAACATATTGGAAAGCTATGTCCAGATTCTTCTTTAACGACCGCAAACAGCTGGTTAATGACGCCATTGAAGGTATGCTCATCTCCGTCCCGCACGGCAATCTCGTCAAACTGGATAGCGATCCGGCTATCCGCGTAGTGGTACGCGCCGACTGGGATAAAAGCCGCGTGGCGGTGATTTCCGGCGGTGGATCCGGCCACGAACCGGCACATGCGGGGTTTGTCGGTAAAGGGATGTTGACCGCTGCCGTCTGTGGCGATCTGTTTGCTTCACCGAGCGTAGAAGCGGTGCTGAACGCCATCGTGGCGGTGACGGGCGATCGTGGCTGCCTGCTGATCGTCAAAAACTACACCGGGGATCGTCTCAACTTTGGCCTCGCGGCGGAAAAAGCCAAGCGCCTCGGGCTCAAAGTGGAGATGGTGATTGTGGCCGATGATATCGCCCTCCCGGATAACAAACAGCCGCGCGGCATCGCCGGAACCGCGCTGGTGCATAAAATTGCCGGGCATGCCGCCGAACAGGGGAAATCGCTAAGCGACGTACGGGACATGGCCCGTCAGGCCTGCGATAACCTCTGGAGCCTGGGCGTGGCGATGCAGACCTGCAACCTGCCGGGCAGCGACGATGAGGAAGGGCGCATCAGGAAAGGCCACGTTGAGCTGGGGCTGGGGATCCACGGTGAGCCTGGGGCCTCGGTGGTCGATACGCAAAACAGCAGGGCGATTATCGAGACGCTGGTGAAACCCTTGCAGGCGCAGGCAGGAGTTGGGCGGCTGGCCGTGCTGATCAATAACCTCGGCGGCGTCTCGGCGCTGGAGATGGCGCTGCTGACCAAAGAGCTGGCCCATTCGGCCCTGAAAAATCAGATCGCGTATTTGATTGGCCCGGCGCCGCTGGTCAGCTCGCTGGACATGAAAGGGTTTTCGTTATCCCTGCTGAAGCTGAACCCGACTTTTGAGGAGGCGCTTAACGCACCGGTGGAGACCCTGGGCTGGCAAAAGCCGGTGACCTTTGCGCCGCTGCGCACGCTGACGCACACGCCGCTGCATGACAGCGTGGAGTTTACCCCGTCGGCAAACGCGAAGGTCGGGGAGTACCTCGCCGCGGCTACGGGCTGCTTAATCGCCCTGGAGAATCGCCTTAACGCCCTGGATGCGAAAGTAGGGGACGGCGATACGGGATCGACCTTTGCGCAAGGCGCGCGGGACATTGCGCAATGGCTGGAAGAGGGGCGCCTGCCGCTGAACGATCTGCCGCAGCTGTTACTGGTAGTGGGTGAGCGACTGGCGACGGTGATGGGGGGGATCGAGCGGGGTGTTGATGTCGATCTTCTTTACCGCCGCCGGGCAGGCGCTGCGTAGCGGCAAACCCGTGCCCGATGCCTTGCTGACCGGACTTGCGCAAATGAAGCATTATGGCGGGGCCGACCGCGGGGATCGTACCTTGATCGATGCGCTCCAGCCCGCGCTGGAAGCGTTGCAGACAGGGGATATTCAGGCTGCCGCCAGGGCGGCGCAGCAGGGAGCAGATGCCACGGCAAGCATGAGCAAAGCCGGCGCGGGGCGCTCGTCGTATGTGAATAAAGAGAATCTTGACGGGGTAGCCGATCCCGGTGCGGTAGCGGTGGCCGAGGTGTTTGCTGCGTTAGTGCGGTAGGTGGAAAACGCCGGGTGGCGTGGTAAATGCAAAACGGTAACAACCGTTACCGTTTTTAATGTTTGCGCCCTCTCCCGGTGGGAGAGGGACGGGGTGAGGGCATCAGACCGCACCGTCCCGTAGGCCCGGTAAGCGCAGCGCCACCGGGCAACAACAGCTTAAAAGTCCGCTTTCAACACCACGCGGTAACGGGCTTTGCCGTCACGAACGTGCTGGAGCGCTTCGTTGATTTTTGACATCGGGTACATCTCGATGGTCGGAGAGACTTTGGTGCGGCCGGCAAACTTCATCAGCTTACGCAGCTCATAAGGTGTGCCCGTTGCAGAACCCGACACGCTACGATCGCCGCCAATCAGCGTGAACGCCGGAACCGGCAGTGGCTTCAGCACGGCACCCACGGTATGGAAGTTGCCGCCGTAGGCCAGCGCTTCAAAGTACGGCTGCCAGTCGAGATCGACGTTAACGGTGTTGATGATCAGATCAAACTGACCGGCGAGGGCTTTCAACAGCTCAGGATCGCGGCTGTTCACCACCTTATCGGCACCCATCGCCAGCACTTCTTGCTCTTTGGCCGGGTTTGAGCTGAACGCCGTCACTTCGCAGCCCATGGCATGCAGCAGCTTAATGGCAATGTGGCCCAGACCGCCGATACCGATCACCCCCACGCGGCTGGTGGCGGTGATATGGTGCATCAGCAGCGGTTTAAAGACCGTGATCCCACCGCACAGCAGCGGGCCTGCGGATTCGATATCGATCTGTTCAGGGAGAGGAATGACCCATTGCCAGTCGGCGCGAAGTTTGTCAGCGAAACCGCCATTATTGAGGATGGTAGGGGTGGCGCCTTCCAGACAGTTAATCTGGTTGCCGCTGATACAGGCGTCACAGTGACCACAGCTGCGTGCGGTCCAGCCGATGCCCACGCGCTGGCCAATCTTCAGCCCTTTTTCCTGTGCGGCACTGCCCAGGGCCACCACGCGGCCAATGACTTCGTGCCCGGCAATCAGCGGGTATTGCGAAAAGCCCCATTCGTTATCGATCATCGACAGATCGGAATGGCAGATCCCGCAGTAATCAACCTGGACTTCAACGTCTTCTGCTTTCAGCTCGCCCGCATCGTATTCGTACAGCTCAAGTTCTGCACCCGCCTGCGGTGCGGCGTAGCTTTTTATCTTCGACATGATATTACCCCCTGATGGTGTGGAACTGAGAGTGTAGAGCATTCAGTTTACAGCCGCTTAACAGAAGGGGGCAGGAAAGGAATTATAACGTTTTCAACATCCGCACTTCGCAATCAACATGCCCGGTACATCCCAGCGGCTGGTCGATATGCTCAAAGCCGAGATGTTCGTACAGTCTGATAGCGTCGGTCAGAAAGGCGGTGGTTTCAAGATAGCAGCGTTTAAACCCCTGCGCGCGGGCATGATCCAGAGCCTGTAACGCCAGTTTTTTCGCTAAACCTTGTCCACGGACGACGGGGAGGAAATACATTTTTTGCAGTTCGCAGATGTCCGGCTCGCTGCAGGAGAGCGGCGCAACGCCGCCGCCGCCCACAACCTGGCCATTCTGCTCTACAACCCAATAGGCATGTCCCGGCTGGCTGTACACCGAGTACAGTTCGTCGAGATTGGGATCCGCAACGGTATAGCCTTTATCGGCCGTCAGGCCGTATTCGGCAGATACCCGGCGGATAACGCCGGCAATTGCCGGGTTATCCGTGGCGGTGATACGGCGCAGATGCGCCGTTACAGAGGCATTTACATGCATAGCTTCACTCATCACAGCGCGCTAATGACAGCCTGTTGCTCAATCAGCTTCGCTTTAGCATCTGCGAAACCAACCAGACGCTCGCGCTCTTTAGCGATAACCGCTTCTGGTGCGCGGGCGACAAAGCCTTCGTTAGACAGTTTGCTTTCAATCTTACCGATTTCAACTTCGACTTTAGCCACTTCTTTCGCCAGACGTGCCAGCTCAGCATCTTTGTCCACCAGGCCCGCCATCGGGATCAGCAGCTCGGCGCCGTCGATGATTTTGGTCACGGAGACCGGACCTTTATCATCCGCAGGCAGCACGGTGATGCTCTCCAGACGCGCCATGGTCTGCAGGAAGGTGTTGTTTTCAGTGACGCGACGAACCGCAGCCTCGCTGCAACCACGCAGCAGCAATGCCAGCGGTTTACCCGGAGAGATGTTCATCTCTGCACGGATGTTACGTACGGCAACGATCGCCTGCTTCAGCCACTCGGTATCGGCAGCCGCGGCTTCATCAACCTGCGCAGCATCGAATGCCGGGAACGGCTGCAGCATGATGGTGTCGGCACTGATACCGGCAATCACCTTCACGCGCTGCCAGATGGTCTCGGTGATGAACGGGATGATCGGGTGCGCCAGGCGCAGCAGACCTTCCAGAACGGTAATCAGGGTGTTGCGCGTGCCGCGCAGTTCCGCTTCAGATCCGCCGTTCATAACCGGTTTGGTCAGCTCCAGGTACCAGTCACAGAACTGGTTCCAGGTGAACTCGTACAGGATGCCTGCCGCGATATCGAAGCGATAGCTGTCCAGCGCTTCACGGAACGCTTTGGTGGTCTGGTTGAATTCGGCCAGGATCCAGCGGTCGGCCAGCGACAGGGTCATCTCGCCGCCGTTAAAGCCGCAATCCTGATCTTCGGTGTTCATCAGCACAAAGCGGCTGGCGTTCCACAGCTTGTTACAGAAGTTGCGGTAACCTTCCAGACGTTTCATGTCCCAGTTGATGTCGCGACCGGTAGAAGCCAGCGCGGCCAGGGTGAAACGCAGGGCGTCGGTGCCGTGTGGCTCGATGCCGTCCGGGAACTGCTTCTCGGTACGCTTGCGGATCTTCTCAGCCAGCTGCGGCTGCATCATGTTGCCGGTACGTTTCTCCAGCAGATCTTCCAGCGAGATACCGTCAACCATGTCCAGCGGGTCGATAACGTTGCCCTTGGACTTGGACATCTTCTGGCCTTCGTCGTCACGGATCAGACCGGTCATGTAGACGGTATGGAACGGAACCTGCGGTTTGCCGTCTTCATCTTTGATGAAGTGCATGGTCATCATGATCATGCGGGCGATCCAGAAGAAGATAATGTCGAAGCCGGAAACCATCACGCTGGTTGGGTGGAACTGACGCAGCGCGTCGGTGTTCTCTGGCCAGCCGAGCGTGGAGAAAGTCCACAGCGCGGAGGAGAACCAGGTATCCAGCACGTCTTCGTCCTGACGCAGAGCAACGTCCGCGCTCAGGTTGTTTTCCTGACGCACTTCGTCTTCGGTGCGACCAACGTAGACGTTGCCTTCGTTGTCGTACCACGCCGGGATGCGGTGACCCCACCACAGCTGACGGGAGATACACCAGTCCTGAATATCGCGCATCCAGGAGAAGTACATGTTTTCGTATTGTTTTGGCACGAACTGGATGCTGCCGTTCTCAACCGCTTCGACAGCCGGTTTCGCCAGTACGTCGGCACGGACGTACCACTGGTCGGTCAGCATCGGCTCGATCACTACGCCGCCACGGTCGCCGTAAGGAACGGTCAGGTCGTGCGGTTTGATCTCTTCCAGCAGGCCCAGGGCGTCGACAGCGGCAACCACCGCTTTACGCGCGGCAAAGCGCTCCAGCTTCTGGAACTCAGCCGGGATATCGCTGGAATAGACGTCAGATTCTTCGCCTTTGGTGTCATACACTTCCGCGCTTTCGCGGATGTCGCCATCAAAGGTCAGGATGTTGATCATTGGCAGGGCGTGACGACGGCCAACTTCATAGTCGTTAAAGTCGTGCGCCGGGGTGATCTTCACGCAGCCGGTGCCTTTTTCCATGTCGGCGTGTTCATCGCCCACAATCGGAATGCGGCGGTTTACCAGCGGCAGCACCACGAACTTGCCAATCAGATCTTTGTAACGAGGATCTTCCGGGTTAACGGCCACGCCGGTATCGCCCAGCAGGGTTTCCGGACGGGTGGTGGCGACCACCAGGTAATCTTTACCGTCTGCGGTTTTCGCGCCGTCGGCCAGCGGATAGCGGATATGCCACATGGAGCCTTTCGACTCGCGGTTTTCCACTTCCAGGTCAGAGATAGCGGTGCGCAGTTTCGGATCCCAGTTCACCAGGCGCTTGCCACGGTAAATCAGATCTTCTTTATACAGACGGACGAACACTTCTTTAACGGCGTTGGACAGGCCTTCGTCCATGGTGAAGCGCTCGCGCTCCCAGTCCACGGAGTTGCCGAGACGGCGCATCTGACGGGTAATGGTGCCGCCGGATTCTGCTTTCCACTGCCAGATTTTGTCGATAAAGGCGTCGCGACCGTAGTCGTGGCGGGTTTTACCTTCTTCAGCGGCAATCTTGCGTTCAACCACCATCTGGGTAGCAATACCCGCATGGTCAGTACCGGCCTGCCACAGGGTGTTTTTGCCCTGCATGCGCTGGTAACGGATCATGGTATCCATGATGGTCTGCTGGAAGGCATGACCCATATGCAAACTGCCGGTGACGTTCGGCGGCGGGATCATGATGCAGAAGGACTCTTTGCTTTCATCGCCGTTAGGCTTGAAATAGCCCTGCTGTTCCCAGTGCTCGTAAAGCGGCTGTTCGATATCGCGTGGGTTATATGTCTTTTCCATTATTTCCAGGTTGCCGTATTCAGGTTAAAACCAGCCAGGCGGTACGCTTTATAGCGTTCGCGCGCCAGTTGTTTCAAAGAATCTTCGTGAGGGACAAAGTCTACCACTTCTGTGAAAGCGGTGGCAAAATCTGCAAAGCCGGTACGCAGGCTGATTAAAAGATCCCGCGGGCTGCTGTTGCGTTTTTGCGGCCAGGCGATCTCCACCGGCGCGCCACCGCGCGGTCCTTCCCCCGCAAGATTATGCGGAACAAAACTTTCCGGCGGTCGTGCCCACAGGGCTTCATCCAGACGGATGGCCTGCTGCTCATCTTCACAGGCAATCAGCACGCGTTTTCCACCGCGCCAACGTTCTGCGGCAATCTCACACACCAGCTGTTCGACGGCGCTTAAGCCATCCTGTTGCGTGTCGTTGTCCAGAAGATAGAACGTTGCGTTTTTCATATATGGGGCTTCTTGTTGTGGATTTAAATGCAAAGCCGGGTGGCGCTACGCTTACCCGGCCTACAAACGGCACTATCCCGTAGGCCCGGTAAGCGTAGCGCCACCGGGCATCAGACGGGAATTACTCTTCGCCGTTAAACCCGGCGCGGTTCAGCAGGAACTGCGACAGCAGGGCAACCGGGCGGCCGGTAGCGCCTTTGGCTTTACCGGAACGCCATGCGGTACCGGCGATGTCCAGGTGGGCCCAGTTGTATTTGCGGGTAAAGCGCGCCAGGAAGCAGGCCGCGGTAATGGCACCGCCAGGACGCCCACCGATGTTGGCCATATCCGCAAAGTTAGACTCCAGCTGCTCCTGATACTCATCGGCCATCGGCAGACGCCATGCGCGGTCGCCCGCCTGTTCAGAGGCACCGATCAGCTCATGGGCCAGCGGGTTGTGGTTCGACATCAGCCCGGTGATGTGGTGGCCTAGCGCAATCACGCAGGCGCCGGTCAGGGTGGCCACGTCAATCACCGCTTCTGGCTCGAAGCGTTCAACGTAGGTCAGCACGTCGCACAGCACCAGACGGCCTTCGGCGTCGGTATTCAGCACTTCAACGGTCTGGCCTGACATGGTGGTGAGCACGTCGCCAGGACGATAGGCGCGGCCACCCGGCATGTTTTCACAGCCGGCCAGCACGCCGATCACGTTGATAGGCAGCTGAAGTTCCGCAACCATGCGCATCACGCCGTAAACCGCCGCCGCACCGCACATGTCGTACTTCATCTCATCCATGCCTTCGGCCGGTTTGATGGAGATACCGCCGGAGTCGAAGGTCAGGCCTTTACCGACCAGCACAATCGGACGCACGTCTTCTGACGGGTTGCCCTTGTACTCGATGACCGACATCAGGGATTCATTTTGTGAACCGTTGCCGACGGCCAGGTAGGAGTGCATACCCAGCTCTTTCATCTGCTGCTCGCCAATCACGCGGGTGACGACGTTTTTGCTGTAGGAGTCAGCCAGCTGACGCGCCTGGGAGGCGAGATAGCCAGCGTTACAGATGTTTGGCGGCATGTTGCCGAGGTCTTTCGCAGCCTTGATCCCGGCGGCAATGGCCAGACCATGCTGAATGGCGCGCTCGCCGCTGGTCAGTTCGCGACGGGTCGGGACGTTAAAGACCATTTTACGCAGCGGACGACGGGGTTCACTTTTAGTGGTTTTCAGCTGATCGAAGCTGTACAGCGTCTCTTTTGCGGTCTCAACCGCCTGGCGCACTTTCCAGTAGGTGTTGCGGCCTTTGACGTGCAGTTCGGTCAGGAAGCACACGGCCTCCATTGAGCCAGTATCATTCAGCGTATTAATCGTTTTCTGAATAACCTGTTTGTACTGGCGCTCATCCAGCTCGCGCTCCTTGCCACAGCCAATCAGCAGGATGCGCTCGGACAGTACGTTCGGCACATGATGCAGCAGCAGCGTCTGTCCCGGCTTGCCTTCCAGCTCGCCACGGCGCAGCAGGGCGCTGATGTAGCCGTCACTGATTTTATCGAGTTGTTCTGCGATCGGAGAGAGTCTGCGGGGTTCAAACACGCCGACAACGATGCAGGCACTCCGCTGTTTCTCCGGGCTACCGCTTTTTACACTGAACTCCATGAACTACGCTCCTGAATCTTAAAGACAACAGCAGCAGCTACGGATAGAATTGAAACCTTTCGTAACTCATGCCCGCTGTTGCGGTGACTTCGTGTTAATCTTACGTTATTACGGTTTCGACACGTCATAGTAACTGCTGAAGCGCGAATCCGCCGGGTGTTCTAATCTTAGCGATGATTTCGACGACTCAAGAGAATAAATGACGTTTAAGCCATGAAACAAGCGATTTTCCTGCAAAGAGACGGGTTTTTACGGGCGTATTTAATGTGATAATCATAAGATATCTGGTGCGGGAGACGCTAAAAAGCCAGCTGGCGATACTCTTCATCCTGCTTCTGATCTTTTTCTGTCAGAAACTGGTGAGGATCCTCGGCGCGGCTGCCGACGGCGAAATTCCCACAAATCTGGTGCTTTCCCTGCTCGGGTTAGGCGTGCCTGAAATGGCGCAGCTTATCCTGCCATTAAGCCTTTTCCTCGGACTGCTGATGACGCTCGGTAAACTCTATACCGAAAGCGAAATTACCGTCATGCATGCATGTGGTCTGAGCAAAGCGGTACTGATTAAAGCCGCCATGGTCCTGGCGCTGTTTACCGGCATCGTGGCCGCGGTGAACGTGATGTGGGCCGGACCTGTCTCCTCGCGTCATCAGGATGAAGTGCTGGCTGAAGCAAAAGCGAACCCCGGCATGGCCGCACTGGCGCAGGGGCAGTTCCAGCAGGCAACCGACGGTAACTCCGTGCTGTTTATTGAAAGCGTGGATGGCAGCCGCTTTAACGAAGTCTTCCTCGCGCAAATCCGTACCAAAGGTAATGCCCGTCCGTCCGTGGTGGTAGCCGATTCCGGTCAGCTCGCACAGGGTAAAGACGGTTCGCAGATCGTGACCCTGAATAAAGGCACCCGCTTTGAAGGCACGGCAATGCTGCGTGACTTCCGCATTACGGATTTCCAGAACTATCAGGCGATTATCGGTCATCAGACGGTGGCGCTGGATCCTACCGATACTGAACAGATGAGCATGCGCACGCTGATCAATACAGATACCAATCGCGCCCGCGCGGAGCTGCACTGGCGAATTACGCTGGTATTCACCGTGTTTATGATGGCGTTGATGGTCGTGCCGCTCAGCGTGGTCAACCCACGTCAGGGCCGCGTGCTCTCGATGTTGCCCGCGATGCTGCTTTATCTGGTGTTCTTCCTGCTGCAAACCTCGATCAAATCGAATGGCGGTAAAGGAAAAATCGACCCGGTTATCTGGACCTGGGTGATTAACGGACTCTATCTGCTGTTGGCCGTCATCCTCAACCTGTGGGATACCGTGCCGATGCGCCGTGTACGAGCCCGGTTTACGCGTAAAGGAGCGGTGTAATGCAGGCGTTTGGCGTTCTTGATCGCTATATCGGTAAAACCATTTTTACCACCATCATGATGACCTTATTCATGCTGGTGTCGCTCTCCGGCATCATCAAGTTTGTTGACCAGCTGAAAAAGGCCGGTCAGGGGAGCTATGATGCGATGGGCGCGGGGATGTATACCCTGCTCAGCATTCCGAAAGATGTGCAGATCTTCTTCCCAATGGCGGCGCTGTTAGGCGCCCTGCTGGGGCTGGGGATGCTGGCGCAGCGCAGTGAGCTGGTGGTGATGCAGGCGTCGGGCTTTACCCGTATGCAGGTTGCGCTGTCGGTGATGAAAACCGCGATCCCGCTGGTATTCCTGACCATGGCAATGGGCGAGTGGGTTGCGCCGCAGGGCGAGCAGATGGCGCGTAACTACCGCGCACAGATGATGTATGGCGGCTCGCTGCTCTCCACCCAGCAGGGGCTGTGGGCGAAAGACGGCAATAACTTCGTCTATATCGAACGCGTTACCGGCGATAACACCCTTGGCGGGGTGAGCATCTATAGCTTTAACGATCAGCGTCGTCTGCAGGCGGTGCGTTATGCCACGTCGGCCACCTTCGATACCGAGAAAAAGGTCTGGCGTCTGTCCCAGGTGGACGAGTCAAACCTGCAGGACCCGAAGCAGATCACCGGTTCGCAGACGGTCACTGGCACCTGGAAAACCAACCTGACCCCCGACAAGCTCGGCGTGGTGGCGCTGGATCCGGATGCGCTGTCCATCAGCGGCCTGCACAACTACGTGAAATACCTGAAGTCGAGCGGCCAGGACGCCGGGCGTTATCAGCTCAACATGTGGAGCAAGATCTTCCAGCCGCTCTCCGTGGCGGTGATGATGCTGATGGCGCTGTCGTTTATCTTCGGCCCGCTGCGTAGCGTCCCTATGGGGGTACGCGTCGTCACCGGCATCAGCTTCGGGTTTGTCTTCTACGTTCTCGATCAGATCTTCGGTCCGCTGACTCTGGTTTACGGTATCCCGCCGTTTATCGGCGCGCTGCTGCCGAGCGCCTCCTTCTTCCTGATCAGCCTCTGGCTGCTGTTGAAGCGCTCCTGATCCTTCACACCTCATCTCCCCCTTTGGGAGGTGAGGTGCATCCTCTGTTCTACCCCTCACTTTTTTGCACAACCTTCAACGTCTTGCCTGGAATTTGAGTATTATTGTGCGATGACGTCGTGAAGAGATCCCCTATGAAGCAAATTCGGTTACTGGCGCAATACTATGTCGATCTGATGATGAAGCTCGGCCTGGTACGCTTCTCCCTGCTGCTGGCGCTGGCGCTGGTGGTGCTGGCGATTGTGGTGCAGATGGCCATTACCATGGTGCTGCACGGTCAGGTTGAGAGCATTGATCTTATCCGCTCTATTTTCTTCGGCCTGCTGATCACCCCCTGGGCGGTCTATTTCCTCTCGGTGGTGGTTGAACAGCTGGAGGAGTCCCGCCAGCGGCTGACCCGGGTCGTGGAAAAGCTGGAGGAGATGCGCGAGCGCGATCTGAAGCTCAACGTCCAGCTGAAAGACAATATTGCCCAGCTGAATCAGGAGATCTCAGACCGCGTAAAAGCGGAGGCCGAGCGCCAGACCACGCTGGAACAGCTGAAAATCGAAATGAAGGAGCGCGAGCAGACGCAGATCCAGCTTGAGCAGCAATCCTCGTTCCTGCGTTCTTTCCTTGATGCCTCCCCGGATCTGGTCTTCTATCGCAATGAAGATAAAGAGTTCTCCGGCTGTAACCGGGCGATGGAGCTTTTGACCGGCAAGAGTGAAAAACAGCTCGTCAGCCTGCGCCCGCAGGACGTCTACTCACCCGAGGCTGCCGCCAAAGTGATCGAAACCGACGAGAAGGTTTTCCGTCATAACGTCTCCCTGACCTACGAACAGTGGCTCGACTACCCGGACGGGCGCAAAGCCTGCTTCGAAATCCGTAAAGTGCCTTACTACGACCGCGTCGGGAAACGCCATGGGCTGATGGGCTTCGGGCGGGACATTACCGAGCGCAAGCGCTATCAGGATGCCCTGGAGCGTGCCAGCCGCGATAAAACCACCTTCATCTCCACCATCAGCCATGAGCTGCGTACTCCGCTCAACGGCATCGTGGGGCTAAGCCGCATTCTGCTCGATACCGAACTGACGACCGAGCAGGAGAAATATCTGAAAACCATCCACGTTTCAGCGGTCACGCTCGGCAATATCTTCAACGATATTATTGATATGGATAAGATGGAACGGCGCAAAGTCCAGCTGGATAACCAGCCGGTGGACTTCACCGGCTTCCTGGCCGATCTGGAGAACCTCTCCGGCCTGCAGGCGCAGCAGAAAGGGTTACGCTTTGTGATGGAGCCCACCCTGCCGCTGCCGCACAAGGTGGTGACTGACGGCACGCGCCTGCGCCAGATCCTGTGGAACTTGATCAGCAACGCGGTCAAGTTTACCCAGAACGGCCAGGTCGCGGTTCGCGTACGTTACGGCGAGGGCGAGATGCTGCACTTCGAGGTGGAGGATTCCGGGATCGGCATTCCGCAGGAGGAGCAGGACAAGATCTTCGCCATGTATTATCAGGTTAAAGACAGCCAGGGGGGCAAGCCCGCCACCGGTACAGGGATTGGCCTGGCGGTATCGCGCCGACTGGCGAAAAGCATGGGTGGCGATATTACGGTGAGCAGCAACCCTGGACACGGCTCGGTGTTTAAGCTGAGCGTTCACGCCCCGGCCGTGGCGGAGGAGGTCGAGGATACCTTTGCCCACGACGATATGCCGCTGCCTGCCCTGCACGTGCTGCTGGTGGAGGATATTGAACTGAACGTGATTGTGGCGCGCTCGGTGCTGGAGAAACTCGGCAGCAGCGTGGATGTCGCCATGACCGGCACCGCCGCGCTGGAGATGTTTACGCCGGGGGAATACGACCTGGTGCTGCTGGATATTCAACTCCCGGACATGACCGGGCTCGACATCTCGCGTGAGCTGACCAGCCGTTACGCCAGCGATGAACTGCCGCCGCTGGTGGCGCTGACCGCCAACGTGCTGAAAGACAAAAAAGAGTACCTCGATGCCGGTATGGACGACGTACTGAGCAAACCGCTGGCGGTACCAGCCTTAACCGCCATGATTAAGAAGTTCTGGGACACCTGTGACGAAGAGGAGAGCACCATGACGACGGTAGATACGGAAAAAGCGCAGTCTTTGCTGGATATCGAGATGCTGGAGCAGTACATCGAACTGGTGGGTCCGAAGTTGATCACTGACGGTATAGCCATATTCGAAAAGATGATGCCGGGTTATTTGAACGTGCTGGAGTCCAACCTGACGGCGCGGGATCAGAAAGGCATTGTAGAAGAGGGCCATAAGATCAAAGGTGCCGCCGGATCTATCGGTTTGCGCCATCTGCAGCAGCTGGGTAAGCAGATCCAGTCTCCGGATTTACCGGCGTGGGAAGATAATGTGGGTGAATGGGTTGAAGAGATGAAGCAGGAGTGGCAAAACGATGTGGCCGTTCTGAAAGCCTGGGTGGAGAGCAGAAAAAAATGACCCCGGCTAAACCGGGGTGCGCGAATACTGCGCCAACACCAGGGAAATCTTGGCTGCGCCTTAATAGTTTATTTTAGGATAATGGCGTAGCCGTAAAATTCAGGCCGCACGCAGTTAAGATAGCAAATCTTAAATACTTTGTTACATGAATCAGTTAAATGTGTGAAGCATGCCGTTTTAATCAGAATTTTTAATGTGCATGTAACATTTTTCGAGAGGGATCGCAGGATGAAAAAGGTCGGTGTAGTACTGAGCGGTTGCGGTGTTTACGATGGTTCTGAAATTCATGAAGCGGTTCTGACGCTGCTGGCGCTGGCACGCAATGGTGCAGAAGCGGTCTGTTTCGCGCCGGACAAAGCCCAGTCCGATGTCATCAACCATCTCACCGGCGAACCGCTGCCGGAAAGCCGAAATGTCCTGACTGAAGCCGCGCGGATCGCCCGCGGGCAGATCCGCCCGCTCAGTGAAGCGCGTGCTGCGGAACTGGATGCGCTGATTGTGCCGGGCGGTTTTGGCGCCGCAAAAAACCTCAGCGATTTTGCCCACCAGGGCAGCGCCTGCCAGGTGGAAAGCGATTTAAAAACCCTCGCGCTGCAGATGCATGAGGCCGGGAAACCGCTGGGCTTTATCTGTATCGCCCCGGCGATGCTGCCGGCCATCTTCGATATTCCGCTGCGTCTGACCATCGGCACCGACATCGATACCGCCGAGGTCATCGAGGACATGGGTGGGGAGCATATCCCCTGTCCGGTGGACGATATCGTGGTCGACGAAGAGAACAGGATCGTCACCACCCCTGCGTACATGCTGGCGCAGAACATTGCCGAGGCCGCGACAGGTATTGAGAAGCTGGTCACCCGCGTGCTGGTGCTGGCGGCATGAAATTGAAGCGTCCCCGATCCGGCTGGGTAAGACGGATCGTCATTCGCGTTCTGCTGGTGCTGGCGGTCTTCTGGGGCGGCGGCATTGCTCTGTTCAGCTTCCTGCCGGTGCCGTTTTCCGCGGTGATGATTGAACGTCAGCTGGGGAGCTGGCTGAGAGGAGATTTCAGCTATATTGCCCATTCTGACTGGGTGAGTATGGATGAGATCTCGCCGTGGATGGGGTTAGCCGTTATTGCCGCTGAAGATCAGAAATTTCCCGACCACTGGGGATTTGACGTGGGGGCGATAGAAAAGGCGTTAGCGCATAACGAACGTAATGAGAGCCGTATTCGCGGGGCATCGACGCTTTCTCAGCAAACGGCGAAAAACCTGTTTCTGTGGGACGGACGCAGCTGGATGAGAAAGGGATTTGAAGCCGGACTGACGCTGGGGATCGAAACGGTGTGGAGTAAAAAACGCATCCTGACGGTATACCTGAATATCGCGGAGTTTGGCGAGGGCGTGTTTGGCGTCGAAGCCGCTGCCCGGCACTATTTTCACAAACCTGCCAGCCGCCTGTCGGCGTCAGAGGCCGCGCTGCTGGCCGCCGTGCTACCGAACCCAATTCGCTTTAAGGCCAGCGCGCCTTCAGGCTATGTACGCAGCCGCCAGGCGTGGATCCTGCGTCAGATGCGTCAGCTGGGTGGGGAAGGGTTTATGCAGGCCAATAAGCTGCATTAATCCTCATCAAACCCGGCGTTGAACAGCGCAATCACTGCCGCCAGCGCCTCGACTTCCTGTGGGCCGGTGGCTTCGATTTCGATCTGGCGGCCCTTGGCGGAGTCCAGCATCAGCAGGGCAATCACGCTGTTGGCTTCGGCTTCGGTGCCTTCGTCATTACGCAGCAGAACTTCCGCGTCAAACCCCTGCATCAGTTCGAACAACTTCATCGCCGGGCGTGCGTGCATGCCCAGCTTATTGGTGATCTCAACGGTCTGCTTTACGGTCATGTTTTACGTTTTTCCAGCGTACGATGACGGGACTGCACGTTTTTGCCGCGTGAGCGGAAATAGTCAGCCAGTTGCTCAGCAATATAGACCGAACGGTGTTTGCCCCCGGTACAGCCAATCGCCACCGTCAGGTAGCTGCGATTGTTTGTCTCCAGCATTGGCAACCAGAGTTCAAGGTAGCTGCGCGTCTGATAGATAAAGTTATGCACTTCCGTATGCCTGTCAAGGAACGCGGCAACGGGCTTATCCAGGCCGGTCATCGGACGCAGCTTTGGATCCCAGTGCGGGTTGGGCAGGAAGCGCACGTCAAACACATAGTCTGCATCGATCGGGATGCCGTGCTTAAAGCCGAAAGATTCAAACACCATCGTCAGCTCGCGCTCGCGTTTGCCCAGCAGACGGGTACGCAGCATCTCCGCCAGTTCATGAACGGACATTTCGGAGGTATCGACGATCAGATCGGCACGTGAGCGCAGCGGCTCCAGCAGATCGCTCTCCTGGTCAATGGCGCTTTCCAGCGACAGGTTTTTGCTGGAGAGCGGATGCAGACGGCGGGTATCGCTGTAGCGACGGATCAGCGTATTGCGATCGGCATCAAGGAACAGCAGCTGAGGTGAAAACGCCTCCGGCAAACTGCTCATCGCCTGCTCAAAGATCTCCGGCGATTCAGGCATGTTACGCACGTCGATGCTGACCGCGGCGGAAATCTGCCGATCGGCCAGCGATCTCGCCAGCTCGGGCAGCAGCACCACCGGCAGGTTATCGACGCAGTAAAAGCCCATATCTTCCAGCGCTCGCAGGGCGACCGATTTCCCGGATCCCGAACGACCGCTGACGATCATCAGCACCATGTACCGTTTCTCCTCAGGACTACAGATGTCAAAGCCATCACCCGATTACGCATCATCCTGATTGCCTTCCGTTTCCGTAATAATTTGATAAAGCTCCTCATCGCTCTGTGCCGCGCGCAAACGGCGACAGATGGTTTTATCCGCCAGACGTTTGGCCACCAGCGAGAGGGTGTGCAAATGTGTTTTGGTCTGATCGGCTGGCACCAGCAGGGCAAACAGCAGATCGACAGGCTGGTTATCAATGGCATCAAAGGCGATAGGTGTTTCCAGCTGAACAAACACGCCTACAGCGCGCAGAGTATCCTCTTCAAGTTTGCCATGGGGAATGGCGATGCCGTTGCCGATGCCGGTACTGCCCATTTTTTCGCGGGTCAGGATCGCTTCAAATACCACTTGCGGCGGCAGGCTCAGCTGTTTTGCGGCCAGTTCACTGATGATTTCCAGGGCACGTTTTTTGCTCTGGCAGTGGACGGCACTGCGAGTACATTCCTGATTAAGGACACTGCTCAGTTGTAGAGTTGAATCGTTATTCATCATAATTTCACCTAAGCGCTAACTGTACAAAGGGCCCGTTGTGTTTCACAACAGGCCATCCTGCACCCGTTAACTGCCCGGACAATTAGTGTTGTTTCAGTTTATCTTTATGTTTGTTTAGCTGTCGTGCCAGCTTGTCAATCAAGCCGTCGATAGCCGCGTACATGTCTTGTCCTTCCGCACTGGCATGGATTTCGCCTCCGTTAACATGCAGGGTCGCATCCGAGATATGAGTCACTTTTTCCACTTTTAACACAATGTAGACCTGATTGATCCTCTCGAAATACTGCTCCAGCTTGGCGAACTTCGTATTCACAAACTCGCGCAGGGCCTCAGTGATCTCGACGTTGTGTCCAGTGATGTTGAGCTGCATAGTGTCTTCCTTATCGGTTGTGTCAGACCAGTTGTTTACGCTGGTTTGACGGCGGAATGGATAAAGACTCTCGATACTTCGCAACAGTACGGCGTGCCACCATGATACCTTGATCGGACAGCATGGTGGTTAACTTACTGTCGCTCAGTGGTTTCGCGGGGTTTTCCGCGGCGATCAATTTTTTCACCAGCGCCCGGATGGCTGTCGACGAGGCTTCGCCGCCGCCTTCGGTGTTGACATGGCTGGAGAAAAAATACTTAAGCTCAAAAATACCGCGCGGACTGTGCAGATACTTCTGCGTCGTCACGCGGGAAATCGTCGATTCATGCATCTCGACGGCCTGAGCGATATCCGCCAGCACCATCGGTTTCATAAACTCTTCACCCTGTTCAAAAAACGCCTGCTGCTGCTCCACGATGCAGCGGCTGACGCGCAGCAACGTATCATTGCGGCTCTCGAGGCTTTTGATCAGCCAGCGCGCCTCCTGCAGATTGCTGCGGATAAACTGGTTATCCGAGTCGTTGCGCGAGCTGGTACACATCGAAGCGTACTGCTGATTAATTTGCAGCCGCGGGATGCTGTCGGAGTTGAGTTCCACGGTCCACAGGCCGTTATGTTTGCGTACCAGCACGTCGGGAATGACGTACTCGGGCTCGCTGGTCTGGATTGACTGCCCCGGACGCGGATCCAGCGACTGGATCAGATTAACCGCTTCTTTCAGGATCTCTTCTTTCAGGCGCGTCACGCGCATCAACGAGCGGAAGTCGTGGTTGGCCAGCAGATCCAGATGTTCGCTGACAATCAGGCGAGCCTCTTCAAGCCACGGCGTCTCTTTGACGAACTGCGAAAGCTGGATCAGCAGGCAGTCACGTAAATCCCGTGCCGCGACGCCGACCGGATCAAAACGCTGGACGCGCTTCAGAACCGCTTCGACCTCTTCAAGGTCGATCTCATCGTCACCGATACTTTCCAGAATCTCGTCCAGCGACACGGTCAAATAGCCGGTCTCATCAACGGCATCGACGATGGAGGTGGCAATGGCGCGATCGGTATCGGAAAACGGCGTCAGCTCCACCTGCCACATCAGGTAATCCTGCAGCGACTGGGTGGTTTCGCCCTGATACACCGGCAATTCATCATCCTGGTAGTCTGCGCGCGTGCCGGACGGTGTGCCCGCGGTGTAGATCTCATCCCAACTGGCATCAAGAGGAAGCTCGTCAGGCATCTCTTTTTGCTCCAGCGCGTCAACGCTGTCGAGCGTTTCGTTGTCCTGGGTTTGCTGAGTTTCTACCTCGTCGTGAAGATCGGTTTGCTCAAGCAGGGGATTACTGTCCAGCGCTTGCTGCAGCTCCTGCTGAAGTTCCAGCGTCGACAGCTGCAACAGACGGATGGCCTGTTGTAACTGCGGCGTCATTGCCAGCTGTTGGCTGAGCCTTAATTGCAAACCTTGCTTCATGTTCAGAGCATTTTTCTCCGTTTACGCGAGACTGAACTTCTACCCTATCAGAGTCTGAAGTCTTCCCCAAGATACACGCGCTTAACATGCTCGTCTTCGAGGATCTGCTGCGGTGTGCCGTGAGCAATCAGATGGCCCTGGCTGACGATGTAAGCACGCTCACAGACCGCCAGCGTCTCACGCACGTTATGGTCGGTGATAAGCACTCCCAGACCGCTGTCGCGCAGATGCTCAATAATTCGTTTGATATCAATAACCGAAATCGGGTCAACGCCCGCAAAGGGTTCATCGAGCAGAATGAATTTCGGGTTTGCCGCCAGCGCACGGGCAATTTCCACACGGCGGCGTTCACCACCGGAGAGCGCCTGGCCCAGGCTGTCTCGCAGATGTTCGATGTGGAACTCTTCCATCAGCTCGTTGGCGCGATCCTGACGCTGCTCGGAGGTCAAATCATCACGGATCTGCAGCACCGCCATCAGGTTGTCGAAGACGCTGAGACGGCGGAAAATCGAGGCTTCCTGCGGCAGATAACCGATGCCGCGACGTGCACGCGCGTGAAGGGGCAGCAGGCTGATATCTTCATCATCAATGATGATGTTACCCGCATCGCGCGGCACAATGCCGACCACCATATAAAAGGTGGTGGTTTTACCCGCACCGTTAGGACCCAACAGGCCGACAATTTCGCCGGAGTTGACGGTCAAACTGACATCTTCCACTACGCGACGGCCCTTGTAGGCTTTGGCGAGATTCTTTGCAGTTAATGTTGCCATAACGAATTAGTTACTCTTTTTCTGTGCCGGGGCCTGAGTGTTATTTTTGTCCTGCAGCTGCGATGGCACCAGGACGGTCGTCACGCGTTTGCCTTTTTCACTGAAGGCCTGCATTTTTTGCTCTTTCACCAGATAGGTGATCTTGTCGCCCTTGATGTTGCTGTCGAGCTGCTCCAGGAAGGCATTGCCGGTCAGCACCACGAAGTCTTTCGCCAGCTCGTAGTGCATCTGGGAGGCACGGCCTTTCACCGGCTTGCCGTTGTCCTGCATCTGGTAGAAGGTGGCCGGGTTGCCGTAGCCATCGATAATCTCTTTACCGTCTTCCCCGCCAGGTCGCGTCACCACCACCTTATCGGCGTTGATTTTGATGGTGCCCTGGGTCACGACAACATTGCCGGTAAAGGTCACCACGTTGCCCTGCATATCGAGCGATTGCGTATCGGATTCGATATGAATCGGCTGCTCGGTATCACCCGTCACAGCAAGCGCAGGCAGGCTGACGGCCAGCATCGCGCTGGCAATAACAAATTTAAGGCTGAGTTTGTTTGCTTGGAATTTCATAGGAGGTTCTAACCTTTTCAATCAGCTCTGCGTTCTTGCTGCGTAAGTTCCCGCGCATTCTCAGACCGCTGGAATTAAATGTTGTGCCGTATAGCGTGACCAGATCCTGCGACGTAACATCCTGAGTCACAAGGTTAATCTGTGCGTTATCGGTTGTGATTTTGCGCAACTGTGAGTCTGCGGTCAGCGCATTCACCTCAACATGACCATACAGATAAAGCATACGGTCATTCGTCAGTTTTGCCCGGTCTGATTTAATCGACCATGTCGGCACTTTATTGACATCAAACGTGGTCATCACCGGTTGGGTAAACCAGGAGACACCCTGTTCGGAAAAATACTCAACATGCTGAGCGATAAGGCGATAATTCAGCGCGCCTTCCGGGCTGTAGACCACGGTATCGCTGTGATCGCTTTTGTATGTTGGATCGTTAGTATTGACCGCCGGCGCTTGTTCGTCGTCCTTGTCAGCGAGATTCACGCCAATCAGTACCAGTGCTACCAGCGAAAGCAGAATAATAACCCAACGTCTGGTTTTACTCATATCGATTGCCCTTTGGCCTCATCAAGCTTACCCTGCGCCAGCAGCAGCAGGTCGCAGACTTCTCTTACTGCGCCGCGGCCACCGTTGATACGGGTGACGTAGTCAGCGCGCGGGATCAAAAGCGGATGGGCATCGGCAACGGCGACGCTCAGACCCACTTCTGCCATCACTGGCCAGTCAATCAGATCGTCTCCGACATAGGCGACGTTTTCCGGAGCGATGGCAAGTTTACCAAGTAAGTCCCTGAAAGCGACCATCTTATCGGATTGTCCCTGATAGAGATGGGTAATGCCCAGCGTTTCGCAACGATCTTCTACCAGTTTAGCCTTACGCCCGGTGATGATGGCAACTTCTATGCCAGAAGTGAGCGCACAGCGAATGCCGTAACCATCACGCACGTTGAAGGCTTTCAGCTCTTCGCCATTGTTGCCCATATAAATCAGGCCGTCAGACAGCACGCCATCCACGTCAAGGATCAGCAGGCGAATGTTTTCGGCCTGCGACATCATCTGCGCGCTGACCGGGCCATAACAGGTTGCAAGGGATGCACCCGCATTACTCATTGTCTTATCCTTCATTACACTACGCCTGCGCGCAGCAGATCATGCATATGTACCACACCCAGCAACTGGTCGCCATCAGCAACCATAACGGAGGTGATATTGCGGGACTGCATCAGGTTCAACACTTCGACGGCAAGCGTGCCGGGGCGCACCCGGATCCCCCCCGGTCGTCATCACATCGGCGATACCCAGCTTGCGGACATCGCCCCCCATATCAAATACGCGGCGCAGGTCGCCGTCGGTGAAGATCCCTTCGATTATCATCTGGTCGTTGCAGATGACGGTCATGCCGAGATTTTTACGGGTAATTTCCAGCAGCGCATCGCGCAGGGAGGCCTCTTTGCTGACGTGCGGAATTTCAGCCCCGGTGTGCATGATATCATTCACTCGCAGCAGCAGTTTACGTCCCAGCGCGCCGCCCGGATGGGAGAGGGCAAAGTCTTCGGCGGTAAAGCCGCGGGCTTCGAGCAGGGCGACGGCCAGCGCATCGCCCATCACCAGCGCGGCGGTGGTGCTGGAGGTCGGTGCCAGCCCCAGCGGGCAGGCCTCTTTCGGCACTTTAACGCACAGATGGATATCCGCGGCGCGCGCCATGCTGCTCTCAGGGCGGCTGGTAATACAGATGAGGGGAACGTGGAGTCGCTTCAGCACCGGGATCAGTGCCAGGATTTCATTTGATTCGCCCGAGTTCGATAGCGCGATGACGATATCCTGCGCCGAAACCATCCCGAGGTCACCGTGGGCCGCTTCACCGGGGTGAACGAAAAAGGCGGTGGTGCCAGTGCTGGCGAAGGTGGCCGCCATTTTCCGGCCAATGTGCCCGGATTTGCCCATTCCCATCACCACGACTTTACCGGTGCAGTGGAAAAGCTTCTCACACGCGCGGCTAAAATCCTGATTAATGTATTGATCTAACTGCGCCAGACCTTCACGTTCTATCTCCAGAACTTGTATTCCTGCTTTCTGAAAGTCAAAACCCGGCTGCAATTCTATTTGCGACATAATGCGTTTCCGTTTACCCAGAGAGAAGAGGCGAGAGCCAGTACAGCATCGCCATCCATACGATAAATCCCACCGTCAGCAGGGCACCTGCACCCTGACCAATCTGCCTTTTACGCCGCCAGCAGAGCAGGGCGAAGATAGCGCTGACTAACACCATCACCCCATAATCCCGGCTGAACGCGAGCGGATTAAACGCGCCGGGGGCGATCAGGGCCGGCAGACCCAGCACAATGGCGATATTGAAAATGTTAGAACCGATGATATTGCCAATCGCCATGTCATCTTCGCCTTTACGCGCGCCGGCTATCGCCGTGGCCAGCTCAGGCAGACTGGTGCCAATGGCAATCACCGTCAGGCCAATGGTTAATTCGCTCATGGCGAAGTAATTGGCCAACACAGTGGCGTTATCAACGATCATCTGCGTCGCCATCGGCATGATGATTAACGCCACGCCCAGCCAGAGCAGCGCAACGGGTAAATTCCCCTCACGCGGCAGTTCGGCAACCTGCTCGCGTGTCAGGGAGTCATTGCCCTGCTTCTCGGCCGCCCGGGCCAGCTTAACGATGTAAAACAGCCAGATGATCGCCAGCGCCAGCAGGAAAATGCCATCGCTGAGGGTTAACTGCCCGTCATATAACACGTAACCGGCCAGCAGACTGACAATTAACATTAGCGGTAATTCGCGCCGCAGAACATCAGAATGCACGCGAAATGGATGCAGCAGTGCAGCGAGGCCCAGGATGAGTAAGATATTGACGATGTTGGAGCCAATGGCCGTCCCCACGGCGAGATCCACCTGATCGTGCAGCGACGCGGCGACGGAGACAATGATCTCCGGCAGAGAGGTACCCACGCTGACCACGGTCATCCCAATAATTAGTGGGGGAATGCCCAATAAACGACACAGGATTGATGCGGAGAACACCAGACGGTCGGCACTGTAGACCACCAAAAGTAAACCAATTATTAACAGTGCCGTTGCAAGAAGCATCAAAAGTCCTTTCTTCAGGTATACTCGCCGGTCCACCGAGAAAAAATCTCTGCCGCTGCATACTGTCTGTAGACGTAACGTATTCCTAATTTTGACTTTATGCGTTGTAAAAGTAAAACAAATGCCAGCTTTCGCTTACCTGCAGAGGTAATATTCTGTAAAAATGTTGGGTTTGCGGCGAAATCAGGCATCAAGCTGATCCTGAACCGGCAATAGAAAGGAAATGTACATGAGCCTGAATGGGGCGAATATAGTCGATGTCCGTGGCGTCAGCTTCACGCGCAGCAGCCGGGTCATTTTTGACAACATCTCTCTCACCGTGCCTCGCGGTAAAATCACCGCCATCATGGGGCCCTCCGGCATTGGTAAAACGACGTTACTGCGCCTGATTGGCGGGCAGATCCCCCCGAGCCAGGGCGAGATCCTCTTTGACGGCGAGAATATTCCGGCAATGTCCCGCTCGCGCCTCTATACGGTGCGTAAACGCATGAGCATGCTTTTTCAGTCCGGGGCGCTTTTTACTGACATGAATGTCTTCGATAATGTCGCCTATCCGCTGCGTGAGCATACTCACCTGCCGCCGGAACTGTTAAAAAGCACCGTGATGATGAAGCTCGAGGCCGTCGGCCTGCGTGGCGCAGCGAAACTGATGCCTTCCGAACTCTCTGGCGGTATGGCCCGTCGTGCGGCGCTGGCGCGCGCGATCGCGCTGGAACCCGATCTGATCATGTTCGATGAGCCGTTCGTCGGCCAGGATCCCATCACCATGGGCGTGCTGGTCAAACTGATTTCGGAACTGAACAGCGCGCTGGGCGTGACCTGTATTGTGGTCACCCACGACGTACCCGAAGTGCTGAGCATTGCCGACTACGCCTATATCGTGGCGGATAAAAAAATTGTGGCGCACGGTAGCGCGCAATCATTACAGAGCAACAGCGATGCGCGTGTCCGTCAGTTCCTTGACGGCATTGCAGATGGCCCCGTGCCGTTCCGTTATCCGGCGGGCGATTATCATAAAGATTTACTGGGAATAGGGAGTTAAGCCACTCATGCTGTTAAATGCGTTGGCCGCTCTCGGACACCGTGGCATAAAAACCATCAGGACGTTCGGGCGTGCCGGGTTGATGTTATTCAATGCGCTGTTCGGGAAACCGGAATTCCGCAAACATGCCCCTCTGCTGGTACGCCAGCTGTATAATGTCGGCGTGCTGTCGATGCTCATTATCATCGTCTCCGGCGTCTTTATCGGGATGGTGCTGGGGCTGCAGGGGTATCTGGTGCTCACCACCTACAGTGCGGAAACCAGCCTCGGAATGCTGGTGGCGCTCTCCCTGTTGCGTGAGCTGGGCCCGGTGGTCGCTGCGCTGTTGTTCGCCGGTCGTGCCGGTTCGGCGCTGACGGCGGAAATCGGTCTGATGCGCGCCACCGAGCAGCTCTCCAGTATGGAAATGATGGCCGTGGATCCGCTGCGTCGGGTGATTGCGCCGCGCTTCTGGGCGGGCATGATCTCGCTGCCGTTGCTGACTATCCTGTTTGTTGCGGTCGGGATCTGGGGCGGATCGATGGTTGGCGTGCACTGGAAAGGAATCGATGCCGGTTTCTTCTGGTCTGCGATGCAAGGTGCGGTTGACTGGCGTCTGGATCTGGTTAACTGCCTGATTAAAAGCGCGGTATTTGCCGTGACGATCGCCTGGATTGCGCTGTTCAACGGCTACGATGCCATCCCGACGTCTGCCGGTATCAGCCGGGCAACCACCCGCACTGTTGTTCATTCGTCGCTGGCCATACTGGCTCTGGATTTTGTGCTCACCGCACTGATGTTTGGGAAATGAGTTCATGCAAACGAAAAAAGTAGAAATTTGGGTAGGCGTATTTGTCTTGCTGGCACTGCTGGCCGCACTGTTTTTAAGCTTCAAAGTGGCGGATGTCACGACTATCCGCACCGAGCCGACATACCGTATTTATGCCACCTTCGATAATATCGGCGGCCTGAAAAGCCGTTCTCCGGTACGTATTGGCGGGGTAGTAGTAGGGCGTGTGGCTGATATCACTCTCGACGAGAAAACCTATCTGCCGCGCGTCGCGCTGGATATTGAAGAGCGCTACAACAACATTCCGGATACCAGCTCCCTGTCTATCCGTACCTCCGGCCTGTTAGGTGAACAATACCTGGCGCTGAACATCGGTTTTGAAGATCCCGAACTGGGAACGACTATCCTTAAGGACGGTGGCGTCATTCAGGATACGAAGTCAGCCATGGTGCTGGAAGATATGATTGGTCAGTTCCTTTACAACAGCAACAGTAAAGGGGGGGACGAGAATCAAGCTGCTCAGACACCTGCGCAGAGTGACATTACGCCGCCTGTTGGCACGACGAATTCATCTCAGGAGAAGTAATTCATGATTAAACGACTATTAATGGTTGCCATGCTGATGATTGCCCCTTTGACTGCCGCTAACGCAGCCGATCAGAGCAATCCCTATCAACAGATGAATGAGGCGGCTAAGAAAACCTTCGATCGCCTTAAAAACGAGCAGCCGAAAATTCGTTCCAATCCCGACTACCTGCGCGATGTGGTCGATCAGGAGCTGCTGCCGTACGTACAGGTAAAATATGCCGGCGCCCTGGTGCTCGGTCGTTACTACAAAGACGCAACGCCAGCGCAGCGTGATGCCTATTTTGCTGCGTTCCGTGAATACCTGAAGCAGGCGTACGGTCAGGCTTTGGCGATGTACCATGGCCAGACCTATCAGATTGCGCCGGAACAGCCGCTGGGCTCTGCCACCATCCTGCCTATCCGCGTGACCATCGTTGATCCGAACGGTCGTCCGCCAGTGCGTCTGGATTTCCAGTGGCGTAAGAACAGCCAGAACGGTAACTGGCAGGCTTACGACATGATTGCCGAAGGCGTCAGCATGATCACCACCAAGCAGAACGAATGGAGCGACCTGCTGCGTACCAAGGGCATTGATGGTCTGACCGCACAGCTGAACAGCATCTCGCGTCAGAAAATCACCCTGGACGAGAAAAAATAATGACGTCGCAGCTCAGCTGGACCCGCGAGGGTGAGACATTGTTACTCACTGGCGAGCTGGATCAGGATTATCTGAATCCTCTGTGGGATGCGCGTCATGAAGCCATGCAGGGGATCTCCTGTATCGACCTTGGCGGCATCTCCCGTGTGGATACGGCGGGCGTTGCGCTGCTGGTGCATCTGGTAGCGGCAGGCAAAGGGCAGGGCAAGCAGGTGACGCTTGCAGGTGTCAGCGACAACGTCATCACCCTGGCGCAGCTCTATAACCTGCCGGAAGACGTATTGCCTCGCTAATTTTTTCAGTACGTTACTATCAAAAGCCCCGACTGTTTCATCGTCGGGGCTTTTTGCTTGTTTAAGACCGCGCCACTTTGCTCTAAGATGTTGGGCTTGTTTTCACACCAGATGATAGAGATCCCATGGAAAATCATGAAATCCAGACCGTGCTGATGAACGCACTTGCCCTCCAGGAAGCCCACGTCTCCGGCGACGGCAGCCATTTTCAGGTTATTGCTGTGGGAGAGATCTTTGACGGCATGAGCCGCGTGAAAAAACAGCAGGCTGTTTATGCGCCGCTGATGGAATATATCGCGGATAATCGCATCCATGCCCTGTCTATCAAGGCGTTCACCCCGACTGAGTGGGCACGCGATCGCAAACTAAACGGTTTTTGAGCTGAGGGTGATTTGCCCGCAGCACGGTTGAATTCATACAGAGAGTAAATCATGGACAAATTTCGTGTTCAGGGGCCTACGCGTCTCCAGGGCGAAGTCACAATTTCCGGCGCCAAAAACGCCGCGCTGCCGATCCTCTTCGCCGCACTGCTTGCGGAAGAGCCGGTAGAGATCCAGAACGTCCCGAAACTGAAAGACATTGATACCACCATGAAGCTGCTCGGTCAGCTGGGTACCAAGGTGGAGCGTAATGGATCCGTGTGGATCGACGCCAGCAACGTGAATAACTTCTCCGCGCCGTACGACCTGGTGAAAACCATGCGTGCTTCTATCTGGGCGCTGGGTCCGCTGGTGGCCCGTTTTGGTCAGGGTCAGGTCTCTTTGCCGGGCGGCTGCGCTATTGGCGCGCGTCCGGTCGATCTGCATATTTTCGGTCTTGAGAAGCTGGGTGCCGAGATCAAGCTGGAAGAGGGCTACGTTAAAGCCTCTGTCAATGGCCGCCTGAAGGGCGCGCATATCGTGATGGATAAGGTGAGCGTTGGCGCCACCGTCACCATCATGTCTGCGGCAACGCTGGCAGAAGGCACCACTATCATCGAGAACGCCGCGCGCGAGCCAGAGATTGTGGACACCGCGAACTTCCTGAATACGCTGGGCGCGAAGATCACCGGCCAGGGTACCGACCGTATCACCATCGAAGGCGTTGAGCGCCTGGGCGGCGGTGTGTATCGCGTTCTGCCTGACCGTATCGAAACCGGGACCTTCCTGGTCGCGGCGGCCATCTCCGGCGGTAAAATCGTCTGCCGTAACGCCCAGCCTGATACCCTGGATGCAGTCCTGGCCAAGCTGCGCGATGCCGGTGCGGACATCGAAATTGGTGAAGACTGGATCAGCCTGGACATGCACGGTAAGCGTCCTAAGGCTGTGAACGTGCGTACTGCTCCACATCCGGCCTTCCCGACCGATATGCAGGCGCAGTTCACCCTGCTGAACCTGGTGGCAGAAGGGACTGGCTTCATTACCGAAACCATCTTCGAAAACCGCTTTATGCACGTACCGGAGCTGATCCGTATGGGCGGGCATGCTGAGATCGAAAGCAACACTGTGATCTGTCATGGCGTAGAAAAACTGTCCGGTGCGCAGGTGATGGCGACGGATCTGCGTGCATCTGCGAGCCTGGTGCTGGCGGGCTGTATTGCGGAAGGTACGACGCTGGTGGACCGTATTTATCACATCGATCGCGGCTATGAACGTATCGAAGATAAACTGCGTGCACTGGGTGCAAATATTGAGCGTGTGAAAGGCGAGTAATCGTTAAGGCAGCCCCCTGCCATCTTGACCGGGGGGGTTGCTGGTCCCGTTTAAAGGAGCGTCATTGTTGGCGCTCTTTTTGTTTTCTGCTCTGGCGCATCATGCGCGTTCTGTCGACAAATTCGTGGGTTAGCGGGTCATGGTAGCGTGATGGCCAAATCACCCAGGGATCGGTACCTAACGCCGTTGCAATGATCAGCTCTCCCTTCGGCCAGGGGCGCGTCAGCGCGTTTGCCAGGGTGGATGAACTGAGGCCATTACGGCGGGATTCTGCAGCCAGTGATGTTCCCTTTTTGCGCAGCGCGGCAATAATATCGGCCGAGTGCCAGTCGATAAATTTCTTATCCATTCAGCGGTCCCTCTGTTCTGGTACGTTCACGTCATTTCAATTAAATGACGTATTTACTATACCTTCTTCGAACAGCGGTTCTAAAAAGTTCGCGTTACTGGAAGCAACATTCAGATTTTGCCAGGGCTTTAATCATGAGGCCTGTAAGCGGATTCTTTAACAACGTTATGGATATTATTTGGAACTTACCGGAACTCTCTTTTCATGAAAAAGAGAGTTCCTGGGTTCCTTATCGATCGCGCTGAACAGCAATATGCGCGAGACCGATCAGGGCGTCTCGCCAAGGGCTGTCAGGGATGACCTGAAGTGCGACTATGGCTTTATCCGCTTCTTCCTCGGCACGCTGACGCGTCCATTCCAGGGAGCCACAGGTTGCCATTGCTTCCAGTACTGGTTCCAGAAGGTGTCGGCCGTTTCCTTGCTCAATGGCTTCGCGGATCAGGTTTGCCTGCTCAGGGGTGCCGTTACGCATGGCGTGCAGTAGCGGAAGCGTCGGTTTGCCCTCATTGAGGTCATCACCGACGTTTTTGCCCAGCGTTTCGCCATCAGCGCTGTAATCGAGCAGATCGTCGATCAGCTGGAAGGCGGTGCCCAGGTAGCGGCCATAATCCTGCAGACCACGTTCCTGCGCCTCAGAACAGCCGGCAAGAATACCGGAGCACTGGGCCGCAGCCTCAAACAGACGGGCGGTTTTGCTGTAGATCACCCGCATGTAGTTCTCTTCGGTGATGTCCGGGTCGTTGACGTTCATGAGCTGCAGAACTTCGCCTTCCGCGATAACGTTCACCGCTTTGGACATCACTTCCAGGACCTTCAGCGAGCCGAGGCTGGTCATCATCTGGAAGGCACGGGTATAGATAAAATCACCGACCAGCACGCTGGCAGCATTGCCAAACGCCGCGTTGGCGGTGGCTTTGCCACGACGCATATCGGACTCATCGACAACGTCATCATGCAGCAGCGTGGCGGTATGAATAAATTCGATCAGCGCCGCAATAGTGACGTGCGCATTGCCCTGATAGCCTACCGCGCGAGCGGCCAGCACAGCGATCATCGGACGGATGCGTTTGCCCCCGCCGCTAACGATGTAGTAACCCAACTGATTGATTAGGGAAACGTCAGAGTCGAGCTGTTCCAGGATCGCTGCATTTACACCCGCCATATCTTGCGCGGTTAACTCATTGATTTTTTCTAAATTCATCGCAAAAGCCGGGCTTATAGTCCTGTTTTCCACATTTCAAATGGGCTAACGTAGGGTTCGGTTTATCAATAGTAGCGCTGATTGTACTGAAAAAACGCCTCAGATAAACGTTACCGTACGTGTTGTGTTTTTTTTCTTCATGTATTGACGGTAGCACTTGTCAAAGGCTCGCGTTTTGCGTAATATTCGCGCCCTATTGTGAATATTTATAGCGCACTCTGAATCACACGAGGATGTGCGCGGAAGCGGAGTTTATATGTACGCGGTTTTCCAAAGTGGTGGTAAACAACACCGAGTAAGCGAAGGTCAGACCGTTCGCCTGGAAAAGCTGGACATCGCAACTGGCGAAGCTGTTGAGTTCGCTGAAGTTCTGATGATCGCAAACGGTGAAGAAGTCAAAATCGGCGTTCCTTTCGTTGATGGCGGCGTTATCAAAGCTGAAGTTGTTGCTCATGGTCGTGGCGAGAAAATTAAGATCGTTAAGTTTCGTCGTCGTAAACACTACCGTAAGCAGCAGGGCCACCGTCAGTGGTTCACTGATGTGAAAATTACTGGCATCAGCGCCTAAGACCTGAGGAGAGATTTAAATGGCACATAAAAAGGCTGGCGGCTCCACACGTAACGGTCGCGATTCAGAAGCTAAACGCCTTGGCGTTAAGCGTTTCGGTGGCGAAACTGTTCTGGCGGGTAGCATCATCGTTCGTCAGCGTGGCACTAAGTTCCACGCGGGTAACAACGTAGGTTGCGGTCGTGACCACACTCTGTTTGCTAAAGCAGACGGTAAAGTGAAATTTGAAGTTAAAGGCCCGAACAACCGTAAATACATCAGCATTGTTGCTGAGTAAGGTTTTCTCGGTCCGGTAACGGATTAAAGCCCCGCAACGTGTTGCGGGGCTTTTTACATTGGAAACCCGGTAATTTTTTCTGTAGGGAAAACGGGCATGAAGCAGCAGGCCGGCATTGGTATTCTTTTGGCGCTCACTACCGCAATGTGCTGGGGTGCTCTGCCAATTGCAATGAAGCAGGTACTGGAAGTGATGGAGCCGCCGACGGTGGTGTTCTACCGCTTTCTGATGGCCGGTATAGGGTTGGGAACGATCCTTGCGATCAAAGGTAAGCTTCCCCCGCTGCGCATCTTTCGTAAACCGCGCTGGCTGGTAATGCTGGCGATTGCGACGGGTGGCCTGTTTGGCAACTTCATTCTGTTCAGTTCTTCCCTGCAATACCTCAGCCCTACGGCCTCGCAGGTCATCGGCCAGCTCTCACCGGTCGGCATGATGGTGGCCAGCGTCTTCATCCTCAAAGAGAAGATGCGTGGCACGCAGATTATCGGGGCGCTGATGCTGCTCTGCGGTCTGGTGTTGTTCTTCAATACCAGTCTGATAGAGATATTTACCCGCCTGACGGATTACACCTGGGGTGTGATTTTCGGCGTGAGTGCAGCGGCGGTGTGGGTAAGTTATGGCGTCGCGCAAAAGGTGTTATTGCGCCGTCTGGCGTCACAGCAGATCCTGTTTTTGCTGTACACTTTATGTACTATTGCACTGTTGCCGCTGGCGAAACCGGGAGTGATTACCCAGTTAAGCGACTGGCAGCTGGCGTGTTTGATCTTTTGTGGTCTGAATACGTTAGTCGGCTATGGCGCGCTGGCAGAAGCGATGGCGCGCTGGCAGGCAGCGCAGGTAAGCGCACTGATTACGCTGACCCCGCTGTTTACGCTGTTATTTTCAGATTTATTATCAATGGCCTGGCCCGATTTCTTCGTCAAACCGATGTTAAACCTGTTGGCTTATCTCGGTGCGTTTGTCGTGGTTGCGGGCGCGATGTATTCCGCCATTGGTCATCGTCTTTGGGGACGTTGGCGCAAAAATGAAGCGGTTGTAGTGTCCCCCGCTCAGGCGAATGATTTACGGAGAGTAAAATGAAGTTTGTTGATGAAGCAACGATCCTGGTCGTGGCAGGTGATGGCGGTAATGGTTGCGTAAGCTTCCGCCGAGAAAAATACATTCCACGTGGCGGCCCTGACGGCGGCGACGGCGGCGACGGCGGTGACGTATGGCTTGAAGCCGACGAAAACCTTAACACCCTGATCGACTACCGTTTCGAGAAAGCTTTCCGCGCAGAGCGTGGCCAGAACGGCCAGAGCCGTGACTGTACCGGCAAACGCGGTAAAGATGTCAGCGTAAAAGTGCCGGTCGGGACGCGTGTTATCGATCAGGGCACGGGCGAAACCATGGGCGATATGACCAAACACGGTCAGCGTCTGATGGTCGCAAAAGGCGGCTGGCACGGCCTGGGCAACACCCGCTTCAAATCCTCCGTGAACCGTTCCCCGCGTCAAAAAACGATGGGTACGCCGGGTGATAAGCGCGATCTGCAGCTTGAGCTGATGCTGCTGGCAGACGTTGGGATGCTGGGGATGCCGAATGCCGGTAAATCCACCTTCATCCGCGCGGTTTCTGCGGCCAAGCCGAAAGTGGCTGACTATCCGTTTACCACTCTGGTGCCAAGCCTCGGCGTGGTGCGTATGGACACCGAGAAGAGCTTCGTCGTAGCCGATATCCCGGGTCTGATCGAAGGCGCCGCGGAAGGGGCTGGTTTAGGGATCCGCTTCCTGAAACACCTTGAGCGCTGCCGCGTTCTGCTGCACCTCATCGATATCGATCCGATCGACGGTTCCGATCCGGTAGAAAACGCCCGCATCATTATTGGCGAGCTGGAAAAATACAGCGATAAGCTGGCTGCTAAGCCGCGCTGGCTGGTCTTCAACAAGATCGACCTGATGGACAAAGAAGAAGCCGAAGCGAAGGCGAAAGCCATTGCTGAAGCGATGGGCTGGGAAGATAAATACTATCTCATCTCCGCTGCAAGCCAGATGGGCGTGAAAGATCTGTGCTGGGACGTGATGACCTTCATCATCGAGAACCCGGTTACGCAGGCAGAAGAGGCGAAACAGCCTGAGAAAGTCGAATTCATGTGGGATGACTACCACCGTCAGCAGCTTGAAGAGCAGACGGAAGAAGAAGACGACGAAGACTGGGATGACGACTGGGACGAAGACGACGAAGAAGGCGTCGAATTCATCTACAAGCGTTAAGACCGTCAATGGCCCCCTTATCAAGGGGGGTTTTTTTTAGTTCAGTTTTGCCGGTAGCCAGCAGCCGACCTTCAATCCGCCTTCGGGGCGATTTTCCAGAGTCAGTTTGCCTCGGTGTAGCTGCACGATACGCTGTACGATGCTCAACCCCAGCCCGCTTCCGCCATAGCGTTGATCGATACGACGAAACGGCTCGGTAATCGACTGGCGGTGAGCCTCATCAATGCCTGGTCCCCGATCGCAGACGCTCACCAGCGTGCCATCGTCGATTTCCTGCATCCTGACTTCGATGGTGGTTCCCGCCGGACTGTAACGCACCGCGTTTTCCAGCAAATTGCGCAGCATCAGTCTTAGCAGGATCGCATCACCCTGGACGCTCTGGGAGCCCGTCTGCGGCCAGATCAGGGTATGATCTTTGGCCTCATTCTCCAGCGCCAGCGGGGCAAAAATGGATTCGCTCCAGTTAACCGTCTCGTAATGGCCGCTGGCCATGGCCTGACCCGCTCGAGCCAGCATCAGGAGCTGCTCCACGGTATGCATCAGCTGGTCGATACGGGCAATCAGCGTCGTCGCCTGAGGCGAGCCTGACTGCGCCATCAGCTCCAGATGCAGGCGAATGCCCGCCAGCGGCGTGCGCAGCTCGTGCGCGGCGTCAGCGGTGAACAGACGCTCCTGCTGAATGGTTTGATCCAGGCGGGCAAGAAGCTGATTCAGGGAGGTGGTGACGGCGCCAATTTCTTCCATGTCGGAATACATCGGCAGTGGGGAGAGGTTATCAGCAGAACGATTTGCCAGGCTGGAGCGGAGCTGATTGAGCGGGCGGGTGATCCAGCTGACCGCCCAGAAGGAGAAGAGCAGCGTAAAACCGACCATCACCAGCGAGGGCACCAGCAACGAGGCAATCGCCTCCCGGATCTCTTTCTCTACATGCTGGTTGCGCGCTTTGGCTGAAAGCGTCTCGTTGACCAGGAAGCTGATCTGCTCCCGGCTTTCATGCCAGAGCCAGATGACGCTGACCAGTTGAAAGAACAGCAGAATGACTGCTAACAGCACCATCAGACGACGGCGCATGCTGTTCATTTTTGACTCTCCAGACGATAGCCCACGCCGCGCACGGTTTTGATCCGATCTTTGCCCAGCTTACGCCGCAGGTTATGGATATGAACCTCCAGGGTGTTCGAGCCAGGATCGTCCTGCCAGGAGTAGATATCCTGCTGTAAGGTTTCGCGGTGAACGGTCTGCCCGGTGCGCATGATTAACCGCGTCAGCAGGGCGAACTCTTTCGGCGTGACCTCAACCGGCTGGGACTGCTGTAATACCTGCTGCGTCTGCAGATTCAGCGTCAGATCGCCGTCGCTGAGCAGGTTATCACTGTGCCCCTGATAACGTCGGATCAAGGCTCTGGCCCGCGCCTGCAGTTCCGCGAGGGCAAAGGGTTTCACCAGATAGTCGTCGGCACCGGAGTCTAAGCCGTTGATCCTGTCTTCGAGCGCATCGCGCGCCGTCAGGATCAGCACCGGATTATCCACTCCGCGACGACGCCACTGGCTGAGCAGGGTGGCTCCGTCTTTATCGGGTAGCCCAAGATCGAGGATCACCAGGCTGTATTCGCCGCTCTGGATAAGGCCATCAGCCTCGGCCGCAGTGCCAGCGCAATCCAGCGTATAGCCCTCGGCAGAGAGCGCCAGGGCCAGGCCTTCCTGCAGCAGCAGATCGTCTTCAACAATGAGTAATTTCATCGCTAGTTATTCTGGTAGATATCCTTGTAAAGCCGGCTCTCAAAGCGCACCAGCGGAATACGGCGATTGCGTTGGTCTGCAGGTTCAACCGCGTAGCCTGAAAGATATTGCACAAATGCCATTCGCTGCCCGCTGGCCGTGGTGATAAACCCGGCAAGGTTATATACGCCCTGCAGTGAGCCCGTCTTCGCGGAGACTTTGCCATCCACGCCGGCGGCATGCAGGCCGGCCCGGTACTGCAGGGAGCCGTCATATCCGGCGAGCGGCAGCATCGAGATAAAGTTTAGTTCAGTGTCGTGCTGAGCAATGTACTGAAGAACCTGCATCATGGTAGCAGGCGAGATCAGGTTGTGACGCGAAAGACCGGAGCCATCCACCGCGATGGTATTCCCAAGATCGATATTGGCCTGCTGACGCAGGATCTGCCGGACCGCATCCGAACCGGCACGCCAGGTGCCAGGTACGCCGAAGCGGGCGTGGCCAATCATGCGAAACACGGTGTCGGCGATCATGTTGTCTGATTTTTTCAGCATGATCTTCAGCAGATCGTGCAGCGGCGCTGATTGCTTACTGGCAATCACGGTGCCCGGCTCGTTGCTCTGTGTCTGGCGCAACAGCGTGCCGCTGTAGGTGATATTGGCCTGCTTAAGTTCGTCTTTCAGGATCGCCCCGGCATAGCCTGCGCCATCCTGGATAGCGAAGGCCAGCGGCAGCGGATCGGCGCGTTGTGTCAGGCAGCCGGTCAGCGTAAAGCGGTTGAGATCGCCCGGAACCACGTCCAGCTCACAGTACTGCGCTTCCGGCGACCCTTTCGCGAGGGTTTGCACCTGGCTGAACATGGTGACGGGATAGTATGACGCCACCCGGATAAAGGCTAAATCATTGGGTTTTGGCGCGCTGTACAGTGAGATGGAGAAGCAGTTGCGATCGACGATCGCGGCCGCAGGCGGTGCGCTAAAGCACTGGGTCATGTCGTTCCACGGCCAGCCTGGGGCTTTATCATGGCTGGCGAAGATGGACGTGTCGATAAGCACATTGCCTTCAATGCGCTGCACGCCTGACTTCTTTAGCACGGCGACCATGTTGCGGATATCCTGACGCTTAAACGTCGGATCGCCGCCAAAACGGGCGATAAGATCGCCTTTCAGCACGCCGCTCTCGACGTTGCCTTTGCTTTCAAGCGTGGTGGTGAAACGAAAATCGGGCCCCAGCTGCAGCAGGGCGGCCAGCGCCGTGATCACCTTTTGTGTACTGGCGGGCAGGGCCATCTGCTGGCTGTGATAATCTATCTCAGGCGCTTGGGCACCCACCTTCTGCACGATCAGGGCAAGGTTGGCGCCATCGGGCAGCTGATTAATATACTCGTCAACGTTCGCTGCCTGGACAGTGAACGCAATCGTGGTGGTCAATCCGATGATAAATCTGGAAAATCGCATAATCTCGCGCTAACAACCCGGAAACAAACCGCCATACTACGGCCCAACGCCCTGTAAAGTAAACGATGACCCATACTGAACTTCGCGTTAAAATACGTATCAAATTGAAAAATTGCTGCTGACCTGGAACTTTGCTTCCGGGTCAGTTTTCTTTTGCTTCTGACCTGTGCCAGGCTGTGATGCCTGCGGGGCCAGTCGTCGGGTCGGTTACCCGTACCCAACAGGAATGTCAAAGAGGTATAACAAATGCAAGCTATTCCGATGACCTTACGTGGGGCTGAAAAACTGCGCGAAGAACTGGATTTTCTGAAATCTGTGCGCCGCCCTGAAATCATTGCCGCTATCGCGGATGCGCGTGAGCATGGCGATCTGAAAGAGAACGCCGAGTACCACGCTGCGCGTGAACAACAGGGTTTCTGCGAAGGGCGTATTAAAGATATCGAAGCCAAGCTGTCGAACGCGCAGGTGATTGATATCACAAAAATGCCAAACAACGGGCGTGTCATTTTTGGCTGCACCGTCACCGTGATCAATCTGGATAACGATGAAGAAGTTTCTTACCGCATCGTGGGGGATGATGAGGCCGATTTTAAGCAGAATCTGATCTCAGTAAACTCGCCGATTGCCCGCGGTCTGATTGGCAAAGAGCAGGATGATGTGGTCACCATCCGCACCCCGGGTGGGGAAGTGGAGTTCGAAATTATCAAGGTTGATTACCTGTAATTCGCATCTCCAGCCAGATGTTGATACATTGTAAAGATAGGAAAAAGGCCGCATAGCGGCCTTTTATCAACTCAAGGAGCATGGCATTTTGCTCACCTGCTAAAGAAAAACCCCTCGTTTTACACAGAAAATGTGTTCAATTCAGGATAATCTTAGCGTGGCAGCGAGATTTTACGCTCTTTAGATGGGCGGTAGAGCACCAGCGTTTTACCGATGACCTGTACATTACAGGCGCCGGTTTCGCGCACGATTGCTTCCACGATCAAAGTCTTGGTCTCTCTGTCTTCAGAGGCGATTTTCACTTTGATTAATTCGTGGTGCTCCAGCGCTTGTTCAATCTCGGCCAGTACCCCTTCGGTCAAACCATTGTTGCCAAGCATGACTACAGGCTTGAGCGGATGTGCCAGACCTTTAAGGTGCTGTTTTTGTTTAGTACTCAGATTCATCGTATATTTTTGCTTACGTTGGGATTGAAAACGGTTCATTCTACCGCCATCTCCCTAATATCGCCAAATTGCTGAGTGGATATTTACACCACAGGCTACGATGAACCAGGACGGAAAGTTAAATGACAGGTAAAAAGCGTTCTGCAAGCTCGAGCCGCTGGCTCCAGGAACACTTTAGCGATAAATATGTTCTACAGGCACAGAAAAAGGGGTTACGTTCCCGTGCCTGGTTTAAACTTGATGAAATACAGCAAAGTGACAAACTCTTTAAGCCGGGGATGACGGTAGTCGACCTCGGTGCTGCGCCCGGTGGTTGGTCGCAATATGCGGTGACACAAATCGGCGGAACCGGCCGAATCATCGCCTGCGATCTTTTACCTATGGATCCCATCGTTGGTGTGGACTTCCTTCAGGGCGATTTTCGTGATGAATTAGTACTGAAAGCGTTACTTGAACGTGTAGGTGACAGTAAAGTTCAGGTTGTCATGTCCGATATGGCGCCAAATATGTGCGGAACACCGGCGGTGGATATCCCCCGCTCCATGTATCTGGTAGAACTGGCGTTAGAAATGAGTCGTGATGTATTAGCGCCGGGTGGTAGTTTTTTAGTGAAGGTGTTCCAGGGCGAAGGTTTCGAGGAGTATCTGAAGGAAATTCGCTCCCTGTTTGCGAAGGTCAAAGTTCGTAAGCCGGACTCTTCACGTGCGCGTTCACGTGAAGTGTATATTGTAGCGACCGGGCGAAAATGATAGCCGGTGAGTTTCAGGCGAAAGTTTGAAATAAATCGGATACTGAGTATCCTGACGCTGTTTTTAACACAGTTGTAATAAGAGGTTAATCCCTTGAGTGACATGGCGAAAAACCTAATACTCTGGCTGGTCATTGCCGTTGTGCTGATGTCAGTATTCCAGAGCTTTGGGCCCAGCGAGTCTAATGGCCGTAAGGTGGACTACTCTACCTTCCTGCAAGAGGTCAACCAGGATCAGGTTCGCGAAGCGCGTATCAACGGACGTGAGATCAACGTTACCAAGAAAGATAGTAACCGTTACACGACTTACATTCCGGTGAACGATCCTAAGCTGCTTGATAACCTTCTGACTAAAAACGTCAAGGTGGTAGGTGAGCCGCCGGAAGAGCCAAGCCTGCTGGCTTCTATCTTCATTTCCTGGTTCCCGATGCTGCTGCTTATCGGCGTCTGGATCTTCTTTATGCGTCAAATGCAGGGCGGCGGTGGCAAAGGTGCCATGTCGTTCGGCAAGAGTAAGGCGCGTATGTTGACGGAAGACCAGATCAAAACCACTTTTGCTGACGTGGCAGGTTGCGACGAAGCAAAAGAAGAGGTGGGTGAGCTGGTTGAATACCTGCGTGAGCCGAGCCGCTTCCAGAAACTGGGCGGTAAGATCCCGAAAGGCGTCCTGATGGTCGGCCCTCCGGGTACCGGTAAAACCCTGCTGGCGAAAGCCATCGCCGGTGAAGCGAAGGTACCGTTCTTTACCATTTCCGGTTCTGACTTCGTGGAAATGTTCGTTGGTGTCGGTGCGTCCCGTGTGCGCGACATGTTCGAACAGGCCAAGAAAGCGGCACCGTGCATCATCTTCATCGATGAAATCGACGCCGTGGGCCGCCAGCGTGGCGCAGGCCTGGGTGGCGGTCACGATGAACGTGAGCAGACCCTGAACCAGATGCTGGTTGAGATGGACGGTTTCGAAGGTAACGAAGGTATCATCGTTATCGCGGCGACTAACCGTCCGGACGTTCTTGACCCTGCGCTGCTGCGTCCAGGCCGTTTCGACCGTCAGGTTGTGGTCGGTCTGCCAGACGTTCGTGGTCGTGAGCAGATCCTGAAAGTGCACATGCGTCGCGTACCGCTGTCTCCGGACATCGATGCGGCAATCATTGCACGCGGTACCCCGGGCTTCTCCGGTGCGGATCTGGCTAACCTCGTGAACGAAGCTGCACTGTTTGCTGCTCGCGGCAACAAGCGTGTGGTATCGATGGTGGAGTTCGAGAAAGCGAAAGACAAAATCATGATGGGTGCGGAACGTCGCTCCATGGTGATGACGGAAGCGCAGAAAGAGTCCACGGCTTACCACGAAGCAGGTCATGCGATTATCGGTCGCCTGGTGCCGGAACACGATCCGGTGCATAAAGTGACGATTATTCCGCGTGGTCGTGCGCTGGGCGTAACGTTCTTCCTGCCGGAAGGCGATGCCATCAGTGCCAGCCGCCAGAAACTGGAAAGTCAGATTTCAACCCTCTACGGTGGTCGTCTGGCAGAAGAGATTATCTACGGTGTGGAACATGTTTCGACCGGTGCGTCCAACGACATTAAAGTCGCGACCAACCTGGCACGTAACATGGTGACCCAGTGGGGCTTCTCCGACAAACTCGGTCCGCTGCTGTATGCGGAAGAAGAGGGCGAAGTGTTCCTCGGTCGTAGCGTCGCGAAAGCGAAGCACATGTCCGATGAAACAGCGCGTATCATCGATCAGGAAGTGAAGTCGCTCGTTGAACGTAATTACGGTCGCGCGCGTCAGATCCTGAACGACAATATGGACATCCTGCACGCGATGAAAGATGCGCTCATGAAATATGAAACCATCGACGCACCGCAGATCGACGACCTGATGGCACGCCGTGATGTGCGTCCGCCAGCTGGTTGGGAAGATCCAGGCACCTCCAACAACTCTGACAACAATGACACGCCACGTGCGCCGCGTCCGGTCGATGAACCGCGTACGCCAAACCCGGGCAATACCATGTCAGAACAGTTGGGCGACAAATAAGTCAGCGCTGTAGATGATGTTCTCTTTACCTGAAACCCTGGGGCTTGCCCCGGGGTTTTTCTTGTCTGCTTAACCAAAAAATCAGGGATTAGCCATGAAACTCTTCGCCCAGGATTCTTATCTCGATCTGACTCATCCAAATGTGATGGGGATCCTGAACGTCACGCCAGACTCTTTCTCCGATGGCGGCACGCATAACACGCTGATTGAGGCGGTCCGGCATGCGAACCTGATGATCAACGCCGGGGCGACTATTATTGACGTTGGCGGGGAGTCGACGCGGCCGGGCGCGGCAGATGTCAGCGTTGACGAAGAGTTGTCCCGGGTGATCCCGGTTGTCGAAGCACTGGCGCAGCGTTTCGAGGTCTGGATTTCGGTGGATACCTCTAAACCGGAGGTCATTCGCGAGTCAGCGAGAGTGGGCGCTCACATTATTAATGACATTCGCTCCCTTACCGAGCCGGGGGCGCTTGAGGCGGCGGCCGAGACCGGGCTGCCGGTCTGTCTGATGCACATGCAGGGCCAGCCGAAAACCATGCAGGATGCGCCGAAATATGATGACGTATTTGCGGATGTGAACCGTTACTTTGTTGAGCATATTGCGCGTTGTGAACGTGCCGGTATCGCAAAAGAGAAATTGCTGCTCGACCCGGGATTCGGTTTCGGTAAAAATCTCTCTCATAACTTCGAGCTTCTTGCGCGCTTATCTGAGTTTCACCATTTTGGCCTGCCGCTGCTGGTCGGGATGTCACGAAAATCAATGGTAGGTCAGCTGCTTAACGTTGGGCCATCCGACCGCCTGAGCGGCAGTCTGGCCTGCGCGGTGATTGCAGCGATGCAGGGAGCGCATATTATTCGCGTCCATGACGTAAAAGAGACAGCAGAAGCCATGCGAGTGGTGGAAGCCACACTGGCAGCTAAGGAAAACTCCCGCTATGAGTAATCGTAAATATTTTGGTACCGACGGCATTCGTGGACGCGTGGGCGATGCGCCAATCACACCTGAGTTTGTGCTGAAGTTAGGCTGGGCGGCTGGCAAGGTACTGGCCAGCCACGGCTCGCGTAAAATCATCATTGGCAAAGACACGCGTATCTCTGGCTATATGCTCGAATCGGCGCTGGAAGCTGGCCTTTCTGCGGCGGGGCTGTCTGCCTCCTTTACCGGTCCAATGCCGACGCCAGCCGTCGCCTATCTCACCCGTGCCTTCCGCGCAGAAGCAGGGATTGTGATCTCTGCATCGCATAACCCGTTCTACGATAACGGCATCAAATTCTTCTCCATCGATGGCACCAAACTGCCGGATGAAGTTGAAGAAGCCATCGAAGCAGAGATGGAAAAAGAGCTGACCTGCGTGGACTCTGCTGAGCTGGGTAAAGCCAGCCGCATCGTTGATGCTGCAGGCCGCTACATTGAATTCTGTAAAGGCACCTTCCCGAACGAGCTGAGCCTGGGCCATCTGAAAATCGTGGTCGACTGTGCGAACGGTGCTACTTACCACATCGCCCCGAACGTGTTCCGCGAGCTGGGCGCGCAGGTTGTGGCTATTGGCTGCGAGCCTAACGGGCTGAACATCAACGCCGAAGTGGGCGCCACGGACGTCCGTGCTCTGCAGGCGCGCGTGATGGCAGAGAAGGCCGATCTGGGCATCGCCTATGACGGCGACGGCGACCGCGTGATCATGGTTGACCACGAAGGCAATAAGGTCGACGGGGATCAGATCCTCTATATCATTGCCCGTGAAGGGCTGCGCCAGGGCCAGCTGCGCGGCGGTGCCGTTGGTACGCTGATGAGCAACATGGGTCTGGAGCTGGCCCTCAAACAGCTGGGTATCCCGTTTGTGCGCGCGAAAGTGGGCGACCGCTACGTGCTGGAAAAACTGCAGGAGAAGGGCTGGCGCATCGGCGCGGAAAACTCCGGCCACGTGATCCTGCTCGACAAAACCACCACTGGTGACGGCATTGTGGCCAGTCTGCAGGTTGTCGCGGCGATGGTGCGTAACCATATGTCCCTGCACGATCTGTGCAGCGGCATGAAGATGTTCCCGCAGATTCTGGTTAACGTCCGCTTCACGGCCGGTAAAGGCGATCCGCTGGAAAACGAAAACGTGAAAGCGGTGATGGCTGAGGTTGAAGCGGCGCTGGGTTCCCGTGGCCGTGTCCTGCTGCGTAAGTCTGGCACCGAGCCGCTGATCCGCGTGATGGTGGAAGGGGAAGACGAAGCGCAGGTGACCGAGTTTGCGCATCGCATCGCGGATGCTGTAAAAGCGGCGTAACTTCCGTTAAGTGTCTAAAAAGGCGGCGCTTGCCGCCTTTATTTTGCTCAGTGGCTGCGGTTTTGCTGTTTTTTTCCGCACTTGATACAATGAGCTGAAATTGCCCTTGCGAAGGTCATTCGCTTTGGTTAGTATTCACACCCGCTTCAGTGGGAAAGAAAAACTCCTGCTTATTGGTCGAAGCATTGGTATGCGGCAAATCCGCAAGGAACAGGTTGATTATGTACGAAGCTCTTTTGGTAGTTTTCCTTATTGTAGCCATCGCTCTGGTAGCGTTGATCATGCTGCAGCAAGGTAAAGGCGCTGATATGGGGGCCTCTTTTGGAGCAGGCGCTTCTGGTACGCTGTTCGGTTCAAGTGGTTCTGGTAACTTCATGACCCGCGCAACGGCGATTCTGGCAACGCTGTTTTTCATCATCAGTCTGGCGCTTGGCAATATCAATAGCAACAAGACCAGTAAAGGAAGCGAGTGGGAAAATCTGAGCGCACCGGCGAAATCCGAGCAAACTCAGCCAGCTGCACCGGCTAAGCCGACCAGCGATATCCCGCAGTAATAGCAGTATCAGTGCTGAGGTGGTGGAATTGGTAGACACGCTACCTTGAGGTGGTAGTGCCCTAACGGGCTTGTGGGTTCGAGTCCCATCCTCAGTACCAATATTCCGAAGAAAAGACGTCGCAAGACGTCTTTTTTTTCGTCTGTAGTTTGTGATTTTGTAGGGCGGGTAAGCGCAGCGCCACCCGCCAGTTTTGCCCGGCGGCGCGGTGCTTGCCGGGCCTACGAAAAGCGCAAGGACAGGCATTAAAAAAAGGCGCCCTCAGGCGCCTTTTGCATTCGGTACAGTGATGATTACTGCTTATCGCTGTTTTCCAGGTTCTCGACCTGCGGCAGACCGTTACCTGTTGATACGGAGAGCAGACCGTTCTCGGTATAGGTGAACAGCTTGGCGCGGGTATCGGTGATATCCAGGTTGCGCATGGTCAGCTGACCAATACGATCGTCCGGAGAGAAAACGGACTCGCCTTTTTCCATGGTCAGACGTTCTGCCTGGTAGGTCAGGTTGTCAGACACGGTGTTCAGAATCGAGTAGTCGTTACCGCGACGCAGTTCGAGGGTTACTTCACCGGTGATGGCGCTTGCTACCCAACGCTGCAGAGCATCACGCAGCATCAGTGCCTGTGGATCGAACCAGCGACCCTGATACAGCAGTTTACCCAGCTGGCGGCCATGAGAGTGATACTGTTCGATGGTGTCTTCGTTGTGAATACCGGTCAGCAGACGCTCGTATGCGATGTGCAGCAGCGCCATCCCCGGGGCTTCGTAGATGCCGCGGCTTTTCGCTTCGATGATACGGTTTTCAATCTGATCGCTCATGCCCAGGCCGTGACGGCCGCCGATGCGGTTGGCTTCCAGCATCAGTTCCACATCGTCAGAGAAGGTCTGACCGTTCAGGGCAACCGGGTGGCCGCGTTCAAAACGCACGGTCACTTCTTCCGCCTGGATTTTGACGTTTTCGTCCCAGAACTTAACGCCCATGATCGGGTTAACGATCTTCACGCTGGAGTTCAGGAATTCCAGGTCTTTTGCTTCGTGCGTTGCACCCAGCATGTTTGAGTCGGTTGAGTAAGCTTTCTCGACCGACATTTTGTAGTCGAAGCCACAGGCGATCATAAATTCGGACATTTCGTGACGGCCGCCGAGCTCGTCGATGAAGTCAGTATCCAGCCATGGCTTGTAGATCTGCAGTTCAGCGTTGGTCAACAGGCCGTAACGGTAGAAACGCTCGATGTCGTTGCCTTTATAGGTACTGCCATCACCCCAGATGTTGACGCCATCGTCTTTCATGGCGGCAACCAGCATGGTGCCGGTAACAGCACGGCCCAGCGGAGTGGTGTTGAAATAGGTCAGGCCGCCGGTGGTGTTATGGAATGCGCCGCACTGAATAGCAGCGATACCTTCGGCAACCAGCTGCTTACGGCAGTCAATCAGGCGTGCGTTCTCTGCACCGTACTCCATGGCACGACGAGGGATCGCATCATAATCGTCCTCATCCGGCTGACCCAGGTTCGCAGTATATGCATAAGGAACCGCTCCCTTCTGGCGCATCCACAGCAGTGCAGCGCTGGTATCCAGGCCGCCTGAAAAAGCGATGCCAATACGTTGTCCTTGCGGAAGATGCTTGAGAATCGTCGTCATAAAATAAAACCCTGCTTGATTGACTGATGAGTGATCGCTTTCACCCTAAATGCATTTTTATGCAGAATAAGTGAGTTTTCATTTAATCATCTTTTGGCAAGTACCGAAAGTGATTCGTGTATTTTTTGTAAAAATTTCCCGCCTGAATCGCTGCGGTTCACAGGGTTGACAGGCGGCGTCTACTATCAATATACTGTACGCCGATTTTACGTCCCGTCCTCGGTACCAAATCCCAGCATTATTTGCATTTTTTACCCACAGCGAGTAGAATTTGCCACGTTTCAGGCGCGGGGTGGAGCAGCCTGGTAGCTCGTCGGGCTCATAACCCGAAGGTCGTCGGTTCAAATCCGGCCCCCGCAACCACTTTCCTATAAAGTCCTTTTTCAAATATACTGTGAAGACTTAGCGCCTTCGTAGCTGGATTTGAAAAAATTCTTTTTGAAAGTGCTCCAGGCCACTGTTGTGGCTATAGGGTTCAGTTATCTAAAGCCCCGATTTATCGGGGTTTTTTTGTTATCTGACTACAGAATAACTGGGCTTTATGCCCTTTTTTTACGTCTTGGGGGTGGGCTTGTCCACATTAGACCAAAAATTAACAGAGATGATTAAGGCACCAGTCGAAGCACTGGGCTACGAACTGGTCGGCATCGAATTCATTCGCAGCCGTACATCCACGCTGCGCATCTATATTGATAGTGAAGATGGCATCAATGTTGATGATTGTGCTGATGTTAGCCACCAGGTGAGTGCGGTTCTTGATGTTGAAGATCCTATTACCGTCGCCTATAACCTGGAAGTTTCCTCGCCTGGTCTGCATCGCCCGCTGTTCACTGCTGAACACTACACTCACTACATTGGTGAAGAAGCGGCTCTCGTTCTGCGTATGGCTGTACAAAACCGCCGTAAATGGCAGGGCGTTATTAAGGCCGTTGATGGTGAGATGATCACAGTAACAGTCGAAGGCAAAGATGAAGTGTTCGCGCTGAGTAATATCCAGAAGGCGAACCTGGTTCCCCACTTTTAACAGTCTGGATGAGGTGAAAAGCCCGCGATGAACAAAGAAATTTTGGCTGTTGTTGAAGCCGTTTCCAACGAAAAATCACTGCCGCGCGAGAAGATTTTTGAAGCGCTGGAAAGTGCACTGGCTACGGCAACCAAGAAAAAATACGAGCAAGAGATCGATGTCCGCGTTGAAATCGATCGTAAAAGCGGCGACTTCGATACTTTCCGTCGTTGGATTATCGTTGAGGAAGTCACTCAGCCAACGAAAGAGATCACTCTGGAAGCGGCACGTTTTGAAGACGAAAGCCTGAACATCGACGATTACGTTGAAGATCAGATTGAATCCGTGACCTTCGACCGTATCACCACCCAGACTGCTAAACAGGTTATCGTCCAGAAAGTACGTGAAGCTGAGCGCGCGATGGTCGTTGACCAGTTCCGCGAGCACGAAGGTGAGATCATTACCGGCGTGGTGAAAAAAGTTAACCGCGACAATATCTCCCTGGATCTGGGTAGCAACGCCGAAGCGGTTATTCTGCGTGAAGATATGCTGCCGCGCGAAAACTTCCGTCCGGGTGACCGCATCCGCGGCGTACTGTACTCAGTACGTCCAGAAGCGCGTGGCGCACAGCTGTTCGTGACCCGTTCTAAACCTGAAATGCTGATCGAACTGTTCCGCATTGAAGTGCCAGAAATTGGCGAAGAAGTGATCGAGATTAAAGCCGCTGCCCGCGATCCGGGTTCCCGTGCGAAAATCGCGGTGAAAACCAACGACAAGCGTATCGATCCGGTAGGGGCTTGCGTCGGTATGCGTGGCGCGCGCGTTCAGGCAGTTTCGACTGAACTGGGCGGCGAGCGTATTGATATCGTTCTGTGGGACGACAACCCGGCGCAGTTCGTGATTAACGCGATGGCACCGGCTGATGTTGCGTCTATCGTGGTAGACGAAGACAAGCACACCATGGATATTGCCGTTGAAGCAGGTAACCTGGCACAGGCTATCGGCCGTAACGGTCAGAACGTCCGCCTGGCTTCGCAGCTGAGCGGTTGGGAACTCAACGTGATGACCGTTGACGACCTGCAGGCGAAGCATCAGGCAGAAGCCCATGCAGCCATTGATACCTTCACTAAGTACCTGGACATTGACGAAGACTTCGCCACCGTTCTGGTTGAAGAAGGTTTCTCAACGCTGGAAGAACTGGCCTACGTGCCAATGAAAGAACTGCTGGAAATTGACGGCCTGGATGAAGCCACCGTTGAAGCCCTGCGTGACCGCGCTAAAAACGCACTGACCACCCTGGCACTGGCTCAGGAAGAAAGCCTTGGTGATAACAAGCCGGCTGATGACCTGCTGAATCTGGAAGGTCTTGATCGTGCGATTGCGTTCAAGCTGGCTGCCCGTGGTGTTTGTACGCTGGAAGATCTCGCTGAACAAGGCGTTGATGACCTGGCTGATATCGAAGGTTTAACCGACGAGAAAGCCGGCGAGCTCATCATGGCCGCACGTAATATTTGCTGGTTCGGCGACGAAGCGTAATAAACTGTAGCAGGAAGGAACAGCATGACTGATGTAACTGTAAAAACGCTGGCTGCTGAGATTCAGACTTCCGTGGACCGCCTGGTACAGCAATTTGCTGATGCAGGGATCCCGAAGTCCGCTGATGACTCAGTGACCGCGCAAGAGAAACAAACCTTATTGTCGCACCTGAACCGTGAACACGGTTCGGCGCCTGATAAACTGACGTTACAGCGTAAAACGCGCAGTACGTTAAATGTTCCAGGTACCGGTGGAAAAAGCAAATCGGTACAAATCGAAGTCCGCAAGACGCGCACCTTTGTAAAACGTGATCCGCAAGAGGCAGAACGCCTTGCCGCGGAAGAGCAGGCACAGCGTGAAGCGGAAGAACAAGCTCAGCGTGAGGCAGAAGCAACTGCCAAACGTGAGGCAGAATTAAAAGCTGAACGTGAGGCCGCAGAAAAAGCGAAGCGCGATGCCAGTGATAAAGCGAAGCGTGACGCGGCGGAAAAAGACAAAGTGAGCAATCAACAGACTGACGAAATGACCAAAACAGCCCAGACGGAAAAAGCCCGTCGTGAAAATGAAGCTGCTGAACTGAAGCGTAAAGCGGAAGAAGAAGCACGCCGTAAGCTGGAAGAAGACGCACGTCGTGTTGCTGAAGAAGCGCGCCGTATGGCAGAAGAAAACGAGAAGAATGGTGTTAATCCTGTCGAACAGACTGAAGACACCAGTGATTACCACGTAACCACTTCTCAGCACGCGCGTCAGGCAGAAGACGAAAACGATCGCGAAGTTGAGGGTGGCCGTGGCCGTACCCGCACCGCATCCAAAACTGCCCGTCCTCAGAAGAAAGGCAACAAACACGCTGAATCCAAAGCCGATCGCGAAGAAGCGCGTGCAGCGGGTCGCGGTGGTAAAGGTGGCAAGCGTAAAGGTTCCGCGCTGCAGCAAGGCTTCCAGAAGCCAGCTCAGGCCGTTAACCGTGACGTAATCATTGGCGAAACCATCACCGTTGGCGATCTGGCGAACAAGATGGCCGTTAAAGGTTCTCAGGTCATCAAAGCGATGATGAAGCTGGGCGCCATGGCGACCATCAACCAGGTTATCGATCAGGAAACCGCACAGCTGGTTGCCGAAGAGATGGGCCACAAAGTTATCCTGCGTCGTGAAAACGAGCTGGAAGAAGCGGTAATGAGCGACCGTGACACTGGCGCAGCTGCTGAACCACGTGCACCGGTTGTGACCATCATGGGTCACGTTGACCACGGTAAAACCTCTCTGCTGGACTACATTCGTTCCACGAAAGTGGCATCCGGCGAAGCAGGCGGCATTACCCAGCACATCGGTGCCTACCACGTAGAAACCGATAACGGCATGATCACCTTCCTGGATACCCCGGGCCACGCCGCGTTTACCTCTATGCGTGCTCGTGGTGCGCAGGCAACGGATATCGTTGTTCTGGTGGTGGCAGCAGACGATGGCGTGATGCCGCAGACAATCGAAGCTATCCAGCACGCGAAAGCGGCGCAGGTGCCTCTGGTTGTTGCAGTGAACAAAATCGATAAGCCAGAAGCGGATATGGATCGCGTTAAAAACGAACTGTCCCAGTACGGCGTTATGCCGGAAGAGTGGGGCGGTGAGTCTCAGTTCATCCCGGTTTCTGCAAAAGTGGGTACCGGTATCGATGACCTGCTGAACGCTATCCTGCTGCAGGCTGAAGTTCTGGAGCTGAAAGCGGTTCGCAATGGTATGGCGAGCGGTGCGGTGATCGAATCCTTCCTGGATAAAGGTCGTGGCCCGGTTGCTACCGTTCTGGTACGTGAAGGTACCCTGAACAAAGGCGACATCGTGCTGTGTGGCTTCGAATATGGCCGTGTTCGTGCAATGCGTGACGAACTGGGTCGTGAAGTGCTGGAAGCAGGTCCATCCATTCCTGTGGAAATCCTGGGTCTGTCCGGTGTTCCGGCTGCCGGTGATGAAGTGACCGTTGTTCGTGACGAGAAGAAAGCGCGTGAAGTTGCGCTGTACCGTCAGGGCAAATTCCGTGAAGTTAAACTGGCTCGCCAGCAGAAATCTAAACTCGAGAACATGTTTGCCAACATGACCGAAGGCGAAGTTCACGAAGTGAACGTCGTTCTGAAGGCAGACGTTCAGGGTTCTGTGGAAGCGATCTCCGACTCTTTACTGAAACTGTCTACCGACGAAGTGAAAGTGAAGATCATCGGTTCTGGCGTAGGTGGGATCACCGAAACCGACGCAACCCTGGCCGCAGCCTCCAACGCAATTCTGGTTGGCTTCAACGTCCGTGCCGATGCTTCTGCGCGTCGCGTGATCGAATCGGAAAGCCTGGATCTGCGTTACTACTCCGTCATCTATCACCTGATCGACGAAGTGAAAGCGGCGATGAGCGGTATGCTGTCTCCGGAACTGAAACAGCAGATCATCGGTCTGGCTGAAGTACGTGACGTGTTCAAATCACCGAAATTCGGTGCTATCGCGGGCTGTATGGTTACCGAAGGTAACATCAAGCGTCACAACCCAATCCGCGTCCTGCGTGACAACGTGGTTATCTATGAAGGCGAGCTGGAATCCCTGCGCCGCTTCAAAGATGACGTTAACGAAGTCCGTAACGGCATGGAATGTGGTATCGGCGTGAAGAACTACAACGACGTTCGCGTAGGCGATATGATCGAAGTGTTCGAGATCATCGAGATCCAACGCAGCATCGACTAATCCCCTGCGGATGAGTCCACATGTAAGCCGGGATCGCCTCGCGCCACCCGGCAAGAATTATCAAAAAGGGGCTAAGAGCCCCTTTTTTGTCTGGAGAATTTATTATGGCGAAAGAATTTGGTCGCCCACAGCGCGTTGCTCAGGAGATGCAAAAAGAGATCGCAATCATCCTGCAGCGCGAAATTAAAGACCCACGCCTGGGCATGATGACGACGGTATCCGGTGTTGAAGTGTCCCGCGATCTGGCCTATGCCAAAGTGTTTGTGACCTTCCTGAACGATCAGGATGAAGCCGCAGTTAAGCTGGGCATCAAAGCCCTGCAGGACGCCTCTGGTTTTATCCGCTCTCTGCTGGGCAAAGCCATGCGCCTGCGTATCGTGCCGGAACTGACCTTCTTCTATGACAACTCACTGGTTGAAGGGATGCGCATGTCCAACCTGGTCACCAGCGTGGTGAAGCAGGATGATGAGCGTCGTGTGAACCCGGACGATAAAAAGGAGGACTGATGAGTCGTCCTCGTCGTCGCGGTCGCGACGTGCACGGCGTGCTGCTGCTGGACAAGCACCAGGGTGCTTCCAGCAACGACGTGCTGCAAAAAGTAAAACGTCTCTACAATGCTAACCGTGCCGGTCATACCGGTGCGTTGGATCCGCTGGCGACCGGCATGCTGCCGGTTTGCCTGGGTGAAGCGACGAAGTTTTCCCAGTATCTGCTGGATTCTGACAAACGCTACCGCGTGATTGCAAAGCTGGGCCAGCGCACGGATACCTCCGATGCGGATGGTCAGGTCGTGGAAGAGCGTCCGGTAACGTTCAGTGCTGAACAGCTTGAGGCGGCACTGGAGAGTTTCCGCGGCGACACCGAGCAGGTGCCGTCGATGTATTCAGCACTGAAATACCAGGGCAAAAAACTCTACGAGTATGCGCGCCAGGGTATCGACGTGCCGCGCGAAGCCCGCCCGATTACGGTGTACGAGCTGCTGTTCATTCGCCACGAAGGTGATGAACTGGAGCTGGAAGTTCACTGCTCAAAAGGCACTTACATCCGTACCATCATTGACGATCTGGGTGAGAAGTTGGGCTGTGGCGCACACGTGATTTACCTGCGTCGTCTGGCGGTAAGTAAATACCCGGCAGAACGGATGGTGACGCTGGAGCAGCTGCAGGCGCTGGTTGAGCAGGCTCAGGAGCAGGGTATTGAGGCTGCAGACCTGCTGGACCCACTGCTGATGCCGATGGACAGTCCAGCTTCGGACTATCCGGTCGTCAATCTGCCGTTAACCTCGTCCGTTTACTTCAAAAACGGCAATCCGGTGCGCACCACTGACGTCCCTCATCAGGGGCTGGTTCGCGTTACGGAAGGCGATAACAATACCTTCATCGGCATGGGTGAAATTGACGACGAAGGACGTGTTGCACCGCGCCGTCTGGTGGTCGAATATCCGGCATAAGCTGACGCCTTACCTTGCGATAAGCAGGGGAGGCGGGTAGAATATTGCCGCTTAACGTCTGGTGAATTGTTTAACAATTGGCAAGCGTTATACATGGGATAGCTGAATTAGAGATCGGCATCCTTTCATTCTTTATACTTTGGAGTTTTAAAATGTCTCTAAGCGTTGAAGCTAAAGCTAAAATCGTTTCTGAGTTTGGTCGTGATGCTAACGACAGCGGTTCTACCGAAGTTCAGGTTGCACTGCTGACTGCACAGATTAACCACCTGCAGGGTCACTTTGCAGAGCACAAAAAAAGATCACCACAGCCGTCGTGGTCTGCTGCGCATGGTTTCTCAGCGTCGTAAACTGCTCGACTACCTGAAACGTAAAGATGTTGCACGCTACACCGCGCTGATCGAGCGTCTGGGCCTGCGTCGCTAAGTCTTGCGAGTTTCAGAAAAGGGGGCCTTATGGCCCCTTTTTTCAACCAGACCGCAGCAATTCACTGGAAACTAATGTATTGTTGCTATAAATGATCTTCATTGCAGAGGTTCGCGCGGCTAATGAGAGGCTTCACCCATGGGGGTGTCGGTTGTCATTAGTCGCGAGGATGCGAAGAAGGTCCGGTTAAACGTCAGCACGCCTCTGGTGTGCTGTCATTCATTTAAGAAAGGACAGAATCTTGCTGAATCCGATCGTTCGTAAATTCCAGTACGGTCAGCACACCGTCACGCTGGAAACCGGCATGATGGCGCGTCAGGCTACTGCTGCCGTTATGGTAAGCATGGATGACACCGCGGTATTCGTAACCGTGGTTGGCCAGAAAAAAGCAAAACCAGGTCAGGACTTCTTCCCTCTGACCGTTAACTACCAGGAGCGTACCTACGCTGCCGGTAAAATCCCGGGTGGTTTCTTCCGTCGTGAAGGCCGTCCAAGCGAAGGCGAAACCCTGATTGCGCGTCTGATTGACCGCCCGGTTCGCCCGCTGTTCCCGGAAGGCTTCGTTAACGAAGTTCAGGTTATCGCGACCGTTGTTTCCGTTAACCCACAGGTTAACCCGGACATCGTGGCGATGATCGGCGCATCTGCAGCCCTGTCCCTGTCTGGTATTCCATTCAACGGCCCAATCGGTTCTGCACGCGTTGGTTACATCAACGACCAGTACGTTCTGAACCCAACTCAGGACGAGCTGAAAGAGAGCAAGCTGGACCTGGTTGTTGCGGGTACAGAAGCGGCAGTACTGATGGTTGAATCCGAAGCAGAACTGCTGAGCGAAGACCAGATGCTGGGCGCGGTGGTGTTTGGCCACGAGCAGCAGCAGATCGTTATCCAGAACATCAACGACCTGGTGAAAGAAGCCGGTAAACCACGTTGGGACTGGCAGCCAGAAGCGGTTAACGAAGCGCTGAACGCTCGCGTTGCTGCCCAGGCTGAATCACGTCTGAGCGATGCTTACCGCATCACCGACAAGCAGGAGCGTTATGCTCAGGTTGACGTCATTAAATCTGAAACCATCGCTACGCTGGTTGCAGAAGATGAGTCCCTGGACGCTAACGAGCTGAGCGAAATTCTGCACGCTATCGAGAAAAACGTTGTTCGTAGCCGCGTTCTGGCAGGCGAGCCGCGTATCGATGGCCGTGAAAAAGACATGATCCGTGGTCTGGATGTGCGTACTGGCGTTCTGCCACGTACTCACGGTTCCGCACTGTTCACCCGTGGTGAAACTCAGGCGCTGGTTACCGCGACCCTGGGTACTGCCCGTGACGCACAGAACATCGACGAACTGATGGGCGAGCGCACTGACAGCTTCCTGTTCCACTACAACTTCCCTCCGTACTCCGTTGGTGAGACCGGTATGGTGGGTTCGCCTAAGCGTCGTGAAATTGGTCACGGTCGTCTGGCGAAGCGCGGCGTTCTGGCGGTTATGCCAGATGCTGACAAATTCCCGTACACCGTTCGCGTGGTTTCTGAAATCACCGAATCTAACGGTTCTTCTTCTATGGCTTCCGTGTGTGGTGCTTCTCTGGCACTGATGGACGCGGGTGTTCCTGTGAAAGCAGCCGTTGCGGGTATCGCGATGGGTCTGGTGAAAGAAGGCGACAACTACGTTGTTCTGTCTGACATCCTGGGCGACGAAGATCACCTGGGTGATATGGACTTCAAAGTTGCGGGTTCCCGCGAAGGTATCTCTGCCCTGCAGATGGATATCAAAATTGAAGGCATCACCAAAGAGATCATGCATGCTGCGCTGAACCAGGCGAAAGGTGCACGTCTGCACATCCTGAGCGTGATGGAACAGGCGATTAACGCGCCACGTGGCGACATTTCTCAGTTCGCACCACGTATCCACACCATCAAGATCAGCCCGGACAAGATCAAAGACGTTATCGGTAAAGGCGGTTCTGTTATCCGTGCTCTGACCGAAGAGACCGGCACCACCATCGAAATCGAAGATGACGGTACTGTGAAGATCGCAGCGACCGACGGTGAGAAAGCGAAATTCGCTATCCGTCGTATCGAAGAGATCACCGCAGAGATCGAAGTGGGCCGTATCTACAGCGGTAAAGTGACCCGTATCGTTGACTTTGGCGCATTCGTTGCCATCGGTGGCGGTAAAGAAGGTCTGGTTCACATCTCTCAGATCGCTGACAAGCGCGTTGAGAAAGTGACCGATTACCTACAGATGGGTCAGGAAGTTCCGGTTAAAGTTCTGGAAGTTGACCGCCAGGGCCGTATCCGTCTGAGCATCAAAGAAGCCACCGAGCAGTCATCTGCCGCTGCACCGGAAGCTCCGGCAGCAGAACAGGGCGAGTAAGGTTGCCGTTTGCCCTCCGCGTAAGCGGGGGGGCTTATTATCAGGCAGGACGCCTTGTTAAGCCGCCGGGGGACAGGACGTTCATCCAATTGTTGTCTTCGGGAGTGGGAAATGAAGCCTTTTCTGCGCTGGTGTTTCGTTGCGACAGCTTTGACGCTGGCAGGATGCAGCAACTCTGCCTGGCGTAAAAGTGAAGTCCTCGCAGTGCCACTGCAACCGACTTTGCAGCAGGAAGTGATTCTGGCACGCATGGAACAAATTCTTGCCAGTCGGGCTTTAACCGATGACGAACGCGCACAGCTTTTATATGAGCGCGGAGTGTTGTATGATAGTCTCGGTCTGAGGGCACTGGCGCGAAATGATTTTTCACAAGCGCTGGCGATCCGACCGGATATGCCGGAAGTATTCAACTACTTAGGCATTTATTTAACGCAGGCAGGCAATTTTGATGCTGCCTATGAAGCGTTTGATTCTGTACTTGAGCTTGATCCAACTTACAACTACGCGCACTTGAATCGCGGAATCGCCCTGTATTACGGCGGTCGTGACAAGTTAGCGCAAGATGATCTGCTGGCGTTTTATCAAGACGATCCTAACGACCCTTTCCGTAGCCTGTGGCTTTACCTTGTCGAGCAGAAGCTCGATGCGAAGCAGGCCAAAGACGCGTTAAAGCAACGCTTCGACAAATCGGACAAGGCACAGTGGGGATGGAATATTGTCGAGTTCTACCTGGGCAACATCAGCGAAGCAACGCTGATGGAAAGGCTTAAGGCAGACGCAACGGATAACACCTCGCTCGCTGAGCATCTCAGTGAAACCAACTTCTATTTAGGTAAGTACTACCTAAGTCTGGGGGATATGGACAGCGCCACGGCACTGTTCAAATTAGCGGTCGCTAACAACGTCCACAACTACGTTGAGCACCGTTATGCATTGTTGGAATTATCGCTCTTGGGCCAGGAGCACGACGACCTGGCAGAATCGGACCAGCAATAGCTGACGACATAACATCAGCCCGTAATCATTTTTTGATTGCCATCATCTTAACGGGTGAGGGCGTTGTTGTTCGTCAATACACCTACTTTGAGCCGGTTCACACTTTCAATGAAAATTACCGAAAATTTTCACGATGAGTTATGTAGACTGGCCGCCATTGACATTGAGGCACTCGTACTACATGGCTGAATTCGAAACCACTTTTGCAGATCTGGGCCTGAAGGCTCCTATCCTTGAATCCCTTAACGATCTGGGTTACGAAAAACCATCTCCGATCCAGGCAGAATGTATCCCACATCTGCTCTCTGGTCGTGACGTGCTGGGCATGGCCCAGACTGGTAGCGGTAAAACTGCAGCGTTCTCGCTGCCGCTGCTGAACAACATCGATCCGGACCTGCGTGCACCGCAGATCCTCGTTCTCGCTCCGACCCGTGAACTGGCTGTTCAGGTTGCGGAAGCGATGACTGAATTCTCTAAACATATGCGCGGCGTAAACGTGGTTGCTCTGTACGGCGGCCAGCGTTATGACGTGCAGTTACGCGCCCTGCGTCAGGGCCCACAGATCGTCGTCGGTACGCCGGGTCGTCTGCTGGATCACCTGAAACGCGGTACGCTGGATCTCTCTAAACTGAGCGGTCTGGTACTGGATGAAGCTGACGAAATGCTCCGCATGGGCTTCATCGAAGACGTAGAAACTATCATGGCGCAGATCCCGGAAGGTCATCAGACCGCTCTGTTCTCTGCAACGATGCCGGAAGCGATCCGTCGTATTACCCGTCGCTTCATGAAGGATCCGCAGGAAGTGCGTATCCAGTCCAGCGTCACCACTCGCCCGGACATCAGCCAGAGCTACTGGTCTGTATACGGCATGCGTAAAAATGAAGCGCTGGTTCGTTTCCTGGAAGCAGAAGATTTTGATGCGGCGATCATCTTCGTTCGTACCAAAAACGCGACCCTGGAAGTGGCTGAAGCCCTGGAGCGTAGCGGCTACAACAGCGCAGCGCTGAACGGCGACATGAACCAGGCCCTGCGTGAGCAGACTCTGGAGCGTCTGAAAGACGGTCGTCTGGATATCCTGATTGCAACCGACGTGGCAGCACGTGGTCTGGACGTTGAGCGTATCAGCCTGGTTGTTAACTATGACATCCCGATGGACTCCGAGTCTTACGTTCACCGTATCGGCCGTACCGGTCGTGCAGGTCGTGCGGGTCGTGCGCTGCTGTTCGTTGAGAACCGCGAGCGTCGTCTGCTGCGTAACATCGAACGCACCATGAAGCTGACCATTCCGGAAGCCGACCTGCCTAATGCAGATCTGCTGGGCAAACGCCGTCTGGAAAAATTCGCCGCGAAAGTACAGCAGCAGCTGGAAAGCAGCGATCTGGATCAGTACCGTGCGCTGCTGGCGCAGATCCAGCCAACCGCTGAAGGCGAAGAGCTGGATATCGAAACGCTGGCTGCCGCTCTGCTGAAGATGGCTCAGGGTGAACGTTCTCTGATCGTGCCACCAGATGCACCGATGCGTCCTAAGCGTGAATTCCGTGACCGTGACGATCGTTTCGAACGTCGTGGCGACCGTAATGACCGCAACGACCGTGGCCCACGTAGCGACCGTCCAGAGCGTGGTGGTGAAGACCGTCCACGTCGCGAACGTCGTGACGCTGGCGAAATGGAACTGTACCGCATTGAAGTGGGCCGTGATGATGGTGTTGAAGTTCGTCATATCGTTGGCGCGATCGCTAACGAAGGCGACATCAGCAGCCGTTACATCGGTAACATCAAGCTGTTCGGTACTCACTCCACCATCGAGCTGCCAAAAGGTATGCCGGGCGACGTGCTGCAGCACTTTACCCGTACCCGCATCCTGAACAAGCCGATGAACATGCAGCTGCTGGGTGATGCTCAGCCGCGTCCGGACCGCGGTCCGCGTCGTGAGGGCGATCGTCCTGCTGGTCGTGGTTTCGGTGGCGGTGAGCGTCGTGAAAACCGTGGTCCTCGTCGTGAAGGCGCTGCACCAGGTGCAGGTCGTTTCAGCGGTGAACGTCGCGAAAGCCGTGGCCCACGTCGCGAAGATGGCGGTGCACCTACCCGTCGTCGTGACGCGTAAGCCTTACGCTTCAGTCGTAAAGTAATATATACAGCCCCGATAGCGATATCGGGGCTTTTTTTTATTCCCTTTGTACTATTGTACTGGTACAGTGCAGCACATTAAGATGCAGGTCCCAAATTTTTGACTGGAGAATAGGCTGTATGGCGACACTAACCACCACCCAAACGTCACCCTCACTGCTCGGCGGCGTGGTGATCATCGGCGGTACCATTATCGGCGCAGGGATGTTCTCTCTGCCGGTGGTGATGTCCGGGGCGTGGTTCTTCTGGTCGCTGGCGGCACTGGTCTTCACCTGGTTCTGTATGCTGCACTCCGGCCTGATGATCCTCGAAGCTAACCTCAACTACCGCATCGGTTCGAGCTTCGACACCATCACCCGCGACCTGCTCGGCAAACGCTGGAACATCGTCAACGGTATCTCTATTGCCTTTGTGCTCTATATCCTGACCTACGCCTATATCTCGGCGAGCGGTTCGATTCTGCATCACACCTTCTCGGAGATGTCGCTGGACGTCCCGGCGCGGCTGGCGGGGCTCTGCTTCGCGATGGGCGTGGCGTTTATCGTCTGGATGAGCACCAAAGCGGTCAGCCGGATGACGGCCATTGTGCTGGGCGCGAAGGTCATCACCTTTTTCCTGACCTTCGGCAGCCTGCTGGGGCACGTTACGCCTGCCACGTTGTTTAACGTGGCGGAGAGCAATACCTCATACTCGCCGTATCTGCTGATGACCCTGCCATTCTGTCTGGCGTCGTTTGGCTATCACGGCAACGTGCCGAGCCTGATGAAGTACTACGGTAAAGATCCGCGCACCATCACCCGCTGCCTGGTCTACGGCACGCTGCTGGCGCTGGGGCTGTATGTGATTTGGCTGCTGGGGACGATGGGCAACATCCCGCGTCCGGAATTTATCGGTATCGCGCAGAAGGGCGGTAACATTGATGTGCTGGTGCAGGCCCTGAGTGGGGTGCTGAATAGCCGCAGCTTGGATCTGCTGCTGGTGATCTTCTCCAACTTTGCCGTGGCGAGCTCCTTCCTCGGTGTGACCCTGGGGCTGTTTGACTATCTGGCCGATCTTTGTGGCTTTGATGATTCGGCGATGGGCCGTCTGAAAACTGCGGTGCTGACCTTCCTGCCGCCGGTGATCGGTGGCCTGCTGTGGCCGAACGGTTTCCTGTATGCCATTGGCTATGCGGGGCTGGCGGCAACCATCTGGGCGGCGATTGTACCGGCGCTGCTGGCGCGTAAATCACGTAAACGCTTCGGCAGCCCAAAATTCCGCGTCTGGGGCGGCAAGCCGATGATTGCGCTGATTCTGGTGTTCGGGATTGGCAATGCGCTGGTGCACATGCTGTCGAGTTTTAATCTGCTGCCTGTTTATCATTAAATACAATGCCCGGTGGCGCTACGCTTACCGGGCCTACGAAGATCGCGTAGGCCGGATAAGGCGAAGCCGCCATCCGGCAAAAAACTACCCCACCAACTCCTCTTTCACCTGCATCGCCAGATCGAACGAATGCAGCCGCGCCTGGTGATCGAAAATCTGCCCGTTCACCATGATTTCGTCGGTCTGGGTTTCGCGGAGCACCGCTTCCAGTCCGTGGCGCACTTTCGCTTTATCCCCCACCAGCGACATGCTCAGCGCCTGCTGGACGCCATACTGCTCTGAGGCGGACCACAGCTGATGCATGTTTTCTACCGGCGGCGGCAGTTGACCTGTTTCGCCGCGGCGCAGCTTCATAAACGCCTGCTGCATGGAGGTGAACAGGAATTCCGCATCGCGGTTGCTGTCGGCGGCAATGATGTTGATACAGACCATTGCGTACGGTTTTTCCAGCCGCGCGGAGGGTTTGAAGTTGGTGCGATAGAGATGCAGCGCCTGATGCAGCATATCCGGCGCAAAGTGCGACGCAAAGGCAAATGGCAGCCCCAGCTGAGCGGCCAACTGGGCGCTGTAGAGGCTCGAGCCCAGCAGCCAGACCGGGATCTGTTCGCCATAGCCCGGCACCGGACGTACCTGCGGGTTCGGATCCTGAGCGTCGAACCAGTCCACCAGCTCCGCCACATCGCGCGGGAAGTTGTCGATATCGCCGCTCATATGGCGGCGCAGCGCGCGCATGGTCGGTTGATCGCTGCCCGGCGCACGGCCCAGCCCCAGATCGATGCGGCCAGGGTAGAGGGTGTTCAGCGTGCCAAACTGTTCGGCAATCACCAGCGGGGAGTGGTTAGGCAGCATCACGCCGCCCGAGCCTAAATGCAGGGTGGTGGTATTGGCCGCCAGATAGCCAAGCAGCACCGAGGTGGCCGCACTGGCGATCCCGACCATGTTGTGATGCTCCGCCAGCCAGTAGCGATGATAGCCGCGCTGTTCAGCCAGGCGGGCGAGATCCAGAGAGTGGGTAAAGGCTTCTCTTGCCGAGGAGCCTTCAGGGATCGGCGCCAGGTCCAGCACCGAAAACGGAATGGATTTAACAGTCATAACAGCTCACTTTGTCGACGGTGAATCTTTTAATAGTGCATTAAAAATGAATACACGTTGTTAACAAAGTGAGCTTTTTTTAAGCCTGCAGCTCCAGGCCGGCCAGACGTCGCCAGTAGCCGTTGCACTCGCTGTTGGCGGTCAGCGGCAGCGGGGCAGCGCCATTCTCGTTGGCGCGGAAGGCGTCAATCACGGCAAAAGTTTCCGGACCCAGCGGTGACAGACGCACCATATCCACCAGCCCCTGCATTGATGCCAGCTCGTTGCCGAGGTTGTAAACGTAACCGCTCATGGTCTGAATACCGTTCAGGACAAACACCTGCTGATTCTCCTGCGACAGCATGCTGCGCCCGTTCGGGTATTTGATGCAGCAGGTTTCGCACTCGTCTTTCGGCAGGTTCTCGGAGCGCGCGGTAAAGCAGCGGGCGGAGTACGCCAGCGGCAGATGGCCGTAGCTCAACACCTCCACCTCGAACTGATTACGTATCCCCAGCTCGTCGCACTGCGCCAGTATGTTGACCAGCCAGTCGCGGGAAAGCTCCACCGGCATACACCAGCGGGTCATGCCCTGTTTAAGCAGCAGGCGCAGGGTGACAGCGTTATAGCAGTTCAGCGCATGGCCGGCGACAAACGGTAGTTTGCGCTCGGCGCACAGGTTTACCACGCCCAAATCACTGGCTTCCAGCAGAAACTCGCCGTTGTCGACGTAGCGTTTCAGCTCGTTCAATTCAGACGAAGCCTGTACCAGCGCCAGAGTGGAGAGCACCACCTGCTTGCCGCTGTCGGCCAGGCTCTTCGCCATCTCCAGCCAGTCGCCCACTTTGGTGGCGCGACGCTTGCTGCACACCGCCTCGCCGAGATAGATCACGTCGGCCTGGCTGGTTGCCGCCTGCTGATAAAAATCTTCCAGCGTCTCTTTTGACCAGTAGTAGAGCACCGGTCCTAATGAATATTTCATGCGTTATCTCACTGCCATTTACGGTGATACGCGCCCAGCGTGGTCTGGGTACCTTCGGACATCGCGCCCAGGGTCTCCATCCATGCAGGTTGCGGAGCATAGTGTTTAGGATCCGCCATGCAGCGATCGATCGCCTGACGCCACACTTTTGCCACCTGGCTGACGTACGCCGGGCTGCGCTGGCGGCCTTCGATTTTCACCGAGGCAATATTGGCGGCCAGCAGCTCCGGCAGCAGCTCCAGGGTGTTGAGGCTGGTGGGCTCTTCCAGCGCATGGTAGCGTTCGCCATCCACCAGATAACGGCCTTTACACAGCGTCGGATAGCCGGCGTTTTCATCATCCTGATAGCGGTCGATCAGCACCTCGTTCAGACGCGATTCCAGCCCCTGCGGCGTTTGCTGCCAGCGCACGAAGCGGGCCGGAGAGCAGGCGCCCACGGTATTAGGGGATTCACCGGTTAGGTAGGAGGAGAGATAGCAGCGTCCTTCGGCCATAATACAAAGGCTGCCAAAAGCAAAAACTTCCAGCGGCACTGGCGTGACGCGCGCCAGTTGCTTAACCTGATGAATAGAAAGCACACGCGGCAGTACCACGCGCGCCACATCGAAGTTGCGATGGTAAAAGCGAATGGCCTCTTCGTTGGTCGCCGAGGCCTGAACCGAGACATGGCGCTCAATATGGGGATAGCGTTCGGCGGCATACTCCAGCATGGCGAGGTCGGCAAGGATCAGCGCGTCAGCGCCCAGCTGTGCCGCCATATCCACCGCACGCTGCCAGCGTTGATAGCCGTCGGGGTGGGCAAAGGTATTGATGGCGATATGCAGCTTGCGGCGGTGCTGGTGCACGAAGCTCACCGCTTCCTGCAGCTTTTTCTCGGTAAAATTGAGACCAGCGAAGTGACGGGCATTGGTATCGTCCTTCAGCCCGATATAGACCGCATCGGCGCCGTTTTCGATGGCCGCCTTAAGCGCCGGTAAATTTCCGGCAGGGCAGAGCAGCTCCATAATTTATCCTGTCGTTTGCAGCCCCGAAGAGATGCAAAATTGTTATCGAGCAGCGATTTTAATTAACCACCCGGCGACAATTTTTGATTTAAGGCAGCTAATGGCGTATTGATGGCACCAATAATGGATTACGCCGGATGGCAGTTTGTTGATTTACGCCGCTATACCAACAACTGGATATGGCAAAATATCAGGACTATAGATATCAGGGAGTATTGCTCGTGCTGGATAAACTGCGTTCACGTCTCGTACAATTTGGCCCATCGCTGCTGAGCGTGCCGGTGAAGCTGGCACCCTTTGCGCTGAAGCGCCAGGTGCTGGAGCAGGTACTAAGCTGGCAGTTCCGCCAGGCGCTGGCGGAGGGCGAGCTGGAGTTTCTGGAGGGGCGCTGGTTAAGTATTGAGGTGCGGGATATTGGCCTGCGCTGGTACACCTCCGTCGAAAATGAACAGCTGGTGGTACGCGAATCCGCCGAAGCGGATGTCAGCTTTAGCGCTGACGCCAGCGATCTGCTGATGATCGCGGCGCGTAAACAGGATCCCGACACCCTCTTTTTCCAGCGCCGTCTGGTGATTGAAGGCGATACCGAGTTAGGTCTGTATGTCAAAAATCTGATGGATGCTATTGAGCTGGAGCAGATGCCGAAGCCGCTGCGCGTGGCGCTGCTGCAGCTGGCCGATTTTGTCGAGGCGGGCTTGAAAACGCCGCCGGAGAGTAAACACACTTCTGTAGGTGAGCCATGTTGATTCGAGTAGAGATTGGGATCGATGCCCCTGGTATTGATTCCTTATTACGCCGGACCTTCGAAGGGGACGGTGAGGCGCAACTGGTTCAGGATCTTCGTGAAGATGGCCTGATTACCCTGGGCCTGGTGGCTACCGACGACGAGGGTCAGGTTGTGGGCTACGTCGCCTTTAGCCCGGTCACCGTGCAGGGCGAAGAGCTGCAGTGGGTCGGTATGGCGCCGCTGGCGGTGGATGAAAACTACCGTGGGCAAGGCCTGGCCCGTCAACTGGTCTACGAAGGGCTGGATTCGCTCAATGAGTTTGGCTATGCCGCGGTGGTCACGCTGGGCGATCCGGCGTTCTACGGCCGTTTAGGCTTCGAGAAAGCGGCGCATTACGATCTGCGCTGCCGCTGGCCGGGCACCGAATCGGCTTTCCAGTTGCACCCTCTGGCGGATGATGCCCTTAACGGCGTCAGCGGTCTGGTCGAGTATCACGACCACTTCAATCGCTTTTAATCAGCGGCGTTTGCAGGCTCTCGCGTAGCGCCTCAAACGTCCCGTCTCCGCTGACGAGGCGCTCTTTCTGGCGCTTCGTCAGCTGTTTGATCCGGTATTCCAGCCGCAGCGCCAGCGAACGATCCCCCACGACGGCGGAAAACGCCAGCGTCAGCTCCCCTTTGCCGCGTAACGCCTTCGCCCCTTTTCCGGTTTGATGTTGCAGGAAGCGGCGCGGGACATCGGTAGTGATGCCCGTATAGAGCGTATTATCAGCGGTTCGAACGAGATAGAGAAACCAGCACACGGCGAAAGATTCAGTATGTTAAGGTGAACGCACCTTAGCACGAGAGAGAAGCGAAATGGAAACTCTGGCCGCCATCAACCGCTGGCTGGCGAAGCAGCACGTCGTCACCTGGTGCGTTCACCAGGACGATGATCTGTGGTGCGCAAATGCCTTTTACTATTACGACCCGCAGCGCGTGGCCTTTTACGTCTTAAGCGAAGATAAAACCCGTCATGCGCAGATGAGCGGCAGGCAGGCCAGAGTCGCGGGCACCGTCAACGGACAGCCGAAAACCGTGGCCTTGATCCGCGGCGTGCAGTTTAAAGGGGAGATCCGTCGTCTGGAGGGGGAGGAAAGCGACGCGATGCGTAAGCACTACCTTCGCCGCTTTCCGGTTGCCGCCGCCATGCCAGCCCCCGTATGGGAGATCCGTCTGGATGAACTCAAGTTCACTGACAACACGTTAGGCTTTGGCAAAAAACATCACTGGTTACGCGCCGAGTAAGCGCAGCGCCTCACGGTTAAAGGCGATAAGATCTTCCGGCGTCCGGCTGGTGACCAGCTGATCCTTATCGACTACCACCTCCTGATCGTGAAAATCCGCCCCGGCGTTTTTCAGATCGATGGCGATCGATTTCACGCCCGTCAATTTGCGACCACGCACCACTTCGGCGCTGATCAGCAGCTGCGGGCCGTGGCAGATGGCGAATACCGGCTTACCAGATGCGACAAAGTCTTTGGTAAAAGTCACAAAGCGCGAGTCGCTGCGCAGCGAGTCCGGGGAGTGGCCGCCGGGCAGCAGCAGAGCGTCAAAATCTGCGGGCCGCACCTCGTCGATGGCCTTATCAATAGGAACGCTGGCCTCGCCTTTATGGCCTTTCACCGTTTTTCCCGCCTGTTTTTCGATTGTAATCACCTCATGCCCCGCCTTGCGAAACGCCTCGGCAGGCGAGGTGAATTCTGAATCTTCAAACTCGTCGGTGATCAAGACTGCAATTTTCTTGCTCATGCTTCCTCCGTTGTTTTGGCTTCAGACAGCTTTTTCTTCGCTTGTGGTAGATACTTAGCGATGAGACTACTAAGTGTGGTTGAGGGATGTGAAATCGCATACGGACTAATCTGCAAAGGAGGAGTCATGAGTCAGGTTTTAATTACCGGCGCGACCGGTCTGGTGGGCGGGCACCTGCTGCGTATGCTTATTCAGGAGCGAAAGGTTAACTATATCGCCGCCCCGACGCGTCGCCCGCTGGGCGATATCGAGGGCGTCTTTAATCCGCACGATCCGCAGCTGACCGACGCGCTGGCGCAGGTTCAGGATCCGGTGGATACCGTCTTTTGCTGCCTGGGCACCACGCGGCGTGAGGCGGGCAGCAAAGAGGCTTTTATCCATGCCGACTACACCCTGGTGGTGGATACGGCCCTGACCGGCAAACGGCTCGGGGCGAAGCATCTGCTGGTGGTGAGCGCCATGGGCGCCAACGCGCACTCGCCGTTCTTCTACAACAAGGTGAAAGGCAAAATGGAAGAGGCCTTGATCGCTCAGAAGTGGGAGCGGCTGACCATCGTGCGTCCGTCGATGCTGCTGGGTGAGCGGGAAAAGCATCGCTTCAGCGAGTCGCTGTTTGCGCCGCTGTTCAGCCTGTTGCCCGGCAACCTGAAGTCGATAGACGCGCGGGACGTGGCGCAGGTCATGCTGCAGGAGGCGCTGGGGGCGTCACCGGCCGGCGTTAATATTATTCCGTCAGCGAAGCTCAGGGAGATGGCGCAGGGGGGAGGCTGATGGCCCTCTGCCGATGGCAGAGGGCGGGGAGAACTACTTCAGGTAGGTAAAGGCGGTGGTGACGTGCTTCACGCCGCTCACCCGGCTGGCGATATCCGCCGCCGCTTTCCCTTCACGGTCGGTGACCAGGCCGAGCAGGAACACTTCGCCGTTCTCGGTGGTCACTTTTACGTTAGATGATTTCACCTGATCGCTGCCCAACAGCTGGGAGCGCACTTTGGTGGTTATCCAGGTGTCGTTGGATGCATCACCCAGGCCAATCGGCTGACCCTGACGCACTTCGTTAAACACCTCAGTGGTGCCTTCTACACCCATGGCGATCTGCTTCGCACGGGCGGCAAGTTCAGTATTGGGTGCCTGGCCTGCCAGCAGGACTTTGCCCTGGTAAGCCGTGACGTTGATGCGCGCTTCTTTCTTAATCTGTTGGTCTTTGGACAGGGCGCTGTTCACGCGCAGCTCCAGAGTGCTGTCATCCACCTGTGTGCCCACGGAACGCGGGTCAGTCGCGGCTTTGGTGCTTACTGCGGCGGTACCCACTACCGCTGCAGCCACACATCCCTGAAGCAGCAGCGCAGAAATAAGGACTGCGAGGGGCGAAAATGCCTTCATGTATACTCCTTAATCATCCTGGTGAGGGAAAAGCGTGTTATCGATCAGATCGCATAAACAGTTCACCGTCAGCATGTGCATCTCCTGAATGCGCGCGCTGCGGTGAGAAGGAATACGGATCTCAACATCATGAGGACCTAACAGCCCCGCCAGCTCGCCGCCATCGTAACCGGTCAGGGCGACGATGGTCATGTCGCGCGTGACGGCGGCTTCAACGGCTTTGACGATGTCGCGGCTGTTGCCGCGCGTCGAGATAGCCAGCAGTACATCGCCGGCATGCCCTAACGCACGTACCTGTTTGGCGTAGATCTCATCATGGAGACGATCGTTGGCAATCGCCGTTAAGACCACGTTATCGGTATTAAGTGCAATGGCAGGTAAACTGGGGCGCTCTGTCTCAAAACGATTGATCATACTGGCAGCAAAATGCTGTGCGTTGGCGGCCGAGGTGCCGTTGCCACAACAGAGGATTTTGTTGCCGTTGAGCAGAGACTGTACCAGCGTCATCGCCGCACGGGAGATGGCGTCCGGCAGCGCTTCTGCCGCTGCGATCTGAGTCTGAATGCTTTCGGTGAAGCACACCTTAATTCTTTCGAGCACGGTATCCCTTAACGATCTGATTTACGCGTCTGCGCCGAAGGCGTTTTTGAACCATTCGATGGCGTTTCCGGTGAAGGCTACCACATCGAACCGGCAATCCACAGTATCAAAGCTGCCATTATGCCGGACAAGCCACAACTGGGCGGTGAGTAATAATTTTTGTTGCTTGGCCCGGGTCACGCTGGCCGCGGCCCCGCCATAGCGGGATGACTGGCGGTAGCGCACCTCAATGAACACGATGGTCGGGCCGTCCTGCATGATAAGGTCAATTTCACCGCCGCGCGCGCGAACGTTAGCGGCGATAAAGCGCAGTCCTTTGCGCTCAAGCCAGCGACGCGCCTGAAGCTCGCGCGCGTCGCCGGTCTGTTTGCGGGTTAACTGGCCGGAACGATCTGTCCCTGCTGGTATTTGAGCCATGATAACTTCCTGTTAATCACGCAGTCCTGAGTGGCGGTAAGATCGCCGGTATTGCCGCTAATTTCAAAGCCGGGCACCTGGCGCATCTGGGTGAAATGGTTTGCCAGCGTCCAGGCGTCCACGCCCATGGCATACAGACGCGCCAGCGAGTAGTCGTTACGTACGCTGCTGAGCGCCTGCTGCATCAGCGCCGGGTTGCTGCCTGCCAGCATCGGGATCTCGCTGTACTGCAGGCCTTCCATTTCGAGGCGGAAGTCCGGGCCAGCGGTGCCCTGCGCGCTACGCGAGCTGGCATACAGCGACACGCCAGCCTGGCTGCCGTTACGCATGGCGATCATCGGTTTGATAAAGCCAATCTCTTCCGGGGTGGCGACGATGTAAGCCGCATCGACGTTGCCGCCGCCGCTAATCTGCGCGTCCGTTGGCGGGGCCGGGATGGTCAGGCCGCCAATGGTCACGCCCTGCTGCTGTGGCAGGCTGGAGGTGACCGGGCTGCCGGTCAGGGCGATGCCCGAGCCGCCGTTAACGCCCGCGCGCAGTTCCGTGCTTGAGCCAAATTTCTGCTGCAGAACAATGCCGCCGCCGAGCTGTTGCCACTCCTGGGCAAAGGCGGTAGCGACGCGATCGCCCAGCTGGCTGCGTGGGATCAGCAGCAGAGGGGCCTGCTTACCTTGCTCGTGGATATGGCGCGCGGCATCGCGGGCTTCATCTTCTGGCGACAGGGCGAAGTAGCAGACGTTCGGGCGATTCTGCACCTGCTCCGGCTGGTTCAGCGCCAGCACGTTCAGCGTGGTGTTGCTCTTCATCAGCTCTTCCACGTTGTTTTTCAGCAGCGGGCCCACCACGATGCTGGCACCATCCTGCTGAACCTGATTCAGTACCTGGTCGAGCGGCTGGGCGCTGGTGTCATACACCTTCACCTCGGCGGCCGGGTTGGCGCTGGCCGTGGCCTGAGGCGCTGGCGCGGCGGCAGGAGCCTGCGCTGGATCCTGGACGCTGCTATCCGGTGCAGCGACAGGTTGCGTAGTTTCAGGAGCCTGAACCGGGTCCTGCATTGTGCCTTCCTGTGCGACGACAGGCTGGGTCGTGGTCAGGTCGTTGGTTTCGACACTGGACGGGCTCACCACGTCACCGGCGTTAGCCGCCTGGGCGACCTGGGCGGGAACGGCGCTACCCGTGACGGCAGCGGTACCATTTCTCGCCGCGTCAAAACCCTGTTGGATAGTGCGGCCAAAGACGGCGGCCTGGCCATCCAGCGGCAGCAGCAGAGCGATTTTGCTGGTGGAGGCCGGCTTGAAGTTCTGCACATTGACCAGCTGCGTGGGCAGCATGGTTGCCCCCCGGGTTGTTCGGGTAGCGGGTCTGCCAGTCTTTGATCCCGGCTTTCAGCATGTTCGGATCGTTGCGGTTATCGAACCAGACGCGCTGCAGATCCAGCCAGCCCTGCAGGACATTTTCGTCGGCGTTAATCACCAGCGCATTGGCCTGATCGGGATTCATGGCGGAGAGCGTCTGCCAGGTGGCATCGATATTTTTCTGCTTTTCAGCGGCGGCGAGCAGCGGCTCCTGGGCGATCAGCGCCCGCAGCAGCGTCAGGGAAGGGCGGCCCTGTTCCGCAGTAATGCCAGCCTGCCAGAAACGCGCCTGCTGGTTTTTATCCAGCACGCTGACGTCGATATTCCCGAGGATCTTCTTCGCTCCGGCCATGTCGTTCTGCGCCACTTTCAGTTCCGCAGCCAACAGGAACTGCTCATAGCGTTGACGGTCACTCAAGGTTTGCGGCAGTTGCTTAAACAGCTCGACGGCACGCTGGGTTTTACCCTCTTTCAGCAGTGCACGAATGGCGAGTAATTGCCAGTTGATCCGGGTATCATCTGAGCTCTGCTCCATCTGGTGCAGATAGTAGCCGGAGTCAGCCTGCGCTGTGCCCTCCATATGGGCAGCACTTTGATCGGGCGCCTGGGTACCACAGCCAGCAAAGAACAGGGCTGCCAGCACCAGCGGAAGGCTGCGCGTGACTTTATTATGAAGAAACGTTAAGGGTACCATACTGTATCCAGTGATATTTTTTACGCAATGCTCAATATTAAATCGGCAATACGGATGAGACAATGAAACAACACGAAACGGCAGATAATTCTCAGGGTCAGCTTTATATTGTACCTACTCCTATCGGGAATTTATCTGATATTACCCAACGTGCGCTCACCGTGTTGCAAAGCGTTGATCTTATTGCAGCTGAAGATACCCGCCACACTGGTCTGCTGCTGCAACATTTTGCGATTAACGCCCGCCTGTTCGCCCTGCACGATCATAACGAGCAGCAAAAAGCTGCCATTCTGGTGGCCAAACTGAAAGAGGGGCAGAACATCGCCCTGGTGTCCGATGCCGGCACGCCGCTGATCAATGACCCGGGCTATCACCTGGTCCGCACCTGCCGCGAAGCCGGGATCCGGGTGGTACCGCTGCCGGGACCGTGCGCCGCCATTGCCGCACTGAGCGCAGCGGGCCTGCCGTCGGATCGTTTCTGCTATGAAGGTTTCCTGCCCGCCAAATCCAAAGGCCGTCGCGACGTGCTGAAGGCGCTGGAAGCCGAACCCCGCACCCTGATCTTCTACGAATCTACCCACCGTCTGCTGGAGAGCCTGGAGGACATGGTGGCGGTCTGGGGAGAAGCCCGTTACGTGGTGCTGGCGCGCGAGCTGACCAAAACCTGGGAAACCATCCACGGTCTGCCGGTTGGCGAGCTGCTGGCCTGGGTGAAAGAGGACGAAAACCGCCGCAAGGGCGAGATGGTGCTGATTGTCGAAGGGCACAAAGCGACAGAGGACGCGCTGCCTGCCGATGCGCTGCGCACCCTCGCGCTGCTGCAGACCGAGCTGCCGCTGAAGAAAGCGGCCGCGCTGGCGGCGGAAATCCACGGCGTGAAAAAGAACGCGCTGTATAAGTATGCGCTGGAGCAGCAGGGGGAGTAACCTGGTGAGCCGTTATCAACCACCTTTTACGATTACGTCTGCAATCCTAAATCTGGTGGTTGAGACGGGAGAATTGCTGGGGCACTGGGCTGCGTATACGGGGCGAGCTTCACCTCTGCTGCGCAAAGAGAATCGTATTCGCACCATTCAGGCATCTTTAGCTATTGAGCATAATTCGCTGACCACTGAACAGGTTACCGCGATTATGGATGGGAAGCGGGTGCTGGCCCCGGCGAAGGATATTCAGGAAGTCAGAAATGCCATCCAGGCCTATGAACACCTGAATATCTGGCAAGCAAGTCGCCTGAAAGATTTGTTAAGTGCCCATCGGCTTCTGATGAAGGGACTTGTAGATGACCCCGGGCACCTGCGTCGGGGGGATGTCGGGATCTACCGTGGTAACCAACTGGTGCATATGGCGCCTCCTGCGTCTCAGGTCCCTCGTCTGGTGGATGAGCTGCTTAAGTGGCTGAGTACCACTGACTTACACCCGCTGATTGCCAGCTCCGTATTCCATTATGAATTTGAATTTATCCATCCTTTTGCCGATGGCAATGGCCGTATGGGCCGCCTCTGGCAAACCCTTATCCTCAGCCACTGGCGTGCCGGGCTGGCCTGGCTGCCCGTAGAAACGCTGATCCACTTTCAGCAGGAGCGGTACTACGCCATCCTTGGGGAGTGTGATAAAGCCAGCGACTGCACGGCTTTTGTGGAATTTATGCTGCAGAATCTCGCTGATGCGCTGCGTGAGAGTATTTCGACCCCTCAGGCAATGTCGGAAGAAATGTCGGAACAAATGTCGGAAAAAGAGAGCACCATCCTGCAACTTCTGATTGCCCAGCCAAAGATGACAGCCTCCGCACTGGCCTTAATGCTTGGAGTCACCTCCCGTACGGTAGAACGCTATCTCAGCGCCTTACAAAGCAAAGGCAGGGTACAACGCGTCGGTGCCAGAAAAGGGGGGGTACTGGCAGGTCTTAAGATAGCCTGCCCGTGTCCCGCCCGACGATAATCACTTACCAGAAGAACGAAAGGCAAAAAAAAGCATGGCCGGAGCCATGCTAAAGGAGGTTTACTGCAAACTCAGGTCACAGGTGCCGGGTTAAATACCGCCAGCTGGTTGTGTAATCCCCACTGATCGGAGAAGGTTTTCTTGCGGCCGCTGGCCACGTCGAGAATAAAGTGGAACAGCTTCCAGCCCACGTCCTCAATGCTCTCTTCGCCGGTAGCGATGGTCCCCGCGTTAATGTCCATCAGGTCAAACCAACGGTTCGCCAGCTCGGTGCGGGTCGCCATTTTAATCACCGGAACCGCCATCAGGCCGTATGGCGTGCCGCGCCCGGTGGTGAACACCTGCACGGTGATGCCGGAGGCCACCTGCTGGGTTCCGCAGACGAAATCGCTGGCCGGCGTGGCGGCATAGATCAGGCCGCGTTTGGTTGGGCGCTGGCCCGGGGAGAGCACCTCGACGATGGCGCTCTGGCCCGATTTGGCGATAGAGCCCAGCGCTTTTTCCACCACGTTCGCCAGGCCGCCTTTCTTATTGCCCGGAGAAGGGTTGGCGCTGCGGTCGGTCTTGCCCATGTCGAGATAGTTATCGTACCAGGCCATCTCTTCCAGCAGGCGCTTGCCCACCTCTTCGTTGATGGCGCGCGGGGTGAGCAGGTGGATCGCATCACGCACTTCGGTCACTTCGGAGAACATCACCGTGGCGCCGCAGCGCACCAGCAGGTCTGAGGCATAGCCAACGGCCGGGTTCGCGGTCACGCCGGAGAAGGCGTCGCTGCCGCCGCACTGCATCCCCACCACCAGCTCGGAGGCCGGGCAGGTTTCACGCTTGCGCTGGTTCAGTTTTGCCAGATGGCGTTCGGCGACCTGCAGAATGTCATCGACCATGGAACGGAAACCGACGTGCTGCTCATCCTGCAGACGCACGATGCTGGCGCTGTCCACCGGAATAGCCTGGGTATCCTCGGTGCCCTGCAGCAGTTTTTCTGGCACCAGTTTTTCGCAACCAAGGCCCACCACCATCACTTCGCCGCCAAAGTTCGGGTTCAGCGCGATATTGTGGATGGTACGGATCGGCACAATCGCCGCCGGAGCGTTAATCGCCACGCCGCAGCCGTACAGGTGGTTCAGCCCCACCACGCCGTCAACGTTCGGGTATTTTGGCAGCAGGTCGCGCTCGATGATCTTCACCACGAAATCGACCACCCCCGCCACGCAGTGCACGCTGGTGCTGATGCCGAGCAGGTTTTTGGTGCCAACGCTGCCGTCCGGATTGCGGAAGCCTTCGAAGGTATAGCCTTCCAGAGCGGGCATAGGTTCCGGGACGCGGGTCGCCAGCGGCAGGGTATTCAGCGGCGGTGCTTCCGGCAGCGCCACCAGCGATTCGTCAATCCAGCTGCCCTGCGGGATCGCCCGTACGGCATAGCCAATGACTTCGCCGTAACGCACGATTTCGCCCTGCGCCGGGATATCAACCAGCGCCACTTTATGGCCCTGTGGAATATGCTCGATCAGTTCGAGCCCGTCCGGGAAACGCGTTCCGGCTTTTAATCCCTGATCGTTAACAATAATCGCCACGTTATCGGTGTCGTGAACCTTAATATAAAACGCGCCCGGCGACGTTTGTCGAATTTCGATGTCGGCCATTGTCCAGTATTCTCCAGCGAGTGGGGGATAATTAATGGGTAAAAGAGTACGTGTATTTTCTTGTTATAGGAAATAAAGACTCTGCTCAGTGGAATAAAGAATGTCAGGGGCGTGCAATTAAAAACGTGATCGCGATCACTCATTTTTGACCTTAGCCTGCGCATAAGGGGGGGCAATAACGAAATCTGTGCATCAGCGCCCAGGGGGTTGTGCATTTGCTCAAAATAATATTAAACACACCTTCTATAATTGAGCGGTTCCACAATGCGCGTCCTTGGGTGGTTGATTATACTCATTAACGATTTCATGGTATCGGATTAATTATCCGTATTTGCCTGCCATTACTGAAATAATCAGGAATGCCTCTTTCTTAAATAATAAAAATAATTTCGCTGATGTACCAGAGGAAATAAAAATGTTGCTGGATACTACCGTTGAAACAAAAAAGGTTGCCCCAACCCGCTATTTAATATTGCTCATTATATTTATTGTTACTGCAGTCAATTACGCCGACCGCGCCACGCTCTCTATTGCCGGTACGGAAGTCGCCAAAGAGCTGCAGTTAAGCGCCGTGTCGATGGGCTACATCTTCTCCGCCTTCGGCTGGGCCTACCTGCTGATGCAGATCCCCGGCGGCTGGCTGCTGGACAAGTTCGGTTCGAAAAAGGTCTATACGTACAGCCTGTTCTTCTGGTCGCTGTTCACCTTCCTGCAGGGCTTTGTCGATCTCTTCCCGCTGGCCTGGGCGGGCGTCTCGATGTTCTTTATGCGCTTTATGCTCGGCTTCTCCGAGGCACCGTCCTTCCCGGCCAACGCCCGTATCGTGGCGGCCTGGTTCCCGACCAAAGAGCGCGGTACGGCCTCGGCCATTTTTAACTCGGCACAATATTTCTCGCTGGCGCTGTTCTCCCCGCTGCTCGGCTGGCTGACCTTCGCCTGGGGCTGGGAACATGTCTTTACCGTGATGGGCGTTATCGGCTTTGTGCTGACCGGCCTGTGGGTGAAGCTGATTCATAACCCAACCGACCATCCACGCATGACCGCCGAAGAGCTGAAGTTCATTAAGGAAGGCGGCGCGGTGGTCGACATGGACCATAAAAAGCCGGGCGACAAAGCGGCCAGCGGTCCGAAGCTGCATTACATCAAACAGTTATTGTCCAACCGCATGATGCTGGGCGTATTTTTCGGGCAATACTTTATTAATACCATCACCTGGTTCTTCCTCACCTGGTTCCCGATTTATCTGGTGCAGGAGAAGGGGATGTCGATTCTGAAGGTGGGGCTGGTGGCGTCCATTCCGGCACTGTGCGGTTTTGCCGGTGGCGTGCTGGGCGGCGTCTTCTCGGATCACCTGATTAAGAAAGGCAAGTCGATTACTCTGGCGCGTAAGCTGCCGATTGTACTGGGTATGCTGTTGGCCTCCTCAATCATTCTGTGCAACTACACCAACAACACCGCGCTGGCGGTGGCCCTGATGGCGCTAGCCTTCTTCGGTAAAGGGTTTGGTGCCCTGGGCTGGCCGGTGATTTCCGATACCGCACCGAAAGAGATTGTTGGGCTGTGTGGTGGTGTGTTTAACGTCTTTGGCAACGTAGCGTCAATCGTCACTCCGCTGGTGATTGGCTATCTGGTCAGTGAACTGCATTCGTTCAACGCGGCACTGGTATTTGTAGGCTGTTCCGCGCTGATGGCGATGTTCTGCTACCTGTTCGTAGTGGGTGACATCAAACGTATGGAATTGCAGAAATAAGCAAAGGTATAAGCGATGAGTAACGATATTTTCCCGAACAAATTCAAAGCGGCCCTCGCGGCGCATCAGATTCAGATCGGCTGCTGGTCCGCGCTGGCAAGCCCAATCAGCACCGAAGTGCTGGGGCTGGCAGGTTTTGACTGGCTGGTACTGGACGGTGAACATGCGCCGAACGATGTCACCACCTTTATCCCGCAGCTGATGGCGCTGAAAGGCAGCCACAGCGCGCCGGTGGTGCGTGTCCCGACCAATGAGCCGGTGATCATCAAGCGCCTGCTGGATATCGGCTTCTACAACTTCCTGATCCCGTTTGTGGAAAACGTCGAAGAGGCGGTGCAGGCGGTGGCCTCCACCCGCTATCCGCCGGAAGGCATTCGCGGTGTGTCGGTCTCCCATCGCGCCAATATGTTCGGCACCGTGCCGGACTACCTCGCCCAGTCGAACAAGAACATCACCATCCTGGTACAGATCGAGAGCCAGCAGGGCGTGGACAACGTTGATGACATCGCCGCCACTGATGGCGTGGACGGCATCTTCGTCGGCCCAAGCGACCTGGCGGCCGCCTTCGGTCATCTGGGGAATGCGAATCACCCGGAAGTCCAGCGCGCCATTCAGCACATTTTTGCCCGCGCCAAAGCGCACGGTAAGCCGTCCGGCATCCTGGCGCCGGTTGAAGCCGATGCCCGCCGTTACCTGGAGTGGGGCGCGACCTTTGTGGCCGTCGGCAGCGACCTCGGCGTGTTCCGCTCCGCAACGCAGAAATTAGCGGATTCCTTTAAGAAATAATCACCACCACTGAGAGAGAGAAACGTTATGACACTGAAAGTTGGTTTTATTGGCCTGGGTATCATGGGTAAACCAATGAGTAAAAACCTCATCAAAGCAGGTTACTCGCTGGTGGTTGCAGACCGTAACCCGGAAGCCATTGCCGACGTGATTGCCGCAGGCGCAGAAACCGCTACCACGGCAAAGGCGATTGCTGAGCAGTGCGATGTGATTATCACCATGCTGCCGAACTCCCCGCACGTGAAAGAGGTAGCGCTGGGCGAAGGCGGCATTATCGAAGGGGCCAAACCGGGCACCGTGGTGATCGACATGAGCTCCATCGCACCGCTGGCCAGCCGTGAAATCAGCGAAGCGCTGAAAGCAAAGGGCATCGATATGCTGGATGCGCCGGTGAGCGGCGGCGAACCGAAAGCCATCGACGGCACCCTCTCGGTGATGGTGGGCGGCGACAAGGCGATTTTCGACAAATATTACGATCTGCTGAAAGCGATGGCCGGCTCCGTGGTGCATACCGGTGAGATTGGCGCAGGTAACGTCACCAAGCTGGCAAACCAGGTGATTGTGGCCCTGAACATCGCCGCGATGTCCGAAGCCCTGACCCTGGCGACCAAAGCCGGCGTTAATCCGGATCTGGTGTATCAGGCGATCCGCGGCGGCCTGGCGGGCAGCACCGTGCTGGATGCCAAAGCGCCAATGGTGATGGATCGTAACTTCAAGCCTGGCTTCCGTATCGATCTGCACATCAAGGATCTGGCCAACGCCCTGGACACCTCCCACGGCGTGGGCGCGCAGCTGCCGCTGACCGCGGCGGTGATGGAGATGATGCAGGCCCTGCGTGCCGACGGGCTGGGAGCGGCCGACCATAGCGCCATTGCCTGCTATTACGAAAAACTGGCGAAAGTGGAAGTCTCTCGCTAATAAAACGGGCGCGGGAACGCGCCCGCTATTTTTGCCTTAAGCGGTAACAGGCTATAACTATGAAAATCGTAATCGCCCCTGACTCTTACAAAGAAAGCCTGTCTGCCACCGAGGTAGCGCGGGCGATAGAAAAAGGCTTTCGGGAGATCTTTCCCGATGCAGAGTATGTTTCGGTTCCCGTGGCGGATGGCGGGGAAGGAACGGTTGAAGCGATGATTGCCGCCACCCACGGCACGATGCAGCACGCGGTGGTGACGGGCCCACTGGGCGAAAGCGTTAACGCCTGCTGGGGGATCTCCGGTGATGGCGTGACGGCGTTTATTGAGATGGCCGCAGCCAGCGGACTGGTGCTGGTGCCTCCTGCCCAGCGCAACCCGCTGATTACCACCTCCCGCGGCACGGGCGAGCTGATCCTCGCCGCACTTGATAAAGGCGCGCGCAATATCATTATCGGGATTGGCGGCAGCGCCACCAACGACGGCGGCGCCGGGATGGTGCAGGCGCTGGGCGCAAAACTGACCGATGCCAACGGCACCGAAATCGGCCACGGCGGCGGTAGCCTGATGGCGCTGAACAATATTGATATTTCGGCCCTCGATCCGCGCCTGAAACACTGCGCCATCCGGGTGGCCTGTGACGTGAGCAATCCGCTGATCGGCGACCAGGGCGCATCCCGCATCTTCGGGCCGCAGAAAGGGGCCACGGAAGCCAACATCGTCGAACTCGACAACAATCTTTCCCACTACGCTGATGTGATTAATACCGCGCTGCGTATTGATGTCAAAAATGTCCCTGGCGCAGGTGCGGCAGGGGGAATGGGCGCCGCGCTGATGGCGTTCCTCGGTGCGGAGCTGAAGAGCGGCATCGAAATTGTCACCCAGGCGCTGAATCTTGAAGAGCATATTCATGACTGCACCTGGGTGGTGACGGGTGAAGGGCGTCTGGACAGTCAAAGTATTCACGGCAAAGTCCCGGTGGGCGTGGCGCGCGTGGCCAGCAAGTATCATAAACCGGTAATCGGTATCGCCGGCAGCCTGACTAATGATGTCGGCATTGTGCACCAGTACGGCATCGACGCGGTGTTCAGCGTCCTGACCAGCATCAGCACCCTCGAAGAGGCGTTCCGCGGCGCGTTTGACAATATTTATCGCGCCTCGCGCAATATTGCCGCCACCCTACGGGTCGGCATGCTCACCGAAGGGTGACAGCGGGGCGCAAACCCTCTATACTGCGCGCCGAAGCTGACCAGACAGTCGCCGCTTCGTCGTCGTCCCTTTCGGGGGGAGACGGGCGGAGGGGAGGAAAGTCCGGGCTCCATAGGGCAGGGTGCCAGGTAACGCCTGGGGGGGAAACCCACGACCAGTGCAACAGAGAGCAAACCGCCGATGGCCCACGCAAGTGGGATCAGGTAAGGGTGAAAGGGTGCGGTAAGAGCGCACCGCGCGGCTGGTAACAGTCCGTGGCACGGTAAACTCCACCCGGAGCAAGGCCAAATAGGGGTTCACATGGTACGGCCCGTACTGAACCCGGGTAGGCTGCTTGAGCCAGTGAGCGATTGCTGGCCTAGATGAATGACTGTTCAACGACAGAACCCGGCTTATCGGTCAGCTTCACCTCTTTAAACAAAAACCCCGCCTCGGCGGGGTTTTTTGCTTTCTGCATTCTCTGCCAGCACTTACATACAAAATTGTTTATATACTTCATCACAGATCGACATCCGTAATTGAAAAATACTCCACGGGTTCTTCCCTGACAGATAATTAAGGATTGTGAGATGAAAAAGATTTTCCGTATCGCGCTGATGACGGCAGCCCTGACGGGCGTTATGGGTGTGGCGCAGGCGGCAGAGGTCGCAACCGCGCCAGCGCCGACCCAGGATCCGATCGTACAACAGCTGAAACTCAGCAGTGAGCAGACCGCGAAGATCAAGGCTCTGCACCAGCAGCTGGAAGATGATGTCGCTAAGATCCCAACCGACAACGTGAAAAATGGCACTCTGATCAACGTGATCCAGTCAGGTAAGTGGGATGAAAAAGCGGTCAAAGAACAGCTGGCGGCGTTCAGCCATATTGAAGAGCAGGCGCGTTACTATCGCGTGAAATATTACTTCGATGTGAGCCAGGTTCTGACCCCGGAACAGCGTGCCGAGGTCCGCTCACAAATCGCTCAGGCGATGAGCGAGTAAGGTATTAAGGGTTTGCCGGGTAAGCGTACGCAAACCCGGCAGCACCGACTCAGATCGGCAAATCAATCAGCAGCGCCCGCAAAGGCGTATCGGCTACCAGGGTGATATTCGCCTCATCGCGAATAAATGCCCCATCTCCGCAGGTCAAGGCTTCCCGCTCTTCCGCTGGGGTTAACGCATGCACCGTACCGTGAATGGATTGCAGATAGGCGCGCGGACCGTGCAGCTGAAAACTCAGGCGTTCCCCTTTATTCAGCTCGATATGATGCACCCACACCTGCTGGCGTAACTGCAGGCTACCTGCGCTGCCATCGGGCGAGGCCAGCAGCTGCTGCTTACCCTCCAGCAGATCGATCTTCTGGAGCGGCGGATTTTCACGCTCCGGGCAGGCATCCAGCCACAGCTGCATCCGCGTCAGCGTCTTATCTTTGCTGAGGTTATGCTCGCTATAGCTAATACCAGGCTGAGTGGCTATCAGCAATGCTTCACCGGCTTTCGCCTGGACATGGTTGCCCTCGCTGTCGCGATACTCTGCTTCGCCTTCAAGAATCAGGTTCAGGATATCCACTTTCGGATAGGTACGCGGCTGGAACGAGGCCCCGGGTGCGAGTACCTCCTGGTTCAGTACGCGCAAAGAGGCATAGCCCAGCAGTTTCGGGTCAAAGTAGTGTCCAAAGGAAAAGGTGTAGCGGGCCTGCAGCCAACCGAAATCGGCTTGTCCGCACTGTTTGGCTGTTCTTGTCGTAATCATAAAACTGACCTCTCTTTACACTAAAACAATGGTAAAGGTATGGACGCTGCATTGTTAGCCAGATATTCTGCCCGGTATGTTCAAATTTCCTGAATGAGAACGCCATGGCTAAAGAGAGAGCATTGACCCTTGAAGCACTGCGGGTGATGGACGCGATCGATCGACGCGGTAGCTTCGCCGCAGCAGCGGATGAACTGGGGCGCGTGCCATCTGCCCTGAGCTACACCATGCAGAAGCTGGAAGAAGAGCTGGATGTGGTGCTGTTTGACCGCTCCGGTCACCGAACAAAATTCACCAACGTCGGGCGAATGCTGCTGGAGCGCGGTCGCGTGCTGCTGGAAGCGGCGGATAAACTGACCACCGATGCCGAAGCGCTGGCCCGCGGCTGGGAAACGCACCTGACGCTGGTCACCGAGGCCCTGGTACCCACCACTGCGCTCTATCCGCTGGTGGATCGCCTGGCGGATAAAGCCAATACCCAGCTGTCGATCATCACCGAGGTGCTCGCCGGGGCGTGGGAACGTCTGGAGCAGGGCCGGGCCGATATCGTCATCGCGCCGGACATGCATTTCCGCTCCTCGTCCGAGATCAACTCCCGCAAACTCTATAAAGTGCTGAACGTCTACGTCGCGGCGCCGGATCACCCGATCCATCAGGAGCCGGAGCCGCTGTCGGAAGTCACCCGCGTGAAGTACCGCGGCGTGGCGGTGGCGGATACCGCCCGCGAGCGTCCGGTATTAACCGTCCAGCTACTGGACAAGCAGCCGCGTCTCACCGTCAGTACCCTGGAAGATAAGCGTCAGGCGCTGCTGGCCGGGCTGGGCGTGGCCACCATGCCGTATCCGTTCGTGGAAAAAGATATTGCCGAAGGGCGCCTGCGGGTCGTGAGCCCGGAGTACACCAGTGAAGTGGATATCATTATGGCGTGGCGTCGTGACAGCATGGGCGAAGCCAAATCCTGGTGTCTGCGCGAGATCCAGAAGCTGTTTACCCAGAAGTAACCTGTAGGCCCGGCAAGCGTAGCGCCGCCGGGCAGTTCCTTACTCTTTCAGCAATGGATCTGGCCCAAAACGGTTTTCACCCACCGTTCCGCGCTGGCAGTTGAAGATCACGATAATTATCCAGCCGAGCACCGGGATCAGCACCAGCAGCAGCCACCACGCTGACCGATCGGTATCATGCAGTCGGCGAAACAGCACCGCCCAACCCGGCAGAAACACCAGCAGACCATATATCGTGGTGAGAATGCCCTCGCCGCCCGCTCTCTCCCAGCCCAGCATTTTGTCGATCAGCCCCAGCACGCAGATAAGAATGAAGTTCACCAGGGTGAACATCCAGAACTCTTTGCGGCGGGCGCGCCCTTTAAACCCAATATAATTTCGCAGTACTTTCAGATACCAGTCCATTTGTTGTGGCCTCAGTAGCAATTAATCATTTGTTTTCTAAGGGTTCAAATAAAGCATAGACGGGAATAAAAGGGGGGGTAAAGGGCGCCAGAAAAGCGCCCCTGAGGCTTAGTCGAAGCGAGCGTCGCGACCGTGCGGTTCAGTCAGATCCTGCCACGGGCCAATGGAGATAATACCCGTCGGATTGATGGTTTTATGGCTACGGTAATAGTGGTTACGGATGTGGTCAAAATCGACCGTCTCCGCAATCCCCGGCATCTGATAGATATCGCGCAGGAAACCGTACAGATTGAGGTAATCGCTGATCCGACGTTTGTCGCACTTAAAGTGGGTCACGTAAACCGGGTCAAAGCGCACCAGGGTGGTCCACAGGCGGATATCGGCTTCGGTCAGCTGGTTGCCGGTCAGATAGCGGTGCTGGCCCAGGATCTGCTCCAGACGCTCCAGCGAGGCAAAGACGTTGTTCACGGCTTCGTCATAGGCTTCCTGACTGGTGGCAAACCCGGCTTTATAGACGCCGTTATTGACGTTGTCATAGATCCAGCTATTCAGGTCATCAATCTTATCGCGCAGCGCCGGCGGATAATAATCCCCCGCGCGGGCGCCGTGCGCATCAAATGCGGTATTGAACATGCGGATGATCTCCGCCGATTCATTGCTGACAATAGTCTGATTTTTCTTGTCCCACAGTACCGGGACGGTGACCCGACCGGTGTAGTGCGGATCGGCGCGCAGGTAGAGCTGATAGAGAAAATCGTGGTGATAGAGTGAATCGCCGGTGGCCGCCGGGAAATCATTGCCGAAGGTCCAGCCGTTCTCCAGCATCAACGGATGTACCACCGAGACGGGGATCAGCGACTCAAGCCCCTTCAGGGCGCGGACGATTAAGGTGCGGTGTGCCCACGGGCAGGCAAGGGAGACATAGAGGTGATAACGATCTTTCTCTGCCGCAAAGCCACCTTCGCCGCTCGGGCCAGGCGCGCCGTCGGCGGTGAGCCAGTTACGGAAGGCTGAAGCGGAGCGCTTAAAGCGTCCCCCGGTGGATTTGGTGTCATACCAGGTATCCTGCCAGACGCCGTCTACGAGTTGTCCCATCTTTTCCTCCTTAGATAGCAAAAGCGAGGAGATATCTCCTCGCTTTTTGATTCAGTATAGCGTGCTTACCACTTCTTATTCAGAACGCGGTCGATGCTGTATGCACCCGGGCCGGTGATGGCCAGCAGCAGGAAACCGCCTGCGATGGTCAGGTTTTTCATGAACATCAGAGAGTTCACGCCTTCCGCGAAGTTGCTGTGGAACAGGAATGCGGTCAGCAGGGTGAAGCCTGCGGTGAACAGCGCCGTGGTACGGGTCAGGAAACCGAACAGAATCGCCAGACCGCCGCCAAACTCAAGCAGAATGGTCAGCGGCAGCAGGAACCCCGGAACGCCCATCGCTTCCATATACTGTTGCGTACCGGCGTAGCCACCGATTTTGCCCCAGCCTGCAGTAATAAACAGGATTGGCATCAGGATACGCGCAACCAGTACACCAACATCTTCTAATTTTTTCATCTTACTCTCCAGGGAACCACTTGGGCTGTAAATACTATTTAGTGTGCAAAATCGCGCGGATGCCGCGGTCTCGCTGTCGATGGAGAGAATCATAAACGGGGTGAATGGCGAATGTTAGCAAGGAAAACTGTCAATCTTTTTCAAAGATATTGAGCAAGGCGAGGCGGCACAAAAAAAGTAAAGCGCCAGAAGGCGCTTTACCGGGTGAGGCAGAGGGTAACGTCAGCGTGCGTCGTATTTGCGAAGCTGCTGCTGATTAATTGTCGATTTCACCAGCCTCCAGGCGCTCCAGATACCGAAACCTCGGCGCGCCCAGCGGATCAGCATATTCGGATGTCGGACTGCCCGCACCGCCATAATGCTGCTCGCCACCAGTGCCCAGGAGCGGAGGCTCAGGAAAGTATTCCAGCCACGATCGTAAGCGTGGGTCACCTCCAGCCAGTCACGGGTGCTCGCTGACAGATCAATCCGTTGCTGCTGGATCTGGCTCAGCAAAAAAGCCTTTTCTCGCTGACGTTCTGATCTGCTTCGGCTCACTTTTTCTCATCCTCCAGCAATGACCGATCGTTGGCCAGTTCCTTACGGGTATGATGGAGCAGGGTGGAGTGGCGCACTTTGCGCATCGTCCATATTCCCCCCTATCAGGGCGGCAATCAGCAGTACAGCTGTCGTGGCGATCATCGCATTGAGGCGATACTGCGGATCGATTGCCCAGATAATCAATACCATCAGGCTCATCAGGCCAAAAGCGGCGAAGAGCATGGTCAACCCCAACATCAGTAGCAGCTGGAAGATATTCGCTTTCTCTTCTTCCAGTTCAACCACCGCCAGCCGGATACGCGTCTCCGCAATGCCGACGAGGGTGGTTAAAATCCGCTGTCCGATACCGAGGACGTTTTTTGCGGGCCCTTGTGGTTGACGTGAATCTTCCATAATTAACGTCGCGTCAGGAGCATGCCGATGACGACGCCAACCGCAGCACCGATACCTACCCCGGCCCACGGATTTTCGCGTACGTACTCGTCGGCGCGCGCAGCAGCTTCACGGGTCTGTTTCGCCAGCACATCGCTGGTTTCGCCCAGACGGTAGCGGCTCTCGTGAAGGGCCTGCTCCGCTTTGTGGCGCAGTTTACTCAGCTCTTCTTTCGACTTACTGCTCGAGGAGCTCAGCACCTCTTCCAGGGTATCCGCCAGGGACTTCAGTTCAGCGCGTAAATGGTCTGACGTAGTATCTTTTGACATGATTCTCTCCTGTTAAGATGTCCATTAAATCAGTAATCGCGAGACTCCAGCGCCTTCAGCTCGTTCTCCGCTTCCAGCAGTTTATGCTCACGTTTAGTAATCTTGTCCGCATCGCCTTTCTCTTTTGCTTCCGCCAGATCCCGGCGGCGCTCAGCAATCTCCTCTTTCTGATCGGCAATCTTGCGCTGATGATCGGCACGCAGCTTGCTGTCTGAACAGTTAGCTTTAACTTCGCTAAGGGCCTTCTGCAGCCCATTGATTCGACTCTGATTGTTATGCTTTTCAGCGTAACTGATCTCGCGTTGGATGTCCTTTTCCTTCTCCTGACACAGAGAAGACGCGAATGATGCTGCGCTTAAAGAAAAAAGGGCGACGCCCAGGGCGATGCGGTAATTCATTATGAAAACCTTCCATTGTTTTTCGACATAACCTACGGGAATGCCGATTTCCAGAGTTGTGCGGAGTACGAGTGGGAGGTGCTCCGCGTACTTAAGCATAGTAAGTAAACGGTGATATCACCAAAGTGAGTGAAAAGATTCAGAATAGTGGAAATTTAGCCTAACAGACGTGAAGTATCACGCAGACGCGTCAGCCAGGCAGACGCCTGACTGTCTTCATCCTGCTGGGCAATGATATAACCGTGCGGCAGACTCCGGTCGAGGACCTTCTTGGCTGCGGCGCTCTGCACGCTGGAGTCGAAGGTGATCAGCAGGACGTCGTTCTGCGGCGTAATGCTCTTGAACTGAATGCCGTTTGCATCCAGATGGTGCCAGATGGAGAAGCCATCTGGCATACTGGTGCCCTGATTAACGGAGCGGATAGCCAGCGTTGATTCCTGCTTTTGCAGCGCCGCCCAGGCCAGCAGCAGGGCGCTGAACATCATCAGCGCTATCATGGCGTAAGAGAGACGACGCAGTGACGGGGTTGAATTGCTCATCACCTTAGCCCTGACTTCCATGTTTTTTCTTCCACAGCACCACCAGCGAGCCAATCAGGCCAAACACCAGCAGCACGACAGGCAGCAGCATCAGGCAGGACATCAGCTGATCTTCATACTTCAGGAACACCGGGGTCTTGCCGAGCAGGTAGCCGAGGGTCGTTAAGATCAGCACCCACAGCAGGCCGCTCATCCAGTTAAAGAACTGAAAACGGGTGCTGCTGAGACCCGAGAGTCCGGCAATCGTTGGCAGCAGGGTACGGACAAAAGCGATAAAGCGGCCCACCAGCAGCGCGGAAAGCCCGTGCTTATGGAAAAGATGATGTGCTCGCTGGTGATAGTGTGCCGGGAGATGGGAAAGCCAGTTTTGCACGATGCGCGTATTGCCAAGCCATCGTCCCTGGATATAGCTCAACCAGCAGCCGAGACTGGCGGCAATGGTCAGCAGCAGCACGGTTTGCGGAAATTGCATTGCCCCTTTTGCACAAAGCACGCCCACCAGCACCAGCAGGCTATCGCCGGGCAGGAAAGCGGCAGGCAGCAGACCGTTTTCAAGAAACAGGATCATAAACAGGACAAAATAGAGCATGCCAATCATGGAAGGATTGGCCAGCGTTTCGAAATCCTGAGCCCATAAGGCATTCAGTAGTTGGGTCAAAAGTTCCATTCAGTGTTCCTGAAAATCGGTTAACGGCACACCTGTCAACCGGGTCAAACAGCACGGCGACATTTTTTATAATTTCATTATGATCGCTCGCGGACACAATGTGTGGCCAGAACTGTTCCCTGTTAAGTGGCAAAGTAAGCAAGCACTAACTAACAAGCTAAACGGCTAAATGCATCTAATTGTAACAAAGCCTGAAGGGATCCGTCACAGTATTTGCATCATTCCTGAATTGATTTTGGCTTAACCCTGGGAGGAGACGCGAGGTCTTTTACAAACGCTGACACTCTAAAGGTTTGCTTACCCACCGGAGCCGAAAGGCGCAGCGAAGCGCCTGCCGGTAGAAAAGGGGGCTTATTTCGCGTGACTGACGGCGCTATCGAGGTGAACCACCGGGTTTTCCGCAAAAAGATAGCGGTCGGCGTTGAATTCGAAGTCGTCGCTGGTTTCATTGAACAGCATCTGTTTGGTGTTCTCCAGATGCTGCCACATTGCGACTTTTGCCGCATGCGGGTCTTTACGGATCAGGGCCTTGAGGATCTGGTCATGATCGTCACACCAGTTATCCACGGTACGGGAATCGATGTGATCGTGCAGTTTTTTCCAGTACGGGTTATGAACGCGCTGAGTCCACATTTTTTCGACGATTGCCGCCAGGGCGGTATTTTGCGTGGCGAGGGCTACCTGAACGTGAAACTGCAGATCCCATTCGGAGTCGCGGAAGCATTTTTCTTTACGCGCGTTATCCTGGATCTCCATCAGCTTCATGATGTCCTGCTTGGTCACCTGGGTTGCGGCGAACTCGGCGATATTGCTTTCGATAAGCTGACGGGCCTGGAGCAGTTCAAAGGGGCCATAGTTGGCAAACTCCAGATTTTCGTCCGGTACCGGGGAGTGTTTTGCCTGGCTGGAGATGACGTGAATACCGGAACCCTTACGCACTTCAACATAGCCTTCCACTTCCAGCATGATGATGGCTTCACGAACCACGGTGCGGCTTACGCTCTTCTCATCAGCGATAAAACGCTCGGCAGGTAATTTGTCCCCCACCAGATAAACGCCTTGCTCGATGCGAGTTTTCAGCTCGGCAGCAAGCTGCTGATAAAGACGACGGGGTTCGTTGATTTCCATATGCGCTCCAGGCAGGGTATGGCTAATGATTTGTTATACCACTTTTACCCGTTTGTCTCCAGATTTGACCCGCAAAAAAAGCCGCTTCAAAGAGCGGCCTTTTCATTGCCGGGTGGCGCTTCGCTTACCCGGCCTACCGGTTTTGTAGGCCCGTGCAAGCGTCAGCGCCGCCGGGCAAATATCACAGGCTAACTTTGTGTTGCCGGCCTGCCAACGGACTCTTTCAGCAGCTCTTCTGCGGATTTGTTCTTCAGCACCGTCCAGATAAGCACTGCTCCCATCAGGTCGAACACAGCCAGTACCGCGAACAGCGGGCTGAAGCCGATGGTGTCGGCCAGCGCACCGACCACCAGGGCAAACATGGTGCTGGCGGTCCAGGCTGCCATCCCGGTCAGGCCGTTGGCGGTTGCCACTTCGTTACGACCGAAGACGTCAGAAGAGAGGGTAATCAGCGCACCGGACAGCGACTGGTGAGCAAAACCACCGATACACAGCAGGCCGATAGCCACGTATGGGCTGGTGAACAGACCGATCATGCCCGGGCCAATCATCAGCAGGGCACCCATGGTCACCACCATTTTACGGGAGACAATCAGGTTCACGCCAAACCAGCGCTGGAACAGCGGTGGCAGGTAGCCGCCGACGATACAGCCGAGGTCAGCGAACAGCATTGGCATCCAGGCGAACATGGCAATCTCTTTCAGGTTAAAGCCGTAGACTTTAAACATGAACAGCGGGATCCAGGCGTTAAAGGTACCCCAGGCCGGTTCTGCCAGGAAGCGCGGCAGGGCGATACCCCAGAACTGACGGGTGCCGAGGATCTGCAGGACAGACATCTTCTTGCCGTTATTGGTCTGGTGCTGAGACTCCTGGCCGCCGATGATGTATTCGCGTTCTTCTTCAGACAGCTTCTTCTGATCGCGCGGGTGTTTGTAGAAGATCAGCCAGGCCATTGCCCAGGCGAAGCTCAGCACGCCGGAGAGAATAAACGCCAGCTGCCAGCTGTGCATCACGATGGCCCAGACGACCAGCGGCGGTGCAATCATCGCGCCAATAGAGGAACCCACGTTGAAGTAGCCCACCGCGATGGAGCGCTCTTTCGCCGGGAACCACTCGGACGCCGCTTTGAGACCCGCAGGGATCATCGCCGCTTCCGCCGCACCGACTGCGCCACGAGCCAGCGCCAGGCCGCCCCAGCTACCTGCCAGCGCGGTTGCGCCGCAGAAGATAGCCCAGGTGACGGCGAACACTGCGTAGCCGACCTTGGTACCCAGGATATCCAGCACGTAGCCTGCTACCGGCTGCATGATGGTATAAGCCGCGGAGTAGGCCGCGATAATATAAGAATACTGTTGTGTGGAGATGTGCAGCTCTTCCATCAGCGTCGGCGCAGCCGCCGCTATGGTGTTACGCGTCAGGTAGCCCAGCACGGTGCCAAGCGTCACCAGTGCGATCATGTACCAACGTAACCCTTTAATTTTACGCATGTAAAACCTCATCGTTATGTTATTGCCGCACCGGAGTACGGGCATCCCTACGCCGAGCGTGAGATGTTTATCAACGGGAGGGCGTTACCGGGATGACTCCCGGAACGACCCGAACCTTGCCATAAGTAAACGTGCATAATTCGGTATCCTTACCGCTGAGTCCGATGCCTGAGGCACCGGTAACGCATTCCGTCGGCTTATAATCTGCGACGGCGAAAAGATAACTTGTCATACAACTTTAAAAGGTGAGTGACATCACAAAAGTGTCAATCTTTGTAAGGACAATGTCTGCACTCTGTCAGGCCAGAGCTGGCGCGGTGTTAAGCGGTATTTACCACTTTGGGCGTAGATTATTTGTCGACGTTTATTGATCTAACTCACGAAAAAATCATCGGCCTCTGGAAATTGGTGTGATAACTTTGCAGCATCTGAACAACACTTTTCTGACGCACTCGTAAGCTCGTAAGAGGAAGACGATTATGACCCCGTTTATGACTGAAGATTTTCTGTTAGATACCGAATTCGCCCGCCGCCTGTATCACGATTACGCTAGAGACCAGCCGATTTTCGACTACCACTGCCACCTTCCGCCGCAGCAGGTTGCCGAAAATTACCGTTTCAAAAACCTGTATGACATCTGGCTGAAAGGTGACCACTACAAGTGGCGCGCCATGCGCACCAACGGGGTGGCGGAACGCCTCTGTACCGGCGACGCCTCCGATCGTGAAAAATTCGACGCCTGGGCCGCGACCGTGCCGCACACCATCGGCAACCCGCTGTACCACTGGACCCACCTGGAGCTGCGCCGTCCGTTTGGCATTACCGGCAAGCTGCTCTCTCCGGCGACCGCCGATGAAATCTGGAACGAATGCAACGAGCTGCTGGCCCAGGACAAATTCTCTGCCCGCGGCATCATGAAGCAGATGAACGTTAAGATGGTCGGTACCACCGACGACCCGATTGACTCTCTGGAGCATCACGCCGTTGTCGCTAAAGACAGCTCGTTTGACGTGAAAGTGCTGCCAAGCTGGCGCCCGGATAAAGCCTTCAACATTGAGCAGGCGACCTTTGCCGACTACATGGCGAAGCTGAGTGAAGTCTCTGATACCGAGATCCGCCGTTTTGGCGATCTGCAGACCGCGCTGACGAAGCGTCTGGATCACTTTGCGGCTCACGGCTGTAAAGTCTCCGACCATGCTCTGGACGTGGTGCTGTTTGCCGACGCCAACGAAGCCGAGCTGGACAGCATTCTGGCGCGTCGTCTGGCGGGTGAAAGCCTGAACGAACACGAAGTGGCGCAGTTCAAAACCGCGGTACTGGTCTGGCTGGCGGCAGAATATGCCCGTCGCGGCTGGGTGCAGCAGTACCACATCGGCGCGCTGCGCAATAACAACCTGCGCCAGTTCAAACTGCTGGGTGCCGACGTCGGTTTCGACTCCATCAACGACCGTCCGCTGGCGGAAGAGCTGTCGAAACTGCTGAGCAAACAGAACGAAGAAAACCTGCTGCCGAAAACCATCCTCTACTGCCTGAACCCACGCGATAACGAAGTGCTGGGCACCATGATCGGCAACTTCCAGGGCGAAGGGATGCCGGGCAAGATGCAGTTCGGTTCCGGCTGGTGGTTCAACGACCAGAAAGATGGCATGGAGCGTCAGATGACGCAGCTGGCGCAGCTCGGTCTGCTGAGCCGCTTCGTCGGTATGCTGACCGACAGCCGCAGCTTCCTTTCTTATACTCGCCATGAATATTTCCGCCGCATTCTGTGCCAGATGATTGGCCGCTGGGTCACCGCGGGCGAAGCCCCGGCCGATATCCAGCTGCTGGGCGAAATGGTGAGAAACATCTGCTTTAACAACGCGCGCGACTACTTCGCTATTGAACTGAACTAAGGCCGTCTGAGGTTGATATGCAATACATCAAGATCCATTCGCTGGATAACGTCGCGGTCGCGCTGGCCGACCTGAGCGAAGGTCTGGACGTGACGTTTGAAAACCAGACCGTCACGCTGCGCCAGGACGTGGCGCGCGGGCATAAATTTGCCCTGCAACCCATTGCCAAAGGGGAGAACGTCGTTAAATACGGTCTGCCTATCGGCCATGCGCTGGCGGATATCGCGGCGGGTGAATTCATTCACTCCCACAATACCCGCACCAATCTGAGCGATCTGGATGAGTACAGCTATCAACCTGAGTTACAGGCTGAGGCCCGCCAGGCGGCGGATCGTGACGTCCAGATCTACCGCCGCGCCAGTGGGGAGGTGGGGATCCGCAATGAGCTGTGGATCCTGCCGACCGTCGGCTGCGTCAACGGCATCGCCCGTCAGATCCAGAGCCGGTTCCTGAAAGAGACCAATCAGGCAGAAGGCACTGACGGCGTCCACCTGTTCAGCCACACCTACGGCTGCTCCCAGCTGGGTGACGACCACATCAACACCCGCACCATGCTGCAAAACATGGTGCGCCACCCGAACGCCGGGGCGGTGCTGGTAATCGGTCTCGGCTGCGAGAACAACCAGGTCGATGCCTTCCGCGAAACGCTGGGGGATTTCGATCCGGCACGCGTCCACTTTATGGTCTGTCAGCATCAGGACGACGAAGTGGAAGCCGGGCTGGAGCATCTGCATCAGCTGTATGAGGTGATGCGTCACGACCAGCGTGAAGCGGGCAAGCTGAGTGAGCTGAAGTTTGGTCTGGAGTGCGGCGGCTCGGACGGCCTGTCCGGCATTACCGCCAACCCGATGCTGGGTCAGTTCTCTGACTACGTCATCAGCAACGGCGGCACTACCGTGCTGACCGAAGTGCCGGAGATGTTTGGCGCGGAACGTATTCTGATGAGCCACTGCCGCGACGAAGCGACTTTTGAAAAGACCGTCACCATGGTCAACGACTTCAAACAGTACTTCATCGCGCACAACCAGCCGATTTACGAAAACCCATCCCCGGGTAACAAAGCGGGCGGCATCACCACCCTCGAAGAGAAATCTCTCGGCTGCACCCAGAAAGCGGGCGCCAGCCAGGTGGTGGACGTGTTGCGCTACGGCGAGCGGTTGAACACCCCGGGTCTGAACCTGTTAAGCGCCCCGGGCAACGATGCCGTCGCCACCAGCGCGCTGGCGGGTGCCGGCTGCCATATGGTGCTGTTCAGTACCGGTCGCGGCACGCCGTACGGCGGTTTTGTCCCGACGGTGAAAATCGCCACCAACAGCGAGCTGGCGGCGAAGAAAAAGCACTGGATCGATTTCGATGCCGGTCAGCTGATCCACGGCAAAGCGATGCCGCAGCTGTTAACGGAGTTTGTGGATGTGATTGTGGATATCGCTAACGGCAAGCAGGCCAGCAACGAGAAAAACGACTTCCGCGAGCTGGCGATCTTTAAGAGTGGTGTGACGCTGTAGTAACGTGCGGTCTGATACCCTCACCCTGGCCCTCTCCCACCGGGAGAGGGTACAAACACTAAAAACGGCAACCTTTGGTTGCCGTTTTGCTGTTAACCTCGGAGCGCGTTTTTCGCCAGACGCGCGTCTTCAGCCTGGCAGGCCGCCGCGGTAAACAGCACGTCAGTTGAGGAGTTCAGCGCCGTTTCGCAGGAGTCCTGCAGCACGCCGATGATAAAGCCGACCGCCACCACCTGCATGGCCACCTCATTCGGGATACCGAACATATTACAGGCCAGCGGGATCAGCAGCAGAGAACCCCCCCGCCACACCCGATGCGCCACAGGCGCACAGCGATGCCACGACGCTCAGCAGCAGCGCGGTCGGCAGATCCACCGGGATACCCAGAGTATGCACAGCCGCTAAGGTCAGCACGGTGATGGTGATCGCCGCACCCGCCATATTGACGGTCGCACCCAGCGGGATAGAGACGGAGTAGGTGTCACGATCGAGGTTCAGCTTCTCGGCCAGCGCCATGTTCACCGGAATGTTCGCCGCAGAGCTGCGGGTGAAGAAGGCGTAGACGCCGCTCTCACGCAGGCACATCAGCACCAGCGGATACGGGTTACGACGGATCTGCCAGAACACCAGCAGCGGGTTAATCACCAGCGCCACCAGCAGCATACAGCCGATCAGCACCAGCAGCAGCTGGGCGTAGCCCCACAGGGTATCAAACCCGGTAGTTGCCAGGGTGGAGGAGACCAGACCGAAGATACCGATTGGTGCACAGCGGATCACCACCTTCACCATAAAGGTCACGGCATTGGACATGTCGTTAACCAGGTTTTTGGTGGTGTCGTTACCGTGACGCAGGGCAAAGCCCAGCCCGATAGCCCACACCAGAATACCGATATAGTTGGCATTCAGCAGGGCATCAACCGGGTTAGAAACCATGCTGGTCAGCAGACCGCGCATCACTTCGACAATGCCGGAAGGTGGCGTGATATCACCCGCGGCTGAAGTAAGGTGCAGCGTGGACGGGAACAGGAAGCTAAATACCACCGCCGTCAGCGCGGCAGAGAAGGTGCCCAGCAGATAGAGGAACAGAATCGGGCGTATATTGGTTTTCTGGCCGTGCTGGTGGTTGGCAATGGAGGCCATCACCAACATCAGTACCAGCACCGGTGCGACAGCTTTCAACGCGCCAACGAACAGGGTGCCGAGCAGGCCGGTGGCGATGGCGGCCGGTTTGGAAACCAGCGCCAGCAAGACGCCCAGCACCAGGCCTATCAGTATTTGTTTGACGAGGCTGCCCTGCGTCAGACGCGCGAGCAGACCAGAAGATTGTGTGGTCATAGAAAATTCCTTCAGTGAAATTGCGTTCCGTCCCGGAGGTGCTCTCAGGCACTTATCATCCCGGTTAGAGGTGTGTGGTTTGCAAGATTGAGTATATTGAAAGCGCAATGCGTGGGAAGCGTAAAATGCTGGGTTTTACGTGCTGCGTCATATTTTTTAACTGTATATTTACATTTTTGTCGGGTGGCAGAGGTAAAAGCAAAACGGCAACCTGAGTTGCCGTTTTTAATGTTTGCTCCCTCGGACTAAAGGAGAGGGGCGGGGTGAGGGCATCAAACCGCACCAGACCCCTTACTGGATCTGCCGCTTCTTATCGTGCTGATGGTTCACCCAGGCGTTGATAATCAGGGTCAGCACCAGGATACCGAAGACCACGCCCAGCGAGATGCCGATCGGGATGTGGTAGAAATCGACGATCATCATCTTGATACCGATAAACACCAGAATCACCGACAGACCGTACTTCAGCATTGAGAAGCGCTCCGCCACGCCCGCCAGCAGGAAGTACATGGCGCGCAGGCCGAGGATCGCAAACAGGTTGGAGGTCAGGACGATGAACGGGTCAGTGGTCACCGCGAAGATCGCCGGGATACTGTCGACCGCGAAGATCACGTCGCTCAGCTCAACCATGATCAGCACCAGCAGCAGCGGAGTGGCGAACAGCAGGCCGTTCTTACGCACGAAGAAGTGCTCGTTCTCAATGGTGTCGGTCATGCGCAGGTGGCCGCGGATCCAGCGCACCAGCGGCTTCTCGCCAATACCGGTTTCGTCTTCCTTCGCCAGCGCCATCTTGATCCCGGTAAAGAGCAGGAACGCGCCGAAGATATAGAGCAGCCATTCGAACTGCGAGATCAGCCAGCTGCCGGCGAAGATCATGATGGTACGCAGGATAATCGCGCCCAGCACGCCGTACACCAGCACCCGACGCTGCAATGCAGCCGGTACGGCAAAGTAGCTGAACAGCATCAGCCAGACGAAGACGTTATCCACCGCCAGGGCTTTTTCAATCAGATAGCCCGTCAGGAATGCCAGCGCCTGGGGATCGGCCACCGCACGGCCCTGGGTGACAGAGAGATACCACCAGAAGGCGGCGCAGAAGAGCAGGGAGAGGGTGACCCACACCAGCGACCAGGCGGCCGCCTGTTTCATGGTCATGCCATGTGCGCCGCGACGCCCCTGTAAAAAGAGGTCTATCGCCAACATGATGAGCACGACTACTGCGAATCCGCCCCATAACATTGGAGTGCCGACAGAATGCATACTATTTTCCTTACGCGTAAAAAACAAAAACGGCTATGGTCAGAAGACGATAGCCGTTGCGTTTTTTATGCATAGACCTCGCCTTCCGGCAAGGTCTCACTTACAACAAGAAAGGAATACGTTAATCGCATTCCTTTTTCGTTGCCCGGCGACCGGATGCGGTATTAAACGCATCGTAATGACGATCCACCGACGAAGAAGTTACTCCCCTTTGCAGGTAACAAAATATGTCAGGCCATTGATTTCGTCAATGGCCTGCGCGAATTCATTACACAGCTTTACGCGGTAACTTCGGCGTTCAGGCCATCCGCCGGGAACACCACCCCCGTCTGGCGACGGATCTCGGTCTGCAGCTTCGCCGTGGTACGGCTCACCGCCAGGCCCGGATGGTTCACTTCCTGGGTTTCGACCAGACGCGCAAACACCTCTGCCTCATACAGCATAGTGTTGATATGCTGAGGCTGCGTCAGCTCCTGCGCCTTGCCGCCGCGCGGCACGAAGCTCAGCTTCTGGCACTCGGAGATCTTCTCGACAACCAGCGAGCCGTTCTCGCCCTGGATCTCGCTCGGCAGCACCGAGTCGCTCACCTTGGAGTGCTGCAGCGTGACGCTGAAATCACCGTAGTCCAGCACCACCAGACCGTGAGCATCGACCCCGCTCTCCAGCAGGCTGGCGGTCGCCTGAACCCGGTGCGGCTCGCCCCACAGCGCCACCGCGGAGGCCAGGCAGTAGAAGCCGATATCCATAATCGAGCCGTTGGAAAACGCCGGATTGAAGGTGTTCGGGTTCTCGCCGTCGAGATAGCGCTGATAGCGCGACGAGTACTGGCAGTAGTTGATAAAGGCTTTGCGCACTTTGCCGATTTTCGGCAAGGACTGCTGCAGCAGCAGGAAATTCGGCAGGCTGGCGGTTTTGAACGCTTCGAACAGCACCACCTGGTTTTCCCGCGCAAGGGCAATGGCGGCTTCCACTTCCTCAATATTGGAGGCCAGCGGCTTCTCGCAGATCACATGTTTTTTGTGGCTGAGGAACAGCGACGTCTGCGAGAAATGCAGCGAATTCGGGCTGGCAATATAGACCGCATCAATGGCATCGCTTTGCGCCATCGCCTCCAGAGAGGTAAACAGATGCTCGACAAGATAGTCGTTAGCAAAGGCCTGAGCCTGTTCAAGGCTGCGGGAATAGACTGCGGTGAGTTTATATTTGCCGGTCTCATGGGCGGCATCGACGAACTGGCGCGTGATCCAGTTCGTCCCAATGACTGCGAAACGTATCATAAACGTTCACGAACTCCGTAGCTGGGAACCTTTAGCCACTGTAGCACGTGATTATTGCAAAACCAGTGCGCTAATCCGCATTACTATTTAACGATAAATGCGTAAGCCACAAACGGGTATCAAACTCCAGCTGGTGGTACTGCGGCTCCATATGGCAGCACAGGGAGTAGAACGCCTTGTCATGCTCTTTCTCCTTCAGGTGCGCCAGCTCGTGCACCACGATCATGCGCAGGAAGGCTTCCGGCGCGTTGCGGAACACGGTCGCCACGCGGATCTCGGCCTTGGCTTTCAGCTTGCCGCCCTGCACGCGGGAGATGGCGGTGTGCAGACCCAGCGCGTTCTTCAGGACGTGGATCTTGTTGTCGTACATCACCTTATTGATCGGCGGGGCGCTCTTCAGATACCGGCTTTTCAGATCCTGCGTATACTGCCAGAGGGCTTTATCGGTGGCGAAATCGTGGGTCCCCGGATAGCGTTTTTCCAGCACCGCGCCCAGCTTCTGCTCGGCAATCAGGCTGCGAACCTGAGAAAGTAAATGCTCCGGGTAGCCCTGGAGATAAGTAAGTTGGTTCATCAACGCCCCAAATCGACAATAAAACGGGTATACTCACGCACCCTTTTCAGGGATAACGCCGAAATTTTACCACTCAGGAGGGCCGATGAGCCACTTAGACAACGGTTTCCGTTCACTCGACTTAAAACGTTTCCCGGAAACGGACGACGTTAACCCGCTTCAGGCGTGGGAAGCGGCGGATGAATATCTGCTGCAACAGTTGGATGAGACAGAAATTAGCGGCCCGGTTCTGATCCTGAATGATGCTTTCGGCGCATTGGGTTGTGCGCTGGTCGAACATACACCGTACAGCATCGGTGATTCCTATCTGAGCGAGCTGGCGACGCGCGAGAACCTGCGCCACAACGAACTCGATGAAGGCAGTGTGAAGTTCCTCGACAGCACCGCAGAGTATCCGCAGGCGCCGGGCGTGGTGCTGATTAAGATCCCGAAAACCATGGCCTTGCTGGAGCAGCAGCTGCGTGCGCTGCGTAAAGTCGTGACGCCAGAGACCCGCATTATCGCCGGTGCCAAAGCGCGTGATATCCACACCTCCACGCTGGAACTGTTCGAGAAAGTGCTGGGGCCAACCACCACCACCCTGGCGTGGAAAAAAGCGCGCCTGATCAACTGTACTTTCACTGCCCCAGAGCTGGCCGACGCGCCAGAGACCCTGAGCTGGAAGCTGGAAGGCACCGACTGGACCATCCACAACCACGCCAACGTGTTTTCACGTACCGGGCTGGATATCGGCGCGCGCTTCTTTATTGAACATCTGCCTGAGAACCTGGAAGGGGAGATCGTCGATCTTGGCTGCGGTAACGGAGTGATCGGTCTGACGCTGCTGGCGAAGAACCCGGAGGCCAGCGTGGTCTTCAGCGACGAATCGCCGATGGCGGTGGCGTCCAGCCGTCTGAACGTGGAAACCAACATGCCGGAAGCGCTGGATCGCTGCGAGTTTATGATCAACAACGCGCTGTCGGGCGTGGAGCCGTTCCGCTTTAACGCGGTGCTGTGCAACCCGCCGTTCCACCAGAAGCATGCCCTGACGGATAACGTCGCCTGGGAGATGTTCCACCACGCGCGCCGCTGCCTGAAAATTAACGGTGAGCTGTACATCGTGGCGAACCGCCACCTCGACTACTTCCACAAGCTGAAGAAGATTTTCGGTAACTGCACCACCGTAGCGACCAACAACAAGTTCGTGGTGTTGAAAGCGGTTAAGACGGGTCGCCGTCGGTAAGATTGTTATGCCGGGCGGCGCTGCGCTTGCACCGGCCTACGGTTTTGTAGGCCCGGTAAGCGCAGCGCCACCGGGCATCAGACCGCACACAATGTAGGCCGGGCAAGCGTAGCGCCGCCCGGCAATGCCGTTAGATCTCCAGAGCCAGCTTTGTCCCCTGGGCAATCGCCCGTCGGGCATCCAGCTCCATCGCCACGTCGCACCCGCCAATCAGATGCACCGTTTTGCCCGCTTCGCGCAGCGGATCCGCCAGATCGCGCTTCGGCTCCTGGCCGGCACACAAAATCACATGATCCACGCGCAGTAGCTGCGGTTCACCGCCAATCAGCACGTGCAACCCTTCGTCGTCGATCTTCTGATAACTCACACCAGGGATCATCTTCACGCCGCGTGAGAGCAGGGTGGCGCGATGGATCCAGCCGGTGGTTTTCCCCAGTCCGTCCCCCGGTTTGCTGGCTTTACGCTGGAGCATCACAATCTGACGCGGGCTTTTCGGCAGCTGCGGCCCCTCCGGACGCAGGCCGCCGACCTGGTTCAGGCTGGTGTCGATACCCCACTCCTCGCAAAATTCCGCGATGTTCTGGCTGGTGGGCTCGCCCGCCTGGCTCAGGTACATGGCGGTATCAAAACCGATCCCGCCGCAGCCGATAATCGCCACCCGATCGCCTACCGGCTTTTTGTCGCGCAGCACGTCGAGATAGCTCAGCACCTTCGGATGATCGATGCCGTCGATCGCAGGCGTGCGCGGAGCGATCCCGCTGGCGAGGATCGTCTCGTCAAAGCCGATCAGATCCTGCGCGCTCACCCACTGGTTAAGCCGCAGATCGACCCCGGTGAGGTCGATCATCCGCGCGTAATAGCGCAGGGTCTCGTAAAACTCCTCCTTGCCGGGGATCTGTTTGGCGATATTAAACTGCCCGCCGATTTCAGCGGCGGCATCAAACAGCGTCACGCTGTGCCCGCGCGCGGCGGCATTCACCGCACACGCCAGCCCCGCCGGGCCTGCACCCACCACCGCCAGCCGTTTTTTGTTCACTGTTGGCACCACCGGCATTTTCGTTTCGTGGCAGGCGCGCGGGTTGACGAGACAAGAGGTGACCTTGCCGACGAAGATCTGATCCAGGCAGGCCTGGTTGCAGCCGATGCAGGTGTTGATCTCATCCGCACGGCCGCTCTGCGCCTTGGAGAGGATCTCCGCATCGGCGAGGAAAGGTCGCGCCATCGACACCATGTCCGCATCGCCGTTGGCCAGCAGATCGTCCGCCACCTGCGGATCGTTAATGCGGTTGGTGGTCACCAGCGGGATCGTCACCTGACCTTTCAGCCTGCGCGTTACCCAGCTGAACGCCGCGCGTGGCACCGGGGTGGCGATGGTTGGGATCCGCGCCTCGTGCCAGCCGATCCCGGTGTTAATGATGGTTGCGCCCGCCGCTTCAATGGCCTGCGCCAGCTGGACGGTCTCCTCAAAGGTGCCGCCGCCCTCCACCAGATCGAGCATCGACAGGCGGAAGATAATAATAAAATCAGCCCCGGTGCGTTCACGCACCGCGCGCACCACTTCGACCGCAAAGCGCATCCGCCGGACATAGTCGCCGCCCCATTCGTCCTCGCGCTGGTTGGTGCGCGCGGCAAGAAATTCGTTGATCAAATAGCCTTCAGAGCCCATCACCTCCACGCCGTCGTAACCCGCCTCGCGGGCCAGGGCGGCGCAGCGGGCGAAGTCATCGATCAGGGTCAGAATTTCATCGTGGGTGAGGGCGTGGGGCGTAAAGCGGTTGATCGGGGCCTGGATCGCCGACGGGGCCACCAGGTTCGGCTGATAGCTGTAGCGCCCGGTATGCAGAATTTGCAGGGCGATTTTGCCGCCCTCCTGGTGAACGGCATCGGTGACGATCCGGTGATGGGGCAGCTGTGTCACATCGTTCAGCACCGCGCCGCCCTCCATCCCGACGCCAGACGGGGCAGGGGCCACGCCGCCGGTCACGATCAGCGCCACCCCGTGCCGGGCACGCTCGGCATAGAACGCGGCCAGCCGCTCTGCGCCGTCCGGGCGCTCCTCGAGACCGGTATGCATCGAGCCCATTAACACACGGTTTTTGAGCGTGGTGAACCCCAGATCGAGGGGGGGCGAACAGCGACGGGTAGTGGCTCATAAACGCTTCCATTGTAAAATTATTGTTATGTGGTCGGATGAGTTACTAATTTAGCCAGCGGCAGGAGAAAGGTAAAAGCGGGATTGAATGATTGTGATAGATCTCAAGAAAAGGCACCCCTCACCCTAACCCTCTCCCCATAGGGGAGAGGGAACAGTCAGGTGCGGTCTTACAGGGTTGGCTCCATCGGGGTTTCTCCCTCGCCCCTTTGGGGAGAGGGCCGGGGTGAGGGGGATGACCGCACCAGCCCTGGTGCCTGCCACATCGAGGTCGTCAGCCCGCTGTCCACCAGCCCCAGCTGGTCGGCGTACACCGCCTGCCATTTCTGCATCATGCCGTCGTACAATTCCCGGTGCGCCGGATTCGGGGTGAACTCCCGGCTCCACTTCACCAGCTTCTCGCCCGTCGCAGCCATATCGCCATACAGCCCGGCACCGGTTCCGGCGGCAATGGCGCACCCCAGCGCGGTCGCCTCTTTCACCTCCGGCACCCGCACCGGCAGGCCGGTAACGTCGCTTAAAATCTGGCTCCACAGCGCGCCTTTCGCGCCGCCGCCGGCAAACACCAGACCGTCAAAATTCACCCCGGAGAACTGCGATATCTGCGCCAGATTGCAGGCGGAGACAATCGCCGCATTCTCCTCCAGAGCGCGGAACAGGGTGGCTTTGTTGCATTTTTCCGGGTCGATGGAGAGGTTAATAAACGACGGCGCAGCGTGATACCACTGCTTAAAGTGCATGGCGTCGGAGAAGATCGGCATCACCCCGTGGGAGCCCGCCGGCACCCGGCTGGCCATCTCCTCCATCAGGGCGTAGGTGTCCATCCCCATCCGCTCGGCAATCAGCTTCTCTTCGGCGCAGAAGGCGTCGCGGAACCAGCGCATGGTCAGCCCGGTAAAGAAGCTGATCGACTCCGCCTGGGCCATGCCGGGGATCACGTGCGGGTTCACGCGAATGTTCATCTGCGGATCGATACGCACCTGCGGCAGGTTGACCACCTGCTGCCAGAAGGTGCCGCCCAGCACCGCGGTCTGTCCGGCGCGCACCACCCCCAGCCCCAGACAGCCCAGCTGCACATCGCCGCCGCCCATCACCACCGGCGTTCCTTCCCGCAGGCCCGACTGCTGTGCGGCTTCATGGGTAATGGCCCCGAGCACGGTGCCGGTCTCTTTTACGGGAGAAAGAATGTCGGCACGCAGCCCGGCCATATCCAGCAGCGCCGGACGCCAGTCGCGGGAGAACAGATCTAACATGCCGGTGGTGCCCGCGTTTGAAGGGTCGACGGCCAGCTCGCCGGAGAGCTTCGCCGCCAGCCAGTCGCTGATCATGGTGATGGTGGCCGCGTTGCGGTAGATGTCCGGGCGATGGTGTGCCAGCCACAGCAGGCGCGGCATGGCGCTCAGGGCCAGGGTCTGGCCGGAGACGTCATACACTTCGGATTCAAAACGGAAGTCGTGGATCTCCTTCAGTTCGGCCACTTCGCGGCTGGCGCGGGCATCGACGTTGGCGCAGGCCCAGATGGCGTCGCCGTTGCGGTCGTAGAGGACAATCCCTTCGCGCATCGAGCAGCAGGCGACGGACTGGATATCCGCCGCGCTCAGGTGCGCCCGCTCCAGCGCCTGGTGAATACACTGGCAGGCCAGCCGCCAGTTGGTGTCGAGATCGAACTCCATCGAGCCGGGGACGTTCTCGACGCTCAGGTGTTTCCACTCTGCCTGGCCGACGGCGACCTGATTGCCCTGCAAATCGAAAATCACGGCGCGAACGCTTCCCGTCCCTGCATCTAACGCTAAAAGGTAACTCATGAGCTTGCCTCGTGTCAGGCACGGGGCGAGCCCTTATTTTGCCAGGGCCAGCACCGCGCGGGCTGTCGTCTCTTCCGTCACCAGGCCATTGATACGGCGACCGTTCAGTGCGGCATAAATCGCATCGGCTTTCTCTTCTCCTCCGGCGACCCCGACGATGGTAGGCAGCTGCGCCAGTTCATCGAGGGTGACGCCGAGTAATTCCCGGTGGATCTCCAGCTCCTCTACCCGCTCGCCGTTGGCGTTAAGGAAATACCCCAGGATGTCCCCCACCGCCCCTTTGCGGGCAAACATCAGCTGCTCGCCCTCGCTGATATAGCCGGATCGCAATATGGTGGCGTCCCGACGCTGGTTGACTGAGCCAATCCCGACCACCGCCACATCGGCGGCGGTGGCGGCGAGGATCACATCCCGCACGCTGGATTCTCGTTTTAAGATCCCGGCCACTTCTGCGGATGAAACTCGCAGCGGGGCGGGGATCATGCTGATGCTGCAGGCGGCATCCAGCTGGCCGATGCCGGTCATGTAGGGCCCGACGCCGCCGGAGAGCGTTACCAGCCGCACCTGCTGGGAGCTGATAAAGCCGCTTAAATGCTGAATGCAGCTCATGGTGGTTTCACCAAATCCCACCGCCAGCAGCTGGCCGGGTTCCAGCACCCCCATCAACGACTGCGCAGCGCCAATCCCCAGGCGCACGCTCATCGGCGGGGTATTGAGGGCCGGCAGCACGCGGGCCAGCTTCAGGCCGAAGCGCTGTTGAAGTTCGGTCTCCAGCGCCAGGCAGCCTTCATAGCGGGAGTTGATCTGCACCCGGATCACCCCGGACTGCCGACCCTTCTCCAGCAGCCGCGAAATCTTGAGCCGCGGTAATCCCAGCCGCTCGCCGATATCGTTCTGCGTCAGGCCGTCGTGGTAGTAGCACCACGCCACGCGCGCCACCAGTTCCTCTTCCGTCAGCGCCAGTCCGGCAAATGGTCCCTCTTCGGCAACGCGTTTCTCAGCCATATTTGAACTCTTATCAAAATTTAGATCATATGTTCGCTCTGCCGCAGGTTGAATGTGTGAGCCACACGGCAAAACGGATATTCCGGAATGTTTCAGCATTATCGGGATCATATCCATAAAACTGTGATCCCTGCACGGTTGTAAATATAGTTCACCGTCTACGCTTTTGAACATTATTAATTTCAAAAATCATTTGTTCAATAGCGGAGCGATAATGACAGCACTTATCGAGGCGCGCGGGATCCAGAAGCAGTTTTCCGGCGTTCCTGTCCTGAAAAACATTGATTTCACTCTGCTTGCGGGACAGGTGCACGCCCTGATGGGCGGCAACGGCGCGGGGAAATCCACCCTGATGAAGATCGTCGCCGGGGTCGAAACGCCCGACCGCGGTGAACTTTCTATCGCCGGGCAGCCTTTTGCTCGCCTGAAACCGGGCCAGGCGCACCAGCTCGGCATCTATCTGGTGCCGCAGGAGCCGATGCTGTTTCCGAACCTTAGCGTGCGGGAAAACATCCTCTTCCGTCTGCCGCGCGGGCAGGACACCGCCCGGCGTCTTACCGATAAGCTGGAGCAGCTCCAGTGCCAGCTCAATTTAGAGGCCACCGCCAGCACGCTGGAGGTGGCGGATCAGCAGATGGTGGAGATCCTCCGCGGGCTGATGCGTGAGGCGAAGATCCTGATCCTCGATGAGCCCACCGCCTCGCTGACGCCCGGCGAAACCGAACGTCTGTTCCGCCAGATCCGTGCCTTACAGGCCACGGGGGTCGGCATCGTCTTTATCTCCCACAAGCTGCCAGAAATCCGCCAGCTCGCCAGCCACGTCTCGGTGATGCGCGACGGGGCGATCGTGCTCAGCGGCGAAACCGCGCACTTTGATGATAACGCGCTGATTGCCGCGATGACCCCGATCAGCCGCGAGCAGGCGTTGAGCGACACGCAAAAGCTGTGGCTGGCGCTGCCGGGCAATCGCCGCACCCAGGCTCAGGATTTTCCGGTGCTGCGGGTGGAAACGCTGACCGGGGAGGGGTTTATCGATCTGAGCCTCGAGATCTACGCCGGGGAGATCGTCGGTCTGGCCGGGCTGGTGGGATCCGGGCGCACCGAATTTGCCGAAACGCTGTACGGCCTGCGTCCGCCGCGTGGCGGCAGGATCTGGCTTGAAAACCAGCAGATCGACACCGATCCGGTCAGCGCCCGGCTGGAGAAAGGGCTGGTCTATCTCCCGGAGGACAGGCAGGTGTCGGGCCTGTTCCTCGATGCGCCGGTACGCTGGAACACGGTGGCGCTGAATGAGCCCTCGCTCTGGCAGCAGCGCAAGCGCGAGGCGGCAGTAGTGGAGCGCTATCACCGGGCGCTGGGGATCAAACTCAATAGTGCCGATCAGACCGTGCGCACCCTGTCGGGGGGCAATCAACAGAAGGTGCTGCTGGCGCGCTGCCTGGAGGCCAATCCGCTGCTGCTGATCGTCGATGAACCGACCCGCGGGGTGGACGTTTCGGCCCGCGCCGATATCTATCAGCTGATTAAAAGCGTGGCGGCGCAAAACGTGGCGGTGCTGATGATCTCCAGCGACATGGATGAGTTCCCGGGTCTCGCAGATCGGGTGCTGGTGATGCATCAGGGGGTGCTCAGCGGGGAACTGCCGCGCCACGCCGTTAGTCTTGACCGGATGATGGCCCTGGCCTTCGGAGGACAGGCATGAAAACACTGCTGAAAAACCGCGAGCTCAGCGCGCTGCTGGCGATCCTCGCCCTGTTTGTGGTGCTGGTGGCGCTCAACCCGGCCTACCTCAGTTTGCAGACCCTGGGAATGATCTTTGCCAGTTCGCAGATCCTGATCCTGCTGGCGCTCGGCGCCGGGCTGGTAATGTTGACGCGCAATATTGACGTGTCGGTCGGCTCGATTGTCGGGCTCTGCGCCATCGCCGTGGGGGTGGCCCTGAACAACGGCTACGGCCTGCCGGTGGCCATTCTGTTTGCGCTGGCCATCGGAGCGCTGGCGGGCGCCTTCAACGGTCTGCTGGTGGTGGGGCTGCGCATTCCGGCGATTGTCGCCACCCTCGGCACGCTGGGGCTGTATCGCGGGGCGATGCTGCTCTGGACCGACGGCAAATGGATTGAAGGTCTGCCGGTAAGCCTGAAATCGCTCTCGGAGCCGGTGGCGCTCGGCATCTCACCGCTGGGGATGGTGGTGCTGGTTATCGCCGCCCTCGGGGCGTGGATCCTGTCGCGCACCGCCTTTGGCCGGGATTTTTACGCCGTCGGGGATAACCTCGCCGCCGCCCGCCAGCTGGGCGTGGCGGTTAACCGCACCCGGATGGCGGCCTTCACCCTGAACGGCGTGCTGGCGGCCTGTGCCGGGATCGTCTTTGCCGCGCAGATCGGTTTCGTGCCGAACCAGACCGGCAGCGGGCTGGAGATGAAAGCCATCGCCGCCTGCGTGCTGGGGGGGAATCTCCCTGCTCGGCGGCACAGGCACCTTAATCGGCGCGCTGCTCGGGGCCTTCTTCCTGACCCAGATCGACACCGTGCTGGTGCTGTTCCGTCTCCCGGCCTGGTGGAACGACTTTATCGCTGGTCTGGTACTGCTGGGGGTGCTGGTGCTCGACGGACGGCTGCGCCAGGCGCTGACGCGTCATCAGCGGGCGCTGAAGTATAGCCGCTTCCAGCCGGGCAACAAAGGGGGGGAAGCACGTCACCCCGTTTCGCAAACGCAACAAAGAGGTGGCGTAAATGAAGCTTAACTGGGAGTGGGCGCTGCTGCTGTTACTGGTGCTGGAGATCCTGCTGTTTGGCACCCTCAATCCGCGGATGCTCGACATCAACATGCTGCTGTTCAGCACCAGCGATTTTATCTGCATCGGCATCGTGGCCCTGCCGCTGACGTTAGTGATTATCAGCGGTGGGATCGACATCTCGCTCGGCTCCACCATCGGCCTGTGCGCCATCGCGCTGGGGGTGATGATGCAGTCCGGCGTGCCGATGGTGGCGGCGGTTCCGCTCACCCTGCTGCTCGGGCTGCTGTGCGGCCTGTTTAATGCGGCGCTGATCCACTACACCGGGATCAGCCCGCTGGTGATCACCCTCGGCACGCTGTACCTGTACGGCGGCGGGGCGCTGCTGCTCTCGGGGATGGCCGGGGCCACCGGCTACGAAGGCATTGGCGGCTTCCCGGAGAGCTTCACCGCCTTTGCCAACCTCACGGTTATCGGCCTGCCGATCCCGCTGGTGCTGTTCGCGTTCATTACCTTCTTCTTCTGGCTGATCGTCCATCGCGGGCGCTTTGGCCGCCACCTGTTTCTGATCGGGCAAAACCCGCGTGCGGCGCGCTATGCGGCGCTGTCGGTGAACGGTATGCCCTATGCGCTGTATGGCCTGGTGGGCGTGGCCTCGGCGATTGCCGCCCTGGTGATGGTCTCCTATTTCGGCTCGGCGCGTTCTGATTTAGGGCGCGATCTGCTGATGCCCGCCCTGACCGCGGCGGTGCTCGGCGGGGCGAATATCTATGGCGGTTCAGGTTCGGTACTGGGTACTGCGCTGGCGGCGTTGCTGGTGGGGTATCTGCAACAGGGGTTACAGATGGTTGGCATCCCCAATCAGGTGTCGAGCGCGCTGTCAGGGGCGCTTCTGGTTGTGGTGGTGATGGGGCGTTCGCTGAGCTTGCATCTTGAAGGGGTGCGGTCTCTTCTCACAAAAAATACCCGGAGCGTATGATGAAAATAAAACTGATGGTGCTGGCCGTGGCGTTAAGCGTGGCGACGGCGCAGGCGGCAGATCGCATCGCGTTTATCCCGAAACTGGTGGGGGTCGGCTTCTTTACCAGCGGCGGTAACGGCGCAAAAGAGGCGGGTAAAGCGCTGGGGGCGGAGGTGACCTACGATGGCCCGACCGAGCCGAGCGTCTCCGGGCAGGTGCAGCTGATCAATAACTTCGTTAACCAGGGCTACAACGCCATTATCGTCTCGGCGGTGTCGCCGGATGGGCTCTGCCCGGCGCTGAAACGCGCCATGCAGCGCGGGGTAAAAGTGCTGACCTGGGATTCCGACACCAAACCGGAGTGCCGCAGCATCTACATCAACCAGGGCACCCCGGAACAGCTCGGCGGCCTGCTGGTGGACATGGCCTCGAAGCAGGTCACCAAACCGGCCGCCAAAGTGGCCTTCTTCTACTCCAGCCCCACCGTTACCGACCAGAACCAGTGGGTGAAAGAGGCGAAAGCCAAAATCGCTAAAGATCATCCCCAGTGGCAGATCGTCACCACCCAGTTTGGCTATAACGATGCCACCAAATCCCTGCAGACCGCCGAGGGGATCTTAAAAGCCTACCCGGATCTGGATGCGATCATCGCCCCCGACGCTAACGCCCTGCCGGCGGCAGCGCAGGCGGCGGAGAACCTGAAGCGGGAAGGGGTGGCGATTGTCGGCTTCAGCACGCCAAACGTGATGCGTCCGTACGTCGAGCGCGGCACGGTGAAAGCCTTCGGCCTGTGGGATGTGGTGCAACAGGGCAAAATTGCGGTCAATGTCGCCGATCGTTTGCTGAAAAAAGGCGATCTTAACGTCGGCGACAGCGTGGAAGTAAAAGATATCGGCGCCCTGAAGGTCGAGCCGAACAGCGTCCAGGGCTATCAGTATGAAGCGAAAGGCAATGGCATCGTGCTGCTGCCTGAGCGGGTGGTGTTCACCAAAGAGAACATCAACAACTACGACTTCTGACAGGGGGGGAACATGGCTGATTTAGACGACATCAAAGAGGGTAAGAACTTTGGCCTCGACCGACCGCAGCAGAACGTGCCCTTCACCCTGAAGGGCTGCGGGGCGCTGGACTGGGGGATGCAGTCGCGCCTGGCGCGCATCTTCAACCCCGCCAGCAATCGCACGGTGATGCTGGCCTTCGATCATGGCTATTTCCAGGGGCCGACCACCGGGCTGGAGCGCATCGATCTCTCCATCGCGCCGCTGTTCGCCGAAACCGACGTGCTGATGTGTACCCGCGGCATTCTGCGTAGCACCGTGCCGCCCGCCACCAACAAACCGGTGGTGCTGCGCGCCTCCGGGGGGCAACTCGATGCTGAGCGAACTTTCCAACGAGTGCGTGGCGGTGGCGATGGAGGATGCCCTGCGCCTGAACGTCTGTGCAGTGGCGGCGCAGGTCTATATCGGCAGTGAGTACGAGCATCAGTCGATCGGTAACATCATCAAGCTGGTGGATGCGGGCAACCGCTACGGCATCCCGACCCTGGCGGTGACCGGGGTCGGCAAGGAGATGACCCGCGACGCGCGCTACTTCTCGCTCGCCAGCCGCATCGCCGCCGAGATGGGGGCGCAGTTCGTCAAAACCTATTTTGTGGAAGAGGGGTTCGAGAAAGTGACCGCCAGCTGCCCGGTGCCGATTGTTATCGCCGGGGGCAAAAAGCTGCCGGAGCAGGAGGCGCTGGAGATGTGCTTCCGCGCCATCGACCAGGGCGCGTCGGGTGTCGATATGGGGCGTAATATCTTCCAGTCCAGCGCGCCGCTGGCGATGCTGAAGGCGGTGAAGAAGGTGGTACACGAGAACATGAGCGCCCGCGAGGCGTACCAGTTCTGGCAGGAGGAAAAACAGGGAGAATCACAATGAACGTGACCTTAGTGGAGATCAACATTAAGCCGGACCGGGTGGACGAGTTTCTAGAGGTGTTTCGCGCCAATCATGAAGGGGCGATCCAGGAGCCGGGCAACCTGCGGTTCGACGTTTTGCAGGATCCGCGGGTGAAAACCCGGTTCTTTATCTACGAGGCCTATAAAGATGAGGAGGCGGTGCTGGCGCATAAGCAGACCCCGCACTATCTGGCGTGCGTGGAGAAGCTTGAGGACCTGATGTCGGAGCCGCGTAAAAAACGCTGTTTTGTCGGGTTGATGCCGGCGTAAAAAAACGCCCGGTGGCGCTTCGCTTACCGGGCCTACGGGATTGTGCGGTCTGGTGCCCGGTGGCGCTGCGCTTACCGGGCCTACGGGGTTGTGCGGTCTGGTGCCCGGTGGCGCTTCGGTTACCGGGCCTACAAACCTCTGCGGATCATGTAGGCCGGGCAAGCGCAGCGCCGCCCGGCGTTTTTCAGGCCAGCGCCAGCAGCTGAACCCGCGCCGTTGCCCCAGGCATCAGCCGCTGCAGGTTGCTGATCAACTCATCCCCGGCCGCTTCCAGCGCCGCTAACGGCATGGCAGGCAGGCTTTCGAGAATAAACCACATGGTCTGCGCCTGGCTGTCCAGCCGGGTGCGTACCCCCTGTCGCCAGTTCCAGCGGCGGCAGGTCACCCCCAGGTCATCACGCCAGATAACCTCGCCCGCATCGGGATGCTCCACCCCCCGGCTGCCCCTCTTTCATGGTATCAAAAGGCTCGCTGCCGTCGGCCAGCGTCAGGCGCGGTGCCCCGGTGTAAGCCGCAAGATTCTCCCCGCCTACCGGAATGGCATAGCGGATGCTGATCGCATTGTAGATATCCACTACCGGATCGAGCGGCGGCAGCGTGCCGTCTTTCAGCACCCGCTTGCGCAGGGCGCTGGCGGAGCAGGGGGTGCGTTTCGGTTTAGCACCGAAGGCTTTAAATACGTCATCCCAGGCGGCGAGATGATCCTCGGCCCAGGCAAAGTCATCGTTCAACATCTGCTGGCAGGCCTGGGCTAACGCGGCAGAAGCCACTTCGGGCGCGGTAATGGGCGCGGCTTCGACCACGATGCTCAGCGCGCGGAAACCCGGGGCGATCCCGGCCAGGCGCGGATCTATTGACGGCGTGAGGAGGGACATAAATAATCCTGTATCGACTGTTTTAGACCATGGTAATGACCAGTGACCGATAAAGTCAATATAATGACTGCGCAGGGCGCAGACGTGGCCCAGGTAAGCCTGGCGGTCGCGAACCGTATCCGCAACTGGCGGAAAGAGAAAAAGCTGTCCCTGGATGAGCTGTCGCGCCGCGCCAGCGTCAGCAAAGGGATGCTGGTGGAGATAGAAAAAGGGGCCGCCAACCCCAGCATTGCGATCCTCTGCAAGCTGGCGGCTGCGCTGGGCGTGTCGGTGGCGGACATCGTTAACGTTGCCAGCGAGCCGCAGGTGCACATTATCGAGGAAGCGGCGATCCCGGTGCTGTGGCACGGCGAGAAGGGCGGCAGTGCCCGGCTGCTGGCGGGTACCGCTGGCCCGGATATGATTGAGCTGTGGCGCTGGGAGATGCAGCCGGGCGAAAGCTTCAGCTCACCCGGTCATCCGGCAGGCACCTTTGAGCTGCTGCACGTGGAAACGGGGGTATTAACGCTGAAGGTAGAGGAGAGCGTCACGCAGGTGGTGGCCGGGGCGTCGGCGGTGGCGAAAACCGAAGCCGCGCACAGCTACGCGAACTATGGGGAGAGCGTGCTGCGGTTCGCCATGACGGTGGCGGAGTTTCACCGGTAACATGTGAGATGCCGGGGGCGCTACGCTTGCCCGGCCTACAAAACCCAACGTCGTTGTGGCAGTTGTAGGCCCGGTAAGCGAAGCGCCACCGGGCAACAACAGGCACAGTCTCGTAGGCCGGGCAAGCATCGCGCCGCCCGGCGTGTTTACGCTTCAGCCACGCTCACCCGCAGCGCAGCCAGCGCCTTGCGGGCCGCTTTAAGCACCAGCTCACACTGCTCAATGGTCAGCGTCAGCGGCGGTTCAATGCGAATGGTCTTCGAGTTGTTGAGCGTGCCTGCCACCAGCACCCGCTGGCGGAACATCTCACTCGCGAAGCTGTAGCCGGTTTCGTTATCGACAAACTCAATCGCCATCAGCATCCCTTTGCCGCGCGCATCCTGCACCAGGTCCGGGTATTCACGCCCCAGCTGGCGGAAGCCATCCAGCAGCATGTCGCCTTTCTGCTCCGCCTGGGCGGGCAGGTTCTGCTCCAGCAGCACGTTGATGGTCGCCAGCGCCGCGGCACAGGCCAGCGGGTTGCCGCCAAAGGTGGTGGTGTGCAGGAACGGATTGTCGAACAGCACCGAGAAGACCTCTTCGGTGGCAACGGTGGCGCCAATCGGCATTACGCCGCCGCCCAAGGCTTTGGCCAGGCACAGAATGTCCGGCTGCACGTTTTCGTGTTCGCAGGCAAACATCTTGCCGGTACGCCCCATCCCGGTCTGCACTTCATCCAGGATCAGCAGCGCGCCAAACTCATCGCACAGCTTACGTACCGCCGGCAGGTAGCCCACTGGCGGCAGGATCACCCCGCCTTCGCCCTGGATAGGCTCGAGGATCACCGCGGCCACGTCGTCGCCGGTTTTACGGCATTCGGAAAGCATGGTGCGCATGGCGCTGATGTCGCCGAACGGCACGTGGCGGAAGCCCGGCAGCAGCGGCATAAACGGCTTACGGAAGGCCGATTTCGCCGTGGCAGAGAGCGCACCTAACGACTTGCCGTGGAAGGCGCCGCTGGTGGCAATAAAGGTGAATTTCCCGCGCGGCGACTGGTACGCTTTGGCGAGTTTGATCGCCGCTTCGACCGATTCCGTACCGCTGTTACAGAAGAAGCTGTATTTCAGTTTCCCTGGCGTCAGTGCCGCCAGCGTTTTTGCCAGCATCGCCCGCAGGGGATCCAGCAGTTCCTGGCTATGAAGGGGTTGTTTCGCAAGCTGATTTTGTACGGCGGAAACCACTACTGGATTACGGTGCCCCACGTTGAAAATACCAAATCCACCCAGGCAATCTATAAACTCCTGTCCCTGGGTGTCGACAAGCGTATTGAGACTTCCCGCCTGCCACTCTACGGCTCCGTAATCCCCGCCTGCTGTTACAGATTTTCTGTATTCCAGGAAACCAGGATTGACATGCTCTTTGAAGTAATCAATCACCTCGCGGTTAAGTTGTTTCATCTCCTCATGATCAAGCGTTCGCTTCTCAATGAGATTCAGGGCGTGCGCGGTACAGGCAAGAGCCGACGCGCTGGAGGGTAACCTGTTCAAGATGTGCTCCCGGGAATGGCGTATCACATGATACTGGATTAAGTATTGCAGGCTTTGCGCCACATCCGGTGAGGGGGGCAAAAATCGGGATAAACGCCAGGTTAAAATAATGTTACACAATATTTAATCATGCGAAACGGGATTCCGGCGGCAGCGCCCCGGCATTTTTAGAAAGCAGATTGCGCGATCGCAGTGCATTTGCCCTGTTTTAGGGCGATTCGGTTTTGCCGGGGGGGAAAGCGGATCCTCCTTTAGGAGTAATTTCATAGCGAAACCATTTAATTTCAACAAATTAGAAAAGCATACAAAAAATGCGGTTTAGTCCAGTTTTGCGATCCAAAGCATGTTTAACAACTAAAGATAAATTCGTTAACGCCGAAAAAACTTTACGCCACAAAAATAACATTCAAGTAACCTGCAAGGGATGCCTATGTCGCCTCACAAATTTGTCACACAGTGTGAATACCCACTGAAAGATGACACCACCCTGATGTCCACCACCGATCTGCACAGCTACATTACCCAGGCCAATGACACCTTTGTCCAGGTGAGCGGTTACTCCCTGGGCGAGCTGGTGGGTCAGCCGCACAACCTCGTTCGCCACCCTGACATGCCAAAAGCCGCCTTCGCCGACATGTGGTACACCCTGCAACAGGGGGAACCCTGGAGCGGCATCGTCAAAAACCTGCGTAAAAATGGCGATCACTACTGGGTGCGTGCTAACGCCGTGCCGATGGTGCGCAACGGCCAGACCACCGGGTATATGTCCATCCGCGTGAAAGCCACCCCGGAAGAGATTGCCGCCGTTGAACCTCTTTATAAGGCACTCAACGAAGGCCGCAGTAAAAAGCGGGTGCATAAAGGACTGGTGGTGGCGAAAGGCTGGTCCGGCAAGCTGCCCGCGATGCCGCTGCGCTGGCGGGTACGCAGCGTGATGGCCGCGCTATTCCTGGTGCTGGCGGGCGCCCTCTTCGCCACCGGTGCAGGCTGGGCGGCGCTGGGGGTCAGCGCGCTGGTGATGCTGCTGGGAACTCTGCTGTTTGAACAGCAGATCGTGCGGCCGGTGGAGAACGTGGCGCGTCAGGCGCTGAAGGTGGCGACGGGCGAGCGCAACAGCGTGGAGCATCTCAACCGCAGCGACGAGCTGGGGTTGACCCTGCGGTCGATAGGCCAGCTCGGCCTGATGTGCCGCTGGCTGATCAATGACGTCTCCAGCCAGGTGGTCAACGTGCGTGACGGCAGCGACCAGCTGGCGAAGGGCAATGACGACCTCAACGATCGCACCCACCAGACGGTGTCGAACGTGAAGCAGACCGTGGAGACCATGAACCAGCTGGCGATGACGGTGCAGAACAACACCCGCACCGCCGTGGACGCCGATAAGCTCTCCATCGCCGCCAGCGATGCCGCCACCGAAGGGGGGCATGCGATGCAGACCGTGGTGAACACCATGGACGAGATTGCCGACAGCACCCAGCGTATCGGCTCCATCACCAAGCTGATCAACGATATCGCCTTCCAGACCAACATCCTGGCGCTGAACGCGGCAGTGGAGGCGGCGCGGGCGGGCGAGCAGGGGAAAGGCTTTGCGGTGGTGGCCGGGGAAGTGCGCCATCTGGCCAGCCGCAGCGCTAACGCCGCCAACGATATCCGCAAGCTGATCGACGCCAGCGCCAGCAAAGTGATGTCGGGCTCCGAGCAGGTGCATGCCGCCGGACGCACAATGGACGACATCGTGGAGAAGGTGCAGAACGTCACCCGGCTGATCGCCGAGATCAGCCAGTCGACCTCCGAGCAGGCCTCCGGGCTGTCGGAGCTGACCCGCGCGGTCGCTGAACTGGATTCCATTACCCAGAAAAACGCGGCGCTGGTCGAAACCAGCGCTCAGGTCTCCGCGATGGTGAAGCACCGGGCTAAACGTCTGGAAGATGCCGTCACCGTGCTCCATTGAGTCAATAACGTTCCAGAAAAGCCGTTTACTCCTGTCAGAGTGAACGGCTTTATTATTTGTGAGTTGTGATTATTTTTAGCGCTTGCTGTTAATTTAATATTAAATAACTAAATAAACCGCCTCAGTTAATTATTCCTGCCTAAGTCAGTTTTCCCACATGCTCTGTCAAAACACCTCTTCCGGTGGTTACGTAACGATCGATGAGGCGAAATTAATAGCTATCGCCTATCTATTGCCGGAATTATGAAATATAAAAACGATCAAAGTCATAAAGTTAGCGATGAAGTTACCGATAACGCAGATCGTCTGAGAAATGATCACAATGATGGAGTAAATATGTTCTTACATGACGTAAAGATCGGCACAAAATTATTTCTGGCGTTTGGATTCTTTATCGTCCTGATGGGGATAAGTGCGAGTTTATCTCTGCTGAGCCTTAATCGGGCAAATAACGGGATGCAATCCATTATCACCAGCGATTATCCCACCACGGTAAAAGCGAACCAGTTAATCGACAACTTCCAGGAATTTATTAGCACCCAACAGCTCATGTTACTGGATGACCAGGGCAAGTACCGGGCCCAGTCAGAGCAGCAGCTGAAGGCCATCAGCGAGCGTATCACCGGGATCCTTGGCGACCTGAACACGGCCCTACAGGATAAAGCGTCCCAGCAGGTGCTGACCGATATCCGCGGGGTGCGCCAGCAGTATCTCGACTCCCGTTATCGCATCCTGCAGGCGGTGCAGAGCAACGATCGGGCGGGGGCGATTGAGGAGATGATGACCAACACCCTCAGCCTGCAGCAGGCCTATAAGGCCAAAGTGCAGGAGCTGATTGCCATTCAGAACAAACAGATGCAGCGCGCAGGCGTGGAGGTGGACGGCGACTTCAGAAGCAACCGCCTGCTGCTGATCCTCATCACCCTGTTCAGCGTGGCGGTGGGCAGCCTGATGGGCTGGTTTATCGTGCGCTCCATTACCCGTCCGCTGGGCGAGGCGGTCGATTTTGCCCGGTCCATTGCCGATGGCGATCTCACCGGGAGCATCGCCTCCCACGGTAAAGACGAAACCGGTCAGTTGCTTACCGCGCTGATGGAGATGAAAAACCGTCTGCTGGAGATTGTTCAGCAGGTGCAGTTCGGCTCGGAAAATATCTCTACCGCGGCGGCGCAGATTGTGGCCGGCAACCAGGATCTGGCGGCACGCACAGAAGAGCAGGCCAGCTCCGTGGAACAGACGGCAGCGTCGATGGAGCAGATCACCGCGACGGTGAAAAACACCGCCTCCCATACCGGCGAAGCCACACATCTCTCCGCAGATGCGGCCAAAGTGGTGAAAAGCAACGGCGAGATGATGAAGCAGGTGACCAGCAAAATGCGCCTGATTAACGAGACCTCCAACCGGATGTCCGACATTATCAACCTGATCGACTCCATCGCCTTCCAGACCAATATTCTGGCGCTGAACGCGGCGGTAGAGGCGGCACGCGCGGGTGAACACGGTCGCGGTTTTGCGGTGGTGGCCGGTGAGGTTCGCCAGCTGGCCCAGAAGAGCGCTACCTCTGCCAGTGAAATCCGCCAGCTGATTGAAAGCTCAACCAGCCAGACCCAGGACGGCATGGCGCTGGTGGAAAAAGCCAGCGGGCTGATTAACGGCATGGTGGGCAACGTCGAGGAGATGGACGGCATCCTGCGCGAGATCCGCCAGGCAAGCCATGAGCAGACGGAAGGCATCTCGCAGATCAACAGCGCGATTGGCCTGATTGACTCGACCACCCAGCAGAACTCCGCCCTGGTGGAGGAGTCTGTTGCGGCGGCTTCATCCCTTAACGAGCAGGCGATGAACCTGAAAGATCTGGTGAAAGTGTTCCGCGTGCGCGGAGAAGCCACCGCTTAATCCAGCTGATTGATCTCCAGCGACGCGCGGTCAATAACCGCAATAATCTGTTTCAGCTGCGCGTCGCTCAATCCTTCCTGATTGACTTTCAAATCCAGCACCGCTTTAAAATTGTCGAGGGCCCGCTTCATCTGCGGGTTTTTACGCAGCTGGAAGCCTACGCTGCGTGCTTTGATGCGCGCCTGGATGTTCTCAAGCTGCTCCAGGTTCTCATCCAGCCAGTGCTGCCCGGCTACGGTGATGGCAATCTGTTTGCGCCCGTTCTCTTCTTCGGTGATGGTGATAAATTCCTGATCCTGCAGGAAATCCAGCGTCGGATAAATCACGCCAGGACTCGGCGTGTAGTTTCCCTGGGTCATGCTTTCAATGTCTTTAATCAGCTCATAACCGTGGCTGGCATTGCGGGTCAGGAGGTCCAGAATCACCAGCCTTAACTCACCGTGACCAAAAAAGCGCTGACGGCGTCCGCCGCCTTCGTGTGCCTGTCGCATAGAATTTTCCTTCAATTTGATATATCTAATTTATATCTAAACGTGTTTTAGATGCAATCTAAAAAATCTTGCATTTTTTCTTATTAGCAATCATTATCATTTAACTTTCACTTTAGATATATCGATTTCACTTTCACGAAGGCAAATTATGACCACAACCCGCTACCCCCAACGTGTCCGTAACGATCTGCGCTTTCGCGAGCTGAACGTGCTCCGCGTCGAGCGCGTCAGTGCAGGTTTTCAGCGCATCGTCTTAGGCGGCGAGGCGCTGGAGGGCTTCAGCTCCCGCGGCTTCGACGACCATTCCAAAGTCTTTTTCCCGGAAAAGGGCACCACCTTTGTACCGCCGGTGGTGACGGACGAGGGCGTGGAGTGGGGCGACGGCGTGCGTCCGCAGGCGCGGGATTATACCCCGCTGTATGACGCGGCCCGTCACGAGCTGGTGCTCGACTTCTTTATCCACGACGGTGGAGTGGCAAGCAGCTGGGCAGTGGACGCAAAGCCGGGGGATACACTGTCTATCGGTGGCCCGCGCGGTTCGCTGGTGGTGCCGGAAGATTACGCCTGGCAGCTGTACGTCTGCGATGAGTCGGGTATGCCCGCGCTGCGTCGTCGTCTGGAGGCGCTGCGCGCGCTGCCGGTGCGCCCGGAGGTTCACGCCGTGGTCACCGTTGCCGATGCCGCCTGTCAGGACTATCTGGCCCACTTAAGCGAGTTCAACATCAGCTGGGTGGTGGGGCATAACGAGCAGGCGGTCGCGGATCGTCTGGCGACGCTCAGCGTGCCGGCAGAGGATTACTTTATCTGGCTGACCGGGGAAGGGAAGGTGGTGAAAAACCTGAGCCGCCTGTTTGAAACCGACGCCATCGATCAGAAGCTGGTGCGTGCCAGTGCGTACTGGCACGCCAAATAATCAGGCCACGTCGTCGAACTGCGCTTCGCTGACCTGATGTTCGAGCGAGGTGCGCACCTCGTGCAGGGCTCTCTCCTGCTGGGCAAAATAGGCTTCCATATTGCTCAGCGACGAGACCAGCAGCCAGGACTCCTCCTTCTCCAGCTCCGCCAGCTCGCTCAGCAGGGTGTCGATCTGCTCCCGAACCTGGGCCATCTTTTTGCGGATACGGGTCAGGTCGTTCAGCCTGTCGCTGGCCATCAGCGGCTCCAGCCCCTGATGCAGCCGGGCCACCAGCGAGCGGATCGCTTTCACGTCGCCACGCTGCTTCGCCTGGTTCAGCTGCACCATCATGGCGTTGGCCTCTTCCTTCAGATCGTCCGCCACCAGATCCGGGTGACAGAGCTTGCTCGCCTGGCGCCAGAGCCGTTTTAACTCGTTCTGATCCTCTTCGGACAGGTCCTTGCCCTTGCGCAGGCGGATCTCCGCTTCATGCTGCTGCTCGCGGTATTTTTCGTACTCGTCGTTGGCCTCGTCCCGCGCCTGGCGGGCAGGCTCCTCTTCACGGGTTAAGCCCGTTTCCAGCTCATGGGCTTCGGCCAGCAGGTTGGCGATCAGGTTGCTTTGCTGCTGCAGTTGCTTACGCGCCGTGGCGGCCTGCACCGAGTCGGCGGGCAGATCGCGCCAGTGCTGAGTCAGGGTGGTCAGCACCTCCACCGCCTGGGCGACATACTGCTGGCAGCGGCGATAGTCCGCTTCCCGACGGCGCGCCTCGGCCTGCTGACGGCGCAGATTAAGCTCCGCCAGGGTTTTGCGCAGGGCGAGGATCTGGCTCATCAGTGGGCCGAGACGGGTAAGGTAGAGGTCGTTGAATTCGTCCAGCTGCTGAACGCGGGCGTTACGCCTGTCGATGAGATCGCGCAGACGCTCTTCCAGCGCCTTCAGCTCCAGCTTGCTGGCGGCCAGCTGCGGATCGCGCCACGTTGTGACGGCACGCTGGCTCTGCAGCCAGTGGGTAATGGCCGCCATCGCCCCGGTGTAGTTTTTCTGCTCAAGCGCCACGACGATCGCCTGCAGCTCATCGTCAAAGGCTTCGCTTTTTAACCGTGCCAGCTGGCTCTCGATGATGTCGTCATCTTCCAGTTCGATGGCATTTTTAATGATTTCCAGCCGTTTGATCGGTGTGCTCATGATGCTTTTCGCTTTTGCGCTTAAGTATTTGAGTTAAGGATAGTTGTCAGGAAAACAACAGGGAATAATACACATGTCTGATGAATGGCGCGACGGGGGAATGCGTTAATTTTGCGCCAGGTAATGCGGCTGAGATAATTCAATAAATTCCTGAAACAGCGGAAAAGTCCGAAAAATGACCTTGCGGGCGTTTACTTATATTTACAGGGGTTACTTTTTGACATAATTTGCCCCTTTTTTGTACGCCGGTCTGAAAACGGACAAAAGTCAGGGGGACGCAGTGAAGACAAGGATGACCCAATTTACCGGGCTTTTGGTCGGTATCCTGTTATGGCCGATCGGCAATGCTCACGCGGCGCTCCTGTCGCCCGCCGATCGTAGCGCCGTTCAGCAGCAGCAACAGCTGCTGCTGGATCAAAACCAGCGTCAGCGCGACGAGCTGGAACGCAGCACGGTACTTCCCCGGACGCCTTCCTCGCCTGCACTTACTCCTCCTGACGGCCGCTGTTTTGTGATCTCCCGGATTGTGCTCGACGGCACCACCGTCATGCCGGAGGCTGCCCAGAGCCGCCTGACTGCCCCCTGGCGCAACCAGTGCCTCGATATGGCAGCCCTCAACGACCTGACCCACGCGGTCTCCGACTGGTATATCAGCCGGGGCTATATCACCAGCCGCGCCTTTCTGACCGAGCAGGATCTGACCCACGGCACGCTGCATATCGCGGTGCTGGAAGGTAAGCTCCAGCAAATTCAGCTGGAGGGGGGTACCTGAACGCACGCTGAAGATGGCTTTTCCGGGACGGGTGGGCAAGATCCTCAACCTGCGCGACATTGAACAGGGGATGGAGCAGCTGAACCGGGTGCGCCAGACTCCGGTTCAGATTGAGATCCTGCCCGGCGACCAGCAGGGTTACTCCATCGTTAACCTGACCGCTGCCCCGGAGTTCCCGCTGACCGGCTCGCTGAGCTTTGATAACAGCGGGCAAAAGAGCACCGGCACCGGCCAGCTCAGCGGGGTGCTTATCGGCAACAACCTGTTAGGGATCGCCGATAAATGGTTTATCAGCGGCGGGCGCAGCAGTGATTTTTCCAGCAGCAAGGATGCGCAGAACTTTGCCGCGGGGGTCAGCGTGCCTTATGGCTATGGCCTGCTCGATTACAGCTACAGCTGGAGCAACTATCTCAGCACCATTGATAACAACGGCTACCACTGGCGCTCGACCGGCGATAACGAAACCCACCGGCTGAACGGCTCCTGGGTGCTGTTCCGCAACGGGGATATCAAGACCAGCGCCGCGGTGGGGCTGACCCACCGCATCAACCACAACTACCTCGACGACGTCCTGCTCGCCACCAGCAGCCGCAAGCTCTCCAGCTTTTCGCTGGGCATTAACCACACGCAAAAAATCGCCACCGGCGTGGCGACCTTTAACCCGACCTTCACCCAGGGTGTGCCCTGGCTGGGGGCCGAGGATGATAACGACAAGCACGGCGATGTGCCGAAAGCGGAGTTTCGCAAGTGGAGCGTCAACGGCAGCTATCAGCAACCGCTGACCGACAGGCTGTGGTGGCTCTCCAGCGTCTATTTCCAGTGGTCGCCCGACCGGCTGTACGGCAGCGAGCGCTTAACCCTGGGGGGCGAGACCTCGGTGCGCGGCTTCAAAGAGCAGTACCTCTCCGGCGATAACGGCGGCTACTGGCGTAACGAAATCAACGCGTCGCTCTTCACCCTGCCGTGGATCGGGCAGATCGGTGCAGTGGCGGCGCTGGACGGCGGCTGGCTGAAAAAAGACGGTTTCGACCGTTACGCCTCCGGCACCTTGTGGGGTGCGGCCGTCGGGCTGACCAACGTGAACCGCGTCTTCTCCAGCCAGTTCACCGTCGGGACGCCGCTGGACTACCCGGACTGGCTGGGGCCGGATCATCTGAATATTTATTACCGCGTGTCGGTGGCGTTTTAAGGGACAGGGACGATGAAAAAGGAACAGGCAAGTTTATCCCGTCGGGTGCTGAGCAGCTTACTGAGCGTGCTGCTCGCCACGCAGCCGCTGCTTCCGGCCGTGGCGGCAACCCTTACGCCGACCGGCAATACGCAGCTGGATCATGCCGGCAACGGCGTGCCGGTGGTCAATATCGCCCCGCCGAATGCCGCGGGCATTTCGCATAACCAGTATCAGGATTACAACGTTGGCAAAGAGGGGCTGATCCTCAACAACGCCACCGGCAAGGTGAATCAGACCCAGCTTGGCGGCCTGATCCAGGCCAACCCTAACCTGAAGGCGGGCCAGGAAGCGGCGGGCATTATCAACGAAGTCACCGGCACCAACCGCTCGCAGCTTCAGGGCTATACCGAAGTGGCGGGCAAAGCTGCCAACGTCATTGTCGCCAACCCTTACGGCATCACCTGTAACGGCTGCGGGTTTATCAATACTCCCAACGCCACGCTGACCACCGGCAAGCCGGTGCTCGACGCCAACGGCCGGTTGCAGTCGCTGGACGTCAGCAAAGGCAGCATCCTGATTGAAGGCCAGGGCCTGGACGGCAGCCAGAGCGATGCGGTGTCGATCATCTCCCGCGCCACCGACATTAACGCCCAGCTGCACGCCAAATCACTGACGGTAGTGGCAGGAGCCAACCGGGTGGCGGCCGATGGCAGCATCAGCCCGATCCCCGGCGAAGGCGACGCCCCAAAAGTGGCGGTGGATACCGGGGCGCTGGGCGGCATGTACGCCAACCGTATTCACCTGGTCTCCAGCGAGAAAGGGGTGGGCGTCAATCTGGGCAATCTCAATGCCCGCGACGGGGATATTTCGCTGGACGCCAGCGGAAAACTGACCCTGAAAAACAGCCTCGCCAGCAGGGCCATTACCGCGAAGGGTGAAAGCCTGGCCCTGAGCGGGGATCACAAAGCGGGTGGCGACATCACCCTGAACAGCCAGAGCGATCTGGCGCTGCAGGATGGCTCCCTGAACAGCGACCGTGACCTGGTCCTGAATGCCAGCGGCACGCTCTCGCACAGCAAAACCAAATTGACCGCCGGGCGGGATGTCTCCCTCACGGCGCAACAGCTCTCCCAGGATGCCGGCAGCGAAACCGATGCCGCACAGAATATCAGCGTCAATACCCGGGGCAGCGCCACCCTTAACGGGCGCATGACGGCCGGGCAAAATCTGGCGGTAGCCGCCGATAACCTGACGCATAACGGCGAGCTGGTGGCGGGGAATGCGCTATCCCTCAATGCGGCCAGCCAGACGCTTAACGGGGCGATTAACGCCACCGGCGATATCAGCGTGGCAGGTCAACGCGTGACCACCACCGGGGCGTCGCAGATTCAGGGCCGTAACCTGAGCATCAGCGCAAAACAGGCGGATCTGAAAGGGACCCAGGCCGCAAAAGGGGCCCTGACGGTCAACGCCAGTGACACCCTGTCGCACAGCGGCAAAAGCAGCGCGGGCACGATAACCCTTAGTGCGCCGCAGCTGGACAACAGCGGCGTGGCGATCGCGTCGGCACTTAATACGCAGTCACAGAAGCTCTCCAACAGCGGGCTGTTGGAGGGGGGATTCGTCCCTGCTGCTTGATACCCGGGAGCTGGACAATCAGCAAAACGGGACGCTCTACAGCGCAGCCAGTCTTACCCTCTCCATTCCGACGATCAATAACAGCGGCCTGATTATCAGCGACGGTGCGCTGGCAGTTGCGGCCAACACCCTCAACGGTGCCGGGCTGTTGCAGGGCACCGATGCGCTGGCCCTGAGCGGAGATACGCTGTCTCAGGGGGCGGCGGGGCGCTGGCTGACCGCGGGCTCGCTGGATATCACCGCCGGGCAGCTCGCCACCGCAGGCACCATCCAGGGGCAGGATCTCCGCGTTGATGCAGGCGACTGGCGGCATTCCGGCTCCGCGCTTGCCACCGGCGATTTTAATGCCCGTGCAACCGGCTACCTGCTGAACGACGGCGATCTGATGAGTCAGGGCAAGCTGACCTTCAACGTACCGCAGCTCACCAACAACGGTAATCTGCTCGCTGCGGGTGACATGCTCCTGACCGGCGCCCTGAACAACCGGGGCGATCTGCTGAGCCAGCAGGCCCTGACGGTTAACGCCCGGGACATCACCAACAGCGGTCGGCTGCAGGGGCAGAACATTGCCCTGACAGGCACAAATTTGACCAACAGCGGCGCCATCCAGAGTGCGCTGGATCTGGCCCTGACGTTGAGCGGTGACATGGCGACCGTCACCGGCAGTAAAATCACCGCCCTGGGCCATGCCCGACTCAGCGGGAAAAACCTCGACAACCAGGGGCTGCTGAGCGCGAAAAACCTCACTATCGACGGCGACTCGCTCAGCAACGGCGGGGAGATCAGCGGCGTCAACGGGCTTAACCTGCAGCTGACGGGCAACCTGAAGCAGCAGGGGAAGATGCTGAGCGGAGCTGGACTCACCGTCCGGGCGGACGACATCAGCAACAACGGTCAGATGCAGGGGGATAACACGCAGCTTGATGCCCGCACGCTGACCAACAACGGACGTCTGCAGGGCGACAGCGGCCTGACGCTGACGCTGCTGGACGCGCTGACCAACCAGACCAAGGGCATCATTCTCAGCCAGAACGCCCTTAGCGTAACCGCGCCAGCGCTGAGCAACGACGGCACGATTCAGGGGAAGGGGCCCACCACGCTCAACAACGCCACGCAGGTGCAAAACAACGGCAATATCCTCTCCGGCGATGCTCTGACGCTGACCACTGCGGACTACCGCGGGGCAGGCTGGCTGCAGGCGACGGACCTGCTGATGAATGCGGCTAAACTCGCTAACAGCGGCACTATGATGGCGGCCCGCGAGGCCACCTTTACCGGCAACAGCCTGATCAACGCCGGAACCCTGCAGGCGGCACAGCTGACCGTAAACACGCCGACGTTGACCAACAGCGGCACCCTGCTGGGGAACAACAGCCTGACGCTGACCAGTGACAGTATTAACAACGACAACGGCAACCTGTTCAGCGGCGGCGACCTGCTGACCGAAGCGGCCTCACTCAGCGGCGTGGGCCAGATTGTGGCCCTCGGCAACCTGACGCTGAAGCTGGCGAACAGCTGGACGGCGCAGGGCGTGGTGGCGGCAAATAACCAGCTGACCGTGACCAGCCAGGGCGACCTCAGCAACCAGGGCACCCTGCAGGGCAACGGCATTACGCTGAACGCCGCGGGCAAGCTGACCAATAACGGCCTGATTACCGCAGGCGGCGGCACCACCGCGCTCTCCGGCAGCCAGATTGCCATGAATGACAGCGGCTCGCTGCAGGCCGGCGGCGATGTCAGCCTCTCCAGCCAGGGCGATATCACGCTCGATGGCTTTACCGGTACCGCCGGGAATATGGTGATCACCGCCGCCGGGTCGGTGATCAATACCGCGCTGCTGTATGCCGGAAATAACCTGTCGCTGTTTGCGGATCGTATCGAAAACCTGCGTGGCGATATGCTGGCGGGCAATGACCTGGTGATGCAGAAGGATGCTTCCGGCGCGGCGAACACCGAGATCATCAACGCGTCGGGGAATATCGAAACCACCAACGGCGATATCACCATTAAGACCGGGCATTTGCTGAATACCCGCGATGGCCTGTCCGCCACGACCACCACAACCCAAAACCCTTCATCCATTTCCGGGTTGGGGAATGCGACCATCGATATCAACATCTCTCAACTGCCTGACGGCAGCTACGGGAAATATATTGCCAGGTATCCTTCAGAAGTCTGTACCGGGGGCGTTAACACGCACTGTACGGTGAATAAAGGCAGTACCGCCTGGGGCATGCGAGCCGATCAGACTGAGCAAAAATACGCCCTCAGCCAGACGGTGACCTCCGTTTCAGCTACTGGCGGTGTAGCGGGTATTCGCTCTGGCAACGATCTGTCCATTAGTGCTGAGCAGCTTGAGAACAATGCCAGTGCGATCCTCGCTTCCGGTGATATTTTCCTGACGGGCAATACGCTCTCCAACCAGTCCTGGCAGAACGCCACGACAGCGGAATACTGGAAATATGTCTACCAGGGACAGGTGGGTTATGCTGATCCTGATAGCCCTATCACTGTCACAGGTGATGATATTGGCACCGTGATCCTGCCTAAACCTGTTTCAGATAAAATTCGTTTTACGCTGGATGGTAAAACCACGGAAACGGTACACGGTGATATCTACCGCGCGGTCATTCAGGCGGGTGGCACTGTTACACCTCTGTTCGACCGCGATATCAGCAACACCAACACCACGGCAAATGCCGGACGCATCAGCAATACCGTTGTTGCACCGGATCTGAATACTCCATCAGCACAAAGCATCGCGGGTGGTGTGAATCAGCAGTCACTGGCTGATGCGAACGCGATGGCTATCACCGCGCCGGACTGGCAGAACAGCGCTGACGGCCAGGCCATTGCCGACGGCACCAGCCTCGTACCTGGCGGCATTGACGGCAACTATCCTCTGCCTTCCGGCAATAACGGTTACTTTGTCACCTCCACCGATCCGGACAGCCCGTACCTGATCAACGTCAACCCAAAACTCGACGGGCTGGGACAGCTCGATCCTTCGTTGTTTGGCGACCTGTGGAAACTGCTCGGCGTTAATCCGGGCGCCGCTCCGCGCGAAACGGCCAGCCAATACACGGACAGTAATCAGTTCCTGGGGTCAGCGTACATGCTTGACCGCATGGGGCTGGATCCGGAGAAAAATTACCGCTTCCTCGGCGATGCCGCCTTTGATACCCGGTACGTCAGTAACTATGTGTTAAACCAGACCGGAACCCGCTATATCAGCGGTCTGGGCTCCGACCTCGACCAGATGCGCTACCTGATGGACAGTGCCGCCGACGCACAAACCTCGCTGGGGCTTAACTTCGGCGTGGCGCTGACGGCAGACCAGATAGCCGCCCTCGACCACAGTATCCTGTGGTGGGAGACCGCTACCGTTAACGGCCAGACCGTGATGGTACCGAAGGTGTACCTCTCTCCGAAGGACGTCACGGTGCAGAGCGGCAGCGTGATTAGCGGGTATAACGTGCAGCTGGCGGGCGGTAACGTCACCAACAGCGGAAGTACGCTGCTGGCGCTGAAGGGCCTGTCTGTCGACAGCAGCAACAGCATCAGCAACCTGAACGCCGGACTGCTCAGCGCAGGCGGCGGACTCAATCTGAGCGCGCTAGGGGATATCAACAATATCGGCTCCACCATCAGCGGTAAAACCCTGGGGCTGGAGAGCGTTACGGGCAGCATTAACAACGTCACCCAAACGCAGGCGTGGGATGTGGACGCGGGTCGCGTGCGCTTAAGCGGTACGGATGTTGGCGTCACCTCGTCCATCACCGCAACGGACGGGCTGGTGATGCGCGCCGGGCAGGATATCAACATCGCCGGAGCGAACGTGGCGGCGGGCGGTAGCCTAGGCATGGCGGCCGGTAACGATATCAATATCACCGCCAACGAGATTGCGCAGAGCGAGACCCGTTCGCCACGCAACAGCGCGACAACAGAGACCTCTTCCGTCACGCAACAGCGCAGCACCCTGACGGCGGGAGACGATCTTACCCTGCTGGCCGGGAACGATCTCAATGCCCGCGCCGCAGCCATTGCCGCCGAAGGGGATGTTGGCATCCAGGCCGGTCGCGATCTGAACCTGCTGGCAGAGGCCACCTCTGAAAGCACCAGCAGCAAAGCGAAGAAGAAAACCGCCATCGATGAGTCCGTGCGTCAGCAGGGCACAGAGATCGCCAGCGGCGGCAACGCGGTCATCATCGCCGGGCGCGACATGAACGCGCAGGCCGCAGAGGTGACGGCGCAGGGCGATATCGGCGTGGCGGCGGGTCGGGACGTCAATCTGACCACCGCGACCGAGAGCGACTATCGCTACCGCGAGAAAACCAAAACCAGCAGCGGGTTCCTGAGTAAAAAGACCACCCACACCATCAACGAAGACAGCGCCACGCGGGAGAAAGGTTCCCTGCTGAGCGGCGATAACGTGACGGTGCAGGCCGGAAACAACCTGCTGGTGAAAGGCTCGGCAGTGGCCGGTGACGGCGACGTGGCGTTATCGGCAGGCAACAACGTCGACATCGTGGCGGCCACCAACACCGACACCTCCTGGCGCTTTAAGGAGACCAAAAAGTCCGGCCTGATGGGCACGGGCGGGATTGGCTTCACCATTGGCAGCAGCAAATCCACTCACGACCTTCGTGAAAACGGCACCACCCAGAGCGGGAGCTTCAGCACCGTCGGCTCGACGGGCGGCGACGTCAGCATCACGGCGGGTAAACAGGCCCACATCGGCGGGGCGGATATCATCGCCCAGAAGGATCTCCGTCTGACCGGTGACAGCGTGGTGATTGAGCCGGGCCACGATAAACGCACCCGCGATGAGAAGTATGAGCAGAAGAGCAGCGGCCTGACGGTGGCGCTGTCGGGCACTGCGGGGAGCGCGCTGAACAGCGCGGTCACGACGGCGCAAAGCGCGAAGCAGAGCAGCGATTCGCGTCTGGCCGCCCTGAAGGGCACGCAGGCGGCGCTCTCCGGCGTGCAGGCCGGGCAGGCGGTGGCGCTGGACCAGGCGAGAGGGACTTCTGACAGCGGTAACACCAACACCGTGGGTATCAGCGCGTCGCTGGGTTCGCAGTCGTCTAAATCCTCATCGCATATGCAGAGTGAGACGACAGCTGGCAGCACCCTCAACGCGGGCAGTAACGTCACGATTAACGCCACCGGGAGCGACATCACCGTGGCGGGCAGCCAGATCAAGGCCGGTCAGGACGTGACGCTGGATGCGGCCCGGGACTGGAACCTGATTGCCTCGCAGGATACGCAGCAGACGTCGGGTAAAAACAGCAGCAGCGGCGGCAGCATTGGCGTCGGGCTGGGGGTGGGCTCCGGTGGCGCGGGGTTCAGCATCTCCGCGAACGCCAACAGCAGCAAAGGGCACGAGAAGGGCAACGGGGTCCGGCAGAACGAGAGCACGGTGGATGCGGGTAATCAGCTCACGATTAACAGCGGGCGCGATACCACGCTGGCCGGCGCCCAGGTGAGCGGCGAAACCGTGGTGGCGGATATCGGGCGCAACCTGACCATTGCCAGCACGCAGGACAGCGACCACTACGACAGCAGGCAGCACAGCGTCAGCGGCGGCCTGGGTTACACCTTCGGGGCGGGCGGTTTCTCCGGCAGCATCAGCGCCAGCCGGGACAAAATGTCCAGCGACTACGACTCGGTGCAGGAGCAGAGCGGGATTTTTGCCGGGAAGGGCGGCTTTGACGTGACCGTGGGCAACCACACTCAGCTCGACGGCGGGGTGATTGCCTCGACGGCGGAGGCGAACAGGAACCGCCTCGACACCGGCACGCTGGGCTTCAGCGATATCCACAACCGGGCAGAGTTCAAAACCGAACATCAGGGGGGCGGGGATCAGCTCCGGGGGCAGCATTGGCAGCCAGTTTGCCGGGAACATGGCGAACGGCCTGCTGGCCGGGGGCGGTAACAGCGGCGATGCACAGGGCACCACCCGGGCGGCGGTAAGCGAGGGGACGCTGACCGTCCGTGATACGGCGAACCAGCAGCAGGACGTGGCGAACCTGAGCCGGGATACGGAGCATGCGAACGGCAGCATCAGCCCGATATTTGACAAGGAGAAGGAGCAGCAACGTCTCCAGGAAGTGCAGCTGATTGGTGAGATTGGCTCGCAGGCGGCAGACATTGCCCGGACGCAGGGGGAGATCAACGGGCTGAATGCGGCGCGGGCGAAGCTGGCGGAAAAGGGCGAGCAAGAGCCGGGGCCGGATGCCACGGAGAAGGCTAAAGCCGACTACCAGAAGAAGCTGCGCGAGACGTCTGAATACAAGACGGCCATGGAGAAGTACGGCACGGGCGGCACCATCCAGCGGGGTATCCAGGCGGCGACGGCGGCGCTGTCGGGGCTGGCAGGCGGGGATATCGCCGGTGCGCTGGCGGGAGCGTCGGCCCCGGAACTGGCTTACTTCATCGGGCATCATTCTGGTCTTGGCGAGGATGATGTCGCGGGCAAAGCCATTGCCCATGCCATACTGGGCGGCGCGGTGGCGGCCATCCAGGGTAACAATGCGGCGGCAGGTGCCGCGGGCGCGGCCACGGGCGAGCTGGCGGCGAAAGCGATAGCGGGGATGCTGTATCCTGACGTGACGGACCTGTCGAAGCTGAGCGAGGAGCAGAAGCAGACGGTCAGCGCCCTGGCAACGATTTCAGCAGGCATGGCCGGAGGGCTGGCGGGGGACAGCACGGGGTCTGCGGTTGCCGGGGGACAGGCCGGGAAGAATGCGGTTGAGAATAATACGCTGGCAATCCCCGCTCCACCGCCACCAGTTGCAGGCAGTAACACCGGCGATGCGGTGAACGATGCCAACCAGACGATGGCATCGGCGCTGGACAAGAAGCTGAAGGAAATGAAGGAAGCGCTGGATAAAGCGACCCAGTGCTCTTTCGGAAGAGCCTGTTCAGCGGATGATGCAGAGCAGACAGAGGGTCCGAATGCAGGCAAGAACCTGACGGATGCTGAGAAAGCTGAATATGGTGGTGCAGGTTCAGGAACCGGTACACCGCCACCGCCGGAAAATGATCCTAAGCAACAAAATGAAAAACCTGTAGAGAAGCTTAATCAAAAGCAGGAAAGTGCGATTAAGAAGATCGACAACACGATTAAAAATGCACTGAAAGATCATGATATTACGGGGACTCTCAAAGATATGGATGGAAATCCAGTACCCAAAGAGAATGGAGGGTATTGGGATCATATGCAGGAAATGCAAAATACGCTTAGAGGGTTAAGAAATCACGCGGATACATTGAAAAACATCAATAATCCCGAAGCTCAGGCTGCGTATGGCAGAGCAACTGATGCTATTAATAAAATAGAATCAGCTTTGAAAGGACATGGAATATGATTACTTTTCGTAAATTGATCGGGAATTGCGTCGTGACGAAAGAACCAGAACAACAATCACCACTTGAACTCTGGTTCGAAAGTATTATCGATGTGCCTATTGAACAGTTGCCAGTGGAAGATCTTTGTCGTGCTATTCGACAGGAACTTTTTATTGATCAGTTGATGCCAAGGGTGTTGGAAGTTCTGACTGAAGAACCGTTAGCGGGTGAGTATTACGATGGTGAACTAATAGCAGCCCTATCGACAATAAAAGGAAATGATCTAAAAGATCAGAAAGGTACCTTTGTCCAAATAAGGCAACTTATAAACCAGATATCTCCCTCAGATATCAATGATGACCTGAGAAAAGATATATCAAAAATCAATCAAATAACCGTATAGCTAATCCCCGGCTTTAGCGCCGGGATCTTTGTATCGTCACCCCTTAACCGACTGGATCACCACTTGTCCCTATTCCATGCTGCCCGTAACCAGCGTGTCGGTGTTCAATCCCGCTTCTTCCAGCCAATTAACGTAAAAATGTACTGGTTGGGCTGATGGAATACCAGACGGTCATGTAAGTTCAGGCTCTTTAACAGCTCTGGAGAAAATAGAAAACAGGCAGCATAACCGCTGTCGGCAGGTAACAACGTCGACATCGTGGCGGCCACCAACACCGACACCTCCTGGCGCTTTAAGGAGACCAAAAAGTCCGGCCTGATGGGCACCGGCGGGATTGGCTTCACCATCGGCAGCAGCAGGTCCACCCACGACCTGCGCGAGCAGGGCACCACCCAGAGCGGGAGCTTCAGCACCATCGGCTCGACGGGCGGTGACGTCAGCATCACGGCGGGGAAACAGGCCCACATCGGCGGGGCGGATATCATCGCCCAGAAGGATATCAGCCTGACCGGTGACAGCGTGGTGATTGAGCCGGGCCACGATAAACGCACCCGCGATGAGAAGTATGAGCAGAAGAGCAGCGGCCTGACGGTGGCACTGTCCGGCATGGCGGGGAGCGCGCTGAACAGCGCGGTCACGACGGCGCGGGATGCCGCTAACGAGAGTGACGACCGGCTGGCGACCCTGAAGGCAACCAAGGCGGCGTTGTCAGGCGTGCAGGCCTCTCAGGGCGTGGATCTGGCCCAGACAGACGGCGATCCAAATAACGGGTTCGGGGCCAGCCTGTCGCTGACGACGCAGAAATCGAAATCTGAACAGCATGCGCAGAGCGATGCCGTGACCGGCAGCACGCTGAATGCGGGCGGCGACCTGGCGATAACCGCCACGGGCCAGGGCAAGGGCGCCAACAGCGGCGATATCCTGATTGCCGGCAGCCAGCTGAAGGCCGGGGGCGATACCGCCTTTACGGCAGCAAACGATATTGTCCTGGGCGGTGCCGCGAATACTGAAAAAACGACGGGTAAAAACAGCAGCAGCGGCGGTGGCGTGGGGGTCAGCATCGGCGGCGGTACCAGCGGCTACGGTATCGGCGTGTTTGCGAACGTCAATGCGGCGAAGGGCCACGAGAAGGGGAACGGTACTGCCTGGACGGAGACCACCCTCGACAGCGGCGGCACGGTCTCGATGACCAGCGGACGCGATGCCATCCTCGACGGTGCGCAGGTGAGCGGTAACGCCATCGTGGCGGATATCGGACGCGACCTCCTGATGCGCAGCCAGCAGGACAGCAACGATTATAAGTCGAAGCAGAACAGCGTGGCGGCGGGAGGCAGCTTCAGCTTCGGCAGCATGACCGGCTCGGGCTACGTCAGCGCCAGCCAGGACAAAATGAACAGCACCTTTGATTCGGTGCAGGAGCAGACCGGGCTGTATGCCGGTGACGGTGGGTTCGATATCACGGTGGGCCGCCACACGCAGCTGGACGGGGCGGTGATAGCCTCCACGGCACAGGCGGATAAAAACCGTCTGGATACGGGCACTCTGGGCTTCAGCGATATCCATAACCAGGCCGATTATAAGGTCAGCCACAGCGGTATCAGCATGAGCGGGGGCGGCAGCTTCGGCGGTGACCAGTTCAGCGGCAATATGCCGGGCGGAATGGTCTCTGCAGGTGGCAGCAGCGGCCATGCAGAGGGCACCACTCAGGCGGCCGTCGCGAACGGTACTATCGTTGTGCGTGACCAGGCGAACCAGCAGCAGGACGTGGCGGACCTGAGCCGGGATACGGCGCAGGCGAACGACAGCCTCAGCCCGATATTCGACAAGGAGAAGGAGCAGAAGCGGCTCCAGGCCGTAAGCCTGATCAGCGAGATTGGCAGCCAGGCCATGGATATCGCCCGGACGCAGGGGGAGCTGGCCGGTCGGGCAGCAGCGAAAGATCCGCAGGCGCTGGAGGAGGCCCGTCAGCAGCTGATCGCGGAAGGGAAGCCGGTGACGGATAAAGCCGTGGCAGACCGGGCCTACGGGAACGCGATGGCGCAGTACGGCACCGGCAGCACACTGCAGCGGGGTATTCAGGCGGCGACGGCGGCGCTGTCGGGGCTGGCAGGCGGGGATATCGCCGGAGCCCTGGCGGGGGCGTCCGCCCCTGAGCTGGCGCACATGCTGAAATCAACCCAGGGTAATACGGCGGTTAATACGATTGCCCATGCCATTCTGGGTGGTGCCGTGGCGGCCATCCAGGGCAACAGCGCAGCGGCAGGTGCCGCAGGTGCGGCCTCGGGCGAGCTGGCGGCCAAAGCGATAGCGGGGATGCTGTATCCTGACGTGACGGACCTGTCGAAGCTGAGCGAGGAGCAGAAGCAGACGGTCAGCGCCCTGGCGACTATTTCGGCGGGGATGGCGGGTGGACTTGCCGGGGACAGCACGTCCTCAGCGGCAACGGGCGCGGGTGCAGGGAAGAATGCGGCTGAGAATAACTCGCTGAGCAAGGAAGACGAAAAACGTCTTGGTTTACGGACAATGGAACCATTTGATATAAATCCATTGTTCAATCGTACTGCCAAAGTTCTTGATGGAGATGGCGATCCGCTGAAAGGTGCTGGATCTAAATCGGTTAAGCCAGGCATACCTGCTGCAAAATTACCTTCGGGCTATGCCGCTAATTCGACTGGAAATATTATTGGTCCCCGTGGCAGCATTTATAACAATACAGGGAAAACAGACACTGCCGGAAATGTAATTTATTCGAATAATGGTGGCTACTTCATTTTCACTGAGGGTGGAAAATCGAGTGTTTCTTCACCAAATCCATCAAATCAAATTCGTCAGAATTATGAGCAAGGTAAACTCTTTGAAGATAAGGTTTATCAGGAACACAGTGCCGATAAGTCGGTATCTGCTAGGGAAATTACAGTGAAAACCGCAAGTGGTGTTAATGTCAGGATCGATATCATCAGTAAGGATAAGCAAGGTAATATTACATGTATTGAATGTAAGAGTCACCTACAGCTCCATTAACTCCTAATCAGAAAATTGGTTTTCCTGAAGTAGAAAACAGTGGTGCAACTATAACAGGTGTTGGAAAACCTGGATTCGAAGGAGGGGCTTTGATACCACCGACAAAAATTGACATTATCAGACCAGATAAAAAAACGAAGGGGTAAACATGTCAGTAGAAGACGTGAACAAAATTGACTCTATTGGTATACCGAACGACAGCCCTAACATCGTTAGTCTGGCTATCTCGGATCATTTAACTTGGGATCATCCCATTGAAGAGCATTTATATAAACTTCAGCAAAAAATAAATACTTATATCAGTTTTATTGAAAGCGGAGAGATATATGAGGCTTTTCCTGAATCGCAAGGTACAACATTAAAAATTATAGAAATTTATTTCAAATATGCTCTTCCAGAGCAAACCATATCTTTCTTAGAACAAGTATCGGATGTTTTGCAATCAATGAATGTAGAGTTAAGGTATAACATATTGAAATAGCTAAAATCCTGGCCCTTGCGCCGGGATTTTTTTATCCATCAGTCCTTGACCGACTCGATCACAATTCTTTCCGGTTCCATGCTGATCGTGATCGACATATCGGTACTGAACCCAGCCTACGCCGGCTCGTTGTTGCTCAGGTTCAGGCAGAGTCTACGGGAATACCAGGTGGCCCTGAAGGTACACGCTCTTTAACAGCTCTGGAGAAAATAGAAAACAGGCAGCATAACCGCTGTCGGCAGGTAACAACGTCGACATCGTGGCGGCCACCAACACCGACACCTCCTGGCGCTTTAAGGAGACCAAAAAGTCCGGCCTGATGGGCACGGGCGGGATTGGCTTCACCATCGGCAGCAGCAGGTCCACCCACGATCTGCGCGAGCAGGGCACCACCCAGAGCGGGAGCTTCAGCACCATCGGCTCGACGGGCGGTGACGTCAGCATCACGGCGGGGAAACAGGCCCACATCGGCGGGGCGGATATCATCGCCCAGAAGGATCTCCGTCTGACCGGTGACAGCGTGGTGATTGAGCCGGGCCACGATAAACGCACCCGCGATGAGAAGTATGAGCAGAAGAGCAGCGGCCTGACGGTGGCGTTGTCGGGCACGGCGGGGAGCGCGCTGAACAGCGCGGTCACGACGGCGCAGAGCGCGAAGCAGAGCAGCGATTCGCGTCTGGCCGCCCTGAAGGGCACGCAGGCGGCGCTCTCCGGCGTGCAGGCCGGGCAGGCGGTGGCGCTGGACCAGGCGAGGGGAACCTCTGACAGCGGCAACACCAATACCGTGGGCGTCAGCGCGTCGCTGGGTTCGCAGTCGTCTAAATCCTCATCGCATATGCAGAGTGAGACCACCACGGGCAGCACCCTCAACGCGGGCAGTAACGTCACGATTAACGCCACCGGCAGCGACATCACCGTGGCGGGCAGCCAGATCAAGGCCGGTCAGGACGTGACGCTGGATGCGGCCCGGGACGTGAACCTGATTGCCTCGCAGGATACGCAGCAGACGTCGGGTAAAAACAGCAGCAGCGGCGGCAGCATCGGCGTCGGGCTGGGGGTGGGCTCCGGTGGCGCAGGGTTCAGCATCTCCGCGAACGCCAGCAGCAGCAAAGGGCACGAGAAGGGCAAGGGGGTCCGGCAGAACGAGACCACGGTGGATGCGGGTAATCAGCTCACGATTAAAAGCGGGCGCGATACCACGCTGGCCGGCGCCCAGGTGAGCGGCGAAACCGTGGTGGCGGATATCGGGCGCAACCTGACCATTGCCAGCACGCAGGACAGCGACCACTACGACAGCAGGCAGCACAGCGTCAGCGGCGGCCTGGGTTACACCTTCGGGGCGGGCGGTTTCTCCGGCAGTATCAGCGCCAGCCGGGACAAAATGTCCAGCGACTACGACTCGGTGCAGGAGCAGAGCGGGATTTTTGCCGGTAAGGGCGGCTTTGACGTGACCGTGGGCGACCACACGCAGCTGGACGGCGGGGTGATTGCCTCGACGGCGGAGGCGGACAGGAACCGCCTCGACACCGGCACGCTGGGCTTCAGCGATATCCACAACCGGGCAGAGTTCAAAACCGAACATCAGGGGGCGGGGATCAGCTCCGGGGGCAGCATCGGCAGCCAGTTTGCCGGGAACATGGCGAACGGCCTGCTGGCCGGGGGCGGTAACAGCGGCGATGCACAGGGCACCACCCGGGCGGCGGTAAGCGAGGGGACGCTGACCGTCCGTGATACGGCGAACCAGCAGCAGGACGTGGCGGACCTGAGCCGGGATACGGAGCATGCGAACGGCAGCATCAGCCCGATATTTGACAAGGAGAAGGAGCAGCAACGTCTCCAGGAAGTGCAGCTAATAGTTGAGATTGGCTCGCAGGCGGCAGACATTGCCCGGACGCAGGGGGAGATCAACGGGCTGAATGCGGCGCGGGCGAAGCTGACGGAAGAGCAGAAGCAGACGGTCAGCGCCCTGGCGACGATTTCGGCGGGGATGGCCGGAGGGCTGGCGGGGGACAGCACGGGTTCTGCGGTTGCCGGGGGACAGGCCGGGAAGAATGCGGCGGAGAATAACTCGCTGAGTGGTGACCAGGCCCGTGCAGCGGCGAAACAGGCTGCTGAAACCCTGAAAAATCAGGTCAGGGAAAAGCTGGGTGAAGGTACAACGTCTGCCATCGCGAACGCCATTATCAATGGCCTTGCTGATACGGGTGATGCGGTATTAGGTACAGCAGACTACGCTGCTGATGCGGCCATGGCACTGGCATCGTGCGCTGCGGGCGACAGCTACTGCAGCAAAGCAATGAGCGACCTGGCCGGGAAAAATCAGGCGGTGGCGGATACCGTTACTGTCCTGATGCAGAGTGAGACCTGGTCTGCGGTGGCGGATACGGTTAAACAGGCGGCTGGAGGAAATCAGGCTGCACTGGAAGCCACGGGCGGGTTGCTGGCAGGCATTCTACTGCCGGGTAAGAAATTGCCGAATGTTGGAACTGCAATCATCTCTGATAGTGTCGCGTTCAGTACTAAACAGTTAGATAAGAAATTTAAACATGCTTCTGATTTTGGCGTGATAACTACCAAGAAAAATGGCGATACCATTGCTCAATATCAGACTGCTATTAAGTCACATCTAGATGATAAAACGACTTATGAACATGGGACATATCTATTAGTTCCAGAATCAAAAGTGTTCTTCAATCCACAAACTAATAATGTTGTTGTGGTTGATAAATCTGGTAACTTTGTTAGCGGGTGGAAACTTGATCCTCAAACAAAGCAGTATGAAAACTTCATGAATAATGGTGGTTTAAGATGAGTCAGTCACTTAAAAAATATATTGATAGTTTTCTTGCTAAGGATATATCCGCTGACGGCTTCGCTGACAGCTATATGATGAAATGGAAAGCTGAGCGTGATAATAATCTACTTGGAAAGGATGAAGATAATTTAAGTGAATTATTATCCAGCGTTTTTTGTGTAGCAGATATGTATAACCCTGATGATGATCGTGAAGAATATGAATTTGACGATGAGCAGCTACGACAGGAAATAAGCAAGCTCATGGATACTTATATTAATAAGTAAAAAGATCCCGGCCTTAGCGCCGGGATCTTCTTCTTGACCGTCAGCCCTTAACCAGCTCGATCACCAGTTTTCCCTTTTCCACGCTGACCGTGACCAGCGTGTCGGTGCTGAATCCCGCCTCTGCCAGCCAGTTACCGTTCGGGTACAGGCTGGGCTGCGGAAAAAAACTGCTTGTTATACAGGTGCATGCTCTTTAACAACATTGGAGGAAATGGACGGCGGGGTGATTGCCTCGACGGCGGAGGCGGACAGGAACAGCCTCGACACCGGCACGCTGGGCTTCAGCGATATCCACAACCGGGCAGAGTTCAAAACCGAACATCAGGGGGGCGGGGATCAGCTCCGGGGGCAGCATTGGCAGCCAGTTTGCCGGGAACATGGCGAACGGCCTGCTGGCCGGGGGCGGTAACAGCGGCGATGCACAGGGCACCACCCGGGCGGCGGTAAGCGAGGGGACGCTGACCGTCCGTGATACGGCGAACCAGCAGCAGGACGTGGCGAACCTGAGCCGGGATACGGAGCATGCGAACGGCAGCATCAGCCCGATATTTGACAAGGAGAAGGAGCAGCAACGTCTCCAGGAAGTGCAGCTGATTGGTGAGATTGGCTCGCAGGCGGCAGACATTGCCCGGACGCAGGGGGAGATCAACGGGCTGAATGCGGCGCGGGAGAAGCTGGCGAAAGACGGTAAATATGAGCCGGGGCCGGATGCCAAAGAGGAAGACAAAGTCGACTATCAGAAGGCGCTGCGTGAGACGTCCGAATACAAGACGGCCATGGAGAAGTACGGCACGGGCGGCACCCTCCAGCGGGGTATCCAGGCGGCGACGGCGGCGCTGTCGGGGCTGGCAGGCGGGGATATCGCCGGTGCGCTGGCGGGAGCGGCGGCACCGGAGCTGGCTTACCTCATCGGGCATAAGTCGGGTCTTGGTGAGGACGATGTCGCGGGCAAAGCTATTGCCCATGCCATTCTGGGCGGGGCGGTGGCGGCAATCCAGGGCAACAATGCGGCAGCAGGTGCCGCGGGCGCGGCCACGGGCGAGCTTGCTGCGAAAGCGATAGCGGGGGTGTTATATCCTGATGTGACCGACCTGTCGAAGCTGAGCGAAGAGCAGAAGCAGACGGTCAGCGCCCTGGCGACGATTTCAGCAGGCATGGCCGGAGGGCTGGCGGGGGACAGCACGGGGTCTGCGGTTGCGGGGGGGCAGGCCGGGAAGAATGCGGCGGAGAATAACTCGCTTGCACTGGTTGCCAGAGGCTGCGCGGTTGCTGCACCCTGCCGGACGAAGGTTGCGGAGCAGTTGCTGGAAATTGGAGCTAAAGCTGGCATCGCTGGTCTTGCCGGGGCAGCGGTCAAGGATATGGTCGACAAGATGACCTCCGATGAACTGGAGCATCTGGTTACCCTGGAAATGATGGGTAATGATGAGATCACCAGTAAGTATCTCAGTTCGTTGCAGGATAAGTATGTACCTTTGCATACTGGTGGTAACCAGCTACCTGAGACATTGCCTAGTCATACGGGTAATAACACCGGGTCTGTGGATACGGGGCCAAACCATACAGGGAATAATAATAAACAGATTGATTCCGTTCCAAATAACACCGGGAATATTGATGGTTTACCAGATGCCGGTGGGAATACTACAGTAACGCCGATCCCTGACGGGCCGAATAAAGATGATATTGCTTATCTGGCATTAAAAGGAAAAGAAGCTCAGGAAGCTGCAAGCAATTTAGGCTTCGATCGCAGAATTCCACCTCAGAAAGCTCCATTTAACTCACATGGTCAGCCTGTATATTTTAATGGTAAAACCTATATCACTCCTGATGTTGATAGCCACAATGTTACGAATGGCTGGAAAATGTTTGATCGTAAAGGGGAAAGAATGGGCACTTATGATAGCAATCTGAATAGGATTAAGGACTAATATATGTTTGGAATTTTCCCTGAAGATAAGCCAGTGGATGTTGAGGGTGAGCGTGTTCTACCTGCATCAATAATCATTGATGAATTTTCAGAAATGATGAATATTCCCTTATCTTACTGGAATATAAGCGATTATAAAAAATCTTGGTTAAGATCGATTGAAAATGGTTTAGCAAGTAAGAAACATGCTACTTTAATTGTCTCAATGTATGAGCTTGAGCACACGAACTTTATATTTACTTGGGTCTTATATTTTTGTGGGGATAAGGTTTTTGTGCAGAATAAAATATTATTCCTCGATGAATATACTGATTTTACCGTGGATAAAATCAATGATTTTATAGAGCCACGAACTACTCATAATGAAGATGGTATGAAAATATCTGAATGGTGTACTGACCTAAAAAGTGTTTTAGATTTTTTTAACAGTCTTAATAATTGAAAGCGATCCCGGCCCCAGCGCCGGGATCTTTGTACCCGTCAGCCCTTAACCGACTCGATCACCAGTCGTCCCTGCTCAACGCTGACAATGAGAGGGGGAGTCTGTGCCGAATACCAGCCAATTGCCGTTAAGGTGTTGGCTGGGACTTCGAGATAACAGGTGGTCATAGAGATATAGGCTATTTAACAGCGTCGGGGAAAAGGAAAACGGGGAGCAAAACCGCGTATCAGAGCGTTGCATCCGGTACAGCAGAATGTATCGGGAAAAATATGTTGTAACATACTGATTTATAAGGAAAAATATTACTCCGGCGGCCAACTTCGCAACGGATAAAGTTGTTGCGGAGAATAACTCGCTGAGTAAGGATAAGCCCGTTATCTTCGATATAAATCCGATGCTGAAAATCGGAATTGAAGGTGCAGATGGCGATCCGCTGAAAGGTGGTGGTGGTGTAGCAAAAAGCAACAGTAGTACTATGCTGGGTCAGTATGGTGTTCAAACGGCCAGCAAGACTATATGGGAAGGAACTGGCAAAGAACGTATCGATGTCGAAAATCCTAATCCAGGCCAAAGGCCAGGACACTTGCACTATCAAGATAATAAGGGTAATAAGTATATCTATGATCCTAAAACTAATTCTTTCCCGGTCGCGCCAAAATCAGTGAATAATTTATTGAAAGACACATCTTTTAAAAAGGCTATAGATAAAGGAATGATTCAATATTTGGGAGAGAAGAAATGATATATAATTCGCTGATGTTAGAGGCATTGCGTAATGCTTGTTGGAGCGACTTAGTATTGCCAAAAGAACTCTGTTTATGGGTTGAAAAAGGTTTTGTAAAGCAAGCAGATTGTTTTTTTCTTGCAGCTCTTTTTACAGTCTATCCAAATGATAAGTATTTGATGGATAAGACTGATGTTGAGTGTTTTGTAAACTCTTTTCATATAGATGATTATGTTTCTGAACGATACTTAGACTATGCTTGTTTGTTTTGTAATACCATTTTGAATAAATGGTCCCTTGAACGAAACGATAAAAAACTAAATATGATGGTGTCGATGGATGAATTTGGTGCGGTGGTTAAATTTCATGTTATACGGCAAGGTGAGACTTGGTTAAGTAATAACCTTGAGAAGTATGAAGAAGCAATTTTTGCAACGACTGATGTCATAAGTTAATAATCTCCTAAGATGCGCAAACGCGGCCCCCGCTTCCACGGACGCGGCTGCGGGGAGCTTGCGGCGAAAGCGGTAGCAGGGTGGAGGGTTGTATCCTGACGTGACTTACCTGTCGAAGCTGAGCGAAGAGCAGAAGCAGACGGTCAGCGCACTGGCAACGATTTCGGCGGGGATGGCCGGAGGGCTGGCGGGGGACAGCACGGGGTCTGCGGTTGCGGGGGGGCAGGCCGGGAAGAATGCGGCTGAGAATAATTTACTTGGCGGCGGAACTGAAGAAGGCCAGATAAAAGCCATGCAGGAACATGCGAAAAACGTCATGTCCTGCAATACCGACCCTGGCGGAGCGGCTTGTCAGAAAGGACTGGCAATGCAGGACGCTCTGATGGTTGCACTTCCGGCAGGACTTGGCGGTGGTGTTCTGGTTGCAGCAACTCCGGAAATAGCCGCTGCAGCGAAAGCCGCAATCGCAGCTTGTACCAATAATGCGGTACTGTGCTTGAACAATGCAGGGATCATGGCCTCGGAAGCGATAGTGCCTGGTGGTGTGGGGGCTGGTGGTGCAGTAGGAATTGGTAAAACTGCAGCTGAAGCTATGGCTGCGAAGACAGTAGTTAGTACTATTAAGGACAATATTGCAGCCAGCCAGGCAGCCAGAGCCTCTTCGAGCTTTGGGCAATTTAGTAAAGCAGAAGGAGCCGTTCAGGAAAATCTTGGCCTATGGCCGCCGAGTCGTGGAGCTTATGGGCCAGTTGAAAAAGTGACTTTGCCAACAGGTACGATAGTTGATAGGTACGGTTACCCTGGAGGTAGTTTCGTATCACCAGCAGGTGTGCCCTTTGAACAACGAGCACTACCATCCTCTTATGAAACTACAAAGCCTTATTTTCAATATGAAATATTGAAACCCATTGATGATGTATCCCAAGGTAAAATCTTGCCTTGGTTCGGTCAGAAAGGGCAGGGTACTCAATATGAATTGCCAAAACCAGTTCAATGGTATTTAGATAAAGACTATTTAAAGGAAGTGAATAAATGACTAAATCAGAGCTTGAACGCCAATTAGGTATACTTGGTGTTCATCCTAACAGTTACTCGTTGGGAGTATTGAAAAATAGTGACTGTGTGTGTGTTGTTCATGAAAATACACAATGGAATATTTATTATGTTGAAAGAGATAGACCATCACTCCTTTCTTCATTTTTACAGGAAGAGGAAGCTTACGATTTTGTTCTAGAACAATTTAAAAAATGGCTTTCTAAATAAAACAATCTAGGCTTGCCGGGATTTGTCTTGCTTCTTCTTCATTATTCGACAAGGAGCAGAAGCCATCCAGGCCATGGGCTTAATCAGCGAGATTGGCAGCCAGGCCATGGATATCGCCGGTGCGCTGGCGGGGGCGTCGGCATCGGAACTGGCTTCCTTCATCGGTCATCATTCTGGTCTTGGTGAGGATGATGTCGCAGGTAAGGCCATTGCCCATACCATTCTGGTGGGGAGGTGGCGGCAATCCTGGGTAACAATGCAGCGGCAGGTGTCGCGGGCGCGGCCACGGGCGAGCTGGCGGCGAAAGTGATAGCGGGTGTGTTATATCCTGACGTGACCGACCTGTCGAAGCTGAGTGAAGAGCAGAAGTAGACGGTCAGCGCCCTGGCAACGATTTCGGCGGGGATGGCCGGGGTGCTGGCGGGGGACAGCACGGGGTCTGCGGTTGCCGGGGGGGCAGGCCGGGAAGAATGCGGCGGAGAATAACTCGTTGAGTGGTGACCAGGCTCGTGCAGCGGCGAAACAGGCTGCTGAATCCCTGAAAAATCAGGTCAGGGAAAAGCTGGGTGAAGGTACAACGTATGCCATCGCGAACGCCATTATCAATTGCCTTGCTGATACCGGTGATGCGGCATTAGGTTCAGCGGACTACGCAGCTGATGCGGCAATCGCGCTGGCTTCTTGTGCAGTGGGTAACAGCTATTGCAGCAAGGCCATGAGCGACCTGGCCGGGAAGAATCAGGCGGTGGCGGATACGGTTAAACATGCTACTGACGGAAATCAGGCGGCGCTGGAAGCCGCGGGTGGTTTGCTGGCAGATATTATATTACCCAGTAAGAAAATACCGGCTGATGGGAAATTGGTTGATCCAACTGTAAAAATTGCTACAGGGAATACTGTTGGTGCTTTCGATGCGAGCCTGTTCAGGCTCCTACTAGGAGAACGAGTAGCTATTGTAAAAGAAACAGCTAATAAAGTTATCGTTGAACAAGGCATGGTGAAAGACAATAAGCTGACCAAACTAAATAATCGATATGTCTATCGAGGAGTCGATGGCAATTTATATGCACTTGATACTCAGCATGGGCGATTTGAGGCTGTAAGCCCGAAAGGTAAACATTTAGGCGAAGTTGATTTCTCTATGCAAAAAATCCCTAACAGCATAGATAAGTCAGGCGGTCATGATCTAAAGGTGAAATGATGAAACTTATTGATTATAAAAATAAATCTATTAAGCGAGGAACTGTTTTTAGGTTACCTGCTGTTTGGCCATATGAAGAATGGGTTGATTTTATGGTCATAGATTTATTTGAAACTCATGGCTTAGTTGTATCGTCTGGGCACAAAGCTGGCCTGATTTTGATATCTTTACCAATCGAGAGTGCGTCAACCGAAGGTAGAGCATTAAGCACAGAATGGATTATTACCAATTGGGCCAAATGGATCTACCCAGAATGTAATGTTGAAAATGTTCATATCCTTGATGAATATGTAGCAACGCCCATTGAATAAACAACGATCCCGGCCAAATCGCGCCGGGATATTCTTTTACCCGTAAGTCCTTAACCGGCTCGATCACCAATCTTCCCTGCTCCACGCTGACCTTGACCGGCATGTCGGTGCTGAATTCCGACTCTCCCAGCCAGTACCGTTCAGGTGCAGGCTGGGGCTGCAGGAATCCTATGTGGTGATGAAGGTATAGGCTCTTTAACAGCTCTGGCGAAAATGGACGGTGCTCCAACACTGAATTGTCGTGTTCTTTTACTTCTTGTAAAAGGAACCCTGCAGCTTCAAATAATATCTGTAGTTCATCTTTTTGACCCTTTTCGCTTTTATCAAACTCTTCATGGATGCGTCTAAGCCGTTTGCCAAAATCCATATCGTTATCGGTATGATTAATTTTCTTCAGAAAAGGGATTAATTTAGTCTGTTGTTTAAACTTGTCTCGTCACGTCATTTTCATGGAGGGCATAATTTTTTTGCGTAGTCGATCCCATTAAAAATGCGTTGTTAACCTGACCAGGATTGAATGTACCTTGCATCCGCATGTGCCCACGTTCAGGTCGTTAAAGGAAAAACACCGCACCGCTGCACAAAATCCCCTCAAATCTAAAGAAAATCCAAAAAATACGATAAATATGAAGTAATTGAATGACTTCCTGTCATAATGGATGCCGCTCTCTCCATAATAATACCTGAGAGAAAAGGTAATCAAATTACCCATTGTCTCGTCTATTTTATAAGGAAATTCAAATATCATGGTCAATAAACGAATCGTCAGTTCGCTCTGCTTTAGCGCGTTATTACTCACGGGTTGTGCCACGGAATCCTCCCGCTCCGTCGAAGTTGCGAAAGTCGCCACCTATAACACCGCCTGGCAGGGCCAGCGCAGCCTGATATCGGTCGGCAAATTTGATAACCGCTCCAGCTATATGAATGGAATATTCTCCGACGGTGTCGACCATCTGGGGAACCAGTCCAAGACCATTTTGATTACCCACCTGCAGCAAACCGGCCGCTTCAACGTGCTGGATCGCGCGAACATGGAAGAGATCAAAACCGAGTCCGGCATCAGTGGTCAGCGTCAGCAGCTGAAAGGCGCAACCTACGTCATTACCGGTGACGTGACGGAGTTTGGTCGTAAAGAGACCGGTGACAGGGCGCTGTTTGGCATTCTGGGGCGCGGAAAATCGCAGGTGGCTTATGCGAAAGTTGCCCTGAACGTGGTCAATGTCCGCACCTCCGAAGTGGTCTACTCCTCGCAGGGCGCGGGTGAATATACGCTCTCTAATCGTGAAGTGCTCGGCTTTGGCGGCACGGCCAGCTACGACGCCACGCTGAACGGCAAAGTGCTGGATCTCGCCATTCGCGAAGCGGTCAATAACCTGGTGGCCGGGACTGAGAACGGTGGCTGGAACCCGTCAAATACACATTAAAAGGAATTGATGATGGCAACTGTAAATAAGCTCGTTACTGGCGCAGCACTATTGCTGCTGGCAGGGTGTGCAACCAACACGCCGCAAAAGATCTATACGTGGGGGGATTATCAGGAGTCGGTCTATGACTACTACACCAATAAAACCAGCCCGCAGGAGCAAATTGCGTCTCTGCAGAAATTGATTGAAACGTCACGGGCAAGCAGCAAGCCTGTTCCTCCCGGCGTGCATGCCCAACTTGGGATGCTCTACAGCAATACGGGTAACAGAGAGCTGGCGATGGCTGAATTTAATGCCGAAAAAACGCAATACCCGGAATCGGCTTCGTATATTAATTTCCTGACCACGAAAAAATAAAGGGACGTAACATGAAGGGAATTTCAGCCCTCCTGACTCTGGCATTGACGCTTATCGTTACGGGTTGCACCAGCAATAAAACACCGCCCGCTGATTATTCTGCCTTCCGGGAAAGCAAACCGCGCAGCATCCTGGTGCTGCCGCCGAAAAATACCTCGCCGGACGTGAACGCCAGTCACGGCTTTCTGAGCAGCGTCACTCTGCCTCTTGCTGAATCTGGTTACTACGTGTTCCCGGTTGCGGTCGTGGAAGAGACGTTTAAACAAAACGGCGTAACCAACCCGGACGATATCAGCGCGGTCCCGCTGAAAAAACTGCACGATATCTTTGGCGCTGATGCGGTGATGTACATCACCCTCACCGATTATGGCACCTCATACCAGGTGATCAGCAGCGACACGCGCGTGAGCGCAGCGGCGCGTTTAGTGGATTTACGCACCGGGAAAGAGCTGTGGAAAGGCGTTGCCACGGCCTCAAGCAATGAGGGCCAGAGTAATAATGGCGGTGGCATATTGGGAATGTTGATAAACGCGGCGGTGACCCAGATTGCACACTCTGCCACGGATAAAGCGCATGATGTTGCTCAGGTGACCAGCGCTCGTCTGTTCAGCGCGGGCCCTGGCGGTTTGTTATACGGGCCTCGTTCGCCAAAATACGGACAGACTGCCCTGTAATGACCTCCGATCCCGGCCTGCATGCCGGGATCGTTTCTCCCCATCCGATTTCTACCACATCACCCGATCTTCTTAGCGACCTTTAAAACGCCTGCTCCCTCGAAGCCATTCAGCGTCTTTTTCATACACCGTGGTTATAGTTACCTGTTGGTATTATGTTTCTCATGCTACATTATCGCCGGATTAATATTTTATTCAGTCAGAATAAAACGACATTTAATCTTGATGTTATGGGTTATTGAGGACGGAAAGTGGAGAAATTGCGCGATCTGTCGATAAGCTTGTACATAGTATTAGCTCTACGTAATATGCATTAGAACATCTGCTATACAAATATGAGTGCCCGTAAAGGGATGTTCTCTATGGATGACGATTGTTAATCACCGATCCCCTTTACATGTTCGTATTCCCACAAAAAGGTTGTCCCTGGCAAAGTCATGCAGGAAACAAAAATACTGACTTGTGAATCAAGAGTAATACCATGAAAAATTATGATGATTTGCAGCGTTTCAAGGATAAAACGCGCACGGGCGACATCCATTTCAAGGATCTGTCGGCGCAAAACAAGCAGGCGTCGAACAGCGGCTGGGCGATTATCAACCAGCTGGCAGGTGTGGACAGTGACGCGGCGCTGGCTAAGGCCGGTAGCGTTGCGGTGCCCGTGCCGCAGGCCGTTAAACCCGGCGAACTGGATGCGGCTTTTGCCAGCCTGACGAAGACGCCCGTGGCGGAGCCTGCCGGTTCAGCCCCGTCTATCCTGCAGAGCTTAAATGCTGACAGCGCAGAGAAAGCGGCGCAGACGCAGCTTAACCCGGCGGCACCTTCTCTGTTCGATCAGCTGCGCCCTGAGGCGACCCCTCACGCGCCCGTGAAAGAGACGCCTGTCGCGGCGGCGCCATCTGCATTCCATCCAGCACCCGCGCTCGCGCCGGTAGCTGCACCTGTACCCGCACCTGCTGAGACAGTGACTCCGCCCAAACCGGCGGAGCCGGTGCGCTTTGAACAGCTGTTCGCGACCAAAACGTCCGCGACTGCCAGCCATCCGGTCAAAGATCTTCCGTTACAACCGCTCCTGGAGAAAATCGCTTCATGCCGTTAGTGTGTATTTGCTCGCCAAAAGGCGGAGTAGGGAAAACCACGGTCACGGCCAACCTCGCTTATGCTCTGGCACGTTCCGGCAATAAAGTTCTGGCCATTGACTTCGATGTACAGAACGCGCTGCGTCTGCACTTTGGCGTGCCGTTGTCGGACGGACGTGGCTACGTTGCGCGTGCCAATGAGTCGGCAGACTGGAGCCAGTCGGTGCTGACGGCGGGCAGCAATATGTTCGTCCTGCCCTATGGCGAAGTGACGGAAGAACAGCGCCTGATCTTTGAGCATAACCTCACCAGCGACAGCAATTTCCTGGCGCGAGGCTTAAGCTCTCTGCTGAATTATCCGGGGCTGATTATCCTGGCCGACTTCCCTCCAGGGCCGAACCCGGCGCTGAAGGCGATCTCGCCGCTGGCCGACCTGCATCTGGTGACGTTACTGGCCGACACCGCCTCCCTGTCCCTGCTGCCCCACATCGAAAACCACCGGCTGACCGGCGGCGAACCGCCAAATAACAAGGCCGGATACTATTTCCTGGTGAACCAGAGTGACAACCGGCGCCATATCAGCCGTGACGTCACCGCCTTCTTACAGCAACGCCTCGGTGACCGCCTGCTGGGTGTGATCAACCGGGATGAAAGCGTGCCTGAGGCCAATGCCTCACAGCAATCGATACTGGATTTCAGCGCCACCTCGGCGGCTGCGTTTGATATCGAGCTGGTGAGTAAGCGTATCGCGGGTATTTTGGGTATCCAGGTGGGTGACGGCGCCGTGCACGCCAATCTGAGAACCTCCAGTTTCTGACGACAATTTCAGGACGTCCTATGAAAAAGGCGCTGTTTTATTTACTGCTATTGGTCTTAGCACCCATCGCCGTATTAATTATTATCACCCCAATGGATAGCCAGAAGCAGTATATCTTCGGCTTAATCAGCATTGGGGCGCTGATGCTGTTGGGCTTTAGCAAACATCACCGTGTGTCGGTCATTATGATGATTGTGGCGGTGCTAATGTCCACACGATATATCTGGTTCCGGGCCACGCAGACGCTGCACTTTAATTCCGAAATAGAAGCCATACTCGGCATCGGGTTATTTCTTGCCGAACTCTATATCTGGATAACCATTATTTTAAGTTATCTGCAAAACCTGTTTCCTCTCCAGCGTAAGATCGTCCCGCTGCCCGATGATATGGCGCAGTGGCCGACGGTGGATATTTATATTCCGTCGTACAACGAAAGCCTGGACGTGGTGCGCGATACGGTGCTGGCGGCGCAGTGCCTGGACTACCCGGCAGACAAGCTCAAGATCTACCTGCTGGATGACGGTAAACGCAACGAGTTTGCGGTATTTGCTGCCAACGTCGGGGTAGGGTACATCACGCGTAACGACAACTCCCACGCCAAAGCGGGCAACCTCAACCACGCCATGAAGCTCACCAAAGGCGAGCTGATCTGCGTCTTTGACTGCGACCACGTGGCGACGCGTATCTTCCTGCAGGCGACGGTTGGAGCCTTCCTGAAGGATCCGCGTCTGGCGCTCATGCAGACTCCACACTACTTCTACTCGCCGGATCCGTTCGAGCGTAACCTCTCCGCGGGCCGCGATATTCCCAACGAAGGTCAGCTGTTCTACGGGCAGATCCAGCGCGGCAACGATAACTGGAATGCCACCTTCTTCTGCGGCTCCTGCGCGGTGATCCGTCGCAGCGCGTTAGAGGAGATTGGCGGCTTTGCGGTTGAGACCGTGACCGAAGATGCCCACACCGCGCTGAAGATGCAGCGTCTGGGCTGGAAGTCAGCCTATCTCGATATTCCGCTGGCGGCAGGGCTGGCGACCGAGCGTCTGGTGGTGCACGTCATTCAGCGTACCCGCTGGGCGCGCGGCATGACGCAGATTTTGCGCGTCGATAACCCTCTGCTGGGCCGGGGCCTGAAGTGGCAGCAGCGCCTTTGCTACCTCAACGCCATGCTCTCGTTCCAGTTTGCGCTGCCGCGCGTGGCGTTCCTCACCGCGCCGCTGGCGTACCTGCTGTTTAACCTGAACATTATCCACTCCTCGGCGAGCCTGATTTTCGCCTACATGCTGCCGCACCTGTTCCTCTGTATCTATGTGAACTCGCGGGTCAACGGGCGTTTCCGCTACAGCTTCTGGGGGGGAGATTTACGACCTGGTGCTGGCTTTCCACCTGGTGTTGCCGACGGTGATTACCCTGATCTTCCCGAAACGCGGCAAATTCAACGTGACCGATAAAGGCGCGCTGCTGGACGTCGGCTATTTCGATTTCAGCATTGTCCGCCCGCACCTGATCATCGCCGTGCTGCTGGCGGCAGGGGTGGTGGCCGGGATTGTGCGTGCTGTCGGCCATGACTACTTTGGCGTCGATCCGATGGTTATCGCCCTCAACGTCGGCTGGGGCCTCTACAGCCTGATCTTCCTGCTGGCCGCCATTGCCGTGGCCCGTGAGACCCGTCAGACGCGTAAAACCATCCGTATTGATGCCAACGTGCCGGTGGTGATCCACTACGCCAGCGGCATCTCCTCGCGCAGCCACACCCTGGATCTCTCCATGGGCGGCTGCCGTATTGCGGTGGTGGATGACCGTCACCTGACCGATGAAATCGAAGAGATCGAGCTGCAGCTGCAGTCCGGGGCCATCAGTATTCCGGTGAGCGTGATTGCCCACGATGAGCAGTACATTCGCCTGATGTTTGCCGAGATCCCGCTGGACCGCCGTCGCGAACTGGTGCGCGTTGTACTGGCCCGCGCCGATGCGTGGATCAACCCGCCAAAAGCGCAGGACAACCCGTTCCGCTCGTTGTTTATCATTATTCGCAGCGTATTCGATCTGTTCTGGCTGACCTGGAAGGACCGTCGTGAAAAGCGTCGTCATCGCCATGAGAACGCCCGCCGCGGGAATAACGCCAACGAGGACACTGCTGTATGAAAGGGATGACCCGTAAAGCGCTGCAGATGGCGCTGATGTTCGGCGTGCTGGTGCAGCCGGTGACGGCGGAAGAGCCGACCACCGTGGAATCGCTGCTGCCGGTGGATCTCCCGCCGCCGGTAACGGATGCGGCGCAGCCTGCTGCTGATGCAACGCCTGCTGCGGCCGAAACGGCTCCGGCTACGCTGCCCGCCCCCGACACGCTGCCTGCCTTCCAGACCCCGCCGGTCACCGAGACGACCCCGGTGCCTGAGGCCGCGCCTGCGATACCGACACCCGATGCCGCGTCTGCGGCACCGATGGGCATCACCCCCGGCACCACCACCAGCATCTCCGTTGCCCAGATGGGGCAGCCAAACGGCGTGGTGCTGAGCGGCGGCCAGCTGCAGGGCGGGATCGACTTTACCCTCTCGGCGGACCAGGTGATCACCAACGCTCAGCTGGAGCTGAATCTGAAGGTCTCTCCGGCGATGGCGGCACGTAACACCACCCTGCAGCTGATGCTCAACGGCCAGCCGCTGGGGACGGTGCCGCTGGGCTCCGCCGACAGCAATGTCTCCAGCTATCAGCTGGATATCCCGGCGGCGATGGTGGTATCCCGCAACAACATCAGCTTTAAAATTAACGACGGTGATGCGCTGCTGTGCCAGCGCGATCTGTCCGACAGCTACCAGGTCACCATCATGCCGAACACGCGGCTGGACCTGGAGGCGCAGCAGCTGAACATTGCTGCGGATCTCAGCCACTTCCCGCGTCCGTTCCTCGACGAAATGCAGATGACGCCGACCACGCTGACCTTCGCGTTCCCGGCCAAAACCCTGCCGGAGCAGGTGGGCGCCGCAGCGCTGATCGCCTCCTGGCTGGGTATCGAAGCGGACTATCGCGGCATCGCCTTTGATGCATTACACGATCAGCTGCCGGAGAAAAACGGCATCCTGTTTGGTAAACCGGGTGAGTCCATCGGCGGCTTAACGCTGCCGGCCTCGAACGGGGCCACGCTGCAGGTGGTGGATAACCCCGGCAACCCGATCTACAAGCTGCTGCTGGTGGTAGGGAACAACGAGCAGCAGCTGAAAAGTGCCGCGTACCGTCTGACCCGCGGGCAGTTCAACGGCCAGACCACCAGCCTGCCGGTTGAGGCGCAGAACATCCCGGTCAGCAAGCCTTACGATGCCCCGCGCTGGATCTCGACCGATCGCCCGGTGCTGCTGAGCGAGCTGATGCGTAAGGATCAGAGCCTGACGGTGACCGGCATCTGGCACGAACCGCTGACCCTGGCCTTCCGTGCCGCGCCGGATCTGTTTATGTGGGATGGCGACACCATTCCGCTGAAAGTGGCCTACCGCTTCCCGTCCGAAAGCTGGATTGACGAGCAGCGTTCGTACCTGTCGATGACCTTCAACGGCGCGTTCCTGCGCAACCTGCCGGTCAACAAACAGGGTCTGCTTGAAGGCCTGTGGCATAAGCTCGGCGGCGATGCGCGTCAGGAGAATGTCGAGGTGCCGCTGGAGCCGTACCTGATTTACGGCGACAACCAGCTGCAGCTCTATTTCAATATCCAGACCAAAGAGACCGCGCCGTGCAGCGTCCTGCTCAATAACAACATCAAGAGCCGTATCGACGAAGACTCGAGCATCGATCTGAGCAACACGCGCCACTTCACGCTGCTGCCGAACCTGTCGTACTTCGTGGGTGCCTCGTTCCCGTTCACCCGTCTGGCGGACTTCTCCCAGACGGTGCTGCTGCTGCCGGAGAACCCGAGCGAAAGCGAGATCGGCACCCTGCTGGATCTCTCTGCCCGTTCCGGTAACGCCACCGGCACCGCGCTGAACAATAACCGTGTGATGTTTGGCCTGCCGTCCGGCGGCGCGAACCTGCTGCGCCTGAGCAACAGCGACGTGCTGGCGGTCTCCTCGCTGGATCAAACCGCCTTTAACCGCGCTCTGCTGGCGCAGTCGCCGTTTGTCAGCAACGAGCACAGCTTTGGCGTGCGTGAGCCCAAAATGTGGGAAAAAGCGCAGCGTCTGCTGGAGGGCGACTGGAACGCGTCCGGCGTCGATGCTGACCGCTACTTCTCGTCGAACGAATCCTGGCGCGGCTTTGTCAGCTTCCGCTCCCAGTGGAACCCGGAACGTCTGGTGGTGATGGCGATTGGCAGCGACGACGCCCAGCTGGCGCGTCTGCATACCGACCTCAACTCCGCCCGCATCAACGCCGGGATCCGCGGCGATACCGCGATCATCACCGATGAGAACGGCGTGCGCAGCTTCCGCGTCGGCCCGCAGTTCCCGAGCGGCCAGATGCCCTGGTACATGATGGTGGTGTGGTATGCCACGCAGCACTCCGCCATGCTGGCGATTTTTGGACTGCTGTTCGCGTCGATTATTGGCCTGAGCCTCTACTCGTTACTGAAAAAACGCGCGCACAAACGTCTTAACCCACAGGATTCAGATCGTGAGTAAGGGTGGTAACACTATGGACAATAAAAACAAAACCGCCGGACATCTGCCTGTACTTTGCCTGGTCAGCGGGCTGGCGATCGGGGGCATCCAGGGTGCCCAGGCGGCGGATGCCGCGCAGTCGGCCAATAACCCGGCGCTGAAAGCGCTGTTCGATCAGGCCAACTACTGGCACGAAAAGTCTCACGATAATCTGGCGATGGAATCGCTGAAAAAAGTGCTGATGGTCGACGCCAACAACACCCAGGCGCTGTACCTGATGGCCCTCTGGTCGCAGCAGGCCGGCGACATCAAAGGGGCAGCCCAGTGGCGCGAGCGCTTAACGGCGGTCTCGCCGCAGGATGCGAATCTGCAGGCGCTGGATAACGCCAAACAGATGCAGCAGGTGCCGCGTGGGCAGCTGGAGCTGGCCCGTCAGCAGGCGCGCAGCGGCAACATTCCCGCCGCGCTGGCCACCTGGCAGAGCCTGTTCACCGGCAACCAGCCGCCGCCGAGCCTGGCGCCGGAGTACTATCTGACCATGGCGGGGGATAAGTCCCTCTATCCACAGGCGGTGAGCGAGCTGCGTCAGCTGCGCGTCCAGTATCCGCAGGATAACAACGTCAAAATCGCGCTGGGCAAAGTGCTGACCTATCAGGAAAGTACCCGTCGCGAGGGGATGAACATCCTGCAGGATCTGGCGAGCGGCAGTCAGGATGCGGATAAATCCCTGCGTCAGGCCCTGCTGTGGCTGGGGCCGCAGGCGGGCGACGAAGCTTATTACCAGACCTTCCTCCAGCGTCATCCGAACGATACCGCGGTGCAGGATCACTACCGCAAGAGCATCGGCGGGGCGGCAAAAGGCGAAGGCTATGCGGCGCTGAACAGCGGCAATACCGATACCGCCCGCGGCCAGTTTGAGCAGGTGCTGAAGGCCAACCCGGAAGATGCCGATGCGCTGGCCGGGATGGGCTATGTCGCCCTGCGCAAGGGCGACTACGCCGCAGGGGCGCAGTATCTTAACCGTGCGGCCAGCCTTGGCGGTGCGGCTTCTGACGAGCGTAAGCAGCAGGCGCAGGACGCCGAATTCTACGGACAGCTGGCCCAGGCGCAGGCGGCTTACAAGCAGGGCAATGTCAGCCAGGCGCTGGTCCTGAGCGCGCCCCTGACCCAGCGCAGCGGCGAGCAGGGGGCGGCGGCGAAGCTGTTCCGCGCCGACGTCCAGCGGCATAACAAAGACTACACCGCGGCAGAACAGACCCTGCGCGGCCTGCTGACCGAGCAACCCAATAACGGCTCGGCGCGGGAAAACCTCTACTACGTCCTGCGCGAGCAGAACAAAACCGCCGAAGCCCAGGCGATGTTGCAGACCCTGCCCGCCAGCCTGCAGGCGAGGCTGCAACCGCGCGTCTCCGGCGGCAACCCGACCGATCCGCTGCGTCGTCAGGCCCAGCAGGCCGCGGCTAACGGCGATCCGCAGCGCGCCATCGCTCTGTTACAGCAGGGCACGGCCCGCTATCCGTCCGATCCCTGGCTGCGTCTGGATTTAGCCCGACTGCTGCAGAAGCAGGGGCGCAGCGCGGAGGCGGCTAACGTGATGACGCCAGCCTTCCGCCCGAACGCCAGCAACAGTGAACTCTACGCGGCGGCCCTGTTCGCCAGCGAAAACAATGCCTGGCAGCAGTCGCAAACGCTGCTGTCGCGCATCCCGGCCTCCAGTCAGAACGGCGACATGCGCGAGCTGTCCCAGCGGGTGAATTACAACCTGCAGATGGATGTCGCCGAACGCTATCTGGCCCAGGGCGACCGGACCGCGGCGGCCAACACCCTGAAAGCGCTGGCGGCACGTCCGCCGCAGAGCCCGGCCGATGCCGGCAAGCTGGCGCGGATGCTGGCCCAGAGCGGCGATGTCACCACTGCGGTGAGCGTGGTCCACGACAACATGCGCCGCGGCGTGCAGGGTAACGCCGGGGACTATGCCGATCAGGTGGCGGTCCTGAATCAGGCGGGGCTGGGCAGCGAAGCTCAGGCCTGGCTTGCCAGCCCGGAACTGCAGTCGCGCAGTACTCCGACCCAGCTGGCAAGCATTCGCAACGGCTACGTGATCAACGAGGCCGATCGTCTGCGCGTGCAGGGCAACTACGCGGCGGCTTACGACAAGCTGATCCGCGCCATGCAAAACGATCCGCAGAACACCGACCTGATGTTTGCCATGGCCCGCGTCTATCAGTCCGGGAAGATGAACAAAGAGGCCGGGGTGGTTTACGACTACCTGATGACCCGCGACACGCCGCAGCAGGATGCGCGCGCCGGAGCCATCGACGTGGCCCTTGCCAGCAACAACGTGGAGAAAGCGAAGCAACTTTCCGCCGGGCTGACCAACGACAGCACCCCGGAACGCTTACTGCTGCTGGCCCGGGTCTCCGAGGCCCAGGGCAATCATCAGCAGGCGATGAGCTATCTGCGTACCGCCCGCGGCAAGCTGCTCGGCTTGCAGAACAACAATGGCGACACGGCCCCGATGCTGGGTGGCCTGGCACTGGCCGACAACCCGTTTGTCGGCACCTCCAGCACGGGCGCCGTGGAGGATTCCCCGTCGCTCTACGGCCAGGCGATGCCGTGGCAGGTGGCCCAGCTGGCGCGTAATCCGCAGACCGCGCCGCCGGGCACCGTGCGCACCGATCTGCCGGTGGAAACCGCCCAGGCGGGCACGCTGCGTCAGGTGGATAACATGATGGAGATGCTGGTGGACAAAACCGCCACCTGGGCGCGGGGTTCTACCGCTCTGCGTTCCCGTGACGGTGAAGAGGGGCTGAGCAAGCTGACGGAGATCAAGGCCCCGCTGCAGTGGTCCACCGTGCCGTTCGGCGATTCGCGTCTGGATGTGAACGTCACGCCGATCAGCCTCGATGCCGGAACGTCTTCCGAGGAGTCCAGCCGCCGGTTTGGTACCGGGGCGCTGATCCAGGGTGGGGTGGCCGAGGAGCTGTATAACGCCTCCACCACCACGCCGCCTGAGCTGCCGAACATCGACAAAATCAAGGTGCCGTCGCAGGGCTCGCAAAGTGCCCAGGGCGTCGAAGTGGCGATGGCGCTCACCGGCGAGCAGTACAAAATTGATGTCGGCTCCACGCCGCTGGGCCAGGATCTGAATACCCTGGTGGGTGGCGTGCATTGGTCGCCGCAGCTGACGGATTACCTCAAGCTGGTGCTGACCGGCGAGCGTCGTGCGGTGGTGGACAGCCTGCTGTCCTACGTCGGGGTGGAAGATAAGTACAGCGGCAAGAAGTGGGGCCAGGTGACTAAGAACGGCGGCAGCGCCCAGCTGAGCTATGACAATACCGATGCGGGCTTCTATGCCGGGTTTGGCGTGTATGACTACATCGGTGAGAACGTCCCGAGCAACACCAGCGTCAACGGTTCGGCGGGTGTGTACTTCCGTCCGTACTATGCTGCCGATCGCGAGTTAAAAGCCGGCATCAACATGAACTACATGAACTTTGACAAGAACCTGAGCTACTTCAGCTACGGTCAGGGTGGGTATTTCAGTCCGCAGGATTACATCAGCGTCTCCTTCCCGGTGGATTACACCCAGAAGTTCGACAACTGGAAGCTGGGCTTAGGGGCGTCGGTGGGGTATCAGTCCTACTCCCAGGATGAGAGCCCTTACTTCCCGACCGATAAGGCCATGCAGAGACAGCTGGAAGATTACGTGTCCCGTGGATTCGCCAAAGAGGCGTTCTACAAAGGCAACAGTGAGAACGGGCTGGGGTATAACCTGCGCGCATCGACCGACTACAAACTCAATAAAGACATGACCATCGGCGGGCAGGTGGGGTATGACACCTTCGGGGATTACAACGAAAGTACCGCGACCCTCTACTTCCGCTACCTTCTGGGGAACAAGTGATGAATGACCAACAGCTTTTACAGTATTACCAGCATCAACAGACGCAGTCCGGTTGGTTTTCGCTGATCCACGTGATGATTGAAAGTATGGTAGCCAACGTCGGCGAAGCGCAGAGCCGCTCGTTCCTCGTGCAGATGGGCGACTCGCTGGGCGAACGTTTCCCGCTGGCGCTGGCCCACACCGTGGGCGAGCTCGAAGCGCAGATCAATGCCCGGCTCGCGGCCTTCAACTGGGGCTATATTGATATTGATGCCAGCGACACGGCGATCCGCATCGCGCATACCGCCATACCGGTGCCGCCGGAAGAGCCAAAGCAGATGGCGTGGAACCACGCCTTCAGCGCGGTGCTGGAGGGGCTCTACGCCCGCTGGCTGCGCGAGCAGGGCGGCAAATCACACGTATCACTGTGGCGGGAGGCATCCCCCTCGGCTACGGTTATCCATTTCAGATACCAAAACAATCAATAAGGATCGGCCATGTGGCAGCGAAGTAAAACCCTGATTCTGGTGCTGGGGCTGTTGTTCAGTTATCAGGCCCTGGCCGGCCCCGCCTGGGACAGCTACAAAGCGCGATTTTTGATGGCGGATGGCCGCATCATTGATACCGGCAACAACAGTGTGAGCCACACTGAGGGGCAGGGTTTCGCCATGATGATGGCGGTGCGTAACAACGATCGCGCCGGTTTTGACAAAATCTGGGGCTGGACCAAAAAGAACCTGCAGAATCCCGAGACCGGGCTGTTCTACTGGCGATACAACCCGGTTGCGCCGGATCCGATCGCCGACAGAAACAACGCCACCGACGGCGATACCTTTATCGCCTGGGCGCTGCTAAAAGCGGGTACCCAGTGGAATGACAGCAGCTATCTGAATGCCTCGGACGCCATCACCAAATCGCTGCTGGCCCGCAACGTCATCAGCTTTGCCGGTTACCGCGTGATGCTGCCTGGCGCGAAAGGCTTTAACCTCAACAGCTATGTGAATCTTAACCCGTCCTATTTCATCTTCCCGGCCTGGGAGGATTTCGCGAAGCGCAGTCATCTGACGGTGTGGCGTGAGTTGATCAACGACGGACAGAAGCTGCTGGTGAAAATGCGCTTCGGCAATACCCAACTGCCGGCAGACTGGGTGTCGCTCTACGCCGACGGTCGCGTGACCCCGGCCAAAGAGTGGCCGGCGCGCTTTAGCTACGATGCGATCCGCGTGCCGCTGTATATCAAGTGGGCGAATGCCTCCAGCCCGCTGATGGCCCCGTATACCGCGTACTGGGGACGGTTTGCCCGTACCCAGACGCCTGCCTGGGTGAATGTCACCACCGGCGATCCTGCGCCTTATATGATGGCGGGCGGGTTACTGGCGGTCCGTGACCTGGCGATGGGGCAACTGCCTGCGGGCGATCCTCAGATCACGACCCAGGAGGATTATTATTCTGCGAGTCTGAAGATGCTGGTGTCGCTGGCGAAATAGGTTATTCCCTCCCAACCGTTGGGATTCTGGAAAGCGCCTCGCAAGATTGACTTGCGGTGGCGCTTTTTGCTTTCTGCGGGGGAGAGCAGGGCGTAGGAACCCTGGCGGCTTTGTCCATCAACGAGCCAGTCCAGCAGCTTTCTCGGTACTTAGCACTCCGTCCAGGGCCCATGCCAGGCATCGCTCAGCTCGGTACACTGGATGCAGGCAAAACCAGGCTGGCTATCGAGCCACTGCTGCGCGAGTTCTCTGTCAGCATCATTGAGTGTTCCTCGCTTAAAGCGGACCAGATAGCCAGACAGAATATCAGACCCCTCTTTACCACCTCCGGCAAAGCCCCAACCCTGCGCCTCGACGAACTCAATCCAGTGGTCGAGAGCTTGATCAAGGTTGTACTGTTGGCTATCGAAACGGAAGCTGATCGTAAAACCGAACTCCTGAAACTCTCCGACTCTCAATTTTTTGCGTAAACGACGCGTGCGAGGTTTAGTTTTTTGTTCTTTAGTTAATGTTTTCATGATGGACCTTGCAGTGATGATTTCGAATGCCCGGCAGCAAAAATGAATAATATCGTGGCGAGACATTATCGGGAAATGATGGCTGGAGGATAAGGCGTATGGAGAATAACTTTATGACCGGAACAGGCCGGTAAAAACAAAAAAAGGCTTAGCCAGTTTCCTGTCTAAGCCCTTGAATTTGGTGGCCCCTGCTGGACTTGAACCAGCGACCAAGCGATTATGAGTCCGAATTATATACAAATAAAATCAACAAGTTACATTAAAATCAGGCACATAGAAGTTCGTATATTGTGGAAAAGTACCGCATAGTGTTTGGCTCTGCTGCCATTTTGCTGCCACTAATCAGGTTAAGAGGGTTGAGCGTGACGGCCTCTGTGAGATGGTCGGGCGCAAAGTGCGCATAGCGCATAGTCACCTTAATATCCGTATGACCCAGGATGCGCTGAAGTACCAAAATATTGCCGCCGCGCATCATAAAATGGCTGGCAAAAGTATGTCTTAATACGTGTGACAGCTGCCCATCTGGCAACTCGATCCCCGCGCGCTTGATTGCTCCCCTGAAGGCAGAATAGCAGCCAGTGAATATGGGCTTTGATGTTCGCTTTTCGGGAAGCAATTTATAAAGTTCATCACTTATTGGTACTGCGCGGTTCTTTTTGCCTTTCGTTTTAATGAAAGTGATCTTGCCCGGGCTGATCTGCTTGCCCGTTAAATTCTCAGCCTCTCCCCACCGTGCGCCAGTCGCCAGGCAAATCTTAACGATGGTGGTTAAATCTTCCGCTTTGCTTTTCTCGCATTCCTCAAGCAAACGTGTTGCCTCTTCAACCGTCAGCCAGGCCAGCTCCACCTCAGCAATTTTAAACTCTCTGACGTTTTCAAGAGGGTTGGGCGCGGGCCAGTCATCAAGTCGTTTCAGCTCGTTGAACATAGCCCGGAAATAAGCCAGCTCAAGGTTTACTGTTCGAGGGGTTACGGTCTTCACTCGGTCAGAGCGCGTTATTTTTCCGCTTAACCGCTGTTCGCGGTAAGTTGAAAAAAGCTTTGCGTTAAATTCAGTAGCGAGCGGATCACCCATGGCGAGGCAGGCAAACTCCATGGCGCTTTTTCGCTTCTCACCATCTGCAAGTGTTACGCCGTGCGCGTTATACCAAGCGGTTACTAAATCCCTAACGCGCCGCTTGTCCGCTTTCTCGCCCAGCCAGGGCTTGTCTTCGGATTGTTCTTTAACGTGCCGCTCAAATGCCAAGGCTTCCCCTTTCGTAGCGAACTGACGGCGAATGCGCCGCCCGTCCCTGCCGTTGGGGAAGACTTGAGCCTGCCACTTTCCATTGCTTAATTTGCTTACTGCCATTCTACAGGCCTATTAAAATCTGGAATTATTATCACGCATTAGGGTTTGCCAGTGTTCTTCACTGAGGATTTTGAGCGGAACTCCTTTATTGTCACGATAATCAATAGCCTGTTCTATCTTTCTTCCGAAACTTTGGAATTTCCAATCCTTAGAACTAAGGGCACCAATAATTAGATAGTCCAAATCTTGAGTAACCCGATCAACAATTTTGCAACCAAGCTTTAAAAGGTCACTTTCACATTGCCTACGGGAGCCACAAAGAAACTTACCTGTGAGACAAACTTTACTATCTGTAGGGTTAAAATCATCAATTAGGTCAACAGGTGATGTTGTGGAATATCCATCCACAATACCCTCAGAAATATTTGATCCTGTAAAAGCAGTGATTTCTTCTAATAATTTGGTGCGTTCTTCGTCTGTTATCACTCCATCACTCAGGATTGATTGAACCAGTTCGTAAAGATGTTTGCCGGGATAGTTACTTTTTAAAGCTGCATTTGTAGTTAAGAACCAGTTTAAATAGCTGATTTCTTCATCACTCAAATGATAGTCAGAAGCAAGCCCCTTACATAGACCCTCTAGTAAATGCTTGTCAGAATCTGCGGAGTAAAGATCTATGTTAGGAGTATCCATCAACCCGCGCTGCATTTCATGTAGCAGGTCTTTCAATTCGTCTAATTCAGATTGTTCAACTACACCATCAGAAAGGATTTCACTTATTTTATTTCTAATGCAATTTACAAAATAATTTTGGGAAAGGACGTCTGATTCCATCAGCCACGTATCAAGGAAAATCATTTCTTTTTCACTTAATTTTCCATCGCAGGTCATCCCTTCAATCAGGTTGATTAAGTTAGCGATGGCTTTATCTCTATTATGTGTATAGTTGAAAGCGCTAAATTGAGACATACCAATATTCCTTATTCAGTAAACGTTATTTTGCTGATCACTTTCCCATTGGCTTTAATATCCGATGGTGTGCACTCAAAGGATGCAGGGCCATTCTCTACACGTAAGCGTCCGCCAGGAAGACGGTAAACCTGTCTAATACTCATAAAACCATCTAATTCAATCAACCAGATCCCATCGTTGATCTCTCCCTTGAACTCGTCCACGAGATAGAACGAATTTTCAAACTTCACAATGAATGGAGCAGTGGTGTCTTGAGGTAAAAGGCGAGAGTCGTAGCGAACTTGCTCAGAGGAGTAAAAAATCCCATTTGAGATTTCTTTTAATTGCAAAGGTAATCCACTATCGCTATCTGCTTTTGTTGTGGGCGAGCCTTGTCCCGTAGTTAACCAAAGCATAGATGCGCCCGTATCAAGATGGCATGCGATAAGCCAGTCATGCGGAAAAGTATCGCGCATCCAACGGTTTGCCATCGTGCTTTGGGATACCCCAAGGTGGTCGCACAAAGCCTGTCTGGTACTGAATCCATAGGCTTGGAGGATACGCGTTATCGCCTCCTTTCCACCACTTTGAGATGTGAAGTTAAATTTTGAGATCGCTAAAGGGGTCTCTTTTGTGTTTGACATATTTAAAATGCGATCCTATCATCGGTTTTGTGGTGTTCGGAATGATTGCGAATAGTTCCGAATAGTGAAGTTTTTAAACACAAACTGAGGAATAGTGCATCATGAAAAGCAATTTTTCAATGCGCCCTAGCATCAACCTTGTGATATCTGAACCATTCATCACACTGGATGAGTTCTGCCGCCGTACCGGTTACAAGCCTAGCTATGCCCGCCAGATGATCCGTGAAAACCGCCTGCCTATCAGGAAAAAAACAGGAGTTAACAGTCTCATCGAAATCAACATGTTCGCGTTAACGATGGAAGCAGCTCAGGGCTGCGAAGTCGCAATGCAAGCCTGATAGTTCCATTTTGGGATACAAAAGGATTTCCATCATGTTTGATTATCGCATTTCCAAACATCCACATTTCGACGAGGCCTGCAGGGCTTTCGCGCTGAGTCACAACATGGCGAAGCTGGCAGAACGCGCGGGAATGAACGTCCAGACGCTGCGCAATAAGCTGAACCCGGACCAACCGCATCAACTCACACCGCCAGAAATCTGGTTGCTTACCGATCTGACTGAGGACTCAACCCTGGTTGACGGATTCCTGGCACAAATTCACTGCCTGCCATGCGTGCCGCTGAATGAAGTAGCAAAAGAGAAACTGCCGCATTACGTAATGAGTGCAACAGCGGAGATCGGGCGTGTTGCTGCCGGTGCTGTATCTGGTGAAGTGAAAACCGCTAACGGCCGCCGTGACGCGATCACCAGTATCAATTCAGTTACGCGACTGATGGCGCTGGCCGCAATTTCCATGCAAGCACGCCTGCAGGCAAACCCGGCGATGGCTAGCGCAATGGACACCGTTACGGGCCTTGGCGCTTCGTTCGGCATCATCTGAGGTGATCATGCTGATTAAAGAGCCTTCATTCGCATCACTTTTAGTAAAACAAAGCCCGGCAATGCACTGCGGACATGGCTGGATTATCGGGAAAGATGGTAAACGCTGGCACCCGTCCCGCTCTCAGGACGAACTGCTGGCAGGACTGACCACTACCAAACAGGGGGAAACCATGGCTATTGAAGGCGCTGCGGCGACTGTTCCATTAAGCCCGGGTCAACGTCTGGAAGGGTTGAACCGCATAGCGGAGTTAAGGGCGAATGTGTTTGGTCTGAATATTGAGCCAGAGCTTGAAAGGTTTATTAAAGATATGCGCGATCACCGCGATATAAACCATAAACAAAATGAGCGGGCACTGGCAGCCATATTCTTTATGGCAAAAATTCCGGCAGAACGTCACGGCGTCAATATTAGTGATCTGACTACTGACGAAAAGCGGGAACTGGTTAAAGCAATGAATCATTTTCGTGCAGTGGTGAGCTTATTTCCCAAACGGCTAACCATGCCGAATTAACCCACAACAGAAATTAATGGCGTAAACCCGCCGGGCATTCTTTTGCCCAAATTCAGGAGTAATGAATATGCGAAATATCGAAACCCGCACCACTAAAACCGGACCAGATGATGCTGGCCTGAACCAGATGCTGATTGAAGCGCGCAAAGAAGAACGCCGTGGCCGTGCCGATGTAATGGCGGCCCGCATGGAATCTATCGCCGCCCGTATTACATCCCGCCAGCTGAACTATGCAGAAGCGGCTGAGCTTCTTCGTGAAGAGGCTGTGAAAATTCAGAACGAAGCGCAGGAGATCCACTAATGGCCGATTCAATGGACCTCGTACAGCAGCGCGTTGAAGAAGAACGCCAACGCCACATCCATACCGCCCGCAATAAAGCGCCGGGCGTTTCCCGTGTTCTCTGCATTGATTGCGATGCGCCGATCCCGCCAGCTCGCCGCCGCGCCATTCCGGGCGTGCAGTGCTGCGTCACTTGTCAGGAAATCGCAGAGCTGAAAGGCAAACACTACAACGGAGGTGCTGTATGAGCACTATCCTGAAATGGGCGGGAAATAAAACCGCCATCATGCCGGAACTGATTAAGCACCTTCCTGCTGGCCAGCGACTGGTTGAACCTTTCGCGGGTTCATGCGCTGTGATGATGGCGACAGACTATCCTCATTATCTTGTTGCGGATATTAATCCTGATTTAATAAATCTATATCAGGAGGTTTTCCGCAACACTTCTGATTTTATTGAACGGACCAAACATCTGTTTCAAATGTTCAATAGTGAAGATGGTTATTATGATAGCCGGGATTCATTCAATCGCGATAAAGACCCTGAATGGCGCGCGCCGCTGTTTTTATTCTTAAATCGCCACTGTTACCGTGGTCTTTGCCGTTATAACAAAAAGGGTGAGTTTAACGCCCCTTACGGTAATTATAAAAAACCGTATTTTCCTGAAAATGAAATACGCGCTTTTGCTGAAAAAGCTACCCGCGCCACGTTCATTTGCGCCAGCTATGACGAAACTTTGGCATTGTTGGTGCCTGGGGATGTTATTTATTGCGATCCGCCTTATGACGGTACTTTCAGTGGCTATCACACTGCCGGTTTTACTGAGGACGATCAGTATCATCTGGCCTCTATTCTTGAGCGCCGTGCATCAGAAGGGCATCCGGTCATCGTTTCAAACAGCGACACTTTCCTGACTCGTTCCCTGTATCGCAATTTCACTCATGACCGCATTAACGTAAAACGCAGCATCGGTGTTGCTGCAGGCAAAGGGAAAACTGCAGACGAACTGATTGCTGTACTCAAACCGAGAGTATGGGCTGGCTTTGATCCAGCAGGCGGCCCTGATTGCTCTGTCGTGCATGAGGTGCGCGCGTGAGTCATCACGAAGTTAAAAAGCACGGCGGCGCAGATGATTCCGCCGCTGCTTTTACCTGGAATGCACCTAAAAAGGCGATTAACCCCTATCTGTACCCGGCGGAAGTTACGCCGGGTTCTGAGCTTTCAAACCTGATTACTCTCTATGCTGCGGATAATGAGCAGGAACAGCTGCGCCGCGAGGCCCTGAGTAATGAGGTCTGGGAGCGCTATTTCTACAATGAATCCCGTGATCCTGTTCAGCGAGAAATGGAGCAGGACCAGCTGATAAGCCGCGCCAAAATGGCCCGCGAACAGCAGCAATTCAATCCCGATCTGGTCATTATTGCTGACGTGAGCGCCCAACCGGCGCACATCAGCAAGCCTCTGCTCGAAAGGATTAAATATTTCCAGAGCTTGGGTAAACCAAAGGCATATTCCCGTTATCTGCGGGAAACCATCAGGCCGTGTCTTGAACGGCTGGAGCAAGTGCGCACCAGTCAGGTTTCCGCCTCCTTCCGTTTTATGGCGAGCCAGGACGGGATGGAGGGCTTGCTGGTTCTGCCAGAAATGAATCAGGAGCAGGTCAAACGGTTATCCACCCTGGTAGCCGCACATATGAGCATGTGTCTGGATACTGCCTGCGGTGAGCTGTTTACGGATGATGACGTTACGCCGGAAGAGATCCGCCGGTCATGGGAAAGGGTCGCCGCTGAAGCTATGCGCCTTGATGTTATACCGCCTGCATTTGAACAGCTGCGCCGTAAAAAGAACCGCCGCAACCCGGTCCCGTATGAGCTTATTCCGGGTTCACTGGCCCGCATGCTTTGTGCGGACTGGTGGTATCGCAAGCTGTGGCAGATGCGGTGTGAATGGCGGGAGGAGCAGCTGCGTGCTGTTTGCCTGGTTAACAAAAAGGCGTCCCCGTATGTCAGCTATGAAGCTGTGATCCACAAACGCGAACAGCGCCGCAAATCACTGGAGTTTTTCCGCTCGCATGAGCTGGTTAACGCCGAAGGTGACACGCTGGATATGGAAGAGGTGGTAAACGCCAGTAGCAGCAATCCGGCGCACCGGCGCCACGAAATGATGGCCTGTGTTAAAGGGCTGGAGCTTATCGCAGAAATGCGTGGCGAATGCGCCGTGTTCTATACCATCACTTGCCCGTCACGCTTTCACGCGACGCTCAATAACGGCAGGCCTAACCCGAAATGGACCAGTGCCACGGTCCGGCAGAGCAGCGATTACCTGGTGAATATGTTCGCCGCCTTCCGTAAGGCGATGCACAAAGCCGGGCTGCGCTGGTATGGCGTCCGCGTTGCCGAGCCACACCATGACGGCACCGTGCACTGGCATCTGCTGTGCTTCATGCGCAAAAAAGACCGTAAATCCATCACCGCGTTGCTGCGTAAATTCGCCATTCGTGAGGACCGGGAGGAGCTGGGCAACAATACCGGGCCGCGCTTCAAGTCTGAGCTTATCAACCCGCGAAAGGGTACACCGACCAGCTATATCGCCAAATACATCAGTAAGAATATCGACGGGCGCGGGCTGGCGCAGGAAATCAGTAAAGAAACAGGCAGATCACTGCGCGATAACGCTGAGAACGTAAACGCCTGGGCTTCGCTGCACCGTGTTCAGCAATTCCGTTTCTTTGGTATCCCTGGCCGTCAGGCGTACCGCGAGCTGCGCTTGCTGGCTGGTCAGGCCGCCAGGGCGCAGGGTGACAAGAAGGCAGGCGCGCCGGTACTGGAAAACCCGCGTCTGGATGCGGTGCTGGCTGCAGCTGATGCTGGCTGTTTTGCCACCTACATCATGAAGCAGGGCGGCGTCCTGGTTCCCCGTAAACATCACCTTGTCAGAACTGCCTATGAGCTGAACGACGAGCCGAGCGCCTACGGCGATCATGGTGTTCGTATTTATGGCATCTGGTCCCCGATCATTGAGGGCCGGATCTGCACTCATGCAGTGAAGTGGAAAATGGTTCGTAAAGCCGTTGACCTTCAGGAGGCGATAGCCGACCAGGGCGCTTGCGCCCCTTGGACTCGTGGCAATAACTGTCCCCCTGTTGAAAATTTGAACCAAACAGGCGGGGATCTACCCGAGATTAAATCCATGAGTGACAAAGAGCTGCATGAGTACCTGCACAGCATGGGCCGGAAAGAACGCCGTGAGCTGACCGCAAGGCTGAGGCTCGTTAAACCGAAGCGGAAAAAGGAATACAAACAGAACATTTCGGGTCAGCAGCGCCTTCAGCTTGAGTATGAACTGCAGTCCAGAGGGTTCGATGGCAGTGAATACGAGGTTAATTTACTTGTACGCGGCGGCAGCCTTCCGTCAGGGGGCGGGTTGCGCATCTTTTACCAGAGCGGGCAGCTGCGTGAGGATGACAAGTGGCGGCAGTATTACTGACCAACCAAAAAAATTTCTGTTTTTGACTCATATCAGGGCTTTCTTATTGAAGGCCAAAAAAAGCGTTTTACATTTAGAAATCGGTACTATACTGTATATATAAACAGTGTATATACATACAGTTATATTGTGTCAGTGACCGTAATAGGAGGGAAAATGCAGGATTATCTTTTGGAGTCATTGAAACTTCAGCGCATTGATTTTTTCATTAAGCTGGTAGCGGCAAGCGAGTGCAGCGACGAAGAAAAGCGGCTGGCTATCCAGTGGGTTTCTGAGCTGACTGACGAGCTGATGGCGAAAATTCGCAACCATGAATACAGCCGTACAATGGACGTTACCAGTTAGGGAAATATTGTGCGTTTTGGTGTAATGAACGACAAAGATAAGAATATTTGTCTGGTGCTGTTAAGAGCACTTAAATCCGATCATTACTAACACTTTCACCCCTTTTTCCATTAACAGCCATTCGAATCCGCTAAAGCAGAGCCATGGTATTTAAAGGGTTAAATGCATAAAAGTGTGATGCTGATCATGCAGCATACCTGGGTAAACGACATTTGGCTGCAAAGATTGCGCGGATAGAGACTTGTTTTAGCTAATTAAAAAGAGTTAGATATTAGTGATAGGCGATGTCAATCAGATATCGCCTTATTTTTATTAAGATAAAAATAGGCAAAAAAATGAAAATTAATAACGTAATGTTATCAATATCTCTTGCTGTAGCACTCACTGGCTGCGTACCACGTTCTCCTAACCCAAGTGTCACCTCTATTGAAGTAGTTAAGCCTCCTGTTGGGCAAAGTGCTACAGCTTATATGGGCGATCCTATCATTACATCTGCAACAGGGTTCAAAACGGATGTACTAGAACTTGGCGCAGGCAATGGCGCGTTGTCTTCAGTTGCTGCTGGAAGCTATTGCAGCGTTGGCAATGGTGTTTATCGTAATTATCACAACCCTCAAGCAGTTGCCTTAAAAAATCTTTACGGACAGATTGGAAGCTATGTTGATTATGTAAGTTACGACGCTGCCAAAAACGAGGTTTCACCACCAAATGGTACTTCTTATACTGCCGCAGAAATCTCTATCAAACGTGTTCCTGACGGCCTGTGCAGGGTAAGCAATTCATTGGTAAAAACTATCGAATACAATGGAAATGCCGGCGGAGTCATGAAGTTTACCTATCGAGAGTTTGCAAATGATATGGCTCGTGCTGCATTCACAACTGATTTTTCCATAGATTCGAAGGGTAGTGATGTAGTGGCTTATAAAGGGGCCAAATTTAAAGTAAACAAAGCTGACAATTCGTCGATTTCTTATACAGTTATTTCTGGTTTTGATAAAGCTGCTGCTTTCTGAACTTAGTGAGTGCATTTAGTCAGTCTAGTTTTTGTTGTCTGCTCTAAACATGCATGTCTATGCCGCATGAAATCGCATGATCTTTCAAGGATCGTTTTTGCTCTGGCCCCCCAAAGCTGGCGGGCCTTTCCATCGTTCATGCTGATGCATGAAAACTACTACATAAAGTGGGCAGGCGTGGCGGGGATACGAGCGCGCGCGGTGTGCTTAAACGGTGTTTTACGCTACTACATATCTTGGTGCTCAGTCTGGGACCTCGATCGTGAAAATAAATAAGTAAAATACGCCAGCTTCGTATAAATTATTATTTGTAAATGCATAGTCTCTTATTTAAAAAACTATTTTCATTTATTAAGGATCTTTATGCTTCAGACAAACAAAGTGTTTATTGATACTCAATGCTATGTAAAGGCAGGGTTACATTTTGAAGGGGCCGCTTTTGAGGCATTTTATGAATTATGCACAAAAGGGGAATTGATATTAATAACTACTTCTGTCGTAGAAAGAGAAGTGAAAAGCAAAATAGATGATTCCATTAAGGATGCATTACAAGCAGTGCAAACCATTCAAAGAAAAGCGAAAATTATTAAAAATATTGAAGGTGGGCCATTGCAGCAGTTTTTTCAACCATTAGAAGTTGATGGTGTCTATGCTTCAGCTAAGCAAGCATTTAATGATTTCCTAGAAGATTGTAACGCTGAATATGCACCACTAGGCTCTATTAATATTGAAGCTATCTTAAACTCTTATTTTGCTAAAGAACCCCCTTTCGGGGATGGAAAGAAAAAAAGCGAGTTTCCTGATGCTATATCTTTAAATGCAGTTGAGAAGTATCTGGATGGTAATGCGGTTTATGTTATATCTGAGGATGAGGATTTAAAGTCATTTTGTGAATTGAAAGAAGGATTCTACCAGATAGATACTCTTGATAAGTTTCTTGATATTTACAATACGCATGAAAATTCTCTTGCTTCGGCTATAAATCGCTATCTTTCTACAAATTCACAAGAAATTAGGCAATTGCTGGAAGAGAAAATACATGAAGCGGATGCTTACAACTCTTCTACATGGGAGGATTCTGAGTTAGACGAATTCAAAGTTTTAGAAATTAGTGAGTTTGAGCCATCTATTATTTCTATTGATGGTGAAAGTTGTATTGTTACCTTTGATGTTTCCGTCGAATTTGAGGTAACGGTCACCGGGCCAGACTTTACCAATGGTTATTGGGACAGCGAAGATAAAGTGGTCATTCCAATGGAAACTTCTACAAATGTTGTGATTGAAACATTGGATTTTTCAGTTGAGATGTCAATGGAATTCGAAATAGAAGGGGATGACATTACTAATGTTGAAGAAGATATTAATATTAAAGATCTAAGCCGTGGTATAGAATTTTCTGTTGAGGAAAATAACTTCGATTATTAAGTGTTACTCATCCCGGCAACGGATGTCTGTGCCGGGATGATTAATCAAATGTTTAAAGAATACTCAGTGAAAGATATAATTGACGTACCAAGCCATTCGTTCAATTCGCATATACGTTTTTGTAAAGGAATTAGTTCGTTACGTACAAAAACTAGGCTGGCCTTCTCAACATCCCCAAACCCCCCCCACATTAGTCGGCATAATCCCCATCATCTGCGGTGGAACACGGTGCGCGGCCATCATGTCGTCCCGGCTCACGTTCTTGATGTTCAGAAACTCATCCTTTGCCGCGACCTCTGACAGCGGGATGATCTGAATCCCGTCCTTTTTGCCGTTCGGCGAGTACATAAACAAATTGCGGAAGTTGCCCGGCCCTTTGGCGCTTTTCATCGCTTGGCGGATATTGTTCACATCCTCCTGATTCTGCGCTGCGTCGGTCATGTACATGATGAACCCCGCATGGCTGCCATTGATGTAATACTTACGGCGGAACAGGGTGGCGGACTCGTTCAGCAGTGCTGAAGGGATGGCGGACAAGTATTCTGGCAGGCCGTAAATTTCTTGGTTCAGGTCCGGCTCCATCAGGTGAAAGATGCTGCCTTTGGTGAACTCATAGGGCTGCGTGGTCAGGCCGTATTGCACAAACCAGTAAGTGTCCAGGTCAACGCCGCGGCGGGTATATTTCGCCAGGGCTGGCTCCAGCGAGAGAACGCCGCCGAGCCGGTTGGTGCGTTTCTCAAGGTAGGCGTTACCAAACACCAGATAGTCCTGCACGAAGCGGCTGAATGCCTGCTGGCTGAGCAGCGGATGCGGGATAAACGTGCTGGTCAGGATGTTGCGCTTAACGGCAATAGGTGAGCTGTGATGCACTGCTGCACGATAGGTGCGGGCCAGGCCGTCAAAGCTCACGGGCGGCTCGTACCATTTGTCCATCTGTACGCATTCCACGTAGTCCAGCAATTCGCGGCGGTCCAGTACCGGGATGGGGTCGCCAAAGCTGAACGCTTCGGCGTGAGTTGTGTTCTTCTGCTGTGCGGCTTCCTGCACTGGCGCGGTGCTGGTCAGGGCGTCGTGTTCACTCATCAAAAAATCTCCACAATATTGCTGGTATTGGCGGCTTCGCCCTGCAGCGGTTCGTTAAACAGTGCGTGCATCGTTGCCCATGCCAGGTCTGCATGGCTGGCTTCTTCGCTGCGGCTGGCTTCGTAAGTGGGGCGGTTGCCGCTGGCGGTGGTGGCGCGGCGGATTGCCATAAAGGACTGCGCGATATCGGTATGCCCGGCGTCAAACTCCAGGCGTCGGTGGCTGATAATGTCGTATGCCTTGAGCACCAGGGCGTTTTTGACGTTGGGGTTGTAGACAAACTCCCGGACCGCCGGGAAGAACGCCTTCACGTTCTCATAGACGCCGTGGCCGACGCCGGTCGAGTCAATGCCGATATAGGTCACGTTGTACTGCTGCGTCAGCTTTTTAATCGCGTCAGCCTGGGCGCGGAAGTCCATCCCGCGCCACTGGTGACGCTCAAGAATGCGGAACTTGCCGCCCGGCACGGCTGGCGGAGCCATCACCACGCACCCGGCGCTGTCGCCGTTCTGCGTACCTTTCGCCGGGTCATAGCCGATCCAGACTTCGCGCCAGCCAAACGGGCGCAGAGCCAGCGCCTGAAAATCGGACCAGACTTCCCAGCTGTCCACCATGCAGGCCTGCAGCTCGCTCAGCGGGAACACTGACGCCAGATCGTCAATAAACTCGCACATCAGCAGGTTCTGGTATTCGTCAGGGCTGTACTCCATGCGCAGCTGGTCGATATCAAAAAGGTTACACCCGCCGCGCACCGCATCTTCCACGGTGACGATCTGGCGGTACTGACCGTCCGGGCAAAGCAGGCCGGGGGCCAGGCTGCCGTGGGTCAGGTCAATATCCACCTTGTCTGCCTTGTTGCGGCCCCGGTTGAACAGCGCGCCGGACCAGAACGGATAGGCGCTGTGGGTCAGGCTGGACGGTGTGGAAAAGTAGGTCTGCCGCCATTTTTTATGGATGGCCATACCGGACGCCACTTTGCGCAGCTCCTGGAATTTCGGTATCCAGAAATATTCATCCAGGTACAGGTTGCCGTGGTAGCTCTGCGCCGTGCGGGCGTTGGTGCCGAGGAAGTACAGGCACGCGCCGTTGCTGAGCGTCATCGGGTCGCCTTTCAGCTCCACATCCACCTCTTTTGCAAAGTCGATGATGTACTGCTTGAAGACGTGCGCCTGCGCCTTGCTGGCTGAGAGAAAAATCTGGTTGCGGCCGGTGGTGATGGCGTCAATCAGCGCTTCCCGGGCAAAAAAGAAGGTTGCCCCAATCTGGCGCGATTTAAGTAGGTTGCGGATACGATGGCGGTTGCCTGCCTCGTACCAGTGGCGTTGGTAGGCGAACATCGAGCCGTGGAAAACCTCCTGCAGCTTTTCGATCTGTTCGTCGGAGAAAACGTTCTTTTCAGGCTGACGGCGCGGACCTTTGTTGCGGTTGGCTACGTTCGGGTTTAAGTCAGCTTCGTTCCCGCCATCGTTGAATTTACCGATCCGTGCGTGGCGCTCTGACTGGCGCGCCAGCAGGTCAATTTCCTTGAAGTCCTTCCCTTCTTTCTGCTCCTTCATGATGAGCTGGCAGTAACGCGCGGCGGTAGTGAGCTGCATCTGATCCAGCGGCCCATAGTCGCCCCACTTGTCGCGCTTCTTCCAGCTGTGAACGGTTGTAACTTTCTCGCCCAGCATCTCAGCAATGCGGGCTACGCGGTATCCCTGAAAGTACAGCAGCATGGCTTGCCGACGGGGATCGAGGTCTGCGGGGGTCAGTGTCGTGTTCATGGCCCAAACATACGGCCTTGCCCGGCAGCTTTCCCCGGCTGCGGTTTGTGTGGCGGGCGGTACAAGCGCCGCGCGTTGTTTCACTCCCCTTATCACCGCAACCATAAGGCTCCAGTAAGTTTTTTCTAACGGAGCACGGCTCATGACAGTGAAGACAAAGCGTTTCCGCATCGGGGTGGAAGGTGCCACCACCGACGGACGCGAAATCCAGCGTGAATGGCTGGAGCAAATGGCAGCCAGCTACAACCCGGCGGTCTACACCGCGCTGATTAACCTAGAGCACATCAAGTCCTATTCACCGGACAGCGCCTTTAACCGCTACGGCAGAGTTACCGGGCTGGTTGCTGAAGAAATTCAGGACGGCCCGCTGAAGGGGAAAATGGCGCTGTATGCCGACGTGGAGCCGACCAGTTCACTGGTTGAACTGGTCAAGAAAGGCCAGAAGCTTTTCACTTCTATGGAAGTAAACCCGAAGTTTGCCGACACCGGCAAAGCCTATCTTGTAGGCCTGGCCGCCACTGACGATCCGGCGAGCCTGGGCACCGAAATGCTGACCTTCAGCGCAAGCGCCGCGCAAAACCCGCTGGCTAACCGCAAACAGAATCCGGAAAACCTGTTTACCGCCGCTGAGGAAACGCTGATCGAACTGGAAGAAACCCAGGACGAAAAGCCGTCCCTCTTTGCACGCGTCACCGCCCTGTTCACTAAAAAAGAGCAGACCGATGATGCGCGTTTCTCTGACGTGCATAAAGCCGTTGAGCTGGTCGCCACCGAGCAGCAGAACCTGAGCGAGCGCACCGATAAATCCCTGTCCGATCAGGACACGCGCATTTCTGAACTTGAAACTTCGCTGCAGGAGCAGCAGTCCGCCTTTGCCGGGCTTCAGCAGCAGCTGAGCCGTGAAGACAGCCGTAAAGATTACCGCCAGCGCGCGCCGGGCGGTGACGCACCGGCAGGCACCCTGACCAATTGCTGATGGAGCATAAAACCCGATGAAAAAGAAAACCCGCTTTGCCTTTAACGCCTACCTGCAGCAGCTGGCGCGCCTGAACCAGGTGGAAGTTGAAGAACTTTCCAGCAAGTTCACCGTTGAGCCGTCCGTGCAGCAGACGCTGGAAGACCAGATCCAGCAGTCCGCCGCTTTCCTGACACTCATTAATGTCTCGCCTGTTGATGAGCAGTCCGGCCAGCTGCTTGGCCTGGGTGTTGGCTCCACCATTGCCGGAACCACCGATACCACCACCAAAGAGCGCGAACCTACCGATCCGATGCTGATGGAGGACGTGGAATACAAATGCGAGCAGACCAACTTTGACACGGTGCTGACCTACGCAAAGCTGGACCTGTGGGCGAAATTCCAAGATTTCCAGGTGCGTATCCGTAACGCCATCATCAAGCGCCAGGCACTGGACCGCATCATGATCGGCTTCAACGGCGTGAAGCGCGCCAAAACCTCCAACCGCGCGGAAAACCCGCTGCTGCAGGACGTGAATAAGGGCTGGCTGCAGAAAATCCGCGAAGACGCGCCGGACCACGTTATGGGCAGCACCACCCAGGACGGCACCACCACTGCAGGCGCGGTGAAGGTGGGCAAGGGCGGCGACTATGCCAACCTGGACGCCGTGGTGATGGATGCGGTTAGCGAGCTGATCGACGTGGTTTATCAGGACGATGACGAGCTGGTTGTTATCTGCGGCCGCGAACTGCTGTCCGACAAGTATTTCCCGCTGGTCAACAAAGAGCAGGAAAACAGCGAGAAAATCGCCGCCGATCTGATTATCAGCCAGAAACGCATGGGGGGCCTGCAGGCGGTGCGCGCGCCGTTCTTCCCGGCGAATGCCCTCCTGATCACCCGTCTGGATAACCTGTCCATCTACTGGCAGGAGGATACCCGCCGTCGTTCTGTTATCGACAACCCGAAACGTGACCGAATTGAAAACTTTGAATCCGTCAACGAAGCGTATGTGATTGAAGATTATCGCTGCGCGGCCCTGGTCGAAAACATCGAAATCGGTGATTTCACCGCGCCAGCTGCGCCGGAAGGTGGGGAGTAACGCATGAGCCTGAGTCCCGCACGGCAGCACCGCCTGCGCATTCAGGCCGAACAGGCCGCCCGGGAGGGCGGCAGTGTTCGCCATGCGTCCGGCTATGACCTGATGCTGCTGCAGCTGGCAGAAGACCGCCGCCGCCTCAAGGGTATCCAGTCCACCGTGAAAAAGGCGGCAATCAAGGTCGAACTTTTGCCGAAATATGCCGCCTGGGCGGAGGGCGTGCTGGCTGCCGGAGGTGCGCAGCAGGATGACGTGCTGATGTACGTGATGCTGTGGCGTATCGACGCCGGTGATTATGCCGGTGCGCTGGAAATCGGGCGTCATGCACTGCGCCATGGCTGGGTGATGCCGCTGGGCAACCGCAACGTGCAGACCGTTCTGGCGGAAGAAATGGCGGACGCCGCACAAAGCGCCCTGCTGGCCGCCACCGGTTTTGATGCCGATCTGCTCCTGCAGACGCTGGACCTGACAACCGATCAGGATATGCCGGACCAGTCCCGGGCGCGCCTGCACAAAGCCATCGGCGCGGTACTCACCGAAAGCAACCCGGCTTCAGCGCTGAATCACCTTACCCATGCGCTGCAGCTCGATCCCCGCTGCGGCGTGAAAAAAGAAAAGCAGCAGCTGGAGCGCAGATTGCGCAGTGACAGCCGCTAACGAACGTGCCCCGCGCACGGGCGGCACGGGGTGGCGAAAGGCACTGCCACATCAAAACCCCGTCCACCGCCCACTATTTCAGGAGAAAGCCGCATGCAGTTTATTGCGCCAGAACAGGCACCGGAACAGGCGGACGTTATTAAAAATACGCCGTTCTGGCCTGATGTGGACCTGTCGGAATTTCGCAGTGTGATGCGCACTGACGGCACGGTGACGCAGCCCCGTCTGAGGCAGGTTGCGCTGACAGCCATTTCCGAAGTTAACGCTGAGCTGTACGACTTCCGCAACCGCCAGCAGATGCTGGGCTACCGGGATCTGGCTGGCGTACCGGCGGAAATGCTGGACGGCAAAAGCGAGCGCATTCAGCACTACCTTAACGCCGTGTATTGCTGGGCGCGCGCCGTGCTCAATGAGCGTTACCAGGATTATGACGCCACGGCGTCCGGGGTAAAGCGAGGGGAGGAACTGGCGGAGGCCAGCGGCGATCTGTGGCGTGATGCCCGCTGGGCTATCAGCCGGGTGCAGGATGCACCGCACTGCATGGTGGAGCTTATCTGATGAAAGTGCGTGCGCACCAGTATGACACGGTGGACGCGCTTTGCTGGCGTCATTACGGGCGCACGCAGGGTGTCACCGAGCAGGTTCTGCAGGCAAATCCGGGGCTGGCTGAGTATGGCCCTTTTTTACCGCACGGGCTGCAGGTGGAGCTGCCGGACATTCCGGCGACAACCACGGCGCAGACCGTCCAGCTATGGGACTGAATTATGACGCTTGAACGAATCAGCGCCTTTATCACGTATTGCATCGCTGTTTTGCTGGCATGGCTGGGCGATCTGTCGCTTAAGGATGCTTCAACGGTTGGCGGCGTGCTGATTGGTGCGCTGATGCTGGCTATCAACTGGTATTACAAGCACAAAACCTACCAGCTGCTGCGCGACGGGCAAATCACGCGGGGGGGAATATGAATCCTTCAACCGTTAAACGCTGCCTTGTCGGGGTGGTGCTGGCTATCGTCGCCACGCTGCCCGGTTTCCAGTCGCTGAATACCTCAGTCGAGGGACTGAAGCTGTTAGCCGATTTCGAGGGGTGCCGCCTGCAGCCTTACCAGTGCAGCGCGGGTGTCTGGACTGACGGGATCGGCAATACGTCCGGCGTGGTGCCGGGCAAAACTATTACGGAACGGCAGGCGGCGCAGGGGTTAATCAGCAACGTGTTGCTGACGGAAAAAAGGCTGGATGCCTGCCTGAAGGTCAGGCCCCCGCAGCATGTTTACGATGCGCTGGTAAGCATCGGTTTCAACGTGGGCACCGGCGCAATATGCCGATCCACCATGGTGTCCTACATCAACCGCCAGCAGTGGTGGCAGGCGTGCAATCAGCTGCCGCGCTGGATTTACGTTAATGGTCAGAAAAACAAAGGGCTGGAGAACCGCCGCGCGCGGGAGCTGGCCTGGTGCCTTAAAGGCGCTGGCGTATGACACGTGCATTAGTTGTAGTGCTGGCGCTGACTGTTGCGGCGCTGGGCTGGCAGTCCTGGCGACTTAACAATGCCAGCCACACCATCGAGACGCAGGGCGTGGCGCTGAAAAGTAAAGCGCAGGAACTGACGAAGAAAAACAGCCAGCTGATTGGCCTGTCCATTCTGACTGAAACCAACAGCCGGGAGCAGACGCGGCTTTATGCGGCGGCGGAGCAGACCTCCACGCTGCTGCGCAACCGTCAGCACCGGATAGAGGAACTGAAACGTGAAAATGAGGATTTGCGCCGCTGGGCTGATACCCCTTTGCCTGCTGATGTTATCCGGCTGCGGGAGCGTCCGGCCCTCGCCGGAGGTGCAGCTTACCGTGAGTGGCTGTCCCAGAGTGACGCAGTGCCGCCTGGAAAGGTCAGCGCCGCGCAGTAACGGCAATCTGAATGCGGTGCTGGATGAAACGGAGGCCGCCTGGGCGGCGTGTGCTGACAAAGTGGACACGATAATTGCGTGTCAGGAGCGAGACAGTGAACAAGCCGCAGTCTTTACGCAGCGCCCTGAATAAGGCGGTGCCGTATGTCCGCAATAACCCGGACAAACTGCACCTGTTTGTGGATAACGGCTCACTGGTGGCAACCGGGGCCAGCTCCATGTCATGGGAGTACCGCTACACCCTGAACGTGGTGATCGAGGATTTCAGCGGGGACCAGAATCTGCTGATGGCTCCCGTTCTGCTTTGGCTCACGGGCAATCAGCCGGATGCAATCAACAACCCTGAACTGCGCGAAAAGCTGTTCACTTTTGACGTGGATATTCTGCGCAATGATGTGTGCGATATCAGCCTGAACCTGCAGCTGACGGAGCGCGTACTGGTCAGCGCCGACGGGGGCGTGTCGAGCGTTGAGGCGGTGCCAGAACCGGACGTATCGGAAGAAATGTGGACGGTCAAGCATGAGTGATCTGCAGAGGGTGGATGACTGGCTGGCGGCGTTGCTGGCAAATCTGGAGCCTGCCGCGCGCAGCCGCATGATGCGTCAACTGGCGCAGGAATTGCGCCGCAGTCAGCAGCAGAATATCAGGCTGCAGCGAAATCCGGACGGGAGCGACTACGAGCCGCGCCGGGTAACGGCCCGCAGCAAGAAGGGGCGCATCAAGCGCCAGATGTTTGCGAAGCTACGCACGACGAAATACCTGAAAACTGCAACCAGTGCCGACTCTGCCAGCGTGCAGTTTGAGGATAAGGTGCAACGTATTGCCCGGGTTCACCATTACGGCCTGCGTGATCGTGTCAACCTCAAAGGGCCAGAAATACGTTATGCGAAGAGGCAATTGCTGGGCTTCGACAATACGACAATTAATTTAATAGAAGAGAAATTATTCAGCTATTTAACTGGATGAATTTCAAACATCGAATGTTCTGGCTGTTTCTAAGAATTTTTTTCCAATAGCCTCCGTGAGCTTGGTTAATGAATTGATTATTACTATGTTTTCCTCCTTTTCAACAATTGTTAAAATTGTTGCGGTTGCTTGCGTTAAACTTAGTGCAGCATTCTGAGCTGGATCTGTAAGTCCAAAATTACTTGGGCCAATATTAATGACGCTTGTTTCGAAAGTTGGCAATGTGAGGCTTTTGGTGATTGTCTTAATGTTTGGGTGTATATTTTGGCTTGCCCATTTGAAGTATGGTCTCATATGGTCTAATTTAACAGCCTTTTCTAAACTCTGGAATCCAGGTGCTCTATTATTCTCAGGTAGAAAAGGAGTCGCCCATCCATATTGTGAATCAAAGTCTTTGCCGTATTTGTTTAATTTGTCTTTAAATACTCGTGTAATAATAGCGCATTCTTCATCTGTAGGACCCTTTTCTTGTAGTCGATGCTCATGTTTTTTATGGTATTTCATCCCATAATAGCTATCATAGATTTCATGCGCCAGAAATCTCTCTGCGCAAACAGGACTGTTTGAACTAATAAATTGTAAAGTGACATTTACCTCGTGAAGCGATCTCCATCGAGCATGAGCACCATCAGCGTAACCATTCTTTAGTAACAGTAAAATTTCGTTGGATATTGAACAGGCTTTCGCATGTAGTCTTATAAGAAGACCAGTTTTAATTTCATTTGCGATATCGCTTTCGATTTTACGGTGTTCACTAAAATCTGAGCCAGAATTAATGCAGATATCTATTAGTAGTTCTAAATGATTTAAAGCATCCTCCCAATGACTTATGTGTTTTTGCACAAAGCTATCATGCTCCTTTTTATTGCGTTGAATGATTTTGGGGATTTCTAAACTATAGGAATCAATTGCGGTAATTGTCAGTTCTTCAATGTACTGCAAAAAAAAGATGTTGGATATCAGCATCATTGCATTCTTCGACGATGCGCCCGTTTGACTTAACCCATTTGTAAAACCTATCAAAAGAACTCATCCGAATCTCCCAATTGTGCCATCAGTGACACATTTTTGTTTTGATGAACGCCAATTTGTCTTGGTACACCCTAAGCGTATGGACAAAAACTTAACAGAAATCATGCGCCTTATCACCAACCTGATCCGCACCGGCACCGTGACCGAAGTGGACCGGGATAACTGGCTGTGCCGGGTAAAGGTGGGTGAGCTTGAAACCAACTGGATTAACTGGCTGACACTGCGCGCCGGAGGCGGTCGCACCTGGTGGTGTCCGTCCCCGGATGAACAGGTGGTACTGCTGAGCCTGGGCGGCAATCTGGAAACCGCTTTTGCGCTGCCTGCCATTTACTCCAATCAGTTTGCGCCGCCATCGGATTCCGTGGACGGCAGCGTGACGGAATACCCGGATGGGGGCTGGTTTGAGTACGAACCCGCCACCGGGCGATGGCACGTCAAAGGTATCAAATCAATGGTGATCGAGGCGGCTGACAACATCACCCTGAAAACAGGTGAGTTTGTTGTGGAGGCTGACAGCACCCGTATTAATAGCGAAGTCGTGATCAACGGCAGCGTCACCCAAGGCGGCGGCGCGATGAGTTCCAATGGGATCGTGGTGGATGACCATGCCCATATCAAAGTCATGAAAGGTGGCGACACTTCGGGAGGCCCGGTATGACGCTGTATATCGGCATGAACCAGAGTAGCGGCAGGTCAATAACGGACACGGACCATTTGCGCCAGTCGGTGCGGGATATTCTGCTGACGCCACAGGGTAGTCGTATTGCCCGCCGCGAATACGGCTCCCTGCTCTCTGCCCTGATAGACCAGCCGCAGAACCCGGCGCTGCGCCTGCAGATCATGTCTGCGGTCTATGTAGCCCTGAGCCGATGGGAGCCACGGATTACGCTGGATTCCATCACTATCAGCAGCAGCTTTGACGGCTCAATGGTGGTTGAGCTAACCGGGAAGCGCAATAACGGCGCGCCTGTTTCCCTTTCTGTACCAACAGGAGCAGACAATGGCAGCAATTGACCTTTCCCGGCTACCCGCGCCGCAGATCGTGAACGTGCCTGATTTTGAATCGCTGCTTGCTGAACGTAAGGCAGCGTTTGTGGCTCTTTATCCGGCGGATGAGCAGGACGCGGTGCGGCGCACGCTTGAGCTGGAATCTGAACCCATCTCCAAACAACTGCAGGAAAACACCTACCGCGAAATCTTGCTGCTACAGCGAATTAACGAGGCCGCGCAGGCGGTCATGGTGGCCTATGCGATAAGTGGCGATCTCGATCAGCTGGCGGCCAACTATAACGTGACGCGCCTGATAGTAACTCCTGCCGACAACAACGCGGTGCCGCCGGTCGCTGCCGTTATGGAAAGTGACGAGGCGCTGCGCCTGCGTATTCCTGCTGCATTCGAAGGTTTGTCCGTTGCGGGTCCGACGGCGGCATATGAGTTTCATGCTAAAAGTGCGGACGGGCGCGTGGCGGACGCCAGCGCAACCAGTCCGGCACCGGCTGAGGTGATGCTTACCGTGCTGAGCCGTGAGGGAGACGGTACGGCAGGGGCGGATCTGCTGGCGGTTGTTGAGCGGGCGCTTAACAGTGAGAGCGTGCGCCCGGTTGCGGATCGCCTGATGGTGCGCAGCGCCGAAATTATCCCGTACCGTGTTGATGCAACGATTTTCCTGTATCCCGGCCCGGAAGCTGAGCCGGTGATGGCTGAGGCTAAAGCCAGCCTGCAGAAGTACATCGCCAGTCAGACGCGGCTGGGGCGTGATATCCGGCGCAGTGCGATTTATGCCGCGCTGCATGTTGAGGGTGTCCAGCGCGTGGAGCTGGCGTCACCGCTGGATGATGTGGTGCTGGATAAGACGCAGGCAGCGTCCTGCACGGAATGGAGCGTAACCAACGGGGGCACGGATGAATAGCCTGCTGCCGCCCGGTTCGTCACCGCTTGAGAGCCGCCTGGCGCAGACCTGCAGCGGTATATCCGATCTGCAGGTATCCCTGCGTGATTTATGGAATCCGGCAACGTGTCCCGTTGCTTTTCTCCCGTATCTGGCCTGGGCCTTTTCCGTTGACCGCTGGGACGAAAGCTGGACCGAAAGTGTGAAGCGCCGGGTGGTGCAGGACGCTTTCTATATCCATCAGCATAAAGGGACAACCAGCGCCGTGCGGCGCGTCGTGGAGCCGTTCGGCTTTCTGATCCGCATCGTTGAGTGGTGGCAGACCGGTGAAGCGCCGGGCACGTTTCGCCTGGATATTGGCGTGCAGGACCAGGGCATTACGGAAGAAACCTATCTGGAGCTGGAACGGCTGATTAGTGATGCCAAACCGTGCAGCCGTCACCTGGTGGGCATGTCCATAAACCTGCAGACAAGCGGCGATCTGTGGGTAGGTGCTGCTACCTATACCGGCGAAGAAATCACGATTTATCCGTACATCAACGAAACCATTATTTCCGGCGGCACCGCTTACGAGGGCGGGGCGGTCCATGTTATTGACACAATGAGAGTGAATCCATGAGCGCAAAATTTTATACCCTGCTGACGGAGATCGGCGCGGCGAAACTGGCAAGCGCCGCCGCACTCGGTGTTCCGCTGAAAATTACCCAGATGGCGGTGGGTGATGGTGGCGGTGTGCTGCCCACGCCCAGCGCACAGCAGACAAAACTGGTAGCCGAAAAGCGCCGCGCCGACCTTAATATGCTGTATATCGATCCGCAGAACAGCAGCCAGATGATTGCTGAGCAGGTGATCCCCGAAACGGAGGGCGGTTGGTGGATTCGTGAGGTTGGGCTGTTCGACGATACTGGCGCGCTGATTGCCGTCGGTAATTGCCCGGAGAGTTACAAGCCGCAGCTGGCAGAGGGAAGCGGGCGTACCCAGACGGTGCGCATGGTGCTGATTACCAGCAGTACCGATAATATCACGCTTAAAATTGACCCTTCCGTGGTACTGGCAACCCGTAAGTACGTGGATGATAAGGTGCTGGAGCTTAAGGTGTATGTGGATGACCTGATGGCAAAGCACCTTGCTGCTGCAGATCCTCACAGTCAGTATGCGCCAAAAGATAGTCCGACGCTGACCGGCACGCCGAAAACGCCAACCGCACCGGCGGGGAATAACTCAACCCAGATCGCCAGCACAGCCTTTGTACAGGCGGCGCTGGTTGCCCTGATTAACGGTGCGCCGGCCACGCTTGACACGCTGAAAGAAATTGCAGCAGCAATCAACAACGATCCCGCTTTCAGCACCACCATCAACAACGCGCTGGCGCTGAAGGCCCCGTTGGCAAGCCCTGCTCTGACCGGAACACCGACCGCGCCCACTGCTGCGCAGACGGCGAACAATACGCAGATTGCCACCACGGCCTTTGTGCAGGCGGTGGCAACAACGATAAACAATGCGCTGGCGCTTAAGGCCCCGCTGGCAAACCCTGCTCTGACCGGAACGCCAACCGCGCCCACTGCCGCGCAGACGGTGAACAATACGCAGATTGCCACCACGGCCTTTGTTAAATCCGCTATTGCGGCGCTGGTTGCTTCGTCCCCGGCGGCACTGGATACGCTGAACGAACTGGCAGAGGCGCTGGGTAACGATCCAAACTTCGCCACCACCATGACAAATGCCCTTGCTGGCAAGCAGCCGCTCAACAGCACCTTAACCGATCTGTCCGGCAAGTCGGTTGCGGGCATTCTTGATTACCTTGGACTTACGGCTATGAGCATTGGCGGTGTTGGCGCAGCACTGGCAGCGCTGGACTGGCAAACGTTCAATTTCATTCCGGGTTCTCGTTATGTTGTTATGTCCGGTAGTATGACCAATATCCCTGCTGGCGTGACCGTACCAGGTGATACATATCAAACTCTACTCAACGTAACCGCGCTGGGTCATATCGAACTTTGGTATTCGACGACCACGGCAGCGGCATATTATCACTATGAAGTGCGCCTTTCTGGTGCTGTCGGAGCACGCACTTTTACCGTTCGTCAAATATTCACCAACTCTGATGTGGTGCCTGTCGAAAATGGCGGCACCGGCGCATCAAATATCTCCGGCGCTCTCAAAAACCTTGGTTTAGGAGAAGGCTCGGCTTTACCAGTTGGCGTCCCCATTCCGTGGCCGCAGGCAACGCCGCCAGAGGGATGGATAAAATGCAATGGCGCGACTTTTGATAAGGCGAAATATCCAAAGCTGGCCGCTGCTTACCCGTCGGGTACGCTTCCAGACCTGAGGGGGGTATTTTATTCGGGGATGGGATGATAGTCGTGGGGTTGATTCTGGTCGGGCTATCAACACTGGGCAGGGACCCCGTGTAGGTTACCTGGGTTTTTCTCTTTCAACATTTGCCGGAGCATTTAACCCTGGTACTATCATCTTGTCCGATGCCGTCAACGTTACATGTCAAAATATCAATGGCGCGGCAGGTTCTATTAATAACGATAATGGTGCGGCTTCTGGTGATGCATATGTTATCCCAGCGGATACACGTCCCTGGAACGTCGCGTTTAACTATATTGTGAGGGCGGCATAATGGATCTGGCAAAATTAAACAGTGAACTGCTTGCTACCGAGGCGGGTAATATTACTGTATTCAACTACGATGGTGAGACGCGAGAATATCTTTCTTCATCAATTGAGTACCTGGCTGTGGGAGTGGGTATTCCTGCCAACTCGTGTATTGATGCGCCGAACATAATCAAAGAAGGCTTTGCTGTTTGCAGAACATCGGATGACAAAGCCTGGGAGTGCATTGTTGATCATCGCGGTGAGGTGGTATACAGCACAATGACAGGTGAAAAAATCACTATTACTGTGCCAGGTGATTACCCGCAAAATACCACCATGCAATCCCCTGCAACGCCATATGATAAATGGAATGGTAGTCAGTGGGTGACGGACTCGAAAGCGCAGCATGCTGCCGATGTCGCAGAGGCCGAACGGCAGAAAACCGCGTTACTGGCAGAGGCTGCAGAGGTTATCGCCCCACTGGCAGATGCTCAGGCTGGAGGCTATATTGACGATGCAGACGTGCCACGCCTGGCTGAATGGCAGCGGTACCGTTACAAACTGACCAAAGTTGATACCAGCACCGCCCCTGAAATTAACCTTCCGCCGAAGCCGGAGGTATAGGCCAGGTGATATCTGGTGCGCTGGTTGCATTTACTGCATCCAGCGCATCAAGATAATCCAGCCATGCGTTGTACTGTGCCAGCTCGTCCCCCTTAATCCGACCAAGCGCTGCTTTGCCAGGCCACTATTTTTTGTTCATGAAGCTGTTGGCATCAGAGATTCTGCTCTGCTTATCATTTTCTGCAATCTGCTCCTGCTGCTCATGGGTAGGGGGTGGGATGACGCCCGTCTGACAGTGCGTATTCTTATTGTGCCATCAGTGGTACATAGCGGATAACGTGCGTTACAGGCTCATCATCCAGAACATAAGCAGACCCCCTGTAACCGGAGAGACTGCCTTATGGCTCAGGATTACCACCACGGCGTGCGCGTTGTTGAAGTCAACGACGGCACCCGATCCATTACCACGGTGAGCACCGCTATCGTGGGCATGGTCTGCACCGGCGATGATGCCGATGCGTCCATGTTTCCCCTCAACAAGCCGGTCCTGCTGACTGATGTACTGACCGCAAGCGGCAAAGCGGGCGAGTCCGGCACGCTGGCCCGCTCGCTGGATGCGATTGCAGACCAGGCAAAACCTGTGACGGTTGTCGTGCGCGTGGCGCAGGGCGAAACCGAAGCGGAAACCACCTCCAACATTATCGGCGGCGTGACCGCTGACGGTAAAAAAACCGGCATCAAGGCTCTGCTTTCGGCGCAGTCGCAGCTCGGCGTCAAGCCGCGCATTCTCGGCGTGCCCGGGCATGACACGCAGGCGGTTGCTACTGAGCTGCTCAGCGTGGCGCAGAGCCTGCGCGGGTTTGCCTACCTGTCCGCTTACGGCTGTAAAACGGTGGAGGAGGCCATTGCCTACCGCGATAACTTCAGCCAGCGCGAAGGGATGCTGATCTGGCCTGACTTCATCAACTTTGACACCGTGCTGAATGCAGATGCGAAGGCTTACGCCTCCGCCCGTGCGCTCGGTCTGCGCGCCAAAATTGACGAACAGACCGGCTGGCACAAAACCCTGTCCAATGTCGGCGTGAACGGTGTTACCGGGCTTTCTGCAGATGTGTTCTGGGATCTGCAGGACCCGGCCACCGATGCGGGCCTGCTGAACCAGAACGATGTGACCACGCTGATCCGTAAAGATGGCTTCCGTTTCTGGGGTTCCCGCTGCCTCAGTGACGATCCGCTGTTTGCTTTTGAAAACTACACCCGCACGGCGCAGGTACTGGCTGACACCATCGCAGAAGCGCATATGTGGGCGGTGGATGGCGTGCTTAACCCGTCGCTGGCCCGCGACATTATCGAAGGTATCCGCGCCAAACTGCGCAATCTGAAAACGCAGGGCTACATCATCGGGGCAGACTGCTGGCTGGATGAATCCGTGAACGATAAGGACTCCCTGAAGGCCGGGAAACTCATTATCGACTACGACTACACGCCGGTACCGCCGCTTGAAAACCTGATGCTGCGCCAGCGCATCACCGATCAATACCTGCTGGATTTCTCCAGCCGGGTCAGCGCGTAAGGGGACCCCATGGCTTTACCACGCAAGTTAAAACACCTGAACCTGTTCAACGCGGGTAACAACTGGCAGGGGATCGTTGAGTCAGTCACCCTGCCGAAATTCACGCGCAAGTTTGAAAAGTATCGCGGCGGTGGTATGCCCGGCTCGGTGGATATCGATTTGGGGCTGGATGACGGTGCGCTGGACACGGAATTTTCAGTTGGAGGCACCGAACTGCTGTTATTCAAGCAGATGGGGGCGACCACGGTGGACGGCATCCAGCTGCGCTTTACCGGCTCCATTCAGCGTGACGACACCGGGGAAGTGCAGGCCGTGGAGCTGGTAGTGCGTGGGCGTCACAAGGAGCTGGATTCCGGGGAGTGGAAGACCGGAGAAAGCAACACCACCAAAGTGAGCAGTACCAACAGCTACGCAAAGCTGACGATCAACGGTGAAGTGCTCTATGAGGTCGATCTGGTCAACATGATTGAAATCGTTGACGGCGTGGACCTGATGGAAGCGCACCGTAACGCCCTGGGCCTCTGATTAACTTAACGGCGCGGGCAGCCGCGCCAGTAACCTATTAACAGGAAGAGAACATGACCGACAAGCTGACTGAAAAGACCGTACAGCTGGACACCCCCATCAAGCGCGGTAAAACCGAAATCACAGAAATTGTGCTGCGCAAACCCCAGTCCGGCGCACTTCGTGGCACCCGCCTGCAGGCCATTATGGATATGGACGTGAGCGCAATGATGACCGTTATTCCGCGTATCTCCACGCCGACCCTTACGGCGCAGGAAATGGCAGAGCTTGACCCTGCCGATCTCACTGCATTGTCCGTTGAGGTAGTGACTTTTTTTGTTGAAGAAGTCGGTTCTTGCCGGTTTACCGACAGCCTGACGATTGACGATCTGGTGGCAGATATTGCCACCATTTTTCACTGGCCGCCGTCCGTCACTGACGTTATGCCGCTGACCGAAGTGCTGGAGTGGCGGCATAAAGCGATTCAGAGAAGCGGGACCAGCGATGAGTGACACTAACCTGCGTCTGCAGGTGATTCTTAATGCGGTTGATAAACTCACCCGCCCATTCCGTACTGCGCAGGCCAGCTCGAAAGAGCTGGCTACCGCCATTCAACAAAGCCGCGCCAGGCTGAAAGAGCTGGATGCTCAGGCGGGCAAAATTGAAGGCTTTCGTAAAACCAGCGCGCAGCTGGCCGTCACCGGTAACAACCTTAACGCCGCCCGCGAAGAAGCGGCCCGGCTCGCCACGCAATTTACCGATACAAACCGCCCGACGGCGGCACAGGCGCGCCTGCTTGAGCAGGCCAGAAACCGTGTTTCGGAGCTGCAGACTAAATACAACGGCCTGCGCCAGTCGGTGCAGAAGCAACGCCTTGCGCTGAACGAGGCCGGGATGGATACCCGCAAGCTCAGCAGCGCCCAGCGCGAGCTGCGCCAGAATGCTGACGACACCCGGCAGGCGCTGGACCGTCAGCAGAAATCCCTTAAACGACTCGGTGAGCAACAGGCCAGGGTTAATGCCGTCAGGGAGCAGTATTCCCGGAGCCTGGAAGTGCGGGACCGCATCGCCGGGGCCGGGGCCAAGACCTCAGCCGCCGGGCTGGCAATGGGTGCGCCGGTCGTGGCGGCGGTGAAAAGCTATGCCAGCATGGAAGATGCCATGAAAGGCGTGGCAAAGCAGGTCAATGGACTGCGTGACGATGACGGCAACCGCACCGCGCGGTTCTATGAAATGCAGGATGCGATCAAGGCTGCCAGCGAACAGCTACCCATGGAAAATGGCGCGGTGGACTATGCCGCCCTGGTCGAAGGTGGCGCGCGTATGAACGTGGCGAACCCGAATGATTCATGGGAAGACCAGAAGCGTGACCTTCTGGCCTTTGCCAGTACGGCAGCCAAAGCGGCAACCGCGTTTGAACTGCCCGCCGATGAACTGTCCGAAGGCCTGGGTAAAATCGCCAGTCTCTACAAGGTGCCGACCCGCAATATTGAGCAGCTGGGCGATGCGCTGAACTACCTGGACGATAACGCCATGTCAAAGGGCGCGGACATTATCGACGTGCTGCAGCGCATGGGGGGCGTGGCTGACCGTCTGGACTTTCGTAAGGCTGCGGCGCTTGGCTCCACGTTCCTGTCACTTGGCGCAGCGCCGGAAGTGGCAGCCAGCGCCGCAAACGCTATGGTGCGTGAGCTGTCCATTGCCACCATGCAAAGTGACCGCTTTATGGATGGCATGGATATGCTGAAGCTCAGGCCAGAAGAGCTTGAAAAGCAGATGACGAAGGATGCCATGGGCACCATTCTGCGGGTGATGGAGAAGGTGGAAAAGCTGCCGCAGGACAAGCGCCTGTCCGCCATGACAATGCTGTTTGGCAAGGAATATGGCGATGATGCCGCAAAGCTGGCTAACAACCTGCCGGAGCTGCGCCGTCAGCTGCAGCTCACTGCCGGTAATAGCGCAAATGGCTCAATGCAGAAAGAGTCCGACATAAACCGGGATTCCCTTTCTGCGCAGTGGATGCTGGTAAAAACGGGGGCGCAGAACGCCTTCAGCAGCCTGGGCGAAACGCTGCGTCAGCCGCTGATGGATATCATGGATTACGTGAAAAGCGTAACCGGGGCGCTGCGGCGCTGGATTGAAGTTAATCCGCAGCTGGCAGGCACGCTGATGAAAGTGGCTGCCGCTACAGCTGCGATCACACTTGGGCTTGGTACGTTAGCCGTTGTGGTGGCGGCTGTGCTGGGGCCGCTGGCAGTTTTGCGGTTTGGCTTTTCCATGCTCGGCGTAAAAACGTTACCGTCTGTATTCACTGCCGTTACGCACACCGGCAATGCATTGACATGGCTGGCGAATGCGCCACTTTCCCTGTTACGGCGCGGAATGGCTTCCGCGGGGGCTGGCACTGGCCTGCTTACAGCTCCGCTGAATGCCCTGCAGCGGTCAGCCGGACTCGTGGGCAATGCGCTGAAGGCGGTGGCGGGTGCGCCGCTGGCAGTATTCCGCGCCGGAATGGCCGGAACGCGCAGCGTGATAGCAGCGGTGATGAACCCCCCTGGCGGCGCTTCGCGGAGGGCTGACCGCTGCCGGGGGTGTCCTGCGCTTTCTGGTATCCGGTCCGCTCGCCTTACTTCGCGGCGCGCTGTTCGGTATTTCGGGATTGCTGGGTGCGCTACTTAGTCCCGTCGGGCTGGTAGTTGCTGCGCTTGCGGGTGCGGCACTGGTCATCTGGAAATACTGGCAGCCAATCGGCGCTTTTCTGGGCGGTGTGGTGGAAGGGTTCAGGGATGCGGCCGCCCCCATCAGCGCAGCCTTTGAGCCTGTCCGGCCTTTATTCCAGTGGATAGGGGAGAAGGTGCAGGCGCTCTGGGGATGGTTCCGGGATCTGCTGACGCCTGTTAAATCCACGGCTGAGGAGTTGAACAACGCGGCCGCTATGGGGAAAAGGTTTGGTGAGGCCCTGGCTGAAGGCCTGAACATGGTGATGCAGCCGCTGGAGTCGCTTAAATCTGGCGTGTCGTGGCTGCTTGAAAAACTGGGCATTGTCAGCCAGGAGGCTGCAAAAGCGAAGCTACCGGACCAGGTGGTGAAGCAACAGCCCGGCACGGTGAACGGTGACGGGAAAGTGGTGCTGCCGCCTGGCGGATTCCCCATGATGGGCTTTGCGGGCATGTATGACAACGGGGGCGCTATCCCGCGCGGCCAGTTTGGCATAGTCGGAGAGAATGGCCCCGAAATTGTGAACGGCCCGGCAAACGTGACCAGCAGGCGGCGCACGGCGGCGCTGGCATCGGTTGTGGCCGGAACCCTGGGCATGGCGGTAGCACCTGCAGAAGCCGCCCCCCCTGCATCCGTTCAGCCTTCCCGCAATGGCATACAAACAGAGCCAGCCCGCGAAGGCGGAGCGCGCACCGACAGTAATGCACTTTGAAACGCACGCTCCGATCACAATTCATGCGCAGCCAGGGCAGAACCCGCAGGATATTGCCCGCGAAGTTGCCCGCCAGCTCGACGAGCGCGAACGCCGCACCCGCGCGAAGGCGCGCAGCAATTACAGTGACCAGGGGGGGATATGAATCATGATGATGGTGCTGGGGCTATACGTTTTCATGCTGCGCACGGTGCCGTATCAGGAGCTGCAGTATCAGCGCAACTGGCGGCATGCGGTTAACAGCCGCATCAATCGCCGCCCGTCAACGCAGTTTCTTGGCCCGGACAACGACTCGCTGACGCTGTCCGGCGTCCTGCTGCCGGAAATAACCGGGGGCAGGCTGTCTCTACTGGCGCTGGAGCAGATGGCGGAACAGGGCAAGGCATGGCCCCTGATTGAGGGTAGCGGGACTATATACGGCATGTTTGTGATTGAGGGCCTGAGCCAGACAAAGACGGAGTTTTTCGAAAGCGGGATGCCACGGCGGATTGAGTTTACGCTGACGCTCAAACGGGTGGATGAATCGCTGTCCGATATGTTCGGCAGCCTGAATGATCAGCTCAGTAACCTGAAAGACTCCGCATCGTCAGCGATAGGGAATATTACTAATACGGTTGGAGGGTTGCTGCAGTGAATTTCAGTTCTGAACTCCTTAGCCTGTACGGAAAAAGCCCGGCCTTCAGTATCGTTATCGAAGGTAAGGATGTTACAACTGCACTGAATAACCGCCTGATGGGTGTGACGCTCACCGATAACCGGGGCTTTGAAGCGGACCAGCTTGATCTGGAACTGGATGATGCGGACGGGCAGATTGTCCTGCCGCGTCGCGGTGCGGTGATTCAGTTTGCGCTGGGGTGGGAAGGCCAGCCGCTTTTCCCTAAAGGGGCGTTTACAGTTGATGAAATTGAACACAGCGGCGCGCCTGATCGCCTCACCATTCGCGCCCGCAGTGCTGATTTCCGCACAACCCTGAATATCCGCCGTGAAAAGTCCTGGCATCAGACAACCGTGGGGGACGTTATCAGGGAAATCGCCACCCGCCATAATCTGCAAATGGCTATCGGGCAGGACCTGTCAGACCGGCCACTGGATCACTTGGACCAGACGAACGAAAGCGACGCAAGTTTTCTGATGAAGCTAGCGCGTCAGTACGGGGCTATAGCATCAGTCAAAAGTGGCAATCTGCTGTTTATCCGGCAGGGGCAGGGGAGAACGGCAAGCGGAAAGCCGCTGCCGGTTGTGACCATCACGCGAAAGGATGGTGACGGCCACCGTTTCACCCTTGCAGACCGTGGCGCTTATACCGGCGTTATTGCCAGCTGGCTGCATACCCGGGAGCCAAAGAAAAAGGAAACGACGAAAGTTAAGCGCCGCCCCAGGAAGACCACGAAACCAAAGGAGCCGGAGGCTAAACAGGGGGGATTACCTGGTCGGTACGGATGAAAATGTGTTGGTACTTAACCGGACCTATGCAAATAGGGCTAACGCTGAACGGGCTGCGAAAATGCAGTGGGAACGGCTGCAGCGCGGGGTGGCTTCGTTTTCCCTGCTGCTCGCAGAAGGCAGGGCCGATCTCTATACGGAAATGCCGGTGAAGGTCAGCGGATTTAAGCAGCCAATAGATGACGCGGAATGGACCATAACAACGTTGACGCACACCATCAGCCCGGATAACGGCTTTGTTACCAGTTTGGAGCTTGAGGTGAAAATTGATGATTTAGAAATGGAATGAGTTTGTTCACAAAATGGAAGTTAGTGTATCATTGTGTGATTGCAGGGGCTGGAGCGGAGAGAACGGAAATGATGAATTGCCCGAAATGCGGACACGCGGCACATACCCGGAGCAGCTTTCGGGTATCCGATCAAACAAAGGAGCGGTACTGTCAGTGTCAGAATATCAACTGTGGTGCTACCTTTGTAACGCATGAAACGGTTGTACGTTTTATCGCCGCTCCAAACCTAATAAATCAGGTCACGCCGCATCCCTCAAGTGGTGGACAAGGACACATGAGCTTTTAAGAGAAACCCGCTACAGCGGGTTTTTTATTTTCACTACAAAAAAAGCTGCTGCCATTTTGCTGCCAACGGCGATTGGGAAAACAAAAAGGCCACTCGCGAGAGTGGCCTAACTGCATGTATTTGCTGCTTAAATTTGGTGGCCCCTGCTGGACTTGAACCAGCGACCAAGCGATTATGAGTCGCCTGCTCTAACCACTGAGCTAAGGGGCCGTGGCGGAGGATTATAAAGTAACTCCTCGCTGCAATCCAGACATACCCGCCTGCCTGCTGTTTTTATAAACAACCCATTTTCAATCTCTTATACTTAGAGCCTGAACCATTAAGCGGGAGTAATCATGATCAACGACATCCTTGCGCCAGGCCTGAGGGTGGTGTTCTGTGGCATCAATCCGGGCAAGTCCTCTGCCCATACCGGTTTTCACTTTGCCCATCCGGGAAATCGCTTCTGGAAGGTGATTTATCAGGCCGGGTTTACCGACAAACTTCTGAAGCCGGAAGAGGAGCAACAGCTGCTGGATACGCGCTGCGGTATCACCATGCTGGTGGAGCGGCCGACGGTGCAGGCGAGCGAGGTGAATCTGCATGAGCTGCGCAGCGGCGGGCGGGAACTGATTAAGAAGATTGAGGACTATCAGCCGGCGGCGCTGGCGATCCTGGGTAAGCAGGCCTACGAGCAGGCGTTCAGCCAGCGGGGCGTGCAGTGGGGAAAGCAGAGTATTACCATCGGCGTGACCCAGGTGTGGGTGTTGCCTAATCCGAGTGGGCTCAACAGGGCAACGGTGGAGAAGCTGGTGGAGGCGTATCGGGAGCTGGATGAGGCGCTGGTGACGCGGGGGCTTTAGGTTCTGTGCGGTCTGATGCCCTCACCCCGGCCCTCTCCCACAGGGAGAGGGAGAAAACCTTGCCTTCGTCCGGCCTACGGGATCCGTAGGCCCGTGCAAGCAAAGCGCCGCCGGGCGTTTTTTTGCTACAGGAAGAGGGAAAAAAGCCAAAAAAAAGCTCCCCGTAGGGAGCTTTTTTTACGTTCAGGACTGTTAGTCGTCCAGGAAGCTACGCAGCACTTCAGAGCGGCTCGGGTGGCGCAGTTTACGCAGCGCCTTCGCTTCGATCTGACGGATACGTTCGCGGGTCACGTCGAACTGTTTACCCACTTCTTCCAGCGTGTGGTCGGTGTTCATATCAATACCGAAACGCATACGCAGGACTTTCGCTTCACGGGCGGTCAGGCCAGCCAGCACGTCGTGCGTGGCGGCACGCAGGCTCTCGGTGGTCGCAGAATCCAGCGGCAGCTCGAGGGTGGTGTCCTCGATGAAATCACCCAGATGCGAATCTTCATCGTCGCCGATTGGCGTTTCCATGGAGATGGGCTCTTTGGCGATCTTCAGCACTTTACGGATCTTGTCTTCCGGCATTAGCATGCGTTCGGCCAGCTCTTCTGGCGTCGGCTCGCGGCCCATCTCCTGCAGCATCTGGCGGGAGATACGGTTGAGCTTGTTGATGGTCTCAATCATATGCACCGGAATACGGATGGTGCGCGCCTGATCCGCGATAGAGCGGGTAATTGCCTGGCGGATCCACCAGGTTGCGTAGGTGGAGAACTTGTAACCACGACGGTATTCGAACTTATCAACCGCTTTCATCAGACCGATGTTACCTTCCTGGATCAGATCCAGGAACTGCAGGCCACGGTTGGTGTATTTCTTGGCGATAGAGATAACCAGACGCAAGTTCGCTTCAACCATCTCTTTCTTCGCACGGCGGGCTTTCGCTTCACCGATGGACATGCGACGGTTAATGTCTTTTACCTGCTCGATGGTCAGGCCAGTCTCTTCTTCAATCTGCTGCAGCTTCTGCAGGCCACGGTGTACGTCGTCAGCCACATCACGCAGTTTTTCAGACCACGGCTTGTTCATCGCGATAGCCGCGTTGAACCAGGTTTCGCTGGTTTCGTTGCCGGTGAACAGGGTGATGAAGTTCTTCTTCGGCATTTTGCACTGTTCAACGCACACTTTCATGATGATGCGTTCCTGGGTACGGACGCGGTCCATCATGACGCGCATGCTGTTAACCAGGTAATCGAACTGTTTTGGCACCAGGCGGAACTGTTTGAACACTTCAGAAAGCTTCAGGATCTCTTCCTGAGCGGCAGCATGGCTACGGCCTTTGGCTTTAATGGTGTCGCGGGTGACTTCGTACTGCGCACGCAGTTCACCGAATTTCTCGCGCGCCAGTTCAGGGTCGATGCTGTTGTCATCGTCCGCGCTGTCGTCGTCTTCTTCCTCATCTTCGTCTTCGTCGTCATCCATCTCTTCCTGAGACAGTTCAGAACCGACGTGCGTCGCCGTTGGCGCCATGTCTTCTTCCGCGTTCGGATCGACAAAGCCGGTGATCAGATCGGACAGACGCGCTTCTTCTGCTTCTACGCGGTCGTACTGCTCGAGCAGATAGGTGATGGCTTCCGGGTATTCGGCAACAGAGCACTGAACCTGGTTGATCCCGTCTTCGATACGTTTAGCGATGTCAATTTCGCCTTCGCGGGTCAACAGTTCAACGGTTCCCATTTCACGCATGTACATGCGCACCGGGTCCGTCGTGCGGCCGATTTCAGACTCAACGCTCGACAGAACCTGTGCAGCAGCTTCTTCTGCATCTTCATCGGTGTTGTTTGAGTTTTCAGCAAGCAACAGATCATCGGCATCAGGGGCTTCTTCCATCACCTGAATACCCATGTCATTGATCATTTGGATGATGTCTTCGATCTGATCGGAGTCGACGATATCTTCCGGCAGATGGTCATTGACCTCGGCATAGGTCAGATAGCCTTGCTCCTTACCACGTTGGACAAGAAGTTTCAGCTGTGACTGCGGGTTTTGCTCCATAAGACGGTATCCACACTTATTCGTTTGATTGGTGTCGGCGATACGGCTGCCAACCTTTAAAGCGAGGGCGTACTTGTATTTGTGCCGCTGCCTCTCAGTGCGGCTGTCGGGATCTACCCGAACGATATTCGGCACTTAAGCCGTTAAATACTTCATCCTTCAAGTTGTTTCTGCGTTAGCTGCGTTCTCTCATCCTGGTCATGTACTTATGTACACTCCCAGGAATTCGCTCTCTTGCTGCCTTGATACAACTTGAATGATTTTGTCTTTCTGTTTTACTTCTTCGCCAGTTCCTGGTTAATCATCCAGAGCTCCCGGCGTTCTTCGCTGCTTAAACCGTGTGTGCGCTCGCGAGCAATCAACTCTTCCTGGCGCAGTTCAAGCATCGAATCAAACATATGATTGAGCGAGTCGGTAAAGGTCTCTTCAGCGATATCTTTATCTGCTATATCGTCCCACATCGACAGTTTTTCAAGGGTTGCGGACGCTTTTGTTCCGCGATAGTGCTCTAAAAGTTGCCCTGTGGTCAGACCTGGCTGTGAGAGACAAGTGTTGACCAGTTCAGCAAATAAGCCAAGTCCAGGCAGCTTTTCGTGGTCCAGACCCGCCAGAGAAGGCACTTTCGGTGCCAGCTCCGGGTTTTGCACCAGCAGTCCTATCAGTATACGCATGGTTGTGCGTTTTAGCTGTGGCGCCGGGCGAGCCGCTCCGCTATCCGCCAGCTTTGGCATTAAACGTTCAAGCTGACTGTCATCCAGAATGCCGAGCTTCTTGCCCAGCTCCTGACGCAGATAGATGCGCAACGTTTCGCCGGGCACTTGCGTAATCAGCGGTAAGGCCAGCGTGCTCAGCTGGGCACGACCATCCGGGGTGCTCAAATCCACCTGCGGCATCAGGCTGTTAAACAGAAACGTGGAGAGCGGCTGAGCCTGCTCCATCCGCGCTTCAAATGCCGCTTTGCCCTCTTTACGCACCAGCGTATCCGGGTCTTCGCCGTCCGGCAGGAACATAAAGCGTAACTGACGCCCGTCGGTCATATAAGGCAGCGCCGTTTCCAGTGCGCGCCAGGCGGCTTCGCGTCCGGCCCGGTCGCCGTCGTAACAGCAGACCACGGTGTTGGTCACCCGAAACAGCAGCTGAATATGGTCGGCGGTGGTGGAGGTGCCCAAAGACGCAACGGCATAATTAATGTCGAACTGCGCCAGCGCCACCACATCCATATAGCCTTCGACCACCAGCAGGCGCTGCGGTTCAGCGTTATCCTGCTGGGCTTCATACAGGCCATACAGCTGGCGGCCCTTATGGAAAATATCGGTTTCCGGGGAGTTAAGGTATTTCGGCAGGGCATCGCCCAGCACGCGGCCACCAAAACCAATCACCCGGCCACGCTTGTCGCGAATGGGGAACATCACCCGCTCGCGGAAGCGGTCATAGCTACGTCCCTTGTCATTAGTGACCAGCATGCCCGCGTCGATGAGGGATTTACGATCTTCGCTATTGCCGCCAAAACGCTTTAACACGTTATCCCAGCCGGGAGGGGCGTAACCGATAGCGAAACGCGCAATGACATCGTCGCTCAGTCCGCGCTTGTTCAGATACTGACGCGCAGGCTCAGCCGCAGAGTGCTTAAGAGACTGTTGGTAAAACGAGTTCAGGCCGTCCATCAGTTGATACAGCGTTTGTCGTTGATGACGCTCTATCTGACTTGGCCCACTGCCTGCTTCATACGGCACTTCAAGGTTGTGCATGGCAGCCAGCTCTTCGACGGTTTCAACGAACTCGAGCTTGTCGTAGTTCATCAAAAAGTCGACGGCGTTGCCGTGCGCACCACAGCCGAAGCAGTGGTAGAACTGCTTTTCACCGTTCACGGTGAAAGAGGGGGTTTTTTCGTTATGGAATGGACAGCACGCGTGGTAGTTCTTGCCCTGCTTCTTCAGCTTTACCCGCGCGTCGATGAGATCGACGATGTCGGTTCTTGCCAGCAGATCATTGATAAATACGCGTGGGATTCGTCCAGCCATAGGCCCCGTGATTACACTTCATCCTTCAAACTGTCTCTGCGTTGGCTGCGCTCGTTCACCCCTGTCACTTACTTAAGTAAGCTCCGGGGATTCACTCACTTGCCGCCTTGATACAGTGTGAATGATTTTGTGTAAATCCTGATTCATAAACGAAAACAAGCCGCGCATTCCTTCCGGAAGCACGGCCTTACGACTATTACTCTGTCTGACAATTGAGGACGTGCGTCCTCAAAAGATTAGTACAGACGAGTACGGCGTGCGTTTTCGCGAGCCAGTTTCTTCGCGTGACGTTTCACAGCAGAAGCTTTAGCGCGCTTACGTTCGGTCGTTGGTTTTTCATAGAACTCACGACGACGAACTTCAGCCAGAACACCTGCTTTCTCGCATGAACGCTTGAAGCGACGCAGTGCTACGTCGAACGGCTCGTTTTCACGTACTTTAATTACCGGCATGTAACTCTCACCTTTATAAATTCGGTTTGCCGCTGGCATCAACGCCAGCTTATTTCAAAATGGTGCGGAATTTTACTGCAATTGCTGCTGCTTTGTAAAGCACCGCGGCCGTTTTTGAAAGGGACTTTTATAAGGGTGAGGAGTATACACGAAGAGAACTCCAGGGGTGAGGAAAGTTTTACATCAACCCGCCCAGGCTCTACACTGCGCGGTATCTGAGTGAGGTAAAACAAGTCATGCGTGTACTGGGTATTGAAACATCCTGCGATGAAACCGGCATCGCGATTTACGATGATGAAAAAGGGCTGGTCGCCAACCAACTGTATAGTCAGGTGAAATTACATGCTGACTACGGCGGCGTGGTGCCGGAGCTGGCCTCCCGCGACCATGTGCGCAAAACGGTGCCGTTGATTCAGGCGGCGCTAAAAGAGGCGGGATTAACGGCAAAAGATATCGACGCCGTGGCCTACACGGCCGGTCCGGGTCTGGTCGGCGCGCTGCTGGTCGGCGCGACCATTGGCCGCTCGCTGGCGTTCGCGTGGGATGTCCCGGCAATCCCGGTTCACCATATGGAAGGGCACCTGCTGGCGCCGATGCTGGAAGACAATCCACCGGAGTTTCCGTTCGTGGCGCTGCTGGTTTCCGGCGGCCATACCCAACTGATCAGCGTCACCGGCATTGGCCAGTACGAACTGCTGGGCGAGTCCATTGACGATGCGGCGGGAGAAGCCTTCGACAAAACCGCCAAGCTGCTGGGGCTCGATTACCCGGGCGGCCCGATGCTGTCGAAAATGGCCTCTCAGGGCACGGAAGGGCGCTTTGTCTTCCCGCGTCCGATGACCGATCGTCCGGGTCTGGATTTCAGCTTCTCCGGCCTGAAAACCTTCGCGGCGAATACCATCCGTAATAATGATGACGACGATCAGACCCGCGCCGATATCGCCCGTGCCTTTGAGGATGCGGTGGTGGATACGCTGATGATCAAGTGCAAACGCGCCCTGGATCAGACCGGCTTTAAGCGTCTGGTGATGGCGGGTGGCGTCAGCGCCAACCGTACCCTGCGGGCAAAACTTGCCGAGATGATGCAAAAGCGTCGCGGTGAAGTGTTCTATGCTCGTCCGGAGTTTTGTACCGATAACGGGGCGATGATCGCCTATGCCGGAATGGTGCGTCTGAAGCCTGAAGCCGCGGCAGAGCTGAGCGTCTCCGTGCGTCCGCGCTGGCCGCTGGCGGAACTGCCTGCCGCCTGATGAAAGAGACCCGGATGTCAGAGTGCGATATCAAACATCCGGGTTTTCGCTAACAGGCAGTAGAGCTGGCAGCTGTTCTTCACCCCCAGCTTGTCCATCGCCCGCATTTTATGGGCGCTCACGGTTTTAATGCTCAGATGCATGCGCCGTGAGATATCCGTCAGGCTTAATCCCTTGCAGATCAAGCGCAGCACGTCGGTCTCCCGGGCGGACAGCGCCTCGTTCGTCATTTTCCCGCCTTTAAACAGAGCGTTCATCAGGGTGCGCTCGACGTATACCTCGCCCTCGATCACCGACTGTAACGCCTGACTGAGGATCTTTTCATCGCTGTGGCGGCTGAGCCAGGCTTTCGCGCCCGCTTCCAGCGCGAGGCGGATCAGCAGCGGGTTGGTATCGGGCGAGAGCATCATCACCTGCAGCGCCGGGTAGTGACGCGTCAGCCACTTCACCAGCGCCAGTCCCTCCATGCCGTTCTGCGGGTCCCGCAGCGTGTAGCCCAACAGCAAAATGTCGGGAGATTCGCGTGCCAGCAAGGCCATAAGCTCGCCGGTCGAAGCCGCTTCGCCACAGAAAGAGAGCGCCAGAGAGGCGTTATCGGCGATCATGGCGCAGATCCCCCGGCGGATCACGGTATGCTCATCCGCAACCACCATTTTAATTGTCATTGGATTTTCCTTCAGCGGCGTTAATTAGCGTTTGCCCAGGATGTAATTTTATATTGTGCGCGCCCGGCTGGATTGTAGTTGACGAAGTATTTTTACCCGCAGCGGGGGGTTGACATATTTCAATGGCATCATTGCCTGAATGAAATTTAACGGCGAGACATTTCTTATTTTTTAAAAGAGCGCTCTTATAGGTTCGGTTACTTTTTTTAATTCATGCTGAAAAAAGAAGGATATTAATTCATGTCATAAAGGAACGTTGGCTAAAATGAAAAAAAGTATTTTATCACTGTTAATTTGTGCGGCTGTGACTTGCTCAGCCTATGCTGAAACTGCACCTCATGCGGAAATGGCGCTGGAAGGTGAATCCTATGTCGCGATTGTCGTTAAGCTCAAACCCAGTAAACCCCTGCTGAGATCGACCAGCACTGAAGTAACCACTACCACCACAACGGCCAGCAAGCTGAAGCTTAGCGATCCGGCTCTTGTTCCGACCACCATGTTCCGGTCTAAACTGCAAAGTACGCAAACCGCTCAATCCAGTGAGTTTGCGGACCTCAACGCACGATATGGCTTCGATCGCTATGTGCGCATTGAATTGCCAGAGAATAAAAGCACCGATAAAGCCTATATTAATAGTGTCATCGCGGAGCTGGAACAAAATCAGAACGTAGAAGTTGTTTATCCAGAAATGCTGCCGGTATCCCTGGATAAATACAATATGGAGGAGGGGCAAACCAAACCTTTGTTAAAGTCCACTCTGCAAAATACGGTCGGTGCTGCGGCAGTACCTGATTTCCGCAATCTTCAGGATTATGCAAAATCGCCAACCGAAAAACGCCAGGGCTATTATATGGGTGGCGTTAACCGCGACAGCGTAAACCAGTACGCGGGTAATGGTGGCGACGATGTAACGATCGTTTCGATGGAAAATTATATCTGGAATACCAGCCATATTAACCTGCCGACCCCAGCCCTGACCCAGGGCGACAGCCGCTATCGCGTCGGTGACGACCACGATACCGCGTCCGTCGGCATCATGGTGGCGAAAGACATCGGCGCAGGCGTGCGTGGCCTGAGCTGGAAAAGCCGGGTGGGCTTCTCCGCATGGCAATATAACAACCTCTACAACATGATCCCTCTGCTGAAAGCAGGCGATGTGGTGCAGATGGGGATGCAGACGGGCGGGGGCGAAATCGCTGGCTGTACCTCCAACGCCTGTTACGTGCCGCAGGAAAATGTTCAGAGCTATTACGACATCATCAAGGCGTTGACCGACAAAGGTGTCTATGTCATTGAAGCGGCAGGCAACGGCAGCGTTGACCTGGATCATCCGGCATTCAACGGCAAATTTGATGTGAACACCCGTGATTCCGGGGCCATTATCGCCGGGGCATTCTGCGCCAAAAACGGTAAGAAAGCCTACTTCACCACCTACGGTTCCCGTGTGACCAGTTCGTCCTGGGGATGCTGGGACGTCGCGACCACGGGCGGCGGCGATCTGTACAAAAGCACAAACGCCGACTACACCGCCACCTTCGCCGGTACCTCCTCCGCAAACCCAATCATTGCCGGGGTAGTGGCAAGCCTGTCGGGCATAGCTAAAGCGCATGGCATCACCGTGACGCCGGTGCAGATGCGCCAGATCCTCCAGGAAACCGGCACGCCGCTGGCTGACAATGATTCGGCAAAAATCGGTACGCAGCCTGATATGGAACGCGCCGTAGCCCGCATTCTGGCGCTGAAGGACGGCGATAAAGTCCTGCCTGCACCGACCGCAGCAGCGGGCGCGGATTACACCATGGTGTCACCAACCAGCGGCGTAAGCACTTATCCGCTGGATGGCAGCAAGAGCCTGAATGCGAAATCGTACAACTGGAGCGTGACCAAAGGTTCCGGCACCTTCTGGCTGCAGGAGAAACTGAACGGCACGCTGGTCAATAGCGTGAACAGCGCCCATGCGTATGCGGCGATCCCGGCGAATACCGAAGGTGAAGTGACTTATACCCTGACCACCACCGGGGTGGACGGTCGCACGGCGCAGGACAGCATGACCATCAAAGTGAGCAAACCGGCGGCACCAGTACTGGATGCTCCGGCCTATAACGCGAAGATTGCCTATCCGACCAAATGCACCAAAGTGTCTTACGACGGCAAAATCTGGATGAACCAGTGGTACGTCAATCCGGGCCAGGAAACCCCGGGCAACGGCGGCACCTGGGGCGTGTGGCGTCAGCAGGGCGCGACGGGCAACAGCTGCAAATAACGAAGACAGCCTGGCGTGATGCCAGGCTTTTTTTACACCTTCAGCATCCCTTTCTCTTCCAGGAACCCGATGATGGTTCCCAGTCCGTCGCCCGCTTTCAGGTTGGTGAAGGTCCAGGGACGCTCGCCGCGCATGCGGTTAGTGTCGCGCTCCATCACCTCCAGCGACGCACCCACGTAGGGCGCGAGATCGGTTTTGTTGATCACCAGGAAATCGGATTTGGTGATCCCCGGTCCGCCTTTACGCGGGATCTTCTCCCCTTCGGCGACGTCGATCACGTAGATAGTCAGATCCGCCAGCTCCGGGCTGAAGGTAGCGCTCAGGTTATCCCCGCCGCTCTCGACAAAGATCAGATCCAGATTGCCGAACTTCTCGCTCAACGCTTCTACCGCCGCGAGGTTCATTGAGGCATCTTCGCGGATCGCGGTATGCGGACAGCCGCCGGTCTCAACCCCGACAATGCGCTCCGGCTCCAGTGCGCCCGCTTCGGTGAGGATTCGTTGATCCTCTTTGGTGTAGATATCGTTGGTCACCACCGCCAGCTGATACTGGTCGCGCATCGCTTTACACAGGGCTTCCAGCAGGGCGGTTTTGCCCGACCCCACCGGTCCGCCGACGCCCACGCGCAGCGGGTGTTTGTACTCAGACATAGAGACTCCTCAGGAACGGAATAACCGTGAATATTGGGTTTCGTGACGCGCCGAGGCGATGGCAGAGAGCGGCGTGGCCGCCCCCAGCTGGTCAACACGGCGCAGAAGCGCCTGCTCCAGCCCGTCGGCATAACGATCGCAGAGTTCGATGATCAACAGCTGGGCCGCCTGTTGACCGAAGGGCACCAGCTTGACGCCCGCCATCACCGCGCTCTCAATCCAGCTGTAGCCGAGGCTTAACGCCATCTCGCGCAGGCCGATTCCCCAGCGCACGCCGAGCCACGCCATGCCGCACAGCTGGCTTTGCGCGAACAGTGGCAGCCACTCGGGCGGGCAGTCCGTCTCCCAGCTTTTGATCAGCCGGGTGAAGGCCGCCCCGCGGTTGCGCTCCTCTTCCCGCAGCTCGCGGGTCTCGCGGCAGGCAAGCAGGTATGCCGTCCAGCGCGAGGCGGCAGCGATATCGTTCTGCTCGCAGGCGCGATACAGGCGGGAAAACAGCGGCAGATCGACGCAGAAAAAGCTCTGCTCCATCTGCTGACATTGCCAGGCTTTGAACGCCGCCGGAGTGGTGACCCAGCCCGCCTCCGCCGCCCACTCCAGCCCCTGCGACCAGGTATAAGATCCCACCGGCAGGCTGCTGCTGGTGAGCTGCATCAGGCGCAGCTGGTGGGAGGCCTTCATTAGCTCATCAGCGCCAGCAGGGCAGAGGCGATCAGCCCCCCGCCGAAGATTTTACGCAGCCCGTCGTGACGGCGCAGCAGCATACCGGCCGCAAAGCTGACGCAGAGCACCGCGGCGCTGGCGAGCATAAAGCCGCTGGTGAACAGCCAGAAGCTGTGTCCTGCCATCTCAACGCCATGTGCCCAGCCGTGGAACATCGCCAGCGCCGGGACGGCCAGCAGCAGGCGGTTTTCGGTTTTGAACATCATCGCGCCGCACACCGCCAGCGAGGCGATAATCAGCATCTCCATGCCGCCAAAGCCGCCCAACAGGCTGCCCGCAATCGCACCGGTTAACATCATGCCGAGGGTGGCAAAGGGCATCAGCAGTTTACGGCCGCTCAGCGCGGCGAGCACGCCTGCGCCGGTCAGCATCAGGAGATGATCAAGCCCGGTCAGGGGATGGAAAAAGCCGGCCTGAAAACTGTCGCTGCCGTGCCCCGGATGGGCCAGCGCGGGCAGGGAGAAGGCCAGCAGCAGCAGGGGTAACAACTTGCGCATGGTTAATCCTTAATGTGAATGAGCGTGAGAGTGCGAATGAGAGTGGGAGTGGCCTTCGCTGGCATAAGCACCCGCTTCCGGCTCAAAAGGCAGGCTGGCGAACGTCACCTCCAGATCGAACAGCTGCAGCATCTCGTCCAGGACGTGATCGTGGTGATAGCGCAGCTCGCCGGGCAGGATTTGCAGCGGCACGTGGCGGTTTCCCAGGTGATAGCAGGCGCGCGCCAGCAGGAAAGGGTCAGCGCAGCGCACCACCGACAGCGGCTCGGCGGCGGCAATGACTTCCACGACCTCACGCCCGTCGTCGCTGATGAGCAGGTCGCCGCCGCGCAGCAGCAGGCCGCGCGGCAGCATCAGCCCCGCATCGCGCCCGTCGTCCAGCACCACGCGGGCGCGGCTCTTGACCCGGACGTCAATCGGCAGCGTCACGCGGGCGGTGACGGGGTGCGAATGGTCGAGGCGTTGGGTTAAAGCGATCATGAATCCTCCTCAGAACAGGAAATAGCGTTGCGCCATCGGCAGAACCTCTGCCGGGGCGCTGGTGATCAGTTCCCCGTCAATGCGCACCTCGTAGGTTTGCGCATCGACGGTAATGTTCGGCTGCAGGCCGTTGTGGATCATGTCGGCCTTTTTCACCGTCCTGCAGCCTTTGACTACCGAGGTGGCGCTCTGCAGGTTCAGCTGCTGCGCGATGCCGTTATCGGCGGCGGCCTGCGGAAGAAACGTCAGGCGGGTGGCGTGGCGGGCGGCACCCAGCGCGCCAAACATCGGCCGGTAGTGCACCGGCTGCGGAGTGGGGATCGAGGCGTTAATGTCGCCCATCGGCGCGCAGGCAATCATCCCGCCTTTGACGATGGTGGCGGGCTTCACGCCAAAGAAGGCCGGGGACCAGACCACCAGGTCCGCCAGCTTGCCGGCCTCAATCGACCCGACCTCGTGGGCGATGCCGTGGGTCAGCGCCGGGTTGATGGTGTACTTGGCGATATAGCGCTTCACCCGCAGGTTATCGTTATCGCCTGTCTCCTCCGCCAGCGGGCCGCGCTGCACCTTCATGCGGTGCGCCACCTGCCAGGTGCGGATAATCACTTCGCCTACCCGGCCCATCGCCTGTGAATCCGATGAGGTGAGCGAGAAGGCTCCGATGTCGTGCAACACGTCCTCGGCGGCGATGGTCTCCCGGCGAATGCGCGATTCGGCAAAGGCCACGTCTTCGGCGATATCCGGGTCGAGATGGTGGCAGACCATCAGCATGTCCAGATGCTCGTCGATGGTGTTGACCGTGTAGGGCAGGGTCGGGTTGGTGGAGGAGGGCAGAATGTTGGGATGCGCGCAGGCGGTGATAATATCCGGGGCATGGCCGCCGCCCGCCCCTTCGGTATGGAAGGTGTGGATGGTGCGCCCGGCGATGGCCGCCAGGGTGTCCTCGACAAACCCGGCTTCGTTAAGGGTATCGCTGTGTAGTGCCACCTGGATATCCATCTCATCGGCTACCGTCAGGGAGCAGTCGATCGCCGCAGGGGTTGAGCCCCAGTCCTCATGAATTTTCAGGCCAATCGCACCGGCCGCAACCTGCTCGCGCAGGGCATCGGGATTGGAGGCGTTGCCCTTGCCCAGCAGACCAATGTTGACCGGCAGGGTGTCGGCGGCCTGCAACATCCGCGCGATATACCAGGGCCCCGGCGTGCAGGTGGTGGCATGGGTGCCAGCGGCAGGCCCGGTGCCGCCGCCGATCATGGTGGTGACGCCGGAGACCAGCGCCTCTTCCGCCTGCTGAGGGCAGATCCAGTGGATGTGGGTATCGACCCCGCCTGCGGTGACGATCTTGCCTTCGGCGGCGATCACCTCGGTGGCAGCGCCAATCGGGATGGCCACGCCGGGCTGAATGTCCGGGTTACCGGCTTTGCCGACGGCGACGATCCTACCGTCCTTCACGCCGATATCGGCTTTGACGATCCCCCAGTGATCGACGATCAGCGCGTTGGTCAGAACCAGATCCACGCACTCCTGCGCCGTCATCTGCCCCTGGCCCATGCCGTCGCGGATCACCTTCCCGCCGCCGAATTTGACCTCTTCGCCGTAGATCGTCAGATCCTGCTCCACCTCGATCCACAGATCGGTATCGGCCAGCCGCACTTTATCCCCGGTGGTGGGGCCAAACATATCGGCATAGGCCTGACGTGAGATCTCAGCCATGATCCACCTCGCCCATCACCTCGCCGCGAAAGCCAACGATGCGCTGTGCGCCCGCCACCTGCACCAGCGTCACGGCGCGCTTTTGGCCCGGCTCGAAGCGCACGGCGGTGCCAGCGGCGATGTTCAGCCGGTAGCCTCTGGTGGGCTCACGATCGAACTTCAGGGCCGGATTCACCTCGTAAAAATGGTAGTGGGATCCGACCTGGATCGGCCTGTCGCCGTGGTTCTCGACGATCACGCTCAGGGTGTTACGGCCTGCGTTGATCGCGATCTGGCCGGGTTGTATCTGGTATTCGCCTGGGATCATGCTGCCCCCCTTACAGGATCGGATTGTGAACGGTGACCAGCTTGGAGCCGTCCGGGAAGGTGGCCTCCACCTGAATGTCCGGGATCATCTCCGGCACGCCCTCCATCACCTGGCTGCGGGTCAGGACGTGGCGACCGGCTTCCATTAACTCCGCCACCGTCTGCCCGTCGCGCGCCCCTTCCATAATGAAGGCGCTGATCAGGGCCACCGATTCCGGGTAATTGAGCTTTACGCCGCGGGCGAGACGACGCTCGGCCACCAGCGCGGCGGTAAACAGCAACAGCTTGTCTTTTTCTCTGGGGGTCAGTTCCATCGTGCGTCTCTCAGGTGTGCCAGATTCGGGGCGGGCAGGGGGGCTTTGGCGGTGAGCTGCAGGCGCAGGCGCTGCCAGATCTCGCGCATCGCCTGCTGGCAAATCAGGTTGTCATGGGCCAGAAAACGGATCGACAGCAGGCCGTCGGTGAGGGTCGCCCCGGCGAAATGATCCAGCGGTGCCAGGGCCTCGCGGGCCTCCTCCAGCTGCGTTTCGCTCGCCGGGTAAAACAGCAGGGTGCCGATCCACGGGTGTTCCGCCACGGGGGTCAGATCGCCGTCGGCCAGATGCTGGCGCTCGATCAGCAGCGGCTCGCCCTCGAGCCAGACCTCAAGGCGACTCTCGATACGTCCGTGGCTGAAGGGCTCATTGATCACCTGGCGGCCCAGGCAAAACAGCTCCCAGGCCAGCAGGGTGCTGCTGCGCTGGAGATGAAACACCGAGCGCAGGGCAGCATTCGCGCCCGGGAAGAAAATGGTGTCCTGCGGCAGCCACTCCAGAATGGCGTTTTCGTCCAGAGTGAAGTGCTGATCCAGCCGCGCCAGTGCGCCAGTGCTGCGGTAGAACTTGCTGGCGCCGGGCATGGTGATTAGCGCGTGGCTGCGGGCCTCAAGGTGGACGTCGATCGTCAGTTCATCTCCGCCAACAATCCCGCCCGGCGGGTGCAGCAGGTAAAGATGGCAGGTTTCCTCTTCGGGATAGAACGGACGTTGAACGGTGAGCGGGCCGACGTGGCGGGCAGAGTGAAGGAGAGTTTTTTCAGGGGTGTGACAAAACTGCAAAGCAAGCGAGGCCTGCCAGCCTTTTACTGTTTTATCAACCCTCTGAGTTGCTAACATGCGTCATCCATCTGCTCGATATCGGGGATTTTTTTTAGTATGCCCTGGTAGAAATGAAGGCTGTCATATGAGTCACTTATGGATGAGGAGCGGTTGTTAAGAGCTCACTTATTTTCTGGAGTGGTGGAATTGTTCCGTTCACTATGACTTCTCTGCGTTATGTGCGCTCCTCTGCGGTGAACGTGTTAAGGGGGGCTGCCGCCGCCCCCTTAACAATCCCGGTTCCCGGCAAAGAAAATCGCCGCTTCGCGGTCCCTTCGGCTTATTCCCTCCGGCTATCGGGTCGGGCGTGATCCTACATCCATGTAGGTCACGCCCTCTCGGCGCATCCATGCGCCTCGCCCCGGCCTGCGGTCAACACCTCAGCGATTTTCAGCCGGACTTTCACTCCCTCAACCTTCTCTGCGGTTTAAATGTGGCACGGGTGTTGAGTCCCCGCTGAAATCGGCGAACCGGAGACCGGATGACAAGGGCTGGACGCCAGGGATGGCGGCCAGAGGCGAATCGAGACAGGATGTCGAGTTGAGCCGACCGCAGGCGTCAGGTCGGGAGGTGAGCGTAGTGCGAAGCACCGATTTCGTCGCGGGGCCGCGGGGATTGATAAGGGGGGCCGCGGTGGCCCCCCTTATCACGTTCACAGGTTCCGTTCATTTCATATTCTGCTGGACATGAGGTGAACGGAACCATACCACTCCTGCTACATAAAGCCTTACCAGACAGGTTATACCTTACCGGTAATCCTCCGCATCAATATCATACCCGGAGGGCTCCCAGCGGATCGCCAGCAGCGAAACCAACCCAATCAGCGGCGCAAGGGCGATCACCCAGAACACCGCCGTATCCATCGAGGCCACCAGCAGCGGAAACATAAACAGCGACAGCGTTGAGCTGCTGCGCATCAGCGTCTGGTTCAGCCCCACGCCGACCCCGCGCAGCGACGTCGGGTAGCTGAGCGAGGCAAAGGTCATCGTGTGCGCCCCCCGGACCAAAGCCCTGACCAAACAGGAACAGGGCCAGCATCGCTACCGCCGCGATCCCTTCCGCTGCACCCTCCGGACGACCGATAATCGCCAGCACCACCAGGGCAACCAGCTGACAGCTATAGCCCCCCAGCGACATCCGCCATGCGCCAAAGCGCGGCACCAGCCGCACCGCCAGCAAACCACCGACAAACGCGAACAGCAGGTTCAGGGCCAGCGAGATAAGAATGGTGATCAGCATCGACTGCACAAAGAAGCTGGAGATGATCACCGGCAGGCCAAAGGCCACGGCGTTATAGGCGAAGGACGACACAATCGACAGCAGCGTGGCCAGCATAGTGCGACGCAGATAGACCCCGCGGAACAGGTTCAGGTAGTTACGCCAGCTGGCTTTATTCACCACCGGAGCGGGCTGATCGAGCGCCTCCTGCGGCACGTGGGCGTTAATGTTGTACGCCTTGCGCAGAATCGAGGCCGCCTCTTTCAGGTTACCCTGATTCGCTGCCCAGACCGGGGATTCGCTCATATACCGGCTGCGGATAGCGATGATTACCAGCGCGGGGATCGCCCCAAAGCCGAGGATAATTCGCCACAGCCAGTCGCTGTGCGTCTCCGGCAGCACGCCATAGAAGAAGAGCACCAGCAGATAGGAGATGCTGATCGCGGCATACCATGTGGGACACCACATCGCGACGCTGGCGGCTTTGTTGCCGGGGCCTTTCAGCTTCGCGAACTCGCTTAAGAAGGCCATCGCCACGGGGAGATCGATCCCCACTCCCAGACCCATCACAAAGCGCGCCCCGGCCAGCACGTACTCGTTCGGGGCAAAGGCACAGGCGATGGCCGCAACCACGAAGAACACCATATCGGCCATAAAGACCCGGTAGCGCCCGATTTTATCCGTCAGGTAGCCGCCAATCAGCGCCCCGACAATCGCGCCGAAGGTGATTGCCGAAGCCACCATGCCGGTGCCTGCGGGGGTGAGGTTGAACTCGCGGGTGATGTCTTTGATGCCGAACGCCAGCGCGCCCAGGTCGTAGGCATCAAGAAAGATACCGCCCAGCGCAATCCCGATGACGATGCGCGCATTGGCCCGGCCCTGGGAGCCTTCATTGACCAGTTGGGTGACGTCCGCTGCATTGCGGACCCATTTGATCTCCCCGTCGGGAGTTTTTCCTGCCGTTGCAAGTGAGGTTGGATCTGCGATCTCTGTCATTTTCTTATGTTGTGTTGGCTGTACGAACAAAAAGAGTACTCACAGCAAGAAAACGATCTAAATCACATTTGGTTATAAGGCATAACTAAGGGGGGAAGGCGAAGGGGCGCTACCGCGTCTCTTTCTTCTTCCGTTTTAACCGCGCCCAGATCTTAGTCTCCTGACGACGCCACAGGCGCTGGATGTTGTCATGATGACGCAGCAGGATCAGGCAGGAGAGCATCGACACCGGGAAGGTGAACTGGGGTTTGAACCACCAGACGTAAAACGGGGCAATCAGCGCGCTGACGATGGCGCCAAGTGAAGAGTAACCGCTGAGCAACACGCTGAGCAGCCAGGTGCCGGCCATCACGCCGGTGAGATCCCAGCCAATAGGGGCAATGGCACCAAATGCGGTGGCCACGCCTTTACCGCCTTTGAAACCGAAGAATACCGGCCAGATGTGGCCCAGACAGGCGGCAATGGCAATCAGCCCCAGCCAGAATGGCGTCACGCCCAGCGCATACGCGCCCCAGACGGGCAGCATGCCTTTCAGGACGTCAAAAATCAGAACCGCTACGGCTGCTCCTTTGCCGCCAATTCGTAGTACATTGGTCGCCCCCGGATTCCCGGAACCACTCTCGCGTGGGTCAGGTAACCCGGCGATACGGCAGACCAGAATGGCGCTGGAAATTGAGCCGCAAAGGTAGGCGAGGAGGATCATTCCAGGCGCGATTGCACTCATAACGCTGTTCCGTTTTGAAAATATCGTTTTGTACTTAGCATCTGTGGATAATACGCATAATTCGCCGGGAGTGGTATCCGGTTTAGCCAAAAACCAGGCAGGTCGTGATGGATATAGTATTTATAGAGCAACTTTCGGTAATCACCACTATCGGGGTGTATGACTGGGAACAGACCATCGAGCAGAAGTTAGTGTTCGATATCGAAATGGGCTGGGATAACGTCGCCGCCGCGAAAAGCGATGATGTGAACGACTGTCTGAGCTATGCCGACGTCAGTGAAACCGTCATCAGCCACGTGGAAGGCCAGCGTTTTGCGCTGGTGGAGCGCGTGGCGGAAGAGGTGGCGGAACTGCTGCTTAGCCGCTTTAATTCCCCTTGGGTGCGCATCAAAGTCAGCAAGCCGGGCGCGGTGGCGCGGGCGGCCAATGTGGGCGTTATTATTGAGCGTAGCCAAAATCTGAAAGGAAACATTTAACGGTATAATAGTTAAACCAATTCCTGTTAAATCAGTCTTACAGCTGTTCCTTCTGCGGTTACCTTTCGGGTAAACCGTTTTTTCTGTCTTTTTAGGGGTTTATTGATGAGCGATATGCACTCCCTGCTGGTGGCAGCAATACTGGGTGTGGTCGAAGGATTGACAGAGTTTTTGCCGGTTTCCAGTACGGGCCATATGATTATTGTTGGCCATCTGCTGGGGTTTGAAGGCGAAACGGCGAAAACCTTTGAGGTGGTGATCCAGTTAGGATCCATTCTGGCGGTGGTGGTGATGTTCTGGCGCCGCCTGTTCGGGCTGATTGGCATTCACTTTGGTCATCCGCCGCACGAAGGCTCCGGCAAAGGGCGGTTGACCCTGCTGCACATTCTGCTCGGGATGATCCCGGCGGTGGTGCTGGGTCTGGTGTTGCACGACACGATCAAATCGCTGTTTAACCCGATTAACGTGATGTACGCGCTGGTGGTCGGTGGCGTGCTGCTGATTGCCGCTGAGCTGCTGAAGCCAAAAGAGCCGCGCGCGCCGGGTCTGGATGATATGACCTACCGCCAGGCGTTTATGATTGGCTGCTTCCAGTGTCTGGCGCTGTGGCCGGGCTTCTCCCGCTCCGGGGCGACGATTTCAGGCGGGATGCTGATGGGCGTGAGCCGCTATGCGGCCTCTGAGTTCTCGTTCCTGCTGGCGGTGCCGATGATGATGGGGGCGACCGCGCTCGATCTCTACAAGAGCTACCACTTCCTGACCGCAGGCGACATCCCGATGTTTGCCGTGGGCTTTATCACCGCCTTTATCGTGGCGCTGATTGCCATCAAAACCTTCCTGCAGCTGATCAAGCGCATTTCGTTTATCCCGTTCGCCATCTATCGCTTTATCATGGCGGCCGCGGTCTACGTGGTCTTCTTCTGATGACCGACTGCCCTCAGTCTTTCGGCTGAGGGCAACGCTGTTCCTTCCAGTCCGCTACCGCCTGAATCCGCCGTTTTGTTAACTCTTCCCGAATCTCTGGCCCTTTGAATCCAGCCTGGATCACCGCCTGGGTCGGCACGGCTTTCGCCACCTCCCAGGCTTCACGCAGCAATCGCCCCTGCGGATAATCGCTGGCTTCAAACCCGGTGCGTCCGCGTACGTCGGCTTCGCTGGTTAAGGCGATTTGCTCCACGCGCTGCGGCTTGCGCCAGGCGTCAATGCTGTCGAACAGCTTGACGATGGTGGCCGGCTTGAGGATCGGGAAGGTGTGGATCAGGTCATGGAACTCGGCGACCAGCTTCGCCAGATCGCGGATCTCGTTCGGCACCCGCATGCGCTGACAGACTTTTTCTACCAGCCTGACGCCCGCCGGGCCGTGGCCATGATGGCGCGGCCAGAGTTCGGGCGGCGTTAAGCCCTTGCCGAGGTCGTGACACAGGGTGGCAAAGCGCACGTCCACCTCCGGGCTGAGCATCGCCGCCATGCTTAAGGTCATCAGGGTATGGATGCCGGTATCAATCTCCGGGTGCCACTTCGCCGGGGCAGGTACGCCGAACAGGGCATCCACTTCCGGGAACAGCACTTTGAGCGCCCCGCAGTCGCGCAGCACCTGGAAGTAAACCTGCGGATTGCGGGTGGTGAGCGCATTTTCGGTCTCTTTCCACACCCGCTCCGGGGTGAGGTGTTCCAGCTCGCCCGCGTCGGTCATCGCCGTCATCAGCGCCAGGGTTTCGTCGGCGATGCGGAAGCTCAGATGGGCATAGCGGGCAGCAAAGCGCGCCACGCGCAGTACGCGGAGCGGATCTTCCGAGAAAGCGGGGGGAAACATGGCGCAGGATGCGGTTTTGTAGATCCTGTTTACCGCCGTACGCATCGACGATATGACCGTTTTCATCCTGCGCGAGGGCATTGATGGTCAGATCGCGGCGCTGCAAATCGTCTTCGAGGGTGACATCAGGGTCGGCATGGCAGATAAACCCGGTATAGCCAACGCCGGATTTACGCTCGGTACGCGCCAGAGCGTACTCCTCGCGGCTTTGCGGGTGCAGAAACACAGGGAAATCGCGGCCTACCTGCTGGTAACCCGCGTCGAGCATTGCCTGAGGGGTGGCTCCCACCACCACCCAGTCTTTATCTTTGACCGGCAGACCTAACAACGCATCACGAACCGCACCACCGACCAGATAAATCTTCACGCCACACTCTCCCGTATCAAATATTGGTAAAATAATACGTAAGTGTGGCAGAGATGGCGACTTAGTTCATCCAACGGTCTTTACGTTTACGGCTCGGCACCAGATGTGGCAGTACCAGACCCAGCAGCAGACCCATGCCCAGCACGCCGCCGCCATACATAAACCACTGCATGATGATGGTGCGCTGTTTGTCATCCAGCTGCAGGTTGGCCGCGCTCACCTTTTTCTGGGCGACGATCAGCTCGTTCTTCAGCTTCTGGTTCTCATCTTTGAGACCGTTGATCACCCCGTCGCTCTGGGCCACTTTCTGCTGCATTTCAGCAGTGCGCTGGTTCCAGGTGGCGTCGATATTGGTCAGCTTGTCAGTCAGGGTTTTAACCTGGTTTTCCAGATCCGGCACGCGGGTGCGCAGGCTCGGGTCGGTGCTAAGCTCTTTCAGGGGGATCCAGGCGGTACGGCCGCTGCTGTCGCGCACCTGGCCATAGTTGGATTCCGCGTTGCTCTGCAACAGCACCACTTCCTCGCCGGCATTAATCGTACCCACGAGGCGATAATTGTCACCCGGACCACTGCGTACCCAGGTGTTCAGTTCGTCAGAAACGTAGCGCTTCTCTTCTGCGTGGACCACGGTCGCGGCGCTTAAGGCAAGTAATGTCAGTCCGATCAGGCGTAATTTAGGCATCAGGCAGTCGTTATTTTCATAAAAAGTGGAACGATATTAGTGGAAACAGTCTTCAGGCTCAAAGGATTCGTCAGCATTCGGAATCCTCTGTGCTCTGTTGGCCACTGTAGCAAACTTTACGCCCGTCAAATTGCCCATTGCGTGGCAATCTGGCGCAAAATACTATCTACTGACAAAAAAGTGGCGAGTAAGTTCGCCGTAATTTACCCCACGAAGTCGCAATCAAAAGAACAAGGCCATGGCTCAGGAAATCGAATTAAAGTTTATCGTTGAAAGCGGCAGCGTTGACGCGCTGCGAAACCATCTGCATCAGCTGACCGGCGAGCACCATGCGCCGGTACAACTGCTCAACATCTATTACGAAACGCAGGACCTGTGGCTGCGCCGTCATGACCGTGGGCTGCGCATCCGCGGCGTGGACGGGCGTTATGAGATGACCATGAAAATCGGCGGTCGCGTGGTCGGCGGCCTGCATCAGCGCCCGGAATACAACATCGATATCAGCCAGCCCGAGCTGGAGCTGGCGCGCTTCCCGGCGGAAGTGTGGCCGGAAGGCGGGCTGCCAGACGGGCTGGCGGAGAGCGTCAGCCCGCTGTTCAGCACCGATTTCTGGCGCGAGAAGTGGCTGGTGAACGAAGGGAAAAGCCGGATCGAAATCGCCCTCGACCTGGGGGAGGTGAAAGCCGGTGAGTTCCAGGAGCCGATCTGCGAGCTGGAGCTTGAGCTGCTGGAAGGTCACGCCGATGATGTGCTGAAGTTGGCCCGCAAGCTGGTGTCGCAGAGCGGTCTGCGTCAGGGGAGCCTGAGCAAGGCCGCCCGCGGCTATCATCTGGCCCAGGGCAATGCCCCGCGCATGCTGAAACCTACCGACATTCTGCGCCTCGCGCCGAAATCCTCGGTCGAGCAGGGCTTTGAAGCCTCGCTGGAGCTGGCCCTGAGCCAGTGGCAGTACCACGAAGAGCTGTGGATCCGCGGCGTAAAAGGCGCAAAAGATCATGTGCTGGCGGCGATGGCGCTGGTGCGTCACAGTCTGACGCTGTTCGGCGGCATTGTGCCGCGTAAAGCGAGTGCTCACTTACGCGATCTGCTGACCCAGGCCGACGCCCTGATGGCTTCTGACGTCTCTGCCGAGACGGCGGTCTACAGCCCGCAAACCGCCACCGCGAAGCTGGCGTTGACCGAGTTCCTGGTGAGCCACGGCTGGCGCAGCTTCCTTGACGCGAAGGGGGAGACCAAAATGGCGGAAAACTTCAAGCGTTTTGCCGATATCCATCTGTCCCGCCACGCCGCTGAGCTGAAAACCATTTTCGGACATCCGCTGGGCGATCAGTACGGCGATCAGCTGATCCGTCTGGCGCGCAACGTCGACAGCATTCTGCTGCTGGCAGGGGCCTATGACGGCCCGGTCGCCCGCGCATGGCTGGAGAACTGGCAAGGGCTGCTGTATGCCATCAAGACCCGCCAGCACATTGAAATTGAGCATTTCCGCAACGAAGCCATTTCGCAGGAGCCATTCTGGCTGCACAGCGGAAAACGTTAACGCAGGCAAGGAACCCCTATAATGCCGCTTTCTTCACCCTTACAGCAGCAGTGGCAGACGGTATGTGAGCGTCTGCCGGAAGCATTACCCGCCTCGTCATTAAGCGAGCAGGCCCGGCAGGTGCTGACCTTCAGCGACTTTGTGCAGGAGAGCGTCACCGCCCATCCTGACTGGCAGGCCGAGCTTGAGGCTTCGCCGCCCCAGGCGGACGAGTGGCAGCACTACGCGCAGTGGCTACAGGACGCGCTGGCCGAAATCAGCGATGAAGCCGCGCTGATGCGTGCGCTGCGCCAGTTCCGCCGTCGGGTGATGGTGCGCATCGCCTGGGCGCAGGCGCTGATGCTGGCGAGTGAAGAGAGCACGTTGCAGCAGCTAAGTCACCTGGCGGAGACGCTGATTGTCGCCGCCCGCGACTGGCTGTACGACGCCTGCTGCCGCGAATGGGGTACGCCGTGCAGTGAAGACGGCACCCCGCAGCCGCTGCTGATTTTAGGCATGGGCAAACTGGGCGGCGGCGAACTTAATTTTTCCTCGGACATCGACCTGATCTTCGCCTGGCCGGAGAAGGGGGCCACCCGCGGCGGACGTCGCGAGCTGGATAATGCCCAGTTCTTCACCCGGCTGGGGCAGCGGCTGATTAAGGCCCTGGATCAACCCACCCAGGACGGCTTTGTCTACCGGGTGGATATGCGCCTGCGTCCGTTCGGCGACAGCGGCCCGCTGGTGCTGAGCTTTGCCGCGCTGGAAGATTATTACCAGGAGCAGGGGCGCGACTGGGAACGCTACGCGATGGTGAAGGCGCGGATCATGGGCGATACCGGCGATGCCTATGCCAACGAGCTGCGCGCCATGCTGCGCCCGTTCGTCTTCCGTCGCTACATTGATTTCAGCGTCATCCAGTCGCTGCGTAACATGAAAGGGATGATTGCCCGGGAAGTGCGTCGTCGCGGCCTGAAAGACAACATCAAGCTGGGGGCGGGCGGCATCCGCGAGATCGAGTTTATCGTCCAGGTCTTCCAGCTGATCCGCGGCGGGCGCGAGCCTTCGCTGCAGTCCCGCTCCCTGCTGCCAACTCTGGCCGCCATCGCCCAGCTGCACCTGCTGCCGGAAGGCGATGACCGTATCCTACGCGAGGCCTACCTCTTTTTACGGCGGCTGGAAAATCTGCTCCAGAGCATCAATGACGAACAAACCCAGACCCTGCCAGGGGATGAGCTTAACCGTGCCCGCCTCGCCTGGGGAATGCGCGTGGACGACTGGCAGGCCCTGACCGACGCGCTGGATGCCCATATGGCCGCGGTGCGACGTATTTTTAACGACCTGATCGGCGACGATGAGAGCGAATCCCAGGAGGATGAGCTGTCTGAGCACTGGCGCGAGCTGTGGCAGGATGCGCTGCAGGAGGACGACACCACCCCGGTGCTGACCCACCTCAGCGATGAGGATCGCCATCGGGTTGTGGCGCTGATTGCCGATTTCCGTCTTGAGCTGAACAAGCGCGCCATTGGCCCGCGCGGCCGCCAGGTGCTGGACCATCTGATGCCGCACCTGCTCAGCGACGTCTGCTCCCGCGCCGATGCCCCGGTGCCGCTGTCGCGCCTGACCCCGCTGCTGAGCGGGATAATCACCCGTACGACCTATCTGGAGCTGCTCAGCGAGTTTCCCGGGGCGCTAAAGCACCTGATTTCCCTCTGCGCCGCTTCGCCAATGATTGCCAGCAAGCTGGCACGCTATCCGCTGCTGCTGGACGAGCTGCTCGATCCCAACACCCTTTATCAGCCGACGGCGACCGACGCCTATCGCGATGAGCTGCGCCAGTATCTGCTGCGCGTGCCGGAAGAGGACGAAGAGCAACAGCTGGAGGCGCTGCGCCAGTTTAAGCAGGCGCAGCTGCTGCGCGTGGCGGCGGCAGACATCTCCGGCACGCTGCCGGTAATGAAAGTAAGCGATCACTTAACCTGGCTGGCGGAAGCGATTATCGATGCGGTGGTCCACCAGGCGTGGGTGCAGATGGTGGCCCGTTACGGCCAGCCGAAGCACCTGGCCGATCGCGAAGGACGCGGCTTTGCGGTGGTGGGCTATGGCAAACTGGGCGGCTGGGAGCTGGGCTACAGCTCCGATCTGGATCTGATTTTCCTCCACGACTGCCCGGTAGACGTGATGACCGACGGCGAGCGCGAGATCGACGGGCGTCAGTTCTACCTGCGCCTCGCCCAGCGCATCATGCACCTGTTCAGCACCCGCACCTCGTCCGGCATTCTGTATGAGGTGGATGCCCGACTGCGTCCGTCCGGGGCGGCGGGCATGCTGGTCACCTCTACCGACTCCTTCGCCGATTATCAGCAGAACGAGGCCTGGACCTGGGAACATCAGGCCCTGGTGCGCGCCCGGGTGGTGTATGGCGATCCGCAGCTGAAAGCGCAGTTCGATACCATTCGTCGCGACGTGCTTACCGCCACGCGCGAGGGCCCGACGCTGCAAACCGAAGTGCGTGAGATGCGCGAGAAGATGCGCGCCCATCTGGGGAATAAACATCGCGATCGCTTTGATATCAAAGCCGATGAAGGCGGCATTACCGACATTGAATTTATCACCCAGTACCTGGTGCTGCGTGACGCGCACAGCAAGCCGAAGCTCACCCGCTGGTCGGATAACGTACGCATTCTGGAGCTGCTGGCGCAAAACGACATTATGGACGAGCACGAGGCGCTGGCATTGACCCGCGCTTACACCACGCTGCGCGATGAGTTGCACCACCTGGCCCTGCAGGAGCAGCCGGGCCATCTGCCGCTCGACTGCTTTAACACCGAGCGAGAGCTGGTGCGGGCCTGCTGGCAGAAGTGGCTGGTGGAACCGTGCGTAACAAAACAAGTGTGATATTATCGCGCGCAAATTGTGAATCTTTCTGGAGTCAGGAATGAAAGTAACACTGCCAGAGTTTGAACGTGCTGGAGTTATGGTGGTTGGCGATGTGATGCTGGATCGCTACTGGTATGGGCCAACCAGCCGCATTTCCCCGGAAGCCCCGGTCCCGGTGGTGAAGGTGGATACCATTGAAGAGCGTCCTGGCGGCGCGGCAAACGTGGCGATGAACATTGCTTCTCTCGGCGCGCATTCGCGTCTGGTGGGGCTGACCGGCATTGATGACGCCGCGCGTGCGCTGAGCAAGACGCTGGCGGATGTGAACGTCAAATGTGATTTCGTTTCTGTCCCGACGCACCCGACCATCACCAAGCTGCGCGTGCTGTCGCGTAACCAGCAGCTCATCCGCCTCGACTTTGAAGAAGGGTTTGAAGGCGTCGATCCGGAGCCGCTGCACGAGCGCATCAACCAGGCGCTGGGTAACATCGGCGCGCTGGTGCTCTCCGACTACGCCAAAGGGGCGCTGGCCAGCGTTCAGCAGATGATCGCCCTGGCCCGCAACGCTGGCGTACCGGTGCTGATCGATCCGAAAGGCACCGATTTCGAACGCTATCGCGGGGCGACGCTGCTTACGCCGAACCTCTCCGAATTCGAAGCGGTGGCGGGTAAATGCAAAACCGAAGAGGAGATCGTTGAGCGCGGCATGAAGATCATCGCCGATTTCGATTTCTCCGCGCTGCTGGTGACCCGTTCCGAGCAGGGGATGACCCTGCTGCAGCCGGGCAAAGCGCCGCTGCATATGCCGACCCAGGCGCAGGAAGTGTATGACGTCACCGGTGCCGGCGATACGGTCATCGGCGTGCTGGCGGCTACACTGGCTGCGGGTAATACGCTGGAAGAGGCCTGCTACTTTGCCAACGCCGCCGCGGGCGTGGTGGTGGGCAAGCTGGGGACCTCTACCGTTTCGCCTATCGAGCTGGAAAACGCGGTACGCGGTCGTGCCGATACCGGTTTTGGTGTGATGAACGAAGACGAGCTAAAAGTGGCGGTGGCTGCCGCACGTAAGCGTGGCGAGAAAGTGGTGATGACCAACGGCGTGTTCGACATTCTGCACGCGGGTCACGTCTCTTATCTGGCGAACGCGCGCAAGCTGGGCGACCGTCTGATTGTGGCGGTCAACAGCGATGCCTCCACCAAACGCCTGAAAGGCGAGACCCGTCCGGTGAATCCGCTGGAGCAGCGCATGATCGTACTCGGCGCGCTGGAAGCGGTGGACTGGGTGGTCTCGTTCGAGGAAGACACGCCGCAGCGCCTGATTGCCGGGATCCTGCCGGATCTGCTGGTGAAAGGCGGTGACTACAAGCCTGAACAGATCGCGGGTAGCGAAGAGGTGTGGGCCAACGGCGGGGAAGTGATGGTACTCAACTTTGAGGACGGGTGTTCAACCACCAAAATCATTAAGAAGATCCAGAAAGACAGTCAGTAGTTGGTGCGGGCTGATGCCCTCACCCCAACCCTCTCCCACAGGGAGAGGGCGCAAACATTAAAAACGGCAACCTGGGTTGCCGTTTTGCTTTTACCTCGTAGGCGTTACAGCATTATTCCACGTTGTCCACCGGTGGGATCGCCGGGGCCGGTTTCACTTCGTCAACGATGTTGCGATTTTCCAGCTCGGTCAGACGCTGCTCCAGCAGGGCGATTTTTTCGCGGGTACGCAGCAGCACCTGCGTCTGGACGTCAAATTCTTCACGGCTGACCAGATCCAGACGCATCAGCTGCGACTGCAGCACCTGGCGGATCTTCTTCTCAACGTCATCACCGAATTCACGCACGCCTTTCGGCATAGATTCATGGACCTGGCGGGCAAGTTGTTCAATTTTTTTTGGGTCGATCATGGTAGTTCCCTTGAAGAAAAGGTGTTAACGACCATTGTAGCGCGTAACCGCGATCCTTAAACCAGAATTGTGTGAAGCTTATGCGTTGCCGAACATAATCATTAGCGTTATAGTTATCCCGCTTATTCTCAGGGCGGGGCGAAATTCCCCACCGGCGGTAAATCAACCTTCGCGTTGAAAGCCCGCGAGCGCTTTGGGTGCAAACTCAAAGGTCAGCAGATCCGGTGTAATTCCGGGGCCGACGGTTAAAGTCCGGATGGGAGAGAGTAACGAACCAGCCGGGCGAGGCCCGCTCACGTTATTTTTTTGCCGTACTACGGCGCTCCTAAGACTGCCCTGATTCTGGTAACCATAATTTTAATGAGGTTTTTTTTACCATGAATCAGACGCTCCTTTCCTCTTTCGGCACCTCTGCTGACCGTGTAGAACACGCGCTTGCTGCGCTTCGCGAAGGTCGCGGCGTGATGGTGCTTGACGATGAAGATCGTGAAAACGAAGGCGATATGATTTTCGCCGCCGAAACCATGACCGTTGAGCAGATGGCGCTGACCATCCGTCACGGCAGCGGTATTGTTTGCCTGTGTATCACCGAAGATCGCCGTAAGCAGCTGGATCTGCCGATGATGGTAGAAAACAACACCAGCGCCTATGGCACCGGTTTTACCGTGACCATCGAAGCGGCCAGCGGTGTGACCACCGGTGTGTCTGCTGCTGACCGCGTGACCACCGTACGTGCGGCCATTGCCGATGGCGCAAAACCTTCTGACCTGAATCGTCCGGGCCACGTATTCCCGCTGCGCGCGCAGCCGGGCGGCGTCCTGACCCGCGGCGGCCACACCGAAGCGACCATCGACCTGGTAACCCTGGCCGGTTTCAAACCTGCCGGTGTGCTCTGTGAACTGACCAATGATGATGGCTCTATGGCGCGCGCGCCGGAGTGCATCGAGTTTGCCGGTAAGCACAACATGGCAGTAGTGACTATCGAAGATCTGGTGGCATATCGCCAGGCGCACGAGCGTAAAGCCAGCTGATAACGCAGCATAAAAAACGCCGGGATATCCCGGCGTTTTTTTTAGCCTATTCCGGCCGTCTGGAGTAGCACCAGACTGAGCCCCATCACCGACATTCCGCACAGCACGCCGTAGCTGGGATTGTTATTCGGGTCGATCTCTTTGGCGAGCGGCATCAGCTCATCCACCGACAGCGCCACCATAATCCCTACCACCGCCGCCATAATGGCCGCCATCACCACCGGCGAAATCAGGCTGCCGAGGATCAACCACGCCAGCACCCCGCCGAGGATCTCCGCCATGCCGGAAATGCCCGCCCAGAACACCGCTTTACGCTTGGATCCCGTGGCCGCATAGACCGGGCCCGCTACCGCCAGCCCTTCAGGAATATTGTGCAACGCCACCGCCAGCGCAATACCGAAACCCAACTCCAGATTATTGCTGGCGGTCACGTAGGTGGCGACGCCTTCCGGGAAGTTGTGCAGGCTGATGCCCAGGGTCAGCAGCAGCGCGGTGCGTCGCAGATTACCGGGCAGCGGCTTGCTGCCTTTTTGCATCAGATCCTGCGGGTGCGCGTGGGGCAGCATTCTGTCCAGCGCAAAGTAGCCCAGCAGACCAATGACAAACATCCCGTAGCCGAGCACCGGCGACATGCCTTCCGTGCCGAGGGCGGCAGGCAGCATCTCCATCAGGGAGATGAGCAGCATAATCCCGGCGGCAAAGCCGAGGGAAAAGGCCAGCACGCGGTTAGAGGGCTTCTGGCCCAGTACGCCGAGCATGGCGCCGATGAAGGTGGCGGCGCCTGCAAGAATAGTCAGAATCAGGGGAACTGACATTCACCTCTCCTTATGATAATGATTCTCATTCATATTAAAGGCTAAACGCACGCAAAGCGAGCGGGTACAGCTGCCTTTACAGATCCCTTACATTCAAATTTCCTGATGATCTTCTTCATGGTTATCTGAGTTCATCTTATCCGGATAACGGGTAAGGTAAAGCTATCAAATCGACACCTTGTGTAAGGATATCATCATGACTTCTTCTCGTATGCCAGCGCTGTTTTTGGGTCACGGTAGCCCAATGAATGTGCTGGAAGATAACGTCTACACCCGCGCCTGGCGACATCTGGGCGAGACGTTGCCGCGTCCGAAGGCTATCGTGGTGATCTCCGCACACTGGTTTACCCGTGGCACCGGCGTTACCGCCATGGAAGCACCTAAAACCATTCATGATTTTGGCGGTTTCCCGCAGGCGCTGTACGACACGCACTATCCGGCACCGGGCTCCCCGGCGCTGGCGCAGCAGCTGGTGGATCTGCTGGCACCGATCCCTGTCACCCTGGATAAAGAGGCGTGGGGCTTTGACCATGGCTCCTGGGGCGTGCTGATCAAGATGTACCCGAATGCCGATATCCCGATGGTGCAGCTCAGCATCGACAGCACCAAGCCGGCGGCCTGGCACCTGGAGATGGGCCGTAAGCTCGCCTCTCTGCGTGATGAAGGCATTATGCTGGTGGCCAGCGGCAACGTGGTGCATAACCTGCGTACCGCCCGCTGGCACGGGGAAAATACGCCTTATCCATGGGCCACGTCATTTAATGATTACGTGAAAATGAACCTCAGCTGGCAGGGGCCGGCAGAGGAGCATCCGCTGGTGAATTATCTGGCGCACGATGGCGGCTCGCTCTCGAACCCGACGGCGGAACACTTCCTGCCGCTGCTGTATGTCCTGGGCGTGTGGGACGGCCAGGAACCGATTACCACGCCGGTGGATGGCATCGAGATGGGCAGTTTGAGTATGCTGTCGGTGCAGGTGGGGGAATAAAGGCAAAACGGTAACTCCTGTTACCGTTTTTAGTGTTTGCACCCTCTCCCTGTGGGAGAGGGCCGGGGTGAGGGCATCAGGCCGCACAATCCGGCACCACATGTCACTCCACAAAAATATGCGGATAGAAGCGGGACAGATCCTGGGTGATCAGCGCCCGATCTTCACGAATACCAATCCCGGCAGGCTGATCGTTGATCAGCCAGCTGCCGATCAGCATATAGCTGTCGCCATACTTCGGTAGCTGACAGAACTGCTGGACGATCATCCCTTCTTCGCCATACGGGCCTTCAACCGCTTCCACGGTGTTACCGTTTTCGATAATCGACACGTTGGCACCCTCGCGGGAGAAAATCGGCTTTTTGACGTACTTATCCATCTGCGGATAGTCATCTTCCGCGAAGTACGCCGGCAGCAGATTCGGATGGTCCGGGAACATCTCCCACAGCAATGGCAGCAGGGCTTTGTTGGAGATAATGCTCTTCCATGCTGGCTCCAGCCAGCGCACGCCCGCATCTTCCAGCTTGGTGGAGAACACTTCGCGCAGCATGTATTCCCACGGATAGAGCTTGAACAGGTTGCTGATCACCTGATCCTGCAGATCGGTGAACTGGCCTCTTTCACCCAGCCCGATATCTTCTATATAGAGGAATTCAGTGGCGACTTCTGCCTCGGCGGCGCAATCCTGCAGATACTGCACGGTGCCGCGATCTTCGACCGTGTCACGACAGCAGGCAAAGTGCAGCAGGTGAAAGCCGTGCTGCTCGCGCAGCTCAGCGAAACGCTCAATCAGCTTTTCCTGCAGGCTGTTGAACTGGTCGCTGCCTTCCGGCAGATGACCCGCGTTCTGCTGATCTTCCAGCCAGATCCACTGGAAGAAAGCCGCTTCATACAGCGAGGTTGGCGTATCGGCGTTGTTCTCAAGCAGCTTCGGCTCGCCGGTACCATCCCACGCCAGGTCGAGGCGCGAATAGAGCGACGGCTGATGGGTCGCCCATGACTGACGCACAAAGCCCCAGGTGTGCTTCGGAATGCGGAATTTGGTCAGTAGCTCATCGCTGGCAATGACCTTTTCCACCACCTTCAGGCACATCTGATGCAGCTCTGCCGTGACCGCCTCCAGCTTTTCAACCTGGGCGAGGGTCAGTTTGTAATAGGCATCTTCACACCAGTACGGCTCGCCATACATGGTGTGAAAATTGAAACCATATTCGGTGGCTTTCTCGCGCCAGTCCGGGCGCTCAACAATACTGACTCGTTCCATTATCAGCCGCCCATAGAGCGTGTTGAGGTGCCGGCCGCGCTACGCTGCATGGTGTTCTGTTTGGCAACAGAATCACCGAAGCCGCCGCGGGTAACGGTGCTGGTGGTGGCCGGTTTTGGCGCCATGGCGGTTTTAGGGACGTTCATAGTGCGGCCTGGCTGGGCGGCACCATAACCTTTGCCGCTGGCATCGGTGTACTGACCATAAGCCGGGCTGGCCGGGTTTTTCGAGCTGAACAGCGGCTGCTGTTGATAGCCCGCGCCGCCGCTCATCAGACGGCCCATCATGTAACCCGCCATCAGCGGCATCCAGAAGCTCCCGCTGGACTGTGCCTGCGCCTGGTTTTCTGCTGGCGCGGTGCCTGCCTGAGCCGGGGCCGGAGCCTGCTGGCACTGGCCTTCGCCGAACTCGGCCACGCAGTCTTCACGGCTGGCGTATTTCGGCGCGGTACGTTCCGCTTCCTTCAGGGCGTTGTTGTACGAGGTGGTACACTCCGCGCTTTTGCCGGTAGCGGCCGCACAGTCATCGGCATTCTGATAGAGCGAAACCGTTTCGTCGGTTTTTTCACAGCCCGCCAGCATAAACGCGGCGCTCAGCGCCAGGGCGACAGGAGTGAAATGACGCGCGTTCCAGCTTTTGCGGAACGAGGCGTGATTAATGGATTTTGTCCGTTTCATAATTGTCTTCCAGGACCCAGTGGTAAAACACAGAAAATAACGCTCAGAATAGAGGATGAGTGGTGGAAATTGAAGCTATCGGCGTCAAACAGGGGGATCTTTACGTTGGCTTACGTATTTTTGTCGGACTGGGGGGATTTACCCGGCCTGGTGAACCCAGACCGGGTAGCAGCATCAGTTGCTGGTGGTGCGTGCGGTAGCAGGGGTCAAACCGTCAGCAGAAGCGTCCTGCTGTGGGTTTTCCGGCGCTACGGATTCAGGCGTGGTGGAGATTGGCTTACCTAATGAACCGTTCAGCGCAACCAGATCCTGCTCGTTCAACGTACCCAGCGCTTGCTTGATGTTCAGCTGGTTAATCAGGTAGTTATAACGGGCGTTGGAGAGCTGTTGTTTGGCGTTATACAGCGTGGTAGTCGCGTCCAGCACGTCAACGATGGTACGGGTCCCGACCGCGTAACCGGCTTCTGACGCATCCAGTGAACTCTGGGCAGAAACCACGGCCTGTTTGTAGGCGTTAATGCTGCTGACAGAGGCGTTCACGTTGTTGAAGGAAGAACGCACGGTCTGCACAACGCTGCGGTGCGCGCTTTCAAGCTGCTCGCTGGCACCGACAAAGTTGTACTGCGCCTGTTTGACCTGTGAATTGACCTGGCCGCCCTGATAAATTGGCAGGGAGAAGTTCAGGCCGATTTTATTCTGGCCAACGTCGCTGTCGTTGTACTGGGCACCGCTGGTCCGGGAACCGCTGTAGCTGGTATTAGAAATACCGCTGGAAGCGCTCAGGCTCAGGGTTGGCAGATGGCCGTCCTGCGCCAGACGAATTTGCTCGCGGGCCAGATCCTGGCTCAGGCGGGCCTGCAACAGGCTGAGGTTACGGTTTTCAGCTTCTTTCAGCAGGGCATTCACCGCCTGCGGCTTATCGGCTTTGAAGTGATCAACGTTCAGCGAGGCCAGTTGCGGGTAGTAATTACCGGTGACCTGACGCAGCTGCTCAACGGAGTTATCCAGGTCGTTACGCGCGGTCACTTCGTTCGCCAGCACGTTATCGTATTGTGAACGGGCGTTCTGCACGTCGGTGATCGCGACCAGGCCTACGTTGAAGCGTTGGGTAGTCTGATCGAGCTGGCGATAGATAGCCTGTTTCTGTGCTTCAATGTAGGAGAGCGAATCGATCGCGCTCAGCACTCTGAAGTAGGCGGTTGCGGTATTGAGGATCAGCGTCTGCTGGTCGGTCTGATAGGTGACATCCTGAATACCGGCAGATTTCTCCTGCAGGCTCAGGTTACGCCATTTAGACATATCAAACAGCGTCTGGGTTAACTGAAGTGAACCGCTGGTGACGTTGGAGTCGACGCCGTTCGCATCACGGTAACCGTTGTTATAGGTATAGTCGGCACCCAAACCCAGCTGTGGTAATAATGGGCTGCGTGCTTCATTAATTTTTTCAAATGCAGCATCACGATCGGCAGCGGATTTACGCAGTTCCGGGTTGCTCAGACGTGCCTGCTTATAAACCTGTATCAGGTCCTCTGCCTGACTCAACGCGCTGAAACCCGTCAGGCTCAGGCCGATGAGGATGGGGAGCAATTTCTTCATTTGCTTTCCTTGTTGTGAAGCTTAGTTAGCGCTGATCTAATTAAAAAAATATCTACCGATTCTAGCAGACTTCGCCACTGCAAAAGGTTGGCGTTCCGTGCCATGCGGCAGTAACTTGCACCAATTTACCATACTGTAGTAGAAACCGCAGTTTAGCAGAATTGAATTTCACCTTAACGCCACCATTTATACCAGGATGCAAACATGGATAAACCAGAAAAGTTGCCAGTGACTTTCACAAAAAACGATGTAGAAATTATTGCACGAGAAACGCTCTACAGCGGATTTTTTTCACTGGAATTATACCGTTTTCGCCATCGTTTGTTTAACGGTGAAATGAGTGGCGAAGTGAAGCGCGAAATTTTTGAGCGCGGGCATGCCGCAGTCTTGCTACCCTTTGACCCAGTGCGTGACGAAGTGGTACTGATAGAGCAGATTCGCATTGCCGCGCTGGATACCAGCGAAAGCCCGTGGCTACTGGAGATGGTGGCCGGGATGATCGAAGAGGGCGAGACGCCGGAAGATGTCGCCCGCCGCGAGGCGATGGAAGAGGCCGGTCTGGAAGTGGGTCGGACAAAACCGATCACCAGCTATCTGGCAAGCCCTGGCGGCACCAGCGAGCGCCTCTCAGTTATGGTTGGCGAAGTGGACGCCACGACCGCGCAAGGGATTCACGGTCTGGTTGATGAAAACGAAGACATTCGTGTTCATGTGGTAAGTCGGGAGCAGGCTTATCAATGGGTAAAAGAGGGGAAAATCGACAACGCGGCTTCTGTCATCGCTTTGCAATGGCTCCAGCTGCATTATCAGGACTTAAGAAACGAGTGGAAAAAATGAAGCGTTATACACCTGACTTCCCTGAAATGATGCGTCTGTGCGAGACCAATTTCGCACAATTACGCCGACTACTGCCGCGTAACGACGTGGCCGGTGAAACAGTGAGCTATCAGGTGAGCAACGCGCAGTATCGGTTAACTATTGTTGAATCAACCCGTTACACTACGCTGGTGGAAATTGAGCAAACCGCACCGTCCATCAGCTACTGGAGCCTGCCGTCAATGACGGTGCGGCTCTACCATGACGCGATGGTCGCTGAAGTGTGTTCAAGCCAGCAGATCTTCCGCTTCAAAGCGCGATATGATTATCCAAATAAAAAGTTGCATCAACGCGACGAAAAGCATCAAATTAACCAGTTTTTAGCCGACTGGCTAAGATATTGTTTAGCACATGGAGCAATGGCGATTCCGGTTTGTTAGCGTCGTAAACCTACCTAAGGACACCATTTGGAAAGCCTGTTGAACCTGACTGTTGCTGGTGGGGCGCCAGTCAGGGTATTGCAAATTACTGATACTCACCTGTTTGCCAAAAAGCATGAAACCCTGTTGGGTGTGAATACCTGGGAGAGTTATCAGGCTGTTCTGGAAGCCATTCATGCCCAGAAGCGCGAATGCGATCTGATTGTCGCCACGGGCGATTTGGCGCAGGATCAAACCTCCGCGGCTTATCAGCATTTTGCTGAAGGTATCGCGAGCTTTAACGCGCCCTGCGTCTGGTTACCCGGTAATCACGATTTTCAACCTTCGATGTACAGCGCGCTTCAGGATGCGGGGATCTCCCCTGCGAAGCGGGTCCATTCGGGCGATAACTGGCAAATCCTGCTGCTCGACAGCCAGGTCTTCGGCGTGCCGCACGGCGAGCTGAGCGAGTTTCAGCTGGAGTGGCTCGAAGCAAAGCTGGCGGCCGATCCCGAGCGCCACACCCTGCTTTTATTGCATCATCATCCGCTGCCGGCAGGATGCAGCTGGCTCGATCAGCACAGCCTGCGCAACTCAGCTGCTCTCGATCAGGTGCTGATAAAATTCCCGCGGGTCAATAACCTGCTCTGCGGCCATATTCACCAGGAGCTGGATCTCGACTGGAACGGGCGTCGCCTGCTGGCTACGCCGTCCACCTGCGTGCAGTTCAAACCGCACTGTGCGAACTTCACCTTAGACACCATTGCCCCAGGCTGGCGCTGGCTGGATCTGCATGCCGACGGCTCGGTGACGACCGAAGTCTGCCGCCTGCAAAGCTCGCAGTTCCGCCCGGACACTGCGTCAGAAGGCTACTGATGTCTGCGCTCCTCTATCTGCACGGGTTCAACAGTTCCCCGCGCTCAGCAAAAGCGACGCTGTTTCGACAGTGGCTGGAAGTCCATCATCCGGACGTCGAGATGATTGTCCCGCAGCTGCCGCCGTACCCGGCCGAGGCCGCCGAAATGCTGGAGACGATTGTCATGGCCCACGGCGGTGAGCCCTTTGGTGTGGTGGGGTCATCCCTTGGCGGCTACTACGCCACCTGGCTGTCCCAGTGCTTTATGGTGCCTGCGGTGGTAGTCAACCCGGCGGTGCGGCCTTTTGAGCTGCTGGTGGGCTATCTGGGGCACAACGAGAACCCCTACACCGGACAGCAATATGTGCTAGAGTCACGCCATATTTACGACCTCAAAGTTATGCAGATTGACCCGCTGGAAGCGCCAGATCTTATCTGGCTGCTGCAACAGACGGGTGATGAAGTGCTGGATTACCGCCAGGCGGTGGCGTACTACGCCTCCTGCCGCCAGACTATAGAAGAGGGCGGTAATCATGCCTTCACGGGCTTTGAGGATCATTTCACCCAGATTGTCGACTTTCTTGGTCTGCACAGCCTCTGACAATCGCTGCGAATTGCTAGTTTAAATCATGACGCAAACCTATAACGCTGATGCCATTGAGGTACTCACCGGGCTTGAGCCGGTTCGCCGACGTCCGGGGATGTACACCGATACCACGCGCCCAAACCATCTGGGCCAGGAAGTAATTGATAACAGCGTCGACGAAGCGCTGGCGGGTCATGCCAAACGCGTCGACGTTATTCTGCACGCCGACCAGTCGCTGGAAGTGATCGACGACGGTCGCGGCATGCCGGTGGATATTCACCCGGAAGAGGGTGTCCCGGCGGTTGAGCTGATCCTCTGCCGTCTGCACGCGGGCGGCAAGTTCTCCAACAAAAATTACCAGTTCTCAGGCGGCCTGCACGGGGTAGGTATCTCCGTGGTCAACGCCCTGTCAAAACGGGTGGAAGTCACCGTGCGCCGCGACGGCCAGGTGTACAACATCGCCTTTGAGAACGGCGACAAAGTTCAGGATTTAAAGGTGATCGGCACCTGCGGCAAACGCAATACCGGCACCAGCGTCCACTTCTGGCCGGACGAGAGCTTCTTCGACAGCCCGCGTTTCTCGGTCTCACGCTTGACGCACATTCTGAAAGCGAAAGCGGTCCTGTGCCCTGGGGTGGAAATCACCTTCAAGGACGAGGTCAACAACAGCGAGCAGCGCTGGTGCTATCAGGACGGCCTGAACGATTACCTGGGCGAAGCGGTGAACGGCCTGCCAACCCTGCCGGAAAAACCCTTTATCGGTAATTTTGCCGGTGATACGGAAGCGGTGGACTGGGCGCTGCTGTGGCTGCCGGAAGGCGGCGAACTGCTGACCGAAAGCTACGTCAACCTGATCCCGACCATGCAGGGCGGGACGCACGTTAACGGCCTGCGCCAGGGGCTGCTGGACGCCATGCGCGAGTTCTGCGAATACCGCAATATCCTGCCGCGCGGCGTGAAGCTGTCGGCGGAAGATATCTGGGATCGCTGCGCCTACGTGCTGTCGGTCAAAATGCAGGATCCACAGTTTGCCGGGCAGACCAAAGAGCGTCTCTCCTCGCGCCAGTGTGCGGCGTTCGTCTCCGGCGTGGTGAAAGACGCCTTCAGCCTGTGGCTGAACCAGAACGTGCAGGCCGCAGAGATGCTGGCCGAGATGGCGATTTCCAGCGCCCAGCGTCGTCTGCGTGCGGCGAAGAAAGTGGTGCGTAAAAAGCTGACCAGCGGCCCTGCGCTGCCGGGCAAGCTGGCGGACTGTACCGCGCAGGATCTGAACCGCACCGAGCTGTTCCTGGTGGAAGGGGATTCGGCGGGCGGATCGGCCAAGCAGGCGCGCGATCGTGAATATCAGGCGATCATGCCGCTGAAGGGTAAGATCCTGAATACCTGGGAGGTCTCTTCCGATGAGGTGCTGGCGTCGCAGGAGGTGCACGACATCTCGGTGGCGATCGGTATCGATCCGGACAGCGAGGATCTGAGCCAGCTGCGCTACGGCAAGATCTGTATCCTTGCGGATGCGGACTCCGATGGTCTGCACATCGCCACACTGCTGTGCGCGCTCTTTGTGAAGCACTTCCGTACGCTGGTGAAAAACGGTCACGTCCACGTGGCGCTGCCGCCACTTTACCGTATCGATCTCGGTAAAGAGGTTTATTACGCCCTGACGGAAGAAGAGAAAGCGGGCGTGCTGGAGCAGCTCAAGCGCAAGAAGGGCAAACCGAACGTGCAGCGCTTTAAAGGGCTGGGCGAAATGAACCCGCTGCAGCTGCGTGAAACCACGCTCGACCCCAACACTCGCCGTCTGGTGCAGCTCACCATCAGCGATGAAGATGAGCAGCAGACCAACGCGATGATGGATATGCTGCTGGCCAAGAAGCGCTCAGAAGACCGCCGCAACTGGCTGCAGGAGAAGGGCGACCTGGCGGATATCGAGGGTTGATGCATTGCCGGGCGGCGGCTATTTGCCCGGCGGCGCTTCGCTTGCACGGGCCTACGGTTTTTGTAGGCCGGGTAAGGCGTAGCCGCCACCCGGCACTCCCTCAGGCCGCACGATGATTTTTCCGGTACTGCAAGGGCGTCTCTCCGATGCCCTTTTTAAATGCGCTAATAAAATACGTCACATCCGAAAACCCCACCCGCGCGGCGATCTCCCGCACGCTCGCCTCCGAGTGCAGCAAACTTTCGCAGGCCTTCCGCAGGCGTAAGGTATTCAGGTAATCGTGAATTTTCTCCCCCGTTTCGGCATGGAATTTCCGTGACACGTAGCTGCGGGACTTCCCCAGCTCGTCTGCCAGCGCATCCAGGCTGAATTTATTCTGATAATGCTCGTCCAGCCAGAACATCACCTGGCTGGCGATGCCCTGACTGTTACCGGGCTGGCCTTCGTCATCGTGCGGCAGCATGGCAAACAGGCCGATCAGCAGGCTGGCGACGCGCTCGCTGTTCATCGGCGGCGGGTAACAGCTGAACAGATGATCGAGATGGCTGTGGCAGTGCGCCATATCCGCCACCCAGGCTTCGCCCCCGCGCCGGGACAGCTTCTGCAGCCGCTGCTGGGTCTGGGGAAAGTCGCGCAGCGCCTTCAGGACCGCATGCTGATCGAGATGAATAATAGTGCGGCGATAGTTCGCTTCGGCCTGGGGATCGACCATCACCTTGTGCAGGGTAAAAGGTGGAAAGAAAAACAGCCGGCCCGGGCGCATGGTGTAGTGACGATTATCGACAATCGCCACGCCAAACCCTTCTTCGACATAGAGAATTTCCAGACACTGGTGCCAGTGATGGTAGCGCACGGTGTTGGCGAACAGGCGACTGAACGACACGATGGCGTCGTTCAGGGTAATCAGCTCAAGGCGTTCCGCCGTGGGTGTCTCGCGCATAGTGCAATAAAACTCAACTTTTCCCTTTTCCTGCCTCTTTATAAACCACCTTTTTAAATTTCATCAACTGCGGGTTTATTCATCTCTCACTCCTGTGACCCGGGTAACATTTCTGCCCCTCGCTGATTAACTATTCTTTGCCGCAGTTGATTACGAGGACCAGCCTATGTGCGCGGCAAACAAAGAAAAATCAAATCCGTTGTCATCCCGCCAGGATCTGGTGGCGGCCCTGAACACCCTGTTGGCGGCGGTGGATACGCAATTTCCGGCGGGCAGCTCCCGCTTTTCGCTGGGCGATACCAGCGCCCACTACGCCACGGATGTGGCGCAGATGGAGGGATTATCCCGGGTGCTGTGGGGGCTGTTTCCGCTGATGGCCGCCGGCGACAGCACGCCGTTCAGCGACAAGTACATTACCGCCATTAAGCAGGGCACCGACCCGCAGAGCGCAGGCTACTGGGGCGAAGCCGGGCCTTACGATCAGCGTCTGGTGGAGATGGCGGCCTATGGCCTCGGGCTGGCGCTGCTGCAGGACAAACTCACCGTTTTGTTTAGCGAACGCGAGCTGATGAACCTGCACGCCTGGCTGAACCAGATCACCGACGCTCAGATGCCGGACAGCAACTGGAACTACTTCGCCATCATGGTGCAGCTTGGCTTTAAGCGTGCCGGGCTGCCATACGATCAGCAGGCCATCGATCGCCGCTTCGCGATGATGGACGCCTACTATCTGGGGGAGGGCTGGTACTCCGACGGTCCGGGTCGGCCAAAGGATTACTACATCTCGATGGCGTTTCATTTCTACGGCCTGATCTACGCCACCCTGAGCGGCGATGCGGCGCGGGCAGAGGTGCTGCGCCAGCGCTCGCGTCTGTTTGCCGAAGACTTTATCTATATGTCGGCCGCCGACGGCGCTTCGGTACCCTTTGGCCGCAGCCTGACCTACCGTTTCGCGATGGTCGCCTTCTGGAGCGCGGTGGCCTTCTCCGGGCTTGAGGTGTTCACGCCGGGCATCGTGAAGGGGATCATCCTGCGCCATCTGCGCTGGTGGCAGCAGCAGCCGATCACCGATCGCGATGGGATCCTGACCCTTGGCTTTGCCTACCCGAATCTGGCGATGTGCGAAGACTATAACTCCCCGGGCTCGCCTTACTGGGCGCTGAAAACGTACCTGATCCTGGCCCTGCCGGAATCACATCCTTTCTGGCAGGCCGACGAGCAGCCGCTGCCCCGGCTTGCCGAAAAGCGCGTGATTCCCCATGCCCGGCAGATCCTGGTCCACACCGACCATGTGACCATGCTCACCGCCGGTCAGCTGGAGCTGAACAACTACGTCAACACCGAGGCGAAGTACACCAAATTTGCCTACTCCAGCCGCTTCGGTTTCACCATCGAGCGCGGACGTTTCGGTATCAAGCACGCCGCCTGCGACTCGATGCTGCTGCTGGCCGATGGCGATAACTATTTTCGCGGACGCCGCGAGTGCGAGACGGTGCGCGTCGATGAGAACTACATCTTTTCGCGCTGGTTGCCGTGGCATGACGTCCATATCGATACCTGGCTGGTGCCCTTCGGCGAGTGGCATTTGCGTCTGCACCGCATCAACAGCGCGCGCAATTTGCAAACGGTTGAGGGCGGCTTTGCGGTGATGAAAACCGAGCCGCAGCTTCACGGGCGGGGCAGTTACCTGAGCGCAGATAACGGCAGCAGCGCCATCGTCGATCTCTCACCAGACATCACCCGTCAGCCGGACAGCGTGGTGACGCCGCCGAACAGCAGCATCATGTTTGCCGAATGCGCCGCCATTCCGGTGCTCGCCTGCACCATCCCGCAGGGAGAGAGCTGGCTCTGCTGCGCGGTGAAGGCGTCTGCACAGAATAAAAACAGGGCGGAAAGCCCCCCAACTGCAAATCAACAATAACCAGGTCGTGATCCGTGCGCCTGGAAGCGAACGTCAGCTGTCGTTCATTTTATAAAGCCCTTACCCTGGATATCGGCGAGGATGGTATGAATAACAAAACTGAATATTACAAAATCAGCAGTTTTATCTTTCTCTATTTCTTTACCTGGTCGGCGAGTATTGGTCTGCTGGCCATCTGGCTCGGTCAAAAAGCCAATCTCAGCGGATCGGTGATCGGCACCGTCTTTGCGGTGAACGGCATCTTCTCCGTTATTCTCAAACCGATCTACGGCTATATTCTGGATAAGATCGGCATGAGCAAATACCTGCTCTATTTTGTGGTGGCGATGTCCGCCCTGATGGCGCCGTTCTTTATTTATGTTTACCAGCCGCTGTTAATGTCCAACACCCTGCTGGGGATTATTATCGGCGCGCTCTATTTAAGCTTCGCGTGGTATGCGGGCGTGGCGGCGTGTGAATCCTATTCCGACCGCTTCAGCCGCCTGAACGGCATGGAGTTTGGGCAGATCCGCATGTGGGGATCGCTTGGCTGGGCAGTGGCCTCCTCGTTCTCCGGCCTGCTGTTTAACCTCTCTCCGGCGTACAACTTTATTATGGGCAGCGTGGCGTCGGTGATCATGCTGATCGTTCTGCTGAACCTGAAGGTCAACACTAATTCGGCCCATGCCGGTGAGGTGCTGACCAAAGAGAAAATCGCCCCGGCGGATGTCTATGCCCTGCTGCGCAGCCGCAAGTTCTGGGCCTTCTGCCTGTACGTGGCGGGCGTGGCGTGGATGATGTTTATCGCCGAGCAGCAGTTCTCCCGCTATTTCGTCACCTTCTTCGATGATGTGCACCAGGGCAACGCGGTGTTTGGTTATCTGGGTACCGTGCAGTCGGGAATGGAATTCGTCATGTATATGGTGATCCCGATGTTCGTAAACTATATCGGCGCCAAGCGTGGATTATTGATCGTCGGCCTGGTTGTCGGGGCGCGGCTGATTATTTCCGGGATGTGCGACTCCCACCTGTTAATTTCGGTGCTCAAGCCGCTCTACGGTCTGGAGATCTGTCTCCTGCTGGTGTCGGTATTTAAATATATCGCCGAGCATTTCGATAAACGCGTCAACGCCACCATGTACCTGCTGGGCTATCAGGCGATGCTCTACGTCGGCAACGTCGTGGTGTCGTCACCGGCCGGTTATATGTATGACCGCATCGGGTTTGAGCAGACCTATATCATCATGGGCGCCACGGCGCTGACCTTTACCCTGATTTCTGCGTTTACCTTATCCGCCTGCCAGAGCAAATGGCGCGGCGCTAAAACGCTGAACGTTGCAGAACACCACTAATTTACGCCGTCAAAGAAGGAATCGAATTATGTTAAGTCATATCACCGAGGAACGTCTGGCCGATATTCCCGCGCCCGTGGATGAATGCGCTTTTAGCGATGAATTAATCTCGGCGCGCAGCCATGTCCTCGACCTGATTAGCCGTCATTTAACGGAGTTCGGCGACAAATTCCCGGCAGAAACCTGCAAGGAGGGGTATTACCCGCTGACGGAAAACGTCGAGTGGACCACCAGCTTCTGGACCGGGCAGCTGTGGCTGGCGTGGGAGATGAGCGGTGACGACAAATTCCGCGCCATGGCCGAGAAACACACCCGCTCGTTTGGCCTGCGCATCGCCGGGCGCAGCGACACCAACACCCACGATCTCGGCTTCCTCTACACGCTCTCCTGCGTGGCGGACTGGCGGCTGACCGGCAGCCGCGAGGCGCGCGGCTTCTCGCTGCTGGCCGCCGAAGCGCTGCTGGAGCGCTTCCATGAGAAAGCGAAGATCATCCAGGCGTGGGGGGGATCTGGCGGATCCGGAGCAGGCCGGGCGGATGATCATCGACTGCAACATGAACCTGCCGCTGCTCTACTGGGCGACCGAGCAGACCGGGGATCCGCGCTTTGCCGAGGCCGCCAGAGCCCACGTGATGCAGGCCGCGACTTACCTCATCCGTGAAGACGCCTCGACCTTCCACACCTACTATATGGACGTGGTCACCGGCGCGCCGCGCTACGGCAACACCCAGCAGGGCTATGCGGATGACTCCTGCTGGTCGCGCGGCCAGGCGTGGGGGATCTACGGCTTCCTGCTGAGCTACATCTACACCGGCGACGCGACCATGATCGCCCTGTCGAAGCGGCTGGCGAACTACTTCCTCAACCGCCTGCCGGAGGATCACGTCTGCCACTGGGATCTGGCCCTGGTGGGCACCGACGCCCTGCGCGACTCGTCATCGGCGGCGATTGCGGTGTGCGGCCTGCTGGAGCTGGTGAAGCACCTGCCGGTGACCGACCCGGATCGCGAGCGCTATCTGGCGTGGGCGAAAGGGATCATGTCCTCGCTGACGAAGCACTATCTGATGGGCAAAGAGGAGAAGGGCAACGGCCTGCTGAAGCACTCGGTCTATCACCTCGCCAGCAACAAGGGCGTGGATGAATGTGCCAGCTGGGGGGATTACTTCTACGTTGAGGCGCTGGTGCGTTTTACCCAGAGCTGGAAACTGTACTGGTAAATAAACTGGGGTGATGTCACCACCCCAGCACCTCTTTTATGACTCGCCGGTAGGGGGGTGTCGATCTGCTCCGGCACCCGATCGATATAGTCCCGTGCGTGCTGGCGGGCCTCACCGCTCAGGCTGTCCAGCCAGGCAATGGCTTCGTCCACGGTGGGCACCCGGCCCTCCAGTGAGGCGCTTCTCGGCGGCAGCCCGGTCCAGATCACCGCCTCGATGCCTCTTTCCGCTGCCCATCGTGAGAGCAGGCCGGTATGGCGGCCAGCGATCAGCAGCGAACCGATACCGTCGCAGCGCTCCTCCGGGATCCCTTCGCGTTCGCGCAGGGCCTGGCAGGCAACGCTCAGCGTTTCCGCGTTGAGCCATGCCCAGAGCACCGGCACGGCAGGCGCATTCATACAGATGGCGGTAGCCAGTTCACCGCCGTCACTGACCCGACTAAACTCGACGGGCAGCAACGGCCCGTCGGTTTGCCACTCCCCGGCGACGGGGAGTGAGCCGCTTTTCCATATCAACGAGCCCCAGCCCAGACAGGCTATTTTCATCATCTTCCCTCTGCGCGACGCTATCAGGCTTCAGGGATACGCAGCGTCTGCCCCGGATAAATTTTATCCGGGCTGGAGAGCATAGGGCGGTTGGCTTCAAAGATTTTGTTGTACTTCGACGCATCGCCATACACGGTTTTGGAGATGGCGCTCAGGGTGTCGCCCGATTTAACCGTGTAGTAGGTGGCTTCATGCTGGGTGTCGGTAGCGGTGATGGTGTTCTCCACCTCGCTGACCCCCGCGATGTTCCCCACCGCGACCTGGATTTTTTCTTTCTGCTCCTGGGTCAGCCCGTCACCCGTCACTACGGCCTTACCGTCGTTGACGTTGACCTGCACCTTATCGGCACCCGGGATGTTGAGCTTTTTAAGATGCTCCGAGACTTTATCGCTTTGACCTTTGTGATCGGTCAGGTTATCCCACAGCTTTTCACCTGCTTCTTTAACGAAGTTAAAAATTCCCATTCCTTCCTCCAGATAACAATGAAATCAGGAGTAAGCATAGCAGCTGCGCTTTAAGGTGATAAAAAAAAGCCCGGTAACGTAACGTTACCGGGCTTCTGTTTTGCCCGGTGGCGCTACGCTTACCGGGCCTACAAAACCGTAGGCCGGGCAAACGCAGTGCCGCCCGGCGATACCGCGGAGGTTAAACCCCCTGCTCCAGAATACGAATGTGCGTTTCCAGAACGTCACCTTTGACCGCGTCGCTCCACGCTTTCATGTGCGGGGTCTGCAGGTGGGCTTCGAGGTGGGCTACGGTTTCCCACAGCTCAACCATCACAATTGAGTCCGGGGCGGTGGTCTGGAAGCTGACGCCTGCGGCGGTGTCCACCATCGGCGCGTAGCCGTGGCAGCCTGCCTCTTCTAAAACGGTCGGGATAATTTTTGCGAACTGATCCAGCACCGCCTGACGGTGATGTTGCCCAGGACGGGTGCGAATTTCAGCAATAACGGTAAGCATGGTCATTTCTCCTGATAACATGCCATCAGTTAAGCAAAAATTTCCGCGAGATGCTTGCGATATTCTGCGATATAGCGTGGCACATCCGGCATTTTGATCACGTCGTTGGTGATAAAGGTCGGCAGCGCCTCCATTCCCAGGAACTGATTGGCCTTGTGGAACGGCAGATAGACACCGTCAACGCCCACGCCGTGGAAGAACTGATCTTCTTCGGTAAAAGCTTCCATCGGCGCGTTCCAGGTGAGGGAGAGCATGTACTTTTTCCCCTGGATCAGGCCGCCGGAGCCGTATTTCTTCGACGCATCAGAGCGGGTGCGGCCGTCGCTGGCATACAGCGCGCCGTGGCCTTCGGTAAAGACATCGTCCATATACTTTTTCACGGTCCATGGCGCACCCATCCACCAGCCCGGCATCTGCCAGATCACGACGTCAGCCCAGAGGAAGTTCTGCACTTCAGCCTGGATATCGTATTCACCGTCGGTGCGCACGACTTTAACATCATGCCCGGCGTCGCGCAGGAAGCCGTCCGCGACCTCGGTCAGGGTGTCATTCAATTGGCCATTGGAATGGGCGAATTTTTTCGCGCCGTTGATGATCAGGATATTGCTCATTAAGTTGTCCTCAGAGTAGCGAGTCTGAGGGCCATTCTACGCGCGACAGCGGTGCGGTGAAATTAGCAAAATGTGCAAAGTCTTTTGCTCATGGCGCAATAATCTCTGCGTGACGAAATATCTCCGCTGTAATCATCATTAAGCATGATGCCGCTTCAATCTCCCCTGTGTTAAACCTGAATCTTATAAGTTTGCTTGCGCTCCGGTATTCCGTCGCGGTTTTTTACTAACCGATTCATTAGCTTGCGTGGGTGATGTATGTCTTATAAAGATGACTTCCAGCTGGCAAACGGCTGGGCTGCTGTGGATTTAAATTCCCGTCTCAGTAGCAGAAATCAGCCGTTTCTCGATTTTCTCAAGCAGAATCATGTTTCAACAATTATCCGCTATTACGCCACGGACCCTGAAAACGCGAAAACACTCACCCCAGAGGAGGCGACATTTCTTTCCGGGCAAGGGTTTTCACTGTTACCGGTTTTTCAGGATAGCAGCCGGTCAATTTCAAATTTTACCGCCGCGTCCGGCGTCGCCAATGCCAAAAGCGCGCTGAAGCTGGCCAGGGCCATCGGGCAACCGGAACAGGCGGGTAGCACCATTCTTTTTGCCGTCGATAAGGATTATGAATACGCGCAAATTGATGGGCCAATCCTGGACTACTTTCTCGCTGTAAAACAGACCCTCGGGTCGGCATTCAGAATTGGAGCCTACGGCAGCGGTGCCGTGCTATCGAAACTGATGGCTGAAAACCTGATCGCCGTCCCCTGGCTGTCAATGTCGCGCGCGTTTCATGGTACGGAACCCTTCTTTTATAGTCAGCAATGGGCGCTGCGCCAGATCCCGCCGGATCAAAAATTTCCGGCCGATAAAGGCATTGGCTACGATCGCAATATTTTGCGGCTGCCACCGCATCAACTGGGAGCGTTTACGCTCAACGATGGCGGACGGGTAGCGGGCAGTACGGTTCTGCCGCTGATGACGCCCCCGACCTTTGCTACCCCCACTGATGCTACCAACCGTGTGGTGACCACCGACGGAGTGCGTCTGCGGGATAAGCCCGACGGGGCGGTTATCCGCGATATGACCATCGGCGAGGCGGTAATCGATTCCGGCAGTAGCACCCAGGCGGGCTGGCGTAAGGTGCAGGTCGGCAATGGCAGCGGGGTGATTTTTGGTCTGTACTTGCGTGAACTGGCCAGCCCGGCAATAGAGGCCTTAGTGCAATCGACCATCGCTGAGTGGGTGCGCTTCGATAAAGGAAACGGCGACGAGCGCCAGTCACCGTATTATCGCTACATCCGCGAAATGTGGGCGGAAATCGGTGAGCCCTATGATGGACGCGATACTAAAGAACCCTGGTCTGCCGCCTTTATCTCCTGGGTGGTCAAACAGGCCGGCAAAGGCTATGAAAATTTCAAATTTGCCTCCGGCCACTCCGTGTTTGTGAATAACGCCATTAAAGCCCGCCTCACTCAGCGGCTGGATAAACCCTTCTGGGGATACCGTATTGATGAAGAGAAACCGGCGCTCGGGGATATCATTCAGCGCAACCGGCTGGGAAATCAGTATTCATTCTCCTGGGCGGAAAACCATGTTTTCTATAACAGCCATGCCGATGTCGTCGTTGAAATAAAAGCGGATGTGGTGCGAGTACTGGGGGGGCAACGTCTCCAACAGCGTCAATATGAGGGAGTATCGGCTGGATAAGGAGGGGTTCCTTCAGGAGGGGCAGGGCATCATCGCGATCCTTAAGAACCGCGCAGATGCCGTGGCATAACGTGCTACCAGCCGATCCGGGCGACAAAGCCTCCGTCAGGCGCGTTGCCCAGCGTCACCTGCATCCGGTGCAGGGCGGCAATTCTTTTTACGATTGACAGGCCCAGGCCGCTGCCGGTCTGATCCTGACCGGGCGGGCGATAAAAACGCTCTCCGATCCGCGTCAGGGCGGCGGGGGAAATACCCGGGCCGGTGTCGCGTACGGTAAAGCTATGGGCGTCGAGCGTCACCTCCACCAGGCTACCGCGCGGGCTGTAGCGCACGGCGTTGTCCAGCAGGTTGCGAACCAGCAGGCTCAGGAGTAATGGCTGCCCGGTGCGGGTGACCTGCGGGTCGTGGATGTTCAACCGAATGTCAATCCCGGCCTGCTGCGCCGGGTGATAGCTCTCCATCACCGCCGACTGGAGTAAATCGGCCATATTAAGGGTTTCAACATCGTCCAGATTTTCCAGCGAATCCAGGCGCGACAGCGTCAGAAGCTGCTCAACCAGCCGCGAGGCCCGGTCGATCCCGGCGTGTAGCTGGGTCAGGGCTTTCGCCTGCGCCTGCGGATCGTCAAGCGACAGCTGTGCCACCTCGGTCTGCACTTTCAGGGCGGTTAGCGGGCTGCGCAGCTCGTGGGCGGCATCCGAAGTAAAGCGGCGCTCGCGGGCCATCATCTCCTGGGTGCGGGTGAAAAGCTGATTCAGGGCGTCGACCAGGGGGCGAACTTCAACGGGCACGCCGTGCGTCGCCAGCCGGTCGGTGGCGTCGGGGGAGCGGGCGCGCAGGGTTTGGGTCAGCTTTTTCAGCGGCCAGAGTTCACGGCTCAACAACACAATCAGCAACAGCAGCATCACCGGCAGGGCCACCAGCCACGGGGTGAGCTGCGATCTGACCACGTCCAGCGCCATCTCCTGGCGGTACTCCCGCTCCTGGCCGACCACCACCCGGTACTTGCCGTCCGGTGCGGTGAGCCATAAGAAGCGCCATTCGTCGTTATCGTCGTTGAGCTGGCCGTTATCAAAACCTTCCCGACGATAGTGATACGGAATATCGCGCCCGTTTTCGCCGTCGTTGAGCACCATTTTGCCGTTGGGGGTGAAGATGGCGAAGGCCAGCGCATCGTCGTCCAGATGCCCGTGTTTCGCTTTTTTCGGTACCTCGCGCATCCGCTCCGGGGCGCGGATCTCATCCAGATCCATGGTCAGCAGCCGTTTAGCGAACAGCATCTGCTGGGTGTCGAACAGCTTATCGAGCTTCTCGCTGGTCTGCTGCCAGGCGACCAGGCTGGCGGCAAACCACGCCGTCAGCGACAGGGCGAGGAACAGCAGCGTGAGGCGCAGCTTGAGGCTCAGGCGTTGGGTCAGTTTCATGCGTCACCCAGGGTATAACCGATGCCGTGCACGGTGCGGATAAAATCGCTGCCGAGCTTGCGGCGCAGATGGTGGACGTGGACTTCTATGGCATTGCTGGAGACATCATCGTCCCAGTTATAAAGCTTCTCTTCCATCAGCTTACGCGGCAGCACGCGGCCCGCGTTGCGCATCAGCAGCTCCAGCAGGGCGAACTCTTTGGGCTTGAGCACCAGGGTTTCGCCGTTGAGGCTGGCCACAAGACGAGTCGGATCGAGCGTCACGCCGCCGTGGCGCAGCTCGCTGCGCGCCTGTCCGTGGCTGCGGCGCACCAGCGCCTCAAGGCGGGCGGCCACTTCGATCAGCGCAAAAGGTTTACAGAGATAATCGTCGGCCCCGAGGCGTAACCCCTCGACGCGCTGGTTGAGCGCATCCCGCGCGGTGAGGATCAGCACCGGCTCGCTGCGGCCCTGTTCCCGCCAGTCGCGCAGGATCTGCAGCCCGTCGAGGCCGGGCAGCGTCAGGTCGAGCAATATCGCATCATAGGGGGCGCTGTAGAGCGCCGCTCTGCCGGTTTCTCCCTCGGTGAACCAGTCCACGCTGAAGCCCAGTTTCGTCAGCCCGGCCTTAATGCCGTCGCCGATCAGCTTGTCGTCTTCTACCAGTAAAATGCGCATGTTCCCTCCCTGTTGCGGCCAGTAAACCCTCTCTAACCTTCCGCTGTACAGTAAAAAAATTTAAATTTTCCGCTTAAGAAGTTGTTAAGGTTTACCCTGTTTAATGGATTGCGAAACGACATTAAAGGGAGAGTTAAGATGAAAAAATTCGCTGCTATTGCTGCCATCATGATGATCACCACTGCGCCGGTTTTTGCGGCTCAGGGCGGGTTTAACGGCCCGTCGGCGACGGCAACCCAGACGCAAACCCAGCAGGGCGGTTTTGTCGATAACGACGCCAACCTCACCACGGCGCAGAAGGTCAAGGATCAGAAGGACGACAGCTGGGTGAAACTGCGCGGGAACATCACCGAGCGCCTGTCCGACGACCGCTACACCTTCCGCGATGAGAGCGGTACGGTGGTGGTAGAGATTGACCACAAGCGCTGGAACGGCGTGACCGTCACCCCGCAGGATAAGGTTGAGCTGCAGGGTAAAGTCGACAAAGAGTGGAATGATTTCGAAATCGACGTGAAACAGGTTATCAAGCTGAATAAATAACCCGCAAAGGGGCCGCGATTGCGGCCCTTTTTCTCTGTGACTCGACTCGCCAGATGAGGTAGTATCTGCGGCAAAATTGCCTGAAACCAACTGGTTTCTGAGTTGAGGAATCCCATTTAATGAGCGATATGGCAGAGCGCCTCGCGCTACATGAATTCACGGAAAACGCCTACCTGAACTACTCCATGTACGTCATCATGGACAGGGCGTTGCCGTTTATCGGTGATGGGCTGAAACCCGTTCAGCGCCGCATCGTTTATGCGATGTCTGAGCTGGGTCTGAACGCCAGCGCCAAATTTAAAAAATCCGCCCGTACCGTGGGTGACGTGCTGGGTAAATACCATCCGCACGGCGACAGCGCCTGTTATGAAGCCATGGTACTGATGGCCCAGCCGTTCTCTTACCGCTATCCGCTGGTCGACGGCCAGGGGGAACTGGGGGGCGCCGGACGATCCGAAGTCGTTCGCGGCGATGCGTTACACCGAATCCCGTCTCTCTAAATATGCCGAACTGCTGCTCAGCGAGCTGGGCCAGGGCACCGTAGAGTGGGTACCGAACTTCGACGGCACCATGCAGGAGCCGAAAATGCTGCCTGCGCGTCTGCCAAACATCCTGCTGAACGGCACCACCGGCATTGCCGTGGGGATGGCGACGGATATCCCGCCGCACAACCTGCGTGAAGTGGCCAAAGCGGCAATTACCCTGATCGAGCAGCCGAAAACCTCGCTGGACGAGCTGCTGGATATCGTGCAGGGGCCGGACTACCCGACCGAAGCGGAGATCATCACCTCCCGCGCGGAAATCCGCAAAATCTACCAGAACGGTCGCGGCTCCGTGCGCATGCGCGCGGTGTGGAATAAAGAGGACGGCGCGGTGGTGATCACTGCGCTGCCGCACCAGGTCTCAGGCGCGAAAGTGCTGGAGCAGATCGCCGCCCAGATGCGCAATAAAAAGCTGCCGATGGTGGATGACCTGCGTGACGAATCCGACCACGAGAACCCGACCCGTCTGGTGATCGTGCCGCGCTCCAACCGCGTGGACATGGAGCCGGTGATGAACCACCTGTTCGCCACCACCGATCTGGAAAAAAGCTACCGTATCAACCTGAACATGATTGGGCTCGACGGCCGTCCGGCGGTGAAAAACCTGCTGGAGATCCTCACCGAGTGGCTGACCTTCCGCCGCGATACGGTGCGCCGTCGTCTGAACCATCGTCTGGAGAAAGTGCTTAAGCGCCTGCATATCCTCGAAGGTTTGCTGGTGGCGTTCCTCAATATCGACGAAGTGATCGAGATCATCCGCTCCGAGGACGAGCCGAAGCCAGCGCTGATGTTGCGCTTTGGCATCAGTGAAACCCAGGCGGAAGCGATCCTTGAGCTGAAACTGCGCCATCTCGCCAAACTGGAAGAGATGAAGATCCGCGGCGAGCAGGACGCGCTGGAAAAAGAGCGCGATCAGCTCCAGGCGATCCTCGCCTCCGATCGCAAGATGAACAACCTGCTGAAGAAAGAGCTGCAGGCGGACGCCGACGCCTTCGGTGACGCCCGTCGTTCCCCGCTGCACGAGCGCGAAGAAGCGAAAGCGATGAGCGAGCATGACATGCAGCCGTCCGAGCCGGTGACCATCGTGCTGTCGCAAAGCGGCTGGGTACGTAGCGCCAAAGGGCACGATATCGACGCCCCGGGCCTGAGTTACAAAGCGGGCGATAGCTTCAAAGCCGCCGTTAAGGGCAAGAGCAACCAGCCGGTGGCCTTTATCGACACCACCGGGCGCAGCTACGCCATCGATCCGATCACGCTGCCGTCGGCGCGCGGGCAGGGCGAGCCGCTGACCGGCAAGCTGACGCTGCCGCCGGGCGCGACGGTTGAGCATATGCTGATGGAAGGCGACGAGCAGAAGCTGCTGCTGGCCTCCGATGCGGGCTACGGCTTTATCTGTACCTTTAACGATCTGGTATCGCGTAACCGCGCGGGCAAGGCGTTGATTAGCCTGCCGGACAACGCCCGCGTCCTGACGCCGCTGGTGATTGAGGACGAGAGCGATATGCTGCTGGCGATCTCCGCCGCTGGCCGGATGCTGATGTTCCCGCTCAGCGACCTGCCGCAGCTGTCGAAAGGCAAGGGCAACAAGATCATCAACATCTCGACGGCAGAAGCGGCCGCAGGCGAAGACAGCCTGGCGCACCTCTTCATTCTGCCGCCGCAGAGCACCCTGACCATCCACGTGGGTAAACGCAAAATCAAACTGCGCCCGGAAGAGCTGCAGAAAGTGGTGGGCGAACGTGGACGCCGAGGGTCGTTGATGCGCGGACTGCAGCGCATTGACCGCGTGGAGATCGACTCTCCGAACCGCGGTAATGCGAGCGACAGCGAAGCGTAACAGAGCCTCTCCCCCCTCCGTTCAGGAGGGGGTCTCGCTAAAAATATCCGTTATAAAAACAAAGCAGTTACCCGTTGCAGTATAATTGTCAGCTGTCAGGGGTTTTTGAGGTCGCTATGCTATTAATTGTTCGAACCATTCTTGCCGTTATTTACTGTATTCTGGTGTGTGTTTTCGGCTGTATTTACTGCCTGTTCAGCCCGCGTAATCCAAAGCACGTTGCCACCTTTGGCCACATGTTTGCCCGTCTGGGGCCGCTGTTTGGCCTGAAAGTAGAAACGCGCCTGCCGGAAGGGGCAGAGAATCACGGCAACGCTATCTATATCGGTAACCATCAGAACAACTACGATATGGTCACCGCGGCCAAAATTGTTCAGCCGCCAACCGTCACCGTGGGCAAAAAAAGCCTGCTTTGGGTGCCGTTCTTCGGCCTGCTCTACTGGCTGACCGGCAACCTGCTGATCGACCGTAACAACCGCGCCAAGGCGCACGGCACCATCGCTGAGGTGGTGAATCATTTCAAAAAGCGCAAAATCTCTATCTGGATGTTCCCGGAAGGGACCCGCAGCCGGGGTCGCGGCCTGCTGCCGTTCAAAACTGGCGCGTTTCACGCCGCAATTGCAGCAGGTGTACCTATTATTCCGGTGTGCGTTTCCAACACATCGAATAAGATAAACCTTAACCGCCTGCGTAACGGCCTGGTGATCGTCGAGATGCTGCCGCCGGTCGATGTCAGTAAATATGGCAAAGATCAGGTGCGCGAGCTGGCGGCCCACTGCCGCGAATTAATGCTGAATAAAATCGCTGAGCTCGATAAAGAAGTCGCAGAGCGCGAAGCCGCTGGCAGGGTTTAAGCCGGCCTGAAGGGAAAACGAGTTCCCGCGTTGTTAGTACGTTTATACATGGAGCTAATATGTCACTCAGTCGCCGTCAGTTTATTCAGGCATCGGGTATCGCCCTTTGTGCAGGTGCGGTTCCGCTGAGGGCAAACGCCGCCGGGCAGCAGCAGCCGCTGCCCATCCCGCCGTTACTTGAATCCCGTCGCGGTCAGCCGCTGTTCCTGACGTTACAGCGCACCCACTGGTCGTTCACCCAGGGCACACGCGCGAACGTCTGGGGCGTAAACGGGCGCTACCTCGGCCCGACCGTGCGCGTCTGGAGCGGCGATGACGTCAAACTGATCTACAGCAACCGCCTGGCGGAGAACGTCGCCATGACCATCAGCGGTTTGCAGGTGCCGGGCCCGCTGCTGGGCGGTGCCCCACGCATGATGTCCCCGAGCGCCGACTGGGCGCCGGTGCTGCCGGTTCGCCAGAACGCGGCCACCCTCTGGTATCACGCCAATACGCCAAACCGCACCGCGCAGCAGGTCTATACCGGCCTGGCGGGGATGTGGCTGGTGGAGGATGAGATCAGCAAATCCCTGCCGATCCCGAATCACTACGGGGTCGATGACTTTCCGATCATCATTCAGGACAAGCGGCTGGATAACTTCGGTACGCCGGAGTACAGCGAGCCGGGCAGCGGCGGCTTCGTCGGTGATACGCTGCTGGTGAACGGTGCGCAGAGCCCGTATGTCGAGGTGTCACGCGGCTGGGTGCGTCTGCGCCTGCTGAACGCGTCCAACTCGCGCCGCTACCAGCTGCAGATGAGCGATGGCCGGGCGCTGCACGTAATTGCCGGGGATCAGGGCTTCTTACCGGCCCCGGTGCCGGTGAAGCAGCTGGCGCTGGCCCCGGGCGAGCGGCGCGAAATCCTGGTCGATATGACCAACGGCGATGAAGTGTCGATCACCTGCGGCGAGGCGGCGGGCATCGTGGATCGTCTGCGCGGCTTCTTTGAGCCGTCGAGTATTCTGGTCTCGACCCTGGTGTTGACCCTGCGTCCAACCGGCCTGCTGCCGCTGGTAACCGATACCCTGCCGATGCGCCTGCTGCCGGAAGAGATCCTGAGCGGAACGCCGGTGCGTACCCGGGATATCAGCCTCGGCGACGATCCGGGCATCAACGGCCAGCTGTGGGATGTAAACCGCATTGATATCACCGCCCAGCAGGGCTCGTGGGAGCGCTGGACGGTGCGCGCCGACATGCCGCAGGCGTTCCATATCGAAGGGGTGCGGTTCCTGGTGCGTAACGTCAATGGCGCGATGCCCTTCCCGGAAGACCGGGGCTGGAAAGATACCGTCTGGGTCGACGGGCAGGTGGAGCTGCTGGTCTATTACGGTCAGCCTTCCTGGCCGCACTTCCCGTTCCTGTTCCACAGCCAGACGCTGGAGATGATGGACCGGGGCTCGGTAGGGCAAATGTTAATCAATCCGGCACCGTAAAACGTGCCGGGTGGCGCTGCGCTTACCCGGCCTACGGGCTAGTAGGCCGGGTAAGGCGAAGCCGCCACCCGGCGTTAAAAACCCCGCACAATACTCCTTCATTTCCCACATTGATCCAGCGTATAATCCCGCTCCTTTTGTCTGTTTTTTCTTCGGAAGCATTATGAGCGCAATTTCCCTGATCCAGCCGGATCGTGACCTCTTCTCCTGGCCCCAGTACTGGGCGGCCTGCTTTGGACCGGCGCCGTTCCTGCCGATGTCTCGTGAAGAGATGGACCAACTTGGCTGGGACAGCTGCGACATTATTCTGGTGACCGGCGATGCCTACGTCGATCACCCGAGCTTTGGCATGGCGATCTGCGGTCGCATGCTTGAAGCCCAGGGCTTCCGCGTCGGGATCATTGCCCAGCCGGACTGGAACAGCAAAGAGGACTTTATGCGCCTCGGCAAACCGAACCTGTTCTTCGGCGTCACCGCGGGCAACATGGACTCGATGATCAACCGCTACACTGCCGACCGCAAACTGCGTCACGACGATGCCTACACTGCGGATAACGTGGCGGGCAAGCGTCCGGATCGCGCCACTCTCGTTTACACCCAACGATGCAAAGAAGCATGGAAAGACGTGCCGGTCATCCTGGGGGGGCATCGAGGCGAGCCTGCGCCGTACCGCCCATTACGACTACTGGTCTGATACCGTGCGCCGTTCGGTGCTGGTGGACTCTAAAGCCGACATGCTGATCTTCGGCAACGGCGAGCGTCCGCTGGTGGAAGTGGCGCACCGTCTCTCCCAGGGCGAGCCGGTAGGCAACATCCGCGACGTGCGTAACACCGCAATCATGGTGAAAGAGGCGCTGCCGGGCTGGAGCGGGGTGGACTCCCGCATCATCGATATGCCGGGCAAAATCGACCCAATCCCGCATCCGTACGGCGAAGATCTGCCGTGTGCGGATAACAAACCTGTTGAGCCGAAGAAAGCCGAAGCCAAAGCCATCACCGTTCAGCCGCCGCGTCCAAAGCCGTGGGAAAAGACCTACGTGCTGCTGCCGTCCTTTGAGAAAGTCAAAGCCGACAAAGTGCTTTACGCTCATGCCTCCCGAATTCTGCACCACGAAACCAACCCGGGCTGCGCCCGTGCGCTGATGCAAAAGCACGGCGAGCGCTATATCTGGGTCAACCCGCCGGCGATCCCGCTCTCCACCGAAGAGATGGACAGCGTGTTTGCGCTGCCTTACAAGCGCGTGCCGCACCCTTCATACGGTGACAGCCGCATTCCGGCGTACGAGATGATCCGCTTCTCGATCAATATCATGCGCGGCTGCTTTGGCGGCTGCTCTTTCTGCTCCATTACCGAGCACGAAGGTCGCATCATTCAGAGCCGTTCCGAAGAGTCGATTGTTAACGAGATCGAAGCCATTCGCGACACGGTTCCGGGCTTTACCGGCGTGATCTCCGATCTGGGTGGCCCGACGGCCAACATGTACATGCTGCGCTGTAAGTCGCCGCGTGCGGAGCAGACCTGCCGTCGTCTCTCCTGTGTCTATCCGAGCATTTGCGAGCATATGGACACCAACCACGAGCCGACGATCAACCTGTATCGTCGCGCCCGCGACCTGAAGGGCATCAAGAAGATCCTCATCGCTTCCGGCGTGCGTTACGACATCGCGGTGGAAGATCCGCGCTACATCAAAGAGCTGGCGACCCATCACGTGGGCGGCTATCTGAAGATTGCCCCTGAGCATACCGAAGAAGGCCCACTGTCGAAGATGATGAAGCCGGGGATGGGCAGCTACGACCGCTTCAAAGAGCTGTTCGATACCTACTCCAAACAGGCCGGGAAAGAGCAGTATCTGATCCCGTACTTCATCTCCGCGCACCCGGGTACGCGCGATGAGGACATGGTGAACCTGGCCCTGTGGCTGAAACAGCGCCGCTTCCGTCTGGATCAGGTGCAGAACTTCTATCCGTCACCGCTGGCGAACTCGACCACCATGTATTACACCGGCAAGAACCCGCTGAGTAAGATTGGTTATAAGAGTGAAGATGTGGTGGTGCCGAAGGGGGACAAACAGCGTCGCCTGCATAAAGCCCTGCTGCGTTATCACGATCCGGCTAACTGGCCGCTGATCCGCCAGGCGCTGGAAGAGATGGGTAAAAAGCACCTGATCGGCTCACGTCGCGACTGCCTGGTGCCTGCGCCAACGCTGGATGAGATGCGCGAAGCGCGTCGCCAGAACCGCAATACGCGTCCGGCACTGACCAAGCACACGCCGATTGTGCACCAGCGTTCGAACGCGGGCGCGACGGCGAAGAAAAATGTAAAACGTAAGATCGGTTAAACCTGTAAAAATGCCCGGTGGCGCTGCGCTTACCGGGCCTACAACACCCTGAATCGTAGGCCGGGTAAGGCGAAGCCGCCACCCGGCTTTTTTAAACGCAATTAACCGCCAAACTGGTCCGGATCCGGGCCTAAACGCTTGCCTTTATCCAACTTCGCAATTTCACTCAGCTCATCTTTATCCAGACGGAAATCCCACACCTTGAAGTTCTCCGCGATACGCGATGGGGTGACGGATTTCGGGATCACCACCAGGCCGCAGTCCAGATGCCAGCGAATGACAATCTGTGCCGGGGTTTTGCCGTACTTATCGGCCAGGTCGCGGATAATTTTCTGATCGAAGACCCCTTCACCGCCCTGTGCCAGCGGGCTCCAGGATTCGGTCTGGATCTTGTGGGTCGCATTCCACGAGTGGAGCTGGCGCTGCTGCATCAGCGGGTGCAGTTCAATCTGGTTGATAACCGGGGCGACGCCCGTCTCATCAATCAGGCGCTGCAGATGGTGGACCTGGAAATTACAGACCCCGATGCTCTTCACCAGCCCGGCTTTTTGCAGCTCAATCATCCCTTTCCAGGCGTCGACATAGTGGTCGATGGCCGGCACCGGCCAGTGCATCAGATAGAGATCGACGAAGTCGAGTTGCAGCTTGTCCAGGCTCTCCTGAAGGGCTTCCGCCGGACGTTTCTGGTCATCGTTCCACAGCTTGGTAGTGATGAATAACTCATCGCGTGATACACCGGCGCTGGCCAACGCTTTGCCCACGCCGTCCTCATTTTTGTAGGCGGCTGCGGTATCAATGGAGCGATAGCCGACTTCCAGTGCTTTATGAATGGCGGACACGACCTCGTCGTTACCGGCTTTCCATACGCCGAGCCCCAACTGGGGCATTACGTTGCCGTCCTGAAGCTTGATTACGGTTTGGTTTGCCATTTTTCCTCCTTCATTGGACATCCACCAGGGGTACTCCTCTGGTGGCGTATGTGCATTAAGCCTGGCCTAAATGCCGAAAAACGAAAGGTAAGCGTGCAAAATCGCTTAGCGAGCGGCCTCGTAAATACGGCGGCTCACGTCGAGGGTAATGTCGTGATGCTCACCGATTTGGGTCATGCCGTGCTCTTCGAGTTTCGCCAGCAGGGCAGGGATGGAGCTCCCGTCCAGGCCGTAGCCGGAGAGGCGCGTAGGCACGCCCAGCTGCTCGAAGAAGTTGCGGGTCGCGGCGATAGCGGCATCGATACGATCGTCGTCAGAACCCTCGGTAATACCCCAGACGCGCTCAGCGTACTGCAGCAGTTTGCCGCGCTTGGTGTCGCGTTTTTCATTCCACAGCGCGGGCAGCACCACCGCCAGGGTCTGGGCATGATCGAGGCCGTGCATCGCGGTCAGCTCGTGGCCCAGCATGTGGGTGGCCCAGTCCTGCGGCACGCCAGCACCGATCAGGCCGTTCAGCGCCTGAGTCGCGGCCCACATCACGTTGGCACGCACTTCGTAGTTTTCTGGCTCTTTCAGCGCCAGCGGGCCGTCTTCGATCAGGGTCAGCAGAATGCCCTCGGCGAAACGATCCTGGATTTTGGCGTTCACCGGGTAGGTGACGTACTGCTCAACGGTATGGACAAAGGCGTCCACCACGCCGTTCGCCACCTGACGCGGCGGCAGGGTGTAGGTGTAAACCGGATCCAGTACCGCAAACACCGGCTGTACGTGCTCGTTCATAAAGGCCTGCTTGTCGCCGGTGGTTTTACGGGAGATCACCGCACCTTTGTTGGATTCGGAGCCGGTAGCAGGCAGGGTCAGAACGGAGCCCATCGGGATGGCGCTTTTGATGTCGCTGCCGCCGGTCTGCAGGATGTGCCACGGGTCGATACCGTCAGCATAGTGGGCCGCTGCGGCGATAAACTTGGTGCCGTCCAGCACGGAGCCACCGCCGACGGCCAGCAGGAAGGTGATCTTCTCGTCGCGGGCGATTTTCACCGCGTTCATCAGGGTTTCGTAAGAGGGGTTCGGCTCGATGCCGCCAAACTCACGCACGTCCAGACCGTCCAGCGCGCTGTAGACCTGATCCAGCACGCCGTTTTTCTTCACGCTGCCGCCGCCGTAGGTGATCAGCACGCGGGCGTCGGCCGGGATCTGCTCGCGCAGATCGGCGATAGCGTCTTTACCAAACAGAATGCGGGTCGGGGTATGCAGATTGAAATTGTTCATGGTTCGTTCCCTTAGGTGGGTGAAAATACCGGGCTAACTGATGGTGCCCATTGTGGCGAGCGCAGGCTCTCCTCTCAATGCACATTCCTGCCGTTGTCTTGCCCATTTCTACACCGTGCTGGAGAAACTGTGAAAAACCGCGCACACTGCAAACGTCGGAAACCCTGGACGGATTGAGCAAAGATGAACCGCGATGAAACCTGCCTGCACCTGACGGCACAAATTAAAAGACTGAAAGATAAAGCAAATAATCTCGAAGCGCTGCTGCCGGACGTGCGCCTGCTGTACGGCACCCAGCCCGGCACGCGCACGCCGGTGATGTATCAGCCGGGTATCATTTTTCTCTTTTCCGGGCATAAAATTGGCTATATCAACGAGCGGGTATTCCGTTACGACCCGCGTGAATACCTGCTACTGACAGTACCTTTACCCTTTGAATGTGAAACCTTCGCGACAGAAGCCGTGCCGCTGGCAGGGATCCGTTTAAATGTGGATATCCTGCAGCTGCAGGAGCTGCTGATGGACATTGGCGAGGACGAGCTGTTTTGCCCGTCGATGGCGGCAAGCGGGATCAACTCCGCCACGCTGACGGATGAGATCCTCTGCGCCATTGAGCGCCTGCTGGACGTGATGGAGCGCCCGCTGGACGCGCGCATCCTCGGAAAGCAGATAGTGCGTGAGATCCTCTATCACGTGCTGCTGGGGCCGGGGGGCGGGGCGCTGCTGGCGCTGGTCAGCCGTCAGACCCATTTCAGCCTGATCAGCCGGGTGCTGAAGCGCATCGAGAGCCAGTACACCGAAAACCTGAGCGTCGATCAGCTGGCGGCTGAGGCCAACATGAGCGTCTCGGCGTTCCACCATAATTTCAAATCGGTGACCAGCACCTCGCCGCTGCAATATCTCAAAAGCTATCGCCTGCACAAGGCGCGGATGATGATGATCCACGACGGTATGAAAGCCAGCGCGGCCGCGCTGCGGGTGGGGTATGAAAGCGCGTCGCAGTTCAGCCGGGAGTTCAAACGTTACTTCGGGGTCACTCCAGGGGAAGATGCGGCGCGGATCAGGATGATGCAGGGGTAGTGATGGTGCGGGCTGTTGCCCTCACCCTCTCCCTGTACGGTCCGGGGACATGGTAGACAGATGTTCGGGGACATGGTGAACACTTTTTAACATCCTTTACCCATGGTGATCGACTTTTTCTTCAGGTCGATCACCCCCACTTTCATGCTGTACCACCAGACCTCATAGCCTCCATCATCTGCCGTTTCCCGCAGACCAACCCGCTCTCCCCTGAACGCCTTGCCTGCCATCAGACTGACGCCGCGGATTGTCAGCTTCCCGCTGATATCCACCTTCCGGACCTGCACGTCCTCGTCGTATTCCGGTGGCCTTGTGTGGCCGCTGTACTGCCGTGCAGACGGCTGGTAGCGGGAGGCCGGCACCGCCATACCCAAGGCCTCATGCGGGCGTTCAAGGTTATAGACCGTCCGCCAGTGATCGAAGGCGCGCTGCAGTTCACCGCTGTCCGTGAACCACTTACCCTGCAGGACTTCCGCCTTCAGGCTGCGGTGAAAACGCTCCAGCTTGCCCTGGGTCTGCGGATGGTAAGGCCTCGAGTGGCTCACCCGGATCCCCTGACGCATCAGCCACAGCTCCAGTGCCGTCCAGATGCCGGTGGTGTCGCCCCAGGGCGCGCCGTTATCCATGGTCATCCGGTCCGGCAGGCCGTAGCGTTCAAACACCCCGACCAGCTGCTGCTGCACGGTCTCACGCCGTTCATCGGGACAGTGCATCAGGCACAGGGAAAAACGGGAGTGGTCGTCCAGCAGGGTGAGTGGATGGCAGCGTCCGCCGCCAAAGGGAAAGTGGCCCTTGAAGTCCATCTGCCAGAGCTGGTTGGGGGCCGAATGTTCGAAGCGCCCTGTTGCGGGCACTCCTGGCGCACCACCCGGCAGCAGGCCATGGCGGGCCATCAGGTTATGGACGGTGCTGAAGGCAGGCATGCGGTGGCCCTGGTCTTCCAGCCAGCGCTTGATCTTGCGCGCGCCCCAGCGTTAGTGACGGACATGTGCCATACGCAACAGGTCAGTGATGTCGTCGGACGACCGGTTCGGGGAATGATGAGGAATGCGGGGGCGGTCCTGAAGACCGGGAGCGCCTTCCTCAGCCCAGCGGCGAAGCCACTTGTAGCCGGTGGCAGGTGAGATGCCGTAGTGACGGCACAGTGCGCGGGCGTTCGCCCCGTCCTGCGAGGCGAACAATACAAACTCGGTACGTAGTGACATGGTATCTCTCGCATCCCACGGCATAAGCGACTCCACAGACGGGTTCTTATGCCTTAGTTGTAAGTGTCTACCATGTCCCCGAACAAGTGTTCATGATGTCCCCGGACCGTACATCCCAAGGGGAGAGGGAACCGTTTCTCCCTCTCCCTTTGGGAGAGGGCAGGGGTGAGGGGATTAACAATCAGGCGCTACAGTACTTCTTACGAATCACCACCACGATAGTCCCCACCAGCCCGGCCACCAGCAGGAACAGCGGCAGGATCATCAGGAAGGTCATCACCTGATCTTCGTGGCGTTTCACAAACGGGATCATGCTCAGGGCATAGCCGAAGGTGGTCACTACGCCGACCCACAGCAGCGCGCTCAGCCAGTTAAAGAACTGGAAGCGGCGGTTAGAGAGCCCGGAGATGCCCGCCATGGTTGGCAGCAGGGTGCGCACAAAGGCGAGGAAACGCCCGGCGAGCAGCGCCAGCAGACCGTGGCGATCGAACATGCAGGTCGCCCGCTGATGGTATTTATGGGGCAACTGCGCCAGCCAGCTTTTCACCACCCGCGTATTGCCCAGCCAGCGGCCCTGCAAATAGCTGAGCCAGCAGCCCAGGCTGGCGGCGGAGGTCAGGATCACCATCGTCGGCGCAAAGTCCATCACCCCTTTACCGATTAACGCGCCTGCCAGCAGCAGCAGGCTGTCGCCCGGTAAAAATGAAGCAGGGAGTAACCCATTTTCCAGAAACAGCGTGGCGAACATCACCAGATAAACAATCCCCACCACGTGCGGATCCGCCAGTGCTGCAAAATCGTGTTGCCAGAGTGCAGCGATAATATCTTGAATAACAGCCATGGGCTTTCCTGTGGAACAGCATATATAGGGCTATTGTACTCCCTATTTCGCCTGCGGGCTTTGATCGCAGGCGCAACAAATCAGACTTTTCTGCAAGTAATGTAGAGAAAAGTGTCCGCAGCGTGTTTATCTGACCTCGTGCTATTCGATACGGGCAAATCCGGCCTCTAAATCGGCAATTAAATCCTCGACGTTTTCCAGGCCGATATGCAGACGGATCAGGGTACCGGTAAAGTCCACTTCACCACCCGGACGCAGGGCGGCAATCTGCTCTGGCTGGTTCGGCAGGATCAGCGACTCAAAGCCGCCCCATGAGTAGGCCATGCTGAACAGCGAGAAGTTATCGAGGTAGTTTGCCAGCTCGTCATTGCTCAGCCGTTTGTTAAGCACAAACGAGAACAAACCGCTGCTGCCCGTAAAGTCACGTTGCCAGAACTCATGTCCGATGCTGCCCGGCAGCGCCGGATGGTTCACGCGCGCCACCTGCGGGTGCTGCGCCAGCCACCGGGCGACCTGCAGGCTGCTTTCATGATGCTGGCGCAGGCGTACGCTCAGGGTGCGCAGGCCGCGGCTGGTCATGTAGGCGGTATCCGCATCCACCATCTGCCCCATCAGATAGGCATTTTCACACAGCTGCTCCCAGCAGCGGGCGTTGGAAACCGCCGTGCCGATCATGCCGTCCGAGTGGCCAATCAGGTATTTGGTTGCCGCCTGGATAGAGATGTCGATACCAAAATCGAGAGCCTTAAACAGCACGCCTGCCGCCCAGGTGTTGTCGATCATGATGATGGCATCCGGCGCTTTGCTGCGTACCGCCTGCACAATGGCCGGGACATCATGCACTTCCATGGTAATGGAGCCCGGCGATTCCAGGAACACCACCCGGGTATTGGGCTGGATCAGATCGGCAATGTTCGCGCCGATCTGCGGATCGAACCAGCCGGTGGTCACGCCCAGCTTGCTGAGAATTTTGGTGCAGAAGTCCTGGCTGGGTTCATAGGCGGTGTTGGTCATCAGGATATGATCGCCCTGCTCGACAAAGGCCAGAATGGTATTGGCCACCGCCGCCGCGCCGCAGGGGAACAGCGCACAGCCGGCGCCGCCTTCCAGCTCGCACATCGCTTCCTGGAGTGAGAAGTGGGTCAGCGTGCCGCGACGCCCGTAAAACAGCTCGCCCTTCGCCCGGTTACGTGTGGCGTGCTTTTTCGCCTCGACGGTCTCAAACACCAGCGACGAGGCGCGCTGAATCACGCTGTTTACCGAACCGAGGGTGTATTTCTTGCTGCGTCCCGCCTGGACAAGGGTGGTATCAAGATGCTTCTCTTTCATGTCTGCCAACCTGTTTTTATACGTCTGGACGTCCAGACTACCATGAAAGTAAAAATGGTCACGAGAAGGGTGGCGCATTAAGACGAAAATTTTTTAAAATTTATGTCCGGGAAATTTTTCCTGCGTAAGCGCAAGGAAAATGAAACGAATTTACGGCACTATGTAAATACTAATGAGAACTACTATCAATTCGACGCTGTTTTGATATTATTATGCTCAGATTTTGTGATTTGCGTCCTGGAGATACCGAGTGGGTAATAATTTGATGCAGACGGATCTCTCCGTCTGGGGTATGTATCATCATGCCGACATCGTAGTGAAGATTGTGATGATCGGCTTGATTCTGGCGTCTGTCGTCACCTGGGCTATTTTCTTTAGCAAGAGCGTGGAGCTTATCTCGCACAAGCGCCGTCTTAAGCGCGAACAGCAGCAACTGGCCGAGGCCCGCACCCTGAATCAGGCGAGCGATATGACCTCTTCCTTCCAGGCCAAAAGCCTGACCACCCAGTTAATCAACGAAGCCCAGAACGAGCTTGAACTCTCGGCAGGCAGCGAAGACAACGAAGGGATTAAAGAGCGTACCGGCTTCCGCCTCGAGCGTCGCGTTGCGGCCATTGGCCGTCATATGGGCCGCGGTAACGGCTACCTGGCGACCATCGGTGCGATTTCGCCGTTCATTGGTCTGTTCGGTACGGTCTGGGGCATCATGAACAGCTTCATCGGCATCGCCCAGACCCAAACCACCAACCTCGCGGTTGTGGCCCCCGGCATCGCAGAAGCCCTGCTGGCGACGGCGATTGGTCTGGTTGCGGCTATCCCGGCGGTGGTTATCTATAACATCTTCGCCCGTATGATCGGCAGCTATAAAGCCACCCTTGGCGACGTTGCCGCTCAGGTTCTGCTGCTGCAAAGCCGCGATCTGGACCTCAGCGCCAGTGCTGCGAAGCCGGTCCGTTCTGCTCAGAAATTACACTTAGGTTGATTCGCCATGGCAATGCGTCTTAATGAAAATCTGGACGATAACGGCGAAATGCACGAAATCAACGTGACGCCGTTTATCGACGTCATGCTGGTTCTGCTGATTATCTTCATGGTTGCTGCGCCGCTGGCGACGGTGGACGTGAAGGTCAATCTGCCTGCGTCATCCAGCCAGCCGCAGCCGCGCCCGGAAAAACCGATTTATCTGTCCGTGAAAGCGGATAAATCCATGTTCCTGGGTAACGATCCGGTGACGGATGAGTCGGTGATCCCGGCGCTGAATACCCTGACCGACGGCAAGAAAGACACCACCGTCTTCTTCCGTGCCGACAAGACCGTCGACTACGAAACCATGATGAAGGTAATGGACACGCTGCATCAGGCGGGTTACCTGAAGATTGGTCTGGTAGGCGAAGAGAAGACTGTGGCTAAATAAACAAAAGCGGCACCCCTTGAGGTGCCGCTTTTGTATTTGCCCGGTGGCGCTACGCTTACCGGGCCTACGCTCAACATGTAGGCCGGGTAAGGCGAAGCCGCCACCCGGCACTGCACAACTACCCCAGATGCTCCCCGCCGCACACCCCGTGCACTTCCGCGGTCACATAGCTTGACTCCTGACTCGCCAGATAGACATACACCGGTGCCAGCTCCGCAGGCTGCCCTGCGCGCTTCATCGGGGTCTGCTGACCAAACTGCGGGATTTTCTCCTGAGTCTGACCGCCGGAAATCTGCAGCGCGGTCCAGATAGGCCCTGGGGCCACCACGTTAACGCGCACACCGCTCTCGGCCACCTGTTTCGCCAGCCCGCGGCTGTAGTTAAGGATGGCCGCTTTGGTGGAGGCATAGTCCAGCAGATGGGCGCTCGGCTGATAGGCCTGAATCGACGAGGTAGTAATGATGCTCGCCCCGGCCGGCAGCAGCGGCAGCGCCTCCTGAGTTATCCAGAACAGCGCGAATACGTTGACGGTATAGGTCTGTTTAAACTGCGCCGTCGTCAGGTCGGCAATCTTCTCTACCGCAACCTGCTTACCGGCCACCAGCGCCAGCACGTCCAGCCCGCCCAGTTCCTGATGAGCTTTATGCACCAGTGAACGGGCAAATTTTTCATCGCTCAGGTCGCCGGGGATCAGCACCGCTTTGCGTCCTGCTTCTTCTATCAGCTGCTTAACCTGCTGCGCATCCTCTTCTTCGGCGGGCAGGTAGTTAATGGCGACGTCTGCTCCTTCACGCGCGTAAGCGATGGCGGCAGCGCGTCCAATCCCTGAATCGCCCCCTGTCACCAGCGCCTTACGATCCTGTAGTCTGCCGCTGCCTTTGTAGCTCTTCTCGCCGCAGTCCGGCACCGGCTCCATCTTGCTCTGCACGCCAGGAGCGGGCTGTTTCTGCTGCGGATATTCGCCGGTATGATACTGGGTTTTAGGATTCTGAATTTTGCTCTGGGAATTTGCCATTGAGGTTCTCCTTGAGTGGGTGATCAGGCTTTAAGCTTAGGAGAATCAACCGGCAAGTGAGGATCATTCAGGATAATCCTTAAATAACAGCAACAGGCGGAGCGGTGTGAACTGGCGGGGGGGATTACGGCTTTGGCGCAGAAGGTGTTGTTTTAGCGGCCAGCACGTCTTCATTCAGCGCGACGGTAGTCACGCTGGTGGTGCGATAGCCTTCATCAGCCAGTTTACGGGTGACGCGCAGGGTGGCGGTTTCACGTGCCCGCAAATACTGATAATTGGTTTCCAGACGAGCCAGTATTTTATCTTTTAAGTCTGGTCGCTGCGCCATGATGGCGTTAATTGTCGCGCCGTAGATCTCTTCTTTAACCTGTAACGGATAAATTTCACGGCGGTTTTGCCATTTCAGGCGGACCAGACCGGCAGGGATGGAGAGCAGTTCTTTCGCAATGCGTTGTATTTCCGCATTTTTAATCTCTTTCAGCGCCGCCAGGTTTTGCTCTAAGATAAATTCATCGCTCTTTTTATCATCTAAAGCTAAATAAACGTTGTTGTTATCAACATCCTTCACGTTATTCATCCTCTAGCTTATAGAAAATAGGCGTGTTTTTTTCGCAAGTAATTAGATTGAGCCAGATGTCATTACCGGCTTCGTTAATCTCATCGGTTTTTTCCGCCAATATTTGACTTAGTGCCTGCGCATCTATTTCTCCCTCCGCCTGCAGGTCATTGAGCAGGCGGGCGAACACCTCGATTTTAACCACCCGGAATAATCGGTCCTTTATATGCCGGTCATGCTCTTCGAGCAACATATTGCGGGAGTTACCGGTACGGGTAACACCAATTAATATATCAGGCGCGTAATCCGCGAGTGTTCTTTTCCCCTTAGTGAAATTTGCATTGCTTTCTGCTTCTGGTGGTGTCGGTTCCACGGTAGAAATGTGAAACTTAGCCGGAACCAGATTGTCGGGCAACATTTTATATTTCCTTTAATTTCAACAGGGTGGGGTTGTCTGGAGTGTGAGATTCGTTGACAATAACATGAGGCAAATTTAAAATCAAAAAAAATGGAGCCTGCCTATATGAACAGCATTTTTTATACTGTCATTACTTTGTTATTGCTTACCGCCGTGGTTCTTTTATTGATGAAAGAGTTCAATAAAAGCAGCGACGCGGAGAATGCGCACAACCCTGCCCAGCCAGAGCGGATGTCAAAAGAAGAGGGCGAAGACCATTTTTCAGTGTTAATGAATGCGATTACGCCGGTTTGGTACTGGCGCGTTAATCATGAATATATTGATTTCCTCCACGCCACAATTAAACGAATGAATATGGTGGAAATAAATAGCATTCCTGACCTGTTTGAGGCGCAGCGTCGTTGCAGCGACCTTAACTCGGCGGTGTACAAATATTACGACAATATCAAGAAGCGCTGCCTTAATGGTGAGAAAGTGTCGCATTCCGATCTGGAGGTCATGAACCTGCGCCAGTGTTTTCGCGAGTTCAGTCTTGAGGCTTATCCGTCGCTGGTGGTGCTGGTTTGGCCGGAATATCAACGGCCTGTCGTTAAGCCGGAGCAGGTATAGGTTCTGTGTTGTTGAGTTGTTGCAAACACTTTGTCTCGTTGCGATATACTGTGCGCTGGTTTCGTTTGCAGACAGGACTCTATGGAACGCTTTTTTGAAAACGCAATGTATGCCTCCCGCTGGCTGTTAGCCCCGGTCTATTTTGGCCTTTCGCTGGCGCTGGTGGCCCTCTGTATTAAATTCTTCCAGGAAATTTATCACGTCCTGCCGCATATTTTCAGCGTCGCGGAATCCGACCTGATTCTGCTTCTGCTGTCGCTGGTGGATATGACCCTGGTAGGCGGCCTGCTGGTGATGGTGATGTTCTCTGGCTATGAAAACTTTGTCTCACAGCTGGATATTTCGTCCGATAAAGAGAAGCTGAGCTGGCTGGGCAAAATGGACGCCTCGTCGCTGAAAAACAAAGTGGCCGCCTCGATCGTGGCCATCTCGTCGATTCACCTGCTGCGGGTGTTTATGGACGCCAAAAACATCCCGGATAACAAGCTGATGTGGTACGTAATCATTCACCTGACGTTTGTGCTGTCGGCGTTTGTGATGGGGTATCTGGATAAGCTGAGCCGTAAGTAATAAAAAAGCCGGGTAAGCGCAGCGCCACCCGGCATTTTAACTACTTATCTGACGACGCCTGCCACAGATTCAACTGTCCGTCGGCCACGTGCTGATCGATCCGCTGCAGTTCTTCTTCGCTAAAATGCAGATTATTCAGCGCCTGCACGTTCTCCTCCAGCTGCTCGGTCCGGCTGGCACCAATCAACACTGAGGTCACGCGCTCGTCCTTCAGCAGCCAGCTCAGGGCCATCTGCGCCATTGTCTGACCGCGCGCCTGCGCCATCCTGTTCAGTAAACGCAAACTGTTGAGGTTGGCCTCGGTGAGCATATTCTCGGTCAGGCCGCGCACCTTTTTGCCTTCGCGCTGCATGCGTGAGCCGTCAGGAATGCCGTTCAGGTACTTCCCGGTCAGCAGCCCCTGCGCCAGCGGCGTAAAGGCGATACAGCCGATGCCATTGGCCTCCAGGGTATCCAGCAGGCCGCTCTTGTCCACCCAGCGGTTGAGCAGGTTGTAAGAGGGCTGATGGATAAGCAGCGGGATCTTCCACTCGCGCAGCAGCTCGGCCATTTTCCGGGTCCGTTCCGGTGAATAAGAGGAGATGCCGACGTACAGCGCCTTTCCGCTCTGCACCGCCTGCGCCAGCGCAGAGGCGGTCTCTTCCATCGGCGTGTTTTCGTCCACCCGGTGGGAATAGAAGATATCCACGTACTCCAGCCCCATGCGCTTCAGGCTCTGGTCGAGACTGGCGAGCAGATACTTACGCGAGCCGCCCGCACCGTACGGACCCGGCCACATGTCATAGCCCGCTTTGGTGGAGATAACCAGCTCATCGCGATACGCCGCGAAATCATCCCGCAGCAGGCGGCCAAAATTTTCCTCCGCGCTGCCCGGCGGTGGGCCATAGTTATTGGCGAGATCAAAATGGGTGATGCCGCAGTCAAAGGCTTTGCGCAGCAGGGCGCGCTGGGAGTCGAGGGCGTGGACATGGCCGAAGCTGTGCCACAAACCTAGTGACAGGGCGGGTAGACGCAGGCCGCTTTTCCCACAGTAACGATACTGCATCGTCTCGTAGCGGTCCGGAGAGGCGTTCCAGGGCATGATGTCTCCTTTCTTGGTGTTTGATTTTCGAAACAGCGTTTCTATTCTATCCTTAGTTCGTTCACAATTCATGGAGATATGCGATGACGCGTATGACCGCCAAAGACTTTCCTCAGGAATTGCTCGACTACTACGATTATTACGCTCACGGCAAAATCAACAAACGTGAGTTCCTCAATCTGGCTGCCCGCTACGCCGTCGGTGGCGTTACCGCGCTGGCGCTGTTCAATATGCTCAAGCCCAATTACGCCCTCGCCGAGCAGGTGAAGTTTACCGATCCCGATATTCTGCCCGAGTACATCACCTATCCCTCGCCGGACGGCCACGGCCAGGTGCGCGGCTATCTGGTGAAACCGGCCAAAGCCACGGGCAAAGTCCCGGCGGTGGTGGTGGTGCATGAAAACCGCGGGCTCAACCCCTACATTGAGGACGTGGCGCGTCGGGTGGCGAAGGCGGGCTATATCGCCCTGGCGCCGGATGGCTTAAGTTCGGTGGGGGGTTATCCCGGCAACGATGAAGAGGGGAAGGTCCTGCAGCAGAAGGTTGATCCCACGAAGCTGATGAACGACTTCTTTGCCGCCGTTGGGTTTATGCAGAAACACCCGGACGCTACGGGCAAGGTGGGGATCACCGGCTTCTGCTATGGCGGCGGGGTATCTAACGCTGCGGCGGTCGCCTGGCCGGAGCTGGCCTGCGCGGTGCCTTTCTATGGCCGCCAGCCTCCGGCGGCGGACGTCGCCAAAATCAAGGCTCCCTTGCTGCTGCATTACGCCGAGCTCGACAAGAATGTTAACGAGGGCTGGCCGGCTTATGAAGCGGCGCTTAAATCTAACGGCAAGGTGTATGAAGCATGGATCTACCCTGGCGTAAACCACGGATTCCACAACGATTCTACTCCGCGATACGATGAACCCGCTGCGGAATTAGCCTGGAAAAGAACCCTGGGATGGTTTGAAAAATATTTGAGTTAATCCGCCTGAACATGTCCGGCAGACATCCCACTGCCGGGCACATATTTATATCTGCTGATAACAATACCCCTGTTTATTTCACTGGTACTTGCCATGTAATTCCATGACACTTTTATTACGGCGTAATGGCAAAAAAAAGCGGGCTTTCGGTTCCGTTAATTATGAGGGTGCTAATTAAAAATATGCTTTATTTCTGCATCTTTATGAATTCTAAGGCCGGATTATTTTAAGGGCTATTTGACCCCGGTCTGTTTCTAATATCTCTGTTCATTAAACGGAAATGAAAAGTTTTATAAAATTAACCAATAAAAGGTACCGCTTCGCATTTTATTGCCGATAACGAGGGTAGTACTCGCCTCCGGGCGATATCTCCCTTATTGCAAGGAAATAAATATGCAAGTGTTTCGTAATTTCACGATCCGGTTCGTCATGCTGACGATTCTGGGGATTTTCTGTTTAATGTGGGCGGGGGTCGGGCTTTATGGCTCCTGGGCGCTGTCGCGCGTTGCGGATGGCAATGACGTCGATCGTCAGTTGGTCAAACAGATGACGGTGCTCAGCCAGGGTAACGATCAGTACTTCCGCTTTGTCACCCGTCTGACCCGGGCGATGGACGTACAGGCCGCAGGCGGTACGGCGGATCTTACTTCCGTGCAGCAGGCGCTGGACACCATGAGCAAAAAGCTTGATGAGATGAAAGCCATGTCACCCGGGCCGATGGATGCCCAGATCTCCTCTCAGGTGATCGCCAGCTGGCAGGCGCTGCTGGATAACGGCGTAAAGCCCCAGATGCAGCTCGCGCAGCAGGCTAACCTCGACGCCTATCGCCAGCAGGCGAATACTGTCACTCCGCCGCTAAGCCGTGCCTTTGGCGAAAGTGCCGGGCAGTTCAATAAAGCCGCGGACAGCATTCTCGACCGCACCCGCGTGACGGTGGACGGCCTCACCAGCTTCACCCGCACGGTGATCATCACCGCGACCCTTATCGGGCTGCTGATCCTGCTGTTCGCCGATCGCTACCTGGTCGCGATGCTGGTGAAACCGCTGGATCAGCTCCGCTACCACTTTCGTCAGATTGCCCAGGGCGATCTGAGCCAGCCGATTGTGCCCTTTGGCCGTAACTGCGTGGGCCAGCTGGTGCCGCTGCTGACGGCGATGCAGGACAGCCTGCGCGAAGCGGTCAGCACCATCCGCGCCGGCAGCGAGAATATCTGGCGCGGCGCCACGGAGATCTCCAGCGGCAATAACGATCTTTCGTCGCGTACCGAAGAGCAGGCGGCCGCCCTGGAAGAGACGGCCGCCAGCATGGAGCAGCTCACCGCCACGGTGAAGCTGAATGCCGATAACGCCCGTCAGGCCAGCGAGCTGGCGGATGTAGCCTCTACCACCGCCAGCCGTGGCGGGGAGCTGGTGGAAAACGTGGTCCACACCATGACCGGGATCTCCGTCAGCTCGAAGAAAATCGCCGAGATCACCAGCGTCATCAACAGCATCGCCTTCCAGACCAATATTCTGGCCCTTAACGCGGCGGTGGAAGCGGCGCGTGCGGGTGAGCAGGGGCGTGGCTTTGCAGTGGTGGCGGGTGAGGTGCGTAATCTCGCCAGCCGCAGCGCGAATGCGGCAAAAGAGATCGAAGGGCTGATCGCCGACTCCGTCTCCCGCGTGGAAGAGGGGGCCCGGCTGGTGAACGATACCGGTATTACCATGGAGGCGGTGCTGCGCGATATCACCGGCGTGACCACCATCATGAAGCAGATTGCCGCCGCCTCGGAAGAGCAGAGCAAAGGCATTTCACAGGTGGGAGTGGCGATCACCCAGATGGACGGCGTGACCCAGCAGAACGCCTCGCTGGTGGAGCAGGTGTCGGCCGCGGCCTCCGCGCTGGAGCGTCAGACCGAGGAGCTGCAACGCTCGGTGCAGAAGTTCCGCCTGGCGAGCTAACGGCGGGCGAGCTGCACGTCGCTGATCAATTGGGTCACCTGTGACAGGTGGCCTATTTTCACTTCGCTGGAGCGCTGAAACTTGCTTTTGTCGATCAGCAGCAGCGACTGGCTGGCACGGCTGAGCAGCTGCGACTTAAATCCGGCACTGTGCGGGGTGGGATCCCACATCACCCCCTGCTCATCCACTCCTTCGCACGAGAAAATAAACAGGTCGATCTCCAGCGCCTTTAGCTGCGTTACGAGGGCCGGATTCACATAGCAGCGATACTTGCGCTCCAGCGTCCCGCCCGAACAAATCAGGGTGATGCGTTCGCGCTTCGCCATCTCATGGCAGATCGGCAGGCTGTTGGTGAACACCGTCAGGGAGATATCCGGCAGCTGCCGCGCCAGGTGAAAGCAGGTTGAGCTGGCATCGAGGGCCAGGGTCATCCCCTCGCTGACCCAGTCGAGGGCGTGGCGGGCAATGTCGGCTTTATCGGCGTAATGGCTTTTCAGCCGCGCGCCAAAGGGTTCCCCGCCGTCGCGGTGGTCCGGGTGGATGGCCCGCGCCCGCCCGTGGTGGCGCACAATCTTGCCCTGCTGCTGCAGCTGTTTCAGATCGCGGCGAATCGTCTCTTTGCTGACGTTAAGCCCGGCGGCAAGGGCGTCGGTCGTCAGCCAGTCGGACGCCGCCAGCAGGCGGATAAGATCCTGATGACGGGTGCTTTTCATGGATGCGTTCCGCTGCGGGAGAGGGAGATCAGCGTCTGACCAATCGCCACGCCATTCTTGCCGGTGTGCTTAATCTGGTACATCGACCGATCCGCGCGGCGCAGGGCATTGACGAAATCATCCTGCTCCTGCACCTCATCGATCCCCACCGAGGCACCCACCTGCGCCTGGCCGTTATCCAGCTCGAACGGCGTCAGGGCCGCATTCAGGCAGTGGTGCGCGGTGCTGTTCACCAGCAGACTGGTAAGCGGGAAGGGCAGCAGCAGCACAAATTCGTCCCCGCCCAGACGCCCGACCACGGCGCCCGGCGGGCAGGTGTCGCGCAGACGCTGGCTGAGCTGGATCAGCAGCTCATCGCCGCTGCGGTGACCAAAGGTGTCGTTCACCGTTTTAAAGTCATCCAGATCGATAAAGGCAATGCACAGCGGGCCCTGGGCTTTGAGCTGTGCGAAGTGCGTGAGCAGCGCATGGCGGTTAGCGAGTCCGGTGAGCGGATCGTGGTTGGCCAACTGGGCAAGCTGCTCCTCGTACTGCTTCTCTTTGGTCATGTCGATGTGGGTGCCGGTCACCTTCAGGGGGGTTGCCTTGCTCATCCCATTCGGTAACGCGGCCGCGATCCAGCACCCAGGTGACGGTGCCATTTTTGTGCTGCATCCGGTGCAGCGCTTCGTAGAAGGGGGTTTTGCCGTGCAGATGATCGTAGAAGGCATCCAGCACGTTCTGCCTGTCATCGGGGTGCAAATGCTCGCGCCAGATCTCAAACTGCGCGCTCAGCTCCTTGGGCTGATAGCCCAGCATCGAGCCCCAGCGGCGGTTGTAGATAATCAGCTTCCCGGTCGGCACGTCGAGCTGCCATAAACAGAGACCCGTCCCGTCGAGCGCAGCGCTGAGCTTGCTGCGGGCGTCACGCGCCAGCCTGGCAAGCCGGGCATTGTGCTTTTTGAGAATCTGAATCTGGTGTTCCAGCGCCTTTTCTGACATGCGAATAATCTGAAGAAAGAAATTATTGATGCCAGTTTACCGGATGGTTGTAAATACGCTGTTGAAAAAAGAGAAAGATTTGCGTTAGGGCGGAAATATCACCGAAAAGGGTGAGCCGATAATATACCGGGTCAGGAATGGCTAAAACCGTGCGGGCAGAATATACCTGGATCGTGAATACCACGTTTGTATCATCTATACAGAGAAGGTCAACATGCGCCCTTATTTTCAAACCGTTATCGCGGTTATTTCCGCAGCGCTTCTGAGCCTGGTCTTTGCCTCTGCGGCGAATGCCACCCGGCAGTCACAGCAGCGCCAGCAGGCGAGAGATACCCGCCAGGATACCCGCGAACAGGCGCGGAGCACGAAGCAGAATTGTGTGGTGAATAATAACCAGAGTAATTCTGAATGCCGCCAGGATAAACGCCACTCGAAACAGGAAGGACGCCAGCAGGCGCGGGACATTAAATATTAATTCACAAGCTGAACGCGGGTTTTCGCCCGGCGTTTAGCCTGCCTCCAAAGCACAGCAGGACTTCACAGGCGTATCGTTATATAATCTTTTGCATAACGAAAATGTGAGGATCTTATGAAACAGCGCTTTTGGCAGGCAGTCGCGTTCAGCGGACTGATTTTACTCCCGTTATCATCTCAGGCATCCCGCCAGATCACCGACCAGATTGGCCGTCAGGTAACCATCCCTGATGAGGTTAACCGCGTGGTGGTGCTTCAGCACCAGACCCTGAACTTACTGGTGCAAATGAACGCCACCGACAAAATCGTCGGGGTGATGGCGAACTGGAAACAGCAGTTGGGCGACGGCTACGCGCGTCTGGCCCCCGCGCTTAACCAGAAAGCGGCGCTTGGCGATCTCACCCACGTCGACCCGGAAAAGCTGGTGGCCCTGAAGCCAGATGTGGTGTTTGTTACCAACTACGCGCCGCAGGAGATGATCGAAAAAATCAGCAGCCTCGGTATTCCGGTAATTGCCATCTCGCTGCGTCACGATGCCGCAGGTGAAAAAGCGAAAATGAACCCGACGTTGGCCGATGAAGAACAGGCTTACGATCTGGGGCTGCGCGAAGGGATCGCGCTGATCGGCGAGATCGTCAACAAGCAGCCGGAAGCGAAGGCGCTGATCGAAGCGACCGACAAAGGCCGCAGAATGGTCAGCGATCGTCTGAAAGCTATCCCGGCGGAAAAACGGGTTCGCGCCTACATGGCTAACCCGGAACTGACCACCTACGGCGCCGGGAAATATACCGGCCTGATGATGGCCCATGCGGGGGCGGTTAACGTGGCGGCGGCGACCCTTCAGGGCTTCAAAACCGTGGCGATGGAGCAGGTGATTGCCTGGAACCCGCAGGTGATTTTCGTCCAGGACCGGTATCCTTCCGTGGTCAACGAGATTAAAACCGGCGCGCAGTGGCAGACCATTGACGCGGTGAAAAATCAGCGCGTCTACCTGATGCCGGACTACGCCAAAGCCTGGGGCTACCCGATGCCGGAGGCGATGGGCATCGGCGAGCTGTGGATGGCGAAAAAGCTCTACCCGGAGAAATTTAAGGACGTGGATATGCGCAAAGTGGCCAACGACTGGTATCAGCGCTTCTATCGCACGACGTATCAGGGGATCGACTGATGCGCGCGCTGGCGGCAGGCAGCCTGCGCAGGGTGTGGCCGCAATTAATGGCGGACTTCCCGGAACCGGTGGAGACGCAGTTCGGCCCGGCAGGTCTGTTACGGGAGCGTATTGAATCGGGCGAGGCCTGCGATCTCTTTGCCTCGGCCAATCTTGCCCACCCGCAGGCGCTGCTGGCTGCCGGACGGGCGCAATCCGTGGCGTCGTTTGCCAGCAACAGACTCTGTCTGACCCTGCGCAGCGAGGTGCTGCGCGACGACGATGACTGGCGTTCTGTGCTGATCCGGGAAGATTTACGCGTTGCCACCTCGACGGCGGGGGCCGATCCGTCCGGGGATTACGCGCAGACGCTCTTTACCCGGATGGGTGACGCTGGCGAGGCGGTAAGAAAACGGGCGATAGCCCTGGTGGGTGGGCGAAGTTCTGCGCCCGTTCCGGCGGGCAGGCTGGCGGCCGAGTGGATTATTCAGGGCGGGCAGGCGGAGGTCTTTATCGGTTACGCCAGCTACGCGGCAACATTGCGCGAGATCGCAGGGCTGACGGTCATCGACATCCCGGAACCCTTCAACCCGCGCGCGGAGTATGGCTGCGCGGTAATGACGGCGCAGGGGCAAAGGCTGGCGGATTTTTTACAGTCAGATCGGGCAAAAGCGATCCTGCAAAATGAGGGTTTTTTGCCGGGTGGCGCTGCGCTTACCCGGCCTACAAAACCCAATCCGTAGGCCCGGCAAGCGTAGCGCCGCCGGGCATTTGCCAGCGCATTAACCCTGACGTTTGTCTTCCGTATTGTTCTCAAAATCGCTCGCTGCATGGCGCTCATGCAGCTGTTCGTTCAGCTCGCCGTTGGTGCGGTTGACGATACGCCCACGCTTCACCGCCGGACGGCTGGCGACATCTTTCGCCCAGCGCTGGACGTTCTTGTAGCTCTCCGCGTCGAGGAATTCCGCCGCGCCATAGACCTGGCCGAGCGCCACGCTGCCGAACCACGGCCAGATAGCGATATCCGCGATGCTGTACTCTTCTCCCGCCACGTAGCGGCCGCGCGCCAGCTGTTTATCCAGCACGTCGAACAGACGTTTGGCTTCCATGGTGAAGCGGTCGATTGCGTACTCAATTTTCACCGGGGCATAGTGATAGAAGTGACCAAACCCGCCGCCGAGGAACGGGGCGGAGCCCTGCAGCCAGAACAGCCAGTTCAGGGTTTCTACCCGGCCCGCCGGATCTTTTGGCAGGAAGTGACCGAATTTCTCCGCCAGATAGAGCAGGATATTGCCGGATTCAAACACGCGGGTTGGCGGCGTGGTGGAGTGGTCGCGCAGGGCCGGGATCTTGGAGTTCGGGTTAACGTCGACAAAGCCGCTGGAGAACTGATCCCCCTCGCCGATGCGGATCAGCCAGGCGTCATATTCCGCACCGGTCACGCCCAGCGCCAGCAGCTCTTCCAGCAGGATCGTCACCTTCTGGCCATTCGGCGTGCCCAGGGAGTAAAGCTGCAGCGGATGCGAACCGACCGGCAGCTCCTTGTCATGCGTGGCGCCCGAGATCGGACGGTTGATGCTGGCGAACGCGCCGCCGTTGGGGTTCTGCTTCCATTCCCAGACTTTCGCTGGCTGGTAGTTGTTGTCGGACATGTTGATCTGCCTTTTTGGGATGTGTTGAGGCAGTTTAGCAGGCATTCCGTGAACGGTTTAACGAAGTGAGCGCATAAGCATATGCACTATTCCTTCTGGCGCTTATATATATAAATTGCGCATAAGCTTAATCAAAAATGGCATTTTCATTGTTAATGCGAAAGGGCTTAAAGCTGAATATGATGCGCAAACAGATATCTGTGAAAAATAAAAATGAGCAGTTAAAAAAACTTTCAAGGCAAGGAGTTAGTGAGATATGTGTAAGCCATTAGTATCTGCTGTTCTGGTCGCGCTGGCGCTGGTTGCCGCAGGCTGTGATGATGCCAAAAATAAAGAGACTGCGTCGGCCCCGGCGGCCAAAAGCGATGCGCCGAAAGAGGGCGGTTCACTGATTATCGGCATTACTTCCGGCGACCCGCTGGCGGTTAACCCGCTGTATGCCAGCGACCGTACCACCCTGACCATCATGCAGGCGCTCTATGCTCCGCTCTACAGCTTTAACGATGGCAAAATCGAATGGGGTCTGGCCGAGAGCCTGACGCCATCCGCCGATAACCTCAGCTACACCCTGACCTTAAAACCGAATCTGAAATGGCAGGACGGCCAGCCGCTGACCGCCGATGATGTGGTCTTCACCTTTAATAAACTGCTGGAGGAGAAACAGCACAGCTTCTTCCGCAGCATGTTCACCTACGGCGGCAAGCCGGTGGCGGTGAGCAAGGTTGACGATCGCACCGTTAAGTTCACCCTGCCGCAGGTGAGCGCCGCCTTTACCGGCACCCTGGTGCAGATCTACCCGATCCCGCAGCACGTCTTCGCCAATGAAGCCGATCTGGAAAAGAGCACCAAAAACGATGCGCCGGTCGGTTCCGGGCCGTTCAAGTTTAAAGAGTACCGCGCCGGGCAGTATTACGCCTTGACCCGCTTTGACGACTACTGGAACGGCAAAGCGAAGCTCGACTCCGTGACCTACCGTTTCGCCAAAGACAGCAACTCCGCCAACCTCGCGCTGCAAAACGGCGAGATCAACCTCAAGATGGTCGATCCGCAGGATGTGTCGCGCCTGAAAAACACCAGCAAGTTTGATTTCGTGGTCTATCCGGAAGGGCGTCTGGCCTACATGACCTTCAACCAGAACGTGCCGGTGATGAAGAGCAAGGCGCTGCGCCAGGCTATCGCCTACGCCATCAATAAGGACGAGCTGACGCAGACCGCGTTCACCTCGCTGGACTACGCCAAACCGGCCACCTCGTTCCTGACCCCGGATACGCTGTACCAGACTAACGACGTCGAGCAGTACAAGTTCGACCAGCAGAAGGCCAAAGATCTGCTGAAAGCCTCCGGCGCGCCGGCAAACCTCAAGCTGCGTCTGGCCTACGTGAACACCAACAAAACCCAGGAGAGCCAGGCGCTCTACATTCAGCAGGCGCTGAAAGGGGTAGGGGTGAACGTGGAGCTGATGCCGCTTGACTCTAACGCCATGTCCCAGCGCAGCCTCGACATGAACAACACCGCCTGGGAGCTGAACCTCGGCGGCTACATCATGGGTGCCGAGCCGGATGGCTACAAATCGCTGTTCATGAGCAACGAAGCCTACAACTACGCCCACTATAAAAACCCGCAGTTCGATGCCCTGTGGGATAACGGTGCCGTGGAGACCGACGCCGGCAAACGTGCGGAGATCTACAAGCAGATCCAGCAGACCGTGGCCAACGACATGACTTACTACCCGATCGCCTACACCAACGCTACCGTGGCCGTGGATAAACGCTTTGGCGGCACCCAGGAAGCGGAACCGAAGCCGGTGTATCTGTTCCAGGACCTGTCAAAAATCTACCAAAAATAAGCTGTCGCCCCGGTCAACCGATCGGGGCTTTTTTGTTGGGTAAGTCGTAAGGGTATGTCGTGAACACATTACTGATGCGTCGGCTGCTGCAACTGGTGCCGATGCTGTTCTTTATCTCGCTGGTGGCGTTTTTGCTGGTCAAACTCGCCCCGGGCGATCCGGTGGCCGCGTACATCACCCCGCGCATGGCGCCAGAGGATATCGAGCGTATCCGCCAGAGTCTGGGGCTGGATAAGCCGCTGGTGACGCAATATTTTCTGTGGCTGAAAAACATTCTGCAGGGCGATCTGGGCTATTCGCTGATCTACCACCGCCCGGTGCTGGTGATGATTGCCGAGCGCATTCCGGCCACCCTTGGGCTGATGGGGGCCTCGCTGCTGATGGCGATTATCCTCGCCATTCCGCTGGGGCTGCTGGCCGGGGCGTTTAAGCACCGCTGGCTGGATCATGTTCTGAACCTGTTCGCCTATATTGGCATCTCGGTGCCGATCTTCTGGTTTGGTATTCTGCTGATCACCGTTTTTGCCGTGCAGCTCAACTGGTTCCCCAGCATGGGGATGCGCACCATCGGCATGGAGGATAACTGGCTGGATGTGGTGCGCCACGGCGTACTGCCGTGCATTGCGCTCACCTTCTATAACCTCTCCAGCTACGTGCGCTACATCCGCTCCAATACCATTTCGCAGCTCTCGGCCGACTACGTGCAGACCCAACTGGCCTACGGGGCCACCCGTTCCAGCATCCTGTTCCGTCATGTGCTGAAAAACGTGCTGCTGCCGGTGATCACCCTGTTTGGCCTGTCATTTGGCGAGCTGGTGGTGGGGGCGTACGTTACTGAGAGCGTCTTCTCCTGGCCGGGTATGGGATTACTGGGGATCCAGGCGATCGCCTCCCTCGACTACCCGCTGATTATGGCGATCATCATGCTCTCGTCGCTGATGCTGATTGTCGGCAACCTGATTGCCGACCTGTTATATCGCTTCGCCGATCCCCGCATACGTACCCTGAGGTAACCCCGGATGAGCAGACGCTGGCAACAGGTTCGTCACCAGCTGTGCCGCAATCGTCCGGCGCAGTTCTCACTTTTTGTCCTCTTTATTTTTATCGTCGCCGCGCTTTGTGCCGGGCTGAGTCCTTACGATCCGGATCAGATGTCGCTGGGGGCGCGCACCCTGCCGCCGGATAGTGCCCACTGGTTCGGCACCGACGAGTACGGACGCGACTACTTTACCCGCGCCCTGTACGGCGGGCAGATCTCGCTGATGGTCGGCTGCCTGGCGATGGTCTTTTCGACGCTGATCGGCACCGTGGTCGGCACGGTGAGCGGCTACTTCGGCGGCTGGCTGGATAATCTGATGATGCGCGCGGTGGATATCCTGATGGCGATTCCGGCCTTCTTCCTGCTGCTGGTGCTCAACGCCTACCTGAAGCCGGGCGTGGATAACATCATCATGATCATCAGCCTGCTGACGTGGATGAACATGTCCCGACTGGTGCGTGCCGAAACGCTCTCCGTTAAAGAGCGCGAGTATGTGCTCTATGCCCGCGCTTCGGGGGGAGCATCCGCTGCGGATTATTCTGCGCCATATCATCCCCGGCGTGCTGCCGACCATTATTGTCGCCGCCACCCTGAATATCGCTTCGGCCATTCTGATGGAGTCGACCCTCAGCTTCCTCGGACTTGGGGTGCAGGCGCCTGCCGCGTCCTGGGGCAGCATGCTCAATAACGCCCAGTCGTATATCGGCGAGGCCTCCTGGCTGGCGATGTTCCCCGGCATTCTGATCCTGCTGACGGTGTTCAGCTTTAACGTGTTAGGCGACGTGTTCCGCACCGCCTTTGAGCCGGGAGCGAACCGCGATGAATAACTTACTTGAACTCGACAACCTGCAAACTACCTTCCGCACCCGGGATGGTGATGTCCACGCGGTGCGCGGGGTGAGCTTTCACGTTCAGCCGGGCGAGCTGGTGGGCATTGTCGGAGAGTCCGGCTGCGGCAAGAGCGTCACCTGCAAATCCATTATCCAGCTGCTGGGCAGCAACGGGCGCATTACCGGGGGACAGATCCGTTTCGACAATGACGATCTGGCGCAGAAAACCCCGGAGCAGATGCGCGCCATTCGCGGAAATGAGATCGCGATGATTTTTCAGGATCCGATGACCGCGCTTAATCCGGTGGTGACTATCGGCAGGCAGATGTCCGAGATCCTGATGCGTAATAAAGGTCTGAATAAAAAAGCGGCCCGCGCGGCGAGCATCACCATGCTGGAGCAGGTGGGCATTGCCGAAGCGGAGCGCCGTTACGACCAGTACCCGCACGAGTTCAGCGGCGGGATGCGCCAGCGGGTGATGATCGCCATCGCGCTCTCCTGCGATCCCAAACTGCTGATCGCCGATGAACCCACCACCGCGCTGGACGTCACCATTCAGGCGCAGATCCTGCGGCTGCTGAAAAGCCTGCAGCAGAAAACCCATACCGCCATTCTGCTGATCACCCACGATCTGGGGGTCGTAGCCCAGGTGTGCAGCCGGGTGGTGGTGATGTACGGCGGGCTGGTGATGGAAGAGGGCAGCGTGGAGGATATCTTTTATCGTCCGGCACACCCCTACACCCAGGGGCTGCTGGCGTCCCTGCCGCACCCGGAGCAGAGCAGCCATCGCCTGTCGCCCATCGAAGGATCGCCGCCGGGCCTGCTCAATCCTCCCCCGGGCTGCCCCTTTGCCGAACGCTGTCCGCATCGGTTGCCCCAGTGCGAGCGTCAGCCGGCGTTTTACCGCCCCGAACCGGGGCACCGCGCGGCCTGCTGGCTGCTGGCCGATAAGGAGGCTCAGGCATGAGCGAACAACATTCCCCCCTGGTCAGCGTGCGGGACCTGCATAAGCATTTCACCCTCAACGGCGGCCTGCTGCGCAAAGGGGTAGCGGTGAAAGCGGTGGACGGCGTCAGCTTTGATATCCGCCAGGGGGAGACCTTTGGCCTGGTGGGCGAATCCGGCTGCGGCAAATCGACCCTCGGGCGCGCCATTCTGCGCCTGTTTGATATCACCTCCGGCGAGATTGATTTTGCCGGGCAGGCGATTGCTCAGGCCAGAGAAAAGCAGCTCAAGCCGCTGCGCAAGCGGATGCAGGCCATTTTCCAGGATCCCTATTCATCGCTGAATCCGGGTATGACCGTCCAGCAGCTGGTGGCGGAACCGATGCAGATCCACGGCTACAGCCGCGAGGAGCAGCGGGAGCGTACCGAAACCCTGCTCTACAAAGTGGGGCTCAAGCAGGAACATCTTCAGCGCTTCCCGCACGAGTTCAGCGGCGGCCAGCGCCAGCGCATCAGCATTGCCCGGGCGCTGTCGGTGCGTCCGGAGTTTGTCCTGTGCGATGAGCCGCTGTCGGCGCTGGACGTCTCGGTGCAGGCGCAGGTGGTGAACATTCTCCAGGATCTGCAGCAGGAGCTGGGGCTGACCTACCTGTTTATCGCCCACGATCTGTCGATGGTGCGCCATATCTCGACCCGCATTGGGGTGATGTACCTCGGCAAGCTGGTGGAGGTGGCGCCTGCCGACACGCTGTATCAGCATCCGGCACACCCCTATACCCGGGCCCTGTTAGCCTCGGTGCCACAGCCCGATCCGCGGATCCGCAACCTGGAGCAGGCGACCCTGCGCGGGGAGATCCCCGGCCCGACCTCGGTGCTGCCGGGCTGTAAGTTCTGCAGCCGCTGCCCGCACGTGATGCCGGTATGCCGACGCGAAACCCCCCGCAATGCAGGAGATCGCCCCGGGTCATTTCACGGCCTGTTGGTTGTTTAAGGTGTGAGAGACAGGTGCCAACATCCGCCGGGTGGCGGCTTTGCCTTACCCGGCCTACAAAACCTGTAACCCGGTGCAAAATCGTAGGCCCGTGCAAGCGCAGCGCCGCCGGGCAATGGCCGCCGGGCCAGCCGTTTCGGGCTATCCTTCAGAGAGCCCCTTCATTCTGCCGGAGTTGACCATGAAACCTCTCTCGATCCTGTCCGTGGCCGTCGTGCTTTCCCTCTCTCTGTTTACCACCCACGCTGGCGCTGCCCTCGAGGCGGGCAGCAAAGCGCCCAATTTCACGCTGCAGGGGGCGCTGGCGGGAAAACCCCTGACCTTCTCCCTGCAACAGGCGCTGCAAAAAGGGCCGGTGGTGCTCTACTTCTTCCCGGCGGCATTCAGCAAGGGCTGCAACATCGAAGCCAACGCCTTTGCTGACGCCACCGACGAATTTAACAAGCTCGGTGCCAGCGTGGTGGGCGTCACCGCCGGGAACGTCGAACAGGTGGATGAGTTTTCCAAAAAAGAGTGCCGGGATAAATTCACCGTCGCCGCCGATCCCGGGGCGAAGGTGGCTGCACAGTACCAGACGCTGATGCAGCTGAACGGCAAAACCCTCTCCGAACGCACGTCGTTTGTCATTGCGCCCGATGGTAAAATCCTGCTGAGCTACACCGACCGTAGCCCCGAAGCGCACATTCAGAAAACGATGGCGGCCGTTAAGCAGTACGCCGATTCGCATTCGTAGCGCCGTGGGGGTGTCATAAACAGGAGAGGGCATGACCCAGGCAATAATGCTGCAGGGAACCGCGTCCGATGTGGGAAAAAGCGTACTGGCCGCCGGCCTGTGCCGCATTTTTTATCAGGATGGCTGGCGCACCGCGCCGTTTAAATCACAGAACATGGCGCTCAATTCTGGCATCACGCCGGACGGCAAAGAGATGGGCCGGGCGCAAATTATGCAGGCCGAAGCGGCCGGCATTGCGCCGGATGTACGGATGAATCCGGTCCTGCTCAAACCCTCCGCGGGCAGCCAGGCCCAGGTGGTGCTGATGGGGGAGGTGGTAAGCCAGATGGATGCGGCCCGCTACCACGACCTCAAGCCGCGCCTGCGGGAGCAGATTACCGGGGTGTATCAGAGCCTGGCCCGGGAGTATCAGATCCTGGTCCTGGAAGGCGCCGGGAGCCCGGCGGAGATCAACCTGCGCGATCGCGATATCGCCAACATGGGGATGGCGGAGATCGCCGGCTGCCCGGTGATCCTGGTGGCCGATATCGATCGCGGCGGGGTGTTTGCCGCCATCTATGGCACCCTGGCGCTGCTGCAGGATCATGAGCGCTGGCGGGTCAAAGGGGTGATCATCAATAAGTTTCGCGGCGATGTGGCGCTGCTCTACTCCGGGTTACAGCAGATTGAGTCCTTAACCGGCGTGCCGGTGCTGGGGGTGATGCCGTGGCTGGATCTCGATCTGGAGGAGGAGGATGGCGTGGCGCTCCAGCGGGGCAATGCGCGCCCTCGTCAGGCGCGCGATATCGACATCGCCGTGGTGCACCTACCGCATATCGCCAACTTCACCGATTTTAACGCCCTGTCGGCGCAGCCGGACGTGCGCGTGCGTTACGTCAGCCAGCCGCACGAGCTGGACGGTGCCGATCTGCTGATCCTGCCGGGGAGCAAAAACACCCTTCACGATCTGAGCTGGCTACGGGACAGCGCGATGGCGCACGCCCTGCTGCAGCTAAACCGCGACGGCGTGCCGCTGCTCGGGATCTGCGGCGGGTATCAGATGCTGGGCGACACCCTGATTGATGAGGTCGAATCCGGTCTCGGGCGCATGCCCGGTCTGGGGCTGCTCGATACCGTGACGCAGTTTGCCCGCCACAAAACCACTACCCAGGTCAGCGCCCGGATGGCGTCGTCGTTGCCCGGCTGGCTGGCGCCCCTCGCCGGTATGGCGGTGCGCGGGTATGAGATCCACATGGGGCAAACCGCGCGGGCCGACGGGGCGCAGCCGGCGCTGTGGCTGGAAAAAGAGCAGGCGCAGGTTGCCGATGGCGCGGTGAGCGACGACGGCCTGGTGTGGGGCACCTATCTGCACGGCCTGTTCGACAGCGATGCCTTTACCCGCGCGCTGGTCGACAGCCTGCGGGCACGTAAAGGGTTACTTCCTCTCGAAAACGCGCCAGACTACGCCAGCTACAAAGCCCGGCAGTTTGACCAGCTGGCGCAGGCGATGCGCCAGCATATTGATATCGCCAGAATCTATCAGATCATGCGTGAGCATCAGGAGTGCAAGGAATGATTGTCGTGACCGGAGGGGCGCGCAGCGGTAAGAGCGCCCACGTTGAGGGGCTGGTCGCCCGCCACTATCCGCAGGTTTTATATATCGCCACCTCCACCGTCACCGACGATGAGATGGCGGCGCGTATTGCCCGGCATCGCGCCCAGCGGCCCGCCCACTGGCGTACCCTGGAGCGTTATCGCGATCTGGGGGAGGCTATCCACCAGCAGGTTCAACCCGGGGAAGCGGTGGTGATCGAGTGCATCACCACCCTGCTGGCGAACCTGCTGTACGACGCCTCGGGCGGGGCCGATCCCGATACGCTGGACTTTGCGGCGCTGGAGTCTGGATTGCAGCAGCAGATCGACGATCTGATTGCCGCCTGCCTGGCGACCCGCGCCCCGGTGTACATCGTGACTAACGAGCTGGGGATGAGCATCACTCCGGAAAATCGTCTGGCGCGGCATTTTGTCGATATCGCCGGGCGGGCAAATCAGAAACTGGCTCAGGCGGCAGAAGAGGTCTGGCTGGTGGTGTCAGGGATTGGAGTCAAAATTAAATGAGCTTAGCGATGTTATGGGCGACGCTGCGCCTGATGTCACGTATTCCGGTGCCGGAAAAATGGGCCGATGGGGTGGAGTTCCGCCAGCTGGCCCGCGGGGTGCCGTGGTTTGTGCTGGTTGGTGCGACGATCGGCGCGCTGGCCGGGCTGCTGGCGCTGGTGGTGAGCCAGACCGGCGGCGGGATTTATATCGGCGCTGCCGCCTACGTGCTGGCGCTGGTGCTGCTGACCGGCGGCTTCCATCTTGACGGGCTGGCCGACACCTGCGACGGCATCTTCTCGGCCCGCAGCCGGGAGCGGATGCTGGAGATCATGAAGGACAGCCGGCTGGGCACCTTTGGTGGTCTGGCACTGGTGTTCGCCATTTTGCTTAAAGTCCTGGCGGTGATTGGCCTGGCGCATCTTCCCGCCAAAGAGTGGTTTGCGCTGCTGGTGTGTGCCCCCATTGCCGGACGCGCCGCGCTGGTGCTGGGGATGTACGGTCAGCGCTACGCCCGCGAAGGTGAAGGGATGGGCAGCCTCTATATCGGCCAGGTGAGCTTCCGTAATGCGGCGCTGACCCTGCTGGGCGGGGCGCTGGTGGTGGCGCTCATCGCCGGCCTGCACGGGCTGGCGGCGATGCTGGTCACTTACGTCGTGATTTATGGTCTGGTGCACTATCTCCGCCGTCGTCTCGGCGGGCATACCGGGGATACCCTGGGGGCGCTGGCCGAAACCGCAGAGATCGTCTTTCTGCTGGCACTATTGTGGGTCTGAACATGCGATTTTTTCTGGTTCGTCACGGACAAACCGCAGCCAACGCCAGCGGCCTGTTCTACGGCAGCACCGATGTGCCCCTGACGCCGTTGGGGATTGAGCAAAGCACGCGGGTGGGCGCTTTACTGGCGGAGGTGTCGTTCAGCGAGGCGATTGCCAGCCAGCTGCTGCGCGCGCAGCAGACCGCGGAGCTGATCGTCCCGGTCACCGGATACGATGCGCGACTCAACGAGATGGATTTTGGCCGCTGGGAGATGCGCCATTTCAGCAGCATTGCCGAAGAGGAGCCCGAAGCCTGGCAGACCTGGCTGGATGACTGGCAAAACGCCACCCCCAGCGGCGGCGAGCCCTTCCCGCACTTTGCCGGGCGGGTGAAGGCCGTGGCCGACGAGTTAGCCCTGCGCCAGGAGCCGGGCGACATGCTGATCGTGGCGCACCAGGGGGGTACTCAGCCTGCTGCTGGCCCACTGGTTAAAGATGCCGACAGGCTCCTTGTGGCATTTTCCCTTTAAGCAGGATGCTTACACCATGGTGGAAAATCGCGGCGGATTTATGCTGTTACGCGCCTTTAACGACCGGAGCCCGTTCCGGGAAGAAGAATGAGAACCATACCGATGCAGACAATACAGGAACTGCTGGCCGCTATTCAGCCGCTGGATAAGAACAAACAGGCGCAGGCGGCGCAGCATATCGACGGCCTGGTGAAGCCGCTTAACAGCCTGGGACGGCTGGAAACGCTGGCCATCCAGCTGGCGGGGATGCCGGGCTTAACCCGGCTCGACGAGCTGCAAAAAGAGATCATCGTGATGTGCGCCGATCACGGCGTCTACGAAGAGGGAGTGGCCATCAGCCCGCAGCAGGTGACGCACCTGCAGGCGCTCAACATGTTGAAAGGCACCTCCGGCGTCTGTGTGCTGGCGAAAAACAATGGCGCTTCGGTGCTGCCGGTGGATATCGGCATCGACTGCGAGCCCATCGAGACCATGCTGAGCCTGAAGGTGGGGCGCGGCAGCGGCAACATCGCCCGCGGCCCGGCGATGAGCCGTTTTGATGCCGAGGCATTGCTGCTGCGCAGCGCCCGGCTGGTGCAACAGCGTGCCGCAGAGGGGATCGCGGTGTTTGGCACCGGCGAGTTGGGTATCGCCAACACCACACCCGCCTCGGCGATTATCAGCGTCCTCAGCGGCTGCGATCCGCACGAGGTCGTGGGGATCGGCGCTAACCTGCCGGCGGATCGGATCCAGCATAAAGAGGCGATTGTCCGTCAGGCGATTGCCGTCAATCAGCCCGATTCCGCTGATGCCATCGATGTGCTGGCGAAAGTGGGCGGCTACGATCTGGTGGGAATGACCGGGGTGATCCTTGGGGCGGGGGCGTGCGGACTGCCGGTGGTGCTGGACGGTTTCCTCTCCTATGCCGCGGCGATGGCCGCCTGCCAGCTGGCGCCTGAGGTGAAAAATTACTGCATCCCGTCGCATTTCTCGGCGGAGAAAGGATCCTAGCGGGCGCTGGAATATCTCGGCTTAACCCCGTATCTGTACCTGGATCTGCGCCTGGGCGAGGGGAGCGGGGCAGCGCTGGCGATGTCGATCGTCAGCGCCGCCGGGGCGATGTATTGCCAGATGGGCGTCCTGGCAGAGAGTGGGATCAGCCTTAAAGCGTAATCTGGCGCAGGCGTCCCAGCTGGCGCTGATGGGGTCGTCCCAGCAGCAGTACCGTGGTGAGCGCGCCGAGCAGGGCGCAGAACATATCGGACTGCGTATCCCAGGGATCGCCCTGAGTGCCGAGGAAATCGTCCGCCCCCTGGCCCATCGCCAGCGCCGCCCACCACTCGATCAGCTCATAGGTGGCGCTGATCGCCAGCGCAATACAGCACACCACAAAGGCCGTCATCTTGCGGCCGGTGACGTAGCCGCCGCGCACCAGGATCTCCCGGGCCGCCAGCGCAGGCACCAGCCCCTGGAAAAAGTGCCCCAGCTTGTCGTACGGGTTGCGGCTCAGGTGGAACATCTCCTGAACGTCAAAGCCGATGGGCACTTTGGCGTAGGTGTACATTCCGCCCACCATCAGGATGATGGCATGCCAGAAGATTAGCGTGTAGAGCAGGGGAGTTAGCGGGTAGCGCCGTTGGGTGGCGAGCAGCAGCGGCACGATGATGATGACCGGCGTCACCTCCATCAGCCAGGTGGTGTGGTCCGAGGTACAGAAACCGGTATAAATCAGGATCAGCAGTAAAAGCAGCGCGCCGACCTTTAATCCAGAGGAGAGTGCAGTTTGCGTCATGTGAGTTAACTGTTGAGTAAAAACAGACACTATCGACCGACGCGGCGGAAAACACAATGTTTGGCAGCGGAGCATAAAAAAACGGGGCCATTCGCGGCCCCGTTGATCGTTCGTAACAATCAGAACGACTTGCGTAAGCGCAGACTGAAGGTGTGCGCTTGGTAGCGGTCGCCGGCCTGCAGGTCATAACGCGCGTCGAGGCTCAGATCGTTGGCGTCATACAGGGTAGTGCCCACGGCCACGCCCGCCATATCTTCCACCGGAGAGGCCCCTTTGGTGATAAAGCTGGTTTCACCGATAGCATCGGCGGCGTAGGTCGCATGGCTGCTGACCTGACGATTATCGTACTGGTGGATCCAGGAGACCTGGGCGAACGGCGTCAGGTTACCCAGGCCGGTGGCGAAGGTCTTCTCGATGCGGGCACCGATATCGCTCACCACAGACTGCGCGTGGGTGCTGCTGACATCCAGCGCCATGCCGTTGCCGCCGGTTTCGCTGTAACCATCCACATGCTGATAGCCATAGGTCAGGCCTGCCAGCGGCGTCAGTACCACGTCAGCCGGCAGGGCAATTGGATAGCCAAGCTCGCTTTGCAGGGTAATGGACTGGCCGTTGAACTTGCCGTGGGCAGCGCCGGAGAAGCCGGTGAAATCAGCGCGACGCACGGAGCTGTAGTTCTGACGGTTCAGACCCGCAGAGAGGTTCAGGTACCACGGATTACCGGTGTAACCTGCGTAACCAATCACCCCGTAGTTATCGGCGGTAGAGTTGTTGCCGCTCAGGTTGTCTTTACCGTGTACGGAGGTGTTGCTGTAGTTCAGGGCTGCGCCCAGACGCCAGTCGTCACCCAGCGCGCGGTCGGCACCGATGATCAGGCCGCCAAATTTCGCGGTATAGCCGCTGACGTTGTCGGTGCTGTCCTGACGAGCATAACCGCCGAACGGCTGACCCCAGACGATCCAGTTGTTGGCGTAGTCATCGCCGGTTGCCACGCCGCTGGTGCCGGAGGCCTGCGGGTTACGCACGGCATCGATGTGAGCACCCACTACTGCCTGAGCGGTAGAGGTCGCAACGGTGGCCGCAGAGCTGGTGTTCAGGTTCTGGCTGGTGGAGAGACGCTCGCCAGCGCGGTTTGCTTCCTGCTTACCTTCAATTGCCAGAGAGGCGTTGTACAGATTCAGCAGCTGTGGGGAGGCGATACCGGAGTAGTGCGCCAGCCCGCCGAGTGATGCCGTGGCGCTCGGAATAGTGGCATAACCCCGTTTGGTCGGCTGAGCAGGTGCGGGTTCCGCTGGTGCAGGCTGCGTTGGCGTTGGCGTTGGTACCGTGACGACCGGCGTGGTGACGTCGGGCTCTGCCACGACCGGCGGGGTGACTTCTGGTGTTGGCTCAGGCTGAGGCTCTACCGGCTCGATGATGACCGGCTCTGCGCCCAGGGTTAACACCAGGGCCTTGCCTTCAGCCTCTTCATAGACGGAGCCATTGACCGTACCACGGTAGCCGAGGGCTTTGTATTTCAGCTGGTCGGCGTGGTAATCGGTCTCTGCGCCTGCGGCATTGATCACCACATAACGCTGGCCTTCGGCGAACTGGTAAGTGCTGCCGGTGCGCAGCAGATTAACGCTGGAACCCGCATCGATAATGGCATTGCCGGTGACGTTGAGGCGGCCATAGCCGGAATCGGCAAGCAGATCGCCGCGGGCATCCGCCAGATCGGAAACGCCGGAAATCAGCGTCGCGGCGGCTTTCTGATGGTAATCCCCGGCGATATTGATGCTGTTGTTCACCTGCAGGGAGGCCGCTTCGTTCACCACGGTGCCATTTGATACAGGCTGTTCATCGCTCATCTGCAGTGACATCAGACCGTATTCAGGCATGCTGGTAACGATATTATCGTTCAGCAGCAGCGAGCCGGTGTTGAATACCACGTCGGAGCCCATAATCGTGCCTGTCGCGCCGTCGATGCCGCTCAGCGTGCCCGTGGTGGTGGTGCCGCCATTGATGATTAATGGTGTCGCATTTAAGGCGTAAATATCACCGGCAATATCGCCCGTGTTGGTCAGGGTCACGCCATCGCTGTTATTGCTCCCAACCAGCAGAGCATAACTGCCGCCAGTTAACAGACCATTGTTAACAATCTGCGTCGCTGCGCTCTGGTTGGCGTAGTTCCAGAGATAGATACCCGTCGTGTTACCTGACAACTCACCATTGTTAACGATCGACGAAAGTGTGCCGTAACTATAGATTGCGGCGTAATTTCCGCTGATTTGGCCGTTATTTTCAATGGCATCGATGGTGCCATAGGTATAAATACCGGCGAAGCTGCCATTAATTTTATTATCATTAACGATAGAATTAATGGTGCTCTGGTTATATATCCCGGAACTGCCGTAATTATCGGCCGCACCACCGTCAATCGTACCGATATTGTGCAACGTGCCAATCGTACCGTTATTAAAAATGGCGCTGTTTTGGCCGTTGTTGACGTTATTTTCCGCTGGGATGAAGGAGATCAGGCCCGCATTGGTTAAGTTATCAATGGTTCCCTGGTTACTGATGGCGCGGGAGCCATAGATCTTACCCTCGGCGGTATTGCTTAAGGTGTTAATGGTCCCGGCATTGTCTATCGTGCCATTGTTATAAGAATTGAAGTCGTAGTTATAGTTATAAGTGTTCTGAACGCCCTTAATGGTGCCGCTGTTGGTGAAGGTGTTAATCACCCCCGATGCGCTCACCGCAACCACTTTGCCATTCTGGTACTGATTGAGGCTGGAAATGGTTCCGTTATTGTTAAGCTCACCCACGGTTCCATCAATCTGCACAACATTGCTGCTCAAAAATAATGGAACATCGACAACGTCGCTGATGGTGCCGTCATTAGTCAGCGTTGTTACCGTCACACCCGAATTAACGGTTAATGCCGATCCTGGGGCGCCCGTTACGCTCCCCGCCTGGGTGATATGCACTAACTCTTTGGCGTCAGCAATCTGAACGCTGCTTGCCGGGGTGTCGATAATTAATTCAGGAGATGTGGCGTAGGCCTGCGCGGTCGTTGATGCCACCAGCAGAGAGATCAGCTGGCTAAGACGTTTCTTTTCCATGGTGTACCATCATAAAGTTGCGATGTTTGTGCAAAATGCAGTTGTGATTTCTTCGGATTAATCCGATATCTTCGGGCGCAGAATATACAATTTGTTGCCGAAAACAATAAGCGTTGCTTAATTATTTCTGCTTGAATTCATTTCACATATTTCGTCATGTTGATAATTTGAGTTAAGGCTGGTGCGGTATGAGGATATATCCTCACTTTTTGCAGGGAACCGTATTGATTAGTTTATCTTTATTATTGGCAGGGTGTATTTCCGCCAACCCGCACAGGTCTGCGCAAAAAATAGTCAGTGAAAGTGGTCTGATCAGTGAGAAATTTGACACAGATCCGTTCCCGATTATCGGCTGGCATCGCCTGACGCCGCCGGTTCATTCCCTGCGGGTCTACATCGAAGGGGATGGATTTGCCTGGAAGAGCCGCACAACCCCCCTCTGATAATCCGACGCCGCGTAATCCGACCGGCCTGATGCTGGCCGCAGCGGATAGGCTGACAAACGTGTTTTATCTTGCCCGGCCCTGCCAGTTCATCGGGCCGCCCCTTCCGGCTAACTGCCAAGTAAATGTCTGGACGCAGGATCGCTTTTCGCCTGCGGTAATAGATGCTATGAACGAGGCGCTTAGCCAGATGGTGCTGCGCTATCCGGGAGTGACGCTCGATTTGGTGGGTTACTCCGGGGGCGGCAATATCGCCGCGCTGATGGCGGAACGCCGGGATGATGTGCGCTCCCTGCGAACGGTGGCAGGTAATCTCGACGTGGCGTATGTCAATGCCGTGCATCATGTCACCCCGATGCCTGCCGCTGAGAGCGCCATCGATCGTGCTCCTGCGCTTCGCACCCTGCCGCAGATCCACTACAGTGGGGAAGCCGACACCACCGTGCCGCCCGCCGTCGCCCGTCGTTTTCAGCATGCGGTGGGAGGAAGGTGTGTGCAAACGGAGGTAATTAGCGGGATGGAGCATGGGTCAGACTGGGCGGCAGTCTGGCCGCGATTGCTGGCGCAGGGGTTACCGGACTGCTGAGGTGTGATCAACGTTAAGTGACGTCAGGACCTAACAATGAAAAAGAAAGAGTTTGTGACCCAGGATCTACTGAGCAAAATCTACCAGGACACCACGGCGGGGCCACGTAAACTCCCACCTGAAAGGCAACTGGCAGAAGAGTATGGCGTCTCGCGTTTCACCATCCGCCAGGCGCTGGAAAAACTGGTCAGTATTGGCGTGGTGCGGATCGTGCAGGGCTCGGGGATCTGGATCAACGAGCATGCGCGTAATAATCCGCTGATCTACAACTCGATCACGGAGAAGCGATTCGATCAGATGCGCTACCGGATGATCAGCCTGCATAAAACAAGGCCCGATCGCGCGGCGCAGCAGATTTTCGGCATCGATGAAGAGAGTTTTATCTGGCACTTTTGCCGCTTGCGCTACGTCGATGACCAGCCCGTACAGCTGGAGGTGTCCAGCATGCCGGCTGCCGATTTCCCCGATCTTAATCAGCAGGCGATTGAGCGTTCCATTCAGCAGTACGTATTAAGTAAAGGGATGAACATTTCCCATATGCTGACCACCTACCGGGCGGTCAGCGTCAGCCGCGAGCAGGCGGTAATACTGGGCTGCAAAAAGGGCAGCCCGGCAATGCATATTAATAATCGCGGGATACTGGAAGGGGGCCGGGTCTTTGAGGTGAGCGATATTATCGATATCAACTACACCTGCACCTGGGTCAGCCCGTATAACCGCGATAATTTAGCCTGGCGACAAAATCAGGGCGTATGAAGGGTGCCATCCGGCAGGCGGCTTTGCGTCCACTCATGCGGGCGATAGACCACCGGATACGCCAGGGCCAACTCTTCATTAAAGCCTGTGCCGATGCCGGGCGCTGTCGGAGGATAAACAAATCCGTCCTTCACCTCAGGCGCGCCGGGGAACACGCTGTCGGTGGCTTTGGAGCGCGGAATAAATTCCTGGATAGCCGCATTATGCAGGTGAATGTTCAGGTGCGTATTTACCGCCACGCCGATAGGGGTCATATCCCCGGGGCCATGCCAGGCGAGACGCACGCCAAAGGCCTGACACAGGTGCGCCAGCTTCAGCGCCGGGGTAATGCCGCCGATCTGCGAGATATGGCAGCGAATAAAGTCGATGCGGCGATTGACGATCAGGTCGTGCCACTCAGCGGGGTTATTGAAAAGCTCGCCCATCGCCAGCGGCACGCAGCTCTGCTGGCGAACCTGCTCCAGCCAGGCGCTCTGCTGTGGCGGCAGGATATCCTCGATAAAGTAGGGCTGGTAAGGCTCAAGCTGTTTTGCCAGCTGCACAGCCTGCTGCGGGAATAAACGCTCGTGAACATCGTGTAAGAAATGGAGCTTCCAGCCATATTTTTCGCGCAGGGCGCGGAACATCTCCACGGTATTCGCCATGTATTCGTGCTGATCGAACCAGGCACCCGCGGTCGGGTTCTCTGGCGCATGCAGCGCCGATGGCGTGCCGCCGTAAAAACCCAGCTGACAGCGGATATGACGATAGCCTTGCGCCACCAGCTTATCGACGGAGGCAAAGAGTTGTTCCAGCGTCTCGCCGCTGGCGTGGCTGTAAGCCGGGATCGCATCGCGGGATTTTCCGCCCAGCAGCTGATACAGCGGCATGCCGGCCAGCTGGCCTTTAATATCCCACAGGGCCATATCCACGCCGGAGATGGCGTTATTCATCGCCGGCCCGTTACGCCAGTAGGCGTTAACGTTCATCATTTGCCACAGATCTTCGATGTTATTGGCATCCCGGCCGATCAGCAGCGGTTTGAGATACTCATCCACCAGGGTTTTAACCGCCAGCGGGCGCTGCTGAAAAGTGGCACAGCCGTGTCCGACGAGTCCTTGCCCGGTGGTAACGCGAACGGTCACCAGGTTATGTCGGTCCGGACGGGTAATAAAACACTCGATATTAGTGATAATCACAGGCGTCACGAGAAACTCCTTTGCGGCTCTGTGGAAATACGGAATAGGAATATCATCGCCCTAAAAATGTTTGCCGGTAAACCGTTTTTTTATTATTTATTTTGGTCAGTTATTTGATTCTATTTTAATTAAAAACCGTACCAATTATGGATTGATGACGGTTTTATTGCTCTTTGGATGGCTAAGTGTGAGCAGTATCAACTTTTATTGGTTTGTTTTGTAGGGTGGGTTTATCTATCCTCGTGGCATCAATAAAACAACAACCCTACCGGCAGGAGTCTTTATGGGGACGCAAGAAGCCATCAATAATATTATTCGTCTGGTCGGCGGCCAGGGGAATATTAATAAAGTCTGGCACTGTATGACGCGACTACGGTTTGATTTAATCGACGATAATAAAGTCGATCAGACCGCGATCAAAAATCTGCCGGGCGTGCTGGGCGCACAGCTCCAGAGCGATCAGTTTCAGGTGATCATCGGGCCGAAGGTGAACAGCTGGTATGAGCAAATGCTTAATGTGCTCGGTCAGGGAACAGATAACGCGCCGACGGCAACAAAGGGGCGTAAAAGCCTGGTCTCCCTCTTTATGGATACCGTCTCGGGGGTGTTTGGTCCGATTGTCCCGGCCATTGCCGGTGCCGGGATGATAAAAGGCTTGCTGGCCGGGCTGATCGCATTGAAGGTGGTGTCGGCGAAAAGCGATACCGTCATGGTTATCGACCTGATTGCCAGCGGCGTCTTCTATTTCCTGCCGTTCTTCCTCGCCGTGTCGGCGGCGAAGATCTTCAAAACCAATGAGTATCTTGCCGCGGCGGTTGCCGCCTGTCTGATGTATCCCTCCTTAATAGAAGCAGCGAAAGCGCTGGCGACGCATCAGGAAGGGGCGGTCAGCGCCCTCTGGTTAATGAATGCCATCCCGGTCTCCGTCTTTAACTATGCCTCGAGCGTCATTCCGGTGATCTTCTCGGTGCTGGCATTGAGTTATATCCATCGCTGGGTAGACAGCATCATGCCGGATGTCCTGAAAACCGTATTCACGCCGACGCTTACCCTCTTTATAGGTGCCCTGGCGGCGCTGGTGGTGATCGGCCCGATTGGCATCTGGCTAGGTAAAGGACTCGCCTTCTTTATAGAAGGGCTGTTTGGCGTGTCGGCCAGCTTTGCCGGGCTTATCGTCGGGGCTATCCGTCCGGTGGCGATCCTGACCGGTATGCATCACGCAATGACGCCGATTGCCCTGCAGAACTTCAGCGACCGTGGCTACGACATGCTGATGCCGATGATGTTTATGGCCAATATGGCGATTGCCGGGGCGACGTTTGCTATCTGGCGCCTGAGCCGGGACCGTCAGGAGAGAACCGTTACGCTGTCGGCGGCCATCTCTGCACTGCTGGGGATTACCGAACCGGCACTCTTTGGTGTCCTGACGCGCTATAAGAAAGCCTTTATCGCCGCCACGGTGGCCAGCTCGCTGGCATCAGCCTTTATTGCCTTCTTCGGCGTGCGTCTTTATGGCTACATTCTTTCGAGCATCTTCAGCTTGCCTGCTTATATAGGTCCATACTTCGTCTTTGCTCTGGCGGGTGTGGCGATATCTCTGGTGCTCTCCTTTACGCTGACCACCGTTCTGGTGAAGAAAGAGCAGGCCGCAGAGTGATTCTGGAACCCGTCTTAGCGTATGTGTAGCAGGGAATATCAGCACGTTTGTGGATAACTCTGTGGGCAAATGCGTATAAGGCGGGGTTTTGCTGGGGAATGCAGCAGTCAGTCATTTTTCTGTCATTTAAGGGTTGCGGCCCCGGGAGAACTCCCTATAATGCGCCTCCATCGACACGGAACAACGGCAAACAGGCCGCCGGGTCAGCAGGGAAAAGCGTGAAATAATCGCTTGACTCTGAATGAGGAAAGCGTAATATACGCCACCTCGCAACGGTGAGCGAAAGCCGCGTTGCACTGCTCTTTAACAATTTATCAGACAATCTGTGTGGGCACTCAAAGTGACATGGATTCTTAACGTCGCAAGACGATAAATGAATACCAAAGTCTCTGAGTGAACATACGTAATTCATTACGAAGTTTAATTCACGAGCATCAAACTTAAATTGAAGAGTTTGATCATGGCTCAGATTGAACGCTGGCGGCAGGCCTAACACATGCAAGTCGAACGGTAGCACAGAGAGCTTGCTCTCGGGTGACGAGTGGCGGACGGGTGAGTAATGTCTGGGAAACTGCCTGATGGAGGGGGATAACTACTGGAAACGGTAGCTAATACCGCATAACGTCGCAAGACCAAAGAGGGGGACCTTCGGGCCTCTTGCCATCAGATGTGCCCAGATGGGATTAGCTAGTAGGTGGGGTAACGGCTCACCTAGGCGACGATCCCTAGCTGGTCTGAGAGGATGACCAGCCACACTGGAACTGAGACACGGTCCAGACTCCTACGGGAGGCAGCAGTGGGGAATATTGCACAATGGGCGCAAGCCTGATGCAGCCATGCCGCGTGTATGAAGAAGGCCTTCGGGTTGTAAAGTACTTTCAGCGGGGAGGAAGGTGCTGAGGTTAATAACCTCAGCAATTGACGTTACCCGCAGAAGAAGCACCGGCTAACTCCGTGCCAGCAGCCGCGGTAATACGGAGGGTGCAAGCGTTAATCGGAATTACTGGGCGTAAAGCGCACGCAGGCGGTCTGTCAAGTCGGATGTGAAATCCCCGGGCTCAACCTGGGAACTGCATTCGAAACTGGCAGGCTAGAGTCTTGTAGAGGGGGGGTAGAATTCCAGGTGTAGCGGTGAAATGCGTAGAGATCTGGAGGAATACCGGTGGCGAAGGCGGCCCCCCTGGACAAAGACTGACGCTCAGGTGCGAAAGCGTGGGGAGCAAACAGGATTAGATACCCTGGTAGTCCACGCCGTAAACGATGTCGACTTGGAGGTTGTTCCCTTGAGGAGTGGCTTCCGGAGCTAACGCGTTAAGTCGACCGCCTGGGGAGTACGGCCGCAAGGTTAAAACTCAAATGAATTGACGGGGGCCCGCACAAGCGGTGGAGCATGTGGTTTAATTCGATGCAACGCGAAGAACCTTACCTACTCTTGACATCCAGAGAACTTTCCAGAGATGGATTGGTGCCTTCGGGAACTCTGAGACAGGTGCTGCATGGCTGTCGTCAGCTCGTGTTGTGAAATGTTGGGTTAAGTCCCGCAACGAGCGCAACCCTTATCCTTTGTTGCCAGCGGTCCGGCCGGGAACTCAAAGGAGACTGCCAGTGATAAACTGGAGGAAGGTGGGGATGACGTCAAGTCATCATGGCCCTTACGAGTAGGGCTACACACGTGCTACAATGGCGCATACAAAGAGAAGCGACCTCGCGAGAGCAAGCGGACCTCATAAAGTGCGTCGTAGTCCGGATTGGAGTCTGCAACTCGACTCCATGAAGTCGGAATCGCTAGTAATCGTAGATCAGAATGCTACGGTGAATACGTTCCCGGGCCTTGTACACACCGCCCGTCACACCATGGGAGTGGGTTGCAAAAGAAGTAGGTAGCTTAACCTTCGGGAGGGCGCTTACCACTTTGTGATTCATGACTGGGGTGAAGTCGTAACAAGGTAACCGTAGGGGAACCTGCGGTTGGATCACCTCCTTACCTTAAAGAACCTGCCTTTGCAGTGCTCACACAGATTGTCTGATGAATGATGAACTTCTGAATGTACTCTTGAGTGCATTAAGAAGTTTTGCTCTTTAAAAATCTGGATCAAGCTGAAAATTGAAACGACACGCCGTGTCTGCTCTCCGTAATAAGAGCAGATGAAGGTGTGTTCGGGTCTCTCAAATTTTCGCAATCAGAAGTGAAACATCTTCGGGTTGTGAGGTTAAGCGACCAAGCGTACACGGTGGATGCCTAGGCAGTCAGAGGCGATGAAGGACGTGCTAATCTGCGATAAGCGTCGGTAAGGTGATATGAACCGTTATAACCGACGATTTCCGAATGGGGAAACCCAGTGCAATCCGTTGCACTATCGTTAAGTGAATACATAGCTTAACGAAGCGAACCAGGGGAACTGAAACATCTAAGTACCCTGAGGAAAAGAAATCAACCGAGATTCCCCCAGTAGCGGCGAGCGAACGGGGAACAGCCCAGAGTCTGAATCAGCATGTGTGTCAGTGGAAGCGTCTGGAAAGTCGCAGGGTACAGGGTGATACTCCCGTACACGAAGATACACTTGCTGTGAACTCGAAGAGTAGGGCGGGACACGTGGTATCCTGTCTGAATATGGGGGGACCATCCTCCAAGGCTAAATACTCCTGACTGACCGATAGTGAACCAGTACCGTGAGGGAAAGGCGAAAAGAACCCCGGCGAGGGGAGTGAAAAAGAACCTGAAACCGTGTACGTACAAGCAGTGGGAGCACCCTTGTGGTGTGACTGCGTACCTTTTGTATAATGGGTCAGCGACTTATATTCTGTAGCAAGGTTAACCGTATAGGGGAGCCGAAGGGAAACCGAGTCTTAACTGGGCGTTAAGTTGCAGGGTATAGACCCGAAACCCGGTGATCTAGCCATGGGCAGGTTGAAGGTTGGGTAACACTAACTGGAGGACCGAACCGACTAATGTTGAAAAATTAGCGGATGACTTGTGGCTGGGGGTGAAAGGCCAATCAAACCGGGAGATAGCTGGTTCTCCCCGAAAGCTATTTAGGTAGCGCCTCGTGAATTCATCTCCGGGGGTAGAGCACTGTTTCGGCTAGGGGGCCATCCCGGCTTACCAACCCGATGCAAACTGCGAATACCGGAGAATGTTATCACGGGAGACACACGGCGGGTGCTAACGTCCGTCGTGAAGAGGGAAACAACCCAGACCGCCAGCTAAGGTCCCAAAGTCATGGTTAAGTGGGAAACGATGTGGGAAGGCACAGACAGCCAGGATGTTGGCTTAGAAGCAGCCATCATTTAAAGAAAGCGTAATAGCTCACTGGTCGAGTCGGCCTGCGCGGAAGATGTAACGGGGCTAAACCATGCACCGAAGCTGCGGCAGCGACACTATGTGTTGTTGGGTAGGGGAGCGTTCTGTAAGCCGTCGAAGGTGGACTGTGAGGTCTGCTGGAGGTATCAGAAGTGCGAATGCTGACATAAGTAACGATAAAGCGGGTGAAAAGCCCGCTCGCCGGAAGACCAAGGGTTCCTGTCCAACGTTAATCGGGGCAGGGTGAGTCGACCCCTAAGGCGAGGCCGAAAGGCGTAGTCGATGGGAAACAGGTTAATATTCCTGTACTCGGTGTTACTGCGAAGGGGGGACGGAGAAGGCTATGTTGGCCGGGCGACGGTTGTCCCGGTTTAAGCATGTAGGCGGAGGTTCCAGGTAAATCCGGTACCTTTTCAACGCTGAGGTGTGATGACGAGGCACTACGGTGCTGAAGCAACAAATGCCCTGCTTCCAGGAAAAGCCTCTAAGCATCAGGTAACATCAAATCGTACCCCAAACCGACACAGGTGGTCAGGTAGAGAATACCAAGGCGCTTGAGAGAACTCGGGTGAAGGAACTAGGCAAAATGGTGCCGTAACTTCGGGAGAAGGCACGCTGATATGTAGGTGAAGCCCCTGCGGGTGGAGCTGAAATCAGTCGAAGATACCAGCTGGCTGCAACTGTTTATTAAAAACACAGCACTGTGCAAACACGAAAGTGGACGTATACGGTGTGACGCCTGCCCGGTGCCGGAAGGTTAATTGATGGGGTTAGCGGCAACGCGAAGCTCTTGATCGAAGCCCCGGTAAACGGCGGCCGTAACTATAACGGTCCTAAGGTAGCGAAATTCCTTGTCGGGTAAGTTCCGACCTGCACGAATGGCGTAATGATGGCCAGGCTGTCTCCACCCGAGACTCAGTGAAATTGAAATCGCTGTGAAGATGCAGTGTACCCGCGGCAAGACGGAAAGACCCCGTGAACCTTTACTATAGCTTGACACTGAACACTGGTCCTTGATGTGTAGGATAGGTGGGAGGCTTTGAAGCGTGGACGCCAGTCTGCGTGGAGCCAACCTTGAAATACCACCCTTTAATGGCTGGTGTTCTAACGTGGACCCGTTACCCGGGTTGCGGACAGTGTCTGGTGGGTAGTTTGACTGGGGCGGTCTCCTCCTAAAGAGTAACGGAGGAGCACGAAGGTTAGCTAATCCTGGTCGGACATCAGGAGGTTAGTGCAATGGCATAAGCTAGCTTGACTGCGAGAGTGACGGCTCGAGCAGGTGCGAAAGCAGGTCATAGTGATCCGGTGGTTCTGTATGGAAGGGCCATCGCTCAACGGATAAAAGGTACTCCGGGGATAACAGGCTGATACCGCCCAAGAGTTCATATCGACGGCGGTGTTTGGCACCTCGATGTCGGCTCATCACATCCTGGGGCTGAAGTAGGTCCCAAGGGTACGGCTGTTCGCCGTTTAAAGTGGTACGCGAGCTGGGTTTAGAACGTCGTGAGACAGTTCGGTCCCTATCTGCCGTGGGCGCTGGAGAATTGAGGGGGGGCTGCTCCTAGTACGAGAGGACCGGAGTGGACGCATCACTGGTGTTCGGGTTGTCATGCCAATGGCACTGCCCGGTAGCTAAATGCGGAAGAGATAAGTGCTGAAAGCATCTAAGCACGAAACTTGCCCCGAGATGAGTTCTCCCTGAGCCTTTAAGGCTCCTGAAGGAACGTTGAAGACGACGACGTTGATAGGTCGGGTGTGTAAGCGCAGCGATGCGTTGAGCTAACCGATACTAATGAACCGTGAGGCTTAACCTTACAACGCCGAAGCTGTTTCGGCGGTATTTGAGACGATTTTCAGCTGATACAGATTAACTGACAGGCCCGAAGGGCGTGTCGGAGACAGAATTTGCCTGGCGGCTGTAGCGCGGTGGTCCCACCTGACCCCATGCCGAACTCAGAAGTGAAACGCCGTAGCGCCGATGGTAGTGTGGGGTCTCCCCATGCGAGAGTAGGGAACTGCCAGGCATCAATTAAGGAAACCCCGTACCGTAAGGTACGGGGTTTTTTGCCGTCTGCGTGATAAAGCCGGTCGCAATGCGTTTACCCATCCAAGAGACTATTATCCTTTCAGCATCACAGTCACCTTTTATGTAAATGATATTTATTATCAATAGTGCTTTACAGGCGAAACATAAAGATGTATTTTAAATGCATGTTTAAAGCCGGAGGTATTTATGAGCCATCACAGAATTCCCAAAAACTGGACCATCAAACGTTCAACTCCCTTTTTTACTAAAGACAATGTTCCCGCAGCGCTTCTGAGCCATCACAACACCGCAGCCGGTATTTTTGGCCAGCTCTGTGTAATGGAAGGGACAGTGACCTACTACGGCTTCGCCAATGAAGAGGCAACAGAGCCAGAAGTAAAAGTCGTGATTAACGCAGGTACCTTTGCGACCAGCCCACCGCAGTACTGGCACCGTATTGAGATGACCGACGATGCACAGTTTAATATCAATTTCTGGGCCGAACCGGCGTTCTCTGGTGATGAAGTTTACAGCGCGAAAAAGGCATAATCCCGATGCTCCCTTATCCTTAATAAGGGAGCCCCTTCATACTGTATGAAAGCCCCTAATCATTTTCTTCAGCCGTAAGTAAATCCATTCACCGGGATATCGCTATGAAGATCGTCTCTATTGAGGCCAATATTGCTGCGGGAAAAAGCACCCTGCTGGAACCTCTGGCGGCGGCGTTATCAGAAAAAACAGGCGCATACTGGAGTGTAATGAAGGAGCCCGTGGATGAAGATCCGGTGTTTCTAGATCTGCTTCAGGTGTTCATTGAGAACCCACACGACGCAGACGCCCGGGTAGCCTTTCAGCTCTATATCACCGCATCCCGACAGCGCCTGTTAAAGGACATCCCCGAAGGCAACTACGTTATCGAACGTTCCCTGTTCAGCGATATTGTGTTCTGCCATGTGAATTTCCTGATGACTGAACAGCCATCGGCCCGCTATATGTCTTATTTCTACCAGATTAAGGATTACCTGAAGCGCTATCCGCATATCGATCTGGTGGTCTATATCGATCGCGACGCGGACGCCTGTTTTAACGACTGTATGGCGCGAGGACGGCCTGGAGAGGATAAATACACGCTGGACTATTTTGAGGACGTTAAAGCCTTCCACGACGCTTGTCTGCCGCAAATTGCCCGTCAGTATGGCTCAACGCTGCTGACGCACCAGGTTCGGTCGGGATTTGCATGCCCGGAAGCGCTGGCAGATGCGGTGATAGGGAAGCTGGAGAAGGTATAAGATTCTGTTTCGCCAAAAGCAAAAACCCGCCTTTTGGGCGGGTTCTTTAAATAGTGGTGCCCGGACTCGGAATCGAACCAAGGACACGGGGATTTTCAATCCCCTGCTCTACCGACTGAGCTATCCGGGCAACGGGGCGAATTAAACCCGATCCGCCTCGTGGCGTCAACGGAATTTGTTGATTTCGCTACTGACCGCACACTCTGTCGCCAGTTTGCTGCGATCTCAGGCAAAAAACGCGGTCCACAGGGCGGAAAGCGGCATGGCGATCACCAGCGCAGGCAGCATATTTACCACCGCAAACATCTTAATGCCGCAGATCCGCAGCCCGGTTGCCAGCAGCAGCAGACCGCCGACGGCGGTAAAGTCCGCCATCATCGCCGGCGTGGTCAGCGGTAAGATTAACGTGGCGCAGGTGGCGAGGGCGAGCTGGATAAGCAGCATCGGCACGCAAATCGCGGCAACCGCGATACCCAGCGTGGTCGCAAAAATTGTCGCGGTAAAGAAATCCAGGAAGGCTTTAGCGATAAGGATGCTGGGGTCGCCGGTCATTCCCTCCTGCATCGAGCCAAAAATCCCCGTGCCGCTGGCGCAAAACAGAATGATGATGGCGACATAGTTCTGAATAAACGCGTCGTGACCACCACCTTTCTGTTTACCGCGGGAGAGCAGATTTTTCGCTTTACTGACGGCGCCGTTGATCCCTTTCTCCAGATAGCAGAATTCCCCGATTAGCGCTCCGAGCAGCGTTGCCAGCACCATCACCGGCAGGTTGGCGCACTTGATGACCAGCAGAATACCGATTCCCAGCGAGGCCAGACCAAATATCGAGGGCATGGAGGAGCGAATACGCTCCGGTAATCGCTGGCTGAGCACGGCGCCAAGTACGCCGCCCAGCAGCACGGCTCCCGCATTAATGAACGGTCCAATAACCACTGTGAACTCCTGTTATTTACTCATTGATATTGCATTATTATTACTCTTTTCAGTGAGTAATCGCCAAATGTAATCCCGTTTTTTGCATAATGATTCCTTCTTGCGCCCCCTGGCGAAAGGTGACATTATTGCGCGAATTTTCTCCTCTCAGATACGGGGCCGCCAATGAACCGACTCTCTTTTGCTGCGCGCATGGCTGGCCGTATCGACACATCTTATTCTACGCTCACCATGCGGTGAGGGTAACGCAGGCTCACTGCAGGACAACAGTAAAACCAGACGCGTTCTGCTTTTACTGATGTCTGGCGGTCGGAGCTGAACTCCGGTCAGACACATTCGTTGGGCAGGGGGACTCCCTGTCCGGGGCTTTTTCTCGCCTTGCACGGGTATTTGCGCTTATGAAATCAATGAAAATTGCCGTCAGCCGCGAGCTGGCGTCCGCCTTGTCCACGCACCGGGAAGTGGTGACGCTGGATAACACAGATTTTACGGATGTGGCGGCAGTCGTCATTACCGTCGCTGACAGTCACAGCGGCATCCTCGCGTTGCTGAAACGCACCGGCTTTAATCTGCCTGTATTGATGTTCTCGCCGCAGCCTGTGGAAACCCCTGCGGGTGTCGATGCGGTCATCGACGGCAAAGCGCAGGAGTGGTTAGAGCTGGAAGCCGCGGCCTGTCGCTATGAAGAGAACCTGCTGCCGCCGTTTTTCGACACGCTCAGCCAGTACGTGGCGATGGACAACAGCACCTTTGCCTGTCCGGGGCACCAGCACGGAGCGTTCTTTAAGAAACACCCCGCAGGCCGCCAGTTCTTCGATTTCTTCGGCGAGAACGTCTTTCGGGCCGACATGTGCAACGCCGACGTGAAGCTCGGCGATCTGCTGATCCATGAAGGGTCCGCCAAACACGCGCAAAAGTTCGCTGCAAAGGTGTTTAACGCCGACAAGACCTATTTCGTGCTCAACGGCACCTCGGCCGCCAACAAGGTGGTGACCAATGCGCTGCTGACCCGCGGCGATCTGGTGCTCTTTGACCGCAACAACCATAAATCCAACCATCATGGCGCGCTGATCCAGGCCGGTGCCACGCCGGTGTATCTCGAAGCGGCGCGTAACCCGTTTGGCTTTATTGGCGGCATTGATGACCGCTGCTTTGACGAGGCGTACCTGCGGGAGCTGATCCGCGAAGTGGCCCCGGAAAAAGCCGGTGAAGCGCGTCCGTTCCGCCTGGCAGTGATCCAGCTCGGCACCTATGACGGCACCATTTATAACGCCCGCCAGGTGATCGACAAAATTGGCCAGCTGTGCGACTACATCCTGTTTGACTCTGCATGGGTGGGTTACGAGCAGTTTATCCCGATGATGGCGGACAGCTCGCCGCTGCTGCTGGATCTCAATGAGAAGGATCCGGGGATCTTTGTCACCCAGTCGGTGCATAAACAGCAGGCCGGGTTCTCCCAGACCTCGCAGATCCACAAGAAGGATAACCATATCCGCGGCCAGGCGCGTTTCTGCCCACATAAGCGTCTCAACAACGCCTTTATGCTGCACGCCTCCACCAGCCCGTTCTATCCGCTCTTTGCGGCTCTCGACGTTAACGCCAAGATCCATGAAGGGGAGAGCGGACGTCGGCTGTGGGCCGAGTGCGTTGAGCTGGGTATCGAGGCGCGCAAGGCGATTATCGCCAATTGCAAAATGATTAAGCCGTTTATCCCGCCGGTGGTGGCCGGGCGTCCGTGGCAGGATCATCCAACCCATGCGATTGCCAGCGAGCTGCGCTTCTTCAGCTTTGAGCCGGGTGCGAAATGGCACGGCTTCGAGGGCTATGCCGAGGAGCAATATTTTGTCGATCCGTGCAAGCTGCTGCTGACCACGCCGGGCATCGATGCTGAAAGCGGGGAGTACACCGACTTTGGCATCCCGGCGACCATTCTGGCGCACTACCTGCGCGAGAAGGGCATTGTCCCGGAGAAGTGCGATCTTAACTCTATTCTCTTCCTGCTCACCCCTGCGGAGAGCGCCGAGAAGATGGCGCAACTGGTGGCAATGCTGGGCCAGTTTGAGCAGCACATTGAAGACGACACCCCGTTGGCGGATGTCCTGCCGACCATCTGGAAGAAATACCCGGTGCGCTATCGCGACTACACCCTGCGTCAGCTCTGTCAGGAGATGCACGATCTGTACGTCAGTTTCGACGTGAAGGATCTGCAGAAAGCGATGTTCCGCAAAGAGAGCCTGCCCACCGTGGCGATGAACCCGCAGGACGCTAACCAGGCCTTTATTCGCGGTAACGTCGAGCTGGTGCGCATCAGCGAAGCCGAAGGACGTATCGCGGCTGAAGGGGCGCTACCATACCCGCCGGGCGTACTGTGCGTGGTGCCAGGCGAACTCTGGGGTGGGGCGGTGCAGCGTTACTTCCTGGCGCTGGAAGAGGGCGTCAATCTGCTGCCCGGTTTTTCACCGGAACTGCAGGGCGTTTACAGCGAGAAGGATGCAGACGGGATTAAGCGCTTGTACGGGTATGTACTGAAGTAAAAAATTCCCCCCCTCGCAGGAGGGGGGAACTTAAGAGATTAATGCGCGACGGTCTGCGCACCTGTTGGCGTACGAACATGTTTGTACTTGAACAGCGCCATGAAGGCGAAGGCCAGTACCAGGGAGTAGGCTGCGAAGATCAGCCACACCGGCTGCCAGTCAGTAATACCGTTAGTGGTATACATCTCCACAACCTTACCGCTCACCACGCCGCCGAGAATACAGCCGAAGCCGTTGGTCATCATCAGGAACATGCCCTGGGCGCTGGCGCGGATTTCCGGACGAACCTCTTTTTCCACGAACACGGAGCCGGAGATGTTGAAGAAGTCGAAGGCGCAGCCGTAGACGATCATCGACAGGACCAGCAGCACGGTACCGAAGGCAGACGGGTCACCGTAGGCAAACAGACCGAAGCGCAGCATCCACGCGAAGATACTGATCATCATGACGTTCTTAATGCCGTAGCGGCTCAGGAAGAACGGGATGGTCAGGATGAACAGCGTTTCGGAGATCTGCGAAATCGACATCATCACCGACGCATGCTCAACGATAAAGCTGCCGGAGAACAGCGGGTCGTTATCGAAGCTGTGCAGGAAGGTGTTGCCGAACATGTTGGTGATCTGCAGCTCCGCGCCCAGCAGCATGGAGAAGATAAAGAAGATCGCCATGCGTTTGTTTTTAAACAGCGCGAAGGCATCCAGGCCGAGCATGGCGCTCCAGCTCTGGTTTTTCTGCTGGTTAGAGACCGGAATGTGCGGCAGGGTCAGGGTGAACAGCGCCAGCACCACGGAGAGGACCGCACCGATATAGAGCTGCATGTGGCTCAGTTCGAAGCCTGCGAAGCTCACGCCCCACATCGCCATGATAAAGCCGATGGTGCCCCAGATACGGATCGGTGGGAAGTCGGTCACGATATCCATACCGGCTTCTTTCAGACGGTAGTAGGAGATGGTGTTAATCAGGCCCAGCGTTGGCATATAGGCCAGCGAGTTAAGCAGGATCACCATGAACATCGCCCCTGGCGTGGTGACCTCGGCCGCCATAAACAGCGTACCTGCCCCAACCAGATGGCAAAGCGCATATACCCACTTGGCGCTTATCCACTTATCCGCCACGATCCCGAGCAGGGTCGGCATAAAGACGGCAGCGATACCCAAAGAGCTGTAGACCGCGCCGATAGAGGCACCGTCGAATTTGAGCGTGACAAACATGTAGGAGCCGAGCGTGGTTAGCCAGCTCCCCCACAGACAGAACTGCAGAAACGACAAGATTTTAAGCTGCAGCTTAAGGTTCATGTTACTTTCCTCACAAGAGAGCGGGCTGTATGTTGGTGTAGAAACATTTCAGTTTTGTATTTGATGCAATTCTATCAGCGAGTGGCGTGATGTTTTGTTACCTCCCGCAAAAAAATGCAATCAACATTAATTTGCAGTTTGGATTGTGATGCAAATAACACTTTCCTATGGATGAGGTATAGACAGCGGCAGGGAGGCTTCTACCCTCTCCACAGCGGAGAGGGTAAAAGAGACAACATTACTTTCTACGATAGTTCTTTTGCGCCGTATTGACCTTGTAAAGGTAGCGGCGGGACTCTGCGGAGGGGTGACGGCTGGTCAGGGTCTGATAAACATCTCCCGGGGACATGCTGTTGATGATGTTTGCCGCCTGGACTTTATCGCTGGAGAAGACCCGCAGCACGCTGCCTGCACCACCGTTATAAGCGGTAATGACCGCATAGCGGCGCGAGGTCGGGTTATCAATGCCGCTCAGGTAGACGTTGTTCAGCATCGCCAGATAGGCGGTGCCGGTGTCAATATTACTGGCCGGATCAAACAGATAGCTGCGGTCCGGCATGCCCGATCTTCCCTGCGCGCGGAACACGTCTTTTCCGGCGCTGTGCTGAACAACCTGCATCAGGCCCAGGGCGTCGGAACGGCTCACCGCGTACGGGTTAAACGAGGACTCGGTCTGCATGATCGCCAGGATAAGCGACTCATCAACACCGTATTTACGTGAGGCCTGGCGTACCATCCCGACATATTTGTGCGCACGTTTATCGAGGTGGTTTGGCACCAGGTTGATGGTCACGCTGTAGATAACGCGCAGGCCATTGCTGCGGCTTTTCAGACGCGTCTGCAGCAGGTAGTTGGCAAAGTTATTGGCGCGACCTTCCCAGCGAATCGACTGGCCGGTCTGATCCACCACCTGGCCATAGAGGAACGGCTCTTTCGAGATGGTGATGTCGTCGGCATCGGAGTAAAGATCGATAGAGCCCGGATCGTCTCCCATCAGCAAGGTTTTGACGATCGCCTCACGTAAACGTGCCGCAGGATCGGTCCCGGCGATGGTTTCGACGGTGATAGTACCCTCGTCAAAGTTGATGTGGCTACGGGTCTGGTAAGCGTCGGTATACTTAACGTAGTCTTTCGGCCCGGCGATCAGAACTTCGTTAAATCCCCATATGTTTTCGATGTTGTGGGCAAACTGCCCCATCAGAATGTCAAAACCGTTGGTGTCCTTTACCCAGGCTTCGTTATAGCTATCGCCTTTATTTTTGGAGGAACACGAAACAAGTAACGGTGCAACAAGAGCAAGCGCTAAAAATTTTTTCATCATTCCGGGAGTGCGTGTTGTGTTTGCTTTGGCGCTACCTTTGCCGGGTGGCGCTACGCTTACCCGGCCTACTTATCGTAGGCCCGTGCAAGCGTAGCGCCGCCGGGCATCAGTCCGCAGAATATTATTTTTCTGGCGGCGTATAACCTTCGATGTGAACGTCTTTCCCTTCAAACAGGAAGTTCACCATCTCCTCTTCGAGCTGCTTGCGGTGTTCAACGTTCATCATGTTGAGCTTGCGCTCGTTAATCAGCATGGTTTGTTTGTGTTGCCACTGCGCCCACGCCTCTTTGGAGATCTCGTTATAGATGCGCTTACCCAGATCGCCCGGATAGAGCTGGAAGTCCTGGCCTTCTGCTTCACGTTGCAGGAAGGTGCAAAAAATTGTTCTGGCCATACTGAATCCTCTTTGTCGCCCGGAGCTAAACCGTTGCTCCGACACGTAATTGCTGTAACAGGCGCTCTACGGGAGCTGCCAGCCCCACTGACGGCGGTTGCGCTAAGTTATACCAGAGAGCGGTGCCTTCATCCATGCACGAGGTGAATGAGGACACGGGAAGCCACATCGGAACAATATCCAGATGGAAGTGGCTGAAGGTATGGCGAAACGCGTTGAGCTGCACAAGAGTATCGGCAGGGATGCCGCGTTGCGCCAGCCAGCCGCGAAGACTCTCTTCATCCTCAAACTGCGGGAAGCAGAATAAGCCGCCCCACAAACCGCTTGGCGGACGCTGGGCGAGCCAGACCGTCTCCTCGTGCTGCATCAGCAGAAAATAGCCGGTGCGCTCGGGCAGCGTCTGCTTCGGCTTTTTACCGGGATACTGCGCCCAGCTGTGGTTGGCATAGGCCACACACAGATTATTCAGCGGGCAGAGTTCGCATTTTGGCTTCGAGCGGGTGCAGACCATCGCCCCCAGATCCATCATCGCCTGGTTAAAGCGTTCAACGCCGTTAGCAGGGGTGACCGCTTCACTGATCTCCCACAGGCGTTTCTCCACCTCTTTCTTGCCCGGCCAGCCGCCAACGGCATAGCAGCGTGCCAGCACGCGCTTCACGTTGCCGTCGAGAATGGGGAAGTGTTTTCCCAGCGAGAGAGAAAGGACAGCCCCGGCGGTAGAGCGCCCGACGCCCGGCAGGGCGGCCACTTCATCGAAGGTTTCCGGGAATTTACCCCCGTGCAGCGACACCACCTGCTGGGCGGCTTTGTGCAGATTGCGGGCGCGGGCGTAATAGCCGAGCCCGGTCCACAGATGCAGCACCTCATCAAGCGGGGCGTTTGCCAGATCGGTCACGGTGGGAAAACGCGCCATAAAGCGCTCAAAATAAGGGATAACGGTAGCGACCTGCGTTTGTTGCAACATCACCTCAGAGAGCCATACTTTGTAGGGTGTTTTTTCAGTTTGCCAGGGCAGGGTTTTACGCCCGTATTTGTCGTACCAGTCCAGCACCTGGGCTGAAAATTGAGAGGCTTGCATGGTCTTCGCTTCGCGATATCAGGGACGCAGATTGCAGCACAGAGGCATGCGGCTGTAAACCGGATCTTTCCCATGCTTGCATCCCATCATTAACTTTGGATAATGCCCGTTTCCCGAACATTCTCACAAGCAGACTACTCTTTTATGAAAAACGACGTCATATCACCGGAATTTGATGAAAACGGCCGCCCGCTGCGCCGTATTCGCAGCTTTGTCCGCCGTCAGGGCCGCCTGACAAAGGGGCAGCAACACGCGCTGGATAACTACTGGCCGGTGATGGGCGTGGAGTTCACCGAACAGCCGCTCGATTTTGTTGCGCTGTTTGGCCGCGACGCGCCGATTACGCTGGAGATCGGTTTCGGCATGGGCGCTTCGCTGGTGACAATGGCAAAAGCGCGTCCGGAGCAGAATTTCCTCGGTATTGAGGTTCACTCCCCGGGCGTGGGTGCTTGTCTGGCGACGGCCCATGAAGAGGGCGTGGAGAATCTGCGGGTGATGTGTCATGACGCGGTGGAAGTGCTGCACAAGATGATCCCTGACAATTCTCTGAACATGGTTCAGCTCTTTTTCCCTGACCCATGGCACAAAGCGCGTCATAATAAACGCCGTATCGTTCAGGCACCTTTTGCTGAGCTGGTAAAAAGTAAACTGAAGCTGGGTGGCGTTTTCCACATGGCCACCGACTGGGAACAGTATGCGGAGCATATGCTGGAAGTGATGTCAGGCCTCGACGGGTATAAAAACCAGTCGGCGAGCAATGATTATGTGCCGCGTCCTGATTCACGTCCGGTAACGAAATTTGAACAGCGTGGCCATCGTCTTGGTCACGGCGTATGGGACTTAATGTTCGAGAGGGTGAAATAATGGCAAAGAACCGTAGCCGTCGTCTGCGTAAGAAAATGCACATCGAAGAATTCCAGGAGATTGGTTTTTCGGTGGCATGGCGTTTCCCGGAAGGCACCAGTGTAGAAAAAATTGATGAAGACGTGGATGCGTTCATCAATGAAGTTATCGAGCCGAACAAGCTGGCGTTTGACGGCAGCGGCTACCTGGCATGGGAAGGTTTGATCTGCAAACAAGAGATCGGCCAGTGCACCGAAGAGCATCAGGCTATCGTGCGTAAGTGGCTGGAAGACCACAAATTCGAAGACGTACGCATCAGCGAACTTTTCGATATTTGGTGGGACTAATAGAGCATCAGGGGCCAGCAATAGCTGGCCCGTTTTGTATGAGGGAGAATATATGATGCGCAAAAGGCTGCTCGCCGCGGCTTTAATGACCACGGCTCTGACCGCTCACGCAGATTACAAATGCGAAGTCACGCCGCGTGACGACGTGATCCTGAGCCCGCAAACCGTGCAGGTAAAAGGTGAGAACGGCAATCTGGTGATCACCCCGGATGGCAACGTCATGTTTAACGGCAAGCAGTACCAGCTGAGCGCCGCGCAACGTGAACAGGCAAAAGATTACCAGGCCGATCTGCGCAGCGCGCTGCCGTGGATCGATGAAGGTGCCCTGACCCGCGTGGAAAAAGGCCGTGTCGCGCTGGATAAGATCATCGCTAAAGAGGTGGGGGAGAGCAGCAATATGCGCTCGCGCCTGACCAAACTGGACGCGCAGTTAAAAGAGCAGATGAACCGCATTATTGAACATCGTACCGATGGCCTGACGTTCCACTATCAGGCGATCGATCAGGTGCGCGCCGATGGCCAGCAGCTGGTGAATCAGGCGATGGGCGGCATTTTGCAGGACAGCATCAACGAGATGGGCGCCAAAGCGGTGCTGAAAGGCGGTGGCAATCCGCTGCAGGGCGTGCTGGGTAGCCTGGGTGGCCTGCAAACCTCGATTCAGAATGAGTGGAAGAACCAGGAAGCGGATTTCAAGGCGTTCGGCAAAGATGTGTGTAAGCGCGTTATATCGCTGGAAGAGAGCCGCAAGGGGCTGGTGGGGTCGCTGAAGTAGGTTAGTGCTTCAGTGCGGTCTGGGCCCCTCACCCCGGCCCTCTCCCCAGGGGAGAGGGAGTAAATGTTCCCTCTCCCCTGGGGAGAGGGAGTAAATGTTCCCTCTCCCTGTGGGAGAGGGTTAGGGTGAGGGCATCAGGCATTGCAGGTGCTCCAGAATAGTCATTAATACTCCCTCCTCATTCGCCCTGAATTCATTATTCCAGAACCGAATTACACGCCAGCCTTGCGCATTCAGATACGCGGTCCTGCGCAGATCATATTCCTCATCATCCTGATGTTGCCCGCCATCCAGTTCAACGATTAACCGCGCCTTAAAGCATGCAAAGTCAACGATGTAAGAACCAATTGGCATCTGGCGGCGGAACTTGTAGCCATAGAAATGACGCCCCCGGAGTAAATACCAGAGACGTGTCTCTTCAGGCGTCATATTTATTCGTAACTGTTTTGATTTTTCCATCCCCGCACTCTGCCAGCTTTTCCTTCAGCCAGCAGAACGGGATGCAAAATCCTGAATCAGGCTTCAGGACTCTTCGGCGAGGAATAGCTCAAGGAGGGAGTTTAAGAACAGTTTGCCATGCTCGGTGATCTGCCAGAACGCATCGCATTCGGTCAGATACCCCTGCGCCAGCGCCTCGTCAATCTGCGGGCGAATCACCGACTCCGCTAACCCGGTATATAATGCAAACTCTGCGCGCGGCGCGGCTTCCAGCAGGCGGAAGCGGTTCATAAAGAACTCAAACGGCTTATCTTCGGCTTCGACGTCGTGCTGGCGCTCCAGATAGCGTCCTTCCATATAGCCACGCGGATGTCGCGTTTTGGCGGTACGCAGAATACGCCCGTCCGGGAAGGTTACTTTGCCATGGGCGCCGCAGCCAATCCCCAGATAATCACCAAAACGCCAGTAGTTCAGGTTGTGCTGGCACTGATAGCCCGGCTTCGCATAGGCCGAGGTTTCGTACTGCTGATACCCGGCGGCGGTCAGCAGCTGGTGGCCCTGCTCGAAAATATCCCACAGCGCATCATCATCAGGCAGCACCGGCGGGCGCGAACCAAACAGCGTGTTCGGCTCAATGGTCAGCTGATACCAGGAGAGGTGCGGCGGGTTCAGTTCAATGGCCTGGCGCAGATCGTCCAGCGCTTCCTCCAGGGACTGATCCGGCAGACCGTGCATCAGGTCGAGGTTAAAGCTGCGCAGGCCCAGCCCGGTCGCCAGGTGCGCGGCGCGCTTTGCCTCACCCGGGCCATGAATACGGCCCAGACGCTTTAGCTTTGGCTCGCTGAAGCTCTGTACCCCAATGGAGATACGGTTCACCCCGGCGCGCTGATACTCGACAAAACGGTCGGCCTCAACCGTACCCGGATTGGCCTCCATGGTAATTTCTGCATCCGCAGCCAGATTGAGGCGCGCACGCACGCCATCCAGCAGCGTCTGCATCGCCGGGCCTGAGAGCAGGCTCGGCGTACCGCCACCGATAAAAATGGTCTTAACTTCACGTCCCTGCGCGTAAGCGACGTCGGCGTCCAGATCGGCAAGCAGATGCTGAACGTAATCGTCATGAGGCACTTCGCCTTTCAGCGCATGCGAGTTGAAATCGCAGTACGGGCATTTCTGCACGCACCACGGGATGTGAATATAAAGACTCAGAGGTGGCAAATTAGCCATTACGTAACGCTTCCAGTAACAGTTTCAGTGCGCGCCCACGATGGGAAATCGCGCTTTTTTCTTCGCGGGTGAGTTCCGCGGCGGTTTTGCCCTCGGTCGGGACAAAGAAAATCGGATCGTAGCCAAAGCCGCCGTTGCCTGCCGACTCGCGAGCGATGACGCCCGGCCAGCTGCCGTGGCAGACAATCGGCGTAGGATCTTCGGCATGGCGCATATAGACCAGCACGCAGTGGAACTGCGCCTGGCGCTGCTCATCCGGTACGTCCTTAAGCGCTTCCAGCAGCTTTTCGAGGTTCTGCTGGTCGCTGGCATCGACGCCGGAATAGCGGGCGGAGTAAATCCCCGGCGCGCCGCCCAGCACGTCCACCGCCAGACCGGAGTCGTCAGCAATAGCTGGCAGACCGGTGACCTGCGCGGCATGGCGCGCCTTCAGAATGGCATTTTCGATAAAGGTCAGGCCGGTCTCTTCGGCAGAGTCCACGCCCAGCTCGGTCTGCGCGACCACATCCAGACCGAAATCATTTAACAGCGAGGCCAGCTCGCGCACTTTACCGGCGTTACCGGTAGCGAGAACAACTTTTTGCATGTGTTAATCCTGTTGTATCAGTGCCGCGACTTCCGTCGGGATTTGTTGCGGATTAAGAATTTTGACCTGCTTGTGACGTCCCAGTTCACCTTTCTCGATCAGCACCTGGCTTTTCGCGACGCGGAACTGTTTTGCCAGATACTTCACCAGATGGGCATTCGCCTGGCCATCCACAGGAGGGGCGGTGATGGCGACTTTTACTTCGTCGCCATGCAGCCCGATAATCGAATCGCGGCTGGCTTTCGGCTGAATATACAGCCGTAAAACCAGCCCGTCGGCGCAGGTGCTGACAGCACTCATAGCGCCATCCACAGCCCCGGCAGCAGGATGTTGCCCGTGGATTGCAGCAGTTCAGCGATACCCATATTGATCACGTACAGCAGCAGCACGAGGATCATCGGGGAGAAGTCGATCCCGCCCATGGCTGGCAGCAGATTACGAATCGGACGCAGCAGTGGGTCGGCAAGCTGAATCAGGGAGTACTCCACCGGGCTGCGGCCCTGGCTCACCCAGCTCATGATCGCCATCAGCAGCAGTACCCAGAAGATCAGCAGGCCGATCGTTTTTATCAGGATTAACACCGCCGCGATCCAGATGATCGGCTGGAAGGTGATGACCATAAACAGCACGATCGCTTTCACCACGCAGAGGATCAGCGCCACCAGCAGAGAGGCGCTATCAATCGGCCCCATCGGCGGGATCACCCGGCGCAGCGGCCCGATGATTGGCTGCGTCACTTTGACGACAAACTGTGAGAAGGGGTTGTAAAAATCACAACGGGCCCACTGCATCCAGACGCGTAACAAAAGCACCATCGTATACAGTTCAATGACCGTTGAGAGCAGGAAGGTCAACGTCTTCATGGCGTTCCTCAGGTTTCCTTATTATTGGGTGTAATCGCGCGCACCGAAAATTGCTGTGCCGATGCGCACCATGGTGCTGCCAGCCGCAATCGCGGCAGCCATATCGTCCGTCATGCCCAGTGAAAGCGTGTCGACCGTTGGGAAGCGTGTTTTAAGCGCCTCAAATGCTACAGCCATTTGCCGCGCAACCGCAAACTGCCTGTCGTAATCTGACTCCGGGGCCGGGATCGCCATTAACCCGCGAAGCCTGAGGCCAGGCAGCGCCGCCACCTGATCCGCCAGCTGATCCAGTTCCTCCAGAGCAATACCTGACTTGCTGTTTTCGTCGCTGATATTGATTTGAATCAGCACGTTAAGCGGCGGCATCTCTGCCGGACGCTGCTCGCTCAGACGGCTGGCGATGCGCAGACGATCGACGGTATGACACCAGTCGAAATGCTCCGCTACCAGCCGGCTTTTGTTCGACTGTAATGGCCCGATAAAGTGCCACTGCAGATCCGCGGTGCCTTGTTCCTGGAAGTGGCGGATTTTTTCCACCCCTTCCTGCACGTAGTTTTCACCGAACATGCGCTGGCCTGCAGCAATCGCTTCTGCGATGGCACTCGCAGGCTTGGTTTTGCTGACTGCAAGCAATGTAATTTCTTCTGAAGCACGGCCGCAACGCGTTGCTGCGGCTGAGATTTTGTCCCTGACCTGTGCCAGGTTATGCGCAATGTCGTTCATTTTCCGAGGATCATTAAATGGATATGGAAGAAATTGTGGCCCTTAGTGTAAAGCATAACGTGTCGGATCTACACCTGTGCAGTAACGCACCACCGCGCTGGCGGCGACGAGGGAAGATAGAATTCGCCCCGTTTCCCGGGCCGGATGTGGTGAAGCTGCTCAAAAGCTGGCTCAGCGACGAACAGCAGGGAGCATGGTGCGCCCAGGGGCAGGTGGATTTTGCCGTCAGCCTGGAGGCACTCCGGCTGCGGGGCAGCGCCTTCGCCCATACGCAAGGGTGCTCGCTGGCGCTCCGGCTGCTGCCGGAACGGTGCCCGCAGCTGCGCACCCTGGGCACGCCGCGGGCGATCCCCGAGCTGCTGACCAGCGATAACGGCCTGATCCTGGTGACCGGGGCCACCGGCAGCGGCAAGTCCACCACCCTGGCGGCGATGGTCGACTTTCTCAATCACCACAGCGACGGGCATATTCTGACCCTGGAAGATCCGGTTGAGTTTATCCATCAGAGCAAGCGTTGTCTGGTGCAGCAGCGGGAGATTGGCCTGCATTGTCCCTCTTTTGCCGATGCGCTGCGGGCGGCGCTGCGTGAAGATCCCGACGTGCTTCTGTTAGGCGAGCTGCGCGACAGCGAAACGATCCGCCTGGCGCTCACCGCCGCAGAGACCGGACATCTGGTGCTGGCGACCCTGCATACCCGGGGTGCCGCCCAGGCGATAGAGCGGCTGGTGGATGCCTTCCCGGCCGAGGAGAAAGAGCCGGTACGTAAGCAGCTGGCCGGCAGCCTGCGCGCGGTGCTGGCGCAAAAGCTCGAAAGGGATAACCAGCAGGGACGCGTCGCGCTGTTTGAGCTGCTGGTTAATACCCCTGCGGCGGCCAATTTGATCCGTGAAGGCAAAACCTTTCAACTGCCCGGGGTGATCCAGACCGGCCTGCAGGCGGGAATGCTAAACTTCGATCAGAGCCGGGCTGAGCGCAGGGCGCAGGGGCGGCTGTAATGCGCGTTCAGTTTCCGGCAGAGAATGATTTTCACAGCCTTGTATCCTTTTGCACGGGCGGTAAAATCGAGCCACTAATTGCACACCTTGAAAGCGGCTATGTCATCACAACCGAACCAAAGTCTTATCGACGGCATTCGCTGTCTGCAATATCTGGTTTCCAGCGGCCGCGCCATCGGCTGCCGTGAACTGGCGCGGCTGATGGGGATCAACACCACCCGTGTTAACCGTTTGCTGATGACCATGGCCTCCATTGGCCTGACCATGCAGGACGATCACCGTCGCTACCTGCCGGGCCCTGGCATCCATGCGCTGGCGGCCCAGTCAATCCGCGGCTCAGAGCTGTTCTCCCGCGCCTTGCCCCGGCTGGAGCGCGATGCGCCACGCGATATCGTGGTGGCGCTGGGTGTGCTGTGGGAGGATCAGGTGATCTATATCTGGCACGCCGTGCCTGGCAGCCAGGCCAGCCAGGCGCTGGCTGGCTTTCATATGCTGCCTGCCTGGCAATCGGTGATTGGCATGTCGCTGCTGGCGAGTGAGACGGACGAGGCATTGATGCCGCGCTTCACGCCCGAGCAGTGGAAAAACCTTGCCCCGCACGTGGCGCAGCAGCGCCAGCAGGGGCATGTAGTCTGGCACCATGACGACGGCGAAGTGTCGATGGCCATACCCGTGGGCGTGCATCATGCCGCGCTGGCCTTTGCCGGGATGTGGAATGTTGACGACGAGCATGTCCGCACGCGTCTGGCTGAACTGACGGCGCTTAACGCCACGCTGCTGGAAGAGTAAGGGGCATTTGCCCGGGCAGCCGGGCAAAGGGTAGGGGATCAGTAACCCTGCTCGAAGAAGCTTTCGAGGATAATCACCGCCGAGGCGGAATCGACGCTGCCTTTATTGAGCGCGCGGAAACCGCCGTGCTCAAACAGACCGGCGCGGGCTTCTACGGTGCTCAGTCGTTCATCGTGCAGCTTGATCGCCACGCCAAAACGGCCATGAATTTTATTGGCAAAGTTACGCGCGCGGGCAGTCAATGGCTGTTCAGTGCCATCCATATTCAGCGGCAGACCGACAATGACCTCATCCGGCTGCCACTCTTTCAGCAGTCGCTCAATCAGGTTCCAGTCCGGTGTGCCGTTTTGCGCTTTCAGCGCCGTCAGCGGGCGGGCGGTGCCGGTGATGCGCTGGCCGATCGCCACGCCGATACTTTTGGTGCCGAAATCAAACGCCAGAAGCGTGCCGCTCATCAGGCGTGCCCCGCTACGCCAGGCATGGTCTGGATATCAATGCCAATCAGCTTTGCTGCATCACGCCAGCGATCGGCGATAGGGGTTTTAAACAGGATGTTTAAATCTGCCGGGGCCGTCAGCCAGGCGTTATCCAGGATCTCCTGCTCAAGCTGGCCTTTTTCCCATGAGGAATAGCCAAGCGCCACCAGCACATCGGCAGGCTGCTTTTCTGTGCCCAGGGTTTCCAGCACGTCGCGGGAGGTGGTGATCACGGTGTTATCGGAGATACGGATACTGGAGGAAAAGCCTGGCGGCGTGTGCAGAATAAAGCCGCGATCTTCGGCCAGCGGGCCGCCCAGCATCACCGGTTTATCGAGACGAATTTCAGGAACACGTTCGTCCTGGGAAATTTTTAATTTGTCCAGAATGCCTTCAACAGACAGATTTTCCAGCGGTTTATTGATGATAATCCCCATCGCGCCATCTTCGCTGTACTCGCAGATGTAAACGACCGCACGACGGAAAATCGGATCCTGGAGAGCAGGCATGGCAATCAGAAAGTGATGCTGTAAATTCATTGTCAGAGGTTCTGTTTCCTGGTTTAAAAAGCGACAGCACCCAGTATGCGGACAAACCTGAATGCTGTCACTAACAGTATTGGCTGGGTTATTACTGCTTCAGACGTTTTTCGATCGCATCCATCAGCATGCCGGTAATGGAGACCGGGAACGCGGCTTCGATTTCGCGAATACAGGTCGGGCTGGTGACGTTCACTTCCGTCAGGCGATCGCCAATGATATCGAGGCCAACAAAGATCAGCCCTTTGGCTTTTAACATCGGGCCGACGCGGCGGGCAATTTCCCAGTCGCTTTCGGTCAGCGGACGCGGTTCGCCACGGCCACCGGCCGCCAGGTTACCGCGGGTTTCGCCGCCCTGCGGAATACGCGCCAGGCAGTACGGCACCGGCTCACCGTCCACCACCAGCACGCGCTTGTCGCCGTCGACAATCGCCGGGATATAGTTCTGCGCCATGCAGTAGCGGGAGCCATGCTCGGTCAGCGTTTCGGCGATCACGCCAAGGTTCGGGTCGCCCTCTTTAACGCGGAAGATAGACGCGCCGCCCATGCCGTCCAGCGGCTTCAGGATGATATCGCCGTGTTTCTGCCAGAAGGCTTTCAGCTGCGCTTTGCTGCGCGTCACCAGCGTCTCTGGCGTCAGGTCGGAGAACCAGGCGGTGTAGAGCTTCTCGTTACAGTCGCGCAGGCTCTGCGGTTTGTTGACGATCAGCGTCCCTTTCTCTTCTGCGCGCTCAAGAATATAGGTGCAGTAAATGTATTCGGTGTCGAACGGCGGATCTTTACGCATCAGGATGACGTCGAGTTCGGCCAGGGGCAGATCCTGCTCGGAACCGAATTCATACCATTTATCGTAATTCTGCTCGACGTTGACGATGCGGGTGCGCGCACGGGCTTCGCCGTTAATCAGGTACAGGTCGCTCATCTCCATATAGTGGAGCTGATAGCCGCGACGTTGCGCTTCCAGCAGCATAGCGAAGCTGGAATCTTTCTTGATATTGATGCTTGTGATGGGATCCATCACGATGCCGAGCTTGATCATTGTCTTCTCCGTTAATGCTTCAACCTAAATCGCCAAAACGCACCTGCAGGGCAGTGATGGCGGTTAGCGCGGTGGTCTCAGTACGCAGAACGCGGGGTCCCAACAGAATATCAGTAAACTGGTAGCGTGCGGTCATGGCGATCTCCTCTGCCGACAGACCCCCTTCCGGGCCAATCAGCAGCCGCACGCGTTCAACCGGCAGCGGCAGGGTGTTAATACTGGCGCTGGCGCGGGGATGCAGGTTGAGCTTCAGACCCTGTTCCTCTTCCGCACACCAGGCTTCAAGATCCATTGCCGGGCGGATCTCCGGGACGCGATTGCGGCCACACTGTTCACAGGCGGCAATAGCGATTTTTTGCCACTGCTGGAGCTTCTTATTCAGACGTTCGGCATCCAGTTTAACGCCGCAGCGCTCAGAAAAAAGTGGCGTAATGAGGCTTACACCCAGTTCGATCGATTTCTGGATAGTGAATTCCATTTTTTCGCCGCGCGACATCACCTGGCCTAAATGGATATGCAGCGGCGATTCACGATCGTCGATTTCGCTACTCAAAATATTAACCTGCACGCTTTTTTTATCGGCGCGGGTAATTTCTGCGTCAAACACCTGGTTTGAACCATCAAACAGCTGAATTGACTGGCCTGCGCCCATACGCAGCACGCGGCCAACGTGGTTGGCGGCCTCTTCAGACAGGGCAATTTCACTGCCAGCGGCGATCAATTCAGGATGATAAATACGAGGAACACGCATAGTTAAGAAGTCCATCAAGAGCTGAGTCCCCGGCACATTCTGTCCCCTCTCCCCTGTGAGGAGAGGGTTAGGGTGAGGGGCATATGTAAATAAACAATTGCCGCTAGTGTAGGTTAGCTCTTTTGCGCCTGGCAAGCGCGCTGGACGTACGGGTTGTGATTCCCCTGCACTTTGGCAATGCGCTCGTCGCGCTGGCACTCCCAGGCCGTCACCGGATAGAGTTTATCCCATGCGTTAAAGAGCTGGGTTTGCTGGCGGGAGAGGTTGAGGTCATAGCGGTCGCGCATATAGAAGTAGGTGCGGGCAATGCTGCCGCGGGCGCGGGCGGGTGGCTCGGCAAGCTTCTCTTTGAAGTCGACCTTCATGGCGCACTGACCGTACTGCCCTTCGCCGCCGTTCCACTGGCTGTACATAAAGTTGCCGCGATCGCCGTTCACCTCGCCCACGGCGGGCTGCAGGTTATGCATATCGCTCTCTATCTGGCGATAGACCGGGTCTTTGGCGCAGTTTTTACGCCCGCCATCCTGCCAGCACTGACGCTGGTGGCCAAACTGCCAGGCTGGCACCACATGTTCCCATTCGATACGGCTGGCGCGGTTCTCATTTTTACGCACTTTGTAGCCGCAGGAGGCCAGATCCACGACCCCTTTTTTGCCCTGCCAGTTAATTTTGCAGCCACAGTAAAAATCGCCCGCGACGTCAGCGTTGACCTTCACGCCTGCGGCTTTTGCCTGAGAGAAACTGTTAATACCTTCGGCCAGCGCATGGCCTGAGAACGCCGTCGTCAGAAAGGCGACCGCGAGAGAAAAATTACGGGACATCGTGAACTCCGTGTCAAAACGAGCCCGCAACGTAACGAAAGTTGTTCCTGTATGCAATCAGGCAGATCATGAATGTTCCTGATGATTCTGCCGCTTACTCCGCAATAAGGGGTTCGCCGCACTTCACGCAGCGGTAGGTGGCTTCGCCGCGCACCACCCGGTTATGGCGACGCACGGTGAGCTGGTGCTGCTGGCACTGACAGCGGTAGGGGAATGTATTGCGCCGTACCGAATCAAGCTCGAACTGGTGTGTTCGACGCGCCGGAACGCCCAGCACTGCTTCCATCATCCATTTCCACTCTTTGCCGTGGGGTGACACGCGGCCAAAGTGCTTCCATACCAGCAGATGCGCCAGCTCGTGCGGGATCACTTCATCGATAAAAGCCTGCTGGTTTTCCAGCATCAATACTGGATTGAGGCGGATTTCATAGGCATCCAGCCAGGCGGTGCCTGCTGCGGTGCCGCGCTGCTGCCAGACCAGTTTGGGTTCAGGGTAGTTCCGGGCGAGCTTCAGATTGGCCTGCGCCAGGTTGTCACGCAGGCTGCGCATGGCGGCTTGCTGAAGCGCAATGGGGAGACGGGGTGTTTTCATAACGGCAGAGCATAGAGCCTGTAGCGGGGCGGTGCAAGCGGCTTCCTCCCGGACGGGAGGAAGCCGAAAGGATCAGTCGTGAGCGCCAATTTCGCGCAGTGGACGGCCTTTCATCAGGTTACGTTCAATATGCTCCAGCGACACGTGTTTGGTTTCAGGAACCAGCCACAGCGTCAGCACGATAAACAGCAGGTTCAGACCGCCGTACACCCAGAAGGTGTTGGCATTGCCGAACGTATCGAGCATGGTCAGGAAGGTTGCGCCGACGATCATGTTGGCGATCCAGTTGGTAGCGGTGGAGCAGGTGATGCCGAAATCGCGCCCTTTCAGCGGCTGGATCTCGGAACACAGCACCCAGATCAGCGGACCTGCGCTCATTGCAAAACCAACGATAAACATCAGCAGCATCCCGACGGCCACGTACTGCATGGTCGTGGACTCGATACCCACATGCAGCATCGTACCCAGCACACCCATGCCAACGGCCATCACCAGGAAGCCCAGCGTCAGCGTCGGTTTACGGCCCCAGCGATCCACCAGGCCGATGGCGATAAAGGTCGCCAGCACGTTGGTCAGACCGACGATCACCGTGCCCCACATCTGTTCAGTGGTGTTGCTGTAACCCGCCAGCTCAAAGATTTTTGGCGCGTAATACATGATGACGTTCATCCCGGTGAACTGCTGCATCACCTGCAGCAGCACGCCAAGGAACACCGCCCGGCGGAAGTTGCTGTTCTCTTTAAACAGCGCCCAGCCGCTCTGTTTGACCTTCAGGCTTTCGCGGATCTCTTCCAGCTCGCGTTTCGCTTCTGCACTGGTATCGCGCAGGCGCAGCAGCACGCGCTCCGCATCGTTAAAGCGCCGTTTGGCCGCGAACCAGCGCGGGCTGTCAGGCAGGAAGAAGACGCCGATGAGCAGCAGGATCGCCGGGATAATTATAACCCCCAGCATCCAGCGCCATGCGCCGCTGTAGCTGAACGCGGTGTCAGAAAGATAGGCGCCGAGAATACCGATGGTGATCATCAGCTGATACATGGAGATCATGCTGCCGCGAATTTTCTCCGGGGCGATCTCCGACAGGTAAAGCGGGGCGGTGTAGGAAGCAACGCCTACCGCCAGGCCCAGCAGCACGCGGGAGACAATCAGCACTTCCACGTTAGGGGCTGCAGCGGAAAAGAGTGAACCGGCGACAAACAGAATGGCACCAATCATCAGGCTCTTTTTACGCCCGAGTTTGAAGGAGAGCCAGCCGCTGCCGACCGCGCCGACCGCCGCACCGAACATCATCGAGCTGACCACCCACTCCTGGGTGTGGGAGCTGATCTGGAATTCATCCGTGATGAAGGGCAAGGCCCCGGCAATCACGCCGATATCAAGACCGAAAAGTAATCCTGCCAGTGCTGCGAGGAAGCAGACGAAGAAGGTCATCGTCTTGTTTGACGTCCGCCCCTGTTTTTTATTGTCAGGCATTTTGCCCTCCATTTGGCTTAGCTGTTTCATCAATGTAAAGATTTGATTAGGAAACAGTAAAAGTATGTCAGAGGGGCGGGTGTGACAAAGAGAGTAATCCGAAAGGGGGGCTGATTTTATCTGGATGTAAGCGATTTCACTGAGGGCGTTATGCAGCAGAAAACAAAAAAGGCCAGCACGGGGCTGGCCTTTCAGAAGCGCTGTCAGTCGATTATTTCAGACCGGCAGCTTCACGCAGCTGGGCGGCTTTGTCGGTTTTTTCCCATGGGAAATGTTCGCGACCAAAGTGACCGTAAGCAGCGGTTTCTTTGTAGATTGGGTGCAGCAGATCCAGCATCTGGATCAGGCCGTATGGACGCAGATCGAAGAACTCGCGCACCAGCAGGGTCAGCTGCTCAGAGGACACTTTTTCGGTACCAAAGGTTTCAACCATGATGGAGGTCGGTTCTGCTACGCCGATGGCGTAGGAGACCTGGATCTCACAGCGGTCAGCCAGACCGGCGGCAACGATGTTCTTGGCAACATAACGCGCTGCGTAGGCTGCGGAACGGTCAACTTTAGACGGATCCTTACCGGAGAAGGCACCGCCACCGTGACGCGCCATGCCGCCGTAGGTATCAACGATGATCTTACGACCGGTCAGACCGCAGTCGCCCATTGGCCCACCGATAACAAAGCGGCCCGTTGGGTTGATGAAGTATTTGGTAGAGGCGTTCAGCCACTCGGTCGGCAGAACCGGCTTGATGATCTCTTCCATCACCGCTTCCTGCAGGGATTTCTGGTCGATATCTTCAGCGTGCTGAGTTGACAGAACTACCGCGTCGATGCCGACAATTTTGCCGTCGTCGTACTGGAACGTGACCTGGCTTTTCGCATCCGGACGCAGCCACGGCAGGGTGCCGTTTTTACGCACTTCAGCCTGACGCTGCACCAGACGGTGAGCATAGGTGATTGGCGCTGGCATCAGCACGTCGGTTTCGTTGGTTGCATAACCAAACATCAGGCCCTGGTCGCCCGCGCCCTGCTCCAGCGGATCGGCACGGTCAACGCCCTGGTTGATGTCCGGGGACTGTTTGCCAATGGCGCTCAGTACGGCGCACGAGTTGGCATCAAAGCCCATATCAGAATGCACATAGCCGATTTCACGCACGGTGTTACGGGTGATCTCTTCGATATCAACCCATGCACTGGTGGTGATTTCACCGCCAACCATTACCATGCCGGTTTTGACATAGGTCTCACAGGCGACGCGCGCTTTAGGATCCTGCTCAAGGATCGCATCCAGTACGGCATCGGAGATTTGGTCAGCAATTTTATCAGGATGTCCTTCTGATACAGACTCGGACGTAAACAGGTGTTTTGCCATGTTTTAATTTACCTAAGGAGAATTTGTTTAGCTCAAACTGTCGTGTGGGGTCGCCGAGGCAGCTTTTTCCACCAGGACTTGCAGATGATGACACTGGCAGTCTGAGTGTTAATCAGTATGGATGGATTAACATCTGGACGGCTATTTTAGGTCACTTCTTCGCCCGATTTCCAGCTTTTTTTATATATGCGCTTACGGCCCTGAAAACCCGAGTGGAAATTTTTGCTGACGGTCCCGGCAATGCGCACATTTATATTTTGCATTTTCCCCGTCTTGTCGGTATAAAACGCGGCGCGCGGCTCATACAAAAAAGCACACGACGTTTCTTCGTGTCGCCACTTCCAGCCGGGTAAAGCAGTGAACTTTTAGCTTTAACTTGTCGCGAGTTTTATCAGGCTTGCGTGGAGGTGATACGAGATAATGAACCGTCGTTTTCCGCTTAGTCAGTTCTGCCTTTCAGGCCGGAACATGCTCCCCGCCATTCGCATTTCTAATCTGCAAACCTGCCGATGTTATACCCATCTCGGCGCTTCTCAGGATTCCAGGGCAGGCACTACGCTTTGTGAAGACTGAACAAGGGCGCTCTTGTAAATACAAGAGTTTTCTCGTGGTTTCGCCGGACCTTGTCATACAGAGTTCGGATACGTGTTTTACAATGATATGAATAAGAAACCGGTCGCACGCCCCGGCTTTCAGCATTCTGTGCTGGAAATCCGGTCGGATAATGGGTTGTTATCGCAGATTGACGCTGCGATAGTAGTCAACTGTTTTACACTGAATAGTAAGAGTTGAGGTTCGCTATGTCTGACGACATGTCTTCGTTTTCGCCTTCGTCAGCAGGCGAACAGGGTGTACTACGTTCTATGCAGGAGGTTGCGATGAGCTCCCAGGAAGCCAGCAAGATGCTGCGCACTTACAATATTGCCTGGTGGGGCAATAACTACTACGACGTCAACGAACTGGGCCATATCAGCGTTTGCCCGGATCCTGACGTACCGGAAGCGCGCGTCGATCTCGCTAAGCTGGTGAAAGCGCGCGAAGCGCAGGGGCAGCGTCTGCCTGCACTGTTCTGCTTCCCGCAGATCCTGCAGCACCGTCTGCGTTCCATTAACGCCGCCTTCAAACGCGCGCGTGAATCTTACGGTTACAACGGCGACTATTTCCTGGTCTATCCGATCAAGGTGAACCAGCATCGTCGCGTTATCGAATCCTTAATTCACTCCGGCGAACCGCTGGGGCTGGAAGCCGGTTCCAAAGCGGAGCTGATGGCGGTACTGGCCCATGCCGGAATGACCCGCTCGGTGATCGTTTGTAACGGCTATAAAGACCGTGAATACATTCGTCTGGCGCTGATCGGCGAGAAGATGGGCCACAAGGTCTATCTGGTCATCGAGAAGATGTCCGAGATTAATATCGTGCTGGAAGAGGCCGAGCGTCTGAACGTGATACCGCGTCTTGGCGTGCGTGCGCGTCTGGCCTCGCAGGGCTCCGGTAAGTGGCAGTCCTCCGGCGGTGAAAAATCCAAATTCGGCCTCGCAGCGAACCAGGTTCTGCAGCTGGTCGAAATCATGCGTGAGCGTGGTCGTCTGGACAGCATTCAGCTCCTGCACTTCCACCTCGGTTCGCAGATGGCCAACATCCGCGATATCGCCACCGGCGTGCGCGAGTCGGCCCGTTTCTACGTCGAGCTGCACAAGCTGGGTGTGAACATCCAGTGCTTCGACGTGGGCGGCGGTCTGGGCGTGGACTATGAAGGGACCCGCTCGAAGTCCGACTGTTCGGTGAACTATGGTCTGAACGAGTACGCCAACAATATTATCTGGGCGATTGGCGATGCCTGTGAAGAGAACGGTCTGCCGCACCCGACGGTGATCACCGAGTCCGGACGTGCGGTTACCGCGCACCACACGGTGCTGGTGTCTAACATCATCGGCGTTGAGCGCAACGAATACACCGAAGCCACACCGCCGGAAGACGATGCACCGCGCGCGCTGCAAAGCATGTGGGAAACCTGGATTGAGATGCACGAGCCAGGTACACGTCGTTCCCTGCGCGAGTGGCTGCACGACAGCCAGATGGACCTGCACGATATTCATACCGGCTATTCATCCGGAACATACAGCCTGCAGGAGCGTGCCTGGGCCGAGCAGCTGTATCTCAACATGTGCCACGAAGTGCAGAAACAGCTCGACCCGAGCAACCGCGCGCACCGTCCGATTATCGACGAGCTGCAGGAGCGTATGGCGGACAAAATGTACGTCAACTTCTCCCTGTTCCAGTCGATGCCGGATGCATGGGGTATCGATCAGCTGTTCCCGGTCCTGCCGCTGGAAGGCTTGAATCAGGTGCCTGAGCGCCGTGCGGTGCTGCTGGATATCACCTGTGATTCCGACGGGGCTATCGATCACTACATCGACGGTGACGGGATCGCCACCACCATGCCGATGCCGGAGTACGATCCGGAGAACCCGCCAATGCTGGGCTTCTTTATGGTCGGGGCCTATCAGGAGATTCTGGGCAACATGCACAACCTGTTCGGGGATACCGAAGCGGTTGACGTGTTTGTCTTCCCTGACGGCAACGTGGAAGTGGAGCTCTCTGACGAGGGCGACACCGTGGCGGATATGCTGCAGTACGTGCAGCTGGATCCGAACAAGCTGCTGACCCAGTTCCGCGATCAGGTGAAAAAGACCGATCTGGACGATACCCTGCAGAAACAGTTCCTGGAAGAGTTTGAAGCGGGTCTGTACGGCTACACGTATCTGGAAGACGAGTAAAAAAAACCTCCCTCTCCCTGTGGGAGAGGGTCGGGGTGAGGGCATCAGGCTACAGCGTTGCTGATGCCCGGTGGCGCTGCGCTTACCGGGCCTACAAATGTAGGCCGGATAAGGCGAAGCCGCCATCCGGCAGATTGCTATACTCACTTGAACCCGTACGAAATAGCAGCGATAATCCGCCGCAACAGGCACTATTCGAATCAATCCCTTCCTCGTCGGGTTTAACGACGCGGAGGGGATTTTTTTTCATCTATTTTTAATGCACCGACGTTATAAAGAGGTCAGGACATGAGCACTTTAGGGCATCAGTACGATAACTCCCTGGTATCGAACGCTTTTGGTTTTTTACGCCTTCCGATGAACTTCCAGCCGTACGACAGCGATGCGGACTGGGTGATCACCGGTGTGCCATTTGATATGGCGACATCCGGCCGTGCCGGTGGCCGTCACGGCCCGGCAGCGATCCGTCAGGTCTCCACCAACCTGGCCTGGGAGCACAACCGTTTCCCGTGGAACTTCGACATGCGCGAGCGCCTGAACGTGGTTGACTGCGGCGACCTGGTATATGCCTTCGGTGACGCGCGTGAAATGAGCGAAAAACTGCAGGCCCACGCCGAGAAGCTGCTGGCTGCCGGCAAGCGTATGCTCTCCTTCGGGGGTGACCATTTCGTGACCCTGCCGCTGCTGCGTGCTCACGCGAAGCATTTCGGTAAGATGGCGCTGGTGCATTTCGATGCTCATACCGACACCTATGCGAACGGCTGCGAATTCGACCACGGCACCATGTTCTTCACCGCGCCAAACGAAGGCCTGATCGATCCAAACCACTCCGTGCAGATCGGTATTCGTACCGAGTTCGATAAAGACAACGGCTTCACCGTGCTGGACGCGGGCCAGGTGAACGATCGCGGCGTGGATGACATCATCGCGCAGGTGAAGCAGATTGTTGGCGATATGCCGGTATACCTGACCTTCGACATCGACTGTCTGGATCCAGCCTTTGCGCCTGGCACCGGCACCCCGGTGATCGGCGGCCTGACCTCCGATCGCGCCATTAAGCTGGTACGTGGTCTGAAAGATCTGAACATCGTGGGCATGGACGTGGTAGAAGTGGCCCCGGCTTACGACCAGTCCGAGATCACCGCGCTGGCCGCGGCGACCCTGGCTCTGGAAATGCTCTACATCCAGGCGGCGAAGAAAGGCGAATAAGCCTTACGCGCTAATTGCTGCTGCGCGACGCATGCGCAGCAGCAACATTCCGCCCGCCAGCAGGGTGATAGCCTGAGAGACCACCAGAACCGAAAAGCCGGAACTGACCGACCCGACCGATCTCATCACCATCCCCATCAGCAGCGGAATAAAGGCCGCGCAGATATTGCCGATCCCATTGATGATCCCGTACGCGCTTCCCACCGCTTCCCGCGCGGCATGGTGCTGGATCACCGCCGGAATAGCCGCCCCCTGAAGCCCCCAGAAGACGTTAGCCGAGAGCATAAACAGCGCCAGCCATGCCGGCTGATGGCTCAGCATCAGCGCAACCACCGACAGCGCCGTCAGCAACCCGCCTACCACAAACAGCACCGGCGCCTGTTCCGGACGCATTTTGTCGAGCAACACGCCGCCGAGGAATTTCGAGCCAAGGCTTAGCAGGAAGGGGATGGCCGCAAGCCAGCCCGTCGCGTGCAGCGAGAAGTGGTGCTCATCGCGCAGCCATGCCGGCAGCCACGCGCTGCTGCCCCAGAGATAGCTCAGCGTGGCGATTTCCACCAGCAGGATCCATCCGAGCAGCGGCGTTTTCCAGGCCAGCGTAAAGGTCTGCATAAACCCCGGTTTTTTCCTCTTCACCGGGCTGCGTGGCGCTGGCAGAAAACGCCAGATAAGACCGCCGCCGAGTACCAGGTTCATTACCGCCAGCGCGTAAAATGACCCGGCCCAGCCCAGATGCGCCATCAGCCAGGTGACCAGCGGAAAGCCGATGGCCAGCCCGAGAGAGACGCCGAGCGCGGTCACGGCGTTGGGTTTACCTATCTCCTCCGGGCTAAAGTTGTCACTGATAAACCGCGTTTTCAGGGAAAAGAGCGGCCCTTCGGCAATACCCAAAATCACGCGGGCGATGAGCATGCCCATCAGCGAGCCTAACAGCGGAGAGATGGCGCACACCACGGCCCATATCGCAATACTGATTAATAGTCCCCGTCGGTAATGCAGTTTGCTTTCAATAACCGGCGTTAATAATAAAGCGGAAAAACCATAACCCAGAAGAAAGCAGGTCATGAGCATTCCTTGTAACATTCTGTTTTCATTTAACTGAAAATGATCGGCAAATTCCGGGTTTAAAATCATCACCGAGATATTCACCCGGTCGACGTAGGAAATAATAATCAGTAATAACAGTGCGATTGTGCCTTGCCATCTTGCCGTCATCATGCCCGCCTTAAGTTTTTATCTCTTTATATTTTTATCAATGTGATTGTTACGCAGGTAAAATGGTTCACCTGTGAAACTCATTGTTTGTAAAGATTATTTTAAAAATAAGTTTCACTGGTGAAACACCGCTCAGACTCTTTCTTTTATTTTTAAGGAGTAAAATGAAAAGAAGTCAATATCATTTTTGCAATTTTAAAGGGCATCAATAAAACGTATTCATTCACGGCTTAATAATGAAAATTTCATATCGCTGCATTTTTTCGTGATCCTTTGCACACTTAACTAATTAATTGCCATTCAATTAACAAATTCGTCACATTGCCGCTTGACGAAACATTCATCGCTTTTATATTGACCGTATTAAATAAGAAACAGAGTTTCATATATGAAACAAAAGCCTGGAGGATCGTGATGAGCTGGATAGGCGTATGTGACGCAGAACAAGTACAGGAAGATTTCCCTTTTAGCGGTAACGTTGAGGGCAAAGAGATCGGTGTTTATTTGATTGACGGTGAGTATTACGCCCTTGAAGACGTATGCCCGCACGCCTATGCGCTGCTGAGCCAGGGCTTCGTGGAAGACGGTAAAGTGGAATGCCCGCTGCACGAGGCGGTTTTCGACGTTAAAACCGGCCAGTGCCTGCACGGCCCCGGCGGTCGTAACCTTAACCGCTACCCGGTTCGGGTCTTTGAAAACCAAATCCAGATTACCTTCGTCGAGGAGACCGTGGCATGAGCGACACCCTGAACTTCAATCCGGCGCTGCCGGAAAGCCGTCAGTTTACCCCTCCCGCAGAGGGCGGTAACGGCGCCATCCATAAGCCGGGTGATTACACCAACCTGATCTGGCAAACCCGCAGCCGCGAACCGGAAAACTGGGAAGTGAACCTGATCGCCACGCTGGAAGATCTCTTCGAACAGGGCGCGGAAACTTTGCCTGAGCTGGTTAACGGGCTGAACGCGATGCGCATGCACGATCTGCAGGGCGAGCCGTGGAGCGAGACCAGCTTCCAGGCATTCTTACAGGTTAACGGCTACTGAGGACAACGCGATGACGACTACCGTACAAAACTATCTCGATAAAGGTCTGCGTGGGCTCTGGTATCCGGTGCTGGCCAGCTGGGAAGTGCAGTCTGCGCCGGTGGGCATTACCCGCCTGGGCGAGCAGATTGTGGTCTGGCGTAACAAAGACGGCCAGGTACAGGCGCTGGAAGACCGCTGTCCGCACCGCGGCGCGCGGCTGTCGATGGGCTGGAACCTCGGGGACCGCATCGCCTGCTGGTATCACGGCGTGGAAGTGGCGGGCAACGGCGAAGTGAAAGATGTGCCCGCCGTGGATAAATGTCCGCTGGTTGGCCAGCAGTGCGTGCGCAGCTACAACGTGCAGGAGGCGCACGGCGCTATCTTCCTGTGGTTCGGCGTTACCGCTGACCAGCAGCCGGACGAACTGACCTTCCCGGATGAACTCGCCGATACGGACGACTTCAGCAACTTCCTCTGTACCGCCGCATGGAAATGCAATTACCAGTACGCGCTGGAAAACGTGATGGACCCGATGCATGGCACCTATCTGCACTCCTCCTCGCACTCGATGGCGGAAGGGGACCGCAAGGCCGACATGGTACTGCAGCCAACCAAAACCGGCTTCATCTTTGAGAAGAAAGGCCAGAGCGGCATCAACTTCGACTGGGTGGAGCTGGGCAACAGCGGCACCTGCTGGATGCGTCTCTCCATTCCGTATAAAAAGCGTTTCGGGCCGGGCGGCCACTTCTTTATCGTCGGCATGGTGGTGCCGGAAGATAACGACAACTGCCGCGTCTTCTTCTGGCGCATCCGCCGCGTACAAGGGTGGCAGCGCGATATGTGGCGCTTCATGTACCGCAATCGTCTGGAAAAACTGCACTGGGAAGTGCTGGAGCAGGACCGCGTAGTGCTGGAAAGCCTGGCGCCAAACGCCCGCGACCATGAATACCTTTATCAACACGACGTCGGCCTCTCCCGCCTGCGCCGCATGATGCAAAAGGCCGCCAAAGAGCAGCTGGCGATGCGCGAAGCGCAGCAGGGAGCCGCCTGATGAACGGGCTGTTGAGCGGAAAACGCATCGTTGTGACCGGCGCCGCGCGCGGGCTGGGCTATCACTTTGCCAAAGCCTGCGCGGAGCAGGGCGCGGCGGTGGTGATGTGCGACATCCTGAAAGGCGAGCTGGCTGAGAGCGCGCACGGGTTAAGTGAGCAAGGCTATGCGATCGAATCCCACGTTATCGATCTGGCCGATCCGCACTCCATCGAGCAGGTCTTCAGCGCCATTGGCGAGCAGGGGCAGATTGACGGGCTGGTGAACAACGCGGCGATGGCCACCGGCGTGGGCGGTAAAAACATGCTCGATTACGATCCGGATCTCTGGGATCGGGTGATGAGCGTGAACGTTAAAGGCACCTGGCTGGTGACCCGTGCTGCAGTGCCGCTGCTGCGCGAAGGGGCGGGGATCGTGAACGTGGCCTCCGACACCGCGCTGTGGGGCGCGCCGCGCCTGATGGCCTATGTCGCCAGCAAGGGGGGCCGTGATTGCCATGACCCGCTCAATGGCGCGCGAGCTGGGTGAAAAACGCATTCGCATCAACGCCATCGCCCCGGGGCTCACCCGCGTCGAGGCAACCGAATATGTGCCCGCCGAACGGCATCAGCTCTACGAAAACGGCCGCGCGTTAACGGGCGCACAGCAGCCGGAGGATGTCACCGGCAGCGTGGTCTGGCTGTTAAGCGATCTGTCGCGGTTCATCACCGGACAGCTTATCCCGGTCAACGGCGGTTTTGTCTTTAACTAAGGTATGGCGATTATGGCAAACGATCAGGAAGTGAAGTATCTGGTGCCGGGGCTGGAGCGCGGTTTACAGCTGCTGTTGGCCTTTGGCGAGCAGCATCGCGATCTGACCTTTGCCGAGCTGCACCGGCTGGTGGATATGCCGAAGGCCACCGCCTACCGCGTGGTCCAGACGCTGGAGTACATGGGCTTTCTGGAGCGTAACGCGCGCACCAATACCTTCTCGCTGGGCATGAACGTGCTGCGTCTGGGCTTTGAGTACATCGCCTCGCTGGACGTGGCGCAGGTCGGCCAGCCGGTGATCGAACAGCTGCGCGACCTGAGCCAGTGCAGCAGCCATCTGGCGATCCGCGACGGACGCGACATCATCTACGTTGCCCGCGTCAGCGCCGCCGGGTCGCGCATCAATCAGGTCAGCATTGGTACCCGTTTACCGGTGCACTGCACGTCCCTGGGACGCATGCTGTTGACCGATATTTCCCGCGCCGATTTTGAACACCTGTTCCCGCACGAACGCCTGCCGGGCAACACGCCGGGGCAGCTCCACGACCGCGAAGCCCTGTGGCAGATGGTGCAGCAGGACAAAGCGCGCGGGTATGTGATCGGCGAATCCTTCTTCCGCCACGGCATCTCCTCCATCGTCTACCCGGTGTATGACCGCAGCGGACGGGTGGCGGCGGTGGTGAGCATTCTGGTGCCGTCGGAAGAGATCCCGCAAACCGACCGCGAGCGCCTGCAAAACGACGTCCGTCTGGCGGCGGATAAAATCTCTGGCTTCTTAGGGTATTTGTCACAGGCCAGTTAAATCAGTGAGTTAACGTCAGGCGCTTGACTGCGTCGGGCATGTTTTACGCCCAATTTGGGCCAGATGAGGCAACGAACGATGAGTGTAACCGGAATTGAAAAGCTGGAATTTGGCGTGGAAGACCTGACGCACTGCGCCAAATTTATGCGTGATTTTGGCCTGACGGGCGATGCCAGCGGCCAGCGTTTTACCACCTTAAGCGGCGCGCGTGTGGAACTTAACCCCATCGACAGCCCCGACCTGCCGCCGGCCTTTGAAGCGGGCAACACCCTGCGCCGCATGACCTGGGCGGTGGCCACGCAGGGCGATCTGGATGCGCTGCGCCCGAAGCTTGCGCAGCAGCCCGGTTTTCGCGAGGTGGGCGGCGCGCTGGAGTGTCTCGACCCGAACGGCATGACGCTGCGCGTGCAGGTCAGCCAGCAGACTGACGTAGAGCTGTACGTCGAGCCGATCAACCAGTGGGGCGATGCCCGCCGTATCGACACCCCGAGCCCGGTTTATGACCGTGCCCAGCCGATTAACGTCGGGCACGTGGTGTTCTTCGTGGAGGAGCTGGCGGCAGTGGAAAAATTCTATCGCGAAGTGCTTGGCTTCCAGGTCTCGGATCGCTACATCAACCGCGCCGTGTTTCTGCGCTGCGGCGTGCGCGGCGGCCATCACAACCTGTTCCTGCTGCAGCTGCCGAACCGCAAGCGCGGCCTGAACCACGTGGCCTTTACCGTGCGCGATATTCATGAAGTGATCGGCGGCGGGATTGCGATGAACAAAAACGACTGGAGCACCTTTATTGGGCCGGGCCGCCATCCGGTGTCGTCGGCCTACTTCTGGTACGTCAACAGTCCGACCGGCGGCGCGTTTGAGTATTACACCAATGACGATTACCTGACCGAAAACTGGCAGCCGCGCGAGCTGGAGCACTCCCTTATCTCCTTTACCGAATGGGCGGTGGAAGGCGGGATTGACCACGACACGCGCCGTCAGCAGAAAAAAGCCGGAGGCGGTATGACCTCGCGCATTGTCATTATCGGCGGCGGTCAGGCGGGCGGCTGGGCGTCGAAGACCCTGCGCGACCAGGGCTTTGACGGCGAGATTTGCGTGGTGGCGGAAGAGGAATGGGATTTCTACGAGCGCCCGCCGCTGTCAAAAGCGTCTCTGCTGGAGCCGGACGCAACCCTCCCGCGCCTGTTTACCGAAGAGGCGCAGCAGACGTTGAACCTCAGCTGGTACCGTCCGCTGCGTGCTGAACAGATCGATCGCGAGGCGAAAACGATCGTTTTGAGCAACGGTGAGCATCTTAGTTACAACATGCTTTTGCTTGCCACCGGTGGGCGGGCGCGCCTGCCGGGCGAGGCGTGGGCGAAGCATCCTCAGGTCTTTACCCTGCGTCACTGGCAGGACGCGCAGCGCCTGAAGCGTCGCCTGACGGAAAGTCAAAACCTGGCGATTATTGGCGGCGGCTGGATCGGCCTGGAGATTGCCGCTTCCGCGCGTAAAAGCGGCGTGGCGGTCACGCTGTTCGAGCAGCAGCCTGCGCTGTGTATGCGTTCGGTGAGCGGTGAGGTGTCTCAGCAGTTAGAAAAGATCCATCGCGAGCAGGGCGTGGATATCCGCACCGGCTGCGGCGCGCTGGAGCTCGAAGATAGCAACGGCCTGCCGGTCATCCACTGCGACGGTAAACGGGAAACCTTTGATGCGGTGGTGGTGGGGATCGGCGTCGATCTCAATCTCGAGCTGGCGCGCGACGCCGGGCTGAAAACCGGGCGCGGGATCGTTGTGGATGCCCAGGGCCGTACCTCGGATCCGTTTATCTTCGCCGCGGGCGACGTCGCACAGCATCATCACCACGGTTTGTGCATCCAGTCATGGGCGTTTGCCCAGAACCAGGCGGTGGCGACGGCGAAGGCGATGCTCAACCCCAATGCGCCAGGCTACGACGACGCACCGTGGCTGTGGTCGGATCAATACCAGCACAATATTCAGATCCTCGGCATTCCGCAGCCGGGGAGCAGCACGATAGTGCGTGAGGACAGGCTGTTCTTCTCGCTGGACGCGAACGGGCGGCTGACGCAGCTGGTGGCGTTCAACGATGCGCGTACCGTCAAGCTGGCGAAGCGCTGGATGGCGGCCGGGCGGGATTTATCGGACGTGCCGCTCGCCGATCCGGCCTTTTCACTGATGTCATTGCGATAAAAAAACCGCACCCGTAGGGGGGAGACATGACCACATTAGAGACCAACACCGCGCCCGTTGAGGCCAGCGGTGAGGGCACCCGCACGCCTGAAAAAGCGGTGCGCTGGGCCATTCCGCTGTCGCTTTTGGCCTGCGTGCTGCTGGCGTTTTTCGACAAAATCAGCATTGCGGCGCTGTTTTCTGACGGCCATTTCCAGCAGGCGATGGGCATAGATTTTGACACCACGCGCCTCGGCATTCTGATGAGCGCTTTCCTGCTGAGCTACGGCTTTTCGTCAGTCTTTCTCAGCGGGCTGGGGGACAAAATTGCGCCGCTGCGCCTGCTCACCGGGATGATGGTGGTGTGGTGCGTGCTGATGGTGGCGATGGGCTTTACCCATAACTACACGCTGATGATTGTCCTGCGCATCCTGCTCGGCGTGGCGGAGGGGCCGCTGTTCCCGCTGGCCTTCGCCATCGTGCGCCACAACTTTCCGCAGCATCTGCAGGCGCGCGCCACCATGCTGTGGCTGCTGGGCACGCCCGTTGGCGCGGCGTTGGGTTTCCCGCTCTCCATCTGGCTGCTGAACACCTTCGGCTGGCAGAGCACCTTCTTCGTGATGGCGATGCTTACCGTGCCGGTGCTGCTGTTTGTGCGTATCGGCCTGCGCGGCATCCGGCTGGAGGCGAAACCGACAACATCACAGGCCTCGCAGGATGAACGTCGTGCGGCCCGGCGCGAGCTGTTTATCAGCCCGCACTTCTGGATCATCTGCATCTTTAACATCGCCTTCCTGACCTATCTGTGGGGTATCAACGGCTGGCTGCCGGGCTACCTGATTAAGGGCAAAGGTATTCATCTGGAGCACGCGGGCTGGCTGTCGTCGATGCCGTTTATCGCCATGCTGGCGGGTGAGGTGATCGGCGCCTGGCTCTCGGATCGGGTCGATAAGCGTGCGGCGGCCTGCTTTATCTCAATGGCGGGGGCAGCGGCAGGGCTGGCGGTGGTGATGCATCTTGATACTCCGTTGACCGTTATCGCGGCGATGAGCTTCAGCACCTTTATGTGGGGCACCGGTGCACCCAACATTTTCGCCCTGCTGGCAAAAGCCACCCATCCACGGGTGAGCGCCACGGCGGGCGGCATTTTCAACGGGCTGGGAAACTTTGCGGGCGCGCTGTCGCCGGCGGTGATGGGCGCGCTAATCGCCTACACCCACAGCATGGATTCCGGAATGATTTTTCTGGCGGTGATGGCGGCGGTGGGCTGCGTCCTGTTACTGCCGCTGCTGAGACGTTACTGAGGAGAGTGTTATGACTGATTCAACCGTAACTGCAAAACCAGGCGTTAAACCTGACCATCTGACCATGGAAGAGTGGGTCGAGTCGCGCATTGCGCGCTTCGAAGGCCGTAAATACGACTGGAATGCGCTGAAGTTCCAGGCCGATTTTGACCCGAAATATCGCCGCGCCCAGATGCGCTACATCGGCACCGGCGCCACGGGCGTGGCGAACGACACCAACACCGTACAGGCGGACCATTTTACCTTCTCCACCATGGTGCTGCCGTCGAAGTGTGAAGGGCCACTGCATCTGCACGATGATGTGGAAGAGGTGTTCTTCATGCTCAAAGGGCAGATCACGCTGATGATTCAGGACGGCGATAACTACACCGAAACCGTGCTGCGCGAGCGCGATCTGATTTCCGTTCCGGCGGGGATCTACCGCGGGCTGTTCAACCACGGCGAAGAAGAGGCGCTGATGTGCGTCATGCTGGGTACCAACAAGCCGGAGATCCCAACCTACCCATCCGATCATCCGCTTTCCAAAGTGAAGCGGAACTAAGGGGGCTTCATGACGGAGTTTCGGGAACAGGGCAGCGGTATTCCGCTGATGCTGCTGCACGGTATCAGCTCCGGCGCGGCCTCCTGGCATAAGCAGATGTCGCTGGACGGCTTTCGCGTGCTGGCGTGGGACATGCCCGGCTATGGCGAAAGCCCGATGCTGGCGGTAGAGCGGGCAAACGCCGGTGATTACGCCGACGCGCTGGCGGCGATGCTCGATCGCGCGGGCATCTGGCAGGCTGTGCTGGTCGGCCATTCGCTGGGGGCGCTGGTTGCCAGCGCGTTTGCCGCGAAGTTCCCGGATCGCGTCCTGCACCTGGTGCTGGCGGATGCCGCGCAAGGCTACGGCCAGGCCGCACCGGCGCAGCGCGAGCAGGTCTGGCGCAACCGCGAGCAGCAGATGGCGCTGGGCGGGGAAATCCTCGCCCAGACCCGCGCCGCGAAACTGTTGCGCCCCGGCGCACGTGCGGAGGATATCGCCGTCGTCGCGGCGGGAATGCGCAAGCTTCGCCCGGAAGGCTACCTTGCCGCCGCGTGGATGCTGGCGCACGACGATATTCATGCCTGGCTTGAACGCTACGCGGGCAACTTTGAAGTCTGGTGCGGCGAGCAGGATGCGATCACCCAGCCGGAGCTGGTACAGGGGCTGGCGCTGCGCTACGGCATGCCGTTTATCGCTATTCCGCAGGCCGGACACGCCAGCTATCTCGATAACGACGCGTTTTTTAACCAACAGCTTTTACGCATTAACGAAGAGGTGCGCGATGAATGCACAAATTGATGGACGCGTAGCGGTCGTCACCGGCGGTTCTTCTGGTATTGGCTTTGAAACGCTGCGGCTGCTGCTGGGCGAGGGGGCAAAGGTGGCCTTCTGTGGCCGCGATCCGGACCGTCTCGCCAGCGCCCACGCCGCGCTGCAAAACGACTACCCGGACGGGGAGATTTTCGCTTACCGCTGCGATGTGCTGAAAGCCGACGAGGTGCTGGCGTTTGCCCGTGCCGTGAACGACCGCTTTGGCGCGGCGGATATGCTGATCAACAACGCCGGGCAGGGTTACGTGGCGCACTTCCACGACACCCCGCGCGAGGCATGGCTGCACGAAGCCGAACTCAAACTGTTTGGGGTGATCAACCCGGTGCAGGCGTTTCAGCCTTTGCTGGAGCAGTCAGATATCGCCTCCATCACCTGCGTCAACTCCCTGCTGGCGCTGCAGCCGGAGGAGCACATGATTGCCACCTCCGCCGCCCGCGCGGCGCTGCTGAACATGACGCTGACGCTCTCGAAAGAGCTGGTGGGTAAAGGCATTCGCGTCAATTCCATCCTGCTCGGCATGGTGGAATCGGGCCAGTGGCAGCGCCGCTTTGAGAACCGGGCGGACAAAAGCCAGAGCTGGCCAGAGTGGACGGCGGATATCGCGCGCAAACGCGGCATTCCGATGGCGCGCCTCGGCAAACCGCAGGAGCCCGCGCAGGCGCTGCTGTTCCTCGCCTCGCCGCTGGCCTCGTTTACCACCGGGGCCGCGCTGGACGTTTCCGGCGGTTTCTGCCGCCATCTGTAAGGACGCATCATGAAAAAAATCATGTTAATCGGTTTTGGTGCCATGGCGCAGGCGGTGATTGAGCGTCTGCCTGCCGGTGTGGCTATCGGCTGGATCGTCGCGCGTGAATCTCACCACGCGGCCATTCGCGCGCAGTTTGGCGATGCGGTGGTGGCGCTGACCTCCCCGATGGCGTGCGCCGACACGCCCGATCTGGTGCTGGAGTGCGCCAGCCAGCAGGCGGTGGCGCAGTACGGCGAAGAGATTCTGCGTCGCGGCTGGCATCTGGCGGTCATCTCCACCGGCGCGCTGGCGGACAGTGAACTGGAGCAGCGCCTGCTCAGCGCGGGCGGCAAGCTGACGCTGCTCTCCGGGGCGGTAGCCGGCATCGACGGGCTGGCGGCGGCGAAAGAGGGCGGGCTGGAGCGCGTGACCTATCAGTCGCGTAAAAGCCCGGCCAGCTGGCGCGGCAGCTACGCCGAGCAGCTTATCGATCTTAATTCGGTGTCCGTTGCACAGGTCTTCTTTGAGGGCAGCGCCCGTGAGGCGGCGCGCCTGTTCCCGGCGAACGCCAACGTGGCGGCGACGGTGGCACTTGGCGGCGTAGGGATGGACGACACGCGCGTGCAGCTGATGGTCGACCCGGGAACAAAACGCAACACCCACACGCTGCACGTCGAAGGCGTGTTTGGCGAGTTCCATCTGGAGCTGAGCGGGCTGCCGCTGGCCAGCAACCCGAAAACCTCCACCCTGGCGGCACTGAGCGCGGTCCGCGCCTGTCGCGAGCTGGCCCTGAGCTGAGGAGTGACGATGGACGATCTGAAGATTTTTATTGGCGGCCAGTGGCGACACGGCGGTGGCAATCCGATGCAGAGCCACTTCCCGGCAGACGGGTCGATCAACGCGACGCTGAACGCAGCAAGCCTGGACGATTTGCAGGAAGCCATTGAGGCCGGAGAGCGCGCCTGGCGCAATCCAGACTGGCGCAACAGCCTGCCGCATATGAGAGCCAGGATCCTGCACAAGGTCGCGGATCTGATTGAATCCCGCGTGGACGAGCTGGCGCAAATGCAGAGCCGCGATAACGGCAAGCCGCTGGCGGAGGCGCGTGGGCTGGTGATGAGCGCGGCGGGAACGGCGCGCTACTTCGCTGCCGCCTGCGAGCTGCTGGAAGGGGAACTTCCGACCCCGCGCCAGCAAGATTTGCTGACGCTGAGCCGCTATGAGCCGCTCGGCGTGGTGGCGGCCATCACGCCGTGGAACTCGCCGATTGCCAGCGAGATGCAGAAAGTCGCCCCGGCCATCGCGGCGGGTAACGCGGTGATCCTCAAACCTGCCGAGGCTACGCCGCTGATGGCGCTGGAGCTGGCGCGGATTTTTGAACAGGCCGGGCTGCCCGCCGGGCTGCTGAGCGTACTGCCGGGCAAAGGCTCGGTGATTGGCGATGCGCTGGCGCGTCACCCTAAGGTGCGCAAAATTTCCTTTACCGGCGGCACCACCACGGGACGTCATCTGGCGCACGTGGCGGCGGAAAAACTGATCCCGGCGTCGCTGGAGCTGGGGGGGTAAATCCCCGACCATCGTGCTGGAAGACGCGGACGTTGAGCAGGCCGCGCGCGGGATCTGCTACGGCATTTTCAGCTCGGCAGGGCAGGCGTGCATCGCCGGTTCACGGCTGTTTATCCACCAGAGCATTTACGCCCCGCTGATGGCACGGCTGCTGGAGTTAACCCGGGGTCTGCGCGTCGGCCATCCGTTTACCGACGGCACGCACGTAGGGCCGCTGATTAACGAGAAGCACCGCCAGAGCGTGATGGAGTATGTCGAGCTGGCGAAGCGTGAAGGCGGTCGCGTGCTGTGCGGCGGGGAGATCCCGGCCGATCCCACGCTGGCAAACGGCAGCTTCTTCCAGCCAACCATTATCGAAGGGCTGAGCAACAGCGACCGCGCCTGTCAGGAGGAGATCTTCGGCCCGGTGCTGGTGGCGATGCCGTTTCGCGATGAAGCTGAGCTTATCCGCGAGGCGAACGACTCGGTTTACGGCCTGGCGGCGGGGATCTGGACGCGCGATACCGGGCGCGCCCTGCGTCTGAGCGAGCAGCTGGAGGCGGGTACGGTGTGGATCAACACTTACAAGGTCTTTGCCATTTCGACCCCGTTCGGGGGCTTTAAAGAGAGCGGTCTGGGCCGCGAAAAGGGCATTCAGGGGCTGAAGGCCTGGATGCAGCAAAAGAGCATTTATCTGGCGACGGGTAACAGCGTCAACCACTGGTGCGACTGAGAAAGGGTGAGCAATGAGCGAAATGATAACCGTCGGCGACGCCATCGCCAGAACGCTGGAGCAGTATCAGGTTGAGGCCATCTACGGCGTCATCTCTATTCACAACCTGCCGATCGCCGATGCGGTAGGGCAGCGCGGCAACATCCGCTTTGTGCCCGCACGCGGCGAGGCGGGGTCCGTCACCATGGCCGATGCACACGGGCGGTTTTCCGGTCTCGGCGTGGCGCTGACCAGCACCGGCGCAGGGGCAGGTAACGCGGTAGGCGCGCTGGTAGAGGCGATGAATGCGAATACGCCGCTGCTGCATTTAACCGGTCAGGTGGAAAAAGCCTGGCTGGATGCCGATACCGGCTTTATCCATGAAACGCGCGACCAGCTGACCTTCCTGAAGGCCAGTTCAAAGCGGGCGTACCGCATCAGCAATGCCAACCAGGCAATGGCTATTCTGCATAAAGCCATTCAGGACGCGCAGACCCCGCCGTGCGGGCCGGTCTCTGTTGAAATCCCGATTGATATTCAGGGGGCAAAAATTCCGCTGTCGCTGGTAACGGCGCCTGTGAAACCGGCATCGGTTTCAGCGGTAGATGCCGGAGTGGTTGATGCGCTTTGGGCGCAGCTTAAGCAGGCGAAACAGCCGCTGCTGTGGCTGGGCGGCGGTGCGCTGACATGCGTTGATGCCGTGAAACAGCTGGCGGATGCGGGCCTGACCGTTATCTCCAGCACCCACGCGCGCGGCGTGCTGCCGGACAGCCACCGCGCCAGTCTGCGGGCGTTCCACAACTCGCCGTCCGTTGAAGCGCTTATCGCCCAGTGTGACTTTACGCTGGTCGCCGGTTCACGCCTGCGCAGCAACGAAACGCGCTCCTGGACGCTTGAGCTGCCTTCTCCGCGCGTGCAGATCGATATCGACCCGGCGGCGGCGAGCCGTAATTATCTGATGGATAACACCCTCATTGCCGATTGCTCTGCGCTGTTAACGGCGCTGGCGGCGAAAACGCAGGGCCGCGAATGGGGCAATGCCCGGTGGGATACGCAGGTACAGCAGGCGGTTGAGCAGGCTGAACAGGGGCTTCGCGAGCAGTGCGGCGCCTATGCAAAGCTCAACGACGCCATCGAGAAAGCGCTGCCGGAGGATGGCATGCTGGTGCGCGATATCACCGTTTCCGGCAGCCTGTGGGGCAGCCGCCTGTTCCGCGCCAACGGCCCGCTGATGAACATCCACTCTCTGGCCGGGGCGATAGGCATGGGCCTGCCAATGGCCATCGGCACCGCGATTGCCAACCCGCAGCGTAAAGTGGTGGGGCTGGTGGGGGACGGCGGCCTGAGCCTGAACCTTGGCGAACTGGCGACGCTGGCGCAGGAGAAAGCCAACGTGACGCTGCTGATCATGAACGATGGCGGCTATGGGGTGATGCGCGGCATTCAGGATAAGTATTTCGGCGGGCGTCAGTATTATAACGAGCTGCATACGCCGGACTTTACCCTGCTGGCGCAGGCGATTGGTCTGCAGGCGTGGAGCGTTGAGCGGGCTGAAGATTTTGATGCGGTGATGACGGAAGCGCTGGCGATGCCGGGACCGTCGGTGGTGGAAGTGCGGATGGGGAAGATTGGCGCGCTGAAGTTTGCCGGGCCGCCGCAGAAGACGCTGTACTGATAACGCGTTGTTGCCCGGTGACGCGGTGCGCACCGGGCAGCTGTGCAGTTATTTAATGCCGTCTGTCGCCATGCGATCGCGAATATGTTGCGCACGCTCTGCAGAGGCAGGGTGGTCGTCAAACATTGAGCTTTGACGACCCGCTTCCTGTTGAGCCAGTTTTTCGAAGCTGGTGGCTAAACCTGACGGGTTGATGCCGCGTTTGCGCAACAGATCGTAAGAGTAGTCATCGGCCTCAGATTCCTGACGCTGGGAGAACTGGGAGTTGACCAGTTTTTCACCGAGATCGCCAAGCTGCGACTGGGACAGGCTGCCGACAATGCCGCCGGCAGACGCTGCCGCCACGCGCACCGCATTGGTACCGAGGGCAACCTGCATTCCTTTCTTCACGTGGCCGAGGGCAACGTGACCCATTTCATGCCCGATAACCGCTTCGACTTCGTTGTCGGTCATCATATCCATCAGCCCGCTGTAGACGCGGATACAGCCGTTGGCCATGGCGAAGGCGTTGACGTCTTTGGCCATGTAAACCTTATAGTTCACCGGCTGGCCATTGATGTTGTCGCCAAGGGCAGAAGCAATCTTATCCAGACGCTGAGCGTAGGTGCTGCCAGCCGGGGCGATGGTGGCTTTACCGTCCATCTCCTTACAGGCCTCATCGCTTAATGTTTTAACCTGAGCATCGCTCAGGGAGTAGGCCTGAAACGCCTCTGCCCCGGAGCTCATCAGCCCGCCAGAGTCCATATTCTGACACCCGCTCAGCAGGAGCGTTGTTCCCAGAGCCAGCACTATCGCACGCATTTTCATTTGGTTGCTTCCGCACTCGTTAAACACGATAAATTCTGAAAGTACATCACGGCAGCGAAGCCGGAGTATGGCTAAGTATAAAGAATATAAACGGAGGCGGGCGAGAAGATTGCGCAACGTGCGAGCCTGTTCCAGAGATTTCTTAACCGGCAAAAGAATGGTCCATGTACATGCTTTGTCGCTTGGGTTACATTGTTGGCACTTTTTTCTGGCGTAGCCCAAAACGCGCTGTCGTCAAGCCGAAACGGGTATGGCCTTCAACATCCGATCTGGAGTCAAAATGTCCTCACGTAAAGAGCTTGCCAATGCTATTCGTGCGCTGAGCATGGATGCTGTACAAAAAGCTAAATCCGGTCACCCGGGTGCCCCTATGGGTATGGCTGACATTGCCGAAGTGCTGTGGCGTGATTTCCTGAACCACAACCCGCAGAACCCGGCATGGGCTGACCGCGACCGCTTCGTGCTGTCCAACGGCCACGGCTCCATGCTGATCTACAGCCTGCTGCACCTCACCGGCTATGACCTGCCAATCGAAGAGCTGAAAAACTTCCGTCAGCTGCACTCCAAAACCCCGGGACACCCGGAAGTGGGTTACACCGCAGGTGTCGAAACCACTACCGGTCCGCTGGGTCAGGGTATTGCTAACGCAGTGGGCATGGCGATTGCTGAGAAGACGCTGGCGGCGCAGTTCAACCGTCCGGGTCACGACATTGTTGACCACTTCACCTATGCGTTCCTCGGCGACGGCTGCATGATGGAAGGTATCTCTCACGAGGTATGCTCCCTGGCCGGTACCCTGAAGCTGGGCAAACTGGTTGCGTTCTATGACGACAACGGCATCTCCATCGACGGCCACGTTGAAGGCTGGTTCACCGACGATACCGCAGCACGTTTCGAAGCCTACGGCTGGCACGTGGTGCGTGGCGTTGACGGCCACGATGCGGAAGCGATTAAACGTGCAGTAGAAGAAGCACGCGCTGTGACCGACAAACCGTCCCTGCTGATGTGCAAAACCATCATCGGTTTCGGTTCCCCGAACAAAGCCGGTACCCACGACTCTCACGGTGCACCGCTGGGTGACGCAGAGATCGTTCTGACCCGCGAACAGCTGGGCTGGAAACACGCCGCGTTTGAGATCCCATCTGAGATCTACGCGCAGTGGGATGCTAAAGAAGCCGGTCAGGCAAAAGAAGCCGCCTGGAACGAGAAATTTGCTGCCTACGCTAAAGCCTTCCCACAGGAAGCGGCTGAATACACCCGTCGTATGAAAGGTGACATGCCGTCTGACTTCGACGCGAAAGCGAACGAGTTCATCGCTAAGCTGCAGGCTAACCCGTCCAAGATCGCCAGCCGTAAAGCGTCCCAGAATGCCATCGAAGCTTTCGGTCCGCTGCTTCCAGAATTCCTGGGCGGCTCCGCTGACCTGGCGCCTTCTAACCTGACTATCTGGTCTGGTTCCAAAGCGATCAACGAAGATGCTGCCGGTAACTACATCCATTACGGTGTACGTGAATTCGGTATGACCGCGATTGCCAACGGTATCTCCCTGCACGGTGGTTTCCTGCCGTACACCTCCACCTTCCTGATGTTCGTGGAATATGCCCGTAACGCGGTGCGTATGGCTGCGCTGATGAAACAGCGTCAGGTGATGGTTTACACCCACGACTCCATCGGTCTGGGCGAAGATGGCCCGACTCACCAGCCGGTTGAGCAGGTCGCTTCCCTGCGTGTCACCCCGAACATGTCCACATGGCGTCCATGTGACCAGGTTGAATCCGCGGTAGCGTGGAAATATGGCGTTGAGCGTCAGGACGGCCCGACCGCACTGATCCTCTCCCGTCAGAACCTGGCTCAGCAGGATCGTACCGAAGAGCAGCTGGCGAACATCGCCCGCGGTGGTTACGTGCTGAAAGACTGCGACGGTCAGCCGCAGGTGATCTTCATCGCCACCGGTTCTGAAGTTGAACTGGCCGTTGCGGCCTGGGATCAGCTGGCAGGCGAAGGCGTGAAGGCCCGCGTGGTTTCCATGCCGTCTACCGACGCCTTCGACAAGCAGGACGCGGCTTACCGTGAATCCGTGCTGCCGAAAGCCGTTTCTGCCCGTGTTGCTATCGAAGCGGGTATCGCTGACTACTGGTTCAAATACGTGGGCCTGAACGGCGCAATCGTCGGCATGACCACCTTCGGTGAGTCTGCTCCGGCTGAGCAGCTGTTCGAAGAGTTTGGCTTCACCGTTGAGAACGTGGTCGCAAAAGCGAAAGAACTGCTGTAATCACATAAGCAGAACAAATAAAGGGTCGCGTAAGCGGCCCTTTTTTATGGCGATAACCGACCTGCCTCCAGACGAACCACGCGCGAGAAATGACGCCGGGTAAAGGCCGGGTCATGACAGATCGCCACGATGCTGGTTCCCCGCTGACGACAGACCTCCAGCCAGTTTTCAAATACCGACAGCCAGTGGGGATCAAAGTCCCGGCTGGGTTCATCCAACAGCAGAACCTCTGGCGCCATCGCCTCCAGACTGGCGACGGCCACCATTCGCCGCTGCGCGGTATGCAGATCCAGAGGATGCGCGTCGGCAACCTCCTCTAACCGGCACAGCTGTAATGCGGCCTGAGTACGGCGCGCAATGTCTGCCGCCGGTAATTTTTGCAGCTTCAGGCCAAACGCCACCTCTTCGGCAACTTTACTGTGGAAAATCTGGTTTTCCGCCTCCTGAAACAGCACGCCGACATGACGGGCACGCTGGCGGTTTTTCAGGTGGGCTATCGGTTCATCCTTGAAGAGCACCTCCCCGGAGGAGGGGGCAAGAAGCCCGGCCATGATGCGCAACAGCGTGGATTTTCCCGCGCCATTATCACCCGTCAGTGCCAGCCATTCGCCTTCCCCAAGCGCAAGAGAGATGTCGCGCAGGCACTCATCTGCCGCGCCTGGCCAGCGATACCTGACCTGATTGAGGGTTAACATAAGGGGTGTAATGCTCCGTCGCGCAGCTGCCAGGCCTGCTGGCAGTGGGGAATAAAAGGGGAAGGGTTGCGCTCGAATAGCACAATCAGAGCCTGTTGTTCCAGCGCCCAGCGGTGCAGCCGAACCAGCAGCCTGTCGGTGGCTTGCGCGGTCAGGCGGCTAAAAGCTTCATCGAGGATCAACAGCCGGGGCAGCATGGCGAGCGCGCTGGCGATCGCTATGCGCTGAGTCTCACCGCCGGAGAGCGTCCCGGGATGGCGCTGGCGCAGCGGCTGACAGTCGGTCAGGGTGAGTGCCGCGTCAATGCGCTGCAAAATTTCCGCTTCATCCAGGCAGAGGTTTTCCGGGCCAAACGCCACCTCCTCCTCAACGCTGAAGGTACAGCCGGAAAGCTGCAGATAAGGCGACTGCTGCACCAGCTGGATGGTGGATGCCCGTTCCACGAGGGACAGCTCTCCAACCGGCGTTCCCAGCAGAAGACCTTTGCCTGCGATCTTCCCGGGCAGGAAATCCGGGTACCAGCCCGCCATAAGCTGCGCCAGGGTGCTTTTCCCGCTGCCGTTATCGCCAAAAATTGCCACCATTCCCGGCCCGGAACAGTGAAAGTCCAGGCATGAAGGCGGATGGGTGGCATGGAGGGGGAGAAAACGAAACTGCTCTAGCGTAACCATATCCAGACTCCCGTTTCCGTCACCATCAGCAGAACCATGCCGTAGCGCGCCAGGCGCTGCAAGGTGCTGTCCTGCGGAGCCCACAGCGTGGTGCGCGTGCGATGCAGGCGAAAGCCGCGCATATCCAGCGCCGCTCCGCGTACGGCTAAATCATTGAGCGCATTGTGGGTGAGCGGCACAATCAGAGCTGGGATCGCGGTCAGACGCTGATACCAGGCCTCATCCAGCGGCACGCCCCGCGCCCGCTGGGCTTCATGAATTATCGTCAGCTGGCGTTTAAGCTGTTCAACCACCAGCAGCGGGCCGGCAAACAGGTAGGCCACGCCAGGCGGCAGACGGGAGGCAAACAGCGCCCGGATAAAGCGCTGAACCGGAACATAGGCCATCCACAGCTGCGACGTCGAGACAATGGCCAGGATGCGCAGCCACAGGGTGATGGCGTGCGCCCAGCGCTGCGGATCGCGAGGCTGACCGCTGATCCACTCTACCAGCATGCCGCCATGCACCAGCCATAACCCCGTCCCCAGAGGGATCATCAGTAAGGCAACATACTTTGCCCGCCTGCGGGTAGGTTTCAGCACCAGCAGGCAGAGAAAGGTGGCCAGGCTGTAAACGGGCAGCAGGGTCTGGGCTGGCAGCAGCAAGGTGCTGCAGGCCGCCAGCGCCCACAAGGTTAACGAGGTAAAGGGGTGCATTTAGCGCACGGCTGACATCGTCGGGAACTGGCGCGTGGTGCGTAAGGGCAGCTGGCGCAGCAGGATCCACACCAGCACTGCGGTCAGCACCTTATCAACCAGATTGGCGCCCAGCACGGTGATGGCGACCGACTCCACCAGGTTTTGCCCGACGGCCTGGAACCAGGCGACAAACAGATCTGCGCCGCCTCCGGTGACGCCGCCAAAGAGGGTGGTGCGTAACGGTACCGCAACCAGGGTGACGGCGAGAGTAATAACGATCCCGCTGATGACCACTTTCGGCAGGGTGCGAAACCAGCCCGCCCGCGCCAGCCAGCCGGCGACCAGCCCGATAACCATAGCCACTGGTGCAAAGGCGGCGGCAATGGGATCGGTTAACAGCCCCCACAGCAGGTTGGTCAGCAGACCGGTCAACATGCCGATGACCGGGCCGAGCAGTACGGCGCTAATCAAGGTGCCGATGGAGTCGAGGAAAATGGGCAGCTTAAGCATGCTGATCAGCTGACCGCCGATCATGTTAATGGCAATAGCGATCACAATCAGGACCAAAGCCTGGCTGGAAAACGGGCGACGCGACATAGAGAAACCTCTTGTTGAGTGGTCAATTAACGGGGGGGAGATATGCAGTTCGTCATAGCCGGAAAGCGGGCAGGGCTGGCGGCTAAATGCCAGATCCCTCAGCTCACCGATCACTAACTCAAGGGTGGTGCGCACGGTGCAGCCTGGCATCATATGACCTCCCAGCATCGCCCCTTGTGGGTCCGATACGCTGAGGTGCAGATGTTCGCCGGTCAGCTCAAGCGTGCCATTGAGGGAGATAATTTCCCAGGTTCCGGTGAGCAGGGTGGTGGCCTCCTGTCCGGCATAGCGCAGCGCGACGTCGGTCAGGCTACCGGTACAGCCAGCAATCCAGGCGGCGCGTAGCTGTTGCTGTTGCACAAAGCCCCGCAGCTGCGAAAACACTTCCTGGCCGGGAAGCAGACGAAGGGCATAAAAGCGGGCTTCTGATGAAGAGGTGCGAGGCATGGTCATAATTTGCAGGTCTCCGAGACTCGGACGAGCCGCACATAATATCGGCACCGGAGGATATGCTTTCTGATATAAATCAGGATTTACGCCGCGACAACGAAAAGATATTGCTACGCTTATTCACGATTCTGGAATATGGAATAAAACCGGTGATAATTGCACTTTAAATGTGACGCACGTCATATAGCTGGCTTATTGGTCTGGACAGACATTCCCTTTATTCCATGTTTCGCTTATTCTAGCTGAAGCGTTTCAGTCGATTAAACGTTCGACAAATGACCAATCAGTTGGAGTTTGTGACAGGCGAGGATTCCCCTCAGAGCGTTGCTGCATTACTCTGTCAGCCACCTCGAATCAGGGAAAGCTTTGCAGGAGACTTATGACCGTACGCGTAGCGATTAATGGTTTCGGTCGCATCGGACGCAACGTGGTTCGTGCTTTATATGAATCCGGGCGTCGGGCGGAAATGACCGTGGTGGCCATCAATGAACTGGCGGATGCCGCAGGCATGGCGCATTTATTGAAGTATGACACCAGCCATGGGCGCTTTGCCTGGGACGTTCGTCAGGAGAGAGAGCAGCTGTTCGTTGGTGATGACGTGATTCGTGTGCTGCACGAGCAGACGATCGACGCCTTACCCTGGCGTGAGCTGGGCGTGGATGTGGTGCTCGACTGTACCGGCGTCTACGGCAATCGCGAACACGGCGAAGCCCATCTGGCGGCTGGCGCGAAGAAAGTGCTCTTCTCACATCCCGGCAGTAACGATCTCGATGCCACGGTGGTTTACGGCGTTAACCATCATGAGCTGCAAGCGGAACACCGCATCGTCTCCAATGCCTCCTGCACCACCAACTGTATTATTCCGGTCATCAAACTGCTGGACGATGCCTATGGCATTGAATCGGGCACCGTGACCACGATTCATTCCGCCATGCACGATCAGCAGGTCATTGACGCATACCACCCGGATCTGCGACGCACTCGCGCGGCGAGTCAGTCCATTATTCCGGTGGATACCAAACTGGCGGCCGGTATTACCCGAATTTTCCCCCAGTTTGAAGACCGTTTTGAAGCCATCGCCGTGCGTGTTCCTACTATTAACGTGACGGCGATCGACCTCAGCGTAACCGTGAAAAAACCGGTAAAAGCCTGTGAGGTCAACCTGTTGCTGCAAAAAGCGGCACAGCAAGCATTTCATGGTATAGTTGACTATACGGAATTACCGTTGGTCTCAGTAGATTTTAACCACGATCCGCATAGCGCCATTGTTGATGGCACTCAAACGCGCGTGAGTGGAGCGCATCTGATCAAAACGCTGGTCTGGTGTGATAACGAATGGGGCTTTGCTAACAGGATGCTCGACACCACGTTAGCCATGGCCGCACAAGGTTTCAGGTAAGACGCGTATTGCGTCTGCAAAACTTTAAGAATCAACGAGAGGATTCACCATGTCTGTAATTAAGATGACCGATCTGGATCTGGCAGGTAAACGCGTTTTCATCCGTGCGGATCTGAACGTACCGGTTAAAGATGGGAAAGTGACCAGCGACGCGCGTATCCGTGCATCTCTGCCAACCATCGAACTGGCACTGAAGCAGGGCGCGAAAGTGATGGTCACCTCCCACCTGGGTCGTCCGACCGAAGGCGAGTACAACGAAGAATTCTCTCTGCTGCCGGTTGTTAATTACCTGAAAGACAAACTGTCCAGCCCGGTACGTCTGGTTAAAGACTACCTGGACGGCGTTGAAGTTGCTGAAGGTGAGCTGGTTGTTCTGGAAAACGTTCGCTTCAACAAAGGCGAGAAGAAAGACGACGAAACCCTGTCCAAAAAATACGCTGCCCTGTGCGACGTGTTCGTAATGGATGCTTTCGGTACCGCTCACCGTGCGCAGGCTTCTACTCACGGTATCGGTAAATTCGCTGACGTCGCCTGTGCAGGTCCGCTGCTGGCTGACGAACTGGAAGCACTGGGCAAAGCCCTGAAAGAACCAGCTCGTCCAATGGTTGCTATCGTTGGTGGTTCTAAAGTGTCTACCAAACTGACCGTTCTGGACTCTCTGTCCAAAATCGCTGACCAGCTGATCGTGGGTGGCGGTATCGCCAACACCTTCGTTGCCGCTCAGGGCCACAACGTGGGTAAATCCCTGTACGAAGCAGACCTGGTTGACGAAGCCAAACGCCTGCTGACTACCTGTGATATCCCTGTTCCAACTGACGTTCGCGTGGCAACCGAGTTCTCTGAAACCGCAACCGCTGAGCTGAAATCTGTCTCTGACATCAAAAACGAAGAGCAGATTCTGGACCTGGGCGATGCCTCTGCAGAGAAACTGGCTGAAATCCTGAAGAATGCGAAAACCATTCTGTGGAACGGCCCGGTTGGCGTGTTCGAATTCCCGAACTTCCGTAAAGGTACTGAAATCGTGGCTAACGCGATTGCAGACAGCGAAGCATTCTCCATTGCTGGCGGCGGTGACACCCTGGCAGCCATCGATCTGTTCGGTATTTCCGACAAGATCTCCTACATCTCCACTGGCGGCGGCGCATTCCTCGAATTCGTGGAAGGCAAAGTTCTGCCAGCAGTAGCCATGCTCGAAGAGCGCGCTAAGAAGTAAGCCATTTTAGGGCAGGGAAACCTGCCCAATTTTCAGCGTGCTTTTAAGAGCTCGCCCCTTTCCAAGGCCGAAGATACAGGACTCGCAACATGTCTAAAATTTTTGATTTCGTAAAACCTGGCGTGATCACTGGTGATGACGTTCAGAAGGTGTTCCAGGTAGCAAAAGAAAATAACTTTGCTCTGCCAGCTGTTAACTGCGTCGGTACCGACTCAATCAACGCCGTACTGGAAGCCGCAGCAAAAGTTAAAGCTCCGGTAATCGTTCAGTTCTCCAACGGCGGCGCTGCGTTTATCGCAGGTAAAGGCGTGAAAACTGACGTTCCTCAGGGCGCGGCAATCCTGGGCGCAATCTCTGGCGCACATCACGTACACCAGATGGCTGAGCACTACGGTGTTCCGGTTATCCTGCACACTGACCACTGCGCGAAGAAACTGCTGCCGTGGATCGACGGTCTGCTGGACGCTGGCGAAAAACACTTCGCGGCAACCGGTAAGCCACTGTTCTCTTCTCACATGATCGACCTGTCTGAAGAGTCTCTGGAAGAGAACATCGAGATCTGCTCCAAATACCTGGCGCGCATGGCCAAAATGGACATGACTCTGGAAATCGAACTGGGTTGCACCGGTGGCGAAGAAGACGGCGTGGACAACAGCCATATGGACGCTTCTGCCCTGTACACTCAGCCAGAAGACGTTGATTACGCCTACACCGAACTGAGCAAAATCAGCCCACGTTTCACCATCGCTGCTTCCTTCGGTAACGTGCACGGCGTGTACAAGCCAGGCAACGTGGTTCTGACTCCAACCATTCTGCGTGATTCTCAGGAATACGTTTCCAAGAAACACAACCTGCCGCACAACAGCCTGAACTTCGTCTTCCACGGCGGTTCCGGTTCTTCTGCTCAGGAAATCAAAGACTCCGTAAGCTACGGTGTTATCAAAATGAACATCGATACCGACACCCAATGGGCAACCTGGGACGGTATCCTGCAGTACTACAAAACCAACGAAGCTTACCTGCAGGGCCAGCTGGGCAACCCGAAAGGCGAAGACCAGCCGAACAAGAAATACTACGATCCACGCGTATGGCTGCGTTCAGCCCAGACCTCTATGGTGACGCGTCTGGAGCAGGCATTCAAAGAGCTGAACGCGGTTGACGTTCTGTAATTTGCGCTGCTAAAAGCCTCAGAAAGCCCGCGTTAATCGCGGGCTTTTTTTATGCTTTTTCAACTGGCTACAGGCACTATTTATGTGATCTGTTTGGCAAAACTCCCCGCTTTTGTTTACCCTTTACTAACTTGCCTGCCTCGATGGGGGATGCATTTTTATGGTCTGGCTTAGATAAGGAATTTTGAATGGAAGATCTCGGTGTTGTAGATAGCATCAATAACGCGGGCTCCTGGCTGGTGCGTAACCAGGCATTGCTGTTGAGTTACGCCGTCAACATTGTGGCGGCTATCGCCATTATCATCATCGGTATGATCGTGGCGCGCATCATCTCTAATGCGGTTAACCGCGTGATGCGTGCGCGTCATATTGATGCCACTGTGGCAGATTTCCTCTCTGCGCTGGTGCGTTACGGCGTTATCGCATTCACGCTGATCGCGGCCCTTGGCCGTGTCGGGGTGCAAACGGCGTCGGTTATTGCTGTACTGGGTGCCGCCGGTCTGGCCATTGGTCTGGCCTTGCAGGGCTCGCTGTCAAACCTGGCTGCCGGGGTACTGCTGGTGACCTTCCGTCCTTTCCGCTCCGGTGAGTATGTCGACCTGGGCGGCGTGGCCGGTACGGTGCTGCAGGTGCAGATCTTCTCTACCACCCTGCGCAGCGCGGATGGCCGTATGGTGGTGATCCCGAACGGGAAAATCATCGCCAACAATATCATCAACTTCTCCCGCGAGCCCGTCCGTCGCAATGAGTTCATCATTGGCGTGGCGTATGACTCGGACATCGACAAGGTGAAGCAACTGCTCACCAATATTATCGAGTCGGATGACCGCATTCTGAAAGATCGCGAGATGACCGTTCGCCTGAACGAGCTGGGTGCCTCCTCGATCAACTTTGTGGTGCGCGTCTGGAGCCACAGCGGTGATTTGCAGAGCGTGTACTGGGACGTGCTGGAACGCGTGAAGCGCGACTTTGACGCCAACGGCATCAGCTTCCCGTATCCGCAGATGGACGTAAACTTCAAGCGCGTGAAGGAAACGGCGGAATAATACTTTCCCCATAACCCGGCACGCGCAATGCGTGCCGGGTTTAATCAGTTTCACTTATTGCCAATTAATATTATCCATTTCCTCTTATTATCCTCCCGCAGTATAGTCTGCCCTCAAGACAGTTTTTTGAGATTAATCCCCATGTTATCTTTTTACATTCAAGGGCTTATGATTGGCGCAGCGATGATCCTGCCCCTCGGCCCGCAAAATGCGTTCGTCATGAATCAGGGCATTCGTCGTCAGTATCATCTGATGATTGCGCTGCTCTGCGCGGTGAGCGATATGCTCCTCATCTGCGCCGGGATTTTCGGCGGCAGCGCGCTGCTGATGCAGTCCCCCTGGCTGCTGGCGCTGGTCACCTGGGGCGGGGTGGCGTTTCTGCTGTGGTATGGCTTTGGTGCTCTGAAAACGGCGATGGGCAACGATATTGAGCTGGCCAGCGCCGAAGTGATGAAGCAGGGGCGCTGGAAAATTATCGTCACCATGCTGGCGGTCACATGGCTCAATCCGCATGTCTATCTGGATACCTTCGTGGTGCTGGGCAGCCTGGGTGGGCAGCTCGATGCCGAGCCAAGACGCTGGTTTGCGCTGGGTACCGTCAGCGCCTCTTTCCTGTGGTTCTTTGGGCTGGCGCTGCTTGCCGCCTGGCTGGCTCCCCGTCTGCGCACCGCCAAAGCCCAGCGCATTATCAACGGCCTGGTCGGTGTGGTGATGTGGGTTATCGCTTTCCAACTGGCAAAAGAGGGGATTCATCATATTCGGGAACTATTCGACTAAGCGTTGTCTTATGGACATTCGACCAGCAGCCGCTAAGCTTGCTGGCATGCGCCCTGTTACATGGGCACTCTTCGCAACATGGAGGAATAAAAGTGAAGTTGAATGTAATCGCCCTGGCGGCATTAATAGGTTTTGGCGCAGCATCCGTTCAGGCCAGTGAACTGCCTGACAGCCCGCACATTGTGACCTCCGGTACCGCCAGCGTTGATGCGGCCCCGGATATTGCAACCTTAGCCATCGAAGTGAACGTGGCGGCAAAAGATGCCGCTACCGCCAAGAAACAGGCAGACGATCGCGTTGCGCAATATCTCTCTTTCCTGGAGCAGAACGGCGTCGCTAAAAAAGATATCAATTCTGCCAACCTGCGTACTCAGCCGGATTATGACTATAAGGATGGCAAAAGCATCCTGAAAGGTTACCGCGCGGTGCGTACCGTGGAAGTCACGGTGCGTCAGCTTGATAAGCTCAACTCCCTGCTGGATGGCGCGCTGAAAGCGGGTCTGAACGAAATCCGTTCTGTCTCCCTGGGTGTTGCGCAACCTGAGAAGTATAAAGACGAAGCGCGTAAAGCGGCGATTGATGATGCCGTGCGTCAGGCGCAGCAGCTGGCTTCTGGCTTTAACAGCAAGCTGGGCCCGGTTTACAGCGTCCGTTACCACGTCTCTAACTATCAGCCGAGCCCGATGGTACGCATGATGAAAGCGGAAGCGGCGCCAGTCTCTGCGCAGGATACCTACGAACAGCCAACCATTCAGTTTGACGATCAGGTTGACGTGGTGTTCCAGCTGGAGCCAGCGCAGGGTCAGCAGCAGAACCAGCAGGTTCAGCAGACTCAGCCGGTTCAGCAGAATCAGCAGCAGGATACGGCGACTAAAGCACCGTAAGTCTGGTATTCAGCACAGAAAAAAGGCCGGGTCAGCGTTAATGCGACCCGGCCTTTTTATTAGTCCTGACGCAGGACTTTATGTCCATGGGCCAGCAGCGCGTCGGTGACGTTGCGCATCATCCGGCTTTCCGGGGCAAAGCGGTGCCAGTAGAGCATACGGCGCTGGTGTAAGCCTGGTGTCAGGTCGATCAGCTCGCCGCTGTTCAGCTCTTTCTCGATCTGCAGATGCGGGATCATGCAGCAGGTGGTGCCCTGACGTGCCAGCTGGACGAAGGCTTCGGAGGAGTTCACGATATGGCAAGGTACGCTGCCCGGCGGCAGGTCGAAGTTCTGCTGTAAAAATGCCTGATGCATGTCATCAAGATGGTCAAAGGCTACGGCAGGTGCTTTCAGCAGCGCCGCGCGGGTAACGCCATTCGGGAAGTAACGCTCGGCAAAGGCTTTTGAGCCAACGAACAGATAATCCAGCGCCCCCAGCTGATCCACCAGGCAGCTTGGCAGCGCCTGAGGTTGGATACTGACTGCACCCACTACTTCACCGCGGCGCAGACGCTCCTGGGTACGGGTTTCGTCTTCAACCTGCAGATTCAGGCGAATAGGCGAATCGGCCAGCACCGGGGCGAGGGCAGGGAGGAGCCAGGTTGCCAGACTGTCGGCGTTGACCGCCAGAGAGAGCAGCAGCGGCGTAGAGCCAGTCTGTTCGTCGCCCAGCCACTCATCTTCCAGCAGCTCAACCTGACGCAGTAGCGCCAGCAGCTTTTGCCCCTGTTCGGTTGGACGCGGCGGCACGGTACGAACCAGCAGCGGCTGCCCGAACATGTTTTCAAGCTGTTTGATTCGTTGTGAAACAGCGGATTGGGTAATGCACAGCTTTTGTGCTGCGCGTTCGAATCCGCGTTCACGAATAACGGCATCAAGCGCCTGTAATGTTCTGTAGTCCGGACGTTTCATTGCTCTGGCTGACTCCCAAAAAATTCAATACTTCGCACTATGACATAAATTTATGTTTGATACAGACGAAATTGGTGACCTCGCAGATCACATGGCGCAGGCGAATGCTCTATAATGCGCGTCACGCAAAATCATCACGGGCACGAGATCATGACGCAGGATGAACTGAAAAAAGCAGTAGGATGGGCCGCTCTCCAGTATGTACAGCCGGGTACCATTGTCGGCGTGGGCACAGGGTCAACGGCAGCACACTTTATTGATGCGCTGGGCACCATGAAAGGCCAGATCGAGGGCGCGGTTTCCAGCTCCGATGCCTCCACGGAAAAGCTGAAAAGCCTGGGGATCACCGTTTTCGATCTCAACGACGTTGACCGTCTGGGGATCTACGTCGACGGCGCGGATGAGATCAACGGCCATATGCAGATGATCAAGGGCGGTGGCGCGGCGCTGACGCGTGAGAAAATCATCGCCTCCGTGGCTGACAAGTTTATCTGTATCGCCGATGCCTCCAAGCAGGTCGATATCCTCGGCAACTTCCCGCTGCCGGTTGAAGTGATCCCGATGGCGCGCAGCGCGGTTGCCCGCGAGCTGGTGAAACTGGGTGGCCGCCCGGAATACCGTCAGGGCGTGGTGACGGATAACGGGAATGTGATTCTGGATGTTCACGGTCTGGAGATCCTCGACGCCGTAGCGCTGGAGAATGCCATCAATGGTCTGCCAGGCGTGGTAACCGTAGGGTTATTCGCCAATCGTGGCGCGGACGTCGCGCTGATCGGCACTGCCGATGGCGTCAAAACCATCGTGAAATGATCTGACGGGGGGAGTCTCCCCCCCGCTAACTTTTTTTGCAACAGCGATATTCGGTGACTTGTGTCACATTTCGAAATCTCTCCTGACGATCCTGCCGCTTTCGTATTCCTTCACAGCATTATTCACTGCCAATTGGCGCTGTATGACATTTCTTCAGAGTCCCGACGCAAACGTTCATATTGCTGCAATAGTTTTTTTTGATATGTTGGCTGGAGCGGATTTCAATCCAGCACAACAACAGTTCAGACAATCAGACAGGGTCGGGGAAATGGCAAAGGTATCACTGGAGAAAGACAAGATTAAATTTCTGCTGGTCGAAGGGGTGCATCAGAAAGCACTGGATAACCTTCGTGCGGCAGGTTACACCAACATCGAATTTCACAAAGGCGCGCTGGATACCGAACAGCTGAAAGAGTCGATCCGCGACGCCCACTTCATTGGCCTGCGATCCCGTACCCACCTGACTGAAGACGTTATTGCCGCAGCAGAAAAACTGGTTGCGATTGGCTGCTTCTGTATCGGCACCAACCAGGTCGATCTCAATGCTGCTGCGAAGCGCGGTATCCCGGTATTCAACGCGCCATTCTCCAATACCCGTTCCGTGGCGGAGCTGGTGATCGGTGAACTTCTGCTGCTGCTGCGTGGCATCCCTGAAGCTAATGCCAAGGCCCACCGCGGGATCTGGAATAAACTGGCATCCGGCTCTTTTGAAGCGCGTGGTAAAAAGCTGGGCATTATCGGCTACGGCCACATCGGCACGCAGCTGGGCATTCTGGCGGAATCGCTGGGGATGCACGTCTTCTTCTACGACATCGAAAACAAGCTGCCGCTGGGGAATGCCACTCAGGTTCAGCATCTCTCCGACCTGCTCAACATGAGCGATGTCGTGAGCCTGCACGTGCCGGAAAACGCCTCCACCAAAAACATGATGGGTGCAGAAGAGCTGGCGCTGATGAAGCCGGGCTCGCTGCTGATCAACGCCGCGCGCGGTACGGTGGTGGATATCCCGGCGCTGTGCGAAGCTCTGAAAAGCAAACATCTGGCGGGTGCTGCCATCGATGTCTTCCCGACCGAGCCGGCGACCAACAGCGATCCGTTCACCTCGCCGCTGTGCGAGTTTGACAACGTGATCCTGACTCCGCACATCGGGGGCTCTACTCAGGAAGCGCAGGAAAACATTGGTCTCGAAGTAGCCGGTAAGCTGAGCAAATACTCTGACAACGGCTCAACCCTGTCGGCGGTTAACTTTCCGGAAGTCTCTCTGCCGCTGCACGGCGGACGTCGTCTGCTGCACATCCACGAAAACCGTCCGGGCGTGCTGACGGCCATTAACCAGATCTTCGCTGAGCAGGGCGTGAACATCGCCGCACAGTATCTGCAAACTAACGCCCAGATGGGTTATGTGGTTATCGATATCGAAGCGGATGAAGACGTTGCAGAGAAAGCGCTGCAGGGGATGAAGGCTATTCAAGGCACGATTCGCGCGCGCCTGCTGTATTGATTGTGCGGTTTGTGGTGTCGGGTGGCGCTTGCGCTTACCCGACCTACAAAGTCCGAGGGTTTATGTAGGCCGGGTAAGGCGTAGCCGCCACCCGGCTTTATTCTACCAGAGCCAGATTTTGCTGGGCGTCACCACCGCAGGCAGCGGAATATCCCATTTCTCTACCGGTAACGCGTCCACGCGCTGACAATCATGGGCATAGCCTACGGGCTGTAAGCCGTGCTGCTGCCAGTTTTGCAGAGTGCGATCGTAAAAACCTCCGCCCATACCCAAACGCTGTCCGCTCTCATCAAATGCCACCAGCGGCGTCACCAGTACGTCCAGCTGATCCAGCGGCAGCACGTCGCGCACGTCCAGCTTAGGTTCGGTGATTTTCAGACGATTCACCACCAGCTCGCTGTGAGGATGGTAGTGCAGAAACAGTAAGTTCCCCGGGCTGAACGGGTGAAGTACCGGCAGGTAGACTTTTTTCCCGGTGCGCCAGAGCTCATCGATCAGCGGTTGGGTATCGAGTTCGCCATCAAAAGAGAGGAACAGGGCAACGGTATGCGCCATCACGACGGGTGGATAAGCCATCATGCGGGCCGCGGCTTGCTGCGCGAAATGGGCTTGCTGTTCGGATGTTAAGGCTCGGCGTTGCTGACGGATAAACTGACGAATGTGTTGACGAGAGGCAGGGACTTCAGGAAGTTGCGTCATGGTAGTCGCTGGGTAGAAAGGTGAGGGAATCTCCGAGATGCCGCCGCAGGCTGTAACCCTTGAACCCTTGGTTCAAGGTGAATGTGTCGTCATAGTTTTAAGGCTTCTCGGACGAACCGAGCATGCTCACCAACCATGGAGCGCCACATTCTTGTGGTATGAAATATCGGCTCAGGGGACTGGCCCGCATGCGAACATCTCAGAGAAATTTTTCCTTCAGGGTCACTCTACCATAGTAGACCACGAAGTGTTATTCAAAGTTTTGCCCCGGTCTGTCTGTAATTCGACCCTGATCAAGCAATGCCTGTTCAATGGTCTGCTGGAGCATTTTAATGCGTTGTTCCATGCTCGCCGCGTAATCGCGGGTCTTCGCTTTTTCCTGAGCCAGTTCATAACTGATGTTCAACGCGGCGATGAAGACCAGCTGCTCAGTATTTGTGACTCTAGTGCGTTCTTTTAAATCTTGCAACCGCTGATTCAAATCATCCGCAGCCTGATTCAAAGCATCCCTTTGTTCAGGCGGACAATTCACTCGCAGCGAACGGCCAAAAATTTGGATATCGACGGGTTGTGCAGACATGCCACCTTCCTGCTGTTTGACTGCGCTGCCTTCACTTCCGCTACCGGGGGCTGCGAAGGGGCGACACTATAGCTACCCTGGCGTGTAGAAACAAGCCCTATTCTGGTTCACCAGGGTCCAAAGTGGTAGCATATCATGAATATTCCTCCCTTTGATGACGAATGAGCATGTCTATGCAGAACGAAATGCCTGGTTACAACGATGTCAGCCAGTTACTGAACCAGCAGGGAGTGGGTTTAACCCCGGCTGAAATGCACGGTCTGATCAGCGGGATGCTGTGTGGTGGAAACAACGACAGCTCATGGCTGCCGCTGGTTCACGACCTGACGAACGAGGGTCTGGCGTTTGGGCACGACCTCGCCCAGGCGTTGCGCAGCATGCATGGCGCAACCAGCGATGCGCTGGAAGACGACGGCTTCCTTTTTCAGCTTTATCTGCCTGATGGCGACGACGTCAGCGTGTTCGATCGCGCCGATGCGCTGGCCGGTTGGGTCAATCACTACCTGCTAGGGTTGGGTGTGACGCAGCCTAAGCTGGAAAAAGTGACGGGCGAGGCCGGGGAAGCGATCGACGATCTGCGTAACATCGCTCAGCTGGGCTACGATGAAGACGAAGATCAGGAAGAGCTGGAGATGTCACTGGAAGAGATCATCGAGTACGTGCGTGTGGCGTCGCTGCTTTGCCACGATACCTTTACGCGCGTAAAACCGACCGCGCCGGAAGTGCGCAAACCAACCTTACACTAATAACGATTCCAGGAGGGTGTCATGACTCAGCAAGAGTACCTTCGCCGCCGTCAGGCGCTGCTGGCGACTATGCAGCCGGGCAGCGCCGCGTTGATTTTTGCCGCACCGGAAGCCACGCGCAGCAACGATAGCGAATATCCGTACCGCCAGAGCAGTGATTTCTGGTACTTCACCGGCTTCAATGAGCCGGAGTCGGTGCTGGTGCTGATCAAAAGTCACGACACCCATAACCACAGCGTGCTGTTTAACCGCGTTCGGGATCTCACCGCCGAGATCTGGTTTGGCCGCCGTCTGGGCCAGCAGGCCGCGCCGGAAAAGCTGGGCGTGGATCGCGCCCTGGCGTTCAGCGAAATCAACGAGCAGCTCTACCAGCTGCTCAATGGCCTGGATGTGGTCTACCACGCGCAGGGTGAATACGCCTATGCCGATGAGATTGTCTTTGCCGCGCTGGATAAGCTGCGCAAAGGTTCCCGGCAAAATCTGAAAGCCCCTGCAACCCTCACCGACTGGCGTCCTGCCGTCCATGAACTACGCCTGTTTAAATCGGCGGAAGAGCTGGATGTGATGCGTAAGGCGGGTGAGATCAGCGCTCTGGCGCATACCCGGGCGATGCAAAAATGCCGTCCGGGGATGTTCGAATATCAGCTGGAAGGCGAAATTCACCATGAATTTACCCGCCACGGCGCACGCTATCCGGCCTATAACACCATCGTTGGCGGCGGTGAAAACGGCTGCATTCTGCACTACACCGAAAACGAATCGGAACTGCGGGATGGCGATCTGGTGCTGATCGACGCCGGATGCGAATTTAACGGCTATGCCGGGGATATCACCCGCACCTTCCCGGTCAACGGCAAATTCACCCCGGCCCAACGCGCCATCTACGACATCGTCCTGCAGTCGCTGGACACCGCGCTGATGCTGTTCCGCCCCGGTACCTCCATTCAGGACGTCACCGGCGAAGTGGTGCGCATTATGATTAGCGGCCTGGTGGATCTGGGGATCCTCAAGGGCGATGTCGAACAGCTGATTGCTGAGAACGCGCATCGTCCTTTCTTTATGCATGGCCTGAGCCACTGGCTGGGGCTGGATGTGCATGACGTGGGCGTCTACGGTCCGGAACGTTCCCGCGTGCTGGAGCCCGGAATGGTGCTGACCGTTGAACCGGGGCTCTATATCGCCCCGGATGCCGACGTGCCCGCCGAGTATCGCGGGATCGGCATTCGTATCGAAGATGACATCGTGATCACCGAATCCGGTAACGAAAACCTGACGGCTTCGGTAGTGAAAAACGCCGATGAGATTGAAGCCCTGATGGCGGCGGCTCGCCCATGAGCATCATCATCGTTGGCGGAGGCATGACCGGCGCCACCCTGGCGCTGACGATCTCCACCCTGACCCAGGGTAAACTGCAGGTCCATCTGGTTGAGGCCGTGGCGCCGCAGTCGAACGGCCATCCGGGGTTTGATGGCCGCGCCATCGCCCTGGCGCAGGGCACCTGCCAGCAGCTGGCCCGCAGCGGCATCTGGCAGGCGATTGCCGACTGCGCTACCGCGATCGAAACCGTTCATGTCAGCGACCGGGGCCACGCCGGGTTTGTCACTCTTGAGGCGCAGGATTATCGAATTGATGCGCTGGGGCAGGTGGTTGAGCTGCACGACGTAGGTCTGCGCCTGTTCCGCCTGTTGCAGGATGCCCCTGGCGTGACGCTGCATTGCCCGGCGCGCGTAGAACACTTCACCCGCAGCGAAACCTCGGTCAGCGTCACGCTGGATGACGGCAGTACGATCGAGGGTCAACTGCTGGTGGCGGCCGACGGCTCCCGTTCGGCGCTTGGCCAGCAGTGTGGCATCCAGTGGCAGCAGCAGCCATACCATCAGCTGGCGGTGATCGCCAATGTCGCCACCGCCGAACCGCACCGTGGCCGCGCCTTTGAACGTTTTACCCAACACGGTCCGCTGGCGATGCTGCCGATGTCGCAGGGGCGCAGCTCGCTGGTCTGGTGCCATCCGCTGGAAAAGGCGGATGACGTGCAGGGCTGGTCTGACGAACGCTTCTGCGCCGAGCTGCAAAAAGCCTTTGGCTGGCGGCTTGGGCGTATTACTCATGCCGGGAAGCGTTCGGTCTATCCGCTGGCATTAACCACCGCGTCGCAGTCTGTCTCCCATCGCGTCGCGCTGGTGGGCAATGCGGCGCAGACGCTACACCCCATCGCTGGACAGGGCTTTAACCTCGGACTGCGCGATGTGATGAGCCTTGCCGAAACGCTGGCGCAGGCCTTTGCCCAACAGCAGGATTGCGGCGCGTATCCAGTGCTGGGCCAGTATCAGAAACGACGTCAGGCAGATAAAGAAGCCACCATCGGCGTGACCGACGGGCTGGTGCATCTGTTTGCCAATCGCTGGGCACCGCTGGTTGCAGGGCGTAACCTGGGGCTGATGGCGATGGAATTATTCATTCCGGCACGCGACGTGCTGGCGCAGAGGACTCTCGGTTGGGTCGCTCGCTAAGGAGTAAACAAAGTGCAGAATGTTGATGTCGCCATTGTCGGTGGCGGAATGGTAGGACTGGCGCTGGCCTGCGGTCTGCAGGGTAGCGGTCTGCGCGTGGCGGTGCTGGAGCAGAAACCGCCTCAGCCTGTCGCTTCCGATGCGCCGCCTGAACTCCGGGTCTCGGCGATCAACGCCGCCAGTGAAAAGCTGCTGACCCGCATCGGCGTCTGGTCAGACATTATCGCCCAGCGCGCCAGCTGCTATCACGGGATGGAAGTGTGGGATAAAGACAGCTTCGGGCATATCGCCTTTGATGATGAGAGCATGGGCTACAGCCATCTTGGTCATATCATCGAAAACGCGGTGATTCACCATGCATTGTGGCAGAAAGCGCAGCAGTGCAGCGACGTCACGCTGATTGCCCCCGCGCAGCTGCAGCAGGTGGCCTGGGGCGAAAACGATGCCTTTATCACCCTGCAAAGCGGCGACATGCTGACCGCGCGCCTGGTGGTGGGGGCCGATGGCGCAAACTCCTGGCTGCGTAACAAAGCCGACATTCCGCTGACGTACTGGGACTACCGCCATCATGCGCTGGTCGCCACCATCCGCACCGCAGAGCCGCATCAGGCCGTGGCCCGGCAGATTTTCCATAACGACGGTATCCTCGCCTTTCTGCCCCTCAGCGATCCGCATCTCTGCTCGATCGTCTGGTCGCTGTCCCCTGAGAAGGCCCAGCAGATGCAGGAGGCGTCCGCCGAAGAGTTCAATCAGGCCCTGTGCGTGGCCTTTGATAACCGGCTGGGGCTCTGCACCGTCGAAAGCGAGCGTCAGGTGTTCCCGTTAACCGGTCGCTACGCGCGGCAGTTCGCGGCGCACCGTCTGGCGCTGGTGGGTGACGCGGCGCATACCATTCATCCGCTGGCCGGGCAGGGTGTGAACCTGGGCTTTATGGATGCCGCCGAGCTGGTGAGCGAGCTGCGCCGCCTGCATCGTGAGGGCAAGGATATCGGGCAGCATCTTTACCTGCGCCGGTACGAGCGCAGCCGTAAGCACAGCGCGGCCATGATGCTGGCGGGCATGCAGGGGTTCCGTGAACTCTTTGCCGGTGCCAATCCGGCGAAAAAACTGCTGCGCGATCTCGGCCTGAAACTGGCTGACACCCTCCCGGGCGTCAAACCCCAACTTCTGCGTCAGGCGATGGGTCTTAACGATCTGCCGGACTGGCTACTTTAATTTAGAACCCCGTCACACTTTATTCTGTCGGCCTGTGGGTCGGCAGAATTCCCTCGTTTGAAATAATCTAATTTCACCGACTTTTTCGCATTAGATTATCTAATCTGGCTATTTTTATGTTACGGAAATTCCGCGCGTTTTTCCGCACTAAATATCAGCCCATGCTAAATCCTGTCTTATTAACTTTGCTTTTGTGCGGGATGTTTCGCATTTTTATAGTGAATAACTCTGTACGCTTTGCTGGCATTTTTGACCATAAGCTAATGTGATGACCCACTTTGCCTTATGGTTAACCGCCGTTTTCGGTGGTAAGTTCAGGTAAAAGAGAACGTTTGCGTCGGCGTCCGGGAGCGATGCCGATGCCGGGTTTTATGGTGATTTTTTCAGCATAAAACGCAAGACAGCCCAGCTTATTCAACGAGGAAAAGATGGCTCAACAGACGCCTTTGTACGAACAACACACCTTATGCGGTGCGCGCATGGTCGATTTCCATGGCTGGATGATGCCGCTGCATTATGGTTCGCAGATTGATGAGCATCATGCGGTGCGCACCGATGCCGGTATGTTCGACGTCTCGCATATGACCATTGTCGATCTGCACGGCAGCCGCACCCGGGAGTTTTTGCGTTATCTGCTGGCGAACGACGTGGCCAAACTCACGAAGCCGGGCAAAGCGCTCTATTCCGGAATGCTGAATGCCTCCGGCGGCGTGATTGACGACCTGATTGTTTATTACCTCACCGAAGATTTCTTCCGCCTCGTTGTTAACTCCGCCACCCGTGAAAAAGACCTCGCCTGGATCACCCAACACGCTGAACCTTACGCCATCGACATCACCGTGCGTGACGACCTGTCGCTTATCGCGGTGCAGGGGCCGAACGCGCAGGCGAAAGCCGCATCCCTGTTCACTGATGAACAGCGCCAGGCCACCGACGGCATGAAGCCGTTCTTTGGCGTGCAGGCGGGCGATCTGTTTGTGGCGACCACCGGCTATACCGGTGAAGCGGGCTACGAAATTGCGATGCCGAACGAAAAAGCGGCCGATTTCTGGCGTGCGCTGGTGGAAGCGGGCGTTAAGCCGGCCGGCCTGGGGGCGCGCGATACGCTGCGTCTGGAAGCCGGGATGAATTTGTATGGCCAGGAGATGGACGAAGGTGTCTCTCCGCTGGCGGCTAACATGGGCTGGACCATTGCATGGGAGCCGGCCGATCGCGACTTTATCGGTCGTGAAGTGCTGGAGCAGCAGCGTGAGAAGGGCACCGAACAGCTGGTTGGCCTGGTGATGACCGAGAAGGGCGTGCTGCGCGGCGAGCTGCCGGTACGTTTCACCGACGCCAATGGCAACCACTGCGAAGGCATTATCACCAGCGGCACCTTCTCCCCGACGCTGGGATACAGTATTGCTCTGGCGCGTGTGCCGGCGGGTATTGGCGAGACTGCCGTGGTGCAGATCCGCAACCGCGAAATGCCGGTCCGCGTGACCAAACCGATTTTTGTTCGCGCCGGTAAGCCGGTCGCCTAATTATTTTTATCAGGAGAAATTCAATGAGCAATGTGCCAGCAGAACTGAAATACAGCAAAGAACACGAGTGGCTGCGCAAAGAAGCCGACGGCACCTACACCGTTGGGATCACCGAGCATGCTCAGGAGCTGTTAGGTGACATGGTCTTTGTGGATCTGCCGGAAGTGGGCGCGACCGTAACCGCCGGTGACGACTGCGCCGTGGCCGAATCTGTAAAAGCCGCTTCTGATATCTATGCGCCAGTGGGCGGCGAAATCGTGGCGGTTAACGACGCCCTGAGCGACTCCCCGGAGCTGGTAAACAGCGAGCCATACGGCGAAGGCTGGATCTTCAAAATTAAAGCCAGCGACGAAGCGGAAGTTGCCGCCCTGCTGGATGCGACTGCGTACGAAGCCCTGTTAGAAGACGAATAACGTTGTGCCGGATGGCGCTGCGCTTATCCGGCCTACAGGACAACGTAGGCCCGGTAAGCGTTAGCGCCACCGGGCAACAGAGTTACAGACAACTACGATTCACTGCACGTTTCAGGAACCATCGCTCATGACACAGACTTTAAGCCAGCTTGAAAACCGTGGCGCCTTCATTGAACGTCACATTGGGCCGGATGCTCAACAACAGCAGGAGATGCTGAAGACGGTTGGCGCGGATTCGCTCGACGCACTGATCGGCCAGATCGTGCCAAAGGATATTCAGCTCGCGACCCCACCGCAGGTGGGTGAATCGACGACTGAATACGCTGCGCTGGCGGAACTGAAAGGCATTGCCAGCCTGAACAAGCGCTTTAAGTCTTACATTGGCATGGGCTACACCAACGTGCAGTTACCGCCGGTGATCCTGCGCAACATGCTGGAGAACCCGGGCTGGTACACCGCCTACACCCCCTACCAGCCGGAAGTCTCTCAGGGCCGTCTGGAAGCGCTGCTTAACTTCCAGCAGGTTACTCTGGATCTGACCGGTCTCGACATTGCCTCGGCCTCGCTGCTGGATGAAGCCACTGCCGCCGCAGAAGCGATGGCGATGGCAAAACGCGTCAGCAAACTGAAGGGTGCAAACCGCTTCTTCGTCGCCGCCGACGTTCACCCGCAAACCCTCGACGTGGTGCGTACCCGTGCGGAGACCTTTGGTTTTGAGGTGATCGTTGATGACGCCGATAAAGTGCTGGATCACCAGGACGTGTTCGGCGTACTGCTGCAGCAGGTTGGCACCACCGGTGAAGTGCACGACTACGGCACCCTGATTACCGGGCTGAAGGCGCGCAAGATTGTCGTCAGCGTGGCGGCCGATTTTATGGCGCTGGTGCTGTTAACCGCTCCGGGCAAACAGGGCGCGGACATCGTCTTCGGCTCTGCGCAGCGCTTCGGCGTGCCGATGGGCTACGGCGGTCCACACGCGGCCTTTTTCGCCGCGAAAGATGAATTCAAACGCTCCATGCCAGGCCGCATTATCGGCGTATCAAAAGATGCCGCCGGTAACACCGCCCTGCGCATGGCGATGCAGACTCGCGAGCAGCACATTCGTCGTGAGAAAGCGAACTCCAACATCTGTACCTCGCAGGTGCTGCTGGCTAACATCGCCAGCCTGTACGCCGTCTTCCACGGCCCGGCTGGCCTGAAGCGTATCGCCAGCCGCATTCATCGTCTGGCGGATATCCTCGCCTGCGGCCTGCAGCAGAAAGGACAAAAACTGCGCCACGCGCACTTCTTCGATACCCTGTGTGTCGAAGTGGCCGACAAAGCGGCGGTGCTGGCCCGTGCTGAAGCCGCAGAGATCAACCTGCGCAGCGACATCCTGAATGCTGTGAGCATCACCCTGGATGAGACCACCACTCGCGAAGATATCCAGGTGCTGTTCAACGTCCTGCTGGGCGAAGGTCACGGTCTGGATGTGGCTACCCTCGACAAAGAGGTGGCGCATGACAGCCGCTCCATTCAGGCGACCATGCTGCGCGACGACGCGATCCTTGCCCATCCGGTGTTTAACCGCTACCACAGCGAAACCGAAATGATGCGCTACATGCACTCGCTGGAGCGCAAGGATCTGGCCCTGAACCAGGCGATGATCCCGCTGGGCTCCTGCACCATGAAGCTGAACGCCGCCGCTGAGATGATCCCGATCACCTGGCCGGAATTCGCTGAGCTGCACCCGTTCTGCCCGGCAGATCAGGCGGAAGGCTACCATATGATGATCAACCAGCTCTCCGACTGGCTGGTGAAGCTGACCGGCTACGACGCTCTTTGCATGCAGCCGAACTCCGGCGCTCAGGGTGAGTACGCGGGCCTGCTGGCAATCCGTCACTATCACGAGAGCCGCAACGAAGGCCATCGCGATATCTGCCTGATCCCAAGCTCTGCGCACGGCACCAACCCGGCCTCGGCCCAGATGGCAGGGATGGAAGTGGTGGTTGTCGCCTGCGATAAGAACGGCAACATCGATCTGGCGGACCTGCGTGCGAAAGCAGAACAGACCAGCGATAAGCTCTCCTGCATCATGGTGACCTATCCGTCCACCCACGGTGTGTACGAAGAGACTATCCGTGAAGTGTGCGAAATCGTGCACCAGCACGGTGGCCAGGTCTACCTCGATGGTGCCAACATGAACGCCCAGGTGGGCATCACCACCCCAGGCTTTATCGGCGCGGACGTGTCGCACCTGAACCTGCACAAAACCTTCTGCATTCCGCACGGCGGTGGCGGCCCGGGTATGGGTCCAATCGGTGTGAAAGCGCACCTGGCGCCGTTCGTACCGGGTCACAGCGTGGTGCAGATCGAAGGCATGCTGACCCGTCAGGGCGCGGTCTCTGCGGCACCGTTCGGCAGCGCCTCTATCCTGCCAATCAGCTGGATGTATATCCGCATGATGGGTGCGGAAGGGCTGAAGAAGGCCAGCCAGGTGGCGATCCTCAATGCGAACTACATCGCAACGCGTCTGAAGTCCGCCTTCCCGGTGCTCTACACCGGTCGCGATGGCCGCGTGGCGCACGAGTGTATTCTGGATATTCGTCCGCTGAAAGAGCAGACCGGCATCAGCGAGCTGGACATTGCTAAGCGTCTGATCGACTACGGCTTCCATGCGCCAACCATGTCGTTCCCGGTCGCGGGCACGCTGATGGTTGAGCCAACCGAATCCGAAAGCAAAGCCGAACTGGACCGCTTTATCGACGCGATGCTGGCAATCCGCATGGAGATCGACCGCGTTCAGGATGGTGAATGGACGCTGGAAGATAACCCGCTGGTTAACGCCCCGCACACCCAGCACGAAATGGTGGCGGAGTGGAATCACGCTTACTCCCGCGAGCTGGCGGTCTTCCCGGCAGGCGTTGCCAACAAGTACTGGCCGACCGTGAAGCGTCTTGATGACGTCTACGGCGACCGCAACCTGTTCTGCTCCTGCGTGCCGATGAGCGAATACCAGTAACCTTTCTGCTATAACATAATCTGTAGGCCGGGTAAGCGTCAGCGCCACCCGGCTTTTTTTTATCTGGAGGTAGTGAATGGCAATCGCACTTGTAACCGGCGCCAGTCGCGGAATTGGCAAAGCGACCGCGCTGCAGCTGGCACGCGAAGGCTATACCGTGGCGGTGAATTATCACCACAACATCAAAGCCGCAACCGATGTGATCGCGCAGATTACGGAAGAGGGCGGCAGGGCCTTTGCCGTGCGGGCGGATATCAGCGACGAAGCCCAGGTCATGGCGATGTTCGATAGCCTCGACCGTGAAGGCGAGCCCCTTACCGCGCTGGTTAACAACGCCGGCATCCTGTTCGAGCAGAGCACCATCGAAAATCTCTCTGCCGAGCGCATTAACCGGGTGCTGGCCACCAACGTAACCGGGTATTTCCTCTGCTGCCGTGAAGCGGTGAAACGCATGGCGCTGAAGCATGGCGGGAAAGGCGGGGCGATTGTGAACGTCTCGTCCGCGGCATCGCGACTGGGTGCGCCGGGGGAGTATGTGGATTACGCGGCCTCCAAAGGCGCGGTGGATTCACTGACAACCGGGTTATCGCTGGAGGTGGCGGCGCAGGGCATCCGGGTTAACTGCGTCCGTCCGGGGCTGATCTACACCGAAATTCATGCCTCCGGCGGGGAGCCAGGACGCGTGGATCGGGTGAAGTCGATGCTGCCGATGCAGCGTGGCGGCCAGCCTGAAGAGGTGGCGCAGGCGATTGTCTGGCTGCTGAGCGAGAAGGCGTCGTACGTGACGGGCAGTTTTATTGAGTTAGCGGGCGGGAAGTAATCCCACCCGTATCATTTGTAGGCCGGGTAAGGCGAAGCCGCCACCCGGCGTTACAGAGTTAAAGTTTCTCGCCGTTGCTGGCGATAACGGCTTTGTACCACTCAAAGCTCTTCTTGCGCGAACGGGACATGTCGCCGGTGCCGTCGTCGTGCTTGTTCACGTAGATAAAGCCGTAGCGTTTGCTGTACTGACCGGTGGTGAACGACACGCAGTCGATGCAGCCCCACGGGGTGTAGCCCATCAGGTCCACGCCATCGTAAGTAACGGCTTTTATCATCTCTTCGACGTGGGCGCGGAGGTAGTCGATACGGTAGTCATCGTTGATGCTGCCGTCTTCTTCCACTTTATCGTAAGCGCCGAAGCCGTTTTCCACGATAAACAGCGGCTTCTGATAGCGCTCATACAGTTCGCACAGGGCGTAGCGCAGGCCCACCGGGTCGATCTGCCAGCCCCAGTCCGATGCTTTCACGTGCGGGTTCGGGACGCTGCCTTCGAAGCCGGAGATCGCATCGCCAGTACCGCCTTCCGCTTTCACCGCGTTGGTCATGTAATAGCTGAAGCCCAGATAGTCACAGGTGCCTTCACGCAGGATCTGCTCGTCGCCCGCTTCCATATTGATGGTGAAACCGCGGCGCTCCCATTCGTTCAGCACGTAAGACGGGTAGTAACCGCGCAGCTGCACGTCGGTAAAGACATAGCGCTCACGCATCGATTCCTGGGCAAACATCACGTCTTCGGGTTTGCAGGAGAACGGATAGAGCGCCACCATCGCCAGCATGCAGCCGACTTTCATTTCCGGGTTGATACGACGCGCGGCTTTCACCGCCAGGGCGCTGGCCACGAACTGGTGATGCAGCACCTGATACATGGTCTCTTCCGGGTTCTGATGCTCGGTATAGACCACGCCGGAGCAGCAGTAGCCGAACAGCGGGGCGCGCCAGTTACGCTGGTTGTTGATCTCGTTGAAGGTCATCCAGTATTTGACCTTGCTCTTGTAGCGCTCAAACACCACTTCAGCGAACTTAACGAAGAAGTCCACCACCTTACGGTTGGTCCAGCCGCCGTACTCCTGCACCAGGTGCAGCGGCATTTCGAAGTGGGAGAGGGTGATCACCGGCTCGATGTTGTACTTCAGCAGCTCATCGAACATGTCATCGTAGAACTTCAGCCCCTCTTCGTTCGGCTGGGTTTCGTCACCTTTCGGGAAGATACGGGTCCAGGCGATGGAGGTGCGGAAGCATTTGAAGCCCATCTCGGCAAACAGCTTGATGTCGTCTTTATAGTGGCCGTGAAAGTCGATGGCTTCATGGTTCGGGTAGTATTTGCCCTCAACCACTTCCTGGGTGATCTCACGCGGCACGCCGTGTGCGCCGCCGGTCAGCACGTCACAAATGCTCGGGCCTTTGCCGCCTTTGTTCCAGCCGCCTTCAACCTGATGCGCCGCAACCGCGCCGCCCCATAAAAAGTCTTTTGGTAAGGTGAGTTTTTTCATCTTTGCTAATCTCATTTATTACTGACTGTTTTTGAGTCTAACAAAGGGGATTAAAAAGTCACGATATAACAATTCGCAGAAATTGTAATATGTTACATATGAAAAACAGGGTGTTTTATTCCGTTAATTTCTTCGCCAGTTTACGCCCCAGGGATTCAAGAATATAAATCACCGGGATTTGCGTCGTAATATCATAGACGCCTGCGATACGGGTTTGCGGGACGTGCCAGGAGAGATTAAAGTCCGCCAGTTTCGCCAGCCGCGAATGTTCGTGGCTGGTGATGGAGAGCACCTTGCAGTGATGCAGGCTGAACTGGCTGGCGAAGCGCAGGATCTCTTCGGTTTCGCCCGAGACCGAGAGAACAATCGCCAGCGCATTTTTCGCCATATCATTAGTGACCGGGAAATAAGGATCGTCGATATGGTTGCTGAATTTACCAATATTGGAAAAGAAGCGTGCACCATATTTTGCCAGCGAACCTGAGGTGCCTGCGCCGACAAATATAATGCGCTCCGACGATAAAATAATATCGACGGCGTTATTTAATAGCGAATCAAATTCGTCGTTGTTTACGCTTTTGAAAAAACTGATAATCTCGCTGGCACCAAAATTGGCCTGCTGCGGTTCGTTTTGTTCGAGATATAACTTAAAACGGACGCGGAATTCAGAATAGCCATCGCAATTCAGCTTGCGGCAAAAGCGTAGCACGGTGGTGGTAGAGACCCCCGCCGTATCCGCCAGTTCGCGGATGGTCATGTACATCACCCGATCGCGGTTTTTAATGACGGTGTTGTAAACCATCATCTCCAGATTATTGAGACTGGCAATGGCGGAATGGGAGAACATGCTCACAGGGGCTAAACTCACTCATCAGACTTCATCTTCAGGGAATAATAACATGCAGCCAAACGACATCACTTTTTTTCAGCGCTTTCAGGATGACATTCTGGCCGGGCGTAAGACCATCACCATCCGTGATGAGAGCGAGGCGCACTTTAAAGCGGGCGATGTGCTACGGGTGGGGCGTTACGAAGACAACGGCTATTTTTGCACCATTGAGGTGACGGGTACCTCGACCGTGACGCTGGAGACGCTGACCGAAAAACATGCTCAGCAGGAGAACATGACCCTCGGTGAACTTAAGCGGGTCATCGCGGAGATCTACCCAAATCAGACTCAGTTTTATGTCATTGATTTTAAATGTCTTTGATTTAAATCGGAACGCCCGTTAGCTGAAAATATCATCCAAATATATGATTGTATTAAATAAATATTTATATGATATTTATTTTAGCTAACAGGTGTTCACTGGAATCATTCTCAGTTAGCATAGTCAGCGATGCAGTATTCACTTATGTTTTCCCGGAGTTCTCTATGGTTAGCAAACCATTAACCGCACAGGGATATTCGCTGGCTGAGGAAATAGCCAACAGTATTAGTCACGGAGTCGGCCTGGTGTTTGGCATCGTCGGGCTGGTATTGCTGCTGGTTCAGGCGGTCGACACCAACGCCAGCGCGCTGGCGATAACCAGTTACAGCCTGTACGGCGGAAGCATGATTCTGCTGTTCCTGGCATCTACCCTTTACCATGCCATTCCGCATCAGCGGGCCAAGATCTGGCTGAAAAAATTCGACCACTGCGCCATCTATCTGCTGATTGCCGGGACCTATACGCCGTTTTTGCTGGTGGGGCTGGATTCACCGCTGGCGCGCGGGCTGATGATTGTTATCTGGGGCCTGGCGCTGCTGGGGATCCTGTTCAAGCTGACCATCGCGCACCGTTTTAAGATGCTGTCGCTGGTGACCTATCTGACCATGGGCTGGCTGTCGCTGATTGTGATCTATCAGCTGGCGGTTAAACTGGCGGCAGGTGGGGTGACGTTGCTGGCGGTGGGCGGAATTGTCTATTCGCTGGGGGTGATTTTTTACGTCTGCAAGCGCATCCCCTATAACCACGCGATCTGGCACGGGTTTGTGCTGGGAGGCAGCGTGTGCCATTTCCTGGCGATTTATTTGTACGTTTAAGGTGATGTGCGGCCTGATGCCCTCACCCCAGCCCTCTCCCACTGTACGGTCCGGGGACATGGTAGACAGATGTTCGGGGACATGGTGAACACTTTTTAACATCCTTTACCCATGGTGATCGACTTTTTCTTCAGGTCGATCACCCCCACTTTCATGCTGTACCACCAGACCTCATAGCCTCCATCATCTGCCGTTTCCCGCAGACCAACCCGCTCTCCCCTGAACGCCTTGCCTGCCATCAGACTGACGCCGCGGATTGTCAGCTTCCCGCTGATATCCACCTTCCGGACCTGCACGTCCTCGTCGTATTCCGGTGGCCTTGTGTGGCCGCTGTACTGCCGTGCAGACGGCTGGTAGCGGGAGGCCGGCACCGCCATACCCAAGGCCTCATGCGGGCGTTCAAGGTTATAGACCGTCCGCCAGTGATCGAAGGCGCGCTGCAGTTCACCGCTGTCCGTGAACCACTTACCCTGCAGGACTTCCGCCTTCAGGCTGCGGTGAAAACGCTCCAGCTTGCCCTGGGTCTGCGGATGGTAAGGCCTCGAGTGGCTCACCCGGATCCCCTGACGCATCAGCCACAGCTCCAGTGCCGTCCAGATGCCGGTGGTGTCGCCCCAGGGCGCGCCGTTATCCATGGTCATCCGGTCCGGCAGGCCGTAGCGTTCAAACACCCCGACCAGCTGCTGCTGCACGGTCTCACGCCGTTCATCGGGACAGTGCATCAGGCACAGGGAAAAACGGGAGTGGTCGTCCAGCAGGGTGAGTGGATGGCAGCGTCCGCCGCCAAAGGGAAAGTGGCCCTTGAAGTCCATCTGCCAGAGCTGGTTGGGGGCCGAATGTTCGAAGCGCCCTGTTGCGGGCACTCCTGGCGCACCACCCGGCAGCAGGCCATGGCGGGCCATCAGGTTATGGACGGTGCTGAAGGCAGGCATGCGGTGGCCCTGGTCTTCCAGCCAGCGCTTGATCTTGCGCGCGCCCCAGCGTTAGTGACGGACATGTGCCATACGCAACAGGTCAGTGATGTCGTCGGACGACCGGTTCGGGGAATGATGAGGAATGCGGGGGCGGTCCTGAAGACCGGGAGCGCCTTCCTCAGCCCAGCGGCGAAGCCACTTGTAGCCGGTGGCAGGTGAGATGCCGTAGTGACGGCACAGTGCGCGGACGTTCGCCCCGTCCTGCGAGGCGAACAATACAAACTCGGTACGTAGTGACATGGTATCTCTCGCATCCCACGGCATAAGCGACTCCACAGACGGGTTCTTATGCCTTAGTTGTAAGTGTCTACCATGTCCCCGAACAAGTGTTCATGATGTCCCCGGACCGTACACCCACAGGGAGAGGGTGCACACATTAAAAACGGTAACCCCAGGGTTACCGTTTTGCTTTTATTCACTCTTCCAGCGAATACGGCAGCGGCTCGATGCTCAGGGTATTCACATCTTCACGCACGCGGAATACGCTGTCGGGTTCCATGTCATTGTTCATAACGGCCTGCACCAGCAGACGACCATCATCGAGCTGAACGGCGGCGAGCACGGTGCCGGTCCGGCGCCAGTTCTCACCCATTTTCAGCTCCAGATCTTCGCCGGCTTCCGGTACACGGCTGGCCTGGCCCGCCAGATACCACAGCGCGCGTTTGTTGGCACCGCGGAACTTCGCGCGGGCGACCATCTCCTGGCCGGTGTAGCAGCCTTTTTTAAAGCTGATCCCGCCGAGCGCCTGCAGGTTGGTTGCCTGAGGAATAAACTGCCCGCTGTTGGCGGCGTCGATAACCGGGATGCCCGCTTCAATGTTCAGCGACAGCCACTGCTGGCTGTTATTCAGCTGGGCTTCGCCACGCAGGGCCTGGGTCACGCGCTCTGCGGTGGCAACATCGGTCACCAGCAGGAAGCGTTCCGCCGGGTGTTCAAACCACAGCAGCGAGGTGGCACCATCGTGGGTTACCTGTTTTTCGGCATCAGGCAGTTCGCTGAACAGGTTTTTCAACGCTGCGCGCGCCTGGAACCCGGCTACGCCCAGCAGCACCAGCTCGTCATCGGCGGCGATGGTCACTTTTGAGAACACCGCATATTTTTTCAGCTCGGCGAGCTGCGCATCGCGCAGGCTGCGGCGTTCGATCAGGGCAAAACCGTCCTGGCGGCGGAAGAGGCGCAGGTTGCTCCACATCTTGCCTTTCGGATCGCAGTGCGCGGCCAGCAGGTGTTGGTGTTCGGTCATTTGACTGACGTCAGCGGTCACCTGGCCCTGCAGGTACTTTTCGCTGTCCGCGCCGACGAGAGTTGCCAGCGCCCAGTCATCAAGAGTCATAAGCGTCAGCGGCAGACGCGCAGAGGCGACAGGCTGGCGCGGAGAAAAAGGTGTGAATGCCATAGTGATGTCCTGAATTGCATAACGCTTTGTTGATGCCTAATGGTAAAAGAGACTGTAGCCAATGCAAGCGGTTTCAACAGGCTATTCGTGCCCTCGCGCTGTTCTGCGTAACGCGACGCAAAACGGATGAACACCCGTTTTTGTTGTGGTTTTTTCTGGAAGAGTGCGCCTGCAACGCAATATTCCAGTAATGAAACAGCAAAAAACACGTTACACTAAGAGCCGTTTCTTCCCGGTAGATTCTCATTCTCAGCCGATACGAACGGAACACTGCCTGAACTCAACGTTATGCAGGAAAATGCACATGGACATTACTAACAAAGCCCGCATTCATTGGGCATGCCGCCGCGGTATGCGCGAACTCGATATCTCCATCATGCCGTTCTTCGAATACGAATACGACACCCTGAGCGATGAGGACAAACAGCTCTTCATCCGCCTGCTGGAGAACGACGATCCTGATTTATTTAACTGGTTGATGAATCACGGCGAACCTGCCGATGCCGAACTGCAACGAATGGTGCTTTTAATTCAAACACGGAATCGGGAACGTGGTCCTGTGGCAATCTGATTTACGCGTCTCGTGGCGCGCCCAGTGGATGTCTCTTTTGCTCCACGGCCTGGTTGCGGCCTGCATTCTGCTGATGCCGTGGCCGCTGAGCTACACCCCGTTATGGCTTATCTTACTGTCGCTGGTGGTTTTCGACAGCGTGCGCAGCCAACGGCGCATTAATTCCCGCCAGGGCGAAATCAAACTGTTCATGGACTCCCGTCTGCACTGGCAGGGCAGCGAGTGGGAGATTGTCGGCTCGCCGTGGATGTTAAATGCCGGGATGATGCTCCGGTTACGTAAAGGCGACGGAAAACGCTACCAGCATTTGTGGCTGGCGGCAGACAGTATGGATGAAGGGGAGTGGCGGGATCTGCGCCGGATGCTTTCGCAGCAACCGACGCAGGGGCGGTAGCGGGTTAACTGAACTGCTCCGCCATTTCGCCGAGGATCTGCTCGCACCAGCTCTGCAGGCGTTCCTCGCTCAGATCGTATTGATTCGTCTCATCAAGGGCCAGCCCGACAAACAGCTGGCCATCGGCAATGATCGGTTTCTTGCTGGTAAACTCATAGCCTTCGGTCGGCCAGTAACCGATGAAGGTCACGCCTTTTGGCGCCAGCTTGTCGTGCAGCATCCCCAGCGCGTCGAGGAACCACTCGCCGTAGCCCAACTGATCGCCCATGCCGTACAGCGCGATAATTTTACCTTCCAGCTGCAGGCCATCCAGACTATCCCAGATGGCTTCCCAGTCTTCCTGCAGCTCACCGAAATCCCAGGTCGGGATACCGAGGATCAGCACGTCGTACTGCTCCATCAGCGTCGGGGCGTCGTCTTTAAGATTATGCAGGGTGACCAGTTCCGGACCGATAATGTCGCGAATTTTCTCTGCGGCCATCTCGGTGTAGCAGGTGCTGGAACCATAAAACAGACCAATATTCATCGCTAAAATGTCTCAATACTTGCTATGACTTTGCGAGTAGTGTACCAGAAACAACCTGCATTCAGGCATAATGCACCCATTGCAGAACGAAAGAGGCTGACGTGGAAAAGGATCTCGCACTCATCGAGCAGTTTCTCGATGCGCTGTGGCTGGAGAAGAATCTTGCCGAAAATACCCTCAGCGCTTACCGACGCGATCTGGGGATGCTGGTGGCCTGGTTGCATCATCACGATCTCTCGCTTGCCACGGCCCAAAGCGGGGATCTGCAGGCGCTGCTTGCCGAGCGTATGGAGGGGGGGCTATAAAGCCACCAGCTCCGCGCGGCTGCTGAGCGCCATGCGACGCCTGTTCCAGCATCTGTATCGTGAGAAATTACGCGCCGACGATCCCAGCGCCGTGCTGGCGTCACCCAAGCTGCCCCAGCGTCTGCCGAAGGATCTCAGCGAAGCACAAGTTGAGAGATTATTACAGTCGCCGGTGGTTGACCAACCGCTGGAGTTACGCGATAAAGCGATGCTTGAGGTCTTGTACGCGACGGGACTGCGCGTCTCTGAGCTGGTCGGTCTGACGATGAGCGATATCAGCCTGCGTCAGGGCGTGGTGCGGGTGATCGGTAAAGGCAACAAAGAGCGTCTGGTGCCGCTGGGTGAAGAGGCGGTGTACTGGCTGGAGAACTATCTTCAGCATGGGCGTCCGTGGTTGCTTAACGGTGTCTCCATTGATGTGCTGTTTCCTAGCCAGCGTGCGCAACAGATGACGCGTCAAACCTTCTGGCATCGCATCAAACATTACGCCACACTGGCGGGTATCGACAGTGAAAAACTTTCGCCGCACGTTCTGCGTCACGCTTTTGCGACCCATCTTCTGAATCACGGCGCCGACCTGCGCGTGGTCCAGATGCTGCTTGGGCACAGTGACCTTTCAACGACGCAAATCTACACGCATGTCGCGACGGAACGCCTGCGGCAGCTACACCAACAGCATCACCCACGTGCGTGATGACTTGTAACAGGAACCAATATGAAAAAGTCTTTAGTGCTGTTCTCTCTGCTGGCAGCCTCATTATCTGGCCTGGCGCATGCTGACGATGCGGCCATTAAACAGTCTCTGGCGAAGCTCGGCGTTACCGGGAGCGAGATCCAACCTGCGCCGATCCCAGGGATGAAAACCGTGATGACCAGCGGCGGCGTGCTGTACGTTACCGAAGACGGTAAGCACTTTCTGCAGGGGCCGCTGTACGATGTGAGCGGCGCCCAGCCGGTCAACGTCACTAACCAGATGCTGATGAAAAACCTGAACGCGCTGGAAAAAGAGATGATCGTTTACAAAGCGGCGCAGGAAAAGCATGTCATCACCGTCTTCACCGACATCACCTGCGGCTACTGCCACAAGCTGCACGAAGAGATGAAAGACTACAACGCGCTGGGGATTACCGTGCGTTATCTTGCTTTCCCGCGTGCGGGCGTGCAGAGCCAGCCTGAGCAGGACATGAAAGCCATCTGGTGTGCGAAAGATCGCAACAAAGCCTTTGATGACGCTATGAGCGGCAAAGGCATTCAGCCCGCCTCCTGCGATATCGACATCGCCAACCACTACGCGCTGGGCGTGCAGTTTGGCGTGACCGGTACGCCCGCCATCGTCCTGAGCAACGGCTACGTGGTGCCGGGTTACCAGGGGCCGAAAGAGATGAAAGAGTTCCTCGACGCGCACCAGAAACAGTTTGGCGGTAAATAATTCGCGTGAAATCTTCGATACAACTCCGTCGTCGTGAAGTGAACGACAGCGCCGCGTTACCCGCGGAGCTGTCGCCCCTGTTGCGTCGACTGTACGCCAGCCGTGGCGTGCAAACGGCAGACGACCTTGAACGAAGCGTAAAAGGCATGCTGCCCTGGCAGGCGCTGAGTGGCGTCGATACGGCCACGGAGCTGCTGTACAACGCTTTTAGGGAAGGGACGCGCATCATCGTGGTGGGGGATTTCGATGCCGATGGCGCCACCAGTACCGCGCTGAGCGTGCTCAGCCTGCGGGCGATGGGGTGCGATAACGTCTCCTACCTGGTGCCGAATCGCTTTGAGGATGGCTACGGCCTGAGCCCGGAAGTGGTCGATCAGGCCCACGCCCGCGGCGCGCAAATGATCCTCACCGTCGACAATGGGATCTCATCCCATGCCGGTGTCGATCGTGCGCACGAGCTTGGGATCCCGGTGCTGGTCACCGATCACCACCTGCCTGGCGACACGCTGCCGGCGGCGGAAGCGATCATCAACCCCAACCTGCGCGACTGCGACTTCCCGTCGAAAGCGCTGGCGGGCGTCGGCGTGGCCTTCTACCTGATGCTGGCGCTGCGCACGAAGCTGAGGGATAAGGGCTGGTTCGAGGCGCAGGGCATTGCCGCGCCCAATCTGGCTGAATACCTCGATCTGGTGGCGCTGGGCACCGTGGCGGACGTGGTGCCGCTGGATGCCAATAACCGCATTCTCACCTGGCAGGGCTTAAACCGCATTCGGGCGGGCAAATGCCGGCCGGGCATTAAGGCGCTGCTGGAGATCTCCAACCGGGAGCAGCAGCGGCTGGCGGCCAGCGATCTGGGCTTTGCCCTCGGTCCGCGTCTCAACGCCGCCGGGCGACTGGATGATATGTCGGTGGGCGTAGCGTTGCTGCTGTGCGACAACGTCGGCGAAGCGCGCGTGCTGGCCAACGAGCTGGATGCCCTGAACCAGACCCGCAAAGAGATCGAGCAGGGGATGCAGGCCGAAGCCCTGATCCTGTGCGAAAAGCTGGAGCGCAGCGGCGAGACGCTGCCCGGCGGGCTGGCAATGTACCACCCCGAGTGGCACCAGGGGGTGGTCGGGATCCTGGCCTCGCGCATCAAAGAGCGTTTTCACCGGCCGGTGATTGCGTTTGCGCCGGCCGGAGACGGCACGCTGAAAGGATCGGGCCGATCCATCCAGGGGCTGCATATGCGCGATGCGCTGGAGCGTCTGCATACGCTGCACCCGGATCTGATGATCAAATTTGGCGGCCACGCGATGGCGGCGGGCTTGTCGCTGGAGGAGGCGAAGTTCGAGCGGTTCCAGCGCCTGTTCAGCGAGCTGGTCACCGACTGGCTTGATCCGGCCCTGTTGCAGGGGGGAAGTGGTCTCCGACGGTCCGTTAACGCCTGCTGAAATGACCATGGAGGTGGCGCAAATGCTGCGTGATGCCGGGCCGTGGGGGCAGATGTTCCCGGAGCCGCTGTTCGATGGTCGTTTCCGTCTGCTGCAACAGCGGCTGGTGGGTGAACGCCATCTGAAAGTGATGGTGGAGCCGGTCGGCGGCGGTCCGCTGCTGGACGGTATCGCCTTTAACGTCGATACCAGCATCTGGCCGGACAACGGCGTGCGCGAAGTCGAACTGGCCTACAAACTGGATATCAACGAGTTTCGCGGCAACCGCACGCTGCAAATCATCATCGACCATATCTGGCCACTTTAGCATCACTATTCCGCTATAAAACAGGGCGTGAATCCGGTACAATTCCGCCCTTATCTCCGCATTTTGACTAGTCCATAAAAGAAAACAGACCATGTTTGAAATTAATCCGGTAAAAAACCGCATTCAGGACCTCACGGAGCGCTCCGACGTTCTTAGGGGGTATCTTTGACTACGATGCCAAGAAAGAGCGTCTCGAAGAAGTAAACGCCGAGCTGGAACAGCCGGACGTCTGGAACGAACCTGAACGCGCACAGGCGCTGGGTAAAGAGCGTTCCTCTCTGGAAGCTATCGTCGATACGCTGGATCAGATGGCGCAGGGTCTGGATGACGTGTCCGGGCTGCTGGAGCTGGCCGTTGAGGCCGACGACGAAGAGACCTTCAACGAAGCCGTGGCAGAACTCGACGTGCTGGAAGAGAAGCTGTCCCAGCTGGAATTCCGTCGCATGTTCTCCGGTGAATACGACAGCGCTGACTGCTACCTGGATATTCAGGCCGGTTCCGGCGGGACAGAAGCCCAGGACTGGGCCAGCATGCTGACCCGTATGTACCTGCGTTGGGCGGAAGCCCGCGGCTTCAAGACCGAGATCATCGAAGAGTCTGAAGGCGAAGTGGCAGGCCTGAAATCTGTCACCGTTAAAATCATCGGCGATTACGCCTACGGCTGGCTGCGTACTGAAACCGGCGTTCACCGCCTGGTGCGTAAGAGCCCGTTTGACTCCGGCGGCCGTCGTCACACCTCCTTCAGCTCCGCGTTTGTCTATCCGGAAGTGAAGGACGATATCGATATCGAAATCAATCCGGCCGATCTGCGTATTGACGTTTACCGCGCCTCCGGTGCGGGCGGTCAGCACGTTAACCGTACAGAATCCGCAGTGCGTATTACGCACTTGCCGACCGGGCTGGTAACACAGTGCCAGAACGACCGTTCCCAGCATAAAAACAAAGACCAGGCCATGAAGCAGATGAAAGCGAAGCTTTATGAACTGGAGATGCAAAAGAAAAATGCTGAGAAGCAGGCGATGGAAGATAACAAATCCGACATCGGCTGGGGCAGCCAGATCCGTTCTTACGTCCTTGATGACTCCCGCATCAAAGACCTGCGTACCGGTGTTGAAACCCGTAACACGCAGGCGGTGCTGGACGGCAGCCTGGACCAATTTATCGAAGCAAGTCTGAAAGCAGGGTTATGAGGAACCAACATGTCTGAACAACAAGCACAGGGCGCTGACGCGGTCGTCGATCTTAACAATGAACTGAAAACCCGCCGCGAGAAGCTGGCTGCACTGCGCGAGCAGGGCGTGCCGTTCCCGAACGATTTTCGTCGTGACCACACCTCAGACCAACTGCACGCTGACTTCGACGCTAAAGAGAACGAAGAGCTGGAAGCGCTGAACATCGAAGTGGCCGTTGCAGGCCGCATGATGACCCGTCGTATCATGGGTAAAGCCTCCTTTATTACGCTGCAGGACGTTGGCGGCCGCATTCAGCTGTACGTCTCACGCGACGATCTGCCGGAAGGCATCTACAACGAGCAGTTCAAGAAATGGGACCTGGGCGATATCCTCGGCGCCAAAGGCAAGCTGTTCAAAACCAAGACCGGCGAGCTGTCCATTCACTGCACCGAGCTGCGTCTGCTGACTAAAGCCCTGCGCCCGCTGCCGGACAAGTTCCACGGCCTGCAGGATCAGGAAGCGCGCTACCGTCAGCGTTACCTGGATCTCATCTCTAACGATGAATCCCGCAACACCTTCAAAATTCGCTCCCAGATCATGGCCGGTATTCGCCAGTTCATGGTTAAACGCGACTTTATGGAAGTGGAAACCCCAATGATGCAGGTGATCCCGGGCGGTGCCTCTGCGCGTCCATTCATCACCCATCACAACGCCCTGGACCTCGACATGTACCTGCGTATCGCGCCGGAACTGTACCTGAAGCGTCTGGTGGTTGGCGGTTTCGATCGCGTATTCGAGATCAACCGTAACTTCCGTAACGAAGGCATCTCCGTGCGTCATAACCCAGAGTTCACCATGATGGAACTCTATATGGCGTATGCGGATTACAAAGATCTGATCGAGCTGACCGAATCCCTGTTCCGTACCCTGGCGCAGGACATTCTGGGCACCACCGAAGTGCCTTACGGCGAAGAGGTCTTCGACTTCGGTAAGCCGTTCGTTAAGCTGACCATGCGCGAAGCGATCAAGAAATACCGTCCGGAAACCGAGATGGCCGATCTGGACAACTTCGATTCTGCAAAAGCGATCGCCGAAAGCATCGGTATCAAGGTTGAGAAGAGCTGGGGTCTGGGCCGTATCGTGACCGAGATCTTCGAAGAAGTGGCCGAAGCGCACCTGATTCAGCCGACCTTCATCACCGAGTATCCGGCAGAGGTTTCTCCGCTGGCGCGTCGTAACGACGAGAACCCGGAGATCACTGACCGCTTTGAATTCTTCATCGGTGGCCGCGAAATCGGCAACGGCTTCAGCGAGCTGAACGATGCAGAAGATCAGGCGCAGCGCTTCCAGGATCAGGTTGATGCGAAAGCGGCAGGCGACGACGAAGCCATGTTCTTCGACGAAGACTACGTGACCGCGCTGGAACACGGCCTGCCGCCAACTGCAGGTCTGGGCATTGGTATCGACCGTATGGTTATGCTGTTCACCAACAGCCACACCATCCGTGACGTGATCCTCTTCCCGGCGATGCGTCCGGTGAAGTAAGTCGTACAGATGTAAAAAAAAGCCCCGGAAGGGGCTTTTTTATTGCGCTGCGAAGGCTCTGAGTGCCTCGCGAGCCGCACTTGCTTCCATGACCATCCACGGGCTAAAGGCCCAGGGCGTTGCATCCAGCGCGCGGAATAACGCCTCCAGCTCAACCCACTGATAGTCCATCACTTCATCATCATTTATTGTTATTTCACTGGTGATGCGAGCGGCAAATACCGGGCAAATTTCATTTTCAACAATCCCGGAAGGGTCGGTTTTACGGTAGCGAAACTCAGGCGCGACGGGGGTGATATGAGTAATTTCAGCACCCACTTCAAAACGGCAGCGGCGGATAATCGCCTGCTCTGTCTCTTCGCCAGACTGCGGATGGCCGCAGACCGAGTTCGTCCAGACGCCGGGCCAGGCTTTTTTGCTCAGTGCGCGTCGGGTAATCAAGCATTCACCGTTGGCGTTAAAGAGCCAGGAGGAGAATGCCATGTGCAGTGGGGTATGTGAGGTGTGTGCGGCGTATTTTTCCTGAGTGCCAATCACCTTTCCCTGGTCATTTACCAAAATAACGTGTTCTTGAATGCTCATTCGTGCTCCAGGACCAAACATGCCAGACGGTTCAGCACCATCAGCGGCAATATTATACTGCATTCTTATACGAACGGTTTGTCGCGCAGAGCGGAAAAGGCTGACCCAAATCAGTCCGGGCTGCTATCATAGCGCGGCCATTCACGTTGACCGAGGAACTGTTTTGTTTGCAGGAAGCCCGACGAAAAACCCTGTTTCTGCTCTGTTTTGCCTGATCCTGGCCCTGTTGCTGGCGGGATGCGCGGGCAATCAGTCATCGGACTCTGGTCCTGTGTATACCGTTAAGCGCGGCGATACGCTGTACCGCATCTCGCGTGCCACCGGCACCAGCGTGAAGGATCTGGCGCGTCTGAATAATATTTCGCCGCCTTATACCATTGAAGTGGGGCAAAAGCTGAGGGTCAACGGCAGCAGCACCACGACCAAAAAATCCTCTTCAAAGCGCAGCGGTAAAACCGCCGCTGTGACACCTTCTTACGCTGTACCTAAGTCCTCCTGGCCGCCTGTCGGGCAGCGCTGCTGGGTCTGGCCTGCCAGCGGAAAAGTGGTGATGCCGTACTCCACCGCAGAAGGGGGAAACAAAGGGATTGATATCGCGGGTACCCGCGGATCGCCTGTGTACGCTTCGGATGCGGGCAAGGTGGTCTATGTCGGCAATCAGCTGCGCGGTTATGGCAACCTGATCATGATTAAGCATGGCGAGGATTACATCACCGCCTATGCCCATAACGACACCCTGCTGGTGAATAACGGACAAAACGTGAAGGCCGGGCAGAAGATTGCGACTATGGGCAGCACCGGCTCCAACACCGTGGCGCTGCATTTCCAGATCCGTTATAAGGCGACGGCGATCGATCCGGTACGCTATTTACCGGCGCAGGGCGGTAATCCTAAGTGCTAAGTGGTTATTTTATCGCCGGTTAGCGCAAAGGAGTCTTGTCAGGAGAGGCGTAAGGTCTATAATGCTTTACGCACCTCAAAGCGGGCGTAGTTCAATGGTAGAACGAGAGCTTCCCAAGCTCTATACGAGGGTTCGATTCCCTTCGCCCGCTCCAGAATCTCCCCAGGTGGAACCGTTCGAAAAACTCCGGTTCTTTCAGCATGTTACGCAGTAGTGCTTACTAACATGCTTAGGCGTTCTACCATAGTTCACTACTTTGACACTTGTCACGAATGGTTACTCGGTGAAATGAGAGTGTAGCCAATCGTCGGCGGTGGTTTCAAGTTCTTACCGCGATAGCCCAACAATGAACGCAAAGCCTACACCAGGCAGCGACGGATCGCACTTCTCATAACCTTACAGTGAAGCGCATTTTTTGCCGATGCTCCCACATGCCACACGTCGCGATGACGTTGCAGGGAATAAACAGGTTTATGGTGGTCACGGTACTTGCAGACCATATGCAAGCTCTGCCAGCGGTTCGGCCTCGCTCCTTCGGGTACATGGTCATCCTGATAAACTTCACTGTCTGACATAACCCTGATGAAGTCGCCAGAGGCTCCGCTTGTTGTCTTACCACCAACGGGCTTATTGGCTGCTATTGCATTTTATTTCTTAGGTGGTATTGTGAGCTTAGGCACCCGCCTAAGTTTTGGACAGCTTAAAAAAGGTAGCAGTACCGCACACATTCTTTTAAACCTTCTTCAAAGTGTCGGATCTGGCAAATGGTTGAGGGTAACAAAATGTCCAATACCAAACCTTAAATGATTGCCAAGAGATCTGATGCGCGGAGTGGTTTATCATGAACGCTGCTATCCAATCTATCTGCTACAACATTTCTCAACACCCTGAAATTCGTAACACACCCTTGAAACGTTCCCACCTTCACGAGGTGATTTCTGCTCTCTTAGGCTATGCCAGCCATGCGGCAATGGTTGAAGAAGACAAGAAGCCACAGCTTGAATATAGCCTTTCTGAGGCAGAATATATTGTTCTGAATTTGCCTCAAGGTTTGGAAAGAGCGCTGAAGTTTGGCGTATCTGATGATGCATTTCGTATCTTCATCTCAGAATTAAAGTCTGGCTTGTCTGCGAAGGTATCCGAATCAGTGGATGATTTTTATGATGACCATATTCGGGAAATCCTCGAAGAAGAGATATACCGAGAAGCGTCAGACTCTGGGGAGATGGCTGAGAGTAACGCTTACTTCGAATCCCTTCCAGATATGGATTACAACCTTACATTCAGTGGTGATCTTTGGAAGTCGGTTGATGAGTGGTCAATTTCTGATACGGGAACACTGTCAGGTGAGTATGATCCCGAAGGTGATCGTATGTACAACGGGCATTTGCTTAACGTCCAAGGTAAGTTAACGTTTGCAAAAGCAGGGCGTTTGACCTGCCCCCAGGATTAGATACAACCTTCAGTTAGTAATGTCGGTTGGTTTTTCTTCATATTTCCCGTTTCGCCAGTCCGCTGCAAATTCAGCCGGAGTCTGGTAGTTCAGCGATGAATGTGGACGACACTCGTTATAATCCTGCCGCCAGTCATTAATCGTTTTCCTGGCGTGAACTATATCGCTGAACCAGTGCTCATTGAGGCACTCATCCCTGAATCGTCCGTTAAAACTTTCAATAAATCCGTTCTGTGTTGGCTTGCCCGGCTGGATAAGCCGCAGCTCCACCCCATGCTCATAAGCCCACTGGTCAAGTGCTCTGCAGGTAAACTCCGGCCCCTGGTCCGTTCTTATCGTCGCCGGATAGCCGCGAAACAGTGCAATGCTGTCCAGAATTCGCGTGACCTGAACGCCTGAAATCCCGAATGCGGCGGTAATCGTCAGACACTCCTTCGTGAAGTCGTCCACGCAGGTCAGGCACTTGATCCTGCGACCGGTGGCCAGCGCGTCCATGACAAAATCCATCGACCAGGTCAGGTTGGGCGCCTCCGGGCGGAGCAGCGGCAGACGTTCTGTTGCCAGCCCTTTACGACGTCGTCTGCGTTTTACGCCCAGCCCGTTAAGGTGGTAAAGGCGGTACACGCGCTTGTGATTAACATGAAGGCCTTCACGGCGCAGTAACTGCCAGATGCGTCGGTAGCCAAAACGCCTGCGCTCCAGTGCCAGCTCAGTGATACGCCCTGATAAATGCGCATCAGCAGCCGGTCGCTGAGCCTCATAGCGGCAGGTCGACAGGGACAAACCTGTAAGCCTGCAGGCACGACGTTGCGACAGACCGGTCGCATCACACATCAACACCACAGCTTCCCGCTTCTGGTCTGTCGTCAGTACTTTCGCCCCAGAGCCACCTGAAGCGCCTCCTTATCCAGCATGGCTTCAGCGAGCAGCTTCTTGAGGCGGGCGTTCTCTTCCTCAAGCGACTTCAGGCGCTTAACCTCGGGCACCTCCATACCGCCATACTTCTTACGCCAGGTGTAAAAGGTGGCGTCGGAAATGGCGTGCTTGCGGCAGAGCTCACGGGCAGAAACCCCGGCTTCGGCCTCTCGGAGAATACTGATGATCTGTTCTTCGGAAAAACGCTTCTTCATGGGGATGTCCTCATGTGGCTTATGAAGACATTACTAACATCGCGGTGTATTAATCAACGGGGAGCAGGTCACCCCCCTTGATTATTTCAAAGCCCGTATGTAATCAAGCAAGGCTTTCAGTTGGCTACCTTTCATCGCAGGAACACGAATACGCATATCAGCCTTTCCTGTACTGGCGTACCTGCTTTCCCCCTTGCAGTAATCGAAGGCTCATTGTTATGATCTGATGGTCTGGCATTCCTAACACTCCGTGGTGGTTTGTTGTTTGTCGGATCGCTGTGTGGGATGTTCTCAGCATCCTGCACAGCACTATTAACAGCATTGCGTAAATTTCTCGGTAACAGATGACGCTGTATCGTCGTCCCTGCAAACTTCACTACCTGCGTATAAACGCACACCGTAGCACCACACCAGATAAAGCTGGTGATTAGCTCTTCTTCCTTTTTCAATACTCATCTCCGAGAATTGCACCTAAGAAAAATTCTGTTTGCTCTTCGCTGCCTTTGACGCTGTAACACTCGATAGCCTTTCTCATTTCGCTTTCGTCCGTATAACCAGCCAGCCATTCTATCAGGCTTTCTAAATACTCCTCCGCTCTGTTCACGTCGTGATCTTCTGGTAACACCTTGATTGCATCTGCCATGAAACAGGCTTCTACGTGGTCGTAATGAAACAGCAGGGCAAGAATACTTTCTTGTTGCCATTGTTCAGGCGTTTTCAATCCGTAACTGTTAGTCATTTGATACTCACCCATTTACGATCCTCGTTCGGTGTTGCTTGTTGAATTGCATCTTTCAACACCTGTTCAAAGTTCACGCCGTGCTCCTGGCTTCTCTGCCACATGTCCAAAAATGCTACGGCGAATTTCAATTCTTCTTCGCTCTTAATAGGGCTGAAAGCGGTTGTGTGTTCGTTCATCTCTATAATCTCCATACTCATTACTCCTCTTCAAAGGTCATTGTGTAGCGGCATTGCTGCGACGGTCTGATCGTCACTGTCTCTGTATAATTGGCGTTGCTATAAACGCAAATCCGCGCGTTGTCTGTTTCCTGTTCGTCACTAAGAACAAGGGTTATTTGTCCGGCATTTGCCAGGGCTGGCAGTAGTGCCAGCGTCAGCACAAGATATTTAGATTTCAAGGCTAAACTCCTCTGTCAATTCGTCGCCTACTTCGAGCGTGTAACCAATATAAAAGAGCGTTGACCGTGGATCAGCATGACCCAGGAGAAGGGCGATCTGTTCAACCGGCACACCTGCACTGAATAAAATTCGCCCTTTTGATTTTCGCGGGGTATGACACCCTACGTTAGAGAATCCCACTCTACGCCCGATCTTGCTGAACTCAGTGAACACAGTGTTACGGGTTACGGCGTTGCCTTTGCTACGGAGATCGCCTTTGCTAAAGATGAAATCCGTCTTCACAGGCATAGTGGATTGTTCCTCTCTCCGCATCTCTACGATTTTCCGCATGGTGTCAGTAATCTTGATACGGAGCGGTTTCACCTTCTTATTAGGATCTGCCTTTCGTTTAGATTTCTGCTGTTTCACCTCGATATGCGTTTTCCCTGCACTGAATTGTGACCAGGTGAGGGTTAACAGGTCAGAGATACGTAATGCGCTCTCATACTGCATCACCCATGCACAGTAGAACAGGTTTGTTCTGGTATTGCGTCGTAGCTCTGCCGCCACTGCTTTCACGTCCTCCGCGCTTTTAAGCGCAACTGCGATACCTTCCATTCTTTATCCCTCCTCTTGTTCGTTTCGTTGAAATCATAATTGATCAGAAATTGATCATTTTCAATATGTTGCACGATACATTTGTTTATGAAGAGCACGAAATGATCAAAAGGTATGCGCGGTTGCTTGAGTTGCTTAACGGCGTGATCGAGGCCGCCCCAATTCTGCCGCCCGTCAGTACCGAATATCTGTAACTGATTGAAAAATAAAAATAAATTAAATTTCATCAATGATTCATAAAACTGTGGTTATGTCAAGAAATTTATTTTCGATGGTGGGGTGTTACCCCTGTTCGCACGGTGAGGTGATGTAAAAGTGTACTGATTCAATTAAATCAATGAGTTGCAGAATACACTTTATGAAAGTGTATCGAAGCGGGGCGAAATTGCACGACAGATGATAATAATTCTCACCTGAGTTGATTGCATCAAGAGATGATTAGAATGCTAACTAATTGGCGGGTTTCAGCATGGAAAAAGCGAATTGTTACTTTATAACAAATAAACGAGAGAACTCGTTCAACGAATCCGGCACGGGTGCAAAGTAGTTTTCATGACAAATGGCGCTGTATTCAGCACTACACAACGGTTTGGCTAAACTGATCATTCTGACAATGAAAGTGAACAATCTACTTTAGCTTACATTTACCCAGGATCTTTACCTGTCATTTAAGATAGGTTTTGACGTTAATAATGTATGGTTTTGATAGGGATAACCTAATATTTTCCTCTGGCTGTTCTTAGGATTGTTGCATGTGCGATTCGTAGTGAGCAGGGCGACGATCTACCGTTGGGTGAAGGGCTGAAAGTGACGTTTTGTCACTCTCGTAATATACGGGAAAAACCCGTATGTTCAGATGTTGGTTAACTGGATATACGGGAAAAACCCGTATGTCTGCATGATGACATACAGGAAAAACCCGACTATGTGACGGAGCGTCACACATACTAATCGTCCTATCTGTGACGTTATGTCACACTTACAAACTACTTCTGTGACGTTATGTCACACCTGGGGCACGTTATCTGTGACGTTATGTCACACTATAAGACTACTTAATTATAATACTAAGATCTATAAGACTATCTTTCATGGTTTTGCGCTTGTCGCAAAGATCTTTTGCCTGGCGCCTATCGCCGTCACTCCTGGCAAGCAGCCTTACTTCGCTTCCTTTCGGGCTACGTTGGCTGGCCTCGTTCCGCTCACGACGCAGCGATCAGCGCATCTGTCTGTGATTGTGCCAGGGCTTCGCCCTCGTGAAACGAGGCACAGAAGCTATGCGCCGTGTGCGCAATGTCTTTCGGCATAACTTCTGCCTGTCTTCCATGCTCCGCATTTCATCCATGCGAAGTTAGCCCACGGCTAAGGCTTCACTGGTCGCTGATAGCTCCAGTTCATCCAGCCTCAATCCAATACCAACACCTACTATCCTGATAACTACCGTTATCCCTCTGTAGTTGTGCTATTGGTTTCGGTAAGTGCCAGAGGGCGCACAGGAAGCCCGTAGAGCGATTTAAACAGGGTAGGGAATGCAATGGTAGCCTGAAAGCGTCAGAACGCCGCAGAGAGCGTTACAGGCTGTTTTTCGTTGTTCTTGTGGCTGTCTTCTCTGGTGGCAAGTTCTACCACAAAAACAGATTGACATCCATTGTTTATTTTGTGTATAAAGAGCACAAATCGCAAAGCAGAAATACAACGCATTGAAAATGATCAAAAAAATTTCGAATAATCACCGTTAAGGGGTTGACAAAAGTTTAGAAATAGGTTAGAATACCCATATAGCATAAAACTTTATCCACATAATCTCTTAATGCACTTTGAGCCGTCAGGCTGCAAGGTGTCTTTTTATTTACGCCAACCATAGGAGGCCACACTGAGATACTTTGACGTTGAAGACACACTTCAACAATTGAAAGACGGAACCACCAACCGTTACCGCATCCGAGCACTACGCAACGCTTGCCGCGCTCGTGGATACCACGAGAGGGAAGCCTTTCTCACAGAAGTATTGAAGCGCTGGGATGAAATCCGCACTTCGACCACCAACGAATAAACCAGAAGGAGGAAACCAGAATGATCGAGAAGAAAACCAAACTACCGCCGTCCACATCGTTAATGATCCCGGATGCCACATTCCAGATTCTGTTCAAAGAAGCAAAGCGCCGAAAAATGAGCGTAAGCGCACTACTTCTTGAAGAGTGTCAAAACCTGGCGGTTAAATATTCGAAAGCTGGCGCGTAACAACTACGAAACAGCATTTACATCCCCCCACGAATGAGAAGCGGAGAAAACCCAAATGAAGAGCATTCGTAATTTACTGAGCATACATAGGAGCATAGAACAATGGCAAAAACCCTCGCCGAGATTAAGGCAGATCCAAAATACCAATACACCGATAAAGATGGAAAAGTAAGAGATCGTACAATCAACATCCCGCATTACTTCCGAGAGATTCCACGTATTTATTCTCCCAATCTCGAAAATGGTTTCATGGATTTTTGCCCGAAGGCGCAAAAGTTGTACTGTTATTTTCAGGGATGGGAAAATTCAGGGAATTTCTGTTACGAAAGCCAGACAGAACTTGGAAAGGTGATCGATTTATCCAGGGAGCACACCTGCAAACTCATTCAGAAGCTGCAAGATGCAGGGCTAATCACGAAAGAGAAAAACCCTGGTTATCGTTCCAAAGTTTACCGCACGTTTCCGATCACTGATGCGCACATTACTCCACCAGAAGCACTGACAGTGCAGCCTGATATCATTTCTGACGTAGTGATACACCAGGCAGCGCCTGAATCAGCTACCGCAGAGGAAACGCCGGATGATGCACCGAATTGGGATGCACCAGAACACCTGGAACCGCCAGCACCAACAATGATTAATGTCATAGAGGACGCTGTGATCGTTGCTGAGGGCACCCATGAAAGCGTTGCAACAACCACGGAAAGCGATCAAATGGTCATTGATGATGATGTGATTGTTGAGGCTGTTTGTGAGCGGCTCTCACGTCCTGAAAGTCTGAGACAAAGCCAAAGATTCGACACATTTACAGCGTATGCGCGTCGTGTCCTACAGAATGACGATAAACGCCTACCAAAAAGAATTGAGGAGAGGTTAGAGGAACGCTTTGAACAACTTCACCCGCATCTTTATTCAAGATTCGACCCAATACCATTTTAACCAGGAGGATTATGAATAGCCTATACCTATTGAACGAAGATACAAAGTTTCAACTCGGATGCAACGAAGTATGCAGACGAATCTATAACCACCTTGCAAGCCTCCACCGTGAGAATGGAACATTCCGTTCCAGCGTCAAAACTCTGGCATCTGCCCTGGGATACTCGGAAAGCGGGATCAGATATTGGCTATCCCTTCTTCGCGATGCCAAAGTGATCGCTATCACCAGGCGCAGCAATCACTACGATTTTGACGTTAACCACAATGTTTCTTTCATCACTACAACCAACTGATGAACAACGCGAAAACTAAATAACAATCAATGGGAAACTTTTATGATAACTGCTTTATGGTGGTTCACCATATTCTATGGCGTATACGTTATGACAAGACAAGGAGTTTCCCCCTCTACGAGGAATGAATGGGAAAAAGAAAACGTAACGTAGTTACAAAATTTGAACGAAACGCACAATCATTATTACGAACATCTGATTTTCAAAATCTATCTCGCCTTTCGAAGGAATACAATTCTGTTCCTGGTGAATGGCAAACAACAATAATTGAAGAGAATAGCCCTGCAATGTCTCCTGACGAGATGGGCGCATTACAGGATATTCTCAATAGCTGCCCTGGTGCATTCTGGAAACCCAGGAAGATGAAAATCTTCAATGTGGATTCTTCAAATCTCCACAAATGGCAAATTCTTAATTTCTCCTCATACGAACATTATTGCGGCTGGCTTTCGGTTAATCACCTTAACAATTTAACCCGCGACTTTGACACCCTATTTGATACCAAGGAACATTATGACTCTTAACACTATGGACACCGTGAACATCGTGAACACCCTTATTAACTCTTTCCACGATATCTGGCATTTACCAGCCCTGCGGCTTGTTAATAAGGCGTGGCGTGAGAGAACGCCCTCCGCGCTCCTGGAAGCGCTGCAATACACCGAGCAGGCAATCACCGCCCTTGAACACTGGAGCGCTGCTGTAGAGCACCTGGTGCAGATGAACGGGGATACCGTCACCGTGGATCAGGCGTGGCGCATTGCCAAAGACCTTGAAGAGCTTGCTTGCTCCCTGCAATACATCACCGCCGAACTTGCGGAACTGGCAGGAGCCATTGCCGAGAAATACGCAGTAAGCGAATTTGAATAAAAATGCAAGAAAAGTGAATAAAATGTTGGTTTAGGTATTGACAAATTAACAGAAATGTTATAGAATAAGAAGTAGGGATAGTATTCGAATCACTTCATCCTCTTGAATGCCGTTTCCCATAGCGGCACTCTCTCCATCTGAATTTTCTCTCTGAAAGCTGGTTGTTTTCCTTTGTTGTGTTTAGTTCCAAAGGGTGGCGCGGGCGTTCCCACTTGTGTCGGGTGGTAACGGACAATCACCGCGCACATTCTCTTTCAGAGAGCAAATTCTTTGCTCTAAACCTTATAACCCCGTTAGGATTATAAGCAGTCAGACTGAATAAACGCCGTCAGCGGTAGTTACGTTCAGGCTGGCAAATCTTCTATTAATACACTCCCGAAAGTGTCCGGTAGTAGATAGATAAAGAAAGCCTCATTTTATTCCTGGGCGCTGCTACACGCTTTTAAAAATGAGGAGCAATGACGGGCGAAACCTTCTTCTGTTATTCATAACAGTTGCGCCCTTCATTTTTTTAAAGAAACCATTCTTTAACATCATAATCCTCCGAAACGAAAATGACGTTAAACAATGCTTTCTAACAAGGGCATACTCTCCAGGGGCTTAATCGCCCCTTTTTAACAACTTGCGTTAACACTTTCGTTATTAATGAAAAGATGAACGCAGTCACAACGCGAAGGAAACAAAAATAGATGTTTCTACTTAATAACAAATCGCGTGTACTCAAATATAAAAATGATGTTCTCACCGTCAATCCTCAGATGATTGAGATGGTGGCTCAGTATGCTGGTTGTTCGGTTGATGAAGTGATCAAAGCGATGGATACATATTTTCCTGACGAATCACCAAAACAAGAAACCACTATTCAGGATTTGATTGCACGTAAAGTAAATAAGGAATCAACCAAACAATGATTATTGACCTATCAGAAGTCTTTCCGGTACGTAAAAGCTACACAGATATTGTGAGTGCTGCGACCGACAATTTTGCAGCAGTAGACAGTAAAGTGTTTGCTTCTCTTCCTGCTGATGTGCAGTGCGGCGATGTGCTCGATATCACTGGCGCTCTCTATACCTCTGGGAATGTGGCTTATGTCGTCGTCTCAGACTTCGTTAAAGCTGGAAGTAATAAGCCTGTGAACGTCCTACGCGCTCCCAACGTTGGATCATACGTTGCCCTCAAGAGCGACAATCTCAACGCAGCTAACCACGCAGCAGCGATCAGCGCATTACAGGCGCAAGGCTTCGCCACTCGTGAATTTTTCACCTCTTAAGCAAGGAAGATAATAATGATTATTGGAAACGAGCGTATCGACCTTTCCCCATTATTCCAGCTAACCAGCACCAGAAATTTCCTACTCAGTTCTCTAAATCTCTTTGATGGTGTAGGCGTTTCTTCTCATAAAGTTAGTGTGTCCCGTCTGCTGGAAGATAACACCAGCCTGTTCAACCAGCCTACGGCGCGTTTCTCAAACGAGCATAACGTAACATCCCGTCAGAGCGGCAAAGAATGGCTGATCGAGCTTCCCTTCTTTATGAGGGAGGATCTTATTGTTCCGGCAGATATCCAGGGCAAGCGCAAACCAGGAAGCGACATTCAAGAAACAGTGACGGACATTTACAGCGATTACATGGGTAAACACGCTGTAGCGTTTATGCGTACTCGTGAAAGTTACCTCGCACGTTCTCTGTTCTCTGGTCAGGTTTATACACCTAAGACAGACGATCTGTTAATCGACTTTGGCGACCTGTTCGGCGTAGCCCCGATGAATGCCACTCTTGATCTGTCAGCTACAGATAGCAGCACTCTACGTGCGATTGACGACATGGTGAGTCAAATCACCGAAGCGGCACAAGGTATGGCGTCACAGGTAGAGAGGATTATCGTTTTCGCCAAGGGTGGGTTCTATAGCGATCTGCGTTTCAGTCCTGCGATGGAGGCGGCTTTCCGCTATGTCAGCCCACTTGATGAAGGGAACGTAGTTTTCCAGCATCGTGACCTCCTGCCAGGCGTGAGCACTTTCAGTATTCCAGGCACGAATTGCGATGTTGTGAAAGTAACTGATCCGCTGCTACTTGCACAAATGGGTGATGCCGACGCTATCGCCATCCCGCAATTCGCTAAGGGAAGTGGTATTTACACCAATATCTACGGCGCGGCTTCGTCAACGTTCGAACTCCTTAATGCTGCACCTGCGGAAGTTTATAGCTGGAGCTTCGAAAGTGAGCGCGGAAACACGATCAACGTGATCTCGGAAAACTCAGCACTGCCAGTTAACCACGGCCTGAACTTCTCCGTTCACATTAAAGCCTCAGAATAACGAGCGATAGACGGTAGTTCTTCCCGTCTGGAAATAAAGAAGAACTTTAATCAGGGGCGTAGGGAACTGGAACACGCAAAGCAAATGCGCCAGCCCTTGCCCCTTTTTATTTCCAGAATAATGAGGAAAGATGAAATTGGAACTTATCCTAAAGAGTCGAGGCTTGCATTTACAACTAAATGATACAAATGCCGAGCAACTACTGAATTTAGCAGCCGTATCGAGAGCGCTTGATGTGAGCTATTCACATTTAAGACAACTTATTTTCAAGGGAATGAGTGTATCAGATGCACTTAATTATCTTGTGAACGAAAAGAAAGGGTGTGAATAATCATGCTTGAAATCCACACAAGTTCTATCAAGAACACGGTGAAATTTAGTGTTGATCGTAATTCAATGAAAGAAGCTATGGACGCTTTCGATCAAATTCAGAAGAAAGCCAAAGGCATTAAAGACCCTACGTTGAACATGAAAAGATTCAGCCAGGGGCTAAAATCTGCTGAAAGGGAACTCGATAAGCTGAATAAGAAAGCGTCAAAGCCTCGTAATAGCGATGAACGAGAAAAGGCAAGGGCAGCTAAGGCGCAAGCCCGTGTAGAGGCTCAGGCAGCGAAAGAGGCCGCAAGAAACGCACAGCGCCGTGAACGGGCTGAATTGAAGCTATTGGACACTGCCAGCAGCTTTAAGAGTATGCAGCACCTTACCAATGTTGAGCTTACACAGGCCGCGCTTGCAGCGTCACGGATCACTAAAGCCTATGCAGCAGGTACTATCTCTCTACAACGCCAGAACAGCGAGATTAAGCGCTTGCAGCAGAGCTACAGACGCATTAACGCAGAGCGTAGGGCAGCGGCAAAGGCGGGAGGGGCTAACGCTCTTGGTGGCGGTGGTAAGGCTACAGGGGCTATCTCTGGCTCTCTGATGGGATTAGGCACTGGTGCGCTTGCTGGCGCTGGGATTGGTGCGGCGGCTTACGGTGCTTATTCATGGGGCAAAGAGGCTGTTACAGCACAGGAAGAGCGTAGCGAGATTGTACAGCGTGCGAAGCTGGGAAATGTCGATTACAACGCGCTGGTTGCCCAAAGCCAATACGCTACCGCTAACGGGATCGACTCAGGAATGGGTATTCAGGGAATGAGAAAACTCCTTGATAATTATAAGGATATTCAGGATCGCATCGGTCAAACTCTCAATGAGGCTAAATACGATAAGAAATCTGGAGAGTGGAAAGGTGGTGATCAGGGGATTCTGTCAGCAGTGAACACTGCCGGATTCACTTTGAAAGATTTGCAGTCATACCAAAAGAACCCGATGGGCTTCGTCTCTGCCTATACCAACACGTTAGAGAAGCAGGGCAAATCACCAGAGCAAATCCTCGCATCGTTGGAACAGTTAGGTGATGACCTGGGCCTATACCATAAAGCGTTTATGAACGGCGGGAAGGCACTTACTGATCAGGTGGACGTGCTCAAGCGTAACGGGCAGTGGCTGGATGAAGCACAGCAGAATCAGCTTGTGGCCTACCGTAAGTTTAACCAGGAACTTAGCATTCTCTCCGATAGCCAGAAACTGGCATTCTTCGAAGGGTTTATGTCAGAGATTGACCCTGAAACCATGCGAGAGTTTAAGGAAGCTATGCAGGAGGCGTTACCCTTCTTCAATGGGCTTGGGAAAGCTGCGGGTGATGTAGTGGATGGTCTGATGAAAATGACCAACTGGATCACTGGAAAGCTCAACCTCCTCAATGGGGATAACACCTCTAAAGAAGCTGTTAGCCAGCATTACGGCACTACGTCAGCACCTGTACAGGCTGGAAGTAATCCAGTGGCTAACGCCTATGGAGCCAGCCAGCCGAAAGCGGATGGTCATGAGCATAATGTATTCGACACAGTGCGCGAATGGTGGAACGGGACAAGCGACGCTAAGGACGTGAGCAGCTACGCGCAGAGCACCAACGGAGATTACTCTCCTGTTTCGATGTTGAAACAGAGTGCAGCAGCGCCCGCTAAGCCAGCCAGTGCGCCGATCATGCAGCCTGTAGTATTGCAGAATCAGCTACCGGAAGGGCTTATCCATCTAACTATTTCTCCTGATCCAACGTTTGGAAACATGCTTAATGCTACCGTTGATCAGCGTATCAGTGATAACAATCAGCGTATGGTGCTGGCTGTTTCATCTGGACAAGGGACGGGGGGCTAAATGGCAACACCTGGAAGTTTAACTATCGGGGGCAGCGATGCCTCCCGTATCAATTCAACCTCGAATAGTAATAATAGCAGTGCTACCCGCACCAAAGGTGAAAACGGATTCACCATCCTGGCATCTGTATATAATTCGTCCTCAGATAGCTACATTCAAAACTATCAAGCGATAGTGTTTGATGCCGTGACGGATACGGGAATACGCAGACAGGCTGATATTACCAGCTATCCCGTTGAGAGCGGGGCAGAGGTGAGCGATCACGTTCAGATTAAGAATAATACATTCAAGCTCTCGGGGATTATTTCCGAAACTCCGGTGAGGCTGGAAAAGGATTTGTTATACAGCGCTGGTGTGAATGGCACTCGTATCAGTCAAGCTATCGAATACCTCGATAAGATGTTTGACAGTCGCCAGCCCATCACATTAGTGACAGAGCACAAAGTGTACGAGAATGTTATTCTCTCCGGCATTTCCTACGATTATAAATCTGAATACGCGATGCAATTCGATCTTGAATTTGAACAGATCAGACTTGTTAGCAAAGCTACAGTTAATGTTATCGCGACTAAAACGCAGGGAAATAAATCTGTAGGCGGTACGGTGAAACAGAAGGTAGTGAACAATGCACCTAAGAAAACCGAGGGTGATACGGTTACTACGGAGTTTAAGAAATAAGGGGCTTACGCCCCTTTTTTCGTTTCTGGAAAGATGATTTCTGGATAATCCACCATTTCCACATAGTCGGATAGCTCTTTCATGGAACACCCCGCGCTGTAGGTCTTGAATGCTTCTGTAGAAGCGGCTTGTGAAGAGTGCCCCGTGATATATCCGATCCGTTGTTCGGGTACTCCGGCACGGTCGAGACACGTGATAAAATGCCCCCTCAAACTGTGAAAGCACTGACGGTCTGTAGCCATAGGCACTACGCGACGCCGTAAGCGGGTGAATGCCTGGGAATAGAATGGTCCTTTCTTACCGTCTTTGCGTTCAATCTTGTTAGCCTGTGGTAACAGGTAATCTCCAGTGTTCAAACTCAGATAATAATCCACCATGCCGATCAGAAAAGCATGGATAGGAATGTGTCTAATCCCTGCCTTCGTCTTGGATTTGCTAATGTAGAATGTCCGTATCCCTTCCACCATAACGATCTCTTCTTTCTTCAAGCTGGCTATTTCGTCCAGCCTTGCACCAGAGAACAAACCGATCAGAATAACTGCTCGTAGCTCTTCGTCTGCTTCGTTGAGTAGTGTAGATAGCTGATGCCATTCAAACGGCTGATAGCTTTCAATTGTGCGCCGCGCTTCAAGGTTGTGACCATGGAACGGATTTAGGGGCGCTATAGCGTCATAGCGACGTTTGGCGAACTCGTAGAGGCTACCTAACGATGTAAGCCAGTTTTGCACCGTCTGGGGCGCTACATCGCGTTTCTGCTGTTCTTCTATGAAGTCTGTAACTAATCGGCGTCCAATCTGATCCAGACTGATATCAACTTTCCCAATACTCTGGAGAAACACCTCAACGGCTCGCGCTGATTTGCTCAGTGTGGAGAATGATCTCCGATCCTGGTATGCAGTAGCGTATTCATCTCGTAAGAAGCACAGATGAGGAATCGAACTGGCTCGTTCTTCAATCAATGGTTTATTCTTGTTCTTCCTGATTTGAGAGTGCAGGGAAGTGATCGCAAGCTGAATACGCTTATCCTCAGTATCAGGCTTGAACTGTTCTTTAAGGTTGTTCCACTCTACCAGCATGTGGTTACGGAAGTGACGCGCCTTGTAGATATCTCTTGTCCCTGTACTTTTCCGATACAGGCGCTTCCCGCCGAACATGTGACGCATATAAGACGGGATGTAGATTTGAAACTGCCATACACCGTCCGGTGAAAGATAAAGATACTCCTGGCCCTTGATTGTCATGAGACTGATCCTCTAAAATCTCGCAATCAAGTATCAATAATAGTTACTATGTTGATTCGATGATCGTCGCGTTGCGGAAATTATGAAACAGAGTTTCGATTCCCTTCGCCCGCTCCAGTCTCCCCAGCCAGAACCGTTCGAAAAACTCCATTTCTTTTCAGCATACTGCGCAGTAGTGCTTATCAACTCTTTTTTGAATAGTAATCTTCATTTAACGCATAACCATTCAGTGCTAGCATGGCAGGTCTGTTCTTGTATTTCTGGAGATGGCCATGCTGGACATAACAAACTTTGGGCTTTTTGCCCTGTCAGTTTTTCTTCTTTCCGTAACACCAGGGCCTGATATGGCCTACGTGATAGGTCAAAGCGTGGCTAACGGAAGAAGATCGGGGATCATCTCTGCGGCTGGTGTCGCCTTGGGTAGCTGTACTCATGCTGTAGCAAGCGCAGTCGGATTAACGGCATTGATTACCGCTTCTCCGCTGATGTTCACCATCATCAAGTATCTCGGGGCGGCTTATCTTATGTATCTCGGTAGTAAGATGGTTTTGGGAACCTTCGCAAAACAAACCACCAATCACAGCGAACCTGAACCCGTTAAGACCAAAGCTAATCTTACGAATCTGCTTTCTAAAGGCTTCATTACAACCTTAACCAATCCGAAGGTTCTCTTGTTCTTTATCTCCTTCTTTCCTCAATTTGTTTCACCTGGAGGCGCGCACCAGACAGCCTCTTTTCTGATCCTGGGGATGGCTTACGCGCTGATCGCTTTTTTTGACTGATTTAACCTTCGCCATACTTGCAGGTAGCGCCGCGGGTGCAGTCTCACAAAATCGGGGATTGCAGAAAATCCTGGATCGGATTGTGGGGGTGACATTTATTGGATTGGGATTGAGGCTGGCTCTGACTCGTCGTTAAAAAAAGGGGGCTTGCGCCCCCTTTTATTAGATTAATGTTTTCACATCAAAATCTATATTTGTATCGGTATCGGCTTCGTAGTTAACCTCTTCGAATCCGAACCCAAACAACTTCAGGAACTCTTCTTTATAAGCAATGTAATCTGTTAACTGCTCCAGATTTTCATCGGTAATCGTCGGCCATATTTCGCGGCACGCCTGCTGCACGTCTTCACGCAGTTCCAGATCGTCCATGCGAATTCGCTGTTCGTCATCAAGTTTGGCATCATCGCCGTACAGGCTGGTTGTCATCAGACGATTAATTTGCTCAATACAACCTTCGTGGATCCCACGGTCTTTCATGAGCTTGAACACGATAGAAATATAAAGCGGCATGACAGGAATGGCTGAGGATGCCTGCGTCACAACAGACTTCAACACCGCGACGTTTGCAGCGCCGTTGAGAGGAGCCAGCTTGTTGCGTAACGCTTTTGCCGCCCGATCCAGATCTTCCTTCGCCTTACCAAGCGCGCCGTGCCAGTAAATAGGCCAGGTCAAATCCGTGCCGATGTAGGAGTAGGCAACGGTCTTCACGCCATCAGCCAGAACGCCTGCGTTATTCAGCGCATCAATCCACAGTTCCCAGTCCTCGCCACCCATCACGGTAACCGTATTACGCACTTCTTCTTCGGTTGCCGGTTCAATGCTGGCGGTGATGATCTGATCTTTGTTGGTATCAATGGCTTTAGAGGTATAAACCTCACCGATTGGCTTCAGCGCAGAGCGAACAACTTCGCCAGTTTTTGGCATCTTTCTGACCGGAGACGCCAGCGAATAAACCACTAAATCAATCTGGCCTAAGTCTTCTTTGATCAGCTGGATGACTTCGTCGCGGCACTCATCGGAGAACGCGTCGCCGTTGATGCTTTTCGAGTAAAGGCCTTCACGTTTCGCTGCTTCATCAAAAGCCGCAGAGTTATACCAGCCCGCAGAGCCAGGCTTGGTATCCGTGCCCGGTTTTTCAAAGAAAACACCGATAGTGGAAGCACCGCCGCCAAATGCTGCAGAAATTCTGGATGCAAGCCCATAACCAGTTGAAGCACCGATCACCAGCACACGCGCAGGGCCATCAGTGAGTTTTCCGTTTTTGCGGACATACTCGATTTGTTTGTTTACGTTGACCTGGCAACCAACCGGATGTGTGGTGGTACAGATGAATCCACGAATCTTGGGTTTAATTATCATGTTGATTTTAATCCATATTCAAAATTTCTTTAACATACATTTAATGATAACTCTTTTAGGAACGGTTGTAATGAAGAATACGCCTTCATAACCTAACCAAAAGATTGATAATGATTTTTTAAAAGGTAAATGTTATTAGATTTCAGCGTCATCATGGCGGCGCCAGAATACCTACGTTAATAAGATTTGAATCAGCATCTGTACAAAATACAACGCACAGGCGATCTGTATTATCCGAAACCCCCATCTGAGATAACGCCATTTGTGGCGTTCCCTGGCATCAGCCTGGGCAATGGCCGGCTCCGCAGGCTGTTTTTTCCGCCTGGCTTTAAGTGCATCCCATGCCCAAAGGGCAAGTAATAAAATAACTAAACCTTTTAAAAATAGGGGGTTATCCATAGCGGTTCTGGCGCTCCGGGCAGTCTGCTGATAAAGAAAACAGACTACCCGAAAGACAATACATTAACTATGGTTATCAGCGTTTATCGCATTACGCCCAGATATCCATGGATCCCCATATAGATCCCCACCAGCCCAATCAGCACGCTGGAGAAGTACGGGGCTCTTTTGGCCATCGTATTAAACCCGCTCCAGCGTTTTGCCACCTGGCGCACGCTCACCGCAGCCCCTACGCCGACGGTCACCAGAGTGAGCGCCAGCCCAATGCTGAAGCTGACCACCAGCGTGGCGCCCAGGGTTAAGGCTTTCAGCTGGATGCAGATGAGCAGTACGGTGATGGCGGCAGGGCAGGGAATGAGCCCCCCGGTCAGGCCGAACAGCAGGATCTGCCCGTTAGTCACTTCTCTGCCGGCGAAGCGGCGCTGAATATCATTAGCGTGAGCGCGCTCGTGGGCATCCTGATACTCTTTTGAATTGACCTCCAGCCCTTCCAGCGCGGCATGGTCGTGCTCGTGATGATGATGCTCATGGTCGTGATGATGGTGGTCATGGTCATGATGAACATCATGCGCCTGCATCCCTGCCAGCCAGCTCTTTTCCCCTTGCCAGGTGCGCCAGAACATCCATACCGCGGTGCTCAAAATAATGGCCGCAGAGATCAACTGTAGCCATGGTTCGGCTGATTCCGCGGTGAACCTGTTGCTAAGGTACATCCCGCCAAAGGCAATCAGCCAGACGATGGCGGTATGGGAAACCGTTGCGGCCAGCCCAAGCATCACGGCCTGTCGCACCGTGCCTTTAATGGCGATGATAAATGCTGCCATCATGGTTTTGGAATGGCCGGGCTCCAGGCCGTGTAAAGCGCCCAGTAAGATGGCGCTGGGAATAAAAAACCAGGCATTACCTTGCTGAAGAAGAGCGGAAAATTCGTTCATGAAAAGGCTTCTTTGTGAGTTATTGGCGCTCTGGATTCTACTCCCCCCCAGTACACTATACTACCCCCCAGTAGATCGCCGGTGTTACAATCAGCGTCGATTTTCAGGTTAACGAGGTGCCACGTGTCGCATACCATCCGTGATAAACAGAAGCTTAAAGCCCGTACCAATAAAATTCAGGGTCAGGTCGCGGCGCTGAAAAACATGCTGGATGAGCCGCACGAGTGTGCTGCGGTGCTGCAGCAGATTGCAGCGATCCGCGGGGCGGTAAACGGCCTGATGCGGGAAGTGATCAAAGGCCATCTCACTGAGCATATCGTTCATGAAGGCGATGAAGTGAAGCGTGAAGAGGATCTTGATGTGGTGCTGAAGGTGCTGGATTCATACATTAAATAAATGTTAACTTTTTGAAGCTGCACGCCAGCGCTATGTTAGTTCCCGAACCCATAATAACCACAGAGGCAATGTCATGGATAACGAACTGCTGGAAGCGGGATACCGGGCCTATACCGGTGAGAAAATTGATGTCTACTTCAATACCGGTATTTGTCAGCACGCGGGAAACTGCGTACGCGGCAGCGCCAGACTCTTCAACCTGAAACGTAAGCCGTGGATCATTCCTGATGAAGTGGATGTTGATACGGTTGTGCGTGTGATTGATACCTGCCCAAGCGGCGCACTCAAATACCGCCACAAATAAGCGAGAAACTATGGAAATTCAGGAAGGCCATAACAAATTTTATGTCAATGATGCCGAAGGCAACCAGGTCGCTGAGATCGTCTTTGTTCCTACCGGTGAACACCTCAGCATTATTGAGCATACCGATGTCGATCCCAGCCTGAAAGGACAGGGCGTGGGTAAACAGCTGGTGGCGAAGGTAGTGGAAAAGATGCGCGCAGAAAACCGCAAAATTATCCCCCTGTGCCCGTTTGCGAAACACGAATTTGATAACACCCGCGAGTATGACGATATCCGTGCCTGATACTCACTATGCAGCGCGCCGTCCTGTTTAGCGCGCTGCACCTTTATTACCCGCTACGCAATAAACATCACCGACACGCATAACACCCCGACAATCAGCGTCAGCACATTGCCGACGGAGCGGTAAGGCTTCAGGGCCGGGATCAGGAAGGTCGACAGGGTTGGCATGATAAACAGGATCATGGCGATAAGCGGCCCGCTGATGGCGTAGATCATTGAGATGGCATTGGGATTAATGCAGCACACCGCAAAGGTGATCAGCGAGACCCCCATCACCGACACGGCCCGATTAAAGGCGCGACTTTTCTTCACGCCAACCTGATTTAACCCTGATTTCACCATCTCCGTCGCCCCCTCAATCACGCCGAAATAGGTGCCAAGAAACGATTTCGACATCGCGATGATGGCCACCACAATCCCGGAGATCCCAAGCCAGGAAGGGGAGGAGGGCATCATCGACAGCGCAGAGAGAATGGTGACCCCTTCTTCTTTGGCGGCGACGATGTAGGACGGCGGGATAGACAGCAGGCAGCTGAAGACGAAGAACAGCACGCTCAGGCAGATGATCAGGTACGCCACCTTCATGATGCGGGTACATTTGCCCATCGCGGCGTCGCCATATTTCTCCTGTCTGTCGACGGCAAAGGTCGAAATAATCGGCGTATGGCTGAAGGCGAACACCATCACCGGAATGGAGATCCACACCTGGTGCAGGGTGTGTTTATCTACGCTCATCTGGCTGGTGAGCAGCGAGGGCTGCCAGCTGTGGGTAAGATACAGCGACACCAGCAGGAAGTAAGCAATCAGCGGGAAGACCAGAAAGCCCATCACCCGAATGGTGACATGACGCCCCATCAGGAAGATCAGATTTAACGTCAGCACCACGCCCAGGCTGACCAGCACCCGCACGGTCATATCCACCGTCATATGCTTCGCCAGCTGTTCGGTCAGGGAGTTGGTGATCGCCACGGCATAGATCTGCACCACCACAAAAAAGGCGACAAAGTAGAGCGTGGTGATCAGATTGCCGATCTTTTTCCCGTAGTAGTGCGTCACCGCACCGGTGATCCCTTCGCTACCTTTAGTTTTTGCCGAGAGGATGAACTGACATAACGCTTTGTGGGGCCAGTAGGTGAATGGATACGCCACGAGGGCGGTGATAAACAGGACGACAGCGCCCGCAGATCCCAGCTGGATGGGCAGAAACAGGGTTCCTGCGCCCACGGCCGTGCCGTACAGGGCAAAGCTCCAGAGGGTCTCTTCTTTAGACCAGATTTTCGACATGAGAGAAACGTATCAACTATAAAACCAACAAAAAGGAGACTATTTTACCATAATCATCAGTTGGCGTGGCGGTTGGCGCGGGTTTAAGCGGGCCGGAAAGCATTTCCGGCCGGAGGGATTACCAGGTGGCAGTCTGGCGCTGCTGGCGTCGCTTCATGATGCGATCGCGCAGGGTGTCGTACGCCCAGTTATAGACCATGGTGTACGGCAGGAAGAAAATAAAGAAGCCAATCTCTAAGGTGAATGCCTGCAGCAGACTCACGCCCAGCACCAGCGACACAATGCCGACGCCGATAAAAATAAACCCGACCTCAAAGCCGAGGGCGTGCAGCGCGCGGACTTTGGCGGTACGGGTGATGATATGCCGCGGCCACAGCTTGTCGAACCCGGCGTTATAGATGATGTTCCAGATCATCGCCGTGGTGGCGAGCAGAATGGTTAATCCGCCCATCTCCAGCACCGGACGCTGCATCAGCCAGGCGGTGGTCGGGGCGAGGATCGCCGTGGCGATGCCCTCGAAACAGACGGCGTGAAAGATACGCTCCGGCAGTTTTCGGTGTTGAATATCGTTGTGCTGCATAACCTGATACCTCATTAACCTGCCAGAATGGGCAGAATCAGGCCGCTATTTTTATCGTTAAAACTGATATATAAAAGTTAGATTCCATCGATAATGTAGATACATCATGCGCTACTCCCCTGAAGCCTTAACGGCCTTTGTCGAGACGGTTGCCGCTGGCTCGTTCTCCGCCGCCGCCCGTCGTCTGCGTAAAAGCCAGTCCACCATCAGCACCGCCATCGCCCATCTGGAAGACGACCTCGGGTTTGCGCTGTTCGATCGCAGCGCTCGCCAGCCGGTACTCACCGCTCAGGGCAAGCAGGTGCTGGGCTACGTTCAGTCGATCCTTGCCGCCAGCGCGCGCCTTGACGAGCTGGCGGTCTCCCTCAGCGAAGAGACCGAAGCGCGGCTGAGCTTTGTGCTCTCCGATACCCTGCACCCGGACGTGCTGGAGGAGATGCTGTATCGTTTTGATGAGCGTTTTCCCCACACCGAATTCGAGTGCCTGATTGGCGAAGATGAGGATGTCATCGACCTGCTGCAAAAAGGGCGGGCGCACATCGGCCTTACCGAGGCGCGGGAGAGCTATCCCACCGACATTGCCGCCGTTCGCCTGCCGATGCAGACCCACATGGCGATCTATACCTCCGCCACCCATCCCCTCGCCGCGCAAAGACGCACTGAGGCCGATGAGCTGCACGGCTGGCGGGAGCTGCGCCTGAACACCTATCTGGAGCGCGAACCGGTACTGGCCCAGGGGCCGGTGTGGTCGGCACCTAACTACCTGATGTTGCTCAGCATGGCGGTGCAGGGCTTCGGCTGGTGCGCGCTGCCCTGTGCGCTGGTCGCGGAGTTCGCACCCTCGAATGCGCTGGTGCAGATTAACGTACCGGGCTGGCCGCGTTCGGTGGCAATCGATCTGGTGTGGAATAAACGCTCTCCGCCGGGGACGGCGGGAAACTGGCTGCGGCACTGGCTTCAGCACCAGGCGGATCCGGTGTGATGAATACGACATTCACCTGATCGGTACCGAAATATAAAAGGTCTACACTTAATGGGGTGAATTAACCGGCGAGAAGAGACATGAACGCTACACATACCATTACACCCCGCGTGCTGATGCTCTCAGCCAGAGACTGGGTGCCTAACCATCCCCATCTGCCGGTGCTGATCTATAAAGGGGCGATACTGGAAGGCGATCATGCCAGCCAGTTTGAACAACGCTTTGCCGACAACGGGTGGCCGCCCCAGTGGCGCGATGGGATTTTCGATTATCACCATTACCACTCCACTGCCCATGAAGTGTTGGGGATTGCCCGGGGAACGGCGCGCCTCGTGATTGGCGGCCCGGGGGGGAGAGGAGCTGGAGGTAGAAGCCGGGGACGCCCTGTTATTGCCGGCGGGAACCGGGCATTGCCGTTTATCTGCAACGCTCGATTTTCAGGTGGTGGGGGCGTATCCGCCGGGGATGGAGTTCGATCTGTGTAAGCAGGCGGCGACGCCGGCAATACTGGCCCGTATCGTTGCGCTGCCGTTTCCTGAGTCGGATCCGTTAAATGGCAACGAGCCCGCTTTAACCCAGTACTGGAAATCTCCGCCCTTCAGCCAGTGAAGGGCGGAACAGGGTTACTTGCCGGTATAAATATCAAAGCTGAAGTATTTTGAGGCGAGCTTTTTATAGGTCCCGTCGGCCAGGATCGCCGCGATGGCGCCGTTCAGCTCCTGGCGCAGCTTGTCATCCTCTTTGCGCAGGCCAATTGCCGCTCCGGCACCAAACAGGGCATCGTCCTGCAGTGCAGTGCCGACAAAGGCAAACTCTTTACCCTGCGGCTTGTTGAGGAAGCTGTACTCCGCCATCACCCCGGAGAGCACCGCGCCGTCAATGCGCCCGGACTCGAGGTCGCGGATCACCTGATCGGCACCCTGATAGGCCACGACGTTAACGCCCTTGCCGCGCCACTGCTCATTGGCATAAGTCTCCTGAGCGGACCCCTGCTCAACCCCGATGGTTTTCCCTTTCAGCTGATCCACACTGTTGCTGGCGAGACTGTTTTTACGCGCCACCAGGAAGGCCGGGCCGCTGTAAATCTTGTCGCTGAAGGCAATCTGCTTTTTACGTTTGTCGGTGATATACATCCCGGAGAGGATGGCATCAAATTTACGCGCCTTCAGGGAAGGAATGATGCCGTCGAAGTTGCTTTCAACCCAGACGCATTTCGCCTGCAGCTGCTGACAGATGGCATTGCCCAGATCGATATCAAAACCGACCACCTCGCCCTGCGGGTTTTTTGACTCGAAGGGGGCGAAGGTCGGATCCACGCCGAAACGCAGCTCTTTGGTCTCTGCTGCAAAGGCAGACGATGTCGCCAGCAGAGCGACCAGCGGTAAAAGGTATTTTTTCATTATCTGTCCCTGTCTTAACGGCAATAGTTTTCAACCAAACGGGCAAAGAAGGAGGCCCCGGTGGTAATGATCTCGTCATTGAAGTCGTAGCCGGGGTTATGCACCATGCAGCCGCCTTTTTCCCCTTTCTCGCCGTTGCCCAGCAGGAAATAGCTGCCCGGACGCTGCTGGAGCATAAAGGCAAAATCTTCACTGCCATTGGACGGGGAGACGCTGTCGAGTACCGCCTCCTCGCCAAAGAATTCGACGGCCAGCTGGCGGGCGAAAGCGGTCTGTTCCGCATCGTTGACCAGCACCGGGTAGGAGTCATAGATCTCCACTTCGCTGGTGGCGCCATAGCTGCGGGCGGTGAAATCGGTAAGCTCCTGAATGCGGCGGATCAGCAGGTCGCGGATCTCCGGCTTCATCGAACGCACCGTCAGCTCCATCACCGCGCTGTCCGGGATCACGTTGGAGGCAATGCCCGCCTGGAAGGTCCCGACCGTCACCACGGCGGTTTCACCCGGCGGCACGTTACGCGCCACGATGCTTTGCAGGGACATGATCAGGGCGGCCCCGGTCACGATCGGATCCACGGTGCGTTCCGGGTGCGCGCCATGCCCGCCGTACCCTTTCAGGGTAATTTTCACGGTATCGGCGGAGGCCATAAAGTTGCCTTCATAGAAGCCAAACTTACCGGTCGGCAGGTAAGGCATATTGTGCAGGGCAAAAATACGGTCGCAGGGGAAGCGGTCAAACAGCCCGTCTTTAATCATTAAATCCGCGCCGCCAATCGCCTCTTCGGCCGGCTGGAAGATAAGGTGCACGGTGCCGTTAAACTGGCAGGCGTCAGAGGCAATATACTTCGCCGCGGCCAGTAAAATCGCCGTGTGGCCGTCGTGGCCGCAGGCGTGCATTTTACCCGGGACGGTGCTGGCCCAGGGCAGATCGGTGGCTTCAAAGATGGGTAATGCGTCCATATCGGCACGCAGGCCGATGGATTTGCTGCCCTGGCCTTTGCTGAGCGAGCCGACCACACCGGTTTTTCCGATTTCGCGCGTCACCTGATAACCCCAGCCTTCGAGCTGGCGAGCCACCAGATTGCTGGTATTAAACTCTTCGAGGCTTAATTCAGGATTGGCATGTAAATGACGGCGGATGGCGATGATTTCTTCTTCTGATTCTTTTATTTCTGGAATGATACAGTCGGACATTTGTTACTCCAGTGTAAACGCGTGTTTGCATCTCCTAACTTATCGCCGCGCCGTCATAATGCAAATGCGTTATCTAATAATTACCGTGTTAATTATAAGTTGTGTGAATACATGCAGGCTTTACGTCGAGGTGTGCAAAATGAATGGCCGATCCTTTGTGATAAAACTCACTTTTTTTAAACAATTACATCATTAGTTGATAACACATACTCTACTATGTGCGGTGTCATTTTGCGCAGAGGTTGAGATGAAAGACGTCGTGATAGGGGGTGCGTTGCGCACAGCAATTGGCTGTTTCCAGGGAGCGCTCTCACGCCACTCGGCGGTAGATCTGGGCAGCGTGGTGGTCCGCGCGCTGGTGGAGCGCAGTGGCATTGAGGCCCACGAGGTCGATGAGGTGATCCTTGGTCAGGTGCTGACCGCAGGGGCCGGGCAAAACCCTGCCCGTCAGGCCGCGCTGAAGGGGGGATTACCTAACACCGTCTCTGCCATTACCATTAACGACGTCTGTGGCTCCGGGCTCAAGGCGCTGCATCTGGCAACCCAGGCGATCCAGTGCGGTGAAGCCGACGTGGTGATCGCCGGTGGCCAGGAGAACATGAGCCGCGCGCCGCACGTTCTGACCGACAGCCGCACGGGCGCCCAGCTGGGGAACAGCCAGCTTATCGACAGCCTGGTGCATGACGGGCTGTGGGATGCCTTCAACGATTACCATATGGGTGTCACGGCGGAAAACCTGGCCCGGGAATACGGGATCTCCCGTGAGCGGCAGGACGCCTACGCCCTCAGCTCACAGCATAAAGCCCGGGCCGCAATCGATGCGGGCCGCTTCCGGGATGAGATTGTCCCGGTCAGCGCGCAGAAGCAGAGCGGTGAACCACTGCTGGTAGATACCGATGAGCAGCCGCGAACCGACGCCAGCGCCGAAGGGCTGGCGTTACTCAATCCGGCTTTTGAACTCACCGGTTCCGTGACCGCCGGAAATGCCTCCTCTATTAACGACGGCGCTGCTGCGGTCATGATGATGAGCGAGAGCAAAGCCGAAGCGCTGAATCTGCCGGTGCTGGCGCGGATCAAAGCCTTTGCCAGCGTCGGTGTGGATCCTGCTTTAATGGGGATCGCCCCGGTGCATGCCACGCGCCGCTGCCTGGAGCGGGCAGGGTGGCAGCTGGCGGATGTCGATCTCATCGAAGTCAACGAAGCCTTTGCTGCCCAGGCGCTGTCGGTGGGCAAAATGCTGGAGTGGGATGAGCGCCGGGTCAATGTTAACGGCGGGGCGATTGCGCTCGGCCACCCTATAGGTGCGTCAGGCTGTCGTATTCTGGTCTCGCTGGTGCATGAGATGGTGAAACGCGATGCCCGTAAAGGGCTGGCCACGCTGTGCATAGGCGGCGGACAGGGCGTGGCGTTAGCCATAGAAAGATAAGCACCTTGATAAATATCAATCAAAATAAGCCTCCCACCGCGGAGGCTTATTTGTTTGTGATAGCCGTCATATTTTTACTCTTGTAAGTAAATCCTCAAACCTCCCCGAAATATTTACCACATTAATTGAATCTCTAATAACACTTTAGTGTGATCGCGATCCGTTAAATTCCGCTTAAAAACCCTCTTTTGTTGATATTGCTCACGCCTGGCTTTGCCAAAAAAAATGAAACAAATATTTACGATCATGATCACTAAAATTACGTGTTTAAAAAAATAAAATGCAATTCCATAAAAACGAAACATCATTTTAAACGAGGGTTTTTCCATGTTTAAGAAATCTCTGGTCCTTGCATCACTTATTGGCGCTTCTTTCGCAGCTCAGGCTGTCACCGTGGATCTGCGTCATGAATATATTGATAACGGCTCGAACGCAGACCGTGCTGCGGTTTCGCACCGTTTTGAAAATGGTTTTGGTTTTTCAGTAGAAGCGAAATGGAAATCCGGCGGCGATAAAGCCGATCAGCCATTTGCGGATGTGGTCGGTAATGGTCACGAAGACCAGATTAGCTGGCGCTGGAAAGCAACCCCGAATATTGCGTTAACACCAGGCTTTACGGTTGAAAGTAAAGACAGCTTCACCATTTATAAACCGTATCTGCATGCACAATATAGCTTCGATAATGGCTTCTACGTTGCCGCTCGTTATCGTTATGACTATACCCGTTATCCGTCAAGCGCGAATAAAGACGACGACAAAGTTAACCGTGGCGATGCGTGGGTTGGCTGGGTGATGGGCGACTGGCGTACCGAGCTGAACTATGTATACGCTAAAAGTTCAGAAGGCGTAATCCGTAATAACAATAAAGATTACTCCCAGGAATATAACGTCAAGCTGGCGTACAAAATTGATAAAAACTGGTCCCCGTACGGTGAAGTGGGTAACGTTGGTGTGAAAGAGACCGATGAGCGTCAGACCCGTCTGCGTGTCGGTGTAGCCTACTCCTTCTAATAACAAGCAGTACCTCCGGGATTAACCGGCTCGAAAGAGCCGGTTTTTTTATGCCTGCAATTTATTACTGCGCCGATACAGGGATAAAAAAAAGCCCTCCATAAAGGAGGGCAAGGCCAGTTACAGGAACACAAACACAAACACAAACATTTATTCACGCAACAGTTCAGGTTGCTCAGGAAGCTTCGCAATATAGAGAGCGGGTTTGCCGTCTTTATCGGAGCTAAACAGGACCGCTTTATCATCCGGGGTAAAGGATGGGTGCGGATGGGTCACCTGGCGGCTGTTCGCCACGGTTGCCCAGGAGGTGTCGTGACGCGCGATGCGGAAGTAGGCCTTTTTCGCCACGTCGAACGCATAGAGATAAGGATCGTTATCGATGGTGTAACCGCTGGTGTCCTTCACGTCGACCGGGGTACCGGAACCGTCACCCACCAGCATTGTGCCGTCAAAGTTACTCATCAGATGCGAACAGGCCGGCATTTGCATTACCGCGCTGTTCTCGCCGGTATCCGGATTGAAGCTGTACACGGTACGGCCTTGTTGACCTTTCAGATAAGAGACATACACCAGCGCCGAGCCGTTCGGTACCCAGAATTCATGGGTGCAGCTTTCGCCTTCCGCATGCTCTTTAACCTTACGCACGTTGCTGCCGTCTTCGTTGACCATCCACATACGGGCATCCACCAGATCGTGCGGGCCTTCGTGGCAAAACGCGACGGTGCTGTCGTCAAACGGACGGTAAATCGGATGGCCGAGCCAGTTTTTCTCTTCGTGGATCACGCTGCTTTCGCCGGTCTGCAGATCGACGCGCAGCAGGCGACAGTGCGGGCCCTTATGGAAGAAGTCGTGGAAGATTTTCCAGTCGTTCAGCGGGGTCCAGTCGCTCTTCGCAATTTCGATCCCCACCAGTTTGGTGCAGTCAGAGTTGGCCACCCAGGTGCCGTAGCCGACCCAGTCGTCGCTGACGCGGTACACTTCGCGCTCGACAAGCGTCGTCAGATTGACTTCCAGCAGGGTGCGATCATTCTTAACGTAATAGAGGGATTTATCGTCCGGCGACAGGAAGCCGCCGAAGGTGTTATCCCCCGCGCCTTCGGTTAACTGCACCGCTTCGGCCTTTTTCAGATCCAGCAGGTAGTAGTTCCAGTGGCCATCGAATTCGCCGGCAAACAGCAGATGGCTACCGTCGTTAAAAAAGCACTTTTGATAGAAGTAGTTACGATGACAGGTAACTTCAGGTGGGGTCAGGCGGGTCACTTCCACGCCTGTATCCGGATCGCGACTGACCTCATAGTTCAGTTTGACCCGCATGCCTTTTGCCATGATGCACTCCTTGAATTCGACAGCAGGATTTTGCCTGCGGTCCGATCGGTAAAATATGAGTTTAAAAACTGGGTGTTAAAATATCAAAACATCGTTTCAGTGTGTGTGACTGGTGGCGCACTTCTGAAGTAAAAGCCCACAAAATCATCACTCTCTTTACATCTGTTCAGATTTTTATCATCCCGGCATCAATTTTTTATTCTTATATAACCTATTGTTTAAATTGCAAATTAATTCGGAGATTTTAAAAGAAGCTTTTAAGAAAGCGATGTCAACTCCCTGACATTCGTGATCGCAACTGCAATTTTGAGATTAACTTACAGAAAAAGTGAAACATCGTTTTAAATGTAATTGAAAACCCATTTCACAGCAGATAATATGTGCCCATCATGAAAACGGAACACCGTTTTGTTAATTATCCAGGCCTTCGGGGCCGATAAATTCTGGAGGTTAATGTGGAAGTCAGACAAAGCATCCACAGCGCGCATGCAAAAACGCTGGATACCCAGGGTCTGCGCGATGAGTTTTTAGTCGAGAAAGTGTTTGTCGCGGATGAGTACACCATGGTGTACAGCCACATTGACCGCATTATCGTTGGCGGCATTAAGCCGGTGACCAAAACGGTCTCCGTCGGTGGCGAAGTGGGCAAGCAGCTCGGCGTCAGCTTCTTCCTTGAGCGTCGTGAGCTGGGCGTGATTAACATCGGCGGCCCGGGCACCATCACCGTTGACGGTCAGTGCTACGAGATCGGCCATCGCGATGCCCTGTACGTCGGGAAAGGCGCGCAGGAAGTGGTCTTTGCCAGCGTCGATAGCAGCAAACCGGCGAAGTTCTACTATAACTGCGCCCCGGCACACACCACCTATCCAACCAAAAAAAGTGACCCCGGCAGACGTTGCGCCAGTCACTCTGGGTGACAACCTCACCAGTAACCGCCGCACCATTAACAAATACTTCGTTCCTGATGTGCTGGAAACCTGCCAGCTCAGCATGGGTCTGACCGAGCTTGATCCGGGCAACCTGTGGAACACCATGCCGTGCCATACCCATGAGCGCCGCATGGAAGTGTACTTCTACTTCAACATGGAAGAAGACGCCTGTGTATTCCACATGATGGGACAGCCGCAGGAGACGCGCCATGTCGTGATGCATAACGAGCAGGCGGTGATCTCACCAAGCTGGTCTATTCACTCGGGCGTGGGCACGCGTGCCTATACCTTCATCTGGGGCATGGTGGGTGAAAACCAGGTCTTTGATGATATGGACCACGTAGCCGTTAAGGATCTGCGCTAGTCGCGGACAGTTAAGCACAAACTTGCCTGTTCGTTCAGGCGCTGAAAGATAAAGGATAAAAAATGATTCTTGATGCATTTTCTCTGCAGGGTAAAGTTGCGGTCGTTACCGGTTGTGATACCGGTCTGGGCCAGGGTATGGCGGTCGGTCTGGCAGAAGCCGGCTGCGACATCGTCGGGATCAACATCGTTGAGCCACAGGAGACCATCGAGCGTGTTACCGCGCTGGGCCGTCGTTTCCTGAGCCTGACCGCCGATCTGCGTAAAATCGACGCTATCCCTGAGCTGCTGGATCGTGCGGTGGCTGAATTCGGTAAAATCGACATCCTGGTCAACAACGCCGGTCTGATCCGTCGTGAAGACGCGATCAACTTCAGCGAGCAGGACTGGGACGACGTGATGAACCTGAACATCAAGAGCGTTTTCTTCATGTCCCAGGCGGCAGCGAAGCACTTCATCGCGCAGGGCAACGGCGGCAAAATCATTAATATCGCCTCCATGCTCTCCTTCCAGGGCGGCATCCGCGTGCCTTCTTACACCGCCTCCAAAAGCGGCGTAATGGGCGTGACCCGTCTGCTGGCGAACGAATGGGCGCAGCACAACATCAACGTTAACGCCATCGCACCGGGCTACATGGCGACCAACAACACCCAGCAGCTGCGTGCTGACGAAGAGCGCAGCGCGGCGATCCTCGAGCGTATCCCGGCGGGGCGTTGGGGTCTGCCAAGCGATCTGATGGGCCCGGTTGTGTTCCTGGCGTCCAGCGCTTCTGACTACATCAACGGCTACACCGTAGCGGTTGACGGCGGCTGGCTGGCGCGTTAATTCTCGCCCCTGCCAATAAACCTCTGCCCCCGGGCGGAGGTTTTTTTGTCCTGAATCAGACATTGTCCATATTAGTAAAAGAGGAAAATCCATAGTCATTTTACGAAAATGACGGGCATCACATCTTTATCGTCTACAAATCATGCTTTTAACACAAAGTGGGGAATATTCATCCTTGTTTTAAATTGTAATGTCCATCACAGATCGCCCCTTGCCAGCCAATAAATCCATATTTTCACGTTATACGACCTGACACTTTTTCAGGGTTTCTCGTAATTTCATTTAACGTCTTACGCTGTTCAGGCAGGAAAATATGACATCAATAAACGACTCTACCTTTATGCCCCGCGCCCTGCGCGATACCCGCAGGATGAACCTGTTTGTGTCCGTTTCCGCGGCGGTGGCCGGTCTGCTGTTTGGGCTGGATATCGGCGTGATTGCCGGTGCGCTACCTTTTATCACCGATCACTTTACGCTCAGCAATCGCCTGCAGGAGTGGGTGGTGAGCAGTATGATGCTGGGGGCAGCAGTCGGTGCCCTGTTCAACGGCTGGCTCTCATTCCGCCTGGGCCGAAAATACAGCCTGATGGTGGGCGCCGTTCTGTTTGTGGCCGGCTCGCTGGGCTCCGCGTTTGCCACGGGCGTGGAGGCGCTACTGCTTTCTCGCGTGCTGCTGGGCGTGGCCGTGGGGATTGCCTCCTACACCGCCCCCCTCTATCTCTCCGAGATGGCGAGCGAAAACGTTCGCGGCAAAATGATCAGCATGTATCAGCTGATGGTGACGCTCGGTATCGTACTGGCCTTTCTCTCTGATACGTATTTCAGCTACAGCGGCAACTGGCGCGCGATGCTGGGGGTTCTGGCACTACCGGCGGTATTGCTGATTGTGCTGGTGATCTTTTTGCCCAACAGCCCACGCTGGCTGGCGCAAAAAGGGCGACACGTCGAGGCGGAGGAAGTGCTGCGGATGCTGCGCGATACCTCTGAGAAAGCGCGGGAAGAGCTGAACGAGATCCGCGAAAGCCTCAAGCTGAAACAGGGTGGCTGGTCGTTATTCAAAATTAACCGCAACGTCCGTCGCGCGGTCTTCCTCGGCATGCTGTTGCAGGCGATGCAGCAGTTTACCGGCATGAATATCATCATGTATTACGCGCCACGTATTTTTAAAATGGCCGGATTCACCACCACCGAACAGCAGATGATCGCCACCCTGGTGGTGGGGCTGACCTTTATGTTTGCCACCTTTATTGCGGTGTTTACCGTCGATAAAGCGGGTCGCAAACCGGCCCTCAAAATTGGTTTTAGCGTGATGGCGCTGGGGACGCTGATCCTCGGCTACTGCCTGATGCAGTTTGATAACGGTACGGCGTCCAGCAGCTTGTCCTGGCTCTCCGTGGGGATGACGATGATGTGCATCGCGGGTTACGCGATGAGTGCTGCCCCGGTAGTGTGGATCCTGTGCTCTGAAATTCAGCCGCTGAAATGCCGCGACTTCGGGATCACCTGTTCCACCACCACCAACTGGGTGTCGAACATGATCATTGGCGCCACCTTCCTGACTCTGCTGGATGCTATCGGCGCGGCGGGCACCTTCTGGCTCTATACGGTGTTGAACGTGGTCTTTATTGGCATCACCTTCTGGCTGATCCCCGAAACCAAAGGCGTCACCCTGGAGCACATCGAGCGCAAGCTGATGTCCGGGGAGAAGTTAAGAAATATCGGCGTGTGAGGTTAACGCCCGGCGGCGCTTTGCTTGCCGGGCCGACAAAACCGTAGGCCGGGTAAGGCGTAGCCGCCACCCGGCTTTTTTCACACCCGAGCGAGATACAGCGCCGGCATCCCTTCTTCGTCCGAGGTATACAGCACCCACTTATTGTCCGGTGAAAACGACGGATGCGGGTGGGTGACCTGGCGATCGCCGTCCAGCACTTTCCAGCTGGTGTTGTGCTGGCAGACGGCGGTTTGCGTGCCTTGTGCAATATCGAACACCCAGATGAAGGGATCGTTGAGGCTGATATCCCCGGTATTGTGCGGGGCGCCATCGCCGACGATCAGCGAGCCGTCGTGGTTACTCATCAGGTGGGAGCAGGGCGGGATCGCCATCAGCTGACGGTTTTCCAGCGTTTGCGGATCGGCGCTGAACAGATAGCGCTTAGGATCGTTCTCCTTGTGCGCCACGTAATAGAGCGCCGAGCCGTCCGGCACCCAGAACTCGTGGGTAAAACTCTCGCCCGTGCCGTGCTGGCGCACCTTGCGCAGATTGCTGCCATCCTCATTGATCAACCACATGCGCGCATCGATCGCGTCGCGCGGGCCCTCGTGACAAAAGGCTACCGTACTGTCGTCGAACGGACGGTAAATCGGGTGTCCAAGCCAGCGTTTCTCCTGCAAAATCACCCGCCGTTCACCGGTTTGCAGGTCGATGTTGATCAGGCGGCATTCCGGGTTGGTGAAGTAAAACGCGCGGAACTTGCTCCAGTCGGTGAGCGGCTGCCAGTCGCTTTTTTTGATCTCGATGCCTACCAGCTTCGTGCAGTCAGAGTTCGCCACCCAGGTACCGTAGGCCACCCAGTCGTTATCGACCTCATACACCACATACTCTTCCAGAGTCTCAAGATCGACGCGGCGCAATTCGCGGCTATTTTTCACGTACCACAGAGAAGCATCGTCCGCGGAGAGAAAGCCGCCGAAGGTATTGTCGCCAGCGCCGTCGGTCAGCTGGGTCGCCTTTTGCTGTTCAATGTCGAGCAGGTAGTAGTTCCAGTGGCCCTCAAAGGCGCCGCCAAAGATCAGCTTGCTGCCATCGCGGGTAAAACATTTCTGATAGAAATAGTTACGGTGACAGATGATGTGCGGCGGCGTCAGGCGTATCACCTCGTGTCCGGTTTGGCTGTCCTGCCGGGTGCGAAAACTCAGGGGGATAATTTTTCCTTTCATGGCATGTTCCTTCAGATAAAAAAATACCCCACCGCATAACGGTAGGGTATTGATAACCTAAGATAATTAGCGCATTGCGCGTTTCAGGATGCGTTCAGCCTGACGCTGGAAGTCAGCGGCAGTCTCTTCCACGGTTTTCTGACCATAGTCGATGTACTGCAGGGAGGTGCCGAACTGAGCCACGATCTGCGGGTCGTCAAAGTATGGCGAGACGGAGAGTTTGGCTGGCAGAGACTGCGCCAGACGCAGGCCCGCAACCGCCGGATCGTTCTCTTTGATGGTGCCGTCTTCGGTCAGGTATTTCACCGCCACTTTGCTCAACGGTACGCCACGCTCCAGACCCAGGGTCTCAACGCCTTCTTTGCTGTTCAGCAGGAAGTTGATCACTTTCGCTGCGGCTTCCGGGTTCTTGGTAGATTTACCGATGGAGAGCATCTGGGCCGGTTTAAAGAACAGACCGGCATCGGTTGCACCCGGCAGCATTGGGTAGCTGCCCAGCTCCAGCTTCGCAGGTGGCTTCAGGTTGTCGGAGTATTTCTTGATGGTGGAGTTCCACATGTAGGTCCCGCCCCATTCACCCTCGATCCACGGCTTCATCTCATACATGTTGCTCTTACCGAAGGACGCGTAGTACTTGGTGTCCGGCATCACGTGGCTGTCGATCAGCTTTTTATAGGTCTGGAAGAACTCAACCCACTGCTCTTTGCTGTAAGAGAATTTCTTCGCCTGTTCGTCCACCGCCGGGATGTTGTACTTCTGGATCATGTAAGAGTTAAGCAGCGCCAGAGTATCCTGGTGCTCCAGCACCACCGGGTAGTACTGTTTGCCCAGTTTGCTCTCGAAGGCTTTACCCGCCGCCATCAGCTCATCCCAGGTTTTCGGGTATTCAACGCCCGCTTTTTTCCATGCTTCATCGTTGAAGTAGAAGACGCGCGCGGTCACGGAGATCGGGATCCCGTTCAGCTTGCCGTTCACCGTGGTGGACTGCAGCTCTTTCGGATCGAACTGAGACAGGTCGATCACGTCCTTCATTTTGTTCAGGTCGTAGAAGCCGTCGCCGGTTTTGGAGAAGATCGGCAGCCAGTTCCAGTTGGTCTGCATCACGTCCGGCTCGGTGCCGCCCGCGATTTGCGTGGTCAGACGCGAGAGGTGACCATCCCAGCCGGTGTACTCCGACTTAACGTTAATATCCGGGTTCTGTTTGTGAAACTCTTCCAGAGCTTTCAACGTCACCTGGTGACGGCCATTGCCGCCCCACCAGGACATACGCAGATCGGTGCTGTCCGCAGCAAAAGTGGGTAGGGCACTCATTCCAAAGGTAGCGGAGATAACGGCGCTTAAAAGCACTTTTTTCATTTTTATAACTCCATTAAAGAGAGATGTTCTGTTCAGTTTTTGCGTCAAAAATATGACACTTATTCATATCAAACTTAAAGTACACCTTACGGTGAAGGCCTTTGTTAATCATTGGCTTAGCTTCATCGGAAGGAATTCGGGCAGTCAGTTCATACTCGCCAACTTTCAGGTACACGAAGAATTCATGTCCCATGTTTTCCGCGCGAACCATCTCGCCGCTGCAGCTGCCCTGGGCAAAGGGCTCATCGGAGATCGAGACAAAGTCCGGGCGAATACCGTAGAAAATGTCCTGATCGACGTAGCTGGCGACTTTCTCTTTCAGCTCAGGGCTTAACGGCATGGTCTGGTTGCCGATGGTCAGGGAGAGCTGGCCGTCCTGCTGTACCAGCTTGCTGGCGCGGATGTTCATCTCCGGCGAGCCGATAAAGCCGGCCACGAACATGTTTTTCGGTTTGTGGTACAGGTTGTCCGGGGTATCTACCTGCATGATGTGGCCGAGCTTCATCACGCAGATGCGGTCGCCCATGGTCATCGCTTCGGTCTGATCGTGCGTCACATAGACGGTGGTCGCCGGTTTGCCGGAGGCCTTCAGCTGCTTGTGCAGGTCCGAAATACGGATACGCATCGAGGCACGCAGTTTGGCGTCGAGGTTAGAGAGCGGTTCGTCGAACAGGAACACGTCCGGCTTTTTCACAATCGCACGGCCTACGGCCACACGCTGGGCCTGACCGCCGGAGAGCTGGCGCGGCAGGCGGTCCAGCAGCTCATCCAGCTCGAGGATTTTGGCCGCTTCATTAACCTGGGCCTCAATCTGTGCTTTTGGCAGCTTGCTCAGCTTCAGGCCAAAGGCCAGGTTTTCACGCACGGTCATGTGCGGATAGAGCGCATAGTTCTGGAACACCATCGCAATCCCGCGCTCTTTTGGCGCGAGGTTGTTGACGATCTTGTCGCCGATGCGCACTTCGCCGCCGCTGATGGTCTCCAGACCGGCCAGCATACGCAGGGTGGTGGACTTGGCGCAGCCGGATGGGCCGACGATCACCATGAATTCACCTTCAGCGATTTTCAGGTCGATAGCATGTACCGCTTTGAAGCCGTTGGAGTAAACCTTTTCCAGTTTGTTGAAAATAACTTCAGCCATGATATTTCCCTCTTAACCTTTAATTCCGCTGCTGGTTACGCCCTGTACGAAGTAGCGCTGTGCCAGGAAGAAGACAATGATGGATGGCAGAATGGAGATGCTCGCCATTGCCAGAATTTCGTTCCACGGCGCACCTTCGGTGACGTCGATGGACATTTTCAGAGCCAGTGCAATCGGGTATTTATCCACGCTGTAGACGTAAATCAGCGGCCCGATAAAGTCGTTCATTGACCACATGAACTGGAACAGTGCCACGGAGATAATGGCCGGCTTCAGGATCGGCACGACCACGTACCACAGCACCTGAATGGAGTTACAGCCGTCAATCTGCGCCGCCTCTTCCATGTCACGCGGTACGCCGCGCAGGAACTGAATCAGCATGAAGACGAAGAACCCCTGGGTGGCGAAGGCCAGCGGCAGGTACAGTGGCATGTAGCTGTTCAGCATGCCCATTTCACGGAACATCAGGTACTGAGGGATCAGCAGCACGGTGCTTGGCAGCAACATGGTGGTGATAAGCGTCGCGAACCAGAACTTCTTCCACGGGATCTCGAAGCGGGCAAAGCCGTACGCCACGATGGTGGAGGAGATAATGGTCAGGATCACTTTCGGGATCACATACTTGAAGGTGTTCAGCATGTAATGACCGAAGTTGTACTCGGTACCGGTTTTCCAGCCGTTGATGAAGCCGTCCCAGGTCGCGTGGGCTGGCCACAGGCTCAGGGTGGTGAAGATCTCGTGGTTCGGTTTGAACGACGCCGAGAACATCCACACCAGCGGATAGAGCATCAGCAGGCCAACAAACAGCAGGATCACATAGCGAATGCTGGCGCTAATTTTTTCACGACGCAGCGTCCGCGCCACTTCACGTTCTGCGATGCTTCTCGCCGTGGAGAGTTGTTGAATATCAGCCATTTTTGCCTCCCTTATCGGCGGAGTAGAACACCCAGTATTTCGAAGACTTAAAGGCGATAGCGGCGAAGACCGCAACGACCAGGAACAGGACCCAGGCCAGTGCCGCGCCGTAACCCATGTCAAAGTACTTGAATGCGGTGTCGTAGATGTACAGTGAGAACAGGTAGGTGGAGTAGGTTGGTCCACCGCCGGTAATAACATACGGACCGGTAAATTCCTGGAACGCCTGAGTGGTCTGCATGATGAAGTTAAAGAAGATCACCGGCGTAATCAGCGGCACGGTCACTTTCATGAACATCTGCCACTTGGATGCGCCATCGATCATCGCCGCTTCATACTGCGACTGCGGGACGTTCTGCAGGGCGGCGAGGAAGATCACCATCGCGGATCCGAACTGCCACACGCGCAGCAGGGTCACGGACATCAGCGCCAGAGAGGGTTCGCCAAGCCAGTTCACCGCGTCAAAACCAAACACGCCGATAAAGCTGTTGAGCAGGCCGTCAATCGCAAACAGGGCGCGCCACAGAACGGCAATGGCCACCGAGCTGCCGAGGATCGACGGAATATAATAAGCGGTACGGAAGAAGCCGATGCCGCGCAGTTTAAAGTTCAGAACAAACGCAATACCGAGCGCAAAGGCCAGCTTCAGTGGGATGGTTAAAAAGACATAGGCAAAGGTCACGCCCATGGATTTCCAGAAGAGGGTATCTTCCGTAAACATGTAGCGATAGTTTTCTATGCCGTTAAATACCGGCGGGCTCATCAAATCGTACTCAGTAAAACTGAGGAAGAAAGATGAAACAAAGGGGAAGGCGGTGAAAAGTATCAACCCAATTATGTAGGGTGATATCCACGCCAGCCCCAACATCTTGTTTTCATTCATACATACCTACCTGGTAATTAATGGTTTAAAACGGAATCTGTACGGGTGCTGCTGGCCGCTGTTTCAATTTTTTAAAACTTATGAACCACCGTTTTCAATTTGTAAAACGACGTTTTAATTTATTTTATTGTGATTTAAATCCACGTCATTCGATAAATAGTGGAAATGTGATCGCGGTCGAAACAGCGTTTCAATAAGGTGAGATGGATGGCATTTTTATCGACTTGCGCGGAAAGGCGATGAGAAAAAACCAGCTAAACAGCGGACTTTGCTCACATATTCTGGGAATTTTCGTCGGCAGAGACAAACTACTAATATTTGTAGCAAAAATGTAACATGGGAATTAAGGTAGCGAGGAAATAATTAACTTGTTGAAGGATTATTTTGCTCAGATAAAGCGCGTTGCGCTTAAGCAGAAAAAAGGCGATGCCGGAGCATCGCCTTGTTGTTTATTTCAGGAAGTCTTCACGAACCGGGGTAAAGGTATCCAGCAGGGTGCCCGGCTTCAGGCAAACGCAGCCGTGCATAATGTGCGGCTGCTTATAAAGCGTATCCCCGGCGGTAACGATATGCTTCTCCTCACCGATGGTGAATTCAAATTCGCCGGATAATACGTAGGTCAGCTGCTCGTGCGGGTGGTTATGCATCGGGCCAACGGCACCCTCTTCAAAATTGACCTCTACTGCCATCATTTTGCCGTCGTGCGCCAGAATACGGCGGGTAACGCCGTTGCCCAGATCGTCAAGTTGGGTCTCTTTGTGGAAAATAAACATGCTCATGTCCTGTTATATAGTGAAACATCGTTTCATTTAATTTATCCCAGTACCGGTTAAAAGGAAATGTGGAACCAGAGAACTGGAAACTCGATCACAAGTTTGCTTCACTGGATAAAACCGGAAAGGAGAGCACCATGAAAACGATTGGCCTGTTAGGGGGAATGAGCTGGGAATCCACCATTCCGTATTATCGTCTGATTAACGAGGGGGGTGAAGCAGCGCCTGGGGGGGATTGCACTCGGCCAGCCTGCTGCTGCACAGCGTCGATTTTCATGAGATAGAAGCCTGCCAGTCCAGCGGCGACTGGGAGAAGGCCGGGGAGATCCTCGCCGATGCGGCGCTGGGATTGCAGGGGGCAGGGGCGGAGGCCATTCTGCTCTGCACCAACACCATGCACAAAGTCGCCGCGCAGATTGAATCGCGCTGCTCCCTGCCGTTCCTGCATATCGCCGATGCCACCGGGCGCGCTATCACCGCTGCGGGCATGAACCGCGTGGCGCTGCTCGGTACCCGTTACACCATGGAGCAGGATTTCTACCGCGGGCGGCTGACGGCGCAATACGGCATTGAGAGCCTGATCCCGGACGAGGCGGATCGGGCCCGCATCAATCAGATCATCTTTGAAGAGCTGTGCCTCGGCACCTTTAGCGAGGCCTCACGCCAGTACTACCTGAGCGTGATCCAGACCCTCGCCGATCGAGGCGCGCAGGGGGTGATCTTTGGCTGCACCGAGATTGGCCTGCTGATCCCGACGGATGAAAGCCCGATCCCGGTGTTTGATACCGCCGCGATCCACGCTGCCGATGCGGTAGAGTTTATGCTTTCGTAGCGTGCGAGGATAAAAGCCGCGCCAGTGGATCGATGATGGTGCCCAGCCCCTGCTGCAGATGGGCGCTAAAGGTATCCACCAGCGCCGAGGCCGGGCGGTGCAGCGGCTTAATCAGGCTCACCGTAAAGGGCACCGAAACAGTGAAGCGGCGGATCGCAATTCCGCTGTCGGCATAATCCAGCGCCGTCAGCGGATTCACCACCGAAATCCCCACCCCCGCCCGCACCATGGCGCAGATCGACGCGGCGCTGTGGGTCTCCACCACCATCCGTCGTTTCACCTGATGCTCGGCAAAAAGCGTATCCAGCAGCTGCCGGTAACTGTCGGTGCGCGACAGGCTGATGTAGTTCTCGCCCTGAAAATCCGCCGGGGTCAGCACCGCTTTTTCAGCAAGCCGATGTCCGGCGGGCAGGACGCACACCTCATCTAATGACAGCAGCTCGTGACGGGCAGTACCCGCCGGCGTGGCGAGGGTTTCGGTCAGGCCGAGATCGTGGCGCTGGGCCGAGAGCCACTCCTCCAGCAGGGGCGACTCCTGCGGGACGATGGTCAGGTTCACGTCCGGATAGCGGGCAAGAAACGGCTGCAGCAGGGCGGGCAAAAACGACTGGGAGAAGACCGGCAGGCAGACGATGGACAGCTCGCCCTGTCGAAACTCGCGCAGGCTGTCGGCAGCGCTGACGATGCGGTCCAGCCCGTACCAGGATCGCTGCACCTCCTCGAACAACCGCAGCCCCTGCACCGTGGGGTGCAGCCGCCCGCGCGTGCGCTCGAACAGCGTCAGGCCGATCACCTTCTCGAAGCGCGCCAGCTCGCGGCTCACCGTCGGCTGGGAGGTGTGCAGCAGGCGCGCGGCTTCTGTCAGGTTTCCGGCGGTCATCACCGCGTGGAAAATTTCAATATGGCGCAGGTTTACAGCGGGCATGGGAGGCGACCTGGTTAAACATAATCCATATCATTTTTGCATAGACTGGCGATAAAACGATATTTTTTATTCTCTTCGGGCTGTGGCGTAATCATAAAAAATTGCATCCCCGGAGAACGCCATGCCACGCCCGCTGAACAACACCGATACCGACCTGAACGCCGACAATTTGCTGCGCCTGCCTGCGGAGTTTGGCTGCCCGGTCTGGGTCTATGACGCCCAGATTATTCGCGACAAAATCGCCGCCCTGCATCAGTTCGACGTGGTGCGTTTTGCCCAGAAAGCCTGCTCCAACATCCATATTCTGCGCCTGATGCGCGAGCAGGGCGTTAAGGTCGACTCCGTGTCGCTGGGTGAGATCGAGCGCGCGCTGGCGGCGGGTTACGATCCAAAGGCCGACCGCGACTCCATCGTCTTTACCGCCGATCTGATCGACAGCGCCACCCTGGCCCGGGTGCATGAGCTGCAGATCCCGGTCAACGCCGGTTCGGTGGATATGCTGGAGCAGCTGGGTCAGGTGTCGCCGGGCCATCGCGTCTGGCTGCGCGTTAACCCGGGCTTTGGTCACGGCCACAGCCAGAAGACCAACACCGGCGGCGAAAACAGCAAACACGGCATCTGGTACAGCGATCTGCCTGCGGCCCTGGATGTCCTGCAGCGCTATAACCTGAAGCTGGTGGGCATTCATATGCACATCGGTTCGGGCGTGGACTACGGTCACCTTGAGCAGGTGTGCGGCGCGATGGTGCGCCAGGTGATCGAATTCGGTCAGGATCTGGAGGCGATCTCCGCGGGTGGTGGCTTATCGATCCCGTATCGTGAAGGCGAAGAGGCGATCGACACCGATCACTATTACGGCCTGTGGAACGGCGCGCGTGACAAAATTGCCGCTCATCTGGGCCATCCGGTGAAGCTGGAGATCGAGCCGGGGCGTTTCCTGGTGGCAGAATCCGGCGTGCTGGTGGCGCAGGTGCGCAGCGTGAAGGCAATGGGCAGCCGTCACTTCGTGCTGATCGACGCGGGCTTTAACGATCTGATGCGTCCGTCCATGTACGGCAGCTATCACCACATTACCGCCCTCGCGGCCGACGGCCGGGATTTAACCCAGGCCCCGGTGGTGGAGACGGTGGTGGCCGGGCCGCTGTGTGAATCCGGGGATGTCTTCACCCAGCAGGAGGGCGGGAAAGTGGAAACCCGCGCGCTGCCGCAGGTGGTACCGGGGGATTATCTGGTGCTGCACGATACCGGCGCGTACGGCGCGTCCATGTCCTCGAACTACAACAGCCGCCCGCTGCTGCCGGAAGTGCTGTTTGATCGCGGCGCGGCGCGGCTGATCCGCCGTCGCCAGACCATTCAGGAACTGCTCGCGCTCGAACTGTTCTGATCGAACCAGGGTCCCGTCGCCACCGAATCGCGTAACACCAGCGTGCCGGTAAAGGGCGGGATCGCTTCGATCGGCTCGTTTTTTACCAGCCGGATTGCCTGATCGATGGCGGTGGTGATCATGTTGTCGATCGGCAGATAGACCGTAGACAGCGCCGGCTCCAGCCACTTCGCGCAGGGCGCGTCATCAAAGCCGAACAGCGACACATCCTGCGGAATGCGCAGCCCGGCCTGGTGCAGCGCCTTCGAGGCTCCCAGCGCCATATCGTCGTTACAGGCAAACAGGGCACTGAACGGCACCTTGTCGTGCAGCAACGCCTGGCATAGCTCATATCCGCGGGTCATCCCCGAATCGCCATACTTCACCCGGCTCTCATCCCAGGGGATGCCGTGCTTTTCCAGCGCCTTGCGGTAGCCGGTCAGGCGCGCCTTGCCGGTGGGGGTATGGATCGGCACCGTCATGCAGGCGATCTCCCGGTGCCCCTGGCTTATCAAATACTCTACGGCGCTGAAGGCCGCCGCCTGCTGTTCGAAGAACACGCAGCGCTCCCGGGCCTGGCTGACGTCGCGGTTGATCGCGATAAGCGGCATCTTCACGCTGTTGATGAGCTTCATGATCGCTTTTTCGCTCATGTAGCGGGTGTAGAGCACGATGGCATCGCACTGGCGATCGGCCAGCATCTGCACCGCTTCTTCCTCCCGCTCCGGGGTATCGTGACCGTCGGTGACAATCAGCTGTTTTCCGTGCGTTTCGGTCTGACGGGAGGCCTGCTGCAGCAGCCGACCAAAGTAAAAACCGTCGAAGGTCGAGACCACCAGACCAATGCTGTTGCTGGTCCGGTTCGCCAGCGAGCGCGCCAGAAAATTGGGGCGATAGCCCAGCTCTTCCATCGCGTTAAACACCTGCTGACGGGTACTCTCTTTGACCTGACCTGTGCCGTTCAGTACGCGCGACACCGTGGCTTTCGACACGCCCGCGCGCAGTGAGACATCCAGCATTGTTGCCATTTGCTCTTCCTGCTTCCACGTTATGCACGCAAGTTTATCACAGACGTTCAGGGGCATAAGCCGGGCGGGAGAGGCAAAACCCCCCATCAGGATCACGCTTTCTGGCAACAGGTGGTGGGTGAGGTAAAAGTGGCATACCAAAGTGGTTATAAATCACACTCTGGGATACCTCTTGCCGCGTTGAGAGCTTAATCACAGAACAAATCGTGACTGGAAGCTATTTTTGGTATGCCAATAGAAGACGGCTGTACACCTTATCCCAATAAAGGCCCTTTTACTGAGGTATTACCCCATGGCATTACAGGAAAAACTGATCAACTCTCTGGGCAGTTTCGCCACAAAGTTCAACAGTTATCGCTATATCATGGCGATAAAGTCCGCCTTCATCACCTTAATGCCGGTCATCATCGTGGGCGCATTCTCGGTGCTGATCTCCAACATGGTGTTGGATCCGAAAAACGGCTTAGCCAGCTTTCAGTCGCTCTCGTTTCTCGCCACGCTGAAGCCGATCACCAGCGCCCTGAACTACGCCACGCTGAACTTCCTCAATATCGGGGCCGTGTTCCTGATCGGCATCGAGCTGGGGCGTATCAACGGCATTAAGTCCCTGTTCCCGGGCCTGCTGGCGGTGATCTGCTTTATCTGCGTCACGCCAACGACCGTTGAGATGATGGTCGACGGCGAAATGCACATGGTGAAAGATGTGCTCCTGCGCCAGTTCTCCGATACACGCAGCCTGTTCCTTGGCATGTTTATCGCCATCCTGTCGGTAGAGATCTACTGCTGGCTGGAGGGCCGTCCGGGGCTGAAAATCCGGATGCCGGACACCGTGCCGCCAAACGTGTCGGCCTCATTCTCGGCGCTGATCCCGGCGATCATTACCACCACCCTCATCGCCACCTTCGGCTTTGTGTTCCATCAGGTCACCGGCATGTACCTCTACGATGCGGTGTATCAGGTGGTGCAACAGCCGCTGGAGCGGGTGGTGCAGAGCCTGCCGGGGATCCTGCTGCTAATGTTCGTCGCCCAGCTGTTCTGGGTGATCGGCATCCACGGTAACCAGATGATCAAGCCGATCCGCGAGCCGCTGCTGCTGGGGGCGATCACCGTCAACATGAGCGCCTTTGAGCAGGGGAAAGAGATCCCGAACATCATCACTATGCCGTTCTGGGATGTGTACATGAGCATCGGCGGCTCGGGCCTGACCATCGGCCTGCTGATCGCGGTGATGATCGGCACCAAACGCAAAGAGATGAAGGAGATCGCCAAGCTCTCCATCGGCCCGGGGATCTTTAACATCAACGAGCCGGTAATCTTCGGTATGCCAATCATGCTCAACCCGATTCTGGCGATCCCGTTCATCATCACCCCATTAGTCACCGGCTCCATCGGCTACTTCGCTACCGTCACCGGGTTTGCCGGCAAAGCCGTGGTGATGGTGCCCTGGACCACGCCGCCGCTGATCAACGCCTGGCTCTCTACCGCCGGCTCGATGGGCGCAGTGGTCACCCAGTTTGTCTGCATCATTACGGCCGTTCTTATCTATCTGCCGTTTGTGAAGATCGCTTCACGCCGTGCCGAGCAGGCCGCGATGCAGGCCGCTAACCAGGAGGCGACGAATAACGCATGAGCATTAAACAGATGACTATCCCCGAGGATTTTATTCTCGGGGCCGCGGCCTCCGCCTGGCAGACCGAAGGCTGGAGCGGCAAGAAAGCGGGGCAGGATTCGTGGATCGACCTCTGGTACAAAAACGATCGCCAGGTGTGGCATAACGGCTACGGTCCGGCGATCGCCACCGATTTCATCAACCGTTTCCGCGAAGACGTGGCGCTGATGAAGCAGGCCGGGCTGACCCACTACCGCACCTCTATCAACTGGTCGCGTTTTCTCACCGACTATGAAAACGCCACCGTCGATGAGGAGTACGCCGCGTATTACGACGCCCTGTTTGCCGAGATGCACCGTCAGGGCATTGAGCCGATGATCTGCCTTGAGCACTACGAGCTGCCGGGCACCTTGCTGGAAACCTACGGCGGCTGGGCGTCGAAGCATGTGGTGGAGCTGTTCGTCCGCTATGCCGAGAAAGTCTTTGCCCGCTACCATCACGTGGTGAAGCGCTGGTTTAGCTTCAACGAGCCGATTGTGGTCCAGACCCGGGTTTACCTCGACGCGCTGCGCTGGCCCTATGAACAGAACACCAGCACCTGGATGCAGTGGAATCACCACAAAGTGTTGGCGACGGCGAAGGTGGTGAAGCTATTCCGCGAGAAGAGCTACAGCGGCAGCGTGGGCTGCATTCTCAACCCGGAAGTGACGTATCCCCGCTCACGCGCCGCCCACGATGTGAAGGCCGCGGAGATCTACGACCTGTTCTACAACCGGGTGTTTCTCGATCCGCTGGTGCACGGGCACTACCCGCAGGAACTGTTCACCCTGCTGGAGAAACATCAGGTGCCGTGGGATTACAGCCCCGAAGAGCTGGCGCTGATTGCTGACAACACCGTCGACGAGCTGGGCATCAACCTCTATTACCCGCACCGGGTGAAGGCCCCGTCCCGGGCCTGGCACCCCGAGACGCCGTTCCATCCGGCGTACTACTACGAGCCGTTTGAACTGCCGGGGCGGCGGATGAACCCCTCCCGCGGCTGGGAGATCGCCCCGCGCATCATTTACGACATGGCGATGCGCATCAAAAACGACTACCGCAACATCGACTGGTTCGTGGCCGAAAGCGGGATGGGGGTTGAAAACGAAGGCCAGTACCGTAACCGCGATGGCATTATCGAGGACAACTACCGCATCAACTTTATCAGCGAGCATCTCTATTACACCCTGCTGGCGCGGGAGGAGGGGGCAAACTGCCACGGCTATATGCTGTGGGCTTTCACCGACAACGTCTCGCCGATGAACGCCTTTAAGAACCGCTACGGGCTGATTGAGATCGATCTGGCGGATAACCGCGCCCGACGCCCTAAAAAATCGGCCAGCTGGTTCCGGCAACTGCGCGATGAGCGCGTCCTGACCCTGACCCTCGATGACGAATGGAAGTAGGCGCAGATCGCGACGCTTCTGGTAACATAGTGCGCAAAATGGCCCGCATTAACTCAGAGTACAGGTGATAACGTGGATAAGGCTGTCGTCCCGGCGGAAAAGAAGCAGTACCAGGAGATTGGCGAGGATTTACGCGCCCAGATCATCCAGGGGCACTATCCCGTGGGCTCGCGTCTGCCGCCGGAGCGCAATATTGCGGAAACCTACGGCGTCAGCCGCACCATCGTGCGGGAAGCGCTGCTGATGCTGGAGCTGCAGGGTACCGTGGATATCCGTCAGGGCTCCGGCGTCTACGTGATGCGCATTCCCGAAGAGCATGAGAACGAGGAAGAGCGTCTGTTGAAAAGCGACGTTGGTCCGTTTGAGATTTTGCAGGCACGCCAGCTGCTTGAAAGCAACATCGCCGCTTTTGCCGCCAAAATGGCGACCCGGGCGGACATCGACAACCTGCGCCGCATCATCGAGCAGGAGCAGCGGGCGATTGCCGCCAACGACAACAGCCAGGACAACAGCAAGATGTTCCATCTGGTGCTGGCGGGGGCCACCCAGAATCAGATGCTGCTGGCGACTGTCGAAAGCGTCTGGCACAACATGGACAGCAGCCCGCTGTGGCAGCAATTTAATGCCCATATTGCCAGCCGGGCGTATCGTCTGAAGTGGCTGGGCGACAGGCAGACCATCCTCGCCGCCCTGCGCCGCCGCGACGTGATGGGTGCCTGGCAGGCGATGTTCCAGCATCTCGAGAATGTGAAAAAGAGCCTGCTGGAGCTCTCCGACGAAGATGCTCCGGACTTTGACGGCTATCTGTTTGAGTCGGTGCCCATTTTTCAGGGGAAGCTGGTGTGATTATTCAACCGCTGTACGCCGCCCCGCAGCATGCGGAGCAGGTGATCGACTGGCTGTGGCAGGCCTTTGGTGACGGCCTGCCGCGCGACTTTTTTGCCAGCGTCGTGAATCACAGCCAAACCCCGGGCGCGCTGCCGCTGACCTTTATTGCCACCGAGGGCGAACAGCTACTCGGCACGGTGGGGCTGTGGCGCTGCGACCTGATCGCCCGCCAGGATCTTTATCCCTGGCTGGCGGCGCTGTACGTGGATGAAGCCGCGCGCGGACAGGGGCTGGCGGGGAAATTACAGCAGCACGTACAGAAATATGCCGCAGAGCGCGGGTATCGCGAGCTGCATCTCTGGTCCGCCTGCCGTGATTTCTATGAAGGCTACGGCTGGCACTACATCGGTGACGGTCTGGAGTACCCGGACAAAACCGTGCACCTCTATCGCTATTCGCTGGCAGACTCTGCCGGTGGCGTGACCGAGTGACGGCGCACCAGCGTCGGGCTGAACACATGGGTGATCTCCGGCGGCTGACGTTTATCCGCCAGGGATAGCGCCAGCTCCGCCGCCTGGGTCGCCATGGTGACGATCGGGTAGCGCACCGTGGTCAGCCGCGGCCGGACATAGCGGGAGATCAGAATGTCATCGAAGCCGATCAGCGAAATATCCCCCGGCACGTCAATCCCGTTATCGTTCAGCACTCCCATTGCCCCGGCGGCCATTGAGTCGTTGTAACAGGCGATCGCCGTAAAGTTACGCCCCCGTCCCAGCAGCTCCGTCATCGCCTGCTCGCCGCCGCGCTCATCGGGTTCACCGTAAGTGACCAGACGATCGTTGCAGGGCAGGTCGTTCTCGCGCAGCGCATCGTAGTAGCCCTGCAGCCGATCTTCGGCGTCAGAAATGGCGTGATTTGAGCAGAGATAGCCGATGCGGGTATGCCCCTGCTGGATCAGGTGGCGGGTGGCAAGCCATGCGCCGTAGCGATCGTCCAGCGCCACGCAGCGTTGTTCATAGCCAGGGATAATGCGGTTCACAATCACCATGCCGGGGATCTGCTTCATCAGATGCACTAACTCGTCATCCGACAGCTTTTTGGCATGCACCACCAGCGCCGCGCAGCGGTGGCGGATCAGCTGCTCAATCGCCTGCCGCTCTTTTTGTTCGTTGTGGTAGCCATTGCCAATCAGCAGAAAGTTGCCGGTATGGTAGGCGACCTGCTCGACGGCTTTCACCATCGCGCCGAAAAAGGGATCCGACACATCGCCCACTACCAGCCCGACGGTGTCGGTGGACTGCTGAGCCAGCGCCCGGGCGTTGGCGTTGGGGTGATAGTTGAGCGACTCCATGGCCGTCAGAACCGCCTGGCGGGAGGTTTCGCTGGCTTTGGGGGAGTTGTTGATAACGCGTGAAACCGTGGCAACAGAAACACCCGCCATTCGGGCCACATCCTTAATTGTCGCCATTCTCTACCTTCTTATTGGGGTAAGCGTTTACACACTAAATAGTGTTGCGGAAAAGTCAGGCGTATTCAAGCGCAGGGCGGTGAGGCAATTCACAAACATGAGACACAGCGGTTGAAATCGTGTAATCGTTACACAGCGAAGCGTGACAGACGCGGGTGAATTTGAATCTTTGGTTACACTTTGCCTCAGGCTGTTGCGATTGTCCGCTGGCGAGGATTTGGTCGCCGTTGCTACATTTGAGATCCCAGAGGTATTGATAGGTGAAGTTAACCCGCGGTTAACTGCCACGCTTTACACCAGCCTGCGTTCTTACGCAGGTTTTTTTTGCTTGTTGTTCAATATGTAACAGCCGCCGATAAAATTCACACCTGGTTGCACTTCGGCTCATTCGCTTGCTTTTTTACGCTGGTGAAGTTGATGGCCTGGATCCACAATCAAGATCCCAGAGGTATTGATTGGTGAGAATTCTTAGTACGTACTGCGTACTCATCTCTTGCACCAGCCTGCGCAGATGCGCAGGTTTTTTTTTGTCTTTATCCGGCTGTCGCTCCTGCTGCACTTCTCGTGTAATCTGCCACAATTTACCATAACCCGGCTAATTGAAAGGCAAAGGGAGTTGAAATGCTATTTGGGTTCTTCCGCACGCTGTTCCGTATTCTTTTTCGCGTCCGTCTGACAGGCGATACACAGGCATTGCACGCCGATCGCGTTCTTATTACCCCCAACCACGTCTCCTTTATTGATGGCATTCTGCTGGCGCTGTTTTTACCTGTGCGTCCGGTGTTTGCGGTCTATACCTCCGTCAGCAAGCAGTGGTACATGCGCTGGCTGACGAAGCTGATCGATTTTGTCCCGCTCGACCCGACCAAACCGATGATGATCAAACATCTGGTGCGGCTGATTGAGCAGGGGCGTCCGGTGGTGATCTTCCCGGAAGGGCGCATCTCCATCACCGGCTCGCTGATGAAAATCTATGACGGCGCGGGCTTTGTGGCGGCGAAATCCGGTGCCACCGTGGTGCCGGTGCGTATTGAAGGTGCCGAGCTGACCTTTTTCAGCCGCCTGAAAGGGCTGGTGAAACAGCGCCTGTTCCCGCGCATCACCCTGCATCTGCTGCCGCCGACCTCCCTGCCGATGCCCGACGCGCCGCGCGCCCGCGATCGACGTAAAATCGCCGGTGAGATGCTGCATCAGGTGATGATGGAAGCCCGGATGGCGGTTCGCCCGCGTGAGACCCTGTACGAGTCGCTGCTGACGGCGATGTACCGCTATGGCGCAAAGAAAAACTGCATCGACGACATTAACTTTGCCCCTGACAGCTATCACAAGCTGCTGACCAAGACCCTGTTTGTGGGGCGCATCCTGGAAAAATACAGTAAGCAGGGCGAAAAGATCGGCCTGATGCTGCCCAACGCCGGGATCAGCGCCGCGGTGATCTTTGGTGCCGTCTCCCGCGGGCGCATCCCGGCGATGCTGAACTACACCGCAGGGGTGAAGGGGCTCGGCAGCGCCATCACTGCCGCGCAGATCAACACCGTGTTCACCTCACGCACTTTCCTCGATAAAGGCAAACTCTGGCATCTGCCGGAGCAGCTCACCCAGGTGCGCTGGGTCTTCCTCGAAGATCTGAAAGCGGAAGTGACCACCGGCGACAAGCTGTGGATTTTTGCACACCTGCTGGTGCCGCACCTGGCGCAGGTCAAACAGCAGCCGGAAGATGCCGCCGTGATCCTCTTTACCTCCGGTTCGGAGGGGAACCCGAAAGGGGTGGTTCACAGCCATAAAAGCCTGCTGGCCAACGTCGAGCAGATCAAAACCATCGCCGACTTCACCGCGAAAGATCGCTTTATGTCGGCGCTGCCGCTGTTCCACTCCTTTGGCCTGACGGTGGGGCTGTTCACGCCGCTGCTGACCGGTGCCGAGGTGTTCCTCTACCCGAGCCCGCTGCATTATCGCATCGTGCCCGAGCTGACCTATGACCGTAACTGTACGGTGATCTTCGGCACCTCGACCTTCCTCGGCAACTACGCCCGTTTCGCCAATCCGTATGATTTCCACCGCGTGCGTTATGTGGTGGCCGGGGCGGAGAAGCTGCAGGAGAGCACCCGCCAGCTGTGGCAGGACAAGTTTGGCCTGCGCATTCTGGAAGGCTACGGCGTGACCGAGTGCGCGCCGGTGGTCTCCATTAACGTGCCGATGGCGGCGAAACCCGGCACCGTCGGGCGCATCTTGCCGGGGATGGACGCGCGTCTGCTCGCCGTTCCGGGCATTGAAGAGGGCGGGCGCCTGCAGCTGAAAGGGCCGAACGTGATGAATGGCTACCTTCGGGTGGAAAACCCGGGCGTACTGGAAGCGCCAACGGCGGAAAACGTTAACGGCGAGGTGGAGACCGGCTGGTACGACACCGGTGACATTGTGCGCTTTGACGAGCAGGGCTACGTGCAGATCCAGGGCCGGGCGAAACGCTTTGCCAAAATCGCCGGGGAAATGGTGTCCCTGGAGATGGTGGAACAGCTGGCGCTGACCGTATCGGCCGACAAAATGCACGCCACCGCGGTGAAAGCCGATGCCAGCAAAGGTGAGGCGCTGGTGCTCTTTACCACCGACAGCGAGCTGAAGCGCGAGCAGTTGCTCCAGCATGCGCGTGAACACGGCATCCCGGAGCTGGCCGTGCCGCGCGATATTCGTTATCTGAAGCAGCTCCCGGTGCTGGGCAGCGGCAAACCGGATTTCGTTACTCTCAAAGGCATGGTTGACCAGGCGGAGCCGCATAATGAGTGAGTCAGTACCCACTAACACCTCCATCTGGTCGAAGGGGATGATGGCGGTTACCGCCGCGCAGTTCCTCTCTGCCTTTGGCGATAACGCGCTGCTTTTTGCCACCCTGGCGCTGCTCAAATCCCAGTTTTACCCGGACTGGAGCCAGCCGATCCTGCAGATGGTGTTTGTGGGCGCTTACATCATTTTCGCCCCCTTTGTTGGTCAGGTGGCAGACAGCTTCGCCAAAGGTCGGGTGATGATGTTCGCCAACAGCCTCAAACTGCTGGGCGCCGCCAGCATCTGCTTTGGCGTGAATCCTTTTATTGGCTATACGCTGGTGGGGATCGGGGCAGCTGCCTACTCCCCGGCCAAGTACGGCATCCTCGGTGAACTTACGACCGGCGATAAGCTGGTTAAAGCCAACGGGCTGATGGAGGCCTCGACCATTGCGGCGATCCTGCTGGGCTCGATGGCAGGCGGCGTGCTGGCGGACTGGCACGTGCTGGCGGCGCTGGGGATCTGCGCGGTGATGTATGCCGGGGCAGTGATCGCCAACCTGTTTATCCCGAAACTGCCGGCGGCCCGTCCGGGTCAATCCTGGCGCTTTACCCCGATGACTGCCAGCTTCTTTAACGCCTGCCGCGTGCTGTGGCGAAACGGCGAAACCCGCTTCTCGCTGCTGGGAACCAGCATGTTCTGGGGCGCGGGGGTGACGCTGCGCTTCCTGCTGGTGCTGTGGGTGCCGACGGCGCTGGGCATTACCGATAACGCCACGCCAACCTACCTTAACGCCATGGTGGCGGTGGGGATTGTGCTTGGCGCAGGTGCGGCGGCGAAGCTGGTGACGCTGCAAACCGTCGCGCGCTGCATGCCCGCCGGGATCCTGATTGGCGTGGTGGTACTGCTCTTCGCGCTGCAGCATGCGCTGTTACCGGCCTATGCGCTGCTGTTCCTGATGGGGATCTGCGGTGGCTTCTTCGTGGTGCCGCTGAATGCGCTGCTGCAGGAGCGCGGGAAGCAGACCGTTGGGGCAGGCAATGCGATTGCGGTGCAAAACCTCGGCGAAAACGCCGCTATGCTGCTGATGCTCGGGATTTACTCGCTGGCGGTGAAGGTGGGTGTGCCGGTGGTGGGCATTGGCGTTGGCTTTGGTGGCCTGTTTGCGCTGGCGATTGCGGCGCTGTGGGTGTGGCAGCGTCGGCGGTGATAGGGTTTCGGGTGGCGGAACACTCTGCCCTAGACTTTGTAGGCCCGGCAAGCGAAGCGCCGCCGGGCAATCAGGCGGATGTGCGGCCTGATGCCCTCACCCCGGCCCTCTCCCACGGGGAGAGGGAGCAAACACAAAAAAGGCAACTTACGTTGCCTTTTTGCTTTTATTACGGTGCCGGGTAGGTATACACCTGATGCACCGCTTCAATCTCCGCTAAAACCTCTTCACTCAACTCCAGCTGGAAGCTTTCGATATTAGTTTTCAGCTGCTCCAGGGTGGTTGCGCCCAGCAGGGTGCTGGCAACAAACGGCTGACGACGCACAAAGGCCAGTGCCATCTGTGCCGGATCGAGCCCGTGACGTCGGGCGATATCCACATAGGCCGCTACCGCTTTCTGCGTCTGCTCGCCGCTGTAACGGGTAAAGCGGCTGAACAGCGTATTACGTGCCCCCGCCGGTTTTGCACCGTTGAGATACTTCCCGGTCAGCGTGCCGAAGCCGAGGCAGGAGTATGCCAGCAACTCAACGCCTTCATACTGGCTCACCTCCGCCAGACCCACTTCATAGCTGCGATTCAGCAGGCTGTAGGGGTTCTGGATGGTGACGATGCGCGGCAGGTCGTGCTTATCCGCCAGATGCAGATAGCGCATCACGCCGAAGGCCGTTTCGTTAGAGACGCCGATGTAGCGGATTTTCCCCGCGCGCTGGCACTCGGTTAAGGCTTCCAGAGTTTCCAGCAGCGTGACGACCGGTGCGCTGTCGCTCCAGCTGTAGCCGAGCTTGCCGAAGCAGTTGGTCGGGCGCTGAGGCCAGTGAACCTGATAAAGGTCGAGGTAATCGGTCTGCAAACGCGTCAGGCTGGCGTCCAGCGCCGCGCGGATATTCTTACGATCGAGGATCTGATTCGGGCGAATGCCGCTGTCATTATTGCGCGACGGGCCGCTGACCTTGGAGGCAACAACCAGCTTCTCGCGGTTACCGCGTTTTGCCAGCCAGTTGCCGACGTAGGTTTCGGTTAAACCCTGGGTTTCCGGACGTGGCGGAACCGGGTACATTTCAGCGACGTCAATCAGGTTAATACCCTGGCTGACGGCGTAATCGAGTTGTGCATGGGCATCGGCTTCGCTATTTTGTTCACCAAATGTCATCGTGCCCAACCCCAGTTGGCTTATCTCAAGAGCGCTATGGGGGATACGGTGATAATGCATAGCCGGCTTCCTTAGTAGACATGTTAAACGCGTCAGGAAACTCCCGACAAGGGACTATAAACATGACAGAAGGGAAGCAAAACGGGAAGAGAAAATCAAAAGGCCAGCAAGCTGCTGACCTTCAATACTATCTTTCGATAATCTGCGAAACGTCGTCGCGGTTAATCTGCATATTATTACCCTGCTGATCGCGGTAGCTGACCAGACCGGTATCATCGTCGACTTCGGGTTTGCCGTCGGTCAGGATCATGCGACCATCTTTCGTCGCCATGACGTAATCGCTGCTACAACCTGAAACGGCAAACGCTAAACCAACAGCCGAGATTATCACTGCCCATTTTTTCATTCTTATTACCTCCACCTGGCTCGTATCACATCTTATTGTAGTAATAACCCGGGCAATGGTTTTCACAAAGCGGTGAAATCTGAAAAAACAGGCAAATATGTGATAAACGGCATAATTCTGGCCAAAAAATCAGGTATTCAGCAGAAAGTGACGTGCTAACAGTGCACCCGTGAAGTTCTTTTTCAAATAGAAGCCGCGGGGCAGGGTGAGGATCGGTTCGCCGCGTGCGCCGATGGCCTCGGTGAGAGCTTTGCTGTTTGCCGCTTTGGGCCGCAGCTGGAGCACTTCGCCGTGACGGGCGGTGATACGCTCAACCTGACCCAGCACGATCATGTCCATCAGCTCTTCCCAGTCCAGCCGTAGCTGACGATCTTCTTCTTCATTTGGGCTCCAGATCAAAGGCGCACCGACGCGCCGTGCCGCCAGCGGGATCGCGCGATCTCCTTCCACCGGGATCCACAGCACGCGCTTTAGCTTATGCCGCACGTGGCTGCTCTCCCAGGTGATCCCGGTATTGCCAGTTAACGGTGCCACGCAGACAAAGGTGGTCTCCAGCGGGCGGCCCAGACTGTCGATCGGGATAGTCTTCAGCTCAACCCCCAGCGCGGCAAAATCCTGTTCAGGTTTGCTGCCTGCGCTGGCTCCCAGCCACAGCTCCAGCAGAACGCCCGTCCATCCCTTATCACGCTTAAGATCGGGCGGAATGGGCAAACCGGCCAGGGCAGCGAGTTCTCCCAGCGAGTATCCCGCCAGGCGTTGCGCTTGCTGTAGTAATGCCGCTTCCGTTGCGGGGGGAGAGGACAGGGGGACGAGGGGAAGCATGAATGTTGCCTTCTGGTTAAAAAGTGAACAGCAATTTTCCACTGCACGCAGTGAGTTTATCTTTTTCTTTTTGCTGATGCCAGGTCGATGATTTATCAACGTTTTTATCACCTGAAATTCCGTTTCGCTAAAGGGGATATCCCGGTTGTTCAAATCTGGTCACTGACAATAAACAGGATCTTACACCCTGTTATCCACAGAAAAATGGGATAACTGGGAATAACCCCCACTACTGTTTCCATTTACAGCCTTGACGTGGGACGAAAATCGAAAAATCAGACAAAATGTGCCTAACTTATTGGCACAATCTGTGGATAAAACCGACGTTGTTCGATCTTTCATCAGCGCGAAGATCTTAAAGGTGACCTGTATCACATAACGCTGTGTAATTCAGGTAATTCACAATTTAACTCTATGAATTATAGTGATTTGTAAAAATGACTTATCTCTGTAATATTCAGAGTGATCTGGGTTGTCCATCGGTAATTCCACACTTCTTCACAACTCTATCCACAGAAAAAGTGAATAAAATTGCCTTTCAGACCGGTCATCTGTTTATAACTCCGCTGATAATTGTGAGTTATTCAAATGTTATTAGGCGCCAGGCCAGAAAGAGAGTGGTTTACCGTCTCACTGGAGTGTGAAACAATCATTTATATATAAGGTTTAGTTTGGGGTAGTCCGGTGATTGATGACGATGGCTACCGCCCGAATGTAGGTATCGTAATTTGTAATCGCCAGGGTCAGGTTATGTGGGCCCGGCGATATGGTCAGCACTCCTGGCAATTTCCCCAAGGGGGGATCAATCCTGGAGAGTCCGCAGAGCAAGCGATGTATCGGGAGCTGTTCGAAGAAGTTGGCTTAAGCCGCAAGGATGTTCGCATTCTGGCTTCGACCCGCAACTGGTTGCGTTACAAGTTACCGAAGCGTTTGGTGCGTTGGGACACAAAGCCGGTATGTATCGGCCAGAAACAGAAATGGTTTCTTCTGCAATTGGTGAGCAGCGATGCGGATATCAATATGCAAACCAGCAGCACGCCCGAATTTGATGGCTGGCGCTGGGTCAGCTACTGGTATCCCGTTCGTCAGGTCGTGTCGTTTAAGCGCGACGTTTACCGTAGGGTGATGAAAGAGTTTGCAAGTGCTGTGATGATGCTTCAGGAGACCCCTCCTAAGCCGCAGAGCGCACCTGCCTGGCGACGTAAAAGAGGTTAAGCTACGCACATTATGCTCACCCGCCTGCGCGAAATAGTCGAGAAGGTGGCCAGTGCCCCACGGCTCAACGAGGCGCTGGATATTCTGGTCACGGATATCTGCCTTGCGATGGAAACCGAGGTATGTTCGGTCTATCTGGCCGACCACGACCGCAGGTGTTACTACCTTATGGCCACGCGCGGATTAAAAAAACCGCGTGGTCGTACCGTTGCGCTGGCATTTGATGAAGGCGTAGTGGGTCTGGTCGGGCGACTGGCAGAACCCATCAACCTTGCCGATGCGCAGAAACACCCCAGCTTTAAATACATCCCCTCCGTAAAAGAGGAGCGCTTCCGCGCCTTCCTCGGCGTACCCATTATCCAGCGTCGTCAGCTCCTTGGCGTGCTGGTGGTACAGCAGCGTGAGCTGCGCCAGTACGATGAAAGCGAAGAGTCGTTCCTCGTTACGCTGGCCACGCAAATGGCGGCTATCCTCTCACAGTCTCAGCTGGCGGCGCTGTTTGGTCAGTACCGGCAGACGCGCATTCGCGCCTTACCGGCCTCGCCGGGCGTCGCGATTGCAGAAGGCTGGATGGACGCCACGCTGCCGTTAATGGAGCAGGTTTACGAAGCCTCAACGCTGGACACTGCCCTTGAGCGCGAACGTCTCACCGGCGCGCTGGAAGAGGCCGCCAACGAGTTTCGCCGCTACAGCAAGCGTTTTGCCGCCGGGGCACAGAAAGAGACGGCGGCGATCTTCGATCTTTATTCCCACCTGCTGTCCGATGCGCGACTGCGCCGGGAGCTGTTTGACGAAGTCGACAACGGTTCTGTCGCAGAGTGGGCGGTCAAAAAGATCGTCGAAAAATTCGCCGAGCAGTTCGCCGCCTTAACCGACGGCTATCTGAAAGAGCGTGCCGGGGATCTGCGCACCTTAGGCCAGCGCCTGCTGTTCCATCTTGATGACACCATTCAGGGTGCCAATACCTGGCCGCCGCGCTTTGTGCTGGTGGCGGATGAACTCTCCGCTACCACCCTCGCGGAACTGCCGCAGGACCGCCTTGCCGGGATCGTAGTGCGTGATGGTGCCGCCAACTCCCACGCCGCCATTATGGTGCGCGCGCTGGGGATCCCGACGGTGATGGGCGCGGATATTCAGCCTTCGGCGCTGCACCGACGCACGCTGGTGGTCGACGGCTATCGCGGCGAGCTGCTGGTCGATCCTGAGCCGGTGCTGCTGCAGGAATATCAAAAGCTTATCAGCGAAGAGAACGAGCTTAGCCGTCTCGCCGAAGATGATGTTAATCAACCTGCCGCGCTGAAAAGCGGTGAGCGAATCAAAGTGATGCTCAATGCCGGGTTAAGCCCGGAGCACGAAGAGAAGCTCGGCAGCCGCATTGATGGCATCGGTCTCTATCGCACAGAAATCCCGTTTATGCTGCAAAGCGGCTTCCCCTCTGAGGAGGAGCAGGTCGCGCAGTATCAGGGCATGCTGCAGATGTTCAACGACAAACCGGTGACCTTGCGCACCCTCGACGTTGGCGCGGATAAGCAACTGCCGTATATGCCGATCAGCGAAGAGAACCCCTGCCTGGGCTGGCGTGGGATCCGCATTACCCTCGATCAGCCGGAGATCTTCCTGATCCAGGTGCGCGCCATGCTGCGCGCCAATGCCGCGACCGGCAACCTCAGCATTTTGCTGCCGATGGTCACCAGCATTGACGAGATCGATGAAGCCCGTCGTCTGATCGAACGCGCCGGACGGGAAGTCGAAGAGATGATCGGCTACGAAATCCCTAAACCGCGCATTGGGGTGATGCTCGAAGTTCCCTCGATGGTCTTTATGCTGCCGCAGCTGGCGAGCCGCGTCGATTTCATTTCGGTGGGCACCAACGATCTGACTCAGTACATGCTGGCGGTGGATCGCAACAATACACGGGTGGCGAGCCTCTACGACAGCCTGCATCCCGCGATGCTGCGTGCGCTGGCGATGATTGCCCGCGAGGCACAAGAGCAGGGGCTCGATCTGCGTTTGTGCGGCGAGATGGCTGGTGACTCAATGTGTGTGGCGATCCTGATTGGCCTCGGCTTCCGTCATTTATCCATGAACGGGCGCTCCGTCGCCCGCGTGAAGTATCTCCTGCGCCATATCGACTTCGAAGATGCACAGCTGCTGGCGAAACGCAGCCTTGAAGCACAGCTGGCAACGGAAGTGCGTCATCAGGTAGCGGCCTTTATGGAGCGTCGCGGCATGGGTGGCCTGATCCGCGGCGGGCGTTAAGCATCAGATATCCCTTCCCCCCGGGGAGGGATACAAACTGCGCGAAGTCTCTATACACATCTTTTACATCTCGGGCGCAACCTCCACGCTTGCTTGTGCTATGATTCGCAACTTTGGAGCGCAGGGTAATCCTTTGCGCGCATCTCTGCCGCTGTCCACTTTCAGCGGAATAACAACATCTTGTGGTGACAGATGAACAGTGGCTATCTGCATTTTCCGGAGTTTGATCCGGTCATTTTCTCAGTAGGACCCGTTGCGCTTCACTGGTACGGTCTGATGTATCTGGTCGGTTTCGTCTTTGCCATGTGGCTGGCTGGCCGTCGTGCCAAACGCCCTGGCAGCGGCTGGACCAAAGACGAAGTGGAAAACCTGCTGTATGCCGGTTTCCTCGGCGTTTTCCTCGGTGGACGTATCGGCTATGTGCTGTTCTATAACTTCCCGGTCTTCCTGGCCGATCCGCTCTACCTGTTCCGCGTCTGGGATGGCGGCATGTCCTTCCACGGTGGCCTGATCGGCGTCATCCTGGTAATGGTCATCTTCGCCAAACGTACCAAACGCAGCTTCTTCCAGGTGGCTGACTTCATTGCCCCATTGATCCCGTTTGGGCTGGGCGCAGGTCGTCTCGGTAACTTCATTAACGGCGAGCTGTGGGGCCGCGTCGATCCGAGCGTCTCCTTTACCATGCTGTTCCCGCAGTCGCGTGCCGAAGATATCGCGCTGCTGCCGTCGCATCCGGAGTGGCAGTCGATTTTCGACACCTACGGCGTGCTGCCGCGCCATATGTCCCAGCTGTATGAAATGGCGCTGGAAGGCGTGGTGCTGTTTATCATTCTGAACCTGTTCATCCGTAAACCGCGTCCGACGGGCTCCGTATCGGGCCTGTTCCTGATCGGTTATGGCGCGTTCCGCATCATCGTTGAGTTCTTCCGTCAGCCAGATGCGCAGTTTACCGGGACGTGGGTCCAGTACATCAGCATGGGGCAGATCCTCTCCATTCCGATGATTGTCGCAGGTATCGCGATGATGGTCTGGGCGTACCGCCGTCCACAGCAACAGGTCTCCTGAGGAATCATGAAACAGTATCTTGAACTGATGCAAAAAGTGCTCGATGAGGGCACGCCAAAGAACGATCGCACCGGCACCGGTACGATCTCCATTTTTGGCCACCAGATGCGCTTCAACCTGCAGGAAGGCTTTCCGCTGGTGACGACCAAGCGCTGCCATTTACGCTCAATCATTCATGAACTGCTCTGGTTCCTGCAGGGCGACACCAATATCGCTTATCTGCGTGAAAACAACGTCTCTATCTGGGACGAATGGGCGGATGAAAACGGCGATCTGGGCCCGGTCTACGGCAAGCAGTGGCGCGCCTGGCCAACGCCGGATGGTCGCCATATTGACCAGATCACCACCGTGGTGAACCAGCTGAAAAACGATCCAGACTCGCGCCGTATCATCGTGTCGGCCTGGAACGTGGGCGAACTGGACAAGATGGCGCTGGCCCCGTGCCACGCGTTTTTCCAGTTCTACGTGGCGGATGGCAAGCTCTCCTGCCAGCTCTACCAGCGCTCCTGCGACGTGTTCCTCGGTCTGCCGTTCAACATCGCCAGCTATGCGCTGCTGGTGCATATGATGGCCCAGCAGTGTGACCTGGAAGTGGGTGATTTTGTCTGGACCGGTGGGGATACTCACCTGTACAGCAACCATATGGAGCAGACCCACCTGCAGCTGACCCGTGAGCCGCGTGCGCTGCCGAAGCTGGTGATCAAACGTAAACCGGACTCCATTTTCGACTATCGCTTCGAAGATTTCGAAATTGAAGGTTACGACCCGCATCCGGGAATCAAAGCCCCTGTAGCCATCTGATGCTGCAATCCTGACATAACCGGCGCCCTTCGCGCCGGTTTTTTTATGCCTGCATGATAGTTTTGCGAGCCTGCGTCCGCGCAGATTGCAACGCGCTGTAATTCCTCAAAAAGTGCTGAAACCGCCTCGTAATCTGCCCATCTGCCCCTCGAATGGTTTTTTTTCTCACGGCACACTGCCGCCATGAAAAAGCAAAAGGGCTTTACCCTCATGGAAATGCTGATCGCTATATCGCTGATTGTGACGCTTAGTGCAGCAGGGCTTTACGGCTGGCGGCGCTGGCAGCAGCAACAGCAGCTGTGGCAGACGGCGCGCCAGGTGCGGGATTATCTGGTGGTACTGCGAAACGACGCCTGGCGCAATAACCGGGACCATATTGTGGCGCTGCAACAGGACGGCAAAAAGTGGTGTCTGTTAAAGACCGGCATCCCGGGGTGCCAGGCGGACAACGCTTTTGTCCTTACCCCGCAGTGGCCTGACATTCAACTCACCGAGCTGACGCCTGCGCTGGGTTTCTACGGTTTACGGGATACCGCCTGGGCCGGACGCGTCCGTCTGCAAAGCCAGGCCGGAGAGTGGCTGATCCTCGTTTCCGCATGGGGGCGTATTCGCATGTGCAACGGCAAGGGAGAGTTCGCATGCCGGTGAAGCAGCGGGGATTTTCGCTAACAGAAGTGCTGATCGCCATGGCGATAGGCAGCGTGCTGTTGATGAGTGCGGCGCGATTCTTGCCCGCGCTACAGCGGTCGATAATGGGGCTGACGAAGCAGCAGGAGTTGGAAGAGGAGCTCTGGCTGCGCATCAACGGCATCGGTAAGCATCTGCAACGGGCCGGGTATTGTGCGGGTAAGTGCGAAGGCGAGGCATTGATGATTGGTCAGCGCGGCGAATGCGTCATTGTCCAGTGGGATGAAAACAGCAACGGTCGCTGGGAAACCATGCCATCAGCCGCCGCAGAGCAGACCGGCTTTCGCCTCAACGGCGGCGCACTGGAAACGTTGCGAGGTGCGACGCAGTGCGAGGGGAAGGGTTGGGAGAGAATGACCGATCCTGACAGGCTCAGGGTTCAGCGTTTTCAGGTGCAGCGCATTTCACGTGCGGGCTTTGCGCCGGAGCTGAGCCTGACGCTGGCGGCCTCCGTCAACGGACGGCGCGATGGCGAGGTCGAGGCGTACCACATTGTTACCGGGTTTAATCTGTGAACCGGCAGCAGGGGATGTCGTCGCTGGCGCTGGTGCTTCTGCTGTTAATGCTCGGCAGCCTGATGCTGGCCGGGCTTAACCAGCAGTTGGCTGCCCTGACGCGTATCGTCAGTACGGAACGTCAGGCGATAGAGCATCAGGCCATCGCCCAATCCGCGCTGGAGTGGGGAAGAACGCTCTCCTGGCAAACCCAGGCTGAATTCGCGTGCCGACAACATCTTCAGCAGCCCTGGCGCGTCTGCTTACGCATTCTGGAAGGGCGCGCGCTGCTTATCGCCAGCAGCGGTAGCGTGACGCTGTGGCGGCTGGGCGAGGTCACGGCCGATGGGGTGCATTTCTCGCCGCACGGCTGGAGCGATTTCTGCCCCATAAAGGAGAGGACGTTATGTCAGCAACCGTAGCGAAACAGAAGGGGTTCAGCATCGTCGAAGTCCTGCTGGCGATGATGCTGATGGTGATGGTCGTCACCGGGCTGGCGGGTTACCATCGTGTTTTAGCCAGCCGGTTTGTCACCCTGGAGCAGTATCGCCAGCTCTGGCGTCATGTCTGGTCTCAGTCACAGCTGGCCGCCGGGGAGATCCCTCCGGGCTGGCAGGTAAACAGGGTGCAGACAACACCGGCCGGATGTGTCAGCATCTCGGTCTCACTTATTTCTCCATTGGGTCGGCAGGGTCAAATGACGCGCCTGCACTGCCCGGTTAGCCAGTAGTTGGGAGCAGCAATGTTAAGGGTCTACCACTCAAACCGTCTTGATGTGCTGGAAGCACTGATGGAATTTATCGTCGAGCAGCAGCGGCTCGACGATCCCTTTGAACCGGAGATGATCCTGGTTCAGAGCACCGGTATGGCCCAGTGGCTGCAGATGTCCCTGTCGCAAAAGTTTGGTATTGCCGCCAACATTGATTTCCCGCTGCCCGCCAGCTTTATCTGGGATATGTTTGTTCGCGTTCTGCCGGAGATCCCGAAACAAAGCGCGTTCAACAAGCAGAGCATGAGCTGGAAGCTGATGACGCTGCTGCCGGAGATGCTGACGCATGACGAGTTCGCCATGCTGCGCCACTACCTGAATGACGATACCGACAAACGAAAACTGTTTCAGCTGGCGTCGCGTACTGCCGATCTCTATGACCAGTATCTGGTCTATCGCCCGGAGTGGTTAACGCGTTGGGAAGCGGGTGAACTGATTGACGGCCTTGACCAGGCGCAGGTCTGGCAGGCGCCGCTGTGGAAAGCGCTGGTGGAACACACCGAACAGCTGGGCCAGCCGCAGTGGCACCGAGCCAATCTCTACGAACGTTTTATCGCCACGCTGGAGTCGGCCAATGTGCCGCCTGCCGGACTGCCGTCCCGGGTCTTTATCTGCGGGATCTCCGCCCTGCCGCCGGTTTATCTGAGAGCGCTGAATGCGCTGGGCAGACATATCGACATTCATATTCTTTTCACCAACCCCTGCCGGCATTACTGGGGGGATATTCAGGATGCCCGCTGGCTGGCCCGCATCGTTACGCGCCAGCGTCGTCGCCTGTTTGACGAACACGCGGTGCCGCTGTTCAAAGACAGCGATACGGCGGCTGACCTCTTTGACGAACAGGGTATTCAGAACCTGCCTAATCCGCTGCTGGCCTCCTGGGGCAAACTGGGGCGCGACTATATCTACATGCTCTCCGAACTTACTGCCTCCGGTGAAGGGGATGTCGATGCCTTTGCGGATATCACTCCGGACAGCCTGCTGCATAACGTGCAGCGGGATATTCTGGAGCTGGAAAACTGCGCGGTGGCAGGCGTTACCGCCGCCGAGTTTGCCAACAGCGCCAACAAGCGCCTGCTCGATCCTGACGATCGCAGCGTAACCATCCACCTGTGCCACAGTCCGCAGCGTGAGGTGGAGGTGCTGCATGACAAACTGCTGGCGATGCTGGAGGACGATCCGCAGCTGACGCCGCGCGATATCGTGGTGATGGTGGCCGACATCGACAGCTACAGTCCCTATATCCAGGCGGTGTTTGGCAGCGCAACGGGCGATCGCTACCTGCCGTTTGCCATATCGGACCGCCGTGCACGCCAGTCGCACCCGGCCCTGCAGGCGTTTGTCAGCCTGCTTTCCCTGCCGGACAGCCGCTTCGTGCCGGAGGATGTGCTGGCCCTGCTGGACGTGCCGGTGCTGGCGGCCCGTTTTGATATTGATGAGGACGCGCTGCGCTATTTGCGCCAGTGGGTCAACGAATCCGGCGTCCGCTGGGGAATGGACGATGACAACGTGCAGGAGTTTGAGCTGCCGGTCACCGGTCAGCATACCTGGCAGTTTGGCCTGACGCGTATGCTGCTCGGCTACGCCATGGAGAGCAGCCAGGGGGAGTGGAATGCCGTCCTGCCGTATGACGAATCCAGTGGTTTAATTGCCGAGCTGGTGGGCCATCTCGCTTCGCTGCTGATGCAGCTTAACCGCTGGCGGCGGGAGCTAATGAAGTCGCGCTCGCTCGAGGAGTGGATGCCGGTATGCCGGGAGATGCTCAATGATTTCTTCCTGCCGGATCAGGAAACCGAAGCGGCGATGGCGTTAATCGAGCAGCAGTGGCAGGCCATCATTGATGAGGGGATCGCCTCGCACTACGGCGAAGCGATCCCCCTGTCGCTGTTACGCGATGAACTCACGCTGCGTCTCGACCAGGAACGAATCAGCCAGCGCTTCCTCGCCGGGCCGGTGAACATCTGCACCCTGATGCCGATGCGCTCCATTCCGTTTAAGGTGGTCTGCCTGCTGGGCATGAACGACGGCGTCTACCCGCGCGCGCTGGCACCGCTGGGGTTTGATTTAATGAGCCAGCAGTCCCAGCGCGGCGACCGTAGCCGTCGCGATGACGACCGCTATCTGTTCCTCGAGGCGCTGATCTCTGCCCAACAGCAGCTCTATATCAGCTATATCGGCCGTTCCATCCAGGATAACAGCGAACGGTTCCCGTCGGTGCTGGTTCAGGAGCTGGTGGACTACATCGGACAAAGCCACTACCTGCCGGGGGGATGAGCATCTGAACTGTGATGAGAGCGAACAGCGCGTGAAGGCGCATATCACCTGCTGTCACAGCCGTATGCCGTTTGATGCCGTCAACTACGAGAACAACGAGCAGCAGAGCTATGCCCGGGAATGGCTGCCGGCCGCGAAGCGGGAAGGGATAGCCCACGGCGATTTTATCCAGACCCTGGATCCGCTGCCGCTGGAGACGGTCGCGTTTGAACAGCTCCAGCGTTTCTGGGCCCACCCGGTGCGGGCCTTTTTCCAGATGCGGTTGCAGGTCCATTTCCGCTCCGAAGAGAGCGAGATCCCTGATGCAGAGCCTTTTACCCTGGACGGCCTAAGCCGCTACCAGTTAAACCAGCAGCTGCTTAACGCGCTGGTGGAGCAGGAGGATGCGCAGAAGCTGTTCCGCCGCTATCGCGCGGCGGGTCAGCTGCCGTATGGTGCCTTCGGGGAAATCACCTGGGATGCCCAGTGTGAGGAGATGCAGGTCCTGGCTGGGCGGGTGATTGAGTGTCGCCAGCCCGGAAAGAGCATGGAGATCGATCTTAACTGCAACGGCGTGAATCTGACGGGGTGGCTGCAGCATGTGCAGCCTGACGGGCTGCTGCGCTGGCGGCCGTCGATGCTCAGCGTTTCGCAAGGTTTGCAACTTTGGCTGGAACACCTTGTCTATTGTGCAAGCGGTGGCGAAGGTGAGAGCCGGTTGTTTGTGCGCAAGGACGGTGAATGGCGCTTCCCGGCACTGCCTGCCGCGCAGGCCATGGAGTATCTCTCGCAGCTGGTTGAAGGCTACCGGCAGGGAATGAATACGCCGCTGCTGCTGCTGCCAGAAAGTGGGGGGAGCGTGGATTAAAACCTGTTACGACGCCACAAATGATGCGATGTTAACGGATGAGGCGACCCTGCAAAAAGCCCGCAGCAAGTTTTTGCAGGCCTACGAAGGCAACATGATTGTGCGTGGGGAAGGGGACGACGTCTGGTATCAACGCCTGTGGCGAACCCTCGAGCCAGAGTACTATGAGGCCATCACCGACGAGGCCCGACGCTACCTGTTGCCGCTGTATAAATTTAATTAGTCCTGGCCCTGTATAAAAATTGCGCAGGTTTGGGCATTCATTTATGATGCCCATCTTGTCATGGACTGATGTACACCACAAAGAGATGCTGGCCTGTCCGGCACGAAGCGTGTTAATGATGATGTCCGTGATGAAGAGGTAGTGAATGCCAGGCAGCACCTTGTTGAAATCGTTAGTTTTGTTCGTCGCTCTTTGGGCCCCCCTCAGTCAGGCAAATACCGGTTGGCAACCCGTTCAGGAAACGATCCGCAAAAGCGATAAAGATACCCGCGACTATCAGGCGATCCGCCTTGATAACGGGATGGTCGTGCTGCTGGTTTCCGATCCGCAGGCCGTAAAGTCACTGTCGGCGCTGGTGGTGCCGGTGGGCTCGCTGGAGGATCCTGAATCCCACCCGGGGCTTGCGCACTATCTTGAACATATGACCCTGATGGGCTCAACGAAGTACCCGCAGCCTGACAGCCTCGCCGAATTTTTAAAAATGCACGGTGGTAGCCATAACGCCAGCACCGCGCCGTACCGCACGGCCTTTTATCTGGAAGTCGAAAACGATGCGCTGGAAGGGGCGGTCGATCGCCTTGCGGACGCCATTGCCTCCCCGCTGCTGGATAAAAAATATGCCGATCGCGAGCGTAACGCCGTTAATGCCGAGCTGACGCTGGCCCGCACCCGGGACGGTATGCGCATGGCGCAGGTTAGCGCCGAAACCATCAACCCCGCGCACCCTGGCTCCCGCTTCTCCGGCGGTAACCTTGAAACGCTGAGCGACAAGCCGGACAGCCCGGTGCTCGATGCGCTGCACGCGTTCCGCGACAAATACTACTCCGCCAACCTGATGAAAGCGGTAGTGTACAGCAACAAACCGCTGCCGGAGCTGGCGAAACTCGCCGCCGAAACTTACGGCCGGGTGCCGAATAAAGACATTACCCGCCCGGAAGTCACCGTGCCGGTTGTCACCGATGCGCAGAAAGGGTTAATCATTCACTATGTTCCCGCGATGCCGCGTAAGGTGCTGCGCGTGGAATTCCGCATTGATAACAACACCGCGCAGTTTCGCAGCAAAACCGACGAGCTGGTTAACTACCTGATTGGCAACCGTAGCCCGGACACCCTGTCCGACTGGCTGCAAAACCAGGGCCTGGTGGAGGGCATCCGTGCCGACTCCGATCCGATCGTCAACGGCAACAGCGGTGTGCTGGCTATCTCCGCGACCCTGACCGATAAAGGGCTGGCCCATCGTGATGAGGTGGTTGCCGCGATTTTCAGCTACCTCTCGCTGCTGCGTGACAAAGGCGTCGATAAACGCTACTTCGACGAGCTGGCGCACGTGCTGGATCTCGACTTCCGTTATCCCTCCATTACCCGCGATATGGACTACGTCGAGTGGCTGGCCGACACCATGATCCGTGTGCCGGTTGAGCATACCCTGGATGCGGTTAATATCGCCGATAAGTACGATGCTGACGCCGTCAAAGCCCGCCTGGCCATGATGACGCCGCAGAACGCCCGTATCTGGTACATCAGCCCGGACGAGCCGCATAACAAAACCGCCTACTTTGTAAATGCTGAGTATCAGGTGGACAAAATCAGCGAGCAAACTTTTGCCGACTGGCAGAAGAAATCCGCCGCAATCGCGCTCAAGCTGCCGGAGGTGAACCCCTACATCCCGGACGACTTTACGCTGATCAAACCGACTAAAGAGTACCCGAAACCGCAGCTGATTGTGGATGAACCTGACCTGCGCGTGGTCTACACCCCGAGCCGCTATTTTGCCAGCGAGCCGAAAGCCAACGTCAGTATGGTGCTGCGTAACCCTGCGGCGATGGACAGCGCCAAAAACCAGGTGATGTTTGCTCTGAATGATTATCTCGCCGGGATCGCGCTGGATCAGCTCAGCAACCAGGCCGCCGTGGGCGGGATCGGTTTCTCAACCAACGCCAACAATGGCCTGATGCTCAACGCCAACGGCTATACCCAGCGCCTGCCGCAGCTGTTTAAGGCGTTGCTGGAGGGCTATTTCAGCTACACCGCCACCGAGGAGCAGCTGGCGCAGGCCAAATCCTGGTATGCCCAGATGATGGACTCCGCTGAAAAGGGCAAAGCCTTCGATCAGGCGATTATGCCGGTGCAGATGCTGTCCCAGGTGCCTTATTTCCAGCGTGAAGAGCGCCGGGATCTGCTGCCGTCCATCACCCTCGACGAGGTGATGGCCTACCGTGCAGCGCTGAAAACCAACGCCAGACCGGAGTTTCTGGTGGTCGGCAATATGAGCGAAGTTCAGGCGAAAACCCTGGCGCAGGACGTCCGCACCCAGCTGGGGGCGAAGGGTACCGAATGGTGCCGTAACCAGGACGTGCTGGTGGATAAACAGCAGAACGTGATTTTCGAGAAACCGGGCAGCAGCACCGACTCCGCGCTGGCGGCGGTGTTTGTTCCGACCGGCTATGACGAATATGCCAGCTCGGCCTACAGCGCCATGCTCGGACAGATCGTGCAGCCCTGGTTTTACAGCCAGTTACGTACCGAAGAGCAGCTGGGCTATGCCGTGTTTGCCTTCTCAATGAACGTCGGTCGCCAGTGGGGGATGGGCTTCCTGCTGCAAAGCAGTGATAAACAGCCGGATTACCTCTGGCAGCGTTTCCAGGCTTTCTTCCCGCAGGCGGAAGCGAAGCTGCGCGCCATGAAGCCAGAAGAGTTTGCCCAGATCCAGCAGGCGGTGATCGCCCAGATCACGCAGCCGCCGCAAACCCTGGCCGAAGAGGCCTCAAAGATCAGCAAAGATTTTGATCGGGGTAATATGCGCTTCGATTCGCATGATAAAGTAGTGGCCGAGATAAAACAGCTCACGCCGCAGAAAGTCGCCGACTTCTTCCACCAGGCGGTGGTTGCCCCGCAGGGGATGGCGATCCTGTCCCAGGTTTCGGGGAGTCAGAGTAAAAAAGCTGACGTCACCCCGCCTGCAGACTGGACGGTCTGGAAAAGCGTGAGCGCATTGCAGCAATCTTTGCCCAGGAGTAAGAACGAATGACCGATACCGCCGAGTCCCTTGATCCCCTACGTTTACCGTTACAGGGGGGAGCGACTGATAGAGGCCTCAGCGGGAACCGGAAAAACCTTCACTATCGCGGCACTCTATCTGCGCCTGCTGCTCGGACTGGGCGGCAGCGCAGCCTTCAGCCGCCCGCTCAGCGTGGAAGAGCTGCTGGTGGTGACCTTCACCGAAGCTGCAACGGAAGAGCTGCGCGGCCGTATCCGCGTCAACATTCACGAGCTGCGGATCGCCTGCCTGAGGCAGAGCACGGACAACCCGCTGTATGCCAGCCTGCTCGACGAGATCGACGACCCACAGCAGGCGGCGCAGTGGCTGCTGCTGGCGGAACGCCAGATGGATGAGGCCTCGGTGTTCACCATCCACGGCTTCTGTCAGCGGATGCTCAGCCTGAATGCCTTTGAGTCCGGCATGCTCTTTGAGCAGCAACTCATCGAAGATGAATCCCTGTTGCGCTACCAGGCGTGCGCCGACTTCTGGCGTCGTCACTGCTACCCTTTGCCGCGCGACATTGCTGAAGCGGTACACGGGTTATGGAAAGGGCCGGAAGAGTTACTCCGCTCCATCGACCGTTACCTGCAGGGTGAAGCCCCGGTAATCAAATCTCCCCCGCCTGCGGACGAAACCCTGGCCTCCCGCCATGAGAAGATCGTCGGCTTAATCGCCACCATGAAACAGCAGTGGTCCAGCAGCGTGGCGGAAATCGACGCGGTGATCGAAGGTTCCGGTATCGACCGGCGCAAGTTCAACCGCGGCAACCAGGCAAAATACATCGAACGCATCACGGCCTGGGCCCAGGAAGAGAAGCACAGCTATCAGCTGCCCGACGCGCTGGAAAAGTTCTCCCAGACGTTCCTGGCGGAGCGGACCAAAGCGGGCGGCGAGGTGCCGCAGCATCCTCTGTTTGTTGCCATCGATACCCTGCTGGCCGAGCCGCTGACCCTGAACGATCTGATGATCACCCGGGCGCTGGCCGAGATCCGCGAGGCGGTGGCGCGCGAAAAGCGCCGTCGCGGCGAGCTGGGTTTTGACGATATGCTCAGCCGTCTCGATGAGGCCCTCAACAGCGACAATGGCGACGCGCTGGCTGCGGCCATCCGGGGCCGCTTCCCGGTGGCGATGATCGATGAATTCCAGGACACCGACCCCCAGCAGTACCGCATTTTCCGCCGGATCTGGCGCCAGCAGCCTGACACCGCACTGCTGCTGATTGGTGACCCGAAACAGGCGATCTACGCGTTCCGCGGGGCGGATATCTTCACCTATATGAAAGCGCGTGGCGAAGTCGCCGCGCACTATACGCTGGATACCAACTGGCGCTCGGCGCCCGGCATGGTTGAAAGCGTCAATACCCTCTTTTCACAGATGAACGACGCTTTCATGTTCCGTGAAATCCCCTTCCAGCCGGTCAAGTCCGCCCCGAGAAACGCCGGGCTGCGCTTTGAGCTGCGGGGTGATTTCCAGCCAGCGATGAACGTCTGGCTGATGGACGGCGAAGGCTGCGGCGTCGGGGATTATCAGGCCTTTATGGCCCAGCACTGCGCGGCGCAAATCCGCGACTGGCTGAGCGCCGGAGTGCGGGGTGAAGCCATCCTGCACCGGGGCGACGAGGCCCGGCCGGTGAGGGCCTCGGACATTACGGTGCTGGTGCGCAGCCGGCAGGAAGCGGCGCTGATCCGCGACGCGCTGACGCTACTCACCATTCCCTCGGTCTATCTCTCCAACCGCGACAGCGTGTTTGAAACCCTCGAAGCCCAGGAGATGCTGTGGCTGCTGCAGGCGGTGCTGGCACCCGAGCGTGAAAGCCTCCTGCGCAGCGCGCTGGCAAGCTCGATGCTTGGATTGAACGCCCGCGACATCGACAGGCTGAATAACAGCGAAACCCTGTGGGATGAGGCGGTGGAGGAGTTTACCCACTACCGCGAGCGCTGGCAGAAGCGGGGCGTGATGGCGATGCTGCGCGACGTCATGGCGCAGCGCAATATTGCCGAAAACATGCTGGCCACCGCGGGCGGCGAACGCCGTCTGACCGATATTTTGCACATCAGCGAGCTGCTCCAGGAGGCGGGAACCCAGCTTGAGAGCGAGCACGCCCTGGTGCGCTGGCTGGCGCAGCACATCGCTGAACCCAACAGCAATGCCTCAAGCCAGCAGATGCGCCTCGAAAGCGACAAGCATCTGGTCAAAATCGTCACCATACACAAATCGAAAGGACTGGAATACCCGCTAGTCTGGCTGCCCTTTATTGCCAACTACCGGGTGCAGGATCAGGCCTTTTACCACGATCGTAAAACCTTTGAAGCGGTGCTCGACCTCAGCAAGGCCGAGGACAGCGTCGAGCTGGCCGAAGCCGAGCGGCTGGCGGAAGATTTACGTCTGCTGTATGTGGCCCTGACCCGCTCGGTCTGGCACTGCAGCCTGGGCGTCGCGCCGCTATTCCGGCGTCGGGGCGACAAGTCCGGCGACAGCGACTTCCACCTCAGCGCCCTTGGACGCTTAATCCAACGTGGCGAGCCGAAAGATTCGGCCGGGCTGCGCCAGTGCCTGGAGACCCTGTGCAACGATCATATTGCGCTGCAGGTTGCCGGGATCGCCGACACCGCCCGCTGGAACATGCCGGAGTCGACGATGCCGGATCTGCAGGCCCGGCAGGTGGCACGCGCGCTGTTCGATGACTGGCGGGTTACCAGCTACTCCGGGCTACAGCAGCACGGACACAGTATCGCCCAGGATCTGATGCCGCGCCTCGACGTTGATGCCGCAGGCACCGGCGAGGTGGCACAGGAGCCGGAGCTGACGCCACACCAGTTCCCGCGCGGCGCTTCGCCTGGCACCTTTTTACATAGCCTGTTTGAAGCGCTCGATTTTACCCAACCCGTCTCCCCGGAGTGGGTGCTGGAGATGCTGCAGAAAGGCGGGTACGACGCCCGCTGGCAGCCGGTGCTGACCCACTGGCTTACGCAGATCCTGCAGACGCCGCTCAACGAGGAGGGGATCTCCCTGAGCCAGCTTTCAGCATCCGATAAACAGGTGGAGATGGAGTTTTACCTCCCGGTCGCCGGGCCGCTGACCGCCGATGCGCTGGATGCGCTGATCCGCGAGCACGATCCGCTGTCGCGTGGCTGCCCGCCGCTCGATTTCCGCCAGGTGCGCGGCATGCTAAAAGGTTTTATCGACCTGGTCTTCCGCCATAATGGCCGCTACTACCTGCTCGACTATAAGTCCAACTGGCTTGGGGAGAACGGCGAAGCCTATACCCCGGAGGCGATGGCCCGCGCGATGCAGTCCCACCGCTACGATCTGCAGTACCAGCTCTACACCCTGGCGCTGCACCGTTATCTGCGCCACCGTATTGCCGACTACGACTATCAGCGGCATTTCGGTGGGGTGATCTACCTGTTTTTACGCGGGGTGGACGGGAGCTCTCCGGGGTCCGGTTGCTTCGCCACCCGCCCGGAAGAAATTTTAATAAATCAAATGGATAGCTTGTTTTCTGCAAGCCGAGAGGAGCTTGTGTCATGACGATGCAGGAATTATTGCTGGAGGCCGTAGAACAGCGCGTATTGCGTCGTCTGGATGTACAGTTTGCGATGATGGTGGCGGGGAACGATGAACCCTCGGTGATGCTGGCGACGGCGATCTTAAGCCGGGACGCCGGAGAGGGGCATGTCTGTCTGCCGCTGTCGCGCCTACAGGCAGAGGCGAAAAGCGCCGCGCTGCAGGCCTGTTTTGCTCTGCATGATGAAACCCTGGACTGGTCCGCCACGCTGATGCGTTCGCGCGCAGTGAGCGCAGGGGACGAACCAACGCCGCTGGTGCTGGTGGGAGACCGCCTCTACCTCAACCGGATGTGGCGCTACGAGCGGGCCGTGGCCAGTTTCTTTAGCGAAGCCAACCAGCCGTTGCCCCATGACAGTGCCGACGTTCAGCGTACCCTGAACGCGCTGTTCACCTCTGACGAAGCCGTCAACTGGCAAAAGGTGGCGGCGGCTGTGGCGTTAACGCGGCGTATCTCGGTGATTTCCGGCGGCCCGGGCACCGGTAAAACCACCACCGTTGCCCGCCTGCTGGCGGCGCTGATCCAGATGGCGGGGGGAGGAGAAGTGCCGTATCCGTCTGGCGGCCCCGACCGGTAAGGCCGCGGCGCGTCTCACCGAGTCGCTGGGTGGCGCGCTGCAACAGCTTCCGTTGACCGACATCCAGCGCAAGCGCTTCCCGACCGAAGCCAGTACCCTGCACCGTTTGCTCGGCGCCCAGCCGGGCAGCCAGCGTCTGCGCTACCATGCCGGTAACCCGCTGCATCTGGATGTGCTGGTGGTGGATGAAGCCTCGATGATCGACCTGACCATGATGTCTCGTCTGATTGATGCCCTGCCGCCCCATGCCAGGGTGATCTTCCTCGGCGATCGCGATCAGCTGGCGTCCGTTGAAGCCGGGGCCGTGCTGGGCGATATCTGCACCTGGGCCAGCGCCGGTTTTACCGTGCAGCGTGCTCAGGAGCTTGCGGGCATGACCGGATGCCAGATGGAAGGCAACGTCAGCCCGGTGGCGGGCGCGCTGCGCGACAGCCTGTGCCTGCTGCAAAAAAAGCTACCGTTTCGGCAGCGACTCCGGCATCGGGCAGCTGGCGGCCGCGGTTAACCGTGGCGACCGCCACGCTCTGCGCTCGGTATTTGACGGTACGTTCAGCGATATCGAGAAAAAGCAGCTCCAGAGTGGGGAAGAGTATCTGGTGATGCTGGAGGATGCCCTGCAGGGATATCACCATTTTCTCGATCATGTGCAACGTCAGGCCTCCGAAGGGGAGATTCTGGCGGCATTTAGCCGCTACCAGCTGCTGTGCGCCTTACGGGACGGTCCCTTTGGTGTGGCCGGGCTCAACGAAAGGCTGGAGCAGGTGCTGGTGCAAAAACGCCGCATCAGCCGTCAGCCGCATTCGCGCTGGTATGAAGGCCGCCCGGTGATGATTTCGCGCAACGACAGTGCGCTGGGTCTGTTTAATGGTGATATCGGGATTGCGCTGGATCGGGGGCAGGGGCTGCGCGTCTGGTTCCAGATGCCGGACGGCAGCCTGAAGTCCGTACAGCCGAGCCGCCTGCCGGAGCATGAAACCGCGTGGGCGATGACGGTGCATAAATCTCAGGGCTCTGAGTTCGATCATGCGGCGCTGATTTTGCCTACCCAGATGTCCCCGGTAGTGACCCGCGAGCTGGTCTATACGGCCATTACGCGTGCCCGTCGGCGGTTATCGCTGTATGCGGATGACGGTGTGCTGGTGCAGGCCGTTACCACCCGTACGGAGCGACGCAGCGGGCTGAGTGCGATTTTTGAAGCTTTGTAATTATTTTCTCTCACACTTCTGAGGGAACCCCTCAAATAATCTTCGCACGGACGATTCCCTCTCCCTTGAGGGAGAGGGTTAGGGTGAGGGGGGAACATGCGGCTCAGGTGGTTGTTCCGTTCACCTTACGTTCTGCTTTTCTCTGTCGGCCGCGTCACCCGTGAACGTGTGAAGGGGGGCTCGCCGCCGCCCCCTTCACAATCCCGGCTCCCGGCAAAGAAAATCGCCGCTTCGCGGTGCCCTCAGCTTATTCCTTCAGGCTTTCGGGTCGGGCACCAGCCTGCATCCGTGCAGGCTATGCCCTCTCGGCGCGTCCCTGCGCCTCGCCCCGGCCTTCCGGAAACGCTTCGGCGATTTTCAGCCGGACCAGGGAGCCGCTGTAAGTGTTTTATTATTCTGAAATTATTCCATCGCTTTAAGCGCAAGAAAATTATTGCGGATTTATCAAACTTTGCTGGAAAAGAGATTAACCCAGATCCGCCATCAGCACCTTCGAGCGACGCTGATAGTTATACATCTCTTTCTTGGTTTCCGGCAGGGAATCAATGTCCACCGGCGTGAAGCCGCGCTCCTGGAACCAGTGAATGCTGCGGGTAGTGAGTACAAATAGCTTACTCAGCCCCAGCTGCCGCGCCTGAAGAGCGATCCGCTCCAGCAACACTTCGCCGCGTGATGAGCTGCGGTAGTCAGGGTGCACCGCCACGCAGGCCATCTCCCCAATCTTCTCTTCCGGGAAGGGATAGAGCGCCGCGCAGGCGATGGTGAGGTTGTCGCGCTGAATAATGGTGAACTTGTCGATCTCCATCTCCAGCTGTTCGCGGGAGCGACGCACCAGGATCCCCTGCTGCTCCAGCGGGCGAATCAGCTCCAGAATGCCGCCGATGTCGTTGATGGTGGCGCGGCGGATCTGCTCGGCGCTCTCCATGACGATCTGCGTCCCGATACCGTCGCGGGAGAAGAGCTCCTGCAACAGGGCACCGTCTTCCTGATAGCTGATCAGGTGGCTGCGGCGCACGCCGCTGCGGCAGGCTTTGATGGCGCCGCGCAGGAAACGCACGGTGCCAGAGTAGTAATCGCCCTGTTCCTCAAGCGCTTCGACCCGCGCCTGGGCTTCGTTCGGGAACAGCTCAGAGACGATATTCCCCAGCTCGTTAGTGACCCCCTGCGAGGAGCAGAAGCCGATCATTTTTTCGGCTTTCAGCTTGATTGCCAGCTGGGTGGCAATCTCTTCTGAGGTGAGGTTAAAGCTTTCGCCGGTCACCGAGACGGCAACCGGGCCGGTCAGCACAATCGCGCCGCCGTCGAGCTGGCGGTGGATTGCCTCTTCATCAATACGACGAATACGTCCGCTGTGGCAATAATCCACCCCGTCATCCACCCCAAGCGGCTGAGCGATAATAAAATTGCCGCTCACCACGTTGATGTGCGCCCCCTGCAGCGGGGTATTGTTGAGGCTCATCGACAGACGCGCGGTAATGTCGAGCTGCAGCAGACCGGCGGCCTGCTTTACCAGCTCCAGCGTTTTGGCGTCGGTGACGCGGGTATGTTTGTGGTAAATCGGCTCGTGATGATGCGCGGCCAGATTGGCTTCAATCTGCGGACGGGCACCATAAACGACAACAAGGCGAATACCCAGGCTGTGCAGCAGGCCGATGTCATTGACAATGCTGGAGAAGTTCTCGTGCTCAATGGCTTCGCCGCCGAGCATAATGACGAACGTCTTCCCCCGGTGGGTGTTGATATAGGGAACAGAATGGCGGAATCCCTGGACCAGTTCGATTCTACGTTCCTTCACCACGGCACAACCCCTCATTGAATGTTTATTCGTAATTTTTGTATTTTTATTCGAATATGCACCCGCGCGCAAGCCAAACTTTTCGCCGAAGCAAAGAAAACATTTAGTGAAGTAATCATTAACGCATGATTGTTTACCCTTTTAAGGATGACAGGTTATGCATCATTCGCTAAAGTTTTCGGTCAATTTGGACGTTATGAGAAGTTATTCGATATCTTTGCTCGGGAGAAGCATGTCGGGATCCAGTAAAGCATTAAGTCGCCGCCGCCTGTTACAAGGGGCCGGGGCAATGTGGTTGCTTAGCGTAAGTCAGGTAGGGCTTGCCGCCGTCAGTCAGGTGGTGGCGGTACGTGTCTGGCCAGCGTCGACCTATACACGCGTGACGGTCGAGTCCAACCGGGTGCTGAACTATAAGCAATTCGCCCTGAGTAATCCGGAGCGGGTGGTGGTGGATATCGAAGGGGTGAACCTCAATTCAGTCCTTAAAGGGATGAGCGCCCAGATCCGTGGCGACGATCCTTTTATCAAGTCCGCGCGCGTCGGGCAGTTTGATCCGAAAACCGTGCGCATGGTGTTTGAACTTAAGCAGAACGTGAAGCCGCAGCTGTTTGCCCTGGCACCGGTAGCTGGTTTTAAAGAGCGTCTGGTGATGGATCTCTATCCCGCCAACGCGACGGACATTCAGGATCCTTTGCTGGCGTTGCTGGAAGATTACAACAAAGGCGATCTCGAAAAGCAGGTTCCGCCTGCGCAGAGTGGTCCGCAGCCGGGCAAAGCCGGGCGCGATCGCCCGATTGTGATCATGCTCGATCCGGGTCACGGCGGGGAAGACTCCGGCGCAGTGGGCAAATACCGCACGCGGGAAAAAGACGTGGTGCTGCAGATCGCCCGTCGCCTGAAGGCGCTGATCGACAGAGAAGGCAATATGCGCGCCTATATGACGCGTAACGAAGACGTCTTTATTCCGCTGAAGGTGCGCGTGGCGAAAGCGCAAAAGCAGCGCGCGGATCTGTTCATCTCTATCCATGCGGATGCCTTTACCAGCCGTCAGCCCAGCGGGTCGTCGGTGTTTGCCCTTTCCACCAAAGGGGCAACCAGTACGGCGGCAAAACTGCTGGCAGATTCGCAAAACGCCTCTGACCTGATCGGCGGCGTCAGCAAGAGCGGCGATCGTTACGTTGACCACACGCTGTTTGATATGGTGCAGTCGCTGACCATCACCGACAGCCTGAAGTTTGGTAAAGCCGTACTGGGTAGACTGGGTAGGGTAAACAAGCTGCATAAAAACAGCGTCGAGCAGGCCGGGTTTGCGGTATTAAAAGCGCCGGATATCCCGTCGATCCTGGTGGAGACCGCGTTTATCAGTAACGTGGAAGAGGAGCGCAAGCTTAAGACGGCCGCCTTCCAGCAGGAAGTGGCGGAGTCGATACTGGCGGGGATTAAAGCCTATTTCTCGGATGGGGCGACGCTGGCGAGACGCGGTTAATCAGGATGGCCGGGTTTACGCCCGGCAAAATGACAAACTGCAGATACAAAAAAACACCCGAAAGGGTGTTTATTGTTTTCAGAAGTGTTGGTTGCGGGGGCCGGATTTGAACCGACGACCTTCGGGTTATGAGCCCGACGAGCTACCAGGCTGCTCCACCCCGCGTCCGTCATTCTACTTCGTAGAATCTTACTTCTTTAAATTTGATTGGTTGCGGGGGCCGGATTTGAACCGACGACCTTCGGGTTATGAGCCCGACGAGCTACCAGGCTGCTCCACCCCGCGTCCGTCTTTCTACAGTCGTAGAAGATACTTCATCAAATTTTAATTGGTTGCGGGGGCCGGATTTGAACCGACGACCTTCGGGTTATGAGCCCGACGAGCTACCAGGCTGCTCCACCCCGCGTCCGTGGAAGCGCACTATACTCGGATGACTTTTTGTTGCAACCCTTTTTCGTAAAAATCACCAAATTAGGTGTTGATTGTACGCTCCTCCGACAGTTCGGCTGTTTTTTGCGCAAAATTTGCGTGAGGGGAGGTAATCGCATTTCAATACACTTGCCGGTTTGTTATCTTCATTGCGCAGAATCGGGCAACTTAAAGACGAGATATAATGAAAGGACGTTGGGCGAAGTATCTGATGACGGGCGCGATGGTAGCTATTCTGGCTGCCTGTTCCTCCAAACCGACCGATCGCGGTCAGCAATATAAAGACGGGAAACTGACCCAGCCTTTCTCTTTAGTAAATCAACCTGACGCCGTGGGCGCGCCCATTAATGGTGGCGACTTCGCAGAGCAGGTGAGCCAGATCCGCACCGCGTCGCCGCGGCTGTATGGCTCGCAGAACAGCGTGTATAACGCCGTGCAGGACTGGTTACGCGCCGGGGGGGGATACCCGCACCATGCGCCAGTTCGGCATTGACGCCTGGCAGATGGAAGGCACCGATAACTACGGTAACGTCCAGTTTACCGGCTACTACACCCCGGTGGTGCAGGCGCGCCATACCGCACAGGGTGAGTTCAAATACCCTATTTACCGCATGCCGCCAAAACGTGGCCGCCTGCCATCCCGCGCCGAGATCTACTCCGGTGCGCTGAGCGACAGCTATATCCTGGCCTACAGCAACTCGCTGATGGATAACTTCATCATGGACGTGCAGGGCAGCGGTTATATCGACTTTGGCGACGGCAGCCCGCTTAACTTCTTCAGCTATTCCGGTAAAAACGGCCACGCTTACCGCAGTATCGGTAAGGTGCTGATCGATCGTGGGGAAGTGAAACGCGAAGATATGTCGATGCAGGCGATCCGCGAGTGGGGCGAGAAGCACAGCGAATATGAAGTGCGCGAGCTGCTGGAGCAGAACCCGTCATTTGTCTTCTTTAAGCCGCAAAACTTTGCCCCGGTGAAAGGTGCGAGCGCGGTACCGCTGATTGGCCGCGCATCTGTGGCCTCTGACAAGACGGTGATCCCACCGGGTACCACCCTGCTGGCAGAAGTGCCGACGCTGGATCACAACGGGAAATTCTCCGGTCAGTATGAACTGCGTCTGATGGTGGCGCTGGACGTGGGCGGGGCCATCAAAGGCCAGCACTTCGACATCTATCAGGGGATTGGCCCCGATGCCGGTCACCGCGCAGGCTGGTATAACCACTACGGACGCGTGTGGGTGCTGAAAACCGCAGCAGGCGCGGGCAACGTGTTTAGCGGCTGAGTGTGGTAATATTGTCAGCATGTTTTCCGGGGTGAGGGGCAACTCTCACCCTTTTTACATCTGAGGTTCTATGTCTGTGGTAATGAGCGAAGCCTGGCGCCAGCGTTTTGGTGGCACCGCGCGTTTATATGGTGAAAAAGCCCTGCAACTGTTTGCCGATGCGCACGTCTGCGTGGTCGGGATTGGCGGCGTCGGCTCATGGGCGGCGGAAGCGCTGGCACGAACCGGGATCGGCGCCATTACGCTTATCGACATGGATGATGTCTGCGTTACCAACACCAACCGGCAGATCCATGCCCTGCGCGACAGCGTCGGGCAGGCAAAATCTGAGGTGATGGCGGAAAGGATTCGTCAGATCAACCCGGAATGCCGCGTCACGGTGATCGATGATTTCGTAACGGCCGATAACGTCGCCCAGTATATGGGGGCCGGTTACAGCTACGTGATTGACGCCATAGACAGCGTGCGCCCGAAAGCGGCGCTGATCGCCTGGTGTCGTCGCAATAAAGTGCCGCTGGTGACCACCGGCGGGGCGGGCGGGCAGATCGACCCGACGCAGATCCAGGTCACCGACCTGGCGAAAACCATCCAGGATCCGCTGGCAGCCAAGCTGCGCGAGCGTCTGAAAAGCGATTTTGGGGTGGTGAAAAACAGCAAAGGTAAGCTGGGCATCGACTGCGTATTCTCCACGGAAGCGCTGGTCTATCCGCAGGCCGACGGCTCAGTCTGCGCCATGAAGAGTACTGCGGAAGGGCCAAAACGGATGGACTGTGCCTCCGGGTTTGGTGCGGCCACTATGGTGACCGCGACCTTTGGCTTTATCGCCGTGTCTCACGCCCTGAAAAAGATGATGGCAAAGGCGGAACGTCAGGCCTGACGCGCCGCCTCCAGCACCGCCTCACTCAGCGCAGTCAGCCCCTGGCTGCGCGAGGCGCTCAGCTGACCGCGTAACCCCAGCTCATCAAACAGCGCCAGCGGGCTCTCGCTGAGGATCTGCGCGGCGCTTTTCCCCTCTATCGTTGTCAGCAGTACGGCCAGCAATCCGCGCACAATCCGGCCTTCGCTGTCGCCATAAAAATGCAGCTTATCCCCGACGGGGGTCACTCCAAGCCAGACGCGGTTCTCACAGCCGGGGATCTCTTTCGCCTGTGCTTTCAGCTCATCGGACAGTACGGGCAGCTGTTTGCCCAGCAGGATCAGCTGGCGATACTTGTCTTCCCACTGGGTCAGCGGGGCGAAGGTCTGTTTTAACGTTTCTTCCGTGATGACGGTGCCGAACGGGTGTCCGGCGAGAATTGGGCTTGTCATTCATCCACCAGTAAGGCAAGGGCGCGATCGACGGCGGCAACCAGCGCGTCGACATCGCTTTGGGTGTTATAAGGGGCAAACGAGACGCGCAGGGTGCCGTTGACGCCAAGCGCCGCCAGCAGCGGCTGGGCGCAGTGCTGTCCGGCGCGCAGGGCAATACCGTAACCCGCCAGCAGCGTCACCATGTCGCTGTGATGCACGCCGGCAAAATCGAACGCCAGCAGGCTCGAATCCTGGACGCGGAAAGAGCGAAAGCCGGGGCGTTTTTTCAGCGCTTCTTCGGCCAGCGTCGCCAGCCCGCGGCTCCAGCTCTCCGCCTGCTGCAGATCGATATCCGCCAGCCACTCCAGCGCCGCGCTCAGGCCAATCACCCCGGCGACGTTGGGCGTCCCGGCTTCCAGGCGATACGGCACCGCCTGGGTTTTGAAGCCGTCAAAGCTCACCTCGGCGATCATCTTGCCGCCGCCGAGCCACGGGGTCATCTGTTCCAGCAGCTCGGCTTTGCCGTAGAGCGCGCCGATGCCGGTCGGTCCGTAAAGCTTATGTCCGGAGAAGGCATAGAAGTCGATATCCAGCTGCTGCACGTCAGCCGGAAAATGCACCACCCCCTGCGCGCCATCGACCACCACCACCATACCGCTGGCATGGGCGAGCTGAATGGCGCGGGCCAGATCCGGGCAGCCGCCGGTGACGTTAGACATTTGTCCCAGCGCGAGGATGCGGCTGCGCGGGGTGATAAATTCGGGCAGGCGGGCGACATCCGCCAGCAGATCGGCACCCAGGGGTAACTTCACCACCCGTGCGCCGGTCTGTTCGGCCACCATCAGCCAGGGCACCAGATTGGCGTGATGCTCCGCCTCGCTGACGATAATCTCGTCGCCCGGCTGCAGGCGTGGACGAGCGTAACACTGCGCCACCATGTTGATGGCTTCGGTGGTGCCCCGCGTCCAGACAATATTTTTACCGCTTTCGGCATTAAGCAGCTTCGCGACCTGATCGCGGGCTGCTTCATAGCGCGCGGTTAAGCGTTGCGCCTCGGCATACTGGCTGCGATGCACATTGCCTGCGCTCAGGCTGTAAAACTGGTGCGTGGCCTCGATCACCGCCTGAGGCTTGAGGGCCGTCGCGGCGCTATCAAGATAGACACCGGCATCGGCCAGCGCCGGAAACTGTGCGCGAAAATGGGCAGGGCTGAATGCGTTCATGGAGTTCCTCTTCATCATGAAGAGATCGTCGCGCAAATTCAGCGGCAGGGCAAGGAGGTTGATCTCTATCGGATTTGTCTGTTTATCCTGGCGCAACAGACGAAGCAGGTTATGCTGAAATAGTGTCAGGAAGATGTTTTAGCCTGTTCTGAAACATGGTTTAGATAGCATTAATTGCTAAAGGAGAAGAAAATGAAGAAGACTGTCGCAATTGTTTCTGCCTGTATGCTTACTTTCGCACTGAGCGCCTGTTCCGGTAATAACTACGTTATGCATACCAACGATGGCCGCTCTATCGTCTCAGAAGGTAAGCCGCAAACCGATAATGACACCGGCATGATCTCGTATAAGGATGCGAACGGGAACAAACAGCAGATCAACCGCAGTGATGTGAAAGAGATGGTTGAGCTGGACCACTAACGGAATTGCAGACAAAAAAAAGCACCGCAATTGGGCGGTGCTACATTAATCACTATGGACAGACAGGGTAAATGTACAGGAAGTGAAAAATTGGTAGCGTCGCTACCGAGGTCTGAATCGCAGACCAATTGCAAACACAACAACACAACATCACAACCGTAAGCCAAAAGCCCTTCAGAACACGCATTCCAAAAAAAGCTTTTCGTTCCGGCTCAGGAAGTGCCGCCACTATAGGTATTTGCTGGTAGTTCCTCAACGGACAATTTATAATGGCTCAGATAAAAAAAACTAATAGGTTAAACGTTGTTTCCTGTTTGTTAAAAGCCGTTAACATCTAAGCCAGATAACCATGTCCAAGCGATTACCACCCCTTAATGCATTACGTGTATTTGATGCTGCCGCCCGCCATTTAAGTTTCACGCGCGCGGCCGATGAGCTTTTTGTGACTCAGGCCGCAGTAAGTCATCAAATCAAGTCTCTTGAGGATTTTCTGGGCCTCAAGCTGTTCCGCCGCCGCAACCGTTCCCTGCTTCTGACGGAAGAGGGGCAGAGCTATTTTCAGGATATTAAAGAGATATTTTCCCAGCTGACCGAGGCGACGCGTAAGTTACAGGCGCGCAGTGCCAAAGGGGCGCTGACGGTCAGTTTATTGCCCAGTTTTGCCATTCAGTGGCTGGTGCCGAGACTCTCAAGCTTTAACTCAGCTTATCCGGGAATCGATGTCCGAATCCAGGCCGTCGACCGTCAGGAAGACAAGCTGGCAGACGACGTTGACGTAGCGATTTTCTATGGCCGCGGCAACTGGCCAGGCCTGCGTGTCGAAAAATTGTACGCCGAATATTTGCTGCCGGTCTGCTCGCCACTACTCTTAACAGGCGAAAAAGCGCTAAAAGCGCCGGAAAATCTGGCGCAGCATACGCTTTTACATGATGCTTCTCGCCGCGACTGGCAAACTTATACCCGCCAGCTTGGTCTTAACCATATAAACGTGCAGCAGGGCCCCATCTTCAGCCACAGTGCGATGGTGTTACAGGCTGCCATCCACGGACAGGGCGTGGCGTTGGCTAACAACGTCATGGCGCAGTCCGAAATTGAGGCCGGCCGCCTGGTCTGCCCCTTTAATGATGTTCTGGTCAGCAAGAACGCTTTTTATCTGGTTTGTCATGACAGTCAGGCAGAACTGGGTAAAATAGCCGCGTTTCGCCAGTGGATCCTGGCAAAGGCGGCCAACGAGCAAGAAAAATTCCGCTTTCGGTACGAGTAACACTTTCTTTTGCGCGCAGGACGCGCATAACTTCAGGACAGAAACATGACCAGCCGTTTTATGCTGATTTTTGCCGCGGTGAGTGGCTTTATTTTTGTTGCCCTGGGCGCTTTTGGCGCACATGTTTTACGCAAATCCCTGGGTGTGGTGGAGATGGGCTGGATCCACACCGGTCTGGAATATCAGGCGTTTCATACCCTGGCGATCTTCGGATTAGCCGTGGCCATGCAGCGCCGTATCAGTATCTGGTTTTACTGGAGCAGCGTGTTTATGGCGCTGGGTACCGTGCTCTTCAGCGGTAGCCTGTACTGCCTTGCGCTGTCGCATTTACGCCTGTGGGCGTTTGTTACCCCGGTCGGCGGCGTCAGCTTCCTGGTCGGGTGGGTATTAATGTTAATCGGTTCGTTCCGTCTGAAACGCAAGGGCGTTGTTCATGAATAAAGTTGTCTTATATTGTCGCCCGGGCTTTGAAAAAGAGTGTGCCGCGGAGATCACTGATAAAGCCGCGAAGCGCGAAGTGTTTGGTTTTGCCCGCGTGAAAGAGAATGCGGGCTATGTCGTTTTCGAGTGCTATCAGGCTGATGACGCGGAAAAACTGGTTCGTGACCTGCCGTTCAGCTCGCTGATTTTTGCCCGTCAGATGTTTGTCGCGGGTGAACTGCTGAAAGATCTGCCGCCTGAAGATCGCATTACGCCGATTGTTGGCATGCTGCAGGGCGTGGTGGAGAAGGGTGGCGATCTGCGCGTTGAAGTCGCCGATACCAACGAAAGCAAAGAGCTGATGAAGTTCTGCCGTAAGTTCACCGTGCCGCTGCGCGCGGCTCTGCGTGAAGCGGGCGTGTTGACCAACTACGAGACGCCAAAACGTCCCGTGGTGCATATCTTCTTTATCGCCCCAGGCTGCTGTTATGCCGGTTATTCCTACACCACCAATAACTCACCGTTCTTTATGGGCATCCCACGTCTGCGGTTCCCGGCCGATGCCCCGAGCCGTTCAACGCTGAAGCTTGAAGAGGCGTTTCACGTCTTTATTCCCGCCGATGAGTGGGATGAACGCCTGGCAAACGGCATGTACGCGGTCGATCTGGGTGCCTGTCCCGGCGGCTGGACCTATCAGCTGGTGAAACGCAACATGTGGGTTTCCTCCGTCGACAACGGCCCGATGGCGCAAAGCCTGATGGATACCGGGCAGGTGACCTGGCTACGTGAAGATGGTTTCCGCTATCGCCCAACCCGCAACAACATCTCCTGGATGGTGTGCGACATGGTAGAGAAGCCGGCGAAAGTAGCGGCGCTGATGGCCTCCTGGCTGGTCAACGGCTGGTGTCGTGAGACCATTTTTAACCTCAAGCTGCCGATGAAAAAGCGCTATGAGGAGGTCTCTCAGAACCTGGCCTACATTCAGGAGCAGATGGATGAACACGGTATTAACGTAGTGATTCAGGCTCGCCAGCTGTACCACGATCGCGAAGAAGTCACCGTACACATCCGCCGCTGGTGGGCTGCAGTGGGTGGTCGTCGCGACGAGAGATAGTTATCCCTCACCCTAACCCTCTCCCATAGGGAGAGGGGATCCAGATCGTAGGCCCGGTAAGCGAAGCGCCACCGGGCATGAACTCACACTCGATCTAACCGTAGCTGCTGCAAATTCCCGTCTAACTGTAAATCGGTCTGCAACCGCGCCACGTCCCGGCAGATAAACGCCATCTCTTTATGCGCTTCCAGCTTTTTGCGCCACTTCTCCGGCACCTCATCCAGATGGGCGTAAATCCCCTCCAGATCCTGAAAATCGGTCAGGAGCTGGGCCGCGCTTTTCGGGCCAATCCCGGTAACGCCCGGCACTTTTGAGCTGCTGATCCCCGCCAGCCCCCAGTAATCCGGCAGCTGCTGCGGCGAGACGCCAAACTCACTGGCGATAAAGGGGGCGTCGAGCCAGCGTTTCTGGAAATAGTCGCGGATGCGGATGGTGGGCGAAAGCAGCTGGCAATAGCCCTTATCGGTCGAGACGATGGTAGCCTGATGCCCGGCGCTGGCGACTTTTACCGCCAGGGTAGCGGCCAGATCGTCGGCTTCGTTGCCCTGGGCGCCCCAGCAGGGAACCCCGCGCTGTTCAAAGGCGGCGCGAATGGCGGGCATTTCGGCGTGCAGGTCGTCCGGCATGGGCACGCGCCCGGCTTTGTAATCCGGGAGGCGCTGATGTCGCCAGCCGCTGTTACGGGCTTCATCGTCAAACACGGCGACCACGTGGCTGGGCTGGCTGTGGCGAATAAGCTGCTCCAGCGCGTTAAGGCAGGTATCCTTGCAGGGCGTGCCCTGAACCGCGTGGATGCGCCGGATAAGGTTCAGCGCGTCGACAATAAGCAAATGAACGGCCACAGATTTTCTCCCTTCTGTTCAGTCAAATAAGGGTAACACTGTCGGCGGGGGGGAAACTACGTGTGGCGGGGCGTTCAGGAAGGAGCCTCGCAAAACGAGGCTCCTTTTTGGACTTAGTCGCAGGTGACAATCTTCATCGCCAGACCACCGCGGGAGGTTTCGCGGTATTTGGCGTTCATGTCTTTCCCGGTCTCGTACATGGTTTCGATCACTTTATCGAGGCAGACGCGCGGCTCGCTGGTACGGCGCAGCGCCATACGCGCGGCGTTGACCGCCTTCACGGAGGCAATCGCGTTACGCTCGATACACGGCACCTGCACCTGACCGGCCACCGGATCGCAGGTCAGACCGAGGTTATGCTCCATCCCGATCTCTGCTGCAATGCAGACCTGCGTCGGGCTACCGCCCAGCAGCTCCGCCAGACCCGCTGCCGCCATCGAGCAGGCAACGCCCACTTCGCCCTGGCAGCCCACTTCCGCGCCGGAGATGGAAGCGTTCATCTTATACAGCGAGCCAATGGCACTGGTGACCAGCAGATAGCGGGCTAGCGAGTTAGCATTCACTTCGCGAATAAACTTGTCGTAATAGGCCAGCACCGCCGGAACGATACCGCAGGCACCGTTAGTTGGCGCGGTGACCACGCGGCCACCGGCGGCGTTCTCTTCATTCACCGCCAGTGCGAACATGTTGATCCAGTCCACCACCGCCATCGGGTCGCTGGTGGTTTTGTCGCTGCTGACCAGCATGCGGCGCAGGGCGGCAGCACGACGAGGGACGCGCAGTTTGCCCGGCAGAACGCCCTCGGTAGTGATACCGCGTTCAATACCGCCGCGCATCACTTCCCAGACGTTGGCAAAGTGCTGTTCCAGCTCGGCTTTGCTGTGCAAAGCCAGCTCGTTTTGCATCATCAGGCCGGAGAGTGACAGACCACTTTCCTGGCAATGGCGCTGGAGGTCGGCCGCCGATTTGTACGGATACGGGACCGCCACAGGCGCGCTGTCGCTCTGGCCAAAATGGTCTTCGTCGACGATAAAACCGCCGCCGATGGAGTAATAGGTTTGGCTGTAAATCACCTTGTCGCCTGCCAGCGCGGTGATCCGCATGCCGTTTTCGTGCAGTGACAGGTTGTCGGCATGGAAATTCATGCAGCGATCAACCGGGAATTCAACTTCATGTTCACCCTTCGCCAGCAGCAGGCGGCTGTGGGTGTTAACGTCCTGGATGAACCCCGGGATGGCGTCAATATCGACGCTATCCGGCAGGTTGCCCGCCAGGCCCATAATAATGGCGATATCGGTATGGTGACCTTTGCCGGTCAGCGACAGGGAGCCGTAAACATCCACCACCACGCGGGTCGTGTCGTGCAGCATTCCGCGTGCAATAAGATCGTCCGTGAACTGTTTACCGGCTTTCATCGGCCCGACGGTGTGCGAGCTGGATGGACCAATACCAATTTTGAAAATATCGAAAACGCTAATCATGATGCGTCCGTTGCTTTACGTCTTGGGAGAAGAGTGCGCCGTCCGAAGACGGCGCGGGAGGAATTAAGCGAACAGCGAGAAGAAGATAGCGGAGATAGCAATCAGACCCATAATCACAACGAAGACGTTGCTGATCTGGCCGCTGTATTTACGCATCGCTGGCACTTTCTGAATCGCGTACATCGGCATCAGGAACAGAATCATCGCGATAACCGGGCCGCCCAGGGTTTCGATCATCCCGAGGATGCTCGGGTTCAGGGTAGCAACCGCCCAGGTGGTCAGCAGCATGAACAGCGCAGTGATTTTGTTCAGCTTGTTGATTTCAATGCTCTTACCTTTACCGCGCAGAGATTTAATCACCATGCCGTTAAAGCCTTCACGTGCGCCCAGGTAGTGGCCGAGGAAGGATTTGGTAATCGCGATAATGGCGATGATTGGTGCCATCCAGGCAATAACCGGTGCGTTAAAGTGGTTCGCCAGGTAAGAGAGAATCGAGATGTTCTGTGCTTTTGCTGCTGCCAGATCCGCCGGAGCGAGGCTCAGTACGCAGCTGAAGACGAAGAACATAACGGTGATAACCATCATCACGTGAGCGCGAGCCAGGATGCTGGAACACTTCTTCTCGGCACCCTGACCGTACTCTTCACGCTTCGCTACCGCAAAGGAGGAGATGATCGGGGAGTGGTTGAAGGAGAAGACCATTACCGGGATTGCCAGCCACAGGGTCATCCACAGGCCGTTGCCGGTTGCAGACGCGCTGCTCAGGGACAGCGTTTCCAGCGCCGCGCCGTTCCACTGTGGGATCAGGTAGCAGGCCAGCACCATCAGAGCGATAACAAACGGGAACACCAGCACGCTCATTGCCTTCACAATCATCTGCTCACCGAAGCGCACGATGGTCATCATGCCGACGATCAGGATCAGCGACAGAATGGCGCGTGGCGGCGGGGTCATGCCCAACTGGTGGGTCATGAAGCTGTCTACGGTGTTGGTGATAGCCACGCTATAAACCAGCAGGATTGGGTAGATGGCAAAGAAGTAGAGCAGGGTAATCAGTTTACCTGCGCCAATACCGAAATGCTCTTCAACCACTTCGGTGATGTCTTCGCCCGGGTTTTTACCAGAGAGCACAAAACGGGTCAGGCCGCGGTGAGCAAAGTAGGTCATCGGGAAGGCGATGATCGCCATGATGATCAGCGGAATTAAGCCGCCCACACCTGCGTTAATAGGAAGGAAGAGAACACCAGCGCCGATTGCTGTGCCGTAAAGGCCAAGCATCCACATGGTATCTGTTTTACGCCATCCACTTCGGGTTTCAAGCGAAGCAACGGTGCTGGTTTGAGTGGTTTCCATCTGTGTCTCCAGGAAGTAGCTAATGTCAGGTTTCTGGTCAAATTCAGTGCAAAAAGGGCTATTCGTAATATGAAATTCGCTCAGCGACGGTTTTTATATAATTTTTCTCCGTAACTATCGGCGGGCGGAAAGATACATTTTAGTAATGGATCTATCAGTGATCCCGATCTCAAATGCGATAATCCACTTATGATGTGGGTATCTTTAGACCATTTATCTGCTAAGAAAACGTCACGACGAATTTCTGGGCGCGAAGGCTACCATTAACGATATGAGGCGAGATAGATCCCCCTGAAAGATAGGAGGCATACGCTGTAAAAGCGTCGGTTTAGAGGATTTTTTCGTGCTTTATGGCGTTTGTGGCTAATAAATCACGCTCTGTAAAACAACGTAATCGTTTGCGTTGCGTTATGAAATAGCAAAAAGATAAGTAATAGTGATGTTGCAAGACAGGGCATGTCGCTGAAGGTAATAAAAAAGCCGGGAAGCGAAAGGCCATTCCCGGCGTGAGGGAGCGCCCGGCATGCGTGCCGGGCAGAGCGTTACGCTGAAATCTCGTAACAGGGGATATAGGCAGAGCCGGGAAGCTTCATACGGTGCTGGGCGACAAAGCCCTGCAGGAGATCGTCCATGCGGCGCATCATGTCGCGGTCGCCATGAATTTTATACGGACCAAACTCTTCGATAGCCTGGATACCCACCTCTTTGACGTTACCCGCCACGATGCCCGAGAAGGCGCGACGCAGATCGGCGGCCAGTACTTCAACCGGCTGATCCGGATACAGTTTCAGGTTGGCCATGTTTTCATGCGACGGCTCGAACGGGATCTGCAGATCCGGTGAAATGCGGATTGACCAGTTAAAGCTGTAGGCATCCCCGGTATCGCGACGGTTCTCTTTCACCAGCGGCATGGCTTTTTTCATCAGGCGCGCCACTTCGGCGGCATCATCAATGATGATGCGATAGTGACGGCGTGCCGCCTCACCCAGGGTATGCACGATGAATTCATCCAGCACGCGGAAGTAGTCTGCGCTCTCCTTCGGGCCGGTCAGGATCAGCGGCAGAACCTGATCCTGGTTAGCCGGATGCATCAGAATGCCCAGCAGATAAAGCAGCTCTTCTGCGGTACCTACGCCGCCCGGGAAGATGATTATCCCGTGCGCGATACGGACAAACGCCTCAAGACGTTTCTCGATATCCGGCATGATGATCAGTTCGTTGACCAGCGGATTCGGCGGCTCAGCGGCAATAATCGATGGCTCGGTCATACCGATGAAACGGCCCTCTTTATAGCGCTGCTGGGCATGACCCACCGCCGCGCCCTTCATTGGCGCTTCCATCGCGCCCGGACCACAGCCGGTGCAGATGTTCAGCTCGCGCAGCCCCAGTTGGGTGCCCACGCGACGGGCGTAAAGGTATTCGGTTTCGTTAATGGAGTGACCGCCCCAGCACACTACCATGCTTGGAGCTTCGCCCACGTGCAGGGCGCGGGCGTTACGCAGAATAGAGAACACCAGGTTGGTGATATGCGCCGAGCTTTCCAGATTCAGATGCTGAAAACGACCGGCGTTACTGATCTGCCCATTCACAAACAGGATATCGCGCAGGACGGCAAACAGGTTGGCCTGCAGCGCGCGAATAATTCGCCCGTCAACAAAGGCATCTTCCGGCGGGTTAATCAGCTCCAGCTTCACGCCACGTTCGCGGCGCAGCACGTTAATATCAAAGCTTTCAAAGCGGGACAGCAGCTCTTTGCTGTTGTCGGTGAGGCTACCGGAGTTCAGAACGGCAAGTGAACAGTTGCGAAACAGTTGATAAAGATCGCTGCTGGCCGTGCTCTTGAGCATGTCCACTTCCAGCTGCGACAACATATCCATTGAGCCAAGCGGGCTAATATGTGTAATCAAGTGAGCTCCTTACGGGACGTTTATCGTCTTTCCCTGTTGATTACAATAGCCCTGGCTTATGACCTTTCACAACCTAAAGCGCGGAACGGACCGCGCATATTGTGAATTTATTTATCTTACTGGCGGACTAAACGACCGATTGCCGGAACAAAATCGCTGTTGCTGCGCCACGGATTGATATCCAGCCCGCCGCGGCGGGTATAGCGGGCGTAGACGCTCAGCGTCTCTGGCTGGCAGAAATGCAGAATGTCGTTGAAGATGCGCTCCACGCACTGCTCGTGGAACTCATTGTGGTTACGGAAAGAGACCAGGTAGCGCAACAGCTTCTCGCGATCGATTTTTGCGCCGCGATACTGGATCTGTACCGAACCCCAGTCAGGCTGATGGGTGATAAGACAGTTGGATTTCAGCAGGTGGCTGACCAGCGTTTCCTCCACCACTTTGCCGCTGGCGGCATTTTCCAGCCAGGCGGTATCAAACTGGTAGTTGTCGATCTCAATGTCCTGCTCATCAATGCAGGTGCCGTGGAAGTGGGCGATCGGCTGACCCTCCAGCTCGTCAATCCGGTAGAGGGCAACGGTCACTTTCCCCTGCGCGCAGGCGCTTAAGTCGCGTTCCAGCGTGCGCTGCACCGCTTCCCAGCTGTCGAAGCGGGTCTGGTTAAAGCTGTTGAGGTAGAGCTTAAAGCTTTTGGACTCGACCAGGTTGACGCTGGTGTAATCCAGCTCAACGTGACCCACTGCCACCTGCGGTAATCCGCGGGCGTTAAGCCACGACAGCTCATACAGCGTCCAGATATCGCCGCCGTGGAAGGGCAGGCTATCGGCTTTCAGCCCCAGCGGATCGCGGTTAAGACTGCGCGGCACGCCCTGTAACAGGCTGGCGTCATAGATGTCGCGGTAGGCGGTGCTTTTGCCCAGGGTTAAACCCGATAAGGCATCATGATTTTCGTAAGACATGTTTCGTTGTCACTTTAAAGGTAAACTATGCGGCTGAGTGTATCCTGGCTTATATGAAGAGAGAAACCGGTGGATAAAGAGACTACTGCTGCCTTAACCGCGTTTACGGCGCGTTACTGTGACGCCTGGCATGAACAGAATGGGTCATGGCCTCAAAGCGAGGCGCTGTATGGCGTCCCGTCGCCCTGTATTATCACCTCTTCCGGGGATACCGTTACCTGGCAGCCCCAGCCGTTTACCGCGGAGCAGAATGTAAATGCCATTGAACGCGCAATGGACATTGTGGTACAACCTGCGGTCCACGCGTTCTATACCACACAGTTTGCCGGGGATATGTGCGCTCGCTTTGATAACGAGATGCTGACGCTGCTGCAAACCTGGAGCGAAGACGATCTGCTGCGCGTGCAGGAGAACCTGATTGGGCACCTGGTCACCCAGAAGCGCCTGAAGCTATCACCAACGCTCTTTATCGCCACGCTCGACAGTGAAATGGATATTATCTCTGTCTGCAACCTCACGGGGAACGTGGTAAAAGAGACGTTAGGTACGCAGAAACGCCAGTTCCTCTCCGCTTCCCTTACGGATTTCCTCAAACAACTCCATCCCGTCGTGTAATCCTGAATACTACTGCACGTGTGAGAGATCTCTTACAAAGGTTGTAAGAGATCACCGTAATAACCGGCACGCTCACTCTTTTATGCTAGACAATAATCCATTTATAATCAGCTAGTTGATGGCGTAATCATTAGTAATATGATGTAACATCTGTTTAATTTGGCTTACGGGGTGCCTTGTAAGACGAAGCGGAATAGAGGATCCTATGTTTGTCGACAGGAAGCCGACACGAGAAACGAACATCAGGATGATGGCGTTTCTTAACTTAGGACACGTCAGGAAGGCGTTACAAGGAAGGCTTCAGGACGAAGCAAAAGGATAACGCAGGATGCGTGAAGGACACCTCCAGGACGGAGAATGAGAGCCGGTAAGGATGTCCGGTGGGTCAGGAAGGCCAGGACGTTTCAGGATGAAACAGCCACATCAGGATGATGTGAGCAGGATGCAGCGGTCGAGGGAAGACCAGACCTTCGGGTCAGAGGAAAAGTTGTCACGGATGAGCAGGGAGCACCAAAAGTAGCTGGATTGCTGCGAAACGAACCGGGAGCACTGTTTTTACAGTGCTCCCTTTTTTTATTTCTGCGTGGTCTTTGCTATGCTGCGCGCCGTTCAGATTTTCCGTTGAGGTTTTCATGACGCATCACGACAACGTGCGCGCGCAGCTGCACGCCATCGAAGCTTTATTGCGCGATCATCAACTGTGGCAGGAAACGGCGCCGCAGCCTGACGCGTTTGAGAGCACGCAACCTTTCTGCATGGATACCCTGGAGCCCTTTGAGTGGCTGCAATGGGTACTTATTCCCCGCATGCATGCCCTGATTGAGGGTGGGCATCCGCTGCCGCAAAACTTTGCCGTCGCCCCCTATTATGAAATGGCGCTGGATGCGGCCCATCCGTCACGCGAGGCGGTACTGGCAGCACTGCTGTCGCTGGACGCGCTCTTTGGCGACGAAGCATGATTGAGATCCTTTATCAGGATGAGTGGCTGGTGGCGGTCAATAAACCCTCCGGCTGGCTGGTGCACCGGAGCTGGCTGGATCGCGATGAAAAAGTGGTGGTGATGCAGACGGTGCGCGATCAGATTGGTCAGCACGTTTTTACCGCCCACCGTCTCGACAGACCTACCTCTGGCGTACTGCTGATGGGGCTCTCCAGCGAGGCCGGACGCCGGCTGTCCCAGCAGTTCGAGCAGCATCAGATCCAGAAGCGTTACCATGCGATTGTCCGGGGCTGGCTGACCGAAGCCGCGAGGCTTGATTATCCGCTGATCGAAGAGCTGGATAAAATCGCCGATAAATATGCCCGTGATGATAAAGAGCCGCAGCCCGCGGTGACGGACTATCGCGGCATGGCGACCACCGAAATGCCCGTCGCCACCGGTAAGTTCCCGACCACGCGCTACAGCCTGGTCGAGCTGGAGCCGAAAACCGGGCGTAAGCACCAGCTGCGACGCCACCTTTCGCATCTGCGCCATCCGATTATCGGTGACAGCAAGCACGGCGATCTGAAACAGAACCGCAGTGCCGCTGAACACTTTGGCTGTAACCGCCTGATGCTGCACGCCAGCCAGCTGAACCTGATTCATCCCTTTACCGGTGAGCCGCTGACGATCCGCGCTGGCCTCGATCCGGTGTGGATGCAGGCGCTGTCACACTTTGGCTGGTGCGGGCAACTCCCCGAAAATGAAAGGGTTGAGTTTGATCCCGCCAACGTTCAGGATGTACGGTAATTGCATTCATTGAGGGAGTAAACCATGGCTGTAGTCGGAATTTTTGTCGGTACGATGTACGGCAATTCGCTGCTGGTGGCCGAAGAAGCCGAAGCAATTCTCGCCGGGCAGGGCCATAAAGCCACGGTCTATGAAGATCCCGAACTGGCCGACTGGGAAAAATACCAGGGCCAGTATGCGCTGGTGGTTACCTCGACAACCGGGCAGGGCGATCTGCCGGACAGTATCGTACCGCTGTTCCAGGGCATCAAAGATAAGCTGGGTTATCAGCCGGAGATGCGCTACGGCATCATCGCGCTGGGCGACAGCACCTACGCCAATTTCTGCGGCGGCGGCAAGCAGTTCGACGCCCTGTTGCAGGAGCAAAGCGCGCAGCGCGTGGGTGAAATGCTGACGATCGATGCCTCTGAACACCCCGAGCCGGAAAGCGAATCCAATCCCTGGGTAGAGCACTGGGGCACGCTTCTCGGCTAAGTACATATCCCTCCCGGCCGCGGGAGGGCATTCCACCGCGTCAAGCGACCTGATTCACATTCTTCCCTTTCTCTTCTGCTGTTTTCTCACTCAGCCACGTTTCCGTGAACTACCTTCCATTGAGTTAGGCTTATGCCATAAACAACCTCAAACCCTCCCGCCAATGTTGTGTTGTTGCACGGTGAGAGGGGCCTGGATCCTTTCTTATACTTTTTCCGCCAGTTAATAAAAATGCAGTCAGTGAGGCAAAAGACCTCAGCGTTTGAACTGCAAAAAAACACATACACGTCATTCTGATTACCCTACCGGTTGTGCTGTTCAGAATGAACGTAGCGATAAAAGCTATGATTCAGGAGTGCAAGAATGAGTACATTAAGCCAGGCGGCGAGCAGCGCTGAAAAGCGCACCAACGCTCGCTATTGGATAGTGGTGATGCTGTTTATCGTCACATCCTTTAACTATGGCGACCGCGCCACGCTGTCGATTGCCGGTTCTGAAATGGCAAAAGATATCGGTCTGGATCCGGTCGGTATGGGTTATGTTTTCTCTGCATTTTCATGGGCCTATGTTATCGGCCAAATCCCTGGCGGTTGGTTGCTTGACCGCTTTGGTTCAAAACGCGTCTACTTCTGGTCCATCTTTATCTGGTCCATGTTTACCCTGTTACAGGGCTTTGTTGATGTCTTTAACGGCTTTGGCATTATTGTCGCGCTCTTCACCCTGCGCTTCCTCGTCGGGCTGGCAGAAGCTCCCTCCTTCCCGGGTAACAGCCGCATAGTGGCAGCCTGGTTCCCGGCGCAGGAGAGGGGAACGGCGGTGTCCATTTTTAACTCCGCGCAATACTTCGCGACCGTGATCTTCGCCCCTATCATGGGCTGGCTGACCCACGAGGTGGGCTGGTCACACGTGTTCTTCTTTATGGGCGGTCTGGGCATTGTCATCAGCTTTGTCTGGCTGAAAGTGATCCACGAGCCGAACCAGCATCCGGGCGTGAACCAGAAAGAGCTGGATTACATTGCCGCGGGCGGCGCGCTGATCAATATGGATCAGGCGAAAAACAAAGAGAAAGTGCCGTTCAGCCAGAAATGGGGCCAGATCAAACAGCTGGTGGGCTCCCGCATGATGGTGGGGATCTACCTCGGCCAGTACTGCATCAACGCCTTAACCTACTTCTTTATCACCTGGTTCCCGGTCTATCTGGTGCAGGCCCGCGGCATGTCGATTCTGAAAGCCGGGTTCGTGGCCTCTGTTCCGGCGATCTGCGGCTTTGTGGGCGGCGTGCTGGGTGGGGTGATTTCCGACTGGCTGATGCGTCGTACCGGTTCACTGAATATCGCCCGTAAAACGCCAATTGTGCTGGGGATGCTGCTCTCCATGTCGATGGTGGTGTGTAACTACGTTGACGCTGAGTGGATGATTATCGGCTTCATGGCGATGGCCTTCTTCGGTAAAGGGATCGGGGCGCTGGGCTGGGCGGTGATGGCGGATACCGCGCCGAAAGAGATCAGCGGCCTGAGCGGCGGTCTGTTCAATATGTTCGGCAACATCTCCGGGATCGTCACCCCGATTGCTATCGGTTATATCGTCGGCACCACCGGGTCGTTCAACGGGGCGCTGATCTACGTCGGTGTTCACGCCCTGGTGGCGGTACTGAGCTACCTGGTGCTGGTGGGTGATATCAAACGTATCGAACTGAAACCTGTCGCGGAGCGTTCATCATGAGTATGCAATCGAGCCCTGTTGTCACCGAAATGAAGGTTATCCCGGTTGCCGGCCAGGACAGCATGCTGCTGAACATCGGCGGCGCACATAACGCCTGGTTTACCCGCAACATCGTGGTGCTGACCGATAACGCCGGGAATACCGGCGTCGGGGAAGCCCCGGGCGGAGAGGTGATTTACCAGACCCTGGTGGATGCCATCCCGCAGGTGGTCGGTCAGGAGGTGGCGCGGCTGAACAAGGTGGTCCAGCGCGTGCACAAGGGCAACCAGTCCGCCGATTTCGATACCTTCGGCAAAGGGGCCTGGACATTTGAACTGCGGGTCAATGCCGTGGCAGCGCTGGAAGCGGCGCTGCTGGATCTGCTCGGCAAAGCGCTGAACGTGCCGGTGTGCGAACTGCTCGGCCCGGGCAAGCAGCGCGATGCGGTCACCGTGCTGGGTTATCTCTTCTACCTGGGCGATCGCACTAAGACCGATCTGCCCTATCTGGAGCGTTCGCCGGGCAGTCACGACTGGTATCACCTGCGCCATCAGGAGGCACTGACCAGCGAGGCGGTGGTCCGTCTGGCAGAAGCGGCGCAGGATCGCTACGGCTTTAAAGATTTTAAACTGAAAGGCGGCGTGCTGCCGGGCGAACAGGAGATTGACAGCGCCCGCGCCCTGAAAAAACGCTTCCCGGATGCGCGCATTACCGTCGACCCCAACGCGGCCTGGCTGCTGGATGAGGCTATCGCCTTGTGCAAAGGCCTGGGCGATGTCCTGACGTATGCCGAAGATCCGTGCGGCGCCGAGCAGGGCTTCTCCGGCCGTGAGGTGATGGCGGAGTTCCGCCGCGCCACCGGCCTGCCGGTGGCAACCAATATGATTGCCACCAACTGGCGCGAAATGGGCCACGCCGTGATGCTGAACTCGGTGGACATCCCGCTGGCGGATCCGCACTTCTGGACGCTCTCCGGCGCGGTACGCGTGGCGCAGCTGTGTGACGACTGGGGCTTAACCTGGGGTTGCCACTCTAACAACCACTTCGATATCTCGCTGGCGATGTTTACCCATGTGGGTGCCGCTGCACCGGGTACGCCAACGGCTATCGACACCCACTGGATCTGGCAGGAAGGCGAAGCGCGCCTGACCAAAAATCCACTGGAAATTAAACACGGCAAGATTGCCGTACCGGATGCACCGGGGCTTGGCGTGGAGCTTGACTGGGATCAGATCCACAAAGCCCATGAAGCCTATAAGAAACTGCCCGGCGGCGCGCGTAATGACGCAGGCCCGATGCAGTACCTTATCCCCGGCTGGACATTTGACCGCAAACGCCCGGCGTTCGGTCGCCACTGATTAAAGGATTGAATTATGAGCACATTTACTACCCCTGTTGTGACTTCCATGCAGATTATCCCGGTTGCCGGTCATGACAGCATGCTGATGAACCTGAGCGGAGCCCACGCCCCGTTCTTCACCCGTAATATCGTGATTATCAAAGACAACTCCGGCCATACCGGGGTGGGTGAAATCCCGGGCGGCGAAAAGATCCGCAAAACGCTGGAAGATGCGATCCCGCTGGTGGTGGGCCAAACCCTGGGCGCGTACAAAAATATTCTCAATGCCGTACGTAACGAATTTGCCGACCGCGATGCAAGCGGCCGCGGGCTGCAGACCTTTGACCTGCGCACCACTATTCACGTGGTGACCGGCATTGAAGCGGCGATGCTCGACCTGCTGGGCCAGCATCTGGGCGTCAACGTGGCTTCCCTGCTGGGCGACGGGCAGCAGCGTACAGAAGTCGAAATGCTGGGCTACCTGTTCTTCGTCGGCAACCGCAAGCTGACCCCGCTGCCGTACCAGAGCCAGCCGGATGAGCAGTGCGACTGGTATCGTCTGCGCCATGAAGAGGCGATGACTCCGGACGCGGTTGTGCGTCTGGCGGAAGCGGCCTATGAGAAGTACGGTTTTAACGATTTCAAACTGAAGGGCGGCGTGCTGGCCGGGGAAGAGGAAGCGGAGTCTATTATCGCCCTGGCGAAACGCTTCCCGCAGGCGCGCGTCACCCTCGATCCCAACGGGGCCTGGTCGCTGGAAGAGGCGATTCGCATCGGTAAGCGCCTGAAGGGCGTGCTGGCCTATGCGGAAGATCCGTGCGGCGCCGAACAGGGCTTCTCCGGCCGTGAAGTGATGGCCGAGTTCCGCCGCGCTACCGGTCTGCCGACCGCCACCAACATGATCGCTACCGACTGGCGGCAGATGGGCCATACCCTCTCCCTGCAGTCGGTCGACATTCCGCTGGCGGATCCGCACTTCTGGACCATGCAGGGCTCGGTGCGCGTGGCGCAGATGTGTCATGAGTTCGGCCTGACCTGGGGCTCACACTCCAACAACCACTTCGATATCTCGCTGGCGATGTTCACCCATGTGGCCGCGGCCGCGCCGGGCAACATCACCGCCATCGACACCCACTGGATCTGGCAGGAGGGCAACCAGCGCCTGACCAAACAGCCGTTCGAAATCAAGGGCGGGATGGTGCAGGTGCCGACCACCCCGGGTCTGGGCGTTGAGCTGGATATGGATCAGGTGATGAAGGCGCATGAGCTGTATCTGCAGCACGGCCTGGGCGCGCGCGACGACGCGATGGCGATGCAGTACCTGATCCCGGAGTGGACCTTCAACAACAAACGCCCTTGCATGGTGCGTTAAGTCCGGTGCCGGTTCCTGCGGGAGTCGGCATTTTCTCTTGCGTCACGGGTGTATGCTTATGGTAGTCAACATGCGTAAGGACGGCTTATGAAAATAGTTATCGCACCGGACTCGTATAAAGAGAGCCTGAGTGCCCTGGCTGTGGCGACGGCGATAGAGCAGGGATTTTGCGAAATTTTCCCCACGGCTGAGTACGTCAAACTGCCGGTCGCCGATGGCGGTGAAGGCACCGTGGAAGCGATGGTTGCCGCCACTCAGGGAGACATTATTCAGGTGCGGGTAACGGGGCCGCTCGGCGAGCATGTTGACGGTTTTTATGGTCGCTCCGGTGATGGCAAAAGCGCGTTTATCGAGATGGCGGCGGCCAGTGGGCTGGAGCTGGTACCGCCGGCACAGCGTAATCCGCTGAAAACCACCTCCTGGGGAACCGGGGAGCTGATCCGCCATGCGCTGGATGCGGGCGTGAAACATATCATCATCGGCATTGGCGGCAGCGCCACCAACGATGGTGGGGCAGGGATGGTGCAGGCGCTGGGCGCGAAGCTGCTGGACGAGCAGGGGAACGCCATTGGCGCCGGCGGCGGCGAGCTGGAGAAGCTGGCGCGCATTGATATCAGCGGTCTCGATAAACGGCTGGCGACGTGCCGGATTGAAGTGGCCTGCGACGTCACCAACCCGCTGACCGGTGAAAACGGCGCTACCGCCGTGTTTGGCCCGCAGAAAGGGGCTACACCGGAGATGATTACGCGCCTCGATGGGGCACTGACGCAGTATGCGCGGATCATTGCCCGTGACCTCGATGTGGACGTGCTCGGCCTGGCCGGCGGCGGTGCAGCAGGCGGCATGGGAGCAGCGCTATACGCTTTTTGCGGCGCGCAGCTGCGCCAGGGCATTGAGATTGTGACCGAGGCGCTTAACCTCGACAGCCTGGTGGCCGATGCCGATCTGGTGATCACCGGGGAAGGGCGGATCGACAGCCAGACCATTCATGGCAAAGTCCCGGTGGGGGTGGCGAAGATCGCGAAGCGCCACAACAAACCGGTGATCGGCCTGGCGGGCAGCCTGACGGCGGATGTCGGCGTGGTGCACGATCATGGCATCGATGCGGTGTTCAGCGTGATCTACACCATCTGCACACTGGAGGAGGCGCTGGAAGACGCCGAAGAAAACGTGCGGATGGCGGCGAGGAATATTGCGGCGGTGCTGAAGGTGGGGATGGGGTTGTAGCCCCTCACCCTAACCCTCTCCCCAAAGGGGAGAGGGGATCGTCCGTGCGCATACTTTTGCTATGAGCCCAGCACCTTCATCGCTTCCCGCGTCACGTTATCCATCTCATCCAGCAGCTCCAGAAACTCCGGTTCCAGCTCGCTTTCCGGCGTACCGGAACGTAGCTGCTGCTCCAGTAAATGACAGAGATTTTTCAGACGTGGCACGCCACTGTACCCGCAGCTGCCGTGCAGTTTGTGGATCGCCCCGACCAGGTCTTCCGGATTTTCCCCTACCAGCTGTTCCTCTACCTTATTGCGGATCTCCGGCAGGAAGGCCACCAGCATCTGCAGCATCTCCCGCGCCAGGTCGTTTTTGCCCGCCGCCTGACGCAGCGCCAGCTGCCAGTCGAGGGTGGCACTGATGTTGATCGGGATCTCGGGTGCCTCCGGAGGGGCAATCCAGTTACCTCCCGCAGGGCCGGGCTTGTAGCGCTGCAGCAGGTTGTGCAGCTTCTCTTCTTCAATCGGTTTTGCCAGATAGTCGTTCATCCCGGCGCTCAAGAGCTTCTCTTTCTGACCCGCCATCGCGTGGGCGGTCACGGCAATCACCGGAGTGTGCTGCTGATGGGGAAGCTGGCGGATCAGCTCGCAGGCACGGATCCCGTCCATACCGGGCATCTGAATATCCATCATGATCAGGTCAAACTGCATCTGCTTCGCCCGCTCAACGGCCTGCAGACCGCTCTCGCAAAGTTCAACGTGCTGAACCTGATCCTCCAGCAGGGCGCCAATCAGCTTCAGGTTGGCGGGGTTATCATCCACCGCCATCACGGTCATCGGCAGCTTGCTCTCATCCATCACGAGCGACGCGGCGTAATGGTTCAGGCGGCAATACTCTGTCAGGGTCGGCAGCAGGCGCGTGGCGGTGAGCGGTTTCAGCAGACAGGCGGCTGCACCGTCATGTTTCAGCTCTTCGGCGTTGATCTGCGCATGGCATGGCAGGGCCAGCAGCAGGTAGTCGGTCATTGAGGACGCTTTTGCCAGCCGCTCCTGCTGCATGGTCAGCTCGCCGGTAAAGGTCACCGGGATCCCCATCAGCAGAATGTCGTAATGTTCAACCGACAGCGTGGAGAACTCCGGGCTGTAAACCACTTCCAGCGGGGTGGTGCTCAACACCTCCAGCGTGCTTTGCGCGGCGGCGGCATTGGCCTCCACATAGGCCAGACGTTTACCCTGCAGACAATCCATCGCCGGTCGATCGGTCAGAACATTCGGGTTCAGGTCGAGATTGATATGGAACCAGAAGGTCGAGCCGCGGTTAGGCTGGCTGTGGAAGGAGATATCGCCTCCCATCTCGTTAACCAGTTTCTGGGTGATCACCAGCCCCAGGCCGGTACCGCCATGACGCCGGGAAATACTGGCGTCGGCCTGACGGAAGGCCTGGAACAGCCGTGACTGATCGCGCTCGGGAATACCGATCCCGGTATCGCGGATCTGCACCTCAAGCTGCACCTTGGTATTGCTGATGGCGCGCTTTTCGACCAGCACGTCAATGTTACCGCTCTCGGTGAACTTGATAGCGTTGCCCACCAGGTTGGTGATCACCTGCTGCAGGCGCAGCGGATCGCCAATCACATTATCCGGCACATCATTTTTAATGTTCAGCGTCAGCTCCAGCCCCTTGTCGTGGGAGGAGTGCGCCAGCAGGGTGACCACCTCATCCAGAACGTTACGCAGCGGGAACGGAATGCTCTCGAGAATCAGCTTGCCTGCCTCGAGCTTGGAGAAGTCCAGCACGTCATTGATGATGGCCAGCAGGTTGTTGGCCGAGCGTTCAATGGTATGCAGGTGGTCGCGCTGGGTCGGATTGAGCTCGGTCTTAAGGGTCAGGCGGGTAAAGCCAATCACGCCGTTGAGCGGGGTGCGCAGCTCATGGGACATGTTCGCCAGGAACTCCGATTTAATGCGGGCCGCTTCCTGGGCGCGCTTTTTGGCCAGATCCAGCTCGACGTTCTGGATCTCCATCTGCTCCAGGGTTTCCCGCAGATCGGAGGTGGCCTGATCGACGTTATGCTGCATCTCCTCATGGTAGGCCGCCAGCGACATAGCCATCGAGTTGATGCCGTTTTTCAGCATATCCAGCTCGCCAAGCATAAAACCTTCGACGCGGCTGTCGAGCTGCCCCCGGCGGATACGGTCGACGGTATTCACCATGTTGCGGATCGGGCTGGTTACATCGCGCATCAGACGCCAGCCGAAAATCAGCGCGATGCCGATACAAAACAGCATCATCACCGTGGAGATAAAAATTTCCCGGTACTGCTGCAGCCGCACGGACTTGAGATCCAGCTCCAGAGCCACATATCCCAGCATGTTGTTATTGGGCTTAGCATCGGACTCGGCAGATTCATCCGGCGAATAGCTTTCCGAGATGATCGGCGTTCGCAGGATCATTCTCTCGCCCTGGCGGATCACGCTCAGCCGTGCCGGGAAGGCCGTGTCGTTCGGGAGTTTGAGCACCCCGGGGTCCTGCTGGATATTGGAGGTCACAAACAGGCGATTATGTTGGTCATACACCGAGATCGCCCGCACAATGTCCGAGTGACGGCGGTGCAGGATGCTGATGAGTTGGCCGATAGACTCGCGATTTTGCAGGGCCATGCCGTACTCGCTGGAGACCGCCAGCGGCTCAATAATGCTGGCCCCGGCATCCTCAAGCTGGCGCTGCAGGTCGTTATAACGGTGCACCACAAAGAAGGTACTCAGCAGCAAACCAATGAGTACGGTAGGGGCGAGGATCAAAATCATCATGCGCGCACGCAGGCTGTAGTTGGTCATGGAGTTCCGTTATGGGACAATTAGAGTCAATATGTTCATTTGAGAAAATACCCGGCAATGGCGCAATTCTACTCTGCAAAGCGGCGCGTGACGACGCGTCAGATCATAACTGTTGATGTGACAGACCTCGACCCCTTCGGTCAGGGGGTGGCGCGCCATGATGGTAAAGCCCTGTTTATTCCCGGCCTGCTGCCCGACGAACGTGCAGAGATCGTCCTGACGGAAGAGAAACGTCAGTATGCCCGCGGGCAGGTAAAACGTCGCCTTAACGACAGCCCGCAACGCGAAACGCCGCGCTGCCCGCACTTTGGCGTCTGCGGCGGCTGCCAACAGCAGCATGCCAGTATCGCATTACAGGAGCGCAGCAAAAGCAATGCCCTGGCGCGCCTGCTGAAGCACGACGTCAACGAAGTGATAGCCGATAAGCCCTGGGGCTACCGCCGCCGGGCGCGCCTGAGCCTCAACTATCAGCCGAAAACCGCGCGTCTGGAGATGGGCTTTCGCAAGGCCAACTCCAGCGACATCGTCGATGTGAAACAGTGCCCCATTCTGGTGCCCCGTCTTGAGGCATTGCTGCCAGAAGTGCGCAAATGCCTCTCTGAGCTGCAGGGCGTTCGCCACCTGGGCCACGTCGAACTGGTGCTGGCGAACAGCGGTCCGCTGATGGTGCTGCGTCATACTGCACCGCTTTCGGCCAAAGATCGCGAAAAACTGGAACGCTTTTCGCATTCCCATGAGCTTGACCTTTATCTCGCCCCGCAAAGCGAGATACTTGAGCAACTGAGCGGTGAAACGCCCTGGTATGATTCAGACGGGCTACGCTTAACGTTCAGCCCGCGCGATTTCATTCAGGTCAATGACGGCGTGAACCAAAAGATGGTCGCGACCGCGCTCGACTGGCTAGATATTCAGCCCCAGGATCGGGTGCTCGATCTGTTCTGCGGGATGGGTAACTTTACCCTGCCGCTGGCAAAACGGGCGCACAGCGTGGTGGGTGTTGAGGGCGTGGCGGCGCTGGTGGAGAAAGCATGCGATAACGCGATTCACAATGCGCTGCAAAACGTGACATTTTTTCACGAGAATCTGGAAGAGGATGTCACTCAGCAGCCCTGGGCGGCGCACGGCTTCGACAAGATCCTGCTGGATCCGGCCCGAGCAGGTGCGCCAGGCGTGATGCAGCATATTATTAAACTCGCTCCAAAACGCGTGGTCTATGTTTCCTGTAATCCGGCGACGCTTGCCCGGGACAGCGAAGCATTATTAGCGGCGGGTTACCAGATTCAGCGTCTGGCAATGCTTGATATGTTCCCGCACACTGGACATCTGGAATCAATGGCGTTGTTTGAACACAACTGATGAGTTTCGGCTTGTCGAATTCGACAGGCAAGGGTCCCTAAAGGAGAGGACAATGGTTGCGGTAAGAAGTGCACATCTCAATAAAGCTGGTGAGTTTGACCCACAAAAATGGATCGCAAGTCTGGGGATTGCCAGCCAGCAGTCGTGTGAACGCTTAACCGAAACCTGGGCTTACTGTCTGCGCACCACCAAGGGGCATCCCGATGCCGAGCTGCTGCTGTGGCGCGGCGTGGAGATGGTGGAAATCCTCTCCATGCTCAGCATGGATATCGACACCCTGCTCGCCGCCATGCTGTTCCCGCTGGCCGACGCCGAGGTAGTTTCCGAAGAGGTGCTGCGCGAAAGCGTCGGGACATCGATCGTCTCGCTGATCCACGGCGTGCGCGACATGGCGGCTATCCGCCAGCTGAAAGCCACCCACACCGACTCCGTCTCTTCCGAACAGGTCGATAACGTTCGCCGTATGCTGCTGGCGATGGTGGATGACTTCCGCTGCGTGGTGATTAAGCTTGCCGAACGTGTTGCCCATCTGCGGGAAGTGAAGGACGCGCCGGAAGATGAGCGCGTGCTGGCGGCGAAAGAGTGCACCAATATCTATGCCCCGCTGGCAAACCGTCTGGGCATCGGGCAACTGAAATGGGAGCTGGAAGATTACTGCTTCCGCTACCTGCACCCGGCGGAATACAAACGTATTGCTAAATTGCTGCACGAACGCCGTATCGATCGCGAACACTATATCGAGGAGTTTGTCGGCGGCTTACGTCAGTCGATGAAAGAAGAGGGCGTGAAGGCCGAAGTCTATGGTCGGCCAAAGCATATCTACAGCATCTGGCGCAAAATGCAGAAAAAGCATCTCGCCTTTGATGAGCTGTTTGATGTGCGCGCCGTGCGCATCGTTGCCGAGCGTCTGCAGGACTGCTACGCCGCGCTGGGGATTGTTCACACCCATTTCCGCCACATGCCGGATGAGTTTGACGACTACGTCGCCAACCCGAAACCGAACGGCTACCAGTCGATCCATACCGTGGTGCTGGGGCCGGGCGGTAAACCGGTGGAGATCCAGATCCGCACCAAACAGATGCACGAAGAGTCCGAGCTGGGCGTTGCCGCGCACTGGAAGTACAAAGAGGGCACCTCAGGCGGGGCGCGCTCCGGCCACGAAGATCGTATCGCCTGGCTGCGCAAGCTGATTGCGTGGCAGGAAGAGATGGCCGACTCCGGCGAGATGCTTGACGAGGTGCGCAGCCAGGTCTTTGACGACCGGGTCTACGTCTTTACGCCGAAAGGCGATGTGGTTGATCTGCCGGCAGGCTCAACGCCGCTCGACTTCGCTTACCACATCCACAGCGACGTGGGGCACCGCTGCATCGGCGCCAAGATCGGCGGCCGTATCGTGCCATTCACCTATCAGCTGCAGATGGGCGATCAGGTCGACATCATCACCCAGAAGCAGCCGAACCCGAGCCGCGACTGGCTGAACCCGAACCTGGGCTATATCACCACCAGCCGCGGACGCTCCAAGATCCACGCCTGGTTCCGTAAGCAGGATCGTGACAAAAACATCCTTGCCGGTCGCCAGATCCTCGACGACGAGCTGGAGCATCTGGGCATCCACCTGAAAGAGGCGGAAAAACAGCTGCTGCCGCGCTACAACTTTAACGAGCTGGATGAACTGCTGGCCGCCATCGGCGGTGGGGATATTCGTCTTAACCAGATGGTGAATTTCCTGCAGGCGCAGTTCAATAAACCGAGCGCGGCAGAGCAGGATGCGGCGGCGCTGAAACAGCTGCAGCAGAAGACCTATGCGCCGCAGCACCGCAGCAAAGAAAAAGACAACGGCAGGGTAGTGGTGGAAGGCGTCGGCAATCTGATGCACCACATTGCCCGCTGCTGCCAGCCAATCCCGGGGGACGAGATCGTCGGCTTTATCACCCAGGGGCGCGGGATCTCTATCCACCGCGCGGACTGCGATCAGCTGGACGATTTACAGTCCCACGCGCCGGAACGTATCGTCGATGCGGTGTGGGGCGAGAGCTACTCCGCCGGCTATTCGCTGGTGGTACGGGTCTCGGCCAACGATCGCAGCGGCCTGCTGCGCGATATCACCACCATTCTGGCGAACGAAAAGGTGAACGTGCTGGGCGTTGCCAGCCGCAGCGACACTCGCCAGCAGCTCGCCACTATCGATATGACCATCGAAATCTATAACCTGCAGGTGCTGGGCCGGGTGCTCGGAAAGCTGAACCAGGTTCCGGATGTGATCGACGCCCGCCGTCTGCACGGCGGATAATCGCCCCTTCTTTTGTAGGCCGGGTAAGGCGCAGCCGCCACCCGGCATTACCGATTTAACAGGATAAGACATGACCCAAATCGACCGCCTGCTCGGCATTATGAAACGTCTGCGCGACCCGGAAACCGGCTGTCCGTGGGATAAAGAGCAGACTTTCGCCACCATCGCTCCCTACACTCTGGAAGAGACCTACGAGGTGCTGGATGCCATCTCCCGGGAAGATTTTGACGATCTGCGCGGTGAGCTGGGCGACCTGCTGTTCCAGGTGGTGTTCTACGCCCAGATGGCTCAGGAAGAGGGGCGCTTCGATTTCAACGATATCTGCGCCGCCATCAGCGATAAGCTGGAACGCCGCCACCCGCACATCTTTGGTGATGCCACCGCTGAAAACAGTACCGAAGTGCTGGCCCGCTGGGAGCAGATCAAAAGCGCGGAGCGGGCTGAAAAATCCCAACATTCGGCGCTGGACGACATCCCGTTAAGCCTGCCGGCGCTGATGCGTGCGCATAAGATCCAGAAACGCTGCTCGACGGTCGGGTTTGACTGGACCTCTTTGGGCCCGGTGCTCGACAAAGTGCATGAAGAGATCGACGAGGTGATGCACGAAGCGCAACAGGCAGTAGTGGATCAGGACAAGGTGGAAGAGGAGATGGGCGACCTGCTATTTGCCACCGTCAACCTTTCACGACATCTGGGGGTCAAAGCCGAAGTGGCGCTGCAAAAAGCCAACCTCAAATTCGAACGCCGCTTCCGGGAAGTGGAGCGGATTATCGCTGCCCGCGGCCTGGAAATGACCGGCGTGGACCTCGATGCGATGGAAGAAGTGTGGCAGGAAGTAAAACGCCAGGAATCTGATCTCTAACGGGTTTTTGCGATCAAGCGCAATTTGTGTGATTTTTTAAATGACAAGCGCTTGATTTGCGTCAAAAACATTTACCCAAAAGGGGCTATTTTCTCACTCCCAATATGAGTCAAAGCCTGAGACAGGAGACGGAGAATGAAAGTTTGTGGCGCTCGCCGTGTTCGGGTATACTACTTTCCCGTCCTGGTTATTCCATCGTTTCACCCTAACTTCTCAGGTTCAGCATGACAACGAACTATATTTTTGTGACCGGCGGGGTTGTATCCTCTCTGGGTAAAGGCATTGCCGCAGCCTCCCTCGCAGCCATTCTTGAAGCCCGTGGCCTCAATGTGACCATGATGAAGCTGGATCCGTACATCAACGTCGATCCAGGTACCATGAGCCCGATCCAACACGGGGAAGTGTTCGTTACTGAAGACGGCGCTGAAACCGATCTGGACCTGGGTCACTACGAGCGCTTCATTCGCACCAAAATGACCCGTCGTAACAACTTCACGACTGGCCGCATCTACTCTGACGTTCTGCGTAAAGAGCGCCGTGGTGACTATCTGGGCGCTACCGTTCAGGTCATCCCGCACATCACCAACGCCATTAAAGAGCGCATCGTTGCCGGTGGCGAAGGTCACGACGTGGTGCTGGTCGAGATCGGCGGTACCGTAGGTGATATCGAATCCCTGCCGTTCCTTGAAGCGATTCGCCAGCTGGCGGTAGATATCGGTCGTGAACATGCGCTGTTCATGCACCTGACTCTGGTGCCGTACATGGCTGCCGCAGGTGAAGTGAAAACCAAGCCGACCCAGCACTCTGTGAAAGAGCTGCTCTCCATCGGTATTCAGCCTGACATCCTGGTTTGCCGTTCCGATCGTGCCGTTCCGGCCAACGAACGTGCGAAAATTGCATTGTTCTGTAACGTGCCAGAAAAAGCCGTTATTTCAATGAAAGATGTCGATTCCATTTATAAAATCCCGGGCCTGTTGAAATCACAGGGCCTGGACGATTATATTTGTAAACGATTCAGCTTGAACTGTCCGGAAGCTAACCTGTCTGAATGGGAACAGGTTATTTATGAAGAAGCGAACCCGGCAGGCGAAGTGACTATCGGTATGGTCGGCAAGTACATTGAACTGCCGGATGCCTATAAGTCCGTTATCGAAGCGCTGAAACACGGTGGCCTGAAGAACCGCGTAACCGTCAACATCAAGCTGATTGATTCGCAGGATGTTGAAACCCGCGGTGTAGAAATTCTGAAAGATCTGGATGCTATTCTGATCCCTGGCGGCTTCGGCTACCGCGGCGTTGAAGGCAAGATCGCTACCGCACGCTATGCGCGTGAAAACAATATTCCTTACCTCGGCATTTGCCTGGGTATGCAGGTTGCGCTGATTGAATTTGCCCGCAACGTTGTGGGGATGGAAAACGCGAACTCTACGGAATTTGTGCCAGACTGTAAGTACCCTGTTGTGGCGCTTATTACCGAATGGCGCGACGAAGAAGGTAACGTCGAAGTCCGTACCGAGAAGAGCGATCTGGGTGGCACGATGCGTCTGGGTTCTCAGGCCTGTCAGCTTTCCGACGACAGCCTGGTACGCCAGATGTACGGTGCGCCGACAATCACTGAACGCCATCGTCACCGTTATGAAGTCAACAACCTGCTGTTGAAACAAATTGAAGCTGCGGGCCTGCGTATTGCGGGACGCTCCGGGGATGATCAGTTGGTCGAGATCATCGAAGTGCCGAACCACCCATGGTTCGTCGCCTGTCAGTTCCACCCGGAATTTACTTCTACGCCGCGTGATGGACATCCGCTGTTTGCTGGCTTTGTGAAAGCCGCCAATGAGTTCCAGAAGCGTCAGGCGAAGTAAGAAAAGTTAGAACGGCAGCGCGTACAAAGGTACGCGCTGTTTGTCTGGAGTTTTAGTTTAACTTGTACTGAGGAAAATCTAATGTCCAAAATCGTTAAAGTCATCGGTCGTGAAATCATCGACTCCCGTGGTAACCCGACTGTTGAAGCCGAAGTACACCTGGAAGGTGGTTTCGTCGGTATGGCAGCAGCGCCGTCAGGTGCTTCTACTGGTTCCCGCGAAGCGCTGGAACTGCGCGATGGCGACAAATCCCGTTTCCTGGGCAAAGGCGTAACCAAAGCTGTTGGCGCGGTTAACGGTCCAATTGCACAGGCAATCCTTGGCAAAGACGCCAAAGACCAGGCTGGCATCGATAAAATCATGATCGATCTGGACGGTACTGAAAACAAATCTAACTTCGGTGCGAACGCAATCCTGGCTGTTTCCCTGGCGAACGCCAAAGCAGCAGCTGCTTCTAAAGGTCAGCCACTGTTCGAACACATCGCTGAACTGAACGGCACTCCAGGCAAATACTCTATGCCAGTTCCGATGATGAACATCATCAACGGCGGCGAGCACGCAGACAACAACGTTGATATTCAGGAATTCATGATTCAGCCAGTTGGCGCGAAATCCCTGAAAGAAGCGGTACGTATGGGTTCTGAAGTGTTCCACAACCTGGCTAAAGTTCTGAAAGCTAAAGGTATGAACACTGCAGTAGGTGACGAAGGTGGTTATGCACCTAACCTGGGCTCCAACGCCGAAGCACTGGCTGTCATCGCTGAAGCGGTTAAAGCAGCTGGCTACGAGCTGGGCACCGACATCACCCTGGCGATGGACTGTGCAGCATCTGAATTCTACAAAGACGGTAAATACGTTCTGGCTGGCGAAGGTAACAAAGCCTTCACCTCCGAAGAGTTCACTCACTTCCTGGAAGACCTGACCAAACAGTACCCAATCGTCTCTATCGAAGACGGTCTGGACGAATCTGACTGGGATGGTTTCGCATACCAGACCAAAGTACTGGGCGACAAAATCCAGCTGGTTGGTGACGATCTGTTCGTAACCAACACCAAGATCCTGAAAGAAGGTATCGAGAAAGGCATCGTTAACTCCATCCTGATCAAATTCAACCAGATCGGTTCTCTGACCGAAACTCTGGCTGCGATCAAAATGGCGAAAGACGCTGGCTACACTGCCGTTATCTCTCACCGTTCAGGCGAAACTGAAGACGCGACCATCGCTGACCTGGCTGTTGGTACCGCTGCTGGCCAGATCAAAACCGGTTCTATGAGCCGTTCTGACCGTGTTGCTAAGTACAACCAGCTGATTCGTATCGAAGAAGCGCTAGGCGAAAAAGCACCATACAACGGCCGTAAAGAGATCAAAGGTCAGTAATTCTGAACCTTAATCTTTAGAAAAAACCCGCTTCGGCGGGTTTTTTTATGCCTGCGTCAGAGCAGCAGGGGCAGGGTAGCGCTGGCGGTTTGCTGGCTGGCATCGCCGTAGCGGTCGTCCAGCGAGATGAGCGTGGTGGCAAGCAGCTCCACCAAAAGCATCACCCCCACTTTGGCATTCATCGCGCCGGCGCTGAGCGGGCCTTCAGGTTTTGCCGCCACCAGCTGCATATCGCTGATTGAAGCCAGCGGGCTGCGCGGCGTATTGCTGAGCGTCAGCACTCGCGCGCCGCGTTTACGGGCAAGTTTCACCACGTGCAGCAGATCGCGGGTGGATCCTGAACTCGAAATCGCCACCACCAGATCCTCTTTACCCAGCGTGGTTGCGCTCATCGAGGCGCGGTGCATGTCGCTTAACAGCTGCGCAGGTTTACCCAGACGCAGCAGTTTGTAGTGCAGATAGTCGCCCAAAATGGCACTTGCCGCCACGCCATAGATAGAGACCGACCGCGACTGGTGCAGCGCCTGAGCGGCCTGCAGCAGCATATCCCTGTCAAGCAGCCGGGCGGTATCCCGCAGCGCCAGCACGGACTCCTCCACGACCTCATCCACCCGATCGCCCTGCACAGCCGGGGCCTGTTCACGCTGAACGTCCAATGCCAGCGCCATCTTAAATTCCGTATAGCCCTTGCAACCCAGCGAACGGCACAGCCTGGTCACGCTTGCCTCACTGGTTTCGCTCTCACGCGCCAGTTCGGTAATGGTGAAGTAGAGCACTTTTGCCGGATCGCTTAAGACGAACTCGCCCAGTTTTTGCTGGGTCGGACTATAGCCAGAGACGCCCTGTCGCAGCCTCAGCAGCAGATTTTCATTTTCTGACATGCAAAATCCTTAATGCGTTTTTCTGTGGCTAGTGTGGCGGAAAGCGGGGGCGGGATGCCAGTCATTTTAAAAAAAGTATGATCGCTCTCCAGGTTATTGGTGATAATTTTCACTTTGATAATTATATATGGTAAAAATTTTCATCAAATAATCCGGGAGTGAAAAAATGATGCAACTGTTCAGCGGCGCCTCGTCGGGTGCCTGGTTTGAAAAAGCCCAGCGCTTCGGCAAATCCTTTATGTTACCTATTGCCGTGCTGCCTGCCGCGGGTCTGCTGTTAGGCATTGGCGGCGCGCTGTCGAACCCCAACACGCTCGCGGCCTATCCTTTCCTGGATGTGGGCTGGCTCCAGGCGATATTCACCATCATGAGCAGCGCCGGTTCGATTGTCTTTGCCAATCTGTCGGTGCTCTTTGCCGTGGGGGTTGCCGTGGGGCTGGCGAAAACCGATAAGGGCACGGCGGGCCTGGCGGCGCTGCTGGCGTTCCTGGTGATGAATGCCACGATCAACGCCCTGCTGATCCTGAACGGCACTCTGGCGCAGGAAAATCCCGGTGCGGTGGGGCAGGGGATGACGCTGGGCATTCAGACCCTGGAAACCGGGGTCTTTGGCGGGGTGGTCATCGGGCTGGTAACCTGTACGCTGCACCATCGGTTTAACAAGATTGCCCTGCCGCAGTTTCTCGGTTTCTTTGGCGGGTCACGCTTTGTGCCTATTATCAGCTCGCTGGCGGCGATACTGGCGGGGGCCATCATGACCGTCGTCTGGCCGCACTTTCAGAAGCTGATCTTCGGCCTCGGCGGTCTGGTTGATGCCACGGGCTATCTGGGCACCTTCCTGTACGGCTTTATCCTGCGTATGCTCGGCCCGTTTGGCCTGCACCACATTTTTTATCTGCCCTTCTGGACCACCGCGCTTGGCGGCAGCGAGATCATTAACGGTCAGCTGATTGAAGGCACGCAGCGCATCTTCTTTGCCCAGCTCGCCGACCCGAATACCCAGCAGTTCTATGCCGGTACCTCGCGCTTTATGTCCGGACGCTTTATTACCATGATGTTTGGCCTGCTCGGCGCGTGCCTGGCGATGTATCACACGGCAAAGCCCGAAAATAAAAAGCGGGTGGCGGGGCTGCTGCTTTCGGCGGCGCTGACCTCTTTCCTGACCGGTATCACCGAGCCTATCGAATTCTCCTTCCTGTTTATCGCCCCGGTGCTGTACGTCATCCACGCGCTGTTCGACGGGCTGGCCTTTATGCTCGCCCATATTCTGCAGATCACCATTGGGCAGACCTTCTCGGGCGGTTTTATCGATTTTGTTCTGTTCGGCATTCTGCAGGGCGAAGCCAAAACCCACTGGCTATATGTGCCGCTGGTCGGGGTCCCGTGGTTCTTCCTTTACTACTTCACCTTCCGCTTCCTGATTAACCGTTTCGATTTTGCGACCCCGGGCCGGGAGAAAGAGGCCGTGGCGGAAACCGCGCTTCCTCAAAGCGAACGGGCGCAGGCGATTATTGAAGGCCTGGGCGGCAGGGATAACCTGGATGAGGTGGACTGCTGCGCCACGCGTTTACGCGTGACGGTGAAAGACGGCGGCAAGGTGAATGAAGCCATGCTCAAAGCGACCGGCGCCCGCGGCGTGATCCTGCGGGGCAATGGGGTACAGGTTATTTACGGCCCGCATGTCACCATTATCAAAAATGAAGTTGAAGAGATTTTATCGTAATGAAAAATGTACTGGAAATTCTGAAAGGTAAGCTGATCGTCTCGTGCCAGGCGCTGGATAACGAACCCTTACACAGCCCGTTTATTATGTCACGTATGGCGCTGGCGGCGGCCCAGGGCGGAGCGGTGGCCATCCGCGCCAACAGCGTCGTGGACATCAACGCCATCAAACAGCAGGTTTCGCTGCCGGTGATCGGCATTATTAAGCGCGACTATCCGGACAGCGAGGTGTTTATTACCGCCACGCTGCGGGAGGTGGATGAGCTGATGGCCATAAAACCGGAGATTATCGCCCTTGATGCCACCGCGCGTCCGCGTCCCGGCGGCCAGACGCTCGCCGGGCTGATGGCAGCGATCCGTGCGCAATACCCGTCGCAGCTGCTGATGGCGGATATCGCCACGGTGGAGGAGGCGAAAACCGCCGAGGCGCTGGGTTTTGACTGCGTGGGCACCACGCTTTACGGCTACACGGCCGATACCGCAGGCCATAAGCTGAAAGAGCGGGAGTGTGAATTCTTGCGGGAGGTCGTCGCGGCCGTCACCATTCCGGTGGTGGCCGAAGGCAACGTCGAAACGCCTGAACTGGCTGCCCGCTGCCTTGAGTTAGGCGCATATACGGTGGTGGTCGGCGGGGCGATCACCCGTCCGCAGCAGATTACGGCGCGATTTGTTGGGGCAATCGAGGCACAGAGCACCGATCGGGCATGATCCTGAGCCGGGGATCTGCGATACTTAACGTTTATCCCCTTCTTTGAGATGACTATGCAGTACCCGATTAACGAGATGTTCCAGACCCTGCAAGGCGAGGGTTACTTCACCGGCGTTCCCGCTATTTTTATCCGTTTGCAGGGATGCCCGGTTGGCTGTGCCTGGTGCGACACCAAACATACCTGGGATAAGCTTGCGGATCGGGAAGTGTCGCTGTTTAGCATCCTGGCCAAAACCAAAGAGAGCGACAAATGGGGGGCGGCGAATCCGGAAGATCTGCTGGCCATTATTGGCCGTCAGGGCTGGACCGCCCGTCACGTGGTGATCACCGGCGGTGAGCCCTGCATCCATGACCTGCTCCCGCTGACCTCGCTGCTCGAGAAAAACGGCTACAGCTGCCAGATTGAGACCAGCGGCACGCACGAAGTGCGCTGCTCCCACACCACCTGGGTCACCGTGTCGCCAAAAGTGAACATGCGTGGCGGTTACGATGTGTTATCTCAGGCGCTGGAGCGGGCGGACGAGATCAAACATCCGGTCGGGCGCGTACGCGATATTGAAGCGCTGGATGAGCTGCTCGTGACGCTGACCGACGACAAACAGCGGGTGATTGCGCTACAGCCGATCAGCCAGAAAGAGGATGCCACCCGTCTGTGCATCGAAACCTGCATTGCGCGTAACTGGCGTCTGTCGATGCAGACGCACAAGTACCTGAATATCGCCTGATGCACCCGGGGCCCCTCTTAACAAGGGGCCTTTATTTTAGGCAACAGCGCCCAGGTCACCACCGCCGAACCGAGACAAATCGCGCTATTAAACAGCAGGGCATATTGCGCCGCGCTGGCTGTCCCCAGCGGCAGCAGCAGGGCATAGAGTGAAGCCGTCACCGCGATCCCCATCGCTCCGCCCAGAGAACTGCCCATTTTGTATATCCCGGATGCCACACCCACTTTGCTCTCAGGGGCATTCATCACCGCAGTATCCGTCGATGGCGTGGCGTAACAGCCCAGCCCCAGCCCAAAGAGTACATTGCTGAAAAAGACGGTCACAATGTAGATCTCTTTGCTTAAGAAGGTGCAGGAGATAAAGGTAATGCCGAGCGCGGTCAGCACTGGCCCGGTCATCATCGGCAGGCGCGCGCCATAGCGTTGAAGCAGCTTCTCTCCCACGCGGATCATCCCCAGCACCGTCACCAGGTACCCCAGCGTCATCATGCCGGTTTGCAGGGGCGTCAGATGATGGCCCTGCTGCAGCCAGATACTGGTGATCATCATGGTGCCAATACAGCCGTTGAGCATGAAATTGGAGAACACCGCCGCGCTGTAGGCCCGGTTTTTAAACAGCGCAAAATCAATCAGCGCCGCATCGCCTTTGCGTAGGCCGGTAAAGATAAAGCCCAGCGCCGCCAGCATCGCGGCCCCCAGCACGGACAGCGATAAACCGCTGCTCCATCCCCATGCATGGCCTTTGCTGATAAACAGGTTGAGCAGCACCAGCATACAGACAAAACTCACCAGCCCGCCAATATCCAGCTTATGCTGACCGGCGCTGGCGCTTCGGCTCTCGGGCGTACCGCGGATCAACAGCAGTGCAGCCAGAGCCACCAGCATCGAAAAAACAAATATCCAGCGCCAGCCCAGCGTCGTGGCGATGGCACCGCCGACAAAAGAGCTCAGGCCGCTGCCGCCCCAGGAGCCAATCACCCAGAAACTGATCGCACGCTGGCGCGCTTTGCCTTCGTACCAGGTTTTAATCAGCGCCAGCGTGGCGGGCATAATGCAGGCTGCCGACAGCCCCTGGATCGCACGTCCCAGCAGAAAAAGCACCGGTTCCCGGGCCAGAAAAAGCAGGGCACTGCCGGTAATACTCAGTACCAGGCCGATGACCGTCAGGCGCACGCGGCCAAACTTATCGGCAAAGCCGCCGCTGGCGACGACAAAACAGCCGCTGAATAACGCGCTGAGGCTGACCGCCAGGGTGAGCGTCTCGAGAGAAATGTCGAGGCTATTTTTCATCGCCGGTACGACGTTAATTACCGACTGGGCGAATAACCAGAACGTCAGAACGCTCAGTACAATACCCGCCAGCAGTCGATCGTTACCTGCGAAAGCCGGGGTGTCTGTCAGGGGAACGGTACTCATTGTGCAGTCCTCCAGGGGATGCGGATTAACGCAGATAGTGTTCGGTCAGGGCGCTCCAGAGCGCGGCACCGGTAATCAGGATCCTGTCGTTAAAGTCATACCCCGGGTTATGCACCATGCAGCGGTCCGCTTCATCCCCCGCACCGAGCGTGAAATAGCAGCCGTCGGGGTTTTTCTCGAGCATGAAGGCAAAATCTTCACTGCCCATAAAGGGAGGGGCGGTCGTCACGGCATCCTGGCCAAAAAGATCCGCCGCCACACTGCGCACCATCTCGTTAGCCGCCGGATTGTTATTCAGAACCGGGCTGCCGTTGATGTGGCTGATGGTTGCGGTGGCATTAAAGCTTTCTGCCTGGGCGACGGCGATGTCGTGGATCCGCTGCAGCACCGTCTGGCGTACTTTTTCATTCAGCGTGCGCACGGTGAGTTTCATCAGGACCTTGTCGTTGATGATATTGGGCGCATGACCGGCCTGAATACTGCCGACGGTGACGACGGCGGGTTCAAACGGGGTGATATTGCGCGAGACGATCGACTGCAGGGCGAGAGTGATATGGCAGGCTACCAGCGTGGCATCGACGGTATGTTCCGGCACGGCGCCGTGTCCACCCACGCCTTTAACTTCAATATGCAGAGTGTCGGAGGAAGCCATCATGGCGCCATCGCGCAGGCCGATTTTTCCGAGCTTTTGCCCCGGCATATTGTGTAAACCGAAAATATGGTCGCAGGGAAAGGCGTCGAACAGACCATCCTCGACCATCACCCGTCCGCCATACAGCAGCTCCTCCGCCGGCTGGAAAATCAGGTGCAGCGTGCCGTTAAAATTGCGGCTGCGCGCCAGGTATTCTGCGGCATAAAGCAGGGTGGTGGTGTGACCATCATGGCCGCAGCCGTGGAATTTTCCCTCAACGGTGCTGCTCCACGCCTTGCCGCTGTTCTCCTGCATCGGTAATGCATCCATATCGGCACGCAGGCCCAGACGCTTGCTGCCGTTGCCCACTTTCAGGGTGCCAACGACGCCGGTTTTCGCCATCCCGCGATGCACGTCGTAACCCCATTGCTGGAGCAGTTCCGCCACGCGCTCGCTGGTTTGATGCTCCTCAAAACCGATCTCAGGATGCTGATGAAAATGACGGCGCAGCTCAATGAACTGCGCTTCGGTGGTCTGCAGTGCTTCAACAATCGGATGTGTCATTTTTGTTATCCTTTTTTTATCAAACAATGCTAATTTCGAGTTTATGCCGATCGCAGCGACTGAAAATGCACTTTTTTGTTGTGAAGCGACGCATTATTTCTGATTGTTTTTCATACAAATCTGTTATGACAAAAAACAGCGCGTCATTATTTGTCTTCCCTGGAGGGGCAAATGGAGCAACGGGGTAGCGATTTTTGGGTAAAGGTGCAGGATATTCGTCAGTTTCATCAGGAGGAGGACGATGCGCTGACGCTGCTGTGGATACTGGAAGGAAGCGCCACGCTGCAAACCGACCAGCGCCAGGAGACTCTGCTGGCGGATAACCTGACCATCGTTAATCGTAATCAACGCTGGCAGCTCACCAGCGAGACCGGGAATACGACGATGCGCGTGGTGCTTTCCGGGCGCTGGATCCAGCAGCTCTACAGCGACTTTTTTGCCCATGATTACGCTGTTCCGCCTGAGGCCGGGGGCGTCTGGCCCCAGTGTGCTGAGCTACGTCATCTGTTGCGCCAGCTGCTGGTTATTACCCTGATTAACGATCGGCATCGCTACCGGCTGGAGGCGAACCGCTGGTTGAGCGAGATCCTGTTGCTGCTGACAAGCCGGTTTCAACAGCCGGCCCGCCTGATGCCCCGGGAAAACCATCCCGGCTTAAGCAAACGCATCACCCGTGTGGTAGAGCGTATCAACGCCAGCTACACCCGGCGCATTACGCTGGCAGAAATCGCCGCAAGCGAATTTGTCTCGGAAGCCTGGCTCTCCCGACTTTTTCGTAAGGAGATGGGCGTCAGTTTTATGCAATACATTACGACCCTGCGGCTGGAAAAGGCGGCGGACGCGCTTCGCCTCACGAATCGTCCGCTGCATCAGATTGCCCTGGAGCAGGGGTTCGCCAGTACCCGTATGATGAGCGATCTGTTCCGCCGTCATCACCAGATGGCCCCCGGCGAGTTTCGAAAGGAAAGAGGTGCTCACACCGGGATGCCCCGTATGCGGCAAAACGCCGGTGAGCAGCTCTTTCCGGTTGCGGTGGATAAACTCTTCAGCCTGCTGAATGAACCCGAAACGCGCGGCTGGGAACCGTCGCCACTCACGCCCCACCCGCTGCAGGAGAGGGTGCTCGATCTGCACCAGCTCAGGCCCTCCGCGCCGCTGCGCCATACGCGAATGGTGGTGACGGTGCGTGAACTGGATGATTTACTGCGGGAGGACGTGCGGCGGGAGCTGGAAAAGCTCGGAGAAACGCTGCCGATTTTCGGAATTGATATCGCTGAGCCTTTTCTCAGCAGCCGCCTGTTTGCCAGCGGCTGGGACGATCCCCTGATGGCGGGGTATGCCTGCTGGTACAACCTGCATCAGGTCTTTACCTGGCTTGCGCAAAAGCAGTGGACGGTGCTGCTGCACACCGGCCTGACAACCCGAAGCGATCTTCTGGCGCGCTTTTTACAGCAGTCGGTTAATCACTTTTCACCCGATGTGACCGGCAGCTGGCAGTTTGTCATGCACTGGTCAACGCAGGCCAGTGAGGAGACGCGGGAACAGGTCTGGCAGGCCCAGCGGAAGACGCTGCATGCGTATCTGCCGCAGGCGAAGTTCGGGGTATGGCACCGCTTTTCGCCCGGTAGCGCCGCGCAACACGACGAGGCGCTTCTTGGCTCAACCCTCCTTATGCAGGCCGATTTCCTTGCCTGTCCGGCCGATGCCAATGAACTTCTCGATCTGGCGCAGCTGGATCCCGCCCATCTCTCCTCGTCAGAAAACTATCCGGTACAGAAGATTCGTCAGATCCTGGCGTCGCTTCGCCAGCGCAAGCTCTCTCTTCCGGTATGGCTGCTGTCGTGGAACACCCTCACCGGGAACACGCGAGCAACCAACGGCTGGTTTTTCCGCGGGGCGCTATTGATGCAAAACCTGCTCGGGCTCTCTGAACAGGTCTGGCTGGCCGGGTTCTGGCTGAATTCGGGCTTACAGGGCGAAGCGCGCGCCAACAATACAATCGATACGTCGAGTCTTGCGCTGCAGTACAACCACGGCCTGCCGCGGCCTATCTTCTGGGTGCTCTGGCTGTGGCGGCGCCTGCGTGGTGAGGTGCTGGTAAACGAAAAAAATCTCCTGCTATTGCGCCATCACAAGGGTTATCAGCTGCTACTGCGCAATACGGTCGTGTTCAACCCTCTGCTCTCCAGCGAAGAGGCCTTCATTCAGCGGTTTCGCCAGCAGTACCATGTTCAGCTGAAGGGGCTGAGCGGCAGGTGGCGGATCAAATGTCATCTGTTTGATCAGCACAACGGCGCGCTGTACCCCTTGATCGAAGGTGTACGTAGTGAAAGGGGGCCAGACGAAGAGATGTGGCGCTGGATGGAGCATAAAGCACGTCCAACGTTATCAATGCGGGATGAACAACTTCACGAGGGCTGGCAGATAACGGAATCGCTTGAAAGCAACGCGCTTATGCTCGTCGAGCTGGCGCCGTTGCTTACGCATGATGGGTGATTACTCGCCGCGATAGATGCAACCCGCCGTGCAGGTCTCTTTGATCATCACCGCGCTCAGCAGAGGAACCAGCGGCTTCATCTCATCCCAGATCCACTTCGCCAGCACTTCGCTGGTCGGATTTTCCAGTCCAGGAATATCATTCAGATAGTAGTGATCGAGGCGGTTATAGGTCGGTTTAAACGCGGCTTTCAGTTCGGAGAAGTCCATAATCCAGCCCGTATGCGGATCGACCTCACCCGTAATTTCAAGGCGCACCATAAAGGAGTGTCCGTGCAGGCGACCACATTTGTGTCCTTCCGGGACGTGAGGGAGATGGTGGGCGGCTTCGAAGATGAAATCTTTAAACAGTGTGGTGGACATCATGAACTCTCAAAAATGCGGAAAAAACCGCCGCATAATACCGGAAAGCACCTTTTTTATCATTACCTAAAACGGCCCTTTAGCTGCGACCGCCTTTTGATGGCTATACACCTCGTTTTTATCTTTATTTTTCATGTGGTTAATTAATCGTTTTTATTGTTAAGAACGATAGCAAAAACAGGTTAGTCCATTTGGTTATTTATTATTTCCATCCCGTCTTTAATTGTTATGATCCGCGCCGTTAACCTTACACTCTGTTCTGTCTTTCAGATAAAAATTCAGCTTTGCTACTGGAACATAACGACGCATGACAACACAGGCCCCACCTTCAAATTTGCTTCCCCTGAACCCGGAGCAACTGGCACGCCTGCAGGCAGCCACCACTGATTTTTCGCCTACCCAGCTTGCCTGGGTCTCCGGTTATTTCTGGGGAATGCTCAATCAACAGCCGGGTGCTGTGGTGAGTGCACCGGCTGCGGCCGTTGAGATCCCGGCAATTACGCTTATCTCCGCTTCGCAAACCGGCAATGCCCGCCGCGTGGCGGAAGCCCTGCGGGACGATCTGCTCGCAGCCAAACTGAACGTGAACCTGGTGAACGCCGGGGATTATAAATTTAAGCAAATCGCGTCAGAAAAGCTGGTTGTCGTTGTGACCTCTACCCAGGGCGAAGGTGAGCCGCCTGAAGAAGCGGTTGCGCTGCATAAGTTCCTGTTCTCGAAAAAAGCGCCAAAGCTGACGGGCACCGCCTTTGCGGTCTTCGGCCTCGGCGACTCCTCCTACGAATTCTTCTGCCAGTCCGGTAAAGATTTTGACAGCAAGCTGGCGGAGCTGGGTGGCGAGCGCCTGCTGGATCGCGTGGATACCGACGTCGAATACCAGGCCGCGGCTGCCGAATGGCGCGCGCGCATTGTCGATGTCCTGAAAGCTCGCGTCCCGAAAGAGACGCCCGCGCAGGCGGCGGCCACCGCGACCGGCGTGGTCAACGACATTCACACCAGCCCGTACACCAAAGAAGCGCCGCTGACGGCGAGCCTCTCGGTTAACCAGAAAATCACCGGTCGTGATTCTGAAAAAGATGTGCGCCATATCGAAATCGATTTAGGCGACTCCGGCCTGCGCTACCAGCCGGGCGATGCCCTTGGCGTCTGGTATCAGAACGATCCGGCGCTGGTGAAAGAGCTGGTTGAGCTGCTGTGGCTGAAAGGCGACGAGCCGGTTAACGTAGACGGCAAAACCCTGCCGCTCTCTGAAGCGCTGCAGTGGCATTTCGAACTGACCGTCAACACCGCGAACATCGTGGAAAACTACGCCACTCTGACCCGCAGCGAATCCCTGCTGCCGCTGGTGGGTGACAAAGCCAAACTGCAACAGTACGCCGCTACCACGCCCATCGTGGATATGGTGCGTTTCGCCCCGGCACAGCTGGACGCTGACGCGCTGATTGGCCTGCTGCGTCCGCTGACGCCGCGCCTCTACTCCATCGCCTCGGCCCAGGCCGAGGTGGAAAGCGAAGTCCACGTCACCGTGGGCGTGGTGCGCTACGACATCGAAGGCCGCGCCCGTGCCGGTGGCGCCTCGAGCTTCCTGGCAGATCGCGTGGAAGAAGAGGGCGAGGTGCGGGTCTTTATCGAGCACAACGACAACTTCCGTCTGCCGGCTAACCCGGAAACCCCGGTGATCATGATTGGTCCGGGCACCGGCATCGCGCCGTTCCGCGCCTTTATGCAGCAGCGCGCCGCCGACGAAGCGCCGGGCAAAAACTGGCTGTTCTTCGGCAACCCGCACTTCACCGAGGATTTCCTCTACCAGGTGGAGTGGCAGCGCTACGTGAAAGAAGGGGTGCTCTCGCGCATCGATCTGGCCTGGTCCCGCGATCAAAAACAAAAAATATACGTACAAGACAAACTGCGCGAACAGGGCGCAGAGCTGTGGCGCTGGATCAATGACGGTGCCCACATTTATGTCTGCGGCGACGCCAATCGCATGGCGAAAGACGTTGAGCAGGCGTTGCTGGAAGTGATTGCTGAATTCGGTGGCATGGATACTGAATCGGCGGATGAATTTTTAAGTGAGCTGCGCGTCGAGCGCCGTTATCAGCGAGATGTCTACTAATGAGCGAAAAACATCCTGGCCCTCTGGTGGTCGAAGGCAAACTGTCTGATGCCGAGCGCATGAAGGTTGAGAGCAACTACCTGCGCGGCACCATTGCCGAAGATTTAAACGACGGTCTGACCGGCGGTTTCAAAGGCGACAACTTCCTGCTGATCCGTTTCCACGGCATGTACCAGCAGGACGATCGCGATATCCGCGCCGAGCGTGCTGAACAGAAGCTGGAGCCGCGTCACGCGATGCTGCTGCGCTGCCGTCTGCCGGGTGGCATCATCACCACCAAACAGTGGCAGGCGATCGACAAGTTCGCTCATGACAACACCATTTATGGCAGCATCCGTCTGACCAACCGTCAGACCTTCCAGTTCCACGGCATTCTGAAGAAGAACGTGAAGCCGGTACACCAGATGCTGCACTCCGTTGGGCTGGACGCGCTGGCGACCGCCAACGACATGAACCGTAACGTGTTGTGTACTTCCAACCCGTACGAGTCCGAGCTGCACGCCGAAGCCTACGAGTGGGCGAAGAAGATCTCCGAACACCTGCTGCCGCGCACCCGCGCCTATGCAGAGATCTGGCTGGATCAGGAAAAGGTCGCGACGACGGACGAAGAGCCGATCCTCGGCCAGACCTATCTGCCGCGTAAGTTTAAAACCACGGTGGTGATCCCGCCGCAGAACGATATCGATCTGCACGCTAACGACATGAACTTCGTGGCGATTGCCGAGAACGGCAAGCTGGTGGGCTTTAACCTGCTGGTCGGCGGCGGTCTTTCTATCGAGCACGGTAACAAGAACACCTACGCCCGCACCGCGAGCGAGTTTGGCTATCTGCCGCTTGAGCATACTCTGGCGGTGGCCGAAGCGGTGGTGACCACCCAGCGCGACTGGGGCAACCGTACCGATCGTAAAAACGCCAAAACCAAATACACCCTCGAACGCGTGGGCGTGGAGACGTTCAAAGAGGAAGTGGAGCGTCGTGCAGGTATCAAGTTTGAGCCGATCCGCCCATACGAATTCACCGGTCGCGGGGATCGCATTGGCTGGGTAAAAGGCATCGACAATAAATGGCACCTGACGCTATTTATTGAAAACGGTCGTATCCTGGATTATCCGGGCCGTCCGCTGAAAACCGGCCTGCTGGAAATTGCGAAGATCCACAAGGGCGAGTTCCGCATTACCGCCAACCAGAACCTGATTATTGCCGGCGTGCCGGAGAGCCAGAAGGCGAAGATCGAGAAGCTGGCGCGCGATCATGGGTTGATGAATGCGGTCAAACCGCAGCGTGAAAACTCAATGGCCTGCGTCTCCTTCCCGACCTGTCCGCTGGCGATGGCCGAAGCCGAGCGCTTCCTGCCGTCGTTCACTGACAAAGTGGAAGCGATTCTGGAAAAACACGGTATTCCGGACGAGCATATTGTTATGCGCGTCACCGGCTGCCCGAACGGCTGTGGCCGCGCGATGCTGGCGGAGCTGGGTCTGGTGGGCAAAGCGCCGGGGCGTTACAACGTCCATCTTGGTGGAAATCGCAGCGGGACACGCATTCCGCGTATGTACCGCGAAAACATCACGGAACCAGAGATTCTTGACTCCATAGACCTGCTTGTCGGGCGCTGGGCGAAAGAGCGCGAAGCGGGTGAAGGCTTCGGCGACTTTACGGTGCGTGTGGGCATCATTCGCCCGGTGCTCGATCCCGCAAGGGATTTCTGGGAGTAAGGTGGCAATGCCCGGTGGCACTTCGCTTACCGGGCCTGGGAAACCGTAGGCCGGGCAAACGCAGTGCCGCCCGGCAGAAGTGAGGGGTATATGTCCAGACTCGATCTGAATGTTTTGAACGACCTGCCAAAAGTGGAACGTATTCTGGCCCTGGCGGAAACCAACGCCCAGCTGGAAAAGCTGGACGCCGAAGGCCGCGTTGCATGGGCGCTGGAAAATCTGCCGGGTGAATACGTGCTCTCGTCGAGCTTTGGTATTCAGGCGGCGGTCAGCCTGCATCTGGTGAATAAGATCCGCCCGGACATTCCGGTGATCCTCACCGACACCGGCTACCTGTTCCCGGAAACCTACCAGTTTATTGACGAACTGACGGACAAGCTGCAGCTGAACCTGAAGGTCTATCGCGCGGAGCAGAGCGCGGCCTGGCAGGAAGCACGCTACGGCAAGCTGTGGGAGCAGGGCGTGGAGGGCATTGAGAAATACAATGCCATCAACAAAGTCGAGCCGATGAACCGGGCGCTCTCCGATCTCAACGCTAAAACCTGGTTTGCCGGCCTGCGCCGGGATCAGTCCGGTAGCCGGGCGTCCTTACCGGTGCTGGCGATCCAGCGCGGGGTGTTCAAGGTGCTGCCGATTATCGACTGGGACAACCGGACCGTGTACCAGTACCTGCAGCAGCATGGCCTGAAATACCATCCGCTGTGGGACCAGGGCTATCTGTCGGTGGGGGATACCCACACCACCCGCAAATGGGAGCCGGGTATGGCGGAAGAAGAGACCCGTTTCTTTGGCCTCAAGCGCGAGTGCGGATTGCACGAAGGGTGATTTTTGTGCCCGGTGGCGCTGCGCTTACCGGGCCTACGTTCGTGCCGTTTGTAGGCCCGGTAAGGCGTAGCCGCCACCGGGCATGACCTCAGCTCAGGCTTTCCCCGCTTTCGCCAGCTCTTTCACCAGCGGCAGCATCACCCGCACCACGTCCCGGCTGCGATGTTCAATCCGCTTTGGCAGCGCCTCGTCAATGTACTGCAGATTATCCAGCCTGACGTTGTGCCAGCTCGTTCCCTGCGGGAAGGCTTTCGACTTCGCCCGCTGCTGATAACCGTCTTTCTTACCCAGTGACCAGTTAGTCGCCTCGACATACAGCACCGGGATCCCGGCCTTATCGAAGATTTCACCATCATTACAGCATCCGGTCCCTTTCGGGTAGTTGGCGTTGCCGCCCGGGTTGGTGGCGGCAAAGATGCCCTGGGTACGGGCAATCGCCAGCGCGCGGTCGCGGGTCAATTTGCGCACCGGGGCAGGGGTGGTTTTACCGCTGTTAAAATAGAGCTTATCGCCCACGATAAGGTTATCGAGGTTGATCACCAGCAGGGTGTTTTTCTTCTCGGCCGGGCTCATGCGGTTGAGCACGTTCTCGGCGCCCAGGCGTCCCTCTTCTTCACCGCTGGTGGCGATAAAGCGGATGCTGTACTGGGTTGGAATGTTCTTCAGCTGTTCGGCCAGCTCCAGCATCACCCCGACGCCCGCGGCATTATCATCGATGCCCTGTAAGGTGAGGCCGCCGAGATTGTTATCGGCATCGCTGTCGCTCATCGGCGCATAGGTATCCAGATGCGCCAGAATAATAATTTGCTGTGCGGCTTTACCTTCATGGGCGGCAATCACGGTGCTGCCGGTCACGTTGTGCCAGTTTTTGCTCTGGTTGCGTGAGGTATAGATGTAGCGGCTCTGGAAGGTGCGGATATCGCTCTGGTAACCCATTTCGGCGAACTGCTGGCGCACATAGTCAGCGGAAAGCATTTCGGCGGGGGTGCCGGTCATACGGCCCGGGAAAAAGGTCGCGATATGACGCGCCTGCGTCGCGGCCATCTCACCCAGAGGGGGCGTTTTAGCCTGAACCGTTCCAGTTAAGCAAACGCCGAGCGCCAGGACAGCGATACGGTGGCGCATTGCGGAAAACATAGTGAGTCCTTAAAAAATAGAGCAAAATTTTACCGCGCTTAGTATGAAACTGTGACCGCGCTTACACAATTTGAATTGCTCTTAAATGCCCGTAATTACGCATGTTAAGCACTTTTTGATATTTGCTTTTCCAGGGCGTTATTCCATTGAGTAACTACTCATTCCAATTCGTAATTTCATTCGCTATGAGCAGCCCCCCTATAGTCCCACTATTCCTGGTTGTTAGCGAGTTGTAGCATTGTGGATTACCTTCCTTTATTTGCTGACATAAAAGACCGTCCGGTCCTGGTTGTCGGCTGCGGTGAAATCGCCGAGCGCAAAATTGCCTTTTTACACCGGGCAGGGGCGCGCGTGCAGGTGGTAGCCGAAGCGGACTTTAATGAAGCGCAAATCGACAATGTGGTGCTGGTGATCGCCGCAACTGAAAACCGGGCGCTCAACCAGCGCATCTCTGATGCCGCCCACGCCCGTCACCGTCTGGTGAACGTGGTGGACGATCAGCCTTTATGCTCGTTTATCTTCCCGTCGATTGTCGACCGCTCGCCGCTGGTGGTGGCGATCTCCTCCGGTGGCACCGCGCCGGTGCTGGCGCGCGTTCTGCGGGAAAAAATCGAAGCATTGCTGCCAACCAGCCTGGGCCGAATGGCCGAGAAAGCCAGCTTCTGGCGCAACCATCTGAAAACCCGCCTGACCAGCGTAGCGGAACGCCGTCGCTTCTGGGAGCGGGTGTTCCGCGGCCGCTTTGCCAGCCTGATGCAGGCCGGCAATGAGACGGCGGCACAACAAATCCTCGAAGACGAACTGGATAACCCGGGCAGCACCAGCGGGGAGATCATCCTCGTCGGTGCCGGGCCGGGCGATGCCGGACTGCTGACGCTTCGCGGCCTGCAGGTTCTCCAGGATGCGGACATCGTGTTCTACGACCATCTGGTGACGGATGGCATACGCGAGCTGATTCGTCGCGACGCCGAGCAAATCTGCGTCGGCAAGCGGGCGGGGGAGCACGCCGTGCCGCAGCATGAAACCAATCAGATGCTGATTGATGCGGCGAAAGCGGGCAAAACCGTAGTGCGTCTCAAGGGCGGCGATCCCTTTATCTTTGGCCGCGGCGGCGAAGAGCTGCAGGCCGCCGCTGAAGCGGGCGTGCCGTTCCAGGTGGTACCGGGGATCACCGCGGCTTCTGCGGTGACGGCTTACGCCGGTATTCCGCTGACGCACCGCGACTATGCCCAGAGCGTCACCTTTGTCACCGGTCACTACAAGGCCGACAGCATCCCGTTCGACTGGACCCATCTGGCTCAGAGCCGTCAGACGCTGGCGATCTATATGGGCACCATGAAGGCGGCGGACATCAGCGAACAGCTTATTCGTCACGGGCGCGATGCAGATACCCCTGTGGCGGTGATATCCCGGGGCACGCGCGTCGATCAGCACGTGGTGACCGGCACATTACAACACCTTGCAAGCCTGGCGAAAGACGCCCCGATGCCCGCCCTGATTGTGGTGGGTGAAGTGGTGCAGCTGCACAGCACGCTCGCCTGGTTTCAACACACTACCGACACAGAAGGGTTTGGCTCTTCTGTTGTAAATCTGGCTTAAGGAACGGTTATGGACCAAAAACGACTGACTCACCTGCGGCAGCTCGAAGCGGAGAGTATTCATATCATCCGCGAAGTGGCCGCCGAGTTCGCTAACCCGGTAATGATGTACTCCATCGGGAAAGACTCCAGCGTGATGCTGCACCTGGCGCGTAAAGCCTTTTACCCGGGCACGCTGCCGTTCCCGCTGCTGCACGTGGATACCGGCTGGAAGTTCCGCGAAATGTATGAGTTCCGTGACCGTACCGCCAAAGCCTACGGCTGCGAACTGCTGGTGCATAAAAACCCGGAAGGGGTGGCGATGGGCATTAACCCGTTCGTGCACGGCAGCGGCAAACACACCGACATCATGAAGACCGAAGGGCTGAAGCAGGCGCTGAACAAATACGGCTTTGATGCGGCCTTTGGTGGCGCCCGTCGCGATGAAGAGAAATCCCGCGCCAAGGAGCGTATTTACTCCTTCCGCGATCGCTTCCACCGCTGGGATCCGAAGAACCAGCGCCCGGAGCTGTGGCATAACTACAACGGCCAGATCAACAAAGGCGAAAGCATCCGCGTCTTCCCGCTCTCCAACTGGACCGAGCTGGATATCTGGCAGTACATCTATCTGGAAAATATCGAAATCGTTCCTCTGTACCTGGCGGCTGAACGTCCGGTTCTGGAGCGCGACGGCATGCTGATGATGGTGGATGACGATCGTATCGATCTCCAGCCTGGCGAAGTGATCAAAAAGCAGATGGTGCGCTTCCGTACCCTCGGCTGCTGGCCACTGACCGGCGCGGTGGAATCCAACGCGCAGACGCTGCCGGAGATCATCGAAGAGATGCTGGTGTCGACCACCAGCGAGCGACAAGGGCGCGTGATCGACCGCGACCAGGCAGGCTCGATGGAGCTGAAGAAACGTCAGGGTTATTTCTAAGGAGCCGCCATGAATACCACTATTGCTCAACAGATTGCGGATGAAGGCGGCGTCGAAGCCTACCTGCACGCACAACAGCACAAAAGCCTGCTGCGTTTTCTGACCTGCGGCAGCGTTGATGACGGCAAAAGCACGCTGATTGGCCGTCTGCTGCACGATACCCGTCAGATCTACGAAGATCAGCTCTCTTCCCTGCATAACGACAGCAAACGTCACGGCACCCAGGGTGAGAAGCTCGATCTGGCCCTGCTGGTGGATGGCCTGCAGGCGGAGCGCGAGCAGGGCATCACCATCGACGTGGCCTATCGCTACTTCTCCACCGAAAAGCGCAAATTTATTATCGCCGACACCCCGGGGCACGAGCAGTACACCCGCAATATGGCCACCGGCGCCTCGACCTGCGACCTGGCGATCCTGCTGATCGACGCCCGTAAAGGGGTGCTGGATCAGACGCGTCGTCACAGCTTTATCTCTACGCTGCTGGGGATCAAGCACCTGGTGGTGGCGATCAACAAGATGGACCTGGTCAACTTCAGCGAAGAGAAGTTTAACGAGATCCGTGAAAGCTATCTCACCTTTGCCGAACAGCTGCCGGGCAACCTCGACATCCGCTTCGTGCCGCTCTCGGCGCTGGAAGGGGACAACGTCGCCTCCCAGAGCGCCAGCATGCCGTGGTACAGCGGCCCGACGCTGCTGGAAGTGCTCGAGACCGTCGAGATCCAGCGCAGCGTGGAAACGCAGCCGATGCGCTTCCCGGTGCAGTACGTTAACCGTCCGAACCTCGATTTCCGCGGCTTCTCCGGCACTATTGCCTCCGGCAGCGTGCAGGTGGGTCAGCGCGTCAAGGTGCTGCCGTCAGGCGTGGAATCCGCGATTACCCGTATCGTCACCTTTGATGGCGATCTGCAGGAGGCCGGGGCAGGCGAAGCGGTCACCCTGGTGCTGAAAGACGAAATTGATATCAGCCGTGGCGACCTGCTGGTGGATGCAGAAGAGACGCTGCCTGCCGTACAAAGCGCCGCCATTGATGTGGTATGGATGGCCGAGCAGCCGCTAAGCCCGGGTCAGAGCTACGACATTAAGATTGCCGGTAAGAAAACCCGCGCCCGCGTGGACGGCATTCAGTATCAGGTGGATATCAACAATCTGGCGCAGCACAGCGTCACTGAACTGCCGCTGAACGGCATCGGTCTGGTCGATTTCACCTTCGACGAACCGCTGGTGCTGGATCAGTATCAGCAGAACCCGGTGACCGGCGGCCTGATCATTATCGATCGTCTGACCAACGTCACCGTGGGTGCCGGGATGGTGCGCGAGCCTAAATCGCAGGCGAGCGTGGCACCGTCGGAATTCAGCGCCTTTGAGCTGGAGCTGAACGCGCTGGTACGCAAGCACTTCCCGCACTGGGGCGCACGCGATCTGCTGGGAGGCAAGTAATGGCGCAGCATGATGAGAACGTCGTCTGGCATCCTCATCCGGTCACCGTCGCCGATCGCGAACAACTCCACGGGCACCGTGGGGTTGTGCTGTGGTTTACCGGGCTCTCGGGCTCCGGTAAGTCCACGGTTGCGGGCGCGCTTGAAGAGGCGCTGCATAAAGCGGGCGTCAGCACCTATCTGCTGGATGGCGACAACGTGCGTCACGGGCTGTGCAGCGATCTCGGCTTTAGCGATGCGGATCGCAAAGAGAACATCCGTCGGGTGGGCGAAGTGGCCAGCCTGATGGCCGATGCCGGCCTGGTGGTGTTAACGGCGTTTATTTCGCCGCACCGTGCCGAGCGGCAGTTCGTGCGCGAGCGCGTCGGTCAGGACCGCTTTATCGAAGTCTTCGTCGATACCCCGCTGGAGATCTGCGAGCAGCGCGATCCGAAAGGGCTGTATAAAAAAGCCCGCGCGGGTGAACTGAAAAATTTCACCGGTATTGACGCAGTTTATGAAACCCCCGATGCGCCCGAAATCCATCTGGAAGGCCAACAATTGGTAACAAATTTAGTGAGCCAATTATTAGACCTGCTCAGACAGGGCGATATTATCAGATCCTGAGATGGTATTGATGGGGTGATTATCCCCATCGATATGTCATGGTCACAGGATCAGCTATGCGAAACAGTGAGAACTACATTATCACCGGGACGGACACAGTATCGGCAAATGACGAGACGACCTGGTCTTTCCCCGGGGCGATTGTCGGCTTCGCGTCATGGCTGATGGCACTGGGCATCCCTTTCCTGTTTTACGGCAGTAACACCCTGTTCTTTTTCCTCTATACCTGGCCTTTCTTCCTGGCGCTGATGCCCGTTGCCGTCGTGGTAGGGATTGCGCTGCACTCTCTGCTCAACGGCAAGCTGCTCTACAGTTCATTCACCACCGTGATGACGGTGGTGGCAATGGTCGGACTGTTATTTTTGTGGCTCATGGGATAAGTTCAGCCATAATTCAAACCGTCACTCACTGTGTCACGTTGAAGGCTGCGCGAATCTGCAAAAAAAATGTGGTACATTTGCCCGCAATGGTGCGGCATCTCTGTAGCCCCGATGTAGAGTCGTGGGGAAAGTTATGGGATGATGATGCCGTTTTTCAGGGGGGCAGGATGGGTAAACTTACGCTGCTGTTGCTGGCTCTGCTGGTCTGGCTTCAGTATTCACTGTGGTTCGGTAAGAACGGCCTTCACGATTACAGTCGCGTCAGCGATGACGTGACGGCGCAGCAGGCAACCAACGGCAAACTTAAAGCGCGAAACGATCAGCTGTTTGCGGAAATTGACGATCTCAATGGTGGACAAGAAGCCATTGAAGAGCGCGCGCGCAACGAACTCAGCATGACTAAGCCGGGCGAAACCTTCTATCGTCTGGTGCCGGATGCGTCTAAACGCAACCAGGGCTCAGTACAAAACACCCGATAATCAGGCCCAGGATTATTAGCCATGGCAGTCACTTTTTCGAACGTATGCGCCGTAGTGCCAGCCGCCGGGTTTGGCCGGCGCATGCAGACAGAATGTCCTAAGCAGTACCTTTCAATTGGTGATAAAACGATCCTTGAGCACACCGTGGCGGCGCTGCTGGCGAACCCACGCGTGACGCGGGTCGTTATCGCCATTAGCCCGGGCGACGCCCGCTTTGCCGCGCTACCGCTTGCCGGCCATCCGCAGGTCACCGTGGTGGACGGCGGCGCAGAGCGCGCCGATTCGGTGCTGGCGGGTCTCCAGGCCGCCGGTGACGCCCAGTGGGTGCTGGTGCATGACGCGGCGCGTCCGTGCCTGCATCAGGACGACCTGGCGCGGCTGCTGGCTATCAGCGAAACCAGCCGCGTCGGCGGCATTCTCGCCACGCCGGTCCGCGATACCATGAAGCGCGGCGAGCCGGGCGTTCCGGCCATTGCCCATACGGTGGAGCGCGTTGACCTCTGGCACGCGCTCACGCCGCAGTTTTTCCCCCGCGAGCTGCTGCAGGCCTGCTTAACCCGTGCGCTGAACGAGGGCGCAACCATCACCGACGAAGCCTCGGCGCTGGAGTACTGCGGTTTTCACCCGGAACTGATTGAAGGGCGCGCAGATAATATAAAAGTGACGCGCCCCGAAGATTTGCAGCTGGCAGAATTTTATCTTACCCGTTCGACCCATCAGGAGAAGGCATAATGCGAATTGGACATGGTTTTGACGTACACGCCTTTGGCGGCGAGGGCCCAATTATCATTGGCGGCGTACGCATCCCTTATGAAAAAGGACTGCTCGCGCATTCTGATGGCGATGTTGCCCTGCACGCGTTGACCGACGCGCTGCTGGGCGCGGCGGCACTGGGCGATATCGGCAAGCTGTTCCCGGACACCGATCCGGCCTTCAAAGGGGCCGACAGCCGCGAACTGCTGCGCGAAGCCTGGCGTCGTATTCAGGCCAAAGGCTACACCCTCGGTAACGTGGATGTGACCATCATTGCTCAGGCACCGAAAATGCTGCCGCATATCCCACAGATGCGGGTGTTCATTGCTGAAGATCTCGGCTGCCATATGGATGACGTCAACGTCAAAGCCACCACCACTGAAAAGCTCGGCTTTACCGGTCGCGGTGAAGGCATTGCCTGTGAAGCCGTGGCGCTGCTGGTGAAGGCGGCCAAATGACAGATTTCGATAACCTGACGTACCTGCACGGTAAACCGCAGGGCACGGGCCTGCTGAAGGCCAATCCGGAAGATTTCGTGGTGATCGAAGATCTGGGCTTTGAGCCGGACGGCGAGGGCGAGCACATTCTGGTACGGATCCTGAAAAACGGCTGCAACACTCGTTTTGTGGCCGAGGCGCTGGCTAAGTTTCTGAAAATTCATGCCCGTGAAGTGAGCTTCGCCGGGCAGAAAGATAAACACGCGGTCACCGAGCAGTGGCTCTGCGCCCGGTTGCCAGGTAATGGGATGCCCGATTTAAGCCAGTTCCAGCTTGAGGGCTGCAAGGTGCTTGAATACGCCCGTCATAAGCGCAAACTGCGCCTCGGTGCGTTAAAGGGCAACGCCTTTACGCTGGTGCTGCGCGAGGTGAGTCACCGCGACGAGGTCGAACGACGTCTTACTGCCATCAACGAGCAGGGCGTGCCGAACTATTTTGGTGCCCAGCGTTTTGGTATTGGCGGCAGTAACTTGCAGGGTGCCCTGCGCTGGGCGCAAAGCAATGCTCCGGTGCGTGACCGCAATAAACGCAGTTTTTGGTTGTCGGCAGCCCGCAGTGCGTTGTTTAATCAAATCGTGAGCGAACGTCTGAAAAAAACAGACGCGAATCAAGTTGTTGTTGGCGATGCGCTACAATTAGCGGGACGCGGCAGCTGGTTCGTCGCCACTGACGAAGAAATGGCCGATCTGCAGGCGCGCGTCAATGCGAAAACGCTGCTGATCACCGCGGCCCTGCCGGGTACCGGCGAATGGGGCCCGCAGGGCGAGGCGCTGCAGGCGGAGCAGGCAGCCGTCGCCGATGAAACAGAATTATGCTCTCTGCTGATGCGGGAAAAAGTCGAAGCGGCACGCCGGGCGATGCTGCTCTATCCGCAACAGCTGAGCTGGAACTGGTGGGATGACGTGACCGTGGAGTTACGTTTCTGGCTGCCGGCAGGTAGCTTTGCCACCAGTGTTGTCAGGGAACTTATCAACACTTCGGGTGACTATGCGAATATTGCTGAGTAACGATGACGGGATCCATGCGCCGGGCATTCAGACGCTGGCTAAGGCGCTACGTGAGTTTGCTGAGGTGCAGGTTGTGGCTCCCGATCGTAACCGCAGCGGTGCCTCTAACTCGTTAACCCTCGAGTCGTCCCTTCGCACCTTTACCTTCGATAACGGCGATATCGCCGTTCAGATGGGCACCCCGACGGACTGTGTCTTTCTCGGCGTCAATGCCCTGATGCGTCCGCGCCCGGACGTGGTGGTCTCCGGCATTAATGCCGGGCCCAATCTGGGCGATGACGTGATCTACTCCGGCACCGTGGCGGCCGCCATGGAAGGGCGCCATCTTGGTTTCCCTGCCTTAGCGGTATCGCTCAACGGCCATCAGCATTACGACACCGCTGCCGCGGTGACCTGCTCCATTCTGCGGGCGCTGAGCCGCGAGCCGCTGCGCACCGGGCGGATCCTCAATATCAACGTCCCGGACCTGCCGCTGGAAGAGATCAAAGGCATCCGCGTGACGCGCTGCGGTAGCCGACATCCGGCGGATAAGGTGATCCCGCAGGAGGATCCGCGCGGGAATACCCTGTACTGGATTGGCCCGCCGGGTGAAAAGCACGATGCCGGGCCGGATACCGACTTCGCCGCGGTGGACGAGGGGTACGTTTCTGTGACCCCGCTGCATGTAGATTTGACCGCGCATAACGCGCAAGATGTGGTGTCAGGCTGGCTGGAACGCGCCGGGGTGAGCTCACAATGGTAAGTAAACGTGTACAAGCACTTCTGAATCAATTACGCACCCAGGGTATTGCTGATGAGCATGTGCTTAATGCCATCTCGCTGGTACCGCGTGAAAAATTCGTCGACGAGGCGTTTGAGCACAAAGCGTGGGAAAACGTCGCCTTGCCGATAGGGCAGGGGCAGACCATTTCGCAGCCTTATATGGTAGCGCGCATGACCGAGCTGCTGGAGCTGACCCCGGATTCGCGGGTGCTGGAGATCGGCACCGGGTCGGGATACCAGACCGCCATTCTGGCGCATCTGGTGCATCATGTTTGCTCGGTTGAACGCATCAAAGGCCTGCAGTGGCAGGCGCGTCGTCGCCTGAAGCAGCTTGATTTACACAATGTTTCTACCCGTCACGGCGATGGCTGGCAGGGCTGGAAGGCACGCGGCCCGTTTGATGCCATTATCGTGACGGCTGCACCGCCGGAAATCCCGGCTGCGCTTATGGCGCAACTGGACGACGGCGGGATCCTCGTTTTACCGGTGGGCGATGAACATCAGCTGTTAAAGCGTGTTCGTCGACGGGGCGACGAGTTCATCATCGATACCGTAGAAGCCGTACGTTTTGTGCCTCTGGTAAAAGGAGAGCTGGCCTGAGACTCGGATTTTTCCAGGGTTATTCAGGCCAATTCAGCGTATGGTGTGGCGCAAAAGCGCGTGACATTACGGTTAATTTTAAGTCACTGGTAACTAAAAATATTCCTGGGGGATAAATGAGCGCGGGAAGCCCAAAATTCACCATCAGCCGTGTTGCGGCACTGTCACTGGTTTCACTGTGGCTGGCAGGTTGTACATCCTCGAATAACGCCCCTGCGCCGGTGAGTTCAGTTGGCGGCAACAGCGGTTCCAGCACCGGAAATTCATCCGGCGGCATGCTGATCACCCCTCCGCCTAAGATGGGCACGACGACACAACAAACTCCTCAGATTCAGCCTGTTCAGCCAGTGGTTACGCAACCAACACAGATTCAGCCAGTGGATCAGCCTGTTCAGACCGAAAATGGCCGCATTGTGTATAACCGTAAGTATGGGAACATTCCGAAAGGAAGCTATACCGGCGGCAGTACCTATACCGTAAAACGTGGCGATACCTTGTTCTATATCGCCTGGATTACCGGGAACGATTTCCGTGACCTTGCGCAACGAAATAACGTCCAGGCCCCGTATGGTCTGGAAGTTGGCCAAACGCTGCAGGTTGGCAACGCAACGGGTAAACCGCTCACGCCTGGCAACACCGTATCGGTGGCAGACGTGACGGCGCAAAATAACAGTGTGACGCCTGCGCAAAAATCAAGCACAGTGGTTGCGTCGCAACCGACAATTACGTATTCTGAGGACTCAGGTGAACAGAGTGCTAACAAGATGTTGCCGAATAATAAAGGGGCTGCGACCGTTGTCACTGCACCCGTTACGGCACCTGTTGTTAGTTCTACCGTGCCCGTTGCCAGCAGTCAGACCTCCAGCTCGCCAATCTCTTCGTGGCGCTGGCCGACTGAAGGCAAGGTTATCGAGAACTTCTCTTCCTCCGAGGGGGGAAATAAAGGGATCGATATCGCAGGAAGTAAGGGACAGGCTATTATCGCGACCGGAGATGGACGCGTGGTATATGCCGGTAACGCTCTGCGCGGTTACGGTAATCTTATTATCATAAAACACAACGATGATTACCTGAGTGCCTACGCCCATAACGATACGATGCTGGTCCGGGAACAACAAGAAGTTAAGGCGGGGCAAAAAATAGCTACTATGGGTAGCACCGGAACCAGTTCTACACGCTTGCATTTTGAAATTCGTTACAAGGGGAAATCCGTAAACCCGCTGCAGTATTTACCGCAGCGATAATTTGGCGGGATAAACCAATTTGGTTTTCTCGTTCAGGGATCACGGGTAGGAGCCACCTTTATGAGTCAGAATACGCTGAAAGTTCATGATTTAAATGAAGATGCGGAATTTGATGAGAACGGAGCTGAGGTTTTTGACGAGAAAGCCTTAGTAGAAGAGGAACCCAGTGATAACGATTTAGCTGAAGAAGAGCTGTTATCGCAGGGCGCCACTCAACGTGTGCTGGACGCGACTCAGCTTTACCTTGGGGAGATTGGATACTCTCCATTGTTAACAGCAGAAGAAGAAGTTTACTTCGCGCGCCGGGCATTGCGTGGTGATGTAGCTTCACGCCGTCGTATGATTGAAAGTAACCTGCGTCTGGTCGTCAAGATTGCCCGTCGTTACAGCAATCGTGGTCTGGCTCTGCTGGATCTGATTGAAGAGGGCAACCTGGGGCTGATCCGCGCGGTAGAGAAATTTGACCCTGAACGTGGGTTCCGTTTCTCAACTTATGCGACGTGGTGGATCCGTCAGACCATCGAACGGGCAATCATGAACCAAACCCGTACGATCCGTCTGCCTATTCACATCGTGAAAGAGCTGAACGTCTATCTGCGTACCGCACGCGAGTTGTCCCATAAACTGGACCACGAGCCAAGCGCGGAAGAGATTGCCGAGCAGCTTGATAAACCGGTTGATGACGTAAGCCGTATGCTGCGTCTCAACGAGCGTATTACCTCCGTCGACACCCCGCTGGGTGGCGATTCCGAGAAAGCGCTGCTGGACATCCTGGCCGATGAAAAAGACAACGGCCCGGAAGACACCACGCAGGACGATGATATGAAACAGAGCATCGTCAAATGGCTGTTCGAACTGAACGCCAAACAGCGTGAAGTGCTGGCACGTCGTTTCGGTCTGCTGGGGTATGAAGCTGCGACACTGGAAGACGTCGGTCGTGAAATCGGCCTGACCCGTGAACGTGTTCGTCAGATTCAGGTAGAAGGTCTGCGTCGCCTGCGTGAAATCCTGCAGGGTCAAGGGCTCAATATCGAAGCGCTGTTCCGCGAGTAAGCAACTTTTCGTCAAAAAAAAGGCCCGTCGAAAGACGGGCCTTTTTCTTTTGTCTTAAGGCTGCGTGGTTTCGTGCAGCAGACGCCAGGTTATCGTATCGCCTTCCTGATTCAGGACCGCGCTGGACCAGCGCACGTTCACCGGCTGATCGGGGCGGGTTTGCGTTTCACGGTAGTGCAGTACCGCCCCGTTATCCCAGGTCTGCAACGTCGTTAATTCATCAATCACGATCTTCAGGCCCGGGCGGCTGCCGCGCTGAGCCTCAAGGAAATTTGCCAGCGCAGGGTGATCCAGGTGGGCACCGCTGGGGGCGATCATCAGAAAGTCCTGGCGAAAACGGGCGAGCAGGGCGGCGTAATTACCTTCACCCTGGCCTAACCAGTTTTCTAACGCGATGTGAGCATCAATAATTTCTGTTTCATAGCGGGTCATTCTCTCTCCTTTACCATCATTTTGCGGATCAAATCCGTAAACTGGCGACGCTCCCCGGCGGTTAAACGCCCCAGAAAAGCCTCATCGACGTCATTCCCTACCGGCTTGCAGCTCCCGAGCAGCGCTTCACCTTCCGGCGTTAAGAAGACAAACCGCCGGCGCTTATCCGCAGGATCGGCTTCGCGCTTCACCAGACCGCGAGATTCCATGCGGCTCAGCATTTCCGCGAGGGTAGCTTTGGTACTGACAGCGGCTTCGGTCAGCGCCACCTGCTCAATGCCGGGATGTTCGGCGATAGAGCGCAGCACGGCATATTGCGGCTTGGTCAGCTCGGGCAAAGCCTGCTGCCAGTGCGCGGTATGCTGCTGAAAAAGCTGACGTAACAGGTGGAACGCTTCTTGTCTCAGTTCCATGAACTCTCCGGCGTAAAAATTACCTCTCTATGATAGCCGTTATCCGCCGGGATTTTAACGTGACCCTTTTTAGCATTACGTGTGATCGTATGCGAACGATCTTGTCAGCGTACGCGTCCGGAGGTAGGGTAAACAACATGTTCGTACACGAACAAATTAAATGAGGTACTGAATGAGATTGATTGTTGGGATGACAGGGGCAACCGGTGCGCCGCTCGGGGTAGCACTGCTGCAGGCGCTGCGCGACATGCCTGAAGTGGAAACCCATCTGGTGATGTCGAAGTGGGCCAAAACGACGATTGAGCTGGAAACACCGTACACCGCTCAGGACGTTGCTGCCCTGGCCGACGTGGTCCACAGCCCGGCGGATCAGGCCGCCACCATCTCATCCGGATCCTTTCGTACCGACGGCATGATCGTTATCCCCTGCAGCATGAAAACGCTGGCGGGTATCCGTGCAGGCTATGCCGAAGGGCTGGTGGGGCGTGCCGCTGATGTGGTGCTGAAAGAGGGGCGCAAGCTGGTGCTGGTCCCGCGGGAAACGCCGCTCAGCACTATCCATCTGGAGAACATGCTGGCCCTTTCCCGCATGGGCGTGGCGATGGTGCCGCCGATGCCCGCTTATTACAACCACCCGCAAACCGCCGATGACATTACCCAGCATATCGTGACCCGGGTGCTCGACCAGTTTGGTCTGGAGCATAGCAAAGCCCGTCGCTGGAAAGGTTTGCAGGCGGCCAGAAATTTTTCACAGGAGAATGAACATGGCATTTGATGATTTGAGAAGCTTCCTGCAGGCGCTCGATGAGCAAGGGCAACTGCTGAAAATCACGGAGCAGGTCGACGCGGAGCCGGATCTGGCGGCGGCAGCCAACGCCACCGGGCGCATTGGTGACGGCGCGCCTGCGCTGTGGTTTGACAACATTCGCGGCTTTACCGACGCCCGTGTGACGATGAACACCATCGGCTCCTGGCAGAACCACGCCATCTCGATGGGGCTGCCGCCGAATACGCCGGTCAAAAAGCAGATCGACGAGTTTATCCGTCGCTGGGATAAGTTCCCGGTGGCGCCGGAGCGCCGCGCCAACCCGGCATGGGCGGAGAACACCGTCGACGGCGAGGCGATTAACCTGTTCGACATTCTGCCGCTGTTTCGCCTGAACGACGGTGACGGCGGATTCTATCTGGATAAAGCCTGCGTGGTCTCCCGGGATCCGCTCGATCCGGATCACTTCGGCAAGCAGAACGTCGGTATCTATCGTATGGAGGTGAAGGGCAAACGCAAACTTGGCCTGCAGCCGGTGCCGATGCACGACATCGCCCTGCATCTGCATAAAGCGGAAGAGCGCGGCCAGGACCTGCCGATCGCGATCACCCTGGCCAACGATCCGATCATCACCCTGATGGGGGCCACGCCGCTGAAGTACGATCAGTCAGAATATGAAATGGCGGGTGCGCTGCGTGAAAGCCCGTATCCGATCGCCACCGCGCCGCTGACCGGCTTTGATGTGCCCTGGGGGTCGGAAGTGATCCTCGAAGGGGTGATTGAGGGCCGCAAACGTGAGATCGAAGGGTCGTTCGGAGAATTCACCGGACACTACTCCGGTGGCCGTAACATGACCGTAGTGCGCATCGATAAAGTCTCGTACCGCACGAAACCGATTTTTGAGTCGCTCTATCTCGGCATGCCGTGGACCGAAATCGACTACCTGATGGGGCCAGCAACCTGCGTGCCGCTCTACCAGCAGCTGAAAGCCGAGTTCCCGGAAGTGCAGGCGGTAAACGCGATGTACACCCACGGCCTGCTGGCGATTATCTCCACCAAAAAACGCTACGGCGGCTTTGCCCGTGCCGTTGGCCTGCGGGCGATGACCACTCCGCACGGGCTGGGCTACGTGAAGATGGTGATCATGGTGGATGAGGATGTCGATCCGTTCAACCTGCCGCAGGTGATGTGGGCGCTGTCGTCGAAAGTGAACGCCGCGGGGGATCTGGTGCAGCTGCCGAACATGTCGGTGCTGGAGCTGGATCCGGGTTCAAGCCCGGCGGGGATCACCGACAAACTGATCATCGACGCCACCACGCCGGTAGCCCCGGATCTTCGCGGGCATTACAGCCAGCCGGTACAGGATCTGCCTGAAACCAAAGCCTGGGCTGAAAAACTGACCGCCATGCTGGCCGCACGCAAATAAGGAGGGAAAAATGATTTGTCCACGTTGTGCTGATGAACATATTGAGGTGATGGCGACGTCGCCGGTGAAAGATGTCTGGACGGTGTATCAGTGCCAGCACTGCCTCTACACCTGGCGAGATACCGAGCCGCTGCGCCGTACCAGCCGCGAGCACTATCCTGAAGCGTTTCGCATGACGCAGAAGGATATCGACGATGCCCCGCAGGTGCCGACCATTCCACCGCTGTTGTAAAAAAAAGCCGGGTGGCGAGGTAAAAGCAAAATGGCAACCTTGAGGTTGCCATTTTTTATGTTTGCACCCTCTCCCTTTGGGAGAGGGCCGGGGTGAGGGGATCGGGCCGCACCACTCCGTAGGCCCGGCAAGCATAGCGCCGCCGGGCAATACAGGCCGCACCGAACTACACCAGATTCTTCAACCGATAAATCCACTCCAGCGCCTGACGTGGCGACAGGGAATCCGGGTCGAGGTTCTCCAGTGCTTCCAGCGCCGGGGAGGTCTCTTCGGCGGGCACCAGCAACGACATCTGCGTCCCGTCCACCTGGGTTGCTGCCGCGTTAGGCGCCAGGCTTTCCAGCTCGCGCAGCTTCTGGCGCGCGCGCTTGATCACCTCTTTCGGTACCCCCGCCAGCGCCGCCACGGCCAGGCCGTAGCTTTTGCTCGCCGCGCCATCCTGCACGCTGTGCATAAAGGCGATGGTATCCCCGTGCTCCAGCGCATCCAGATGCACGTTCGCCACGCCCTCCATCTTCTCCGGCAACTGGGTCAGCTCGAAATAGTGGGTGGCAAACAGGGTCAGGGCTTTAATTTTATTGGCCAGGCTTTCGGCACAGGCCCACGCCAGCGAGAGCCCGTCATAGGTGGAGGTTCCGCGGCCAATCTCATCCATCAGCACCAGACTGTACTCGGTGGCGTTATGCAGAATGTTGGCGGTTTCGGTCATCTCCACCATAAAGGTCGAACGACCGCTCGCCAGATCGTCCGCCGCGCCCACGCGGGTAAAGATACGGTCGATGGGGCCGATCTCCACCTTTTGCGCCGGAACGTAGCTGCCGATATAGGCCAGCAGGGCTATCAGGGCAGTCTGACGCATATAGGTACTTTTACCGCCCATGTTCGGGCCGGTAATGATCAGCATGCGACGCTGCGGCGACAGGTTCAGCGGGTTAGCGATGAACGGCTCGTTCAGTACCTGCTCCACCACCGGATGACGGCCTTCGGTAATGCGTACGCCAGGCTTATCGCTAAAGGTCGGGCAGCAGTAGTTCAGCGTCTCGGCGCGTTCTGCCAGGTTGACCAGCACATCCAGCTCGGCCAGCGCGGTGGCGCTCTGCTGCAGATCCGCCAGATGCGGCATCAGCATATCGAACAGGGCGTCATACAGCTGTTTTTCCAGCGCCAGGGCTTTGCCTTTAGAGGTGAGGACCTTGTCTTCATACTCTTTCAGCTCAGGAATAATGTAGCGCTCGGCGTTTTTCAGCGTCTGGCGGCGCACGTAGTGGATTGGGGCAAGATGGCTCTGCCCGCGGCTAATCTGGATAAAGTAGCCGTGTACGGCGTTGTAACCGACCTTCAGGGTGTCCAGCCCGAGCCGCTCGCGTTCGCGGATCTCCAGCTTATCGAGGTAGTCCGTTGCACCATCGGCCAGCGCGCGCCACTCGTCCAGCTCTTCGTTGTAGCCGGGGGCGATAACGCCGCCGTCACGCACCAGCACCGGCGGGGCTTCAATGATGGCCTTTTCCAGCAGCTCGCGCAGTTCGCTGAATTCGCCCATCGCCTCGCGCAGCTTCTGCACCGGCGCGCTGTCGATCTCAGCCAGCTGGCTGCGCAGTTCAGGCAGCTGCTGGAACGCATGACGCATCCGGGCTAAATCGCGCGGGCGAGCGGTGCGCAGGGCCAGACGCGCCAGAATACGCTCCAGATCGCCCACCTGGCGCAACACCGGCTGCAGTTCGCTGTATCTGTCCTGCAGGGCACCGATGGTCTGCTGGCGGCCGGTGAGGGTGGTGATGTCGCGAACCGGCATATGCAGCCAGCGTTTCAACATGCGGCTGCCCATCGGGGTGACGGTGCTGTCGAGCACCGAGGCGAGGGTGTTCTCCACGCCCCCGGCCAGGTTCTGGGTAATCTCCAGATTGCGACGGGTGGCGGCATCCATGATGATGCTGTCCTGCTGGCGCTCAATGGTAATAGAGCGGATATGCGGCAGGGCGGTGCGCTGGGTGTCTTTCACGTACTGCAGCAAACAGCCCGCGGCGCACAGGCCACGGGGGGCATTTTCAACGCCGAAGCCGGTCAGATCCCGGGTGCCAAACTGCAGATTGAGCTGCTGGCGCGCGGTGTCGATCTCAAATTCCCACAGCGGACGACGACGCAGGCCACGACGGCCTTCGAGCAGACCCATTTCGGCAAAATCTTCGGCATACAGCAGTTCTGCCGGGTTGGTGCGCTGCAGCTCGGCGGCCATGGTTTCCCGGTCGGCCGGTTCGCTCAGACGAAAACGCCCCGAGCTGATATCCAGGGTGGCATAGCCGAAACCTTTGCTGTCCTGCCAGATGGCGGCGAGCAGGTTATCCTGGCGCTCCTGTAATAGCGCTTCATCGCTGATGGTGCCGGGGGTGACGATGCGTACCACTTTGCGCTCGACCGGGCCTTTCGAGGTGGCTGGATCGCCAATCTGTTCGCAGATGGCGACCGACTCTCCCTGATTGACCAGCTTCGCCAGGTAGTTCTCTACCGCGTGATGCGGGATCCCGGCCATCGGGATCGGTTCCCCGGCTGAGGCCCCGCGTTTGGTCAGCGAGATGTCGAGCAGCTGTGACGCGCGTTTTGCATCGTCATAAAACAGCTCGTAAAAGTCGCCCATCCGGTAAAACAGCAGGATCTCCGGATGCTGAGCTTTCAGCTTCAGGTACTGCTGCATCATGGGGGTGTGCGCGTCGAAATTGTCAGTAGTGGTCATGGAGTGATGATGTCCATTTCTTTGAAAATAGTGCTGTTCAGGCGACGTTAGCGTCGTGTATTGCCGCTATTGTCGCATGAAAAAATGGCCCGGCGCAGCAAAATGTCGCGGCGTTAGCCCGCCTCGTCAGCAATCAGCTCAATCACTAATTTCCCCTGTTCAACCAGCACCCGCACCCGGGAATGGGTTTTAAAACCGGCCTCTTCCAGCCAGTCGCCTTTTAAGCTCAGCGCAGCGTGCACGCTGTAGCGCGTCGGGATCTTGGTCTTACGATCCTCGTGACGCTTTCTGAAATAGCCCACGGTGAGATGGCGGCTGGGTCTGGGCATGCACATATCCGACATAGAAACTCCTTTTTCTCAGGGAAGGATCCGGTGAAATAAACACCTGTATAAAATGCCAGTAAAATGTGGCGAAGACAAACGTATAACTGCGAAGCGCCTTCAGGAAATGCAATGTAAAAGATGAAATCGGGCTGAACATCCCCACCGAAAAAGTTATTATAAATGCAACTTATCAATGGGTATCAGACCATGTCAGGAAAACGCATCGCGCGCGAAAAAGAGACCATCCGCAAGATGATCGCGCTGTATGAAAAGCAGTGTCCGGAGGCATCAAAAGCCGCAGGGCACTATCCGGCGCTGAACGAATACGCTGACAAGCGGCTGGATAAATGCGTGTTTGGCGAGGAGAAACCGGCCTGCAAGCAGTGTCCGGTTCATTGCTATCAGCCGGCGAAACGGGAAGAGATGAAACAGGTGATGCGCTGGGCGGGGCCGCGGATGCTCTGGCGTCACCCGATTTTAACCATTCGCCATCTGATCGACGATCGCCGCCCGGTCCCGGCGCTGCCGGAAAAGTACCGCCCGAAAAAATGACCCTCAGGCACGCGGCCTGCGCATCGGGCGGCAGATAACCACCATGGCGAGGGCGCTGCACAGCGGGAACACCGCCAGCACCAGCCACGGAGTGCTTGCCCCGACGGAGGGCGTCAGCGCCTGGTCGAGCAGATCGCCCAGCAACAAATTTCCCGCCAGCACCGCGCATCCACCCGCGGTGGCTAGCGCGCCGTAGTGTGCGCCTAAGGTCGATTCACTCGCAAACCACGGCACCACGTCTTTGCCCGCCGGCACCAGCAGCATCTGTCCGGTGGTCAGTAGCGTAACAAAGCAGGCCGCAGGCAGCAGACGCAGCCAGCCGGTTGCCGGCTCTGAGGGCGCAAAGAGCGCCACGCTCAGGAAGGACGCAGCAATCAGCAGAAAGCCCACCGGCAGGATCCGCACCGCGCCCATCCGACGGGCAAAGCGCGCCAGCGGTAGCTGAAAAAGGATCACCAGCCCCGAGGCCAGCATAAACAGCGGGCCGAGATCTTTTTCGCTCCCCCCGGCACGCTGGATCTCAACCGGCAACGCCAGATAGAGCTGGTTATAGCTTAACAGCCAGCTGCTCCAGGCGATGATAAACGCCACAAACCGCGGCTGGCGAAAAGTAGTCCACCACGGGGTGATCTGCAGCGGCTGGTTTTTTGCCGACCCGGCCGGCAGGTAGAAGAAAAGCACAATCAGGGCCATCACGAAGACCGCGGCCCCGGCCAGCGCCACCTGACGAAAGCCCAGGCCGGTGAGCAGGGCTCCAGCCACCGGGCCAAGCACCGCTCCCAGCTCGCCGCATACCGCAAACAGCGCGAACCACTCGGCGCGGCTGCGTTTGCCCTGCGCCTCGCTGCGGGTTCCGGCTTTTGCCAGCAAGGCTTCGATGGAGGGGGAGAAGAGCGCGCCGCCGATCCCGGTGAGGCACGCTCCGGCGATGATAACGGGCAGGCTGTAGCCAAAGGCCAGCAGCAGGTAGCCCACCACCCGCACCACGCAGCCGCAAAGAATGATAATGCGCGCACCGTAGCGATCGGAAAGGGCACCGCCGACGATAAACATTCCCTGCTGGGAGAAGGTTCGCAGCCCAAGCACCAGCCCGATAAGCCCGCCGGAGAGCAGCATATCGTCGCGTAAAAAGATCGCCAGGAAGGGGACAACGGCATAAAAACCGATGTTGAAAACAAACTGGCTGCCCAGTAATACGGGCGGCCAGAGTTGCGTTGCGGGACGGATCGGGAGCACGACTTACCTCGCCTCAGACGAGGTAGTGGATATGTTTTTTGCCGTGGTAAGGCGACAGCTCAATGCGGGTTTTCACCCGGAACACCTCCCACAGCAGCTCTTCGGTAAGGATCTCCTGCGGCGTGCCCGAGGCGACAATACGCCCTTTCTGCATCACAATCAGCGCATCGCAGAACATCGCGGCGTGGTTAAGATCGTGAATGGCGACGATGCTGGTGACCGGCAGCTGGCTGATCAACTGCATCAGCTGCATCTGGTGGTGGATATCCAGGTGGTTGGTGGGCTCGTCCAGCAGGATTTCGGTCGGCATCTGGGCCAGCGCCCGGGCAATGTGTACGCGCTGGCGTTCACCGCCGGAAAGGCTCAGCCAGCCCTGATCGCTGTTATGCAGCATATCCACCGTCTTCAGCGCTGAATTGACGGTCTCGTCATCCTGCGCCGTCCAGCCGGAGAACGGGGAGTGGTGCGGAATACGCCCCAGCTTCACCACGTCCCGCACGCGCATATTGGCATCGGTCATACCATGCTGTTCCACAAAGGCCACCCGGCGGGCGAGCTGCTTTTTGGCGATCCCATTGATGCTTTTACCATCCAGCGCGACGGTGCCGCTATGTGGGCGACGCAACCCGGCAAGGATCCGCAGCAGCGACGATTTGCCGGAGCCGTTTGGCCCCAGCAGGCCGACGGTCTGCCCCTGGGATACCGCCAGAGAGACATCGTCGACGATGATCTTTTTACCCACCTTCCAGGTGATATTTTCAGCAGTGATGCTCATCACTTATTCCTTGAACGATAGATAATCATGGCAAAGAACGGGACGCCCACCAGCGCGGTCACCACGCCAACCGGCAGGCTTTGCGGGGCGATCAGCAGGCGGGAGGCGATATCTGCCAGCACCATCAGGATCGCCCCGGCCAGCGCGCTGGCGATGAGCAGCGTGCGGTGCAGCGGACCAAAGAAGAAGCGCATCATGTGTGGTACCACCAGGCCGACAAAGCCAATGGAGCCCGCCATGCTGACGATGGTCGCGGTCATTAACGCGGTGACGATAAACAGGATCAGGCGCACCCAGGGCACAGCGATCCCCAGCGAGGCGGCGGCATCGTCGCCAAAGGTGAAGGCATCCAGCGCGCGGGCGTAATACAGGCAGATCGCCAGACCCACCAGCATCACCACCAGTACCAGCTGGAACTCCGGCCATCTCACGCCGCTAAAGCTGCCCAGCAGCCAGAACATCACGTCGCGCGCCTGCTGGGCGCTGGCCGAGGTGCTGACGGTCCAGGCGGTGATGGCGTTAAACAGCTGCGAGGCGGCAACCCCTGCGAGGATGGTGCGTTCGCTGCCGCCGCGCGCGCCGTTGGTGAGCAGGGCCACAAAGGCAAAGGCGGCAAAGGCTCCGGCAAAAGCCCCGGCGGAGAGGGTGACGGTGCCGCTGCCAATGCCCAGCACCACGACGGCGACCGCGCCGGTGGACGCCCCGGCAGAGACGCCCAGCACGTAGGGTTCGGCGAGGGCGTTTTTCAGCAGGCTTTGCAGCACCGCGCCGCAAATCGCCAGGCCCGCACCGCAGCAGGCGGCAACCAGCGCCCGGCTCAGGCGGAAGTCCCAGATCACGCTCTCGTAGATGCGGTTGAGCGGAACCTCGGTTAAGCCGATTTTATTGGTAATGGCATAGAACACGCTCTGCAGGGGGGATCGACAACTCCCCCACGCTGACGCCGATGGCGATCACCAGCAGCAACGCCACTATCGCCAGAAAACCCGACGCCGGCAGCAGCCAGTTATGTCGGGTCTGTTGAACCACAGCGGTCATTAATTGAGTCCCATCTTTCTGAGCTGCTCACCAACCTGCTCCGCGCCGAAGATGGTGCGGATGGTCGGGTTCATCGCCTGGCCGTCCATGATCACAATATGACCTTTTTTAACGGCATCGAGCTGGCTGACGGCCGGATCGCTCTTCAGGAATTTGATTTTTTCCTGGGCATCGTCCAGCGCCCAGCGATTACGGTCGAGGCTGGAGACCACGATCACGTCCGGGTTAGCGGCAATAATGCTTTCCCAGCCGACGGTCGGCCATTCGGTTTCGGAGGTAATGGCGTTGTGGCCGCCCAGCACGTTAGCGATAAAACCGGAGGCGCTGTTTTTGCCGCCGACGTAGGCGTCAGAAGAGGGGGAGGAGCTGGAGAACCAGAAGACGAAGGAGAGGTCTTTTTTGTTTTTGCTGAATTCGCTGCGCAGATCGGCTTCGCGCTTTTTGAAGTCGGCAATCAGCGCCTGACCGCGATCTTCGACGTTAAAGATTTTGGCGAAATCTTCGATCTCTTTATACAGGAAGGTCATGTCCCACAGCTTCTGGCGACTGCCGTACATATCACCAATGTCTTTTTTGGTGGCGCACATCCCCGGCGACATATAGCTGTTGACGCCCACGGTGGCCAGATCTTCGCGTTTGGCGACTTTGCTCTCTGGCCCCAGCAGCAGCGGCAGCTGCGCCGGAACGAAGTCCGGGTTTTGCGCCAGAATAGATTCCAGGGTCGGGATTTCGACGGTCAGCGTTTTGACTTTTTTATTCTGTTCAGCCAGCTGCGGCAGCACTTTGGTTGGCCAGAAGGCGCTGGCAGCAACTTTATCTTCAAGGCCTAACAGCAGCAGAATTTCAACGGTGTTTTGTCCCAGCGCGACGACGCGTTCCGGCGCTTTGGTGAAGGTTTCTTTATATCCGCAATTCTCAATCGTCAGAGGATACGTGGTTGCAAAAGCCGAGCCTGCTGTTGCGATCAGCAATCCTAATGCGCTGATGACCTTTTTCATGAAACGCTATCCTTCATTAATTTATTGATGCCAGCTCGAGCGCCTGGCTGAGAATGAATATCATTTATTTCGGCGGAGTTTTATACAATGATATATTCATGGTGTCAATGAACGATAATAACGCCATGAAACTATTGGGTTTGTGAGGACGATTGTAGGCCGGGCAAGCGCAGCGCCGCCCGGCGAAGGGGGGTTATTCTAAATCTGCACCGTTGCTGGCGATCACTTTCTTGTACCACCAGAACGATTTTTTGCGTTTGCGATCGAGGGTGCCGTTGCCGGCATCATCGCGATCGACATAGATAAAGCCGTAGCGCTTGCTCATCTCGCCCGTTGAGGCGGCCACCAGATCGATACAGCCCCAGCTGGTGTAGCCGATCAGCGGAATGCCGTCTTCAATCGCATCGCCCATGGCGCGGATGTGCTCCCGCAGGTAGCTGATGCGGTAGTCATCGTTGATCTCGCCGTTAGCGTCAATCTCATCTTTCGCCCCCAGCCCGTTTTCCACCAGGAACAGCGGCTTCTGGTAGCGGTCGTACATCATGTTCATGGTGATGCGCAGGCCCAGCGGGTCGATGCCCCAGCCCCATTCGCTTACCTCGATGTGCGGGTTGCGCAGGGATTTGACGATGTTGGCCGCGCTGGTGTTGCCCGCGTTCATATCCGCCGACGCGCAGCGCGAGGCGTAATAGCTGAACGACACAAAATCGACGGTGTTTTTCAGCAGCGCGTCATCGCCGGGGTCTTTAACAATCACCACCCCTTTTTCGCGGAACACGCGGGCCGAGTACGCCGGGTAGCTACCGCGGGCCTGCACGTCGATAAAGAACAGGTTTTCGCGGTCTTTTTCCAGCGCCATCCACACGTCTTCCGGTTTGCAGGAGTACGGGTAGAAGTTGCCGCCCGCCAGCATGCAGCCGACCTGGTGTTCAGGATTCACCTCGTGGGCAATTTTGGTCGCCAGCGCGCTTGCCACCAGCTCGTGGTGCGCCGCCTGGTACTTGACCTGATCTTCGTTTTCGCCTTCCTCAAACACCAGCCCGGCGCCGGAGAACGGGCTGTGCAGCATGATGTTGATCTCGTTGAAGGTCAGCCAGTACTTCACCAGCCCGTTGAACTCCTCGAAGCAGGTGCGCGCATAGCGGGCAAAGAAGTCGACCATCTTGCGGTTGCGCCAGGATCCGTACTCGGTGACCAGATGCATCGGCACGTCGAAGTGGCACAGGGTCACCAGCGGCTCGATGTTGTACTTTTTGCACTCCTCGAACACCGCACGGTAAAAGGCAATTCCCTCTTTATTAGGCAGCGGCTCGTCGCCGTTCGGGTAGAGACGGCTCCAGGCAATCGAGGTACGAAATACCGTGAAGCCCATCTCGGCCATTAAGGCGATATCTTCTTTATAGCGATGGTAAAAATCGATCGCGTCGTGGCTGGGATAGAACTCGTCATCACGCAGCGAAAAGCGTTTTTCCTTGCCGACTTTTACCGCCAGGCGGTTGGCGCCGTGGGGGATCATATCGACGGTGGTCAGGCCCTTGCCGCCTTCGCGGTATGCGCCTTCGCTCTGGTTAGCGGCCAGTGCGCCGCCCCATAAAAATCCTTGTGGAAAAACTGACATTGTTACCTCGCTAAACATTTATGCTTGTGCTGCTTTGGCCTGGACCGGTGCGGTTTGCAGGGCGCGCGCTTTTTCCGCTTCCTCTTCTACCGGGATATCTTCAAAGCCCAGAATCAGGGTCAGCACGAAAGAGAGCACAACGGCCAGGGCCATTACCCCGAATACCCAGACGATAGACATCGGGTTAGCCGGGTCGAAGAACTGGACGCTGGTAAACAGGCCCGGTGCCGCCATTGAGTGGCTGGCCAGTCCGGCAATACCGGCGACAGCACCGCAGATAAAGCCGCTGATCAGGCTGGCAATCAACGGGCGTTTCAGACGAACCGCCACGCCGTACAGCGCGGGTTCAGAGATCCCCGCCATGATGGCAGAAGCCGCTGCGGCCAATGCCGTCTGGCGCAGTTCCGGGTTTTTGGTTTTCCAGGCTACCGCCAGCGACGAACCGCCGAGCGACAGGTTGGCACCGATTTCAGACGGCATCACCATCCCTTCTTTGCCGGTTTCGGCAATGGTCTGAATGATGGTTGGGGTAAAGACGCGGTGCATCCCGGTCATCACCAGCAGCGGCCACAGCGCGCCCATGATGGCAACGGACAGCCAGCCCAGATAGCCGTGAATGGTGTAAACCAGCGCGGAGATAGCGCTACCGATCCAGATCCCCAGCGGCCCAATCAGGACGATGGCGAGCGGGGCGGCAATCAGCACGATCAGCATTGGCTTCAGGAAGTTTTTCGTCACCGCTGGCGTGATGCGATCCACCCAACGTTCGATATACGACAGGCACCAGGTCATCACCAGCGCCGGGATCACCGTGTAGGTATATTTCACCGCGGTGACCGGAATCAAGGCGAACTCGACGTGCTCGCCCTGCGCCGCTTTGGCCATCAGCTCGATAAAGCTCGGATGAACCAGCACGCCCGCAATGGCAATCGCCAGCGACATGTTGGTTTTGAATTTGACGGCGGCAGAGGCGGCCACCATCAGCGGCAGGAAGAAGAACGCCCCGTCACCGATCACCGTCAGAATGGTCAGCGTCGGTTCGCCTTTGGTCAGCACGCCGGTCATCTCGAGGATCATCGCCAGCAGTTTGACCATCGATCCGCCGATGATCGCCGGGATCAGCGGCGACATGGTGCCGATCAACGCGTCGAGGATCCCGGCGCCAATGCGTTTCAGGGTCAGCTTTTGCGGCCCCTGTGGCGCAGCAGGCTGCAGGTCGGCAGGCAGCAGGCTGACCACCTCGCGGTAGGCCTGAGAAACGGTGTTGCCGATGATCACCTGGCACTGGTTGTCGTTGCGCACTACCCCCAGCACGCCGCTGATGCTCTTAAGCGTGGCGCTGTCGATCAGGCTCTCGTCTTTCGCCACGAAGCGCAGTCGGGTCATACAGTGGGTGACGGCGACGATGTTGTCTTTGCCGCCGAGCGCGCTGACAACGGCATTCGCCAGCGCAGCATAATTTTTGGCCATCGGGTTGTATCCTGTTTTATCAGTAAGGTACGTCTTCACCGTCTGCAACGATGAAACTTATATAGGAAACCGGTTCCACAAAATCATGAAGAGTTTCCTGGGATCAAACAAGATCGCGTTTTGACCATTTTTTAGATTCGTGATGACGATCGCATAAGGGCCCTAAAAGCGTGATCGTCCTGCTGCGACATTTTCCACGCGGTACAGTACACTGCCGCTCATCAGATTCAGACGGAACAGATTGATGACCACGATGCTGGAAGTGGCGAAGCGGGCAGGGGTCTCGAAGGCGACGGTTTCCCGGGTGCTTTCGGGCAATGGCTACGTGAGCCAGGAGACAAAAGACCGGGTTTTTCAGGCGATTGAGGAGAGCGGCTACCGCCCCAATTTACTGGCGCGCAACCTGGCGACCAAACGCACGCAAACCCTCGGGCTGGTGGTGACCAACACCCTCTACCACGGGGTCTATTTCAGCGAATTGCTGTTCCACGCCGCCAGAATGACCGAGGAGAAAGGGCGGCAGCTGATCCTCGCCGATGGCAAGCACAGCGCCGACGAAGAGCGCGAAGCGATTCAGTATCTGCTCGATATGCGCTGTGATGCGATCATCATCTACCCGCGTTTTCTCAGCGTTGATGAGATGGACGAGATCATCCAGAAGCACGAGCAGCCGGTGATGGTGCTCAACCGTCGCCTGCGCAAAAACAGCAGCCACTGCGTCTGGTCAGATCATAAAGCCTCCAGCCAGGCGGCGGTGTCGACCCTTATCGAACAGGGCCATCGCGACATCGCGTTTATTACCGGATCGCTGGATTCCCCCACCGGGATTGAGCGTCTTTCCGGCTACAGGGACGCGCTGGCCCAGCACCGGATCCCGCTGCGCGAATCGCTGATTGTCGAGGGCAAATGGACGCCGGCCAGCGGGGCGGCAGGGGTGGCGACGCTGCTGGCGCGCGGTGAGAATTTTACCGCGCTGGTGGCAAGCAACGACGACATGGCGATCGGTGCCATTAAGCAGCTCCACGACAGCGGGATCGCCGCGCCGGGAGCGGTTTCGGTAGTCGGTTTCGATGACATTGCGATGGCGCCCTACGTGGTGCCCGCGCTCTCCAGCGTACGCGTACCGGTGACCGAGATGGTAAAAGAGACCATTAGCCGCCTGATCTTTATGCTCGACGGCGGAGAGTTCACCTTCCAGCAGACCTTTGACGGGGAGCTGATCCTGCGTGATTCGGTGATCCCCGGTCCGCACCGCTAATCACAGTTCGGCGGCCGGGGGCAGCCAGGCGCGGGTAAAATCGAGCCAGCCGCCCGCGGTCAGGACCATATCCTGCACGTTTTCCAGAGCATTGATCCGGTAGCGATAGTGGAACAGCGGCGTGCAGCGCCCCTCCGCCAGCAGGCGCTGGAAAAAGGGCGTCAGATGGGCGTGAAAATGCGCTGCGCTGTCGCTGGTTTGCATCAGCTGCTGTTTTGCCGCCTCCCATCCCGCCTCGCCTAAAGCCGTGGCCCAGGCCGGCTCATAGATAAACCACTCCGCCAGCGCAAAGGCTGCCATTCCGGTCGCCAGATGATCCCCCAGCAGCAGATCGGCATCCGCCAGGGTATCCGGGGCATACCAGCCGTCGCGATCTTTCCACTCGGTCTGCAGCTCACAGCCGTGGGGCTGCAGCTGAAGCCGCAGGGTTTCAGCCAGCTCGCGCAGCTCCGGAGTGTTGTAGCACACCAGTTTCAGCCGGGGCGGCAGGTCGATATCAGCGGGCGCAGCCAGGGTAGGCACCTGCAGGCCCGGGAGGATTTCGGTCTGGATCTGCAGATCCTCGCGGCGGCCAAAGCACTGCTGGTTGAACGTCAGGGCGGTCTGGCGCAGCCAGGCGGCCAGCGCGTTGGGCAGTTTCGCATTGACCATCAGCCATGCAAACCCGCTGCTGGTTGAGGTGACCGCTTCCTGCGGAGCGCTGCCTTTTCCGACCGTTATCCACGCCGGTTTATCGGCGACCGTGCCGGTGCGCCAGAACTCAATCGCGTGCAGCAGCGGATGGGCAGCAAAGTACCAGGGCTGGCGCTCGAGGCGCAGAAAATGTGAGTGGTGCCGGGCAATGGCGAACGGCCCGGCGCCAATCTCCGGCTGTCGGGGGTGCGGCAGGCGGCAGACCGGATGCGCCAGGCGGTGGGCCAGCAGGGCATCCGGGGCATGCAAATATACCGCCAGACACCAGGGGGGCGACGAGGGTGACCGCGTCGATATGCAGCAACCCGCTGTTACGCGCCGGATCACTCAGCAGCTGCTGTACCGCACTCAGAATATCGTCATCGCTTAGCGGCTGGCCGTTATGCCAGTGCGCACCGCTGCGCAGGTAAAAATGCCAGCGCAGCCCGTCGTCAGAGCAGGCCCAGTGGTGCGCCAGATCGGCCACCGGCTGCGCCTGGCCCGGTTCATAACGGGTTAACCCGGCGTGAACCGCGCAGATGATATGCTGCTCGGCGCGCCGACGATGCAGCGCCGGGTGCAGGGAGGTGAGCGGGCGATACCAGGGGATACGCAGCGTCGGCTGATGCTTGAGCCATTTTCCGCCGAGAAACGGGGTGATGATGTGGTGCAGGCTGGCCGGATCGCCGTCTGCCAGCTGGAGCGCGCTCTGATAATCCCCCTTCTCCAGGCAGGCATGCATTAGCGGGGCGCTGAGCTCGCTGGTGGTCACCAGGCAGTGCAGGGTGGCGCGATGCCCGCGCCCCGCCTGCGCCTTCCAGCTTAGCCAGCCGCTTTCTGCCAGCTGGCGTAACAGCGTGCGGGCGTGACGTTCGCTGCACAGCGCCACCTCCGCCACCTCGGCGATGGTGGTGAGTCTGGCGCTCAAACCGTAATGCACGGCGAGCCGCTGGTACTGGCGGATTTTCTGGATCTGGCGCATGGCGGCATCCCTGACAAAGGCGTTGCGAAGAGTGTAGGGGTTTTTGCGGGATAATAAACAGTGCGGTTTGTTTTGCCGGGTGGCGGCTACGCCTTACCCGGCCTACAAAAACCGTAGGCCCGTGCAAGCGTGAGCGCCGCCGGGCAATCAGCGCTTACTGACAGGTATCATAAGCTCGCGCAGGCGCTCAATGCGCGCTTCCGGGCTGAGATACAGCCAGCGAAATAAAATATGTTCATGCTTCTTCACCTGCCTGAACCAGGCAGCAAGATAGTTAATTTCCTGGGTGAAGTTGTTCATTGGCGGTCTCCGGCTGATGAGTACCGCAACAGGGTAGGCCGCAAAAAGGGATTAAAACAGGACGGGGTTTAGCAGCTGTTCCGCATTAAAAAAGCCCCGGGGCACCGGGGCTGCGAAAGGCAAAATCGGACAAGCATACAACGAGTAGAGCAAGAGTTTGAGGGTTAAACAGGTAATGATTTCAGCAGGGCGAAGGCCTCCTTCATGCGATCTTCGCTGACCACGAAGGCGCGTAAATTGCCCTCGCTGTCGGCCCCTTTCGCCACCATCCCCTGAGGTTCGATGGCGATCTGCCAGTTCAGATCCTGACGCTGAGTTTCGCCTGCCAGATGCAAAGGCAGTTCCGGCGTTTTGACCTTCACCAGCATCGCAGGCAGTTTCAATGGGGTATTGCCCCCCGAGCAGGTTCTTCGCCAGATACATGGCGCTTAACTGGATCGGCTGCAGGAACGGCAGCACCTGACCGTTGATTTCGGCGCAGTCGCCCAGGGCATAGATATCCGGCTGCGTGGTTTGCAGATAACTGTCGACCTTCACGCCGCGGTTTGTTTCTGCCCCGGCACGCTGGGCCAGCCCGATTTCCGGACGCAGGCCGGTGGCGGCAATGACCACATCCACCTCAATGCAGCGGTCGCGATCCAGCAGGGCGCAGATGCCGTTATCGGTTTTGGTCAGGCTTTGCAGTTGGGATTTCAGCTGCAGATGCACGCCCATATCGGTCAGTCGATGTTGTAAGCGACTGCTTACTTCGGCTGGCATCAGCGCCGACAGAATGCTGGCGGAGTGGTCAACCAGGGTGACCGCTTTCCCGGCCCGGCAAAAATCCATCGCCAGTTCGCTGCCGATAAGCCCCGCGCCAACAATCATCACCCTTTTGGCGTCACGCAGCGTGGTTTCGCAGGCGCGGTACTCCATCTGGCTGTTGAGGGTCAGCATCAGCTCGCGGCCCGGAACCGGCGGCACAAAGGCCGAGGCCCCGGTGGCCAGCACCAGTTTGTCATACGACCACTGCTGGTCTTTCGCTTTGACCACGTGTGCTGCGGCATCGATGTCGGTCACCCAGCTGTAGGGGAACAGGCGCAGGTTAAACTGTTCGGCAAACTCCCCCGCCGTCTGGCGGGTGAGGTCGTCGGCGTGCTGACTCTGGCTGATAACGTGGCTTAAGTCCGGCTTGTTGTACTCATCCATGCTGTCCGCGGCGATCAGCGTCAGCGGGACGTTCGCATCCTGTTTACGGATATTTTTCACCAGCTGGCGGGCGGCGAAGCCCGAGCCGATAATCACGATACCCTGGCTCATTTTGCCTCCGATGCCAGTTCGTCAAAGACGTCTTTTCCGAGGGAACATTCCGGGCAGAGGAAGTTATCCGGCACGTCACTCCACGGTGTGCCTGGGGCGACATCCTGCAGCGGTTCGCCGAGGGCCGGATCGTAAATCCACTGGCAGACGCTGCACTGCATGCAAGGGCCGAGGTCGGCGGCTGCCGCTTCTGCACCGGCGCTGGCTTCCTGCTCTGGTGCGGCTTTAGCGGTCGCTTCCGGCAGCGGAGCGAGCGCCCACTGACGTGCAATGTCGCGGCCGTGCTGACGACAGATTTCCAGCGCATCCAGATCCGGACGCCATTTCGCCTTCAGGCTCATCGACATTTCAAAGCCCGCATCCTGCAGACGGGTAGAGAGACGGTCGACCGCGCCGCCGCTCCAGCCGTGGGAGCCGAAGGCGCTGGCGCGTTTGTTACGGAAGCGCAGGCCGGTCATCTCTTCCACCAGGCCGGCAATTTTCGGCATCATCACGTTGTTCATGGTGGAGGTGCCCACCAGCACGCCTTTGGAGCGGAAGACGTTGGTCAGAATGTCGTTCTTGTCGCTGCGCGCCACGTTAAAGATTTTCACCGCCACGTTCGGATCCACTTCGTTGATGCCCTGGGCAATCGCGTCGGCCATCATGCGGGTATTGTTGGACATGGTGTCGTAGAAAATGGTGATGCGGTCTTCCTGATAGTCTGCGGCCCATTTCAGGTACTGCTCGACGATCTGGGTTGGGTTCTCACGCCATACCACGCCGTGGGAGGTGGCAATCATATCCACCGGCAGGTTGAAGCCGAGGATTTCGGTAATTTTTGGCGTGACCAGACGGCTGAACGGGGTCAGGATGTTGGCGTAGTAGCGCTGGCACTGCTCGTACAGCTCGGCCTGATCCACTTCATCATTGAACAGACGTTCGTCGCAGTAGTGCTGGCCGAAGGCGTCGTTACTGAACAGCACGGCGTCGCCGGTCATGTAGGTCATCATGCTGTCCGGCCAGTGCAGCATCGGAGTTTCAACGAAGATCAGCTGTTTGCCGTTGCCGATATCCAGTGAGTCACCGGTTTTCACTACGTTGAAATTCCACTCCGGATGGTGATGGTGACCATTGATGGAGTCGATGGCGTTATTGGTACAGTAGATCGGGGTGTCCGGGATGCAGGACATCAGCTCGGTCAGCGCCCCGGCGTGATCTTCTTCAGCATGGTTAATGATGATGTAGTCGATATCGGCCAGGTCAATTTCACTGCGCAGGTTTTGCACGAATTCACGGCTGAATTTATGATCGACGGTATCGATCAGGACGTTTTTTTCTTCCCGGATGAGATAGCTGTTGTAGCTGCTGCCGCGCAGCGTTTTGTACTCCGTCCCGTGAAAATCACGTACTTCCCAGTCACGTTGACCAACCCAATGAATATTGTTTTTAACCAGAATAGACATAGCAACCTCAACTTAATACAGCGAAATTAAACGAAAGATGTAATGGTAATTGCAGGTTGCGTGCCAACTTTTTATTATATTGATTTTAAAGCATTTTTAAAATATTAACCCCTGATAGGTAGTCAATTTGACTGTCATTGATATAGTCAATATGACAAGATGCATTGTCAAAATGACAGCGAGGCGAGAATGAGTTTTTCTGTAGAGGTGCTGGCGAAAATCGCCATTGAATTGCAGAGCGGCATTGGTCATCAGGATCGTTTTCAGCGGCTGATCTCCACCCTGCGTCACGTGCTGGATTGCGATGCCTCGGCGCTGCTGCGCTATGAAGGACGGCAGTTTATCCCGCTGGCGATCGACGGCCTGGCCCAGGACGTGCTGGGGCGGCGCTTTACCCTGGAGGGCCATCCGCGGCTGGAGACTATCGCCCGCGCCGGGGATGTGGTGCGCTTCCCGGCCGACAGCGACCTGCCCGATCCTTACGACGGGCTGATCCCCGGCCAGGAGAGCCTGAAGGTGCACGCCTGTATCGGCCTGCCGCTGTTTGCCGGGCAGAACCTGATTGGGGCCCTGACCCTCGACGGCATGTCGCCGGACCAGTTCGATACCTTCAGCGACGAAGAGCTGAGGCTGATTGCCGCTCTCGCCGCCGGGGCGCTGAACAATGCCCTGCTGATTGAGCAGCTCGAGAGCCAGAACAGCCTGCCCGCGGGCCCGGCGGCCTTTGAGCAGGTGAAAAATACCGAGATGATCGGCCTGTCGCCGGGCATGATGAGCCTGAAAAAAGAGATTGAGATTGTCGCCGCCTCCGACCTGAACGTGCTGATCGAGGGCGAAACCGGCACCGGCAAAGAGCTGGTGGCGAAAGCCATCCACGAGGCCTCACCGAGGGCGGTTAATCCGCTGGTCTACCTCAACTGCGCCGCCCTGCCGGAAAGCGTGGCGGAGAGCGAGCTGTTCGGCCACGTCAAAGGGGCCTTTACCGGAGCCATCAGCAACCGCAGCGGCAAGTTTGAGATGGCCGATAACGGCACCCTGTTCCTCGATGAGATTGGCGAGCTGTCGCTGGCGCTTCAGGCCAAGCTGCTGCGGGTACTGCAGTACGGCGATATCCAGCGGGTGGGCGACGACCGCAGCCTGCGGGTTGACGTGCGGGTGCTGGCGGCCACCAACCGCGATCTGCGCGAAGAGGTGCTGGCCGGCAACTTCCGCGCCGACCTGTTCCATCGCCTGAGCGTTTTCCCGCTTTCGGTGCCGCCGCTGCGCGAGCGGGGCGAGGACGTGGTGCTGCTGGCGGGCTATTTCTGCGAACAGTGCCGGCTGCGGATGGGGTTATCCCGGGTGGTGCTCAGCCCCGGCGCGCGGGCGCACCTGCTGAGCTACGGCTGGCCGGGCAACGTGCGCGAGCTGGAGCATGCCATCCACCGGGCGGTAGTGCTGGCCCGGGCGGCGCGGCTGGGGGATGACGTGGTGATCCACGCCCAGCATTTTGCCCTGCATGATGAGAGCGCGCCTGCGGTGACGCTGGAAACCCCGGTGGTGGTGAATCAGAACCTGCGTGAGGCGACGGAAGAGTTTCAGCGCCAGACGATTGCCCGGGCGCTGGAGCAGAACGGTCGCAGCTGGGCGGCAAGCGCGAGGGCGCTGGAGACCGACGTCGCCAACCTGCACCGGCTGGCGAAACGTCTGGGTCTGAAAAGCTAGATAATGCCTGCCTGGTAGAAATCCTGCAGGTTGATGGCGCCGCACAGGCGGCCATTTTCGTCCACCACCGGGGCGGCGGTGATTTTGCGCTTCAGCAGCAGCTCTTTGGCTTCAATAGCGCGACTGTCGGCCTTCAGCGTGAGGCCGCCGGTGGTCATGGCGCTGCTGACGCTCACCTCCAGCTTGCCGCCGCCCACCAGCCAGCGACGCAGGTCGCCGTCGGTGAAGACGCCTTTCACTTGATTGTCGTCATCGCAGACCGCCACCAGCCCCAGGCCGGTGCGGCTCAGCTCCAGCATCGCATCCATCACGCTGGCGTTCAGCTTCACCTGCGGCGTGGCCTCGTCGGTGCGCATCAGATGGTGCACCTTGTTCAGCAGGCGTGCGCCCAGCGCCCCGGCAGGGTGGGAGCGGGCAAAATCTTCTTCATTAAAGCCGCGGGCCTGCATTACCGCCATTGCCAGCGCATCGCCCATCATCAGGGTATTCACGGTGCTGGAGGTCGGGGCCAGGTGCATCGGGCAGGCTTCGCGCTCCACCGAAATATCCAGCGTGGCTTTGGCAGCCAGCGCCAGCGGCGAGCGGGATTTACCGGTCATCGCCAGCAGCGCGACCGATTTTTCCTGCAGGCGCGGCAGGATCAGATCCAGCTCTTTCGCCGAGCCGGAGTAGGAGATAAACAGCAGCACGTCGCGGCTTTCGATCATCCCCAGGTCGCCGTGCAGGGCTTCCGCCGGATGGACAAAAAAGGCCGGGGTGCCGGTGCTGGCCAGGGTCGCGGCAATCTTTTTGCCGATATGCCCGGACTTGCCGATCCCCGCGACGATCACTTTCCCTTCGCACTGAATAATGGTGTTTGCCGCCCGAACGAAATCCTCTCCCAGACGGTCCGGCAGGCGGCTGGCCTCCTGCAGTTCGAGCATCAGGGTTTGGCGACCCGCGTTTAACAGAAAATCACTCATCTCTCTCTCCGGTTACAATCACTTCGATTCCTTTCTCTTCCAGCGCTTTTTTGAACGCCGGATCGATACCCGCGTCGGTGATCAGCTTATCGACGCTCTCAAGGCTACAGACAATGTTCGGGCTTTTACGGCCAAACTTCGACGAGTCGGCCATCAGGATCACTTCCCGGGCGGCGTTGCACATCGCTTTGCTGACGCTGAACACCTCGTTGAAAGTGGTCACGCCCGCGTTGAGATCGATGCCGTCGGTGCCCATAAACAGCCGGTCAAAGCTGAAATGGTCGAAGGCGTTCTCCGCCAGCTGGCCGTGAAACGAGGCTGATTTTTTACGGAAGGTGCCGCCGGGCATCAGGATGGTTTGTTCGTTGTCTAATTCTGACAGGGCGTTGACGATATGCAGGCTGTTGGTCATCACCGTGATGTTATTAAAGCGGCTCAGCATCGGCACCATCTGCAGCACCGTACTGCCCGCGTCGAGGATGATGGAGTCGCCGTCATGGATATACTTGACCGCCGCCTCAGCAATTAACGCCTTCTGATGGGTGTTGATCAGCGTCTTGTGATCGATGGGCGGATCGGCTTCGTCCTTATTCAGCACCACGCCGCCATAGGTGCGGATCACCGCCCCGGAGTTCTCCAGGATCACCAGATCCTTGCGGATGGTGGTGCCGGTGGTGTCAAAGTAGTGGGCCAGATCCTCAACCGAACATTTTCCCTGCTTTTGCAGGTGGTCGAGAATGGCCGCCTGCCGCTGACGGGGTTTCATAGGCGTTGCGTTCCTCAGGTTGCGAAATGATAATTTCGCAAGCTTATAGCGTTCACATCGAAATTATCCATGTTTCAATTTAAGCGCTAATGATAGTGCATCCTGACAGAGCGAATCATTGGGAAAGATCACATCAGGCTTCAATTCCTGCAGCGCGGTGCCGTTAATCGCTGCAATTTTCATCGGTCGGGCAAAGACCGTCAGCCCGCGCATCATCAACGAGTCGCAGACCCGGTGATTGTCGTCCAGCGCAATGGCGACAATCACCCGCGGTTTGAAGCGCCCGCCGGAGCGGCCCACGCCGACCCGGCCTTTCTGGCAGAGGGCGTCGAAGGCGCGGTTAAAGCGGTGGATTTGCCAGCCGCCGAGCGCCAGCTGGCCCAGCCAGGCGATAACGGCGACGGTGATGAATGTGGTAACCATATCAGCTCCTTAATTGCCGGGCGGCACTTCGCTTGCCCGGCCTACGAATAATCTCCCTCTCCCTGTGGGAGAGGGTTGGGGTGAGGGCATCAGCCCGCACAATCAGAACATCACCTGCCCGCCGGTGATATTGATCGACTGCCCGGTGCAGTAGGAGGCTTTCGGGCTGGCATAAAACAGCAGCATATTCAGCACGTCCTGATAGTCGCACCCGCGCTTCAGCGGCACTTTATCGATGTAATACTGCTCCACCTGATCCGCCTCGATGCCCAGCTTGGTGGCGTACTGCGGCAGCAGGGACTGGAACATCGGCGACTTCAGCAGGTTGCCGAGCATCAGCGAGTGCACGGTAATGCCGTACTCGGCCAGATCCAGCGCCAGGGACTGGGTCAGCCCCACGCCGCCGAACTTGGCCGCGCTGTAGCCGGAGTTGTGCTTGCTGCCCACCTTGCCGGATTTGGAGTTGATCTGAATGATGCGCCCGGCAATGCCGTCGCGGATCATCAGGCGTGAGAACTCCCGGGCGCAGAGGAAATAGCCCACCAGGTTCACCTGCAACGAGCGGTCGAAATCCCCCAGCTCCACGTCGCTGATAAATGCCGCTTTGGCGATGCCGGCGCTGTACACCAGCAGGTCGACGCGGCCAAAGATCTCATTCACCCCGTGCGACAGCGCCATCACGCTCTGCTCGCTGGTAGCGTCGGCGCCAAAGCCATACGCCTTGCCTTCGCCAAACTCCTTATTGATCTCGCTGGCGACCCGGGCGGCTTTTTCGCTCTGAATGTCCACCACCGCCACGCGATACCCTTCTGCGGCCAGCCCGCGGCAGAGATATTCCCCTAAGGTTTGTCCCCCGCCAATGACAACTGCAACCTGTTCCATGTTTCTCTCCTTTAATTACGCCACAAATTTCAGTACACAACCGGCCATCACCGCCTGCGGAACCGGCCCGGCAACGTGCACGGTGCCGGGGTATTCCGCCGCGGTCTGGCCATCAAAACGCAGGGTGATATGCCCCAGCTCGCGCAGGTTCTGCTCCGCGACATCGCCCACTGCCGTCACCGGATAGCGCGCGTCGCCCAGCGTGAGCTGGCTGCCAGGCCGCAGCGCGCCGCTCAGTTCGCCGTGGCAGTGGATAAAACAGAACTCTTCGATATCCGCCGGAGCGCCTTCACGGAAGGTAATCAGCATCTGGTCGCTCAGCGCATCCGCGGCGCTCTGGCCGATGCGGGTAATGGTGGTCTGGTAAATCACGGTCATGACGAAGTCCTCTTATTGATAGATAAAGCCAGAGACGAACCAGGCAATCAGAACGGTGGGCGCGCCGGTCAGGAAGCGGCTCACCAGCACGGAAGGGACGCCGACGCGGACGGTGTCCTGGCGCGCTTCGGCCAGCGACAGCCCCACCGGGATAAAGTCGCAGGCGGCCTGGGCATTAATGGCAAACAGCGCGGGCAGGGCGAGGTGCGGGGGAATATTGCCGAGCCCAATCTGCACGCCAATCAGCACGCCAATCACCTGAGCGATCACCGCCCCGGGGCCGAGGAACGGCGACAGCAGCGGGAAGGAGCAGATCAGCGCCAGCGTCACCAGCCCGAGCGGATGGCTGGCCAGCGGGGCCAGGCCGTGGGCGATCCAGTCCCCCAGACCGGAGGCCATGATGATGCCGATCAGCGCCGAGACGAAGGCCATAAACGGCAGGATGGTTTTCAGCACCGTGTCGATAGTGTCGCGCCCGGACTGGAACAGCACCGCCACCGCGGAGCCCATCCCCATCCCGACTTTTGCCAGCAGGCCGTCGCTCTGCTCGGTGATCTTCTTGCTGGTATCGTACTCGCGCGGCGCGCTCTTCTTCGCCGGGGCGGTACCTTCTGCCAGGCTGATGTTCTCCTCTTTTACGCCGGAGACGTAGATGTCTTCCAGGATGTATTGCGCCAGCGGGCCGGATTTGCCCGTTGAATGGATATTGACGGTGGGAATGCGCCGTTTCGGGTAGATGCCGCAGCGCAGGGTACCGCCGCAGTCGATTACCGCCACGCCGATCTCTGCTTCCGGCGGCTCGCCCTCCTTAAAGCCGTCGACCGCTTCCCAGCCGGTCAGTTCGCGCAGCCTGTCGACGATCGCCGGGCGCGTGCCCGCGGTGATATAGACGATCTTTTTCTCGCCAGTGGCGTCGAGTTCCAGCGGGCCGCCCCAGCCGCCCACCCCTTTTTCAATCCGGATACGGGTCATGCTGTGGCTCCTGCAAGCTGGACTTTCTGTTCAAGCTGGATGCCCATTTTCTTTTCGAAAATGGTGGTGGTGAGATCGGTCACCCAGCCGCGGAAGAAGTTGGTCACCAGGCCGACCAGCAGGTAACTCACCGCCAGCGGGCCGAGCGGCAGGCCGAGGGTAGTCAGGCCGCTGGCGATGCCCAGATAGACGAACAGCTCGCCGGGGTTGATGTGCGGAAACAGACCGTTCATCGAGTGGCAGCTGTAAGAGGCCGCGGCGTAGTAGCTCGGCTTGTAGCGCTCGGGCATAAAGCGCCCGAGGCTCAGGGTCATCGGGTTACAGAACACGAAGGTGCCGATGCAGGGCAGCAGCAGATAGCGGGAGACCGGATTACCGGCGCAGCGCTGGGCCAGTTTTTCGATCCGATGCTGACCAATAAAGTTGATCAATGCATTCATGATCACCAGCAGGCTGATCAGCAGCGGCAGGATCCCGGTGACCATGCTGGTAAAGACCTCGCCACCTTTCTGAAACAGCCCGATAAACCACTCGGCGCCGTGGGTGATGGTTTCTATCATTGTTTTCTCCTGTAGGGTGAGTTCATCTCTGACGGGCTAATAATAATCACTTTGAAAGGTTTTAAAGTGTTAAACAGATCTCACAATGAAAGAGAAATGGATTATTTTGAAAGATAACGGGCGAGGCGAGGGCGTTGTGGTTGAGAAGAGGACGAATTTGCCTTTAGGCGCGTAAAGATTTTGCCCTGCGGCTTTGCACCTCTTCCTTGAGGTGTCCCGGATGCTTTACCATACTTGCCACTTATCGAATTCGTTGAATGGATGTCTCATGCTCAAGCGTCGTTACGCAGCCTTACTGCCTGCGCTTATCCTGCTCTCAGCCTGTAGCAGCAAACCGAAGACCGAAGAGGTCCAGCAACAAACGGCGGGCGCGCCGTCCGGCGGCTTCCTGCTGGAACCCCAGCATAATGTGATGCAGATGGGGGGCGACTTTGCCAACAATCCCGCGGCGGAACAGTTCATCGACAAAATGGTGAGCAAGCACGGCTTTAATAAAGCCCAGCTGCAGGAGATCCTCTCCCAGGCGAAGCGTCTGGATTACGTGCTGCGACTGATGGATCGACAGGCACCGACCACCCAGCCACCGGCCGGGCCGAACGGCGCGTGGCTGCGCTATCGCAACCAGTTTATTACCCCGGACAACGTGCAGAACGGCGTGGCGTTCTGGAACCAGTATCAGGACGCGCTGACCCGCGCCCAGCAGGTCTACGGCGTGCCGCCGGAGATCATCATCGGGATTATCGGGGTGGAAACCCGCTGGGGCCGCGTGATGGGCAAAACCCGCATTCTGGATGCGCTGGCAACCCTCTCCTTTAACTATCCGCGCCGGGCGGAGTACTTCTCCTCCGAGCTGGAAACCTTCCTGCTGATGGCGCGCGACGAGCAGGATGACCCGCTGGATCTGAAGGGCTCCTTTGCCGGTGCCATGGGCTACGGCCAGTTTATGCCGTCCTCCTATAAGCAGTATGCCGTCGATTTCAACGGCGACGGACACATCAACCTGTGGGATCCGGAAGATGCGATTGGCAGCGTCGCCAACTACTTCAAAGAGCATGGCTGGACGCCAGGTCAACCGGTCGCGGTGATGGCTAACGGCCAGGCACCAGGGCTGGAGAATGGCTTTAAAACCAGCTACACCCCGGCACAGCTGACGTCCGTAGGGTTAACGCCGCAGCAGCCGCTGAGCGCCAATCAAAAGGTCAGCCTGCTGCGTCTGGATATCGGCACTGGCTATCAGTACTGGTACGGTCTGCCGAACTTCTACACCATCACCCGCTACAACCACAGCACGCACTATGCGATGGCGGTCTGGCAGCTGGGGCTGGCCGTGGCGCAGGCGCGCGTGGCATCGCCGTTCAGTTAATACTGTCATTCCCCGCCGAAAAAGTGAGTGGAGCCGTTCCACTCACTTTTCATTCTTAGCCGCTCGGCCTGTTTAATTTTTCTGAAGCCCCCCTCGTAAAACCTTCACCTCACCCTCATATCTGGCAACTAAAGTGCTATCTTGTGCTGCACGTTTTTAAGGAGTCAAAACGATATGACTGACCATGAATTGATGCAGCTCAGTGAAAGGGTAGGGCAGGCGCTGAAACAGCGCGGTGCGACGGTCACCACGGCAGAGTCCTGTACCGGCGGCTGGGTGGCGAAAGCTATCACCGATATTGCGGGCAGCTCCGCCTGGTTTGAACGCGGGTTTGTAACCTACAGTAATGAAGCGAAAGCGCAGATGATTGGCGTCCGTGAACCCACGCTTATCGAGCATGGCGCGGTCAGCGAGCCGGTGGTGATCGAGATGGCGATTGGTGCCCTGCGTGCCGCCCGGGCAGACTATGCTATCTCTATAAGTGGTATCGCCGGGCCGGACGGCGGCAGCGCTGAAAAGCCTGTCGGGACCGTGTGGTTTGGCTTTGCGACGGCGCAGGGCGAGGGGATTACCCGCCGGGAATGCTTCAGCGGAGACCGTGAAAGTGTGCGTCGTCAGGCCACCGTTTATGCGTTAAAAACGCTCTGGCAACAATTTCTACAAAACACTTGATACTGTATGAGCATACAGTATAATTGCTGCAACAGAACAGAAATCCAAGGTGAAGCGCAGTTGTTTCACCCGGCATGAGAGGAAAAAATGGCTATCGACGAAAACAAACAGAAAGCGTTGGCGGCAGCACTGGGCCAGATCGAAAAGCAATTCGGTAAAGGTTCCATCATGCGCCTGGGTGAAGATCGTTCCATGGATGTAGAAACTATCTCCACCGGTTCGCTTTCTCTGGATATTGCACTGGGTGCTGGCGGCCTACCTATGGGTCGTATCGTAGAGATCTACGGGCCAGAATCCTCCGGTAAAACCACCCTGACCTTACAGGTTGTGGCGGCTGCACAGCGCGAAGGCAAAACCTGTGCCTTTATCGATGCTGAGCACGCGCTGGATCCGGTCTACGCACGTAAACTGGGTGTTGATATCGACAACCTGCTCTGCTCCCAGCCGGATACCGGTGAGCAGGCACTGGAAATCTGTGACGCACTGGCGCGCTCTGGCGCAGTAGACGTAATCATCGTCGACTCCGTTGCGGCACTGACGCCAAAAGCAGAAATCGAAGGTGAAATCGGTGACTCTCACATGGGCCTCGCGGCACGTATGATGAGCCAGGCGATGCGTAAGCTGGCCGGTAACCTGAAGCAGTCCAACACGCTGCTGATCTTCATCAACCAGATCCGTATGAAGATTGGTGTGATGTTCGGTAACCCGGAAACCACCACCGGTGGTAACGCGCTGAAATTCTACGCCTCCGTACGTCTGGATATCCGCCGTATCGGTGCCGTGAAAGACGGTGAGAACGTGGTGGGTAGCGAAACTCGCGTGAAGGTTGTGAAGAACAAGATTGCTGCACCGTTTAAACAGGCTGAATTCCAGATCCTCTACGGCGAAGGTATCAACTTCTACGGCGAGCTGGTTGACCTGGGCGTGAAAGAGAAGCTGATTGAGAAAGCGGGCGCCTGGTACAGCTACAACGGCGACAAGATTGGTCAGGGTAAAGCGAATGCTATCTCCTGGCTGAAAGAGAACCCGGCGGCAGCAAAAGAGATCGAGAAGAAGGTGCGTGAGCTTCTGCTCAGCAACCAGGATTCTAAACCGCAGTTCGCTGTTGATGGCGAAGGCGTTGAAGAAACCAACGAAGATTTCTGATAATCGGAAGTAATAAATAAGGGTCGCTTAATGCGGCCCTTTTGCTTTTTGCATTTTGACTGCAGCAGGTTTATCTATGAATGAATCAACAGCACGTCGTCCTGCTTATAATCGCCTGCTCGATCGCGCCGTGCGCATCCTTGCGGTTCGTGACCACAGCGAGCAGGAGCTTCGCCGTAAACTCGCCGCGCCGGTAATGAGCAAAAACGGACCAGAAGCCATCGATGCCACGGCAGAAGATTACGATCGGGTCGTCGCCTGGTGCTATGAGCACGGTTATCTGGACGATACCCGTTTTGTCTCACGCTTCATCGCCAGCCGCAGCCGGAAAGGCTACGGCCCGGCGCGCATCCGCCAGGAACTCAATCAAAAAGGTATCCCGCGCGAAACCAGCGAAAAGGCGATGCGTGAATGCGAGATTGACTGGTGCGAGCTGGCGCGGGAACAGGCCGTGCGGAAGTACGGTGAACCCTTGCCGCGTGAGTTTTCAGAAAAAGTCAAAATCCAGCGCTTTTTGCTTTATCGCGGCTTCCTGATGGAGGATATTCAGGAAATCTGGCGTAATTTTACCGATTGAACGCATGCGGGATTTTACTTCCCTCTAAAGAAAACTTATCTTATTCCCACTTTTTTCAGTAGCTGGTCCGTCCAACAAAGGTTGTGTAGTGACCGGCTGTGACATTTCGTTAGCTTGATTTCAGGATAATTATGAGCAAGAGCACCGCTGAGATCCGTCAGGCGTTTCTCGATTTTTTCCATAGTAAGGGACACCAGGTTGTTGCCAGCAGCTCCCTGGTACCGAACAACGATCCGACTTTACTGTTTACCAACGCCGGGATGAACCAGTTCAAGGATGTCTTCCTGGGTCTCGACAAGCGTAATTATTCTCGCGCAACCACCTCGCAGCGCTGCGTGCGTGCGGGCGGTAAACATAACGATCTGGAAAACGTCGGTTACACCGCACGTCACCATACCTTCTTCGAAATGCTGGGTAACTTCAGCTTCGGCGACTATTTCAAAAATGATGCTATCCAGTACGCATGGGAACTGCTGACCGGTGAAAACTGGTTCAACCTGCCGAAAGAGCGTCTGTGGGTTACTGTCTACGAAACCGATGACGAAGCCTATGAAATCTGGGAAAAAGAAGTCGGTATCCCGCGCGAACGTATTATTCGCATCGGCGATAACAAAGGCGCACCTTACGCCTCTGATAACTTCTGGCAGATGGGTGATACCGGCCCGTGCGGTCCGTGCACCGAAATCTTCTACGATCATGGCGATCACATCTGGGGCGGCCCTCCGGGTAGCGCAGAAGAAGACGGCGACCGTTACATTGAAATCTGGAACATCGTCTTCATGCAGTTCAACCGTCAGATTGACGGCACCATGGAGCCACTGCCGAAGCCATCCGTGGATACCGGTATGGGTCTGGAGCGTATTGCCGCAGTGCTGCAACACGTTAACTCCAACTACGACATCGATCTGTTCAGCACCCTGATTAAGTCTGTTGCCGAAGTGACGGGTGCAACCGACCTGAGCAACAAATCCCTGCGCGTTATCGCTGACCACATCCGCTCCTGTGCCTTCCTGATTGCTGACGGCGTGATCCCGTCGAATGAAAACCGCGGCTACGTGCTGCGTCGTATCATTCGTCGCGCTATCCGTCACGGCAACATGCTGGGCGCGAAGGACACCTTCTTCTACAAGCTGGTGGGTCCACTGGTAAGCGTGATGGGCGCGGCTGGCGACGAACTGAAACGCCAGCAGGCGCAGGTTGAGCAGGTTCTGAAAACCGAAGAAGAGCAGTTTGCCCGTACTCTGGAACGTGGTCTGGCCCTGCTGGACGACGAACTGTCGAAGCTGAAAGGCGATACGCTGGATGGTGAAACCGCCTTCCGTCTGTACGATACCTATGGCTTCCCGGTTGACCTGACGGCTGACGTCTGCCGCGAGCGCAACATTAAAGTTGATGAAGCGGGCTTCGAAGCCGCCATGGAAGAACAGCGCCGTCGCGCGCGTGAGTCCAGCGGTTTTGGTGCCGACTACAACGCGATGATCCGCGTTGATGGCAGCAGCGAATTCGAAGGTTACGAGCACCTCGAAACCAACGGCAAAGTGACCGCTCTGTTTGTTGACGGCAAAGCCGTGGACAGCATCAGCGCGGGCCAGGCGGCGGTCGTGGTTCTGGATAAAACCCCGTTCTACGCAGAGTCAGGCGGCCAGGTTGGTGATAAAGGCGAGCTGAAGGGCAGTGATTTCAGCTTTACCGTGAGCGACACGCAGAAATACGGTCAGGCGATTGGTCATCAGGGTACGCTGGCATCCGGCACGCTGAAAGTGGGCGAGGGCGTTCAGGCTATCGTTGACGAAGCGCGCCGCGCACGTATCCGTCTGAACCACTCCGCGACGCACCTGATGCACGCCGCGCTGCGCCAGGTTCTGGGCACGCACGTTGCGCAGAAAGGCTCGCTGGTAAATGACAAAGTGCTGCGCTTCGACTTCTCGCATTTTGAAGCGATGAAACCGGCGGAAATCCGCGCGGTGGAAGATCTGGTGAATGCCCAGATCCGTCGTAACCTGCCGATCGAAACCAACATCATGGATCTCGACGCGGCGAAGAACAAAGGCGCAATGGCGCTGTTCGGCGAGAAATATGACGAACGCGTGCGCGTGCTGAGCATGGGCGATTTTTCCACCGAACTGTGTGGCGGTACGCACGCCAGCCGTACGGGCGACATCGGTCTGTTCCGCATTGTGTCCGAATCCGGTACGGCGGCAGGTGTGCGTCGTATCGAAGCGGTCACCGGTGAAGGCGCGATTGCACTTCTGCATGCGCAGAGCGATCAGCTGCACGACATCGCGCAGCTGCTGAAGGGCGACAGCCAGAACCTGGGCGAGAAAGTGCGTGTTGCTCTGGAACGTACCCGTCAGCTGGAGAAAGAGCTGCAGCAGCTGAAAGAGCAGGCCGCCGTTGCTGAGAGCGCAAACCTCTCCAGCAAGGCGGTTGAGATTAACGGTGTCAAACTGCTGGTCAGCGAACTGGCGGGCGTTGAGCCGAAAATGCTTCGTACTATGGTCGACGATCTGAAGAACCAGCTTGGTTCAACCATCATCGTTCTGGCAACGGTAGCGGAAGGTAAGGTTTCTCTGATTGCGGGCGTATCTAAGGACGTGATCGACCGTGTGAAAGCAGGGGAACTGATTGGTATGGTCGCTCAGCAAGTGGGCGGTAAAGGCGGTGGTCGTCCGGACATGGCGCAAGCCGGTGGTACAGACGCAGCAGCCCTTCCAGCGGCACTGGCCAGTGTTGAAAGCTGGGTAAGTTCTAAACTGTAATAATTACAAAGCGTACACAGACGCCATAACGACAACGTTATGGCGTACTGCGCTCTACGCTATCGATAATGATAAAGTCAGGTTGAGTTTGTGTATATCGGCTAAACTTACGTTTAACAGATTGTGATGCCGTGACTACCTACACATTACGTGTTTGTCATCGCTTACTTTTTGGCGTTATATGATGGATAATGCCGGGATACAAGAGACCCGACTCTTTTAATCTTTCAAGGAGCAAAGAATGCTGATTCTGACTCGTCGAGTTGGTGAGACCCTCATGATTGGGGATGAGGTCACCGTGACAGTTTTAGGGGTAAAGGGCAACCAGGTACGTATTGGTGTGAACGCCCCTAAAGAAGTCTCTGTTCATCGTGAAGAGATCTACCAGCGTATCCAGGCTGAAAAATCCCAGCAGTCCAGTTACTGATATTATCGCGTCTCGCTGTCTGGCGAGACGCAACCCTCCCGATATATTCCTTGTCAAAAGTTACCGTTCGATTTCAACCGCTCTCTTTTTAACCTTCTGCCATACCCTTTCTCTGCCCGACATCCCTTTTATACCCCTGGATAACTGCCAGCTGGCCTGCAAAATCCGTTTATAAAACACCCTCTTTGCGGGTTTTACATGCGAATTGCCTGTGATTTGTGCAAACGATAAAAGGTTGTGGAAAATTGTTTGACTTATAAGTCCCAGAAAGTAATATATGCGCCACGCAGCGACGAGAAGCTCTTAACGAGTTACTCGAAGCACTCGAAAGAGGCGTTGTGTGGTGAGGTGGCCGAGAGGCTGAAGGCGCTCCCCTGCTAAGGGAGTATGCGGTCAAAAGCTGCATCCGGGGTTCGAATCCCCGCCTCACCGCCATTTTGCATCCGTAGCTCAGCTGGATAGAGTACTCGGCTACGAACCGAGCGGTCGGAGGTTCGAATCCTCCCGGATGCACCATCCTTTACTTCATGTCGCTTTCGAAACGATATGTAGTATCAAGTAGTACAGCAGTAAATCCTGATGCATCCGTAGCTCAGCTGGATAGAGTACTCGGCTACGAACCGAGCGGTCGGAGGTTCGAATCCTCCCGGATGCACCATCTTTTACTTTGTGTTGCTTATGAAGCAATACCAAGTATCAGCAGTAACAGCAGTAAATCCCGATGCATCCGTAGCTCAGCTGGATAGAGTACTCGGCTACGAACCGAGCGGTCGGAGGTTCGAATCCTCCCGGATGCACCATTTACTATTTCTGCAAGCAGTACCACGATGCATCCGTAGCTCAGCTGGATAGAGTACTCGGCTACGAACCGAGCGGTCGGAGGTTCGAATCCTCCCGGATGCACCATTCTCTTCGATGTTCCCTCTGTAGTTTATTTCTTCAGCACTCCCAATCTAATGCCAGCCAGAAGCAGCGACAAAAGCCCTTGTTTACGATAAAGTAACGCTTTGTAATCCTTTTGCGAGAGCACGATGTACGCACAGTATGACGGTTTGATCTTCGATATGGATGGCACCATCCTGGACACTGAGCCAACGCATCGTAAAGCCTGGACTGACGTCCTCGGCCGTTACGGAATGCGTTTCGACTTACAGGCTATGATTGCCCTCAACGGATCTCCTACCTGGCGTATTGCGCAGGCCGTGATTGAACTGAATCAGGCCGATCTCGACCCTCATCTGCTCGCGCGTGAAAAAACCGATGCGGTAAAAGCGATGTTGCTAGATACCGTGCGCCCTTTGCCATTAATTGAGGTGGTCAAAGAGTGGCACGGACGACGTCCGATGTCGGTCGGGACGGGCAGCGAGAGCGCAATCGCAGAGGCATTGCTCAACCATCTTGGCCTGCGCCACTATTTTTCTGCGGTGGTTGCCGCCGATCATGTTAAAAACCATAAGCCCGCCCCGGACACCTTTCTGCTGTGCGCAGAACTTATGGGTGTGCCAGCCGCGAAGTGCGTCGTGTTTGAAGATGCCGACTTCGGTATTCAGGCGGCGCACGCTGCCGGCATGGATGCGGTGGACGTTCGCTTACTGTGAGTGACCTGCTGTCACTGACCTCACTCTTCGCCAGCAGTTTTTTAAGCGCCACGCTTTTGCCGGGAAATTCGGAAGTGGTACTGGTGGCGATGCTCTTGTCCGGCGTAAGTCAGCCCTGGTTGCTCGTGTTAATAGCAACAATGGGTAATAGCTTTGGAGGGCTGACTAACGTTATTCTTGGGCGATTCTTTCCGCTACGCAAAACGTCGCGCTGGCAGGAAAAGGCAGTCGGCTGGCTAAAACGCTATGGGGCTGCCACGCTTTTACTAAGCTGGATGCCGGTAATCGGTGATTTACTGTGCCTGCTGGCGGGATGGATGCGCATCTCCTGGGGGCCCGTGCTCTTTTTTTTATGCCTGGGCAAGGCATTGCGCTACGTTCTCGTGGCGGTTGTGACTTTGCAGGGCATGACGTGGTGGCACTAATTGGACTGTTTGTGACCATGAACCATTACAATTATGCTAAATAAAATGATTTTGACAGGCGGGAGGTCGAATTGATCCCGGACGTATCACAGGCACTGGCCTGGCTGGAAAACCACCCTCAGGCTCTGAAGGGTATTCAGCGTGGTCTTGAGCGCGAAACGCTGCGCGTGAACGCGGATGGCAGTCTTGCAACGACGGGTCATCCAAAGGCGTTGGGTTCTGCGCTGACTCATAAGTGGATCACGACTGATTTCGCAGAAGCGCTGCTTGAGTTCATCACGCCGGTCGATGGCGATATTGATCACATGCTGAAGATTATGCGTGATATCCACCGCTACAGCGCCCGCAATCTGGGTGATGAGCGTATGTGGCCGCTCAGCATGCCCTGCTATATCGAGCAGGGCCAGGACATCGAACTGGCGCAGTATGGCACATCAAATATTGGTCGTCTGAAAACGCTTTATCGCGAAGGGCTAAAAAACCGCTACGGCGCGCTGATGCAGACGATTTCTGGCGTGCATTATAACTTTTCACTGCCCATGGCATTCTGGCAGGCGAAGTGCGGCGAGACGGATAAAGAGGCGATCTCAGTAGGCTATTTCCGCCTGATCCGTAACTACTATCGCTTTGGCTGGGTCATCCCGTATCTGTTCGGCGCGTCACCGGCGATTTGTTCCTCGTTCCTGCAGGGCAAACCGACCACGCTGCCGTTTGAGAAGACCGATTGCGGCATGTATTACCTGCCGTACGCGACCTCCCTGCGCCTCAGCGACCTCGGTTATACCAATAAGTCGCAAAGCAATCTCGGAATTACGTTTAACGAATTGCATGAGTATGTGGCAGGATTGAAGCGGGCGATCAAAACGCCGTCGGAAGCGTACGACGAAATCGGGCTTGAGAAAGACGGTAAACGCCTGCAAATCAACACCAACGTTTTGCAGATCGAAAACGAACTGTACGCGCCGATCCGTCCGAAACGCGTCACCCGCAGCGGCGAGACACCGTCAGATGCGCTGCAACGCGGCGGTATTGAGTACATTGAAGTGCGCTCCCTGGATATCAACCCGTTCTCACCAATCGGTGTGGATGAGCAGCAGGTACGCTTCCTGGATCTGTTTATGGTCTGGTGCGTGCTGGCCGATGCGCCGGAAATGAGCGCTGACGAACTGCTCTGTACCCGCACCAACTGGAACCGGGTGATCCTCGAAGGGCGCAAGCCTGGTCTGACGCTGGGCATTGGCTGTCAAACGGCGCAGTTCCCGTTACAACAGGTGGGTAAAGATCTGTTCCGCGATCTCAAACGCGTCGCCCACACGCTGGACAGCGTTTACGGTGGCGAAGAGTATCAGCAGGTTTGTGACCAACTGATCGAAAGCTTTGATAATCCCGAGCTGACATTCTCGGCGCGCATTCTGCGTTCTATGATTGATCAGGGGATTGGCGGCACCGGTCGTGCGTTGGCGGCGGAGTATCGCGATATGCTGCAGCAGGAGCCGCTGGAGGTGTTAAGCGAAGCCGATTTTGCTGCGGAGCGCGATGCGTCTGTAGTGCGTCAGGGGGAGATTGAAGCGGCGGATACCGAGTCGTTTGCAGATTTCCTGGCGAAACAGGCCTGACAGAAAAGAAAAAGGCCACATCGCTGTGGCCAAAATAACATCTCTGAAGAACAGGGATGATGATAACAAATGCGCGTCTTTCATATACTCAGACTCGCGTTGAAATGAAGAGTTCATTTTATTTTAAAAAAATCACTATCGGAGGTGACGTATGCCGTTATTAGATAGCTTTACTGTCGACCATACCCGTATGGAAGCCCCTGCTGTACGCGTTGCGAAGACCATGCATACCCCGCACGGCGACACGATCACTGTATTCGACCTGCGTTTCTGCGTACCTAACAAAGAGGTTATGCCGGAAAAAGGCATCCACACGCTGGAGCACCTGTTTGCCGGCTTCATGCGCGATCACCTGAACGGTAACGGCGTTGAGATCATCGACATCTCCCCTATGGGCTGCCGTACCGGCTTCTACATGAGCCTGATTGGCGTGCCGGAAGAGAAACGCGTCGCAGATGCGTGGAAAGCCGCGATGGAAGACGTGCTGAAGGTGAAAGAGCAGAACCAGATCCCTGAGCTGAACGTTTACCAGTGCGGTACGTACCAGATGCACTCCCTGGAAGAAGCGCAGGAGATTGCGCGTCATATTATCGAGCGTGACGTTCGCGTTAACAGCAATGAAGAGCTGGCGCTGCCAAAAGATAAACTGCAAGAGTTACACATCTAGTGCCTCAACATCGTGCCCTCTCCCTTAAGAGGGTACGGTTTCCACATTTGCCAATAATATTCACTAAATAATTTCTTTATATCTTCCTAAAAATTTGTACTCTGTTGTGAATCCAGCCGTTTCTGATTATATTGCTTGCGGGGCATAACTGTGGATGCTATATATTCATTCCGTGAACGTATACACTTAATTCCCATTTGTCGCGTATGTTGCAGATGAGTTAATAGTATACTCGCTACATTAGAATGAATCTTTCAGAGGGAAATATGAAATTTTATCATACTGGCACTGCTATCTTTTTATCCGCTCTTTTCCTGCCGGGATGCAGCGCTACATCATCAACAAAAGTTATTGCTGAACCCATCTCTAAAGCCCCTGAGGCGCGTAAGCAGGAAGTGCAGTGTTATCAGGAGTTCTCTGCTCTGCAGAAACTGGATCCTGCCGCTTATGAAACATTTCGTCAGCAATTCGATAATATTAATAAAAACTACAAAGTATATGAAGCAAATAAAGGTTTGATCGATTCAAATGCATCGGAAGTAATGTTAACAGAAATAAACAGAAAGATTTCTTTAGTCTGTGTTCGTGTAAAAAACTCTGTTTATACCAACATGATGCATCGCGCGAATGAAATGAATAAGTTATGAAAAAATACTTTAGTGCAGCAATATGCTGCGGATTATTATTGTCGACAGGGAAGTCGTATTCTGCAGGCACCGAATTGTTGGATCAGCTGAGTAAAGAAAAAATTATCGGCAACGATTCAGCAAATCCATTTATTGCTCCTGAAGTTACTCCCTCTCCGTCTAAAATTACCTCATCGATGGCCGCTCCAGTGCAGCAGAAAGCGAAGCCTGCGCGTGCGACTGAAACCCCATCCCGTAAGGCTGCGGCAAGAGATACCCAAAGTCTTATCATGGCGCAGAAGAAATTAACACTTCTGAGTAATGATTTACAAAATGCTAACGAGAAAATAACCGCGCTCAGCCAGGCATTGGCTGATGCTCAAAACAAAAAGGCAGCCCTGGAAAAAGCGGCGGCGGAACAACAAAGTAACGCTGCGCTTAACGACCAGATGCTGGCAACGAAAGAAAATATGCCGAAAACCAGTGCTCAGAAATTGGCACTGGAAAGTCTCTTCGCAACGCTAAATATAGCCAACAGCGATTTCAAACAGAAAAATGCTGAATTATCAGCGCAGCTAAACAAATCGATGGCCCGAAGCGAGGAGTTGAATAAACAGCTTGCCGAGGTCCAGACGCAGAAAAAAACGCTCGAAGCACAACTCACCGCGCTGGAATCCTCCAGCACTGGCGACAAGCAAAAAAGTAGCGAGCTGGTCGGGCAGATGAACAAGTCTGTGGCCCGGAGCGAAGAGCTCAGCAAACAACTCGCCGACGCCCAAACGCAGAAAAAAATGCTTGAACAGCAGCTTGCGGTATTGCAATCCAGCAGCAGCGACGACAAGAAGAAAAGCGCTGAGCTGACCGGGTAGCTGAGTAAAGCCACCACCCGCAGCGATGAGCTGAGCAAGCAGCTTGCCGATCTGCAGGGGCAGAAAAAAGCGCTGGAAGAGCAGCTGACGGCCCTGAAAACCACCAGCACCGGGGATAAGCAAAAAAGCGCGCAAATGGTCGAGCAGCTGAATAAGGCGAGCGAGCAAAGCGCGGCACTGCTCAAGGAGCTTGCTGAGCTCAAATTGCAGAAAAAAGATCAGGAGCAGCAGCTGGCTACCCTGATGTCCAGCAGCAGCGACGACAAGAAAAAAAGCGCAGAGCTGGCCGGGCAGCTGAGTAAAGCCACCGCCCGCAGCGATGAGCTGAGCAAGCAGCTTGCCGATCTGCAGGGGCAGAAAAAAACGCTGGAAGATCAGCTTACGGCCCTGAAAACCAGCAGCACCGGGGATAAGCAAAAAAGCGCGCAGATGGTCGAGCAGCTGAACAAAGCCAGCGAACAGAGCGCGGCACTACTCAAGGAGCTTGCTGAGCTCAAATTGCAGAAAAAAGATCAGGAGCAGCAGCTGGCTACCCTGATGACCAGCAGCAGCGATGACAAGAAAAAAAGCGCAGAGCTGGCCGGGCAGCTGAGTAAAGCCACCGCCCGCAGCGATGAGTTGAGCAAGCAGCTTGCCGATCTGCAGGGGCAGAAGAAGACCCTGGAAGATCAGCTGACGGCCCTGAAAACCAACAGCACCGGGGATAAGCAGAAAACTGCGCAGATGATCGAGCAGCTGAATAAGGCCAGCGAGCAAAACGCGGTGCTGACTAAAACTCTGGCCGATCTGCAAACCCAGAAAAAAGCGCTGGATGCCCAGTTAGAGACGCTGAAAACGAGCAGCGAGAAGGCCATCACTGCAGCGAAAGAGCTCGACACCTTAAAAGCGCAGCTGTCGGCGCTGAATCTGCAAAAAGCCACGATTGAAACAAAGCTGGCCGACCTGGAAAAACGCTTTAACAGCGAAAAGACAAAGTCTGAGATTGCGCAGAACCAGCTCGAGGACGCCAAAAAAAGTGATCTCTTCGCAGGAGTCACTCCTGGCCATGCAGAAGAGCAGCGCCGGAAGCGACAAAGAGAAGCTGCTTAAAGAGCTGACCGATCTGCAGACGCAGAAGAAAGCACTCGATACCCAGCTGGCCTCCCTGAAAGAAGCCAGTGTGAAAAACGCGACGCTGACTCAAGAGCTGACCGACCTGCAGGCCCAGAAGAAGGCACTGGATACTCAGCTGACCGCGCTGAAAGCGGCCAATGAGAAGAGCGCCGCGCTGGCGAAAGAGATGGCTGACCTGCAGGCGCAGAAGAAGGCACTGGAGACGGAGCTGGCCACGCTGAAGGAGACCCGCGAGAAGAACGCCGCGTTGACTAAAGAGCTGGCCGATCTGCAAACGCAGAAGAAAGCGCTGGATGCCCAGCTCGCCACCCTCAAAACCAGCAGTGACAAGAGCACCGGTGCGGTGAAAGAGGTCGATGCCTTAAAAGCCCAGCTGACGGCGCTGAATGTGCAAAAAACCACCCTGGAAACCCGGATGGCCGAGCAGGAAAAACTGCTTAAAAGCGAGAAGTTTAAGTCCGATATTGCGCAGAACCAGCTTGAGGACGCCAAAAAAGTCATCGCTTCGCAGGAGTCCCTGTTGGCGCTTCAGAAAAATAACGTTGGCAGCGAGAAAGACAAAAGCGGTGCGCTGGCCACCCAGCTGGCTACCGCCGGAAAAGAGACTGAGGAGCTGAAAAAGCAGCTGACCCTGCTTCAGACGCAAAAAGCCTCGCTTGAGGAGCAGCAGAAAACGCAAAGCGCCTCCCTCGCAACGCTGACGGCTGAAAACCAGAAGCTGAAAGAGAGTCAGGCTGCACCCGCAAAAGAAGGTGCGGATAAGCAGCGGATGAAGATCGATAAGACGGCGGCAAAAGATACCCTGACCAGCTACGCTATCGGCACCTGGTACGGCGATGCGGCAGGGCGTGAAAAGAGCAAGCTGGACGGCCTGAACAAAAAGCTCGATCTCAGCGCCTTTATGCAGGGCTTTAACGACAAGGTAAACAATAAGCTCCAGCTGGCACCCGCTGCGCTGTCGAAAGAGCTAGCCGCGCTGGACCAGGTCCAGAAAAAGCAGTTTGTCGCGACGCAAAGCGAAAACGAAAAGCAGAGCAAAGCGATCATGACTAAGGCGGCGAATGAGAAGGGCGCTAAACGACTGCCTGATGGTGCAATCTACCGGGTGATTAAGCAGGGTGAGGCGCCGTTGATTACGGGCCAGAATGAGATCATTACCGAGCTTGACGAGGTGCTGGGCACCGGGAAGGTGATGTCCAGTAAAGAGGTTCGCGCCAGCCGGGTGAAAGACTTACCGCCGCTGTTCCAGACGGTAGTGCAAAAGCTGGGTCTGGGTGGAGAGGCAAAACTGCATATTCCGGCGAAGCAGGCCTACGGTGAAGCGGGCGTGCCAGGCTTTGTGCCGCCAGGCACGGTCTCAATCATTACGATTAAAATTATCGGCATTAAGTAATCTTAATCGCGCCCATAAAAAAACGGATCTGCATGCAGATCCGTTTTTCTTTTCAGTCGTTTAGTGCGCGCCACCGCCTCCGCCGCCCGCGCCAAATGGCGGTTTGGCGAACCAGATCAGCCCCAACAGCACAATAAACACCCCTGCCGATAGCCAGAAGATCTCGTTGGCCGAGATAATCAGCCCCTGCGCGGTGATCTGCTGTGCTATCCAGCCCGAAGCCTGCTGCTCGGTCATGCCCATCCCCTGCAGCTGGCTGTACACCTCCTGCGCCTGCGGATTGAACACGTTCACCGATTCAGTCAGCTGCGCATGGTGCAGCGACTCGCGGTTGGTCCACATGGTGGTGGTCATCGAGGTACCGATGGAACCCGCCAGCGTACGCATAAAGTTCGACAGACTGGACGCCGCCGCCATCCGTTCCGGCGGCAAGCCGGAGAGGGTGATGGTGGTCAGTGGCATAAAGAAGCAGGCCACCGCAAAGCCCTGAATGAACTGCGGCCACGCGGATGCACCAAAGTCCATGCCCGGCTCAAAGGTATAGGCACGCCAGTAGAAACACACCGCATACATAATGAAGCTGAAGGTCACCAGCCGACGCATATCGAGCTTATGGGCGAAGCGGCCGATAATCGGTGACAGCAGGACCGGGATCACCCCGACCGGTGCTGACGCCAGCCCCGCCCAGGTGGCGGTGTAGCCATATACCTCCTGCAACAGCTGCGGCAGCAGAACAATCGCGCCGAAGTAGAGCATGTAGGCAAGGCTGATACACAGACAGCCTATGGTGAAGTTGCGCGACTTAAACAGCGACAAATCGACTATCGGGTTGTCATCCGTCAGCTCCCAGACAATCAGGAAGCTTAGCGCCACCACCGCCACGACCGTCAGGACGATGATCTCCTGCGAGGCGAACCAGTCCAGCTCTTTCCCGCGGTCGAGCATGATCTGCAGGCTGCCGATGCCCAGCACCAGCAGCGCCAGCCCCACGCCATCAATGCGCCGTTGCTCGGTGCGGGTTTCACGACCGCGCAGCGACTGCAGGGTCAGCAATACCACCACCGCGCCAATCGGCACGTTGATAAAGAAGATCCAGCCCCAGTGATAGTTATCGCTGATATAGCCGCCCAGAATCGGGCCGCAGATCGGGGCGACGATCACCGTCATCGACCACAGCGCCAGCGCGATAGAGCGTTTGGCGGGCGGGTAGTTATTGAGAAGCAGACTTTGCGACAGCGGGATCAGCGGCCCGGCGACAATCCCCTGGATCACGCGGAAGAAGATCAGCATGGTCAGGCTGCTGGACATCCCACACGCCCAGGAGGCAATAACAAAGGCGATGGTGGACCAGAGGAAAAGTTTCACCTCCCCGACGCGCTTTGCCAGCCAGCCGGTAATCGGGATGGAGATAGCATTCGCCACCCCGAACGAGGTGATTACCCATGTCCCCTGGCTCAGGGATGAGCCAAGGTTCCCGGCAATGGTCGGGATTGCCACGTTCGCGATGGTGGAGTCCAGCACCTGCATGAATGTCGCCAGCGACAGCGCAATGGTCATGATGACCAGCTGCGCCCCTTCCAACGGTTTTTGCGGTTTTTGCTGCTGCATAACGCTCACCTTCGGATTAACCGGCGTTCGCCTTCACGATTTCATCGATCAGCTTATTCACTGGCTCAAGGCTGATCTCACGGGCATTACTTTCGTAGGCCGGGTTAGAACGTGCCTGGTTCGCCAGCATCTGACCGTCGCGGTTGGCGGTATCGACCGTCACCAGCGTGGAGAGGCCAATACGCAGCGGATGGTCCGCCAGCTGTTTCTCATCCAGCTCGATACGCACCGGCAGGCGTTGAACCACTTTGATCCAGTTCCCGGTGGCGTTCTGCGCAGGCAGCAGGGAGAAGGCGCTACCGGTACCCATATCCAGCCCGACCACTTTACCGGTGTATTTCACCTCGTCGCCGTAGATATCGCTGACCACCGTTGCGCTCTGGCCGATACGCATATGCGCCAGCTGCGTCTCTTTGAAGTTAGCATCCACCCACAGGTTCGTTGCCGGCACCACCGCCATCAGCGGGGTTGAGGAGCTGATCTGCGCGCCAGGCTGCACCGAGCGACGGGATACGTAGCCGGTCATCGGGCTGACAATTTTGGTTCGCTCCAGCGCCAGCCAGGCGTTGCGTACTTCGGTCGCTGCCTGTTTCACCGCAGGTTGTTGATCGAGGGTCGTGTCCAGCACCACCGCCTGGTTGGCGTTGTACTGCTGGATAGCGACATCGAGCTGGGCCTGCGCGCTGGCAACCGCATCGCGGGCGTGCTGCAGCTCTTCACGGCCAATCAGGTTGGCGGTGCCGAGCGGAACGCGGCGATTAAAGTCGCTCTGCGCCTGGGCGAGAGCGGTCTTCTGCACGGTGATGTTAGCCTGCAGCTGCTTGCTGTTGATCATCTGCTGACGGGTCTGACGCACGCTCGAGGCCAGCTCGGTCTGCGCTTTTTCAAACGCCTGCTGGGCGTCGGTCGGATCCAGCGTCACCAGCACGTCGCCTTTTTGCACAAAGTCGGTATTGTCCGCCCAGACTTTCGTCACGCTGCCCGACACCTGCGCCATAATCTGAACCTGGTTCCCTGCCACGTACGCGTCATCCGTCTCTTCACTATGACGCAGTACTAAAAACCAATAGATCCCATATGCCACGGCAATGATAATAAAGAGCAAGGTCAGCAGCAGAAGGGCGCGCTTGCGTTTGCCTTTCTTCTTGTTGACCGGTTGCTGCGGGGTAGTGTTCTCCGCATTTGCGCTCATGTTTCTCTCCACGATCTTATTATTTCACATCGGCTGAGCCGACCTGTTATCAGAAAGGCCAGCAGTATGCGTGCTGGCCTGTTCGGTTTTCTTATAAATCTGGATTTTTTGGAGCGTGTCGTCGCGTTAGCGCAGCGCCTCAAGAACGGCGCCGTCTTCATCCATCTGATCCAGACGGGTGAGAAGCTTACGGGTGATATGCTCGAGCTGCTCTTTCTCGGTACCGCTTAAAGACGACCAGAGTTGATGCAGGCAGTTGTGCTGAGGTGGAAGCACCTCGCGCAGGAATTCGTGACCTTTCTCGGTCAGTTGCAGGTGCAGACAGCGACGGTCATTGTCGCTTTCACGGCGTTCGATCCAGCCGCGTTTTTCCAGCTCATCGGCAATACGGGTTGCATTGGTACGAGACGAACCCAGGGCGCAGCTCAGCTCGGAAGGCTGAATGCTGTGATTTTCCTGAGACTCCAGCGTAATCAACGCCATAAATAACGTCTCGTTAATCCCTTGAGCTTTCAGCATTTTATTGCGATTTTCCAGCAGCTTGCCCTGCATGTGCATGCAGAGACGGGTCAGCAGGATCTCCTGATACGGGAAATCTGCATAGCGACTGGCGCGAAATTTAAGCATTTGTTCAATGGGCGTAAACGAACTATCCATTTGGGCATAACCTCATTAATTACAGCCGATATAGTAACGACAGTGACAAATAATGTAAATGAATTATTTGTGCGGCTAAAATCCATTAGACAAATTTCACCGTCATCAAGAGCCGGGTAGATCCGTGACCCGGTAAGCACAGAAAAGAGGGGGTAGCACTGGCAAAACGGGGATGGGTCTTCGGGCGTAAGTTATTCATGCGGTATTCTAATATATTACCCACATTAAAATTTCCGGAATAAATGATTATCGCCACCATAACAGAGTGAGGGGCTCCTTAACACCCTGAGGAGCCCCAAACTTATGTAAACCTTATTGAATGGCTTCCTGACGATGGTAGCCGCGCCACCAGACCAGCAGGTTAACCAGCGCCATTACCGTCCCGACCGCACACACGCCCGTCCAGCCGGCATGCTGCCAGGCGTATGCCGAGATCAGTGACCCGGCGGCACCGCCGATAAAGTAGCTGGTCATGTACCCGGCGGTCAGGCGGTTACGGGCGTCCGGCTTGACGCGATAGATCACGGTCTGGTTGGTGATATGCACCCCCTGCACGGTCAGGTCGAGTACCAGGATGCCGACAATCAGCGCCAGCACCGAGACGTGCCCATACCAGATCGCCGCCCAGGAGAGCAGGAGCATCACCAGCCCGACGCTGGTAGTGAGATGCGATTTGCCCTTATCGGCCAGGCCACCCGCAGGACGCGCACCCAGCGCACCGGCCGCGCCCGCCAGGCCAAACAGGCCAATCACCCCTTCGGAATAGTTAAACGGCGGGGAGGCCAGCAGGAAGGCCATTGAGGTCCACAGGATGCTGAAGTTAGCGAAGGTGAAACAGCCCAGCAGCGCCCGGGTACGCAGCAGTTTATCGTGGGTGAACAGGCTAAAGACCGAGCCCAGCAGCTGAGGGTAGTTGAGATGGGTTTCCGACTTCACCTTCGGCAGGCCGCGCCACAGGGCGAGAGCCATGACCACCATCAATACTGACGCCACCCAGTAGACGGTGCGCCAGCCGCCGATGCCCGCCAGCAGGCCCGCAACGGTACGCGCCAGTAAAATCCCCAGCAGCAGGCCGCTCATAATGGTCCCGACCACCTTGCCGCGCTTTTCCGGCGAGGCGAGGGTGGCGGCCAGCGGCACCAGAATCTGCGCCACCACCGAGAACAGGCCGGTCAGGGCGGTGCCGACGATCATCATTGCCAGCGACTGGCTGGAGGCGGTGATCAGCATCCCGCCAGCGGCCAGCAGGGTCATGGAGACAATCATCGCCCGGCGTTCAAACATATCCCCCAGCGGGACGAGGAACAGCAGGCCGACGGCATACCCCAGCTGGGCAGCGGTGACGATAAAACCGGCCGAGCTTGCCGAGAGCGAAAAATTGCGGGCGATGGTTTCCAGCAGGGGCTGGGCGTAATAGTTACTGGCGACCGCCAGACCGGTTGCCACTGACATCAGCAGGATAAGTGCGGGGCTAAGCCCTTGATTAGTTTTTGTCATCAGGTTTTTGAAATCATTAGTTGAGTGATTATTTTTTCAAAAACAATAATAACGGATGAAGAAGGGCGGCGGGGAGATGTTAAGTGATGGATTGTGCGGTCTGGTTCCCTCACCCTAACCCTCTCCCTTTGGGAGAGGGCCGGGGTGAGGGGACACAGCGCGCAATGACTTACTTCTGCGCGGCCAGCGCCTCATTCACCCACGCATCAAACTGCTGCTGGTGGGCTTTGATCCAGCCGTCAACGTGGCCCTGAACATCGGCTTCAGAGGATTTGCCCGCGTGCATCATCGCGTTCTGGGCGTTGATATCCGCCAGCGGCAGCTTCATTACCGAGAACAGCTTCGCCGCCGCCGGGTTTTTCTCCGCCCAGGCTTTGTTGGCGACGATGTGCATGGTGTTCACCGGGAAGCCGTAGTTCATGCCGTTCGGCAGTTTGGTGTCGATATCCTTCTGCTCGCCCGGCAGGGAGGAGAACGGCACCTGCAGCCAGACCACATCTTTACCCGGCTTCAGCACGTCGCTCACCCAGTATGGGGTCCAGGTGTAATAGATGACCGGCTTGCCTTCCTTAAAGCGGGCGATGGTGTCGGCCATCATCGCCGAGTAGTTGCCGTGGCTGACGTCCACGGTTTTCGCCAGGTCGAAGGCTTTGTTCTGGTGGTTAATCACCGCTTCGCAGCCCCAGCCCGGGGAGCAGCCCATCATGTCGGCTTTGCCATCCCCGTTGGTATCAAACAGTTTGGCGATCTTCGGATCTTTCAGCTGTTCAATATTGGTGATGTGGTACTGGTCGGCGGTTTTCTTGTCGATCAGATAACCCTGCGCCGCACCCGTGACAAAGGTCCCTTCACGATAGAACTTCTTGTCACCACCCGCGGCGGCATACATATCGTCATGCAGCGGCTGCCAGTTCACGGCGGTAAAGGTGGCATCGCCGGAGGCAATCGAGGTATAGCCCACGTTGTAATCCACTTCGCTGGGCTTACTCACGGTATAACCCAGCTTCTCCAGCGCCCGGCTGACCAGCCCGGTCTGGAACGACTCTTCGGAGATGGTGCTCTGTACCGGTTGCACGGTAATGCCTTTGCCCGGCAGATCGGCAGCAAATGCGCTGGTGGAGGCAAGGGTGGCAAACGCTGTGGCAAAAATTACGCTATGTCGCATCGTTGTTCCTTATTTTGCTTTTGTGAAGGGACGGGTGATTAACCCGACAGGGCCGGTGTTATACCAGCGACGGTTGCCGCGACTGCGTGAATCACGACCGACGGCCTGGGTCAGGCGGTCAAGAATAATGGCGAGGATCACGATCCCGACGCCACCCACGGTCGCCAGCCCCATATCGAGACGGCCGATACCGCGTAGCACCATCTGGCCGAGACCGCCCACGGCGATCATCGAGGCGATCACCACCATCGACAGGGCCAGCATCAGGGTCTGGTTTACACCCGCCATAATGGTCGGCATCGCCAGCGGCAGCTGCACTTTAAACAGCATCTGGCGCGGGCTGGCACCAAACGAGCGCGAGGCTTCGATCAGATCGGCGGGTACCTGGTTAATCCCGAGAATGGTCAGACGCACAATCGGCGGCAGGGCGAAGATAATGGTCACCACCACGCCCGGCACGTTACCGATGCCGAACAGCATCACGATAGGCACCAGGTAGACAAACGCCGGGGTAGTCTGCATCGCATCCAGCAGCGGGCGGATAATTTTGGCCGCCCGCGGACTGCGCGCCAGCCAGATCCCCATCGGCAGGCCAATCACCACGCAGAACAGCAGGGCGGTCAGCACCAGGGCCAGGGTGATCATCGCCTGCGACCAGGCCCCGATCGCGCCGATCAGGATCAGCGAGATCAGGGTCGCAACACCCATCCCCGCGCTGCCGAACTGCCAGGCAATCAGCGAGAACAGTACGATGGCCACCGGGGCTGGCATCCCCAGCATCAGCTGCTGGAAGCCGTTGAGGATATAATCCACCGGCACGCGAATGCCCTGAAACACCGGGCGGAAGTGTGTGACTACCCAGTCGATCCCTTCGGTCACCCAGCTGTCGAGCGGGATCAGGGTTTTATGGAACGGATCCATAATATTGAAATGCTCGGGTGCCGGCGCCGGGGCGCTGGTCAGCCAGTCTGCCGCGCCGCCATCGGTTGGCGCGGGTGCTGCGGTGGAAGAGCCCCACGCGTCAGCGGATTGTGCCGCGCTGTCGGCGGCCTCTGTGGTGCCCCACGGGTTAGATTGATCAGCCATTGTTTGCCCCCCTCGCGATCTAAAGCCTGCAGCAACATGCGTTTTGAGATGATGCCGACGTACTGTTGTTCCTCTCCGACCACCGGCACCGCGCAGGGCGCCTGACCGACATGGGAGAGCAACTCGCTGAGCGGCGTTTCGGCGTCCACGGCAAGCGGAGCATCAATTAACGCCGCATCGATACCTGCGTTTTCGCCAAGGGCGGTTTTCAGGGAATCGATGGAGACAACACCGACAAATTTGTTACCGCGCTCAACCAGATAGCCGTATTCACGGTCTTCGTCCTGCAGCAGCTTCAGCGCCGAGCGCGGGCCGAAACCTGGCGTTTTACGGATAATGCCGTTCGGGGATCGGCGGGCGATATCTTTGGCGCTGAACACCTGGCTAATATCCACGCCGCGGAAGAAGGTGCGCACGTAATCATTTGCCGGATTATTAAGAATTTCATCCGGGGTTCCGACCTGCACCACTTCGCCATTTTGCATAATGGCAATCCGATCGCCAATTCGCATGGCTTCATCAAGGTCATGGGAAATAAAGACAATAGTGCGCTGATGCCGCGACTGCAGTTTTACCAGCTCATCCTGCATCTCGGTACGAATTAAGGGATCGAGCGCCGAGAAGGCTTCGTCCATTAATAATATATCGGGGTTGATCGCTAATGCGCGGGCTAATCCCACGCGCTGACGCATCCCGCCGGAAAGTTCATCCGGGTACGCATGGGCATAATTTTCCAGCCCCACCTGACGCAGTGCATCCAGCGCTTTTTCCTGGCGCTCACTGGCCGGTACGCCAGCTAATTCCATGCCAAACGCGGTGTTATCTAATACCGTCATATGCGGCATCAGGGCGAACGACTGAAACACCATCGCGATCTTTTTCCTGCGCACCTCACGGAGCTCAGCGTCCGATATTCTGGCGATATCCACGCCGTCAATCAGCACCTGCCCGCGGGTGGGTTCAATCAGGCGATTGAGAAGGCGAACCATAGTGGATTTACCCGAACCGGATAACCCCATGATGACAAAAATCTCGCCTTCTTCAATGGCCAGACTGGCGTCTTTAACGCCAAGCGACAGCCCGGTTTTTTCCAGAATTTGTTCTTTTGAAAGACCTTTTTCAATATATTTGAATGCGCGCTGCGGATGCTCGCCAAATACCTTATAAAGATTTTTAACTTCTAATTTAATTGCCATGCAATAAAGAATGTCCCGTTATTTATTTATGTCGATATCATTACCAGTGAATATAATTAACCGGCCATACCCTAACATACTCAGAATCTGAGACAACCCTGTATTGGCTTGTGGCATGATTTTTGCCGCGCGCGAAACGGCTCAATTTCCCATGAGATAAGGGCTGAGCGCGATATGAATTTTTCTTGAGAAATGTCTTATTGTGACGACATTCGCGGAGTCAAAACAAAAATGCGGGCGAATATGACAGGGAAATAACACCCCGAAAACATGAGCATTATATTCCACTCATGCGGGTGATATTTCCCTCTGGCACCATTACAAAATGGCGTTCTTATCGATCCCGAGACGCTTCATGCGCGACAGGAGCGTGGTGCGCTTCAGGCCCAGGCGTTTGGCCGCGCCTTTTGGCCCGGCGATCACCCCGTTGGTCTCTTTCAGCACCCGCATAATGTGTTGATACTCCTCCTCGCCTTCCCGGATCGGGCTGACTGGCGTCTCAGGCACCGCGGCGCTGACGAAGCGCGGATAATCAATATCCGGCAGCGACAGTTGCAGGACGTTGCCACGGGTCAGAAGCACCGCGCGCTCAATCACGTTTTCCAGCTCGCGCACGTTGCCCGGCCACTCCATTTTGCTGAGCTGACGCAGGGTCTCCGCCGGAATACTGTCGATATTGCGCCCCAGCCGGTGGGCGATCTTGAAGGTGAACGACTTCACCAGCAGGGGGATATCTTCCGGGCGTTCCCGCAGGGGCGGAAGGAAGATCGGGAACACGTTGAGCCGGTAGTAAAGGTCGCTGCGAAACTCACGATCGGCGACCATTTGCGTTAAGTCGCGGTTAGTGGCCGCAATCAGGCGCACGTCAGTGCGGATGGTGCGGTTGCTGCCGAGCCGCTCAAACTCCTGCTCCTGGAGCACGCGCAGCAGCTTGGGCTGGAGCTCAACGGGCATATCGCCCACTTCATCAAGGAACAGCGTGCTTTTATCCGCCAGCTCAAAGCGGCCAATATGCTGGGCGCTGGCACCGGTAAAGGCTCCGCGCTCGTGGCCGAAGAGGTCGCTTTCCAGCAGGCCGGCGGGCATCGCCGCGCAGTTCATCTTCACCATCCGGCGCTCGCTGCGTCCGCTCAGGTTATGAATGGCGCGGGCAATCAGCTCTTTACCGGTGCCGGTCTCCCCGAGGATCAGCACCGTGCTGTTGCTGTGGGCCACCATCTCCACCTGCTTCATCACCGTCATCATCGGCGAGCTGCGGCCAATGATCTCGCCAAAATCGGTGGCGACGTTGTTGATCTGTTCGGTCAGGGCGAGGTTCTCGTCGATCAGCCGCTCCTTGAGGTGGCTGATCTCGCGGTAGGAGAGGGCGTTATCCACGGCAATGGCGATGCGTTCGGCGATCTGGTTCAGCAGCTCCAGGTTCGAGGCGGTGAAGACCTGAGCCTTACACTGGGCCAGCTTCAGGGTGCCAAGGATCCGATCGCGGAAAATCAGCGGGAACAGGCACAGGGTCTGATCCTGCTCGCCCCACATATCAAACAGCATGCGTTCGTAAGGGGCATGCCGATCGCGGCTGTGCAGGTTAAGCATCAGCATCTTTTTGCTAAGCATGACTTTTTCAGACAGCGTGCCTTTCTCGTCCACCTCGCTCTGATCGTACAGCGGGGCATCTTTATTCAGGTAATGGGTGGAGTAGACGAGGAGCTTGCCCTTGCGCTCGCTGCGCAACACCATGCTGATGGAATCAATGCCGAAGTTGCGCTGGATCTCCCGGGAGACCTCCGTCACCAGTTCATCAAGGTCGAGCTTAGACAGCACCGCGTTGGTGATGGCGACCAGCAGGCGAAAGTCGTTACGTTCCCGGCACAGCACCTCATAGCTGTCGCTGTTGTTCTGCCGGGCGAGGATTTGCTCCACCGCCAGACCGGCCGCCTGGGTCAGGGTTTGCAGCCGGGAGAGATCGCTGTCGCGCCAGGGACGATCGTCGTCGCGCAGGAACTCGCAGCCACCGAAGATCCGGCCGTCGGCCGCCAGCGGCGTCAGGCAGTAGTGGGCAAAAGGCGGGTAGAGATCCAGCCCGGCCAGCGCCGGCCAGGTCTCTTTAAAGGTGTCCGCCTGACAGTGCAATACGTCCGGGCGCGACAGCATGCGGCGGAAAGGCCCGTTCGCCAGCAGCGGCTCATCTTCACAGCGGATATCCCGATCCTGCTCGTCGGTGCCGTACAGACAGACACGACGCTGCTCTGACTGCCAGAGCAGGATGTTGGCGCGATCGGCCAGGTTCATCTGCCGGGCATGCCAGGTCAACGACCGCGCCAGGGCGCAGAGATCGGGCTGTTGCAGCAGGGTACGGGTAATATCGAACAGTCCTTGATCGATGGGATCGTTCGTGGGTGTATACGACATGCGTTATATCCAGAAAATGAGAGTCTGCTGTCAGCAAATACGCGGCAGCGGTTCGGCATGCGGCAGGTTCAGGGTGCGCTTCACGCCGTAAAGTCCGGTAAGCCGGACACCTTTGCGTTCGACCACTTCACCGATGATGGCGGCATCCTGGCCCAGAGGATGCTGGCGAAGTAAGCCTAGCACGCGCTCCGCTTCATGGCGGCTAACGACGATAGCCAGCTTGCCCTCGTTGGCAAAGTTGAGCGGATCCAGCCCCAGCAGCTCGCACGCGCCGCGCACGGCGGGCTTCACGGGCAGGGCGCCCTCCTGCAGTTCAATCCCACAGCCGCTGCTGGCGGCAAACTCATGGGCGACGGCATTCACGCCGCCGCGGGTGGCATCGCGCAGGGCTTTGATGCCCGGCTCCGCCCGCAGGGCCTGAATCAGGGGGGTCAGGACGGCGCAGTCGCTCTGCAGATCGCCATCCAGGCCTAAACCTTCACGCAGGTTCAGGATGGTCGCGCCGTGATCGCCCAGCGTACCGCTCACCAGCAGCACATCGCCGACCGCAATCTGGCGCATGCCCCAGTTTACCCCCCTCGGGAATCGAACCGATACCGGCGGTGTTAATAAACACCTTATCCGCCGCGCCGCGCGGGACCACCTTGGTGTCGCCGGTGACGATGGTGATCCCCGCCGCCGCGGCCGTTGTGGCCATGCTGGTGACGATGCGTTCCAGCGTCGCCATCTCCAGCCCTTCTTCGAGGATAAAGCCGCAGGAGAGCCAGCGCGGGATCGCCCCGCTGACCGCCACGTCGTTAGACGTGCCGCAGATCGCCAGCTTGCCGATATCGCCTCCGGGGAAGAACAGCGGGTCAATCACGTAGCTGTCGGTGGAAAAGGCCAGCCTGTCGCCCTGGGCGGTGAGTTCATGCAGGGGAATACGCGCCTGGTCTTCCTGCTCGTTCAGCAGCGGGTTGGCGAAGGCGCGCATAAAGAGCTCGCCGATCAGCTGCTGCATGGCCTGGCCGCCGCTCCCGTGGGCGAGGGTTATCTGTTTCAACTTTCACACTCCTGAGAACGGTACTGATACCAGGCGCTACACGCCCCTTCCGATGACACCATCAGCGCGCCAAAGGCGCTTTGCGGCGTGCATTTGTTACCAAACAGCGGACACTGGGCCGGTTTGCAGCGCCCGGTCAGAACCGCCCCGCAGCGTGCCTCAGGATCGTCGCAGATGTCTTGCGCCCGGGTGCTGAAGTGGCGCTCGGCGTCAAACTGGCGATAAGCCTCGGTGAGGTGCACGCCGGAGTGGTCGATGACCCCCAGCCCGCGCCATTCGCTTTCGCCTTCGATGGTAAACACCTTGTCCATCACCGCCTGCGCCAGCGGGTTACCCTCTTCCGGCACGATGCGGCGATACTGGTTTTCCACCTGACTGACACCGGCGATTTTCTGCTCCACCAGCATCAACACCCCCTGCAGCAGGTCGACCGGCTCAAAACCGGCCACCGCCAGCGGGCGCTGATATTCATCGGCAATAAAATCGTAGGCGTGGGTGCCAATCACCATGCTGACGTGCCCCGGGGCCAGAAAGGCGTCGATGCCGTTTTCCGGCTGCTCCAGCAGGCTTTTCAGGACCGGGATCAGGGTGATGTGCTGGCAGAAAAAGAAGAAGTTCTGCACGTTAGCCGCTTTCGCCTGGCGCAGGGTCAGGGCGGTGGCGGGCATGGTGGTTTCGAACCCGAGGCCGAAGAAGACCACTTTACGATCCGGGTTCTGCCGGGCCAGCTTCAGCGCGTCGGCGGGGGAGTAGATAATCCGCACATCCGCGCCGCGCATCCGGGCATCCAGCAGGGAGCCGTTTTTACCCGGCACCCGCATCGCATCCCCGAAGGTACAGAAGATCACCTCCGGGTGGCTGGCGATCTCGATGCAGGTGTCGATCCGCCCCATCGGCAGGACGCACACCGGGCAGCCGGGGCCGTGAATAAACTCGATATTCTCCGGCAGGAGCTGATCGAGGCCGAATTTAAAGATGGCGTGGGTGTGCCCGCCGCACACCTCCATAATCCGCAGCGGGCGCTGGGGCGTACAGGGCAGGGCTTTGGCGCGGTCGTTGAGCGTTTCAATCAGGGCCATCACCTTTTGCGGGTCGCGGTACTCATCTACAAAGCGCATCAGCGGGACTCCTCGCCAAACAGCAGCGGGCCCACGTCCGGCTCAACGTCAAACATGTTCTGCAGCGCGGCAAGGGTGTCCAGCGCCTCCTCTTCATTAATCACGCTCATGGCGAAGCCGACGTGGACTAACACCCACTGGCCGAGACGGCTGTTGCCGTTGTCGTCGTGGGCACCGACCAGAGTCAGATCCACATCGCGCAGCACGCCACAGACCTTTACTTTGGCCTGCATACCGTCGACGATGGCGCTGATTTTACCGGGAACGCCTATGCACATCGCTGCGCCTCCAGCCAGTCAAGCCAGGCGTCCATCCCGTCACCGCGCGTGGCGGAGACCAGCAGGATCGCGATATCCGGGTTCACTTCCCGGGCGGCGGCGAGGCATTTCTCCACGTCAAAATTGAGGTACGGCAGCAGATCGACCTTGTTGAGCAGCATGATGGAGGCGGCGGCGAACATATGGGGGTATTTCAGCGGCTTGTCCTCGCCCTCGGTCACGGAGAGCACCGCCACCTTATGACGCTCCCCGAGATCGAAGCTGGCCGGGCAGACCAGGTTGCCGACGTTCTCGATAAACATGATCCCGCCGTCATCCAGCGGCAGGCGCTGCGTCGCGTCATGAATCATCTGAGCGTCGAGGTGGCAGCCTTTGCCGGTATTGACCTGGATCGCCGGGGTGCCGGTAGCGCGGATCCGCTCGGCATCATTCACGGTCTGCTGATCGCCTTCGATCACCGCGCAAGAGACGCGCTGCTGTAAGCGTTTTAAGGTCTCGGTCAGCAGGGTGGTTTTACCGGAACCGGGGCTGGAGACAAGATTCAGCGCCAGCTGGTGTCGGGCGCTGAACCGCTGGCGGTTCAGCTTAGCGAGCTGATTATTTTTGCTCAGCACGTCGATCTCAATCTCGACCATTTTGCGCTGGCTCAGGCCTGGAGCGTGGGTGCCTGCGGCGCCCTGGCCGTAATCAAGCTGGCCCGGCTGTTGTTCTGAGGGCGCAAAATCCCCGCCGCCGATGCGCGTGACCTGAAACGCCTGACGCGGGGCCGGAGAGAAGGGGGCGCTGCGAAAAGCGGAATGGGCGTTCCGCTCGTCGCCTTCTATATAGAGGTTGCCGTGAGCGCAACCGCAGGTAGTACACATGATTTACTCCTGTTCAATTTCCAGACGCGTGATGTGCAGTCCGTCGTCGGCGACGATATTCAGACTCGCGCCGCCACATTCGGGGCAGCGGCGCACGCGGTGGGTAAGCAGCTGGACATACGCCTGGCAGTCCTGACACCAGCATTCCGCCTGCTGCTCTTCGAGATACAGCCCGCAGCCTTCGGCCAGGGTGCCGCGGCACACCAGCTCAAAGCAAAATTCCAGCGCGCTGCTTTCCACGCAGGAAAAGGCGCCGACGCGCAGCCAGACATCCGTCACCCGCTTCGCGTGATGCTGATGGGCCTGTTGTTCGATCAATTCCAGCGCCTGCTGGCAGAGGGTGATTTCGTGCATTGTGCTATTCCCGGTGAAGTCTTGTGGGTTATAGCAATATTGATGCCAGCTTTTAGTGAGGAGAAAGTGCAGGGGAAGACTCAAGCCTGACAAAGATGACGAAATGACATGTCATTTTTTGTGATCGGGCAGGCTTTAAAAAATAAAAATGCATTAAATCAATGCGTTAAAAAATGGCATGAAATGTGCTTAGTGAAGCCAACTCTTTACATATGACGCATCAGGTACATCACCATGACACTTAACGAATTGAGCGAAAAAGCCAATTTCATTGCCGGACAACAGCGCGTGCTCCGCGCCCACTGGAACCACTACGGTAATTCCCTGGTTCAGGCCATCACCCTCTCTAAAGCCAGTCTGCATCTGAGTGTGGGCTGCAATAACGACACCGGGCTCGGTTTCTGGCTGTTCGACCACTTCCTGATCCGCGTGACGCCTGAGCAGGCGTTCAACGGGCATATCTTCAATTACACCATCGAAGCGCGTGACGAAGAACAGAGCGTGCTGATTGGTCGCGCCCGTCTGGGCGACGACGGGATGCTGGACGGCAGCGTCCACATCGACCAGCGCGAGGCGGTGTTCGACCATTTTCTCGGGAAAATCAACGGGGTGTATAACGCGCTGTTTGAGGCTACCGAACGCGGCGAATCGCTGACCCTGGCGACGCTCGCCCGGCACCACGCTGCCGCCTGAATTCGATGTCGTCAGGTGTCGAAAATGACACTTCCGCCATTTTTCGTCAAAAATGACTATCACCAGAGGAAACCAGGTGAATCGTTTTGTAATTGCCGATCCCACGCTCTGTATCGGGTGCCATACCTGTGAGGCAGCCTGTTCAGAAAACCATCGCCAGCATGGCCTGCAAAGCCAGCCGCGACTGAAAGTGATGCGCAACAACACCGACTCTGCGCCGCAGCTGTGCCATCACTGCGAAGATGCCCCCCTGCGCCCAGGTGTGCCCGGTCAATGCCATCACCCGCATTGACGGTGCCATCCAGCTTAATGAAAGCCTGTGCGTCAGCTGCAAGCTGTGCGGTATTGCCTGCCCGTTTGGCGCCGTTGAATTTGCCGGCAGCCGCCCGCGGGCCATTCCTGCCAACTGTAATACCAGCAAGGCGCCGATGGCCCCGCCGGCTCCCGCCCGCGTCAGCCCGTTCCTCGACTGGGTGCCCGGCGTGCGCGCCATCGCGGTGAAGTGCGATCTCTGCTACTTCGACCCGGACGGCCCGGCGTGCGTCCGCACCTGCCCGACCAAATCCCTGCGTCTGATTAATAACGCGGACATCGCGCGCGCCAGCCGGAACAAGCGCGAACTCACCCTGCATACGGATCTGGGCGATCTGTCGCTGTTCCAGTCGCAACAAGGAGAGCTTTGATGAACGCCTTATCGTTAATTAACCAGGCGCTGGCGTGGTACGTGACCAGCGCCGTGCTGGCACTGGTGTTCAGCGAAAACCGCATCCTCAGCCGCGCCGCTTCCGGCTTCGGCGGGGCGATTGGCAGCGCTATGGCGGTGATGGCGGGGGTGATGACGCTGCTCGCCGCGCCGCAGATCGTGCCGCAGCAGGCTGAGATGACCTGGCTTCACATCGGCATGCAGATGACCGGCATCCGCGCGGTATGGCTTATCGCCATCGGCCTGCCGGCGTTTCTTATCAGCCTGTATACCGTCGCCTGGATCCGCCCCCCCGCAGGCCAGAAGCCACGGCCTGCTGACCAACCTGCTGATGGCTGCCGCCGTGGCCGCCATCATGGTCGATAACTTCGGCTGGCTGGTGGTGATGGCCGAGGTGATGGCCCTCTGCGCCGCGTTTCTCACCGGCTGCGCCCAGTCCGGCAAGCTGTGGTTTGTGCTGGGTCGTCTCGGGACGATCCTGCTGGCCATCGCCTGCTGGCAGGCGTGGATCTACTACGGCACCCTGAACTTTGGGGCGATGAGTGCCCTGGCTACCGCCCAGGCACCGGGGGCCAGCGTCTGGCTGCCGGGGCTGGCGGGCTTTGGCCTGCTGGCCGGGGTGATCCCGCTGCACGGCTGGGCTCCGCAGGCGCATGCTAACGCCAGCGCCCCGGCCGCCGCGCTCTTCTCCACGGTGGTGATGAAGGTCGGTCTCTACGGCATGCTCACCGTTTCCCTCAGTGGAGCCTTACCGCCGCTGTGGCTCGGGGTGCTGCTGCTGGTGATGGGGATGCTCACCGCCTTTATCGGCGGCCTGTACGCTCTGATGGAGCACAACATCCAGCGCCTGCTGGCGTATCACACCCTGGAAAACATCGGCATTATCCTGCTCGGCCTCGGGGCGGGCGTCACCGGTATTGCGCTGCACAGCAACCTGCTGATTGCGCTCGGCTTTACCGGCGGTCTCTACCACCTGGTCAGCCACGGGCTGTTTAAAACCACGCTGTTCCTCGGTGCGGGCGCGGTGTGGTATCGCACCGGCCATCGCGATATTGAGAAGCTCGGCGGTATCGGCAAAAAAATGCCGCTCATCTCGCTGGCCATGCTGGTGGGGCTGATGGCGATGGCAGCCCTGCCGCCGTTGAACGGCTTTGCCGGAGAGTGGGTGATCTATCAGTCCTTCTTTAACCTCGGCACCCACGATGCGTTTATCGCCCGTCTGCTGGGGCCGCTGCTGGCGACCGGCCTGGCAATCACCGGCGCGCTGGCGGTGATGTGTATGGCGAAAATCTATGGCGTCACCTTCCTCGGCGCACCGCGCACAAAGGAGGCGGAAAACGCCCGCTGCGCGCCGGGGATGATGACCTTCAGCACCGTGCTGGCGGCGCTGCTCTGCGTGGCGGGCGGTGTGGCGGCCCCATGGTTCCTGCCGATGATCAGCGGTTTGTTCCCGGTCAGCGGCGGCGAGATGTCCACGGTCTCGCAGCCGATGATGACCCTGCTGCTGCTCGCCGGTCTGCTGCTGCCGTTTATCGTGATGGTGCTGTTCAAAGGCGACCGTCTGGCGAACCGCTCCCGCGGCTTTGCCTGGGTCTGCGGCTACGATCACGAAGCCGCGATGGTCATCACCGCTCACGGCTTTGCGATGCCGGTGAAAGAGTCCTTTGCCCCGGTGCTGAAGCTGCGCAAGTGGCTCAACCCGGTGCGCCTGATCCCCGGCTGGCAGTGCGACGGCACCGCCGTGTTGTTCCACCGTATCGCCCTGATTGAGCTGGCGGTGCTGGTGGTTGTCGTTATCTCCCGAGGAGCCTGAGCATGACCCTCATCTTTGCTTTGATTCAGGCGCTGGTGCTGTTTGCCGTTGCGCCGCTGCTGGCGGGCATTACCCGCGTGGCGCGTGCCCGTCTGCATACCCGTCGCGGGCCGGATATCTTCCAGGAGTACCGGGATCTGATCAAACTCCTGGGCCGCCAGAGCGTGGCCCCGGCCGCCTCCGGCTGGGTCTTCCGCCTGATGCCCTTTGTGATGGTGGCGGTGATGTTCGCCATTGCCACCGCGCTGCCGGTGATCACCGTCGCTTCGCCGCTGCCTGCGTTGGGGGATCTGATCGTTCTGATCTACCTCTTCGCTATCGCCCGCTTCTTCTTCGCCATTGCCGGGCTCGATACCGGCAGCCCGTTCACCGGGATTGGCGCGAGCCGTGAAGCGATGCTCGGCGTGCTGGTAGAGCCGATCCTGCTGCTGGGTCTGTGGGTCGCCGCGCAGGTGGCGGGCAATACCCACATCAGCGCCGTGACCGCGACCATCTATCACTGGCCGGGGGCGCACTCCGTGACGCTGATTCTGGCGCTGTGCGCCTGCGCCTTCGCCACCTTTATTGAGATGGGCAAGCTGCCGTTTGACCTCGCCGAAGCCGAGCAGGAGCTGCAGGAAGGCCCGCTGTCGGAATACAGCGGCGCGGGCTTTGCGCTCCTCAAGTGGGGCATCAGCCTGAAACAGCTGGTGGTGCTGCAGATGTTCGTCGGGGTGTTTATCCCCTGGGGACAGATGACGCAGTTCTCCGCAGGCGGCCTGCTGCTGGCGATCGTCATTGCGGTGGTGAAGCTGGTGGCGGGCGTGCTGGTGATCGCCCTGTTTGAGAACAGCATGGCGCGCCTGCGCTTTAACGCCACCTCACGCATTACCTGGACCGGTTTCGGTCTGGCATTTTTAGCTTTCGTCTCCTTGCTGGCGGCGTGACTGTAGAGAATAACCATGTCTGAAGAAAAAGTTGGTCAACACTATCTCGCCGCACTGCATCAGGCCTTCCCGGGCGTGGTGCTCGATGAAGCCTGGCAGACCAAAGATCAAATCACCGTGACGGTAAAAATTAACTACCTGCCGGAAGTGGTCGAGTTCCTGTACTACAAGCAGGGCGGCTGGCTGTCGGTGCTGTTTGGCAACGACGAACGCCAGCTCTGCGGCAGTTACGCCGTCTACTACGTGCTGTCGATGGAGCAGGGCACCCGCTGCTGGCTCACCGTGCGCGTGGAAGTGGACGCCGACAAGCCGGAGTTCCCGTCCGTCACCCCGCGCGTGCCCGCGGCGGTGTGGGGCGAGCGCGAAGTGCGCGACATGTACGGCCTGGTGCCGGTGGGCCTGCCGGACGAGCGTCGTCTGGTGCTGCCGGATGACTGGCCGGACGAACTCTATCCGCTGCGCAAAGACAGCATGGACTACCGTCAGCGCCCGGCTCCGACCACCGATAAAGAGACTTACGAGTTCATCAACGAACTCGGCGACAAGAAAAACAACGTGGTGCCGATTGGCCCGCTACACGTTACCTCCGATGAGCCGGGCCACTTCCGCCTGTTCGTCGACGGCGAGAACATCATCGACGCCGACTACCGCCTGTTCTACGTCCATCGCGGCATGGAGAAGCTGGCCGAAACCCGCATGGGCTACAACGAAGTGACCTTCCTGTCGGATCGCGTCTGCGGCATCTGCGGCTTTGCCCACAGCACGGCCTACACCACCTCGGTGGAGAACGCGATGGGGATCGTGGTGCCGGAACGCGCCCAGATGATCCGCGCCATCCTGCTTGAGGTGGAGCGCCTGCACTCGCACCTGCTGAACCTCGGGCTGGCCTGCCACTTCGTCGGATTTGACTCCGGCTTTATGCAGTTCTTCCGCGTGCGTGAGACCTCCATGAAGATGGCGGAGATCCTCACCGGGGCGCGTAAAACCTACGGCCTGAACCTGATCGGCGGCATCCGTCGCGACCTGCTGAAAGAGGACATGATCGCCACCCGCCTGCTGGCCCAGCAGATGCGTCGCGAGGTGCAGGATCTGGTGGATATTCTGCTGAGCACGCCGAATATCGACCAGCGCACCGTCGGCGTGGGCCGTCTCGACCCGCAGATCGCCCGCGACTTCAGCAACGTCGGCCCGATGGTGCGCGCCAGCGGCCACGCCCGCGACACCCGCGCCGATCACCCGTTTGTCGGCTACGGCCTGCTGCCGATGGAGGTTCACACCGAACAGGGCTGCGACGTGATTTCCCGCCTGAAAGTGCGCATCAACGAGGTCTACACCGCCCTGAACATGATCGATTTCGGCCTCGACAACCTGCCGGGCGGCGAGCTGATGGTGGAAGGCTTTACCTATATCCCGAACCGCTTTGCGCTGGGCTTCAGCGAAGCGCCGCGCGGGGATGATATCCACTGGAGCATGACCGGCGACAACCAGAAGCTGTGGCGCTGGCGCTGCCGCGCGGCCACCTACGCCAACTGGCCGACCCTGCGCTACATGCTGCGCGGCAACACCGTCTCCGATGCGCCGCTGATTATCGGCAGCCTCGACCCTTGCTACTCCTGCACCGACCGCATGACGGTGGTGGATGTGCGCAAGAAGAAGAGCAAGGTGGTGCCGTACAAAGAGCTGGAACGCTACAGCATTGAACGCAAGAACTCGCCGCTGAAATAACCCGGAGCATCCATGTTTACCTTTATCAAAAAAAGTCATCAAAACCGGCACGGTGACGGAGTCTTATCCCCTCCAGCCGATTGCGGTCGACAAAAATATGCGCGGCAAGCCGGAGCACGACCCACAGCAGTGTATCGGCTGCGCGGCGTGCGTGAACGCCTGCCCGTCCAATGCCCTGACGGTGGAGACCGATTTAAAGAACGGCGAGCTGTTCTGGCAGTTCAACCTGGGGCGCTGCATCTTCTGCGGACGCTGCGAAGAGGTCTGCCCGACCACCGCCATCAAGCTCTCTCAGGAGTACGAACTGGCGGTGTGGAGCAAGGCTGATTTCCTCCAGCAGTCGCGCTTCGATATCTGCCACTGCCGGGTGTGCGAGCGCCCGTACGCGGTGCAGAAAGAGATCGACTACGTCATCGAACTGCTGCGCCACAACGGCGATAAACGCGCGGAGCGTCACCGGGAAAGTTTTGAGACCTGCCCGGACTGCAAGCGCCTGCAGGGGCTGACCCCCTCGGACAAAATCCATCTGACCCGCGAGATGAAGGAAGCGACACGATGAGCGAACTGTTAGGGCCACGTAACGAGCAGGGGATCCCGGTGCCGGTGACGGTGGATGAGTCCATCGCCAGCATGAAGGCCTCGCTGCTGAAAAAAATCAAGCGCTCGGCCTACGTCTACCGCGTGGACTGCGGCGGCTGCAACGGCTGCGAGATTGAGATCTTCGCTACCCTGTCGCCGATCTTCGACACTGAGCGCTTCGGCATTAAGGTGGTGCCATCCCCGCGCCACGCCGACATCCTGCTGTTTACCGGCGCAGTCACCCGCGCGATGCGCTCCCCGGCGCTGCGCGCGTGGGAATCCGCCCCGGATCCAAAAATCTGTATCTCCTACGGAGCCTGCGGCAACTCCGGCGGCATCTTCCACGACCTCTACTGCGTCTGGGGCGGCACCGACAAAATCGTTCCGGTGGATGTCTATATCCCCGGCTGCCCGCCGTCGCCTGCCGCCACCCTGTACGGCTTTGCCATGGCGCTGGGGCTGCTGGAGCAGAAGATCCACGCCCGCGAGCCGGGCGCGCTGGACAGCCAGCCCGCTGAACTGCTGCATCCGGAGATGGTTCAGCCCCTGCGGGTCCGCATCGACCGCGCCGCGCGCCGTCTGGCGGGCTACCGCTACGGCCGCCAGATCGCCGACAACTTTATGCGCCATCTGCTGGAAGGGGATAAAAGCGTGGTGGACTGGCTGGCCCGGGAGAACGACCCGCGTCTGAACGAGATTGTCGGCAACCTCATCGAGGTGGTCGGGCAGGAGCGTGTCTGATGAGCGAAACCGTGGTCTTCAGCCAGCTCAGCCGCAAGTTCATTGATGAAAATGACAACACGCCCGACGACGCCCAGCAGGTGATCTACTACGGGCTGGCCATCGGCCACCATCTGGGGGTCATCGACTGCCTGGAGGCGGCGCTGACCTGCCCGTGGGAGGCGTACCTGTCATGGATCGCCACTCTGGAAACGGGGAGCGAGGCGCGGCGCAAAATGGAGGGCGTGCCGCGCTACGGGGAGATTGTGATCGACGCGAATCATATTGTAATGCTGGCCAGCGCCTTTGACGCCGCAATAGCGCGGCAGACGGCGCAGCAGCAGACGTGGAGCCGGGCGATGCTCGGCATGCTCCACGCCATTCACCAGGAAAACGCCATCTATCTGATGGTTCGGAGGCAACGTGACTGATGTTTTACTTTGCGTCGGCAACAGCATGATGGGCGACGACGGTGCCGGTCCGTTGCTGGCCGAGATGTGCCGCGAAGCGCCCCGCGGCGACTGGGTGGTGTTCGACGGCGGCAGCGCCCCGGAAAACGACGTGGTCGCGATCCGCGAGCTGCGCCCGGCGCGCCTGCTGATTGTCGATGCGACGGATATGGGGCTCAACCCCGGCGAGATCCGCCGCATCGACCCGGACGACATCGCCGAGATGTTTATGATGACGACGCACAATATGCCGCTGAACTACCTGGTGGATCAGCTGAAGGGGGGATGTGGGGGAGGTGGTGTTTTTAGGGATTCAACCGGATATTGTGGGGTTTTATTATCCGATGACGGAGAAGGTTAAAGAGGCGGTGGAAATCATGTATGAAAGCCTGGCGGAGAGGGATGGGGTGCTGGGGTTTGGCGAACTGTAGTCGGTTAGTGTTAACGGGGTTTGTTAAAGGAGTTCGCTGATTTGCGGGCTCTTTTTTTGTTTCCGGACAAGGTAAAGTTGACTGCCGTGGCCTGATAATCCGCCATGCCGGAAATAACGCGCCAACAATTTAAACAGGAGCACGCGAAATGCCAGGGAAGATGTTCATGCTTGCAGTGGTGGTCAGCCTGATAGCGGGTTGCGCGCCGTTACAGCCTTCGGGATGCCACAAAACCTCAGCAATAGGGAGTTGCAGTTCTGGTCGCTGGGACGATCAGGATGAATGGGGCGCGCAGGCGCGGGGTATTAGGGCGGCGATAGAAGATAAAATTGCTGAGCCACAACGCTGGAAGGGTAAAAAATGCAGGTTGCATATGGAGTTCGCGCAGGATGGTACGGCGTTGAAGGTATCAACCAGCAGGGGCAACAAAGAGTATTGTGAGGCGGTGAAGTTGGCGTGACCTGCCCCCAGGATTAGATACAACCTTCAGTTAGTAATGTCGGTTGGTTTTTCTTCATATTTCCCGTTTCGCCAGTCCGCTGCAAATTCAGCCGGAGTCTGGTAGTTCAGCGATGAATGTGGACGACACTCGTTATAATCCTGCCGCCAGTCATTAATCGTTTTCCTGGCGTGAACTATATCGCTGAACCAGTGCTCATTGAGGCACTCATCCCTGAATCGTCCGTTAAAACTTTCAATAAATCCGTTCTGTGTTGGCTTGCCCGGCTGGATAAGCCGCAGCTCCACCCCATGCTCATAAGCCCACTGGTCAAGTGCTCTGCAGGTAAACTCCGGCCCCTGGTCCGTTCTTATCGTCGCCGGATAGCCGCGAAACAGTGCAATGCTGTCCAGAATTCGCGTGACCTGAACGCCTGAAATCCCGAATGCGGCGGTAATCGTCAGACACTCCTTCGTGAAGTCGTCCACGCAGGTCAGGCACTTGATCCTGCGACCGGTGGCCAGCGCGTCCATGACAAAATCCATCGACCAGGTCAGGTTGGGCGCCTCCGGGCGGAGCAGCGGCAGACGTTCTGTTGCCAGCCCTTTACGACGTCGTCTGCGTTTTACGCCCAGCCCGTTAAGGTGGTAAAGGCGGTACACGCGCTTGTGATTAACATGAAGGCCTTCACGGCGCAGTAACTGCCAGATGCGTCGGTAGCCAAAACGCCTGCGCTCCAGTGCCAGCTCAGTGATACGCCCTGATAAATGCGCATCAGCAGCCGGTCGCTGAGCCTCATAGCGGCAGGTCGACAGGGACAAACCTGTAAGCCTGCAGGCACGACGTTGCGACAGACCGGTCGCATCACACATCAACACCACAGCTTCCCGCTTCTGGTCTGTCGTCAGTACTTTCGCCCCAGAGCCACCTGAAGCGCCTCCTTATCCAGCATGGCTTCAGCGAGCAGCTTCTTGAGGCGGGCGTTCTCTTCCTCAAGCGACTTCAGGCGCTTAACCTCGGGCACCTCCATACCGCCATACTTCTTACGCCAGGTGTAAAAGGTGGCGTCGGAAATGGCGTGCTTGCGGCAGAGCTCACGGGCAGAAACCCCGGCTTCGGCCTCTCGGAGAATACTGATGATCTGTTCTTCGGAAAAACGCTTCTTCATGGGGATGTCCTCATGTGGCTTATGAAGACATTACTAACATCGCGGTGTATTAATCAACGGGGAGCAGGTCACCACAACGCCAACCCATCCTCAAACGCATTCAGGGGCCCACCACAGCCCCTTATCAAACCTGAAATCAGTCAGCCTTCCCCGACCTCCAACCGCCATCAATGCACCGTAATATACGGCTCCTTCACAAACTCATTAACCAGCCAGACCAGATCGTGCAGCAGCCCCGCCAGTTCTTTCTCGACGCTGACGGGCAACGTTCCACCCAGAATTGCCTGCACCAAAGCCAGCGCATAATCCACCTGCGGGGCGGTTTCCTGCCAGCAGTCCGGCATACAGGAGGTGAGTGTTTCCCCCCTGGATCAGCTGGGCGATAAGGTGCGGCGGGAGTTCGGCATCACAGCGTTCACGCAGCTGGCGCAGCGCGTGCAGCAGACCTTCGCAGAGCGCAGTGCGGGATGCTCTGTCGTCAGTTTCGATCAATACGCTCACCAGCGCGGCGCAGCGGTCGGCGACCTCAAAGAGATCCGCTGCAGCAGAAAGGGGCGTAGTCAGGGAAGCGGGAATAACCTGTTCGTCAGATTGCGGGTAAGTCAGGGTTGGGATAGTAGTCATCATGACATCCTCTACATGCTATTTAAATTAGCCACCCTATGAGTTCCTACGCTCGAGGGAGGCAGCGCTGACGGAGGTAGGAATACCGCGCACATAGAAAACGGCCAGCCTTTCGGCTGCTCCGCCAGCGCCACCGTGATTGTAACGGGATAAACGCTGCCACGACATAGTGAATGTCGATACATGCTAACGGGTTCCTACGCCCGATTGCGGATGTGCCGCAACGCAGTCACTTTACGAGCCTGATAACGGGAATAAAAGCCTTAACCCTGAATTACATAAGGTTACTTTGAAGTTTGCGAGGAGCTTTCCAGAAAGGCCATGCCGGGGGCGCTTCGCTTGCCCGGCCTGGATGTTACATACGCCAATACTGTCATCGTCACTTATGTCGATGACAGCCACCCCACCAGATAAAACCCTTTAATTTCATTATTTTAATATCTGGCCCAATTTATGCATACCTCCGGCAAGCTAACCATCATTCCCGGAGATTAAGAATGAACCGTTTCATCATCGCCGATGCCAGCAAATGCATCGGCTGTCGTACCTGTGAAGTGGCCTGCGTGGTGTCACACCACGATACCCAGGACTGCGCCTCGCTGACCCCGCAGAACTTCCTGCCGCGCATTCACGTCATCAAAGGCGTCAACGTCTCCACGGCCACCATGTGCCGCCAGTGTGAAGACGCCCCTTGCGCCAGCGTCTGCCCGAACGGGGCCATCACCCGCGATAACGACTTTGTTCACGTCCATCAGGAGCGCTGCATCGGCTGCAAAACCTGCGTCGTCGCCTGCCCGTACGGCGCGATGGAAGTGGTGCTGCGTCCGGTTGTGCGCAGCATCGGCGCGGGGCTGAACGTGATGTCGGAAAAGGCCGAGGCCAACAAGTGCGACCTCTGCTACCACCAGCCGGACGGCCCGGCCTGCATTCAGGCCTGCCCGACCAATGCCATTGTTTGCATCGATCGCAAGAAGCTTGAGCAGTTGAGTCTCGATAAACGCCGCCGTGCGGCGCTGGACTCCGTTTCCTCGCAGATGCTGTAAGCCTCTGCCTCTCTTTTCACTTTTAGCAGGTCTGTTACTGATGAAAAAAATCACCAGCGTCTGCCCGTACTGTGGTGCGGGCTGTAAATTAAAACTCGTCGTCGACAACAATAAGATCGTTCGTGCGGAGGGCGCGCAGGGCGTCACCAACCAGAATCAGCTGTGCCTGAAGGGCTATTACGGCTGGGATTTTCTCAACGATACCCGGCTGCTGACGCCGCGCCTCACCCAGCCAATGATCCGTTACCAGAAAGGCGGCAAGCTGGAGCCGGTCACCTGGGATGAAGCCATCCGCTACACCGCCCGCCGCCTGAGTGAAATCAAGGCTAACTACGGGCCTCGCGCCATCATGACCACCGGATCGTCCCGCGGCACCGGGAATGAAACCAACTACGTGATGCAGAAGTTTGCCCGCGGGGTGCTCAACACCAACAACGTCGACTGTTGCGCCCGCGTCTGCCACGGGCCGAGCGTGGCCGGGCTACAGGAGACGCTGGGCAACGGGGCGATGAGCAACTCCATCAGCGATATCGAAAACTCAAAATGCCTGCTGATCTTCGGCTACAACTGCGCCGACTCGCACCCGATCGTCGCCCGCCGGGTGATCAAAGCCAAACAGAACGGCGCAAGGGTGATCGTCTGCGATCCGCGCAAAATTGAAACCGCGCGCATTGCCGACCGGCACCTGCAGATCCACAACGGCTGCAACATGGCGCTGGTGAACGCCTTTATTTATACCCTGCTGGACGAGAGCCTCTACAACGCCGACTACGTGGCCCGCTACACCGAAGGGCTGGACGCCCTGCGCGAAACGGTCAGTGAGTACGCCCCGGAAAACGTCGAGGGGATCACCGGGGTCAGCGCCCGGCAGATCCGCGAGGCGATGCGCATCTACGCCGCCGCGCCGTCCGCCACCGTGATGTGGGGGATGGGCGTCACCCAGTTCGGGCAGGCGGTGGACGTGGTGAAAGGGCTCTCCACCCTGGCGCTGCTCACCGGCAACCTCGGGCGCGAACACTGCGGCGTCGGCCCGGTGCGCGGGCAGAACAACGTCCAGGGCGCGTGCGACATGGGGGTGATCCCCAACCAGTTCCCCGGCTATCAGGACGTGACCGACCCGCAGGTGCGGGAGAAATTCGCCCGGGCGTGGGGCGTCGATCCTGCGCTGATGGACGACCAGGTGGGGGTGCGCATCACCGAAGTGCCGCACCTGGCGCTGGAGGGCAAGGTCAAAGCCTATTACATCATGGGGGAAGATCCGCTTCAGACCGAAGCCGACTTAGGGTTGGTGCGCAAAGGGTTTGACGCGCTCGACTTTGTGGTGGTGCAGGACATCTTTATGACCAAAACCGCCGAGGCGGCGGACGTGCTGCTGCCCGCCACCTCATGGGGCGAACACGGCGGGGTCTTCACCTGCGCCGACCGCGGCTTCCAGCGCTTTGAAAAAGCCGTTGAACCGAAGGGCAACGTCAAGCGCGACTGGGAGATCATCAGCCTGATCGCCACCGCGATGGGCTACCCGATGGCGTACCGCGATAACCAGCAGATTTGGGACGAAATGCGCGAGCTCTGCCCGCTGTTCTACGGCGTGACGTACGAAAAAATGGGCGAGATGGGGCATATCCAGTGGCCGTGCCCGACCCTCGACCATCCGGGTACGCCGTGGTTGTACGAGGGCAACCGCTTCGACACCCCGAGCGGCAAAGGCCAGCTGTTTGCCGCCCCGTGGCGCAAACCGGCGGAGATGCCGGACGCCGACTATCCGCTGGTGCTCTGCACCGTGCGCGAGGTGGGGCACTACTCCTGCCGCTCGATGACCGGCAACTGCGCGGCGCTGCAAACCCTGGCGGACGAGCCGGGTTTTGTGCAGATCAACCCGCAGGATGCCCAGGTGCTCGGCATCCGCGATCGCCAGCTGGTGTGGGTCAGCTCCCGCCGCGGGAAGGTGATCAGCCGCGCTGACGTCAACGAGCGCATCAACCAGGGGGCGGTATACATGACCTATCAGTGGTGGATTGGGGCCTGCAACGAGCTGACCCAGGACAACCTCGACCCGGTCTCGAAAACGCCGGAAACCAAATACTGCGCGGTGAAGATCGACACTATTGCCGATCAACACTGGGCAGAAAACTATGCCCAGACCACCTACAGCGCGATGAAACAACGCCTGCGCGAGGCGGTAGAGAGTTAATTCATGAGGACAAATGGCACGCTGCTGCGCATTCGCGGCAAAGTCCAGGGGGGTGGGGTTTCGCCCCTGGGTCTGGCAACTGGCCCGGCAGCTGGAGCTGAAGGGTGACGTCTGCAACGACGGGGCAGGGGTGGTGGTGCGCCTCACCGGCGAGTCGCAGGCCTTCATCACCCGGCTGGCTGCCGGAGGCCCGCCGCTGGCGCGCATTGACGACATCAGCGAGCAGCCGTGGCACTGGGCACCGCTGCCGGTGGATTTCACCATTCTGCCCAGCGGGCAGGGGCAGATGGCCACCCAGGTGGTGCCGGATGCCGCCACCTGCCCGGCGTGTCTGGCCGAGATGAACGATCCGCGGGAGCGTCGCTACCGTTATCCCTTTATCAACTGCACCCACTGCGGGCCGCGCTTCACCATTATCCGGGCGATGCCTTATGACCGTCCGGCCACCACCATGGCGGAGTTTGCCCTCTGTCCGGCCTGTGAGGCGGAGTACCGCAACCCCGCCGACCGGCGCTTTCACGCCCAGCCGGTGGCCTGCCCGGACTGTGGGCCGCAGCTGAGCTGGGTGTGCGGCGAAGCGCGAGCAGAGAAAGACCACGCCCTGCGGGCTGCGGAGGCGGCGCTCAAGCAGGGCGGGATCGTGGCGATAAAGGGGCTGGGCGGTTTCCATCTGGCCTGCGATGCCGGTAATCAGCAGGCGGTTGCCCGGCTGCGCGAGCGCAAGGGGCGTCCGGCGAAACCGCTGGCGGTGATGATCCCGCAGCGCTTAGCCGATGCACTCCCCGCAGAGGCTCAGGCGCTGCTGCGTTCCACGGCGGCGCCGATTGTGCTGGTGGATAAACGGTTGCTGGCCTGCTGCGAGGCCATCGCGCCGGGGCTGAACGAGGTGGGGGTAATGCTGCCGGCGAACCCGATCCAGCACCTGCTGATGCAGGATCTGGACTGCCCTCTGGTGATGACCTCCGGCAACCTTAACGGCTGCCCGCCGGCGCTGACCAACGACCGGGCCATGCAGGATCTGGACGGGATCGCCGACGGCTGGCTGCTGCATAACCGCGACATCGTACAGCGCATGGACGACTCGGTGCTGCGCGCCAGCGGCGAAATGCTGCGCCGCTCCCGGGGCTTTGTCCCGGATGCGCTGCCGCTGCCGCCCGGTTTTGACCATGTGCCTTCGCTGCTGTGTCTTGGCGCGGATCTGAAAAACACCTTCTGCCTGGTGCGTGGCGGGGAGGCGATCCTCAGCCAGCACCTGGGCGATCTGGGGGACGACGACGCGCTGGCCCAGTGGCAGCAGGCGCTGAACGCGCTGCAGGATCTCTGGCAGTTTAGCCCGGAAGGCGTAGTGACCGATGCCCATCCCGGCTATCGCTCCACCCGGCTTGGGGAGCAGATGCCGTATCCGCATCATCGGGTGCTGCATCACCACGCCCACGCGGCGGCCTGTCTGGCGGAACACGACTGGCCGCGCGACGGCGGGGATGTCATCGCCCTGGTCCTTGACGGTATCGGCCAGGGGGAAAAAGGCGAGTTGTGGGGCGGGGAGTGCCTGCGGGTCAACTACCGCAGCTGTGACCGGCTCGGTGGGTTGCCGGCGGTGGCGCTGCCCGGCGGTGACCTGGCGGCGCGTCAGCCGTGGCGCAACCTGCTGGCGCAGTTCCAGGCCTTTGTGCCCGAGTGGCAGACCTTGCCGGAGGCAAAAATCCTCGCCGATAAACCCTGGCCGCCGCTGGCTCAGGCGATCGCCCGCGGGGTCAATTCGCCGCTGGCCTCGTCTGCCGGACGGCTGTTTGACGCCGTGGCTGCCGCAACGGACTGTGCCCCGGCGCAGCTCAGCTATGAGGGGGAGGCCGCCTGTCGGCTGGAAGCCCTGGCCCTGCGCGGCGGGCCGGTCAGCCATCCGGTCACCTTGCCGGTCATCGACGGCGATCTGGATATGGCCACCTTCTGGCAGCAGTGGCTGGGCTGGCAGGCCCCGGCTGAGGCACGCGCCTGGGCGTTCCACGACGCGCTGGCCCACGGCCTGGCGACGCTGGCGGCGCTGCACGCCAGGATGCGCAACCTCGACACCATCGTCTGCAGCGGCGGGGTGATGCATAACCGGCTCCTGCGGGAACGCCTGCAGTTCTGGCTGGGCGATTTTACCGTGCTGTTTCCCGGGCGACTGCCCGCCGGAGACGGCGCGATTGCATTTGGACAGGCGGTGATTGCTGCCGCGTCTCTTTCTTAAATCGGGATATCAGGATGTTTATCAAATACTTCAATAACCACCCCAAGGCCATGGCGCTGATGCTGGCTCTGATCGCTACCAACATTGTCGCCTGGGGAACCGCGTTTTACCTGTTTCACAACACCCCGTCGCTGATGGCGGCCAGCCTGCTGGCCTGGTGCTACGGCCTGCGTCACGCGGTGGATGCGGATCACATCGCCGCCATTGATAACGTCACCCGCAAGATGATGCAGCAGGGCAAACGTCCGTGCGGCGTGGGGGCCTGGTTCTCGCTGGGCCACTCCTCCATTGTGGTGCTGGCCTCGATTGCCATCGCCGCGACCGCCACCGCCTTCAGCCGCAACATGGAGTGGTTCCACGAGACCGGCGGCACCATCGGCACGGCGGTGTCGGCCTTTTTCCTGCTGGCGATGGCGCTGGTGAACCTGGCGATCCTGCGCGACGTCTGGGGCAGCTTTAACAAAATGAAGCGCGGCGAGAAGGTGCCGGAAGAGGTCTCTTTTGCGCGCGGCGGGGTGATGAACTGGCTGTTCCGCTCGGCGTTCCGCCTGGTGACCCGCAGCTGGCATATGTATCTGGTGGGCTTTCTGTTTGGCCTCGGCTTTGATACCGCCACCGAGATCGGGGTGCTGGGGATCTCCGCCGCCGGGGCCTCCAGCGGCATGTCGGTGTGGGCGATCATGGTCTTCCCGCTGCTGTTCACCAGCGGCATGGCGCTGATCGACACCCTCGACAACCTGATCATGGTGGGCGCTTACGGCTGGGCCTTCAACAAGCCGCAGCGCAAGCTCTACTACAACATGACCATTACCGGTACCTCGGTGGTGGTGGCGCTGTTCATCGGCGGGCTGGAAGCGCTGGGCCTGCTGGCAGATAAGTTTGGCCTGACGGGCGGTCTGTGGAACGGCGTGGCCGCGCTGAATGACAACCTCGGCAACGCCGGGTTTATCGTGGTCGGGCTGTTTATCCTCTGTTGGATCGCCTCTCTGATTAACTACCGCTTCAAAGGCTACGACGCGCTGGTCGTACGCTAACGTCATCGCTGTCCGTTCGTCATGACATTTATGACGAACGGCTGGCTCCCCGCAAAAACTTCCCTTCATTCTTTATCTGTTTCAATGGCTTAAAGATTAATCTCGGGCTGGCACACTTCATGCATACCGCTGAGGACATATTACTAACGGAGTAACTACCGATGAAGAAAGTCGTCACGGTTTGCCCCTATTGCGCATCGGGTTGCAAAATTAACCTGGTGGTCGATAACGGCAAAGTCGTCAAGGCTGAAGCGGCACAGGGTAAGACCAATCAGGGCGATCTCTGCCTGAAAGGCTACTACGGCTGGGATTTTATCAACGATACGCAGATCCTGACCCCGCGCCTGAAATCCCCGATGATCCGTCGCGAGCGCGGCGGCAAGCTGGAGGCCGCCTCCTGGGACGAAGCCCTGGATTACGTTGCCACTAAACTCAGTGCGATCAAAGCGGCACACGGCCCGGATGCGATCATGACCACCGGGTCATCCCGCGGCACCGGGAATGAAACCAACTACATCATGCAAAAATTTGCCCGCGCGGCAGTCGGCACCAACAACGTCGACTGCTGCGCGCGCGTCTGACACGGCCCATCGGTTGCAGGTCTGCACCAGTCGGTCGGTAACGGCGCAATGAGTAACTCCATTGTTGGCATCGAGAATGCCGATATGGTGTTTATTTTCGGCTATAACCCAGCGGATTCGCACCCTATCGTGGCGAACCGGGTGATCAAAGCCAAACGCAAAGGGGCAAAAATTATCGTCTGCGATCCGCGCAAAATCGAAACCGCGCGCATTGCCGATATGCACATCGCTTTGAAAAACGGCTCCAACATCGCGCTGCTTAACGCGATGGGGCACGTGATTATCGAAGAGCAGCTGTACGACCGCGCCTTTGTGGCGGCGCGTACCGAAGGCTTCGAGGAGTATCGCAAAATTGTCGAAGGCTATACGCCGGAGTCCGTTGAAGCGATCACCGGTGTCAGCGCCCAGGAGATCCGTCAGGCGGCACGGATGTATGCCGCAGCGGAAAACGCGGCCATTCTGTGGGGCATGGGAGTGACCCAGTTCTACCAGGGCGTGGAAACCGTGCGTTCCCTGACCAGCCTGGCGCTGCTCACCGGCAACCTCGGCAAGCCGTACGCGGGGGTGAACCCGGTGCGCGGTCAGAACAACGTCCAGGGCGCGTGCGACATGGGTGCACTGCCGGATACCTATCCAGGCTATCAGTACATCAACAATCCGGAAAACCGGGCCAAGTTCGCGAAAGCCTGGGGCGTGGACGCTCTGCCTGCCCATACCGGGTACCGCATCAGCGAGCTGCCGCACCGGGTCGCGCACGGCGAAGTGCGTGCCGCCTACATCATGGGGGAAGATCCACTCCAGACCGACGCCGAGCTGTCTGCGGTGCGTAAGGCCTTTGAGGAGCTGGAGTTGGTCATTGTGCAGGACATCTTTATGACCAAGACCGCCGCCGCCGCCGATGTGATCCTGCCGTCCACCTCCTGGGGTGAGCACGAAGGGGTCTACACCGCCGCCGACCGGGGGTTCCAGCGCTTCTTCAAAGCGGTCGAGCCGAAGTGGGACCTGAAAACCGACTGGCAGATCATCAGCGAGATCGCCACCCGGATGGGCTATCCGATGCACTATGACAACACCCGGCAGATCTGGGATGAACTGCGTCATCTGTGCCCGGATTTCTTCGGTGCCACCTACGAGAAGATGGGCGAGCTGGGCTATATCCAGTGGCCGTGCCGCGACGAGTCAGAGGCCGATCAGGGGACGGATTACCTGTTCGAGAAAGAGTTTTCCACCCCGAACGGGCTGGGGCAGCTCTATACCTGCGACTGGGTTGCGCCGATCGACAAGCTCACCGAGGAGTACCCGCTGGTGCTGTCGACGGTGCGCGAAGTCGGCCACTACTCCTGCCGCTCAATGACCGGTAACTGTGCGGCGCTGGCTGCCCTGGCGGATGAACCGGGCTATGCGCAGATCAATACCGCCGATGCGAAGCGCCTCGGTATTGAGGACGAAGCCCTGGTCTGGGTTACGTCGCGCAAAGGCAAAGTCATTACCCGCGCCCAGGTGAGCGATCGCCCGAATATCGGGGCGGTATACATGACCTACCAGTGGTGGATTGGTGCCTGTAACGAGCTGGTGACGGAGAACCTGAGCCCGATTACCAAAACGCCGGAGTATAAGTATTGCGCCGTGCGCGTGGAGCCGATTGCCGACCAGCAGAGGGCGGAACAGTACGTGATTGATGAATATCACAAGCTGAAAAAGCACCTGAAGGAGATGGCCAAAGGGTAAAGGCCGCCCGGTGGCGCTTTGCTTGCACGGGCCTGGGGTCTTGTAGGCCGGGTAAGCGCAGCGCCACCCGGCATAAAGGCGAGCGTTATCATACTCAGCAGCCCTCAGGGGCTGCTTTTTTTTGCGTGTTACTTAAATTAAAAAACAGAGTCATCTCATTCTTTAATCGGGAATATATTCCTTTGATCGCGAAAGCTGAAAATATAATTGGCAGGAGAGGGCAGCCATTCAGCCATCCGGGTGTTTACATGGGTAAAATAAATAATATAAACATTGCTTAGCTAATTTTTCTATGTCTTAATAGCGCCATCGGTTTGGAAAACAGACCTTACGAAAGCAGTTTTAGTAAAGCAGTCCTCAGTTCAAGTGTTATCCACAGATACCCTTCTTCATGAGTCTCCTCCTAAGTGCCAGGTAAGTAACTCTCGCAATACAGGCCATCATCGCCGCGTTTAAGTGGCTCATCATTAAGGAATTATCTATGTCTAATAAAATGACTGGTTTAGTAAAATGGTTTAACGCAGATAAAGGTTTTGGCTTTATCACCCCTGATGACGGCAGCAAAGATGTCTTCGTACACTTCTCTGCTATTCAGAGCGACAGCTTCAAAACGCTGGAAGAAGGCCAGAAAGTCTCCTTCACCATTGAAAATGGCGCTAAAGGTCCTGCTGCCGGAAACGTCACAGTTCTGTAATCTGCGTTAATTATCAGTAGTTATTACGATAGCGATGAAGGTAATAGCCTGAGCAGTTAATCTCCGCTGATAATAAAATAAACCCGCCTTGAGCGGGTTTTTTATTTTCTTAGTTAGCGGGCGTTTGTGCCTGCTGCTTTTTCATTTTGTACATCTCTTTATCGGCTAACAGGATGCTGGTTTTCAGGTCCTGGCAAAACTTGCTCACGCCGTAGGAAATGGTGCTGGTTATCACGTCGCCATTCACCCCAATCGACCGCCGGGCGATCTCTTCAGCGATTCTTTCCATCACCAGCAGCGCATCGCATTTGTGTTCGGTTTTGATAATCAGCAGAAACTCGTCACCGCCATAACGAATGGCAATATCTTCTCTGCGGATGGTCTGTTTAATCACGTCGGCGACCATTTGTAGCACCCTGTCGCCTACGGCATGACCATGCATGTCGTTAATTATTTTGAACTTATTGCAATCCACCAGGGCAAAAAAAGCGTCTTTCAAGCGTAGTGTGGGTGAGCTCAGCTTCGATTTTCCTGCTGTACAGGCCCGTTAAGTGATCGATTAACGTATGTCGGGCCACGCTCGTCAGATAGCGTGAAGTCAGTTTCACCACCAGCATAAACAATAACAACGTGGCCGGTATCAGCAGCTTAAACATCACGCTGTGATAAACAGAAGCAAAAATGTTGATATGGGTTACCACCTTAAACTGCGATGACAGCCCTGATTCAACGTTAGCCTGGAAAGCGTGGCTTATATCGCAGCCAAAAATGCACAATTTGTTCGGACTGTCCGTCTCATGCAGGGTGATCTTCACCCATTTATTCTGGCGGGCTAAGGTTTTCGCAATACCGTGCAGCTCTGCAAGGTTGTGATCGTAGAGCAGGTAGGCGACCGGCACAGTGCTGCTGTTCAGGTCATAGATAAAACTCACCACGCTGTAGGGCGTTGGTTCGGGTGATCAAATCATGATAGATGGGGGTGGCTACCGTGCCTTTTTGCGTCAGTTTATGGGTCAGCTTGCGCTTATAGTAATCCGGCATGGTGGGAATATAAAAAGGCAGTTCGTTGAACATCTTTGAATCTTCAATAGCAAAGTTGTCCGAATTGATGCGACTGAAAAAGTAGAACATTTTTTGCCGCATGCTAATGATATAGCGAAAACCCTCTTTGGTTGAAAGATCGCTTTTAGCAATATTCTGCCGCACAAACAGTGCCGACGAGACCAGGCATCGCTCAGCTAAATCAGGCTCCTGGTTTAAAAACAGGCTGCCAGAATCGTCGGCGGCGTCATCGGATTTACGCCAGTGCCACTCCTCATTTTCACGCGCCAGCGCCGGGATTTCGCACCTGCCATTTTGCAGGGACGTGGTATATCTGGTGGTAATGGCATCGGCTATATTTTCATTTTCATCAAAAATGTTCAGCAGCTTAGCGCGTACCTCATTGGTCAGCTTAATGGCTTCATTTTTTTGATGGAGAAAAATAAACGACATCATGATAGCCAAAAATATTACGCAGACGGCTGCGGAGATAGCATAGACTTTGCTGGCAATTTTTTTTCTGGAAAAGAGAAACACAACGCTTTACCCCGTAAAAGCTACAATGGAATCGGACTCTTCTTTCATAATGCCTTCCAGCGGCAGCGGCTTCGCTATGTAATACCCCTGTAGATAATCCACGCTAAGCTGCGTTAACAGCGCCTGGTGCGCCTGCGTCTCCACATATTCAGCCACGATAGACATGCCCTTGGCCCGGGCAATATCAATGATTGACTTTACAATCAGCTGATCCACTCTGTTACTGATAATTTCTTTGATGAACATGCCGTCAACTTTAACGATATCGGCATCAAGATTTTTCAGCCTTTCATAGTTAGCATACCCGGTGCCAAAATCATCAATCGCAATTTGAAAGCCATAATGACGTAAACGTTTAATATTATTGAGTACGTTTCTTTCATTCAGGAACAGCTGTTCTTCCGTTACTTCAAATACAATGTTGTCGGGTTTTTTATTCTTGTTCTCAAACATGGAAATAATCCTTTCAGCCGTGTTTTCATCTGCCAGTGTTTCTGGGGTAATATTCAATGAAAAACGGATGTGTTGGCACTTAGCCAGATTTTCATGATAAAAATCGATAAAGGTCTCTAACACTTTGAAGTCGAGCAGCCCGCACAGACCAAACTCGGTAATAGTCGGTATAAATTTATCCGGCGTAACGATATTTCCGTCGAGTTTCATCCTGCAGAGGATCTCATAATATTGTGCGTCACTGTTTCTGTGTTTTATTTTTTGCGCATACAGAACGATGTCGTTGCGGAGCAGGGCCTGCTTAAGCTTTTGCAGCAACGCGATATCCAGCGTCATATGTTGCTCAATGAAATCCTGGTTTTTATCAAGCGCACTAATGTGATCCGCGCCTTTGGTTGTCGCAAGATAATCCAGCTCGGAGACAGACTTGCTTAAATCAACGTTCGCGTTGAATGTCATCCAGGCGAGACCGAACGCGACGTCCACGTCACTCACCCTGGCATAGCCCTTCGCCTGATTAAGTTTCTTCAGCAGCTCCTGCAGGACGCTACGCCCACCTTTTTCTGGCAGCACAATCAGCAGATCGCCATAAGGTACGGAATAGATACTGCCATTTTTTGGCAGGAATTTTTTCAGCAGATAATAGACGGCGACTTTGGCATTAACCCGGAAGGTAAAGCCAAGATGTTTATCCAGGTTATCGGCAGAGAATATTTTTACGTAACAGAGCATCGCCGGATGGGTAAGCTGCTGAAGATCTTTATTCATCAGCAGCAGGTTCGGCAGCATGGTCAGCGGCTCCCGGAAAGCTGCATTTGTTATTTTTACGTTCGCCTGCTTCAGGTTTCTCTTCATGGTGGCGAGATAGGCATTGGCGATAGTAAACACGATAAAAAAGGCGGAGAAAGAGGTTAAAAGCTGACCTTTTTCGACAACTTTTATAAACTGCGGGTTACCGGTGATGAGTATAAAGATGGCACACGGCCAGGTCAGCGAGACGATCGGCGCGCTAAAATTAATCACCCCATACACAAAGGCCAGAAAGACCAGCGGAATGGCATAGCTGGAGATAACCGGATACTGGCTGACGTTGGTATAGGTAAAAATAAGCGCACCAATCACTATCATCCAGACAATCAAGGTGTTTCGGTTGCTGGCTTCCAGTATATTCCTTGTGTAGAACTTGCGTGCATAATGCCATGAGGTCAGGAATCGTAATAAATAATATAAACCGGAGCTGAACACCACCGCGGGCATCATCAGGCTTTGCAAATTCAGGATCAGCAGGCGAATTTCACTGGCTGAAAAGTAATATTGAAAATCGTCGGGAATGAGGGTTAATGCGCCAACAATGTACATTGCCGCCTGGGCAAGAATGGGATAAATAAAACCAAAACACCACAGCCGGACAAAAATCCCGGTGCTTTTGGTGATATCTATTCTGGCATAGCGTCCCAGCCTTTTATGGAGAATAAACTGGGCAATCGCCAGGGGGATCATCAGGCTGAGCGTCACCGCCCAGGTTTGGGTGACGTTGAGATTTAATTGGTGCTGGAAAGATAACCAGGTTGCCAGCGTTAATGCAGGCAATACGCTGGCACCATAAATGCCCACCAGCGCGATAAAAAGGCTGATGGGCAAATACGCTACGTAAATAATGGTATGGTCAATCGCAACGCGTGGAGAAAACTCTCGCAGGAGGGGCAGGAAAATCAATACAGTAATAAATGTGATCACTGTGTGAAGAATTTTACTGCTTTTGTGTAAATTATAATGAGACTTTAAGGATTCAATAAGGGTCATGAAATGCTCGCCACAGAGTAGAGTTATCATGAAGCAATGTGCAGGCATCCTTTCCGGCTTGATAACATGTATAAAATTTGCATGTTAAATCTTAACGCAAATTTATTAGTGTGAACATGATCACACGCAATTTTTCGCTTTTAGCGATCAAATAAGGAAGTAGCCAATAAAACAATATCGGCTACGCGTTCAAAACTGCCCAAGCCCCTTTATCGGCCGCTTAAAGCAAGTTTTGCCGCAAAGCATAAAAAGAGCCCGCCGGTTGCCCGATCCATCGCCATGATAACGCGCCTCTTTTTCAGGATCCCGGTTGCCAGCTGTGTGGACAGGATCAGCGTCACCGACCACAGGGTGCCAATCAGCACATGAATGCTGACCAGAATAAATGTCCAGATGAAAGGCGAGTGCCCGGCAGGGATAAACTGCGGTAAAAACGAGACGTAAAAAATGCCCATCTTTGGATTGAGCACATTTCCCAACATCCCTTTTACAAACCAGTTCCCGCCTGAAGAGGGATTGCCCTCGTCCTGACTGAACGACGACCGGGGGCGCAGCAGCAGCTGTAAGCCTAACCAGCAAAGATAAGCCGCGCCGCAGAATTTCAGCAGGGTATACGCCAGCCCGGAGTACGCCAGCAGCGCCCCAAGGCCAAGGGCGACAAGCGCTCCCCAGATATAACAGCCGGTATCAATGCCGAGCGCCGCATGAAACGCCTTCTTTCCCCCTTCGGCACAGGCCGTTCGCAGGATAAGTGCGGTATCAAGACCGGGGGTGAGCGTAAGCAATAAGGCGGCGAAGGAGAAAGCGAGAAGTGAATCGGTGACAGACATTTTCTTTATCCGAAAGGACGGATGTTAGCCACTTATTTACATTCGATCAACATCTCGCCTCGACAGGTTAAGAAAAAAAATCTCAGCAATTTCAGCTGCAGTAGTTAGTCGATTAATGAAATTTGCTCATTTTTCTATTCTGATAATGGCTATTAACAAGCCCCTTTATTCTGTTAAAAATATTTGAAAATGGCTTCAGCAGGATGGTTCGTCATGCTTATTAATTCTACATCGAAGCGGCTATTACCCGGACGTTCAGGATGGCTAGTGCTGGCAGTGATATCAGCCTTCCCGGCGACGGCGAGTGCCCGTAATACCCAGGAAACTCCTATGAAGTTACAGATAATACTTCAGGATAAGACGCTTTACGCCACCCTGAACGACAGCCAGGCAAGCCGCGAATTTGCGGCGCTCCTCCCCCCTTACGCTACAGCTAAAGGATTATGCCGGTGAGGAGAAAATCAGTGACTTGCCTTCACGGCTTCCCACGGCGAGCTCACCCGCAGGCACGGCGGTGAAAAAGGGCGATATAACGATATATGCACCCTGGGGAAATCTGGCCATTTTCTATAAATCCCATGGCTATGAGAGAGGGCTGATTAAGCTGGGGCAGTTGGATGAGCCGGATGCTTTGCCTGTACATCCCGATTCTTATTCAGCCAGATTTGAGCTGCTGACCGACAAATAGTCTCCCCGGTACCGGATCCACCGTTTCATTCATAACAGGAGAGTACGATGATCCGTTTCACCCCTGTAGCTGTATCACTGTTGTTATTCGCGGGTATGTCCGCACACGGCGAAACCGCCACTTCAGCTCAAATGAGACTCTCAGAAACAGGCAGCCGCACAACGATTGCCGGACCTGCTGAGCACTTTACCGGGCGTGCTTATATTGACCCCCTTTTCTCCGCTGTCGCACCGCAAAGGACGGGTGGAGCCTATGTCACCTTCGCACCCGGGGCGCGTTCCGACTGGCATACTCATCCCCTTGGGCAAACACTGGTTGTCACCTCGGGCACGGGCTGGGTTCAGCAGTGGGGTAGGGAGCGAAAAACAATTCACGCGGGCGATGTCGTTCAGTGCCCGCCAGGGGTGAAACACTGGCACGGCGCAACGGATAAAAACACGATGGTGCATCTCGCCATCCAGGAATCGAATGATAAAGGTGAAAACGTAAACTGGCTTGAAAAAGTCACGGATGAACAGTATCTGCAGGCAGGAGAACATGAATGATTAGCAGGACATGCCTAGTCACGGTTTCTCTGTTGTTGATGAGCGGATGTGTCTCCCAGACCACGCAAAACAGGAGTTCGAAAATGATAGCAGACGATGCGCAGGGCGCAGTGGCGGACGTCGCACCCGCAATGGCGGCCTATTCTGAACGCTTTATTGAAAAGGATCTCTGGAGCCGCCCGGAACTGTCGCGTCGCGACCGTAGTCTGGTGACGGTTGCCGCGCTGATTAGCCGTAATGATACCGTTGAACTTCCCAACTATCTGAACGTGGCGCTGGACAGTGGTATCACGCCAACGGAAATCTCAGAGACCATTACCCATCTGGCGTTTTACGCCGGTTGGCCAAATGCCACCTCTGCGGCTCTGGTCGCGCGTCACGTATTTGCCGGGCGTCATGTTGATATGGCCTCATTGCCAGGCGAAAAAGTGGATTTACTGCCGCTGGATAAAGAGAAAGAGAACCAGCGCGCCACCCTGGTTGAGTCAAAATTTGGTATGGTCGCGCCGGGCGTGGTGAAGTACACCACAGAGGCGCTCTTTCAGGACCTGTGGCTGAGGCCTGGCCTGGCGCCCCGTGACAGAAGCCTGGTGACCGTCACCGCTCTGGTGACCGCCGGGCAGGTGGCTCAGATCCCTTACCATCTCAATCGCGCGATGGATAACGGTTTGACCCAAACGCAGGCCTCAGAGGTGCTGACCCAGCTCGCGTTTGTTGCCGGCTGGCCCAATATCTTCTCGGCACTGCCGGTGTTTAAAGAGGTATTTGCGGGCAGAAACCCAGCCTGAGCAGGGAGCAGTGCAAATCCATCAGGCCCCCAATACGGGGCCTTTTTGTCAGGGATGCTTGTAATGGCGTAGCGCGTCGATAACCAGCTGGAATGCTTTCGAAAGATTGCGATTTTCCGGGTAGTAGATGTAATAACCCTCCCAGTAAGGACACCAGTCTTCGAGCACGCTAATCAACTCCCCGCGGGCGATGTGCTTTTCGGCGATATCCCGTGGAACATGCGCCAGTCCGTACCCTTCCACTGCGGCCTGGAGATTCTGATAAATACGGCTGAACACCAGCTGGCCGCTGACTTTCACATTCAGGCATTTTTCCTCTTTCTCGAACTCCCAGACGTACAGGTTGCCATGGGTGGGAAAGCGCAGATTGATGCAGTTGTGAGCGATAAGATCGTGAGGATGCTGCGGGTAAGGGTGACGGGAAAAATAGTCCGGAGAGCCGACAACGGCAAAGCGCACGTCCGGGCCAATACGCACCGAAATCATGCCGTTGGAAATTTGCTCTCCCAGGCGGGTTCCTGCATCGAACCGGCCAGAAACGATATCCGTCAGGGCATAGTCATCAATCAGCTCGAGGTTTATATCCGGGTAGTCCTTGAGCAGCGGTTCAAGTTTCGGCCAGATGACAGAGCTGATGGCGTAATCCGACGTGGATATACGCACGGTTCCGGCGGCTTTGCTGTTGAGATCCTTCAGCGACTGTAACCGCCCCTGGATGCCATCGATGTAGGGGCCCAGATCGTCCAGCATGGATTGCCCTATATCGGTTAACGCTATACTGCGGGTGGTGCGCGTCATGAGTTTCATCCCCAGACGGGATTCCAGAGTGCGCATGCAGTGGCTGAGAGCGGATTGTGAAATGCCTAACTGGGCCGCCGCTTTGGTAAAACTCTTTTCACGTGCGACGACGATAAACGCCATCAAATCATTCAGGTTTTCCCGCGCCACGCTCTGCCCCTTACTGCCGAAAAAATGAAACCTCAGTGTACGCAACGTCAGTCAGAAGTGATTAATGAATTATTTGCATAATTCATATCAGGTTCCACCTGCTAATCACCCTTGTCTTTTCATTTTAGAATGGACGTTTGACAGGGCAGAGAGGTTCAATCGTGGAATATGCAGAATTAAGCAACAGCCTGAAAATGCCGATGGCCGGTTTTGGTGTATTTCAGGTGACCGACAAAGAAGAGTGTAAACAGTCCGTGTTGAGTGCGATTCGGGCAGGCTATCGTCTGATCGATACCGCTGCGGTCTACGGTAATGAAGATGCCGTTGGCGACGCCGTTCGGGAAGCCATTGCCGGGGGGCTGTGCACCCGCGACGAACTGTTCATCACCTCAAAACTGTGGGTGCAGGACATGGCCAGCTACGAAACGGCCAAAGCCGGTATCGACGCCTCGTTAGAAAAATCGGGGCTGGAATATTTTGATCTCTACTTGCTGCATCAGGCCATGCGGGACTATTTCAGCGCGTGGCGGGCGATGGAAGAGGCTTATGAAGCCGGTAAACTGAAAGCGATTGGCGTGTCCAATTTTTATCCCCATGTGTTAGCCAACTTCTGTGAAACCGTTCGGATCAGGCCGATGGCCAACCAGGTTGAACTGCATCCTTACTTTGCCCAACCTGCCGCACTGGAAACCATGCGCTATTACAACGTTCAGCCTGAAGCCTGGGCACCGTTAGGCGGTGGACGCCACAGGCCTTATGACAATGCGATGCTGCAGGGCATTGCCGACGCCCATAACAAAACCGTTGCTCAGGTAGTCCTGCGCTGGAACGTCCAGCGTGGCGTGACCGTCATTCCAAAATCCACCCATCAGCAACGCATTGAAGAGAACTTTGCCATCTGGGATTTCTCACTGACGGAGAGCGAAATGGCGCAGATCGGCTCCCTCGATTTGGGTTACGTCGGGGAGTCCGTGAAGCACTTTAACCCTGAGTTTGTGCGCGGTTGCCTGGGCGTCAGGATCCACGACTGAGCCGTTGCGCCACTATTTCACCCCTTTTCGGGGTGAAATCATCAGAAATTCCAGTCCTCGTCCTCGGTCTCGACCGCTTTACCCATCACGTACGATGACCCCGACCCGGAGAAGAAGTCGTGGTTTTCGTCGGCGTTTGGCGAAAGCGCGGCGAGGATCGCCGGGTTGACCTCCGCCATCTCCGGCGGGAACAGCGCCTCGTAGCCGAGGTTCATCAGCGCCTTGTTGGCGTTGTAGCAAAGGAAGGCCTTCACATCCTCCTCCCAGCCGGTTCCGGCGTACAGCTCCTCGGTATAGGCCAGCTCGTTGTCATACAGATCCATCAGCAGATCCAGCGCAAAGCCTTGCAACGCCTCGCGCTCCGCCTCGCTCACTTTCTCCAGCCCTTTCTGGTATTTATAGCCAATGTAGTACCCGTGTACCGCCTCATCGCGGATGATCAGCCGGATCAGATCCGCGGTGTTGGTCAGCTTGCCCCGGCTCGACCAGTACATCGGCAGCCAGAAGCCGGAGTAGAACAGGAACGACTCCAGGAACACGCTGGCGATCTTCTTCTTCAGCGGCTCGTCGGCGCGATAATGTTCCAGCACCCGCTGGGCTTTGCGCTGCAGGGCGTCGCTCTCTTCGCTCCAGCGGTAGGCGGCATCCACGTCCCGGGTCTGACAGAGGGTGGAGAAGATTGAGCTGTAGGAGCGGGCATGCACCGCCTCCATAAAGCTGATGTTCGACATCACCGCCTCCTCGTGCGGGGTCAGCGCATCGGCGATCAGCGCCGGAGCGCCCACCGTGTTCTGCACCGTGTCGAGCAGGGTCAGGCCGGTAAAGACGCGAATGGTGAGCTGCTGTTCGGCGTGGCTCAGGGTGGCCCAGGCCTGGACGTCATTCGACAGCGGCACCTTTTCCGGCAGCCAGAAGTTGCTGGTCAGGCGGTTCCACACCTCCAGATCCTTATCATCTTCAATCTTGTTCCAGTTAACGGCGTGAACCCGTGACAGTTTCATCCTCTCTCCTTACAGCGCGCAGGACACGCAGCCTTCTGTTTCGGTGCCTTCCAGCGCGAGCTGGCGCAGGCGAATGTAATACAGGGTCTTGATCCCTTTCTTCCACGCGTAAATCTGCGCTTTGTTGATGTCGCGGGTGGTGGCGGTGTCCGGGAAGAACAGCGTCAGCGACAGCCCCTGGTCGACGTGCTTCGTCGCCTCGGCATAGGTATCAATAATCTTTTCCGGACCAATCTCGTAGGCGTCCTGGTACAGGGCCAGATTCTCGTTGGTCATAAAGGGGGGCAGGGTAGTAGACGCGCCCGGTTTTCCCCTCTTTGCGGATCTCAATTTTCGACACGATAGGGTGAATGCTGGAGGTCGCATGGTTGATGTACGAGATTGACCCGGTGGGCGGCACCGCCTGCAGGTTCTGGTTGTAGATGCCGTACTGCATCACGTCATCGCGCAGCTTCTGCCACATCTCCCGCGTCGGCAGGGTCACGCCAGCTCGGGCAAACAGGGCACGTACCTTCTCCGTTTTCGGCTGCCAGTCGTTTTCCAGGTACTGACTAAAATACTCCCCGCTAGCGTAGCGCGACTGTTCAAAGCCCGCAAAACGCTGCTGGTGTTCGCGCGCCAGCAGCATCGAGGTATTCAGGGCGTGCCAGGTGATTGTGTAGAAATAGAGGTTGGTGAAGTCCAGCCCCTCCGGGCTGCCGTAGGCGATCCCTTCCCGTGCCAGATAGCCGTGCAGGTTCATCTGCCCGAGGCCAATGGCATGCGAGGCGGCGTTCCCGGCCTCCACCGACGGCACGCTGCGGATATGGCTCATGTCCGACACCGCCGACAGGCCGCGCACCGCGGTCTCGACGGTGCGGCCAAAGTCAGGGGAGTCCATGGTGTGGGCAATGTTCAGCGAGCCCAGATTGCAGGAGATATCGTGCCCGATCCGGGTGTAGTCCAGATCCTCGTCATAGGTCGAGGGGCTGTTGACCTGCAAAATCTCCGAGCACAGGTTGCTCATGTTGATGCGCCCGGCGATGGGGTTGGCGCGGTTAACGGTATCTTCGTACATGATGTACGGATAGCCGGACTCAAACTGGATCTCCGCCAGCCGCTGGAAGAAGTCGCGGGCGTTAATGTAAGTCTTACGGATCCGCGCGTCCGCCACCAGCTCGTCGTACAGCTCGCTCACCGCCACATCGCCAAACGGCTTGCCGTAGAGGCGCTCCACGTCATAGGGGGAGAACAGCGCCATGTCGGCGTTCTCCTTCGCCAGCCGGAAGGTGACATCCGGGATCACCACCCCCAGCGACAGGGTTTTGATGCGGATTTTTTCGTCGGCGTTTTCGCGTTTGGTATCGAGGAACCGCAGGATATCCGGGTGATGGGCGTGGAGATAGACCGCTCCGGCCCCCCTGGCGCGCCCCCAGCTGGTTGGCGTAGGAGAAGGCGTCTTCCAGCATTTTCATCACCGGGATCACCCCGGAGGACTGGTTCTCAATGCGCTTGATCGGCGCGCCCGCTTCCCGCAGGTTCGAGAGTAAAAATGCCACGCCGCCGCCGCGTTTGGAGAGCTGTAGCGCCGAGTTCACGGCGCGGCCGATCGACTCCATATTGTCCTCAATGCGCAGCAGGAAGCAGGAGACCAGCTCTCCGCGCTGGGCCTTGCCGCAGTTGAGGAAGGTGGGCGTTGCGGGCTGAAAACGTCCGGCGAGCATCTCGTCGGTAAGCTGGCGGGCGAGGGTCTCATCCCCCTGGGCCAGCGTCAGGGCCACCATCACCACCCGATCCTCAAAGTGTTCGAGGTACTGCTTACCGTCGAAGGTTTTCAGCGTGTAGCTGGTGTAAAACTTCCAGGCGCCGAGGAAGGTCTGGAAACGAAAACCGCTGGCATGGGCGTGAGCGAACAGCGCCAGCACGAAGGCAGGATCGAAGCGGGCCAGCACCTTCGGATCGTAGTAACTCTCGCTGACGAGATAGTCGAGACGCGCCTGCGGGCTCGCAAAGGTCATGCTGTTGGGGTAGACGTGGGCGTTAAAAAAGGCGTCCACCGCCTCATGATCTTTGCTGAACTGGATCTTCCCGTCCCGATCGTACAGGTTCAGCATGGCGTTCAGCGCATGGTAATCGGTCGATCGCTGCATTACGCGCTCTGCGGTTGTCGTTGCCAAAATTCGTTCACTCCTTTACGCACGTTGGCGACGTCCTGCTCCGTACCCATCAGCTCGAAGCGATAGAGGTACGGCACGCCGCATTTTTGTGAGATGACATCCCCGGCACGGCCGAACGCCTCGCCGAAGTTACGGTTGCCGGCGGCAATCACCCCGCGGATGAGCGCCCGGTTGTGCGGATCGTTGAGGAAGCGGATCGCCTGACGCGGCACCGCCCCGGCCGTTCCACCCCCGCCGTAGCTGGGCACCACCAGAATAAAAGGCTCGTCTACCTGGATCCGCTCCCGCTCGTTCAGCGGGATCCGCACGGCGGGCAGCCCGACGCGGACGATAAAGCGGTGCGTGTTCTCCGAGCTGCTGGAGAAGTAGACGAGCAGGCTCATGCCCGGGCGGCTTGGGCGGGCTGCGGCAGACGGTTAATCAGGTCCGGACGGAAGCCCGACCAGCTCGTTTCCCCGGCGATCACCACCGGCAGCTGGCGGAACCCCTGGGCTTTGAGCGTCTCTGCCGCATCAGGAACCTGGTCAACATTCACCATTTCAAAGGTCACGCCGCGGCTCTCCATGGCGCGTTTGGTAGCATGGCACTGCACACAGTCGTTTCGAGTGTAAATAATAATGCGCATGATTCGTATTTCCATCTAGAATAGGATTCCGACGCCAGTTAGTGCGTCACCAGGAGTCTCTCTTGCTAAAGGGAATACTAGATGTAGTTGTCGTAAGTTTCAACCATACAAGATATGGGAAAATTCGATAGATTGACTGCCGGTGATGTGTTCAGCGGGAGAGAGCGCACGCAGGCCTGAAAAAAGAAAAACCCCCACACCGCAGGGCATGGGGGTCAGAAGGACTAAAGCCGGATTGAGGGTTATTTGCGCAGGGCGAGCAGCGCGCCGATAAAGATCCCCACCGCGGCGACGGTACCTACCGCACACACCGGACGTTCACGGATAAAGGTGCTGGCGCAGCCGATCGCATCGCAGGCGGCCTGCTTGCCGGTAGAGCGCCCCTGCAGACGCGCGCGGGTTTCACGCAACAGCGCTTTGGCCTTACGTCTGGCGTCATCCGTATCGTCTTTCGCATCCGATCCCCAGGATTTCAACACGCTTTCAAGCGAATCCGCTAATTTCCTGACATCGTTATGGATATCCTGAACATCGTCGTCAACATCGTTTCGATTCGAACGGTTAAACATATGCTTCTCCCTTGTATTTGCGGTAATTAAGAGTTTAGACCACCTTTTTAATATCTGAAGCCGGTCACGGCTTATCAGGCCGTTTATGGATTTTTCTGAAAGCCCTGCTATTGCTCAATACGGTAAGGTTGCCCGGCAGGAAATGATAACGAGGAAAGAATATGTATTTACGACCCGATGAGGTTGCGCGCGAACTTGAAAAAGCGGGATTTACCGTGGATGTGGTAACCCCAAGAGCATACGGGTACCGTCGTGGCGATAATTATGTTTACGTGAACCGGGAAGCCCGTATGGGGCGCACGGCGCTGATCATTCACCCGACGCTGAAAGAGAGAAGTCTTTCCTTTGCGGAGCCTGCTTCAGAGATAAAAACCAGCGACCATTACCAGCAGTTCCCGCTCTATTTAGGGGGCAATAACCAGGAACATTATGGTATTCCGCATGGCTTCAGTTCCCGCATGGCGCTGGAACGCTTTCTGAAGGGCCTGTTTGGCGACTCGCAATAACGACGCGACTGGCTTTCGCCAGTCGCTGTGCTTTACGCCTTGACCTGATGATACTGGCTGACTTTGAACAGACGTCGGCAGTAATCGAGGAAATAGCCGTAGACCGCACCCATCATCATCGACACCACGATATTCGAACTTACCGCCGCGGCGATCTGGTGCCAGTCGGCGCCCACCGTTAACAGAATGGCGACATACACCGGTGACTGGAAGGTGACATAGGCCACCACGTCCGCCAGATTTTTCATCCAGCCGCTGGGCGAATAGCGACGGGCAAAGCGCATCACCGCATCGCGATAGAAACCGTATGGCCATGCAATAAGGATATTCACCGGGACGGCTACCAGGCGGGAGGAAAGCGACTGCTCGAAGGTCATTCCGGAGAGGAATATTTCAATCAGCATGTTCACCACCGAACAGTAGACCACCATGGCAAAGGTATCCGCTACCGCGTGACGCAGGCGAGACTGCCGAGAGAACATGTTCTGACTCCTTAAAGGTCGTATAACAGAGAGGCTAAAGCGGGTTGGGTTAGTGCTTTAGTTTGCATTATTTTTCGTGTATAGCGTATCTCTCTGCATTGAAACCTACAATTAGCGATAAATTTTTATTTAATGGCGTTTTGTCCCTAAAATTCTCTAAACGAATCGGTTTTGCCAGCGCGGCGGCATTTTCTCTTCGATCTTTGTTTTTATCTATTTAAAACAAAGGCTTGTAATTTTATTTTTCAGCGGCTGGCATCAGCTGTGTCCAGGGGCAAAAAAATCCCGGGCTTCGCTTGCCGGTTATGTTGTCAGTTTGAGTTTGTTTAGCGTGAAACGCTAAAAATATAACGTTTGTTTTATGCGCTAAGAGTGAATGGATATTCGCTCTGTCCGGAAGGGGAGTTACCTGTCAATTTCCCTGGAAACGTTCAGGAATTAAATAATCATTAAACTGTTTATCAGGATAAATCATACAAAAAGTGAAGTAGCGCGCTTTATATTTTTCTTATTTCATTTAATTTGACATAAATTATATTTTCGTGCGCTGTTGTCTGGATGTTCATAAACAAATGAATTACCATGGCCGCTATTGTTTATTTTATCGGCTTGAAAAGGTTTTCTTTTAATATGACTTCACTGTTACAGAATCTTAATAATATTCGTACTCTGCGCGCCGCGGCGCGTGAATTCTCGCTTGACGTGCTGGAAGATATGCTCGAAAAGCTGCGTATCGTCACGGAAGAAAAACGTAATGAACAGGCTGAAGTCGAACAGCAGCGTGCCGCGCAGAGTGAGAAAATTAACGCCCTGCTGGAAAAAATGAAAGCCGACGGTATTTCGGCAGAAGATCTGCTGGGTTCCGATCTGCTGAACGCCCCGGCGCAGCCGAAAAAACGCCAGGCCCGTGCGGCAAAATATCGCTTTACCGATGTCGACGGTCAGGAAAAAACCTGGACCGGTCAGGGTCGTACGCCGAAGCCTATCGCCCTGGCACTGGCAGAAGGTAAATCACTGGATGATTTCCTGATTTAATCGGTGGATATCGGGCGGAATAACACCGCCCGGTAGCGTCTGCTTAGCAGACCCCAAAATCACCTTCTTCTTTATACAGCGTCACGTCCGCTGCCTTCAGGGTAAATTTCTCGCCCTGCTCGTTACTCGCCTGCACCGCCACAATCTGATCTTCATGCACTTCGAGCACTTTCAGTTTCGGGCCGCCCATGCGCGGTTGTACATAATCACCTACAGAAAACATAGTTATCTCCTCATGATTGTTTCGACCCTAACATTAGCCCAGGCACAGGGCCGGGTACAGCGCCCCGCGCGGATTACCCCCTCAATTTCCAGCCTAAACCTGTGTAAAGAGGGTAAAAGAGGGTAAAACTCCACGCGAACAGTGGCAGCTGGGCGTAGACTCGCTACGCTTAGAGGTAAAATCTCTTTTGTTACAATGACCTGACTGCTTGTATGGAGAATCTATGGGTTTCTGGCGTATCGTTATTACTATTTTGCTTCCCCCGCTTGGCGTGCTGATCGGCAAAGGGTTCGGCTGGGCGTTTATCCTCAACATCATCCTGACGCTGCTGGGCTATATTCCCGGCCTTATTCACGCGTTCTGGGTGCAGAGCCGCAGCTAATAATCCCGCCACAGTAAATCACTGTAGATCCCGGTCAGCACCCCGTCAGGCGCAAACTGCTGTTTGATCCAGCGGGTGACCTGACCGGTCGCCGCATGCTGCGTGGCGAGCAGCATGCGCGAATCCTGGCGCGGGTTGTTAATCCGTCGCGTCACCAGCAGCCCTGCCTCAACCGCCTCTCTCGCCATATGCTCCGGTAAAAACCCAATCCCTTCACCGAGGATCTGACACTGGCACTTGGTATTAAAATCCGGGACCAGGATCGCCTCCTGGCCGTGCAGCAGCCAGCCCACCTTTTTATTGATGGTGTGCGCCGTGTCTTCGACCATGATGTTGGGGTACAGCCGCAGCTGGCTTTCGGCCAGCGGCTCCGGGGCCAGCGCCAGCGGATGTTCCGGGGCGATGGCGAACACCCAGCGGATCGCGCCGATTTCGGTGTAATCGATCCCGCCGCCGTCGAGCAGGGTATCCGGGGCACCGATGGCGATATTCGCCTGGTTATTGATGATCGAATCCCAGACGCCGTTGTAGACCTCGGTGGTGACGGTGATCTGGCAGGTGGGAAACTGCTTTTTCAGCACCTGCAGCAGGCGGGCGGTGTGGCGCGGAGTGTAGAGCAGCTGGTTGATGCAGATCCGCACCCGGGTCTCGATGCCCTGGGAGATGGTGTCGATCCCGCGCTTGATGGCGTGGAAGTCATTCAGCAGGTCTATGGCTTTGCGGTAGAAGTAGAACCCCGATTCGGTCAGCTCGATGCTGCGGGTGTTACGCACAAACAGCACCACGTCGAGGCCGGTCTCCATCCGCTTGATGGTGTAGCTGATGGCCGAGGTGGTCACCCCCAGCTCGGTGGCGGCTTTGCTGAAGCTGCCAAAACGCGCCGCGGTGGTAAAGGCCAGCAGGTTCTCTTCGGTAAAGATGGAATTCATATTATGGCTCCCGGCACTCATCAGTTTTGAACATATTTTAACAAAGTGGTTACAACGCATTTGAAGCCGGTCACAGTTCTGCTAATTTGCTGCGAGCCGCGCGGCGCAAGGGCTGCGTAAACATAAGCAGAATGCAATTTACGCGCTTAAAAAGCGGTAAAACATAAGGAAAAGGTTGCACAGACGCACATTTTGACTCCACTGTTAAATTTAACTCAACAATGAATTGGCTGTCGATGAATCATTTTTAAGCGGATTCTTTTCTGACCAGGCCGTTGCTATGCTCAGTCCATCAGAAAGGAAAACCAGGAGTGTGGATATGTCCAACAATGAGCTCGTCACTGAATTTCTGCTAGCCGCCGAACAGGGAAATGCCGACGCATTAAAAGCCTGTCTGGAGAAAGGGGTGGATATTAACGCCACCAACCGGCAGAAAAGAACCGCCGTCATTATTGCCAGCCTGAATAAACATTATCCCTGCGTTGAGTTATTGATTGCCGCCGGGGCCAATATCGACCAGCAGGATCAGACCTGCTTCAACCCGTTCCTGATTAGCTGCCTGACCAACGATCTCACCCTGCTGCGCCTGGTGCTGCCGGCCAACCCGGATCTCGACAGGCTGACCCGCTTTGGCGGCGTGGGCATTACCCCGGCCAGCGAGAAAGGCCATCTGGAGGTGGTGCAGGAGCTGCTGGCCCATACCGACATCAACGTCAACCACACCAACTTCGTGGGCTGGACGCCGCTGCTGGAAGCCATCGTCCTCAATGACGGCGGTGCCCGCCAGCAGGCGATCGTGAAGCTGCTGCTCGACCACGGCGCCAACCCGCACATGACCGACAAATACGGCAAATCCCCTCTCGAACTGGCGCGGGAAAAAGGCTTCAGCGAGATCGCCGATCTGCTGCTCGCCGCCGGCGCGTAATACCCCCGGCCAGCGGTTTCGCGCTGGCCTGAAATAAAAATAGCGCTTTCCATCATGCCTTCGGGCGTGATGTGGCCCCCTTTTGCCCGCATCCAGGAGGACGTAATGCCCACCAAAATCGTTATAAAAAAGAATACTTATTTTGATTCCGTATCGCTGATGTCGGTTTCCACCAAAGCCAACAAATTGCCCGGCGTGGAACAGGCCTTTGTCGCCATGGCCACCGAAATGAATAAAGGCGTATTAAAAAACCTCGGCCTGCTGACGCCGGAATTAGCAGACGCCAAAAACGGCGACCTGATGATCGTCATTAAAGGCGAGGCCGCCAACGATGAAACCCTGGCCGCCATCGAAGCCCTGTTCACCCGCAAAGAGAGCGCGGGCTCCCACGAAGCGCGCTACGCCACCCTCGCCAGCGCCAAAACCCATCGCCCGGACGCCAACCTGGCGGTAATTTCGGTCAACGGTACCTTTGCCGCCCGCGAGGCGCGCCAGGCGCTGGAGAACGATCTCAACGTGATGCTGTTCTCCGATAACGTCTCCCTCGACGACGAGCTGGCGCTCAAGCAGCTGGCCCACGAGAAAGGGCTGCTGATGATGGGCCCGGACTGCGGCACCGCCATCATTAACGGGGCCGGACTGTGCTTTGCCAACGCGGTGCGTCGCGGGCCGATTGGCATCGTTGGCGCGTCCGGCACCGGCAGCCAGGAGCTGAGCGCGCGCATCCACGAGTTCGGCGGCGGCATCTCCCAGCTGATCGGCACCGGCGGCCGCGATCTGAGCGAAAAAATCGGCGGGCTGATGATGCTCGACGCCATCGCCATGCTGGAAGCGGACGCCACCACCCAGGTCATCGCCCTGATCTCCAAACCGCCTGCGCCTGCGGTGGCCGAGAAAGTGCTGGCCCGCGCCCGCGCCTGCCGTAAACCGGTGGTGGTCTGTTTCCTTGGTCGCAACGCGCCACCGGCCGATGAAGACGGATTACAGTTTGCCCGCGGTACCAAAGAGGCGGCGCTGAAGGCAGTCCTGCTCACCGGCATCAGGAAAGAGTCGCTGGATCTGCACCCGCTCAACTGGCCGCTGATCGAAGAGGTGCGCGCCCGTCTGACCCCGCAGCAGAAGTACATTCGCGGCCTGTTCTGCGGCGGCACCCTGTGCGACGAAGCCATGTTCGCCGCGCTGGAAAAGTACGACGACGTCTACAGCAACATTCAGCCGGATCCAACCAGACGTCTGGCCGATATCAACGTCAGCCAGGCCCACACCTTCCTCGACTTTGGCGATGACGACTTCACCAACGGCAAACCGCACCCGATGATCGACCCGACCAACCGCATCAGCCGCCTGCTGCAGGAGGCCCGCGATCCGGAAGTCGGAGTGATCGTCATGGACTTCGTCCTCGGGTTCGGATCGCACGAGGATCCGGTCGGGGTGATGATCGACGCGATCAAGGAGGCACAGGCGATCGCCATAGCCGACAACCGTCCGCTGGAGATCCTCGGCTATGTGCTCGGCACCGACCAGGATACCCCGTCCCTGACCCAGCAGTGCCAGCTGCTGACCGATGCGGGCGTGATCTGGGCCAGCAGCAGTACCAACACCGGATTACTGGCACGTGAATTTGTCTGCAAAGGGGAGAAAGCCTGATGACCACCTTATTTAACCAGCCGCTGAACGTCATTAACGTCGGCATTGCCATGTTCAGCGATGACCTGAAGAAGCAGCACGTCCCGGTTACCCATCTTGACTGGACCCCGCCGGGGCAGGGCAATCTGCAGGTGGTCGAGGCCCTCGATCAGCTGGCGGCGAAACCGCTGGCGGAGAAAATTGCCGCCGCCAACAAGATTGCGCTGGAGCGCATTATCCAGTCCCACCCGGTGCTGGTGGGCTACGACCAGGCGATCAACGTCGTACCTGGCATGACCCGCACCACCATCCTGCACGCCGGTCCGCCTGTCTCATGGGAGAACATGTGCGGGGCGATGAAAGGGGCAGTCACCGGGGCGCTGGTGTTTGAAGGGTTAGCCACAGACCTGGACGACGCGGCGCGGCTGGCGGCCTCAGGCGACATCACCTTCTCGCCGTGCCACGAGCACGACTGCGTGGGCTCAATGGCGGGCGTCACCTCGGCATCGATGTTTATGCACATCGTCGAGAACAAAACGTACGGCAACCGCGCCTTCACCAACCTCAGCGAGCAGATGGCGAAGATCCTGCGCATGGGCGCCAACGACCAGAGCGTGATCGATCGTCTGAACTGGATGCGTGACGTGCTCGGCCCGATGCTGCGCGACGCCATGAAAATCATCGGCGAAATCGACCTGCGTCTGATGCTGGCTCAGGCCCTGCACATGGGCGACGAGTGCCACAACCGCAACAACGCGGGCACCACGCTGCTGATTCAGGCCTTAACCCCAGGGCTGATCCAGGCGGGCTATCCGGTGGAGCAGCAGCGCCAGGTGTTTGAGTTTGTCGCCAGCAGCGACTACTTCTCCGGCCCGACCTGGATGGCGATGTGTAAAGCCGCGCTGGATGCCGCCCACGGCATCGAGTACAGCACCGTGGTCACCACCATGGCACGCAACGGCTACGAGTTTGGCCTGCGCATCTCCGGCCTGCCGGGGCAGTGGTTCACCGGCCCGGCGCAGCAGGTGATTGGCCCGATGTTTGCGGGCTACAAGCCGGAAGACTCCGGGCTGGATATCGGCGACAGCGCCATCACCGAAACCTACGGCATTGGAGGCTTTGCGATGGCGACGGCCCCGGCGATTGTGGCCCTGGTGGGCGGCACGGTGGAAGAAGCCATCGACTTCTCGCGTCAGATGCGTGAGATCACCCTCGGCGAAAACCCGAACGTCACCATCCCGCTGCTGTCGTTTATGGGCATCCCGACCGCCATCGACATCACGAAAGTGGCGGGCAGCGGCATTCTGCCGGTGATCAACACGGCGATTGCCCACAAGGACGCCGGGATCGGCATGATTGGGGCGGGCATCGTTCACCCGCCGTTTAGCTGTTTTGAAAAGGCGCTGTTGACCTTCCGCGATCGCTACTTCCTATAAGGTAAGCATCCATGAAAAGCATGAAACTGGAGTGGAAAAGAGGTGACTGGGCGGCGTACTTCGGGTTGATGACCAACAACCTGACGAACCTGCTGACTATGATGGGGCTGCTCATTTTTGTCGTCGGCATCCCGAAAGAGATTGTTTATGGACGTATTGCGCCGGCCTTCGGGCTGGCGGTACTGGTGGCGAGCGTCTGCTACGCGTGGTTCGGCCTGCAGATGGCGCGCCAGACCGGGCGTAACGACGTGACCGCACTGCCGTCGGGGCCGAGCGCCCCGTCGATCTTCACCGTGACCTTCCTGGTGCTGATGCCGGTCTATCAGCAGACCGGCGATGCGGATTTCGCCATCCAGATTGGTCTGGTGTGGTGCTTCGTGGAGGCGATGATCCTCGCGGGCGGCTCCTTCCTCGGCGAAACCATCCGCAAGATGATCCCGCGTACCGTGCTGCTGTCGTGCCTCTCCGGTCTGGGTCTGCTGCTGCTGGCGATGAACCCGATGCTGCAGGCGTTCGAAGCGCCGACGGTCTCCTTCATCGTGCTGCTGCTGATCTTCATCAACTGGTTTGGCAAAAAGCCGATTTTCGCCCGCATCCCGACTGGTCTGCTGCTGCTGGTCGCCGGTACCGCGCTGGCGTGGATCTCCGGCCTGCAAAGCCCGGAAGCGATCAAGGCCTCCATGTCCTCCTTCGGCTTTAACCCGCCGGAAGTGCATATCGACAGCTTTATGCAGGGGCTGCCGCACGCGCTGCCGTATCTGGCCTCTGCCGTACCGCTGGGGCTGGCGAACTACATCTTTGACCTCGAGAACATCGAAAGCGCCCACGCGGCGGGGGATGAGTACCCGACCCGCAAGGTGATGCTGGCCAACGGTCTGGCCTCGATGCTCGGCTGCCTGATGGGCAACCCCTTCCCGGTGACGGTCTACGTCGGTCATGCGGGCTGGAAAGCGATGGGGGCGAGCATCGGCTACACGCTGGCTTCCGGCGTGACCATGTTCATCGTGCCGCTGTTCGGGCTGGGGGCCTTTATGCTCGCCATCATCCCGATGACCGCCATCGTGCCGATTCTGGTATTTATCGGCGTGGTCACCGCCAACCAGGTGGTGAGGGAAACGCCCAAAGTGGAGGTGCCCGTCATCTTTATCTGTCTGTTCCCGTGGATCGCCAACTGGGCGCTGACCATGATGAACAGCGTGATGGGGGCGGCGGGCACCAACGCGGCGAAAATCGGCACCGACGTGCTGCACAGCAAAGGGATTTACTACGAAGGGCTGATGCACCTCGGCAACGGCGCACCGCTGGCCAGCATGCTGTGGGGCTGTATCGCCATCTTCGCCATCATCAATAAACCGCTGCGCGGTGCGGTCGCTGCCGCCGTCGGGGCACTGCTGGCCCTCTTCGGGGTGATCCATGCGCCGGTGGTCGGCTTTGCCGAGGGCAGCTCCCTGACCTTCGTCACCGCCTACCTGATGATGAGCGGCATGTTTGTGGTGAAGCATGTCCTCGATAGCCGTGAAGTTGCGAGCGCTGCGGCACCGGTTTCTGAATCCTAAAACATTGCCCCTCACCCTAACCCTCTCCCCTATGGGGAGAGGGTTAGGGTGAGGGGCCCAGACCGCACAGTTTAAGGAACCTATATGAAAGAACTCATGGTCGTCGCCATCGGCGGCAACAGCATTATCAAAGATAACGCCAGCCAGTCGATTGAGCACCAGGCGCAGGCGGTGAAAGCGGTCGCGGAATCGGTGCTGGAGATGCTGGCCTCCGACTATGACATCGTCCTCACCCACGGCAATGGCCCCCAGGTGGGGCTGGATCTGCGCCGGGCGGAAATTGCCCACGAGCGGGAAGGGCTGCCGCTGACCCCGCTGGCGAACTGCGTGGCCGATACCCAGGGCGGGATTGGCTACCTGATCCAGCAGGCGCTGAACAACCGCCTGGCCGCTCGCGGCGAGCAGAAGGCGGTGACGGTAGTTACTCAGGTGGAAGTGGATAAAAACGACCCCGGCTTTACCCATCCGACTAAACCGATTGGCGCCTTCTTCAGCGAGGCCCAGCGGGATGAGCTGCAGCGCGCCCATCCTGACTGGCATTTCGTTGAGGACTCTGGCCGCGGTTACCGCCGCGTGGTGGCCTCGCCGCAGCCGGTGCGCATCGTCGAAGCCGACGCCATCAAGGCCCTGACGCAAAAAGGCTTTGTGGTGATTGGCGCGGGCGGCGGCGGTATTCCGGTGGTACGTACCGAACAGGGCGACTATCAGAGCGTCGATGCGGTGATCGACAAAGATCTCTCCACCGCGCTGCTGGCCCGCGAGATCCACGCCAACGTGCTGGTGATCACCACCGGCGTCGAGAAGGTGTGCATCCACTTCGGCAAGCCCAACCAGCAGGCGCTGGAGACGGTGAGCGTGGCGCAGATGACGCGCTATATGGAAGAGGGCCACTTCCCGGCGGGCAGCATGCTGCCGAAAATCGTTGCCAGCCTGGAATTCCTGCACCACGGCGGCACGCGGGTGATCATCACCTCGCCGGACTGCCTGCCCGCAGCGCTGCGTGGCGAGACGGGTACACATATTGTGGCTTAACCCCGGCGGGCTTCCTGCCCGCCGCGAGACAGTAAAAGGACAAGACAATGAGTGAAAATAAAAGCCGCCGGGAGTTTCTCAGCCAGAGCGGCAAAATCGCAACCGCTGCTACCGCCTGTGCGCTGTTTGGCGCTACCGGCTCCGTCGCGTATGCTGCTGACACCGCAAAACCGACCTGCGAGACGGGCAAACCGATGAACATCACCGCCACCCACTACTATCTGGACAACGTGCTGCTGGAGGCCGGGTTTAACTTCGACGGCGACGTGGCCGTCAGCACCCGCACCGAGCTGAAAACGCTGGAGATAAAGGACGGCAAAATCGCCGCCCTGCTGGATAACAACAGCCACGCCGACGCCACGCTGCCGCACTACGATGGCGGCGGCAAGCTGCTGCTCCCGGCGATGCGCGACATGCACATCCATCTGGATAAGACCTTCTACGGCGGCCCGTGGCGCTCGCTCAACCGTCCGGCGGGAACCACCATTCAGGACATGATCCGTCTGGAGCAAAAGCTACTTCCGGAACTGCAACCCTACACTCAGGAGCGGGCGGAAAAGCTGATCGATCTGATCCAGTCGAAGGGCTCCACCATCGCCCGCAGCCACTGCAATATCGAGCCGACCTCCGGGCTGAAAAACCTGGAAAATTTACAGGCCGTGCTGGCGCGGCGTAAGCCTGGATTCGACTGCGAGATTGTCGCCTTCCCGCAGCACGGCCTGTTGCTCTCGAACGCGGAAAAGCTGATGCGTGAGGCGATGCAGGCCGGGGCGCACTATGTGGGCGGGCTGGATCCGACCAGCGTCGACGGGGCGATGGAGAAGTCCCTCGACCTCATGTTCCAGATTGCGCTGGATTACGACAAAGGGGTGGATATCCACCTGCACGAAACCAGCCCGGCGGGCGTGGCGGCGGTGAACTACATGGTGCAAACCGTGGAGAAAACCCCCGAGCTGAAGGGCAAGCTGACCATCAGCCACGCCTTTGCCCTGGCCACGCTCAACGAGCAGGAGGTGGACGCCCTGGCCCCGCGCATGGCGGCGCAGCAGATCACCATCGCCTCCACCGTGCCGATCGGCACCCTGCATATGCCGCTGAAGCAGCTGCGCGATAAAGGGGTATTTGTCATCACCGGCACTGACAGCGTGATCGACCACTGGTCGCCGTATGGCTTGGGCGACATGCTGGAAAAAGCCAACCTCTATGCCCAGCTCTATATCCGCCCGAACGAGCAGACGCTGTCCCGCGCGTTAGGTATCGCCACCGGCGACGTGCTGCCGCTGAACGACAAAGGCGAGCGCGTGTGGCCGAAAGCCCAGGATGCCGCCAGCTTTGTGCTGGTGGACGCCTCCTGCTCCGCCGAAGCGGTAGCGCGCATTTCTCCGCGCACCGCGACCTTCCATAACGGCAACCTCGTTTGGGGAACGGTAAGCTGATGTGCATTTCCCCCCTCTCCCTGTGGGAGAGGGAGGGGTGAGGGCAACAGACCGCACTTCTGTAGGCCGGGTAAGCGAAGCGCCACCCGGCGATGCAGTATACTGCTATGCACATTCTTAAAGAGGGATCTGCCATGGCACAAAACATCTACGATAACCCGGCCTTTTTCGAAGGATATGCCCGGCTTCCGCGTTCGGTGCAGGGGCTGGATGGCGCACCGGAATGGCCAGCGCTCAAAAGTATGCTGCCGGATTTAGCAGGGAGATCGGTTATCGACCTCGGCTGCGGCTACGGGTGGTTTTGCCGCGTGGCGCGTGAGCAGGGCGCTGCTGAAGTGATCGGAGTCGATATCTCCGAAAAAATGCTCGCCCGTGCAGCGGAACTCACCGACGACGTTTGTATTCGCTATCAGCGCAGCGACCTCGAATCACTGGAGCTTCAGGATAACTGCCTCGATCTGGTCTACAGCTCGCTGGCGCTGCACTATCTGCCGGAACTCGACACCCTGTTTGGTAAAATCCAGCGCGCGCTCAAACCGGGCGGCAGTCTGGTGTTTTCCATTGAGCACCCCATTTACACCTGCGCCACGCGTCAGGGCTGGCTGACCGACGATAACGGCGACCGTTTCTGGTGCGTTAATCGCTATCAGGAACAGGGGAAACGCGTCAGCAATTGGCTGGCTGAGGGCGTCATCAAATATCACCGCACCCTGGGCACGACAATCAACGCTCTGATCAAGGCCGGGCTGACGATCAATGAGGTCAATGAGTGGGGGCCAACGCAGGCGCAGATTGATGCCTGGCCTGCACTGGCCGAAGAGGCGGAACGTCCGATGCTGGTGCTGATTTCCGCCTGTAAGCCTCAGTAACCCACCTTATACACCCGTCCGCTCTGCACCCCTTCCACGCTGCGGCGATAGGCCTGGGCAACGGTCGCGGCGGGCACGCTTTCAAAGCCCGGGAAGAAACCGTCGTAGGCCTCGGCCGATTCCGTTAATACCGTTGGGCTAATCAGGTTGATGCGGATACCCCGCGGCAGTTCGCAGGCCGCAGCGCGGACAAAGCCCTCCAGCGCGGCGTTCACCGTGGTGGCATTCACCCCCCTGGGCAATCGGCTCATGGGCCACAATCCCGCTGACCAGGGTAATCGACCCGCCTTCATTCAGATAGTGCTGCCCGGTCAGCGCCAGCCGCACCTGGCCCAGCAATTTATCCTGTAGCCCCTGGTTGAACTGGCTGTCGGTCATGGTCGCGAGCGGGCCAAAGTGCAGTCCGCCGCTGGCGGAGACAATCGCATCCACCGGACCGATCTTCTCGAACAGCGCCTGCACGCTGGCCTGGGAGGTGATATCCACCTGATGATCGCCCTGAGTGCGACCCACGCGAATGACCTCATGACGACGACTCAACTCTTCTGTGACTGCCTGACCGACCGTACCGCTGGCACCAATAATGACGATTTTCATAGCCGACTCCTCTGTGTTGTGAGCCTTGATTGTTTAACAAACCGCAGAGCGGATAAACTGGGCTAAAGTTAGATCATTATTAACCAGAGGTTTGTAATATGGATAAGCTTCGCGGCATGGAAACCTTTATCGCGGTGGTGGAGAGCGGCAGCTTTACCGGAGCCGCCGCGCGGCTGGAGATGTCGGCGGTGATGGTCGGGAAGTACATCGCCCAACTGGAGGCCCGGCTCGGCACCCGGTTGCTGGAGCGCAACACCCGCCGCCAGAGCCTGACCGACGCCGGAAGGGTCTATTTTGATGAGGCAAAGCGGGTCCTCGAGCAGGTCGCCATCGCCGAAAGTTCGGTGGAGCGCCTGCGTACCGCGCCCGCGGGCACGCTGCGGGTGACCGCGCCCACCTCGTTCGGCGGATGCGTGATCGCTCCGCTGACCGCCACCTTTTTGCAGCGTTTCCCGGAGGTGCGCGTCGAGCTGGATCTCACCAACCGGATGGTCGATCTGGTGGAGGAGGGGGTTGATCTGGCGATCCGCATTGGCGACATCCACGCCGAGGATCTGGTGGCGAAATACCTTTGCCCGTACCGGATGGTGATCTGCGCCGCGCCGGACTATTTAGCCCGCCACGGCACACCGCAAACGCCGAACGATCTGGTGGATCATCTCTGTTTGTCCCACACGGTCTGGACCGCGCGCAACGAGTGGCGACTGCCGGGCGTGGAAGGGGAGGTGCGCTGGAAGCGCGATGCGATTTTGCGCTGTAACGACGGATACGGCCTGCGGATGGCGGCGATTGCCGGGGCGGGATTACTGTTACAACCGGAGGTGCTGGTGGCGGACGAGCTGGCGAATGGTCGGCTGATACGTGTTTTAGAACGTTACACACCACAACCCCGACCGGTGCATCTTTTGTGGCGTCAGGACTTACGACCTTTGCCGAAACTTACCCAATTTATCGCACATATTATGCAGGCCGGGGAATAGTGCGGTCTGTAACGCCCGGCGGCGCTGCGCTTGCCGGGCCTACAATACTGTCCCCTCTCCCTTTCAGGGAGAGGGTTAGGGTGAGGGTCAGAAACGATAACCTACGCCCACATTCCAGCCGTCGATCCCGTAATCGTCACCCAGGTCGGCAGTGGTACCTTCGTAACCGACGTGGATTGCCAGCTCAGGCGTTGGGTTGAACTGCACGCCTGCGCCGTAGGCGAAAGAGGTCGATTTCTCATCGATGCCGTCGCGCTGGGTATAGTTGTCGCCGCCGTTCACCCAAGTGGTATGACCGTCAGCTTTCACGCGAGCCACACCGCCCAGCGCATACAGGGAAACGAAATCATTCAGGCGATATGCCGGGCCTGCCATCAGGGAGTAATATTTCACTTCGATATGGTTTTTAACGGAGTCAGAGAAGAGATAATAATGCTCGTCCTGATCGCCGCTCATATAGGTGAATGAACCCATCAGGCTAACCGGGGAATCCCACTCATAGCGATACTGAACGTTCACGCCGCGAATATTTTTAAAGTCTTCAACGTTACTCTGCGCATAACCCACAGAAACGGTCTGATTATCCGCCAGAGCCGCGCCGCTTGCCAGACCCGCCGCAACCAATACCGCCAGAGCTATTTTTTTCATTTTCCGTAATCCTTGTTGTCGTTTTTTATAGACGAAGCCGGATATATCCCCAGGCCAGGCTGGAGATACGCCACCGTAAATAACGCGATAAAATTGTTGGTTTTTTTGGCAGACGATGAAATAGGGAATAATCTTAAAGGCCGGAATAGTCCTGGAATTTACCTCCCCTATATTGGTAGGGGGTTGCGCTTAGTCATCATATTTAAGGCTGATGCTTATTTTCTCTGCGGGTATATCAATGGTGATCTCACAACCCGTCCAGGGCGCTTTACCATTGGTCATATTATTCTGCATATAATAGTCCCGGAGGTTAACTAACTGAAGACGTAAATGGTAACTGGCGAGCTTATCCGGAACAAACCAGTCTTCGTTATCGTGTTGATCAATATAATCATATTCATACTCACAGGACTCGCCATCCAGTGCTAATTTTGCGCGAGCAATGATTGTTTTCGCATCAGCAGGCCCGGCGTTAACCAATAATTGACCGATTTTCTTATGCAGAACGTTTAACTCACTCATTTATCGGAAAGCGCTTTGACAAAGTCATTATATGTTTCATGAAGATGATAAAAACAGGCATCGGGCGCACACTTCACAACCTCAAATCGCGCTAACAGTTTGACGAACAGCCCATCCGGGATGGGATAAGGTGTATCGCAACTAAAGTAAAAAAAGGCCTTCTCCAGTTCCGGGATAGAGAGATGAACAGCCTCTTCAGACAAATAGTGATAAGCATAATTCCGCTCGCTGGAAAGCAGTAAAAAATCCAGCGCGTAAGCTTTCACGGACTCGTGCAGGGCTGGCGCCTCGAGAATGCGTTTGCAGTAAAGCAGGGCGTGCGTAGGGCTGTCGACATAAAGTTGCGCTAACCAGTCAGTCGCCTCATCGTTCGGATCGGAAAATGAGTCCTGCTGCACATAGCCATACTGCAGGAATGCCTCTAAACCTGACCCTAGCTCATCAACAGATTTTCGCGTCATAATCCTCTCCAGAAACGCCCACAGGGATTTATCAGGGCTGTTTAATTACACTTACCCGTGGGCGCTTTGAACGGTCCGCACTGATCGAAGCCCAGCACTACGTATCCTTTATCCTGCATGCAGGCTTCTACTTTTTCTACCCGGGCAAAAAATTCTTTTGTCGTCTCCCCATGGTAGCTACTGCCTCTGCCCCATGCATCCGCTCAGAAAAATAGTGATGCCGGGGATAAGATGTTTCATTTGTGACTCCCTGGATTAATCCCCGTCAATTAACTTTAGCTGGATGTTGCTGCCATCGGGTATATCTCTTATTTGCAATGCAATATTGGCTCTTGCTTTCATGGCCACTGTCGATTTTTCTAAATAAAGATTATCTGGCTCATACTCGCCACCCGCAACAAACGGCACTTTGGGAACTAAACGATAACCCACCGGGATTGGACCATACTTCTTTTGCCATGCGTTTGCCAGTGGGAAGCCCGTTAAGACCTGATAGTCTTCAAGTATTTTTTTACACCATTCATTGATATCAGGCGCAAGGTAATCAAAAGAGCCTGTCTCTGGATCGAACGTGTATATGCCATCTTGTTTTATACAAAATTGACCGCCAAAAACATCTTCAGCAAAGAAAAAGGCGTTACGAGCAAGATCATCGTAACAATCAATCCATAACCTATTATCATTCCAGGCAACCACACCGATCTCTTCCCCAACTGTCTCAAAAGGGAAAACATGCAAAGCTGACTCAAAACCATAAAATCCGTTTCTGTTGTTTAATAAAGTCATTAAATCATCAATCAGCGTATAATTATGAAAGCCTGAGGGTGTTTATGCCCCTTGCATGATGAAATATCACCACTGCAAACGGATAAAAGTTTTTCTAAAAATAGAGGCATATTTAGTTCTCCTTCTTAAAATCAATATTTGTTTTGAGCTTTTCAATATCCAGCGTCACTGCACAGCCATGCCTTGATCATTTCTCTCCCGGAGCATTAATGCAGATTTTTATATAGGGCGCTCGCCATTGATAGAGTAGCTCTGGTTCCAGAATAAATTGGCGCTATCTTAATATTCATTATCGCAACCAGAAAGGTAGATCATTTGGACCTAATGCATTGTATTGCTCAGTTGTTCTATTAACATCATCAATATAATGCGGCGCGTCGGTGAACCCCATTCTTACAGGGATATATTCATTAAAAGCTTGAAAGTAAGCTTCTGTACATTCTGATGCTTCATCAAAAGCTTTAAAGAACCGCTCAAAAACTAAAAACAAATCTCCTCTTGCAAAATTTAAGCGGGAATTGTTTTTATCTACACCAAATGACGACCACTCAATATTATCAGGTGATATTGATAAAAATTCCTTTTTGATGGAATTCAACTCACTTTCGACTTTATTAAGCTCATCATAAGCTAAAGACCCACGATAAAGTTTTTCCATTACCCAGGGATATTTGCTACCTTTGACGCCGTTTTCTAATAAAGAGAGCACCAGATTAAAAAAACCTTTTACATCAGATGCCGGCCCAATTTCTGCAATAGTCATAGCTGCAAGTATTCCTACATTTTTCGTGCTTAAGGCGTTCATTTTCGACCTTCACCTGCTCTTCAACCACTTGCTTTGTAATTTTACCCTGCGCCAGTACCGCTGCGATGCTGCCCTCAACTATGTACAGAGACTATCGTCATAGGGCGCTTTAGCCAGAATTTTTTGAATTTCAAATCGCGCTTCAGCCTCCCAGGCTGGATTCATATTCGCCATTATTGCAATAAATTTTGGAAAAGCGATGCGTCGTCCATCCCTGCCTTCAACCCTGTGATCTAACTCATACTGGTAGGCAATCTGATAGGCGAATTCGGATATTATCCAATAAAGCAGCGTATTCAAAGAGTGAGTGACTTTTCGGGAAAACTCATACCCTCTTTCTGAGTAAATATAATTATATGAATCATTTTCGAATGAAATATAGGGAGTGCCATCGCCATAGGGAGCAGAACACAGATTCACTGAATGCTCTGGAAAGCCTGCTCGTAAAATCATCTCATCAGCTTGTCTTTGTATTTCATCAATATTGACTAACATACCAGCGAACCTCGCGAATATACTCCTAACGGATACCAAAAATCCAGAACACTATCCCCGCAGGTAAACCTAACACACTGATTTTTAAAATGGTAATTATCTCTTCTTTTCCGAATGGAAAAGGCTTATCAAAGTCCCAGATTAACCAGCCTTTCACCAGATAAGAAAAAAGACCAATTATCATCAATGCGATGCACATTAAAAAACATATGCCCATAAGCGCCCTAAGGGATTTTTTGGAATTATCGAGTCTCATTTTACTTTGCCATAAAGCCAACCTCCCGCCGGAAGGGCAAGAGGTGATTCACATTGCAACCTGTCTGGTCTTTTACCGGTGGTAAAAAAACCAGATGATCAAACCCGCAGGCAGCCCCAACCAGGTTAACTCAAAACATATCAACACGTCTTTGAAAGAGAAGGGAAAACTCTCCGTCACATTCCATACTAATCCTGCGCCGACTAAACGGCCAAGGAGCGTCAGGATGAACACGGCCAGACCTATCGCGCAGCACAGGTAAACAAGGTTAATGAACGATTTAGTGCTGTTTTTCATTCTTGAAATTCCCACCTGCGAAAGCGGATTTTGTTCAGGAAAGAAGGTTAAACAATGTGGTTTTTTCCCGCCAATATAGGTCTGTAAGAACGATTCATTAAATGAGGTTAACGTAAACCCAGCGTATCGGGAAGGGCTTTGACAAAGCCGGACTCATCCCCCTGATACGCTTTCGCAATCTCTGCAAAGGAATCGATAACGCACCCTTTCTCATCGTCCGTTAATAGCTGAAGCTCCGCGGCAATATGTTCCATCATTTCCACAGCGGCATCTGGATTGAGTGAATGTTCGTCAGTGAATTCAAGAAAAATGGCCATGTCGGCAATAATTTTAATCAAATGATGTGAGTGAGCCACAGATCCTTTCCTCTTATTCCTGTCGTAAATGCCAGCCTCCCGCCGGAAGGGCGGGAAGTCGCCTATTAATCCTCATACTTGAAGTCGATATTTATTTTCAATGTTTCAATGTTTACCGTTACTTCACAGCCATGCCAGAATGGCTTTTCTTGTGATTTAAAGTTATCAACAAAGAAATTTCTTAATTCGACCAGAAGATCTAAGAGTCTTGCACTGGCATCTGCCGTTTCAGTGACCCAATGCTGGTGACCGTGTTTATCGACATAATCATAAGTAAACTCACCACAGTCACTTTCAGGATCTAACGTGGCACACAGAATTATTTTTTCCGCAGTATCAGGTGCGATCGAGAGCAATACTGCACCAATGTCATTATAAATATCCTGGGGTTCACGCATCATTCTTCCTGACAGTTAAATTAGCTCAAATGGAGCAATATTTATGCCCGTAATCGCTATGCATCGACCCGGGCTAAAATTTAATAAAACTTCCTTTAGAAAATCAGGCTTTTCTAATTTTTAATCAACGTTGCGTGACACAGGTGATTATGCTCCGTGTACTGAAGATGTACTGAGTGGTTGCCGTAATCATACTTTGACCAGCCATTGATCCACCCAAGGAGCATCTCGACTTTGCCTTCGCCAGACAAAGTGGGTTTTCCAGACAATTTTGTAATAAATGCCCTGTCCATCCCTCCTTTAATTCCGGGGATAAAATTGCCTGTAAAGGGTGAATATCCATCTTCATTGCCAAAGTAAAAATGAATATGATTTAAGCAGTCTTTCCGAAACCCCATCTCGATACCAGACTGATAAAATTTATAGTGCTTCGTTTTTCCATCGGGATCGTTATATTCGCCAGCATCAGCTGATATAACCGGGGATTCACCGATAGCATGACACAGGTTGATAACTTCAACAGAATTTTCCCTTTTACCAAGAACATCTATAAAATGAGCCCATTCCACTGTCATTTTGTAACTCCTGTCTGGCGTGTACTTCTCAACAATAATATAACCTGGTTGTTAAAGAACAAATTCATAGAAACCACCTACGAAAGCGGGATTTTTATTCAGGAAAGAAGGTTAAACAGGTCGCGTCTGAGCTGAGCGAGTTCATCGTTTTCATCCATCAAAACCTTTCCGTTTCTGTACAATACGAGATCGTTCAGAGATCCCATGCCGCCATAGAAACTTAGAAAAATGTATTTTATTTCATCACAGTCGACGCGTTTTTCAGGTAATGTCCAGGGTATGAGGGCAATACCAGGACCCTGGCGTTTTTGGAGCACCGCTTCTACAGGTGCTCCAAAAATCATCTTTTATGGCTACAGGGTTTTCCAGATAAATATTTACCTTGACTTACCTTAGTTGCCATCGATCCAGACATCTTTCACCCAGGCGGCTAAATCAGGCCATTGCTCTTCACTAGCACCATCGCCAGTCCAATATTGGACACGACCTTGTTGGTCTAAACAATAATAACTACCGTTATCTTCACATATGGGTAGCCACGATTCAGGCACGCCAAGTTCTTTCGCATCATTTATAGCCGTTAACAATTCGCCATAGAATTTTTTGTCTTCTGTGACAGATAATAGTTCGATTGTTCCATAATAGATATTGCCAACTTCCTTAAGAAGTTTCTTGTAGTCAGGTGAAAAAGAAAAGCCTGTTTCTCCTTCATATTTAGAAATAAGATCATCATCCGGTAAAGGAATATTACTTCTCTCGTTCCCGGACACTACCTTTAACTCTTTAATAACATCACTCAGGCTATTAGTCATACCATCACCTATTTAAAGTCGTTAGCTCGTTGCTTCCAGTAATCAGAGCGCCATCTGTTGAATTGTGCACGATTTATACCAGAAGGTATGCTGTTATCGTTAATGTGAATAGTACTATGGTTATCCTTGTGGAAGCTTTGCGTCACTTCCGCAATAGGCCCATCCTGTCTTTGCAGCATATGGTGCAGGTTTACTGGTTTCCCGTCTGTTCCAATGGGAGCACGTCCTCCCTGCATCAACTCAAGATTTGTTTTGCCTGACTTAGGATCAATATAACCAGGGTCAAACAAATCATTACGCTGATAGACTTTATTTCCTTTGAATTCAACAGGATCGGCAGTCCAGAACTTTCTCTCCTGGCCAAAGTATTTAGCAGAACTGACATCATTTCCAGCTTTTACAATCAGTTTAGACGCAGTATCAAGATCGCCTTTTGCCAGCGCCTTCTCTGCTGCTTTAAGGGCTTTCCCTGCTCCGTCACCCACCCCCGGAACAATCGCTATGACAGCGGCCAGATAATCTACTGCTGATTCCGCTTCCGCAAATCCTTTGATATCGCCGACGATGGGAACAAAATCCACCCCAAATAAAGCTGTATCCTTCAGCGCTTCCCGACGCTCGGTATACATTTTAACCGCGCAGGCTTCGGCGCTCATCCCGGCACAGTTTTCGCGCTTATAGCGTTCATTTTCGGCCTTCACCTGCTCTTCGGCCACCTGCGCGGTGGTTTTGCCCTCCTGCAGTGCCGCGACGATGTCGCCAACGGAGTTATTCTCAACCGTCGTTTTACCCGCCTGCGCCCCGGCAACTGTGGAAGCTGAGCTGTCGCCCACCAGCCCACCGGATAAGCCTGCCGCCAGCGTCGCCAGCGCAGAAACCGTCTGCTTCTGCGTTTCATCCAGCTTATCGGCAGATTTGCCGTACATCTCGAGGGCGATCATCCCCACCAGCTCGCCCGTGGTGGCGCCGGCGGCACCCGCCAGCGCGTTTTGCCCCTGGGCGGCGGCCAGCGCAGCGTTGACCACCGCGTGGGCGGCAACTTTGCCCTCGTCGCTCAACCCACTGCGGTGCCCAATGACATCAGCCAGGTACGGTGCGGCACCGCCCGCGAGTGCCGCGCTGAGATCGCTCCCGGCCAGCCCCTGAACCGCTGCCGTCGCCGCCTGAATCGCCCGCTGATACTCCCCGCCGGTGCCAAAGCCGGAGGCATTCATCGCATCGTTGTACGCCGTCTGGTAGATCTGGCCGTTAATATCTTCAAGCGTCGCGGTTTTGCCCGGGTTGGCTTTTTCCCACGCCGCTTTCGCCTCCTGCAGATCCTGCGCGTTGACGTGGTTCAGCTTATCTTTCGCCGCGTTGGTGGCGCGGATGCTGCCCTCGGTGCGGGCAATATCCGCCACCTGATTACCAATCTCGCCGATCAGCTGCGCCTGCTGGAGCCGCTCCTGCTCTTTCTCCTTATCGAAGATAGGGGAGAGCGTCTGGTTGGCGTGCTCCACGTCGCGGCTGAGCTGATTGACATCCTGGACCTGCCAATCCTGGTCGCGGACGATCAGCGTACCGTCCGATACCGCGGCATGCGTGGTGCTGCTGTCATGCCCGTCGCGGTTCGCGCCCACCAGCAGGCCGTTGGCCATGTTGCCGGCAAACTGGCTGCCAATGCTGCCTCCGGTGCTCATGCCCACGCTCTGGTGTTCCACTTCGAAATCGGCGCGGTTTTCAATATCGCTAAAGCCGATGGTGCCGGTATCGAGACGGTTTTTATCGGAAGTTGCCGTCGAGCCAATCACCGCCCCGTTGAGCTGGGTATGCTCGCCCACGGTCACGTCGTAGCCGCCTTTGCCGGCGAAGATCCCGGTCTGTTCCACCACCGAGTCGTAGTTGCTGTGCATCTTGTCGCGGCTGACGTTGACGCTGGCCGAGCCGGTCATGGAGCCGATGCTAAAGCTCCCGCCCGCGCTGGCGTTCTGCTGTTTCGAGTCGTAGCGATCGCTGTCCTGTTCAGAGGTGAGCGTCAGGTTGCGGCCAATGTCCGCTTTTACCGTTTCGCCGCTCACCTGCGCCCCGGTCAGGGTGGCGTCACGTCCGGTCAGGATATTCACCTGGCGGCCCGCGTCCACGGTAGTCTCGCTGTGGGTGGTGCCGTTGCCGCTCTCGTTGCCTTTGCCCCGGTTGATGCTGGCGGAGATGTTGATGCCCGCACCGCCGGAACCATACCCGATGCCAACCCCGACGCTGCCGCCCTTGCTCTCGTTTTTGCCGTCCAGCAGCTGGGTGTTTTGCGCCGAGCGCAGGTACAGATCGCGGTTGGCGGCGAGCGTGATATCGTTGCCCGCCTTCAGCTGGCTGCCTGCCACGGTCAGATCTCCGTCTGCGCCGCGCGCGCCGCTGCCGGTGGCGATCACGCTGAGATCGCGCCCGGCGTTGAGGGTGCTGCCCTGGGCGGTGTTCTGCTCGCTGTACTGGGTCGATTTCGACGACTGGCTGCCGTAAGAGAGGCTGATGCCGACGGTGTTGGTGTTTGATTTGTCTGCGCCCAGGGCCTGATCCATCCGTCCGGCCTGGGCGGCCTGCACCCCGGAGAGCGCCGCCTTCACGCCCTGCAGTGCCTGCAGGCGGCTGCTGCCGGACGATTTCGCCTGCTGGGAGGCCTCGACGGCGCTGTTGAGCGCGCTGCCGACGGTGCCGGAGAGCGCCAGGGTCAGCCCGGAGGTTTTCTGCTCCACCTCGTGGGTCTGCTGGCTGCGGTTGTTCACCGCCGTGTTGTCGACGTTTTTACCGCTGAGGGCCATGTCCTGACCGGCCACCAGATCCGAGCCGCTCACCGTCAGGCGATCCCCCGCGCGAAGGGTCAGGTCGCCGTTGACGCTGCCCACCGTGCTGCCCGCCTGGGTAGCGTCCGCGCCGGTGTCGGTGGTTTTGATGCTCTGGGTGCCGACGCTAAAGCCGATCCCGCCCGAGCTTAACAGCCCTGATTTTTTCTCCTGCTTCTGGTGTAGCTCGTTATTGCGCTCGGCCTGGGTCTCGACGGTGAGGTTATTGCCTGCCAGCAGGGAGACATCCCCGGTGCCCGCCACGTTGCTGCCGCGCACGGTAAGATCGTTTCCGGCGGTGAGGTTAACGGTGTTGCCGTTCAGCTCGCTGCTCTGCACCGTCTGACGGTCAATCTGATCGCGGGTGGTGGTGGTGGTTTTCGACAGGAAGCCGTTACCGCCCACCACTTTATGCCGTTCGTCCAGATCCTGGGTATTCTCACCCGCCGTCAGGGTCAGGTTATTCCCGGCGCTGACGTTAAGCGCCTCGCCGGCAGAGAGGGCGGCGGCGCGGGCGTTGAGATCGTTCCCGGCGGCCAGGGTAACGTCGCCTTTGCCGGTTACTTCGCTGCCAACGCTGTTGGTCTGCCCCTGCTTCAGGCTGTTGTCGGCATCCCACGCCAGGTTATCGCGGCTGGCGGTTTCCACCGTGTTCAGGGTCATATCCCGCCCGGCCACCAGCTGCGCCTTGCCGTTCTCGCCGCTGGCAATCACCTGCGCCCCGGTCAGGGTGATATCCCGCCCGGACTGCAGCGCCAGCTTGCCGTCGTCGCCCTGCACGTAAATGCCGGAGACGCTGTTGATGGTGGTGCGGGCAAAGCTGTTCTCGCCGTTCACGCTGTCGGCGCTGAGGGTGGTGCTGGTGAGATTGATGTCGCGTCCGGCGCTGGCCAGCACGCTGCTGTCGCCCACGATGGCACCGCCGAGGTTGTTGATATCGGTGCGCGCGTTCAGGTTGACGTTAGCCCCCTGAAGGGTGCCAGTCTGGTTGGTGATGTTGTCGGCATCCAGCTGCAGGACTTTGCGCCCGGCAATCGTCCCGCGGTTAAACAGGTCGCCGTTGAGCTTGATCGACACATTGTTGCCGGCAATCAGCGCCCCGGAGCCGTCGATATCGCCCGGTTTCACTTTGGCGTAGACCTGCGGGACCAGCACGTTCTCCGTTGCGCCGTTTGGCATCTTCACCCGGGTGTTGACCAGCCAGACGATATCCCCGGTCAGGAGCGCCATCTGCTCCGGCGTCAGCGCCACGCCAATCTTCAGGCCGTACTGTTTGCCGAAGGTGATGCCGCGATCCATCAGCGCCTTGTACTGCTCTTCGTCGTTGTTATAACCGTCCAGATAGCGCTGGCCGGTGATACCAATCACCTGCTCGCGGATCAGGCGCTGCTCGTAGTAGCCATCCCCCAGCCGTTTCTGGGTGCTGTCGCCATCGGCGGTAAAGGCGTCCTGCATATAGTCGCTGCCGAGCCACTGGCGCTCGTTGGTAAAGCGCGGATCGGTCTCCACCAGATACGGCACGTCCGCCGACGGGTTCACCCTGAACAGGCTGTTGTCCGGCAGGGTGGTGTTGGGGCCGATAATGCGGATCGCGCCGTCGGCCGGGGTCACTTCAAACTGCTGCCCGGCAGGCGGGGTCACCGGCTCGCCCGGGGAGACGGTCTGCTGAGGCGCGGGTTTCACCCCTGCAGCCTGCCCAATCGCCACATCCGTTCCCTGCAACACCAGCGGAGTGATGCTGAGATTACTGCCCTCGACGCTGCCGTTGCTGATCAATTGGCCCGGTTTCAGGGCGATATCCTGAATGGTGGTTGGCGGGGTGTACGCCGTGCGATCGCGCCCTTGTTCATCATCGCCTTTGTGGCGAATACGGTAGTAGTGGGTAACGGTGCCCTCATCGGTGGTGAAGCGCTGGCCGGGCACATCCTCGTTCTTCACGCTGCCCATCTGGTCAAGCGCCAGGGTGCCGCCTGCGATCACCTGGCTCTTGTCGTTAAACAGTTTGTCGCCGGTCATCAGCAGGTTGCCGCCGGCGAGGATCTTCGCCGGGTCGCTCTCTTTGATGCGCGTTTCGTCAATCGTGCGGGTGTAGTCGTACTGATTAAAGTTGTCGTTATTGGCGCCGGTATCTTCTGGCGTATTCAGGTTACGCAGCCCGTCAGAGGAGTTGCCGTCTACCCAGACGCCTTTCTCCGTTGAGCTCCAGCGGTTGGTGGAGCCGGAGTGCTGATAGTCGGTCAGATCTTCCTGCGATACCCGCACCACCTCGGTGGAGAAGTGGTCGTTGATGTTGTTGATCTGCCCGGCGGCAATCGCCATATCCCCGGCGGACTCAATGGTCGAGCTGTGGTTATTGATGGTGCCCGCGCGGCCGGTGACGGCGCCGCTGTCGTCCAGCGCCCCGCCAATGGTCATGCTGCCTGCGCTGTAGATCAGGCCGTGGTCGGCGTTGTTGAGGGTCTGCACGCCGAGGTTCACGCGCTCGCGTCCGGCCAGCGTCGCCGCGGTGCCGTTTTCAGCGAGGTTGTTGAAGGTCTCCACATTTACCCCCACCGCATCGCCGTAGATCCGCCCGGTGCCGATGTTGGTCAGGGTGTTGGCGTTGATGCGGGTGGTGATGCCGTCGATCAGGCCGGTATTGCGCACCGTGCCGGTGGCGGTCAGGGTGGTGCTGCCGGCGTTGATTTCGCCGCTGGCGAGGTTGGTCAGGTTGGCGCTCTGCACGTCGAGGGCGCTGCCCGCCATCAGCTGGCCGCTGTTGGTGAGATCCCCGTCGGTGGTGAAGGTCAGGTTGCCGTTGGCGATGGTGGTGCCGGTGTTGTTCACGCCGCTGGTGCTGTGGAGATCCATATCCCCCAGCGACAGCAGCTGGCCGCTGGCATCGAGGGATGCCGCGTCTACGCTCAGGGCTTTGCCCGCTTTCAGGGTGCCGCCGGCGTTGACCAGGTTCAGGCCGTTGCCGCTGAGATCCAGCGTGCCGCCGGAGGCCAGCGCCCCGGCGCTGTTGTTCAGCACGCCGCTGTTATCAATATCCAGCGTGTTATTTGCCAGGATGCTGCCGCGCTGGTTATCCAGGGCGCCGGTATTCAGCGCCAGGCTCTGGCCCTCCAGCCCCTGGTTTGTGCCGAGGGTATCCTGGTTAACAAAGTTCAGGGCAGTGAGGGTCACGCTTTTACCGCTGCGGATCAGCCCGGAGACGTTATCCACGGTGCCCCGGGCGCTGTCGAGGAGCAGATCGCCCACCGACTGGATCTGCCCGCCGCTATTTTGCAGGTTCTGGCTGTGCAGGGTGATATCGGCCTCGCCAATCACCCGCCCGCCGCTGCGGTTATCCAGACTGGTGGCCGCAATATCCGCCGTACCGCTGGCGGCCAGGGTACCGGCCTGGTTATTGAGGCTCTCTGCCGAGAGGTTCAGGGCACCCAGGCTGTTAAGGGTGCCTGCGCTATTATCGAGGGTGCCGGAGGTGACGTTCACGCCATCGCCCTGCAGCACGCCTTTATTATTGATGAGCTGCGTGGTGGTCAGGGAGAGGTTCTGCGCCGCCGCCAGCTGCCCGTTGGTGTTGTTCAGCGTGCTGCCGTTAAAGGCGAGGCTATCCCCGGAGAAGGTGGTGCCCTGGCTGTTATCCAGCAGGCCGCCGCTCAGGGTCATGGCACCCACCGATTTCAGCGCGCCGCCGTTATTGCTGAGCCTGTCGAAACCGCCGGTTAACGACCGGTTGGCGCCAATCTGGCCGTCGGTGTTGTCGATCGCCCCCGCGTTGAGGCTAAAGTCGCCGTCGCTCGCCAGGAAGCCGCTCTGGTTGTTCAGCGCGCCGCTCTCCAGATTCAGGGAGCCCTGAGAGAGCAGGGAGCCGGAACGGTTGTCAAACGCGCCGCCGTTCAGGGCCAGGGTTGCGCCGTCGGCGACAATCACCCCCTGCTGGTTATCGAGGCTCCCGGCGCTGATGCGCTGGGTTTTCGCCGCCTCGATACGCCCTTTGGCGTTATTCACCGCCTGCTGGCTTTGGATCTCGCCGTCGCCGGCAGCGGCAGAGATCAGCCCCTGCTGGTTGTTCAGCGCCCCGGCCTCCAGCCGGGTGTTGCCCGCCACCGCCACGATCTGCCCGGCGGTGTTGTCGATTTTGTCAGCTTTCAGCTGCACGCCGTTGGCCGCGCCAATCTGCCCCTGCCGGTTATCGAGGGTGCCCGGCAGATCCACCGCCAGGGTGCCGCTGCCGCTGTGAGCGATTTTACCTTGCTGGTTGCTAAGGTCGTGGGCGCTGAGGGCGATCGACTCCGCGCTCAGCGTGCCCCCGGCGTTGTTGAGCATCTTACCGCTACGGACATTCAGTTCGCTGGCGTTGACCTTCGCGCTGGCGGTGCTGACATCCCCCGCGCCGCCGTCCAGCAGAATGCGTTTCGCCTGAGTCTGGCTGCCGCTGACGTCTACCCCCTGACCGCTGGCGCTGAGATTACCGCCCGCCAGGGTCTGCCCGTGGGCGCTCAGCTGGCCGCTGGTGCTGATTTCCAGATCCCCGGCGTCGGCGAGCTTGCCGTCGCTTTTCACCCCGGCGGCCAGCACGCTCTGCTGGCTCCCGGTAAGGCTTGCCGCGTTGACCCGAACGTTGTTCGCGGCAGTGATTACTCCGCTGTTGTTAAGCTCGCTGGCGGTTTGCAGGTGGGCAGCGTCGCCCGCGCGAAGGGTGCCGCTGTTCTCGATGCGCCCGTCGGCAGAGATCGTCACGCTGCCCGCCTGGGCGCCGATGGCCCCGGCGTTACGCACCCCGACGCCGGTCTCGGTGCCGACCATGCGGATCTTACCTGCGTACATGCCGCCGAGGCTGGCCACGTCTACCGCCAGCTGCGGGCGGGTGGCAGGATCGTCACTGCCTTTTTCGATCGCCTCGTGGGCAGCATCCACCTTGTTGCGCCCGGTGGTGACTTTCAGATCGTTGGCCCACAGCCCGGCGTTAACCTTCACCGAGCGGGCGATAATGTCGGTGTAATCCGCGCCGGAGGTGTCCATCCCCGCGCCTTCGACCACCACCTCGCCGCGCTCGACGTTAAACCCGGTCAGCGCGCCGTCCTTCATCTGTGGCTGGCCGGTGGTGAGGGTGGCGCGGTTGGCGTTGATAAAGCCGCAGCCGCTGCAGGTAATGCCCGACGGGTTGGCGATCACCACCTGGGCTTTTTTACCGGCCACCTCGATCATGCCGTTCAGCTTGCTCGGGTCGCGGGAGCTCACCTCGTTGAGGATCACTTTGGCTTCACCTTTCGCCAGCCACGGGTTGCCCGCCACCATGCCGCCGATATTGGTCTGCACGTTTTTGTGCGAGTTGTTGAGGATCGCCCCTTTATTGTCCACGTCGAACTGGGTGTAGTTGTTACGGGACACCCCGGCAGCGGACGGGGTCTGGATATTGACCTGCGGCGTGCCGTTGGCGCTGTTGATGACCGTTGGCTGCTGGTTTTTTGGCGCTCCGGCGTCCGCCACAATAGCGGCCTGCGCCGTCTGCACGGCCCCCATCGCCAGCCACAGGCTGAAGCTGATGGCGCTCACCTTGCCGATAAGCTGGCTGTGGGTATGGCCGATGCCGGAAGAACGGGACGAACCGGCGCGGCCGGAGCGGGCGATATCCGCCACCACCATCAGCATGCCGCGCGCTTTGTTAAAGACAATTCGGTACAGGTTCTTATTCATGGTTCGTTCCTTTAAACGCTTCCGGCAGGCTCACGGTGAGCGGGTGGTTCTGTTGCCACTCTCTGGCGTGTTGACGGCTGACGTGGCTGCCGTGGAACAGCATCACGCGCTTGCCACGCTCTGCGCCGCGGTGATACAGCGCGCGGCAGACGTGGTCGGGGAAGATATCGCGGCGCATCAGGTTGTACATCGCAGGGGTATGGCCGAAGGGGGCGATCCAGTCGCTGAACCAGATCCGCTCCCCGCTGTCCCAGTCCTCTTCCCGCATCTCAATGGCCGGGCGGGTAAGGTAGCGGGCTTCCGCCTCCTCGTTCATGCTGGCCCAGCTGAGGAAAAAGATCGGCCGGTCGTTTTCGCTCACCAGCACGTACTGCTGGCGCTTGATGATCGGCAGCAGCAGGGTGGGCAGGGCGTGCAGCGGAGCATCCCGGTGCATCGGGGAGTGCATCCACAGCCAGACGGTGGCCCCCAGCACTTCGGCCTCGCTCTCCTGGCCGCCGAGGATCAGCGGCGCTTTGATATCCAGATGTCCGACGCGCATCACCAGCTCCAGTTCAGGTTAAAGCCGAGCGTGAGATCGCTGGTTTCAAAGCCGTCCGGCTTCGAGAAAGGCGTCCCGGCGAACAGGTCGTAGCCGGTGTTAAAGGCGTTGCCGCGCAGGCCCGCCACGCCGCCCGCCAGGTGTTTACCCACCTGTAGATCCGAGCTGTAACCGCCCACTTCGCCGTAGTCGGCACCCAGATAGAACTCCTGACTCGGCAGCGGCGTGCGCCAGGCGAGATCGTTACGCACGTACCAGCCGTGGCTGGCGCTCAGGGTGCGCTCGCCGTCAAAGCCGCGCACCGTCCAGCGGTTGCCGATGGCGAACTGATCCTGCGGCGTCAGCGGCGTGTTGCTGATCTGGCGCAGGTACTGGACGTTGTAGCGGAAGTTCTGCGAGCCGATGGCAAACGGCAGATCGAGTCCGGCGCTGAGCTGGGTAATTTTGCTGAGCGCAGTGGCATCGCCCCAGTACTCCTCCGGCGCAGGCTGGGCGCCAAACCAGCGGGTGCCGCGCTGATAGCTGATGCCCGCATCCAGCGTGGCCTGGCCGATGTAGTGGCGATGATCCAGCCCGATGCGCCAGGCTGCGGTCTGACGGCGCTGAACGCCCACCTCCGTATCGTCAATATAGTTGCGGGTCTCCCGCGCCAGCACGTCGTAAGAGAAAGTGGTTTTTTGCGAGCCGCTGCGGTGCAGCACGCGGCTGAGCTGAATGTCGAGGTTTTTGCTTTTACCGCTGTAGCGATAATCTTCGTTCAGCCCGGCGACGGTCTGGTGGTAGTCATAGTCGCTGCCGGTGACGCCCAGCATCCAGTAGCCAAAGGGCACCGAGTAGTGGGCGGTGTAGTTTTTGCTGCCTTTGCCGCCCTTGTCGTTCAGATCGTGGCTGGCAGAGACGTACAGCAGGTCGCTCAGGGAGAAGGGGTTATCCAGCGACAGCGTCACGCCGCCCTGGTAACGCCCGGTGGTTTCGGTCCCGGCATCGTCCAGTGACAGGCCGATACGCCACATTTTGCTTTGCTTACGGGTAATCACCACGTCGCTCTCGCCGGGATTTTCGCCGGGCAGCAGCTCCATATTGGCCTCAACCGTCGGCAGGCGCTGCAGGTTTTCCAGACCCTGTTCAATATCGCGCAGATCCAGCAGGTTCCCCTCGTGCGCCGGGAAGGCGCTGTAGAGCTGGATGTAGTCGTCGCTCTCTTCGGTCAGCTTCACGTGGCGGATGGTGCCCGGCACGATGGCCAGTTTCAGGGTTCCGCTCTTCAGATCCTGCGACGGGGCCAGCACGCGGGTGGTGATCCAGCCGTGGTCGACGATGCGGTTCTGCATTGTACTCATCAGCAGGTTGATCCCCTTGCCGCCCAGACAACGCCCCTGAGCCTGGTCTGCAATACGCTGGAGCGGCAGCCAGTGGGGCAGGGCTTCCTGACCGCTCAGTTCGACGCGGTTAATCGGGAAACACGGCGTTTCCGTCGGGAAGGCAATTTTGCCATAGCCGGATGAAGGCTCAGACAGACGCACATCGGGAACGGGCGGGGTTAATTGCTGCTCTAATGCTCTCTGGCGCTGCTGCTGAATAATAAATTGATTATCCGGCTCTGCGGCAAGGGCAGGGAACATTAACGTCAGGCCAGTGGCTGTCGTTATTATCAGGGCGAAATGGTGTCGGGCTTTCATCGGCGAATCCCTGCTGTGTAAGCAAAATGAATACAATGTGAATATGTGTAAAATTGTTTAAGTATTGGGGAGGGAAGGAAAGGGGGGATTAATCCTAAAGCACAGAATTATCCGAGTTTTGGGCTCCTCAAATCTGGTAGGTCAGGCACTGGAGAGAATATATTGGGGGTTTCACGTGGATGGGGGGGAAATATCCACGCGAAACTTAAGTGAAATTAAAGCTACTTCTGAATGCGGTCGACACGAACGACCGGCGGGTTCATCTTTTTTATCCAGACTGCCATTAATGCTGATCATCTGATCGGGTTTAACCGTACGGCCATCAAATACGGCTTGCGGAATTACCGTATCAATGGTGCCGGTTTTATCGCGGAATTTAAATTTATCGCCGCCGGAGCCGTCAATTAAATTCCCGCGCAGGGAGATAGTAGCGCCATCGTGCATCTCTTTGGCCTGCTCCACGGTCATGGTTCGGGCATCCTCGGTGCCGCGATAACCCTCATCCAGCGAATGCGGTGGCGGCGGGGCAGCATCTTTCTCCAGTCCACCTTTATCTGCGGCATACGCCGTTGAGATTAAAAGACAACACAATAAGGGTGCGACGGTTAATTTCATACTGCCTCCTTGGTTTAGCTTGCTTGACAGATTAAGCCTGGTTGCTATTTTTTATTTTGCAAACAGGAACAGTCTTAATCCATTTTATCTATAAAAATCATCTGGCTGTATAATGTTAATAAACGAAACGGTGAGGTGATATATGGCGAACGTAAAAGAAAAATCTCCTCCTTTGCCCGGCGTGAAACAAAGCCATGCCGCCCTGCAGTTTGAATACAACGCCCGCCGCTTCGGTTTCGTTCTGTTATTGCTGATTATTGCCGCTGCGCTGTCAGGGCTTTTTTCAGGCGGTTATTTTAGCGAAGCGACAAAAACCAACGCCGCGAACAGCGTGCAGGTGGAATACCAGCGCTTTGGCCGATTACAGTCTCCTGTCGAGCTGAAAATTACCCTGCCGGGTCAAGGTAATGCCCCCCCTGACGCTGCGGATTGGTGGAGAATATATGGCGCGAACGCAGACCGATAATATCTGGCCGCAGCCTGACGAAATGCACAGCGAGGGCGGGGAGCTGGTGCTGATTTATCAGGAGGCGAAACCGCAGAAAGATTTTACCGTCTGGCTTTATACCACGCCGCAACAGCCCGGTAAAACCGTCACCACTGTCACAGTAAATAATCAGCCGGGTCTCTCTTTCTGGCAATTTATCTATCCGTAGGGGACCAATATGGAAATGATACTCAGGGCGGTGGCGATTTATCTGATTCTGCTGGTGGTATTTAAAATCGCCGGACGTCGGGCGCTACTGCAAATGACCAGCTTTGATCTGATCCTGTTGTTGATTATTAGTGAGGCCACCCAGCAGGCGCTGCTCGGAGAAGATTTTTCGGTGACCGGCGCTATGCTAACCATTATTACACTGGTAGTGATTGATATGCTGTTCGGCGTGGCAAAAAAATACATATCCGGCGCGGAATCGATGCTCGATGGCTCCCCGGTTATTCTGGTGGTGCACGGTGAATTACAGAACGAAAAATTAAAAAAAGTGGATGTCTCCTGTGACGATATTCTGGTATCGGCCCGGCAAAACCACGGCATATATCAGCTGGAAAAAATTAAATACGCAATCCTTGAACGAAATGGGCATATTTCGATTATTCCCGAAGAGAGTGAATCATGAAAGAAAATATCTGGAACCAGGCTAAAACCACCAAGGAACTCACCAGTCAGGTGTCGACGGTGTTAACCGATCTGGGCTGGCTGCTTACCACGGCCGAGTCCTGTACCGGCGGCAATGTGGCCTCTGCGCTCTGTGCAGAAAAGGATACCGCCTCGTTCTTTGGCACCGGCGTGGTGACCTTCAACAATGAGGCTAAACATAAGGTGCTGGGGGTCAGTAATGCCACCCTGGAAAAGTACACCGCCGTCAGTAGCCAGACGGTGGGCGAGATGGCCGAAGGGGCACTGAAGCTGGCCGATGCGGACATCAGCATCGCCATCAGCGGATACGCGGGGCCGGACGGCGGTGAGGATGGTACCCCGGCGGGGACCGTCTGGTTTGGCTGGTGTTTTCGCGGCGAGGTGACGACCGCCGTGCAGCACTTCACCGGCGAGTGTGAAGACGTTATTGAGAAGGCGGTTCGCTATGCGCTTTCAGAAATGTTGCGGCAGATCCCGCACTGGAAAAAGCAGCTGCATTAAGGAGAGGCTATGAGTGTGGTGGTGATTACCGGCGCAACGGCTGGGGTAGGCAAAGCCACGGCGCTGCGTTTTGCAGCGGCCGGCTACGACGTGGGCCTGATCGCCCGCGATGACCACAGCCTGGAGGCCACGCGGGCCGAGGTGGCGAACTACGGCGTCAATTGCCATGCGGTGAGCGTGGACGTGGTGGACGCTGCGGCACTGAGCCAGGCGGCGCAGACGCTGGCCGACCGGCTGGGGGCGATCGACGTGTGGATTAACAACGCCATGTGTACCACCCTGGCGCCGTTTTACAGCATCACCGACGATGAATTCCGCCGGGTGACGGAGGTGACCTATCTGGGCTGCGTCAACGGCACCCGGGCCGCCATGGAGCATATGATCCCCCCTGGACCGCGGGGTGATTATCCAGATCGGCTCCGCGCTGGCCTACCGCTCTATTCCGCTGCAGTCGGCCTACTGTGGTGCCAAAGCGGCGATCCGCGGCTTTACCGATGCGCTGCGTACCGAGCTGATGCATGAGCGCAGCGGCGTGCATCTGGCGATGGTGCAGATGCCGGGGCTCAACACCCCGCAGTTTGACTGGGCGCGGAATAAGTTCGCCTACAGCATGCGCCCGGTTGCGCCGGTGTTTCAGCCGGAGGTCGCCGCCGAGGCCATCTTTGGTGTGGCGCAGCGACCGGTACGCGAGCTGTGGGTGGGGCGTAGCACCATCGGGGCGATTGTCGGCCAGTTCCTGTTCCCCGGTTTTCTCGACCGGATGATGGTGAAAAAGGCCTGGGAAGGGCAGATGGAGGAGGCGCTCAACCCGCCTGAACGGCGGGATAACCTGACCGAACCGGTCGGCGGCGAGCACCGGGTACACGGTCGTTTTACCCCGGAGGCCAAACCCCGCGCTGCGGCCATCACCTCCGGCGTACCGGGCAAAGCTCTGCTCGGCACCGCCGCCCTGGCAGGGCTGCTGCTGATTGGTAAGTGTCTCACCCGGCGGAAATAGCCTGTAGGCCGGGTGCGGCAACGCCCGGCGGCGCGGTGCTTGCCGGGCCTACGGGTCGTGCGTGCTGCGGGTTTTGTAGGCAGGGTGCGGCCTGATGCCCTCACCCCGGCCCTCTCCCCACTGGGAGAGGGAGAAGTTCTCTGATGCGGCAATGCCCGGCGGCGCTGCGCTTGCCGGGCCTACGGGTCGTGCATGCTGTAGGTTTTGTAGGCCGGGTAAGGCGTAGCCGCCACCCGGCGATGTGGCAGGGTGCAAACACTAAAAACGGCAACCTGGGTTGCCGTTTTGCATTTACCTTCGCTTAGTGGTACCCCTCGGTATCCGTCACCTTGCCGCGAAACACGTAGTAGCTCCAGGCGGTGTAGACCAGGATCAACGGGATGATTAGCAGCGTGCCCACCAGCATAAACAGCTGGCTGGAAGGCGGGGCGGCGGCGTCCCAGATGGTGATACGTGGCGGGATAATGTTCGGCCACAGGCTGATGCCCAGCCCGCTAAAGCCGAGGAAAATCAGCCCGAGGGTCAGAATAAACGGTCTGGCGTGGCTGTCCGGGTTACGGGTGAGCCGCCAGATCAAAACCCCAAATACCGCCACCAGCAGCGGCACCGGCAGGAAGTAGAAGAAGTTAGGCAACGAGAACCAGCGCTCGGACACATACTGCCAGCCCAGCGGGGTCCAGATGCTCACCACCGCCACCACGCCCAGCAGCGCCAGCAGCACCTTGCGGGTCAAATCCCGCATATGACGCTGTAACGCCCCTTCGCTTTTCATGATCAGCCAGGTGGTGCCCAGCAGGGTATAGGCCACCATCAGTCCCAGCCCGCAGAAGAGGTTGAAGGGCGTCAGCCAGTCCAGTGCGGATCCGGCAAAGCGCCGTCCCTCGACGTCGAAACCGTTAATCATCGCCCCCACCACAATGCCCTGGCTAAAGGTCGCCAGCAGCGAGCCGCCGGCGAAGGAGTAGTCCCAGAAGGCGCGGTGCGACGGCGTGGCTTTAAAGCGAAACTCAAAGGCTACACCGCGGAAGATCAGGCCGATCAGCATGGCGGTCAGGGGGATCGTCAGGGCGTCGATGATCACTGCATAGGCCAGCGGGAAGGCGCCGAACAGCCCCGCGCCTCCCAGCACCAGCCAGGTTTCGTTTCCGTCCCACACCGGGGCGACGCTGTTGACCATTACGTCACGCGCCTGCGGATCGCGCTCAAAGTAGAAGAGCATGCCGATACCCAAATCAAACCCATCCATAATGATGTACATCAGGGTGGCGAAGACGATGATGGCAAACCAGATCACTGAGATATCGACGCCCATTATGGTTTCTCCTCTTCCGGTACCGGTTCTGCCGCCGAGAGCGGACGCGCGGGCCTGCCGTCGGTATTCAACGAGAGATTGTCGGTCGGCTGCGGCCCTTTCTTAATCAACCGCACCAGATAGACATACCCCACGCCAAACACCGAGCAGTAGACGACGAAAAACGCCAGCAGGCTGATGCTCATCTGCAGGGTGCTGTGCAGCGACACCGCATCAATGGTGCGCAGATAGCCGTACACCACCCACGGCTGGCGGCCCACCTCGGTGGTGATCCAGCCCGCGAGGATTGCCACCAGACCGGCAGGCCCCATGCAGAGGGCAAACCAGTGGAACGGGCGGGAGTGGTAGAGTCGACGGCGGCGGCGCAGCCACAGGCTGGCGACCCCCATCAGGATCATCAGCAGCCCGAGGCCCACCATCACGCGGAACGACCAGAAGACGATCAGCGAGTTGGGCCGCTCATCTTTCGGGAAATCTTTCAGCGCCGGAACCTGCTTGTCCAGGCTGTGGGTGAGGATCAGGCTGCCGAGTGCCGGGATCTCCAGCCCATATTTGGTGCGTTCCTCTTCCATATCCGGCACGCCAAACAGCAGCAGCGGCGTGGCTTCACCGGGGGGGATTTTCCCAGTGTCCTTCAATGGCGGCGATTTTCGCCGGCTGATGTTCGAGAGTGTTCAGGCCGTGCATATCCCCGACAAAGGCCTGAATTGGCGCGACCAGCAGCGCCATCCACAGCGCCATCGAGAACATTTTGCGCACCGCCGGGGTGTCGTTGCCGCGTAGCAGATGCCAGGCCCCCGATGCGCCAACAAACAGGGCGCTGCTCAGGAAAGCGGCGATGGACATGTGGATCAGGCGATACGGGAACGAGGGGTTAAAGATGATGGCGAACCAGTCCTCGGGGATAACCTGGCCGTTCTCAATGCTGAAGCCCTGCGGGGTGTGCATCCAGCTGTTGGAGGCGAGGATCCAGAAGGTGGACATCAGGGTACCCAGCGCCACCATACAGGTGGCAAAAAAAGTGCAGGCCGGGCCCGACCTTATTCCAGCCAAACAGCATCACGCCGAGGAAACCCGCTTCGAGGAAGAAGGCGGTTAAGACTTCATAGGTGAGCAGCGGACCGGTGATGCTCCCGGCGAACTGGGAAAAGCCGCTCCAGTTAGTACCGAACTGGTAGGCCATCACCAGACCGGAGACTACTCCCATGCCGAAGTTAACGGCGAAGATTTTTAACCAGAAGTGATACAGCGAGCGCCAGACATCATTTTTCGTTCGTAGCCACATGCCCTCAAGCACCACCAGGTAGCTGGCGAGGCCGATGGTTAAGGCCGGAAAGATAATGTGAAACGACACTGTGAAGGCGAACTGAAGCCTGGCGAGATGAAACGCATCGAGTTCGAACATCGTACTCTACCCCTGTCAGCGAAATGCCCCGTAAGAAACGGGGCATCGTGGTACAGCATGGACTTCGGCGCGGGGTTACGGTTTTTTCTTACCGGCCCCCAGCTCCGCGCCCGTCAACGGATTGTCCTTCGGATCCGACTCGGTGCGCGCCGCCATCGCTTTCAACAGAGCAGCCTGCTCTTTCGAAAGCGTGACCTGAGCGCTACCGTCGCCCCCGTCAACGGCGGGTTGTGGATCGGCAACGTACTCAAAGTTTTCGTCGCTGTTCCAGCTGCCGCGAAGATCATCCCCTGCAGACATATTGTAGTAGGTGGTTGAATATTGTTCGATAGGCGGCAGTTTCCCCGGTGGGAAATTATTGCGAATCGACTGCAGCGCCTTCTCAAACGAGAGCTGGTGCGCGGCTTCACGGGTCATCAGGAACGCGAGGGCATCTTTTACCCCGACATCGTCAGTGACGTTGATCAGGCGTTCATAGATGATCTTGGCGCGTGCTTCCGCCGCGATATTAGAACGCAGATCGGCGGTAGGTTCACCAATGGTGTCGATATAGGCCGCCGTCCAAGGTACGCCGCCGGAGTTGGTCAGTGGTGGTCCACCGCCGTACAGCAGAGAGGTGATGTGGCTGTCGTTACCGTTGGCCGTCAGGGAGCGGTACAGCTCCGCTTCCTGTTCGGTGCCTTCTGCCAGTTCGCCTTTGGCACCTTTATTCAGCATGCCGACCAGAGTCCCGATGATTTCGAGGTGGCTCAGCTCTTCGGTAGCGATATCCATCAGCATCTCTCGACGACCTGCATCGTCATCACCCAGACCCTGGGTGAAGTAACGGCAGGCGGCAGCCAGCTCGCCCTGAGGGCCGCCGAACTGTTCGAGCAGCAGGTTCGCGAGGCCGGGATTTGGCTCAGCGACGCGAACGGTGTATTGCAACTGTTTTACGTGTCGAAACATAGGCTCACTCCTGGGTTATTTTTTCGCTTCAACGCCTTCAGCGTCTGAGCGCAGGAGGAATTGTTCCGTGGTATCCGGGATATGCTGGATAAGCCAGTCGGCCATACGCTGCTCTTCCGCCAGAATAGATTCGATGGCAGGGATAGAGGCCACGTCCCCGGCTTTTTTTGCCGCGGCCAGCAGAGAGGTATAGCAGGCGATTTCGAACTGCTCGAAAACGTAGCCGCTAATCGAGCCTTTCACGATCTCATCCGACGCGGCCATGCCACCCATAGACTGGCCGAACGCCATCATTTTGCTCATGGAGTCTTTTAAAACCGAGCGGGAAATATCGTTACGATCGAGGATCTCTTCCAGCAGGGTAATCTGGTGCTTGGTTTCAGAAATATGCTGTTCAATTCGGGCGCGGACATCAGGGTAATTATCGATGCGGCTGGCCATTGATTCGAGCATAGATTCGGCTTGCTTTTCCATGGCGTGAGCATCGCGTAGCCAGTCATGGTAGTGTTCTACGTGATTCATATTTTCTTCCTCGGGTTCGGTTAATTCAGACTTACTTTTCCGCTTTCTGATTAATATTACCGACGGCCAGATCGGTCAGTTTAAGATCGGTGGATTTCTCTTCTTCCAGCGTCTCGGCTAATAATTTTACCGCCTCGGTATAGCCTAATTGCTCCGCCAGGGTGGCGAGCGTGCCATAACTGGCAATTTCGTAGTGTTCGACTTTTTGCGCAGCCGCGATCAGTGCTGCATCACGGACTTCATTTTTTTCTGTACTTTCAAGGACTTCATTGGCTTCTTCAATTAAGCCTTCCATCGCCACACACTTCATTCTTTTCAGTTTAACGTTGGGCGTTTTCTCGATGAGCTGATCGATGCGTTCAATCTGGCCATGGGTCTCTTCCAGGTGCGCTTTAAACGCAGCGCTCAGATCCGGGCTGGCGGCTTCGCGGGACAATTTTGCCAGTGCACGGGTCAGCTGTTTCTCTGCACTGTAGGTGTCAGAGAGCAGGTGAATAAAGACATCCTCTATACTTTTCATATTCATATGCTTTTCTCCAGTGACATAAAAATTCTGCGAGCCCGCGGACTCGCAGAGTACCGATTAAAGTGAAGAACAGGCTTTAATAATGAGATGAATTAAGAGTTGTCAGATTTACGTCCGCCACCATGGCTATGCTGACCCCCCCTTTTTACCTGCTTCAGAAGCGCGTTGCGGATCGTTTTTGAAATTACCGCCGCTTTGCTGTCCACCTTTTTTCCCTGCTTCAGAGGCCTTTTCACGATCCTGTGCGAAATTACCTGAACCACCACGTTGCTCTGCCATATTATGTTTCCTCATATACATCGTTTATGTCAGTAAGATACGTTTTCATTCGTATCCGTTGTCGTTCAGAATTAAATTTAGCCAGTATTTTTGAAGAGTCAAACCGGAATTTTGGAATAATTTTCAGTCCGCGTGGTGAGTTGGAAGAAATATCGGTTCGCTTGTTTTTTAGATATTTTCCCTCAAGGTGATGTTATCAAACGACCTTCCGGGATAACGGCTTTGCGCGTTTTTCTCTGTCTCGTTGAAACGCGCGAGTCCAGACGCGGCGGGGCTCTTTACAGATGTTTACATTAGGGGTAAGCGGTGCATAGCGCATATAAAATAAAAATACGTGGGATTAGTCTTAATTGATTTCTTATATTATTCGCAACGCGAAAGAGTGACTAAAAAATAATCTAGCGAAGCGGGTTGGTATATTATGCATGGATTACAGTGATTCATGGAAAATGCTACTTCTAAAAGAGTAAGCGAAGCGCGGAATTAAATACCCTGATAAAGTATGATGGTGGATCAGGTGCACCAGGCAATACTGAGCCGGAGCGGTGACGCGGTGTCATCCAGGTAGCTGCGACGGTGAGCCATATGATTGATTTCATTTCGGGTATTCTGATCCACACCCCGGTCTGGGTGTACCTCATCCTGCTGTTTCTGATCGGCCGGGGCATAAAGGCCCGCAAACCGGCGACCGTGGCGCTGGAGAAGCTGGCCATCATCCCGGCTATTTTCCTGCTGTGGGATATCTACGATCTGCTGGTTTTCCGCAAGCTGACGCTGGCGACCGGCTCCCTGTGGCTGGTGGGATTACTCAGCGGCGCGGCGATGGGCTACATCCTGATCAAACGCACGGCGGTGGCGCGTGCCGCTGCGCCACGCAGTATCTATCGCGGGGCGGACTATTCGGCCCTGCCATTTATGATGCTGGCCTTTGCGGTGAAGTATGTGCTGGGCGTGATGAGCGCCATCGCCCCCGAGGTGCTGCAACGTCCAGGAGCGAGCGCATTCGCCATCATCACCGGCGGGCTGTTCGCCGGGGTGTTTATTGGCAAGTTTGTGCGCTACGTGCGGGTGTACCTGGCGGCGGAAGTGCAGGAGGCGGGGTGAGGGGGGGAGCAGGGCGCACCGGCGCGACATTGCCGGGTGGCGGCTACGCCTTACCCGGCCTACGAAGTGCTTCTTCTCCGTGAGGAAGAGAGCAGAATTACGCCACAGACGATGGCGCTTTTCTCTTCGCCAGCATCTCTGCGGCGGTGATGATCTGCCGATGCTCCGCCTGCATGCGCTCGTCGTGCTGAATTTCCCAGATATCCACGTTCAGCTGCAAGTTCAGCCAGAACTCAATGGTGGTATCAAATGCCCGGGCAAGCCGCACGGCCATGTCCGTGTGGCTATCCTATGGTGCGGATTCCGCCGTTCGTAGGCCGGGTAAGGCGTAGCCGCCACCCGGCGATGTTCCACCGATGCAACCTTACAGGTTAAACGTCCCTTCCAGGGTAATGACGCAACTGCCGCCCACCCGCACAACGGGTTTGCCTGACGAGGCGTCATACCCCGAATAAAGCAAACTTGCCCGGCCCATATCAACGCCCTGGCTCACCTGTAGCGACAGCGTGGTTTTATCCTGATGCAGCGCCAGCAGGGCGGTTACCGCGGCGGTGGCGCTGCCGGTCGCCGGATCTTCCGTCATGCGCGGGGTCAACATCCGCGCCTGCAGATCGCCTGGCTCACCGGCATCTTTATCCTGGGTATAAGCATAAACAGAGACCGCGCCATCCAGCGGCAGAGTTGCGCGGAAGCCCTGCAAATTCGGCACGCAGCGGCGAAGCGCGTCCCGGGAAACGAGTTCCACCACCAGAAACGGCAGGCCAACCGAGGCGACAACGGGGTTATGCACCTCGGTGCGGATATCCTCCGCCGTTAACGACAGGCAGGCGGCGACCTTTTCCGGGCTGACTTCGGAGCGGCAGGACAAGGCCTCCGGTGTGACGAGTTCGGCACCGGTCACTGTGCCATTGTCTTTTAACAGCCTGACGGGCACCAGCCCGGCGATTTCTTCGAACAGCAGCGTCTCGGGCAGAGACGTCTCGTTCATTGCGGCATAGCTTGCCAGCACAAACGCCGTGCCGACGTTGGGATGGCCCGCGAATGGAATCTCACGCGAGGGGGTAAAAATCCGCACCCGCGCCGTATGGGCAGCATCGTCCGGCGGAAGAACAAAGGTCGTTTCACTGTAGCCAAACTCAACGGCGATCCGCTGCATTTGCTCCGTGCTCAGATCCTCTGCGTCTAAAACGACGGCGACGGGATTGCCCAGAAAGGGTTTATCAGTAAAAACATCGGCAACGACATAGCGTCTTTTCATTTCATCAGCCTCACTCAGTCAAAAAAAGGTCGGGCGATCGGACGTGGCGATCGCCATGCTGACCTCCAGCTCTTCGGCCACGATCCGCGTCAGCGATAACGGCGGCAGTTCATTGATGTCGAAGAAACCGAGGCTGGTGGTTTCGTGATTGATCGCCAGGCTGCCGCCGGTCTCTTCACAGAGAAAGATGAGCTTATAGACATGCCATGGCAGGGGCGGATGGCCGTGAAGATTGCGATCCCAGACGCCGAGCAGTTTGGTGGCTTTGACCTGCAGCCCCGTCTCTTCGGCAACCTCGCGGCAGACGGCGGTAGAGGGGGTGTCGCCCACGTCTGCCCAGCCGCCGGGTAGGCTCCATAAGCCATCTTCTGCTTCCCGGACCATCAACAGCTTGCCGTCACGCAGAATGAAGGCGCGCACGTCCGTTTTCGGCGTGGCGTAACCGGACTCGGTCACATGATGGAGCGTCTTTGGGTCAATATCGAAGCGTGAAGCCATCAGCTCCGTGGCGATTTGACGAAGAGATTCATAACGTTCTGTATCAAACACATCTTTTGAAAAGGTCAATCCGGTCTGGGCAATCGCATTCAGTTTTTGATACAGGGCGTTGATATCGTTATTTTTCACCGCTTCCGGCATTTTGCACCTCTGTTATATAGACAGGAAGTAGCACCCTACCAGTTAAATCAGAGAGAGAACATCGCGGAAGCGGTTCGCGATCGGTCAGGCTGCCAGCCAGCGCTGAGCCTCAGCTTTCATGGTGGCCTCCAGCTCGCTGCCGCGGGTAGCAAACACGCGCCCCAGCGGGAACCCGCTCTGCTCCAGCAGATACGCCAGCGCAACATATTCCCGCGGGTACTTCGCCACAACTTTCTGGTCAATTTCTACAGGACCCATCGGGAAGGTAAATGTCCCCATGTCGTAAACGCTCTGACGACGGAACAGGCGCCATACGCCGTCTCGTTTTTCGGCCAGGTCGTAGAAGCGGTTGTGGCATTCGCAGCCAATATTCAGCTTCACGTTCTCCGCGATGATGATGGCGTTAGTTTCGAGGATCGCTTTACTGCCGGTGGCATTGAAGGTCACTGCGGGCGTAGCGATAAGATGTTTGGTGCGTAAATCCGATGCTCCCATGCGCATGGAGCCCTCGACAAAATCGCTTCCCAGCCCTTCGAACCAGGTGATCTCAATGGTGCCATCAGGGTGGAACAGGTCGCGTAACTGGTCCCATTCGCCCAGATCCCGGTGCATCCAGCCATTCATCAGATCGTTGAGTTGTTGACGGTCGTTGTGTTGATCATTCATCGCTTTTACTCCTGTGAGTTGACGGGATGCAGTGTGGCGCGAAAAAACGATAAAATGAAATAGAGAGATATGACTAATCAATCAGTTTTAATTATCGATGGGGTAGGGCATGGAGTTACGTCATCTGCGGTATTTTTTGGCCGTCGCCGAAGAGGGCCACTTTGGCCGGGCTGCGGCGCGGCTCAACATCGTTCAGCCCGCCCTGAGCATGCAGATCAAGGCGCTGGAGGAGGAGCTGGGCGGGGCGCTCTTTATCCGCACCAGTCGCCGGGTGGAGCTGACGGAAGCCGGAATATTATTACAAGACGAAGCCCGGCGGACGCTGGAGCAGGCCGAGCACACCCGCTTAAGCGTGGAGCGCGCCCTACGCGGAGAGACGGGCCGGGTCCGGGTGGGCTTTGCCGGGAACGCCATTTTTAGCGGCAAGCTGATCGCCGACCTGCGCCGGTTTCACCAACGCTTTCCCGATGCTGAGCTGCTGATCCACGAAGCCGGCCCGCAGGAGCAGGTCGAGGCCATTCTTGCCGGGCAACTGGACATCGGTTACACCCCCGCGCACAGCAATATTGCAGCCCCGGACATTGCGGTCAGACGTATTGGTGACTGGGAAATACGCGTCGCGCTGCCTGACGATCATCCCCTCGCGCAGCATGCGGCCTTAACGGTCGACATGCTGGCCGGACAACCTCTGGTGCTCTATGAGGCGCACGACGTGCATGAGCATCTGTTTATCATGCTCACGCAAAAGCTGGGGGATAAATGTCATATCGCCTACCGCTCGGGCAGCACCCTGAGCACGCTGGCGATGGCGGCAACCGGGCTGGCTCTGGCCCTGGTGCCGGCACCCCTGCAGCAGGTGGCTATTCCGGGCCTGGTGTATCGCCCGCTGAATGAACCTGACTTAACCGCCAATCTGGTGTTAATCAGCCGACGCCAGCCGACCAGTGAAACGGTAAAAGCCTTCCTTACGCTGGCGACCGGCCAGGATGTCAGAACGGGCTGACATGGCGAAAGACGATCGGCTCCCCGCTGACGGGATGGGCAAAATGCAGCTCGCTGGCGTGCAGCATCAGCCGCGGCGTCCGTTCGGTGCCGGGCGGCAGGAGCCCGCCATACAGATCGCAGCCCAGGATCGGGTGGCCCAGCTGCTGGCAGTGAATGCGCAGCTGGTGGGTGCGCCCGGTCTCCGGGGTAAGCGCAACCCGCGTCACCGGCACCGTCCCTTCGTGATAAAAACGTTCCACCACCCGATAGCGGGAGCGGGCAGGTTTGCCGTTGATAGCGCAAATCGACATCAGCGGAAACAGCGCCGGATCTTTCGCAATGGGCGCATCTATCACCCCTTCGTCATCGGCCAGATGGCCGCAGAGCAGGGCGGTGTAGATTTTGGTCACGCTGCGCTGGCTGAACTGCTGGCACAGGGCGGCATTGATTGCCTTGTTACGGGCAATTACCATCAGCCCGGAGGTGCCGAAATCAAGGCGATGCACCAGAGTGCAGCCGGGGAAAGTCTGCACCAGCCGGAAGTGCACGGAATCGAGATTTTGCGGATTCTTCCCCGACAGGCTCAGTAGCCCGCTGGGTTTATTGATCAGCACCAGATGATCGTCCTGCCACAGCGTTTCTATCGGGTCGTGGCACGGCGGGGCAATAAAGGTATCGATAATTGCAGACATCAGGCTGACCGGAGGAAAAAAGAGAGGGTGATCATAACCAATTTGCGACGGGCTGGCGAATCGGGCTGTGGGCCTGATAACGTTACGCATCCGGATCATCAAGTTTTCACGCTGCGCTTCTCCGCGTCTTTAGTTATTCACTCCGTTTTTTTCATTTAGCCTGAATATCGATTTTATTCGCTCAACGCGGCTTCCTGATTGCCGATAAAGTCCCTAATTAATTTTTTGGTACTTAAGGAGTCAACGTGAAAAATTTAAAAATTAGCACCGGGCTAATGCTCGTGCTGGGCTTATTTACCCTGATGCTGGTGCTTTCCAGCGGGCTGGGGCTTTATTTCCTTAAGAGCAGCAATAGCTCGATAGAAAAGATGAATTACAATGCCAGTGAACAACGGGCTTTAAATGCCACCCGCGACAGCCTGTTAAATGCCCGCATCTTGATTGATGCAACTTTTCAGGCAAGACTGCATGATGAGCAGGTGGATATGCCCTCTAAGATAAATCAAATCAATGAATTACTTAAAGAGGCCGATCGGCAGTACAACCTGTTTGTTGAGATCCCCGGTTTGACGACGTCGCAGCCAGAGCTAGGCGAGATAATGAAACGTAGCTACGATCAGATAGTAGCGACAATTAAATTAAATGTAGACACATTAAATACATCGCCTTCTTCGCAGGAGGTAAAAACTTTCCTTGATAATAATCGCGACACCATTAATCAATCGCGTCAGCAGTGGGACAACCAATATAAATCCTACATTGGTAAAACCCAGGCGGAGTTTGATCGCGTTATCCTGTTCAGTAAGCACGCCTACTCATTATCATTAGTGTTGATGATGGCGATGTGCGCAATTGCGATGGTGATGTTCTTTATTATCAGGATCTGGATGCGTAACACGCTGGTGCGTCCGCTTCAGGAGGTTGCGCACCATTTTGATAATATCGGCAACGGCAATCTGACCGGCGATATTCAGGTCTCCAGCAGCAATGAGATCGGCCAACTGTGCGCCGCGCTGCAGACCATGCAGGCAGGGTTGAACGAAACCGTCAGATCGATTCGTAACGGCGTCCAGAGCATTACCATCGGAACCCACGAGATCGCCTCCGGCAATGGCGATCTCTCGCGACGGACGGAAGAGCAGGCGGCGGCAGTCGTTGAGACGGCGGCCAGCATGGAGCAGATCACCGCCACCGTGAAAATGAACACCGATAATGCGCTTAATGCCTCGCAGATGGCGCAGAATACGGCGGTGATCGCTGACGCAGGCGAAAAACAGATGCAGGACGTGACGAAAAAAATGGACGCCATCAGCCAGAGCGCGCAGAAGATGGTCGACATTATCAGCGTCATCGATGGCATCGCCTTCCAGACCAATATTCTGGCGCTTAACGCCGCGGTAGAGGCCGCGCGCGCCGGACAAACAGGCCGTGGTTTTGCGGTAGTGGCGGGTGAAGTGCGTAATCTGGCGAGACGTTGTGCGGACTCGGCAAAAGAGATTTCGGCGCTGATTAACGAATCCACGCTCTTTATTCAGGAAGGTGCCGATCTCGCCAACAAAACCAGCCAGACGATGGTGGATATCAGCCACTCGGTAGGCAAAGTGAACCAGGTGATGGAGAGCATCGCGCTCGCCTCCGAGGAGCAGCGCCGCGGGGTGGAGCAGATCCGCATTGCAATTACCCAGATGGATCACGTTACGCAGCAAAACGCAGCGCTGGTGGAAGAGGTGGCGACAACCGCCGCGGGCGTCAACGAGCAGGCGGATCTGCTGTCACAGTCGGTATCGGTATTCCGGGTGAAGCAGGGGTGATCTGGCCCCGATTTGCGCTGTGTTGGTGAATGCGATATTCTTTTGGCCGTCCGATACGCATCGGACAAAGTTAGTTTCTTGTCGGTTACTAATTTGGAAAGAAGGCCAGCTTGTCTGGCCTTTTTTTCGTCCGTAAAAAATGAAGGTATTCTACGGGGAAAAACCCCGCCGAAGCGGGGCATTCAGGCTTACCAGCCGTAGCTCACGCCAGCGCCAACCACGAAGTTGTGCTGGGTGTCGTTTGAGACGGACGTCTTAACAACCACATTTTCAGTAGCGCGCGCAGACATACCTACAGCCAGAGCGCTTTCGCTGTCGGTGTTACCCACGCCAGCACCGACAGAGAAGTTCTGCGTGTCGGTAACCTGTGGGATGTTGGCCATTGCCGCGACGCCAGCGATACCTGCGGACGCGCGCTTGCGGTTCTCTTCAACCTTGTTTTTCAGGCTGGAGAATTTGCTGGTGGTTTCGCTTTCCAGAGACTCAATCCGGTTCTCATGGTCGGCGATGGCCGCGCTGTTAGCCGATACGCGTTCATTGGTCTTAGCCTGTTCCGCTTTGGTTTCAGCGATACGCGCATCGGTATCCGCGGCGCGCGTCGCCAGGCTGGAGATGGCGCGACGGTTACCAGCGATATCGTAAGTCACAGAGTCGAGCTTCGCGGTGGTCTGCGCAACGCCCGCTTTGTTCGCTGCGACACCGGCTGTGTTAGTTGCGATATCCATAGTGTTATCAGCGATCGCTACCGCGTTGCCGTCAACATGCTGGATGGACGTGCGGTTAGCGTTGTCTGCTTTACGAGCAACCCCTTGCGCCACGTCGTAAGCCTGCGCGTCATGCGCGGCGACCACTTCAGCATTGGGATCAACCGCCATGCTGTTCAGACGGGTATCTGCCGCAGCCTGCTCAGGGATAACCTGCTGACTTGCAGTGCGGGCAACATTTGCCGCCACCTTCAGTTTGCCTGCCACGTTAGCCGCTTCGACGTCATGGGTAGCCACGACGACCGCGTTGTAGTCAGGTTTCATGCTCTCCAGACGGGATGCCGCTGCGTCAGCTTCGCTCCTGGCGATCAGCTTGTGCGCTTCGATCCTGTTCGCAACGATCTGCGCGTTGGCATCGTGCGCCTGCATTACCGCTTCGTTGATGTGATCGGTTTCTGCCTGGGCGCGAATCTGATCCTCGCGGGCTTTGATGATTTGTTTCTGAGCTTCGATAGCGTTGGCATCGTGAGTCGCGACAACCACGGCGTTGTAGTCAGGCTTCATGCTGTCCAGACGGGATGCGGCTGCGGTTTTCTCGTTGTCAGCACGGATGATGCGGGCCGCTTCGATCTTATTCGCAACGATCTGCGCGTTGGCATCGTGTGCTTTCACGACAGCATCATTAATATGATCGGTTTCTGCCTGATCCCGGGCTTGTTGAGCAGCCACTTTAATCGCTGCCTGTTGAGCTGCCACTTCTTCTGCATCCACATCAGCAATATCACGCTGCGAAGTCATACCACCAAAACGAGCGCCGTGATTAATGGCTTCGTTATGCTCCATATGGTTGATGATGGCGCGCTTAAGCGGGCTACCTTTGATGATTTCATCTGCTTCAACTTTTGTACTACTGGTCATCACGAAATGAGCCTGCTGGTTGCGGGCGTCGGCACGTTGAATTTGACCCATTATTTCGTCAGAGATACCGGCCATTGGAGCCACGTAATCCACCATCGATTTATCGCGTTGGTTCAGGTGGCTGTACACAGCTTTGGAGTTGGCAATGTTCGTGCCGCTCTGTGCCACTTTGATGAAATAGTTCACATCAACGTTAGACGCCTGTGCTGCACCAGAGATGGCGGTGGTGGCAACGAGTACTGCTAATACTGTTTTTTTCATGTTTGATGTCTTAGTTTCTTGTCGGTTTTGTCGGTTACTACTGTTTTGTCGGTTACTTATTGAAGCCGTTTTCGTTCATCCACTTCTCTACAGCCTGAGCAACAATCTCTTGCTGCTTCTGGCCGCATTCAGCGGCTGCAATCTTTAATTTCTTCTTTAACGCCTGGGGCAATTTCGCGGTAAACGCGACCCATTCACTTCTCGCATTTACCGATACTCCCGCCCGCACTCCACTTGTTGCTGCCATATGTCAGACTCCGTTTTGCCGGGGAGCTTGCTGGGTGTTCCAGCGGCGGAACGGAGACTACTCGTAATTTTGTAAGGCAGCAATATGCTTTATGAAGATTTTTTACTTTTGAAAATAAGTTTTAAATTAACTTTATAATTTATCAAAAGATTTTATTTTAATTGTATGACTTAAGTCCCAGGCTGCGCCATTGCTGGGATTGTCAGATCTTCGAATGAAATAATCATTATGTGTCACGTCGAGTTTTTAGGAGGGTGTCACACGGGGTATCTGTTATAGAAACATTTATTTCTTTAACATGTATTGTTAAATGAGTAATTTCAGGAACTCTTATTTAATCTTTTTTGATTAATTTTAATTTGTCATTTACGTATATATACAATGCAGGCAAGGGTGCTAAACCGCGTCCACAAAGGCATTATTTATAACGACTGCCGTCAGCAGGGGGGAGGATTTGGCAGCAGAACAGAGTTCAGGATGGTGCTGATAGCAGGGGGAGCGCGATGGACAGAACGGTGGCGCAAGGACCAGGTGCGTGGTTGCGCCCCTGGCAATGCGGGTGCTGTCAACATGGCCGGAGTTTAGGGGAATTTAGGGAGTGGCGAGGTTGATTAACCTTTCAGTAGAAGACGACTTTGTCTTCCAGATAGAGCGAAGCCTTTACCGACTGATCGAGGCGAAAGCCGATCACATCATCCAGCCCTGTCTCCTTCTGGTAATCCTCATAAGTGAGGTAATAGGGAACGACCTGGCGGCCTTCTCCTTTTTGACGGTGCTCGTCAGCTTCTTTCGTCATGCGTTCTTTCATAACCGCATGGTATTGCAGTAACTTTTCCATCTTCTCTGCAAGCGTGGCAGGAATTTGGGTACGGCCAGACTCGTAGTAGCGCCAGGTGCGCTGTGATACTTCGGCAATGTGGGTCGCCGCCTCCTCAACCTCAAGGAAAAGTATGCGTCTGCACGCGATAAGAGCGAGTCTGTTCATTTCTTAATCCATCTCTGATAATAAGCCGCAGCGATAGTCCGGCAAAAATGCGGCGCCCGACTATCACGCCTGATGATAAATGAGCGCTCTTATGGGTAGCAAACATTACAAGTAATTTTATAGATCGGGCGCAACCCGCGATACTCACTGAAACACGCCTGCGTCGTGCTTAATCTTGTGGCGCGTTTTTCAGGCGCGCACGGCTTTCCCGGCGTGATTCATTGCGCTTCAGGCGTTGCTCTTTTTCTCTTTCTCGTTCGAGTTCTTTTCGTTGGGCCTTAATGCGTTCCTGCTCCCGGGGCGGCAAATTTTTAAACGCATTTTCTTCTTCTTGTTTCACCTTTTCGATATCCAGCAGAGCCTGAAAAACTGAATCGAAAATGGAGATGGATTTCGGCACACGTTGATTCCACCGCTCTGGCGTTGTGCGACTGACGCCAGCGATACGGCATAGCTCGCTGACATTCGTCCCGGCTGCTTTGGCGCGCTCGCTGAGCGTCTTCACCCGACGGTTAAATTCATCTTCTAATGAGGATTCTTCCATTATACCAGCCCCTTTTTAGCCATTAACTCTTACCATTTTGGCATAAATGCACGCAGAGCCGGTATCGGGAATACGTCGGTAATTATGAGCGAGCATCGCTGGTGACAGGCGCCTTTTCCTCTTTTTCCGGCGTTCGGCTGCTGGAATAGATAAAGAACAGGGCGATCCCCAGACAGATGATGGCCCCCAGACGGCTCATCGAAAAGGGAATAGCCGCATTGCCCAGCCAGCCGAAATTGTCGATCAGCATACTCATGGTCAGCTGACCGAAAATCACCGCCACCGTGGCGACCGCCGTACCGATACGCTGTACGGCCAGCACCATGATCACGATGTAGGGCACGCCAAACATTGCGCCCAGCAGCTGCCATTTCGGCACATCCAGCAGGGTGACGGCCTGTTTCGGTTCAAAGAAGAAGATCAGCAGGGCGGTGATCAGCGCGCCGATGGAAAAGGTCAGGAATGCGCTTTTGAAGACGCCCACTTTGCTGCCCAGCTGGCCGTTGATGGCGGCCTGAATGCTCAGCGTCGCACCCCCAATAACTGCCAGAATAATCATGATAAATGTCATAGTGTTACCCCTGTGCAACCAGAACCAGCGCGGCGATGATGAACCCCAGCGCGATGATGCGTTTACTGTCAATTTTGCGGTGCGGCGTGCCCAGCAGGCCGTAGTGATCGATGATCAGGCTCTTAAAGACCTGGCCCGCCAGGATGCCAATCATGGTCATGGCGATGCCGATTGCCGGGGTCGCAATGGTCAGAATAATGACGTAGACCGGGCCGAGCACCCCGCCCAGCAGCTGCCATGAAGATTGGGCGAAAAACGACGGGCTGTTGCGCGGGCTGAAAAACAGCATCAGCAAAAACGTCAGGGCGGCACCGACGCCAAACACGCTGAACGTTGCCCACAGATCGCCTACCTCACCGCCGAGCGGCCCCAGCAGCCCTGCTTCAACGGACAGCCCCATGCCGCCCGCGATCACGAATAAAATCAATATCAGTTGCATACCACGCCGTCTCTCCGTTGTTGAGGCCGGGAAGCGTACGCCTGTTTATCCGTGAGAAAAATGCCATAATGCAATAAACACCTGTGCAGGAAATGCATCAATGTACGATGCTGCAAACATCACTCTTCGCTGGCTGCAGATCTTCGTTGCGGTCTATGAAACCCAGAACTTTTCGGTAGTGGCGCGTCGGGAGGGGATATCGGCATCTCAGGTTTCCCGCGTCATTCACCAGCTGGAGGACGCCCTCGGCCAGCAGCTGTTCTACCGCAACACGCGGGCGATTATCCCCACCGAGAGCGGGCATCTGTTTATCCGCTTTGCCCGCCTGATGCTCGGTAACCTTGACGAGGCGCGCCGGGAGCTGGACGAGCGCAAGCGGGAGCCTTCCGGCGTCATCCGCATCAATGCTCCGGTCTTTTTTGGCCAGCGGCATATCGCCCCCGGGCTTCCCGGCCTGACGGAACGCTATCCCCGGCTCAGCATCGAGCTGACGCTGACCGATGATTACATCGATCCCCATCGGGATGCCGCCGACGTGATCTTTCGCATCGGCGCGCTGACCGACTCCTCCTTTCACGCCCGGGTGCTGGGCCAGCAGTTTTATCACCTGGCTGCCTCGCCGGCCTGTCTGCGTAAATACGGCACGCCGGAAACGCCGGACGACATTATGCGTCACCAATGCCTGGTCTATCGCGGCTCGTCCGGCCCCAACCGCTGGCTGCTGCGCCGACCCGGCGAGGCGTGGATCCACTATCCCGTCACGCCGCTGATGTCTTCCAATAACGCCGAAACATTGCTGATCGCCGCGCTGGGCGGGATGGGGATCGTGCTGTTCCCGGACTGGCTGATTGGCGACCGGATCCAGAGCGGTGAGCTGGTAAAACTGCTGCCGGAATGGGAAACCTCCATCAATACCGAGCCCCTCAACATCGCGGCGATCTACCCCAACACGCGCCACCCGCCGCTGAACGTGCGGGCGGTGATTGATTACTACGTTGAGGCGTTTGGTTCGCCGCTTTACTGGCAATCGGCCGTGAATGGGTCATAAAAGGAATCAAACATGTCTGAAGAGAATTTATCCAGAATGGGTTCCGCGAAAGTCACGCTGAATCGCGATGAAGAGGGGCGTCGGGTTATCGAGAAGTACCCCGTCAGTGAGGTCGAGTTTGCGTTTTATCACTCCGCTGCGCCGCGACTGCGTCAGGCAGATATTATTTCTCCCGCGCTGCTATACGCCGATGCCTCCCGACGTAAGTTAAGGCTGGAATATATTCCCCATCCGGTGGATCAAGATGCTGTGGCAGGCGACGAGGTGCTGTCGATGCTGGCTCGTCTGCATGATTTTCCGCCGGATCCTTTATGGATTTATCATCCCCACGGCTGGTCAGCCGCGGCGCTTGAGGCATCGCTCGCGCTGTTGGCATTACCGGACCGCGCCGCACAGCAGATGCGTTGTTTTCATCAGCACAGCGAGGCGTTATTTCGTCATCGGGGCTTAATTTCCGGCGACAGTAATGCGGGTAACTGGGGAAGAAGAGACACCGGCGAGTGGGTGCTTTTTGACTGGGAGCGGTTTGGAACGGGAAGTCCGGCTATCGACCTCGCCCCCCTAATTCAGGGGATGGGCACCCTTCAGGCATTCAATGCCCTGGCGGATCGTTATAGTCTTATTGCCTGTTATCCCGGGATTCGTGATTTAGCCAAAGAGATTGCCATTGCGAAAGCCTGGATCGTGACGGAGGTGGTTTTACTGCTGCATACGCGGCAGAAAAGCGATTATCAAACCTATCTCAGCTGGTACAGAGCACATCTTCCTGGCTGGTTAGAGAGCACCGTCAACATACTCTGAATGTCTGCACAGGGAATAGTTATGCGCCAACTGTCTGTCCTGCTTTGTCTGTTATTACTCACCGGCTGCGTCGTCAGTGCGCCGCAGAAAGCGCAATTTAACGCGGAGTATCCTAACCGCCAGGATATTCGCAGTCACACGCTGTACCGCTTTATGACGAAACCGCTCAAGCCGGGCGGCGGAAAATACTACGGTGCAAACGATCTGGCCGAGACGTTGTATGTCAGAGCCGACAACGCGGCGATGGTGGAGTTACGCTTCAACTATCCTGCCAAATCGCTGCAGGTGAAATCGCTGGATGCGCAAAACAGAACGCTGCGGGAGGAGACTTACGCGCTGCTGGATGAGTCGGCGGCAAAACCGTCCGATGTCGAAAGCCGGTACTTCTTCCTGACCAAAGAGGGCGTGCTGTTAACAAAATTCAAAAATTGCACCCCGGATATGAGCGTCGGCTGTCGCTGGCAGGAGCGGACGCTGTTTATTACCCGCAACGGCGATATGGCGGTGCAGTTAGCCAGCGGTACGGCGGGCATGGCGTTTCTGGTGATCCCGTTTTATGGCTCGCAGAAGTATCTGGAGATTTTCCCGAAGGTTTCGGGTGCGTAGGTCAATGCAAGTTGCTCCCTCTCCTTGTGGGTTGAGGGATCCCCACAAAAAATATTTGCACGGACGATCCCCTCTCCCTTGAGGGAGAGGGTTAGGGTGAGGGGGGAGCATGCGACTCAGGAGGTAGTTCCGTTCACCTCACGTTCCTTGCTTCTCTGATACGCCTGAACCGGTGAACGTGCCAGGGTGGCTCAATCGCCACCACCCTGGCTACCCGGGCTCCCGGCAAGAAAATCGCCGCTTCGCGGATTGTTCGCCCCATCCCTGGGGCTCACCCCTTCGGGGTCAGCGCAAGCGCTGTCCAAAATTGCTCCCGGCAATTTTGTCCTCAGCTTATTCCTTCAGGCTTTCGGGGCCGGGCACCAGCCTGCATCCTTGCAGGCTATGCCCTCTCGGCGCGTCCATGCGCCTCGCCCCGGCCTTCCGGAAACGCTTCGGCGATTTTCAGCCAGACCAGGGAGCCGCTGTAAGCCCTTTATTATCATTTAGTAATTTCATTGCTTTAAAGGCAATAAAATTACTGGGGATCCCCTCAGCCCTGTGGGAGAGGGCGGGGTGCGGGCATCAGGCCGCACTGCATCGCCGGGTGGCGGCTACGCCTTACCCGGCCTACAAAACTCATGAATTTCTATTATTGAATTTAATTAGCCAGCTATAAGACTGTAACTACATTCATTATCTTCCAGGGTTGCGCACATGTTTCTCTCATGGTGGTTAATCGTTCCTGTCGTGATAGGGATCGCCATACTCTTTATCATGGTTTCCCGTCTCTCCAATGAGGTTGATAAGCTTGAAACGGCGCTGGAAGAGAGCCGGGGAAAGCTGAAGTTTCTTGGTCAAAACACAGAGGTGTTCAGACAGGCGAATCCACGCATGGATGAAAACTTAACGCGAGCGAAAGGTTAAACATGTTGCATCGTGCGGCCTGTACCCTCTCCCTCAAGGGAGAGGGTGAAAAACTACCTTTCCCTTAACGCCTCTTTCGCGCGGTTAAACGGCTTGATCATATAATCCATCACCGATTTCTCGCCGGTCTTGATATCCACCGTGGCAATCATTCCCGGGACGATGGAGAAGTGCCGGCCCGCTTTGTTGACCAGGTAATCCTGGCTGGTGCGGATGAATACCCGGTAATAGAACACTTCCGGTTTGGCCTCATCCTGGATGGTGTCCGGCGAGATGGTCTCCACCACGCCGTCGAGCCCGCCGTAGATGGCGTAATCGTAGGCGGTGATCTTCACCAGCGCCTTCTGGCCGGGGTGGATAAAGGCGATATCGCGCGGCGACAGGCGGGTTTCAATCAGCAAATGATCGTCCACCGGCACAATCTCCATCACCTCGCCGTTCGGCGGGATCACGCCGCCGATGGTGGTCACCTTGATGTTCTTCACGATGCCGCGCACCGGGGAGGTCATCGTCAGACGGGTGACCGAGTCCTCACGCCCTTTCAGCACCGCCGAGAGCATATCCACTTCGGCATTGGATTTGGACAACGCCTCACGCGCCTGGACGTAATACTGCGAGCGCAGGTCGGTGAGCTTCAGCTCCAGGTCGCTCTTCTGGCGCTGCAGGCGCAGGGCTTCGACGTGGCTGGCGGCGCCGGTTTTCACCAGCCGCTGGGTGATCCCCAGTTCGGTGTTGACCAGATCCAGCGCCTGACGCAGCTCGCGGCGCGAGTCTTCCAACTGCTCGCGGCGGGAGTTGTAGAGCCGGGTCTCGGCGGCGGTCAGGTCGGTCCATTTCGCCAGCTCGGGCGGGAAGGAGAGCGGCAGGTCGTTCACCTCCGCATGCAGACGGGCGCTGGAGGCCAGCGACGCGCGGTAGCGGGCGGCGCTTTCCCCGACGTTGGATTCAGAGCGGGTAGGGTCGAGACGCGCCAGCACCTGACCGGCCTGCACCTGATCCCCCTCGTGGACCTTCAGCTCGGCGAGGATCCCGCCGTCGAGCGACTGTAAAACCTGCTCGCGGGAGCTGGGGATCACCTTCCCGGTGCCGGTGGAGACCTCATCGAGAATGCTGAACCACGCCCACACCCCGGCGACGACAAACAGCAGCAGGCTGAAGATGACAATGCTTCTGGCCCCGGTATAGCCGCTCTCGGACCCGAGGGCGTTGTCCAGGTCGTCCATCGCGGCGGCATCATGCTGATTGATTTTCATTTTTCCACTCCCGGCCATTCGCCTGCTGTTGCTGCTGCATCCGACTGTTGCTCAACGCCTGGGCTTTCGGCGCATCCATCACCAGCATGCCCTCTTTCAGCACCACCACGCGCTCCACCAGCTCCAGCATCGGCACCCGGTGGGTGGCGACGATCAGGGTCCGGTTGCCGAGCCACTGGCTCAGGCGCTGAATAAATTCGCGTTCGGTGTGCTCATCCAGCGAGGCGGTCGGTTCGTCCAGCAGGACGACATTGGGATCGCGCAGGAACATACGCGCCAGCAAAATCGACTGACGCTGTCCGCCGGAGAGCCCGACGCCGTTCTCCATGATCGGATGGTCCAGCCCCTTCGCCAGCTTCTGCACAAAGGTGGCTGCACCGCACATCTCCAGCACGGCAAAAATCTCTTCGTCGGTGGCGCGCGGCATCCCGAGGGTGATGTTCTCGCGCAGGGTGCCGTAAAACAGCCGCGCGTTCTGGCTCATCAGGCCGACGTTGCGGCGTACGTCCGCCATGTCGAGATGGGGCAGGCTGAGGTTGTCGAGCCGCAGCTCGCCGCCCACCAGATCCATGCTGCCCACCATCGCCTGCAGCAGGGTCGATTTGCCCGCGCCGTTACGGCCGAGGATCGCCACGTGCTCGCCGGGTTTGATCTCCAGCCGGTTGATGCGCAGGGCCGGGTTCTGCACGTCGCCCGCGTAGGCAAACTGCGCCTGCTCGAACAGATAGTGACCGCGCAGCACGTCCTGGCGGATCGGCGTCTCTTCGCGCTGGTTCTCGGTCGGAAGCTGCATAATGTTGTCCAGCCCCTCTTTGGCCGCTTTCACCTGCTGCCAGCGTGCCAGCACGCCGCAGAGGGTCGCCATCGGGGCGATCATCCGCGAGGCCAGCATCGAGGCGGCCACCACCGCACCGGTGGTCATTTCGCCTTCGATCACCATCGGCGCACCCACCACAATCACCGCGGTGTAGACCAGGCTCTGAATGGTCATCCCCCAGCTAATGAGGCCCTGGGTCAGCTCGCGGGTCTTCAAGCCCGACTCGGCGGTGATCTGCACGTAGCTGTTCCACTGCTGCAGGAAGCGGTTCTCCGCCTGCATCAGCTTGATGTCCTCCAGCCCCTGCACGCTCTCCACCAGCACGGCGTTGCGCAGGGTCGACTCATGGGCCGCCTGCTTCGCCAGCGCCGCCAGCTTTTTCTGCAGCAGCAGGCCCGGCAATACCATCAGCACCGCCGCCACCGGGGCGATCCACGCCAGCGACGGGGCGATGATCGCCAGCACCCCAACAAAGAGGAAGAAGAAGGGCAGGTCGACAATGGTGGAGATGGTCGAGGAGGTGACCATTTCGCGGATCTGCTCCAGCTCGCGCAGCTGGGAGATAAAGCTGCCGGTGGAGCGGGGAACCGCGCTGTTGCGCAGGCGCAGGGCATGGCCGAACACCCGATCCGAGACGCGCAGGTCGGCCCGTTTCCCCAGCAGGTCCATAATGTGGCTGCGGGCGAGACGCAGGATAAAGCCGAACAGGGTGGCGATCAGCACCCCGATGGTCAGCACGTACAGGGTAGGGTAGGACTGAGCCGGGATCACCCGGTCATAGACCTGCATCGAAAACAAAATCCCGGCCAGCGACAGCAGGTTGATAAACAGCGCCGCCAGCATCACGTAGGTATAGGGGCGCAGGTCGCGCATCACCAGGCGGTAGAGCCAGTCCGGGCGATATTTTGAAATATAGGCATCCACGCGACTGTCTTTTAACGCCGCCAGCGGGCGCAGGGCCACCACCTGATGAATGGCCGGCAGCAGCCGGGCCAGCGACAGGCGGTTGGTCTGCGCCTTGCCGTCAAAGAAACAGACGTCGACCATATCCTCGCCGTCAAAGTGCTCAATCACCCCAATTTTGCCGTCATTCAGTTCCACCACCACCGGCAGCTGCCAGCTGTTGAGCGATTCCTGGCCGTTGTTCAACAGCCGAAAGGAGAGCCCCGCCTCGCGGGCCAGCCCGGTCAGGGCCGGAGTTTTGCTTTTCCCCTGTAGCCAGGGGGGCACCGGCCACCAGCGCGCCGGGGGAGCAGGCCACCCGGTAGCGGGTGGCGACATAGCCAAACGCCTGCGCCCAGTGCTCCAGCGCCTCCTGCGTCAGTGGCTCCTCGTGAAGGATATCGTCTCGCGTCATGGCTGGATCTCCACTGACTGAATGGTGTGGTTTTCGAGGTCGAAGGCGTTGCGCATCCGCCCGGTGTTATACAGGCAGTTGATCTGCAGCTGGTGCAGCTGTCCGGCGGTTTGCCACTGGGTAAAGCGGGCCTGGTAAACCTCCTGCTCGGCGTTCAGCACGTCCAGCAGCGGGCGGGAGCCGAGATCCAGATACTGCTGCTGATAGAGTTCGCGGGTGCGCTGGCTGAGGGTCTCCTGGCGGGACTGGATCTGCAGGGTGCTCATCAGGCTCATCACCTGGCTGCGCGACTCCTGCAGCTTCTGCCGCACGTCCAGCCGGGTGCGCTGCACGTTGGACTGCGCCGCCTCCACCGCGTGGCTGGCGGCGTTGCGCCGGGCGCTCAGGCCGCCGCCCTGGTAGATGGGCATTTCGACGTTGACCGACACGTTGTACTGGGTCTTATCCAGGGTGTCGTGGCCGGGGTAGCGATTGTTAATATAGTGGCGAACCTCGGGCTCCAGCGAGATGGTCGGGGTCATCTGGGCGTTGGCGTAGTCGAGATTGGCCTGGGCCACGTTAGCCTGCGCCCAGGAGGAGAGCACCGCGGGCACCAGCCGGTCATCCGGATCTTTGATGTCGCAGCTTTGGGCCAGTTTTGCCGGGAAGGCGTTGCTGACCTCATTGAGGTTGCTCCAGCCGAGATTGCTCATCAGCGTGGCGCGGGCGCTGTCGAGGTTGGCCTGATACTGCATCAGCTGCGAACGCGCCCCTTCGATACGGGCGTCGGTCTGCACCACGTCGGAGAGCGAGGTGGCCCCTTCGTCGTTACGCTGGCGCGTCAGCGTGCCGATGCTGCCCAGCGCCTCAAGCTGCTCTTTGGCGGTGTCCACCATCTGCTGCCACATCTGCACCTGCACCAGCGCGGTGGCGGTATCCCGGGCGATGGTATCAATGCTCAGCAGGACGTTGGCCTGCTGCTGCACCACGCCCGCGTCTTCGGCCCGCACCTGGCTGGCGACCTTGCCGAAGTCATAGAGCATCTGGGAGAGGGAGAGGACCACCGAGGGGGGTAAAGCCGGTGTCGCTGGAGTTGTTGCTGTAGCCGTTGTTGATGCCGGCGCTGATCTGCGGGTAGTACTTCGATTTGGCGACATCCACCTGCTGGATCTGTTCGTAAAGTTTGCCCACCGCTTCCTGAATGGTGGGGTGCCAGTTCACGGCGCGCGTCACCGCATCGCCCAGGGTTAAGGTGCCGGGCGCGGCCTGGCTTGTCGGCAGGGCGACCCGTCCATTGAGGGAGGGGAGCTCCTGGTTTTCACTTAATTGCCCAAAATTAATGACCGCAGGCGAATCGGCCGCCAGGACCTGCCCGGAAAACAGGCAGCACCCAAGCCACCAGCAAGGTACTTTGTTCATGGCATTATCCCTAAAAAACTGAACAACTTTATAATGTTAAGCCCGGGCGACGTGCGCCCGGGTCTTGTTATTAGCGCTATTGGGCGATGATGTGTTGTTGGTTAACCAGTTCCTCGTAGGTTGTCTGAACGTTATCCAATGTAACCAGTGTAGTATTGGTGTAAATATTTGCCGCTCCGTCCCGGTCGACGGAGATCACGGTATTGCCATTGCTGTTGGTGACGTGCAGATAGTTGCCCAGCGTGGCGTTGTCCCCGTTCCAGCCCACCAGCAGATCGCTGATATCGATCTTGTCTCCCTGCGCCAGGGAGAAGTTGGTCCAGTGGTCGTTACTGCCGTTGCCCGCCGTGCCGTTACCCGCCGTGTTGTTCAGCACTTCGTAGATCAGCGTGTCGCCATAGGCGCTACCGGTGAAGGTATCGCTATGCTCGGAGCTGACGAACTTCGGTGCCATGTTGATGGTCAGGGTGGCGGTATCGGTGGTGCCGTTGTCGCCGGTCAGTTTGTAGGTAAAGGTCTCCTTCGTGGTCATGGACGCCAGCGAGACGCCGCTGTTCAGGGTGTAGCTGTAGTGGCCATCCACGCCGATGGTCAGCACGCCGTAATGCCCCTGAATGTTGGCGGTGGCATTGGCGGTGGTGTACGGATCCAGGGTAGTGACGGTCCCGGTATAGCTGGTGATGCTCAGACGGCTGTCCACCGAATGAAGCTGATCCAGCACGCCGCCCGAATCCGTGCCGTCAAAGATATTGCCGGTGACGGTGTGGCCCGCGGTGGTGAGCTCATTGTTAAGGAACACGGTAGTACCGGTGACGTACGGCGTGATGGAGATCGCGCCTAACCCCAGAGGGCCCATCGCCCCGGTAAAGCTCAGAGTGTAGGTGCCAGCGTCCAGATCCAGACCCGTGACGTTGATGGTGGCTACCCCGCCCAACAGCAGACCGCCATTGAAGGAGCCCGTTCTGGTGACGCCTGGCCCGGTTATGGTCCAGTTCACGTTCAGGCCGCCCAGCGACAGCAGTGAGGCGACGTTGAAGTGGAGCACGACGTCATGCAGGGCCGTGTTGGCCCCCACCACAAATGTCCCGCTGCCTGAACCTGAGGTGTAGGCCAGCAGGGCGGCGTTCCAGGTGGCGTTACCCACCGTATCATCGCGATAGGCCGCCACAGGGTGCGTCGCATCCACGCTCAGCTCGCGGCTGACGTCATTGACCGCATCCAGTGCCACCGGCGTTGGGGTGATGTTCAGCGAGGCGGTGTCCTTATCGCCATTCGGTGCCGTGACGGTATAGACGAAGGTGTCCGGCGTGCTGATGTGGTCGGCCCCCACCCCGGCCCGCAGGGTGTAGGTGTACTTCCCGTCGGCGTCGATCAGCAGCGTGCCGTACTGCCCCTCAATGCGCGTGGTGCCGGTGGCGTTCACGTCGACCCCGTTCACCTGGGTGACGTGCGTGCCGGCCGGCACGATGTCACTCTGCAGCACATCGCCGGTGGTGGCGGCGGTGGTGCTGGTGACGGCATAGACATGATCTTCCAGAACGTTGATCTGGTAGCCGGTCAGGGCGGTGATCCCCGACACGGTGTTCATCAGGAAGATATAGTCCCCCGCCGGCAGGGTCAGGGTCAGCGGTGCCGAGGTGCCGCCCAGCAGCGGCGCGCGCAGCCAGCCAGCCTCGGTGCGCATCCGCTCATAGCTCTGGGTCGCCGGGTTGAACTTGTAGATATAGAGGTCAAACACCGACGCCAGGGCTACCCCGCCGACAGAACCCTGAATCGTCATGGTGCGGGTGGTGCCTTCCGCCACGCTGTACTTCATGGTCTCGCTGCGATCGTCCAGCAGGTTGAGGTTCAGCACGTTACCCAGATTGACGCCCACCACGGTATAGCCGCTCTGGCTCGATGGGCCGTAGTCGATGGCCTGCACCTGGGTGTTGAAGGTCAGCGAGGCGGTATCGTCCACTGCCGTCACGCTGTTTCTCACCGTGTTCTCACCGAGGGTGATGATCAGTCGGGCGTCGTCCGTGGCCCCTTTCCCGGCGATGTTATAGGTGAAGGTGTCGGTCCGGCCCAGCACCGAGGCGCTGGTGTTGGTCAGGGTGTAGGTGTAGCTCCCGTCGGCGTGCAGGGTCAGGGTGCCGTACAGCCCGTTGATGGTGGTGCCCGCCGCCCCCGACGCCACGTTAACGGTGAGGCCGCTGGCGTTGGTTACGCTGGTGACCACCGTGCCGTTCGGCGCGCTGTCGCTGCCGCTCACCGGATCGCTGTCGGTGATGACGTTGCCGTTTTGCACCAGCGTGCCCGTCAGGGTGCCCGCGGTGGTCTGGGTGACGTCCACATCAAGACTGGTGTACGACCCGGTGGCCAGCAGGTTGGAGTTGTAGCTCAGGACGCGATACTGCCCACCCGGCAGGCCGGTCAGGTTCAGGGTCACGCCGCTGGCCCCGAGGGTCAACAGGTTAGCGAACTGCGGCAGGCCGGTATCCACTTCGGTAGTCCAGGTGGTGCCGTTCCAGCGTTGAACAATGATCTCCAGAGTGTTGAGCAGGGAGAGCACGATACCGGTGGCGCTGGCGTTGATCTCCATATCCGCGCTGCCGCCGGTCGGTACGGTGAAGGTCACCTGGGCGGAGTTTTCCCCCAGCAGCGACAGCACGTTGCCGACGCCACCCACCAGCTGGACGCCGTAGTCGCTGTACTGGGCGGTGCTGACGGTGGCGTTGGTGGTCAGCGCCAGGCCGACCACGTTGTCACTGGCTGACAGCGGCAGGTTTGGCGCAATCACCGTCCCGGTGGCGGAGGTGTTACCCGCCGCATCGGTGGCCGAGAGGGTGATCCGCTCGCCTTCAGACTGCTTGTCGAGGAAGGTGTAGCTCCAGGTTCCCTGCGGCGTCGCAGTGGTGGTGACCACACTGTTATCGCTCAGCAGCAGGGTGATGGTGCTGCCCGCTTCGGCGGTGCCGCTCAGGACGCTGCCGTCGGCGTTGAAGGTTCCCTGCGGCGTGCCCGGGGCGACGGTATCCACCACAATCGAGCTCAGCGGCGTGACCGCGCTGGTGCCGACCGCATTGCCTGCGGTGGCGGTAAAGGCGTGCGGGCCATTCCCCAGCGGCACGGTTGGCGTGTATGTCCAGACCCCCGCGCTGTTGGTGGTCACCGTGGCTAACAGCACGTTGTTGTCATACAGGGTGATGGTGGAAGAAGGCTGCGCGGTCCCGGTCAGGGTCGGGGTGGTGTCGTCCGTGCTCTGCCCGTTCAGCAGGTTGCCGATGATGCTGCCCGCGTTGTCGTTGACGCTGGTGATGACCGGTGGGTTCGGCACCAGCGAGTACGGCATCCGCAGATCCACCGCCAGACCTGCGTTTCCGGCCCGGTCGGTGGCAAAGACGTGCAGCAGCTCGGCGTTAACCTGCGGCGTGGAGAGCGCAATGCTGAACTTCCCGGTGGCGTCAGCGACGCCGGTGCCCAGCACCGTCACGTTGTCGGTGCCGAGAATGGTCACGGTGCTGCCCGCCTCGGCGGTGCCATTGACCTGGCCGCCGCTGTTGAGGACGGTGAAGCCGCCCGGCGCCCCCGGTGCGACGGTATCCACGGTGATCGAGGTAATCGGTGATGCCGCGCTGAGGTTGCCCGCCGCATCGGTCGCGGTGGCGGTGAAGTTATGCACCCCGTCAGTCAGCGTGGTGGTGGTCTGCGTCAGAGTCCACTGACCCTGGGCGTTGGCCGTCACCTGGCCCACCAGGGTGGTGCCGTCGTAGATGCGCACCACGGCACCTGCTTCGGCGGTGCCGTTGAGGGTCGGACGGGTGTCGTTGGTCGGATTGCCGTTAAGCACCGGACCCTGGATCGAGCCGACGTCATCCACCACCGAGGTGATGACAGGCGCGCCCGGGGCGGTGGCATCGAGGTTCAGGGTAAAGCCCGCGGTCGGCAGGCTGTCGTTGCCCACCGCGTCGGTGGCGGTCACCGTCAGACTGTGCAGACCGTCGGCCAGCGGCGTGGTCGGGGTGAAGCTCCAGGCGCTGTTGGCGTCGGCCACCACGCTGCCCAGCAGCACATCGCCGTCGTAAACTTTCACCGTCGAGCCCGCTTCCGCCGTACCGTTAAGGGTCGGTCTGGCGTCGTTGGTCAGCTGGCCGCTGGTGAGCGACACCACCGTGCCAACGTCATCCACCACCGAGACCAGCACCGGCACCGCTGGCGGCAGGGTATCCACCGTCAGGCTGAAGGTGGCGGACGCATCGCTGCTGTTGCCAGCCGCATCCGTCGCTACCGCCGTGAAGTTGTGCTGGGCGTTGGTCAGCGGCGTGGTCAGCGCAATCGTCCAGTTGCCGCTGTCGTCGGCGGTGGCGGTGCCCAGCAGGGTGGTGCCTTCAAAGAGCTGCACCCGGGCATTCGGTTCGCTGGTGCCGGTGAGCACCGGCAGGGTGTCATCGGTGCGCTGACCGCTGGTCAGGGCACCCGTGACGCTGCCGACGTCGTCCTGGGCCAGGGTGATGACCGGGGCGAGCGGTTTGAGGGTATCGACCACCACCGTGAAGCCCGTCGAGACTTCGCTGAGGTTGCCTGCCGCGTCGGTGGCGCTGGCGGTAAAGGTGTGGCTGCCGTTGCCGAGCTCGGTGCCCGGGGTGAAGGTCCAGTCGCCTGCGGCGCTGGCCTGCACGGTGCCGAGGGAGACGCCGTTGTCATAGACGGTAACCGTGGCGTTAGCCGCAGCTCTGCCCGACAGGGTTGGGGTGGTGTCGTCGGTCACCTGGCCGGAGACGGTGAGCGGGGTCTGGATGGTACCCACGTTGTCGGCGGCGGAGACGATGGTCGGTGCCGCCGGTGCGAGGGTATCCACCGTCAGGGTAAAGGCCCCGCTGGCAGGACCGGTATTGCCGGCGAGATCGGTGGCGGTCAGGGTTACGCTGCGCAACCCGTCCTCAAGGAGGGTGTCAGGCGTAAAGCTCCAGCTGCCCGAGGCGTTGAACAGCGCGGAGCCGATCTCCTGTCCGTCGACGATGATGTGGATGGTGGCACCCACTTCGCCGGTGCCGTTAAAGGTTGGCCGGTTGTCGTTGGTCACACCGCCGTTGTTCACCGTGCCGGTAAGGGTCCCGACGTCATCCACCACGCTGCTGAGAACCGGTGCCAGCGGGGCGGTGGTGTCGACGTTCAGCGAGAAGGCCGGCGAAGTACCTGAGACGTTACCCGCTGCATCGGTGGCGCTGACGCGCAACTCGTGCGGACCCTGGGCCAGATCGCTGGTCGGGGTAAAGCTCCAGCCCCCCGGTGCCGTTGACCAGCGCGGTGCCGATCTCGATCCCGTTATCCAGGATATGCACGGTGCTGCCCGCCACGCCGGTGCCGGTCAGTTCCGGACGCGCGTCGTTGGTGAGCTGGCCGCTGACCAGCAGGCCGGTGTTGCCTGCCACGTCGTCGTTAACGCTGACCAGCACCGGGGTAGCCGGTGGCGTCATGTCGACGGTCAGGGTGTACGCCCCGGAGGCCGGGCTGACGTTGCCGGCGGTGTCGGTGGCGATGGCGGTAAAGCTGTGTTCGCCCTCTGCCAGTACCACCGTTGGGGTGAAGCTCCAGATCCCGCTGGCGTTGGCCACCACGGTGCCGAGCAGTTTCGTGCCTTCATAGATGGCGACGCTGCTGCCCGCTTCCGCGCTGCCTGACAGGGTCGGGGTGTTGTCGTTGGTGACGCCGCCGCTGACCACATTGCCGGTCACCGGGCCCACGTCATCGTTAGCCCCGGTAATCACCGGTGCCGCGGAGACGGTATCCACCACCAGCGAGAACGGTGCTGAAGGCAGGCTTTCGTTGCCGGCCGGATCGGTGGCGGTAAGGAGCAGGGTATAAGTACCGTCGCCCAGCGCCTGTGGCAGGGTAAAGGTCCAGGCTCCGGTGGCGCTGACCGGGACGCTGCCCAGCAGGGTATCGCCGGACCAGATGTTAATCACATCCCCCGGCGTCGCCGTGCCGTTGAGGGTTGGCTGGTTATCGTCGGTCGGCCTGCCGCTGACCACGGCCCCGGTGACGGTGCCGACATCATCCACCAGGGTGCCAAAGGCTGGCGCGGCCGGTGGGGTGAGATCGATATTGACCGTCGCCCCCGGCGACTGGCCGCTGGTCTGGCCGTTGACGGTGGCGGTGACGCTGAAGCTGTGGCTGCCTTCCCCGAGGGTGGTGACCGGGAACGACCAGGCCCCGGAGGTGGCGTCGGCGGTAACGGTGCCCAGCGCCGTGGTGCTGCCGTCCTGGTAAATGGTCACCAGGCTGCCCGGGATCGCCGTCCCGGTCAGGGTTGGGGTGGCGTCGTTGGAGCTTAGCCCTTTAACGTTGACGCTGCCGCCGGTGCCGTTGTCATCAAGAATGGCGTCGATAGTCGGGACGTCCGGCAGCGCAGGCGTGGCCGGAACGTTGTAGCTCGAAGGATCGCTGAGGTTGCCCGCCACGTCGCTGGCGGTCAGGCTGAGGGTCACCGCATCGCTTTGCGGCGGGGTCAGGGCTACGGAGAACTGCCCCTGGGCGTTGGTGACGCCGGTGCCCAGCACCACGTTGTCCGAGCCACGTACTGTCACGGTGGAGCCCGCCTCGGCGGTGCCGGTCAGCGGCGTACCGCCGGAGACAATGCCGGTCACCACTGGTGCCCCCGGTGCCTGGGTGTCAACGATCAGGTTCACCGGGCTCCCTTCGCTGATGTTGCCCGCCGCATCGCTCGCCACCAGGGTGAAGGTGTGCGGGCTATCGGACAGCGGCGTGCCGCTGGCGACGGGCAGCGTCCACTGCCCCTGGGCGTTGGTCTGCACCTGGCCGAGAGATTGACCATCCACAAAGACGGTAATGGTGCTCAGCGGCTCACCGGTACCGCTCAGGGTCGGCGTGCTGCTGTTGGCGTAAAGCGCGCCGTTGGCGAGGGTACTGTCAGAGATCGCCAGCAGCTGCGGGATTGCCGGCGGCACGATGTCGATGGTGAAGGCAAAAGCACTGCCCGCATTGCTGACGTTCCCGGCCGCATCCATCGCCGCCACGGTCAGGGTGGTCGCGCCATCCTTCAACACCGGCGTGGTGATGGTCCAGCTGCCGTCGCTGACCAGGCCGCGTCCCACCTCAATGCCATTGCTGTAGAGGATCACCGTGGTGCCGTTCTCCCCGGTGCCGGTGACGGTCGGGGTAGTATCGTTGCTGCTGCTGCCCGCCGTGATGGTGCCGGTGACCGGCCCGACGTTGTCCGCCACGCTGGTGATGACCGGGATGTCAGGCACAATGCTGTCGACGGTCACGGTCATGGTGTCCGACACCACCGAGACGTTGCCCGCCGGGTCGGTGGCGGTGAGGGTGAAGCTGTGATCCCCCTCGGCCAGCGGCGTGTCGGAACGCCACGTCCAGTTGCCGTTGATGTCGACCACCACTTCACCCACCTTGACGGAGCCGGTGCCGTTAGCGGTCTGGTCATAGATGCTGATGGTGTCATCCGGCGTACCGGTACCGCTCAGCACCGGACGGGTATCGTTGGTGGCACCGTTGTTGCCCACCGGGCCGGTAATGTCGCTGACGTTATCGGTGACCACCGGCAGCGCCGGTGCGTCCGGGGCCTCGGTATCGATGGTGATGGTCACCGGATTTGACGGCGCACTCTCGTTGCCCGCGCCGTCACTGCTGGTCACGGTCAGGCTGAGGTTATAAGTGCCGCTCGGCAGCGCCTCAGGCGGCGTCCAGGTCCAGATCCCACCCGCCGGGATGGTGGTTTCGCCGATTTTGGTGGTGCCGTCGTAGATGGAAACGATATCGCCTTCCGTGCCGGTGCCGCTCAGGGTTGGGGTGGTATCGCGGGTGCTGCCCCCGCCGGTGATGGCGGTCTCGCCACTGCCGTCAGGGTTGACGGTGATGTCCGGGATGTCCGGCGTGGCCGGCGCCACGGTATCCACCACCAGATTAAAGGTGCCGGAGGTGGCGGTGTTGCCCGCCGCATCGCTGACCGTTGCGGTCAGGGCGTGGTTGCCGTTACCCAGCGGAGTGGTCAGCTGCACGCTCCAGTCCCCCGCCGCATTGGTGGTGGCAGTGCCGAGCAGGGTGGTGCCTTCATAGAGGCTGATCTGCGCGTTGGCCGGGCCGGTCCCGCGGATCAACGGCAGGGTTTCGTCGGTTGGCTGGTCGCTGACCACGTCGCCCGTGACGTTGCCGGTGCTGTCCACCGCCAGGGTGATGGTCGGGGCGGCTGGCGGCACGGTGTCGATGGTGATGTTAAAGGGCTCAGACGGTTCGCCGGTGTTCCCGGCGGCATCGGTCGCCACCACGGTAATCACGCGTGGCCCCTCGTTGAGCGCGTCCTCCGGGGTGAAGGTCCATTCGCCCCCAGCGCCCACTTTGGTGGTTCCTACCTCCACGCCATCCACCCGAATGCTGAGGGTGGCCCCCGCTTCCCCGGTGCCGTTCAGGGTTGGGCGGGTGTCGTTGGTCGGGCTGTTGTTGGCAATCACTACCGCGCTGCCGGAGGTGTCGTTGACCGCCGAGGTGATCGCCGGGGCATCCGGGGCGGTGGCATCCACCACGATGCTCCAGCTGTTGGAGGCGGCGCTGTTGTTGCCCGCGGCGTCGACGGACTGCGCCGTCAGGACGTGGCCGCCGTCAGGCAGGGCGGCGGTGAGCTGGATCTCCCAGTTTCCGCCCGCGCTGGTCTGGGTGGTGCCGATAAGCGTCGTGCCGCTGTAGATCTCAATGGTGGTGTTGGCAGGCCCGGTGCCGCGGAGCAGCGGCGTGGAATCGTTGGTGGTCTGCCCGTCGGTGACGGTGCCGGTGATATCAGACACGTTATCCACCACGTCGGTAATGGCCGGAACGGCCGGTGGCGTGGTGTCCGGGGCGACGATCTGGCCTTCCGCGCCGGTGTTCCCGGCTCTGTCGGTGGCGGTCACCGTCAGCAGTTCGCCGTTTGCTTTCGCCGTGGTGAGGGTGATGGAGAAGCTGCCGTTGTTGTTGACCACCCCGGTGCCGATCACTGCGTTGCCATCGCGCACGGTGATGGTGCTGCCCGCTTCGCCACGCCCGGTAAGGGTATTACCGTTGTTCAGGATGGTGAAGCTGTCCGGTGCTCCCGGGGCGAGAGTGTCGACGGTAATGGAGGTCACCGGCGACGCCGCGCTGAGGTTGCCCGCCGCATCGGTGGCGGTGGCGGTGAAATTATGCACCCCGTCGTTAAGCGGGTTGATGGTCTGGGTCAGGGTCCACTGGCCCTGGGCGTTAGCGAGAGTCTCGCCCACCAGCGTGGTGCCGTCGTAAATACGCACGATGGCGTTGGCTTCGGCGGTGCCGTTCAGCGTTGGACGGGTGTCGTTGGTCGGGTTGCCGCTGAGCACCGGACCCTGCACCGATCCGACGTCATCCACCACCGAGGTGATGGTCGGGGCGACCGGGGCGGTGGCGTCGACGTTAATGACAAACCCGGCGGTCGGCGGGCTGACGTTGCCCGCCGCGTCGGTGGTGGTGACCGTCAGGGTATGTGCCCCGTCGGCCAGCGGGCTGAGCGGGGTGAAGCTCCAGGCGTTGTTCGCCCCGACGGTGGCAGTACCCAGCAGGGTGGTGCCGTCGTACACGTTCACCGTGGTGCCCGCTTCCGCCGTGCCGCTGAGGGTTGGTCTGGCGTCGTTGGTCAGTTGGCCGTTAGTGAGGGCCACCGTCTCGCCGACATCATCCGTGACCGAAGCCAGCACCGGCGCAACGGGCACCTGGGTATCTACCGTCAGGGTGAAGGTCGCGGACGGATCGCTGGCGTTGCCTGCGGCATCGATCGCCACCGCGGTGAAGCGGTGCTGGCTATCGCTGAGCTGCGTGTTTATCTCGATTGACCAGTTCCCGCTGCCATCCGCGACGCCTTCGCCGCGCAGGGTGGTGCCTTCAAAAATCTGTACCCGGGCGTTCGGTTCGCTGGTGCCGGTGAGCACCGGCTGCTGGTCGTTGGTGGTACGGCCGCTGGTGAGCGGGCCGGTGACCGGGCCGACGTCGTCAATCGCCAGGGCGATGGTTGGCGGGGTCGGTTTCAGGGTATCGACAATCAGCGTGAAGCCCGGCGAGGTTTCGCTGAGGTTGCCTGCCGCATCCCGGGCGCTGGTGGTGAAGGTGTGGCTGCCGTTGCCGAGCGCCGTGGTCGGGGTCCAGCTCCAGTCGCCGGTTTCGGTGGCCTGCACGGTGCCGACGAGAGCCCCGTTGTCATAAATAGTGACCGTAGCGTTGGCTTCGGCCCTGCCGGTTAACCCTGGCGTGGTGTCATCGGTGACCTGGCCGGAGGCGGTGATCGGATTCTGGATGGTGCCCACGTTATCGGCAGCCGCAACGATGGTTGGCGCCGCCGGTGCCAGGGTATCGACCGTCAGGATAAACGGATCGCTGGCAGGGCCGGTGTTCCCGGCGGTGTCGGTGGCGGTAAAGCGGATGCTGCGGGTACCTTCATCCAGCGCCGTCTCCGGGGTGAAGGTCCAGCTGCCCGCGGCGTTAACTACCGCGGTGCCGATCTCCAGCTCGTCGATAATGATGTGGATGGTGGCACCCACTTCGCCGCTGCCCGTAAAGGTTGGGCGGGCGTCGTTGGTGACATCGCCGCTGTCCAGCGTGCCGGTCACGGTGCCGACATCATCCACCGCGGTGAGCAGAACCGGTGCCAGCGGGGCGGTGATGTCGATGTTGAGTGAGAACGCGGGCGAGGTGCCGGAGACGTTGCCCGCGGCATCGGTGGCGCTGACGCGCAGCTCGTGTGGTCCGGAGGCCAGATCGCTGGTCGGGGTAAAGCTCCAGCTGCCGCTGGCGCCCACCAGCGCGGTGCCGATCTCGATTCCGTTATCCAGGATGTGGACGGTGCTGCCCGCCACGCCGGTGCCGGTCAGTTCCGGACGCACATCGTTGGTGACCTGCCCGTTGGTCAACAGGCCGGTATTGCCCGCCACGTCGTCGTTGACGCTGGCGATGGTCGGCGTGGCCGGTGGGGTCAAGTCGACCGTCAGGATATACGCCCCGGAGATCGGGGTGACGTTGCCCGCGCTGTCGGTGGCGACGGCGGTAAAGACGTGCTGACCTTCCGCCAGCACGCTGGTCGGGGTGAAGCTCCAGGCCCCGGTGTTGCTGGCGGTGACGGTGCCAATCAGCTTAATGCCGTCGTAGATGGCGACGCTGCTGTTGGCTTCTGCGGTACCCGTCAGGGTTGGGGCGTTGTCGTTGGTGCTGCCGCCGTTGGCGACGTTGCCGGTGACCGGCCCGACGTCATCGTTAGCCCCGGTGATGACCACTTCGCCCGCGGTGGTATCCACCACCAGAGAGAACGGTGCCGAGCGCGGGCTTTCGTTCCCGGCCGGATCGGTGGCGCTGAGGGTCAGGGCGTAAGTGCCGTCATCCAGCGGGTCGGTCAGGGTGATGCTCCAGGCTCCGGTGTTGCCCACCGTGGCGGTGCCGATCAGGGTATCGTCCGCGTACAGGCTGATCACATCCCCCGGCGTGGCCGTCCCGTTGAAGGTCGGCAGATCGTCGTTGGTCGCTCTGCCGCTCGTCACCGCGCCGGTCTGCGGGCCGACGTCGTCCACCACGCTGCCAAAGGCCGGGGCGGACGGCGGGGTGAGATCGATATTGACCGTGGCTTCAGGCGACTGGCCGCTGGCCACGCCGTCGACGGTGGCGGTGACGCTGAAGCTGTGGCTGCCTTCCCCGAGGGTGGCAACCGGGAACGTCCAGGCCCCGGTGGTGGCGTCGGCGGTGGCAGTGCCCAGCGCCGTGGTGCTGCCGTCCAGATAAATCGTGACCAGGCTGCCGGGGATCGCCGTGCCGGTGAGGGTTGGGGTGGCATCGTTGGAGCTGCTGCCTTTGACGTTGATGCTGCCGTCGGTGCCGTTATCATCCAGGATGGCGACGATGACCGGCACGTCCGGCAGCTGTGGCGTCGGCAGGACGTTAAAGCTGGCCGGATCGCTGACGTTGCCCGCCGGATCGCTCGCCACCACGCTCAGGGTGGCTTCGTTGTACTGCGGTGGGGTCAGGGCTACCGAGAACTGCCCCTCGGCGTTGGCGACCCCGGTGCCGAGCACCACGCCGCCCGTGCCGGTGACCGTAATGGTGGCACCCGCCTCGGCGGTGCCGGTCAGCGGCGTACCGCCGGAGACGACCTCTGTCACCACCGGAATAGCCGGTGCGTCAGTGTCGATCACCAGGGTGACCGGGCTGCCTTCGCTGATATTGCCCGCCGCGTCGCTCGCCACCAGGGTGATGGTGTGGGTGTCATCCTGCAGTTCGGTGCCAGCCGGCAGTGGGAAGGTCCACTGTCCCTGCTCGTTGACCTGCGCCTGGCCGAGCGGATTGCCGTCAACCGAGACGGTGATAGTGCTCAACGGCTCGCCGGTGCCGCTCAGGGTCGGGGTGCTGCTGTTGGCGTAGAGCGTGCCGTTGACGAAGGTGCTGTCAGAGATCTCCAGCAGCTGCGGGTTGCCCGGCGGCACGATGTCGATGGTGAAGGCAAAGTCGCTTCCCGCGCTGCTGGCGTTCCCGGCGGCATCCAGCGCCGCCACGGTCAGGGTGGTCGGGCCATCCTTCAGCGCGCTGGCGGTGATGGTCCAGCTGCCGTTGCTCACCAGACCGCGGCCCACCTCAACGCCGTTGCTGTAGAGGATCACCGTGGTGCCGTTTTCGCCGGTGCCGGTGACGGTTGGAGTGGTGTCGTTGGTGCTGCTGCCCGCCGCGAGGGTGTCATTGACGCTGGCGATCGTCGGGATCTCCGGCACGAGGCTGTCGACGGTCACTGTGATGGTGTCCGACACCGCCGAGGCGTTGCCCGCCGGGTCGGTGGCGATAACGGTAAAGCCGTGCGTCCCCTCTGCCAGCGGCTCATCGGCGCGCCATGTCCAGTTGCCGTTGATGTCGACCACCACTTCGCCCACCAGCACGTTGCCGGTCTCAGTCTGGTCGTAGATGCTAATTACGTCATCCGGCGTACCGGTGCCGCTCAGCACCGGACGGGTGTCGTTGGTGGCGCCGTTGTTGCCCACCGGGCCGGTAATTTCGCTGACGTTATCGGTGACCACCGGCGCGTCAGGTTGCGCCGGTGCTTCGGTATCAATGGTGATGGACACCGGCTGGCACGGGGCGCTCTCGTTGCCCGCGCCGTCTTTGTTGGTCACGGTCAGGCTGAGATCGTAGGTGCCATTGGGCAGCCCAGCAGGCGGGGTCCAGCTCCAGTTGCCCCCCTGCCGGAATAGTGGTTTCGCCGATTTTGGTGGTGCCGTCGTAGATGGTGACGATATCGCCTGCCGTACCGGTGCCGCTCAGGGTCGGGGTAGTGTCACGGGTGCTGCCACCGGAGGTCAGGGTCTCTTCACCGCCGCCCTCAGGATTGACGGTGATCGCCGGAATGTCCGGGGTGCCCGGGGCCAGGGTATCCACCACCAGGTTAAAGCTGCCGGAGGTGGCGGTGTTGCCTACCGCATCGCTGACTGACGCAGTGAGAACGTGGGTGCCGTTAACCAGCGGGGTGGCAAGCTGCAGGCTCCAGACGCCATCCCCATTGCTGGTGGTGGTGCCGAGCAGGGTGGTGACTTCATAGATGCTGATGAGCGAGTTTGCCGGGCCGTTGCCGTGGATCACCGGCCGGGTTTCATCGGTCGGCGTGTTGCTGGTCACATCCCCCTGAATACCGCCGGTATTGTCTTCGACGCGGGTAATAACCGGGACGGTGGGGGCCTGGGTATCGATGGTCAGGGTGAAGGTGCCGGAAGCGGGGCTGCTGTTACCGGCGGCATCTGTCGCCACCGTGGTGATGGCATGCTGCCCATCCAGCAGGGCGGTGGTGGGGGTAAAGCTCCACTCCCCGCCGCTGCCGACCTGGGCGGTGCCCACCTCGACGCCATCGACGCGGATGCTGATGGTCGAACCGACTTCGCCAGTGCCGTACAGGGTCGGACGGTTGTCGTTGGTGGTGCCGTTGTTGTCGATGGCCACGGCGGTCTCAGGCAGATCGTTGATCACCTGGGAAATCGCCGGAGTGGCCGGTGGCGTGGCATCGATGATGATGGTCCAGCTGCCGGAGGATTCGCTGCGGTTGTCGTAGCGGTCAACGGCCTGTGCGGTCAGAACATAGCCACCGTCGTCAATCAGCAGCAGCTCGGTAGACCAGTTGCCGTCCGCGTCCACTTCGGCAAAGCCAACCTGATCCGTGCCGCTGTAGATGTAGATGGTCGACCCCGGTTCACCGGTGCCGCTGATTACCGGCTGGGTGTCATTGGTGATCTGCCCGTCGCGGATCACGCCGGTGATGCCCTCCACGTCATCCACCACGCTGGTGATGACCGGGGCCTGCGGCGGCGTCACGTCCGGGGCGGTTACGCTGCCCTCCGGCCCGGTGTTACCCGCTGCGTCGGTGGCGGTGACCGCCAGATCCTGGCCGTTCAGGCGTGGGGTGGAGAGGATAATTTCGAAGCTGCCATCAGTGCCGGCAACGCCTCTCCCGATAACGTCTTCGCCATCGCGAATGGTGACGGTGCTGCCCGCTTCTGCCTTACCGGTGACGACGGAGCCTTCAGGATTGATCGCCAGATCGGTCGGCGCGTCAGGCGGGGTGACATAGCCCACCACGGCGCTGATTGGCTGGCTCTGGTTTCCGGCGGCATCGGAGGCCACCACGCTGATGGTATCCCCTTCGGTTTGCGCCTCGTTGAGGGGAACCCGGTAGTCGCCGTTGGCATCGGTCTGGCCGGTGCCAATCACCTTCCCGTTACTGTCGGTGATGGTAATCGTGCTGTTTGGCTCGGCGCTGCCGGTGACCTCGGTGCCGCCCGGGATCAGGCTGATGGTCGGCTGGTCCGGCGGCGTGCGGTCAATGGTGAACGCAAACGGGGCGGACGGATCGCTGGTGTTGCCCGTCAGGTCGGTCTCCGTCAGGGTGATGGAATGCGCGCCGTCGGCAAGCGGCGTGTCTGGCGTAAAGCTCCATTTGCCGTCCGTGCCCACCGTGGTCTGGCCCACGGCCTGACCGTTGTCGTAGATCGTGATGGTGCTGCCGGGTTCACCGGTGCCGTTCAGGGCAGGGCGGTTGGCATCGGTGGTCTGCCCGGCGACAAGTACGCCCTGCACCGTCCCGGTGGTGTCCGCGATCGTCACGCCGGAAGGGGCATTCGGGGCAAGGGTATCCACGGTAAAGCTGAATGCCGGTGAGGCCGGTCCGGTATTGCCCGCGGCGTCGGTGGCCCGGGTGGTGATCTGGTGTGCCCCTTCGCCCAGCGCGGTGGCCGGGGTGAAGGACCAGCTGCCGTTGCTGTTGACTTGCGCGGTGCCGATGGCGGTACCGTTGTCGTAAACCGTGATGGTGCTGCCCGGTTTGCCGCTGCCGCTAAAGGTCGGGCGGGCGTCATCGGTGGACTGGCCGCTGGTGAGCGATCCGGTCACGCTGCCCACATCATCGGTAACGCTGTTGAGGATCGGGGCCTGCGGCGGCGTGGTATCCGCGGCGGTCACCGTCGTGCCCGGTCCGGTGTTGCCTGCCCCGTCGGTCGGGGTCGCGGTCAGGGTCTCGCCGTTGGTGTAGGGCTTGCCGAGATCGACGGTGAATTCACCGTTGCCGTTGGTCTGGCCCCGGCCGATCACATTGCCGTTGGCATCGGTGACGGTGATGATGCTGTTGGCTTCGGCGCTCCCGCTAAGCTGGGTGCCATCGGCTGAAAATCTGAGGTTGGTCGCTGCGCCCGGAGGCGTGGTGTCGTTCGGATCGGTGCCCGGCAGCGTCGGGTTACTGCCATTGCCATTACCCCCGTCACTGCCACTTCCATTGCCACTGCCATTATCACTGTCACTCCCACCACCACCGCCGCCGCCGCCACCACCTGCGGCCAGATCGCCGCTTCACCTGCCGACGCGGTAGTGGTGCCCGCCAGCAGGGCATCAACGGAGGCGATCGACTGGTAGCTCTCTGCCGCCATCGGATCGGCAATCCACCACAGGGCACCGTTACTCTCTTCCAGCACCAGCTGGCTGATCCCCTGTTCACCGGCGACAAAGAAATTTTTGAGGGTCAGGGTTTCGCCGTCGGCCAGCTTAACGATCAGGTCGTTACCGCTGCGTTCATAGTCGAGAATGTCGGCACGTTGGGCGTTGATCTTAACGATTGAAGAGTCGGCCAGCGTCACCTGAGACCCGTCTGTTACCGTTTCCACGTGCGTCAGTTTGGAGATGACAGTGATTTTACTCATGTGTGTTACTCCCGGCAGAGTGCAATGAAATGGCGAGCGGTTTAAGCCATTTCTATTGAGCAGATTGAGCGCCACCCGTAGGGAAACTGTTAAATTAAAACAATGACCCAGGGTAATTATTTAAAAGTTATTAAGAGCTGCCGATAAAACGATGGTGGCAGCGGATTTTTGCCCTGGGTATTCAGGGGGGTAAGACGGCTGGGGATATATTTCTCGGCGGTAAAATCCTTGTCTTTAATATTGGTAACAATTTCGGATTGACTAAATTTGATATAGCCAGAAAGTACTAAAAGCGCAAATTAAGCACCGGTTAATAAAGGGTTAGCGGTATTGAAGACGTTATTTGTATGCGGGGTGCGCTAAGGAAGCCAGGCGCTATGCGGGTTGGTGCGGTGGGCGCAACGCAGGGTAAGGGCAGTTATTTTAACGTTAATTTAATGGGTTAGGAATAATCCGGATGTGGAAATTGAGCGGATTTATATTTTAGTGCGGCTGTGTAAATAATTAAGCGGGGATAAAAGAGATATTCAATATGATATATCCAGAGGTGTTTTTTAATATAAATATAGAGGTTTGCTTTATTAAAATGCTCTGCTATTTAGAGCATGGTTTAAGTTAAGGCAATAACGGTATTTGGTAGAAAAAATAATGTGGTGCCCAGGTCACAATATTAATGGCATTAAGTTTGGGGTTATTTACCTGAAGGTAATTTAAATTTCCAGGCCGGGTAAGGCGTAGCCGTCACCCGGCGATGTTGCAGGAGTGCGGTCTGGTTGCCCGGCGGCGCTACGCTTGCCGGGCCTACGAGGTTAAAGTCGATTGTTTTCGGTTTTGTAGGCCGGGTAAGGCGTAGCCGCCACCCGGCGGTGTTGCAGGCGTGCGGTTTGTTTGCCCGGCGGCGCTACGCTTGCCGGGCCTACGAGGTCAAAGTCGATTGTTTTCGGTTTTGTAGGCCGGGTAAGGCGTAGCCGCCACCCGGCGATGTTGCATGAGTGCGGTCTGGTTGCCCGGCGGCGCTACGCTTGCCGGGCCTACGAGGTTAAAGTCGATTGTTTTCGGTTTTGTAGGCCGGGTAAGGCGTAGCCGCCACCCGGCGGTGTTGCAGGCGTGCGGCCAGATGCCCTCACCCCGACCCTCTCCCACAGGGAGAGGGAAAAAATTTCTTTAACCGGTAATGATGTGATTCTGGTTTACCAGCTCCTCGTACGTGGTCTGGACGTCATCCAGCGTTACCAACGTCGCTGGCGCATAGCTGGTGTCCGCTCCGTCCCGGTCAATGCTGATCACCGTATTGCCCTCACTGTTGCTGACCTGGATATAATCCCCCAGCGTGGAGCGATCGCCGTTCCAGCCGACCAGCAGCTCGCTGATGTCGATTTTATCCCCCGCCGCCAGCGAGAAGTTGCTGACGTGGTCGCCTCCGGTGTCATTAAGCACGTTATAGATCAGCGTTTCGCCCGTGGAGCCGGCGCTCAGGGTGCTGACCACCGGCTCCTCACTCTGGGCGAAGGCCGCGGTGGCTACCGTCGCGGTTGGCGGGTTCGGGGCTGCCGGGTCGACGTTAATCGACCAGATCTCGGACATCACGCTGTGATTGCCGCGGCGATCCACGGCATCGGCGGTCAGGGAGTGAGCCCCATCCGTCAGACTGGCCGGAACCTGGAACGACCAGTGGCCCGTCGTATCGACCTCCGTCATACCGATCTGGATATTCTCGCTGTAGACGAAAATTTTGGTGCCAAGCTCACCCGTACCGGAGATCAGCGGGGTGCGGTCATCGGTTGTCGCCCCGCTCACGATGGTGCCGATAAGCGAAGGGACATCATCCACCACGTCGGTAATGATCGGCGTGGCCGGAGGGGTAATGTCCCTGGCTTCTATCGAACTGGCCTCGCTGGTATTGCCCGCGTGATCGGTAGCGGTAAGACTCAGGATCTCACCGTTCAGCCTGGCGGTCGCCATGGTGAAGGAGAAGCTGCCTGTTTCACCCACCACGACTTCACCAAGCTTCGTGGTGCCTTCCATAAGAACCACCGTACTGCCCACTTCTGCGGTGCCGGTGAGCGTCACATCATCGGCAGCGATCGCCAGCTGTGCCGGCGGTTCCGGTGGCGTCGAGTCGGTGGCGGTGGCCTGACCCGGAGGGCTCTGGTTCTGAGCGGTATCGAACGCGTAGACCGTCAGCACTTCACCGTTGAGCTGGTTAGGGGCGATGTTGACGGTGAACTTGCCGTCGAGGCCGACTTCACCGGAGCCAAGCTCCGTTCCCCCGGCGTCACGCACCGAAATACGCGCGCCGGCTTCGGCTTCACCGCTTACGCTGTCGCCCGTCGTTGCCACCACGAGGGCGGACGGTGCTGTCGGGGCGGTAACATCCCGGGCAACCAGGTCCGCTGCTGGCCCTTCGTTACCCGCCCTGTCGGTGGCCGCTGTGCTCAGCGTCTCGCCGTTGAGCTGAGCCGCGCTCAGGGTCACTGAAAACGCCCCGTTAGCATCCGCAGTTGCCGTGCCTAAGGTGACGCCCAGATCGTTGCTGACCGTGACCGTCGAGTTGGCTTCCGCCGTGCCGGTGAGGATAGTCCCTTCGGTATTGAGCACCAGTCCGGTCGGGGCGGCCGGCGGGGTGCGGTCAATGGTAAATTCGAACGGCGCGGAGGTAGGGCTCAGGTTACCCGCCAGATCGGTTTCCGTCAGGGTGATGCTGTGCAGCCCATCCGCCAGGGCCACCGGCGGGGTATAGCTCCAGGTGCCGTCGTCGGCGACGACGACCTCCGCCAGCAGCAGGCCATTGTCATAGATGGCGATGGTGCTGTCCGGATCGCCCTGGCCGCCCAGCTCCGGCTGGTTGTCATCGGTAAACCCACCGTTGGTGAGCAGACCCTGGATGGTGCCCTCGTCGTCCGTCACTTCCAGTACCGGTGCATTCGGGGCGAGGGTATCAATGGTGAGGTTAAACTCCGCAGAGTCCGGGCTGACGTTGCCCGCAGCATCGGTGGAGACGGCGGTAAACTGGTGGAAGCCGTCTGCGAGATTATTAGCAGGCGTGAAGCTCCAGCTGCCGTCGCTGTTCACCACGGTGCTGCCGATGGACTTACCGTTGTCGTAGATTGTGAGGGTGGTCCCGGCCTCGCCGCTGCCGCTGAAGACCGGGCGGGGATCATCGGTGGTCTGATCGCTGTCGAGCGCGCCGGTGAGGCTGCCGACAGCATCGTCCGCGAGGATAATCATCGGTGCTTCCGGTGGGGTGGTATCCGCGGCGGTAATGCTGGTTGGCGGGCTGACGTTACCGGAACCGTCGGTTGCGATAACTTCCAGGGTCTCGCCGTTGGTATAGGGCGTGCCCAGCTCGACGGTAAATTCGCCGTTGCCGTTAGTTTTCGCTTTGCCCACCACGTTGCCGTCGGCATCGGTCACGGTGACCGTGCTGTTGGCTTCGGCATTGCCGAGCAGCTGAGTGTTACCGTTGGCGAAATGCAGGTTAGTGGGCGCGTCAGGCGGCGTAGTATCGAGAGCCGCCGGGCCCGGATCGATAAGCTTGCTGCCACCACCACCGCCGCCACCGCCACCCCCGCCAGCCGCCAGCGCAATACCGCCTGCCGCCGCCACGCCACCCAGCACCCACGGCCAGATAGGGGTATCGCCGGATGAGTTATTGACGTTGCCAGCAATCAGGGCATCGGTGGAGGGGATCGACTGGTAACGCTCCACCGCCAGCGGATCGTCGATCCACCACAGGGCGCCGTTTTCATCCAGTACCAGCTGGTGGTTGTTGACGAAGTAGTTTTTCAGCGTCACGCTTTCGCCGTTGGTCATCCTGACGAGCAGATCGTTGTTGGTGCGGTAATAGCTGGCGATATCACCTCTGCCGGCCTGAAGCTTCACCACGGAATCTTCGCCCAGTATGATCTGGTTTCCTTCTGCTACCGTTTCCTTATGCGTCAGTCTGGAGATGACAGTGAATTTACTCATGTGTATGACTCCCAACAGAGTGAAAGAAATGCTGTGTGTTTAAATTCATTTATTCTCAGCAGAGTTTAAGCGTCCCGAAAGAGACACTATTTGTCAGAAATAGTGACCTGCTGTAATGTTTTTAAAGCGGCTCATGCCAGGCGTGATGTTTGCCATCCCTGTTATTAATATGGCGATCGTCTCATTAGTGCTTAAAAATGATATAGCCAGAAAGCACTAAAAGCGCAAATGACGAAGCGGTGAAATAAATTTCTGGCGATTGATAACGCCTGTTGTAGTCTCATAAATAGACGGTTGCAGGAGGTGGGTTTGCTGGAGCCTTTGTACTGTAAGGGTTTTATGGGTTTTCCTGACAAGGAATAAGGCCGTGGGGATTGAGGCCGATCACAATTTACCGCAATAAATGCGTTAATTTGATTAATTTAATGCGGGACATTAATAATAACCCAAAATATATTATTGCCGGGATGGCAATCTCTGCCGGTGCGGCTATTAGTCAGGTTGTAATAAAAGATAATAAGACAAAAGTATGATTTTTTGACTTTATACCTGCCGCATTCGTCAATAGCTCTACGACATTAGTATTATTTCACGGGTGAGTATTATTTTTAGTTGCGCAGTCTAGAACACAACCGCAGAAGTTTCCGGATCAATTATTAATAAATATTTTCGAATAAAGTCGGGGTGGTGCGCGTTTACAAGGTGGATGTTCCCAGTGCAGCTAACCGGAGTCACCACCATGCATAAACTTACTTCTGCCTGTTTCATGCTGTTCGTTCTCGTCCAGGCGCCTCTGGCGCTGGCGATGGGCGATAATAATACCGACAAGACCACCCCGGACTGTCCGAAAGGGCAGGTATATGACAGCGTGAGCAAAAAATGCGTGCCGGATAAGTCCGGCAGCCTCAGCGATCTGGATAAAACCCACTATGCGTATCACCTGGCGAAAAAAGGGGAGTATCAGGCGGCCCTGAATCTGCTCGACACTCTGAAGGACAGCAACACGGCCGAGGCCTGGAACTACCGCGGCTATGCCACCCGCAAGCTGGGGCGCACCGACGAGGGGATTGGCTACTATCAGCGTTCGCTGGCCCTGGCCCCGAACTACGCCAAAGCGCGGGAATACCTTGGCGAAGCCTGGATGGTGAAAGGCCGTCCCGATCTCGCCGGTGAGCAGCTGAAAGCGATCGCCGCCATCTGCGGCCAGACCTGTGAAGAGTACCGGGATCTGCAGGCGGCCATTAACGGCCATCCTGAATCCTGAAACCGGGCGCGAGGATCGAAAAATCACCACCAGCGACGTTCGCCAGCAGCTTACTGTACATCTGAATCGCCTCTGGCGCTACGGCCTGGTGCTGTCGCGCAGCCGGGATATGGCCGAGGAGCTGGTGCAGGCCACCTGCGTGCGTGCCCTGGAAAAGAGCGCGCAGTTTGTGCCGGGCACGCGCATCGACAGGTGGCTGTTTTCGATCCTCCATTCGATCTGGATCTCCGATCTGCGCGCGCGCCGCGTGCGGATGGGGCAGGGCTTTGTTGATACCGAGGATCTGCTGGCCCACGACACTCACGAACAGGACGAGGATCGTCAGCGTTACCAGCAGATCATGCGTCGGGTTAACGCTCTGCCGGAGGCGCAGCGCAATGCACTCTTTCTGGTCTACGTCGAAGGCTTTAGCTATCAGGAGGCGGCCGACACCTTATCGGTGCCGATTGGCACGATCATGAGCCGGCTGGCCACCGCCCGGGCGACGCTGGCCAACACGGCGTCTGTCCCGCCTGCTGCAAAGGAGAAACGCTGGTGAAAAGGATCCGCTTTACGCCCCCCTACGGCGATGAGGCCATCGTGGCCTGGCTGGATGGCGAGATGGAGGAGAGCGACGCTGAACAGTTTGCCCGCCTGCTGCGCAGCGACGACCAGCTCGCCGGACGTACCGCCGAACTGATGAAGAGTAACCAGGATTACCGCGCGGCCTTTTCCCCTCTGCTGGACGAGGCCCCCGCGGCGCGGATGCAGGCCCGTCTGGATGCCCATCTCAGCGAACAGGGTACGCCACGCCCGGGCGTCAGCCGACGGGCGCTGATTGCCGCCTCGGTCGGTTTTCTGCTGACCGGCACGGGCGTGGGCTATCTGGCGCGCACGTTAACAGGCGAAGGATCGGAAGAGCGCGATGAGAACGCCAGCATCCGCGATCTGGAGGCGCACTACATGTCGCTCTACAGCGCCGAAACGCTGCTTGATGCCGACAGCTCGCCGCCTGTGCTGCGCCGCGGCCTGGCCCGCATCGCCCAGGATGTGGGGTTGCAGCTGCACGAGCAGCAGCTGGTTCTGCCAGACAGCGAGCTGAAGATGGTGCGCATTCTGCGCTATGAACATACCGCTATCGCCCAGATTGCCTGGAATCAGGCCGATTATGGCCCGCTGGCGCTGTGCGTCTCGGCCCACGGTCAGGGGCATTCAACCGCGATGGCCACCGAACAGCGTTACGGGATGCATATCGCCTGGTGGCACGCCCGGGGATATCAGTTTGCCCTGATTGGCCGCACGCCCGTTGCGCAGTTAGAAGAAGCGGCCCGCCAGCTGCAGGCCGCGCTGTCATAGTTTGGTGGGCTTTGCCTGGATCTCGATGGCAATGGCGATCCGATCGTCCACCACCAGCGCAAAGCGATCCATTTTATAGGCCGATCGTGAGATGGCGGTGGTGGCATGCAGGGCGATCGTCTCTCCTGACAGGCGATCGAGCCGGGCATCGAGGATCACCGGGCGGCTGAGATCCCGGACGGTGAGGGAGCCAAAGGCGCGGTAGCGATCCGGGCCGAGCTTCACCACCCGGGTACTGGCAAAGGTGATGGTCGGGTAGCGGGCGGCATCAAAAAACATATTGCTTTTGAGCTGCCAGGTGAGAAGGTTGTTGGAGGCCTGAAGCGTTGCCACCGGAATGGTGACGTTGATGCGGTCGTCAAATTCATTGTCCGGGTTCAGCGTGACCGTCCCCATCACACCCTTCAGATTCGCCCACGACGGGATGCCGCCAAAGGCGCGCCACGACAGCCTGATGGCGGTTTTGTCCGTGTCGATGATGTGCGCGATCGGCGCAGCTAAAAGCGACGGGCAAACGAGCGTGACCATCAGCAGGAGAAGAAGGCGCAGCATAAGGTCTCCCTTTCATAGAGCGCAGGTTTATTCGAGGTCAGGCCCTGCGTGTGATAAGCGTAGAGAGGCGAAAGCGCATCGGCAAGGAGGCCGATCAAAACGTGCTACAGTGAACCATTAAAATTTGATCTGAAAGGATTTTGCGATGGATGTTATTGAGGGCTTAAAACTGAAATATCCGCGTGCCCGGGCATGGGCCTTCGGGGATAACCCTGAGATGGCTAACGAACTTGCGGACCTGGTCGTCAAAGGAATTAAGACCGCCTCCTGCGGCTCGCTGGCCTCCTTTAATGCCGATGACGCCGCTCCCGGGCCCGGAAGTTACCATATTATTCTTAACGGCCAGGGCGCGCCGGTCTGCGTTATCAGAATGCTGTCTCTGCGCCTGGTGCGCTTCTCTGAGGTGACGGAAGCCTTTGCCCGTAAAGAGGGGGAAGGGGATTTGAGCCTGGCATACTGGCGCGAGGAACATAAGGCATTTTTCACCCGGGAAGGGGTGTACGCGGAGGATATGGAGCTGGTGGCCGAAGAGTTTGCGGTGGTTGAGGTGGTGTGATGTGCACGTACTTCTCCCTCTCCCTTGAGGGAGAGGGTTGGGGTGAGGGGGAGCAGGCCGCACCGGTGCATCGCCGGGTGGCGGCTACGCCTTACCCGGCCTACGAACGACAAACGCCTCACATCAAATCTCTTTAAATGCCAGCTCCAGGCGGGCCTGCAGCGGTTTAAACAGGTAGCTGAGGAAGGTGCGCTCCCCGGTTTTAATGGTCACGTTGGCGGGCATTCCGGCTTTGATCTTGTGATCGCGCAGCAGACGCACGCCTTCCGGGGAGACCTGCACTTCGGCCAGGTAATAGGGCTGCTGGGTCACTTTGTCGGTCAGGCGGTCGGCCGAGACGGTCAGCACCCTGGCCGGGACCGACGGCAGCAGGGCGTGGTTCAGCGCCGGGAACATCACGTCGACGGTCAGCCCCGGGGCCATTTTATCGATGGCCTGCACCGGGATTTTGGCGTCGATTTGCAGCGGCTGTCCGGCGGCGACGATATCCATCAGATGTTCGCCAGGCTGGATCACCCCGCCCACGGTGCTGACTTTGACGTCCAGCACAATGCCGTCGATCGGCGAGCGGATCACGGTGTTATCCAGCTCGTGACGGGTCGATTGCAGTTCGTCCTCCAGCATCGCCACCTCTTTTTGCTTATCCGTTAACTCAGACTCCACCTCCCGCTGGTACTGGTGCTGTACCTGATACGCTTTGATCCGCAGCTCGTTCTGCTGCGACTTCAGTTTGGCGATGTTGAGGATATCTTCCGAGACGGTACTGGAGATTTCCGCCGCCTCGCGCTCCAGCACCATCAGCTGGGCCTTGGGGTAGTAGTTCTTCTCGCTCAGCGCCCGGATAGCCCCCAGCTCTCTGTTGATCAGCGTGAACTGATGCTCGCGGTAGCCCTTAATTTTATTGAGGTTCTCCGTCTGCCCGACCAGACCGTCAAGGGACTCCTCGATCATCGACAGCTCGTCCTGAATATTTTTCCGCCGGGTCTCAAAAAGTTTGGCCTGCAGCTGCTGACTCTCGGCGAGGCGCTTGTTACCAGCAAAGTTTTTTAGCAGCGTATCGCTGAAGGTGATGGTCTGTGCGCCGTTTCGTTCCGCCAGCAGCCGGTCCTCGCTGGTTTTGGCGGAGATATACTGGGCGCTTAACGCGCTGTAGCGCATATCCAGCTGCAGGGTGTCGAGGCGCATTAACACCTGGTTCTTTTTCACCGCTTCCCCTTCCTTCATATAGATATCGGTCACCCGGCCGCCGCTCAGGTGCTGGATGGTTTTTCGGTTGCTGGAGACCGTCACCGTGCCGTCGGCCACTACCCCGGCATCCAGCGGCGCTTTTACCGCCCAGAGTAAAAATCCCCCCGACGGCAATGAGGATCACCGCCAGGCCGCGGAGCAACGGCGGCCAGATATTGATATCGACGAGGTCGGCGTCTGGCATCTCTGGCCCTTTATTATTCTTGTTCATGATAATGCCTCACGTGGTGATGGTTGGGTTTCAACAGGTGCCGGGCTTTCGGCTGCGGGTGCGACGGGGACCGATTTGAGCATGTTGGCCTGGCGCAGGTTGGCAAACACCTGCTCGCGCGGGCCGAACGCCTGAACGGCACCTTCGTTAATCAGCAGCACTTTATTCACTACCCCCAGCAGGGTCGGGCGATGGGAGATCAGCACCACCGTCTGCCCCTGGGCGCGCAGGGCGTTGATGGCCTTGATCAAGGCCATCTCCCCGGCGTCGTCGAGGTTGGCGTTGGGCTCATCGAGAACGATAAAGGCAGGGTTGTTGTACACCGCCCGCGCCAGACCGATGCGCTGGCGCTGTCCGCCGGAGAGCTGATGGCCGCTGGCACCCAGCGGAGTGTCGTAGCCCTGCGGCAGAAGCAAAATCATCTCGTGAACCCCGGCCAGCTGCGCCGCGGCGACAATCAGCTCGCTGTTGGCCTGACCGAAGCGGGCGATGTTCTGGGCGATGCTGCCGTCAAACAGCTCCACGTCCTGTGGCAGGTAGCCCATCGACGGGCCGAGCAGGGTTTTATCCCACTGGCAGATGTCGGCACCGTCCAGCCGCACTTTCCCGGCCAGCGGCTGCCAGACCCCCACCAGCAGCTTCGCCAGCGAGCTCTTGCCGGAGGCGGAAGGGCCGATGATCCCCAGCACTTCGCCCTGTTCGAGCTGGAATGAGACGTTGCGCAGGGTGGCCGTTTTCTGTCCCGGAGGGGCAGCAAACACCCCTTCGACGCTGATGACGCCTTTCGGGGTTGGCAGGGTGAGGATCGCTTTCGGCGCCGGGTACTCCTCCAGCAGGCGAGTAAGCTGTTTCCAGGCGCTGCGGAACTGCACGAACTGCTTCCAGCTGCCGATGATCTGCTCCACCGGGCTCAGCACGCGCCCAAGGATGATCGACGCGGCAATCATCAGCCCGGGGGTGATTTCACCGGCGATCACCAGCAGGGCGCCGGCCCCCAGCGATACGGACTGCAGCAGGACGCGGACAAAGCGGCTCAGGCTGCTGTAGACCGCCGATTTATCGGCAATGTGGGTCTGGAGCACCATCACTTTGGTATGGCCTTCCAGCCAGTGCTTTTTCAGGGTGGCAAGCATCCCCATGGCTTCGATGGTGTCGGAGTTCTGGAGTTGCTTGTTAAGGATGATCGAGTTGCTGACGCTCAGCATCTGCGCCTGTTGAATCGGCCTTTTGGTGGAGAGCTCCGTGAGCAGCGTCAGGCAGAGTAAAATCAGGATCCCGCCGAGGGACAGATAACCCAGCAGGGGATGGACCAGGAACGCCACCAATAAATAGAAGGGCGTCCAGGGAATATCGAGCAGAGCGAACAGACTGTTGCCGGAGAGGATCTGGCGGATCTGCGCCAGCTCGTTCAGCGCCTGCGCCGGGTTATTATCCCCCGTCGCAATTTTGCGCTTAAAGGCAGCATTAAAGACCAGCTGATTTAACTTCACGTCGAGCCGGTTGCCCAGCCGGGTCATCACGCTGGAGCGGGCGAACTCAATCATTCCGATGACGGTATATAACCCGATGATGAGTAACGTGAGCATCAGCAGGGTGGTGGTGTTCTGGCTGGCCAGAACCCGGTCGTACACCTGTAGCATATAAATTGCCGGCGCCAGCATAAGCATATTTATCACGCTGCCAAAAAACAGCAGGGTAATAAATGCAGGCCTGGTCCCCTTGAGGGCGTTTTTCAGTTCTGTTGACTTATACTGGCGCGGCATAGGGTGCTCCTTATTAAATCAATGACGTCGTGTTATCGATGACCGTGGTGCTTAACCCAGCTGGAAATCCGTCAACTGAATAGAGCTGACTGCCGTATTCAGTAACGTGATTTTGTCGCCGTTGGCGAAGTTCAGGACCGTCGACGTCCCGCTGGTGGTCATCGTGATATTGCTGTTGAAGTTGGCGGCAGTAATGCCCCGCGCCTGCAGGTTGAGCAGATCCTGACCGCCGGTCGGGTTACTGTCGAAGTCGGTAATGGTGTCCTGCCCGAAGTTGGCCCCGAAGATAAAGAAGTCGTTGCCGCCTGCGCCGGTGAGGGTGTCATTCCCGCCCGCGCCGTTCAGTCGATCCACGCCCGTGCCGCCGGTGAGGGTGTTCGCCAGGGCGTTACCGGTCCCGGTGAAGCCGCCGTTGCCGGTAAAGGTCAGCACTTCGACATCCTGGGTCAACGTATACGTGTTGAGGCTCACCCGGACGGTATCGGTCCCGCCGTTAACCCCTTCAACCACCGTATCGCCCGCGTTATCCACGGTGTAGGTGTCGTTTCCGAGCCCGCCGGTCATGGCGTCGGCACCCAGGCCGCCGTCAAGGCCATCGTTACCGTTTCCGCCGATCAGGGTGTCGTTTCCGGCCAGACCGAACAGGGTATCGTCACCGTCCATCCCGTTGAGTGTGTCGTTGCCTCTGCCGCCGGTCATGGTGTTGGCCAGCGCGTTGCCGGTGCCGTTGAAGTTGCCCGTTCCGGTATAGGTCAGGTTTTCGAGGTTGTCGGCCATCACGTAGCTGGCGGCGGTAACCTCGACCAGATCGGTCCCGGCGTTGACGGCCTCGGTGATGACGTCGCCCGCATCATCCACGTGGTAGGTGTCGTTGCCGACCCCGCCGGCCATCTGGTCAGCCCCCGCGCCGCCGTCCAGGTCGTCATTGCCCGTCCCGCCGATCAGCACGTCATCGCCCGCCAGGCCGAGCAGGGTGTCGTTACCCGCGCCGCCGTCGATATAGTCGCTGCCGGCCGTGCCGAACAGGGTGTTGGCCCCGTTGTTGCCGGTCACGATATTGCCGACCAGCTGGGTCGGGGCGGAGGTCAGGGTCACCGACGGGTTGCCCTCATCGTCAGTGACGGTCACAACCACCCGCAGCTGCCGCTCCATCGTGGCCTGCGTCGGGACAAAGGTGGCCGCCGTAGCCCCGACAATGTTGATAAAGCCCAGACCCGAGCTCATCTGCCACTGGTAGCGGAAGTTGTTGCCGTTGGTCAGGCCGTCGCCATCGGTGATGCCCGAGACGTCAGCCGTTACCGCCAGGGTGCGGGTTGGCGTCAGGTCGCTGACCACCGGTACGCCCCGGGTCGGTTGATCCCGTGGACCTACCGCGCTGGTGACGGCCGACACCAGGGATTCCGCATCGCCCATCCGGTCGGTGAAGCTGGCGTTCACCCGCAGCTGCGTGCCGGCGAGGTTATCGCCTACCCGGAACTCGGTGCCGGTGGCCTGGTCGCGCCACTGGCCGCCAATCAGCGCCTGCCAGGTGTAGGTAATCGGCAGGTTGCCCGCCAGACCGTTGCCATCCGCCAGGTTAGCGGTGTTGACCCGCAGCAGATCGCCCACCCCCGGCGCACTGTTGCTGATGTTGACGTCGCCGGTGGCCTTTTGCGCCGTCACCCACAGCTGGGTATTGTCGCCAAATTCCAGCTTCTCCATGTTTAGCAGGCGGTCGGTGCCGTCCCCGAATGGCAGAGTAGCGGAGACGGTGGCATGGTTGACCGTCAGGCTACCGTCAGCGTTGCGGGTAAAGTTGTAATTGCCGTTAACGTCGCGGTAGAGCGCAATGTCGGTTTCGCCTTTGTTACCGTCATTGAGGATCTCACGCACGATGTGCAGCTGGCCCGGATTGAGGGTGCCATTCAGCATCTCGACCTTCAGCTCGTTCATGCTGTCGGCGCTCTTGATCACCGCACCGTTGGCGTCGCGTACTTCGATCCGCACGTTCAGCCAGGCATCGCCATCGATAATGTCATTGCCCGCTTTACCCATGATGCGGTCGCTGCCGCCGCCGCCGAGGAGAATGTCCGCGCCGTTGTCCGGGTTCAGCACCACGCCATTCACCGCGCCGTTGATCAGATTGCTGCCAACCACCTTATCCAGGCCGTTGATCCGTGCCACGCCTTCAAGGGTCAGGTTGTTGGAGAGCGGGGTTCCCTGAACCGGGGCAGTACCGAGTGGCTGATCGGTGCCGGTGAGCACATCGTTAAATTTCCAGCCCGACAGCCCTTCCACCAGGTCGAAACGATCGCGCAGGATAAACTCCTGCTGGTTCACGAAGATCGGAATTCCGAGGTCGGAGTTCGCGCCGACAACGTCGCCCTTGTGGATCGCCCAGTCGAAGCCCGCCATCCCGTTGTTACGCTGGATACCGGCCCCCTGAACCATGATGTCATCGCCCGCTTCGCCGTCGTAGTCGGTGTCGTTCCCCTGACCGTTCAGCACGTCGTGGCCGACAATGGTACTGTTGAAGAACAGCTCAGAGTTCTCACCCGTCAGGGAGTCAAAGCCATCGCCGCCTTCCAGCCAGTCGTCACCTTCGTTGCCCAGCAGCGCGTCAGCGCCGGAGCCGCCGAGGATAAAGTCATTATCCAGCCCGCCGAATACCTCCTGCGCATCCTCGCCCACGACAATGAAGTCCTGGCCGCTGCCACCGAAGCTCAGGTCGTTACCGTTGCCGGAGAAGATGACGTCGTTCCCGGCATCACCGTGCAGGAAGTCGGCCCCGCCGACCGGCGTACCGGTGTCGGTGATGATGTCGTCCCCGTCGCCGCCGTGCACGGTATCAGCTTCATCGCCGCCGTCGAGACGGTCGTTACCGCCGTCACCCCACAGGCTGTCGATGCCTTTGCCGCCGATTAAGGTGTCGTTCCCGGCAGAGCCGCCGAGCACCACGTGTCCGTCACCGGAGTATTTCAGGTACGCGCCGTCCGCCTTGCCGTCGCCGTTGACATCCGCCCCGGCCGCTTTACGAATCACCAGCGGGGTGAGCAGATCTTTCAGCGCGTTACCCCATTTTGGATCGGCCCCCATCTGTACGCCGGTGTTCACTTCCAGCACGTGATCCGGGGTCATGAACAGTTTGGCGTGGACGTGGGAGGAGCCCTCATCGCCCAGATCGCTGTTACGCATCACCAGCGCCGCAAAGGAGTTGGCCTCCAGCTGGTTGAGCATGTTCAGCCCCTGGGTACGGCTCAGGTAGTAGAAGCGGTCCCCGTCCTGCAGCATCTCCATTTGCGTCTCAAAGACGAAGTTAAAGGTAGAGCCGAGCATGCCGCCGAACTCCATTTTCCGTTCCGCCAGGCCACCAATCCAGAAGTCGACCATGTTCAGGCCGGACTCTTTGCTCGCCCAGGCCCCGGTGCTGTTGAAGAAATCAAAGGCATCGGCGCGGGTGGCATCGTCGGCCGGGCCAAACAGCAGGAATTCGACCGCCGCGCGTTTTTCGGCAATGGTGGTGGCGTTGAGGATCAGCTGATGCTGGCCGTAAGCGGCCATAAAGTTGAGGATCGAGGCGGTATTTTTCAGGTTCGCGGCGAAATCGGCCCAGCTCTCATAGGGTTTCAGCTCGCTGTTGCCCGTCAGCTCGAAGAACTGCGCACGGGCCTGGTTGAAGGTCGGCATAAAGGTGTCGCGGCCGCGGGCGATGTTGAGAGCACCAAGATCCAGCGGCAGGCCGACCAGGTTATTACGCAGCGCTCCGGTCAGGAACTCATCGATCTCATTCCCCACCTGACGGGTCATGCCGCGCACGATGGCGCCGATGGCTGCCTGGTTGTCCATTGAGCCGTTGTTATCGAAGGCCAGCGGGTTGAGGAAGGCCTGGATCAGACCCAGGTCATCGCTCTGCATATCAAAAGTGGTGCGATCCACGGTCTCGGTCAGCATCGAGTGGCCGAAGCGGTACACCACGTGGGCGAACTCCGCGAAGATCGCCGGGTTGATGTCGGCGGTGTTCGAGAAGACGAACGGGTCGACCGCCGGCTGCACGGAACGGGCAAACTCTTCAAACACCAGGTGCTGGTATTCCATCTCGGTGGTGAAGCGACCGGCCTGGAACAGGTATTCGCCGTTCCACACCAGGGTGCTGGTATCCGCCGGGATCTCGGTGATCTGGTGGTTTGGCATCAGCCACTGGTTAATTACGCTGATATCGCCGGAGCCCAGGATAGTGGCTTTGTACTGCTCCACCAGACGGTTATGTTCGTCGTGGAATACCGAGTGCACCGCGGTTAAGCCGATGTTCTCGTTGCCGCGACCGTCGCCAGTGATGAAGTGGCGGTCGAGCAGTTCGTTATCGTAGGTGCCGGCTTCCGGCGCACCGCCGATGGCATCATTGGTATCGGCCAGCAGGTTGCCGTTGGCGTCAAATTTCGGTACCGCAGTGTGTGCGATGTCATCGAGGAAGGCATGGCCGGTGCGCAGGGTGTCGGAAGGCAGTAAACCGCCGTTGGCCTCCACCAGCCCGTGAAGGGTGACAATCTGCACCTTGCCGTTGGCGCTCAACATCAGGTTGCCGTAGCGGTCGGTCGCCAGCAGCGGCACGTTGAAAATATCCGCATCGGTCAGCTGAATGCCAAGGAACTGCAGGGCATGAGCTTTGACCTCACCCCAGGTGGCGATCCCGTGTGCGCCATTCAGCAGATGACCGGTTGGCTCGGGCTTGCCATCGATGATGGTGAATTCGCGCAGGAAGATCTGGTGCGACGGATGGGAGGTGTAGGTCTGGTTCTGATCGATCCACGGGGTGGTGGTGTTGACGGTGTTGTGGGTGGCATCCACCTTGGCCCGGGTGAGGATCATGAAGTTGGTCGGGGAGCCCTCTTTGTACAGCGGATCGTCCGGCATCAGCGGGATAAAGACGATCCCGTTCCCCTCTTTGGGGATCAGATCCAGACCGTGGTCAAAGAACTGGCCGAAGAAGGTCATCCAGCCGTTGAAGGCGGGCGACAGACCAATATCCGGGGAGAGGTTCGGGATGGACAGGCTGCCGTTCTCGCTGGTGCCGCCCCCCGGGGGCGTCTTTGAGTCCGTCCGCTGCTTCCACTGCCGCCGGGTTGTTAGTGCTCTGGTCGGAAATAATATTACTGATGGTGCGCGGGTCAGAATCGGTCACCACGCCGTTAGGGCCGGAGATACTCAGATATTTGGCCAGCTCTGGGTTGTTCTGAATGGCTTGCAGATCCAGCGGCACCAGTCTTGGCATGGTCTGGTCGGCAGAGCCGTACAGCTCCTGGCCCGGTAACAGGTTGTTCCAGGAGCCGTCCACGGTACGTATGCCGTACGGGAGCAGCGGGTCACCTACCGCATCGCGTAGCGCATCGCCGTTGACGGTGCCATCGGCATTCGTGGCGGATTCGGAGATCTTGATCTGCTTGAGAATAAATTCGAGGTCATGCAGCGTGACAGTAAAATCATATTGTTCGGCCATAATTAATTACCTCAATCTTGAATCGCTATCATCATTCGTTTTCGCTGTTTAAAAGGTGAGCGAAAAGAACGTGCCGGGTCATACGGGATTACGCTATTACTGGTGATTGCATTAATGTGCTCCGTGTTAACTCGTTAATGACAATACCCTTTCGCCCACTATTTCCGGGGTGGCGGGAGTGAATTTTGGGTAAGTTTATTTATCCCTCCGGTGGAGAGATAAATAAAATCACTAACGGACTCGACGCTTCGAATGTATATGTACATTCAAAGGGTTAGGGCCAGGGGTGACAATGTTTTAGCGGGGCTTAACGAATGTTTAAAAGTGTTATCACATGTTACTGTCTCGCTATAAAGTTAACTATGAAGGGTCTTTATCTTCCCACAATCATACTTTTTTATGAGCACTGAGAGGCCCGGTTATTATTTTATCTACGCCATTTTTGCAGAGTTGTACAACTCTCATCGCGCTGTCTATATTTTCGAAATTATTTTGATCGGGTTTCTGTTGAGCTTTAAAATTATTTAGCAGGCGAATTTATTTTTTTAATTTCTGGGGTGGCAAGAATAATATTACCAGGCGAAGTAATATTTGAATGGCTGGTCAAATTTAATAATAGCGGGGGAGTATCAGAAAATATTTAATCGCTTTTGTAATTGATAATTATTCCGCCTGTATTGCGAACGTTCGGATAACGCCTGGCACAGAGGGCTGTGTTATGATAAAGAACTCCTTAACTCAACTTCTTACGATGTAACGTCTATGACAATATCCAGCGAAAAACAGGCAGATACCACCCCGGAAACCATTGGGCATGCATTACGCCGTCGCCCGCTTGCGCGCAAAAAATTGTCCGAGATGGTGGAAGAAGAGCTGGAGCAGATGATCCGTCGTCGTGAGTTCGCCGAAGGGGAACAGCTTCCGTCCGAGCGTGAGCTGATGGCCTTTTTTAACGTCGGTCGCCCCTCGGTCCGGGAAGCGCTGGCGGCGTTAAAACGCAAAGGGCTGGTGCAGATCCAGAACGGCGAGCGCGCCCGCATTTCGCGTCCGTCAGCGGATACCATCATCAGCGAGCTTTCCGGCATGGCGAAGGATTTTCTGGCCCATCCGGGCGGGATTGCCCACTTCGAGCAGCTGCGCCTGTTCTTTGAATCGAGCCTGGTGCGCCATGCCGCCCAGCATGCCAGCAAGGCGCAGATCGCCCTGCTGGAAAAAGCGCTGGAGCTGAACAGCCAGTCGCTGGATGACAACGCGCTCTTTATCCGCTCCGACGTTGAGTTTCATCGCGTGCTGGCGGAGATCCCCAACAACCCTATCTTTATGGCCATCCACGTGGCCCTGATCGACTGGCTGATTGCCGCCCGTCCTGCGGTACCCGAGCAGGCGCTGCGTGAGCACAATAACACCAGTTATCAACAGCATATCGCCATCTTCGAGGCGATCCGCAATCAGGATCCCGATGCGGCTGAACAGGCCCTGCAGGCGCACCTCACCAGCGTTTTCGCCACCTGGCACGCCTTCGAGCAGAGCAAAAAGCGTCGCAAGTAGTTCCCACGATCGTTTAGTGAACTGGATCGCGTTCTGCGCATTTCATTGATGTTTGTTTCGGTCTTGCTGGTATAACAGGTATAAAGGTCTACAGTCATAACATCATCACTACACTCGAGGTTTGTATGTCAGTTACGCTGAAAGGGGTTATGCCCGCACTTCTTACGCCGTTTAATGACCAGCAGCAGCTGGATACCCAAAGCCTGCGCCAGCTGGTGCGGTTCAATATCGCGCAGGGAATGGACGGCCTCTACGTCGGCGGATCCACCGGCGAAGCCTTTGTGCAGAGCATCGCGGAGCGTCAGGAAGTGCTTGAAATCGTAGCCGAAGAGGCAAAAGGGAAACTCACCCTGATTGCCCACGTCGGCACCGTCAGCACCCATGAGAGCCAGCAGCTCGCCCGGGCCGCCAGCCGTTTTGGCTATGACGCCGTCTCCGCCGTGACGCCGTTCTACTATCCGTTCAGCTTTGAAGAGCACTGCGATCACTACCGGGGGATCATTGATTCTGCGGAGGGTCTGCCGATGGTGGTGTACAACATTCCGGCCCTCAGTGGGGTGAAACTCTCTCTGGATCAGATCAACACCCTGGTGACCCTGCCGGGCGTGGGTGCCCTGAAGCAGACCTCCGGCGATCTCTTCCAGATGGAGCAGATCCGCCGGGCGCACCCGGATCTGGTGCTGTACAACGGCTACGATGAGATCTTCGCGTCCGGCTTGCTGGCGGGGGCAGATGGCGGGATCGGCAGCACCTATAACATCATGGGCTGGCGCTATCAGGGGATCGTGAAAGCCCTGAAAGAAGGGGATATCGCCACCGCTCAGGCGCTGCAGACAAAATGTAATGAGGTTATCGATCTGCTGATCAAGGTCGGCGTGTTCCGCGGCCTGAAAACGGTGCTGCACTACATGGGCGTGATTGAGGTTCCGCTGTGCCGCAAGCCGTTTGCGCCGGTGGATGAAAAATACCTGCCCGGGCTGCGGGCCCTGGCGCAACAACTCCAGCAAGAAAAAGAACAAGGTTAAGACAACGCCCGATGCCGGGCCTGCCCGGCATCACTGAAGCTGTACCCTACAAAAACAGCGTATGGGTTTACCCATTGCGGAGACTGACATGAATACAATGACACAAAATGTCCCGTGGTATCGTTGCCTCAACCGTCAACAGTGGCGTGCGTTTTCTGCCGCCTGGGTCGGTTACGTTCTTGATGGCTTTGATTTTGTTCTGATCGCCCTCGTTCTCACCGATATAAAAACCGAATTCGGCCTGACCACCCTGCACGCCGCGAGCCTGATCTCCGCCGCCTTTATCTCCCGCTGGTTCGGCGGCCTGATGCTGGGCGCGATGGGCGATCGCTACGGTCGCCGCCTGGCGATGGTGAGCAGTATTGTTCTCTTCTCCGTGGGCACCCTGGCGTGCGGCCTGGCCCAGGGGTACACCACCATGTTCATTGCCCGTCTGGTGATCGGCATGGGGATGGCCGGGGAGTACGGCTCCAGCGCCACCTACGTCATCGAAAGCTGGCCAAAGCAGCTGCGCAATAAAGCCAGCGGGTTCCTGATTTCCGGCTTCTCCGTCGGGGCGGTCGTGGCGGCTCAGGTCTACAGCCTGGTGGTGCCGGAGTGGGGCTGGCGGGCGCTATTCTTCATCGGCATTCTGCCGATTATCTTTGCCCTGTGGCTGCGTAAAAACATTCCGGAAGCGGAAGACTGGAAAGCGAAACAGCAGAGCAAAACCCCGGTTAAAACCATGGTGGAGATTCTTTATCGCGGTGAACATCGGGTCATCAATATCGCCATGACGCTGGTGGCGGCCGTATCCCTGTGGTTCTGCTTCGCAGGCCAGCTGAACAGCGCCGCGATTGTCGCCGTGCTTGGCCTGCTGTGCGCGGGGATCTTTATCAGCTTTATGGTGCAGAGCAACGGCAAACGCTGGCCGACCGGCGTCACCCTGATGGTGGTGGTGCTGTTCGCCTTCCTCTACTCCTGGCCTATCCAGGCGCTGTTACCCACGTATCTGAAAACCGATCTGGCTTACGATCCCGCCACCGTCGCCCAGGTGCTGTTCTTCAGCGGCTTTGGCTCTGCGGCGGGCTGTTGCGCCGGGGGCTTCCTCGGGGACTGGTTAGGCACGCGGAAAGCCTATGTTTATAGCCTGCTGGCCTCGCAGCTGCTGATTATCCCGGTGTTCACCATCGGCGGCAGCAGCGTCTGGGTGCTGGGCCTGCTGCTCTTCTTCCAGCAGATGTTCGGCCAGGGGATCTCCGGGATCCTGCCGAAACTGATCGGCGGCTACTTTGATACCGAGCAGCGCGCGGCCGGGCTCGGCTTTACCTACAACGTCGGCGCATTGGGTGGCGCACTGGCCCCGGTGCTGGGGGCCTTTATCGCCCAGCGTCTGGATCTGGGCACCGCGCTCTGTTCGCTCTCGTTTGGCCTGACCTTCGTCGTCATTCTGCTGATTGGCTTTGATATGCCGTCCCGCGTGCAGCGCTGGCTCCATCCGGAAGCACTGCGTACCCATGACGCCATCGACGGCAAACCCTTTAGCGGCGCCCTGATTGCGTCAGATGCATTACAGAGAGCGTCAAGATGATCGCGCTCGCCATTGATATCGGCGGGACCAAGCTCGCCGCGGCGCTGGTCGACAGCGCCTTACAGATTATCGCCCGAAGAGAGATCCCCACGCCCGCCAGCCAGACGCCGGATGCGCTGGAGGCCGCGCTGCGCGAGCTGGTGGCGCCGCTCTCTGCGCGGGCGCAGCACTTTGCCATCGCCTCGACCGGGATTATTCAGAACGGGGTATTAACCTCGATCAACCCGTCCAACCTCGGGGGGGCTTTCACACTTCCCGCTGGTGGACTACTTATCCAACCTCACCGGGCTCCCCGGCGTGGCCTTAAACGATGCCCAGGCCGCGGCGCTGGCCGAGTATCAGCAAGTGCCGCACGCCATCCGCGACATGGTGTTTATCACCGTCTCGACCGGAGTGGGGGGAGGGGTGATCCATAACGGGCAGCTGGTGACCGGCTCCGGCGGCCTGACCGGCCACTGCGGCCACACCCTGGCCGACCCGAACGGGCCGCGCTGCGGCTGCGGGCGAATCGGCTGCGTGGAGGCCATCGCCTCGGGACGGGGGATTGCCGCGGCGGCAGAAGGGGAACTGGCCGGGCTGGATGCGAAGGCTATATTCGCTTACGCCGCCCGGGGGCATGAACAGGCGGTGGCGCTGATTCAGCGTTCCGCCAGAACGCTGGCGCGGTTGATTGCGGATCTGAAAGCCCTGACCGACTGCCAGCGGGTGGTGGTTGGCGGCAGCATCGGCCTGGCCGACGGTTATCTCCCGCTGGTGCAGCACTACCTGGCGCAGGAACCCGCTGCGTACCAGACCGAACTCTGTCCAGCCAGCCATCAGAACAACGCCGGGCTGCTGGGCGCGGCATTATGGGCACAAGGAACTTTGCAATGATTGTAGGTGATATCAAGCAGCTTCAGGCGGCCGGGCTGCCGGCGGCCTTCTGTCAGGCGATCGACCAGGCGCTGAGCGTGGGGATTGCGAACCTCGAACCGGGCAGCTACCCGCTGCAGGGGGAGAGGGTATTTGTTAACGTGATGGCGTTTGCGACGCAACGCGCGGAAGAGAAACGCGCCGAGCTGCACCGCAGCTACATCGACATCCAGATCCTGCTGGAAGGGGAAGAGCAGATTTATTACGGCCTGGCGGGCAGCGCCCGGGAGTGTGATGCGTGGCACGAGGAGGAGGATTATCAGCTCTGCCAGCGTATTGAGAATGAACAGTCTCTGACGTTAACGCCGGGGATGTTTGCCGTCTTTATGCCGGGAGAGCCGCACAAACCCGGCTGCACTCTCACCCGGTCTGGCACGATCAAAAAAGCGGTGATTAAGGTGCATCGCAGCGTGGTGGTTTAAAGGCTAAAAAAAAGCCCGCGTATGCGGGCTTTCACGGCGTTAGTCGTCTTCGCGCTCTCTGATGGCGCGCTGGCGTTCGTAATATTCATCTTCTGCCGAAACGATCTCATCCAGCAGGGAATCCATATCCACAGCATGGGTCTCTTCGACAAACAGCCCGGTGAGCGGGGTTTCCGGGGTTAATTTACCGTCTTCATACAGCATCCAGATCTCTTTCCCGTAGCGCGTTTTCAGCAGCTGCGGGGCGAACTGACCGTAATACTCGGTGATGTTATTCACATCGCGTTCAAACATGGACTGCGCATGGTTGTTGGCGGCGGCATCCACCGCCTGCGGCAGGTCGATAATGACCGGCCCCTGGTCATCAAGCAGCACGTTAAACTCGGACAGGTCACCGTGGACGATACCGGCACACAGCATGCGCACGATATTGCGGATCATGGTGTCGAAATCTTTTACGGCCTCTGCTTCCGTTAAGGACACATCGCTCAGGCGTGGCGCAACGGCGCCTTCACCGTCGGTGACCAGCTCCATCAGCAGCACGCCATCCAGACACATATAGGGCTGCGGCACGCGTACTCCGGCATTAGCCAGGCGGAATAACGCATCGACCTCTGCGGTGTGCCAGACCTCTTCCTGCTGCTTACGGCCGAACCTGGAGCCTTTTTGCATGGCGCGCGCATCACGCGTATTGCGGACTTTGCGGCCTTCCTGATACTGCACGGCCTGCTTAAAGCTGCGCTGTGACGCTTCCTTGTACACTTTGGCACACTGAATCTGGTCCCCGCATAGCACGGTGTAAACGTCTGCCTCTTTGCCGCTTTTCAGGCGTTGAAGCACGTTGTCTATCAGGCCGTCATCGACCAGGGGCTGGAGTCTGTTTGGGATTTTCATGCGGCTTTTATAGCGCATTTTTGCCGCTTTTCGTACCAAAAAAGCAGGCAAATATCGTCTTCCAGAGGATTAACGTATTGCGTGACCCTCACAACAGGCTTTGACCGCCTCATACAGTAACCTGACGCCCGCGGAAAGCTGCTTGCGGTGCGGGCAGATCATGTTCAGCGGCACGCTTTCGCCCTCATAATCGTTCATTAAAACCTGCAGCCGGCCGGCGCGGACATCCTCCGCGACATCCAGCCAGGATTTGTACGCCACCCCCGCTCCGGAGACCGCCAGGCGGCGGATCACCTCGGCATCATCACTCATCATGCTGCCGCTGACGTTCACGCTGTGCATCTCGCCGTCACGGAAGAAGGTCCAGCGATCGTGCAGTCGCCCGCGCAGGACAAAGGTGAGGGCGTTGACCCGGCTTAATTCATCGGGATGGTTGAGGTTGCCGTGGCGGGCGACCCACTCGGGCGAGGCCACCAGCACGCGGCGGTTGTCGGGGGCGACGGGGAGGGCGATATAGGAGGCATCTTCCGGCATGCCGTAGCGAAAGGCGATATCCACCGGATCCTTAAAGACATCGGCCACCTGATCGGAGAAAAAGATGCGCAGCCGCAGTGCCGGATAACGTTCGTCGAAGGCCTGAAACATCGGCAGCAGCAGGTGGCGGCCTAAATCCGACGGGACGGCAATCTGCAGGGTGCCGGCGATCTCCTCTTCCGGGGCCTGGATTTTCTGCATCCCGGCGTACATCGCATCCAGCATTTGTCGCGCGTAGGGGAGCCAGGCCTCGCCTTCCGGGGTCAGGCGCAGGCTGCGGGTGGAGCGCGCAAACAGCCGGATGGCCAGCGAGGACTCCAGCCGTTTGATGGCGGCGCTGACCTGCGCCGGCTGGACGCCCGCCTCTCGTGCCGCATCGCTGAAGCTGCTCAGGGCAGCGACGCGAACGAACAGTATCAGATCCTCAAGCCGCACCATTTTCATCTCCCGAGTATAAGTCTTGTCTCCGCGAGGCTATTTTTCCCGTCACAGCTTCGCTTTACCATCAAATTATTGCGACACAGTGGATAAAACGCCGGAGACATTATGAAAGCCATTGCCATTACCCGTTCTGCACCACATAACATCGACGCCCTGCACGAGATTGAACTGCCCCAGCCGACGGCAACGGGGCACGACCTGCTGATTGAAGTGAAAGCCATCTCCGTTAACCCGGTGGATACCAAAGTCCGCGCCGGGTTTAGCGGGGATACCCCACGCGTTCTCGGCTGGGATGCAGTAGGCGTTGTTACCGCGGTGGGCGAGGCGGTGACCCTTTTCGCGCCGGGGGATGAAGTCTGGTATGCCGGGGCGCTGGGCCGGGCGGGCAGCAACAGCGAGTATCAGCTGGTAGACGAGCGCATTGTGGCCCTGAAGCCAAAAACCCTGGATAACGCCGCCGCCGCCGCAATGCCACTCACGGCCATCACCGCGTGGGAAATGCTCTTCGATCGGCTGGGCGTTCAGGAGCAGGGCAACGAAGGGGATACGGTGCTGATCGTCGGTGCCGCGGGCGGGGTGGGCTCGATCCTCGTTCAGCTGGCGCGCAAGCTGACGAAAATGACCATTATCGGCACGGCGTCGCGCCCGGAAAGCCAGCAGTGGGTGCGGGAGGCGGGAGCGCATCATGTTATCGATCACAGCAAGCCGCTGTCGGAAGAGCTGGCCGCACTGGGGATCAACGAGGTGACCCACGTCGCCAGCCTGAACCACACCGAGGCGCACTATGCGGAAATTATTAAGGCCCTGGCACCGCAGGGCAAACTGGCGCTGATAGACGATCCCGAGACGCTGGATGCCCGTCCGCTGAAGGCGAAGAGCATCTCCCTGCACTGGGAGTTTATGTTCACCCGCTCAATGTTTGAAACCCGGGATATGATCGCCCAGCATCAGCTTCTGACCCGCGTGGCTGGGCTGATTGATGAGCAGGTGATTACCACCACGCTGGGTGAGCACTACGGGGCGATCACGGCGGCGAACGTGCAGAAGGCCCACGCTCAACTGGAAACAGGGCGTGCGGTCGGGAAGATTGTGCTGGAAGGGTTCTGACGGGGGCTAATGGCTTTCGCTGGATGAATTGAAGAGACAAAAAAGCCCGCAGGCTTGCGCCGTGCGGGCTTTCAGGACTTCGTATCAGGCTCTGGTGACCATCAACAAAGAATTTTGGTGGAGCTGGCGGGAGTTGAACAGGAATATGTAGAGCTTTCAGTCACCGGTGAGAATAAACGCTCCCGCAGCCTGCGAAGGCTGCGAGATGTTATCAACGTGAAAAAATGAGAGATTAATCAGGCCGCCGGGCGCTATATTCGGTCGTATGAGGATGTCCAGCGCATCAGCATACGTAACCGCCTGAATGATTTTATGCAGGCACATGACGCGGAGCTAACGTCTGCGCTTGGCTATAACAGTCAGCATCCCGCCGTAAGACACTGTGTCATGCAGCACTCGGTCGAATATCTGCGTGTGGCACTGTCGGTCTGGCCGGCCGGCGGTAAAAAAATATTCCGCACAGGATAATGGCATTTTAACGGCAATCGGATTCAGGCTTGACGCATCTTCGAGAGATGTTAATCGTGAGGAATTCTCCTCTGCACAAAATTAGAATTACCTCCGGAAACGTGCAGATCTGATCACTCATTAGCCTTTTTAAAAATCCCCGTAAATTCCGCTATTTTTCATGACTTAAGCCATGCATCAGTAAGGTGCATGCTTTTTCATGTCCCTGCTTCCCATCCAGTGCCGGTACTGACGCGTCCCGAGGCCGGTCATGTACCTGCATTAAAAGCGACCCGTTAAGCGGGCAGGCAGGGCGGGGAAAGCCTTACGCACGGAGCCGTGGAATTGAATTAAAATTTATTTTACTGAGTGGGGATTTTTTGAAGTGTAATTTTGTTTGTCTAATTTGATAATAAAATATTAACAATTAATGCAGGGCTTGACCCCTGCATCAGATTATGAATTACAGCTCAAGATCACTTGAATAATATTTGTGAGGTCTATGAGCTTTGTTAATGTTTATTTTTCCAGATTTTTCAAGGACTCTGCTCCCCCAAATTGCAACCTTCTGCACCGTACAACCTACAGAATCTGCAATATCTCTTGCTGTCATAGCTTCATTTTCACTCAGTTGAGATATTAACCCTAAAATCTTAATCTCAACTTCAGCGAAATTACCCTCGGTCATCGGTGCATCTTGATGAATGATTTCGATTAGAACTGTATCATCTTCAAAGCAGCGCTTCACTTTTGACCTTATAACTTCATTCTCATCATAAATTTTATTACAAGTAGAACATCTGTAACTTTTTTTGCTTAGTTTTTAGGAAGTAGGCATCAAAGCCAGATAATACCGGGTCATAAATAAATCTTATAGGTGTGTAATCATCTTTTTTATTTGCATACTTAATGTTGTATTCATTGCAGATATCATAGTCTAGAGAATAAAGGTTATAACTCCCACCATGTTTCGACGATATGTTTTCGGAAATAAAATGTAGTAAAAAGTTCTCACATAAAATATTTAAGTACTCTTTTCTAGCTGGATCTATCATTAAGTGACTAGCAGCTCTGTTAGGGAATTTGTTTTTTTCCGCAATTGCTTTTTCTAATATTTTATTCCACAGGTCCATGTAGAATCCAGGTATGAGTTTTTGCCTAACACCGCCAATAAATTGTTTTTGATATGTTTTTCTGGCGCAGGTTATTCCATAGTTTATTTCTGCGAGACCAATTCGATAATCAGTTGAATTGGTTTGTGCTTGGGAAAAGGCGTTTTGTAAAATTATTCCAAGTGTCCTTGATACACCTATGGTTTCTCGTGTTAAACGAGTCATTATTTCGTTTGTGTCACCTTTAAATATTGAACCTATAGTCATTGAGGAACAGAATTTTTCAATTCTCTTTTGTATCAGTTCCGTAACGAATATTTGCATTTTACTCATGGCTGCTATAGCGCCATTAAATCGCTCTGAATATTCATTAAAATCAAGAGGAATAGGGAAAATATCCCTCCCTATGATAACTTTTTCTCCAAAGTTAAAACGGTCTGTAATTACACCAAGTTTAAAGAACATGCCTACTTTTGAACCAAGGAATAACTTCAAAAGTGCACTAAATTTCAATTGTGAATCTAAGCTTAGGTCAGAGTATTCATCTATAAATACATAAATAGCATCAATGCCAGCTTTTGTTTTAATTTCATTTATTTTACTAAGAAAGTCTTGGGCATTTAATCCATTTATAGTTGTATATTTAATGCTTTCATTATTTTCAGTAGTACCACCTACTTTTGCTGATATTTTTGCGCTGGTAGGGGCTAGTTCACCTGAAAGTTCATGTGAACCGGCTTTTTTCATGGCTAGGGAGCTGTCGATAACCTTTGATTTACTTAAGGTTACACCCTGAACAAGTACCTTCTCAATATAATCAAGTTCATCTAAAGTTTGATGTTGTTTTCTGAAATTACTCAGGAAACTATCATCAAACATTAAAGAAAGTTGATTTTTGAGAGCTGAAATAATTTGTCTGATGAAATGAATCTCGAGTAAAGATAGTTCATTCGCAGAGTCGAATATATCATTGCAAGTACTGAGATCTATGTATATAGGGAGGGTTTTTACGTTTCCAAGTAAAGATTTAGATTTAGGTTTGGGTATTATTGTTTTAAGACATTCGTAGTAACCACGTGACCTGCTCCCCGTTGATTAATACACCGCGATGTTAGTAATGTCTTCATAAGCCACATGAGGACATCCCCATGAAGAAGCGTTTTTCCGAAGAACAGATCATCAGTATTCTCCGAGAGGCCGAAGCCGGGGTTTCTGCCCGTGAGCTCTGCCGCAAGCACGCCATTTCCGACGCCACCTTTTACACCTGGCGTAAGAAGTATGGCGGTATGGAGGTGCCCGAGGTTAAGCGCCTGAAGTCGCTTGAGGAAGAGAACGCCCGCCTCAAGAAGCTGCTCGCTGAAGCCATGCTGGATAAGGAGGCGCTTCAGGTGGCTCTGGGGCGAAAGTACTGACGACAGACCAGAAGCGGGAAGCTGTGGTGTTGATGTGTGATGCGACCGGTCTGTCGCAACGTCGTGCCTGCAGGCTTACAGGTTTGTCCCTGTCGACCTGCCGCTATGAGGCTCAGCGACCGGCTGCTGATGCGCATTTATCAGGGCGTATCACTGAGCTGGCACTGGAGCGCAGGCGTTTTGGCTACCGACGCATCTGGCAGTTACTGCGCCGTGAAGGCCTTCATGTTAATCACAAGCGCGTGTACCGCCTTTACCACCTTAACGGGCTGGGCGTAAAACGCAGACGACGTCGTAAAGGGCTGGCAACAGAACGTCTGCCGCTGCTCCGCCCGGAGGCGCCCAACCTGACCTGGTCGATGGATTTTGTCATGGACGCGCTGGCCACCGGTCGCAGGATCAAGTGCCTGACCTGCGTGGACGACTTCACGAAGGAGTGTCTGACGATTACCGCCGCATTCGGGATTTCAGGCGTTCAGGTCACGCGAATTCTGGACAGCATTGCACTGTTTCGCGGCTATCCGGCGACGATAAGAACGGACCAGGGGCCGGAGTTTACCTGCAGAGCACTTGACCAGTGGGCTTATGAGCATGGGGTGGAGCTGCGGCTTATCCAGCCGGGCAAGCCAACACAGAACGGATTTATTGAAAGTTTTAACGGACGATTCAGGGATGAGTGCCTCAATGAGCACTGGTTCAGCGATATAGTTCACGCCAGGAAAACGATTAATGACTGGCGGCAGGATTATAACGAGTGTCGTCCACATTCATCGCTGAACTACCAGACTCCGGCTGAATTTGCAGCGGACTGGCGAAACGGGAAATATGAAGAAAAACCAACCGACATTACTAACTGAAGGTTGTATCTAATCCTGGGGGCAGGTCACAAGCCATATCTGATCTATAAAAAAACGAAGAATCTTCGAGTGATCCAGCTATTGTTAGGTCACAAAAAACTTGAAAGTACAGTCCTTTATCTCGGTATTGAAGTGGATGATGCCCTGGAGATATCTGAGTCTATTGAAGTTTAATTTGTGAGGGCTGCAACAGCAGCCCTTTGCCAGAAGCGGAATTTTATTACATCTCTATTGAATTTGTTAATGCTGAGCAGGTCAATACATGCAGGAAGTTCCGGCTGTTTCTTTGAAGTTAACGAACCAAGTAGAGTAAGCGTCGACGCGGAAATCGTCTTTGGAAAAAGCTAAGGCATTGACCAGAATTTTTTGATCAATACATAAAGTTAGGGCGGTTTCGAATGTGTGGTTGTATTCTTTACGAATTGCTCCTGCGGCAAGGTTTCTGGGCGGCGATGAACCAAATACGAACATTAGAAAAGAAAAGACGATATTTACCGTTGCTATTTCCCTTCATTTTCAAAGCACAGTAAATCAAAAATTAATTCCATATTGTTACTTTTTAGAATGTCAACATCTTTATATATTTTTTCAGACGCCCCTCCTTCATCTTCCCATTCGTTAATGGAATACTGCCATTCTTCTTGCATCAACCTGACGTCTGCAGTTGGGATCTCTAAATAAGTTAGCATAGTCTACTCCGGCATCCTATCTTTATGAGGTTTTAATAGTATAGGGTACCCTACACTGTAACGCCGATTAGGTTTGCATATACTCATTAAGTATATAAAAAAGCACTGTAAGAAAATAATAATCTAAGTCGTGTTATTTAGCTGCAACTTTTTATTTTCCTAAGGGTGTTGACTATACTTAAATAAATAATTTCAAACCGGAGAGTGCCATGTTTAACCATTCACCTGAAAAGTCTGAAAATGAATTTAAGGAAACAGTAAAAGAATACGCTACTAAAACCGATGATGCGTTACGTAGTGGGGCTAACAGCATGAAGAATAAAGTTGAGTCATATCCTGCGACAAGTATTCTCATAGCAGTCGGTATAGGCTTCGCTTTAGGTTTTATCTCAGGAAGAAGATGATTATCTTCGAGATGAAATTTAACTGTATCTCCTTACTTCATGAGTGCATTATTTAACAAAAATAAGATAAGTATTGAAAATATTATAGTCATTAAAGAAATCACCAATTTGTAAAAAGTGAAATCCTCCTTAAAAGAAGCACCGAACTCGGAAAGGAAGTAACTAACCATTATAGTTGCCAGACATATTGCTGGACTAAATATATAACAATCTTTCAATAATTCTTACAAAACAAGAAGCATAAAACATCCAGAGAAAAATCCTCTGCTGCATCGCTTGATGCTTATGAATATGATGCCGATGCCTCCCGGTAAGCCTTTGGGTATCCCTATGACCCGCTGCTTCGTTCGTGCATGATGAACATTCCATTAGAAAATTCATCAGGTTAATTTGCCCTGCCGCTCAGAAGGATTCATCATAAAAGGCAAAATAGCATGAAGGGAGGTAGAGGGCCATCTGTATTTTGTCAATGCACATAGTGTGACTTCCTGATTTGACAGCGATTTTTAAAAGAATGTGTTGAAAAAAAAGCCTGCGGTTAGCAGGCTATAAAGTTTTTTTACTTATTTTTTTTGTTTGTATCTTATAAATAGGGTAGGTACGCAATTAAACATGAAGCAGAGAAGGTAATGAAACTGCTATAAATATTTCCTGGCCGCATCAAATATCTCCTGTGACGTTAACTCCCTGTCAGTAGCCACGTAAACAATGCCATGATCGCCAGTTAAGGAAGGAAAACCTGCAGACATAATCCGAAGATGTGTTTATTCACCGTTTGGATATTCCTGCCTGATAGAGGATATACCTTCCAGAACGGTCATGACTTTACAGGATTCAGCATTAAAGAAAACAAGGACTTTAATCATATTCTATTATCCTGTTCTCTCGTGGGTGTTAGCTGGCAGATGCCATTAAGGTCAAAGCCATTACGTGGTTCTTTCGGAGATAGCCTCGCTCATTACGCACTTCTTATTTAACAAGCAGTTAGTTTGTGCTTTTAAAATTTTTATGCAGTAGTCCTGCACTTCATTACATCGGTCAGCACACTCATAATTGTGAAGAATATGCTGATCAGATATTAAGAATAAACGATTTTTCACTGATTTAAGTTATGGGGCTGTCTACTCAGGGATAATCCTTCATCGTTATCGCAGACCCACATTGATTTATTTATCGCAAAGTATTACGTTTGCAGCAGCAGGACCTTTGTCTCCGATCTGAATGGCGAATTCAACTTTCTGTCCTTCAAATAAAGTTTTAAAGTTGTCGCCATTAAGCGCAGAAAAATGGACAACGATATCTTTGCTGCCATCAAGAGGAGAGATGAAGCCAAAACCTTTGTCTTCGTTAAACCATTTTACCAGGCCTGTAATTCTAGAGGTCATACTGACTCCTGTTATACATCATTGTATTGATAGTAAATGTATGGACTCAAAAAGAGGGGATATCAACGATAGCGCCTGGTAATGAGAACTGCCCGGAAAATTTCTAACTTTCATTAGTACATCGAACTGATGGGATTCATTAAGGCACAGGGAATCAATATAAGCAAATTATCTTTTAGCCGTCCAGAGGTCCTGTAGGGAAAATAAAAGTGGCTGAATGCCATTTTCAATGTATAGTCTTTACGTGTTTTCAATAAGGAATTGACTTGTCCCATAAAATGACAGGAATTGTCAAAAGCTTTGATATTCTTAGTGGTAAAGGCCTCATCATCCCATCTGATGGACGAAAAGACGTTCTGCTTCACATTTCAGCCGTTAACTCCCGCGAATCAGAATTACTCATCCCTGGAAGCCGCATAGAGTTTTGCCGGATAAACGGTCTCAGGGGGCCTGTGGCTGCGAACATTTATCTTTCCTGATTTTCAGTGTGTCAAAATAGATAGATTAAAACTTAACCACATATGGTACGGTGAAGCTCATTCATTGAAAGGTTAATGGTTATGTCTGTTATCAATTACGCAATGAAATTCTTCAGCAGTGCGTCTACTGCCACAGCTGCCTGTCCTGTTTGTGGCTTAAAATCAGTACAACCGTTGTCAAAAATCCGGCTCAACCAGACCATGCTTTGCCCCGGATGTAAGGCTCTGTTTATCTCCCGACGCTAGCTCGACCAAAACCGCAGAACAGAGCTCATGTCCTATACTTATGTTAGATTCCGGCAGCTGTTAAATCCCTGATGCCTGACGCCCATCCTGAGAGAACGTTTCTGAACTGATTTCGCAACTGCTCCTGCGCGCTAACGTCGCATCAGAGCAATGCTATGAAAATGATCCCCAGAGCGTGGTTTAACCGCTCCCGTATACTGATGAATGCTGCCGAAAACATAACGTTTTCGGCGAACGATCCTGCCGGTGAAAGCTCGCCGCGGTCAGAACTCTTTTCGACCGTCCAGATGGAACGCTACGGCCAGAAGCTGGCGCGGACTCATAAAGTATCACCGGATAAGCATCCTTATTATCTTCTGAAACGGCTTGGCGACAATGAGGCCGTCATTACCCAAAACTGCTATGAGCTTAACGCGGGTAAAAAGACCAGTATCATGCCCGCCGGTGAATGGCTGCTGGACAATTATTATCTGATTGAGGAACAAATCCGCACTGTCCGCCAGCATCTGCCGAAAAGCTTTGGCAAAGGTCTTCCGTCGCTGGTATCGCCGCTGAATTGCCCACGAATTTATCATATTGCATCAGAGGCTATTGCTCACGGCGATGGCCGCTGGGATACCGCCAGCCTGACCAGCTATCTCACTGCCTATCAACAGGTGACGCCGCTGACGCTGGGTGAAGTCTGGGCGTTACCGGGAATGCTGCGCCTGGCGCTGATTGAAAATCTTCGTCGTATCAGTATGGAAGTGATAAAAGCGCAGCAAGACAGAAACCTTGCCGATACGTGGATAACAAGGATTGTCGAATGCGCAGAGAGTGCGCCTGGTGATTTAATCATGGTGGTTGCCGATATGGCGCGCTCCCGGCCTCCGTTAACCAGTGCGTTTGTCGCAGAGCTGGTGCGGCGCCTGCAGGGGCATGGCAACGCGCTGTCGTTACCTCTGACCTGGGTTGATCAGTGCCTTCGGGAACAGGGGATCACCACTGACGTTCTCATACATAGTTTCAATCAGCAGCTTGCCGCCAGCCAGCTGTCCGTAAGTAACAGCATTGCGGGCCTGCGATTATTGAGTGAAACGGACTGGGCTGATTTCGCCGAAACGATAAGCGTTGTCGAACAGACATTACGCAATGATCCTGCCGGCATCTATCCCCGGATGCACTTCAATACCCGGGATCATTACCGGCACGTAGTTGAGGTTCTGGCCAGAGACAGCGGTCTCAGCGAGCCTGAGGTTGCAGAGAAAGTGCTGGCGTTTTCAGAGGAAAAAGCGCCCGATACACCGGAACATCATGTTGGTTATTATCTTGCGGGCGAAGGTCGACAGGCGCTGGATATTCATCTCCTGGCATACGCCTCAAGGCTCCTACGCTTGCGTCACAGTTTCAACAGAATAACCCTGCTGTCATGGATTGGAAGCCTGACGCTGCTGACAACCGCAGCGACCGCAGCAATATTGCACGAAACCGCCATGCAGGGCACAGACTGGCTGTTGATCGCGGTGATATTGCCTCTGATTATCGCTTTGACTCAGTTAATGAGCGATTTACTCAGTGATGCAACCACCCGTTTTCGCGTTCCTCGACCCTTGCCGGGGATGGATTTTTCAGCCGGGATTCCCGCTGACAGTGCCACCATGTTAGTCATTCCCTGCATGTTGACCAGCCACGAAAGTTTCAGCCAGCTCCTCACCAGTCTTGAAGTCTGCTGGTTAGGGAATGAAAACGAAAATCTCAGGTTCGCGCTGCTCACTGATTTTGCTGATTCTGAAAATGAACCCTCGCCGGAAAGTCACGCGCTGCTCAGACAGGCTATCGCCGATACGCAGGCGCTTAATCGCCGCTACCCCTCCGGCCGACCACGTTTTTATCTGTTACATCGCCAGCCTGAATGGAACCCATTGGAAGGAGCGTGGATGGGCTATGAACGCAAGCGGGGAAAACTGGCGTTACTGAACAGCTGGTTGCGCCATCCCGGAACGCAATTCGTCAGCGTTGCAGAGATGCCTGCCCACCTTTTACCGGGTCACATAAAATACGTCATTACACTGGACAGCGATACGGTGCTCCCGCGCGATACGGCACACAAACTCGTCGCGACGATGGCGCATCCGCTGAATACGCCTGAGTATGATCCGGTACGCCAGAGGGTTGTCAAAGGATTCGGTATTTTACAGCCCGGTCTTGCGGAGGAGATACCACGCAACGGTCAGGGGCGTTACGCAGCCCTGCGCAGCAGCGTACCGGGCAATAACCCTTATTCGATGATGTCTTCGGATATTTATCAGGATCTCTTTGGGGAAGGCTCGTTTGTGGGCAAAGGGATTTACGATGTTGATATTTTTATGCAGGCCACTACCAACATCTGCCCGGAAAATCTGGTACTCAGCCATGACCTACTCGAAGGATGCTATGCCCGTTCGGGTCTGCTGAGTGAAGTGTTACTCTACGAACAATATCCCAATAATTATCTGTCGGATGTTGCACGACGTTCACGCTGGATCCGGGGTGACTGGCAACTGCTTAACTGGCTAAAACCACGCGTCAGAAAAGCCGATGGAACCCGGGTCAGGAATCCGCTGACCGCACTTTCTTACTGGAAATTACTCGATAATCTGCGTCGCAGTCTGGTCGCCCCCTCCTTACTGGTATTGCTGTTCTTCACCCTGCTTGGGGTACCCAATCCGGTTTACTGGCTGGGCGTACTTTCGCTGATATGGCTTTTGCCAGCCATCCTCTGCATCGCCCATGACCTTCTGCATAAACCTCTGCGTCGCCGCCTGAAGCCGCATCTGTTACTGGTGGGGGCGGGCGCGCTGAAGCGTCTGTCAGGTATCAGCCTTAATTTTGCGATACTGCCGCACGAAGCCGGATATTCGCTGAAAGCGATCGCCGTGACGCTATGGCGACTGGGGATAAGCAGGCGTCACCTCAGCCAGTGGGTCAGCCACAGCCAGGACAGCAGTCAGGCCAGACCCACTGTTGCACGTTTTTATCAGGCGATGTGGCTTAACGTTGCCGGTGGCGTGGCGCTGACAATACTGACCGGACAATTTGCCCCACAGCTGCTGGGGATTGCGTTACCGATCGGTTTGGTATGGTGTGTGGCACCGCTGCTGATGAGCTGGCTGAGTCGCCAGCCCGTGCGTAAGGTTTTTTCGCCTAATCAGGAACAAAAACAGCTGTTACGCCAGACAAGCCGTGAAATCTGGGCTTTTTTTGAAACATTTGCCACAGCAAAAGAGAACTGGCTTCCACCTGATAATTATCAGGAAATACCACAACCGACGGTGGCACACCGAACTTCTCCTACCAATATTGGTCTTTCACTTATGGCTAACCTGACGGCATGGGACTTTGGCTACCTGCCTGGCGGAGAGGTGCTCCGGCGCGTGTCGCTCACGCTCGACACGATGGATAAAATGGAGCACTACCGGGGCCATCTCTACAACTGGTATGACACCCGTACGCTGGTTCCCCTAAGTCCACGCTATATCTCCAGCGTCGACAGCGGCAATATGGCCGGGCATTTATTGACCCTGCGTGCAGGCCTGTCCGCCATGCGTCATCAGCCTGTTTTAAGCAACCAACAGATACTGGCAGGACTGAACGATACGCTGGATATTCTGGAAAAACAGTGGGGTAAGAACCCACCTGACAGCCTGAGACTGCTGCGCAAGCATTGCCTGAACGCGGTGTCGCTCTCTCCGCAGGCGCTTTTCAGCGAACTGAAAAGCATTCGCACCCAGTGCAACCATCTGACCAGCGCATGTCATCAGGGATCTCCTCTTCAGATGCGCTGGGCTGGACATCTGGAGCATCAACTGGTTCAGCTTTGCCATGAGTGGTCTCTGTTGCTTGGCTGGTTGCCTGCATCCTGGAATGAACAGAAGCTGCCGACGCTGAGCGAGCTTGCCCGTCCGACATTAACCGGTACAGGAACGCCTCCGGCGTCAGTGGCGGAGCAGGCCCGAATGCGACTCAATATTATCACCGAGCTGGAACAGCGGCTGGATGAGCATGCCCGGATGGATTTCGCCTTTCTGTACAGTGAAGCAACCAGTCTGCTCAGCGTCGGTTATAACTGTGACACCAATATGCCTGACAAGAGCCACTACGATCTCCTGCCGTCTGAAATCCGCCTGACCAGTTTTCTTGCCATTGCGACTAATCAGCTGCCTCTTAAAAGCTGGTACGCGCTGGGTCGATTGTTTACCACGATTGATAATGAAACTGCCCTGATGTCATGGAGCGGATCCATGTTTGAATATCTGATGCCGAATCTGGTGATGCCCACCTGGCCCGGCAGCCTGCTCGATGAAATGAGTCAGTCGGCGGTTATGCGCCAGATTCACTGGGGGAAAGAACGCGGGGTGCCATGGGGTGTTTCAGAGTCTGGTTATCATGCTTTTGATGTTCAGCATAATTATCAGTATCAGGCATTTGGCGTACCGGGGCTCGGTCTGCGCAGGGGACTTGCCGATGACATGGTTGTCGCTCCTTACGCCACGCTGCTGGCGCTGATGGTTTCCCCACAGAGAGCCTGTGAGAACCTGTTCAGGCTGCAAAAAAATGGTGCACGCGGAGAATACGGTTTTTATGAAGCGCTGGACTATACCCCCTCACGTCTTGCAACCGGTCAGCTCTATGCGGTGGTACAGTCCTGGATGGCGCATCACCAGGGTATGGCATTTCAGGCGCTGGCTCATGTGCTGCTTGATGCCCCCATGACTGAACGCTTTATGTCCAGTACGGTATTCCGGTCAGCGAGTCTGCTGTTACAGGAGCGCGTGCCGGATGCGGTCGATCTGTACAGTCCGCGCCGTCATTTTGAATCTCATGAGGGCATGGTCAAACCCGTTCGCTATGAACCCCGTATTTTCTATAGCGTGGATACCCCCGCCCCGGATATTCAACTCCTGTCCAACGGCCATTATCATCTGATGTTGACCGCGGGCGGCGGCGGTTACAGTCGCTGGAATGATATTGCACTAACGCGCTGGCGCAGTGATACCACCCGTGATAACTGGGGAGCATTCTGCTACATCCGCGATACCCAGACGGGAGATGTGTGGAGCAATACCTGGCAACCAACAGGCTACACCAGCGGACAAGACGAGGAAGTGTTGTTCACCGATGCGGGGGGCAGAATTCAGACGCAGCTTAGGGGGACTCAGCGTCAAAACTCAGGTGGTGATCTCTCCGGAGGATGATGTTGAATTGCGACGGCTCACACTGATTCATCGTGGTCGCAAGCCTCGCTCTCTGGAGCTGACAACCTATGCTGAAGTGGTACTGGCACCTGATGCCAGCGATCTGGCACACCCGGCATTCAGCAATTTGTTTATTCAGACTGAGCTGGCTCCTGAGCGTGACGCTATTCTTTGCCACCGGCGCCCGCGTTCACCGAATGAACCGGGCCCTTGCCTGTTTCACATGATGGTGGTGCACGGCGATAACCGACATAACGTGTCGTTTGAAACGGACAGGGCAAGGTTTATTGGACGTGGCAGAAACCCTGCGAATGCACAGGCAATAGAGACGGGAGGGATGCTAGGCAACACGTCGGGCTCGGTGCTGGATCCGATACTGGCAATTCGCAACGCCATTATTCTGCAGCCGGGGCAGCCGGTTACGATTGATATCATTTATGGCATCAGTGAGACCCGTCAGCAGAGCCTGGCGTTGCTGGAGAAATATCGCGATTACCCTATCGCCGATCGCGTCTTTGAACTGGCCTGGTCTCACAGTCTGGTGGTATTGCGCCAGATGAACGCCAGTGAAGATGATGCCACGTTGTTCAATAGTCTCGCCAGCGCTGTGCTTTACCCTGTCCAGGAGCTGCGCGCCGAAGGCCAGGCGATCGGCCGCAACCGGCGTGGCCAGTCCGGACTGTGGGGCTGGGCAATTTCAGGGGATCTGCCGATAGTGCTGCTGAGTATAACCAGCGAGGAAAGTATCACCTCAGTGACCACACTGATTCAGGCACACCGTTACTGGAGACAGAAAGGGCTGGATGTTGATTTAGTTATCCTGAATAACAGCCCCGGCGGCTACCAGCAGGGATTACAAAATCAGATTATGGAGTTAATTTATGCCGGGTCTGAAGCCAGTCTGCTGGATAAAAAAGGCGGGCTTTTTGTCCGCAACGGTGAGCATCTCTCCGCTGAGGATAAGTTGCTTTTGATGAGCGTGGCCTGTCTTTATCTTGATGACCGCGCAGGGGGTATTAATGAGCAGCTTAACCAGCGTATTCATACCCTGAAATCGCCGGCAAGGGCATTCATTCCGCGTGCTGTGCGCGAGCGTAATCAACATACGGACTGGAGCCCTGATACCAGTCAGTTATGCCATTTCAACGGATACGGTGGATTTTCTCAGGATGGGCGGGAGTATCAGATCGTCCTTCGGGAAAATGCGCTTACACCGGCTCCCTGGTCGAACATACTGGCAAATTCTCGTTTTGGCAGTGTGATCTCAGAGGCAGGGCAGGCCTATACCTGGTATGAGAATGCCCATGAATACCGGTTGACGCCGTGGGAGAACGATCCGGTGAGCGATCGCAGCGGCGAGGCATTTTACCTGCGCGATGAAGAGAGCGGGGAGTGCTGGTCGCCGACGGCTTTACCTGTTCGCGGACACGGTGATTACCTGACCCGCCATGGTTTTGGCTACAGCGTTTTTGCCCATCGTGAGAGTGGTATAGACAGCGAGTTGACGGTCCTGGTTGCTGAAGAAGATCCGGTTAAACTGGTGCTCCTGACGCTCAGTAACTCTTCGGGACGGACACGTCAACTTTCCGTCACAGGCTATGTAGAGTGGACGCTCGGAGAAACACGAACGCGCTCAGCCCCTCACATTGTGACACATGTGGCCAGAACGCCCGGCGGCTGCGGGATACTTGCGAATAACTTTTATGGTGATAATGGTGGCGGCCGAACTGCATTTTTTGCCGTCAGCGGTAATGACTGTTCTCTGACAGGGGACCGCCGGGAGTTTATTGGCCGTAATGGTTCCCTTCACGCCCCTTCGGCTATGAAACTGCAAAAGCTTTCTGGTAAGACGGGGGCCGGTCTGGATCCCTGCGGAGCGGTGCAATCGGCGGTTACATTAATTGACGGGGACCAGAGGACGTTTATTTTTATCCTCGGTGCAGAGGAGAATGATGTTTGTGCTCAGGAGACGCTGGCCCGCTACATGAACGAGGATACGGTCCGCCAGGAGCTGAACCGGATTCATAATCACTGGCACAATGTTCTCGATAAAATCGTAGTTAACACCCCCGACACGTCCGTAAATTTACTGGTTAATGGCTGGCTGTTGTATCAGACGGTCGCCTGCCGTCTTATGGCCCGGAGTGGCTACTATCAGTCTGGCGGTGCATTTGGTTTTCGCGATCAGCTGCAGGATACGCTGGCTCTGAGCCACGCTGCTCCGGACCGGATGCGTGAACAGATAATACTCTGTGCATCACGGCAGTTTATCGAGGGGGGATGTGCAGCACTGGTGGCACCCGCCTCACGGCAACGGTGTGCGTACCCGCTGTTCCGATGACTATCTTTGGCTGCCGCTTGCTGTTTGCCACTATGTTGAAACGACGGGGGATATGGATGCACTGGAAATACGCATTCCTTATCTGGAGGGACGCTCGCTTCAGCCTGGTGAAGAGTCTGTCTATGACACGCCGGTCATCAGCGGCACCGAAGAGACACTCTGGTTACACTGCGTCAAAGCTATTCACTATGGACTTCGCTTCGGGGAGCATGGCCTGCCGCTGATGGGGGCTGGTGACTGGAATGACGGGATGAACCGGGTGGGTATCGAAGGCAAAGGTGAAAGCGTCTGGCTGGGCTTCTTCCTGTACGACATTTTGCAGCGGTTTGCAGCGCTGGCGGAGCGCAGGCTGGATGAAAGCGTCGCCGCGATGTGCCGTTCACAGGCTCTGCGCCTGCAAAGTAATCTCGAAGCCCACGCCTGGGATGGGGAATGGTACCGGCGCGGGTATTTTGACGATGGTACTCCCCTGGGATCGAAAACCTCACAGGACTGCCGGATTGATGCGATTGCGCAGAGCTGGTCTGTATTGTCCGGCGCCGCGAGCCCGGGACGGTGCGCAAAGGCCATGCAGGCGCTGGATAAGCACCTTGTGGATAACGAAGGAGGGCTGATCAAACTGTTAACGCCTCCTTTCGACGGACACGGTCCAAATCCGGGCTACATACAGGGGTACCTGCCCGGCGTGCGGGAAAACGGAGGGCAGTATACGCATGGCGCCATCTGGGCAGTGATGGCCTTTGCCCGAATGGGGAATGCCGGACGAGCCTGGCAACTCTGGTCAATGCTCAACCCTATAAATCATACCCTGAATGCGGACTCTGTCGGGATTTATAAAGCTGAGCCTTATGTCATGAGTGCTGATGTCTACAGCGTCGCTCCCCATACCGGACGTGCAGGGTGGAGCTGGTATACCGGTTCCGCAGGCTGGGCCTGGCGTTTACTTACCGAGGAATTACTGGGGATAAAACGTTCCGGCACTGACTTTAGTGTTCATGCCAGGTTACCGGATGAGTGGTCGTCTTTTTCTATGGCATATCAATATGGTGAAAGCCATTATCAGATTAGTGTTTCACGCGGCGATGCAGAATATTGCGTGACGCTGGATGGTGTTCTCCTCCCTGATGACAGAATACCGCTGAAGGATGATGGACAAAACCATACGGTTGAGATCATTCAGAACTGACACTGATCCCGGAGGTGCATTAACGTCTGCCGTTAATGCGCTGATTATCCCTGAGAACATCAATCGCAGTCTGCATGGCGATTTTGTCATCCCGCCTTTTTTGTTTGTCCTGCATGACCTGAAGGTATTCCAGCAAGGTGCGGGTATTAATCGGTCGGCCCTGTTTACCCACAGCCAGCACGGCTTCGCCAAGAATAATTTTCACAGGCGGTAGTTGTGCCGGATACCAGTCAAGGGTGTCTTCTGATTTCATCTTAAATTTCTCACGGAAGGGTAGTGTATCATAAATAAGACGTTCAATTTTCAATATCTGATATCCTGATTCAGACACAACTTAACATAACTTATGCCAGTTATTTTTATATTAAAGCGTATAATAATTACTGTATTCCTCAGAGAATTATTTATGTCTTATACAAATGGGCTCAGGTATTTTAAAGAAAGACCGGTTCATGTTGCCTGCCCGGTATGTGCACACAGAGCCGATCAGAAAGCAGGTAAACTAAGAAAAGATGCGGTTCTTGAGTGCCCTGCCTGCGGACTGTTGTTCAGACATTCAGAATGCCGGTGTATCGGCGGCTGATCAGCTTCTGCCACTTAACGTCAGTGATGTCGGAAAATGACAACATTCCTCCTGTACTGCTGTTGTAGAGGGTATGATAATGAAATCTAAAAAATCTGTTTTTATTGAAGGGCATATCATGTCGAACAGCTGTCACGGACAGCCTGGCCAACCTTTCTGTATTCACCGGGTCAGGTTTAGTAATGGTAAATATGCGATTATTCGGGTGGCATCAGGGATATGTTTCAAACCAGGCGAAATTATTCAACGAAACGATTGTGAGTGGTTTTATAAACTTACCAAAATTCGGCTTCTTTCTTTTGAGTACCTTGATGATGATGAATCAGGAAGACAATTCCTTGAGTATCAATGATAAAACCATGGATTTATAACAGAATAAATTTGCTGGCTTACAATTCACCCTTGGCTCTTTAAATTATTCACCAGTCATTGAAAAATATTTTTTCCTGAATTTAGATGAATTTAAATTATCTAAAACAAAATGTATCGCTAAAGACGAATTGCCTCATTGTTTTCCTTTTGCGTTATAACCTTCATTAGCATTAAGGAAATTTATGGCACAGACTTTTACTCATAATTTACTTCATCCTCGCCACTGGCTTACCTGGTCTGGTTTGGGTCTGCTGTGGCTTCTCGTTCAACTTCCTTACCCGGTTTTACATACTCTGGGCTCTGGCCTTGGAACAATATCCAGACCCTTTCTGAAACGCCGGGAAGGGATTGCGATTAGAAATATCGAACTGTGCTTTCCCGAGATGACACCGTTTGCCCGGAGCCAGATGGTCAATAAAAACTTTGCTTCTCTCGGGCTGGGACTGATGGAAACAGGAATGGCCTGGTTCTGGAGCGATGCGAGAGTCAAAAAATGGTTTGATGTCGAAGGGCTTGAAAACCTGACCGGTGCGACAAGAGGAGTAATGGTTGTCGGGATTCATTTTATGTCCCTTGAGTTGTGTGGAAGAGTAATGGGGTTATGCCATCCTATGATGGCAACGTATCGCCCACACAATGATCCATTAATGGAATGGGTACAGACAAAAGGGCGTATGCGTTCAAATAAGGCTATGATTAATCGACGTAATTTATCAGGTTTTGTTCATGCGCTAAAAGCAGGTGAAGCCGTTTGGTTTGCACCAGACCAGGATTATGGGTCTAAAGGAAGCGTTTTTGCACCTTTTTTCTCGGTAAAAAAAGCAGCCACGACGAACGGAACGTATGCTCTGTCAAAACTCGCTGGTGCACACTTGATCACACTTAGCATGATTCGACGTAGCGATAAAAAAGGTTATCACATGTATATCAGCAATCCGTTGTCAGGCTATCCAGGGGAAGACAAGGTCGCCGCAGCGGCTTATATGAACAAGATCATCGAGCGTGAAATTCTCCGTGCTCCTGAGCAATACCTGTGGATGCATCGCAGGTTCAAAACGCGTCCTGAAGGCGAAGTCTCTTTATACAAATGAACAACTCTACTTGTCATGAGCCAGAATCTATCTTTCTTGCCACTGCGTATTTGTAAAAATGCGATAAGGAATTTTCGATCGGATTCATGTTAACGATGGCTTGACTGACAGCCAAAGTTAATCAATTGAACCGGTTTGGATTTGAAGGTCCGTTTTTCGCTCACAGCAGACCTTCAGCTCAGTTAGCTTGAACGCTCCGTGCCAAAGTCGACCTTTCTATAGTAATCTGTCACAAAACATTGGGCGCAGTTCAATGGATATGTGCTTACTGGGTCTGGCTGTTCTTTTCTAACCGAAGGGCTGAAAAGCAAGAGGAACTCGGAGAAGCAAGCGCAGCGGCTTCGTAGAGTTAGCCCTTGCTTCTCTTATAATTGGCATTATTCATTCAAGAACAAGAGGATCTTCGCTTGTACAAGCGAAGCTATAATAAAAACAATCAATTAATTATTTTAAAAGTATTAAACAAGAACCTATTGACATTCATAAAATACAAGTTATTTATAATGTATGCCATAAATAAAAAGTTTTATGTCATATGTATCCTGCACTATGTGCAGTTAATGTACTACTTGTCCCATATATGGGGATATTGGAAAGGTTACTTTGTTTTGAAGTAGCCTTTCGTCCTTCAATATTAACGATTACTTATTGCTATTACCAAGTCCAGTCGAATCGAAGAACATCTTTTATCTGAAACGACTCCTAATACCCGGTTAAAGCCACAATATCTCTCGCATACGTAGACCAAAGAAAAATTATGATATTAACTATGTGATTTTTTTAGTGTTAAGTTGAATAATTAAATACTGGAGAGTTTTCTGTGCACTACCAATTGCTGGTTCATCTGTTCTGCCGCTGATGTTTCTGACTAATCTCCTGGTGACACAGAACTGTCCCTCTCTACCAGCCTTTATTCGACTCAATGTCCGGCTGCTGATACGCAGTTATCCCTTCGTATCAATGACTGACACTTAAACGTAATGCTTTAGTTGCTGGCGTATCTGACAGCTTCTTCGGCGTGAAGGTCGTTGTGTAAGTATACTTCTTGGTTTATTTAGGCTATATAAAACCATGACTATGACTTGCTGTTTTCAATAAGAGTCTTATCGTCCAAAGAATTTATTCTAGAAATTCTTTTTAACTCATTAAGATAATCAACCTCGTTTTCTAAGAACCAATGAAGAACTTTAGAGTTGCCAAGTAATTTATTAATATATGACTGGATTATAACGAATTTCAACATATCTGAACCATACTCGGTTTGAAGCTTTTTCGTTTCTTCCGAAGTTGTTGCCATTTCTTGTTCCAGACGAAGTATGGTTTTTTTTATGTCCTTTTTATAGGGAGTGTTTTTCCCTTTATTTACTATCATCGATGCCGGTGTTGCATCCAAGATGCTCATTGCAAATTTTTTACTATAATTATCAAAATTAATCATTGTACCGACTGCTTCAATTTGGCGAATTGGCTTCATTTTCCTCAAAACGTCAAATGTAGCCTTAGGTATAGGTTTATCAGAAAGTTTCGCAATTACACTTGGATCTATGCCGTTCATCACATTAGCTTTATCTTTTATGGCATCAACAGATATGCCCAAAGCAGCACTAAGTTTTTCAATTGATACTTTTGCCAGAGACTTAATTATCATTCTATGTTCTTCTACTACATTTATATGATTCACTTGTTTGTTAGGAGTGAAAGCATCATCTATGCTCGAAAGTATACATGGAGCTTTTTCTATACCTAAGTCTTTTAAAGCCTCAACCCTCAAATGGCCATCAAGTATCTTAGTGACATCTTTATCTTTGTCATAGAACACTATTATTGGTTCAATAATACCTAAGCTTTCGATAGAGGTAACTATTTGATAATATTTATGGCTTCGCTTTACGTTTTCTAATAATTCCTTAGATGGAATTAACTTATTAGTTTCCAGGTAAATAAAATTATCGCCAAAACGTATCTGAATCATTTTGATACCTCTTTGTTTACTGGGTTTAATATCTGAGATGGTAGTTCTGAAAGATTCTCTTGTTCAAGTATATGTTGAAAGCTTTTATTCATCATTATGATGTTAAAAATCTCATTTACTATTAGTAGATTGGTTTTTATGAATTTTGAGTTTTTATAAACAGATTTATGTTCAGCGATACTATTTTCATAAAGCTCAATCAACTCCTCTGCAGTCATCCTTTTTGATGGTTTGTGATAATAAAATCCGGCTGCTTTTGCACCTTTATTCCCAACTGTTCTTTGATTTAGAATGTGTTTTATCTTTATAATGTCCCGACTTTTTATTAATTTTTTATCATATGCTTCGGTAAGAATATCTTGTGCTTCCTCAGTTTCACATCTTGCAAATTGCACTGCGAGATATAGAGGCAAATTACCCCGTTCGACTGCTGAGAGAAGTTTATGCTCTCCCTTATCAAGTAGCATATTAATACTGCTCACCCAGTTCGATGAATATCCAGTAATCTCACTTATTTCGGAGTCTAAAAGTCCTCTGATTTTCATGTCTTTAATCACCTGTAATAACTCATTAGAACGTGGTCTTCTCCTTGCAATGTTTTCAACTAAACTCATAACGTAAGCATCTTCTTCTGATACATCTCTTACAATTGCTGGAATAATAGTTTCACCTAATGCAACGAGAGCCTCTATTCTCCCTTGACCACAAATTAAAGCATATTTGAAATCGTCTTCATCAATAGCTCTTACGCTTATAGGTTTGCTTAATCCTCTTTTTTTTATGCTTTCCTTTATTTCTTCATGCACTACTTTATTTCTTGTTCGTGGGTTAAGAAATTTTATTTTTGCAATCTCAATTTGAATTATTGGGAATTCATTTTTTTCAGGCAGCATATAGTTCCCTCACTTTCATGCGAGTAATAATTTGTAGAAGTTTATCAAGATTATCAAATCTATAGAGATCTAATCGAATGTTGTTTGTTTCCGTCATGCACATTTTACTATATTCGTTTTCAATCTTTGGTATGATATAAAAATCAAGAGGTGAAATATTTTGTGAATTCATTCGTATAACAATTGTTATGTCTGCTTTCTGTGAGTTATCAAACCGGACTTTCCATCTAAGTTTACCTGATTTCATATGTATGCATTTAGTAACAAGGACGGAAATTAAAAACTCATCATTGATGTAAAGCATTGGGGCATATTTATACTCGTCTATATGACAGTTACTTTTTAAAATTTCACCTTTAAAATCCTCAATTATCTCTGAGTAAAATGATCTTAGTGCTTCATTTATTTTGAGATAGCTGTAATCATGTTCTGGCTTATAACCAATCAAAGTATATGCTCTTAAAAGACCACCAAATCGCGTTCTATAAACAGAAGATGAAGGGCCTGTATCATCTTCATCAATGATAAAGCCTGATAGTTTTCCATTAGATTCTAATTTTTGTTTTAGTTTTTCTAATAGATCTTCATTAGTCAAATGAATGGATCGGAGCTGAATTATTTCTTGAGCTTTATTATATTTTTTCTTTGAAATAATAGGTTTATATGCCTTGTCACATCTAACCCATTCATGTTTGGGGTTTTTTACAAGCCTACTTTTTAGTTTGGATGAGGTTTTGTTATATATGTTGTTTCCAATATATTTTTCATTTGTCAAAATTTGATGTATTTTTGCACGAGTCCATAATGTTCCATTTTCTGCAGGAATGTTCTGTTCATTTAATCTCTCAGCAATAATAAATTCTGGAACGTTATTATCTATAAAGAGATCATAGATTCTATTTACAATTTTTATTTCATTTTTTGGTCCCGGAATTAATATTACCCTATCTGTTTGAATGCTCTTTCTTTTGCGGAAACTCAATATTTCTTTAGCTATGCCATTTTCGTCTACTAAAAGACGTCTCAGTCCATAACCAGCCATACCGCCTTGATGATAACCAAGCTTTATTAAATTTACTTGCCCTATAAATACCTTTTCAGATAAATTTCTGCTGTGATATGCAGCACTAGATCTTTTTATATTGAGTATAACAGAGGACTCTAAAGGGAAATCTTTAGTGGGTATAGGTTCGGAACAATATATAAGATCTACACCATTTCTCTCAAATAGAAAGGAATAATATGCAGCTTCATCACTATTTTGAAAACGACCAAAACGGCTCACATCATAAAATAATACAGCCTGTATATCTATTTTCTTTTGTTCTACATCGTTAAGTAACTGCTGCAAAGAATGCCTGCCTACGATACTGACTCCGCTCTTACCTGCATCATCGTAGGTATAAGCGATTTCCATATTGTTCTTTTCAGCATAATCTTTGATATATTCGGACTGATTATGTAAAGAATATTGCTGATGGTCGGTAGACATCCTCAAGTACTGTGCGACCCTAACTCTATGATTTTTGTCATTTTCGCTAGCCATGCACGAAACCTCATGGATGATTCAATACAATGTAGAGGATAAAATTGATCAAATTTTAACCGAATTCAACTGTTTTATCATTGATTAGAGCGAATTTGGTAGATCTTCGAGGTGTATGATAATCGAGAAGAGATGTGAATTATTTAGCTGATATGACCGACAGCTTTCGTTATTTGGCCTCAAGGTACCCATTTGTAAATGGCTATGCTTAGTCCACATAGGTTAATGGTGTGATCATTAATTCTTCAAATAAATCAAGATAGTTAACCCATCATGGAAGAGTTATGCGGCAATAACTTTGTATTTTTGAGACGAAACATAGTCACTCCACCATTGCATGAGAACCACACGTTCTGTGAGATACTCTGCACGATTGTAGGCTGCAATTATTTCATCTTTTTTCGAGTGGGCAAGGGCGGCTTCTAAGACATCAGTTCTAAACTTGCCACACTCCTCAGCAGCCGTTCTGGCGATTGATCGCATACCATGAGCTACAAGCTCACCTCCGAAGCCCATACGGATTATAGCCGCATTAGCTGTTTGTTCATGCATGTGATTGAGTGGAGCTTTGATACTGGGAAAAACCCACTCTCTATGCCCGCTGATGGCTTTCATTGAATCCAAGACTCGCAAAGCTTCTTTGCTCAGTGGAACTTTGTGAGGTTTCTTCATTTTCATAAACTCCGCCGGGATGTTCCACATGCCGGTTTCTATATCAATATCTGACCATCTTGTGCGAACAGCTTCACCAGGGCGAACCCATGTGAGAAGTTGCCACTCAATCAGTAGCCTTGTTTCTAAACGGACAGAAGCATTGTTTAGAGCAACCAGGAAGCGGGGGAGTTCGGAAGGGGGTAATGCTGGCATATTCTGTTTTTTTGGCTTGCTGAACCGTTGCCCCAGGTTGTCAGCCGGATTGAATTCTATGAGTTCTTCTGTTGCTGCATAGCGGAAAATTTCATTCAGGCGGGATATGATGCGGCGAAGTGTTTCAAGGACACCTCGTTTTTCTATGGGTTCTAAATGCTGTTTAAGCATTTTAGGGCGAATCTCCTTAATGGGGGTATCACCCAACGTTGGAAAGATATTTCTCTCTAGGCTTCGCCAGATGTCGTTAGCATGATCTTGGGAGATGCCTGACGTTTTGACTTTCTCATCAAGCCACTTCCTGGCTACTGCTTGAAATGTATGTTCCGTGGCATCCTTAAGGGCATTGGCTTTGTGGGTGTTATGAACTTGTGGGTCTATACCATTTGCAAGCAACGACAAGTACTCATCACGTAAAGCTCGTGCCTTCGCAAGTGTAAGGTGAGGATAGGTTCCTAAGCTCACCTTAGTTCGCTTTTTGGTCACAGGCACTGCATATCTGAAATACCAATTTTTCTTTCCTCCCTTCGCCAAGGGGGGCGATTCGCAGGAGCAAACCATCGCCGTCAAAAAGGTTAACCTCTTTCTCGGCAGGTTTGGTGCTTTTGATTTCAGTGTCAGTGAGCTTCTTAGCGATTTTTGCCATGTTTGGGACCCTCATGTTTTGGACCCTTCGTGTTGGGTCCCAAAAAGGGTGCCATAACGAGTAGATTCTAGCAATTCTCGGTAGACTATTATAGACGTAAAAAAAGCCCGCAAGGCTGGTTCCATGCGGGCTTGATAGACTTCACTGAACTTCAATATATCAAAAATTGGTGGAGCTGGCGGGAGTTGAACCCGCGTCCGAAATTTCTACATCCTCGGTACTACATGCTTAGTCAGTCTTTACATTCGCACGCCAGCTGCGGACAGACACGCCACTAACGAACTAGCCTGATTAGTTTTAACGCTTCAACCCCAGGCAGGATTTCCACGCGATCTCTTTTGGGTTTGACCTCTCTTTGATCCCCGTCTTAAGAGCGGAAGCTAGGGAGAGAGGGCTCTTAGCAGGTTATTAAGCTGCTAAAGCGTAGTTTTCGTCGTTTGCGACTATTTTTTTGCGGCTTTTTACGAGGCAAACCGCCCCTCGGCATGCACCTTGGGTTTCGCAAATCCCGTCGAATCCAGAATCAGCCCCAATAGTGTTACAGCAAGTATACCAGAATTTGCAGCCCGGATACCAGTCCGGAACGCTAACTTATTGAATCGCTCAATAAGTATCCGGAAATTAACGGCCTGCGTGCTTCATGATGCGCGCTTTATCGACCTGCCACTCGCGATCTTTGGCGTCGTTACGTTTGTCGTGCTGCTTCTTACCTTTCGCCACGCCGATTTTCACTTTGCACCAGGCGTTCTTCCAGTACAGCGACAGGGCGAGCACGGTATAACCTTCGCGGTTGATACGCCCGAAGAGGGAGTCCAGCTCGCGTTTGTTCAGCAGCAGCTTACGGGTGCGGGTGGGATCGCAAACGTAGTGAGAAGAGGCGACCGTCAGCGGCTGGAAGTTCGCGCCAAACAGAAAGGCTTCGCCGTCTTTGAAGATCACGTAGCTATCACCGATGTTGGCTTTACCCGCACGCAGCGATTTAACTTCCCAGCCCTGCAGCGCAAGGCCAGCTTCGAATTCTTCTTCAATGAAATACTCGTGGCGGGCACGCTTGTTGAGCGCAATGGTTGCCGAGCCAGGTTTATGTGCTTTTTTCTTCGTCATAAGTGTCGTGAAGCCGTAGGTAATCTGATGTCAAAAAGTCACCTCGTTGCGTCCTGTGAGGTCTAACGCGCTATATTAGCACGAGATGAGGCTCAGCGTTTTTTTAACAGGTGATAAATGCTATTATTTGTCGGTTGTTTGATCAGGAAAAATGTTATGCCTCAGATTAGTCGTACTGCGCTTGTCCCCTACAGTGTGGAACAGATGTACCAGTTAGTGAATGACGTACAGTCATATCCGCAGTTTATCCCGGGATGTACCGGGAGCCGCGTGCTGGACTCAGGCCCGACGCAAATGACGGCGGCGGTGGATGTCTCCAAAGCCGGGATCAGCAAAACCTTCACCACCCGCAACACGCTGACCGATAACCAGAGCATTCTGATGCATCTGGTGGATGGCCCGTTCAAGAAATTGATGGGCGGATGGAAGTTTGTTCCGCTCAGCGCCGATGCCTGCCGGATCGAGTTTCATCTCGACTTTGAATTTACCAACGCCCTGATTGAGCTGGCGTTTGGTCGCGTGTTTAAAGAGCTGGCGGCGAATATGGTTCAGGCCTTTACGGTGCGCGCCAAAGAGGTTTACAGTGCCGGCTAACATCGTGGTGGAAGTGGCCTACGCGCTGCCGGAAAAGCAGTATCTGCAGCGCGTGACGCTGGAAGAGGGCGCCACCGTTGAAGAGGCGATCCGCGCTTCTGGCCTGCTGACGCTGCGCAGCGATATCGATCTGACAAAAAACAAAGTCGGGATTTACAGCCGTCCGGTCAAACTGGCGGATAGCGTAAAGGACGGCGACCGGGTTGAGATCTATCGCCCGCTGATTGCCGACCCGAAAGAGCTGCGTCGCCAGCGTGCGGAGAAGTCCGCTAAGTAACCCGCGATAAAACAAAAAAAGGTGCTCATTGAGCACCTTTTTGTATTTCTGAAACCTTACTCTTTGGTGAGCGCAGGTTTGTTGTCGATGTTGGTCAGCACGCCGCTGCTGTTGAAGGTCAGCGTCAGGGTCTGCTGGGACACGTCTTCATGGCCTGGCTTCTGGCGGAACACGTAGAACCAGGTGTTGGTGCCGAACGGGTCGGACATCATCGGCGTGCCCAGGGCATAGGCAACCTGCTGCTGCGTCATACCGACACGAATTTTAGACACATCGTTAGGAGCGAGATAGTTCCCCTGGTTGATGTCAGGGCGGTAAACCACTTTTTCCAGAGTGGAGCAGCCTGCGGTCATCATCAGAAGAACCGCTGCGGCAGCGGTCAGCGTTTTACAGCGCATAGTGATTTGATTCCTTTTCGGGCCCGGGCAATACGCGACGGCTCATATGTAATATGCCGATGATAATAGACCTTTCACCACATTAAAACCTCTGGCGTCCGGTCTGTCGGCGTTTTTATTGTTCTGTATGACCCTGAGATACCGAAAAAGTTTAGGCAGCCAGCAGTTCTTTCGCATTCGCCAGCGTGTTGCGGGTAACTTCGCTGCCGCCCAGCAGACGGGCCAGCTCCTGCAGACGGGCGCGTTTGTCCAGCGGCTGCATGTGCGTTTCGGTCATCTCGCCGTCGGTTTCTTTGCTGACAAAGAAGTGATGGTGGCCGCAGCCGGCAACCTGCGGCAGGTGGGTTACACACATTACCTGGGTGGACTCGCCCAGCTGACGCAGCAGTTTACCCACTACCGCCGCGGTCGGGCCGCTGATACCGACATCCACTTCATCGAAGATCAGCGCCGGGGTTTCCATTTTCTTCGCCGTGATCACCTGAATCGCCAGGGCGATACGCGACAGCTCACCGCCGGATGCGACCCGGGAGATAGCCTGCAGCGGCTGGCCCGGGTTAGTGGTGACGCGGAATTCAATGCGGTCTGCCCCTTCGGCCGTCAGGTGATTGTCTTCAAACTTCACATCGATGGTGAAAACGCCGTGCGGCATCGACAGCAGATGCATGCTCTCCGTGATGTGCTGGCTCAGCTCCTGAGCGTAACGCTGACGGACATTGTGCAGCTGCGTGGCGGTTTGCATCGCCTGCTGATGGTGCACGCTGACGGCCAGAGAGAGGGTCTCCAGCGAGTCGGCCTGATCGTCAAGCTGATGCTGCTCATCGAGCAGGGACTGGTGGAACGCAGGTAGCTCTTCCGGTGAAACGTGGTGCTTACGCGCCAGGGAAATTTGGCGCGAAATGCGCTGTTCCAGCTCAAACAGGCGGTTAGGATCGAGATCCAGCCGCTCGCAGTAGTGGCGCAGCTCGTCACTGGCTTCGGAGATCTGAATCGCTGCCTCTTCCAGCATATCCAGCATGCCGGACACTTTGCTGTCCATGCCTGCCAGCTCGGTGACTAACTGGCGCACGGTATAGAGCTGACTTTGCAGATTCACATCCTCGCCGTCGGCCATGAGGTTCAGCGCCTGCTGGCTGGTGGAAAGCAGCTGGCCGCTGTTGGCGAGGCGTTTGTACTCTTCGTCAATCTGCTCAAACTCGCCCGGCTGCGGGCTGAACTCGTTTAGCTCTTTCAGCTGATACGCCAGCAGTTCGGCGCGGGCCGCGCGTTCCTGGCTCTGCTGCTGATGCAGCGCCAGCTCACGGCAGCTTTGATGCCACTGACGATAGTGCGCCGCCATAAGCTGCATAAGGTCGGATTCACCGGCATAGCCGTCGAGTAAGGACTTCTGCTGTTCAGGCTTGATAAGCTGTTGATGGGCGTGCTGCCCGTGGATTTGGATCAACAGCTGGCCCAGTTCGCGCAGCTGGGACAACGGTACCGCGGTACCGTTGATAAAGCCACGGGAGCGGCCGTCGCTATTGAGGACGCGGCGAAGTAAGCACTCACGCCCATCTTCGAGTTGGTTCTCCTCAAGCCAGCGCAGGGCGGCAGGGGTATCTTTCAGGGAGAAACGGGCACAGAGATCGGCGCGGCTGGCGCCAGCGCGAACCATGTCGCCGTCGGCACGACCGCCAAGGCACAGCCCGAGCGCATCAATCGCAATAGATTTACCGGCACCGGTTTCCCCGGTGATAGCTGTCATTCCGCTGTTGAAATCAATTTCGAGCTCACGAACGATGGCGAAGTTGCTGATGGTCAGTTGTGCCAGCATAAACGTTTTCCTGTATGAAAAACCATAACTGTGTTTGTGTACAGTATAAACTGGTTTTTTATACAGTAAAGTGCTGGATGCTATTTCAGAACAATTTTTTCGACCAGCCGAGCTTGGAGCTTAATGTGTTGAAATAGCTGTAGTCTTTCGGGTGGATCAGATTGAGGTGATAATCGCAGCGGCGGATTAGCACATCCTCACCTTCCTGGATCGGCAGCGCGATTTGGCTGTCGCAGCTGATCTCCAGGTCGTTACGGCGGTGCGAGAAGCGCAGACGGATGGTGCTGCTGCTGTTGATGACCAGCGGGCGGGCCGAGAGGGTATGCGGGAACATCGGCACCAGCGTGATGGCATCCAGCGACGGAGTCAGGATCGGGCCGCCCGCAGAAAGCGAGTAGGCCGTGGATCCGGTAGGGGTAGAAATAATCAGCCCATCGGAGCGCTGCGAGAAGGCAAAGATTTCGTCGATATAGACTTCGAACTCAATCATGTGCGCCACTTTTCCCGGGTGCAGCACCACTTCGTTAATGGCGGTGCTGATCCGTTTCTGGCAATCCTGCTGGCACACCTGCGCTTCCAGTAAAAAGCGTTTTTCACTGATGTAGTGGCCTTCCAGCACGTCGGCGAGCTGCTGCTGGGCGTTATCCGGGTCGAGGTCGGTTAAAAAGCCCAGGTTGCCACGGTTGATGCCAATGACTTTAATATCGTAACGGGCAAGGGTACGCGCGGCGCCGAGCATGTTGCCGTCGCCCCCGACCACCACCGCCAGGTCGGCCTGCTGACCGATTTCCGCCAGCGTGCCGGTCTTTACATTGGTAAGCTGCAGTTCCTGAGCAATCTGTTGTTCAACAATCACATCGTAATTTTTCGCACACAGCCAGCGATACAGCATTTCATGTGTCGTCAACGCAGTAGGGTGACGTGGATGACCGACAATCCCAATACACTTGAAATGGTTGCTCATTTTCTGAAGGTCCTTGTGCGAATGAATGATGACAATGTGGCTTGTTCCCTTGAATCCCGGAAACTGATCCCCATAATAAGCGAAGTTAGCGAGTTGAATGCAGAAAAACGCGGAGAAATTCATGAGTAGTAAAGAACAGAAAACGCCTGAGGGGCAAGCCCCGGAAGAAATTATCACGGAGCAGCACGAAGAGGTTGAGGCTGCAGAGCCTGAGGCCGGTGCTGAGCAGGTGGATCCGCGCGATGAAAAAATTGCGAATCTGGAAGCTCAGGTCACTGAAGCCCAGAACCGCGAGCGCGATGGCATCCTGCGTATCAAAGCGGAAATGGAAAACCTGCGTCGCCGTACCGAGCTGGACGTTGAAAAGGCGCATAAATTTGCGCTGGAGAAGTTCGTCAACGAACTGCTGCCGGTTATCGACAGCCTGGATCGCGCGCTGGAAGTGGCGGATAAAGCGAACCCGGACATGGCCCCGATGGTTGAAGGTATCGAGCTGACGCTAAAATCCATGCTGGACGTGGTGAAGAAGTTTGGCGTCGAAGTGGTTGCCGACACCAACGTGCCGATGGATCCGAACGTGCATCAGGCCATTGCGATGGTGGAGTCTGAGGACGTTGCTGCTGGTAACGTGCTGATGGTGATGCAGAAAGGCTATACCCTGAACGGTCGTACCATTCGCGCGGCGATGGTCTCCGTGGCGAAAGCTAAGGCTTAACTGGCCTCCCGTAGTGCCGGGCGGCGGCTTCGCCTGACCCGGCCTACAACGACTTACTCCGCGACGCTCTCCCTGAGCGGTTTCACCGGCAATACTTTCACCTGCTTAATCATATTGTCCTGCACGTCAAGGATATCAATATCGTACTGGCCGATACGCACCCGCGTACCCGACGCCGGGATCTCCTCCAGCGCTTCCAGAATCATACCGTTAATGGTACGGGCTTCCGCTTCCGGCATTTGCCAGTTAAAGGCTTTGTTGAGTTCACGGACGTTCGCGCTGCCGTCAATCAGCACCGAGCCGTCGTTTTGCGGCGTGACCTCTTCGGCGAGGGAAGGGGACATGGAGGTGGTAAAGTCGCCTACAATCTCCTCCAGAATATCCTCCACCGTCACCAGCCCCTGGATATCACCATACTCATCGACCACCAGACCCACTTTCTTTTTATTGCGCTGGAATTTGACCAGTTGGGTACTGAGCGGGGTGCCTTCCGGAATGTAGTAAATCTCATCCGCTGCCCGCAGCATCACCTCTTTGGTGAACTCTTTTTTCTCGGTCATCAGACGATAGGCTTCACGCACGCGCAGCATGCTGATGGTGTCGTCCAGCGAATCACGGTACAACACGATGCGGCCATGCGGGGAGTGGGTCAGCTGGCGGACAATGGCTTTCCAGTCGTCGTTGATGTCGATACCGACGATCTCGTTGCGCGGCACCATAATGTCGTCAACGCTGACCTTTTCCAGATCCAGCACCGACAGCAGCATATCCTGATTGCGGCGGGAGATTTGCGAGCGCGATTCATGCACGATGGTGCGCAGTTCATCTTTGCTCAGCGCGCTGCTGATCGTCACATCCGCCTTAATGCCCACCATGCGCATCAGCACGCGCGTCACGCCGTTTAACAGCCACACCAGCGGCATCATCAGAATGAGTAACGGCGCCAGCAGGAAGCTGCTGGGATAGGCGACCTTCTCGGGATAGAGCGCAGCGACGGTCTTTGGCAATACTTCGGCAAAGACCAGCACCACAAAGGTCAGCACCCCGGTGGCGATAGCGACCCCGGCGTTGCCATACAGGCGCATGCCGACAATGGTACCCAGCGCGGAGGCGAGAATGTTGACCAGGTTGTTGCCGATAAGCACCAGGCTTATCAGGCGATCCGGTTTACGCAGCAGTTTTTCCACACGACGTGCGGCCCGGTTACCCTGTTTGGCGCGATGACGTAACCGGTAGCGGTTCAGCGTCATCATGCCGGTCTCCGAGCCGGAGAAATAGGCGGAGATAACCACCATCACGATCAGGGTGATGATCAGCGTGGTAGTAGAGATGTGTTCCAGGGGGAACTCCTTGGTTACTTAGCTGGCGATCTGCTGGATGACGCGGCTACCGAAATAAGCCAGTGTCAGGAGGCCTGCTCCCGCAACGTTGAACCAGACCACGCGGCGACCGCGCCAGCCTTCATGATAATGGCCCCATAACAGGACAATATAGACAAACCACGCGATGATGGAGAGCACGGCCTTATCGATATTCTCCATGCTGAAGAGATTGTGCATATAAAACAGGCCGGTAATCAGCGTGAGGGTCAGCAGCACTACCCCGACCTGGGTAATGTGAAACATCTTACGCTCAATGGTCATCAGCGGCGGCATTTCGTTACTGAAGGCCAGCTTTTTGTTTTTGAGCTGATAGTCAATCCAGGCCAGCTGGAGCGCGTACAGCGCGGCGATGATAAGCGTCGCATACGAGAACAGCGACAGGCCAATATGCACCATCATTCCCGGCGTGGTTTCAAGGTGGGTGATGAATTCATTCGGCACGAAGGTGGCAAAGGCGAGGTTGATCAGCGCAAAGGCGTAGACAATCGGCAGCAGCAGCCAGCCGCGGTTTTTCGAAGCCACGATGGTCATGACCGTACAGATCATCAGGCTGACCAGCGACCCGACGTTGAGCAGGCTCAGGTTTTGCCCGCTGCCATCGCCCGGCAGAATGCGCGCTTCGAGCGCAAAGGCGTGACTTATCAACGCGATGACAGCCGACAAAATAGCCATTCGCCGCCAGCCGCTGTTTTTTTGTAGCAGGCCAGGGATGATCAGCGCGAGGCTGACAGAGTACGCCACAAGAGCGATCAGTGCGAAAACAGGCATATAGGTGTCGACAGTTGTCCTGATGAGAAAGAGAGGCAGTATAACGTTACGTGAGGCGTGCTCCAACCGTTGCATAACAACAAAGGCGCCTTCATGTTATACTGCGGCAAAATTCTGTGTATGTGTCGCTTATGGCGGCCCAACGTTTCTACTCAGGCGAGAGACAATGTTTGATAATTTAACCGATCGTTTGTCGCGCACGCTGCGCAACATCAGCGGCCGTGGACGCCTTACCGAAGACAACATCAAAGAGACGCTGCGTGAAGTGCGCATGGCGCTGCTTGAAGCAGACGTCGCGCTGCCGGTCGTGCGTGATTTCATCAACCGCGTAAAAGAGAAAGCGGTTGGTCATGAAGTGAACAAGAGCCTGACCCCGGGTCAGGAGTTCGTCAAAATCGTCCGTAATGAACTGGTTTCGGCGATGGGCGAAGAGAACCAGAGCCTGAACCTGGCGGCGCAACCGCCGGCAGTGGTGCTGATGGCCGGTCTGCAGGGTGCGGGTAAAACCACCAGCGTCGGTAAGCTGGGTAAATTCCTGCGCGAGAAGCACAAGAAGAAGGTGCTGGTCGTCTCTGCCGACGTTTATCGCCCCGCGGCGATCAAACAGCTGGAAACCCTGGCTGAACAGGTTGGCGTAGAGTTCTTCCCTTCCGACGTGGCGCAAAAGCCAATCGACATCGTTAACGCGGCGCTGAAAGAAGCGAAGCTGAAGTTCTTTGACGTGCTGCTGGTGGATACCGCCGGTCGTCTGCACGTTGACGAAGCGATGATGGACGAAATCAAACAGGTGCATGCCGCGATCAATCCGGTAGAAACCCTGTTTGTGGTCGATGCCATGACCGGTCAGGATGCGGCAAACACCGCGAAAGCCTTCAACGAAGCGCTGCCGTTAACCGGTGTGGTCCTGACCAAAGTGGACGGCGACGCCCGCGGCGGTGCGGCGCTCTCTATCCGTCATATCACCGGTAAGCCAATCAAGTTCCTCGGCGTCGGCGAGAAGACCGAAGCGCTGGAGCCGTTCCACCCGGACCGTATCGCTTCCCGTATCCTCGGCATGGGCGACGTGCTGTCGCTGATCGAAGATATCGAGAGCAAGGTCGACCGTGCCCAGGCTGAGAAGCTGGCCTCCAAGCTGAAAAAAGGCGACGGCTTCGATCTGACCGACTTCCTGGAGCAGCTGCGCCAGATGAAAAATATGGGCGGTATGGCAAGCCTGATGGGCAAGCTGCCGGGCATGGGCCAGATCCCGGATAACGTAAAAGCGCAGATGGACGACAAGGTTCTGGTACGCATGGAGGCGATTATCAACTCCATGACCCTGAAAGAGCGCGCCAAGCCGGAAATTATTAAAGGCTCTCGTAAACGCCGTATCGCGGCGGGTTGTGGGATGCAGGTGCAGGACGTTAATCGCCTTCTGAAACAGTTCGACGACATGCAGCGCATGATGAAGAAGATGAAGAAGGGCGGAATGGCGAAGATGATGCGCGGGATGAAAGGGATGATGCCACCAGGCTTCCCTGGTCGTTGATCGGCCTGGCTTGTTTGCCATTTTGACGCCGGGGGAGTGCTCGAAATGCTCACGTACTACGTGTACGCTCCGCTTTCTGCGCGCTCGCCGACGTCAAACTGGCTGCACCGCCAACGGCCTTTTACAGCAGACTTATCAACTGCTGATTGCATTTTCCCCAGAAATCAGTAAAATTTTCGGGCTTTTAATATGACACCGGGCTCCTTCCCTCGATGGGGCCCGGTGTTTTATTCACACAAGAGGATGTTATGGTAACTATTCGTTTAGCACGTCACGGCGCGAAAAAGCGTCCGTTCTACCAGGTTGTTGTTACTGACAGCCGTAATGCACGCAACGGTCGCTTCATCGAGCGCGTTGGTTTCTTCAACCCACTGGCCTCTGGCGCAGAAGAAGAAACCCGTCTGGATCTGGATCGTATCGCTCACTGGGTTGGCCAGGGCGCTACCGTTTCCGATCGCGTTGCTACGCTGATCAAAGCAGCAAACAAAGCAGCTTAATCTGTCACGGTGGTCATGATGAGCAAAAAAGCACCTGTTGAACCGATCGTATTGGGAAAAATGGGTTCTTGCTACGGTATCCGTGGTTGGCTCAGAGTGTTTTCCTCCACCGAAGACGCCGAAAGCATTTTTGACTATCAGCCCTGGTTTATCCAGAAGGCGGGTCAGTGGCAAGAGGTCGAGCTGGAAAGCTGGCGTCACCACAATCAGGACATCGTTATCAAGCTGAAAGGCGTTGACGATCGCGATGCCGCGAATGCGCTGACTAATTGTGAAATTGTCGTGGATTCGTCGCAGTTGCCTGAACTGGAAGAGGGTTACTACTGGAAAGACCTTATCGGTTGTCAGGTAGTCACTACCGAAGGTTACGGTCTGGGTAAAGTCATCGATATGATGGAAACCGGATCCAATGACGTTCTCGTCATTAAGGCAAACCTGAAAGATGCGTTCGGTATCAAGGAGCGGTTGGTTCCGTTCCTCGATGGGCAGGTTATCAAGAAAGTCGATCTCGCTACTCGAACTATCGAAGTAGATTGGGATCCTGGTTTTTAAATTCTCCTGAAAACGGTAAAAGACGGCGCTATGTGGATTGGCATTATTAGCCTGTTTCCTGAAATGTTCCGCGCGATTACTGATTACGGGGTAACTGGCCGGGCAGTAAAAAATGGCCTGCTGAGCATCGAAAGCTGGAGTCCACGTGACTTCACCCATGACCGGCACCGTACCGTGGACGAACGTCCTTACGGCGGCGGACCGGGGATGCTCATGATGGTTCAACCCTTACGGGATGCCATCGCAGCAGCAAAAGCCGCGGCAGGTGAAGGCGCAAAGGTGATTTATCTGTCACCTCAGGGACGCAAGCTTGATCAAGCGGGCGTCAGCGAACTGGCAGCGAATCAGAAACTGATTCTGGTGTGCGGTCGCTATGAAGGGATAGATGAGCGCGTAATTCAAACCGAGATTGACGAAGAATGGTCTATCGGCGATTACGTTCTCAGCGGTGGTGAGTTACCGGCAATGACGCTGATTGACTCCGTTTCCCGGTTCATTCCGGGGGTACTGGGCCATGAAGCATCAGCAACAGAAGACTCTTTTGCTGACGGATTGCTGGACTGTCCACACTATACCCGTCCTGAAGTGTTAGAAGGGATGGAGGTACCGCCGGTATTACTGTCGGGAAACCATGCCGAGATTCGTCGCTGGCGTCTGAAGCAGTCGCTGGGCCGTACCTGGCTTAGAAGACCTGAACTTCTGGAAAACCTGGCTCTGACTGAAGAGCAAGCAAAGTTGCTGGCCGAGTTCAAAAGAGAACACGCGCACCAGCAGCAGAAACATGATGGGATGGCCTGAGGCCCCCGAATATCAGTTTACCCAGGATAAGAGATTAAATTATGAGCAACATTATTAAGCAACTTGAACAAGAGCAGATGAAGCAGGACGTACCTTCCTTCCGTCCGGGTGATACCGTGGAAGTGAAAGTATGGGTTGTTGAAGGTTCCAAAAAACGTCTGCAGGCATTCGAGGGCGTGGTTATCGCTATTCGTAACCGCGGTCTGCACTCTGCATTCACTGTTCGTAAAATTTCCAACGGCGAAGGCGTTGAGCGTGTCTTCCAGACTCACTCTCCGGTAGTTGACAGCATTGCTGTTAAACGTCGTGGTGCTGTACGTAAAGCTAAACTGTACTACCTGCGTGAGCGTACTGGTAAGTCTGCTCGTATTAAAGAGCGTCTGAACTAAGATTCGCTTAAGCGACATCCTGTAAAAAGGGCTGGCCGAAAGGCTGGCCCTTTTTTTATCTATGTGTGCCCTGAACGTTAACCTGGCCGTCATAAATCGTTTACAATGCCCCGCTCTGACGGAGGGGAAGTGACGACTAAACAGCATCAGGCACAGTGGCAACGTATCGCGGCAGGTCTCGCGTTATTTGCGATCCTGATGATCGTCTTCGCGCCGCTGGTCTCTGTCTCGCTGCAGAAAGATCCCATGAGCGCTATGCCCGGCATGCATCACGACATGAGCATGATGGCGGAGCACCATCATGCACCGCCTGAAAGTACGCCTGTCGACCACGCCGAAGCCTGCGGTTACTGCGTGCTGCTGGCCCACGTGCCGGGCGTCATTCTGGCGCTTGTACTGCTGTTATGCGCAGTCTTACTCCGACAGCGCCTCACGCCGCTGCGACCCGCCGTATACCACTGGCATTTCTTCCCCTGGCTCCGTCCCGATACTCGCGCGCCGCCGCATCTGTCTGCTTAATCTACGTAAAAAAACGTACACCCCGGTGTATCGATAACTTTTTGCCTTAAAAAGGGAAAGCATGACTACCTGCACTCCGCGCGCAGCATGGGGCAACCTGCTGCGTCGTCTTCACTTCTATATTGGTCTGTTTGTCGGGCCGTTTATCTTTATCGCCGCGCTCTCCGGAACGCTGTATGTCGCTACGCCACAGCTGGAAAACGCGCTTTATCATCATGCGCTGTTCAGCGAGACCGAGGGTGCATTGCGTCCCCTTGCCGAGCAAATCGCGGTGGCGGAAAAGGTCACCGGCGGGGAGCTGCGGCTACAGGCGGTGCGCCCGGGTCTGGCATCAGGGGAAACCACCCGGGTGATGTACCTTGACCCGGCGCTGAAAGCCTCAGAGAACCGGGCCATCTTTATCGATCCGGTCAGCCTCGAAGTGCGTGGGGATATGACCGTCTACGGCACCAGCGGTATTCTGCCGTTGCGTCAGAAAATCGATTACCTGCATCAGTCTTTGCTCCTGGGGGATGCAGGACGTCTTTACAGCGAGCTGGCCGCGTCCTGGATGTGGATTGCCGCACTGGGAGGGATTGCCCTGTGGTTCTATACCCGGCCAAAACGGCGCATCAACAACCGTTTTCAGAACCGCCGACGTCTGCACGTTTCCCTCGGCTGGAGCCTGCTGGTGGGCATGCTGCTCTTCTCGGCGACCGGCCTGACCTGGTCCCAGTGGGCGGGCGGTAATGTGGATAAACTGCGGGCAGAGATGAACTGGCTCACGCCGCAGGTGAACACGCAGCTGCACGGCCCGGCGGAAGTCGCCGATCCGCATGCTGAGCACCGCAGCCATCACATGACCATGTCCATGCCGGAAATGAAACCTGATCTCTCCCTGTACGACGGCGTGCTGCAGGCGGCCAATGCGGCGGGAATTGATGCCACGAAGCTGGAGATACGCCCGGCGAAGCGTGACGCAATGGCGTGGACGGTGACGGAGATCGATCGCAGCTGGCCGACGCAGGTTGATGCGGTTGCCGTAGATCCCGCGACCCTGACCGTTATCGATCGCGCCCGCTTTGCGGATTACCCGCTGATGGCCAAACTGACCCGCTGGGGGGTGGATTTCCATATGGGCGTGCTGTTTGGCTTGCCAAACCAGCTGGTACTGATCGCCTTTGGTCTCGGGCTGTGCGTCATGATTGTGTGGGGCTACCGGATGTGGTGGATGCGTCGCCCCCGGCAGACGGCATCGGATCCGGCGCAGACGCTGTGTCAGAGCTGGATGGCGTTGCCGCTGGCGGGGCGCGTGGTCTCTTTAGTCGTCAGCGTAGCGCTGGGACTCATGATGCCGGTGATGGGCTGTAGCCTGGCGCTGTTTATCGTTATTGACTGGCTGCGCTGGCGTACGGCAGCGCGAGTATCCCTGGCCGAATCGCGGGAATGATGCCTCAGGGCGTGCTGATCACCACCGCCACGCGGCGGTTTTCGGCACGTCCCTGGCCGGTTTTATTGTCCGCAACAGGATATTGCTGACCCAAACCCTGGGTTGTCAGATTGCTGCGTGGAATGCTGGCGCCCTGCGCCCAGGCATCGGCCACCACATTTGCCCGCTTCAGGGATAATGCTTTGTTGTAGCTCTCTTCGCCGTAGTTATCGGTATGGCCGTCCATTCGTGCGTGCTTCAGGCCCGTTGCGGCAAGTCGCGCAGCCATGCTTTTAATCTGCTGTTCGCTCTCGGGCTGCAGCTTATACTCGTTTTTACCAAACAGGATTTTCGCGGAGAGGCCAAGCGACCAGTCACCGTTCATCTCATTAAAGCCGTAAGACTTCATGGCGGCGACCTGCTCAGCGGTAAATTTGCCCTGCGGCGTCTGGCATCCGGCCAGCAGCATTGATGCCATAAACAGCGGTGCGACGTATCGCCTTAACATAATGTGTTCCTTTCTACGGTGTGATTTTCGAACGCTGGTGCTTCACCAGATACATATTCCGGTCGGCTTGCTCCAGTAACGCTTCAACGGAGTGGTGCTGCCAGCTCAGCGCGTAGCCAATACTGAGTGACATCCGGGAGGAGAACCCGTTGTGCAGTTCATAGGACGGGCTGAATTGTTGCCTCAGCGCGGCGCAGAGGCGCAGCACTTCTTGTTCTGAATGGACGTCATACAGAATGATGGCAAACTCATCCCCACCCAGACGGTAAGATTGATGCTGTGCACCGCCAAACTCGACCATTCTGCGGGCCACTTCTATCAATACACAATCGCCCGCGGTATGACCCCAGGTATCGTTAATACGCTTAAAGTCATCCCCATCCAGATAGAGCAGGGCGGCGTTGGTCCGCGCGGAGGCGTCATTCATCAGCGCCGCAATGTGGGTGCGAAAGGCGGCCCGGTTAGCCAGACCGGTGAGCGGGTCATGCATAGCGGTGCGCATCAGCTGGGCGTTTTTGGCCTGTAGTTTTAGCTGCCACTCCTCCATCTCATCCAGCAGGCTGTTAAAGTCCTGACCGAAGCGATGAAATTCATCAATCCTCTCCTGGGATACCCGACGGGAGAAGTTGCGGTTTGTACGTACGTCATGCACCACATCGGTAATGTTTTGCAGGGCGGCTACCACGCCATTATGCAGGGAGCGGGTGATGGTTAACGCCACCAGAGAGGCAAACAGAAGGCAGCCGGTTAACACCGCCAGCGATGTCCAGAGGAAGTGGCCGATCAGGCTATCCCGCGCGGTGAGGTGTAACTCACCGATCGGCAAATTATTGTGCCAGACGCGCTGTCTGATGGGGTGCGGGAACAACCACTGGCTGACCAGCTGGCTGAGCGGATCCGCTTCGTCGTTCGGTCCCATCGACCAGGCGGCAAAGCGATTATCGTAACGATCCAGCAGTTCCGCTGCCGAGAACTGCCCTTGCTTGCCGAGCGAGGCCAGCGCTTCGTTGGCGGCAGTGGCATCATTAAAGACCAACGCCGCCTCCAGGCTGCGGCTCATGGTAGCGCTGGTTAATTCAAGGTTGCGTTGCGCATACTGTTTCAGCGTCACCACGGAAGCAATACACAATAATAACCAGACAAGCGTCATTGTAATGAGGACGCTAATTATACTGATACGCCGCAGGGTTCTTTTGAACGTAAGACGCGGCGCTGAGAACATTTCCTTATTCATGCTTTTTATTCCGTGCGAGCATTAACACATCAGGATTGACTCTGACTCCGCTGCGCGACAGTACGTCCAGATTGACGGAAAACCTTACTCTGGCACTGTCTATTATCAGGCAGAAAGCACTACCTATAAGGCATTGCGGATTATGCTCCGCAATTAATAGTAACGGTCTGGCATGCAGCGCCTGACTTAATTCAAGCTGGTGGGTCGGAGTTTCATCACCAAAATAGAACGCGTGACATTCTGCACCCAATGCTTCCCCATCGTCATGAATAATGACGGGGGTATAGGGCAGCGCGTCCGGTCCCTCGCTACTGAGCGCCTCAACATAGTGGGAGGAGGCAAAGATGCACAAATTCGGCTTGCCGGAGAGCGCAGGCCAGCGGGTGTAACTGACGATCCCGGAGACAATAGAGCGTACTGCTTTATCCGTTTCGGATAACGTTCCGCCAATAGCGAGCCCATAGGGCATAGATAACATCAGTACCAATGCCACACGGTACCAGGAGATAAGAAAAAAGTTACACACCAGAATCCGCCATACCACTCTGGAAATAGTAGTCCTTGAGTTTCGCCGGAAGAATACCATTTTTTACCCGTACAGTCATTATGCCAAAAGCATATTCAGGGACTTAAGTAAAATCTCACTCTTTTAATTAGCAGCGCTGACGTTAACAAGATTAATTTAAACGGCTGGCTTTTGTTCCTTCATTCATTCCCTGTTGCCAGGCGGTACGAAGGGTAGTGGCGTTTTCTGCTGTGTCACAGCTGGCGGGGAATATTCGGCCGGCTAACCCCCAGGCGTAAACAAAGTTTTCCTGACATATTTTTTGCTGGCCATCTTTATATCCGCTGAGATAGTCGGAACGATCCACCTTGGGGTCGTTAAAATTAGCGGCAAGGCTTTCATTGGATTTTACCGCCACGCCATTCATGGCGTCTTCTTTACCGGCATCATACCAGTCGGTTCCCGTCCAGTGGGGTTGATGGGTGTAAGGATCGATCTGACAGGCAGTTAATAACAGGCACAACAGCGGGGTAACAATCAGGCGCATAAGACATTCTCCCTTTTCCATTGAGCATAGCCTGGCGGTAAGAATGCAGACTGTAATTTTTACGTTACACAATAATCGAATGTTTTTTGCTTTAAATTGGGTGATGTAAAGTATTATTTACGTATTTTGGATTGAAATCTTTACTCGGTGTGGTATCGTTGGGCTTCCTCATCGAGGAAACAACTATCGCAAACGAGCTTCCAGGATCGCAATCATGCAAAAAGACGCGCTGAATAACGTACATATTAGTGATGAACATGTTCTGATCACTCCGGATCAACTGAAAGCGGAATTCCCGCTGAGCGTTGAGCAAGAGGCGCAAATCGCGCACTCCCGCCAGACCATCTCCGACATTATTGTCGGGCGCGATCCGCGTCTGCTGGTGGTATGCGGTCCGTGCTCCATTCATGATCCAGAAACCGCCATCGAATATGCGCACCGTTTTAAAGCCCTGGCCGAGGAGGTCAGCGATAGCCTCTACCTGGTCATGCGCGTCTATTTTGAAAAACCCCGCACCACCGTCGGCTGGAAAGGGTTAATTAACGATCCGCACATGGATGGCTCGTTTGATGTGGAAGCTGGCCTGAAGATTGCGCGTAATCTTCTGGTGGAGCTGGTGAATATGGGGCTGCCGCTGGCAACGGAAGCGCTGGATCCGAACAGCCCGCAATACCTGGGCGATCTGTTCAGCTGGTCCGCCATTGGCGCGCGCACCACTGAATCGCAGACGCACCGTGAGATGGCCTCCGGCCTCTCCATGCCGGTTGGCTTCAAAAACGGTACCGACGGTAGCCTGGCAACAGCCATCAACGCCATGCGTGCCGCAGCCATGCCGCACCGTTTTGTCGGCATCAACCAGGCCGGCCAGGTCTGCCTGTTGCAGACCCAGGGCAACCCGGATGGCCACGTCATCCTGCGCGGCGGCAAAGCGCCTAACTACAGCCCGGCAGATGTAGCCCAGTGTGAAAAAGAGATGGAACAGGCAGGACTGCGCCCGGCACTGATGGTAGATTGCAGTCATGGTAATTCGAATAAAGATTACCGTCGTCAGCCTGCGGTGGCGGAATCCGTCGTCGCGCAGATTAAAGATGGCAACCGTTCGATTATTGGCCTGATGATTGAGAGCAACATCCATGAGGGCAATCAGTCATCAGAACAGCCGCGCAGCGCCATGAAGCATGGGGTTTCCGTCACCGATGCCTGCATTAGCTGGGAAACCACCGACGCGCTGCTGCGTGAGATCCACAAAGATTTGAACGGCCAGCTGGCGACGCGTCTGGCTTAAGAGGTTTGTTATGGTTGCTGAATTGACCGCCTTGCGCGATCAAATTGACGAGGTGGATAAGGCGCTGCTGGATTTGCTGGCGCGCCGTATGGCGCTGGTCGCGGAAGTTGGCGAAGTAAAAAGTAAATACGGTTTGCCAATTTACGTGCCGGAGCGCGAAGCCTCCATGCTGGCATCCCGGCGTAAAGAGGCCGAGGCGCTGGGCGTCTCACCGGATCTGATTGAAGATGTGCTGCGCCGCGTGATGCGTGAGTCTTACTCCAGCGAAAACGACAAAGGCTTCAAAACCCTCTGTCCGACGCTGCGCCCGGTGGTGATTGTCGGTGGCGGCGGGCAGATGGGGCGTCTGTTTGAGAAGATGCTGACGCTCTCTGGCTATCAGGTGCGCATCCTCGAAAAAGAGGACTGGGCGCGGGCGCAGACGATGGTTGCCGATGCGGGCATGGTCATCGTCAGCGTGCCTATTCATGTTACTGAAGAGATCATTGCTAAACTGCCACCGCTGCCGGAAGACTGCATTCTGGTCGATCTGGCCTCGGTAAAAAATGGCCCGCTGCAGGCGATGCTGGCCGCGCATAACGGCCCGGTGCTGGGGCTGCACCCGATGTTCGGTCCGGACAGCGGCAGCCTGGCGAAGCAGGTGGTCGTCTACTGCGATGGCCGTCAGCCTGAAGCCTATCAGTGGTTCCTGGAGCAGATTCAGGTGTGGGGCGCTCGACTGCACCGAATTAGCGCCGTCGAGCATGACCAGAACATGGCCTTTATCCAGGCGCTGCGCCACTTCGCGACCTTCGCCTATGGCCTGCACCTGGCGGAAGAGAATGTTCAGCTTGAGCAGTTGCTGTCGCTATCGTCACCTATCTATCGCCTCGAACTGGCGATGGTCGGTCGACTGTTTGCCCAGGATCCGCAGCTGTATGCAGATATCATTATGTCCTCGGGCAATAACCTGGCGCTGATCAAGCGTTACTACCAGCGTTTTGGTGAGGCGATCACCCTTCTGGAGCACGGTGATAAACAGGCGTTTATCGACAGCTTCCGTAAGGTGGAGCACTGGTTTGGCGATTATGCCCAGCGCTTCCAGAGCGAGAGTCGCATTCTGCTGCGGCAGGCGAATGACAGTCGCCAGTAATCTGATGATGTATATACTGAAAGCCAGCACTGCTGGCTTTTTTTATTTTGGGGATCTGTCATGGCTGAACCACGCGTCTTGTTTGACTATACGGGGCACTTACCTGAGTGCCCGACCTGGAGCGAAGCGGAAAGCGCCCTCTACTGGGCGGATATTCTGGAGGGTGAGATCCACCGCTACCATCTGCCCACAGGTGAACACAGGGTTTTATCCTTCCATGAAGAGGTGGGCTGCTTCGCGCTGCGCGAGGGCGGGGGCTTTATTGTCGCCATGCGCACGGGCATCTGGCTGGCGGACAAGCACGGCCTGCTGCAACGTAAGGTCTGTGATAACCCGTCGAACCCGCAGCTGGCGCGTTTTAATGACGGAGGAACCGACCATTTTGGCCGCTTCTATGCAGGCACGTTCTGGGCGCCGGGCGACTACAACGGCGCTCTGCTGATGCGGATCGATAACGACCTGACGCCGGAGGTGATCCAGTGTGATATCCACGGCCATAACGGTCTGGCATTCAGCGACGACCGGCGCTGGATGTACACCTCTGACACCCCTAATGCAGTAATCTACCGCACGCCGCTGGATGAGCAGGGCGAACCGGGTAAACGGGAGGTCTTTCGCCGGTTCCAGCCGGGGGGAGGGGATACCGGATGGTGCGGCAGTGGATGTGGAAGGCTGTTACTGGAGCGCGCTGTTTGACGGCTGGAGGATCGCCCGTTTTTCACCGCAGGGCGAACAGCTGGAAGAGTACCGGCTGCCGGTGCGCTGCCCGACGATGGTCTGTTTCGGTGGCGATGATATGCAGACGCTGTTTATCACCACCACCCGCGAGAACATGGAGCCGGAGGAAGTGGCGGCATATCCTCTTTCGGGCGCCATTTTCACCCTGCCCGTTAGCGTGGCAGGCGTGAAAAAGGGCCCGTTTATCGCACGTTAAACCGGATCAACCGGGACCACGTTTTCGCTCGGATAGCAGCCCAGCACCTTCATCGAACGGGTGATCTCACCCAGTTCACGCAGGGCTTTCTGCAGGGAAGCAGACTCGAGGTTAGCCTGGATATCGAGATAGAACATCTCTTCCCACGGGTTGCCGTGGATCGGGCGCGATTCCAGTTTGGTCATAATCAGATTGTGGTTGCGCAGCACCAGCAGGGCTTCTACCAGCGCACCGGCCTGCTGACCGGTCGCCATCAGCAGCGTGGTTTTGGCCGGAACCTGATCGGAAACGTTGATCGCCTTACGCGCCAGCACGATGAAACGGGTGATGTTTTGCGTCTGGTTTGCCAGGTTACGTTCCAGCACCTGTAAGCCATACAGCGCGCCGCCCGCTTCACTGCCCAGCGCGGCCACGGTTGGGGAATTAGCCTGTGCGACCTTTTCCATGGCTGCCGAGGTGCTCTCGGTATATTCAATTTTCCAGCCCGGATAGCGGTTCAGGAACTGGCTGCACTGCTGGAAGGGCTGTGGGTGGCTGTAGACCGTCTCGATTTTATCGAGGTCGGTGGTGCCGGATACCAGCACGCAGTGGTCGATAGGGATCGTCATCTCGCCTACCAGCGACAGGGTGGTGTGCTGGAGCAAATCGTACACGTCGTTGATGGCGCCGGAACTGGTGTTCTCAATCGGCACGACGGCGTAATCCGCCTGCCCGGTCTCCACCTGATTAAAGATATCCGCGAACTTCGCGCAGCCGCTCTCAATAAACTCTTCGAAGTGACGGGCAGCGTACTGACGCGCGGCGAGGTGGGAGTAGGAACCTTTCGGTCCAAGGAAGGCAATACGCGCCGAGTGCGGGTTGGTTTTGTTCAGATGCTGCTGCAGCAATGCCTGCTGCGTCAGGACGGAATCTTCAATAATCAGCTGGAACAGGCGGGTGATGTAGTGTGCATCCAGATGATGCGTTTTGCCGAGGTTAATCAGGCGTTCCAGCAGGTCGCGCTCCCGATCGATATCGCGTACCGGACGATGCGACGCCAGCTTTGCTTTTCCTACCTCAACGGCCAGCGCACGGCGCTCGGCCAGCAGCGAAAGCAATTTTTCATCCAGAGCGCTGATCTTGTCGCGCAGAGCCAGTAACGGGTTTTCCGGTGTCATAGCGTTGCCTTAATCATATTATCGTTATCAATAAAAAAGGCCCCCCCGGTGTGGGAGGCCTTGTTGTTCGTCTTCGCATTCTTTATCACACGACGAAACGCCTCCCAATCAGGGGAAGGTAAAAAAGAATGCGAAGAAAAACGGTTTAACGGTCATGGATGATTCCTTCAGAAGACAGACTTAAAGTACCTGTACTGTTTTCACCCTGTCAATAAAAAACAAAAAACGCGCCCGAAGGCGCGTTGGCGATAGACTCAATGTAAAGGATTATTCATCTTCAGCTTCAACTTCTTCTGCGAAGCTGGCGTCTTTCACCGATGTTGTGGCGCGACGGGCTTCACCTTTGTGTTGCACTTTATTGAGCTGCCGTTCCAGCTTGTTAATCAAATCGTTGATGGCGGTGTACATATCCTCATGTTTCGCGCTGGCGACCAGATGGCCGTTTGGAGTATTGATAGTTGCGTCAGCGATGAAACCCTGTGGCTCCTTAGAGAGAATGATATGCGGGTTGATCAAGTGTGTTTGCCATTTATCCAGTTTGGCGAGACGGTCTGCGACGTGCTGGCGGATTGCCGGAGTAATTTCCATTTGTTTACTGGTAATGTTCATTGTCATAAATTTTACCTCTTGTCTTTCCCGTCTTGGTGATTCCAGCATACCGTTCTTAATGTCAATTTGTGTGATCTAAATCACATTTTAATGTCCATTTTTGTCAACGGATTCTTTTTGTGAGGCAGGACAGGAAGAAGTAACTTTTACCTTGTCGCCGGAAGAAATTGCGGCCATAGTTGATAGGATTGGTGCGGGCTAAACCGCTTCAGCTTAGTCTGAAAACGCATAAAAAAACGGCAGCCCTGGGGCTGCCGTTTTGCATCTTACTGAAGGATCAGGAGCTACTGCTGTTAGCGGCAATGATCTTCGCGACTTTGTCAGCCTGGGATGTCATCTGCAGCTCGCGATAGGCATTTTCCATCAGCTTCAGGCCATCGCGTGTTGCCTGGGTATCAGGATAATCACGCAGCATGCCTTCAACACGGTTCACAACGGCAACGTATGCACCGCGGCGGGTATAGTATTCCGCAACAGAGTATTCGTATTTCGCCAGACGGTCTTTCAGGAACACCAGACGTTTGCTGGCATCCGTCACGTACTGGCTGTTCGGATAGCCGCGTACCAGTTTGGAGAAGTCATTGAACGCATCGCGGGCGTGCTGAGGGTCACGGTCTGAACGGTCAACACCAAAGAAACCCTGCAGCGCACTGTCATCCAGCGCCATGTTGGTCAGGCCGCGCATATACATGACGTAATCAATATTAGGGTGAGTTGGATTCAGACGCATGAAGCGATCAATCGTCGCCTGGGCCAGTGGCAGATCGGCATTTTTATAGTAGGCGTAGATCAGATCCAACTGTACCTGCTGGGAATACGGGCCAAATGGATAACGATTATCCAGCGCTTCCAGTTGCGTTATCGCCTGTTTCCAGTTACCGTCCTGGAGCTTTTGCTGAGCAGTCGCATAGATTTCATTCGGCGGATTGTCAGGGACCTGTTCATTCGAACCGGAGCAGCCCACCAAAGCCAGGCTCAACGTGGCCGCTGCCACCAGATATTTCATGCGCGTCATGACGTTTTGACTTTCCTCAAATGTTTGTCCGGGAGAATCTCTTTCCTGCTCCCGATTAAGACCAGCTACAATAGCACACTATATTAAACGGCAAAGCCGTAAAACCCAACGTTAAACGAAGAAGCAGTCTATGGCACAACGAGTAGAACTCACCGCAACAGTCTCCGAAAAACAGCTCGGACAACGCTTAGATCAGGCTTTGGCCGAAATGTTCCCTGATTATTCGCGTTCACGCATAAAAGAATGGATTCTTGACCAGCGCGTGCTGGTAAACGGCAAGATCTGGGACAAGCCAAAAGAGAAAGTGTTGGGTGGGGAAGTGGTCGCCATCAATGCTGACATCGAAGAAGAAGTCCGTTTCGAACCTCAGGATATCCCGCTGAATATCGTCTACGAAGATGACGACATTCTGGTGATCAACAAGCCACGTGACTTTGTTGTCCACCCTGGTGCAGGTAACCCTGATGGCACAGTGCTGAATGCACTGCTGCACTACTATCCGCCGATCGCTGACGTACCGCGTGCGGGGATCGTTCACCGTCTGGATAAAGACACTACCGGCCTGATGGTCGTCGCGAAGACCATTCCGGCGCAAACGCGTCTGGTTGAGTCACTGCAGCTGCGTGAAATCACCCGTGAGTACGAAGCGGTAGCGATTGGCCACATGACTTCCGGTGGTACGGTAGAACAGCCTATCAGCCGCCATCCGACCAAGCGTACCCATATGTCCGTTCATCCTATGGGCAAACCGGCGGTCACGCACTATCGCATCATGGAACATTTCCGCATCCATACGCGTCTGCGTCTGCGTCTGGAAACCGGCCGTACTCACCAGATCCGTGTGCATATGTCGCATATCACGCATCCGCTGGTGGGCGATCAGCTGTACGGTGGCCGTCCGCGTCCGCCTAAAGGGGCCTCCGAGGAATTTATCGCCATGCTGCGTAAATTCGATCGTCAGGCTCTGCATGCGACCATGCTGCGTCTCTATCATCCGATCACCGGCATCGAGATGGAGTGGCATGCGCCAATCCCTCAGGATATGGTGGATCTAATCGACGCCATGCGCGCCGACTTCGAAGAGCATAAGGACGACGTGGACTGGTTATGACCAAACTGATTGTCCCGGAGTGGCCAGCGCCAGAAGGCGTGGCGGCCTGCAGTTCCACCCGTAAAGGTGGCGTGAGTGAGGGGGCCTGGGAGTCGTTAAACCTGGGTGCGCATTGTGGCGACGATCTCAACCATGTTGAAGAGAATCGTAAGCGGTTGTTTGCCGCCGGCCAGCTACCGTCGAAACCGGTCTGGCTTGAGCAGGTTCATGGTACGGCTGTTCTCAGTCTTACCGGGGAATCCTATGCCTCGAAACGTGCCGATGCCTCTTACAGCAATACTCCGGGCACAGTCTGCGCCGTTATGACCGCCGACTGCCTGCCGGTACTTTTCTGCAACCGTGCGGGCACCGAAGTGGCCGCCGCACATGCTGGCTGGCGCGGATTATGTGCCGGCGTGCTGGAAGAGACCGTTGCCTGCTTTGCGGATAGCGCGGATAACATTCTCGCATGGCTCGGCCCGGCGATAGGTCCGCAGGCCTTTGAAGTGGGGCCTGAAGTGCGTGAGGCCTTTATGGCGCACGATCCGCAGGCAGAGACTGCATTTCGCCCGGCGGGCGAGAAGTATATGGCGGATATCTATCAGCTTGCCCGTCAACGCCTGGCCCATCTCGGCATCAGCCAGATCTATGGCGGCGATCGCTGTACCTTCACCGAGAAGGATGATTTCTTTTCTTATCGCCGCGACAAGACCACCGGGCGTATGGCAAGTTTCATCTGGCTGATATAACCTATAGAATCAAGACGATCCGGCACGCGCCGTTTTCTTTTCGCATAATTCAGGTCATTCACCTTGAATAATTGAGGGATGACCTCATTTAATCTCCAGTAGCAATTTTGACCTGTTATGGGAGGAGTTATGCGTCTGGATCGTCTTACTAATAAATTCCAGCTTGCTCTCGCTGATGCCCAGTCACTCGCACTGGGGCACGACAACCAATTTATCGAACCTCTTCATCTCATGAGCGCCTTACTGAATCAGGAAGGGGGATCGGTTCGTCCTTTACTTACGTCTGCCGGCATTAATGCGGGCCAGTTACGTACCGCCATCGATCAGGCCTTGAGCCGTCTGCCTCAGGTAGAGGGCACGGGCGGGGATGTACAGCCGTCCCAGGATCTGGTTCGCGTATTAAACCTTTGCGACAAACTGGCGCAGAAACGCGGCGACAACTTTATTTCATCAGAGCTTTTTGTTCTGGCGGCGCTTGAATCACGCGGCACATTGACCGACCTGCTGAAAACGGCCGGTGCAACCACCGCCAACGTGACGCAGGCGATTGCACAGATGCGCGGAGGGGAAAGCGTGAACGATCAGGGTGCCGAAGACCAGCGTCAGGCATTGAAAAAATATACGGTCGACCTGACCGAGCGTGCCGAGCAGGGCAAACTTGACCCGGTCATTGGCCGTGACGAAGAGATCCGCCGTACGATTCAGGTTCTGCAGCGGCGGACCAAAAATAACCCGGTACTGATCGGGGAGCCGGGCGTCGGTAAAACCGCCATTGTCGAAGGCTTAGCGCAGCGCATCGTTAATGGCGAAGTCCCGGAAGGTTTGAAAGGCCGTCGCGTACTCGCGCTGGATATGGGCGCGCTGGTGGCGGGGGCAAAATACCGCGGTGAATTCGAAGAGCGCTTAAAAGGCGTGCTCAACGATCTGGCGAAACAGGAAGGCAACGTCATCCTGTTTATTGATGAGCTGCACACCATGGTGGGTGCCGGTAAAGCGGATGGCGCCATGGATGCCGGCAACATGCTGAAACCAGCGCTGGCACGTGGTGAGCTGCACTGCGTGGGTGCCACCACGCTTGATGAGTATCGTCAGTACATTGAAAAAGATGCCGCACTGGAACGCCGCTTCCAGAAAGTATTTGTGGCTGAACCGACCGTGGAAGATACCATCGCCATTCTGCGTGGTCTGAAAGAACGTTATGAGCTGCACCACCACGTGCAGATCACCGACCCGGCTATCGTGGCGGCAGCGACACTGTCGCATCGTTATATTGCCGATCGGCAGTTGCCGGACAAAGCGATCGATCTTATCGACGAAGCGGCTTCCAGCATTCGTATGCAGATTGACTCAAAACCGGAAGAGCTCGACAGGCTCGATCGCCGAATCATTCAGCTCAAGCTTGAACAGCAGGCGCTGAAAAAAGAGTCGGATGAAGCGAGTAAGAAGCGGCTGGATATGCTTAATGAAGAACTTGCTGATAAAGAACGGCAATATTCCGGCCTGGAAGAGGAGTGGAAAGCGGAGAAAGCCTCCCTTTCCGGCACCCAGACTATTAAAGCCGAGCTGGAGCAGGCGAAGATTGCCATTGAGCAGGCGCGTCGCGTGGGCGATCTGGCGCAAATGTCTGAGCTGCAGTACGGCAAAATTCCGGAACTGGAAAAACAGCTGGCGGCGGCAACTCAGGCTGAAGGCAAAACCATGCGTCTGTTACGTAATAAAGTGACGGAAGCAGAGATTGCTGAGGTACTGGCGCGCTGGACCGGGATCCCGGTCGCCAGAATGATGGAGAGTGAGCGCGACAAATTGCTGCGTATGGAGGATGACCTCCATCATCGCGTGATTGGCCAGGATGAAGCGGTGGAAGCAGTATCAAACGCCATTCGTCGTAGCCGTGCGGGTTTGTCCGATCCTAACCGCCCGATTGGCTCCTTCCTGTTCCTGGGACCGACCGGTGTCGGGAAAACGGAGCTGTGTAAGGCGCTGGCAAACTTCATGTTCGACAGTGATGATGCGATGGTGCGCATCGACATGTCCGAGTTTATGGAAAAACATTCCGTGTCGCGTCTCGTGGGGGCACCTCCGGGCTATGTCGGCTATGAAGAGGGCGGGTATCTGACAGAAGCGGTTCGCCGTCGTCCGTATTCCGTCATTCTGCTGGATGAAGTGGAGAAGGCGCATCCGGATGTGTTCAACATCTTGCTGCAGGTGCTGGATGATGGCCGCCTGACTGACGGGCAGGGGAGAACGGTCGATTTCCGTAATACGGTCGTCATTATGACCTCGAACCTTGGTTCCGATCTGATTCAGGAACGCTTTGGCGAACTGGATTACGGTCATATGAAGGATCTGGTGCTGGGCGTGGTTAGCCACAGCTTCCGTCCTGAATTCATCAACCGTATTGATGAAGTGGTGGTCTTCCATCCGCTGGGTGAAAAACACATTGCGTCTATTGCCCGTATTCAGCTGCAGCGTCTGTATAAACGTCTGGAAGAGCGCGGCTATGAAATGCAGATTGCAGATGACGCGCTGCAGCTGCTGAGTGCAAATGGGTACGATCCGGTATACGGCGCTCGTCCTCTTAAACGCGCGATTCAGCAACAGATCGAAAACCCGCTGGCTCAGCAAATCCTTTCCGGGAAGCTGATCCCGGGCAAAACGATACAGCTGGTGAAAAAAGACGACCAGATTGTGGCAGTGCAGTAAGTCACAAAAAGGCAAAAACGAGCCCCCCTGGGGCTCGTTTTTTGTTTAAAAACCAGGCAAAAATAGAGGTCTGGATGCGGAATTGCCTGGAAAGTGAGCGGTCAGTAAATAATTTTCACTTTATACTTGCCAGCCCAGAAGAACTGCCTATAATGCGCCTCCACTGACACGGAACAACGGCAAACAGGCCGCCGGGTCAGCAGAGAAAAGTGTGAAATATTCGCTTGACTCTGAAGCGGGAAAGCGTAGTATGCACAACCCGCGCCGCAGCGAAAACGAAGCGGCACTGCTCTTTAACAATTTATCAGACAATCTGTGTGGGCACTCAAAGTGACATGGATTCTTAATGTCTTCGGACAATAAATGAATACCAAGTCTCTGAGTGAACATACGTAATTCATTACGAAGTTTAATTCACGAGCATCAAACTTAAATTGAAGAGTTTGATCATGGCTCAGATTGAACGCTGGCGGCAGGCCTAACACATGCAAGTCGAGCGGCAGCGGAAAGTAGCTTGCTACTTTGCCGGCGAGTGGCGGACGGGTGAGTAATGTCTGGGAAACTGCCTGATGGAGGGGGATAACTACTGGAAACGGTAGCTAATACCGCATAACGTCGCAAGACCAAAGAGGGGGACCTTCGGGCCTCTTGCCATCAGATGTGCCCAGATGGGATTAGCTAGTAGGTGGGGTAACGGCTCACCTAGGCGACGATCCCTAGCTGGTCTGAGAGGATGACCAGCCACACTGGAACTGAGACACGGTCCAGACTCCTACGGGAGGCAGCAGTGGGGAATATTGCACAATGGGCGCAAGCCTGATGCAGCCATGCCGCGTGTATGAAGAAGGCCTTCGGGTTGTAAAGTACTTTCAGCGGGGAGGAAGGTGTTGAGGTTAATAACCTCAGCAATTGACGTTACCCGCAGAAGAAGCACCGGCTAACTCCGTGCCAGCAGCCGCGGTAATACGGAGGGTGCAAGCGTTAATCGGAATTACTGGGCGTAAAGCGCACGCAGGCGGTCTGTCAAGTCGGATGTGAAATCCCCGGGCTCAACCTGGGAACTGCATTCGAAACTGGCAGGCTAGAGTCTTGTAGAGGGGGGTAGAATTCCAGGTGTAGCGGTGAAATGCGTAGAGATCTGGAGGAATACCGGTGGCGAAGGCGGCCCCCTGGACAAAGACTGACGCTCAGGTGCGAAAGCGTGGGGAGCAAACAGGATTAGATACCCTGGTAGTCCACGCCGTAAACGATGTCGACTTGGAGGTTGTTCCCTTGAGGAGTGGCTTCCGGAGCTAACGCGTTAAGTCGACCGCCTGGGGAGTACGGCCGCAAGGTTAAAACTCAAATGAATTGACGGGGGCCCGCACAAGCGGTGGAGCATGTGGTTTAATTCGATGCAACGCGAAGAACCTTACCTACTCTTGACATCCAGAGAACTTAGCAGAGATGCTTTGGTGCCTTCGGGAACTCTGAGACAGGTGCTGCATGGCTGTCGTCAGCTCGTGTTGTGAAATGTTGGGTTAAGTCCCGCAACGAGCGCAACCCTTATCCTTTGTTGCCAGCGGTCCGGCCGGGAACTCAAAGGAGACTGCCAGTGATAAACTGGAGGAAGGTGGGGATGACGTCAAGTCATCATGGCCCTTACGAGTAGGGCTACACACGTGCTACAATGGCGCATACAAAGAGAAGCGACCTCGCGAGAGCAAGCGGACCTCATAAAGTGCGTCGTAGTCCGGATTGGAGTCTGCAACTCGACTCCATGAAGTCGGAATCGCTAGTAATCGTAGATCAGAATGCTACGGTGAATACGTTCCCGGGCCTTGTACACACCGCCCGTCACACCATGGGAGTGGGTTGCAAAAGAAGTAGGTAGCTTAACCTTCGGGAGGGCGCTTACCACTTTGTGATTCATGACTGGGGTGAAGTCGTAACAAGGTAACCGTAGGGGAACCTGCGGTTGGATCACCTCCTTACCTTAAAGAACCTGCCTTTGTAGTGCTCACACAGATTGTCTGATGAAAAGTAACGAGCAAGACGGCTGCGAAGTCGTGACACATCGTGTCCCCTTCGTCTAGCGGTTAGGACTCCGCCCTTTCACGGCGGCAACAGGGGTTCGAATCCCCTAGGGGACGCCACTTGCTGGGTGTGAGTGAAAGGCACAACCAATCAGTATCTCAAAACTCATCTTCGGGTGATGTTTGAGATATTTGCTCTTTAAAAATCTGGATCAAGCTGAAAATTGAAACGACACGCCGTGTCTGTTCTCCGTAATAAGAGCAGATAAGCGGTGTGTTGGAGTCTCTCAAATTTTCGCAATCAGAAGTGAAACATCTTCGGGTTGTGAGGTTAAGCGACCAAGCGTACACGGTGGATGCCTAGGCAGTCAGAGGCGATGAAGGACGTGCTAATCTGCGATAAGCGTCGGTAAGGTGATATGAACCGTTATAACCGACGATTTCCGAATGGGGAAACCCAGTGCAATCCGTTGCACTATCGTTAAGTGAATACATAGCTTAACGAAGCGAACCAGGGGAACTGAAACATCTAAGTACCCTGAGGAAAAGAAATCAACCGAGATTCCCCCAGTAGCGGCGAGCGAACGGGGAACAGCCCAGAGTCTGAATCAGCATGTGTGTCAGTGGAAGCGTCTGGAAAGTCGCAGGGTACAGGGTGATACTCCCGTACACGAAGATACACCTGCTGTGAACTCGAAGAGTAGGGCGGGACACGTGGTATCCTGTCTGAATATGGGGGGACCATCCTCCAAGGCTAAATACTCCTGACTGACCGATAGTGAACCAGTACCGTGAGGGAAAGGCGAAAAGAACCCCGGCGAGGGGAGTGAAAAAGAACCTGAAACCGTGTACGTACAAGCAGTGGGAGCACCTTCGTGGTGTGACTGCGTACCTTTTGTATAATGGGTCAGCGACTTATATTCTGTAGCAAGGTTAACCGTATAGGGGGAGCCGAAGGGAAACCGAGTCTTAACTGGGCGTTAAGTTGCAGGGTATAGACCCGAAACCCGGTGATCTAGCCATGGGCAGGTTGAAGGTTGGGTAACACTAACTGGAGGACCGAACCGACTAATGTTGAAAAATTAGCGGATGACTTGTGGCTGGGGGTGAAAGGCCAATCAAACCGGGAGATAGCTGGTTCTCCCCGAAAGCTATTTAGGTAGCGCCTCGTGAATTCATCTCCGGGGGTAGAGCACTGTTTCGGCTAGGGGGCCATCCCGGCTTACCAACCCGATGCAAACTGCGAATACCGGAGAATGTTATCACGGGAGACACACGGCGGGTGCTAACGTCCGTCGTGAAGAGGGAAACAACCCAGACCGCCAGCTAAGGTCCCAAAGTCATGGTTAAGTGGGAAACGATGTGGGAAGGCACAGACAGCCAGGATGTTGGCTTAGAAGCAGCCATCATTTAAAGAAAGCGTAATAGCTCACTGGTCGAGTCGGCCTGCGCGGAAGATGTAACGGGGCTAAACCATGCACCGAAGCTGCGGCAGCGACACTATGTGTTGTTGGGTAGGGGAGCGTTCTGTAAGCCGTCGAAGGTGGACTGTGAGGTCTGCTGGAGGTATCAGAAGTGCGAATGCTGACATAAGTAACGATAAAGCGGGTGAAAAGCCCGCTCGCCGGAAGACCAAGGGTTCCTGTCCAACGTTAATCGGGGCAGGGTGAGTCGACCCCTAAGGCGAGGCCGAAAGGCGTAGTCGATGGGAAACAGGTTAATATTCCTGTACTCGGTGTTACTGCGAAGGGGGGGACGGAGAAGGCTATGTTGGCCGGGCGACGGTTGTCCCGGTTTAAGCATGTAGGCGGAGGTTCCAGGTAAATCCGGTACCTTTTCAACGCTGAGGTGTGATGACGAGGCACTACGGTGCTGAAGCAACAAATGCCCTGCTTCCAGGAAAAGCCTCTAAGCATCAGGTAACATCAAATCGTACCCCAAACCGACACAGGTGGTCAGGTAGAGAATACCAAGGCGCTTGAGAGAACTCGGGTGAAGGAACTAGGCAAAATGGTGCCGTAACTTCGGGAGAAGGCACGCTGATATGTAGGTGAAGCCCCTGCGGGTGGAGCTGAAATCAGTCGAAGATACCAGCTGGCTGCAACTGTTTATTAAAAACACAGCACTGTGCAAACACGAAAGTGGACGTATACGGTGTGACGCCTGCCCGGTGCCGGAAGGTTAATTGATGGGGTTAGCGGCAACGCGAAGCTCTTGATCGAAGCCCCGGTAAACGGCGGCCGTAACTATAACGGTCCTAAGGTAGCGAAATTCCTTGTCGGGTAAGTTCCGACCTGCACGAATGGCGTAATGATGGCCAGGCTGTCTCCACCCGAGACTCAGTGAAATTGAAATCGCTGTGAAGATGCAGTGTACCCGCGGCAAGACGGAAAGACCCCGTGAACCTTTACTATAGCTTGACACTGAACACTGGTCCTTGATGTGTAGGATAGGTGGGAGGCTTTGAAGCGTGGACGCCAGTCTGCGTGGAGCCAACCTTGAAATACCACCCTTTAATGGCTGGTGTTCTAACGTGGACCCGTTACCCGGGTTGCGGACAGTGTCTGGTGGGTAGTTTGACTGGGGCGGTCTCCTCCTAAAGAGTAACGGAGGAGCACGAAGGTTAGCTAATCCTGGTCGGACATCAGGAGGTTAGTGCAATGGCATAAGCTAGCTTGACTGCGAGAGTGACGGCTCGAGCAGGTGCGAAAGCAGGTCATAGTGATCCGGTGGTTCTGTATGGAAGGGCCATCGCTCAACGGATAAAAGGTACTCCGGGGATAACAGGCTGATACCGCCCAAGAGTTCATATCGACGGCGGTGTTTGGCACCTCGATGTCGGCTCATCACATCCTGGGGCTGAAGTAGGTCCCAAGGGTACGGCTGTTCGCCGTTTAAAGTGGTACGCGAGCTGGGTTTAGAACGTCGTGAGACAGTTCGGTCCCTATCTGCCGTGGGCGCTGGAGAATTGAGGGGGGGCTGCTCCTAGTACGAGAGGACCGGAGTGGACGCATCACTGGTGTTCGGGTTGTCATGCCAATGGCACTGCCCGGTAGCTAAATGCGGAAGAGATAAGTGCTGAAAGCATCTAAGCACGAAACTTGCCCCGAGATGAGTTCTCCCTGAGCCTTTAAGGCTCCTGAAGGAACGTTGAAGACGACGACGTTGATAGGTCGGGTGTGTAAGCGCAGCGATGCGTTGAGCTAACCGATACTAATGAACCGTGAGGCTTAACCTTACAACGCCGAAGCTGTTTCGGCGGATTTGAGACGATTTTCAGCTGAACCAGATTAATCACTGCGCCCGAGGGCGGGGTGAACAACAGAATTTGCCTGGCGGCTGTAGCGCGGTGGTCCCACCTGACCCCATGCCGAACTCAGAAGTGAAACGCCGTAGCGCCGATGGTAGTGTGGGGTCTCCCCATGCGAGAGTAGGGAACTGCCAGGCATCAATTAAGGAAACCCCGTACCGCAAGGTACGGGGTTTTTTTGCTTTGCTCCCGAACCGGCAAACTCCACAATCTCTGGCTAAAATAACAAGATACGCATCGTCAGCGAGGTTATTTTGCCAAACCCACCTTTTAACTATGAACAGGATTTCGCCAACACCAACTTTCGTGACCATCCTGAGCTTTACCAGGTAGGGCGGGGAGAGCAAGGCGTTCTGCTGGTTGAACCTTACAAAAGCGAAATCCTCCCCCACTGGCGATACAAAAATGCTGAGGTTGCGATCAAATCTGCGCAGGAGATCTACGCGCTGTTTGAGCAATACCGTCAACAGAACGATTTCGTTGGTATGGATATGGCCAGAAAATTTATTCAGATGGGATATACCCGCGCCAGACGCTACGCCAACCACAAAGGCGGAAAAAAGTACGATGATGAACGCAATGTTCGCCCGTTAGATCACGATCCTGTTAAAGCCGAAGCGGCAAAAATCTTCAAAGAATGGTGGGATAAAATTCGCGCTGACGAAGATTATTTGCAAAGAAAACAAGCGCATCAGAAAAAGTGGGGATAATAATGTCATCCGCAGAAGCGCTCATTTTATGATGAGCATCACAAAACCAAATGAAACATAATAGAAACAATTTTTTTACCTAACGTTAAATTTTAAATCTGGTTTTACTGGAATGGGTGCAATGGCCCGCAATGTAAGACAGGGGATTTAAAATGACAGAAACCGTAGCAAATACAGATACGGAGAATAAAAAAGCAACAGACGGCGATACCCGCCGCAGAATCTGGGCGATCGTCGGCGCATCATCGGGCAATCTGGTTGAATGGTTCGACTTTTACGTTTACTCATTTTGCTCGCTCTATTTTGCCCATATCTTCTTCCCATCCGGCAACACCACTACCCAACTGCTGCAAACGGCCGGTGTCTTTGCCGCTGGTTTTTTAATGCGTCCGATAGGTGGTTGGCTATTTGGCCGTATAGCCGACAGAAAAGGGCGAAAAACCTCCATGCTGATCTCCGTCTGCATGATGTGTTTCGGCTCTCTGGTGATTGCCTGTCTGCCCGGCTATGACGCGATCGGCACATGGGCGCCGGCCTTACTGTTACTGGCGCGTTTGTTCCAGGGGCTCTCCGTCGGGGGAGAATATGGCACAAGCGCCACCTATATGAGTGAAGTGGCCGTGGAAGGGCGTAAAGGCTTCTATGCCTCCTTCCAGTACGTAACGTTGATAGGCGGCCAGCTGCTGGCTATCCTGGCGGTAGTGATCCTGCAGCAGGTGCTAAGTGATGAAGATCTTCGTGCCTGGGGATGGCGTATTCCATTTGCACTCGGCGCGGTACTTGCCGTGGTGGCATTGTGGTTACGTCGCCAGCTGGAGGAAACTTCCCGAAAAGAGGTGCGCGCTTTAAAAGAGGCGGGTTCATTTAAAGGTTTGTGGCGTAACCGGAAGGCATTTTTGATGGTGCTTGGCTTTACCGCAGGCGGTTCGCTCACCTTCTATACCTTCACGACCTATATGCAGAAGTATCTGGTTAACACTACGGGTATGCACGCTAATGTGGCGAGTATGGTCATGACGGTGGCGCTCTTTGTCTTTATGCTGATTCAGCCCCTCATCGGTGCGCTGTCAGATAAAATCGGCCGGCGTAGCTCAATGCTGATTTTTGGCGGGTTGTCGACGTTATGCACTGTGCCCATTCTCACGGCACTTCAGCATGTTTCATCTCCTTATGCCGCTTTTGCACTGGTAATGGTAGCGCTGCTCATTGCCAGTTTTTACACCTCTATCAGCGGTATCCTTAAGGCAGAGATGTTTCCGGCTCAGGTACGTGCGCTGGGCGTTGGGTTGTCTTATGCGGTAGCGAATGCGCTGTTTGGCGGCTCGGCGGAGTATGTCGCGCTGTCACTGAAATCGGCAGGCAGTGAGACCATCTTCTTCTGGTACGTCACGCTGATGGGGGCGCTGGCATTTATTGTCTCTTTGATGCTGCACCGAAAAGGAAAAGGGGTCCGCCTTTAGTGCTCTGCCAGTTGCCACAGGCTATAGCCGGTCGTTGCGCCGGCGATATCCCAGGCAAAATCTTTCCAGCTCCAGCCGCTCCCCGCCGGGCGGCTGTCCCATAGCTCCTTCGATGCGCCCAGACTGACCGAAAACATTAAACCGTACGCAGCGCTACGATCGCGGCTAACGCCCTGACGTTGAGCGTATTCATTACCCGCAGCGGATAGCATCGCCGAGGCTAAAAAGTGTTGTGCCTTATCCTGACCAGACCAGCTATCCTGAGCCATATGGCTGCAGCCGGACAGTATCAGACTGCCCATCAACAGGAAATAACGCACAACGACCTCCATAAAAAAAGCCCCGTCAATGACAGGGCTGAAGATTACAAAATGCGGCTAATCAGGCGATCGATTCGGATCCTGCGCAGACGGCGGATCAGCTTTCTGACCTTAACCGGGTAATCGGCAATGCTCTGCAGATCGCGATAGTGGTTAACCACAGTGGTATGGGTACGGATCAGCTCCAGCTCGCGATCGCGCTGAGCAGCCAGTTCATGACGAGGATCGTGGATCAGAATGGCATTCTCAAGATCCAGTCGCCACGCGCGCGGGTTGAGGTTATTCCCCGTCAGCAACATCCACTCATCATCAACCCACATCCCTTTCAGGTGATAGCTGTTGTCCTCATCTTTCCAGAGACGCACCACCAGCTGATCGGTATTCACATAATACTGCAGGCGGCTGAGGAAGCGGCGGAGGTTGATTTCATACAGATAAGGCAGGGCGCCGATGATCTTAAACGGCTGATCTTCCGGGATAAAGAAATCGTTCGCGGTTTTATCGCCGACGATAATCTCAACCTTTTTACCGTCGCGTAAAAGCTGAATGATATTACGCACCAGCACGGCCGGCAGGTTGAAGTACGGTGTGCAGATGGTCAGCTTATGCTCGGTGCACGGCATAAGATGGAAGATGGTTTTATTCAGCAGGCTGGATTTGCCCAGACCCACCAGCGGGGTTACCGCCAGCTGTTCGTTATCCGCATCGCCCTGGAAATGGTACATGGCATCGCGCAGTTCCTGACGGAAAAGGCGAATGTCATTTTTAATCTCCGGGCTTTTTGGACGATGGGGATCGTCGAGACGATTCACGCCGCGACCGCGCACCAGGTGCTGATCCACCCACCCGAACATGACGTCCGCCATGCGGGTATTACGCACCAGGTGATAGCGATCGTAACGGTATTTATCGAGCTGATGCAGATAGACGTCATTCAGACTCGCGCCGCTGTACAGCACGCTGTCATCAATGATGAAGCCTTTGAAATGGAGGACGCCGAGTGCTTCGCGGGTGTTAACCGGGACACCATAAACCGCCACGTCTACGCCAGGGTTCTCCTGCGCCATGCGGCAATACCAGTCGGCATTGGTGTTGGATGCGGCCGCGCCAATACGTCCGCGTTGGGCGCGATGCCAGTCAACCAGGATGCGTACATCCAGTTCAGGGCGCTGACGTTTGGCTTCGTATACTGCGCGTAAAATGGCGCTGCCGCCTTCATCCTGTTCAAGATAAAGCGCGATAATGCAGATACGATGCGTTGCGCTGGCAATTTTTTCCAGCAGCGTCTCCCGAAAATCGGCGGGAGCATAAAAGAACTCTACATCATCAACTGACTGAGAAAGCTTCGGTAGTTGAGCAAGGTGTTGTTGATGTTTATTACGCTTAAATTTGGACAACATCACAGTGCGTTTCTTCTCTGTTCATTGAAGGATTATATGGACTATGCAGACAACAGAAGCGGGCAATCATACCACCAGTGCCGTTTAAAGTGGTCAACATTTCCAGTACCTTACTCTTGTTTACCTGCCGACATTAGCGCCAGCGTCAACCCGACAATGCCGTCTTCCAGCTGAACATCAACGGTAAAGCCTAATTTTCGCGCCAGGGCGATCATGCCACGGTTGTTGGGCATAGTAATGCCATTGAGGCGGATAAGTCCGTGATCTCGCGTATAACTGATTAGCTTTTCCAGTAACCGTCTTCCTAATCCCAGGCCTTTTAGATCGGAACGAACCAGCACTGCAAACTCCGCATCGACGTTATCCGGATCGGAGATCGCACGCGTGACGCCAAGGATCTCATCGCCCTCATCCGTGCGGCGGACGGCAACAAAAGCCATTTCCCGATCGTAGTCGATCTGCGTCATATTGGCTAAATCTTCGTGGGTAAATTCGTTGATTTCACTAAAGTAGCGGTAGTAGAGATCTTCTTTAGTCACCTGGTCGATAAAGCGCTGCAGCTGGGGTTCATCTTCGGGCAGGATGGGACGAAACAGGGACTGCTCGCCGTTTTTCATCTCCACCCACTCTTCAAGCTGATGGGGATAAGGGCGGATCGCGAGACGGCTTTCACGATCGCCGGTAAAGGCTGCCACATCCATCGTTACATCCAGTGCCGTCAGCTCGCTACCGGATACCAGCAAAGGATGAATGTCCAGGCGCTGGATTTCCGGGCTGTCGACAATCAGGTTCGATACCTGCACCAGGAACTGGCTCAGGGCGGCGATATCCAGCGGCCGCAGGGCGCTGCGCCCGCGGATCTTCTTGCTCTTGATCGCCTGGATCACCAGATAACGCGCAAGGTTCATGTTCAGCGGAGGCAGGGCTACTACCGCCTGATCTTCAGGGCGCCACTCCACGCCCCCTTCACCCAGCATGATCAGCGGGCCGAAGACCGGATCGTGTTCCACCACAACCCGTAGCTCCTGCGCCCCTGCGCGGTTGGCCATGCTTTGCACCAGCAGGCCATGAATGCGCGCCTGGGGCCAGGTCATTTTGACGCGATCGATAATGGCATCGGCCGCCTGCTGCACTTCCGCCGCGGTGCGCAGATACAGCATTACTCCCTGAACTTCTGACTTATGCGGGATATCGGGGGAGCGCAGTTTCAGCGCCACCGGATAACCAATCTGCTCGGCGATGTGCACCGCTTCCGCGCTGTCGCTGGCGATCCAGGTCGGCAGGGTATGCATGCCGAAGGCGTTGAGGATCGGCTGCACCTCATGGGTATCCAGCGAACGAGCGCCGTCATCGATGGCGCGTTGTAGCAGGGCCCGGGCGTGGCCGGTATTGGCGGTCAGATTGCCGGGGAGCGCAGGCGTTTCCCGGAGCTGTTTCTGGTTACGCCGGTACTCCACCATATGCATAAACGCGGTGATGGTGCCTTCCGGGGTGCGGTATGTCGGCAATCCCGCCTCGCTGAACAGGCGGCGCGCCTCCTGAGAGGAAAACTCGCCGCACCAGTTGGTCAGAAGCGACACGTATTTGCCTCGCGGATGCTTTTTCACGGCCTCAATCAGTGAACGGGCGCTTTCGCTACCCGGTGCCGCAGCACTCGGAGAGTGAATGACCATCAGGGCATCAAAATCCTGGCTTTCCAGCAGAATGTTGAGGGCGCTGATATAGCGATCGCTGCTGGCATCATCGCGTAAATCGAGGGGATTACCCGGCTCCACGCCGGGCGGTAGCGTATCACGCAGGCGCTGGAGCGTCTCTTCACTCAGTGCAGCCAGCTTCCCGTTGCGCAGCCAGAGTTCGTCCAGCGCCAGCGCGGCCGGCGCGGCACCGTTGCTGATGATCATCAGCCGCTCTCCCCGCAGCGGGCGCATATGGCTGAGCGTTTCGACAGCGGAAAAGAGTTCGTGGGTATCCTGAACGCGCAGTAAACCGGCGCGCTGGATGGCGGCATCCCATGCCGGATCCATCCCTGAATGGGAGTGCAGAAGACGTTGAGCGGCCGGGCTACGTCCGCTTTTGATCACCAGAATCGGTTTATTACGCGAGGCGCTACGGGCCGCCGATACAAAGCGTCGCGCATCGCTGAGATGCTCCAGATAGAGCAAAATCGCGCTGGTTTTGGTGTCTCGCGCCAGGAAATCCAGCAGCTCGTCAACATCGATGTCCAGCCCGTCGCCCAGGGCGATGAAGTAGGAGAACCCCATCTCGCGCTGCTGAGCCCAGTCGAGGATGGTATTGGAGACCGCCGCCGACTGGGAGATGAAGGCCAGTTTGCCTTTACGTATCGGCACGGGAGAGAAACTGGCGTTCAGCCCCTGCCAGGGTGCCAGCAGGCCAAGGCTGTTTGGCCCCAGCAGCCGCATCTGGTATCGCGCCGCGCAGGCCAGCAGCTCCGCCTGTTGTTCCGGCGGCGAGGAGAGAATAATGCAGGTTTTACAGCCTTTTTTCCCCAGCGCTTCGAGTAGCGCGATATTACGTCGGGCATGCGTACACAGCACCGCGAGATCGGGGATAAAGGGCAGGCTGTCCACGTCAGGCCAGGCCAGAACGCCCAGCACCGCTTTATAAGCCGGCGTCACCGGCAGGATCGGGCCGTTAAAACCGCCTGCGAGCAGGTTTCGCATCATCAGGTAACCGGCGCGTTCGGGTTTCATCGACGCGCCAATCACGGCGATGGATTTAGGGCGGAGTAAGGCTTCTAACCCGCGCTGGCTCATACAAGTCTCCTGGAAGGGCGAGTGACCTGATGATTTTAAACGCTTTCCGGCTCCGCTGCTGTGATGCTTCCCTTATGAATGGTTTTTCCGGCCAGATAGCGTTCACGAAAACGCGTGAAGTGATCGCCCAGTGCGCCCGCTGCCTGCACATCACCCGCCAGATCCAGCAGGGCAATCGCCACTTCGGCGGTGCAGTACTGGCCTTCGGCATGGGCTTCGCGCAGGCGATAAGCGGAAACGCGGGACAGATCGACGGAAATCACCGGCAGGGCATCCAGGTAAGGGCTCTTGCGAAACATTTTGCGCGCCTCGGTCCAGGTGCCATCCAGCATAATGAACAGCGGTGGCTTGCCGGAGGGTGGGGCGGCGAGTACTGGACGAGTATCGCCGGCATAGGAGGCCGGGAACACCACCATCGGTTGATAATCGGGGCAGGCGACCAGATCGAGCAGGGCCTGCGGTGGCTCGGTGCGTGACCACTGGAAGGCGGCAGTATCCGGTAAAATGTCGGCGATCAGCCGCCCGGTATTGCTGGGTTTCATCGGTTCGGTATCGAACATCACCAGACAAAAACGGCTGTGGGCATGGCTGGGAGTCAGGGTCGCACAAAGGCACTGCTTAAGCGGCAGCAGGCAGCGCTGACAGCGACGAATGCGGTTACCACGGGCAAGAAAGGGACGAGTCGCACGCGGCAGGCGTTCGGCGCGCAATTGCAGTACGGCGTTATCAGTCATGGGGGAGTGCGCAGAAAAAACGCCATTCTCGCAGAGGCGAGAGCGGGGCACAAGTTACGTGCCCCGGAATATCAGAGGGATTCGTTCAGCCAGCTGTCAAACGGGGCTTTCGGAACGGCGCCGTTCAACATATCAACAACTTCGCCATTCTTGAAAATCATGATGGTCGGGATACTGCGAATGCGGAAACGGGCGCTCAGCTCGCGTTCGGCCTCGGTGTTCACTTTAACGAAACGCATTTTCCCGCTACGCTCTTCTGCGACATCTTCAAAGATCGGCGCGAAGTTACGGCACGGGCCGCACCACGGGGCCCAGAAATCAACCACTACCGGCAGATCGTCCTTCAGCAGTTTATCCAGAGTTGCACCGGTAGCATTAATGACATCACCATCGAACAATTCATGACCGCAGCGTCCGCATTTTGCTCCATCATCAATTCGATCATCCGGAATGCGGTTAAGAGCCTGGCAGTTGGCACATACGGTATTCATAACTAACCTCAGGTAGAGCAGGGGGACAAAGCGGCACTATGCCGGTTATGTTTCCAATATGTTACATATTATCAACGACCCTGTTTGAAACGACAATGCGTTTTATTCAATGAGAACAATAGTCACAGGCTTTTATACGAAGTAATGGCTATGCGCGGGTACATCGGGTAATCTGCGCGCTTCGCGCAGCGCTGGTGGAGAAAAGCATGAACGACGAACTGAAAAACAAAAGCGGCAAGGTCAAAGTGATGTATGTCCGCAGTGATGATGACTCTGATAAACGCACCGAAAATCCGCGTACCGGAAAAGGTGGCGGGCGTCCAGGGCCATCTCGTGCAGACGGTGGCCGTCGCCCCGCCCGCGATGAGAGAAACAGCCGCGGTGATGACCGCAAACGCGACGATCGTAAACGTGACGACCGTAAGCGTGATGATTTCAAACGCGACGACTTTAACCGCGATGCGTCCCCGTGGCGTACCGTTTCCCGCGCACCGGGCGATGAGTCAAAGGCACCCGTCGATCACGGCAGCATGGCCGGTAAAGCGGTAATCGATCCCGAAGTGATCCGCCGTCAGCGCGCGGAAGAGACCCGCGTCTACGGTGAAAACGCCTGCCAGGCCCTGTTCCAGAGCCGTCCTGATTGCATCGTTCGCGCCTGGTTTATCCAGAGCGTCACGCCGCGTTTCAAAGAAGCGCTGCGCTGGATGGCGGCCAACCGCAAAGCCTACCACGTAGTAGACGATGCTGAGATCACCAAAGCGTCTGGCACCGAACACCACGGTGGCGTTTGCTTCCTGATTAAGAAACGTAACGGAACGACCGTTAAGCAGTGGGTTAGCCAGGCAGGTGAAGATGACTGCGTGCTGGCCCTGGAAGATGTGGGCAACCCGCACAACCTCGGCGCGATGATGCGCAGCTGCGCTCATTTCGGCGTGAAAGGGGTACTGTTGCAGGATGCGGCTCTGCTGGAATCCGGTGCGGCAATCCGTACGGCGGAAGGCGGCGCGGAGCACGTTCAGCCGATCACCGGCGACAGCGTGCTGGAAGCCATTGAGCAGTTCCGTAAAGCCGGCTACGCCATTGTGACCACCTCCAGCCATAAGGGCACCACGCCGCTGTTTAAAGCGACACTGCCGCGTAAAATGGTGCTGGTGTTGGGTCAGGAGCGTGATGGTCTGACCGATGCGGCACTGTCCAGCGCCGATCTGAGCGTCTCAATCGATGGCACCGGCAATGTGGAAAGCCTCAACGTATCCGTTGCGACCGGCGTTCTGCTGGCGGAGTGGTGGCGTCAGAACAAAGCGTAATTCCGCTTTGTTCGTGTAGGCCGGGTAAGGCGAAGCCGCCACCCGGCATTTTGCCCGGTGGCGCTACGCTTACCGGGCCTACAAAACAACTCTATTCGCTTTCAGCCGGTAACTCTGGCATCCAGTCAATCGGCGTTTCGCCCTGTTTCTCCAGCCACTCATTCGCCAGCACAAAATGGTTGCAGCCAAAAAAGCCGCGATGCGCTGACAGCGGTGACGGGTGCGGTGCTTTCAGCACATGATGGCGCTGGGTATCAATGATTGCCACTTTCTTCTGCGCGTGCGATCCCCACAGCAAAAACACCACCCCTTCCCGATGCTGGTTAATCAGGCTGATGACTTTATCCGTAAACGTCTCCCAGCCGAGGCTGGCATGGGAGTGCGCCTGTCCCGCGCGAACCGTTAGCACGGTGTTGAGCAGCAGAACACCCTGGCGCGCCCAGCTTTCCAGATAGCCATGCGCGGGCCGGGTAAAGCCGGGTACCGAGGCTTCCAGCTCCTTATACATATTCAGCAGGGAAGGTGGGGTCGCAACGCCCGGACGCACGGAAAAGGCCAGACCGTGCGCCTGGCCCGGCCCGTGATAGGGATCCTGACCCAGGATCACCACTTTGACATCGGCCAATTCGGTATATCGAAAGGCGTTAAACACGTCTTTCTGCGGCGGATAAATAGTGACGCCGTCCTGACGTTCGGCGGCAACCGTGTTCAGCGTGTTGACGAAGTAAGGCTGTTTTTTCTCATCGGCCAGTACGTCGTGCCAGGTTAAAGGTGTTGTCATCTCGCTCTCCTGCGAATTTTCTCTGCCCCTAGCTTAACTGCTTATGACGAGGGAGCAAAATTGCCGGGGAAAAAAGGTCATCCTGTTGAAAAATATTTAAAATTTACGAGATTTTTTGAAATCAGGTGGTGGGGAAAATTGATATAAAACAATAATCTCCTTGTATCACCCTTTCGCTGGTGTGGTTTTTATTGATTTAAGTCAATGAATGGCGGTGGGTTGACTGATATATATACACTCAAGCAACAATGGTTTTACCAATTGCCCTGAACAACGGGCGACACCCAATAGTGTAGTTTAAGGGAGGCAACACATGATTACTGGTATCCAGATTACTAAAGCTGCAAACGACGACCTGCTGAACTCTTTCTGGCTGCTGGACAGCGAAAAAGGCGAAGCGCGCTGCGTATGTGCAAAAGCAGGCTTTGCTGAAGATGAAGTTGTTCAGGTTAACGCGCTGGGCGAGTTTGAATATCGCGAAATCCCTATGGAAATCAAACCGGAAGTGCGTGTTGAAGGCGGTCAGCATCTGAACGTTAACGTGTTGCGTCGTGAAACACTGGAAGATGCTGTTAAGCACCCGGAAAAATATCCGCAGCTGACCATCCGCGTTTCTGGCTATGCCGTTCGCTTCAACTCACTGACTGCAGAACAGCAGCGTGACGTGATTGCACGTACCTTTACCGCCAGCCTGTAATCGTTGGCTGCGTGCAGATATAAAAACGCCGGGTTAACCCCGGCGTTTTTTTTACTCTTCTTTCTGTGAAGCTGGCTCGCTGCCGCTTGGCTTACGACGCTTGCCGATGTTTTTGCTGTCACGGTGACGTTGCTTCACGCGCGGCTTCTCTTTTTCTTTCTCTTTTTTCTCTGCGCGCTTAGCGAGCACTTTCTTCGACGGCTTACCCGTCATTCTCTCACTCGGCGGACGCGTAGTCGGGCGCAGTTCATCAATCACGCGCGCTTTTACCGGCTCGTCGATATAGCGGCCCACTTTCTGCAGCAGCAGATAGTCATGTGCCTCAACCAGAGAGATAGCCGTGCCTTTCAGGCCAGCACGTCCGGTACGACCGATACGATGCAGGTAGGTATCTCCGCTGCGCGGCATGTCGAAGTTAATCACATGGCTCACTTCAGGAATATCGATACCACGCGCCGCCACGTCGGTGGCAATCAGCACATTCACGCGACCTTCGGTCAGGCGTTTAATCCCTTCGGTACGTTTAACCTGCGCCATCTCGCCTTCGAGATAACAGTTGTTAATCCCTGCGGCCCGCAGTTGTTCCGCCAGCTCATGCACACGTTCGCGTTTACGGACAAAAACGATGGTACGTGTCGTATCATCCTGTTTTAACAGATGCTTAAGTAACTCGAGCTTATGCTCGTAGTTATCGGCGCGATAATACCACTGGTGAATTTTTTTACGCTCACGCGTGGACGGCGTGGCAGAAACTTCTGCCGGATCGTCAAGCAGACGCTCAGCAAAGTCCTTAATGGCATCGCCTTCAAGCGTCGCGGAAAACAGCATGGTCTGTTTGCGCCAGCGCGTTTCGCCTGCGATGTGTTCAATATCCTGCGCAAAGCCTAGTTCCAGCATGCGGTCCGCTTCATCCAGAATCAGCGTTTCAACAGCACGACAGTCAAAGTTTTCTTCTTTGATGTACTGCATTAAGCGCCCGGTTGTCGCGACCACGATATCCTGGTTCTCACTGAACACTTCGGCGTGGTTCATATAGGCAACGCCACCGGTGATGGTCGCAATATCCAGATGGGTATTGGCGGCCAGTTCACGTGCATGCTCCGCAACCTGAACGGCTAACTCACGTGTCGGGGTCAGAATAAGGATGCGCGGCGGGCCGGATTTCTTACGCGGAAAATCAATAAGGTGCTGCAAGACGGGCAGCAGGTACGCCGCTGTTTTACCGGTGCCTGTCGGCGCTGAACCGAGTACGTCACGGCCTTCTAACGCAGGCGGAATGGCTGCCGCCTGGATGGCAGTCGGGCGTGTGAAGCCTTTATTCTGGAGAGCTTCCAGAAGGCTTTCGTCGAGTTCAAGTTCGGAAAAAGTCGTTACAGTCATGTTCTACCTCTGTGTGGGGCGCTGATTATAGACGTTATGGCTGCGATCTTCATCTGTTTGTGTGGATATCCCTTTTCCCTCGTTGCGCTTTCACCTATGCTACTCCCGTTTCATTTTGAAGGTTGCTCTGACATGTCTCAACTCAAAGCGCAGCTGCGCCGCGATGGTTTTACCTTTAAGCAGTTCTTTGTCGCGCACGATCGCTGTGCGATGAAAGTCGGCACTGATGGCATTTTACTGGGGGCATGGGCACCTGTAGCAGGCGTTAAACGTATCCTCGATATTGGCAGCGGCAGCGGATTATTAGCCCTGATGCTGGCGCAGCGTACCGGAGAGTCTGTTACCCTGGATGCGGTTGAGCTGGATCCGCAGGCGGCCGAACAGGCGGCGGAAAACGTGGCTGAATCCCCCTGGGCTTCTCGTATTACTCTCCATTGTGCGGATGTTCTGACCTGGGCGCCAGAGCAAACGGCTCGCTATGACTTAATTGTCAGCAATCCTCCTTATTATGAACCCGGCGTCGGGTGCGCAACGCCCGAGCGCGATCAAGCTCGTTCTACCGGCTCCCTCGATCACAGTTCACTGTTAGCCTGTGCGGCAGCGTTGATCACCGAAGAGGGTTTTTTCTGCATGGTATTACCGGAAAGCGCGGGCAGTGCGCTTATCAATAACGCACTGGAGATGGGCTGGTATTTACGTCTGCGTACCGATATTGCTGATACGGACGGCAGGTTACCGCACCGGGTTCTGGTGGCGCTGTCGCCGAAAGAAGGAGAGTGCTTCAGCGACAGGATGGTGATCCGTGGGCCGGATCAGCGTTATTCCGAGGATTACACGGCGCTGACCCACCCGTTCTATCTGTTTATGTGAGTCAGCGGAGAGAGCACGGACGGCCCGGAGTGCTCAAGTTGTTCCGGATAGTCGAGCGTATAGTGCAGCCCGCGGCTCTCTTTACGCATCATCGCGCAGCGCACAATCAGCTCCGCCACCTGAACCAGATTGCGTAACTCCAGCAGGTTGTTCGAGACGCGGAAGTGAGCATAATACTCGTCAATCTCCTGCTGTAGCATGGTTATGCGGCGCAGGGCGCGCTCCAGCCGCTTGGTGGTGCGCACAATTCCGACGTAATCCCACATAAACAGGCGCAGCTCGTGCCAGTTATGCTGGATCACCACCAGCTCATCCGGGTTTTCCACGCGACTCTCATCCCAGGCAGGCAGGTTTTCCGCCTGACGGGCGTAAGGCATGCGCTTGGTAATATCTTCCGCCGCCGACCAGCCGTAAACCAGGCACTCCAGCAGGGAGTTTGACGCCATACGGTTGGCGCCATGAAGGCCGGTATAACTCACTTCCCCGATAGCATACAGGCCGTCAACGTCGGTTCGGCCATGATCGTCCACCATCACCCCGCCGCAGGTATAGTGCGCAGCGGGCACTACGGGCATCGGCTCTTTGGTGATGTCGATGCCTAATCCCAACAGTTTTTCATAGATGGTCGGGAAGTGCTGACGCACAAATTCTGCCGGTTTATGGCTGATATCCAGATACATGCAGTCCACGCCCAGGCGTTTCATTTCATGATCGATGGCGCGGGCCACGACATCACGCGGTGCCAGCTCACCACGCTCGTCGAAGTCCGGCATAAAGCGCGTGCCGTCCGGGCGTTTCAGGTGTGCACCTTCACCACGCAGGGCTTCGGTCAGTAAGAAATTGCGCGCCTGAGGATGGAACAGGGCGGTGGGGTGGAACTGGTTAAATTCCAGGTTGGCCACGCGACAGCCTGCACGCCAGGCCATGGCAATCCCGTCGCCTGAAGAGATATCCGGGTTGGTGGTGTACTGATATACCTTAGAGGCACCGCCCGTTGCCAGCACCACCGATTTTGCCCGGCAGGTTTCTACCGTCTCTTTATTCCGGTTCCAGACCCAGGCACCCACGACGCGGCGCGTACCCGGCAGGCCAATCTTGTCGGAGATGATCAGGTCCACCGCGTTGCTGCGTTCCAGCACCTGGATGTTCGGATGGTTTAACGCCTGGCTGACCAGCGTCGTTTCGACCTCTTTCCCGGTGGCATCCGCAGCGTGCAGGATGCGGCGATGGCTATGCCCGCCTTCCCGGGTCAGGTGGTAACTCTCTTCCCCGTTGGGCTGCACATGCGTATCAAACAACACACCCTGATCGATAAGCCACTGCACACAGTGACGGGCATTACTGGCGACAAACTCCGCGGCGTGTTTATCCACGATACCGCCGCCGGCAATCAGGGTATCTTCCACATGCGAGTCGATACTGTCCGTTTCATCAAACACAGCGGCAATCCCGCCCTGCGCATAGAAGGTGGAGCCTTCGCTGATGGGACCTTTGCTGAGGACAATCACTTTCTGGTGTGAGGCGAGGCGCAGCGCCAGAGAAAGGCCGGCGGCACCGCTGCCGATAATCAGTACGTCACAGGAGAGTTCAGACATTGCGTTCATGATGTGTGTTTAATTTACTAAACAGTGTTTGGTCAGCATAGCATTCGAATGCGATGAATCGCACGTTTTTTTTGCGACTTGTTGCAATGACTAAACAGCCGCTGTTGCGGTGATAAAACAGAAAAAGGGCGAAAATATTTTGCGAAGCAGATCGTTAGCTTCAGATTTTGTGGTGAAATAAAGCCTGTCTTGCGGTACCCTGCAAGCGGTAAAATGGCAATTCTTATCAGAAACTGGGTGCGTTTCAGTATCAGACTTATAATGATAGAAAATGAACAGTCTGCGACGCGATTAACAAAAACAAAGGCGTGACGGAACTTTTTGAAAAAAAGACCCTCAAAGCAACTGCTTGCTCACAGTGCAGTGTTTGGAGTGGCGTTTCGATAACGCGTGGATTTTAGGTTTGGGGAGACATTACCTCGGATGAGCGAGCAGTTAACGGACCAGATTCTGGTTGAACGGGTCCAGAAGGGAGATCAGAAAGCCTTTAACTTACTGGTGGTGCGCTACCAGCATAAAGTGGCGAGTCTGGTGTCCCGCTATGTACCGTCAGGAGATGTTCCTGATGTGGTACAGGAATCTTTTATCAAAGCCTATCGCGCGCTGGAATCTTTCCGGGGAGATAGTGCTTTTTATACCTGGCTGTATCGTATTGCTGTCAATACCGCCAAGAACTACCTCGTCGCTCAGGGGCGTCGTCCGCCTTCAAGCGACGTTGACGCAATCGACGCCGAAAATTTTGAAAGCGGCGGGGCGTTAAAAGAAATTTCGAACCCTGAGAACTTAATGTTGTCAGAAGAACTGAGACAAATAGTTTTTCGCACCATCGAGTCGCTCCCGGAAGATTTACGCATGGCAATTACGTTGCGGGAGTTGGATGGCCTGAGCTATGAAGAGATAGCCGCTATCATGGATTGCCCGGTCGGTACGGTTCGCTCACGGATATTTCGTGCGCGAGAAGCTATTGATAATAAAGTTCAACCGCTAATCAGGCGTTGACGATAGCGGGATACTGGAAAAGGTATTAGGCATGCAGAAAGAACAACTTTCCGCTTTAATGGATGGTGAAACGCTGGACAGTGAGATGCTCAATGAGCTCTCTCGCTCTCCTGAGATGCAAAAAACCTGGGAGAGTTATCATCTCATCCGCGATACCATGCGCGGCGATACCGGCGAGCTCCTCCATTTTGATATCTCATCTCGCGTAATGGCTGCCATCGAGAATGAACCTGTTTCTCAGGCCACTCCGCTGATTCCTGAAGCCCAACCGGCACCGCACCTGTGGCAGAAGATGCCTTTCTGGAACAAAGTGCGCCCTTGGGCGAGTCAACTGACGCAAATGGGCGTCGCTGCTTGCGTATCGCTTGCAGTTATTGTTGGCGTCCAGCACTATAACACCCAATCTGAAGTGAGCCAGCAACCTGAAGCGCCAGTGTTCAATACGCTGCCGATGATGGGCAAAGCCAGCCCGGTAAGCCTGGGTATTCCTTCTGATGCATCGGCAGGCGCCGGTCAGCAGCAGCAGGTACAAGAGCAACGCCGTCGTATTAATGCGATGTTGCAGGACTACGAATTGCAGCGTCGTCTGCATTCCGAACAGCTTCAGTTTGAGCAGGCGCAAACCCAGCAGGCTGCTGTGCAAGTGCCCGGAAACCAAACTTTAGGAACGCAATCGCAGTAATGAAGCAACTTTGGTGCGCCATGTCTCTGATGGCGGGTAGCCTGTTGTTCACTGTCAACGCCTCGGCTGATGTATCGTCCGGGGCGTTGTTACAGCAAATGAACCAGGCCAGCCAGTCACTCAACTACGAGCTGGCTTTTATCAGTATCAATAAGCAGGGTGTAGAGTCGTTACGCTATCGCCATGCCCGTCTTGATAAACAGCCGCTTGCCCAGCTTTTGCAGATGGATGGTCCGCGCCGCGAAGTCGTGCAGCGTGGCAACGAAATCAGCTATTTTGAGCCGGGTCTCGAACCCTTTACGCTGAACGGCGATTACATCGTTGATTCGCTGCCTTCGCTCATCTATACCGACTTCAAACGGCTGGCACCTTACTACGACTTTATCTCCGTAGGGCGTACCCGTATCGCTGACCGGCTGTGTGAAGTGCTGCGCGTTGTCGCACGAGACGGGACGCGTTACAGCTATATCGTCTGGATGGATGCGGAGACCAAGCTGCCGATGCGGGTCGATCTGCTGGATCGTGATGGCGAGACGCTGGAACAGTTCCGGGTGATCTCCTTTACCATTGACGATCAGGTCGGCAACAGCATGCAGAATCTGGCAAAAGCCAGCCTGCCGCCGCTGCTCTCCGTCCCGGCCGGCGATCCTGTCAGCTTCAACTGGGCACCAAACTGGATCCCGCAGGGCTTTAGCGAAGTCTCCAGCAGCCGACGTCAGCTGCCGACGATTGATACCCCGGTCGAGTCCCGTCTTTACTCTGACGGCTTGTTCAGCTTCTCGGTTAACATTAACCGGGCAACGCCGGTGAGTGCCGATCAGATGCTGCGCACCGGACGCCGCACCGTCAGTACCACCGTGCGTGATAACGCCGAGATTACCATCGTCGGCGAACTGCCGCCGCAAACGGCTAAACGCATCGCAGACAGCATTAAATTCAGGGCCGGACAATGATCAAAGAGTGGGCTACTGTCGTTTCATGGCAGGAGGGCGTTGCGCTGGTGAACTGTGACGTTAAAGCCTCCTGCAACAGCTGCGCCTCCCGCGCCGGTTGCGGAAGCCGGGTGCTTAACAAACTCGGGCCGCAGACGTCGCACACCATCAGCGTACCCAGCGCAGAGCCGCTGGTGGCAGGACAAAAAGTCGAGTTAGGGATCGCCGAAGGCAGCCTGCTGGGCTCGGCGATGCTGGTCTATCTCTCCCCGCTGGTGGGGCTGTTTGCCCTGGGCGGCGTATTCCAGGTGCTGTTCGGCACCGATCTGGCCGCGATGTGCGGCGCAGCCCTGGGTGGCGTGGGTGGCTTTTTACTGGCCCGCGGCTTTTCATCGAGGCTTGCCGTACGCGAAGAGTGGCAGCCCGTTATCCTCAGCGTTGGACTGCCCCCCGATGAGCTTCGCGTCGAAATGCTCTCTTCTGAAGCCCGGTGATATCACCGGGCTTTGCTTTATTTACATCTCATAAAAGAAAACGCTGAATCTTCACGCTAAGCTTGCTGGAAGAGCATTTCCCGGTTACGGAGATGTAGTGTAGAATGCTGCGTTTTCGCACTGAAAAACGTCAGGCTAAGAACAGCGGCCTCCAGGAATTCGTAAGGCATAATTATTTAACTATATGAAGAACATACGTAACTTTTCGATCATTGCTCACATTGACCACGGTAAGTCGACGCTGTCTGACCGTATTATCCAGATTTGCGGTGGCCTGTCTGATCGTGAAATGGAAGCCCAGGTTCTGGACTCCATGGACCTGGAACGCGAACGCGGCATCACCATTAAAGCGCAGAGCGTCACGCTCGATTACAAAGCCGCTGACGGTGAAACCTACCAACTTAACTTTATCGACACCCCAGGCCACGTTGACTTCTCCTATGAAGTGTCCCGTTCGCTGGCGGCCTGTGAAGGCGCGCTGCTGGTGGTTGATGCCGGGCAGGGCGTAGAAGCCCAGACGCTGGCCAACTGCTATACCGCGATGGAAATGGATCTCGAAGTGGTGCCGGTACTGAACAAAATCGACCTGCCAGCCGCCGACCCTGAGCGCGTAGCGGAAGAGATTGAAGATATCGTCGGCATTGATGCGACCGATGCGGTGCGCTGCTCGGCGAAAACCGGCGTCGGCGTGACGGACGTACTGGAACGTCTGGTGCGTGACATCCCGGCTCCGGAAGGCGATGCCGATGGCCCGCTGCAGGCGCTGATCATCGACTCCTGGTTCGATAACTACCTCGGCGTTGTCTCGCTGGTGCGTATTAAAAACGGTACCATGCGTAAAGGCGACAAGATTAAAGTGATGAGCACCGGCCAGGTCTATAACGCAGACCGTCTGGGGATCTTCACGCCAAAACAGGTTGACCGTACCGAACTGAAATGCGGCGAGGTAGGCTGGCTGGTTTGTGCCATCAAAGACATCCTCGGCGCACCGGTGGGCGATACCCTGACCCAGGCACGTAACCCGGCAGATAAAGCGCTGCCAGGCTTTAAAAAGGTGAAACCGCAGGTTTATGCGGGTCTGTTCCCGGTCAGCTCCGATGATTACGAGAACTTCCGTGATGCGCTCGGCAAGCTGAGCCTGAACGATGCTTCCCTGTTCTATGAGCCAGAAAGCTCAACGGCGCTGGGCTTCGGTTTCCGCTGCGGCTTCCTCGGCCTGCTGCACATGGAGATCATCCAGGAGCGTCTGGAGCGTGAATACGATCTGGATCTGATCACCACCGCACCGACGGTCGTCTACGAAGTAGAAACCACCTCGAAAGAGGTTATCTACGTCGACAGCCCGTCCAAGCTGCCGCCGCTGAACAATATTCATGAGCTGCGCGAGCCGATCGCGGAGTGTCACATGCTGCTGCCGCAGGAGTTCCTGGGTAACGTCATCACGCTGTGTATCGAAAAACGCGGCGTACAGACCAACATGGTTTACCACGGTAACCAGGTAGCGCTGACCTATGAAATCCCGATGGCAGAAGTGGTGCTCGACTTCTTCGACCGCCTGAAGTCCACCTCCCGCGGCTATGCGTCGCTGGATTACAACTTCAAACGCTTCCAGGCCTCTAACATGGTGCGTGTGGACGTGCTGATCAACAGCGAGCGCGTCGATGCGCTGGCGCTGATCACCCACAACGACAATGCTCCGTATCGCGGTCGCGAGCTGGTCGAGAAGATGAAAGAGCTCATCCCTCGCCAGCAGTTCGACATTGCGATCCAGGCGGCGATTGGCAACCACATCATCGCCCGTTCGACGGTGAAACAGTTGCGTAAAAACGTTCTGGCAAAATGCTATGGCGGCGACGTCAGCCGTAAGAAAAAGCTGCTCCAGAAGCAGAAAGAAGGTAAGAAGCGTATGAAGCAGGTCGGTAACGTCGAGCTGCCGCAGGAAGCTTTCCTCGCCATTCTGCACGTGGGTAAAGACGGAAAATAATCCTTTAAGGAGTTGGCATGGCGAACATGTTTGCCCTGATCCTGGTGATTGCCACCCTGGTGACGGGGCTGTTGTGGTGTCTGGATAAGTTTATCTTTGCCCCGAAACGTCGCGAACGTCAGGCCGCCGCACAGGCGGCCACGGGCGACCAGTTAGATCCAAAAACCCTGAAAAAAGTCAGCCCTAAGCCGGGCTGGCTGGAAACGGGCGCTTCGGTCTTTCCGGTGCTGGCGATTGTGCTGGTGGTGCGTTCATTTATCTATGAACCTTTCCAGATCCCATCCGGTTCGATGATGCCAACGCTGCTGATCGGTGATTTTATTCTGGTGGAGAAGTTTGCCTACGGCATTAAAGATCCGATCTACCAGAAAACGCTGATCGAAACAGGTCATCCGAAACGTGGCGATATCGTGGTGTTTAAATATCCGGACGATCCGCGTCTGGATTACATCAAACGCACCGTGGGCGTGCCGGGCGATAAGGTCACTTATAATCCGGTCTCCAAAGAGGTGACGGTTCAGCCTGGCTGCAGTTCCGGTACGGCTTGCGGAAGCGCGCTGGCGGTCACTTACTCCGGCGTTGAGCCAAGCGACTTTGTGCAGACGTTTGCCCGTCGTAACGGCGGCGAAGCCACCAGCGGATTCTTCCAGCTGCCGAAAGGCGAGACCAAAGAGAACGGTATTCGTCTGAACGAGCGTAAAGAGACGCTGGGTGATGTGACGCACCGTATCCTGACCGTCTCCATCGCTCAGGATCAGCTGGGGATGTACTATCAGCAGCAGGGGCAGCAGCTGGCGACCTGGATTGTGCCGCCGGGACACTACTTCATGATGGGTGATAACCGCGACAACAGCGCGGACAGCCGTTACTGGGGCTTTGTGCCGGAAGCGAATCTGGTCGGTAAAGCGACCACCATCTGGATGAGCTTTGAGAAACAGGAAGGCGAATGGCCGACCGGCGTACGCTTAAATCGTATTGGCGGCATCCATTAATTCCTGATAAATGAGCACGTAGTCTCTTTAATTAGAGGCTACGTGAATTATTTAGGTGATAAATCTCTTCTGACTAACGACAACCCCTGTCGTTGCGTATAGAATATTCCCCCGAAGTTTAAGGTTGGCGCTGATTCAGTGCCACGGCACACGAAACCGCGTTGGCTTTTTCAGGACGGTTTCGTGTGCTGCATTTTTGACGCATTTATTCTATTGGTATCGCATGAACCCCATCGTAATTAATCGGCTTCAACGGAAGCTGGGCTACACTTTTCAGCATCAGGAGTTGTTGCAACAGGCATTAACCCATCGCAGTGCCAGCAGCAAACATAATGAGCGACTCGAATTCCTGGGCGACTCCATTTTAAGTTTTGTTATTGCGAATGCGCTTTATCACCGTTTCCCGCGCGTGGACGAAGGTGATATGAGCCGTATGCGCGCAACGCTGGTACGTGGCAATACGCTTGCCGAAATTGCCCGTGAGTTTGAACTGGGTGAGTGCCTGCGACTCGGGCCTGGCGAACTGAAAAGCGGCGGCTTCCGTCGTGAATCTATTCTCGCGGATACCGTCGAAGCGTTAATCGGTGGCGTTTTCCTCGACAGCGATATCCAGACGGTTGAGCAGCTGATCCTGAACTGGTATCAGTCGCGTCTGGATGAAATCAGCCCGGGTGATAAACAGAAAGATCCAAAAACCCGTTTGCAGGAGTACCTGCAGGGTCGCCATCTGCCGCTGCCATCCTATCTGGTGGTGCAGGTACGTGGCGAAGCACACGATCAGGAATTTACCATCCATTGCCAGGTCAGTGGCCTGAGTGAACCGGTGGTTGGCACAGGTTCAAGCCGTCGTAAGGCGGAACAGGCTGCCGCCGAACAGGCGTTAAAAATGCTGGAGCTGGAATGAGCGAAGAAAAGAGTTACTGCGGTTTTATTGCCATCGTCGGACGTCCGAACGTTGGCAAATCGACCCTGCTGAATAATCTGCTGGGTCAGAAGATTTCCATCACCTCCCGTAAGGCGCAGACCACCCGTCACCGTATCGTCGGGATCCATACCGAAGGGGCGTATCAGGCGATTTATGTCGATACCCCGGGTCTGCATATGGAAGAGAAGCGCGCCATTAACCGTCTGATGAACAAGGCGGCGAGCAGCTCTATCGGTGACGTTGAGCTGGTGATTTTCGTGGTCGAAGGCACCCGCTGGACGGCCGACGACGAGATGGTGCTGAACAAGCTGCGCGACGGCAAAGTGCCGGTGATCCTCGCGGTCAACAAAGTTGATAACGTGCAGGAAAAAGCCGATCTGCTGCCGCATCTGCAGTGGCTGGGTAGCCAGATGAACTTCCTCGATATCGTTCCGCTCTCTGCCGAGACTGGTCTGAACGTGGACACCATCGCGGGCATCGTGCGTAAGCACCTGCCGGAAGCGATCCATCACTTCCCGGAAGATTACATCACTGACCGTTCTCAGCGCTTTATGGCGTCTGAAATCATCCGTGAAAAGCTGATGCGTTTCCTCGGCGCTGAACTGCCGTACTCCGTGACCGTGGAGATCGAACGTTTCCAGACCAACGAGCGCGGCGGATACGATATCAACGGGCTGATCCTCGTTGAGCGCGAAGGGCAGAAGAAGATGGTAATTGGCAACAAAGGTGCCAAGATCAAAACCATCGGCATTGAAGCCCGTAAAGACATGATGGAAATGTTCGAAGCCCCGGTTCACCTGGAGCTGTGGGTGAAAGTGAAATCTGGCTGGGCCGATGACGAGCGCGCGCTGCGTAGCCTCGGTTACGGCGACGACGTTTAAGTCAAAACAACGTGGATGGATGGCAGCGTGCCTTTGTCCTTCACAGCCGTCCGTGGAGCGAAACCAGCCTGATGCTGGACGTCTTCACGGAAGAGTCAGGCCGCGTGCGCCTTGTTGCCAAAGGCGCACGTTCCAAACGTTCTAACCTGAAGGGCGCTCTGCAACCCTTTACACCTTTGCTGGTACGCTTTAGCGGGCGTGGGGAAGTGAAAACCCTGCGCAGTGCTGAAGCCGTCTCTCTGGCGCTCCCCCTCTCTGGTATTACGCTGTACAGCGGTCTGTATGTGAACGAGCTGATCACGCGCGTTCTTGAACATGAGACCCGCTTCTCTGAACTCTTTTTCGACTATCTGCACTGTCTGCAGGCGCTGGCGGGCGCAACCGGCTCGCCGGAACCGGCGCTGCGTCGCTTTGAGCTGGCGCTGCTCGGCCATCTGGGATACGGCGTCGATTTTCTGCACTGTGCGGGCAGCGGCGATCCGGTCGAAGACACCATGACCTACCGCTATCGTGAAGAGAAGGGCTTTATTGCCAGCGTTGTCATCGACAACAGCACCTTCACCGGACGGGATCTGCGGGCGCTGGCGGAGCGTGAGTTTCCCGACGTCAGCACCCTGCGGGCGGCAAAACGCTTTACCCGCATTGCGCTCAAGCCGTATCTTGGTGGCAAGCCTTTAAAGAGCCGCGAATTATTCCGGCAGTTTATGCCGAAACGTTAGACCACAGAACAAAAGAAATCCGAGGATTGTCATGGCTGAATTACTGTTAGGCATCAACATTGACCACATTGCCACCCTGCGTAACGCACGCGGCACGGCATATCCGGATCCGGTTCAGGCGGCATTTATCGCCGAGCAGGCGGGGGCCGATGGTATTACCGTGCACCTGCGCGAAGATCGCCGCCACATCACCGATCGCGACGTTCGCATCCTGCGCCAGACCCTGGACACCCGCATGAATCTGGAGATGGCCGTCACCGAAGAGATGCTGGCGATCGCTGTCGAGACCAAACCGCACTTCTGCTGCCTGGTGCCGGAAAAGCGTCAGGAAGTGACCACCGAGGGCGGGCTGGACGTGGCCGGTCAGCTCGATAAGATGCGTGACGCCTGCAAACGCCTGGCCGATGCCGGGATCCTGGTGTCGCTGTTTATCGATGCCGATGAAGCGCAGATCAAAGCCGCCGCCGACGTTGGCGCGCCGTTCATCGAGATCCATACCGGCTGCTACGCCGATGCCGAAGACGAAGCCACTCAGGCAAAAGAGCTGGATCGCATCGCCAGAGCGGCCACCTATGCGGCCGGTCTGGGTCTTAAGGTCAATGCCGGCCACGGCCTGACCTACCATAACGTCAAAGCCATTGCCGCCATCCCGGAGATGCACGAGCTGAACATCGGCCATGCGATTATCGGTCGCGCGGTGATGAGCGGTCTGAAAGAGGCGGTGGCAGAGATGAAGCGTCTGATGCTGGAAGCCCGCAAGTAATGGCCATTCTCGGCTTAGGCACGGATATCGTTGAGATTGCCCGTATCGAAGCGGTGATCGCCCGTAGCGGCGATCGCCTTGCCCGCCGGGTGCTCAGCGATAACGAATGGGCCATCTGGGAGACGCACCAGCAGCCGGTGCGTTTTCTTGCCAAACGTTTTGCGGTGAAGGAGGCGGCGGCGAAAGCATTCGGCACCGGGATCCGCAACGGCCTGGCCTTTAATCAGTTTGAAGTGTTTAACGATGAGCTGGGCAAACCTCGCCTGCGGCTGTGGGGCGAGGCGTTAACGCTGGCGGAAAAGCTGGGCGTGGCGCATATGCACGTCACGCTGGCCGATGAACGCCATTACGCCTGCGCCACGGTGATAATCGAAAGTTAAATCTTATCCGCATGGTGCATCAGGACAAATTTGTCCCACAGCTGCTCTTCGGATTCAGAATGTGCCGGATCTTTCAGGATAGTATTGGGGATTGGGCACACCTTCTGGCAGGTTGGCGTTTCATAATGACCAATGCATTCGGTGCAGCGGTCGCTGTTAATCTCATAAATGCTGTCCCCCATTGAAATCGCCTGGTTCGGGCATTCAGGTTCGCACATATCGCAATTGATGCATTTTTTGGTGATTAACAGCGCCATCAGGAAATTCTCAGAAACAACACAAACAGGGCGGGCATTATACGCTCGGTCATTCCCTGCTCAAACCAGTTTTTTTACCAGCGCCTCACTGTGGCGGATGCGTTCCGGAGCCCGCTCCAGATCCTGCTGAACCAGCGCCATAAACAGCAGGTCGGTCAGCATCATCTGCGCGCTGGTGGAGGAGATGGCCGCGCTGCGGGTGGCCTGCTCTTCGGCAATGGTGTACAGACAGCGGGTGGCCCGCTGCTGCAGCGCATTGGGGGTAAAGCCGGTAATTGCCAGGATTTTCCCACCCACGCGCAGGGCTTCATCGGCGGCAAGGTTAATCTCGCGACGTTCGCCGGTATAGGAGATGGCCAGCAGCAGATCGTCAGGCGCCATCGCCTGCACGGTGGCCAGCAGGGCGTGCATATCCTGTTCGACAATGGCGATCAGGCCGATCTTGTTCAGCTTCCAGCCAAAATTACGCGCTACCAGCCCTGAAGCGCCGATCCCGGTGAGGATCACCCGCCGCGCCGCGTGCAGCATGGCGACGCTTTCCAGCAGTTTCTCTTCGCTGTTGACGTCCAGCGTGGCGTGCATCGCCGCGACGTTCTCCTTGATCAGCTTTTCACCTACCAGACGCATCGGATCGTCGCCGCGGATCTGGTTGTGCACCGGCATGGATTGCGGATTCGGGTTGCTGGCCAGGGCTTCGCTCAGCGCCAGCTTCAGCGCCGGGAAGCCTTTAAAGCCAATTTTTTGCGCGAATTTAACCACGCTGGACTGGCTCACGCCCGCCTCGCTTGCCAGCTGCTGGGAGCTCAGATGGCGGGCGCGATCGGGCTGGGTGAGCAAAAAGTCCGCCAGCTTCTTATCGCTCTGGGCAAAACCCGCGTATCGCTGGCGGATACGAATTAAACAGTTCATAAGGACTCCTGGCGAAATGTGATGACTGCAGCAAATGCGAATTCTGCTCGCCTGAATGAATTTTATATTCCATTATAATGCGACTATTATGAATTAAAAATTCTTGAGGCACAAAAAAATGAATCTTGGCTCACTGGTATCAGAATCCCGCAATCCACAAACCCTGGATCTCGACGCGCTCTCCACGCTTGAGCTGGTTAATCGCTTTAACCAACAGGATACGCTGGTCGCGCAGGCAGTGAAAGAGACATTGCCCGAGGTGGCGAAAGCCGTGGACGCAGCCGCCGAGGCGCTGAAAGCGGGCGGACGCATTATCTACATGGGGGCGGGCACCAGCGGGCGTCTTGGGGTGCTGGACGCCTCCGAATGTCCGCCGACTTTTGGCGTGCCGCATGGCCTGGTCATCGGCCTGATTGCCGGTGGCCCGGGAGCGCTGCTGAAGGCGGTGGAAGGGGCCGAGGACAGCAAGCAGCTTGGGGAAGACGATCTCAAAGCCCTCAACCTGACCGCGCAGGATCTGGTGGTCGGACTGGCGGCCTCCGGGCGCACACCGTACGTGATTGGCGGCCTTGAGTACGCGAACCAGACCGGCTGCACCACCGTGGCGATCTCCTGTAATCCGGGCTCACCGATTGCTCAGGTCGCTGCTATCGCTATCTCGCCGGTTGTCGGCCCGGAGGCGTTGACCGGCTCCACCCGCCTTAAATCCGGCACCGCGCAAAAGCTGGTGCTGAACATGATCTCCACCGGTGCGATGGTGAAGTTCGGCAAGGTCTACCAGAACCTGATGGTGGACATGAAAGCCACCAACGTGAAGCTCATCGACCGGGCCTGCCGCATGGTGGTGGAAGCCACCGGCACCACGCGCGAAGAGGCGGAAGAGGTATTGAAACAGACCGGGTATGACGTCAAACCGGCGATTCTGATGATCTTAAGCGGGCTGGATGCCGCGGCGGCGCGCGCCAGGCTCGACGCGCATCAGGGATTCTTACGTGCGGCATTAGAAAACTAAAGAGGCGTACATGGAAAAAACAGCAGCCCTCGCCAGCGATATCCTTGCGGGTATAGGCGGGCAGAACAATATCCGGCGTCTGGAAAACTGCATGACGCGGGTGCGGGTGGAAGTTCAGGATGATGACAAGCTTGATCTGGCGCGGCTGAAAAAACTGCCCGGCGTCAGCGGCTACGTGAAGCAGGGGGAGCAGCATCAGCTGATCGTCGGCCCCGGCAAGGCCGCGCAGGTGGTGGATGCCATGCGTTCGCTGATGGGCGGGGCGGTGATGGATGATGCCGAGCGCACCAAAGCGCAGGCGAAGGCCAAATATAAAGCCCCGATGAGCGACGCGCTGCGCCAGCTGGCCAACGTCTTCATACCGCTGATCCCGGCCTTTATTGCCTCGGGGCTGATCACCGGGATCATCAATATCCTTAAACGCCCGGACATTGTCGGCGACTTCGCGACCCACTATCCGAACCTGCTGGGGATCCTCGGCATTTTCGGCAGCGCGGTCTTTGCCATCATGAACATTCTGGTGGGGGTGAACACCGCCAAAGTGTTTGGCGGCTCGCTGGCAATGGGCGGGGTGATGGCGGGGATCCTCTCCAGCCCACAGCTGGCGCAGATCACCCTGTTTGGTGAAGCGCTGCAGCCGGGGCGGGGTGGGGTGATCGCCGTGCTGCTGGTGGTGGTGTTGATGTGCTGGATCGAGAAACGGCTGCGCAATATCCTGCCGGGCTCGCTGGAGCTAATCTTCAATCCGCTGCTGACCACCTTAATCACCGGCAGCGTGGCGATTATTGCTCTACAACCGCTGGGTGGCGTGATATCCGAATCTATCGCCCATGGAGCCTCCTGGGCTATCGATCGCGGGGGATTCCTCGTGGGTGGGGTTCTCTCGGGCACCTTCCTGCCGCTGGTGTTAACCGGCTTACATCAGGGCCTGGTGCCGATCCACGTTGAGCTGGTGCAGGCGCATGGCTATAACGCGCTGCTGCCTATTCTGGCGATGGCCGGTGTGGGGCAGATCGGCGCGGCGATTGCGGTGCTGATGAAAACCCGTAATGAACGCCTGAAAAAGGTGATCAAAGGGGCGCTGCCGGTCGGGCTGCTGGGGATCGGTGAACCGCTGATTTTCGGCGTCACCCTGCCGCTGGGCAAGCCGTTTATCGGCGCCTGTCTTGGCGGCGCGGTTGGTGGGGCGCTCATCAGTTACTGGAAAGTGGCGACCGTAATCACCTTTGGTATTTCCGGATTACCGCTGGCATTAACCATCGTGACCGGAAAAGTCATGCTCTATCTGTTAGGCTATTTGGTAGCGGTGATCGCCGGGTTCCTGTTTACCTGGCTGTTAGGGTTCAACGATCCAGAGGAGTAAGGTTTGGCCAATCACGAGCGTCGCGTAGTCTTTTTTGATCTGGACGGAACGCTGCATCAGCAGGATATGTTCGGCACTTTTATGCGCTATTTGCTGCGCCGACAGCCCCTGAATGCCCTGCTCGTGTTACCCCTGCTCCCCATCATCGGCGGCGCGTTGCTGATTAAAGGCCGCGCCGCCCGCTGGCCGATGAGCCTGCTGCTGTGGGGCTGCACCTTCGGCCACAGCGAAGCGCGGCTCAGACAGCTGGAGAAAGAGTTTGTCACCTGGTTTCGCGGGCATGTCACCGCCTTCCCGGTGGTGCAGGAGCGGCTCACCAACTACCTCAACGCCAACGATGCCGACATCTGGCTGATCACCGGTTCGCCGCAGTCGCTGGTCGAGCAGGTCTATTTCGATACCCCCTGGCTGCCGCGCGTCAACCTGATCGCCACCCAGATGGGGCGCGCCTGGGGTGGCTGGGTGCTGACCATGCGCTGCCTCGGCCACGAGAAGGTGGTGCAGCTGGAGAAAAAAATCGGCACCCCGCTGCGGCTCTACAGCGGCTACAGCGACAGCAAGCAGGACAACCCCCTTCTGTACTTCTGCCAGCACCGCTGGCGCGTCACGCCCCTGGGCGAACTTCAGCAACTGGAATGATTTTGTGATTATGCATAGCGGGTGTGTATAATGCGCCCGCTTTTCAGACTGGAGTATGCTGCGTTGTCCGACCCTGAACTTAATCATGAATACTGGATGCGCCATGCGCTCCAGCTTGCCAAACGTGCCTGGGAAGAGGGCGAAGTCCCGGTGGGCGCCGTGCTGGTCCACAATAACCAGGTCATTGGCGAAGGCTGGAACCGCCCGATTGGGCGTCACGATCCCACCGCCCACGCCGAAATCATGGCCCTGCGCCAGGGCGGGCTGGTGTTGCAAAACTACCGCCTGCTGGACACAACGCTTTATGTCACCCTTGAACCCTGCGTGATGTGCTCCGGCGCGATGATCCACAGCCGGATTGGCACGGTGGTGTTTGGCGCGCGGGATGAAAAAACCGGGGCGGCAGGTTCGCTGCTGGACGTGCTCAGACATCCCGGCATGAACCATCAGGTTAATGTGTTGGGAGGGGTGCTGGCACCAGCGTGTTCGGAGATGCTAAGTGAGTTCTTTCGAATGCGGCGTCAGCAGAAAAAGAGACAAAAGGCAGAATCGAAGTTATCGGGCGAGTAAGCTCGTCCGGCGACACCACTGGATAGCTTTGTGCCAGCTGCTGTGCCGCCTGCGCCTCTCGCTCTTTCTCCATCAGATACCCTACCAGGCTTATCTGATATTTGCGGATATTCTCCACGTAGGCGTACGCCTCGTGGCCGCGCGCATAGCCATAGGTTAATTTGTCGTAATACGGCTTCTGGCTCAGCAGCGGCAGGCGCTGTTTAACGTCTGCCCAGCTGTCGGGATTACCTTTGGTTTTTGCCGTCAGGGCGCGGGCATCAATCATATGGGCATACCCCATGTTGTAGGCCGCCAGTGCAAACCAGATCCGCTCCTCTTCCGGTACCGTCTCCGGTACCTTAGCCATCATATCCTGCAGATAACGTGCGCCGCCGCTGATGCTCTGCTCGGCGTCGGTGCGGTCGGTCAGGCCCAGGCTCTGGGCGGTGTTTTTGGTCAGCATCATCAGGCCGCGTACGCCGGTGGGTGAGGTGGCCAGCGCATCCCAGTGCGACTCCTGATACGAGATGGCCGCCAACAGGCGCCAGTCGATCTCCTGGGCGTACTTCTCAAACAGCGGCTGCAGGTCCGGCAGCACGTTATCCACCGCCCGCAGGAAGCTGCGGGTATCGACATAGTCGAAGTCATCCCCGTGGCCGAGGTATTTCTCCTCCAGACGCGCCAGGGTGCCGTCCTCATTCATCCCGTTGAAGAAATCGAGCATCGCGGCGGAGAGCGTCTGGTCGCCATCGAGGGGGGCTGAACCAGGTAACGGGCTGCTCGTCTGTAACGTCCAGCGCCACCGCCAGCTCCGGGTGGACACGCTGGAACAGGCTGATAGCGACCGAATCTGCGATGGTGTAGGGCAGTTTGCCGTCGGTGACCTGCTCGAGCAGCGCCGTGGTGCCCTGCTTCTCATCCACCGTCCAGCTGAGGTTGGGGTACTTCTTCTCTTTCAGCGCCCGCAGGTCATCAATCACCACATGACCCGGGGCGACGGTAAGCTGCTCGGCGGTGAGGCTGGCAAGGTTACGCGGGCGCAGGCTGCCGACGCGATAGACCAGCTGCTGCGACACGGAGTAATAGGTGGGGCCGGGCTGGTAGTTCTTGCTGCGCTCGCTGTTGTAGACCAGACCGGCGGCCAGCATATCGGCATCGTCATTATCCAGATCGTCAAACAGCTGGCTGATGTTCTGACGTACGGTAATTTTAAGCTTCACGCCCAGGTAGTCAGCAAAGTGCTGCGCCAGTTCATAATCCAGGCCAATCACTTTGTTGTTGATCGCGCTGTAGGTCAGCGGCGAGGACAAGGTACTGACGCGCAGCTCCCCCCCGCGCCTGAATAGCGGCGATACGGTTTTCGGCTTTGCCGAACCAGGGGATTGAAGGCCACAGGGCCGCTGCCAGCAGCAAGGTCACTATGCCGATGAACAGATAATTAATCTTTAATTTTTTCAATAAGTTGATTCTATGTGCTGTCTATTGTTCTGGTTAGTATTGGCCATAGTAAAAACAAGTATTACCAAAGATTTCGCGGCATTTTGCGCAAAGTAACGCCACTTGGCAACTTATTAGCGGGAAAGGCAACACCGATGGTTAAATGGCAACGTCGATTTTATTACGACGCAAACGGTTTCGTCGGCGCTCAGGATCCACTATAATGGCGCCCGTTTTCCCCCTTGCGCACACTGTAAGCGCCTCCGGCGCTTCGAAGACGAGAGACTTATGATGGAAATTCTGCGTGGTTCGCCTGCACTGTCTGCCTTCCGTATCAACAAACTGCTGGCACGTTTTCAGGCGGCCGACCTTCCGGTAAGCAATATTTACGCTGAGTATGTCCATTTTGCTGACCTGAATGCTCCCTTAACGGCAGAGGATTTGGTCCGGCTTGAGCGCCTGCTGAAGTACGGCCCAAGCCTGAGCAGCCATACCCCGAACGGTAAACTTCTGCTGGTTACGCCTCGTCCGGGCACCATCTCCCCCCTGGTCTTCTAAAGCAACCGACATCGCCCGCAACTGTGGTCTGAGCCAGATTGACCGTCTGGAGCGCGGCGTGGCGTATTACGTTGAAGCCTCTACCCTGACCGACGCCCAATGGGCCGTTGTAGCAGCCGAACTGCACGATCGCATGATGGAGAGCGTGTTTGCCTCTCTGGACGACGCACAGCAGCTCTTCTCTCACCATCAGCCTGCCCCCGTCCAGAGCGTGGACCTGCTGGGTGAGGGCCGTCAGGCGCTGATTGACGCCAACCTGCGTCTGGGCCTGGCGCTGGCCGAAGATGAAATCGACTACCTGCAGGATGCGTTCGTTAAGCTGAACCGCAACCCGAACGACATCGAACTCTATATGTTCGCCCAGGCTAACTCCGAGCACTGCCGCCACAAGATCTTTAACGCCGACTGGGTTATCGACGGCGAGCAGCAGCCGAAGTCGCTGTTCAAAATGATCAAAAACACCATGGAGAAAACCCCTGACCACGTGCTGTCTGCCTATAAAGACAACGCCGCGGTAATGGAGGGTTCCGAGGTGGGCCGCTTCTTCGCCGATCGCGAAGCAGGGCGCTATGACTTCCACCAGGAGCCTGCGCATATCCTGATGAAAGTCGAAACCCATAACCACCCGACGGCGATCTCGCCGTGGCCGGGTGCGGCAACCGGCTCCGGCGGTGAAATCCGTGACGAAGGCGCAACCGGTCGTGGCGCTAAGCCAAAAGCGGGTCTGGTGGGCTTCTCCGTCTCCAACCTGCGTATCCCGGGCTTCGAACAGCCGTGGGAAGAAGATTTCGGTAAGCCGGAACGTATTGTTACCGCGCTGGACATCATGACCGACGGCCCGCTGGGCGGCGCGGCCTTTAACAACGAATTTGGTCGTCCGGCCCTGAACGGTTACTTCCGTACCTATGAAGAGAAAGTGGAGAGCCACAACGGCGAAGAGCTGCGCGGCTACCACAAACCGATCATGCTGGCGGGCGGGATCGGCAACATTCGTGCCGATCACGTGCAGAAAGGCGAGATCGTGGTGGGTGCGAAGCTGATCGTCCTCGGCGGCCCGGCGATGAACATCGGTCTGGGCGGTGGGGCGGCCTCCTCAATGGCCTCCGGTCAGTCTGATGCGGATCTCGATTTCGCCTCCGTACAGCGCGACAACCCTGAGATGGAGCGCCGCTGTCAGGAAGTGATCGACCGCTGCTGGCAGCTGGGCGACGCCAATCCGATCCTGTTTATCCACGACGTGGGCGCGGGCGGTCTCTCTAACGCCATGCCGGAGCTGGTAAGCGACGGCAACCGCGGCGGCCGCTTCAACCTGCGCGACATCCTGAGCGATGAGCCAGGCATGAGCCCGCTGGAGATCTGGTGTAACGAATCTCAGGAGCGCTACGTGCTGGCCGTTGCTCCGGATCAGCTGCCGCTGTTTGATGAGCTGTGCCGCCGCGAGCGCGCGCCGTACGCGGTGATCGGTGAAGCCACCGAAGAGATGCATCTCTCCCTGAGCGATACCCACTTCGACAACCAGCCGATTGACCTGCCGCTGGACGTGCTGCTGGGCAAAACGCCGAAGATGACCCGCGACGTACAGACCCGCAAAGCCAGCGGCAAAGCCCTTGACCTGCAGGGTGTGACCGTTGCCGAGGCGGTTAACCGCGTTCTGCATCTCCCGGCCGTGGCGGAGAAAACCTTCCTCGTCACCATCGGCGACCGTACCGTGACCGGCATGGTTGCCCGCGATCAGATGGTTGGCCCGTGGCAGGTGCCGGTGGCGAACTGCGCGGTGACCACTGCCAGCCTCGACAGCTACTACGGTGAAGCGATGGCGCTGGGCGAACGCTCCCCGGTTGCCCTGCTGGACTTCGCCGCCTCTGCCCGTCTGGCCGTAGGTGAAGCGCTGACCAACATCGCCGCTACCCAGATTGGCGACATCAAACGCATCAAGCTCTCCGCGAACTGGATGGCCGCAGCCGGTCACCCGGGTGAAGACGCCGGGCTGTACGAAGCGGTGAAAGCGGTGGGCGAAGAACTCTGCCCGGCGCTGGGCCTGACCATTCCGGTGGGCAAAGACTCTATGTCGATGAAAACCCGCTGGCAGGAAGGCAGCGAGCAGCGTGAGATGACCTCGCCGCTGTCGCTGGTCATTACCGCGTTTGCCCGTGTGGAAGATGTGCGTCATACCATCACGCCACAGCTTACAACTGAAGACAACGCCCTGCTGCTGATTGACCTGGGTAAAGGTCATAACGCGCTGGGGGCCACCGCGCTGGCGCAGGTTTACCGCCAGCTGGGTGACAAGGCGGCAGACGTGCGCGACGTGGCGCAGCTGAAAGGCTTCTACGACGCTATTCAGGCGCTGATTGCTCAACGCAAACTGCTGGCCTACCACGACCGTTCCGACGGCGGCCTGCTGGTTACCCTGGCCGAGATGGCCTTCACCGGCCACTGCGGCGTGGAAGCCAACATTGCCAGCCTGGGCGACGATCGTCTGGCGGCGCTGTTCAACGAAGAGCTGGGCGCGGTAATTCAGGTGCGTGCAGCGGATCGCGAGGCGGTGGAAGCGCTGCTGGCGCAGCACGGTCTGGGCGACTGCGTACATTATCTGGGTAAAGCGGTGACCGGGGATCGCTTTGTTATCGAGGCCAACGGTCAGGCCGTCTTTGCCGAAAGCCGCTCCACGCTGCGCATGTGGTGGGCTGAAACCACCTGGCAGATGCAGCGTCTGCGCGACAACCCGGCCTGCGCCGATCAGGAACACGAGGCGAAAGCCAACGACCAGGATCCGGGTCTGAACGTCAAGCTGTCCTTCGACATCAACGAAGACATTGCCGCGCCGTATATCGCGAAGAGCGCCCGTCCGAAAGTGTCCGTTCTGCGTGAGCAGGGCGTGAACTCCCACGTCGAGATGGCGGCCGCCTTCCACCGTGCCGGCTTCGATGCCATCGACGTCCATATGAGCGACCTGCTGGCAGGCCGTACCGGTCTGGCCGATTTCCAGGCGCTGGTGGCATGCGGCGGCTTCTCTTACGGCGACGTGCTGGGGGCAGGCGAGGGCTGGGCGAAATCCATCCTCTTCAACGACCGCGTCCGCGATGAGTTCGAAACCTTCTTCCACCGTCCGCAGACCCTGGCCCTGGGCGTCTGTAACGGCTGCCAGATGATGTCGAACCTGCGCGAGCTGATCCCGGGCAGCGAAGCCTGGCCGCGCTTTGTGCGTAACCAGTCCGACCGCTTCGAAGCGCGTTTCAGCCTGGTAGAAGTGACCCAGAGCCCATCTCTGCTGCTGCAGGGGATGGTGGGATCGCAGATGCCAATCGCCGTGTCTCACGGTGAAGGTCAGGTTGAAGTGCGTAATGCCGCGCATCTGGCGGAACTGGAGAGCAAAGGCCTGGTGGCGCTGCGCTTTGTCGATAACTTCGGTAAAGTCACGCAGACCTACCCGGCGAACCCGAACGGCTCAGCCAACGGTATCACCGCGGTGACCAGCGAAAGCGGTCGCGTGACGGTGATGATGCCGCACCCTGAGCGCGTGTTCCGCACCGTCAGCAACTCCTGGCACCCGGAGAACTGGGGCGAGGACAGCCCGTGGATGCGCATCTTCCGCAACGCGCGTAAGCAGTTGGGTTAAGAGATCGTTGTTGTGCCCGGTGGCGCTTCGCTTACCGGGCCTACAAAGGCCGGTTGAGTTTTGTAGGCCGGGCAAACGCAGTGCCGCTCGGCATTTCTCTGGTGTCGCAAATGTGCGACAACCCTCACATATTGATGTCGTCAATTGGCGACATTTAACTTATTGATATTTATAGAGCCGATAATAACCCTGTAAGGGTGTTGCTAATAAGCGACAGATAGCCTGCAAATCATCCTTTCCGCACCTGCAGTAAATCCCTATAAAACCTTATATAAATTAACAATTTAATATTTTTATTTGCAATATGGCACATCTGTTGCATAATAATAACCAGTGGCTCATTCACCCTCTTATGTCAGCCCCTTCGGGACGCGCTACATAAACTTCGAATGACGCACAAAAAGGTGCCTGCCGTCCAACTACTGATCATAGCGCTGCTTTATCAGACCCAGGGCGAAACGTCGAGTTAGGCACCGCCTCATTCCATAACAAAGCCGGGTTTTTAACCCGGCTTTGTTGTATCTGAAGGGTTGTCCAGCTAGCATCCTCTTACCCCCTCGTAACAGAGAGTAATGCGTTGAAACGCTGGCCTGTTTTTCCTCGCTCCTTGCGACAGTTAGTCATGATGGCATTCCTGCTGATCCTGCTGCCTCTGCTGGTCCTGGCATGGCAGGCATGGCAGAGCCTGAACGCCCTCAGCGCCCAGGCGGCGCTCACCAACCGTACCACCCTGATTGATGCCCGCCGCAGCGAGGCGATGACCAATGCCGCCCTGGAGATGGAGCGCAGCTACCGGCAGTATTGCGTGCTCGACGACAGAACCCTGGCGCGGGTGTATCAGAATCAGCGTAAGCGCTACAGCGAAATGCTCGATGCCCATGCCGGCGTGCTGCCGGACGATAAGCTCTATCAGGCCTTACGCCAGGATATCAACGCGCTGGCACAGCTCCAGTGCCTTAACAGCGGCCCCGATGCGATGTCTGCCATGCGGCTGGAGGCTTTTGCCAACGCCAATACCGAGATGGTGCAGGCAACCCGGGCAGTGATCTTCTCCCGCGGGCAGCAGCTCCAGCAGGAGATTGCCGAGCGCGGCCAGTTCTTCGGCTGGCAGGCGCTGGTGCTGTTTCTGGTCAGCCTGGTCTTAGTTCTCCTCTTCACCCGCATGATTATCGGCCCGGTAAAGGGCATTGAGCGGATGATCAACCGGCTGGGGGGAGGGGCGCTCGCTGGGCAATACCGTGGTCTTTACCGGCCCGCGCGAGTTGCGCTCGGTCGGGCAACGCATCATCTGGCTCTCTGAGCGGCTGGCGTGGCTCGAATCCCAGCGCCACCAGTTTCTACGCCATATCTCCCACGAACTGAAAACCCCGCTCGCCAGCATGCGCGAGGGGACCGAACTGCTGGCCGACGAGGTCGCCGGGCCGCTGACGCCGGAGCAGGGAGAGATTGTGGAGATCCTCGATGCCAGCAGCCGCAATCTGCAAAAACTGATTGAGCAACTGCTCGACTACAACCGCAAGCTGGCCGACGGCATTCCCGAGCTGGAGCGCGTCGAGCTGGCCCCGCTGGTGGAAATGGTGCTCTCCGCCCATAGCCTGCCTGCACGGGCTAAAATGATGCATACTGAACTGGCACTTTCGACGCCCGCCTGTTTAGCTGAACCCATGCTGCTGATGAGCGTGCTGGATAATCTTTATTCCAACGCGGTGCACTATGGCATTGAATCCGGTACCATTTATGTTCGCAGTTTTACGCGCGGCTCGCGAGTCTGTATCGATGTCGCCAACACCGGAAACCCGATCCCCGACGATGAAAAAACGATGATCTTCGAACCCTTTTTCCAGGGGGAGCCATCAACGCAAAGGGGCGGTTAAGGGAAGCGGTCTGGGGCTGAGCATCGCCCGCGACTGCATTCGTCGTATGCAGGGAGAGCTTAATCTTGTCAATGACGACCGTACCGATGTCTGTTTTCGCATCGAACTGCCGCTTGAGTCGGAAAAATCACTGAAATGAATCTAAGTCTGGTGAGTATGTCACACGTCTTTTCCCGCGCCATTAACGCGGTATTTTCCGGCCACTTTATCCGCCTGAGTCTTCCCTGCCTGCTGCTGGCCGGCTGCGTCACCCACGCACCCGCTCCAACGATTAGCGACAAGCAGGATGAAAAATTGCCTGAACATCAGCTGGCGGACTTCCTCTCTACGGACTGCAATAATATCTGGCAGCTTCACGGTCAGGAGACCGACAGCAACCCGCTTTTCTGGCTGCGCGGCATGGACTGCGCGGATCGTCTCTCACCCGCGGCCGCGCGCGCAGAGGCGCGGGGCTGGACCGATGACACCTGGCAGGAGAGCTTTAAACGCGGACTCCTGCTGGCGAATGCCAAAATTAACCCGGTGGAGCGGCGAGAGTTGACCACCCGGCTGGATGCGCTGAGCCCGCAAATCCCGGCCCAGGTGCGCCCGCTGTATCAGCTCTGGCGACACGGGCAGGTACTGCAGCTGCAGCTGGCGGAGGAGCGCTCCCGCTACGGCAAGTTACAGCAGACGACCGACGGTGAGCTGGATACCCTGCGCCAGCAGCAGCAATATTTACGCACGCAGCTGGATACCACCACCCGGAAGCTGGAAAACCTGACCGATATTGAACGGCAGCTCTCCACCCGCAAGCCGGTCAGTAACTATCTGCCGGATGCGCCGAAAGCCGCCGATGGCGACGCGACGGTGCCGGACAGCGATACCCCGAAACAAGAGGACGTAAAGCCATGACAAGCCGAAAACCTGCACATCTTTTGCTGGTGGATGATGACCCCGGCTTGCTGAAGCTGCTGGGTATGCGTCTGGTGAGCGAGGGCTTCAGCGTGGTGACCGCCGAGAGCGGTCAGGAAGGGCTGAAGGTGCTGGGACGCGAGAAGATCGATCTGGTCATCAGCGACCTGCGGATGGATGAAATGGACGGCATGCAGCTGTTCACTGAGATCCAGAAGCTGCAGCCCGGCATGCCGGTCATTATCCTTACCGCTCACGGTTCGATTCCCGATGCCGTGGCGGCCACCCAGCAGGGGGGTCTTCAGCTTCCTCACCAAGCCGGTGGACAAAGACGCGCTCTATAAAGCGATTGACGATGCGCTGGAGCACGCCGCGCCGTCCGGGGATGAGACCTGGCGGGAGACGATTGTCACCCGCAGCCCGATTATGCTGCGACTGCTGGAGCAGGCGCGGATGGTGGCGCAGTCCGATGTCAGCGTGCTGATTAACGGCCAGAGCGGCACCGGGAAGGAGATCCTCGCCCAGGCGATCCACAACGCCAGCCCGCGCGGCAAAAACGCCTTTATCGCCATCAACTGCGGGGCGCTGCCCGAGCAGCTGCTGGAATCGGAGCTGTTTGGTCACGCGCGCGGGGCCTTTACCGGGGCGGTCAGCAGCCGGGAAGGGCTGTTCCAGGCCGCTGAAGGCGGGACCTTATTCCTCGATGAAATTGGCGATATGCCGGCCCCCCTGCAGGTCAAACTGCTGCGCGTGCTGCAGGAGCGCAAGGTCAGGCCGCTCGGCAGCAACCGCGATATCGACATCAACGTGCGCATTATCTCCGCCACCCACCGGGATCTGCCCAAGGCGATGGCGCGCAACGAGTTCCGTGAAGACCTCTTCTATCGTCTCAACGTCGTCAACCTGAAGATCCCGGCGCTGGCGGAGCGGGCAGAAGATATTCCGCTGCTGGCCACCCAGCTGTTGCGCCAGTCCGCCGAGCGGCATAAGCCCTTTGTGCGGGCCTTCTCCACCGACGCCATGAAGCGGCTGATGACCGCCAGCTGGCCCGGTAACGTGCGTCAGCTGGTGAACGTGATTGAGCAGTGCGTGGCGCTCACCTCCTCGCCGGTGATCAGCGATGCGCTGGTGGAGCAGGCGCTGGAGGGAGAGAACACCGCCTTGCCGACCTTCGTCGAGGCCCGCAACCAGTTTGAGCTTAACTACCTGCGTAAGTTACTGCAGATCACCAAAGGCAACGTTACCCACGCCGCGCGAATGGCCGGACGTAACCGCACCGAGTTTTATAAGCTGCTGTCGCGCCACGAGCTGGAAGCAAACGATTTTAAAGAGTGATGCGCTAAATTCCGCCTGAATATGATACTGTGAGCAACCGATTACGAGGCAGCTGACAGGCATAAGTTTAAGGACCACCATGAAAAAGATTGATGCGATTATTAAACCTTTCAAACTGGATGATGTACGTGAAGCGCTGGCGGAAGTCGGCATCACCGGTATGACGGTGACAGAGGTGAAAGGCTTTGGTCGTCAGAAGGGCCACACTGAACTGTACCGTGGCGCGGAATACATGGTCGATTTCCTGCCGAAGGTAAAAATTGAAATCGTGGTGTCGGACGACATCGTGGAGACCTGCGTGGATACCATTATCCGCACCGCGCAGACCGGCAAAATCGGTGACGGTAAAATCTTCGTCTTTGACGTGTCGCGCGTGATCCGTATCCGTACCGGCGAAGAAGACGACGCCGCGATTTAACATTGCTAACGGTTTTGTAGGCCGGGTAAGGCGCAGCCGCCACCCGGCGAAAAAAAGCCCCTCGTGAGAGGGGCTTTTTTGCATTACAGCACCTTATGCGGGCCGAAGCATTCGTAGTGAATGTTGTCTTTGTTAACGCCCAGCTCAACCAGCTGCGCCGCGGCATACTGCATAAAGGCTACCGGGCCACAAACGTAGAACTGCATCTCCGGGGCGTGGAACTGCTCTTTATGCTGGCTTAACGCCATCAGGCCTTCGCTGTCAAAGCGGGCTGCGGCACGGTCGTCATCCGACGGCAGGCGATACCAGGTATGGGCGGTAAAGTGCGGCAGCCCGGCAGCCAGGGATTTCACTTCATCAGAAAACGCATGTACTTCGCCATTCTCTGCGGCGTGGAACCAGTTGACCTGGGCTTTATGCTGCGATTTCGCCAGGGTATCCAGCATCGCCAGCATTGGCGTCTGGCCGACACCGGCGGAGATCAGCGTCACCGGGGTATTGGCATCCACCGCCATAAAGAAATCGCCCGCCGGCGCGGCCAGATGCACCACGTCACCGACGCGGGCTTCGTCATGCAGCCAGGTTGAGACCTGACCGCCTTCCTCGCGTTTCACCGCAATGCGATAGCCTTTGCCGTTTGGCTTGCGGGTCAGGGAGTACTGGCGGATCTCCTGATGCGGGAAGCCTTCCGGTTTCAGCCACACGCCCAGATACTGGCCCGGCTGGTAATCGGCAACCGGCTGGCCGTCGACCGGCTCAAATTCAAAGCTGGTGATAAGCGCACTGCGCGGCGTTTTTTCCACAATACGGAAGGCGCGGGTGCCTTCCCAGCCGCCGTTCTTGCTGGCGTTTTCGCTGTAGATCTGCGCTTCACGGTTGATAAACACGTTAGCCAGCACGCCGTAGGCTTTGCCCCATGCGTCCAGCACTTCCTGGCCCGGGCTGAACATCTCATCCAGGGTCGCCAGCAGATGGCTGCCAACAATGTTGTACTGCTCGGGTTTGATCTGGAAGCTGGTATGTTTCTGGGCGATTTTTTCCACCGCTGGCAGCAGCGCCGGCAGGTTCTCGATATTGCTGGCGTACGCGGCAATGGCGTTGAATAACGCTTCACGCTGATCGCCGTTGCGCTGGTTGCTCATGTTGAAAATCTCTTTGAGCTCCGGGTTGTGCGCGAACATACGATCGTAAAAATGGGCGGTGAGTTTAGGGCCGGTTTCAACCAGCAGGGGAATAGTGGATTTAACGGTCGCGATGGTTTGTGCGTCTAACATAGCAGCTTCCTTCAAATGTTACTTTAATGATGTATTTTATATGCATCTTATAAAAAATAACCCTGCTTTGTAAATGGTTCTTTGCAACTTGAATTAACTGCATCACAAACCTGAAAAGAAATCCGTTTTACCCGGTGAGTGCGTTATTGCTCAAACCCTTGCGTGGCGGGTAGGTAAACGTTTGCGTAAAATCGTTTGTCAAGACCTGTTATCACTCTGCTAATCAGTTATACTGTTGCCCGTCGTCCAACTGGACCGCCTTTTTCAGGCAAAAATTTACTTGTTAGCTGAGTCAGGAGATGCGGATGTTAAAGCGTGAAATGAACATTGCCGATTATGATGCCGAACTGTGGCAGGCTATGGAGCAGGAAAAAGTACGTCAGGAAGAGCACATCGAACTGATCGCCTCCGAAAACTACACCAGCCCGCGCGTGATGCAGGCGCAGGGCTCTCAGCTGACCAACAAATACGCTGAAGGTTACCCGGGCAAGCGCTACTACGGCGGTTGCGAATACGTTGATATCGTTGAGCAGCTGGCGATCGACCGTGCCAAAGAGCTGTTTGGCGCAGACTACGCTAACGTGCAGCCGCACTCCGGCTCTCAGGCTAACTTCGCTGTTTACACCGCGCTGCTGCAGCCGGGCGACACCGTTCTGGGTATGAACCTGGCGCAGGGCGGTCACCTGACTCACGGCTCCCCGGTTAACTTCTCCGGCAAACTGTACAACATCATCCCTTACGGTATTGATGAGACCGGTAAAATTGACTACGAAGACATGGCGAAGCAGGCCAAAGAGCACAAACCGAAGATGATCATCGGTGGCTTCTCTGCTTACTCCGGCGTGGTTGACTGGGCAAAAATGCGTGAAATCGCCGACAGCATCGGTGCTTACCTGTTCGTCGACATGGCGCACGTTGCCGGTCTGATCGCCGCAGGCGTTTACCCGAACCCGGTTCCACACGCCCACGTGGTCACCACCACGACTCACAAAACCCTGGCAGGTCCACGCGGTGGCCTGATCCTGGCGAAGGGCGGCGACGACGATCTGTATAAAAAACTGAACTCTGCGGTATTCCCAAGCGCGCAGGGCGGCCCGCTGATGCACGTGATCGCGGCGAAAGCCGTGGCGCTGAAAGAAGCGATGGAGCCTGAGTTCAAGGTTTACCAGCAGCAGGTTGCTAAGAACGCTAAAGCGATGGTGGAAGTGTTCCTGAACCGTGGCTACAAAGTGGTCTCCGGCGGCACTGAAAACCACCTGTTCCTGCTGGATCTGGTTGATAAAAACCTGACCGGTAAAGAAGCTGACGCTGCCCTGGGCCGCGCCAACATCACCGTTAACAAGAACAGCGTACCAAACGATCCGAAGAGCCCGTTCGTGACCTCCGGTATCCGTATCGGTTCTCCGGCTGTGACTCGCCGCGGCTTTAAAGAAGCGGAAGTGAAAGAGCTGGCTGGCTGGATGTGTGACGTGCTGGACAACATCAACGACGAAGCCGTTATCGAACGCGTGAAGGCCAAAGTGCTGGATATCTGCGCGCGCTTCCCGGTTTACGCATAATTCTGCCCGGCAGAACAAAAAGGCCGCGCATGCGGCCTTTTTTTATGGCTAACGGCGGTCGATGGAGATAGCCCCCGGCCCGGCGACCGCCAGCAGGAGAAATCCGCCGGCGATACTGATGTTCTTGAAGAAGTTAATCATGTTGGGCATCACCGCGTCGCCGCTCATATCCCAGTAGTGGTGACCAATCACCGCCGTACCCAGGGTATAAAAGACGAACAGCACCGCCAGCGGACGGGTAAAAAAGCCGAGCACGATCAGAATCGCGGCGGGCACTTCCATGATCACCGCCACAATGGCCGCCAGCGTCGGCATCGGAGCGCCCAGCTTCGCCATATATTGCACCGTGCCGTCGAAACCGAACATTTTTGGCACACCGAAAATAATAAACAGGGCGATGAGGGCGAGACGGGCGATCAGCAGGATCAGCGCCCGGGACTGACCAAAATCGAAATACCGTAGTGTGTTCATAGCAGGCTCGTTGTGGGTGGGATTTATCTTAAAGCTAATACACAAAATGCCGGCCCGCCATTCAGCTTTTCTTCATAAATCAGGCGTTAGACTGATGTAAATTTGCCTGACTGCGGCATCTTCCCCTCAGCCTGCCTCCAGCGCATCCTCCACAAACAGATAACCAATACCGATGATCTGCTGCTGTCGGGTCAGGCCGCCAAAGGCGATTTCCGTTTGCCGGTTGCGCACGGCGTCCCCCTGATCGAAGGGGGTAAAACCAATCTGGCGATTAATGGTCTGCAGCCAGCGCTCGCCAAAGGCGCAGCTGCGGCCGTAGAACCAGATTTGGTTGATGTTGAGGATGTTGAGCAGATTGTAGAGCGTCAGGCCGATGGCGTTGGCGGCCTCGTCTGCCCAGCGCTGAATATTGGCATCACCCTGACGCCAGGCGTCAAGCAGCTGCAGGCTGGTGAGGGTGTCCGGGTCGAGACTCAGGGAGCCGGGCTGGGATTTCAGCCACAGCCGCGCCTGTTTTTTGAGGGCCGACAGGGAGGCGACCGTCTCCAGGCAGCCGTATCGCCCACAGGCGCAGGCCACGCCGTCGCGATCGAAAATAGTGTGGCCAATCTGCCCGCTGCCGTTCAGCGTCCCGCGATAGACTTGGCCGTTAATGACGAACGAGGAGCCGATGCCGTAATCGACGTTAATCACACAAAAATCGTCGCGGTTGGCCGGGTTTTGCCATTTTTCCGCCAGCGCCAGCATTACGCAGTCGTTATCCACCATCACCGTGATGCCCAGCTTCTCTTCCAGCAGATACTTAATCTCGATCGGTTTTTTCCAGGGTGCCTGGGGCATGATCTGGGACACCCCGGTGGCGGTATCCACCTGGCCGTGGATCCCGAGCGCCAGATTGATCCGCTGCCCTGGCCAGCGTTTACGCTGCTGCTGCCACAGGCCTTCGATGGCCTGCAACAACGCCTCTGGCGTGCGGGCGTTAACGTCGGTCCAGGTAAAATCGCCCAGCGGCGACATGCGCCCGTCGATCAGCTGGCTCTCTATGCTGGTGGGGCTGACATTCATGCAGAGTATCAGTGGGCCCTCATCGGGGATCTGATAATGGCCGCTGTTCATCCCCCGGGTGCTGAGATTTTCACTGGAATGCCCCAGCTTTTTATCGGCTACCAGCTCGTCCAGAATTTTACTCACGGCGGGGATCGACAGCCCTGTGTGCTGCGCCAGCTGCGATTTACTCAGGCGCTTGTAGCGCCAGATCAGCGCCATGATCGTGCGTCGGTTATGCTGCCGCACCCGCTGGTTGTTCAGACCGGCTATCTGCATTTCACTAAACTCCGTTAATAGTATTGCGTGAGCATTACGCAATCAGCGCGCTGAATTCCTCTCTACACTGCCATCTTATCGCTTTTTACTGTTATTTGTTTACTGGAGAGTGAATATGTCTGGAGCAGTGAAGGTCTGGCGGGAGACCGTCGCATTACCGACGTGGACCACCGGCGCAGAAGATACCAACCCGATGTTCCTCGAGAAACGCGTGTACCAGGGTTCCTCCGGCGCGGTCTACCCCTACGGCGTAACCGATACCCTGACCGGGAACCGCGAGATGCGCGATTACCAGGCGGTGTGGATGGAAAACGACTTCATCCGCATCATGCTGCTGCCGGAGCTGGGCGGACGTATTCATCGCGCGTATGACAAAGTCCAGGAGCGCGATTTCGTCTACTACAACGAAGTGGTGAAACCCGCGCTGGTGGGCCTGCTGGGGCCGTGGATCTCCGGCGGCATCGAATTTAACTGGCCGCAGCACCATCGCCCGACCACCTTTATGCCGGTCGACGTGACCATCCAGGCCCAGGAGAGCGGGGCGCAGACCGTCTGGCTGGGCGAGGCCGAGCCGATGCGCGGCCTGCAGGTAATGACCGGCTTTACGCTCTACCCGGACCGGGCGTTGATTGAAATCACCGGCAAAGTCTTCAACGGCAACGCCACGCCGCGCCACTTCCTGTGGTGGGCCAACCCGGCGGTGAAGGGCGGGGACGATCATCAGAGCGTCTTCCCGCCGGACGTCACCGCGGTGTTTGACCACGGTAAGCGCGCGGTCTCGGCCTTCCCGATCGCCACCGGCACTTACTATAAGATCGATTACTCGGCGGGCGTGGACATCTCGCGCTACAAAAACGTGCCGGTCCCCACCTCCTACATGGCGGAAAAATCGGACTACGATTTTGTCGGCGCTTACCATCACGGCGAGCGCGGCGGCCTGCTGCACGTGGCCGATCACCACGTTTCTCCGGGTAAAAAGCAGTGGTCCTGGGGCCATGACGATTTTGGCCGCGCCTGGGATCGCAATCTGACCGATGAAAACGGCCCTTATATCGAGCTGATGACCGGCGTCTTCACCGATAACCAACCTGATTTCACCTGGCTTGCCCCTTATGAAGAGAAGATCTTCGTGCAGAACTTCCTGCCCTACAGCGAACTGGGGCAGGTGCAGAACGCCAACACGCAGCTGGCGCTTAAGCTGGAACGCCGCGAGCAGCAGCTTCACCTCGGCCTCTACGCCATCGCCCCGCTTAACGCCGTGCGTCTCGAACTGACCGCAGAGAGCAAGCCGGTGTGGGAGACGCAGCTGACCCTGATGCCGGGCGAAAGCTGGCAGCAGGCGCTGGCGGATGCGTGGCCGCAGCGCTTAACCCTGACGGTAAAAGAGACCTCGGGCCACACCCTGCTGCATTACCAGGAGCATATCGCCGAAGAGACCCCGCTGCCGGATCCGGCCACCGCGCCCGCGATGCCGGAAAACATCAGCAACAGCGATGAACTCTATTTTATTGGTCAGCATCTGGAGCAGTACAACCACGCCAGCCGCTACGCGGAGGATTACTACCGCCGCGCGCTGGACCTGGATGCCCACGACTATCGCAACAACGTGGCGCTGGGCACCCTGGCGCTGAACCGCGCCGACTGGGGGCTGGCGCAGCGCTGTGCCGAAGCCGCGCTGGTGCGGGCCCATAAGCTGAATAAGAACCCGCGCGATGGCGAAGCCAGCCAGCTGCTGGCGACGGCCCTGGAGCGGCAGGGGAACGATGATGCTGCCTGGGATCGCTACTACAAAGCCTCGTGGAGCGGAAACTGCCGCGATGCTGCGTTCTGGTCGCTGGCCCGGCTGGCGATGAAGCGCGGCAATTACGCTGACGCGCTGGAAAAAGTCGACATCAGCCTCGGGATCAACGCCAGTAACAATCTGGCGATGGGGCTGAAAGCCCTGGCCCTGGCTCAGGTTGAAGGCGAAAGCGCCGCACTCGCGTACATTGCAAGCTGCCTGCAAACCCATCCCCTCAGTTACGCCCTGCACTACGCCCGTTGGGCGATCGGCCGGGACGAGGCCGCGCGCGATCGGCTCCTGCAGGTTACCGGCCGTCGCGGAGCCAATGCCTGCGTGCTGGCGGGCTGGTTAACCTCGATGGGGATGCGCGACGCCGCCCGGGAGATGCTGGATCTGCTCGACAGCCAGGAGACCTTGCCCCAGCTCTGGCAGGCCGCCTTAAGCGACGATCCCGCCACGCGCGCCCATTACATTGCCGCCGCGCGCCGCAGCGAACCTAACCGGGTACGTTTCCCGAACGCGCTGGATGAAGTGCAGATGCTGCAAACCCTGCAGGATGATCCCTTCGCTCGCTATCTGCTGGGCTGCTTCTGGTACAGCAAGCGCCGCTACGACGATGCGGTGCTGTGCTGGCAAACCACCCTGGAACAGGAGCCGCAGTTTGCGCCGGCGCACCGCCTGCTGGGGATCTACGCCTGGAATAAAGAGCACAACCTGGCGCTGGCCGAGCTGCATCTGCAGCGCGCCGTGGAGCTGGAGCCGGATAACCCACGCTTCCTGTTTGAGCTGGATTATCTCCATAAGCTCACCGGCCAGCCGGTGGCGAAACGCCTCGCCATGCTCACCGAGCGGGAGGAGGTGGCGCTGAAACGCGATGACCTCACTGCAGAACTGTTAAGTCTGTGGAACGGTTCCGGGCGCTACGACGCTGCGGCGCAGGTGCTTCAGGCGCGTCAGTTCCATCCGTGGGAAGGCGGCGAAGGCAAGGTGACCGGGCAGTATCTGCTCAACCAGCAGCATCGCGCCTTGCAGCACATCGCCCGCGGCGAGTTCCGCGAGGCGATAGCCCTGCTGCAGGCGGCCCTGCGCTATCCGCACAATCTGGGGGAAGGGCGTCTGCCGGGGCAGACCGATAACGATATCTGGTATCTGCTGGGCTACTGCCACGCCCGCGGCGATGCGCAGGCCGAGGCGCAGCGCTGCTTTGCCCGGGCGGCGCAGGGGAGCTCGACCCTCGATGCCGGACGCTACTACAACGATCAGCCGGCGGATTACCTGTTCTGGCAGGGGATGGCCCTGCGGCAGTTGGATGACAGCGCCGCGGCGGAGCGCCACTTCCAGGGGTTCCTGGCCTGGGTGGAAGCCCATCGCGACGACGTGCCGGAGGCCGATTTCTTTGCGGTCTCGCTGCCGGATCTGGTGGTGCTGGATACCCCAGCCGGTCATCAGCATCAGCAGCACTGCCTGTTTATTGAGGCGCTGGGCTATGCCGGGCTGGGTGATGTTGCGGCCTGCAAACGCCAGCTGGCGGCCTTGCTGGCACTGAACCCGGCCCATGATAAAGCGCATCTGATTCAGCATGCGCAGGCCACCAACATTTTCCATTAACTGACCCGGCGGGTGGGGAGACTCACCCGTTAACCCTCTGTACCCTGCGTTTCCCTTAAAGAGGAATCAACATGAATAACAGTGCGCAGACACAACTGAAAATGGGCTACGTCTGGACAATCTGTCTGGTCGCCGCCTGCGGTGGATTACTGTTTGGCTACGACTGGGTGGTAATTGGCGGGGCCAAACCCTTCTATGAAGCCTGGTTCTCGATCACCGATCCGGCGCAGTCCGGCTGGGCGATGAGTTCGGCGCTGGTGGGCTGTATCTTCGGGGCGCTGGTTTCCGGCTGGTGTGCCGATAAATTTGGCCGCAAATGGCCGCTGATCCTCTCGGCGGTGCTGTTCAGCGCCTCGGCGTGGGGCACGGCGGTGGCGAGCAGCTTTGACATGTTCGTGGTCTATCGCATCGTCGGCGGGGTCGGGATTGGCCTCGCCTCCGCGCTCAGCCCGCTCTATATCGCCGAGGTCAGCCCGGCGGATAAGCGCGGTCGCTTCGTGGCCATCAACCAGTTGACCATCGTCGTGGGTGTGCTGGCGGCGCAGCTGATTAACCTGATGATCGCCGAGCCGGTGGCGCCTGGGGCGACCCAGGAGGCCATCGTCCAGACCTGGAACGGACAAACCGGCTGGCGCTGGATGTTCGGTGCCGAGCTGGTTCCGGCCCTGGCATTCCTGGTGCTGATGTTCTTTGTTCCTGAATCCCCGCGCTGGCTGATGAAGGCGGGTAAGCCGGATCGTGCCCGCGCCATGCTGGAGCGTATTGGCACCCCGGAATACGCCAGCCAGACTTTAAAAGAGATCGCCCACACCCTGGAAAAAGACACCCAGAAAGTGGCGTTCTCCACCCTGCTGCAGCCGCAGGTCAAACCGATCGTCATCATCGGCATGGTGCTGGCGATGTTCCAGCAGTGGTGCGGGATCAACGTCATCTTCAACTATGCCCAGGAGATCTTCGCCTCGGCCGGGTTTGATATCAACGACACCCTGAAGTCGATTGTGGCGACCGGCATCATCAACCTGGTCTTTACCCTGGCGGCGCTGCCGCTGGTGGACAAGATTGGCCACCGCAAGCTGATGCTGTTGGGCGCATCGGGCTTAACCATCATCTACGTGCTGATCGCCAGCGCCTACGCCATGAACATCATGGGCTGGCCGGTTCTGCTGCTGGTGCTGGCGGCAATTGCCATCTATGCCCTGACCCTGGCCCCGGTGACCTGGGTGCTGCTGTCGGAGATCTTCCCCAACCGCGTACGCGGTCTGGCGATGTCGATGGGGACGCTGGCGCTGTGGATCGCCTGCTTCCTGCTGACCTACACCTTCCCGCTGCTCAATGCCGGGCTGGGGGCGGCGGGCAGTTTCCTGCTCTACGGCGTGATTTGCGCTGCCGGGTATCTCTACATCCTGCGTAAAGTCCCGGAAACCAAAGGCGTGACGCTGGAGGCGCTGGAGGAGCAGCTGGAGAAACAGCACAGCAAAGTGGCCGCGACGGCAGATGCCGGGCGCGTACACTGATGGACCTGCTGTTGATAGAAAACGCGCATCTGCGGATGCGCGTCAACCCGCAGGGCGGCGGGTTGCAGGAACTTTTCTCTCTCACCCATGGGCAGCCCGTGTTGTGGGATGAGGGGGAAAGCGCGCTGTTTCCGATGGTGCCGCTGGCCAACCGGGTGGCAGGCAATCGCTTTGCGTTTCAGGGGCGGGAGATTACTCTGCCGCAAAGCCCGGTGGATGAGCGTTTCTTTTTACACGGGGATGGCTGGCAGGCTCTCTGGCAGGTGGTGTCGCTCACCGATACGGAGTGTGTTCTGACGCTGCGCCGTCAGCATGCGTGCGGCTTTGATTATCAGGCGACGCTGCGCTATCAGCTGCGTGGAAACGTGCTGCGGGCGGAGCTAATGCTCACCCATCTTGGGCCGCAGCCGATGCTGTACGGCCTGGGCTTTCACCCGTGGTTTTACTTTGATGCCCGCAGTCGCCTGCAATTTTGCGCCAGCGGCTACTGGCCGGAAGGGGAGCACCATTTACCCCAGGCGTGGCAGAGCGAGATCCCGCCCGATATCGATTTCACCACGGCGCAGCAGGGGGGGCGATGGCTGGCTGAATGTCGGCTACTCCGGCTGGAACGGCGTGGCGACGATCCATCGTGATGTGATGAACATCACAATTACCGCGCAAACTCCTTGGCTGATGCTGTTCAGAATGTCGGGTAAATCATTCTTATGCCTCGAGCCGCAGAGCCACCCGGTCAACGCCCACAACCTGCCCGGGCAGCCTGGGCTGGTGGTTTTACGCCCGGGCGACAGCACCCAGTTTGCGATGGAAATTGCCGTTGAAAGCACTGCCGGTAGTTGTTAATAAGCGGTTAATGCCCGCTTGCGCCAGCCTGTTTTTACCGCCAGACTATCGCCTCCAAAACGGGAGGGATTCATGGTTTTGCATTCCACACGCTGGCTGGCGCTCAGCTACTTCACCTACTTTTTTAGCTACGGTATTTTTCTGCCTTTCTGGAGCGTCTGGCTCAAGGGAATCGGTCTCACTCCGGAGATGATTGGCGTCCTGCTCGGCTCGGGCCTGGTGGCGCGTTTTCTCGGTAGCCTGCTTATTGCCCCGCGCGTCAGCGATCCCTCCCTGTTAATCAAAGCCGTGCGCGTGCTGGCGCTGCTCACTCTGGTGTTTATGGCCGGCTTCTGGGTCAGCCAGCAGTTTGCCTGGCTGGTGGTGGTGATGGTGGGCTTCAACCTCTTCTTCTCGCCGCTGGTGCCGCTGACCGATGCGCTGGCCAATACCTGGCAAAAGCAGATCACCATGGACTATGGCCGGGTGCGGCTGTGGGGCTCAATCGCCTTTGTGATTGGCTCGGCGCTGGTGGGCAAGCTGGTAAGCCTGTATGACTATCGCGCCATTCTGGCCCTGCTGAGCGTCGGGATTATGTCGATGCTGCTCGGGATGCTGCTTCGCCCATCGGTAATGCCGCAGGGCGAGAGCCGCCAGCAGGAGAGCGCCGGCTGGCCGGCATGGCGCTCGCTGGTGGCCCAGAGCTGGCGTTTCCTCGCCTGCGTCTGCCTGCTGCAGGGAGCCCATGCCGCCTACTATGGCTTCAGCGCCCTCTACTGGCAGAGCGCCGGGTATTCCGCTTCGGCCGTCGGTTATCTCTGGTCGCTGGGCGTGGTGGCGGAGGTCATCATCTTTGCCCTCAGCAACCGACTGTTCCGCCGCTTTACCGCCCGGGATCTGCTCCTGCTCTCTGCCGTCTGCGGTATCGCCCGCTGGGGGATCATGGGCTGGACCACCGAGCTGCCGTGGCTGATTGTCGCGCAGATCCTGCACTGCGGCACCTTCACGGTGTGCCACCTGGCAGCGATGCGCTATATCTCGGCGCGTAAAGGCGGGGATGTGATCCGCCTGCAGGCGGTCTACTCGGCGGTGGCGATGGGGGGCAGTATTGCGATCATGACCGTCTTCGCCGGTTTCCTTTACCAGCATCTCGGTCACGGGGTGTTCTGGGTGATGGCGCTGGTAGCGCTGCCCGCGGTCCTGCTGCGTCCGCGGGTGGCAGCGCGCTAAGACTCCAGCATGGCGCGAATATGTTCCTGCTGCTGCGCATTCAACGCCTCGACGGCGTGGATGAGCGGCGGCGAGAACAGCGGCAGGGCGGTGGTATAGGGCGTGACCACCAGGGCGGCCTCGCGCGGGGCCCCCTCCTTCTGAAAGGCCTGTAACGTCACATAGCGAATGTTCAGCGGCAGCAGGGTCAGCTCCCGCAGCTGCTGTTCAATCAGCTCCTCGCAGGCTTTGTCCTCTCCGGTCAGCAACACCACCTGCTTTTCATGCAGATCGCTCTCCTGCATCAGCCAGGCGCCAAAGATCACCGCCACCAGGCTCGACTCCTCCTCGGAGAACCGCAGGCCAAACTCCGCCTCCAGCTCGAACAGCACCTCCCGGGTGGTCCGCATCAGGCGTGGATAGAGACGGTGGATCTCCTCGGGCAGGCTGTTGTCGATACCGATGCCAAACAGCGAGCGGTCCAGGGCCTGGGCCAGATGGATATAGAGCTGGTCGGTAAGCCCCTGCTCGTCGCTGAACTGCATCCCGGTTTGCCCATGAAAGCGGGCGATCATGCGGGTGATGGTGCGGCGCAGGCGGTCATCTTCCTGGTGCGCATCGCGCAGGGGATCCGGCGTGCGGAGCATCATAAACAATAGCGCCAGAAACGGCTGCTCATCGGCGTGAGGCACCTGCGCCACGCGGCGCTGCCAGTGGCGCACAATCTCCTGCGCCATCAGATATTCGTTGCGCGACTGGGTCCAGTTGCGCTGAACCACAGAAAACTCCGGGCTCAGGCCCAGCTGGTGCTGGAGCAGGCAGTACTGCAGATAGAGCTGCAAAAACTGCGTGTCCCGGCATTCAAACTGGCGCTGCAGGCGGCGGGAGCAAAAATTAATCAGCGCCCGCAGGTTGGTATCGTCATATAAAGTGCGGGCGATGCCGAGCTGCTTTAGCGCGATTTTCAGAGATGGGGTAAACTGCTGCGCGACGAAATGGGGGCAGAGGCGTAATGCCCGACGCAACCAGTGCAGCAGGCATAAGCGTTGATTAAGGTGGCTACCTTCCAGCAGGTAACAGCCATCGTGCTGTGTCGCAATGTCGAGCTGGTGATAGCGCTGGATCTCCATGCGCATCTCGTCGATATCCTGCCGGCAGAGGGCATCATCGACACCATTGATTTCACCGATGCTTTCCAGAGTGGCGCGAAAGCCCGGTACGTACAGCATCAACAGAACCTGGCAGCGGCGCTGCGAACTGGAAAGTGCAGATGGCATTTCGAGAGTCGTCATCATCTGTCGGGTTCCAGTGAGGGTGTTTGATAAGAATAGCTAAAGGATGTACCCCGTAGCACAGGATGCCGGGCTTTCCTTCAGGAATGCGGGTGAACATCACAGAATTTTTGACGTGAGGATGAGATGCAAACAGTGAAACGCAGCGCAACGACGCTTTTTTTGGCGGTTTTGTCTTTTGCCGCCGCCGCGCACCCTCACAGCTTTATCACCCTGAAAACGCAGATCGTGGTGAAGGACAATCAGCTTACCGGGCTGAAGATGCGCTGGGCGATGGATGAGCTGACCTCCGCCGATCTGCTTTACGATGCCGGAAATGCAAAGCCGGGGGATGAGATCTGGAAAAAGCTGGCGGCAGAAGTCATGGCCAACGTGCTCGGTCAGCACTACTTCACCGAGTTCTGGCATAACGGGCAGAAAGTGAAATTCCTCAACCGGCCCACCCGGTACGGCATGACCCGCCAGGAGCATCAGGCGGTGCTGACCTTTATCCTGCCGCTGGCGGAGCCGCAGCCGCTGGCCGGCCAGAAATATACCTTCTCCACCTTCGATCCTTCCTACTACGTGGACATGAGCTACGCCGAGGATGACGATGTGTCGCTGCCTGCTGAGCTGCAAAAAAAGCTGTTCCGTCAGCGTGGATACTCCGGAGCCCAGCGATGAGACGCTGAACTTTGCCAGCTCGCTGGATAAAGACGATGCGCCTCCGGAAGATATGGATCTTGGCAAACAGTTTGCCCAGACGGTGACCCTGCAATGTCAGTAGTTCGCGCACGCCGCGGGTGGGATCTCTGGCCGCTGGCGCTGTTTCTGGTGGTGGCGGTGGCGGGGGGGAATCTGGCTCTGGCAGGCGTGGCCGCAGGTGATGCGCCAGAGCATTCTCTGGCAGCGGGACGTCAACCAGCAGATGAGCGGCCTGCTGAAGGCGGTGGCCGACAATCCGACGGCGGCGGGCGGGTCGTTGCTGATATTCAGCTTTTTATACGGCGTGCTGCACGCCCTGGGGCCGGGCCACGGCAAGATCGTTATCGCCACCTGGCTTGCCACCCATCCCTCAAAGCTGAAATCGAGTATCGGCTTAACCCTGGCCTCCTCTTTGTTACAGGGATGGGTGGCGATCGGTCTGGTGGTGGGAGTGTTAACGCTGCTGCAACTCCCGGCGCGGGATCTGCACATGAGCAGCTTCTGGCTGGAGAAGGGCAGCTATGCCCTGGTGGGTGTGCTGGGGCTGATGCTCTGCTGGCGGGCGCTGAAAAAACTGCGCGCCCTGCTGCGTAAACCGACCTTTAAAGCCTTTACCCCGCATCACGTTCACGATGCCAGCTGCGGCTGCGGCCATCAGCATTTGCCGAGCCCGACGCAGATCCAGCGCGCGGACGACTGGCGGGCGCGGACGATGATTATTCTGTCGATGGGCATGCGACCCTGTTCCGGGGCGATCATGGTGCTGCTGTTCAGTAAGGTGATCGGCGTGTTCAGCTGGGGCGTGGCCTCGGCGCTGGCCATGGCGGCGGGAACGGGGCTAACAATCTCTTCTCTGGCGCTGCTGGTGCACGGTTTTCGTCAGCTGGCGGTCAGGCTCAGCGGCAATAAAGCGCCGGTGCTGTGGCGACAGATCGGATGGACAACCCTGGCATTAGCCGGTGGGGTAGTGTTGCTGGTGGCGGCGGTGATGATGTGGGTCAGTGCGGTGCCGGCGGGCAGGGGGATGCGGCCGTTTTAATATTGCCGGGCGGCACTGCGTTTGCCCGGCCTACGGTCTTGTAGGCCCGGTAAGCGCTAGCGCCACCGGGCAAGACAATCAGAATTAACGCTTCAGCGCTTCACTCAGTTCGTCACGCATGTTCGCCAGCATTGCTTTCACAACGCGTGGGTTACCTGCAACGATGTTGCCGGACAGCATATAGTTGTGGCCACCGGTGAAGTCACACACCAGCGCACCCGCTTCACGGGCAATCAGTTCGCCAGCAGCGAAGTCCCACGGCTTCAGGCCAATTTCAAAGTAACCGTCAACGCGGCCAGCGGCAACGTAGGCCAGATCCAGCGCAGCGGAACCGGTGCGGCGGAAGTCAGCGCACTCGGTGAAGAGTTTGCCCAGAATTTTCATGTACGCAGGTGCGTGCTGTTTGGCTTTGAACGGGAAGCCGGTCGCCAGGATGGTGCCGTCGAGATCGCGAGCGTTGGTGCCGCGCAGACGGTAGCCGTTCAGCTGTGCGCCCTGACCGCGGGTCGCGGTGAAGAGTTCGTTACGCATTGGATCGTAAACCACAGCCACTTCGGTACGGCCTTTGATGCGTACGGCGATAGAAACAGCGAAGTGTGGCAGACGTTTAACGAAGTTGGTGGTGCCATCCAGAGGATCGATAACCCACTGAACATCCTGATCTTCGCCTGCATGCTCACCGCTTTCTTCGGTGATGATGGTGTGCTGCGGGTAAGATTTGCGAATGGTTTCGATAATAATCGCTTCTGCGGCTTTATCGACGTTAGTCACAAAGTCATTGCTGCCTTTCTGGCTGGTTTCTACGGAATCTGGGGTCTCGTAGTGTTTGGCAATTACATTACCCGCCTTGCGCGCTGCGCGCACGGCGATGGTCAACATAGGATGTTGCATCGGTTACTCTCACTGGATGTTAAAGAACGGGGATACGAAAACGGCGCAGAGTATACCAGCGGGATCGGAATATGTCTTCCGTTTATGATAACATCACCGAATATTCTCCAGACTCAGAAAAATTATGCTGCAAAATATCCGAATCGTGCTGGTCGAAACATCGCATACCGGCAATATGGGCTCCGTGGCCCGCGCTATGAAAACCATGGGCTTAACCAATCTCTGGCTGGTTAACCCGCTGGTGAAACCTGACTCCCAGGCCATCGCCCTCGCCGCAGGTGCCAGCGACGTGATTGGCAACGCGCAGATCGTCGATACCCTGGATGAAGCTTTAGCCGGTTGTAGCCTGGTGGTCGGCACCAGCGCGCGTTCGCGCACCCTGCCGTGGCCGATGCTCGATCCGCGTGAATGCGGGCTGAAAAGCGTTTCCGAAGGCCAGCATGCCCCGGTGGCGCTGGTGTTTGGCCGTGAGCGCGTGGGGCTGACCAACGATGAGCTGCAGAAGTGCCATTATCACGTCGCCATTGCCGCCAACCCGGAGTACAGCTCGCTGAACCTGGCGATGGCCGTGCAGGTTATTGCCTACGAAGTGCGGATGGCGTGGCTGGCAACGCAGGAGAAAGAGACTTACGCTGCGCCGGAAGAGACCCCGTATCCGCTGGTGGATGACCTCGAGCGTTTCTATGGTCATCTGGAGCAGACCCTGCTCGCCACCGGCTTTATCCGCGCCGGTCATCCGGGGCAGGTGATGAACCGTCTGCGCCGCCTCTTTACCCGCGCACGTCCGGAAAGCCAGGAGCTGAACATCCTGCGCGGTATTCTGGCGTCGATTGAGCAGAAGAATAAAGAGTAGTGCCGTTTGTTTCCCCCCCCTCTCCCCGTGGGAGAGGGCCGGGGTGAGGGCATCAGGCCGCACGCAAGCGAAGCGCCGCCGGGCAAAACTCATGAGCGCACAGAAGGTTAAATACCTGACTAAAACAGTCAAGTAAATAGTTGACCAAATTAGTCGGGAATGTCAGACTTGGCCCTGCTATGCAATACCCCCACTTTACAATAAAAATCCCCGGGCAGGGGCGAGTTTGAGGTTAAGTAAGACATGAGACTGACATCTAAAGGGCGTTATGCCGTGACCGCGATGCTGGACGTTGCGCTCAACTCCGAAGCGGGCCCGGTTCCATTGGCTGATATTTCTGAACGTCAGGGAATCTCCCTCTCTTATCTGGAACAGCTTTTCTCCCGACTGCGTAAAAATGGCCTGGTTTCCAGCGTCCGCGGTCCTGGCGGTGGATATCTGTTAGGTAAAGACGCGGGCAGTATTGCCGTTGGCGAAGTCATTAGCGCAGTTGACGAATCCGTCGACGCGACCCGTTGCCAGGGTAAAGGCGGCTGTCAGGGCGGCGATAAATGCCTGACTCACGCGCTGTGGCGCGACCTGAGCGACCGTCTGACCGGCTTCCTGAATAACATCACCATTGGTGAACTGGTTAACAACCAGGAAGTGCTGGACGTCTCCGGCCGTCAGCACTCGCACGAGTCCCATCGTAATACCCGCACGCAGGACGCTATCGACGTTAAACTGCGCGCGTAATAAAAAACCATAAGTATTTTAGAATCAGGCCGGGGCGTTCACGCGCCCCGATGACCCGGTTGTACATCCGGCCTGTCGCCTGGTTCCTTGCATTGAAGCGATGTACGGAGTCTATAGAGCAATGAAATTACCTATCTATCTCGATTACTCCGCAACCACGCCGGTGGACCCGCGTGTTGCCGAGAAAATGATGCAGTGTCTGACCCTGGACGGAAACTTCGGTAACCCGGCTTCCCGCTCCCACCGTTTTGGCTGGCATGCTGAAGAGGCGGTTGATATCGCCCGTAATCAGATTGCCGAGCTGGTTGGCGCTGACCCGCGTGAGATTGTTTTCACCTCAGGCGCGACCGAATCCGATAACCTGGCGATCAAAGGTGCGGCCAATTTCTATCAGAAAAAAGGCAAGCACATCATCACCAGCAAAACCGAACACAAAGCCGTGCTGGACACCTGTCGCCAGCTGGAGCGTGAAGGGTTTGAAGTAACCTATCTCGCCCCGCAGCGCAACGGTATCATCGACCTGAAAGAGCTCGAAGCGGCCATGCGTGATGACACCATTCTGGTCTCCATCATGCACGTGAACAACGAAATCGGCGTGGTACAGGATATCGCCACTATCGGCGAACTGTGCCGTGCGCGCGGTATCATCTACCACGTGGATGCGACCCAGAGCGTGGGCAAACTGCCTATCGACCTGAGCCAGCTGAAAGTGGACCTGATGTCCTTCTCCGGTCACAAAATCTATGGCCCGAAAGGTATTGGCGCGCTGTACGTGCGTCGTAAGCCACGTATCCGTATCGAATCCCAGATGCACGGCGGCGGTCACGAGCGCGGTATGCGTTCCGGTACTCTGCCTGTTCACCAGATCGTGGGTATGGGTGAAGCCTACCGTATCGCCAAAGAAGAGATGGAAACCGAGATGGCGCGCCTGCGTACGCTGCGCAACCGTCTGTGGGAAGGCGTGAAGGATATGGAAGAAGTCTACCTGAACGGCGATCTCGAGCAGGGCGCACCGAACATCCTCAACGTCAGCTTCAACTATGTTGAAGGCGAGTCGCTGATCATGGCGCTGAAAGACCTGGCCGTCTCTTCCGGTTCTGCCTGTACTTCTGCAAGCCTGGAGCCATCCTACGTACTGCGTGCGCTGGGCATGACCGACGAACTGGCACATAGCTCTATCCGTTTCTCTTTAGGTCGTTTCACTACCGATGAAGAGATTGACTACACCATCAAACTGGTTCGCAACTCCATTGGCCGTCTGCGTGAACTTTCTCCACTGTGGGAAATGTTCAAAGAAGGCGTGGATCTGAACAGCATTGAATGGTCACATCACTAATCGGTTTGTAAGGAGAATTCAACATGGCATACAGCGAAAAAGTTATCGATCATTACGAGAATCCACGTAACGTGGGCTCCTTCGACAACAGCGACGACAGCGTGGGCAGCGGCATGGTGGGTGCACCGGCCTGTGGCGACGTGATGAAGTTGCAGATTAAAGTCAACAATGAAGGTATCATTGAAGACGCGCGCTTCAAGACCTACGGTTGCGGTTCCGCAATCGCCTCCAGCTCCCTGGTCACCGAGTGGGTGAAGGGCAAATCCCTGGACGAAGCGCAGGCGATTAAAAATACCGATATTGCTGACGAACTCGAACTGCCGCCGGTGAAAATTCACTGCTCTATCCTGGCGGAAGATGCGATTAAAGCCGCAATCGCGGATTACAAAAGCAAACGTGAAGCAAAATAATTAGTTGAGGTTGTTATGTCGATTACCCTTAGCGACAGCGCTGCCGCGCGAGTAAGCTCCTTCCTGGCAAACCGTGGCAAAGGCTTTGGCCTGCGACTGGGTGTACGCACCTCCGGCTGTTCCGGTATGGCGTATGTACTGGAATTTGTTGACGAACCTGCGGCGGAAGATACCGTGTTCGAAGACAAAGGCGTGAAGGTGGTGGTCGATGGTAAAAGCCTGCAGTTCCTGAACGGCACTCAGCTGGACTTTGTAAAAGAAGGCCTCAACGAAGGGTTTAAATTCACTAACCCGAACGTTAAAGACGAGTGCGGCTGCGGCGAAAGCTTCCACGTTTAATTGCGTATCACCTGTTAACCCCACCGCAGCCAGGCTGTGTGTGGGGTTTGCTTTAATCAGCTAACCCTGAGATTGTTATGGATTACTTCACCCTCTTTGGGTTACCAGCCGGGTATGAAATTGATACTCAGGCGCTGGCGGCCCGTTTCCAGGATCTGCAACGTCAGTATCACCCGGATAAGTTCGCCAGCGGCACGCAGGCGGAACAGCTGGCGGCGGTGCAGCACTCTGCGACCATCAATCAGGCGTGGCAAACCCTGCGCAATCCGCTGAGCCGGGCAGAATATCTGCTTTCGCGTCACGGATTTGATCTCTCCAGTGAGCAACACACCGTCCGCGACACCGTCTTCCTGATGGAACAGCTGGAGCTGCGTGAAGAGCTGGATGAGATCGAACAGGCCAAAGACGAAGCCCGTCTGGAAACCTTTATTAAGCGCGTAAAAGGGATGTTCGATACCCGCCATCAGCAGATGGTTGACCAATTGAATAACGAGACGTGGGACGTGGCGGCGGATACTGTTCGCAAGCTGCGTTTTCTCGATAAACTGCGAAGCAGTGCTGAACAACTCGAAGAAAAGCTGCTCGATTTTTAATTTCGGAAGCAATTATGGCCTTATTACAAATTAGTGAGCCGGGCTTAAGTGCCGCACCGCACCAGCGTCGTCTGGCGGTGGGCATCGACTTAGGCACCACCAACTCGCTGGTGGCGACCGTGCGCAGCGGCCAGGCTGAGACGCTGGCGGATGCGCAGGGGCAACACCTGCTGCCGTCTGTGGTCCACTATCAGCCCCAGGGCCACAGCGTGGGTTACGACGCCCGCACCAACGCTGCTCAGGATCCGGCCAACACCATCAGCTCGGTCAAACGCATGATGGGCCGTTCGTTGGCAGACATCCAGAGCCGTTACCCGCATCTGCCGTATCAGCTGCAGGCCAGTGAGAATGGTCTGCCGATGATCGCCACCGCGGCGGGTTTACTGAACCCGATCCGCGTCTCTGCCGATATCCTTAAGGCGCTGGCCGCCCGCGCAACCGCGACGCTGGAAGGCGAGCTGGATGGCGTGGTCATCACCGTTCCGGCCTATTTCGATGACGCCCAGCGTCAGGGCACCAAAGACGCCGCGCGTCTGGCGGGTCTGCACGTGCTGCGTCTGCTCAACGAGCCGACCGCTGCCGCCATTGCCTACGGCCTCGACTCCGGTCAGGAAGGGGTGATCGCGGTCTTCGATCTCGGCGGCGGTACCTTTGATATTTCCATCCTGCGCCTGAGCCGCGGGGTGTTTGAAGTGCTGGCAACCGGCGGCGACTCTGCCCTCGGCGGCGATGACTTTGACCATCTGCTGGCGGATCATATCTGTGAGCAGGCGGGGATCGTCGATCGTAGCGACGCGCGTCTGCAACGTCAGCTGCTGGACGCCGCGACGGCCGCCAAAATCGCCCTCAGCGATGCCCAGTCCGTTACCGTTGAAGTCGCAGGCTGGAAAGGCGATATCAGCCGCGAGCAGTTTAATGAACTGATTGCCCCGCTGGTGAAGCGTACTCTGCTGGCCTGCCGTCGCGCGCTGAAAGATGCGGGCGTCGAGGCACAAGAGGTGCTGGACGTGGTCATGGTCGGCGGCTCGACCCGCGTACCGCTGGTGCGTGAGCGCGTGGGCGAATTCTTTGGCCGCACCCCGCTGACCTCCATCGATCCGGATAAAGTGGTCGCCATTGGCGCCGCCATCCAGGCCGATATTCTGGTCGGCAACAAGCCGGACAGCGAAATGCTGCTGCTGGACGTGATCCCGCTGTCCCTCGGTTTAGAAACCATGGGTGGCCTGGTCGAGAAGGTGATCCCGCGTAATACCACCATTCCGGTGGCGCGCGCGCAGGAGTTCACCACCTTCAAAGACGGCCAGACCGCGATGTCGATTCACGTGCTGCAGGGTGAGCGCGAGCTGGTTCAGGACTGCCGTTCGCTGGCGCGTTTCGCGCTGCGCGGGATCCCGGCGCTGCCTGCTGGCGGGGCGCATATCCGCGTCACCTTCCAGGTAGATGCTGATGGCCTGCTGAGCGTCACGGCGATGGAAAAATCGACCGGTGTCGAATCCTCCATCCAGGTAAAACCGTCCTACGGTCTGACCGATGGCGAAATCGCCACCATGATTCAGGATTCAATGAGTTTTGCTGCGCAGGATGTGAAGGCGCGTATGCTGGCTGAACAGAAAGTCGAAGCCGCACGCGTGCTGGAAAGCCTGAACAGTGCACTCACTGCTGATGCCGCGCTGCTAAGCGCCGCTGAACGTCAGGCCATTGACGACGCCGTCGCGCAACTGAGCGCGGTAGCGGAAGGCGATGACGCTGACGCCATAGAACAAGCGATTAAAAACGTTGATAAACAAACCCAGGAGTTCGCCGCTCGCCGTATGGACCAGTCTGTCCGTACCGCGCTGAAAGGCCACTCCGTGGACGAGGTTTAATATGCCAAAGATTGTTATTTTGCCTCATGCGGACCTCTGTCCGGATGGTGCAGTTCTGGAAGCTGAGACCGGCGAAACCATCCTTAACGTTGCCCTGCGTAACGGTATCGAAGTGGAACACGCCTGTGAAAAATCCTGTGCCTGCACGACCTGCCACTGCATCGTTCGCGAGGGGTTTGACTCCCTTGCGGAGAGCACAGAAGATGAAGACGACATGCTGGATAAAGCATGGGGTCTGGAGCCGGAAAGCCGTCTGAGCTGTCAGGCGCGCGTCACCGATGAAGATCTGGTGGTCGAACTTCCGCGTTATACGCTTAACCACGCACGCGAGCATTAATATGGGACTGAAGTGGACAGACAGCCGTGAAATCGGCGAGGCGCTGTACGACGCCAACCCGGATCTCGATCCGAAGACCGTACGCTTCACCGATATGCATCAGTGGATTTGCGATCTGGAAGAGTTTGACGATGATCCTAACGCATCCAATGAAAAAATTCTGGAGGCGATTCTGTTAGTCTGGCTGGACGAAGCAGAATAAAAACGTAACGGGCTGCCTTCAGGCGGCCCGTTTGCTTGTTGCTAATAAGGATAAATAAAAATGACCGAAGCGATGAAGATTACGCTCTCTACTCAGCCTGCCGATGCGCGCTGGGGTGAAAAAGCCACTTACAGCATCAACAATGACGGTATTACCCTGCACCTGAACGGCAGCGACGATTTAGGTCTGATCCAGCGCGCGGCGCGTAAAATTGACGGCCTGGGCATTAAACATGTCTCTCTCGACGGCGAAGGCTGGGATACCGATCGCAGCTGGGCATTCTGGGCAGGCTACAAAGGCCCGAAAGGCACCCGTAAAATTGAGTGGGCCAACCTCGACGAAGCCGGTCAAACAGAGCTGGAAAGCCGTCTGACCATCATCGACTGGGTACGCGACACCATTAACGCCCCGGCGGAAGAGTTAGGCCCGGAACAGCTGGCGCAGCGCGCGGTGGATCTGCTGAGCAAAGTCGCTGGCGACAAGATGTCTTATCGCATCACCAAAGGTGAAGATCTGCGCGAGCAGAACTACATGGGCATCCACACTGTAGGCCGCGGCTCTGAGCGTCCTCCTGTGCTGCTGGCGCTGGATTACAATCCAACCGGTGATAAAGCGGCCCCGGTATTCGCCTGCCTGGTCGGGAAAGGCATTACCTTTGATACCGGCGGTTACAGCCTGAAGCAGAGCGCGTTCATGGACTCCATGAAGTCCGACATGGGCGGCGCGGCCACCATTACCGGCGGGCTGGCGTTTGCCATCACCCGCGGCCTGAACAAGCGCGTGAAGCTCTGGCTGTGCTGCGCTGATAACATGGTCAGCGGTAACGCCTTCAAGCTGGGCGACATCATTCGCTACCGTAACGGCAAGAACGTCGAAGTGATGAACACCGACGCCGAAGGCCGTCTGGTGCTGGCGGATGGCCTGATTGACGCTTCCGCGCAGAAACCAGAGCTGATCATCGACATGGCAACCCTGACCGGCGCGGCGAAAACCGCGTTGGGCAATGACTACCATGCGCTGTTCAGCTTCGACGACAAGCTGGCAGGCAAACTGATGGCAAGCGCCGCCGCCGAGAACGAGCCATTCTGGCGTCTGCCGCTGGCCGAGTTCCACCGCAGCCAGCTGCCGTCGAACTTTGCCGAACTGAACAATACCGCCAGCGCGGCCTACCCGGCCGGCGCCAGCACCGCCGCCGGTTTCCTGTCGCATTTTGTTGAGAACTATCACGAAGGCTGGCTGCACATCGACTGCTCCGCCACCTACCGTAAAGCGGCGGTCGAGCAGTGGTCTGCCGGCGCAACCGGTCTGGGCGTGCGTACCGTAGCGAACCTGTTGACCGCAGAGTAATTATTTTGCCCTCACCCTAGCCCTCTCCCACGGGGAGAGGGAATGGTTTGCTCCCTCTCCCTTGAGGGAGAGGTCCGGGGTGAGGGGGGAAAATGCAACATCTGGAATACCTATGTCAGAAACCAAAAACGAATTAGAAACCCTGCTGGAGAAAGCGGCCACCGAGCCCGCTCATCGTCCGGCATTTTTCCGCACTCTGCTGGAGTCCACCGTCTGGGTGCCCGGCACCGCGGCGGAAGGTGAGCAGGTTGTTGAGGACAGTGCGCTGGATCTGCTGCACTGGGAAAAGGACGACGGCACCTCGGTGATCCCGTTCTTCTCCTCGCTGGAGGCCTTACAGGAAGCGGTTGAAGATGAGCAGGCGTTCGTGGTGATGCCGGTGCGCACCCTGTTTGAGATGACGCTGGGCGAAACCCTGTTTCTGAACGCCAAACTGCCGACCGGGAAAGAGTTCACCCCGCGCGAAATCAGCCACCTGATTGGCGAAGAGGGTAACCCGCTCAGCACCCAGGAGGTGCTGGAGGGCGGTGAGTCGCTGCTGCTGTCGGAAGTGGCCGAGCCACCGGCGCAGATGATCGACTCCCTGACCACCCTGTTCAAAACCATCAAACCGGTCAAGCGCGCGTTTCTCTGCTCGATTAAAGAGCAGGCCGACGAACAGCCGGTATTGCTGATCGGCATTGAGGCGGATGGTGAGATCGATGACATCATTCAGGCCGCGGGCAGCGTGGCGACCGACACCCTGCCGGGCGACGAGCCGATCGATATCTGCCGGGTCGTAAAAGGCGAGAAGGGCATCAGCCACTTTATCACCGAGCACATCACGCCGTTCTATGAACGTCGCTGGGGTGGCTTCCTGCGCGATTTCAAAAACAACCGTATTATCTGAACCCTTACGGGGTGAGCCTCACCCCGTTGCTTCCAGCAGCAGTAAATCCATCAGCAGCACCAGGTTCGACTCAAACGATGTGATCCCGGCGGCGTCGGCGGCGAAATGCACCGCTTCGTCGTACAGGGCAAAATGGAGATCCGCCATCCCGGCCAGGCTATTCGCCGACGCCCGGGTAAAGGCCACCACCGTCATCCCCACGTTCTGCGCGATCCGCGCCTTATCCAGCACCTGTTCCGTTTCCCCGCTGCGCGAGACCGCGATAAACACCTGATAGCGCGAGGCGTTGCTGAGAAATATATTGCGGCTGTCGCCAGGGCCGGAGATAAACGCCGTCTTGCCCAGCACCTGCAGTTTCTTGGTCAGGTACTCGGCAAACAGATAGGAGAAGCCCGCGCCGTAGAGGAAAAAGCTCTCCTTGTCGCGCAGCAGTTCGGCAAACCGGCGACGTTTCTCCGCCGTGGCCCACTGAAAGGTCTGCTGATAGTTGGCGATAAACTGATTAAAGAGCGCGGGTAATTCATCGGGCGGTCGGGTTTCGGCGGCGATGTGCGGGGTATCGCTCAACAGCTGCTTGCAGTGCCAGATGAACTCGCTAAAGCCGCTAAACCCCAGCTTGCGGCACAGGCGCATAATGGTGGCGGTGGAGACAAAGGTCGCCTGCGCCAGCTCCCGCACCCGAATATGCCCCACCAGCAGGGGATGCTCGGTGAGATGGGCCAGTACGCGATACTCTGCGCGGGTCAGAGACTCCCCGCGCGTTAACAGTGTCGCCAGACGGTTATCCATTACGGGGTCGGTTCAACCGGCAGATCGTCCCGGGCACCCCATTCGCTCCACGCGCCGTCGTACAGCGTGACGTCGGTTTTGCCGAGGGTCGCCAGCGCCAGAATGACAACGCAGGCGGTCACGCCGGAGCCGCAGCTGGCGACGATCGGCTGATGCAGATCCACCCCCTGACGAGAGAAAATCTCCCGCAGCTCGTCGGTGGTTTTCAGTTCACCCTCGAAGACCAGGTCGCCCCAGGGCACGTTACGTGCGCCGGGGATATGGCCGCGCTTAAGACCCGGGCGCGGCTCGTCGGCTTCGGCGTTAAAGCGCGGGGCAGGGCGGGCATCGACAATCTGCGCCGTCTGCTCGTGGCTTGCCAGCAGCACGTCGGTGACGCGCTTGACCGCTCCGGCATCGAAGGTGGCTTCAAAATCGCCATCCGGCAGAGAGACATCGCCCTGCTGGAGCGGTAACTCAGCCCGCTGCCAGCCGGCAAGACCGCCCGCCAGAATCGACACCTTCTCGACGCCAAAGGTTTTCAGCATCCACCACGCGCGTGGGGCGGAGAAGAGATTCCCTTCATCGTAAATCACCAGATGCTTGTCGCTGCTAACGCCCAGCTCGCGCATCGCCACGGCAAAGGCTTCCGGACGCGGCATCATGTGCGGCAGGGGAGAGGTGTGATCGGAGAGGGCTTCGATATCAAAAAATACCGCACCCGGCAGATGCCCGGCGCGGTATTCCGCGGGAACGTCACGATGCTCCTGGCCTGGCGGCGCCATGCGCGCGTCGAGGATCTGGACTTCAGGGTCTTCACTGTGCTCAATCAGCCACTCGGCTGCGACAAAATATGAGGTGGACATGGGTGCCTCCATTAATGAATCCATTGATGGATTGTCGGTGTTTTTTCTGACACCGACAAGCGAACCACGTTCAACTCGCGAGCAAGCCCTTATTTTTTCACCGCTTCCCCATCCTGCCAGGCTTTTTGCAGCGCAGGCCAGTATTCCCGGTTGGCCTCAATCATCTCATCCAGAATCGCCTTCGCATGTTCCATGGTTGGCACGGTGCGGTTCAGGGTGAACGCCTGCAGCGCTTTCTCGTAGCTGCCTTCAATGGTGGCTTCCACCAGCAGCTGCTCGGACGCCAGCTGCTGTTGCAGCAGAGTCTGGTGGAACAGCGGTACCTGGCCGATGCGGATCGGCTCTGGACCAACGCTTGTGATATAGGCCGGGACCTCAACCATCGCGTCGTAAGGCAGGTTGACGATCGCCCCCCGGTTTTCCACCATCACCAGGTGGCGCTGGCGCAGGTTAAACGCCAGTGAACGGGCCACATCCACGATAAACTCGCCGTGCACCCCCACGTGGAACGCATCCGGCAGGATCCCGGTCTGTTTATACTCTTCGGCGGCGGCAAAGAGCTTTTTCTCGCGACCGTTCATCACTTCGTTGGCACGGGTGTAGTCCGGGTTCTGATGTTCCACGATCTGATTCGGCATCAGGTAGTACTGCAGATACGGGTTCGGCAGATACTCCGGGAAGTTATCCATGATCGGCTTGATGTTGCGCCAGGTTTTCACCCACGACGGATCCGAGTGCTGCGGGTCGGTTTTGGCCGCGTCTTCGGTCAGCAGACCAAATCTGGCGACATGGCGACGCAGCTCCGGCAATTTATCCTCGCAATCCACCAGCACGCGGGTAAACCAGCCGAAATGGTTCAGGCCGAAGTAGTCCACCTCCAGCTTGTGGCGATCCACACCCAGAATGGCCCCCATGTTACGCATCGCCGCTACCGGCATATCGCAAATATTCAATACCCGGGCATTCGGGCGCAGGCGGCGCACGCCCTCGGCGACGATGGCCGCCGGGTTGGAGTAGTTAACGATCCACGCCTTCTCATGGGCATAGCGGTCAACCATGTCGATCAGCTCAACCATTGGCAGGATGGTGCGCAGGCCGTACGCCAGCCCGCCCGGGCCGCAGGTCTCCTGGCCGACGACGCCGTGACGCAGGGGGATCTTCTCATCCTGCTCGCGCATTTTGTACTGGCCGACGCGCATCTGGGCGAAGACAAAATGGGCCCCGCTGAAAGCCACCTCCGGGTCGCTGGTGACGATAAATTTGATGCTCTGGCTGTGATCGCGAATCACCTTCTCCACCACCGGGGCGATGGTGTTCTGCCGCGCGGCATCAATGTCGTAGAGGCGAATCTCGGCCAGCGGGAATTTGTCCAGCTGCACCATCAGGCTTTTCACAATCCCGGGCGTATAGGTGCTGCCGCCACCGGCGATAGAGAGAATAAATGGGGGTGTAATCATGTTTATCTCCTTCAGAGAACCGTCTCGACCGCTTCTCGCATTTTTTTGACATGCAGCCCGTAGACCACCTGAACGTTGTTACCTTGCTTGATAATGCCTTTCGCGCCCGTCGCCTTGAGCCGCGGCTCGTCGATGATGGCAACGTCTTTGACCGTAACGCGCAGGCGGGTATAGCAGTTATCCACCACCTCGATGTTTTCACGTCCGCCGAGGCCGACGACAATCGCCTCGCCCAGGCCATCATTACTGCCTTTCGCCTGATACTCCTGCTTGCTGTACAGACGGGTCTCCTGATCTTCCTCTTCGCGTCCCGGGGTCTTCATGCGGAAATGCAGGATCAGGAAGCGGAAGATCACGAAGTAGAGGGCGAACATGATCAGCCCGACCAGGATGTACATCGGCCAGTTGGATTTTTCGGTGCCCAGCGGCAGGTTATAGAGAATGAAATCGATGATGCCGTTGGCCCCGATGGCGTGAACGCCCAGCAGATAAAAGAGCATCATGCCGATCCCGGTCAGCACCGCGTGCACCACAAACAGCAGCGGGGCGACGAACAGGAAGGAGAACTCAATCGGCTCGGTGACACCCACCAGCAGGGAGGTGAGCGCGGCCGGGATCAGAATCGCTTTCGCCGCGGCTTTACGCTCCGGTTTGGCGGTGACATACATCGCCAGCGCGGCGGCAGGCAGACCAAACATCTTGCTGATGCCGCGGGCATCCCACACCGCGGTGCTGCTGAGCTGTTTCACGTCCGGACAGGCCATCTCGGCAAAGTAGATGTTGCGCGCGCCGTGGTAGGTGGCACCGCAGACCTCCTGGGTACCGCCCAGCTCGGTATAGAGGAAGGGGGTATAGACCAGATGGTGCAGGCCGGTTGGCACCAGGATGCGCTCAAGGAAGCCGTATATCGCCACCCCAAACGCTCCGGAGCCTTTGATGGCCAGCGCCATGGTGCTGATCCCGTGCTGGGCAAACGGCCACAGCTCGCTCATTACTACCCCGAGCAGCATCGAGACCGGCAGCATAATAATGGCGACGAAGCAGTGCCCCGAGTAGATCGCCATCGCGCCGTTAAACTGCACCCCGGAGTATTTGTTATACAGGTAACCTGACAGCGCCCCGGTGAGGATCCCGGCAAACACGCCCATCTCCAGCACCTGTACGCCGAGCACCATGCTCTGTCCGGCGGCTTTCATCTGGTCCGCCGGGGCCAGCGCGCCCTGCAGATTCAGGGTCACGTTCATGGCGTTGATAAACACCACGAAGGTCACCAGGCCAATCAGCGCCGCGTAACCTTTATCACGCGTTGCCAGACCAATGGGGATCCCCACGGCAAACACCAGTGCCAGGTTCACCAGCACCGAGACGGCAGATTTTGATATCAGCTGGCCGATGCTCTGGATCAGCGGATGACCGAGGAACGGCAGATAACCGGCAAGGGCGCCGTTACCCAACACATTACCAAAAGCGATGAAAAGACCGACAATAGGCAGGATAAGTACCGGTCCGTACAGTGATTTTCCGAAATTTTGTAGGGCGTTCACGGCTCGTTTCATGTCGTTCTCTCTTATTGAACCGCGCACTCAGGGTGCGTCATAGCATTAAAATTAGCAGTTCAAGCATGAACTTATCCAGCTATCCTGTTGTTTTAAAAACAAATGACGTCAAAGGTCACATGTAACCTTGAACGCTGTGATCGCGCCAGCAACGGAATCTTTATTGGCACACAAAACTTTGCGAGGCGTTGTCCAGAATTGGAATCAACGCTTTTGTATTAATGAAACTTGCGGATAATACTTAACCCGACGACGACCAACAGGCCCGCAAGGCCAGGGATAAAGGATGAAACCGTTTCGCCTTGCCGCGCTGTCAATAGCGCTGCTTACCACCATCACGCTTGTCGGCTGTGATGACAGTAACGATAAGACCTCTTCAGTGGCACCCGCCACAGCCACCGCTTCCACGTCTACGCCAGCGCCTGCCTCTGTGCCGGCAAAGCCGGACAACGCCACGCTGGAGAAGCTGGCTGCGCTTAGCCAGGGCAAAGCGCTGACCCTGCTGGATGCCTCTGAGATCCAGCTGGACGGGGCCGCCGCGCTGGTGCTGACCTTCTCGGTGCCGCTCGATCCTTCGCAGGATTTTGCCCGCACGGTGCACGTGGTCGACAAAAAAAGCGGCAAAGTCGATGGTGCCTGGGAGCTGGCGCCGAACCTGAAAGAGCTGCGCCTGCGCCATCTTGAGCCGAACCGCAACCTGGTGGTCACCGTCGAGCGCGATCTGCTGGCGCTGAATAAAAGTACCTTTGGCAGCGACGTCGAAAAAGCGATCGCGACCCGCGACATTGAACCGAGCGTTGGCTTTGCCAGCCGCGGCTCGCTGCTGCCTGGTAAGGTGGTGGAAGGGCTGCCGGTGATGGCGCTGAACGTTAATAACGTCGATGTGAATTTCTACCGGGTCAAACCCGAATCATTAGCGGCCTTTGTCAGCCAGTGGGAGTACCGCAACTCGCTCACCAACTGGGAGTCCGACAATCTGCTGAAGATGGCGGATCTGGTCTACACCGGTCGTTTCGACCTTAATCCGGCCCGTAATACCCGTGAAAAACTGCTCCTGCCGCTGGCGGATATCAAGCCGTTACAGCAGGCGGGCGTCTATATCGCGGTGATGAATCAGGCCGGGCATTACAACTACAGCAACGCCGCCACCCTGTTTACCCTCAGCGATATTGGCCTCTCTGCGCACCGCTACCATAACCGGCTGGATATCTTCACCCAGAGCCTGGAGAACGGCGCGGCGCAATCGGCTATCGAAGTGCAGCTGCTCAACGATAAAGGGCAGACGCTGGCGCAGGCCACCAGCGACGCCGACGGCCACGCAACGTTACAGACCGACAAAGAGGCCGCGCTGCTCCTCGCCCGCAAGGACGGGCAGACCACGCTGCTGGATCTCACCCTCCCGGCGCTGGATCTGGCGGAGTTCGCCATCTCCGGCGCGCCTGGCTTCACTAAACAGTTCTTTATGTTTGGTCCGCGGGATCTCTACCGCCCGGGCGAAACGGTGATCCTCAACGGCCTGCTGCGCGACAGCGACGGCAAGCCGCTCCCTGACCAGCCGGTGAAGCTGGAGGTGCTGCGCCCGGACGGGCAGGTGGCGCGCACTGTGGTCAGCCAGCCCGCGAACGGCCTTTACCGCTTTGACTACCCGCTTGAAAGCGGTGCTCAGACCGGGATGTGGCATGTTCGCGCCAGCACCGGCGATAACCAGCAGCGGATGTGGGATTTCCACGTCGAAGACTTTATGCCGGAGCGCATGGCGCTGAATATTGAAGGGCAAAAAGCCCCAATTTCGCCGCAGGATCCTGTCGCCTTCGACGTGGTGGGATATTACCTGTACGGCGCGCCCGCCAACGGCAACAGCCTGCAGGGCCAGCTCTTCTTACGTCCGCTGCGTGAAGCCGTCGCCGCCCTGCCGGGCTTCCAGTTCGGGGATATCGCCGAAGAGAACCTGAGCCGCAGTCTTGATGAGGTGCAGTTAACCCTCAACGAGCAGGGGCGTGGACAGGTGAGCAGCGACAGCCAGTGGAAAGAGACCCACTCTCCGCTGCAGGTTGTTTTGCAGGCCAGCCTGCTGGAGTCCGGTGGCCGACCGGTCACCCGACGGGCGGAACAGGCCGTCTGGCCGGCAGCGACCCTGCCGGGCATCCGTCCGCAGTTCGCCAGCAAAGCGGTCTATGACTACCGCACCGATACCACCGTCAACCAGCCGATTGTTGAGGAGAACAGCCAGGCCGGGTTCGATATTGTTTATGCCGATGCCAGCGGGGCGAAAAAAGCGGTCTCGGGCTTGCAGGTTCGCCTGATCCGCGAGCGCCGGGACTACTCCTGGAATTGGTCAGAAAGTGACGGCTGGCAGTCGCAGTTCGATCAAAAAGATCTGATCGAGGGCGAGCAGGCGCTGGATCTGGCCGCCGACGAGACCGGAAAAGTGAGCTTCCCGGTGGAGTGGGGCTCCTATCGTCTGGAGGTGAAAGCCCCGGATGAGACGGTCAGCAGCGTACGCTTCTGGGCAGGCTACAGCTGGCAGGACAACAGTGACGGCACCGGGGCGGCACGTCCGGATCGGGTGACCATGAAGCTGGACAAACCGGCCTATCAGCCCGGGGATACCATCAGGCTGCACATCGCTGCTCCGGCTGCAGGGAAAGGCTATGCGATGATCGAGTCCAGCGAAGGGCCGCTGTGGTGGAAGGAGATCGACGTCCCGGCCGAGGGGCTGGATATGACCATCCCGGTGGATAAAGCCTGGAAACGTCACGATCTCTATCTCTCCACGCTGGTGGTGCGTCCTGGCGATAAATCCAAATCGGCCACGCCAAAACGGGCGGTGGGCTTGCTGCATCTGCCGATGGGCGATGAGAGCCGTCGTCTGAGCATTGCGCTCGATAACCCGCAGAAAATGCGGCCGAACCAGACGCTGGCGGTCAAAGTGAAGGCCAGCGTGAAAGAGGGGGCGACCCCGCAGAAAATCAACGTGCTGGTCTCAGCGGTGGACAGCGGTGTACTTAACATTACCGATTACGTTACCCCCGATCCGTGGCAGGCATTCTTTGGTCAGAAGCGCTATGGCGCGGATATCTACGATATCTACGGCCAGGTGATTGAAGGCCAGGGGCGTCTGGCGTCGCTGCGCTTTGGCGGCGATGGCGATGAACTCAAGCGTGGCGGCAAACCGCCGGTCAACCATGTCACCATCATCGCCCAGCAGGCGCAGCCGGTGGAGCTGGATGCCAACGGCGAGGGCACGGTTTCGTTGCCGATTGGCGACTTCAACGGTGAGCTGCGTCTGATGGCCCAGGCCTGGACCGATGACGATTTCGGCAGCAGTGAAAGCAAAGTCGTCGTGGCCGCGCCCGTCATTACCGAGCTGAACACGCCGCGCTTCCTTGCCAGCGGTGATAACGCCCGGTTGACGCTGGATCTGACCAACCTGACCGATAAACCGCAGACCCTGAACGTGGCGCTGACCGCAGGCGGCAATCTGGCGCTGGAAGGTGCCCAGCCGCAGCCGGTGCAGCTGGCGGCCGGTGAACGCTCGACGCTGTTTATTCCGGTGCGGGCGCTGGACGGTTACGGCGAGGGCGAAATCGCCGCCCAGGTGAGCGGCCTGACCCTCCCCGGCGAAACCTTTGCGCCGCAGCAGAAGAGCTGGAAGATCGGCGTACGTCCGGCGTTCCCGGCGCAGACGGTGAACAGCGGTACGATGCTCAAGCCGGGTGAAAGCTGGCACGCGCCGGAACAGCACCTCGCTAATTTTTCTCCGCTGACGTTGCAGGGGCAGCTTCTGCTCAGCGGTAAGCCGCCGCTCAACCTGGCCCGTTACATTCGTGAACTGCAGGCCTATCCGTATGGCTGTCTGGAACAAACCACCAGCGGCCTGTTCCCGTCGCTCTATACCAGCGCCGCTCAGCTGAGCGCGCTGGGTATTAAGGGCGACAGCGACGAGAAGCGCCGGGCAGCCATCGAGATCGGCATCTCCCGCCTGCTGCAGATGCAACGTACCGACGGTGGCTTTGCCCTGTGGGATAAAAACGGTCCGGAAGAGTACTGGCTCACCGCCTACGTCACCGATTTCCTGGTGCGCGCGGGCGAGCAGGGCTACAGCGTGCCGGCAGATGCTGTTAACAATGCCAACAACCGCCTGCTGCGCTACCTGCAGGATCCGGGCATGATGGCTGTCCGCTACAGCGAGGATACTCAGGGGAGCAGGTTCGCAATCCAGGCCTATGCTGCGCTGGTGTTGGCACGTCAGCAAAAAGCGCCTCTTGGGGCACTGCGCGAAATTTGGGAGCGTCGTGCGCAGGCGAAATCGGGCCTGCCGCTGATGCAGCTGGGGCTGGGGCTGAAGCTGATGGGCGATGCGCCGCGCAGCCAGCAGGCGCTGGATCTAGCCATTAAAACGCCGCGCAGCGAAACGCAGAGCTGGATGGCCGATTACGGTAGCCCGCTTCGCGATAACGCGATGATGCTTAGCCTGCTGGAAGAGTACAACCTGCTGCCGGATGCGCAGAGCACGCTGCTGAACGTCCTTTCTCAGCAGGCGTTCAGCCAGCGCTGGCTCTCCACCCAGGAGAGCAACGCCCTGTTCCTGGCGGGTCGTTCCCTGCAGAACCTCTCCGGACAATGGCAGGCCACCACGTTGCTGGCGGAAGGCAATCTCAAGGGTGACAAACCCCAGATGCAGAACCTCAATGCCGATCAGCTGGCTGCTCTGCAGGTCACCAATACCGGCACTGCGCCGCTGTGGGTGCGCCTGGACAGCAGCGGCTATCCGCAATACGCGCCGCAGCCTGCTTCCAGCGTGCTGAAAATCGAACGTCAGATTCTGGCGACCGATGGCAGCAGCAAATCCCTCTCGTCCCTGAAGAGCGGCGAGCTGGTGCTGGTCTGGCTGAACGTCACTGCCAGCCAGAACGTACCGGATGCCCTGGTGGTTGACCTGTTGCCTGCCGGGCTGGAGCTGGAAAACCAGAACCTTGCCAGCAGCAGCGCCAGCCTGCAGGAGAGCGGCAGCGAGGTGCAAAACCTGCTCAGCCAGATGCAGCAGGCTGATATTCAGCATATGGAGTTCCGCGACGATCGCTTTGTCGCCGCCGTGCCGGTCAATGAAGGCCAGCCGGTGACGCTGGTCTATCTGGCCCGCGCCGTCACGCCGGGAACCTATGCGGTGCCCGTACCGCTGGTGGAATCGATGTACGTGCCGCAGTGGCGGGCAACGGGTGCGGCCAGTGGCCCACTGATCGTCGTACCGTAACGTGCAGTATCGGAAATGGATACGCTCCCGCTGGCTGTGGCTGGCGGGGGTGATACTTCTGCTGTGGGGCGGTGTCATTGCTGCCGATCGCCTGTGGCCGCTGCCGTTACACGAGGTCAATCCCGCCCGGGTGGTGGTGGATGAGAAGGGGATCCCGCTGTGGCGATTTGCCGATCGCGACGGGATCTGGCGCTATCCTGTCACCATCGAAGAGGTCTCACCGCGCTATCTCGAGGCCCTGATCCAGTATGAAGATCGCTGGTTCTGGGATCATCCCGGCGTTAACCCGTTCTCTGTGCTGCGCGCCGCCTGGCAGGATCTTACTGCCGGGAAGGTGGTGTCGGGCGGAAGTACGCTGACCATGCAGGTGGCCCGTCTGCTGGATCCTCATCCCCGTACCTTTGGCGGCAAAGTGCGTCAGCTCTGGCGCGCGCTGCAGCTGGAGTGGCACCTCTCCAAACGTGACATCCTGACCCTCTATCTGAACCGCGCCCCCTTTGGTGGCACGCTGCAGGGGGGTGGGGGCCGCCAGCTGGGCTTATCTTGGAAAAGCCCCTGCGCAGCTGAGCTACTCCGAAGCCGCACTGCTTGCCGTCCTGCCGCAGGCCCCGAGCCGTTTGCGCCCGGACCGCTGGCCGGAGCGCGCCGAGGCGGCACGTAATAAAGTCCTCAAACGCATGGCCTCCCAGGGCGTCTGGCCCGCGCGTCAGGTAAGCGAATCGCAGGAGGAGCCGGTATGGCTGGCCCCCCGGCAGATGCCGCAGCTGGCGCCGCTGTTCTCACGGATGATGCTCAGCAAAAGCCGTGACACCAAAGTGGTGACCACCCTCGATGCCACGCTGCAGCGCCAGCTGGAGGAGCTGGCGCTGAACTGGAAATCCCGGCTGCCGCCCCGCAGTTCGCTGGCGATGATCGTCGTCGATCATAGCGACATGAAGGTGCGCGGCTGGGTCGGATCGGTCGACATCAACGACGACAGCCGTTTCAGCCATGTGGATATGATCTCGGCGATCCGATCCCCGGGATCGGTGCTCAAGCCTTTTGTCTATGGCCTGGCGATGGACGATGGGCTGATTCATCCGGCCTCGCTGTTGCAGGATGTCCCACGCCGCACCGGCGATTACCGACCAGGGAATTTTGACAGCGGTTTTCATGGCCCGATCAGCATGAGCGAGGCGCTGGTGCGATCCCTGAACCTACCCGCCGTGCAGGTGCTGGAAGCCTACGGGCCGAAAAAGTTTGCCGGGATGCTGCGCAACGCCGGCTTACCGCTGCTGCTTCCCGCAGGCGCGCAGCCGAACCTCTCCCTGATCCTGGGCGGTGCCGGGGCGCGTCTGGAGGATATTGCCGCGGCGTACAGCGCCTTTGCCCGTCAGGGGCGGGCAGGGAGACTGCGCATGCAGCCGGGCGACCCGCTGGTTGAGCGGCCCCTGCTGTCACCCGGTGCGGCGTGGATCGTTCGCCGTATTCTGGCCAACGAGGCGCAGCCGCTGCCGGACAGCGCGCTTGCTCAGGTGGTACCCCTGGCGATCAAAACCGGTACCAGCTATGGCTATCGCGATGCCTGGGCGATAGGGCTGAATGCGCGCTACGTGATTGGGATCTGGACCGGCAGACCGGACGGTACGCCGGTGGCCGGGCAATTTGGTTTTGCCAGCGCGGTTCCGGTGTTAAATCAGGTCAACAACCTGCTGCAGTCGCGCTCGGCGCTGGACGAGGCGCGCCAGCCGCGCGACCCGCGTCCGGCCTCGGTGAGCCGCGGCGTGATCTGCTGGCCAGGCGGGCAGTCCCTGCCGGAAGGAGACAGCAACTGTCGCCGTCGCCTCGCGACCTGGCTGCTTGAAGGGAGCCAGCCCCCGACGCTGTTGCTGCCGGAGCAGGAGGGCATCCGCGGGATTCGTTTCCCTGTCTGGCTGGATAACAGCGGTAAACGCGTGGCGGCGGACTGCCCGCAGGCCCAGGAACACAGCGTCGACGTCTGGCCGCTGCCGCTGGAGCCGTGGCTGCCGCAGGCGGAACGGCGGGCGGCGCGTATCCCGCCCGCATCAACAGCCTGTCCGCCGCTCGGCCAGCCCTTCCCGGCGCCGCTGATCCTCTCCGGCATTCGCCAGGGGGCGGTGATTAAGCGTCTGCCAGGGGAGGCGCGCGTATCGTTGCCGCTGCAGGCCAGCGGAAGCGACGGGGCCCGCTGGTGGTTCCTCAACGGTGAACCGCTGAACGGGCAGGGGCGAGCCTGGACGTTGCACCTTGAAAGCGCCGGGGAGTATCAACTGTTGGTGATGGATGAGGCAGGGCAGGTGGCAACCGTCGATTTTACATTGCAATAGATAAAACAGGTTTTAGCCACGATCTGTTGTTAAAACTCGTCTTATTTTAAAAAAATGTTACATCCATCCATAGGCAATGGCGCTAATGCTCATTATAATCCGCGCCATATCTTTCGCATGAATGCAAAACAACAGAACAAATCACAGAGGTAATCATGGCTATTGAACGTACTTTTTCCATCATCAAACCAAACGCGGTGGCAAAAAACGTTATTGGCAGCATCTTTGCTCGCTTTGAAGCGGCAGGGTTCAAAATTGTTGGCACCAAAATGCTGCATCTGACCGTTGAGCAGGCTCGCGGTTTCTATGCAGAGCACGAAGGTCGCCCATTCTTCGACGGTCTGGTTGAGTTCATGACCTCTGGCCCAATCGTGGTATCTGTGCTGGAAGGCGAAAATGCCGTTCAGCGTCATCGCGATCTGCTGGGTGCAACCAACCCGGATAACGCTCTGGCAGGTACTCTGCGTGCAGACTACGCTGACAGCTTCACCGAGAACGGCACCCACGGTTCCGACTCCGTAGAATCTGCTGCGCGCGAAATCGCTTTCTTCTTCGCAGAAGGCGAAGTGTGTCCACGTACCCGTTAATCTAACGGTTTCGTTTACACATTATTTTCGTAAATGCCGCGTGCAGACGTGGCATCCCTGCGCCAGACTTTGTACAATGCAACGCCCCGGATGAGCAGACTGCTTGCCGGGGCGTTTCTTTTTAACCCTCCACGGGCCATAACGTGTAACAACGAGGCCGGAATATATTATGTCTGAACTAGTTAATACCTCCGAAGTCGCCATTCCTGCGGTTCCAAATAAAAATGGAAAAATCAACCTGCTGGACCTGAACCGTCAGCAGATGCGCGAGTTCTTCAAAGAGATGGGCGAGAAGCCGTTTCGTGCCGACCAGGTCATGAAATGGATGTACCACTATTGCAGCGACAACTTTGATGACATGACGGACATCAACAAAGTCCTGCGCAATAAACTCAAAGAAGTGGCTGAAATCCGCGCCCCGGAAGTGGTGGAAGAGCAGCGTTCAGCTGACGGCACCATCAAATGGGCGATTGCCGTAGGCGATCAGCGCGTTGAGACTGTCTATATCCCGGAAGACGATCGCGCCACGCTGTGCGTCTCTTCTCAGGTCGGTTGTGCGCTGGAGTGTAAGTTCTGCTCCACGGCGCAGCAGGGCTTTAACCGTAACCTGCGTGTTTCGGAAATCATCGGCCAGGTCTGGCGTGCGGCGAAGATCGTCGGCGCGGCAAAAGTGACCGGCACCCGTCCAATCACCAACGTGGTGATGATGGGGATGGGCGAGCCGCTGCTGAACCTGACCAACGTGGTTCCGGCCATGGAAATCATGCTCGATGACTTCGGTTTTGGCCTGTCCAAACGTCGCGTGACGCTCTCCACGTCAGGTGTTGTGCCTGCGCTGGACAAGCTCGGCGATATGATTGACGTTGCGCTGGCGATTTCGCTGCACGCGCCAAACGATGCCATCCGTGATGAGATCGTGCCAATCAACAAGAAATACAATATCGAGACCTTCCTGAACTCGGTGCGGGGCTACATTTCGAAGTCCAATGCCAACCAGGGACGCGTCACCATCGAGTACGTCATGCTGGATCACGTCAACGACGGCACCGAGCATGCGCACGAGCTGGCGGCACTGCTGAAAGATACGCCGTGCAAGATCAACCTGATCCCATGGAACCCGTTCCCGGGCGCGCCGTATGGCCGTAGCTCAAACAGCCGTATCGACCGTTTCTCCAAGGTTCTGATGGAGTACGGTTTCACCACTATCGTGCGTAAAACCCGTGGTGATGATATCGATGCTGCCTGCGGGCAGCTGGCCGGTGATGTTATCGACCGCACCAAGCGTACGCTGCGTAAGCGGATGCAGGGTGAGGCTATCGACATCAAGGCCGTGTAATTATTATGCAGTCACGGCGCATTATCTGCGCCGTGGCAGCGTAAGATGCGAATAAACAGTCATTGCACCGGCGTATGGGTAATAATTACGGTGCGTTTTATATGACTTTAAGGCAGTATGTAACGACGCAACAACAGTTTAGCCTCACTGACAAGCCGCTTCTGTCAACGAAAACCTGACAGCGTTGTGCTGTCTTACTAAGGTTAACTGACCAGAAGTTTCGCGGTGCGGGTGGCATTGTGACTCACCAGCGCCAGGATCCTCAATTTTCACGTACCAGTAGTTGTAGCGAATGAATACTGAAGCCACTCACGACCAAAATGCAGCACTTTCCACTGGCGTTCGTCTTCGCAACGCCCGTGAACAACTCGGACTAAGCCAGCAAGCCGTTGCGGAACGCTTATGCCTGAAGGTTTCCACGGTCCGCGATATTGAAGAAGATAAGGCGCCTGCCGAACTCGCTTCAACGTTTCTGCGTGGTTATATCCGCTCCTATGCGAAACTGGTGCATATCCCTGAAGACGAACTGCTGCCGATGATGGAAAAACAGGCACCGGTCAGAGCGGCGAAAGTCGCGCCGATGCAGAGTTTTTCGCTGGGCAAACGTCGTAAAAAACGTGATGGCTGGCTGATGAGCTTTACCTGGCTGGTCTTGTTTGTGGTTATCGGCCTGACGGGCGCCTGGTGGTGGCAAAACCACAAAGCGCAGCAGGAAGAGATCACCACCATGGCCGATCAGTCCTCCGCCGAGCTGAATGGCTCAGCGGGCGATGGCGCTCAGAGCATCCCACTGAATACCGACGCAACCGCCAGCGAACCGCAGGCGCCAGCGACCGACACCACAGATACAGCAACGGCGCAGACTGCTGCGCCTGCTGCTAATCAAACAGCCCAGGCTCCGGCTGACAGCGCCGTTGTTTCGCCTTCTCAGGCGAACGTCGAGACTGCACCGGCCGCCACCGCGGACAACGCGGTTCAGCCTCTGCCATCCGATCCGGCTGGCGTCGCGGCGGCACCGGCCGACCCGAACGCGCTGGTCATGAACTTCAGCGCCGACTGCTGGCTTGAAGTGACCGACGCGACCGGCAAAAAGCTGTTCAGCGGACTGCAGCGTAAGGACGGCACGTTAAATCTGGCAGGCCAGGCGCCTTATAAGCTCAAGATTGGTGCTCCGGCAGCGGTCCAGATCCAGTTCCAGGGTAAACCTGTCGATCTGAGCCGTTTTATCAGAACTAACCAGGTTGCGCGTCTGACCCTCAATGCCGAACAATCAGCAGCACAGTAAGTAACAGACAGGCAACGCGGGAGATTTTCCATGCATAACCAGGCTCCTATTCCACGTAGAAAATCGAAACGTATTTACGTCGGGAATGTGCCAATTGGCGATGGTGCTCCCATCGCCGTTCAGTCGATGACCAACACCCGTACCACCGATGTGGCGGCGACGGTCAATCAGATCAAAGCGTTAGAACGTGTAGGCGCAGACATTGTCCGCGTTTCCGTGCCGACAATGGATGCGGCAGAAGCGTTCAAACTCATCAAACAGCAGGTCTCCGTTCCGCTGGTTGCCGATATTCACTTCGATTACCGTATCGCGCTGAAGGTGGCGGAATACGGCGTCGATTGCCTGCGTATCAACCCCGGCAATATCGGCAGCGAAGAGCGTATCCGCGCGGTCGTTGATTGCGCCCGCGATAAGAACATCCCTATCCGTATCGGCGTGAACGCCGGTTCGCTGGAAAAAGATCTGCAGGAAAAGTACGGCGAACCGACTCCGCAGGCGCTGCTCGAATCGGCCATGCGTCATGTGGATCATCTCGATCGTCTGAACTTCGACCAGTTCAAAGTCAGCGTTAAAGCGTCGGACGTTTTCCTCGCCGTTGAATCCTATCGTCTGCTGGCGAAGCAGATCGATCAGCCGCTGCACCTCGGAATCACCGAAGCCGGCGGCGCGCGTAGCGGTGCGGTGAAATCAGCGATTGGCCTCGGTCTGCTGCTGAATGAAGGTATTGGCGACACCCTGCGTGTCTCGCTGGCCGCCGATCCGGTGGAAGAGATTAAAGTCGGTTTCGATATTCTGAAGTCGCTGCGTATTCGCTCCCGTGGCATCAACTTTATCGCCTGCCCGACCTGTTCGCGTCAGGAGTTTGATGTTATCGGTACGGTGAATGCGCTCGAGCAGCGCCTGGAAGATATCATCACCCCGATGGATGTTTCGATTATCGGCTGTGTGGTGAACGGTCCGGGTGAGGCGCTGGTCTCAACGTTAGGCGTCACGGGCGGCAACAAGAAAAGTGGTCTCTATGAAGATGGCGTCCGCAAAGATCGTCTGGATAATAACGACATGATCGATCAGCTTGAAGCCCGCATTCGCGCCAAAGCCACCATGCTGGATGAAGCGCAGCGTATCAGCGTGCTACATGTAGAAAAATAACGTGATGGGAAGCGGTTCGCTTCCTGTGTATGATTGAACCCTTCGGTTATGAACCCCAGGGTTCATTTTTGTCTATAGAAAGAGAACAAACGTGGCAAAGAACATTCAAGCCATTCGCGGCATGAACGATTATCTGCCTGCCGAGACCGCCATCTGGCAGCGCATTGAAGGCACCCTCAAGCAGGTGCTCGGCAGCTACGGTTACAGCGAAATCCGTTTGCCGATTGTAGAGCAGACCCCGTTATTCAAACGCGCTATCGGTGAAGTCACCGACGTGGTTGAAAAAGAGATGTATACCTTTGAGGATCGTAACGGCGACAGCCTGACCTTACGTCCGGAAGGTACGGCGGGATGTGTACGCGCCGGCATCGAGCATGGTCTCCTGTACAATCAGGAGCAGCGCCTGTGGTATATCGGCCCAATGTTCCGTCACGAACGCCCGCAGAAAGGCCGTTATCGCCAGTTTAACCAGCTGGGTGTCGAAGCCTTTGGTCTACAGGGCCCGGATATCGACGCCGAGCTGATTATGCTTACCGCCCGCTGGTGGCGCGCGCTGGGTATCGCTGACCACGTTTCGCTGGAGCTGAACTCCATTGGTTCTCTTGAAGCGCGTGCAAACTACCGCGATGCGCTGGTGGCCTTCCTCGAGCAGCATAAAGAGAAGCTGGACGAAGACTGCAAGCGTCGCATGTACAGCAACCCGCTGCGCGTGCTGGATTCCAAGAATCCGGACGTGCAGGCCCTGCTGAACGACGCGCCTGCCCTGGGCGATTATCTGGACGAAGATTCCCGCGAACACTTTGCTGGTCTGTGCAAGCTGCTGGAAGCTGCCGGTATTGCTTACACCGTCAACCAGCGTCTGGTGCGTGGTCTGGACTACTACAACCGCACCGTGTTTGAATGGGTCACCACCAGCCTCGGTTCACAGGGAACGGTCTGTGCGGGCGGTCGTTATGATGGTCTGGTAGAGCAGTTAGGCGGTCGTCCCGCCCCTGCAGTTGGTTTCGCCATGGGCCTTGAGCGACTTGTTTTGTTAGTTCAGGCAGTTAATCCGGAATTTAAAGCCGATCCTGTTGTCGATATATACCTGGTGGCCTCAGGCGCGGAAACGCAGTCTGCGGCAATGCAGCTTGCCGAACGCGTGCGCGATGCGCTGCCAGCGGCTAAGCTGATGACCAACCACGGCGGCGGCAACTTTAAGAAACAGTTCGCCCGTGCCGACAAGTGGGGCGCGCGTATTGCACTGGTACTCGGCGAGTCAGAAGTGGCTAACGGCGAAGTGGTAGTGAAGGATCTGCGCTCTGGTGAGCAAACAACGGTAACGCAGGACGGCGTTGCGGCGCACTTGCGCACTCTACTGGGCTAAGGAGAAGGACTGCGTGGAAATGTACGAGAACGAAAACGACCAGGTTGATGCGATTAAACGCTTCTTTGCTGAAAATGGCAAAGCACTGGCTGTTGGGGTCATTTTAGGTGTTGGCGCCCTGGTGGGCTGGCGTTACTGGAACAGTCATCAGGTCGATTCCGCGCGTGGCTCCTCCTTACAGTATGAAAATACCGTGAGCGCCATTCAGGCCGATCGTCCGCAAACCCTGGCGGCGGCAGAGAAATTTGCCGCAGACAACAAAAATACCTATGGCGCGCTGGCGTCGCTGGAAGTGGCTCAGCAGTTCGTGGATAAAGGCGAACTGGATAAGGCGGCAGCCCAGCTGCAGCAGGGTCTGGCAGCAGCAGGTAACGATAACCTGAAAGCGCTCATCAATCTGCGTCTTGCCCGTATTCAGGTGCAGCAGAAGAAGCCCGACGAAGCGCTGAAAACCCTCGACACTGTCAAAGGTGAAGGTTTTGCCTCGATTGTTGCCGACCTGCGTGGTGAAGCACTGCTGAGCAAGGGTGACAAACAAGGCGCGCGCAGCGCATGGGAAGCGGGTGTGAAAAGCAACGCCTCACCAGCGCTGAGCGAAATGATGCAGATGAAAATAAATAATTTGTCCGTCTGAGAGGGACCCGATGCAATTGCGTAAATTACTTCTGCCAGGACTGCTTTCCGTTACGTTATTGAGCGGCTGTTCACTGTTCAGCGGCGAAGAAGATGTTGTCACCATGTCTCCACTGCCGACGGTTGAAAACCAGTTTGCGCCGTCTACCGCATGGAGCACCTCCGTCGGTGACGGTATTGGCGACTTCTATTCCAACCTGCATCCGGCTTCTGCGGACGGCGTTGTCTATGCGGCTGACCGCAAAGGCATAGTAAAAGCCGTTAACGCCGATGACGGCAAAGAGGTGTGGTCGATTAATCTGGCAGAAAAAAGCGGCTGGCTGTCACGCACGCCGGCTCTGCTGTCAGGTGGCGTAACGGTTGCCGGTGGCCATGTCTACATTGGCAGCGAAAAGGCCCAGGTCTACGCCCTTAACGCCAGCGACGGTTCCATTGCCTGGCAAACCCGCGTGGCGGGAGAAACCCTCTCCCGTCCGGTCGTCAGCGACGGCATGGTGCTGGTGCATACCGCCAACGGTCAGCTGCAGGCGCTGAATGAATCTGACGGTGCGGTGAAGTGGACCGTTAACCTGGATATGCCTGCGCTCTCCCTGCGCGGTGAGTCTGCGCCAGCGACTGCCTTTGGTGCGGCCATTGTTGGCGGCGATAACGGTCGCGTCAGCGCCGTATTGATGCAGCAGGGTCAGCTGATCTGGCAGCAGCGTATCTCTCAGGCAACCGGTCCGACCGAAATCGACCGTCTGAGCGACGTGGATACCACGCCGGTTATCGTCAATGGCGTTGTCTACGCTCTGGCCTATAACGGCAACCTGACCGCGATGGATCTGCGTAGCGGCCAGGTGATGTGGAAACGCGAGCTGGGCTCGGTGAATGATTTTGTGGTGGATGGCAACCGCATCTATCTGGTCGATCAGAACGATCGCCTGCTGGCGCTGAGCACCGATGGCGGCGTGACGCTGTGGACGCAGAGCGATCTGCTGCACCGTCTGCTGACCGCACCGGCGCTGTATAACGGCAGCCTGGTGGTGGGTGATAGCGAAGGTTACATGCACTGGATTGACCCGAGCAACGGTCGTTTTGTCGCCCAGGAAAAAGTCGACGGTTCCGGTTTCCTGACCGAGCCGGTGGTGGCTGACGGCAAACTGCTAATCCAGGCAAAAGACGGTACGCTGTACGCGATCACGCGTTAATCACCGCGGTTGTAGTATACTCAACGGCTCCTGTTGCTTCAGGGGCCGTTTTGATTTTTTAAAAAACGCCGCAAACGCGACGTGATATCGAATTTTATGAGGCTTTAAACATGGTACCTGTGGTCGCGCTTGTCGGGCGCCCGAACGTTGGAAAATCCACTCTTTTTAACCGTTTAACACGCACCCGTGATGCGCTGGTTGCGGATTTCCCGGGGCTCACGCGTGACCGTAAGTACGGTCGTGCAGAAGTGGAAGGTCGTGAGTTTATCTGTATCGATACCGGCGGTATCGACGGGACAGAAGACGGCGTTGAAACCCGCATGGCGGAACAATCCCTGCTGGCGATTGAAGAAGCGGACATCGTGCTGTTTATGGTGGATGCGCGCGCGGGCCTGATGCCTGCCGACGTTGCCATCGCCAAGCACCTGCGCTCACGTGAAAAATCTACCTTCCTGGTGGCGAACAAAACCGACGGTATCGATCCCGATCAGGCGATGGCCGATTTCTGGTCATTAGGCCTGGGCGATATCTACCCGATCGCCGCTTCACACGGTCGTGGCGTTACCAGCCTGCTGGAAACCGCGCTGCTGCCGTACGTTGACGAGATCAACCCGCCGGAAGAGGTCGACGAAGACGCCGAGTACTGGGCGCAGTTCGAAGAAGGCGAAGAGGGTGAAGAGGAGCCGGAAGACGACTTCAACCCGCAGGATCTGCCGATCAAGCTGGCCATCGTCGGTCGTCCAAACGTCGGTAAGTCAACGCTTACTAACCGTATTCTCGGTGAAGACCGCGTGGTGGTGTACGACATGCCGGGCACCACCCGCGACAGTATCTACATCCCGATGCAGCGTGACGAACGTGAATACGTTCTGATCGACACCGCGGGCGTGCGTAAGCGCGGCAAAATCACCGATGTGGTGGAAAAATTCTCGGTAATCAAAACTCTGCAGGCGATTGAAGACGCCAACGTGGTGATGCTGGTTATCGATGCCCGTGAAGGCATCTCCGATCAGGATCTCTCCCTGCTCGGCTTTATCCTTAACAGTGGGCGCTCACTGGTTATCGTCGTCAACAAGTGGGACGGCCTGAGCAACGAAGTGCGTGAGCAGGTCAAAGAGATGCTGGACTTCCGTCTGGGCTTTATCGACTTTGCCCGCGTCCACTTCATCTCAGCCCTGCACGGCAGCGGCGTGGGTAACCTGTTTGAGTCCGTACGCGAAGCCTATGACTGTTCAACGCGTCGTGTCGGTACCGCGATGCTGACCCGTATCATGACCATGGCGGCAGAAGACCATCAGCCACCGCTGGTGCGTGGTCGTCGCGTGAAGCTGAAATATGCCCACGCCGGCGGTTATAACCCGCCTATCGTGGTGATCCACGGTAACCAGGTGAAGGATCTGCCGGATTCTTACAAACGCTATCTGATGAACTACTTCCGTAAATCGCTGGAAGTAATGGGCACACCGATTCGTATCCAGTTCAAGGAAGGCGATAACCCGTTTGCTAACAAGCGTAACACCCTGACGCCGAACCAGATGCGTAAGCGTAAGCGTTTGATTAAACACATTAAGAAAAGCAAATAATCCTTGCTGCTCTGCTGAAAAACCCGCGCCTGTCGCGGGTTTTTTTATGCCTGAAAGGGACGAATAATTATTGATGTGATGTCAATCACTATTCATGTTTATCCAACATAAAATCTAAGAAATAAGACGATTGTCGAACTTTCATCTTTTGGTGGTGGGTTGGGGGCTGGACAAAAGTTGCCTTAGGTTATCAAATGGTTAAATAACATTTCGCCGGATGTAAAAAAAGCCACCTGAACGTTAACCGGGCGGCGGGTTTCCGGTGTTTACAAGTACGACGACACATCATCTCGGGAGAATTATGCAATCCTCTGTTAATAAAAACGAAAGCCGAACTTTCTTCGGCCATCCTTATCCGCTCGGCGCGCTGTTCTTCACGGAGATGTGGGAGCGCTTCTCGTTTTACGGTATTCGTCCGCTGCTGATCCTGTTTATGGCGGCCACCGTCTATGACGGCGGCATGGGGCTGGCGCGTGAAAATGCCTCCGCTATCGTCGGTATCTTCGCCGGAACCATGTACCTGGCCGCGCTGCCGGGCGGCTGGCTGGCGGATAACTGGCTCGGCCAGCAGAAAGCGGTCTGGTACGGCTCAATTCTGATTGCCCTCGGCCACCTGTCGATTGCGCTGTCGGCGGTGATGGGCAACAACCTGTTCTTTATCGGCCTGATGTTTATCGTCCTGGGCTCGGGCCTGTTCAAAACCTGTATCTCGGTGATGGTGGGCACGCTGTATAAAAAGGGCGATGCGCGTCGTGACGGCGGCTTCTCGCTGTTCTATATGGGCATCAACATGGGGTCGTTTATCGCGCCGCTGATCTCCGGCTGGCTGATTAAATCCCACGGCTGGCACTGGGGCTTTGGTATTGGCGGCATCGGCATGCTGGTGGCGCTGGTCATCTTCCGCCTGTTTGCCGTGCCGTCGATGAAGCGCTACGACAGCGAAGTGGGGCTGGACTCCACCTGGAACAGTCCGGTGGTGAAGAAAAATGGCGTTGGCGGCTGGTTACTGGCGCTGGCGGCGGGTGTGGCGATTATTGTCACCCTGATTGCGCAGGGCGTGATTGTCATTAACCCGGTCGCGGTGGCCAGCGTGCTGGTGTACGTGATTGCCGCCTCGGTGGCCCTGTACTTCATCTGGCTGTTCATGTTTGCCGGCCTGAACCGCAAAGAGCGCGCCCGCCTGCTGGTGTGCTTTATCCTGCTGGTTTCTGCGGCCTTCTTCTGGTCGGCGTTTGAACAAAAGCCGACCTCGTTCAACCTGTTTGCCAACGACTACACCAACCGCATGATCGGTGATTTTGAAATCCCGGCGGTGTGGTTCCAGTCAATTAACGCCCTGTTTATTATCCTGCTGGCACCGGTCTTTAGCTGGGCCTGGCCGAAGCTGGCGAGCAACAACATCCGTCCGGGCAGCATCACCAAATTCGTGATCGGCATTCTGTGTGCAGCAGGGGGGCTTTGGCCTGATGATGCTGGCGGCACAGAACGTCCTCAACAACGGTGGAGCGGGGGTATCGCCGTTCTGGCTGGTGGGCAGTATCCTGATGCTGACCCTCGGTGAGCTGTGTCTGAGCCCGATTGGTCTGGCGACGATGACGTTGCTGGCGCCGGAAAGAATGCGTGGCCAGATGATGGGCCTGTGGTTCTGTGCCAGCGCGCTGGGCAACCTGGCGGCGGGTCTGATTGGCGGCCATGTTAAAGCCGATCAGCTGGAGCTGCTGCCGAACCTCTTCGCGCGCTGCTCCATCGCGCTGCTGATTTGTGCCGCTGTTCTGATTGTGCTCATTGTTCCGGTGCGTCGTATGCTGGAAAATGCGCAAACCAAAAACGAGCCGAAACCGGTAACCAACGTCTGATATCCGCCTGAGCTGGCCGGGGCGTAGGTTACGCTCCGGCCTTGCCACGACAGAGGTGATATATGCAGATTGGGTTTGTTGGACTTGGCGCGGTGGTTGAAACCGCCTACTTACCCGCACTACAACATACCTTTGGCGCTTCCCTCCACTGTCTGGGGTTTGATATCCAGCCGGCTAAGACGCTTGATGGCGTCACCCGATGTCCTTCGCTTGCCGATCTCCTCGCCCAATCCCCCGATACGCTGTTTATTACCACCGCATCGCTGCAGCACCTTGAGGTGCTTGAGCAGGCGCTGGCGTCTTCCATCCCGCGCATTGTGGTCGAAAAGCCGGTGGTCGCTACACTTGCCCAAATCGCCAGGCTGAAAACGCTGCTGGCGAGGCCGGAGGCGGCCGCCCGGGTGCTGGCGCTCGATCACTGGATGGCACGCATTAACCTCGTGCAGCTGGGGTTGGTCAACACCTTTTCGGATATCGTCCGCATCGAGGGCTTTTTACAGGAGCCGAGCGGGTTTAACGCGGCGGGGGGAGCCCATCGCGCTCAACTTCGCCACCGGGGAACCCGACACCCGAACGCTTCGTCATCCTGACGGGGGTGATCCTCGATATCGGCACGCACGTGCTGGCGATGCTGCGCGAAACGCTGCGCTATCTGGGAGGAAGCGGTGATATAGCCCTGCAGGTTGTGGAGGCCAGAGACCGTCTGGGGCGCGATATCGCCAGAGGCGACCTGACCACGGCGGAAGGCGAAGCGCATCTTCAGGGGCTGCTCGGCGGCGTGCCGGTGGATATCTGGCTTAACAAATATGCCGGGCCGTCCGGCGGGCAAAAAGGGCTGCGGCTGTATCTGCGGGATGGACGCATTATCAGCCATGACCGACGCGGGGCAGAAGATGTGCTTGAGCTGATCGATGGCGATAAGGTTCACTCCTGGCGTTTTGGCGGCACGATCTATGAGCGCTGCCTGGCGGAGCATATTCTGGGTGAGCAGAGCCTGTTTGCCCGCGATCCGGAAGAGGTGAGCCGCACGACGCAGCGCAGGCTTGAAGAGGTGGAAATCCTGCTAACATTACAGCAACAGCTGCGTGGCCCCCACTAAACGCATCGTGGTAACATCAGGGCAGAACTGAATATCCTTCAAAGGAGGCATCATGTCGATTACCTGCCCGGATTGCCATGCGGAGATTGAACCGCAAAACGGTGTGGCGCACTGCGAAACGTGCAACAAAGATATCGTACTGGAAGCGCGCTGCCCGGAGTGCCATCAGCCACTCCAGGTGTTAAAAGCCTGCGGTGCAGTGGACTATTTCTGCCAGAACGGCCACGGTCTGATCTCGAAAAAGCGCGTGGAGTTCGTCAGAGCTGACGCTTAATCGCATACGCAGCCTTCGCCTTTTTGCCAGAGCTCGATCAGCGACTCTGGCGCTTCCTGTTCGGGAACCAGCACAATAATGTCGGTGTATTGCGCCTGATTGTGCCGGGTCCATATTATCTGGATGCGAAAATAGCGCTGGTCGCCGCCACCGGGTGACGACCGCTGGCCGGGCGGCTCTCCCCGCGGAATAGCCTGCTCCAGTATATTCACCACGCGCTGGCGCTGCGCGCTGTTAAGCGTCGAGAGCGCGATTCGCCGTAAGCCGCTGAGATGGGGAATATAGGCCACGCCGCCTTCACGGGCCAGCTCGACCACCGCGTCATCCGTCAGTTCCGGAACCTGCATTTACAACACTCCCACCTGTTTCCAGGCTTGCTCAATGGCTGCTGCGACGTTGCCACCCGATCGCTTTTCACCGTGTGCCACCGTCAGTTTCGCAAAGGCGTCAAAATCTGCATCTTGCGCCAGCTGGCGATCGCAAACCGTGTCATACCAGGCATAACCGGCTTTCTCCCAGGCATGGCCGCCAATGGCCGTCGCGGCAAGGTAAAACGCGCGATTAGGAATACCCGAATTAAGATGCACGCCGCCGTTATCTTCGCGCGTTTTGATAAAGTCTTTCATATGCCCGGGCTGGGGATCTTTGCCGAGCAGGGGATCGTCATAGGCGGTTCCAGGTTCTGACATCGATCGCAGCCCTTTGCCATTAATCCCTTCAGCCAGCAGCCCTTCGCCAATCAGCCAGTCGGCTTTGTCGGCCGTTTGCTTCAGGTGATACTGTTTCACCAGCGAGCCGAAAACGTCAGATAACGACTCATTCAGCGCACCCGATTGTTCAAAGTAGATAAGCCCGGCTTCGGTTTCGGTCACCCCATGGCTAAGTTCATGTGCCACAACGTCAATGGCAATAGTGAAGCGGTTAAATATCTCGCCGTCACCATCGCCAAATACCATCTGCTGACCATTCCAGAAAGCGTTCTGATATTCCCGCCCATAATGAACGGTGCCCGTCAGTATCAGCCCTTTGTTATCCAGCGAGTCGCGATGATAATTTTTCCAGAAAAAATCATGGGTGATACCTAAATAATCATAGGCTTCATCGACAGCAATATCCCCATTTGACGGCTGTCCCTCATAACGCACCTGAGTGCCCGGCAGTTCCTGGGTCTGTTTGGCATCATAAATATCGCGCTCCAGCTGCCCGGCTTTATTAACGTGCGGCGCAGCGGGTTTACCTGGCATATGTGCCATCAGCGTTTGTACATGCGTCAGCGTCTGGCGGGCGCAGCGCTGCTGGGGCTCAGAGCCACTTTCAATAATACGACGAAGAATATACGGCGGGATCACGCTATAAGTTCGGGTCATGCGACTCTCCTGTTATGGCAATGCCGAAAAAGCAACAACTTAAGTGTAAGTCATAACAGCAAAACGGCAGGTAAGTCGGACAAATCGCGGCCTGACGCGTGTCAGGCCTTTTTGCGGGCGCGGGTTTTCTTCACCGGCGTCACGCCTTTCACTTCGCTTTCCACCCAGCCGTCTGACAGGCGGGTGGTGAGGACATCCCCGGCTTTGACCTGTTTGGTCTGCTTCAGCACCTGGCCATCGGTCGCGGTGGTCACGCTGTAGCCGCGCGCCAGCGTCGAGAGCGGGCTGACGGCTTCCAGATGGGTGACCGCGTTACCGAAGCGTTCCCGGGTACTGCTTAGCCGTGCGCGCAGGTTCTCCGCGAGGCGATATTCCAGCTGCTGGATACGCGTTTGTGCGCGATAAATGCGCGGCTGCGGGTTGTGCTGATTCAGGCGCTGGGTCGTGCGCTGCTGGCGCTGTACCGCGCGCTTGAGCTGATTGTCCACCGCAAGGTTCATCCGCTGGCGCAGACGCTCCAGCACGGTCTGCTGTCGCGCCAGACGCAGCTGCGGGTGCTGCTGCTGCAGGCGATGATGAAGCTGGGTAAAACGACGGGTGCGGTTGGCGAGGAAGTAGTCCATCGCCATCTCGAGGCGCTGCTGGCCGTTTTGCATCTGGCGCAGCAGTTCGAGCTGGTTACGGCTCACCACTTCTGCCGCGGCAGACGGCGTCGGTGCCCGCAGGTCGGCAACAAAATCGGCGATAGTGACGTCGGTTTCGTGCCCGACGGCGCTGACCACCGGGATCTGGCTGGCAAAAATCGCCCGCGCCACGCGTTCGTCGTTAAAGCTCCACAGATCTTCCAGCGAACCGCCTCCGCGTCCGACAATCAAAACATCACACTCCTGACGGGCGTTAGCCAACTGAATGGCGCGAACAATCTGCCCGGGCGCATCGTCCCCCTGCACCGCGGTCGGGTAGATGATGACCGGCAGGGAAGGGTCGCGGCGGTTCAGCACGTGCAGGATGTCATGCAGCGCGGCACCGGTTTTCGACGTGATCACCCCCACGCAGTGGGCAGGGGAGGGAAGCGGTTTTTTGTACTGCTGATCGAACAGACCTTCTGCCGAAAGCGTGGCTTTCAGCTGCTCGTATTTCTGCTGGAGAAGTCCTTCACCCGCAGGCTGCATACTCTCGACGATAATCTGGTAATCACCGCGCGGCTCGTACAGGGTGATACTGGCGCGAACCAGAACCTGCTGGCCGTGCTGCGGCCGGAAGGTGACCCGACGGTTGCTGTTGCGGAACATCGCGCAGCGCACCTGAGCGGTATTGTCCTTCAGGGTGAAGTACCAGTGACCGGATGCCGGCTGGGTGAAATTAGAGATCTCTCCGCTAATCCACACCTGGCCAATTTCCTGCTCAAGCAGCAAACGGACCGTCTGATTAAGGCGGCTGACGGTATAAATTGAGGGGGATTGAGAGGATAACATGTGAGCGGGATCAAATTCTAAATCAGCAAGTTATTCAGTCGATAGTAACCTGATAAGAGGCAATCGCAAGCATTTTTTATAAAAAAGTGTAGATGCAATCGGTTACGCTCTGTATAATGCCACGGCAATATTTAACCACCCAGGTCAGAGATATTGCCCATGCTACGTATCGCTAAAGAAGCACTGACGTTTGACGACGTCCTCCTCGTTCCCGCTCATTCCACCGTTCTGCCGAATACTGCCGACCTCAGCACGCAGTTGACCAAAACCATTCGCCTGAACATTCCTATGCTCTCCGCGGCAATGGACACCGTGACTGAAGCGCGCCTGGCTATTGCCCTGGCTCAGGAAGGCGGCATTGGCTTTATTCATAAAAACATGTCTATCGAGCGCCAGGCGGAAGAAGTTCGCCGCGTGAAGAAACATGAATCTGGCATCGTTACCGATCCACAGACCGTTCTGCCAACCACCACCCTGCACGAAGTCAAAGCGCTGACCGAGCGTAACGGCTTTGCAGGCTACCCGGTTGTGACCTCCGATAACGAACTGGTGGGTATCATCACCGGCCGTGACGTGCGTTTCGTCACTGACCTGAACCAGCCTGTCAGCGTCTACATGACCCCGAAAGAGCGTCTGGTGACCGTGCGTGAAGGCGAATCCCGCGACGTGGTCTTCGCAAAAATGCACGAAAAACGTGTTGAAAAAGCGCTGGTTGTGGATGGCGGCTTCCACCTGCTCGGCATGATCACCGTTAAAGACTTCCAGAAAGCAGAACGTAAACCGAACGCCTGTAAAGACGAGCATGGCCGTCTGCGCGTCGGTGCTGCGGTTGGCGCAGGTGCGGGCAACGAAGAGCGCGTTGATGCGCTGGTTGCCGCAGGCGTTGACGTCCTGCTGATCGACTCCTCTCACGGCCACTCCGAAGGCGTGCTGCAACGTATTCGCGAGACCCGTGCAAAATATCCTGACCTGCAGATCATCGGCGGTAACGTGGCGACCGGCGCAGGCGCACGTGCGCTGGCTGAAGCCGGTTGCAGCGCGGTGAAAGTGGGTATCGGCCCTGGCTCCATCTGTACTACCCGTATCGTCACCGGCGTGGGCGTTCCGCAGATCACCGCGGTATCCGACGCGGTAGAAGCGCTGGAAGGTACCGGTATTCCGGTTATCGCTGACGGCGGTATCCGCTTCTCCGGCGACATCGCCAAAGCCATCGCGGCCGGTGCGGCAGCGGTAATGGTGGGTTCCATGCTGGCCGGTACCGAAGAGTCCCCGGGCGAAATCGAACTGTTCCAGGGCCGTTCTTACAAATCTTACCGCGGGATGGGTTCTCTGGGCGCGATGTCAAAAGGCTCCTCCGACCGTTACTTCCAGACCGATAACGCTGCCGACAAACTGGTGCCGGAAGGTATCGAAGGCCGCGTGGCCTATAAGGGCTACCTGAAAGAGATCATTCACCAGCAGATGGGCGGCCTGCGCTCCTGTATGGGCCTGACCGGCTGTGGTACCATTGACCTGCTGCGTACTAAAGCGGAATTCGTGCGTATCAGCGGTGCAGGTATCCAGGAAAGCCACGTTCACGACGTGACGATCACCAAAGAGTCTCCGAACTACCGTATGGGCTCCTGATTAATTTCCGCGCCCGGCTCTGAGCCGGGCGCTCTGTTTTTGTTTCACTTGCCTCGGAATTAGCGTCAATGACGGAAAACATTCATAAACATCGCATTCTCATCCTCGATTTCGGTTCTCAATACACTCAGCTGGTGGCACGTCGCGTGCGTGAGCTGGGCGTTTACTGCGAACTGTGGGCGTGGGATGTTACGGAAGCTCAGATTCGCGCGTTCAATCCAAGCGGCATCATCCTTTCCGGCGGCCCGGAAAGCACCACCGAAGATAACAGCCCGCGTGCACCGCAATATGTGTTCGAAGCAGGCGTGCCGGTGTTCGGCGTCTGCTACGGCATGCAGACCATGGCGATGCAGCTGGGTGGTCACGTTGAAGGTTCTAACGAGCGTGAGTTCGGCTACGCACAGGTTGAAGTACAGACCGACAGCGCCCTGATCCGCGGTATCGAAGACTCCCTGACCGCAGACGGCAAAGCGCTGCTCGACGTCTGGATGAGCCACGGCGACAAAGTCACCGCTATCCCGTCCGACTTTGTGACCGTTGCCAGCACTGAAAGCTGCCCGTTCGCCATTATGGCCAACGAAGAGAAACGCTTCTACGGCGTGCAGTTCCACCCGGAAGTGACCCATACCCGTCAGGGCCTGCGCATGCTGGAGCGTTTTGTCATCGACATCTGCCAGTGTGAAGCTCTGTGGACGCCAGCAAAAATCATCGACGATGCGGTTGAGCGTATTCGCCAGCAGGTCGGTGACGATAAAGTCATCCTCGGCCTGTCCGGCGGTGTTGACTCCTCCGTGACCGCCATGCTGCTGCACCGCGCCATCGGCAAAAACCTCACCTGCGTGTTCGTGGACAATGGTCTGCTGCGTCTGAACGAAGCCCAGCAGGTGATGGACATGTTCGGTGACCACTTCGGTCTGAACATCGTTCACGTGGAAGGCGAGAAGCGCTTCCTCGACGCGCTGGAAGGCGAAAACGATCCGGAAGCCAAACGTAAAATCATCGGCCGCGTCTTCGTGGAAGTGTTCGACGAAGAAGCGCTGAAGCTGGAAGACGTGAAGTGGCTGGCACAGGGCACCATCTACCCTGACGTGATCGAATCCGCGGCTTCTGCCACCGGTAAAGCACACGTCATCAAATCTCACCACAACGTGGGCGGCCTGCCGAAAGAGATGAAGATGGGTCTGGTTGAGCCGCTGCGCGAGCTGTTCAAAGACGAAGTGCGTAAGATCGGTCTGGAGCTGGGTCTGCCGTACGACATGCTCTACCGTCACCCGTTCCCGGGTCCGGGTCTGGGCGTGCGCGTGCTGGGCGAAGTGAAGAAAGAGTACTGCGACCTGCTGCGTCGTGCGGACGCGATCTTCATCGAAGAGCTGCACAAAGCTGATCTGTACAACAAAGTGAGCCAGGCGTTCACCGTGTTCCTGCCGGTTCGCTCTGTCGGCGTAATGGGCGATGGCCGTAAGTACGACTGGGTTGTCTCCCTGCGTGCGGTTGAGACCATCGACTTTATGACCGCCCACTGGGCACATCTGCCGTATGACTTCTTAGGCCGCGTGTCTAACCGCATCATCAACGAAGTGAACGGTATTTCCCGCGTGGTGTATGACATCAGCGGTAAGCCACCAGCGACGATCGAGTGGGAATAACTCCCGCCCGTTAATCGTGCTCTGTTTAAGCCCGCGTCCTGCGGGCTTTTTATTGCTCGTTTCATTTCACCGCTTGCTCAATCGCCCGGACAATCTCCTCCGGGTGACTCACCATCGACACATGGCTTGCCGCCACTTCGGTGGTTTTGGCATGAATTGCTTTCGCCATCGCACGCTCCAGCTCCGGGTTGATCATCCGGTCATTCTTGCTGACCACATACCAGCTCGGTTTGTCGTGCCAGGCTGCATGGGTGACCTTTTCTGCAAAAGCGTCGGCGCGGATCGGGCCCTGAGTGGCGGTCAGCGTATTCTGCTCATCAGCTTTGATGTCCGGTGCAAAATCCTCGCGTACCGATTTTCCTGGTAAATAGAGAAAACCCTCTGCGGTTTTGGCGATGCCCGCGCTGCCCGGCGGAGCGGGGTAGCTCCCGGCCAGATCCGCCGTCGACTGGCCCGAGTCCGGGGCAAATGCCGCCACATAGACCAGCGATTTGACCCGCGGATCGTTGCCCGCCTCGCTAATCACCGTCCCGCCCCAGGAGTGGCCCACCAGCACCACATCCCCGTGGGCCCGCGCGATGGCGCGCTGGGTTGCGGCGACATCCTCTTTCAAAGAGGTGAGCGGCAGCTGAACGGCAATGACCTCGGTATGCTGTTTTTGCAGTTTATTGATCACCCGATTCCAGCTGCTGCCGTCGGCAAAAGCACCGTGCACCAGGACCACGGTTTTATTATTCGCCAACGCGGAGCCACTGGCGGCGGCCAGCAGCAGGCCTGTTGCGAGCGTCTGAGTAAACAGTTTTTTCATTATCACGGCCTCAACGATAGATATCCGCAGTGCCCGACAGGGTGTTATTTCCCCCGGCGGAGGTAATACGAAACGCGCTGGCACCCGCTTCTGCGGCTTTGGCCTGCAGTTTTGCCTCCAGATCCGCCAGCGACGATGCGCCGCTGCTGTCGGAAACGGTGCCAATTTTTTGCTGCTCCTGAGGGTGGTTAATTTCCTGGGCAGCGAAAGCGGAAGAAGTCATGGCGGCGGTGAAGGTCAGGACAGCGATTAGTAATGTTTTCATTTTACGATTCCTCAAAACGGTTTATGTGAATGCGAAGGTTTTCTTAACGACAGACACAGAAGACCATTTTTATGTATCGGCCCTGTTTGCTGCGGGCGGCTTTTTTTGTATGGCCGCGTAAGGAGGGAGTCGTGGATACAGTGGGATACATTTCGGTCGCGCGCGAAGCCTGGCCCTTCACGATAGCCACCGCCAGCCCGGCAATCACCAGCGTCAGCCCCCACGACAGCCACATCGCGCCGATCGTCCCGAACGCCCGGTTTAACCATGCATAGGCCAGCGGGGAGGCCGCCGCCATCAGCTGGGCCGGGATCAGCAGTACCCCGGTGCGCCGGGCGTACTCTTCAGGGGCAAACAGCTGCAAGGGTAAGGTGGCTTTCACAATGGTCACCAGTCCGTTTATCGCCCCGTAGCCCAGCACAAAACCGGCGGCAGACCAGAGGAAGAATGTACTGCTCAGCCCGAGCAGAAAGCACACCGGCATGGCGAGCGCGGTGAGCAGCGTCAGGCGCAGCGGGGTGAGCCCCGCCCCGGCAACGACCTCCAGGAACCGCGCGCCGGTCTGCCCAATCCCCCATAACATGCCGATGGTAACCGGCAGGCCGACGCTGGCGATAAATTCCGGCAGGTGTGTGGAGGTGCCGTTAGAGACAAAGGTGATCAGCGCAATGAAGGCGGCATACAGCCAGCCGTTGCGGCCACCGGCAGGCGGGGCGGGCTGCTTTACTGCGGGGCGTGTCTGATTGGGTAGCGAAAAGACTAACGCGGCGCTCAGCAGGCCGAACAGGGCGTAGATCAGCAGCGCACTTCGCCAGCTCATCACCGTCAGCAACGCCTCGCCCAGCGGCCAGAACACCACCGAGGCCAGCCCACCTGCCAGGGTGACGCGGGAGATGGTGCGCCGCGCCTGCTGGCCGTAGAGATTCACCAGCGCCGCAAAGAGTGCATCGTACAGCGACAGGCGCATGCCGATGCCGGTTACCATCCAGGCGGCGTACCAGGCGACAAGGGAGTGGGCGTTGGCCATCAACACACAGCTGGCGGAAATCAGCAGCGATCCGATCATCACCACCCGTTGTCCGCCCATCCACGCCAGCAGTTTAGCGACAAAGGGGGAGAGGGCGGCCATCACCAGCATGGCGAGGGTCAGCCCCGAATAAATCGCCGGTGACGACCAGCCGCTGTCCGCCGCGATGGCCCGGGCGAAGGTGCCCGGCATGTAAAAGGAGATCCCCCAGTTGATAAGCTGGTTACAGCCGGTGGTGAGGGGGAGGGTGCGGGGCATGGGCAGGTTTTTCATTATCTTTCATTCCATCAGACAGTTATCCTGAGCATATCCCGCGCATCAGACCGCAGGCAGGCCGGTGCGTTTATGGCTCCTATAAGAGAAACTTTGTGATGACGACGCTGAATCTGGGACAGCTGGCAACCTTTCGACTGGTCGTGCAGCGGGGCAGTTTTTCTGCGGCTGCGGACGTGCTGGGGCTTTCGCAACCGGCGGTGAGTTTGCAGATCCGCCAGCTGGAGCAGTTTTTACAGGCGCGATTAATCGAGCGTACCGGTCGGGGCGTGAAAGCCACGGCGGCCGGGCTGGCGCTGTTGACTCATGGCGAGCGGATTGAGCAGGCGGTGGACGAGACGATTCGGGCGGTGGCCGCGTTCAGCCATGAGGTGAGCGGAACGATCGCTATCGGGATGGGGGCGACGGCCTGCATCCATCTTTTACCGCCGCTGTTGCAGCAGCTGCGGCAGGATCATCCCCTGCTGCGGGTCGGCGTCACCACCGGCAACACGCTGGAGATTGTCCGCGCCATAGAGGAGAACCGTCTCGATCTGGGGCTGGTCACCTTACCCGTTGTAGGTTCGGCGCTGGCGATCGCGCCGGTGCTGGATGAGGAGTTTGTGTTTATTGCAGCAGCGGATCAGCAGGGGCTGTTTGCCACGCTGACCGCACCTGAACTACAGGCCCACCCCTTTATCGCCTTTGAAACCGGGAGCAGCACAAGGGCAGTGATCGACGCCTGGTTTCAGGCCAGCGGTCTGGAGGTGCAGCCGATCATGCAGTCTGGCAGTATCGAAGCCATCAAACGTATGGTTCGCGTCGGGCTGGGATACAGCATTATTCCACGCATGGCGGTGGAATGTGCGGAGGACAGGCAGGGGCTATGCGTGCGCTCACTTACGCCGGTTTTAGAGCGTCAGCTGGCCATCGTTATGCGTCAGGATAAAGTGCTGAGTAAAGGGATCAGCGAAATTATTCGATTATTACAAACGGCGTAATAATTTAATTAGCCCATAAAAACAGAAGGCTTAATTAATTGTGGTGGTGGAGCGTTCGACGTATTCGCCAGAGAGGCTGGATTGTTGCGCCTGCTTTTTTTCCTGGTGGTGATACCAGGCACCAATGGAGGAGTAAACGAAGCGGCCCACGAAAAAGAATAAGCTGATTAGCAGTATGATACGCGTCATCCGAGTGTTAAACCGATGTCGTTTTCGCATACGTGTGGCCTGACTCACTGTAGTGTTCCAGAAAATACCCTGCGGGCGATGTGCCATTAAGGCATACGGGGCCACAGGGGTCAATTAATCCGAATGTAAAATTCTGTCAACGATTAATCCACTGATTGTTATGTTTAATAATAACTTTATTTACGCCACTGATAATTAGCACAAAAGTACGGTTAAAAAATGTGAATATTCTTTCCCGGGATTAATCTCTTTGATTTAAGTCAAATCTCCCTCGCCAGGGCTTACTAAAATCTTTCCTCCTTTCGTGTAAGCGTTATTTCGCCTGCACGACAACGTCGTCAGGTTGGATGCCTGTCTGAACTGCCCCTGGATGAGTGGGTTAACTATGGCATCTATGACTATTTTCTCGTTATACAAAAAATATAGAGACCGCTGGTGGGCGCTGCCGCTGATCCTGCCGGTCGTTCTGCTGCCCGTCGCGCGCCTTGCCACCACCTACACCCAGGTTCAGGGGAATATCGTGGTGCTCTACTATATGCCGCTGGCGTTCTTATTGTCGCTGATGCTGTTTTACGGCATGGCAGCGGTGCCCGGCATTATGCTTGCGCTCTTTGTGCGCTACTACCCTTCGGTGGGCGGTTACGAGACTGCCGTGGCAATTGGCCATTTTTTGATCCCGATAACCCTCAGCTGGGGCGGATATCGGGTCTTCGCTCCCCGCCGCAATAATGTCTCCTATGGTGACGCACGACTGATGGCGCAACGGATGTTCTGGCAGATGCTCTGTCCGGCCACGATTTTCCTGCTGCTGTTTCAGTTCGCCGTCTACCTTGGCGTCTACAAAACACGGTTTGACCTGGCGGGTATCAGCACCCCCGGGATCCGCTCGCTGATTAATTACCAGGGCTTACTTGTTGGCTGCCTGACGGGCGTGCCGTTCTGCTATCTGATCATCCGCACCCTTCGCCACCCCCGCTATCTGCGCAGCCTGCTGTCGCAGATTGTGGGTCAGATCGACCGTAAAGTGACGGCGACGGAAGTGGTTATCTGGCTGATGGCAACGAGCGCACTGCTGGCCTTGCTCCTGTGGCCCATCACCGAAAACAGTACTATCTTCAGCACCAACTACACGCTGTCGCTGCTGATGCCGGTGATGCTCTGGGGATCGATGCGCTTCGGCTATAAGCTGATGTCCCTGATCTGGACGCCGGTACTGATTGTCTCAATTCACTTTTTTGACAGCTACATCCCGCGGGCGCAGGGCTATGACATTCAGCTCACCATCACCTCCTCCAGCTATCTGGTCTTTACCTTCGTGGTGGTTTACATGGCGATGCTGGCGACGCGGCAGCGGGCGATTAATATCCGCGCCAGACGGCTGGCGTTTCTCGACCCGGTGGTGCACATGCCCAACCTGCGGGCGCTTAACCGTGCGCTGGGGAAAAAGCCCTGGTCGGTGCTCTGCTTCCTGCGCATTCCGGAGCTGGAAGTGCTGGGACGTAACTACGGCGTCCTGCTGCGTATCCAGTACAAACAGAAACTGGCCGCGTGGATTAATGATTATCTGCAGCCGGATGAGTGCGTCTATCAGCTGTCGGGGCACGATCTGGTGCTGCGGCTGAATACCGAGTCGCATCAGTCCCGCATTGATGAGCTGGATTTACACATCAAGCGTTTCCGCTTCCTCTGGGACGGAATGCCGCTCCAGCCGCAGGTGGGGGTCAGCTACTGCTACGTGCGGTCGCCGGTGGTGCACCTTTATCTGCTGCTGGGGGAGCTGAGCACCATTGCCGATCTCTCCCTGGCGACCAATCACCCGGAAAACTTACAGCAGCGGGGCGCCATCAATCTGCAACGCGGCCTGAAAGATAAAGTCGCGATGATGAGCCGCCTGCAGCGTGCGCTGGAAAAAGATGAATTTACCCTGCTGGCGCAGCCGGTGAAGGGGATCCGCGGGGATGACTATCACGAGGTGCTGCTCCGTCTGCAAAACGATGGCGCAGAGCTGATTTCCCCCGATGAGTTCCTGCCCGTCGCGCAGGAGTTTGGCCTCTCTTCGCGAATCGATCTGCTGGTGCTGGAGAAGACGCTGCAGTTTATGGACGATAACCGGGAGAGTCTGCCGGGCCAGCGGTTTGCCATTAATCTGTCGCCTTCATCCGTTTGCCGGGCGCAGCTGCCGCTGGAGGTGAGCCGCATGCTGCAAACCTATGCCATTGAGAGCTGGCAGCTGATATTCGAGATCACCGAGAGCAGCAGTTTTGGCAATGCCGGGCTGGCGATGCAGACGATGAACCATTTGCAGGAGATGGGCTGCCGGGTGGCCATTGATGACTTTGGTACCGGCTACGCCAGTTACGCCCGCTTAAAAAGCGTGGATGCCGATATCCTGAAGATCGACGGCAGCTTTATTCGTAACATCGTCAACAACAGCCTGGATTATCAGATCGTGGCCTCGATTTGCCATCTGGCGCGGATGAAGAAAATGCTGGTGGTGGCAGAATATGTCGAGAGCGAGGAGATCCGCTGCGCCGCCGAGGCGCTGGGAATTGATTATTTCCAGGGGTATTTAATTGGCAAACCCGTACCGCTGGACTCTTTACTGCCGCAACAGGCGCTCACGAAGAGCGCCTGAAGGAGAGGTTACGCGGCGACGTTCGGAGAGTGCTCTTCTTCGATTTTCAGGCACCAGCCGGTGACGGCGCTCCAGTACTGCTGCTCTCTTTCCAGATCCAGCAGCACCAGCGCGTTCTGGCTGAACCAGTCGTGCGGGAAACTCAGCGTCCAGTGGTTATCGTCCGTGGTGAGCGTCAGCGTCGGCGGCGTGGTCGTTGCCTGACGTTGGTTGTTGAGCAGCACGCCCAGACGTAACAGCTGGATCAGCGGCAGGAACTGTTTTTTCTTGAACAGCGTAAAGCGCGGCAGCTCGTCCAGCTTAACGGCTTTACGATGATAGCGGACCAGCGAGGCCATCATGGTCTGCTGCTCCTGGTTAAAGCCAGGCAGGTCGCTGTTTTGCAGAATGTAGGCCGAGTGGCGGTGCATTCCACTGTGATTGATGTTCAGCCCGACTTCGTGCAGCATCGCTGCCCACTTCAGCAGGGCCGCCAGCTGCGGATGCGCCAGTTTCGGGTTCTGGGTTTCCCACTGCTCATACATATGGGTCGTGGTTTCCAGCACGCGTCTTGCCTGCTCGCGGTCAATGTTGTACTGATTCGCCAGGCTCTGCGCGGTACGGCTGCGAATATCCTGGTGGCGGAAACGGCCTTCCATCTCATACAGCACGCCTTCGCGCAGCGCACCGTCAGACAGGCGCAGCTCGCGAATGGCCAGCGCATCGAACACGCCGCACAGGATCGCCAGGCCCGGGACAAACACCGCTTTGCGCTCTTCGGAGAGGCCAGGCAGGCTCAGGGCATCAAAGCTCTTATGCTTGATCACCTCTTCCATCAGCATCGACAGACGCTCAGGGGTGATAAAACCGTCTTTTTCGCCCATCTCCACCAGTACTTCATGGGCGGCTTTGATGGTGCCCGAAGCGCCAAGCGCCACGTTCCAGCCCTGTAGGCGGTATTGCCAGGCGAGCGACTCCAGCTTCTGCACCGCGGCCATGCGCGCGCGCTGGAAGTTCTCCCGGCTGATTGTTCCGCCCGGGAAGTAGATCTGGGCGAAACTGACGCAGCCCATCCGGCGGCTTTCGACCAGATGTGGCTCAAAGTTTTCGCCAATCACCAGCTCCGTTGAGCCGCCGCCGATATCGATCACCAGCTTACGGCCTTTTTCCGGCTGAGTATGTTCCACACCCATGAAGATCAGACGGGCTTCTTCATTGCCCGAAATGATCTCGATAGGGTAGGGGATCACCTGCTCCGCGCGCTTTAAAAAGTCCGTGGCGTTCGACGCCTGGCGCAGGGTATGGGTTCCGACAATGCAGACGCTCGACGGGGTGAAACCCTGCAGGCGTTCGGCAAACAGCGACAGGCAGTTCAGCCCGCGCTCCATCGCCTCTTCGCTGAGCATGTTGTCTGCACCCAGGCCGTCAGCCAGGTGGACGCGCTGTTTCAGACGACCAATGATCTGCATTGCGCCATCAACCTCACGGGCAATGACCATGTGGAAGCTGTTAGAACCAAGGTCGACCGCAGCAAACTCCTGCGGTCGTGGGGTCTTATCGTTTATCGGCATAGGTTAATCGGGTTGCTCGAGTGATTTGATATAGTCGTAAATCGCCAGCTGTGACCGCACCTTACGGCGATTGCCGCGCGGCACATAGCGGTTACTCAGTTCTTTATCGATATACCGTGCTTTCACGGTATCGTTTAACAGTAAATCAATAATATCAAGAACTTGTTGCTTAAGTCGCGGATCGAGCAGCGGCGTCGCTACCTCGATGCGATAGTCGATGTTGCGCGTCATCCAGTCGGCAGAAGAGAGGTAGACCTGCTTATCGCCACCGTTCTCAAAAATATAGGTGCGATCGTGCTCGAGGTAACGGTCAACGATGCTAATGACGCGAATATTTTCGCTGATACCCTCAAGCTCGGGGATCAGAGAGCACATGCCGCGGATCAGCAGATTGACCGGCACGCCTGAGCCGGAGGCGGCATACAGGCGATCCACCAGCCCTTTATCGACCAGGTTATTGAGCTTCAGCGTGATGCCGGAAGGCAGGCCTTTCTGCGCATTGGCGATCTCACGGTCGATCATGTCATACAGCAGACGGCGGGAGTTCTGCGGCGACACCAGCAGGTAGTCGAAGCTGACAGGCCGGTACGGGTTCTCAATGAAGTTAAAGACCCGGCGCACCTCGTTGGTGATGCGCGCATCGGCGGTGAGCAGCGAGTAGTCGGTATAAATACGCGCGGTCTTCTCATTGAAGTTACCGGTACCGATGTGGGCATAACGCACCACGTCATCACCCTCTTTACGGGAGATGAGGAACAGCTTGGCGTGGATCTTCAGCCCCGGGGCCGAGAAGATCACGTGTACGCCCGCTTCGGTCAGACGACGGGCCCAGTGGATGTTGGCCTCTTCGTCGAAACGCGCCTGCAGCTCCACCACCACGGTCACTTTCTTCCCGTTGTGGGCGGCATGGATCATCGCATCGATAATGCGCGAATCCTTCGCCACGCGGTAGATGTTGATTTTGATCGCCAGCACGTTGGGGTCGAACGACGCCTGACGCATCAGCTCCAGCACGTGCTCAAAGGTGTGGTACGGATAGTAGAGCAGGACGTCGCGCTCGCGAATGGCGTCGAAGCCGTTGCGGAACTTGTCAAACCAGATATGGCGCAGGCGCGGCAGCGGCTTGTTCACCAGGTTGGCCTTGCCAACGTTCGGGAAGCCGATAAAGTCTTTGAAGTTGTGATAGCGGCCGCCCGGCACGATGGAGTCGTAGCGGGAGATGGTCAGCTTTTCACGCAGCATCTCGACCATCGCGTCCGGCATATCGCGCTGGTAGACAAAGCGCACCGGTTCAGCGGTAAGGCGCTGCTTGAGGCTGGAGGACATCAGCTCCATCAGGCTGGCTTCCATCTCGTGCACCAGGTCGTACTCGGCGTCACGGGTCATCTTCATCGAATAGGCGTTGAGCGCGTCGTAATCGAAGAAGCCCTTAAAGATATCGTCCAGGCAGTAGCGCAGGATGTTATCCAGCAGGATCATCGGCTTGCGGCGACGCGGCGTTTCCGGCGGCAGGTTGACGAAGCGCGGCACCTTGTCCGACGGGATCTCCAGCAGCGCATAGCGAATGCTGTCGCCGCGGATTATCTCCACTGCCAGATAGGTGTAGTCATCCTTCAGGAACTGCACCAGGTCCGTTTCACGGTTAATCAGAATAGGGGTGATGTGCTGGCGCAGATAGTGTTTGAAATAGTGGCGCAGCCAGCTCTGCTGGTTGACCGAGAGCTGTCGCTCGTTGATCAGGAAGATTTGATTGCGTGCCATCTCCAGCAGCAATTCGTTATACAAGCTGTCAAATTCCTGATCGGCTTTCAGGACCCGGGACTGGATCTTGCCAAGCAGATGACGCGAATTCGAGTTTAAACCCTGCTCTTCGCTAATGATGATTCGACGCTTCAGTTCAGCAAAGCGAACTTTATAGAACTCGTCCAGGTTATTGGAGTAAATCCCCAGAAAACGCATGCGTTCAATCAGCGGGTTACTTTTATCCGCCGCTTCCTGAAGCACGCGCTCGTTGAATGCTAACCAGCTTAGCTCTTTCTCGATGTATAACTTTTCCTGACCCATTACTACTCACACTCCAGTTCAATCACAGGACGTGGTAAATCCGTCTCGCCTTTATTATGGCGAGCATTTCCACTATATGTCCAACTGTGTCAGAAAAGTATGACAGTTAAATTTATTCTTGAGGGATAATAGAAGGTTGGCTGGTGGTGCGGAATAGTGCTTCGCCATAAAACGTAGGCCGGGTAAGCGTCGCGTCACCCGGCAAAAAACTACTCTTCCGCCGCATGTCCTTGCGGAGGTAGCGGCGCGCCATCCAGCCAGGCGGCACCGTCGCGCATTTCCAGGCGGCCATCAACAAACCAGCTCACCACCAGCGGATAGATGGCATGCTCCTGGGCCTGAACCCGAGCGGTGACCTCTTCTTCGCTGTCGCCTTCAAAGACCGGCACTTTCGCCTGCAGGATAACCGGGCCACCGTCCAGTTCGTCAGTGACAAAATGGACCGAGGTGCCGTGCTCCTCATCGCCATTATCCAGCACCTGACGGTGGGTATTCAGGCCGGGATATTTTGGCAGCAGGGAAGGGTGGATATTCAGCAGGCGTCCGGCATAGTGCGCCACAAACGCCGGGCTGAGGATCCGCATATAGCCCGCCAGCACCACTACGTCCGGGGCGTAGGCGTCGATCTCCTGCACCAGCTCGCGGTCAAAGGCCTCGCGGCTGGCAAACTGGGAGGCGCTGAGCGCATGCGCGGCAATGCCTGCCTCGCGGGCACGCTCAAGGCCGAACGCGTCGGCCTTGTTACTGAATACTGCGCGGAGGGTGCCGTTGATCTTCTTCTGTTTGCAGGCATCGATAATAGCCTGCAAATTACTTCCGTTACCGGAAATGAGCACCACTATGTTTTTCATTCAATGACCACACGCTGTTCGGAATCAGATGCTTTGATGATACCGATTTTCCACGCGTTTTCACCTTTCGCCTGCAGCAGCGCCAGGGCATTGTCCACTTCGCTGGCCGGCAGGGCGATCAGCATCCCTACGCCGCAGTTGAAGGTGCGATACATTTCGTGATCGCTGACGTTACCGGCATCCTGCAGCCAGTTAAACACCGCCGGCCACTGCCAGGAAGATTCGTCGATCACTGCCTGGGTGTTGTCCGGCAGCACGCGCGGAATGTTTTCCCAGAAGCCGCCGCCGGTCAGGTGGGCGATAGCGTGAACGTCCACGTTCTCGATCAGTTCCAGAATGGATTTCACGTAGATGCGGGTCGGTTCGAGCAGGTGATCGGCCAGCGGTTTGCCTTCCAGCTCGGTGGTCAGCGGGTCGCAGCCGCTCACTTCGACAATTTTGCGCACCAGGGAGTAGCCGTTGGAGTGCGGGCCGCTGGAGCCCAGCGCAATCAGCACGTCGCCGTCGGTTACTTTGCTGCCGTCAATAATCTCGGATTTCTCGACAACGCCCACGCAGAAGCCGGCGACATCGTAATCTTCGCCGTGGTACATCCCCGGCATTTCAGCGGTTTCGCCGCCGACCAGCGCACAGCCAGACTGCAGACAGCCTTCCGCGATCCCGCTGATCACGCTGGCTGCGGTGTCGACGTCCAGCTTGCCGGTCGCGTAGTAGTCGAGGAAGAACAGCGGCTCAGCGCCCTGAACCACCAGGTCGTTAACGCACATGGCGACCAGGTCAACACCGATGGTGTCGTGGCGTTTCAGATCCATCGCCAGGCGCAGCTTGGTGCCCACGCCGTCGGTGCCCGAGACCAGAACCGGTTCACGGTATTTTTGCGGCAGCGCGCACAGGGCGCCGAATCCTCCCAGCCCACCCATCACTTCCGGGCGGCGGGTTTTTTTAACTACCCCTTTGATACGGTCAACCAGCGCATTACCTGCGTCAATATCTACACCGGCATCTTTGTAGCTGAGAGAAGTTTTGTTGGTCACGGCTCAAGTCCCCACGCGATTGCATTGCGATAGTAAGAAAAATCGGCGCAATTCTAACAGTCCAGGCAAACGTTTGCGAGCCCATTCTGCAACAGAAAAAAGCGACCCTGAAAATCCTGAGAAAATCGCCGCCTGGCGCACAAACTTGAACCTGTTCACGAAAATGAAACCGGGTACATTCTTATTCTTGCAACCCCTTCGCTGAATGCACATCATCTCACTGAAACCGGTTTCTGTACTCTTTTTTGCCGATAATTAACGCTGAATGAGGGATATCGCATGTCAGGATTCAAAGAGGGTTTTCTGTGGGGCGGCGCGGTGGCGGCGCATCAACTTGAAGGCGGCTGGCAGGAGGGCGGGAAGGGCCCGAGCGTCGCAGACGTGATGACCGCAGGCGCGCACGGCGTCCCGCGCGAAATCACCGACGGCGTGCTGCCGGGCAAAAACTACCCCAACCATGAAGCCATCGATTTCTATCACCGGTACAAAGAAGATATCCAGCTGTTCGCGGAGATGGGCTTTAAATGCTTCCGCACCTCGATAGCCTGGACGCGTATTTTCCCTAAAGGTGACGAACAGCAGCCTAACGAAGCGGGTCTGCAGTTTTATGACGATCTCTTTGATGAGTGTCTGAAGCACGGCATCGAGCCGGTGATTACCCTCTCGCACTTCGAAATGCCTTATCACCTGGTAAGCGAATACGGCGGCTGGCGTAACCGCAAACTGATCGACTTCTTTGTGCGCTTTGCCAGCGTGGTGTTTAAGCGTTATCAGCACAAAGTGAAGTACTGGATGACCTTTAACGAGATCAACAACCAGGCCAACTTCCACGAAGATTTTGCTCCGTTCACTAACTCCGGCCTGCACTATCAGCCGGGCGAGGATCGCGAGCCGGTGATGTTCCAGGCGGCGCACTACGAGCTGGTGGCCAGCGCTCTGGCGGTAAAAGCCGGACGTGACATCAACCCGTCCCTGCGGATTGGCTGCATGATCGCCATGTGTCCTATTTACCCGCTAACCTGCGCCCCGGACGACATGATGATGGCGATGAACGCCATGCACCGCCGCTACTGGTTTACCGACGTGCACGTGCGCGGCGCCTATCCGCAGCATCTGCTCAACTACTTTACCCGCCGTGGTTTTGATCTTGATATCACCGAAGAGGATAAAGCCGCGCTGAAGCAGGGCTGCGTGGATTATATCGGCTTCAGCTACTACATGTCGTTTGCCACCAAAGCGACGGCGGATAATCCGCAGCTGGATTACGACGAGAGCAAAAGTCTGGTCTCCAACCCTTATGTGCAGAAATCGGACTGGGGCTGGCAGATTGACCCGGTGGGGCTGCGCTACTCCCTGAACTGGTTCTGGGATCACTACCAGCTGCCGCTGTTTATCGTCGAGAACGGTTTTGGCGCCATCGACGTGCTGGAGAGCGACGGCACGGTGAACGACCAGTACCGCATTGACTATCTCAGCGCCCATATCCGCGAGATGAAGAAAGCGGTGATGGAAGATGGCGTGGATCTGATGGGCTACACCCCGTGGGGCTGTATCGATTTGGTTTCTGCCGGCACCGGCGAAATGAAAAAACGCTATGGCTTTATCTACGTCGATAAAGATAACGAAGGCAACGGCACGCTGAATCGCAGCAAGAAAAAGTCGTTCGCCTGGTACCAGAAGGTGATCGCCAGCAACGGCGAGTCGCTTTAACTCCGCATTGCCGGGTGGCGGCTGCGCCTTACCCGGCCTACAAGCCCGTAGGCCCGCGCAAGCGCAGCGCCGCCGGGCATAAAATCCTCCGCTTCTCTCCAGAATGATTTGTCTGTTTTATAATCTGTAACGGCCTGTTAATCACTTTGCTTGATCAGCGTCAAGCAAGATGGGTATGGCGTAGTCCGCAAAAAGCGGTATAATCCGGCGATTTTTTTTGTGGCTGCCACCCGAAGGAGAAAGAGAATGAAGATTGTGGAAGTGAAACACCCACTCGTTAAACACAAGCTGGGCCTGATGCGTGAGCATGACATCAGCACTAAGCGCTTTCGTGAACTGGCCTCTGAAGTTGGCAGCTTACTGACCTATGAAGCAACCTCCGATCTGGAAACTGAAAAGGTGACCATTGAAGGCTGGAACGGCCCGGTACAGGTTGAGCAGATCAAAGGCAAAAAAATTACCGTTGTGCCAATCCTGCGTGCCGGTCTGGGCATGATGGAAGGCGTGCTGGAGCACGTTCCGAGCGCGCGTATCAGCGTGGTCGGCATCTACCGTAACGAAGAAACGCTGGAGCCCGTACCGTATTTCCAGAAGCTGGTTTCCAACATCGACGAGCGTATGGCGCTGGTTGTTGACCCGATGCTGGCGACAGGCGGTTCGATGATCGCCACTATCGACCTGCTGAAAAACGCCGGCTGCAGCAGCATCAAGGTGCTGGTACTGGTTGCCGCGCCGGAAGGTATCGCCGCGCTGGAAAAAGCGCACCCGGACGTTGAGCTGTATACCGCCTCTGTCGATCAGGGTCTGAACGAGCACGGGTATATCATCCCGGGCCTCGGCGATGCCGGCGATAAGATTTTTGGTACTAAGTAATCGCATAACGATAAAGAAGCCGACTTTGATAGTCGGCTTTTTTTTGAATAAAACACACACAACCAATAATACTCAGAGGAAAACACTATGACGCGCCGTGCTATCGGGGTGAGTGAAAGACCGCCGCTTTTACAGACAATCCCGCTTAGTTTGCAGCACCTGTTTGCAATGTTTGGCGCAACCGTGCTGGTGCCAATCCTGTTCCACATTAACCCGGCCACCGTGCTGCTGTTTAACGGCATCGGAACGCTGTTGTACCTCTTCATCTGTAAAGGGAAAATCCCGGCCTATCTGGGTTCCAGCTTTGCCTTTATCTCCCCGGTGCTGTTGCTGCTGCCGTTAGGCTACGAAGTGGCGTTGGGCGGCTTTATCATGTGCGGCGTGCTCTTCTGCCTGGTGGCTTTCATTGTGAAGAAAGCGGGTACCGGCTGGCTGGATGTGATGTTTCCGCCTGCGGCAATGGGCGCAATCGTTGCCGTCATCGGTCTTGAGTTAGCCGGTGTAGCGGCAAACATGGCGGGTCTGCTGCCAGCCGACGGTCAGTCACCGGATACCAAAACTATTATCATCTCGCTGGTAACGCTGGGCGTGACGGTCTTTGGCTCCGTACTGTTCCGCGGCTTTATGGCGATTATCCCGATCCTGATTGGGGTGCTGGCGGGCTATGCGCTCTCCTTCGCCATGGGTGTGGTCGATACTACTCCAATCGCCCAGGCCCACTGGTTCGCACTGCCAACTTTCTATACCCCGCGCTTTGAGTGGTTTGCCATCTTCACCATCCTGCCTGCAGCGCTGGTGGTGATTGCCGAGCATGTCGGCCACCTGGTGGTGACGGCGAACATCGTTAAGCGCGATCTGATCCGCGACCCGGGTCTGCACCGCTCGATGTTTGCTAACGGCTTCTCAACCATCATCTCCGGTTTCTTCGGCTCAACGCCAAACACCACCTACGGTGAGAACATCGGCGTGATGGCCATTACCCGCGTGTACAGCACCTGGGTAATCGGCGGGGCGGCGATTATCGCTATTCTGCTCTCCTGCGTCGGTAAACTGGCGGCCGCCATCCAGATCATCCCGGTGCCGGTGATGGGCGGCGTTTCGCTGCTGCTGTACGGGGTAATTGGTGCCTCCGGTATCCGCGTTCTGATCGAATCCAAAGTCGATTACAGCAAAGCGCAGAACCTGATCCTGACTTCGGTGATCCTGATTATTGGCGTCAGCGGTGCCATGGTACACATTGGCGCGGCCGAGCTGAAAGGCATGGCGCTGGCGACCATCGTCGGTATTGGCCTGGCCCTGATCTTCAAACTGATCTCCGTTCTGCGCCCGGAAGAAGTGGTTCTGGACGCTGAAGAGACAGAAAAAGTCTCCCATTGATCCTCCAGCCGGGCGGCCGATCCGCCCGGTTCTCTCCCCGCTTGTTCCGTGTTAAACTCTGGGCCGATTCCGAGTTAGACCTGGTTGAGGTATTTCTGAACGCACCGGCACAGCTCTCTTTGCCACTTTATCTTCCCGACGACGAAACTTTCGCGAGTTTCTGGCCGGGTGATAACCCCTCTTTACTGGCTGCACTGCAAAACGTGTTGCGCCAGGAGCACAGCGGTTACATCTATATCTGGTCACGCGAAGGCGCGGGGCGCAGCCATCTGCTGCACGCAGCCTGTGCCGAACTCTCCCAGCGCGGGGATGCGGTCGGCTATGTGCCGCTGGATAAACGCACCTGGTTTGTGCCGGAAGTGCTCGACGGGATGGAACAGCTGTCGCTGGTCTGCATCGACAATATCGAATGCGTGGCGGGGGATGAGCTGTGGGAAATGGCGATTTTTGATCTCTATAACCGCATTCTGGAGTCCGGGAAAACCCGGCTGCTGATCACCGGCGATCGCCCACCGCGTCAGCTGAATCTCGGGCTGGCCGATCTGGCTTCGCGTCTCGACTGGGGGCAAATCTACAAATTACAGCCGCTCTCTGACGAAGATAAACTGCAGGCTTTGCAGCTGCGGGCGCGGTTGCGGGGGTTTGAACTGCCGGAAGACGTGGGGCGTTTTCTGTTAAAGCGGCTGGATCGCGAGATGCGTACGCTGTTTATGACCCTCGATCAGCTGGATCGGGCATCTATCACCGCCCAGCGTAAGCTCACCATTCCTTTTGTGAAAGATATCCTCAATCTGTAGGCCCGGCGCACGCAGGCTTCCGGGCCATTTCATGCTTACTTCACAATCTCCAGCACCTGTTCAGGCGGACGACCAATACGCGCTTTGCCGTTTGCCACCACAATCGGGCGCTCGATCAGCTTCGGATTTTCCACCATCGCCTGAATTAATGCCTCTTCACCGAGCGCGCTGTCAGCCAGCCCCAGCTCTTTGTAAAGCTCCTCTTTCTGGCGCATTAACTCTCTGGCGCTGGACATGCCCAGCTGGCTTAACAGCGTGCGAAGGGTATCCGCATCCGGCGGCGTCTCCAGATAGAGCACTACCTGCGGCTCAATGCCGTTGGTTTTCAGCAGGGTCAGGGTTTCGCGGCTCTTGGAGCAGCGAGGGTTGTGGTAGATCGTAACCGCGTCAGACATCTTTTCTCCTTTTACATCTTTTCATACGGACGGTAGCGCTGCTGCAGCTGGCGCAGCTGATCGATGCGGGCATCGTAACGGGCCTGTTGCAGGCTGCCCAGTTTCACCTGCGAACTGGCGCTGCTCAGCAGGGAGATGGCCTGGTCCAGGCGTCCGGCCAGGGCATAGCCTTCGGCGCGGGCCGCCAGCTCCTGATCGCGATGGCCAAGCGCGGATTCCACCTGGGCCAGCAGATCCCAGCCGTTAGGGTCATCTTTGTTATTGAAGGTGTAGCGGTTGAGAATAGGAGCGGCTTCCTGCGGCTGTCCAGCCTGTAAGTAAGCATTCGCCAGGTTAAGTTGAAGAACCGGGTTGGTGCGCAATTCCCGGGCGCCTTTCAGACGGTTGATCGCATCCTGGCCTTTTTTCTGGCCTAAATCGATGTCGGTGGCCAGATCGAGATACCAGGCATTGTTCGACTCTGCGCTCAGCAGCGGCTGCAGGTTCTTGCGGGCCTCATCATAATTGCTGGCCTCCATCGCCTGTAACGCCCGGCCATACTGGGCCGCGCGTTGTTCGCGCACGTTGCCTTTGGCCAGCGCGTCCAGCAGATCGTTGGTCAGCTGGTTGCGCCCGGAATTGTACATACCGAGGGTTCTGACCTTCGCCATGTAGAAATTTTCCGAGGATTGCACCACCACCGGACGCATCTGGTTGGCGCGGTTGCGGGCATCCGAAAGACGGCTTTCCGGCAGCGGGTGCGTCAGCAAAATTTCCGGCGGGCGCGAAGAGTAGCGCGCCTGGTCGAGTAATTTTTCGAGGAAGCCCGGCATCGCCTGCGGGTCGAACCCGGAGCGCTGCAGCACCTGAATCCCGATGCGGTCGGCTTCCTGTTCGTTCTGCTGGGTAAAGCTGATCATCCCCTGGCGCGTGCCCGCCAGCGTACCGGTCAGCGCCGCCATGCCCGCCTGCGGGCTGGCCATCGCCAGCAGAATAGAGCCCAGGGCGCCTACCCAGGTTAGCGGGGCGCTGCGCTTTTGATCTTCCATCGCGCGCGCCAGATGGCGCTGGGTGACGTGAGAAATTTCGTGCGCCATGACCGAGGCCAGCTGGCTTTCGTTATCGGCATAGCGGAATAACGCCGAGTGCAGCACCACATTGCCGCCGAAGAAGGCAAAGGCGTTGATCTCATCGTTATTGATTAAAAAGAAGTGGAAAGGGGTCTTCACCGAATCCGCATGGGAGACCAGACGCATCCCCAGGGAGTTGATGTACTGCACCAGCAGCGGATCGTTAATCAGCGGCGCACTGCCGCGCAGCTGGCGCACATAGTAGTCGCCCATTTGCATCTCCTGACCAATGGAGAGCGTGCTGCCTGCCGAGGTGCCCATGTCAGGCAATGATTCTGCAGAGTCAGCGAACGCTGGCATCATCTGGCCGGCGGTCAGCGCAGCAATGAGCGTCGCAACCAACGTTTTTTTCAACTGCCTGAACATAACTTCTGTCCTGTCTGGTAGGTGTGCTAATTTGACCGAATAACCCGCATATCGTTCACCTGCGGCTGCTCTGGGAGTGTAGCCGCGTCAGGGCGATAAGAAAATCCCTCTTTTCAGGCTTTTGCGTTTTGTGACAGAGCCAGAAAAAGCGAAAGTCTTTTCATTGACTCTCCGATACAATTCACCCTTTACGTCCAGCCATCATCTTCAGGGAAGGGTTGTATGCTCGAGTTATTAATGCAGTGGTACCGCCGACGCTTTAGCGATCCCGAGGCCATTGCTTTACTGGTTATTCTGGTTGCCGGATTTGGCATCCTCTTCTTCTTTAGCGGGCTGCTGGCCCCGCTGCTGGTAGCGATTGTGCTCGCCTATCTGCTGGAGTGGCCGACGGTCCGGCTGGAAAACATCGGCTGTTCCCGTCGCTGGGCCAGCATCATCGTGCTGGTCTTTTTTGTCGGTATCCTGCTGGTGATGTCCTTTGTGGTGCTGCCGATCGCCTGGCAGCAGGGGATCTACCTGATTCGCGATATGCCCGGCATGCTCACCAAGCTCTCTGATTTTGCCGCCACTCTGCCGCGTCGTTATCCGGCCCTGATGGATGCGGGCATTATTGATGCGATGGCTGAAAATATGCGTACCCGCATCATGACGATGGGGGACACGGTGGTGAAATTCTCCCTCGCGTCGCTGGTGGGCCTGCTGACGCTGGCGGTCTATCTGGTGCTGGTGCCGCTGATGGTCTTCTTCCTGGTGAAAGACAAAGAGCAGATGCTGAACGCGGTGCGCCGCGTGCTGCCGCGTAACCGTGGCCTGGCAGGGCAGGTATGGAAGGAGATGAACCAGCAGATCACGAATTACATTCGTGGCAAAGTGCTGGAGATGATCGTCGTCGGCATCGCCACCTGGATTGGCTTCTTTATCTTCGGTCTGAACTATTCTCTGCTGCTGGCGGTACTGGTGGGCTTCTCGGTGCTGATCCCCTACATCGGGGCCTTTGTAGTCACTATTCCGGTGGTGTGCGTGGCGCTGTTCCAGTTTGGTCTGGGCACCGAGTTCTGGAGCTGTTTCGTCGTCTATCTGATTATTCAGGGGCTGGACGGTAACCTGCTGGTGCCGGTGCTGTTCTCGGAGGCGGTGAACCTGCACCCGATCGTCATTATTCTGTCGGTGGTAATTTTTGGCGGACTATGGGGATTCTGGGGGGGTGTTCTTTGCGATCCCGCTGGCAACGCTGATTAAAGCGGTGGTGCATGCCTGGCCGGATGTTCCGGCGGTTGAGGAGTAATCTGTTGCCCGGCGGCGCTAGCGCTTGCACGGGCCTACGGGTTTTGTGCGGGCTGATGCCCTCACCCCAACCCTCTCCCACGGGGAGAGGGCGCAAACACTAAAAACGGCAACTCAGGTTGCCGTTTTGCGTTTACCTTCAGGCGTTCTCTTTCACCCAGTTCAATACCACATCGTGGTGATTGCTGGTTTTAAAGTCATCAAACACATGTTCAACCTTACCTTCGGCATCGATCAGGAAACTGATGCGGTGGATACCGTCGTAGGTTTTGCCCATAAAGGTTTTTTCACCCCAGATGCCAAACTCGCTGCAGACCTGATGGTCTTCGTCGGAGAGCAGCGTGAAGTTCAGTAACTCTTTTTCAGCAAAACGAGACAGCTTTTCAGGCTTATCGGTACTGATACCCAGCACTTCTACGCCCGCATTTTTCAACTCGTCCATGTTGTCGCGTAGACCGCATGCTTGTACGGTACAGCCTGGCGTCATGGCTTTCGGGTAGAAATAGACCAGAACACGCTGTCCCTGGAAGTCGGTTAAATTTACTTGCTCACCGTCTTGATCGGGCAAGCTAAATTTCGGTGCGATGTCACCGGCTTTCAGTGGATTCATTACTCAACTCCGTCTTGTTCATGCTGGGAATAATTGACGACGTTTATACTGCCTTGCGCATTTAATTCTGTACAGAGGGCTTTGAACGCTTGCTCGATATTTGACGCATCCTGAGAGGCCGGGCTGTGCGCGGTGATCTGGATAAACAGTTTAGGGATAGTGTCGCCTTCACCCGGCTGGGTACGGGAGACCAGCTCGGCAATGTTCATCTGATGGCTGTCAAACAGGGCGGTAAAGCGTTCGATTAAGTGCGGGGAGTCAGTCACTTCCACCTGGACCCAGACGGTGGCCGGCAGGGCCGGTTGCGGGCGCGCAGTGGTGCGCTTCATCACGATCAGCAGATCCAGCTCTGCGCCTTTTAACGGCAGGGTCGATTCAATTAAGGTGATCGCATTCCACGACCCGGAAAGCAGCATGATGAAGGTGAACTCTTCTCCCAGCATCGCCAGGCGGCTGTCTTCGATGTTGCAGCCGCAGCTACTGACGTGGCGAGTGATGGTGTTCACGATCCCCGGCCTGTCGGCACCCAGCGCAGTGATAACCAGGTAATGTTGTGATGAGGTTGTCAAACCTGTTCTTCCTTTGCGTGGTTTAGTCTTTCTAAGGAAAGCATAAAAAAAACCGGCATACAATAACCTGGAGGCCTCATGTCCCTTGCTTTTATTACAGCACCAAACGTACCATTGAGAATCTTGTACGCACAGAGGATGGCCCATGTTCACGGGAAGTATTGTCGCGCTTGTAACACCGATGGATGAGAAAGGTAATGTCTGCCGGTCAAGCCTGAAGAAACTGATTGATTATCATGTCGCCAGCGGAACCTCGGCGATTGTTTCGGTAGGGACTACCGGTGAATCTGCTACGCTGAGCCATGAAGAGCATGGTGAAGTGGTCATGATGACCCTCGAACTGGCGGACGGGCGTATCCCGGTTATCGCCGGTACGGGTGCCAATGCGACCGCGGAAGCCATCAGTCTGACCCAGCGTTTTAACGATAGCGGTGTCGTGGGTTGCCTGACGGTAACGCCGTACTACAACCGTCCGACCCAGGAAGGTCTGTTCCAGCATTTCAAAGCCATCGCTGAACATACTGACTTGCCACAAATCCTGTATAATGTGCCGTCGCGTACTGGCTGCGATATGCTGCCAGAAACGGTTGGCCGTCTCGCGAAAGTAAAAAATATTATCGGTATTAAAGAGGCGACCGGGAACTTAAGCCGTGTTCACCAGATCAAAGAGCTGGTTTCAGACGACTTTATTCTGCTGAGCGGTGATGATGCGACCTCGCTGGACTTCATGCAGCTCGGCGGCCACGGCGTAATTTCCGTGACCTCCAACGTTGCAGCCCGCGATATGGCTGAAATGTGTAAACTGGCTGCTGCCGGTCATTACCAGGAAGCTCGCGTGATTAACCAGCGTCTGATGCCGCTGCACAACAAATTATTTGTCGAACCCAATCCGATCCCAGTGAAATGGGCATGTAAGGAGTTGGGACTTGTAGCGACCGATACGCTGCGTCTGCCGATGACCCCGATTACCGACCACGGTCGCGAAACGGTCACCAGCGCGCTGAAGCATGCCGGTCTGCTGTAAAGTTTAGGGAGATTTGATGGCTTACTCAGTACAGAAGTCGCGCCTGGCGAAGGTTGCGGGTGTTTCGCTTGTTATGCTGCTCGCAGCCTGTAGCTCAGATTCACGCTACAAGCGCCAGGTGAGCGGTGACGAATCCTATCTGGATGCTGCGCCGCTTGCTGAACTTCATGCGCCCGCTGGCATGATCCTGCCGATTCAGAATGGCGACTACAACATTCCGGTCACCAACGGGAGCGGCGCGGTAGGCAAAGCGCTTGATATTCGTCCGCCAGCCCAGCCTCTGGCGCTGGTAAGCGGGGCGCGTACTCAGTTCACCGGCGATACCGCGACGCTGCAGGTTGAGAGCGCGCGTAATGCCACGCTGTGGCCGCAGGTGGTCAGCGTGATCCAGTCGAAGAACTACACAATCACGCAACGCGATGACGCCAGCCAGACGCTGTCGACAGACTGGATCGAATGGACCCGTCTGGATGAAGATCAACAGTACCGTGGACGTTATCAAGTCTCTGTTAAACCTCAGGGTTATCAGCAGGCGGTCGTGGTTAAGCTGCTGAACCTGGAGCAGGCAGGCAAGCCGGTCTCAGATGCGGCTTCCATGCAGCGCTACAGCACCGAGATGCTTAACACCATCGCTGCGGGCCTCGACAAAAACGCAACCGATGCTGCCAATGCTGCCCAGAGCCGCAATGGCGCAACCTTCGACGTGCAGAGCGCTGCCGACGAAACCGGTCTGCCAATGCTGGTCGTGCGCGGTCCGTTCAACCAGGTCTGGCAGCGTCTGCCTGCAACCCTTGAGCGCGTTGGCATGAAAGTGACCGACAGCACCCGTTCAACCGGTAGTATGGCGGTGACCTATAAACCGCTGTCTGACAGCAGCTGGGAAGAGCTGGGCGCACGCGATCCGGGTCTGTCATCTGGCGACTACAAGCTTCAGGTCGGCGATCTGGACAACCGTAGCAGCCTGCAGTTCATCGATCCGAAAGGTCACACCCTGACCCAGTCGCAGAACGATGCGCTGGTCGCTGTTTTCCAGGCGGCATTCAGCAAATAAAATTGAGGGCTGGTGAATCCAGCCCTTTTTATTTTCGTGCTACGCAAACGTGTGCGTGGCATAATATCGCCAGTTTTGTACAAAAATCATCACACCAGGAGTAATGAAGATGCAGAAGCAAGCTGAGTTGTATCGTGGCAAAGCGAAAACCGTATACAGCACGGAAAACCCGGATCTGTTGGTGCTCGAGTTCCGCAATGATACGTCAGCAGGAGATGGCGCGCGCATTGAACAGTTCGATCGTAAAGGGATGGTGAACAACAAGTTCAACCACTTCATTATGAGCAAGCTGGAAGAAGCGGGTATCCCGACGCAGATGGAAGCGTTGCTGTCCGACACCGAATGTCTGGTGAAAAAGCTGGATATGGTACCGGTTGAATGTGTCGTCCGTAACCGCGCCGCAGGCTCTCTGGTGAAGCGTCTGGGTATTGAAGAGGGCATCGAACTCAGCCCGCCGCTGTTCGACCTGTTCCTGAAAAACGACGCCATGCACGATCCGATGGTCAACGAATCTTACTGCGAAACCTTCGGCTGGGTGAGCAAAGAGAACCTGGCGCGCATGCAGGAGCTGACTTTTAAAGCGAACGACGTGCTGAAAAAGCTGTTTGATGATGCGGGTCTGATCCTGGTCGACTTCAAACTGGAATTCGGATTGTATAAAGGTGAGGTGGTTCTGGGTGATGAATTCTCCCCGGACGGCAGCCGCCTGTGGGATAAAGAGACGCTGGATAAAATGGACAAAGACCGCTTCCGCCAAAGCCTGGGCGGCGTGATCGAAGCGTACGAAGCCGTTGCCCACCGTCTGGGCGTTAAACTCGACTAATCCCGCCTTATCGCCAGGGGAACGGCCGTTCCTCTGGCATCTCACCCTTGTTTGCAGTGGTAATCTTGCCCCGAACCGCCTACGATCATATTTATTATTATGATGATATTTTCGAGGTGGTTATGCGCTGGCAAGGGCGTCGTGAAAGTGACAATGTGGATGACAGACGTAGCAGCGGGGGCCCGTCAATGGGCGGTCCGGGTTTTCGGTTGCCGGGAGGCAAGGGCGGCATCATTATTCTGCTGGTGGTTGTGGTGGCGGGCTACTACGGCGTCGACCTGAGCGGGTTGCTGACCGGGCAACCGGTGCAGCAGCAGCAGTATCAGTCGCCGCGCTCCATCAGTCCGAACGAAGATGAAGCCGCGAAGTTTACCTCGGTGATCCTCGCCACGACGGAAGATACCTGGGGCCAGCTGTTCGATAAAATGGGCCGGACCTACCAGCAGCCGAAGCTGGTGATGTACCGCGGTGCCACGCGTACCGGCTGCGGGACCGGACAATCGGTGATGGGGCCGTTCTACTGTCCTGCCGATTCTACCGTCTATATCGATCTCTCCTTCTACGATGACATGAAACGTAAGCTGGGCGCCGATGGCGACTTTGCCCAGGGCTACGTCATTGCCCATGAAGTGGGCCATCACGTGCAGAAACTGCTCGGTATCGAACCGAAAGTGCGTCAGCTGCAGCAGAACGCCAGCGAGAAAGAGGTCAATGCGCTGTCGGTGCGTATGGAGCTGCAGGCCGACTGCTTTGCCGGCGTCTGGGGCCACAATATGCAGCAGGAAGGGGTGCTGGAAGCGGGCGATCTGGAAGAGGCCCTTAATGCTGCTAACGCCATTGGCGATGACCGTTTGCAACAGCAAAGCCAGGGCCACGTCGTACCGGACAGCTTTACACACGGGACTTCGGAACAGCGCTACAGCTGGTTCAAAAAAGGTTTTGACGGCGGCGATCCGGCACAATGCAACACCTTCGGTAAGGCCATGTAATTCTCGATGTCAGGGATGAATTTATCAGGATTGTCTGAACAACTGGCGCGGGAAGGGCACCGGCGGCTGCTGGTGCTGAGCGGGGACGAGACCTGGACGCAGCAGCAGGCGCTGCTGCTGAAAGAACACTGTCCCGGCGACTGGCTGTGGATTGGCGATGATGCCCCCCAGCTCCCGTCATGTTCACCCCAGGCGCTGAACCAGCTCCTGGGCCGCGAGTTTCTCCACGCCATCTTCGATGCCCGCTACGGCTTTGACGTCTCGGCCTTTGCGGCTGCGAGTGGCACCTTGCGGGCCGGGAGTATACTGGTGTTACTCACGCCCGCTCTGGCGCAGTGGCCGCAGCAAGCCGACCGGGATTCGCTGCGCTGGAGCGACCGGCCAGAACCGATCCCTACACCACGCTTTATTGAACATTTCTGCCGCCATATCACGCGCGATCCGCAGGTCATACGCTGGCAGCAGGGCGCGCCATTTCCCCTTTTGCACCCTGTATCTGCGCCCGACTGGCACCCTGCCAGCGGGGAGCCGCAGCGCGAGCAGGCCGCGCTCCTCGACCAGCTGACAACGATGCCCGCAGGCGTCGCTGCCGTGACCGCAGCGCGCGGGCGCGGAAAGTCAGCGCTGGCGGGCATGCTGCTGCAACGTATTGCAGGCCGCGCCATTGTGACGGCCCCCGCCAGAGCGGCGACGGAAGTCATCGCCCGTTTCGGTGGCGACCGCTATCACTTTATGGCCCCTGACGCGCTGCTGGTCTCGGACGAGCGTGCCGACTGGCTGATCGTCGATGAGGCAGCAGCGATCCCCGGCCCGCTGCTGGCGCGGCTGGTGACGCGCTTCCCCCCGGGTGCTGCTGACCACCACGGTGCAGGGCTATGAGGGCACCGGCAGAGGATTCCTGCTGAAATTCTGCGCCCGTTTTGCCGGGCTGCGTTACTTCACCCTGAGCGAGCCGGTGCGCTGGGCGGCGGGCTGCCCGCTGGAGCGCATCATCGCCGAGGTGCTGCTGTTTGATGACGAACCTGACGAGCGCCTCCCTCAGGGGAAGATCGTCTGTACACCGCTGGAGCAGGAGGCCTGGAGCCGCAACCCTGAAACCCCGGCGGCGGTCTACAAACTGCTCTGCGCCGCCCACTACCGGACCTCACCCCTCGACCTGCGGCGCATGATGGACGCCCCCGGGCAGCATTTTGCCGTTGCCCGTACGGACGATGCCGTCTGCGGCGCGCTGTGGCTGGTGGAGGAGGGCGGTCTGAGCCCAGCGCTCAGCCAGGCGGTATGGGCGGGCTACCGTCGTCCGCGCGGCAATCTGGTGGCGCAGTCGCTGGCGGCTCACGGCGGCTCACCGCTGGCCGCCACCCTTACCGCCCGGCGGGTGACGCGCGTTGCCGTCCATCCCGCCCGCCAGCGCGAAGGCATTGGCAGGGCGCTGGTTGCCAATGCCCGCCAGCAGGTCAATATCGACTACCTTTCCGTCAGCTTCGGCTACACCGACGAACTCTGGCGCTTCTGGCAGCGCTGTGGCTTTGTGCTGGTGCGCATGGGCAGCCATCGCGAGGCCAGCAGCGGCTGCTACACGGCGATGGCGATGCTGCCGCTCAGCGCGGCGGGAGAGGCGCTGTGCCAGCGTGAGCATCAGCGCCTCTGTCGCGATGCGGCGGTGATTGAACGCTGGAACGGTGAAAAGATCCCGGTGGCCCCCACAGGTGAGGCTACCCTTAATGATGATGACTGGCTGGATCTGGCCGGGTTTGCTTTTGCCCACCGCCCCTTAACGGCGGCGGTGGCCAGTCTGACGCGGCTGTTGCAGGCGACGAATCTGCCGCTAACAGGACTGCGGGGCAAAGTTGAGCAGGGGCTGGATGATAACGTCCTGAGCCGTGCGTTGGGTCTCAGCGGACGTAAAGCCCTGCTGAGCCATCTGCGCACCGAGACGGACCAGGCGCTGGCGCAGCTGGACAGCGAACATTGCCAGAGGCTGAAGCACACCGTTTTGCAATGGCAATTTTTTCAATGACTTCATCAGTAAACTGGCATGTTCATTCTGCCTGTCAGGCGTAGAATCCCGCTTATCAATCAAGGAGACTGCCATGAAACATGACCATTTTGTTGTCCAGAGCCCCGTTCATCCGGCTAAACAGCTGCTGCTGCTGTTTCATGGCGTCGGCGATAACCCGGTCAATATGGGGCAGATTGGCAGCTGGTTTGCGCCGCTGTTTCCCGATGCGCTGGTGGTGAGCGTGGGCGGCGTTGAGCCCTGCGGTCCGAATGGCCGCCAGTGGTTCTCGGTGCAGGGCGTGACCGAAGAGAACCGTCAGGAACGCGTGGATGCAATCATGCCGACCTTTGTCGACACGGTGCGTTACTGGCAGCAGCAAAGCGGTGTTGGCGCCAATGCGACTGCGCTGATCGGCTTTTCTCAGGGCGCGATCATGGCGCTGGAGAGCGTGAAGGCTGAGCCGGGGTTAGCCTCGCGGGTGATTGCGTTTAATGGCCGCTATGCGACCTTGCCTGAGCGGGCGACGACCGAGACCACTATCCACCTGATCCACGGCGGGGAAGATCATGTGATTGAGCTGTCCCATGCTGTTGCCGGACAGGAAGCGCTGATCCGCGCGGGCAGCGATGTGACGCTGGATATTGTCGACGATCTGGGACACGCCATTGACGATCGCAGTATGCAGTTCGCGCTGGATCACCTGCGTTTTACCGTGCCGAAGCACTACTTTGATGAAGCATTGAGCGGCGGCAAGCCGAACGACGACGATATTGTTGAGTTTTTCTGAGGGGGGGCTCTTCGTTCCACCAGGAAGAATTTTCGGTTATTTCTTTGTACTTGAAGCAATAAAATAATTCAGGTGAATGATTAACTGACAGCGATTCCCTGGTCCGGCTGAAAATCGCCGAAGCGTTTCCGGAAGGCCGGGGCGAGGCGCAGGGACGCGCCGAGAGGGCATAGCCTGCAAGGATGCAGGCTGGTGCCCGACCCGAAAGCCTGAAGGAATAAGCTGAGGGCACCGCAAAGCGGCGATTTTCTTGCCGGTAGCCCGGGTTGCCAGGGTGGTGGCGATTGAGCCACCCTGGCACGTTCACCGGTTCCGTTGTAACCGAGAAGCACGGCTCTGGAAGTGAACGGAATTACCACCAGTGCGGTATGTTCCCCCCTCACCCCAGCCCTCTTCCTCAAGGGAGAGGGAGAATCCGTAACATAGACAGAGGTTAAACCATTACTTCTTCTGGTCCTTCTTCGGCCAGTCGTCTTCATCGTCCCACTTGTCGTTGAAGTCACGATGTGGAGGGAGTTCAGGTTTGTTGGCGAGGAATTTCTTATGGTCAACGCGCTTGAGATCCTTGATCACGTTCAGCAGCACGCCTACCAGAAACACCAGTACCAGGATCCACCAATATTTAGCCAGCCAGTCCATTTGCTTATCCTTCTTTGGGGCAACCGTCAGGCGACGAGCTGCTCCATGATACGTTGATACATACGGGCCAGCAGTTGCAAATCAGCTGCATTCACGCATTCATTGATTTTATGAATCGTGGCATTCACTGGCCCAAGTTCCACCACCTGCGCACCCATACGGGCAATAAAGCGTCCGTCGGATGTGCCGCCCGTGGTCAGCAGTTGCGGTTTAATTTCATTATAGTGCGCGATAGCGTTAACTACCGCATCCACCAGCTTACCGCGCCCGGTCAGGAACGGCTGGCCGGAAATCCACCAGTCAACGCTGTAGCGCAGCTGGTGTTTCTCCAGCAGCGCCGCGACGCGGGCTTTGATCATTTCGTCGGTCAGCTCGGTGCTGAAGCGGAAGTTGAACTGCACAAACAGATCGCCCGGGATGACGTTGTTGCTGCCGGTGCCGGCCTGGATATTGGCAATCTGCATGCTGGTTGGCGGGAAATAGTCGTTGCCCTTGTCCCACTCGATCCCCACCAGCTCGTTGAGCATCGGCGCGGCGCGGTGCACCGGATTATCAGCCAGATGCGGATAAGCTACGTGACCCTGGACGCCATGAATGGTCAGGTTACAGGTCATGGAGCCGCGACGGCCATTTTTGACCACGTCACCCACCACCTCGGTACTGGACGGTTCGCCCACCAGGCAGTAATCCAGGCGTTCGTTACGCGCCATCAGCGTTTCTACTACCTTCACGGTGCCGTTTTTGGCGCTGGCCTCTTCGTCGGAGGTGATCAAAAACGCCAGGCGGCCTTTATGGTTAGGGTATTGCGCCACGAAACGTTCAGCGGCAACCACCATTGCTGCCAGAGAACCTTTCATGTCCGCCGCGCCGCGACCAAACAGCATGCCGTCGCGGATCGTCGGTTCGAAAGGAGGATTGATCCAGCGGTCAGCGTCACCGGCTGGCACCACATCAGTATGTCCGGCAAACGCCAGCGTTTCGCCCTGACCACGCCAGGCCCAGAAATTTTGCGTATCGCCAAAATCCATAGGTTCGACGGTAAAACCAATCGCCCGCAGGCGTTCGATCATCAGCGCCTGACAACCCGCATCGTCCGGGCTCAGGGAGGGGCGGCGAATAAGCTGCTGAGTCAGCTCAATGACCGGGCATGACATAGACTACACCTCAATAAAATAGGTTTGGTATTGGTTTTCGTTGAAACCCAGCAGCATAGGCTTACCGGGCGCCCAGAGCAATGGGCGTTTGATGATTGCTGGCATTTCAACCATTAAGGCGGCGGCGCTGTGCGCATTGTTGATGCTGGCGCGCAGCGTCTCGTCCAGTTTGCGCCAGGTGGTGCCGCGGGTGTTCAGCAGGGCTTCCCAGCCCAGCTCAGCGATGAATTTCTGCATTAAATCTGCATCAAGTCCGTCGGCGCGATAGTCGTGAAAACGGTAGTCGACGTTGTTTGCCTCCAGCCAGCGGCGTGCCTTTTTGATGGTGTCGCAATTTTTGATGCCGTACAGGACGATCATGGTGAATCCTTTTGTCTTAACAGAGAGCAATTGCTCAGTAATTTCGATGTTTAAGCGATTGCGAAAATATAACACATTTGTTTTATTACTTAATTTTATATTCAGGCCTGGCATAAATAATGTACAGCGCATGAATATTATTTCATCTTTAACGCATAGAAGTCCAGGTGCTAAAAAGTCGTGTAAGAACAGTCGCTAATTAAATTTTTCATCCTTAACCAGGGTTATTTCAAAATATTGCAGTTGGTCACATAAAATTTATCGGACTGGACCCATATTATCTACAAGCCAGTCGTACCAACGGGGGTAGAGCAGTATCACTGATTAAAAAGTCTTCACAATGATGATATATTCTCGTAGAATGGCCATAATAATAAGAGAGGTAGTTATGATTGAACGTGAACTGGGGAACTGGAAAGATTTTATCGAAGGCATGCTTCGTAAATGACATTCAGGAAGAAATGCAAGAGCACTTAATTAGCTAAATAACAATAATGTGAAAATAAACACATAAAAAAGGCGGCCGGTAAGGACGCCTTTTTCATTTTCAATATCTTATTTCTGTCGTTCCTTTAACGGGAAACGTCGGCGGATCAGCACAAAGAACAGTGGAACAAAGTAAATGGCAAGGATGGTCGCGGAGATCATCCCGCCCATGACCCCGGTTCCCACCGCGTGCTGGCTGCTCGATCCCGCGCCAGAGCTGGTCGCCATCGGCAGCACGCCGAAGACAAATGCCAGCGAGGTCATCAGGATCGGACGCATGCGCTGGCGACAGGCATCAAGGGTCGCAGCCATCAGCTCCTGGCCTTTCTCATTCATCTCGTTAGCAAACTCGACAATCAGAATGGCGTTCTTCGCGGACAGACCAATGACCGTTAACAGTCCGACCTGGAAGTAGACGTCATTCTCCAGCCCGCGCATCCAGGTCGCGAGCAGGGCGCCAATCACCCCCAGCGGCACCACCAACATCACCGAGAACGGCACCGACCAGCTCTCATACAGGGCGGCCAGACAGAGGAACACCACCAGCAGCGACAGGGCGTATAGCGCTGGTGCCTGAGCACCGGAGAGGCGCTCCTGATAGGACATCGCCGTCCACTCGAGGCCAAACCCGGCAGGCAGTTGCTGCACCAGGCTTTCCATCACATCCATCGCGGTACCGGTACTGACTCCAGGCGCGGCCTCACCGACAATCTCTACCGCTGAATAGCCGTTGTAGCGTTCCATACGCGGGGAACCGGTCTCCCAGCGCGAGGTGGCGAAGGCCGAGAAGGGCACCATGCCGCCGTCTTTGTTGCGCACGTACCACATGTTGATATCGTCCGGCAGCATGCGGTATTTAGCCGCCGCCTGCACGTAGACCTTTTTCACGCGGCCCCGATCCATAAAGTCGTTCACGTAGCTCGAACCCCATGCGGTTTGCAGGGTATCGTTGATATCGTCAATATCCACGCCGAGCGCCTGCGCCTTGCGCTGGTCGATATCAATCTGCAGCTGCGGGCTGTCATCCAGGCCGTTGTGGCGCACGCGGGTGAGGGAAGGATCTTCTCCGGCCAGCTCCAGCAGGCGGTCGCGGGCGGCCATCAGGGCATCATGCCCGGCCCCGGCGTGATCCTGCAGTTCCATATCAAAGCCCGCCGAACTGCCGAGCCCGCTGATGGCCGGTGGGCTGCTGGCGAAGACCCGCGCCTCTTTAATATGGCTGAAGGCTTTAGTGGCGCGTTCGATAATGGCAAACGAGCTGCCGGTTTTGGCATCGCGCTCGTCCCAGTCTTTCAGGCGCACGAACATACGCGCCACGTTCTGCCCGTTACCGCCCGGGCCAGAGCCCACGGTGGCAAAGACCGACAGCACGGTATCTTTCTCTTTGGTGAAGAAATACTGCTCGACCTGCTGGACCACCTTCAGGGTCTGCTGCTGGGTTGAGCCGCTGGGCAACTGCACCGAGGTGATAAACATGCCCCGGTCTTCCAGCGGCAGGAACGAGGTCGGCAGACGCAGGAACAGGAACACCATGCCGCCCAGCAGCAGAACGTAGATCAGCATCCAGCGCAGGCTGCGCTGCAGGATCCGCCCGACGCCCGCCTCATAGCGCGCGGCGTTGCGGTTAAACATGCGGTTGAACCAGCCGAAGAACCCTTTCTGGCCATGCTGTTCGCCCTTATGCAGCGGTTTAAGCAGGGTGGCGCACAGCGCCGGGGTGAGGATCATCGCCACCAGCACCGACAGCACCATGGCTGAGACGATGGTGATGGAGAACTGGCGGTAGATCGCGCCGGTGGTGCCGCCAAAGAAGGCCATCGGCACGAACACCGCCGACAGCACCATGGCGATGCCCACCAGCGCCCCCTGGATCTGCTTCATTGATTTTCGCGTCGCTTCGCGCGGAGAGAGCCCCTCTTCGCTCATGATACGTTCGACGTTCTCCACCACCACGATGGCGTCATCCACCAGCAGGCCTATCGCCAGCACCATCGCAAACATGGTGAGGGTGTTAATGCTATAGCCAAAGGCGTAGAGCACCGTGAAGGTGCCCATCAGCACCACCGGTACGGCGATGGTCGGGATCAGCGTGGCGCGGAAATTTTGCAGGAACAGGTACATCACCAGGAACACCAGGGCGATGGCTTCCAGCAGGGTTTTCACCACATCCTCGATCGAGGCCTTCACGAAGGAGGTGGTTTCGTAGGCGACTTTATACTCCAGCCCGTGGGGGAAGTACTGCGACAGTTCATCGAGGCGTTTGATGACCTGTTCAGCCGTGGCCATCTCGTTGGCACCGGAAGCCAGTTTAACCCCCAGCCCGGAGGCCTGCTTACCGTTGAAGCGGCTCAGGTAATCGTATTTCTCCGCGCCCATCTCGACGGTGGCGACATCGCCCAGCCGCACTTCCGACCCGTCCTGGTTGACGCGCAGGGTGATATCGCGGAACTGCTGCGGGGTCTGCAACAGCGACTGGGAGTTGATGGTGGCGTTCAGCGCCTGTTTATCGATGGACGGCGTACCGCCCAGCTGGCCGACCGCAATTTGTGCGTTTTGTGATTCGATGGCGTCGGTGACGTCTTTCGCCGTCATCTGGAAACTGTTCAGCTTCGCCGGATCGAGCCAGATACGCATCGAGTATTGCGAGCCGTAGGCGTCGATATCCCCCACGCCGTTGATGCGGCTCAGCGGATCCTGAATGTTACTGGCGACATAGTCGGCGATATCCTGCTTATCCATCGAGCCGTCGTTGGAGACAAAGGCGATGGTCAGAATGTTGGTGTCCCCGGTCTTACGCACCGTTACGCCCTGATTCTGTACCGCCTGCGGCAGCTTACGCAGCGCGGACTGCAGCTGGTTCTGCACCTGCTGCACCGCTTCATCCGGGTCGCTCCCTGCGGTAAAGCTCAGCGTGACCGTCGCCTGGCCGGTGGCGCTGCTCTGGGAGGACATATACATCAGGTTGTCGAGGCCGGTCATGTTCTGCTCGATTACCTGAGTGACGGTGTTCTCCAGGGTTTGTGCAGAGGCCCCCGGATAGTTCGCCGTGATCCGCACGTTAGGCGGGGCCAGATCCGGGTACTGCTCAACAGGAAGGGAAAAAATGGCCAGCGTGCCGGTGAGACACAACAGAATTGCCAGCACCCAGGCAAAAATGGGGCGATCGATGAAAAAATTCGCCATTAAAATAAGACCTCGTTTTGCTGCGCGTCGTCATTGTACATTGCCCGCATAACTCTAGCGGCAAGGCGGATGTCAAACGTGGAGAAATAAAGGAGATAATGTAAATTATCATGCGCTTTATTCGCGTCGTTGCCCCGGGGGTTGCGGTGAGTATTGCCCATCCCCATGGCTGAGCGGTGACATTCCCCCTGATTTTACCGTTATTTACCCTCGGTAGCGGCTGACGAGCGGAAACAGACGCTGACCTGCGTCCCACCGCCGGGCGGCTGCGAGAAGTGCAGGGTGCCCCCCCAGCCGGTCGGCGCGCTCGCGCATGATATTCAGACCGTAATGACCCGGCGGCTCGCTGGCGTCGCCGATCCCGATGCCGTCGTCGCGAATGCTTACCCTATGGCTGCCGTCCGGGGCGGTCACGCAGCTGACCTGAATGTCGCTGGCCTGGGCGTGCTTGATGGCGTTCAGCACCGCCTCGCGCACAATCTGCAGCAGGTGGACCTGCATCTGGGCATCCAGTGCCAGGGAGGAGAGCTGACAGTCAAGGCTCAGCGTTGCGCCGGTCTGCTTCTGGAGATCGTCCAGCGTCTCCTGCAGCGCGGCGGGCAGGTTGGCCTGATTCAGCGTCAGGCGGAAGGTGGTAAGCAGCTCGCGCAGCTGGCGATAGGCGGCATTCAGCGCCCGGGAGAAGTCGGTAATGATGGTCTGCGCCGCCTCGTTCTCCTCCGGCACCGCACGTTTAAGCAGCGTCAGCTGGATGCGCAGATACGACAGCACCTGCGCCAGCGAGTCGTGCAGCTCCCGGGCGATGGTGGCGCGCTCCTCCATCAGCAGCAGCTGGTGGTAGTGCTTCTGCGCCTGGTTGGAGAACAGGCCACGCCCGAGCATGGTCGCCACGCTTTTCATCAGCGGGATCGGGACGACGCGCTGCTCGCTTTGCCAGCGCAGCTCACCGAAGCGGGTCTCCAGCATAATGACCGGCAGCACCTGCGTCTCAAGGTGGTCGGCAACCTCGCCCTCCTGCATTTTCCAGCCGTCGCTGGTATGCAGCGCCAGCCAGCCGATCCCGGTGTATTCGCGCACGGTTTGCAGGATATGACGGAAACAGTGGCTGTCGATCTTGCTGGTGTTCATCTCCTGCGAACAGGTAAACAGCATCTCCAGCTGCTGATGGGCCTCGTGCAGATGGTGCGTCTTCTCTTCAACCGAAATTTCCAGCGAGCGATAGAGGGTGTGCAGCTCGGTCGCCATATGGTTAAAGGTGCGGGAAAGCAGGCCGAGCTCGTTCGGCAGATCGGTATCCGGCACCGGGGTGTCAAACCGGCCCTGCTCGATGTGCAGGCTGGAGGCGACCAGATGATTGAGCGGGGCGACCACCTGCCGGCGGATCCGCCGCAGCGTGCTGAGCGCCAGCAGGATGATGCCGATCGCCCCGGCAAAAGAGATGGCGAACACCAGCTGGATTTTATGTTCGGCGTAATGCTGCAGGGAGAGGACAAAGGCGTCGATACGCGCCACATACTCATCCATATGGTTCTGATACCAGGCGTAATCGCCCTGATCGAGCTTCTCGCTTACACCCTGCCATGCCAGCTGTAGCTGGTGATAATGCTGTTGTACCTCATCCGGCACGTACCAGCTTTTCAGGGTGAGCAGCGCGGGGGCATTCAGCGTTTGCTGCCAGGCCTGGCGATGGGGCAGCAGATCGGCGCTGCCCCGCTGCATATCGTAACCCAGGCGATAGCTCTGCATCCGCAATGACCCCGCCAGGTTGATCGCTTCGGCATCGCGCTGGCTGCTGGCGAGGGTAAAGAGCGCGATGGCGCTGGTCAGCAGCGACAGGGCAATGATGGCGAAAAAGGCCCGGGCAAGACTGCGTGAAACCGGTTGTTTAACTATCACAAATCGCTTCCTGAGCTAATACGAAACAGACCTGAACAACGTTTCCGCGGAGGGAATGAAACGTAGTTTCATCAGGAATGAAATTAATTGATCTGACACAGGTTCAGGCGAAATAGTTCGCGTTTCTGGGCAATTGAACATTGCCTGAACCCGTTGCGGTGGGTAAATACGTTATTCATACAAAGAATAAGGTTATTCAGCCCAGCAGGGGAACCGTGATGAATCATTTTATTATGGCTAATAGCCAACAGTGCATTGGATGTCGTGCCTGCGAAGTAGCGTGCGTCATGGCGCATCATAATGAACAGCATGCCCTCAGCGCGCGCCATTTTACCCCTCGTATCACCGTGGTGAAAGAGGGCAATAAACACAGCGCCGTGACCTGTCACCACTGTGAAAACGCCCCCTGCATCCGGAGCTGTCCGAACGGCGCCATCAGTCAGACGGGCGACAGCGTGCAGGTTGAAGCGAAGAAATGTATCGGGTGTAAAGCCTGCGTGGTGGCCTGCCCGTTTGGCACCATGGAGATCGTCACCACGACTGCCCAGAAGTGCGATCTGTGCCTGGATCGCCCCGAGGGCCCGGCCTGCGTGGCGAACTGCCCGGCGGATGCCTTATCAAGGGTCACGGCCGATACCCTGAACCAGCTGGCCCGCACGCGGCGGGTGCGCACGGCGCGTCATGAGGCGCAGCCGTGGCAGACCGGGGCGGCGCTCGCTCCCCGGGAGGTCAGCAAACGCGAGCGGATGTTTGCCCTGGCCGCGCGCGGCGAGCCGGATAAACTGGCGCCCGAAGCGCGGGCGGGTAATTTCGACGAAATCTATCTGCCGTTGCGCCCGGCGCAGGCCCAGCGTGAGGCCGACCGCTGCCTGACCTGCGGGGAGCATTCAGTGTGCGAATGGACCTGCCCGCTGCACAACCACATTCCCCAGTGGATTGAGTGCGTCAAGGCCGGGGATATCGACGCCGCGGTGGAGTTATCCCATCAGACCAACTGCCTGCCGGAGGTAACCGGCCGGGTCTGTCCTCAGGACAAACTGTGCGAAGGGGCCTGCACGGTACGCGACATGGCCGGTTCGGTGACCATCGGCAATATCGAACGCTATATCTCCGACCAGGCGCTGGCCAAAGGCTGGCGGCCCGATCTGAGCCAGGTCACGCCCGTCAATAAGCGGGTCGCTATTATCGGGGCCGGCCCCGCCGGGCTGGCCTGCGCCGATGCGTTAATCCGCCGCGGCGTCAGCGTCACGGTCTTCGATCGTCACCCGGAAATCGGCGGCCTGCTCACCTTCGGCATTCCGGCCTTTAAGCTGGATAAATCCCTGCTGGCCCGCCGTCGGGAGATCTTCACGGCGATGGGCATCCGCTTCGAGCTGAACTGCGAGGTGGGTAAAGATATCCCGCTGGCGCAGCTGCTCAGCGAGTACGATGCCCTGTTTGTTGGCGTGGGCACCTATCGTTCGATGAAGGCGGGCATTCCTCATGAAGATGCGCCCGGGGTTTACGATGCCCTGCCGTTCCTGGTGGGCAACACCCGGCAGCTGATGGGGCTGGCACCCTCGGTGGAGGAGCCCTTTGTTGATACCGCCGGGCTGAACGTGGTGGTGCTTGGCGGCGGCGATACGGCGATGGACTGCGTGCGCACCGCGCTGCGTCACGGGGCCGCGAACGTCACCTGCGCCTACCGCCGGGATGAAGCCAACATGCCGGGCTCGAAAAAAGAGGTCAAAAATGCCCGGGAAGAGGGGGGCCGCATTTGAATTTAACGTGCAGCCGGTGGAGCTGACCCTCGACGAGACCGGGCGGGTTAACGGCATCCGCCTGCTGCGCACCCGGCTGGGCGAGCCGGATGCCCAGGGCCGCCGCCGTCCGGTGCCTGTCGAGGGCAGTGAGTTTGTTATGCCTGCCGACGCGGTGATCATGGCCTTTGGCTTCAACCCGCATGCCATGCCCTGGCTACAGGCGCAGGGGGTGGAGGTGGATGACTGGGGACGGATCGCCGCCAGCGTTGAGACGCGCTACCGCTATCAGACCAGCAACCCGCAGATCTTTGCCGGTGGCGATGCCGTGCGCGGTGCCGATCTGGTGGTCACGGCGATGGCGGAAGGACGGCATGCCGCCCAGGGCATCGCGGACTGGCTTGGGGTCGAGGCACCCGCCGCGCATTAACCTGACGGACGACAACGCGGGCTTCTCAGCGTAGTATGACCAGCATGATTTGCGCTACGGAGCCCGTATAAACTTGAAAATTGAACTGATTAAAGACAAGTGCCTCTCGGATAACTATTTCATTCTGCGCAACCTGACGTACGATTTGACGCGGCGTAACGGCGAAGTGGTGCGCCACAAACGTGAAGTCTACGATCGGGGTAACGGCGCCACTGTCCTGCTCTATAACCCTGAGAAGCAGAGCGTGGTGCTGATCCGCCAGTTCCGCATCGCCACCTGGGTAAACGGCAATCCCGACGGACGACTGATTGAAACCTGTGCCGGACTGCTGGATGACGATGAGCCGGAAGTCTGCATTCGCAAAGAGGCGATTGAAGAGACCGGTTTTGTCGTCGGTAACGCGCGCAAGGTGTTTGAGCTGTACATGTCTCCCGGCGGCGTAACGGAAATTGTCCATTTCTTCGTGGCGGAATACAGTGACGCCCAGCGCGCGGGCAAGGGCGGCGGGATTGAGGACGAAGAGATCGAGGTACTGGAGCTGCCCTTTAGCGAAGCGTTGGCGATGGTACAATCGGGTGAAATACGGGACGGCAAAACGGTGATACTTTTACAGTATTTGCGCAGCTCCGGGTTAATGGATTGATCTTATTATTCTTAATAAGATGTATTTCATATAAATCTATCCGATAAATCTGATTGAGTAACCCCGGCCTGAGCAGGAAGATACGGTCTGTTTGTCTGTCTTTGCTTCCGGGATCCTGCTATTCATGCGTCACAGCCTTTTTCTTATCTTTATGCTCAGCGTGCTGCCCGCGGCTCTGGTTCAGGCGGCACCTGCACAACAGTCGTTTACTGACTGGCAGGTGACCTGCAACAACCAGAACTTTTGTATCGCGCGTAATACCGGTGAGCATAACGGGCTGGTGATGACGCTGAGCCGCAGCGCCGGGGCGAAAACCGATGCGGTACTGCGCATCGATCTCGGCGGGCTGGCCACGCCCGATCCCAAACAGCCGGCCATCGCGCCTCGCCTGTTGCTCGACGGCGAGCCGCTGCAGCTGGCTCCCCCGCACTGGCAGGTGACTCCCTGGCGTCTGACCACCGATCATCCCGCGACTATTACCGCCCTGCTGACCACCCTTCAGCAGAAAAAGGCCATCACCCTTGCGGATGGCAAGCAGGTTATCTCCCTTGATGGACTGAAAGAGGCGCTGCAGTTTATCGACGCCCAGCAAAAGCGTGGTGGAAGTGAAACCGCGTGGATCAACAAAGGGGCGCAGCCGCCGCTGAGCGTACCCCCCGCGCCGGCGCTGAAAGAGGTGGCCGTGGTCAACCCGACCCCGACGCCGTTAACCCGCGATGAACGCAGCGATCTGACCGACTATGGCACCTGGCGTATCAATAACAGCCAGTGTTCGCTCGACCCGGCGCGTCGTGAGGTGCGGGTCACCGCTTTAACCGATGACAAAGCGCTGCTGATGATCAGCTGCGAGGCCGGGGCCTATAACACCGTCGATCTGGCCTGGCTGGTGTCGCGTAAGAAGCCGTTTGCCTCCCATGCGGTGCGCCTGCGCCTGCCGTTTGTGCCGTCGAGCGACAGCAGCGAGATGGAGCTTATGAACGCCAGCTTCGATGAGAAGAGCCGCGAGCTGACCACCCTTGCGCTGGGGCGCGGTATTGCCGATTGCGGGATCCAGACCCGCTGGCGTTTTACCGGCCAGCGTTTCCGCCTGGTGCGTTATGCGGAAGAGCCGAGCTGCGATAACTGGCATGGCCCCGATTCCTGGCCGACCTTGTGGATCACGAGGTAAAAGCAGTCCTCCCTCTCCCTGTGGGAGAGGACATCAGGCCGCACAGCCTTATATATGCCGGGTGGCGCTGCGCTTACCCGGCCTACAAAACCAAAAAACGGCAACCGAATGGTTGCCGTTTTGTTTTGACCTGGTAGGCCCGTGCAAGCGTAGCGCCGCCGGGCAATGCACTTACAGCAGGGCCTGCGCCTTCTCCACCACGTTCTCAACCGTAAAGCCGAAGAACGGGAACAGCTTCTCGGCAGGCGCCGATTCACCATAGCCGGTCATCCCGACAATTTTCCCCTTCAGCCCGACGTATTTGTACCAGTAGTCCGCGATTCCCGCTTCGACCGCCACGCGCGCCGTCACGTCCGACGGCAGCACCGACTCGCGGTACGCCTCATCCTGCGCATCAAAGATATCCGTTGAAGGCAGAGACACCACCCGCACCGCATGACCTTCCGCAGTCAGCTTCTCCGCCGCCTTGACGGTGATCTCCATCTCCGACCCGGTAGCAATCAGAATAATATCCGGCTTGCCGCCGCTGTCTTTAAGGATGTAGCCTCCGCGGGCAATATTTTTCACCTGCTCCGGGGTACGCTCGATCTGCGCCAGGTTCTGGCGGGAGAGGATCAGCGCCGTCGGGCCGTTATGACGCTCTATCGCCAGCTTCCAGCCCACCGCCGCTTCGACCTGATCGCACGGCCGCCAGGTGCTGAAGTTTGGCGTCAGACGCAGGCTGGCCAGCTGTTCCACCGCCTGGTGAGTCGGACCATCTTCCCCCAGACCGATGGAGTCGTGGGTATAGACCATGATCTGCCGGGCCTTCATCAGCGCCGCCATACGCGCGGCGTTACGCGCATATTCGACAAACATCAGGAAGGTGGCGGTGTAAGGCACAAACCCGCCGTGATGGGCGATACCGTTGGCAATGGCGGTCATGCCGAACTCACGCACCCCGTAGTGGATGTAGTTCCCGGCGATATCTTCCTTGAGCGAGGTTGAGCCCGACCAGATGGTCAGGTTGCTCGGGGCCAGATCCGCCGAGCCGCCCAGCAGCTCCGGCAGGATCGGACCAATGGCGTTGAGGGTATTCTGCGAGGCCTTACGGGTGGCGATCTTCGCCGGGTTGGCCTGCAGGTTCTCAATCAGCGTCTGCGTGGCCTCTTCCCAGTTCTCGGGCAGGCCGCCGCTCATGCGACGGCTGAACTCGGCCGCCAGCTCCGGGTGTGCTTTCTGATAGGCGGCAAATTTGTCGTTCCAGGCCGCCTGCGCTTTTTCGCCCTCTTCGCGGGCATCCCAGGCTTTGTAGATCTCTTTCGGGATCTCAAAGGCCGGGTATTTCCAGCCCAGCTTCTGCCGGGTCAGGGCCACTTCCTCTTCACCCAGCGCCGCGCCGTGCGACTCTTCCTTGCCGGCTTTGTTCGGGGAACCGAATCCGATGACCGTGCGACAAATTATCAGCGACGGTTTATCGGTCACGCTTTGCGCTTCCTGAATGGCCGCTTTCAGCGCCTCGGGATCGTGGCCGTCAATCTCATGCACCACGTGCCAGTGGTAGGCCTCAAAGCGTTTAGCCGTGTCGTCAGTGAACCAGCCCTCGGTCTCGCCGTCGATGGAAATACCGTTGTGATCGTAGAAACCAATCAGCTTGCCCAGCCCCAGCGTGCCCGCCAGAGAGCAAACCTCATGGGAGATCCCCTCCATCAGACAGCCGTCGCCCATAAAGACATACGTGAAGTGATCGACAATCTCGTGATCCGGCCGGTTAAACTGCGCCGCCAGCGTGCGCTCGGCAATTGCCAGCCCGACCGCGTTCGCCAGCCCCTGACCCAGCGGGCCGGTGGTGGTCTCCACCCCAGGGGTATAACCCAGCTCCGGGTGGCCCGGGGTTTTGGAGTGCAGCTGGCGGAAGTTTTTCAGCTCCTCAAGCGGCAGGTTATAGCCGGAAAGGTGCAGCAGGCTGTAAAGCAGCATCGACGCGTGACCGTTGGAGAGAATAAAGCGGTCGCGGTCGTACCACGTCGGATCGTTAGGGTTGTGCTTCAGGAAATCATTCCACAACACTTCTGCGATATCGGCCATACCCATTGGTGCGCCTGGATGACCGGAATTGGCTTTTTGCACGGCATCCATGCTGAGGGCGCGAATGGCATTGGCTAACTCTTTACGGGACATAGTTCACTCCATGGCAAGGTTACAGTTTGGCGGCGAGCAGATCTTCGAGTTTGCGTTGGTCGACCGCGAAAAGACGGATCCCTTCTGACAGCTTATCGACCGCCATGGCGTCCTGATTATGCTCCCAGCGGAATTCGGCTTCGGTCATTGGTTTTGGTTTTGGCAATACGGTTGAGGAAGGCACCAGGCGGCGGATCACCTCTTCCTCTTTCTCCTGCAGCTCCTGCAGCAGGTTAGGGGAGATGGTCAGGCGGTCGCAGCCGGTGAGGGCAAGGATCTGCTCGGTGCGGCGGAAGCTGGCCCCCATCACGATGGTCTCGTAGCGGTGCTGCTTATAGTAATCGTAGATATTGCGAACGGATTTCACGCCCGGATCTTCCTCTACCACGTAGGGGTCCATCGGCTGGCGGGCCTGGTACCAGTCGTAAATACGCCCGACGAAGGGTGATACCAGGAACACCCCGGCCTCGGCGCAGGCGCGTGCCTGAGCAAAGGAGAACAGCAGCGTCAGGTTGCAGTTAATCCCCTCTTTTTCCAGCACCTCGGCGGCGCGGATCCCCTCCCAGGTGGAGGCCAGCTTGATCAGAATGCGCGATTTCTCGACATCCTGCTCCTCGTAGAGCTTCACCAGATGGCGCGCTTTAGCGATGCTTTTCTCCTGGTCAAAGGAGAGGCGTGCGTCCACTTCGGTAGAGACCCGTCCCGGAATGCTTTTCAGAATTTCGCTACCAATATTGACCGCCAGCTTATCGCTGGCCTCAGCAACCTGTTGCTCTTTGGTTTTCCCCCGCCCTTTACCGTACGCAATGGCGTCGTCAATCAGGTGCGAGAAGTGTGACAGCCCGGCGGCTTTCAGCAGCAGCGACGGGTTGGTGGTCGCATCCTGTGGCTGGTAGTGGCGGATGGATTCGATATCACCGCTGTCAGCCACGACCGTGGTGAATTGTTTGATGCCGTCTAGTTGGTTCATAAATAATTACTCCTTGGAAATAAAAGAGTTGGTGGAGTGTGTTAGATCACACTTCTGCGAAATTCGCGATGTACTTAACAAAAAAGCATAGCAGACGGACATGGTCTTGCTTTGATGGGCAGGTAACATGATTGTTATAAATTGATAACAATTTTTGTTTTTTGATGGTCAGAGTTTGGCAGCCTTCAAAGTTTGAACGGCGGGCAGCAGCGATACTATCCGCCACCCTGGGTGAGCTCAGACCATAACAACATCACCCATTTTGAACGATACGTGAAAGGAACATTACAATGGACGAGCAGTTAAGACAGAGTGCCCTCGATTTTCATGAATTCCCCGTACCAGGCAAAATTCAGGTCTCTCCCACCAAGCCTCTCGCCACCCAGCGCGACCTGGCGTTAGCCTATTCGCCGGGCGTTGCTGCCCCGTGCCTCGAAATCGAAAAAGATCCGCTGGCGGCCTACAAATACACCGCCCGCGGCAACCTGGTGGCGGTGATCTCCAACGGCACCGCGGTGCTGGGGCTGGGCAATATCGGAGCGCTGGCCGGGAAACCGGTGATGGAAGGTAAGGGCGTGCTGTTCAAGAAGTTCGCCGGCATCGACGTGTTTGATATTGAAGTGGACGAGCTGGACCCGGACAAATTCATCAACGTGGTGGCCGCGCTGGAGCCGACCTTTGGCGGCATCAACCTCGAAGACATCAAAGCCCCGGAATGTTTCTATATCGAGCAGAAACTCCGTGAACGCATGAACATTCCGGTGTTCCACGACGACCAGCACGGGACGGCGATCATCAGCACCGCCGCCATTCTGAACGGCCTGCGGGTGGTGGAGAAGAACCTCTCTGACGTACGCATGGTGGTCTCCGGCGCGGGCGCGGCAGCCATCGCCTGTATGAACCTGCTGGTGGCGCTGGGGATGCAGAAGCACAACATCGTGGTCTGCGACTCCAAAGGCGTGATTTACAAAGGCCGCGAAGCCAATATGGCGGAGACCAAAGCCGCCTACGCCGTGGACGACGACGGCAAGCGCAGCCTGGCGGATGTGATGGACGGCGCGGATATCTTCCTCGGCTGTTCGGGCCCGAAAGTGCTGAACGAAGAGATGGTGATGAAGATGGCGCGCGCGCCGCTGATCCTCGCCCTGGCGAACCCGGAGCCGGAAATTCTGCCGCCGCTGGCGAAAGCGGTCCGCCCGGATGCCATTATCTGTACCGGCCGTTCCGATTACCCGAACCAGGTGAACAACGTGCTCTGCTTCCCGTTCATCTTCCGCGGGGCGCTGGACGTTGGCGCCACCGCCATTAATGAAGAGATGAAGCTGGCGGCGGTGCACGCCATTGCCGAGCTGGCCCACGCGGAGCAGAGCGAAGTGGTGGCCTCGGCCTATGGCGATCAGGATCTGAGCTTCGGCCCGGACTACATCATTCCAAAACCGTTCGATCCGCGTCTGATTGTCAAAATCGCCCCGGCTGTCGCCAAAGCGGCGATGGACTCCGGCGTGGCGACGCGTCCGATCGCCGACTTTGATGCCTATGTCGATAAGCTGACCGAATTCGTCTACAAAACCAACCTGTTCATGAAGCCGATCTTCTCCCAGGCGCGTACGGACGCCAAACGCGTGGTGATGGCAGAAGGGGAAGAGGCTCGCGTCCTGCACGCCACTCAGGAGCTGGTGAGCCTGGGGCTGGCGAAGCCGATCCTGATTGGTCGTCCGAGCGTGATCGAGATGCGTATCCAGAAGCTGGGGCTGCAGATCAAGCCGGGCGTGGACTTTGAGATCGTCAACAATGAATCCGATCCGCGCTTCAAGGAGTACTGGAGCGAGTACTACGCCATCATGAAGCGCCGGGGGATCACCCAGGAGCAGGCCCAGCGGGCGGTAATCAGCAACACCACGGTGATTGGGGCGATCATGGTCCACCGTGGTGAAGCCGACGCGCTGATCTGCGGCACCATCGGTGATTATCACGAGCACTTCAGCGTGGTGCAGGAGATCTTCGGCTATCGCGACAACGTGCATACCGCCGGGGCGATGAACGCGCTGCTGCTGCCAAGCGGCAACACCTTTATTGCCGATACCTACGTCAACGACGACCCGACCCCGGAGCAGCTGGCGGAGATCACGGTGATGGCCGCAGAAACGGTGCGTCGTTTCGGTATCGAGCCGAAGGTGGCCCTGCTGTCGCATTCCAACTTTGGCTCCTCCAAATCGGCGGCCGCCTGCAAAATGCGTCAGACCCTGGAGCTGGTGCGCGAGCGCGCGCCTGAGCTGATGATCGACGGGGAGATGCACGGCGACGCCGCGCTGGTGGAGAGCATCCGTAACGAGCGGATGCCGGACAGCCCGCTGAAAGGCTCAGCTAACGTGCTGATCATGCCGAACGTTGAAGCGGCGCGTATCAGCTACAACCTGCTGCGGGTCTCCAGTTCGGAAGGGGTGACCGTCGGGCCAGTACTGATGGGGGTGGCGAAACCGGTGCATGTGTTAACCCCGATTGCCTCCGTGCGCCGGATTGTGAACATGGTGGCGCTGGCGGTGGTTGAGGCGCAGACGCAGCCTCTGTAGTAGGGATTTGTCGGGTGGCGCGTTCGCTTACCCGACCTACGGGACTCGTAGGCCGGATAAGCGCAGCGCCATCCGGCATTTAAACCCAATCGCGAACCTGAATAAACTCACGCAAGGCAGCCTCCGGGCTGCCTTCTTTTGGTTCGTAGCTGTACTCCCAGCGCACCAGCGGCGGCATCGACATTAAAATCGACTCCGTGCGCCCGCCGGTCTGCAGGCCGAATAGCGTGCCGCGATCCCACACCAGATTGAACTCCACGTAACGCCCCCGGCGATAGAGCTGGAACTCGCGCTCGCGCACGCCGTAATCGTGGTTTTTACGCCGCTCGACGATTGGCAGGTAGGCATCGGTATAGCCGTTGCCCACCGCCTGCATAAAGCTGAAGGCGGTATCAAAATCCGGGGTGTTCAGATCGTCGAAGAACAGGCCGCCAATGCCGCGCTGCTCGTCGCGGTGCTTCAGATAAAAGTACTCGTCGCACCACTTCTTGTATTTCGGGTAAACGTCCTCGCCAAAGGGCAGGCACAGGTCGTGCGCGGTCTGGTGCCAGTGGACAGCGTCTTCTTCAAACCCGTAGAAAGGGGTTAAATCGAAGCCGCCGCCAAACCACCACACCGGGTCGGCACCCGGTTTTTCAGCGATAAAAAAGCGCACGTTGGCATGGCTGGTCGGCACGTATGGATTATGCGGATGCACCACCAGCGAGACCCCCATCGCTTCGAAGCTACGACCCGCCAGCTCCGGGCGGTGCGCGGTAGCCGAGGCGGGCATGGCATCGCCGTGGACGTGGGAGAAGTTGACCCCGGCCTGCTCGAATACGCCGCCGTTGCGCAGCACGCGGCTGCGCCCACCGCCACCGGCTTCGCGCTGCCACTCATCCTGCTGAAACTCACCGCCGTCGACGGCGCTCAGCTGCTGGCAAATCGTGTCCTGCAGCTGCAGAAGAAAGGTTTTGACCGTTTGCGCGTTAGGTTTCATCAGCGTTTCCTGGCGTGGGCTTTTTGATTATCGAACCAGTTAAAGTAACTGATGATCCCTGAGGCAATCGCGTTAGCGATTTTCTGCCGGAACGCGGTGGTTCCCAGCAGGCGCTCTTCGTTCGGGTTGGTAATAAAGGAAGTTTCCACCAGCACCGACGGAATGGACGGCGATTTCAGCACCACGAACGCCGCCTGTTCCGTCCCTTTACTGTGCAGTTTATGCACCGGTTTAATTTTTTTCAGAATGTGCGACCCGAGGGTCAGGCTGTTCTTGATGGTGTCGGTCTGCACCAGGTCAAACAGCACCTGCTGGAGCAGATGATCTTTGGCGGTGGCCTTCTTGCCGGCCACTTCATCGGCACGGTTCTCGCGATCCGAGAGGTATTTTGCCATCGCGCTACTCGCGCCGCGGTTGGAGAGGGCAAACACCGAGGCACCTGCGGCGTCCGGGTTGGTAAAACCGTCGGCGTGGATCGACATAAAGAGATCGGCGCCGTGCTGGTGGGCAATCTCCACCCGGTCGTACAGCGGAATAAAAGTGTCGCCGGAGCGGGTCAGGCGGGCGTCAATGCCGTTGCTGCGTAAAATCGACCGGACGTTTTTTGCAATCGCCAGTACAACATGCTTTTCTTTAGAGCCGTTGCGGCCAATGGCACCAGTATCGATGCCGCCGTGACCCGGATCGAGCATCACGATGCGCTTTGCGCCGGGTTTTTTGGTTTTCGGCTTGCTGTGGCCGTTGCTGGTTTTAAGCGTGCTCTCTTCTTTTGCCTGGGCCTGCTTTGCGATGCCCGTTAACGTTAAGGCCGCCAGCCCCGCTTTGAGAACCTGACGACGCGATGTGAGTGTTTTTAATGGTTTGAATGTGCTCATGCGGCCTGAAGTGTAAAAAATGAGTGTCCTGGTGTTATATCGTATCGTCTTTTCCGTTACGACAGTCCATGTGGCGAATTGTTTTACTTTTCATTTCAATACGTGACAAAGTGCCATTATGCCAAATTTTCAGGCGTTTTTCGCTGGATATTGGCGAAAGAGGGCGTTCGCGTCATAATCACTGTTTTTAAACCCAAAAAGGCGGTTAATACCATGGAGATACGCGTTTTTCGCCAGGCAGACTTCGAAGAGGTGATCACCCTTTGGGAGCGCTGCGATCTACTGCGACCGTGGAACGATCCGGAGATGGACATCGAGCGCAAGCTCAATCATGACGTCAGTCTGTTTCTGGTTGCGGAAGTGAATGGTGAAGTGGTGGGCACGGTGATGGGCGGCTACGACGGGCATCGCGGCTCGGCGTACTACCTGGGCGTCCACCCGGAGTTTCGCGGGCGTGGCATTGCCAACGCGCTGCTCAATCGTCTGGAAAAGAAACTCATCGCCCGCGGCTGCCCGAAAATTCAGATCATGGTGCGGGAAGATAATGACATGGTGCTGGGCATGTACGAGCGTCTCAACTATGAACATGCCGACGTGCTGACGCTGGGCAAACGCCTGATAGAAGATGAAGAGTATTGATTTTCACCCCGGTGATTACGACAGCCACGGCCGGGTTCGCCTGCCGTTTCTGTTCTGGTGCGTGCTGCTGCTCCAGGCGCGCACCTGGGTATTGTTTGTGCTGGCCGGGGCCTCCCGCGATCAGGGCAATACCCTGCTGAATCTGTTTTACCCCGACCATGATAACTTCTGGCTCGGGCTGCTGCCGGGGATCCCGGCGGTGCTGGCCTTTTTACTGAGCGGGCGGCGTCATCTCGTGCCGCGCCTGTGGCGCGCGCTGCGCTGGCTGCTGATCCTCGCCCAGATCGTACTGCTGGGCTGGCAACCCCTGCTGTGGCTGAACGGTGAGGCCGTGAGTGGGATCGGGATTGCGCTGCTGGTGGCCGATATCGTGGCGCTGCTGTGGCTGCTGACCCATCCCCGTCTGCGCGCCTGTTTTACGCCAGAGAAAGATTAAACGGCACTTTTTAGCGATGCTGTACTCCAACAAGCGTCAAATTAACCAGAAAGGAACTCCCGATGAAATCGCTGCGTTTACTGTTATGCGCGCTTCCCGTTGTCCTGACGGGCTGTTCAACGCTCTCCGCCGTGAACTGGTCTGCGGCTTACCCCTGGAACTGGTTCGGGTCGTCCACCGAAGTGACCGAGCAGGGCGTGGGCAATCTCACCGCCGCCACGCCGCTGGAACAGAGCGCTATCGAATCGGCGCTGGGCGGTGATTACCGTCTGCGCAGCGGCATGAAAACGCAAAACGGCACCATCGTGCACTACTTTGAAGCGCTGAAAGATGACCAGCTGGCGCTGGTGATTAACGGTGATAAATCCAGCGTCGGGCGCATTGAGGTGCTGGACCCCGGGATCGAAACTGAAAAAGGGGTAAAGGTCGGTACGCCGTTCAGCGACCTGTATCAGAAAGCCTACGGCAACTGCGTCAGCGTGCCGGGTGACGACAGCGTAACGGTGGAGTGTAAGGCCGACGGCAGCCAGCATATCAGCTACCAGTTCAGCGGATCCTGGAGCGGCCCGGACGGGTTAATGCCGTCCGACGACACGCTGAAGAACTGGAAAATCAGCAAAATTATCTGGCAGCAGTAAATTGCGCCTGGACAAGCCGCCTCGCTGAAAAAGCGGGTATAATCGCCGCCAACAATGCCACGACGTCGTGGCATCTTTTTTTTCAGGAGGAGCGATGTCTCAGGTTCAGAGTGGCATTTTGCCAGAACATTGCCGCGCGGCGATTTGGATCGAAGCCAATGTCAAAGGGGATATCGATTCCCTGCGTGCGGCCAGCAAAGTTTTTATCGATAAACTGGCCACCTTCCAGGTCAAATTCCCGGACGCCCATTGCGGCGCGGTGGTGGCCTTTGGTCACGACGTCTGGCGTCAGCTGAGCGGCGGGGAAGGGGCCGAAGAGCTGAAGGATTTTGTCCCTTATGGCAAAGGTCTGGCTCCGGCCACCCAGTACGACGTGCTGATCCACATTCTCTCCCTGCGTCACGACGTGAACTTCTCCATTGCCCAGGCCGCGATGGCCGCCTTTGGCGACTGCGTTGAGGTTAAAGAAGAGATCCACGGTTTCCGCTGGGTGGAAGAGCGCGATCTGAGCGGCTTCGTTGACGGTACCGAAAACCCGGCAGGGGATGAAGTGCGTCGTGACGTGGCGGTGATCAAAGAGGGCGTGGACGCGGGCGGCAGCTACGTGTTCGTTCAGCGCTGGGAGCACAACCTCAAACAGCTTAACCGCATGAGCGTTCACGATCAGGAGATGATGATTGGCCGCACCAAAGAGGCCAACGAGGAGATCGACGGCGACGACCGCCCGGCCACGTCTCACCTGAGCCGTGTGGATCTGAAAGAGGACGGCAAAGGGCTGAAGATTGTGCGCCAGAGCCTGCCGTACGGCACCGCCAGCGGTACGCACGGTCTCTACTTCTGCGCCTACTGCGCGCGTCTGTATAACATCGAACAGCAGCTGCTGAGCATGTTCGGGGATACCGACGGCAAACGTGACGCCATGCTGCGCTTCACGAAACCGGTGACCGGCGGCTACTATTTTGCGCCGTCCGTTGAGCGTCTGCTGGCACTGTAATTGCCTTTCTCCCTCTCCCTGTGGGAGAGGGGTGGGGTGACGGCATCAGGCCGCACCCTTATTCCCTTTTCTGCTTGCAAATCACCAAACGGTATATAAAACCGTTACTCCTTTAGTACTCGTTATAAATATGATGACCCTAAGAAAATCTTCACAACGCTTAGGGTGCGCAATGGCCGTTACTGTACTGAAAAAAGGATCTCTGATGCTGGCAGCTTCAGTGTTGCTGGTCGCTCAGGCGCAGGCAACCGAGCTGCTGAACAGCTCTTACGACGTCTCCCGCGAGCTGTTTGCCGCCCTGAACCCGCCGTTTGAACAGCAGTGGGCAAAAGACAATAACGGCGACAAGCTGACCATCAAACAGTCTCACGCCGGTTCCTCCAAACAGGCGCTGGCGATCCTGCAGGGGCTGAAAGCGGATGTGGTGACCTACAACCAGATTACCGATGTGCAGATCCTGCACGACAAAGGCAAGCTGATCCCGGCCGACTGGCAGAGCCGCCTGCCGAACAGCAGTTCGCCGTTCTACTCCACCATGGGCTTCCTGGTACGTAAGGGCAATCCGAAGAACATTCACGACTGGAACGACCTTGTGCGTTCTGACGTTAAGCTGATTTTCCCGAACCCGAAAACCTCCGGCAACGCCCGCTATACCTACCTGGCAGCCTGGGGCGCAGCGGACAAAGCTGACGGTGACGATAAAGCGAAAACCGAACAGTTCATGACCCAGTTCCTGAAAAACGTCGAAGTGTTTGATACCGGCGGCCGCGGTGCGACCACCACCTTCGCGGAGCGCGGTCTGGGCGATGTGCTGATCAGCTTTGAATCCGAAGTGAACAATATCCGTAAACAGTATGAAGCCCAGGGCTTTGAAGTGGTTATCCCGAAAACCAACGTGCTGGCGGAGTTCCCGGTCGCCTGGGTGGATAAAAACGTCGAAGCCAACGGAACAGAGAAAGCAGCGAAAGCCTATCTGAACTATCTCTACAGCCCGCAGGCGCAGACCGTGATCACCGATTACTACTATCGCGTGAATAACCCGGACGTGATGAACAAGCTGAAAGACAAGTTCCCGCAGACCGAGCTGTTCCGCGTGGAAGACCATTTTGGCTCCTGGCCTGAGGTGATGAAAACGCACTTTGCCAGCGGCGGTGAGTTAGACAAACTGTTGGCGGCGGGGCGTAAGTAATGTTTGCAGTTTCCTCCAGACGTGTGCTGCCGGGCTTTACCTTAAGTCTCGGAACCAGCCTGCTGTTCGTCTGTCTGATTTTGTTATTACCGCTCAGCGCGCTGGTGGTCCAGCTCTCTGAGATGAGCTGGTCCCAGTACTGGGAAGTGATCAGCAACCCGCAGGTGGTGGCGGCCTATAAGGTGACGCTGCTGTCGGCCTTTGTCGCCTCCATCTTCAACGGCGTGTTCGGCCTGCTGATGGCGTGGATCTTAACCCGCTACCGCTTCCCGGGCCGCACGCTGCTGGATGCGCTGATGGACCTGCCGTTTGCGCTGCCTACCGCGGTGGCCGGTTTAACCCTGGCCTCGCTGTTCTCGGTGAACGGCTTTTACGGCGAGTGGCTGGCGAAGTTTGATATCAAAGTGACCTACACCTGGCTCGGCATTGCCGTGGCGATGGCCTTTACCAGCATCCCGTTTGTGGTGCGTACCGTGCAGCCGGTGCTGGAGGAGTTAGGTCCGGAATACGAAGAAGCGGCAGAAACTCTCGGCGCGACGCGCTGGCAGAGCTTCCGCAAAGTGGTCATGCCGGAACTCTCTCCGGCGCTGCTGGCGGGGGTGGCGCTGTCGTTCACCCGTAGCCTCGGCGAGTTCGGTGCGGTCATCTTTATCGCTGGTAATATCGCGTGGAAAACGGAAGTCACCTCGCTGATGATTTTTATCCGTTTACAGGAGTTTGATTATCCGGCGGCGAGCGCCATTGCCTCGGTGATCCTCGCAGCGTCGCTGCTGCTGCTGTTCTCAATTAACACTCTGCAAAGTCGCTTTGGTCGACGCGTGGTAGGTCACTGATGGCGGAAATCACTCAATTGAAACGCTACGACGCGCCCCGCATTAACTGGGGAAAATGGCTGCTGATTGGCACCGGCGTGCTGGTATCGGCCTTCATTCTGGTCGTGCCGATGCTGTACATCTTTGTCCAGGCGTTCAGCAAGGGGATTATGCCCGCGCTGCAAAACCTGGCCGACCCGGACATGCTGCATGCAATCTGGCTGACGGTCATGATCGCACTCATTACCGTGCCGGTGAACCTGGTGTTTGGCATCCTGCTGGCCTGGCTGGTGACGCGCTTTGACTTCCCGGGTCGGCAGCTGCTGCTGACCCTGCTGGATATTCCGTTTGCGGTGTCGCCGGTGGTGGCCGGTCTGGTCTATCTGCTGTTCTACGGCTCCAACGGTCCGCTGGGCGGCTGGCTGGATGAACATAACTTACAGATCATGTTCGCCTGGCCGGGCATGGTGCTGGTGACGGTCTTTGTGACCTGTCCGTTTGTGGTGCGTGAGCTGGTGCCGGTGATGCTCAGCCAGGGCAGCCATGAGGACGAAGCGGCGGTACTGTTGGGCGCCTCGGGCTGGCAGATGTTCCGCCGCGTGACCCTGCCAAACATCCGCTGGGCGCTGCTGTATGGTGTGGTGCTGACCAACGCCCGTGCGATTGGTGAGTTTGGCGCGGTGTCGGTGGTTTCCGGCTCGATCCGCGGCGAAACCCTGTCGCTGCCGTTACAAATTGAATTGCTGGAGCAGGACTATAACTCCGTCGGTTCCTTTACCGCCGCAGCCCTGCTGACGCTGATGGCTATTTTGACCCTGTTTTTAAAGAGTATGGTGCAGTGGCGTTTAGAGAATCAGGCCAAACGCCAGCATCAGGAGGGAAATCATGAGCATTGAGATTGCCAATATTAAGAAGTCCTTTGGTCGCACCCAGGTGCTGAACGATATCTCGCTGGATATCCCTTCCGGACAAATGGTGGCGCTGCTGGGGCCCTCTGGCTCCGGTAAAACCACGCTGCTGCGTATTATCGCCGGCCTGGAGCATCAGACCAGCGGGCATATCCGTTTCCACGGCACCGACGTCAGCCGCCTGCACGCGCGCGATCGTAAGGTGGGCTTTGTGTTCCAGCATTACGCCCTGTTCCGCCATATGACGGTGTTCGACAACATCGCCTTCGGCCTGACGGTGCTGCCGCGTCGTGAACGTCCGGACGCTGCCACCATCAAAGCGAAAGTGACTAAGCTGCTGGAGATGGTGCAGCTGGCGCACCTGGCGGACCGTTATCCGGCCCAGCTCTCCGGTGGACAGAAACAGCGCGTGGCGCTGGCCCGTGCCCTGGCGGTTGAGCCGCAGATCCTGCTGCTGGATGAACCCTTCGGCGCGCTGGATGCTCAGGTGCGTAAAGAGCTGCGTCGCTGGCTGCGTCAGCTGCACGAAGAGCTGAAATTCACCAGCGTCTTCGTCACCCACGATCAGGAAGAGGCGATGGAAGTAGCCGACCGGGTGGTGGTGATGAGTCAGGGGAATATCGAACAGGTCGATGAGCCAGAACAGCTCTGGCGCGAACCGGCTACCCGCTTTGTGCTGGAATTTATGGGCGAAGTAAACCGCCTGCACGGCACCGTTCGCGGCGGCCAGTTCCACGTCGGAGCCCATCGCTGGCCGCTGGGCTACACCCCAGGCTATCAGGGCCCGGTGGATCTCTTCCTGCGCCCGTGGGAAGTGGACGTCAGCCGTCGCACCAGCCTCGACTCGCCGCTGCCGGTTCAGGTACTCGAAGCCAGTCCGAAAGGTCACTACACTCAAATGGTGGTTCAGCCGCTCGGCTGGTATGACGAACCGCTGACGGTGGTGATGCGCGACGAGGAGCCGCCATACCGTGGCGAACGTCTGTTTGTCGGCCTGCAACATGCGCGCATTTATCACGATAAGGATCGCATCGAGACGCGGGGAGATCTTGCTCTGGCGGAATCTGCCTGATAGGTTAAGTCCACGTAGTTTTGCCGGGTGGCGCTGCGCTTACCCGGCCTACAATATGCTCTCTGTAGGCCCGGTAAGCGTAAGCGCCACCGGGCTTTTTATTGGACAGCGATCATGAACACATTAGAACAAACCATCGGCAACACCCCTCTGATCAAACTGCAGCGCATGGGGCCGGACAACGGCAGCGAAATCTGGATCAAACTGGAGGGCAACAACCCGGCGGGTTCGGTCAAAGACCGTGCCGCTCTGTCGATGATTGTCCAGGCGGAAAAGCGCGGTGAAATCAAACCCGGCGATGTGCTGATCGAGGCGACCAGCGGTAACACCGGCATTGCGCTGGCGATGATTGCCGCCCTCAAAGGCTATCGCATGAAGCTGCTGATGCCGGACAACATGAGCCAGGAGCGCCGTGCCGCGATGCTGGCTTATGGCGCCGAGCTCATTCTGGTGAGCAAAGAGCAGGGGATGGAAGGGGCCCGCGATCTGGCCCTTGAGATGGCGAACCGCGGCGAAGGCAGGCTGCTGGATCAGTTCAACAACCCCGATAACCCTTACGCGCATTACACCACCACCGGCCCGGAAATCTGGCAGCAGACCGCAGGCCGCATCACCCATTTCGTCTCCAGTATGGGCACTACCGGCACCATCACCGGCGTCTCCCGCTTTCTGCGCGAGCAGGAAAAGGCGGTCACCATTGTCGGCCTGCAGCCCGAAGAGGGCAGCAGCATCCCGGGTATTCGCCGCTGGCCTGCAGAGTACATGCCGGGGATCTTTAATGCCTCGCTTGTGGACCAGGTGCTGGATATTCATCAGCGCGAGGCGGAAAATACCATGCGTGAACTGGCCGTGCGCGAAGGGGTCTTCTGCGGCGTCAGTTCTGGCGGCGCGGTAGCTGGCGCCCTGCGTGTTGCCGCGGCAACGCCGGGGGCTGTGGTGGTGGCGATTATCTGCGATCGCGGCGATCGCTACCTGTCTACCGGCGTGTTTGGTGAGGAGAGCTATGCGCAGGGCGCAGGGATCTAAAGGCTATGGAAATGATTTTATTCCGGGACAAAACCCGGGCGCAGCAGACCGATATTGTGGCAGTGCAGTCCCAGGTGGTGTACGGCAGCGTCGGTAACAGCATTGCAGTGCCCAATATTCGCCAGCATCACCTCAACGTGACGGCGATCCCGACGGTGCTGTTCAGCAATACCCCGCACTACGACACCTTTTACGGCGGGGTAATTCCCGACGAATGGTTCAGCGGCTACCTGAAAGCGCTGGACGAGCGCGACGTGCTGCGCGAGCTCAAAGCGGTCACTACCGGCTATATGGGCAGTGTCAGCCAGATTGCCCTGCTGGCGGAGTGGCTACGTGCGGTAAAGGCGCAGCATCCTGATGTGCTGATCCTGGTGGACCCGGTGATTGGTGACACCGACAGCGGGACCTACGTCAAACCGGAGATCCCGGAAGCCTATCGCCAGCACCTGCTGCCGCTGGCGCAGGGAATTACCCCGAACGTCTACGAGCTGGAAGTCCTCAGCGGCAAATCGTGCCGGGACAACGCCAGCGCCATTGCTGCTGCCAGAGGGCTGCTTTCCGATACTCTGCAGTGGGTGGCAATAACCAGCGCGCCGGTTGCCGGTGATGCTGACAGCATCCACGTGGTGCTGGTCTCTCACGACAACGTGACGGTCAGCGCTCATCCACGCATCCAGGCCGATCTGAAAGGCACCGGGGATCTGTTCTGCTCTGAGCTGGTGAGCGCTCTGGTACAGCGCGAAAGCGTGGCCGCGGCGATAAGCCGGGCAGGGGACAGGGTGACGCAGGTAATGCAGCACACCCAGGAAAAAGGTTACGACGAGCTGGTTCTGCCGGCCTGACAAACGAAAATGGCGCCCGAAGGCGCCATTTTTCTGTGCGGCAAGAAATTACTTCTTGATGCGGATAACCGGGGTTTCACCCACGGTAACGCTGCCGGACAGTTTGATCAGTTCTTTGATTTCGTCCATGTTGGAGATAACAACCGGAGTCAGGGTAGACTTGGCTTTCTCTTCCAGCAGTGGCAGATCGAATTCAATAACCGGGTCGCCAACTTTAACGCGCTGGCCTTCTTCAGCGATACGCTTGAAGCCTTCGCCTTTCAGCTCGACGGTGTCGATACCGAAGTGAACGAACAGCTCAATACCGCTATCAGATTCAATAGAAAATGCGTGGTTGGTTTCAAAAATCTTACCGATGGTACCATCAACCGGTGCAACCATTTTGTTACCGGTCGGTTTGATAGCAATGCCATCACCAACAATTTTCTCTGCAAACACGACATCCGGCACGTCTTCGATATTGACGATTTCACCAGACAGCGGAGCAACGATCTCAATAGTTCCGGTGTCGCTGTTGCCTTTGTCACCGAACAGTTTACTAAATAACCCCATTAGCCATCTCTCCTAAGCAGTAAATTGGGCCGCATCTCGTGGATTAGCAGATTGTTTTTTCTTCAATGAACTTGTTAACCAGCGTCATTAACTCGTCCGTTGTCGGTTGAGCAAGAGCCTGCTCTGCTAATACCTTCGCATCTTCGAAGTTCGTGTTACGGATAATCTTCTTGATGCGAGGGATGGAAATGGCGCTCATTGAGAACTCGTCCAGACCCATACCCAGCAACAGAAGTGTAGCACGTTCGTCGCCTGCAAGCTCACCACACATACCAGTCCATTTGCCTTCGGCATGAGAAGCATCAATAACTTGCTTGATAAGCGTCAGCACGGACGGTGACATTGGCTGGTAAAGATGTGAAATCATATCATTACCACGGTCAACTGCCAGGGTGTACTGGGTTAAATCGTTGGTACCAATACTAAAGAAATCGACTTCTTTCGCTAAATGACGGGCAATCGTTGCTGCGGCTGGGGTTTCCACCATGACGCCAACTTCGATTGCTTCGTCGAAGGCTTTACCTTCGTCGCGCAGTTCCTGTTTGTAGATTTCGATCTCTTTCTTCAGTGCACGCACTTCTTCAACAGAGATGATCATCGGGAACATGATGCGCAGTTTACCGAAAGCGGAAGCACGCAGGATGGCACGAACCTGGTCACGCAGGATCTCTTTACGATCCATGGCGATACGCACTGCACGCCAGCCCAGGAACGGGTTCTCTTCTTTCGGGAAGTTCATGTATGGCAGCTCTTTGTCGCCGCCGATGTCCATGGTACGGACGATAACCGCCTGTGAGCCGCATGCTTCAGCAACCGCTTTATAAGCAGCAAACTGCTCTTCTTCGGTTGGCAGGGCGTCACGGTCCATGAACAGGAATTCGGTACGGTACAGGCCTACACCTTCTGCGCCGTTGCGCTCTGCGCCATCAACGTCACGCACGGTACCGATGTTGGCACAGACTTCAACCTGATGACCATCCAGCGTGATAGCCGGCAGATCTTTCAGTTTCGCCAGTTCGGCTTTCTCGGTCGCAACCTGTTCCTGAACGGCACGCAGCTGTTCGATTTGCTCGTTGGTTGGGTTGACGTAAACCAGATTGTTTACGGCATCCAGAATCAGATAGTCGTCGTTTTTAACCTGAGAGGTGACGCTACCGGTACCCACGATGGCAGGCAGTTCCAGAGAACGCGCCATGATAGAGGTGTGGGAGGTGCGGCCACCGGCGTCAGTAATGAAACCCAGCACCTTGTTCAGGTTCAGCTGTGCGGTTTCTGACGGGGTCAGGTCAGCAGCAACCAGGATTACTTCATCCTGAATCGCGCTCAGATCGATGATGGCCAGGCCGAGGATGTTGCGCAGCAGGCGCTTACCGATATCACGCACGTCAGCCGCACGCTCTTTCAGGTATTCATCGTCCAGCTCTTCCAGGGCAGTCGCCTGACCTTCGATAACTTCATGGGCAGCCGCGTCGGCCGTCATGCCTTTATCTTTAATCAGGGCTATGATTTCCTGCTCCAGCTCCTCATCTTCGAGCAACATGATGTGCCCTTCGAAGATGGCTTCTTTTTCTTCACCGAAAGTTTCGCCAGCTTTAGTTTTGATCGTTTCCAGCTGCGCAGATGCTTTTGCACGGCCACTCAGAAAACGTTCAACTTCCTGATTTACCTTATCAGCAGAAATTTTTTTCCGGTCGATGACGATCTCGTCTTCTTTCAGCAGCAGTGCTTTGCCGAAAGCGATACCCGGGGATGCTAAAATGCCTGAAATCATAACCCTACCTTACTTGTGACTGATTTTTACAAAGAACCCGGAAACTTACTCGAGCTCAGCCATCAGTTTTACCAGATGCTCAACTGCTTTCTGCTCGTCTTCGCCTTCTGCGGAGATGGTCACAACAGTGCCCTGAGTCAGACCCAGAGTCTGCAGTTTGAACAGGCTTTTTGCGCTGGCGCTTTTGCCGTTGGAAGTCACAGTGATCTCAGAAGTGAAGCCTTTCGCTTCTTTAACAAACTGAGCAGCAGGGCGGGTGTGCAGACCGTTCGGAGCGGTAATGGTAACTTCTTGCTGGAACATTGTATTTCCCCAACTTATTGGTTTAGTGTTGTGGAACTAAAGTCTAGCCTGGCGGCAGGACTTTAGCCTGTATTGTTAGCACCGGCTTAACGGCACGAGGCACAGATGTGTCAAACGTATTCCGGTACTGGCATGTCAGGCTGCTGACGTCTCGTTCGACATTAAACATTATGCCGCGAAAGCAAGACTTGAACCAAATCATAAAATCGATTCAGCAGCGGGAATTCGTGTATCGATTAATTTCGAGCTTCAAAATAATTGTCAGCTTAAATACCAGAGCTAACAGGGTGAAGCAATGCCAGACGAGATAAAACTTTGAAGCAGGCCACAAAAAAAGCACCCGGATGGGTGCTTTTTTTACGCGATATTTACATTCTGGCACTACTGTTGCAATTCTTTCTCTGTGAAGAGATCGGCAAACAGTGCAGTACTTAAATAACGCTCACCCGAGGATGGAAGAATAACCACGATATTCTTATTGGTAAAGGTTTCATCTTCGAGTAATTGCAGCGCCGCGGCTACAGCAGCACCGGAAGAGATCCCGGCCAGGATACCTTCTTCTTCCATCAGACGACGGGCGGTAGAGATGGCTTCATCGTTAGTGATAGCCACGACTTTATCAATCAGTTTCAGATCCAGGTTGCCCGGAATGAAGCCTGCACCGATACCCTGAATTTTATGCGGGCCAGGTTTCAGCTCTTCACCGGCCAGCGCCTGAGCAATGACCGGGGAGTCGGTTGGCTCAACGGCAACGGTAATCAGATCTTTTTTACCTTTTGTGCCTTTAATATAGCGAGACACGCCGGTCAGCGTGCCGCCGGTACCCACGCCAGAAATAAAGACATCAACCTGACCGTCGGTATCTTCCCAGATTTCCGGGCCGGTGGTCTTCTCGTGAATTTCCGGGTTAGCCGGGTTGCTGAACTGCTGGAGCAGCAGATATTTTGCCGGATCGCTGGCAACAATTTCTTCAGCTTTCTGGATAGCGCCCTTCATCCCTTTTGCGCCTTCGGTTAACACCAGGTTCGCACCCAGCGCTTTCAGCAGCTTACGACGTTCAATACTCATGGTTTCTGGCATGGTCAGCGTCAGCTTGTAACCGCGTGCGGCGGCGACGTAGGCCAGAGCAATACCGGTGTTACCGCTGGTTGGCTCAACCAGCTCAACGCCCGGTTTCAACACGCCACGCTTTTCCGCATCCCAAATCATATTGGCACCGATACGGCATTTTACGCTGAAGCTTGGGTTACGAGATTCTACCTTCGCCAGAATGCGTCCATTACCGATACGGTTCAGTCGAACCAGGGGCGTGTGACCGATAGTCAGCGAGTTGTCTTCAAAAATCTTACTCATGGCCTGTCCTTAACTGTTTGAAATTGGGATACCGACCCAGCATACCTGTTGAATAAGTATGGGGAAGTAAGGAATTCGCATATCTATATGCTGCGTGGAAATAATGGGGATCAGTATGGAATAAGGGATGGCATAAGCCATCCCTCGTTTACACATTTTTGCATTATTTCCATAAGGCGTGTTTATCACGGTAACAGTCGACCCACATCGCCGTTGCGCCGCAAACCGCAACCGGCATGATGAACAGGTTCAGGAACGGGATCATGGTGAACAGGCTGGTAAGCGCGCCAAACTGCATATTGATCATTTTGCGGGCACGCAGGGAGGTACGCATCTCTTTGAACGGGACTTTGTGGTTATCGAACGGGTAGTCGCAATACTGGATTGCCAGCATCCACGCGCTGAACAGGAACCAGAGCACCGGGGCAACCGTCTGCCCGATACCCGGGATAAAGTAGAGGATCAGCAACACGATGGCGCGAGGCAGGTACCAGGCGAACTTCTGCCATTCACGCTTCATAATGCGCGGCAGATCTTTCATGATGCCCAGCACGCCGGTGTCCGGCGGCGTAGCCCCCGTCAGCCGCGCTTCCAGCTGTTCTGCCAGCAGGCCGTTAAAGGGCGCGGCTATCCAGTTCGCCAGGGTTGAGAAGAAGTAGCCGAACACCAACAACACCGAGACGATCGCTACTGGCCACAGCAGGTAGCTCAGCCACTGCAGCCAGTCGGGGACGTGGCTCATGAGCGCCGGGATCCAGGTGTCCAGGCGGGTAAACAGCCACCAGAAGGCACCTCCCATCAGCAGAATGTTAATCAGCAGCGGGAGGATCACAAAGCGCCGGATGCCCGGCAGCGAAACCAGTTTCCAGCCCTGAGAAAAGTACCAGACGCCGCTGCGGGGAGGGGAAGATGTTGATGAAACCATAACCAGGTTGAGCTCCTTTTATCACAACCAGTAAAGTTGCCTGCCTATATTAGCCAGTTGCGGCGCGTTGACCAGTTCGGAAATGTTCGAAAAAACAGCAAAAAGCACGATTTAGTTCATCTTTATGCTGCGAATGCTCCGCATACACTTGCACTTGACGTAATCGGCAAATACTCTTAGTGAGTAAATGTTTGCCGTGGTGGCAAGGTGTTAGAACAACAGAGAATATAATGATGCAGGATTTGCGTCTGATATTAATCATTGTTGGCGCGATCGCCATAATCGCTTTACTGGTACATGGTTTCTGGACCAGCCGTAAAGAGCGCTCTTCTATGTTTCGCGATCGCCCACTGAAGCGCATGAAGTCTACTCGTGACGACGATAGCGATGACGATATCGAAGAAACGGAAGACGAGGGTGTGGGTGAAGTACGCGTTCATCGGGCCAATACTGCGCCCGGCGCAGGCCATGGGGAGCAAGAAGCGCCTCGTCAGCCTCCGCAGCATCAGTACCAGCCGCCTTACGCATCTGCTCAGCCACGTCCCGCTGCGCCGCAGCCGGTGGTCGAGCCGGTACACCAGCCGCAACCGCAGCAGCATGAGCCTGTGCGCCAGCAACCGGTGCAGCAACCCCAGTATGCCGCTCAGCCTGAACCGCAGCCGGTCGTGCAGCAGGCGCCTCAGCCTGTCGCTTCCGCGCCGCAGCCGCAGCCGGCCCCCGCGCCTGCACCTGTTGTCGAGCCGGAGCCGGTCGTCGAATCTGCGCCAGTGGTTGAAAAGCCGCAGCGTAAAGAGACGGTCATTGTCATGAGCGTGGCGGCCCATCATGGCACCACGATTAATGGCGAAGTGCTGCTCAACAGCATCCACCAGGCGGGCTTTAAATATGGCGATATGAATATCTTCCATCGCCATCTGAGCCCGGACGGGAGCGGCCCTTCGCTGTTCAGCCTGGCAAACATGGTTAACCCGGGCACCTTTGATCCGGAGATGACCGGTGATTTCACCACCCCGGGCATTACCATCTTTATGCAGGTGCCGTCTTATGGCGATGAACTGCAAAACTTCAAGCTGATGCTGCAGTCTGCTCAGCATATCGCGGACGAAGTTGGCGGTATGGTGCTCGACGATCAGCGTCGAATGATGACGCCGCAGAAACTGCGCGAGTATCAGGACCGCATCCGCGAAGTTAAAGAAGCTAACGCGTAAACTTCCGCGTTTTGTTTCACACCTCCTCAACCCCCGCATGTCGGGGGGTTTTTCTCATTAATGGTGCGACACATGGACTCAATCGAACAACAACTTACCGAACTGCGAACCACGCTTCGCCACCATGAATATCTCTATCATGTGATGGATGCGCCCGAAGTACCGGACGCGGAATATGACCGTTTGATGCGTGAACTGCGCGAGCTGGAAGCGCAGCGTCCCGATTTAATTACCCCGGACTCACCCACCCAGCGTGTCGGCGCTGCGCCGCTGGCCTTTTTCAGCCAGGTGCGTCATGAAGTGCCGATGCTGTCGCTCGATAACGTCTTCGATGAAGAGAGCTTCCTCGCCTTCAACAAGCGTGTTCAGGATCGCCTGAAGCAGACCGATGCCCTGAGCTGGTGCTGCGAGCTGAAGCTGGATGGTCTGGCCGTCAGCATTCTGTATGAAAACGGGGTGATGACCCGGGCAGCCACGCGCGGCGACGGCACCACCGGCGAAGACATTACCAGCAACGTGCGCACCATCCGCGCTATCCCGCTTAAGCTGCATGGCGAGAACATTCCGGCACGCCTGGAAGTGCGCGGGGAAGTGTTCCTGCCGCAGGCGGGCTTTGAAAAAATTAACGAAGAGGCGCGCCGCACCGGCGGAAAAATCTTCGCCAATCCGCGCAATGCTGCCGCAGGCTCGCTGCGCCAGCTGGACCCGCGCATTACCGCGAAGCGACCGCTGACCTTCTTCTGCTACGGCGTAGGCATCCTGGAGGGGGGCGAGCTGCCTGATACCCATCTGGGTCGCCTGCTGCAGTTTAAGGCCTGGGGGCTACCGGTCAGTAACCGTGTCCAGCTGTGCGACTCCCCGGAAGCGGTACTGGCATTTTATCGCCAGGTCGAAGCCGATCGTCCTGTGCTGGGCTTTGATATCGACGGGGTGGTGATCAAAGTCAACTCCCTCGCGCTGCAGGAACAGCTGGGCTTTGTCGCCCGCGCGCCGCGCTGGGCGGTCGCCTTTAAGTTCCCGGCCCAGGAGCAGATGACTTTCGTGCGCGACGTGGAGTTCCAGGTGGGGCGTACCGGGGCGATAACGCCGGTTGCGCGTCTGGAGCCCGTCCAGGTCGCCGGGGTGCTGGTCAGCAATGCGACCCTGCATAACGCCGATGAGATCGACCGACTTGGGCTGCGTATCGGCGATAAAGTGGTTATCCGCCGCGCCGGGGACGTGATCCCGCAGGTGGTTAACGTGGTGGAGTCAGAACGTCCCGAGGATACGCGCGCGGTCGAATTCCCGACCCACTGTCCGGTGTGCGGTTCAGACGTTGAGCGCGTCGAAGGCGAGGCCGTGGCCCGCTGTACCGGCGGTTTAGTCTGCGGCGCCCAGCGCAAAGAGTCTCTGAAGCACTTCGTCTCACGCCGGGCGATGGACGTCGACGGCATGGGCGACAAAATCATCGACCAGCTGGTGGAGAAAGAGTACGTTCATACGCCAGCTGACCTGTTCCGCCTGACGCCAGGTAAGCTGACCGGGCTGGATCGCATGGGGCCAAAATCCGCGCAGAACGTGGCCGACGCGCTGGAAAAATCCAAAGACACCACCTTTGCCCGTTTCCTCTACGCGCTCGGTATCCGCGAAGTAGGGGAGGCGACCGCGGCAGGGCTGGCGGCGTACTTTGGTACGCTGGAGGCGCTAGAGAAAGCCACCATTGACGAGCTGCAAAAGGTGCCGGACGTCGGCATCGTGGTGGCGACTCACGTCTTTAACTTCTTCTCGGAAGAGAGCAACCGCGAGGTTATTGGCCAGCTGCTTAATGAAGGCATTCGCTGGCCGGCGCCGCAGGTGATCAATGCCGAAGAGATCGACAGCCCGTTCGCCGGGAAGACGGTGGTGCTGACCGGCAGCCTGAGCCAGCTCTCACGCGATGACGCCAAAGCGCGTCTGGTGGCGCTGGGGGCTAAAGTGGCTGGCAGCGTGTCGAAGAAAACCGACCTGGTGATTGCCGGTGAAGCGGCGGGCTCCAAGCTGGCGAAGGCGCAGGAGCTGGGGATTGACGTCATTGATGAAGCAGAGATGCTGCGTCTGTTAGGAGAGTAACGTGGATAAAGCGCAGCTTATCGAGATAGCCAATACCGAGATGCCGTTCGGTAAGTACAAAGGCCGTCGGCTGATTGATGTGCCGGAAGAGTATTTGCTGTGGTTTGCCCGTAAGGATGAGTTTCCTGCCGGGCATCTTGGCGAGCTGATGGCGCTCACGTTACTGATTAAAACCGAAGGACTGACCCAGCTGGTTCAGCCCCTGCGTCGTCCTTAAACCTTTGCCGTGCGGGCCTGCTCCCGGGCCTGCAACTCATCGGTCTGGCGTTTGTAGCGACGCGCCATGACCGCGCAAATCATGAGCTGCAGCTGGTGGAAGATCATCAGCGGCAGCACCATCATCCCAATCACCGAAGTCGGAAACAGAATGTTGGCCATCGGGATCCCGTTTGCCAGGCTCTTTTTCGAACCGCAGAAGACAATGGTAATTTCATCGGCTTTGTTGAACCCGAAGCGGCGCGCGGCAAACACGTTGATAGCAATGACGAGTGCCAGAAGAACCAGGCTCACCACCACGATAAACAGCAGCGACCCGACCCCGACTTTATGCCAGATGCCATTGACCACGGCTTCGCTGAAGGCGGAGTAAACCACCAGCAGAATCGATGATTGATCGGTTTTGGCAATCCACTTCTTATGCTTCGCCACAAAGGCTCCGATCCACGGACGGGAAAGATGCCCCAGCACAAACGGCAGCAGCAACTGCAGCATGATTTTACCCACCTGCTCCAGACTGCCTTCCGCCCCGTGCATGTCCATCACCAGCCCAACCAGCAGCGGCGAGAGGAAAATCCCCAGCAGGCTGGAGGCAGACGCCGAGCAAACGGCTGCCGCCACGTTGCCACCCGCCATCGACGTAAAGGCGATCGCTGACTGCACCGTGGCGGGCAAAATGCAGAGATACAGGAAGCCGGTATAGAGTGCCGGGTCGACGTTGACCGGCGCCCACCAGGCAAAAAGCACACCCAGCACCGGGAAGAGGACAAAGGTGCTGCACATTACCCACAGATGCAGTCGCCAGTGGCTACCGCCTGAGATAATCGCTTCCCGGGAGAGTTTTGCCCCGTGCATAAAGAACAGCAGCGCGATGGCGGCGGTGGTGAGACCTTCAAAAAAGGGCACAAAGCCACCCCGGGCGGGGAAGAAGGAGGCGAGCAGAACAACGACGATAAGGGTGATGGTGAACGGATCGAGAATACGAAAAAGTTTCATAAACACTCCTGAAATCAGATAGCGCTATTGTGCTTTCTTCCTTTTGAGAAATAAAATTGATTTATTACATCTATTCATGAGTAAAACAGATGAATTACTCGTTACGACAGTTGCGTGTTTTTGTCACAGTCGCGCAGGCGAAAAGTTTTAGCCGTGCAGGTGAGATTATCGGCCTGAGCCAGTCGGCGGTCAGCCACAGCGTGAAAGAGCTGGAGCAGCAGACCGGCGTGCGGCTGATCGACAGAACTACTCGGGAAGTGATGCTGACGGAGGCGGGCCATCAGCTGGCGGCCCGGCTGGAGCGGATCCTCGATGAGCTCTCAAGCACTCTGCGGGACGTGGGGCGGGTAGGGCAGCAGCTCTCCGGAACGGTACGCGTGGCCGCCAGCCAGACCATTTCAGCGCATCTTATTCCGCACTGCATCGCGCAAAGTAATCACCAGTACCCGGATATTAATTTTGTGCTGCACGACCGACCGCAGCAGTGGGTGCTGGAGAGCATCCGCCAGGGGGAGGTGGATTTCGGGATTGTTATTGATCCGGGGCCGGTCAGCGATCTCGAGTGCGAAGAGGTGCTTTCGGAGCCCTTTTTGCTGCTCTGTCGTGATGACGATCCCCTTGCCGCCCGGGAGCAGGTCACCTGGCAGGCGCTGCAGGGGGGCAAAGCTGGTATTACAGGATTACGCTTCCGGCAGCCGGCCGCTGATTGATGCGGCCCTTGCAGAACAGCAGGTGAGGGCGACGATCGTGCAGGAGATTGGGCATCCCGCGACGCTCTTTCCGATGGTGGAAGCCGGAATCGGCATCAGCGTCCTTCCGGCGCTGGCGCTGCCGTTGCCCCAGGGGGAGCCGCTTAACGGTCAAACGCTTCACACCGATCGTCGAGCGCAAGCTGATGCTGGTTCGCCGCAAGAATCGCTCGCTGTCAGGGGCGGCACAGGCGCTGTGGGAGGTGGTGCGTATGCAGGCGCAGCGGCTGACCGAGGCCCGCATACGGGATCCCCTGTTTACTTCCGGGGAACGTTAAACGTAGATATCAATCTGGTGATCGGCAGACGGGGAGTTAACGCCTTCCACTTTCCCCTGCTGTTTATCCTGCTTCTGCTGCGCTTCTTCTGCCTGACGGCGCTGCAACTGCTCCAGCTGCGCCTGCAGCATTCTGATCTGCGCCTGCAGCAGGTCCTGCTGGGTCTGTTTCTCTTCAGCCGTGCCGCTGCCGTTGGCAACGTCTTTCAGCTGTTTGGTCAGTTTAGTGATTTGCGAGGTCAGGCGGCTGATCTGCGACGCAATGTCGCTGCCACCCGCGCTGCTGCTGCCGCTGCTTTGGGTCTGTACGGACGGTGTGGATGTCTGAATGGTTGTCATATCGATAGTCTCTTGCCAAATAAGAGATATCGGCAGGGAATAGAAGTACTTGAGTACACCTACCTGTATTGGCAGGAATAGCAGATAGCAAAAAGGCGCCTTTAGGGCGCCTTTTTACATTGGTGGGTCGTGCAGGATGACTCGCTTCGCTCGCCCTTCGGGCCGTCGCCGTACGGCTCCGGTGCCTCACTGCGTTCGGCTCGAACCTGCTGCAGGTTCGAATCGTCCATATCGCAGATAGCAAAAAGGCGCCTTTAGGGCGCCTTTTTACATTGGTGGGTCGTGCAGGATTCGAACCTGCGACCAATTGATTAAAAGTCAACTGCTCTACCAACTGAGCTAACGACCCGAAATGGTGGGCGATGACGGGCTCGAACCGCCGACCCCCCTCCGTGTAAAGGAGATGCTCTACCAACTGAGCTAATCGCCCATTTCGGAACTGCTATCGATAAGGTGAGAATGGTGGGCGATGACGGGCTCGAACCGCCGACCCCCCTCCGTGTAAAGGAGATGCTCTACCAACTGAGCTAATCGCCCATTCTCAATTCTTATCTACACTGCGGCATCTATCGAAGTAGATGGTGGGTGATGACGGGCTCGAACCGCCGACCCCCTCCGTGTAAAGGAGATGCTCTACCAACTGAGCTAATCACCCCCGCTGTGTGGAGTCGCATTATAGGGAGAGTTGAAAATGAGTCAACGGCTTTTCTAAAGATTTTGTTCGTTCGTCGTAAAATTAAACAAAACGATCGCGAAAGCATCAGTGGCGCATGATTTCTAAACAAAAACGGCTATGAACAACGATCTGACAGCAACAAGATTGAGGAATCAGGCTGGAGTGATAGAATATTGCCCACTTTCGTTTCCAGGATATGCCGGTTGTCGGCATCTTTATCACTGTAAGGCCACTTCATGAAAATCAAAACTCGCTTCGCGCCAAGCCCGACCGGCTATCTGCACGTCGGCGGCGCGCGTACTGCTCTCTATTCCTGGCTGTTTGCTCGCAACCAGGGCGGTGAGTTTGTGCTGCGTATCGAAGACACCGATCTCGAACGCTCCACGCCGGAAGCAATCGAAGCCATTATGGATGGTATGAACTGGCTTAATCTGGAGTGGGATGAAGGCCCGTATTTCCAGACCAAACGTTTCGATCGCTACAATGCGGTTATTGATGAAATGCTTGAAGCGGGCACGGCATATAAGTGCTACTGCTCGAAAGAGCGTCTGGAAGCCCTGCGCGAAGAGCAGATGGCGAATAATGAAAAGCCACGTTACGACGGCCGCTGCCGCCACGATCATCAACATCACGCCGCGGACGAGCCGTGCGTGGTGCGTTTCGCAAACCCGCAGGAAGGTTCGGTCATCTTTGACGATCAGATCCGCGGCCCGATCGAATTCAGCAACCAGGAGCTGGACGATCTGATCATCCGCCGTACCGACGGTTCTCCAACCTATAACTTCTGCGTTGTGGTTGATGACTGGGATATGGCGATCACCCACGTGGTGCGTGGCGAAGACCACATCAACAACACCCCACGTCAGATCAACATCCTCAAAGCGCTGAATGCACCGGTTCCGGTTTATGCGCACGTGTCGATGATCAACGGCGACGACGGTAAAAAGCTGTCCAAACGTCATGGCGCAGTCAGCGTGATGCAGTACCGTGACGACGGCTATCTGCCGGAAGCACTGCTTAACTATCTGGTGCGTCTGGGCTGGTCCCACGGCGATCAGGAGATCTTCAGCCGTGAAGAGATGATCCAGCTCTTCACCCTGAGCGCGGTAGGGAAGTCTGCCAGTGCGTTCAATACCGATAAACTGCTGTGGCTGAACCATCACTACATCAATACCCTGCCGCCAGAGTACGTTGCGACCCAGCTGCAGTGGCATATTGAGCAGGCGAATATCGACACCCGCAACGGCCCACAGCTGGCCGACCTGATTAAACTGCTGGGTGAACGTTGTAAGACCCTGAAAGAGATCGCGGAAAACTGCCGCTACTTCTATGAAGAGTATGACGAGTTCGACGCCGACGCGGCGAAGAAGCACCTGCGTCCGGTTGCACGTCAGCCGCTGGAAGTGGTTCGCGACAAGCTGGCCGCCATTACCGACTGGAGCGCTGAGAATGTGCACCATGCCATTCAGGCGACGGCGGATGAGCTGGAAGTCGGGATGGGTAAAGTCGGCATGCCGCTGCGCGTAGCCGTGACCGGTGCCGGCCAGTCTCCGGCGCTGGACGTTACGGTCCACGCGATTGGCAAAACCCGCAGCGTGGCGCGTATCAACAGAGCGCTGGACTTTATTGCTGAGCGCGAAAGCCAGCAGTAATCAAATAGCTAAAAAACAAAACGGCAGGTTTCCCTGCCGTTTTTTATTCCTCTGGCTGATGAATGCTCAGCCGCATGAGAAAACCCTGTATCCCTTCCCGCGTAAGCAGCGTTTCAAGCCGCTCTTGCTCCGCTAAGGTCATATTCTCCAGCGCGTTGACGATCCCAGGCAGCACGGCAACGGGTTTCGCATCACCGTAGCTGGCCGCGGTCTCTGCCAGCTGGTAAAACGCCTGGCGTTTACGAATGGCCGGAATATTCATAATGTGCCCACGCACCTGCGCATCTATATGGATGAGGCGCGCCCGTCCACCTTTTACACCATTAATGCCTTCCGTCTTCCAGCCATTCTTGCGCACCCAGCGGTTTACGGTCTGCCTGGCGACACCCAGCGTCTCCGCCAGCTCCTCGGTGGTCATTTTGCTACGTAATTTTTTCATATCAGTTCTGATCGCGAATCCCTAAGCGTTGTAACAATCCGGTGATCCCTTCCCGGAGTAATAAAGAGGTCAGCTGTTTCTGCTCTGTCGGCGTCATCTCATTGGCCAGCGTTATTAGCAGGGCCTGCAGGGAGTTATCCGCCGGGGCTTCCGCTAATGTTGCCGCCTCCGGGGCACGACGCGCATTGCGTATAAATTCCCGTACTTTCTCATTAACATGGACCAGACGTGCCTTACCACCCTGAACGCCGGGTTTTGGCGACGTGGACCATCCCTCTTTACGCACCCATTTATTGATGGTCTGTCGGCTATAACCAGTGAGCCGGGCCAACTCTTCTGGCGTCATTCGTTCCTTGATCATGCAATTTCCTGAGTAAGAGTGTGGGTAATTAATGGTTCATTTTATAACACCGTTTTACTGGAAAACGTGACAAGATTAACTCATGGCTGCGAGCATCCTCGCAATGTGATTCATTTGCATGAATTTTCAGCGGTTGAACGCCAGAGTGAGAATTTGCCGTTGACACTCAGCAATGGAATTCATATTATGCCGCCCGTCAACACGACACGCTTTACGCGATGGGGCTATAGCTCAGCTGGGAGAGCGCTTGCATGGCATGCAAGAGGTCAGCGGTTCGATCCCGCTTAGCTCCACCAAACTCTGAACCCAACAGAGTCTGGTGCGTAAACAAAACTGTGGGGCTATAGCTCAGCTGGGAGAGCGCTTGCATGGCATGCAAGAGGTCAGCGGTTCGATCCCGCTTAGCTCCACCAAAATTTGAACCCTCGCCGAATGGCGGGGGGTTTTTTTATGCCTGCAATAAATCCTTTACTATCACCGCCTTGACAAATAATTAGCTTTTTTTTGATAAAAACTTTACTTTATGTAATGACTTTTCCTGACCTGGAATGTTGTATCACGGTTTTAAAGATTCTATTATTAATATGAATTTAATATCGCCAGGTAAACAGTTAAATAAACTTAATGAAAAGCATAATTAATATTAACGGCAAGAGCTTCCTGCTTGCTCTGGCGTTATGCATGATTGTCGTGCCTTTTTCCCGACTTATTTCCCCCAAATCTGTTGTCGATGGCTTTGAGGTTTATCTTGCATGGATGCCACTGAGCGTCATGCTGGCGATCGTATTATTATTTGGTCGTCAGGCCATCCTGCCGATTATTATCAGTTTTGCCATACTTAACGAATGGAATTTACAGCTGTCGGCAAAGCAGGATGTTATCCTGCTTTTTTGCCAGGTATTTAGTACTTTAGCGGTATGCGCTATCCTCCGTTGGCAGGTGGGGCCGCGCTGGCGGTACCATGTGCCCAGCCGGTTTATGGCGGCGCGTATTTCTTGGCTGGGGTTTGCCCTTCCGCTGGCAATAAAACTGTCGATGTACCTGGCAGGCTATTTCTGTGATTTTCCTGTTACCCTCGCCAATTTCACGGACAGAGGCTCGGTGATTTATCATGTTGTCGATATTCAGAGCCTGGTTTGCGCCGTTATTATCTTTACGATGTTATTCTATTACCCATTAAGAATGATTATTAATCCGAATTATGCGCGTGCCTTCTGGCGAAGAAATATGCATAATTCCTTCTCATCCCGAAACCTGTTATTTACATCTGCTTTACTTCTTTGCCTTGTTTTTGTGCTTTTTCTGCTCTGTATACCCTTTACGTCAGATATTATTGCCGGCTATCTGGTTCCTGTTATTTTCATTTTATTCACAATTGGCATCAGTCGCTTTCGCTATCCCCTGATTGTTCTGGGCTGGGCGGTGAGCGCGTTATTACTGCTGACCTATAACAGCAACTTTCTGCAGGGGGTACAGAACGGCTACTCGCTGGCGTTTGTACTGTCGGTACTCATCTCCTTCGCCATCTGTCTGGCTTACATGTCGCGCATTTATCAGCGCAGCGAATGGCTTAAGCGCGGCTGGCAGGAGAGGGCGCTGGTCGATCCGCTGACCGGCTTGCGCAACCTGCGCGCTCTGGAGACGTTTCTGGCGGACAACAAGGGCACCACCCTGTGCTGTTTGCGGATGGATAATCTGGAGTTCCTGAGCCGTCATTACGGCCTGATGATGCGCGTGCAGTGTAAACGCGCCATCATTCGCCAGCTGCAGCCGCTGCTGATGCGTAATGAACAGGTTTTCCAGATCCCCGGTAACGAACTGGTCATCGTGCTCAGCGGCCCGGAACCCGGGGCGCGGTTACAGCACATCGTTGATCACCTGAACAGCCGTAAAATTTACTGGAACAACACCGGGCTGGATATTGAGTTTGGCGCCGCCTGGGGAGGCGTGGAGTACAAGTGCGGCGAAAGTCTCTACCATACGCTCGGCCAGCTCAGCTGGCTGGCGGAAAAAGTCCTGCCAGGCGCATCAGGTCCTGTCGCTGAATAACAGCCAGGAGACAGTCTCCGGGCAGACGACGGAGCGCGTCCTGATGCTTAGCCGTGTTAAGCAGGCGCTGGATGAGGGCGGCTTACGCCTGTATGCCCAGCCTATCCAGAGAGGAGACGGCGGAGGCTATCACGAAATCCTTTCGCGTCTGGAGAGCGACGGAGAGATCCTGACGCCCGATAAGTTTCTGCCGCTGGTGGCGCAGTTTAACCTGAGCCGACGCTTCGATATCAGCGTGGTAGAGGCGCTGCTGGCATGGTTGCGGGATCACCCCACAGACGCGCTCTGCGCGCGTTTCTCGGTGAACCTGATGCCCTTAACGCTGATGCAAAAAGAGGTTGCGGCGGAGATCATCGCCCTGTTTGAACGCTACAGGGTAAAACCGCAGACGGTGATCATAGAGGTGACCGAAGAGCAGGCGTTCTCCAATTCGGAAGTCAGTATCGCCAACATTCAGCAACTGCGTCACTACGGCTTCAAACTTGCCATCGACGACTTCGGTACTGGCTACGCCAATTACGAACGCCTCAAGCGCCTGCAGGCGGATGTCATCAAGATTGATGGCTGCTTCGTGAAGGATATTTGTAGCGACACAATGGATGCGATGATTGTGAAGTCGATCTGCAATCTGGCGAAGACCCGCTCTCTGTGTGTGGTGGCGGAGTATGTAGAAACGGAGGAGCAGCGAGAGATGTTGCTCGCCTCGGGAGTGGACTATCTGCAGGGGTATTTAGTGGGTAAACCGCGCCCGCTCAGTGAATTACAGGCGTAAAAAAACCGGGGAGGATAAGTCCCCGGTTTTTTTTGCTGATTACAGAACCAGTGCAGCGATAGACGCAGACAGGACGCTGACCAGCGTAGAACCGTAAACCAGTTTCAGACCGAAGCGGGAAACCACGTTACCCTGCTCTTCGTTCAGGCCTTTAATCGCACCCGCGATGATACCGATAGAAGAGAAGTTGGCGAAGGAGACCAGGAAGACAGAGAGAATGCCTTCGGCGCGCGGGGAGAGGGAACCAGCGATTTTCTGCAGATCCATCATGGCGACGAATTCGTTAGAAACCAGTTTGGTTGCCATAATACTGCCCACCTGCAGCGCTTCGCTTGCCGGCACACCCATTACCCAGGCAATCGGGTAGAAGATGTAACCCAGGATGCCCTGGAAGGAGATACCCAGTACGGCAGCAAACAGGGCGTTCAGCGCGGAGATCAGGGCGATAAAGCCGATCAGCATCGCTGCAACGATAACCGCCACTTTGAAACCTGCCAGAATGTACTCGCCCAGCATTTCGAAGAAGCTCTGACCTTCGTGCAGATTCGCCATCTGCAGGTTCTCTTCACTTTCATCCACGCGGTACGGGTTGATCAAGGACAGAACGATAAAGGTGCTGAACATGTTCAGAACCAGCGCAGCAACCACGAATTTTGGCTCCAGCATGGTCATATACGCGCCCACGATAGACATGGAAACGGTAGACATTGCAGTGGCCGCCATGGTGTACATGCGGTTGCGGGACATTTTGCCGAGGATATCTTTATAAGCGATAAAGTTCTCAGACTGACCGAGGATCAGGGAGCTTACGGCGTTGAAAGATTCCAGTTTGCCCATGCCGTTCACTTTCGACAGCACGGTACCGATAGCGCGGATCACAATCGGCAGAATGCGAATGTGCTGCAGAATACCGATCAGAGCAGAGATGAAGACGATAGGGCACAGAACTTTCAGGAAGAAGAATGCCAGACCTTCGTCGTTCATTTTACCGAACACGAAGTTGGTCCCTTCATTAGCAAATCCGAGCAGTTTTTCGAACATCTCAGAGAAGCCCTTCACAAAGCCCAGACCAACGTCTGAGTTCAGGAAGAACCAGGCAAGCAGCACTTCAATGACGAGCAACTGAATAACATAACGAATACGGATTTTTTTGCGATCGCTGCTGACCAGCAACGCAAGCACGGCAACGACAACAAGTGCCAGGACAAAATGTAGGACGCGGTCCATATTTGCTCCAAATATGAGGCAGGTTTAATTTCGCTGCACATTCTATGAAACAAGCGTAAAGAAAACGAGATCAAAGCCACACTATAGTCACGTCCTGTGACGAGACTCAAAAATAGTGACATGAGATACATTTTTGTTATGTTGTGTAAAAGCGTTAAAAGTTAAGTTTGTGTGCTACGCTTCACAAAGGTTGCGTATTTTTTACGCCCGCCAGCTTATTCATCATTCCAGCCTGCTGATTGTTCTTCGCTATCACTGTAATCACGATAACCACTTTAAATGAACTTGATAATCATTCGCATTTTGGTAGCATTAAACATAGCAAAGGCTATATTCCTGAGGCAAAAATGAGCAACAGTCGCGTTGATGAGAGTAGCAGTGGCAGAGCAGCACGCAAAATGCGGTTTGCATTAATGGGACCTGCGTTTATTGCCGCTATTGGCTATATCGATCCCGGTAACTTTGCCACCAACATCCAGGCCGGGGCCAGCTTCGGCTATAAACTGCTGTGGGTGGTGGTATGGGCCAACCTGATGGCGATGATGATCCAGGTGCTGTCGGCAAAACTGGGCATCGCCACCGGTAAAAACCTCGCCGAGCAGATCCGCGACCACTATCCGCGTCCGCTGGTCTGGTTTTACTGGGTGCAGGCAGAGATTATCGCTATGGCGACCGACCTTGCGGAATTTATTGGTGCCGCGATCGGTTTTAAGCTGATCCTGGGGGTATCGCTGCTGCAGGGCGCGGTGTTAACCGGTATCGCCACCTTCCTGATCCTGATGCTGCAACGTCGCGGGCAGAAGCCGCTCGAAAAAGTGATCGGCGGCCTGCTGCTGTTCGTGGCGGCAGCCTATATTGTTGAACTGATCTTCTCTCAGCCTGACTTCGTAGAGCTTGGCAAAGGGATGGCTATTCCGAGCCTACCCACCACCGAAGCGGTGTTCCTGGCGGCCGGGGTACTGGGGGCGACAATTATGCCGCACGTGATCTATCTGCACTCCTCGCTGACTCAGAATCTGCACGAGGGGTCGCGGCATGAACGCTATTCCGCGACCAAATGGGACGTGGCGATCGCCATGACCATCGCCGGGTTTGTGAATCTGGCAATGATGGCCACCGCCGCGGCGGCATTCCACTTCAACGGTCATACCGGTATTGCCGATCTGGATCAGGCCTATCTGACGCTGGAACCTTTACTCAGCCACGCGGCGGCCACCATTTTTGGCCTGAGCCTGGTGGCGGCGGGTCTCTCGTCGACGGTGGTGGGCACCCTGGCGGGGCAGGTGGTGATGCAGGGCTTTGTACGCTTCCATATTCCGTTGTGGGTGCGTCGCTCCGTCACCATGCTGCCGTCCTTTATCGTGATCCTGATGGGGTTGGATCCGACCCGCATTCTGGTGATGAGCCAGGTGCTGCTGAGTTTTGGTATTGCACTGGCGCTGGTGCCGCTGCTGGTATTTACCAGCGACAGGAAGTTGATGGGCGATCTGGTGAACAGCGTGATGGTCAAACGGGCAGGGTGGGCGATAGTGGTGCTGGTGGTGGCGCTGAACCTGTGGCTGCTGATCGGCACAGCACTGGGCTTATAAAAAAGGCGCCGCGAGGCGCCTTTTTCCTGTTAGTGACGGTGACCGTGTCCGCCATGACCGTGACCTTTGCGGCCGCGGTGGTCATCACGATCGTTCCAGCCTTCGCGGTAGCCACGCTCGTAAGCGTTGCGTTTATCCCAGCCACGATGATAGCCGTTATCATGTTTGTGCCAGCGGTTGCCACGCCATTCATAATTACGATGCCAGTAGCCGCGATCACGCCAGCCGCCACCGTCCCAGTAGTTACCGTAATTATCGCGATCGCCAATTTGTAATTTTATCGATGGCAACAGGGTGATTTCGCCAGCATTAGCGACCAGCGGGGCTGAAGCCATTAATACTGCTGCCAGAATCAGGGACCTGAACATTATTATTCTCCTTCACGATCGGAGCCGTAATCGGCTTGTTAATGCAATTTTAAGGGGCGGTAAAGCCCCGGATAATCGCTTTAACTCCTAATTCAGAAGGCGTAGCACTTTTTGCTAAAAGTGCTTTTATTCTGCGCTGTTCAGGATCGATTCTATTTCGCTAAGTTCCTCTGGCGTGAAGTGACGATTCGCCAGCATGCCCACCGCATCGTCGATTTGCGCCGTTTTGCTGGCACCGATCAGCACCGAGGTGATGGCCTCGTGATGTAATACCCAGGCCAGCGCCATCTGCGACAATTTCTGATTCCTACGTTCGGCCAGCGCATTGAGTTTGCGCACCTTAACCAGCTTCTCTTCCGTGATCTGATCCGGGTTAAGGAAGCGGCTGCCGCTGGCGGCGCGGGAGTCTGCCGGAATGCCGTTCAGATAACGGTCGGTCAGCTGGCCGCCGGCGAGCGGCGAAAAGGCAATGCATCCCACCCCTTTCTTTTTAAGCACATCCAGTAATCCCTCTTCAGGCGTGCGTTCCAGCATCGAGAATTTTGGCTGGTGGATCAGGCAGGGGGGTACCCAAATCATCGAGGATCTCAATGGCCCGTTGCGCCAGCTCTGCCGGGTAGTTGGACAGTCCGACGTACAGCGCCTTGCCCTGACGCACGACGTGGTCGAGCGCTTTCATGGTCTCCTGCAACGGCGTTTCCGGATCCGGGCGGTGGTGATAGAAGATATCAACATACTCCAGCCCCATGCGTTTCAGGCTTTGATCGAGGCTGGCGATCAGGTACTTACGTGAGCCCCAGTCGCCGTACGGCCCGTCCCACATGGTATAGCCCGCTTTGCTCGAGACGATCAGCTCATCGCGCAGGCCGCTGAAATCTTCCTGCAGGATCCGCCCGAAGTTACGCTCAGCCGATCCCGGCGGCGGACCGTAGTTGTTGGCAAGGTCGAAATGGGTAATGCCCAGATCGAAGGCGCGATGTAAAAGTTGACGGCTGTTTTCAATCAGGGTGGCGTCGCCAAAGTTGTGCCACAGCCCGAGGGAGATGGCAGGTAGCTTAAGACCGCTTTGCCCACATCGTTGATAATTCATTGACTGATAACGATTTTGATCCGCCTGGTAAACCATGAGTTTTATCCCTCTGCGTCAGAAAGTCATTCAGTGTATACGTTTACACCACGACTGAGGCAAACAGATTACCGCGCAAAAATACGTAAAGCATGGTTTCCAGGATCTGATTATCGCCATTCCTGGACAGCTATCACGCTTCTTCAATACTCAAAGTGAAGTCAACATTATAAGGATAATAGTCATGCTTACCCCCTACACCGTCGCCGATTACCTGCTGGACCGCCTTACAGATTGTGGTGCCGATCATCTGTTTGGTGTGCCAGGCGACTACAACTTGCAGTTCCTCGATCACGTTATCGCCAGCCCGGATATTGGCTGGGTGGGTTGTGCTAACGAATTAAACGCGGCCTACGCTGCAGATGGCTATGCGCGCTGCAAAGGGTTTGCCGCGCTGTTGACCACCTTTGGGGTGGGCGAGCTCAGCGCCATGAACGGTATCGCGGGCAGTTTTGCCGAGCACGTTCCGGTTCTGCATATCGTGGGTGCGCCGGGAAGTGCCTCGCAAAAAAGAGGGGAGCTGCTGCACCATACCCTCGGTGACGGCGAGTTTCGTCACTTCTATAAAATGAGTGAACCCGTTACCGTCGCGCAGGCGCATCTTACCGAACAAAACGCCTGCTATGAAATTGACCGCGTATTGACCGAAATGCTCCGGGAGCGCCGTCCCGGCTACATTATGCTGCCGGCCGATGTGGCAAAAAAACCTGCCAGCCCGCCTGTAAGCGCTCTCATTGACCGGCTGTATGAAAGCGACAGTTTCCGCCTCGATGCCTTCCGCCAGGCGGCGGAGAAAAGACTGGCTGCGAGCGAGCGCACCGCGGTGCTGGCCGATTTCCTTGTCCTCCGTTACGGCCTGAAAAATCAGCTCCAGCGCTGGGTGGAGCAGACGCCAATGGCGCACGCCACCCTGCTGATGGGGAAAGGGATTTTTGACGAGCGCAAACCGGGCTTCGCGGGCACCTACAGCGGCTCCGCCAGCGCCGGTGATATCAATGAAGCTATTGAAGGCGCCGATACGGTGATCTGCGTGGGGACGCGCTTTACCGATACGCTTACCGCCGGATTTACCCACAAGCTCACGCATCAGCAGACCATTGACGTTCAGCCGCACGCCTCGCGGATCGGCGACGTCTGGTACACCGGTATTCCAATGACCCAGGCGATCGAGGTGCTCGCCAGCCTGTGCCATCAGTACGTTAATACCACCACGGCGGCCCGCCCGGCACGGCAGTTGCATGCGGTCCATCCTGGCTCGTTGACGCAGGATAGTTTCTGGAAAACGCTGCAAACCTTTATTCGCCCGGGGGGATATCATTCTGGCCGATCAGGGGACATCGGCCTTTGGTGCCGGCGCGCTGCGGTTACCTGAAGACGTGAACTTTATCGTTCAGCCAATCTGGGGCTCGATTGGCTATACCCTCGCCGCCGCCTATGGCGCGCAGACGGCCTGCCCGGACCGCCGCGTGATTGCGATCACCGGCGACGGCGCGGCGCAGCTCACCATCCAGGAGCTGGGCTCGATGCTGCGGGACAAACAGCGCCCGGTGATCATGGTCCTGAACAACGAAGGCTACACGGTAGAGCGCGCCATTCATGGTCCGAATCAGCGCTATAACGACATTGCGCTGTGGAACTGGACGCAGATCCCGCAGGCCCTCAGCCTGGACTGTCAGGCCGAGTGCTGGCGGGTGAGTGAGGCGGTGCAGCTGGAAGAGGTGCTGGAGAGAGTGGCGCACCCGGAACGGCTTTCACTGATTGAGGTCATGCTGCCGAAAGCCGATGTTCCGCCGCTGCTGAGCGGCATCATTCAGGCGCTGGAAGCGCGCAAAAGCGCCTGATTACTTCTCATCGTTCCAGGCAGCCAACATGGGTCTGCCCGCCAGCAACAGCCAGGCGGGCAGCATCACGATACAGAGCAGCGGCAGCAGGGTGGTGTCTGGCACCACCACTGCTGCCATAAACAGACTCAGCCAGGCATCCCGGGTGACAACCAGCACCAGCCCCAGAATCGAACAGGAGATGGTGATCGCTGCTGGCACCGCCTCGACGTGCTCATGCAGCATCAACCCCAGCGCGGCACCGACAAACACCGCCGGGAAGATCCGCCCACCGCGAAAACCGCAGGCCGCTGCCACCACCAGCGCCGCCAGTTTGATCAGCGCAAAGAGCAGATAATCTGAGACGCTGAACAGCTGACCAAAGGCCATCTGCTGCATCTCATCCAGCCCTTTAAACAGCGTAATGTTACCCCCGATAGCCCCGAGGATCCCCAGAATCAGACCACCCACACCGAGAATCAGCACCGGGTGCTTCAGACGATGCATCAGCCGGTGCAGACGCGGCAGGCACCAGACCGCCACCATCCCCAGCGCAATGGCAATGGCGACGACAATTGCCCCGCTAAAGATATCCACCAGCTGCATCTGGCTGTAGTGGGCGATGGGTAACGAGAAGTGGGGATGGAAAAAGAGGCTGGTGGTCAGGGCCCCCGCGGCGGCGGATAACAGCGGGGCGAACAGGCGGTCCCAGAGGGGGATCTCGGTGTTGCCGCTCAGGGTCTGGGAAAATATCAGCGCCGCCGCGACGGGCGTGCCAAATAGCGCGCCGATGGTGCCCGCCGAGGCGAGAATGGTCCAGTCCAGGGCGTTCACCCGGGGGGAAGATGCGCGAACCCACGGCAACGGCGAGGGCGATATTCACCGCCATCACCGGATGCTCGGGCCCGAGACTGACCCCGCCCGCCAGGCCGATAATCAGGGCGATAATTAACCCCGGCAGGGCTGCGGCATCCACCGGAGCCCCAATCAGCGGCTCGGTCGCCGGGTCCGGCCCGGCATGACCCGGGCTATAGCGGATCACCAGACCCACGGCAATACCGGTCAAGGTCAGGGTCAAAATCACCCAGGTCGGGGAACTCGCGCTGAGGCCGACCGTGGAAGGCAATGACGTCCACAGTATTGACTGTAATACTGAGGCGACTTTCATAATCACAATCAGAATCAGGCTGGAGGCGACGCCAATAATCAGCGCGGGCGGGGCCAACAGCAGCATCGTTCTGGCTCGCGGATGGAGCATGATGATTTCCTTGTAAAAAATGGCGGTCTTTACTTTGCACGCTCAGACTGATGCTAATAGTGCAAATGGTGCTGAAACGGTAAAGTGAATCTGTGACGAAGATCGATAATCCTGGGGTGCTTTTATTCAGGTCGTTGTTGTTATCGGGCCTTGAATTTAGAGTGTGCCAAAGAGTTATTTTGACTTTAGCGGAGCAGTAGAAGAATGACAAAGTATGCTTTGGTAGGTGATGTAGGAGGCACTAACGCGCGTCTGGCGTTATGTGACGTCAATACGGGGGGAGATCTCCCGCGCCAAAACCTATTCCGGGCTGGATTATCCCAGCCTTGAAGCGGTGGTTCGTGTCTATCTGACCGAGCATGATGTCAGCGTGGAGGATGGCAGTATTGCCATTGCCTGCCCGATTACCGGTGACTGGGTGGCGATGACCAACCACACCTGGGCGTTTTCCACGGCGGAGATGAAAGCGAACCTCGGTTTTGCGCATCTGGAAATTATTAACGACTTTACCGCGGTGTCGATGGCGATCCCGATGCTCAAGCCGGAGCATCTGATCCAGTTCGGCGGCACCCAGCCGGTGGAAGGTAAGCCGATCGCCGTCTATGGTGCCGGTACCGGTCTTGGCGTCTCCCATCTGGTACACGTCGATAAGCGCTGGATCAGCCTGCCGGGCGAAGGCGGCCACGTCGATTTCGCGCCTAACAGCGAAGAAGAGGGCATTATTCTCGAAGAGCTGCGCGCGGAGCTGGGCCACGTGTCGGCGGAGCGCGTGCTCTCCGGTCCGGGGCTGGTGAATCTCTACCGGGCGATCGTCAAGTCTGACGGGCGTCTGCCGGAAAACCTGCAGCCGAAAGACGTGACCGAACGTGCGCTGGAAGATAGCTGCACCGACTGCCGTCGTGCGCTGTCGCTGTTCTGCGTCATCATGGGGCGGTTTGGCGGCAACCTGGCGCTGAATCTGAGCACCTTTGGCGGGGTCTATATCGCGGGCGGGATCGTGCCGCGCTTCCTCGACTTCTTTAAATCCTCCGGTTTCCGCGGCGGCTTTGAAGACAAGGGCCGCTTCCGCGACTACGTTCGTGATATCCCGGTATACCTGATCGTCCATGACAACCCGGGCCTGCTGGGCGCCGGGGCGCATCTGCGTCAGACCCTGGGCCAGGTGCTGTAATCCTTCCTCCCCGGTAAACGTCCGTTCACCGGGGATCTTTCTTACAGGTGCATCAGCTGGCGAAACTCTTTCACCTTGCTGCGACTCACCGGCACCTGAAAATCCAGATCCTTCAGCCGCAAAATGTAGGTGTTGTTAAACCAGGGCTCAATCTCGCGGATCTTGTGCAGGTTGACGCAAAACGACCGGTGACAGCGGAAAAAATGGCTCGTCGGCAGCTTGCTGCAGAATTCGGTAATGTTCATCGGCATGACGAACGACTCGCGCCGGGTATAGACAAAGGTCATCTTCTCATGCGCTTCGGCGTAATAGATATCGTCCACCGGCGTCACGATGATGCGCTCGTCTTTGATCAAATTAATAGTGTCATTTTCACGCGTGACCGGTGAGACTGCGGCCTGTCCCGCGCCCGACTGCTGCTGCCAGGCTTGCTCAAGCTTTTGCAGCATGCTGACGATTCGGGATTCCTGATACGGTTTCAGAATATAGTCGAAGGCCTCCAGCTCGAAGGCCTCCACCGCATGCTCTTTCCACGCGGTCACAAAAACGATAAAAGGCTTGCTGGCAAACTGGCTGATGTTTTGTGCCAGCAGCACGCCGTCCAGCGACGGAATGTTGATATCCAGAAAAATGGCATCGACCCTGTTGTGCTGAAGGTATTTCAGCACGTCCAGCCCGTCCTCAAAGGTGCCGACGATCTCCATCTGGCTGTGTTCTTTGATCAGCCAGCTCAGCTCCTGTTGCGCGAGTATTTCATCTTCCACAATGATGACTTTCATGGGTTACTCTCTCCAGGGCGATAACAACGTCTGCGCATGAACGGCGGAGCGTTCATTGGGCACATAAAAGGCAATCTCGGTGCCCGGCTCAAGGCGGCGAATATGCAGCCCTTCACCATAGAGCAGCTTAACGCGGTGGTGAACATTCAGCAGGCCAATTTTATTGCCGGGCATCTCGTTCGACTCCACCCGCTCAATCACTTTCGGATCGATCCCGTGGCCGGTGTCGCGCACCGCCACCCGCACGCGGTTGCCGCACTCCGCCACGCTTATTGTCACCACGCCCTTGCCCTTGCGCGGCTGAATGCCGTGGACAATGGCATTCTCCACCAGAGGCTGGATCAGCAGGCTCGGGATCACGCAGTTCACCTCTTCATCAATGTCATAGATGACGGTGAGCTTATCGCCAAACCGCGCCTGCTCGATGGCGATGTAATCCTTAATCTGGTACAGCTCTTTTTTGATGTCGATCTGTTCGTCATCCTTCAGCTCAATGTTGTAGCGCAGGTAGCGCGACAGATTGAAAATCAGCTGCCGGGCGGTGTCCGGATTGAGGCGGATCGACGAGGAGATAGCGTTCAGGGCGTTGAACAGGAAATGGGGATTAATTTTACTCTGCAGGGCGCGCAGCTCGGCCTTGTTGGCCATCTCCCGCAGCTGCTCGGCACGCGAAACCTCCAGTTGGGTGGAGATAATCTGCGACAGCCCGACCGCCATCTCCTGTAAAGAGGAGGTGATCTGGTGCGCGTGGCAGTAGTAAATTTTTAGCGTGCCGGTGACGACCCCTTTTTCCCACAGCGGGATCACCAGCATGGAGTGGATCTCCGGCGTGCGGTGGGCTTCGTCGTTATTTTTGATAATGATTTTGCCGTCGCTGATGGCCTGACGGGTGGTGGGGCTGACGGTATCGTCATTATCCCGGTAGTTATGCTCGCCCACGCCCACATAGGCCAGCACCCGGTTAATATTGGTAATGGCAACGGCATCGGCGTGAATATCGGTGCGGATGATGTCGCACACCTTACGCAGGGATTCGGCGTTAATATCGCGAAACAGCGGCAGGGTTTTATTGGCAATATCCAGCGCCAGTTTGGCCTGGCGCGCGGCGCTGGCCTCTTTTTCGCCCTCCACGCTCTGCACCAGCAGCACGATAAAACCGATGCAAACGGTGCCCAGGATCATCGGGATGCCGATTTTCGATACTATATCCAGCCCCAGTTCGACGGTCGGTGCCCAGGCCACCACCAGAATCATGGTCATGGTTTCACAAACCATTCCACCGATAATGCCCGCCCGCCAGTGCTGCTTTTTGGCGAATTTGCGGTTGATCCAGCCCGACATCACGCCCGCAATAACGCAGGTGATCAGGCAGGGGACAGCCGTCACGCCGCCGATATCGATCAGGTAACGGTGAAGCCCGGCGATGACCCCGGTGATAATCCCCACCCAGGGGCCAAACAGGATCCCGCCTGACATTACGGCAATAATGCGCACGTTGACCAGGGAGCCTTCCACCGGCACCCCGGACCAGGTGCTGAACAGGGCAAACATCGAGAAGATGACGGTGACCGCCAGCAGCTCGCGCGGCGAGTGGGCCGATTTATGCAGCAGCTCGCGGAACAGGCGGATACGGATCAGGAAGAAAAGGCAAATCAGCATTAATGCCGCGCGATCGAAGACCGCCAGCAGCATATTGAATATTTCGTGCACGGGTAAACCTGGGAAAACGGGAAAGAACCATGATAAAAAACCTGACGCCCAATGACCAGTCATCCGTCAGTTTTATGAAATGGGGATAAACCATACTATTCAAAGGGGATAGTTTCAGGTTGACCAGAACGTTGCTCCGTTGAGAAAACCCACCCGAAAGTCGTAAATCTATTGATATTAAAATGTTAAGAAAATGGCATCAGAAATGCCTCTTTTTATTCTCACTTCCCGTTTTAGCCGCAGCAGTGTTCCCGTTTTAGCGCTACGTTTTTTTTTATTTTTGCCTCTCGACAAGGCGAATTTTTTCGGGTTATTTTCTAAACACGCCACACACCGTGGCGACGTCGCTCGGACGGTCCGGGCGCTAACGTTATCTGAGGTAGTTATGGCTGACTCCAGTCCTGAACGTCGTTTTTCGCGTATCGATCGTCTTCCCCCCGTATGTATTCAATATTACCGCCGAACTGAAAATGGCTGCGCGTCGGCGCGGCGAAGACATTATTGATTTCAGTATGGGCAACCCGGACGGCGCGACGCCGCCGCATATCGTGGAAAAACTCTGCACCGTTGCCCAGCGCCCGGATACGCATGGCTACTCTACCTCCAAAGGGATCCCGCGTTTACGCCGCGCCATCTCGCGCTGGTATCAGGATCGCTATCAGGTGGAGATCGATCCCGAGAGCGAAGCCATCGTCACCATCGGCTCGAAAGAGGGGCTGGCGCATCTGATGCTGGCGACGCTGGATCATGGCGACACGGTGCTGGTGCCAAATCCCAGCTACCCGATCCATATTTACGGCGCGGTCATCGCCGGCGCGCAGGTCCGCTCCGTGCCGCTGGTGGAGGGCGTCGACTTTTTCAACGAGCTGGAACGCGCCATTCGCGAAAGTTATCCGAAGCCGAAGATGATGATCCTCGGCTTCCCCTCCAACCCGACCGCCCAGTGTGTCGAACTCGATTTCTTTGAAAAGGTGGTGGCCCTGGCGAAGCGTTACGACGTGCTGGTGGTCCATGACCTGGCCTACGCCGATATTGTCTATGACGGCTGGAAAGCGCCGTCGATTATGCAGGTCCCCGGCGCACGCGACGTGGCGGTGGAGTTCTTTACCCTGTCGAAAAGCTACAACATGGCGGGCTGGCGTATCGGCTTTATGGTCGGCAACAAGACGCTGGTGAACGCCCTGGCGCGCATCAAAAGCTATCACGACTACGGTACCTTTACCCCCTTGCAGGTGGCGGCCATTGCTGCTCTCGAAGGGGATCAGCAGTGCGTGAAGGATATCGCCGCGCAGTACAAACGCCGTCGCGATGTGCTGGTCAAAGGGCTGCATGAGGCGGGCTGGATGGTCGAGATGCCGAAAGCCTCGATGTACGTCTGGGCCAAAATTCCGGACGCCTACGCCGGGATGGGCTCGCTGGAGTTCGCCAAGAAGCTGCTGCAGGATGCGAAAGTCTGCGTCTCGCCGGGCGTGGGCTTTGGCGAGTACGGTGATACGCACGTGCGTTTCGCGCTGATTGAGAACAGTGACCGTATTCGTCAGGCGGTGAGGGGGGATTAAGAGTATGTTCCGTGCCGACGGGCTATTGCCGCAGACGACAAAAGCCTCGCCGGAGCAGACCGGGGAGTAAGCACCAAAAAAACAGGAGCCAATTGGCTCCTGTTTTTTTGACTATATATTCTTTGCTCAGTTCATCATCAGGGCAAAAGTACCGACCCAGGCGAACACAATAACTGAAAAACCCATAAAGAAATATTTCACGTTCATCGCTCCGCGTATTTCGTGATACGCATTAAATACAGAGTCCAACTGAGTATAGAGAGGTGAAGTCAGGCCAGGACGGAAATGAGAATTATCCCCGTGATGGCATTAACTCCAGCTCAGAATTCTGTGCTTTCAGGTAGCCAGACGGCGCTAATGTACGCCTAAATTTCAGGGGTGACAAGAGGGGTTTTCTTAAATAATTTCCGTCACTTACGAGTGTCGTGGAACGGCGACAGTTTAATTTCCCAGGGTAATAAATTGTGCTTGAGCAACATAGCCTGCTAACGATACATCATCGTGATTACAGGTGATTGAAAAGGTTAGTTTCAAGGCGAAACTAACCTTCAGAAGAGGGTTAACGATAGAGGGAGGCCTCGCCCTCAGGACGGGTTTTGAAGCGGCGATGTACCCACAGATACTGCTCCGGCGCACGCATGATCTCTCGCTCGATCACCTTGTTGATCCAGGCTGCGGCAGCCACCTCTTCCTGCGGATAGTTTTCCAGTTCCGGCATGATAAACAGGCGATAACCGCTGTTATCGGTTTTTCTCACCATGGTCACGGTCAGCATCGTGGCTTTGGACAGGCGTGAAATCACAAATGTCCCGTTGGTGGTGGCGACATTTTTCACCGCGAAGAAGGGGGCGAAGCTGCTGCCGTTGCGGCCGTAATCCTGATCGGGGGCAAACCACACCGCTTCCCCTTTTTTCAGGGCGCTGACTAATCCGCGTAAGTTATTTCGGCTGATCATTGCCTTATTGGAACGCATGCGGCCCCGGGTCTGCACCCACTCCATCAGCGCGCTGTTGTGCGGCCGATAGGTGGCCATCATCGGCTGGCATAGCCCCATGACGCGACCGCCCAGCTCCAGCGACATAAAATGCACGCCGATCACCATCACTCCGCGGTTTTTGGCCTGCGCGCGCTGTAAATTTTCCAGACCTTCCACATCGAACCACTTGCGTACCCGATGATCCGGCCAGAACCAGGCCATCCCCGTTTCCAGTAACGCCATGCCGATGGATTTAAAGTTTTCAGTAATAAGATGCTCGCGCTCTTCGGGCGACATGGCCGGAAAACAGAGCTCGAGGTTTCTGCGGCCGATGGATTCCCGGCGTTTCAGGAAACGGCGCGAGAGGCTACCAAGGGTGGAACCCAACCAGAGCAGCGCCGGGTAGGGAAGTTGCACGAGCAGCCACAGGACACCCAGACCAAACCACGTAAACCAGTAACGCGGGTGTAAAAGGGCGAGTGTGAATTTGCATTGAGACAAGATAAAACAACCTTTATGAAGAGTGTGTAGGTAGCCCCAGACGGGCGATACGCCGTACTGCTTTTATGACCCGTATTAATACTAATGGTTCCGGGCTGTTACCGTACAGGTCGACTGGTCTGATAATGCGATTTGCCGTTGGGCGGCGTAATGTAGCACTGAATATATCTTAACTGCCATCACTACTTTGTGCCTAAAAATACAGCAAAAAACAGGCATGTTTATTGTCTCTAAAAAGACCTTAGTTTTCACGTGTTTCATAGCCAAAATCAAAGCCCATTAACAGGTTCTCGCGTAAGGCGTGGTTGAGCGGATAGCTGTAGCTTTGCCCGATGCTCACCGCATGAATAACCCGCAACAGCGTGCCGCCGCTCAGCGTCGAGGGCTCCCCGGTAATCGCCACATCCGCCCCCTGTAAACCCTGGCGTAAGGCGTGATAAGCCGGTGAGGCCGTAATGCTGTTATTCATCACGCTGAACATCCCCAGCAGCAGGCAGATCAGCAGCACCGGGAAGGTCAGCGGATGGCGGTTGAGCAGGCGAACCGGACGCCACGAGGTGATATACAGCAGGGCCGCGCTCAGGGGGAGCAGCAGCAGATAGAGCAGTTTTGCCAGATGGGTGAGCGCGCCGAGCAGCGAGAACATCAGCGCAATCGGCGGGACAATCACCGCCCGCGCCGCATCCTCTCCCTGCTTTTCATTCACGCCGCCCGCGCCGTAGCTTGCCAGCGCGGCCTGCAGGTGGGGGAGCTGCTGTTGCACAGCGTAATCAAGATGGGGTGCCTGTAACTGTAGGGCGAACTGCTTCAGGGCGTCATCTTTAGGGTATTCGGGACGAATCCTGCTCTGGCGGGGGAGGGACAGCCTGTCACGCAGCCTGTTCTGCACCACCTCCAGCATAAAAAACGCCTCCCAGTCGAGCCGGGCAGGGATTATCTCTCCGTGATAACGCACCTCTGTCTGCGTAATCTTGTAGTAGTCGAGATAGTCCTTATAAATTTCCGCACGCGCCGCCAGCCAGGCTTTGTAATAGCCGAGGATCCCCCCCCTCCTGGACGCTGATGCTGTCGCGCAGGTTCTGCGCCGCCTCGCTTTCGAGCAGCTGGTGATAGCGGCTGACCGAACTCATCAGCAGCGGCAGCATTGCCAGAAACGCTTTCCCCGACGGGCTGGACCAGGTCTGGCGCTGCCCGCCGTCGGGATCCAGCGGGATCCCCTCCAGCGTCTGATGTCCGTCAATTAAGGATTGCTGATAGAGCTGTGCCAGTAGCGACTTCTGGCGAAATTCACCGGTACTTTGCGCGACCTGGTGCTCAATCACTCGCTCCACCGTCTGCCAGGTCACCACGCCGGTCAGCAGGCAGAGCGAAAACACCATGCTTGCAACGTACAGCGGGGGAAAATCGATGCCGCGCCTTTTCAGCCCGGCGTTGCCCGCCAGCACCAGCTGTAGCACCAGCAGGGCCGCGGCGATGGCGGTTAACGCCCGGCCATAGCGTTCCATGCTGTGAATGTCGTCGGGCGTGGAGAGGCTGCCCACCAGATCCAGCAGGCGCGAGTTGAATGCCAGCTCGCAGATGAGATAGGTGAGGGTGATGATAATCACCAGAGCGTTCTGCCAGAGCGGCAGCGTAGGTCGCTTAATCGCAGGGCGAGGACTGAGTTCACCGATGACGCGTTCCGTCATGATTTCAGCTCCAGACTTGTCTGACGGGTTATCGCCGGTTGCCAGATCTGCTCGGGCAACGAATTGTCCAGCACCGGTACCGCCCTGGGCTGACGTTGTTCTGCTGCTTTAATCGGCGGCCGTTTTTTCACTTTCACCGGCGACGGCGCGTCCTCAGGTATTTCTCTGTATGGCTCCTGCGCGCGCTGCACGGGTATCGCCGGGGGGTTGAACGTACCCGGGACGATAGTATTTTTGTACCGGCCGTCCCCGGCTGGCGGCATTGTCATGGGAAGAGCACCCGCTGACGCCCAGGACCAGCATCAACAGCATCAGCCCGCAGCGGAGTATTTTTTGCAGTGGCACGCTCATCAATTTGTCCTGACCCTGTATCACAGCGGAGGGATGTCTCCTTAACTGTAATCGGGAATTGTAATTCAGGTAGTTGTCCCACCTGAAAATCCCCCTGTGCGCCGCTCCGTTGAGGCGGCGATAGGGTCAGTATGTATTCACCACCAACATCCACTCCTCATGATTTATTATTATTCACTCCCTGCTCCTCGTCCGATGGCATGAGACCAAAGCGGTCGTCCAGCGCCATCACCAGCATACATTCACCCTTCACGCTGACGGCGCGCCAGCCCGCGCCGCTCTCGTCAATCGCCATTCCTTGCGCTTTCAGCTGCGCGATCAGATCGGCAAATTCAGCCTCGTTAACCGGGCGTGGCTGCCAGAAGGTCCGTTTATTGTCGGTAAAGATCGGCAAGAGCTGGATCTGTGGCGTCGGGTGGCCGAGCAGCAGACGGACGATAAAACCGTACGCGGGCATGCCGCGCGCCTGATACTCGCCGTTACTGTTAAACACCGCGTTGCCGATGCTGTAGACCACCAGGCTCTCACCCAGCCGGGCGGCGTCGCCCGCCATATGCGGCCCGGAGCCGATGATGAGATCGGCACCGGCCTCGCTCAGGCGTTTCGCCAGCGCCCGCTGGCCGGCGGTGGTCCAGCGGTAGTCCAGCCCCCAGTGGGCCAGTACGATGGTGGTGGCCGGGCGGGGGCTCGCTTTCTCCTGACGCAGCTGTTCGATCAATCCGCCGCTCAGGCAGGCGACGCCCGCGCGGCGGGGGCGGGCGTAAAAGGCGCACTCCTGCTCCATGTAGCGTCGATACCAGTAGGCGCTGAAGATTTTGTACTGCCTGCCGCCCACCGTCAGCACCAGCGGGGCCTGCGCCTGATGCGCATTAAGACCGGCTCCGATGCAGGCGATCCCACCTTCCTGAAACGCTGCCAGGGTACTGTGCAGACCCGGTAATCCGGCGTCCATGGCGTGATTGTTGCCCAGCGCCACCGCGTCGATGCCCTGCTTACGCAGGGCGGCAACCGAGGCGGCCGGATCCCCGGTCAGACAGAACGGCTTCCGGCCCTCAAGGCTGGCGCTCAGGTCGGTGGTCAGCGCCGCTTCGAAGTTGGCGAGGGTAAAGTCGCTGCCGCGCAGCAGCGGGGCAATAGCCGCGAAGCTGTGGTCATAGCCGTGGCGCTGGAGGGCGTCATCAATCCCGCGCGCCTGGCGCCTGCGGGTGTACCACTCGCCAAAATAGGTGTCACCCAACAAGGTAAGGGTGGCGGCTGGCTTTTCGATCTGCCGGGCGACGGACTCCGGAACGGGCGCTCTGCCTTCAGCCCTGGCCAGCAGCGCATCCAATAGATAGTCGAGATGGAAAGCGTCATCCGCCCCGGCGGCACAGGCCAGCCACAGCTCGCCGGCAATCCACTGCAGCGCAACGCCCCAGCGTCCGGCACTGAACTGCCCCCAGGCGCTGCCGTCACTGTGCAGGTTGCTGCTTTTACGGTAGACCCGCTCGCCGATCGCCGCCTCATTCTCCCCCAGCCACGGCAACAGGTGCGGGTAGCGCTGGTGGAAATGGCGCACCAGCCGGGCGATATCCGCCAGCGTGGTGCGTTGGCCAGGGCGGGGGCGGCCTGAGACGTTATTGAGATGGGTGTGGCGCATCCCCAGCGTGGCGATCCGCGCCCGGAGCTGTTTCAGCGCTTCTGCGCTGCTGCCCGCCAGCAGTTCTGCAAGGTGAATGGCGGCATCGCAGGCGTTATGGATCAGCATCCCCTGCACCAGTGATTTTACGGTAACTGTGCTGCCCCGCGGCAGGCCGAGCGCCGGGTTGCCCTCCAGGACGGTAGCGGCAATATCGTGCACGTTAACCGGGGTTTCGAGGGTGATTTTTTTCGCCAGCAGACGCTCCGCGACACAGACGGTCAGCAATAGCTGGCTGAGGTAGCCCGGCGCAAAGGTGCTGTCGCTCAGCTCAGAGACCCGCTGTTCGCCGGTAGAGAGGTTGATCAGCAGGCGGGCGGTTTGCCCCTTCCCGAGCGCAGTCGGCGCGGCGAGGCGGGTTTTCAGCAGGCCGACGACCCGCTTAAAGTCGGAATTGCGCGTGCTGCCTTTGACCAGCACGATATCGCCGTCGCGTAACGCAGGGGCAGCGGCCTCCACCAGCGCCTCAGCGGTGAGGAAATGACCGCCGCGAACCTCCTCCGGCAGGGCATCGTGCAGAGCCGACATCTCCTCACCGTGCAGAAATGCCTGCTGGCATCCCGCCGACAGCAAGGGATCCGCCAGCGCGCGGTGGATCGCCCCGGCCTGCTCGCCGAGATTGACGATGCGCCCGAGCAGGGCAATAACCCGACCACCGCCGTCGCGGGCACGCTGCGCCGCCACCTCAAAGGCGTTGAGCAGCGACAGGTATTCGGCGTTGTAGCTGTCATCAATCAGGGTGACCGCTCCGCCGTCTGGCAGCGCCAGCGCGGTAATGCCCATATGCTGCCCGTCGCCGCGCCAGGCTTCGAGGCAGGTGATGCTCTGCTCCGGGCTGACGCCCAGCAGATCGGCGGCGATCAGCGCCGCCACCGAGTTAAGCGCGCCCCCCTTGCCGGGGACTGCCAGCCGGTAACTCAGCGTCTGATTGCGGAAAGTGAGGGTAATCTGGCTCCCGCCCTCATCCGGAGCAAAGGCTGTAATGCGCACGTCAGCGGCGGACTCGAAACCGTAGCTGATGATGCGGGCACCATCGCGGCTGACCCCCTCCGCCACGATGTCGTACCCGGCCATATCGCGGTTTAAAATGGCGTAGCCGCCCGGAATCAAACCGTGGCTGATGCGGGCTTTAAAGCGCGCCACGTCCTCAAGGGAGGTGACGCTCCTCCCCACCTGGGTAATACCGATTTCGGTCACGATGACGATATGCGGCTTGATGCGCGGGCCGATCCCGCCGTTGCGCATCCACAGGGCCGAGATCGCCACCTCCATCACCACCGCCTGCGGATTGCAGGCGGTGCGGGCCAGCGTGACCGACGCCCCCGTGCGGGTGTTATGGTTGCCGCGGCTCGCCACCACCGACATGCGAGGAGCAAGGATGCTGTCCAGCATCTCTTTGGTCGTCGTTTTCCCTACCGTACCGGTGATCGCCACCAGTTTACCGTCCAGCCGCCGCCGCGCCTCTTCTGCCAGCCACAGCAGCGCCTGATAGCTGTTGCCAATCACCAGTTGGGGAAAATCCGGGGGCAGATCCTCCAGGCGTCGCTGGACGATCGCCCCGCAGTAGCGGGAGGCATGGCGTGAAAGCGACAGATGAGTATCGTCCCAGCCCGCGTAAATACCGGTGTTGCCGGAGCCCTGCCGCCAGGTGTCGGGGTCGATAGCGACAAACAGGCAGGGGCCGGAGTAGGACGTTTTATCGTGCAGAATGGCGATGTCGTCAGCACGCCAGTCAGCATTTGGGCGATTATGCCACCGGCTGCCGGGCAGTTTTTCGAGATCGGCGGCCGTCCATCCCGGTGCGTCAGCAGGGTGTTGGCGGGTTGATGTCTGGTTCATGGTCGTGTCCTTACGGTGTTGGGGAATGCCCGCGCTGCGGACAAAGCTGAATGGCGTTGATAGCGGCATTGCCCGTCAGATCGTGATACTCCGGCGGGGCAGCGGGGCGTTCGAGCAGCATCACCCGGTGGCCATGCTGGCGCAGCGCAGCGGCAAAGCGCGCCTGCAGATCGAACGGCGTATTGCGATCCTGTGGGTTGCCGATCACCAGGATCAGCCGCAGGGGATCGGCGGCGATCCCGCTAATATGGTCGAGCGGATCCCAGGGATGGGGCAGTCCGGTGCCGTCCAGCTCAGGGGCAGGGGGGCGCATTTCGCTGCTGGCGCATGCGCTGGGCACGCTCCAGCAACCCCCAGGCACCGGAGGTCAGCACCGCGCAGTCGATATCCCGGCGGCCGCTGGTCAGCAGAGCTGAGGCCGCAGTAGCACCGCCGCTGTGTCCGCTGAGGATAAAACGCTGAATGCCGTAGCGGGCTTTGATGGTATCGAGTGCGGCCGCGATCGCCTGAAACTCTTCCGCCTGGCGGCGGCGGTAGTGGTTGCCGCTGGAGCCGTAGGTGCCGGGACGGGCGATGATGATCGTCGGCAGACCGGTCTGGCGCAGCATGGCCCGGGCCTGACGGCGCTGGGCGTCGGCGGTATTGCCGGGGATGGCGTCGGGCGAGCGCTTAATCTGTGAGACGCGGTCGCCTTTCAACACCACCAGAACCAGCGGGGCGTCGCGTAGAGTGCCCGCGCTGAAATAGCGCATACAGGCCACGCCATTCGGGTACTGCACCCAGGCGGCGTCGTTGCTGGTCGGGCAGTGCTGTCGGCTGGCCGGTTGGTTCCACAGCAGCGGCGTCTCAGCGTGAGCGACAACGCTTAGCAGCAGAAAACCTAACGCACACCATCGACTCACAACACCGCCTCGCGGGGAAACAATAGACATACAGAATACACAACTTGTCATACATAATGTTATCATCGGTTAGGATTTTTCTGACAGGGTTCCTCTGGCGTTATCAGGAGTTAAAATGCCGCTCAGCGACTTACTTGCGCAAACCCGCCCGGCGATGGAATTGCTGGAGGTTGCGCCTAAACCGTCGATTTGCCCCGCCTGGGCGATCTTTTTTAGTGCTTCTGATAGTCAAAGCCGTGCGCACATTGTGCAGGGCCGCGGCGACACTTTTGAGCAGGCCTGGCAGCAGGGCGAGCAGGCGCTCCAGCAGTGGCAACAGCAGAGCGGTACCGACGTCTGCTGGCTCCGGGTTGACCTTGTCGATAAGGTAGAAGCACTGCGCTGGGACACGCTGGAAACCCGATTAGCCAAAACCAAACGTAACTATTTTCGCTATGGCCTGAGCCTCGATCCGGCCTTTCGCTACGCCATGCTGGAGCAGGAAATTGCCGCCAACGCGCTGCTCTATCACGGCGACTATGGCGTCGCCACGCCGAATGCCAACAACCTGGCCCATTTCTCACGCCGTCGCTTCGGGGCAGTGCTGAGATGGCCAGAACAGCCTGACCAGAGGCTCTGGCGCTTCACCACCCGGGCGCTGTTTTGCGACGGCGAGCAGCTGCTGCCTGTCGAATCAACCGGGCGGAACAGCGGCTACCGCCAGCTCCCCGACTGGCAGGCGACGGCGCTGGATCCGATGATTGCCTCAGCCACCGACTATCTGGCGCGCCAGATCACCGCCTCCGGGCGTTACCAGTACGGCTGGTTCCCCTGCTTCGATCGCGCCATTCCGACCTATAACGCCCTGCGCCACGCCAGCTCAACCTATGCCCTGCTCGAAGGCTGGGAAGTGACGCGGGAGCCTGAACAGTTCGCGGCAATCGGGCGGGCGCTAAACGACCTTTGCACCACCTTTATTCGCACATATACGCTGCCGGACGGTAGCGAAGCTGACTTCCTGGTGGACACCGGAGATGAGATCAAGCTCGGCGGCAACGCGGTGTGCATCCTGGCGATGGCGAAATACTGCGAGCTGACCGGTGACAACCGCTACCTGGAACAACTGGCGCGGCTGGCGAACGGGATCGGCTTTATGCAGGATCCGCAGACCGGCGGGTTTGTCCATGTGCTTAACGCCGGGGATCTGTCCCTCAAGGCGGCGCACCGCATAATCTATTACGACGGTGAAGCGGCCTTTGCCCTGATGCGTCTCTACGGGCTGACGAAGGCACCGCGCTGGCTGGACATGGTCGAACGGGCGATGGAGCACTTTATCGAACAGAAGCACTGGCAGGCCCACGATCACTGGCTCAGCTACTGCGTAAACGAGCTGACGCTCTACCGGCCGCTGGAGCGCTACTACCAGTTTGGGCTGGATAACGTGCGCGACCATCTCGACTTTGTCCAGAACCGGATCACCACTTATCCCACGCTGCTGGAGCTGATGATGGCGGCATCAAAGATGATCGCCCGGCTTGAAGCCTCGCCGCATCAGCATCTGCTGGCCGGCTTCGATATGGACGTGTTCAACCTGGCGCTGGAGACCCGCGCCCGCTATCTGGCCAACGGCTTTTTCTGGCCGGAGCTGGCGATGTTCTTTAAAAACCCGCCGCGTATCCTCGGCAGCTTCTTTATTCGTCACCACAGCTACCGGGTGCGGATCGACGATGTTGAGCACTACCTCTCTGGCTATGTCGCGTATCGCCAACGCTGGCGCGCCCGGTCAGGCGAGCAGTAAGCCGCCCCTATGCGAGTTCTTCGTTCTCTCCTCTCAGTGCGTTGTCGACATTGGCTGTCGCTCTGGCTGGTGGTCCTGCTGGCTATCTCGCCCGGGCTCGGCGCCGGGTGGGATTTCAGCGCCATCAGCACCCGCACCGAGCGGCTGTATGGCCCGGCTTCCCCCGCGGCCCGACAGCGGATCGATGAGTGGGCGGCCTTGCTTAACAAGCCGTCGCAGGGCACGATCCAGGATAAGTTAAAGCAGGTTAACCAGTTCTTTAACGCCAGAATGGCTTTTCGGGATGATATCGTCGTCTGGAAGCAGCAGGATTACTGGGCAACGCCGATTGAATTTCTGCGTAAAGGGGCAGGGGACTGTGAAGACTTTGCGCTGGCGAAGTATTTCACCCTGCGCGAAATGGGCGTTCCCGCGAATCAGCTACGTATTACCTATGTAAAAGCACTCGAACTGAATCAGGCGCACATGGTGGTGACATGGTATCCCACCCCCACGGCGATCCCGCTGGTTCTGGATAATCTGAAAACCGCCATCCTGCCGGCTACCCAGCGTACTGACCTGCTTCCGGTCTACGCGTTTAACGGCGAAGGGCTCTGGCTGCCGCAGTCCGGCGGCAACAAACGCGTGGGCGACAGCAAACGGCTCTCCCGCTGGCAGGATCTTCTCACCCGAATGCGTGCAGAAGGATTTGTAATTAATGAATAGGATAGGGCCATGTCTCTTTATAAACAGCTACTGATCGGCATCTGTTTATTTACGTTTGTCATTTTCTGCGGGAACTTTGTGGTGACCCTCGAAAGTTCGCGGGAGCAGTACCGCAACCAGCTCAGCGCCCATGCACAGGACGCGGCGACGGCGCTGGGACTGTCGCTGACCACCCATATCGACGACCCGACCATGACCGAGCTGATGGTGAACTCCATCTTCGACAGCGGCTATTTCTATCGTATCCGCGTGGTCGACATTAAGACCAATAAAGCGATCATCGAGCGCAGCGATGTGCCCCAGGATAGCCACGTCCCGCAGTGGTTCGTGCGGCTGGTGCACCTCAGCCCCGGCGAAGGTGATGCTATTGTGATGCGCGGCTGGACGCAGGTCGCAAGAGTCGAGGTGGTGAGCCATCCGATGTTCGCCCTGGCCCGCCTGTGGAACAGCATCGTCGCCAGCTTTTTATGGCTAACCGGCTGTAGCCTGCTGTTCCTGCTCGCCGCCACCCTGCTGTTACGTCGTACGCTGCGTCCGCTTAACTATATTGTCGGCCAGGCGATGGCAATCTGCCGCCGCGAGTTCCTGAATGTATCGGCACTGCCGAAAACCCCGGAGCTGCGCCGGGTGGTTGAGGCTACCAACATGATGGTGACCCAGCTCAAGGCGTTATTCGGCGAGCAGGCCCGGCGCACCGAATCCCTGCGTCAGGAGGCCTATCACGACAGCCTGACCGGGCTGAGCAACCGCCGCGCGTTTGATATGCAGCTGCAGTCGCGTCTGAGCGATGAAGAGAACGCCGGCGGGCACATTCTGCTGCTGCGGGTTCAGGATCTGATGGGCCTCAACCAGCGTCTGGGCGGAGCAAAATCCGATCAATTGCTGGTGGCGGTGGCGGATATTCTCACCGGCCTGCAGCGCAACTATTTTCACAACGAAGGCTTTGTCGCCCGCGTGCGCGGCGGGGAGTTTGCCATTATCGCCCCGCTGATCCTGGGGCAGGATCTCGACAACCTGAGCAACACCCTCAGCACCCAGCTGAAGGCGCTGTCGGAGATGGGCATGAGCGACGTTTCGCCGGTAGCCCACTTTGCGCTGGTGCCTTTTAACGTCGGTGATACTCCACAGGCGGTACTGGCCCAGGCGGACCAGGCCCTGGCGAGAGCGGAGACCGAGATGCGCTTCTTTGCCAGCCCTGATACTGCATCGGCCGGTGAGCGCGAAGAGGATCACCACAGCTGGTACACTCGCCTTGATGCGGTGCTTACGAATGGCGCCTTTGAGCTGTTCTCACAGCCGGTCTATGCGTGCAACAACGCGCATGAGGTCCTGCATCACAAGATCCTCGCCCGCATTAAAACCCAGGAGGGGGAACTGGTGCCGGCGGGTCGCTTTATGCCGTGGATCCACCGTCTCGATCTCAGCCGTCGCATGGATATCGTGATGCTCCAGCAGACCCTGCACGAGCTGGCGAAATCGCCGCGCCCGCTGGCGCTGAGTATCAGCGGCGCCAGCGTTGCCGACGACCAGAGCCTGAACGCCCTGCTGCAGCCGCTGAAAGGCGCGCCGCAGCTGGCCGGTTTGCTGACGTTTGAGCTGGATGAGAACGAGCTTCCCGATATCGAGCGCGTGAACGTGCTGGTCAGTCGCCTCAAGGCGTTGGGCTGCCGTCTGGGGATCCAGCATTTTGGTGGTCGTTTCCACCTTATTGGTAATTTACCCCAGTGGGGGCTGGCCTGGATTAAAGTTGATGGCAGTTATATTCGGGATATAGACAGCGAGGACGATAAAAAACTGTTTATTGAGGCTATTTACTGGGCGACCCGTCAGATTAATTTGCCGCTTATTGCCGAACGTGTGGAAACAGCGGGCGAACTGGCGATTCTGGAAAAAATTGGTCTGCATGGCGCGATGGGGCGCTATTTCGCTGACGCCAGTACGCTGGGTGGAAATTAACCACACAGATTTAGTGGAGACTGAAAATGTATTACGTTGAACGCGATACGGAAAGACGAATTAGTCGGGTGGAACTGACGCCTTTTTCCACAATGACGGAACAGCATGACCTGTGCACGCTCGAGATTGACGAGTGGATGCGCCAGCGAGAAATCCGCGAAGCCACGCTGTATCAACTGCGGCAGAGCGACCTTGAGATGGTGCGTGTGCTGGAGGATCTGATCGAGGTGCTGATGAGTAAAGGTGTCATCACCATTACCGATCTGCCACCGGCCGCGCAGGCTAAACTCACCAGCCGCGCGCAGGCGCGCCGTTCGCTGAGCGGACTGGAGGGATTAATTGCGGATGATGACGAGGGGCTTATTTAACCACTTTCGTTACGTAACGGAATTAATCAAAAATTAACAGGGGGGGCATTGGCCTGGCCCCCTGTTTTGATAGTGCATACCTGTTTAGATTCCTATTCATTCATGCCATCAATTAATATAGGGGCCTGACACGGACCTGAATCAATAAAATTGTTGTTGAAAGGCGTATCCTTGTCAGTGTTGCACAGCAAATTACTAATACAGATTTAATTCTCTTTTAGCATTCTAAGCCTGAGCAATGGATGAATTGGGCTTGAAAAGGATTGAGGGAAACAATATATGAGCGGCGTATCCGGGATCGTCAAAGCAGTAATAGGGCAGGTATTCGCAGTCAGTCCTGACGGCAGCACGCGGTTGCTGACGGAAGGCGACAGGATCCTCGACGGAGAACAAGTCCAGACGGGCGCGACTGGCGCGATTACCTTATCGCTGGCGGACGGCAAACAGTTAGATCTGGGCCGTGACAGCCACTGGGACAGTTCAGGGCACGTGACCACTGACAGCGCGGCGGCCCAGCAGCAGGACGTCGCGGCTATTCAGCAGGCCATTGCCGACGGGCAGGACCCGACGCAGACCCTGGAAGCGACAGCAGCAGGTCCTCAGTCCGCGGGAACTGGCGGTGAGCCTGGCGGCAGCGGCGGCGGGTCGCACACCCACGTCGTGCTCGATTTAACCGCTGAGATTGTTGACCCTAATGCGGGTTATCCGACTATCGGCCTTGATTTCCCCGACGATGAGCGCCCGGAAGAGTTAACGCTGCTTGATATTGACGATTCTGATGCGGATGCGGATGCCGACTCCGATGCAGATGCCGACGCGGATGCGGATGCGGATGCCGATGCAGACGCCGATGCGGATGCGGACTCCGATTCTGATGCTGATGCCGACGCAGATGCGGATGCTGATTCTGACGCCGACGCAGATTCTGATGCGGATGCGGATTCTGACGCCGATGCGGACGCCGATGCCGATGCGGATGCAGATTCTGATGCAGATGCTGACGCCGATGCAGATGCCGACGCAGATGCTGATGCGGATGCAGATGCTGACGCCGATTCCGATGCGGACGCCGACGCAGATGCTGATGCAGATGCCGATGCGGATGCCGATGCGGATGCGGATGCCGACGCTGACGCGGACGCCGATGCTGATGCTGATGCAGACGCCGATGCCGATGCGGATGCAGACTCCGATGCAGATGCAGATGCAGATGCAGATGCAGATGCAGATGCAGATGCAGATGCAGATGCAGATGCAGATGCTGATACCGATGCGGACGCTGATGCTGATACCGATGCGGACGCAGATGCGGACGCAGATGCGGATGCGGATGCGGACGCTGATGCCGACGCTGACGCGGATGCGGATGCGGACTCCGATTCTGACGCCGATGCGGATGCAGACTCCGATTCAGATGCGGATGCTGACGCCGATGCAGACGCAGATGCGGATGCCGATGCGGACGCTGATGCAGATGCAGATGCAGATGCAGATGCAGATGCGGATGCCGACGCGGATGCGGATGCCGATGCCGATGCGGATTCTGACGCCGATGCCGATGCCGATGCCGATGCCGATGCAGATGCCGACGCGGATGCTGATGCTGATGCCGATGCAGATGCCGACGCCGACGCGGATGCTGATGCCGATGCCGATGCCGATGCCGATGCCGATGCCGATGCCGATGCTGATGCCGATGCTGATGCCGATGCAGATTCTGATGCCGATGCAGATTCTGACGCCGACGCGGATGCGGATGCCGACGCTGATGCTGATGCGGATTCTGATGCAGACGCCGATGCCGATGCCGATGCGGATGCAGATGCAGATGCTGATGCAGATGCAGATGCAGATGCTGATGCTGATGCTGATGCGGATTCTGATGCTGATGCTGATGCGGATTCTGATGCGGACGCCGACGCCGACGCCGACGCCGATGCGGATGCTGACGCTGATGCGGATGCTGACGCTGATGCGGATGCTGACGCAGATGCGGACGCCGACGCCGACGCCGATGCGGACGCCGACGCCGATGCGGATGCGGATGCGGATTCCGACGCCGACGCTGATGCCGACGCCGATGCAGATGCAGATGCGGATGCGGATGCGGATGCCGATTCTGATTCCGATGCGGACGCCGACGCCGACGCCGACGCCGACGCTGATGCGGATGCCGACGCTGATGCGGATGCCGACGCTGATGCGGATGCCGACGCCGACGCCGATGCAGATGCGGATGCCGATGCGGATGCAGATGCTGACGCAGATGCGGACGCCGATGCAGACGCTGACGCCGATGCGGATGCGGATGCTGACGCAGATGCGGATGCGGATGCGGATGCCGACGCCGATGCGGACGCAGATGCAGATGCTGATGCCGACGCCGACGCCGACGCGGATGCGGACTCCGATTCTGACGCCGATGCGGATGCAGACTCCGATTCAGATGCGGATGCGGATGCAGATGCCGATGCAGATGCAGATGCAGATGCCGATGCAGATGCAGATGCTGACGCTGACGCTGACGCGGATGCGGACGCGGATGCCGATTCCGATGCGGACGCCGACGCGGATTCTGATGCCGATGCCGATGCGGACGCCGACGCCGACGCCGACGCCGACGCCGATTCCGACGTCAAACTCACCGTTACCGTCACCCCTGGCGATAAAACGACCGAGACGACCGATGACAAGATCATCCACATCAACGGCGGTAGCGGCGATCCTAACGGTTACGACATCCAGAACGGCGTGATCGTGGCGATCGGCAGTAACGTTCACGTCTGGCTGACCCCGGATAGCCCGGACGGCAAGATTCAGGGCGACTTCGTGCCGAAGGCCGACAGCCCGGATCAGATCCACTACTACACCAGCCAGGGTAATGCCAACGCCAACAACGGCGACAAGACCCATACCGATATCTTTGTGGTCGGTGACCATACGGGTGGCTACTACCAGCAGGGCGACTGGTCTCAGGATCACTATGAATTCCGGCCGCTCAACGGCATTACCGGCAACCAAGGCTTACCGCAGAGCAGCGTAGGTAAGGACTATATCTTTGTTCAGGGTAATGAGGCTGACTACACCGTTACCGGTGTCGATCATCCGCAGAACGGCAAAAACAACGACATAGATAACCTGCATGTGGTCGATAACGAGACCGGGAAGTCGCCGTTCCAGAATGCCAACGGCATCGAGGGCGTTGTATTTGGAGACGGGCCATCTGGAACGCACGGTGGCAGTACCACCGTCAGCACCACGGTCACTTTGAACCTCGACGTGAATCTCGAAAGCTCAGACAGCGGCGACCACCTAAAAAGCATCACGCTGGACGGCATACCTGAGGGGGGCGACCTTTACGGGTAATCATACCAACGTCACGTACGATGCGGAGCACGGGACCTACACCCTGGAATTTGATAACGACACCTCGCACTTTACCGGGCAGGTCAGCGTTGAACTTCCGGGCTCTGAGCACGATTTAGGCGAGATCACGCTGACAGTGGATTCTACCGCTGCCGATCAGCACGAAACCGACTTCACCTTTGATGGCGAAGAGGGCGGAACCATCGTCAGCGAAAGCCACGGCGGGGAAGAGCATGCCGATGACGCTGTCGACGACGACCATCCTCTGATGGCCAGCCACAGCGTTGAGGAGAACCATGTCGATCATGACGCTGACGAGAGCGATAAGCAGACGCATACCAGCAGTCTGGATGCGGACGATCACGCCGCCTCGTTAATCGACGACGATAATCTCCTGCTCAGCACCACCGCAGAGCATGGCGAGACGCCGGCGGCATCGGCCGATCATGCCAGTGATGCGCTGCCGGGCGATACGCAGAGCGAGGCCCTCGCCACGCTGCAGAGCGCCAGCCCGGGACAGGACGAGCAGCTGAACTTCAGCGATCTCATCCATGATGACGAGCATAACGATCTCAGCAACCTGATCCAGGCAGGGCCGCAGGGTGACGCGGCGGATGCCCAGGCGGAGGTCGAACATGTTCCTGCTGAAGGCGGCGAGATAGCCGGAACGGACGGTTACGATGCCGGTAACGACGAGATGCTGGATAACCTGATCGCGAAACCGGAAGAGCACGCCTGATCGGCCGCCGCGCAGGGGGCAGTTGGGCTCTGCGCGGCAACAAAGATGAAGTGAATTTAGTTCAGACGAGGGATCCCGTCCGATCATAAACGCGCAGGATGCATTTTTTCCCTCGGTCTAATGGGATTTTCTCTGGTGGATATTGCCAACAATCAAGGGATATGAAGGAAAAACAGCAAGATGAAACAGTATAGTCAGATCGTATTGGGTGCGGCGCTGGTGTTGAGCGCCACGCAGAGCCAGGCCACTACCCTGGAGCAGGCCGTAAAAGACAGCCTGCTGTGGCACCCGGAAGTTAACGCCTCGGTTAACAGCCGCTATTCCGCAGATCAGGATCTTCGTGCCGCCAAAGGCGGTTATCTGCCGACGCTGGATCTCACCGCCGGTACCGGCTGGGAGCAAACCGATAACGCCAGCACCCGTGCGGCAGGCGATCATCTGCGTGATTTGCACCGCAGCGAGTCCGCCATCAACCTGCGACAGAACGTCTTCAATGGTTTTGCAACCACCAGCGAAGTGGGCCGCCAGAAAGCGACGGTCAATTCTCGTGCCTGGACGGTAATGAACACCAGCGAATCCACCGCCCTGCAGGCGATCCAGAGCTATCTCGACGTGCTGATGCGCCAGAAGATGGTCGCGCTGGCAGAAGATAACCTGAAGAATCACGAGCGGGTGTTCGATCAGATCCGCCTGCGTACCGAGCAGGGCGTGGGCCGTCAGGCAGACTTTGAGCAAGCGCAAGCCCGTCTGGCGCAGGCGCGCAACAACCTGCTGACCGAGCAAACCAACCTCGAAGACTCCCGCGCCAACTACCAGAGCATTACCGGCAAAGAGCCTGACACCCTGGTGATGCCCGCTAAAATTGCGGTTCCCGCCTCGCTGGACGCCGCGCGTTCAGTGATGCTGGCAAATAACCCGCTGCTGAAGCAGGCGGACGCCGACGTGGAAGCCACCCGCCAGCAGTACGAGGCGGCAAAATCGCGCTTTTACCCGGACGTGAACGTTGAAGTCGGTCGTACCATGGATAACAACATCGATGGCACCCGCGGGCACAGCCAGGAGTGGCAGGCGATGCTGCGCATGCGCTACAACCTGTACAACGGCGGCAGCGACCAGGCCACGCTCACCTCTTACGCTTACAAAATGAAAGAGGCGGAGGATGTGAAAAATAACGCCCGGCGTCAGCTGAATGAAGATCTGCGTCTGGCCTGGAATGCCCTGAGAAACGCCAGTCAGCAGGTGCCGATCGCCAAAGAGTATGCCGATCGCAGCGTGCAGGTGCGTAGCGCCTATCAGGAGCAGTTCAGTCTGGGCGACCGTACCCTGCTCGATATGCTGGACAGCGAAAATGAAGTGTTCAGCGCCCAGCGCCGCTACGTTGAGCTGCAGTTCGTCGACATGTTTACTACCTACCGCATCAGCGCCCGTACCGGCGAGTTGCTCAAAAGCCTGAACATTCAGGCACCGTCGGCAGCGCAGCCGCTCGATCAGGAGCAGCGTTCACAGACGGAGCTGCCTGAATTAAAATAAGCCGCCCTTAAAGGCTGACGGGGTTATTGCTGGCAGAACGACCGGCAATACCCCCTCTTTTTTATCCCTGCGACCGCCGTCTGCAGAACACTGAGGCAGAGAATGACGCCTGATATTGACTCCCCCGATCGCATCGAGATGACCCCGCAGGCGCAGGGCAGACAGGATCCCCGGCAAAGCCATGACGATCCGCTGCTGGATGCGCTGATGATCGTCTGTAAATTGCATAACATCGCCACCAGCCGCAACGTCCTGACCACCGGTCTGCCGCTGGAAGCGCACACCCTGACGATGGAGAGCTTTCCACGCGCCGCCGGACGGGCAGGGCTCAAAGCGCGGGTGGTGCAGCGGCCGCTGGAAAACATCACCGCGATGTCACTGCCCGCCATTCTGCTGCTGAAAAACAATCAGACCGCGGTGTTGATTGGCTGGGACGATCAACAGCGCGCGCGTCTGCTGCCGAGTGAAACGGAAGGCGGTGAGATTACCGTATCGCCGGAGACCCTGGCGGAGAACTACAGCGGTCGGGTGATCTTTATCTCCCCGGAACATGAGTTTGATGCCCAGCCGACGGCCACGCTGCCGCGCACCAAAGCCTGGTTCCAGGACACGCTCAAACTGTCGAAATTCCTCTACCTGGATGCGGTGGTTGCCAGCTTTCTCGTCAACCTGGTGGCGCTCGCCGCCCCGCTGTTTGTGATGAACGTCTATGACCGGGTGGTGCCGAATCAGGCCACGGCGACCCTGTGGGTGCTGGCCATCGGCATCAGTATTGCGTTTGTGTTCGACTTTGTGCTGAAGATCCTGCGGGGCATTTGCCTCGACCTGGCGGGTAAAAAGACCGACCTGGTGGTCTCCTCGGCGCTGTTCGAACGGCTGCTGGGGATGAAGATGAAGCTGCGCCCGCAGCGGGTAGGAAGCTTTGCGCAGAACTTCCAGGAGTTCCAGTCGATCCGCGACTTCCTGTCGTCCCTGACCCTGACCGCCTTTATCGATCTGCCGTTTACCCTGCTGATCCTGCTGGTGATTGGCATCATCGGCGGTCCGCTGGTATTTATCCCGCTGCTTTGCTACCCGCTGGCGCTGCTGGTGAACTGGCTGATCCAGCGCCCGCTGATGTCGCGGGTTAAGAAAACCTACCAGCTCTCCAACGAACGTCAGGCGATGCTGGTAGAGACGCTGACCGGCCTGGATGCCATCAAGATTAACAACGCCCAGAGCGAGCGCCAGTACCAGTGGGAGCATCTCACCGGCCAGCTCAGCAAGCTGGAGCTGCGGGTGAAGTCGCTCTCCTACGTGGCGGTGAACTTTACTACCTGGCTGCAGCAGTTCAGCGGCGTGGCCATTATCGTGGCCGGGGTCTACATCATTATTGGCGGCAACCTGAGCATGGGCGGGCTGATCGCCTGCTATCTGCTGCACCGTCGCGCCATGATGCCCATCGGCCAGCTGTGCAGCCTGATCACCCGCTACCAGCGCGCGCGGATGACCAAAGCCACTATCGACCGCATGATGGGGCTGGAACAGGAGGTGCAGGATGACGAGGTGCCGCTGAAGCGCGAAACCCTCTCCGGCGCCATTGAGCTGCGCGACGTCACCTTCGTCTACCCGGGCAACCAGTACGCCTCGCTCAGCAACGTCTCGCTGACCATTCAGCCCGGCGAGAAGGTGGGGATCATCGGCCGCAGCGGGTCGGGAAAAAGCTCGCTGGCGAAACTGCTGGTCGGCTTTTATCAGCCGGACAGCGGAAACGTGTTAATCGACGGCATTGATGCCCGCCAGATAGACGTCCACGATCTGCGCCATAACATCGGCTATGCCCCGCAGGATATCCACCTGTTCAGCGGTACCCTGCGGGAGAATCTGGTCTACGGCGCCAGCTACGTTGACGATGAGACCATGCTGCGGGTCGCTACCCTGACCGGGGTACATGAGTTCGCCCGTCGCCATCCGTCCGGGTACAACATGCAGGTGGGCGAGCGGGGGATGAGTCTCTCCGGCGGCCAGCGGCAGGCGGTTGCGCTGGCGCGCGCGCTGCTGCTCGATCCCCCGGTGCTGCTGATGGATGAACCCACCAGCTCCATGGATAACACCAGCGAAGATCTGATTAAAAAGGCGCTGATACCGGTTATCAGCAACAAAACGCTGCTGATGGTGACCCACCGTGCATCGCTGCTGACGTTGGTGGACCGTCTGATTATCGTCGACAACGGCAAAATCATTGCCGACGGTCCGAAAGAGAGCGTCATGAGCGCGCTGAAGAAGGGACAAATTCATGCGAATCGTTGAGTCGCTTAGCCGCCTGATGAGCTGGCTGTCAGGAGATAAACAGCCTGCGCCTTTCACCACCAATGAGGTGAACAAAGCCTTGCTGGATGATGCCCCGTGGGTAGTGCGCGTGACGCTGTGGGCCATTTTCGCCTTCTTTATCGCCATGATCCTCTGGGCATCGCTGGCGAGTATTGATGAGGTGACGCGCGGGGAAGGGCGGGCCATTCCCTCCTCCCGCCTGCAGAAGGTGCAGAACCTCGAAGGCGGGATCGTGGCCGAAGTCTTTGTGCACGAAGGCGAGGTAGTGAAGGCCGGGGCGCCGCTGCTGCGTCTGGACGATACCCAGTTTCGCTCCAATGCCGGGGAGTCCGATGCCGACCGGCTGGCGCTGCAGGCGCGGATCCAGCGTCTGACCGCCCAGCTTGACGATGCAACAACCCTGACCCTGGCACCGGAGATTGTGCAGAAGGCGCCGGATATCGCCAGTGGCGAGATGGAGCTCTTTGCCAGCGTGAACAAACGCATCCAGAGTGAGCTGGCCGGGCTCAACGAACAGCTGGTGCAGAAGAAGCAGGAGCTGCTCGACTTCCAGGGCAAAGTCAGCCAGTACCGCCGTAGCCTCGGGCTACAGCAGCAGGAGGTCAGCATGTCTGAACCTCTGGTGGCCAAAGGGGCAATCTCAAAAGTAGAGGTGCTGCGCCTGCGTCGTGGCGTGGTGGAAACCCAGGGGCAGCTGGACTCGGTGCTGCTCGCCATTCCCCGGGCGGAAGCGGCCATCAAGGAGATCGAAAGCAAGGTCAGCGAAACGCGGGGTCGTTACCGCAGCGAGGCGCTGGGGCAGCTCAACGAGGCGCGAACCGATCTCAGTAAAATAGAGGCCTCGGGCAAGGCGATTTCCGACCGGGTGAACCGCACCCTGGTGACCTCGCCGGTACGCGGCATCGTACAGCAGCTGATGGTCAACACCATCGGCGGCGTGATCCAGCCGGGTAACGACCTGGTGGATATTGTTCCGCTGGATGACAATCTGCTGGTGGAAGCCAAAATCCGTCCGCAGGACATCGCGTTTTTACGTCCGGGTCAGGAAGCGACGGTGAAATTTACCGCCTACGACTACACCATCTATGGCGGGCTGAAGGGCACCCTGGAGCAGATCAGCCCCGATACGGTGACCGATAAGGACGGGAAGAGTTTTTATATTATTCGTCTGCGCACCGACAAAAATCACCTCGGTACGGATGAGAAGCCGCTGTTGATTATTCCGGGGATGATCGCCTCGGTGGATATTATTACCGGTAAGAAAACGGTGATGGCCTATCTGCTAAAACCGATCCTGCGCGCCAGAGCGGAGGCGTTCCGCGAGCGTTAAGAATGGAACAGCCCTCCTCCGGGGGAGGGGGGCTGTCAGGGTTACCACATCAGATCGTCCGGGACGACAAAGTCGGCGTACGGATCGTCTTCGTCCTTCGCTTCCTGAGTCAACTCGCTGCTTAACACGATATAGCTCGCATCACGCTGGGAAATTTTCTCGGCAACGATGGCGGGGATAATTGCATATTCGCTGTCGCGACCGGCGTCGGCAACCAGACGGGCAATGGCGAGACGGCCATTGATCAGCTGCGCCTGGGTGGTCTTATCGACATAGATTTTTTTAATCAGGTTATTGTCGGTGAAGTTAAAACCGATATCCCCTTTTGCCACCACGATCCGGTTCATCTCAATCAGCTGCTTGATCTGCGCCTTATACTCTTTCGCCAGCGCCGCCTGCTTCTGCTGCTCGCTTAACTCTTTGTCGCGTTCAATTTGCGCCTGCTTGTTCACCTCCACCGCTTCGCGCGCCTCACGCGCCTGAACGCGGGATTTTTTGGCGGTGCGCTGCACTTTCGCCATTTTTTTGCTGGTGACTAAGCCAGCTTTAAGCATCTGCTCTTGTAGTGTGAGTTTGGTCATGTTCGTTTCTGAAATCCGTCAAATGATTGGCAGATTATACCCTGGAGCGCAGAGCTCAGTGGACGTTTAATTCCCTGGTGGCGATAACCTGAGCAAAACCAGCATCGAGCAGCCCCAGGGTCACATCAAGAATGGTTTTCGCGCTGAGCTGAGATTTTTCCAGCTCAAAACTGAGCACCGCATCTTTTAGCACCGTCATCTTTAATCCAAGATCGGCACCCATTCTGACGGTGGAGTTTACGCAAAAACCGGCCACCGCACCGATAACGACCACCTCTGAAATATTTGCCTCCTGGAGATGAGCCAGTAATTCCGTTGAGCTGAACGCGGAGGAGGTGTGTTTGATAAATACCGGTTCGCCAGGCCGTTCCTCAAATGCTTCCAGGGGCTGGCTTGATGGCGAGCTGTGATGGAGGGGCGAACCCTGCTCAGGCGTCTGGTGGCGTACATGGATGACGGGGCAGCCAGAGGCTCTGAATTTATCCATTACAGAGGTCATATTTTCAATGCCGGTTTGGGGAAAGTAATCCACGCCCTGTTGAATTCTTTCTTTTACAAAATTCTGCATATCGATGATGAGTAGCGCTTTTGACATATTACCTTCCTTAAACCGTGCCGGTGGCAGGGTTATTCGCCGTTCACAGACGTCGTCGTCACCCTGAATCGAATTAACATATCCGCAATTGCGAACGGCGCACCCCTACTAAATTTGGTTAAGACTCAAATAAATCATCAACTAACCAGGATTACGACCGATAACATCTCCAGACAAACCTGTACCGGTACATCGGAATGTTAAGCCTAAAAACGAATTTAATAGCATTAACGATTCAGGGAAGATCCGCAAAAAATACCTCTGCCCTCGAGCAGGCCATCCGCAATCTCTCCTCTGGCATGCGGATCAACAGTGCGAAGGATAATGCGGCCAATCAGGCGATTGCTAACCGCATGACCAGCCAGCAGAATGCGCTGCAACAGGCGCAACGTAACGCCGGGGATGGTTTGTCGCTGGTGCAGACAGCCGAAAGCGCGATGGGTGAAATTAACAACCGACTGCAGCGCGTCCGTGAGCTCACGGTGCAGGGGCTCAGTGAGTCCTATACTCTGCTGGATGCCGATACCATTCAGGCCGAAATCAATTTAAACCTGAAAGAGATCGATCGGCTGAATACCACCGTCGATTTTAACGGTATCAACCTGCTGGACGGCAGCGCGGGCACGGTCGGTTTTCAGGTCGGCACCCGTGATAATGAGAAAATCTCTCTCGATTTATCGAAAAACTTCAGCGTGGACAGTATAGGCCTGAAGGATTTCGTTATCCGCGGGATCAGCGGAACGGTCTCAGATATAAACCAGGTCTCGGGCAGCGCCAGTAATATCGATCTGACCAGCGGCAATGTCAGCGTCACGTATTCGCCGTCAGGCACCTTTAATTCGCCGCAGCTGGTGCGTAACGCCACCAACAACCAGTATTACATTCAGGATACGGGAAACGACGGCAAGCCTGTCTATTATCAGGCCACCACAATCGCCGAGTGGGATACCGCCAGTGGAACCGGAAACGTGACTGTCAACGCTTCCACTGGAACGCCCGTCTACAGCGGCGTCACCCAGCTCAATGGCCGGTCGATTCCTTCCGTGAACTATCTCGATACCAGCGGCGGGGTATTAAGCAACAGCCCTGCGCCAACGCTTAGAGAATCCAACGGCCATTACTATATCGAGCAGGATGACTTCTATTATCCTGCCACCCTGACATACGGTGCATCCGGTGCCGTCACCGCGCAGATGACCAGCGTACTGGACACGGCTTTTTCCGTTGCTCCTGCTGTCGTAACTTCTACACCTACTATTGATACCACCGCCGCAGCGCTGACGTTTAAAGATGCCAGTAATAATCCGGTCTCCACCGCCAACTCCAGGCTGCTGAAATCGGGTAGCCAGTACATTATGGAAGTGGACGACGGCAGCGGTAATTTTAGCTACTACAATGCCTCGGTGACGGCGACGACTGATGGCACAGCCAGCTCCCTTGTCGTTACGGCGAATAACGCCACCAGCCTGAATAATTTCTCGGACGTTACCCGCGTCAATGGGTCATCACGCGTGACGATGGATCCTGCGAAGGTCAATGTGCGTTACACCGATGCCGACGGCAATACGTCGAACGATGTGCTGCGCCTGGATGCGGACGGTAACTACTACATGGATGTGGTAAACGGCACGGAGTCCAAGAGAGTCACCCTGGTTTTACCCGATGATAACTCCGGCCAGATCATGCTAAAAACGCAGAACGGCGTGGGTGATATCGTACTTTATTATAATGCGTCTATTGGGTCATCGACGGATGCCGCCACCAACTACACCACCCTGAATATCGCGGAAGTCGGGAATGAAATACGGCTGAAAAATCCTCTTAATCCCCTGGCGGCGATCGACAATGCCATTAAGCAGGTTGATGCAAGACGCAGTACGCTGGGCGCCGTGGCTAACCGTCTGGAGTCCACGCAAAATCTTCAGGGGAAAATGTCTGTGGCCGTTAACGCTTCTCGCTCACGTATTGAGGATGCGGATTACGCGGTTGAAGTGACAAATATGGCGCGTGCGCAGATGTTCCAGGAGTCGATGGCATCGCTGTTGACCAAAGCCAATCAGATGCCGCAGGTGGTGTTGTCGTTACTGAATGATTCGATGAAATAAAGCTCCGGTATTCCGGAGCTCAATAAATCTTAGCGAATAACGTTACCGTGCTGTACGCAGCGGCCATCGTTGCAGCTAACCGCATCCACTCTGGCGGCGCGGTGGTTTCTTGCCTGAGCGGTAACCGTCGCGGCAGCCACCGGGTGGTCGGAATTTGCCACTACGGCAGCGCGCTCAACCGGGTGAAAGATTACGCCGGCAAACGCAGAGCACGGGGCGAGTAGTGCCATCGCGATCAGGATTCTTTTCATTCCATTTCTCCGTTGTTTTCTGAGGTGTGAATTCGTTTTAACGGCGCGAGAGTACAGCACAGCGACATGTGAAGTTGTGGGTATGGGTGCTATTGGCTGAGAAGGACGAAGAGAAAGCAGAAACGGAAGGTGTGCAAATTCCCCTGCAGGCGCCAGCATAAGCATATTGATAAAAGAACTGAAAAAAACAGAATTATAAAGGTGGATTTCGTTCCCTTAATAAATCCTTCAGTTCTGTTGGCGTATGCTGGCGCGATAGAGTCTCCTCCTTATCCGATCAGAACAAAATCATTCATATCGATGCTGTTAGCCTTCACGTTTTCTAACGTAATGACATTGCCATTAGCAGGGTTGCCGAGGGTAATCAGGGTACTGTTCCCGGCTCCCCCGGCAATAGTGACGCTGCTGGCAAAATTCGCCACGCTAATGCCCAGTGAACTCAGATCGAGGTAGTCCTGTCCGCCGCTGGGATTACTGTCGAAGCCGTTGGTAATACGGTCTCGCCCAAAGCCTGCGCTAAAGACGAAGGTGTCATTTCCCGTACCACCGGTCAGGATATCGTCACCCTGGCCACCCTCGAGTCTGTCGTTACCCGCTCCGCCCGTCAGTTTATCGTTACCGGCCCCGCCCTGAAGGGTATCGGCACCGTCACCCCCATCAAGGGCGTCATTTCCTGCCCCACCGTTCAGCTGGTCGTTTCCTCCCATCCCATACAAAGCGTCATTACCGCTGCCACCGGTGAGGGTGTTGGCAATGGCATTTCCTCTGCCGGTGAAAGTGCCTGTCCCGGTAAACACCAGGGTTTCAACGTTATTGGTCAACGTGTAATTCAGGAGAGTGGTCTGAACAACATCCGTCCCGCTATTAAGATCTTCCTTGACGATATCTTTCGCATTATCAACCAGATAAACATCATTTCCGGAGCCTCCTGTCATGGTATCGGCACCCTGGCCACCCTCGAGCCTGTCGTTACCCGCTCCGCCTGTCAGTTTGTCGTTACCGGCCCCGCCCTGAAGATTATCGGCACCGTCACCCCCATCAAGGGAGTCATTACCGCTGCCGCCGTTAAGGCTATCGTTGCCGGCACCACCGTTGAGCGTGTCGTTGCCGCCCCCACCGTTCAGGACGTCGTGGCCGATCCCGCCATTGAGGATGTCATTGCCGTTTCCACCATTCAGGACGAGGTTGTTGTTGACTACGACCGGCGGTTTATCGAGCTGACTCGTCCCGAAGATGTTCTCGGGAAGATTGGTCAGGCCCGTGTTGCGTGCCACGATCGCGGCAAAGCCCTGCTCCTCAAGGACGTCGTAGAAGTCCAGATGCTCCACGCGATCGATATAATAGAGCCGGTCACCTTCCTGGATGCGGTCAAGTTGCTCGTGGATGATGACCCAGAAGGTCTGGCCTACCACACCGCCGTTGATATGCTTCTCGGCCAGTCCGCCCACGAACAGATCCACTCTGTCGATGCCTTTGACGGTGTTTCCGTTGACAAATTGATAGCCAGGATTAGCCGCCAGGAAGTCGGCAATCTGAGAATCCTCCAGCACCAGATCAGGATAGGCCTGTTTGAATTGCGCAATGACGGTGTCGCTGAGATTGTTCCGGGCCTGGAAGTCTTCCCATGAACTGTAGGGCGTGAGATCGCCGGCAAATCTGACCGCCTCCTTCACATAGGGATCGCGAGAGGCCAGCAGGTCGGCCCGGATCTGGTTCATCGAACCCAGACCGACGTCCCACTCGCGGGCGACGTCGAAAGCGAACACGTCAGCACTCATACGAACAAGGTCGTTTCGCACAGCATCGACGAGATTGACGTCGACTTCTTCCGCAGCCTGGACAACACCACCGGCAATGATCCCGGCGGCACCGAGCTGCTCATAGCCTGGCTGTGGAGAGTAGGGCAGCTGCGCTTTAGGGAAATTGAATGCGCTCGTATCGTTGGTCGGGTTGAGGAACGCGTCGAACAGCGGTACCTGCGTTGCATTGCCCTGAGCGTCGAGCACCGTCAGCGTCTGCCCTATCATCGAATGACCGAACCGGTAAGCAGCAACCGCGAACTCGTGCGAGACGCGGGCATCCACGTCCGGGTTGTACTCGACGAAGCCGTGATTGCCGTCACCTCTCATGCCACCCAGCAACTTGTCGGCAAAGTCGGTGTAAATAACGCGCTGATATTCAGCCTCGTTGATGATCTTGGCCGCCTGGAACAGCTCTTCAGCGGTTCCAACAAATCCGGCGTCGAGCAATCCGTTGACATGGAAGTTGTGATTCCGCGCCCAGATGTTGTGGACCGCAGTGAGTGCGATGTTCTCGTTCGCCCGTCCATCACCCGCCACGTAGTGGTCGAGCAGGTTGATGAAGGGGTTGGTGTCGAGCAGCAGCGCAAAGCCACTGCCCATGAAATTAGAGGTCATGGCAGGGAGCATCGACGAGTTGATCACGCCATTGCTGTCGACCAGTCCGGCGTAGTACTCCTGGAAGGTCATGTTGTGATCGCCCGGCAGCGAGCCGTCGGTGAACAGCGTGTTGTTGTTCCAGTGATGCAGGATCAGTTCCCTCAGCGTGGGCAGCAGTTTGAAATTTGGATTTGAGGGATCCAGTCCGCCCTCCAGCAGTTTGCCCGTAAACCCGCCCAGTCCGTCGCCTTCGCGCAGGAACTGGCCGACGAGTTCGTTCGAGCCATAGGTTTGGTTCTGGTCAGCGAAGGGCGATGTCTTATTGAGATGCTGCGGGATGCCATTGGCATCAATGCTGTCAACGGTGCCGCGAGTGAGGTCCGCGGGATTTGGCACCGAGCCCGGAGTGCCAATCTGGATGGTTCCGTTACCGCCCTTACCGAGGAAATCGAGACCGTGATCGAAGTACTGACCGAAGGCCGTGAACAAGCTGTTCACGCCGGCGGCGTTGCCGGAAAGGTTTGCTTCCTGAGTGCCAAGGGCATCGCTGATGGCACGCGGATCCAGCCCGGAGAACAGGGGATTGATGTCGCGGTTGTGCGTCGTCTCATTGTAAGCGCCGTAGTGCGCGTCGGTGAGTCGTATGAACGGCTGATCGGCCGAACCATAGTCAAGATGAACACGGTTATTGCCGGTACCTTCGAGATCGCGGATCCCGAGGGCATCGTTGTCTTCACCACCTTCAAGCCCGTTGACGAGATTCTTCAGGTTGGCGACATCACTGGCGGTGAGCGGGAAGGCGCCGTCGCCGCCGACATCGTCATCGTCATCCGCCAACGTTTTTGTGCTCGTTAAGAGAATGGGATCGCCAGGGTTCAGCAGGGTATTCGGGCCGTCAGGCACTGTGCTCTTTTGCTGGGGCAGCGTAGAAGGCCCGGATCTCGACGGCAGCTCAATAGCCGCCTGCGGCGGCGGTGTGCCAGACACACTATTCAGACCCGTGCCGATTACCGGATCGGTACCTTTGTTCACTTCAACTTTGGATAAGATGTTGGCGGTCTGGTTACGGATAATCCATGACGGCGCATCGATAACCGACCCCATCCCGGCGTACTCCGCTTTAAACGAGGGATCAAACAAGCGCTGGAAGGAGTGGTCTGTGGCACCAAACTTGCCTTGCCCTGTGACCAGGTGGCTAAAGCTATCATCGAAGGTACGCATACCGAATGGCACCAGACGGTTGGATAGTATATTGAAGTTGACTCCGTCGACATACGCTTGTGCTACAGAGGCGTGCAGGAGGCTAAATTTCAGGTCAGACTTACGGAGATCGGCCATTTTCGTTTCTCTCAATAATGATGATGAAAAGGCACGAAAAGGCGAAGCCGGTACGCGGCACTCGGATTACGCGCCTGGTATTGCTAACTGAGCGAGTAGACAGAGCGGCTCCGAGCCATGGAAGTTGGAAGTCAGGGCGAACGACCTACATCTCCCCCTTCACTTTACAAAAAGACCCTGTGATGGACATGTTCTGCTCCCACAGGAAAATCGCGACGACTTACTTTGCCAAAGCGATGGCAGGCTTCAGTCAAGCGACCCCCTGAAATTGACTAAAGTCAAAAAGTAAACAACTGTCAATTGTTTGTAACAACTATAAACAACCAGCAATAACTTTAAATTTTTCAATAGCAAAATCGTTGTAAGCGTTCCGTTTAAACGGACCATTCACTTCATGAGATCTTCCGAGAGACTGATTATGTCCCCTGAGGCCCTCGTTGAGGTTTGGAATGCTATTGTCCGGAAATACCTGGATAGTAAATGTGGCTTATAGCTTTATGCGATGCGGTTTTAATGGGGTCAGGCAGAAGGGGATAATGCGCCAGGAATGTCCCCTGCAGGAATCGAACCTGCAACTAGCCCTTAGGAGGGGCTCGTTATATCCATTTAACTAAGGGGACGAAGCGGCACGAGTATAACGCCATTTATACAAGGCGTTAAGCTCGCCACCGCCTGACTGCTTAAAGTGTCGCCATTCAGGCCGAATTTTTATTTTCTTCCGCTTCCTCCTGCTGGGCCTGCTCCCTGGCTTTGATCTCGGCTTTGCGCTTATTCGACATATCGTTACGGATTTGCGCATGGCTCAACAGGGCAAAAATAAAGGTACCGCCGCAGATGTTGCCTGCCAGGGTCGGGATCGCAAATGGCCAGAAGAACTCGCTCCAGTGGATGGTGCCGTTAAAGACCAGATATAAAATCTCCACCGTACCGACCACGATATGGGTGGTATCGGCCAGGGCGATAAGCCAGGTCATCAGAATGATAACCACGATTTTGGCCGAACCGGCAGACGGGAACATCCACACCATGGTGGCGACGATCCAGCCGGAGATAATGGCGTTGGAGAACATTTCGAGCGGGCTGTTTTCCATCACCCCGGTCCCGATTTTCACAAACGCATCGCGGGTGGCCTCGTCAAATATCGGCATATATTCAAACGCCCATGCCGCGACGCCGGTGCCGATAATATTCCCGAACAACACCACGCTCCACAGGCGCATCAGCAGGCCGAAATTGCCCCATGTCGGGCTCTGCATCACCGGCAGTACTGCGGTGACGGTATTCTCGGTAAACAGCTGCTGGCGCGCCATAATCACGATAATAAAGCCAAAGGTATAACCGAAGTTTTCCAGCACCAGCCCACCGGGGATGCCCTCAAACTGAACGTGAAATATCCCTTTAGCCAGAAAAGAGGCGCTCATCGATAGCCCGGCGGCGATGGCTGACCACAGCAGCGCCATGGCATCGCGTTCCAGCTCTTTTTCACCGTCCTGGCGAATATGTTCGTGGATAGCCATGGCACGCGAAGGGAGTTGGTCCTCATCGACCTCAATCTTCTTTCCCCGGCGTTTCTCCTCGCTTTCAACTTCCAGTTCTTCAGTGTGTTTATCTATTTTCTCTTCTTTGAGTTCGTCCATTTTGGTGCTCCTGAGGTGGCTGATACCTTTAAGCGTAGCGGTTTTTGCCCCGACGCCCGTGGGTATGCTCTTAAATTCCTGTTATGGCAATAAAGGCGATACATCCCCGGCAAAGGCCGTATAAAATTGCCAGCCTAACGAAAACCTAAAGCCAGGCTATTCTGAGATCATAAAGAGGGTGTTTTATTGCCCCGATTTGTGGTCGTAGACATCAGTAAGCGTGCTGATACAATCACTTGCACATTTACAGACGGAGCGCGAAAGCGCCAGTACGGATGGCTTTTGCTGATAGCCATACTTAACAGGGAGAAAGATATGAAACTTCGGCTTTCGGTGGTTGCGCTGGGCACCACGTTGCTGATGGGCTGCGCCAGTTCTGGCGAGCAGCAGGGGCGCTCCGATCCTCTGGAAGGATTTAACCGCACCATGTATAGCTTCAACTACAACGTGCTGGATCCCTATGTGGTACGTCCGGTCGCGGTCGCATGGCGTGATTATGTTCCTCAACCTGCCCGTAACGGGCTGAGTAACTTCACCAGCAACCTTGAAGAGCCTGCGGTGATGGCGAACTTCTTCCTGCAGGGCGATCCCTACCAGGGGATGGTCCACTTCACCCGCTTCTTCCTGAACACCCTGTTAGGGATGGGCGGCTTTATTGACGTTGCCGGGATGGCGAATCCGAAGCTGCAACGCGAGCAGCCACACCGTTTCGGTAGTACGCTGGGTCATTACAATGTGGGTTACGGCCCGTATGTTCATTTACCGTTCTACGGCAGCTTCACGCTGCGTGATGATGGCGGTGATGCGGTCGATACCCTCTATCCGGTACTGTCGTGGCTGACCTGGCCGCTGTCGGTGGGTAAATGGACGCTGGAAGGGGTGGAATCGCGCGCACAGCTGCTGGATTCAGACGGTCTGCTGCGTCAGTCTTCCGATCCGTACATCATGGTGCGTGAAGCCTACTTCCAGAACCATGACTTTATTGCTAACGGCGGTAAGCTGAAACCGGAAGATAACCCGAACGCGAAAGCGATCGAGAATGAACTCTCCGAGATTGATGCGGAATAAAAAAGAAAAGGTGAGCACGAGGCTCACCTTTTTTTATCGCTACGTGATTAGAACGCGTAGTTGAAGTTGGTCCCGAACAGCCACGCCTTGCCTTCAGAAGTGAAGTTATACGCAGCCGGGCCTTCGCCCTCGGTGAAGCTGACTTTCTGACCATGCATATAAGATGCGCCCACGTCGATAGAGGCATCATCGTTAAAGGCGTAGGTCATACCGGCGCTCAGCCACAGACGGTCCTGATCCGGGATGGAGATGGAACGCTTGTCGGCCGGAACCGGGCTGTCGTCAAAGGCGATACCGGTGCGGAAGGTCCAGTTCTTGTCGTAGTAATAGGTGGTACCCAGCGCGATACGGTACGCATCTTTAAAGCTTTCATCTTTATAGAACAGGGTTTGACCGTTGTTGCCGGTGGCCTTCAGCTCCTGGAACTGGCTCCAGCTGGTGTAGGTCAGACTGTAGTGAACAGCCCACTGCGGCGCCACGAGGTTATACCCGGAGACTTCCCACATTTCTGGCAGATGCAGCGACAGAGAGCCGCTCTCGGTGCGGCCACCGGTGCCCGACGGCAGACCCATACTGCCCAGGATGCTGTTCAGGGCCGGGTTGATGGAGCTCTTATAGTCGCCGTCGAAGTCGATTTTCACTTCAGAGCGGTAGGTCAGACCCCAGCGGTTGTTTTTATCCAGCTCATACAGGATACCGGCGTTCCAGCCGAAGCCCCATTCGTCGCCTTTCAGGTAGGCAATCTGATCGTCAGGCTCGTTGATCCCATTCAGGTAGGATGGCGGTACGCGGCCGGTCAGCTGACGTGACAGCAATGGACCCAGCGAACCTGCATAACGCTCAATTTTGGCTTTCGCGTAAACGGCATCAAAGCCCAGGCCAAAGCTCCAGTTGCTGTCGAGACGATAGGCTCCGCTCAGGTTCAGGTTGAGGGTTTCCAGATCGGTTTTACCGCCGTAGATACCCGCCGCGTAGCTGTCGTTAAATTCGGTTGCCAGACCGTAGTTGGAAGTGACAGACGCACCCCAACCAAACTGGTCGTTGATTGGCATAACAAAGTGCACGTTAGGCACCCAGGCGGTCGGGGCGATATTGTCCTGGTCTGCACTCTGTCCTGTTAAGGCGGAGTTACCCGTGACGTTGACATCGGGATCGATATAAACGGCACCGATAGAGAAGGTCGGGCGATCAAACATGGTGATCAGCGCCGGGTTACGGCTCGCATTCCCTGCGTCATCAGCGATGGCACCTTCCCCGGAATAGGCGCGGCCCAGGCCTGAGGAAGAGAACTCATTTAGCTGAAAGCCCGCTGACCAGGCGGAGGTGGAGACGATTGCCACTGCGATTGCGAGCGCAGTTTTTTTGAACAGGGTTTTCTGGCTCATGACCATAACCTCATTGAGTTATTTTTATTCAATATTTGTTACACACCGTAACAGGAGCGCGAAGTGTAGGGTCTGTGGTAACACTTAGAAATCAGACCAGTGGCGAGAGTATAGGTCTGACCAGATAGAATGTTGCAAGTCTGTTTATTAATATTTACTGATATGTTTTTCGAAACGGGATCTGGTTGGCAAAATTGTGACCAGTTCGCTTACTCCAAACGGGTGATTTTTGTTTTAGATCATTTTTACGTGTGATATTGCTCACTTACCGGCTTTTACGCCATTAACGACTGGAGCCGCTTTCGGGCGGGGCGTAAAATATCAGCATCTTGTCTATTTCGCGCCGTGCGCGACTACAGAGGAAATCTACTATGAGTAAATGCAGTGCTGATGAAACCCCGGTTTGCTGCTGTATGGATGTGGGTACCATCGTGGATAACACGGATTGCACCGCCTCTTACAGCCGTGAGTTCGCCAGCCGTGCCGAAGCCGAAGAGACGCTGGCCGCACTGACTGCGAAAGCCCGCGGCGTTGAGTCTGAACCGTGCGACATCACCTCCACCTTCACCGAAGTAAACGGCGGGGTGCGCCTGGACATCGATTTCGTGTTCAGCTGCGAAGCTGAGTCTCTGATTTTCCAGCTCGGTCTGCGTTAATTTCCCTTCAACGCCTCCATTCATGGGGGCGTTTCGTTTGTGCTCTGTGGCTTCGCTCGCAATTTTTCTTCTCCCCGATTGGCTAATGTAAAAATTTGGTTAAGACTGTTATCAGGTCAGACCACTTTGCGCATTTGTTATTCACAGGGGAGCGTTATGAGTCAGGCATTACCGCTAATCACCCGTCAGGGCGATCGCATTGCCATTGTCAGTGGATTACGTACGCCATTTGCCCGTCAGGCGACGGCGTTTCATGGCATACCTGCCGTCGATCTGGGAAAAATGGTGGTGGGGGAGTTGCTGGCTCGCAGCGAAATACCTCCTGAGGTGATTGAACAGTTGGTCTTCGGCCAGGTGGTGCAAATGCCGGAAGCGCCCAATATCGCCCGTGAGATCGTGCTGGGCACTGGCATGAACGTCCACACCGACGCCTACAGCGTCAGCCGCGCCTGCGCCACCAGCTTTCAGGCGGTGGCGAACGTCGCAGAAAGCCTGATCACGGGCACCATTCGTGCCGGCATCGCTGGCGGCGCGGACTCCTCGTCTGTCCTGCCGATCGGCGTCAGCAAAAAGCTTGCCCGCGTGCTGGTGGATGTCAATAAGGCCCGCACCACCGGGCAGCGTTTATCCCTCTTCTCGCGCCTGCGTTTGCGCGATCTCCTCCCCGTGCCGCCTGCGGTTGCGGAATACTCCACCGGCCTGCGGATGGGCGATACCGCCGAACAGATGGCGAAGACCTACGGCATTACCCGCGAACAGCAGGATGCCCTGGCGCACCGCTCGCATCAGCGTGCCGCTCAGGCCTGGGCGGAAGGCAAGCTGGCGAACGAGGTGATGACCGCCTACACCCCGCCTTACCGCGAGCCGCTGAGCGAAGATAATAATATTCGCGGCACGTCCACGCTGGCCGATTACGCGAAACTGCGTCCGGCCTTCGACCGTAAGCACGGCACCGTGACCGCCGCCAACAGCACGCCGTTAACCGATGGCGCGGCGGCGGTGATCCTGATGACCGAATCCCGCGCCAGAGAGCTGGGGCTGATCCCGCTCGGCTATCTGCGCAGCTATGCCTTTACCGCCATTGATGTCTGGCAGGACATGCTGCTGGGACCGGCCTGGTCCACGCCGCTGGCGCTGGAGCGTGCCGGGCTCACCATGAACGATCTGACGCTGATCGACATGCATGAAGCCTTTGCCGCCCAGACCCTGGCCAACCTGCAGCTGCTGGCAAGCGATCGTTTTGCCCGGGATGTGTTAGGACGCGCCCACGCTACGGGCGAGGTCGATGAAAGTAAATTTAACGTGCTGGGGGGCTCCATTGCCTACGGGCACCCCTTTGCGGCGACCGGGGCGAGGATGATCACCCAGACGCTGCATGAGTTGCGCCGTCGCGGCGGTGGGTTTGGCCTGGTTACCGCCTGCGCGGCGGGTGGCCTGGGCGCCGCAATGGTTCTGGAGGCAGAATAATGGAGATGACAACGGCGTTTACCCTTAATGTGCGTCCGGACAACGTGGCGGTGGTGACCATCGATGCGCCAGACGAAAAGATGAATACCCTGAAAGCCGAGTTTGGCGGTCAGGTCCGTGCGATCCTGAAGCAGGTGCGCGAAAACAAAGCCCTGCGCGGGCTGGTGTTTATCTCGGCCAAACCGGACAACTTTATTGCCGGGGCCGATATCAACATGATCGCCCGCGCCAACAGCGCCCAGGAAGCGGAAGCGCTGGCCCGTCAGGGGCAGCAGATCATGGCCGAAATTCATGCCCTGCCGATCCCGGTGATTGCGGCGATCCACGGCGCCTGCCTCGGCGGTGGTCTGGAGCTGGCGCTGGCCTGCCACGGACGAATTTGTACCGACGACGGCAAAACGGTGCTGGGCCTGCCGGAAGTACAGCTCGGCTTGTTGCCCGGCTCGGGCGGCACCCAGCGTCTGCCGCGGCTGGTGGGCGTCAGCACGGCGCTGGAGATGATCCTCACCGGCAAACAGCTGCGTCCACGCCAGGCCCTGAAGGTCGGGCTGGTGGATGAGGTGGTTCCGCATGCCATCCTGCTGGAGGCCGCAGTGGCGCTGGCACTGAAAGACAAACCGGCCGGCCGTCAGTTACCGGTGCGCGAGCGCGTGCTGGCAGGGCCGCTGGGCCGTACGCTGCTGTTCAAAATGGTGGCGAACAAAACCGAACAAAAAACCCAGGGGAATTACCCGGCGGCAAAACGCATCCTCGAGGTTATCCATACCGGTCTGACCCAGGGCAGCAGCAGCGGCTATGCCGCAGAAGCCAAAGCCTTTGGCGAGCTGGCGATGACCCCGCAGTCCCAGGCGCTGCGCAGCCTCTTTTTTGCCAGCACCGAGGTCAAAAAAGATCCCGGCAGCGAGGCCGAACCTGCGCCGCTCGACGCCATCGGCGTGCTGGGTGGCGGGCTGATGGGAGGCGGTATCGCCTTCGTGAGCGCCAGCAAAGGCAAATTACCGGTGCGGATCAAAGACATCAATCCGCAAGGGATCAACCACGCCCTGCAGTACAGCTGGCAGCTGCTTGATAAGAAGGTCAAACGCCGCCATATCAAAGCCAGTGAGCGCGACCGCCAGCTGGCGCTGATCTCCGGTACCACGGATTACAGCGGCTTCCGCCATCGCGATGTGGTGATTGAGGCGGTATTCGAAGATCTGACGTTGAAACAGCAGATGGTGGCCGAGGTCGAAGCGCACTGCGCGCCGCACACCATCTTTGCCTCCAACACCTCGTCGCTGCCCATTGGCGATATTGCGGCGCAGGCCGCACGTCCTGAACAGGTGATTGGGCTGCATTTCTTTAGTCCGGTTGAAAAAATGCCGCTGGTGGAGGTGATCCCTCACGCCAGCACCAGTCCGCAGACCGTTGCCACCATTGTAAAACTGGCAAAAATGCAGGGCAAAACGCCGGTGGTGGTGGCCGATAAGGCCGGGTTCTACGTCAACCGCATCCTGGCACCTTATATCAATGAAGCCATGCGCCTGCTGACCGAAGGGGAGAAGGTAGATCACATTGATAATGCGCTGGTGAAGTTTGGTTTCCCGGTCGGCCCAATCCAACTTTTGGATGAGGTGGGAATCGACACCGGCACTAAAATTATACCTGTGCTGGAAAGTGCTTACGGGGAACGATTTAGCGCCCCTGCAAACATTGTTTCCGCAATCTTGAATGACGATCGCAAAGGCAGAAAAAATGGACGCGGTTTCTATCTTTACGATCCAAAAGGGCGTAAAAGCAAGAAGCAGGTAGACCCGGCGATTTATGGGCTTATTAAACCCACCGGCGAGGGCAAACTCTCCGCGACACAGTGTGCAGAACGCTGCGTCATGATGATGCTCAACGAGGCGGCGCGCTGCTTTGGTGAGCAGGTAATTCGAAACGCGCGCGACGGCGATATTGGCGCGGTGTTTGGCATCGGTTTTCCACCTTTCCTGGGTGGCCCGTTCCGCTATATGGATAGCATTGGCGCGGGTGAAGTTGTTGCGATTTTACAACGACTGGCTGTGCAATATGGGCCGCGGTTTACACCGTGTGACACATTATTGCAGATGGCGGATCAGGGGCTGCGATTTTGGCCAGCAAAGGAAACTGACCCGGTAAATTAAGGTCAAATAAGAGTAAATCCGCCGTTGAAGGGTCTGGTCTTGTCTAATTTGTAAACAGACATTGACTATACTTACGCCGTTGAGGTAAAAAACAGCGTTTCATTCAACGGATGGATCAGGCACAATGCCCGGCCATCGGGTTTTCTACCTCGTGATGAGTTCACGCGGGGTGTTAACGCCGGTGATCCTGGTCAACAAAAGCGGTGCAATATGCAAGTTTTTATCATGCGTCACGGTGACGCGGCACTCGATGCTGCCAGTGACTCTGTTCGTCCTCTGACGCCTTGCGGCTGTGACGAGTCCCGTCAAATGGCAACCTGGTTGAAAGGGCAAAAAGTGGATATTGAACGTGTCCTCGTCAGCCCGTTCCTGCGAGCTGAACAGACACTGGAAGTGGTAGGGGAGTGTATGAACCTGCCTGCCGGCGTCGATGTTCTGCCCGAGCTTACCCCCTGTGGCGATGTGGGGCTGGTCAGTGGCTATCTTCAGGTGCTATGCAATGAAGGCGTCGCCTCTGCGCTGGTGATTTCCCATCTGCCGTTAGTCGGCTACCTGGTGTCTGAACTCTGCCCGGGCGAAACGCCGCCGATGTTCAGCACCTCCGCCATTGCCAACGTTACCCTCGATGAAAAGGGTGTCGGTGTGTTCAACTGGCAGATGAGCCCCTGCAATCTGAAGATGGCGAAAGCTATCTGACGTAAACCACATCCAGGCGGGTAGCCTCAGCCACCCGCCTGCCTGTCAGGGCAGCTCAGGCGGTTGCCACTCTTCTACTTCAATCAGCACCAGCAAAGCGGCATCGCCGCCGTACTCTTTGGGTGCCTGATGAAAAGCCATCACGTGCGGATGCTGGGCAAGCCACAACGGGGTTTGCTGCTTGAGGATATGCTTTCCGTGGCCGTGCATCACGCAGGCGCAGAACAGATGTTCCCGGCGGCAGGCCGCAATCAGCGCGCCCAGCTCCTGTTTGGCCTGCATTTGGGTTAACCCGTGCAGATCGAGAAACAGCTCCGGCGAATAATCCCCACGACGTAATTTTTTCAGCTCGAAATGGCTGACGTCCGCGCGCACGTACTTTACCGCGCCCTCGGTGTTCAGCAGCGGCTGGAACTCATCGGAAAAATAGTGGCTGGCATCGGCCTGCTCCTGAATCAACCGTTTTACCGGAACTTCACTCACTTTTTTGCGTAACGGAGGGTGGACGATGGTGTCCTGTTTGATTTTACGCGTGCCGGTCATCAGCTGACGAAACAGCGTTTGATCCTCCTCGCTCAGCGATGTTTTCTTTTTCATGGGTCCGTCTCATCTCTTATTTCCGACAGTGTACCTGACTAGCCGCACGGCAAAACGCATTTTTTACCCGCAAGGCGTTAGCGACAGTGCTGATTTATCGCCGTCTTCGTGGCACACTAGCCGCCGAAAATTTAGCGAGCATGCCCTGGAGAATATAATGGATAAAATTTTTGTCGATGAAGCGGTGAATGAGCTGCAAACCATTCAGGACATGTTGCGTTGGGCGGTCAGCCGTTTCAGCGCGGCCAATATCTGGTACGGTCACGGCACCGATAACCCGTGGGACGAGGCGGTGCAGCTGGTCCTGCCGTCCCTCTATCTGCCGCTGGATATCCCGGAAGACATGCGCTCAGCGCGTCTGACCTCCAGCGAGAAACACCGCATCGTTGAGCGCGTGATCCGCCGTGTTAACGAACGTATCCCGGTGGCCTACCTCACCAATAAAGCCTGGTTCTGCGGCCATGAGTTCTTTGTCGATGAACGCGTGCTGGTGCCGCGCTCGCCGATCGGTGAACTGATCAACAACCATTTCGCCGGTCTGATTGACCATCAGCCAGAGCACATTCTGGATATGTGTACCGGCAGCGCCTGCATCGCCATTGCCTGCGCCTACTCCTTCCCGGATGCGGAAGTGGACGCCGTCGACATCTCCCCGGATGCGCTGGCGGTAGCGGAACACAATATTGAAGAGCACGGCCTGATCCATCACGTGACGCCGATCCGTTCCGATCTGTTCCGCGATTTGCCGAAAGTGCAGTACGACCTGATCGTCACCAACCCGCCATACGTTGATGCAGAAGATATGTCCGACCTGCCGAACGAATATCGCCACGAACCTGAACTGGGTCTGGCGTCCGGCTCCGACGGTCTGAAGCTGACCCGTCGCATCCTGGCCTGCGCGCCGGATTATCTGACCGATGACGGCATTCTGATTTGTGAAGTGGGTAACAGCATGGTACATCTGATGGAGCAATATCCGGATGTGCCGTTCACCTGGCTCGAGTTCGACAACGGTGGCGACGGCGTCTTCATGCTGACCAAAGCGCAGCTTCTCGCCGCGCGCGAACACTTCAGCATCTACAAAGATTAATCCAACGGGCTTCGGCCCGTTTCACATTGCGCAAACACAGAAAGCTCAAACACAGAACAACGAAAACGGAGCCGTGATGGCAGGAAACAGTATTGGACAATTATTCCGCGTGACCACCTTTGGTGAGTCGCATGGTCTGGCGCTGGGTTGCATCGTTGATGGCGTACCGCCAGGCATCGAACTGACTGAGGCCGATTTACAACACGATCTCGACAGACGTCGCCCTGGGACATCGCGCTACACCACCCAGCGCCGCGAGCCGGATCAGGTCAAAATCCTGTCAGGCGTCTTTGAAGGGCGCACCACCGGCACCAGCATTGGTCTGCTGATTGAGAACACCGATCAGCGTTCGCAGGACTACGGCGCCATCAAGGACGTGTTCCGTCCGGGCCACGCCGACTACACCTACGAGCAAAAATACGGTTTTCGCGACTATCGCGGCGGCGGACGCTCCTCCGCCCGTGAAACCGCCATGCGCGTTGCCGCAGGCGCTATCGCTAAAAAATACCTGGCGCAGAAATTTGGCATCGTCATTCGCGGCTGTCTGACCCAGATGGGCGATATCCCACTGGCGATCGCAGACTGGGATCAGGTTGAACAAAATCCGTTCTTCTGCGCGGATGCCTCGAAGCTGGAGGCGCTGGACGAACTGATGCGCGGCCTGAAGAAAGAGGGCGACTCCATCGGTGCCAAAGTCACGGTCGTGGCTGACGGCGTACCGCCGGGCTGGGGTGAGCCGGTCTTTGACCGCCTCGACGCCGACATCGCCCATGCGATGATGAGCATCAACGCGGTGAAAGGGGTGGAGATTGGCGATGGTTTTGACGTTGTGGCCCTGCGCGGCAGCCAGAACCGCGATGAAATTACGAAAGAGGGCTTCCAGAGCAACCACGCGGGCGGCGTGCTCGGCGGTATCAGCAGCGGGCAGCAGATTGTCACCCATATTGCGCTGAAACCGACCTCCAGCATCACCGTACCGGGGCGCACCCTGAACCGCGCGGGCGAAGAAGTTGAGATGATCACCAAAGGGCGTCACGATCCGTGCGTCGGGATCCGCGCGGTGCCGATCGCAGAAGCGATGCTGGCGATCGTGCTGATGGATCACTTCCTGCGCCAGCGCGCGCAGAATGCGGATGTGACGACCCCACTTCCACGCTGGTAACCATGAAAAAAACCGCAATTGCTCTGCTGGCACTGCTCGCTAGCGGGGCCTCGCTGGCGGCAACGCCGTGGCAGAAAATCACCCACCCGGTAGCGGGAAGCGCCCAGTCGATTGGCGCGTTCTCGAATGGCTGCATCGTCGGCGCCGAGGCGCTGCCGCAGCAGTCCACCACTTATCAGGTGATGCGCACCGATCAACGCCGCTACTTTGGTCACCCGGATCTGGTGCTGTTTATTCAGCGGCTGGGCAATCAGGTGCATAACCTGGGGCTGGGCACGATGCTGATTGGCGATATGGGGATGCCGGCAGGCGGCCGCTTCAACGGCGGCCACGCCAGCCATCAGACCGGGCTGGATGTCGACATCTTCCTCCAGCTGCCGAAAACCCGCTGGTCGTCGTCCCAGCTGCTGAAGCCGCAGGCGCTCGATCTGGTCGCCAGCGATGGCAAGCGCGTGGTGCCGTCGCTCTGGTCGCAGGACGTCTCCAGCATGATCAAGCTGGCGGCGAAAGATAACGACGTCACGCGCATCTTCGTCAACCCGGCCATCAAGCAGCAGCTCTGCCAGGATGCCGGCACCGACCGCGACTGGCTGCGCAAAGTGCGACCCTGGTTCCAGCACCGTGCGCATATGCACGTGCGTCTGCGCTGCCCGGCGAACAGCCTCGAGTGTGAAGATCAACCGTTACCACCGCCAGGCGATGGCTGCGGCGCGGAATTACAAAGCTGGTTTGAGCCAGCGAAACCTGGACCTAAGCCTGAGAAGAAGACACCGCCTCCGTTGCCGCCTTCCTGCCAGGCGCTACTGGATGAACATGCCCTGTGATGGACCAATTTACTGAGTTGTTTATGGTGTCGCCGCTGCTGCTGGTGGCGCTGTTTTTTATCGCCATGCTGGCCGGTTTTATTGATGCCCTGGCCGGCGGCGGTGGATTGCTCACCGTTCCGGCGCTGCTGGCGGCGGGGATGAGCCCGGCCCAGGCGCTGGCGACCAACAAGCTGCAGGCCTGCGGCGGGTCGTTATCCGCATCGATCTATTTTATCCGCCGCAAGGTGGTGAGCCTGGCCGATCAGAAGCTCAATATCCTGATGACCTTTATCGGGTCGACCAGCGGCGCGCTGCTGGTTCAGCACGTGCAGTCCGACGTATTGCGCCAGATTTTGCCGATCCTCGTCATCTGTATTGGCCTCTACTTTTTGCTGATGCCGAAGCTCGGGGAAGAGGATCGTCAGCGCCGCCTGCACGGACTGCCTTTTGCCCTGATCGCCGGCGGCTGCGTCGGCTTCTATGATGGCTTTTTCGGCCCCGGCGCCGGATCGTTTTACGCTCTGGCGTTTGTCACCCTGGCCGGGTTTAACCTCGCCAAATCCACCGCCCACGCTAAGGTACTGAACGCTACCTCTAACCTGGGTGGCCTGCTGCTGTTTATCATCGGCGGGAAGGTGATCTGGGCGACCGGCTTTGTGATGATGGCCGGGCAGTTTCTGGGCGCACGGGTAGGATCGCGCCTGGTATTAAGCAAAGGGCAACAGCTCATCCGTCCGATGATTGTCATTGTCTCGGCCGTCATGAGTGCCAAACTTCTTTATGACAGCCACGGACAGGAGATCCTCCACTGGTTGGGGATGAACTAATGAACAGTACGCATAAATATGAACAGCTGATCGAGATATTCGACGGCTGTTTTGCTGATGATTTTAATACCCGTCTGATTAAAGGCGACGACGAACCGATCTATCTTCCTGCAGATGCTGAGCTTCCGTATAACCGGATCGTCTTCGCACACGGCTTTTATGCCAGCGGTTTGCATGAAATATCGCACTGGTGTATTGCCGGAAAAGCGCGCCGCGAGCTGGTGGACTTTGGCTACTGGTACTGCCCGGACGGGCGTGACGCGGCGACCCAGGGACAGTTTGAAGATGTGGAAGTGAAACCCCAGGCGCTGGAGTGGCTGTTCTGCGTGGCGGCAGGATTCCCGTTCAACGTCAGCTGTGACAACCTCGAAGGCGACTTCGAGCCAGACCGTATTGTCTTCCAGCGCCGCGTTCACGCGCAGGTGATGGAGTATCTTGAGAAGGGCATCCCGGAACGTCCGGCACGCTTGATCAAGGCTTTACAGAATTATTACCACACGCCGGAGATCACGGCGGAATGCTTCCCGTGGCCGGAAGATCTATAACTGAGGAAAGAAGATGATCGCAGAATTTGAATCACGCATTCTGGCGTTAATTGATGACATGGTAGAACACGCCAGTGACGATGAGCTGTTCGCCAGCGGTTATCTGCGTGGACACCTGACCCTGGCCGTTGCCGAGCTGGAAGCCGGTGACGACCATTCACCACAGGCGGTGCACGCTGAAGTGTCCCGCAGCCTGGAAAAAGCCATCCTGGCGGGCGAACTCTCTCCGCGCGACCAGTCGCTCGTGCTGGGAATGTGGGAAACCTTGTTTCAGAAAGCCAGCCTGAACTAATCAGGTATCGCCCGGTGGCGCTACGCTTACCGGGCCTACGGATTATTCCCTCTCCCCTCTGGGGTGAGGGGCCCAGCCCGCACCTACTTTACCATCTTCCCTTTCAACAACTTCCTCACCCATAACCGGTTCGGATTCAGCGCCGCCAGCGTATGCGCATCCAGCGGGATCGGCTCGTGGCTCATCTGCGCGGCGAGTATTTCCGCCGTCAGCGGTGCCGTACAGAGCCCGCGTGAACCCAGTCCGCCCAGCATAAACAGATTGCGGAATTCCGGGGCACTCACTGCCTGGTCCTGGTTGTTGGCTAAATCCTGATACGCCGCCAGGGTGGCGTCGTAGTCCGGCACCGCTCCGGTCATCGGGAGATGATCGCGGGTGGCGCAGCGAATGCCGTTGCGCGCCTCACCTGCGCTAACGTCAACCTCACGCGCCCATGCAGCCTCGGGTAAACAGTCGATCAACCGCTGGCGGTTGTTCTGCTGATCCTCGTCGCTGTACTGCGGCTCCGTCTGTCCGCGGTGATAGCTTGCCCCGATACAGTGTTGGCCGTTGGTCGGGTTTTGCGGCGTCAGATACCCGTCGTAGCACAGCACCTGGCGCAGCTGGCTCAGCTGCGGGGCCGCCGGGATATGGCTCACCTGACCGCCCACCGGATAGACCGGCAGCGGGGCGGTCTGGCTGAACTGGTTAACGCCATGCCCGTTCGCCAGCACCACGCTGCCGTGCTGCGCGTGCTCGCCCCCGGCGAAGTGCAGCGTCCAGTGCGCGGCGCTCTGCTCCAGAGACATCACCTTACGGCCGTAGTGCACCTGCAGGCCGAGCGTTTGCGCCTCGGCAATCACCGCCGCGGTAAGCTGCGCCGGGCAGAGCCAGCCGCCGAGCGGATACTGGATCCCGCCGCAGCCGGTCGGTACTCCAGTACTCTCTTCCACCTGTTGGGCATTGACCGCCACCGCGATCTGCTCGGGCAGGCCCAGAGCGAGCATATGATCAATTTTCTGCTGGCTCTTCTCATCCCAGCCAAGCTGGGTAACGCCGCACCAGGCGTGATCAAAGGTGACGGGCAGAGCATCGTACAGGCGACGGGCGAAAGTAAACGCCGTCGGGAAAAACTGGCTCAGCGCCGCATCGTGCGCGCTCAGCAGAGGGTAGAGCGCACCCTGGCGATTGCCGGAGGCACCCGCCGCCGGGACGTCGTCGGCGCAGTAGAGCGTCACCTGCCAGCCGCGGCGCAGCAGCGCCAGCGACAGCAGGGCGCTGGCGATCCCGCCGCCCACCACAGCGGTTTCTCGCCCGTCACTGGCGGTGCGGGCAAACCACGGCGTGCGGGCAGGGGAGGGGCGATCCTGCTCCATCACCCCGACGAGCATTTCCCGCTTGCGGCCAAAGCCTTTGGTTTTTTTCATCGTGAAGCCGGCTTCCTGCAGGCCGCGGCGGACAAATCCGGCGCAGGTGAAGGTAGCAAGCGTAGCCCCGGGCCGCGCCAGGCGGGCCATCGCGGCAAACAGCTCCGGGCTCCACATGTCCGGGTTTTTGGCGGGAGCGAAGCCGTCGAGGAACCAGGCGTCAACCTGCTGGTTGAGGGAATCATCCAGTTTGTCAGTGAGTTCGTTGATATCACCCAGCCAGATATCGAGGGTGACGCGCCCGTCGTCCAGCAGCAGGCGATGGCAGCCCGCGATGGGCAATGGCCACTGGGCCTGGAGCTGCTCTGCCCAGGGTGTTAATTCCGGCCAGTGCTGATGCGCCAGACGCAGATCCCCGGCGGCCAGCGGGAATTTCTCAAAACTGATGAAATGTAACCTTTGCAGCGTAGCGTCAGGGTGAGCCGCACGGAAGCGATCGAACGCCTGCCAGAGGGTTAGAAAATTCAACCCGGTGCCAAAACCGCTCTCCGCCACCACGAACAGATCGCGGGGATGCGCCGGAAAACGGGCGTTCAGCTGATTTCCATCAAGGAAAACATAACGTGTCTCTTCCAGTCCGTTATCATTAGAGAAGTAGACGTCATCAAAATCTCGGGAAACAGGTGTACCCTCAGCGTTGAATTCGAGGTTGGCGGGTTGTATGGCGTTTTGTTTCACGTAAGTTACTCGTCTGACAGGCTGTGCCGCGATCTTAGCGATGTGCGTCTGTTGGTGCAAATTTCCGCATAAATTGGCTGATCGGACTTGTTCGGCGTACAAGTGTACGCTATTGTGCGACTCGAAACTTAAAATAGTGCGACTTACAGGGGTATTGAATGAAACGTGCAGTGATTACTGGCTTGGGCATCGTTTCCAGCATCGGTAATAACCAGCAGGAAGTCCTGGCATCTCTGCGTGAAGGACGCTCCGGGATCACCTTCTCTGAAGAGTTTAAAGATTCCGGTATGCGCAGCCACGTCTGGGGTAATGTCAAACTGGACACCACGGGCATGATCGATCGCAAAGTGGTCCGTTTCATGAACGATGCCTCTATCTACGCCTACCTCTCCATGCAGGAAGCGATTGCTGATGCGGGCCTGAGCGAAGAGGTTTACCAGAACAATCCACGCGTGGGTCTGATTGCGGGCTCCGGCGGCTCGTCTAAAGCGCAGGTCTTCGGTGCTGACGCTATGCGTAGCCCGCGCGGCCTGAAAGCGGTGGGTCCATACGTTGTGACCAAAGCGATGGGCTCAGCGGTATCCGCGTGCCTCGCAACCCCGTTCAAAATTCATGGCGTTAACTACTCCATCAGCTCCGCCTGTGCGACTTCCGCTCACTGTATCGGTAACGCGGTAGAGCAGATCCAGCTGGGTAAACAGGACATCGTGTTTGCTGGCGGCGGCGAAGAGCTGGGCTGGGAAATGGCCTGTGAGTTCGACGCGATGGGCGCACTGTCCACCAAATACAACGAAACGCCAGAAAAAGCCTCCCGTACTTACGATGCAAGCCGTGACGGCTTCGTTATCGCAGGCGGCGGCGGTATGGTTGTGGTTGAAGAACTGGAACACGCTCTGGCTCGTGGCGCGCACATCTATGCCGAGATTGTTGGCTACGGCGCAACCTCCGACGGCGCAGACATGGTTGCTCCATCCGGTGAAGGCGCAGTGCGCTGCATGAAGATGGCAATGCACGGCCTGGATACCCCAATCGACTACCTGAACTCCCACGGTACCTCCACTCCGGTAGGCGACGTGAAAGAGCTGGGTGCTATCCGCGAAGTGTTTGGCGACAACAGCCCGGCAATCTCCGCGACCAAAGCTATGACCGGTCACTCTCTGGGTGCGGCTGGCGTGCAGGAAGCGATTTACTCTCTGCTGATGCTGGAACACGGCTTTATCGCCCCAAGCATCAACGTGGAAGAGCTGGACGAGCAGGCTACTGGCCTGAACATCGTTACCGCGCCAACCGAGCGTGAGCTGAACACCGTGATGTCTAACAGCTTCGGTTTCGGCGGCACCAACGCCACGCTGGTAATGCGTAAGCTGAAAGCATAAGCGTTTGAATGTATAGTAGAAGGGAGCCTCTGGCTCCCTTTTTTTATGCCTGAACATGGAGTTATGCATGACGGCTATTACCTCAGACAAAAACGCCTCTTCCGGAAACGTCTCGCTGTTTCGTATCGCCTTTGCGGTATTCCTGACCTATATGACCGTTGGCCTGCCGCTGCCGGTGATCCCGCTGTTTGTTCACCAGGAGCTGGGCTATGGCAACACCATGGTCGGCATCGCCGTGGGTATTCAGTTCTTAGCCACGGTGTTAACCCGCGGCTACGCCGGTCGGCTGGCGGATCAGCACGGTGCAAAACGTTCAGCGCTGCAGGGCATGTTCGCCTGCGGTCTGGCGGGCGGCGCATGGTTACTGGCCGCGCTGCTGCCGGTGGACGCGGCCTGGAAATTTGCGCTGCTGGTGGTGGGACGCTTAATTCTCGGTTTTGGTGAAAGCCAGCTTCTGACCGGCACCCTGACCTGGGGGATGGGGCTGGTGGGGCCCGCGCGTTCCGGCAAGGTGATGTCCTGGAACGGAATGGCCATCTATGGCGCGCTGGCCGCTGGCGCACCGCTGGGCCTGCTAATTAACAGTCAGTTTGGCTTTGCGGCACTGGCCGCGACCACCATGGCCCTGCCGCTGCTGGCATGGGCATTTAACGGCACGGTGCGTAAAGTGCCGGCCCATAAAGGCGAACGTCCCTCCCTGTGGAGCGTCGTGGGGCAAATCTGGCAGCCGGGCCTGGGCCTTGCCCTGCAGGGGGTAGGCTTTGCGGTGATTGGTACCTTCGTCTCGCTCTACTTTATGAGCCGTGGCTGGGCGATGGCAGGGTTTACGCTCACCGCCTTTGGCGGCGCGTTTGTCCTGATGCGGGTGCTGTTCGGCTGGATGCCGGATCGTTATGGTGGCGTGAAGGTGGCGGTGGCGTCGCTGGTGATTGAGACCATTGGCCTTGTGCTGCTCTGGCAGGCCCCAAACGCGCCGGTGGCGCTGCTGGGCGCAGCCCTCACCGGCTGCGGCTGTTCGCTGATCTTCCCGGCACTCGGTGTCGAGGTCGTTAAACGCGTTGCTCCGCAGGTGCGCGGCACGGCGCTGGGCGGTTATGCCGCGTTTCAGGATATCTCCTACGGGGTCACCGCGCCGCTGGCAGGGCTGGTAGCCACTTCGTTCGGCTATCCGTCGGTGTTCCTGGCGGGGGGCGGTTTCTGCGGTGGTGGGAATAGTGGTGACGTTAGTGGCGTTTCGCCGGGGTTAGCTTTTGCCCGGTGGCGCTACGCTTACCGGGCCTACAAGGACCGTAGGCCGGGTAAGGCGAAGCCGCCACCCGGCAAAACATCACGCGACCAGCCAGAAAAGCGCCAGCGCAATGATTAACGCGATCAACATTACTCCTGGACGGGCAGAGAGCGTTCTGAAGGTTTCCACTACCGGGGCAAACAGCGGGCTGTAGATCGGCTGGATATTGCGCACTTCAATTACGCCAGCTTCACGCTCGGTGCGGCGGGTAAAGATCGCATTAAGCAGATCCTGAACCTGGGCGGTGGTCAGCACCGTCTGCGGCGTCGCCTGCCAGTTCTGGCGGGCATAGTCCTGAATGTTGTCCCACTCCTGCGGCTCCAGCGGCTGTTTCAGCGCCGCCTGCAGGGTATGCAGCGTTGGCGCGCTCTGGGTACTCAGAGTCTGGCGCGCCTGTAGCCAGGTGGCAAGATGGGTAAACTGCCTGGCCGGGATCAACTCTCCCGCCTTCACGCCTGACAGCTCCAGCATCGACTGCCAGATCAGCTTGGTCGGCTCGCCCGTAGCGGCAGCCAGCTTGGTCACCATCTGCTTGAGCGTATTATGTTCAGCAGGCAGCAGCGGGCGTTCGGTGGCCGGACGCTGCTGCGGCTGCGGAATGGCGAGCTGGTTATTCTGCAGCAGCGTCAGCACCGTCTTAAGCTGCTCTGGCGTCAGCTGGTTGAGTGCCGTCTGGCCATACTGCTGGCGAATAAAATCGCTGGCCGCCTGGCGGTTATTCCCCTGGCTTAACAGCTCCGTCAATTGCGAGACCATCTGCCGGGTGGTGTGGTTTTGCTGCGCGGTATTCAGGCGCTGATTCAGGTTTTGCTCTGCAGCAGGGAAGTGGCGCGACAGCATGGGTGCATCGCTCTTCAGGCCCAGATCGTGTTTGACCCCGGCCCACACTTCCGCACTCTGCTGCGACGTCAGGGCAATCAGCCGGGTAATCAGGCGTTCCAGTACGGTGCGCTGCTGTGTGGAGAGGGGCTGTTCGCCTGCGACGTGAGACGGACGCGGGCCGTCACCCGGAGGTTGCGGCGGCGTACCTGAAATGGGCTGCATCGTCAAAAAATCCTTAAAGTCGTTACTCAGCGTAAACCAGGTTACGTATATGCCTGGCGGCCAGATTATGGCACACTTGACCGGTTAACTTCCTCTCAAACAGGTACTCAGACGTGAAAATCCTCGTTGATGAAAATATGCCTTACGCCCGCGAGCTGTTCAGCCGCCTGGGTGAGGTTAAGGCCGTTCCCGGACGCCCGATCCCGCTCGCTGAGCTGGATGATGCCGACGCGCTGATGGTGCGCTCAGTGACCAAAGTGAATGAGGCGCTGTTGTCTGGCAAAGCGGTGAAGTTTGTCGGTACGGCAACCGCGGGAACCGATCATGTGGATGACGCGTGGCTGAAGCAGGCGGGGATCGGTTTTTCCGCCGCGCCGGGCTGTAACGCCATCGCGGTCGTGGAGTATGTTTTCTCTTCCCTGCTGATGCTGGCCGAGCGTGACGGCTTTACCCTGGCCGATCGCACCGTCGGTATTGTCGGGGTCGGGAACGTGGGCGGTCGCCTGCAAAAGCGCCTGGAGGCGTTAGGCATCCGCACGCTGCTGTGCGATCCCCCGCGTGCCGACCGTGGCGATGAGGGCCATTTCCGCAGCCTGGACGAGCTGGTGGCAGAATGTGACGTCCTCACCTTCCATACTCCGCTGTTTAAAGACGGTCCTTATAAATCCCTGCATCTGGCCGATGAGGCACTGATTAGCCGCCTGAAGCCGGGCACTATTCTGATCAATGCCTGTCGTGGCCCGGTGGTGGACAACGCCGCGCTGCTGAAGCGTCTGGACGCCGGTCAGGATCTCAGCGTGGTGCTGGACGTCTGGGAGCCGGAGCCGGATCTTAACGTGGCTCTGCTGGATAAGGTGGACGTTGGGACCGCACACATCGCGGGCTACACCCTGGAAGGCAAAGCGCGCGGCACCACCCAGGTGTTTGAGGCCTACAGCACCTTTATTGGCAAATCGCAGCAGGTGGCGCTGGACACCCTGCTGCCGACGCCGGAATTTGGCCGTATAACCCTGCATGGCCCGCTGGATCAGGCAACGCTGAAAAGGCTGGTGCATTTAGTGTATGATGTGCGCCGCGATGACGCGCTGCTGCGAAAAGTAGCGGGTATGCCGGGTGAATTCGACAAGCTGCGCAAGCACTATGTGGAGCGCCGCGAATGGTCTTCCCTGTATGTGATGTGTGATGACGCTGCGGCGGCATCACTGCTGCACAAGCTGGGCTTCAACGCCACTCATCATCCGGTTCGTTAATGTCTTCTTAATGCTCCCTGGCGGATAACCCGCCGGGGACGCTTTTTTATTTCTGGAGTAAACCACCATGTCTGAAGGCTGGAACATTGCCATACTGGGCGCAACGGGCGCCGTGGGCGAAGCCCTGCTCGAAACCCTTGCCGAGCGTCAGTTCCCGGTGGGGGAGATCTTTGCCCTGGCGCGTAATGAGAGCGCAGGTGAGCATCTGCGTTATGAGGGCAAATCGGTACGCGTTCAGGACGCGGCTGAATTCGACTGGACCCAGGCGCAGCTGGCCTTTTTCGTCGCCGGTGCTGAAGCCTCCGCAACTTATATCGAAGAGGCCACCAACGCAGGCTGTCTGGTGATTGATTCAAGCGGCCTGTTCGCCCTTGAGCCGGACGTGCCGCTGGTAGTGCCGGACGTCAACCCGTTCGTGCTGGCCGACTACCGCAACCGTAACCTGATTGCCGTCCCGGACAGCCTGACCAGCCAGCTGCTGACCGCCCTGAAACCGCTGATCGATGATGGCGGCTTATCCCGTATCACCGTCACCAGCCTGCTGTCGGCCTCCGCTCACGGTAAAAAAGCGGTGGATGCGCTGGCCGGGCAGAGCGCCAAGCTGCTGAACGGTATTCCGGTGGATGAAGAGGACTTCTTTGGCCGTCAGCTGGCCTTCAACATGCTGCCGCTGCTGCCGGATCGCGAAGGCAGCGTGCGTGAAGAGCGCCAGCTTGTCGATCAGGTCCGCAAGATCCTGCAGGATGAGGGACTGATGATCTCCGCCAACTGCGTGCAGTCGCCGGTGTTTTACGGTCACGCCCAGATGGTGAGCTTCGAAGCCATGCGCCCTCTGGCGGCGGAAGAGGCGCGCGACGCCTTTGGCCGCGGCGAGGACATTGAGCTGTCTGAAGAGAGCGAATTCCCGACCCAGGTCGGTGACGCAACGGGCAACGCCCGCCTCTCCATCGGCTGCGTACGCAACGATTACGGCATGCCGGAGCAGATCCAGTTCTGGTCGGTTGCCGATAACGTTCGTTTTGGCGGCGCGCTGATGGCGGTGAAAATCGCCGAGAAACTGGTGCAGGAGTATCTGTACTGATGTCAGAAGTGGAACAAAAGCCGGTCCATAGAATTGCCCTCGGGATTGAGTACGATGGCAGTAAATATTATGGCTGGCAGCGTCAGAACGAGGTGCGCAGCGTCCAGGAAAAACTGGAGAAAGCGCTCTCTCAGGTGGCGAATGAGCCCATCAATGTCCTGTGCGCGGGGCGTACCGACGCCGGTGTCCACGGTACGGGGCAGGTGGTTCACTTTGAAACTACCGCGGTGCGTAAAGACGCGGCCTGGACGCTGGGGGTAAATGCGAATTTGCCTGGTGACATCGCCGTGCGTTGGGTCAAAACTGTGCCGGATGATTTTCACGCGCGCTTCAGCGCCACCGCGCGCCGCTACCGCTATATCATCTATAACCAGCGTCTGCGTCCGGCCGTGTTAGGCCAGGGCGTAACGCATTTTTACGAGCCTCTGGATGCCGATCGCATGCATCGTGCGGCGCAGGCGCTGATTGGCGAAAACGACTTTACCTCGTTTCGCGCGGTACAGTGCCAGTCGCGTACCCCGTGGCGCAACGTGATGCACATTAACGTCAGCCGTTATGGGGCGTATGTGGTGGTGGATATCAAGGCCAACGCCTTTGTACATCATATGGTGCGGAATATTGTTGGCAGCCTGATGGAAGTGGGCGCCGGACACCAGCCGGAGAGCTGGATTGCAGAGTTGCTGGCAGCAAAGGACAGAACCCTGGCAGCAGCAACGGCGAAAGCGGAAGGGCTGTATCTGGTCTCGGTCGATTACCCGGATCGTTTTGACCTTCCGAAACCGCCAATGGGCCCGCTGTTTTTAGCGGACTGATAGCCGTGCAATAAAGGTTTAGACAATATGGATTTTATTCGCTTTGTTATTGATTTCATTCTGCATATTGATGTTCACCTGGCAGAGCTGGTCGCTGATTATGGCGTCTGGGTCTATGCCATTCTGTTCCTGATCCTGTTTTGTGAAACCGGACTGGTCGTCACCCCGTTCTTACCGGGTGATTCGCTGCTGTTCGTGGCGGGGGCGCTGGCCTCTCTGGAAACCAACGACATCAACGTTCACCTGATGGTGGTTCTGATGCTTATCGCCGCGATCCTTGGCGATGCGGTGAACTACACTATAGGGCGGCTGTTTGGCGATCGGTTATTCAGTAATCCGGACTCGAAGATTTTCCGTCGCAGCTATCTTGATAAAACCCATGCGTTTTATGAGAAACACGGCGGTAAAACCATTATTCTCGCCCGCTTTGTGCCGATCGTCAGAACCTTTGCCCCCTTTGTTGCGGGGATGGGTCATATGTCGTACCGTCAGTTCGCGCTCTATAACGTTACGGGTGCGCTGCTGTGGGTACTCAGCTTTACCTACGCGGGCTATTTCTTCGGGACCATTCCTATGATTCAGGAAAACCTCAAGTTACTGATCGTAGGGATTATTGTGGTCTCCATTCTGCCGGGTGTAATCGAAATTATTCGTCACCGGCGCGCGGCGGCAAAACAAGCAAAATAAAAGCACGACTGCGGTTCGACCACTTTTTTATCCAAAGTTTCGGGCTGTTATGTTTTAATGTGCAACATTCATGGTCTGTCGGGGGCAAAAATGGCATTATGCGCCCCTTGCAGCAAACCTGGTTCAGGCAGAAAGGTTATCAATGAGCTGGATTGAACGAATTAAAAGTAATATCACCCCAACCCGCAAAGCGAGTATTCCTGAAGGGGTGTGGACCAAATGTGACAGCTGTGGCCAGGTCCTGTACCGCGCCGAGCTGGAGCGTAATCTGGAAGTTTGTCCGAAGTGCGATCACCACATGCGTATGTCGGCGCGTAACCGCCTGCATAGCCTGCTGGATGAAGGTTCTCTGGTTGAACTGGGCAGCGAGCTTGAGCCGAAAGATGTGCTGAAGTTCCGCGACTCCAAGAAATACAAAGACCGTCTGGCCTCTGCACAGAAAGAGACCGGCGAGAAAGACGCCATGGTGGTGATGAAAGGCACCCTGCACGAGATGCCGGTTGTCGCAGCGGCGTTTGAGTTCTCCTTTATGGGCGGCTCAATGGGTTCCGTGGTTGGCGCGCGCTTTGTGCGTGCGGTTGAGCAGGCGCTGGAAGACAACTGTCCGCTGATCTGCTTCTCCGCCTCCGGTGGTGCCCGTATGCAGGAAGCGCTGATGTCGCTGATGCAGATGGCAAAAACCTCCGCAGCGTTGGCGAAAATGCAGGAGCGCGGTCTGCCGTACATCTCCGTACTGACCGACCCGACCATGGGCGGCGTATCGGCGAGCTTCGCGATGCTGGGCGATCTGAACATCGCTGAACCGAAAGCGCTGATCGGCTTTGCCGGCCCGCGCGTTATCGAACAAACGGTACGTGAGAAACTGCCGCCGGGCTTCCAGCGCAGTGAGTTCCTTATCGAGAAAGGCGCTATCGACATGATCGTTCGCCGTCCGGAGATGCGCCTGAAACTGGCCAGCATCCTGGCGAAGCTGATGAATCTGCCGTCGCCGAGCCCGGATGAGCCGCGCGAAGGCGTGGTGGTACCGGATCAGGAACCCGAGGCCTGATAACTGAAAAGGGCAGGGCCAATGGCGCTGCCCTTTTGCTTTCTAACCGTAACTGAAAAGCGCGCAACATGGAAAATATCACTCTTCCCCAAGCCACGTCGCCTCTGGCCGCGTGGCTTTCTTATCTGGAAAACCTGCACAGTAAAGCCATCGACATGGGACTTGAGCGCGTCAGCCAGGTAGCGGCGCGCCTTGACGTTCTGAAACCGGCTCCCTTTGTCTTCACCGTCGCGGGCACCAATGGCAAAGGCACCACCTGCCGCACGCTGGAGTCCATGCTGATGGCGGCGGGCTACAAAGTGGGCGTCTACAGCTCACCGCATCTGGTGCGCTACACCGAGCGCGTGCGGGTGCAAAACGCCGAGTTAGCCGAATCGGCACACACTGCCTCCTTCGCAGAAATCGAAGCCGCGCGCGGCGACACGTCGCTGACCTATTTTGAATATGGCACGCTGTCGGCGCTGTGGCTGTTTAAGCAGGCGCAGCTGGACGTGGTGATCCTCGAGGTCGGGTTAGGCGGGCGTCTGGACGCTACCAATATCGTGGATCCGGACGTGGCGGTGGTGACCAGCATCGCGCTGGATCATACCGACTGGCTGGGGCCCGATCGTGAAAGCATTGGCCGTGAAAAAGCCGGTATTTTCCGCGCGGGGAAACCGGCGATTGTCGGTGAGCCTGAGATGCCGCACACCATCGCTGACGTGGCCCAGGAGAAAGGGGCGCTGTTGCAGCGTCGCGACGTCGACTGGCGCTACAGCGTGACACAGAGCGACTGGCGTTTTGAAGATGCCAGAGGCGCGCTGGAAAACCTGCCGCTGCCGCAGGTGCCGCAGCCGAACGCCGCAACGGCATTGGCCGCACTGCGTGCCAGCGGTCTGGCGGTGAACGAGCAGGCCATCCGCGATGGCATTCAGCAGGCGATCCTCGCCGGGCGTTTCCAGATTGTGAGCGAATCGCCGCGTCTGATTCTGGATGTGGCGCACAACCCTCATGCCGCAGCCTGGCTCGCCGGACGTCTCAAAACATTGCCAAAAACCGGGCGCGTGCTGGCGGTTATCGGTATGCTTCATGATAAAGATATTGGCGGCACGCTGGCCTGCATGGAGAGTGTGGTCGATAGCTGGTATTGTGCACCTCTGGAAGGCCCGCGCGGGGCAACGGCCGAACAGCTGATGGAACACCTCGGGCAGGGCCAGACTTTTGCCAGCGTAGAGCAGGCGTGGCGCGCGGCAATGGCGGATGCCAGACCAGAAGATACCGTGCTGGTGTGTGGATCCTTCCACACGGTGGCACATGTCATGGACGTAATGGATGCGGGGAGAACCGGTGGCAAGTAAGTTTCAGAACCGTTTAGCAGGCACCATTGTGCTGGTGGCGCTGGGGGTGATTATCCTCCCCGGGCTGCTTGATGGACAGAAAAAGCATTATCAGGATGAGTTTGCGGCGATCCCGCTGGTACCGAAACCGGGCGACCGGGATGAGCCGGACATGCTGCCGGCGGCGACGCAGGCACTGCCTGCTCAACCGCCTGAAGGAGCGGCGGAAGAGGTGCGGGCGGGCGATGCCGCAGCACCATCCTTAGATCCGTCGCGTCTGGCGGCCGGTAACAATAACGAACTGGATTCGGCACCGGTCGAGCAGTATGCGCCGAAACCGGTGCAGAAACCGAAGCCGGTTGAGAAACCGCAGCCGAAACCGCAGCGCGATAACACCAGCCAGCAGCTGGCGGCGGCTACGGAAACCCCACCGGCCAAACCGGCAGCAGAAGAGAAACCGGTCCCGACCGGTAAAGCCTACGTTGTGCAGCTCGGCGCGTTGAAAAATGCCGACAAGGTCAACGAGGTGGTGGCCAAACTGCGGGGCGCGGGGTATCGCGTTTACACTTCACCTTCCACGCCAGTACAGGGTAAAATCACCCGTATTCTCGTCGGCCCGGATGCATCGAGAGATAAGCTGAAGGGGTCGCTTGGGGAGCTGAATCAACTCTCCGGTCTGAGCGGCGTGGTGATGAACTACAGCGTGAACTGAGTTTTTCTCTGATTAAAAAACAGGCGCAGCAGATTGCCTGAGAAGGTAACCCGCCTGGGGCGCTGAATATTTTTTCAGCGCTTTTTTTATTTACGCGCGGGAAGGAAATCCCTACGCAAACGTTTTCTTTTTCTGTTAGAATTCGCCCCGAACTGGATGACAGGGCGTTTAATCGTGGGACGTATATGGTCTGGATTGATTACGCCATCATTGCGGTGATAGGTTTTTCCTGTCTGGTTAGCCTGATCCGTGGCTTTGTTCGTGAAGCGTTATCGCTGGTAACCTGGGGCTGTGCCTTCTTTGTTGCCAGTCATTACTACACTTACCTGTCTGTCTGGTTCACGGGCTTTGAAGATGAACTGGTCCGAAACGGAATCGCCATCGCGGTGCTGTTTATCGCGACGCTGATAGTTGGCGCCATTGTTAACTTCGTGATTGGCCAGCTGGTTGAGAAAACCGGTTTGTCAGGAACGGACAGGGTGCTTGGGATCTGTTTCGGTGCCTTGCGAGGGGTATTGATTGTCGCCGCGATACTGTTCTTCCTTGATACCTTTACCGGGTTCTCAAAAAGTGAAGACTGGCAGAAATCGCAGCTGATCCCGCAGTTCAGCTTCATCATCAGATGGTTCTTTGACTATCTGCAAAGCTCGTCGAGTTTTTTGCCCAGGGCATAAACCCTGAGATGTGGCTTAACGAGGAAATGACGAATGTGCGGTATTGTCGGTATCGCCGGTTTCATGCCGGTAAACCAGTCTATTTATGACGCATTATCGGTGCTTCAGCACCGTGGGCAGGATGCTGCGGGTATCATCACCATTGATGCACACAACTGCTTCCGTTTACGTAAGGCCAACGGCCTGGTAAACGATGTGTTTGAAGCCCGCCATATGCAGCGTCTGCAGGGTAACATGGGTATTGGTCACGTTCGTTACCCTACCGCAGGCAGTTCCAGCGCCTCTGAAGCGCAGCCTTTCTACGTTAACTCCCCGTATGGCATCACGCTTGCCCACAACGGCAACCTGACCAACGCCCACGAGTTGCGTAAAAAGCTGTTTGAAGAGAAGCGTCGCCACATTAACACCACTTCAGACTCTGAAATTCTACTTAACATCTTTGCCAGCGAACTGGATAACTTCCGTCACTATCCGCTGGAAGCCGACAACATTTTTGCTGCCGTGGCGGCCACTAACCGTCTGATTCGCGGGGCTTATGCCTGCGTTGCGATGATTATCGGCCACGGTATGGTCGCGTTCCGCGATCCAAACGGGATCCGCCCGCTGGTGCTGGGTAAACGCGACATTGGCGATGGCCGCACCGAGTATATGGTGGCCTCCGAAAGCGTGGCTTTGGATACGCTGGGCTTTGAGTTCCTGCGTGACGTTGCCCCGGGCGAAGCGGTTTACATCACCGAAAAAGGCCAGCTGTTTACCCGTCAGTGTGCGGAAAACCCGGTCAGCAACCCGTGCCTGTTCGAATACGTCTACTTTGCCCGTCCGGACTCCTTCATCGACAAGATCTCCGTCTACAGCGCCCGTGTGAATATGGGCACCAAGCTCGGCGAGAAGATTGCCCGCGAGTGGGAAGATCTGGATATCGACGTGGTCATCCCGATCCCGGAAACCTCCTGCGATATCGCACTGGAGATGGCGCGCATCCTGGGTAAACCGTATCGCCAGGGCTTTGTGAAAAACCGCTACGTTGGCCGTACCTTTATCATGCCAGGCCAGCAGCTGCGCCGTAAATCGGTGCGCCGCAAGCTGAATGCCAACCGCGCTGAGTTCCGCGATAAGAACGTGCTGCTGGTGGATGACTCCATCGTGCGTGGCACCACTTCAGAGCAGATTATCGAGATGGCCCGTGAAGCGGGTGCGAAGAAGGTCTATCTGGCCTCTGCGGCACCGGAGATTCGCTTCCCGAACGTCTACGGTATCGACATGCCGACCGCCAACGAGCTGATCGCTCACGGTCGTGAAGTGGACGAGATCCGCCAGATCATCGGCGCCGACGGCCTGATTTTCCAGGATCTGAACGATCTGATCGACGCGGTGCGCGCTGAGAACCCGGATATCCAGCAGTTCGAGTGCTCGGTGTTCAACGGTATCTACGTCACCAAAGATGTGGACCAGAAGTATCTCGACTACCTCGACTCTCTGCGTAACGACGATGCGAAAGCCGTGCAGATGGCGAACGATCTCGAAAGCTTAGAGATGCACAACGAAGGTTAATCGTTATCACAGGCGAGGGCGTCCGCCCTCGCTTGCAACTCCCGCCAAAATCCTGCAAAGTCTGCCCAGTTACAGCAAGGGCGATAATCATGAAACGATTGATAGTAGGGATCTCAGGGGCCAGCGGCGCGATTTACGGTGTCCGTTTGCTGCAGGTATTACGCGACGTCGCTGACGTTGAAACCCATCTGGTGATGAGCCAGGCCGCGCGTCAGACCCTCTCTCTCGAAACCGATTACTCCTTGCGCGACGTTCAGGCGTTGGCCGATGTGGTGCATGATGCCCGCGATATCGCCGCCAGCATCTCCTCCGGGTCGTTTAAGACCGCGGGTATGGTGATCCTGCCCTGTTCCATCAAAACCCTCTCCGGCATCGTCAACAGCTATACCGATACCCTGGTGACCCGCGCCGCCGACGTGGTGCTGAAAGAGCGCCGCCCGCTGGTGCTTTGCGTGCGTGAAACTCCGCTCCATCTGGGCCACCTGCGGCTGATGACTCAGGCTGCGGAACTGGGGGCGGTGATCATGCCGCCGGTGCCGGCGTTTTATCACCGCCCGCAGAGTCTGGATGACGTCATAAATCAAACCGTGAACCGGGTTCTCGACCAGTTCGACATTGAACTGCCGGACGATCTCTTTGCCCGCTGGCAGGGCGTCTGACGGCAAAGGTGTCCTGCCCTGGGGCAGGTCAGCGCAACGTGCCCTGTTTCAGGGCAATTCTGCAACAGCGATCATATCCTCAACATTTAATTCCTTTTTTCCTTTCTTCCCACTGCGGTTCGTTTGGCAGACCTGCTATCTTTCACCATTAAGGCAATCTTGCAACCTTTCGTTAACATATTTAACGCCGTAATTTTGCACTAATCGCAAACTGGCATAAGACCTGCAAGGGATCGCCTGCAACAACACACAACACAACCTAATACATAATAAAATCACGACACTTGAGGGTAATGTATGAAGAAGACGGTTCTGGCTCTGTCTTTGCTGGTGGGATTAAGCGCAGCGGCAAGCAGCTATGCGGCGCTCCCACAGACCGTACGTATCGGTACCGACGCGACCTATGCGCCGTTCTCATCGAAAGATGCGAAGGGTGAATTTGTCGGGTTTGATATCGACCTGGGGAATGAGATGTGCAAACGCATGTCCGTGAAATGCACCTGGGTGGGCAGCGACTTTGATGCGCTGATCCCCTCCCTGAAAGCCAAGAAAATCGACGCGATTATCTCTTCGCTCTCGATCACCGAGAAACGCCAGCAGGAGATCGCCTTCTCTGAAAAACTGTACGCAGCGGACTCCCGCCTGATTGCGGCGAAAGGCTCGCCTGTGCAGCCGACCATTGACTCGCTGAAAGGCAAACACGTCGGCGTCCTGCAGGGCTCCACCCAGGAAGGCTTTGCCAATGCCAACTGGCGTGAGAAGGGCGTGGACGTGGTGGCTTACCAGAACCAGGATTTGATCTATTCCGATCTGGCTGCAGGGCGTCTGGATGCGGCTTTCCAGGATGAAGTCGCGGCAAGCGAAGGCTTCCTGAAGCAACCGGCAGGGAAAGAGTTTGCCTTTGCCGGCCCGTCTGTAAAAGACAAAAAGTACTTCGGTGACGGCACCGGTATCGGCCTGCGTAAGGACGATGCCGAGCTGAAAGCGGCGTTTGATAAAGCCTTTAACGAACTGCGTAAAGACGGCACCTACGACAAACTGGCGAAGAAATACTTCGACTTCAACGTGTACGGCGACTAACCGTTACTGACGGGTGCGCACCATAATGGTTCACTGTTATGGTGCGCCAGTGGTCATTGCGAACCATAACGGTGCAAATCCTGTGCCGGGTTGGTTATAAAGTGAATAGTTAAGCACTCGCAATGCACTTTTTCGCGCGTGCGGGGCATAATCTTTTGCCTTGCCGCGGCGATTAGTGGCACATTAAGAGCACCCCCGTCGGCGTTAAAATCCCGTAAGAAGACAGTCTGTTGAGGATAGATATGAAAAAACTGGTGTTGTCACTTTCTCTGGCTCTGGCATTTTCCAGCGCTACTGCGGCATTCGCAGCAATTCCGCAAAAAGTTCGTATTGGTACTGACCCGACTTATGCCCCCTTCGAATCGAAGAATGCGCAGGGTGAACTGGTAGGATTTGATATCGATTTGGCGAAAGAGCTGTGCAAACGTATCAAAACTGAGTGTACCTTCGTTGAAAACCCACTGGATGCGCTGATCCCATCGCTGAAAGCGAAAAAAATCGACGCCATCATGTCTTCTCTCTCCATCACTGAAAAACGCCAGCAGGAGATTGCCTTCACCGACAAACTTTATGCAGCGGATTCCCGTCTGGTGGTCGCAAAATCCTCTGATATCCAGCCAACCCTGGAGTCACTGAAAGGTAAACGCGTGGGCGTGCTGCAGGGTACTACCCAGGAGACCTTCGGTAACGAGCACTGGGCACCGAAAGGGATCGAGATCGTCTCTTATCAGGGCCAGGAGAATATCTACGCTGACCTGACCGCAGGCCGCATCGATGCCGCCTTCCAGGACGAAGTCGCTGCCAGCGAAGGCTTCCTGAAGCAGCCGGTAGGTAAAGATTACAAGTTCGGCGGTCCGTCCATCAAGGACGAGAAACTCTTCGGCGTGGGCACCGGTATGGGGCTGCGTAAAGAGGACAACGAACTGCGTGAAGCGCTGAACAAGGCCTTTGCCGAGATGCGCGCGGACGGTACTTACGAAAAAATGGCGAAGAAATACTTCGACTTTGATGTCTACGGTGGCTAAACGCCCCGCTGAATAACGTGCGGCCCCTCCCGCTGCGGGAGGGGAAAAGACACGGCGTCACCACTCACGACACGACAGGGCAGGCGGTATGCTGTACGGATTTTCTGGCGTAATTTTACAAGGCGCACTCGTCACCCTTGAACTGGCTCTCAGTTCGGTGGTGCTGGCGGTGTTAATAGGCCTGGCGGGCGCGGGCGCGAAGCTTTCGACCAACCGGGCCATGGTTCTGCTGTTTGAAGGCTATACCACCCTGATCCGTGGTGTGCCAGACCTGGTGCTGATGCTGCTGATTTTCTACGGTCTGCAAATCGCCCTTAACGGCATTACGGATGCCATTGGTATGGCGCAGATTGATATCGATCCTATGGTGGCCGGTATCATCACCCTGGGCTTTATCTACGGTGCCTACTTTACTGAAACCTTCCGCGGAGCCTATCTCGCCGTGCCGAAAGGGCATATCGAAGCGGCTACGGCGTTCGGTTTTACCTCCTCTCAAACCTTCCGCCGTATTATGTTTCCGGCCATGATGCGCTTTGCGCTGCCGGGCATCGGCAACAACTGGCAGGTTATCCTCAAAGCGACGGCGCTGGTCTCGTTACTGGGGCTGGAAGATGTGGTGAAAGCCACGCAGCTGGCGGGCAAAAGCACCTGGGAACCGTTCTACTTCGCCATCGTCTGCGGGGTGATTTATCTGGTGTTTACCACCGTCTCCAATGGTGTGCTGCTGCTGCTCGAGCGTCGCTACTCCGTGGGTGTGAAGAGGGCTGACCTGTGATCGAGATTATTCAGGAATACTGGAAATCGCTGCTATGGACCGACGGATACCGCTTTACCGGTGTGGCGATCACCCTCTGGCTGCTGATTTCTTCCGTGGTGATGGGCGGCATTCTGGCGATATTTCTCGCCATCGGCCGCGTGTCGAACAACAAATACATTCGCTTTCCCATCTGGCTGTTTACCTATATTTTCCGCGGTACACCGCTTTATGTGCAGCTGCTGGTCTTCTACTCCGGGATGTACACCCTCGAGATTGTGAAAGGCACCGAGATGCTGAACGCGTTCTTCCGTAGCGGGCTGAACTGTACCGTGCTGGCGTTGACGCTGAACACCTGCGCCTATACCACCGAGATTTTTGCCGGGGCGATTCGTTCCGTTCCCTATGGCGAGATTGAGGCGGCGCGGGCCTATGGCTTCTCCTCCGTGAAGCTCTACCGCTGCATTATTCTGCCGTCGGCGCTGCGCATTGCGCTGCCCGCCTACAGCAACGAAGTGATTTTAATGCTGCACTCCACCGCGCTGGCCTTTACCGCCACCGTGCCGGATCTGCTGAAGATTGCCCGCGACATTAACTCGGCAACCTATCAGCCGTTTACCGCCTTCGGGATCGCGGCGGTGCTCTATTTAATCATTTCTTACGTCCTGATTAGCCTGTTCCGCAAAGCGGAAAAACGCTGGTTGCAGCACATAAAACCTTCTTCGACGCACTGAGAATTAAGATGGCTGAGAACAAATTAAACGTTATCGATTTGCACAAACGCTACGGCGAACATGAAGTGCTGAAAGGGGTGTCGCTGCAGGCAAATGCGGGCGATGTGATCAGTATTATCGGCTCCTCAGGGTCGGGTAAGAGTACCTTCCTGCGCTGCATCAACTTCCTCGAAAAGCCGAGCGCCGGCAAGATTGTGGTCAGCGGTGAGAACATCAATCTGGTGCAGGATAAAGACGGTCAGCTGAAGGTGGCGGATAAGCACCAGCTGCGGATGTTGCGTACCCGTCTGACGATGGTGTTCCAGCACTTCAACCTCTGGAGCCACATGACGGTGCTGGAGAACGTGATGGAAGCGCCGGTGCAGGTGCTGGGCTTAAGCAAGCAGGAAGCCCGTGCCCGTGCGGAGAAATACCTGGCGAAAGTGGGTATCGACGAGCGCCAGCAGATTAAATATCCGGTGCATCTCTCCGGGGGGGCAGCAGCAGCGTGTCTCTATCGCCCGTGCATTGGCGATGGAGCCGGAAGTGCTGCTGTTTGACGAACCGACCTCTGCGCTCGATCCCGAGCTGGTGGGCGAAGTGCTGCGTATCATGCAGCAGCTGGCCGAAGAGGGGAAAACCATGGTGGTGGTGACCCACGAGATGGGCTTCGCCCGTAACGTCTCCAACCACGTCATTTTCCTGCATCAGGGCAAGATCGAAGAGCAGGGGCACCCGGATGAGGTGCTGGCGAATCCGAAGAGCCCGCGTTTACAGCAGTTCCTGAAAGGGTCGTTGAAGTAGTTTTTTATGTTTGTTCCCTCTCCCTTCGGGAGAGGGTCAGGGTGAGGGGATCAGGCCGCACCATTCTCCAGCCGGTATACCCAGTCGTCATACCGCACGCCGTTAATCTCATACGCCTGTTCCAGCACCTGGGTCCGCACAAAGCCCGCTTTTTCTAACACCCGCACCGAACCGCCGTTATCCGCCAGCACGTACGCGTTAACCGCCTTTACCCCTACCCGAATAAATGCATATTCACAGACGGCACGCAGCGCCTCGCTGGCAATGCCCCGGCCCTGCGCGGAAGGGATCACCGTATAGCCAATGTCGGCCTCGTCAGGATACTTAGCGCTGATTTGCAGCCCAATATCCCCCAGCGGGGTGTCATTATCGTGAGTGCGAATGACGAAGATGTGCGGGGTCGTCAGGCGGGCGGCAAACAGGCGTCGGGTCTCTTTCTCTGGAGCGATAGCGGCCATATAGCGCATGATCTCCGGAGATTCGCGCAGGGTATGGAAAAAGGGCCAGTCGGAGGGCTCAAAAGGGGAGAGCGTCAGCCGGGGAGTGGTAATTGTGGTCATCATTACGCCTTAACCTACCACATCTCCCAGGGCCTCTTCTAAATCGTACCACCGGAAGGCAAATCCGGAGGCCTCCAGACGTTTTGGCAGCGCGCGCTGACCGCCCAGCACCAGCACGGAGGATTCTCCCATCAGCAGGCGGATAGCGGTGGCCGGGGCGCGAACCACGGCAGGGCGATGCACCGCATGCCCCAGGGCATGGGCGAACTGTTCGTTGCGAACCGGGTAGGGGGAGACCATATTGAACGGACCGCGCCGATCGTTATCCAGCAGCCAGAGAATGCCATTCACCATATCGTCGATATGGATCCATGCCAGATACTGACGGCCATTGCCGACCGGACCGCCGAGACCCAGCTTAAACATCGGCAGCATCTTCGCCAGAATCCCGCCTTTCGGTGCCAGCACTACGCCGGTGCGCAGCAGGCAAACGCGGGTCTGCTCGCTCTGCGCCCCGCAGGCGATCTGCTCCCAGCGTGCGCACAGCTTATGGGTAAATTCGTTGTGCGGCGGCTCCTCTTCGGTGACCACCACTTCGCCTAAATCGCCGTAATAGCCCGATGCTGAACCGGAGATAAACACCGACGGCGGCGTGTCGCTGGCCTTGAACATATCAACCAGCCGCTGGGTGATAGTCCAGCGGCTGTTGCACAGCCGCTGCTTATGTTCTTCGGTCCAGCGCTTGTCAGCGATGGGTTCCCCCGCCAGATTGATGACGGCGTCAAAGCCGTTGAGATCCTGATGCTCGGTGAGCCCTTTCCAGATATCGATGCCCGAGCCGAGTGCCTGACGCGCCTTTTCGGGACTGCGCGTTACCACCGTAAGCTCATGGCCCAACGTCTGTAAGCGGGGGATCAGATGCCGGCCAATCAGGCCGGTACCGCCGGTTACCAGGATCTTCATACAACCTCCAGGGGTTGCGCTTAGCGTTGCCAGCTTAACGTCATTGAGACGGAGTCGGCATAGCGCAGCGCGTGAAGTTTATCGATCTCTACTTCAGCATAGGTGACCCAGTGATGTTCGCGTGCGATATCCAGCACATCCTGAGTTAATTTTTCCAGCAAAGAGAAGCGGTTACTCTCGACATGTTGAATGATGCTTTTGGTGACGGTGCGGTAGTTCAGGGCGTCATTGATATCCTCACTGTCCCGGGCCTTGTCGGCCGGGTAGTGGATCACCACATTAACCACGATATCCTGACGGTTAGCGCGCTCCTCCTCTTTGATGCCGATGTAGGTGCGCAGGCGTAAATTTTTAATACGAATAATCGCGTCTTGCTGGGACATTGCAGGCTTCCTCCGTGTCATTATCGCCACCATAATACATGAGGAAACCGTTTATATCTGCTGTGCTTTTTGCATTGCGCGTTCGGTTGCCGGACGGGTACGAATGCGCTCAAACCAGTTATTCACCGCAGGCCACGACGCCAGGTCGACGCGATGGTTTTCATGGGTATTGACCCACGGCCAGCAGGCGATATCCGCGATGCTGTAGCGATCGCCTCCCAGCCACGGCGATTTTTCCAGCCGCTTATTCAGCACGTTATAGAGCCGCTGCGTCTCAACCTGGAAGCGTTCGATGGCGTAGGGGATGGGTTGCGGCGCAAAGTGGTTAAAGTGGGTGTTCTGGCCGATCATCGGCCCCAGCCCGCCCACCTGCCAGAAGAGCCACTGCAGGGTAACGTGGCGTTCCCGTAACTCCCCGCTCATCATCTTGCCGGTTTTTTCCGCCAGATAGAGCAGGATCTCGCCGGACTCAAACAGGCTCAGCGGCTCACCACCGTCTTCCGGCTCATGATCAACAATGGCCGGGATTTTATTGTTGGGCGAAATGGCGAGAAACTCAGGGCGAAACTGTTCGCCTTTACTGATATCCACCGGCAGGATGCGGTAATCCAGCTGGGCCTCCTCCAGAAAAAGCGTGATCTTATGCCCGTTGGGGGTAGGGGCGTAGTAAAGGTCAATCATCGCAACTCCTGTCATAACGATTATCGCGGCATAGGATCGAGTATAGGTGGTGGTGATAAATCGTGAGTTTTCATCAAGTGACAGCCGGGGCAGGAGGTTATATTTTGGATAGATACCCATCACCCGACGCGTTACGAGGACTTTATGAGCCAACCTGCGATTACCCTGTGGTCAGATGCCGATTATTACTCCCCTTACGTCATGAGCGTGTATGTCGCGCTGGCCGAGAAAGGCCTGCCTTTTACCCTGAAGACCGTTGACCTCAGCCGGGGCGAGAACCGGCAGCCGCAGTGGCGAGGCTATGCCCTGACCCGACGCGTGCCGGTGCTGGAGATTGACGGCTTCGAACTCAGCGAGTCTTCTGCCATTACGGAATACCTGGAGGAGCATTTTGCGCCGCCGGAGTGGGAGCGGATCTACCCCCTCGATCTGCAAAAACGCGCCCGCGCGCGCCAGATCCAGGCGTGGCTGCGCAGCGACCTGGTGCCAATCCGCACGGAGCGTTCTACCGACGTGGTGTTTGCCGGGGTGAAAAAACCGGCCCTGAGCGAAACCGCGCAGCGGGCGGCACATCAGCTCTACGATACTGCCTCGTCACTGCTTGCCCACGGCCAGCAAAACCTGTTCGGGGAGTGGTGTATTGCCGATGCGGATCTGGCCCTGATGCTTAACCGTCTGGTGCTCAATGGCGATGACGTGCCGCAGCAGCTGGTGGATTACGCAAACTTCCAGTGGCAGCGTGCCTCCGTGCAGCGCTACGTGGCGCTGTCCGCGAAGCGGGCGGGCTGATATTCCGGTATGATGGGGCAGCTTTTCGACACAAGGAGTCTCTGATGAAGTTAATGTTTGCATCGGACATCCACGGCTCGCTGCCGGCGACCGAACGGGTGCTTTCGCTATTTGACCAGAGCGGGGCGCAATGGCTGGTGATCCTCGGGGATGTGCTGAACCATGGCCCGCGCAACCCGCTGCCCGAAGGCTATGCGCCTGCTGAGGTCGCCGATCGGCTCAACGCTTACGCGTCACGGATTATCGCCGTGCGCGGCAATTGCGACAGCGAAGTTGACCAGATGCTGCTGCATTTTCCCATTACCGCCCCCTGGCAGCAGATCCTGCTGGAGAACAGCCGCCTGTTTGTGACCCACGGTCATCTGTTTGGTCCGGATAACCTGCCCGCGCTGAATGCTGGCGATGTGCTGGTTTACGGTCATACTCATATTCCGGTAGCCGGTAAACAGGGCGACCTTATACATTTCAATCCTGGCTCGGTCAGCCTGCCCAAAGGCGGATTTTCCCCCAGTTACGGCATGCTGGAAGGAAACCATTTGTGCGTTATGACGCTGAATGACGGCCAGGTTATTGCGCAGTCAGAGATTAATCCGTAATTTACTCCTCAACAGTAAACGCGCCGCGAGAGCGCTTTAAAGAGAAGGTTTCCCGATGGTGGAGCACAGTCATTTGGCAAGTACGGAATGGGTGGATATTGTCAACGAAGACAATGAGGTAATCGCACAGGCGAGCCGCGAACAGATGCGGGCGCAGCGCCTTCGTCATCGCGCGACCTATATCGTGGTGCATGATGGGATGGGCAATATTCTGGTTCAGCGCCGTACCGAAACGAAAGACTTCATGCCCGGGATGCTTGATGCTACCGCCGGTGGCGTGGTACAGGCCGATGAGCTGTTACTTGATTCCGCCCGCCGCGAAGCGGAAGAGGAGCTGGGGATCGCCGGCGTGCCGTTCGCCGAGCATGGCCAGTTCTATTTCGAAGATCCGCACTGCCGCGTCTGGGGAGGCCTTTTCAGCTGCGTCTCTCACGGCCCGTTTGCGCTGCAGGAGGAAGAGGTGAGTGAAGTCTGCTGGATGACCCCGGCTGAGATCACCGCCCGCTGTGACGACTTCACGCCAGATTCGCTGAAAGCGCTGGCTCTGTGGATGAGCCGCAATGCCAGCAACGAGCCGGTGAAGCACGAAGAAGCGTAACGATGCGAATAAAAAAAGGCGGCCCTCGGGTCGCCTTTTTACGTTGGGATACTGCTTACTGCTGGGAAGACTGAATCGCGGTCAGCGCGATGGTGTAGACGATATCGTCTACCAGCGCGCCACGAGACAGGTCGTTCACCGGCTTGCGCATACCCTGCAGCATCGGCCCGATGGAGATCAGGTCGGCTGAACGCTGTACCGCTTTGTAGGTGGTGTTACCGGTGTTCAGATCCGGGAAGATGAACACGGTAGCGCGACCGGCAACCGGCGAGTTCGGCGCTTTAGATTTGGCAACGTCTGCCATCACTGCGGCGTCATACTGCAGCGGGCCATCGATAACCAGATCCGGGCGTTTCTCCTGCGCAATACGGGTCGCTTCACGCACTTTCTCTACGTCGCTACCTGCACCTGAGGTACCGGTGGAGTAGGAGAGCATCGCTACGCGCGGTTCGATACCGAAGGCAATCGCGGAGTCAGCGGACTGGATCGCAATCTCGGCCAGCTGTTCAGCGGTTGGATCCGGGTTGATCGCACAGTCACCGTAAACGTAAACCTGTTCCGGCAGCAGCATGAAGAACACGGAAGAGACCAGAGAGCTGCCTGGCGCGGTTTTGATCAGCTGCAGCGGCGGACGGATGGTGTTCGCGGTGGTGTGAACAGCACCGGAAACCAGACCGTCAACTTCGTCCTGCTCCAGCATCAGGGTACCGAGAACCACGTTGTCTTCCAGCTGTTCGCGGGCAACGGCTTCAGTCATACCCTTGCTCTTACGCAGCTCAACCAGACGGGCAACGTAGCTTTCACGCACCACTTCCGGGTCAACGATTTCGATACCAGAACCCAGCTCAACGCCCTGAGAGGCAGCAACGCGGGTGATCTCATCCGGGTTACCCAGCAGCACACAGGTGGCGATACCGCGCTCGGCACAGATAGCTGCGGCTTTAACGGTACGCGGTTCGTCGCCTTCTGGCAGCACAACGCGTTTGCCCGCTTTACGTGCCAGCTCGGTGAGCTGATAACGGAAGGCTGGTGGAGAGAGACGACGGCTGCGCTCGGAGGTCGCGGTCAGGGATTCAATCCACTCGGGATTGATGCAACCGGCAACGTATTCCTGCACTTTCTCGATACGCTGATGGTCGTCAACCGGCACTTCCAGGTTGAAGCTCTGCAGGCTCAGAGAGGTCTGCCAGGTGTTGGTGTTCACCATGAAGACCGGCAGGCCGGTCGCAAACGCACGTTCGCACAGCTTGCTGACGCGTGGGTCCATTTCATAGGCACCGGTCAGCAGGATCGCACCGATTTCCACGCCGTTCATCGCTGCCAGGCAGGCTGCAACCAGCACGTCTGGACGGTCGGCAGAGGTCACCAGCAGGGAACCTGCACGGAAGTGCTCCAGCATGTGCGGAATGCTACGCGCACAGAAGGTCACAGACTTCACGCGACGGGTGTTGATATCGCCTTCGTTGACGATGGTGGCGTTCAGGTGACGCGCCATATCGATCGCACGGGTCGCGATCAGGTCGAAGCTCCAGGTTACCGCGCCCAGCACTGGCAGAGAGCTGTATTCCTGCAGTTTAGCCGGATCGATTTTTACGACTTTCGCTTTGGAAGAGTCGTCGAATATTTCAGACAGGTCAGGACGGGTGCGGCCTTGCTCATCAACCGGGGCGTTCAGTTTGTTGACGATAACGCCGGTGATGTTGCTGTTTTTCGCGCCGCCGAAGCTGCTGCGGGTCAGCTCAATACGCTCTTTCAGCTGTTCCGGGGTATCGGTACCCTGGGACATCACGAACACGATTTCCGCGTTCAGCGTTTTGGCGATTTCGAAGTTCAGGGACTGGGCAAACTGATGCTTGCGCGTCGGAACCAGGCCTTCAACCAGCACCACTTCCGCATCCTGTGCGTTAGCGTGATAGTTAGCGATGATCTCTTCCATCAGCACGTCTTTCTGGTTGCTGGAGAGCAGAGACTCAACGTGGCTCATCTTCAGCGGTTCAGCGGCTGGCAGGTTTGAGTTTGCACGAACAATAGTGGTGGTCTGGTCTGGGGCATCGCCACCAGCACGTGGTTGAGCGATTGGCTTAAACACGCTCAGACGAACGCCTTTGCGTTCCATCGCACGGATCACACCGAGGCTGACGCTGGTCAGGCCTACGCTGGTTCCGGTCGGGATCAGCATAATAGTACGGGACACGATTTATCCTCTTTCGTTACCGCCGAAATCAGGCGGGCTACAAAACAGCACCGCCAGCATTGCTGGCGGTGTGGAATCAGGCAGTCAGACGGCTCGCGTCTTGCGCGATAACCAGCTCTTCGTTGGTTGGGATAACCATTGCCAGAGTGGTGCCTTCTTTGTTGATGAAGCCAGACTTACCGAAGCGCGCAGCCAGGTTACGTTCATGGTCAACGTCAAAGCCCAGCACGCCCAGTTTGCCCAGGGACAGCTCGCGTACCATTGCCGCGTTCTCACCGATACCACCGGTGAAGACCACGCCGTCCAGACGACCGTCCATCAGCGCAGTGTAAGAACCGATGTACTTCGCCAGACGGTGGCAGTAAACGTCCATTGCACGTTTAGCGTCTTCTTTCTCGGCGTAGTTGTCTTCAACGTAACGGCAGTCGCTGGTGACTTCGGTCAGACCCAGCAGGCCAGACTCTTTGGTCAGCATTTTGTTGATATCTTCAACGCTCATGCCCAGGGTATCGTGCAGGTGGAAGATGATCGCCGGGTCGATATCACCGGAGCGAGTACCCATCACCAGACCTTCCAGCGGGGTCAGACCCATGGAGGTATCAACGCATTTGCCGTTACGGATAGCAGAAACGGAACCGCCGTTGCCCAGGTGGCAAGTGATGATGTTCACTTCTTCAACCGGCTTGTTCAGCATTTTCGCCGCTTCTTGCGTCACGTAGAAGTGGCTGGTGCCGTGCGCGCCGTAGCGGCGAACGCCGTGTTCTTTGTACAGTTTGTACGGCAGGGCGTAGAGGTAAGACTCTTCCGGCATGGTCTGGTGGAACGCGGTATCAAACACGGCCACGTTTTTGTCTTTCAGATGCGGGAAGGATTTCAGCGCTTCAGCGATGCCGATCAGGTGAGCCGGGTTATGCAGCGGTGCAAAAGAAGCGGAGTCTTTAATGCCCTGAATAACAGAGTCATCGATGATCACAGACTTGGTGTACTTCTCGCCACCATGAACGATACGGTGACCGATAGCGGTCAGCTGAGCGGACAGTTCTGGTTTTTGTGCCAGAATAGTGTTAACGATAAAGTTCAGCGCTTCGCTGTGAGCGGCGCCTGCACCTAAAGCCGCTTCCTGTTTGCTGCCGTCCATTTTCCACTTAAGACGTGCTTCAGGAAGATGGAAACATTCGGCCAAACCAGAAAGGTACTCTTCACCGTTGATCGCATCGATGATAGCGAATTTAAGTGAGGAGCTACCGCAGTTCAGAACCAGTACTAACTTACTCGACATGGAAGTACCTATTATTGATACGTGGCTAAAAAAACGTCAGTGAGTCAAGGATCGTAGCGCAAGATATCGCTGACATTTATGATTAACATCATGCCCGAAGTACATTTCGGCATGACGAAAGGAATACATATGATTTTATGCCATTTTGCGCATTTTTCCGGCAATGGCATAATGTGCGATAATTTGACGAGTGAACATTCCTCGTCTAAGGCCTTTGCAGGCCGGCACAGGATACCTGATACTGGGTAGTGCTGACAAAAGTTTTTGAACGTTGTCATGACCAGTTGTGGTTTTGCACGAATTTTTTAATCTTTATATGTGAAGTTGAGGTAAGCCATGTCGACACCCGTGAACCCTTCCGTGAGCTTTTTTAGCCTGTTTCGCCGGGGACAGCATTATTCGAAGACGTGGCCACTGGAAAAGCGCCTGGCGCCCGTCTTTATTGAAAACCGCGTGATCCGCGCTACCCGGCACGCTATCCGCCTGATGCCGCCCATCGCGGTCTTCACCCTCTGCTGGCAGATTGCGCTGGGCGGACAACTCGGGCCCGCGGTGGCTACCGCGCTCTTTGCCCTGAGCCTGCCGATGCAGGGACTGTGGTGGCTGGGCAAACGCTCGGTCACGCCGCTGCCGCCGTCGGTGTTGTCCTGGTTCTATGAAGTTCGCGGCAAGCTGCAGGATGCCGGGCAGGCGCTGGCCCCGGTCGAGGGCAAACCCGACTACCAGGCGCTGGCAGATACCCTGAAGCGGGCATTCAAGCAACTTGATAAAACATTCCTCGATGACTTGTGATTGATCATCGAAACGATCTCTAAAAGAAGGCACAGTAACACCCCGTTACCGTGTCTTTTTTTTAATGCTGCCATGCGCAACAGGAGTCGAAAGATGGAAATGACCCACGCTCAACGTCTGATTTTGTCTAATCAGTACAAAATGATGACGATGCTTGATCCCGACAACGCCGAGCGCTATCGCCGCTTGCAGACTATCGTCGAACGTGGTTTCGGTTTACAGATGCGCGAGCTGGATCGCGAGTTTGGCGAACTTAAGGAAGAGACCTGTCGTACCGTTATCGACATCATGGAGATGTATCACGCCCTGCATGTCTCCTGGACCAACCTGAAAGATGCCCAGACCATCGACGAACGTCGTGTCACTTTCCTGGGCTTCGATGCGGCCACCGAATCCCGTTACCTGAGCTATGTCCGCTTTATGGTCAATGTGGAAGGGCGTTATACCCATTTCGATGCCGGTACCCACGGCTTTAACGCCCAGACCCCGATGTGGGAAAAGTATCAGCGCATGCTCAGCGTGTGGCACGCCTGCCCGCGTCAGTACCATCTGAGCAGCAATGAGATCCAACAAATTATTAACGCCTGACGGAGGTTGATGTGCAGTGTAAAGGTTTTCTGTTTGATCTGGACGGTACGCTGGTTGATTCGTTACCAATGGTGGAGCGCTCCTGGTGTCGCTGGGCCGACCGGCATGGCATCGACCATCAGGAGGTGCTTAATTTTATCCATGGCAAACAGGCCATAACCTCTTTACGGCACTTTCTCCAGGGAAGAAGCGAAGCAGATATCCAGGCGGAGTTTACCTGGCTTGAGCAGGTCGAAGCCACCGATACCGAGGGCATCACCGCGCTGCCGGGGGCACTAGAGCTGCTCAGGCACCTGAATGAAGCGGAGATCCCGTGGGCTATTGTTACCTCCGGCTCGGTTCCTGTGGCCCATGCGCGCCATAAAGCGGCAGGGTTACCGGTGCCGGAAGTGTTTATCACCGCCGAGCGGGTAACGCGCGGCAAGCCGGAGCCCGATGCCTTTTTACTGGGCGCGAAGCTGCTGGGGCTGGCACCGGAAGAATGCGTGGTGGTGGAAGATGCCGCCGCTGGCGTGCTGGCGGGCCTCAACGCGGGCTGCCACGTCATTGCCGTCAATGTTCCTGCCAACTCGCCGCGTCTGGACGAGGCGGACCTGGTGCTTAATACGCTGGAGGCGGTCGTTGTCAGCCGCACCGCCGACGGGAATGTAACAGTCTCACGAAAAATGTAATCCCATGATATAGCCCCACATTGTTGGGGCTTTTTTTATGGCACTATCGGCTTCACTCTCTTCTGACAAGGATCTGTTTTGAACGGTGAACTTATTTGGGTTTTAAGCCTGCTCCTTATCGCGATTATTCTGTTTGCGACCGGCAAAGTCCGCATGGATGCCGTGGCCCTGCTGGTGATTGTGGCTTTTGTCCTCAGCGGCACCTTAACCCTTCCGGAAGCCTTTTCAGGCTTTAGCGATCCCAACGTTATCCTGATTGCCGCCCTGTTTATCATCGGCGATGGCCTGGTGCGTACCGGTGTTGCGACCAGCATGGGCTCCTGGCTGGTCAGCGTGGCGGGTAACAGCGAAACCAAAATGCTGATCTTTCTGATGCTGACCGTCGCCGGGCTGGGAGCGTTTATGAGCTCCACCGGCGTGGTGGCAATCTTTATTCCGGTGGTCCTGAGCGTCTCCATGCGTATGCAGATCTCACCGTCGCGCCTGATGATGCCGCTCAGCTTCGCCGGGCTTATCAGCGGCATGATGACGCTGGTGGCCACGCCGCCGAACCTGGTGGTCAACAGTGAACTGCTGCGTGAAGGCCTGGAAGGTTTTAGCTTCTTTAGCGTCACGCCGCTGGGGCTGGTGATCCTGGTGCTGGGTATTATCTATATGCTGCTGACCCGCTTTGCCCTGAAGAGCGATAAGCAGGATAAGCCCCGGGACGGCTGGAAGCGCCGCACCTTCCGCGATCTGATCAAAGAGTATCGCCTCACCGGCAGGGCCCGCCGCCTGGCGATCCGCCCCGGCTCGCCGCTGATTGGTCAGCGCCTGGACGATCTGAAACTCCGCGAACGCTACGGAGCCAACGTCATTGGTGTGGAACGCTGGCGTCGTTTTCGCCGGGTCATCGTCAACGTTAACGGCGTATCGGAGTTTCGTGCCCGGGACGTGCTGCTGATTGATATGTCCTCGGCAGATGTCGACCTGCGCGACTTTTGCAGCGAGCAGCTGCTGGAGCCGATGGTCCTGCGCGGCGAGTACTTCTCCGATCAGGCGCTGGACGTGGGGATGGCGGAAGTGTCGCTGATACCCGAGTCGGAGCTGCTCGGAAAAACCATCCGCGAAATAGGTTTTCGTACCCGTTACGGTCTGAACGTGGTGGGGTTAAAACGCGACGGCGTGGCGATGGATGGCTCGGTAGTGGATGAGCCCCTGGAGCTGGGGGATATTTTCCTGGTGGTGGGCAACTGGAAGTTGATCACCCAGCTGGGCCAGCGAGGCCGTGACTTTGTGGTGCTGAACCTACCTATTGAGGTCAGCGATGCGTCACCCGCCCACAGCCAGGCACCGCACGCCATTTTCTGTCTGGTGCTGATGGTCGCCCTGATGCTGACCGACGAAATCCCGAACCCGGTGGCGGCGATCGTGGCCTGCCTGCTGATGGGCAAATTCCGCTGCATCGACGCTGAAAGCGCTTACAAGGCGATCCACTGGCCGAGCATCATTTTGATTGTCGGCATGATGCCTTTCGCGCTGGCGCTGCAAAAAACCGGTGGGGTCGATTTGGTGGTGAAAGGGCTGATGGAGCTGGGGGGCGGCTATGGCCCTTATATGATGCTGATGTGCCTGTTTATCATGTGCGCCACCATCGGGCTGTTTATCTCCAACACCGCGACCGCCGTGTTAATGGCACCCATTGCGCTGGCGATGGCGAAATCGATGGGGGTATCGCCTTATCCGTTTGCGATGATGGTGGCGATGGCTGCCTCTGCCGCCTTTATGACGCCGGTCTCGTCACCGGTGAATACCCTGGTGCTGGGGCCGGGCAAATATACCTTTAGCGACTTCGTGAAGCTTGGCGTGCCCTTCACGATCCTCGTGATGGTGGTGTGCGTGGTGATGATCCCGGTCTTGTTCCCGTTTTAATGAGTGGGATACGGTTTTGTAGGCCGGGTAAGGCGCAGCCGCCACCCGGCAATAAAACTACAACGGTGAATCCTGACTGATCTCATCCAGCGACAGCTGGAAGCTCGGGACAAACACCTCCATAAAATAGTCCATCTCCTCGCTGCGGCGCGCCTCGAGCGTTTTTTCCAGGCGGGTTTTCGCCAGTAAAAACTCGTGATTGCCGGCAGAGAGCTCCTCCAGACATTTCAGGTAGGCGCAGAGCGCGTCGGCCTGTTTGACGATCAAGCGATCCTCTTCGCTGTAGCTCTGCTCGTCAATCAGCGGCTCGAAGATATCCCGCAGCTCATCCGGCACCATATCGACCAGCTTTTGCTGGGCGATTTTCTCAATCGCTTTATACTCCTGGGCGATTTGCGAATTGAAGTACTTCACCGGGGTCGGCAGATCGCCCGTCAGCACCTCAGAGGCATCGTGGTACATCGCCAGCAGGGCGATACGTTCGGCATTGACCTGGCCGTTGAACTTGCGATTCTTGATGGCGGCCAGCGCGTGGGCGACCATGGCAACCTGCAGGCTGTGCTCGGAGACGTTCTCGGTACGCACGTTGCGCATCAGCGGCCAGCGGTTAATCAGTTTCAGACGGGAAAGATGGGCGAAGAAATGACTCTGACTCATAAGTTACCTTTTGTCTTGCACAGCGACAGGTTTCATTGTGAGGGGAGGGGCGGCGAGATGCAAATCGGGCTGCCAGTGGCAGCCCGAGGGGGGGATTACTGATGATATCCACCGAGGAAACGACCGAAGCGGCTGATGGCCATCTCCAGCTCATCCTCACGCGGCAGCGTAACGATGCGCACATGGTCCGGCCACGGCCAGTTAAATGCGGTACCCTGCACCAGCAGCACTTTTTCCTGCAGCAGGAAGTCGAGCACCATCTTCTGATCGTCGAAGATATTGAAGCGCTTGATATCGATTTTCGGGAACATATAGAGCGCACCGTTTGGCTTCACGCAGGAGACGCCCGGAATATCGTTAATCAGCTCCCATGCGCGTTGACGCTGCTCATACAGACGCCCGCCAGGCACGATAAATTCACTGATGCTCTGATAGCCGCCCAGTGCCGTCTGGATCGCGTGCTGGGCCGGTACGTTGGCGCACAGGCGCATCGAAGCCAGCATCTCCAGACCTTCGATATAGCCTTTGGCGTGTTTCTTCGGCCCGTTCAGCACCATCCAGCCCTGACGGAAGCCGGCGACACGGTAGGTTTTCGACAGGCCGTTAAAGGTGACGGTGAGCAGATCCGGTGCCAGTGCGGCAATGGAGTGGTGCTGCGCCGCGTCGTACAGAATTTTGTCGTAGATCTCGTCCGCGAAGATGATCAGGTTATGCTGGCGGGCCAGCTCAACAATCTCCAGCAGGAGCTCTTTGGAATAGACGGCGCCGGTCGGGTTGTTCGGGTTGATGATGACGATCCCGCGGGTGCGCGGCGTAATTTTGGCGCGAATATCATCCAGATCCGGGAACCAGTCAGCCGATTCATCACACAGGTAATGCACCGCTTTACCGCTGGAGAGCGATACCGCAGCGGTCCAGAGTGGGTAATCCGGGGCCGGAACCAGCATTTCGTCGCCGCTGTTCAACAGGGCCTGCATCGCCTGGACGATCAGCTCGGAAACACCGTTACCAATATAGATATCTTCCACAGTCACATCGCGCATGCCCTGCGCCTGATAGTGCTGCATGATGGCTTTACGGGCAGAGTAGAGACCTTTGGAGTCGCTGTAGCCTTGCGCCGTCGGCAGGTTGCGGATCACATCAACCAGAATTTCATCCGGTGCATCAAAACCAAATGGCGCCGGGTTGCCGATATTGAGCTTAAGTACTTTATTACCTTCTTCTTCGAGACGTTTTGCCTCTTTAAGAACCGGGCCACGAATGTCGTAACAAACGTTATCTAACTTGCTGGATTTTTCGATGGGTGACATGAATCTTTAACCTTTTCGCTGTTATTGCTACTTCCTGCCGTGGAAGTCAGCACGAAACAATGTACTCCTCGCTTGGCCGATTTTGAAGCGTCGACAGAAGAAGATTTCGTACACTGCCAGAAAACGAGATTGAAGTTTTTAACTGTTTTTTTAAGTTTGGTTACATTTTATAGGCCATATTTTTGTTGTTATTTGGTGATTTATTTTGGTTGTTGCGTATTAAAATGGATTTTACGCTGTAAAAAAGCCGCGTATTGAGCAACTTACGGTAGCAATGCTACTGTTTCCTTCAGGAACCTTTCGTAAAAGCTGAATGAAATGCAGTAGCGTTTACTTGCCTGCCTCTTTAAATAAAGGTTGCCCGTGTGAAATTACTGTTAAGTATAATTAATCATTAAGGTCTGGTTGAATTATTAGTTATTTCCAAATAAAGGCGAAATCGCAACTTTCGTTAATATAAATAAAATTAGTTTAGCGAGTTATCACTCAGGTTAAATCACTGAAAACGCAATAAGGCTTATAAATAAAAAGGTTTTAGGGTAAGATGTGTCCGGGTTTAGCGATGATAGAGACCAGGCCACTTAGGGCCTTGATACCTGGACCTTTAATAGTTTATTGTTATTGCTAGAATTATCTCTGCCTTGAGAAGTTAAGCGACACCATTGCTGCTTAACCTGTACTGCGATAAAGTTGACGTTGGGGATGCATCTTCTTTAATGGAATTTACATCATCCGGCAAACATCTATATATCTTGATCGCTTTTGAGAATAAAAATATCGTCAGATAAGCTGTTTCTGACCCCTGATATACCCAGCACAATTACATTATGCAGGCACACTGCCAGACCGGGACGTCAGAAGATTTTGTTCAGAAGGAACTGTATTACTTTTACGCACACAGCTTAAACCTGGGGCAGCTCCGTACGAGCAACCTGTAAGTGAAAAGATATGATTAATGCAAATCGTCCGATACTGAATCTCGACCTCGATCTGCTGAGAACCTTTGTGGCGGTCGCCGATCTGAACACCTTTGCTGCTGCCGCGGCCGCCGTTTGCCGTACCCAATCTGCGGTCAGTCAACAAATGCAACGACTGGAGCAACTGGTGGGTAAAGAGCTTTTTGCCCGTCATGGTCGCAATAAGCTGTTAACGGAACACGGTATTCAGCTGCTGGGTTACGCCAGAAAAATCCTGCGCTTCAATGATGAAGCATGTACATCTTTAATGTTTAGTAATCTGCAGGGTGTCTTAACCTTAGGCGCATCTGATGAGTCGGCCGATACCATTCTGCCGTTCCTGCTCAACCGTATCAGTTCGGTTTATCCGAAGCTTGCGCTGGACGTGCGGGTAAAACGCAATGCCTTTATGGTCGATATGCTGCAGGAGCAGGAGGTCGATCTGGTGGTCACTACCCATCGCACCGGCCAGTTTGAGAGCCTGACGCTGCGTACCTCTCCGACGCACTGGTACTGTGCCGCAGAATTTTCACTGCAGCGCGGCGAGCCGGTTCCGCTGGTGCTGCTGGACGATCCCAGCCCGTTCCGCGACATCGTGCTGGCCACGCTTAACGCTGCCAACGTGCCATGGCGACTCGCCTATGTAGCCTCAACGCTGCCTGCGGTTCGCGCAGCGGTGAAAGCGGGGCTTGGCGTCACGGCTCGCCCGGTGGAGATGATGAGCCCGGATCTACGGGTGCTGGGTAAAGCGGATGGTTTGCCTGCGCTGCCGGATACGGAATATATGCTGTGCCACAACCCGCTCAGCAACAACGAACTGGCGAAGACCATTTTTAACGCCATGGAAAACTACGACAACCCCTGGCAGTATAATAATGTTACCCCGGAAGGGGGGGACAACTCCCTGGTGATTGAGCGCGATTTCGAGTAAACGAATCCCTAATAATCTGATAACAATTATCCCAACGAAAAAGAACCACTGTGGCTGATGACCAGCAAAGTGGTTCTTTTTTTTGCATCTACAGCCATGTAGTTTACCTTAGGTGTTCAACAATCTTGTTGCTTATCAATTTGATACTGCTCAACTCCGTCTTGTATTTCCGTTCTCCCGCTTCTGTCCAATGTCAATGGGCATGTTAAAAAAGCAGCAAAGATGTTGCCGTTTTTTTGATTGAATTAACAAAAGCGTGTCACAGATCAAGAAAATACTCCTCTTTGGGGGGAGGAATCGGTGGCAAATCCTGTCAAAATAGGCGGGTAATCTTTGTGTTAGATCACTACGGACTCGATTCAACACCCATACGCCGGAACGCGCCTCACAGTTTTTGAGGGTAAAGGGCATTAAATGTTAATGAAGTTCGAACAATGTAATCTAATGTGAAGAAACTTTTGTTAAAGTTGACAAAAGGTTATAGAAAGGAGTAAAAAACCACATCATTTTGCTGTCTATGTCTCATTTTTCGACAGTTAGTGTACGGTTATTTGTTCCTCCCCATGAATCGATGTGATGCCCATCTGCCAGAAAGAGCAGGATTTTAGGTATCACTTTTGATGAGTAAGCAATGAGTATGTCAACATCCACAGAAGTCATCGCTCATCACTGGGCATTCGCAATCTTTCTTATCGTTGCCATTGGCCTGTGCTGCCTGATGCTTGTCGGCGGCTGGTTCCTCGGCGGTCGCGCCCGGGCAAGGCACAAAAACACGCCATTTGAATCGGGTATCGATTCGGTAGGGACCGCGCGTTTACGCCTGTCCGCCAAGTTCTATCTGGTGGCCATGTTCTTCGTCATCTTTGACGTGGAAGCGCTTTACCTGTTCGCATGGTCGACCTCCATTCGTGAGAGTGGCTGGGTAGGCTTTGTCGAGGCCGCAATTTTCATTTTAGTGTTACTGGCCGGTCTGGTTTATCTGGTGCGTATTGGCGCGCTGGACTGGACACCTGCACGTTCACGTCGTGAACGTATCAACCCGGAAAACAGTATCTCTAATCGTCAGCAGTAACAGCGAGGCAATAAGATGGATTATACGCTCACCCGCATAGATCCTAACGGTGAGAATGACCGTTACCCCCTGCAAAAGCAGGAGATCGTAACCGACCCCCCTGGAGCAAGAAGTCAATAAAAGCGTGTACATGGGCAAGCTCGAAAATGCCATGCACGATATGGTCAACTGGGGTCGTAAGAACTCCATCTGGCCATACAACTTTGGCCTTTCTTGCTGCTACGTTGAAATGGTGACGTCATTCACTGCGGTGCATGACGTTGCGCGTTTTGGTGCAGAAGTACTGCGTGCCTCTCCGCGTCAGGCTGACCTGATGGTGGTAGCGGGTACCTGCTTTACCAAAATGGCGCCGGTCATTCAGCGTCTGTACGACCAGATGCTCGAGCCAAAATGGGTTATCTCCATGGGTGCTTGTGCAAACTCTGGCGGCATGTACGACATTTATTCTGTCGTGCAAGGTGTAGATAAGTTCATCCCGGTGGACGTTTACATCCCGGGCTGCCCACCGCGTCCAGAAGCCTATATGCAGGCTCTGATGCTGTTGCAGGAGTCGATTGGCAAAGAACGCCGTCCGCTCTCCTGGGTCGTGGGCGACCAGGGCGTGTATCGCGCTAACATGCAGTCCGAGCGCGAGCGTAAACGCGGCGAACGTATTGCAGTGACCAATCTGCGTACACCAGACGAAATTTAATTTGCGCCTGTGGGCATGGAGATAACCTTCGCATATCACTATTCAAATAGCGCGAAGCCACGCCCGACAGTCACCACGGACCTTTTGCAATGGTGAACACTATGACCGACTTAACCGCGCAAGACGCCGCCTGGCAAACACGGGATCATCTGGATGACCCGGTCATTGGCGAACTGCGCAACCGTTTTGGGCCGGATGCCTTTACTGTTCAGGCCACCCGCACCGGGGTACCCGTTGTTTGGGTGAAGCGTGAGCAGTTACTGGAAGTGGTTGATTTCCTCAAGAAACTGCCTAAACCTTATGTCATGCTGTTTGACTTACACGGCATGGACGAACGTCTGCGAACTCACCGCCAGGGTCTCCCTGCTGCGGATTTTTCCGTTTTCTACCACCTGATCTCAATAGACCGCAACACGGATATCATGCTCAAGGTGGCATTGTCTGAAAACGACATGCATCTGCCAACGATCACCAAACTTTTCCCGAACGCCAACTGGTATGAGCGTGAGACCTGGGAAATGTTTGGCATGACCTTCGACGGCCACCCGCACCTGACGCGCATCATGATGCCGCCAACCTGGACCGGTCACCCGCTGCGTAAAGACTACCCGGCGCGCGCCACCGAATTCGACCCGTTTGAGCTGACCAAAGCCAAACAGGATCTGGAGATGGAAGCGCTGACCTTCAAGCCGGAAGACTGGGGCATGAAGCGCGGTACCGACAACGAGGACTTCATGTTCCTCAACCTCGGTCCGAACCACCCATCGGCGCACGGTGCATTCCGTATTATTCTTCAGCTTGATGGCGAAGAGATTGTCGACTGCGTTCCGGATATCGGTTACCACCACCGTGGTGCTGAGAAGATGGGCGAGCGTCAGTCCTGGCACAGCTACATTCCGTATACCGACCGTATCGAGTACCTCGGCGGCTGCGTAAACGAAATGCCATACGTGCTGGCCGTTGAGAAACTGGCGGGTATCACCACCCCGGATCGCGTTAATGTGATTCGCGTGATGCTGTCAGAACTGTTCCGTATTAACAGCCACCTGCTGTACATCTCCACCTTCATTCAGGACGTCGGCGCGATGACTCCGGTCTTCTTCGCCTTTACCGATCGTCAGAAAATCTACGATCTGGTGGAAGCGATTACCGGTTTCCGTATGCACCCGGCCTGGTTCCGTATCGGCGGTGTGGCACACGATCTGCCGCGCGGTTGGGACCGTCTGCTGCGTGAATTCCTCGACTGGATGCCGAAACGTCTGGCCTCCTACGAGAAAGCCGCACTGCGTAATACCATCCTGATTGGTCGTTCTAAAGGCGTTGCCGCCTATGGCGCGAAAGAAGCGCTGGAGTGGGGTACAACAGGTGCAGGTCTGCGTGCCACCGGTATTGATTTCGACGTGCGTAAAGCCCGTCCTTACTCTGGCTACGAGAACTTCGACTTTGAAGTCCCGGTGGGCGGCGGTGTTTCCGACTGCTACACCCGCGTGATGCTGAAAGTGGAAGAGCTGCGCCAGAGCCTGCGCATCCTTGAGCAGTGCCTCAACAACATGCCGGAAGGCCCGTTCAAGGCGGATCATCCGCTGACCACGCCGCCACCGAAAGAGCGCACGCTGCAGCATATCGAAACCCTGATCACGCACTTCCTGCAGGTTTCCTGGGGCCCGGTGATGCCGGCGCAAGAATCCTTCCAGATGATCGAAGCGACCAAGGGTATCAACAGTTACTACCTGACCAGCGACGGCAGCACCATGAGCTATCGTACCCGTGTACGTACGCCAAGCTTCCCGCACCTGCAGCAGATCCCGTCCGCCATTCGCGGCAGTCTGGTCTCCGACCTGATTGTGTATCTGGGTAGTATCGATTTTGTTATGTCAGATGTGGACCGCTAATTATGCACGAGAATCAACAACCACAAACCGAGGCTTTTGAGCTGAGTGAAGCAGAGCGTGCCGCCATTGAGCACGAGATGCACCACTACGAAGACCCGCGTGCGGCGTCCATTGAAGCGCTGAAAATCGTACAGAAACAGCGTGGTTGGGTGCCGGATGGGGCGATCTATGAGATCGCAAAAGTGCTGGGTATCCCGGCAAGTGACGTAGAAGGCGTAGCCACGTTCTACAGCCAGATCTTCCGTCAGCCGGTCGGCCGCCATGTGATCCGCTACTGTGACAGCGTTGTTTGTCACATCACCGGTTATCAGGGCATTCAGGCCGCTATCGAGAAAAAGCTCGATATCAAGCCAGGGCAGACCACCTTTGATGGTCGCTTTACCCTGCTGCCAACCTGCTGCCTGGGCAACTGCGACAAGGGGCCGACCATGATGATTGATGAGGACACTCACAGCCATCTGACGCCGGAAGCCATTCCTGACCTGCTGGAGCAGTACAAATGAAAACTGTAATTCGTACTGCTGAGACTCATCCGCTGACCTGGCGTCTGCGCGATGATAAACAGCCGGTATGGCTTGAAGAATACGAAAGCAAAAACGGCTATGCCGGTGCGCGTAAGGCACTGGGCGGTATGGCGCCGGATGAAATCGTTAATGCGGTTAAAGACGCTGGCCTGAAAGGGCGCGGCGGCGCGGGCTTTTCCACCGGTCTGAAGTGGAGCCTGATGCCGAAAGACGAATCCATGAACATCCGTTACCTGCTGTGTAACGCCGATGAAATGGAGCCGGGCACCTATAAAGACCGCCTGCTGATGGAGCAGCTGCCGCACCTGCTGGTGGAAGGCATGCTGATCTCCGCGTTTGCGCTGAAAGCCTACCGCGGCTACATCTTCCTGCGTGGCGAGTACATCGAAGCGGCAGAGAACCTGCGTCGCGCGATTGCCGAAGCCACCGAAGCGGGCCTGCTGGGCAAAAACATCCTCGGCACCGGTTTCGACTTCGAACTGTTCGTCCACACCGGGGCAGGGCGTTATATCTGTGGTGAAGAGACCGCACTGATTAACTCCCTCGAAGGCCGCCGTGCTAACCCGCGTTCCAAGCCACCGTTCCCGGCAAGCTCCGGCGTATGGGGTAAACCGACCTGCGTTAACAACGTCGAAACCCTGTGTAACGTCCCGGCGATCCTCGCTAACGGCGTGGAGTGGTATCAGGGCATCTCTTCAAGCAAAGATGCCGGTACCAAGCTGATGGGCTTCTCCGGTCGCGTGAAGAACCCGGGCGTCTGGGAACTGCCGTTTGGCACCACCGCACGTGAGATTCTTGAAGACTACGCCGGCGGTATGCGCGATGGTCTGAAATTCAAAGCCTGGCAGCCGGGTGGGGCAGGGACTGACTTCCTGACCGAAGCCCACCTTGACCTGCCAATGGAATTCGAAAGCATTGGTAAAGCAGGCAGCCGTCTGGGTACGGCGCTGGCGATGGCCGTCGACCACGAGATCGGCATGGTATCGCTGGTGCGTAACCTGGAAGAGTTCTTCGCCCGCGAGTCCTGCGGCTGGTGTACACCGTGCCGTGACGGTCTGCCGTGGAGCGTGAAGATCCTGCGTGCTATAGAGCGTGGTGAAGGCCAGCCTGGCGATATCGAGACACTTGAGCAACTGTGTCGATTCCTGGGCCCGGGTAAAACCTTCTGTGCGCATGCGCCAGGCGCGGTTGAGCCACTGCAGAGCGCGATTAAATATTTCCGCGACGAATTCGAAGCAGGCATCAAGCAGCCGTTCAGCAATACCCATTCAATCAATGGTATTCAGCCGAACCTGTTGAAAGCGCGCTGGTAAAAACAGAATTTTGATTAACGCTCGGTTTCGACCGAGCCAACTGGAAGCATGCTAATGGCTACGATTCATGTAGACGGCAAAGAATACGAGGTCAACGGTGCGGACAACCTGCTGGAAGCTTGTCTGTCCCTCGGCCTTGATATTCCGTATTTTTGCTGGCATCCGGCGCTGGGGAGCGTCGGTGCTTGCCGCCAGTGTGCGGTGAAGCAATATCAAAACGCGGAAGACACGCGTGGTCGCCTGGTGATGTCCTGTATGACGCCAGCCACCGAAGGTACCTTTATTTCTATCGACGACGCGGAAGCCAAACAGTTCCGCGAAAGCGTGGTGGAGTGGTTGATGACCAACCACCCGCACGATTGTCCGGTCTGTGAAGAGGGCGGTAACTGCCACCTTCAGGATATGACCGTGATGACCGGGCACAGCTTCCGTCGTTACCGTTTCACCAAACGTACCCACCGTAACCAGGATCTGGGGCCGTTCATCTCTCACGAAATGAACCGCTGCATCGCCTGCTACCGCTGCGTGCGTTACTACAAAGACTACGCCGATGGCGAAGATCTGGGCGTCTATGGCGCACATGACAACGTCTACTTCGGTCGTCCGGAAGATGGCACCCTGGAGAGCGAATTCTCCGGTAACCTGGTCGAAATCTGTCCGACCGGCGTCTTCACCGATAAAACGCACTCCGAGCGTTACAACCGTAAGTGGGACATGCAGTTTGCGCCAAGCATCTGCCAGCAGTGCTCCCTCGGCTGTAACACCAGCCCGGGTGAACGCTATGGCGAGCTGCGTCGTATCGAAAACCGTTACAACGGTACCGTTAACCACTACTTCCTCTGCGACCGTGGTCGTTTCGGCTATGGCTATGTGAACCTGAAAGACCGTCCGCGTCAGCCGGTTCAACGTCGTGGCGATGACCTGATCACTCTGAACGCTGAACAGGCGATGCAGGGCGCGGCAGATATTCTGCGCCAGTCGAAGAAAGTGATCGGTATCGGCTCTCCGCGCGCCAGCATCGAAAGCAACTTCGCGCTGCGTGAGCTGGTGGGTGCGGATAACTTCTACACCGGTATCGCTCAGGGCGAGCAGGAACGTCTGCAGCTGGTGCTGAAAGTGCTGCGCGAAGGCGGAGTCCATACTCCGGCGCTGCGCGAAATCGAATCTTACGATGCGGTGCTGATCCTGGGTGAAGATTTAACCCAGACCGGCGCTCGCGCTGCCCTGGCGGTTCGTCAGGCGGTGAAAGGTAAAGCACGTGAAATGGCAGCGGCGCAGAAAGTGGCTGACTGGCAGATCGCGGCGATCCTGAACATCGGTCAGCGCGCCAAGCATCCGCTGTTTGTCACTAACGTCGACAATACCCGTCTGGACGACATCGCGGCCTGGACCTACCGCGCCCCGGTTGAAGATCAGGCGCGCCTTGGCTTTGCTATCGCTCACGCGCTGGACAGCAGCTCCCCGGCCGTTGAAGGCCTGGATCGCGACCTGCAGAATAAGGTTGACGTGATCGTGCAGGCGCTGGCCGGTGCGAAGAAACCTCTAATCATTTCCGGGACTAACGCCGGTAGCGCTGAGATCATTGAAGCCGCAGCCAACGTGGCTAAAGCGCTGAAAGGTCGCGGTGCTGACGTTGGCGTGACCATGATTGCCCGTGCGGTAAACAGCATCGGTCTGGGCATGATTGGCGGCGGCTCTCTGGAAGCCGCGTTAAGCGAACTGGAATCCGGTGCTGCTGACGCCGTGGTGGTGCTGGAAAACGACCTGCATCGTCATGCTTCCGCTGCCCGCGTTGACGCAGCCCTGTCTAAAGCGCCGCTGGTGATGGTTATCGACCATCAGCGTACGGCGATCATGGACAAGGCGCATCTGGTGCTCTCTGCGGCAAGCTTCGCCGAAAGCGACGGTACCGTTGTTAACAACGAAGGCCGCGCCCAGCGCTTCTTCCAGGTTTATGACCCGGCCTACTACGACAACAGCATCGTGATGCTGGAAAGCTGGCGCTGGCTGCACTCCCTGCACAGCACCGTGCTGAGCCGTGAAGTGGACTGGACCCAGCTCGACCACGTCATCGACGCAGCCGTGGCACAACTGCCGCAGCTGGCAGGCATTAAAGATGCGGCGCCGGAAGCGAGCTTCCGTATTCGCGGCCAGAAACTGGCCCGTGAACCGCACCGCTACAGCGGCCGTACCGCAATGCGTGCCAACATCAGCGTGCATGAACCGCGTCAGCCGCAGGACAAAGACACCATGTTCGCCTTCTCAATGGAAGGGAACAACCAGCCGTCTGCGCCACGTTCGCAGATCCCGTTCGCATGGGCACCAGGCTGGAACTCCCCGCAGGCATGGAACAAGTTCCAGGCGGAAGTGGGCGGTTCCCTGCGCCACGGCGATCCGGGCGTGCGTCTGATTGAAGCAAGCGTTAACGGTCTGGAGTTCTTCTCCACCGTTCCGGCACGCTTCCAGGCGGAAGAGGGCAACTGGCGTATTGCGCCGTACTACCATCTGTTTGGTAGCGACGAAATGTCCCAGCGTTCCCCGGTCTTCCAGACCCGTATGCCGCAGCCGTACATCAAGCTCAACCCGGCGGATGCCGCGAAGCTTGGCGTGAACGCAGGCGCGCACATCAGCTTTAGCTACGAAGGCCAGACAATCAGCCTGCCGCTGATTATCTCTGAAGGTCTGACAGCAGGGCAGGTGGGTCTGCCGATGGGGCTGCCTGGCATCGCGCCAGTGCTGGCGGGTGCGCGTCTTGATAACCTGCAGGAGGCAAAAGCATGAGTTGGTTTACGCCCGATCTTATCGACATCCTGCTGAGCATCCTGAAAGCGGTTGTTATTCTGCTGGTGGTAGTCACCTGCGGCGCGTTCATGAGCTTCGGTGAACGTCGTCTGCTCGGTCTGTTCCAGAACCGTTACGGACCGAACCGCGTGGGCTGGGGTGGTTCACTCCAGCTGGTCGCGGACATGATCAAGATGTTCTTTAAAGAGGACTGGATCCCGCGCTTCTCGGATCGCGTGATCTTTACTCTGGCACCGATGATCGCCTTCACCTCGCTGCTGCTGGCGTTTGCTATCGTTCCGGTCAGCCCGACCTGGGTTGTGGCGGATCTGAATATCGGGATCCTGTTCTTCCTGATGATGGCAGGCCTCGCGGTTTACGCGGTGCTGTTCGCCGGCTGGTCCAGTAACAACAAATACTCCCTGCTGGGTGCGATGCGTGCGTCTGCGCAGACCCTGAGCTACGAAGTGTTCCTGGGTCTCTCCCTGATGGGTGTGGTGGCGCAGGCCGGTTCATTCAACATGACCGACATCGTCAACAACCAGGCCGACATCTGGAACGTGATCCCGCAGTTCTTCGGTTTTGTTACCTTTGCTATCGCGGGCGTGGCGGTGTGTCACCGTCACCCGTTTGACCAGCCAGAAGCCGAACAGGAACTGGCCGACGGTTACCACATTGAATATTCCGGTATGAAGTTCGGTCTGTTCTTCGTGGGCGAGTACATCGGTATCGTCACCATTTCCGCGTTGATGGTAACGCTGTTCTTTGGTGGCTGGCATGGCCCGTTCTTACCGCCGTTCATCTGGTTCGCGCTGAAAACCGCGTTCTTCATGATGATGTTCATTTTGATTCGCGCAGCGTTACCGCGTCCGCGTTATGACCAGGTAATGTCCTTCGGCTGGAAAGTGTGCCTGCCGCTGACGCTCGTCAACTTGTTGGTAACGGCGGCTGTCATTCTCTGGCAGCAGCCATAAGGGGCTTTAGACCATGACCTTGAAAGAATTATTGGTAGGTTTCGGCACCCAGGTACGCAGTATCTGGATGATCGGCCTGCACGCGTTTGCCAAACGCGAAACCCGGATGTACCCGGAAGAGCCGGTATATCTGCCGCCGCGCTACCGTGGCCGTATCGTGCTGACGCGCGATCCGGACGGTTCGGAGCGCTGCGTTGCCTGTAACCTGTGTGCGGTAGCCTGTCCGGTAGGCTGTATCTCTCTGCAGAAAGCCGAGACGGTAGACGGTCGCTGGTACCCGGAGTTCTTCCGCATCAACTTCTCACGCTGCATCTTCTGCGGTCTGTGTGAAGAAGCGTGCCCGACCACGGCGATTCAGTTGACCCCGGACTTCGAGCTGGGCGAATACAAGCGTCAGGACCTGGTGTACGAAAAAGAGGATCTGCTGATTTCCGGTCCGGGCAAATACCCGGAATATAACTTCTACCGGATGGCGGGTATGGCAATCGACGGCAAAGATAAGGGCGAAGCAGAGAACGAAGCCAAGCCTATCGACGTCAAGAGCCTGTTACCGTAAGGAGAGGGGCAATGGAATTCGCTTTTTATATCTGTGGCCTGATCGCCATCCTGGCTACGCTGCGAGTGATTACGCACACCAACCCGGTGCATGCGCTGCTCTATTTAATCATTTCGCTGCTGGCCATTTCCGGGGTGTTCTTTGCGCTGGGCGCACACTTTGCGGGTGCGCTTGAAATCATCGTCTACGCCGGGGCCATCATGGTTCTGTTCGTCTTCGTGGTGATGATGCTGAACCTGGGCGGCTCTGAAATTGAACAGGAACGTCAGTGGCTGAAGCCGCAGGTGTGGATTGGTCCGGCAATTTTGTCGGCCATCATGCTGGCGGTGATCGTTTACGCCATTCTGGGTGTGAACGACCAGGGTATCAACGGTACGCCAATCAGCGCCAAAGCGGTGGGTATCACCCTGTTCGGGCCATACGTACTGGCGGTTGAACTGGCCTCGATGCTGCTGCTGGCAGGCCTGGTGGTGGCATTCCACGTTGGTCGCGAAGAGCGTGCTGGCGAGGTGCTGAGCAACCGCAAGGACGACAGCGCGAAAAGAAAAACGGAGGAACGCGCATGATCCCTTTACAACACGGACTGATCCTCGCAGCGATTTTATTCGTGCTGGGCTTAACCGGTCTGGTTATCCGCCGCAATCTGCTGTTTATGCTGATTGGCCTGGAGATCATGATCAACGCTGCCGCGCTGGCCTTTGTGGTCGCCGGTAGCTACTGGGGCCAGACCGATGGTCAGGTGATGTACATTCTCGCCATCAGCCTTGCGGCTGCCGAAGCGAGTATTGGCCTGGCGCTGTTACTGCAGCTCCACCGTCGCCGCCAGAACCTGAACATCGATTCAGTAAGTGAGTTGCGTGGATGAACATGCTTGCCTTAACCATTATTTTTCCGCTGATTGGCTTCCTGCTGCTGGCATTTTCTCGCGGCCGCTGGTCTGAGAATCTGTCTGCCACCGTTGGCATCGGCTCTATTGGTCTGGCTGCGCTGGTCACAGCGTATGCGGGTATCGACTTCTTCAGTAATGGACGTCAGCCTCACAGCGTGCCGCTGTGGACCTGGATGTCGGTCGGTGATTTCAACATCGGTTTCAACCTGGTGCTGGATGGTCTGTCTCTGACCATGCTCTCCGTGGTGACCGGCGTGGGCTTCCTGATCCACATGTTCGCCTCCTGGTATATGCGCGGTGAAGAGGGTTACTCCCGCTTCTTCGCCTACACCAACCTGTTTATCGCCAGCATGGTGGTTCTGGTGCTGGCCGATAACCTGCTGCTGATGTATCTCGGCTGGGAAGGCGTGGGTCTCTGCTCTTACCTGCTGATCGGTTTCTACTACACCGATCCGAAGAATGGCGCAGCGGCCATGAAAGCGTTCGTCGTGACCCGTGTGGGTGACGTCTTCCTCGCCTTTGCGCTGTTCATTCTTTACAACGAACTGGGCACGCTGAACTTCCGCGAAATGGTAGAACTGGCGCCGGCGCACTTCGAAGCAGGGAACAACATGCTGTGGTGGGCAACCCTGATGCTGCTGGGTGGTGCTGTGGGTAAATCCGCACAGCTGCCGTTGCAGACCTGGCTTGCTGACGCGATGGCGGGTCCAACCCCTGTCTCCGCGCTGATCCACGCCGCGACCATGGTTACCGCCGGTGTTTACCTGATTGCGCGTACCCACGGTCTGTTCCTGATGACCCCGGAAATCCTGCACCTGGTCGGTATCGTTGGTGCGGTAACGCTGGTGCTGGCAGGCTTTGCCGCGCTGGTGCAAACCGACATCAAACGCGTTCTCGCTTACTCCACCATGAGCCAGATTGGCTACATGTTCCTGGCGCTGGGCGTACAGGCGTGGGACGCGGCGATTTTCCATCTGATGACGCATGCGTTCTTTAAAGCGCTGCTGTTCCTCTCGTCCGGTTCGGTGATCCTCGCCTGCCACCACGAGCAGAACATCTTCAAGATGGGCGGTCTGCGCAAATCCATTCCGCTGGTTTACGTCTGCTTCCTGGTGGGCGGCGCGGCGCTGGCGGCACTGCCGCTGATCACCGCGGGCTTCTTCAGTAAGGACGAAATCCTTGCGGGCGCCATGGCGAATGGTCATATCAATCTGATGGTTGCGGGTCTGGTCGGTGCATTCATGACCTCCCTGTATACCTTCCGTATGATTTTCATCGTCTTCCACGGTAAAGAACAAATTCACGCTCACGCAGGGAAGGGGATTACCCACCACCTGCCGCTGATTGTGCTGCTGGTACTCTCCACCTTCGTTGGCGCAATGATTGTGCCACCGCTGCAGGGCGTACTGCCGGCGACAACCGAGCTTGAGCACGGTCGCGTTCTGACGCTTGAAATCACCTCGGGTGTGGTCGCCATTGCGGGCATCCTGATCGCTGCCTGGCTGTGGCTCGGTAAACGTACGCTGGTCACTGCGGTGGCCAACAGTGCGCCGGGCCGTCTGCTGGGTACCTGGTGGTACAACGCCTGGGGCTTCGACTGGCTGTACGACATGATCTTCGTGAAACCCTTCCTCGGCATAGCGTGGCTGATTAAACGCGATCCGCTGAACTCACTGATGAACACCCCGGCAATCCTCTCCCGCTTTGCAGGTAAAGGCCTGCTGTTCAGCGAGAACGGGTATCTGCGCTGGTACGTGGCGTCCATGAGCATCGGTGCGGTTGTGGTGCTGGCGCTGCTGATGGTGTTGCGTTGATCGTTAAGTGAATTTAATTCGAATTCGTTGAAAATCAGGCCCCTGCTGGGGGCCTTAAAAAGGAATGCAAATCGCCATGTTACTACCCTGGCTAATATTAATTCCCTTTATCGGTGGGTTCCTGTGCTGGCAGACCGAACGCTTTGGCGTGAAGATGCCGCGCTGGATTGCGCTGATCACCATGGGATTGACGCTTGCGCTTGGCCTGCAACTCTGGTTGCAGGGCGGCTATTCTCTGACCCAGTCCGCGGGCATTCCGCAGTGGCAGTCTGAATTCATTCTGCCGTGGATCCCGCGTTTCGGTATCACTATTCACCTGGCGATTGATGGTCTGTCGCTACTGATGGTGGTGCTGACCGGTCTGCTCGGCGTTCTGGCGGTACTGTGCTCCTGGCGAGAAATCGAAAAATACCAGGGCTTCTTCCACCTGAACCTGATGTGGATCCTGGGCGGCGTTATCGGCGTGTTCCTTGCCATCGACATGTTCCTGTTCTTCTTCTTCTGGGAGATGATGCTGGTGCCGATGTACTTCCTGATCGCGCTGTGGGGCCATAAGGCGTCCGACGGTAAAACGCGTATCACGGCGGCAACCAAGTTCTTCATCTATACCCAGGCGAGTGGTCTGGTGATGTTGATTGCCATCCTGGCGCTGGTATTCGTGCACTACAACGCGACCGGTGTCTGGACCTTCAACTATCAGGATCTGCTGAAGACCCCGATGTCTCACGGTGTTGAATACCTGCTGATGCTGGGCTTCTTCATTGCGTTTGCGGTGAAAATGCCGGTGGTGCCACTGCACGGCTGGCTGCCGGATGCACACTCCCAGGCACCAACGGCGGGTTCCGTTGACCTGGCGGGCATCCTGCTGAAAACCGCAGCCTACGGTCTGCTGCGTTTTGCACTGCCGCTGTTCCCGAATGCCTCCGCAGAGTTCGCACCAATTGCCATGTGGCTGGGTGTGATCGGTATCTTCTACGGTGCCTGGATGGCCTTCACGCAGTACGACATCAAACGTCTGATTGCTTACACCTCCGTCTCCCACATGGGCTTCGTGCTGATTGCGATCTACACCGGCAGCCAGCTGGCGTACCAGGGCGCGGTAATCCAGATGATTGCGCACGGTCTGTCCGCAGCCGGCCTCTTCATTCTGTGTGGTCAGCTGTATGAACGTCTGCACACCCGCGACATGCGTCAGATGGGCGGTTTGTGGGGCAAAATGAAATGGCTGCCAGCGATGTCGATGTTCTTCGCGGTTGCCACCCTGGGGATGCCAGGCACCGGTAACTTCGTCGGCGAATTCATGATCCTGTTCGGCAGCTTCAAAGTGGTGCCGGTCATTACCGTGATCTCCACCTTTGGTCTGGTGTTCGCTTCCGTGTACTCGCTGGCGATGCTGCACCGCGCTTACTTCGGTAAAGCGAAGAGTGAAATCGCTGCCAAAGAGCTGCCGGGGATGTCGCTGCGCGAGCTGTTCATCATCCTGCTGCTGGTCGTACTGCTGGTGCTGCTGGGCTTCTATCCGCAGCCGATTCTGGATACCTCGCACTCCGCGATGGGTAACATCCAGCAGTGGTTTGTTAATTCTGCTTCTACTACAAGGCCGTAAATCGCCATGACAATAACTCCACAACAACTGATTGCGCTGCTACCGCTGCTGATCGTCGGATTGACGGTGGTGGTTGTGATGCTCTCCATTGCGTGGCGACGCAATCACTTCCTGAATGCCACGCTGGCGGTGCTGGGTCTGAACGCTGCGTTAGTCTCCCTCTGGTTTGTTGGCCAGGCGGGCGCGATGGATGTCACTCCGCTGATGCGCGTTGACGGCTTCGCCATGCTGTACACCGGGCTGGTGCTGTTAGCCAGCCTGGCGACCTGTACCTTTGCTTACCCGTGGCTGGAAGGCTACAACGACAACAGAGAAGAGTTTTACCTGCTGGTTCTGATTGCCGCCCTCGGTGGTATTCTGCTGGCGAATGCGAACCATCTGGCGGCGCTGTTCCTCGGTATTGAGCTGATCTCTCTGCCGCTGTTCGGCCTGATTGGTTATGCCTTCCGTCAGAAGCGCTCTCTGGAAGCGAGTATCAAGTATACGATCCTGTCTGCTGCTGCTTCGTCCTTCCTGCTGTTTGGTATTGCGCTGATCTACGCCCAGTCCGGTAACCTCTCCTTCATGGCGCTCGGCAAGAGCCTCGGCGACGGCATGCTGCACGAGCCGCTGCTGCTGGCGGGTCTGGGCATGATGATTGTTGGCCTTGGCTTTAAACTCTCTCTGGTGCCGTTCCACCTGTGGACGCCAGACGTTTACCAGGGTGCTCCGGCACCGGTCTCCACCTTCCTGGCGACGGCGAGCAAAATCGCTATCTTCGGCGTGGTGATGCGTCTGTTCCTGTACGCACCGGTAGGCGAGAGCGAAGCGGTTCGTGTAGTGCTGGGTATTATTGCCTTCGTCTCCATCATCTTCGGTAACCTGATGGCGCTGAGCCAGACCAACATCAAGCGTCTGCTCGGTTACTCCTCCATCTCGCACCTTGGCTACCTGATGGTGGCGCTGATTGCGCTGCAGAGCGGTCAGATGTCCATGGAGACCGTGGGTGTCTACCTGGCCGGTTACCTGTTCAGCAGCCTCGGCGCGTTCGGCGTGGTGAGCCTGATGTCCAGCCCGTACCGTGGCCCGGATGCCGATTCACTGTTCTCCTACCGTGGTCTGTTCTGGCACCGTCCGATCCTCTCCGCGGTCATGACCGTAATGATGCTGTCGCTGGCGGGTATCCCGATGACGCTTGGCTTTATCGGTAAGTTCTACGTGCTGGCTGTCGGTGTGCAGGCGGGTCTGTGGTGGCTGACGGCGGGTGTCGTTATCGGCTCCGCGATTGGTCTCTACTACTATCTGCGCGTTGCCGTGAGCCTGTACCTGAGCGCGCCTCAGCAGCTCAACCGCGATGCACCGACCAACTGGCAGTACAGCGCCGGTGGTATTGTGGTGCTGATCTCCGCGCTGCTGGTACTGATCTTCGGTATCTATCCGCAGCCGCTGATTACCATCGTGCAGCACGCGATGCCGCTGATGTAAACAAACAAAAAACCCGCCTCGGCGGGTTTTTTTATTGCCCAGCGGCGCTGCGCTTGCAGGGCCTACGGGTATTGTAGGCCGGGTAAGCGCAGCGCCACCCGGCAAAAGAGCGCAAATCAGGCCAACTGCTTACGGCTAATCAACGGCCCGTCAATCTTCTTCGTTGAGCGCTCCAGCACCTCTTCAATCACCGATGACAGCTCGTTCAGCTCGAACTTCGCCACGTAGCCATCGGCTTTCACCTTGCGGATATGATCTTCGTTGGCGTTGCCAGACAGGGAAGAGTGGATCACCACCGGAATGTCTTTCAGGATCGCGTCGGTTTTGATTTTGCGGGTCAGGGTAAAGCCGTCCATCTCCGGCATCTCAAGGTCGGTCAGCACCATGGCGATCTTATCGGTGATCGGCACGCCTTCCGCCTGTGCCTGTGCCGCCAGGACGCCAATTTTCTCCCACGCCTCTTTGCCGGTGATATGCATCAGCGCCGGGATCTGCATCGCCTGCAGCCCTTTCTCCAGCATCGAACGCGCCACTTTGGAGTCTTCTGCCACAATCGCCACGGCACCCGGCTTGATATTGAATTTGGTGGTCTTCAAATCGGTAGCATGCAGATCGTGGTTGGCCGGAGTGATGTCATACAGGATCTGCTCCACGTCCAGCACCATCGCCAGATCGTTGGTATCGGTCTTCTCGTCCAGGCAGGCAATACTGGTGATATAGCGTCCGCTGACGGCGGTTTCCGCCGCGTGCACCTGCTTCCAGTCCAGTCGCATAATGTTTTCGACCGACTCGACGGCAAAGGCCTGTACGCTGCGGGCATACTCGGTGATCAGCAAGATATTCAGCCCCGTCGTCGGCTTGCAGCCCGCCACGGCGGCGAGATCGATAACCGGGATCACCTGGTCACGAATATTGACCATCCCCATCAGGGGTGACTTCATCCCCGCGGGTTTGGTGAACGCTGGCATGGGCACAATCTCGCGAAGCTTAAAGACGTTGATGCCGAACAGCTCAGATTTGTTTTCATTCATTGATGTGCCGAGACGAAACAGCAGCAGCTCAAAACGGTTCGACAGGGTCAGATTTGCCCTGTCATCAATGTCTTTCTGGAAATTATCCATTCTACCCTCGAGTGAAAAATACCTGCCTGTTAGGGGTTATCGGCAGTCCCGGGGAAAAATAGAGCGTTAAACACGCATCGTGGCAAAATCTTCTGCCAGCTGGCTGTCGGCAAAGAGGGCACGGCACTCGGCCAGCAGCATGGCGCAGCCTTCGGCGTCATAGCGGGAGCTGACGTGGGTGACGATCAGCTTTTTCACCTGCGCGTCGCAGGCAAGCCTGGCCGCCTGATGCGTTGAGCTGTGGCCGCGGCTGTTGGCTTTCTCCTCCATCGCCGCCTCAAGCGTCGCCTCATGTACCAGTAGATCGACGCCCCGGGCCAGCGCGAGGGCGTTCTCGCAGGGGGGCGGTATCCCCGAAGATGGCCAGCTTCTTACCGGGACGGGGTGGGGAGAGATAGTCTGCGCCGTCGATCGTCCGGCCATCGTCCAGAGTAACGCGCTCCCCGCGCTTGAGCTGCTGGAACAGCGGGCCGAAGGGCACACCGGCGGCCACGAGCGCCGCACCGTCCAGAGCGCCGGGTTTATCCTGCTCCTCAATGCGATAGCCGTAACACTCCACGGGGTGATTCAGCGCGGCCGCGGTCACGGTATACGCATCATCGCTGAACACCACGCCGGCGCTAATCTCGACAATCTCAAGGGGATAGTCGGTCCAGGAGCCGCTGATGCGCAGGCTGGTTTCGACAAACTCACGGATCCCGGGCGGGCCGTAAATGGTCAGCGGGTGCATATTGCCCGCCATCGAGCGACTGCACAGCAGCCCCGGCAGGCCAAAAAGATGATCGCCGTGCAGATGGGTAATGAAAATTTTATCCAGTTTGCCGGGATGGCTGGCGGTGCGCAGCAGCTGGTGCTGCGTCCCTTCGCCGCAGTCAAACATCCACAAACCGCCGCGGGTCGGGTGCTGTAAATCCAGCAGAATTGAGGTGACGTTGCGCGTACGGGTCGGCACGCCAGCAGATGTTCCTAAAAAAAGCAGCTCCATAATGCACTCAGCCTCTGTGCCGGGGATGAAAAGTCATTAGTATAAGGGCTACCTACACGATAAGGAGACCCCAATGATCCAGTGGCAAGATCTGCACCATAGCGAACTGACCGTTCCCGCGCTTTATGCCTTACTTCAGCTGCGCTGCGAGGTCTTTGTCGTCGAACAAACCTGCCCTTACCAGGACATCGACGGCGACGACCTGGTGGGGGAGAACCGCCATATCCTCGGCTGGAAAGATAACCAGCTGGTGGCTTATGCGAGGATTCTGAAAAGCGACGACGATTTTTCCCCCGTTGTGATTGGTCGGGTCATTGTCAGCGGCCAGGCGCGGGGCGAAAAGCTCGGATACGCCCTGATGGAAAAAACGCTGCACGCCTGTGAAAAACAGTGGTCGAACAAAGCGTTATACCTGGGCGCGCAGGCGCATTTGCAGGCATTTTACGCCCATTTTGGCTTTGTGCCGGTGACCGACGTCTACGATGAAGATGGCATCCCGCATATCGGCATGGCGAAAGAGATACAACAAGCGTAGCAGGCAGAATCGGCAGGGATTGTCTATAGTTAGCGAACTGATGCAACCACAAGGAGAAAACTATGTCCTTCCAATCTTCGGAAACGCATGTTGATGACGATCTGACGCTGTTGAGTGAAACGCTGGAAGAGGTCCTCCGTTCTTCAGGCGATCCGGCCGATCAAAAATACATTGAGCTGAAGGCGCGCGCCGAACAGGCACTGCACGACGTGAAAACACGCGTCAGCCAGGCGTCGGACACTTACTATTATCGGGCTAAAAAAGCGGTCTATCGTGCAGACGATTATGTCCGTGAAAAACCCTGGCAGGGTATTGGGGTAGGTGCCGCCGCCGGTCTGGTGCTCGGTATTCTTCTCGCCCGCCGTTAACGCTACACACGCACGCTTCTCCCTGCTAAATAGGGGGGTACTGCTTTTTCAGGCAACTACCCCGTATAATGTGAGGTTTTTGAGCTGGGAGAAGTTCGCGTGCACTCGATTTCCACCGCGCTGGCAGGCCTTTGCCACCAGTTAGCCGCCGATTTTCCTGATGCACCTGGCCTGCATCACCTCGATGTCTCTTTTGCGCTCAACGATGCGTTTGACCCACTCGCCTGGCTGAATGCCCAGCAATGTTTTCCCCAGTTCTACTGGCAACAGCGGAACGGCGATGAAGAGTACGCCGCGCTGGGGGCAACCCAACACTTCGCCTCTCTCTCAACCGCCCGTCATTTTTTACAGCGTTATCCGCAATGTCCTGACCTTAAGGTCGTTGGCGTGAATGCGTTTGATCCGCAGCAGGGCGACCTGTTCCTGCCGCGTCTGCTGTGGCAACGCAACGGCGGAACCGCGACGCTGCGGCTGGTACTTTGCAGCGCTACCTCGCTGAAAAACGATGCGCAGCACGCGCGCGAATTTATCCGCTCCCTTGAAGAGAGCCAGCCTGTCGAGGCTGTTGTCCAGCCGGTGGTGAGCGAGACCCACCGGCCGGAGAAATCCGGCTGGCTGGCGTTAGTCCGCCGTGCAACCGACGCCATTGCTCAGGGGGCGTTCGATAAAGTAGTGCTGGCCCGGGCAACGGATCTGCAGTTCAGCCTGCCGGTTAACCCTGCCGCCCTGATGGCGGCCAGCCGTCGGGTGAATTTCCAGTGCTACCACTTTTTGATGCGTCCCGATGCGACTCATGCGTTTCTCGGTTCGTCGCCGGAGCGGCTGTGGCGGCGGCGCGGAACCCTGCTGCGCACCGAGGCGCTGGCCGGTACGGTCGCCAGCCATCCGGATGAGGTGCAGGCCGCTCACCTGGGCGACTGGCTGATGAATGATGATAAAAACCAGCGCGAAAATATGCTGGTGGTCGAGGATATCTGTCAGCGCCTGCAGCGCGAGGGTGGGGTGCTTGACGTCCTGCCGCCGCAAATCGTGCGCCTGCGTAAGGTCCAGCATTTACGCCGCTGCATCTGGACCGCGCTACAACAGCCGAACGATGAACAGTGCCAGATGCTGCTCCAGCCCACCGCGGCGGTCGCCGGTCTGCCGCGCCAGGCGGCATGGGAGTTTATCGCCCGCAATGAACCCTTCGACCGCGAGGGGTATGCCGGTTCTGCGGGCTATCTGTCGTTAGCGCAAAGCGAGTTCTGTGTAGCGTTGCGCTCGGCCAGAGTGCAGGGATCCTGCGTGCGCCTGTACGCCGGGGCGGGGATAGTCAGCGGTTCCGACCCGGAACAGGAGTGGCAGGAGATCGAAAATAAAGCCGCCGGGCTGCGCTCTCTCCTCCTAAAGGATTAATACTGAGTCGTACATACCCGATTCATATCAAAATTACATCTTTTCCTATTATTTATACTAAGTCGCAATATTGATACCGGACAATTCCATGTCAGTGAGTTCTTTTAACCGGCGCTGGGCGGCGGTGATCCTTGAAGCCCTGACCCGCCATGGCGTCAGGCACGTTTGCATCGCACCCGGCTCGCGTTCGACGCCGCTGACGCTGGCCGCTGCGGAAAACCGCGCCTTTATTCATCACACCCATTTTGATGAGCGCGGGCTCGGGCATCTGGCGCTGGGGCTGGCGAAAGCCAGTAACGCCCCGGTGGCGGTAATTGTCACCTCCGGTACCGCGGTGGCGAACCTCTATCCGGCGTTGATTGAAGCCGGGCTGACCGGCGAAAAACTGGTCCTGCTGACGGCGGATCGCCCCCCCGGAGCTGATCGACTGTGGCGCAAACCAGGCCATTCGCCAGCCGGGACTCTTTGCCTCTCACCCTACCGAAACGCTGTCGCTGCCGCGTCCGACCCGGGATATTCCCGCACGTTGGCTGGTCTCAACGGTGGATAACGCCCTGGGCGCGTTGCGCGCGGGCGCGCTGCATATTAATTGTCCGTTTGCCGAGCCGCTGTATGGCGAAATGGACGAGACCGATCTTGCCTGGCAGCAGGCGCTGGGTGACTGGTGGCAGAGCGATAAACCCTGGCTGAGCGCCCCGGCAGAGCTTGCCAGCCCCAAACAGCGCGACTGGTTCTTCTGGCGGCAAAAACGCGGCGTGGTGCTTGCGGGCAGAATGAGCGCTGCGGAAGGCAAAAAGGTGGCAGAGTGGGCGCAAACCTTAGGCTGGCCGTTGATTGGCGACGTGCTCTCCCAGACCGGGCAGCCGCTGCCGTGTGCCGATCTGTGGCTGGGCAATGCCAAAGCCGTCACCGAGCTGGAGCAGGCGCAGATTGTGGTCCAGCTGGGCGGCAGTCTGACGGGGAAACGGCTGCTGCAGTGGCAGGCTACCTGCACGCCGGAGGAGTACTGGCTGGTGGATCCGCGGGAAGGACGGCTGGATCCGGCGCACCATCGCGGTCGTCGGCTGGTCTCGAGCGTGGCCGACTGGCTGGAACTGCATCCGGCGGAAAAACGCGCCCCCTGGGCCGCGGCGATCCCGGAACTCTCCCGCCAGGCCTGGCAGCTGACGGCGCAACACAGCGAAGAATTTGGCGAGGCCCAGCTGGCGCACCGCATTCGTCACTATCTGCCCGAGCAGGGGCAGCTGTTTGTCGGCAACAGTCTGGTGGTGCGTCTGATTGATGCCTTTTCCCGCCTGCCGGCAGGCTATCCGGTGTTCAGCAACCGCGGCGCCAGCGGCATTGACGGGCTGATCTCCACCGCAGCCGGGGTCCAGCGCGCCAGCGCCCGCTCGACGCTGGCGATCGTGGGCGATCTCTCGGCGCTGTACGATCTCAACGCGCTGGCGCTGTTACGCCAGGCCTCTGCCCCCTTTGTGCTGCTGGTGATTAACAATAACGGCGGGCAGATTTTCTCCCTCCTGCCGACGCCGCAAAGCGAGCGCGAGCGCTTCTATCTGATGCCGCAAAACGTACAGTTTGAACATGCCGCGGCGATGTTCAGCCTCCGCTATCAGCGCCCGACCAACTGGGCCGAACTGGAGAGCGCCCTGAATACGGCGTGGAGTAAACCCCGCGCAACGCTGATCGAAGTGGTAGTTAACGACAGCGACGGCGCGCAGATGTTGCAGAACCTGCTGGCGCAGGTAAGCCATCTATGATCCTGCAGGGGACGCACTACGCCGGCGCGGCAGGAAAACCCTGGCTGGTTTTCCTGCACGGCTTTTCCGGCGATCGCCGTGAATGGCAGCTGCCCGAGGCGTGTCTGGACGATTATCCTCGGCTGTATCTCGATCTGCCTGGACACGGCGCATCAGCGTCCATTGCGGTGAATGATTTCAGCGATGTGAGTCGTCTGCTGAATCGCACCCTAATTAGTTACAACATACTCAATTACTGGCTGGTGGGGTACTCCCTCGGCGGCCGCATTGCGATGTATCACGCCTGCCAGCGTCCGGATGGGCTGCAGGGGCTGATCGTCGAGGGGGCGCATCCAGGGTTGCGTGACGATCAGGAACGCGCAAGCCGCCGCGCCTCCGATGCGCACTGGGCCGCACGTTTTCGCCATGAACCCTTAGAAGCGGTATTTGCAGACTGGTATCAACAGCCGGTATTTGCCTCGTTAACCGCCGCACAGCGTCAGGAGCTGGTAGCTCTGCGCAGCCGCAACAACGGCACATCCCTGGCCGCGATGTTGCAGGCAACGTCCCTGGCCGAACAACCCGATTTACGGGCCGCGCTCGCTGAGTGCGTGGTCCCTTTTTTCTACCTGTATGGCGAGCGGGATGAGAAGTTCAGGGCGATAGCCCGGGAACTTCCCGCGATCGGCCATGAAATTCCCTTTGCCGGACATAACGCCCATCGGGAAAACCCCGATGCGGTGGCTGAGCGTCTGGCTCAGATACTCCGTCTACCCATAAAGGACACTCTATGATCTACCCTGATGAAAACATGCTCTACGCACCGGTGGAATGGCAGGACTGCTCCGAAGGTTACACCGACATCCGTTACCACAAATCGGCGGACGGCATCGCTAAAATCACCATCAACCGTCCCGAAGTGCGTAACGCGTTTCGTCCGGTCACCGTCAAGGAGATGATCAATGCCCTGGCGGATGCCCGTTATGACGACAACATCGGCGTGATTGTCCTGACCGGGGAAGGCGAAAAAGCCTTCTGCGCCGGTGGCGATCAGAAAGTGCGCGGCGACTACGGTGGATACCAGGATGACTCTGGCGTGCACCACCTGAACGTGCTCGACTTCCAGCGCCAGATCCGCACCTGTCCAAAACCGGTGGTAGCGATGGTTGCTGGCTACTCCATCGGCGGGGGCCACGTGCTGCACATGATGTGCGACCTGACGATTGCCGCAGAGAATGCCATTTTCGGCCAGACCGGCCCGAAAGTCGGCTCCTTCGACGGCGGTTGGGGGGCGTCCTACATGGCCCGCATCGTCGGCCAGAAAAAAGCGCGTGAGATCTGGTTCCTGTGCCGTCAGTACAACGCCCAGGAAGCGCTGGATATGGGCCTGGTCAACACCGTGGTACCCATTGCCGATCTGGAAAAAGAGACAGTGCGCTGGTGTCGTGAAATGCTGCAAAACAGCCCGATGGCGCTGCGCTGCCTGAAGGCGGCGCTGAATGCCGACTGCGATGGTCAGGCTGGGCTGCAGGAGTTGGCGGGCAACGCCACCATGCTGTTCTACATGACCGAAGAGGGTCAGGAAGGACGTAACGCCTTCAACGAGAAGCGCCAGCCGGACTTCAGTAAATACAAACGGAATCCGTAATGCGCAGCGTACAGATCTACCGCTGGCAGGTACCGATGGACGCGGGTGTGGTACTGCGCGAACGGCGGTTAAAAACTCGCGACGGTCTGTTCGTTCATCTGCAGCAGGGCGATCGGCACGGGTGGGGAGAAATTTCCCCCCCTGCCGGGCTTCAGCCTCGAATCGCTGGAGGAGGCCGACGCTTCGCTGCGGGCGTGGAGTAACGCCTGGCGCGACGGCGAAGCGCCTCTGTTGCCCGGTCTGCCGTCGGTGGATTTTGGCATCAGCTGCGCGCTGGCGGAGCTGGACGGCTCCCTGCCGGAAGAGGCTGACTATCGCGCGGCGCCGCTCTGTACCGGCGATCCTGACGAACTTTTTGCCGTACTGGCCGCCATGCCGGGCGAGAAGGTGGCGAAGATCAAGGTGGGTCTGTATGAAGCGGTGCGCGACGGCATGGTAGCGAACCTGCTGCTGGAGGCTATTCCGGATCTGCGTCTGCGCCTTGATGCCAACCGAGCCTGGACCCCGCTGAAAGCGCAGCAGTTTGCGAAGTACGTTAACCCGGCGTACCGGGATCGTATTGCCTTCCTGGAAGAACCCTGTAAAACGCGCGCGGACTCGCTGGCGTTTGCCCGGGAGACGGGGATCGCCATCGCCTGGGATGAAAGCCTGCGCGAGGATGATTTCGAATGGACTGCCGAGCCGGGCGTCAGGGCGGTGGTGATCAAACCTACGCTCACCGGCAGCATCGCGAAGGTGCGCGAGCAGGTGGAAGCGGCCCACGCCCTCGGGCTGACGGCGGTGATCAGCTCGTCGATTGAGTCGAGCCTTGGCCTGACCCAGCTGGCGCGGATTGCCGCGCAGTTCACGCCGGACACCGTTCCCGGTCTGGATACTCTGAACCTGATGCAGGCGCAACTGCTGCGGCCCTGGCCGGGCAACGCCTTGCCCTGTCTGGATCGCGAGGCGCTGGAGCCGCTGCTATGACCTTTTCCGACTGGCCGTGGCGACACTGGTGTGCGCGTAAGGCTCAACAAACGGCGCTGCGGCTTAACGGCGAATGTCTGACCTGGCGCGAGCTCTGTCAGCGTACCGATGCGCTGGCGAGCGGCTTTGTGCAGCAGGGGGTAAGGGAAGGCGATGGGGTGATGCTGCAGGCGCATAATCACCCCGACACGCTGCTGGCATGGCTGGCGCTGTTGCAATGCGGGGCGCGGATCCTGCCGGTGAACCCGCAACTGCCGCGTTCCGTGCTGGAGATCCTGCTCCCGCCCCTGACGCTGCGCTTTGCGCTGGTACTCAACGGTGAGGGCGGCTATTCCGGCCTGTCTGCTCTTACGCTGGATTGGCAGAAGGGGAGTGCGGGTGCGGTCTGGCAGCCTGAGCGGCTGGCGACCATGACTTTAACCTCGGGCTCGACAGGCCTGCCGAAAGCGGCGGTGCACACCTGTGCCGCCCATCTGGCCAGCGCCGAAGGCGTACTGGCGCTTCTGCCCTATGCCGGTGAAGACGACTGGCTGCTCTCTCTGCCGCTGTTCCATGTCTCCGGACAGGGGATCCTGTGGCGCTGGTTGCTGGCGGGTGCCCGCCTGACCGTCTGTGAAAAACAGCCTCTGGAGCAGATGCTGCAGGGCTGTACCCACGCTTCGCTGGTGCCAACGCAGCTCTGGCGGCTGCTCAACGGCGAGGAAGAGGTGGCGCTAAAAGCGGTGCTGCTGGGCGGCGCGGCGATCCCCGGGGAATTAACCCTGAGGGCTGCCAGCCGGGGCATTCGTAGCTGGTGCGGCTACGGCCTGACGGAGTTCGCCTCCACGGTCTGCGCTAAAGAGGCGGATGGCCTGGCGGATGTCGGCTATCCGCTGCCGGGTCGGGAAGTGAAGCTGGTGGAGGGGGAAGTGTGGTTAAAGGCTGCCAGCATGGCCAGCGGCTACTGGTGTGATGGCCAGCTTGTGTCCGTCGCCAACGCGCAGGGCTGGTTCGCCACCCGCGATCGCGGTGAGATTGTGGACGGACGCCTGACGATCCTCGGCCGTATGGATAACCTCTTTTTCAGCGGCGGGGAGGGGATCCAGCCGGAAGAGCTGGAGCGGGTGATTGGCACCCATCCTCAGGTAAGCCAGGTGTACGTGGTTCCCCTCGATGACGTCGAGTTTGGTCAGCGGCCGGTGGCGGTCGTCGAGTGCGAAGCCGGAGCGGATATCGCCCAGCTGCCGCACTGGCTCAGCGATAAGCTGGCGCGTTTTCAGCAGCCGGTGCACTGGCTGGTCCTCCCGGCTGAACTGAAAAATGGCGGGATTAAGATCTCCCGTCGTGCCCTGCAACAGTGGGTTCATCAGTCGTTAAGAGGCTGATTTGCGAGCCTCGGCAGCGGGACATGCTGGAACTCCATGAGCAACTGGTCAGGCTACTTGCGCTGGGATACACTGGCAATGCCCAGCTAAAAACGTTGCTCAACTATCTCCTTCAGGCCGGTCATACCGCCGATCCCGCAGCGTTTTTGCAGGCATTAGCACACAGGACGAAGGATCATCAGCATAAGGAGACGTTAATGAATATTGCGCAATATCTCCGGGAAGAGGGCATGGCTCAGGGATTAAATCAGGGGCTAAGTCAGGGCAGAGCGGAAGGCATCGAACAGGAGGCGCTTCGCATTGCGAAGGCCATGCTGGAAAAGGGCCTGCCGCCTGAGACCGTCACCCAACTGACCGGGCTGGCGCCCGAGATTGTCGAGCAGGCCAGACATTAATCATGCAATAAAAAACGGGAGCCTGGGCTCCCGTTCTGTTTTTTTACTTCTCTTCTGCTAAGCGCATCAGCGCCGCCTGGACACCCGCCCCGTAGTGCGGATGGACTTCACTGAACAGGGCAATCTGGCGCGCCTGAATAAACGCCGGCACGTCCCGCATATCCCCGGCGATACGGTCAAACATCCGCTGATGTTCTTCCGGGCTCAGCAGTTCAAACAGCTTGCGCGGCTGGCTGAAGTAGTCGGTATCCTCACGATGATTCCAGTGATCGGCTGCACCTTCCAGCGACAACGGCGGCTCGCTGTAGTCCGGCTGTTCCTGGAAGACGCCAAAGCTGTTTGGCTCATAGGTGGCACCATTACCGCTGTTGCCATCCACACGCATTGCGCCGTCACGATGGTAGTTATGGAACGGACAGCGCGGGGCGTTCACCGGGATCTGATGATGGTTGACGCCTAAACGGTAGCGGTGAGCATCACCGTAGGAGAACAGGCGCCCCTGCAGCATGCGATCCGGCGAGAAGCCAATTCCCGGGACCACGTTAGCTGGCGACATCGCCACCTGCTCGACTTCTGCAAAGTAATTATCCGGGTTGCGGTTGAGCTCCAGCACACCCACTTCCTGCAGCGGATAGTCGCCGTGCGGCCAGACTTTGGTCAGATCGAAGGGATTGTAAGGCACCTTCGCGGCATCGCTCTCCGGCATGATCTGCACGTAAAACGTCCAGCGCGGGAAATCGCCTTTTTCGATGGAGTTAAACAGATCCCGCTGTGAGCTCTCGCGGTCTTCCGCGACCAGGCGTTTGGCTTCATCGTCCATCAGGTTATCAATACCCTGCTGGGATTTGAGGTGGAATTTCACCCAGAAGCGTTCATTGTTATGGTTAATAAAGCTGAATGCATGACTGCCAAAGCCGTGCATGGTGCGATAGGAGCGCGGCAGACCGCGATCGCTGAAGTCAATGGTGAGCTGGTGCAGGGTTTCCGGCAGCAGAGAGAAGAAATCCCATTTGTACGTCGGATTACGCAGGTTGGTACGCGGATCGCGTTTTACCACGTGGTTGAGATCCGGGAACTTCAGCGGATCGCGCAGGTAGAAGATAGGGGTGTTGTTGCCGACCAGGTCCCAGTTGCCTTCCTCGGTGTAGAACTTGATGGAGAAGCCACGGATATCGCGTTCCGCATCGGCGGCACCGCGTTCACCGGCTACGGTGGAGAAGCGCACAAAGAGATCGGTTTTTTTACCGACAGCGGAGAACAGCTTTGCACGGGTAAAGGCGGTGATGTCCTGGGTCACGGTAAAGGTACCGTAGGCGCCTGAGCCTTTGGCGTGCATCCGACGCTCCGGTATCACTTCCCTGTCGAAATGCGCCAGTTTTTCCAGGAACCAGACATCCTGCAGCAGCATCGGTCCGCGTGGGCCCGCCGTAGCAACATTATTGTTATGGACGACGGGGCAGCCGGATGACGTGGTTAAACCTTTCTTGCTCATATTTTCTCCCTGATGTGTGAGTATTAATCGGTAATTTCCGTTTTGAGCGAAAGTTAATCTAAATAAATTAGTCAGTGTCGTTATTGATCGGACGCAATTTAACCGGGCGTAATCTGTTTCTCCGGATTTAACATTGTTAAAACCTGTAAGTATCAACTCGTTACAATCTAATTTTTTTATTACATCACCTCAGCGTTGATCCCAGGCCGACTCACGTTAAAATCACGCGTTTTGGGAATTTATCTAAATAATTGTGCGGGATCACGACAATGAAAAAAGTGGCATTACTGGGCCTTGGCGGCCTGATGTTTGTTTCTGCGGCAGCTAACGCCATTACCATCAGCGGCCAGGCCGGTGAGGACTACACCAACGTTGGCGTCGGTTTTGGCACGGAAACGTCGGGCCTGGCGGCGACCGGCAACTGGACCAATAACGACGATGAGGGTGACGTCGCCAGCATCGGTCTGGGCCTGAACGTGCCTCTCGGTCCGTTCCTTGCTACCGTGGGCGGTAAAGGCATCTACACCCACCCGAAAGACAGCGATGAAGGCTATGCGGCAGCGGTAGGCGGTGGCCTGCAGTGGAAAATTGGCAACAGCTTTGGTCTGTTTGGCGAGTACTACTACTCTCCGGACTCCCTCTCCAGCGGTATCGATAGCTACGAAGAGGCCAACGCGGGTGCGCGCTGGACCATCATGCGCCCAATCACCATTGAGGCGGGCTACCGTTACCTGAACCTGGCGGGCAAAGACGGTAACCGTGACAACGCCATTGCCGATGGCCCGTACGTGGGCGTGAGCGCCGGCTTCTGATCCCCCGGCGCGGCGTTCTGCCGCGCCTGTTTCTCTCTTCCCCCCACAGCCGATTGCGCTATAGTGTTTTCACCACAAATGCGGGAGAACACAATGATAAACGTGGAGATGCTGTCCACTGGCGATGAAGTGCTGCATGGACAAATCACTGATACCAATGCGGCCTGGCTGGCAGATATTTTCTTTGAGCAGGGATTACCGTTAACGCGGCGTAACACGGTGGGCGACTCGCTGGAGTCGCTGGTCAACGTCCTGCGTGAACGTAGCGAACAGGCGGATGTGCTGATTGTGAACGGTGGCCTCGGCCCCACCAGCGATGACCTGAGCGCGCTGGCCGCTGCCACGGCGAAAGGCGAAGAGCTGGTGCTGCATACCGAATGGCTCAGTCATATGGAGCGTTTCTTCAGCGATCGCGGCAAGGTGATGGCCCCAAGCAACCGCAAGCAGGCAGAAATCCCGGCCAGCGCGGAGCTGGTCGATAACCCGGTCGGCACCGCCTGCGGCTTTGCCGTTCAGCTTAATCGCTGCCTGATGTTCTTCACCCCCGGCGTTCCGTCTGAATTTAAGGTGATGGTGGAAAAAGAGATCCTGCCGCGTCTGCGTCAGCGTTTTACCTTACCGGAACCCCCCTATCTGTTTACGTCTCACCACCTTTGGCCGCTCGGAGAGCGACCTGGCCCAGAGCCTCGATCACCTGAGCTTACCGCCAGGCGTGACCATGGGCTACCGCTCCTCGATGCCGATTATCGAACTGAAATTAACCGGCCCGGCGACCGAGAAGGCCGCAATGCTGGCCCTGTGGCCTGAAGTGCAGCGCGTGGCGGGTGAGAACCTGATCTTCGAAGGCACCGAAGGACTCCCGGCGCAAATCGCCCGCGATCTACAGGCCCGCCAGCTGAGCCTGACCCTGAGCGAGCAATTTACCGGTGGCCTGCTGGCGTTACAGCTCTCGCGGGTAAGCGCTCCACTGCTGGCAAGCGAGGTGGTGCCTTCCCAGGAGGAGACCCTGGCGCAAACAGCCCACTGGGTGGCCGAGCGGCGCGTGAAACATTTTGCCGGTCTGGCACTGGCGGTGTCGGGCGCGGAAGAGGATCATCTCAACTTTGCCCTGGCTACCCCGGAAGGCACCCACGCCCTGCGGGTGAAAATGAGCACAACGCGCTACAGCCTGGCAGTCCGTCAGGAGGTCTGCGCGATGATGGCGTTAAACATGCTGCGCCGCTGGTTGAATGGCAAAGAGGTTGCCAGCGAGCACGGCTGGATCAACGTCGTCGAATCGCTGTTCGTTGAGTAAAGCCTGTGCCGGGGCCTTTCCCCGGCACTGTTCAGCCCAGCGCCTTCGCCAGCAGGGTAATCGGATGTTCACAGCGCTTGCTGGTGGACATCTCAATCTGCCACTTGCAGGTTTCGCAGTCGGTCACCACGATATCCGCGCCGCTCTCTTCAATCTGGCGGAACAGCGGGGCGCCAATTGCCTGTGACGTTGCGTAGTTCTCACGTTTAAAGCCGTAGGTTCCCGCAATCCCGCAGCAGCGCGAATCCAGCACCGTTAGCTCAAGGCCCGGAATCAACCGCAGCAGTTCAAGCGTATAGAGCGACCAGCCCATTTTCTCCATATGACACGGCGTGTGGTACACCACTTTCAGGGGTAATTTCCCCAGCGGCAACGTCTGCCCGCTATCCAGTTTGCGCCACAGGAAACGCGTCGCCAGCTCGATATGCTCGCGCAACCCACTATTATCCACGTCCAGCAGATGCGGGTACTCGTCGCGCAGAGTGAAGGTGCAGGTGGACGAGGTCGCCAGCACCGGAATACCCTTGTCGACAATGGCTTCGCGCAGGGAGGTGACATTGCTTTTTGCCTGCCTGCGCGCTTTATCGGTAAAACCGTTGGCAATCAGCGGTACGCCGCAGCACTTCTCCTTGTGCAGTAACTGAACGCCGGTTCCCATGGCATTCAGCACCTTCAGCAGATCTTTACCCAGCTGCGGGTGGTTGTAATTCACATAGCAGCCGTGGAAAAAGGCCACCTGGTCGGTAAACTTCGCCTGCTCCGCCGCGACGGACTTGTACCAGCGGCGGAAAGTGCCGTGAGAATATTTTGGCAGGCTGCGGTGATGATCTATCTTCAGCGTGGCATCCAGCAGCTGGCGCACCGGTTTGAGAGAGGTCGCGGCATTCACCAGCGGGGCAAAGGGCGTCGACAGGCTGCCCATCAGATCGGTGTGGCTCAGAATGGCGTCCCGCAATGACGGCGTTTGCGTGCTGTAGCGCGCCCGGGCGCGCTGGATGATATCGCCGATTTTAACATCCGATGGACAGGCCACCTCGCAGCGTTTGCAGTTGATGCAGTATTTCAGCGCCTCGTCGTACAGCTTGCCGTCCTTCAGACGCAGACGCTCGCCGTCCGGCCCGGCCTGTTTCGGACCTGGATAGCGTGGATTTACGCCGCTGACCGGGCAAACGGTGGTACACACCGTACATTTGATGCAGCTTTCAAAACGGGTATCGTTCATCGTTCAGCCTCCGTGCGCTGGCTAATCTGCTCTGCCACATACAGCGCCGTGACGGCGCAGACGCCGCCCCCGCATCCCTGGGCGATAGGATCGTATCCGCCCAGCAGCGAGCCGATGGCAAAGAGATTACTGACGGGCTTACCGGAAATCTGCGGGTGTAGCTGGTTATCGACAATCACGCCGAACTGTTGCCAGGGCTGCGGCGAGAAGAAATCACTCTGATACCAGTCCGCGCGGGAGGCGCTTTGCCGGACATCCAGCCCCATAATGGCTTCCCGGATGCCCTCCCGGCTGCTCAGCAGTCCGTTACTGAAGAAACTGCCGCTTGCCAGCACGGTATAGCGGGCACGAAGTGGAATATCATCGTGGTTGCGTGTCCAGACTTCGCTCACCGCGCCGTCCGTCAGGGTAATTTTCTTCACCTCATCCCCCGCCATCCAGACGCCACCCTGGGCAACAAACTGGCGCTGGAGCTGGGTATGCAGGCGAATGCCGGGTACGGAAGGCGGCAGGGTTGGCAGCAGGCCGAGCGTGCAGGGCAGGCGATCCGAGAGCCAGCGCCAGAGTCGGTTGTCGCGTAAGCCAAAGCAGGCGGGCATCAACAGCACGTCGCAGGTTTCGCCGAGCGGCCTGAGCGCGTCATACAGCAGCGACCATTTCTCTTCGTTATCCAGGAAACGGGCGATATTCACCGCGCGAAACTCGCTCGGGTTGTCGCGCAGGACATCCAGCTCGGGCAGCTCTATTTCTGCCGTTTCGGCATTAACCCCCTGGCGACAGAGCGAGGCTGCCGCGAGATGAGGCTGAAAATCAAGAAAACCGCTAATACCCACTACCCGCACGCGCTCGGTACTGAACGGGGCAACGGGCACCTCCTCCGGACTGAGCCAGGCGGAACGCAGGGTGCCGAGCGGCGTGACGCGCTGATGATTTTGCCTGGCGCTCCCCTTAAGACGTGCACCGCAGTCCGCCAGTAGCGCTTCGGTTTCCAGTGCAAAGCGGTCAATATGATGCGCGCCGATCAGGTGATACGGATGCTCGGGCGGCAGTTTATCGCGGTACGTATCGTCCACCAGATCCAGCGATCCTGACGAGAAGTGCAGGGCACTCTGACCCCGGGTGATAATGGCGCAGCGCAGCCCCTTTTTTATGAGTTTGATGCCACAGAGCAGGCCCGCCAGCCCGCCGCCGACTATCACGGTATCAAATTTCATCCTGTTGCTCCTTCTCAAGACCACAAAGCCCCTGGTAGACCCAGCGGGTAAACTCGCTTTCACGCAGGGCATCACCCCAGGCGACAGGCTGAATACCTTTCCAGCGCTCGTTTAAAAAAGCGCTGAGCTGATCGAGCGACTGGGTGGCGGTGGTGGTATGGAATCGTTGCAACAGCCCGGCGGCACGGCAGGCGCACAGCTCGCCCTGGCAGGTCCCCATTCCGACGCGGGTGCGGCGGCGGAGATCGAGCAGGCTCTTGACCGTCAGGTTCTCCACCGCGTACTGCACTTCACCGGCGGTCACGGCTTCGCATTCGCATACCAGGCTGCGGCTCAGCCGGCCTTCGCCCAGCCAGGCCGGCGTCCTGTCGCCATGGCGATAGATGGCCGATCCGCGCAGAGGGGCGGGCAGGGAGATTATTTTTTGTAGCGTCTTCCCGGTGGACTGCCGCGATCCGGGCAGAGGTTGCTCTGCCGTTACGCACGGCTGGGTATTGCCCAGCTTGCGGCAGACGGCATCCGTTGCCCACTCCGCCATCAGACGATAGGTCATCAGCTTGCCGCCGGTGATGGTGATAAACCCGTCCAGACCGTCACGCGCGGTATGGTCGAGCAGCACAATGCCCCGGCTGACGCTACGCCCGCTCGGGTCGTTATCGCTGGCGACCAGCGGACGTACGCCCGCATAGGCGCGCAGGATCCGGGTCTGTGCCATCACCGGGGCCAGTTTTTCCCCTTCGCGCAGCAGGATATCCACCTCTTCGGCGGTCACGCGGTTGTAATCAATCTGGCTGTAGTCCACCTGCGTTGAGGTTGTACCGATTAACGAAATGGTATCGCCGGGGACGAGAATATCGGCATCGGACGGTTTGCGGCAGCGGTTGATCACGTGGTTATTAATGCGGTGGTCGAGGATCAGCAGGGAGCCTTTCGCCGGGAACATGCGAAGCGACAGATCGGCGTATTCCGCAATGCGCTGTCCCCAGATCCCTGCGGCATTGACGACGACGGAGGCAAACAGCTCGCTGTGTTCATTGTATTGCGTGTCAAACACCCGCACGCCGCAGATGCGATGGCCCTCGCGGATGAGTCCGGTTACCTCATGTCCGGTCAGAATGCGCGCCCCATGCTCGCGAGCGTCCAGCATGTTGGCGGCCGTCAGGCGAAAAGGATCAACCGTACCGTCAGGCACTTTTACCGCGCCCGTCAGGGCCGGGTTGACGGAGGGCTCAATGCGACGTGCGAGGGCCGGGTCGATAGCCTCGGCCTGAATCCCCGCCGCACGGCAGGCGGTAATAAAGGTTGACTGAAAGGCGAGATCGTCTTCGGGAAGCGTAATAAACAGACCGTCGGTCGGTTCAATGCAGTGGCGGGCAATACGTCGCAGGATCTGATTTTCGGCGATACATTCGCGCGCGGATTCGCCGTCAGTTACGGCGTAGCGGGCGCCACTGTGAAGCAATCCATGATTGCGGCCGGTAGCGCCTGTCGCGATGTCATGGCGCTCCAGAAGCGTGACGCTTAATCCCCGCAGGGCGCAATCGCGTGCGATGCCGGCACCGGTCGCGCCACCGCCAATGATTATCACATCGCTGTAACGAGGATCGTGAATTGCCATTGTCATCCCTCTGTGTTCGTTTTTTATCATTTAGCCATATAAAAACTGTGGTTTGTTTGATTTCGAACACAAACGAGCGAAATTCGAAAGTGAAACGTGATTTCATGCGCTTTTTTGCGCATTCTGTCATATTTCTGTAACAATCTGTGCGTTGATTCACAGTAACAATCACTGTGATTTCTTAACATCGCGGCCTCTCTGGAGTAGGGGGCAGTTAAACCCCTGTAAATTCAATACCTGGCCACGGAGGCTGTCATGCTCAGTATCTTCAAACCTGCGCCGCATCGGGCGCGTCTGCCAGAGGCAGAAATTGATCCGCTATACCGCCGTCTGCGTTGGCAAATTTTCCTGGGGATCTTCTTCGGGTACGCGGCGTACTACCTTGTGCGTAAAAACTTCGCGCTCGCCATGCCGTATCTGGTGGAGCAGGGCTTTTCGCGTGGCGATCTGGGGTTCGCGCTGTCGGGGATCTCCATCGCCTACGGTTTTTCCAAATTCATTATGGGTTCAGTCTCCGATCGCTCGAATCCGCGCGTGTTCCTGCCGGCCGGTCTGATCCTGGCGGCAGCGGTCATGCTGTTTATGGGCTTTGTACCCTGGGCAACCTCCAGCATTGCCGTCATGTTCGTGCTGCTGTTCCTCTGCGGCTGGTTCCAGGGAATGGGATGGCCGCCGTGCGGACGTACCATGGTGCACTGGTGGTCGCAGAAAGAGCGTGGCGGTATCGTGTCGGTGTGGAACTGCGCGCATAACGTGGGCGGCGGTATTCCGCCTCTGCTGTTCCTGCTGGGGATGGCCTGGTTCAACGACTGGCATGCGGCGCTCTATATGCCTGCCTTTGGTGCCATTGTGGTGGCGATTATTGCCTTCGCCCTGATGCGTGACACACCGCAATCCTGCGGCCTGCCGCCGATTGAAGAGTACAAAAACGACTATCCGGATGATTACAGTGAGAAGCACGAAGAAGAATTGACGGCAAAGCAGATCTTCATGAAGTACGTGCTGCCCAACAAACTGCTGTGGTACATCGCGGTGGCCAACGTGTTCGTGTATCTGCTGCGCTACGGCATTCTTGACTGGTCCCCGACTTACCTGAAAGAGGTGAAGCACTTCGCGCTGGATAAATCTTCCTGGGCCTACTTCCTGTATGAATACGCCGGGATCCCGGGCACCCTGATTTGCGGCTGGATGTCGGACAAGGTGTTTAAAGGTAACCGCGGTGCGACGGGCGTCTTCTTTATGACCCTGGTGACCATCGCGACCGTGGTGTACTGGCTCAACCCGCCGGGCAACCCGGGCGTGGATATGGCCTGCATGATCGTCATCGGCTTCCTGATTTATGGTCCGGTTATGCTGATCGGTCTGCATGCGCTGGAACTGGCACCGAAGAAAGCGGCAGGCACGGCGGCAGGCTTTACCGGTCTGTTCGGCTACCTGGGCGGTTCGGTCGCGGCAAGCGCCATCGTGGGCTATACCGTTGACTTCTTCGGCTGGGACGGCGGCTTTATGGTGATGATCGGCGGTAGCGTGCTGGCGGTACTGCTGCTGATTGTTGTGATGATTGGTGAGAAACGTCACCACGCGGAAGTGCTCGCACGTCGTCAATAAGGAGCATTGCCATGAAATTATCTGCCTTAACAACCGGCCTGCTGCTGGCAGGCCTGATGACCGGTTCCGCGCTGGCGGCCGATAAAATCGTCATCGCCCATCGCGGCGCGAGCGGCTATCTGCCGGAGCATACGCTGCCGGCGAAAGCGATGGCCTATGCGCAGGGTGCCGATTACCTGGAGCAGGATCTGGTAATGACCAGGGACGACCAGCTGGTGGTCCTGCATGACCATTATCTTGACCGCGTGACGGACGTGGCGGAGCGTTTCCCGGACCGCGCCCGCAAAGATGGCCGTTTCTACGCCATTGATTTTACCCTGGCGGAGATCCGCTCCCTGAAGTTTACCGAAGGCTTCGAGATTGAAAACGGCAAGAAGGTGCAGGTCTATCCGGGACGTTTCCCGATGGGCAAATCTGACTTCCGGATCCATACCTTCCAGGAAGAGATTGAGTTTGTTCAGGGGCTGAACCACTCAACCGGTAAAAATATCGGTATCTACCCGGAAATCAAAGCGCCGTGGTTCCACCACCAGGAAGGGAAAGACATTGCCGCGAAGACGCTGGAGGTGCTGAAGCAGTACGGCTACACCAGCAAGAAGGACAAGGTTTATCTGCAGTGTTTTGACGCCGCTGAGCTGAAGCGCATCAAAACCGAGCTGGAGCCGAAGATGGGGATGGATCTCAATCTGGTGCAGCTGATTGCCTTGACAGACTGGAATGAAACCCAGGAGAAGCAGCCGGACGGCAAGTGGGTGAACTACAGCTACGACTGGATGTTTAAGCCGGGTGCGATGAAGCAGATTGCACAGTATGCCGACGGCATCGGGCCGGATTACCACATGCTGGTGGCGGAGGGCTCCACGCCGGGCCACGTGAAGCTGACGGCGATGGTGAAAGAGGCGCATGCCAGCAAGATGCAGGTCCATCCTTATACGGTGCGTGCGGACCAGCTGCCGGAATATGCGACGGATGTGAATCAGCTTTATGAGGTGTTGTACAACCAGGCGGGCGTGGACGGGTTGTTTACCGATTTCCCGGATAAAGCGGTGAGCTTTTTGAAGGATAAACGCTGAAATTGCCGGGTGGCGGCTGCGCCTTACCCGGCCTACGGACTGCGGTTTTGTAGGCCGGTAAGCGAAGCGCCACCCGGCACAATCACATCTCGATCTCTATATCACCATTTGCCCGACAGCAGCAGGGCAAAATTTCCCCTTCGTTGATGAAGGCCAGCGGTTCGGTGATCCAGTCAACCTGGCCGGTCACCAGACGACAGCGGCAGGAACCGCAGTAGCCTTCACGGCACTGGTATTCAACTTCAATCTGGTGGGATTCGAGCGCGATGAGCAGGGAAGGGTGTTCTTCCTGGCACAGGAGTTCTGTGCCAGTAAGACGAAGCGTCACGCGGCTCATCAGAGCTGGAAGTCGCTCAGATCGTCGGTGTTGACTTCGGCGTCAATCTGACCGACCAGGTAGGAGCTCACTTCCACTTCCTGCGGCGCAACCTGCACGTTATCGGACACCAGCCAGGTGTTGATCCACGGGATCGGGTTGGAGCGGGTCTGGAACGGCAGATCCAGGCCAACCGCCTGCATGCGGATGTTGGTGATGTACTCCACGTACTGGCAGAGAATATCTTTGTTCAGGCCGATCATCGAGCCGCCCTGGAACAGGTATTCTGCCCACTCTTTCTCCTGCTGTGCCGCCTGGACAAACAGGTCATAGCTCTCCTGCTTGCACTCTTCAGCAATCTCAGCCATCTCCGGATCGTCCACGCCGCTGCGCAGCAGGTTCAGCATATGCTGGGTGCCGGTCAGGTGCAGCGCTTCATCACGGGCGATCAGACGGATGATTTTGGCGTTGCCTTCCATCAGCTCGCGTTCTGCGAAGGCGAAGGAGCAGGCAAAGCTGACGTAGAAGCGGATCGCTTCCAGGGCGTTGACGCTCATCAGGCACAGGTAGAGCTTCTTCTTCAGCTCACGCAGGTTCACGGTGACGGTTTTGCCGTTCACGCTGTGGGTGCCTTCACCCAGCAGATGCCAGTAGCTGGTCATCTCGATCAGATCGTCGTAGAAGTGGGCAATGCCCTGCGCGCGCTTCAGGATCTGATCGTTGGTGACGATATCATCGAACACAATCGCCGGATCGTTGACGATGTTACGAATGATATGGGTGTAAGAGCGGGAGTGGATCGTCTCAGAGAACGCCCATGTCTCGACCCAGGTTTCTAGCTCCGGAATGGAGATCAGCGGCAGCAGCGCCACGTTCGGGCTACGACCCTGGATAGAGTCCAGCAGCGTCTGGTACTTCAGGTTGCTGAGGAAGATGTGCTTTTCATGATCCGGCAGAGCCTGAAAGTCGATGCGGTCGCGGGAAACGTCAACTTCTTCCGGACGCCAGAAGAAGGAGAGTTGCTTTTCAATCAGCTTTTCGAAGATGTCATATTTTTGCTGATCGTAGCGTGCCACGTTGACCGGCTGGCCGAAGAACATCGGCTCTTTGAGCTGGTCGTTTTTCGTCTGTGAAAAGGTGGTGTATGCCATGAATGTGTCCTGTGAGAGATTTTGTAGATCGGGCAAACAAAATCGTAGGCCGGGTAAGCGTAGCGCCACCCGGCATTTACATTAAATCTTACAAGCGCCGCTTTCGCAGCCATCATCCTGAATGGACGGGGCCAGATCGTCCTGCGCATCTTCCGCACCGTCACGGGTGTTTTGATAGTACAGGGTCTTCACGCCAAATTTGTACGCGGTAAGCAGGTCTTTCAGCAGCTGCTGCATCGGCACTTTCCCGGACGGGAAGCGTGACGGATCGTAGTTGGTGTTCGCAGAGATCGACTGGTCGATAAACTTCTGCATGATGCCCACCAGCTGGAGGTAGCCGTCGTTATTTGGCATCTCCCACAGCAGCTCGTAGTTGTTTTTCAGCAGCTCGTAGTCCGGCACGACCTGACGCAGGATCCCGTCTTTCGACGCTTTGATGCTGACGTGGCCGCGCGGCGGCTCGATGCCGTTGGTGGCGTTAGAGATCTGCGAGGAGGTCTCGGACGGCATCAGGGCAGAGAGCGTGGAGTTACGCAGGCCGTGAGTCTTGATGGATTCACGCAAAGCTTCCCAGTCAAGATGCAGCGGCTCGTTGGCGATCGCGTCCAGGTCTTTCTTGTAGGTGTCGATCGGCAGAATGCCTTTGGCGTAGGTGGTTTCGTTGAACCACGGGCAGGCACCCTGTTCGATGGCCAGATCGTTAGAGGCTTTCAGCAGGTAATACTGAATGGCTTCGAAGGTCTGGTGCGTCAGGTTGTTGGCGCTGCCGTCGGAGTAACGCTTGCCGTTTTTCGCCAGCCAGTAGGCATAGTTGATCACGCCAATGCCGAGGGTACGACGACCCATTGCACCGCGTTTTGCCGCCGGGATTGGGTAATCCTGATAATCGAGCAGCGCATCCAGGGCACGTACCGCCAGCACCGCCAGCTCTTCCAGCTCGTCGAGGCTGTTAATCGCACCCAGGTTGAACGCGGAGAGCGTACAGAGGGCGATTTCGCCGTTTTCGTCGTTCACATCTTCCAGCGGTTTGGTCGGCAGGGCGATCTCCAGACACAGGTTGGACTGGCGCACTGGAGCAACGACCGGATCGAACGGGCTGTGGGTGTTGCAGTGGTCGACGTTCTGGATGTAGATACGGCCAGTAGAGGCGCGCTCCTGCATCATCAGGGAGAACAGTTCAACCGCCTTCACGCGCTGCTTACGGATGCTGTCGTCCTGCTCGTACTGAACGTACAGGCGCTCGAACTCATCCTGATCGGCAAAGAAGGCGTCGTACAGGCCCGGGACGTCGGACGGGCTGAACAGGGTGATGTCGCCGCCTTTCAGCAGACGGGTGTACATCAGCTTGTTAATCTGCACGCCGTAGTCCATGTGACGCACGCGGTTACCTTCCACGCCACGGTTGTTCTTCAGGACCAGCAGGCTTTCGACTTCCAGATGCCACATCGGGTAGAACAGGGTCGCTGCACCACCGCGCACGCCGCCCTGAGAGCAGGATTTCACTGCGGTCTGGAAGTGTTTGTAGAACGGAATACAGCCGGTATGGAATGCTTCACCGCCGCGGATCGGGCTGCCCAGCGCACGAATGCGACCGGCGTTGATGCCGATACCGGCGCGCTGGGAAACGTATTTCACAATGGCGCTGGAGGTGGCGTTAATGGAGTCCAGGCTGTCGCCGCACTCGATCAGCACGCAGGAGCTGAACTGGCGGGTTGGGGTGCGCACGCCGGACATGATCGGCGTTGGCAGAGAAATTTTGAACGTCGAAACCGCATCGTAGAAACGCTTCACGTATTCCAGACGGGTAGCACGCGGGTAGCCAGAGAACAGGCAGGCGGCGACCAGAATGTAGAGGAACTGGGCGCTCTCGTAGATTTCGCCGGTCACGCGGTTCTGAACCAGGTATTTACCTTCCAGCTGCTTCACCGCAGCGTAGGAGAAGTTCATATCACGCCAGTGATCGATAAACCCGTCCATCTGCTTGAACTCTTCTTCCGTGTAGTCTTCCAGCAGATGCGTGTCGTATTTGCCCAACTCAACCATCTTCACCACATGATCGAACAGCGCTGGCGGCTCAAACTGGCCGTAGGCTTTTTTACGCAGGTGGAAAATGGCCAGACGTGCAGCGAGGTACTGATAATCCGGTGCTTCGCGGGAGATCAGATCCGCCGCGGCTTTGATAATGGTTTCGTGGATATCAGAGGTTTTGATGCCGTCATAGAACTGGATGTGGGAGCGCAGTTCCACCTGAGAAATGGATACGTTGTTCAGTCCTTCTGCTGCCCAGTCGAGAACACGATGGATTTTGTCCAGATTGATACGCTCGGTAGCACCGTCGCGCTTTGTCACCAGCAGACTCTGATTCATGTGGGTTTTTACCTGTCCGTGAAAAAAGAAAATATCCCCCGCTTATCCACAGACCTCTGTGGATAAATACTACATGTAGGGGTTTTACGATAAGGATAACGCAAGATGGTGAGTATTCTAGTAAGGATTCTTTTCAGTACAAGAGTTGATTTTGAGGTTAAATTGAGGTTGTCAAAGAGTAAAAAAGCGTAAGTCCTCGTACCGTAAGGCCTGGACGTCATGTCAATAATCTAGAAAAAAAATGAAAATTTGATCGACTGCTGATTTCTTCAACGGGTGGTCAAAAATGCGCAACGGGGGGTTGCGCATTCGTTAGAAAAAGAGTGGATATTCTTAGTCTTTTTTTGCGGTGGTGTGGAGCATGTAGTTCACGTCCACCCCCGGCGCCAGTTTGAACTTGTCGGTCAGGGGATTGTAATGCAGGCCGGTTATGTGCTGCTCTTTCAGCCATGTGCCGTCCACCCAGCCAAGTAATTCGGCCGGTTTGATGAATTTTTTCACGTCGTGGGTGCCTTTTGGCACCATCCGCAGCACGTACTCCGCGCCGACCACCGCCATCAGCCACGCTTTGCCGTTGCGGTTAATGGTGGAGAAGAACACCTGGCCGCCCGGTTTTACCAGTGCCGCACAGGCTTTTACCACCGATTGCGGGTCGGGAACGTGCTCCAGCATCTCCATGCAGGTGACGACGTCATACTGATGGGCATGCTTTGCGGCGTGTTCCTCAACCGTTTCCTGCACGTACTCTACCTGCACGCCAGACTCCAGCGCATGAAGGCGGGCGACCTGCAGAGGTTCAAATCCCATATCCAGGCCCGTAACGGTTGCCCCTTCGCGCGCCATGCTCTCAGCGAGGATGCCACCGCCGCAGCCAACGTCCAGCACCTTCTTACCGAACAGACCGCCGGAGCGCTCTGCGATATAGCCCAGACGCAGGGGGTTAATGCGGTGCAGAGGTTTAAACTCACCTTCGAGATCCCACCATCGGGACGCCACCGCTTCAAATTTGGCGATCTCTTCATGGTCAACGTTGTGAGCCACCGGGGATTTTTCCGCATTCATGGACGCTTTTACTCCGTAATTTAAAGACGAGGAAGTATATCAGGATAACAAAGCAAATTAGTTTAAACCTAAGCGGGTGTGTTATAATTTCCGACCTTTGAATCCGGGATACAGTAGAGGGATAGCGGTTAGATGAGCGACCTTGCGAGAGAAATTACACCGGTTAACATCGAGGAAGAGCTGAAGAGCTCCTATCTGGATTATGCGATGTCGGTCATTGTTGGCCGTGCGCTGCCGGATGTCCGCGATGGACTTAAGCCGGTACACCGTCGCGTACTATACGCCATGAACGTATTGGGCAATGACTGGAATAAAGCCTACAAAAAATCTGCCCGTGTCGTTGGTGACGTAATCGGTAAATATCACCCGCATGGTGATACAGCAGTTTATGACACCATCGTCCGTATGGCGCAGCCATTCTCACTGCGTTACATGCTGGTTGATGGTCAGGGTAACTTCGGTTCAGTCGACGGCGACTCCGCCGCGGCGATGCGTTATACGGAAATCCGTATGTCGAAAATCGCCCATGAACTGATGGCCGATCTGGAAAAAGAGACCGTTGATTTCGTCGATAACTACGACGGCACCGAGCGCATTCCGGATGTGATGCCAACCAAGATCCCTAACCTGCTGGTAAACGGTGCATCCGGTATCGCCGTAGGTATGGCGACCAACATTCCGCCGCACAACATCACGGAAGTGATCAACGGCTGCCTGGCCTATATCGACGATGAAGAGATCAGCATTGAAGGGCTGATGGAACACATCCCGGGCCCGGACTTCCCGACCGCCGCCATCATTAATGGCCGTCGCGGTATTGAAGAAGCCTACCGTACCGGTCGCGGCAAGATCTATATTCGTGCCCGCGCTGAAGTGGAAGCCGACGCCAAAACCGGCCGTGAGACCATTATCGTCCACGAAATTCCGTATCAGGTGAACAAAGCGCGCCTGATCGAGAAGATTGCCGAGCTGGTTAAAGAGAAACGTATTGAAGGTATCAGCGCGCTGCGTGATGAGTCTGATAAAGACGGCATGCGCGTCGTGATTGAGATCAAACGTGACGCGGTAGGGGAAGTGGTTCTTAACAACCTGTACTCCCTGACGCAGCTTCAGGTCTCCTTCGGGATCAATATGGTTGCGCTGCACCATGGTCAGCCGAAGATCATGAACCTGAAAGACATCCTGAGCGCGTTCGTGCGTCACCGCCGCGAAGTGGTGACCCGTCGTACCATTTTCGAACTGCGTAAAGCCCGCGATCGTGCGCACATCCTTGAAGCCCTGGCGGTTGCGCTGGCGAACATCGATCCAATCATCGAGCTGATTCGTCGTGCACCAACCCCTGCTGAAGCGAAAGCGGCGTTAGTGGCTCAGCCATGGGCGCTGGGCAATGTCTCTGCGATGCTGGAGCGTGCGGGCGATGATGCTGCGCGTCCGGAGTGGCTGGAGCCCGAGTTCGGCGTGCGTGATGGTCAGTATTACCTGACCGAGCAGCAGGCCCAGGCGATTCTGGATCTGCGTCTGCAGAAACTGACCGGCCTTGAGCACGAAAAACTGCTCGACGAGTACAAAGAGCTGCTGGAACAGATTGCCGAGCTGCTGCATATCCTCGGCAGCGCCGATCGTCTGATGGAAGTGATCCGCGAAGAGCTGGAGCTGGTCCGCGATCAGTTCGGCGATGAGCGTCGCACCGAAATCACGGCGAACACCGCTGATATCAACATCGAAGACCTGATCAACCAGGAAGACGTTGTTGTGACCCTGTCTCACCAGGGCTACGTGAAGTACCAGCCGTTAACCGACTACGAAGCACAGCGTCGTGGCGGCAAAGGCAAGTCAGCGGCACGTATCAAAGAAGAAGACTTTATTGACCGCCTGCTGGTGGCCAACACCCACGACACTATCCTCTGCTTCTCCAGCCGGGGCCGTCTGTACTGGATGAAGGTTTATCAGCTGCCGGAAGCGAGCCGTGGCGCGCGTGGACGTCCAATCGTCAACCTGCTGCCGCTGGAGCAGAACGAGCGTATCACCGCTATCCTGCCGGTTCGCGAGTACGCAGAAGGCGTGAACGTCTTTATGGCGACCGCCAGCGGTACGGTGAAGAAGACCGCTCTGACCGAGTTCAGCCGTCCACGTTCTGCCGGCATTATCGCCGTCAATCTGAACGAAGGCGACGAACTGATTGGTGTGGATCTGACCTCCGGTTCCGACGAAGTGATGCTGTTCTCTGCCGCCGGTAAAGTGGTGCGCTTCAAAGAGAGCGCAGTGCGCGCCATGGGTCGTACCGCGACCGGCGTACGTGGCATCAAACTGGCGGGCGAAGACAGCGTCGTTTCCCTGATTGTTCCGCGCGGCGAGGGAGCGATCCTGACCGTCACGCAGAACGGCTACGGTAAACGTACCGCCCAGGACGAGTATCCAACCAAGTCCCGCGGCACGCAGGGCGTTATCTCGATCAAAGTGACCGAGCGCAACGGCTCCGTTGTTGGCGCGGTCCAGGTTGATGATGCCGACCAGATCATGATGATCACCGATGCCGGTACGCTGGTGCGTACTCGCGTGTCGGAAATCAGCGTGGTGGGCCGTAATACCCAGGGCGTGATCCTCATCCGTACCGCGGAAGATGAAAACGTGGTGGGTCTGCAGCGTGTTGCTGAGCCAGTGGATGACGAAGAGCTCGACTCTATCGACGGCAGCGTCGCAGAAGGTGACGATGAGATCGCACCGGAAGCGGACACCGACGACGATGCAGCAGATGATGCTGAAGAGTAACGTCTCCTGACGATAAAGGGCCGGTCTCCGGCCCTTTTCTTTTGCAGGTACACGCAATTGCAGACAACCGAACATTGCGACCGCGTGCGTTTACCGCTACCTTAAGCCATTCCTTTTGACCCTGATGGCGGAGCCTCGCCCCCTTGAAATACCTCGTCTCCTTTCGAACCACGCTGAAAGTTTCTCGCTATCTATTTCGGGCGCTGGCGCTCCTGATCTGGGTGTTAATCGCACTGTTTTCGGTGTTTTACATCGTTAACGCGCTGCACCAGAAGGAGTCGGAGATCCGTCAGGAGTTTAATCTCAGCTACGATCAGTCCCAGCGCTACATTCAGCGCACCGCCGACGTCATGAAGGAGCTCAAGTACATCGCGGAAAACCGTCTGACGGCAGAAAACGGCGTGCTGGCTACCCGCGGGCGCGACAGTAAAACTGAGATCCCCAACTTTGAGCCGCTGTTCCCCGATTCCGACTGCTCGGCGATGGGCCCGGCATGGCGGAGCTCGCTGGAGTCGCTGGCCTGGTTTATGCGCTACTGGCGCGATAACTTCTCGGCAGCCTACGATCTGAACCGGGTCTTTCTGATTGGCAGCGAAAACCTCTGTATGGCCAACTTTGGCCTGCGTGACGTGCCGGTAGATCGTGACAATGCCCTGAAAAGCCTGCACGAGCGGATCATGAAATACCGCAATGCGCCGCAGGATGAGCGCGGCAATAATCTGTTCTGGATCGGCCAGGGCCCGCGTCCCGGGGTAGGGTACTTCTACGCCATGACACCGGTCTATCTGGCTAACCGCCTGCAGGCGATGCTCGGCACCGAGCAGACTATCCGCATGGAGAACTTCTTCACCCCCGGTAACCTGCCGATGGGCGTGACCATTCTCGATGAAAATGGCCACTCTCTTATCTCGCTGGTGGGGCCGGAAACCCGCCTCAAGGTCGACCCCCGCTGGATGCAGGAGCGGTCGTGGTTTGGTTATACCTCCGGTTTCCGCGAGCTGGTGCTGAAAAAGAGCCTGCCGCCATCGTCCCTGAGCATCGTCTATTCCGTGCCGGTGGACATGGTGCTGGAGCGTATCCGCATGTTGATCCTCAACTCGGTGCTGCTCAACGTGCTGGTGGGGATTGCGCTCTTTACCCTTGCGCGAATGTACGAGCGCAAAATCTTTATCCCGGCGGAGATCGACGCCCAGCGCCTCGAAGAGCATGAGCAGTTCAACCGCAAGATTGTCGCCTCTGCGCCGGTGGGGATCTGTATTCTGCGCACCCTGGATGGCACCAACATCCTCAGTAACGAGCTGGCGCATAACTATCTGAATATGCTGACTCACGAGGACCGCCAGAGGCTGACGCAGATCATCTGCGGACAGCAGGTCAACTTCGTCGACGTGCTGACCAGCAACAACACCAACCTGCAGATCAGTTTTGTGCACTCGCGCTATCGCAATGAGAACGTCGCCATCTGCGTGCTGGTAGATGTCTCCGCGCGCGTCAAAATGGAAGAGTCGTTGCAGGATATGGCCCAGTCGGCCGAACAGGCCAGCCAGTCGAAATCGATGTTCCTCGCCACCGTCAGCCACGAGCTGCGCACCCCGCTGTACGGGATTATCGGTAACCTCGATCTGCTGCAGACCAAAGAGCTGCCCCGGGGTGTTGACCGTCTGGTGACGGCGATGAACAACTCCTCCAGCCTGCTGTTGAAAATCATCAGCGATATTCTCGACTTCTCCAAAATTGAGTCCGAGCAGCTGAAAATTGAACCGCGCGAATTCTCCCCGCGCGAGGTAATGAACCATATCAGCGCCAACTATCTGCCGCTGGTGGTGCGTAAACAGCTGGGGCTGTACTGCTTTATTGAGCCGGACGTGCCGGTCTCGCTGCAGGGCGATCCGATGCGCCTGCAGCAGGTGATCTCCAACCTGCTTAGCAACGCCATTAAGTTTACCGACATGGGCTGCATCGTGATGCATGTCGCCAAAGCAGGGGACTACCTGAGCATTCGCGTGCGCGACACCGGGGTGGGTATTCCGGCCAAAGAGGTGGTCAAACTTTTCGATCCGTTCTTCCAGGTGGGTACGGGGGTTCAGCGTAACTTCCAGGGGACCGGGCTGGGGCTGGCGATTTGTGAAAAACTGATCAGCATGATGGATGGCGATATCTCCGTGGATACCGAGCCGGGCATGGGCAGCCAGTTCACCATCCGCATTCCGCTCTATGCAGCGCAGTCTCCGGCCAACGGGCTGATAGAGGGATTAAGTGATAAACGCTGCTGGCTGGCGGTCAATAACGCCTCGCTGTATGCCTACCTGGAATCCCTGCTGACGCCGCACGGCATTCGCGTGGCGCGCTATGCCGGGCAAACGCCGGACGCGGAAGATATCCTCATCACCGACGATGAGCTGACGCATCCGTGGCAGGGCAAAGCGGCGGTGATCTTCTGCCGTCGCCATATCGGCATCGCCCAGGAGCGCGCCCATGGCGAGTGGGTGAACAGCGTGGCCGCGCCGCACGAGCTGATTGCGCTGCTGGCGCGGATCTACCGTATCGAGTTGGATGCAGGCGACGGCTCGGCGGCGCTGCCGTCACCGGAATCGGCGCAGTCCCTGAATGAAGACATGATGATCCTGGTGGTGGATGACCATCCGATTAACCGCCGTCTGCTGGCCGACCAGCTGGGCTCGCTGGGCTATCAGTGCAAAACCGCTAACGATGGCGTGGACGCGCTGAACGTGCTGAGTAAAAACCATATCGACATCGTCCTGAGCGACGTGAACATGCCGAACATGGACGGCTATCGCCTGACCCAGCGTATTCGCCAGCTGGGCCTGACGCTGCCGGTTGTGGGCGTCACCGCCAACGCGCTGGCAGAAGAGAAGCAGCGTTGTCTGGAGTCGGGGATGGACAGCTGTCTTTCCAAGCCGGTAACGCTGGACGTGCTGAAGCAGACGCTATCGGTGTACGCGGATCGGGTGAGGAAGACGAGAGGATAAGAGTGCGGCCTGCCGCCCTCACCCCAACCCTCTCCCGCAGGGAGAGGGCGCAAACATAAAAAAAGGCAACTTACGTTGCCTTTTTACATTTACCTTGCCACCCGGCGTTTCGCACAATCAATCTTTATCTGCCGGACTCAGCGTCACGGAAGAGAGATAGTTCAGCAGGGCGATATCGTTTTCCACGCCCAGTTTCATCATCGCCGATTTTTTCTGGCTACTGATGGTCTTGATGCTGCGGTTCAGCTTCTTGGCAATCTCGGTCACCAGGAAACCTTCTGCGAACAGACGCAACACTTCGCTCTCTTTCGGTGACAGACGCTTGTCGCCGTAACCGCCAGCGCTGATTTTTTCCAGCAGGCGGGAGACGCTTTCCGGGGTAAATTTCTTCCCTTTCTGCAGCGCGGCCAGCGCTTTAGGCAGATCGGTTGGTGCGCCCTGTTTCAGGACGATCCCTTCGATATCGAGATCCAGAACGGCGCTTAAAATGGCCGGGTTGTTGTTCATGGTCAGCACGATGATCGAAATGCTCGGGAAGTGACGCTTGATGTATTTGATCAGCGTAATCCCGTCACCGTATTTATCTCCAGGCATGGAAAGGTCGGTGATGAGCACGTGCGCATCAAGCTTTGGCAGGTTATTAATCAGTGCTGTGGAATCTTCAAATTCGCCGACTACATTCACCCACTCGATCTGTTCAAGTGATTTGCGAATACCGAACAGTACAATCGGATGGTCATCGGCAATAATTACGTTCATATTGTTCATGTATAGGGCTACCTTGCTACAGCAAGCTTTTGACATAGTCGTCAATGTCGCTGATGTATTTTTCTATGCTGGCGGCATCTTTCTCACGAATAAGATGTTCCAGCGTTTCACATAATTGCTTGCCTGGAACCAGATTAAGCATGGCAAACACCCCTTTGAGCCGGTGTGCTGTCTGAGCCAGCGCTGCGAAGTCGTTCGCGGCGGCTTCAGTATACAACCTCTTAACATCATCTGGTACTGTGTCTACGAAGAGAGAATAATAGCCGCTGGCCTGCAGTTCGGCATTTTCATTGCCGCCCAGTGGGGATTCCGGGATCGTTTCCTGCGCCAGTTGCTCCTCTATTAGTTGTAGTACAGCTTCCTGCATCGCATTGCTCATATTAAAGTTGACGCGCACCTGGCCGGGGCCAATTTTTCGCACGCCAGGCTCATCATCGCTTAAAAGCAAGCCCGAGGCAGTAAGATTAGACGGATTATCCGTTAAAAAGAGATCATATTCTTGACTTGCCAGCCTTTCGTCCGGGGAAATACAGGTCGCTCCCCAGTTTTCCAGCTGACGCACCACAATGCTGCGGATCTCATTCGACGTCACATCCACCATGATCACTACCTCATCCAGCAGGCCTTCATCGTCCTCGGTTTCCTGCGGGGTGGCCGGCATTTTGACGTGCAGGGAATAACGGGTACCCAGCGATTCGCGGGCTTTAATATTCAGGTGACCGCCAAGCTTACGCGCCAGCTGATCGCAGAGCCAGAAGGTGAGGGCGTTGGCTTTGCCGTAATTGTCCCCCTGGGTGTCATTCAGGAACGGGAAGTGCAGATTGTCGATTTCACTGGCCGTGACCCCTTCACCGGTATCGAGAATACGGAAGGTGAGACGATCCTCAGCCGATTCATCGCTGCTCACTTCAAGCGTAATTTTGCCGATCTGGGTGGTGGTCACCGCGTACTGGATCAGCATCAGCAGAATGCGACGCAGCGCGTCACGGTCGCCGTGACGCTCATCGTTGGCCCGCAGCGGGTTGTTAATCAGCAGCTGCAGCCCTTTACGCTTGATCACCGGCAGCACTTCCGGCACCACTTCATCGATCAGATCCTGAATCGAGAACAGCGTGGCGGTGCTCTTCCAGCTGTCGTTCTCCAGCATATTGGCGAGCTGGATCTCGTCCACCAGCCTCACCAGCGTATCGGCATGACCCGACAGCTGCAGGCTTTCCGGGCTGGTTAAGTGGGCCGCTTCGCTGGCCAGCGCCTTCAGCGGCAGTTTGAAGGCATCGCCGATATTCTGCATAAAGGCCGCGCGGCCCTGCTGGTTCTTCTCGTACAGTCTTTGCGCCTGTTTGAGCTTTTTATTCACCAGCACCTCGCGATCCTGATCGCGAATGATAAAGATCTGCGTGCGCGACGCTACCTGGCTGCGGAACTGGCGGATCTCGTACAGCTCATTATTAATGGTGGCCTGAATCACGCCCTGATGCTGATCGGCCATGCTGGTGATGTTCTGGAGATTGAGGTGCGGCAGCAGGTGATCGGCGATTTTGTTGCTGATCACCGTGCGGTTGGCCTCCTGATCGTGTACCAGCAGGCCGAGCGGCAGCACCGAGACAATCTCTTCATTGAGGGCGCGCAGGACGCGCAGCTCGTTGCTGGTACCGGCGGCAACCGGAACATCGCTCTGGCGGCCCGGCTGTGAGCGGAAGGTGCTGTAGCCAAACAGCGCCAGCGCCAGCAGGCCGATATTGAGCAGCAGCGGCAACAGGATATTTTGCAGGGTATCCAGCAGCAGCGTACCGAAAGGCACCTGCCAGACCAGACGCATGCCGGTCGTGTTCAGCGAGGAGGCAATCTCGATTTTAGAGCCGTTAAAGGAGATAGAGACGCTATCGGGGCTCTCTTTATCCGTCGGCGCGCGCAGGCTTTGCGCTGAAGTGTCCTGCTCCAGACGGAAGCTGTCGAGCGGCATATCCGGCGGGATCAGATCGTTAATCGGCAGATCGAAGGCTACCACCGTTGCCAGATGGCCTGGCTGATTGAAGGTGGTGCGCAGGGTAAAGTAGTGGCCATTTTGCCAGGCCAGTCGGCGCAGGGAAGAGAAGCTTTCGCGCTCGTCCAGAGCATTGGCCTGCTGCAGCATCTCCGCGCGGCGGGAATCGACAATCGTGCCGACCGAGGACTCTTTAAAACCGGAGGAGAGATCTTTCAGCGGCAGGGTGGAGATCAGGATCATGCTGTTGTCCTGACCGTTGAGATAGTACATCGACCAGGGAACGGTCTCCGCACCCCACAGCGTATCGAGATAGGTCGACATGCGCTGGGTCATCTCCAGCGTGGCGCTGTCGTGCGAACCGAAAATCAGGGCTTCGGTTTTGCGCCGCGTTTTCTCCAGATAGTAGACATCCTGCTTCAGGCGCGTCTCCTGCAACCCTTCGGCAGAAGCGGTGGTCGGCGTTGCCGCGATGTTGTCGTAAATCTGCCAGGTGGCGTAGCGCCAGGTGTCGATACGTTTATGCAGGGCGTGGCTGATATCGACAATCTGATAGCTTCTGTCTTTTAACCAGGTGTTCACCGCGCTCTGCACCATCACGCCCATGGTCACTAACAGCACAACGATCAATAGAAGAAAGAAACGGGTAATGCTGCCCGGAAGCAGAGAGAATTTGTTCGCGGCTGTGGTTTCAGACTGACTCATTGATGTGGTTAACCCGTTATGGCTGCGCTTCAGGCGAATAGGGCAGTATAAAGCGTAATAATCGAATTTCCAGCCTCACGCCACTTCCGGGGCTGACTTTTTCGTCCCGTTGCGCAAGTCGAAAAGGATTGTCTTAAATCTGTACGGTTAAACGGTTATTGTACAAATAACTTACAATATTACGAAAAAATAGCACGAATAAACAAGAAATTGAATTACCCATTCAATTTTCGTCACTAAAAATAGCACGCTAAGATTTAATTAATAGTCGTTATAGTTTCGGATGGGTAGCACAAATATTTCAAATTTGCGTAAAGAAGAGTAAAAAAAAACCGAATGCATTGCATTCGGTTCAATTCGGGATAAACAGACATTCAAATTTGAATGACGGTAATAAATAAAGTTAATGATGATAGCGAGAGATATTTTAGTAGCCGGACGCCTTTTTGTTTTGGCAATCAGTGCTATAATTATTTTTTTCTTAACTTATTGATTTATATAGTAAATTTTAAGTTTTTTATTTTTGGTGCTTTATTTTTTAACTTATTGTGCGGCAAAAAAAGTTCCCTCAAATTTACAAATTGAAACATCTATACGGCAATATGAAACATCTTAAAAGTTTTCGTATCATATTCTTGTTGGATTATTCTGTATTTTTGCGGAGAATGAACTTGCCGACTGGTTAAGAGGGTTAATCAGTAAGCAGTGGTAAAAAAAACATATAACAGAGGGTTAAAACAATGAAAGTCAAAGTACTGTCCCTCCTGGTACCAGCACTGCTGGTAGCAGGCGCAGCAAATGCGGCTGAAATTTACAACAAAGACGGCAACAAATTAGATCTCTACGGCAAAGTAGACGGTCTGCACTATTTCTCTGATGACGATGGCGCTGATGGCGATCAGACCTACATGCGTATCGGCTTCAAAGGCGAAACTCAGGTTAACGATCAGATCACTGGCTACGGTCAGTGGGAATACAACGTTCAGGCTAATGACACAGAAAGCAGCAGCAACCAGTCCTGGACGCGTGTGGCCTTCGCGGGTCTGAAATTCGCTGACGCAGGTTCTTTCGACTACGGTCGTAACTACGGCGTGATTTACGACGTAACTTCCTGGACCGACGTTCTGCCAGAATTCGGCGGCGACACCTACGGTTCTGACAACTTCCTGCAATCCCGTGGTAACGGCGTTGCGACCTACCGTAACCAGGACTTCTTCGGTCTGGTTGATGGCCTGAACTTTGCTCTGCAGTATCAGGGTAAAAACGGCAGCGTCAGCGGTGAAAACGTCGGCGGCCGTAGCCTGCTGAAACAGAACGGTGACGGCTTCGGCGGCTCCCTGACCTATGATCTGGGCGAAGGCTTCAGCGTAGGTGCGGCAGCATCCTCTTCCAAACGTACCGCAGACCAGAACGGCCCAGGCGTTTACGGCCGTGGCGACCACGCTGAAGTATACAGCGGTGGCCTGAAATACGACGCGAACAATATCTATCTGGCAGCGCAGTACACCCAGACTTACAACGCGACCCGTTTCGGTGATTCCAAGTCCACCGATACCAACGCGGTTTATGGCTTTGCTAACAAAGCACAGAACTTCGAAGTGGTTGCACAGTACCAGTTCGACTTCGGTCTGCGTCCATCCGTGGCTTACCTGCAGTCTAAAGGTAAGGACATCGAAGGTAACGGCGACCAGGATCTGCTGAAATATGTTGATGTTGGCGCGACTTACTACTTCAACAAAAACATGTCCACCTATGTTGATTACAAAATCAACCTGCTGGATGAAAACGCCTTCACCGACCGTGCAGGCATCAGCACTGACGACATCGTAGCCCTGGGTCTGGTTTACCAGTTCTAAGTCTTACGCAGTATTGCAAAAGGGGCCAACTGGCCCCTTTTTTTGGCCATCCTGTCAGCCCCTTACAAAGCCTGCTTTTTAGTGTACTCTTGCCGGTCTCAGGCTTGAGGATAATAACGAATGGAAATTACTTTTCTGCGCGCCGGCTTTCTGGCGACACTGTTTATGCTGTCTGCGTGCGATGCACCCACCCCTCCGGTAAAGAGCGAAACCGCCGCCGCGACGGTGCTGGAAGGCAAAACTATGGGTACCTTCTGGCGCGTCAGCGTCATCGATCTCTCGGCTGCCAGGGCTGAAGAGCTGCGCGGAAAGATCCAGTCCCAGCTGGATGGCGACGACCAGCTGATGTCCACCTATAAAAACGACTCGGCCCTGATGCGCTTTAACCAGTCCCAGAGCACCTCACCCTGGCCGGTGAGCGAAGCGATGGCGGACATTGTCACCGAGGCGCTGCGGGTGGGCTATAAAACCAACGGCGCGATGGACATCACCGTCGGCCCGCTGGTTAACCTGTGGGGCTTTGGCCCGAACAAGCAGCCGGTAAAAACTCCCGATCAGGTACAGATTGACGATGCCCGGGCGCAAACGGGCCTGCAGCATCTGACGGTCATCAATCAGTCCGGCAAGCAATACCTCGAAAAAGACATCCCCGATCTGTTTGTCGATCTCTCGACGGTCGGGGAGGGCTATGCCGCCGATCACCTGGCCCAGTTGATGGCCGAAGAGGGGATCTCGCGCTACCTGGTGTCGGTGGGCGGGGCACTGGTCAGCCGCGGCATGAACGCCAGCGATAAGCCCTGGCGCGTGGCGATCCAGAAACCTACCGATCGGCAAAACGCTGTCCAGGCCATTGTTGATATTAACGGCCACGGCATCAGCACCTCCGGCAGCTACCGTAACTATTATGAGCTGGACGGAAAACGTATCTCCCATGTGATCGATCCCCAGACCGGTCGCCCGATTACGCACAATCTGGTGTCGGTGACGGTCATCGCCCCTACGGCGCTGGAAGCCGATGCCTGGGATACCGGCCTGATGGTGCTGGGGGAGGAGAAAGCGAAAGAGATCGTGCGTCAGCAGGGTCTGGCGGTCTATATGATCGTCCGCGAAGGGGAGGGCTTTAAAACCTGGATGTCCCCGCAGTTCTCCAGCTTCCTCGTCAACGGGGCGAATTAAAAAGCAAGGTTGCAGGTTTTTGTCGGGTGGCGTTCGGGCAGGCTAGGCGTATGCTTAGATAAGGAGCCGATCATGAAAAAGCCGAACCTGATGAATGACGATCAACGCTGGCTGGCGGTGCTGGCCCGCGATGACCATGCCGATGGTCAGTTTGTGTTTGCCGTACAGACCACCGGCATCTTCTGCCGCCCTTCCTGCCGGGCGCGCCACGCCCTGCGTGAAAATGTTCGCTTTTACCCCGATGCCCGCCAGGCTGCACAGGCGGGTTTTCGTCCCTGCAAACGCTGTCGTCCGGACCAACAGGATCCCCAGGCGCAGCGCATCGCCACCATCGAAAAAGCCTGCCGGTTACTGGAGCAGGAGCAGCCTCTGACCCTGGAGAAGCTGGCGCAAGCGGTGGCGATGAGCCCGTATCACCTCCATCGCCTCTTTAAATCTTCTACCGGCATGACGCCGAAAGCCTGGCAGCAGGCAGCCCGGGCGAAACGTCTGCGCCACGCCCTGACGCAGGGGGAAAGCATTACCGACTCCGTGCTGGCGGCGGGTTTCCCCGACAGCAGCAGCTATTACCGCCACGCCGACGCTACGCTTGGGATGACCGCGAAGCAGTATCGCAGCGGCGGGGAGGAAACCACCGTGCGCTATGCCCTCAGCGACTGTGCGCTGGGGCGTTGCCTGGTGGCGGAGAGTGCGCGGGGCGTCTGCGCAATTTTGCCCGGGGATGACGATAGCGCCCTGATTGCCGAACTGGAAACGCTCTTTCCCCACGCCCGGCGAGAACAGGCGGACGCCGCCTTCGCCGCCCGCGTCGCCCAGGTCATTGCCAGCGTGGATAACCACGCCGTGGCGCTGGCCCTGCCGCTGGATATTCGCGGTACCGCCTTTCAGCGCCAGGTCTGGCAGGCTCTGCGCGCCATTCCAGGCGGCGAGACCGCCAGCTATCAGCAGGTGGCCAACACCATTGGTCAGCCCGGTGCGGTGCGGGCGGTAGCCCGGGCCTGTGCCGCCAACAAACTGGCGATTATTATCCCCTGTCATCGGGTGGTACGTAGCGACGGCGGGCTCTCTGGCTACCGCTGGGGCACGGCCCGCAAAGCGGCGCTCCTGCGTCGTGAAGCCAAAAAAAGAGGAGGTGTGATGCTCGATTTGTTTGCGGACGCTGAGCCCTGGCAGGAGCCGCTGGCACCGGGGGCGGTGATCCTGCGCCGCTTTGCGCTGGCGCGGGCCGCCGCCTTAATGCAGGGCATCGAACAGGTCGCCAGCGCCTCGCCGTTCCGCCAGATGGTCACCCCCGGGGGCTATACCATGTCGGTGGCGATGACCAACTGCGGCGGCCTTGGCTGGACCACCAATCAGCGCGGCTATCTCTATTCCCCGGTCGATCCCCTTACCAGCGCGCACTGGCCGCCGATGCCGGACGCTTTCGCTGCCCTGTGCCACGATGCCGCCTGCGAGGCCGGTTATCCCGATTTTCAGCCGGATGCCTGTCTGATCAACCGTTACGCCGTCGGGGCTAAACTGTCCCTGCATCAGGATAAGGATGAGGCAGACCTGCGGGCGCCCATTGTCTCAGTATCGCTCGGCCTGCCCGCCGTGTTCCAGTTCGGTGGATTACGGCGCAACGATCCGCTGCAACGCCTGCTGCTGGAGCACGGCGACGTAGTGGTGTGGGGCGGGCCATCCCGGCTGTTTTATCATGGTATTCAGCCGCTTAAGCCTGGAGAGCACCCCCTGGCCGGGGAGTATCGCTACAATCTGACCTTCCGCCAGGCGGCGAACAACGAATAAAAATAAGAATTATTCTTGATGTAAGTGGCGGGCAGTTTACACTGCTCGCTGATTTTTCTTGTCTGGATTGCTGTGTATGGAACTCCTGTTACTGGTCTGGCGCCAATACCGCTGGCCGTTTATCGCGGTGATGGCATTAAGCCTGCTTAGCGCCGCGCTGGGTATTGGGCTTATCGCCTTTATTAACCTGCGTTTAATTGAAACGGTCGACACGACTCTGATGGTGCTGCCGGAATTTCTCGGCCTGCTGGTGCTGCTGATGGCCGTTACCCTGGGTTCGCAGCTGGCGCTCACCACCCTCGGCCACCACTTCGTCTACCGTCTGCGCAGCGAGTTCATCAAGCGTATTCTGGATACCCAGGTTGAGCGCGTCGAGCAGCTGGGCAGCGCCTCGCTGCTGGCCGGATTGACCAGCGACGTCCGCTCCATCACCATCGCCTTTGTGCGTCTGCCGGAGCTGGTGCAGGGGATTATCCTGACCTTCGGTTCGGCCGCCTATCTGGCCTGGCTCTCCACCAAAATGCTGGCGATCACCGCCCTGTGGATTGCCATCACCATCTGGGGGGGGTTACATGCTGGTGTCGCGGGTATACAAGCACATGGCGGTGCTGCGCGAAACCGAAGACAAGCTCTATAACGACTATCAGACGGTGCTGGAAGGGCGCAAAGAGCTGACCCTTAACCGCGAGCGCGCCGAGCACATCTTCAATAACCTCTATATCCCGGATGCCCGCGAATACCGCCACCACATTGTGCGTGCCGATACCTTCCACCTGAGCGCGGTCAACTGGTCAAATATCATGATGCTGGGGGCGATTGGCCTGGTCTTCTGGATGGCGAACAGCCTTGGCTGGGCGGATACTAACGTCGCCGCTACCTACTCGCTGACCCTGCTGTTCCTGCGCACGCCGCTGCTCTCCGCCGTAGGCGCGCTGCCGACCCTGCTCAGCGCCCAGGTAGCCTTTAACAAGCTGCGCAAGTTTGCCCTCGCGCCCTACAAAGCCGAATTCCCGCGCCCACAGGCCTTCCCGGACTGGCAGACGCTGGAGCTGCGCAACGTTACCTTTAAGTATCAGGACAACGATTTCTCCGTCGGGCCGGTGAACTTAACCCTGAACCGCGGCGAGCTGCTGTTCCTGATTGGCGGCAACGGCAGCGGTAAATCGACGCTGGCGATGCTGCTCACCGGCCTCTATCAGCCTCAGTCGGGCGAGATCCTGCTGGACGGCAAACCGCTGAGTGCCGAAAAACCGGAAGATTACCGCAAGCTGTTCTCCGCGGTATTCACCGACGTCTGGCTGTTCGATCAGCTGCTGGGCCCGGAAGGCAAGCAGGCCGACCCGGCGCTGGTGGAGAAATGGCTGGCGCATCTGCAAATGTCGCACAAGCTTGAGCTGCAGGATGGCAAGATCCTCAACCTCAAGCTGTCGAAAGGACAGAAGAAGCGCGTGGCGCTGCTGCTGGCGCTGGCGGAAGAGCGCGACATCATTCTGCTGGATGAGTGGGCCGCCGATCAGGACCCGCATTTCCGCCGTGAGTTCTACCAGGTGCTGCTGCCGCTGATGCAGCAGATGGGCAAAACCATCTTCGCCATCAGCCATGACGATCACTACTTCATCCATGCCGACCGCCTGCTGGAGATGCGCAGCGGCCAGCTGACCGAGCTGACCGGTGCCGAGCGCGATGCCGCGTCGCGTGATGCGGTGGCGCGTACCGCCTGAGTGTCAATGTGCCGGGTGGCGGCTTTGTCGCCCCCCCGGTCTGCAACTGCCGCTTTTTTGCTCTTCCCGCCGATTCGTTTATTAAAATTTACACAACCCCGCGCTATGCTTAATGCCAACTCATTTAATGGATTTATGATTAATGTCTGCATTAAGCAAAAACAGCGCACGGCTGCGCGATGAAGAGCGTGCGCGCCTGATCTGGCTGATGACCACCGACAAAGCGCTCACCTCCACCCTGCTGGGTAAACTGACCCTGGCTGAGCAATATGATGTCGGGACCTTAGCCGACGATATTGCTGAGGTAGGGGCGCTGGTAGCCCATTTGCCACCGCCGGATCTGGCCGACACCCTCGAAGCCTTACCCTCGGAAGAGCGCCATGCCCTGTGGCGGCTGGTGCAGGATCACGAGCGCGGTCAGGTGCTGGTGGAGGCGTCCGAGAACGTCTGGGAAGATCTTATCGATGAGATGAGTGACGACGCGATCCTCGATGCGCTGCGTACCCTGGATATCGACGATCAGATCTACCTCGTACAGCACCTGCCGCGCAACCTGACCGGACGCCTGCTGGCGTCGTTGCCGCCGCAGGAACGCGCCCGCGTCCACCAGGTCATGCACTACGAGCAGGACCGCGTCGGGGCGATCATGGAGTTCAGCGTGATCACCGTGCGCCCGGACGTGACCCTGGGCACGGTACAGCGCTACCTGCGTCGGCTCGGTAAAATGCCGCAAAACACCGATAAGCTGTTTGTGACTTCCCGGGATAAAACCCTGCTTGGCGAGCTGGAGCTGCAGACCATTCTGCTTAACAGCGCCCAGAGCAAGGTCAGCGAGGTGATGGACTCCCAGCCGATGCTCTTCTCCCCTGAAGATGATGCTGAAAAAAGCCGCCCGTACCTTTGAGCGTGACAACCTGCTCAGCGCCGCGGTAGTGGACGCAGTGGGCAAGCTGTTAGGGCGACTGACCATCGATGAGATCGTCGACGTGGTCTATAAAGAGACCGACAACGATATGCGCGCCCTCGGGGGCCTCAGTGCGGAAGAGGATGTTTATGCCCCGGTGAGCAAGGCGGTGAAAACCCGCTGGGCGTGGCTGGCGATCAACCTCTGCACCGCCTTTATCGCCTCCAGGGTGATTGACGGGTTTGAACACACCATCTCCCAGCTGGTGGCGCTGGCCTCGCTGATGCCCATCGTGGCGGGCATCGGCGGCAATACCGGCAACCAGACCATCACCATGATTGTGCGCGCCCTGGCGCTGCAGCACATTCAGCCGGGCAACTTTACCTTCCTGATTTTGCGTGAGCTTGGCGTGGCGCTGATCAACGGCCTGGTGTGGGGCGGGATTATGGGCGGTGTTACCTGGTGGCTGTACGACGATATGGCGCTGGGCGGGGTGATGACCCTTGCGATGGTGCTGAATCTGCTGGTGGCGGCGATGATGGGGGTGATCATTCCGATGGTGATGACCCGCCTCGGGCGCGACCCCGCAGTGGGGTCGAGCGTGATGATCACCGCCATCACCGATACCGGCGGTTTCTTTATTTTTCTTGGCCTGGCGACGCTGTTTCTGCTGTAGCGGCGCTATGGCGTCGCAGGCGGGCAGGGAGGATCGCCATGACGACAATCCCGCCCAGTACGCCAATGGCCAGATTGCCGGTTGAAACGGTGGCCGCCACGGTCACCAGCATCACCAGCGTTTCCGCGACAGGTACGCCTTTCACCGCGGCAGGGCGGATGCTCTGCCAGTTGAAGGTTTTAATGGCGACAATCGCCATGACCCCCGCCAGCACCGCCATCGGAATTTTGGCCATCACCTCGCTCAGGGCGGTGACCAGCAACAGCAGCACCAGCCCGGCGGCGAAGGTAGAGACGCGGCTGCGCCCTTTACCCATTTCGACGTTAACGATGGTCTGACCGATCATCGCGCACCCGGCGATCCCGCCAAAGAAGCCCGCCATGATATTGGCTACGCCGAGCCCCATGCTCTCGCGGCGTTTGCTGGACGGGGTGGCCGTCAGCTCATCCACCAGTTTTGCCGTCAGCAGCGACTCCATCAGGCCGACGAAGGCAATGCTCAGCGCGCAGGGCCAGATAATGCTCAGGGTGTGCAGGTTAAGGGGGACCAGCATCTGGGTGATCCCCGGCAGGCCACCGCCGATAGCGCCTTCGTCGCCGACGGTCGGCAGCAGCTGGCCGCTGGTGACGGTAAACAGGGTCAGAACCACAATCGCAATCAGCGGGGAAGGAATACTTTTAATATAGCGGGGCGCCCAGAGCACAATCAGCAGGGTCAGCACAAACAGGCCGACAATCAGCGGGCTTTTGCTCCAGAAATGCGGTACCTGGGCAAAGAAAATCAAAATCCCCAGCGCGTTAACAAACCCGGTCATCACCGCCTGGGGAATGAAGCGCATCAGGCGCGCCATCCCCAGCGCGCCGAACAGGATCTGGATCAGCCCCGCCAGCAGCACCGCTGGCAGAATATACTGCGCGCCATGCTGATGCACCATCGGCCCAATCACTAACGCCACCGAGCCCGCAGCGGCGGTCACCATCGCCGGACGGCCACCCATTACCGACAGCGCCAGACACAGCACCACCGACGCGAACAGGCTCACTTTCGGATCGACCCCCGCCACCACCGAGAAGGAGATCACCTCCGGAATAAGCGCCAGGGCGGTGATCACACCGGCCAGGATTTCACGCGTCAACAGCGACGGAGAGCGCAGAACGGCAAGAGTATGGGGAGAAGCGTGTGTTGGAGACATAATTCTTCGCAGGTTAGTGGCGGTGGGCAGGATCTGTGCGGCCGATCACAAAGGGCAGCATAGTAGCGGGAAAACGCGCGCGTTTCCAGCGCAGCAGATGCCATATCCCTACAAACACCGCGACATTAATTATCATAATTACAATAATTATTTAACCTTTAAACAATATTTAAATATTGCTACCGTGGCGCCGCACTCGACTTCATCTGCATAAATAGCGAACAACACGCTTATTACGAAGGCATTAATTATGAAAAAAATGACTGCCCTGTTGCTGGCTGCGGCGGCAAGCCTTAGTGCTGCCCCGATGGCGGCGAAGGCTCAGGCATCGCAGGATCAGGAAACGGACGTTCTGTTAATTGGCGGCGGGATCATGAGCGCCACGCTCGGAACCTATCTGCAGGAGCTTCAGCCGGACTGGTCTATGACCATGGTGGAACGCCTTGACGGCGTGGCGCAGGAGAGCTCCAACGGCTGGAACAACGCCGGGACCGGCCACTCGGCCTTAATGGAGCTGAACTACACCCCGCAGAAGAAAGACGGCTCTATCAGCATTGAGAAAGCCGTGGAGATCAACGAAGCGTTCCAGATCTCCCGTCAGTTCTGGTCTCACCAGGTGAACAGCGGCGTGATGCACGATCCGCACAGCTTTATTAACACCGTGCCGCACATGAGCTTCGTCTGGGGCGACGACAACGTTAACTTCCTGCGCGGTCGTTATGCTGCCCTGCAGCAAAGCTCGCTGTTCCGCGGTATGAAGTACTCCGAAGATCACGCTCAGATCAAAGCGTGGGCGCCGCTGGTGATGGAAGGGCGTGACCCGAACCAGAAAGTGGCCGCAACCCGTACTGAAATTGGTACCGACGTTAACTACGGCGAAATTACCCGTCAGCTGGTGGGCTCTCTGCAGAAAAAAGAGAACTTCACGCTGTCGCTGAACAGCGAAGTGCGCGGCTTTAAGCGTAACGCGGACAACTCCTGGAGCGTGACCGTTGCCGATCTGAAGCACAATGAAGAAGAGCACGTCATCAAGGCGAAGTTCGTCTTTATTGGTGCGGGCGGCGCGGCGCTGAAGCTGCTGCAGGAGACCGGTATCCCGGAAGCGGATAACTATGCGGGCTTCCCGGTTGGCGGCCAGTTCCTGGTGTCGGAAAACCCGGAAGTGGTAAACCGTCATCTGGCGAAGGTGTATGGCCAGGCGTCCGTGGGCGCACCGCCGATGTCGGTGCCGCACATCGACACCCGTATCCTCGACGGCAAGCGCGTGGTGCTGTTCGGGCCGTTCGCAACTTTCTCAACCAAGTTCCTGAAGAACGGTTCGCTGTGGGATCTGCTGAGCGCCACCACCACCTCGAACGTAGGACCAATGATGAACGTTGGTCTTGATAACTTCGACCTGGTGAAATACCTGATTAGCCAGGTGCTGCTCTCCGATGACGATCGCTTTGAGGCGCTGAAAGAGTACTATCCGGAAGCGAAGAAAGCGGACTGGCGTCTGTGGCAGGCGGGTCAGCGCGTGCAGATCATCAAGCGTGATGAAGACAAAGGCGGCGTGCTGCGTCTGGGCACCGAAGTGGTCAGCGATAAAGAGGGCACCGTGGCTGCACTGCTGGGGGCATCCCCTGGCGCATCCACTGCGGCACCGATCATGCTGCACCTGATGGAAAAAGTGTTCAAAGATAAAGTCGCCAGCCCGGAATGGCAGGCGAAGCTGAAGACCATCATCCCGTCCTACGGTACGGCGCTGAACGGCAACGTTGACGCCACCGAGCAGGAGCTGGAGTACACCAGCCGCGTGCTGCAGCTGAAGTATGAAAAGCCGCAGGCACCGGATGCCGCGCCTCAGGCGCAGCCGCAGGCGACATCCCAGCCGGAAAGCAAACCGGTCGCGGATATCGCGCTCTGATACAAAAAAAGCCGGGTTATTTAACCCGGCTTTTTTATTAACGCGCGACGGCGTTTTCGATTTTCTCGTCTGCCTGCCAGACGCGGTATTTCACCTCAATGTTGTCCGGCGTATAGACCACAATCGGCAGCTTGCTGTTGTAGCGCAGCAGACTGTGCTCACCCAGACTGGCGGTGACAAATTTGGCGGTCTTTTTGCCTTCCGGGCAGGCCATCATGGTGGAGACCGGCGAGGTGACCTTATCAAAGACGTAATAGTCATAGCCCCAGCCTTCCAGCGTCTTGCTGGTTAACTGTCCGCCGAGGCGGTGCACGTTGCAGTCCACTTCCAGCGTCTGGCCGATCAGCAGCTCAACTTTATAATTCGCTTCATCTTTCTGCGCCGGCAGGTCGATAACCTGGCGCTTCATCCCGTGCTCCGCCTGCGGATACGGGGCCGTTTTCTCAAGCGGTTGAGCGGCAGGGGCGGCATAAGCGCTGGCGCAGGCCAACGCCAGCAGGGCGACGATGCTTTTAGGTGCGTTTTTCACAGTCATTCCTTTTTATGTCAAACGGTTCATGCCCAGACTATCATATCTGGTGTTTTTTGCCTTTATTTTATTTTTATCTGGTGTATATCACTGACAATTTGCCTTTGTTGTGGTTTTAAATTCTGAGTTGGTGCAAGGGTGGCGTTCGTGATAGGGTGAGCGGCAATCATTGTTATTCATCTGTGAAGGAATAAATGCATGGTACGCCAAAAACTTAACACCCCGGCGGGGAAAAAATTTCTGCTGGCACTGCTGACGGTGTTTCTGATCGCGGTGATTGGGGTGGGGCGTGTGACGATCGTCGGCGTGGTCGAACAGTACAACATTCCGCTGACGGAGTGGACCACCAGCATGTTCGTTCTGCAATCCGCGATGGTGTTGGTCTACAGCACGGTCTTTACCGTTCTGCTGGCCATTCCGCTGGGGATCTTTTTCCTCGGGGACAGCGATAAGCACTGAGTTTTCCCGCTTCGATATTAACGATATTTATTCGCATTCCCTCCTGCGCCGTTTTCGGGTTAAATAGCTGTTTTCCCGATAGCAGGAGTGGAACATGGCCTCCCGGTTTTCCACGCTGAGCCGGATCCCAAAAGGGGTCTGGGTGGTTGGCGGCGTCAGCATGTTGATGGATATCTCCTCGGAGATCATTCATAGCTTATTACCGCTGTTTATGGTGACCACGCTGGGTGCCAGCGTCATCTTTATTGGCCTGATTGAAGGGCTGGCGGAAGCCACGGCGCTGATTATCAAGGTCTTCTCTGGCGCCATCAGCGACTATCTGGGCAAACGCAAAGGGCTGGCGCTGCTGGGCTACGGGCTGGGTGCCGCCAGCAAGCCGCTGTTTGCCCTCGCCTCGTCGTCGGGGATGATCCTCGGGGCACGCTTAATTGACCGGGTAGGGAAGGGGATCCGCGGCGCACCCCGTGACGCACTGGTGGCCGACGTTACGCCGCCTGAACTGCGCGGGGCGGCATACGGGCTGCGGCAGTCGATGGATACCATCGGCGCGTTTCTTGGCCCGCTGCTGGCGGTCGGCATGATGCTGCTGTGGAACGACGATTTCCGCACCATCTTCTGGATCGCCGTCATCCCCGGCGTACTTGCCGTCGCGCTGCTCTTTTTTGGCCTGCATGAACCCGCCTCTCCCGTCACCCATAAACGCACCAATCCGATTAAAAAAGAGAACCTCAAACGTCTCGGTGCCAGCTGCTGGTGGGTGATTGGCCTGGGGGCGGTCTTTACCCTGGCCCGCTTCAGTGAAGCCTTTCTGGTGCTGCGGGCCCAGCAGTCCGGTATACCGCTGGCGCTGATCCCGCTGGTGATGGTCGCCATGAACCTGCTCTACGCCTTTTCCGCCTATCCGTTCGGCAAACTCTCTGATGCCATGAGCCATACCCGCCTGCTGCAGTGGGGGCTGGCGGTATTGATCGCGGCGGATATCGTGCTGGCCCTGACGACCCACTGGGCGGGGATCATCCTCGGCGTGGCGCTGTGGGGCATTCATATGGGGATGACCCAGGGGCTGCTGACCGCGATGATTGCGAAAACGGCACCCGCCGACCTGCGCGGTACCGCCTTTGGTCTGTTCAGTATGGTGAGCGGCGTGGCGCTGCTGATCGCCAGCCTGGGGGCGGGCATTATCTGGGAGACGTGGGGCGCGGAGTATACCTTCTATGCCGGGGCGGCGATCTGCCTCGTAACGCTGGCTTACCTGTTGAAGCGACCGGCGGCGTTGTAAAGCGCATGACAGCGGAAAAGTATTCAGTAAAAAATTCGGAGAGTTAGCGCCGTTTTGTTACCAATGTGGTCCTTTCTATCAGGAGATATTTATGAAAAGGACCACACTCTATACCGCGCTGGCGTCAGCTTTGTTGCTGCCGTCACTGTATGCCCATGCCGGCCCACAGGCGCACGTCGTCTGCGCTTACAACCACACCCTGGGCGATGACGCCGTGATGATGTTCGGCAAAGTCAATCAGGCGATGTGGCACGACTTTTTTGGCAATACCCGCACCGACGCTTACTCATCCTATGCCTCGCTGCGCAAGCAGGCAGAAACCACCTGCGATAACAAAGCCGACAGTTCGGCCTACTGGGCTCCTTCCCTGCGTCTGCCGGACGGCACGGTGGTGAAGCCTGCCTATCAGAAAACCTATTATCAGGCTTCAAACGTCGATCAGTACCCGCTCAGCCCGTTCCCGGCCGGGCTGGCGATGGTGGCGGGCGATCACCACGGTTCGAAACCCAACTCGCGGATCACCTTTTTATGCGCCAACGGCAAAGGCTACAGCAATAAAATCGGTGAAGTGTGCGGCCTGAGAAAGGCCAAAGATGCGGTGCAGTTTAATATCGGCATCCAGTTCCCCAACTGCTGGGACGGCATCAACCTGAAGCCGCACCACGGGATGGCTAACGCGGCCTACGATGTGAAAGGGCAGTGTCCTTCCGGCTTCCCGGTGAAGATCCCGACGGTGAACATGAACGTGGCTTACGTGCTGCACGGCATAAGCTCCCTGGATACCGCCAAAGCGCAGCTGTCGCTCGATCCCACCATGAATGGCGACGCGCGCGAGGAGCACTGGGGGGAGTCTGTACACCGCCCACGCCGACTTTATGAACGGCTGGACCGAAGAGGGCGCCCGCTTTATGACCGAGATGTGCATGAACCAGGGCATGGATTGCGGCACCAACGTGCCTTACGGCTATACGAAGGCGCTGGCCAACGTCTGGGTAAGCAGCGAAACGCCGACTACCCCGGTTCCGACAGCGCAGACCCTGCTAATCCAGGATAACTGGAAAAACGGCGGCCGTACCCGTAACGTCGAGACCATGAGCCTGGTGAAATTTAAAATCCCGGCGCTGCCGACCGGCCAGGATCCGTCCCTGTTCAAGTACAAGATCCGCATCTATGGCGGAAAAGTCGAAGCCAACGGCGCGGATCAGATCTTCTTCTACCCGGCCAGCAACGACTGGGATCCGGCTACCGTCACATGGAAAAAACGACCTTCCTGCAACTACAGCTCGGATGCTGTCCTGTATCTCAACAACAAGCGTGAATACCGGATGGTGGATGTCGACAAGGCGGTGCGTAAAGCGCTGGCCGCAGGGAAAACGGAAATCTCGTGGTACATCGGTGGCGACCGTCAGGGTAACCATTATCAGTTCAGCCCGGCGGACTCCAAAGAGAGCCTGATGCTGATGCTGAGCGGATATAAACATACCCCGGAAATCTGACTGGCATAAAAAAACCAACCGCTTGCGGTTGGTTTTATTGGGAATTTTTGGTCGGCACGGAGAGATTTGAACTCTCGACCCTCGCCACCCCATGACGATGCGCTACCAGGCTGCGCTACGTGCCGACACAGAAAATTTATACTACCCATTTCCGCGTTTAATGCAAGGCCAGTTCAGGCTAACTGATTAATTTTAAATCAGTTAGCAATGAACCGTTTTTCATCCGTCAACACCTGCAACAGCAGGCTGAGCTGTGGCGTCTGGTCGTTGAGCTTCTCGCCCTGCGGATTATAGGTTTTGTAGCTGCCGTTGCTGTTCAGGACCAGCGTCAGGGTTGGGGTCGTGACGGCCAGCGTATTATTGCTGGCGGCGGTCACCCAGTTATGACGACGTGTGGCGCTGAACAGATCCTGACCCTGGGAATACTCATTCGCTGGCGTGCTGACGTGAAGCAGACGCTGCATCAGGGTGGTCATTACATCTTTATGATCGGTCAGCATGTTGATGCGCTGCGATGGCGTGCCCGGCCAGTGGATCACCAGCGGAACGTGCAGGCGAGGGCGCGACCAGTCAACATCCTTGCTCTCGTTGTCCAGCGGTACGCCGTGACCGGCGGTGATCACCACTACCGTGTTCTCCAGCTTGCCGGATTCACGCAGGGCATTCAGCACCCGGGCGATCTGCGCATCCACATCACCTGCCGCCTTAGCGTAGCGGCGGGCAAAGGTTTTCTGGTTACTGTCATCCAGCGTGGTGCCGTTGAGGGCAATCCACGAGAACCAGCGGTTATCGTCCTGCGCATAGCGGTTCAGCCAGCTGATCCACTGTCCGGCGGTCTGTGCGTCGGACTGGCTCTGGGTGGCCGGCAGCGAGAAGTCGGACAACAAGGCCTGGCGATACAGCGGACTGCTGAAGCCATCAGACGAGAACAGTCCCAGCTGGTAACCCTGCTGGTTCAGGCCGGTGATCAGCGCTGCAGGGATACGCGACGACAGTACGCCGTCCATATAGCCCGGCGAAATGCCGTAGAACAGACCGAAGAGCCCGGTATCGGTGGCGTTACCGGAACTCATATGTTGGGTAAAGTTGATGTTCTTATCGGCAAACTCCGCCAGAGCCGGCATCTGCTTCTCAAAGCGGGAGTAGTTCAGCCCGTCCACGGTGATCAGCAGGACGTTCTGCCCCTGGCCCATGTCACGGTAGCGCAGATCGCTGAGCGGATACTGCACCGATACCGCTTCAGGATTACCTTGTTCGATCAGGCGACGCTGATACTCCTGCGCATCCAGCAGGCCGTGTTTCTCGAGGAAACGACGGGCGGTCATTGGATAGGAGAGTGGCAGGTTCGCGCGCTGCATGGTGATCGGCCGATAGAAGTTGGCGTCAGCCCAGATATACATGAAGTGCGAGCCGATAAAGGCCACAAAAAACAGGGCCGCGACCGGTTTAGCGTAGCGACGACGGCGCGTCAGGCTGCGCAGCTTTTGCCAGCTCCAGGTGGCAAACAGCATCTCAATCAGCAGGATAATCGGCACGCTGATAAACATCAGCTGCCAGTCACGTGCCGTTTCGTTCTGGTCGGGGTTAATCACCAGTTCCCAGACGACAGGATTAAGATGCAGGTGGAAACGGGTAAAGACTTCGCTGTCGATGAGCAGAAGCGTCATGCCGACGGTAGCGAGGATAGCGGAGACAAACCGCATCAGCCGCTGGGACATGACGACAAACGTCAGCGGGAACAGGATCAGGAGATAGGTCGAGAACACCAGAAAGCTGAAATGGCCAATGACGCTCATCCAGGAGTAGATACGCCCGGCAAGCGTTGTCGGCCAGTCGGCGACAAACAGATAACGACTGCCAAGCACCATCGCCAACAGAATGTTGAACAGGGCAAACCAGTGCCCCCAGCTAACCATCTGGGAGACTTTTTCACGGTAGCGCTGACGATTCGTCACCATAAACTGTCGTTCGTTTCCCTTAGTGCGCCTGGTCGTCGTTAACCGAGGACTGTAAGGCCTGAGCGAAAGATTTCGCGATCGCCTGGCGCTGGGCCGGCGCAACGCTGGTATTGATAAGGTTAGTCACCATATTTCCCAGAACCATCAGGGAAAGGTCGGTTGGCGCCTTATGTTTTTCCAGTACGTTGAGCAGCTCACTGAGCATTTGTTCAACGTGTTCATCACTATAGCGGGAGAGTTGTGGCATAAATCGAAATCTGTTTGTGGAGGAAAGGGCAACATATTACCGTAGCAACAGCTTTTTTTCCCCCTTTTTTATCTTCGGTTGCATACATGACTGGCGGGTGGTTGAATACGGCCCGGTCTAAAAGGAGAGTTTATCATGAGTCTGGATATCAACCAGATTGCCCTGCACCAGCTTATCAAGCGTGATGAGCAAACCCTTGAGCTGGTGCTGCGCGATTCGTTACTGGAACCTACACCTACCGCGGTCGACATGATCGCGGAGCTGCACCGGGTTTACAGCGCTAAAAACAAAGCCTATGGCCTGTTCAGCGAAGAGAGTGAACTGGCGCAGACGCTGCGCCTGCAGCGTCAGGGCGAAGAGGATTTCCTCGCCTTCAGCCGGGCCGCTACCGGTCGCCTGCGCGATGAGCTGGCGAAGTACCCATTTGCCGATGGCGGGATTGTCCTGTTCTGCCATTATCGTTACCTGGCGGTGGAGTATCTGCTGGTGGCGGTGCTGAACAACTTAAGCAGCATGCGCGTCAATGAGCAGTTGGATATCAGCTCCACTCACTATCTGGACATCAACCACGCGGATATCGTGGCGCGTATCGATTTAACCGAATGGGAAACCAATCCGGAATCGACCCGCTATCTGACCTTCCTGAAAGGGCGGGTAGGGCGCAAGGTTGCGGACTTCTTTATGGACTTCCTCGGCGCCAGCGAAGGGCTGAACGCCAAAGCGCAGAATAAAGGCCTGCTGCAGGCGGTGGATGACTTCACTGCGGAAGCCGAGCTCGACAAATCCGAGCGGCAGAACGTGCGTCAGCAGGTGTACGCCTACTGCAACGAGCAGCTGCAGGCGGGGGAAGAGATCGAGCTGGAGTCGCTGTCAAAAGAGCTGGCCGGCGTTAGCGAGGTGAGCTTCCAGGACTTTACGGCGGAGAAAGGCTACGAGCTGGAAGAGAGCTTTCCGGCGGATCGCAGCACCCTGCGTCAGCTCACCAAATTTGCCGGCAGCGGCGGCGGGTTAACCATTAACTTTGATGCCATGCTGCTGGGCGAGCGCATTTTCTGGGATCCGGCGACCGACACCCTGACCATTAAAGGTACTCCGCCGAACCTGCGCGATCAGCTGCAGCGTCGCACCTCCGGCGGTAAATAGCGGCCATAAAAAAACCCCGCAATGCGGGGTTTTTTCTCAACCTGTCAGCGATTACGCGCGAACGAAGTCGATGTGAGACAGTTTTGGCTTGAACGGGTGACGCTGAACAGCCTGAACCTTCACTTTTTCTTCTTTACCGTCAACAACCAGGGTCAGAACTTCGCCGTAAAAACCAGGCTTGTCCTGCAGGTTCCACACTTTGTCGTGGTCCAGTTCGATTGCGATCGGAGCAGCTTCGCCGCCATAGATGATGGCAGGGAATTTGTTTGCTACGCGCAGGCGGCGGCTCGCACCCTTGCCCTGCTCTTTACGTGCTTCTACATTGATAGTTAACATTGATTTCTCTCTGTACATATTATTCCTGCTACAGGCGACCCAGCAGCAGGTAAGTGTTCTGCCTCACGGATGTGAAGCGGGCGGCATTTTATACTCAAATGGCCCACACATCAATGAAAAGTCCCTTTATCCCCGTAATTCATTGGCCCGGCGATAGCGGCCCTCATAATCGAAAACCTTCTCGCGCACCTGCCAGAACTGCCCTTTTTTGCGCGCCACCACAAAGTCAGGGTGGCGCAGCAGCGGCTGCTGATGAACGATGTCCGCCGCATTGATCCAGCGCAGCGGCACCCCTGGCGTGCGGGTATGCGGGCGGATAAACAGCTGCTCAAAGGCGGTACGCTGGGCGGGCGTCTGCAGGCGGAAGCGCTCACTTACATCGGCACCGTCTTCGTCGTAATAGGTGATTTTCAGCCATTCGCCTTTCTCATCCGCGCCGTGGGCCAGCACCATTCCGCTGCAGCGCAGCACCAGCGCGTCTTTTAGCTTCAGGGCCGCTTTCAGCATATCGTCAGGATCCACCAGCACCGTATCGCAGACGCGGCAGCGGCGGGCGGCAATGTCGTTTTCGGCGTTACACTGCGGGCAGTTTTTAAAGCGGAAGCGGTAGTCGCACTGCTCGCGATGGCCCTCGTCATCTTCAAACCAGCCCTGACAGCGGCGGCCAAAGTGCTCAATCAGGGTGCCGTCGGCGGTGGTTTTGCCCCAGAAGGTGTTGGCAAACCCGCAGTCGGGGCAAAACACCTGCACGGGGACGTTGTCACTTTTTCCTTTTGGTGCCCCCACTTCCGGGGCGTACAGGTCGTGCGGGTTCCCGGCGTAATCCAGAATCAGGCAGTCGGTTTTGCCGGGGGCCAGGCGCAGGCCGCGGCCGACAATCTGCTGATAGAGGCTGACGGATTCGGTCGGGCGCAGAATGGCGATCAGGTCGACGTGCGGGGCGTCAAAGCCGGTAGTAAGCACTGACACATTGACCAGGTAGCGGAAATGCTGCGCCTTAAAATCTTCAATCAGCCGGTCGCGCTCGCTGCCCGGCGTTTCGCCGGTGATAAGCCGCGCTTCGCTGGGGGGGCAGCAGGCCGGTGATCTCCCGGGCGTGCTCCACGGTAGCGGCAAAAATCATCACCCCTTTGCGGTCAGCGGCAAATTCCATAATCTGGCTGATGATGTGCGGGGTAATACGATCCTGCTTTTTCAGCTCGCGGTTGAGATCCGCCTCGCTGAACAGGCCGTTGCTCTGCACCTGCAAACGGCTGAAATCGTACTGTACCACCGGCATATCCAGCCGCTCCGGCGGCGTCAGGTAGCCGTGTTTGATCATGTAGCGCAGCGGCAGCTCGTAAATGCAGTCGCGGAACAGCGCCTTCTCATTGCCGCGCACCATCCCGTGATAGTGAAAGCGGTAGATCCAGCCTTTGCCGAGGCGGAACGGGGTGGCGGTAAGCCCCAGCAGCCGGATCTGTGGGTTGACGCTCTTCAGGTGGGTCAGGATCTGCTGGTACTGGCTGTCATCGTCATCGCTGATGCGGTGGCACTCGTCCACGATCAGCAGCGAGAACTCGCTCTGAAACTTATCCAGATTGCGCGCCACCGACTGCACGCTGCCGAACACCACCTTGCCGTGGCTCTCCTTACGCTGTAAACCGGCGGCAAAAATATCGGCCTCCAGGCCCAGCGCCAGATACTTGGCATGGTTCTGCGCCACCAGCTCTTTGACGTGCGCCAGCACCAGCACGCGACCGCGCGCCAGGCGTGCCAGCTCAGCGATCACCAGGCTTTTGCCCGCGCCCGTAGGCAGGACGATGGCGGCCGGTTCTTTATGCTGACGAAAGTGGGCGAGGGTGGCGTCCACGGCTTCCTGTTGATAGGGGCGAAGTGTAAAGGTCATGGTTACTCAGCTTGGTTATCCCGCATATAGTATGCCACGAAACTTTTTCCCTTGAGTGGCGCACAGAGCCCGTTATACTGAGCTGTTGTTAACTGCTTCTTTTCCGGGCGCCCCGTCCGGCTCCTGGCACCTTTAAGGCTAAAATTATTTCATGCGACTTGATAAGTTTATCGCTCAGCAACTCGGCGTAAGCCGCGCTATTGCTGCGCGTCTGATTCGCGGCAGCCACGTTACCGTGGATGACGATATTGTGCGAGACAGCGCGTTCAAACTCCAGCCTGAGCATCAGGTGGAATATGAAGGCAATTCGCTGACCCAGCAGAACGGCCCGCGTTACTTCATGCTCAATAAGCCGCAAGGCTATGTCTGCTCGACCGACGACCCCGATCATCCGACCGTGCTCTATTTCCTGGATGAACCCGTGGCGCACAAGCTGCACGCCGCCGGTCGTCTGGATATCGACACCACCGGTCTGGTGCTGATGACCGACGACGGTCAGTGGTCGCATCGTATTACCTCCCCGCGTCACCATTGTGAGAAGACCTACCTGGTGACCCTGGAATCGCCGGTGAGCGACAGCACGGCAGAGCAATTCGCCCATGGCGTCCAGCTGCATAATGAAAAAGATCTGACCAAACCCGCCGTGCTGGAAGTGATCACCCCTACCGAAGTGCGTCTGACCATCAGCGAAGGGCGCTACCATCAGGTAAAACGCATGTTTGCGGCCGTGGGTAACCACGTTGTCGGTCTGCATCGCGAACGGATCGGAGAAATTGCTCTCGACCCGGAACTTGCGCCAGGCGAATACCGCCCGTTGACGGAAGAAGAAATTGCCAGCGTTGGCCTCTCTTCACGCTAATTTCAGGAGATCACTGTGACCACCAGGCCACACTCGTCGTTCAGCATTGTCTTTATTCTTGGCCTGCTGGCCATGCTGATGCCGCTGTCCATCGACATGTATCTGCCCGCGCTGCCGGTGATCGCTGAGCAATTTGGCGTACCTGCGGGTAGCGCACAAATGACCCTCAGCACCTATATCCTCGGCTTTGCCCTCGGCCAGCTGCTGTACGGACCGATGGCCGACAGCCTGGGCCGCAAACCGGTGATCCTGGGCGGGACGCTGGTGTTTGCGGCGGCAGCAGCGGCCTGCGCGATGTCGCAGTCCATCGATCACCTGATCGTGATGCGTTTCTTCCACGGCCTGGCGGCAGCGGCGGCCAGCGTGGTCATCAACGCCCTGATGCGTGATATCTACCCGAAAGAAGAGTTCTCCCGCATGATGTCCTTCGTCATGCTGGTCACCACCGTTGCGCCGCTGGTGGCACCGATGGTCGGGGGCGCGGTGCTGGTGTGGTTCAGCTGGCACGCGATTTTCTGGATCCTGGCACTGGCGGCCCTGCTGGCCTCGGCGATGATCTTCTTCTTTATTAAGGAAACCCTGCCCGCTGAGCATCGGCATAAGTTTCATATCCGTACTACCCTCGGTAACTTTGCCTCGCTGTTTCGTCATAAACGCGTGCTGAGCTATATGCTGGCCAGCGGCTTCAGCTTTGCCGGGATGTTCTCCTTCCTCAGCGCCGGGCCTTTTGTCTACATTGAGCTTAACCACGTCTCTCCGCAGCATTTTGGCTACTACTTTGCGCTGAACGTGGTGTTCATCTTTGTGCTGACGATGATCAACAGCCGCTTCGTCCGTCGGGTGGGGGCGCTGAACATGTTCCGCATCGGGCTGTGGATCCAGTTCGTGATGGCGATGTGGATGGTGGTGACTGCCTTCTTCGACGTCGGCTTCTGGACCCTGGTGGTGGGTATCGCGGCCTTTGTCGGCTGTATCTCGATGGTGTCGTCCAACGCGATGGCGGTGATCCTCGATGAGTTCCCGCATATGGCCGGAACGGCCTCCTCCCTGGCGGGGACCTTCCGCTTCGGGATTGGCGCCATTGTCGGGGCGCTGCTGTCGCTGGCGACCTTTACCAGCGCCTGGCCGATGCTCTGGTCCATTGCCCTGTGCGCCACCGGCTCCATTCTGTTCTGTCTTTACGCCAGTCGACCCCGAAAAGCGGTGAAATAAAGCACAAAAAAAGGGTCCCGACGGGGCCCTTTTTTGATGCCGGTCAATCAAAACAGGTTTCCCTGAGGTCATGTTTGTTTCTTTTATGTAAAATATATTTGTGTAAATAGTCACAGCTTTGTACCTAAAAAGGTTGTGTTAGATCACAGAAACGGGTACATATAGCGCCGCCATCGATCTGAAACACTGACTAAAAGCCCTGATAAATAAGACGCCAGAGCCCGTGGAGACTGGGTGTAAGCGTTTTCTTACTCAAAACAGAGCAAGTGTTTAATGATGTGTTACTATAAATGTAAATAGATTGTGAAGTATATTTTGCTTTCGGGGAACAAACGTGAATACATTACAGCTCTCCATTATCCATCGCTTGCCGCAGAGCTATCGCTGGTCGGCGGGTTTTGCAGGCTCGAAGGTTGAACCGATTCCGCAAAATGCCGCGAACGGTGATAACTGTCTGGTGGCGCTCAAGCTGCTGGGCCCGGAAGAGGGCAACTCATGGCCGGTGATGGAAAAGTTGAGCCAGGCGCTGACCGATATTGAGCTCTACAGCTCGGTCCTGGAGTGTGAGGGCGAGCCGTGCCTGTTCGTGAAAAGCCAGGACGAGTTCGCGGCGACTTGCCGCCTGAAAAACTTCGGTGTGGCGATTGCTGAATCCGTAGCAGGTCAGGATCCTTTCTGAGCGTCAGCGTAACGCCAGGAGCTGACGCGTATACTCCTGCGTCGGCGCGGCAAACACGCGCTGACACTCCCCTTGCTCGACCACCTCTCCCTGCCGTAGCACAATCACCTGGTGACACAGCGCCCTGACCACCTGTAAATCGTGGCTGATAAAGATATAGGCCAGCCGGTGTTTTTCCTGTAGGTCCTTCAGCAGCGCCAGAATCTGCGCCTGAACGGTTTTATCCAGCGATGAGGTCGGTTCATCCAGAATGATCAGCTCCGGGCGCAGGATCAGCGCACGGGCAATGGCGATGCGCTGGCGCTGGCCGCCGGAAAAGGCGGCGGGATAGCGATGCCGGGTCTGCGGATCCAGCCCCACTTCGCCCATCACCCGAATCACCTCCTCTTCGCGTGCCTGCAGGCTGAGACCGGGCTGGTGCACCCGCAACCCCTCCTCAATAATTTGCTGCACGTTGAGACGCGGATTCAGGGAGGAGTTGGGATCCTGAAACACCACCTGCATCCGGTGGCGGACGGGCAACATCTGTCGGCGATCCCAGCGGTGCAGCGGCTGGCCGTCAAACTCAATTTCCCCTTTCGAGGCGATCAGGCGCAGCAGCGCCAGCCCGGTGGTACTCTTCCCGGAGCCCGACTCGCCCACCAGCCCGAGGGTTTCACCCGGACTCAGCGTGAAGCTGACGTTGTTCAGCACCTGCTTGTTGTCCACCACCCGGCGCAGGAGACCTTTGCGCACCGGAAACGCCACGGACAGATCTTTCACACTCAGCAGCGGTTGTGCCGCCTCAGGCAGCGGAACGGGATCCCCGGCGGGCTCGCTGTCGAGCAACCGCTGGGTGTAAGGGTGCTGTGGGGAGGCGAGTAGCGTCGCGGCCCGGTTCTGTTCCACGCAGCGGCCGTTCTGCATCACCGCCACCCGGTCGGCCAGCTTTTTCACGATGCTGAGGTTGTGGGTGATAAACAGCAGGCTCATGTTCAGTTCGTCACGCAGCTCGCGTAACAGCTGCAGGATCTGCGCCTGCACCGTGACGTCCAGCGCGGTGGTTGGCTCATCGGCGATCAACAATTCCGGACGGGTCAGCAGCGCCATGGCGATCATTACCCGCTGGCGTTCACCGCCGGAGAGCTGATGGGGAAAATCGGCCAGCCGTTTTGCGGCGTTACGGATCCCGGTGCGCTCGAGGCAGTCGAGCATCTCCCCGCGCGCCGCCTCTTTACGCATCCCGCGGTGCAGGGAGAGCACCTCATAAAGCTGTTTTTCGAGGGTGTGTAGCGGGTTAAGCGACACCATCGGCTCCTGAAAAATCATGGCGATCTTGTTGCCCCGCACCCCGCGCAGGGTGCGCTCGTCGGCATGCAGCAGCGACTGGCCGTGAAACAGGATATCGCCCTGCGGGTAGACTACCGGCGGGGCAGGAAGCAGGCGCAGGACCGAGAGGGCGGTGACGCTCTTTCCGGAGCCCGATTCTCCCACCAGCGCCAGCGTCTCGCCGGCGTCAATCTGCAGAGAGATCTCGTTGACCACGGTGCGCAGCTCGCCCTGCTGGCGAAAAGCGATGGAGAGCGCGTCGATATGAAGCAGAGGCTGGGTCATCTTACACCGCCTTATTCGGGTCAAAGGCATCGCGCACCGCTTCGCCAATAAAAATCAGCAGCGAGAGCAGCACGGCGACGGAGAGAAAACCGGCAATCCCGAGCCACGGCGCCTGCAGATTGTTTTTGCCCTGCAACAGCAGCTCACCCAGGGATGGCGACCCCAGCGGCAGGCCGAAGCCGAGGAAATCGAGCGAGGTGAGGGTGGTAATGGAGCTGCACAGAATAAACGGCAGAAAGGTCAGGGTTGCCACCATGGCGTTCGGCAGCATGTGGCGGAATATGATCCCGCGATCGCTCACCCCCAGCGCCTGGGCGGCGCGAATGTAGTCAAAGTTGCGGGTGCGCAGGAATTCGGCCCGCACGACGCCCACCAGCGCCATCCAGCCAAAGAGCACCGTTATCGCCAGCAGCCACCAGAAGTTGGGCTGAACCACGCTGGAGAGCAGAATGATCAGGAACAGCGTCGGCATCCCGGACCAGACTTCAATAAAGCGCTGCCCCCAGAGGTCAATTTTGCCGCCGTAATAACCCTGAATCGCCCCGGCCAGCACGCCCATCACGCTGGAAAAGAGGGTCAGCATCAGGCCAAACAGAATGGAGATCCGCGTCCCGTACAGAATGCGCGCCAGCACATCTCCACCGTTGGCATCGGTGCCGAGCCAGTTTTGTGCCGAAGGGTGGGACGGGAACGGCGTGGTGGTGGCAAAGTTAATGCTGGTGGCACCGAAGCGGACCGGGGTCCAGAGCACCCAGCCGTGCTTGTCTAACTGGGTCTGTAACCACGGGTCCTGATAATCCGCTGCGGTGGCGAAGGGGCCGCCAAAATCGCTCTCGCTGTACTCTTTCACCACCGGGACGTACCAGCGATCGTTAAAGTGCACCAGCAGCGGCTTGTCGTTGGCAATCAGCTCCGAGCACAGGCTGAGGGCAAAAAACAGGGCGAAAATCCACAGCGACCAGTAGCCGCGGCGATTGTGACGAAAGCGAGCCCAACGGGCCTGATTGATAGGGCTTAAGCGCGGCATCAGCGACCCTCAAAATCAATGCGCGGATCGACCAGCGTATAGCAGATATCGCTGAGGATATTCAGCAGCAGGCCAATCAGGGTGAAAATATAGAGCGTGCCAAACATCACCGGATAATCCCGCGAGACGGTGGCCTCGTAGCCGAGCAGCCCCAGGCCGTTGAGAGAGAACATCACCTCAATGAGCAGGGAGCCGGTAAAGAACATGCTGATAAAGGTGGCGGGAAAACCGGCGATCACCAGCAGCATGGCGTTGCGAAAAATGTGTTTCCACAGGATGCGCCGCTCGCTCACCCCTTTGGCGCGGGCGGTGACCACGTACTGCTTGCGGATCTCGTCGAGGAAGGCGTTTTTGGTCAGCATGGTCAGGGCCGCAAAGCCGCCGATCACCGTCGCCAGCACCGGCAGGGTGATGTGCCACAGATAGTCGGTGATCTTCTTATACCACGGCAGGCTGCTGAAATCGGTCGACACCAGACCGCGCAGCGGGAAGAGGTCGAAGTAGCTCCCCCCCGGCAAAAAAGACGATCAGCAGCACCGCAAACAGAAACGCCGGGATCGCATAGCCAATAATAATGAAGGTGCTGCTCCAGATGTCGAACCGGCTGCCGTTATCCATCGCTTTGCGGATGCCGAGCGGGATCGAGACCAGATAGATAATCAGGGTCCCCCACAGCCCCAGAGTGATGGACACCGGCAGGCTCTCTTTGATCAGATGCAGCACCGAGGCGCTACGGAACAGGCTGTCGCCAAAATCAAAACGCAGATAGTCCCCCAGCATTTTGAAGTAGCGTTCGTGGATCGGCTTATCAAAACCGTAGCGTTGGGTGATCTCGGCGATCACCTCCGGATCCAGGCCGCGCCCGCCGCGATAGTGGCTCTCATTGATGTTGCCCACCCCGGTGCGGGCGTGGCTGGCGCGCATCCCTTCATCGCCCCCGCCGGGCATCGCCCCGCTGTTACCGAACTCAATGGCGGCAATCGCCTGATCCACCGGGCCACCCGGGGCGATCTGCACGATAAAAAAGTTGATGGTGATGATCGCCCACAGGGTGGGGATTATCAGCAGTAAACGACGAAGTAAATAAGCGCCCATTGCGTATCCTTAACGCCGCTCGGCGGGTAATTTCGCCGCTCTGTTAACGTCATACCACCAGTTTTCGAACCCGAGAGTGTAGACCGGGCGCTGGGCAGGAAGGGCGAACTTATCCCAACGGGCCACCCGGTCCTGGGCCATAAACCACATCGGCAGCATGTAATAGTTCCAGGTCAGGACCCGATCCAGCGCCCGCCCGAGGGGCAGCAGTTTCTCTTTGTCACCCTGGGCGGCAACGATCTGCGCGATCAGGGCGTCGATAGCCGGGTTTTTCACCCCCCGGTGCATTATAGGTAGAGTCAATGTACTGGGAGGCCCAGGAGATCTGCAGGTCAGTGCCGGGCCAGGGCATCGCCCGCCACAGGCGCGGCATCATATCGTAATCGCGGTTGCGCATTCGGTTGGTGGCTTGCGAATTATCCACCTGGCGGATGTTCATGGTAATGCCCAGCCGTTCAAGGTTGTGCTGGAAAGGCAGCACCCACTGGTTATTACCGCCCGAGGGCAGCAGCAGCTCAAAGCTGAGCGGTTTCCCGGTTTGCTTGCTGACCCGCTGCCTGTTTTTGATTTCCCACCCGGCCTCGTCCAGCAGCTGGCCGGCTTTCAGCAGGTTGTTACGATCGTAGCCGTCGCCTTTGGAGGCCGGCGGCTGGAAGACGCTGGTAAAGACGTCCGGGGGGAATATCGCTTTTCAGCGGCCCGAGGAGCGTCAGTTCCGCGGCGTCCGGGTAGCCTTTCGCCGCATACTCCGTGTTCTGGAAATAGCTGTTAACCCGGCTGTAGGCGCCGTAGAACAGCGCCTTGTTCATCCACTCAAAATCAAAGGCCAGGGTAATGGCCTGACGCACGCGGCGATCGCTGAATACCGGGCGCTGAATATTAAACGCCAGCCAGCGCGTATCCTGAGCGGAGTCGTTTTTCAGCGCCTCTTTCACGATAAAGCCGCGGTCAAAGTTTTTCCCGGTGTAGCGCGTGGCCCAGTTTTTGGCGCTGCTCTCCACCCGCATATCAAAGGCACCCGCTTTAAAGGCCTCGAAGGCCACGTTATCGTCCAGATAGTAGTCGTAGCGCAGGGTGTCAAAATTCCAGCGTCCCCGGTTCACCGGCAGGTTGGCCGCCCAGTAATCTTTCACCCGGGAGTAGATAAGATACTGTCCCATCCGCCAGCGGGTGATGCGATACGGCCCGCCGGCCAGCGGTGGGGTGGAGAGCGGATCGCTGAGCTTGTGATCTTTCCAGAACTTTTCGGGCATCACTGGCAGGGTCAGCAGGCTCAGCATGTCCTCTTTATTGGGATTAGCAAGCGTGATGCGCACCGTCAGCGGGGCGATGGCCGTTACCGTTGCCCCTTTATAGACCAGCCGGAACTGCGGTACCCCTTCGGTCATAAACTTATGGAAGGTGAAGGCCACGTCGCTGGCCTTCACCGGCGTGCCGTCATGAAAGCGCGCCTGCGGGTTGAGGGTCAGCTCCATCCACGAAAAATCGTCGGCGTAGCGCGCCATCTCGGCCACCAGCGGATAGTAGCTGCCCGGCTCATCGTCAGAGGTGGTAAAGAGGGTATCGTAGAGGGCGTCGGTGCGCTCGGCCGCGACGCCGCGCAGGGCGTAGCGGTTAAAGTTGTCGAAGGTGCCGTTGGCCGCAAGGGTGATGCTACCCCCCCTTTGGCGCGGCAGGATTCACGTAATCATAATGATCGAAATTGATGGCATATTTCGGCTCGCCAATCACCGCGAACGCGTAGCTCTCTTTGATGGTTTGCGCCTGGCTGAGTCCACTCATCATCGCCATCAGCAGCACTATCATGCGCACAATCATTCCGCTACGTTTTCCTCTTACAGTCTGGCCGGGCCGAATACCTGAATAATAAGTGACGTAGCGGTGGTTGGGAAATTATTCGCGGTCCTGGTGAACATCCGGTTTCCAGGTCATTAGCTGCTCCAGGCGCATCGGGCGGCTGATCCAGTAGCCCTGCAGCAGATTGACGCCGTGATCGCGCAGCCATTTCGCCTGCTCGGGGGTCTCGACGCCTTCGGCTATGGTCACCATATTGAGCCGTCGGGCGAGAGTCAGCACCGCGTCCAGCACCGGGGAGGTGACGGTCTCCATGCCGATGGCGTTGACGAAGCCCCGGTCGATTTTAAGATAGTCCATGGTAAAACGCTCAAGGTAGATCAGCGCGCTATGTCCGGTACCAAAATCATCCACCGCGATTTCAAATCCTTCCAGGTGCAGCCACTCAAACAGCTTTGTCGCTTCCCGTTGGTTCAGCATGTCGCGCTCGGTAATTTCGAGCACAATCTGGAAATGATCCGGCGGCAGCGAGGCGGCGAATTTGCGCATATCGTCCTTGAAGCTGTCGGCGTGCAGATGGCCCGGAGAGATGTTAATCCCCAGCTTGGAACCTGGCGGAAGGCATTTTTTCAACGCCGGGGCGTCGCGCAGGATCAGGTCGAAGAGGTGCAGCGTCAGCGGCACAATTAATTTCTGCGCTTCTGCGAAGCTAATAAAGGCATCCGGCGGGATCTCGCCTGCGCCGGGATGCTGCCAGCGCATCAGCACCTCAACACCGCCTGGCTGCAGAGTAGCCGCGTCCACGACCGGCTGATAGACCACGTGAAACTGATTCTGCTTAATACCGGTGAGGATCTCTTTACGCGGATTGGCGCGGGTCATCAGCCAGTAGAAGCAGAGCACACCGATGCTGGAGCCACACATCAGACCAAACAGCAGCGCAAATTGCAGATCTTCCAGGGTCCAGGTTTCGGCATACAGATGAATGGTCAGCGGCAGCCCTTCAATCTGGCTTGAGCGCGCAGGGTGTTGATCCAGATCCGAAACGTGAATTAAACGATTTGAATAGGTCGAAAAAGAGGTGTCACCGATGATAAGGGCAATACCGGCAAATTCATCCTGGCGGGCGGTATATAACAGATAGGGGGGTCAGGTTGAGATTAATTGAGGTAAATACCCCGCCGTTATTCATGAGCGGATTTCGGTGCCATAACACAATAGCCGGTTTTTGCGGCATCATCGGCGTACCGGGCAGCAGGGCCATATCGACCTCTTTATTGACGTCGATATCCGGCACCAGTTCGCTAAGCGGGACATTCATCGGCCCGGTTGCGGACGAGCAGAAGGCAATTTTATCTTTCACCAGCAGGAAGGCACGGACGTTAAGACTGAATGCGGCGCGGGAGGTCAATTCGGAACTGACCTCGTGGCACTGGCTTAAGGTCAGGGGCTGCAGTTCATCAATAGAGACGCGCAGCTCTTTGAAATAATCCGCCATGTAGTCATGAAGGTCGGTAATCAGGTTATCGTATTTCACTTCCCGTTTGTGATAACTGAAAAAAAACTGCATACCGCCGCAGAGCAGGGCGACAAGAAGACCAGCAAGCACGCTGAGCATCAGCACTCTTCGACGGGTTGATAAATGGCGGGTAAACATAAATGTTATCGGATCCTGATTTGCCGCCCGCGTTATCATGACGGCTAAACTCACGCAACTATCAGACTATAGCCTGGAACGGCCTGACCTGATTTCCATGTCGAGGTATAAAAAAAAGCACTGCCGTAGCAGTGCTTTTTACCATGCTGTCAGCCAAGGGAAACGGACAGCACAGGCGGTTAACTGCGAGTCAGTACACGACGCGCTTCATTGTAGCGCTTCTTCCAGTAGGGCTCGTTCATACTGGAGATCGTCACACCACTGCTGGTGGACGCGTGGACAAACTGGTCGTTACCAATATAGATGCCGACATGTCGGCCGGTAGAACCCGCACGGAACAGGACTAAATCGCCGGTGCGTAAGCTGCTACGCGAGATCGATTTGCCCATTTCCTGTTGTTCATAGGTTGAACGCGGAAGTTCTAAACCAAACTGTTCGCGGAAAGTACGTTGTACGAAACCGGAACAATCAATCCCTTTACGTGTGTCGCCGCCGAGGCGATAGCGCACGCCTTTCCAGCTAGCATACTGGTCCATTAATCGGGATTTAATATCCAGATTGCTGACCATCTTTTCAAATTCATCCTGAGAAGCTTGCAGTGAAGAGGCGTCTTCTGACCCCACAACACGCGTCTCAGGATGCATATTCTTTGCGGTATTCGATGCGCTACAAGCTGAAAGCAGAACCGCTACTGCAATCGCCGGGATCACCCGTGAGAAGTATCTCAAGATCGGTTGAGATTTGACCATGTTGTTTATTATCCCTTGAAGTCCTTAACGACAAATATCGTTATAAAAAATGCCAAGCGAGACGAGACTAAATACCTGCGCACTATCAGACAATTCTTTATGGTCAAATCTGTGGCGAATCGCACAAATTTATTTACAACGATAATAATTGCAGCGCTGAGGTAAAACGAGTCTGAGAGTACCCGATCGGGGCGGTCATTGCGAGCAAAAATATCCTTTTTTTTATAAGAAAATGTGATACCGAAAGTGAGCAACCGGCAAAGCAATATGGCGGCTTAATTTAGGTTAAGTATTGAACAACGCGTTAATTTCTAACGTTATTATTATTACAGGAAGATGACAGCGGGGAGGGATGCAGGAAGATAATCAATCAGGGATCGGTGATAATCCCCGACTGAAACTATTAATTTTCGTTAGTAATTTGTTTTAAGATTGTTGAATTACCCGGGGCAGGTAGCGATCGAAAAAGCCTATTAATCGCTCACTCAATGGGGTCATCAGACACCAGGGAAGCCCAATCAACGCCACTGAAAGGGATCCGACAGCAATATCGCTGAACCAGTGCGCGCCAATCATTACCCGTGGGAAAGAGAAAACCATAAAAATAATCAGGGCTAATGCGAAAGTCTTATGACCAAAATAGCGCCACATAAACGCGGTGAAAATAAGCAGCATCATCCCATGATCGCCCGGGAAACTGTCCTTTGAGGCGTCTTTGGTTGAAATATGCAGTAGTTCACTGACGCGGTAGATATCCGGGAAAAATAGCGTCGGACTGGCGCGTTTCACCGGAATAAGGGCCTGCGCCAGCTGGTTCAGCACCACGGCGGTCAGCAGCATCACCAGGCCGATCATCAGAATGCGACGCCGTCCGGCAGCACTCTCGTTGCGCCAGAAGGTCAGCATCAGATAGCCCATCGCCAGCAGGGAGCAGACGTCAAAGGCGCGGTTGTTGGTGATCGCCACTAGCCAGAGGAAGGCGCGGCTCTCAACCAGCTGGTGGTTGAAGAAGTGAAATATCCCGCTGTCCAGCGGGAACCAGAAACCGTGGTTGGCCGGCAGATACCAGGATAAAAACAGGGCCAGGCCAGCGAGGTTGAGCAATAAAATCGGTAATAGTCGGGTTTTCATCATCATGCCGTAAGCTGTTAAAACAGGGCAACGTTAGTTGCCCGAACTTAAACGAAGCTTCAACAAGCTGGACTGTAAGGCGTTCCAGTCGGTGTTAACCGCACTAATTAACTCTATTCGGCTATCCGGCGGCGTCACGCCCTGCGTCTCGATGTGAAAATCGGCCCCCTGGCGATTAACCTGCAGCAGCCCCTCGGGAATACGCATTACCCCTTTCACGCGGTCAACCGGTGCCAGCCGCACCCACTCCAGCAAACCGATGGTGTCGAAGCAGGTATCGGCGTCGAACACCCAGCCGCAGGCCTGATGTCCCTGGCCGCTGTTCAGGTTGCGACGCCAGCGCTGGTGAGCAGGCAGGCTCAGCGCAGCCAGACCCTGTTTTTCGCCGTGGCTGTGGGCGTGAGCGGCGCTGGCGGGCAGTTCAGCAACATTGCGACGCGGCAGGTCGAGCAGGGCATTATCTATATTTCCCTGCGTGGTGTAGGAGAGCTGACGTTCGCCGCCAAAGTGCTGCCACCAGATATCCAGCGCGGCGCGGCTTTCTGCGGTGGCGCGATCCTCTTTATTGGCAATAATGATGTCGGCGGCGGCGAGCTGATCGCGGAAATTCTCGTTCTGGACATATTTTTCGTCCAGAAGCTGGCGTGGATCGAGCAGGCACAGGGTGGCACGCAAATCGATCCACGGCTCATAGACCGGGGCGGTCAGCAGGTCGAGGATCTGCTTCGGATGGCCCAGTCCGGTGGGTTCAATCAGCAGCCGGTCGGGCTTGCCCTGACGCAGCAGAGTGTTCAGCCCCACCTGCATCGGCAGGCCGTTCACGCAGCACATGCAGCCCCCCCGGGATCTCCTTCACCAGCGCCCCGTTATCGGCCAGCAGCGCGCCATCAATGCCGATCTCGCCAAATTCATTGACCAGTACGGCCCATTTTTCAGCAGGATCTTTATTCGCCAGCAGGTGCAGTATCGACGTGGTTTTCCCGCTGCCGAGAAAGCCAGTAATGAGATTGGTTTTAGTCACAGGTGCTCCAGGGGTGATAAATGTAATGCTATAACAATTATCAGTAATCCTGCCGCAAAAGAACAGATCTGGAAAGGGGGAGGGCGAACGGGAGGCTTCCCGCTCGCCTGAAACGCACCGGTTAAAACTGGAGCGTATCGATAATGGCCTGGCGCGCGCCCGACTGGCGGATGCGCTGGTAAGCTGCGCTCACAGCCTCCACGAACTGCGGATCCTGCGGCAGGTCGGTGCCGAAAATTTCAGTGAGCGCCAGCAGGGCGACGACGCGCTCCTCTTCGCTGCTGGTTTCGACGATGGCGCGGATCTTATCACTCAGCGGATCGCGAACGTCGATGGCATGGCCCGCATCGTCCACGCCGCTGACGTAGCGCATCCAGCCCGCAACCCCGAGGGCCAGCAGCGGCCAGGCGGTGTCGCGCTGGCAGTGAAGACGAATACTCTCCAGCATCCGCTGAGGCAGCTTCTGGCTGCCGTCCATCGCAATCTGCCAGGTGCGGTGCTGCAGCGCCGGATTGGCGAAGCGGTCAATCAGGCTGTCGGCGTAGGCGGTGAGATCCACCCCGGTGATGCGCAGCGTCGGAGCCTGTTCTTCAAGCATCAGGCGACGTGCAGCGTCACGCAGGGCGCTGTCCGCCATGCAGTCGTTAATATGGGCAAAACCGGCCAGATAGCCGAGATATGCCAGGAATGAATGGCTGCCGTTGAGCATGCGCAGCTTCATCTGCTCCCACGGCAGGACGTCCTGCACCATCTGCACCCCGGCCACTTCCCACTCCGGGCGGCCGGCAACGAAGTTGTCCTCGATCACCCACTGGATAAAGGGTTCGCAGCTGATGGCGCACGGATCCTCAACCCCAACTTCACGGGCGATTTCCGCCAGGGAGTCCTCGGTGGCGGCGGGCACGATCCGGTCCACCATGGTGCCCGGGAAGCTGACGTTGGCGGCAATCCACTCCGCCAGCTCTGGCGAACGCGTGTGGGCCATCCCCAGCACCGCGTTTTTCACCACGTGGCCGTTATCGGGGATGTTATCGCAGGAGAGCACGCTGAACGGGGCCAGACCCCGCTCGCGGCGGCGATGCAGGGCTTCGACGAGGATCCCCGGCGCGGAGTGCGGCGTATCCGGATTTTCCAGATCGTGAATAATGCGTTCATTGCGGGTATCCAGCTTGCCGGTGGCCGGATCGATGCAGTAGCCCTTTTCGGTAATGGTCAGGGAGACGATGGCCACCTGCGGCTCGCAAAATTTTTCAATAATGGCCGCCAGCGAATCAAGCTTAGCGTTCAGGCATTCATGGACCGCGCCCACGATAATCGGCTGATTACCTTCGGCACCTTTTTCCAGCACCGTAAACAGATGATCCTGCGCGCGCAGCTGGCTCATCAGCGTATCGCCGCTAAACAGGCTAATCTCACATATCCCCCAGTCGCCGCCTTTGGCGTTCAACACCCGATCGGTCAGGAGCGCCTGATGCGCGCGATGAAAGGCACCAAAGCCGAAATGGACGATACGGGAGCGTAACGCCTGACGATCGTACTGCGGCTGTAACACATTAGCGGGTAGCGCGGTGGAGGCAATTGTCTTCATGAAATACACACCTGATTAACCATTAATTAACAATGCCAGTGTAAAGTTATATGACAACAAATTGAATTGGTGAGCCGTAAATATCCGGGATCTGTGAGATGGATCAATCAATATAGCGAGACACATTGACCTCTCTGGTCAGGCATGTATGGTAGTCGTCATCTCGATAGATAATATTGGTATAACAACTTAAGAGGGTGAATCAATGGAACAAACCTGGCGTTGGTACGGGCCGAAAGACCCGGTTTCTCTTGATGATGTGCGTCAGGCTGGCGCAACGGGCGTCGTCACCGCACTGCACCATATTCCTAACGGCCAGGTGTGGCCGTTAGAAGAGATCAAAGCGCGTCAGGCGCTGCTGGCCGAGAAAGGGCTGACCTGGTCGGTGGTCGAAAGTATTCCGGTTCACGAAGAGATCAAAACGCACTCCGGCGACTACCAGACCTGGATTGCTAACTACCAACAGAGCATCCGCAACCTGGCGGCCTGCGGCATTGATACCGTGTGCTACAACTTTATGCCGATCCTCGACTGGACGCGTACCGACCTGGAATACGAAATGCCGGACGGCTCTAAAGCGCTGCGCTTTGACCAGATCGCCTTTGCCGCCTTCGAGCTGCACATCCTGAAGCGCGACGGCGCGGCGGCAGACTACACCGCACAAGAGCAGCAGCAGGCCCAGGAATGGTTCAACAACGCCAGCGATGCCGAGATTGAAAAACTGACCCGCAACATTATTGCCGGCCTGCCGGGTGCGGAAGAGGGCTATACCCTTGACCAGTTCCGCGCGCGTCTGGCGGAGTATGGCAACATCGACAAAGCCCAGCTGCGGGAAAACATGGCCGTGTTCCTTCGCGCCATCGTGCCGGTGGCGGAAGAAGTGGGCGTGCGCCTGGCGGTTCATCCGGACGATCCACCGCGTCCTATCCTCGGTCTGCCGCGTATCGTCTCCACCATTGAAGATATGCAGTGGCTGAAAGAGACGGTCGACAGCATCAACAACGGCTTCACCATGTGTACCGGCTCTTATGGCGTGCGTGCTGATAACGATCTGGTGCAGATGATTGAAACCTTTGGCGACCGGATCCACTTTACCCACCTGCGGGCCACCTGCCGGGAAGATAACCCGAAAACCTTTCACGAAGCGGCGCATCTCGGCGGCGACGTGAACATGGTGGCGGTGGTTGATGCGATTCTGGGTGAAGAGCAGCGCCGCAAGCGGGCAGGCGATCTGCGTCCGATTCCGTTCCGTCCGGATCACGGGCACCAGATGCTGGACGATCTGCGTAAGAAAACCAACCCGGGTTATTCCGCGATTGGGCGTCTGAAAGGGATGGCGGAAGTGCGCGGCGTGGAGCTGGCGCTGAAGATGACCAAATATCCTGAGCTGCTGTAAGAGGTATTGCCGGGTAGCGCTGCGCTTACCCGGCCTACAAAAAAACCGGCCAATGAGCCGGTTTTTTTATGCGTGCTTTTGTAGGCCGGGTAAGGCGAAGCCGCCACCCGGCGCAAACAGCGCTCTATCAGTCAGCACGACCCATATAGCGTTTTTCTTCAATATGGATGCGGATCTTCTCACCAGCAGAGAGGTATTCCGGCACCTGCACCACCAGACCGGTGGTCAGGGTCGCAGGTTTGTTACGTGCGGAAGCGGAAGCACCTTTAATGCCCGGTGCCGTTTCCACGATCTCCAGATCAACGGTCTGCGGCAGCTCCAGCGCCAGCAGCACGCCATCCCAGGTCAGGACCTGCATATCCGGCATCCCGCCTTCCGGAATAAACAGCAGCTCTTCTTCAATCTGATCTTTGGTGAAGATGTACGGGGTGTAGTCTTCTTTATCCATAAACACGTATTCGTTGCCGTCAACGTAGGAGAAGTCGACATAGCGACGGGTCAGGGTAACGGTATCCACGATATCGTCGCCTTTGAAACGCTCTTCAACTTTCAGACCGGTACGCACATCAGCGAAACGCATTTTATACAGCGTTGCTGCGCCACGGGCGCTCGGTGCCTGAATATCGATGTCTTTCACAATCAGCAGCTTGCCGTTGTAATTCAGCACCATACCTTTCTTAATTTCGTTCGCTCTTGGCATTGCAGTAATCCTGTTCACGGGAAGGTCAAAAATATCGCGTCAAAGTACTCGCGCGCGGCATTTCAGGCAAGTGGATTTCGCGGCTTTTGCTATCAATACGCAAAAGGTGTTACTGTGCGCGTCACGCCCGCGGGAGCGGCTTTCTTTCAGGTAAAGTACGAATATGGATTGCCGTCCGGACTGCGGAGCATGTTGCACCGCGCCCTCCATCTCCAGCCCCATTCCCGGGATGCCCAACGGCAAGCCTGCCAATACGCCCTGCGTCCAGCTGGACGCACAGCAGCGCTGCAAAATCTTCGGCTCGCCTTTGCGGCCTAAAGTCTGTGCCGGTCTCCAGCCGTCGCCCGAGATGTGCAGCACCTCGCGCGGGCAGGCCATGACCTGGCTGCTCGAACTCGAGGCGCTCACCGCGCCCTAAATATCCTTGATGCGCGTCAGGCAGAGCGTGGTGAGGATGCACATCCCCAGCGCAATCCAGAATACCGCGTGATAGCTCCAGATCTCGGCCACAACCCCGGCCACTGAACCGGCGATAATCCAGCCCACGCGGGTCGTATTGGTGTACAGCGTCGTGGCGGCCCCCGCCTGGCCCGGCATCAGATCCTGGAAGTAGAGCATGCCGATCCCGGCGAGAATGCCATTATAGATGGCGTTCAGCAGCTGTAATCCTAACAGCAGCACCGGCGAATGGGCGGTGAGCATCCCGACATAAAACAGCAGGCCCGCAACGGCGGCAACGCGCATCAGGAAGCGTTTACCGAAGCGTTTTGCGTAGTAGCCTGCAATCAGCATCGTCGGGATCTCCAGCCCGGCGGCCGTCCCCATCATCACCCCCGCCAGCTTCTCGGACAGATGCAGCTCATTAATGATAAACAGCGGCATATTGATGATGTACAGACTATTGGTGCCCCACATTAAGGTGCAAACCGTAAACAGCAGCAGGGCGTCGCGCCGGTTGCGGCGGGGGGATTCCAGCACCCCGGTTGCCAGCTTCGGCTCTTTGCGCATCGTCGGCAGGAAAAACCACACCATCGCGCCACAGACCACAAACGCCACGGCGGCGCTGATATACATCGCCGTAAAGCCAAACCCCATTGCCAGGGCGTAGGCCAGCGGCGGCCCGACGACCCATGCCAGAGAGACCTGGGCGCGCAGGATCGAGCTGAACATTACCGCCTCGCGGCCGGTGTGATCGGCATGCTCACGGGCTAAGGCGAACAGCTGCGGGTTGGCGGTAGAGCCAAAGCTGCTGAGAAACACGCCGACAAACAGCAACACGAAATAGTTACGGTTCCAGGCGAACAGCAGGCAGGCAAAAACGCCCATCAGGCAGCAAAAGACGATCAGCGATTTGCGGTCGCCTTTCTTGTCCGAGCGCCCGGCCAGAAACTGGCTGGCCAGGATGCCGATGATGGCGCTACCGGTAAAGAAAAAGCCGACCATGGCCGGACGGACATGCACCTCATTGGTGAGGAACAGGCTCAGGGTAGGGGTTTGTAACGCCCCGGCAATCCCGGTGAGGAAAGCAACAATTAAAAACGCCGATGAGGTCAAATCAAATGACTTGGGGGAAGCGGCGGCGGGGGTCGTGTGCATGTTTCTGTATCAGTGATATGAAGAGAGGCGGAGTTTACGCCGCTTGTCAGAAAATAGACAGATATCCACACGCGTAATCCCACAAAAAATCAAAATGGCATTTCACCCTGTCGCTGCGCTTGCTGAAGTTGCTGAAGCCGAGCGGCTATACCTCTACCAGAAGCCTCTGCCTGAGGCAAAAATGTGCTGTAACTCTAAATTCTGCAAGCTGAAATGACGCATTACTTGCAAGCTGGTGCATAAAGCGCAAGACTTCTTGAAACGTTTCAGCGCTAATTGGTTTACCTAACCCAAACGGATTGGCGCCTTTTTTCACATTTAAGCTGAAACGATTCAATTTCAGCAGGAGTGGAGAACCATGTTCCAGTTATCCGTGCAGGACATTCATCCCGGCGAACAGGCCGGTACTAAAGAAGAGGCTATCCGGCAGATCGCCGCCGCGCTGGTACAGGCGGGCAACGTCGCCAACGGCTACGTTGACGGCATGCTGGCGCGCGAGCTGCAGACCTCAACCTTCCTTGGCAATGGCATTGCTATTCCGCATGGCACCACCGATACCCGCGATCAGGTGCTGAAAACCGGCGTTCAGGTCTATCAGTTCCCGCAGGGCGTGCTCTGGGGTGAAGGCCAGGTGGCCTATGTCGCCATCGGGATTGCCGCCAGCAGCGACGAACACCTCGGCCTGCTGCGTCAGCTGACGCACGTCCTGAGCGACGACGCCGTGGCTGAACAGCTGAAATCCGCCACCACCGCTGAAGAGCTGCGCGCACTGCTGATGGGTGAAAAGCAGAGCGAAGCCCTGAAGCTGGATAACGACACGCTAACCCTCGACGTAGTGGCTTCCGACCTGGTGACCCTGCAGGCGCTCAACGCTGGTCGCCTGAAAGAGGCCGGTGCAGTGGATACCGCCTTCGTGGCTCACGCCGTGAACGACAAACCGCTGAACCTTGGTCAGGGCGTCTGGCTGAACGACTGTGCTGAAGGCAACCTGCGCAGCGCTATCGCCGTCAGCCGTGCGGCCACCGCTTTTGACACCGCCGGGGAAACTACAGCCCTGCTGGTTACCGTCGCCATGGCGGATGAGCAACCGGTGGAGGTGCTGAAGCGCCTGAGCAACCTGCTGCTGAACAAAAAAGCTGAACAACTGCTGAAAGCCGATGCCGCAACCCTGCTGGCGCTGCTGACCAGCGATGATGTGAATACCGATGAACTGCTGAGCGCCGAGTTTGTGGTACGTAACGAACATGGCCTGCACGCCCGTCCGGGCACCATGCTGGTCAATACCATTAAGCAGTTCAACAGCGACGTGACCGTCACCAACCTCGACGGCAGCGGGAAACCGGCCAACGGTCGCAGCCTGATGAAGGTTGTGGCGCTGGGCGTGAAGAAAGGCCATCGCCTGCGGTTCACCGCGCAGGGTGCGGATGCTGAACAGGCGCTGCAAGCGATTGGCGAGGCCATCGCGGCCGGTCTGGGGGAGGGCGCATAATGAGCAGACGTGTTGCCACTATTACGCTGAACCCGGCTTACGACCTCGTGGGCTTTTGCCCGGAAATTGAACGCGGCGAAGTGAACCTCGTGCGTACCACTGGCCTGCACGCAGCAGGTAAAGGGATTAACGTTGCGAAAGTGCTGAAGGATCTTGGGATCGACGTCACCGTCGGCGGCTTCCTCGGCAAAGATAACCAGGATGGTTTCCAGCAGCTGTTCAGCGAGCTGGGGATCGCCAACCGTTTTCAGGTGGTGCAGGGCCGTACCCGCATCAACGTGAAAATGACCGAAAAAGATGGCGAAGTGACCGACCTGAACTTCTCCGGTTTTGAAGTCACCCAGGCCGACTGGGAGCGTTTCGTGAACGACTCCCTGACCTGGCTGGGTCAGTTCGACATGGTCTGCGTCAGCGGCAGCCTGCCGTCCGGCGTCAGTCCGGAAGCCTTTACCGACTGGATGACGCGCCTGCGCAGCCAGTGCCCTTGCATCATCTTTGACAGCAGCCGCGATGCGCTGGTGGCCGGTCTGAAAGCCGCGCCGTGGCTGGTGAAACCGAATCGTCGCGAACTTGAGATCTGGGCTGGCCGTAAGCTGCCAGAATTAAAGGATGTGATTGATGCTGCCCATGCCTTACGCGAGCAGGGTATCGCTCATGTGGTGATCTCCCTGGGGGCAGAGGGCGCGCTGTGGGTTAACGCGTCCGGCGAATGGATCGCCAAACCGCCGTCGATGGAAGTGGTCAGCACCGTGGGTGCCGGCGATTCGATGGTGGGCGGGCTGATTTACGGCCTGCTGATGCGTGAATCCAGTGAACACACTTTACGTCTTGCTACCGCCGTTGCTGCCCTGGCCGTCAGCCAGAGCAATGTCGGGATTACCGATCGTACCCAGTTAGCCGCGATGATGGCGCGCGTTGACTTGAAACCTTTTAACTGACAGCAGGAGAGGCATAATGAAAACGCTGCTGATTATTGACTCTGCACTCGGACAGGCGCGCGCCTATATGGCGAAAACCTTGCTGGGTTCGGCGGGACATAAAGCACACCTTGATTTCATCGACAACCCTGGCGATGCCGAACTGGTTATCGTCCTGGGCGACAAGATCCCGGCCGACAGCTCGCTGAACGGCAAAAAAGTGTGGCTGGGCGATATCAATCGCGCGGTCGCCCACCCGGAACTGTTCCTGAGCGAAGCGAAAGGCCATGCGGCGCTGTATACCGCGCCTGTTGCGGCAGCTGCGGCACCGGCGGTGACCAGCGGGCCGAAACGTGTGGTCGCCGTAACGGCCTGCCCGACCGGCGTAGCGCATACCTTTATGGCGGCAGAAGCCATTGAAACCGAAGCCAAAAAACGCGGCTGGTGGGTGAAGGTTGAAACCCGCGGCTCCGTGGGCGCAGGCAATGCCATCACCCCGGAAGAGGTGGCGGCAGCGGATCTGGTGATCGTGGCGGCGGATATCGAAGTGGATCTGGCGAAGTTTGCCGGTAAGCCGATGTACCGCACCTCAACCGGTCTGGCGCTGAAGAAAACGGCCCAGGAGCTGGATAAAGCCCAGGTCGAAGCGAAACCCTTCCAGCCTGCGGGCAACTCCGCGTCTGCGGCTTCCGAAGGCAAGAAAGAGTCTGCCGGGGCTTACCGTCACCTGCTGACGGGCGTCTCCTACATGCTGCCGATGGTGGTGGCGGGAGGTCTGTGTATCGCGCTCTCCTTCGCCTTTGGTATCGAGGCCTTTAAAGAGCCGGGCACCCTGGCGGCGGCGCTGATGCAGATTGGTGGCGGCTCGGCGTTCGCGCTGATGGTGCCGGTGCTGGCCGGTTACATTGCCTTCTCCATCGCTGACCGTCCGGGTCTGACCCCGGGTCTGATCGGCGGTATGCTGGCCGTGAGCACCGGCTCGGGCTTTATCGGCGGGATCATCGCCGGCTTCCTCGCCGGTTACGTGGCGAAGCTGATCAGCTCGAAGCTGAAACTGCCGCAGAGTATGGAAGCGCTGAAACCGATCCTGATCATTCCGCTGTTCTCCAGCCTGATTGTTGGCCTGGCCATGATCTACCTGATCGGTAAACCGGTTGCGGGTATCCTCGAAGGCCTGACCCACTGGCTGCAGACCATGGGCACCGCCAACGCGGTCCTGCTGGGTGCAATCCTCGGCGCGATGATGTGTACCGATATGGGTGGCCCGGTGAACAAAGCGGCATACGCGTTCGGCGTTGGCCTGCTGAGTACCCAGACCTACGCCCCAATGGCGGCCATCATGGCTGCGGGTATGGTGCCACCGCTGGCGCTGGGCCTGGCGACTATCGTTGCCCGTCGTAAGTTCGACAAGGCGCAGCAGGAAGGCGGTAAAGCGGCGCTGGTTCTGGGCCTGTGCTTTATCACCGAAGGGGCTATCCCGTTTGCCGCTCGTGACCCAATGCGCGTTCTGCCATGCTGTATCGTTGGCGGCGCGGTGACCGGTGCCATCTCCATGGCGATTGGCGCAAAACTGATGGCGCCGCACGGCGGTCTGTTTGTTCTGCTGATCCCGGGTGCGATTACCCCGGTGCTGGGTTACCTGTTCGCGATTATCGCCGGTACGCTGGTGGCAGGTCTCTCTTACGCGGTGGTGAAACGCCCGGAAGCTGAAGTGGTCGCCGCGAAAGCAGCATAATCTTTCTTCATCCGAAAAGGGCAGAGGCGACTCTGCCCTTTTTTTTTGCGTTTAAACGTGCTACGGGTCGCATTGTTTTGTAGAGCTGAAAACTGTCTCTACAAATAATTGTGAGTCTGTTCATATTCATTTGACGATCCTCTCTCCGCTCGCTTTACTTTCCCCTTCTTACGCATACTATGAACACGTGTTTAAACATAAACATGTGCTCTAATAACTTTAAATGTTACCACCTCGCTTAATTATCATTGCGATGGCCTGCGCGCCAGAGGATGTTCTATGCGTGAAAAGGATTATATTGTTGTTATTGGTTCTGCAAATATGGACGTGGCGGGATATTCACATGCTTCGCTCAATTATGCCGACTCTAATCCAGGGAAAATAAAATTCACCCCCGGCGGCGTAGGCCGCAATATTGCGCAAAATCTGGCGCTATTGGGTAAAAATGTCTGGCTGCTTTCTGCGGTAGGCGATGATTTTTACGGTCAGTCGCTGCTGTCTCAAACCCAGGCCGCCGGTGTGCAGGTTGATAAGTGTCAGGTTATTCCCGGAGAGGGAACATCCAGCTATCTATCGTTGCTCGACAATACCGGGGAGATGCTGGTTGCCATCAACGATATGGCGATTTCTGACCACATTAATCCGCACTATCTGGCCCATAACCTGGCTTTTATCCGCGCGGCAAAAGCGGTGGTGGTGGACTGCAACCTCAGTGAATCCGCTCTCGGCTGGATCTTTGAAAACGCAGGCCAGACGCCGGTTTTCGTTGATCCGGTTTCGGCCTGGAAATGCAGCAAGATTAGCGACTGGCTGGGCCGTATCCACACCCTGAAGCCCAACCGGCTGGAGGCCGAAACCCTGAGCGGCATCCCGCTCTCCTGCGCGGCGGATACGCCGAAAGTGGCGGCCTGGTTTCACCAGCATGGCCTGTTCCGGCTGGTGCTGAGCATGGGCGGCGACGGCGTTTATTACAGCGAAAACGCGGGAGAAAGCGGCTGGTCAGCGCCGTTTAAAACCCAGGTGGTCAACGTCACCGGCGCGGGGGACGCAATGATGGCGGGGCTCGCTTTCTGCTGGCTGGCAGGCGCCGCATTTAAAGATTCCGTTCGTTTTGCCCAGGGCTGTTCTTCGCTGGCGCTGGCTTCAGTATTTACCAATAACCCTGATTTATCGTCTGAAAACGTTAATGCATTAATGGAGAGAGAACATGTCTGAATTAAAATTGTCTGCTGAGTTCCTGCAAATTTCTCCTGAGGTTCAGGACGCTTTAAATAATAACAAACCGATTGTGGCGCTTGAGTCCACTATTATTTCTCACGGCATGCCTTTCCCGCAAAATGCCCAGACGGCGCTGGAAGTTGAAGATGCGATCCGCCAGCAGGGCGTTATTCCGGCCACCATTGCGATTATTCGCGGCGTAATGAAAGTCGGGCTCAGTAAAGAAGAGATTGAATTATTAGGCCGCGAAGGTCATGCGGTGACCAAAGTCAGCCGCCGGGATTTGCCTTTCGTGGTGGCGGCAGGCATCAACGGCGCAACGACGGTTGCCTCAACCATGATCATTGCGGCGATGGCCGGGATTAAGGTCTTTGCTACCGGTGGGATTGGCGGCGTTCACCGTGGCGCAGAGCACACCTTTGATATTTCCGCCGATTTACAGGAGCTGGCAAAAACCAACGTCGCCGTGGTCTGCGCAGGGGCAAAATCGATTCTCGACCTCGGCTTAACCACCGAATATTTAGAAACTAACGGCGTGCCGCTGATTGGCTATCAGACCCAGTCCCTGCCGGCCTTTTTCTGCCGCACCAGCCCGTTTGAGGTCAGCATCCGTCTCGACAGCGCCGAGGCTATCGCCCGGGCGATGGCGGTGAAATGGCAGACCGGTCTCAACGGCGGCCTGGTGGTGGCGAATCCCATTCCGGAACAGTTTGCGATGGCGGAAGAGTCCATCAACGCGGCTATCGACCAGGCGGTAAGGGAAGCGGAAGAGCAGGGCGTTACCGGCAAAGCCAGCACCCCGTTCCTGCTGGCCCGCGTGGCGGAACTGACCGGCGGCGACAGCCTGAAATCAAATATCCAGCTGGTCTTTAACAATGCCCGCCTCGCCTGCGATATCGCGAAGGCTTATCAACGCATCGCGTAACCCTCTCACAGGCAGTTTGCCGTCGCCTGTCTTCGCAGTGGAATCACGGATACCCGGCCTGTCGCCGGGTTTTCAGGTAAGGAAATCATTATGGACGTAATGAGAAGTCTGCTGGGTATGGCGGTACTGTTGGCGATAGCCTTCCTCCTGTCGGTCAATAAACGCCGTATCAGCCTGCGCACCGTCGGCGCCGCATTCGTATTGCAGGTGGCGATCGGCGGCATCATGCTCTATTTCCCACCCGGCAAATGGCTGGTCGAGCAGGCCGCGATCGGGGTGAGTAAAGTCATGTCCTACAGCGATGCCGGCAGCGCCTTTATCTTTGGGGCGCTGGTCGGGCCGAAGATGGACACCCTGTTTGACGGGGCCGGGTTCGTGTTTGCCTTCCGGGTGCTGCCCGCCATCATCTTTGTCACCGCGCTGATCAGCCTGCTGTACTACATCGGAGTGATGGGGCTGCTGATCCGCGTGCTGGGCGGCATTTTTCAGAAAGCGCTGCGCATCAGCAAAATCGAATCCTTTGTGGCGGTGACCACCATCTTCCTCGGGCAGAACGAGATCCCGGCGATCGTGAAACCCTTTGTCGACAAGCTGAACCGCAACGAGCTGTTTACCGCCATTTGTAGCGGGATGGCGTCGATTGCCGGTTCGATGCTGATTGGCTACGCGGGAATGGGGGTGCCGATTGATTACCTGCTGGCCGCCTCGCTGATGGCGATCCCGGGCGGGATCCTGTTTGCCCGCCTGCTGAGCCCGGCCACCGAGGAATCGCAGGTCACCTTTGATAATCTCTCCTTCAGCGAGACGCCGCCAAAAAGCATTATCGAAGCCGCGGCGACCGGGGCGATGACCGGGCTAAAAATCGCTGCCGGGGTGGCAACCGTGGTGATGGCGTTTGTGGCCATTATTGCCCTGCTGAACGGCATGCTGGGCGGCATCGGCAGCTGGTTTGGCATTGAAAGCCTGAGCCTGGAGGGGCTGTTTGGCTACGCCCTCGCGCCGCTGGCGTGGATCATGGGCGTCGAATGGCAGGATGCGACCCTGGCGGGCAGCCTGATTGGTCAGAAGCTGGCGATTAACGAGTTCGTCGCCTATCTCAGCTTCTCGCCGTATCTGCAAACCGCCGGTCAGCTGGATGTGAAAACTATCGCCATTATCTCGTTTGCGTTGTGCGGTTTCGCCAACTTCGGCTCGATTGGGGTCGTGGTCGGGGCCTTTTGCGCGGTCTCGCCCCAGCGTGCCCCGGAGATTGCCCAGCTTGGCGTGCGGGCGCTGGTGGCGGCGACGCTCTCTAACCTGATGAGCGCCACTATTGCCGGGTTCTTTATCGGTTTAGCGGGATAGAGAGACAGGCCGGGTAGCGACACTACCCGGCTTTTTTACTGGGCGGTCTCCAGCAGAGACCAGGCGTTATCCACCGACAGGGACGGGTTATTAATGCTTTCGCTGGCGCGGGAGAGCGCCGCGCAGGAGAGGGCAAACCGGGCCGCGTCAGCAAAATCGCTCCCGTCGAGGAAGCCATAGACGAGGCCCGCCATAAAGGCATCGTCGGCACCAAAACGGTCAACAACCGGGTGCGCAGGAGGCGTCAGCAGGAACGGCTCCGCGCCATGTTCACTGCACAAGACCGTATCATCTTCCAGACACACCACAATCCTCTGCACCCCTTTCTCATGCAGGGCGGTCAGCGCGGCCTGACGATCGTCACACTCCGCCAGAATCTGCAGCTCTTTCAGGGTCGGCTTGAGGGTATGGATGCGCGACAGCCAGGGCTTGATTCTGTCGGCTTTAAACTCTGAAACCGTGTCGACAAACACAGGTACATCCCCGGCGAGGGTAAAGACCCACTCCAGGGACTCCGCCGTAAGGTTACAGTCGGCCAGCACCACCCCCGCATGGGCCAGCAGCTCGCGCGACTGGTTCAGCAGCTGCGGCGTCAGCCCCTGCAGGATATGGGTGTCGTTGATGGCCAGCACGGTGTCGTCCTGCGGGTTGGCAATCGACAGATAGGTTGCCGTGCTTTGCCCGTGCAGGCGGATCGTGCTCTGGACGTTAACGCCCGCCAGCCGGGTTTGCTCCAGCAGGGTCTCGCCATAAAAATCGCTGCCGACGGCGGAGATCAGGTGCACCTCGCGACCCAGCAGCGCCAGGTTATGGGCGATATTTCTTGCCACGCCGCCCGCCGCGCACTGAATCGCCCCCCGGGTGGGAGGAGGGTTCAGGGAAGCGAATGTCGGCCACGCCGCGAATATCCATATTGATGGCGCCGAGCGCCACGCAATAATCCTGTTCGGTGAGGATATAGCCCTTGCCCTTGATCGCCCCTTTACGCATTAAATCCATGATGTGCGCGGCCACGCGCGAACGGCTGATATCGAGGATCTGGGCGATTTCATGCTGCTGAATAAGAGGGTTACGCCGCAGGATCTTCAGGATCTGCTTTTCCCTTTCGTTCATCATTATGCGGTGGCCTCGGCGTACTGTTGTGCTTTCAGCCAGGCGATCTCTTCCGCCCAGATATCCGGGTTGATGGTTTCCAGCACCATCGGGATCCCATCGAAACGCGGGTCCTGCATGATAAAGCGGAACGCGTCGTGGCCGATGTTGCCTTCACCCAGGCTGTGGTGGCGGTCGACGCGGCTGCCAAAGGCGCTTTTCGCATCGTTGAGGTGCATGCCGCGCAGGTATTCGAAGCCCACGATGCGTTCGAAGTTCGCGAAGGTCTTGGCACACTCTTCAACGCTGCGCAGATCGTAACCGGCAGCAAAGGCGTGGCAGGTATCAATGCAGACGCCGACGCGGGATTTATCCTCTACGCCGTCGATAATGGCCGCCAGATGCTCAAAGCGGAAACCGAGGTTGCTGCCCTGTCCGGCGGTATTTTCAATCACCGCCGTCACCCCTTTGGTCTGATCCAGCACAATATTAATCGACTCGGCGATCCGCGCCAGGCAGGCGTCTTCATCGATCTGCGACAGATGGCTGCCAGGGTGGAAGTTCAGCAGCGTCAGGCCGAGCTGCTCGCAGCGCTGCATCTCATCGAGGAAGGCCTCGCGGGATTTCTCCAGCGCCTCCTGCACCGGGTGACCGAGGTTAATCAGGTAGCTGTCGTGGGGCAGGATCTGGCCGGGGGTGAAATGGTATTTTTCGCACGCCGCTTTGAACTCATCAATCACCTGGGTGGTTAACGGCGCGGCGCGCCACTGGCGCTGATTTTTGGTGAACAGGGCGAAGGCGGTCGCCTCGATTTCGGCGGCACGAATGGCGGCATTCGCCAGACCGCCAGCAGCGCTGACGTGCGCTCCAACATATTTCATAAAGGGACTCCTGTTAACCCGCAAACGCTTATGATAGCGGGTTAACAGGAGAAGGATGAAGCGGTTTATGCCAGCAGGCTATGAACCGCCAGGTTAATGGCACCCCCGCCCACAATCAGCCAGATGAACAGCACCAGCGCCATCAGCAGCGGTTTGGCCCCGGCTTTTTTCAGGGCGCTGACGTGGGTGGTTAAGCCCAGCGCCGCCATCGCCATCGCCAGCAGCACGGTATCCAGCGTCACCAGCATATCGACCACCGCTTTGGGCAGCAGATGGAACGAGTTAAACACCGCCACCACAATAAACAGGATCGCAAACCATGGAATGGTGATTTTGCTCTTCTCGCCGCTGCCCGCCGGGGCGAGCTGTTTCACCCGCGCCGCCAGGATCAGCAGGAAGGGGGGCCAGCATCATCACCCGCAGCATTTTGGCGATCACCGCCGCATTCTCTGCTTCCGGGCTGATGGCGTGACCCGCCGCGACTACCTGGGCCACCTCATGCATCGTTGAGCCGATGTAAATCCCGTAGGTTTCCGGGCTAAACCAGTGCGCCACCAGCGGATACATGGCCGGATAGAGGAAGATCGCCAGGGTACCGAAGATCACCACCGTCGCCACGGCAACCGTCACCTTGCTGGCTTCGGCCTTCACCACCGGCTCGGTCGCCAGCACCGCTGCGGCACCGCAAATGCTGCTGCCCGCACCAATCAGCCAGCTGGTCTGCTTGTCGAGTCCGAACACCTTCTGGCCGATAAAACAGGCCAGCAAGAAGGTGCTGGTCAGGGTTAACACGTCAATCGCGATGCCGCTGACGCCCACGTCAGCAATCTGCGCGAAGGTCAGGCGGAAGCCGTACAGGATGATCCCGAGGCGCAGCAGGTGCTGCTTGGCGAAGATCACGCCGCTGTCGCACGGCTTGTAGATGTGCGGATAGACCGTATTCCCGACGACCATCCCCAGCAGGATAGCCAGCGTCAGGGCGCTGAAGCCTGCTCCCGCTACTGCCGGAATACTGCCGCCCCATAACGCCACGCCGGTGACCAGCGCGCTCAGCGCCAGGCCCGGAATGTAGTGCCACACTGTACGGTGATGCTGCAAAGTGAGTGTTGTCATAACCTTCTCCTTTTCTCTGGCTAAAGGTTACGGCGCGCTGGCTTAAAAATAAAATTGATTATATATTTATAATCAATCTTTATAAGTGGTAAGCAGGGCGCTTACCGTACCGGATGGCAACTATGCACATTACGTTACGCCAGCTTGAGGTCTTCGCCGAAGTGCTGAAAAGCGGGTCAACCACCCAGGCTTCCCAGATGCTGGCTCTCTCCCAGTCTGCGGTCAGCGCCGCGCTGACCGATCTTGAAGGCCAGCTGGGGGTTCAGCTCTTTGACAGGGTAGGGAAGCGGCTGGTGGTGAACGAGCACGGGCGCTTGCTCTATCCCCGCGCGCTGGCGCTGCTGGAGCAGACCGTCGAGATCGAACAGCTGTTTCGCGAGGATAACGGCGCCATTCGCGTCTATGCCAGCAGCACCATCGGCAACTACATCCTGCCGGAGGTGATTGCCCGCTACCGCCGCGATTTCCCCGGTTTGCCGTTGGAGATGAGCGTCGGCAACAGTCAGGATGTGATTAACGCGGTGATCGATTTTCGGGTCGATATCGGCCTTATCGAAGGACCGTGCCACAACGCTGATATCATTGCCGACCCCTGGCTGGAGGATGAGCTGGTGGTCTTCGCCTCGCCGGCCTCTTCGTTATTACAGCAGGAGGTAACTCTGGAGCGGCTGGCGCAGGCCCCGTGGATTTTGCGCGAGCAGGGGTCAGGCACCCGTGAGATCGTCGATTATCTGCTGCTTTCGCATCTGCCGCAGTTCCATATGGGCATGGAGCTGGGCAATTCAGAAGCTATTAAACATGCGGTGCGCCACGGTCTCGGCATCAGCTGCCTGTCGCGCCGGGTGATTGCCGAACAGCTGGAGAGCGGTACGCTGGTGGAGATCCCCGTTCCGCTGCCGAATAAGCTGGTGCGTACCCTGTGGCGCATCCATCATCGTCAGAAGCACCTCTCCAACTCCCTGCAGCGTTTCCTGCGTTATTGCGAAATGTAAGCCCGCCCGGCGGCGTTTTGTCCGCCGGGATCTATTCCGCGCACCAATATCATTCTCTGCTTTACTTATAATCCTGGTCCGGTCATGAAGCTCTCTTATAACAGGGCATTTGTGCCGGAAGAGCTGGCGATCGTCTGCTACAATCGCGCCTCATTTTTTGAATGGACAGCATTTTCATATGGTTTCCGAAACTAAAACCACAGAAGCGCCCGCGCTACGTCGCGAACTCAAGGCGCGTCACCTGACGATGATTGCCATTGGCGGTTCTATTGGTACAGGTCTTTTTGTCGCCTCTGGGGCGACCATTTCTGCAGCGGGCCCTGGCGGCGCGCTCTTTTCCTATATCCTGATCGGTTTGATGGTCTATTTCCTGATGACCAGCCTGGGCGAACTGGCGGCGTACATGCCGGTATCCGGTTCTTTCTCCACCTACGGTCAGAAATACGTGGAAGAAGGCTTCGGCTTCGCGCTGGGCTGGAACTACTGGTACAACTGGGCGGTCACCATCGCCGTGGATCTGGTAGCCTCGCAGCTGGTGATGACCTGGTGGTTCCCGGATACGCCGGGCTGGATCTGGAGCGCGCTCTTCCTGGGAGTGATCTTCCTGCTCAACTACATCTCCGTGCGCGGTTTTGGCGAAGCGGAATACTGGTTCTCGCTGATCAAAGTCGCGACGGTGATCATCTTTATTGCCGTCGGCGTGGCGATGATTGTCGGCATCTTCAAAGGCACTGAGCCTGCGGGCTGGAGCAACTGGGCCATTGGCGACGCGCCTTTTGCCGGGGGCTTCTCGGCGATGATTGGCGTGGCGATGATCGTTGGCTTCTCCTTCCAGGGAACGGAGCTTATCGGCATTGCCGCCGGTGAATCCGAAAACCCGGAGAAGAACATTCCGCGCGCGGTGCGGCAGGTCTTCTGGCGTATCCTGCTGTTCTATGTGTTCGCGATCCTGATTATCAGCCTGATCATTCCGTATACCGATCCAAGCCTGCTGCGTAACGATGTAAAAGACATCAGCGTCAGCCCGTTCACCCTGGTGTTCCAGCATGCTGGTCTGCTCTCTGCGGCGGCGGTGATGAACGCGGTGATCCTGACGGCGGTGCTGTCGGCGGGTAACTCCGGGATGTATGCCTCTACCCGTATGCTCTACTCCCTGGCCTGCGACGGTAAAGCGCCGCGTATTTTCGCTAAGCTGTCCCGTGGCGGCGTGCCGCGTAACGCGCTCTATGCCACCACCGTGATTGCCTGCCTGTGCTTCCTGACCTCGATGTTCGGCAACCAGACGGTCTACCTGTGGCTGCTGAATACCTCCGGCATGACGGGCTTTATCGCCTGGCTGGGTATCGCCATCAGCCACTACCGTTTCCGTCGCGGCTATGTGAAGCAGGGTTACGACATTAACAACCTGCCGTACCGCTCCGGGTTCTTCCCGCTGGGGCCGATCTTCGCCTTTGTGCTGTGTCTGATCATCACTCTGGGTCAGAACTACGAAGCCTTCCTGGCCGACACCATTGACTGGGGCGGCGTGGCAGCGACCTATATCGGTATCCCGCTGTTCCTGATCATCTGGTTTGGCTACAAGCTGGCGAAGGGAACAAAGTTTGTCAGCTATAGCGAAATGGAATTCCCGAATAGCTTTAAAAAATAACCGCAACGCCTCTCTTTAGACCCGCTCATTCGAGCGGGTTTTTTTTGTTTCCACAATCTGCACAATTGACATAACTTTTAACAATTGAATTGATAATGGTTATCGTTTGCTTTATCATTAGCACGTTAATCAAAAAGCAATAGTGAGCAGTACCTCTTTGATTTTGTAGTGTTTACCTCATGGAGATAGGAAATGTTTAGGTTGAATCCCTTCGTTCGGGGAGGGCTGTGTGCGTCTGCTCTGTCCCTGGCCCTGCCGGTTGTGGCGACGGAATCTGGCGACACCATGGTGGTGACCGCCTCGGCCAACGAGCAAAACCTGAAGGATGCCCCGGCCAGTATCAGCGTCATCACCCAGCAGGATCTGCAGCGCAAGCCGGTGCAAAACCTGAAAGATGTGTTAAAAGACGTTCCGGGCGTCCAGTTAACTGACGAAGGGGACAACCGTAAGGGCGTCAGTATTCGCGGTCTGGACAGCAGCTACACGCTGATCCTGGTTGACGGGAAACGCGTCAACTCCCGCAACGCCGTTTTCCGCCATAACGACTTCGATCTCAACTGGGTGCCGGTTGACGCCATCGAACGTATCGAAGTGGTGCGCGGGCCGATGTCCTCCCTCTACGGCTCGGATGCCCTGGGCGGCGTGGTCAACATCATCACCAAAAAGATCGGCCAGAAATGGACCGGCACCCTCACCGCTGACACCACCATTCAGGAGCACCGCGATCGCGGCGACACCTACGGCGGCCAGTTCTATACCAGCGGCCCGCTGGTGGATGGCGTTCTCGGCCTGAAGGCCTTTGGCAGCCTGTCGAAACGCGATAAAGACGATCCGCAGGATTCAACAACCAGCGCCACCGGGGAAACTCCGCGCATCGAAGGCTTCACCAGCCGCGATGCCAACGTGGAATTTGCCTGGACCCCGAACGAGAACCACGACTTCACCGCGGGCTACGGCTTTGACCGTCAGGATCGTGATTCCGACTCGCTGGATCAGAACCGCCTTGAGCGCCAGAATTACTCCCTGAGCCACAACGGCCGCTGGGGCGTGGGCAACAGCGAACTGAAATTCTACGGCGAGAAGGTCGATAACAAGAATCCGGGCAACAGCAACCCGATCACCTCCGAAAGTAACTCCATTGACGGCAAATACGTTCTGCCGCTGGGCGAAATTAACCAGCTCCTGACCTTTGGCGGGGAATGGCGCCACGACAAGCTGAAGGATCCGGTGAACATCACCGGCGGCAGCAGCAGTAATACCTCGGCCAGCCAGTATGCGCTGTTCCTGGAAGATGAATGGCGGATCTTCGAGCCGCTGGCGCTGACCACCGGCGTGCGTATGGATGACCACGAAACCTACGGCGACCACTGGAGCCCGCGTGCGTATCTGGTCTATAACGCGACCGATACCCTGACGGTAAAAGGCGGCTGGGCGACGGCATTCAAAGCGCCATCCCTGCTACAGCTCAGCCCGGACTGGACCACCGGCTCCTGCCGTGGTGCCTGTGAAATCGTCGGTAGCCCGGATCTGAAGCCGGAAACCAGCGAAAGCATCGAGCTGGGTCTCTACTACAACGGAGAAGAGGGCTGGTTAGAGGGCGTGCAGGGCAGCATTACCGCCTTCCAGAACGACGTTGATGACCGTATCAGTATTCTGCGCACGGCGAACGTTAATCAGGCGCAGGGCTACCCGAACTACGTCGGGCTGAATGCCGACGGCGAACCGGTGTTCCGTTACTACAACGTCAATAAGGCGCGTATCCGCGGCCTGGAGACGGAGGTGAAATTCCCGATTGCCGAAGACTGGCGCATGACGCTGAATTACACCTATAACGACGGGCGTGATATCAGCAACGGCGAGAACAAGCCGCTCTCCGAGCTGCCGTTCCACACCGCGAACGGCACGCTGGACTGGCAGGCAAGCCAGGCGTGGTCCTTCTATGTGCAGGGTAATTACACGGGTGAGAAACGCACCGTTACCGATGGCGCCGCAACGCCGGGCGGTTACGTGGTGTGGAACACCGGTGGCGCCTGGCAGGCAACCAAAAACGTCAAGCTGCGTGCGGGCGTCATGAACCTGCTGGATAAAGATCTCAGCCGCGACGACTACAGCTATACCGAAGAAGGACGCCGTTACTTTATGGCGGTGGATTACCAGTTCTGATGGCTGAAACGCCGGGCGGCGCGTTGCTTGCCCGGCCTACGGTTTACTCCCTCTCCCTGTGGGAGAGGGTTGGGGTGAGGGCATCAGGCCGCACTTACTTCAACAACTGCTGCGCATGGAAGCGCAGATGGTCTTCAATAAACGACGCAATAAAGTAATAGCTGTGATCGTAGCCTGGCTGGATGCGTAACGTCAGCGGCCAGTCTTTCTGGCGCGCGGCTTCCGCCAGCACCGCCGGCTGTAACTGGCTCGCCAGGAACTGATCGGCATCCCCCTGATCGATAAGCGTCGGGATCGCCTGTTCCGGCTGGCTGGCCAACATCAGCGCGCAGCTGTCCCATTCCTGCCAGGTCGCTGTATCCTCACCCAGGTAATTCGTGAACGCTTTCTGCCCCCAGGGAACCTGAGCCGGATTCACGATCGGTGCAAAGGCCGACACGCTGACGTATTTACCCGGATTTTTCAGCGCCATCACCAGCGCACCGTGGCCGCCCATCGAGTGGCCGCTGATTGCACAGCGATCGGCTACCGCGAACTCCGCCTGGATCAGCGCCGGCAGCTCGTCGCGCAGGTAGTCGTACATCCGGTAATGATTCGCCCAGGGCGCCTGAGTGGCATTCAGGTAGAACCCGGCGCCTTTGCCCAGGTCATAACCGGCATCGTCCGCGACCTCATCGCCGCGCGGGCTGGTGTCGGGCATCACCAGAGCGATCCCCAGCTCCGCCGCAACCCGCTGGGCACCCGCTTTGGTCGTGAAGTTTTCATCGTTGCAGGTCAGGCCGGAGAGCCAGTACAGCACCGGCGGTTTTGCCGCACCGGTAACCGGCGGCAGAAAAATGCTGAACGTCATCGCGCAGTTCAGCACCGCAGAGTCATGACGCCAGCGCTGCTGTCGACCTTCAAAACAGTGGTGCTCTTCGAGCAGTTCCATGCGGGGCTCCTTCAGGAAGGTTGTATAAAGAGATGAAGGTCATAATACAGATAATTCAATAACGAGTGAGTAACTTTCACTTCCGCATTAACGACATATCCTGCATCATGAATTTACGAAACTTTAACAACTGGAGTGGTCATGGCGCTGCGTATCGCGCTCAGCGGATTTGTGGTTCTGGTGGTGGCGATGGGAATAGGGCGCTTTGCCTTTACCCCGCAGGTGCCGCTGATGATTGCGGCAGGCCAGCTGACCCTGACCAGCGCCGGGCTGGTAGCGGCGATGAACTACCTCGGCTATCTGGTGGGGGCATGGGATGCCATGCGCGCGCACCGTTTTGTCGAGGGCCGTCTGTGGCTGGGGATTATTGGCGCGGTGGCACTAACCCTGCTCTCAGCCGTCGCGGATAACGCCGTGGTCCACGGGCTGCTGCGGTTTGTGATTGGCTGCATGAGCGGCTGGTCGATGGTGCTGGTTGCCGCCTGGACCAACGAGCGGCTGGCCCATTTCGGCAAGCCGGGCCTGAGTGCCGCGGTTTTCGCCGGGCCGGGGGCAGGTATTACCCTCAGCGGTTTGCTGGCGGTATGGATCCAGGCGCACGGGTTGTCGGCCAGCGCCGCATGGCAAATCTACGGCGTGCTGGCGCTGGTGCTGGTCGCGCTGGTGGCCCGCTACCTGCCGCGGGCCGGGCAGCTGCATCGTCCGGGCACCACGCCGGAGCCGCTGACGCTGACCCGCGATCTGCGTCGTCTGGTCTGGAGCTACAGCCTCGCCGGGTTTGGCTACATCCTCCCGGCGACCTTTTTGTCGCAGATGGCGGCGCTGCGCTTTCCTGGCAGCGCGTTTGCCCAGTTTGTCTGGCCGGTTTTCGGCGTGGCCTCGGTGCTGGGCATTGCCCTGAGTATCGCTCTGCGCCATGTTTCCACTACTAACCGCAGGCTGGCGCTGGTGCTCTGGCTGCAGGCGGTGGGGGTGATTGCCGCCTGGCTGATGCCGGGGATGGCCGGTCTGGTGACCGGTGCGCTGCTGGTCGGCGGAGGATTTTTATGTGCGGTGCAGCTCTCGTTGCTCTACGGGCGTGAACTGGCACCGAATCACACGCGGTACATGGCCGGGTTATTGACTACCGGCTATGCGGTCGGGCAGTTGATTGGCCCGATGACCTCGGCGCTGTCGAGCTGGCTCACCCATCAGCTGGAGCCCGCTCTGGGCCTTGCTGGTATCGCTCTCTTCGTGGCGGGCGGGCTGGTCTGGCAGCGTCAGGTTGAAAGGTAACGGCAATTGGAATAATTATCGCGGTGAATACTGGATTATGGTCGCCGCCTCGCGCACAATGAGTGCACATTTTGCCCCACGGAGGGCAGAAGAGCACCGCACCTGCAGGAGAAAAGAATGTCATCAATGAGTAAAGAAGCAGCTCTCGTCCACGAAGCGCTGGTCGCACACGGTCTCGAAACCCCGCTGCGCCCACCGGTTCAGGATCTGGACAACGAAACGCGTAAACGTCTTATTTCCGGGCATATGACCGAAATCATGCAGCTGCTGAATCTCGATTTGAGCGATGACAGTCTGATGGAGACCCCACGTCGCATCGCCAAAATGTATGTCGATGAGATTTTCTCCGGCCTGGATTACGCTAATTTCCCGAAAATCACCGTCATTGAAAACAAAATGAAGGTGGATGAGATGGTGACGGTGCGTGATATCACCCTGACCAGCACCTGTGAACACCACTTTGTGACCATCGACGGTAAAGCGACCGTGGCCTATATTCCGAAAGACGCGGTCATTGGCCTGTCGAAGATTAACCGCATCGTGCAGTTCTTTGCCCAGCGTCCGCAGGTGCAGGAGCGTTTAACCCAGCAGATCCTCATCGCGCTGCAAACGCTGCTTGGTACCAACAACGTGGCGGTTTCCATTGACGCGGTGCATTATTGCGTGAAAGCGCGCGGCATTCGCGATGCAACCAGCGCCACCACGACCACCTCGCTGGGCGGCCTGTTTAAATCAAGCCAGAACACCCGTCAGGAGTTCCTGCGCGCCGTGCGTCACCACGACTGATCGTCAGGGCTGAATACATGGAAAGAAATGTCACGCTGGATTTCGTTCGTGGCGTCGCTATTCTGGGTATTCTGCTGCTCAATATTAGCGGCTTCGGTCTGCCGAAAGCCGCTTATCTCAATCCCGCCTGGTATGGCGATATTACCCTCAGCGACGCCTGGACATGGGCGGTGCTGGATCTTTTCGCCCAGGTGAAATTCCTCACCCTGTTTGCCCTGCTGTTCGGGGCCGGACTGCAGCTGCTGCTGAAACGCGGTAAACGCTGGATCCAGGCCCGCCTTTCGCTGCTGGTGCTGCTCGGGTTTATTCATGGCTTGCTGTTCTGGGACGGCGACATTTTGCTGGCCTACGGGCTGGTGGGGCTGATCTGCTGGCGTATCATCCGCGATGCGCAGGATATTAAAAATCTCTTTAATACCGGGGTGGTGCTGTTTGTCATTGGCGTTGCCATCCTGCTGCTGCTGGGAGCGATCTCCGGCGGCTCTACCAATCGCTCCTGGGTGCCGGATGCGGCCAACCTGCAGTACGAGCAGTACTGGAAGCTGGGCGGCGGGGCGGAGGCCATCAGCAACCGGGCCGATATGATTGGCAACAGCCTGCTGGCGCTCGGCGCACAGTACGGCTGGCAGCTGGCAGGGATGATGCTGATCGGCGCTGCGCTGATGCGTACCGGCTGGCTGAAAGGCGAGTTTAGCCTGCGTCATTACCGGCGTACCGGGCTGTGGCTGGTGCTGCTCGGTCTGGCAATCAATCTCCCGGCGGTGATCGCCCAGTGGTATGTGAACTGGGATTACCGCTGGTGTGCGTTTCTGTTACAGGCACCGCGCGAGCTGAGCGCACCCTTTCAGACCATAGGCTATGCCGCGCTGATGTATGGCTTCTGGCCGCAGCTCTGCCGTTTCCGGCTGGTCATGGCGATTGCCTGCGTGGGGCGCATGGCGCTGAGCAACTACCTGCTACAGACGCTGATCTGCACTACCCTGTTTTATCACCTCGGCCTGTTTATGCATTTTGATCGCCTGCAGCTGCTGGGCTTCGTCCTGCCCATCTGGCTGGTGAATATTCTGTTCTCCGTCCTCTGGCTGCGTCATTTCCGTCAGGGACCGCTGGAATGGCTGTGGCGACAATTGACCGCACGTGCTGCAGGGGTTTCATTAAGTAATACATCCGGATAACGATCTGGATCACAATCATTAACAAAACGGATGTAACCGTTTTCATCCTTGTGAGCTTCTTCACGTAGTCCTCCCTTTCTCGCTGCCAGAATAGTCACCTTGCTAAACACAGGGGGGGTGTCTGTGAGTTGCTGCAATCTAAATAAGGATGGTGAATATGATCACCATTCGTGACGTCGCGCGTCAGGCGGGCGTTTCTGTCGCCACCGTGTCCCGGGTCCTCAACAACAGCGCGCTGGTCAGTCCGGAGACCCGCGAGAGCGTGATGAAAGCCGTCACCGCGCTGGGCTACCGGCCGAACGCTAACGCCCAGGCGCTGGCGACCCAGGTCAGCGATACCATTGGCGTGGTGGTGATGGACGTGTCGGATGCCTTCTTTGGCGCTCTGGTGAAAGCCGTGGACATGGTCGCCCAGGAGCACCAGAAATACGTCCTGATCGGCAACAGTTATCACGAGGCGGAAAAGGAGCGTAACGCCATTGAGGTGTTGATTCGCCAGCGTTGTAACGCCCTGATCGTTCACTCAAAAGCGTTAAGCGACGAGGAGCTGTCTGCTCTGATGGAGCAGATCCCCGGCATGGTGCTGATCAACCGCATCGTGCCTGGCTATGCCCACCGCTGCGTCTGCCTTGACAACGTCAGCGGAGCGATGATGGCGACGCGGATGCTGGTGAATAATGGCCATCAGCGCATCGGCTATCTTGCATCAAGCCACCGCATTGAGGATGACGAAATGCGGCGTGAAGGCTGGCAGAAAGCCTTGCTGGAGCAGGGTATTACCGCATCGGACAGCTGGATCGGCACCGGCGCGCCGGACATGCAGGGCGGGGAAGCGGCCATGGTGGAGCTGCTCGGGCGCAACCTGCAGCTGACCGCGGTCTTTGCCTACAACGACAGCATGGCCGCAGGTGCGCTGACGGCGCTGAAAGATAACGGCATTGCGGTGCCACAGCATCTGTCATTGATTGGTTTCGATGATATCCCGATTGCCCGTTACACGGACCCGCAGCTGACGACGGTGCGCTACCCGATCGCCTCTATGGCCCGTCTGGCCACGGAGCTGGCGTTACAGGGGGGCCGCAGGGAAGCTGGATATCAACGCAACACACTGTTTCATGCCGACTTTAGTGCGTCGCCACTCGGTTGCCATTCGGCAAATTGTGGCACCGATCACTAACTAATAATTCGCCGTGATGTAACCGTTTTCAATTTGTGAGTAAATTCACAGTAAGTTAACAATGCGCTGTCTATGATGTCAGCGTTTTAGTGACTGAAACGCTATGTAACGGTGAATAATCACTTTCACTATAGCCAGGGCACGTTAAACATCCAAAAAAACGCATTCTGGAGCGTTACCGACCAAGGAAGATAGAAATTTTATAAGTGGACTTCGGCCGGCATTAACGTTTCATTAACATTTGCCCGCCGATCGTTATTCACACGAACTACCCTGCATAAAAACCGGAGATATCATGAATAAGAAGGTGTTGACTCTGTCTGCTGTTATGGCAAGCATGCTTTTTGGTGCAACCGCGCACGCTGCAGATAGCCGTATTGGTGTGACTATCTATAAATACGACGACAACTTTATGTCTGTTGTGCGTAAAGCCATTGAAAAAGAGGGCAAATCAGCGCCAGAAGTGCAGCTGCTGATGAATGACTCCCAGAATGACCAGTCAAAACAGAACGACCAGATTGACGTACTGCTGGCAAAAGGCGTGAAAGCACTGGCAATCAACCTGGTTGACCCGGCGGCTGCAGGCACCGTTATTGAGAAAGCACGTGGCCAGAATGTGCCAGTGGTGTTCTTCAACAAAGAACCTTCCCGTAAGGCGCTGGATAGCTACGATAAAGCCTTCTACGTGGGCACCGACTCCAAAGAATCCGGCATCATTCAGGGCGACCTGATTGCTAAACACTGGGCTGCTAACCCGAACTGGGATCTGAACAAAGACGGTCAGGTTCAGTTCGTTCTGCTGAAAGGCGAGCCAGGCCACCCGGATGCTGAAGCACGTACCACTTACGTGATCAAAGAGCTAAACGACAAGGGCCTGAAAACCCAGCAGCTGGCATTAGATACCGCAATGTGGGATACCGCACAGGCGAAAGACAAGATGGACGCATGGCTGTCCGGCCCGAACGCTAACAAAATCGAAGTGGTTATCGCCAACAACGATGCGATGGCAATGGGTGCAGTTGAAGCCCTGAAAGCACACAACAAATCCTCTATTCCGGTATTTGGCGTGGATGCCCTGCCAGAAGCGCTGGCACTGGTTAAATCTGGCGCAATGGCCGGCACCGTGCTGAACGATGCTAACAACCAGGCGAAAGCCACCTTCGACCTGGCGAAAAACCTGGCAGAAGGCAAAGGCGCAGCTGACGGCACCAACTGGAAAATCGACAACAAAGTTGTTCGCGTACCGTACGTTGGCGTAGATCAGGAAAACCTGGCGCAGTTCACCGGTAAATAAGTTTTAGCATTCCACTGGGCGCAGTTTCTGCGCCCTTTTATCACGCGACGCGAGGCCGAGAAGGTATAATTATGGTCAGCACAACGACTCAGTCGTCCGGTGAATACTTGTTGGAAATGAGCGGTATCAACAAGTCTTTTCCCGGTGTTAAAGCACTGGATAATGTTAATTTAAAAGTACGGCCTCACTCCATTCACGCATTAATGGGGGAGAACGGTGCGGGTAAATCAACGTTATTGAAATGCTTATTTGGGATCTATCAAAAAGATTCTGGCAGCATTCTTTTTCAGGGGAAAGAGATCGATTTCCATTCTGCCAAAGAGGCACTGGAAAACGGTATTTCGATGGTTCACCAGGAGCTGAACCTGGTCCTTCAGCGTTCTGTTATGGACAATATGTGGCTGGGTCGTTATCCGACCAAAGGCGTATTTGTCGATCAGGACAAAATGTATCGCGATACTAAAGCCATTTTTGATGAACTGGATATTGATATCGATCCGCGTGCGCGCGTGGGTACGTTATCGGTTTCACAGATGCAGATGATTGAGATCGCCAAGGCCTTCTCCTATAACGCGAAAATCGTGATTATGGATGAGCCTACCTCTTCGTTAACGGAGAAAGAGGTGAACCACCTGTTCACCATTATCCGTAAGCTGAAGGATCGCGGCTGCGGCATCGTGTATATCTCGCACAAAATGGAAGAGATCTTCCAGCTGTGTGATGAGATTACGGTCCTGCGCGACGGCCAGTGGATCGCCACCCAGCCGCTGGAAGGGCTGGACATGGACAAGATCATCGCCATGATGGTGGGTCGTTCCCTGAACCAGCGTTTCCCGAACAAAGAGAACAAGCCGGGCGAAGTGATTCTTGAGGTGCGCAACCTGACGTCGCTGCGCCAGCCTTCCATCCGTGACATCTCCTTCGATCTACACAAAGGGGAGATCCTCGGGATTGCCGGTCTGGTGGGTGCCAAGCGTACCGATATCGTGGAGACCCTGTTCGGTATTCGCGAGAAATCCGGTGGAACCATCACCCTGCACGGTAAAAAGATTAATAACCATAACGCCAACGAAGCCATTAACCACGGCTTTGCACTGGTGACGGAAGAGCGTCGCTCAACCGGTATTTACGCCTATCTGGATATTAACTTTAACTCCTTAATTTCTAATATTCATAATTACAAAAACAAAATCGGTCTGTTGGATAATTCCCGCATGAAGAGCGATACCCAGTGGGTAATTGACTCAATGCGCGTAAAAACCCCAGGACATCGCACGCAAATTGGTTCGCTCTCCGGTGGTAACCAGCAAAAGGTGATTATTGGACGCTGGTTGTTAACCCAGCCTGAAATTTTGATGCTGGATGAACCCACCCGTGGTATCGACGTAGGTGCAAAATTTGAAATTTATCAGCTGATTGCTGAATTAGCCAAGAAAGATAAAGGGATTATTATTATTTCGTCCGAAATGCCGGAATTGTTAGGGATCACAGATCGTATTCTGGTCATGAGCAATGGTCTCGTTGCCGGAATTGTTGAAACCAAAACGACAACGCAAAACGAAATTTTGCGTCTTGCGTCTTTGCACCTTTAAGATTAGGGGCTCCTCATGAGTGCGTTAAATAAGAAAAGTTTTCTTACTTATCTGAAAGAAGGCGGTATTTACGTTGTTCTTTTAGTCTTGCTGGCCATTATTATTTTCCAGGATCCAACATTCTTAAGTCTGTTGAACTTAAGTAACATTCTGACTCAGTCTTCGGTACGTATTATTATCGCGCTGGGCGTGGCGGGTCTGATCGTCACCCAGGGTACTGACCTGTCAGCCGGTCGTCAGGTCGGTCTGGCGGCGGTTGTCGCGGCAACGCTTCTGCAGTCGATGGAAAACGCCAACAAGGTGTTCCCGGAAATGGCGACCATGCCCATTATCCTGGTGGTCCTGATTGTCTGCGTTATCGGTGCAATCATTGGTCTGATTAACGGCATCATCATCGCGTACCTGAACGTAACACCGTTCATCACCACTCTGGGTACGATGATCATCGTTTACGGTATCAACTCCCTGTACTACGACTTCGTGGGTGCATCGCCGATCTCCGGTTTCGACAGCGGCTTCTCCACCTTTGCGCAGGGCTTTATCGCGCTGGGCAGCTTCCGCCTCTCTTACATCACCTTCTACGCCCTGATTGCGGTGGCCTTTGTCTGGGTGCTGTGGAACAAAACCCGCTTCGGCAAGAACATCTTCGCTATCGGCGGTAACCCGGAAGCAGCGAAAGTCTCCGGTGTTAACGTGGCGCTGAACCTGCTGGTGATCTATGCCCTGTCCGGCGTGTTCTACGCGTTCGGTGGTTTGCTGGAAGCAGGCCGTATCGGCTCTGCCACTAACAACCTCGGCTTTATGTACGAACTGGATGCGATTGCCGCGTGCGTCGTGGGTGGTGTCTCCTTCAGCGGTGGTGTAGGTACCGTTCTGGGCGTGGTAACCGGTGTGATCATCTTCACCGTTATCAACTACGGTCTGACCTATATCGGCGTGAACCCGTACTGGCAGTACATCATCAAGGGCGCGATCATTATCTTCGCCGTTGCGCTGGACTCCCTGAAGTACGCGCGTAAGAAATAAGATTTGTGATAACGAAAAAACCCGCGTAATGCGGGTTTTTTTATGCCCGGCGGCGCTGCGCTTGCACGGGCCTACGGTATTGCGGGTTTTTGTAGGCCGGGTAAGGCGAAGCCGCCACCCGGCGAATTGCCCGGCGGCGCTGCGTTTGCACGGGCCTACGGTATTGCGGGTTTTGTAGGCCGGGTAAGGCGAAGCCGCCACCCGGCGAATTGCCCGGCGGCGCTGCGCTTGCACGGGCCTACGGTATTGCGGGTTTTTGTAGGCCGGGTAAGGCGAAGCCGCCACCCGGCGAATTGCCCGGCGGCGCCGTGCTTGCACGTGCCTACGGTATTGCGGGTTTTGTAGGCCGGGTAAGGCGAAGCCGCCACCCGGCGAATTGCCCGGCGGCGCTGCGCTTGCACGGGCCTACGGTATTGCGGGTTTTTGTAGGCAGGGTAAGGGGAAGCCGCCACCCGGCGAATTGCCCGGCGGCGCTGCGTTTGCACGGGCCTACGGTATTGCGGGTTTTTGTAGGCCGGGTAAGGCGAAGCCGCCACCCGGCGAATTGCCCGGCGGCGCTGCGCTTGCACGGGCTTACGGTATTGCGGGTTTTGTAGGCCGGGTAAGGCGAAGCCGCCACCCGGCGGGGGTTATTTCTTCTTCTGCATCTCCAGCAGCTGCTCTGGCGTCACGGCCGGATATCCCTGGGCATCTTCCGGCACCTCCAGCATCGCCGGGATGGGCACCAGCGGGCCTAAGAAGCGCGGTTCGCGTTTAAAGACATAGAGATCGGCCAGCGCCCCCAGACGGGCACCAAACTCGCGCACCCGCACGGTGAGCATGTCTTTTGGTGACGGGACGGCATAACACTGCGCCTGAATGCCCATATGCAGGGCGATAAACAGCGCGCGCTCGCAGTGGAAGCGCTGGGTGATGATGATGAAATCGTTGGTATCAAACACCTTACGGGTGCGCACAATCGAATCGAGGGTTCGGAACCCGGCGTAGTCGAGCACAATATCCGCCGGGTCCACGCCTGCGGCAATCAGGTCTTTGCGCATGGTGACCGGCTCGTTATAGCTCTGCAGGGCGTTGTCGCCGCTCAGCAGCAGGTAGTTGACCTTGCCGCTGTTGTAGGCGTTGAGCGCCCCCTGAATGCGGTAACGGTAATACTGGTTGATCACCCCGGTGCGGTAATACTTGGCGGTGCCGAGCACCACGCCAACCTGGCGGTAGGGCAGATCCTGAAGGTCATCAAAGATATAGGGGGCTGTTTTCCAGCTCATCCAGCGGTCAAGGCCCAGCGCAGTCAGCAGCACGATGGCGATCAGGGCAACCAGGCTGTAAAACACGCGCTTTAACATACAGATGACTCGTACCGAAGGTGAAATTTCACTCAGGCTACTTTACCCGTCTGGTAAGCGCAAGAAACGGCGGTTTAATTGGGGGGGATTTTCATCAATTGTGCGGGCATTGCTGCCCGCATCAGAGACTTACGCCAGCAGCACGCGGTCGATGCCGGTGCAACCCAGCGCGCGCAGCGTGGCCGCGGTAGCATCCCACTGGATCAGCGAAGCATCGGCTTTTTCCGCCAGAATGGCGCGTTGAATATCCGGATAGTCGTAACCGTTGAGGCTGAGCAGGTTCAGTGCGCCCTGTAGCGGCGGCAGCGTCGGGTTAAAGGCGGCGTTTTCGGCATAGCTGCCGGTGAAGATGCGGCCATCGCGGCACTCCAGCGCCACCCCGCTCGGGGAGTTGCTGTACGGCGCGTGTGATTTGTTGGCGGCGAGGATAGCGGCCTGGGCCAGCTCGTCACCGCTCACTGCGTAGCCATGATCCTGCTCATCCATCAGCAGGGATTTAATCTCCAGATCCTTCGGTCCGAAGGCGTCCGGCAGGTAATCTGCCAGAGTGTGCGGATCGCGGCCCGGCAGGTTGATGCGCAGCTGCAACCCGCTGTTCAGCTCGTTCATAAACTGACGGCAGTGGCCGCACGGGGTGTAGTTCACGGTGATGGCCTGCAGGGATTTCTCACCGCGCAGCCAGGCGTGGCTGATGGCGCTCTGTTCCGCATGCACGGTCTGCTGCATGGTCGCCCCGAGAAACTCCATATTGCCGCCGAAGTACCAGGTGCCGCTGACGCCGCGCGCAATGGCGCCCACGTTGAAATGGGAGAGGTCGGCACGGGCACAGGCCGCCGCCAGCGGCAGAAGCGCAAAGGCCAGCGCGTCATCATCCAGATCGGTGGCACGTTTCAGTGCGGTGACCTGTTCAGCCGTCAGCAGGGCGGGGAAGTGTGCATCCGCCAGAACCGGGGCCAGGGCTGACTGCAAATTCTCTGCAAGCTGAGCGAAAGCTGATTGAAAACGTGGATGCATGGCGTTGCCTCATAAAGGTTAATGGATCGGTAGTGTACGGAGCCGTTGAGGCTTTATATGTGACTCAGATCTCATTATGTGTGCAACTTATGAAACTCAAATGAAAAATGCGCGACGCGTCGCAAATTTTAGCCCATTACCGCCAGAATAATCGGGAACAGGAACGGTGCAATCAGCGAGGTCATGATCCCGCAGATCACCAGCGCCAGGGAGCTAAAGGCCCCTTCCTGATAATCCAGCTCCGCGCAGCGGGCGGTACCGAGGGCGTGGGATGCGGTGCCCATCGCCAGACCACGTGCCGATTTGGTGCGGATGCGCATGGCGTTCAGCAGCGTATGGCCTAATACCGCCCCGAGAATACCGACATAAATGACGCATACGGCGCTGATCGCCGGGATGCCGCCGAGGCTGCCGCCCACCGCCATGGCGATCGGGGTAGTTACCGATTTAGGTAAAATAGAGGCCGCAATTTCCGGGGTCGCCCCCATCAGCAGCGCCACCGAGGTGCCGGTGATCATCGCCACCACGCTACCGATCAGGCAGATGGTAATGATGGATTTCCAGCGGGCGCGGATCTGGTGCAGCTGCTCATACAGCGGAAACGCCAGCGCGACCACCGCAGGCTGGAGCAGATCGTTGAGGACCTTGCTGCCCTGGAAATATTTTGCGTAGGGAATGCCGGTCAACAGCAGGAACGGAATAATCACCACCATCGCTACCAGCAGGGGATTAAGCAGCGGGAACTTCAGGCGCACTGCCAGCTTGCGGGCGGCGAAGAATACTGCCACGGTAAGCGGCAGCGACCACCAGATATTGGCCATCATTTTTTCTGTCCTTTTTGCCCAACCACGTTACGTTCCCCATGCGCCAGATGTGTGCTCCAGCTCACCACTAAAAACACCACCAGCGTACTGATAGTGCAGGAAACAAATATCGGGCCAAACTGCGCGCTCAGCAGGTCGTAATACTGCATCACCCCCACGCCAATCGGCACAAACAGCAGCGCCATATAGCGGATCAGCACCGAGCAGCCGGGCTTAACCCATTTTGCCGGAAGGATTTGCAGCGCGAGCAGGACAAACAGGATCAGCATGCCAATAATGCTGCCGGGGATGGTGATGGGCAGCAGGGAGGCGAGAAAAATCCCTGCATACAGGCAGGCATAAATCAGGATGAAGGCGCGCAGGTACTGCCAGACAACGATCAGTGATTTCTTCATGGTGAAAGTCCTTAATGGAACGCATTCATCATACAATTAAAACCGGAAACGTGCTACGGATCACATCATGACTTTTGAGCATACCAGACATTACTTTCTGGAACCTTGGGCATTTCCCCAAACCGCAGGAGACAACGCGGCGCTGACACTATACGATCCACAGACAAAGATAATGATGCTGAAATCAGGCTCCGACCCTTTACTGGAGGTAAACAATGCCATCAATTCTCATTAAAACCGCCGATGAGCTGGCCCGCCAGCGTCACGCGGGCGAACTGCTGGCCTCCGTGTTCACCATGCTGGACGAGTTTATTAAGCCTGGCGTATCAACCATGGAGATCAACAACCGCGCAGAGGCGTTTATCGTCGAGCAGCTTCACTCCCGTCCGGCCAGCAAAGGGCAGTATGACTACCCTTACGTGCTGAACACCTCGGTGAACGACGTGGTCTGCCACGGGATCCCGAAGGAGTCAGAGCATCTCAAGTCGGGCACCATCGTGAACGTCGACATCACTCTCGAAAACGCGGGCATGATCGCCGACTCCAGTAAAATGTATCTTATTGGCGACGTTTCGCCCCTGGCCCGCCGGCTGGTGAAAGCGACCTACGAGGGGATGTGGAAGGGGATTAAGGCCGTCAAACCGGGTGCCACGCTGGGCGATATTGGCCACGCCATTCAGTCCTACGTCGAGAGCCAGGGTTACAGCGTGGTGCGCGAATATTGCGGCCACGGCATTGGCAAGGAGATGCACGAAGAGCCGCAGATCCTGCATTACGGCAAACCCGGCGAAGGCCCGGTGTTGCAGGAAGGGATGGTCTTTACCATCGAACCGATGATCAATCAGGGTGACAGCCGCATCAAAACCAAGAAGGACGGCTGGACGGTAGTGACCCGTGACAAAAAGCTCTCGGCACAATGGGAACACACCATCGCCGTGACGGCGGACGGGTTTGAGGTGCTGACCCTGCGCCCCGAAGAGACGATCCCCGAATAAAATCGTCACCCACACGCATATCCTCCCTGACGCTTTCCACCTTTGGCGGGAGCGGCTACTATAGCGCGTCTTTTTTTACGGGTACTGATATGCGTGTATTACTGGCACCGATGGAAGGCGTGCTCGATTCGCTGGTGCGTGAGCTGCTGACCGACGTTAACGATTATGACCACTGCATCACTGAGTTCCTGCGGGTGGTGGATATGTTGTTGCCGGTAAAATCGTTTTACAGACTCTGTCCGGAGCTGCATCACCAGAGTCGTACGCCTTCTGGCACCCTGGTGCGGGTGCAACTGCTCGGGCAATATCCCGAGTGGCTGGCGGAAAACGCCGCCCGCGCCGTTGAGCTGGGCTCCTGGGGCGTAGATTTAAACTGCGGCTGTCCGTCGAAAATGGTTAACGGCAGCGGCGGCGGGGCCACGCTGCTGAAGGATCCGGAGCTGATCTACCGCGGCGCGAAAGCGATGCGCGAGGCGGTGCCCTCCCATCTGCCGGTCACGGTAAAGGTGCGTCTGGGCTGGGACAGCGGCGACAGGCAGTTTGAAATTGCCGATGCGGTCCAGCAGGCGGGGGCCAGCGAGCTGGTGGTTCATGGCCGCACCAAAGAGGACGGCTACAAAGCCGAGCGCATTAACTGGCAGGCCATCGGCCAGATCCGTCAGCGGCTGACGATTCCGGTGGTGGCTAACGGCGAGATCTGGGATCGCGAAAGCGCGCTGGCCTGTATGGCGGAGACCGGCTGCGATTCAATCATGATCGGGCGCGGGGCGCTGAACGTGCCAAACCTCAGTCGGGTGATCAAATACAACGAGCCGCGTATGCCCTGGCCGGAGGTAGTGACCCTGCTGAAGAAGTACACCCGCCTCGAAAAGCAGGGCGACACCGGTCTGTACCACGTGGCGCGCATCAAGCAGTGGCTGAGCTACCTGCGTAAAGAGTACGACGACGCCCTGGAGTTGTTTCAGGAGATCCGCGCCCTGCAATCCTCGGCGGAGATCGCCCGGGTCATTCAGGCAAAATAGGCCAGGGTCGATCTGCGTCACGTTTTTCAGCGGGGCGCATTGTGGCATCGAACGAAACTGGTAAAGTGCGCTAACTGGATTGTTACTGCTGCGGCAGGCAAAACCTGATTTTCTGGCATCTGCCGGAGGTCAGGTTTTTTTGTTTCTGGGGCATGGAATGAAAATCGCCAAAATACTGAATAACAATGTGGTGGTTGTTCTGGATGAGCAGGGGCGCGAACAGGTGGTGATGGGCCGTGGGCTGGCCTTTCAAAAGCACCCCGGCGACCTTGTCCCGAAAGAGAACATCGAGAAAGTGTTTGCCCTGCAAAGCGACGAGCTGGTGCAGCGGCTGGGAGAGTTACTCAGCCAGATCCCGCTGGAAGTGATGACCACCTGCGACCGTATTATCGGGCTGGCGGCGCAGCGGCTGGGGAAACTGCAGGAGAGTTTGTACATCACCTTAACCGACCACTGCTACTTTGCGATTGAGCGGCAGAAGAAGGGGCTGGCGATCAAAAACGTGCTGCTGTGGGATATTAAGCGGCTCTACCCGAAAGAGTTTGAGCTGGGCCAGCAGGCGCGGGCTATCATCGCTAAACGGCTAAACGGCTAAACGGCTAAACGGCTAAACGGCTAAACGGCTAAACGGCTAAACGGCTAAACGGCTAAACGGCTAAACGGCTAAACGGCTAAACGGCTAAACGGCTAAACGGCTGGACGTGGAGCTGGGCGAAGATGAAGCCGGGTTTATCGCGCTGCATCTGGTCACTGCCCAGCTGCACAGCGAGATGCCGGAGGTCATGCATGTCACCCGCGTGATGCAGGAGATCCTGCAGCTGGTGAAATACAGTTTGCAGCTGGAGTATGACGAGGAGTCGCTAAGCTATCAGCGCTTCGTCACCCATCTGAAGTTTTTCGCCCAGCGGATGCTGACTCGTACCGTGGTCGAGGATGACGATGCCACGCTGCACTCGGCGGTAAAAGAGAACTACGGTAAAGCCTGGGTGTGCGCCGAGAAGATCGCCCGGCATCTGCAAAAGAGTTATCAGCGCGAGCTGACTACTGAAGAGATTATGTTTCTCACCATTCATATTGAGCGTGTGAGAAAAGAGGGGCGCTAAGTCCCCAAAAAACGGATTGTTACTGCACTGTGCAGGCAAAACCTGAGCGCGGCTCCCGAAAGGGCGTCGTCCTCGGGTTTTTTTGTTTTTACGACTCAGTCAAACCCTGCCTGCGGGCAGTGAAGAAGGAAACAGAGATGGAATATCAAGCACTGGCGAAGGATATTCTCGGCCACGTTGGCGGCAAAGAGAACATTGTCAGCCTGGTTCACTGCGCGACCCGGCTGCGTTTCAAGCTGAAAGATGCGCAGCGTGCGGATGCCGAGGGGCTGAAGAAAAATCCCGGCGTGATCATGGTGGTCGAAAGCGGCGGCCAGTTCCAGGTGGTGATTGGCAACCACGTCCACGACGTCTGGCAGGCGGTGAATCAGGAGGCGGGGCTGGGTGACGACGCGCCTGCCGCCGCAGAAGATAAAGGCGAAAAAACCAGCCTCGGCGGCCAGCTGATCGACATTGTCTCCGGCATCTTTACCCCCTTTATCGGCGTCCTCGCCGCCTCGGGGATCCTGAAGGGGATGCTGGCGCTGGCGGTGGTGTGCGGCTGGCTCACCACCGACAGCGGCACCTACAAAATCTGGTTTGCCACCAGTGACGCGCTGTTCTTCTTCTTCCCGCTGGTGCTGGGCTACACCGCCGGGAAAAAGTTTGGCGGCAACCCGTTTATCACCATGGTGATTGGCGGGGCGCTGGTGCATCCGACCATGATTCAGGCCTTCGAGGCCAGCCAGCAGGCGGGCGCGGCGGCCAATGCCTTCCTCGCCATTCCGGTGACCTGGTTTAACTACAGCTCGTCGGTCATTCCGATCATCCTCGCCGCCTGGGTGAGCTGCTGGCTGGAGAAGCAGGGCAGCAAACGCCTGCCGTCGGCGATGAAAAATTTCTTCACCCCGCTGATCTGCCTCGGCGTCACGGTGCCGCTGACCTTCCTGGCGATCGGCCCGGTAGCCACCTGGCTCAGCCAGATGCTGGCGAACGGCTATCAGTGGATCTACGTGCTGGCGCCGTGGCTGGCGGGCGCGGCGATGGGGGCGGTGTGGCAGGTGTGCGTCATCTTCGGCCTGCACTGGGGGCTGGTACCGCTGATGATCAATAACCTCGCCGTGCTGGGCCATGACTCCATGCTGCCGATGCTGCTCCCGGCGGTGATGGGCCAGGTGGGAGCTGCGTTCGGCGTGTTCCTGCGCACCCGGGATACACGGCTGAAAATGCTGGCGGGCTCCTCGGTCACGGCCGGGATATTCGGGATCACCGAACCGGCGGTCTATGGCGTGAACCTGCCCCTGCGTCGTCCCTTTATCTTTGGCTGCGTGGCCGGGGCGGTCGGCGGCGCGATTGTCGGTTTCTTCGACACCCACGTTTACTCCTTTGGCTTCGGCAATATCTTTACCATCGCGCAGATGATCCCGCCGGGCGGGGTGGACGCCACGCTGTGGGGCGGGATCGCGGGTATGGTGGTGGCGCTGGTGCTGAGCTGCGCGCTGACCCTGATTGTCGGCATGCCCGCCAGTCCGGCCCCGGCCATTGCCACGGTGGCGGCTAACGTCGATGAAGCTACGGTGCTCTCTCCGATGCGCGGTACGGTGCTGGCCCTGGACCAGGTGCCGGATGCTACTTTCGCCAGCGGCCTGCTCGGCCAGGGGGCGGCGATCATTCCTGCCGACAACAAAGTGATAGCCCCCTTTGCCGGGGAAGTGGCCTCGATATTTGCCACGAAACATGCCATCGGCCTGCTGAGCGACAGCGGCATCGAGGTGCTGATCCACGTCGGAATCGACACCGTGAAGCTCGACGGCAAGCCGTTTACCGCCCACGTGAAGGTGGGTGACAAAGTACAGCCGGGCGATCTGCTGCTGGAGTTCGACCGCCAGGCGATTCTTGATGCCGGATACGATCTGGCGACCCCGATTATTATCAGCAATAGCGACGACTATCGTGATGTGGCGACCGTGGCGGCGACCGCCGTCCAGGCCGGCGCGCCGTTGCTTTGCGTCAGCCATCAATAACAGGAGAACCGAATGAAAACTTTCCCGGACGATTTCTTATGGGGCGGCGCGGTTGCCGCGAATCAGGTAGAAGGGGCTTACCTGGACGATGGCAAAGGACTGTCTACCTCTGACGTGCAGCCGCAGGGGGTGTTTGGCCCGGTGGTGGAGCGCGTGGCGGGCGACAGCGGCATCAAGGACGTGGCGATCGACTTCTATCATCGCTACCCGGAGGACATCACACTCTTCGCCGAGATGGGCTTCAGCTGCCTGCGCGTCTCCATTGCCTGGACGCGTATCTTCCCGAACGGTGACGAGCAGGAGCCGAACGAGGCCGGACTGGCCTTCTACGACAGGCTGTTTGACGAGCTGGCGGCGCACAACATCACCCCGCTGGTGACCCTCTCGCACTACGAGATGCCGTGGGGGCTGGTGAAGCAGTATGGCGGCTGGGGCAGCCGTCAGGTGATTGGCTTCTTCGAACGCTACGCCCGCACCGTCTTTGCCCGCTATCAGCACAAGGTGAAGCTGTGGCTCACCTTTAACGAAATCAACATGTCCCTGCACGCGCCGATGACCGGCGTTGGCCTGCCGGAAACCAGCAGCAAGGCGGAAGTCTATCAGGCGATCCACCATCAGCTGGTGGCGAGCGCCCTGGCGGTGAAAGCCTGCCATGAGATCGTCCCGGACGCCAAAATCGGCAACATGCTGCTGGGCGGCCTGGTCTATCCGCTGACCTGCAAGCCGGACGACGTGCTGGAAGCCCTGCAGGAGAACCGCGCCTGGCAGTTCTTCGGCGACGTGCAGTGCCGCGGGGCCTACCCGGGCTATATGCTGCGCTTCTTCCGCGATAACGGCATTCAGCTTGAAATCACCGACGCGGATCGCGAAGCGCTGAAGTCGACCATCGACTTTATCTCCTTCAGCTACTACATGACCGGCTGCGTGACTACCGACGAAGCGCTGAACCAGCAGGCGCGCGGCAACATCCTCAGCATGGTGCCGAACCCGCATCTGGCCAGTTCAGAGTGGGGCTGGCAGATCGACCCGGTTGGCCTGCGCACTCTGCTGAACGTGCTCTGGGATCGCTATCAGAAGCCGCTGTTTATTGTGGAGAACGGTCTGGGGGCGAAGGACAAGCCGGACGCCGACGGCGTGGTGCAGGATGATTACCGCATCAGCTACCTCAACGACCATCTGGTGCAGGTACGCGAGGCGATTGACGACGGCGTGGAGGTGATGGGCTATACCAGCTGGGGGCCGATCGATCTGGTGAGCGCCTCCAAAGCCGAGCTCTCGAAACGCTACGGTTTTATCTATGTCGATCGTGACGACAGCGGGGCCGGTACCCTGGCGCGCAGCCGCAAGAAAAGTTTTTACTGGTATCAGGAGGTGATTGCGACCAAAGGCGCTTCGCTGAAAGCCTGATGACCGCATGGGCGCCCGGCAACCCCGGGTGCCTTTTCTGTCTGTGTAAAGGTATGACAAAGTGTGGATTGCCATCGATTCCTAAAAAATTGAAGCGCAGCGGGCGTATTTTGCAGCCTTCTTTTTTTATGTGAATAACCCAATGAAACCTTCACGTTTTTACTGCCTCTGCCTGCCTGTTTCCCTTTTTCTGGTTGCCTGTGCACCTCATCACGATCCGGCGGCATCGCTGAATCAACAGATCCCCGCCGCAAGAATAGAGACCGGGCTCGCAACCGGGCAATGGCCAAAAAATACGTGGTGGGAGGATTTCCACGATCCGCAGCTGACGGCCCTGATCGTCAAAGCCCAGGCCGACGCCCCGGATATGCAAATTGCCCGGCAGCGCATTGCCCTTGCCGAAGCCCAGGCCAAAATGGCGAGCGCCAACGGCGGGCCGGAAATGCATTTTTCTGCCGATGCTGAACGGCAAAAAATGTCCGCCGAAGGGCTGATGGGGCCCTTTGCAATCACCGATCCGGCGGCCGGCACCACCGGCCCCTGGTACACCAACGGCACCTTTGGCCTGACCGCCGGCTGGGATCTCGATTTGTGGGGCAAAAATCGCGCCCAGGTTGAAGCCCGCATCGGTAAGGTCAACGCCCAACAGGCGGAGCTGCAGCAGACCCGCCAGCTGCTGGCCACCAGCGTGGCGCGTCTCTACTGGGAGTGGCAGACCCAGGCTGCGGCCGGGAAGGTATTAACCGCCATCAAGCAGGAGCAGGAGAATATTATTCGCACCGACCGGGAGCTGTACCAGCATGGGATCACCTCCTCAGTGGAAGGGGTCGAAACCGATATCAATGCCAGTAAAACCGAGGAGCGGCTGGCGGAGGTGAACGGCAACATGAAAGCCATTGCCGCGCGTCTGGAAGCCCTTACCAATACCCCGTCGATCACCCTCATCCCGCACGCCTTACCCACCGTCGAAACCAGGCTGCCTTCCTCGCTGGGCTATCAACTGCTGGCCCGACGCCCCGATCTGCAGGAGGCCCACTGGTATATCGAGGCCTCCCTGCATGAGGTAGATGCGGCGAAAGCAGCGTTTTATCCCGACGTGAACCTGATGGCGTTTCTGCAGCAGGATGCGCTGCATCTGAGCGATCTGTTCCGCTCCTCGGCGCAGCAGATGGGCGTCACCGCCGGCCTGACCCTGCCGATTTTTGACAGCGGACGCCTGAATGCGAATCTCGATATCGCCCAGGCCCAGAGCAATCTGTCGGTTGCCAACTACAACAAAGCGGTAGTGGAGGCGGTGAATCAGGTAACCCGCACCGCCAGTGAAGTCGAAACGTTAATGGCGAAAAACCAGCACCAGCAGAGTATTGAGGCCGATGCCGCGCGGGTGGTGGCGCTGGCGCAGGCGCGTTACCGGGCCGGGATTATTGCCGGGACCCGCGTCAGCGAGGCCAGAATCCCCGCCCTGCAGGAACACCTCGCCGGACTCACGCTGCAGGGGCAGTACATCGATGCCACCCTGCAGCTCACCTCCGCGCTGGGTGGCGGCTATCAGCACGGGTAGAAAGTGAGAAGTATCTATACTTATCTCTTTGTCTTCTATTTATTCCGGAGGTGAGTATGGGTTCAACCAATCGTGTGGCTATTGTGACGGCATCGGATTCGGGGATCGGCAAAACCACGGCGCTGATGCTGGCGGAGCGTGGGTTTGATATTGGCGTCACCTGGCACTCGGATGAAGAAGGGGCGATGAAAACCTGTCGTGAGATCGAGGCGCGGGGGCAGCGGGCAGAGGCCATCCAGCTGGATCTCAGCCAGCTGCCGGAAGGGGCGTCGGCGATCGAGAGGCTGATTGAGCGCTTCGGACGTATCGACGTGCTGGTCAACAACGCCGGGGCGATGGTCAAAGCGTCGTTTCTGGAGATGGAGTATGACCAGTGGCGATCCATTTTTAGCGTCGATGTCGATGGCGCGTTTCTCTGCTCGCAGATTGCCGCCCGGCAGATGGTGAAGCAGGGGGGAGGGCGGTCGGATCGTCAACATCACCTCGGTGCATGAGCATACCCCGCTGCCGGATGCCAGCGCCTACACCTCGGCCAAGCACGCCCTCGGCGGCCTGACCAAGTCGATGGCGATGGAGCTGGTGCATCACAATATTCTGGTCAACGCCGTCGCGCCCGGGGCCATCGCTACGCCGATGAACGACATGGACGACAGCGAAGTGAAGCCGGGCTCGATGCCGAATATCCCGCTGGCAAGGCCGGGGCACACCAAAGAGATCGCCAGCCTGGTGGCCTGGCTGTGTGACAGCGACGCCAGCTACGCCACCGGACAATCCTTTATCGTCGATGGCGGCTTTATGCTGGGCAATCCGCAGTTTAAACCGGCGGAGTAAGCTAGCGCCGATCCCGGCGTTTCAGCCACCAGCGTATCGCAACGACCAGCACCACCACCAGGATCAGCCAGATCCAGTGGCGCAGGTGCTGGTTGAGCGAGTGCAGCCACGGCTCCAGCACTTCACCGCCGACGTAGCCTAAGGTGGTGAAGATCAGCGCCCAGGCGATAGCGCCAACAATGTTCAGCGGCAGGAAAATTTTCGGCGGCAGGCGACTGGCGCCGATCAGCAGCGGGCCGATGATACGGAAACCGTACATAAAGCGGGTGCCAATGACAAACAGGTAAGGGTGACGCTGGATCAGCTGTTGGGCGCGGTCGATTTTCTTCTGATGGCGGGAAAAACGGCGCAGGATCGTCGGACCAAACCGTACTCCGATTAAGTAGAGCAACTGATCGCCGATCATCCCGCCCAGCGCCACGGCGGCCACCACCAGCGGAAAACGGAGTAATCCCTGATGCGCCGCCACGCCACCCAGCAGGGTGATGGTTTCGCCTTCCGCTATGCTGCCAATAACCAATGCGGCATAGCCATACTGTGCAATAAGAGTATTGATATCCATAGGGTAAGCGTAGCGCAGGATACGCTAGTTGCCGAACAGGTATGCCACGACCGCCATAATGACAAAGAGCAGCCCACAAAAGATAGCGCCTGTCGCCCAGGCAAACGGGGCGATCTCTTCTTCTTTTTTGATATCGGCTAAACGGGCCAGCGCACGCTGGCTGTCTGCGGCAAGCACCTCTTCAAACAGCTTTTCATACCCCTGTCCGAGCAACAGCGCGGCACCCTGCGCGTCGGACTTCTCAAGCGCAGTGGTTTTATTGCCTTTTTTGAAAAATACGAATTCCGGCATCAGAAACTCCTTTCTGTAAGACCCTGTTTAACAGGGATTAACATACCAGAACTCCGGCCTCTCAGCGGCATTTTTATACTGTACAAAAAATAATCTCAGGCCTGCATTATACTTGAGTTATCGCTAGCGGGCCGACAACAAGGGGGGCGTTATGAACCATGTCTGGGGACTCTTTTCCCATCCCGATCGTGAAATGCACGTGATCAGAGGCGAAAACGAAACGGTCAGCCATCACTATACGCACCACGTGTTGCTGATGGCCGCCGTGCCGGTCATTTGCGCGTTTATTGGTACTACGCAAATTGGCTGGGATTTCGACGATGGCAACGTGGTAAAACTCTCGTGGATGACCGGCCTGGCGCTGGCCGTGGTGTTTTACGCGTTAATGCTGGCGGGCGTAGCGGCAATGGGGCGGGTGATTTACTGGATGGCACGCCGCTATCCGCAGCGGCCTTCGCTGACACACTGCATGGTGTTCGCCGGTTACGTGGCGACCCCGCTGTTTCTGAGCGGGATTGTGGCGCTCTATCCAATCGTCTGGCTGTGCGCGCTGGTGGGCACCCTGGCGCTCTGTTACACCGGCTATCTGCTCTATATCGGCATTCCTACCTTCCTGAGTATCAACAAAGAAGAGGGCCGTAGCTTCTCCGGTTCAACGCTCGCCATCGGCGTGCTGTTGCTGGAGGTCCTGCTGGCGCTGACGGTTATTCTTTGGGGTTATGGATACCGTCTCTTCTGAGGTCACGGCATTGCTGGCGTAATTGCCAGCAATGCAGCATCTGTTCACGATTAACTACTGGCAGCAGGGCATCCGGACGGCTATGATGCCTTAGCCAGCCCGCGTTTGCGCCATGACCCGGGCGGTGTACGTTATTACGTGCATGAATAATTATCAGAAATCTCACCATGCTGAAATTCCGCGTTTCTTTACTGAGTCTTGCGCTGTTGCTGGCTGTGCCAGCGGCGACCCCGGCGATCGCCAAACCTGCCGCTGTGGCTACGGCTGCCCAGCCGGAGATTGCCTCCGGTAGCGCCATGATCGTCGATCTGAATACCAACAAAGTGATCTACTCCAGCCACCCCAATCTGGTGCGGCCGATCGCTTCGATTACTAAATTAATGACTGCGATGGTGGTGCTGGATGCACGACTGCCGCTGGATGAAAAACTGCGCGTTGATATCAGCCATACGCCGGAGATGAAAGGGATCTACTCCCGCGTGCGCCTGAACAGTGAAATCAGCCGCAAAAACATGCTGCTGCTGGCCCTGATGTCCTCGGAAAACCGCGCCGCGGCAAGCCTGGCGCACCACTATCCGGGCGGCTATGACGCGTTTATCCGGGCGATGAATGCGAAAGCGAAGGCATTGGGAATGGTCCAGACGCGCTTTGTGGAGCCAACCGGCCTGTCGATTCATAACGTCTCGACGGCGCAGGATCTGACGAGACTGCTGATTGCCACTAAGCAGTATCCGCTGCTCGGCCAGCTCAGCACTACGCGTGAAGAGATGGCGACCTTCTCGAACCCGGCCTATACCCTGCCGTTTCGTAACACCAACCACCTGGTCTACCGCGACAACTGGAATATCCAGCTGACCAAAACCGGCTTTACCAACGCCGCGGGCCACTGCCTGGTGATGCGTACGGTCTTTAATGGCAAGCCGGTGGCGCTGGTGGTGATGGATGCCTTCGGCAAATATACCCACTTTGCCGACGCCAGCCGTCTGCGGACCTGGATTGAAACCGGGAAGGCGCAGCCGGTGCCGGCCGCGGCGCTGAGTTATAAAAAGCAGAAGGCCGCACAGATGGCGACCGCGCAAAACGATTGAGTCGTCTGTAATCGCCCGGCGGCGCTTCGCTTGCACGGGCCTACGGTTTTGTAGGCCGGGTAAGCGCAGCGCCACCCGGCAATACCGGGCACAATGCCTGTTACTCCGGCAGCGTCCAGTCACCGTCGTTGAGGGGACGCTGCAAAATCAGCGTATCGCGCCAGTCCCCTTTTTTGTATCCCACGCTTCTCAGCTGTCCCGCCACTTCGAATCCGTGCTTTTTATGCAGGCGTAACGAACCAGCATTGTTTGGCCCATCCCCGACGATAGCGATCATCTGCCGCCACGGCCCCTCTTCGCTGCGGGCAATCAGGGCGCTCAGCAGCGCGCTGCCAAAGCCGCGTCCGGGCGTGCTGGCCTCAACGTAAATCGACTCTTCAATGGTGTAACGGTATCCAGGGCGTGGGCGATAGTGGGTGGCATAACAGTAGCCCACCACAATCCCCCGATAGAGTGCCACCAGCCACGGCAAACCCTGGCTGGTCACCGCGTTCATACGCTGGCGCATTTCGTCTACGGTAGGGGGGAACCTCTTCAAAGGATGCGCGCCCGTTAAGGACGTGCCAGGCGTAGATGCCGGCAATGGCATGCGCGTCCTCCGCCTCAGCATCGCGAACCTGTACGTCAGTTTCGGAGAAAGTTTCAACAGCCGACATAATATGTCCGCTCCTCATCAAAAAAAAGCCAGAGAAAAAGTTTCTCTGGCGACCCGTGGCTACTCTAGTACGATTTGTATGGGCTTAACAGCGGGCCCAATCTGGCTAACTGGTTTGATCAGTAGCTTGCAGGTCATTACTCACTGTTTCAGGTTCCCCTTCCCAGTTTTTATGCTTGGTTGTTTTGCCAATGCCCGGGTTCATGCTGTTTGTTGGGTCGTTGGCGCGATAAAACTGCTTTAATGCGGGCGGGGCTTCGTAAATGTGACCGACATTATGTTCCGCCGGATATTGCGCGCCGCGCGCCTGCAGCAGCGTTAGCATCTGCGCCTTCAGAGCGTGAGCATCGACCCCTTTTTTGACGATGTAATCCTGATGGAAGACGTAACACATAAAGTGGCCGTAATAGAGCTTATGCACCAGCTGGCTGTCGATCTCCGGCGGCAGCTTCTCGAACCAGTCGGTGTCGTTGCGGCGCAGGGCAATGTCCAGCGCCAGAATGTCTTCCACCTCGTCGGCATGCACCGCCTGATAGCGGATCGCGGCCCCGGCGGCGGCAAAACGGTGTAAAAAGGCCTTGCTGCCCTCTTCAGGCGTACAGGCGAAGAAATCGCCCTCGGCGCTTTTAAAGAATTCGCTCAGCCAGGTCTGCGCTTCGGCAATACCGTCGCCCGCCATCTTCAACAGCAGGTGGTGCTCGTACTTATCGCGCCAGCTTTTCATCCGCGGCGGCAGGTGCGCCGGGAAGGCGTTGCCCAGCTTTTGCATAAAGCGGTCGGTAAAGTGCGGCTTAAACAGCGACACTTTCTCCAGCATCGCATCGGTGCGCCCCTTCATGGTGAAGAAGAAGGGCATCTTGTCGGTGCCGAGCTTGTCGATCATCAGGAAGGTATCTTTGCCGTAGCGTTCGGCAATGTCGTAGATATCCCGGTGCATATACTCACCGGCGACCGGCAGGTGGGTGAACTCCCCGAGAATATGGCGGCGGATGGTGGTCAGCACCTCAGGCTGGTTGGTGCCGATGTAAAACACCTGCTGGCGTTTCTCGGCCGGGAAGGTGTCGAGACGCACGGCGAAGACCGCCAGCTTGCCCGCGCAGCCGGAGGATTCAAACAGGCGATCCGGGTCGGCGTTATAGCGCGCCGGGGTGTCGGCGTCGATCTCGCGCACCCGGCTGATGTAGTCATGATCGTGGGCGTGACGTCCGTCGTGCAGCACATCGCTGTCCTTGACGCGATCGTCATCCAGCTTGCTGAGGATCTGCTCTGGCGTAACGCCCAGATCGATGCCCAGATGGTTCACCAGGGTTAGCTTACCCTGCTCATCAATGCGGGCGAACAGCGACATTTCGGTGTAGGCCGGGCCGCGCTGCACCAGCGAGCCGCCGGAGTTGTTGCAGATCCCGCCGATCACCGAGGCGCCGATACAGGATGAGCCAATCACCGAGTGCGGCTCCCGGCCCAGCGGCTTCAGCGCCTTTTCCAGTGAGTAGAGCGTGGTGCCCGGGAAGGCCAGCACCTGCTCGCCCTTGTCCAGCAGATGCAGCTTGTCGAGGCGCAGGGTGCTGATAATCACAATGTCGCGGTCGTAATCGTTGCCGTTCGGCGTGGAGCCTTCGGTCAGGCCGGTATTTGCCGCCTGCATCAGAATAATTTTGTCTGCCGCCACGCAGGCGCTGAGCACCCGCCACAGCTCCAGCAGGGTGCCAGGGAACACCACCGCCAGCGCGTCTCCTTGTCCGGAGCGAAAGCCCTTGCGGTAGCGGGCGGTTTTCGCGGCGTCGGTCAGCAGGTGGGCAGGTCCCACCAGTCGCGTCAGGTCATTAATAAAGTCGGTGTTATTATGCGGTTGTTCAAAAGACATCATCCACCCCTTGTGGTCAGTCGAATACGTCGTCCAAAATCATAGCGCGATTAATGTTTAAGCGAACCAGTATTCACCAGAAAAATCAGAGAATAAACCCTGCAAGGTTCACAGGGTTTATGGCACACTGCGCTTTTCGTACGGTCTGGCCGCGACTATCCGGCGGTTATTGATGAGAGAGTAAACGAGATGAAATGGCTTTGTTCTGTAGGGGTAGCTGTAAGTCTGGCGCTGCAGCCCGCGCTGGCTGACGACCTGTTTGGCAATCATCCGCTGACGCCGGAAGCCCGCGACGCATTTGTCACCGATCTGCTCACAAAGATGTCGGTCGACGAGAAAATCGGCCAGCTGCGTCTGATCAGCGTCGGGCCGGACAATCCGAAAGAAGCCATCCGCGAGATGATTAAAAACGGGCAGGTGGGGGCGATCTTCAACACCGTCACCCGTCAGGATATCCGCAAAATGCAGGATCAGGTGATGGAACTCAGCCACCTGAAAATCCCGTTATTCTTCGCCTATGACGTGGTCCACGGTCAGCGTACCGTCTTCCCGATTAGCCTCGGCCTGGCCTCCTCCTTTAACCTCGATGCGGTGAAAACCGTCGGTCGCGTGTCCGCTTATGAAGCGGCGGACGACGGTCTGAACATGACCTGGGCGCCAATGGTCGACGTTTCCCGCGATCCGCGTTGGGGCCGTGGCTCGGAAGGCTTCGGGGAAGATACTTATCTGACCGCAACCATGGGCAAAACCATGGTTGAAGCAATGCAGGGTAAAAGCCCGGCCGATCGCTACTCGGTGATGACCAGCGTCAAGCACTTCGCCGCCTATGGCGCCGTAGAGGGCGGTAAAGAGTACAACACCGTCGACATGAGCCCGCAGCGCCTGTTTAACGACTACATGCCGCCGTACAAAGCCGGTCTTGATGCCGGTAGCGGCGCGGTGATGGTGGCCCTGAACTCGCTCAACGGCACGCCGGCGACCTCTGATTCCTGGCTGCTGAAAGACGTGCTGCGCGACCAGTGGGGCTTTAAAGGCATCACCGTTTCTGACCACGGGGCGATTAAAGAGCTGATCAAGCACGGCACGGCATCCGATCCGGAAGACGCGGTGCGGGTGGCGCTGAAGTCCGGCATCAACATGAGCATGAGCGACGAGTACTACAGCAAGTACCTGCCGGGTCTGGTGAAGAGCGGCAAAGTCACTATGGCGGAGCTGGACGACGCCACGCGCCACGTGCTGAACGTGAAGTATGACATGGGGCTGTTTAACGATCCGTACAGCCACCTGGGGCCAAAAGAGTCCGACCCGGCGGACACCAACGCCGAAAGCCGTTTGCATCGTAAAGAAGCCCGCGACGTGGCGCGCGAAAGCCTGGTGCTGCTGAAAAACCGTCTGGACACGCTGCCGCTGGCGAAATCCGGTACCGTGGCAGTGGTTGGCCCGCTGGCTGACAGCAAGCGCGACGTGATGGGCAGCTGGTCTGCGGCAGGCGTGGCCGATCAGTCCGTGACCGTGTTGACCGGCATTAAAGACGCGCTGGGCGACAAGGGCAAAGTGATTTATGCCAAAGGCGCTAACGTCACCAGCGACAACGATATCGTCACCTTCCTCAACCAGTATGAAGAGGCGGTGAAGGTCGATCCGCGCCCGGCGCAGGAGATGATCGACGAGGCGGTAAACGCCGCGAAGCAGTCTGACGTGGTGGTTGCCGTAGTGGGTGAAGCCCAGGGCATGGCCCATGAAGCGTCAAGCCGTACCGATATCACCCTGCCGCAGAGCCAGAAGGCGCTGATTACTGCGCTGAAAGCCACCGGCAAACCGCTGGTGCTGGTGCTGATGAACGGTCGTCCGCTGGCGCTGGTTGACGAGAACCAGCAGGCCGACGCGATTCTGGAAACCTGGTTCGCCGGTACCGAGGGCGGTAACGCCATCGCCGACGTGCTGTTTGGCGATTACAACCCGTCGGGCAAACTGCCGATGTCCTTCCCGCGCTCCGTCGGGCAGATCCCGGTGTACTACAGCCACCTCAACACCGGCCGTCCGTACAACGCGGATAAACCGAACAAGTACACCTCGCGCTATTTCGACGAAGCCAATGGCCCGCTCTATCCGTTTGGCTATGGCCTGAGCTACACCACCTTCACCGTTTCCGACGTGAAAATGTCGTCTCCGACGATGAAAGCGGACGGTAGCGTTACCGCCAGCGTCGAGGTGACCAACAGCGGCAAACGTGAAGGGGATACGGTGATCCAGATGTACGTCCAGGATGTGACCGCCTCCATGAGCCGTCCGGTGAAACAGCTGCGTGGCTTCGAGAAGGTGCACCTGAAGCCAGGCGAAACCAAAACCGTCAGCTTCCCGATTGACGTGGATGCGCTCAAGTTCTGGAATCAGCAGATGAAATATGCCGCTGAGCCGGGCAAGTTCAACGTCTTTATTGGCGTCGATTCCGCCCGTGTGAACAAGGGTGAGTTCGAGCTGCTGTAATCTTCCTTCCTTTGCATCCCCCCCGTCTCGCGGGGGATGCGTCTTACCTTATGCTAAAAAGGCATTTTGACGGTTAATTCCGCCGTTTTAAGCTACGCTTTTCTCTCAAGCCTCTGAAAAAGGCAGCAAAAAAATGAGGATAGCAGAATGACGATGGCAAAGGGGATGTTGGGATCTGCGGTGTTGCTGGCGGCGATGAGTCTGCCGTTGCAGGCAGCAGAGCCGGTAAAGGTGGGATCAAAAATTGATACCGAAGGCGCGCTGCTCGGCAATATTATTTTGCAGGTGCTGGAGAGTCACGGCGTCAAAACCGTCAATAAAGTGCAGCTGGGTACCACCCCGGTGGTGCGCGGGGCCATCACCTCCGGCGAGCTGGATATCTACCCGGAATACACCGGCAACGGGGCGTTCTTCTTCAAAGATGAAAACGACCCGGCGTGGAAAAATGCCAGCGCCGGATATGAGAAAGTCAAAAAGCTCGATGCTGAGCAGAATAAGCTGATATGGCTCACCCCGGCTCCGGCCAACAACACCTGGACCATCGCGGTCCGTAAAGACGTCGCCGAGAAAGGCAAACTTACCTCCCTTGAGGATCTCAGCCGCTATCTGAAAGAGAAGGGCGATTTCAAACTCGCCGCCTCGGCGGAGTTTATCGAGCGCCCGGATGCGCTGCCGGCGTTTGAAAAAGCCTACGACTTCAAGCTGGACCAAAGCCAGCTGCTCTCCCTGGCGGGCGGCGATACCGCGGTCACCATCAAAGCGGCAGCCCAGCAAACCTCGGGCGTGAACGCGGCGATGGCCTACGGCACCGACGGTCCGGTGGCGGCGCTGGGTCTGCAAACCCTGACCGATCCGAAAGGCGTTCAGCCGATCTATGCCCCGACGCCGGTGGTGCGTGAAGCGGTGCTGAAGGCCTACCCGGAGCTGGACGCGTGGCTGAAGCCGGTATTTGACAGTCTGGATGAGAAAACCCTGCAACAGCTGAATGCCAGCATTGCGGTGGAGGGGCTGGATGCCAAAAAAGTGGCGGCAGATTACCTGAAGCAGAAAGGGCTGGTGAAGTAGCCCCAGGACAGTTCAGTGCCGATAAGATGTCATAACCGCGTCCTGCTGCTGCTGGCGATCATCGCCCTGGCTGCAGGCGCGTTACCTTTCGTCAATTTCGCCCCTAACCGGCTGGTGTCCGGGGAAGGGCGCGCCCTCTGGCAGGTGTGGTCGTTTTCCCCTGCGCTACTGTTACTCCCGCTGTGCCTGCTGCTGGGGCTAACCCTCGCCCGCGGGCGCTGGGCGCTGGCGGCGACGCTGGTGGTGTGCGAACTGCTGTTCGCCGGGCTGGTCTGGAGTGCCGGGCTGGCAGCATCCCACCTCGCCACCAGCGAAAGCCCGCTGGCGCGTACCGCGGTGGGCAGCGGCCTGTGGCTGTGGCTGGCGCTCTGTCTGCTGGCCTGCAGCGATGCCATTCGTCGGCTCAGCCCGCAGCCGATCTGGCGCTGGCTGCTGCAGGCGCAAATCTGGATCCTGCCGCTGCTGCTGCTATTCAGCGGCGAACTCAATTCCTTGTCCCTGCTGAAAGAGTATGCCAACCGCGAGGATGTCTTTAATGCGGCCCTCGCGCAGCATCTGACCCTGCTGGTGGGAACCCTGGTACCGGCGCTGCTGATCGGTGTGCCGCTGGGGATCCTCTGTTATCGCCGCAAGACGACGCAGGGACCGGTGTTTGCGGCGCTCAACGTGATTCAGACCGTGCCTTCCGTGGCGCTGTTTGGCCTGCTGATTGCCCCGCTCGCCGGGCTGACCCGCGCGTGGCCGTGGCTGTCGTCCCTGGGGATTGCCGGGACCGGCATGACCCCGGCGCTGATCGCTCTGGTGCTCTATGCCCTGCTGCCGCTGGCGCGCGGGGTGCTGGCGGGGCTTAGCCAGGTACCGGCCGAGGTGCTGGAGAGCGCCGACGCGATGGGGATGAACGCCCGCCAGCGGTTCTGGCAGATCCAGCTCCCGCTGGCGCTGCCGGTGCTGCTGCGCGGCCTGCGGGTAGTGGCGGTACAGACGGTGGGGATGGCGGTCATTGCGGCGTTGATCGGTGCCGGAGGATTCGGGGCGCTGGTGTTCCAGGGGCTGCTGAGCAGCGCGCTGGATCTGGTGCTGCTGGGCGTGATCCCGACCATCGTGCTGGCGGTGGTGGTGGATGCGCTTTTTGCCCTGTGGATCGCCCTGCTGCGAAGGAGAACCCATGATTGAATTCCATGATGTAAATAAAACCTTTGTCGGCGAGCCCGCGGTCAGCGATTTGAACCTGACCTTTGCCGAAGGGGCTTTTTCGGTGCTGATTGGCACCTCGGGGTCCGGTAAATCGACCACCCTGAAGATGATCAACCGGCTGGTGGAACACGACAGCGGCCTGATCCGCTTTGCCGGAGAAGAGATCCGCAGCCTGCCGGTGCTGGAGCTGCGTCGGCGGATGGGCTATGCCATTCAGTCCATCGGGCTGTTTCCACACTGGACGGTGGCGCGCAATATCGCCACCGTGCCGCAGCTGCAAAAATGGCCCCAGCAAAAAATCAACGATCGGGTGGATGAGCTGATGGCCCTGCTGGGGCTGGAGCCGGTCCTGCGCGAGCGTTTTCCGCATCAGCTCTCCGGCGGGCAGCAGCAGCGGGTAGGGGTGGCACGTGCCCTGGCCGCTAACCCGGAGGTGCTGCTGATGGATGAACCCTTTGGCGCCCTCGATCCGGTGACCCGCAGCGCGCTGCAGCTGGAGATGACCCGCATCCACCGCATTCTGGGCCGCACCATTATTCTGGTGACCCACGATATCGACGAGGCCCTGCGGCTGGCGGACCATCTGGTATTGATGGATCACGGCAGGGTGGTGCAGCAGGGGACGCCGCTGACGCTGCTGACCCAGCCCGCGAATGCCTTCGTGCGCGAGTTCTTTGGCCGCAGCGAGCTGGGCGTGCGCCTGCTGTCGCTGCGTACGGTGGGTGAGTCGATGCGACGGGAGGTCGCCGCCAGTGGAGAGAGCCCGCTGCGGGCGTCCATGAGCCTGCGGGATGCGCTCTCGGCCTTTGTCAGCGGCGGCAGTGAAAGCCTGCCGGTGGTGGATGACCAGGATCGGCCCTGCGGCACGCTCTATTTTCGCGATCTGCTGGCCCGGGAGGCGTCATGAGTCGATTACGCGATCCGCTTCTGTGGCTGGTGGCGCTGTTTGTCGCGCTGCTGCTGGTGATGCCCTACAGCGCGCCGCTGTTCAGCGCGCTCTTTCCCGAACTGCCGCGTCCGGTCTATCAGCAGGAGAGTTTTGTCAGCCTGACCCTGTCTCACTTCTGGCTGGTGGGGATCTCAAGTTTGATTGCCATCGTGCTGGGGGCGGGTGCCGGGATTGCGGTCACGCGCCCGGCTGGCCGTGAGTTTCGCCCGCTGGTCGAGACCATTGCCGCGGTCGGCCAGACCTTTCCGCCGGTGGCGGTGCTGGCGATTGCGGTGCCGGTGATGGGGTTTGGACAGCAGCCCGCGATTATCGCGCTGATCCTCTACGGGGTACTGCCGATTCTGCAGGCGACGCTGGCGGGGCTGGCGTCAGTGCCGGCAGCAGCCATCAGCGTGGCGGAAGGGATGGGGATGAGCGGCTGGCAGCGTCTGCGCAACGTTGAGCTGCCGCTCGCCGCGCCGGTCATGCTGGCCGGGATCCGCACCTCGGTGATTATCAATATCGGTACGGCGGCCATTGCCTCAACGGTAGGGGCCAACACGCTGGGGACGCCGATCATTATCGGCTTAAGCGGGTTTAATACGGCCTATATCATCCAGGGTGCGCTGCTGGTGGCGCTGGCGGCGATTGTGGTGGATCGTGCGTTTGAGCGGCTGGCGCAGAGCCTCAGCCGACACCGCCACGGACAATAAACGAATACCCTGCCAGCATCACGCCGCCAATACCGCTGACGGCCATGAGTAAGAACAGGGTGATAACCGCGACTTTGGTTGCCTTCATAATGTGCTCCTGATGTTAACAGGACAATTATACGGTGAAGCGCGGCTGTTAATGAACCATTAATTGCCTTTCAGCGGGAACACGGGATAGCCATGCGCCTGCCACTGGGTGAGCTGCTGCTTCTGCGCCGCCGTCGGGGATTCGCCGCACCAGACCAGCAGCGTCTGCCCGTCGAACAGCTCCGGGCGCAGCTGCACCAGCGAGTGCGCCAGCACGTCGACGCGCCAGCCATCCTGCGCGGCAATCCACGCCTCCAGCCACAGCCGGGTGGTGTCCTGCACGTTCCAGCCTACTACCAGCGCATCCTTGCTGTTCTTCTTTCGCGCGGTGGCCAGACAGATGCAGATATAGTTAATCAGTACCCCGTCGAGGGCACTCAACAGCGCCTGCAGGGTCGGCTGCTGGGACTGCAGCCTTCGGCGTAACGGAATAAACAGGTGCGTAATTAGGGTTTGCGCAGGGTATTCGCTGCCGCGATCCTTGAGCCACACCCGCAGGCGATGCAGATGGCCGGACTGCAGATAACGCAGCAGCACCTCCTGCTGTTCGCGCCAGATGTCCTGTTCCTCCTGACCCTCAGGGCTGAGTAGCGTTTTGACTTTGCCGACCTGAACGCCGTTATCGATCCAGCCCTTGATCTCACGGATGCGGTCGATATCCGCATCGGTAAACAGCCGGTGTCCGCCGTCGGTTCGCTGTGGTTTAAGTAATCCGTAACGTCGTTGCCATGCGCGTAACGTCACAGGATTGATATCACACAGGAGTGCCACTTCCCCAATCGTGTAGAGCGCCATGTTATCCCCCGGCTTGCACATACCCAGATTAACTGTAGACGCAGAATGGCGAACCAGGAAGGATCCCTCTTTTTTTGCCCTGTGAATGTGAATTTCAGATTACATTGGGCGAAAGGTGTGATGCCTGGCACGAAAACACATTTTTATCCTCAGGCTGCCAGGAAAGTTAATGCGCTTCGGTGTATGTTACGCGGTTTTATAGCTGTGGTTTGTGGGCATGTACGAATTTAATCTGGTGTTGCTGCTGCTTCAGCAGATGTGTGTGTTTCTGGTCATCGCGTGGCTGATGAGTAAAACACGCCTGTTCATTCCCCTGATGCAGGTCACCGTTCGCCTGCCGCACAAGCTGCTCTGCTACGTGACCTTCTCTATCTTCTGCATTCTCGGCACCTATCTCGGCCTGCACATTGAAGACTCGATAGCCAACACCCGGGCGATTGGCGCGGTGATGGGCGGTCTGCTCGGCGGCCCGGTGGTCGGCGGGCTGGTAGGCCTGACCGGGGGGGCTGCACCGCTACTCGATGGGCGGGATGACGGCGCTGAGCTGTATGATCTCGACCATCGTCGAAGGGCTGCTCGGCGGCCTGATCCACAGCGTGATGGTCCGGCGCGGTCGCCCGGATAAAGTCTTCAGCCCGCTCACCGCAGGCATGGTCACCCTGGTGGCCGAGCTGGTGCAGATGCTGATCATTTTGCTGATTGCCCGGCCGTTCGAAGATGCCCTCCATCTGGTCAGCAGCATTGCCGCGCCGATGATGGTCACTAACACCGTCGGCGCCGCGCTGTTTATGCGTATTCTGCTCGACAAGCGGGCGATGTTTGAAAAGTACACCTCCGCCTTTTCGGCCACCGCGCTGAAGGTGGCGGCCTCGACCGAGGGGATCCTGCGCCAGGGCTTTAACGAAGAGAACAGCATGAAGGTGGCTCAGGTGCTGCATCAGGAGCTGGATATCAGCGCCGTTGCCATCACCGATCGCGAAAAGCTGCTGGCCTTTACCGGCACCGGCGACGATCACCATCTGCCCGGCAGACCGATTTCGTCCACCTATACGCTTCGCGCCATTGAGACCGGTGAGGTAGTCTACGCCGACGGTAACGAAGTGCCGTACCGCTGCTCGCTGCATCCGCAGTGCAAGCTGGGTTCGACGCTGGTGATCCCCCTGCGCGGCGAGAATCAGCGCGTGATGGGTACCATCAAACTGTACGAAGCGAAAAACCGCCTGTTCAGCTCTATCAACCGTACCCTCGGGGAGGGGATTGCCCAACTGCTCTCCGCCCAGATCCTTGCCGGGCAGTACGAGCGGCAGAAGGCGCTGCTGACCCAGTCGGAGATCAAGCTATTGCACGCTCAGGTTAACCCGCATTTTCTGTTTAACGCGCTTAATACGCTGAAAGCGGTGATCCGCCGTGACAGCGAGCAGGCGACGCAGCTGGTGCAGTTTCTCTCGACCTTTTTCCGCAAGAACCTGAAGCGGCCGTCGGAAATCGTCACTCTGGCCGATGAGATCGAACACGTAAACGCCTATCTGCAGATTGAGCAGGCCCGGTTCCAGTCGCGTCTGCAGGTGACGCTCTCGGTGCCGGACGAACTGGCCTGGCAGCAGCTGCCGGCCTTTACTCTGCAGCCGATCGTGGAGAATGCGATTAAGCACGGCACTTCGCAGCTGCTGGGCACCGGCGAAATTGCCATTACCGCCAGCCGCTTTAACCGCTATCTGGTGCTGGATATTGAAGACAACGCCGGGCTCTATACCTCCGCCAGAGAGGGCGGCGGCCTGGGGATGGGGCTGGTGGATAAACGCCTGCGCGCCCATTTTGGTGAGGATTGCGGCATTACCGTCGTCTGCGAGCCCGACTGCTTTACTCGCATAACCTTAAGACTGCCTCTGGAGGAACACGCATGATGAACGTGCTGATTGTCGATGATGAGCCTCTGGCGCGTGAAAACCTGCGGTTTTTGCTGCAGGAGCAGAGCGATATCGAGATTGTGGGCGAGTGCGCCAACGCCATCGAAGCCATCGGGGCGGTGCACAAGCTGCGCCCCGACGTGCTGTTTCTGGATATCCAGATGCCGCGCATCAGCGGTCTGGAGATGGTGGGGATGCTCGACCCGGAGCATCGGCCCTATATCGTGTTTCTTACCGCCTTTGACGAGTACGCGGTTAAAGCCTTTGAAGAGCACGCCTTTGACTATCTGCTGAAACCTATCGAAGAGCAGCGGCTGGAAAAGACCCTCAACCGCCTGCGCCAGGAGCGAAACGTCCAGGATGTGTCCCTGCTGGCGGAGCATCAGCAGCCGCTGAAGTTTATCCCCTGTACCGGCCACAGCCGGATTTATCTCCTGCAGATGGACGACGTGGCCTTTGTCAGCAGCCGGATGAGCGGGGTGTTTGTCACCAGCGGCGAAGGCAAAGAGGGCTTTACCGAGCTGACGCTGCGCACCCTGGAGAGCCGTACGCCGCTGCTGCGCTGCCACCGTCAGTATCTGGTGAACATGGCGCACCTGAAGGAGATCCGCCTCGAGGAGAACGGTCAGGCGGAGCTGGTGCTGCGGGCCGGGCAGACGGTACCGGTCAGCCGTCGCTACCTGAAGAGTTTGAAAGAGGCGATAGGGCTGTAAAACTGCTACACTGCGCGGCATTGCACCATCGACAGTTAAAGGCACTCATGATTAGTAACGACATTCTTCGTAGCCTGCGCTACACCCTGAAAGCAAACAATAACGACATGGTGCGCATTCTTGCGCTTGCCGAGATGGAAGCCACGTCGGCAGGTTTCGACACCTGGATGACCAAAGAAGATGAGGACGGTTTTGTTCGCTGCCCGGACATCATCCTGTCTGGTTTCCTGAACGGCCTGATTTATGACAAGCGCGGTAAAGATGAGTCCGCGCCTGAGCTGGCGCTGGAGCGTCGGGTGAACAACAACACGGTGCTGAAAAAGCTGCGTATCGCCTTTTCCCTCAAGACCGACGATATCGTGGCGATCATGACGGAGCAAAAATACCGCGTATCCGTGCCGGAAGTGACCGCCATGATGCGTGCGCCGGACCATAAAAACTACCGCGAGTGCGGGGACCAGTTCCTGCGTAACTTCCTGCGCGGGCTGACCCATCGGGTGCATCATCCTAAGGCGTGATGCGGCAGGGTGCGGCCTGATGCCCTCACCCCGACCCTCTCCCACGGGGAGAGGGAGAAAACAAAATGCCATAAAAAAAGCCGGAGATTATCTCCGGCTTTTTTTGTTATTTCACCTGCTGACCAGGTTTCGCGCCTTCGTCAGGGCTTAACAGGAAGATATCCTTCCCGCCAGGGCCTGCGGCCATCACCATCCCTTCCGAGATGCCGAAGCGCATTTTGCGCGGTGCCAGGTTAGCTACCATCACCGTCTGACGACCAATCAGCACCTGCGGGTCAGGGTATGCGGAACGAATGCCGGAGAAGACGTTGCGCTTCTCGCCGCCCAGATCCAGCGTCAGACGCAGCAGTTTGTCAGAGCCTTCGACAAATTCCGCGTTCTCAATCAGCGCCACGCGCAGGTCAACTTTCGCGAAATCATCAAAAGTGATGGTCTCCTGAATCGGATCGTCCGCCAGCGGGCCGGTTACCGGCGCGGCTGCGGCTTTCACTTCTTCTTTAGAGGCGTCAACCAGGGCTTCAACCTGCTTCATCTCGATGCGGTTGTACAGCGCCTTGAAGGCGTTCAGCTTATGGCCGAGCAGCGGCTGGTTAATGCTGTCCCAGCTCAGTTCGGTGTTCAGGAACGCTTCGGTACGCGCGGCCAGCTGTGGCAGAACCGGCTTCAGATAAGACATCAGCACGCGGAACAGGTTGATACCCATGGAGCAGATCGCCTGCAGGTCGGCGTCGCGGCCTTCCTGTTTCGCGACAACCCACGGCGCCTGCTCGTCAACGTAGCGGTTAGCCAGATCGGCCAGGGCCATGATCTCACGTACCGCTTTGCCGAACTCGCGGCTTTCCCAGGCTTCGCCAATCACGGTAGCTGCGTCGGTGAAGGTTTTGTACAGCGCGGGATCTGCCAGTTCAGCTGCCATTACGCCGTCAAAACGTTTGGCGATAAAGCCGGCGTTACGGGAGGCCAGGTTCACCACTTTGTTGACGATGTCGGCATTCACGCGCTGGACGAAGTCTTCCAGGTTCAGGTCGATGTCGTCGATACGGGAAGAGAGTTTCGCCGCGTAGTAGTAGCGCAGGCTGTCGGCATCAAAGTGGTTCAGCCAGGTGCTGGCCTTGATAAAGGTGCCGCGCGATTTGGACATCTTCGCGCCGTTTACCGTCACATAGCCGTGTACGAACAGGTTGGTTGGCTTGCGGAAACCGCTGCCTTCCAGCATGGCTGGCCAGAACAGGCTGTGGAAGTAAACGATGTCTTTACCGATGAAGTGATACAGCTCGGCGTCGGAATCTTTTTTCCAGTATTCGTCGAAGCTGGTGGTGTCGCCGCGCTTGTCGCACAGGTTCTTGAAGGAGCCCATGTAGCCGATTGGCGCATCCAGCCAGACGTAGAAGTATTTACCCGGTGCGTTCGGGATTTCGAAGCCGAAGTACGGCGCATCGCGGGAGATATCCCACTGCTGCAGACCGGACTCAAACCACTCCTGCATCTTGTTCGCCACCTGCTCCTGCAGCGCGCCGCTGCGGGTCCACGCCTGCAGCATTTCGCTGAACGACGGCAGGTCGAAGAAGAAGTGCTCGGAATCACGCATCTCAGGGGTTGCGCCGGATACCACGGATTTTGGTTCAATCAGCTCGGTCGGGCTGTAGGTCGCGCCGCATACTTCGCAGTTATCGCCATACTGATCCGGGGATTTACATTTCGGGCAGGTGCCTTTTACAAAACGGTCCGGCAGGAACATGCCTTTTTCCGGATCGTAAAGCTGAGAGATGGTGCGGTTTTTAATAAAACCGTTCTCTTTCAGACGGGTGTAGATCAGCTCCGACAGCTCGCGGTTCTCGTCGCTGTGCGTGGAGTGATAGTTGTCGTAGCTGATGTCGAAGCCAGCAAAGTCCGTCTGATGCTCCTGACTCATATCAGCAATCATCTGTTCCGGGCTGATACCGAGCTGCTGTGCTTTCAGCATGATCGGCGTGCCGTGTGCGTCGTCTGCACAGATGAAGTTTACCTGATGGCCGCGCATTCGCTGGTAACGGACCCAGACATCAGCCTGGATATGCTCCAGCATGTGGCCGAGGTGGATTGAGCCGTTAGCGTACGGCAGAGCGCACGTCACCAGAATTTTTTTCGCGACTTGAGTCATAGTGGACATTACTTCTTTTGTAGTGAAAAGGGTTTTGATAGTACCAAAAGGGGCATTATTAAGTAAGCACAAACCATGGCCTTTCAGGTAAACTTGTTCAACAAAGCTCTTATCCACAATAACAAAAGGAGTCGGGATGAGTTCTCAATCCCAGGCCAAATCACCGGAAGCCTTGCGCGCAATGGTCGCCGGGACGCTGGCTAATTTTCAGCACCCCACCCTGAAGCACAATCTCACTGCTCTCAAGGCGTTACATCACGTGGCGTGGCTGGATGATACCCTGCATGTTGAGCTGCAGATGCCGTTCGTCTGGAACAATGCGTTTGAGACCCTGAAAGAGGAAACCAGCGCTGAGTTGCTGCGCATCACCGGGGCGAAGGCGATTGACTGGAAATTGTCCCACGCCATCGCCACCCTGAAGCGGGTGAAAAACCAGCCGGGCATCAACGGCGTGAAGAACATTATCGCCATCAGCTCCGGCAAGGGTGGGGTGGGTAAATCCTCCACCGCCGTAAACCTGGCCCTGGCGCTGGCCGCCGAAGGGGCGAAGGTCGGTATTCTCGATGCCGATATCTATGGTCCGTCTATCCCGAACATGCTGGGCGCGGAAAATCAGCGTCCGACCTCACCGGACGGCACCCATATGGCGCCGATTATGGCTTACGGTCTGGCCACCAACTCGATTGGTTATCTGGTGACTGACGACAACGCCATGGTGTGGCGCGGGCCGATGGCCAGCAAAGCGCTGCTGCAGATGTTGCAGGAGACGATGTGGCCGGATCTCGATTATCTGGTGCTGGATATGCCGCCGGGTACCGGTGACATTCAGCTGACGCTGGCGCAGAACATCCCGGTGACCGGGGCGGTGGTGGTCACCACGCCGCAGGACATCGCGCTGATCGACGCCAAAAAAGGCATCGTGATGTTCGAGAAGGTTGAGGTGCCGGTGCTGGGCGTGGTCGAAAACATGAGCATGCACATCTGCAGCAACTGCGGTCATCATGAAGCGATCTTTGGTACCGGCGGGGCAGAGAAGCTGGCGGCGCAGTATCATACCCAGCTGCTGGGCCAGATGCCGCTGCACATTACGCTGCGTGAAGATCTCGACAGCGGGAAGCCGACCGTGGTCAATCGTCCTGAAAGTGAATTTGCTGAGATGTATCGCCAGCTGGCGGATCGTGTCGCAGCCCAGCTTTACTGGCAGGGGGGAAGTGATCCCGGGCGATATCGCGTTCCGCGCGGTGTAACACTTTGCCCGGCGGCGCTACGCTTGCACGGGCCTACAGGTTTGGTAGGCCGGGTAAGCGCAGCGCCACCCGGCATAATGCACAATCATAAAACCTAATAAGCATTAACGGTGGTAGAAGATATCGCCGTTATACGCTTTGTAGATCTTGCCGTCAGTATCACCGACCAGCACGTAGTTCTCACCCATATAGGTCCAGTGCGTGCCAGCCTGCGGTTCAGGCAGGTTGCGCAGCTTATACTGCTTAATGGTGTACTCAGGTGTCAGGTACTGCGCCGGGGCGAAATCACCCATCTTGTATTTCGTAAAATCGGCTACAAACTCCTGTTCCTCATAGGCCTGGATGCCAGAGGGTGCCGCTGCGGCTTGCGGTGCAGCAAAGGTCGCGCTCGCCAGTGACATCAGTACGCCCAGAAGTAGAATTTTACCTTTAGTCATTTTTTCTCCAGATTAACCGTGGCCATTACTCGTGGTCTGCTGATCCATGGCCGAGCAACAGATACCCTATTTTATGTTTTGCCGGCTGGCTGGGTTAGTAAAAAATGTAACAAATCAACACATCCCTGCACATACCGGTGCGGCTTTAATTATTTTTACCATGAATATATCGTTATTTAAACGTTCTATTATTTATCGTTCCTTTTATAAAATCCGAAAGCAGACCCTAATGCCAATATAGTCGCATCCGGACTATGTTATTTCTTTCTCGGAATGATTATGCTAGGGCTTAATTCATTGATACTGCTTTTGCTTTCTCCTGGCGAAAGAAATTGCCAGACAATCCTCAGCCCGGCTGGTACGTTTCTTTTGTCAGGTTATTTTAATGTAACCCTCTAATATTAATTAATATTTTTATATTAATTATGTGTGGATATTATTGGGAGTCATCCGGAAATTAAAGGGCTATTAACGTATTTCATAGAGTATTATTTATTAATGACAATACCACTCCGCAACGGTGCGGTTTTTTTTGCCGCCCTGTTATTAGCAGGCTGCACAATTACGCCCGGCCAACATATAAATACTTCTGGAAAAAATATCGTTGCTGTCGCCGACCATCCCCTCGATTTGGATAAAAAAGTGGATGTGTGGCCGTTAACGCCCTCCGTAATTGAACAGCTCCGTGGCGAGCGTGTGAAATCTCAGGCAAATCCGAATCTGGACGAGGAATTAAAGAACTGGGAATACCGGATTGGTCCAGGGGATGTGCTGATGATCACCGTCTGGGATCACCCGGAACTGACCACCCCAGCCGGGCAGTACCGCAGCGCCAGCGACACCGGTAACTGGGTCGGTGCCGACGGCACGCTCTTTTATCCCTATGTCGGCAAACTCCAGGTTGCGGGTAAAACCCTTGCTCAGGTGCGCAAAGAGATCACCGCCCGGCTGGACAGGGTGATTGAAAGCCCGCAGGTCGATGTCAGCATCGCGGCGTTTCGGTCGCAGAAAGCCTATGTTACCGGCGAGGTGGTTAAATCTGGCCAACAGCCGATTACCAATATTCCGCTGACTATTATGGATGCAGTTAACGCGGCAGGCGGTCTGTCGGCGGATGCCGACTGGCGCAACGTGGTGCTCACCCATGACGGCAAGGATACGCGGATTTCGCTCTATGCCCTGATGCAGCACGGCGACCTGACGCAAAACCGGCTGCTGTGGCCGGGGGATATTCTGTTTATCCCGCGCAATGATGCCCTGAAAGTCTTTGTGATGGGTGAGGTGGTGAAGCAGAGCACCCTGAAGATGGACCGCAGCGGCATGACGCTGGCAGAAGCGTTAGCCAGCGCCGGCGGCCTGAATCAGTCCATGGCCGATGCGACCGGCATCTTCGTGATTCGATCCACCACCGGGAAAAGCCAGGACGGCAAAATTGCCCGCATCTGGCAGCTGAATGCCCGCGACGCGTCTGCCATGGTGCTCGGCACGGAATTTCAGCTCCAGCCCTACGATATCGTCTACGTGACCACGGCGCCGATCTCTCGCTGGAACCGGGTTGTGGCGCAGCTGGTGCCTACCATCAGCGGGATACACGATCTGACGGAAACCGTGCGCTTTATTAAGTCGTGGCCCGAATAATGATCCAATCCATTCTGGTGGTGTGTACAGGAAATATTTGCCGCTCCCCGCTCGGGGAACGGCTCTTACAGCAAAAGTTACCCACATTGTCTATCGCTTCGGCAGGTATCTGCGGCCTGGCCGGTCATCCGGCAGATCGCCATGCCCAGCACATCGCGGCCAGGCATGGCCTGTCGCTGGTCGATCACGTTGCCCGCCCGCTGACGGCGGCAATGATGCGGGAATACGATCTGATCCTCGCCATGGAGTCAGGACAGATAAACTGGATCTCGCTCATCGCACCGGAGGTGCGCGGCAAAGCCTTGCTGTTTGGGCAATGGCTGAGGGAACAGGAAATTCCCGATCCGTACGGTAAAAGCATGGAAGCTTTTGAATATGTTTTTCGCCTGCTTGGCGAAGCAAGTCAGGAATGGACCAACCGACTTACAGTTAAGGGATTACGTACATGTCGTCGAAAAGCGTAAATGCACAGGGTTATGCTGTTGATAACCATGAGCTGGATCTGGCGCGTCTTCTGGGAGAATTAATTGATCATCGCGTGTGTATTCTTAGCGTCACGCTATTTTTTGCGCTCTGCGGGACGTTGTATGCGTTATTTGCATCGCCGGTCTACGTCGCAGATGCCATGGTGCAAATAGAAAATAAGCAGCAGAACAGCATTCTCAAAACCTTAAACCAGCTGACTCCCGAACTATCCTCCGATTCCGGCGCGGAAATTCAGCTGCTGAAATCGCGGATGATCCTCGGCGAAACCGTGGAGGCGTTGCGTTTACGCGATGAGATCACCCAGCTTCGTCTGCCGGTTATCGGCAAAGGGTGGGCGCGGCTTACCGGACAACCCGACGCCACGCTGATCCTCGACAAACTCGCCCTTCCCGCCGAGCAGGGCAGCGGAAGGGGGCTGACTCTTACCGCCGAAGAGAACGGGCATTACCTGCTGGAAGGGGAGGGGTTTAGCGCGCGCGGCACCGTGGGTATACCGCTGCAGCATGCCGGGGTGACGATCGCCGTGCGCAAATTGTCTGCGCCGCCGGGCACGCGCTTCAGGGTGCGGCAGCACGCGCAGCTGGAAGCAATAAACGCCCTGAGCCGCCAGTTTAGCGTGGCGGAGCAGGGTAAAGAGAGCGGGATCCTCTCGCTGAGCCTGACGGGCCAGGATCCCGTGCGCATTGCCACCGTGCTGAATCACATTGCCCAGAGCTATCTGCAACAGAACATTGCCCGCCAGGCCGCGCAGGACTCACAAAGCCTCAACTTCCTGCAGCGTCAGATGCCGCAGGTACGCAGTGAGCTGGAGCTGGCCGAAGAACGTCTGAACACCTACCGTAAGCAGCGCGACTCGGTGGATTTAAGTCTGGAAGCCAAATCGGTGCTGGAGCAGATCGTTAACGTCGATAACCAGCTCAATGAGCTGACCTTCCGCGAAGCGGAGATCTCCCAGCACTTTAAAAAAGACCACCCGACCTATCGGGCGCTGCGTGAAAAACGCCAGACCTTAGAGAGCGAACGGGAGCGGCTGAACAAACGGGTGGGGACGATGCCGTCCACACAGCAGGAGATCCTGCGTCTCAGCCGCGATGTGGATTCTGGCCGGGCGGTTTATCTGCAGCTTCTGACCCGACAGCAGGAGCTGAATATCTCCCGCTCCAGCGCAATTGGCAACGTGCGCATTATCGATTCGGCGGTAACGCAGCCTGCGCCGATCAAGCCGCGTAAGGCGTTGATCCTGGCCATCACGACCCTGTTTGGCCTCTTCGTCGCGACAGGCGGGGTGCTGGCAAGTTCAGCGCTGCGGCGCGGCATCAATGCCCCGGAACAGTTGGAAAAAGAAGGAATTAGCGTCTATGCCACCTTGCCCCATTCGGCCTGGCTGCACGGTAAAACCCGGGTGGGCAACCGCTATTTCTTCCACTACTGCAAACGGCATAAAATCACCGACGTGCCCTTTTTACCGATAGACAGGCCGCTGGATAATTTTGTCGAAGCGGTGCGCGGGTTACGTACCAGCCTACACTTCGCCATGATGGATGCCGAAAATAACATTCTGATGTTCAGTGGTCCGTCTCAGGACTGCGGCAAAACGCTGGTCAGCACCTCGCTGGCGGCGCTGGTGACCCAGGTCGATCGGCGGGTGCTGTTTATTGATGCCGATATGCGTAAGGGCTACGTGCACAATATTTTTGGTCTGCGCAATGATGCCGGTCTGTCGGATGTGCTGTCAGGAAAAGTGGCCTTTAGTGAGGCGGTTCAGACGTACGCCAGCGGCCAGTTTGATGTGGTGACCTGCGGGCACTATCCGCCTAACCCGTCCGAGCTGCTGATGCATGACCGTTTTCGCGCGTTTATGGCCTGGGCCAGCGAGCAGTACGACATGGTGATTGTCGATACCCCGCCGATCCTGGCGGTCACGGATGCCGCGCTGGTGGGCCGGGTCGCGGCCTCTACGCTGCTGGTCGCACGCTTTAACGTCACCAGCGTCCGGGAGATGGAGGTCAGCCAGCGCCGCCTGCAGCAGATGGGGGTCAACATTAAAGGGGCAATCCTGAACGACGTCATAAAATCGGCGGCCAGCTATTATGCTTCCGGTTACGATGCGTATGGTTATTCCGCGGAGCAGAGCCCGAACGCGAAGAAAAAATAACAAGGGAATAAAGACCCGGCAGCGAACGCTGCCGGGTTGAACAACTTACTTCGCCAGCAGCTCGTGCGCCGTGCGTTCCACCAGTGACAGCAGAACTTTGACATCCTCAAGCGTCACGATTGGGTTCAGCAGGGTCAGCTTCAGGCAGGTGATCCCGTTATGCTCGGTCACACCGACGTTGGCACGGCCCGATTCCAGCAGCGCATCACCGATCTTCTGGTTAAGCAGCGCAATGGCCGCATCGTCCAGATTCAGTTCAGGGCGGAAGCGGAACAGTACGCTCGCCAGCTGCGGTGGCATTACCAGCTCCAGCTGTGGCTGTTCGGTCACGTACGCGGCAACCTGCTGCGCCATGGTCACACCGTGATCGATGATCTCAGCGTATTTCTTCTGGCCCAGCGCTTCCAGGCTCATCCACAGCTTCAGCGCGTCAAAGCGACGGGTGGTCTGCAGGGATTTGGACACCAGGTTCGGTACGCCAGCCTCTTCGTCAAACTCAGAGTTCAGGTACGCCGCCTGATAGCGCATCAGCTCATAGTGACGCGCCTCTTTCAGCAGGAACGCGCCGCAGCTGATGGTCTGGAAGAACTGCTTGTGGAAGTCCAGGGTAACGGAATCCACCAGCTCGATACCGTCGAGGTAATCGCGATACTTCTCGGACATCAGCAGTGCGCCGCCCCAGGCCGCATCCACGTGAACCCAGATATTCTGCTTCGCCGCCAGCTCTGCAATCGCACGCAGCGGATCGATAGCACCCGCGTCGGTAGTGCCTGCGGTGGCAACAATCGCCAGAATCTGCTCGCCGTTGGCATTGCACTGCTCGATTTTCGCAGCCAGATCGGTCAGATCCATACGCGAACATTCGTCAGTTTTCACCTGGATAACGGACTGGTAGCCCAGACCCATCAGCGCCATGTTCTTCTGCACGGAGAAGTGCGCGCTGTCGGAGCACAGCACCCGGATCTTACGCAGATCGCCCACCAGACCATCCTGCTGGACGGAGTGGCCCTGACGCGCGAAGAACGCATCGCGCGCCAGCATCAGACCCATCATGTTGCTCTGGGTGCCGCCGCTGGTGAAGACACCTGCGTCGCCTGGCTGGTAACCCAGACGGGTACGCAGCCACTCGATCAGTTTTATCTCGATAATGGTCGCAGACGGGCTCTGATCCCAGGAATCCATGCTCTGGTTAGTGGCGTTGATCATGACTTCCGCCGCCTGGCTTACCACCAGGCTCGGGCAGTGGAGATGCGCCACGCACTGCGGATGGTGCACCGCCAGGCTGTCTTTCAGGAAATATTCAACGGCACGCTCAATGGCGGTCTCGTTGCCCAGCCCTTCCGGGCTGAACTCCAGGTTGATACGATCGCGCAGCTCGGCGACCGTTTTACCCTGGTACATTTCCGGCTGTTTCAGCCACTGCATCACCGCCTGGGTGCTCTGCTCGATGGCCTGCTGATAGGCTTCGATGCTTTGCGCCGACGACGACAAAATCGGGTTTAAATCTGACATTGTATCCATTGTCTCCGGTTAGACTGGGCGAACGCCCGCAGCAAGCAGCGCCTGCTCAAATTTGTCCAGGAACACGTTCAGCTCCCGATCGCTGATCAGCAGGGAAGGCAGCAGACGCACAACGTTACCGTTACGGCCGCCACGCTCCAGAATCAGACCGGCTTCGAAGCATTTCTTCTGGATCAGCGCAGACAGCTCGCCGTCGCCCGGGAAGCAGCCCATGTGGTCGGCAGCTTCGTGCGGTTTAACGATCTCAATACCAATCATCATGCCCAGACCGCGCACGTGACCGATAACCGGATAGCGTTTCTGCAGCTCAACCAGCTTCGCTTTCAGCCACTCGCCCTGGGCGGCAACTTTATCAGCGATGTTCTGCTCTTTGAGGATCTGCAGGGTGGTGAGGCCGGTTGCCATCGCCAGCTGGTTGCCACGGAAGGTACCGGTATGGTGACCCGGAGACCAGGCATCGAACTGCTTTTTGATACCGAGCACGGCCAGCGGCAGACCGCCGCCAACAGCTTTGGACATAACGATGATGTCAGGCTGGATACCCGCGTGTTCGAAGGCGAAGAATTTACCGGTACGGGCAAAGCCCGCCTGGACTTCGTCGAGGATCAGCAGAATGCCGTGCTCTTCGGTCACTTTACGGATGCGCTGCAGCCACTCAACCGGAGCCGGGTTCACGCCGCCTTCGCCCTGGACTGCTTCCAGGATCACGGCAGCAGGTTTACGCACGCCGCTCTCGACGTCGTTGATCAGGTTTTCGAAGTAGTAAGTCAGGGCTTTCACGCCCGCTTCACCACCGATACCCAGCGGGCAGCGGTACTGGTGCGGGTAAGGCATGAACTGCACTTCCGGCATCATGCCGTCAACCGCTTCTTTCGGAGACAGGTTGCCGGTCACGGACAGTGCGCCGTGGGTCATGCCGTGATAGGCACCGGAGAAGCTGATAATGCCGCTGCGGCCGGTCACTTTTTTCGCCAGCTTCAGCGCGGCTTCAACGGCGTCCGCACCGGATGGACCGGTAAACTGCAGGCAGTACTCTTTGCCCTGACCTGGCAGCATGGAGAGCAGGTATTCTGAGAACGCGTCTTTTAACGGCGTAGTCAGATCCAGGGTATGTAACGGCAAGCCGCTGGTAATGACACTTTGGATGCTTTTCAGCACATCAGGATGGTTATGACCCAGCGCCAGCGTTCCCGCACCGGCCAGGCAATCAAGATACTCTTTGTTATCCGCATCGGTGATCCACACCCCATCCGCCTTCGTAATGGCTAAAGGCAGCTTGCGCGGATAACTCCTGACATTGGATTCCATTTCGGCCTGACGGGCCAGATAGGTTTCGTTGGTTTTGAAAGAAGAGGCATTCAAAGTATCAATACGGACTTTATCCGTCATCATATCACTCCTACAACCGCAGCTCAGCACGTGGCCACGATTGAATAATTAATTAAGAAAATGAGAAGGGCATCAAAAATCGCGGCCAATATAGAGCCTTTTTGCGCGGGGCTCAATGGTTAATTGTTTATCGTTTTGTTACGCGCGTTAAAACAACGCGCGTAAGCCGTAACCCCGCATGGCAACTGAGGTTTCCTGGGGGGGCACTCCGCAGAAAAAAAGTGGGGTATTTTAGAATGCTTTAGGAGTATTTTGAACGACGTTCAGAATCCCATGATCGCGACCATGGGTTTTATTCCATGACGCATCGGTAACGCCGTCCGCATCAAGGGAGATCGACAGGATATAACCCGCGCCTTTTATCTCGTAGAAGTTCGCATTTGAACGCTTCACCGTGGCTTTTTTTGCCGTTGATGGTGGCCTGGGTAAAACCATTGTTGACGGTGGCTTTGATGCCGTTTGCGCTAAAAGAGGCTTCACGCAGCGGGTCAGCAACGTGGCCCGCCTGCGCATGCTGAACGGCGGCATGGGCATTCTCTAAAGCCTGTTTTTCGGCCGCGGCATTGATCGTGGCCTGACGGTTCTGGTCGGCAACATAGCAGGCATCGCGGCTGACGCCTTTTGCCTCACACTGCGCTAACCGCTGTTCTTCAGAGACGCAGCCCGCAAGAAGTGCAGCCACCACACCCACCAACAGAATCTTTTTCATACATTAACCTTTAGTAAATTAATAGATTATTTATTAATCAATAACATAGTTACTTTTATGTGTGCAGCTATTATCACATCGTTTCTATAAAAGTAACGAGGTGCTGACTATCGCGGAAGGAAGGGTGTTACTACTTGATGAAGATCACATTTAGCACGAATAGCTAAAATGATGGGAGTAATCCTGGCAAGCAGCAGCGGCAGCAGAAGGGTCTTGCTATTGCCAGACGCATCCTCTACGCTTCCGGGATTACATCATCTTATGTAATTTGACTCGGGGTGCCCTTCCTTGTGAAGGCTGAGAAATACCCGTACCACCTGATCTGGATAATGCCAGCGTAGGGAAGTCAGATGCCCTCCGGGCAATCGCTTCTTCGCGCAAGGCAGGAGCGATACCATGCAGCCTGACCTGCTCAATTTACACGCCTTACTCCACTTCCGAACCCGTTCTCCACTGACTCACTGCATGACTAACGACGTGGTGCATACCTTTACCGCCAACGTCCTGCTGGCCCTCGGCGCATCTCCGGCGATGGTGATCGAAGCCGAAGAGGCTGAACAGTTTTCCACTATTGCCGATGCGCTCCTGATTAACGTCGGTACCCTCACCGCACCGCGCGCCCAGGCGATGCGCCGGGCGATCGAAAGCGCGGTGGCGGCGGGTAAGCCCTGGACGCTCGATCCGGTGGCCGTTGGTGCGCTGGCGTACCGGACCCGTTTTTGCCAGCAAATCCTCGCTCTGAAACCGGCGGCTATTCGCGGCAATGCCTCTGAAATCCTCGCTCTTGCCGGGATGAGCGCTGGCGGGCGCGGCGTGGACACCACCGATACCGCCGCCAGCGCCCTGCCTGCGGCGCAAGCCCTGGCGCGGCAGACCAATGCCGTGGTGGCGGTGACAGGGGAGGTGGATTACGTCACTGACGGGCTGCGTACCCAGACCCTCACCGGGGGCGATCCGCTGATGACCCGGGTGGTGGGCACCGGCTGCGCCCTGTCAGCGGTGGTGGCAGCCAGCTGTTCGCTGCCGGGCGACCGGCTGGATAACATTGCCGCGGCCTGCGGCTGGATGAAACGGGCCGGGACGCTGGCGGCAGCGCAAAGTCGTGGCCCGGGCAGTTTTGCCGCGGCGTTTCTTGATGCCCTGTGGGAACTGGGGGGCACAACGATGAAACGGATTAATGCGCTTACCATCGCCGGCACCGACCCAAGCGGCGGAGCCGGGATCCAGGCTGACCTGAAAACCTTCTCCGCGCTGGGCGTATACGGCTGCTCGGTGATCACCGCCCTGGTGGCACAGAACACTCGCGGGGTGCAGTCGGTCTATCGCATCGAACCCGACTTCGTGGCGGCGCAGCTGGAGTCGGTATTCAGCGATGTGCGCATCGACACCACCAAGATCGGCATGCTGGCCGAAACCGATATCGTCGAGGCTGTGGCGGAGCAGCTCCTGCGTCATCAGGTGAAAAACGTGGTGCTGGACACGGTGATGCTGGCGAAAAGCGGCGACCCGCTGCTGTCGACCGCCGCCGTCGACACGCTGCGTAAAAAACTGCTGCCGCAGGTGGCGCTCATCACCCCCAATCTACCCGAAGCGGCGGCCTTGCTGGATGCGCCCCATGCCCGCAGCGAGCAGGAGATGAAAGCGCAGGGCCAGGCATTGCTGGCGATGGGCTGCGAGGCGGTGCTGATGAAGGGCGGCCATCTGGACGATCCCGAAAGCCCCGACTGGCTGTTCACCCGCGACGGGGCCACGCGCTTTACCGCCCCGCGGGTGAATACCAAAAACACCCATGGCACCGGCTGCACCCTATCTGCGGCGCTGGCCGCGCTGCGTCCGCGGCACGATAGCTGGGCGGATACGGTCCGCGAGGCCAAAGCCTGGCTCTCCTGTGCGCTCGCACAGGCGGACACGCTGGAAGTGGGGCAGGGCATAGGTCCGGTGCATCATTTTCATGCATGGTGGTAGACGGCTGGCAATTTGACGTCCCGCAGACCAGGCTTAGGGGGGCTTACAATCCTGTGAGCCTGGATAAAAATGCCGACACCCTGTCGGCACTGACGGGAGGAAAACCATGACTGATATTACGCAATTGCTTGGCAAAGACGCCGACAGCCTGTTACAGCATCGTTGTATGACCATTCCAGCCGACCAGCTTTACCTGCCTGGCCATGACTACGTCGACCGCGTGATGGTGGACAACAACCGTCCGCCGGCGGTGCTGCGCAATATGCAGACGCTGTATAACACCGGGCGTCTGGGCGGGACCGGCTATCTGTCGATCCTGCCGGTGGACCAGGGCGTAGAGCACTCTGCGGGCGCGTCCTTTGCTGCCAACCCGCTCTATTTTGATCCGAAAAATATCGTCGAACTGGCGATTGAGGCGGGCTGTAACTGCGTAGCCTCCACCTATGGCGTGCTGGCGTCCGTCTCACGCCGTTACGCGCACCGCATTCCGTTCCTGGTTAAGCTCAACCACAACGAAACCCTGAGCTACCCCACCGAATATGACCAGACGCTCTATGCCAGCGTTGAGCAGGCCTTCAACCTCGGCGCGGTCGCGGTAGGGGCGACCATCTATTTCGGCTCGGAGCAGTCGCGTCGTCAGATCGAAGAGATCTCCGCCGCCTTCGAGCGTGCACACGAGCTGGGGCTGGTGACCGTGCTGTGGGCCTACCTGCGTAACCCGGCCTTCAGCAAAGACGGCACCGATTACCATGTTTCCGCCGATTTAACCGGCCAGGCCAACCATCTGGCGGCGACCATCGGGGCGGATATCGTCAAGCAGAAAATGGCCGAAAACAACGGCGGCTACAAGGCGGTGAAATTCGGCTATACCGACGATCGGGTCTACAGCAAACTGACCAGCGATAACCCAATTGACCTGGTGCGCTACCAGCTGGCGAACTGCTACATGGGTCGCGCCGGGTTGATCAACTCCGGCGGGGCGGCAGGCGGGGAAACCGATCTCACCGATGCGGTGCGCACGGCAGTGATCAACAAACGCGCGGGCGGTATGGGGCTGATCCTCGGTCGCAAGGCGTTTAAAAAATCGATGGCCGACGGCGTGAAGCTGATTAACGCCGTGCAGGATGTGTACTTGGATAAGAAAGTGACGATCGCATAACCCCTCACCCTAACCCTCTCCCCAAAGGGGAGAGGGGATTTAACCGCACCCATCAATATTTGAAATCCCATTTCATTTCATTCAAAGATCTCTCCCGATCCACTTCACACTTCCCCAGGCTTTTGTGAAAAGTGTCACTCCCTCCCGTGCAGATGCACAAAAAATGGTCAGCGCTTAGCGGAATTTGTCTAAGGCAGTGGATGAATTATGCGCTTACAGTTAGTTTCGAAACAGCTTTTCAAAATGACAGAACATGCTGAACCTACGTTGTTTTAAGGACTGAAAATGAAAATCGAATCTGTAAACGTCACCGTCTTTCAGTATCCCACGCGCCGGGTCTCCGACACCGCCGGACATTCCCATCCGGGGCCGGGGAGCCTGGCAAAAATGGCGATGCTGACCATTACCGCAGACGATGGCACCAAAGGGTACTCATTTGCACCGCCGGAAGTGGTGCGCCCTTTTGTGGTCAACACCTTCTTTCGCAAAGTGATGGTCGGCCAGGACGCGTTCAATCGCGAGAAGATCTGGCAGGAGCTGGCCCACTGGCAGCGCGGTAGCGCCCACCAGTTGACCGAACGCGCGCTGGGGTTTGTTGAGCAGGCGCTGTGGGATCTGATTGGCCGCAAACTGAATATGCCGGTGTGGAAACTGCTCGGCGGCTACCGCGACAAAGTGCCGGCCTACGGCAGCACCATGTGCGGCGATGACCTGCCCGGCGGCCTGTCGACGCCGGAAGAGTACGCCAGCTTTGCCGAGACGCTGGTCGCCCGCGGATACAAAGCGATTAAGCTGCACACCTGGATGCCGCCGGTCTCCTTCGCCCCCAATCCAAAGATGGACGTCAAAGCCTGCGCCGCGGTGCGTGAAGCGGTCGGCCCGGACATCGACCTGATGATCGACGGCTACCACTGGTACAGCCGCACCGAAGCGCTGTACATCGGCAAAGAGCTGGAGAAGCTCAACTTCGCGTGGTTTGAAGAGCCGATGGAAGAGGAGAGCATGTCCTCCTACGCCTGGCTGGCAGAAAACCTCTCTATTCCGATCATCGGGCCAGAAAGCCTCGGCGGGAAGCACCACAGCCGCGCCGACTGGATCAAGGCAGGGGCCTGCGACATCCTGCGCGCCGGTTCGAACGGCGTTGGCGGCATCTCGCCAACCCTGAAGGTGGCGAACCTTGCGGAGTCGTTCGGCATGGACTGTGAAGTACACGGCAACGGCGCGGCGAGCCTGGCGGTGATTGGCGCCATCAAGAACTGCCGCTGGTATGAGCGCGGCCTGCTGCACCCGTTCCTCGATTACGACGAACCGGCAGCCTATCTGCACAGCCTGATCGACCCGATGGATGATGAAGGCATGGTCAGCCTGCCGACGCGTCCGGGACTCGGCGAAGACATTAATTTTGCGTATATCGAAGCCAATACCGTCAGCCACGACTGACAGATAAAAACGTACCCTACAGGCGATATATACATGAAACGAACCTCTCTGGCTGGAGCGTGTTTACTCGCGCTCTCGCTGATGATGGGGAGCGGTGCGGCTTACGCAAAAACGCCGCCCGATCAGCTCATCATCGGTATGAACATGAACAACCTGCTGACCCTCGATCCGGCCGCGATGACCGGTAACGAAGTGGTCGGCATTGTGGTCAATCTCTACGATTCGCTGGTGGAGCTGGATCCTAATACCCTCACCAACGTCAAACCGGCGCTGGCGAAATCCTGGGATATTTCCCCGGACGGCAAAACCCTGACCTTCCACCTGCGCGACAACGTGACCTTCCACTCCGGCAATCCGCTCACCGCCGAGGACGTGGTGTGGTCGATGCGCCGCCTGCTGCACCTCAACCTCGCCCAGGCCTCGGTGTGGAAATCCTACGGGTTCTCTAAGAAGAATATTGACCAGCAGATTAAAGCCCTCGATGACCACACCGTGCAGCTCACTCTGCCGAAGGCCAACGATCCGCAGCTGGTGATCTACTCCCTCGGCGCGCTGGGCAACCTCGGCGTGCTGGATCGCAAAACGGTGCTCAGCCACGAGGTCAATAGCGACTGGGGCAACCGCTGGCTGACAACCAACGAAGCCGGTTCCGGGCCCTTTATGCTGGAGACCTGGCAGGCAAAAGACGTGCTGCGCATGCAGCGCAACCCGAAATACTGGCGCGAAGAGCCGAAGATGAACCGCGTCGTCCTGCGCCATTTCCAGGAGTCGCAAACCCTGCGCCTGATGGTGGAGAAGGGCGATCTGGATATCGCCAGCAACATGGCGGTGGCGGACATCAACGCCCTGCGTAAGGATCCGCAGCTGACGGTGGAAGCCGTGCAGAAAGGCACGGTTTACTACGTGGCGATGAGCATGAAAGAGGCGCACTTCGCCAATCCGAAAGTGCGCGAAGCCGTGCGCTACCTGATTGACTATCAGGGCATCAACAAGGCGCTGATGCCGGGCTACGGCGTGCTGCACCAGCGGCCGATCAAGGCGGGGATGCCGTCCACATTACCGGACCCGGGCTATAAGCTCGACATCGCCCGCGCCAAAAAGCTGCTGGCGGAAGCGGGCTATCCGGACGGTTTCGACACCACCCTGCGGGTGCTGGCGGATCAGCCGTTCCTCAATATCGCCATCGCGGTGCAGTCCACCCTGATGCAGGCGGGCATCAACACCAAAATCATCACCGGCACCGGGAACCAGATCTACGGCGCGATGCGCGAGCGTAAGTTCGACATGCTGGTCGGGCGCGGCGGCAGCGGCGTGGAGCCCCATCCGCACTCCAGCCTGCGCGCGCTGGTCTACAACCCGGACAACAGCGACGAAGCCCGGCTGACCAACTTCCAGGGCTGGCGCACCGGTTTTTACGACAAGCCGCTGAACGAGATGATCGACAAGGCCCTGCTGGAGCGCGATCCGCAGAAACAGATCGCCGACTACCAGCAGATCCAGGTGCGTTACGACCAGCTGATCCCGGCTCTGATCCCGCTGTCGCAGATGGTCGATTCGGTGGTGGTGCGTAACGAAGTCAAAAACTTCCAGTCGCATCCGTCGGCCACCACCTTCCTGCGGGAAGTGTACAAAACCGGAGGTGAAAAATGAGCGTTGCGATCCTCGCCCCGGGCTCCCGCACCCGGCGTTTCTCTAAACGCCTGACCCAGGTGCTGGTGACCCTGTTCGGCCTGCTGGTGCTGACCTTCTTTATTGGCCGGGTGATGCCGGTAGATCCGGTGCTGGCGATTGTCGGCCCGGATGCTGACCACAGCACCTATCAGCAGGTTTATCACCAGTTGGGCTTTGATAAATCCCTGCTGACCCAGTTCGGCATCTACCTCAACAACCTGCTGCACGGCGATCTGGGCAATGCCCTGCTGACCGGCAAGCCGGTGCTGGATGACATTCTGCGCGTCTTCCCGGCGACCCTGGAGCTGGCGACGATGGCGATTATCGTCGGGGCCGGTTTAGGCGTTCCGCTGGGGGTGCTGGCCGCCGCGCGCCGTAACAGCGTTTCGGATTACGTGGTGCGCATCATCAGCCTCGCCGGTTACTCCACGCCGATCTTCTGGGTCGGGATGATGGGGCTACTGCTGTTCTATGCCTGGCTTGGCTGGGTAGGCGGCGCCGGACGGCTGGATCTGGGCCTGGATGGCCTGGTACCGCGCCGTACCGGACTGATGACCGTCGATGCCCTGCTGGCAGGCAACAGCGCGGTGTTCTGGAACGCCATTAACCACCTGGTGCTGCCGGCCTCACTGCTGGGCTTCCACTCCCTGGCCTACATCAGCCGCATGACCCGCAGCTTTATGCTGGCCCAGCTGTCCCAGGAGTTCATCATCACCGCTCGCGTAAAAGGTTTAACCGAGCGCCAGGTGATCTGGAACCACGCGTTCCGCAACATCCTCGTGCAGCTGCTGACGGTGGTGGCCCTGGCCTACGGATCGCTGCTGGAAGGGGCGGTGCTGATTGAAACCGTCTTCTCCTGGCCGGGTTTTGGCTCCTATCTCACCGGCAGCCTGCTGCTGGGGGACATGAACGCGGTGATGGGCTGCGTCCTGCTGGTGGGGATCATCTTCGTGATGCTCAACCTGCTCTCCGACATGCTGTATCAACTCTTTGACCCGAGGACGAAATCATGACCGTTTCTCTGGATACACCGCTGCAATCCGTTCGCAGCGAAGGACGCCAGCGCCTGGCGCGGATGGCCCGTCGCAGCGTCGGGTTTGTCGGGCAGATGGCGCGCAACCCGCTGACGGCCATTGGCGGCGGCATTATTCTGCTGCTGCTGATCGTCGCGGCCTTTGCGCCCTGGATCGCGCCCTACAACCCGCTGGTGCAGGATCTGAATAACGCCCTGGTGGCCCCGAACGCCCAACACTGGTTCGGCACCGACGAATTTGGCCGGGATATCTTCAGCCGTCTGGTCTACGGCTCGCGCATCACGCTCTATATCGTGCTGCTGGTGTCGGTCACGGTCGGCCCGCTGGGGCTGCTGCTGGGCGTCACCGCCGGGTACTTTGGCAGTAAGGTCGATGCGGTGCTGATGCGCGTTACCGATATCTTTATCTCCTTCCCGAGCCTGGTGCTGGCGCTGGCGTTCGTCGCGGCCCTCGGCCCGGGGCTGGAGCACGTGGTGATTGCGATTACGATCACCGCCTGGCCGCCGATTGCCCGTCTGGCCCGCGCTGAAACCCTGTCGCTGCGCCAGGCCGACTTTATCTCCGCCGTGCGTCTGCAGGGGGGCCTCCCCGGTGCGGGTGCTGTGGCGGCACATTGTTCCGCTGTGCCTGCCGTCGGTAATTATCCGTATCACCATGAACATGGCCGGGATCATCCTGACCGCCGCCGGTCTCGGCTTCCTCGGCCTCGGCGCGCAGCCACCGGAGCCGGAGTGGGGGGCGATGATCTCCAGCGGCCGCACCTACATGATGGAGTGCTGGTGGGTGGTGACTATTCCGGGGCTGGCGATCCTGATTAACAGCCTGGCGTTCAACTTCTTAGGAGATGGCTTACGTGACATCCTCGATCCTCGCAGCAACTAATGAGCCGCTGCTCGACGTGCGCGATCTGCACGTCGACTTTATCAACGGACGCGCGGTGACTAACGCGGTGCGCGGCGTCTCCTTTCAGCTCGGGCGCGAGAAGCTGGCGATTGTCGGTGAGTCGGGCTCGGGGAAATCCACCGTCGGGCGGGCGCTGCTGCGCCTGCACCCGGCAAAGGCGCAGATCACCGCCACCCGGATGCAGTTTGGCGATGTCGATCTCCGCAGCGTCAGCGAGGCGCAGATGCGCGGCATTCGCGGCAAGCGCATCTCAATGATCATGCAGGACCCGAAGTACTCCCTGAACCCGGTGGTCTGCGTCGGGGATCAGATCGCCGAGGCCTGGCTGACCCACCATCCGGGGCGCAAGGCGGAGGCGAAAGCCAAAGTGCTGGAGATGCTCGACGTGGTGCGCATTCGCCAGCCGGAGCGGGTGTATCAGCTCTATCCGCACGAGATCTCCGGCGGGCAGGGGCAGCGCATCATGATCGCCATGATGCTGATCACCGACCCGGAGCTGGTGATCGCCGACGAACCCACCTCGGCGCTGGACGTCTCGGTGCGCCTGCAGGTGCTGGGATTGCTGGACGACTTAGTCCAGTCCCGCGGGCTGGGGCTGATCTTTATCAGCCACGACATCAACCTGGTGCGCAGCTTCTGCGACCGGGTGCTGGTGATGTACGCCGGGCGGGTGGTGGAATCCATCGCCGCCTGCGACCTGCACAACGCGAAGCACCCCTACACGCAGGGGCTGATCAATGCCCTGCCGGAGATGAATCACCGCCGCCCGGTGCTGCCGGTGTTGCAGCGTCAGGCCAGCTGGCTGACCGAATAAGGAGCGAAAGATGATCGAGGTAAAAAACCTGAATCTGGCATTCGGCGAAGGCGAGAAACGCAGCCAGGTGCTGTATGACGTCAATATTAACGTCCAGCCGGGAGAGATTTATGGCCTGGTGGGGGAGTCGGGCTCCGGCAAAACCACGGTGCTGAAGTGCCTGGCCGGGCTGTTCACCCACTGGGACGGGGCGCTGGCGATCAACGGCCAGCCGCTGGAGCGGCGCATCAGCCCCCAGCGCTGTCGCCTGGTGCAGATGGTGTTTCAGGATCCCTACGGTTCGCTGCACCCGCGCCACACAATCGGCGATATTCTGGAAGAGCCGCTGCAGATCCACGGCATTAACGACCGGGATCGCCGCATTCATGCCCTGCTGGATAAAGTCGGCCTCAACCGCGCCTTCCGCGACCGCTATCCGCATCAGCTCTCCGGCGGCCAGCGTCAGCGCGTGGCCATCGCCCGGGCGCTGATCCTTGAGCCGCAGGTGCTGCTGCTCGACGAGCCGACCTCGGCGCTGGACGTTTCGGTGCAGGCGGAGATCTTAAACCTGCTGGCGGAGCTGCAGCGCGAGTCGAAGCTCACCTACCTGATGGTGACCCATGATCTCGGAGTGATCGCCCATCTGTGCCAGAAGGTGGCGGTGATGCAGTACGGGAAAATTCTCGAAACGCTGACGGTGGATGAGCTGGTAGCAGGGCAGGCGCAAACCGATTACACCCGGATGCTGGTCAACGCCAGCCAGCAGTATTCCCGCGAGATGGCCCGGGAGGTGGCGGTGTATTAGTGATATTGCCCGGCGGCGGAGGTAAAAGCAAAACGGTAACGCATGTTACCGTTTTTAGTGTTTGCACCCTCTCCCAGTGGGAGAGGGTCGGGGTGAGGGCATCAGGCCGCACTTATCAGCGCAGAAGCGGGCAATCCGGCGGCAGCCGGCACTGGAGCGCGCCGGGCAACAGCGCTATACGGAAATGGTTACCGCTCAGCGGTTCACCATCCAGATTAAAGGTCATGCCGTGTGGGGCAACGACCTCAAACCAGGCTGACTGACCGTCAATGACGTTCGGGCTCTCTTCCGGCCTGGTCAGCGTCGTCAGCAGCGCCGGAAGCAGTTCGTTGGCGGAAAAAATACGCAGCTGGAGCTGCCCGTCGTTAATCAACGCATCCGGGCAGAGCTGCTGCCCGCCTCCTGCCTGACGGCCATTGCCGATACCGATTACCAGCGCATCGCCCTCCCAGCGAAAGTTCTCGCCGCGAATTTCACAGGTGTCGGGTTTGAGTAAATCCATTCTCGCCAGACCGTGGATCAGATACGAAACGCCGCCCAGCGCGGCTTTCAGTTTTTCCGGGGTTTCGCTGGTAATACGTGTCCCAAACCCGCCGGTCGCCATATTAATAAAACAGGTTTCGTCGTTGACCCGGGCAATATCCACCGCCGTGGCTTTACCGGCAATCGCCAGCTGCAGGGCTTTGTCGAGGCTTTCAGGGATCCCGGCGCTGGTGGCGAAATCGTTGGCGGTGCCGAGCGGCAAAATGCCCAGTGCCGGACGCTGCGTCTCTGGCAGGTCAATCAGCGCCGTCGCCACTTCATTTATGGTGCCATCGCCGCCGCCCGCAATGACGGTCTCCACCCCGAGGTCGCAGGCTTCCTGAATATAACGGGCTGCATCACCTTTCTCCCACGTCACGCGGACATGGATCACCACCCCTTCTTCACGAAGAAGCGTCACGGCTTCGCGCAACAGATCGTTGCCTGTTCCTTTGCCGTTCAGAATTAATAAACTTGCCGGATAGGTCGCCATCCACATTGCTCCTGTGCTGATCTTTCAAAAGTGTATCGCAGCGCGGGGAAAAGCGGGTAAGAAGAGGATGAAAGGCGAAAATTAAATGAGTGGCGAGCCAAAACGTGCGCCACTCGGATTCATAACTTTATGACGCAATGGCGCCATACGGGCATAGCGCGAAAACACAATCGGGATGATGTTTGCAGCGGGTTACCAGGGTGCCATCGTTACCAGGGCATCCCGATTTCGCGACAAATGATGACCAAAAGGTGGGGTTATAGGGAAAGGTTCGCAGAATGTGGAACTTTCTGAGGGTGCCGTCAACGGCAATTCCGAAGGGACCGGTAATGAGAACTGAACCCGTGCTGATAAAGTAATCGCCTTTATACCAGATTATCAATCTAAGATTTTTAACAGTCAGAACGTGAATGAATATTGTTCCGGTACGAGGGCACACCATCCTGTTTTCAACCACCCAGTACATAGATTTCTCCTTCTCCTTAAGTGAAATTTCATTCATAAGAAGAATAGCATTCTGGATGTCTATGAATACCCTACCTTTAATAAATTGATGATTTCAGTTACTTCTCGTTGTAAATAAAGAAAAATTTACGTTAGGGACGCTAATGGTTGTGTTGCGACAGCAGGCAGGGAGATGGGGGTGAGAGGAATTTCAGGCAAAAAAATTAGCCTGCGTAAGGGAGATTACACAGGCTAAGGAGGTGGTTCCTGGTACAGCTAGCATTTATGGGTTATGTTTTTCAGCGTTATAGATAATACCCGTATCAAACGCAGCGGTATGTGATCGAATTCTAAGAATCATCTCATACCAAAAAATAACCCTTTAATCTTACCCAACGTGCGGATTACGGGTATTTTCCCCGATGAAATTACGCATCAGCAGGGCATAGTCCAGCGAGATATCTTCCGGTACCGGCAGCCAGACGGTATGTCCGTCTCCCGGCGCGACTGCGACCGCTCCCCCTTTACCGTTCTCCATATGTTCGAGGGTAAAGTTGACGTTGCCCTGCGGGGTCATCAACTCCAGGCTGTTGCCGACGAGGAATTTGTTTTTCACCGCCACCGCTGCCAGAGGCCCCTTGCGCTCGCCGGTGAACTCACCGACAAACTGCTGGCGCTCGGAAAGCGAGTGGCCGTAGTCGTAGTTCTGGTAATCGTCATGGGTATGACGACGCAGGAAGCCTTCGGTATAGCCGCGGTGCGCCAGCCCTTCCAGGGTTTCCAGCAGGGTCGCGTCGAACGGTTTACCCGCCGCCGCGTCGTCAATCGCCTTGCGATAAACCTGAGCGGTACGCGCGCAGTAGTAATAGGATTTGGTGCGGCCTTCAATCTTCAGGGAGTGGACGCCCATCTGTGTCAGGCGCTCAACGTGAGCGATGGCGCGCAGATCCTTGGAGTTCATGATGTAGGTGCCGTGCTCATCTTCGAACGCGGTCATGTACTCGCCCGGGCGCTGGGCCTCTTCAATCATAAACACGCTGTCGGTCGGCGCACCGATGCCCAGCGTCGGCTCAATGGTCTGCACCGGGATCGGCTCATGCTTATGCACGATGTTGCCCACCTCATCCTGCTTACCTTCCTGGACCTTATACTCCCAGCGGCAGGCGTTGGTGCAGGTGCCCTGGTTCGGGTCACGCTTGTTGATGTAGCCAGAGAGCAGGCAGCGGCCGGAGTAGGCCATGCACAGCGCGCCGTGGACGAAAATCTCCAGCTCCATTTCCGGCACCTGGCTGCGGATCTCTTCGATCTCTTCCAGCGACAGTTCGCGGGACAGAATTACGCGGGTCAGCCCCATCTGCTGCCAGAATTTCACCGTTGCCCAGTTAACGGCATTGGCCTGCACCGATAGGTGAATGTCCATCTCCGGGAAGTTCTCCCGCACCAGCATGATTAAACCGGGATCCGACATAATCAACGCATCCGGCCCCATCTCTACCACCGGTTTCAGGTCGCGAATGAAGGTTTTCAGCTTGGCGTTATGCGGCGCAATGTTGACCACCACGTAGAATTTTTTCCCCTGCGCGTGGGCTTCGTTGATGCCGAGCTGCAGATTCTCGTGGTTGAATTCGTTATTACGCACGCGCAGCGAGTAGCGCGGCTGGCCCGCATAGACGGCATCGGCGCCATAGGCGAAGGCGTAACGCATATTTTTCAGCGTTCCCGCCGGGGAGAGGAGTTCCGGTTTAAACATGTTTGTTCTCGTTCTGATGACAGGTCAGATGCGCACACGGGTGGGCGCCGGGAGGAGATCCCATACTTTAAGGGCGGGCATTGTAACGCTGCGGGACAGGGAGGTAAACCATTCAGATAACGAAACGCCGACGGCAGGACAGTACCGTCGGCGTTTAATTCAGCGGGGGGGCTCAGAGGTCATCCTGGGTGTGATCGACAATAATTTCCAGCGTTTTACGAATGATATCGGCTTTGACGACGTCGCGCGTGGACTCAATCTGCTTAATCAGTCGTACAATAATCGCTTTGTTGGTCAGCGGTTCCTTCGCATCCAGAATTGCGCTCACGACTGATTCCAGCAGGGCCCACTCTTCGGCTAACAAACCGCCGGCGCTGCGAAAATAGTTGGACAACGCATCGTTTGGCAGTTCGTCATAAAAGTCTGATTTCTGGAGCATCGCCTGGCTCATAGGTGTCACACCGGTTTAGTTAATGAATTAATAATACAGTTAGTGTTTTTTGCTGTTGGCTTGCTGGCTATTGCCAAACAGGGGATACACATTGCTGTTGTTTCGACCATCCGTGTCCCAATCCTGCTGTTCACTTTTAGGTTCACGTCGGGTGTTCCCCTTACCGTCGCTGGAAATTTCCAGAATAATTTGGGAAAGCACATTCCGACGCTGGCCGTCTCGCTCTGCCGATAACATCTGTTGCAGCCTTTGCAGCAAGAGCTTCATGCTGATAGGGCCGTTTTCCTTAAGCAGAGAAAGGGTGGCTTCGCCAATAAGTTCATCAGTTAATCGTTCATGGTCACTTCTGTTCATAACTACGTCTCTGTTGCCCTCTCCACCTGATGGGGGATTCAAGGCATTAAGTCAGTCTGTGGCGACAGTATAAAGCTGTCCGAAGAAAAAACTGACTTGAAAACAATTCAATTAGCAGCTGTGGGCGTACGTCTCTTATCGATCAAACAGCAGGCCAATCAGCGTTTGATAGCGGCTCTCCTCTTCCCGATCCGATGCCTGTTCCATCCGGTATAGCAGTCGGGTGCAGATCGCTTTTCGGTTGAGGATTTTTCCTTCCCGCAGGATCTCTACCACAATTTGTCCCAGCGTCTCCTGCTGAGAAGGCTGGTTTGCTTTATTAAAATATTGGGCAATGGCATTGGCTGTAGTCGGTGCAAACCCGTTTTGGCGCATATGTCACTCCTGAAATCCGCGGTGCTAAAATATGGTTAATGTCTTGTTAACTGGTAAATACTGTACATACTAATTGTACAACTTAACAAATATATTTTGATCAATACGTGCTAACTCAGAGTAATCAAGACGTTAACAGTAAAAAATTTGCTAAAAAAGAAAGAAAATATTGTACATTTCCTGGGATTTTAACCGTTATTGCCGAAACAGGATTAGGGCATGGTAGCCCCCCGGATGGGTTAATAAGACGTAGCGCCAACCATCTGATACTGTGGACTTTCATTCATCTCCTCTATTGGAAACCCTATGCTCACTACCATCATTTACCGTAGTCACTTTCGTGACCACGTACCGGTTACTGTGCTGGAAGACATGGTTGTTGCAGCAAACAAAAAGAACAGGGAAGCCGAAGTCAGCGGCATTCTTCTGTTTAACGGCAAGCTCTTTTTTCAGCTGCTTGAAGGGCCTGAGGAAAACGTAAGAGCCATTTACCGTGCGATATGTGAAGACCCGCGCCATCACAACGTAGTAGAGCTGCTGTGTGATTACTCTCCTGCGCGTCGCTTCGGCAAGTGCGGTATGGAACTCTTTGATTTACGTAAATATATTCGCCATGAGGTGCTACAAAACGTGCTGGATAAAGGCACGTCCAGGTACCAGCTGACCTATAACGACAGGGCGCTGCAGTTCTTCAGAACCTTCGTTGAAGAGAGCGAAAAAGAGAACTATTTTGAGCTGCCGTCAGGGGATCACTGGGAGTTTATTGCCGATACTGATGCTCCCAGCGTTCGTTCCCTGTCGCAGCGCTACAGCGAGGTGTGCAACTTCGCCTTCCAGCCGATTATCGATCCGCTGGCGCGGGAAATAGTCTCCCTGGAAGCCCTGATCCGCACCCCGGAAGGAGGGGTCTCCCGGCACTGGTTCGAGGGATTAGTTGGGAATGAACTCTACGAAGCCGACCTCAAAAGCAAGAGCGTGGCTTTTGCGATGGCCCGCGCGCTAGGGCTTGGAGAGCAGAGCCTGTCTATAAACCTGCTCCCAATGACGCTGGTTAACGTGCCTGATGCGGTTAGCTATCTGATTCAGGAGATAGAGGCTAACGGGCTGGTGGCCGAACAGATCGTGGTTGAGTTTACCGAGAACGAAGTCATCTCCCGTCTCGACGAATTCACCGGCGCGGTGCGTGAGTTAAAGGCGGCAGGCATCGGCGTGGCCATTGACCACTTCGGCGGTGGTTTTGCCGGGCTGCTGCTGCTGGCGCAGTTCCAGCCGGACCGGATTAAGATCAACCGCGACCTGATTCGCGACGTGCACAAGAGCGGCCCACGCCAGGCAATAGTGCTGGCCATCATCAAATGTTGTACAGCTTTGGAAATTCTGATCTCAGCGGTGGGTATTGAGCAGCCGGAAGAGTGGATGTGGCTGGAATCAGCCGGAGTTTCGCATTTCCAGGGGCACCTGTTTGCCCACCCGGAACTGGCTGGCATCCCGCCTGTATGCTGGCCTGAGCCGCGCGATACATTCTGAAAGTGATACACACCAGGCAGTGATACAATTCTGTTGTACAATATAACGGGTTGTACAGCCCGATGAGATTCGTTACTTTGTTTACAGAATATATCGATCAGGCATGGGGTATCGATGGCCTTTTACAGTATTGGCGATGTCGCAGAACGCTGCGGCATCAACCCCGTCACATTACGCGCATGGCAGCGCCGGTATGGTCTGCTCAAACCACAGCGCAGTGAAGGCGGGCATCGACAATTTGACGACGAAGATATCCAGCGCATTGAGGAGATCAAGCGCTGGATTGAGCGTGGCGTGCCGGTGGGTAAGGTTAAAGCCCTTCTCGATCAGGATAAAGCGCCCGAGCCGGGAGACTGGCGCACGCTGCAGGAAGAGATGATGGGCACGTTGCGTCAGGTCAGCCCGGGAAAATGCCGGGCCCAGATCGTGGCGTTTTGCCAGCACCATCCCGTAGATGCGCTTATCGACCAGGTGTTTATTCCCGTGCGGGAAACCCTCAGCCTCGATCAAAATACCGCGGGCATCATGTGCAGCATGCTGGACGGCATTCTGATTGAGCAGGCGGTTACCAGCCTGAGCGACTCACGCGCCAAAGCGGGCAGGGATGCATTGCTGATTGGCTGGAGTATTGAGGATCGTACCCGCCTGTGGCTGGAGGCGTGGCGTCTTTCGCAGCGCGGCTGGCGCGTCAACGTGTTTGCGGAACCGCTGGAGTTACCCCATCCGGAGTTCTTCCCCGGGCAGCATATCCTCGTCTGGGCCGGTCAGACGTTATCGCCGCAGCAGCGCATGCAGCTGGAGCACTGGCAAAAGCAGGGATACAGCATTACCGCCCACGGGGCAGCCGAAGCTGCCTGATGAGATTACCCGCCGCAGCGGGTCATTTTCACCTTTCACGCGCCGATCCGGCACGCATCCGCTTCCCAGCGATAACCCACACCATATACCGCACGAATAAACGACTGATCCGCGTCGAGGGATTCCAGCTTACGTCGCAGGTTTTTGATATGGCTGTCGATGGTACGGTCGGTCACCACCCGGTAGTCATCATACAGATGGTTCAGCAGCTGCTCGCGGGAGAAGACCTTGCCCGGCTCGTGCGACAGGGTTTTCAGCAGGCGGAACTCGGCAGGCGTCAGATCCAGCAGCTTGCTGCGCCAGCTGGCCTGGAAACGGCTTTCGTCGATAATCAACGGGCTTTCAGCATCCAGCGCCTGCAGCTCGCGCTGCGGTTTGCAGCGGCGCAGAATGGTTTTCACCCGTGCCACCACTTCCCGCGGGCTGTAGGGCTTGCAGATGTAGTCATCCGCGCCGATCTCCAGCCCCAGCAGGCGGTCGATCTCTTCGATTTTGGCGGTCACCATCACAATCGGCACTTCAGAGAAGCGGCGGATCTCGCGGCACAGGGTCAGGCCGTCTGTGCCGGGCAGCATCAGATCGAGCAGGATCAGATCCGGAGGGGTGTGGCGCACATAGGGCAGGACCTGATCGCCGTGGCTGATAAGCGACGGGGCATAACTCGCCGCCCGCAGATAGTCGATTAATAACTGCCCAAGCTTAGGCTCATCCTCCACGATCAGGATGCGGGGTGTGTTTTCGTCAATGGGTAACTCAGTCATACTTCTCTCGATAAATCGCGTTCCAGCGGTAGCTCTACTGTAATGCTAACCCCGCCAAAAGGCGAATGGGCGGCGCGGATGGTGCCCCCGTGGGCCTCGACGATGTTGACGCAGATCGCCAGCCCCAGCCCGGATCCACCGCTGGCACGGTTGCGGGAACCTTCGGTACGGTAAAAACGCTCAAATAACTTGCTGAGCTGCTCGTCAGAGACGCCGGGGGCGGTATCGGCAAAGGTCAGCGCAAAGCGGTGATCTTCGCATTTGCCGGAAATACGCAGCATGCCGCCCGCATCGGTATAGCGCAGGCAGTTTTCCAGCAGATTGTTGAAGAGCTGCATCAGCCGGTCGCGATCGCCAAACACCACCGCGTTCTCCGGCAGAGACAGTTCAATGCGCAGGTCGCGGCTGGCAAAGCGTTCGCGGAAAACGCCGCTGGCCATTTCCAGAATGTTAATCACATCCACCGGCGCTTTCTGATAGGCCAGCGCCCCCCTCGTCGGACATCGACAGCTGATGCAAATCATCCACCAGCTTGGTAAGCGTGCCGACTTCTGCCTGCAATGAGGTGACGGACTCGGGAGTGAACTTGCGCACGCCGTCCTGGATCGCCTCCAGCTCGCCGCGCAGCACCGCCAGCGGGGTGCGCAGCTCGTGGGAGATATCGGCCATAAAATCCCGGCGCATCTGCTGGTTCTTCTCGAGGGTGCTGGCGAGCTGGTTAAAGTCCTGCGCCAGCTTGCCCAGCTCGTCCTGGCTGCGGGTATCCACCCGGGTGGTAAAATCGCCCGCCGCCAGCTGGTGCGTCCCCTCCACCAGCCGTTTTACCGGGGCTAAGAGTCCACGCGCCAGCGGGAAGGTCGCCAGCGCGGCCAGCAGGGTGGAGAGGGCGACAATCAGCCAGCTGGTCTGGCGCTGCTGCCGGTCAAAGTTGATGTCGGTATTGCGCGTCAGCCGTTCAACCGGGGAGGCGATCACCCAGCCGACGGCCGCCCCGTTGACGGTGATAGCCCGCTTCGTGCCGTCCGGCGGCACCGGGGCGCGCGGGCCGACCAGCACCCGCATCTCCTGGTCGATCACCCAGAACTGGGTGCGCCAGCCGTGGGGCGGCATGCCGGGGCCGGGACGATCGTCGTCGGTATCATGCTCCAGCGAGCGCAGGATCTGGAAGATAAAACGGTCGTTGTTGCGTAAAAAACGCCAGTTGCCGTGCAGGGCGTACTGCTCGGCGAGGGCATCGCTCAGGCCCTGTAAGCGCTGCTCGTTACCGTGTTTGATGTAGTCGATAAAACCGCGCTCAAAGCTGACCCGCACCGCCCAGTGCATGGTGATCAGCAGCACGATGCAGGTGGCAAAGATGGCCAGAAACAGCTTGCCGGTAATGCCGGGCCGCCAGAACTTCATGGTTCACTCCTTTTGCGCCGCCTGATGACGACATTCTTGCTGGTATCATCCGGGACCCGGGCAAAAACAATGGCCGGCAGGGCGATAATCACCGCCATGCTCAGGTAGGTGTAGAGGAACACCTGATGGACGACCGGGCTGTCGGCGGTCAGGTGGTGCTGGCCGTATATGCCCAGCAGCAGCCCGGCGATGGTGACGCCGACGCTCATCGACAGCTGCATGATCATCGACAGCAGGCTGTTGCCGCTGCTGGCCAGCTCGTCGGGCAGATCCTTCAGGGTCAGGGTGTTCATGGAGGAGAAGCGGATGGAGTTGATCATCCCCTGGCAGAACAGCACCAGCGGCAGGACGTAGTACCAGCCGAGCAGCGCCACGGCCATAAACAGCAGGCTCACCAGCGCCAGCCCGAGGGTGGAGGCCACCAGCACCCGGCGATAGCCCACAGCATTCACCACCTGGACCACAATGCGCTTCATGCCCATGCTGCCGAGCACCATCGGGATCATCATCAGACCGGCGTGGAACGGCGAAAAGCCGAGGCCAATCTGCAAAAAGACCGGGGTCATAAACGGCAGCATCCCGCTGCCGATGCGTCCGACAAAGCTGCCGAGCAGCCCCAGCCGGTAGGTGGTATTGCGAAACAGAGACAGGCTGAACAGGGCGCGATCGTTACCCCTGGCGTGCCACAGATACCAGAGAATAGACATCACGCCGATAGCGACCAGCCCGGCCATAGCCAGCGAGGAGATCCCCAGCCCTTTTTGCCCGTCCAGCGCCAGGGTCAGGGTCGCCATACCCGCCGCCAGCAGGAAAAAGCCCCCCCAGATCGAAGCGCCGGGTCTGCATTTTGTAGTTCGGCATCAGCCAGAGGGTAGCTATCGCCCCGATAATGCCCACCGGCAGGTTGATCAGGAAGATCCAGTGCCAGGAGGCATACTCCACCAGCATCCCGCCGAGAGCCGGGCCAAGCAGCGGCCCCACCTGGCCGGGCAGGGTAACGAAGGTCATCGCCGCCATATACTGCGCGCGCGGGACGATCTTCATCACCGTCAGCCTGCCGACCGGGACCATCATCGCCCCGCCGACGCCCTGCAACACCCGGGACATCACCAGCTCGTTGAGGGTCTCCGCCCGGGCGCAGAACAGCGACCCGGCGGTAAACAGCACGATGGCGGTAAAGAAGATATTGCGCACCCCGACCTTGTCTGCCAGCCAGCCGCTGGCGGGCAGCATCACCGCCACCGTCAGCACATAGGCGACGATCACCATATGCATATGCAGCGGGCTCTCCCCCAGGCTTTGCGCCATCGAGGGGAGGGCGGTGTTAACGATGGTCGTATCCAGGGCCTGCATAAAAAAGCCGAAGGCGACAATCCACAACTGCCAGCGAACGTTAGCGGGGAGATCCGTCATTAGCCGTTTACCGTCTCTTTCTGTTTACGTGAAAAACGCACCCGTAAGCGGTCAAAGAACAGATAGACCACCGGGGTGGTGTACAGCGTCAGCAGCTGGCTCATCACCAGCCCGCCGACAATGGTGATCCCAAGGGGCTGACGCAGCTCCGCGCCATCACCGCTGGAGATCACCAACGGCAGGGCGCCGAACAGCGCCGCCAGGGTAGTCATCATGATCGGACGAAAACGCAGCAGGCAGGCCTGGAAGATCGCCTCCTGCGGGGTCATGTTGCCGTTGCGCTGGGCCTCCAGCGCAAAGTCGACCATCATGATGGCGTTTTTCTTCACGATCCCGATTAACAGCATAATGCCAATCAGCGCAATCAGGCTGAAGGGCGCGCCAAACAGCTCCAGCGCCAGCAGCGCCCCCACGCCCGCCGAGGGCAGGGTGGAGAGAATGGTCAACGGATGAACGTAGCTCTCGTACAGCACCCCGAGCACGATATAGACCGTGGCGATCGCCGCCAGAATCAGGATCACCTGCGAGTTCATGGTCTCCTGGAACACCTGGGCGGTACCGGCGAAGCTGCCGCGCACCGTTGACGGCACCCCAAGCTGGGTCATGGCGCGGTTGATGGCATCGCTGGCTTCCGACAGGGATTTACCGGTCGGCAGGTTAAACGACACCGTCGAGGCCGCCGACAGCCCTTGGTGGTTCACCGACAGCGGCGCGTTCGAAGGCTGCCAGCGGGCAAAGTACGACAGCGGGATCGCCTTGCCGTCGTTATTAATCACGAACATCTTATCCAGGGCGCTGATATCCTGGGTATAGCGCGGATCGACCTCCATCACCACCTTGTACTGGTTCATCGGCTGATAGATGGTCGAGATCTGCCGCTGGCCGAAGGCGTTATTCAGCAGGCTGTTGGCGGCGTTGACATCGATGCCCAGCCGCGACATGGTTTCGCGATCGTAGGTCAGGGCCATCTCCGCGCCGTTATCCTGCTGGTCGGAGTTAACGTCCGCCAGCTCCGGCAGGGCCGCCAGCGCTTTGCGGATCTTCGGCTCCCACTCCCTGAGTGCCGCCAGATCGTCCGACAGCAGGGTGTACTGGTAGCTGGCGTTCGACTGACGCCCGCCGACGCGAATATCCTGCACCGCCACCAGGAACATGTTTGCCCCCGGCTCTTTGGCGAGCTTAACCCTGAGGCGGTCGATCACCTGCTGGGCGGTTTCGTTACGCACATCGCGCGCCTTGAGGGTGATAAACATCATCCCGCTGTTGACCCGCGAGCCGCCGGTAAAGCCGGTGACGTTATCCACGGCCGGGTCTTCGCGGATGATCTTCATGAAATCCTGCAGCTTGCCGCGCATCGCCTGGAAGGAGATGCTCTGGTCGGCCTGAATGCCGCCCATCAGCACCCCGGTGTCCTGCTCCGGGAAGAAGGTTTTCGGGATGGTGATGTACATCCAGACGTTAAGCGCGATGGTGCCGACCAGCACCAGGCCGACGATCCGGGTGTGGTTCAGCACCCATTTCAGCGATTTGCCGTAGCCTGCCTGCAGCGCCATCAGCATCCGGCCAAAGCCTTTCTTGCGCGGCTGCGACTGAGGCGGGCTGCGCTTGAGCATCCAGCCGCACATCATCGGCGTCAGGGTTAAGGAGACTAACAGCGAAATTCCGATCGCTACCGAGAGGGTAACGGCGAACTCCCTGAGCAGACGCCCCGGCAGGCCGTCCATCAGCAGCAGCGGCAGGAACACCGCCACCAGCGACAGGCTCATGGAGAGCACCGTAAAGCCTACCTCCCGGCTGCCCTGCAACGCCGCCTGGAGCGGTTTCATCCCCGCTTCGAGGTGGCGGGAGATGTTCTCCAGCACCACGATGGCGTCGTCCACCACAAAGCCGGTGGCGATGGTCAGGGCCATCAGCGACAGGTTGTTGAGGCTAAAGCCGCACAGGTACATGGCGGCGAAGGTGCCGATCAGCGACACCGGGACCGCCACCGCCGGGATCAGCGTCGCGCGCCCGGAGCGCAGGAACAGGAACACCACCAGGATCACCAGCGCCACCGAGATGATCAGCGACTGCTCCACCTCCTCCAGCGAGGCGCGGATGGTGGGAGAGCGATCCTGGGCGATCTGCAGATCGATGGCCGCCGGAATAGTCTCCTGCAGCTCCGGCAGACGGGCGCGGATGCTGTTCACCGTCTCAATAATGTTGGCTTCCGGCAGCTTGCGGATCATCAGCAAAATGGCCGGTTTGGCGTTGGTCATCCCGGCGTTACGCACGTCCTGCACCGAATCGGTGACGCTCGCCACCTCGCTCAGGCGCACCGCCGCGCCGTTGTTGTAGTGGATGATTAAGGGCTGATATTCCGCCGCGGTTTTCAGCTCGTCGTTGGTCTGGATCTGCCAGCGGTGGCTGCCGTCCTCCACCGACCCCTGGGGTTTACGCACGTTGGCGTTGCTGATGGCGCTGCGCACGTCATCCAGCGAGACGCCCTGATTAAACAGCGCCTGCGGGTTCAGCCCCACGCGCACTGCGGGCAGGGAGCTGCCGCCGACGTCGACATCGCCCACGCCGTCGATCTGGGCGATGGTTTGCGCCAGCTGGGTGGAGGCGAAGTCGTACAGCAGCCCCTGGGAGTAGGTGTCCGAGGTGAGCGTCAGGATCATGATCGGCGCATCGGACGGGTTGGCTTTGCGGTAGGTCGGCCGGCTCGGCATTCCGCTCGGAAGCAGGCTTTGCGCGGCGTTGATCGCCGCCTGCACGTCGCGCGCCGCGCCGTTGATGTCGCGGTTAAAGTTAAATTCCAGAATGATGCGCGTGCTGCCAAGCGAGCTGCTGGAGGTCATCTCGTTGACCCCGGCAATGCGCCCCAGCGAGCGCTCCAGCGGCGTTGCCACCGACGAAGCCATGGTCTCCGGCGAGGCCCCGGGCAGCGAGGCGCTGACCATGATCACCGGGAAATCCACCTGCGGCAGCGGGGCCACCGGCAGCAGCCGGAAGCCGAGCACGCCGCAGAGGGTGATGGCCAGCGAAATCAAAATCGTCGCCACCGGGCGGTAAATGAAGAGGGCAAAAAACTTCACTTACGCCTCCTCTTCTTCACGTTTCGGGAAGCGGCTTTTGCTCCACAGCGCCAGGCGATCAAACAGCAGATAGATCACCGGGGTGGTGAACAGGGTTAAGACCTGGCTCACCAGCAAACCGCCGACCATGCCGATCCCTAACGGACGACGTAGTTCGGCCCCGACTCCGGTGCTGAGCATCAGCGGCAGGGCACCGAGCAGGGCGGCGAGGGTGGTCATCAGGATCGGACGGAAACGCAGCAGGCAGGCCTGATAGATCGCCTCCCGCGGCGCCATGCCCTGCTCGCGCTCGGCGGCGAGGGCAAAGTCGATCATCATGATGGCGTTCTTCTTGACGATACCGATCAGCAGGATGATGCCGATGATCGCAATCACGTCCAGCTCGCTGCCCGCCAGCATCAGCGCCAGCAGGGCCCCCACGCCCGCCGTCGGCAGGGTCGACAGAATGGTGATCGGGTGGATAAAGCTCTCGTACAGCACCCCCAGCACGATGTACATCGCTACCACCGCGGCGACAATCAGCCAGATAGTGCTCCCGAGCGCCGCCTGGAAGGCGAGCGTACTGCCCTGGAATTTGGTCTGGATGTCGGTCGGGAAGCTGAGGTTTTTCTCCGCGTCGGTGATCGCCTGCACCGCTTCGCCCAGCGAGTATTCATCCGGGACGTTAAACGAGATAGTGGTGGACGGGAACTGATCCAGATGGTTCACCGCCAGCGGGGTGTAGCGCTCCTCCACTTTGGCAATCGCGCTCAGGGGAACAATGCCGCCGCTGCTGCTGGTCAGGCGCACCGAATCGAGCGCCACCAGCCCCGGCGTCTGCCGGGTGTCGTGCTCCAGCACCACCCGGTACTGGTTGGCCTGGGTGTAGATGGTGGAGATCAGGCGCTGGCCGAAAGCGTTGTACAGGGCGTTATCGACATCCGCCATGGAGATCCCCAGACGGCTGGCGCTGTCGCGGTCAACGTTGATGTACGCCGCCAGCCCTTTGTCCTGCCAGTCGCTGCTGACGTCGGAGAGCTGCGGCAGCTGCTGTAGTTCATCCACCAGCTGCGGTACCCAGGTGCTGAGGGCGTCGAGGCTGGTGGCCTGCAGAGTGAACTGATACTGGGTGCGGCTCACCGTGGTGTCGATGGTCAGATCCTGGGTCGGCTGCAGGTACAGCTCCACGCCCGGCACCTTCGCCACCGCGCTCTGCAGGCGTTCGATCACCGTGTTAACCCGGTCGTCGCGATCGTCCAGCGGCTTGAGGTTGATCTGCAGGCGGGCGCTGTTGAGCGACGGGTTGGTGCCATCGACGCCGACGAATGACGTGAGGCTCTCCACCGCCGGATCTTTCATGATCGCTTCCGAAACCGCCTGCTGGCGCTGGGCCATGCTGGCGAAGGAGACCGACTGCGGGGCCTGCAGGGTGCCCTGAATAATGCCGTTATCCTGGATCGGGAAGAAGCCTTTCGGGATCATCACCCACAGCAGCACGCTCAGGGCCAGGGTGCCCAGCGCCACGCCGAGAGTCGCCCACGGGTGGTTGAGCACTTTCGCCAGCATACGGCCGTAGGCGGCAATAATGCGCTCAAACATCCGCTCTGAGGCGCGGGAGAAGCGGTTCTGCTTGCGTAAAGACTCGTGGCTTAGCATGCGGGCGCACATCATCGGCGTCAGGGTCAGGGAGACCACCGCCGAGATGAGGATCGCCACCGCCAGGGTCACGGCAAACTCGCGGAACAGGCGTCCGACGATATCGCCCATAAACAGCAGCGGGATCAGCACCGCAATAAGCGAGAAGGTGAGGGAGATAATGGTGAAGCCGATCTCGCCCGCCCCTTTCAGCGCCGCCGCCAGCGGCTTTTCGCCTTTTTCGATATAGCGGGAGATGTTCTCGATCACCACGATGGCGTCATCCACCACAAAGCCGGTGGCGATGGTGAGGGCCATCAGCGTCAGGTTGTTGATCGAGAAGTCGAGGAACACCATCACCGCGAAGGTGCCGACCAGCGACAGCGGCACCGCCACGGCGGGAATAATGGTCGCCGGAACGTTGCGCAGGAACAGGTAGATGATCATCACCACCAGCGCAATCGCCAGCATCAGCTCAAACTGGGTGTCGCTGACCGAGGCGCGAATGTTGGTGGTACGGTCCGACAGCACCTTGACGCTCACCGACTTCGGCAGGCTGTCGATAAGCGTTGGCAGCATGGTGCGAATGCTGTCGGCGGTATCGATGATGTTCGCCCCCGGCTGGCGCTGGACGTTCATCACGATCGCCTGCTGCTTGTTGGCCCACGCCCCGAGCCAGCTGTTTTCAGCGCCTTGCTCGACGGTCGCCACATCCCCTAAGCGGATCGCCGCCCCGTTCTGGTAGGCGACAATCAGCTGACGATACTCATCGGCGGACTGCATCTGGTCATTGGCGGAAAGCGTCACCGCCCGGGTCGGGCCATCGAGGGAGCCTTTCGCCGAGTTGACGTTGGCGTTGCTGATGGCGGTGCGGATGGTTTCGCTGGTCAGCCCGAGAGAGGCGATCGCCTGGGCGTTCAGCTTCACGCGAACCGCCGGGCGCTGGCCGCCGGAGAGGGTTACCAGCCCGACGCCGGAGACCTGGGAAATCTTCTGCGCCACCCGGGTTTCTACCATGTCTTCGACCTGGGTCATCGGCATGGCGGAGGAGGTGACGGCGAGCGTCATGATCGGCGGATCCGCCGGGTTGACCTTGCTGTAGACCGGCGGGTTAGGCAGATCGGACGGCAGCAGGTTGGTGGCGGCGTTAATGGCGGCCTGCACCTCCTGCTCGGCGACGTCCAGCGACAGGCTGAGCTGGAACTGCAGCGTCACCACCGACGCGCCGCCGGAACTCTGGGAGGACATCTGCTTCAGGCCCGACATCTGGCCAAACTGACGCTCCAGCGGGGCGGTGATCGCGGAAGTGACGACATCCGGGCTGGCGCCAGGATAGAGCGTCACCACCTGAATGGTGGGGTAATCCACTTCCGGCAGGGCAGAGACCGGCAGGAAGCGGTAGCCGATGATCCCCGCCAGCAGGATCGCCACCATCAGCAGGGTGGTGGCGACAGGGCGCAGGATAAACAGACGTGACGGCCCGCCTGTAGAGCTCGGGGGCATCACCTGCATCAGGCGTTCTCTCCCTGTTTTTTATGTTCGCGTTTTGCCGGTTGTGCAGAGGTGTCGGCGTGGGCTTCCACCACTTCCACTTTTGCCCCTTCGGTCAGACGGTCGATGCCGTCGGTCACCACGCGGTCGCCTGCCGACAGCCCGGCGGCAATCACCACGCTCTGGCTGTCCTGAATACCCGGTTTCACCAGGTGTTTGCTGACTTTGTTGTCGCTGTTCAGCACCCAGACGAAGTTGCCTTCGTTACCCATCTGCAGGGCCGCGGTCGGGATCACCACCGCGTTCTCTTCGGTGGCCACCAGCATCCGGGCGTTAACAAACTGGTTCGGGAACAGGGCATCGTCCTGATTGTTGAAGCGCGCTTTCAGCTTGATGGTGCCGGTGGTGGTGTCGATCTGGTTGTCGAGGCTCAGCAGGGTGCCGTCGCTCAGCTTCTGCTTGTTGGCCCGATCCCAGGCCTCCACCGTTAAGCTCTGCCCGGCTTTCTGTGCCTGGATAACGGTGGCGATATCGCTCTCCGGCAGGGTAAACACCAGATCGATAGGGTGGGTCTGGGTAAGCACCACGATCCCGGTGGTATCGCCGCTGGAGATCTGGTTACCGATATCCACCTGTTTTAAACCCACGCGCCCGTCGATAGGGGCGGTGATGCGGCTCCAGTCGAGCTGGAGCTGCGCGCTGGCCACGGCGGCCTGATCCGCTTTGATGGTGCCGAGGCTTTCGCTGACCAGCGCCTGCTGGGCGTCAAGCTCCTGGCGGGAGACGAGGTTGGTTTTCACCAGCTGTTGATAACGGGCCAGATCGCGGCGGGCGTTGGCGAGGGTAGCAGTGTCTTTCGCCAGCTGCCCTTGTGCCTGGGCCAACGCGACCTTGAACTGGCTGGGATCGACTTCGGCCAGCAGATCGCCGGCTTTCACCTGTTGCCCTTCCTGGAAGTGCAGGGCGATCAGCTGCCCGTCGACGCGGCTGCGCACGGTGACGGTGTTGGCGGCGGTAATGGTACCGAGCCCGGAGAGATAGCGCGGCACGGATTTACTGACCGCAGTCGCGGCCTGCACCGGGGCCAGTGGGCCGCTGCGCATTCCGTGGCGTCCACCACCGCCCGCCGGGCGCTGCGCCTGGCTGGTTGCACCGGCTGGAGCAGAAGCGTGTTGATGCCAGTACCACGCGGCGGCAAGGGCCACCACAATGATGCCAGCGGCGATTACCCAGCGGGATTTATTGCGGCCTTTCATCGTTATACGTACTCATCCTGAAACTGTGCGGAAAATAATACTAGTTTAGTGAGGTAATGGAGCAGAAAAATGGAGGAAATATGGAAGACTGTCTGGAATTGTCTGGATTATGGACGGCATTGCCGGGTGGCGGCTGCGCCTTACCCGGCCTACGGTCTTGATTATTCCCTCTCCCCTTTGGGGAGAGGGTTAGGGTGAGGGGGTGTTTAACTAAACACCACCTGCGCCCAACGGGCCAGCCCGGCGGTGACGGAGCCGAAATCATCGCCCCCGGCAATCGGGATGCCCGGCAGCTGCTGCGCCAGCGCTTTTTTGATCAGCGGTGAACGGGCGCTACCGCCGGTCAAATAGATCACGTCCGGCTTTTCGTTGCCGTTATCCAGCGCCAGCTGCACCTGTTCCAGAATGCGCTGTAACGGCTGAGCAAGCGCCGCTTCCAGACCCTGCTGGCTGATGGCCGTCGCCAGCTCATCGCTGATAAAAGGCAGCGTCACGGCGTGCTCTGCGGCCTCGGAGAGTGCAATTTTGCTCTCTTCGGCGCTGCGCACCATCCGGTAGCTCAGACGCTGACGCCACACTTTATGCAGCAGCGCCACTTTGTCGCCGTCCTGGGCGTCGCGCACCAGGTCGTTAAGGAAACGGCCGTTGGCAACGCTGTAGAAATCGCTTTGCGCCGGCACGTCGTTGATCGCCACGGCGTTCCACCACGGCAGGATCGGCAGGGCGGTGCCTTTTTCGGTCTGGCCGCCCATGCCGAGCATCGGCATCAGGCTCCGGAAGGCCAGGGCAATATCCAGATCGTTACCGCCGATACGACAGCCGCTGTGTCCCAGCAGGCTGGTTTCGCGATCCCGGCGCTGGTGCCACTGCGGGCCCATCAGCAGCAGCGAGCAGTCGGTGGTCCCGCCGCCGATATCGACGACCAGCACCCGTTTTTCACTACTCAGGGTCGCTTCGAAGTCCAGACCGGCGGCAACCGGCTCATACTGGAACACCACGTCGCGGAATCCGGCGCGCTGTGCGGCACGCTCGAGGATCCCCTGCGCCTGCTGGTTGGCCTCATCGCCCCCCCAGCCCCTGGAAGTTGATCGGACGGCCAATCACCGCCTGGGTGATGTCGTCCGTCAACTGGGACTGCGCCTGCTGGCGAATGTGCAGCATCATGGCGCAGACCAGATCTTCAAACAGCGCCACCTGCTGCGGCTTCAGACCCGTGGCACCGAGGAAGGATTTCGGTGACTTAACGAAGTACACCTCCTCCGGATCCTCAATGTACTGACCCAGCGACGACAGGCCAAACTGCACGCTGCCGGGGGTCACGTCGATATCTTCGTCGCGGTTAAAGTTGACCGCGCGGCGCAGCAGCGCCTGGGTTTCCGTGCCGGTGGCCGGAACCTGGTGATGGCGGTACAGCCACTCGCTCACCGCCTCGCGGGTCGGTGCGCAGAGCATCGACGGCAGCAGCGTGCTGTTATTTTCCATTTTCAGCAGCTGCGGCTGCCCGTTTTGCATTACCGCTACCGAGCAGTTGGCGGTGCCATAGTCAAATCCGATAAACACGTCAGCGTCCCCATGCCATTGAGAAGGGGCGAGACTTTAGCGAAATGTCAGGCTGGCGACAACTGGAATATGAAAGCAAGGCGTAACCCGCCATCTCCGTTTATGCTGAGACAGAACAAAAAAAGGAGAGACGATGTTTACCCTGACCTGGCAGCCGCCCTATGACTGGCAATGGATGTTGAAATTTCTTGGCGATCGTGCGGTCGCCGGGATTGAAATCGTGACCCCCACCGATTACACCCGCAGCTTTGCCTGGCAGGGCCATCGGGGGGCTGATCCACGTCACGCCACATCCCGGGGGCACGCTGGAGGTGTCGCTCAGCGACGGGCTGTTGCCGATTGCCGATCTCTGCCTGGCGCGGATCACCCGCCTGTTCGATCTGCACTGCGATCCGCAGCAGATTGCCGCTGCGCTCGGCACCCTCGGGGCCGCGCGGCCTGGCCTGCGCCTGCCGGGTTCGGTTGATACCTGGGAGCAGGGCGTGCGGGCGATCCTCGGCCAGCTGGTCAGCGTGGCGATGGCCGCGAAGCTGACCGCTAAGCTGGTGGCGCTCTGCGGCGAACCGCTGCCCGAAGCGCCGGGCTATCGCTGTTTCCCGGAGCCTGCCGCGGTGGCGGGAGCCGATCCGCTGGCGCTGAAGGCGCTGGGTATGCCGCTTAAGCGCGCCGAATCGCTGATTCATCTCGCGCAGTCGGTGGTGGCGGGGGATTTCCCGTCGGAGGCCCCGGAGGATATCGACAGTGCGATAAAAGCCCTCCAGACCCGGCCGGGGATCGGCCGCTGGACGGCAAACTACTTTGCCCTGCGCGGCTGGCAGGCCAAAGATGTCTTTCTGGCGGATGATTATCTGATCAAGCAGCGCTTTGCCGGGATGACGCCGGCACAGATACGTCGCTATGCCGAACGCTGGCAGCCGTGGCGCTCGTACGCCCTGCTGCATATCTGGTATACCGACGGCTGGTCGCCGTCAGTTGATGCCGAAATAACTGGTGTTTAGCAGGAGTTCCAGCGGCTGCGGCTCGCCGATGGTGTTGCCGAAGATGTAGTCGATACCAATGCCGGAGAGGGTGTCCATCATGATTGGCTGATTGCTCGGCCCGGCAATGGTCTTGATCCCCAGACGGCGGGCATGGCCCTGAATAATGGTCACCAGCATCTCATCCATCAGATTACCGTGAACGTTAATCACCAGCTCTGGATCGAGGAGCAGGTAATCGGCCATCTGCGCGCTCAGGTGGTTGAACACCTCCATATCGCGGCCCACGTGGCTCAGGATAATCTGGCATCCGGCCTGGCGCAGTTTATACAGGTTGTTGTGGGTATGCTCATCCTCCAGCGTCAGCACGCTGACGTGCACCACCAGGTGCAGCAGACGCGGCTGCAGCGGGCTGGCGCGTAGCATCTCCAGCAGTTCATCCACCAGCGTGGCGCTGGCAAGACCGGCCATCGACAGCGGCAGGGCGACCCCGGTGCCTTTGCTGGTCAGTGGCGTGGCGAAATTGCGGAAAAACTCCTGCAGAATACGCCGGTCCAGGGCGTGAACCAGCTCAGGCTCTGCCAGTCCAGCGCGGAAGGCCTGCTCTTCCAGCATCTCGCCGTCGTTGGTCCACAGGCGCAGGGCCAGCATCCAGAAAGCGCTGCTCTCAGGGATCCGCGGTGAGGCGACGCTGCGGGCAATCATCAACAGATGATTGTCCTTGATCATGTGCCACTGCTCGTCCAGAGAGATAGTGCCAGGCGCGTTGTGCATCCGTTCCTGCTGCGGTTCATACACCGTCACCACGCCGCGACCGTTGTTTTTCGAGGAGTAGCAGGCGATGTCGGCCTGAGACATCACCTCTGAAGCCTGATTGTTGCGCTCGTCAATCTGGGTGATCCCGGCGCTGGCGCCGATCCGGTGCAGGCGGCCCTCCCACATAAAGTGGTAGTCGTTGATGGCATCAATAATGCGACCGGCAATGTAGCGTGCGCTTTCGGTATTACAATCCGGCAGCAGCAGGCCGAACTCATCCCCGCCGAGGCGCGCCAGCATGTCGGTGGAGCGCAGCATGCTCAGCATCAGCGACGACAGCTCCCGCAACAGGGCATCCCCCGCCGCGTGGCCCGCGGTGTCGTTGACCGCCTTAAAGCGGTCAAGATCGATAAACACCAGCGCATGACGCTGACGGGTCTCCTGCACGGTATGTAACATCCGTTTGAGATAGGCCTCAAAGCTGACGCGGTTCGCCAGGTGGGTGAGGGCATCGTGTGAGGCGTTATAGCTCAGTTCACGCAGCATTTTGCGCGACTCGGTGACGTCCTGAATGACCAGCACCGAGCCGATGTTTTGCCCGTCGAGGGTGCTGAGCGGGGTAATGCTGTAGTGGATGTCGTAGCTGCCGCCGTTACGGCTGTGCAGCACCACGTCCTGTTCGATGTCGGTCCGGGACATATCCCCACTATGAATATTCTCCATCAGCGGGCCGTTATCGCCGAAGGTGATATGCAGCACCGAGAGGATCGGTTGCCCCAGCGCATCCTGCTGCAGCCAGCCGCTCATCTTCTCCGCCACCGGGTTCATAAAGGTGACGTTCATATTCACATCGGTACAGAGCACCGCTTCACCGATGGAGTCGAGGGTAATATGCAGACGCTCTTTTTCCTGGAACAGCGCCTCGTTCAGCTCCTTAACCTCGGTCATGTCCATATTGATGCCGAGCACGCGTTCCACTTCCCCCCTGTTTATTCAGCACCCGGTTCGCCAGGGCGCGGATGTGGCGAATGCCATCATTGACCCGGATACGGAACTCCAGCTTGAACGGAATGCGCGCCGCCAGCGAATCGCGCACTATCTGTTCCGCCTGGGCGCGATCTTCCGGCAGCATGCACTCGTGCCACAGCTGCCAGGTGGGTTTGACGTGGGCGGGTACTTCGTACAGCTCGAACATACGTTTGTCCCAGCTGATGACGTTAGGTTTGACGTCCCACTCCCAGATGCCGATACCGCCCGCTTCGTTGGCCAGGGTAATACGCTCCATCAGGCGCTTATTGACCCATTCGGTATGCTTGAGATCGTTAATGTCTTCGATCTGGGCGATAAAGTAGAGCGGTGTACCGTCGGCATGGCGCACCAGCGACACCGCCAGCAGTGCCCAGACCACCTCACCGTTACGGGTGTAGTAGCGTTTCTCCAGTGAATAGCTGTTGATTTCGCCCTTTAACAGCTGGTCCAGCTGTTCCAGATCGCTTTCCAGATCTTCCGGCCAGGTTAACTGCTGGAAGTTAAGGGAACGCAGCTCTGACTGGCTGTAGCCGAGGAACTGACACAGCGCCTTGTTGGCCTGCAGCCACTGCCCGTCGGTGCTCACCAGCGCCATGCCGATGACGGAATACTCCATCGCATTACGGAAGCGCTCTTCGCTCTCGGTAATGTGCTTACGCTCGGCGCGAAACGCGTACATCACCATGGTCATAATGTTAGCGGGCAGGAGCATCATCAGGAACGGCAGCCAGGGGGCGTTGATCATCGCGCTGGCATATTGCGTCGCCAGCGGGGTGGGATTTTTGGCGATCATCAACGACACCATCATCACCGTGACAAGGAAGACCAGGAAGGCCTCCAGGCGCGGCAGACGCACGGCGCTCCACATCAACAGAACAATAATGGCCGTAAACGGCCACGGCAGAAACTGCAGGGAAATCCAGCTCAGAACCAGCGTTACCACCATGGTTAGCAGGGTTTCAAGCAGTAACCGGGGATTGCGATGACGCAGGAGATAGTGCGGTTTAAACAGCAGGCCTAAAGGCACCAGCGCCAGCGACCCGATAGACTCCGACAGCACCCAGATCATAAAACTGCGCAGCGGCTCGTCGCTCGGCACCAGCAGATACATCAGCACGCCGCCGAGCAGGGGAGGGAGCACGGCGCTACCGATCGCCAGACGGATCCAGTCGCCCAGATTTTGCAGTGGATTGTAGCTGGGGAGCAGTTTACGCAGCAGCAGGGCCCCGACGAAGGCCTCAGTGATGTTGATGCCGGCGAACCAGAGGTTGAGCGACTCCCAGGAGAAGATCAGCCCGGAGGCACAGATATTACCGAGGGTGCAGGCGAGGGCGATGCCGGGCCACATCTTCCCGGCGTGGCGGTAAAACGCCACCATCATAATGGAGGTCGGGAACCATAAAGGTGCCAGAAATGTTCCGAAACGCGTTAGTTCGAGCGAGAACAGAGTGAAGATGAAGGTAACCAGACCAAGACTGACAAGCCGTAGTAAAGGATGTGGCGTAGTTACCAAAACGCGCTGGTATTTTTTATTCATTACCGCTTTATCCGAAGACGCCATGCCGCCAGGAGCCAACTCCGGACGAGTTCATTTCTAATGTGAATCATGCTAGTACAAACAATTTACAATTAATATGGTATGCGCTCATAATTTGACATCACAGGGTTATTAAATACTTATCCTGCAGAAATTTCATCTTTGGCGCTGGAAAAGTAAGCGGGAAAATTTATATCAGGGACGATCCGCCCGGACTTTGAAGGCGTCTCGCATAACATTTCTATTCGACTGGTATCAGGCCCGTGAAATCCCTATAATTGCTGCGTTTGACGCTCAGGCGTCGTCCTTCCTTACATCCAGGTTACTCAGGTCGCAAAATTTATGACTGATAAGTCTCATCAGTGCGTCATTATAGGCATCGCCGGCGCATCGGCTTCAGGTAAAAGTCTCATTGCCAGTACGCTTTACCGTGAATTACGTGAACAGGTCGGTGATGAGCACATCGGTGTCATTCCAGAAGACAGCTACTACAAAGATCAAAGCCATCTGTCGATGGAAGAACGTGTTAAGACCAATTATGACCATCCCAGCGCGATGGATCACAGTCTGTTATTCCAGCACCTTCAGGCCCTGAAGAACGGCACCGCCATTGAGCTGCCGGTTTATAGCTATGTTGAACACACCCGTCTGCAGGAAACCGTTCGCATTGCGCCGAAAAAGGTCATTATCCTCGAAGGGATCCTGCTACTCACCGACGCCCGTCTGCGCGAGTCGATGAATTTCTCCATTTTTGTCGATACCCCGCTGGATATCTGCCTGATGCGCCGCATCAAACGTGACGTGAACGAACGCGGCCGCTCCATGGACTCGGTCATGGCACAGTACCAGAAAACGGTACGTCCAATGTTCCTGCAGTTCATCGAGCCTTCCAAGCAGTATGCCGATATCATCGTGCCGCGCGGGGGTAAAAACCGCATTGCCATTGATATTCTGAAAGCGAAAATCAGCCAGTTTTTTGAATAACACCCGCGAATTGTGTAACGTTCAAAGATAATCGGGTTCGCCCTCCGGCTTTGCTGGCCTGAGGGCGCGATGCACGAAAGGAGAAAGTGGCATGCGTCTTTGTGACCGAGATATTGAAGCCTGGCTGGACGAAGGCCGTCTGACCATCACCCCGCGCCCGCCGGTCGAGCGGATTAACGGCGTTACCGTCGATGTGCGTCTGGGGAATAAGTTTCGTACCTTCAGCGGTCATACCGCGCCCTTTATCGACCTCAGCGGGCCGAAAGATGAAGTCAGCGCGGCACTCGATCGGGTAATGAGCGATGAAATCGTGCTGGCCGACGGCGACGCCTTTTACCTGCACCCGGGTGAACTGGCGCTGGCGGTCACCTTTGAGTCAATCACCCTGCCGGCGGATCTGGTGGGCTGGCTCGACGGGCGCTCCTCTCTGGCGCGTCTGGGGCTGATGGTGCACGTCACCGCGCACCGTATCGATCCAGGCTGGTCCGGACGGATCGTGCTGGAGTTTTTCAACGCGGGTAAACTGCCGCTGGCGCTGCGCCCGGGCATGATGATCGGTGCGTTGAGCTTTGAGCCGTTAACCGGCCCGGCGGCACGTCCGTATAACGCCCGCCAGGATGCAAAATATCGCGACCAGCAGGGTGCGGTCGCCAGTCGTATTGATAAAGACTGAGCTTAAATCCGGTCCATTGAGGAAGCCATGAGAAGAGTTCTGACAACGCTGATGATTTTGCTGGTGGTGCTGGTTGCGGGCCTGTCAGCGTTGGTTCTGCTGGTCAATCCCAATGACTTTCGCGCCTACATGGTGCGTCAGGTCGAGGCCCGCAGCGGTTACGCTCTGAAGCTGGAGGGTCCGCTGCGCTGGCACGTCTGGCCGCAGCTCAGCATTCTGTCCGGGCGCATGTCGCTTACCGCTCCGGGGGCGTCTGTGCCGCTGGTAGCCGCCGACAATATGCGCCTCGACGTGGCGTTGATGCCGTTGTTTTCGCATCAGCTGCAGGTCAATCAGGTGATGCTCAAAGGGGCGGTGATCCAGCTGACCCCGCAGTCAGAAGCGGTACGTAACGCCGATGCGCCGGTGGCCCCGCGTGAAAACACACTCCCGGATAAAGCAGACGATACCGGCTGGTCATTCGATATTGGTCGCCTGAAGGTGGCAGACAGCCTGCTGGTATTCCAGCATGAGGGAGCCGAGCAGGTCACGGTGCGCAATATCAACCTGCAGATGGAGCAGGATGAACACCACAAAGGCAAGATCGACTTCAGCGGTCGCGTTAACCGCAACCAGCGCGATCTGACCCTCTCTCTCGCGGCAAATGTGAATGCCTCTGACTATCCGCACCTGCTCAGCGCCGATATCCAGCAGCTGAGCTGGCAACTGACCGGCGTCGATCTGCCTTCGCAGGGCATCAGCGGGCAGGGCACGTTGCAGGCATTGTGGCGTGAAGAGCAGAAGCAGCTCGAGCTCAACCAGCTCAAATTACAGGCTAATGACAGCGCCATGACCGGCCAGGCCAGCGTGATCCTTGGCACTGAACCGCAGTGGAACATGAACCTGCAGTTCGACACCCTCAATCTGGAAAACCTGCTCCCGGCGCAGGCCGCCGCAGCCGCCAACAGCGACGCGGTGCAGCAGGGGCAAACTCAGGCCAAACTGCAGCGCCCGGTGATCTCCTCTAATCTGGAGCAACCCGACTACAACGGCCTGCGCGGCTTTAGCGCCGATATTCTGCTGAAAGCCAACGCCGTCCACTGGCGGGGAATGGACTTCACCCAGGTCACCAGCCAGATGTCCAACAAAAACGGCCTTCTGACCATTGCTGAGCTGAACGGTAAGATGGGGGAGGGCAATATCTCCTTACCCGGCACGCTCGATGTGCGTAAAGCTATCGCCCGGTCATCTTTCCAGCCGCGTCTGGATAACATTGAGATCGGCACTATCCTGAAGGCCTTTAACTACCCGATTTCGCTGACCGGCCGCCTGACCATGGCGGGTGATTTCTCGGGCAGCAAGATTGACGCCGACGCCTTCCGTCACCACTGGCAGGGCCAGGCCCATCTGGAGATGCAGAATACCCGGATGGAAGGGCTGAACTTCCAGCAGCTGGTACAGCAGGCGGTGGAGCGCAGTAGCAATGTGAAGGTGAAAGAGAACGTTGATAACGCGACCCGGCTGGACAGCTTTGTCACCGATCTGAGCCTCGATGAGGGGCAGGTGACGCTGGACGATATGCAGGGCGAGTCGCCGATGCTGACGCTCGAAGGTAACGGCACCCTGGATCTGATCAAGGAGACGGCCGACACCCGCTTCAAAATCCGCGTGCTTGAAGGCTGGCTGGGTGAAAGTAAGCTGATCGATTTCCTGAAAACGACGCCGATCCCGCTGAACGTCTACGGCAACTGGCAGGCGCTGAACTACAGCCTGCAGGTGGATCAGCTGCTGCGTAAACATCTTCAGGATGAGGCGAAACGTCGCCTGAGCGGCTGGGCCGAGAAGAATAAAGATTCGCAGAACGGCAAAGACGTGAAGAAGTTACTGGAGAAGCTTCAGTAAGCGCTATTTCCCCTCACCCTAACCCTCTCCCACAGGGAGAGGGGGATAAGGTTCCCTCTCCCTGTGGGAGAGGGTTAGGGTGAGGGCAACAGCATCACACCTCGTAATCCACATCATCCTGCGATATCAGCGGGATCAGCTGCACCTTCTGCACCCGGTGGTTTTCCACCTCCAGGGTTTTCAGCGCATAATCCCCCACCTGAACCTCTTCACCCGGCTGCGGTATCCGCTGCAGATACTCCATCAACAGACCGGCAATGGTGTGGTATTCACGCTTATCGTCCAGCGGCAGCGGTACGTACTGCACCAGATCTTCCAGCGGCATATGGCCGTTGGCGGTCCAGCTGCCGTCGGCATTTTTCTGAATATCGTGCCGGGCGTCGATCTCTTCCACTTCGTTCGGCAGATTACCGGCGATGGTCTCCATCACGTCGCTGAGCGTCACAATCCCTTCTACGGAACCAAACTCGTCCACCACAAAGGCAAAGTGGGTGCGCGCATTGCGGAACTGCTCCAGCGCCTGCAGCAGCGGTAGCACTTCCGGGAACACCAGCGGCTGACGGATCAGCACCCGCAGGTTAAGCGGCTCGCCGCGCAGCTGCTGATTGAGCAGGTCGATGACATGCACTACCCCCAGCAGCTCCTCCTCCTGCTCGCCGCCGGTAACCACGATGCGGGTGTGCTGATTTTTATCCAGCAGCGCACGAATGCTGCTCTCCGGCGTGTTCAGGTCGATATGCTCGATATCATGGCGCGAGGTCATGATGCTGCTGACGGAACGCTGGTTAAGGTGCAGCACCCGCTCAATCATCCGCCTCTCCTGCGGGGCAAAGATCGGGCTGTCGTCGTGGTCGGCCAGCAGCGAGGCGGCCTGTGCATCCAGTTCGGCATCCTCTTTTTTACCGCTCAGCAGACGGATAACCGTGTCCGCGGTGCGCTGGCGCAGCGTCTGATTGGCAGAGAGGAAACGGCGGCGGTTGAAGATCGCCAGCTGGTTCAGGGCTTCGATAATCACCGAGAAACCGATCGCGGCATACAGATAGCCTTTCGGAATATGGAAGCCAAAACCGTCTGCCACCAGGCTAAAGCCGATCATCAGCAGGAAGCTCAGGCATAAAATCACAATCGTCGGATGATCGTTAACAAAGCGGGTGAGCGCCTTGCTGGCCATCACCATCAGCGCAATAGCGATAATCACTGCGGCCATCATCACCGCCAGGTGATCGACCATCCCCACGGCGGTGATCACCGAGTCCAGCGAGAATACGGCGTCCAGCACCACGATTTGCGCTACCACCGCCCAGAATTTTGCCCCTCGCCGCTGGGTGGGGTTTTCGTTGTCCTTGCCTTCCAGCCTTTCGTTGAGTTCGACGGTGGCTTTGAAAATCAGGAAAAAACCACCAAACAGCATGATCAGATCGCGGGCGCTAAAGCCAAAACCGTGGACGGTAAACAGCGGGCGGGTGAGCGTCACCAGCCAGGAGATAGAGGCCAACAGCAGCAGGCGCATCACCATCGCCATTAACAGGCCGGTGACGCGGGCGCGGTCGCGCTGAGCAGGGGGCAGTTTTTCGGCGAGAATAGCGATAAAGACCAGGTTATCGATACCGAGTACAAGTTCCAGTACCACCAGGGTGACCAGTCCGGCCCATATTGATGGATCTGCTATCCATTCCATAGTGTGAGTAATACCTTTCGTTATATGACAATTGTCACATTTCGATCATGGATACTGCGCCTCAAAAATGCAATGCCAGCCGGGCATTTATCTGCACAGATTTTCCTGAATCATGGGAAAATAAACCCTGCATACTGTGGGTTAATATTGTGAATAGTCTGTATTCTCGCAAAATAAGAAATATCGCAGGTAGAAGGGTTCTCTTTAATAAAGTCAATATAAAGCTATTCCTAAAAACGCAGAAATGTCGGCGTTAATACTAATCTTAAAAGCCACGCCTTTGCTGATGTTTCCTTGCCTGCTATTCCGTTAGCTGCAACAATTCTTTCAGCATTAAATGGCGCTGTCTTTTTGATGCTATTTCTGTATCGGTTTAATGACGTGAAAAACTTATATCGGGTTCGGAATTATCCTGCCTTTTATATTTTCCGTTATGCCATGTCAAAGAGGGTGTTTGCTCATAACTTACTGTTTAAACAGTAGATTGGTAACTGAAAGCCAAGGGCGGTAGCGTGCCTGAAAGCGTGTTAATCAGCCTCGATTATTCTGTCAATAGTCTGAATGCAAATAAGCCTCTTTTAGGACTGATGCCAGTTATATTTCACTTTTATTGACTGCATGCTAAAAGTAATACGCCTTCGCGCTTATTTAAATGCACAGGATAATTACTCTTCCATAGTGATAAATAATCAATGATGAAATCCAAAATGAAATTGATGCCATTATTGGTGTCTGTGACCTTGATGAGTGGTTGTACGGTCTTTCCCGGCAGCAATATGTCAGCATCGGGTAAGGATGTGATTAAACAGCAGGATGCTGATTTTGATATCAACCGCATGGTTAATGTTTATCCAATGACCCCGCAGCTGGTTGAACAATTACGCCCTCGCCCGGTTGTGGCGCGACCTAACGACAGCCTCGACCAGGAGATCGCCAACTACCAGTACCGCGTAGGGCCTGGGGATGTCATTAACGTCACCGTCTGGGATCACCCGGAGCTGACCACCCCCGCCGGGCAGTATCGTAGCTCAAGCGATGCCGGTAACTGGGTTCAGCCGGATGGCACCATGTTCTATCCCTATGTTGGCAAAATCCGTGTTGCCGGCAAAACGCTTTCCCAGATCCGTAGTGATATTACCGGCCGTTTAGCGCAGTACATCGCTGACCCGCAGGTGGACGTTAATATCGCCGCATTCCGTTCGCAAAAAGCCTATGTCTCCGGCCAGGTGAATAAATCTGGCCAGCAGCCGATCACCAACGTGCCGCTGACGGTGCTTGACGCCATCAACGCCGCGGGCGGGCTCACCGATGGCGCCGACTGGCGCAATGCGGTGCTGACCCATAAAGGCAAAGAGGAGCGTATCTCCCTGCAGGCGCTGATGCAGAACGGCGATCTGAGCCAGAACCGTCTGCTCTATCCGAGCGACATCCTGTTTGTGCCGCGCAATGACGACCTGAAAGTGTTCGTGATGGGTGAAGTGAAGAAACAGAGCACCCTCAAGATGGACTTCAGCGGTATGACCCTGACCGAAGCGCTGGGCACCGCGGAAGGGCTGGATATGAGCACCTCCGACGCCAGCGGTATCTTCGTGATCCGTCCGATTACAGGAAATGGTGGGAAGGGCAAGATTGCCAACGTCTACCAGCTGGATATGTCTGATGCCACCTCGCTGGTGATGGCAACCGGGTTCCGCCTCCAGCCGTATGACGTGGTTTACGTCACCACCGCGCCGATAACGCGCTGGAACCGTGTGATGAACCAGCTGATGCCGACCATCAACAATATCCATACCATGAGCGACACGGTACATCAGTACCACAACTGGTGATAACGATGTTTAACAAAATTCTGGTGGTTTGTGTGGGGAACATCTGCCGTTCCCCTACCGCTGAGCGGCTTTTGAAACAGTACCAGCCACAGCTGACCGTCGCGTCAGCCGGGCTGGGCGCGCTGGTCGGCAAAGGGGCCGATGAGCGTGCAAGTCAGGTCGCGGCAGAGCATCAGCTTTCGCTCGACGGGCATTGCGCCCGTCAGGTGTCAGCCAGCCTGTGCCGGGACTACGACCTGATCCTCGCCATGGAAAAACGCCACATCCACGCCCTGTGCGATATCGCACCGGAGATGCGCGGCAAGGTGATGCTCTTTGGTCACTGGGACAACGAGCGTGAGATCCCCGATCCGTATCGTAAAAGTCATGAAGCGTTTGAGGCGGTTTACACCTTACTCGACCAGTCTGCCCGCCAGTGGGCACAGGCACTGAACGTTCAGCAGGGATAATAATGACAGCAAACGTAAAACCTTCTGCCTCCGCGAGTGCGGGCAGTGATGAGATTGATCTTGGTCGCCTGATCGGCACCGTAGTAGAGGCGCGCTGGTGGGTGATAGGGATCACCGCGGTGTTTGCCGTGGCGGCGGTGATTTATACCTTCTTTGCCACCCCGATCTACAGCGCCGATGCGCTGGTGCAAATTGAGCAGAACAGCGGCAGTTCGCTGGTGCAGGACATTGGTTCGGCGCTGGCGAACAAGCCGCCCGCCTCGCAGGCGGAAATTGAGCTGATCCAGTCCCGCCTGGTGTTGGGTAAAACCGTGGACGATCTGGATCTCGATATCGGCGTCAGCAAAAACACCTTCCCGGTGTTTGGTGCAGGCTGGGATCGCCTGATGGGCCGTCAGAACGACACCGTCAAGGTGACCACCTTTACGCTGCCTGCCGGGGGGGCCAGCCAGGTCTTTACCCTCGAGGTGCTGGGTAAAGATCAGTATCAGCTCACCAGCGACGCCGGGTTCAGCGCCCGCGGCAAGGTGGGTGAGATGCTGACCAAAGACGGCGTGAGCATGATGGTGAGTGACATTCATGCCCAGAGCGGCAGCGAGTTCACCGTCAGCAAGTTCTCGATGCTGGGGATGATCAACAACCTGCAGGGCAACCTGACAGTCACCGAAACCGGGAAAGACACCGGGGTGCTGAGTCTGACCTTTACCGGGGAAGATAAGGACAAGATCCGCGACATTCTCAACAGCATCACCCGCAACTACCAGGCGCAGAACGTGAAGCGCAAGTCGGAAGAGGCGTCAAAAAGCCTCGACTTCCTTGCCAAACAGCTCCCGGAAGTGCGGGCTCATCTGGATGAAGCCGAGAACAAGCTCAACGCCTTCCGCCAGGATAAAGATTCCGTCGACCTGCCGCTGGAAGCGAAGTCGGTGCTGGATTCGATGGTCAACATCGACGCCCAGCTCAATGAGCTGACCTTTAAAGAGGCGGAAATTTCCAAGCTCTACACCAAACGTCACCCTGCCTACCGCACGCTGCTGGAAAAACGCCAGACCCTGGAAGAGGAAAAGGCGAAGCTCAATGGCCGCGTTACCGCGATGCCTAAAACCCAGCAGGAGATCCTGCGTCTGACCCGCGACGTGGAGTCCGGCCAGCAGGTCTATATGCAGCTGCTGAACAAACAGCAGGAGCTGAAGATCACCGAAGCGAGCACCGTCGGCGACGTGCGGATTGTCGATCCGGCTATCACCCAGCCCGGCGTGCTGAAGCCGAAGAAGGCGCTGATTATTCTCGGTAGCATCATTCTCGGCCTGATGCTCTCCATCGTTGGCGTGCTGCTGCGCTCCCTGTTTAACCGTGGGATCGAAAGCCCGCAGGTGCTGGAAGAGCACGGCATCAACGTCTATGCCAGCATCCCGCTGTCCGAGTGGCAGAAGTCCCGTGACAGCGTCAAAACCACCAACGGGGTTAAACGCTACAAACAGAGCCAGCTGCTGGCGGTGGGCAACCCAACGGATCTGGCCATCGAAGCCATTCGTAGCCTGCGCACCAGCCTGCACTTCGCCATGATGCAGGCCAGCAACAACGTGCTGATGCTCTCCGGGGTTAGCCCGTCCATCGGGAAAACCTTCGTCTGCGCCAACCTCGCAGCGGTGGTGAGCCAGACCAACAAGCGCGTGCTGCTGATCGACTGCGATATGCGTAAGGGCTACACCCATGAACTGCTGGGCACCAACAACGTCAACGGTCTGTCGGAGATCCTACTCGGCAAGGGCGATATCACCCAGTGCGCGAAACCGACCTCCATTCCTGGCTTTGACCTCGTTACTCGCGGGCAGGTGCCGCCGAACCCATCGGAACTGCTGATGAGCGAGCGCTTCACCCAGCTGGTGAAGTGGGCCAGCGAGAATTATGACCTGGTGATCATCGATACCCCGCCAATCCTCGCGGTCACCGATGCGGCCATTGTGGGTCGCCACGCGGGCACCACCCTGATGGTGGCGCGTTATGCGGTGAACACCCTGAAAGAGGTCGAGACCAGCCTCAGCCGCTTTGAGCAGAACGGCATTCCGGTGAAAGGGGTGATCCTCAACTCCATCTTCCGCCGCGCCACCGGGTATCAGGATTACGGGTATTACGAGTACGAATATAAGTCGGACAGCAAGTAATGAGCCATTCGGGGAATACCATGACAACACGCCCTTTGATTTCTATTTATATGCCTACATGGAACCGTCAGCAGCTGGCGATCCGTGCGATAAAGTCGGTATTGCGTCAGGATTATGACCACTGGGAGCTGATCATCGTCGATGACTGCTCCTCCTCCTGGGAACAGCTGCAGCAGTTTGTCACTGACCTCAACGATCCGCGCGTGGTCTATACCCACAACGCCATCAACTCCGGCGCCTGTGCGGTACGCAATCAGGCGATCCTGCAGGCTAACGGCCAGTACCTGACCGGTATTGACGACGACGACGAGTGGACGCCGAACCGGCTCTCGACCTTCCTGGCGCATCAGCATCATCTGGTGACCCATGCGTTCCTGTATGCCAACGACTATGTCTGCGAAGGGGAGGTCTACTCCCAGCCCGCCAGCCTGCCGCTCTATCCGAAATCGCCGTACTCGCGCCAGCTGTTCTACAAGCGCAACATTATCGGCAATCAGGTCTTTACCTGGGCGTGGCGCTTCAAGGAGTGCCTGTTCGATACCGAGCTGAAGGCCGCCCAGGATTACGACATCTTCCTGCGGATGGTGATGGAGTATGGCGAGCCGTGGAAGGTGGAGGAGGCAACGCAGATCCTGCACATCAATCACGGCGAGATGCAGATCACCTCCTCGCCGAAAAAGTTCTCCGGCTACTTCCACTTCTACCGTAAGCACCGGGACAAGTTCGATCGCGCCAGCCGTAAGTATCAGCTGTTTACCCTGTATCAGATCCGCAACAAGCGCATGAACTGGCGCACGCTGCTGACGCTGATCTCGGTGCGTAACGGCAAGCGTCTGGCAGACGGACTGCGGGGGAAATAATGGTGCTGGAAGATTGTCGCGCAAACAGCTGGAGCCTGCGCCCCTGCTGCATGGTGCTGGCCTACCGGGTGGCCCATTTCTGCTCCGTCTGGCGCAAAAAGAACGTCCTCAACAACCTGTGGGCGGCCCCGGTGCTGGTGCTCTACCGCATCATCACCGAGTGCTTCTTCGGCTATGAAATCCAGGCCGCAGCCACCATCGGCCGGCGCTTTACCATTCACCACGGCTATGCCGTGGTGATCAATAAGTTCGTGGTCGCCGGAGATGATTTTACCATCCGCCATGGCGTAACCCTCGGCAACCGCGGTCCGGACAGCCTGGCCTGCCCGGTGATTGGCAATAACGTTGAGCTGGGTGCCAACGTGGTGATGATCGGTGATATCACCGTGGGCAATAACGTCACCGTAGGAGCGGGGAGCGTGGTGCTCGACAGCATCCCGGACAACGCGCTGGTGGTGGGCGAGAAGGCCCGGGTGAAGGTGATCAAATGAATATTCTGCAATTTAACGTACGTCTCGCCGAGGGCGGGGCGGCAGGGGTGGCGCTGGATCTGCACCAGCGCGCACTGCAAAAAGGACTCCAGTCGCGCTTTATCTACGGTTACGGCAAGGGCGGCAAGAAGAGCGTCAGCCACGACCGCTACCCGCAGGTGGTGAAACACACCCCGCGCCTGACCTCGGTAGCGAATATTGCGCTGTTCCGCCTGTTTAACCGCGATCTGTTTGGCAACCTTAACAATCTGTACCGCACCGTGACCCGCACCGCGGGCCCGGTGGTGCTGCATTTCCACGTTCTGCACAGCTACTGGCTGAAGCTGGAGGAGGTGGTGGCCTTCTGTGAGAAGGTGCAGGCGCACAAGCCCGATACCACCTTCGTCTGGACCCTGCACGATCACTGGAGCGTTACCGGCCGCTGCGCCTTTACCGACGGCTGCGAAGGCTGGAAAGACAATTGCCAGAAGTGCCCGACGCTCGGTAACTATCCTCCGGTGAAGATAGATCGCGCCCATCAGCTGGTGGCGGGTAAACGTCAGCTGTTTCGCGACATGCTGGCGCTCGGCTGCCAGTTTATCTCTCCCAGCCAGCATGTGGCCGACGCCTTTAACAGCCTGTACGGGGCAGGGCGCTGCCGGATCATCAACAACGGTATCGACGTGGCGACCGAAGCCATTCTGGCGGAGCTGACGCCGGTGGCCGTCACGCCGGGTAAACCGAAAATCGCGGTGGTGGCTCACGACCTGCGCTACGACGGCAAAACCAACCAGCAGCTGGTGCGTCAGATCATGGCCCTCGGCGATAAGATCGAGCTGCACACCTTCGGTAAGTTTTCGCCCTTTGACGGCGCCAACGTGGTTAACCACGGCTTCGAAACCGACAAGCGCAAGCTGATGAGCGCCCTGAACGGCATGGATGCGCTGGTGTTCAGCTCAAGAGTTGATAACTACCCGCTGATCCTGTGCGAAGCGCTCTCCATCGGGGTGCCGGTGATCGCCACCCACAGCGACGCCGCCCGGGAAGTGCTGGAGAAATCGGGGGGGTAAAACCTTCACCGAAAACGAGGTGCTGCCGCTGGTGCAGCTGTCGAAGGCGGAGATCGCGCAGGCCGTTTTTGGCACTGACCTGGAATCGTTCCGCACCCGCAGCCGCCAGGCCTACAGTGGACAACAGATGCTGGAGGAGTATGTCTCGTTCTATCAGAATCTGTAGCTATCTGCTGCTGCCGCTGATCTACCTGCTGGTCAACGTCAAAATTGCCCAGCTGGGTGAGAGCTTCCCCATTACCATCGTGACCTTTTTACCGGTGCTGCTGTTGCTGTTCGTCGACAAGATCAGCGTGAAAAAGCTGATGATTGCGCTGGGGCTGGGGGTGGGGCTGACGGCCTTTAACTACATCTTTGGCCAGTCGCTGGACGCCAGTAAATATGTCACCTCCACCATGCTGTTTGTCTATATCGTGATCATTATCGGTATGGTGTGGAGTATTCGTTTTAAAACCATCTCGCCGCACAATTATCGGAAGATCCTCAGGTTCTTTTATCTGGTGATCGGCATCATTGTTATGATAGCGGCTCTGGAGATGGCGCAAATTATTTTGACAGGCGGCAGTAGCCTGATGGAAATAATTTCGAAATATCTTATTTACAGTAATAGCTATGTGCTGAATTTCATTAAATTTGGCGGCAAGCGTACCACGGCACTCTATTTCGAACCGGCATTCTTCGCTCTGGCGTTAATCTCAATTTGGCTCAGCATCAAACAGTTTGGTATCAAAACGCCCAAGAGCGATGCTATGATTCTTGCAGGAATAGTCCTGTCTGGATCGTTCTCCGGGGTAATGACCTTTATTCTGTTTTACCTTCTGGAGTGGGCGTTCCAGTATCTGAATAAAGAGGCGATCAAGAAAAAGTTACCTTTAGCGATCATTTCATTGTCCGTATTTTTAGTGGGGGTAGTATTTGCCTTCCCGTATATTTCGGAGCGTCTGGGTGATTTAGGGACTGAAGGGTCGTCATCCTATTACCGTATTATCGGTCCGCTGGTGATGGTGGGTTACTCTTTAACCCATATTGACGGCGTAGTCAGATTCGGCTCACTTTATGAATATGTCGCATCATTCGGAATCTTTAACGGTGCGGACGTCGGGAAAACCATAGACAATGGTTTGTATCTGCTGATTATTTATTTTTCGTGGTTCGCAGTGTTATTAACGGCGTGGTATCTGACCAAAGTTTTCAAAATGACGATCAGCGCTTTTGGTGATAATCAGAATTTTCGCGTACAGCTTTATCTTTTTACGCCGGTGTCGCTGTTCTTTACCGGGTCAATATTTAGCCCGGAGTACGCATTCTTAATTGTTTGCCCGTTTATTTTGCGCAAGGCGCTTAATATTACGCATTCATAACGAGGTGGTTTATGTTACTCAGCGTTATTACTGTTGCCTTCCGTAACCTTGACGGCATGGTAAAAACCTGGCGGTCGCTGCGCAATCTGGCCCGCGATCCCAGCCTCAGCTTTGAATGGATTGTGGTGGATGGCGGCTCGAACGACGGTACGGCAGAATTTCTCGAAAAACTGAATGGTGAGTTCAACTTACGCTACGTCAGCGAGAAGGACCGCGGCATTTACGATGCGATGAATAAAGGCATCGATATGGCGCAGGGGCGCTACGCCATTTTCCTGAACTCCGGCGATATTTTTCATGACGATGTAGCGCAGTTTGTGCGCCAGCTCGGCAAAGTGCAGGGTAACGCCATGGTCATGGGCGACGCCTTACTCGATTTTGGTGACGGCAATAAAGTGCGCCGGGCGGCGAAACCGGGTTGGTATATTTATCACAGCCTGCCGGCCAGCCATCAGGCGATCTTCTTTCCCTTAAGTGGATTAAAAACGTACCCGTACGATCTGCAGTATCGCGTTTCGTCGGATTACGCCCTGACCGCCAGAATGTATAAAGCCGGTTATCCGTTTAAACGCCTGCCAGGCCTGGTCTCTGAATTTTCGATGGGCGGGGTGTCAACCTCGAATAATCTTGAATTATGTCAGGACGCCAAAAAGGTGCAGCGCGAGATATTACGTATGCCGGGCGTGCTCGCAGAATTATCTTATTTATTACGTCTGAAAACGACGGGTAAAACCAAAGCCTTATATAACAAAGCCTGAATATAAGGAAACACGATGCAGGAATTAAGCGGCTTCTCTGTGCCAAAAGGGTTTCGTGGCGCAGGCGGAATTAAGGTGCAGTTGTGGTGGGCAGTACAGGCAACGTTATTCGCCTGGTCGCCACAAATAATGTACCGCTGGCGTGCCTTTTTATTACGCCTGTTTGGCGCAAAAATCGGAAAAAACGCAGTGATTCGACCATCGGTAAAAATTACCTACCCGTGGAAATTAACCTTAGGGGATAACGCCTGGGTGGGTGACGACGCGGTGTTATATACGCTGGGTGATATTTCGATTGGTGCCAATTCGGTGGTATCGCAGAAGTGTTATCTCTGCACCGGTAGTCACGATTATATGAGTCAACATTTTGATATTAATGCGCAGCCCATCACCCTGGGTGAGAAATGCTGGCTGGCGACCGATGTCTTTGTCGCGCCCGGCGTTTCCATTGGCGATGGCACCGTTGTTGGTGCGCGCAGCAGTGTTTTTAAATCGCTTCCGGCAAATAAGATTTGCCGTGGCAATCCCGCAGTGGTGATACGCGAACGCGTTGAAACTGAATAACTTCTGATAAGTCTGGAGAAAATAAACATGTCTAAAGTCGCTCTCATCACCGGCGTTACCGGACAGGATGGTTCTTATCTGGCGGAACTCCTGCTGGAAAAAGGCTACGAAGTGCACGGAATCAAACGTCGTGCCTCCTCTTTTAACACCGAGCGCGTGGATCATATCTACCAGGATCCACATGCAGCAAACCCGAAATTCCACCTGCACTACGGTGACCTGACCGATAGCTCCAACCTGACCCGTATTCTGCAGGAAGTGCAGCCGGATGAGGTCTACAACCTGGGCGCGATGAGCCACGTAGCGGTCTCCTTCGAATCCCCGGAATACACCGCCGACGTGGATGCCATGGGTACTCTGCGTCTGCTGGAAGCCATCCGCTTCCTCGGCCTTGAGAAGAAGACCCGTTTCTATCAGGCGTCTACCTCCGAGCTGTATGGCCTGGTGCAGGAGATCCCGCAGAAAGAGACCACTCCGTTCTACCCGCGCTCACCTTATGCCGTGGCTAAAATGTACGCCTACTGGATCACCGTGAACTACCGCGAATCCTACGGCATCTACGCCTGTAACGGTATTCTGTTCAACCACGAATCCCCGCGCCGCGGCGAAACCTTCGTGACCCGTAAGATCACCCGCGCTATCGCCAACATTGCCCAGGGTCTGGAATCCTGTCTGCACCTCGGCAACATGGACTCCCTGCGTGACTGGGGCCATGCCAAAGACTACGTGAAAATGCAGTGGATGATGCTGCAGCAGGAAAAACCCGAAGACTTCGTGATTGCCACCGGCGTTCAGTACTCCGTGCGTCAGTTCGTTGAGATGGCGGCGGCCCAGCTGGGTATCAAACTGCGCTTCGAAGGCACCGGCGTGGAAGAGAAGGGTATCGTGGTGTCCGTCACCGGTCATGATGCACCGGGCGTGAAGCCGGGCGATGTGATTGTTCAGGTTGACCCGCGCTACTTCCGTCCTGCTGAAGTGGAAACCCTGCTCGGCGACCCAAGCAAAGCGCACGAAAAACTGGGCTGGAAGCCGGAAATCACCCTGCAGGAGATGGTGTCCGAGATGGTTGCCCACGATCTTGAAGCGGCGAAGAAACACTCCCTGCTCAAGTCCCATGGCTACGAGGTTGCCATCGCGCTGGAGTCCTGAGTATGAGCAAACAACGAATTTTTGTTGCCGGTCATCGCGGGATGGTGGGTTCCGCGATTGTCCGCCAGCTGGAGCAGCGCGGCAACGTCGAACTGGTGCTGCGCAACCGTGATGAGCTGAACCTGCTGGATGCGGGCGCGGTACAGGCCTTCTTTGCCGAACAGCGCATCGATCAGGTCTATCTGGCGGCGGCAAAAGTGGGCGGTATTGTTGCAAACAATACCTACCCGGCGGATTTCATCTACGAAAACATGATGATCGAGAGCAACATCATTCACGCTGCGCATCTGCATAACGTGAACAAGCTGCTGTTCCTCGGATCCTCCTGTATCTATCCGAAGATGGCGAAACAGCCGATCGCCGAGAGCGAGCTGCTGCAGGGCACGCTGGAAGCCACCAACGAGCCGTACGCCATCGCCAAGATTGCCGGGATCAAGCTGTGCGAATCTTATAACCGCCAGTACGGTCGCGACTATCGCTCGGTGATGCCGACCAACCTGTACGGCCCGAACGATAACTTCCACCCGAGCAACTCGCACGTGATCCCGGCGCTGCTGCGTCGTTTTCACGAGGCGACCGTCAGCAACGCGCCGGAAGTGGTGGTGTGGGGCAGCGGCACGCCGATGCGCGAGTTCCTGCACGTGGATGACATGGCTGCCGCCAGCATTCACGTGATGGAGCTGGCCCGCGAAGTGTGGCAGGAGAACACCGAGCCGATGCTGTCGCACATTAACGTCGGCACCGGGGTGGACTGCACCATTCGCGAGCTGGCTGAGACCATCGCTCAGGTGGTGGGGTACAAGGGGCGCGTGGCCTTCGATGCCAGCAAACCCGACGGCACGCCGCGCAAGCTGCTGGATGTGACCCGTCTGCATCAGCTGGGCTGGTTCCACGAGGTGACGCTGGCCGCAGGGCTGGCCAGCACTTACCAGTGGTTCCTGGAAAATCAGCAGCGCTTCCGGGGGGTAGATATGTTTTTAAGTCAGGAAGATTTTGCCACTGTTGTGCGTTCCACTCCGCTGATCTCCATCGATCTGATTGTGGAGAACGAGCGGGGCGAGTTTCTGCTCGGGCAACGCACCAACCGTCCGGCGCAGGGCTTCTGGTTCGTGCCGGGCGGACGAGTGCAGAAAGACGAGACGCTGGAAAATGCCTTTGCGCGTCTTACTGAGGCGGAGCTGGGGCTGCGCCTGCCGATGACGGCGGGCCAGTTTTACGGGGTCTGGCAGCACTTCTATGACGATAACTTTTCCGGCACCGATTTCACCACCCACTACGTGGTGATCGGCTATCGCCTGCAGGTGAATCAGGCAGACCTGCGTCTGCCTGATTCTCAGCACGACGACTACCGCTGGCTAAAACCGGATGTCCTGCTGGCAAGCGATAACGTGCATGACAACAGCCGGGCCTACTTCCTGGATCAGGCTGGGGTGCCGGGACTATGAAGATCCTCGTGTACGGAATTAACTACTCCCCCGAGCTGACCGGTATCGGTAAATACACCGGCGAGATGGTGGAGTGGATGGCCAGCCAGGGTCACGAGGTGCGGGTCATTACGGCCCCACCTTACTACCCGGAGTGGCAGGTGGGTGAGCGCTACTCAAGCTGGCGCTACCGCCGTGAAGAGGGGGCCGCCACCGTCTGGCGCTGCCCGCTGTACGTGCCGAAGCAGCCCTCGACCTTAAAGCGTTTGATTCATCTGGGCAGCTTTGCCCTGAGCAGTTTCTTCCCGCTGATGGCGCAACGTCGCTGGAAGCCGGATCGCATTATCGGCGTGGTGCCGACCCTGTTTTGCACCCCGGGCATGCGCCTGTTGGGCAAGCTCTCCGGGGCCCGCACCCTGCTGCACATTCAGGATTATGAAGTGGACGCCATGCTCGGACTGGGCATGGCGGGCAAAGGCAAGGGCGGCAAAGTCGCGAAACTGGCCAGCGCCTTTGAGCGCAGCGGCCTGCACAACGTGGATTATGTTTCGACCATCTCCCGCTCGATGATGAACAAGGCGCAGGAGAAGGGCGTGGCGGCGGAGAAGGTGATCTTCTTCCCTAACTGGTCCGAAGTGGCGCGTTTTCGCGACGTCACACCTGAAGACGTGGCGGCACTGCGTGCACAGCTGGGTCTGGCTGAGGCGCAAAAGATTGTTCTCTATTCCGGCAACATCGGTGAGAAGCAGGGGCTGGAGAACGTCATCGACGCCGCCGCAGCGCTCAGCGATAAGCCCTGGCAGTTTGTGATTGTCGGCCAGGGTGGCGGCAAAGCGCGGCTGGAGAAAATGGCCCGCGAGCGCGGCCTGCAGAACGTTCAGTTCTTCCCGCTGCAGTCTTACGACGCCTTACCGGCGCTGCTGAAGATGGCCGACTGCCATCTGGTGGTGCAAAAGCGCGGCGCGGCGGATGCGGTCCTGCCGTCAAAACTGACCAATATTCTGGCGGTGGGCGGCAACGCGGTGATCACCGCCGAAGCCCACACCGAGCTGGGCCAGCTGTGCGACAACCTGCCGGGGATCGCAGTGTGCGTTGAGCCCGAGTCGGTGCCCGCGCTGGTGGCCGGGATCGAACAGGCGCTGACGATGCCCAAAGAGAACACGGTAGCCCGTGACTATGCCGAACGCACGCTCGAGAAAGAGAACGTGCTGAGCCAGTTTATTGCAGATATTCGGGGATAAATCATGAGTAAAAATACGTTGTACCCGGTGGTAATGGCAGGTGGCTCTGGCAGCCGGTTGTGGCCGCTCTCCCGCGTGCTCTATCCAAAACAGTTCCTCTGCCTGAAAGGGGAGCTCACCATGCTGCAGACGACGGTCAACCGTCTGAATGGCGTGAATTGTGAAAGCCCGGTGGTGATCTGTAACGAACAGCACCGCTTTATCGTCGCCGAGCAGCTGCGTCAGCTGAACAAGCTGACCGAAAACATCATTCTTGAGCCTGCCGGCCGTAACACCGCCCCGGCCATCGCCCTGGCGGCGCTGGCGGCGCAGCGCAGCAGCCCGGATTGCGATCCGCTGATGCTGGTGCTGGCGGCGGATCACGTGATCCAGCAGGAAGAGGCCTTCCGCGACGCCGTGCGCGCTGCTATTCCTTATGCCGAAAGCGGTAAACTGGTGACCTTCGGCATCGTGCCGGATCTGCCGGAAACCGGCTATGGCTACATTCGCCGTGGCAACGTTACGCCTGGCGAGGGCGACAGCCTGGCCTTTGACGTGGCGCAGTTTGTCGAAAAACCGAATATGGAAACCGCTCAGGCCTACGTTGCCAGCGGTGAGTATTACTGGAACAGCGGCATGTTCCTGTTCCGCGCCGGACGTTATCTGGAAGAGCTGGAGAAGTACCGCCCGGATATCCTGCACGCCTGCCAGCAGGCCATGGCCACCGTCGACCCGGATCTGGACTTTATTCGCGTCGATGAAGCCGCGTTCCTCGCCTGCCCGGAAGAGTCCGTGGACTACGCGGTAATGGAACGTACCGCCGATGCGGTGGTGGTGCCGATGGATGCAGGCTGGAGCGATGTCGGCTCCTGGTCCTCACTGTGGGAAATCAGCGCCCAGACCCCGGAAGGCAACGTCCATCACGGGGATGTGATCAGCCATAAAACCGAGAACAGCTACGTCTACGCCGAATCCGGGCTGGTGACCACCGTCGGGGTGAAGGATCTGGTGGTGGTGCAGACCAAAGATGCGGTGCTGATTGCCGATCGCAATGCGGTGCAGGATGTCAAAAAAGTGGTGGAGCAGATTAAGGCCGATGGCCGCCATGAGCACCACATTCACCGCGAAGTTTACCGTCCGTGGGGCAAATACGACTCCATTGACGAGGGCGAACGCTACCAGGTGAAACGCATCACCGTTAAACCGGGCGAGGGGCTGTCGGTGCAGATGCACCATCACCGCGCCGAGCACTGGGTGGTGGTGGCGGGTACCGCCAAAGTGACCATCGACGAGGTGGAGACGCTGCTGGGTGAAAACGAATCCATTTACATCCCGCTGGGGGCAACCCACTGCCTGGAAAATCCGGGGAAAATCCCTCTCGATCTGATTGAAGTGCGCTCCGGCTCGTACCTGGAAGAGGACGATATCGTCCGCTTTGAGGACAGGTACGGCAGGGTGTAGTCCTCACGCATTTTGCCCGGTGGCGCTGCGCTTACCGGGCCTACGAAAACAAAAAATTAAATTGGCCCTGTCCGGGTCGGGCCAACTGTTGCCTGAATAAGGGGTAATGATGCAAAAATTAACCTGTTTTAAAGCCTACGATATTCGCGGCAAGCTCGGTGAAGAGCTGAATGAAGACATTGCGTGGCGCATTGGCCGCGCGTACGGCGAATATTTAAAGCCGAAAACCATTGTGCTGGGCGGCGACGTGCGTCTGACCAGCGAAGCCCTGAAGCTGGCCCTCGCGAAAGGGCTGCAGGACGCGGGCGTCGACGTGCTGGACATTGGTCTGTCCGGTACCGAAGAGATCTACTTTGCCACCTTCCATTTAGGCGTTGACGGCGGGATCGAAGTGACTGCCAGCCATAACCCGATGGACTACAACGGCATGAAGCTGGTGCGCGAGGGTGCCCGCCCGATCAGCGGTGACACCGGCCTGCGCGACGTCCAGCGTCTGGCAGAAGCCAACGACTTCCCGCCGGTGAACGAAGCCAAACGTGGCAGCTATAAAAAAATTGAGCTGCGCGAGGCCTATATCGACCACCTGCTGGGCTACATCAACCTGGCGAACCTCAAGCCGTTGAAGCTGGTGATCAACTCCGGCAACGGCGCGGCAGGCCCGGTGGTGGATGCCCTGGAGGCCCGCTTTAAGGCGCTTAACGTGCCGGTGACCTTCGTCAAAGTCCATAACACCCCGGACGGTAACTTCCCGAACGGCATCCCGAACCCGCTGCTGCCTGAGTGCCGGGCCGATACCCGCAACGCGGTCATTGAGCACGGCGCGGACATGGGCATCGCCTTTGACGGCGACTTCGACCGCTGCTTCCTGTTCGATGAAAAAGGGCAGTTTATCGAGGGTTACTACATTGTCGGTCTGCTGGCGGAAGCCTTCCTTGAGAAAAACCCAGGGGCGAAAATCATCCACGATCCGCGTCTCTCCTGGAACACCGTGGACGTGGTGGCTGCGGCGGGCGGTCAACCGGTGATGTCCAAAACCGGCCATGCGTTCATCAAAGAGCGGATGCGCGAAGAGGATGCCATTTACGGTGGCGAGATGAGCGCTCATCACTACTTCCGCGATTTTGCCTACTGTGACAGCGGGATGATCCCGTGGCTGCTGGTCACCGAACTGCTGTGCCTGAAGGGCCAGTCGCTGGGTGAACTGGTGCGTGACCGCATGGCGGCCTTCCCGGCGAGCGGGGAGATCAACAGCACGCTCGCGGCACCGGCCGAGGCGATTGCCCGCGTGGAGCACCACTTTGCCCTGCACGCGCTGGAGATCGACCGTACCGATGGCATCAGCATGACCTTCCCTCAGTGGCGCTTCAACCTGCGCTCGTCAAACACCGAGCCGGTGGTGCGCCTGAACGTGGAATCCCGCGCCGATGCGGCGCTGATGGCGGCGCGAACGCAGGACATTATGGCGCTGTTGAATCAGTAATCCTTGCCCCTCTCCCGACGGGGGGAGGGGACCCTGAAACAGGAACAACGATGACAAATCTAAAAAAGCGCGAGCGAGCCAAAACGAATGCATCGTTAATCTCTATGGTGCAGCGTTTTTCTGATATCACCATCATGTTCGGTGGCTTGTGGATGGTGTGTAAACTCAGCGGGCTGCCTTTCCTCTACATGCACCTGCTGATGGCGCTGATCGCGCTGGTAGTCTTCCAGATGATCGGCGGGATGACCGACTTCTACCGTTCATGGCGTGGCGTCAAGATTGCCACCGAGCTCCTGCTGCTGTTGCAGAACTGGACCTTAAGCCTGGTCTTCAGCTTCGGGCTGGTGGCCTTCAACAATGATTTTGATAATCGCTTTGCTACCTATTTTGCCTGGTACCTGCTCACCAGCGTGGGAATGGTGGTCTGCCGATCGCTGATCCGCTACGGCGCGGGCTGGCTTCGTAACCGCGGCTACAACACTCGCCGGGTGGCGGTGGCCGGGAGTATGCCGGCCGGGCTGGCGTTGCTCGACGGCTTTCGTAAGGAGCCGTGGCTGGGGTTTGACGTGGTCGGGGTTTATCACGACGCGCAGCCTGGCGGTGTCTCTGCTGACTGGGCCGGTAACTATTCTCAGCTGGTTGACGATGCCAAAGCTGGCAAGATCCATAACGTCTACATTGCCATGCCGATGAGCGATGAAGCCAGAATCAAAACCCTGATGCGTAAACTGGCGGATACCACCTGCTCGGTGATCCTGATCCCCGATGTCTTCACCTTTAACATCCTGCATTCCCGCATTGAAGAGGTGAACGGCGTACCGGTGGTGCCGCTGTATGACACGCCGCTCTCCGGGCTCAACCGGGTGCTGAAGCGCGTGGAGGACATCGTTCTCTCCTCGATGATTCTGCTGCTGATCTCCCCGGTACTCTGCGCCATTGCGCTGGCGGTGAAGCTCACATCTAAGGGGCCGGTGATCTTCCGCCAGACCCGCTACGGCATGGACGGTAAGCCGATCATGGTGTGGAAATTCCGCTCCATGAAGGTGATGGAAAACGACGAGGTGGTGACCCAGGCGACGCAAAACGACCCGCGCGTTACCCGCGTCGGTAACTTCCTGCGCCGCACCTCCCTCGACGAACTGCCGCAGTTTATCAACGTCCTGACCGGGGGCATGTCGATTGTCGGCCCGCGTCCGCACGCGGTGGCCCATAACGAGCAGTATCGTGCCCTGATTGAAGGCTACATGCTGCGCCATAAAGTGAAACCGGGCATCACCGGCTGGGCGCAGATCAACGGCTGGCGCGGTGAAACCGACACCCTGGAGAAGATGGAAAAACGTATTGAATTCGATCTGGAGTACATCCGCGAGTGGAGCCTCTGGTTCGATATCAAAATCGTGTTTCTCACCGTCTTCAAGGGCTTTGTGAACAAAGCGGCGTACTAACATGAGCTTACGTGAAAAAACTCTCAGCGGGGCAAAGTGGTCGGCTATCGCCACGGTGATCATCATCGGCCTCGGCCTGGTACAGATGACGGTGCTGGCGCGCATTATCGATAACCACCAGTTTGGCCTGTTGACGGTCTCGCTGGTGATCATCGCCCTGGCCGATACGCTGTCGGACTTCGGCATCGCCAACTCGATTATTCAGCGTAAGGAGATCAGCCAGCTGGAGCTGACTACCCTCTACTGGCTGAACGTTGGCCTTGGGGTGCTGGTGTTCGTGGCGCTGTTTCTGCTGAGCGATGCCATCGCTGGCGCGCTGAACAACCCGGAGCTGGCCCCGCTGATGCGCGCCCTGTCGTTTGCGTTTGTGGTGATCCCACACGGGCAGCAGTTCCGCGCGCTGATGCAAAAGGAGCTGGAGTTCAGCAAAATCGGTATGATCGAGACCAGCGCGGTGCTGGCCGGATTTACCTTTACCGTGGTGAGCGCCCATTTCTGGCCGCTGGCGATGACCGCCATCCTCGGCTATCTGGTGAACTCTGCCGTGCGCACTCTGCTGTTCGGCTACTTTGGCCGCAAGATTTACCGTCCCGGTTTCCACTTCTCGCTCTCTTCGGTGTCGTCCAACCTGCGCTTCGGCGCCTGGCTGACCGCCGACAGCATCATCAACTACGTCAACACCAACCTCTCGACGCTGGTGCTGGCGCGTATCCTCGGTGCCAGCGTGGCGGGGGGCTATAACCTGGCGTACAACGTGGCGGTGGTACCGCCGATGAAGCTCAACCCGATCATCACCCGCGTACTGTTCCCGGCGTTTGCCAAAATTCAGGATGACACCGACAAGCTGCGGATCAACTTCTACAAGCTGCTGTCGGTGGTGGGGATCATTAACTTCCCGACCCTGCTGGGGCTGATGGTGGTTTCCGGCAATCTGGTGCCGCTGGTGTTCGGTGAAAAGTGGATCAGCATTGTGCCGATCCTGCAGCTGCTGTGCGTGGTGGGGCTGCTGCGCTCCGTCGGTAACCCGATTGGTTCCCTGCTGATGGCCAAAGCCCGCGTCGATATCAGCTTCAAATTTAACGTCTTTAAGACATTCCTGTTTATTCCGGCGATCGTCATCGGCGGCCATCTGGCCGGCGCGATGGGGGTAACGCTGGGCTTCCTGCTGGTGCAAATCATCAACACCGTGCTGAGCTACTTCGTGATGATTAAGCCCGTGCTGGGCTCCAGCTATCGTCAGTACATCCTGAGCCTGTGGCTGCCGTTTTACCTGTCGCTGCCGACGCTGGCGGTGAGCTATGGCTTAGGGCTAGCCCTTGACGGCCATCTGCCGCTGGCAGCGCTGCTGGCGGTGCAGGTGGCAGCCGGTGCGCTGGCCTTCGCGGTGATGATCGTGCTGTCGCGTAATGCGCTGGTGGTGGAAATAAAGCGTCAGTTCTGCCGCAACGAAAAGATAAAAACGCTGCTTCGCGCAGGCTAATTTTAAGAGGTCATTATGAAATTACTGATTCTGGGCAACCATACCTGTGGTAACCGTGGTGACAGCGCCATTCTGCGCGGCCTGCTGGATGCCATTTACGCTCTGTCGCCGGAGACGGAGGTCGATGTGATGAGCCGCTACCCGGTGAGCTCCTCCTGGCTGCTGAACCGCCCGGTGATGGGCGATCCGCTCTACAGCCAGATGAAACAGCATAACAGTGCCGCAGGCGTGATGGGGCGCGTGAAAAAGGTGCTGCGCCGCCGCTATCAGCACCAGGTGCTGCTGTCCCGCGTGACCGACACCGGCAAGCTGCGCAATATCGCCATCGCCCAGGGCTTTACCGATTTTGTCCGTCTGCTTTCCGGCTACGACGCCATCATCCAGGTGGGCGGCTCCTTCTTCGTTGACCTCTACGGCGTGCCGCAGTTCGAGCATGCGCTCTGTACCTTCATGGCGAAAAAGCCGCTGTTTATGGTCGGCCACAGCGTTGGGCCGTTCCAGGATCCGCAGTTCAACCAGCTGGCCAACTATGTGTTTGGCCACTGCGATGCCCTGATCCTGCGTGAGTCGGTCAGCCTGAATCTGATGCAGCGCAGCGAGATCGATACCACCAAAGTGGAGCAGGGTGTGGATACCGCCTGGCTGGTGGATCATCAGGAGACGAACTTTACCCCGAGCTATGCCGTGCAGCACTGGCTGAACGTGGTGGGGCAGCAAAAAACCGTCGCCATTACCCTGCGCGAACTGGCCCCGTTCGACAAACGTCTGGGCACCACCCAGGCGGCCTACGAAAAGGCCTTTGCCGAAGTGGTGAACCGTGTGCTGGACAGCGGCTATCAGGTGCTGGCGCTCTCCACCTGTACCGGAATTGACAGCTACAACAAAGATGACCGCATGGTGGCGCTCAACCTGCGCCAGCACGTCAGCGATCCGTCGCGCTACCACGTGGTAATGGACGAACTCAACGACCTCGAGATGGGCAAACTGCTGGGGGCCTGCGATCTGACCGTGGGGACCCGTCTGCATTCGGCGATCATCTCCATGAACTTTGGCACGCCGGCCATCGCCATTAACTACGAACACAAGTCCGCCGGGATCATGCAGCAGCTGGGCATGCCGGAGATGGCGGTGGATATCCGTCATCTGCTGGATGGCTCCCTGGGCGCGATGGTGGGTGACACCCTGGGCCAGCTGCCGGCCATCAACGAACGCCTGGCGGTAGCGGTGAAAGCCGAACGTGAAAACGGCATCAGGATGGTGAAATCGGTGCTGGATCGGGTCGGGGAGGGCAAATGAAGGTTGGTTTCTTCTTACTGAAATTCCCGCTCTCGTCTGAAACCTTTGTGCTGAACCAGATCACCGCGTTTATCGATATGGGTTATGACGTGGAGATTGTCGCCCTGCAGAAGGGCGACACGCAAAATACCCACGCCGCCTGGACGCAGTACGACCTGGCCAGCAAAACCCGATGGCTGCAGGATGAGCCACAGGGAAAGCTGGCGAAGCTGGGCTATCGCACCCGCCAGACCTTGCGCGGGCTGCATCGCCCGGGCACCTGGAAGGCGCTGAATGTTTCCCGCTATGGTGCCGAGTCGCGCAACCTGATCCTCTCCGCCATCTGCGGCCAGACGGTGCGCCCCTGGCGCGCGGATGTGTTTATCGCCCACTTTGGGCCAGCGGGCGTAACGGCCGCCAAGCTGCGCGAGCTGGGGGTTATCGAAGGGAAAATCGCCACCGTGTTTCACGGGATCGACATCTCCAGCCGGGAAGTGTTGGCGCACTATACCCCGGAGTATCAACGCCTGTTTCAGCGCGGCGATATGATGCTGCCGATCAGCGATCTCTGGGCCGGGCGTCTGAAAAACATGGGCTGCCCGCCTGAGAAAATTACCGTCTCGCGCATGGGCGTGGATATGCAGCGTTTTACCCAACGTCCGGTGAAGACGCCGGGCAGCCCGCTGCAGATCATCTCTGTGGCGCGCCTGACCGAGAAAAAAGGGCTGCATGTGGCGATCGAAGCCTGTCGTCAGCTGAAAGCGCGCGGGGTGGCTTTTCGCTATCGCATTCTGGGCATTGGCCCCTGGGAGCGCCGCCTGCGCACCCTGATCGAACAGTATGAACTGGAAGACTATGTCGAGATGCCGGGATTCAAGCCCAGCCATGAGGTCAAAGCCATGCTCGATGCCGCCGACGTCTTTTTACTCCCGTCAGTTACCGGCACGGATGGCGATATGGAAGGCATCCCGGTGGCGCTAATGGAGGCGATGGCGGTGGGGATCCCGGTGGTTTCCACGGTACACAGCGGGATCCCTGAACTGATCGAGCCCGGCCACTCCGGCTGGCTGGTGGAAGAGAATAATCCCGAGGCGCTGGCCGGGCAGCTGGAGCGCTTTGCGGCGCTGGGTGACCATGAGCTCTCGCCCGTGCTGCACAATGCGCGGCGGAAAGTGGAGACCGATTTTAATCAACACCTGATCAACCGGCAGTTAGCCACTCTGCTACAGACGCTTTAAAAAGGGAGGCGATATGCCGAAAGAGATGACGCGACGCGCGTTTGTCACCACCTGTTCCGTACTGGCCGCCGCACCGCTGATCGGCGTGCGGGCCGCAGCGAGCAGCGCCACGGTGGACATCAGTCGCTACAATCACCGTGACTGGATCGCGGCGTTCAAAAAGGCCTTCGCCGACGGCGACACCGTGGTGGTGCCAGCCGGGCTCACCTGCGACAACATCAACACCGCTATTTTTATCCCCGAAGGCAAAACCCTGCGTATTCGCGGCGCGCTGACCGGCAACGGGCGGGGACGTCTGGTATTGCAGGATGGCAGTAAAGTGATTGGTGAAGGGGAGGGGCGCAGCGAAAACATCACCCTTGACGTTCGCGGCTCCGACTGCGTGATCCAGGGGCTGGCGATGAGTGGCTATGGGCCGGTAACCCAGATCTACATCGGCGGTAAAAAACCACGGGTGATGCGCAACCTGCTGATCGACAATCTGCGGGTGACCAAAGCCAACTATGCGATCCTGCGTCAGGGTTTCCACAACCAGGTGGATGGCGCCAAAATCACCAACTGCCACTTCAGCTATCTGCAGGGCGATGCCATTGAGTGGAACGTGGCGATCAATGACCAGAACATCCTGATCTCAGACCACGTTATCGACCACATCGACTGCACCAACGGGAAAATCAACTGGGGGATCGGCATTGGCCTGGCGGGCAGTACCTACAACAATGCCTACCCGGAAGACCAGGCGGTGAAGAACTTTGTGGTCGCCAATATCACCGGCAGCAACTGCCGCCAGCTCGTGCATGTCGAGAATGGTAAACACTTTATTATCCGTAATGTTAAAGCCCGAGATATCACCCCGGACTTCAGCAAGAAAGCGGGGATTGATAACGCCACGGTAGCAATATATGGCTGCGATAATTTTGTCATCGATAATGTTGAAATGAGCGACAGCGCAGGCATGTTAATTGGCTACGGCGTGATTAAAGGCGACTATTTGTCGATACCGCAGAACTTTCGCCTCAACAATATTCATCTCGACAACCAGAATCTTGCGCGGAAATTGCGCGGAATACAGATCTCCTCCGGCAATGCCACCTCGTTCGTGGCGATCACCAATCTTGAGATGAAACGCGCCACGCTTGAGTTACATAATAAACCGCAGCATCTTTTCATGCGCAATATCAATGTGATGCAGCACTCTGAGATCGGGCCGGCCCTGACGCTGAATTTTGATCTGCGCAAAGACGTGCGCGGCAAATTTATGGCCCGTGAAGAGACATTGCTTTCACTGGCGAACATTAACGCGATTAATGAAAAGGGCCAAAGTTCGGTGGATATCGACCGCATCGATCAGCATACAATTAATACGGAACGGCTGAATTTTAATCTGCCGAAGCGCTAGATATTAACCAGACGGCATTTTGCGAGGATTCCTGGAATTAAAGCGCGCGGATTCAGACTGCATCCACTGGTATTCGTACGGCACCGGCGTAACATCTACGCTTGATTTGTAGCAAATCGTGCTGGCGAAACCAGGCTAAAGAGCTATAATTCGGCAACCATTTTAAGGTGGAAGAAATATGATTAATTTGAAAGCGGTTATTCCGGTAGCCGGTCTTGGCATGCATATGCTCCCGGCCACAAAAGCCATTCCTAAAGAGATGCTGCCGATCGTTGACAAGCCGATGATTCAGTACATCGTCGACGAGATTGTTGCTGCAGGGATCAAAGAAATCGTTCTGGTGACCCATTCTTCAAAGAATGCGGTAGAAAACCATTTCGACACCTCCTACGAACTTGAAGCCCTTCTGGAGCAGCGCGTTAAGCGCCAGCTGCTGGCGGAAGTACAGTCCATCTGCCCACCGGGCGTAACCATTATGAACGTCCGCCAGGCGCAGCCGCTGGGGCTGGGTCACTCTATCCTGTGCGCACGTCCTGTGGTTGGCGATAACCCGTTTGTGGTTGTGCTGCCGGACATCATTCTGGACAACGCCTCTGCCGATCCGCTGCGCTACAACCTTGCAGCCATGGTGGCGCGTTTCAACGAGACCGGCCGCAGCCAGGTGCTGGCGAAGCGCATGAAGGGCGACCTGTCCGAATACTCGGTGATTCAGACTAAAGAGCCGCTGGATTCAGAAGGTAAAGTCAGCCGTATCGTTCAGTTTATCGAGAAACCGGATCAGCCGCAGACGCTCGACTCCGATCTGATGGCCGTGGGCCGCTATGTGCTCAACGCTGAAATTTGGGCTGAGCTGGAGCGTACCGAACCAGGCGCCTGGGATCGTATTCAGCTGACGGATGCGATCGCGGAACTGGCGAAGAAGCAGTCTGTCGATGCCATGCTGATGACCGGCGACAGCTACGACTGCGGTAAGAAGATGGGATACATGCAAGCCTTTGTACAATATGGCCTTCGTAACCTGAAAGAAGGGCAGAAGTTCCGTGAAAGCATGAAGAAACTTTTAACCAACGATTAACAGTTAGTTGGTCGTTGTCTAAACGGCGGTGGATCATTCCAGGCTTTCATTAGCCATGAGAATGACACTGCCGTTTTCTTTTTAAATATATTCTTAAATTTCAGTCAGTTAATTGCTGTTTTTTTGTGTTGCTGGCCTGATTTTTTCCCTTGTTTCTGCAAGCATTTAAGACGACAATTATTAATTGATTTGCGCGCAACCCTGTCGCGATTATGCCGGGGTCAGGCGGCAAAATACCTCTATATTATGATCATGCTCAGTGCACTGGTAGCTGTAAAGCCAGGGGCGGTAGCGTGTCTGATTTCTGAATTTTTGGTTTAACAAATTTTCAGCAATCCAATATCCCAATGTATTCATTTAACGGAAAATAACGCGTGAAAATTCTTGTTACTGGTGGTGCCGGTTTTATCGGCTCGGCGGTGGTCCGACATATTATTCAAAACACCCAGGATGCAGTGGTTAATGTCGATAAATTGACCTACGCCGGTAACCTGGAATCTCTGGCTGACGTGAGCACCAGCCCGCGTTACGTTTTCGAGCATGCAGATATTTGCGATAAAGCGGCAATGGATCGTATTTTTGCCGAGCACAAGCCTGATGCCGTTATGCATCTGGCGGCGGAGAGTCACGTTGACCGTTCGATTACCGGCCCGGCAGCGTTTATCGAGACCAATATCGTCGGCACCTACGTGCTGCTGGAAGCGGCTCGTGCATACTGGTCTACGCTTGGCGAAGAAGCGAAAAAAACCTTCCGTTTCCACCACATCTCCACTGACGAAGTGTATGGCGATCTGCCGCACCCGGACGAACACCCAGCGTCTACTGAGCTGCCGCTGTTTACCGAGACCACGGCCTATGCACCAAGCAGCCCGTATTCAGCCTCGAAGGCCTCAAGCGATCACCTCGTGCGCGCCTGGTTGCGTACCTACGGTTTCCCGACCATCGTCACCAACTGCTCGAATAACTACGGTCCTTATCACTTCCCGGAAAAACTGATCCCGCTGGTGATCCTGAACGCCCTGGACGGAAAAGCACTGCCGATTTACGGCAAGGGCGATCAGATCCGCGACTGGCTGTATGTTGAAGATCACGCGCGTGCGCTCTATACAGTGGTAACCCAGGGTAAACCGGGCGAGACCTACAACATCGGCGGCCATAACGAGAAACAAAACCTCGATGTGGTTCATACTATTTGCGATCTGCTTGATGAAATCGTGCCGAAAGAGGGCTCTTATCGCGATCAAATCACCTACGTGACCGATCGACCGGGCCATGACCGTCGTTATGCCATCGATGCCGATAAGATTAGCCAGACGTTAGGCTGGAAGCCGCAGGAAACCTTCGAGAGTGGGATCCGCAAAACGGTGGAGTGGTATCTGGCCAACACCCAGTGGGTGGAGAACGTGAAAAGCGGCAACTATCAATCGTGGATTGAACAGAACTACGGGGAACGTCAGTAATGAATATCCTTTTGTTCGGCAAAACAGGGCAGGTGGGCTGGGAGTTGCAGCGTTCGCTCGCGCCGTTAGGTAACCTGATTGCCGTCGATGTTCACTCCAGCGAATATTGCGGTGATTTCAGTAATCCAGAAGGCGTGGCGGAAACCGTACGACGCATTAAACCTGATGTGATCGTGAATGCGGCGGCCCATACCGCCGTAGATAAAGCCGAGTCAGAAGCAGAATTCGCGCAGTTGCTGAATGCCACGAGCGTTGAAGCCATTGCCAAAGAAGCCGCTAAAATTGGTGCCTGGGTAGTTCACTATTCCACCGATTATGTTTTTCCGGGTAACGGCGAAAATCCGTGGCGAGAAACCGATGCCACCGCACCACTGAACGTGTATGGCGAAACCAAACTGGCCGGTGAAAAAGCGCTGCAGGAAAATTGTGCTCGTCACTTAATTTTCCGCACCAGTTGGGTTTATGCAGGCAAAGGAAATAACTTTGCGAAAACCATGCTGCGTTTTGCAAAAGAACGCGCGGAGATGTCGGTCATTAACGATCAGTTTGGCGCACCAACAGGCGCTGAGCTGCTGGCCGACTGCACGGCGCATGCGATTCGTGTCGCGCTGAAGCAACCCGACGTTGCAGGGCTCTACCATCTGGTTGCGGGTGGCGTGACCACATGGCACGACTATGCCGCCCTGGTCTTCGACGAAGCGCGTAAGGCTGGCATTGAGCTGGCAATTACAAAGCTCAACGCTGTTCCTACCAGTGCTTATCCTACCCCTGCACGTCGCCCGAATAACTCCCGTCTGAACACGGAAAAATTCCAGCAAAACTTTGACCTGGTATTACCTCAATGGGATATCGGGGTAAAACGCATGCTGGCCGAGCTGTTTACGACTACTGCGGTCTGACCTTAAATTTAATGCCCGTTTACGGGCATTTTGCACATAAAGAGATGATGAAATGAAAACGCGTAAAGGGATTATTTTAGCCGGTGGCTCAGGAACACGTCTGTACCCGGTCACTATGGCTGTCAGCAAACAGCTGCTGCCCATCTATGACAAACCGATGATCTACTACCCGCTGTCCACGCTTATGCTGGCGGGTATTCGCGACATTCTGATTATCAGTACCCCTCAGGATACGCCACGCTTTGAGCAACTGCTCGGTGATGGCAGTCAGTGGGGCCTGAACCTGCAGTATAAAGTCCAGCCGAGCCCGGATGGCCTGGCGCAGGCGTTTATCCTCGGCGAAGAGTTCATTGGTGACGATGACTGTGCGCTGGTGCTTGGCGATAACATCTTCTATGGCCACGATCTGCCGAAATTGATGGACTCCGCTGTGAACAAAGAAAGCGGTGCTACCGTCTTTGCTTATCACGTGAACGATCCTGAGCGTTATGGCGTCGTTGAGTTTGATAAAGAAGGCACGGCTGTCAGTCTCGAAGAAAAACCGGCTGAGCCAAAAAGTAATTATGCCGTGACGGGTCTTTATTTCTATGACAACAGTGTAGTTGAGATGGCGAAAAGCCTTAAGCCGTCTCCGCGCGGTGAACTGGAAATTACAGACATTAACCGTCTGTATATGGAGCAAGGCCGTCTGTCTGTTGCGATGATGGGGCGCGGTTTCGCCTGGCTGGATACCGGTACGCATCAGAGCCTGATTGAAGCGAGTAACTTCATTGCGACAATCGAAGAGCGCCAGGGACTGAAGGTGGCCTGTCCGGAAGAGATCGCCTACCGTAAAGGGTTCATTGATGCAGAGCAGGTCAAGTTACTCGCCAAACCTTTGGCGAAGAATGCTTACGGACAGTATTTGCTGAAAATGCTTAAAGGCTACTGATGTAGTGTAACGTCGTCGTGGCCATTTGACTTTTTAAATGATGTCTGAACATCAAAAAGGATTTTCAGAATATCGTTTAAAAAGCACAGAGTTTTTAATTAACTGAAGGCTTGTGTTATAAAAATGATGCAGGCTTTCAGTAAATTTAAAAATGAGAATAGTAATAAGTGAAAAAAAACATATTCTTACTGTATTTTGTTCAGGCATCTAATTATTTGTTCCCTTTGTTGACTTTGCCCTATTTAATGAGGGTTCTTGGCGCTGAACATTTCGGTGTCATGTCAATGGTACAAGCATGGATTCAATATACTATAATTTTTGTCGATTACGGGTTTAACTTTAGCGCAACTTTATTGATTGCGAAAAACAAAGAAAATCAAAACTTGCTCAATAAAATATATACAGTAACGACTATATCTAAGTTTTTACTGTTTTTAATATTCTTACTTATAGCTGTCGTATATTCGCTGATATTCGGGTTGGACATTTACGTCAAGCTATTCTTCTGCGGGATGTTTGCTGTTCTTGGCACTGTTTTTTTTCCTATCTGGTTATTCCAGGGGTTGGAAAAAATGCAAGGTATTGTTATCAGTACCACTATCGCTAAATGTTTCTCTCTTGTTGCGGTCTTCTTATTAGTAAGAGACTCGAATGATATTGGCCTGGCAATTTTCAGTCAATCTCTTGGAATGTTTGTTTCAGGGATTATCGCTATGGTGTATATAGGTAAAAATAAAATGGTGGCGTTTACGAAGTGTGGGATGTCAGATGTCCTGGCTTCACTGAAAGGTGGGTTTGACCTATTTATATCAAATATCACGATCAGTTTTTATACCACCCTAAACGTCATTATCATTGGTTATTTTGCCGGCCCCGTGTATGCTGGCTATTTCTCGGCGGCAGATAAACTCAGGGTCGCTGCCCAAGGCCTGCTTACTCCTGTTCAGCAAGCCCTGTTCCCAAGAGTAAGTTCGTTGGTAAGTAAAGGCTCTGATTTCAAAGATATTCTGAGCTTATACGGTAAAAAGTTTATCTTATTCGGATTGTTTGTCTCAGCTTCAATTGCTGTGATTGGATATCCAGTATCCTTATTTTATTTTAGCGAAGAGTATAGGGTTGCATCCTCTATTCTACTTGTGATGTCGCCTTTGCCATTTATTGTTTCTGTTGGTATTGTTTTTGGTCAATGGTGGTTGATTATCAATGACCATACAGCTATGGTACGAAATACATATATAAGAATAAGTATTTTGCATATTCTTATGGCTATTGCGTTTATACATTACGCACCAGTCTATGGAGTGACTATTAGTGTTTTAATTACAGAGACGATTATTTCTTGTTTGTTTATTCGATATTGCTATCGTTTAGCTAAATAAACATAATAATCCCATTTAGATAATTAATAACGCTAGGTATATGAGCTTTAAAGTTTATTAAATTGATCGTTTTGAGTCATTGAATTTAAGTAGTTAATATAAAGGAAATTCTGATGAAAGTTTTAGCATTTTATCTCCCACAATTTCATGAAATAGAAGAAAATAATAAATGGTGGGGGAAAGGTTTTACCGAATGGACGAATGTAAAAAAAGCGACACCATTATTTAAGAATCATTACCAGCCTAGAGTGCCGATGAATGCTAATTATTACAATCTTCTCGATAAAGAGACTTTAGAATGGCAAGCATCGTTAGCTGAAAAATACCATGTTGATGGTTTTTGTTTTTATCACTACTGGTTTAACGGGAAAAGACTCCTGGATAAACCAGCTGAGCTCCTGTTAGAAAATACAGATATAAATCTACCCTTCATGTTCGCATGGGCAAATGAACCCTGGACAAGAAGTTGGGATGGTAGTCATCGTGATGTCATTATGCCTCAGGATTATGGCAACGAAGAAGATTGGTTAGAGCATTTCAATTATCTGAAACCCTTCTTTGAAGATGAGCGCTATATGAAACATAACGGTAAGCCGGTATTTTTGCTCTACCGTTCAGCAAGTTTTGAACGCTGCGCTGACTGGATCAATTACTGGCGAGAACTTGCTAAAAAGACCTCGTTTGGTGACATTCATTTTGTCACCATGCTGACAAGCTTCTCCCGCGATGAGCGTAAACTTAATTTTGATGCCGCTGTCAATTTTGAACCTATGTGTACCTTCGGACATAGTATGGGTGGGGTAAGTGCTTTACCAAGAAAAGTCTTCACCCGTATTAAGCAAATTTCAAATGAAAAGTTACAAACTAAATTTGCCGAACAAGTATTATCTTACCAAGCGGTATGGAACAAAATTTTAGAAAAAGATTTTTCCAGAACTGTTTATCCTGGTGCATTCGTTGATTGGGATAATACGGCGCGTAAGAAAAATAAATATTTAGTTATGCGTGGTAGTAGTCCTGAAGTTTTCAAACAGAACCTCGAAAAGCTATATGATAAGTCGCAGTCTGCTGAGACGCCTTATTTATTTATTAACGCATGGAATGAATGGGCTGAAGGTACATATCTGGAACCAGACGAAAAACATGGTTATGCTTATCTTGAAGCTATTAAAGATGTTGTTGCTAAAAATAAAAGTTAGTCAATTATCTTAAAATAACTTCATTTTAATATGTATTTATATACGCAACCTTCATATTTGAGATATTGGTTTAAGTAATGAGTCTAAAAAATAATAATACATGTGCTGTTATAGTGACATATAACCCTAATAATGATCGTGTTATATCATTAATAAAAGGATTAGAACATCAGTCTTGTGATGCTATTGTTATTGATAATAGTACTTATAAAAATGGAATACTTGAAGCTAATGAAGGTTGCTTTTATATTTCCCTTGGCGGTAATAAAGGGATTGCTGAGGCTCAAAATATTGGAATTACAGAGTGCCTGAAGAAAGCCTACAAATATATTATTTTCTTCGATCAAGATAGTAAGATTGAAAATGATTTTATTGCTTCATTAAAAGCGCCAATGGAAAATAATCAGTATGAGATTTGTGCGCCTGTATTCTATGATGAACAAAAAGGCTTTGAGTACGCCATCACTGATATAAAGAAAAATGGACGGCGCGTTAAGCATTATTCACATGGTAAGAACGCAGTATTTACTACTTCAACAGTAATTTCATCGGGTACAATCGTTTGTAGCGATATTTTTAATAAAGTTGGCGTGATGGACTCTGCTCTATTCATTGACTATGTTGACACAGAATGGTGTTTGAGATGTTTTTCACATGGAATAAAAGTCCATGTCATCCCACAAGCCAAAATGCTGCATTCAATTGGTGATAAAAGCTTTGATTTTATGGGCTTTTGTGTGCCTGTACATAGCGCCAATCGGCGTTATTATCGGGTAAGAAACTCGATTCATTTAGTAAGGTACCCGCATGTACCAAAGCTTTTAGCCGCTCGGGAAGTTCTGTTTTCAGTAGTCCATTCTTTCCTTCTCATTCTCACTCAAAAAAGCAAAAAAAGAGTATGCGTATACATTTATTGCTGGCTTGCTCGATGGCTTACGCAATGTGAGGGGTGAAAACCCACGGGTACATAAAAAATAATATTAATAAAATAAACTTTTAAAGCATTGTTATGAGATTTGAATGATGGAAAAAATAGCTGTATTACTTGCCGTCTACAATGGAAGAAACTGGGTAGATGAGCAAATTGAAAGTATTTTAAAACAAGATGATGTTTCACTTGATCTTTATATAAGTGTCGATTTGTCTACTGATGATTCATTTGAATATCTTAAGGATAAATATCAGTTATTACCAAACATCCATTTCTTACCCTACGGTAATAGATATGGTTCAGCAGGGAAAAATTTTTATCATCTTTTATTAAATGTACCTTGTGAAAATTACAATTTTATCTCGTTTGCAGATCAAGATGATATTTGGTACGTCGATAAATTAAAAAATGCGATTGCAGCCTTAAAAAACAAAGCATGTCACGCTTATTCAAGCAATGTCATTGCTTTTGGAAACGATAGTAGTCAGAAATTAATTGATAAGGCACAGCCGCAGGTAAGATACGATCATTTTTTTGAAGCTGCCGGGCCTGGCTGTACTTATGTCTTTACAGTAGAATTAGCAACTCACTTTATTTATTTTCTCAGGAATACAAGTGGGGCGCAGGCTGTTGAGTTACATGATTGGTTGTTATATGCTTATGCCAGAGAAAATAACTATCTCTGGTACATCGACTCTTCTCCCTCGATGCTCTATCGCCAACATGAATCAAACCAAGTTGGTGCAAATAATTCCTTTTCTGCATGGAAAAAAAGATTAAGTTTAGTTAAGGGGAAATGGTATAGAAAAGAAATCAACAAGCTTATGATATTATTCAATAATAGCGATGTTAAAGTAATATATAAGAAAATGAATAATAACTATCCTGATCGTCTTAGTTTAGCTCTTCAGGCCTTCAAATACAGGCGCCGGTTACGCGATAAAATCACTTTGATGATATTGCTTGCTTTAAATCAAATTTAATTTAACGTGTCTCTTAATTACATTTACTTGCGTTATCCAAAAGGATAGCGACTCAATTAAATTTATTTATGGTATTAGATTATTATTGAACATTGCATTCCTGCAATAAGAGTGATTTATCTGTGAGTCTAAAATTTTTAATAATGTACTCAAGAAAAGCTTTTTTTATAAAAATCTTTCATCGTTAACGTACAAGTAAGAGTAAGTATGATAGCAGAAAGTACTTTTTCGTATGGATGGTAGTTATTTTGAGAAAAAACGATGAATCAGATTAATAAAATTTTCATAACACTCCTTACAATTGAGATTGTTGTTGGCGGTGGGGGGAGATTACTTGACCCATTTAACTTACCACCGCTTCGCTATTTTCTTTTTGCTATCGCTATTTTTATATTTGCACTCAATTTGGTTAGTTTAAATGCCAGATTCAAAAACGGTTCATTAGTTACAATACTAATGATACTAGCTTTGCCAATTTATGGTTGTTTGATAGGTGTCCTAAATGGTAATGGGTTAAGCGATATTGCGTTTGATTTACAGCCATATTTATATATATTTATACTTTTCTATTTATGTAGTTTGAACGATAAACTTACTGAGCATTCATTAACCATCTTTATCTCAGCAACAAAAATATTTAGTGTGTTTGCTTCTGTCGTTTACATATGTTATGTGCTTTTATTGAAAGGCGGAGTATTAAACTTTAACTCTTTGTATAACTCTTTTTCATTGACACAAGAGTTTATATTTAGACCAAGTGGCGCATTTTTCGCAAAATCATTTTTCTTTATTGGTATTGGGGCACTGTTTTTCTTTATAGAGAAAAAATACTTCCTGTTTGTATTTTCGATGGTTGCACTGTTTTTAACTGAAACAAGAGGTGTTTTTTTATTTGCTGGTATAGCGGTATTACTTGCAAGCTTACGTCTAAATGGCGCAATGAAAAATGCTGCTTATATAGGCCTCGCGCTTGCTGCGGGTTTTGCGTTGATGATCCTTGTTGGAGATAGGGCCGGTGACTCAGATTCAGTCAGGGTAAATGATTTCAATTTTGTTATAGGTGCTATGGATGGCTTAGCCTCAATTTTTGGGCATGGGTTTGGCACACAGATACTTGATAGAGGAAGGATTGAAGTTGTTCCGCTGGAGTTATTGTATAAAACAGGCGTATTTGGTTTAGTTTTATCAGCAATACCAATCGTTATTTTATCGCTAAGCACACTTATTAAATCGTATACGATTCGTAAGTTGCAGATCGTATGCGCACTGATATTTGCAGCAGGCGTTTCCATTACTAATCCCTTCCTGTATACCCCAATGGGAATATTTGTCATTGCAATGGCTATAAATTCAAATAAAAAGTCTTCTTAATCATTGCTCATTTAATATCCTGATTTTGCAATTGTTGCCTTTGTAGCTGAAAACTAGCATATCGATAATTTTTATTTGTTAAAAAAAAGACGATTTTGTTATTGTGATTCGCGATGTAGAATCGTCTTAAACACACCTGACAGGAGTATGTAATGTCCAAACAACAGATCGGCGTCGTCGGTATGGCAGTGATGGGGCGCAACCTGGCGCTCAACATCGAAAGCCGTGGTTATACCGTCTCCGTTTTCAACCGCTCCCGTGATAAAACCGAAGAAGTGATTGCCGAGAACCCAGGCAAAAAACTCGTTCCTTTCTATACGGTTCAGGAGTTCGTTGAATCTCTGGAAACGCCTCGTCGTATCCTGTTAATGGTGAAAGCAGGCGCTGGCACAGATGCGGCCATCGACTCCTTGAAACCGTATCTGGAAAAAGGCGACATCATTATCGATGGCGGTAACACCTTCTTCCACGACACCATTCGTCGTAACCGTGAATTGTCAGCTGAAGGCTTCAACTTCATCGGTACCGGTGTTTCCGGTGGTGAAGAGGGCGCGCTGAAGGGCCCATCTATCATGCCTGGCGGTCAGAAAGATGCTTATGAGCTGGTCGCACCAATCCTGACCAAAATCGCTGCCGTTGCTGAAGACGGTGAGCCGTGCGTAACCTATATCGGTCCGGACGGTGCGGGTCACTATGTGAAGATGGTTCACAACGGTATCGAATACGGTGACATGCAGCTGATCGCAGAAGCCTATTCTCTGCTGAAAGGCGGCCTGAACCTCTCCAACGATGAACTGGCGCAGACCTTCACCGACTGGAACAACGGCGAGCTGAGCAGCTACCTGATCGACATCACCAAAGACATCTTCACCAAGAAAGATGAAGAGGGTAAATACCTCGTTGATGTGATTCTTGATGAAGCCGCGAACAAAGGTACCGGTAAATGGACCAGCCAGAGTTCACTGGATCTGGGCGAGCCACTGTCACTGATCACCGAATCGGTCTTTGCACGTTACATCTCTTCTCTGAAAGAGCAGCGTGTTGCAGCATCTAAAGTGCTGACCGGTCCACAGGCGAAGCTGGCAGGTGATAAAGCAGAATTTATCGAGAAAGTCCGTCGTGCACTGTACCTGGGTAAAATCGTCTCCTATGCGCAGGGCTTCTCTCAGCTGCGTGCCGCGTCTGATGAGAACAACTGGGATCTGAACTACGGTGAAATCGCGAAGATTTTCCGTGCCGGTTGCATCATCCGTGCTCAGTTCCTGCAGAAAATTACCGATGCGTACGCTGAAAATGCGAACATCGCTAACCTGCTGCTGGCTCCATATTTCAAGCAGATTGCTGATGATTACCAGCAGGCGCTGCGTGACGTTGTGGCTTACGCAGTACAGAACGGTATTCCGGTGCCAACCTTCTCTGCTGCAGTCGCTTACTACGACAGCTACCGTGCTGCCGTTCTGCCTGCTAACCTGATTCAGGCGCAGCGCGACTACTTCGGCGCGCACACGTATAAGCGTACCGATAAAGAAGGTGTGTTCCACACCGAGTGGCTGGATTAATCTGATTTAACTCAGTCATGTAGCGAGACCCGGTGAACGTCACCGGGTTTTTTTTATTTGTAATATCCCCGTGTTGCCTCACCTGGTTCATCCGACAGGCTATACTGCAGCATAAACCACTATAATTGTCCCTTTCTGCAGCCAGCCATTCGCCTTGACATCAACTCAGCATACGAGGTAAAAACCCCAAAAGTTGCTTATTGCGGTGGGGCGGTTGTCGCTCCCGAAACTTAACTTAAAGAAGTTAATTCAATGAAAATAACAATCTCCGGAACAGGTTATGTGGGTCTCTCTAACGGGATCCTGATTGCACAGCACCATGAAGTGGTGGCCCTGGACATCGTGCAGGCCAAAGTGGATATGCTTAACCAGAAGATCTCGCCAATCGTGGATAAAGAGATCCAGGACTATCTGACCAATAAGCCGTTGAATTTCCGCGCAACCACCGACAAAGTTGACGCCTACAGCGGTGCGGATTTTGTGATCATTGCGACGCCAACCGATTACGATCCAAAAACAAACTATTTCAACACGTCAAGCGTAGAGGCGGTGATCAAGGATGTGACGGCGATTAACCCGAACGCCGTGATGATCATCAAATCGACCATTCCTGTTGGCTTTACCCAATCGATTAAAGAAGAGCTGGGTATCGATAATGTCATTTTCTCACCTGAGTTTCTGCGTGAGGGCAGGGCATTGTACGATAACCTGCACCCGTCACGTATCGTCATTGGTGAGCGCTCGGAGCGCGCGGAACGTTTTGCTGCCCTGTTGCAGGAAGGCGCCATCAAAAAGGACATCAATGTCCTGTTTACCGATGCGACGGAAGCTGAAGCCATCAAACTCTTTGCCAACACCTACCTGGCAATGCGTGTCGCGTATTTCAATGAGTTGGACAGCTACGCTGAGAGCCTGGGGTTGAATACCCGTCAGATCATCGAAGGCGTATGCCTCGACCCGCGTATCGGCAACCACTACAACAACCCGTCCTTCGGTTACGGTGGCTACTGTCTGCCGAAAGACACCAAGCAGCTGCTGGCTAACTACCAGTCCGTACCAAATAACTTAATTTCTGCGATTGTGGATGCTAACCGCACGCGCAAGGACTTCATCTCCGACTCCATTCTGGCGCGTCAGCCGAAAGTCGTTGGTGTGTATCGCCTGATCATGAAGAGCGGTTCGGATAACTTCCGTGCCTCCTCGATTCAGGGGATTATGAAGCGTATTAAGGCGAAAGGCGTTCAGGTCATCATTTATGAACCAGTAATGAAAGAAGATGAATTCTTCCATTCACGTGTGGTTCGGGATCTGGATGCCTTCAAGAAGGAAGCGGATGTGATTATCTCTAACCGGATGGCGGAGGAGCTGTCTGACGTGGCGGATAAGGTTTATACCCGCGATCTGTTTGGTAGCGACTGATTCATCGACACCAGAAAAAAGCCCGGCATACTCGCCGGGCTTTTTTTTAAACCTTATAAAACTCGCGATACCAGTCCACGAAGTTCTTCACGCCCTCTTTAACCGAGGTCTGCGGTTTAAAACCGATAACCTCATACAGCGCTGTGGTATCCGCGCTGGTCTCCAGCACATCACCTGGCTGAATCGGCATCATGTTTTTATCCGCTTCAATGCCTAACGCCTCTTCCAGCGCAGTAATGTAGTCCATCAGTTCTACTGGCGAGCTGTTACCAATGTTATAGACACGATAAGGCGCAGAACTGGTTGCCGGGGAGCCAGACTCCACCGTCCATTCACTGTCTGCCTGAGGGATCACATCCTGCAGGCGGACAATGGCTTCAGCAATATCATCGATATAGGTGAAATCGCGCTTCATCTTACCGAAGTTATAGACGTCGATACTTTTGCCTTCCACCATTGCTTTAGTGAATTTAAACAGCGCCATGTCGGGACGACCCCACGGGCCGTAGACGGTAAAGAAGCGCAGGCCAGTGGTTGGCAGACCGTACAGATGGGAGTAAGTGTGCGACATCAGCTCGTTGGCTTTTTTGGTCGCGGCGTACAGCGAAACCGGGTGATCCACGGAGTCGTCGGTCGAGAACGGCATCTTACGATTCAATCCGTAAACGGAGCTGGATGAGGCGTACAGTAAGTGCTGCACCTTATTGTGACGGCAGCCTTCCAGCACGTTCAGATGACCCACCAGATTGGCTTCTGCATAAGCATGCGGGTTGTCCAGGGAGTAACGTACGCCCGCCTGGGCAGCGAGATGGATCACCCGATCGAATTTTTCAGCGGCGAAGAGGGCTGCCATGCCGTCGCGGTCGGCCAGTTCAAGCTTATGGAAGCTGAAGTTCGCGGAGGTGAGCAGATCAAGACGCGCCTGCTTCAGGTTCACATCGTAATAGTCATTGAGGTTGTCGATACCCACAACCTGATGTCCGGCATCCAGGAGCCGCTTGCTGACATGAGCGCCGATAAAGCCTGCTGCGCCAGTGACCAGAAATTTCATAACTGTCCTCATCTGTTACTTATCATGTCCGGTGCGTTAAGTACCGGATTTAGGGTATGATAACGCGATGCGCAGGGTTACCAAACATCATATTTTCGATATGGCTCATCGGATTCCTATAGAAAATCCGAAAACAATCGATAAACTATATCTGAAACTTTATTATTTGCGCTTTTTTGCCTTCTAAGGATTATATGACGCACAACAACAATAACGCGGTCATGCGAAGCAATGACCCTGAACAGATTGATTTCATTGATCTATTGTTACAGCTGTGGCGGGGGAAATGGATCATTGCTGCGTTTGTCGCCATCGCTCTGATTCTTGCCGGCGTTTACATGGTATTTGCCAAAGAGAAGTGGACTTCCACAGCGATCATCACCCAGCCGGATGCCGCCCAAATAGGCAGTTACAGCAACGCGCTTAATATTCTTTATGGTGCTAATGCTCCAAAATTAACGGATATTCAGGAGAGCGTGATTACTCGCTATAACGCTTCTTTCTCTGCGTTATCTCAGACCCTGGAAAACAAAGCCGATCCGGAAAAACTGGTCATCGAACAGTCTGTAAAAGGCCAATCGTTACCCTTAAGCATCAGCTACGTAAACGGTTCGGCTGAGGCAGCGCAAAAGCAGGTGGCGCAGTATATTCAGCAGGTTGATGAGCAGATCCAAAAAGAGCTTGAAGTTGATCTCAACGATAACATCAAGCAGCAGGTCGCGACCCTGAAGGACGTACTGAGCAACCAGGAAACTATCGCTCAGGAGCAAAAAGATCTGCGTATTAAGCAGATTACAGAAGCGTTGAAGTACGCTGAGGCTGCGAACATTACCAGCCCGAAAATTCAGCAGACACAGGACGTTACTCAGGAAACCATGTTCCTGTTAGGTACCGAAGCGCTGCAATCCATGATTGCGCATGAATCTTCACGTCCGCTGACGCTCTCCGACAGCTACTACCAAAACAAACAGAAATTGCTGGATATCGAGAAACTGAAAATCGATCCGACAACCATCCATGCGTATCGCTACGTGATGAAGCCGGACCTGCCGATTCGCCGCGATAGCCCGAAACGTTCAATCGTGCTTATCCTTGCGGTACTGCTGGGCGGTATCCTTGGCTCCGGCGTTGTGTTGGCCCGTAACGCCATGCGCAACTACCAGACCAAAGCCTGATACAGGCCTGCAAGCTGAAAAAAAACCGGGTTTCCCCGGTTTTTTTATTTGTGTCGCTGACGCAGGTTCTCAATCACGGCGGTTAAATCTAAATCCTGATCCTGCAGTAGAACCAGCAGGTGGTACATCAGGTCAGAGGCTTCATTTGTCAGCTCAGCGCGATCGTTCACGGTCGCGGCCAGGGCCGTCTCTACACCTTCTTCCCCCACTTTTTGCGCGATACGCTTGGTGCCGCTGGCATAGAGCTTCGCGGTATAAGAGCTTTGCGGGTCGGCAGTTTTACGCTCAGCCAGCAGTTGTTCAAGCTGATACAGGAACAGCCACTGGTGGCTGGCATCGCCAAAGCAGCTGCTGGTGCCCAGGTGGCAGGTCGGCCCGATGGGGTTCACCAGCACCAGCAGGGTATCGTTATCGCAGTCCGGAGTGATGCTGACCACGTTCAGAAAATGGCCGGAGGTTTCGCCTTTGGTCCACAGACGCTGTTTGGTGCGCGAGAAAAAGGTTACTTTACCGCTGTCGATGGTCTTCGCCAGGGCGTCCTGATTCATATAACCCAGCATCAGTACTTCACCGGATACCGCGTGCTGCACGACCACCGGCATCAAACCGTCGGTTTTTTCCCAGTCCAGCTGCGCACGTTGTTGCTCTGTTAACATACCCTGATCTCCACGCCCTGATTTGCCAGGAACGTTTTTAACTCACCAATATTAATAATCTGCTTATGGAACACCGAGGCCGCCAGCGCACCGTCAACGTCGGCATCGCGGAAGGCTTCGAGGAAGTGTTCCATCGTACCTGCGCCGCCCGAGGCAATCAGCGGCACGTGGCATACCTCGCGTACTTTTTTCAGCTGCGCCAGATCGTAGCCATTACGCACACCGTCCTGATTCATCATGTTCAGCACGATCTCACCCGCGCCGCGCTTCTGTACTTCCTGCACCCAGTCCAGCGTCTCCCACTGGGTGACACGGGTGCGGCTCTCGTCGCCGGTGTACTGGTTGACGTGATATTTGCCGGTGGCTTCGTCAAACCAGGTATCAATCCCGACCACGATGCACTGCACGCCAAAGCGGTCGGCCAGACGGGTGATGAGCTCCGGATCGGCCAGAGCAGGGGAGTTGATAGAAATTTTGTCGGCGCCGAAGGTGAGGATTTTTGCCGCGTCTTCTGCCGATTTAATCCCACCCGCCACGCAGAAAGGAATATCAATCACCTCCGCCACGCGGGCGACCCAGCTTTTATCCACCACCCGGCCATCGCTGGAGGCGGTGATATCGTAAAACACCAGCTCGTCGGCACCTTCTTCCGCATAGCGTTTTGCCAGGGGGACGATATCGCCGATGATCTCGTGATTGCGGAACTGCACGCCTTTCACGACCTGACCATCACGCACGTCGAGACAAGGAATTATCCGTTTTGCCAGCATTGAATCGCCTCCTTAACCGTAAATTTTTCTTCCAGCAGGGCGCGTCCGACGATCACCCCACGTACCCCGGTCCCGCGCAGGGCCGCGATATCATTCAAATCACCAATACCGCCGGATGACTGGAACGCCACCTGCGGATAACGGGCGCAAACCTCTTCGTACAGCGACACGTTAGAACCGGCCAGCGTGCCGTCGCGGGAGATATCGGTGCATAAAACATGCTTCAGACCCACCGGCAGATAGCGCTCCACCAGCGCTTCCAGCGTCACGCCGGAGTTCTCCTGCCAGCCGCTGACCGCGACCTGTTTGTTACCCTGTTCGTCGATACGCACGTCCAGCGCCAGCACCAGCGCGTCGGCGCCAAAGCGCTTGAACCAGCCCTGTACCGTCTCAGGATTTTTTACCGCGGTAGAGCCCACCACTACGCGCGCCACGCCGGCTTCCAGCAGCGCCGCTACGTCCTCTTCGGTGCGCACGCCGCCGCCAACCTGGACCGGAACGTTCACGCCCGCGACCAGTTTTTTCAGCAGCGGGATCTGGCGTTTGGCCGGATCTTTCGCACCGGTCAGGTCAACCAGGTGCAGCACCTCGGCTCCCTGCGCGGCATAGTCCTGCAGGCGCGGCAGAGGATCCTTGCCATAGTCGCGCTGCTGGCCATAATCACCCTGGTGCAGACGGACAACCGTGCCGTCAATTAAATCTAAAGCAGGAATAATCATCACATCTCCAGAAAGTTTTTCAGCAATTGCGCGCCCGCGGCTCCGGAACGTTCCGGGTGGAACTGCACGCCGTAGAAATTGTCTTTCTGCACCGCGGCGGTGAAGGGTTCGCCATAGTGGCACTGGGCGATGGTATTCGCGTTCACCGGCATCGCGTAGCTGTGCACGAAATAGAAGTATGCTCCGTCCTCGATACCGCGGAACAGCCGATCACCCGCTTTCGGATAGACCCGGTTCCAGCCCATGTGCGGCAGCGGCAGGCCGTGATCGGTCATTTTCGGCACGTCCTCGTCGATGATGCCCAGCAGATCCACGCCGTTGGACTCTTCGCTGCGGCGGCCCAGCAGCTGCATCCCCAGACAGATGCCCAGCACCGGCTGGGTACAGGCTTTAATCAGCTCAACCAGTTCACGCTGGTGGATCTGATCCATCGCCGCCTGGGCCGTACCGACGCCCGGTAAAAAGAGTTTACTGGCGTGCAGCACCACATCCGGATCGCGGCTGACCAGCGGGTCGTAACCGTGGCGCATAATCGCGGATTTTACGGAGTTGAGGTTGGCGCAACCGGTATCGAGGATCACCACGTTCATTACAGCACTCCTTTCGACGACGGCAGGGTATCGCCTTCCACGCGAATGGCCTGGCGCAGGGTGCGGCCAAAGGCCTTAAACAGGCTCTCCACGCGGTGGTGATCGTTTTTACCTTTGGTTTTCAGGTGCAGCGTCAGGCCCATGGTGTAGGAGAGGGAGCGGAAGAAGTGCTCAACCATCTCGGTGCTCAGGTCGCCCACGCGCTGATAGGTAAAGTCGGCTTTATATTCCAGGTGCGGACGGCCGGAGATATCCAGCGCACAGCGGGCCAGGCACTCATCCATCGGCAGCACAAAGCCGAAGCGGTTGATGCCGCGCTTATCGCCCAGCGCCAGCTTGAGCGCTTCGCCCAGCGCAAGGCCGGTATCTTCCACGGTGTGGTGATCGTCAATATAGAGGTCGCCTTTAACGCCGATCTCCATGCGAAAACCGCCGTGGGTGGCGATCTGATCCAGCATATGATCGAAGAAGCCCACGCCGGTGTGGATCTTGCTACCGCCTTCGCGATCCAGCCACACCTTAACGTCGATCTGCGTCTCTTTGGTATTGCGCTCAACGTGGGAGTAACGGTCACGTTTGGTCAGCTGCTCGCCAATCATCGCCCAGTTCAGGGTCTCGCGCTGATAGCGCAGGCCGGTGATGCCCATGTTGCTCGCCAGCTCGATGTCCGTAGCGCGATCGCCAATCACGTAGCTGTTGGCTTTGTCCAGCGCCGCTTCGGCCAGATACTGCTCAACCAGCTTCACTTTCGGCTTACGGCAGTCGCAGTTGTCGGCAGGCAGGTGCGGACAAATCAGCACCTCATCAAACACCACCCCCCTGGGAGGTGAGGATCTGCATCATCAGATCGTGCGGTCCGTCAAAATCAGCCTGCGGGAAGCTGTCGGTGCCGAGGCCGTCCTGGTTGGTGATCATTACCAGCTTAAAACCGGCTTTCTGCAGCTTCAGCAGCACCGGAATGACGTCGGCTTCAAAGGCCAGTTTGTCGAAACGATCGACCTGATAATCACTGGGTGGTTCCGAAATGATAGTGCCGTCACGATCGATAAAGAGGTACTTCTGGCTCATACTTTCTCCGCATTCAGGGCGTCGATAACGCGCTGGCTCTCTTCACGGGTACCCACGGTAATGCGTAAGCAGCCACTTAAAGAGGGTTGTTTGTTCTGGTCTCGTAAGATAATGCCCTGATCCCATAAAGATTTAAATACTGCACTCGAGGCGGTAAAACGCGCCAGAACATAGTTGGTTTCTGAGTCGAAAACCTGTTCAACGCAGGGGATAGTTTTCAGCTGGCTGACGAGATATGCCCGCTCGTCGACGATCTGCGCCACCCGGCTCCGCATAGCGGTGATGCCTTCTGGCGACAGCGCCTGGGCGGCGATATCCGCTACCGGCGTCGAGAGCGGATAAGGTGCAATCACCTTCATCAGCAGGTCAATCACCTCTTTATTGGCCAGCGTAAAGCCGCAGCGCAGCCCGGCAAGAGCAAAGGCTTTGGACAGGGTACGCAGGATCACCAGGTGCGGATATTCCGTCAGCCAACCAGCGAGCGTCGCCTGTGGGCAAAACTCAATATAGGCTTCATCGGCCACCACCAGCGCTTTGCCACGGGTCATCTCAAGCAGCGTGCGGATATCCTGAGGGTTAATCAGCTGGCCGGTAGGGTTATTCGGGCTGCAGACAAATACCACCTTCACGCCGTCGAGATTGTCGGCAATGCCCTGTAAATCAAGCTGCCAGTTTTCCAGCGCAGGCACTTTACGCAGCTCAACGTTAAAGGTTTCGGTGCTTACGCTATACATGCCGTAGGTCGGTGGACAGTAGAGCACCGCATCTTTGCCCGGCTCGCAGAAGGCGCGGATCAGCAGTTCGATGCCTTCATCCGCTCCGCGGCTGACCAGCACTTGCTCCGGTTGGATACCGGCATAGGCCGCATAGTTCTCGATCACCGCTTTCGGCTGACACTCCGGGTAGCGGTTCAGCGACTGCTGGGTCAGCTCAAAGCTGACGGCGGTAGGGAATTCATTGGCGTTCAGCCACACGTCGCCATTGCCACCCAGTCGGCGGGCAGACTGATACGGGGTCAGGGCGCGAACGTTTTCGCGGGCTAACTCTTCAATACTCATGCTTGCTCCTTCAGGGCGGCAACGCGCAGCGTCACGGCATTTTTGTGGGCGGTCAGACGTTCGGCGGCGGCCAGCGTTTCGATGGTCGCGGCGAGGGAGGCAAAGCCCTCACGCGAAAGCTCCTGCACGGTCATGCGCTTCTGGAAATCCGCCAGCCCGAGGCTGGAACAGGTGGAGGTATAGCCGTAGGTCGGCAGCACGTGATTGGTGCCGGAGGCGTAATCACCCGCGGATTCCGGCGACCAGTCGCCAAGGAACACCGAACCGGCGCTGGTGATGCTGTCGACCAGCTCACGGGCGTTGCGGGTCTGAATGATCAGGTGCTCCGGGCCGTAGAGGTTTGAAATCGCGATGCACTGCGCCAGATCCCTGGCCACAATCAGGCGGCTGGCGGAGAGCGCCTGGCGGGCGGTGTCGGCACGTGGCAGATCGGCCAGCTGTCGTTCAACCGCTTCGCCAACCCGTTTTGCCATGCTGGCGTCCGGCGTCAGCAGGATAACCTGCGAGTCCGGGCCGTGCTCTGCCTGGGAGAGCAGATCCGAGGCCACGAAATCCGGCGTCGCGCCGCTGTCGGCGATAACCAGCACTTCCGACGGGCCAGCCGGCATGTCGATGGCCGCACCGTCCAGCCGCTGGCTGACCTGACGCTTGGCTTCGGTGACAAAAGCGTTGCCCGGGCCGAAGATTTTATCCACGCGCGGCACAGATTCGGTGCCCAAAGCCAGCGCTGCGATAGCCTGAGCCCCGCCGACGTTGAAAATCTCCTGTACCCCGCACAGCTGTGCGGCATACAGAATTTCATCGGCAATCGGTGGCGGAGAGCAGAGCACCACTTTGCGGCAACCGGCGATACGAGCCGGGGTCGCCAGCATCAATACGGTTGAGAAGAGGGGGGCGGAGCCACCCGGAATATACAAACCCACCGAGTCGACCGGACGGGTCACCTGCTGGCAACGCACGCCGGGCAGGGTTTCCACATCGACGGTTTGCAGCTGCTGTGCGGTGTGGAAGGTATCAATGTTCTGCACCGCGACGGCCATCGCCTGCTTTAACTCATCGCTCAGACGCGCTGCGGCCTCGGCAATCGCCTGCTCGCTCACCTTCAGCGCGCCGACCTCAGTTTTGTCGAATTTCGCGCTGTACTCACGCAGGGCGTCGTCGCCACGGGTTTTCACGTTTTCCAGAATCTCCGCCACGGTGCGGGTGATGCTTTCCGACGCGGAGATGGCCGGGCGCATCAGCAGGTCACGCTGCTGTTCTGCGTTACAGGTGTTCCAGTCGATAACGGTGTTAAAGGTCATGGCTGTTACTCCATCATCTTCTCAATTGGTAACACCAGGATTGAGCTGGCGCCCAGCGCCTTCAGTTTTTCCATGGTTTCCCAGAACAGGGTTTCGCTGCTGACCATATGCATCGCCACGCGCTGCTGATCGCCAGCCAGCGGCAGAATGGTTGGACGTTCCGCGCCCGGCAGCAGAGCGATCACCTCATCCAGACGCTCGGTCGGGGCGTGCATCATGATGTATTTGGATTCGCGGGCCTGGATCACCCCCTGAATACGGGTCAGCAGGCGGTCAATCAGTTGCTGCTTGGCTTCCGGCATTTCGCCGTCGCGCTGGATCAGACAGGCTTTGGAGCGGTAGATCACTTCCACTTCGCGCAGGCCGTTGGCTTCCAGGGTGGCGCCGGTGGAGACCAGGTCGCAAATCGCATCAGCCAGACCGGCACGCGGTGCCACTTCCACTGAGCCGTTCAGCAGGCAGGATTTAAACTGCACCCCTTTCTGATCGAGGTAACGCTTCAGCAGGTGAGGGTAGGAGGTGGCGATACGCTTGCCGTTCAGCCCGGCAGGGCCGTCCCAGGCTTCGTCAGCCGGGGTGGCCAGCGACAGGCGGCAGCCTCCAAAGTCCAGACGGCGCAGGGTGAAGTAGCGCGGGTCTTCGCCCTGCGCGCGGCGGGTCAGGAGCTCTTCTTCCAGCACGTTTTCGCCAATGATGCCCAGATCCACCACGCCGTCCATCACCAGGCCCGGAATGTCGTCGTCACGCACGCGCAGAATATCAATCGGCATATTCTCTGCCAGCGCGATCAGGCGCTGGGTGTGCAGGTTGATTTTAATGCCGCAGCGGGCCAGCAGTTCGCGGGAATCGTCGCTAAGACGACCTGATTTCTGCATAGCTATGCGTAAACGTGAATTATCTAACATTGTCGGTTCCTCATGATCCTGTTGTAACTTGCCTGAACACGGTCCAAAAAAAAGCCCCCCGGAAGATGATCTTCCGGGGGCTTTTTCTTGCGTTCATGCACCGCTGGAAGATCTAACTGTCTTCCAGCACACATCGCCTGAAAGACTAGTCAGGATGATGGTGATGATGGTGGTGTTTAAATTGAACGCGTGTCATAAAATTCTCGATGAATGCTTATTCATGTGATGTCGTTTAACCTAAACCACTTGCGCTACATAAAGCAAGGGCTTTTTTTTATCATTAAATGATTTCATATTGGCGCTATCAATTGTCAGTTGCGCATGGCTGGCGTAGCCTTACAGCAGAGGCGTAAAAGTCAGGAGAAAACGCATGAAAAAGGTCGCAATTGTCGGTCTGGGATGGCTTGGAATGCCGCTGGCCATGTCGCTACTGGCGCGGGGCTGGGAGGTCACCGGCAGTAAAACCACAGCGGATGGGGTCGAGGCGGCGCGGATGTGCGGCATCGAGAGCGTTCAATTGCGCCTGGAGCCAGAGCTGGTGTGCGATACCGACGATCTGGATACGCTGATGGGTGATGTGGATGCGCTGGTAATTACGCTGCCGGCGCGCCGTACCGGGCCGGGCGAGTCTTATTATCTGCAGGCGGTACAGGAAATTGTCGACAGCGCCCTCGCGCACCATATTCCCCGCATTATTTTCACCAGTTCCACTTCGGTATATGGCGATGTCGAAGGTGCCGTAAAAGAGAATATGCCGCGCCAGCCGGTAACGGCCAGCGGGCGGGTTTTAAAAGAGCTGGAAGACTGGCTGCATAATTTACCCGGCACTCAGGTGGATATATTACGCCTTGCGGGGCTGGTGGGGCCCGGTCGCCATCCCGGTCGTTTTTTTGCAGGGAAATCAGCGCCTGACGGACAACATGGCGTCAATCTCGTGCACCTTGAAGACGTGATCGGCGCAATTACCCTGTTATTACAGGCCCCGAAAGGCGGGCACATCTATAATATATGTGCGCCCTCTCATCCTGCACGCAGTACATTTTATCCGGTGATGTCGCGTCAGCTCGGCCTGGCGCCGCCGCACTTCCACGATGCCCCTGGAGAGGGGAAGGGCAAATTGATTGATGGGAACCGCATCTGTCATGAACTGGGATTTGAGTATCTCTTTCCCGATCCGCTGGTTATGCCTATGGAGTAACGCCGCTGGCGGAGCGTAAGCGCACCACAAGGGGGGTGAGCATGAAACCGCTGCTGGATGTCCTTATTATCCTTGATGCACTGGAAAAGGAGGGGAGCTTTGCTGCGGCCTCGGCGAAGCTCTTTAAAACCCCCTCAGCGCTCAGCTACACCGTTCATAAGCTCGAAAGCGATCTCAATATTCAGATCCTCGACCGCTCCGGCCACCGGGCGCGCTTTACCCGCACCGGGCAGATGCTGCTGGAGAAAGGGCGGGACGTATTGCATACGGTACGTGAGCTGGAAAAGCAGGCCGTAAAACTGCATCAGGGCTGGGAAAACGAGCTGATTATTGGTGTGGATGATACCTTTCCGTTTTCCCTGCTGGCACCGCTTATCGAGGCCTTTTACGAGCGACACAGCGTTACCCGTCTCAAGTTTATCAATGGTGTGTTAGCCGGCTCCTGGGAGTCACTGGTGCAGGGGCGGGCAGATATCGTTGTCGGCGCGCTGCACGAGCCACCGCAGCTCAGCGATTTTGGCTTTGCCTGTCTTGGGCAACTGGAACAGGTATTCGTTGTCGCTCCACACCATCCGCTGGCCCAGGAGCCGGAGCCGGTAAACCGCCGGACGATTAAAAATTATCGCGCGATTGTGGTGGGTGACAGTTCATTACCGGGCAGTGCGGCCTCTTCGCAGCTCCTGGACGATCAGGAAGCCATTACCGTATTTGATTTTAAAACCAAGCTGGAGCTGCAAATTAGCGGCTTAGGCTGTGGCTATCTGCCGCGTTATTTAGCCCAGCGTTTTATTGAAAGCGGTGCGCTGGTCGAGAAACAGGTTATCGCGCAATCCAGTTATGATTCCGTATGGATTGGCTGGAATGACCAGACTGCGGGGCTTGCCAGTGCATGGTGGCGACAAGAAATTTTAGCAAATAGTGCTATCGCTGCCGTTTATGCGCAGGGCGTCGCTGAGAAATCAGGTGATTAAATAAAAATTTAACTTTAGGATGCCTTTCGATCTCTTGCATTTTCGCTATCATTTAGGGAAAATGCGCCGCAGCAAACATGGAATAATCGACGATATAAAAGGCGTCGATTATTTTTTTTTGCATGTAAGAAAACCATTAAATCCAAGAGGCCGGGCTTCGTACCGGATAGATATTTACTAAAATCCGACAGTTGTTGTCGCTGAGGAAGAAAGAAATGGGGCAATCATTCGCTTACGTGGCGGTATTCACCGTAAAGGAGAATAACTATGTCGCATAACGCAACTCCAAAAACCTCTCGCGTGGAATTACGTAAAACGCTTACGTTGATTCCGGTTGTTATGATGGGCCTTGCCTATATGCAGCCGATGACGCTGTTCGATACGTTTGGTATCGTTTCAGGCCTCACTGACGGTCACGTTGCAACGGCGTATGCCTTTGCGCTGATCGCGATCCTCTTTACCGCGCTGAGCTACGGCAAGCTGGTTCGCCGCTTCCCGTCCGCAGGCTCTGCGTACACCTATGCTCAGAAGTCCATTAGCCCGGCAGTTGGCTTTATGGTGGGCTGGTCATCCCTGCTGGACTACCTGTTCATGCCGATGATCAACATCCTTCTGGCAAAAATTTACTTCGAAGCGCTGGTGCCTTCCGTACCGTCGTGGATCTTCGTTGTGGCGCTGGTGGCCTTTATGACCATCTCTAACCTGCGCAGCATCAAGACCGTGGCCAACTTCAACACCCTGATTGTTATCCTGCAGATGGGTATTGTGGCGGTGATCGTCGGTCTGATCATTTACGGCGTTTCTCACGGTGAAGGCGCAGGTACGCTGACCAGCACCCGTCCGTTCTGGTCTGAAGGCGCGCATGTCGTGCCGATGATCACCGGTGCGACCATCCTGTGCTTCTCGTTCCTCGGCTTCGACGGTATCTCTTCGCTGTCTGAAGAGACCAAAGACGCTGAGCGTGTGATCCCGCGTGCTATCTTCCTGACAGCATTGATTGGCGGCATCATCTTTATCGGTGCCTCTTACTTCCTGCAGCTGTACTTCCCGGATATCTCTCGCTTCAAAGATCCGGACGCGTCACAGCCGGAAATCATGCTGTATGTTGCCGGTAAAACCTTCCAGTGGGGCGTGCTGATCTTCTCCAGCGTGACCGTTCTGGCATCCGGTATGGCGGCACACGCCGGCGTTTCCCGTCTGATGTACGTGATGGGCCGTGATGGCGTATTCCCGACTCGCTTCTTCGGTTATGTTCATCCGAAATGGCGTACCCCGGCATGGAACGTGCTGCTGGTGGGTGCCATTGCGTTGCTGGCGATTAACTTCGACCTGGTTACCGCGACTGCGCTGATCAACTTCGGTGCGCTGGTTGCCTTTACCTTTGTTAACCTCTCCGTGATCTCTCAGTTCTGGATCCGTGAGAAGCGCAACAAAACGCTGAAAGACCACTTCAACTACCTGCTGCTGCCGGTATGTGGTGCGCTGACCGTCGGTGCGCTGTGGATCAACCTGGAAGAGAGCTCAATGGTTCTGGGTCTGATCTGGGGTGGTATCGGTCTGATTTACCTGGCATGCGTAACCAAAAGCTTCCGCAACCCGGTTCCTCAGTACGAAGACGTAGCATAATAAATCTTCAGGCCCGGCAAGCATCGCGCCGCCGGGCAAAGCAAAAAAAAGCCGGAGACATCGCCTCCGGCTTTTTTATTTTCTCAGATCACACTATCTCCTGCGCATACTGATACAGCGCTTTCAACAGCGCCTGTTTTTCAGCATTGCCTTCATACTCACCGTAGAGCATCTCCAGCTCCTGAGCGTAAGCCTGCAAATACTCCGGAGTAAACACGTTGCGGCGATGCTGCAGCCACCGTTCCTGCTCGGCCTCATCCAGCGTGCCGGGGAAATTGCGGGCGCGGTAGTTAAAGATCAGCTTGTTGATACGCCCATCGGCAAAGGTGATATCCAGCGCGGGCAGATTACGCGGATCGGTCTGCAAAACGATATTCATGGCAGAGCGGTCAGCGTCGCTAAAAAAGCCGTTATAGAGCTGGGCATCGACGTTCTCTGACGGGACGAACGGCTCCGCTTCGGCAAAAATCGCCACCACCTTTTCGCGCACCTGCGGGTTTTCCCGCAGCTTTTTCAGGTTATCCAGACAGTGCTGACGGTCGATTCCCAGCCGTTCGGCATCGTCCGGGCGCAGGGTGTTGGCGGGGGCCAGCACCGGGCACTTGTTGATATGCACCAGCTTGACCGGTACGGCGGCATCATCTCCCAGCGCCTCTTTCGGGGTGTAGAGCCGCTCGCGCAGGCTGTCGCTGTCCAGCGTCAGCAGGGGAGTTATATCCCCGGCCAAATCCACCATAATCACCGCGTTGCGGTTTTCCGGATGCCAGGCCAGCGGGGCCACCCAACTGGTATTCCCGCGCCAGGCGCCGAACATCCCGGAGATATGCATCAGCGGCTTCATCTGAGGCACGTCAATCAGGGTGGTGAGTTTTTGCTTACTGCGATGGCTGAGCAGGTACTCAAACAGCTTCGGCTGTTGGGTCTTCACCAGCTTCGCCATGGCGATAGTGGCGTAGACATCCGCCATCGCGTCATGGGCATTGCTGTGTTCAATGCCGTTCGCGCGGGTCAGATGTTCAAGGCGGAAGCTGGGGAGCCCGTCCTCGTTGTCGGGCCAGTTGATACCTTCAGGGCGCAGGGCATAGCAGGCGCGCATGACATCCAGCAGATCCCAGCGCGAGTTCTTGTTTTGCCAGCTCCAGGCATAGGGATCGTAGAAGTTGCGGTAAAAAATATGCCGGGTCACTTCGTCATCGAAGCGCACGTTGTTGTAGCCCACCACGCAGGTGTTGGGCACGGTAAACAGGTCATGAATGCGACGGGCAAACTCCGCTTCATTTACCCCTTTTTCCCGGGCTTCCTGCGGGGTGATGCCGGTAACCATCACCGCGCCTGGCTGGGGCAAATAGTCATCGGCGGGTTTGCAAAAGAACACCTCCGGCTCACCGATGATATTGAAATCGGCATCGGTGCGGATCGCGGCGAACTGGGCAGGGCGATCCAGCGAGGGGCTGGTGCCAAAGGTTTCGTAGTCGTGGAATAAAAATGTAGGCAGCGCGGCGGAGTCAGACACCAGTAATACCATCCTGTTTATGAGTGACACCACTATGGTAAACCATCCGGCCTGGCACGCCGAAGGAAAAGCGCCGTCAGCCTGCAAATTTGCGAGGAATCGTCCGGGAAAAACCTGCGTGCTGTCACATTTTTTTGCAATTATTCCAGGTATCCAGCGGAAAACTTCCGTAAAAAGGGCAACGATTTTAAATGACCTGAGGATATACCGTTGAAACGCCGTCTGTTTATTGCTGTTTCTTTACTCACTTTGAGCATTTCTTCCGCGCTGGCTGCCGATCCGATTAACTATGCGCCGCAGCCGCCAGCCGTCCAGGCAGGCTCCTGGGTGCTGATGGATTACACGACAGGGCAGATTTTAACGGCGGGTAACGAACACGTGCAGCGCAATCCGGCCAGCCTGACCAAGCTGATGACCGGCTATGTGGTGGATCGCGCCATCGACAGCCATCGCATCACTCCGGACGATATGGTCACGGTCGGTCAGGATGCCTGGGCCAAGGGCAATCCGGTTTTTGACGGCTCCTCGCTGATGTTCCTGAAGGCGGGCGAGCAGGTTTCGGTGCGCGACCTCAGCCGCGGCCTGATTGTTGATTCCGGCAACGACGCCTGCGTGGCGCTGGCCGATTACGTGGCGGGCGGGCAGCCGCAGTTCGTCACTATGATGAATGACTACGTCAAAAAGCTGAATCTGCGCGATACCCATTTTGAAACGGTACATGGTCTGGATGCGCCGGGCCAGCACAGCTCGGCGTACGACCTGGCGGTGCTCTCCCGCGCCATCATCCACGGTGAGCCGGCGTTTTATCACATGTATAGCGAGAAGAGCCTGACCTGGAACGGCATCACGCAGCAGAACCGTAACGGCCTGCTGTGGGATAAATCGCTCAGCGTCGATGGCCTGAAAACCGGGCACACTTCCGGGGCCGGTTTTAACCTTATTGCCTCGGCCGTGGACGGTCAGCGCCGCCTGATTGCCGTCATCATGGGGGCTGAAAGCCCGAAAGGGCGCGAGGATCAGGCGCGTAAGCTCCTGCACTGGGGGCAGCAGAACTTCGATACCGTGCAGATCCTGCGTAACGGAAAACAGGTTGGCATCGAGCGCATCTGGTACGGCGATAAAGAGCAGATTTCGCTGGGAACCGATCAGGACTTCTGGCTGGCGCTGCCGAAGGCGGAGCTGCCAAACATTAAAGCCAAATATGTGCTGGATAAAAAAGAGCTGGAAGCGCCGATTGCCGCGCATCAGCGGGTGGGGGAGATTGAGCTATACGATCGCGATAAGGTGGTCGCCCACTGGCCGCTGGTGACTCTCGAAAGCGTCGGTAAAGGTGGGATGTTCTCACGTCTGAGCGACTATCTGCACCACAAAGCCTGACGGCAGGATGAGCAGGCTGGCGACTGTGCGAGCCTGCTCGCATAATAGACAGATCATCATTGTTAAACCGCTTTTCTCTGCATTACAGTGTATGTATATACAGTAACCAATCGGAGGCAGCATGGACTACAGCATCAAGCACCAGAACAAACGCAAAATCGCCGGTTTTCATATGGTTGGCCCCTGGGAGCAAACGGTTAAGCAGGGTTTTGAGCAACTGGTGATGTGGGTTGATGGTAAGCATATTCAGCCGCTGGAGTGGGTGGCGGTCTATTACGATAATCCTGATGAAGTGCCGGCTGAAAAGTTACGTTGCGACACGGTTGTCACCGTGCCGGATGATTTTGTCGTTCCCGCCAACAGCGAAGGGGTGATCCTCACCGAGGTGGCCGAGGGCGAGTACGCAGTAGCCACCGCCCGCGTTGAGAATTTTGACTTCGCCACCCCGTGGAACCTGTTCTTCGACAGCCTGCTCGAAGATGGCAATTACCAGATCGCACCAAAACCCTGCTTCGAACGTTACCTGAACGACGGTAACGCCGACGGCTACTGGGATATCGAGATGTTTATTCCGGTACAAAATCGGGTCGTGTAACGCCGCAGGTATGCTCACTCTTCAGAGGGTTTTTCTGCCGGGTGCCACCGCTCCGGCAGAAAACACAGTACAATCAGGGTTTGCCGTAATGCTGGAGAGCGTGTGCGCCCCGACAAAAATCTGACGCCTTTTGAAATTCGACTGTATCGCCATTACCGCATCGTACACGGATGCCGTATCGCGCTGGCGTTTATCCTCACCTTTTTACTGGTGCGTCTGTTGGACGTGCCGGAAGGGACATGGCCGCTGATTACCCTGGTGGTTATCATGGGGCCCATCTCCTTCTGGGGCAACGTGGTGCCGCGGGCGTTCGAGCGTATTGGCGGCACTATTCTGGGCTCGGCGCTGGGGCTGATTGCCCTGAAGCTGGAGCTTATCTCTCTGCCGCTGATGCTGCTGTGGTGCGCGGCAGCGATGTTCCTCTGCGGCTGGCTGGCGCTGGGCAAGCGGCCCTATCAGTCGCTGCTGATTGGTATCACCCTTGCGGTGGTAATAGGCGCGCCAACCGGGGATATGCATACTGCGCTGTGGCGAAGCGGCGACGTGATCCTCGGTTCCCTGCTGGCGATGCTGTTTACCGGTATCTGGCCGCAGCGGGCGTTTCTGCACTGGCGTATCCAGATGGCGAACTACGTCACCGCTTTTAACCGGGTTTACCAGGCAGGCTTTTCCCCCAACCTGGTGGAGCGTCCGCGACTGGAAAAACACCTGCAAACTATCCTCAACGACGTGGTCAAAATGCGCGGCCTGATTACCCCGGCCAGCAAAGAGACCCATATTCAGAAAGCTATCTTCGAAGCGATCCAGACCGTCAGCCGCAATCTGGTCTGCATGCTAGAGCTGCAAATCAATGCCCACTGGGCCTCCCGGGCAAGCCACTTTGTATTGTTGAATGCCCGGACCTTAAAAGAGACGCAGCAAATGACACAGCAGACGCTGCTCACCATCGCCCATGCGCTCTACGAAGGTAATCCGCAGCCTATTCTGGCCAATACCGAGCGGCTGAATGAAATTGTTGCCGAGCTGCGCCAGCTGATCAACGATCGACCCAGTGAAAACGTGGCGGAAACGCCCATTCACGGCTATGTATGGTTGAGCATGGAACTTGCGCGGCAGCTGGAGCTGTTGTCACATCTTATCTGCCGGGCATTGCGCAAATAAAAAGCGGCCATGCGCGGTTGTGTTGCCTGCTGCTTCGATTCAGCAGAAATTGAGGTTATGATAGGGACAAAGGAAAAATTATTGTCATCAGCAATCGCTGTCAGTAAGGTTAACGGCATCGCGGTTGTTTAAACGAATCCGAATCTCACATTATCAGGGGTGTAAAAATGGAAACTACCAAGCCTTCTTTCCAGGATGTTCTGGAATTCGTCCGCCTGTTCCGCCGCAAGAACAAACTGCAACGTGAAATCCAGGACGTTGAGAAGAAGATCCGTGACAACCAGAAGCGTGTTCTGCTGCTGGATAACCTGAGCGATTACATCAAGCCAGGCATGAGCGTTGAAGCCATTCAGGGCATCATCGCCAGCATGAAAAGCGACTATGAAGACCGCGTCGACGACTACATCATCAAGAATGCTGAGATCTCTAAAGAACGTCGTGAAATCTCGAAAAAGCTGAAAGTCATGGGCGAGATGAAGCACGCCGAAGCCAAAGGCGAATAATTGCCGGTGAATGAAAAAAAGGCCCTCTGGTGACAGAGGGCCTTTTTGTTACTGTAGCTGATTCAGAAAAGCAAAAAGCCTGCTCGAAAGCAGGCTTCTTAAATGTGGCTCCTCTGACTGGACTCGAACCAGTGACATACGGATTAACAGTCCGCCGTTCTACCGACTGAACTACAGAGGAATCGTTGTGGAGCGTTATCTTAGCGGCGAAAAAACTTTTGTCAAACCTGATCTTACCCGATTTCGATCAACTGCTGATTCCGTCGTCAGTTTGACGCAATTACCAACATATTTTTGTGGGAAATACTTTGCAGGATCTGCATTTCTCCCTCATCATTTGAAATGGAGTTTCAACTTTTCTCGCTAAGGTCCATTTTGAACGTCACCTCCGCTTTACGCCAGGCCGTGATGCGCACGCCCTGGTATGCCAAACGTAAGAGCTACAAGGTTCTCTTCTGGCGTGAAATCACCCCACTTGCCGTGCCTATCTTTCTGGAAAATACCTGCGTCCTGCTGATGGGGGTGCTCAGCACCTTCCTGGTCAGTTGGCTCGGCAAAGAGGCGATGGCGGGCGTCGGGCTGGCCGACAGCTTTAACATGGTGATCATCTCGTTCTTTGCGGCCATCGATCTCGGGACCACGGTGGTGGTGGCTTTTAGTCTGGGGAAACGTGACCCACGACGGGCGAGGGCTGCAGCCCGCCAGTCGCTGGTGATCATGACCTTGTTCTCTATTATTCTGGCGGCGGTGATCCACTATTTCGGTGAAGAGATCATTAACGTGGTGGCCGGCGAGGCGACCGGTGAGGTGAAAGCGCTGGCGCTGTCGTACCTTGAGATGACGGTGCTGAGCTACCCGGCTGCGGCGATTGCGCTGATTGGCAGCGGGGCGCTGCGCGGGGCAGGGAACACCAAAATTCCGCTGCTGATTAACGGCGGGATGAACATCCTGAACATTATGATCAGCAGCGTGCTGATTTACGGCCTCTTCTCCTGGGACGGGCTCGGCTTTGTCGGGGCGGGACTCGGGCTGACCATCTCGCGCTATATCGGTGCCGTCGCCATCATTGTCGTGCTGGCGGTCGGGTTTAACCCGTCGCTGCGCATCAGCATCAAGAGCTATTTCAAGCCGCTCAACTTCGCCATCATCTGGGAAGTGATGGGCATCGGCGTGCCCGCCAGTATTGAATCAGTACTGTTCAACGGCGGTAAACTCCTGACCCAGATGTTTGTGGCCGGGATGGGTACCGACGTCATTGCCGGGAACTTTATCGCCTTTTCCGTCGCGGCACTGATCAACCTGCCGGGTAACGCCCTCGGGTCCGCTTCCACCATTATCACCGGTAAACGGCTCGGTAAGGGTCAGATCGGCCAGGCGGAGCGCCAGCTGCGTCATGTCTTCTGGCTTTCGACCATCGGCCTGACCGCCATTGCCTGGGGCACCGCCCCCTTCGCCGGACTACTGGCGTCGTTCTACACCCATGAGCAGGACGTAAAGGATGTGGTGGTGATCCTGCTCTGGCTGAACGCGGCCTTTATGCCGATCTGGGCCGCCTCGTGGGTGTTGCCTGCCGGGCTGAAAGGGGCGCGCGATGCTCGCTTTGCGATGTGGGTCTCGATGCTCGGGATGTGGGGCTGCCGCGTGGTCGCGGGTTATACGCTGGGGATCATGCTGGGGATGGGCGTGGTCGGGGTCTGGCTGGGGATGTTCCTCGACTGGGCGGTACGCGGGGCACTGTTCTACTGGCGCATGGTCAGCGGGCGCTGGCTGAAGAAATATCCGCGACCACAGCGCGATAAGGTGGCAGTTATTGCCCCGGAACGGGTAGCAAATGTTCAAACTGGGGAATAAATCGGCAAACGATGCAAAATCTGCATTCTGCCTTTGACATCGCCAGGTGGCATCGCTAATATTCGCCCCGTTCACACGATTCCTCTGTAGTTCAGTCGGTAGAACGGCGGACTGTTAATCCGTATGTCACTGGTTCGAGTCCAGTCAGAGGAGCCATATTTGAGAAGCCCGCTTAAGGAAACTTAAGCGGGCTTTTTTGCTTTTTCAGGTTCGCCCTCACCCGGTGGGTGAGGGCGTCAGCCAGACTACCTGTGTGCCGGTGCCGTCGCCGCAACCAGCCATGCACGTGCATCGCTGTTAACGTGCGGCGAGAGCGTCTCGCGTACCTGCTGGTGATACGCATCCAGCCACTGGATCTCTTTTTCGCTCAGCAGATGCAGCTCCACCTGGCTCAGGTCGATCGGTGCCAGGGTCAGGGACGCGAAGCGGCAGAAGCCCGGCCGGCTCTCCACAATCTCCACCTGATTTTCAATGCGGATCCCATACTCATCGGCCAGATAATAGCCTGGCTCGATGGTGATGATATTGCCCGCCACCAGCGGCCACGGATTGACCTTCTTCGCGATACGCTGCGGGTTCTCATGGATCAGCAACTGATGGCCCACGCCGTGTCCGGTACCGTGATCAAAATCGAGCCCCAGCTCCCACAGCCCGCGCCGCGCAAAAGCATCAATCTGATGTCCGCAGGTGCCGGAAGGGAACTGCAGCGAGATAAGCGATAAAAAGCCTTTCAGCACCGCGGTGTAGTGCAGACGACACTGGGCGCTCAGCGGGCCGAAGGCCAGGGTGCGCGTGGCGTCGGTGGTGCCATTGTGGTACTGACCGCCGGAATCGTTCAGATAAAAATGGCCGCGGGTAATGGCGGCATTGGTCTGCTCGCTGGAGTGGTAATGACACATCGCCGCATTGCTGGCCGAGGCGGAAATAGTGGCAAAACTCTGCTCGATAAAGCCCGGCCGCTGCTGGCGGAACGCCAGCTGCTGGGCCTGCGCTTCCAGCTCGGTAAGCGGATTGCCCGCAGCCTCGCGACGCGGTACCTCCTGCGCCAGCCAGGCCAGGAAGTTGACCCATGCCACGCCATCCTGCTGGTGGCTGTCGCGGTAGCCCGCCAGCTCGGTCGGGTTTTTATGCGCTTTCATGGCGGTGATCGGATTGGCGTGCCAGACGATCTCCCCGTGCGGCTCAACGGCAAAGCGCAGGGCGACAGGCGCTGAATCGGCATCCACCATCACCCGTTTACCCGCGCACAGCAGCTGGCTGCGCGACAGAAAATCGGCTTCAGGGGCCTGCGTCAGGCTCTCCAGCAGCGATGCGGAGAGCCCGGTGGTTTTCTCTGGCGTAACAAACCACTCCACCGCGCCGTCGCGGCTCAGCAGGGCAAACGAGTTCGGTACCGGGCTCATCGGAATATCGCTGCCGCGCACGTTCAGCAGCCAGGCAATGTTGTCCGGCTGGGTGATAGCCAGATAATCGGCATTCTGCCGGGCAAGGAGGGCGGCGACGCGCTGGCGTTTGTCGGCACTGCTCTCGCCGCTGATCTCAACCGGCATTTCGCGGATCGCACCGACGGGCGGGGCCGGGCGATCGTGCCACAGGTTGTCGAACGGCGAATCGTTCAGGGCGATCGGTTCGCAATGGCTGGCGTTCAGCGCCTCATACTGGGCGTTGGTCATCAGCAGCGCTTCAAACGCAATCCGGGTACCCGCTTCGACGTGCCGATCCAGCCACTCCGCCAGCGGATCGTTGTGCAGATGGAGGATCTCAATCTCAGCCAGATCGACCTGTTCGCGGGCCTGCACCTGATAGCGTCCGTCGACAAACAACAGGGCGCGATCGCGCAGGATCAGAGCGTGGCCCGCCGAGCCGTCAAAACCGGTCAGCCAGGCGAGAACATCGTCATGAGGGTGGCAATATTCGCTCTGAAAGGCATCGGTACGCGGCACGATGATGCCGTCCAGCGCCTGGGTTTCCAGCCACTGGCGCAGGGCAGAGAGCGGGGATGTGGTTTGCATAACTTTCCTTTTTTATGATTAGCGGAACGGCGGCTCGTTGAAGGTACGCAATTTACGCGAGTGCAACTTATCCCCCTCGGCACGCAGCAGGTCGATGGCGCGAATGCCAATCTGCAGGTGCTCGGAGATCGCCCCCTCGTAAAAACGGTTCGCCTGTCCGGGGAGCTTAATTTCGCCGTGCAGCGGCTTATCCGAGACGCACAGCAGGGTGCCGTAAGGCACGCGGAAGCGATAACCCTGGGCAGCAATGGTCGCGCTCTCCATATCAATAGCCACCGCGCGGCTTAAGTTAAAGCGCAGCGCCGACGCCGAATACCGCAGTTCCCAGTTCCGGTCGTCGGTAGTGACCACCGTCCCGGTGCGCAGACGCTGCTTAACTTCTTCGCCCGGCATGCCGCTCACCTCTTTAGTGGCGTCGTACAGCGCCCGCTGCACTTCGGCAATGCTCGGGATCGGGATGTCCGGCGGCAGCACCGCATCCAGCACGTGGTCGTCACGCAGGTAAGCGTGGGCCAGCACGTAATCGCCAATCAGCTGGCTTTCACGCAGCCCGCCGCAGTGGCCAATCATCAGCCAGACGTCCGGTCGTAGCACCGCGAGGTGATCGCAGATGGTTTTGGCGTTCGACGGGCCCACGCCGATGTTGATCAGGGTAATGCCCTGACCGTCGGCGGTCACCAGGTGCCAGGCCGGCATCTGGTGCTTCTTCCACGCCAGGTCGGAGATGGCCTGTTCCGGGGCTTCGGTTTCGGCGGTGATCCAGATCCCACCCGCGCAGGAGAGGGCGATGTACGGGCTGTCCGGATCGAGGATCTGGCTGCAGCCCCAGCGCACAAACTCATCCACATAGCGGGTGTAGTTGGTGAACAGCACGAACGGCTGGAAATGTTCTGCCGGGGTACCGGTGTAGTGACGCAGGCGCGCCAGCGAAAAATCGACGCGGCGGGCGTCAAAGTGCGACAGCGGGGAAAACTCCGCCGGATGGTAGATCCCGTCGGCGGTCTCATCGCCGATCTGCGACAGCTCGGTAGTCGGGAAGTGACGCGTCAGGCCCGCGCTCATGGAGCGGTCCAGCGTCAGCTCTGAGCCGTCAATAACGTACGGATAGGGGATTTCATGGCGCGACGGCTCCACGGTGATGTGGGCGCCGTAATCCTGATACAGCAGCGTCAGCTGCTCTTCCAGATACGGGCGAAACAGCGTCGGGCGGGTCACGGTGGTGGAATAGCATCCGGCGTGGGTAAAGCGCGCATAGGCGCGGGTCTTCGGCGTATTGGTGGCGCTACCATCCCAGGTCACTGAAAGTGATGGATAAACAAAGAGGCCATTCATTCTGGCCTCTGCATCGGGGAGCGTTCCGTCTTTAATATACTCGCTGATGGCGCTGCGCAGGGCGTTAACTGCCTGGTCGTACAGCGCATCCAGCATATCCAGTGCCTGAGCCGGGGTCAGGCTGGAGCCCTTATTATTCATCTCTGTCTCCTTGTTCCACAGGTGTACGGCGTTCACCGATAGTATGTCACCTGGATGTGAAACAAAAGTATCAGGATGAAGCCTGTTTCATCAGCAACGCCGTGGCGGCAGAGAGCAGACAACCGGCCAGCAGATAGATGGCCACGCTGTGCCAGTCGCCGCCGGAGAAGGTCACCAGCGCGGCGGCAATAAAGGGCGTAAACCCGCCGCCGACCACGCTCGCCACCTGATAGCCGACACCCGCGCCACTGTAGCGGTAGCTGGCACCAAACATCTCGGTGAACATCGGCTGCTGGACGCACACCACCATGTCATGGGCGATATTTGCCAGCAGGATAGCGAACACCACAATCCAGAATACCGACTGGGCTTCAAGGGCCATAAAGAACGGGAAGGTGCTGAGGGCCCCGGTTAGCGCGCCGGTAATATAGACCCGGCGGCGGCCAAAGCGGTCTGCCAGCCAGGCAAAGCAGGGGATGGTCAGGCAGCTGATGCCGCCCACCAGCAGGCCAATATTGAGAAACAGCTCGCGGGGCAGGCCGAGGTTCTGGGTGGAGTAGCTCAGGGCAAAGGCCGTGACGATATACATGGTCAGCAGCTCGCACAGGCGCAGGGCGATGATTTTCAGAAAGGCCCCCCGGATGGCGGATCAGCGCATCCATCACCGGCAGGCGGCGCTTCTCTGCAGGTTGCTGACGCTGCTGCTCGAATTCGGCGGACTCGTCCATCCCTTTACGCACCCACAAAGCACCCAGCACCAGCACGATGCTGAACAGGAACGGGATCCGCCAGCCCCAGCTCAGAAACTGCTCGTCGGTCGAGAAGGTGCTGATCAGCGAGACCAGCCCGGTGGAGAGCAGCAGACCAACGCCATATCCCACCTGCACGCCGCTGCTGTAGAAGGCTTTTTTACGTGCCGGGGCGCTTTCCACCGACAGCAGCGCCGCGCCGCCCCATTCGCCGCCGACGGCGAAGCCCTGAACGGCGCGCAGGGTGACCAGCAGAACCGGCGCCCACCAGCCAATCGTAGCAAACGAGGGCAGGATACCAATCAGCGCGGTGGCGATGCCCATCATCCACACCGTTAGCATCAGCATCCGCTTGCGGCCCAGCTTGTCGCCAAAGTGACCGAAGATCACCCCGCCGAGCGGGCGAAACAGAAAGCCGACGCCAAAAGTAGCAAAGGCGGCGAGCGTGCCCATCGCCGGGCTGATCTGCGGGAAAAATTCGCGGTTAAAGACCAGCGCGGCGGTAATGCCGTACAGCAGAAAATCGTACCAGTCGACTACCGCCCCGGCAAAGCTGCCGAGGGCCGCGCGGCGCGCGCGATTGAGCGATGGTATGGCCCCGTCCGGGGACGAGGAAGCGAGGGTGGTGTCCATAGTGGTCCTGTCTGACGTTATTTTCTTATAGGTATAGGAAGAAGATCACTCACATTGCGGTCGCCTGAAAATAGCGACGGGTATGAGACTACCCCGACAGCGGACAGCTGAAAACGTTTTTATCCCGGCGTGAGCTAAACGGGTGATATTTATCGACATGATGATTTGTTATCTGGCTATAAACGCAACAGCAAGGCTATGCTTGTCAGATACGTGGAGTGACAGAGGAAGGGAATAATGCGTCCCAGGACTATTTTAGGCTGTTTTGCAGCATTACTGGTCAGTCAGAGTGCGCTGGCGGTGAGCTATCCATTGCCACCTGAAGGGAGTCGTCTGGTGGGCAGCCCACAGACGATCACCGTTCCGGCTGACAACAGGTTGCCGCTTGAAGCCTTTGCGGCGCAGTACGGGCAGGGGCTGAGCAATATGCTGGAGGCTAACCCGGGAGCCGATCCGTTTTTACCGAAATCCGGCTCGCAGCTGGTGGTGCCCCAGCAGATCATCCTGCCGCCGACGGTGCGGGAGGGCATTGTGGTGAACGTGGCGGAAATGCGTCTGTACTATTATCCCCCGGGCAGCAATACCGTGGAGATCTTCCCGATTGGCATTGGTGAAGCCGGGCGGGAGACGCCGCGTAACTGGGTTACCGCCGTTGAGCGCAAGCAGGACGGGCCTACCTGGTCACCAACCCCGAACACCCGTCGCGCCTATGCTAAAGAGGGCAAGACGCTGCCCGCCTTTGTTCCCGCAGGCCCGGATAATCCTATGGGGTTGTACGCCCTTTATATCGGCAGGCTGTATGCCATCCACGGTACCAATGCGAACTTTGGCATCGGGCTGCGCGTCAGCCAGGGCTGTATCCGTCTGCGCAACGACGATATTAAGTACCTGTTTGATAACGTCCCGGTCGGGACGCGCGTGCAGCTGATCGATCAGCCGGTGAAAGTGACCACCGAGCCGGACGGCAGCCGCTGGGTAGAGGTCCACGAACCGTTGTCGCGTAACCGCGCGGAGTTTGAATCCACAAATAAAGTGCCGCTGCCGATAACGCCGGGGTTACGCGCGCAGCTCAACGGGGCGGACGTGGATGCCGTGCGGGTCAGCGGAGCGCTGGAGCGCCGGTCGGGCATGCCGGTAAACGTCAGTTTTGGTGCCCACACGACGCCGCTGATGATGACGTCGAGCCAGTAAGCCAGACGGTAAAAGTAACAAGCCCGCTTAAGGCAACTTAAGCGGGCTTTTGCGTTTTATGCAGGTAAAGCATCTGTGAGCATAAAAGTACGCTGAGTTTTCATTGTTGGCATTGATGAAAAGATAAATACTCTCTCGACTTATTTATCAGCTTATTAAAGCCACAGGTTTTTTATGAAACGTTTCTGGAATAACCTTTTGCCAGGTTTGCTGGTGCTATTTTGCGTATCGTCAGTCCACGCGGGCATTAATATCGGCGGAACGCGCGTGATTTACGATGGCGGAAAAAAGGAAGCGGCAATCGGCGTTTCAAATCCGGATAACGTGCCTTATCTTATTCAGTCATGGTTTGAAAACCAGGACAATATCGCCGGGAAAATCCCCTTTATTATTACACCTCCACTGTACCGACTGGATCGCGGTCAGGAGAATGTGATGAGAATAGTCCGTGCCGGGAATGTGCCGGACAATAAAGAATCCATGTACTGGTTGAATATCAAGGCCATTCCTGCAGCAGAGAAAAAAGCCAATTCGCTTCAGATTGCGGTGAAAACACGCATCAAATTAATTTATCGCCCGGTTTCCTTGAAAAGAAATGATCCAGAAGATTTCGCGAAACAACTGATTTGGAAAATAGCGGCGAACCGTATTTCGGTAAGTAATCCGGGAAATTATTATATGAATTTTAACGAGATTACCGTCGCGGGAAAAAGCGTGCCTGAACCGACCTATGTAGCCCCGGGGGGCATCGGCGACGTTTTCGCTCCCGGCGGGCGTCAGCGCTGGCCCTGTCACATTCAAACTGATCAATGACTTTGGTGGCGTCGGACCGACCCATCACGCCGCTATTTAAAAACTCATTATGCGCACAATATTATACTCCTCGTTTCCACCGGCTCGTCTGGCCTTTTTGATTGCACTGGCGTTGCCCGGTGTAATGCAGAGCGCCTGTGCCGAGGAGTATTTTAATCCGGCACTGCTTGAAGTAGGTGATCCCTCCATGAAAGGCGTCGATCTTTCCTCCTTTGCGCGTGGCGCGCAGGTGCCGGGTAAATATCGCGTTGAGGTGGTCGTTAACGATCAGACGGTAGATACCCGGGAAATTGAATTCAGGTCGGTTGCAACCACGCAGGGTGATCATAGCCTCCAGCCTTGCCTGTCGTCAGGTTTGCTGCAAAGTTATGGGGTCAAAACCGATCGCTTTCCCGATCTCGATAAAGAAGGCGAATGCGCAAATTTAGCCGCCATTCCTCAGGCGTCTGCCGATTTTATCTTTGGTGCGCAAAAACTGCTGTTGAGTTTTCCGCAGGCAGCACTCACTTCGCAGGCGCGCGGCTATGTCGCACCGGAAATGTGGGACGAAGGGATTAATGCTTTGCTGCTGAACTACAGCATCAGCGGCGATAACACCTGGGGCAGAAATAGCACGACGAACAACAGTCATAGCCAGTACGCGAACCTGCGTCCGGGAATCAATATTGGCCCCTGGCGTCTGCGTAATTACAGCACCTGGCGCCGCGATACCGACGGCAAGGCGCAGTGGGATTCGGTTTACACCTATGCCCAGCGCAACATAATCCCTTTGAAAAGCCAGCTGACGCTCGGCGACAGTTCATCGCCTTCCGACGTCTTTGACAGTATCCCCTTTCGCGGCGGTCAACTGGCCTCCGACGATGAGATGCTGCCGGATAGTCAGAAAGGTTATGCGCCCGTGGTGCGCGGCATTGCGCGTAGCAACGCTCAGGTGGTTATCCGCCAGAATGGCTACATCATCTACCAGAGCTACGTTGCCCCGGGCGCGTTTGAAATTACCGATATGTACCCGACCGGTGGTGCCGGTGATTTAAATGTTACCGTTAAAGAAGCGGACGGCAGCGAGCATGAGTTTGTGGTGCCCTATGCCTCTGTGCCTGTTCTGCAGCGAGAAGGGCGACTGAAATACAGTCTGACGGGCGGCCAGTATCGTCCCAGTGACAGCCAGGTGGAAAAACGCCCGTTGATGCAGGGAACCGCCATTTATGGTCTGCCGAAGGGCTTCACGCTTTATGGCGGAATACAGGCGTCCAGTCCGTATCAGTCCTCTGCTATCGGCGTCGGTAATAATATGGGGGAATTCGGCGCGTTGTCCGTGGATGTTACCCAGGCCTGGTCGAGCCCTGAGAAGAGGAGCAAAACGAGCGGGCAAGCCTGGCGCGTGCGCTACAGCAAAAACTTTACCGATACCGGAACCAACTTCTCGGCGACCAGCTATCGCTACTCTACCGCGGGCTATTACGGCATGCAGGAAGTGCTGGACGCCGACAGCGCGAGCGATTCGTTGCAGGATCATCGGCGTAACCGCGCTGAAGTGACGCTCAGTCAGACGCTGGGTCCCGCCTTCGGCTCTCTCACCGGCAGCGCAATTCGGGAAGCGTACTGGAATGCTGACAAGACGATGAGCTCGTACAGCGTCAGCTATAACAATGCGTGGAACGGCATCACCTGGGGGCTGAGTTATACCTCCAGCAACAATGCGAGCGCAGAGGGCAGCGGCGGGAAAACCTACGATAAAGATCGGATCCTGGCTTTCAATGTCAGTATTCCTTTAGATCGATTCCTCAGTAATACCTGGGCCAGCTACAGTCTGAATACCAGCAAGAAAGGGGACACAACCCATACGGTGGGTCTGAGCGGCACGGCGCTGCAGGAAAATGCCCTGAGCTGGAGCGTGCAGCAAGGGTATGGCAATGACGGAGCGGGTCATACCGGTAATCTTAGCACTGATTATCACGGAACCTATGGCGAAGTGACCGGCGGCTACAGCACTGACGAAAACATGCAACGCATGAACTATGGCCTCAATGGCGGTGTTCTGGTTCACGCAAACGGCGTGACGCTGGCGCAACCTTTTGGCGAAACCATTGCGCTGATAAAAGCCCCGGGCGCCCCGGGCGTGGGCGTCACGGGCCAGACCGGCGTGAAAACCGATTTTCGCGGTTATACCGTTGCCAGCAACGTGTCGCCGTATCGCAAGAATAGCCTGAGCCTGGATACGGAAACGCTCCCTGACGATGTTGAGCTGCAATTAACGACCCAGACTGTCATTCCCACGCGCGGGGCGGTGGTCAGAGCGAAATATATCGCCAACGTGGGGACTCGCGTATTAATGACCCTGACACGGGAAAATGGACAACCCGTTCCCTTCGGGGCCACGGTGACCCTTGCCACAGACAAAAATTCCGCCGGATTTATTGTGGGGGATCAGGGTCAGGTCTACCTGACCGGGCTGGAAAACAGCGGCGCGCTAATGGCTCGTTGGGGCCTGGAGGCGAATGAACAATGCCGGGTTAATTATGTGCTTCATGCAGCGGAAGCTGATTCCGGAGTGGTGTTAAGCAATGAAATATGCAAATAAAATTATCGGCGCTAAAACCTTTGGCGCCTTGCTAATAATGGTATTGTGGTGCTCCAGCTTTAATGTGTTTGCAACCTGTCAGTTCGCCGACGGGCAAGGGCCTCAAACCCTGAGCTTTTCTCCCAACAACATTATTGTGCAAAGAGATGTACCCGTTGGCTCAGTGATATATTCAAGTTCAACGGGGACAGGCCAGAAGCTGCTGGAGTGTAGTGAGAGTACCAACACTAACTATTACAAAATGGTTTATCTGGGTGGCGTAGCGACATCAATTACCCATGCTTATGCGACCAATATTCCCGGCGTGGCTATTGCGGTAGATCTGACATGGGGATATCTGGACAATCCGCCATCCTCTGACAATACGGGTGAAGGTTCAGTGGATCTTCCCCCCAATGAGTTATAAATTATATAAAACGGGCGATATTCAGTCAGGCCAATTCAGTATCGGGCAAATTGGCACCTGGTCGGTATCAGGCATTACGCCAGTGACCATTAATATGATCGGCGGGGGCGTTACCCAGGTGGCCTGTTCAATCACCACGCCTAATTTAACGTTCCCGATAGGCACTGTTTCAAAAGCGGATTTTGGCACAGAGCCGGGATTTACGCCTGCAAAAACCAGCACCCAGAATCTGGGATTAGATTGTGATAAATCTGCCAATATAAATGTCACGTTGAACGGGCAACAAAATCCGGATGTGAGTGATGCCAGCGTAATGGCATTAAATAATCAAGGAGACGCTAATACCGCGCGAGGCGTTGGGGTGCAGTTATTATATGACGGTAAGCCCCTCATTATTAATACCCGGCTTGCGTTAAAAACATCCAGCGGCGGGAGAGAATCATTTCCTATTACCGCCCGATATTATCAAACAAGAAATTCAGTCACCGTTGGTGAAGCTAATTCAACCGCTACGCTGACGCTGACATATCAATGACATTATGTAATGTCTCAACATCATGCCAAGGTGGGCTAAAATGAAAAAATGTTTATGTTATTTGACCGCGTCCCTTTCTGCTGTACTGTTTGCGGGTAATATTTACGCGGCAGATAGCGTGAGTATTAATGTCACCGGAAAAGTAATTGCGTCTCCGTGTAAAACGCTTAACGGTGGCTCCGACGCGTTAAACGTGGATTTAGGGCAATCCATTCTGGCGAATTCTTTAGAGGCGGCCGGAACGGGGTCGGCAATGACGGCCTTTGATTTACCGGTGACCGGTTGTCCGGCAAGTACCACTAACGTAAAAGTGACCTTTACCGGCACCCCGGACGCAACAGATGCCACGATGTGGGCAAACAACGCGACGAAACCTGCAACCAATACTGCCGTTGAGTTATCTCAGCAAACCACGGGAACCATTCTGAGTAACAACAGCTCATTAACCGGTGCCGTTGAAGGGGGAAATACCACCTTTAAACTTCAGGCACGCGTCTATTCGAAGGCAGGAGCAGTCATGCCCGGTGACGTTTCTTCAGCGATCGTGGCTTCTTTCGAATACCAGTAAACCCGGCGGTGCCGACGCTGTTGGCACCAAAGCAAAAAAGCCCGCTTAAGTTTCCTTAAGCGGGCTTCTTAAATATGGCTCCTCTGACTGGACTCGAACCAGTGACATACGGATTAACAGTCCGCCGTTCTACCGACTGAACTACAGAGGAATCGTGTGAACGGGGCGAATATTAGCGGCGTCGCCTGCACTTGTCAAAGGGTGATCCCGCCTGTTGAGATCGTTTGCTGACAAAATCAGCAAACTGATGTTTTACACAGCGGATTGCACGTTTTTGGTGCGTATATACCCCGAATGGGGCAGATCATAAACCGCTGTTTCAGGTTTAAAAGCGACGGCAGCGATTGGATTTCCTTATTTTCCGCCACTTAGCGGACATATCGGACCTCTGCGCAAAACTGGCAAGCATCTTGCAAAACCCTCAGTACATTCGCGCCGGAACCGGCAACGCATTTCGTACAGGGGGCAAAATGAACTTAAGACGACTGAAATACTTCGTAAAAATCGTCGATATCGGTAGCCTGACCCAGGCCGCTGAGGTGTTGCATATCGCACAGCCGGCACTGAGCCAGCAGGTGGCCACTCTGGAAGGTGAACTGGATCAGCAGCTGTTGATCCGCACGAAACGCGGCGTGACCCCTACCGAAGCGGGCAAGATCCTCTATACCCACGCACGTACCATTCTGCGCCAGTGCGAACAGGCGCAGCTGGCAGTGGGCAATGTCGGACAGACGCTGAGCGGGCAAGTTTCTATCGGCCTGGCGCCTGGCACGGCGGCCTCGTCGGTCACGATGCCGCTGCTGCAGGCGGTACGCGCCGAGCTGCCGGAAGTGCTGGTCTATCTCCATGAGAACAGCGGTTCGGCGCTGAACGATAAATTGCTCGGCGGACAGCTGGATATGGCGGTGCTCTATGACCGTTCACCCGTCGCGGGGATCACCAGCCAGCCGCTGCTGAAAGAAGATCTCTTCCTCGTGGGAACACGCGATTGCCCGGGGCAGAGCGTGGATTTAACCGCGGTGGCCGAGATGAATCTGTTCCTGCCTCGCGACTACAGCGCCGTGCGTTTGCGCGTTGATGAAGCTTTCTCGCTGCGCCGCCTGACGGCCAAAATCATCGGTGAGATCGACTCCATCTCCACGCTGACCGCCGCTATCGCCAGCGGAATGGGTGTGACGGTCCTGCCTGAATCAGCGGCCCGCTCGCTCTCTAGCGCCGCCAACGGCTGGATGGCGCGGATTTCCTCGCCGTCGATGAGCCTGCCGCTGTCGCTGAACGTTTCGGCGCGCGGTGCGCTGTCGCCGCAGGCGCAGGCGGTGAAAGAGATTCTGATGTCGCTGGTCAGCCGTCCGTCGCTGGAGAACCGCGAGCTGCAGCTGGTCAGTTGATATTCCATAAAGGTATAAGTTGCGGGTTTTTATTATTTGTTCTCACGGCGGGCACACTCTAACAATAGCGTCATGTCAGATGCGCCGGAGTGAACCGTGAATTTCCAGCAACTTAAAATTATCCGTGAGGCGGCCCGTCGGGATTACAACCTGACCGAGGTCGCCAACATGCTCTATACCTCCCAGTCGGGCGTCAGCCGCCATATCCGTGAGCTGGAGGAGGAGCTGGGCATTGAGATCTTCATTCGTCGTGGCAAACGCCTGCTGGGTATGACCGAGCCCGGCAAGGCGCTGTTGACCATTGCCGAACGCATTCTTAATGAAGCCAGCAACGTGCGTCGTCTGGCCGATCTCTTTACCAACGATGCCTCCGGCGTGTTGACCATCGCTACCACCCACACCCAGGCCCGCTACAGCCTGCCGCCGGTGATCAAGGCCTTCCGCGAACTGTTCCCGGACGTGCGTCTGGAATTGATCCAGGGCACGCCCCAGGAGATTGAAGTCCTGCTGCAAAACGGCGGGGCGGATATCGGTATCGCCAGCGAGCGCTTAAGCAACGATCCGCTGCTGGCCGCGTTCCCGTGGTTCCGCTGGCATCACAGCCTGCTGCTGCCGGTCGACCATCCGCTGACCCAGGTCTCGCCGCTGACCCTTGAAGATATCGCCAAATGGCCGCTAATTACCTACCGTCAGGGGATTACCGGGCGTTCGCGTATTGACGAGGCCTTTAACCGCAAAGGGCTGACGCCGGATGTGGTGCTCAGCGCCCAGGACTCCGATGTGATCCGCACCTACGTCGAGCTGGGGCTGGGAATTGGGCTGGTGGCGGAACAGTCCGGCGGCGAGCGCGAGCAGGGTAGCCTGGTGCGCCTCGATACCCGCCACCTGTTTGATGCCAACACCGTCTGGCTCGGCCTTAAGCGCGGCCAGCTGCAGCGCAACTATGTCTGGCGCTTTATCGAGCTCTGCAACGCCGGGCTGTCGGTGGATGAGATCAAACGGCAGGTTATGGAACCGGAAGAAGTGGCGATTGACTACCAGATTTAGGCCAACCAACCCCGCATCGCGGGGTTTTTTCTACCCCGCTTCCGGCGAGGAACGCCGTTACATTGCATGATGATGTTTCTTGCGAAGTCTCGTCCAGGTTTCCGCAACCACACTTTCTTCCTCCAGCAAAAAAGATAATTTCTATATAGGCTTTAACCTATATAGATTTTAACCTATATTATCAGGGAGGACTTGTGTGGAAGATTGAAACGACGGACACGTTTGATCGTTGGTTACGTTCGCTGGATGACCGGGAACGTAGCGCTATGCTGGCGGCGTTAATCATACTGCAGACAAAGGGCCCGCTGCTGCCGCGACCCTGGGCGGACACTATCAAGCGTTCCCGCTATCACAATATGAAAGAGTTACGGGTGCAGTGTGGTGGTCAGCCCTTGCGGGCATTCTTCGCATTCGATCCGTTCCGTACAGGGATCGTCCTTTGTGCGGGTAACAAAGCCGGGAACGAAAAACGCTTCTATGAGGAGATGATCCCACTGGCGGATCGTGAATTAACGGCTTATCTGAACAATAAAGAAGGAAAGGAGTGAGGTATGGGCAGAACGCTGGAACAGCTGCTTGCAGAGGAAAAACCTGAAGTAGTGGAGGCCGCCAAAGCTATAGCGGAGGAGATGCTCCTTAACATCCATCTGGCCGAACTGCGTGAGAAAGTGAATAAAACGCAGAACGAAATGGCCCAGGCGCTGGGCTTAAAGCAGCCGACGATAGCGGGGATGGAAAAGGCCGGGCGTGACATTAAGCTCTCTACCCTGAAACGCTATGTTGAAGCGGCGGGGGGCAAGCTGCGCGTCGAGGTCGATTTGCCGGATGGCTCCCATTACGGCTTTGCGCTTTAAATCTGCCTAAACCATTACACTAAGGAGAGCGTAATGATCCTGCCTGGAAAATGTACATCATTAAATCCAGATGTTATATTTAAATATAATATCTGGAGGGATTCTATGTACACAACACGTCTGAAAAAAAGTGGGGGGCTCCGTTATGCTGGCAGTGCCTCCCGCGGTTTTGAAAACACTGGGCCTGCAACCAGACAGTGAGGTCGGTGTGACTATTGATAAGGGCTGCCTGATCGTTGAACCGCAAACGCGCCCGCATTATTCCTTGGCTGAACTGCTGGCACAGTGCGATCCGCAGGCCGAACTCAGTGAAGAAGAGCGGGAATGGATTGATGCGCCTGCTGCAGGAAAGGAGATCCTGTAAATGGACAGAGGGGAAATCTGGCTCGTTTCACTTGATCCTACCGCCGGGCATGAGCAAAGCGGAAAACGCCCGGTGCTGATCGTATCGAAGGCTGCGTTTAATCATCTTACCCGCTTGCCTGTTGTGGTTCCGGTCACTACCGGCGGCAAGTTCGCCCGTACTGCTGGTTTTGCCGTATCGCTGGATGAAGCGGGCTTGAAAACTACGGGCGTGATTCGCTGCGATCAGCCCCGGACCATAGATATGGGCGCGCGTCATGGTATAAAGCTGGAACGAGTGCCTGATAATGTCATGAATGAAGTTCTGGCCAGGTTGGGAGCTCTGCTAACTTGATGAGAAAGGCTAAAAAGCAAAAAGCCCGCTTAAGTTTCCTTAAGCGGGCTTCTTTAATTTGGCTCCTCTGACTGGACTCGAACCAGTGACATACGGATTAACAGTCCGCCGTTCTACCGACTGAACTACAGAGGAATCGTGTGAACGAGGCGCATGTTAATGGCCCCGCTATTTTGTGTCAACACTAAATTCAACGCGCTGATTCAATTGATTAATTAAGCCTCAGAGTGCTGATTTAGTGTACTTGCGCAGCGGGATCTCCGCCCGGGCCGTCATTTTCACGTAACCGTTGCAGCGGGTCCTGCTGGTAAAACTGGCAAAAACGCTGCCACAGCGCCGGGAAGCGGGGGGCGAAAAGCTCGGGCGCGCTGAAGAAATATTCCGATAACACCGCAAAGCATTCGGCTGGATCGGTGGCGGCATAGGCGTCGATACTGGCTGCGCTTTCGCCCACCAGATCGATCTCATCCTGGATATTGTTCATCGCGGCGTGCAGGTCGTGTTCCCAGCCAGCCACTTCACGCAGCGGGATAAAAGGGACGCCGCTGGCGCGATCGCCGTTGCGGGTGTCCAGCTTGTGCGCCACTTCATGAATGATAAGGTTGAAGCCGGAGGCGTCGAATGAGTCCTGAATGTCCAGCCAGTTGAGGATAATCGGCCCCTGCTGCCAGCTCTGGCCGGACTGCACCATTCGCTGACTGTGCACCAGACCGATATCATCCTCCCATTCATCGTCCACCACAAAGGGCGCCGGATAGATCAGCACTTCATGGAAACCGTCCAGCCACTCGATACCCAGTTCCAGTACCGGCAGGCAGAAGAGCAGGGCGATACGGGTGCTCTTGCGATCGTCGAGTTCAAAACCCTGTAGCGGTACCAGACGTTTTTGCTGTAAGAATCGTATGGCAAGCTGCACCAGACGCGATTTATCCTCATCCGATAAAGTGGACAGGACGGGGATCGCCAGCGCCTCTTCCCACGGCAGCGCCGCGCTTCGGGCGGATTCATTCGATTTCCAGGGCCACTTAATCATCGCTTTGCTCGCAAACTCGTCACTTGAACAAAATTGACCGGTTATGGTCTGTTAAAATGCCAAATTACCCGGCATGATGGCAACCATCAAAACGGAGAGATGCCGGAGCGGCTGAACGGACTGGTCTCGAAAACCAGAGTAGGGGCAACTCTACCGGGGGTTCAAATCCCCCCTCTCTCCGCCACTTTATCTCCTCAGTCAGTCTTCCCGCTAGCTTTCTCGTCAGACATCCTGTGCGCTGGGTACCTTATCATTCCACTTATGTGAAGTAACAGACCTTTACCGCTGCAAAACAATATATGTGAGCTAAATCAGGATGTTTACCCGAAGTGGTTGTATTGCGGGCGTTACTCCTGATGGCAATATTGTCGCAGCAGGGCAACCTGCTCGGGACGCAGTCGATAGCGATACACGGGCCGGCCGGTGGCTCCATAGTGAATGCTGGTGTGCAGAATGTTGACCTGAGCCAGCCAAATCAGGTACTTGCGGCAGGACACCCGGGAAATATTGACTGCATGCGCCAGATCGTCGGTCGAGAACTCTGTCCCGGGATGGGCATCAATCCACAGGCACAGCGTGCGCAGCGTCTGTGGGGTGAGCCCTTTCGGCAGGCGTCGACTGTCCGCCAGTCCGGGCGCGCCGCCGCGCAGCAGCCGGTCGACATCGGCCTGGTCATGATACTGATGCGACGCCATCAGCGCCTTTTTCTCGCGCCAGCCGTTCAATGCCTCTTCGAAACGCGGAAACTGGAAGGGTTTAATCAGATAGTCCACCACGCCATAGTGCATGGCGGTCTGAATGGTGGCGGCATCAGAGGCCGAGGTGATCATGATGACATCGGTATCGCGGCCGGAGGCCCGGATAAGCGGCAGCAGGCTCAGGCCATTTTCGCGCTGCATATAAACATCCAGCAGGATCAGGTCGACCTGCCGGGCGGGAGTGTTCAGCACGACCCCGGCCTCTGCCAGCGAAGTGGCTACGCCGCAGCAGCAAAAACCGTCCACCCGGTTAACGTACTGGCGGTTAAGATCGGCCACCATGGCATCATCATCGACAATCAAAACATGTATCACGCGTTTTTCCTTTCACTGTCCCAGGGGAGCTGGACAAAAAACTGGGTAAACACCCCAGGTTCAGATTCGACGGCGATCTCCCCGCCCAGGTTCTCAATGTGCTGACGGGCGAGGAACAGCCCCACGCCCCGATTTTCCCCTTTGGTGGAAAACCCTTTGTTAAAAATGGCCTGCAGATGGTCGGGAGCAATGCCCGGCCCGTCGTCACTCACTTCCGCGCTGAGCCAGCCCTGTTGATAGTGCAGCAGCAGGCCGATCTCCCCTTCGGGCTGCGCGGCCATCGCATCCAGCGCATTCTCGATCAGATTGCCGAGCACGGTGATCAGCCCCGCGACCTGCTGTTCATTCGGGTTGTCCGGCACCTGGCAGGCGTCGGAGAGCGTCAGCCTAAACCCCAGCTCTCTGGCGCGGCCGATCTTGCTCAGCAGGAACCCGGCCACCACCGGTGATTTGACGTTGCGCTGCAGCGTGCCGACGTCGCTCTGCCAGGCATTGGCGGTCAGCAGGACGTACTCTTCCAGTTTGGCATAGTGCTTCATATGCAGCAGCCCGAGGATCACATGCAGCTTGTTCATAAACTCATGAGAGTGATTGCGCAGGACATCCAGATAGCTCACCATCCCGTCCAGGCGCTGCAGCAGCTGGCTGATCTCGGTCTTATCGCGGAAGGTAGTGATGGCACCCATTAGCTGATTCTCGCTTCTGACGGGCAGGGTGTTACAGAGCAATAGCCGGCCGTGGCAGTTGATCTCCTGATCCTGACGCGGCAGCCCGGTTTGCAGTACTTCGCGCAGGTTCGCCAGCAGCGGCGCCTCGTGCAGGGCATGGCTGCTGGCGCTGGCATTCAGGATCTGCCGGGCGGCGTGGTTGATCATCGTCACATGTCCCTGCTGATCCACCGCGATCACCCCTTCGCGCAGGGATTGCAGCATCGCCTGGCGCTGTTCCAGCAGGGCGGAAATCTGATACGGCTCCAGACCAAACAGCACACGTTTCAGCATTCGCACCAGCCCCCAGGCGCCAAGCGCCCCCAGCATGGCGCTGAACAGCACCAGCCAGATAGCATCCCAGCGATTGCGGGCGATCTGCTGTTCCACTTTATTCAGGGAGATCCCCACCGCGACAACCCCAATCTGCTGATGCTGCGCGTTATAGACCGGCGTAAACACCCGCAGCGCCTCATCGAGCACCCCGTGGTTGATGGCGACATTTTCTTTATCCTCCAGCGCAGGCCGGAGATCGTCACCAATAAAAGCTTTGCCCAACAGGGCGCCGTTGGGATGGGAATAGCGGATGCCGCGCATGTCGGTGACGACGGCAAACAGCAGGTTATTGCGCTGCATTACCGCCCGGGCGACAGGCTGGATGATGTTGCTGTCCGGCGGCAGGGATAAGCCGCGGATCACTTCCGGGCTGTCGGCCAGCGTTCTGGCGACCGCAAGAGCGGTATCCCTCACGCCATCGCGCGTGGCCCGGGTGATCTGCGCAAAATAGAGCACGAAAATCACCAGCAGGATCGCGCCCGTCACGCTGTAGACCATCAGCGTGACCAGGGTGTTCAGTTTCATTGGGCGCTTGTGCGTGGGGGGAAGGGGCGGCAAATCGCGCATTGAAACTCCAGGGCATGCGGAAAAGCGGTCATTATCGCTGATGGCGCTGATTTGTTAAAGCTATGTAAAGCCGGTAGCGGCAGAAAGCAAAAAAGCCCGCTTCGCAGCGGGCATAATTAAGCGTTGTCAGCCGATCAGAACTGGTAAACGATACCCAGCGCGAACTGGTCGTCGGTGCTTGCACCGGTAACGCGTGCGTCACGGTCATCCAGCAGGTTGAACTTATATGCGGTATAGACGTTCATGTTTTTGTTGAAGTAGTACCATGTACCCAGTTCAACATAGTTCACGAGGTCAGCGTTTACGCCGCGAACGCCGTTGCGTTCACGAAGATCCTGGCCTTTGGAATAGACGTAGCCCAGAGAAGGGCGCAGGCCGAAGTCAAACTGATACTGCACCACGGCTTCGACATTCTGGGTTTTGTTGGCAAAACCGACATCGCCAGCCCAGGTCATGTTGCGGGTTTCACCGTACATCACCGCAGCGTAGAGGTTGTTGGCATCATACTTCGCTGCCAGCGACCAGACTTCAGCGGTATCGCCATAGCCATCAGCAGACTGCTTGTTGGTGCGGTCAGACTTGCCGTAGACGCCCACGAAACCAAAGCCATCGAAGTTATAGGCGAGGGAGGTGCTGTAACCGTCCCCGTTGGCTTTCTCTAACTGTTTATCGTGGTTTTTGCCCTGGTACTGCAGCGCAAAATCCAGGCCTTCAACCGCGCCGAAGAAGTCCGAGTTGCGATAAGTCGCCACGCCGGTGGTACGGCCCGTCATAAAGTTATCGGTATGAACCCAGGAGTCGCCACCCCATTCCACCAGCATATCGGTGTACGCACCGGCGTCGTAGGCCACGCCGTAGTTACGTCCGTAGTCAAAGGAGCCGAATTCACCGAATTTCAGGCCAGCAAACGCCAGACGGGTGCTCTCATCCTGCTCGCCTTCCGGGGCGCTGGCGGTCATGTTGTACTCAAACTGACCGAAACCGGTCAGGTCGTCGCTGATTTGCGTTTCGCCTTTGATACCGAAACGGGCGTAGGAGGTATCAAAGTTTTCGCTGTTGCTATCGTCGGTGTTGTTCCAGATACGTTCGCCGACCATCTTTCCGTACAGATCGAATTTATTGCCGTCCTTGTTGTAGATTTCAGCCGCATTTACCGCGCCAGCGCTCAACAAAACAGGGACGAGGACTGCCAGAACTTTTCTTTTCATTATATATTCCCTTCAATGTATTTTCTTAATGAATATACGCAACCCCCCTCCGGGTTACGGGGTCAATACTATTTCAGGGTGGGTTTTTACTCTTTCAAAATAAATGTAACTAAATCATTTAGATTATTTCAAAATATTAATAATAGTGATATTATATGTTATTTTTATGATTGTTAAGATGACATATTTTCTGTCTATTGATATTTATATCAGATAGTTATTTGAAACATAAATTCATTGTTAAGAGTTATGTTTGAGGCGCGCCGAAGCGGTAATAAAAAAAGCCCGATAACAGGTATCGGGCGAAAGGTAAGGGGGGGAATTTAAGAGCATTTAATGGTGTAACGTTAAAAAAGCGCCGTAATGATTGCACAGTTGCCCGCTTAAGCAAATATCTTATCCGGATAATAAAAAATGAAATAACGCCCTTATTAGGCTGCCTCCCGGCGCAAAAATTTCAGAGATGAATAAATTTGACAGAATCATAAGTGTGTTCAATATAAAACGGCGTACGATCAACTTAACGCAAACCGGTGACGGCAAACGTGTAACGGAAGAGTGCGTTTTATCGAAAAATGTGATTTATTTCACGGTTTGGATTGGCGATGTGAATGCGGCGAGCAAACTGCCGCGAAAAGGAAAGGACGAACATGGAACAAAAACACGATCGCAGCCTGGGAGGCAAGCTGGCCCTGTGGGTATTTTATGCCTTTTGCGGCTATTTCATCTGGGCAATGGCCCGCTATTTGTGGATCGTCAGTAAAGTCACCTCGGTATCGGGGCCGCTGATTGAGGACGATCTCGGCTCAACGTCCGGCAAATGGTTGAGCGCCCTGTGCGGTTTTCTGCTGTTAAGCGCGGTGGGGGCGATCCTCGGCGCTATTGCGTGGTACACCCGGCCACGTGATGTGTCAGAAGAGTAAATAATTGCTATTGTACGGCTTTTCACTTTAGGGAAAGCGCAATGGAACTCGTGCAATGGCAGCAACGTTTTGAAGGCTGGCTGAAGGCGCATCATGCTACCGATGATACCGCCCATGATATCTCCCATTTCCGCCGGGTCTGGAACACCTCTCAGAGGCTGATGAAGGATCAGCCGGTTGAGGCGCTGGTGATCCTGACGGCCTGCTATTTTCACGATATCGTCAGCCTGCCGAAAAACCATCCGCAGCGGGGCCGTTCGTCGCAGCTGGCCGCTGAAAGAACGACGGCCATCCTGCGCGACGACTTTGCCGATTTCCCCACCCATCACTATGCGGCGATCCAGCATGCCATCGAGGCGCACAGCTTCAGCGCGGGCATTACGCCGCTTACCGCTGAAGCGAAAATCGTGCAGGATGCTGACCGGCTGGAGGCGCTGGGCGCGATCGGTCTGGCACGCGTCTTTGCCGTCTCCGGTGCGCTGGGGGTGCCGCTCTTCGATCCGGATGATCCCTTTGCCGATGCCCGTGAACTGAACGACAGGGCGTTTGCGCTGGACCATTTCCAGACCAAACTGCTTCGCCTGCCCGAGACGATGCAGACCGCCGCCGGTCGACAGCTTGCGCGACAGAGCGCCGATGTGCTGATCCAGTTTATGGCCCGCCTCAGTGCCGAGCTGCGCGGCGATTACGACGGCGTGGACGCCGCGGTGCTGCAGCGTTTCCGCGACAGTCTGTAATGCCTTTCTGTGTTACTCTCTCTTAAGTCCCTATTGGCCCGGTTAAATCTATGCAGGAAAATGTATCAGTGATGGAGTCCGCGCTTGTGCTGGCAGAGAAATCAACGGCGTCAGTCCAGGCGTTATTGTGCCAGCTGCTGGAAATTTACGATGCCAGAACGCTGGCTCATCTTCTGAATGCTCATGGCGACAGCCACTGGAGCCCGGCGATCCTCAAGCGACTGGTGACCAGCGAGCGGGCAGGCCGTCGCCTCAGCGACGGTGAATATGGCGTACTGCAAAACCTGCTCCCGCGTCCCCCGGCCTGTCATCCTCACTATGCCTTCCGCTTTGTCGATCTGTTCGCCGGGATCGGCGGCATCCGTCATGGCTTTGAGGCGATTGGCGGCCAGTGCGTGTTTACCAGCGAGTGGAACAAACACGCGGTGCGCACCTACAAGGCCAACTGGTACTGCGATCCGGATGCGCACCAGTTCAACGATGATATTCGCGAAGTGACGCTCAGCCACCAGAGCGGCGTCACGGACGACGAGGCGGCGCAGCACATCCGCAACGCCATCCCGGCGCATGACGTGCTGCTCGCGGGTTTCCCGTGCCAGCCTTTCTCGCTGGCCGGGGTATCAAAGAAAAACGCCCTGGGCCGGGCACACGGCTTTGCCTGCGACACCCAGGGAACGCTGTTCTTCGACGTGGCGCGCATTATTGATGCCCGCCGTCCGGCCATTTTCGTGCTGGAAAACGTGAAAAACCTGAAGAGCCACGACGGGGGCAAAACGTTCCGCATCATCATGCAGACCCTCGACGACCTGGGATATGACGTAGCGGATGCTGCCGAGAGCGGGCCTGACGATCCGAAGATCGTCGATGGTAAACACTTCCTGCCCCAGCACCGCGAGCGCATTGTGCTGGTGGGCTTTCGTCGCGATCTTAATCTGCGGGGCAACTTCACCCTGCGCGATCTCCCTGGGCTGTGGCCGGCACGCCGACCGACGATTGCCGATCTGCTCGAGCCCGTCGTCGACGCCAAATTCATTCTCACCCCGGTGCTGTGGAAGTACCTCTATCGCTATGCGCAGAAGCACCAGGCGAAGGGCAACGGGTTTGGCTTCGGGATGGTCGATCCGACCAACCCGAACAGCGTTGCCCGCACCCTGTCGGCGCGCTATTACAAAGACGGGGCCGAAATCCTTATCGACCGTGGCTGGGATAAAGCCCTCGGCGAACGGGATTTCGACGATCCGCAAAACCAGCGCCACCGTCCTCGCCGCCTGACGCCGCGCGAGTGCGCCCGCCTGATGGGCTTTGAAACCCCGCAGGGCTACCAGTTCCGCATTCCGGTGTCGGATACACAGGCCTACCGTCAGTTTGGCAACTCGGTGGTGGTCCCGGCGTTTGCCGCCGTCGCCCGACTGCTGGAGTCGCGTATTCTGCAGGCGGTACAGCAACGCAAGGCTGAGACGGTTAATGGCGGACGTTCATAACAAGGCCACCCGCAGCAAAAACATGCGCGCCATCGGCACGCGGGACACGGCCATTGAAAAACGGCTGGCAGACCTGCTGACGCAGGTCGGTTTTGAGTTCCGCGTGCAGGATGCCAGCCTCGCCGGGCGGCCCGATTTTGTGATTGATAGCCACCAGTGCGTCATCTTTACCCACGGCTGTTTCTGGCATCGCCACAACTGCTATCTGTTTAAGGTCCCGGCGACCCGCACCGACTTCTGGCTGGACAAGATTGGCAAAAACGTTATTCGCGACAACCGCGATATCGCCTTGCTACAGCAGCAGGGCTGGCGGGTGCTGGTGGTGTGGGAGTGCGCGCTGCGCGGCAGGCTGAAGCTGGACGACAGGGCGCTCACCGAGCGGCTGGAGGAGTGGATCTGCGGCGGTGGAGAGACCGCCCAGATCGACACTCAGGGCATTCGCCCGCTTAGGGTTTCTCCGCCTGACAGGGCGTAACTTCCGGTTTGGCCGGTAACAGATACTTGCCTAACGTCACCAGCACTACCGCCATGATAATGATCCCCAGCGCCATCCATTCTATCGCCGAGAGCGTTTCGCCGCCGAGGCCGGTGCCCAGCAGCACGGCGACCACCGGATTGACGTAGGCATAGCTGGTAGCAACTGCCGGCGAAACATTGCGGATCAGGAACATATAGGCATTAATCGCAATCACCGAGCCGAAAATCGCCAGATAACCCACCGCCAGGAAGCCTGACGTGTCGGGCAGGGCGGTCAGCTTCTCGCCGGAGAGCAGCGACGCCACCAGCAGCACAATCCCGGCGGTGACCATCTCAATGGCCCCGGCCATCATCCCGGTGGGTAATTCGATGCGCGAGCCATACACCGAGCCAAACGCCCAGCTCATGGAGCCAATCAGGATCAGCACGGCGCCCCACGGGTTGCCGCTCAGGTTACCGCCGCTGTTGAGCAGAATAATACCCGCCATCCCGATGGCGATCCCCAGCCACTCCATCTTGCGCGTTTTGATGCCAAACAGGCGGCTGAAGCAGAGGGTGAACAGCGGCACGGTGGCGACCACCACTGCGGCGATCCCGGAAGGCACGTTCTGATGTTCCGCCACGGTGACAAAGCCATTCCCGACCGCCAGCAGTAGGACGCCGATCAGGGCGGCGTTGAGCAGCGGGCGCAGCGGCGGCAGCTTATGGCCGCGCAGAAACAGAAACGCCAGCAACAGCACCCCCGCAGAGAGGAAACGCACGCCCGCCATCATCAGAGGCGGCCAGCTCTCCACGCCGATACGGATCACGAAGTAGGTGGAACCCCAGATGATATAGAGCGCAAACAGCGCGCCCGCTAATGGTAAGACTTGCCTGAAACGCATACTCCCTCACGGCGTAATAAAAAGGTCGCATATAGTTAACGTGAAAACTATCACGCTGGCGAGCCCTTTAATTGTTCAATAGTTGTGAATTATTTGTTGATTTAAACGGGATAGTTTCGGGGTTCCCGGTTTTACTCCATACTGTTCAGGTTATTAACAAAAAAGAAGGAACGTAATTTTGGCGGGAAGTAGCTTGTTAACACTGCTGGATGATATTGCCACGCTGCTGGACGATATTTCGCTGATGGGAAAACTGGCGGCCAAGAAGACCGCGGGCGTGCTGGGGGACGATCTCTCCCTCAACGCCCAGCAGGTCTCGGGCGTGCGCGCTAACCGGGAGCTGCCGGTGGTCTGGGCGGTGGCGAAGGGCTCTTTGCTCAATAAAGTGATCCTCGTACCGTTGGCGTTGCTGATCAGCGCTTTTATACCCTGGGCCATTACGCCGCTGCTGATGGTGGGCGGGGCGTTTCTCTGCTTTGAAGGGGCAGAGAAAATATTGCACTCGCTCGAATCGCGTAAAAATAAAGGGAAGGAGAGCCCGGAAGCGCGGCAACAGCGTCTGGAGGCGCTGGCAGCTCAGGATCCTGTCACCTTTGAGCGGGATAAAATTAAGGGGGCGATCCGCACCGACTTTATCCTGTCGGCGGAAATTGTGGCCATCACCCTTGGGATTGTGGCGGATGCACCGCTGCTAAACCAGGTGCTGGTGCTATCCGGCATCGCCTTCGTGGTCACCCTGGGGGTCTACGGCCTGGTGGGGATCATCGTTAAACTCGATGACGTCGGCTACTGGCTGAGTGATAAAACCAGCGCGCTGGCGAAGATGACCGGTAAAACCCTGCTGGTGGTCGCTCCCTGGCTGATGAAGTCTCTGTCGGTAATCGGCACCCTGGCGATGTTCCTGGTCGGCGGCGGGATTGTGGTACACGGTATTGCCCCGCTGCATCATGCCATCGAACACTTTGCCCAGGCACAAGGTGCTGTTATTGCAACCGTTTTACCCACCTTACTGAATCTGGTGATCGGTTTGATCATTGGTCTTATTGTGGTGGCGGTAGTAAAACTCGTGGAAAAAATGCGTGGTCGCTCACATTAATAACTTCCAGCTATACCAGGCATAACTGTTATTCCTCGACTAAATTGATACAGTTTCACACTGATAAAGGAGGCGGTTATGGTCTTTCTGGTCAGCGATGAAGTTAAGCCAAAAAACGGCGGTCCACGTATGGTCGTCACCGGCTATGCAAGCGGAATGGTGGAGTGTCGCTGGTACGACGGTTACGGCATCAAGCAGGAAGCGTTTCGTGAAGATGAGCTTCAGCATGGTGACGGCACCCGGCGACAGGACACGGCTTAAGTCACGCTACGCCCGGCAATGCCGGGCGTTTTTGTGCACTATAATCGCTAACAGGCAGTAATATTACCGTCCCCGCCGGTGCGGATGGCTTTCAGGGAGTATGTGTGCAGCCCGACGATATTGTAAGAAAAGAGGTTTTTTTCGGCACGTCATCATTTTCATCCGGGCCGGGTTGTTAACATTTGCTTTATTACTGTTCTCATCTTCTCCACGCTATTGACCTGGCGCGAGGCTGTGGTGCTGGAGGACGCCTACGCTGCCACTCAGCACACCCATCTCGAGAACGTGGTCAACTCGCTGGATCGCCAGCTGCAGTTCAGCGTCGAAAAGCTGCTCTTCTTTCGCAACGGCATGCAGGACGCCCTTGAAACCCCACTGGCTTCGACGGTGCTGCGCGATACCGTCTCGCGTATCAGCGACCTGCGAGGAAAAAACGTCTGGGATCTGACTTTCGACGCGCGGCGCACTCTTACCCTGCATGGCGTTTCCGATGCCTTTGTCGAGCAAACCAACAGCCTGGTCCGCGACAACGAACGGCTGGAACAGGAGATGAGCGCCGCCTTCGAAATGGGCTATTTGCTGCGTATTAACGCCCCTGCGGCGCACGCCCGGCGCGTGGTCTACGTCTCCCGGGCGGGTTTTTACGTCTCGACCAATCCCGGCGACGGTCAAAGGGATATCGCCACCCGCTACTATCAGCTGGTGATCAGCCCGTGGTTTACCCGGCAGTCAGAGCGGGACAACCGGGCCCGCAGCGTGCGCTGGTTTACCGAGCAGGCTGCGCAAGAGCAGGTCGTCACGGTCAGCGTGCCGGTTGACTATCAGCGCTACTGGTACGGCGTTCTGGCAATTGATTTTACGCTTCAGGGGATGAGGAAGCTGCTGCAGGATGCGGTAGACGGTAACGGCGAAGGGGAATTCCAGCTCTACGATAACAGTCTAACTCTGCTCGCCTCCTCGGAGAGCATCGCCAGCCATACCAACCGTTTTGACGCGCGCGAGCGGGCGCAAATTGCTGGTGCCATGGCGAAGGATACCCAGGGGGAACTGCGGCTGGGGAGCCGTTACGTCAACTGGCAGCACCTGGACCACTTCGACGGCGTCCTGCTGCGTATCCACACCTTAAGGGAAGGGGCGCAGGGCGACTTTGGCAGCATTACCATTGCCCTGACGCTGCTGTGGCTGCTGTTCACCGGGATGCTGGTTGTCTCGTGGTTCGTGATCCGCCGGATGGTGAGCAACATGTACCGGCTGCAACACTCGCTGCAGTGGCAGGCCTGGCACGATCCCCTGACGCGCATCAATAACCGTGGCGCGCTCTTTGAGCGGGCAAAAGCGCTGGCGAAGCGATGCGAACAGCAGCAGCAGCCGTTCTCGGTGATGCAGATGGATCTCGACCATTTTAAAAGCATTAACGACAAATATGGTCACCAGGCGGGTGACAAGGTACTCACCCATGCAGCCCGGTTAATCACCAGCACGATACGCGAGGCGGACGTTGCCGGGCGCGTAGGAGGCGAAGAGTTTTGCGTGGTCCTGCCGGGGGCCGGGCCTGAAGAGGCGATGCTGATTGCCGAGCGGATCCGTGAGCGCATCAATGACCGCGAGATCCTGGTGAAAAAGAGCCAGACGGCGCGCATCAGCGTGTCGATCGGCGTCAGCAGCGCCCGTGAAAGCGGTAATTATGACTTTGAACAGCTGCAGTCCATCGCTGACGCCCGTCTCTACCAGGCGAAACAGCGAGGACGCAATCAGGTGGTCGGTCAGGACGAGAAGAAGTGATCCAGTCCTTCACGCCAGCCCGCAGGCCCGGGCTGTTGGGTATGGTAGACTCGCTCCGGATCGTCGTTTTTTAGCTGTACACCCTGGCGGTTAATGCCTTTGACCACCACCGCCAAGTCAACGCTATCCAGCAGCGGTGCGTCGTTTGGGCCATCGCCCAGCCCTAAGGTAGTGGGCAGCATGCCATCGCGCTGCAGGTACTGCTCGTTGAGCCAGTTGATAGCCTGATCTTTGCCGCCCCGGGCATCAAGGATGTGCCAGAAGCGCGCGCCCTGAACAAACTTCAGCCCCAGTTGCACCAGGGCCGCCTCAAAGGCTGCCATTTTCTCGTCACTGTCGCGCCAGATCAGCGTCACCGAGGCTTCGTGCAGCCGCGCCAGCATTGCTCTGTCGCGGTTGAGTCCGGTCCACTCGCTAATCACCCGGTCATCGACATCATCAAAGGTCGTGAACTTGTAACCCGCGTCTGCGCGCAGCTGATTGATCACCTTAACGATATCGGTATGAGAAACGCCGTTGATCAGCCGTGGGGCATCGGGGTGGTCGTTCCAGCGCACATCCAGCTGGATCACCGCGCCGTTTTCAGCAATAAAGGGCAGGCCATCCAGGCCGAGATCGCTCTGGATCTCCAGCATCTCCGCTGCGGTTTTGCTGCTGCAGAGAATGACCGGAATTTGATGGTCCTGTAAGGTCTCCAGCCAGCCGGTAGCGGGCTGCCAGTCGTAGGTATGGATATCCAGCAGTGTGCCATCCAGATCGCTATAGATGAGCAGCGGGTCCTCAAGTGAAGGCATAGCATCTCCCGTAACGGATCAAGGTTGCTTCATAGGATTTTTCTTAAAAAAATTTGCAGCAAAAGTTTCGCTTATGGAACCGATCCCGTTCAGGCCGCGCCCCAAGCCTGTTGGCAACCATAACGAATTTTTTAATTTCTCCGGGTAACTATAAATGTGCAAAATATATTCTTGTCTTACAAAAATTTTGCAGATAATGTCTACCCGACATCAGATTTCCTGGTGTAACGAATTTACAAGTGCTTCTTGCATAAGCAAGCTTGATCCCGGTCACCCCATGACCGGGATTTTTTTTCGTCTCACCGATTCACTTCCGTCACGCTAAAATCATGGATATCGAGCTCGAAGGCCTCAGCCAGCTCGCGCCAGGTGTGGTAATCCCGATCGTTTACCCTTACCCTGGTAGGGTCATCTTCAATCCGTTTTACTTCGCTCTCGCTGATTTCATTGATCGCGGCGAGCAGGGCATCGACGTCAACATTCACTTCCCGTTTTGCCGTTTCGCTGTACTCTTTTGCGGTCTTCATTACTCACTCCTCATTACCGGGTGTCCACCTGTAAGTATAGACCGTCGATAAAAGCGCCAATCGCGCGGCAACACGCTGCCAGTTTTCACGTTTTGTTCTACACTGGCTCAAAACCAGAGGAGGATTCTATGAAGGTCAACGATCGGGTAACAGTCAAAACGGACGGCGGGCCGCGCCGGCCGGGTGTTGTTCTGGCGGTTGAGCAATTTAACGAAGGCACGATGTATCTGGTCTCGCTGGAAGACTACCCGCTCGGGATCTGGTTCTTTAACGAACTTGGCCACCCTGACGGCATTTTTGTCGAAAGCCAGGAGTAGCGTTCGTGTCGGGTAGCGCGGGCTGGCCCGACCCTCATAGAACAGGGGAAAAATCTCTGGCATAGCCAGAGATCGGAGAACAATTGAAAAGGGGAGGGGTTAACGCAGGTTAACGTAAATTCCGTTGGTCACATTGTCCGTCAGCCGTACGACATGATAGATCACTTGCTTATTATGCGTTTTTATTTTCCTTTTAATATTTCCCTTATGTGACGAAACGGTCTTGGCTTTGATATTCATCTGATCGGAAATCTGAATCGTTCCCTGTCCGGCCATCCACATTCGCAGCATGCTGGATTCAGTTCGGCTTAATGATAAAGTCGGAAAATTAACTTTCGCTACACTCTTTATCTCTTTGCTTAAATAATCCCCCACCAGATCATCCAGAGATTCGGGCTTAATGGATTTTGAACTAATCAGAAGATTCTGACGGACCCGTAAATATTCGTCGAAATGGAGATTAGCAATCGCCATAAATACAATAAACAGCGTGCCGGGATGCTGATTAATGATTTGCTTAATTTGCTGACTGTTGGCGGGATCGTGAATGAAACAGTCCTCATTAATAAACACCACACCTGGCGTCAAGGCTTCACATGCGGCGGCAAGTTCGTCAACGTTGTGTACGTCGTTGATGTCTTTTTTCTTTACCCCTCTGCTGGCCAGATACCCGGTCAACCCTAGCCGGGTGTAACTGCATAAATCCATAATGATCGTTGACATGGCATACCCTCACTCAATGCATAACGATAATTTACCACCTGCCTGAGAGCTCTATAACAGCCATACGGGATGGAATAAATAATTACCTGTGAGCATTACAAGGACTTTCAGGCGAACTCACTATCCCGTAAAGTTACGTATAATTTGCCAGGAAACATCTTAAAGTAAAGTAAATGTTTAATATTGTGAGGTGGATAAAAACAATCAGGCCGCGCCAGATATATCCTGGTAGATGTTTCTCAATTCTTCTTTTAGGAATATCCTCAGAGAGACAATATAAAACACAGGGGTTATTATTTCGCGGAAAGTTCGCTCAGGATATTGCTCAGCAGATTAAATACCTCACTGAATAAGCGTTCACAGAAAGGCGCAATAAGCGGCATTAACAGGGAAATAAGCAAAATGCCGACGGTCAGGGTGATCGGGAAACCAATCACAAACACCGAGAGCTGCGGCGCCATACGGTTCAGTAAACCCAGCGCCAGGTTGACGGTCAGCAGCAGGGTGATGAGCGGCAGCGCCAGCATCAGGCCGTTGAGGAAGATCAGTCCGGCCGCGCGGGTCAGGGCCATAAAGGCGTTGCTGTTCACCGCGTCGCCGCCAATCGGCAGGGAGTGGAAGGTATCCACCAGCATCGAAATCAGCCACAGGTGGCCGTCAAAGGCCAGAAACAGCAGCAGCGCCAGCAGGTCGATAATACGGGCGATGATCGGCATGTTGAGCCGGCTACCGGGGTCAAAGAAGGTGGCAAACGACAGGCCCATCTGTAGACCAATCAGCTCCCCGGCCATGCGCACGGCGGCAAAGGCGAACTGCATGGTAAAGCCGATAGCCACGCCGATCAGGATCTGCTGTAGCCCGACCCACAGCGCCGGGGCTGAGAAAATCGGCACGTTTACCGGCGGCAGCGTTGGGGCCACGATAATGGTGATCAGAATGGCAAGGCCAATTTTCACCCGCTTGGGGATCGCCCGTTCACTGAGGATCGGCGCGGTGGAGATCAGGGCCAGAATGCGCAGCAGGGGCCAGAAGTAGAGGCCGAGCCACTCAAGCCATTGATCGCTGGTAATCTGCAGCATGGCTAGCCGATGATGTACGGCAGGTTAGTAAACAGATTACGCATGTAATCCAGCAGCAGGTTCAGCATCCAGGGTCCGGCAATAATAATCGCCACGAACACGGCAATGATTTTTGGGATAAATGACAGGGTCATTTCGTTAATCTGGGTGGCTGCCTGCAAAATACTGATGATAAGACCGGTGACCAGCGCCACCAGCAGCAGGGGAGCGGCAACGGAGATCGCGACTTTCATCGCCTCCGTGCCCATCATCATGACCGATTCTGGCGTCATTGCGCGCTCCTTAACTGTAGAAACTTTGCGCCAGCGAGCCGACCAGCAGCTGCCAGCCGTCCACCAGTACAAACAGCATCAGCTTGAAGGGCAGGGCAATGGTTGCCGGCGGCACCATCATCATCCCCAGCGCCATCAGCACGCTGGCGATCACCAGGTCGATAATCAAAAACGGAATGAAAATCGTAAAACCAATCTGGAAGGCAGTTTTCAGCTCGCTGGTGACGTAAGCAGGCAGCAGAATGCGCATCGGCACCGCTTCCGGGCCCTGGATCGGCCCGGCGTTGGCCAGACGGGCAAACAGTGCCAGGTCGGCTTCACGCGTCTGACGCAGCATAAATTCGCGCAGCGGCTGCGCCCCTTTATCCAGCGCCTCCTGCATCGAGATCTTATCTTCACTGAACGGCTGATAGGCATCGACATAAATCTTGTCGATCACCGGTGACATAATAAAGAAGGTCAAAAACAGAGACAGACCGAGCAGCACCTGGTTTGGCGGCGCTGACGGGGTGCCGAGGGCGTTACGCAGCAGACCGAACACGATGATGATGCGGGTAAAGCTGGTCATCATCAGCAGGATCGCCGGAATAAAGGTCAGCGAGGTGATGAATACCAGCGTCTGAACCGGCAGAGACCAGCTCTGGCCGCCACCGGCCATCGGCGTGGAGATCAGGCCTGGCAGCTGGGCGTACACGGTGGGAGCAAACAGGCCAAGGCCTGCAAGCGCAAGGGATAAAACACGGCGCATCACGATCTCCCGGAACGCTTAAGCAAACTCTTCATCACGGACTGAAAATCCGGTGGAACCTCTGCGCGACTCTCCTCGGAGACCGGTGCAGGCGGCAATGTATGCAGAATATTTATTTGCGAGGCGGTCACACCCAGCACCAGCCGGGCGTCTTCCACTTCCACGATCACCACGCGCTCGCGTGGCCCCAGCGAGGTGCTGGCCGCGAGCTTCAGCCCGCGCGCCCCGGCGGTTTTGCCCGCCAGGCCGACGCGTTTTGCCAGCCAGGCGACAATCAAAATAAAGGCAATGATCCCCAACAGCGCACCGCTGACCTGAAGCAGCGGCGAACCTGGAACGGCAGAGGGTTGTGAGACGATTGCCTGGGTTTTCATGCTTAGCGGCTCAGACGACGCATACGTTCGGACGGGGTGATAATGTCGGTGATACGTACGCCGTATTTATCGGCGACAACCACGACTTCACCCTGGGCAATCAGGTAGCCGTTGATCAGAATATCCAGCGGCTCACCCGCCAGTCCATCCAGCGCCACCACGGAACCCTGCGTCAGGCGCAGCAGCTCTTTGATGGTCATACGGGTACGGCCCAGCTCCACGGTCAGCTTGACCGGGATGTCCATAATCAGATCGATATCCTGCAGCGTGCCGCTGACGTCACCGCCGCCCAGCTGCTGGAACACCGCATCGGCGACGCTTTTGCTGGCCGGTGCTTTTTGTTCGTTTAACGCCTCAGCCCACAGATCGTCCAGTGCTCCGTTGTTGTCATCGGACGGATTGTTCATATCACTCATTTGGGCTGTTCCTCATTCAGAGAATTCAAAATCGGGTTAATCAGGTGCTCAACGCGTAAGGCGTATTGATTGTTCACGGTGCCATACTGGCTGGTCAGCACGGGCACGCCATCCACATGGGCAATAATGCGATCGGGTTTGTCGATCGGCAGCACATCACCGGGTTTTAATTTTAAGATTTGCGATAACCGCAGCGGGACGTCGGCAAAGTTCGCCACCAGCTCCAGCTGGGAGTGCTGCACCTGGCGCACCAGGTTTTCACGCCAGTTCTGGTCTTCGTGGCGGGAGTTTTCCAGCGGCGGGTTCACCAGCACTTCGCGCAGCGGCTCAATCATGCTGAACGGCAGGCAGATATTGAACTCACCGGTCAGGTTGCCGATCTCCACGTGGAATGGGGTGTTAACCACGATGTCGTTTGGCGAGGTGGTGATGTTGGTGAACTTCACCTGCATCTCGGAACGGACATACTCCACGTCCAGCGGGTGAATCGCTTTCCACGCGTCGCTGTAGCCTTCAAGGGCCAGCTTCAGCATGCGGTTGATCACGCGCTGTTCGGTATGGGTAAACTCGCGGCCTTCCACTTTGGTCGGGAAACGTCCGTCACCGCCGAAGAGGTTATCCACGGCGATAAACACCAGGCTTGGCGAGAAGACGAACAGGCCCGTGCCGCGCAGCGGTTTCAGATGGATCAGGTTGAGGTTCGTCGGCACCGGCAGGTTACGGGCGAACTCATGATACGGCTGAATGCGGATCGCACCGACGGTGATATCCGGGCTACGACGCAGCAGGTTAAACAGCCCCATACGGAACTGACGGGCAAAACGTTCGTTGATGATCTCCAGCGCCTGCAGACGCTCGCGCACCACGCGACGCTGGGTATTGGGATCGTAGGGGCGAATGTCGCTGTCGCCCGCCGCACCCGGTTTTGGTTCGTCGGATTTATCGCTGTCGCCGTTGAGCAGCGCATCGATTTCCGCCTGAGAAAGAATACTGTCGCCCATGTCGTTACCGCAGAATGAAAGCTGTATACAGAACGTCGGTGACTTCCTGCTTAGGTTGACCGCTTACCAGAGGCGCGGCCAGCGTTTGCTTAATGTCCGCCACCAGTTTTTGTTTACCTTCATCGGTAGACAGCTGCGCGGCATCCTGACGCGAGAACAGCAGCAGCAGACGGCTGCGCACTTCCGGCAGATATTCACTCAGACGGGTACGGGTGGCGTCGTCTTTCAGACGCAGCGTAATGCCCACGTAAAACACGTGTTCGGCATCGCCCAGGTTAACGGTAAAGGTATCCAGCGCGAAAAAGACCGGGGCCGCCGGCGGTGGTGGCTCCGCTTTGGCTGCGGCTGACGGTGCTTTATTCATGCGCCAGTAGCTGTAACCTGCGGTAGCGCAGGCGGCGAGCGTAATTAACACCAGAAGCGGGATCCAGATGGAACGCTTACTTTTCTTGGTGATGGCGGAGTCAGTCATCTGATTCGTGCTTCCTGTTTCGGAACTGCTGATGGAGATGATTATCCCGTGTCCGCTCGCCGTCAAAGGGTCGAAAAGACGGGGATAATCACGCTACCTCTGGCGTTTAGGTTTAGGCGAAGATATCGACAGCGTTGTTTCCACGAGCCGCGGACTGCAGGGAGGCAGGCACCGCCAGCAGCTCATCGCTCTCTTCATCGAATCCGCCGGTGTTGCCGGAGCGGGAAGTCTGCTGCTGATGCTGAGACGAAGCCTGCTGCTGGCCGTTGAAGTTTTCACTGCTGATGCTGCTTTGCGTCAGCTCAATGCCGTTTTCCGCCAGCTGGGTACGCAGCACCGGCAGGGCCGCTTCCAGCGCCGCACGCACGTGGCTGTGGCCGGAGATCATCTGCAGCTGCGCCTGGTTATCATCCAGTTTCAGGGAGATCTGCACCTGACCCAGGTCTTCCGGGTGCAGACGCAGCTCGGCGCTCTGCTGGCCCTGACGGGTGAACAGAGTGATGTGCTGGCTGATCGTCTGCTGCCATTCATTGCTGCCCAGCTGGGCGCTGACCACCGGCGCGGCGGCCAGGGTCGGCTGCACTGAGGTGTGGCTGCTGACAATCGGCCCCATGGTGACGGTCGGCCCGGTCGGGGACGGGGTGCTCTCTGCCGCCTGCTTCGTCGTCGTCGCGGCAACGGCTGGCGTCAGCTGCGTGCTGGAGGCCAGTGCGGCATCTTTATCCTGCGCCACGGCTTTGGCGGTGCGCAGGGCATCGGTGTCCAGCGCAGGCTGACGGCCACGGTCGCTGGTCAGGGAGGCCTTAACGTCAATGCCCCCGGTGCTTACCGGCTGAGGGGCAGCGGCAGTGGCGGTCTGCTGGTGGGGCAGCATCGCCATCAGGGCGCTTAATCCCGCCAGCTCTTCATCACTGAGATCGGTTTTGCTGTCGGCCTCTTTGGCCGCCTGGGTCAGGCTCTTCAGCACGTCGCCTTTGACAGCGGGCAGCAGCCCGGAGGTCAGGGCAGGCTGGGCGGTCGTTTCGTCGGTGACCGTGAGATCCTGACGCGCCAGCAGTTCGGCCAGTTTCCCGGCGTCGGTGTCGGCATCAATATCGGTGGCGTCGGCTTTCAGCGCCACGGTGGCCCGCTTTCCGCCTGCGGTCTGGAGATCGTTCAGCGTGAGACCGACCCCGTTGCCCTGGCCTTTGGCATCGCCTAGCGCGCCTGTCAGCAGGGCAAGAAAGTCCTGCGCGCCGTCGGCCGCTTTTCCGCCCCGCACGGCACCCGTAAGCTCGGTATCGGTCGAAAGCAGTTGTTGAAGGGTGATCATTCCGGTGTCCTCATTGTTGCGCGCTGGGCAAATTCATCCATTTTTTTCTGATCGAGACGGCTTTCCGCCAGATTCGCTGCGGCAAGCTGGCGATCCTGCAAGGTTTGCCAGGCCTGTAAACGCTGTTTCTTCTCGCGCCAGAAGTTCAGGGCCCGGTCAACCTTCTCGGTCCACTGAAGCACCTGCTGGCGATGCTGTTCTATGGCTTTCTCCAGCGTCTGGATGAACTGTTGATAGTTGATCCAGCGCTGGCTGCCGATGCCCTGAGCCATGTCCGTGTTGAGGTTGGTGCGATACTCATGCTGGTAGTCGATCAACATCTTCAGCTGCTCTTCCGCCTGCTGATACCCGCGGCGCATCGCGCCAAGCTGCTGTGCGGCATTATCAACGTCTTTCTCGGCCAGATCTTTCAGCGTGGTTAATGCGCCGTGTTGTGCCATGACATTCGCCCTCTACTCGGTTACACCTGCGGGAAAATCATTTCCAGAGCCTGGATCGAGCTTTCCCAGTCGGCTTTTTCAAAAATACCCTGCTGCAGATACGCCTCCAGGTGCGGCCAGAGGGCAATCGCCTTGTCGAGCATCGGGTCGCTGCCTTTGGCATAGGCGCCGACGCTGACCAGATCGCGGTTGCGCTGGAAGCTGGAGAGCAGCTGCTTGAAGTTACGCACCCGGGCGTAATGCTTCTCGCTAATCAGGGCCGTCATCGCACGGCTGATCGAGGCTTCGATATCGATCGCCGGATAGTGGCCCGCTTCGGCCAGGCGGCGCGACAGAACGATGTGCCCGTCGAGGATCGCACGTGCCGAGTCGGCAATCGGATCCTGCTGGTCATCGCCTTCGGTCAGCACCGTATAAAATGCGGTGATCGAGCCGCCGCCGCTGATACCGTTACCCGCGCGTTCCACCAGCGCCGGTAATTTGGCGAAGACCGAAGGCGGATAGCCTTTGGTTGCTGGCGGTTCGCCGATCGCGAGGGCGATTTCACGCTGGGCCATCGCGTAACGGGTCAGGGAGTCCATGATCAGCAGGACATGCTTACCCCGATCGCGAAAATCTTCCGCAATGCGTGTGGCGTAGGCGGCACCCTGCATACGCAGCAGGGGAGATACATCCGCCGGCGCGGCGATCACCACCGACCGGGCACGCCCTTCGGCACCGAGGATATTCTCGATAAAATCTTTGACTTCACGACCACGCTCGCCAATCAGCCCCACCACAATGACGTCGGCCTGGGTGTAGCGGGCCATCATCCCGAGCAGCACCGATTTGCCGACGCCGGAGCCGGCAAACAGGCCCATACGTTGGCCGCGACCGACGGTCAGCAGGGCGTTGATCGGGCGCACGCCGGTATCGAGCACATGCTCGATCGGGGTACGTTGTAGCGGGTTAAAGGGCTGAGTGATCAGCGCCCCGGTTTCGGTGGTATCGGGGGAGGGCAGACCGTCCAGCGGTTTACCGGCGCCGTCCAGCACCCGTCCGAGCAGCGCCGGGCCGAGCGGCAGCTGTTTGCCGCTGTGCAGTCCGTCGCCGGATAAATTTTTGGCGTACACGCGCGCGCCGGGCAGAACGCCTTCGACCTCTTCCAGCGGCATGAGGAACAGACGCTGGCCGTTAAAGCCCACCACTTCGCTCTCGACTTCGCGGATCTCGTTGCCGTCCTGGCGTTCGATAATGCAGGTGGCTCCCAGCGGCAGCTGCAGGCCGGTGGCCTCCAGGACCAGACCGGTGGCACGGGTTAAACGGCCATAGCGGCGAACCGCAGGCAGTTGCGCCATCTTCGTTTCAAAGTTGTCGAGGGTGTTAAGCCAGCGGGTCAGGCGTGCGGTCATCAGATGACTCCCGGTGCCGCCAGGCGGCACAGTTCCTGCCAGCGGGTTGCCACGCTGGCGTCCAGATCGCCTTCATCGGCAGAGACTTTGCAGCCGCCGTGATGCAGGGTCGGATCGCCGCGCAGACGCCAGCCGTGCAGGCTGAGGGTCGCGCCGAGCATCTCTTCTACGCGCTGCAGATCGTCCGGGTGAACGCGCAGCTGCGGTTTGCCGCTGAACAGCGGCTCCTGCTGCAGCAGACCCTGGATCTGTTTGATCAGCGAGGAGTTATCCACCGGCGGGGTGTGGCCGATGACCTGACGTGCCGCTTCCAGCGCCATCTGCATCAGGCGCGAGGCAATAACGCTGTCCAGCGCGTCCAGGGTATTCTGGAACTCGCTGACCAGCTGCTGCATCCGGGCATGGATCGGCGCCTGCTGGGCACGCGCCTGCTCTAAACCTTGCGCCAGCCCCTGGGCCAGCCCTTCCTGATAGCCCTGCTCCTGGCCTTTCTGCCGGCCTTCGTTCATGCCGGCAGCATAGCCCTGATCGTGCGCCTGCATCTGGATCTGCGCCAGCTGCTGCGCGCGCTGCTCCTCTTCGCTCAGCTCAGGCTCTTCGCCATCATCACCTGCCTCGGCAGGGATGATGCTCGCAGGCACAAATTCCGCGCGAGGAGGGGAGAGATCGTCAGGCGTCCAGATCTTCCACGGCAGTTCATCAGACATAGGTATCCTCGCCGCTGCCTACCACCATCTCGCCGGTCTCGGCCAGACGACGCACAATAAGGAGGATGGCTTTCTGTTCGTTTTCCACCTGAGACAGACGCACCGGGCCACGGTTGGCAAGGTCGTCGCGCAGGATATCCGCCGCACGCTGGGACATGTTGCGCAGGAACTTCTCGCGCAGCGGCTGTTCGGCGCCTTTGAGGGCGATGAGCAGCGATTCGGAGTCCACTTCCTGCAGCAGGCGCTGGATACTGCGGTCGTCCACGTCGACCAGGTTTTCGAACAGGAACATCTCGTCGATGATTTTCTGCGCCAGTTCGCCGTCGAATTCGCGCACGGCGGTAATGACCGCCTCTTCCTGCTGTGTTTTCATCAGGTTGATAATTTCTGCCGCCGTTCTCACGCCGCCCATTTTGCTGCGCTTGAGGTTCTGGCCGTCGAGCAGGCCGTTCAGCACTTCGGTCAACTCCGCCAGCGCCGCCGGCTGGACGCCGCCGAAGGTGGCGATACGCAGCATCACATCGTGACGCAGACGTTCGTCGAACAGCGCCAGAATATCTGCCGCCTGGCCACGCTTGAGGTGGACCAGGATGGTGGCGATAATCTGCGGATGCTCGTCGCGAATAAGGTCGGCGGCGGTCTGCGGTTCCATAAAGTTGAGCGTTTCGATACCGCTGGCGGTATCGCGGGTCTCGAGAATATCCTCCAGCAGGCTGGCGGCGCGCTCTTCTCCGAGCGCCTTGACCAGCACCGAACGCAGGTATTCGTTGGCGTTGACGTTGAGCGCCGCAAACTGTTCGGCTTCCTGCTCAAACTCCGCCAGCACGTCGGTCAGCTGCTTGTTGGAGATCTGACGCACGTTGGCCATCGCCGCACTGAGAACCTGCACTTCGCGCTGGGAGAGGTGTTTGAACACCTCTGCCGCCCGGTCCTCGCCAATGGTCATCAGCAGGATGACGCTTTTATCCGTTCCGGTAAGGTTACTCATTTTCTGTACTCATCCACTGGCGAATGACCAGCGCCACGACGCGCGGATCGTTATCTGACATTTCGCGAATACGCTGGCTCATCACCTCAGCGCCCATGCGCTGGTTAGCACGGCGCTGCTGCATCTGTTCGTCTTTGCTGAGGCGCACTTCCACCGCTTCCTGCGTCTCTTCGCGCAGCAGGGTTTGCTCTTTCAGCGCTTTGGCCTCTTCGGCGCGGCGGACGATCTGCGGACGTACCGCTTTACGCCACAGCAGCCAGGCAACAATCACCACCAGCAGCCAGCGACCGGCTTCAAGCATCTGATCGATAAACGACTGGGTTTTCCAGAACGGCAGTTCACCGCTGGTATCGTCAACGGCGCTGAACGGCGAGTTCACGACGTTGAGGGTATCGCCACGCTTCTCGGAGTAGCCCATGGCTTCACGGGTCAGGTCTTCGATCTGCTTCATCTGCTCGGTGGTCAGCGGCAGTGGCTTACCGTCCGGCAGGGTTTTGTAGTTGACGACCACCGCCACGGAGAGACGCTGCACATCACCGGTGTTCATTTTGGTGTGACGAATGGTGCGATCGACTTCGTAGTTAGTGGTTTCGTTATGGCTACTGGTACGCGGACCTGCGCTGGCTGCGGTTTGCTGTGCTCGCGCCTGCTGACCATTCTGCTGGCCGTTTTGTTGACCGTTCTGTTGGTTTTGCGCCGGTGCATTAATTGGTGCGGTATTCGCCGGAGCCGGCTGGTTGGAGAGTGCACCTGGTACACCACCCGCTGCGCCGCCTACCTGTTCGGAGTCATTGACCTGACGTGAGCGCATGACGGCCTGGGCGGCATCGCCGTTCGGACGATACTGCTCTTCCGTCTGCTCTTTATTGGCAAAATCGATCTGCGCGGTAACCTGCGCGTGGACGTTGCTGGTGCCGACAATCGGGCCAAGAATGGCTTCGATGCGGCTCTGAACGCGGTTTTCCACGTCAGTGGCATATTTCAGCTGCGCGTCATTCAGATCGCGATCGCTGGTCGTGGATTTGGTTAACAGGCGACCCATCTGATCCACCAGGGTCACGTTACCCGGCGGTAAACCGGCGACGGCGCTGGAGACCAGATGCACCACGGCGCTAATCTGCCCTTCATCCAGCGCGCGGCCAGGCTGCAGATTAACGGTGACGGAAGCCGAAGGCGCTTTCTGTTCACGGACAAACAGGGTCGGTTTTGGCATCGCCAGGTGAACGCGGGCGCTCTTCAGCGGGCCCAGCGTTTCGATGGTGCGGGCCAGTTCGCCTTCCAGCGCGCGCTGGTAGTTAACCTGCTCGCTGAACTGGCTGATGCCGAACTTTTCCTGATCCAGCAGTTCGAAGCCCACCGCGCCGCCTTTCGGCAGACCTTGCTGGGCAAGACGTAAGCGGAGCTCGTGAACTTTATCGGCAGGAACTTCCAGCGCGCCGCCATTATCCGAGAAACGGTAAGGGACGTTCATCTGGGTTAACTGGGTGACGATAGCGCCGCCATCCTGGTCCGAGAGGTTGCTGAACAGCGTGCGGTAGTCAGGCTGTTTGGCCCATAAGACCATAGCAACGACGATAGCGATAGCGGCAGCACCTGCCACGATCAACGGCACTTTAGGGTTCGCGCGCAGGCGGCTCATCCATTCGAGAGATTTAGTTTGAGGGGCTGATGTTGCTGACGCACTCATTGCGCACCTCGTGACTCATCGTGGATTACATTATTCGTGTGGAGAAACAAAACAGGCTCCCGGGTCGGCAAACACAACAAAAATTCCATAATCATGGCTGTGCCATTATTTGATGAAACGGGAATTTCTATGCGTCAAATAACCTGGTTTTTTCATGCTATTTAGCGCCTTTATCTCATTGACAGGCTGGTACTCTTGAGCGCGTAAAAATCCATCAGGGGAAAGTCATGGCAATACAGGGGATTGAAAGCGTCATTAGCCAGTTGCAGTCAACGGCAATGACCGCCCGTAATCAGAACGTGGCTGACGTGCAGTCCACCGTCAGCTTCGCGGGTCAGCTGCATGCGGCGCTGGACCGGATCAGCGACACGCAAACCGCGGCGCGCGTGCAGGGTGAAAAATTCACCATGGGCGCGCCGGGCATTGGTCTCAACGATGTGATGACCGATTTGCAAAAAGCCTCGGTATCGATGCAGATGGGCATTCAGGTGCGTAATAAACTGATGCAGGCCTATCAGGACGTTATGAGCATGCAGGTTTAGCGTTGGCAGAGCTAACTTCCCGGTAATTCCCGGCATGGACTCGAATGCCGGGATTAGCGAAGAACTCGTCCACTGAATTGTGCGATTTGTTCGTTTTACTGGAGGGAAGGCGAAACTGAACTTATTGGCTTATTTCTAAATTGTATCTATCTAACTCAGCCGTTGTTCTTATTAATTAGTTGATTTTCAAGGTTTATTATGTTCTGGCTACGGCCTTTTAGCTTTTTTGCGGGTGAGCCAAAATATATTGACCAGCATTCAGTACTTTTTGTTATTAATGAATTTGCACCAATAGCACATCCTTCAGCAACAACAACGCCAGGCATAACAATAGTTTGAGAACCAACAATTGCATGTTTTTCGAGACTTACTGGCTTACGTATAACACCAGTGTATTCAACAGGAACAGTTGGATTTGTCATAACTGAGCCACTGTAATCATCGCTTGTAGAATAAATTTTCACACCTTGAGATAAGCCGCTGAAGTCCTTCATTACGACCCCGGCTCCTGCAAAAATCGCACAGTATCCACCTATATGAACATATGAGCCGATATCCATATAACCTGGCTGCGTCGCAGTGATAGTACTAAAACCATCAATACGCACATTGTCTCCAATAGAAATGTTTTCTAAGCCAATGATTGTACAGTTTTTAGCTATCAACACGTTTTTACCCACTGACTTGAAACCAAATTCCTTAAGTTCATTTTCGCTAAAATAACCCGGGTTAAATGGATTGTGATTCATGCGGCAAGTCCTATGAGATCTATTTGTACTGATATTGAAGCGAACACAAAACCAAATTATAAACGCATTAAAAATGGGCAAATGAGCGAATACATTAAGGTGTACATTACTGCTCCCGGTATTGTCTGTTCGGATGTAAGGTCGATTACTTATGTGCTCTTCTTACTCTTACAGTGAAAGGGTGGCGCCTTTATGGCTTTAATGCCACACTATTTTTTTCTCCGTAGACGGAACAATGATGAAAAAAATAGCAATTATCGCGGGGCTGCTGGCGTTAACCGGATGTGTGCAGGTCGACAGATACCAGGACGTGATCAAGCATCCCGTCCCGGCTGAACTGGCAGGGTACTGGCAGTCGAAAGGGCCGCAAAGCAAAATGGTCAGCCCGGAAGCCATCGCCACGCTGGTGGTGACGCAAGAAGGCGACACCCTGGACTGCCGTCAGTGGCAGCGCGTGGTGGCCGTGCCGGGGAAAATCATGCTGCGCTCGGATGATTTTTATAACGTCACCCGCAAGCTGGATATCTATCCGCTGGATCGGGAAGGTAGCGCCATCGAGTATGACGGGATGATCCTCCAGCGTGTCGATCGTCCGACCGTCGATTGTGCGAACTACCTCAGCAAAAATCCGCTCGACAGCAAGCTGCCGTAAGTGATTGTCGGCCGGGCAAGCGTAGCGCCGCCCGGCTTCCTACCCTTTACAACACCTCTTCCAGGACCCACACGCTGACGCTGCCGCCGTTGCAGGTAAACACCCCGGTGCCGGTTTCGTCGGTCGTCACACTCTCTTCGCGGTTGCCAAGGAAATCTTTCCAGCTTTTATTGCCGTAGTTCTCACCCAGCGTAATCGTCTTTTCACCCTCGTCGCCGTTAGAGAGCACCACCACGCAGCCCGGATCTTCCTCGGTGCCGCTGCGGCTGAAGGCAATGCAGTTAGGGTGATCGAACCACAGGGTCTGAATGCCGTGGGCAAACCGCTGGCGGGCAAGGATCAGCTGGTCGAGCTGCTCAATCACCGGCATGTCGATGTGATACGTCTCGCCGTCACCGCCGGTATCGTCATAGCTCGCCCCGTACAGATCGGGATAGAAGACGCTCGGTACCCCGTTTTCACGCAGCAAAATCAGGGCATAGGCCAGCGGTTTAAACCAGGCTTCGACCGGGGCCTCCAGGGCCTGTAACGGCTGGGTGTCGTGGTTCGCCACCAGCGTCACCGCGTGGAAGGGGTCGGCCTCGACCAGCGTGCCGGTGAAGATCTGGCTCATGTCGTAATCACGTCCCTGCAGCGAGGCTTCGTGAAACTTCATGTGCAGCGGGGCGTCAAACAGCATGGTTTTGCCGTCTACCTGATCGATATACTGCTGCAGTTTATCGACATCGGGCGACCAGTATTCCGCCACGATAAACAGCGGTTTCGGCGCGACTTCCTGCACGTGCTCGATCCACTCTTTATAGAACCATGCCGGAATATGTTTCACCGCATCCAGACGGAAGCCGTCGCACTGGGTCTGTTCCATCAGCCAGCGCGCCCAGTATTTGATCTCCTCGGTTACCGCACGGTTACGAAAATCGATGTTCTCGCCCATCAGGTAATCAAAGTTCCCCAACTCATTATCGACCTGATCGTTCCAACCATCGCCGGTGTAGTCATTGACGATCTTGTAGATGCCGTCTTCATCGGGGTTTTCGATATGATCGATGCCGCTGAAGCATTTGTAATCCCAGACAAACTCCGAGTACTTTCCGGCCCGCACCGGGAAGGTGTAGCGGGTCCAGGCTTCGCATTCAACAATCTCGTCGTGGATCTGATTGCGATCGTCGGCGTTGACCCGCTGAACGCGGATGGCCTCTTTCTCATCGGCACCCATTTTATGGTTGACCACCACGTCCATCAGCACCGCGATGTCGTTGCGTTTTAACGCCCCGATAGCGGCCAGCAGCTGGTTTTTGTCACCGTATTTGGTGGGAATAGATCCTTTTTGATCGAACTCCCCCCAGATCGAAAAGATCGTAGGAGTCGTAACCGACAGAGTAACCACCGGAAGCTCCTTTGTACGCCGGGGGCAGCCAGACCATGTTGATACCGATATCGTTTAAAAGGTCGGCGCGCTCGGCGACTTCTGGCCAGAGTTGACTGCCTTCAGGGTAATACCAGTGGAAGAACTGCAAGAGAGTGGGGTTTTTCATCTTCCGTGCTCCAGTTTAAGAACACAGACAGTATGAGCGAGGCGGAGGAAGTTAGCGGGTGAAATAACGAAATATATTCACCCGCCCGTCATCATCCCCGGATTAGAGATCGGCGGGGAAAAGAATATTGCCAGAAAGACGTCCATAAGTTGCATTCAGATTATGTTGTCGGGAGGAGTGCCCAACCAAAGTTCTCAGCTCGTCCATACGCTGCTGCAGCAAGGCCTTCAGCTCAATTTCGTTATCGATGATCTGTCTCAGCATCGGGCGAATTTGCGCCTGCACGTGCGGCGCAATCTCATTCGCATCCTGGAACTGGGTCAGCTTTTCAACGGCGCTCAGGTATTTCACTTCAAAGGTAATAAGCTCATCCCAACGCCCTGATTTTGACATAGCCAGCATCGCGGCGCTGGTGGTTAACAGCTGCTGATAGTGTTGGAGCAATCCCAGATTGGCTTCCATTAGTAATTGTCCCGCATATGTTGAGAATTGGGTCCTATCTCTTTCCAGGCATCCGCGATGTTGTTCAGCAACTCCACCACTTCATTAATGGCGTCAATATCATTATGGATATTGGCCTGTAAAAGACGCCGCGTCATATAGTCGTAGAGGCTGTCGAGATTGGTGGTCAACTCGCCACCAATCTCGTGATTCAGCCCTGACTGCAGACCGTTACTGATAATGTTGATGGCTTTTCCCAGCGCCTGCCCTTTACCGGGAATGTCCCCTTGCTCAATCAAAATCATGGCCTTTTTCATGGCGCTTAACGCGCCATCAAAAAGTAAAACCACCAGTTGATGCGGGCTGGCACTCAGGACGGCACTCTCAACGCTTACCTGCGCATAGGCCTGAATTCCCGATTTTGTATACATCTTAAAACCTCAACTCATCATTCATTAACTGTTCATGGCATTGAACTGTTGGGTCAGATAGCTTCCGGTTTGATCCATAGAGGAAACCAGCTGACTCAAACTGGTAAATTGCGTTTTATAGCGTGCCATAGTGGCGGTAATTTGCGTATTAACACGGTCATACTGATCGGACAGGTTTTTCAACGTCTTGTTAATGCCGTCGGTGGCGTTCTTAACGGAGCCGTCTGTCCCTAACATATCTTTCAGCAGGTTGCTGGTCTGGGTCGCTAAGCCGGTTGTTTTTCCGTCACCGGACAGCAGTGCAAGCACGTCGGTAGACTTTTCGGTCAGCGCTTTCCCTAACTTGGTGCTATCCACGGTCAGCTTGCCGCTAATATCCTGGGTAATACCCAGCTGCGATAGCGTCGACAGCGTGCCAGAACCTTGCGTAGACGAGATCGCCGAGCGCAGGCGCGTCTGGATATTACGCAGCGTGCCATCGCCCAGCAGGTCGCCGTTGCTGGTGTCCTGCGCGCCGTCACCCTGTTTAACCGCGGTATATTTTGTCTGGTTGCCGATGGTGGTCTGCAACGAGTTATACGCATCGACAAACGCCTGAATCGCATCGGTCATCGGCTGGTTGTCTTTTACAATCGACAGCGTTTCCGGGCTACCGACGTTGGTCTTGGTCAGGTTGAGCGTTACGCCTTCCGGAGCATCGGTAATAGCGTTGCTGCTACGCGTAATCTGGATGCCGTTAATTTTCACGATCGCATCCGCGGCAGGGACCTGAACCTTCATTCCCGTCGATGTATCGAGCGGATCGTGGCCGATATATTTCGCCAGCTCGCTGTCGTCGGTGGTGATCGTCATTTCATTGGCGACACCGCTGTCACGTGAGGTCAGTGACAGGTAGTAACTGTTGTCATCCGCCTTGATAATGCTGGCGGTAACGCTGCCTTGTTTGGCGTTGATCGCATCACGCACGTCCGCAAGGCTGGTTTTGTCGCTGGCCAGCGTCACCGTCAGCGGATCTTTCTGACCCGGCTGCGTGATGGTGATAGTGCGCGAACTCAGGCTGCTGTCGCCCAGATCGGTATCTTTGCTGGCCACTTTCGGGCTCAGCAGCGTCTGCGCGGCTGCCAGCTGGGTCACTTCTACCGAGTACGAACCGGCGGAAGCACTGCTCGCCAGGGTCGCACTGAATGCGGTATTGGTACTGGTCACCTTTGACTGCGCAATCGCAGAGGTGTTTTTCAGCGCGTCTGCAGCAGTTTGAAACTTGGTCAGTGCAGTCTGAACGACGCCCCATGCAGTCAGTTTCGCTTTATAGGAAGTCTGCTGCTGCGTGATTGGCGTGAGTTTGGTCTGTTCCGCTGTCTGTAAATTGTCATACAACGAATTGAGATCCAGACTGGTACCTGCACCGAGTGAACTGATACTTGCCATTTTTTTTCATCCTTTATTGTGACAATCGCTGGATGCTCTATCGGCAGACGCGGGAAAAAGATTAGCTTTTTTTTGCAGTTATCAATGCGGAAATAAAGCGGATAAAGATCGGGCAGTTTGTCCTTTTAAAAAAATGATCTTTTTCCTAAAGGTTAGGAAGGGGAGGTCGATAATCAGGTTAGCGGTGAGAAAGCCGTAGGCAGATGCCTGAATCTAAAACTTTTAAAGGAATACATCATGGCTGTTATTAATACTAACACCTTGTCTCTGATGACTCAGAACAACCTGAGCAAATCTCAGTCAACTCTGGGTACCGCAATCGAGCGTCTGTCCTCCGGCCTTCGTATCAACAGCGCAAAAGATGACGCTGCGGGCCAGGCGATTGCCAACCGCTTCACCTCCAACATCAACGGCCTGAACGTTGCGGCGCGTAACGCCAACGACGGTATCTCTCTGGCGCAGACTGCTGAAGGCGCACTGAGCGAAATCAACAACAACTTACAGCGCGTTCGTGACCTGACCGTTCAGGCGCAGAACAGCTCTAACTCCGCGTCCGACATCGACTCCATCCAGGCTGAAGTTAACCAGCGTATGGAAGAGATCGACCGTGTAACCAAGCAGACCGACTTCAACGGCATCAAAGTGTTGAACACTGGTTCAGGTAGCACCAGCTACAGCTTCCAGGTTGGCTCTAAAGATACTGAAACTATCGCTATTAAACTGAGCTCCAGCGACAGCTTCAACCTGGCTGCTGCAGGCCAGTCCGGTACGACCTTGAACACTAAAGCTATGACTGCTACGGATCTTGTTAATAACGTACAGCGTAATACTGCTGCAGAAGGTTTCGACGTTCTGAAAGGTAAAGTTACTGGTGGTGCCGCTGGTACAGCAGGTGGCACTACTCCGCTGAAAGACATCGATGCGGCAATCAAAGCGGTTGATGACCAGCGTAGCCTGCTGGGTGCGTCTCAGAACCGTTTCGAGTCCACCATCACCAACCTGAACAACACCGTGAACAACCTGTCCGCTGCCCGCAGCCGTATTCAGGATTCTGACTACGCGACCGAAGTGTCCAACATGTCCCGCGCGCAGATCCTGCAGCAGGCTGGCTCTTCTGTTCTGGCCCAGGCCAACCAGGTTCCACAGACCATGCTGTCCCTGCTGCGTTAATTCTTTTTTAACGCCATGCTTAAAAGCGCCGCTTGTCGGCGCTTTTTGTATTTATGGCTCTGAAATAAATTGCTAGACAATGGTTGCAATTTTAATTAATGCATGTTGATCAATTCGCTTAACAATAATTTTTTAAGGTGATCATTAAAGTTTGAATGTATCCGGACGATAACTTGTATGAAGTTCCACGGTGAGATTCACAACTTATTTGAAGGATATTAATCATGGCAGTAATCAATACGAACACCCTGTCTCTGATGACTCAGAACAACCTGAGCAAATCTCAGTCCACGCTTGGCACCGCCATCGAGCGTCTCTCTTCCGGCTTGCGTATCAACAGCGCGAAGGATGACGCGGCGGGCCAGGCGATTGCTAACCGCTTCACCTCCAACATCAACGGCCTGAACGTGGCGGCGCGTAACGCCAACGACGGGATCTCCCTGGCGCAGACTGCTGAAGGCGCGCTGAGCGAAATCAACAACAACCTGCAGCGCGTGCGTGACCTGACCGTTCAGGCGCAGAACAGCTCCAACTCCGCGTCCGACATCGACTCCATCCAGGCTGAAGTTAACCAGCGTATGGAAGAGATCGACCGCGTGACCCAGCAGACCGACTTCAACGGCATCAAGGTGCTGGACACCGGTACCGGTAGCACCAGCTATGATTTCCAGGTCGGTTCTAAAGATGGTGAAAAAATCTCCATTACTCTGAGCAAATCGAACGACTACAACCTGTTTAACGCTAGCTCTGCAACCGGCGCAACAGGTGGACTGGTCAACGGCAACGCCCGTGCTACCTCTGCAGAAGGTTTCGACGTGCTGAGCGGTACTGTGACTTCCGGTGGTACCACCGACGGTAGCCCGCTGGCCGATATCGATGCGGCAATCAAGGCGGTTGATAATCAGCGCAGCCTGCTGGGTGCATCCCAGAACCGTTTCGAGTCCACCATCACCAACCTCAACAACACCGTGAACAACCTGTCCGCTGCCCGCAGCCGTATCCAGGATTCTGACTACGCGACCGAAGTGTCCAACATGTCCCGCGCGCAGATCCTGCAGCAGGCTGGCTCTTCCGTGCTGGCCCAGGCCAACCAGGTTCCGCAGACCATGCTGTCCCTGCTGCGTTAATCTCCTGATACGATTAAAAAGCGCTGTCCGGCAGCGCTTTTTTCCAAAGGGAATCAAGAACAAATAAAATATTCATATTAAAAATACTAAAGTTTGAAAGTGTCCTGTCGATAATCCTGGAGTAGGCGATGAAGCCACTGGCGCATGCCGTAACTCATGACTAATTTGAAGGATACTTATCATGGCAGTAATCAACACTAACACCCTGTCTCTGATGACTCAGAACAACCTGAGCAAATCTCAGTCAACTCTGGGTACTGCGATCGAGCGTCTGTCTTCCGGTCTGCGTATCAACAGCGCAAAAGATGACGCTGCGGGCCAGGCGATTGCTAACCGCTTCACCTCCAACATCAACGGCCTGAACGTTGCGGCGCGTAACGCCAACGACGGTATCTCCATGGCGCAGACTGCTGAAGGCGCGCTGAGCGAAATCAACAACAACCTGCAGCGTGTGCGTGACCTGACCGTTCAGGCGCAGAACAGCTCCAACTCCGCGTCCGACATTGACTCTATCCAGGCTGAAGTTAACCAGCGTATGGAAGAGATTAACCGCGTGACCAAGCAGACCGACTTCAACGGCATCAAAGTACTGGACACTGGCACTGGCTCCAGCAGCTACAAATTCCAGGTTGGCTCTAAAGATACCGAAACTATTTCTATCACTCTGAGCAAATCCAACGATTACAACCTGTTTAACGCTGCTGGCGCAACAGGTGCAACTGGCGGATTGGTGAACGGTACTGCACGTGCCACTTCTGCAGAAGGTTTTGATGTTCTGAGCGGTACCGTTACTTCCGGTGGTGCTACCGATGGTTCTCCTCTGGCAGACATCGATGCGGCCATCAAAGCGGTAGATACTCAGCGTAGCCTGCTGGGTGCGTCTCAGAACCGTTTCGAGTCCACCATCACCAACCTGAACAACACCGTGAACAACCTGTCCGCTGCCCGTAGCCGTATTCAGGATTCTGACTACGCGACCGAAGTGTCCAACATGTCCCGCGCGCAGATCCTGCAGCAGGCTGGCTCTTCTGTTCTGGCCCAGGCCAACCAGGTTCCACAGACCATGCTGTCCCTGCTGCGTTAATTTTTATAACGCGCATAAAAGGCATCTTCGGATGCCTTTTTTTTTGCCCAATCGCCAGATTTAACCCCGTTTCGTTCCCGTGCTTTTCCTCTCGAACTTTTCGTTTCCGCGCAAAATATCGTATTACCGAAAATAGGCCTGGATGCGTCTCCCTATCGACGCTGAGGACAAAAAATGCCTGGAATTTTGATTAGCGTTGATAAGTTTGACGCCTGGTCTCCCGCTAACACGGAAATTATCGACATTGCCGACGCGCTGCTGGCAAAAGAGTGGCACGTCACGTTATGCACCTCCTCAGCCGGCAAAATGCTGCAGCCCGAACTCGATCGTCTGGCGGGCGATCCGCACTTTCAAACGATCGTTGACGCCAGCGGTGAGCCGGGATCCCACTACGATCTGATCTGGATCGTGAAGGGCTTTTTCAGTGAAAAATTGCTGAGCGCGCTGACGACGCAACGCACGACCGGGGCGTTTATTTTCCGTCACTACACCGATTACAACGACGTTTATATCCCCTGGGGCGCAGAGCTGGAGAACCGGCTGGCGAGCGCGGTACTGGGGCTGTGCGAGCTAAGTCATCCAGTGCTCCTGCAGACCGGCATTGAAGAGAGCAAGCTGCGGATCTTCCCATGGGTGATCCCGTCTCGTTTTGCGGACGTTGAGCGCGCTACGCCCGCGCGACCGCTGCAAAAAATGCTCTACATTGCCGAAAAGATGTCCACCGAAATGTACGTGGTTCAGCAGCACGCCGCCCGGGCGAACATTCAGTTTGAATGGCTCGACCTGTCGCAACAGGTGCGGGGAATTGAGCCGGAGTGGCTCGCCGGGTATGACGTGGTTATCACCACCGACCAGCCTGCGGCGAAGGCCCTGGCGCTCGGCATTCCGGTATTCCTGGCACAGGATGGCTACGTCGAAGGCTATCTCAATGATGACAACCTGCCTCGCTATGAGCGCAATGCCTTTTCCGGGGCCTCGCTCCGTTTTTGCCCGGGGGCGAAGGAGTGGCTTGAGCTACTGACCGCCGGATACGAACGAGCCGCTGACTGGGCGAACAGCCACCGGCAGTCGTTCCTGACCCGCTGGGATCTCAATTTGCACCTCGCCGGGCTGATCGATGAGCTGCCTGCGCCGACGGAACATGTGCTGACGGAAAAAGAGCGCTACACCTTATCCTTCCACAGCAAGGCGATGCTGGCCCAGCAGGCCCGGCAGTACTCTATTCCGCGCTGGCTGGACGACCGTAAAATTACCCCTGCGCGTCGCGAGGCGCTGCGCTCCTTTGCTCAGGCGCTGCCCGAGCAGGCCAGCATCGGGGTGGCGGTAATTGCCCGTGACGAGCACAGCGCCGCGTGCCAGCGCACGTTGGCCTCGCTGGTATCGCAATCACTGTCGCCGCAGTCGCTGGACGTGGTTCCGTCCGTCGCTGATCTGAATACGCTGCTTGAGCAGCGTGACGCCCGGATGCTGCTGGTGATCCCGGAAGGATTCACCCTGCGGGATGATGCCTTGCTGCGATTTATGGAGCAGGGCATCAATCAGCCTGACGCCAGTGCGTTCTATTGCGATGAAATGACACACCAGGCAAACAGCGAGCCGATGGTGGTGCTGCGTCCCGGAGTCAATATTGATCTGCTCCGCAGTCAGCCCTACATCGGCCAGGTGATGCTGGTTAACCGGGAACATGCGAAAGCGGTGGGGGGCATCGATGGGCGCTACCCGGATTGCGCGATGATTGATCTGCTCTGGCGTCTGATTGAACGGCAGGGGCTGGTGGCGCTGGCACATGTCCCGGAAGTGCTGGTGGAAAACCCGGCGCTGGCCACCGCCTGGAGCGAAGATCCTGACGTTATCGCGCAATGCCAGCAGAGCGTGCTGGCGCACCTGACGCGCCTCGGTATCTCCGCCTCCTTTGATACCGGGCTGGCAGAATCGCTTCCCCGCCTGCGCTACCAGTGGAGCGCCACACCGCGGGTGTCGATCGTGATCCCGACGCGCGATCGCTTTGCCCTGATCCAGCGCTGTATCGAAAGCCTGATGGAAAAAACGCGCTATACGCACTACGAACTTCTGATTGTCGATAACCAGTCGGCTGACGAGGATGCCTGCCGTTTCCTGAACGATCTCGCCGGGCTGGGTCTGGAGCAGATCCGTGTCCTGCATTACGATGCGCCCTTTAATTTTGCCGAAATGGGCAATGCGGCGGCACAGCAGGCCCGCGGCGAGGTGCTGGTCTTCCTGGACAACGACTGTGAAATTATTGACGGCGACTGGCTGGAGGCGCTGCTGGAGCAAGCGTTGCGCCCGGAGGTAGGGGTAGTAGGTGCCCGGCTGGAGTACCAGGATGGCCGGATCCAGCACGGTGGCTATCTGTTGGGCGTCCAGAATGGCGTGGAGGTGGCCTTTGACGGCGCGGATCCCCAGAGCCATGGCTTCCAGAACTATTTAAAGACGCCGCGCAACGTGGCGGCCGTCAGCGGATCCTGTCTGATGATCCGCAAAGAGATCTTCTTCGCGATTAACGGCTTTACCCAGGAGCGTTATCCGATCTATTTCGCCGATGTGGACCTGGGGTTACGTCTGCAGCAGCAGGGTTATCTGAACGTCTGGACGCCGTTCGCCCGCGTGAAGCACATGGGTGGCGCAACGCGGATGCTGGCCGGGAAATACCAGGTGCCGGAGCGCCCGATGCTGGAACACTACGTCCAACTGCGTGATGAGTGGAAAGCGGGTCTGCTGAAGGATCCGTCGTACCACCCGCTGATGCAAAAAACGGGGGCGCCTTTTACCCTGAGCGAGAGCAGCGCGCGCCTGCATGCCCCGCTGCCTGGCCGTCCGCTCCCGGTGGTGCTGGCGCATCACGTTGACTGGAACGGGTGCGGCAACTACCGCGTTATGCAGCCGTTCAAAGCGATGGAAAGTCACCTGATGCTGGAAGGGGGCCTTATCAATACCATCCCTGGCGTGATGGAGGCCGCCCAGCAGCAGCCGGATGTCATCGTCCTGGAGTCGCTCACCGGCAGCCGTTTCCCCGACATCATTACCCAGCTGCGCAACGTCTGTGATGCCAAAATCATCATTGAGTATGATGACTTCCTGCTCAACGTGCCGTTGAAAAACGGCAACCGCAGCAGTTACCCGCAGCACATCGTCAAAAGCTTCCGCAAAATCCTTGAGAGCGCAGACCGGGTGGTGGTCTCCACCGCGCCGCTTGCCGAGGCCTACAGCCGTTTTCATCAGGATATCCGTATCGCGCAAAACCGGCTGGCACCCGATCTGTGGGGACATCTGCAAAGCCAGCGCGGCAGCGGTAAAAAACTGCGTGTGGGCTGGGCGGGGGGAAGTACCCACACCGGCGATCTGCAGATCATCGAGCCGCTGATCAAAGCCCTTGAAAACCAGGTGGAGTGGGTATTTATGGGGATGAAACCGCGCAACGTCCAGTGCGAATTCCACCCTGGCGTGCCGTTTGAGATGTACCCGGAGAAGCTGGCGAACCTCAATCTCGACCTTGCGCTGGTGCCGCTGGAAAGTAACCAGTTCAACGAGTGCAAAAGCAACTTACGCCTGCTGGAGATCGGCACCTGCGGGGTACCCATTATCGCCACCGATATTGCCCCGTACCGTTGCGGCCTGCCGGTGACCCTGGTGGAAAACCGCTACAAGGACTGGTTGAACGCCGTTCAGCTCTATCTGCATGATGCCGACTACCGCACAAAGCAGGGCGATGCGCTGCGTGAAGCGGTGCATCGCGACTGGTATCTGCGCGAGGGCGGGCTCGATGACTGGCGTCACGGCTGGCTGGATTTCTGATATGACACAGGATTACGCATGATGTTTACCGCTCAATACCCTTATCTCATCGCGGCACCCGACTATCGGGAGTCATCGCTCGGTATCCAGGTGCTGCACCGCCTGTGTCATCTCATCAATGAGCGGGGTGGGAGCGCCTGGATGGTAGGCTGCACCGTCAATGAAGAATGGAATGCCCCGGCGCTGAAGGAAGAGGCGTATAGCCAGATAATGTCTACTGGTAAACCCTGGATTGCCGTTTATCCGGAAGTGACAACCGGCAACCCTTTCTCTGCTCCCGTTGTTGTTCGCTATATGTTGAACAGGGAAGGGGTGATTATGGGCAATTCACTTGAGGCGGGGCCGGAGGATCTCTTTTTCTGGTATCGGCCTGAGTTTGCGGATAAAGAACCAAATCTTAATATTCTGGGCATTGAGAGCTATGACCTCTCCTTCTTTGAAGATGACAACCCGGTAAAAGATATGGATTTTCTTTATCTGAACCGAATTCCAGTATCTGCCATCGATTTCGGTTCATTGCCTGAAAATATTACAGTGCTGTCGATGCAAAACCCTCTACCGCTAAATGAGCTAGGCGCACTGCTGAAACGGGGGAGGGTACTCTATACATATGAATCAGGGGGAACGTGCTTACTGGCAAACCTGTGCGGTTGCCCCGTTGTGGCATTGCGTGCCCCTGGTTATGAAAATTATGCGGTAAATGAGCAAACCTTAAAGGATATTGGCGCTGGCTACAGTTATTCCGATTCACCACAAGCACTTGCGGAAGTTCGCGCGAATTTGCCCAGTGTGCGCGAGCTAATGTTGGTTAAGAGACGTTTGAGTGAGACGCAGCTGGACAACTTCCTGGCACTGACGCAGGCAAAAGCGCAGCAGCAGCACGATGAACAGTTTGGCGCCTCCTTCGGCGGCTGGCTGACGCAGCGCACGCTGCCGCAGGCTGTGACCGCGCAAACGGTGCTGCTGCATGTGATCCTGTGTCAGGGCGCGCAGGCGAGCGCGATCTCCACCTCGCTCAGCTCCCTTGCGCAGCAGGGCGTGGATACGCACACCGTCCTGCTGGTGGCCTCGGAGTCTGACGTAGATCTCAGCGCCTTTAATGCCTGCGTGGTTGGGGCGAATGAGTGGGTGGCATGCCTGACCCAGCTGGCCGAAGCCCGGGCATTTGACTGGCTGCACTGTATTGACGCGGGGATCGAATATGCGCCCGCCAGCGTTGGGCTGATGCGTCAGATGCTGGCAGAGGCGGGAGAGTGCCAGGCGATTTATACCGACGAAGCCATTCGTCATGAAAACGGCGAAGTCACTCCGGTGCGCAAGCCCGATTTTAATCTGGATCTGTTCCTCTCCTCCCCGCACCGCTATCTGCGTCGGGTCTGGTTCCGTCGCGAGGGCTGGCTGGCGGCCGGTGGGTTTAACCCTGACCTTCGCCACGCGTTCGAGCCTGAACTGCTCGTTCACTACCTGCTGGAGTGGGGCACCGGCAGTATCGGCCATATCGCGGACGTCATGACGATCGCGCCTGCCGCGCTCTTTGATCGGCACAGCCCGGAGGAGGAGCAGCAGATCCTCGGAGCGTACCTGCAACGGCGGGGATACCCTGACGCGCAGCTGGAGAGGCAGAATAACGCCTCCTGGCGGCTGACCTATCATCGCCCTGAGAACGAAACCGTCAGCATTTTGCTGGACGCCGGGGACGATCCCGCCTTGCTGGTGCGGTGTGTGGAAAGCCTGATGAACAACACCGACTGGCCGCACAAAGAGGTCCTGCTGGCGGTGAGTGAAAACGCCAGCGAGCCGATGCGCGACGTGATCCGCCAGATCCAGGGGGGTGATGCCGCTGAAGGTGCTGGTGTGTGAGGCGCAGCAGAACTACGCCAGCAGGATGAACTACCTGGAGCAGAGTGCGACCGGGGACTATCTGTTGCTGCTCAATCTGCATACGCTGTTTGTCCTCAAAAACTGGCTTAAGACCCTGCTGAGCCATGCGGTGCGTGCCGAAGTGGGCTGCGTTGGGCCTAAAATCATCACCACCGATCAACGGCTGCTCAGCGCCGGGGTGATTGTGGGTGCCAGGGGCTGGGTGGGACACGCAGGGCAGGGGGGAGCCATGGCAGGCTGAGGGGTATTTATCCCGCTACCAGTGCGAGCAAAACTACTCTGCGCTGAGCGGCAACTGCCTGCTTATCCGGCGCGAGGCATGGCAACGGGTGGAGGGGCTGCCTGCCGGCTATGATGATGCGCATGCGATCGACATTATGGCCTCCCTGACGCTGAGCGCCTCGGGCTATCTCACGGTCTGGACGCCGTTCAGCGTGGTGGCCTCCGATAATGCCCGCCTGTGTGAACAGGTCTGCGTGAGCGGAAATGCGCAGCGTCAGGCGCTGATGGCCTCCGTTCCCCGCTATTTCACCGACGATCCGGCCTATAACCGCCATTGCGATCTGCAGGACCCGCTCTTCGTCACTGACCTGGCCCCCGCAAACTGGCTGGCGAGTTTCTCCCCGGCGCAGTCCTGCGTGCTGTTGATAAATAACGGCGAGGCGGGGGAATACACCCAGCGCATGACCTGTCTGCTACAGATGCTGGCAAAGGACGGGACGATTCTGCTTAAACACGCCAGCCCGACGCTGAGCGTGCCGGAAATTCTGCGCGCGGCACCGGGTACCGTCGTCTTAACCGGCGCACCGGATGCGGTGCTCTCGGGGCGGCTTGCCGCGGCAAACTCTGTGTCTGCGCTGCGCGTCCTCGCGCTGGCCGAAAGCGACGGTGCGGTCAATAACGGCCCGTCACCAGACGCGGTGGTCTCGCAATGGCTCACCTGGTCCGCCGAGCGTGAAATCCAGCTCGCTAAACGTAAAATGCCGGTTGCGCGTCTGCCGGTACTGCTGGCGCGGGAAGAGGCTACAGAGGCTATGCCTGCGCCGGCTGAGCGCAGGCGCGTCTTGTGTATACCCGGAACATTATCGGAAAAAGAGCGTGAGTTTATGGGGCGGATTATCGCCGCCACCCGGCAAAACCTGGACTGGGTACTGCTGGGGAGCTGGCCAAAAGCCTGGCTGCCGCTGGTGGCGGAGACGGTTCGCTGGCAGAACGGGGGCATTTCTTCCGGACAGCTGCGCGCGTTACGTATTCACACGGCGGTTCTGTTCCGGCAAAACAGCGACCATAATCGCTTTAAAGATGACTATCTCGCCGTACAGCTTGCCGCCAGCGGCTGCGTGGTGATTGCCAGCGACGTCCCTTCACTGCGCAACGATCTGCCGATTCTGCGCCTGAAAGCCGATCCGCAGCAATGGCAGCAGGCGCTGTTATCAGGGCTAACCCCTGAAGTCTCAGCCACGGATCTCCAGCCTTATGTCTGGAACCCGCACAGCGTGCCGGCCCTCATCCAGTCGCTGTTTATGTAATAAAAGGCGCTCTTCGGAGCGCCTGCCATGCTTTTTACGTCGTTCCCCGTAATTACCCCTCGAAAGACGCCTTGTTTTACCGATAGCTCAGCAGATGATGTCGTTATGATTGGTGATAATCCCCTCATTCCACAGGTTCTCTTATGAGTGATAACGTGTATGTCACCAGTCCGTTGCTCCCCCCTCTGGAGGAGTTTATCCCCTACCTGGAAAAAATCTGGCACAGCAAAGTGCTGACTAACGGTGGGGAGTTTCATCAGCAGCTGGAAGCAGCGCTGGCGGACTACCTCGGCGTGAAATACATCTGCCTGTTTGCGAATGGAACTCTGGCGCTGTTAACCGCCCTGCAGGCGCTGCGCGTCACCGGGGAGGTGATTACCACCCCGTACTCCTTCGTTGCTACTTCACATACGCTTTTGTGGAATGGCCTGACGCCGGTATTTGCGGACATCGATCCTGACACCTTTAATATCGATCCCCGTCGCGTGGAAGAGCTGATCACCCCGCAGACCACCGCCATCATGCCGGTGCACTGCTACGGTATCCCCTGCGAAATGAACAAAATTCAGCAGATCGCAGACGCCTATGGCCTGAAGGTCATCTATGACGCGGCCCATGCCTTTGGCGTGCGGCAGGATGGCGTCAGCATTCTTAATCAAGGGGATCTCTCGGTGCTGAGCTTCCACGCCACGAAAGTGTTTAATACCTTCGAAGGCGGGGCCATTGTGTGCCACGATGCGGCCACCAAGCAGCGTATTGATTACCTGAAAAACTTTGGTTTTGCCGGTGAGACCCGGGTCGTCGCGCCAGGAATTAACGCCAAAATGAATGAGGTGGAAGCCGCATTTGGGCTGCTGCAACTCAAACATGTTGATGCTGCGCTAAGCGAAAGAGCGTCGATCTATCAACGCTATACCGAACTGCTGGCCGATATCGAAGATATCGATCTGATTCAGGTTCCGGAGAACGTGAGCTGGAACTACGCCTACTTCCCGATCCTGATCAAGAAAACCTTCCCCCTGAGCCGGGACGACGTGTATGAGCTCCTCAAAACGGAGAACATTTATACCCGGCGCTATTTCTTCCCGCTGATCAGCTCCTTCGCGATGTACCGTGGCTTACCGACCTCCTCGCCAGAGAATCTGCCCTACGCCAATAAGATTGCCGATGAGGTGCTGTGCCTACCCATTTATCCGGGGCTTTCGGTACAGGATCAGCTGCGCATTGTTGAGACCATTAAACGGGCGGCCACGCTCCGCAGCCACAGCAATGATGCTGCATTCAATCTTGTAAAATGCGCAGGATGAGCGCGCGCTCGGCAACCCGCGTAACCATTTAATATCTCGGCATTTGTTAAACGTGCAGGTGATGGGGTAATAAAAGCGGGTCTCTTCGGCGCGACCAAATCGGCTCCGGAATGCCCGTTCGTTAAGGATCCATTAGGATCCTTAACGGGAAAAATCCTAAATAACCCCCCATTTCACCCACTATTCACACGATTAAAACCCCTCCAGAAACGGATAATCATGCCGATAACTCAACTAACGCAGGGCTGTTTATCGTGAATTCACTCTATACCGCTGAAGGTGTAATGGATAAACACTCGCTGTGGCAGCGTTATGTTCCGCTGGTGCGACATGAAGCATTGCGGCTTCAGGTGCGGCTACCGGCGAGTGTGGAACTGGACGATCTGCTACAAGCGGGCGGTATCGGGTTATTGAATGCAGTTGACCGGTACGACGCTCTGCAAGGAACGGCATTTACGACTTACGCAGTACAGCGTATTCGTGGTGCGATGCTCGACGAACTGCGCAGCCGTGATTGGGTGCCGCGCAGCGTTCGACGCAATGCACGCGAAGTAGCGCAAGCAATGGGGCAGCTGGAGCAGGAGCTCGGACGTAACGCGACGGAAACCGAAGTTTCGGAGCGTCTGGGGATCACCACGGCTGACTATCGCCAGATGTTGCTCGATACCAACAATAGCCAGCTCTTCTCCTATGACGAGTGGCGCGAAGAGCATGGCGATAGCATCGAACTGGTGACGGACGATCATCAGCAGGAAAACCCGTTGCACCAGTTAATGGAAGGCAATGTACGCCAGCGCGTGATGGAAGCCATCGAAGCTTTACCGGAACGCGAGCAGCTGGTGCTGACCCTCTATTACCAGGAGGAGCTCAATCTTAAAGAGATTGGCGCCGTGCTGGAAGTAGGGGAGTCGCGGGTTAGCCAGCTGCACAGCCAGGCCATTAAACGCTTACGTACTAAGCTGGGTAAGTTATAGGTGATCCATATCACCCGTTAAGTGCCGCACAACGTATTGACAACCAGGAGTTATCATGACGGTGCAGCAATCTAAAAGACGGCCATTAAGCCGCTACCTGAAAGACTTTAAGCACAGCCAGACGCATTGCGCCCATTGCCATAAATTGCTCGACCGTATCACGCTGGTTCGTCGCGGAGAAATCGTCAATAAAATTGCGATTTCCCGTCTCGATACTTTGCTGGATGAAGCCGGATGGCTGGAAGAGCAGAAAGAGTGGGTGGCGTTATGTCGTTTTTGTGGCGATCTGCACTGCAAAGAGCAGAGCGACTTTTTCGATATCATCGGCTTTAAGCAATTCCTGTTTGAGCAAACAGAGATGAGCCACGGCACGGTGCGCGAATATGTCGTGCGTCTGCGTCGCCTGGGTCAGCACCTGACCACGCAGCGTATCTCCCGTGATTTACTGACCAGCGGTTATCTGGATGAGAATCTGGAGCCGTGGCTGCCGGCGACCAGCACCAACAACTACCGGATTGCGCTGCGCAAGTATGCGCAATTTAAAACGCAAATGCCGGTGACGCCGAAGCAGAAAGTCCACCGCGAAACAACTTCTGATATATATTAAAAATGAATAACATGTAGCGCAGTCGTGTTTGACCTTGCGGCCGAACGCCCTACACTACACTCAAAATTCCAATGATATCGGGGTAAGTATGAAATTTGCACTTCTGGGTCGTCAGGCGCTGATGGGTGTAATGGCCGTTGCGCTGGTTGCCGGTATGAGCGTGAAAACGTTCGCGGCAGAAGGTCTGTTAAATAAAGTCAAAGAGCGCGGCACGCTGCTGGTTGGGCTGGAAGGCACTTATCCTCCGTTCAGCTTCCAGGGTGACGACGGCAAACTGACCGGGTTTGAAGTGGAGTTTGCCGAAGAGCTGGCCAAACACCTCGGCGTAAAAGCGTCGCTGAAGCCGACCAAATGGGACGGCATGCTGGCCTCGCTGGACTCCAAACGTATTGATGTGGTGATTAACCAGGTCACCATTTCTGACGAGCGTAAGAAAAAGTATGACTTCTCCACCCCGTATACCGTTTCCGGTATCCAGGCGCTGGTGAAAAAAGGTAACGAAGGCACGATCAAATCTGCCGCCGATCTGAAAGGCAAAAAAGTCGGTGTCGGTCTGGGGACCAACTACGAAGAGTGGCTGCGCCAGAACGTGCAGGGCGTCGATATTCGTACCTATGATGATGACCCGACCAAATACCAGGATCTGCGCGTAGGCCGTATCGACGCCATTCTGGTTGACCGTCTGGCGGCGCTGGATCTGGTGAAGAAGACCAACAACACCCTGGCGGTGGCCGGTGATGCCTTCTCCCGTCAGGAAGCAGGCGTTGCAATCCGTAAAGACAACGACGATCTGGTGAAAGCCGTCGACGGTGCGATTGCTGATATGCAGAAAGACGGCAGCCTGAAGTCGCTCTCCGAAAAATGGTTCGGGGCAGACGTCACAAAGTAAGCAGTTGAATGCAAAAAAAAGGCGCTTTGATAAGCGCCTTTTTTATTTCCTCGCCAGCAACGTGCATAATAAAAAAGACAGACTTAGACAGGGTTACGGAGGTTTTCATGTCATTACAGAATCTAACGCGTTTTCCGCGCCTCGAATTTATTGGCGCCCCGACGCCACTGGAGTATTTGCCGCGCTTATCGGACTACCTCGGGCGCGACATCCTTATCAAACGTGATGACGTGACGCCCATGGCGATGGGCGGCAATAAACTGCGCAAGCTGGAGTTTCTCGCGGCGGATGCCCTGCGTGAAGGGGCCGACACGCTGATTACCGCCGGGGCGATCCAGTCCAACCACGTGCGCCAGACTGCGGCCGTGGCGGCAAAACTGGGCCTGCACTGTATCGCCCTGCTGGAAAACCCGATTGGCACCCAGGCAGAAAACTACCTCAGCAACGGCAACCGCCTGCTGCTGGATCTGTTCAACGTGCAAATTGAAATGTGCGATGCGCTGATCGACCCTGTGGCGCAGCTGCATGAGCTGGCCACCCGCGTTGAAGCCCAGGGCTTTCGTCCGTATGTGATCCCGGTGGGCGGCTCGAACGCACTGGGTGCGCTGGGATACGTCGAAAGCGCGCTGGAAATTGCCCAACAGTGCGAAGGGGCGGTGGGGCTCTCCTCGGTAGTGGTCGCCTCCGGTAGCGCCGGCACCCATGCCGGGCTGGCGGTCGGGCTGGAGCAGCTCATGCCGGACGTCGAGCTGATTGGCGTTACCGTATCGCGCAGCGTGGCTGACCAGAAGCCGAAAGTGGTCACCCTGCAGCAGGCGGTGGCCGAACAGCTGGAGGTGAGCGCCAATGCCGATATTATCCTGTGGGATGACTACTTCGCGCCGGGTTACGGCACCCCGAATGACGAAGGCACCGAAGCGGTGAAACTGCTGGCGCGTCTTGAAGGGATCCTGCTGGACCCGGTCTATACCGGCAAAGCGATGGCCGGCCTTATCGACGGCATCAGCCAGAAGCGCTTCAAAGATGAAGGGCCGATTCTGTTTATTCATACTGGCGGGGCGCCAGCTCTGTTTGCCTACCATCCTCACGTCTAATTACAGGCAGAAAAACCATAATGCAAGAAAGTATTCAACTGGTGATTGATTCGCTGCCCTACCTGCTGAAAGGCGCGGTGTTTACGCTGCAACTGAGTATTGGCGGGATGTTCTTTGGTCTGCTGCTGGGCTTTATTCTGGCGCTGATGCGCATGTCGCCAGTGCTGCCGGTGCGCTGGCTGGCGCGTTTTTATATCTCCGTGTTTCGCGGCACCCCGCTGATTGCCCAGCTGTTTATGATCTATTACGGCCTGCCGCAGTTTGGTATCGAGCTCGACCCGATCCCGGCGGCGATGATCGGCCTGTCGCTCAACACTGCGGCCTACACCTCGGAAACCCTGCGCGCGGCGATCTCCTCCATTGAGAAAGGGCAGTGGGAAGCCGCAGCCAGTATTGGTATGACCCCGTGGCAAACCCTGCGCCGGGCGATCCTGCCCCAGGCCGCACGCGTGGCGCTGCCGCCGCTGAGCAACAGCTTTATCAGCCTGGTGAAAGACACTTCGCTGGCGGCCACCATTCAGGTGCCGGAGCTGTTCCGCCAGGCGCAGCTGATTACCTCGCGCACGCTGGAGGTCTTTACCATGTATCTGGCCGCCTCGCTGATCTACTGGGTGATGGCGACGGTGCTGTCGGCGCTGCAAAACTATTTTGAAAACCAGCTTAACCGCCAGGAGCGTGATCCAAAATGAGTGCTATCGACGTTAAAAACCTGGTGAAGAAGTTTCATGGTCAGACGGTGCTGCACGGCATCGACCTGGAAGTGCAGGAGGGCGAAGTGGTGGCGATCATCGGGCCGAGCGGCTCGGGCAAAACCACGCTGCTGCGCAGCATCAACCTGCTGGAGCAGCCGGAAGGCGGCACCATCCGCGTGGGTGAGATCACCATTGATACCGGCAAGTCCCTGAGCCAGCAGAAGAGTTTAATTCGACGTCTGCGTCAGCACGTCGGCTTCGTCTTCCAGAGCTTCAATCTGTTTCCCCATCGCACGGTGCTGGAAAACATCATTGAAGGGCCGGTGATTGTGAAAGGTGAACCGAAGGAGGAGGCCACTGCCCGCGCCCGCGAGCTGCTGGCAAAAGTGGGGCTTTCCGGTAAAGAGACCAGCTACCCGCGTCGTCTCTCCGGCGGGCAGCAGCAGCGGGTGGCCATTGCCCGCGCGCTGGCGATGCGCCCGGATGTCATCCTCTTTGATGAACCGACCTCGGCGCTGGATCCGGAGCTGGTAGGGGAGGTGCTGAACACCATTCGTCAGCTGGCGCAGGAAAAGCGCACCCTGGTGATTGTCACCCATGAGATGAGCTTTGCCCGCGATGTGGCGGACAGGGCGATATTTATGGATCAGGGACGCATCGTTGAGCAGGGTCCAGCAAAATCACTGTTTGCCGATCCTCAGCAGCCCCGCACCCGGCAGTTCCTCGAAAAATTCCTCATGCAATAGCATGTTTGCTCTCAATTGCTCCGGAAATAATCCCCGGAGCAATATATTCATCCCCGATATGAATGCTCTCCTGATTTTATCCCGTCTGAACCGCTATAAGTGCATAAATTGTGTAGCTAATTATCCCAGGGTCGATATTTTATACATATAAATAAGATTTATGTGTTAGTTTAAGAATCCATAATAATGATTATCTTTTACAGGGGCTTAATTCAGTCAGTATGAAGGATTTAGACTTTTTCACATGGCGACGGGAATGCTTCCTCCGTTTTCAGGAGATGACTTCTGCCGACGAGGTATATCCCGAACTTCAGCGACAAACGCAGAACCTGGGCTACGATTTCTTTTCGCTCTGCGTACGTCATCCGGTGCCTTTCACGCGCCCTAAAGTCTCGGTGCATTCGTCCTATCCGCAACAGTGGATGGCTCAGTATCACGCGGAAAATTTTTTCGTTATCGATCCGGTGCTTAAACCTGAGAATTTCGTTCACGGACACTTACCCTGGAACGATGCCTTATTCGCTGAGGCGCAACCTTTATGGGACGGCGCGCGCGATCACGGGGTGCGTAAAGGGATCACCCAGTGCCTGATGCTACCGAATCATGCGATGGGATTCCTGTCGGTCTCCAGTACCAGTCTGTCAGTGAACCTTATGGCGGGTGAAGTGGTGGAACTGCGTCTGCAAATTCTGGTGCAACTGGCGTTGACCACGCTGCTGCGGCTGGAGCATGAAATGGTGATGCCGCCTGAGATGAAATTCAGCAAGCGCGAGAAAGAAATTCTGAAATGGACGGCGGAAGGAAAAACCTCGGCAGAAATAGCGATCATTCTTTCTATTTCTGAAAATACGGTGAACTTCCATCAGAAAAATATGCAGAAGAAATTCAATGCGCCGAACAAGACGCAGATCGCGTGCTATGCGGCAGCGACGGGGATTATCTGACTACACTTCTGTTCTGCGTGGCAGGCGAGGAAACGGCTGAATGCACTGCGTTCAGCCGTTTTTGTTTTATTGACGGTAAGCTTGCTTGATCTGCTTAACGGTGCTGGAAAATACCTCGGCCTGAGCCTGGTCTTCCATCTGCGCAATCTGACGTTCCATCTTAATGATCACACGGCCGGCGTCTGCCTGGCCCATCGCCTGCAGCATCAGAGCCAGCAGGTTTTTCAGACAGGAGACTTCCTGTGCCAGTTCTTGATTATTCTCCGCAGTGGCAAAATCAGGTGTGCTCATTTATTTTCCTCATGATAAAAACAGCGCTCGGGCGCATAGACCAAGTTAAGGCGGCGGAGTATACCACAAGCCGTTCAGAAAAACGCAGTGCTTGTTTTTTGACCTTTTTCTCCACTTTGTTTATTCGATTGAACAAACATTAACTTTGAATTTTCTAAGACTTTAGTGTGGGTTAATTGTTTGATGAAAGTAGAAGAGAGGTTAATTATTGTTACAAATTTATAAGGTGTATTTTAATAGCAATAAAATAGCGCTGATAATTTGTAAGCTTTTGAAAACAACCATCTAAAAAAAGTGGGCAAAAGTGCATGGCGCAAGGCTTCCGTTTCCAGTCGATGTACAACTTAATTTCCAAAAAAAAGTGCTATATCGATGGCAGGCATTTTTAATCATTTTCAGTTTCGGATAAAACCCGTTAATATGTGCCGAATTAACTGTCTGTAGCGTTATCCCTATTCTGGAGAATTTCCCTTTGATCAACGTCCTTCTTGTTGATGACCACGAACTGGTGCGCGCAGGGATACGACGCATTCTTGAAGATATAAAAGGTATTAAAGTTGCCGGCGAGGCCTGCTGCGGTGAAGATGCCGTTAAATGGTGCCGGTCGAATACCGCTGATGTTGTCCTGATGGACATGAACATGCCCGGTATTGGCGGCCTGGAAGCGACGCGTAAAATCGCGCGTGCCTGGGTTGATACCAAAGTGATCATGCTGACGGTTCACACTGAAAATCCCCTTCCTGCAAAAGTAATGCAGGCAGGTGCTGCTGGCTATTTAAGCAAAGGCGCCGCTCCCCAGGAGATGGTCAATGCGATCCGTTCCGTCTATTCCGGGCAGCGCTATATCGCTTCCGATATCGCGCAGCAGATGGCCCTGAGTCAGATTGAGCCAGAAAAGACCGAATCACCGTTTGCCAGTTTGTCTGAGCGCGAATTGCAGATTATGCTGATGATTACCAAAGGCCAAAAGGTGAATGAGATCTCTGAGCAGCTTAATCTCAGCCCGAAAACGGTGAACAGCTACCGCTACCGGATGTTCAGTAAACTGAACATCCATGGCGACGTTGAACTCACTCACCTGGCCATCCGTCATGGTCTGTGCAATGCCGAGACCCTAATTAGTCAGTGAGTGAAGTGTTTGAATCCAGTGCTTTCCTGAAAACCGTTACCAGCCAGCCAGGCGTCTACCGGATGTATGACGCTGGCGGGACGGTCATCTACGTCGGAAAGGCGAAAGATCTCAAAAAGCGACTTTCCAGCTATTTCCGCAGCAATCTTGCCTCCCGCAAAACAGAGGCGCTGGTCGCCCAGATCCAGCAGATCGATGTCACTGTGACACACACAGAGACCGAAGCCCTGTTGCTGGAGCATAACTACATCAAGCTGTATCAGCCGCGTTATAACGTGCTGCTGCGCGATGACAAATCCTATCCGTTTATCTTTCTCAGCAGCGACACCCATCCGCGTCTGGCGACCCATCGCGGTGCCAAGCATGCGAAAGGGGAATACTTCGGCCCGTTCCCTAACGGTTATGCCGTGCGGGAAACGCTGGCCCTGCTGCAAAAGATTTTCCCGGTTCGCCAGTGTGAAAACAGTGTCTATCGCAACCGCTCCCGTCCCTGCCTGCAGTATCAGATTGGTCGTTGCCTCGGGCCCTGCGTGGAAGGGCTGGTCAGCGAAGAGGAGTATGCGCAGCAGGTGGAATATGTGCGCCTGTTCCTCGCCGGTAAAGACGATCAGGTCCTGACCCAGCTAATTGCCCGCATGGAGAAGGCCAGCCAGGCGCTGAACTTCGAAGAGGCTGCGCGGATCCGCGATCAGATCCAGGCCGTACGCCGGGTGACGGAAAAACAGTTTGTTTCCAATAACGGCGATGACCTGGACGTGATTGGCGTCTCCTTTGATGCGGGTATGGCCTGCGTGCATGTGCTCTTTATCCGCCAGGGCAAGGTGCTGGGCAGCCGCAGCTACTTCCCGAAAGTGCCGGGCGGCACCGAGCTGGGCGAAGTGGTAGAGACTTTTGTCGGCCAGTTCTATCTGCAGGGCAGCCAGATGCGCACTCTGCCGTCGGAAATTTTGCTCGATTTTAATCTGAGCGATAAGACGTTGCTGGCCGATTCGCTGTCGGAGCTGGCGGGGCGTCGGGTAAACGTCCAGACCAAACCGCGCGGCGATCGTGCCCGCTATCTGAAGCTGGCGCGCACCAACGCGGCGACGGCGCTGAGCACCAAACTGTCCCAGCAGTCGACCATTCACCAGCGTCTTGCCGCATTGGCGACGACGCTGCAGCTGCCGGAAGTGAAACGGATGGAGTGTTTCGACATCAGCCACACCATGGGGGAACAGACCGTTGCTTCCTGCGTGGTGTTCGATGCCAACGGGCCGCTGCGTGCGGAATATCGCCGCTATAACATCACCGGCATCACCCCCGGCGATGACTACGCCGCGATGAATCAGGTGTTACGCCGCCGCTACGGTAAAGCTATCGAAGAGAGTAAGATCCCGGACGTTATCGTCATTGACGGTGGCAAAGGGCAGCTCGGCCAGGCAAAATCGGTGTTTGCCGAGCTGGACGTTTCCTGGGATAAGCATCATCCGCTGTTACTGGGCGTGGCCAAAGGCACCGACCGTAAAGCCGGGCTGGAAACATTGTTCCTCGAGCCGGAAGGGGAGGGCTTTAGCCTGCCTCCGGATTCACCCGCGCTGCACGTGATCCAGCATATTCGCGACGAGTCGCACGATCATGCGATTGGCGGCCACCGTAAAAAACGGGCAAAGGTGAAAAACACCAGTACGCTGGAAACGATCGAAGGGGTCGGGCCAAAGCGTCGCCAGATGCTGCTGAAATACATGGGCGGTTTGCAAGGATTACTCAACGCCAGCGTGGAGGAAATTGCAAAAGTGCCGGGTATTTCGCAAGGGCTGGCAGAAAAGATCTACTACTCGTTGAAACATTGAGGGCTCTGTAGCAACATAGGGCTAATAATTACTGACAACAAACAGTTACCGTCACTATGCGATTAAACATCCCTACGTTGTTAACGCTTTTCCGCGTCGTCCTTATCCCTTTCTTTGTGCTGGCGTTTTACCTGCCGTTCGTCTGGGCTCCTTTCGCCTGTGCGCTGATCTTTTTTGTCGCGGCCGTGACCGACTGGTTTGACGGCTACCTGGCGCGACGCTGGAACCAGAGCACCCGTTTCGGTGCCTTCCTTGACCCCGTAGCCGATAAAGTGATGGTCGCCATCGCCATGGTGCTGGTGGTGGAGCATTACCACAGCTGGTGGGTCACCCTGCCTGCGGCGACCATGATCGCCCGTGAAATTATTATCTCGGCTCTGCGCGAGTGGATGGCTGAACTGGGTAAACGCAGCAGCGTGGCGGTCTCCTGGATCGGTAAGGTAAAAACCACCGCGCAGATGGCGGCACTGGTGTGGATGCTGTGGCGTCCGAACGAGTGGGTGGAGTGGGCCGGTATTGGTCTGTTTATGGTCGCGGCGGTGCTGACGCTCTGGTCAATGTTGCAATATTTGAACGCTGCGCGCGGCGATTTGCTTGATCAGTGATCGTTTCGCCGTAATTTTCAGCAAACGATCTTGAGTTGAGAAAAATAACGTTGACTCAAAACGTCAGGTAAGTAGAATGCAACGCATCGAACGACGGCACGGTTCGTTAGTCGATAAGAAAATCAAGTGATTAGCATAATGACTTGATGATTGCGGGAATAGCTCAGTTGGTAGAGCACGACCTTGCCAAGGTCGGGGTCGCGAGTTCGAGTCTCGTTTCCCGCTCCAAATTTAAGACATGCGCAATAGCGGGTGTCAGTCGTAAGACAAAAGATTTAAGGCGCGTTAGCAAAGCGGTTATGTAGCGGATTGCAAATCCGTCTAGTCCGGTTCGACTCCGGAACGCGCCTCCACTTTCTTCCCGAGGCCGGATGGTGGAATCGGTAGACACAAGGGATTTAAAATCCCTCGGCGTTCGCGCTGTGTGGGTTCAAGTCCCACTCCGGCTACCATGGGAAAGCAAAGAATAATCAAAGCAATAAGCAGTGTCGTGAAACCACCGAAAGGTGGTTTTTTTGTGCCTGAAATTTACTGTTCTGATATGACCCGTTATTTTTGGTCGCCCTCCAGCACACCACCATAAAACACCGCCAGCCACACCGTCGGCTCATCGGGATCGGTCCACTCCACCCGGTGTCGACATTGCGCGGGAATATGCACCGCATCTCCCGCATGCAGTACCCGGACTTCATCTTCCGCTTCGAATTTTACCCCCGCCGAGCCGCGCAGCACGACCACCCATTCGTTTTCATCCTGGCAGTACCAGAAGCCAGGCGGACTGGCCTGGCCGATGGAGAGGATACGCTCAATTTTGATCCCCGGCGCACTAAGTAACACGTCAAAGATTTCAGCCTCATGATGAACGCCCGTCCCGGGAATCTGTGAAAAGAGATTTAACGCCATCTGGTTGCCTCCGCTGACCATCAGGATCGGTTAAACAGGTGCGACAAATTAGCCCCTTTGAGGAAAATAAACGCCAGCAGCAGGGCGCCCCACAGGGCCATGGTGATATAGCTGCTTACCCCGAGAATGTTCAGCCCGCTTTCCAGCATCTGCAGCAGGATCAGCGCCATCACCATGCCAAAGACTTTGCCGAAGCCGCCGTCGGGGTTTACCCCGCCCAGCACCGCCGCCAGAATTGACACCAGCAGATAAGACTCGCCGTAAGAGGCCTTGGCCGAGTTCAGCTTGGACATCATCAGCAGCGCGGCGATCACGCACAAGACCGAGGAGAGAATGTAGACCCAGATAAGGGTCTTGCGGGTGTTGATCCCGGAGTAGTGCGTCGCCTGTTCGTTGGAGCCAATCAGGTAGAGGGTGCGCCCGAAGGCGGATTTTTCGAGGATCACCCACAGCACCGCGACCACGGCCAGAAATACCAGTAGCGGTAGCGGGATACCGAGGACATTGGTGCTGTTGATCACCAGTACGTAATCCGGAAAGTTTGAGATAGACGAGCCTTTAGAGATCAGAATATTAATCCCCTTCAGCAGGGTCATGATCCCGAGCGTCGCTAAAATCGGCGAGACGCGCACCACGGCAATCAAAAAGCCAATGACCGACCCAATCACGATAGCCATGGCTAATCCGGCAGCCAGCACCAGCAGCATGCTGCTGAGGGTCGGAGGATAGTGGGTGGCGACCCAGGCCATCACCAGCCCGCAGGCGTTCATGGTGGCGATGATGGACAGGTTGATCCCGCCGGTGAGGATAGTCACCGCCATAGCTAGCGCCAGCACGCCGAGGATCGGCATCTGCGAGGCGATAGACTGGAAGTTGGCTGACGACCAGAAGACAGAGGGGATGAGGAAGCTAAACGCGATTACGACGAGGGCGATTAACAGACTCAGGTAAATCTCAACGCGATCCTGGGTTTTTCTGGCGCTCATGCTAATGCTCCCTGTCCTTTGCGCTGGCTCCAGGCCGTCATGCTGATGCTGGTGACGATCACCACACCGGTAACGACCGTATGCCAGTAAGAGGAGACCCCTGTCAGATTGAGACCGTTTTGTATCACGGCCAGTAAAATCACCCCCAGCAGGGTGCCCAGTAAGGTGCCGCGCCCGCCGACAATACTGGTTCCGCCTAACACCACCGCCGCGAGCACCGTCAGCTCATAGCCGAGCAGGGAGTCGGGGGCGACGGTTAAGACCGTCGCGGACTGCACCACACCCGCCACGCCGGACATCAGCCCCATATAGCCGTAGACAAACAGCTGCATTTTAAAGATGCCGAATCCCATGCGGGAGGCCGCTTCGCGGTTGCCGCCCATGGCGTAAATCATCCGACCAATGCTGGTTTTGTTCATGATAAAGCCGGTCAACGCCACTACCACCAGCAGGGTGATAATCGGCAGGCTTAAACCGTAGTCGTAACCATCGGCGGCAGTGAATTTAAACAGCATCACCCCCTCTTCAAACCACTCCGGATAGCTGTACAGCCACACCCCTTTAGTCAGGTACAGCAGCAGACCGTAAAAAATATTGAGGGTTGAAATGGTAATGATGATCGAGGGCACCTTGAGCCGGTTCACCAGCGTGGCGTTAACCAGCCCGAGCAGCAGACCCAGCCCGCCGGACAGCGCAAAGGCCAGGGCAAAGTTGCCGCTGGTACCCTGAATCAGGGTGACCATCACGTACTGGGAGATAATAGTCATCGCCGGGAATGAGATGTCGATCCCGCCGGAGATCAGGACGATGAACAACCCGCAGGCGAGGATGGTTAACATGGCGTAGTTGTTGATCAGGTCGTAGATATTGCCCAGTGTCATAAAATCGGCGCTGGCAAACGGCAGATAACCGCCAATCACAATAATGGTCAGCCCGAGGAACAGCTCATGGGTTTTCACCCCGATTTTCTTAACCATTGACGACCTCTGCCAGCGCGGCCTCTGTGGTTTTTTCCGGGAGAATTTCCGCGACGATCGCGCCCTTGCGCATGACTAAAATCCGGTGGCTGTTAAAGAAGGCTTCGTCGATCTCATCGGTGATCATCAGCACCGCGATCCCCTTTCGCGACAGGGCGGAGATGATCTGGTAGATCCCCGCTTTGTTGGCAATGTCGACGCCGACGGTGGGGGAGTCGAGGATCAGCACTTTGGGGTTGATGGCCAGCCATTTGGCAATCGCCACGCGCTGGGCGTTGCCGCCGGAGAGGGTGTTGACGGGCAGATTGACGCTGCCAATCTTAATGCTCAGCTGCTCGATGAGATCCGTGACGATGCGGTCCGATTTGGACCTGTCCAGCAGCCTGAACGGGGTTTTCAGCCGCTGCAGCACGGTGGAGATAATGTTGTCATTGATCGACTGATCCATCACCAGACCGGTGCTCATCCGGTCTTCAGAGACATAGCCTATCCCGGCTCTCACCGCATCCCGGTTGCTGGCGAACTGCACCGTCTTACCCTCCAGCACTATCTCGCCGGAATCGGGCTTCGTGAGCCCGAAAAGGCTCAGGCACAGCTCCGTGCGCCCGGCACCCAGCAGTCCGGTAATGGCCAGGATCTCTCCCTGATGGATCTGGAAAGAGATGTCTTTGTACTGCTGATGTTTAGTGAGATTCGTGACCTTAAGCGCCACGTCGCCAATTTTCTCAATCGGCGGCAGGACCGCATACGAGAACTCTTTGCCGGTCATCAGGAAAGCGAGTTTTTTATTATTGATGTCGCTGGCGGGGTAAGTACCGACCAGGCTGCCGTTTTTCAGCACGCTGATCCGATCGGAGATCTCCAGCACCTCATCCAGCCGGTGGCTGACAAATACCACGCAGATATTTCTTTTCTTCAGGTCGCCGATGACCCGCAGCAGCCCCTTCACCTCCTGCATGGTCAGCGAAGCGGTGGGCTCATCCATAACGATCAGCCTGGCCTCCTGGGCCAGCGCCCGGCAAATGGCCACAATCTGACGTTGGGCGATGGGCAGGGACTCCACGTTGGCATCCAGATCCAGCCGGGCGTCAATACTCTTCATCGTCAGCTCGGCGATACGGCGGATCTCCCGCTTGTTGACCAGCAGATGGTGGTGGTGCTGGTGGATACCGATGTTTTCCGCGACGGTTAAATTGGGGAATAAGGAGAGATCCTGATAGATCACCTGAATCCCGGCTTTAACGGAGTCGATGGGCGAAAGATGGGCGTAAGGCTTACCTTCGATGGCGATCTCAAAGCCGGGATCGGGTTTATAGACGCCGGAGATGATTTTAATCAGCGTCGATTTGCCGCAGCCGTTCTGCCCGGCCAGACAGTGCACTTCTCCGGGCAACAGCGTCAGGTTGATGTTATCCAGCGCTTTTACGCCGTAGAAGGTCTTGCTGATCTTACCCAGTGAAATAAAGGGCTCCATGTCTACCTCTCAGGGGCTCATGCCGCACGCCCTGACAGGGCGTGCGGGTTCAACGGATCAATACAAGCTATCGATATTCTCTTTGGTGACGCGCAGGACTTTATGGAATTTGATGATGCGTTTTTCGGGATCCACGTCAGCTTTACCGAGGTTCGGGATTTCCAGGCCCTGGGTAATCTCTTCCCCTTTCAGCACCTTGTCGGCGATGGCGGTGATGGCATAACCCGCAGAAGCCGGATCGTAGGTGATCCCCATGGCAATATCGCCGCTTTTAATCAGCGAGGCGGCCTGAGATGGGATCATCATGCCGTAGACAAAGACTTTGCCTTTCGCCCGTTTCTCTTTCACCGCGCGGCCTGCACCGATAGGGCCCTGAGAACCAAATGAGACAATCCCTTTCATATCGGGATGGGCTTTCATCAGATCGATGGTGGTACGGCGGGCGTCGTCGATGTTTTCGGCCACCGGCATGCGGTTGGTGACTTCATGCATCTCCGGGTAGTGTTCTTTCTGATATTTCACGAACAGATCCGCCCACAGGTTATGCTGGGGCACGGTCAGGCTGCCGACATAAATGACATAGCCGCCTTTGCCGCCCATGGCTTTTGCCATCTCTTCAACGTTATCGGCGGCGAATTTCTGGTTATCGATAATTTCCACATCCCAGTTGGCGCTGGGTTGACCCGGGGATTCGTTGGTTAATACCACGATGCCCGCCTCACGCGCCTTTTTGAATACCGGCTCGAGAACATCGGCGTCATTAGGCACGATACCGATGGCGGAGACTTTTTTAGCAATTAAATCCTCAATTATTTTAACCTGCTGCGGCGCATCGGTGCTGGACGGCCCCACCTGAGAGGCTTTAATCCCGAGATCGCTGCCCGCTTTGGTGACGCCTTCTCCCATGCGATTAAACCAGGGCATGCCGTCTATCTTGGAAATATTGACCACTTCAATTTCTTTCGCCATTGCAGAGGTCGAGAAAACCATCAACCCGAGCAAGCTCGCAGACAATAATTTTGTTAAGCTTATTTTACTCATCTCATACCTCTGTAGGGTGGTAAAAAATTAAAATGACTATCTGGATATGTTGTTTTATAAAGCCGTGTTCAAATTAATATTAGGTGAGAATAATGATTCACCCTATGGGTCGGTGAATTAAATAAGTGCACGATCGGCATCCTCTCCATTCAGGGAGAGGGATGGGGTGAGGGGGGAGCAGGCCGCACACCGCACACTATTTAGACACTTCCGAACCCCGGCCCTGCAATTGTTGCGGTTATTCTCGATTTTTTGCCTTCATGGCTGTACAACCCCGCCAGAATGCCGCCTAATAACGGCGCTTAATCTTTCATTCACAGTTAACAGGTCTGTTATTGATGAATCATCTCTATCACTCCGCGCCAGCTTCTGTCTGCTGTGATGAACATTCATTTTCAAGGGACAGCTAGCCATGCAGCGTCGACAATTTCTTAAATCCAGCGTTCTTCTTTCTGCCGCAGGCCTGGTAGGCCCGGCCGTCGCCAGCCAGACGGTGGTGCAAAACAGCGCCCCGCTCGCCGCACCGGTGATGCGCCGTCGGTTCGTCCTGTCGCAAACCTATAAACTGGCGCCGCCGCAGGGCTCCAGCGGGGTGGTGAAACTCTGGATCCCCCTACCGGTGGATACTGCCTTTCAGCAGATGACCGGCCTGTCGTTCAGCGGCAACTACCAGCAGGCGTATATCACCACCAACAACGCCTACGGGGCCAAAACGCTGTTCGCGACCTGGCCGAAATCCGACGGCGATCTGTTGCTCCAGCTCGATCTGGAGATCGAAACGGCAGACTGGGAGCCGCTGAAACATGACGCCCTGAAACACTGGCAGGCACCGGAGCAGATTGTCTATCCGCTGGCAGTGAAGCCGTACCTGCTGCCGACAACCCACACTCCGGTTGATGGCCTGGTACATGAAACGGCGCAAAAAATTACCGCGGGTGAAACCAATCCGCTGAAGAAAGCGCGCCTGATCTACGAATGGGTCAGCAGCCATATGGAGCGCGATAACGACGTGATTGGCTGTGGCACCGGCGATGTGGCAACCATTCTGCAAAGCGGCAAGCTTAGCGGCAAATGCACCGATATCAGTTCGGTGTTTGTCGCCCTGGCGCGCGCCAGCGGCATCCCGGCGCGTGAGCTGTTCGGCATCCGCCTGGGCCGGGCCAACAAACTCGAACGTTACTCCGCCAGCGCCTTCGGCAAGGCTGACAGCGCGGGCGTGTCCGACGTCAGCGGCGGGCAGCACTGCCGGGCGGAGTTTTATCTGGCGGGTTACGGCTGGCTGCCGTGCGATCCGGCTGACGTCACCAAAATGCGCCTGGCGGAGAAAAAAGCCCATCAGGATCCCGATGTACAGGCGGTGAATACGTACCTGTTTGGCAACTGGGAGATGAACTGGGTAGGCTTTAACTACGGACGCGATTTTGAGCTTTACCCGGCGGCGGAGCAGGGTGCGGTGAATAACTTCGGCTACCCCTATGCCGAAGTGGACGGCGACCCGCTCAATTTTTACGATCCGAAGGTGTTCACATACCACTATGTCTCAACAGAACAACGCTAAGGGCGCGGGGCTGACCCTGCTGACGGCTGCCGCGGCGGCCGTCACCGCCGGGCTGTGCTGCGTCGGGCCGCTGCTCTATCTGCTGTTTGGTATCTCGGCTGCCGGTTTTGCCGGGCTCAGCCAGCTTGAGTTCCTGCGGGTGCCGATGATCCTGCTGTCGTCAGGGCTGATGCTGCGGGTCTTCTGGCGGCTCTATTTTTCAACGCGACCGTGGTGTACCGGGCGGATGACGCTGGGACAAATGCGTCTGCTGTTCTGGCTCTCGCTGCCGGTGCTGTTGCTGGTGCTGTTCTACCCCACGGTAGTGGCCTGGTATTATGAGGTGATGGAATGAAACGACTGCTGATAACCGCGAGTCTGTTACTGCCCCTGGTTGCGCAGGCTGCGAATGAAAAAGTGGTTCTGGACGTGCAGGGCATGACCTGCTCGCTGTGCGTGATTTCGGTTAACCAGGCCCTGCGGGAAACGGAAGGGGTGGTGAAAGCCAAAGCCTCGTTGAAGACGCGACAATCCGACGTTATCGTCCCGGAAGGTTTCCCGACGGAGACATTATTACAGGCGGTGGCAAATACGGGATATACGGCAACTGTGAACCGCATTGAAAAACCCTGAATATAATAATAATGCCTGATGGCTTAATTATTATCATCGTATTGGCGTCTTTCAGAAATAATATGAAAGACGCACTATCACACAATTGTTAATAAATTATGATGATATTGCTTCAGTTTGATAAATATCACATGACGAAACGTTGACCATCCCGCCCGCGCGCTCTATCTTAAGATAAGTTTCTCCATAAATGCGCCATTTTTATCCATATATCGCCTTTTATGGCGGTGTGTCGATCCCTGTTGCCAGCATTTCGCTGCGGCTTATTGTGGATTACCATCAATATGAATATAACCGCGAGTAAATATCCCCTCTGGATCCGCGATATTTCCCTGAGTCCATGGGCCGCTTTTTATTTCCTGCAGTCCGTGCTGATTAATTACTCGTTTGGATATTCATTCAGCCTGCTCTATTCGGTGGCCTTTAGCTGCGTACTCTTTGTGCTCTGGCGGATCGCACCTCGCGTGCAGAAAGGATTTATTGCCCTGTGCAGCCTGCTGGCGGCCATGTACTTCCCGTTTGAACAGGCCTATGGCGCACCGAATTTCAACACTCTGCTGGCGCTACACGCCACCAACGTTAATGAATCCGTTGAGATGCTGACGATCTTCCCGTGGCACAGCTATCTGGTGTCCCTGGTTATTCTGGCGCTAGGCGGAGTGGCAATACGGCGTAAAGTGACGCCGAAAATGCCGTGGCGCCGCGTGGATATGCTCTGTCTGGCCTTCAGCGTCGCCTGTTTCTTTATTACCCCGGCGAAAAACCTGGTCTACTGGGGAAACTTCACCCTGTTGGATGTGGGCTATCCGGTGTTCCGCTTTGTGAAGGACGTAGCGATCAACAACCGGGAAGTGGTGCAGGAAAAAGCGCACATGCTGGAACTGGCTAAGATGAAGGACAACTGGACCGTGCTGGCGGTGAAGCCCCGCTACCAGAACTACGTGGTGGTGATCGGTGAAAGCGCGCGGCGGGACGCCCTGGGTGCCTTTGGCGGGCAGTGGAATAACACCCCCCTTTGCCAGCTCGGTTAACGGCACGCTGTTCACGGATTTTGTCTCCTCCAGCGCCTCCACCCAAACCTCGCTGGGCCTCTCCCTGAGCCGGGTGAGCGGGGGAAGCCCGGAGTATCAGAATAATTTCGTCACCCTGGCGAACCGCGCCGGGTTCCAGACCTGGTGGTTCTCCAATCAGGGGCAGATTGGCGAGTACGATACCGCCATCGCCAGCATTGCGAAGCGCGCGGATGACGTGCAGTTCCTGCGCAAAGGGTATTACGAAGATGAAAGTAACCCGCGGGATGACGCTTTGCTGCAGATGACGCAGCAGGTGTTGTCCACCCGCCGTACCGAACCCCGACTGATCGTCCTGCATTTGATGGGCTCGCACCCGCAGGCCTGCGAGCGCACTCAGGGTAAGTACGTCGAGTTTGTGGAGTCGAAAGAGACCTCCTGCTACATCTACAGCATCACCCAGACCGACGCCCTGTTAAAACAGCTCTATCAGCAGCTGCAGACCACCGGCGACAGCTTCTCGATGGTCTACTTCTCCGACCACGGCCTGACCTATAAAGCCCGTCTGACCGGAGGGCAATATATGGCCCATGGTGATGCCTTCCAGCAAAACTATCAGGTGCCCTTTATGATCATGTCCAGCGACGATAAAGAGCATCACCTGATTAAGGCCCGGCGTTCCGCCAACGATTTTCTCGATTTCTTCTCCGTCTGGACCGGGATCGAGGCGAAAGAGTTAACCCCGAAATACCCCTTTGTCTCGGAGCAGGATGCGGGCACCCCGTGGGTGACCAACTTTAAGCTGCAAAAAGTGGACTACGCGCAGCTTCCGGACGATCTCCATTAATCACCGCCAGCCAGGGAGTCCTGGCTGGCTTATGACTAGGCACCGCCCAGATAGGCCTTTCTGACGTCCTGATTGCCGAGCAGCTCCTCGCCGCTGCCGCTCAGGCGGATCTGGCCGTTGACCATCACATACCCGCGATCGGAAAGCTTCAGCGCATGGTGCGCGTTCTGCTCCACGAGGAAAATCGTCATCCCGTTGCGCGCCAGCTCCCGCAGGGTCTGAAAGATCTGCTTCACCACGATGGGGGCTAACCCCAGGCTCGGCTCATCGAGCAGCAGCAGTTTTGGCCGACTCATCAGCGCCCGGGCGATAGCCAGCATCTGCTGCTCGCCGCCGGACATGGTCATCGCCCGCTGCTTACGCCGCTCTTTCAGGCGCGGGAAGAGGTCAAACATGCTCTGCAGATCTTCTGCGGCATACTGATTGCCGATGGGGATGGTGCCCATCAGCAGGTTCTCCTCGACGGTCATGTCGGGGAAGATGCGCCGCCCTTCCGGGGCCTGGGCAATGCCGCCCGAGGCGACGTAGTGGGTCGATTTATGGCTGATATCTTCCCCGCAAAACAGGATTTGCCCGTCGCGTACACGGGGCTGGCCGAAAATCGACATCAGCAGGGTCGACTTGCCCGCCCCGTTAGCGCCGATCAGCGCCACGGTTTCGCCGGGATTCACCTGCAACGAAACCTGTTTCAGCGCCTGGATCACCCCGTAATAGACATCCACCTGGCGAAATTCCAGCATTGCCTCACTCATACACTGACCTCGCTCTCATCGGTGCCCAGATAGGCGGCAATGACTTTTTCATCGTGCTGGATCTGCGCCGGTTTGCCCTGGGCAATCACATCCCCGTGGTCGAGGACGATGATGTGATCCGATATCTCCATCACCATCCCCATATCGTGCTCAATCAGCAGGACGGTGATGTCGTGGCGATCGCGCAGGAAACGGATGATGTTACTCAGCGTGTGGGTTTCCACCGGGTTGAGCCCGGCGGCCGGTTCATCAAGACAGATCATCTCCGGCCCGGTACACATGGCGCGGGCAATCTCCAGCCGCCGCTGCTGGCCGTAGGACATCTCGCCCGCCAGACGGTTGGCGCAGTCCACCAGATCCACCACCTCCAGCCAGTAAAAGGCCCGGTCGAGGGCGTCGCTTTCCGCTCGTCGGTAGGCGGGGGTATTGAGCACCCCGGCCAGCAGGTTGCGGTTCACCCGCATGTGCTGCGCCACCAGCAGGTTCTCCACCACCGACATCTCGCGGAACAGGCGGATGTTCTGGAAGGTGCGCGCCAGCCCGGCGCGGTTGACCAGATGAGTCCCGCCAAACATCTTGTAGAACAGACGCTGGCCGAACTGCGCCGGGTTGATCCAGTCTCCCGGCTGGAATTTCTGCCCGAGGATCTGGATCACGTTGGTGGTTTTGCTCCGGGTGTTGAACAAAATATTGCCCCCCGGAGGCTTTATAAAATCCGGTCAGGCAGTTGAACACCGTGGTTTTCCCCGCCCCGTTCGGCCCGATCAGGGCGGTAATGGAGCCGCGCTGCACCTCGAGATTAACGTCATTGAGCGCCTTGATGCCGCCAAAGTGCATCATCAGATGCTCGACGCTTAAGATGGTCCCGTTCATGGCGCCACTCCTTTACGCACCGCAAAGCCGCTGCGGTTGATGCGGATCAGCCCTCGCGGCCGCCAGATCATCATCACCACCATTAACACGCCAAACAGCAGCACCCGGTACTCCGCGAAGGTACGCAGCAGCTCGGGTGTGACGGTGAGCACGAAGGCGGCCAGCACCACCCCGAGGGTGGAGCCCATTCCGCCTAACACCACGATGGCGAGGATCAGGGCCGACTCAAAGAAGGTGAACGAGGTGGGGTTAACAAACCCCTGATAGGTGGCGAAGAATACCCCGGCAATGCCCGCGGTAGAGGCCCCGAGTGTAAAGGCCGACAGCTTGACCAGCACATGGTTGAGGCCCATGGAGCGGCAGGCGATTTCGTCCTCGCGCAGCGCCTCCCAGGCGCGGCCAATCGGCATCCGCGTCAGGCGGTGCTTGATGTACAGCACCAGCAGCACCACCAGCAGCAGGATGGCGTAGATGAAGATGAACTTCAGATTGGGGTTAAAGGTCAGGTTGAAGAACTCGTGGAAGGGCACGCCGCCATCTTTCGCCCGCCGGCCAAACTCCAGCCCGAACAGGGTAGGGGGTGGGGCGGAGATGCCGTTCGGTCCGCCGGTAAAGGTCAGCCAGTTATTCAGCACCAGGCGGATGATCTCCCCGAAGCCGAGGGTCACAATCGCCAGATAGTCACCGTGCATGCGCAGCACCGGGAAGCCAAGCAGGGCCCCGGCCGCGGCGGCCATCAGCGCCGCCAGCGGCAGCATGGTCCAGAAGCCGAGCCCCAGATACTGATAGCCCAGCGCCAGGCCGTAGGCCCCGATGGCGTAAAAAGCGACGTAGCCGAGGTCCAGCAGGCCCGCGAGCCCCACCACGATGTTCAGCCCGAGGCCGAGCAGGACGTAGATCAGGCCGAGGATTGCCACCGTCAGCACGTACTTGGTGGCGACGAACGGAAAACAGACCGCCAGGGCGATAATCAGCGGCAGGATCCAGCGCATCCGGCTTTTGTACTCCGGCGGGCGGACGTAAACCCCTGAGTTATCGTTGTCGAAGCGGGCCATCACGCGCCGGCCCGGCGCGGTGGATAGAAAGGCGCTGAGTAAAAAACGCCCCGTCATCACCGTGGCGATGATCCACGCCAGTCGCCGCCCTTCAAAGTTAAAGCTATAGCCATCCAGCACCACGCCGGCGATGGGACCAAAAACGATCAGCGCCACCATGCCGGCAAAAATGGCGTCGAGAAGACAGCGCTTAAGCGAAAACCCGTCGTGGGACACGGGTTGTGAAACGATTTGTGCAGTCATCTTTTTTCCCTCACACCTTGGCTACGACAGGGCGGCCAAGCAGTCCCTGAGGACGGAAAATCAGGATCACCACCAGCAATCCAAAGGAGAACACGTCTTTATAGTCGGAGTTGACCATGCCGGAGAATTGCGCCTCGGCAATGCCGAGGATCAGCCCCCCCCAGCATCGCGCCGGGCAGGGAGCCGATCCCCCCCGAGGACGGCGGCGGTAAAGGCTTTAATCCCGATGATAAACCCGGCGTAAAAATCAAAGGTGCCGTAGTTCATGGTGATCAGCACCCCCGCCAGCCCGGCCATCGCCGCGCCAATCACGAACACCAGCGAGATTATCCGGTCGGTGTTAATGCCCAGAATCGATGCCATCTTGCGATCCTGCTGTACGGCGCGGCACATCCGCCCAAGCCGGGTATTGCTGATGATCCAGGTGAGCAGCAGCATCCCGGTGAACGAGGCGATCAGAATGAAGACTTTGGTGTAGGTGATCTGCACAAAGCCTTCACCAATATGAAAACGCAGCACCCCGTCGAGCATGGTGGGGACCCCCTGCTGGCGCGGGCCCTGGCTGATCTGGGCGTAGTTTTGCAGGATCAGCGACATGCCGATGGCGGAGATCAGCGGCGCCAGGCGCGTGGAGTTACGCAGCGGTTTATAGGCAATGCGCTCGATGGTCCAGCCGTACACCCCCGTCACCACGATGGTGAAGACCAGCGTGCCGAGGATCAGCAGCGGAAAGGATTCCAGCCCGAAGAAGGAGAGGAGCGCCAGGCCGATGGCGCAGAGATAGGCGGAGATCATATACACTTCGCCGTGGGCGAAGTTAATCATGCCGATAATGCCGTAGACCATGGTGTAGCCGATGGCGATCAATCCGTAGACCGACCCCAGCGTCAGGCCATTGATTAACTGCTGCAGAAAGAAAGTTTCCATCATCGCGCGCTCGGGTTATAGGCCGCCGGTTGCGGGGCGGCCCGATGGTTTTAGTGCGTCGGTATGTCGCCATACCGACGTTGAGCGTGATTCCGTCCCGTTACTGCACTTCCTTATATTTGCCTTTGTCGTCCCACTCGTACACCACGTAGTCAGAGACTTTCAGGTCGCCTTTGCTGTCCCAGGATTTTTTGCCCATCACGGTATCCACCGAATTGGCCTTCAGCCATTCGCTGGCTTTGGCCGGATCGGCACCGCCTGTGGCTTTGAACGCCGCAGCAATGGCCTGAATAGAGGCGTAGGAGTAGAGGGTATAGCCTTCCGGCTCGAATTTACTGGCGCGGAATTTGTCGATTACCGCTTTGCCTTCCGGGATCAGGCGCGGGTCTTTGCCGAAGGTCATATAGATGCCGTTGGTGTACTGCGCGCCCCCAGCGGCGGTGACCATCTCTTCGTTGACGATACAGTCGCCGGAGAAGAATTTGGCCTGCACGCCCTGCTCACGCATCTGGCGCACCAGCGGGCCCGCTTCCGGGTGGCAGCCGCCGAAGAAGACTACGTCCGGCTTCTGGGCGCCGATTTTGGTTACCAGCGCGTTAAAGTCTTTTTCGCCGCGTGACAGGCCTTCGTACATCACATCCTTAACGTCGCGTTTCGCCAGCGCCGCTTTGGTGGCATCCGCCAGCCCCTGACCATAGGTGTCTTTGTCGTGAATGATCACCACCCGTTTGGCTTTCAGCTTATCAATAATGAAATCAGCCGCGACCTGGCCCTGCTGGTCATCACGACCGCACATGCGGAACATGTCGCTCATGCCGCGCTCGGTGATGAGCGGGTTGGTGGAGCCGGGGGTGATCGCCAGCACGCCGGCGTCGTTATAGACCTCGGAGGCCGGCATGGTGGAAGAGGAGCAGAAGTGGCCGACCACGGCTTTGACCTTATCCTGGTCAACCAGACGGTTAGCGACCGAGACGGCCTGTTTCGGTTCACAGGCGTCATCGCCCTGCACCAGTTTGATCTTCTCGCCATTAATGCCGCCCGCGGCGTTAATGTCTTCCGCGGCCTGGGTCGCGCCGTGCCAGTACTGGTCCCCGTAGGTGGCGTTCGGCCCGGTGAAGGGACCCGCCACGCCAATGACGATATCTGCCTGGGCGGAAAACGCCGTCACCAGACACCCTGCCAGCACGATAGAGAGAGGACTTCTGATCAATTTCAGCGACATTATTATCTACCTTTTCTGAGTGGTTTTTGGCACAACCCTGTGTAGTCGAACGCCGGAGGCGTACCCAATCCAAAACGTGTTCAAAACGTAATGCACTAAACGGACGACATACCGCAGAAACAGGCGAGATTGCCTGAGGGTGATGACCCTCAGCACAACAGTAAGCAAAATGGTTGCCAGAACGGCAGCCAATTGCCTGTGTTTCGACAATTTTCAGTATAGAGCGCCGTTTTAAGCCACCCGGCACCACGAAGTGAAATTACAGCGGGGATCACATCTCATTAACAACAAAGCACATAAGTTGTGCAACGGTCACGATTTGAACCGTTTTGCACCACGAAAGCGCCCGGGAACACCAGGGGAAAGGGCCCGTTTGGCGGAGTTTCTGTGTTACCCTGCACGCAATTCTATTCTGCAGGAGATTTACCCATGACCGAAGGCCCGTTAAACGAAACCGAAATGGAGTGGCTGGAAGAGACCTTAATGACCTACGGTCATGACGGCGAGTCCGTGATGGACGTCTCGGAGCTCGACGGGATGCTGACCGCGGTGCTGTCCGGCCCGGTGGTGGTAGAGCCGGACCGCTGGCTGGTGGCGGTGTGGGGTGGCGAAAAATACATTCCGCGCTGGAAGAACGATCGCGAGATGAACCGCTTCATCGATCTCTGCTTCAAGCACATGAACGATATCGCCGAGCGCCTGAGCGACTACCCGGATCAGTTTGAACCTATGTTCGGCATGAATGATGTCGAGGGTGAAACCTATACCGTGGTGGAAGAGTGGTGCTTCGGCTATATGCGCGGCGTGGCGTTGACCGACTGGTCATCCCTGCCGGAATCCCTGCGTGCCGATCTGGATTTGATTGCCCTCCACGGCTCCGAAGAGAACTTCGAGCGTCTGGATAGCTTCAGCGAAGAGGAGTTCCAGCAGAGCATTGAGAATATTCGTCCGGCGGCGCTGCGTCTGTACAACTACTGGATTGCCAACCCGCAGGAGCCGGTCGCCCAGCAGCCGGTGATCAACGGCACCAAAGTCGGTCGCAACGATCCCTGCCCGTGCGGCAGCGGTAAAAAATTCAAGAACTGCTGTCTGCATTAACCGCGCGCATTTCTGCCGGGTGGCGCTTCGCTTACCCGGCCTACAAAACCCTCTCGTAGGCCCGCGCAAGCGAAGCGCCGCCGGGCATTAATGCACGTTATCCCACTTCCGGCAACAGCCCCGCTGCAATCCCGAACTGCACCAGAATGATCGCAATCCCGCAGGCGAAGACCAGACACAGCGCCGGTTTCCCGCCGGGCACCCGGTAATCACCTTCAGGATGATGCTTACGGCTCTGCCAGACCAGCAGCGACGGTAGCAGCAGCGCCAGCACCGCCAGCGCCACCCCGGCATACCCCAGCGCCATGACAAACCCACGCGGATAGAACAGCGCAAAGGCCAGCGGCGGCAGGAAGGTGATCGCCCCGGTCTGAATACGTCCGCTAACGGTGCGGCTGCGCTGGAACAGGTCGGCAAGGTAATCGAACAGGCCCAGCGCCACGCCGAGGAACGAGGTCGCCAGGGCGAGGTCGGCAAACAGGTGCACCGCCAGCTCCACGTGCGGCGACGCGACCACTTCACGCAGGGCCTGCAGCAGCCCGTTCAGGCCGGAATGGCTGGCCAGCATTCCCATAAAGGTCGATGAGTTGATGCTGCCGAGGGTCACCAGTTGCCAGAAGATATAGGCCACCAGCGGGATGGCGCTGCCGGTAATAAAGATCCAGCGCAGCTTGCGCACGTTGCCATTCATATAGCTGACGATGCTCGGCACGCTGCCGTGAAAACCAAAGGAGGTAAAAATCACCGGGATGGCCGACAGCGCCAGCCCTTTCTCCAGCGGCAGGGTCAGTAAGTTGACCTTATGAATGTGCGGGGCCAGCAGCGCCAGCATCACCACCAGGAAGAGTATTTTTGCCGAGAAGAGGAAACGGTTGAACAGATCCACCAGCGAGGTACCCACGCAGACCACGCCGCCGCCGATCAGGGTGAAGAAGATCACCCCGGTGGTGGGGGAGATATCGGCGTTGAACCAGTCGTTAACGCTGGAGGCGATAAGCTCGCCCGCGCCGCTGATGTAGGCTGCGGTGAGGGCATACATCAGGAACATCATGCTGAAGCCGGTTATCCACTGGCCGAAGCGGCCCAGATAGCGCCCGGCCAGGGACCCCAGTCCGGTATCGGCGGGAACGTGCTGATACACTTCGAGCAGCAGCAGGGCGGTGTAACACATCAGCGCCCAGAGCACGCCCAGTAACACCAGCGTGACGCCAAACCCGACGCCCGCTGCCGCCAGCGGCATCGCCAGCATTCCAGCCCCAATCGTCGTTCCGGCGACGATGAAAATACTTCCCAGCGTTCTGTTCTTCACGTTTTCCTCTACGGCCTTGCACTATCGCGACAAAATCTGCGGCGCAGCGTAAGGGAAAAATGCAGGTTCGTCAAACCGGCGTTACAACGCCTGTAATTTAAACTTTACGCAATTAATCAGACGCCGCGGGCAAGGAAATCGAAAGGGATTCCTGCGCCAGCGCAAGGCGTGCAGGGAAGGGATGTGTCAGGCTGTGCCTTTCACTCAGGAGGGTTTATGGCATCCATTCACGGGCACGATGTGCTGACGATGATGATTGATTCCGGTGCGCAGTACACCGAAGAGAGTCTGGTGGCGGCAATTATCGCGCGGTTTGGTGAGGAAGCGCGTTTTCACACCTGTTCGGCAGCGGAAATGACCGCGGCGGAGCTGGTTGCTTTTCTGGCGGCACGGGGAAAATTTATTCCGCTGGATAGCGGTTTTTCAACTCACGAAAGTAAAATTTGTCGTCATTAAAAATAACGCGGCGCCAGAAGGCGCCGCAGTAATATTAATTTTGTGCATCGAGCGTCGACAGCTCTTTATCAATAAAGTACAGACCTTCACCCGATTTCCCGGCCAGGGAAAGTTTATCGAGAACGGATTTAAACAGCTTCTCTTCTTCGTGTTGTTCTGCCACATACCACTGCAGGAAATTAAAGGTGCCATAATCCTGGCTGGTCATCGCGGCATGAACCAGTTCGTTAATTTTCTGGGTGATCAGCTGCTCGTGCTCGTAAGTGGCGCGGAACAGTTCGTCCAGCGAGGCGTATTCTGCAAACGGCGAGGCCACCGGTGTGATGCGTGGCAGGCTGCCGGTATCGGTAAGATAATCAAAGAGACGCTGCATGTGGGTCATCTCTTCCTGCGCGTGACGGCGCATAAATGCCGCTGCGCCTTCAAAACTGTGATAGCTACACCAGGCGCTCATCTGCTGATAGAGCAGGGAGGAGTAAAGCTCCAGATTCATTTGCTCATTAAGCTTGTCGATCATTTCAGTTTTAAGCATGGTGTAGCTCCGTATTATTATTCACTGGTCAACGTGAGCGTCACTATAATTTGTTATTTATTTATTTGCAAAAAGTAAAATAAATATTTAAACAATCATAATACGAATGGGAATAAAACGCATTGCGGGTAATATAAATATATTAATGAGAATTATTCTGTTTCGTGTTTAAAATATTATTGCCAGCGGGATCGCTGGCAATGGAATCATTAATATGCGGAGGTCGTAACGACGAGCGGCGGAGCATAGCCATAACACTTATACTGGATGGTCATGGTTTCATTGAGGCATAGCGAGCCGCTGATCAGGCTACAGGTTTTAACCGGCTGACCGTAGGCCATGGCCGTGCTGTAGCCCATCGCCTGGCATTCACGGGTCGCGGTGCCGCTGGTGACGTAGTCGTCATAGCGGGCGTTCTGCAACATGGCCTGATCGTAATTGAGCATGACGACACCTGACGTCACGTCGACGCTGCTGACTTCTGCTTGCCGGGTAACGCCACAGCCCGCCAGTAACAGGAGCAGGCCGCCAGTGCATAATCTCTTCATAGAACACTCTGTATGCGTTAAATAATCTATACTAGCGGCTGATGTGCGCCGCAATGCCAGGATTAAGCACCTGTTCTGCCCCTTCTCTTTGCCACGAGCCCCCGGCTCCTTCAATCATATGCCATCCCTTTATCTCCCGGTGGCAAAAACGCGCCTGAGTACAAAATTGTGAGCGCATCTTTGTTTTTTGAAACTATTTTTCACTTAATTTGAAAGTGTGTTTGCTTAGTAGTAAGGTTGAACAGGTAAGCTATTCACAGCGGGGTGCCCCGCATCGCATTCAGGAGACGAAGAATGAAAATTGCACTGATGATGGAAAACAGCCAGGCGCCAAAAAACGCCATCATCCTCAAGGAATTGAACGCCGTTGCTGAAGAGAAAGGTTTCCCGGTCTACAACGTTGGGATGAGCGACGAAAACGATCATCACCTGACCTATATTCATCTGGGGATCATGGCGAGCATTCTGCTGAACTCGAAAGCGGTTGATTTCGTCGTGACCGGCTGCGGTACCGGCCAGGGCGCGCTGATGTCCCTGAACATCCACCCGGGCGTAGTGTGCGGCTACTGCATCGATCCGGCGGACGCCTTCCTGTTCGCCCAGATCAACAACGGCAACGCGCTCTCCCTGCCGTTCGCCAAAGGCTTTGGCTGGGGCGCAGAGCTGAACGTTCGCTTCATCTTCGAAAAAGCTTTCACCGGTCGTAACGGCGAAGGTTATCCGCCAGAGCGTAAAGAGCCGCAGGTTCGTAACGCCGGCATCCTGAACCAGGTGAAAGCCGCGGTGGTTAAAGAGAACTATCTCGACACCCTGCGCGCTATCGATCCAGAGCTGGTCAAAACGGCAGTGACCGGCCAGCGTTTCCAGCAGTGCTTCTTCGAGAACTGCCAGGATAAAGAGATCGAAGCCTTCGTCCGCGGTATTATCGGCTAAGTTGCCAGCACCAGTAAAAAAAGCCAGCTTATGCTGGCTTTTTTTTATGCCCGCTTTCTGGATACCGCGCTGCCGGCATCTTTCACCAGCCGCAGGGTATCGACCATCCCCAGCAGACAAACCAACGCAATCGCCACAAACGCCAGCCGGAAGCCGATCCCCGGTAGCGCCTCTATCCCCAGCATCTCGCTGCACAGCTCTCCGATGCGGATCCCGATAGCCCCAAGGGTGATCCCCAGCCCCACCGCCAGCTGGGTGGCAGTTGAGAACAGGGTGTTGGCATAGCTCATCTGCGGGGAAGGGACGTCGGCAAAGGCGAGGGTGCTGATGGCGGTAAACTGAATGGAACGGAATACCCCACCCAGATAGAGCACCAGCATGATCACCCACACCGGCGTTTGCGGGGTCAGGAAGGCACAGGCCAGCAGGGCCAGCACGTTCAGCGCCCCGTTGATCAGCAGCAGCTTTTTAAACCCCAGCCCGCGTATCAGCGGCGTGGTTGCCGGTTTGATGGTCAGGTTGCCGACAAATACCGCCAGCACCAGCAAACCGGAGTGGAATGCATCCATGCCGAATCCCACCTGGAACAGCAGCGGCAGCAAAAAGGGCACGGCGCTGATGGAGGCGCGAAACAGTGACCCACCGTACATCGTCACGCGAAAGGTGGGCACCTGCAGGGCGTCAAGGCGGATCATCGGCCATTCGGTGCGCCTGAAATGCCGCAGGGCATAGATCAAGGTGACCACGCCGATAGCCAGCAACGCGAAGGTGATTACCGTATTCACCTCCTGCGCCCCCATCATCTCCATGGCACAAACCAGGCTCACCATCGCTACCGAGGTGGCGATAAAGCCCGGGGTGTCGAACGGGCGGCGGGTCTCTTCATAGATGTCCGGGATAATGCGCAGCGCCAGCACGATGGCAATCAGCCCCAGCGGCACGTTAATAAAGAAGATCCAGCGCCAGTTGGCATAGCTGGTAATAAAGCCCCCCCAGCGGCGGGCCGATGATCGGTGCCACCAGCGCGGGCCAGGTGAGGGTGGCGATGGCGGTGATCAGCAGATGTTTCGGGGTGGTGCGCAGCACCGCCAGCCGCCCAACCGGCACCATCAGCGCGCCGCCCATCCCCTGCAGGACGCGCATGGCGACAAACTGATCGACGCTGGTGGCGAGGCCGCACAGCACCGAGGCAAGGGTAAAGATCGCCAGCGCCAGGGTGAAGACTTTGCGGGCACCAAAGCGGTCGGCGATCCAGCCGCTGGCGGGGATCAGCACCGCCAGGGTGATAAGATAGGCGCTGATGCCGATGTTGAGATCCACCGCCTGCACACCAAAGCTTCTCGCCATATCGGGCAGGGCGGTGGCGATCACCGTCCCGTCGAGAAACTCCATAAAGAAGGCACCAGCCACCAACAGCGCTGCGGGAGAGATCCCGCTGGCCGCTTTACCGGAGATGTTTTCGGTCATTTTTCCTCTGCCACTTAAAATTTTTTTTAAAAATTTACAGGAACAAACACGCTGCTAATTACATGATTTGTTTTTATTTTTAACAGGAACACTGTTTTATTTTAAATAAACTGCCGTGATGAATATCACAAAATAATTGATTTTTGTGATGGAGGTCATATTATAAGCGCATCAACGATAACACCTGCATAACATTTAGCCGGAGCATAATGATGAAATTGCGCAAAATCCTGAAAAGCATGTTCGAATCCTACTGCAAGACCTTTAAGGACGTACCGCCAGGCGCGATGTTCTGATAAGAAAAAACCTGCTTCGGCAGGTTTTTTTGTGCCTGCAGGCCGCATCCGGGCGGGCGTTTTGCTACTATGGCGGCCTTTCAAACAGGAGAAGCCTATGTCTCAAAACCTGAGTGCCGATCAGGAACTGATCTCTGACGTTGTTGCATGCCAGCTGGTCATCAAACAAATCCTTGATGTGATTGAAATCATCGCCCCCGCAGAGGTGCGCGAGAAGATGTCCAGCCAGCTCAGAAACATCGATTTCGCCAGCAATCCTGCGTCGGCTGACCCGGTCACGCTGCGTGCGGTTCAGAAAGCCATTGCACTGATTGAACTGAAGTTCACGCCGCAGGGCGAGTCTCACTAAAATAAACCGACGTTTTGAATTTAGAAATGGTTTTATGAGAATTTTGTGAACGGGCGACCCAGGGTCGCCCGGCATGAGGATTACAGGAAGGTCTGCACCAGCAGATAGCTCACCGCACAGGCACAGCTCACCCCGATAAGCCCCGGCAGAATAAAGCTGTGGTTGATAATAAACTTGCCGATGCGCGTGGTGCCCGAGCGGTCAAAGCCGATGCAGGCGAGGTCGCTGGGGTAGGTCGGCAAAACGAAATAGCCGTAAGACGCCGGGAAGAAAGCAATCAGCATCTTCGGATCGATCCCCAGCATTAACCCCATCGGCGCGACCGCGGTCAGCGCTGCCGCCTGGCTGTTCACCAGCTTCGAGACCAGGAACAGCACGATGGCGTAGGTCCAGGGATGGCTTTTCACCACCCCCTCAAGGGCCATCTTCAGCTCATCCAGATGCGCCTGGAAAAAGGTATCGCTCATCCACGCCACGCCAAAGACCGAGAAGATCGCCACCATCCCGGCCTTAAACACCGCCCCGTTTGAAATGGACGCAGCATTCACTTTGCACACCATCAGCATCACGGCCCCGGCAATCAGCATCATCATCTGGATCACCAGGTTCATCGACAGCGCCGTCAGCTTGCCTTTCACCTCAAAGGCCGGACGCAGCTCGGGCAGGGCGCCCAGCAGCACCACGACGGCAATCCCGGCGAAGAAGATCCACGTAGACCAGTAGGCCTGTTTCGGGAAACGCTGATTCATTAAGGTGTCGGTACTGCCATAGATAAACTTACGCTGCTCGGGATCCTGCAGCCGGGCCTGAAACTCTTCGTCGTCGGCCAGATCCTTGCCGCGGCGCAGACTCCACAGAGCGGCAATCGCTACCCCCGCCAGCGAAGCCGGGACCGAAATGGCGAGGATCTGCAGAATGCCAAAGGCCTGGCCGACCCCGTGCTGCGCGGCAAGAATCGACATCAGCGAGACAACGGCGACCGATACCGGAGAGGCGGTAATCGCCATCTGCGAGGCAATGGACGCCACCGCCATCGGGCGCTCCGGGCGGATACCTTTTTTCAGCGCGATATCGGCGATGATCGGGAACATGGTATAGACCACATGGCCGGTTCCGCACAGGAAGGTCAGCATCCAGGTGGTGAAAGGGGCGAGCAGGGTGATGTGTTGTGGATGCCGACGCAGCAGCCGTTCGGCAAACTGCATCATCACGTTCAGACCTCCGGCCGTTTGCAGCGTAGCCGCACAGCCAATGACCGCGAGGATCGTCAGCATGACATCCACCGGAGGCTTACCGGGCTGAAGCCCAAAGACAAAGCTGAGAATAAACAGGCCAATGCCGCTTATCAGCCCCAGCCCCATGCCACCGAACCGGGTACCAATGAGCAGGCACAGAATAATGACAATAAATTCAACGGTAATCATACGTATCCTTCGTCTGTGAAAATGAAATTTTCGCAAATCATTACACGGAGAAGGGTTATTCGGTGGGAGCCAGATCGGATTTGTTAAAAATTAATAAAAGCAAGGGGTTGGTTGCAATTTTGTAACAAAATTACCCGGCACAGGCCGGGTAAGTCAGGCGATAAGCAGGATCAGTGGTGCTGGCAGTTGACGACGTTAAGCAGGTGGCGATCGGTCTGTTCCAGACCCATGCCGGTGCGGCGCGCCTGGCGAACTTCATCGAGGACGGTTTTCAGTAATACCCCATCCTGCAGCTGCTCTTTTTCAATATCGTGCAGGAAGTTAAGCGTGGAGAGATCTTTCATTTTCCGCGCTTCATCCGCTAACTGATTCAGCGTCAGAGAGCGTTGCTCATACTCTTCCAGCGTGCGCTGGAAAACCGCTTCCAGGCAATCACACGCTTCATCAGACATATCGACGGGTTTCAGCACCGGCATGGCGCCTGATGCTTTCAGAAAATCAAAAACGCGCATCATTTGCGTGACGTTGCTCTGCGCCTGAATGCGCAGGAAAGTCGCGGAACCGGTTAACTGATGTTCTGAACACCACTCGCTGAGGTGTAATGAGAGATTTGACGCGTGAAACTCAAGGTTCATCTGCGTATTGAGCCTGGTAATCATATCCGAGACAGCCATATCCATTCCCTTTTTCTTCGTTTATGTAACCTAAAAAATAATCATCATTAACGATAGTTCACTTCAGAATAAAAGCATTCTGTTTTCCCTGTATGTGATCCCATATTCATTTCAGGCATCGGGTAAAATTCATCATAACAGCGACTGCTTTATAAGAAAATCCTTATAAATATATTCTTACTAAACCTTACTTCCCATCAGGAATTAAAAACAGTGAAGGATTTGGAGAGATCTGGACAGAAGAGGTTAGTGCGTAACTAATTGATTTATAATATTTTGTATAAATTTAACGCAATTATATTGTTTACGATATTTGATGTTTTTCCGGGTAGCAGCGAAATATGTGCTTAGCAAATAAATTTATAATTATTCCTGCCGAACGGAATAGAGATAATTCCAGGAATTAATAAAAACTTACACCTGATGAAAATTGCGCAGGATCATTTTTGCGAAAAATAGTGCGATATGTGATCCGGCATGGAGTTTACCGCACGGCACTCTGTGAAAATGAAACAATGTTTTATCTTTCTATCTAGCGGAGTTCGTATGGCAAAGGTTGCGGTGCTGCTGGCACCCGGATTTGAAGAGGCGGAAGCGATCATCACCATTGATATCCTGCGCCGTCTTAACATTGAGGTAGAAACCCTGGCCTGCGCCGGGTCGCGCGCGGTGGTGAGCTACCATAATATTCCGATGGTCGCGGATAACACCCTGAGCGAGAGAATCAATACTTACTACGACGCCGTGGTCCTGCCGGGCGGTCCGCAGGGCAGCGTTAACCTCGCCGCCAGCGCTGAGGTGGTGCGTTTTATCGCCGTCCATGACGAAGCGGGCAAAATTATCGCGCCAATCTGTTCCGCCGCCGCACGCGTGCTGGGTGGGAACGGCTTGCTGAAAGGGCGTCGCTACGTCTGTTCGGGCGATCTCTGGCAGGGCGTCGAAGACGGGGTGTATGTCGATGCCCCGGTGGTGGAAGATGGCAATCTCATCAGCGGCAAAGGTCTGGGCCTTGCCTTTGACTTCGCGCTGACCCTCTCTGCGCGCCTGTTGGGCGATGAAGCGCCGGTGCGCGACCACGCCGATCACATCTACTATCCCTGGTAAGATCTCCCCGGGCGTGTATGCGCCCGGCTAACAAGGATATCTTAGCTGATCTTATGGACTAATCTGCTTTCCCCCTTCCGAATTGTCTGACAAATCCTTCCGTATTTATGTCTTTTTTCGCTGAATGTATGTACGCAATTACTGTAATTCTGCGGTGTGATGGCGCTCTCTTATGGATGATTAATTTCCCGCTAAAACTATCTCAAGCAAATGCGCTTTAAATACGCCTGGCGCTAATGCCTTGTTTTAAGTCCGATTAAGCAGAATTGAGATGTTGTTTCCCTACAAATTAGAACGCTAAAGCTGGAGTTAACCATGCACAAATTTACTAAAGCGCTGGCGGCCATCGGTCTGGCTGCCGTTATGTCACAATCCGCTATGGCAGAGAACCTGAAGCTCGGTTTCCTGGTGAAGCAGCCGGAAGAGCCGTGGTTCCAGACGGAGTGGAAATTCGCTGACAAAGCCGGGAAAGATTTGGGCTTTGAGGTGATCAAAATTGCCGTGCCGGACGGTGAAAAAACGCTGAACGCTATCGATAGCCTGGCGGCCAGCGGCGCGAAAGGGTTTGTCATCTGTACTCCGGATCCAAAACTGGGCTCCGCTATCGTGGCGAAAGCGCGCGGCTACGACATGAAGGTCATCGCAGTGGACGATCAGTTCGTCAACGCCAAAGGCGCGCCAATGGATACCGTGCCACTGGTGATGATGGCGGCGACCAAAATCGGCGAGCGTCAGGGCCAGGAGCTGTATAAAGAGATGCAAAAACGCGGCTGGGATGTGAAAGACACCGCCGTGATGGCCATTACCGCCGATGAGCTGGATACCGCCCGCCGTCGTACCACCGGTTCGATGGATGCCCTGAAAGCGGCCGGCTTCCCGGAAAAACAGATCTACAAAGTGCCTACCAAATCTAACGATATCCCGGGCGCCTTCGATGCGGCCAACTCCATGCTGGTTCAGCACTCTGAAGTGAAACACTGGCTGGTGGTCGGGATGAACGACAACACCGTGCTCGGCGGCGTGCGCGCTACCGAAGGCCAGGGCTTCAAAGCAGCAGACGTGATCGGTATCGGCATCAACGGCGTGGACGCGGTGAGCGAACTCTCTAAAGCACAGGCGACCGGCTTCTACGGTTCCCTGCTGCCAAGCCCGGACGTTCACGGCTACAAATCCAGCGAAATGCTCTACAACTGGGTGACCAAAGGGGCAGAGCCAGCGAAATTTACTGAAGTGACCGACGTGGTGCTGATCACCCGTGACAACTTCAAAGCCGAGCTGGAGAAAAAAGGACTGGGCGGTAAGTAATTTACTGTGATTGCGCCCCCCGGAAGACAGGGGGGGCCAGACGTTCACTACTCGATCCTCGGAGACGTTATGCAACAGTCTGAACCGTATCTCTCATTTCGCGGCATCGGCAAAACCTTTCCCGGTGTCAATGCGTTGACCGACATCAGCTTTGACTGCTATGCGGGTCAGGTTCATGCCCTGATGGGGGAGAACGGCGCTGGAAAATCCACGCTGCTGAAGATCCTCAGCGGCAACTATGCCCCCACTACGGGCACCCTGGCGTTACAGGGCAAAGAGGTCGCCTTTGCGGACACCACAGCCGCGCTGAACGCCGGCGTCGCCATCATCTACCAGGAGCTGCATCTGGTGCCGGAGATGACGGTGGCGGAAAACATCTACCTCGGGCAGCTGCCGCATAAGGGCGGCTTTGTGAACCGTTCGCTGCTTAACTATGAAGCCGGCCTGCAGCTGAAGCACCTCGGGCTCGATATCGACCCGCAGACCCCGCTCAAATATCTCTCCATCGGCCAGTGGCAGATGGTGGAAATCGCCAAAGCGCTGGCGCGCAATGCCAAAGTCATCGCCTTTGATGAACCGACCAGCTCGCTGTCGGCGCGCGAAATCGAGAACCTGTTCCGGGTGATCCGCGAGCTGCGTAAAGAGGGGCGCATCATTCTGTACGTGTCGCACCGTATGGAAGAGATCTTCGCCCTCAGCGATGCCATCACCGTCTTCAAAGATGGCCGCTATGTTCGTACCTTCACCGACATGCAGCAGGTCAACCACGATCAGCTGGTGCAGGCGATGGTGGGCCGTGAGCTGGGGGATATCTACCACTGGGAGCCGCGCCAGTACGGCGGCGAGCTGCTGCGTCTGGACGAGGTGAAAGCCCCGGGCGTGCGCACGCCAATCAGCCTCACCGTGCGCAGCGGTGAGATCGTCGGCCTGTTCGGGCTGGTGGGGGCAGGGCGCAGCGAGCTGATGAAAGGGCTGTTTGGCGGGACCCGCATCACCGGCGGCCAGGTGTTTATTGACGGTCAGCCGGTCGATATTCAGAAACCGGCGCACGCCATTCGCGCGGGGATGATGCTCTGCCCGGAAGACCGTAAAGCCGAAGGGATTATCCCGGTGCACTCGGTGCGGGACAACATCAACATCTCGGCGCGCCGTAAGACCATTCGCGCCGGGTGTCTGATTAACGATACCTGGGAGGTCAGCAATGCCGATCACCACATTCGCTCGCTCAACATCAAAACCCCGGGCGCGGAGCAGCTGATCATGAACCTCTCCGGCGGGAACCAGCAGAAGGCGATCCTTGGCCGCTGGCTGTCGGAAGAGATGAAGGTGATCCTGCTGGATGAACCGACCCGCGGTATCGACGTGGGGGCGAAGCACGAAATTTATAACGTGATTTACGCACTGGCAAAACGTGGCGTGGCGGTGCTCTTCGCCTCCAGCGACCTGCCGGAAGTGCTGGGTGTGGCCGACCGTATCGTGGTGATGCGTGAGGGGGCCATTGCCGGTGAATTGCTTCATGAACAGGCGAATGAACAGCAGGCGTTAAGCCTCGCCATGCCTAAAGTCAGCCAGGCTGTCGCCTGAGTAAGGAGAATAAGATGTCCTCTGTCACTACATCCGGAGCGCCGAAATCGGCCTTCAGCTTTGGGCGGATTTGGGATCAATACGGCATGCTGGTGGTCTTCGCCGTGCTGTTCCTCGGCTGCGCCATCTTTGTACCTAACTTTGCCACCTTCATTAATATGAAGGGGCTGGGTCTGGCGATCTCCATGTCCGGGATGGTCGCCTGCGGGATGCTGTTCTGCCTGGCGTCCGGCGACTTCGACCTGTCGGTGGCCTCGGTTATCGCCTGCGCCGGGGTAACGACCGCGGTGGTCATCAACATGACCGAAAGCCTGTGGATTGGCGTGGCGGCCGGGCTGCTGCTCGGGGTGCTCAGCGGGCTGGTGAACGGCTTCGTGATTGCGCGCCTGAAAATCAACGCCCTGATCACCACCCTTGCTACCATGCAGATCGTGCGCGGACTGGCCTATATCATCTCTGACGGTAAAGCGGTGGGGATTGAAGACGAGCGCTTCTTCACCCTCGGCTACGCCAACTGGCTCGGTCTGCCTGCGCCTATCTGGCTGACCGTCGGCTGTCTGATTATCTTTGGATTCCTGCTGAACAGAACCACCTTTGGCCGTAATACCCTGGCGATTGGCGGTAATGAAGAGGCGGCGCGTCTGGCCGGTGTTCCGGTGGTTCGCACCAAGATTATTATCTTCGTGCTCTCCGGTCTGGTCTCGGCGGCGGCGGGGATTATCCTGGCTTCGCGTATGACCAGCGGCCAGCCGATGACCTCCATCGGTTATGAGCTGATCGTTATCTCTGCCTGCGTTTTAGGCGGCGTATCGCTGAAAGGCGGCATCGGAAAAATCTCATATGTGGTGGCGGGGATCCTGATTCTGGGGACCGTCGAGAACGCCATGAACCTGTTAAACATCTCCCCGTTCTCGCAGTACGTGGTACGTGGCCTGATCCTGCTTGCAGCGGTGATCTTCGACCGTTACAAACAAAAAGCTAAGCGTACCCTTTAACCCGTTTTCCTGCCTTCCGCGACCTAACTTTTAAGTGTAGTCGCGACCTTAACCCCCTTTCCAGCCGCAGCGGGAAGGGGGTTGTCAAATGGCGAGCGCCGTCACACTGTCTATACTTACACTGCTACTGAGATGTTAACAGTTTTTCATCTCGCCAACTGTAAGGAGGATCAGGGTGGCCGATACGTTAACTTCACCGCCGTTACTAACTGAAAACTATGCGTACTTTTTTGACCTCGACGGGACCCTGGCAACTATCAAGCCGCACCCCGATGAGGTGGCAGTTCCCGTAGAAGTGTTAGAGGCGCTGAATCAGCTCGCGCAGCTGAACCAGGGGGCACTGGCATTGATATCAGGGCGTTCAATCGCCGAGCTGGATCAGCTCGCCGGACCTTACCGTTTTCCGCTTGCCGGTGTACACGGGGCGGAGCGCCGCGACATCCATGGTCATCTGCAAACCGTTACCCTTCCTCCGGATCTGGTCCAGACGCTGCATGCGCAGTTGACGACGGCACTTTTATATCTGCCTGGTACCGAGCTTGAGGCTAAAGGGATGGCGTTTGCGCTCCACTATCGCCAGGCGCCTCAGTATGAGAAGGAAGTGTTTAACCTGGCGGAACAGGTGGTCCATGACAACCCGCAGCTGTCACTTCAGCCGGGTAAATGCGTGGTTGAAATCAAACCGAGGGGCATCCATAAAGGTGAAGCTATCTCCGCCTTTATGCATGAAGCGCCTTTCCTCGGCAGAACGCCGGTGTTCTTTGGCGATGACCTGACCGATGAGCATGGCTTTGAGGTGGTCAACCAGCTTAAAGGGGTATCAGTGAAGGTCGGCGCGGGTGAGACCAAAGCCAGCTGGCGGCTGGCAACGGTACCCGATGTCTGGCAATGGGTAATAAAAGCCGCTAACCATCAACAAGAAAAAGAAATAGCGCAAATTAACAGGAGAAAACCTTATGGGTCGCTTGATCGTAGTTTCTAATCGCATCGCTCCCCCCGGACGACAAAAAAAGCCAGCGCAGGTGGCCTGGCTGTAGGGGTGCTGGGGGCGTTAAAAAGTACGGGGGGGACTCTGGTTTGGCTGGAGTGGAGAGATTGGTGACGAGGACAAACCGCTAAAAAAAGGTGACGCGCGGGAACATCACCTGGGCCTCGTTTAATCTCAGTGAACAGAATTACGATGAGTATTACAGCCAGTTCTCCAACGCCGTACTGTGGCCTGCCTTCCACTATCGTCTCGACCTGGTGAAGTTTAAGCGTGAAGCCTGGGAAGGCTACTCGCGCGTGAACAGCCTGCTGGCCGATAAGCTGCAGCCGCTAGTCCAGCAGGACGACAGGGTGTGGGTGCATGATTACCATCTGCTGCCGTTTGCCAGCGAGCTACGCAAGCGCGGCGTGAACAACCGCATCGGCTTCTTCCTGCATATTCCGTTCCCGACGCCGGAGATCTTCAACGCGCTGCCGCCAAGCGACGAGCTACTTGAACAGCTCTGTGATTACGATCTGCTGGGCTTCCAGACCGAAAACGACCGACTGGCCTTCCTCGACAGCGTAGCCAGCAAAACGCGTCTGACGGCCCATGACGATGACTCGCACTCCGCATGGGGCAAGCGCTTCCGCACCGAGGTTTATCCTATCGGCATTGAGCCGGAAGAGATTATTGAGCAAGCCTCCGGGCCGCTACCGCCTAAGCTGGCGCAGCTGAAAGAAGAGCTTAAAAACGTAAAAAACATCTTTTCCGTTGAGCGTCTCGATTATTCAAAAGGGCTGCCGGAACGTTTCCAGGCTTACGAGACCCTGCTGGAGAAATATCCCGAGCACCACGGTAAGATCCGCTATACCCAAATCGCACCGACCTCGCGCGGTGAAGTACAGGCCTATCAGGACATCCGTCACCAGCTTGAAAACGAAGCCGGGCGTATCAACGGCCGCTACGGTCAGCTGGGCTGGACTCCGCTGTTCTATCTCAACCAGCATTTTGAACGCAAAATTCTGATGAAGGTGTTCCGCTATGCCGACGTCGGGCTGGTGACGCCGCTGCGTGATGGCATGAACCTGGTGGCGAAGGAGTACGTTGCCGCGCAGGATCCGGCCGACCCGGGCGTGCTGGTGCTTTCGCAGTTTGCCGGTGCCGCCAACGAGCTGACCTCGGCGCTGATCGTCAATCCTTACGATCGGGACGATGTCGCCAACGCCCTGCACCGGGCGCTGAATATGCCGCTCACGGAGCGTATCTCACGCCACGCGGATATGATGAAAGTAATCCGCGAGAACGATATCGATCGCTGGCAGGCGCGCTTCATTGCGGACCTGAACCAGATCACTCCTCGCAGCGTGGAGAGCAACCTGCAAAAAAAAGGTCGCAACATTCCCTAAACTCGCCTGATAAATATTCCACTCAGCGTATTAAACTGCGTTGAGTGGAATTAACAGCACATCCACTTTACTGTTGCTAACTATTGTTTTTGCGGAACAGGCTGCCCGTGAAAAAAAACTGTGGTTATGATTTCCGCAAATGACCAGGTCTACCTTCTGCTTTTGACATATATCAAATATTCGCTCACTTAATTCACCTGTCGCACAGAGTGTTTGTGCAATGGGATATTCTGCACGCGTAATAAGATCGTCCAGAAATTGCTGGGTTTCTTCCTGAAGTACGCTACGAATATCTTCCAGCATCGGGGCGGCCAGCTGATTGTACATCTCAGGTTCCGCGGACAGTGTGACCAGAGTGATGCGCGCCTGGGTCGGCCGGGCGATGGCGACAGCTTTGGCCACCAGTTGATGGCTTTCGGGGGAAATAGAAACAGAAACAAGGATATGGGAGTAACTCATTTTACCCTCCGGACGCATCTGTCCATTAACGTTTCCTCAGCATTAGCGCGATTTTTTTGCCTGCGCAAGGGGGGAAGGTGACAGACATGTGATGCTTATCATAATTATTCATTAAATATTCTTATGTAATGAATAGCGCTAAACCCTCCTGAGGGGGGTAAAACCGTGTTCTTAACGGAAATCATACATATAAATTCCCGGTAAAAACAAGGGGATTAACCCCTCTGCAACATTTGCCCTGGCGCAAACGAAAGAAAATACTTACGGATTCAGTTTGACTTTAATCATGTAATTTCAAGCACTTAATTGGCTGTTTCTATCTTAGATATGTTTTGGGTTTTAGCAAAGTTGTAACTTGTCAACCCCCGGCAAGTAACGTGCCGGGTTAGTTCATACTTGTGCATGAATATTCGGCCATACAGAATATATCCGGGTGCTATTTGCTCAAAATGTAAACAATTTAGAAGTGATACTGATGGATTTTTGGTTCTAATTCACTTAAATTATGTGACGTGGATCACATTTATTTTAAATTTTGGGCGGGGCTGCATTGTATGTCCTACACCGGACGGGTAGAGTTGCACCGAATTAGGAAAAATCTTAGTTAATTGTAAGAAGTGATAACTGTCAGAAAGCAATTTTTGTTTTTCTTTACGTGATTCATCAATACAAAACTTAATTCAACTATGCGTTTTAGCCTTTTCTTCTTTTTTTTACCGGGGTTTTCCCGGCGACATCACGGGGTGCGGTCTACCGCACAAGAATAGAGTGTTATTCGGGAAGGAATAAATGAACACATCCGAATTGCTAAAACACATTTATGACATCAACCTGTCATATTTATTGCTTGCACAACGTTTGATTAGCCAGGACAAAGCCTCTGCAATGTTCCGTCTGGGTATTCAGGAAGAGATGGCAACAACGCTTGGCGGTTTAACGCTGCCACAGATGGTTAAACTGGCTGAAACTAACCAGTTAGTGTGCCAGTTCCGTTTCGATAATCACCAGACTGTGACGCAGCTGACTCAGGAGTCCCGCGTGGACGATCTGCAGCAGGTTCACACCGGTATTTTGCTTTCTACTCGTTTGCTTAACGAAATCAGCCAGCCTGATGACGCAGCCCGTAAGAAAAGAGCGTAATCATGAGTGAGAAGAGCATTGTTCAGGAAGCGCGTGACATTCAACTGGCGATGGAACTGATTACGCTTGGTGCTCGTTTGCAGATGCTTGAAAGCGAGACACAGCTGAGCCGTGGTCGTCTTATCAAACTGTACAAAGAATTACGTGGTAGCCCGCCGCCAAAAGGCATGCTGCCATTCTCCACCGACTGGTTTATGACGTGGGAGCAGAATATTCATGCTTCCATGTTCTGTAATGCCTGGCAGTATCTGCTCAGGACCGGCTTATGCAGCGGCGTTGATGCGGTGATTAAAGCGTACAAACTTTACCTCGAGCAGTGTCCGCAGCCTGAAGAGGGCCCTTTGCTGGCACTGACCCGTGCATGGACGCTGGTGCGTTTTGTTGAAAGCGGATTGCTTGAGTTGTCTCGCTGCAACTGCTGCAGCGGTAACTTTATCACCCACGCACATCAGCCCGCTGGCAGCTTTGCCTGCAGTTTGTGCCAACCACCGTCTCGCGCGGTAAAAAGACGTAAACTTTCCCGGGATGTTGCCGATAGTAATCCACAACTGCTGGATGAACAGATCAAACAGGCTGTTTAACCCGACCCCACGGGCAAGACTCCAGCAGCGGTAAGAAATTACCGCTGCTTTTTTTTGCCCCACGGACGGCTAAACTCCCGAACTCTGTCTCCTGGCTAAAGTCACTAGCGGAAGGATGATGTCGTGCTTATCGTATTAGGTTACCTGGTAGTTCTCGGTACAGTTTTCGGCGGTTATATGATGACCGGCGGGCACCTTGGGGCACTCTATCAACCGGCCGAACTGATCATAATCGGTGGTGCAGGGGTAGGGGCGTTTATCGTTGGCAACAACGGCAAGGCGATCAAGGGAACGTTAAAAGCGTTGCCGTTACTGTTCCGCCGTTCGAAATACACCAAAAGTATGTATATGGACCTGCTGGCGCTGCTCTATCGCCTGATGGCCAAGTCACGTCAACAGGGGATGTTCTCCCTGGAACGCGACATTGAGAATCCGAAAGAGAGCGAAATCTTCGCCAGCTATCCGCGGATCCTTGCGGATTCGATGATGCTCGAATTTATCGTCGACTATCTGCGTCTGATCATCAGCGGCAACATGAACACCTTCGAAATCGAAGCGCTGATGGACGAAGAGATCGAAACCCACGAAAACGAAGCGGAAGTGCCGGCCAACAGCCTGGCAATGGTGGGCGACTCCTTGCCGGCATTCGGTATCGTTGCGGCGGTAATGGGGGTTGTACACGCTCTGGCCTCTGCGGATCGTCCGGCGGCCGAGCTGGGGGCGCTGATTGCCCACGCCATGGTGGGGACCTTCCTCGGGATCCTGCTGGCGTACGGTTTTATCTCTCCACTGGCGACCGTATTACGCCAGAAGAGTGCTGAAACCACCAAAATGATGCAGTGCGTCAAAATCACGCTGCTCTCCAACCTGAACGGTTATGCTCCGCCGATCGCGGTAGAGTTTGGCCGTAAAACCCTGTACTCCAGCGAGCGTCCGTCGTTCATCGAGCTCGAAGAGCACGTGCGCGCGGTGAAGAACCCAAACCAGCAGACGAGCACTGAGGACGCATGAAAAACCAGTCCCATCCCATCGTCATAGTCAAAAAGCGCAAGCACAAAGGGCATGGGGGAGGCTCCCATGGCTCCTGGAAGATCGCCTATGCGGACTTTATGACCGCGATGATGGCGTTCTTCCTGGTGATGTGGCTGATCTCTATCTCCAGCCCGAAAGAGCTGATTCAGATAGCAGAGTATTTCCGTACCCCGCTGGCAACGGCGGTGTCGACGGGTCCGCGTATCTCCAACAGCGATAGCCCGATCCCGGGCGGTGGAGATGACTACACCCAAAAGCAGGGTGAAGTGAAACGCGAGCCTAACGTCGACGAGCTGAAAAAACGCATGGAGCAGGCGCGCCTGAAGAAACTGCGTGGCGATCTGGATCAGCTGATCGAAGCGGATCCCAAGCTGCGTGCCCTGCGTCCGCACCTGAAGATCGATCTTGTTCAGGAGGGTCTGCGCATTCAGATTATCGATAGCCAGAACCGTCCAATGTTTAAAACCGGCAGCGCCGAAGTGGAACCCTATATGCGCGACATCCTGCGCGGGATTGCCCCGGTGTTGAACGGGATCCCTAACCGAGTCAGTCTTTCCGGTCACACCGATGACTTCCCTTACGCCGGCGGCGAAAAAGGGTACAGCAACTGGGAGCTCTCTGCGGATCGTGCTAACGCATCCCGTCGTGAGCTGGTGATCGGCGGGCTGGACGATGGCAAGGTGCTGCGGGTCGTCGGCATGGCCGCAACCATGCGCATGACCGACCGCGGGCCGGAAGATGCCATCAACCGTCGAATTAGTCTCTTAGTGCTCAACAAGCAGGCGGAGCAGGCCATCCTGCACGAAAACGCCGAAAGCCAGAATGAGTCACTGGATGATTTAAAACAGCCAGACCCTGTGTCTTCGGCTGCCGTTCCAACATCGCCACCAGCCAATCCGAGGTGATAGCGTGAGCATGGATATTAGCGATTTTTACCAGACGTTTTTTGATGAAGCCGACGAACTGTTGGCGGATATGGAGCAACATCTGCTGGACCTGGTGCCTGAGGCACCGGATTCAGAGCAGCTCAACGCCATATTTCGTGCAGCCCACTCCATAAAAGGAGGCGCCGGTACGTTTGGCTTTACCATTCTGCAGGAGACCACCCATCTGATGGAGAACCTGCTGGATGAGGCCCGACGCGGTGAGATGCAGCTCAATACCGACATTATTAACCTGTTTTTGGAAACGAAAGATATTATGCAGGAACAGCTCGATGCCTATAAAAGCTCGCAAGAGCCGGATGCTGCCAGCTTTGAATATATCTGCCAGGCCCTGCGTCAGTTAGCGCTGGAAGCCAAAGGCGAGACGGCCGCCGTTGCCGTCAGCCCGGCGAAACTGAGCGTCGTTGACGCCGCGCCGAGCGCCGCGCCAGCCGCAGACGACCGCGTACGCGTGGTGCTCTCAGGCCTGAAAGAGAGCGAAGTGAATCTGCTGGAAGAAGAGCTGAGCAATCTGGCAACCCTGAGCAACGTGGTGAAGGGCAAGGACACCCTGGCCGCCACCCTCGATGGCGGCATCAGCAAAGATGACGTGGTCGCGGTGCTCTGTTTCGTGATCGAGCCTGAACAGATCGACTTTGAAGCGGTAGCGGATGCGCCTGCTGCCGAAGTGGCTGAGGTCGTTGAAGCCGCCCCGGCGGTTCCTGCCGTGGCGCCTGCTGCGCCAGTACTGAAAGCCGTTCCGGGCGAAGCTGCTGCGCCAAACCGCGGCGAACGCGAAAAACCAGCCGCCCGCTCCAGTGAATCGACCAGTATCCGCGTGGCCGTTGAGAAGGTGGATCAGCTGATCAACCTGGTCGGCGAACTGGTGATCACCCAGTCGATGCTGGCCCAGCGTTCTAACGAGCTGGATCCGGTGAACCACGGAGATCTGATCACCAGCATGGGCCAGCTGCAGCGCAACGCCCGCGACCTGCAGGAATCGGTGATGTCCATCCGTATGATGCCGATGGAGTACGTCTTCAGCCGCTTCCCGCGTCTGGTGCGTGACCTGGCCACTAAGCTGAATAAGCAGATCGAACTGACGCTGATGGGCAGCTCCACCGAGCTGGATAAGAGCCTGATTGAGCGCATTATCGACCCGTTAACGCACCTGGTGCGTAACAGCCTCGATCACGGTATTGAATTGCCAGAAAACCGCGTTGCCGCAGGGAAATCCCCGGTGGGCAACCTGATCCTTTCTGCGGAGCATCAGGGCGGGAACATCTGCATCGAAGTGACCGACGACGGCGCGGGCCTGAACCGTGAGCGTATCCTCGCGAAAGCGATGTCGCAGGGAATGGCGGTCAACGAAAACATGACCGACGAAGAAGTGGGCATGCTGATCTTCGCGCCGGGCTTCTCCACCGCCGAGCAGGTGACGGACGTTTCCGGCCGTGGCGTAGGTATGGACGTGGTGAAACGTAACATCCAGGAGATGGGTGGCCACGTTGAGATCAAGTCGAAGCAGGGCTCCGGTACCACCATCCGTATCCTGCTGCCGCTGACGCTGGCGATCCTCGACGGTATGTCGGTCAAAGTGGCGGACGAAGTGTTTATCCTGCCGCTGAACGCGGTGATGGAGTCACTCCAGCCGCGTGAAGAAGATTTACATCCGCTGGCGGGCGGTGAGCGCGTGCTGGAAGTGCGTGGTGAATACCTGCCGCTGGTGGAGCTGTGGAAAGTGTTCGACGTGGACGGCGCCAAAACCGAAGCCACGCAGGGGATCGTGGTGATCCTGCAAAGCGCGGGCCGCCGCTATGCCCTGCTGGTCGATCAGCTGATTGGTCAGCATCAGGTGGTGGTGAAGAACCTTGAGAGCAACTACCGCAAGGTACCAGGCATTTCAGCCGCCACCATCCTGGGTGATGGTAGCGTGGCGCTGATCGTCGATGTTTCGGCGCTTCAGGGATTAAATCGTGAACAACGTATGGCGCACACAGCCGCCTGATTCAGTTAAGAAGGTAAAAAAATGACCGGTATGAGTAATGTAACCAAGCTGGCCGGCGAGCCATCAGGGCAGGAATTCCTGGTTTTCACTTTAGGTGACGAAGAATACGGTATCGATATTCTGAAAGTGCAGGAAATCCGTGGCTATGATCAGGTGACCCGCATTGCCAACACGCCAGATTTCATCAAAGGGGTGACCAACCTGCGTGGCGTTATCGTGCCTATCGTTGACCTGCGCGTGAAGTTCAGCCAGGGCGACGTCGAGTATGATGACAACACCGTGGTGATCGTGCTCAATCTCGGCCAGCGCGTGGTCGGGATCGTGGTTGACGGGGTATCTGACGTACTGTCCCTGACCGCCGAGCAGATCCGCCCGGCACCGGAATTTGCCGTTACGCTGTCGACCGAATACCTGACCGGTCTGGGCGCGCTCGGTGACCGTATGCTGATTCTGGTGAATATCGAGAAGCTGCTGAACAGCGACGAGATGGCGTTGCTGGACGTGGCGGCGAGTCATGTAGCCTAAATAAACGCAAAACGGCAGCTTTGTTGCCGTTTTTAGTGTTTGCTCCCTCTCCCTGTGGGAGAGGGTCGGGGTGAGGGCATCAGACCGCATTCGTCTGTAGGCCGGGTAAGGCGTAGCCGCCACCCGGCTTTTTTATTGCCGCACCGTGCCTGATGCGGCAACGCCCGGCGGCGCTGCGCTTGCCGGGCCTACGGATCCTGCATGCAGTTGGTTTTGTAGGCCGGGTAAGGCGAAGCCGTCACCCGGCTTCTCAGTCGCCTGAATGTGGCACGGGTGTTGAGTCCCCGCTGAAATCGGCGAACCGGAGACCGGATGACAAGAGCTGGACGCCAGGGATGGCGGCCAGAGGCGAATCGAGACAGGACAAAATTGCCGGGAGCAATTTTGAACAACGCTTGCGTTGGCCCCGTAGGGGCGAGTCCCATGGATGGGACGAGTAATCACGAGTTGAGCCGACCGCAGGCGTCAGGTCGGGAGGTGAGCGTAGTGCGAAGCACCGATTTCGTCGCGGGGCCGCGGGGATTGATAAGGGGGCCGCGGTGGCCCCCCTTATCACGTTCACAGCTTCCGTTCATTTCATATTCTGCTGGACATAAAGTGAACGGAACAATTCCACAACGTCTAAATAAGAAATCAGCCTTCCTGGCTAGCCAGCTCAACCTCATCCTCCAGCAGCCCCTCATTCTGCGCCAGCATCGCCGTCGCCACGCCGTTGCCCAACACGTTAATCGCTGAACGTCCCATATCCAGGAAGTGATCGATTCCCATTAACAGCAAAATCCCCGCCACCGGAATATGGAAACTCGGGATCGTCGCGGCCAGCACCACCAGCGCCGAGCGCGGTACCCCGGCAATGCCTTTTGAGGCCAGCATCAGGGTCAACATCAGCACCGTGATTTCCGAAAACGTCAGCTGAATATTGTACGCCTGGGCGATAAACATCGAGGCAAACGAGCAGTAGACCATCGACCCCACCAGATTAAACGAATACCCAATCGGCAGCACAAAGGAGACGATATTGCGCGAGCAGCCAAAGCGGGTCAGCTGCTCCAGGGTTTTCGGATAGGCCGCTTCGGAGCTGCTGGTGGTAAAGGCCACCAGCACCGGATCTTTCAGCATGCCCACCAGGCGGAAGATCTCATTTTTCAGCACCATATACCCCACCGCCACCAGCACCAGACAGGTGAGGACGATCGCCAGATAGTAGCCGCCGATAAACGAAGCGTAGTTAAGCAAAATCCCCAGCCCCTGGGTGGCAATCACCGAGGAGATGGCGGCGAAGATCGCCAGCGGTGCAACGTACATCACGTAGCCGGTCACTTTCAGCATAATGTGGGAAACCACATCCAGCGCGGCGACCAGCGGAGCATTAAATTTCTCCCCCAGCGACGCGCCGCCAATGCCGAAGAACATTGAGAACACCACAATCTGCAGGATCTCGTTATTGGCCATCGCCCCGGCAATGCTGGTGGGGATGGTGTGGGAAAGAAAGCCTTTCAGCGACATCCCGCTGGTCGCCAGCCCGGTCTCCACCGTCCCGGCCGGAATGGCCAGATTCAGGCCGCTGCCCGGATGTAACAGGGTGACAATAAACAGCCCGACCAGGATGGAAAGCACCGAGGAGCTGATAAACCAGACCATCGCTTTACCGCCTACGCGGCCGATAGTGGCGGTCTCGCCCAGACGCATACTTCCCACCGTCAGGGTGCTGAACACCAGCGGCGCAATGACCATTTTAATCAGGCGTAAAAAGATGTCGGTCAGTAAAGTGATATTGTCTGACCAGGCTGCGATTGCGTCGGCAGACGCATACTCATGAATGACTGCCCCGGACAGAATGCCCGCCAGCATAAAGACCACGATGAAGATCGTGAGTCGGTTTGCACTTGCCACCAAAGTACCTCATTAACAGAAAGATGAAATTAATCAGCTGATGTATCTAATTTTTATTATTCAGCGCATGAATGATTCATAACCTAAATTGAAGTAAAAAAGCGGGTATTTCAATATTTTTTTTAATATTTATTAGTTTTGTTAATAACTTCGTGGCGATATATTGTGACTCAGATCACATTTAAACCAATATATCTTTCGTTCATGCTGAAAACGCGGCAGATGACATTTCTTATCTGATTGTTTTTATTTGTAAATAGGTGTCAATACGGTAAAAGTATGAGTCAGGGGGTGAAAAGTGGTTGAGAACGAAACCTTAAACTAAATTTCACAATAACCACCCGGGCAACAGCATGATGGGTGCTAACAGACTGAGTGTTATCAAAAAATGATAACCCCAAGTGACATTTTCTGGAGGGTGGAAAATGAATAAAAAGCTCCTGATGCTGTTTACCGGTAGCGTTCTGGCGATGGCCGCCAGCAATAGCCAGGCTGTTACCAGCAGCGGCACCATTGGCGCGACCCTGACGTTGACCAACGGTTGTCTGATCAACGGCTCGCCGACGCAGGACGGCATTAACTTCGGTACCCTCGACTTCGGTACCCATCCGGCGACCTTCTCCACGCTGACCACCCAGTTGACCGGAGCCAGCGGCGGTAACACCTTCACCATTCAATGCACCACCGCCAGCTATACGGTGGCGATCACCGGCAATACCAACTCTACGGCGCCCGGCACCGTGGTCGGCACGCCGGGCACCCCTGCGCGTTATCTGGTGAATACCGCCAATACCAGCCAGGGCGTGGCCTACAGCCTGTTCAGCGACGGCGGGTTTAACAACATCATTGCCAACAACGCACCGCTGCCGGTGACCTCTACCGCCGGGGGCGTCGACAGCTACACGCTGTACGGCCGCATCACCGGCGGGGGCAACAGCGTTACCGTGGTGCCCGGCACCTACACCGATACCATCAACGTCAGCGTTACCTATTAGCGCCAGCACGTTTTAATGAGCGTGAAAAACCAAAAGCTCCATCACCGGGGAGAGGGAAAACTGCGCGCTCTTTTTGGCCTGAGCATGCTGCTGCTTGCGGCAGGAAACGGCGAGGCGGTGACGACGCAATCCTTTCAGGTGAGCGCCACTATCACCCCCGGCTGTTCCGTCGCCGCAGGCAGCGGTGGCCTGCTGGGTAGCCTGGACTTCGGCACCCATAGCGGGGTGGAGCGGGGATCGGTGAACACCAGCTTTGTGCCGAACGGTTCCCTGTCCATTGCCTGCACGCCCGGCGTGGCGCTGAGCATGAGCATCGACGGCGGCCAGCACTACACCTCGGTGCGTAATATGCAGCGGGCCGGGGGGGACCAGTCAGGTGCCGTACCGCCTGTACAGCAGCAGCTCTCTGGCGGCCAACAGTGAGATCGGGGTTAACCAGGCAGTGTCGGTGGCGTACACCAACAGCAACAACATTGCGCTACCGCTCTTTGGTGTGGCGCTTCTGACCGGCTTCAGCCCGGCCGGAAATTATTCCGATCAACTCACCGTGACCCTGTCGTGGTGATAAAGGGAGAAGGACGATGAAGGCATTTCCAGGAACTCGCACGCTCTGCCTGCTGATGGCGCTGGGGGCGACGCTCAACACCGCCCACGGGGCGGCCACCATTCTGCTGTGGCCCATTGACCCGTGGCTGTCGGCGGATACCAAAGCCACGGAGCTGTGGGTGCAGAACCAGGGCAACAGCGCCACCACCATGCAGGTGCGGATTGTGCGCTGGCGGCAGGAGAACGGGCTGGAACGCTATACCGCCCAGCAGGAGGTGGTGGCCAGCCCGCCGATTGTCACCATCGGCAAGGGCAGCAAGCAGTTAATCCGCCTGATCAAACAGAGCGAAGTGCCGGCCGGAGTCGAGCAAGCCTACCGCATCATCGTGGATGAGATCCCCCAGCCGCAGGATAAAGAGACCCCGCAGATGGGGTTAAAATTACAGATGCGCTACTCCATTCCGCTGTTTGTCTACGGGCAGGGGATCGCCACCATTAAGGACGGCGCGCACCATGCCCTGGTCGAAACGCAGGATCTCAACTGGCGGGTGATCCGCGAGAACGGCCGCCCGGCCCTGCAGGTCCGCAACCAGGGCGATGTGCATGTTCGCCTCAGTCAGGTCACCCTGCAACAGGGGGGGACAGAATCGTACCCTCGCGGATGGTCTGCTGGGTTACGTATTACCGGGCAGTGCCCGCAGCTGGCCGCTACCGTCAGGGATCGACCAGCCGGGTCAGATGCGTGCGCAAATTAATGCCCGGGATACGCAATGGCAGTCGGCCCCCCGTCAACTGAAGCCGTCGATGCTAATCCTGCTCTGCGCCAGCTCCGCAAGCTGGGCCGATCCCGGTGACGATATGCTGCCGCCCCCGCCGGTGCCGCAGTCGGTGAATGGCGAGGCGGTGTTCCAGCTGGCGCTGATCGTTAACCACTACGATACCGGGCTGGTGGTGCCTGTCACCCGGCGGCAGGAGGAGTATCTGGTCGCCAGCGCCGACCTGCGCCGCGCCGGTTTGCCCGCCGAGCATGTCCCGCCGGGAGAGGTGAACGTCAGCCGCATGGCGGACGTGCGTACCGAGTACGACAGCACCGGGCAGCGGCTGCTGCTCAGCGTGCCGCGGGAGTGGATCGGCGCGCGCGTCACCCCCCTTTAGCGGCCAGATGGCGCGCAGCACCCCCCCATTTTGGCAAGGGGGCGCTGCTCAACTACGACTTCTACACCAACCACACCGAACACAGCGGCGGCCAGGCCTCCCTGTGGCATGAGTTTCGCTATTTTGACGACCGGGGATCGTTATCCTCCACCGGCTACGTGCGCAAAAACCTGTCAGGCGGCAGCGGTCAGGAGGAGGGGTACGTGCGCTATGACACTACCCTGACGATCACCGATGAAGAAGACGCCACCACCTGGACCGCCGGGGATGTGATCAGCGATGCCCTGAGCTGGAGCAGCAGCGTGCGCATGGGCGGTATCAGCTACGGTCGTGATTTCTCCCTGCGCCCGGACCTCGTTACCTGGCCGCTACCCGAATTCTCCGGTGAGGCGGCGGTCCCCACCTCGGTGGATCTGTTCGTCAACGGCTACCGGGCGGGCTCCACCCGTTTGCAGCCGGGGCCGTTCACCCTCACTAATCTGCCTTACATCAACGGTGCCGGGGATGCAGTGCTGGTCACCACCGATGCGCTGGGTCGCCAGGTGAGTACCACCATGCCGTTCTACGTCACCAGCGATCTGCTCCGCCAGGGGCTCAGCGACGGGGCCATGACCCTCGGCAGCCTGCGGCGCAACTACGGCATCGATAATTTTGACTACGGCCCGGCGGCAGGCAGCGGCTCGTATCGCTACGGCCTCACCGACTGGCTGACGCTGGAAGGGCACGTCGAAGGGGCCGAGGAGCTGGCGCTGGGCGGGGCCGGGACCATCGTTAAGCTCGGGCGCTTTGGGGTGGTAAACAGCGCGTGGACCCAGAGCAAAATGCGCGGCGATACCGGGGGGCAGGTCAACTGGGGCTACCAGTACAGCACCAGCGCCTTCAGCATTGCCACCCAGCACAGCCGCCGCGATCGCGGCTTCGGCAACCTCGCCCTCTACGATCAGCCCACCGTCTACGATGAACACGACCAGCCCATCGCCAGCCTGAGCCGCAATACCGATCAATATTCACTGACCTTTAACCTCGGCGATTACGGCAATATCGGCGCGGCGTGGATCGGCGTGCAGAGTTTCGACGATAAGAAAACCGAGCTGCTGAACCTCTCCTGGAGCCGTAACCTGTGGGGCAGCAGCAGTATTTATCTCGCCGCCAGCCGGGACCAGCAGCAGGGCGACTGGACGGTGGCCCTGTCGCTGCAGATCCCGCTAGGCGAGCGTGACAGCGCCGCCGTAACTCTGGAGAACACTCCGGATGCCGGCAGCACCCAGCGCCTCAACTATAACCACTCGATGCCCACCGACGGCGGTTTCAGCTGGAATATGGCGTGGGCGCGCCAGTCGCAGGCCAGCAACTATCAGCAGGCCACCCTGGGCTGGCGGAATAACAACATTGAGCTGCAGGGCGGCGGCTACGGCGATCGCGACATGATGACCTGGTGGGGCGAGGCGATGGGCGCGGTGGTGTTGATGGACGGCGAGCTGTTTGCCGCCAACAAAATCAACGACGCCTTCGTGGTGGTCAGCACCGACGGACAGCCGGACGTGCCGGTCAGCTATGAGAACCAGCCGGTGGGCAAAACCAACCGCAACGGTTATCTGCTGATCAGCGGCGTCTCGGCCTACTACCCGGCCAGCTACAGCATCAATACCCTCAATTTACCCGCCGACACCCGCCTGAAGGAGACCGAGCGCCGGGTCGCCCTGCGGCGCAACAGCGGCTATCTGGTCGATTTCCCGATGGAGCAGGAGCGGGTCGCCAGCGTGATCCTCCACGACGGGGCAGGGGAGGCGATCCCGCTCGGTAGCCAGGTGCGACGTCAGGGGCGGGAGCCGGTCGTTGTCGGCTATGACGGGATCGCCTGGCTGGAAGATCTGGCGGACGTCAACCCGCTCGAGGTCATCACCCCGGAAGGCAAAGATTGCCACGTCACCCTGTCCCTTGCGGCGAATCCGGAGCATAAGCTACAAACCTACGGGCCGCTGACCTGCCGGGTGGCACCATGAAACGCCTGCTGCTGCTGGTCATGCTGATGCTGTTTTCGGCAACCAGCTGGGGGGCGTGCCGGGTCAGCACCGTCAATGCCAGCTTTGGCAGCGTCACCTCCTTTGCCCTGAGCGGCAGCAATGAAGTGGCCACCACCGGCACGCTGGTGGTGAACTGCGATGCGGTGCTCAACCTGCTGACCAACGATTCGGTAACGCTTAACTTCACAGGGGCCACGATTGCCGCCAGCAGTCGCGGGACGATGAAGCGCACCGATAACGCCACCATCACCGACGTGATCCCCACCCGCCTGTGCGGCCAGACCACGTGCAACAGCAGCAGCGAAGTGCTGATCGGCAAAGCCTACACCTGGAGCGGTGCCTCCCTGCTGGGCCTGCTCGGCTCAAAGCAGTACAACATTCCGCTCTATTTTCGCACCGTCGCCGGGCAGAACGTCAGCGCCGGGCCCTATCAGGTGACCCTTAATTTCAACGTGAGCTACAGCGTCTGCTCGCTGGGTGTGCTGGGGCTCTGTACCACCCCGCAAACCGGCACCGCGCCGGTCAGCATTACCCTCAACATGACGGTGACCAACGACTGCAGCGCCATGACTACCCCCAACGTCAACTTCAACAGCGCGCCGCTGGTGCAGAACTTCCCGACCGTCTCCCAGGCCATCTCGGTCACCTGCACCAAGGGCAGCGTCTACACCATCGGCATTAATAACGGCGCCAACGCCAGCAATAACGTGCGCCGGATGGCCAGCGGCAACAACCGCATGAGCTATGAGATCTATAAAGAAGCCACTGCCAATCGCTGGGGCAGCAGCGGCAGCGAACGCTGGTCCAGCGGTGCTTCTTCACAGGTGAGCGCCGACGGGCTGTTACGCAGCTATAACTATACCGCCCGTGTCCTGACTAATCAGACCACCCCTCCCGCAGGTAACTACAGCGACACCCTGGTCGTTGACGTCGCCTTCTGAGCCACGCTTTTCCCTTTCGCAAATGTAAAGTTCCTGTCAGTTGTGCCGATAACACCGAGAACAAATCTATGAGAAGGTGTTGTATGTTGAACCGTATGCGCGTTGTCACAATGCTGATGTTGGTGCTGGCTGTCTTTGCTCTGTTGCAGCTCGTTTCCGGCAGTCTGTTTTTCTCTTCTATTAAAGCTAACCAGGACAGTTTTGCGGTTTCCAACGAATTCCGCGTTCAACAAAGTGAAATCACCTCCACCTGGGATTACATGCTGCAAACGCGCATCAACCTGAGCCGCGCCTCCGCGCGTATGGCGACGGATCCCTCTAAGCCGCAACCTGAACTTATCAACAGCGCCCGCACCACGCTGGCGGAAGCGGACAAACACTTCAAGGCCTACAGCGCCATCACGCCACAGCCGTCGATGGAGCAGGTGAGCCAGACAATCAATGACAAATACCAGGACTACGCCGCGGCGCTGACGGAGCTGATCCAGTTCCTCGAGAGCGGCAATATGGACGCCTATTTCGCTCAGGCGACCCAGTCAAAGCAGAATGCGCTGGGCACTGCCCTGCGGGACTATGTCACCGCCTCTGACGCCCGTAACCAGGAGGCGTTCAACGCCAGCGTGGCGGATTACACCTTCGCCAAATGGCAGATGGGGATCCTCGCTCTGGCGCTGGCGATCGTGCTGGTGGGGGTCTGGTACGGCATCCGTCATACCCTGCTTAACCCGTTAAACCGCGTAATTGAGCACATTCGTCAGATTGCCAGCGGCGATCTGACCCATTCCCTGGCGATTGCCGGACGCAGTGAGATTACCCAGCTGGCGGTCACCGTTGACCATATGCAGCGCTCCCTGAGCGAGACGGTCGCCAACGTGCGCCAGGGCTCGGATGCCATCTACACCGGCACCAGCGAAATCGCGATGGGTAACAACGATCTCTCCTCCCGCACCGAGCAGCAGGCGTCGGCGCTGGAAGAGACCGCGGCCAGCATGGAGCAGTTAACCGCCACCGTGAAGCAGAATGCCGACAACGCCCGCCAGGCATCACAGCTGGCAAACAGCGCTTCGGAAACCGCTCAGAAAGGCGGCAAGGTGGTGGACGGCGTGGTGAAAACCATGCACGACATCGCCGGCAGCTCGAAGAAGATCGCTGACATCATCAGCGTGATCGACGGCATCGCCTTCCAGACCAACATCCTGGCGCTGAACGCCGCGGTGGAAGCCGCCCGTGCCGGCGAGCAGGGGCGTGGTTTTGCAGTGGTAGCCGGGGAAGTCCGTAACCTCGCCAGCCGCAGCGCCAATGCCGCCAAAGAGATCAAAGCCCTGATTGAAGATTCTGTCGCGCGCGTGGATACCGGCTCGGTGCTGGTGGAAAGCGCGGGAGAAACCATGAATGACATCGTTAACGCGGTAACGCGCGTGACCGACATCATGGGTGAAATCGCCTCAGCCTCTGATGAGCAGAGTCGTGGTATCGACCAGGTCGCCCTGGCGGTATCGGAAATGGATCGTGTTACACAACAAAACGCCGCGCTGGTTCAGGAGTCCGCTACCGCTGCGGCGCAACTGGAAGAGCAGGCGAGCCGTCTGAAGATGGCCGTTTCGGCGTTTCGACTTACTTCTGCACCTGGAAAAACGGTGTCATCGCGTGCCAGCCAGCAACCGGCAGCGCCGGTCAATGCACCGGCTCAGGTACGTGCGCTGACTACCGGGAAAGATGAGAACTGGGAAACATTTTGATCGAACGTTAAATCGCGGCTGCTGGCCGCTAAATGGGAGCGTGGATGTTAAATCGTATTCGTATCTCGACCACCCTGTTTTTGATTTTGATTCTTTGTGGGGTGTTGCAGGTTGGCAGTAACGGCTTGTCGTTTTGGGCTTTTCGCGATGGTTATCAGAACTTGCAGGAGATGCAGAGCAGCAATCAGCAACGCGCGCTGCTTACCCAGAGCCGCGCTGTACTCCTGCAGGCCAGCACGGCGCTGAATAAAGCGGGCACCCTGACCGCGCTGAGCTATCCGCCCGATGACATTAAGGCGCTGATGACCACCGCGCGCAGCAGCCTGAAACAGGCCGGCGATCTGTTCAAGACGTTTAATGAACAGGCGGCAATTAGCGCGAAAGACAGCGAGCTGAAAAAAGCGATGCAGGGTGCGTTCAGCCAGTGGTATAGCGATCTGGATCATCAGGCAACCTGGCTGGAAAACAACCAGCTGTCGGATTTCCTCACCGCGCCGGTGCAGGAGTCGCAGGCGGCATTTGACGCCAGCACCGATGCCTGGCAGCAGGAAATTAACCAGTTTGTGCAGGCGGCAGGTAATGACAGCCGCACCAGCTATCACATGTCGGGCGTGGTCTTCGTCACCATGATTGTGCTGGCGGCCCTGCTGACCAGCGCCGCGCTGTGGTGGTCACGCCGGATGATCGTCCAGCCGCTGGCGATCATCAGCAGCCACTTCGACAGCATTGCGAAGGGCGATCTGGCGCGGCCGGTGGCGGTGTACGGTAAAAACGAAATTTCGGCCATTTTTGCCAGCCTGAAAGCGATGCAGGGCTCGCTGCGCGAAACGGTGACCGAGGTGCGTCAGGGCAGTTATGCCATGCACACCGGGATCGCCGAGATTGCCGAAGGCAATAACGATCTCTCGTCGCGCACCGAGCAGCAGGCTGCCTCGCTGGCGCAAACGGCGGCCAGCATGGAACAGTTGACCGCCACCGTCGGGCAGAACGCCGACAACGCCCGTCAGGCCTCCGGTCTGGCGAAGAGCGCGGCGCAGACGGCGAAGAAGGGGGGCGATCAGGCTTCCCGCGTGGCGAACACCATGAATGAGATCGCTACCAGTTCGCAGAAAATTGGCGACATCATCAGCGTCATCGACGGCATCGCGTTCCAGACCAATATTCTGGCGCTGAACGCCGCGGTTGAAGCGGCCCGCGCGGGCGAGCAGGGGCGTGGCTTTGCGGTGGTGGCAGGTGAAGTACGTAACCTGGCAAGCCGTAGCGCCAACGCGGCGAAAGAGATCAAGGTGCTGATTGAAGAGTCGGTATCCCGGGTGCAGCAGGGGTCAGAGCTGGTGGATACCGCCGCGAAAACCATGACCGAGATTGTCAGTTCGGTCACCCAGGTCAACGACATCATGGGCGAAATTGCCTCGGCATCCGATGAACAGCGTCGTGGTATTGAGCAGGTGGCGCTGGCCGTCAGCCAGATGGATCAGGTGACGCAGCAGAACGCCGCGCTGGTAGAAGAAGCCGCGGCCGCCACCGACCAGTTAGCCGGCCAGGCGGATCATCTCACCTCGCTGGTCGCAGTATTTAATGTGAATGAACGTAGTGAAACAGTTACAGAAGTCGGGCGGTCGCAGGCCGTTCCAGTCGGAACCTGAACGTGATTAAGAAGGCGCTATGACATCACCACTGCCCTCAGGGCAATCGTCATTATTGTTACAGATGACACAGCGCCTCGCGCTGTCCGATGCGCATTTCCGTCGGATATGTCAGTTAATCTACCAGCGCGCGGGGATCGTGCTTGCCGATCACAAGCGGGACATGGTCTACAACCGTCTTGTGCGCCGCTTGCGGACGCTCGAGCTGGATGATTTTGGTCGCTACCTCGGCATGCTGGAAGCGAACCCGAACAGCGCGGAATGGCAGGCGTTTATCAACTCGCTGACCACTAACCTGACCGCCTTTTTCCGGGAAGCACACCACTTCCCGGTGCTGGCGGACCATGCGCGTCGCCGCAGCGGCGGCGAGTATCGCGTGTGGAGTGCGGCGGCCTCGACCGGGGAAGAGCCTTACTCGCTCGCCATCACCCTGGCCGATACCCTGGGTACCGCGCCGGGACGCTGGAAGGTGTTCGCCAGCGATATTGATACCGAAGTGCTGCAAAAAGCGCAGAGCGGTATCTATCGTCAGGACGAGCTGAAAACCCTGTCGCCACAGCAGCTTCAGCGCTATTTCATGCGCGGCACCGGTCCGCACGACGGGCTGGTGCGGGTGCGCAGCGAACTGGCGAATGCGGTGGAATTCTCCATGGTCAATCTGCTGGAGAAGCAGTACAACGTGGCGGGGCCGTTTGACGCCATTTTCTGCCGTAATGTGATGATCTATTTCGACAAAACGACGCAGCAGGAGATTCTGCGCCGCTTTGTACCGTTGCTCAAGCCGGACGGATTACTGTTTGCCGGGCACTCGGAGAATTTCAGCAATCTCGTGCGCGAATTCAGCCTGCGTGGGCAGACGGTATATGCGCTGAGTAAGGATAAAGCATGAGTAAAATCAGGGTCTTGTCAGTTGATGATTCGGCGTTAATGCGCCAGATCATGACCGAGATTATCAACAGCCACAGCGACATGGAGATGGTGGCGACGGCCCCCGATCCGTTAGTAGCCCGGGATTTAATCAAAAAATATAACCCGGACGTGCTGACCCTCGACGTCGAAATGCCGCGCATGGATGGCATCGACTTTCTCGAGAAGTTAATGCGTCTGCGGCCGATGCCGGTGGTGATGGTCTCTTCACTGACCGGCAAAGGTTCCGAGATCACCCTGCGGGCGCTGGAGCTGGGGGCGGTGGATTTTGTCACCAAACCGCAGCTCGGCATCCGTGAAGGCATGCTGGCGTACAGCGAGATGATCGCGGAAAAAATTCGTACCGCCGCGCGGGCGCAGGTGTCCATGCACAAGCCGATGGCCGCACCGGTCACCCTGAAGGCGGGCCCGCTGCTGAGCTCGGAAAAACTGCTGGCGATCGGGGCGTCGACCGGGGGAACAGAGGCAATTCGCCATGTACTCCAGCCATTGCCGCTCTCAAGCCCCGGTATTCTTATTACCCAGCACATGCCGCCAGGCTTTACCCGCTCCTTCGCCGAGCGTCTGAACAAGCTGTGTCAGATCAGCGTGAAAGAGGCGGAAGATGGCGAGCGCGTTCTGCCGGGGCATGCCTATATCGCCCCGGGAGACAAGCATATGGAGCTGGCGCGCAGCGGTGCGAACTATCAAATCAAAATTCATGACGGGCCGCCGGTTAACCGGCACCGTCCGTCGGTGGATGTGCTGTTTCATTCGGTGGCGAAACACGCGGGGCGCAACGCCGTTGGGGTGATCCTGACGGGGATGGGCAACGACGGAGCCGCCGGAATGCTTGCGATGCACCAGGCTGGCGCCTGGACCATCGCGCAGAATGAAGCAAGTTGTGTTGTGTTCGGCATGCCGCGCGAGGCCATCAATATGGGTGGCGTCAGCGAAGTGGTCGATCTCAGTCAGGTTAGTCAGCAGATGCTGGCAAAAATCAGTGCCGGACAGGCAATACGTATTTAACGAGGAGTGTAGTTTTATGGCGGACAAAGAGCTCAAGTTTTTGGTTGTGGATGACTTTTCCACCATGCGTCGCATCGTGCGCAACCTGCTGAAAGAGCTGGGATTTAATAATGTTGAAGAAGCAGAAGACGGTGTCGATGCATTGAACAAACTGAATGCCGGCGGCTTTGGTTTTGTCATTTCCGACTGGAACATGCCGAACATGGATGGTCTGGAACTGCTGAAAACCATTCGTGCGAATGCTGCGATGGCCTCTATGCCTGTGCTGATGGTAACGGCCGAAGCGAAGAAAGAGAACATTATTGCTGCAGCCCAGGCTGGCGCAAGCGGGTATGTGGTGAAGCCATTCACCGCTGCAACTTTGGAAGAAAAACTCGGTAAGATCTTCGAGAAACTCGGCATGTGAGGTACGGGAGATGATGCAGCCTTCGATTAAACCCACGGATGAGCATTCACCCGGCGACATAATTGCCCGGATCGGCAGTCTGACGCGCATGCTGCGCGACAGCCTGCGTGAGCTGGGTCTGGATCAGGCGATTGCAGAGGCGGCGGAAGCGATTCCTGACGCCCGTGACCGTCTTGATTACGTTGTGCAAATGACTGCCCAGGCGGCTGAGCGTGCGCTGAACAGTGTTGAAGCATCGCAACCGCATCAGGATGAGATGGAAAAGGGCGCGAAAGCGCTGACCAAACGCTGGGATGAGTGGTTCGAAAATCCAATCGAACTGTCCGACGCCCGCGAACTGGTCACCGACACCCGCCAGTACCTGGGTGACGTACCGGGACACACCAGCTTCACCAACGCCCAGCTGCTGGAGATCATGATGGCGCAGGATTTCCAGGACCTTACCGGTCAGGTGATCAAGCGCATGATGGATGTGATCCAGGAGATCGAGCGTCAGCTGTTGATGGTGCTGCTGGAGAACATGCCGGAACCTTCCGCACGTCCGCAGCGCGAGAACGACAGCCTGTTGAATGGCCCGCAGCTCGACACCACCAAAGCCGGTGTCGTGGCAAGCCAGGACCAGGTCGACGACCTGCTGGACAGCTTAGGGTTCTGATACCCTGGCGGCGCTGCGCTTGTACAGGCCTACGGTGTTGTAGGCCGGGTAAGCGCAGCGCCACCCGGCACAAATGCCATCTGCGAAGGTGGCATTTTTCTTTGTGCGTCTGTTTCATCCTTTATTACGACAATCCTTCCAGAATCAGCAACCTGCCACGCCTTCCTTTATTTCAAATTCCGCCATTCTGTTAGTCTCAGTAAGGTCTTTTGCTGGCCGTAGACAGCAAGCGGCGAGAGGGTGACGACACGGACGAGTGATAAAAATCACCGTTGACAGATGTCAACACTCATAATAGGATCTCAATAACGGAGGCTAATGAAGAAACATCCGAACAAGCATATTCAGGAGGCGATTGAATACGCCCTTGGGAGAGGCTGGATTTGGGTTCCTCCCGGTCATTCAGCGCACTGTTTCTGCAAATTACGCTGTGGTAATCCAGAAGGTGAACATCGCGATCATCAAATGAGCGTATGGACGACGCCGAAAAACGCTGAAAATCATGCCCTGCAAATCATCCGCAACGTAAATCACTGCCTTTGATTTTGCCCGGTAAAGGGCAGCCACAGCTGCTCTTTACCGAATACGAGAAAATATCTGACAATAAAACAAAGAGGTATCATGGCGCTTTATAACTTCACTCTGACCCTTTCCGGCGTAACCTACGAGACTGAAGGGCTCGAAGATGCGCTGTACGCAAGCGGCTGTGACGACGCGCTGATCTGCGCATATGGCCGCTCCGTCTACGTTGAGTTTGACCGGGAAGCTGAGTCCCTGGATGCAGCCATCTCCTCAGCAGTTGACAATATCGAGCTAGCAGACATTGGCGCTACCGTAGAATCTGTCGACTCTGCCCTTGTCGGTTTGAGCGACATAGCCGAAATGACCAGCATGTCGCGCCAGGCGATCGCTATGCTGAAAGACGGCACCCGCGGAAGCGGTGATTTTCCTTGCCCCATCCAGCGCATTAAAGGTCAGTCTCCGCTGTGGGACTGGGGTGATGTGGCCCACTGGCTGGCAACCAATGGCCGCTTAAAACAGGACAGCGCGCTGGTGGTTAACGCCCGCATCCTCAGTAAATGGAACCTGGTGCTCCGAAATAGCGCCGCAATAGATTTTAAGGAGATTGAGTCTCTAACCGCATCGCTGGTGGCACGCCGTCGCAAACAGGATGCATGTGCATAAATAAACGCCTCCAATAACCCCTGACGCCACCGAAAGCCCTAAATCAGCCCTTTTATCGCCGCTAATTAGCCCATTGTTCAGCGCCCGCTTTGGCATCATAGCGTCCAGACCTCTACCTGCGAGATGCTTGCCGTGGCAGAAGACAGCGACGACAAAACAGAAGCCCCCACACCCCACCGACTTGAAAAAGCGCGTGAGGAAGGGCAGATACCCCGATCCAAGGAACTCACCTCCCTGCTGATTTTGTTAGTGGGCGTGTGCATTATCTGGATCGGCGGGGAATCCCTTGCCCGCAGGCTGGCCGGTATGCTCTCGGCCGGGTTGCGCTTCGATCACAGCATGGTTAACGACCCGAACCTGATCCTCAGCCAGATTATCCTGCTGATCAAAAGCGCGATGGTCGCGCTACTGCCGTTAATTACCGGGGTGGTGCTGGTGGCGATTGTCTCGCCGGTGATGCTGGGCGGGCTGGTGTTTAGCGGTAAGTCGCTACAGTTTAAATTTTCCAAACTCAACCCGCTGCCCGGCATCGCGCGAATGTTCTCCGCGCAGACCGCCGCTGAACTGCTGAAAGCCTTGATGAAGGCCGCCCTGATGGGCAGCGTGGCTGGATTTTTTATCTGGCACAACTGGCCGGAGATGATGCGCCTGATCAGCGAATCCCCCTTCACTGCGATGCGCAACGCGCTCAATCTGGTGGGTCTCTGTTCGCTGCTGGTGGTGCTGGCGATTATCCCGATGGTGGGGTTTGACGTCTTCTTTCAGATTTACAGCCATATGAAAAAACTGCGCATGTCCCGACAGGACATCCGCGATGAATACAAGCAGATGGAAGGCGACCCGCACGTTAAAGGGCGTATCCGCCAGATGCAGCGTGCCGCCGCCCGTCGCCGGATGATGGAAGATGTGCCGAAAGCGGATGTCATCGTCACCAACCCGACCCACTACTCCGTTGCGCTGCAGTATGACGAAGACAAGATGAGCGCGCCGAAGGTAGTGGCGAAAGGGGCCGGGCTGATTGCCCTGCGTATTCGCGAAATTGGTAATGAAAACCGCATTCCGATGCTGGAAGCCCCGCCGCTGGCGCGTGCGCTCTACCGTCATGCGGAAATTGGACAACAAATCCCAGGCCAGCTGTATGCCGCTGTAGCGGAAGTGCTGGCGTGGGTGTGGCAGTTGAAACGCTGGCGTCTGGCCGGTGGTCAACGGCCTGTGAAACCTGAGAATCTCCCGGTGCCTGCAGCGCTGGATTTTATGAACGAGAAGGACTCTGATGGCTAATCTGGTGGCAATGTTGCGCCTCCCCGGCAACCTGAAATCGACCCAATGGCAGATCATGGCCGGGCCGATCCTCATCCTGCTAATTCTGTCGATGATGGTGTTGCCGCTCCCGGCATTCATCCTCGATCTGCTTTTCACCTTCAACATTGCGCTCTCGATCATGGTGCTGCTGGTGGCGATGTTCACCCAGCGTACCCTCGAGTTCGCCGCGTTCCCGACCATTCTGCTGTTCACCACGCTGCTGCGCCTGGCGCTGAACGTGGCCTCCACCCGTATCATCCTGATGGACGGCCATACCGGCGGCGCGGCGGCAGGTAAGGTGGTTGAGGCCTTCGGCCACTTCCTGGTGGGCGGTAACTTCGCCATCGGTATCGTGGTGTTTATCATCCTCGTGATCATCAACTTTATGGTTATCACCAAAGGTGCGGGACGTATCGCCGAAGTGGGCGCGCGTTTCGTACTGGACGGGATGCCGGGCAAACAGATGGCGATTGACGCCGATCTCAACGCCGGGCTGATTGGCGAAGATGAAGCGAAAAAACGTCGTTCAGAAGTGACCCAGGAAGCCGATTTCTACGGCTCGATGGACGGTGCGAGTAAGTTCGTTCGCGGCGATGCCATCGCCGGTATTCTGATCATGGTCATCAACGTGGTGGGCGGCCTGCTGGTCGGGGTACTGCAACACGGGATGGACATGGGCCATGCGGCAGAAAGCTATACGCTGCTGACCATCGGTGACGGCCTTGTCGCCCAGATCCCGGCGCTGGTGATCTCCACCGCAGCCGGTGTGATCGTGACCCGCGTCGCCACCGATCAGGACGTCGGTGAGCAGATGGTGAGCCAGCTGTTCACCAACCCGAACGTACTGATGCTCTCTGCGGCGGTACTGGGGCTGCTGGGCCTGGTCCCGGGCATGCCGAACTTCGTCTTCCTGCTGTTCACGGCTGCGCTGCTGGGGCTGGCCTGGTGGCTGCGTGGGCGCGAAATCAAACCGAAAGCCGAGCCTGCACCGATTAAGATGCCGGAAAACGCCCAGGCGGTGGAAGCCACCTGGAATGACGTCCAGCTGGAAGATTCCCTGGGGATGGAAGTGGGCTACCGCCTGATCCCGATGGTCGATTCCCAACAGGACGGCGAGCTGCTGGGGCGTATCCGCAGTATCCGTAAAAAGTTCGCTCAGGACATGGGCTTCCTGCCGCCGGTGGTGCATATCCGCGACAATATGGATCTGCCGCCAGCGCGCTACCGCATCCTGATGAAAGGGGTGGAGATTGGCAGCGGTGATGCCTATCCGGGACGCTGGCTGGCGATTAACCCGGGTACCGCGGCGGGGACGCTGCCGGGTGAACAAACGATCGACCCGGCCTTTGGCCTGGCGGCCATCTGGATCGAAAGCGCCCTGAAAGAGCAGGCGCAGATCCAGGGGTATACCGTGGTGGAAGCCAGTACCGTGGTCGCCACCCACCTGAACCATATTATTGGCCAGTTCTCGGCGGAGCTGTTTGGTCGTCAGGAGGCGCAGCAGCTGCTCGATCGCGTGACCCAGGAGATGCCGAAGCTCACCGAAGATCTGGTGCCGGGCGTGCTGACCCTCACCACGCTGCACAAGGTGCTGCAGAACCTGCTCGACGAGAAGGTGCCGATCCGCGATATGCGTACCATTCTGGAAACCCTGGCCGAGCATGCGCCGCTGCAAAACGATCCGCACGAGCTGACGGCGGTGGTGCGCGTGGCGCTGGGCCGCGCTATCACCCAGCAGTGGTTCCCGGGCAACGGCGAAGTGCAGGTGATTGGGCTCGACACGCCGCTTGAGCGTCTGCTGCTGCAGGCGTTGCAGGGCGGCGGCGGGCTGGAGCCGGGGCTGGCGGATCGTCTGCTGGCGCAAACCCAGGAGGCGTTGCAGCGTCAGGAGATGCTCGGCGCACCGCCGGTGCTGCTGGTCAATCACGCGTTGCGTCCGCTGCTGTCGCGCTTCCTGCGCCGCAGCCTGACGCAGCTGGTGGTTCTGTCGAATATGGAGCTGTCGGACAATCGCCACATCCGCATGACCGCCAGCATTGGAGGTCAATAATGATGCGTAAATTACTCTGGTTACTGGCGCTGCCGATGATGGCGCAGGCCGCAGGCGAGGGGGCATGGCAGGACAGCAGTATCGGCCTGACCCTCAACAACCGGGGCGTGGCGGCATCGTCACGCCCGCTGTCGGCGAAGCAGCCGGTATCGGGTTTGATGACGCTGGTGGTCTGGCGCTATGAGCTGAATGGCCCGATCCCCGCCGGGCTGCGGGTGCGGTTATGCTCCCAGGCGCGCTGCACCGAACTGAACGGCGCCAGCGGCAGCACCAATGCCTTCAACAATGTGCCCGCCGCCGAGCCGCTACGCTTTATCTGGGAAGTACCCGGTGGGGGCCGTCTTATCCCCGCCCTGAAGGTTCAGCGTAACGAGGTGATCGTTAACTACCGCTAAACGCCCGCTTTTTCGCCAGTTATTAGCTCATTCTGATGACTGGCTCGCATAATTGACCCCGCCTTTTGAAGCAAAAGAAACGCTGTTTTATAAAAGAGTGACGCGCGTAGTAAATCTCTTTGCATTTTTGCCAGTTGCCGCCGGGCGATGGCAGAAACAGAAAGGTATCCGCGTAGGGATACTCTTACTGTAACCCTGTAGTCACTCCCGTTCCCTCCGGGCTCACCGGGAGTCATCTGAAACTTACAGGGTCGACGGTAATGAAAACACGTAAAATTGGACTCGCAAACTATCTGGCCTACGGATCGGGCGATTTTCTCGGGGCGGGAACCACAGCGCTAACCGCTGCCTGGCTGTTATATTTTTATACCACGTTCTGCGGCCTCTCTCCGATTGAGGCCACCTTCATCTTTGCGGCGGCAAGGGTTCTGGATGCCGTTGTCAGTCCGCTGATGGGCTTCCTGACCGATAACTTTGGCACGACCTGGCTGGGCAAACGCTTTGGCCGTCGTAAGTTCTTTATCCTGCTCGGCATCCCGTGCGTCTTCAGCTACTCGCTGATGTGGGTCGGGGATATGGGCTTCTGGTACTACCTGCTGACCTATCTGATCTTTGATATCGTCTACACCATGATCCTGGTACCGTACGAAACGCTGGTGCCGGAGATGACCGACGATTTCAAACAGAAAACCAAATTCTCCGGCGCGCGTATCTCCATGGCGCAGATGTCGGCGATTCTGGCCTCGTTCCTGCCGGGTATTTTGTTAACCCACTTCGGTAAAGACAACGCCATCTCCTTCTTCTATGCCAGCCTGGTATTCTCGGTGCTGTGCGCCCTGATGCTGACCTTCGTCTGGTTCTTTACCTGGGAACGTCCGCGTGAAGAGTGGACCGAAGCCGCACTGCGTGCTGAAGAGGAGAAGAAAAAGCTGACCCTCGGTCAGAGCCTGAACCGTCTGTTCGTTGAGCTGAGCTCCACCCTGCGGATCAAAATTTTCCGTCAGCATCTGGGGATGTACCTCGGGGGCTATATCGCGCAGGACGTGTTCAACGCCGTCTTTACCTATTACGTGGTCTTTGTGCTGATGCAGGAAGCCTCCATGGCCTCTAACCTGCTGGGCACAATGGCCATCTTCCAGTTCCTTGCCGTCATCGCCATGATCCCGCTGTGCATCCGCTTTGGACCCGCGCCGTCGTACCGCATGGTGGTGGTGCTATTTGGCCTGGCGTCCATGTCCTATGCAGGGCTCTACTACGCCGGCATGAGCGATATCTACGCGCTGCTGCTGCTGGTGTCTGCGCTGGCGGGTCTGGGCCGCGGCGGGATCAACTATGTGCCGTGGAATACCTACACCTATATCGCTGACGTGGATGAAGTCATCACCGGTCAACGTCGCGAGGGCATCTTCGCCGGCATCATGACCCTGACCCGCAAAGCATCCCAAGCAGGGGCCATCATGCTGGTGGGGATCGTTATGCAGATGTCCGGCTTTGTCAGCGGTCAGAAGGTGCAGCCGGAAGGGGTCAGCCATACCATTCTGATGATCCTGAGCGTGGGCACCATCCTGGTCCTGTGCTGCGGCTTCCTGGTCTCACTGCGCTTCAAGCTGAACTTACAAACGCACAGCACGCTGCGTGAAGAGACGGCCAAAATGCGTGAGTCGGGCCGTGCGATGCCGGAGGCCGCCACGCCGCAGGCCCGCGCCACGGTCGAAATGCTGGCCGGTATGCCGTACGACTGCCTGTGGGGCAACAACAACATCGGCTATCTGAATCGCAATAAACCCGCTGCACCGTCACTGAAAGAACGTGCTCCACTGAATTCGACTTACAACAGAGGTTAAGATTATGAAGGTTTGGCCTGTCAAACATAGCCCGTTACTGCGTCAGCCAGAGCGCTTTATCGCCAGAGATGAACTGAAAGCGCTGATCCAGAAAGTGACGCATAACCTGGTGAACATTCACGATAAAACCGGCGAGTTTTTACTGCGGCTGGACGACGGGCGGGTGATCGACACCAAAGGCTGGGCGGGCTGGGAGTGGACCCACGGAGTCGGTCTCTACGGCATCTGGCAGTATTACTGCCAGACCGGGGATGAAGGGATGCGCGATATCATCGACAGCTGGTTTGCCGAGCGTTTTGCCGAAGGGGCTACCACCAAAAACGTCAACACCATGTCGCCGTTTTTGACCCTCGCCTATCGTTATGAAGAGACGCGTAACCCGGCCTGGCTGCCGTGGCTGGAGAGCTGGGCCGAGTGGGCGATGGTTGAGATGCCGCGCACCGATCATGGCGGTATGCAGCACATCACCCTGGCGGAAGAGAACCATCAGCAGATGTGGGACGACACCCTGATGATGACCGTCCTGCCGCTGGCGAAGATTGGCAAACTGCTCAATAAACCTGAATACGTGGAAGAGGCGGTCTATCAGTTCCTGCTGCACGTGCAAAACCTGATGGATCGGGAGACCGGGCTGTGGTTCCACGGCTGGAACTACGACGGCCAGCACAACTTTGCCAACGCCCGCTGGGCGCGCGGCAACAGCTGGCTGACGATCGTTATTCCTGATTTCCTCGAGCTGGTGGATCTGCCGGAAAACAACGCCGTGCGCCGTTATCTGGTGCAGGTGCTGAATGCGCAGATTGCCGCCCTGGCGAAGTGCCAGGACGAAAGCGGCCTGTGGCATACGCTGCTGGACGATCCGAACTCCTATCTGGAAGCCTCCGCTACCGCCGGGTTCAGCTACGGGATCCTGAAAGCGGTGCGCAAACGCTATGTGGCGGCGGAGTATGCGGAGGTGGCCGAGAAAGCCATTCGCGGGATCGTGAAGAACATCTCCCCGGAAGGGGAACTGCTGCAAACCTCGTTTGGTACCGGGATGGGCAGCGATCTGGAGTTCTATCGTCAGATCCCGTTAACCTCAATGCCGTATGGTCAGGCGATGGCGATCCTCTGTCTGACGGAATATTTACGCAAATACTTCTGATACCTTGATATTAAGCCGTCTCTGCAAACGTGGAGGCGGCTTTTTTTATTTATATTATTTCTGAATGATTAAGTTAAATATAAACATGCAAGAAATGAATTAATTATCTATTACCACCGTTATAATTTGTGAGTCAATCCACAATATACTTTCCCCGGTAAGCGTATTTTTGTTTCGCATAAGTTGTTCTTCTAACGCAAAATAAAAAAATAAACTAATTTAACGCCTTTGCGTTTTTTACCTCTGTGTTTTATTAATAAGGATACAAGCATGTGGCAGAAGTCCTCTGATGTTTTTATTGCTCTGAATTCACCTGTTGCGGGTTATGAAAATAACGCGCCGGGTGTCCATATTCCCATTCCTTTATTTATTGTTCGTGCTAATTATAAGGGTGGCATACATCCCGGGAAATTAGCTTACGGGTTTGGGGCTTATATTCCCTGGGGTGGTAAAGAACATATTTGTCGTGAATTTGAAGTGTACGTCGGCCATGTGAAATGGGCGCGGGTTCACGGCAGGGCGATCCCGGCAGGGGCGATTCAGGCGGGCGAAGAAGCCGATGGTAAAAAACTCTATGTGGCGCGGGCGAAATTCCCGAACGGTCTGTTTGTGGGTAAAGCCGGTACGCATTTGTGGAAAGGAGGCAGTTTTAGCTATCAGAACAGAGAGTGGCATGTGGAAGATTACGAAGTGTTAGTGGGTGACTACGCCACCCTGTAATAAACATGTCCGCCTCGTCAGAGGCGGACATTATCGTTATTACATGCGTTCGACGGTTTCGATACCCAGGGTATCCAGACCCAGCTTCAGGGTCTTCGCCGTCAGCTGCGCCAGCTTCAGACGGCTGTTGCGTACTGCTTCACTCTCAGCGGAGAGAATAGGGCAGTGCTCGTAGAAGCCGGAGAACAGGCCAGCCAGATCGTACAGGTAAGCACACATCACGTGCGGCGTCCCGTCGCGGGCCACCACGGACAGCGTCTCTTCGAACTGCAGCAGGCGTGCCGCCAGCTGCGCTTCGCGATCTTCATTGATGATGACCTGCGCCTGTGCCAGCACGCTTTCGTCGATCTCAGCCTTACGGAAAACGGAGAGCACGCGGGTGTAGGCATACTGCATGTACGGCGCGGTATTGCCTTCGAAGGCCAGCATGTTATCCCAGTCGAACACGTAGTCGGTGGTACGGTTCTTGGAGAGATCCGCATATTTCACTGCACCGATACCGACGGCGTTGGCCAGTTTTTCCAGTTCGTCAGCAGGCATGTCCGGGTTTTTCTCGGCCACCAGACGACGGGCACGCTCCAGCGCCTCGTCCAGCAGATCCGCCAGCTTCACGGTACCGCCCGCACGGGTTTTGAACGGCTTGCCGTCTTTGCCCAGCATCATGCCGAACATGTGGTGTTCCAGCGGCACGGAATCCGGTACATAGCCCGCTTTACGTACGATGGTCCACGCCTGCATCAGGTGCTGGTGCTGACGGGAGTCGATGTAATAGAGGACGCGATCTGCATGCAGCGTTTCATAACGGTACTTCGCACAGGCGATATCGGTGGTGGTGTAGAGGTAGCCGCCATCCTTTTTCTGGATGATGACGCCCATAGGTTCGCCTTCCTTGTTTTTGTACTCATCAAGGAAGACCACCGTTGCGCCTTCGCTTTCGACCGCCAGCCCTTTGGCTTTCAGGTCGGCCACGATACCGGCCAGCATCGGGTTATACAGGCTCTCGCCCATCACGTCTTTACGGGTCAGGGTCACGTTCAGGCGATCGTAGGTGAGCTGGTTCTGGGACATGGTGATGTCCACCAGCTGACGCCACATCTGACGGAAATACTCGTCGCCGCCCTGCAGTTTCACCACGTAGCTACGCGCGCGCTCGGCAAAGGCTTCGTCTTCGTCGTAGTGCTTTTTCGCGTCACGATAGAAGCCTTCGAGGTCTGCCAGCGCCATTTCACCGGCGTTATCCTGCTGCTGTTTTTCCAGCCAGGCGATCAGCATGCCAAACTGGGTGCCCCAGTCGCCGACGTGGTTCGCACGGATCACGTTGTGGCCGAGGAACTCAAGGGTACGCACGGAGGCATCACCGATGATGGTGGAGCGCAGGTGGCCGACGTGCATCTCTTTCGCCACGTTAGGGGCAGAATAGTCGACGACGATAGTTTGCGCTTGTGGCTGCGCCACGCCCAGACGGTCGGATTTCAGGGCCGCATCAACGTGTTGCGCCAGGAAGGCAGGGTCGAGGAAGATATTGATAAAGCCCGGCCCGGCGATCTCGGTTTTGCTGGCGATACCCTGGAGATCCAGATGCGTCAGGACCTGCTCTGCGAGTTGTCGCGGCGCCATGCCCAGTTTTTTAGCCACTGCCATCACGCCATTGGCCTGATAGTCGCCAAACTGTACTTTCGCTGACTGACGAACCTGCGGTTCACAGTCTGCAGGTGCGCCTGCAGCAATCAGTGCCTGACTGACTTTTTCTGAGAGAAGAGCCTGAATATTCACCGGGATACCTTACATTTTTGACGCGGACCATCATGCTGCCGCGCCCGTTAAAGAATTTAGGCCGGGAGTATACTGCAATTGCCCGTTGCCGTCAGCACTGGCTCAAATCAGCGGTTGGTCGCAGCCCGGCAACAGAGTAAATTAACGCTTTTGCATGACGATAAGAGTATTAATGATGGCGAACTGGCAATCTGTTGACGAGCTGCAGGACATTGCAGCTGATTTACCGCGTTTCACCGGGGCCTTTACGGCGCTTGCCGAACGCCTGGGTCTGGAGATCGCTCCGCTCGCGGCGGACCATATCTCCCTGCGCTGCCACCAGAACGCCACTGCCGATCGCTGGCGGCGCGGGTTTGAGCAGTGCGGCGACCTGCTCTCAGAAAACATCATCAATGGCCGTCCGATCTGCCTGTTCAAGCTGCACGAGCCGGTCTGCGTCGCCCACTGGCGTTTTGACGTTGTTGAGCTGCCGTGGCCGGGTGAAAAGCGCTATCCCCACGAAGGCTGGGAACACATTGAAATCGTCCTGCCTGGCGACCACGATACCCTGAACGCCCGCGCCCTGGCGCTGCTGTCTGACGAGGGCTTAAGCCAGCCCGGGATCTTTGTCAAAACCAGCTCGCCAAAAGGGGAGCGCGAACGTCTGCCGAATCCGACCCTGGCGGTTACCGACGGCAGCGTGACGGTGAAATTTCATCCCTGGACCATCGAACAGATTGTCGCCAGCGAAGAATAAGGAGGTTTTATGGCATTGCTTGAGATCTGTTGTTACAGCATGGAGTGTGCCCTGACCGCGCAGGAGCGTGGCGCAGACCGCATTGAACTCTGTGCGGCACCCAAAGAGGGCGGGCTGACCCCCTCTTATGGCGTACTGAAATCGGTGCGTCAGGCGGTGAGCATCCCGGTGCACCCGATTATTCGCCCACGCGGCGGGGATTTTTGCTACAGCACGGGCGAATTTAACGCCATGCTGGAGGATATCGCTCTCGTGAATCAGCTGGGCTTCCCGGGGCTGGTGACTGGCCTGCTGAATGAGGACGGTCATATCGATATGCCGCGCATGCGCCAGATTATGGCCGCCGCGAAGGGGATGGCGGTAACTTTTCATCGCGCCTTCGATATGTGCGTAAACCCGCAGCAAGCCTTTGAAAATCTGGCGGAACTGGGGGTTGCGCGCGTCCTGACTTCCGGTCAGCAGGCCTCTGCCGAAAAAGGTATTTCATTAATTAAGGAACTAAAAGCGCAATCAGGTGTTCCAATAATAATGGCAGGTGCTGGCGTTCGCGCCGCCAACCTGGAAACGTTTTTAGAGGCAGGGGTAGAAGAGCTTCACAGCTCGGCAGGCAAATGGTTGCCGTCACCCATGCGCTATCGCAACACAGGCTTGTCGATGTCGACGGATGCCGGGGCGGATGAATACTCCCGCTATGGCGTGGACGGCGAGTCGGTTGCAGAGATGAAGGCGATAATCGAAAGGTATTGTCGCTAATACAGTTTTTACCGCGCATCATGTCGCCCAATATGATGCTTGTTTGTACCAGGCCCCTGCAAATTCAACAGGGGTCTTTTTTTGTCTGTTGTTCGGCGGCGTAGAAAAAGCTATGAACAAATTATCAAGAGAGTAAATGACTTACAGCGGCTCCCTGGTCCGGCTGAAAATCGCCGAAGCGTTTCCGTAAGGCCGGGTCGAGGCGCAGGGACGCGCCGAGAGGGCATAGCCTGCAGGGATGCAGGCTGGTGCCCGACCCGAAAGCCTGGAGGAATAAGCTGAGGGTACCGCGAAGCGGCGATTTTCTTTGCCGGGAGCCGGGATTGTGAAGGGGGCGGCGGCGAGCCCCCTTCGCACGTTCACGGGTGACGCGGCTAACAGAGAAGTACGGAACGTAAAGTGAACGGAACAACCATCTCAGTCGCATGTTCCCCCCTCACCCCAACCCTCTCCCTCAAGGGAGAGGGAGTAAATTGTGCAAAGCTTTAATTTATGACGATCCCTTCGGGCCTGGATGAGAGCAATTTTACGGCTTCGTGGCAATCAACACCGCACGTACCGGCGCCGGATAACCTTCAATGGTTTTGCTGCTGTCGTTCGGGTCGAGGAACTCGGCCAGCGACTCGGTGGTCATCCACTCGGTGCGGCGCTGCTCTTCGGTGGTGGTGACGCAGACGTCCGCGATGCGGATATCGACAAAACCACACTTCGCCAGCCAGTTCTTCAGCGCCAGCGCCGACGGGATAAAGTAGACGTTACGCATCTGGGCGTAACGATCGCCCGGCACCAGCACCGCATTTTCATCGCCTTCAATGACCAGCGTCTCCAGCACCAGCTCACCGCCGCTGACCAGCTGATCTTTCAGCTGCCAGAGGTGTTCCAGCGGGGAACGACGGTGGTAGAGCACACCCATTGAGAAGACGGTATCAAACGCGGCCAGCGCCGGAAGCTGCTCAATGCCCAGCGGCAGCAGGTGCGCACGCTGGTCGTTGCCCAGCAGCTTACGCACCGCTTCAAACTGGCAGAGGAACAGCTGCATTGGATCAATCCCGACCGCCAGATGCGCGCCTGCGCCGATCATGCGCCACAGGTGATAGCCGCTGCCGCAGCCGACGTCCAGAATGGTGCGTCCGGTTAAATCGGACAGGTGCGGCAACACCCGATCCCATTTCCAGTCCGAATGCCATTCGGTATCGATATTCATGCCGTACAGGGAGAAGGGCCCTTTACGCCACGGCATCAGATTGCGCATCAGCTTGTCGAGACGCACCATCTGGCCTTCGCTCAGCGGCGCTTCGCTTTCGGCGGTGACGCTGTGCAGCAGATCCAGTTTGTACGGGGTCATCTCCGGCAGAAACTCGACCGCGTTGCTCCACTGCTTAAACTGGCCGTGCAGGGACTCGCGCTGCCAGGCGGCGATCTGCCCCGGCAGGGTTTCCAGCCAGTGCGACAGATGATTTTTAGCAATCAGCTGATAAAAGTTACCGAAATCGATCATGCGTTACCGCCTTTCAGTGCCACCAGAGAGCCAAAGTTAAAGCACTGGAACCACAGCTCGCTGTGCTCGAACCCGGCCTTGTGCAGGCGGGCTTTGTGGGCTTCTACCGAGTCGGTCAGCATCACGTTCTCCAGCATGCTGCGCTTCTGGCTGATCTCCAGCTCGCTGTAGCCGTTGGCCCGTTTGAAATCGTGGTGCATGTTGAACAGCAGCTCGCCAACGGTGGCATCTTCGAAGCTGAACTTCTCCGACAGCACCAGCGCGCCGCCAGGATTCAGCCCCTGATAAATTTTGTCCAGCAGCAGCTGACGGTCGACGGGCTCGAGGAACTGCAGGGTAAAGTTCAGCACCACCATCGAGGCGTTTTGAATCTCGATATGGCGGATATCCCCTTCAACCACCTCAACCGGGGTAGGCGCTTTCCAGGCGTCGATATGGCGGCGGCAGCGTTCAACCATTGCCGGAGAGTTGTCGACGGCGATGATGTTGCAGCCGTCGTGCTTGATGTTACGACGAACCGACAGCGTGGCCGCGCCCAGTGAACATCCCAGATCGTAGACCTGCGTGTTGGGCTGAACAAAGCGTTCCGCCAGCATGCCGATCATGGAGATGATATTGGAGTAGCCGGGGACCGAGCGCTGGATCATATCCGGGAAGACTTCAGCTACCCGTTCATCGAAGGTCCAGTCGCCCAGACTGGCGATAGGCGCAGAAAAAAAGCGTGTCGCGATCTGACATAACGTAAAAATCCGGGAAAAATAAAGGGGCGTATTGTGCGCTAATGCAAGGAGAAAACCAACTCCCACGGCATATACCACAGGTTAGCCAGCACCATTAGCACAAGCGAACACCAGGTGGCGCTCATACCGGAGCGACGCCAGCGGAACAGGCGCTGATGGAGGCCATAGTAATGCATCAGGCGTCCGAGGATCAGCAGCAGGCCGCAGACATGCACCATCCAGGTCTCGGCACCGTTCATTTCCATAAACAGCAGCAGGATCAGCGCCGCCGGAATGTACTCCACCGCATTGCCATGAATGCGGATCGCGGTTTGCAGCTCCGAAAACCCACCGTCGCCATAAGAGACGCGGTACAACATCCGCAGGCGCGCAACATCGAACGAAAACTTAATTAACAGTAACGCACCCAGCACCGCATACAGCGCGCAGACCATACAAACTCCCTGTTTTTTGGCAGATGGCACTTCATATGATAGGGGCTGGGATCAGAAAAGAGAAGATTGCTGCGGAATGGTGGGGGCGTCGCCAATGGACGGAGCCACGGCCTGCAAGGCTTGCCAGAGAGCATCGACCAGTTGCGGGGCCTGTGCGATATCGGGAGTATGTAAAAAAAAGATAGGGTGTGGCGGTCTGTTCCCACTTCGCCAGGGTCTGCAGCCAGACGGCAAACAGCGCCTGGTTTTGCGGCATATTGTCGCTGCCGATAAAACGCACCATCGGGTTGCTGGCGGTCATTACCGCATGCACCGGCACCTTCGGTTTTTTGCGCTGGGCGTCGATGATGGCCTCGTTGTGCGGCACGGCGGCATGCACCGGACGGCTGTCGAGGATGGTTCGATTGACGCCGCGCTCGTGCAGACCGCGATTGAGCGCTTTCTCCGCGTCACCTTTCATAAAGAACTCAGGATGACGGACTTCTACGCCGTAGGTAAATTCCCGTGGCAGGGCGTCGAGGAACTGCCATAGCGCGGGCAGATCCCGGGGGCCAAAGGTGGCGGGGAGCTGAACCCAGTACTGGCCAATGCGGTTGGCCAGCGGAGCCAGTCTCGTGAAAAACTCTTCGGTGAGATCGTCGCAGTTGCGCAGCGCGGCCTGATGAGAAATGGTGGCCGGGAATTTGAAGCAGAAGCGAAAGTCATCGCTGGTCTGCTCCCGCCAGCGCGCCACCACCTCGGCCCTGGGCAGCGCGTACAGCGTGGTGTTGCCCTCCACGCAGTTAAAGTGGCGGGCGTACTCTTCAAGACCGGTAATGCCCAGCCGCACCCATTTCGGGTGCGACCATTGGGGTAAACCCAGATAGATCATAGTGCGTTGATAATCTCGTCGGTGCTGCGCACCCGGCTGATGCGCGGGAAGATATGGGTCACGCTGGCCTGATGCTGTTCGGCGGTGGCCGTGCTGCAGGCGTCTTCGGCGATCACCAGATTAAAGCCCAGCTCCCAGGCGTTGCGCGCGGTGGATTCCACGCCAATGTTGGTGGCGATCCCACACAGAATAATAGTATCAATGCCGCGACGGCGGAGCTGCAGCTCGAGGTCTGTGCCGTAGAAGGCGCCCCACTGGCGTTTGGTCACTTCAATATCGCTGTCGCGCTTGCCGAGTGATTCGGGATAAGTCCACCAGTTGTCCGGCAGGGCATGGGCGGCGCCCTGAGCATCGACAGGCTGCTTCAGCGCCTCGGCAAAGTCCGCAGACCAGCCTACACGCACCATCACCACCGGTGAACCACTTTCGCGGCATTTTTCTGCCAGACGCGCGCTGCGGCTGACCACATCCTGCGCCGAATGCGGACCACCGGCGAAGGGCAGGATCCCTTCCTGTAAATCAATGACCACGAGGGCAGTACGGGAGGCGTCGAGTGTGAACATGTTTTTTCCTGTTAAAGAGTTAACGTTACTCATACCTTACGCTGAGCCAGCATGTTCCAGGTCTGATATTTTTGTTAATTTTTGTGAGAATATGCAGGATGCGAGCAGCAATCGCGCGTCTGGCGCGCTTCTCTCTTATCGTCTGGCGGAATTTCCAGTATAATAGCCGCCTTTTTTCATCCAGTTTGACATACAGAAAGCTGCGACCTTGTAGCCTGCGGCTAAGTTAAGGGATATCTCATGCGTACAGAATATTGCGGGCAGCTGCGTCAGTCCCACGTCGGACAGCAGGTGACCCTGTGTGGTTGGGTCAACCGTCGTCGTGATCTTGGCAGCTTAATCTTTATCGATATGCGCGACCGCGAAGGCATCGTGCAGGTATTTTTCGATCCGGATCGTGCCGACGCGTTAAAGCTGGCCTCTGAGCTGCGTAATGAGTTCTGCATCCAGGTGACCGGCACCGTGCGTGCGCGTGACGAAAAGAACATCAACAGCGACATGGCGACCGGCGAAATCGAAGTGCTGGCGACCGATCTGACCATTATTAACCGTTCAGAATCGCTGCCGCTGGACTTCAACCACGTCAATACCGAAGAAGCGCGTCTGAAATATCGCTACCTCGACCTGCGTCGTCCAGAAATGGCCGATCGCCTGAAGACCCGTGCGAAAATCACCAGCCTGGTGCGCCGCTTCATGGACGATCACGGTTTCCTCGACATCGAAACCCCGATGCTGACCAAAGCCACCCCGGAAGGCGCGCGTGACTACCTCGTGCCATCCCGTGTACATAAAGGCAAATTCTACGCGCTGCCACAGTCACCTCAGCTGTTCAAACAGCTGCTGATGATGTCCGGCTTCGACCGTTACTACCAGATCGTGAAATGCTTCCGCGACGAAGATCTGCGTGCTGACCGTCAGCCTGAATTTACCCAGATCGACGTCGAGACCTCCTTCATGACCGCCGAACAGGTGCGTGAAGTGATGGAAGCGCTGGTGCGCAGCCTGTGGCTGGACGTGAAGGGTGTGGATCTGGGCGACTTCCCGATCATGACCTTCGCCGAAGCCGAGCGTCGCTACGGCTCCGACAAACCAGACCTGCGTAACCCGATGGAGCTGGTGGACGTTGCTGACCTGGTGAAAGGCGTTGAGTTCGCGGTCTTCTCCGGCCCGGCTAACGATCCGAAAGGCCGCGTGGCTGCCCTGCGTGTACCGGGTGGCGCTGCTCTGAGCCGCAAGCAGATCGACGACTACGGCAACTTCATCAAGATTTATGGCGCGAAAGGTCTGGCTTACATCAAGGTCACCGAGCGTGCGAAAGGCATCGAAGGCATCACCAGCCCGGTCGCCAAGTTCCTCAACGCTGAGATCGTCGAATCCATTCTGGCGCGCACTGAAGCCCAGGACGGGGATATGATCTTCTTCGGCGCGGACAACAAGAAAGTGGTTGCCGACTCCATGGGCGCGCTGCGTCTGAAGCTGGGTAAAGATCTGAACCTGACCGACGAAGCCAAATGGGCGCCGCTGTGGGTGATCGACTTCCCAATGTTCGAAGACGACGGCGAAGGCGGCCTGACCGCGATGCACCACCCGTTCACCTCGCCGAAAGACATGAGCGCGGCAGAGCTGAAAGCGGCCCCGGAAGACGCAGTGGCTAACGCCTACGATATGGTTATCAACGGCTACGAAGTGGGCGGCGGTTCCGTGCGTATTTACAGCGGTGAAATGCAGCAGACCGTGTTCGGCATTCTGGGCATCAACGAACAGGAACAGCGCGAGAAGTTCGGCTTCCTGCTCGACGCTCTGAAGTACGGTACGCCTCCGCATGCAGGCCTGGCCTTTGGTCTGGATCGCCTGACCATGCTGCTGACCGGTACCGACAACATTCGTGACGTTATCGCTTTCCCGAAAACCACCGCCGCTGCCTGTCTGATGACCGAAGCGCCAAGCTTTGCTAACCCAACCTCCCTGAGCGAGCTGGGTATCGAAGTGGTGAAAAAGGAAGAGAAAAACTGATATGACATATAAGCTTCCCGTTTCTGTCTTAGTTATCATTTATGCCCAGGACACGAAGCGGGTGCTGATGTTGCAGCGGCGCGACGATCCCGCGTTCTGGCAGTCGGTTACCGGCAGCCTGGAAGAGGGTGAAACCGCGCTGCAGGCCGCCGCGCGCGAAGTAAAGGAAGAGGTCGCCATTGACGTTGCTCGCGAGCAACTGACCCTGAAAGACTGTCAGCGCACGGTGGATTTTGAAATTTTTAGCCATTTACGTCATCGCTATGCGCCGGGGACTGTACGCAATACGGAATCCTGGTTCTGCCTTGCGCTTCCTCACGAGCGGGAGATCGTGTTCACCGAACACCTGACCTACCGCTGGGTTAATGCGGCCGAGGCCGCGTCCTTAACCAAGTCGTGGAGCAACCGGCAGGCGATTGAAGAATTTGTAATCAATGTTAATTAATTTCCAAGCATTTCAGTTTCCAGGAAGGCGGCAAGGTCGCGAATCGCCAGGAGCTTACATCGGTAAGTGACTGGTGTGAGCGGGCGCAGCCAACGCATCTGGAAGCTGAAAGGCGCAGGATAATTTTGAGGAACTTTTTATGGCAGGTCATAGTAAGTGGGCCAACACCAAACACCGCAAAGCGGCACAGGATGCCAAACGCGGTAAGATCTTTACCAAAATCATTCGTGAACTGGTTACCGCAGCCCGTCTGGGCGGCGGCGATGCTGGCTCCAACCCACGTCTGCGTGCGGCGATCGATAAAGCGCTGAGCAACAACATGACGCGTGACACCCTGAACCGTGCTATCGCCCGTGGCGTAGGCGGCGACGATGACACCAACATGGAAACCATCATTTATGAAGGTTACGGTCCAGGCGGCACGGCGGTAATGATTGAGTGCCTGTCCGACAACCGTAACCGCACCGTTGCCGAAGTGCGTCATGCCTTCACCAAAACCGGTGGCAACCTGGGTACCGACGGTTCCGTGGCCTACCTGTTCAGCAAAAAAGGCGTGATCTCCTTCGAGAAAGGCGACGAAGACGTGATCATGGAAGCGGCGCTCGAAGCGGGTGCTGAAGACGTTGTGACCTATGACGACGGCGCGATTGACGTTTATACCGCATGGGAAGAGATGGGCGCGGTGCGTGATGCGCTGGAAGCAGCGGGCCTGAAAGCCGACGCGGCTGAAGTCACCATGATCCCGTCTACCAAAGCGGACATGGATGCGGAAACCGCACCAAAACTGCTGCGCCTGATCGACATGCTCGAAGACTGCGACGACGTGCAGGAAGTTTACCACAACGGTGAAATCTCCGACGAGGTTGCGGCAACGCTGTAATGGCTGAGCTTAAACCGACAACCGGAGAGGCGTGATGGCGATTATTCTCGGTATTGACCCGGGCTCACGCATCACCGGTTATGGCGTAATCCGCCAGGTCGGGCGTCAGTTGACCTACCTTGGCAGCGGCTGTATCCGTACCAAAGTGGACGATCTGCCGTCGCGTCTGAAGCTTATCTACGCAGGCGTGACGGAGATCATCACCCAGTTCCAGCCAGACTATTTCGCCATCGAACAGGTGTTTATGGCGAAGAATGCCGACTCGGCGCTGAAGCTCGGTCAGGCACGCGGCGTGGCGATTGTCGCGGCGGTGAATCAGGATCTGCCGGTGTTTGAATACGCCGCGCGGCAGGTCAAGCAAACCGTAGTGGGGAACGGTGGGGCAGATAAAACCCAGGTGCAGCACATGGTGCGTACTCTGTTAAAACTGCCCGCCAATCCGCAGGCGGATGCCGCCGATGCCCTGGCAATCGCCATTACCCACTGCCACGTCAGCCAGAACGTGATGCAGATAAGCGAGTCGCGGCTCAATCTGGCGCGCGGTCGATTGCGCTAAATGTGAAATCAGGCTGGATGTTTATCCAGCCTTTTTTTATTATGGCAGCGGTAACTTTTAGCCCTTAACGCAGGAGCGTCACGTGATAGGCAGACTCAGAGGCATCATCTTAGAAAAACAACCCCCGATAGTGCTGCTTGAGGCCGGAGGCGTGGGCTACGAAGTACATATGCCAATGACCTGCTTCTATGAATTGCCGGACGCGGGCAAAGAGGCCATTGTCTTCACCCACTTTGTGGTGCGTGAAGATGCCCAGCTGCTGTTTGGTTTTAATAATAAGCAGGAACGCACCCTGTTTAAAGAGCTGATCAAAACCAACGGCGTGGGGCCAAAGCTGGCGCTGGCGATCCTCTCCGGGATGTCGGCTCCGCAGTTTGTGAACGCCGTTGAGCGCGAAGATCCCGCCGCGCTGATTAAACTTCCGGGCATCGGCAAGAAAACAGCCGAGCGCCTGATTGTTGAGATGAAAGACCGCTTTAAAGGTCTGCACGGCGATCTCTTTACCCCGGCTGCCGATCTGGTGCTAACCTCGCCTGCCGGCCCGGCAGCGGATGATGCGGAGCAGGAAGCGGTTGCCGCGCTGGTGGCGCTGGGCTATAAACCTCAGGAAGCGAGCCGTATGGTCAGCAAAATTGCTAAACCGGACGCTACCAGTGAAACCCTGATTCGTGAAGCGCTGCGCGCGGCATTGTGAGGTAAAGGATGATTGAAGCAGACCGTCTGGTCTCGGCAGGCAGCGTTCAGACAGAAGATCTGGTGGACCGTGCGATCCGCCCGAAGCTGTTGGATGAGTATATTGGCCAGCCGCAGGTGCGCTCGCAGATGGAGATCTTTATCCAGGCGGCGAAACTTCGCGGCGACGCCCTCGATCACCTGCTGATTTTTGGCCCGCCAGGCCTCGGGAAAACCACTCTTGCCAATATTGTCGCTAACGAGATGGGCGTTAATCTGCGCACCACCTCCGGCCCGGTGCTGGAGAAAGCGGGCGATCTGGCGGCGATGCTGACCAACCTCGAACCCCACGATGTACTCTTTATCGATGAGATCCACCGCCTGTCACCGGTGGTGGAAGAGGTGCTCTATCCGGCGATGGAAGACTACCAGCTGGATATCATGATCGGTGAAGGCCCGGCGGCGCGTTCGATTAAAATCGATCTGCCGCCGTTCACCCTGATTGGGGCTACCACTCGCGCGGGCTCGTTAACCTCGCCGCTGCGCGACCGCTTTGGCATCGTGCAGCGCCTGGAGTTTTATCAGGTGCCCGATCTCCAGCACATCGTCAGCCGCAGCGCGCGCTACATGGGGCTGGAGATGAGCGAAGAGGGGGCCTTTGAAGTGGCGAAGCGCTCCCGCGGTACGCCGCGTATCGCCAACCGTCTGCTGCGCAGGGTGCGTGATTTTGCCGAGGTGAAGCACGACGGCTCTATTTCGCATGAGATCGCCGCCCAGGCGCTGGATATGCTGAACGTGGATGCCGAAGGGTTTGACTATATGGACCGCAAGCTGCTGCTGGCGGTGCTGGATAAATTCTTTGGCGGGCCGGTCGGGCTGGATAACCTGGCGGCAGCCATTGGTGAAGAGCGGGAAACCATTGAAGATGTGCTGGAGCCATATCTGATCCAGCAGGGCTTTTTACAGCGTACGCCACGCGGGCGCATGGCGACGGTGCGGGCCTGGGATCACTTTGGCATTACGCCACCGGAGATGCCTTAACCTCTGCGGAAATTGCCGGATGGCGGCTGCGCCTTATCCGGCCTACACGTCTTTGTAGCCCCGGTAAGCGCAGCGCCACCGGGGAGCGGCTCAGCTGGCAGGCTTCTTCATCATGCTGAAGATAAACAGCGCTGCCGCACAGAGCACCACCGACGGTCCGGCAGGGGTGTCGTAAAACGCCGAGAAGGTTAACCCGCCGGTCACGGCAATCATTCCGACCCCCACGGCCACGCTGGCCATCTGCTCCGGCGTGCGGGCAAAACGACGCGCGGTGGCGGCGGGAATAATCAGCAGCGACGTAATAATCAACGCTCCGACAAACTTCATCGCCACGCCAATGGTCAGCGCCGTCACCAGCATCAGCAGCAGTTTGACGCGCTGCAGCTTTACGCCATCCACAAAGGCTAAATCCGGGCTGATAGTCATCGCCAGCAGGTTACGCCACTGCCAGAGCAGGACAGCCAGCACGATCACCACTCCGATGGCGATGGCAATGAGATCGTCCGGCGTCACCGCCAGCAGGTCGCCAAACAGATAGGCCATCAGATCCACGCGGATGTTGGACATCAGGCTGACCACCACCAGACCCAGCGACAGGGCGCTGTGCGCCATGATCCCGAGCAGCGTATCCACCGCCAGATGCGGGCGCTTTTCCAGCCATACCAGACCGGCGGCCAGCAGCAGCGTCACCGCAATCACCGCGTAGAACGGATTTACATCCAGCAATAAGCCAAAGGCCACACCCAGCAGGGAGGCGTGGGCGAGGGTATCGCCAAAATAGGACATCCGACGCCAGACGACAAACGAGCCCAGTGGACCCGCCGCGCAGGCAAGCATCATCCCGGCCAGCCAGCCGGGCAATAATAATTCAATCATGAGTTACCGTTTCCCCGGCGCAGGACAATGCGTCCCTGCAAATCATGGCGGTGGTTGTGATGATGGCGATAAATGCCCAGCTGTTCGGCACCGCGAGGGCCAAACATCGAGATAAACTCCGGGTGCATGGAGACCACTTCCGGTGTGCCAGAGCAGCAGATGTGATGGTTCAGACAGAGCACTTCGTCCGTTTTTGCCATCACCAGATGCAGGTCGTGGGATACCATCAGCACGGCGCAGTCCAGCTCTTTGCGCAGCTGATCGATAAGGTCATACAGCGCCACCTGGCCGTTGACGTCCACCCCCTGGGTCGGCTCGTCGAGCACCAGCAGCTGCGGCTTGTTGAGCAGGGCGCGGGCCAGCAGCACGCGCTGGGTCTCGCCGCCGGAGAGCTTTTGCAGGGGCGCGTCGATCAGATGCCCGGCCTGCACCCGCTTCAGCGCCGGCAGAATATCGTCTTTACGCGTCGCGGGACGCAGACGCAGAAAACGGCTCACCGTCAGCGGCAGGGTAGCGTCGAGATGCAGCTTCTGCGGCACATAGCCGATGCGCAGCTGTCGGTCACGCTTGATAAGGCCGCTGTCGGGTGCTACCAGCCCCAGCACCACGCGCACCAGCGTCGATTTCCCCGCGCCATTGGGGCCAAGCAGTGTCAGAATTTTACCGGGTTTCAAATCCAGCGAAACGTCAGAGAGGACGCGGCGCTGACCAAATGAAACCGAAATATTTTCGAGAGATACCAGATTCGTCATGTCAATTTTATGCTTGCAGAAGTCATCGAATGTTATAATATCACATTCCGTCCACTCATTACGATGAATAGTCGCATTATGTTACAGAAAAATACGCTTCTTTTCGCAGCATTATCCGCTGCCCTTTGGGGTTCAACAGCACAAGATGTTAACGCCGCCGTCGTCGCTTCGCTTAAACCGCTCGGTTTTATCGCTTCCGCTATCGCAGACGGGGTGACCGAAACCCAGGTTTTATTGCCTGATGGTGCTTCTGAACACGATTATTCCCTGCGTCCTTCGGATGTAAAACGCTTACAAAACGCGGACTTAGTGGTATGGATTGGTCCGGAGATGGAAGCCTTCATGCAGAAGTCGGCAAATCAGTTGCCGCCGGCAAAACAGGTTAGCATCGCTAATCTTCCGGGTGTGAAACCGCTTCTCATGAAAGGGTCTGATGATGACGATCATGACCACGATCACGGGAGTGCTGAAGGGGAAAAAGGTGACGAGCATCACCATCACGGTGAGTACAATATGCACCTTTGGCTTTCCCCAGAAATAGCGCGCCTGTCGGCGGTTGCAATCCATGAAAAATTAGTGGAACTTATGCCGCAAAGTCGAGCCAAACTTGACGCCAACCTGAAGGATTTTGAGGCACAACTTGCCGCAACCGACAAGCAGGTGGGTACCGAGCTCGCACCACTGAAAGGTAAAGGATATTTCGTTTTTCATGATGCCTATGGCTACTACGAAAAACACTACGGTCTCACGCCGCTTGACCATTTCACCGTCAATCCAGAGATTCAACCCGGTGCGCAGCGTTTACATGAAATCAGAACACAGTTGGTTGAGCAGAAAGCGTCCTGCGTTTTTGCTGAGCCACAGTTCAGGCCAGCGGTCGTTGAAGCCGTGGCAAGGGGTACGTCCGTGCGTATGGGCACCCTTGACCCACTGGGAACCTCTATCCAGTTGAGCAAAGCGAGCTATTCGCAGTTCCTCAGCCAACTGGCGAACCAGTATGCGAGCTGCCTGAAAGGAGATTAACGAGGAAGTGAATACGTGCAACAGATAGCCCGCTCTGTCGCCCTGGCATTTAATAATTTGCCCCGGCCCCACCGCGTCATGCTGGGGTCGCTTACTGTTCTCACCTTAGCGGTCGCCGTCTGGCGGCCCTATATTTACCACCCAAATTCTGCCCCTGTTATTAAAACCATTGAGCTGGAAAAGAGTGAAATTCGCTCTCTTTTACCTGAAGCCAGTGAACCTATCGATCAGGCCCCGCAGGAAGAAGAAGCGATTCCCCAGGATGAGCTTGACGATAAAACCGAAGCCGAAGTGGGCGTACATGAATATGTCGTCTCTACCGGGGATACGTTAAGCAGCGTTCTGAATCAGTACGGCATTGAAATGGGCGAGATCAGCCAGCTTGCCGCAGCCGATAAAGATCTGCGTAACCTGAAAATTGGTCAACAGCTCTCCTGGACTCTGACCGATAGTGGCGATTTACAGCGCCTGACCTGGGAAGTCTCCCGTCGTGAAACCCGCACCTACGATCGTGCTGAAAACGGTTTCAAGATGAGCAGTGAAATGCAGCAGGGCGACTGGGTTAATAGCGCCATCAAAGGCACCTTAGGCGGCGGTAGCTTCGTTGCCAGCGCGCGTGAGGCGGGGCTGACCAGCGGTGAAATCAGTTCAGTGATTAAAGCCATGCAGTGGCAGATGGACTTCCGTAAGCTGAAAAAAGGCGATTCCTACTCGGTGCTGATGTCCCGCGAAATGCTGGACGGCAAGCGTGAGCAGAGCCAGCTGCTTGGGGTTCGTTTACGCTCTGACGGGAAAGATTACTATGCGATCCGCGCCGAAGACGGCAAATTCTACGATCGCAACGGGACCGGGCTGGCGAAAGGCTTCTTACGCTTCCCGACCTCGAAACAGTTCCGCGTCTCCTCGAACTTTAACCCGCGTCGTCTGAACCCGGTTACCGGCCGCGTGGCCCCGCACCGCGGTGTGGATTTCGCCATGCCGCAGGGGACACCCGTTCTGGCGGTAGGTGATGGCGAAGTGGTCATGGCAAAACGCAGCGGTGCGGCGGGTTATTACGTTGCCGTGCGTCACGGACGTACCTACACCACCCGCTATATGCACCTGCGTAAGCTGCTGGTGAAGCCGGGTCAGAAGGTGAAGCGTGGCGATCGCATTGCCCTGTCGGGCAACACCGGTCGTTCTACCGGTCCGCATCTGCACTATGAAGTGTGGATCAACCAGCAGGCGGTTAACCCGTTAACGGCGAAGCTGCCGCGTACCGAAGGGCTGACCGGCAAAGACCGTAGCGATTACCTGGCGCAGGTCAAAGAGGTTATTCCGCAGCTCAGTATTGATTAATCCTGCAGCGATAAAAGCCGGTGCGTTACTGCACCGGCTTTTTCTTTTGTGCCTTGCGCACTGCCTCGCTAAACTAACGCATTACTCTTTTAAGCATCACCCGCCCTGGAAAAAGCATGGAAACCCAAAAAAACAACAGTGAGTACATTCCTGAATTTGAGAAATCCTTTCGTCATCCGCGCTTCTGGGGCGCCTGGCTGGGTGTGTATGCCTTTGCCGGTATTGCGATGCTTCCCGCGTCCGTGCGCGATCCGCTGCTTGGTAAAGTGGGGCGTCTGGCCGGCAAGCTGGGTAAAAGCGCCCGCCGTCGCGCGCAGATAAATCTCTTCTACTGCTTCCCGGAGAAGAGTGAGGCGGAGCGTGAGGCGATCATTGATGAGATGTTTACCACCGCGCCGCAGGCGATGGCGATGATGGGTGAGCTGGCGTTACGCGGGCCGGAAAAAGTCGCCAGCCGCGTTGACTGGAAAGGGCTGGAGATCGTCGAGGAGATGCGTCGCAACGATGAGAAGGTGATCTTCCTGGTACCCCACGGCTGGGGCGTGGATATTCCTGCGATGCTGATGGCGTCGCAGGGACAGAAAATGGCGGCGATGTTCCATAATCAGGGGAACAAGGTCTTCGATTATGTGTGGAATACGGTGCGTCGTCGCTTTGGCGGCCGCCTGCATGCCCGTAATGACGGCATCAAACCTTTTATCAAGTCCGTACGTCAGGGCTACTGGGGCTACTATCTCCCGGACCAGGATCACGGGCCGGAACACAGCGAGTTTGTTGATTTCTTTGCCACCTACAAGGCGACGCTGCCCGCCATTGGCCGGTTGATGAAGGTATGCCAGGCGCGGGTGGTCCCGTTATTCCCGATTTACGATGGCAAAACGCATCGCCTGACGATTGAAGTACGCCCGCCGATGGACGATCTGCTCACCGCCGACGATAACACCATTGCACGCCGAATGAACGAAGAGGTGGAGATTCTGGTGGGGCCGCATGCGGAGCAGTACACCTGGATCCTGAAGCTGCTGAAGACGCGCAAGCCTGGCGAGAAAGAGCCGTACAAGCGCAAAGAGCTGTATCCAAAGAAATAAGAAATACCCCTCACCCTGACCCTCTCCCTAAAAGGGAGAGGGAAAAGTCACGTATGCCGGGTAAGCGCAGCGCCACCCGGCATAACCGCCGTATTATTCGACGGTCATCACGCGAGTGGTGTTGGTTGAACCGATGGTGCTCATCACATCGCCCTGAGTCACGATGACGATATCACCGGAAACCAGATAGCCTTTATCGCGCAGCAGGTTCACGGCATCGTTCGCCGCAGCCACGCCGTCGCTGGTGCTGTCGAAGAACACCGGCGTCACGCCGCGATACAGTGCGGTCAGGTTCAGGGTGCGCTCATGACGGGACATAGCAAAGATCGGCAGGCCGGAGCTGATACGCGAGGTCATCAGCGCGGTACGGCCGGATTCGGTCATGGTGATGATCGCGGTTACGCCTTTCAGGTGGTTGGCGGCATACATCGCCGACATCGCAATCGCTTCTTCCACGTTGTCGAACTGAATGTCCAGACGGTGCTTGGAGACGTTGATGCTTGGGATCTTCTCTGCACCCAGGCAGACGCGCGCCATCGCGGCCACGGTTTCCGCAGGGTACTGGCCGGCTGCGGTTTCGGCTGACAGCATTACCGCATCGGTACCGTCGAGCACGGCGTTCGCCACGTCCATCACTTCCGCACGGGTCGGCATTGGGTTGGTGATCATCGACTCCATCATCTGGGTCGCGGTGATCACGGAGCGGTTAAGCTGACGGGCACGGCGGATCAGCGCCTTCTGGATCCCGACCAGTTCCGGGTCGCCAATCTCAACGCCCAGGTCACCACGGGCCACCATCACCACGTCAGAGGCGAGGATGATGTCATCCATCGCGTCCTGGCTGCAGACCGCTTCAGCACGTTCCACTTTGGCAACGATTTTGGCATCACAACCTGCGTCGCGCGCCAGACGGCGGGCGTAGTTCAGATCTTCGCCGCAGCGCGGGAAGGAGACGGCCAGATAGTCAACGCCGATCTCGGCCGCGGTAAGGATATCGGCTTTGTCTTTTTCGGTCAGGGCTTCAGCAGAGAGACCGCCGCCCAGTTTGTTAATGCCTTTATTGTTGGAGAGCGGGCCGCCAACGGTCACTTCGGTGAACACCTTCATGCCCTGAACTTCCAGCACTTTCAGCTGAACGCGACCGTCGTCGAGCAGCAGGATATCGCCCGGTACCACGTCGGCAGGCAGGCCTTTATAGTCGATGCCCACTTTCTCTTTATCGCCTTCGCCTTTGCTCAGGTTGGCGTCGAGCAGGAATTTGTCACCGATATTGAGGAAAACTTTGCCCTCTTTGAAGGTGGATACACGGATTTTGGGACCCTGCAGGTCGCCGAGGATAGCTACATGACGTCCCAGTTTTGCCGCGATCTCACGGACCTTATCCGCACGTAATTTATGATCTTCCGGTGTTCCGTGAGAGAAGTTCATACGTACCACGTTGGCGCCTGCAGCGATGATTTTCTCGAGGTTATTATCGCGGTCAGTAGCCGGGCCTAAGGTGGTAACGATCTTGGTTCTGCGAAGCCTTCTGGACATGTAATACTCCGTTGTCTGAAACAACCTGGTGTTGCGTGAACGATGATTCGGCACGTTGTCCGCCGTAATACCAACAGGAAACTTACCGAATGCCGAAAAAAAGTAACAACTTTATAATTGACGATCAGGGAACTTCACCCTTGATGAACAATTCTTTATCAAAACGCGATTCCTTGAGCGCTTCTTTGACGCGCTTCAAGTTATCTCTGAATTTCGCCCCGCGACGCAGGGTAAAGCCGGTAGCCAGCACGTCGATGACGGTCAGCTGCGCCAGACGTGACACCATCGGCATGTAGATATCGGTGTCTTCCGGCACGTCGAGGGTGATCGCCAGCGTCGCTTCACGCGCCAGCGGCGTACCAGTGGTGGTGAGGGCGATCACCATGGCATCGTTTTCACGCGCCAGCTGGGCCAGCTCGACCAGACTTTTGGTGCGGCCAGTATGCGATATCAGCACCACCACGTCATCTTCGTTACAATTCATACAGCTCATGCGTTGCAGCACGATGTCGTCGGAATAGATAACCGGGACATTGAAACGAAAAAATTTATTCATTGCATCGTGGGCGACGGCGGCGGACGATCCGAGGCCAAAGAAGGCAATTTTCTTCGCCTGAGTCAGCAGATCGACGGCCCGGTTAACGGAACCCATATCCAGCGACTGCCGGACCTGGTCCAGCGTTGCCATCGCCGATTCGAAAATTTTGCCAGTGTAGGCCTCCACGCTGTCGTCTTCATCGACATTGCGGTTTACATAGGGAGTGCCGTTAGCCAGACTTTGCGCCAGATGCAGTTTAAAATCAGGATAGCCACGCGTCTCCATGCTGCGGCAGAAGCGGTTGACGGTCGGTTCGCTGACCCCCGACTCCTGGGCCAGAGTGGCGATGCTGGAATGAATGGCCTGAGCGGGGGCGGCGAGAATTACTTCAGCCACTTTTCGCTCGGATTTGCTAAGGTGTTCCAGTTGAAACTGGATTTTTTCCAGCATGTTCATTATTAACACGGCGCTCATCGGTGGAAACGATTTCATTAAGGGGTGAAATCGCGATTCGAATTAGCAAGAATATACGCCTGTGATTTGCCAAAAAGGGCAAACCCCGAAAAAAATGTTGTTGTTTTTTTTCATTACTTGATCGCTGTCGGATTTTAGCAACGGCCAGACAGAGCAAAGTTTCACCCGTTTCACTGTTATAACCCCACGCGGGGCGATCCCCTGACGAAATATCGCCGTATCGCACGCGAGGATAAGTGCAAATGGTTTCGGGAATGACATAAAAGCAGTAGAGTGCATGTAATAAAATTACAACGATATTCTGGCAAAAGCACCAGGGTATCCAACTGAGGAGAATGACATGGCGGTAACGCAAACAGCCCAGGCATGTGACCTGGTCATTTTCGGCGCGAAAGGCGATCTTGCACGCCGGAAATTGCTGCCTTCCCTGTATCAACTGGAAAAAGCGGGTCAAATCCACCCGGATACACGCATCCTGGGCGTGGGTCGTGCCGACTGGGATAAAGACGCGTATACCAAAGTGGTGCGCGAAGCGCTGGAAACTTTCATGAAGGAGAAGATCGATGAAAGTTTGTGGGATACGCTGAGTGGACGTCTCGATTTCTGCAACCTCGACGTGAACGACACGTCGGCCTTTGCCGATCTGGGCGCCATGCTCGATCAGAAAAATCGCGTCACCATTAACTATTTCGCCATGCCGCCAAGCACTTTTGGCGCCATCTGCAAAGGGCTGGGCGAGGCCAAACTGAACGCCAAGCCGGCACGCGTGGTCATGGAGAAGCCGCTGGGTACCTCGCTGGCCACTTCCCGTGAAATTAACGACCAGGTCGGTGAATACTTCGAAGAGTGCCAGGTCTACCGTATCGACCACTATCTGGGTAAAGAGACGGTCCTGAACCTGCTGGCGCTGCGCTTTGCCAACTCCCTGTTCGTCAATAACTGGGATAACCGCACCATCGACCACGTGGAGATCACCGTGGCGGAAGAGGTGGGGATTGAAGGGCGCTGGGGTTACTTTGACCAGGCCGGTCAGATGCGCGACATGATCCAGAACCACCTGCTGCAAATCCTCTGCATGATCGCCATGGCACCGCCGTCAGATCTCTCTGCCGACAGCATTCGCGATGAGAAGGTGAAAGTGCTGAAGTCCCTGCGCCGCATCGATCGCTCCAACGTGCGTGAGAAAACCGTCCGCGGTCAGTACACCGCCGGTTTCGCCCAGGGTAAAAAAGTGCCGGGCTATCTGGAAGAAGAGGGTGCGAATAAAACCAGCAGCACCGAAACGTTCGTCGCCATCCGTGTGGATATCGACAACTGGCGTTGGGCGGGTGTGCCGTTCTACCTGCGCACCGGTAAACGTCTGCCAGCAAAATGCTCTGAAGTGGTTGTCTACTTCAAGAACCCGGAGCTGAACCTGTTCAAAGAGTCCTGGCAGGAGCTGCCGCAGAATAAACTGACCATCCGTCTGCAGCCGGACGAAGGCGTGGATATTCAGGTGCTGAACAAGGTGCCTGGCCTCGATCACAAACACAACCTGCAGACCACCAAGCTGGATCTGAGCTACTCCGAAACCTTCAACCAGAACCATCTGGCGGATGCGTACGAACGTCTGCTTCTGGAAACCATGCGTGGGATCCAGGCGCTGTTTGTGCGCCGTGACGAAGTGGAAGAGGCGTGGAAATGGGTCGACTCCATTACCGAAGCCTGGGCTGCGGATCAGGATGCACCAAAACCGTATCAGGCGGGTACCTGGGGACCGGTTGCCTCTGTGGCAATGATCACCCGTGACGGCCGCTCCTGGAACGAGTTTGAGTAAATTTACCGCTAATCCTTAGGGGTTATTTTACCGGTAACATGATCTGGCTCAGGCCAGCGCACAATAATTAATCATTTAAGCTCCGTGTGGATTTCCACCCGGAGCTTTTTTTATTACACTGCCGGAAGCGATTTTGCCCCAGAGCTCCGGCAATCAAGCGTTTCAGCGATGTTATAGCCTGCTAAACACTTTGTTAATTCCAGAGCGCGGACAGATAAATGACAGGAGCTTCTATGAATTCGACTTTGTTACGGGTAACACAGCGCATTGTTGAGCGCTCGAAAAAGACCCGCTCAGCCTACCTCGCTCGCATTCAGCAGGCGAAGACCGATACGGTCCATCGTTCGCAGCTGGCCTGCGGTAACCTGGCGCACGGCTTTGCTGCCTGTCAGCCGGAAGATAAAGCCTCGCTGAAAAGCATGCTGCGTAACAATATCGGCATCATCACCTCCTATAACGACATGCTTTCGGCGCACCAGCCGTATGAGACCTACCCGGATATCATTCGTAAAGCGCTGCACCAGGCCAATGCCGTGGGACAGGTCGCGGGCGGGGTGCCTGCGATGTGCGATGGCGTGACCCAGGGTCAGGACGGGATGGAACTCTCGCTGCTGAGCCGGGAAGTGATCGCCATGTCTGCCGCGGTAGGCCTGTCGCACAACATGTTTGACGGCGCGCTGTACCTCGGCGTGTGCGATAAGATCGTCCCGGGCCTGGCGATGGCGGCGCTGTCGTTTGGTCATCTTCCTGCGCTGTTCGTACCGTCAGGCCCGATGGCCAGCGGCCTGGCTAATAAAGAGAAAGTCCGCATTCGCCAGCTGTATGCCGAAGGCAAAGTGGATCGCATGGCGCTGCTGGAGTCAGAAGCCGCCTCCTACCACGCGCCGGGCACCTGCACCTTCTACGGCACCGCCAATACCAACCAGATGGTGGTTGAGTTTATGGGGATGCAGCTGCCGGGCTCGTCGTTTGTTCACCCGGATGCACCGCTGCGCGAGGCGCTGACCGCCGCCGCGGCGCGTCAGGTGACCCGTCTGACCGGTAACGGCAACGAGTGGATGCCGCTCGGGAAAATGGTCGACGAGAAGGTCGTGGTCAACGGTATCGTGGCCCTGCTGGCGACCGGCGGCTCTACCAACCACACCATGCACATGGTGGCGATGGCCCGTGCGGCAGGCATTCTGATCAACTGGGACGATTTCTCTGATCTGTCTGAAGTGGTGCCGCTGATGACCCGTCTCTACCCGAACGGCCCGGCGGATATTAACCACTTCCAGGCTGCGGGCGGCGTACCGGTACTGATGCGCGAGCTGATGAAGGGCGGCCTGCTGCACGAAGACGTCAACACGGTGGCCGGTTTCGGTCTGCAGCGTTACACCCTGGAGCCGTGGCTGAACGACGGCGAGCTGGACTGGCGTGAAGGGGCGCATGCCTCGCTGGACGACAGCGTGATCGCCACCTTCGACAAGCCTTTCTCTCACCACGGCGGCACCAAAGTGTTGAACGGCAACCTGGGTCGGGCAGTGATGAAGACCTCTGCGGTGCCGGTGGAAAACCAGATTATCGAAGCCCCGGCGGTTGTATTCGAGAGCCAGCATGACGTGCTGCCCGCCTTTGAAGCCGGTCTGCTGGACAAAGATTGCGTGGTTGTGGTCCGTCATCAGGGACCAAAAGCGAACGGCATGCCAGAATTACATAAACTAATGCCGCCACTTGGTGTATTATTGGACCGCTGTTTCAAAATTGCGTTAGTAACCGATGGACGCCTCTCCGGCGCATCAGGTAAAGTGCCTTCTGCCATCCATGTCACCCCGGAAGCTTACGACGGTGGATTGCTGGCAAAAGTATACGATGGCGACATCATCCGCGTTAACGGTCAGACCGGCGAGCTGACCTTACTGGTTGATGAGGCGGTGCTTGCCGCACGTAAGTCACATATTCCTGACCTGAGCGCATCGCGCGTGGGCACGGGGCGCGAAATGTTCAGTGCGCTGCGCGAGAACCTCTCGGGCGCAGAGCAGGGCGCGACCTGTATTACGTTTTAAGACGACAAGAATTATCGATCTGGCGAGAGAAAAACTCTGATGAAAAACTGGAATACAAGTGCAGAAGCAATCCTGAAAACTGGCCCGGTAGTGCCGGTGATCGTGGTTAACAAGCTGGAACACGCTGTGCCGATGGCGAAAGCGCTGGTTGCCGGTGGCGTTCGCGTCCTGGAAGTGACCCTGCGTACCGCCTGTGCAATGGATGCCATTCGCGCCATCGCCAAAGAAGTGCCGGAAGCCATCATCGGCGCGGGCACCGTGCTGAACCCACAGCAGCTGGCTGAAGTTACCGAAGCCGGTGCGCAGTTCGCTATCAGCCCGGGTCTGACCGAGCCTCTGCTGAAAGCGGCAACCGAAGGCTCCATTCCTCTGATCCCGGGTATCAGCACCGTGTCTGAACTGATGCTGGGTCTGGACTACGGCCTGAAAGAGTTCAAATTCTTCCCGGCGGAAGCCAACGGCGGCACCAAAGCGCTGCAGGCTATCGCAGGTCCGTTCGCCAACGTGCGTTTCTGCCCGACCGGCGGCATCTCCCCGGCGAACTACCGTGACTACCTGGCGCTGAAAAGCGTGCTGTGCATCGGTGGCTCCTGGCTGGTTCCGGCGGATGCGCTGGAAGCGGGCGACTGGGATCGCATCACTAAGCTGGCGCGCGAAGCGGTAGAAGGCGCGCAGCAGTAAGATTGTGTTTTGCCGGGTGGCGGCTTCGCCTTACCCGGCCTACGAAATACAACAAATGTCATAAAAAACGGGCCCTCAGGCCCGTTTTTTTTATCCTGCTACCTGCACGCTGGCGGCGGCCTGTTTCGCCCGCTCTATTGCGGTTTCCACATCTTCGCCCGTTGCCAGCGCTACGCCCAGGCGACGCGAACCTTCGATTTCCGGCTTACCGAACAGACGCAGCTGCAGGCCCGCGCCCACTGCGCCATCAACGTTATCAAAGGTGACGTTCTGGCTGGTCAGCTGCGGCAGGATCACCGCCGACGCCGCCGGGCCATACTGACGCACGCCGCCGACCGGCAGGCCGAGGAAGGCGCGAACGTGCAGGGCGAACTCGGAGAGATCCTGAGAAATCAGGGTCACCATGCCGGTATCGTGCGGACGTGGGGAGACTTCGCTGAAGATCACCTCGTCGCCGCAGACAAACAGCTCGACGCCAAACAGACCGTGGCCGCCCAGGGCCAGCACCACTTTGCGGGAGATCTCCTCGGCGCGTGCGCGGGCCAGGGGACTCATCTGCTGCGGCTGCCAGGACTCGCGGTAGTCGCCATCTTCCTGACGATGGCCAATCGGATCGCAGAAGTGCACGCCATCCACGGCGCTGACGGTCAGGAGGGTGATCTCGAAATCAAACTGCACCACGCCCTCAACGATTACCCGCCCGGCGCCGGCGCGGCCACCCTGCTGGGCGTAATCCCAGGCCTGATCCAGCTGGTCGGCGCTGCGCACAAAGCTCTGCCCTTTACCGGAAGAACTCATTACCGGCTTAATAATGCACGGGTAGCCAATGTCGTTCACCGCCTGCAGGAAATCGCTCTTGCTGTCGGCAAAACGGTAGCGGGAAGTCGGCAGGGCCAGCTCTTCCGCCGCCAGACGGCGAATGCCTTCCCGATTCATGGTCAGCTTCGCGGCGCGGGCGCAGGGCACCACACGCTGGCCTTCGGCTTCCAGCGCCAGCAGGGTGTCGGTGGCGATGGCTTCGATCTCCGGCACCACGAAGTGCGGTTTTTCTGCGGCAATCACCGCACGCAGGGCATCGCCATCAAGCATATTGATCACGTGCGAGCGATGGGCAACGTGCATGGCCGGGGCGTCGGCATAGCGATCGACGGCGATCACTTCAATGCCTAAGCGCTGGCACTCAATGGCCACCTCTTTGCCCAGTTCACCGGAGCCGAGCAACATTACGCGCGTCGCTGCCGGTCGCAGCGCAGTTCCTAAACGAGTCATAATCATCCCCCTGAAAAAGTTGCGCGCAGTATAAACGAAAACGTTTGCGTCTGTCTTGCTTCGCGGAAATCCGCCGTCCCGACAGGCGGTTATTTGCATCGCCACATTTTTCGACCATGCTTTTGGGGAGCCAATACCGGAGATCGTGATGAACAAAACAGGGGTAGTAATGACGCTGGCGCTGCTGGGCACCAGCCTGACGGCGCAGGCCGCCGATGAGAAAACCGTGAAGTTTCCAGCTTGTGAAGGTCAGGATGCCCAGGGGATTGCCGCCAGCGTGAAGCGGGACTATCTGCAAAATCGCATCGTGCGCTGGGCCGACGATCAAAAGACCCTCGGCCAGGCCGATCCGGTGGCGTGGATTAACCCTAAAGAAGTGAAGGGTGAAAAAGATCGCTGGACCGTTCCGCTGACGGTACGTGGCAAAAACACCGATATTCACTATCAGGTGAAGGTGGACTGTAAAGCGGGCAGCGCGCAGTACCTGTCGCCGAAAAAGTGAATTTTCGCTTCTTTTGTCGCCGCAGACATTTCCTGACATCCCCTCGCTTAGGCTGTGAGATTCATGCACCGTTAAGTGAGGGAAATCATGTCAAACTGGTTGAATCAATTACAGTCGCTGCTGGGGCAGAAAACGGGGTCATCCTCGGGAGAAGGGCTGAGCAAAATGCTGGCACCAGGGGCACTTGGCGGCCTTGCCGGACTGCTGGTGGCGAATAAATCTTCGCGTAAGCTGCTGGCGAAATACGGCACCGGTGCCCTGCTGGCGGGCGGCGGGGCCATTGCCGGCACCGTGCTATGGAATAAGTACAAGGACAAGGTGCGTGCTGCCCATCAGGGTGAACCGCAGTTTGGTCAGCAGGCCTCGGCGCTGGATGTACGCAGCGAAAGGCTGATTCTGGCGCTGGTCTTTGCGGCGAAGAGCGACGGTCACATTGACGACCAGGAGCGCGCCGCTATTGAACAGCAGCTGCGGGAAGCGGGCGTGGAGGAACAGGGCAGGGCGCTGGTGGCTCAGGCCATTGAGCAGCCGCTCGATCCGCAGCGTCTGGCACAGGGGATCAAAAATGAAGAGGAAGCGCTGGAGCTCTATTTCCTGAGCTGTGCGGCGATCGATATCGATCACTTTATGGAGCGCAGCTATCTCAATGCGCTGGGCGATGCGCTGAAAATCCCGGCCGAGGTCCGCGAGGGGATTGAGCAGGATATTCGCCAGCAAAAACAGGCGCTCCCCGGCTAACTTTTTGCCCCAGGGTATCCCGTTTCGCTTGCATCGTGCGCATGTTTTGCCAACCTTATAGGGTGTTAAACGTAAAAGAATCATACTGACATGCCACCTAAAGCCCAACGCATTCCGCACGCTCTCACCGCGCACGGTGACACGCGTATCGACAACTATTACTGGTTGCGCGACGATACCCGCTCACAGCCGGAGGTACTGGACTACCTCCATGATGAAAATGACTATGGCCGCCGGGTCATGTCGACGCAGCAGGCGCTGCAGGACCGTCTGCTCAACGAAATGGTGGAGCGCATCCCGCAGCGTGACGTCTCGGCGCCCTGGAGCCGCAACGGCTACCGATACCGGCACGTCTATGAGCCCGGTAACGAATACGCTATCTATCAGCGCCAGTCGGTGCTCTGCGCCGAGTGGGAGGAGTGGGAAACGCTGCTGGATGCCAACCAGCGGGCGTCGCACAGCGAGTTCTATACTCTGGGCGGTATGGCGGTGTCCCCGGATAACGCCATTATGGCGCTGGCCGAAGACTACCTCTCACGACGGCAGTATGGCTTACGCTTCCGCAACCTGGAGTCCGGGAACTGGTATCCCGAGATGCTCGATAACGTCTCTCCCGATTTCATCTGGGCCAATGACTCGGAGACGGTCTACTACATCAAAAAGCACGCCACCACGCTGCACCCCTTTCAGGTCTGGCGGCATACGGTAGGCACCGCGTCCACCAGCGACGAACTGGTCTATGAGGAGAAAGACGAAACCTTTTACGTCAGCCTGCATAAGACCACGTCGAAACACTACGTCATTATCTTCCTCGCCAGCGCCACCACCACCGAGGTGCTGCTGCTGGATGCTGAACTGCCGGACGCTCAGCCGCTGTGCTTTATGCCGCGCCGCAAGGATCATGAGTACAGTCTCGACCACTTCCAGCACACCTTCTATTTGCGCTCCAACCGGGAGGGCAAAAACTTTGGCCTCTACAAAACCAAAGTGCGTGACGAGCGCAGATGGGAAGTGCTGATCCCGCCGCGCGATCAGGTGATGCTCGAAGGCTTTACCCTGTTTACCGACTGGCTGGTGGTGGAAGAGCGCCAGCGCGGGCTGACCAGCCTGCGGCAGATCAATCGCAAAACCCGGGAGGTAATCGGTATTGCCTTCGACGATCCCGCTTACGTGACCTGGATTGGCTATAACCCGGAGCCGGAAACCTCGCGCCTGCGCTACGGCTACTCCTCCATGACGACCCCGGATACCCTGTTCGAACTGGATATGGACACCGGGCAGCGCAAGGTGTTGAAGCAGGCTGAAGTTAAAGGCTTTGACGCTGAACTCTATCGCAGCGAGCACGTCTGGATTGTGGCCCGCGACGGCGTCGAAGTGCCGGTCTCGCTGGTCTACCACAAGCACCATTTCCGCAAGGGCAAAAATCCGATCCTCATCTACGGCTACGGCTCCTATGGTTCCAGCATTGACGCCGATTTCAGCAGCAGCCGCTTAAGCCTGCTCGACCGGGGGTTTGTCTTTGCCATCGCCCATATTCGCGGCGGCGGCGAGCTGGGGCAGAAGTGGTATGAAGACGGCAAGTTCCTGAAAAAGAAAAATACCTTCAACGACTATCTTGATGTCTGCGAGGGGTTGCTTGAGCTGGGCTATGGCGATCGAAAACAGTGCTTCGCCATGGGAGGCAGCGCGGGCGGAATGCTGATGGGCACCGTGATTAACGAACGCCCGGGGCTGTTTAAAGGCGTGGTGGCGCAGGTGCCCTTTGTCGATGTGCTGACTACCATGCTGGATGAAACCATCCCATTGACCATCGGGGAGTATGAGGAGTGGGGCAACCCGCAGGATGCAACCTACTACCGCTACATGAAGGCCTACAGCCCTTACGACAACGTGGAGGCGAAGGCCTATCCGCATATGCTGGTCACCACCGGCTTGCATGACTCCCAGGTGCAGTACTGGGAGCCCGCCAAGTGGGTGGCGAAACTGCGTGAAATGAAGACCGACGATAATTTACTGCTGCTCTGCACCGATATGGATGCCGGACACGGCGGGAAGTCGGGGCGCTTTAAATCCTATGAGGGGGGTAGCGCTGGAGTATGCGTTTATCGTCGGCCTGGCGCAGGAGACCCTGACCGCCCGGTCCGGCGAGGCGGATCAGGATCCCCCCAGATAGTGCTTCAGCGTAAGGCGCAGTTCGGGGCTCATTCTGTCGAGGTTGTTATACAGCCAGCGCAGATAGCCCGGATCTTTGTCTGCTACTTCCGCCACCGCTTTCCCGCGGTATTTACCGAAGGTAAAGGTGGTCAGCAGCGCCGGGCGTCCGGTGATATCGGCCATCTCATCCGGGGTCCAGCCGGTGGTGTTCATGATATCAATCAGCAGCGCGGCGGTAATATAGCAGTCGTACAGGGCGCGGTGATGATGCAGCCCTTCCGGCGTTCTGACGCTGAGTTTGCGCGACTTGTAGAGCGCCATGTTGCTGTATTTGATCCCCGGCCATAAGCGCCGGGCCAGCTTCATGGTGCAGATCCATTCCCCCCGGCAGCTCGGGCAGCACGCGGCGATCGAAGCTGGCGTTATGCGCCACATACCACGGGCTGCCGTGGTAGTGCGGGATCACCTCTTCAATCCAGGGTTTGTCGGCCACCATCGCCTCGGTGATGCGGTGAATCGCCATCGCCTGCGGGCTGATGGGGCGATCCGGACGCACCAGATGGCTGCGTGGATTGACGATCTGCCCGTTCACAACATCGACAGACGCCACTTCCACAATCCCTCCCTGCAGATCGCAGGTTTCGGTGTCGATGACACGTAGCATGGCTCTCTCCTGGCCGTAAAAGGTTTAGCGTAATGGAATGATCTCACCTTGCCAACTCTGTCCCACATAGCGCCCCGTTAATAATACCTCTCCGGAATCGGCGCGGAGGATTAACTGCCCGCGGGCATCCCACAGGGCGCTGCCGCCCTCGTGATTCGCCACCAGGACCGAAATCCCATAGCGATGAGCAAAACGCTGCCACTGCGCAAATGAGGCGGGCCGCTCGGCTTCACTCACCGCCATGCCGCGGGTAAACAGCGTGGCGTTGGGGGTGATATTGGGCGGCTCGGCGTGGGCATCGACAAGGGACAGGCCGCTGTGCCGGCTCTCCAGACAGGCGCCTGCTCCATGCGGGTAGAAAATAGCCTGAGGCCGATCCGGGCTAAACCACGCCAGCCCACGCTGACGCTGGCCGTTGTCGTCCACCGTGATCCCGGCAATAACCGAAACGTTACAGGCCTGCGCAGCATCATGCAGGGGGGGCGAGCTGCTGGCGAGCGGGTGGGGCAGGGAGTTGGCTGTCTGGTAAGACCGGCCCGGTTAACGAGAGTTCCGGAAAGAGCAGTAAATTACACTGTTGGCGCGCGGCGGCGGTGATAAAACGCAGATGGTGCGCGACATGTTCGTCCACGCAGTGATGGGTCGGCTGATACTGAGCAGCCGCAATAGTCCAGTGAGACATCGTGATTTCCTTATGCACGGAGTCGCAGAGATTCATAAAGCCCCTGAATGATTCAGGGCTTTTTATCCTGGCATAATCTGTGTAAGGAACTGTAACAGCGGGTAAGGTTACTTAACTTTCGGCTCCCACGGCAGGCGCGAGAGGTTAACAGAGGTCAATCGATGCGCAATCAGACGTTCGCGAAACCAGTCGCGCAGGTGCGCCGGTTGTTCCCGCTCCACCACTTCAGCGATGACCGGCATATTGTAGCGCTCTTTGAATGCCACGCCGGCAGCGGCTAAATCCACATTCACTTTGTCCATCTCCTCCTGGGGGAGGGTGGCGAGATTAATCTTCATAACCGTCTCCTTCATTTGCGGGCCAACGTTACCCAAACGGGGGGCGCATTGACAAGCCCGCGCAGGATGATCCTCGACTGGAACATTATACAGAGTTATCCTCTGACAATCAGGCATAACAAAAAGGAATGTATGTGATGGCGACGCGCCTTTCCCGTGCTGTCTGCACGCTGACTCTGTTACTGACTACGCTGACAACGCCGGTTGTCTTTGCTCATGCCCATTTGAAGCATCAATACCCCGCGGCCGATGCCGCCGTTGACGCGGCACCTCAGGCATTAACGCTCAACTTCTCCGAGGGGATCGAACCGCGCTTTAGCGGCGTGTCCATTACGGATGATAAACAGCAGCCTGTCGAAACCGGGGCGGTAAAACGCAACGAGAAGGACCCGACCCAGCTGATCGTGCCTATGGCGTCATCCCTGACGGCAGGTACTTACCAGGTGGACTGGCACGTGGTCTCAGTGGATGGCCACAAAACCCAGGGTAGCTACCGTTTTAGCGTGAAGTAACATGCTGGCGTTCTGCTACGTTGCGCTGCGCTTTGTCCATTTTTCCGCCCTGATGGTGCTGTTCGGTAACGCCCTCTACGGCGCCTGGTTGGCGCCCGTCTCCCTGCGGCGTTTACTGACGCGCCGTTTTCGCCGTCGGCAAAAAAATCGTCGCGCTTTTCGGCCTGCTTTCGGCGCTGATAATGCTGGCGTTGCAGGGCGGGATGATGGGCAATGGCTGGCAGGATGTTTTCAGTGCGCCAACCTGGCTTGCGGTACTTACCACCCAGTTTGGCCGGATCTGGTTGTGGCAGATGATCCTGGCCCTGATGACCCTCTGGATTGCCTGGCTGGAGCCGCGAAAAGCCGTTCCGCTGATCCTGCTGTTTACCGCCGCGCAGTTTATCCTGCTGGCGGGAACCGGGCATGCGGCGATGCATGAAGGCATGTTGGGCAGGGTGCAGCGCAGCAATCATGCCCTGCACCTGCTGTGTGCCGCCGTCTGGCTGGGTGGCTTGTGGCCGCTGCTTTTTTGCCTGCGCCTGTCGCGCGGACGCTGGCGGGAGGCCGCCATTTACACCATGATGCGCTTCTCGCGCTACGGTCATCTGGCGGTGGCGGGCGTGATACTCACCGGGGCAATCAATACCCTGCTGATTCAGGGCTGGGGTGTACCGTGGCACTCGGCCTGGGGACGCCTGCTGTTGTTGAAATGTGCGCTGGTGGCAATGATGGTGGTAATTGCCCTGGTGAATCGGTATGTTCTGGTGCCGCGATTTCGTTCCGGCGACGGACGTGAGCAACGTTATTTTATCAGGATGACGCAGACTGAGGTTGTGCTGGGGGCGCTGGTTCTGGCGGCAGTCAGCCTGTTCGCGACCTGGGAACCCTTCTGACGAGGTGGAACACAATGAAAAAAACCGTACTTTCTCTTTTATTGCTGGCCTGTTCCGGCACGGCGCTGGCGGCACCGCAGGTGATTACCATTAGCCGCTTTGAAGTAGGTAAAGACAAATGGGCGTTTAACCGGGAAGAGGTGATGCTGACCTGCCGTCCGGGTCATGCGCTCTATGCCATCAACCCGAGTACGCTGGTGCAGTATCCCCTGAACGACGTGGCGCAGCAGCAGGTCGACAGCGGTAAGAGCAACGGCCAGCCGATTTCGATTATTCAGGTCGATGATCCGAAAAATCCGGGGCAGAAGATGAGCCTGGCACCGTTTATTGAGCGCGCGAATACGCTCTGCTAGTTTCCCGCTTCCAATAAAAAAACCGCAGGCTTCTCTTCGGAAGCATTGCGGTTTTTGTGTTTAAGGACAGGCTAACGCTTTTTTTCAGGCCACTTTTGCTGCGGACTGGAAAACCTGGCGTCGTCATCTATTCTTAAAGTGCAAGGCGACTTAGCCTGCATTAATGCCAACTTTTAGCGCACGGCTCTCTCCCAAGAGCCATTTCCCTGGACCGAATACAGGAATCGTATTCGGTCTCTTTTTTATCTGTTGAAAGTAAACGCATTTTCCCGTTGCGGACTTTAACAGATGGGCAACATCCTCTGTTCTTCGTTAAACCATACCACACTACGCCCGGCGGAAGTCCAGCGCTTTTTAGCGCTTGTGTTAAATTTTTGCCTGTTACCGATGAAAGCAAGTATTAGCGGCAAAACCGGGCGCGGATGGCCTGCTCGATCTCATCCAGCAGCTGAAAACGACGGCGGTATTCGGCGCGTTTTTTACTGGCAATGCTCTCCAGCGATTTGCGCTCCATGCCGGATGGCAGTGCCCAGCGGAAGGCATTTTCCTGCTGACCGCCCAGTGAGGCCCAGAATTCATCATAGCTGGCATGCAGATGACGACCTTTGCTCAAACGGTAACGGAGGGCGCGTAAGACATGGCCCTCATCGCTGACGCCGTAAAGAGTGCTGATACCAGATTGCTTCGCCAGATTGAAGACGGCTTCCAGCAAAATACGTTTTGGAAAGAGGCCATAACAGGCGCGTGTGGCGTTTTTGATCGTCTCCCGGCCGACATCCCGGCGCGGCCCCTGTAACCCGCCAATCATCAGCGCGCCGCGTCCATTTTTTTCCAGGACGCAGAAGGTCAGACTCGCCAGCAGGGTATTATCCCCGGCGCGTAACCTGAGCGTGGTTTCGCCCTCGCGTTCGGCCTTGACCGCGGAGGTAGCGTAGATCGTATAGCTGGTATCCTCTTTGGTGGCGAACTGCAGCAGCGGAAGCGGCGTCGGGCTGGTAAAGAGGTGAGCCAGGCCGCTATCCGGCAGGGCATCAATCCAGGCGTAGTGGTGCAGGATCGCCTCTGCGCGCTCACCGGCCGTCAGCCCGCGGGAAAGGTACTGGCGCTGGGTTTTCACCGGCAACGTTGGCTGTGCCTTCAGCAAAGTTGAAAAATCATCGCGACGGGAGATAGCCTCCAGCATGCGGGTGGTCGAGGACCAGAACAGCAGGGTGCGCAGGAAGAATTTCAGCCGGTAATCGCGTTTCTGCCACAGCGGGCCGGGCGTAAGATCGCCTTTCGCCAGAGCGAGAATAACGGAAGAACGGTGCGCGTATGGCACCTCAGCAGGCAGGATAGTATTTGACACGATGATGACCTCTTTATAATTCTGCAATTATCTTAAAGGTCATCGGATAATCATTTAACCGTTGCTAAGCCTTTATTTCCGCTTCGTTTAATAACGATTGAGGTTATTAAACCAGGCGCCATTCACTCCTCATCAGTAGTGCATCCGCAGGGGCTATACTGATCCTGAGGAGGCGCTATGTATCTAAAACTTGATGGTCACAACTGGCGACACGTCTGGGTGGTAAGCGATCTTCACGGGTGTTATCAACTGCTTATGGAGGAAATAAAGCAGCGACATATTAATCCGTATGAGGATTTACTTATTTGCGTCGGCGACCTGATCGATCGCGGACCGGATAGCGTGAAATGCCTGCAGTTATTAAACGAAAACTGGTTTTATACGGTGCGCGGCAATCATGAACAGATGGCGCTGGATGCCCTGCATAATAACAGCTTCGGGCTGTGGTTGATGAATGGCGGGGTCTGGTTTGCCGAATTACAGGGTGAACAGCGAGAGCTGGCACTCGCGCTGCTCGGGCGTTGTGAAACGCTGCCGTGGATTATCGAAATCACCTGCACCAACGGCGTGAACGTGATTGCCCATGCCGATTACCCGTCATCGCACTATGAATGGGATAAACCGGTGGTGAAGCAGAGCATTCTGTGGGACAGGGAGCGCCTGCGGGACTTGATGAACGGCCATGAGGAGGGGATCGCCGGGGCAGATCACTTCTGGTTTGGCCATACGCCGCTAAATAAGCGGTTTGATTGCCAGAACCTGCACTATATCGACACCGGGGCGGTGTTTGGCGGATCGTTGACCCTGGCGCAGCTGCAATAATCAGAGGTCGGCATACTCCTGGGCAGGGCGCCAGAAGCCGTCGACGAAATCTTCTACCGGGTAGCAGCCGCCGTGGCGGATCCGCTGATCGTCCATCGAAGCCTCGCACTGAATTTCGGTGCGATAAACATCCACGACCAGGTCTTCGCAACCCGCGTCCAGATAACAAATAAACAGCACCAGTGCGTACATCATGCCCCTCAGCATTCACTATCGTATTAATATTGTAGGGGATGATTCAGGGAAGGGGGGTAATACGTGACAAATAACCCGCCTGCGGGCGGGTTCTCTCCGGATCAGGCAAGGCGCATGATCCAGGCATCGGAATTGTGATCGTAATGCTCACGGTAGAGTACGGAGTGTTCGCCATCGAGAAGGGCCGGAACGCTGGTGTCTGCATCCCAGGCGTCGAGCTGCATGCACAGATCGGGGTCAGACTTACAGGGGATAGTTAACGTTCGTTCGCCCTGCGTATCGCCGTTTAACTCGGCATCATCGATTTCGAATGCGCCAATGCGCACATTGGTTTTCGTCATAATGCTCTCCAGAATCATGCTGTGGTCTGGTACGACCAGTATGGTCGCCCATCTTTCAGCCTGGTCAAAGGAGAGCAAATGTGCCAGTAAAAAAGTGCCTTTTTTTAGCTGGCGTCGCCGTTACCGGTAAACAGACGACCATCGCGAACCAGTTCGCGCGGGTAGCTGTTCTTAAGACGTGAGCCCACTTTTTTCGCCAGCCCGATGGGAAAACCCTGATACGTCACCACCGCATCATCGCCGGCAGGGCTCTCCTGCGGCCAGACATCGCGGCCGCGATACCACTCTTCCGCTTCCTGCTGGGTTAAGGCAAAGGTATTGTCCTGGCCGGCCAGCGCGATCACCGCTTCATGCTGCCAGCGATAACCTTTGTTGTGCGTTTCGGCCAGCCGGATGCCGAGGCGGGAGAAGCGCACTTTACCGATCAGCGGCTCAATCTCCGTCGGGAATAACCACACCTCTTTGTCGCGCTGCCACAGGCGCAGATTCTCTCCCCAGTGCAAACCGGCCAGATTTGCCGCAGCGGTGAGCTGCGCGGCTTCGCGGGTTTTCAGCGACGTAAACGGGAAGTTGCCCACCTTAAATTTCGGTACCGGCAGCGGGGCGATAGCGGAGGTTTTGCGCAGCCGCGCCACGAAGAAGCCTTCGCAGTCGTAGATGTGCGGGAAGACGTGCAGGAAGCCTTCCTGGGTGACGCATTCACTGGCGCTGGCGAACAGACCGTTCAGCGGCAGAAATTCCACCGCGTCAGGATACTGCTCTTTTAACCACAGGCAGACCGCTTCGTTCTCGTCGCGATTGAGGGTGCAGGTGGAGTAGACCAGGGTGCCGCCAGGGCGCAGGGCATGGAAGGCGCTGTCGATCAGCTCGCGCTGGGTGGCGGCGATCTCCAGATTGCTGGCCACGGACCAGTTCTTCAACGCGTCGGGATCTTTGCGCACTACGCCTTCGCCGGAGCAGGGGGCGTCCAGCAGGATCGCATCAAAGGCTTCCGGCAGGGCGGCACCAAACACGCGGCCATCAAAATGAGTTAGCGCCACGTTGCTGATCCCGCAGCGGCTGATGTTGGCATGCAGCACTTTAACGCGGCTGGCAGAGAACTCATTGGCGAGGATTGCGCCCTGATTTTTCATCCGCGCGGCGATTTGAGTGGTTTTGGAACCCGGGGCTGCCGCCACGTCCATCACGCGGGCGGGCATGTCGTCGTCGGCAAAGAGCGCGGCAACCGGCAGCATGGAGCTGGCTTCCTGAATGTAAAACAGCCCGCTCAGGTGCTCGGCGGTGCTGCCCAGCGGCAGGGCTTCTTCATCGTCACGTTCGATCCAGAATCCCTCTTCGCACCACGGCACTGGCGTAAGCTGCCAGCCGTACGGGGCGACCAGCGTGAGGAAATCCGCCACGCTGATTTTCAGGGTATTGACGCGCAGGCTGCGGCGCAGCGGGCGCTGGCAGGCGGCGATAAACGCATCGAGAGCGAGAGGGTCAGGCAGAGCCTGGCGCATTTGCGCCAGAAATTCATCTGGCAGATAGACGGGACGTTGAGACACGAGCGCACCACAGGGAGTAAAAAGAGGCGCGCAGTGTACCACAAAGGCTCCGGTGCGTTGACACCGGAGCGCAGGCATTAACGTGGCAGGGCGGTTCCCCAGGTGCGCCACTCTTTCGGCTCGCTCTCCTGCAGCAGGAAGTGCTTGCCGGGCTGAGATTTCGGCGCCAGCGGCGTACCCGGCGGCGTCGCGAAGGCGATACCCCCACGGATAAACTGATTGAAGGTCCCGGTTTTCACTACTCCGCCGGTCAGGCCGAAATCGAGCGAATAGCCGGAGGCCAGCCAGAAGACGGAGTTGTTACGCACCAGATGCTGATAGCGATCGCTGATGCGCAGGGCCACCATCACCCGGTCAGAGAGCGTTCCCAGCGTCAGGCCGGTGACTGTACCCACTTCCATTCCGCGGAACAGTACCGGCGTACCGATATCGAGCGATGCCGCATCCGGCACCTCCACCACGATGCTCAGGCCATCAAGATAGCGTGAGTCGGTGATGGTCGCTTCCTGCAGCTCAAAGTCGCGGCGCGGTTTGCCCTGTCCGGGCTCGACGTTGATATAGGGCTGGAGAATGGTATCCAGATGCTCCACCCCCGCGGCGGAAATCTGCGGGGTGATCACCGAGAAACGGGTTCCGGCGCGGGCAAAGTTATCGACATATTCCGGATAAAGCACCGCCGTGGCCTGCACTTCATTGCGGGCGGTAATCAGCTTCAGGCTCTGGACCTGACCAATATCAATCCCCAGATAGCGCACCGGCATCCCTTCGGCGAGCTTGCCCGCATCAAAAGCGTGCAGGGTGATCTGGCCGCCTACCGCGCGGGCTGCGGTTTCAGACGGATAGAGGATCCGCTTGTCACCCTTACGCTGGCTGGCGCTGGCGCCGCTCAGGTTGTCAAAGCTGATGGCGCCGCGCAGGGCACGGGAGAGCGGGGAGGCTTGCACCGTCAGCCCGCTGCCGTTCAGCTGCACTTTGGCCCCGCCTTCGGCCCAGAACACGCTGTTACTGGTCAGCAGCTTGCGGTATTCAGGTTTGATATGCAGTTCGATATCAAAGGCGTTCGCGCGCGGGCGCACGAGGATCACTTCACCCACTTCGAATTTGCGATACAGCACCACCGAGCCCGCCTGCACGTCCGGCAGGGTGTCGGCTACCAGGGTGAGGGTGGTGGTCGGCAGATCGCTCAGGCTGTTTTCGAGCGCTTTGTCCAGGTTGGCATACAGCGGGTAGCTGTCGCGCATGGCACCTTTCTCACCCGGCAGGATACGGATCCCGCCGCTGATCCATTCGCTGGCGCTGGCCGCCAGGAACTCGACGCCGTCGAGCCCGACTTTGACATCTACCCGGCTGTTGACCACGAATTTACTGTCGCCATGCACCAGTTCGCGGTACTGCGGATCGATCGCCACCTCAAAGGTGACCCCTTTGCTGGACAGTGACCGCTCAAGCACCTGGCCAATCTGCACGCCGTGCAGGATCAGCGGCTGACCCGCGTCGATACCATAGCTTTCCGGGGCGCTAAGGTTCACGGTCAGGACGCCGGGTTTTTGTAACAGCGCCTTATCGGCTGGGGCGATAGTGAACTGGTTCACCGGTTCGCCGCCGCCGGGGATCAGCTCAAAGGTACTGCCCGTGAGCAGGCTGCTGACGCTGGGGTTGCTGAGCGACAGTTTAGGACTGCGCATCTCGATGCGCGTTTTTTCCCGCAGCAGATCGACCACACTCGGGTCAACGGTCATTTCACCGGTGACCAGACCGCCAGGATTGAGCGTCATTTTGGTGAGCTGCCCCACCTGTAGTCCCTGGTACATCAGCGGCGTGGAGTCGGCCTTCAGACCATCCGCAGAGGGGAGGGTCAGCTTGACGATCACGCCGCGCTGGCTGTGGGCCAGATCTTTATACAGGCCGAAATCATCTTCCTGGGTGGCGGGCTCAGAGCCTTCCGGCGAGTCGAAGGCGATAGCGCCATTCACCAGCGCCGCCAGGCTTTCCAGCTTCACTTTAGCCCCGCTCAGGCTCAGATCGGCATCGACGCCGGAGACGTTCCAGAAGCGGCTGCCTTTTTTCACCAGCGAGGTAAAGCGTCGTTCAATCAGCACGTCGATGGTCACCCCCTGCTTGTTGGGGGTGATGGCGTAGTCATAGACGCGACCGACGGGGATCTTGCGGAAATAGACCAGCGACCCGCTGTTCAGTGAGCCCAGATCCGGCGCGTGCAGATGGATCATCAGATCGCCGTTGTTGAGCCGGTATTTCGGCTGCGTATCCAGGGCGGTAAAGTGATCCTGTGGCTCACCTTTGCCCGGCATCATGCCGATGTAGTTACCGCCGACCAGCGCATCCAGCCCGGAGACCCCCGCCAGCGAGGCTTTCGGCGTCACCAGCCAGAACTGCGTCTCTTCCCGCAGGGCATCCTTCATGTCGGACTTGATGCTGGCGCGAACCTCAATTTTATTCAGGTTCTTGTCCAGGGAGATATCCTGGACGGTGCCCACCTCAACCCCCTGGAAGCGTACGGGCGTACGGCCCGCAACGATGCCGTCGGCGCTCTGGAAATCAATGGTAATGGTATTGCCGCGATCCTCGTAACTGGTCCAGATTAACCAGCCGGCGATCATCAGAGCGATAACCGGCAGTAACCAGAAAGGCGAAATACGACGTTTTGTTTTAACTCGCGCTTCAGTCGGCGAAGCTGGCGTTTCCTGACTCATGTGCATCCCAAAGTAAGCGGCTATCCAGCCATTCCACTGCAAGAATAGTCAATATCACCGCAGTGCCGAAATAGAGCGCCGCGGGTCCCATAGTAAAAGCAAGGAGCTGATCGCGATTGATCAGCGACATCATCAACGAAATAACAAACAGATCCAGCATTGACCAGCGGCCAATCCAGGTAACGAAACGCAACAGCAGTATGCGGGTTCTCAGCCCCTGTTCACATTTGAAATGAATACTGACGAGCAGAGTAAACATCACGACAACTTTGGTAAAGGGCACCAGAATACTGGCGATAAACACCACGGCCGCGACGGCGATGTTGCTCTGCGCCAGCGAGATAATGCCCGACATAATGGTATCTTCCTGGCGCGCGCCGTTGACGTAAATCACCGAGATGGGCAACAGGTTGGCCGGTAACAGCAATATCAGCGAGGCGATCAGCGCCGCCCAGCATTTTTGCAGGCTGTTGTGGCGGCGCAGGCGCAGCGGAATATGGCATCGTGGACAGCGGCCGCGCGCGTCGGGCAGCCCAGTATAGTGACAGCCCAGACAGACCCGCAGATCGGTATTGTAGCGGGTGGCAGGGCGCTGGGGATAAAACCGCTCCCAGAGCTGCTCTACGTTCAGGTGGATTAGAGTGAGAATGCTCAGGATCACCAGCGCGATAAAGGCGAACAGGCCACTGCCGGGCTGCAGCCAGGCGTAATCCTGCACCTTGATCGAGGCCACAACGATCCCCACCAGGTAGATATCCAGCATCACCCACTCCTTGAGCCTCTCCAGCATCAGCAGCACCGGGCGCAGGTTCATTCCCAGAATATTGCCAAACCACAGATAGGCGATGGCGGCCACCAGCACCACCGGGGCACCAACGGTACAGAACAACACCATCGAGGCGGTGAGGGGATCGCCCTGGCGGGTCATCTGCCAGATCCCCTGCAGCAGGTTGGCGTCGATGCGTACGCCTAACAGGTGCAAACTGAGCAGCGGTTCGCTCCAGGCAAAGGGCATCAGCAGCATCATGGTGACGGCCATCGCGGCCAGTCGCGTCAGGGACCAGTCGCGTCCATCGCGGATTTTTGCGTTGCAGCGCGGGCAGAAAGCACTTTGGTATGATTTCATCTTTGGCAACGTAAAAAGCGTATCGCATTGTGGGCAACGCTGATAATGTGCACGGGGCAGCGCATCGCCGACCGCATGCACAGTAATCTTTTTCGCCGGTGTTATTTTCGGTGTTTTAAGGGCCATCGGTCGCGCTAGAAAAGGATAGTTATTAGTTATCTTAACTCATGAATGGATTCATCTTGAGCATGAACGTAAATAATGCTTATTTTAATAGGCTATGCTGTAATTTTGTAAGACAACCAAGTGATTGAATAATGAACAAAACAGAATTCTACGCGGATTTGAACCGTGACTTTCAGGCATTGATGGCAGGTGAAACCAGTTTTTTAGCCACGCTGGCCAATACCAGCGCGTTACTTTTCGAACGTCTGTCTGATGTGAACTGGGCCGGTTTCTATCTGCTGGAAGGCGAGACGCTGGTGCTGGGGCCCTTCCAGGGCAAACTGGCCTGCGTACGTATTCCGGTCGGGCGCGGCGTGTGTGGTACCGCGGTAGCGCAAGACCAGGTGCAGCGTGTTGACGACGTCCACGCGTTCGACGGGCATATCGCCTGCGACAGCGCCAGCAATGCTGAAATCGTACTTCCTCTGAAAGTGAATAATCAGATTATTGGTGTACTGGATATCGATAGCACGGTCTTTAATCGCTTTACCCACGAGGATGAGCAGGGGCTGCGCGAGCTGGCGGCGAACCTTGAAAACGTCCTCGCCGCGACCGATTATCATAAATTCTTTGCGAGCGTCGCAGGATAATCAACGGATAACGTAGCATTTACCGATGGCGTCATTATAATGACGCCTGTTCATGCCTGCGGCTTGTCGGCAACGTCCGTTGTAATCAGGAAATTTCATGGAAAATCAACCTAAGTTGAATAGCAGTAAAGAAGTTATCGCGTTTTTGGCCGAACGTTTTCCTCAATGTTTTAGTGCCGAAGGCGAAGCTCGTCCCCTGAAAATTGGTATTTTTCAGGATCTGGTAGAGCGTGTTGAAGGTGAGATGAACCTCAGCAAAACCCAACTCCGCTCCGCCTTACGTCTTTATACTTCGAGCTGGCGTTACCTGTATGGTATCAAAGCGGGCGCGACGCGTGTCGATCTCGACGGCAACCCATGCGGTGTGCTGGATGAGCAACACGTAGAGCACGCCCGTAAGCAGCTCGAAGAAGCCAAAGCGCGAGTTCAGGCTCAGCGTGCTGAACAGCAGGCGAAGAAACGCGAAGCGGCCGCGGCCAATGGCCAGGAAGAAGCGCCTCGCCGTGAACGCAAGCCACGTCCTGCACCGCGTCGCAAAGAGAACACCGAGCGTAAGCCACGTGCTGAGCAACCGGCGGCAAAAGCCCCGCGTGCGCCTCGTGAAGAGCCGCGCCACACCCCGGTTTCTGACATTACCGCCCTGAGCGTCGGTCAGTCTCTGAAGGTGAAAGCGGGCAACAACGCTATGGATGCCACCGTACTGGAAATCACCAAAGATGGCGTTCGTGTACAGCTGACTTCTGGTCTGTCAATGATTGTACGCGCAGAACACTTGTTGTTCTAAAACGGAGGCCAAGCCCGGCATGAACACATTTTTTAAGCTCACCGCGCTGGCTGGCCTGTTTGCGATAACAGGCCACGCTTTCGCTGTGGACGAGATTACGCGTGTCGATCAAATTCCGGTACTGAAGGAAGAGACCCAGCACGCAACGGTCAGTGAGCGCGTCACCTCGCGCTTCACCCGTTCGCACTATCGTCAGTTCGACCTCGATAAGGCCTTTTCGACAAAAATTTTCGACCGCTATCTGAACCTGCTGGACTACAGTCACAACGTCCTGCTGGCCAGCGATGTCGAACAGTTTGCCAAAAAGCAGTCTGAAGTGGGCGACGAGTTACGCAGCGGCAAGCTGGACCTGTTCTACGACCTGTATAACCTGTCGCAGAAACGCCGTTTCGAGCGCTATCAGTATGCGCTTAAGGTGCTTGAACGTCCGATGGACTTCACGGGTAACGACACCTTTAATCTTGACCGCAGTAAGTCGCCGTGGCCGAAAGATGAAGCCGAGCTGAATGCGCTGTGGGACAGCAAAGTGAAGTACGATGAGCTGAGCCTCAAACTCACCGGTAAAGATGAGAAAGAGATCCGCGAAACGCTGACCCGCCGCTACAAATTTGCCATTCGTCGCCTGGCGCAGACCAACAGTGAAGATGTGTTCTCGCTGGCGATGACCGCCTTCGCGCACGAAATCGATCCGCACACCAACTATCTCTCTCCGCGCAACACCGAGCAGTTCAACACCGAAATGAGCCTCTCTCTTGAGGGGATTGGTGCGGTGCTGCAGATGGACGACGATTACACCGTCATCAACTCCATGGTTGCCGGTGGCCCGGCTGCCAAGAGCAAAGCGATTAGCGTAGGCGATCGCATTGTGGGGGTTGGCCAGGTTGGTCAGAACATGGTCGATGTTATCGGCTGGCGTCTGGATGATGTGGTTGCCCTGATTAAAGGGCCGAAAGGCAGCAAGGTCCGTCTGGAAATTCTGCCTGCCGGTAAAGGCACCAAGACCCGAATCGTTACCCTGACCCGTGAGCGTATCCGTCTGGAAGATCGCGCGGTGAAAATGTCGGTGAAAACCGTGGGTAAAGACAAGGTCGGCGTGCTGGATATTCCTGGTTTCTACGTAGGCCTGACGGACGACGTCAAGGTTCAGCTGCAGAAGCTTGAAAAACAAAACGTTAAGAGCGTGATTATCGATCTGCGTACCAACGGCGGCGGCGCCCTAACCGAAGCGGTTTCGCTTTCGGGTCTGTTTATCCCGTCCGGTCCGGTGGTACAGGTACGCGACAACAACGGTAAAGTGCGTGAAGATGCCGATACCGATGGCGTTGTTTACTATAAAGGCCCGCTGGTGGTGCTGGTCGATCGCTTCAGTGCTTCGGCATCGGAGATCTTTGCCGCCGCAATGCAGGATTACAGCCGCGCATTGATCGTTGGCGAACCGACCTTCGGGAAAGGCACGGTGCAGCAGTACCGTTCCCTGAACCGCATTTACGATCAGATGCTGCGACCGGAATGGCCAGCGCTGGGCTCGGTACAGTACACCATTCAGAAGTTCTATCGCGTGAATGGCGGCAGTACCCAGCGTAAAGGCGTGACCCCGGATATCATCATGCCGACAGGCACTGAAGAGACGGAAACCGGCGAGAAGTTCGAAGATAATGCGTTGCCGTGGGATAGCGTTAATGCTGCCACCTACGTGAAGTCGGGCGATATGACTCAGTTTGGTCCGGCGCTGTTGAAGCAGCACGACGATCGCATCGCCAAAGATCCTGAGTTCCAGTACATCGTGAAGGATATTGCCCGTTTCAATGCCCTGAAAGCGAAACGCAATATCGTTTCTCTGAACTACGCTCAGCGTCTGAAAGAGAACGAAGAGGATGATGCAACACGTCTGGCGCGTATCAACGACCGCTTTAAACGTGAAGGTAAGCCGCTTCTCAAAAAACTGGACGACCTGCCGAAGGATTACCAGGAGCCCGATCCGTATCTTGATGAGACGGTGAAGATCGCCATTGACCTGGCGCAACTGGAAAAAGACCATCCTGCCGGCGACCCCAAACCAGCGAAATAACCCCCAAACAGGCACAAGAAATTGTGCCTGTTTTTTTGTTAACCGCATCCTGCCGTCAGCCAGTCATTTTGCTATGTAAAGTTGTGTCTTTCTGGTGACTTACGCCGCTGCAATCCTTGAAAATATACGGAATACCCATACGATGTGGGTAATCGCATAGTGCGTTTTGTTAAACTGAGGTTAAAAGAATATTATGATGCGAATCGCGCTCTTCCTGCTCACCAACCTTGCGGTCATGGTGGTCTTCGGGCTGGTACTTAGCCTGACAGGAATTCAGTCGAGCAGCGTTCAGGGCTTGTTAATCATGGCGCTGCTGTTTGGTTTCGGTGGCTCCTTTGTCTCGCTGCTGATGTCCAAGTGGATGGCGCTCAAGTCCGTGGGCGGCGAGGTTATTGAGCAACCGCGTAACGATATGGAACAGTGGCTGATGTCCACCGTTGCCAACCAGGCCCGCCAGGCGGGTATTGCGATGCCGCAGGTGGCGATCTATCACGCGCCCGATATCAACGCCTTCGCCACCGGTGCGCGTCGTGACGCGTCTCTGGTTGCGGTCAGTACCGGCCTGTTGCAGAACATGAGCCGTGACGAAGCCGAGGCGGTTATCGCTCATGAGATCAGTCACATTGCCAACGGCGATATGGTGACCATGACCCTGGTTCAGGGCGTAGTGAACACCTTCGTTATCTTTATCTCGCGTATTATCGCGCAGATTGCCGCCGGCTTTATGGGTGGCGATCGTGAGGAAGGCGAAGCCAGCAACGGCAACCCGCTGATCTACTTTGCGGTCTCTATGGTGCTGGAACTGGTGTTTGGTATTCTGGCGAGCATTATCACCATGTGGTTCTCCCGTCACCGTGAGTTCCATGCGGATGCCGGCTCAGCCAAACTGGTGGGCCGCGAGAAGATGATTGCCGCGCTGCAGCGTCTGAAAACCAGCTACGAGCCGCAGGAAGCCTCCAGCATGATGGCGTTCTGCATTAACGGTAAATCGAAATCGCTGAGCGAACTGTTCATGTCCCACCCACCGCTGGACAAGCGTATCGAAGCGCTGCGTAGCGGCGAGTACCTGAAATAACGGCTTCGTATCGGAAATAAAAAAGCGCGTCCCGGGACGCGCTTTTTTTATGCCTGCGAACGTGGCTGCGTTATCCGTAGCCCGCTGATGATGGCCGCGACGGTCGCCAGCGTGCCGGCGGTCAGCAGCGCCAGATGCGTGCCGCTTTGCCCGGCCAGGTTAAACATTAAGGCCACCAGCGCCGCGCCGGTACTTTGCCCCAGCAGCCGGGCGGTGCCCAGCATGCCGCTGGCACCGCCGCTGCGATGGCGTGGGGCGGCGGTGATGATGGTATGGTTATTCGGCGACTGGAACAGACCAAAGCCCGCCCCGCACAGCACCATCCGCCAGATAATATCCAGATCGTGCGGTGCCGCGGGCAGCAGGGCGAGGGCAAAAAGACCGGCAGCCATTATCACCATCCCCAGCGCCCCCAGTAATCCCGCATGCACCCGCTCAATCAGATAACCTGCCAGCGGTGCCATCACCATAGTCGCCAGCGGCCAGGGCGTTAACAGCAGACCCGTTTCCACCTCTGAACGGCCAATCACGCTCTGCAGGAAGAAAGGCAGGGAGACCAGGGCCAGCATCTGCGCGCAGAAGGAGCATATTGAGGTGCAGATGGAGAGGGAGAAGAGCGGAATACGCAGCAGATCCACCGGCAGTAACGGCACCGGCAGCGACAGCTGACGACGCACGAAGAAGAAGCCGATCGCTAGCAGCGCCACGACCTCGCCGGCAATCAACGTCAGCGACTGTCCCTGAGCGAAACCGCTCAGGGCGGTGATCAGCAGGCCAAAGGTGAGGGCGTTCATCACCGCGCTCGGCAGATCGAATTTAGGCATGCTGCTTTTCGGGCCGTTGGCGGGCAAATAGCGCAGAGCGAACAGCAGCGCCACGATCCCCAGCGGGACGTTGATCAGGAACAGCCACTGCCAGGAGGCCACCGAGAGGATCGCCGCGGCAATCGTCGGCCCCGCCGCCGAGGAGACGGCGACAATAAAGGAGTTAATACCCATTCCCCGACCCAGATGCCGCTGCGGATAGATAAGACGTATCAATGCGGTATTGACGCTCATCAGCGCCGCGCCGCCAAACCCCTGAGCGATGCGCGCCAGCGTCAGGGTGTGCAGGGTGTCCGAAAGGGCGCAGAACAGGGAGGTCAGGGTAAAGACCGCCAGTCCGCACTGATACACCCGGCGGTAGCCAAACATGTCCCCCAGGAAAGAGAACGAAAGCAGCGAGATAACAATCGCTATCTGATAGGCGTTGACGATCCAGATCGAACTGGCCGGCGAGGCATGCAGGTCGCTGGCGATAGTCGGCAGGGCGACGTTAGCGATGGCACCATCCAGCACCGCCATGGAAATACCAATGATAATGGTCGCAATCGCACCATAGCGCTGCGGTAACGGCAGGCCATCTGTGGGAGTTTTTGTCATGAGAATGAATGAGCAGCACAGGTAATTATTAACAGGGTAACGATATTATCACTGTTATTTCGGTTATATGTCGCAGATTTGTAACCAGGTTAGCCAGGATTGATTGCAGCAATGCGGCGGCGAATTTATAATAAAAACCGGTTCTGAATTTTATAAAACACTTGCGTTGAGGTGATTAATGGCAATCGCGGATTTGGATAAACAGCCAGATTCTGTTTCTTCTGTATTAAAGGTGTTTGGCATCCTGCAGGCGCTTGGCGAAGAGCGCGAAATTGGTATTACTGAGCTGTCCCAGCGTGTGATGATGTCAAAAAGCACCGTTTACCGCTTTTTACAGACCATGAAATCACTGGGTTATGTTGCACAGGAAGGCGAGTCTGAAAAGTACTCTCTGACCCTGAAGTTATTTGAACTGGGCGCACGCGCGCTGCAGAACGTCGATCTGATCCGTAGCGCGGATATTCAGATGCGTGAACTCTCTCGTCTGACGAAAGAGACGGTGCACCTGGGTGCGCTGGATGAAGACAGCATTGTCTACATTCATAAGATCGACTCTATGTACAACCTGCGCATGTATTCACGCATTGGCCGTCGTAACCCGCTGTACAGTACCGCTATCGGTAAAGTCCTGCTGGCATGGCGCGACCGTGAAGAAGTGAAGCAGATCCTCGAGAACGTCGAGTACAAACGCAGCACAGAACGCACCATCACCACCACCGAGGAGCTGTTAGCGGTGCTGGATAAAGTGCGTGAGCAGGGTTATGGCGAAGATAACCAGGAGCAGGAAGAAGGCTTGCGCTGCATCGGCGTACCGGTTTTCGACCGTTTCGGCGTGGTGATTGCCGGCCTGAGTATCTCCTTCCCGACGTTGCGTTTCTCTGAGGAACATCTGCACGAATACGTGGAGATGCTGCACACGGCGGCGCGGAAGATTTCTGAGCAGATGGGTTACAACGACTATCCGTTCTGAGTTTTACCCGCATAAAATAACGCTGCCAGATGGCAGCGTTTTTTATGCCCGGCATCAGCCGTTATCGATCACCGTCTCGCTCTTTCGCAGCAGCGGGCAGCGTGAGAGGCCGATAATGCCGCTGTCAGAATGAATATACTGCGCGGTGCTGAAGCCGCGCGCGGTGAGGTACTGGCACTGGATACCCAGCCCGGCAGCATTCTCTTTGCTGCCCGTCAGCACGCCGTAGCCAGCGAGCAGTAGGCCGGTCCAGACCAGGGCTATAACAATCAGTGTGCGAATAAAAAAGCGCATTATTGCCTCATTTTTTTTAATGACTGCCGCCTAGCGTAACCGATACAGTCGCGTTAACAAGCCTATGATTCCGAAAGGCTCGTCTTCACGTTACAGTTAGGCATGGTTTAAGTTGTGCATGATAACCTGGCATCAGGCAGTTATGGGACGGAGAGTGGAGTGAAAAAAATACGCTGGGTAATTCTGGTGCTGGTACTGGTGGCCTGTGTGTTGCTCTGGACGCAGACCATCAATGTGATGTGCGACCAGGATGTACAGTTTTTTAGCGGTATTTGTTCTATCAATAAGTTTATCCCCTGGTAACAGGCATTTTTATCGCAAATGATTTCCTTCCTTAACGCGAGTGCTAGAATGAGCGTTTTTATTGGGGGGGTGAAATGGGTGAGTTAGTGAATTCCGGGATGCTTAATGTGGCATCTCTGGCGATTTCGGTGGTATTGCTGGTCGTGGGTCTGGTGCTGTGGTTTTTCGTCAACCGCGCAAGCTCCCGTACTAATGAGCAAATCGAACTGCTGGAAACCTTAGTCGATTTGCAGAAACGTCAGAACGCGCTGCTGCGCCGCCTGTGCGAAGCCAATGAACCGGAAGAGAAAGAAGTACCAAAAGCGGCAGAAGAGACGGCTAACAGCCAGGACGATGACTTTATTCGTCTGGTAGCCGAACGCTAACCAGTCAGGGGAGGTGAGTATGGCCTGGAGCAATCCCTGGTATAACGCCTCCCTCGCGCATCATACCCCGCAGGGTTTTCGCAATGTCGATGGCGCTGAGCATCAGCCCGGCGATGTTGAACGCTGGCAGAAAGAACGAAAAGCCGCCGGTCTGCCAAAACCGCCCGAACGGGGCTATGACAAGTTTATTCGCCAGTGGTGGCAGCCTGTCACCCTCAATACCGATGAAGAAGACGGTGTCTGGTTTCTGGGACATGCCAGCCTGCTGCTGCGCCTGAACGGAAAATACATTCTCACCGATCCGGTGTTTTCCCGCCGAGCCTCCCCGGTCCCCTTTGCCGGACCGATCAGAAAAACGCCGTCGGTGATGAGCGTCGCGGCGCTTCCGCAACTCGATGCGCTGGTCATTTCCCATAACCACTTTGATCACCTGGACTCCGCCACGATCCGCCAGCTTCTGCGGCGCTTCCCACAGCTGACTATTTTCGTTCCGTTAGGTCTGGGAGAGTGGTGCCGTCGGCGCGGGGCGAAACAGGTCGTCGAGCTGGACTGGTGGCAGAGCTTTACCTATGAAGGGCTGGGGTTCACCGCCGTCCCGGCGCAGCACTGGAGCATGCGCACCCTGTGGGATCGCAACCGCTCGCTCTGGTGTGGCTGGGTCTTTGAGGGGCAAAACCAGCGCTTCTGGTTCAGCGGTGATACCGGCTACACCCCGGAGCTGCTGACCATCCCGCAAAGGCTGGGGAAACTGGACACCATTGCGATACCCGTTGGCGCCTATGCACCACGCTGGTTCATGTCGGTTCATCATATGGATCCACAGGCGGCGGTAGCGCTCTGGCAACAACTGGGGATGCCGACGGCGATCCCGATCCACTGGGGCGTGTTTGAACTGGCGGATGAGTCGCTGGATGAGCCGGTCAGAGAGCTTGCTCGGGCACTGGCGGATTTATCGCTGCCGGGTGAAAAATTTCAGCCCTTGCGTATTGGTCAATATTTATCCATATAAACTATTCTTTGTTCGGTTAGTACTTATTCCTTATTAAACCGACGTTGATCATATTTTATTTTAATCGAAACGTTTTGATTGCTTTTTTTTGAGCCATGTTCATAAAAATATCATTATTTTGGTGCATAGCGACAATCAACGTTGCGGTGTATATAAGTTAAACAAGCGAAGCGCTTAACGCTGTTTTTTTACAAAGAAACAAATGCCTGCCGTTACGATCAAATCAGCATAACTTCTTACTAAATGTTCTAACTGAAATAACCGGCGCACGAAATTGGTCTCACTTGCTGGACGACGTGAAGTTATTGGTCTAAGGTAAAAAAAGTCTTTGATAACAGCGTCTACCCTGACGGTTACTGATCGAGCAACAGACGGGCTATGTATACACGTAAGTGCATTACTGTGCAGATTGTGGCAAATCAGTCCCTGAATTTGTGCGGCTGATCGAGACACGTTTAAAAATGGCTTGCCATTATTTAAGTTGTGTGTGATAACACGGTTTGGGTCAAACGAGGTACAGTTCTGTTTATGTGTGGCATTTTCAGTAAAGAAGTCCTGAGTAAACACGTTGTCGTTGAATACCGCTTCTCTGCCGAACCTTATATTAGTGCCTCATGCAGTAATGTCTCAGTTTTATCTCAGTGAATGCCCGCGGGCTAAGAAAACATTCTAAGGAATTTTGCAAATGGCAAAGATTAAAGGTCAAGTTAAGTGGTTCAACGAGTCTAAAGGTTTTGGTTTCATTACTCCTGCTGACGGCAGCAAAGATGTGTTCGTACACTTCTCTGCAATCCAGGGTAACGGCTTCAAAACTCTGGCCGAAGGCCAGAACGTTGAGTTCGAAATTCAGGACGGCCAGAAAGGTCCGGCTGCTGTTAACGTAACCGCTATCTGATCGAACCCCTGCCTGGTCTGAAGCGTTCCGACGTTTCAGTTGCAGAGTTAAAGCCTCGCGAATGCGGGGCTTTTTAATGCAATTTTTTCAAAGTGTTACCACCTGCGTCTCTGTTTGCAGTTTGTTGCAAAGCTGCGAGAGTATTAGCATTGTTTTCCCCCCTCAGGGTGCAAATTTGCCGTTAAATCAGGGCGTTGTTATTCAGCCCTGGAGCCCTGGTGAAAAAGAAACCCGTCAATCCCGCAGCAAACTTCACCCCGTTACGTTTTGCCCTTCTCTGTCTGGCCATTTTTGGCAGCCTGGTCTTCCTGCTGGGGCGCGTTGCCTGGCTGCAGATCGTGAAACCGGATCCGCTGGTTAAGCAGGAGGATATGCGCTCGCTGCGTGAGGTGGCGATTAACGCCCCGAGAGGGATGATTGTCGACAGGGAGGGGCGACCGCTGGCGGTGAGCGTGCCGGTACAGGCGGTGTGGGCCGATCCCAAAACGGTTCTGGCGAAAGGCGGGGTCGGGTTTGACGATCGCTGGCAGGCGTTAGCCAGCGCCCTGCATCTGTCGCTCACCAGCCTTGCCGCGCGGATCAACAGCAATCCGCAGGGGCGTTTTATCTATCTGGCCCGCCAGGTGGATCCCGCCCAGGCCCAGTGGATCGAAAAACTCCATCTGCCGGGTATCAGCCTGCGCGATGAGTCCCGACGTTTTTACCCGGCCGGACACGTGGCGGCCAACCTGATCGGCTTTACCAACATCGACGGGCAGGGCATCGAAGGGATCGAGAAAAGCTTTAATACGCAGCTTACCGGCAAACCCGGATTGCGACGCGTCCGCGAAGATCGCTACGGGCATGTGATCGAAAATATTACCGAAGTCCCGCCGGTCCCCGCGCACAACATTCAGCTGAGCATTGATGAGCGGCTGCAGACGCTCACAGAAGATGCGCTGGACAATGCCGTGGCGTGGAACAAAGCGGAGTCGGGCGCGGCGGTGCTGATAAACGTCCAGACCGGGGAGATCCTGGCGATGGCCAGCTTCCCGGATTTCAACCCGAATAACCGTGACGGTGCCACGCTGAATGATTTTCGTAATCGCGCCATCAGCGACACCTTTGAACCGGGCTCCACCGTCAAGCCGCTGGTGCTGATGACCGCGCTACAGCAGGGGCTGGTGCAGCCGGACAGCGTTATCGACACCCATCCCTACACCCTGGCCGGGCACCGCATCCGCGACGTCGGGTACTACCCGGAGCTTACCCTGACCGGTATTCTGCAAAAATCGAGCGATACCGGCGTGTCCCGCCTCTCGCTGGCGATGCCGATCCAGCGGCTGCTGGATACCTATCACGGGTTCGGCTTTGGCCGCTCTACCGGCCTCGGCTTAACCGGGGAGAGCAGCGGCCTGCTGCCCGAGCGTAAATTCTGGAGCCAGCTCGATCGCGCCACCTTTGCTTTTGGCTATGGCCTGATGGTCACCCCGCTCCAGCTGGCTCACGTCTACGCCACCATTGGCAGCTATGGCCTGGAGCGCCCGCTCTCCATCACCCGCATTGACCCGCCGGTCATCGGCACCCAGGTGATGCCCGCCTCTATTGTGCAGGAGGTGGAGCACATGATGGAGAGCGTGGCACTGCCGGGTGGCGGTGGAGTCAAAGCGGCGGTGCGTGATTACCGGGTGGCGGTGAAAACCGGCACCGCGAAGAAAATCGATGATGCCGGCAACTATGTTGATAAATACGTGGCCTATACCGCGGGCGTCGCGCCCGCCAGTCGTCCGGTATTTGCCCTTGCGGTGGTGATCAACGATCCGCAAAACGGTGCCTATTACGGCGGGGCGGTCTCGGCACCGGTGTTCAGCCAGATTATGGGTGACGTGCTGCGCATCGAAAACATCAAACCTGATGGCTTACCGGCCGATTCCAGCCATCTTATCGTAATGCGTTAAGGCCGTTTTATAGCGGGGCGATTAGCGGTACACTTTCGCCCTTTATGATTGCCCGGAGTTACCATGACATTCTGCTGTCCTCTTTGCCACGCGCCCCTGACGCACACGGATAAAAGTTACGCCTGCCCGCAGGGGCATCGGTACGATATGGCGAAAGAGGGCTATGTCAATCTGCTCCCGGTGCAGCATAAACGTTCCCGGGATCCGGGCGACAGCGCGGAGATGATGCAGGCTCGCAGAGCTTTTCTCGATGCCGGCCATTATCAGCCCCTGCGCGACGAGGTCGCCGGTAAGCTGGCGGCCTTACTGTCTGACGGGGCGACATCGATCCTCGATATCGGCTGCGGGGAAGGGTATTACACCGCCGCCTTTGCCGATACCGCACAGGAAAAGGGTGCCGCGACCTTTGGTCTGGATGTCTCTAAATCGGCTATCCGGGCTGCGGCCAAACGCTATTCGCAGGTGACTTTTTGCGTGGCGTCCAGCCACCGTCTGCCGTTCGAAGAGAGCAGTATGGATGCGGTGATCCGCATCTACGCCCCCTGCAAAGGGGAAGAGCTGGCCCGGGTGGTAAAAGAGGGCGGCTGGGTGATCACCGTCACGCCGGGTCCGCGTCACCTGATGGAGCTGAAGGGGCTGATTTACAGCGACGTCCTGCTGCATGCGCCGCACTCAGAGCAGCTGGCAGGCTTTGCGCTCCGGGAGGAGCAGTCGCTGGCGTATAACATGTCGTTGAGCGGAACAGAGGCGGTGGCGCTGTTGCAGATGACGCCGTTTGCGTGGCGGGCAAAACCGGAGGTGTGGGAGACGCTGGCAAAACAGGAAATTTTCAGCTGCCAGACAGATTTTAGCATCCACTGCTGGCAGCGCGTCGGTTAACCGGCGAAGTGGCTCCACATGATTTGAGCGCCGATACCGATTAACACCAGTCCGCCGAGGATCTCGGCGCGTTTGCCTAACAGCGGGCCGATAAACCGGCCAATCATCATCCCCAGGGTGGACATGATTAAGGTCGCGCAGCCAATCGCCAGCGCGGTGGCAATGATGTTCACCTGCAGGAATGCCAGCCCCACGCCGACCGCCATCGCATCAAGGCTGGTGGCGATGGCGGTAGTGACCAACAGCCAGAAGCCGTGACGGTGTACGGGCTCATCTTCATCGACATCATTACGAATGCCTTCGATAACCATACGCCCGCCGAGGAAGGTCAGCAGGATAAAGGCGATCCAGTGGTTCCACTCCAGCACGAACTGGCTGGCGAGCATCCCCAGACCCCAGCCGATCAGCGGCGTCAGGGTTTCGATAGCACCAAAGATAAGACCGGTACGCAGGGCTTCAGAGAATTTAGGTTTGTGGAGCGTGGCGCCTTTACCCATGGAAGCAGCGAATGCATCCATCGACATACCAAAGGCCAGAAGAAGTGTTGCAGAGAGGTTCATCAGCGCGTCCAGACCGGGAATATCCATATGACACATCACTGCCCCCAGTAAACAGCAGTTGATGCGTCTATGGTCTCGCCTGATCGCTCTGCCTGTGCAGAAACAATCCGTACGTGCCACGTTTTGCAACGAGTATGTTGACACGTACATTTCCGGTATACCGGAAATCGGCTACTCCCCAACGACGGGCGCAACCTTAACATATTTTGAGAAGTTAAAACAACAACCGGAAAGTATTATTCTCCCGGCTGGTTGATAACGATTTTCATTTAGATTTTGATGTGAAAATAACGTTAATAATATGGCGTGTATTCACCAATAAAATATAGCTTTGGCTATATGACAGGAAGCTTTTTCCATCGAAATATAGCCAGTGCTATTATTTTATCTCATTGAGTTTTAACAAGTAATTTGTATATCTTCTCCAGGTCGTCAATATTCTTCACCCGGACAAGCAGACGGCGCTGCTCTAATTGCATCACCAGCACGCCGTCTTCCGATAAATTCATCTCTTTAATGCGGTTATATTCTATCCAGACATTGGCGAAAAAGAATCCAGTGGATTTGAAGATTATTTTTGGCACCCGCATCCAGAACAGATAAAACGCCATTAATGCCAGGGCACATAATAACCATGTGGTTAATAACGCCCCCCTGGCTCATCACGTTGTTATAAATCAGGATCATCAGCAGGCCGGCAAAGATGACGGCATCAACGCGGCCGCGGCGCAGCAGGGGGATCGTCAGCAAGGTCGCGCCGTTGCGGCGGGGCATGATCAATTCGTCGTAGATGGCATACGCCAGAAGGGCAACAATAAAGATAACCAGTACGATGTCCGTGACCGTCATTCATCCTCCGGATAAAAAAAACGGGGGCTTACATGCCCCCGGGGTATTCAGTGAAACCTTACAGGCCCAGCAGACCGATAGCGTAACCTACGATACCGATAACGAAGAAGCCGACGATGATCCACAGCGCATTGACTTTCTTACGCAGCAGCCACATACAGGCGAAGGTTAACAGCAGCGGCACCAGGCCCGGCATCAGCTGGTCAAGGATGGTTTGCACGGTGGTGACGCGCGTCTGACCATCCTGGCCGGTGATGGTGGAGACCACCAGCGGGATGTTAACGTGCGTCCACTTGTTTACCAGCGCCCCCATGACAAACAGGCCGAGGATTGACGCCCCCTCAGTCAGTTTCTGCAGGAAGCCGCCGCCCATATCCTGAACGATATCCACGCCTTTACGGTAGCCGTACGCCACGCCGTAGTAACGGGTCGCCAGACGCACCACGTTGAACAGGATGAAGAACAGCAGCGGACCGAGCAGGCTGCCGCTCATGGCGATACCGGCACCCAGCGCTGCGAAGACCGGACGTACGGTACCCCAGAAGATCGGGTCACCCACGCCTGCCAGCGGCCCCATCAGACCGACTTTGATACCGTTGATGGCACCATCGTCGATCTCGGCACCGTTCGCACGCTGCTCTTCCATCGCCAGGGTTACGCCCAGTACCGGGGCGGCAACGTAAGGATGGGTATTGAAGAATTCCAGGTGACGCTTAATCGCCTGGCGACGCGCTTCGTTGTTTTCCGGGTACAGGCGTTTGATCGCCGGCACCATCGAGAAGCAAAAGCCCAGCGCCTGCATACGTTCGAAGTTCCATGAACCCTGGAACAGGTTAGAACGGATGAACACGCCACGAATATCCCCTGGAGTCAGTTTTTTCTGAGGGGTAGTTTTAGTCATATCAACCATGTCGCTCACCTGCTAGTCCAGTTCGTTATCGAGATCGTTATTACCAGCAACCTGTGCACCACCGGCTACGCGGTTATATTTCGGGCTCAGCTGGATGTAGAGGATAGCCATTACTGCACCAATCACGCCCAGTGCGACCAGGTTGAAGTTGGTGAATGCCGCAGTAACAAAGCCGAGGTAGAAGAACGGCATCAGATAGCCTGCGCGCATCATGTTGATGACCATCGCGTAACCAACAACCACGATCATGCCGCCGGCAATGTTCAGACCGCCGGTCACCACCTCAGGAATGGCGTTCAGCATGCTCTGGACTTCGCTGGTGCCCACAGAAATCGCCACGATCACCGCCGGGATGGCGATACGCATCGCCTGCAGGAACAGGGATGAGACGTGGATCCAGGAGAGGGCCGTCAGGTTGCCATTCTCCGCCGCCTTATCAGCCGCATGCTGGAACGCAACGGTGATGGTACGCACGATGATGGTCAGAACCTGGCCTGCAGCTGCCAGCGGAATAGCCAGCGCGATACCGGCACCGATATTTTGATGGCCGGCGATAACCAGAACGGTAGAGATGATGGAGGCGAGCGCCGCATCCGGTGCAACCGCAGCACCGATGTTCATCCAGCCGAGGGCGATCATTTCCAGGGTACCACCGATGATGATACCGGTTTTCATATCCCCGAGAACGGCGCCGATTAACGTACAGGCAACCAGCGGACGGTGAAACTGAAATTCATCAAGTACGGATTCCATACCCGCTATACAAGCGACGACGAACACCAGCACAATCTGAAGAGTGGTAATCTCCATTGTACTTCTCCTATGACATAAGCTTTATGTGAAAATCAGCGCAGGGTTATTTCCCGACTTTGCCGATCAAATCCATCATTTTCAGTTTCTGGTCGGTGGAAACCTTACGGGCTTCCAGTTCAATACCGCGTGCATTCAGTTTGTTAAAGGCTTCGATATCCTTCTCATCGACTGAAATCGCGTTATTCACCTGGGTTTTACCCTGACGAAACGCCATACCCCCAATGTTGACGGACTTGATGTTCACGCCGCCTTCGACAACGCGTTCCACGTCGGTCGGATTGGTAAACAGCAGCATGATGCGTTCGCCGGCATATTTCGGGTTGTTGTATACGCGGATCATTTTGGCGACGTCCACCACGTGGGCGGTCACGCCCGGTGGGGCTACCTGAGTAAGAAGGGTTTTACGGACCGTATCGGCGGCCACTTCATCGCTGACCACGATGATGCGCTGGACGTTGGTCTCTTTGGTCCAGCGTGTCGCTACCTGACCATGGATCAGACGGTCGTCGATACGCGCAAGGCCAATCTGCATGTAATCATTCGGACCCATTGGCTTAAGCGGGGCGGTGGGTTTCGCCGCAGCGGCAGCAACCGGCGCAGGTTTTGCAACCTCGACCGGCTTCGCTTTCAGCGCTTTCACACCTTCGCGACCGGTTTCGACCGCCAGCGCCACCAGCTCGTCAAAGCTCGGGTTGTCGTCGCGTGCCATCAGGGTTTCAACCAGCATCGGAATATTGACCCCGGCGACCACCTCATACTGATCTTTATCGACCACAATGCGGCTGGCGGCGTTAAACGGGCTGCCACCCCATGTGTCAACAAGGAACAATACGCCGCTGCTGGTATCCAGTCTGGACAGTTGAGCCGTGTATTTTTCTATCAGTGTCTCGGCGTTTTCACCGGGAACGAAATCGATCCAACCGACGTTTTCCTGTTCGCCTAAAAGCATTTCTGCGGTTTTAAGTAACTGCTCTGCAGCCCAACCATGTGTGCCTATAACAATAGCAATAGTCACTTGCTACCTCCTTTTATTATCGTTAATGTCCAAAACGCGTCAGGACATTAGTGATCATCTTCGAAAGAACGAATCGATTCAGATAAGGGTTAGAGTTCAATGAACTAATACTTACGCGATTTATTTTAGACAGTGAAAAAATAATTTATGTGATGAAGATCCGTAATTTAGCCTAAGCCAATGAGATATTTCTGTGATCAAAAAAAAGCGCTGAAACATCTGTTTGCAAAGGAAAGTAAATCTTTGCCATAAAGCCCAGGTCTCTGATATGTTTAGCGTCCGTTTACTTGTCAGGAGTATTGGGCAGTAGCCCACTGTATGGACCGTCACCGACGCCAGTCACACATCCGGCCAATTCTGGCCAGCCTTACCGGCGATTCGCGCCACTCACTGTTTACGCCTTTTACCGTTTCGCTCGACATTACCGCGGCGCCGTTTTGCCATTCCTTTAGCAGGAGCTTGTCATGGAATTCTTAATGGACCCGCAGATCTGGGTGGGATTGCTCACGCTGGTCGTGCTTGAGATCGTACTCGGCATCGATAACCTGGTGTTTATTGCTATCCTTGCGGATAAACTGCCGCCTAAACAACGCGATAAAGCCCGTTTAATCGGCCTGTCACTGGCGCTGATCATGCGTCTTGCGCTGCTGTCGGTCATCTCCTGGATGGTGACGCTGACGCAACCGCTGTTCACTGCATTCGATTTCACCTTCTCAGGGCGTGACCTCATCATGCTGCTGGGGGGGTATATTCCTGCTCTTCAAAGCCACCACCGAGCTTCATGAACGGCTGGAAAACCGCCAGCATGACGACGGACACGGCAAAGGCTACGCCAGCTTCTGGGTAGTGGTGATGCAAATTGTGGTGCTGGACGCCGTCTTCTCCCTCGACGCGGTGATTACCGCCGTCGGTATGGTGAACCATCTGCCGGTGATGATGGCCGCCGTGGTCATTGCGATGGCGGTGATGTTGCTCGCCTCGAAGCCGTTGACACGATTCGTCAACCAGCATCCGACCGTGGTGGTGCTCTGTCTGAGCTTCCTGCTGATGATTGGTTTGAGCCTGGTAGCAGAAGGTTTCGGCTTCCATATTCCGAAAGGCTATCTGTACGCCGCAATTGGTTTCTCGATCATTATAGAGATGTTTAACCAGATTGCCCGCCGCAACTTTATTCGCCAGCAGTCGAACCAGCCGCTGCGTGCCCGTACCGCTGATGCGATTCTGCGTCTGATGGGCGGCCGCCGTGAAGCCAAAGCGCAGCAGGACAGCGATAACCATGTCCCGGTGCCGGTTCCGGAAGGTGCCTTTGTGGAAGAAGAGCGCTATATGATCAACGGCGTACTGTCGCTGGCCTCGCGCTCTCTGCGTGGGATCATGACTCCGCGCGGCGAGATCAGCTGGGTCGATGCCAGCCTGAGCGTGGATGAAATCCGCCAGCAGCTGCTCTCCTCGCCACACAGCCTGTTCCCGGTGTGTCGCGGTGAGCTGGATGAGATCATCGGCGTGGTGCGTGCTAAAGAGATGCTGGTGGCGCTGGAAGAAGGCGTGGATGTAGAAGCTATCGCCTCTGCGTCGCCTGCCATTGTGGTGCCGGAAACCCTCGACCCGATCAACCTGCTGGGCGTGCTGCGCCGTGCCCGGGGTAGCTTTGTTATCGTGACCAACGAGTTTGGCGTGGTGCAGGGCCTGGTGACGCCGCTGGACGTCCTGGAAGCCATTGCCGGTGAGTTCCCGGATGCTGACGAAACGCCGGAAATCATCAATGATGGTGACGGCTGGCTGGTAAAAGGCACCACCGATCTGCATGCGCTGCAGCATACGCTGGGTCTGGAACATCTGACTAACCACGATGACGATATCGCGACGGTGGCCGGTCTGGTGATTGCCGTTAACGGTCAGATCCCGCGTACCGGTGATGTGCTTGAATTACCGCCGCTGAAGATAACCATCGTGACCGCCAATGATTACCGCGTGGACCTGGTGCGCATTGTTAAAGAGCAGTCTGCCCACGACGAAGAAGAGTAGTCAGGGTAACGACGGCAACATGTTCCCGTTGTGAGGGGGTGGCGGAGGTGAACTCTCCGCCAGCCACTGCGGGAAATCCCGCAGCGGCATAGGCCGCGCATACAGGAACCCCTGCAGAATTTCGACGCCGTGCAGGCGAAGATGTCTTGCCTGATCGCAGGTCTCCACCCCTTCGGCCACCAGCTCGATGTTCAGGCGCTGGGCCAGAGCAATAATAATATCCGTCACCGTCGAGTTAACGGCATCGGTGCCAATCGCGGCGGTGAAGGATTTATCAATTTTCAGCACTTCCGGATTAAGCTTCTCCAGCCACGACAGCGAGCTGTTGCCAGTGCCGAAATCATCGATCGCCAGCTTGACCCCTTTCTGATGCAGGGCCTCCACAATGTTGTAATCCATCTCCAGCAGGGTATCGCGCTCGGTAAGCTCAATCACCAGCTGCTGCGCGGGCTCGGCGCTGAACCAGACGCTGTTCAGATCGTGAAGCAGCATCCCGTCGCGAAAATGTTTGGCCGCCACGTTGATGCCAATATGAAATCCCGACGCGGTGGGAAACATCGCCAGATGGCTGACGGTTTCGATCAGCACATAGCGGGTCAGGGGAACAATCAGGTTATGCTCCTCCGCCAGCGGGATAAAAATATCCGGGGCGATCCACCCCTGCCGCGGGTTGTTCCAGCGCAGAAGAATCTCCACCCCCACGCAGTCCTGCTTTTTGGCATCGATCAGCGGCTGGCAAAACAGCTCAAACTCACCGGCAGCAAGCCCGTAATTAATCTCCCGGGTAAAACTCATGCGGCTGGCGGTGGCAAGCCAGGCGATATAGCCCACCAGCATGGTGAATATCGCCGCCAGCGGCAGCTGTGACGGCAGGCTTCTCAGGGCCAGATCCGTCGGGCCAGGGCCGTTAACGGTAATGGTAAACGGGAAATTGCTGGAGGCCTGCTGATACACCGTCTCGTCACTGTCAAACATCAGCGCATCCGAGAGCTGGCGCTCATGGTTCAGATGCTTACCGCCCACGCTGAGGTTAACGTCGTTGATGATCGGCAGCTCGGGCTCCAGCAGCAGCCTGGCGATAAGATCGATATTCACAATCTCCATCACCCCATCATCACTTTCGCCGGGCACCGGATACCACTGAATAAGCACCGGGCTGCCCTTCAGCAGGGCCCGATCGGCGGTGAGGAGCAGTAAAGGCTCGGGGGAAGGCAGTCGGGGCTGGAACTGGCTGATGGGAATATCGCGATTACCGAACATGCTGGAGCAGTAGAGAATACCGTCCTTGATCAAGCCAATCGAGCGCACGGTTTGCAGGGAGGCGGCCTGTTTACGCAGTAAAAAATTGACCTCAACGCAGGGCAGGCCGATCAGCGGTTGCACCACGTCGCGCCCGGTCTCCAGCGGCTGGAGGATCTTATCCAGCGTCTCGACAGCGTGCGACACGAAGGAGGCGGTGGTCTGCTGATTTAAATTGCGCTGCGAAATAAAGCCAATAGTGAGCGTGCAGACAAGGGTGGAGAATGACAGCACCAGGCAGACGATAATCCGTTTGCGGCGATAATCTGTAATCATCCTGTGAGCTGTTTGCATGCCACGGCCACCCGAAAAGCCACTGGCGTGAATGCCCGTGGCAACTCAGGTAGTGTAGTGGGCATTATTTCAGGTAACGAGAAAAGTTCTTAAAATTCGCCCATCCGTATCAGACGGGCGAAGAGGTATGAAAGACGAAAGTCGCAGGGGACAGTCAGAGGATTAGTCGCACTGCACCTTGATGGCCAGGCCGCCGCGAGAGGTTTCGCGGTATTTGGCGTTCATGTCTTTGCCGGTTTCGTACATGGTTTCGATCACCTTATCCAGCGAGACGCGCGGTTCGCTGGTACGGCGCATCGCCATACGTGAGGCGTTGATCGCTTTCACTGAGGCAATGGCGTTACGTTCGATGCACGGCACCTGCACCTGACCAGCAACCGGATCGCAGGTCAGACCGAGGTTATGCTCCATGCCGATCTCTGCCGCCACGCACACCTGCTCAGGGCTTGCGCCCAGCAGCTCTGCCAGACCGGCCGCCGCCATCGAGCAGGCCACGCCCACTTCACCCTGACAGCCCACTTCGGCGCCGGAGATGGAGGCGTTCATCTTATACAGCGCGCCCACCGCGCCCGCGGCGAGGAAGTAGCGAATATAGATATCCGGGCTCACCGATTCGATAAAGTGATCGTAGTAGGCCAGTACCGCCGGAACGATACCGCAGGCACCGTTGGTCGGCGCCGTTACCACGCGGCCACCGGCGGCGTTCTCTTCGTTTACCGCCAGGGCAAACATGTTGACCCAGTCGATCACGTTCATCGGATCGTTGGAGTACTTATCGGTCGTCACCAGCATCCGGCGCAGGGCTGAGGCGCGGCGCGGTACACGCAGCGGGCCCGGCAACACGCCTTCGGTATTGATGCCGCGATCGATACAGGCGCGCATGGTCTGCCAGACGTTAGCAAAATAGTCTTCAATCTCTTTCTTGCTGTGCAGCGCCAGCTCGTTCTGCATCACCATGCCGGAGAGAGACAGGCCGGTTTCGTGACAGTAATCCAGCATCTCTTTCGCCGATTTGAACGGGTAAGGCACCTGCACGTCGCCCGTCGCATCCTGGCCGAAATGCTCTTCGTCGACGATAAAGCCGCCGCCGATGGAGTAATAGGTTTTGCTGTAGACCACTTTGTCGCCGCTGAAGGCGTGGATCTGCATCCCGTTCTCATGCAACGAGAGGTTGTCGCTGCGAAAACGCATGCCGTCGTCCTGTGGGAAATCCACTTCCTGCCGGCCATTCGCCAGCAGCAGACGACCGCGCGTTTCCACGTCGCGGATAAACGCCGGAATGGCGTCAATATCTACGGTGTCCGGCATATTTCCGGCCAGACCCATAATAATGGCGATATCGGTGTGGTGGCCTTTACCCGTTAACGACAGTGAACCATAAACGTCCACGGCCACGCGGGTAATGCTGTCCAGTAATCCTTTTTCGACCAGGTCATCGACGAACTGTTTACCGGCCTTCATCGGGCCTACAGTGTGGGAAGAAGAGGGACCAATCCCCACTTTGAACATGTCGAATATACTAATCACTTTAACACTCCTGACAGGGTTACCGGGTTTCCAGTAACGATGTAATAACTTCGCATAGTGTAAGAGGGAAGCCCGCCGTCAGCTCAACTATTCACATGAATTAAACTAATGGCTAAGGCGGGATTAACTAATATCGGGAGGCAGATCGCAAAGGCGCAAAAAAAGAGGCGAATGTAAAGTATAGTCAAGGTTTCAGGCCGATCTGCAGCGCCAGCTCGCGAATAATTCCCGCCGTCATGCCCCAGACAAAATAATGCTGATACCAGGAGAGCCACACCCGATGATCGTGCCCGCGGCGTTGAATATCCAGCGGATGATAACGGCCCAAACGCAGGGCTTCCGCCAGCGGCATTTCGAACACCGATTCCACTTCGTCCACGCTGGCGTGATAGTGCAGATCCGGCGGAATAATGCCCACCACCGGCGTCACCTGAAATCCGGTCACGCTGTCCACCGGAGGCAGGACGCCAATCACCTCGACCTTGTGCGGCGGAATAGCCACCTCTTCCTCGGCTTCGCGCAGGGCGGCGGCAATTAACGAGGCGTCGGTGCTGTCCACCGCGCCGCCGGGAAACGCCACCTGACCGGCATGCTTACGCAGCTTCGCCGAGCGCCGGGTTAACAGCAGGCCCGGCTGCTCCCGACGAACCACTGGGATCAACACCGCCGCCTGACGCTGGTTCAACGACGTGCTGTTCACCTGCGGGCGCAGAAGCTGAAAACGCGATAAAAAATTGTCGAGGGTCAGGTCGTGGGTATTCACCAGTTAGCGCTCCAGTTGTTGCAGAATACGATTCACTTTATCAAAGGTTTCCTGATATTCCGCCGCGGCCTGGCTGTCAGCCACGATCCCGCCGCCTGCGGAACAGTAAATTTGTCCGGCTACCGCCGTCAGGGTGCGAATGGTGATGCTGGTATCCATGCCGCCGCACAGGCTGAGATAGCCGATGCTGCCGCACCAGGCGTTACGGCGATGGGGCTCCAGCTCATCGATGATCTCCATCGCCCGCACTTTTGGCGCGCCGGTGATCGACCCGCCCGGGAAGGCAGCGCGCAGCAGGTCGCAGGCGGTCTGCGTTGACGGCAGGCGGGCGGTAATGGTGCTCACCAGGTGATGCACCGCAGGGAAGGGCTCCACCACGAACAGCTCCGGCACCCGCACGCTTCCTGGCTCCGCCACCCGGCCAATGTCATTGCGCATCAGATCGACAATCATCAGGTTCTCGGCTCTGTCTTTCGGCGAGGCGGCGAGTTTCTCCGCCTGCTGGCGATCGGCATCTGCATCCGCGAGGCGTGGCAGGGTGCCTTTGATCGGCCGGGTCTGAATGGTGCCTTCCGCCAGATGAATAAAACGCTCCGGCGACAGGCTCAGGATAGCCCCCTCTTCAAGACGCAAAAAGGCGCTGAACGGGGCGCGGTTGTTGGCATTCAGCCGGGTAAAGGCCTGCCACTCGTCACCCTCATAGCGGGCCTGGAAACGCTGGGCCAGATTGACCTGATAGCAGTCGCCACTGTGCAGAAAGGCCTGCACGCGATCGAATTTCTCCTGGTACTCCGCCGCGGTCATATTGGCCTGCCAGCCGGAGGTCAGCCGGAACGCGGGCAGATTGTCGGGCGCACGTTGTGATTCGAGCCACGCCAGCCGGGCCTCAGCATCCCCATGACAGACCAGCGACACCCGCTGTTGGTGGTGATCGACCACCACTGCCCAGTCGTACAGGCCGACGGCCATGTCCGCCAGGGTGATGTCGCGCTCAGCCAGCTCAGGCAACTGTTCGAAGCGGCGACCGAGGTCGTAGCCGAACAACCCCAGCGCGCCGCCCTGGAAGGGCAGGTCCGGGTTCGGCGTGCAGGGCAGGTTCATTTCATCAATGGCCTGCTGGAGCAGACTCAGCGGACAGGCGTCAGAGTGAACACCGTCAATCAGCGTATCCGTCCCGTGGGTCACCAGCGTGGAACGCGGTTCGGCCACCAGAATGTCAAAGCGGCTGTAGGGATGATCCGCATGACCGGAGTGCAGCAGCATCGCCCACGGCAGATGGCTTATTGGCGCAAACCAGAATTCTGCAGCGTCAGGACGCCAGGGTAATGTCAAAACAGTGGGGGATAACGGGTTCATGGGTGGTAGACTACCGGGCAGCGTGAAATAATTAGCGCTGATAATTTAGCAGGAGTTGACGATGTTTGCAGGTTTACCTTCACTGAGCCACGACCAGCAGCAAAAGGCCGTCGAGCGCATTCAGGAGCTGATGTCCCAGGGGATGAGCAGCGGACAGGCTATTTCTCAGGTGGCAGAAGAGCTGCGCGCCACCCATACCGGCGAGCGGATCGTGGCGCGTTTTGAAGATGAGGATGAAGAGGAGTAACGCCCTTACACCGCGGCGATAATCTTAATCTCAACCTTATACTGCGGTTTCATCAGCGTCGCCTGTACCGTGCAGCGTACAGGCGCGTGACCTGCCACGACCCACTCATCCCAGGCTTTGTTCATCGCCGCAAAATCGTCTTTATTCGCCAGGAAGAGAGTCGCATCCAGAATGCGCGACTTGTCACTGCCCTGTTTTTCCAGCACCGCGTCGATCTGCGCCAGGGTATTGGCGGTCTGCTCATACGCCCCGGCGTCCAGATTTGCCGGAACGCCGGTGTAGTACAGGGTCTGGTTGTGGATCACAACATCTGACCAGCGGGCTTCGGCATCAATGCGCACAATTGTCATTTACGTTTCCTCGTGAGTGTCTGTTTCAGCAGGCAAGACTGCCATATTGTTTTGCCTGCGTCACTCTCGACTGGCGCGAGGAGCAGCGGCCTGACATAATCCCCTGTGCAAAAATACAGGGGGGCAGAGTGGCAGACGATTTCGCAGCAGATGGACAGTTAGCAAAGGCAATTCCCGGCTTTAAGCCGCGCGAGCCGCAGCGTCAGATGGCGCACGCGGTGGCCGATGCCATCGACAGCGCCCAGCCGCTGGTGGTGGAAGCCGGCACCGGCACCGGTAAAACCTATGCCTACCTCGCGCCCGCGTTGCGCGCCAAAAAGAAAGTGATTATCTCCACCGGCTCAAAAGCCTTGCAGGATCAGCTCTACAGCCGCGATCTGCCCACCGTAGCCAAAGCGCTGAAATACAAAGGCCGTCTGGCCCTGCTGAAAGGGCGCTCCAACTACCTCTGTATTGAGCGTCTTGAACAGCAGGCGCTGGCGGGGGGCGATCTGCCGGTGCAGACCCTCAGCGATGTGATTATCCTGCGCAGCTGGGCCAACCAGACCCAGGACGGGGATATCAGCACCTGCGCCAGCGTGGCCGAAGACTCCGCCGCCTGGCCACTGGTCACCAGCACCAACGACAACTGCCTCGGCAGCGACTGTCCAATGTATAAAGACTGCTTCGTGGTCAAAGCGCGTAAAACGGCGATGGATGCCGACGTGGTGGTGGTCAACCACCACCTGTTCCTGGCGGATATGGTGGTGAAAGAGGGCGGCTTTGGCGAGCTGATCCCCGAGGCCGACGTCCTGATCTTCGATGAAGCCCATCAGCTCCCGGATATCGCCAGCCAGTATTTCGGCCAGTCCCTCTCCAGCCGCCAGCTGCTGGACCTGGCGAAAGATTTCACCATCGCCTACCGCACCGAGCTGAAAGACACCCAGCAGCTGCAGAAGTGTGCCGACCGTCTGGCGCAAAGCACTCAGGATTTCCGCATGCAGCTCGGCGATCCGGGCTATCGCGGCAACCTGCGCGAACTGCTGGCCGATCAGCATATTCAGCGCGCGCTGCTGCTGCTCGATGATGCCCTGGAGCTCTGCTACGACGTGGCGAAGCTCTCTTTGGGCCGCTCGGCGCTGCTGGATGCCGCCTTCGAGCGCGCCACGCTCTACCGCGCCCGCCTCAAGCGACTGAAAGAGTTTAACCAGCCCGGCTACAGCTACTGGTACGAATGCAACTCGCGCCATTTTACCCTGGCCCTTACCCCGCTCACCGTGGCCGATAAGTTCCAGGACGTGATGGCGCAAAAGCCGGGCAGCTGGATCTTTACCTCCGCCACGCTGTCGGTTAACGACGATCTGCACCACTTTACCGAACGTCTCGGTATCACAGAGGCCAAATCCCTGCTGCTGCCGAGCCCGTTTGATTATGCCACCCAGGCGCTGCTCTGCGTGCCGCGTAATCTGCCGCTGCCCAATCAGCCCGGGGCCGCCCGTCATCTGGCGGCGATGCTCAAGCCGATGATCGAGGCCAACAACGGCCGCTGCTTTATGCTCTGCACTTCCCACGCCATGATGCGCGACCTGGCGGAGCAGTTCCGCGCCACCATGACCCTGCCGGTGCTGTTGCAGGGGGAAACCAGCAAAGGCCAGCTGCTGCAGCAGTTTGTCTCTGCGGGGAATGCCCTGCTGGTGGCGACCAGCAGCTTCTGGGAAGGGGTGGACGTGCGCGGCGACGCCCTGTCGCTGGTGATCATCGACAAACTGCCCTTTACCTCCCCGGACGATCCGCTGCTGAAGGCGCGGATGGAAGATTGTCGTCTGCGCGGCGGCGATCCCTTTGACGAGGTGCAGCTCCCGGACGCGGTTATTACCCTCAAACAGGGGGGTAGGGCGTCTGATCCGCGACGTGGACGATCGCGGGGTGCTGGTGATCTGCGACAACCGGCTGGTGATGCGCCCGTACGGGGCCACCTTTGTCGCCAGCCTGCCGCCGGCACCGCGTACCCGGGATATCGATCGCGCGGTGCGCTTCCTGGCGGCGTCTCAGTCGGAGTAATTTGCTGACGGGTGTGTTAAAATGCGCGCCTTTTTGTGACTGACCCTTGCGAGAGCGCGACAACACATGCGAATTCTGGCTATTGATACCGCCACAGAGGCCTGCTCTGTTGCCCTGTGGAACGACGGTAAACTCTGTGCTCATTTCGAAGAGTGCCCCCCGGGAACATACCCAACGTATCCTGCCTTTGGTGAAGATGATCCTCACCGAGGGCGACACCTCCCTGAATAACCTTGATGCCCTGGCCTATGGCCGCGGCCCCGGCAGCTTTACCGGCGTGCGTATCGGTATCGGCATTGCCCAGGGGCTGGCGCTGGGCGCTGACCTGCCGATGATCGGCGTCTCGACGCTCGCCACTATGGCCGAGGGGGGCGTGGCGCAATACTGGTGCCACCCGCGTGCTGGCCGCTATCGACGCCCGCATGGGTGAAGTCTACTGGGCGGAATACACCCGCGATGAGCAGGGCGTCTGGCACGGTGAAGAGAGCGAAGCCGTACTCACCCCTGACGCAGCAGGCGAACGCATGAAGCAGCTTTCCGGCGAGTGGGCAACCGTCGGCACCGGCTGGCCGGCGTGGCCTGAGATGGCCAACGACAGCGGTCTGACCCTGGTGGACGGTAAAGTGTTGCTGCCTGCCGCGGAAGATATGCTGCCTATCGCCCGCCAGCTGCTGGCCGCAGGAAAAACTGTGGCGGTCGAGAAGGCCGAGCCGGTTTATTTGCGAAACACCGTAGCGTGGAAGAAACTTCCGGGCCGGGAGTGAATCTCAGTATCAGAGTCTGAGAAAAAGGAGTCGCATCATGGCGGTTCAAAAATATGTTGTTCGCCTGCTGACCGTCGGGGCACTGGCCCTGGCATTAACAGGATGTGTCTCTGTCCCTGATGCTATCAAGGGCAGCAGCCCGACCCCGCAGCAGGATCTGGTCCGGGTGATGAACGCCCCGGAACTGTACGTCGGCCAGGAAGCACGCTTTGGCGGCAAGGTGGTGGAGGTGATGAACCAGCAGGGGAAAACCCGTCTGGAAATCGCCACCGTCCCGCTGGACAGCGGCGCACGGCCGATTCTGGGTGAAGCCTCGCGCGGGCGCATCTATGCCGATATTAACGGTTTCCTCGACCCGGTGGATTTCCGTGGCCAGCTGATCACCGTCGTCGGCACCATCACCGGCGCGGAGCAGGGCAAAATTGGCAACACGCCGTATAAATTTATGACTCTGCAGACCAACGGCTACAAACGCTGGCGGGTGGTGCAGCAGGTTATGATGCCGCCGCAGCCTATTGACCCCTTCTACTGGGGCCCGCATCCGTGGCGCTATGGATATGGCTACGGCTACGGCGGCTGGCCAGGTTACGGTCCCGGACCGGCTCAGGTTCGGACGGTGGTAACAGAGTAAGTACCTGTTATAACTGAAGAAGAAACAGCGGCCCTGCCGCTGTTTCGTTTTTTTTATCGCTATAACAAAAATAAATAGTGACGCGCTTCGCAACCTTAAATCCGGACAATTAATAAACTGGTACGCTGAGTTAATATTATGTTAACGACTTGTTTATTAACCGGGGCTGTGATGACGACGAACACGCTTTTCAGAGGTGATGTAGTGAAGAAGGTTTGGCTTAACCGTTATCCTGCGGATGTTCCTGCAGAGATCAATCCTGACCGTTATCAATCCCTGGTTGAACTGTTTGAAAACTCCGTGACGCGCTACGCCGATCGGCCTGCGTTTGTGAACATGGGCGAGGTGATGACCTTCCGTAAGCTGGAAGAGCGCAGCCGGGCATTTGCGGCCTACCTGCAACAGGGTTTAGGCCTGAAGAAAGGCGACCGCGTGGCATTGATGATGCCTAACCTGCTCCAGTATCCGGTGGCGCTGTTTGGCATCCTGCGGGCCGGGATGATCGTGGTTAACGTCAACCCGCTCTATACCCCGCGTGAGCTGGAGCACCAGCTGAACGACAGCGGCGCCTCGGCGATTGTGATTGTCTCGAACTTCGCGCATACCCTGGAAAAAGTGGTCGATAAGACCCAGGTGAAACACGTCATTCTGACGCGGATGGGCGATCAGCTCTCCACCGCCAAAGGGACGCTGGTGAACTTCGTTGTTAAGTACGTCAAACGTCTGGTGCCTAAATACCACCTGCCGGACGCCATCTCCTTCCGCCGGGCGCTGCACAACGGCTACCGCATGCAGTACGTGAAGCCGGAAGTGGTGCCGCAGGATCTCGCCTTCCTGCAGTACACCGGTGGCACCACCGGGGTGGCGAAAGGGGCGATGCTCACCCATCGCAACATGCTGGCCAACCTTGAGCAGGTGAATGCCACCTACGGGCCGCTGCTGCATCGCGGCAAAGAGCTGGTGATCACCGCGCTGCCGCTCTATCACATCTTCGCCCTGACCATGAACTGCCTGCTGTTTATCGAGCTGGGCGGGCAGAACGTGCTGATCACCAACCCGCGCGACATTCCGGGGCTGGTAAAAGAGCTGGCGAAATATCCCTTTACCGCCATGACCGGGGTGAACACCCTGTTTAACGCGCTGCTGAACAACAAAGAGTTCCAGCAGCTCGACTTCTCGACCCTGCATCTGTCGGCGGGCGGCGGAATGCCGGTCCAGCAGGCGGTGGCCGAGCGCTGGGTCAAGCTCACCGGGCAGTATCTGCTGGAGGGCTACGGCCTGACCGAGTGCGCCCCGCTGGTGAGCGTGAACCCGCACGATATCGACTACCACAGCGGCAGCATCGGCCTGCCGGTGCCCTCCACCGAAGCTAAACTGGTGGATGACGACGATAACGAAGTGCCGCACGGCGAGCCGGGCGAACTGTGCGTACGCGGGCCGCAGGTGATGCTGGGCTACTGGCAGCGTCCGGATGCCACCGACGAAATCATCAAGGACGGTTGGCTGCATACCGGTGACATCGCGGTGATGGATGACGAAGGTTTCCTGCGCATCGTCGATCGTAAGAAAGACATGATCCTGGTCTCCGGGTTCAACGTCTATCCGAACGAGATCGAGGACGTGGTGATGCAGCACAATGGCGTGCTGGAAGTGGCCGCAGTAGGGGTTCCGGCGGGCAGCAGCGGCGAAACGGTGAAAATCTTTGTGGTGAAAAAAGATCCTGACCTCAGCGAAGAGGCGCTAATTACCTTCTGCCGTCGCCAGCTGACCGGCTACAAAGTGCCGAAGCTGGTGGAGTTTCGCGATGAACTGCCTAAATCCAACGTCGGGAAGATATTACGACGAGAATTACGTGACGAAGCGCGCGCCAAAGTAGACAATAAAGCCTGAGCTTCGTGTTAGTCACCCAAAGACGCTGGCCATGCCGGCGTTTTTTTATGGGCGCAAACCAAAGAGAATATGATTTGAATTACCAGATGATCACCACCAACGACGAGCTGGCTTCGCTGTGCGATGTCACCCGTGACGCACCCGCCATCGCGCTGGATACCGAGTTTGTCCGTACCCGCACCTATTACCCGCAGCTGGGTCTGATCCAGATGTATGACGGAAAAAATGTGTCGCTTATCGACCCGCTGGGGATCACCGACTGGGCGCCGATGCGCGCGCTGCTGCTGGATACCGCCATCACCAAATATCTGCATGCCGGAAGTGAAGATCTGGAAGTTTTCCTCAATACCTTCGGCATCATGCCGGAGCCGCTGATCGACACCCAGATCCTCGCCGCCTTTGCCGGCCGCCCGCTGTCATGGGGCTTTGCCGCTATGGTGGAAGAGTACACCGGCCTGGCGATCGACAAGAGTGAATCCCGCACCGACTGGCTGGCACGCCCGCTGACCGAACGCCAGCTCGACTACGCCGCGGCGGATGTGTTCTATCTGCTGCCGATCGCCGGTCAGCTGATGAAAGAGGCCGAAGCCTCCGGCTGGCTGCCTGCCGCCCTGAATGAGTGCCGGATGACGCAGCTGCGTCGTCAGGAGACCACCGATCCGAAAGAGGCGTGGCGCGACATCAGCAACGCCTGGCAGCTGCGCACCCGCCAGCTGGCCTGTCTGCAGCTTCTGGCCGAGTGGCGCCTGCGTAAGGCGCGCGAGCGCGACCTGGCGGTGAACTTTGTGGTGCGTGAAGAGCATCTGTGGGCCGTGGCGCGTTACATGCCGGGTAGCCTGGGTGAACTGGACAGCATCGGCCTTTCTGGTTCGGAGATCCGCTTCCACGGTAAGACCCTGCTGGCGCTGGTAGCAAAAGCGCAGGAGCTGCCGGAAGAGGCATTGCCGCAGCCGCTGTTGAACCTGATGGATATGCCGGGTTATCGCAAAGCGTTTAAGGCGATTAAAGCCCTGGTGCAGGAAGTGGCAGCGGAGAGCAAAGTCAGCGCCGAGCTGCTGGCCTCACGTCGTCAGATCAACCAGCTGCTTAACGCGCACTGGAAACTGAAACCGCAGAACGGTACGCCGGAACTGGTGGCAGGCTGGCGCGGGGAACTGATGGCCGATCGCCTGAACACGCTACTGGAAGCGTATCCGCAGTAATCGCCCAGGAGGGGGGAACCGTAGGCCGGGCAAGCGTAGCGCCGCCCGGCAACAGGCACGGTTACGAACGTGACTCTTCCGCTTCCGGCAGGGTCACGTTGAGCTCCAGAATCGAGATATCCCCGTCCTTTTGCTCCAGCTGTACGGTCACCATTTCCGGGTCAATCTGCACGTACTTGCAGATCACTTCCAGAATGTCTTTACGCAGCTGCGGCAGGTAATGCGGTTCCGCGTCGCTGCGGCGGCGTTCTGCCACGATGATCTGCAGACGCTCTTTTGCGATGTTGGCGGTGCTTTTTTTCCGCGAGAGAAAAAAGTCCAGTAATGCCATAACTTATCCTCCGAACAGGCGTTTGAGGAAACCTTTCTTCTCTTCTTCGATGAAGCGGAAAGGACGTTCTTCTCCGAGCAGACGATCTACCGTGTCCGCATACGCTTTACCGGCGTCTGCGTTAGCGTCGAGGATAACCGGTTCACCCTGGTTAGAGGCGCGCAGCACGGATTGATCTTCCGGGATAACGCCAACCAGTTTGATGCGCAGGATCTCGAGCACGTCTTCCATACTCAGCATATCACCTTTATTGACACGACCCGGATTATAACGGGTCAGCAGCAGGTGCTCTTTAATCGGTTCTTCGCCATTTTCCGCACGGCGGGATTTCGAGGCGAGGATCCCTAAAATACGGTCGGAGTCGCGCACGGACGACACTTCCGGGTTGGTGGTGATGATCGCTTCATCGGCGAAGTAGAGCGCCATCAGCGCGCCGGTTTCGATGCCTGCCGGTGAATCGCAGACCACGAAATCGAACTCCATCTTTTTCAGCTCATCGAGCACCTTTTCCACGCCTTCACGGGTCAGCGCATCCTTGTCGCGCGTCTGTGAAGCGGGAAGAATATAGAGATTGTCGGTACGTTTATCTTTAATCATTGCCTGATTCAGCGTGGCGTCACCCTGAATCACGTTCACAAAATCGTACACCACACGGCGTTCACAACCCATAATCAGGTCAAGGTTACGCAGGCCGATATCGAAATCGATAACGACGGTTTTCTTTCCCTTCTGGGCCAAACCAGTAGCGATGGCCGCGCTGGAGGTGGTCTTGCCAACGCCTCCTTTACCCGAAGTAACAACAATAATGCGTGCCATAGAAATTCCTTGTTAAAAAGGGATCAATTCAACGGTTGAACGGTCAAAGCGTTGTCTGCCAGCCGCAGACGTGCCGCTTTGCCAGAAAATTCGGCCGGGATGTTATCACTCAGCCAGTAAACACCTGCGATGGAGACCAGCTCCGCCTCCAGGTGGGTACAAAAAATTTGCGCATCGCGATCGCCGCTGGCACCTGCCAGCGCGCGGCCTCGCATTGAGCCATAAATATGGATATTGCCATCCGCAATCAGCTCCGCCCCCGCGCTGACGTGGTTGGTCACAATCAGGTCACAGTTTGGCGCATAAATACGCTGACCGGAACGCACTGGCAGATCAATCAATCGCGTTTTTGTGACAGGGGTAACAGGGGGGTTCTGGCGGGGCAGGGGGCTCTGCGCGCGGGGCTTTGTCTTTGCCTTCGTTCAGCAGCGGAAGACCCGCCCGATCGATTTCGGCTTTAAGTTCAGCGTCTTTGCAGCCGCTGATACCCACAATTCGCAGGCCGGTGGCGGTTACCGCCTGTTGCAAATGGTGCCAGTTAACCGGCGCTTCGAGGCCGCTTACGTTGATGACCACGGGCGCATGTTTCAGAAATGCGGGCGCCTGGGCGATTTTGTCTTCTAACGCCTGACGAATAACCTCGGGTTTTGCTTCATGCAAATGAACCACTGATAAGGTGAAGCTACTGCCTTTAAGCTCGATGGGCGTGTTTGACATCCTGGCCTTACTCAATTTGCTTTTACCACGACCTGTGCGCCGTGATATTCCGAAGAGTATCAGGCATGTTATAGTCACAATTATATTGAGGCAAGTCACCCTCCCGCTTAATTCAGAGTAAATATCTATTTTATTTTTGCATGCATTTTCAGCATGCTTAAAAAATATCTATCTGTATCAGCCAGTTGCGCGTTTGTTTTTCGTTCTCCTTATTTTTAGTTCATCTTCGTGTGTCAAAAACGTGACGGAATCGACGAATTTATTAAGATGCTCGGCACTCAGGTGAGCGTATTTTTTCACCATCTCCAGAGTTTCCCATCCACCCATCTCTTTCAACATCATCAGAGGCGTTCCGTTCTGGATGTGCCAACTTGCCCAGGTATGACGTAAATCGTGAAAACGGAAGTCAGGGATTTGTGCGGCCTCAAGTGCCCGGTTAAACTCTTTCCGTTCGATATCTTTCAACCGTTCACCATTAACCGAGAAGACGTACTCACAGGACATGTCGCATTCGCGTAAAATCCTGATCGCTTCATCGTTCAAGGGTAACGCTCTTGCCCGGCCTGATTTTGCATTCTCAGCGGTGACCATAGCATTGCGATTTTCCGTATCGACATTTTCCCACTTCAGAGAAAGTATCTCTCCGCGCCGCGCTCCGGTAAGCAGGGCAAAAGAGACGATTCTCCTCAGCAGGTCAGACTGGATGGCATCAATCAGATCCCTGGCCTGCCACTTCCTCATCCATTTCACCCGCACCTTTGGCTCTCTCAATTCCGGCACGTATGGGCGGTGGTCAATCCACCCATGCTTCAACGCCAGAGAAAACGCTCGCACGATGAAAGCCCGGTATCGGTTGATGGTTCCGTTCTCCAGAGGGTACCGAGATTTATGCTGCGAATGAGTAGGCATCTTTCTGGCTATTTCTTCGCCCTTGATGCTGGTTATCGCCCGGCCTTTAAACACTGCCAGCCAGTATTTTGCATATCCCTTTTTCGAGCCGTACAGCGTCTGGTCTTCTGCATCCTTGAGGGCCAGAATGATGATCTCCTCAAACAGATGTTCCTTCCTTTTATCCAGACGCGACTCACTCCACAGCTCATGCTTCAGCTTGTCGTGGTACTCCTTCGCTTTTGCCTTTTCTTCGGTGCCAGCAGAATGTCTAACTCGCGTTCCATCTGGAGCTGAGATATCAACCCAGTAGTTTTTCCCTCTTTTGTAGATCGGCATTTTGAATGCTCCTTACCGACCACAGCCAGCCGGAAGATATTGTTAGTTGTTTGGGAGAACTTTTCCACGCTTTCTTCGCTTGCCCGCCATGAGCCGCCGACTTTAAACATGTGATAGCGCGATGGGTTCCGGTAGATAGTGCTGGGAGATACGTTGATACGTGCCGCGAATGCTGGCACTTTCATAAACGGTTTTTCGGTTGCCATAGGTTTACTCCAGGCAAAAAAGAAACCGCCCTTAGGCGGTTATTCGATGCGGATGCCAGGAATCTTCCCGGCATTAATGGCGTCGTAAATACAAGAGTAAATATCAATCAATGAGCCATCTTCACGCTCCTGACCAGCAACATCTCGCCACCATTTATGCATTGCATCACAAGCAGCATCACGCTTCCTGTCCTCTTCTGATTGGATAGGACGAAATTGAAGACTGTAAGTTTGATAGCAATCCTCGGTACCTCCAAAAGTTGTAAAAACCGTATGATGATCAGAGATAAATTTGATGGTAACTGGCATCCAATCAGCAACTCTTTTTATCTCGCACTCGCAACCAACAGGTGGCATTCCTTCTCCATCCCAAATTGGCTGATTAGATGCTCCGCCCTTTGATGCAAGTGAAAGAATATCAATATCAGTTGTCATTATTGATGGCGCCGGACATGCAGTAGATACCATAAATGTCACCTATAAAAATGCCCTCGCAATGGAGGGCTAATGAGGGATAACGTGGCAGTGCATTCGCACCCAATAGCCGACTCAGTGAATCAGCTATCAGTTGCGCTACAGGGTGAGCAGGTCGAGCTTTTCCAGTATTGCTGTGGTGTCATCGTCAGAAACTTCATCCTGCCAGTTGAACTCCTCTAAGGCTGCCGTAACCGTATCTCTCTGCTCATCCGTGAAGAAATCATCCCGGTAGTCACTCCATGACGCCGCAACGAGGCGTCCGCCTGCCACACCCATGTCGGCGCTTACCGGCGGCTCCTTGCCATCCTCAAACTCAACAACGAAAGTCATCTTTCCCATAATCTCTCCTCATGCCGCACGCTGGGCGCGCAGCTTCTTCAAATGTGCTGATGTTTCGAGGTCATCCCATAAGCGGAAGTTCTGGGGTATTAAAGGTGACCATCACGCTCAAGTCATCGTTAAGAACTTTCAGGAAATCGATTAGTTGCTTCACCGCCTTACCCTCTGAAGTTACCCGCTAAAAGGCCGCGTTAAGCGGCTTGCTCAGCCTGTTTCTTTTCTTCGTGCTCACACATTCGCTTATGAGCTTCTTCGCACCGCTTAATGCAGTCCTCTCGCTTCTCCTTCGGCAGAGAAAAGAACATCAACTCAATGCAGCCGACCATCCCGCCACTGCATTCGGCAGTTACGCCATCGGCCCAATATTTAACCCTTGCCGAATGATTCGGTTTTTTGTTACTCGCCATACCCTCACCCTTTTGTTTATTCACCGCAGGCCACTCGACCCGATCGATTCGTTCTGTGCGTAATGCTTGCGCCGTGCATCGCGTATCTTCTCCAGCTCGCAATTCTTCGCTGACTGGTGATACTTGCTGATGTGGCAGACCGGAGTGCGTGGGTCGAAGTCACGACCGCATACCGGGCACTTGATGCTGTTCTTCATGGGAACCTCACTATCAGGCTTGAATTACGCATCGCTCTCGCAAAAGCGATCTGTAATTCGCTTGTGAGCAGCATTGCCGTTCTTCATGAACCCGCCGCGCTCCCGACGCATGGTTTACTGTCGCGCCGTTCGACTGACCGAGACGCTGTGCTGTCTCGATGGATTCATAATGTACTGATAGTTCATCAAAGTAAAGTACCCAAAGTACATATTTTAGGTAAGATAAGTTCACAAGCGGTTAAGCTTATGAACTTAAAAGGAATTTATTTTTCTATCCGAATCTGCGAAGGTCTATAGATTGGCGTATAAGTACTTTTGCCATAACAAACAGCTGATCTTCTTCGTTATTTTCTATGAACCAACGTTCGTATGCTGGGTTGTCTGAAATGACAGCAAGCCGGTTCTTGAGCATTTGCAATCTTTTAACATGCAGAGAACGGCCAAAGACGAAAACATAAATCCCATCGCCATCGAAGTGATTTACAGAGATGTCTACGAAAATCTCATCCCCAGGATTTATCGTCCCCTCCATGCTATCGCCATTAACAGTCACTACTTTGACGCTTTCTTGTGGCCTGCCATTGAACATAGAACGCGCCTGTTCGGTCGTGTATTCAATAGCTCTTATCTTTTCAACAAACTCATTTGTGATCATTGTCCCTGGCCCCGCACTGGCTTGGACATCAAGAACATCAACGCGATACACACCCGATGCCCGCTTATAATGATCTGAGTTTATACTATCATTATCTGTATATCCATACAGGTATTGGGCTGTTGTTCCAAGTAACGTAGCAAGCCTCTCCATTAGTGGTGGCCTTGGCACAGACTCGCCATTAAACCACTTGCTTACAGCCTTTGGGGTTATCTTCAGACGGCCAGCTATCTCAGCCTGGCGACCATAAACCGGGATTCCCGCCTTATCACAGGCCAGCGCAAGCCTTTGCGAGAAACTTTCACGCTCTTTTGATTGAACCATAAGTTCAACTATATTCGTTGTTGACTGTACTATCAGTTCCGTCATAATATGAACTACAAGTTCACCACAGGAGACGCAAATGAACGAAGTTACGTTTGGAGCCGTTATCAAATCAGTTCGCGTGTCTGTTGTGGCTGAGGTTTGCGGACTTACGCCCAAAGCCATTTATAAATGGATTGAGCGTGGTTCTCTGCCGCGTACCGAGTTTACAGGAGAAACCGAGTACGCGGACAAGATCGCCAGAGCATCAGGCGGCAAGTACTCAGCAGCACAGATTCGTCGTATCGGTAAGCAGCAATTTGTTATGTAAATAAAATGTACTATTAGTACCGAACGGCCCGGTATATGGTCGGGTGCCCGGCGTGGTCAAGGTTGACTGTCAATGGTGCACGATAAACAACACCAATAAACATTAACTATTTCAAACAAATGGAACGTATATGCAATCACTTACTTATCAACAGAATATCGGATTTTCGCCCGGCGTGATGATAAATCGCGCTCAGCAAAAACAGGAAGATAACCACGACGCGATCCGCAATGCGATTCGCTCATGGGCAGCTTCTCAGGGGCAGGACGTGGTGACGATGCTGATCGTCAATGAGTACCGGGAGCAGGGCGGGGTGGATATCACCTTCCCGGAAGACTTAAGCAGGCAGCGTCAGAAGCTGTTCCGCTTCCTCGATAACCGGTTTGACTCCGAGCAGTACCGCGAGAACGTGCGCCAGCTGACACCGGCAATCATGGCCGTTCTGCCGATTGAGTACCGCACAAAGCTGGTTGGCGCTGACTGCAAGCTGACACGTCTGGCTGAGGCTGAAAAGGAAGTATCGGAAGCTAAGCAGGCCGTCATGCTGGACGCGCCAGAGCATCAGAAGCTGAAAGAGGTAAGCGAGGGTATAGCTGCCATGTTCCGCCTCATGCCGGACCAGGTAGGCCCGCTGATGACGATGGTCACCTCAATGCTGGGAGTTATGTGATGGGTACTACCAAAAAAAGCGAAAGCCCTTGAAGCGGTCACTTCAAAGGCCTTCTCAACACTGTGTTACGCCAAGTAACGGGAGTAAGTATGCCAGGCAATTTTGAATATGTAAATCATCAGGAGGGTAAGTGATGGCTCGTCAATTTTCCACGCAGAAGAGGCTATCTGTTTTCACTAAGTCCTCTGGCAAGTGCGCTTATTGCGGCAACACCCTCTCAATCGAAAGCATGCACATTGATCATATCAAGCCGAAGAAGCGCGGTGGGAATAATGATCTCGGCAATCTTAATGGCTCCTGCCGCCCATGTAATACAGCGAAGGGTGACAGAGATTTAGATGACTACCGCCTGCACATGATGATTAAAAAATCTGAATTCAGTGGCGTGATCACCTTCAAGCAATGGCAGGACCTCAATGAAAGAGGGGTGCTAATTAACCTCCCGATCCACTTATTTAACTTTGAGGTTGAGTCCTTATGAGCAGAGCAGCAACGGACTGGGCGTGGAGCCTTGAACTAAAAGCATCACAAAAACTTCTGATGCTCTCTCTGGCAGACCGTGCTGACGAATCGCACTGCTGCTATCCGGCGCGCATCGTCGATCTGCTGGCTGACGGCCAACCACGTGGAGCGGTAGAGATTGCCCAGGGCCTGGGCGTCACCTACAAGCAGATATCTACCGCGATATCGGTGCTGGTTAAGACTGGCGAGCTGAAGCACCGCGGCGCGAAAGGCGGTCGTGTTTACTCACTGGCTAAGCAGGTGAAAAGGCCAACTCTGCGCTGCAAGTCTGAGAACGTGATTTTCCAGGAGTGCCGGCAGAGCGAGGCTATGAAGCGCGTTCTGATGGTATGGGGAAGGGCTCCAGCATGAGTGAGTGGAGTAATTACCGCTGGATGGTTAGAACCATGGCGAAAGATAACGGCGTAACGCTTATCAGCATCGCCAAGCACTGCGGCGTATCGCGTGTGAGGCTTAACCAAATTTTGCAGGCCGGGCCATCCCAAGAGCAGGAAGAACTCATTGCTGAAGCTCTGGGCTGCGCGGGATGTGACCTTGCGGAAATCCACAGGCAAATGGGTGAGCTGTCAGACAAGTACGGGGAGCCATCAGCATGAGCATCAGAACCTACGCAGTGAATTGCAATGACGCATGGCTTAACACCGAGGGCGATGATATTTCGGGCTCATACGTTAAATACAGAGACCATCAGGAAGTGGTGTCCGCTCTTGAGGCCAAGTGCTCGGCGCTGGCTGCTGAGAATTCGGCGCTGAGCAAGTTCATTGATGATGAATGCTATGTATATGGGCCACACGATGTCGAGCCAGTTGACGCTGCGCTAGAGAAGCCAGAAACCCCGGCCACAGACGCCTTCCTGGCTGAAGTGCGGGCTCAGGGTGTGGAGATGTTTGCCGAAATGTATGCGTGTGAAGCTATCAAAGATGGCGACGTTGAAGGATGGAAATCCAATGTCAGCAATGCCGCCTCAGAATACGCCGCCCAACTTCGCCAGGAGGCCAACACCGCAGAACTGGTAGCCGCTGGAATCATCACTAAGGTGGGGGAGTAGGGATATGGCTAAGTTAACCAAAGAGTTTATGCAAGATATTATCTCGGGCAATGGATTCGGAGTGGCACCTTCCGCAGTTTCGGAAATGGCCCGCCAGCTTCTCGCCAGCATGGAGCAGGAGCCGGTGGCGTGGACAACTGGAGGTTTCAGCCAAAACGTTGGATGTAATTTCGGTGAAAAGGAGCCAGGTGAAGCGCCATCTATCGCTACCGTCTACTGGGATCGCAATGTTTTTAGGCATCACGCGGATTGCGAAGAGACATCCGATAGATGGCTTGCTGAGGCAATAAAAAACACTGGAGCTATGCCACTCTACGCAGCACCACAGTTACCGCAGCCAGCACCAGAAGTCACCGCAGATGATTGCCCGGCATTCATCAAGTATGACGTGACGGATGTGGCTGAGGCATGGTCTCGAGGGCATAACCAGTGCCGCTCCGCCATGCTTCAGGGTGCAGAGCCTGTGCAGGGGTGGATTCCGTGCAGTGAGCGGATGCCTCCTAGGATTCAAGATACGTCAATAGAATACCTGGTGTATGAAACACTGAACAATAGAGTTTCTCATGACTACTGGAGTGTTCCAGAAGGCAACAAAAGCTGCCAGGCATTTTGGAATCATTACAGTGATAGTGTTACCCACTGGATGCCGCTGCCAGCAGCGCCGCAGCAGGAGGCATGATGTACGACAAATACACTCTCAATCGCTGCGACGCCATGGAGTGGCTTGCAGGGCATTACCCGACCTTTCCCGACAAGATGCCAGATGTGCCTTTAAAGGCTGACTGGTGTAGTGCCAGTTTGTTTATGGGGTGGTGCTTCGTGATTTTGCTCGATGGTTCGCTGGTGTTTGCTGACTGCTTATCACCACCGATCCGGGCGGAAGACATGGCGGGCTTCAAGCTTCCTGAAATTACTAATCTCAACGTCAAGCAGCGTTGAAAGTTGATAATCAATTCTCAAAAGTAGTGGTATAATTACTGTGCCGCCGGAGTGAACGACCGGCGGTGCAGGCGCGTCATATTGGGGACGATATGACGACACACATCGAGTACACCAACACCCTTTCACCGATGCAGAAATGCACCGGCGATTTTCTGCATTCTGCGGTTTCCTGCGGGGAGGCCGTATGAAACAGCAATTCCTCCTCCGTAACACCAACATCCGCGCCAATGCCATCAATGCGATTAACCAGTTGCAGCTCGACGAGAAGCGCCCGGTCGTCATCGAGATAAAAGAGATGACCCGCTCCATCGACCAGAATTCCAAGCTTTGGGCAATTTTGGGCGACATCAGCAGCCAGGTTGAATGGCATGGCCGCAAGCTCTCATCTGAGAGTTGGAAGCATATCTTCACCGCCGCGCTGGTAAAGCAGGAAGTCGTGCCGAACTTAGCCGGTGATGGCTTCGTGGTACTGGGCCAGTCAACCAGCAAGATGACCGTCGGCCAGATGCGTGACCTCATCGAGCTGATTCACGCCTTTGGTGCTGAGCGTAACGTCCGCTGGGGCGATGAATCCCGCCTGGCTATGGAATGGGCTTCCCGCTTCGGAGGTGCCCGTGGCTAGTCCTCTTGCTCGCATTATCACAAATGAAATCTACCGCGTCCGTACTCGCCGCAAGCGTAAGCCGGAACTCAAGCCATCCGAAATCCCAACCCTCAAGGGCTACACCGCCCGTCTCGTCGATCAGAAATGGCTGCGCCTGGCAGCAAGGAGAAATCATGCGTGAGTTAAGAGCGGGCGGCCTGGCGCTGATAATCGACAGCAATAAGCAGGCTGATATTGGCAAGTGCGTGACTACGGTCGAACTGGTACCAGCTCGCGGGTCATTTAAGTCCCCGCATGGTCGCCCGACAGTGAACTGCAGCGATTGTCAGTGCTGGCTGGTAACTGGTGATGTGAAGTCTGAAATGGGCAAGGAGTCCCCGATTTGGTCCGGCAACGGTTGGTCGCTTTATCCTCCGCAATATCTGATTCCACTTGACGGAGATGATTTCATCGATGAGCTGATATCTGACAAGGAGAAGTCACATGCGTAAGCCAGCCCGCCGCAAGTGCAAAGTATGCAACGAGTGGTTCATCCCCCAGTACGACAACGTCCGTTGGTGCTGCCCGGCTCACGGCGCTATCTATGCCCTGGAGCTGCGAGCTAAGCAGAAGGTGAAAGAGGCAGCCAAGCGCATCAAGGATGAGCGCCGGAAGGAGCAGGAATCGCGCCGGAGCCACGCAGAACGACGCCGGGCAGTTAAGCCGATCAGCCACTGGATGCAGATGACTCAGCGCGCTGTCAACGACTGGCGGCGCACTACGCTGCTGGCTGCCGGGTATGGCTGCATCTCATGCGGAACAAAGACCGCCTTTGCATGGCATGCCGGCCACTACCGCACCACAGCCGCCGCCCCGCAGCTCCGCTTTAACCCGGACAATATCTGGCTGCAGTGCTCAGCCTGTAACGTTCATAAGTCAGGAAATATCGAGGCCTACAGAGCTGCGCTGGTTGAGCTGATCGGCGAAGAAAATGTGCTGGCGCTCGAATCCAATAACGAAACCCACCGTTACACCCGCGAAGAACTGGACGGCATCCGCGCCGATGCCAGGGCTAAGCTTCGCGCCCTCAAACAGCAGGAGGCAGCATGACCCGCGATCAGATAGCCAGATACCAGGCGGAAAGCGTCATGCGCGCCAATATGCCGCCAGTAGCAAAGCACAGCCAGACCAAACAACCTCAGAAGGAAGCCGCTTAATGAACGTTCAATATCTGCAGTATGTGCGTGAACAGCTGATCGTTGCGACTGCCGATCTGAGTGGTGCCACTAAAGGCCAGCTGGTCGCCTTTGCTGAAAATGCCATGTTCACTGCCACCCCGCGCAGTCGTTCCCGCGTGAAGGTGATTAACCCGGCTAACGGGAAGCTGGTTAACCCGAGCAATCCGCCAATCCCCGGGCAGCAGTCGCGCGCTAAAGGCTCGCACATCCCGCTCGTCCAACCGGTCGAGTTCTCCACTGCATCGTGGCGCCGGGCGGTCCTGTCGCTCGAAGAACACCAGAAGGCGTGGCTGCTCTGGAACTACAGCGAGAACGTGCGCTGGGAGAACCAGGTGGCGATTACTCAGTGGGCATGGGGTGAGTTCAGGGCGCAGCTGGGCGTGAAGAAGGTGGCTGGCAAGACCATGGACAGGCTGAAGGCGTTAATCTGGCTGGCGGCGCAGGATGTTAAAGCTGAGTTGGCCGGTAGGGAGACTTACCAGAAGCAGGATCTAGCTGAGCTATGCGGAGTGAAGCCGGATAACTGGAGTCATAACTACGCCGACTACTGGAATTCCATGTGCGCCATATTCGAGCGACTTGATAGTGATGCTTTGCTGCGAGCGGTGAGAACACGATCACAACAAAAAGCAGCTTTTTCGCAGCAGGGTGTTGCAAAAGTCAATAAAATAGCATACATTTAGCGTAAATCTGATATCGTCGCCATATCTTTGGTTGTCGACTGAATTACACAAAAGAGCCTCGGTTAATAGCCGGGGCTTTTTCGTATCTGAATCCCGCTACCTGGGACCTTTAGGCCGAAGAGCCGGTATTGCCATTCCCTCACATACGCCTACGGGCGATTTAAGCGCCGTTGGAAATCCCCATCTCCAGATGTACGGCGCTCTTTTATTTTTTCAATGCGCAGCTGGGATTACCCAATGGAGAACAGCCTAATCACAAGCATTGCTGCCGTCTTATTTGGTGGCGGTGCGCTCGCGCTTTTCTGGAAGCCACTAAGCGCGGTCATTGCTTCAGCCGTAACGAATAACAGGGCGGGCGGCGAGGTAATCACACATTACAAAGAGCAGGTTGTTCTTCTCAAAGCCACTAACGACGAGCTGCGTCAAGAGAACAACGAATTGAGAGAGCGAAGAGAAAAGGATCTGCAGCGTATTTCCCATCTCGAAAGTGACATACGCATCATCAAAAGCTCGCTTCGCATACTGATAGCAATGACCCAGTCCGGAGGCGATGAACAGTTCCGGGGCCAGGTGAGCTCAATGCTCGCGAAGCTGGAGGAAGATCGCCATGAAAGTTAAAGCGTTTATTGAGAGCCATAAAGGGCGCCTCATGATAGGCGCCATGTTTCTTCTGTTCTGTGCCATGTGCAGCGTAATGACGATCGCCTTCACTTACTCCAACAGCAAAATCCGTGCGGAGTACCGCGATATAGCTGACGAACGAGACAAGAAGGTTGAATTGCTTGCGGTGCAGGTAAGCGAGATGAAATCAAAGCTCGACTCTATTCCAGAGCGAACTGCAGAAAAGACTGCCGACAAAGTAAAGCCACTGGTTGAGGAGGAGAAGAAGTGAGCCAGATTATCCCCATCCTCAACTTTGAGGAAGGCTATCGGGAAAAGCCATACCGAGACACTCTTGGATATCCCACTATTGCCGGCGGCATTAAGATCGGCCCCAAAGGCGCAGCACTTTCCAATTACACCTTCACCGTACCGCGCAGGGTTGGCGACGTGTGGAAAGAGGTATTTGTCGAGAACACTATCACCGAGATGCAACTGCGACCGGCAATCATCAGCGCACTGAAGAGTTGCAATGATGCCCGCCGGGATGTGCTGATTAGCATGGCATACCAAATGGGCGTTCCCGGCCTCGCTGGTTTCAAAAACACTCTCGCTATGATCTCCGAAGGAAACTTCGACGGCGCCTCACGCGGCATGCTCAACAGCCTGTGGGCTAAGCAAACACCAGAACGCGCTCAGCGCCATGCTGAGGTGATGCGATCTGGTAGCTATGACATCTACAAAGGCCTCATCTGATGGATGCTCTGAACATGCTTCGAGGGATGTCGGGGAATATCTCACTCAGTCGCACACAAGCCGCTCTAGGTTTCCTGGTCAGCAGTTGTGTGGTTGCATGGCAGGCCTATCAGGGAACTCTGTCTGAAGTCGTATTTGGCCTGTACTTCGGTTTCTGCACCGCCGGCTACCTCGGTGCCAAAAAGCTGTCCGGAGATAAGGATATCAAAGAGCAACAAATCGACGCCGGTATGAACCCAGGAGAAAAACCATGAGCATCATCGAAATGCTGATAGCCGGTTTCTTCGCTGTATTGGCTATCGCTGCCAGCGCATTTGGCATCGGCCACTCGAAAGGTAAGGGCAAAGCTGAACAGGCCGCCACAGAGAGAGAAACGAAAGCCAAAATCGAACAAGCCACTGCCGCAACCAAACGCCAGACGCAAACAAGCAAAGAGGCTTCAGATGTTCAGGAAACCGTTACTCGCATGCCTGGCAACAATGTTGATGACGAGCTGCGCAGAGACTGGCTCAACAAATAACACAGTCGTGGTGGACACAGCCTGTAACTGGGTGAAGCCGATCCTCGTTACTGATGCTGACATCCTATCGATGGATGAGCGTACCAAAAGAGCGATCCTGACCCACAACAAAACGTGGAAAGCCAACTGCGATACGGAAGCCGCTAAATGAGTGTGTACTCGATCTACAACATCATCTCCGGCGGATGCATTGCTGCGCTGCTAATGACATGGCTCTTCTTCTGGATTTACTGGAGGCAGGAGCACCGTCACCGCGATGAAATAAGACGGCTTCAGCGAGAGGTCGTGATGGAGATAAAGAACGCGCACAAGTTGAATTAGCGCAGGACAAAGAACCTCATCCCTGAGGCTCTGACACAGTCTCTCCTCTGGACTTTAAGCATAGCCACCCGGCTAACCGAGCGAGTATTGACTATTGAGCAAATGAGCAATATAAATAGGCCATGCTGTCACACTAGCATCCGCTCTTAATATCTCCCTCTGAAAAATAGCAGCATCGAACCTCGCCACCGTGCGGGGTTTTTTATGCCTGAATTTCACCGCGCACCGCAGCGCATTCAACCACGTCGAACCCAACCCTTTGGAATGAGCCTTTGAGGAGTCAGTTAGTGCTGGCGAGCCTCGACGGGCTGATCTCCTATGCGGCAAAGGTTCATCTCAAAGTAAGGTACACGCTATGAACTACCCAACAGTCATTAACGGCATCGATTTCCGCGATCTGATTTTTGTGGCAAACAACGATCCGGTTACAGATTCTTTCATGGTGGCAAAAGCATTTGGCAAGCTATCGAAAAACGTAGTCCGCGATATTGAAAGGACTATTGATGCTTGCCCGCCGGAGTTTGATACAAAGCTCAACTTTGAGCTTTGCTATAAAAACAATGAGTTACAGAATGGTAAGCCGCAGAAATTCTACCGTCTCCGCAAAGATGGATTAATGCTTCTGGTGATGTCCTATACCAAGAAGGAAGCTATGCGAATCAAGATTGCATACATCAATGCTTTCAACTGGATGTACGCAATGCTTCAGATTGGCCAGCGCCAGTTTGAGGAAGAGCGAAACGCGGTCATGCTGGAGTTCATGAAAGAGAAAGACGTAGCGAGTATGTCCGGGCGTCTGCTCAATCGCTGGGGAAGGGTGAAAAAGCCTATCCTGCTGGCGAAAATTGAACGACTTGAAAAGCAGGGGCAGATACCGCTGCCGGGATTCACCAAAGCAATTACTGAATAGGGGTCGCCACTGAGCGGCCTTTTTTGTGCCCATTCTAAAGCTCATCTCCGGGTGAGCTTGATAATGGAAAAAGTGTCACCATGATGTAGGTTCACACATGTAATAATGGATAAAATAATGATCTACGACGTGAAGACCTACTACATCAACAGCAAAACAGATAGCCACCTCATTCGATATGATGTGATTGAAATTGACAGTGATACCTACCGAGTAAAAGTGACCATTGATCAGCAGCGAGGGGTAACAACCCCTAACTTGCTGAGCCAAGTTGAAGAATTTGACATTACACTTACTGCGTATCATCAGAAGCACAATATTGGAATTCCCGGAGCTAACTCCCAAATGGGAGGGAAGCCCACATTTGAAGCAGACATCAAGAATTTCCTTCAAGAGCATCGCGATAGACTTTCTTAAACATAACCGCCTCCGGGCGGTTTTTTATTGCCATCACAATGGGAAGACTCATCGTAATGGCTGTAGCGGATAAATATGAAATATGCCCTGTACGGGGTAAAGAGGCTTTATGGCTGACATTCACCAGATCACGATAACCCTTGATATGAAGGAACACGTCGCACGCTCTCAAGAAGTGCTTAAGGAACTGCAGCGAAGGGTGAGTGAGCTTAGCCCGCGTGTCTCAGAAGAGGACGCGCTACGGATCCTTCTTCTCGACATGACCTTCGATTACCTGAAGGCAAAGAGCCAAGCACAGGAAAGAACGGAGTAACGAATGAGCAAGGCGACCAAAGCTAAAACTGGCCGCCCTTCTGATTATTTACCAGAGGTGGCTGCTGACATCTGTTCACTGCTTGCCGATGGGGAAAGTCTGCGCAAAGTTTGCGATCGCCCCGGCATGCCTAATAAGGCAACAGTGTTCCGCTGGCTGGCTCAGCACGAAGAGTTTCGCGACCAATACGCGAAAGCCACTGAGACGCGCGCCGACGCTATTTTCGAAGAGATGTTCGATATTGCGGATGATGTGCCAGCAGAGGCGGCAGAAGTAGCCAAAGCCCGCCTGCGTATCGATACTCGCAAATGGGCGATAGCTCGAATGAACCCGAAGAAGTACGGCGACAAAGTCAGCCAGGAAATTGACCATAAATCATCTGATGGCAGCATGGCGACGAAGCCTACAACGATTCATCTGCTGCCTGTTGAGCCGAAATCATGAGTGAGTCCGTTCAACTTCCGATCCCAGCCAAACTGGCGGCGCTATTCATTGCCACTGGTAAGCGTTATCGCTGCTCACACGGCGGACGCGGAAGTGCAAAGACACGTACATTCGCGCTTATGACAGCGGTGAAAGCGTACCAGGCGATGATGAACGGTGAGAGCGGGGTGATCCTGTGCGCGCGCGAGTTCATGAACTCGCTGGAAGAGTCGAGCATGCAGGAGGTTAAGCAGGCCATTCTGTCTGTACCATGGTTGGCTTCTAACTTCGAGATCGGCGAAAAGTACATCCGCACGATCGACAAGACGGTGACGTATGTATTTGCCGGGTTGCGGCACAACTTAGACAGTATCAAGTCCAAGGCGAGAATCTTGCTCTGTTGGGTCGATGAGGCTGAATCTGTCAGCGAAATAGCCTGGCAGAAGTTGAGCCCGACCGTTCGTGAGGAAGGTTCAGAGATTTGGGTGACGTGGAACCCGGAGCGCGACGGTAGCGCCACGGACAAGCGTTTCCGCAAAGAGGCAGGCGACGACTGCATCACCGTTGAAATGAACTACACGGATAACCCGTGGTTCCCTGACGTGCTGGAAGGTGAGCGACAGAACGATCAGCGACGCCTCGACCCGGCGACATACGCATGGGTGTGGGAAGGCGCTTACCTAGAAAACTCCGATAAGCAGGTGCTGGCTGGCAAATACCGGATCGCAGAGTTCTCAGACAATCTCTGGAAAGAGGCTGAACGCCTGTTCTTTGGTGCTGACTTTGGTTTCGCCAAAGACCCTAACACTCTGGTGCGCTCTTTCATCCTGCATAACCGGCTGTACATCGAGTACGAGGCATACGGTCAGCAGACAGAACTTGACCACATGCCTGAGCTATACGACACAATTCCCGGCTCGCGTGATTGGCCCATTAAAGCCGACTCAGCGCGGCCTGAGACAATCAGCTATCTCAAGCGGCAGGGATTCAATATCTCAGCTGCTGAGAAGTGGCAGGGGAGTGTTGAGGACGGGATAGCGCATCTTCGTGGATTCGACGAAATCATTATCCATCCGCGCTGCAAGAATGTAGCGCGTGAGGCCCGTATGTGGTCGTACAAAACGGACCGCATTACCGGCGAGGTTCTGCCGAAACTGGCCGATGGATATGAGCATTGCTGGGACGGCATTCGTTACAGTCTCGATGGGCACATTAAGCGTAAGGGCCAGATGGCCGGGATGATGATTCCTAAGCGCCTGCAAGGCAAATAATTACCGTAAGATATAGATAAAATAGACTATTCAATGCCATGATTGACACCCTTTATTGATGAGGATATCGAAGTGGATGAATGGTTTGTATCGTGGTGCGTTTACACACCAAGTGACGCGGGTGGACTGAACGTATCGCATTTTGGATCCAGCATAGAGCATTACCCATCTATGGCCCATGCTGATCAAGTGCATGATGATATAAAGAAACAACTATCGACGAAGTACCCCAGAAACTACATTCACATAGTTGCATTTAACCGTATTTAATTATCAGGCCGCTAATGCGGCCTTTTTTATTGCCATAAATCCACCACCGGACAATCCATGACTGACAAATTAACTCTCGCCGTCAACCATGCGTTGAACGATGCACGGATGGCTCGCGCCCGTATGGGGCTGATGGTGCCGGCAATGGGGCTGGACAATAAGCGCCATTCCGCATGGTGCGAGTACGGTTTCCCTGAGCAGATCACATACGATAATCTCTATTCGCTGTACCGGCGCGGCGGCATAGCTCACGGCGCTGTAGAAAAGCTGGTTGGCAAATGCTGGCAGACGAACCCGGAAATCATCGAGGGTGACGATGCTGACGAGAGCGAAGATGAAACGGCCTGGGAGAAGAAGTCTAAACAGGTCTTCACCTCCAGGCTGTGGCGCTCGTTTGCGGATGCAGACCGACGTCGCCTTGTTGGTCGTTATGCTGGCATCCTGCTGCATATCCGCGACGAAAAGGACTGGAACCTGCCAGTCACCAAAGGCCGAGGGCTGCAGAAAGTTTCCGTAGCATGGGCCGGGTCGCTGACTGTAGGTGAGTGGGATACCGGTCTGAATTCGAAGACTTACGGCCAGCCGAAGATGTGGCAATACACCGAGCGGCTGCCAAACGGTTCAAGCCGCAGGGTTAACATCCACCCTGATCGCGTGTTTATCCTGGGTGATTACTCAGATGATGCGATCGGCTTCCTTGAGCCAGCCTATAACGCCTTCGTGAGCCTGGAGAAGGTAGAGGGCGGGTCTGGTGAATCCTTCCTGAAGAACGCGGCTCGTCAGCTTAATGTCAACTTTGAAAAGGAAATAGACTTCAGCAATCTCGCGTCCCTTTATGGCGTGAGCATTGACGAGCTGCAGGATAAGTTTAACGAAGTTGCCGGGGAAATGAACCGTGGCAACGATGTCCTGATGACGACCCAGGGGGGCCACAGTCACGCCGCTGGTCACTGCTGTGGCTGATCCGTCAGCGACCTATGACGTTAACCTCCAGACCGCCGCAGCTGGTGTGGACATCCCTACGCGGATTCTGGTCGGTAACCAGCAGGCCGAACGGTCCAGTACCGAAGACCAGAAGTACATGAATTCCCGCTGCCAGTCGCGCCGCGTAGACCTCGCTTTCGAGATAGAGGACTTCTGCGACAAGCTTATTGACCTCCAGATCGTCGACTCAGTCAGTCAGAAGGCTGTTATCTGGGATGACCTGAACGAACAGACCGGCGCAGAAAAGCTGAACAACGCCAAAACTATGGGCGAGATTAACCAGACCATGCTGGGTGGCGGTGATGACCCGGCATTCAGCCGCGAGGAGATTCGTACCGCGGCAGGCTACGACAATGGCGAAGAAAAGCCGTTAGGAGAAGAGGATGGCGACGAAGAAGACGAAGCCACCGATTCTGCCGCGTAACTATCAGGATCCGACCGGAGCCGATGCGCTGGAACGCCGGGCAATGAAAGAATTCGCAAGGCGGATGAATAAGATTGGTAAAGCGTACAAATCAGCACTCGACAAAATACCCGCCTCCCTTGCAGTAAACGCCCGATACGAATACCAGTTAAACCCAACGCTGCTCACCATCATCCTTAACGATGCCAGTTACCTGGTGGATCAGGTGCTGATGGAGGGCAACGAGTACGACCTGTGGTTCTACGAGTACATCGATCTGGCTTCGGAGAAGGGGACCGGGCAGTCGTTCTACAACCTTAGCCAGCAATCCCCGGTGTACGCAGCCGGGCGGGAATCGCTGGCGTCCATCATCGCAAGCGACCCGTACCAGCAACGAATGGCGCTGGTGCATGCCCGTGTGTTTGAGGAAATGAAGGGGCTGACTGCTGACGTTAAGCGAGATATGGCGCGCGTGCTGACTGATGGTGTGGGGCGCGGGCTTAATCCGCTGGATATTGCGCGCAACCTGACAGACCAGACCGGCATCGAGAAGCGCCGGGCAAACCGTATAGCACGCACTGAAGTGACTACCGCGCTGCGCCGGGCGAAGTGGGATGAGGACCAGGAGGCCAATGACCTTTACGGGCTAAAAACGCTACTGGTTCATATCTCCGCACTGTCGGCGACTACCCGCCATACACATGCGGTGCGTCATGCTCACCTCTATACCAACGAAGAGGTGAGGGACTGGTACAGCAAGGATGGTAACTCCATCAACTGCAAATGCAGTCAGCAGTCGGTGCTGGTCGACGACGAAGGAAAGCCGGAGTACCCGGACACCATCACCAAACTCAAACAGGAATACAAAACGATGCAGGCGCGCGGTTACGCCTGGGCGGAGAAATAGCTATGCCTATGCAGGTAAACATCACCACGAAGGTGAACAGCCAGTCTATCAGGCGTGAAACGCATAATGGCCGTGAGCATCTGGTGCTTCCGAGCTACACGCTGCCGGCCAACGTAGTCATGAACGGCGGTCTGTACACGGCGGAGGAGATCGACGCCCACTATCAGGGGCTGGAAGGCACTCTGGCGCCACTTGGTCATCCGCAGGTTAACGGTGAATTCGTTTCTGCGTTCTCACCTGAGGGCTTGAACGTTGGCTATGTAGGTGCGTGGAACCGAAACGTTAAGAAGTCCGGCAATCGTATCTACGTCGAGAAGTGGGTGGATGTTGCGCGGGCGGAAGAGTCGGAAGGCGGTCGCGAGCTACTTGAGCGTGTGGCAGCTATCGAGCGTGGTGATGACGTTCCACCGATTCATACCAGTGTCGCGGCATTCCTCGACCAGCTTGAGCCTAACGAACAGCAACGAGCTACCGGCGCCGGATGGGTGGCGAAGATCCACAGTATGGACCATGACGCCATTCTGCTGCATGAGGTGGGCGCAGCGACTCCGGAGCAGGGAGTAGGCCTGATGGTCAACGCTGACCTCGCTCAGCCGCTGATGGCCAATTCAGGCGCATTGGTGGGTGAATCCTACAGAGAGCGTGAGCAGCGCCTCGACCGGGCAGCCAAAACTAAGTTTGCGTCCGGGCCAGATGAATACGCCTGGGTGGCTGACTTCACTGACTCTCAGGCTGTGATCATCCGTAACGGCGGAAATGCAGAGGTGTTTGGTTACAAGTCGGAAGGAGGTGCGATCACCTTCGACGATACCGGCACGGCAGTGGCGCGGCAGGAGTCATGGGTGACCGTTGTCGCCAACAAATTCAAATCTCTTTTCACACCGCAGGAACAGCCTGCACCAAACCACAAAACGGAGGGCGACATGCCTTTAACCACTGAAGAGAAACAAGAGCTGATCAGCGAAATCGGCAAAGGCCTGGCCGCTAACTTCGCCGATGCACTGAATCCGATTAAGGATGCGATCACCGGCCTGCAGGCTAACCAGGACAAGCTCGCTGAGACCCTGACTGCCAACTCACGCGCCGAAGAGAAGGCAAAGCGTGAAGCGGTAGCCGCGAAGCACGGTGATGTCGTTGCTAACGCGCTGTCAGGAGATGCGCTGGACGTGATGTTTAAGTCGCTGGGCGAAGCAGCACCGCTGGGCACCAACAACGCACAGCAGTCGAAAGAAACCGGCGCACCTGCCGCAGAAGAACACTTCAAATAAGGAGCCGGACTAATGGCACGTTATCGTCGCGTTAATATCGACGGTCAGTCTCTGTACAAGACCGAAACAAAAATTACCGCCGCTGCACTGCTTCCTGGCACCGCGGCAACCATCAACTCATCCGGTAAGTTTGCTCAGGCAACGGCGCTGACCGGGCGCCTGTACATCATCGATGTCGGTTACCACCAGGGCCTGACCATTACCGAAGCAATCCCATCCGGTGACTCCGCCGTCGGAAATTATGTCGAAGAAGGTCGTGAGCTGGCCCTGCGCTGCCTGCCTGGTGCGTACAAGAAAGACAGCCCGATTAAGCTGGGCACCGCTGGTCAGTTTACCCTGGCAACATCCGACACTGATTCTGTGATCGGCTACAGCCAGGATGAACACACCATCGCTGCCAGCACCACCGATTATATTCGCGTGCGTATGCGCGTTGGCACCGTCGCCGCCGCTAGCGCTTAACAAAAGGAACAACGCACATGTATTTCTCTAAAGACACTCTGGCGGCAAACTCCCGCCTCGGCGGCCACTGGAATGAGCTGTGGGCCAACCGCAACATGTGGAACCTCCAGAACGATTCCATCATTGCTGCTAGCCACTCTGATGCGCAATCAGGCGCTTCTTGAATACAACGAAGCCATCAACAAGATACCGAAGGCCATTAGCGATGCGTCCAGTTCACTCTTATCCTTCGGCGACAAAGCTCTGTCTGCATTCACCGGTGGCTATGCTTCTGTTGATGGATTTAATGAGCGTCTGGCCTCCCTTGAGATCACAACGGATAACTATTCCGATGCGATGAAGCAGGCATATGCAGCTGGCCAGGCTTTCCAGGCCACTACTAACAGCATCGGCAACACCGTCGGCGCCGTGGCCGACAAGTTTGGCATTACTGAGCAGCGAGCCTTTGAGCTGAGTAAGCAGCTATCTGATATCGCTAAAAACCCTTCACCAGAAGCATTGCAGCGACTAGCCACCGAGCTGCAGAACACTCAGAGCTCAACCGAAAAGGGCCAGACCGCGCTGACGGCATTCATCGGAACCCTGGTAAACCTTTCTCGAGAGGCGGTAATTGCCAAAGGCAACGTCTCGGCACTCAAGGAAGAAACCGATAACCTTACCGCTGGGCAAAAGAACCTCGTCAAGCAATCTGAACGAAATCTTGCGCTGTCTAAGCTGCAAGGCGAAGCACGCGCACGGCTTCAGGCGCAATACGCAGCTGAGGATGCAGGTTTTTCCAAAGACGATCCGCATGCCATGCAGATGGAGCAAGACGCAGCAGCGACCTACCGCAACACTCAGGCACAGAAGACACTTCAATCAGAGCATAAGAAGGGTGCTTCGCAGGCTGAAACTATTGCTCAGAAGCTGGCTAACCTGAAACAGCAGTCAGAACTTGCTGCCGACTCAACTAATAAGCTGAGCCGGGAACAGGCCATCCTGAATGCTCAACTGTCCCTTGGCAAAGGTGCGACCAAAGAGCAGATCGCACTGGCAGGCCAGTATGCGGCGGCCAAGTGGGATACTGCTAACGCGCTCAAAGCCCAGACCGCCGCTGAGAAACTACTGCCGGAAGCGCGCGAAAGCGCCAGCTATAAGCAGGATGTTGAGGATCTGAATACAGCTCTGGCCGCTAAGAAAATCAGCCAGGAGCAGTATAACGATACCGCTGAGCGGCTGGAGGCTACTCACCAGAATAACCTAGCAAAAATACGTGCTCAGCAGGCAGTAACGCCACAGCAGGACGCTATCGGCAGCATTGACCCTGTACAGCAGATGGCGAATGAGAACGCCCGCAAGCTCGCCCTTATTCAGGCATTCGAGCAGCAAGGGCTGATCACTCATCAGAATGCGCTGATGCTTCGAGCAGCGGCTGATACTGAGTATGAGCAGGAACGTATCGCCGCTCAGTGGGAAATTTACCGTAATCAGAGCGCGGGCAATGAGCTTCTCGCTACATCTCTGGAAGGATTGCAGAGCGGCGCGACCAATGCACTCACCGGGCTGATTAATGGAACCCAGAGCCTACAGGAGGCGATGGCTAACGTCGGCTCGACCATCATCAACAGTGTGATCAGTAGCCTTGTAGAAATGGGGATGCAGTGGGTTAAAAACCAGGTGATGGGTCAGGCCGCGGCGGCGGCATCTCTGGCGTCAACGATGGCGCAGGCAACTGCTGCCGCGTCAGCATGGGCTCCTGCTGCTATGAGTGCGTCAATCGCCACCTACGGCAGCGCCGCTGCTGTTGGTCAATCGGCCTATGCGGCCTCCATTCTGTCTGCTAAGGGGTTAGCTGTAGCCGGTGCCCGCGAACACGGCGGCCCGGTATCGGCCAGTTCCATGTACCGTGTGGGTGAAGGCGGCAAGCCTGAGATTTTCAAAGCCAATAATGGCAGCCAGTACATGATCCCCGGCGATAACGGTCGCGTCATCAGTAACCGAGATATTGGCGTCGGTGGCGGGGCGTTCAATTACAGCCCGGTCATTCAGGTTAACGGTGATCCGACGGAGCAGACGCTTGCCATGCTTGAGGCGGCGGTTAAGCGCGGTGCGCAGCAGGGCTATGCCATGGCCATCAGCGATGTCGCTAGCGGCAAAGGTAAGCTTTCCAACGCGCTGACCAATAACTTCAACACCAGTCAACGCCTCACATAAGGAGTTACCATGGGGATCAGCAGTACCATTGATTTCCCGCACCAGTATCTGCCGATGCCCCAGCGTTCCGGGCATGGATTCACCCCGGTCAGCCCACTCCAGCGCTCCACTATGACATCAGGCCGCACCCGGCAGCGTCGCAAATACACGTCAGTTCCGACCGAGGCGGGTGTGTCGTGGGTGTTTAATGATGCCCAGGCGCAGTTGTTTGAATCGTGGTTCAGGGATGTGATCACTGACGGGGCGGCGTGGTTCAACATGCGCATGCGTACGCCGATGGGGGTTGGAGACTACGTTTGCCGGTTTAAGGATATCTACGACGGGCCGGTGCTGTACGGGTTAGGATTCTGGAAATTCACAGCAACGCTGGAGCTTTGGGAGCGTCCAATCCTGCCGCCTGGCTGGGGTAACTTCCCTGAGTTTATCGTCGGGCAGAGCATTATCGATTACGCGCTTAACAAGGAGTGGCCGGAAGCATGACCAGTCCAATCCTGAACAGGCTATACGCCAGCGGCGGCAGTGAAATCCTCTTTAATACGCTACAGATTACCGTCGGCGGCCAGAATTACTGGCTGGTTGAGAACTTCGAGGATATTACTGCGGTTACTGAGGCGGGGGCGACAGTGACATTCCAGGCGGCAGCTATGGTCGTCGCACTTCCCGCCAGAAATAGTGACGGTACGCAGGATCTGCAATTCGCCATCAGTAACATAGACGGCATCGTTTCCACCGCGATACGAAACGCCCTTGCTAACCTGGACAACGGCACGCTGATAATGCGGCAGTACGTATCAACTGACCTGAGTTATCCGGCGTCACCACCAATCGTTCTGCAGATTAAGGACGGGTACTGGAAGGCGACCGAGGTGCAAATTACTGCCGGGTTCCTCAATATCCTGAAAACTGCGTGGCCACGCTACCGCTACACGCTGCCGAACTTCCCGGGCCTCCGTTACCTCCAGTAGGAAAACATCATGTTCAATCCTGATAAATACCGTTCTGTCGAGTGGCAGAAGGGCGGTCGCGTTTACCCCGCGCTTGACTGCTTTGGCATCGTCAATGAAATCAGGCGAGACCTTGGCCTGGCACCATGGCCTGATTTTGCCGGGGTCACAAAGGATGATAACGGCCTCGATCGGGAGGCTCGGGGGTTGATGTCTGACCTGCAGCGTTGTGATCCTGCACCGGGCTCGGGCATCGCCTGTTACTCCGGCTCAGTCGTGACGCACGTTGCCATCGTGGTGGAGATTGACGGCCAGTTATGCGCCGCTGAATGCAATCCTCGTACTAACGTGACCTTCCTGCCGCTGGCGCGGTTTGCGCGCCGCTTTGTCCGCGTGGAGTATTATCAGTGACGATACGAATCTACCCCTCCCGCCTGCAGGGAGAGCCGCTGGAAAAGCACGAAAACGAAACCATGACGCTCAGCGCCTGGTTTTCGCAGAATGTGCAGGGCTGGGCGCCGGATCAGCCGCACCCGGTCGCGGTTGAAATCGACGGCGTACCCGTTCCGCCAGCAGAGTGGCCGCTGTGTGTCATCAAACGTGAAACCGACGTGAGGATTTACCCGGTTCCCTATGGTACCGGCGTGGAGATCGCTCTGTGGGTGGCTGTCAGCGTGGCCGTCGCCTCGGCGGCGTACAGCATCTACATGATGAGCACGATGTCTCAGCCGGGCGGCAGTGGTGCCCAGGCTGCGAGCGGCGATCAGATTGACCTGAACCCGGCCAAAGCGAACGCGGCGAAACTGGGTGACCCCATCCGGGAAATATTCGGGAGATACCGGGTCTGGCCTGATTACGTCGTGCAGCCGGTAAGCCGTTTCGTCAACGAGACCAGCATGGAAACCAGCATGTTCCTGTGCGTGGGTGTCGGCGACATGGTGATTAACCAGTCCGATATCAAAATTGGCAATACGCCGATCTCCGCGTTTGGTACCGACGTGCGCTATACCCTCTATCCGCCGGGTGCCACGGTATCCGGCGATACCCGCACCGAGAACTGGTTCAACTCACCAGAGGTGGGGAATACCGGTTCCGGTACCGCCGGTCTGGATCTGGGTTCAAGCGGCCCGGAAACAGTGAGTATCATCGCGGATGCGCTGGTCGTGTCCGGCAACACCATCACGATGGTTGACGTATCGGCATCTGGCGGGGATGAGGAAATCCCGCCATCCTGGACAGTCGGAACGGTGATCACCGTGCTGGCACCAAACTCCTATACCGTTGTGTCCTCCGGCGGTTACAGCGTCATTTATGGCGGCATAGACGAACTTGCACCTTATGTCGGAATGCCGGTGACGCTGAACTATAACGGCAACGATTATGACCTGGTGATCGCCAGTTATGCCCCGGGCGTTCCGGCGGTGCCGGGGGTAGGTGGCAGTGCCGCAACCATAACTGCCAGCGCCGCGCCGACTACCTACGATTTCAGCACCGCGCCGGTGACGTTTAGCATCAGCTGGCAGGGAACGACCTATCCGGTAAGCGTCACGCCAACCCGGCTTTACAGCGGCGGCAGAGCGGCGCGTAGCATCAGCGGCGCGCTGTACCACGTGCTGGAGTCGCTGGGGTTCACGGCAAGCCAGATTGATACGGCGGCGATTAACGCGCTGGAGCAAACCTACTGGACGCCCCGCGGCGAAAAGTTCGACTGGTCCAGCGGTGAGAGTAAGTCAGCGCTCGAGGTACTTCAAAAAATCACCAACGCCGGGATGGGGTACTTCCTGCTGTCGGATGGCCTGGCCTCTGCCGGCAGGGAAGGGATTAAACCCTGGGTCGGCATGATTACCCCGCAGGAAACCACCGAGGAACTGCAGACCGCATTTAAGGCCCCATCTCAGGACGATTACGACGGCGTGGACGTGACGTATATCAACGGCACCACCTGGGCAGAGGAAACCGTGCAGTGTCGCATTCCTGGCAATCCTACGCCGGTGAAAATTGAGGACTACACGCTGGACGGCGTTCTTGATGAGGACCGTGCTTATCGCATCGGCATGCGCCGGTTGCTGGGCTACCAGCTGCAGCGCCTGCAGCACACGACCTCAACCGAGATGGATGCGCTCTGCTACGAGTTCATGGATCGCATTGTAATGGCCGACGATATCCCTGGCGGTCAGCAGTTGAGCTGCCTGATTACCGATATGACTTACGACAGCAGCAAAATCACCATGACACTCAGTGAGGCGCCGGACTGGTCGTTCCAGAACCCGCGCGTGATTATCCGCCATCAGGATGGCAGGGCCTCGGCAATGTTAGTGCCGACGCGCATTGACGACTTCACTATCTCGGTGCCGTACAGCGCCGCGCTGGAGCCGGAACTGTGGGCGATGAACGACGCGTACATCGAGCCGCCGCGCCTGCTGTTCTGTTCGTCTGTCCGTGTCCCGTATGACGCACTGGTAGGGGAAATTACGCCGGGCAATGACGGGATCAGCCAGGTGACTGCCATTCAGTACCACCCGGGCAAGTATGCCTATGACGACGCCACCTACCCCGGCGATGTCGCTTAACAGCACTTCAATATTTTCTGACCCGCTTCGGCGGGTTTTTTTATGCCTGGAGCGAGCATGACTACCTATTTCACGAAAGAACCGCTGGGATCAACGAGTCCGTATGTTTTATTCGATAACTCCCAGAACTTTGACTACGCACTGAATGATATTACCCAAACTATCTGGAAGGACCGTTTTGGACGCAACAGGAAAACATACTGGGGATGGGAGCAGGAATCTGCGGCACAGCTACTGAATCAGCAGCAGCGCTTTAACACATTTATTCAGAGTTCTGGCTATAAGGTTATCGGTGAATATACCGCAGGCCCGTTGACCATCACTGACTACAACCAGCTGATTCGGTATCAGGATGCGTTCTGGAAACTGACTGCCACAACAGATATCCCGTATACGACCACCGGGAATGACGCAGCATCATGGGTGAACGATTCCGTGCATTTCTTTAATGTAGGGGATGGGGAGCTGCGTCAGGAATTAGCTGCGCCGGGGGGGCGCCGGCCTTGTTGGTGGCGTAGCAAAGCCAGTAACCTGGAGTGGTTTTTCTGGCGGGGCGGACCCAACTGGCGTTGCAAGCTCTGACGCCGCGTTCGTTGCTGCCGATGCATACGGTGGGGATGTGCGTGTAGAAGGGAATTTCTTGCTCACGAGCCCCGTTACGCGTTCGAAATCTGTAATGGAATTACCACCAGGCTCAACGGTTACCCCTCGTAAAATGCTGGGAGGTGACACTACCTTAGGTGTCGGCATACCATCAAAAACAATCTTCGGCCGTTATGTTTTCCGCGACAATGATGCAAATCCAATCTCGCCGGCTGATTCATTCGCCACGCACCCTGATATGGGGCAGCTGCTTCGGATGGATGCTACGCAGATACCAGGACAGTGCGCAGTATTTTTAGGAGGAAACAGAAAACTTCCTGTTATAGGGTCAAAAGCATTTGTCGGGTTGCATAGCCACCACGATCAGAGTCCAGCAACCAAAGAAATTTGGGGGTATAACCCGGTCGTCGTGAAAAACATCAGGGCATCTGACACGTCGGATAATATCTCGACCACAATTGGTGCTGAAATAAGCGTATCGAATAACACTGATGAAATAGGTACCCCGCTGACAACCGGGCAGTGTATGGGGCTTTTTGTCTCCTATATCCATAACCAAAATGCCGCCAGTGCAGCCATTGCAACAGGAGGCCTCGCCGCTGGATTCAGAAATGCTCTCTGGCTGGATGGTGTGACACCGGATGGGGCACATATTCAACTTAGGGATGAAGTGAGTGGCAATCTAGGGGCGCGAGTAGGGCTCACCACGACCCAGGTGAGCACATTTACTGATGGAGCCATACTTGTTGGGCGTGGGCACCATATTAATAGTCAGAACATCACTGGTGGCATTACATCAATCGCATATGTCAACGATCAGGACGAATTAGTATTCGGACAAAGTGGAGGATTCTCCCGTTTTGTCTCTACTACTGTTTTATTTAACGGTAACATCAGTCCGGGCACGGCCAATACTGGCAACTGTGGCACTACTGGCAGGCCGTGGGCTGGCGGTTTCACTCAGACGGCATTCACAGTAACGTCAGATGAGGACCACAAAGGTATACCGGTAATGCTGGCAAAGGGAACGCTTAATGCCGCAGCCTTGTCAGATGACAGCACAATGCAGGATGCCTACACCGATGCCATTCTCGACGCCTGGGCAGAAGTTGATTTTGTTCAGTTCCAGTACCTTGACAGAATTGAGGAGAAGGGAGCTGATGGCGCACGCTGGCATTTTGGTGTGATAGCCCAGAGAGCAAAAGAAGCTTTCGAGCGTCACGGTCTTGATGCCCACCGCTTTGGTTTCCTGTGTTACGACGAGTGGGAAGATCAGTACAAGCAGGTACTCACCAACGAAGGTGAGCGCATCCCATCTACGCGCACCGTGAAGAAGAAGGTGGAGGTCACGAAAAAGCGGGTTGTGCAGGTTCCTGTTACGCGAACTGAGCAGCGTGAAACTCTGATTGATGTTGTACTGGAGGATGGCACCAAAATTAAAAAGGCTGTCACCGTCGATGTGGAGGTGTATGTCACCGAAAAAGTCTACGTGTTCAATGAGGATGGCTCTCCCCGCCTCGATGAAACCGGCGTACAGATGTTTGTCATAGAGCCGGTGCTTACTGAAGAAGAGCAGGAATATCAGGATTTCGACGTTATAGATGTTTCCGAAGAGATTACTGTGCCAGCACCACCAGTCTATGAAAATGTACTGGAAACGCCCGCAGGCTCACGTTACGGCATCCGTTATGAAGAGGCTCTGGTACTTGAGGCTGCACTCCAGCGTAGAAACTATGAGCGACTGATGAAACAAAATACAGAGCTGTCCGCCCGTGTTTCCGAACTGGAGCGCCGTTGATTTACCATATATAGATTAACCACCCGCAACTGCACGCGGAGGAGGATATTGCACAGCCAGATGAAGGATTCAGGCCGCCATCGCCTGGTGGTAAGGTGGACCCTTGTAACTTCCTCTCATCTACCGTCCAGGGTAATATAAAGCGGATCAATGCTAAGGTCATCATTGACTTGATCTTATGCAATAGCCACGCTGGCCTTACTAGGACATGGCGATAAGTGTTTATCTAGGGAATAAATATGTCACATTTCATTACCAAGCGAATTAGTGTCACCAAATTGCAGCATGGTGTTGCCAACCTTATTTTTGCTATTGACGCTCCAAAAAGTGAAGAAATAACACTATTTGCCTCTTCAATGGTCAAACTCTCCGGGTGGGCTCTGCATGATAAAAAACCTGTGGACATTGTGATCAAAAATCAACATGGCGAAGAGGCTTTCAAATGCAATAGAGTAAGAAATGACGTATTAAACAACCTAAATATAGACGCCGTCGCACTGTGTGGATTCCTCATCCCCATCGTATTTTCCGGCAGCTTCGACATCGGCTTTATTGTCAATGGTGAAGTTGTCTGGGGGGGCGAGGGTTGACATAAAGACACCTGCAAAAGTTCAACATGGAAAATCTGGCTACCTCTTCTTAGATAATGATCATAATAAAAGTGTGGCACAGCATATCGGGCAGGAGTTGATATCTGACGAAATCCTCTCATCATGGAAAGAGTACTTCTCAACGCTCAATAGTTACATTGACAGCAGCCAGTCAAAACGAATTTTCACACTAGCGCCTTCAAAAGAACTTGTTCTTCCTCATTACTATCCGCACAAAAAAGCGGATATTACGCCGGTGGAGCAGTTTCTTATCAATCTCCACAATGAAGGAATTCTCGATCCGAAAGAATTACTGAGTCATGCAGGGGATAGTACTTATTCCAGGCAGGATACGCACTGGACAGATTTTGGAGCTGGCATTGCGGTTAACCATATTCTTGATAGCATTGGTATCTCATTAAAAGAACCATTCCCATTTAAGTTTAGCTACATCAAATCAAAAGGTGATTTGGGTGTAAAAGTTTCGGAATCAATGTATCAAGAGATCATGAAGGCCGATTTCCATTCGGCTAGAGCATTCAAAATATTTGACAATAAAATTAATAACAGAGGCTATATTCAAGTCTATCAGAACCCCAGCGCTGCCATTAAGCAAAAGATTGTCGTATTCGGTGATTCATTCTCTCATAACATGATTCCATATTTTGCCAATGCGTTTTCCAGAGTGGTCCATGTTTTGTCTGGTGCCTGTATAGATTATGACATTTTGAAGCATGAGAGGCCTAACTTGGTAATATGCGAACTCACCACCCGTTTTTTGGTGCAGGCGCCAGAGTCGAGCTACTCAGTTTCACAGGATTGCAAAAGGAAAATACTATCCATGTCGGAATCAGAGCGAGAGAGCTTTTTAAGCTCCTTACATGATAGCGATGAAAGCTGCTCTTTTTATGTACAAAAAACAATTGCCGATCTAAATGAGCTGGCTCTTCAATCGCCTGCTATAGAAGCTGATGGCAAGGGCAATAACTCGCATAAAAATGAGTTAATAATTTGATTACGTTTTTGTTTTTATTGAATAAAATCAGATGTAAACAAAACGATAAAAATTGATAGGTTGCGCCATCTTGATCTGCACTGCCTTTGAAACTACTGTATATAAAAACAGTAAAAGGAGTGCAGAGCATGCCCCGCCGATACGAAATTCACGCCGCATTTGCGGCTGCAGCACAGCAAAACCCGAAAGGATTTCAGTGTTTACGTACAGATGACTTCATCCGTGAGTTGCGTGCCAGAAACTGGCATTTCAGTCAGGCTGATGCGAATGACTGGATAGAGCGCTACCAGGAGTTCTTCGTCGACAAAACGCCGGGCGATAGCCAGAACCGCCTCTGGATGATGCGTAACATGGGGAGGGTCGTGTAATGGGGTTCCCTTCACCGGCGACGGATTATGTAGAGCGCAGGCTCTGCCCTGAAACTATTTGCGGTATTGGCATCGACAGTCGCATCCTGGAAACCTCATCCGGGTTCGCAGTTATCGAACCGTGCACCAGGCTGGTACAGAATCAGGTTCTGCTGATTTTGTCCGGCGGGCGTACTCAGTTTGCGCGGGTCATGGGAAGAGCGTTAATCACGGATGATGGTGAAGCGATCGAGGGGGGCTGCGGCGGAAGAGGTGGAAGTGCTTGGGCGGGTGACGTTCTTCATCAACAGCGCGATCGAAGACGACAGGGTGGTGTGACGAAATTGTGTCGTAGGAATGACACAAAAACACAGGGAAGGGCAAATATCTGCAAACCCGTTTTAAGCTGGCTGGCTTGTGGCGCGGGTTTGGTTGGTGGTAGCGTATGTCGCAATTACGCATTAAAGAGAGTAAATATATGTTTTGTGTGATCTACAGAAGTACCCAGCGCGACCAGACCTACCTGTATGTCGAAAAAAAGGACGATTTTTCCCGCGTGCCTGAGGCGCTGTTGAAAAGCTTCGGTAAGCCGCAGCTGGTGATGCTGATGCCCCTCGACGGCCGCAAGCAGCTGAGCAACGCCGATCTGGAAAAAGTCAAAACCGCCTTAACCGAACAGGGCTATTATTTACAACTCCCGCCACCGCAAGAGAATTTACTCAAACAGCATCTTGAGGCGCAGGGGAAAAATTAGTTTAAGAATTATCTGTCAGCGTCACATTAACCGTTCAGGGGACGTATATGTATCAACATCATAACTGGCAAGGAGCCTTACTGGATTATCCGGTAAGTAAAGTCGTCTGCGTAGGAAGTAATTACGCTAAGCATATTCAGGAAATGGGAAGTGCAGTTCCGGACGAGCCGGTGCTGTTCATTAAACCGGAAACGGCGCTTTGTGATATCCGCCAGCCGCTGGCGTTACCCCAGGGGCTGGGCTCGGTCCACCACGAAGTGGAGCTGGCGGTGCTGATTGGCGCCACGCTGCGTCAGGCCTCTGAAGATCATGTGCAGAAGGCGATTGCTGGTTATGGTGTGGCGCTGGATCTGACCCTGCGCGACGTGCAGGGCAAAATGAAGAAAGCGGGCCAGCCGTGGGAAAAAGCCAAAGGCTTTGATAATTCCTGCCCGATCTCCGGTTTCGTGCCGGTGGCGGAATTCAACGACGATCCGCAGAACACCACCCTGAGCCTGAAGGTGAACGGCGAGGTGCGCCAGCACGGCTCCACTGCCGACATGATCCACAAGATTGTGCCGCTGATTGCCTACATGAGCCGTTACTTCACCCTGAAGCCGGGCGATGTGATTCTCACCGGCACCCCGGAAGGGGTGGGCCCGCTCACCGGCGGCGACGAGCTGGAATTGGCCGTTAATGGCCTGTCGCTGAAAACCCGCGTGCTGTAATCCCCGCTTGCCGCCCCTTTTGGGCGGCAAAACTTGCATCGAGGTGCCAGACTGGTTATAAGGTGCGCTTTATTTTGACGTGTGGACATCCTTATGAGCGAAATCCCTTTCTGGCAAAGCAAGACTCTCGACAACATGACCGACGCCGAGTGGGAATCGCTGTGCGATGGCTGCGGGCAGTGCTGCCTGCATAAGCTGATGGATGAAGACTCGGACGAAATCTATTTCACCAACGTTGCCTGCAATCAGCTGAACATCAAAACCTGTCAGTGCCGCAACTACGAGCGCCGCTTCGAGTTAGAGCCGGACTGCATCAAGCTGACGCGCGACAACCTGCCGACCTTCGAATGGCTGCCGCCGACCTGTGCGTATCGCCTGCTGGCGGAAGGGAAAGATCTGCCGAAGTGGCACCCGCTGCTGGCCGGCTCGAAAGCAGCCATGCACGGCGAGCGGATTTCAGTGCGCCACATTGCGGTGCGGGAATCAGAGGTGCGCGACTGGGAAGACCATATTATGAATCATCCCAATCGCAGCTAATAAAAAAACCCGCCGAGGCGGGTTTTTTTATTGCCCGGCGGCGCTTCGCTTGCGCGGGCCTACGAGCCTGTAGGTCGGGTAAGCGCAGCGCCACCCGACGTTTTTTATCTGCCGAACAAATCGCGTTTCTTCGGTTTAAACGGCTGGGCAATCAGCACCAGCAGCGCCACGACCAGGAAGGCAGCAAAAATGCCCACCAGCCACTGCGGCATCTCGAGGGTCAGGAACTCCCACTGACGCACGGAGCAGTCACCGCTTGCCACGAACACCTGCGGCAGCCACTTGTCCAGCGGCAGCCAGCTCGGGAAGCGGGCGGCAAAATCACAGGTCTGGAACGGCGACGGATGCAGCTGGATCATGGTGTGCTCCCAGGCCAGCTGGAGGCCTTTACCAGCGCTGTAGAGCCAGATGGCAATCGCGCCGTAACGCAGCGGGCTTTTCGGGGCGATGGCGCCGACCAGGCCTGCACCCATCACGCCAAACAGCGCGCAGCGTTCGTAGATACATAGCACACAGGGCTTCAGCATCATCACATGCTGGAACCACAATGCCACCATTTCGAGCGTGAAGGCGGTCAGGGCCAACAGCAACCACGCTCCGCGTCCACGCGAGCATTGGTTCAAAAATTTCAACATAATCATTTCCCTGGAACAGGTATAGAAAGCGCAGTGTAAACGAAAACAATTCGCGCGCCAGCCTCAGCGCGCAAAATATAACGTAATCGGATATTTATCATTCGAAAGTGCAACCGGGCAGTAAACGACCCGGCTGACTCACTTAATGCGCCGTCAGTATACCCGTCTGCAACATCCATTGGGTAAAAGGAATGAGGGTAATTTTGACGCACAACAAACCGACGCAGGTTAATACCACCGTATAGGGCAACGCCATCCACACCATCCGGCCATAAGAGAGCCTTATTAGTGGTGCCAGCGCCGAGGTGAGCAGGAACAGGAACGCCGCCTGGCCGTTTGGCGTGGCGACGGAGGGCAGGTTGGTCCCGGTGTTGATTGCCACCGCCAGCAGCTCAAACTGCTGCTGGTCTATCGCGCCGCTCTGCAGCGCGGTTTTGGCCTCATTAATATAGACCGAGCCGACAAACACGTTGTCTGAGATGGCCGACAGCAGGCCGTTAAACAGATAAAACAGCGACAGCTGAGCATCCGGCTCCGCCTGTAGCACGTAGCGGATAATTGGCGCAAATAGCTGCTGATCGACAATCACCGCCACCACCGCGAAAAACACCGCCAGCAGGGCAGCAAAGGGCAGCGCTTCGGTAAAGGCTTTGCCGATGGCGTGCTCGTCGGTTACGCCGGTAAAGGCGGTCGCCAGGATAATGACCGACAGGCCGATCAACCCTACCTCGGCCAGATGAAACGCGAGGGCGAAAATCAGCCAGACGCCAATGATGCTCTGAAAAATCAGCGCCAGCTTCTGCTGACGGGTACGCTGGCTGCGGCTCTCATCGTCATAACGCTGTAATACCTCGCGAACCTGGCTCGGGAGCAGGGTGCCGTAGCCAAACCATTTAAACTTCTCCACCAGCCAGCAGGTGAGCAGACCGCACACCAGCACCGGCACGCTGACCGGGGCCACGCGCAGGAAAAATTCGGTAAAGTTCCAGCCCACGGCTTTGGCGATGATCAGGTTCTGCGGCTCCCCGACCATGGTCATCACCCCGCCCAGCGCGGTGCCTACGCCCGCGTGCATCATCAGGCTGCGCAGGAAGGCGCGGAACTGCTCCAGCACCTCGCGCTGTTGGGTGTCGACATGGTTGTCATCGTGCAGGCTATCTTCCGGCTTTGCGGAGGCTACCCGGTGATAGATCCCGTAGAAGCCGACGGCGACGCTGATCACCACCGCCACCACGGTCAGGGCATCGAGGAAGGCCGACAGAAACGCAGCCGCTACGCAGAAGGCCAGCGACAGCAGCGTTTTCGAGGGGATGCTCAGCAGCAGGCGGGTAAAGATAAACAGTAGCAGCTGCTTCATAAAGTAGATCCCGGCCACCATAAACATCAGCAGCAGGAGTACTTCCAGATTATTTGCCAGCTCCTCTTTCACATGTTCGGCGCTGGTCATACCGATCGCCACCGCCTCGAAGGCCAGCAGGCCGCCCGGCAGCAGGGGGTAACATTTCAGCGCCATCGCCAGGGTAAAGATGAACTCCGCCACCAGCAGCCAGCCTGCGGCGAAGGAGTCGACAACAAAGATAAGCGGGTTGAGAACCAGAAAAACAACCAGGGTTGCTTTATACCAGTCGGGGGACTGGCCTAAAAAATTGCGCCACAGGGCGCGGCTATAAGACATTTCCACAACAGATTTCCTTGCCCATCACATAATTACGGCTTAAGTATACGCAAACCGGGCCAGGCAAGGGGCGCGGGCCGAAATTTTAAATGATAAAAATAAAACGGCGATCCCTTTTTTCTCGCCTCGCTGCGCTATCTGCCTCTGTCTGCCTCTGGTATGATGAGTGAATTTTGTAAAAAGCAGTTAATGGAAAACTCACTATGGTCATAAAGGCGCAAAGCCCGGCGGGTTTCGCGGAAGAGTACATTATCGAGAGCATCTGGAATAACCGTTTCCCTCCTGGCTCGATCCTTCCCGCAGAACGCGAACTCTCTGAACTGATTGGCGTCACACGTACCACCTTACGTGAAGTGTTGCAGCGACTGGCCCGCGATGGCTGGCTGACGATCCAACACGGCAAACCGACCAAAGTGAATAACTTCTGGGAAACGTCGGGTCTGAATATTCTTGAAACGCTGGCGCGCCTCGATCACGAGAGCGTCCCGCAGCTGATCGATAATCTGCTCTCCGTGCGTACCAACATCGCCACCATCTTTATCCGTACGGCGTTCCGCCAGCACCCGGATAAGGCGCTGGAAGTGCTGGCGCGTGCCACCGCCGTGGAAGATCACGCCGACGCCTTTGCCCTGCTGGATTACAACGTCTTCCGCGGTCTGGCCTTTGCCTCCGGCAACCCGATTTATGGTCTGATCCTCAACGGCATGAAAGGGCTCTATACCCGTATCGGTCGTCACTACTTCGCCAATCCGGAAGCCCGTAGCCTGGCGCTCGGTTTCTACCATAAGCTGAGCGAACTCTGCTCAGAAGGCATGCATGACCAGGTGTACGAAACCGTGCGTCGCTACGGTCGTGACAGCGGCGAGATCTGGCACCGGATGCAGAAATCCCTGCCGGGCGACCTGGTGATTCAGGGGCGCTAAAATAAAAAACCTCTCACTTGAGAGGTTTTTTTCGCCGGGTGGCGGCTGCGCCTTACCCGGCCTACAACATCTGCAACACGCGTAGGCCGGGTAAGCGAAGCGCCACCCGGCAAAACAAGCCGCACCGAATTACAACATATTACCCTTAACCGGGCACCGCTCCAGCAGCTCCACGCTGCCGTCTTCGTTTTGCTGCTCCAGCATAATGTCAAAGCCCCACAGGCGATGGACATGCTTCAGCACTTCCTTACGCCCTTTATCCAGCGGGGCGCGGTTATGCGGGATATAGCGCAGCGTCAGGGAGCGATCCCCGCGCAGATCGACATTCCAGACCTGAATATTCGGCTCCAGATTGCTTAAGTTGTACTGGGCCGAGAGGCGGGAGCGGATCTCACGATACCCCTCTTCATTGTGGATCGCCGAAATTTCCAGGTAGTTGTTGTGATCGTCATCCAGCACCGTAAACAGGCGGAAGTCACGCATCACCTTCGGCGACAGGAACTGGCTGATAAAGCTCTCATCCTTGAAGTCGCGCATCGCGAAATGCAGCGTCTCCAGCCAGTCGGAGCCGGCAATATCCGGGAACCAGTATTTATCCTCTTCCGTCGGGTTCTGGCAGATCCGCTTGATGTCCTGGAACATGGCAAAGCCCAGCGCGTACGGGTTAATGCCGCTGTACCACGGGCTGTTGTAAGGCGGCTGGAACACCACGTTGGTGTGGCTGTGCAGGAACTCCAGCATAAAGCGCTCGGTCACTTTGCCTTCGTCATACAGGTGATTAAGGATGGTGTAGTGCCAGAAGGTGGCCCAGCCTTCGTTCATCACCTGAGTCTGTTTTTGCGGATAGAAGTACTGGCTCACCTTACGCACGATGCGCAGGATCTCACGCTGCCACGGCTCCAGCAGCGGGGCGTTCTTCTCCATAAAGTAGAGCAGGTTCTCCTGCGGCTCGGAAGGGTAGCGGCGCGCTTCTACTACCGTTTTCTCCTCTTCGCGTTTCGGCAGGGTACGCCACAGCGTATTCACCTGGCTTTGCAGATACTCTTCGCGGCTTTTCTGCCGGGCTTTCTCCTCCTGCAGGGAGATTTTTTGCGGACGTTTGTAGCGATCCACGCCGTAATTCATCAGCGCATGGCAGGAGTCGAGCAGCTTCTCGACCTCCTCGACCCCGTAGCGCTCTTCGCACTGAGTAATGTAATTACGGGCGAAAATCAGGTAATCGACAATCGAACTGGCATCGGTCCAGCTGCGGAACAGGTAGTTATTTTTGAAAAACGAGTTGTGTCCGTAGCAGGCGTGCGCCATCACCAGCGCCTGCATAGTGATGGTGTTCTCTTCCATCAGGTAGGCAATACAGGGGTTGGAGTTGATGACGATCTCATACGCCAGCCCCTGCTGACCGTGTTTGTACAGCCGTTCGGTTTCAATGAATTTTTTACCAAACGACCAGTGGGTATAGTTAATGGGCATCCCGACGCTGGAGTAAGCGTCCATCATCTGCTCGGAGGTAATCACTTCGATTTGATGCGGATAGGCGTCCAGACGGTAGAGTTTCGCCACCCGGTCAATTTCCGCCAGATAGGTGTCCAGCAGCTCGAATGTCCAGTCGGGTCCATCGCTCAGACGTGTGGTGTCCTTATTCATGGAATCAATGGTAGCCATTAGCGCGCCCTCGTTGTTGGTAGCTCTCTCTGTCTGGAGAACCTCTTTTCAAGCATAGAACACGCCATTCAAAAGCGTGCTGGCACGCTATTTTTTTCTTTGCGATTTCCCGTTTTTCGCGTGACGAAAAAGGGGTGTCTCGCAGAATAAAATGCTGGTTAAAAATGCCGCGCAGCAGGAGATGCCAAAACCGCGCTACCCGCGTCAGCAGGGGAAGGTGTGAGATATGTCACCATAAAAAAGGCCTATGTTGAATAATATTTTCAGCTGGGTTATCAATATGTAATCAGAAGATTGTTCTTTTGCTTATTAAGGGAGTGGCTATGCGTGTTGTCATACTGGGAAGTGGCGTCGTTGGCGTAACCAGCGCCTGGTACCTGAGTCAGGCCGGGCACGACGTGACCGTCATCGATCGTGAGCCGGGTCCGGCGCTGGAGACCAGCGCTGCCAATGCCGGGCAAATCTCTCCGGGCTACGCGGCGCCCTGGGCGGCACCGGGCGTGCCGCTGAAGGCGATTAAATGGATGTTCCAGCGCCATGCGCCGCTGGCGATCAGCCTCGACGGCACGCAGTTCCAGCTCAAGTGGATGTGGCAGATGCTGCGCAACTGCGACACCTCGCACTATATGGAAAACAAAGGGCGGATGGTGCGCCTGGCGGAGTACAGCCGCGACTGCCTGAAAGCGCTGCGCGCCTCCACCGGTATTCAGTATGAGGGCCGCCAGGGGGGCACGCTGCAGCTGTTCCGCACCGCCCAGCAGTACGAAAACGCCACCCGCGATATCGCCGTTCTTGAGGATGCGGGGGTCCCGTATCAGCTGCTGGAAGCCAGCCAGCTGGCGCAGGTTGAACCGGCGCTGGCAGAAGTGGCACACAAGCTGACCGGCGGTCTGCGTCTGCCGAATGACGAAACCGGCGACTGCCAGCTCTTTACCCAGAACCTGGCGCAGATGGCGGAGCAGGCGGGGGTTAAATTCCGCTACAACACCTCAGTCGATAAGCTCCTGTACGAAGGAGAGAAGATCTACGGCGTGCTGTGCGGCGACGAGGTGGTGAAAGCCGACGCCTACGTGATGGCCTTTGGCTCATACTCCACCGCCATGCTGAAAGGCATCGTCGATATTCCGGTCTACCCGCTCAAGGGTTACTCCCTGACCATACCGGTGAAAGAGGACAGCGGTGCCCCGGTTTCAACTATCCTTGATGAAACATACAAAATCGCGATCACCCGGTTCGACAACCGGATCCGCGTGGGAGGCATGGCGGAAATCGTCGGCTTTAACACCGAGCTGCTGCAGCCGCGTCGGGAAACGCTGGAGATGGTCGTAGGCGACCTGTTCCCGCGGGGCGGCTTTATCGAACAGGCGACCTTCTGGACCGGGCTGCGCCCGATGACTCCGGACGGCACGCCGGTCGTGGGCCGCACGCCGTTTAAGAACCTGTGGCTTAACACCGGTCACGGCACGCTGGGCTGGACGATGGCCTGCGGTTCCGGGCAGTTACTCAGTGATTTGATCTCCGGGCGCACACCCGCTATTCCGTTTGATGATTTAAGCGTCGCGCGCTACCGTCCGGGGTTCACTCCGTCACGTCCACAGCATTTACACGGCGCGCATAACTAACAAGGAGTCGTCATGTCCCGTCCTGTTGTGGCTCAGCTGGATCTGCAGGCCCTGAAAGATAACCTGCAAATTGTCCGGCGCGCTGCGCCAGCTTCACGCGTCTGGGCGGTGGTCAAAGCCAATGCTTATGGCCACGGTCTGGATCGCATCTGGAGCGCATTAAGCGCGGCCGATGGCTTTGCGATGCTCAATCTGGAAGAGGCGATCCTGCTGCGCGAGCGCGGCTGGAAAGGGCCGATCCTGATGCTCGAAGGCTTCTTCAATAGCGATGAACTGCCGCTGTTTGATAAGTACCGCCTGACCACCAGCGTGCACAGCAACTGGCAGGTCAAGGCGTTGCAGAATGCGAAGCTGCACGCTCCGCTCGATATCTACCTGAAAGTGAACAGCGGCATGAACCGCCTCGGTTTCCAGCCGGAGCGGGTGCACAGCGTCTGGCAGCAGCTGCGGGCAGCGAAGAACGTCGGCGGGATGACGCTGATGGCCCATTTTGCCGATGCGGAAAAAACGGACGGCATCGTGGAGCCGATGATGCGTATCGAGCAGGCGGCGGAGGGGCTGGACTGCCCGCGCTCGCTCTCTAACTCGGCGGCCACCCTCTGGCACCCGGAGGCGCACTTCGACTGGGTACGACCGGGGATCGTGCTTTACGGCGCGTCACCGTCCGGGCAGTGGCAGGATATCGCCAACAGCGGCCTGAAGCCGGTAATGACCCTGCGCAGTGAAATCATTGGCGTTCAGACTCTGAAAGCGGGGGATACCGTGGGCTACGGCAGCCGCTATCGCGCCTCGGGCGAGCAGCGGATCGGGATTGTCGCCGGGGGCTACGCCGACGGTTATCCGCGTATCGCACCAAACGGCACTCCGGTGTGGGTGGACGGCGTACGCACCGGTACGGTCGGCACGGTATCGATGGATATGCTGGCGATTGACCTTACGCCATGCCCGCAGGCCGGGATCGGTACGCCGGTCGAGCTATGGGGGAATGAGGTGAAAGTGGACGACGTCGCGGCCGCGGCGGGCACCATCGGGTACGAACTGTTAACCGCGTTGGCCCCGCGCGTGCCGGTAGTGACAATATAAGTTGTAGGCCGGGTAAGGCGTAGCCGCCACCCGGCATGAACTCCGGAGCCAAACGCCGGGTGGCGCTTACGCTTACCCGGCCTACAAAACCGGGGACATTACTCCTCGCTATCCTCCGCCACGCGCACGCCCACTTTGCGCACCGCGTTATCTTCTTTCTCCGCCACCGTCCAGATCATGCCGGCAAACTCCACCTGGTCACCGACCACCGGTGCGGCACCGAGCAGCTTCTGGACAATCTCGCCCAGAGTCTGCTGGTTATCGCGATACTCCAGCCCTTCATCCAGGCCGTAGATCAAGGCCACGTCGGCAAACTTAGCGCTGGCTTCGAGGATAAAATCACCAAAGAAGCGCTGATCCAGCGCCACCGGCGGCGACTGGCTGAACAGCTTACCGAGGGCAGGGAGGTCACGCTCGCGGCCAATCACGCAGAGAATATCTCCCTCGCGCAACCGGGTGCTCCCGGTCGGGTGCAGCAGGGCGTTATCGCGGAACAGGGCGGCAATGCGGGTCTCTTCAGGCATATGCAGATCGCGCAGCGAGGCGCCCACGCACCACTTGTCGGCGCTGAGCTGGTAAACAAACTGCTCCCAGGGGTTTTCCGGATGAAGATCCAGCCCCACGCGGGAAACCGGCCAGCCCACCGGCGGGATCACCACCTTCGCCTTTTTCGCCGCCCACGACAGAGATGTGCCCTGGAACAGCAGCGACACCAGCACCACGAAGAAGGCCACGTTAAAGAACAGGCGGGCGTTATCCAGCCCGGCCATCATCGGGAACACCGCGAGAATGATCGGCACCGCACCGCGTAATCCCACCCAGCTGATAAACACCCGCTCGCGCAGGTTAAATCCCCTGAACGGCAGCAGGCCGGCAAACACCGACAGCGGACGGGCAAAGAAGATCATCCATATCGACAGCAGCAGGGCCGGAACGGCAATTGGCAGCAGATCCGACGGCGTCACCAGCAGCCCCAGCACCAGGAACATGCCGATCTGCGCCAGCCAGGCGAGGCCGTCGAAGTTTTGCAGGATGCCAAAGCGGTTGCGGATCGGGCGATTCCCCAGCAGGAAGCCGCACAGGTAGACCGCCAGAATGCCGCTGCCGTCCATCGCGGTGGTCAGGGCGAAAATCAGGATCCCGCCGCTCAGGGCCAACAGCGGGTAGAGCCCGGCCGGCAACGAGATACGGTTGATCATCTGTTGCAGCAGATAGCCACCGGCGAGGCCAATGATGATCCCGAGGCCAAACTGCTGAATGATGTGCCAGGCGAACATCCAGCTCAGGCTGGTCTCATGCTGCTGGATCATCTCAATCAGGGTAATGGTCAGAAATACCGCCATCGGGTCGTTGCTGCCGGACTCAATCTCCAGCGTCGAGCCGACACGTTCGTTCAGCCCTTTCCCGCCCAGCAGCGAGAAGACCGCCGCGGCGTCGGTGGAGCCGACAATAGCGCCAATCAGCAGCCCTTCCATGATATCCAGATGGAACAGCCACGCCGCCATCATCCCGGTCAGGCCGGAGGTGATGAGCACCCCGACCGTCGCCAGGGACAGGGCCGGGCCCAGCGCCACGCGAAACGAGCTGGCCTGGGTGCGCATCCCACCATCCAGCAGGATCACCGCCAGGGCGAGGTTACTGATCATGTAGGCAAAGGGGTAGTTATCGAAGGGGATCCCCCCCGACGCCATCAACCCCCGCCAGCATGCCGATGGCGAGAAAAATAACCAGAATGGGGATGCCGAGACGAGAAGAAAATGAACTCAATAAAATACTACAGGTTACAAGAACTGAACCCAGGATAAAAAGACTGATTATTGCTGCGGCATCCAATGTGTGCGTACTCCCTGCGTGACGCGGTGACTGTTACTAAAACCCTACCATATTAACGCCCCTTGCAGCGTGGAAATCCGGTGCTTTCGGGGCTTTTTTTATGCCTGAAGCACCGGATGACCGCTCAGGGTTAAAGAGGTCTTACCTGCGGCGTGAACAAGCGAAGCCTGCGCGCCGAGCGGCAGGGTGACGGTCTTCTGTTCATGACCAAAATCGAGCCCGCTGATAATGGGCACCGACACCCTTGAGCGCAGGTAGTCGATCATGGTCGCCAGATCGTATCCGGCATCGTAATCATTGGCCGCCGAGCCGCTAAAACTGCCGAGCACAATCGCCTGCTGACGGTCGAGGATCCCCGCGTGGTGCATCTGTAGCAGCATGCGCTCCACGCGGAACGGGTGCTCATTGATGTCTTCCAGCACCAGAATGCCGTTCTCAATAGCGGGCAGCCAGCGGGTGCCAATCAGCGACACCACCATCGCCAGATTACCGCCCCACAGCTGGCCTTTGCGTTCACACGTCGGGCCCTCGCCCTGCCACTCCACGGAATAGGTTCGGTTTTGCAGCGCGCGCCAGAAATGCTCCAGGGTGAAGGCGTTCAGCTCCGGTGCGCCAAAGTTGCCCGCCAGCATCGGGCCGCTAAAGGTGATGACGTTATGCAACGCCAGCAGGCCGAGCTGGATAACGGTGAAATCGCTGTGACCGCAGATCAGCAGCGGATCCCGCTGCTGGCGGTCGGCCAGCCCCTGCCAGTCGATCTGCTCCAGCAGGCGGCTGGCCCCGTATCCGCCGCGCACCGCCAGTACAATCTGGTCGGCACCCGGCAGGTGGGCGAGGGCGTTAATGTCGCTCAGGCGCTGCGCCTCGGTTCCGGCAAATCGCTGCTGGCGGCGGGGTATAATTGTCTGATTTTGCACCCGATGCCCGTCATCCAGTAAACGCGCAACGCCCCGTTGGGCCGCTTCCTGGTTAATGCAGTAACCTGATGGTGCGATGAGATGAAACTGAGACATGGCATTTCCTTGCTGACTTATAAATCTAAATGTATATATCATGCCGCCTGAGCGCATCCTTCATCAAGCGGAGGATAGGGTAACAGCGATGAATGACCATAAGGACAGATGACGTGAAATTGAGATGGTTTGCTTTTTTGATTGTGTTGCTTGCAGGATGCAGTTCAAAGCAGGATTACCAGAAACCGGAATGGAACCCGGAAGTGCCGGTGAAACGGGCGATGCAGTGGATGCCGATCAGCGAAAAAGCCGGTGAAGCCTGGGGCGTCAGCCCGCGTCTGGTGACCGCCATCATTGCGGTGGAGTCGGGCGGGAACCCGAATCTGGTCAGTAAATCGAACGCAGTGGGCCTGATGCAGCTGAAAGCCTCTACCGCCGGGCGGGAAGTCTACCGGCATATGGGCTGGAGCGGACAGCCGTCCACCAGCGAGCTAAAAAACCCGGAGCGCAATATCTCGATGGGTACCGCCTACCTGAGCATTCTGGAGCACGGGATCCTGCAGGGAATTGAGGATCCGGAAGTGATGCAGTATGCGCTGGTGGTCTCCTACGTTAACGGGGCAGGCGCGCTGCTGCGCACCTTCTCCTCCGATCGCAAAAAGGCGATTGCCGAGATCAACGACATGGACAAAGACGAGTTCTTTGAGCACGTCGTCAACAATCACCCCGCCCCGCAGGCACCGCGCTATATCTGGAAAGTACAGAAAGCGATGGACGCCATGTAATCCGTTGCCGGGCAGCATCGCGCTGCCCGGTCGCGATTAGCGCACCTTGTTGGCGCGCTCCCGCGCTTCACGCTCCAGCGAGTAGATAATCCGCTGCAGTTCACGTTCCGGGCCCGGCCCGACATTGAGAAAACGGAAGCTCAGACGCGGCGTGGTGATAGTTTCGTTTTTGCTGTCCACCACCTTACGCTCGCTCACCGTGATCAGCTGCGCATCGAAGAAGAAGCGACCCCAGCCGCCCATATCCAGTTCGATTTGCGAGAAGCGCATCCCCTCGACCAGCGCCTCCGGCTTCGCGCTATCCATCAGCGCGCCCATGCCGCCCAGCGAGAGATCGTGCAGACGAAAACGGATCACGCTCTTGTCCGGCATTTTGGCTTTGCAGAAGTAGGCCGGGTGCAGCGGGGCATTGATACGGAAAAACTCCCGGCGCTGGATACACCATACCGAAGCCGGCAGGGCGGTGATAAAAGCGGGCAGTCCCTGGTAAGTTCCCTGTTCCACTTTCGGCAGATCAAACTCCACTTTTGCCCCCTGGGTGTCGGCGGCCACGGTAATGATTTCTGCGCGCAGCACCGAGCGGTTTTCGTACTCCTGGCTCCCCAAATCCATCACCAGTCGTTCTGGCGTTGCATCCAGAATTTTGCTGATGAACTGGTTGTTCCCCCAGCTGATACGCACGGGAACGTCCTGTTTTTGCAGGTCGCGTATGACCCCTAATACAGCCAGCGGATTAGTTTTCAGGAACTGCTCACTGTAATTACTCACGCCCCAAGGCTCCTGGATAGATGACAGTCTGTGGATGCGTTATCGGCACCGGCCCGCGGAACTTAATACAAACCAGCAATTATTTTTTTCGTCAGAGCCGCAATTAAGTCAGTGTACTCAAACTGGTTTTCCGACTATTGCCTATACTTAGATGACTCGCGTGGACAGGTGTTCTGCGCAAGCTTAACTCTGCAAGAGGGCATCGCTATGGGTATCATCGCCTGGATTGTATTTGGTCTGATTGCTGGTGTTATCGCAAAGTTCATCATGCCTGGACGTGATGGTGGCGGCTTTATTGTGACCTGTATCCTTGGGGTCGTAGGTGCGGTTGTCGGCGGCTGGCTGGCAACGATGTTTGGCATCGGCGGCAGTGTATCCGGATTTAACCTGCAAAGTTTTCTGGTCGCCGTGGTTGGCGCCATTCTCGTGCTTCTTGTCTACAGGATGGTACGACGCGCCTGACACGCGTAAAAACGGCTCTTATGTAAGAGCCGTTTTTTTTGGGCCGGGATTTTCTCCCTCTCCCTGAGGGGGGAGGGTTGGGGTGAGGGGGGAATCGGTCCCACCGGTACAACACTCCCGGGTGGCGGCTACGCCTTACCCGGGCTACGAACGACGAACTGCCTTTGACCTTGTAGGCCCTGCAAGCGCAGCGCCGCCGGGCAGTCAAGCCGCACTGAAGCGGCACTGCCGGGTGGCGGCTACGCCTTACCCGTCCTGGGAAACCTTACTGCCCGACACTCTTCTGCGTTTCTGCCGGTTCATCATTAGCCGCAGGCTGTGATGTGGACGGGGTACTGGCCGCCGGTGGCGTTGTTACCGCCGGCTGATCACTGGTGGTCGGTGCGCTAGTGGCCGCCGGTTGATTACCGGTAGCCGCAGGGGTCGTGGTCGCCGGTTCATCATTGGCCGCTGGCTGCGTAGCCGGCAGTTTGTCGCAAGGGTTGGCCTGCGGGCAAACCAGATCCAGCATCTTCAGCGTCACGCCGTTGGTCCAGCCAAAGCCGTCCTGCAGCGGATATTCGCCGCCGCCACCGCCCGTGCCGGTCGTGGAAACATCATATTTCTCCACCAGCTTCTGCTCACGATCGTAGGTGTGCTGCACGTTGGTGAGGAAGCGCCAGGTGACGTCCATCGCCACTTTTTTATGGCCATAGTTCTGCAGACCTTCGGTGGCCACCCACTGCAGCGGTGCCCAGCCGTTTGGCGCATCCCACTGCTGGCCGCTGTTGACGTTGGTCGTTGCAATCCCGCCGGCTTTCAGCAGCTGAGCTTCGGCGGCCGAGGCCGTCTTGTCCGCACGCTCCTGCGAGGCCGCCTGCACGTACAGCGGGAACAGCGCCGCGGCGGTCAGCTGATCGCGCACCTGTTTGGTTTTCAGATCGTAATCCGCATACCAGCCCTGTTTGTCGTTCCACAGATAGCGCTCCATCGCTTTCTGACGATCGGAGGCCAGACCTTCATAGCGGCTGGCCGCTGCGCTGTCCCCGCCGTCCTGGCTGGCCTTCGCCAGCAGTTTTTCCATCTTGAACATCAGGGCGTTCAGATCCACCGGCACGATGCTGGTGGTGCGGATCGTCCCCAGCTGCTGCGGATCGTCCATCCAACGCGAGCTAAAGTCCCAGCCGGAGGCGGCAGCGGAGCGCAGATCGCGGTAGATCTCCGTCGCCGGGCGGCTCGGATATTTTTTCGCGGTGTTGATGTCATCCAGCCAGGATTCCGGACGCGGCGTGTCGCGATTGTCCCAGTAGCGGTTCAGCACGGCACCATCGTCCAGCTTCACCACCCGCTGGCTGGCCTGACCCGGCTGGAGGGCATCCACGCCTTCCATCCAGTAGGCGTACTCTTTTTCCATTTGCGGACGGTATTTCTTCAGCGCCTCGCTGTCGTGCGTCGCCAGCAGTTCAACCATCAGAGAGAAGAACGGCGGCTGAGAGCGGCTCAGGTAGTAGCTGCGGTTACCGTTGGGGATATGGCCCCAGCTATCCAGCTCCCAGGCAAAGTTGGCCACCATATCGGCGACTTTATCCCAGTGACCGCTCTCGGCCAGCCCCAGCATGGTGAAGTAGCTGTCCCAGTAGTAGATCTCGCGGAAACGTCCGCCCGGTACCACGTAAGGTTTCGGCAGCGGCAGCAGCGAATCCCACTTCCCGGCGCTGGAGGTGGTGCGCGTCAGCACCGGCCACAGGCCGTCGATATGCGCGCGCAGGCTCTGCCCGGCAGGTGGAACGTATTTTTCCTTCTCCGCCGGCAGGGTGAAGTTCATGTCGACAAAATGACGCAGGTCGAAGCCGGACTGTTTGCGCTGCATGTGGTAATCGGCAAGGATCGCCTGAGGATCGTTTTTCGGTACCGCATCGGCAAAGGTTTTTTGATCGGGGAAGAGTTTGGCGCTTTGCACATCGTTAAACAGCGGGCCAAACAGGATGTCTGGTGGCTGTTTCTGGCTGCTGGACGAGTCGTCCGCATAGCTGAAGGCGGTGATCCCAAGCAGGATGCCGCCAATCGCCAGCCGCAGTGTAGGGTGGCGTTGAGGTCTCATCATGGTTGTTCTCCTAAGTTCGTTGGGCAGCGTGGCCGCTGTCATCAATCACCTGAAAACCTTAGACGAATCTTAGCCACTTAGCGTGTCGGATAGCGCATTTTGCGCATAACCAGACAATTTACCGTTGCGGACGAATCACAGCGAAGCCGCTGTTTTTTCACACATATGCCGGATCAATCCCTGCATCTGCACTACCTTCATAACCAGGCTAAGTGAAAGGGAGTGCCAATGAAATCGTTATCTTTGATCGTTCCAGCCATCCTGCTTCTTGTCGGCTGCGGGGCGAATAACTCACCGCCGCAGGCGCCCATCCCCGGTGAAAGCACCTCCGCCAAAATGCGCACCCTGGAAACCGGCGCCCAGGTGATTCAGTCCCGGCCGCCGGTGGAGGCGATCAGCGCTTATCTCGACGGCTTTCATTTTTACAGCGGGGATAAAAACGGCCAGATGGAGGCCCATCACTACGTGACGGTGCTTAATGAAGACGTCATGCAGGCGGTCATTTATGACGGCAATACGAAGGACGCCCGACTGATGGGCGTCGAGTACATCATCAGCGAACGCCTGTTTAACACCCTGCCGCCGGAGGAGAAAAAGCTCTGGCACAGCCATCAGTACGAAGTGAAATCGGGCAGCCTGGTGGCACCCGGCCTGCCGGCGGTGGCGGACAAGGCGCTGATGAGCAAAATCGTCAACACCTATGGCAAAACCTGGCACACCTGGCATACGGATCGCGATAAAACCCTGCCACTTGGCATCCCGGCCCTGATGATGGGCTTTACCGGGGAAGGGCAGCTCGATCCGGCGCTGCTGGCGGATCGCGATCGCCGTCTGGGGATCGATACTCAGGAGATTAAACGCCAGCGTGCCGATATCGTGGCCCACCCGGTGGCGAAAGGCGCCAATGCCTGGCAGCAGGGCGAGGTCATCCAGCTCCGGCGGGTGCAGGGCAGCGGTGAACACGGCCACGGCGACACCGCGCATTTTGGCACGTCAGAGCAGAATCAGCAGACGCAATCACCTTGATGAGGAGGCGATATGAAGATCCATCACCTTAACTGCGGGTGCATGTGCCCGCTGGGCGGCGCATTTTACGACGGTTTCAGCAAGGGGCTGCATGCGCACCTGGTCTGCCACTGCCTGCTGATTGAAACCGAGCGCGACGGGCTGGTGCTGGTGGATACCGGCTTCGGGCAAGGGGACGTGCGTGACCCCTCCCGGCTGTCGGGCTTTTTCCGGGTGCTGAATAACATCCAGCGCCGGGAATCGCTCACGGCACGCGCCCGGGTCGAGGCGCTGGGCTTCAGCGTGGCGGACGTCCGCCATATCATTCTGACGCATCTGGATTTCGACCACGCGGGCGGGCTGACCGACTTCCCTCACGCGCGCATCCACTTAATGCAGCAGGAGATCGACACGGCGCAGCAGCGCCACAGCTGGCTGCAGCGGGAGCGCTACCGCCCCGGGCAGTGGAGCGCCACCTCTGGCTGGGAGGGGTATCAGGTGCAGGGAGAGCGCTGGTTTGGCTTCGACGCGGTAACGGCGCTAAACGGACTGCCGCCGGAGATCCTGCTGGTGCCGCTGGCCGGGCATACGCCGGGTCACGCCGGGATTGCCATCCGCCAGCCGCAGGGGTGGCTGCTGCACGGGGGTGACGCCTGGTTTTACCGGGATGAGATGCGCCAGCCGCAGCGCCACTGTACCCCCGGGCTGCGCTTTTACCAGTGGATGATGGCGATGGATAACGATGCCCGGCGTCGTAACCAGCAGCGGCTGCGCGAGCTCTCCTGTTCGCACGCCAACGACATCACTTTTTTCTGTAGCCATGATGCGCGTGAACTGGAAAGCCTGAAGACGTCGCCAAAAACGTCCTGATTACGGGAACTTAGGCGTGGCCTGCTTTTCAGGGGGGTACGCTTAAAAATTATACTGGATATTTGAACAGGTATTTGTATACTATTAGAGCAAATTACCCGAGTAATGTATGAGTGAGGGGTGAAACCTATGGTAATTCCTGTTCAAACTTTCCAGTCCAATAACCCGCTTGCCACCATCAGCAGCCGCGAAATCGCAAAGATGACCGGTATTGCCCATACCGAGGTGAAGCGCATGGTGAAGAGCCTGGAAACAGCGCAGCGTCTTTCGCAGCCGGTAACGGCCAGTCTGTACGAGCGCGAAGGTGAAACGCGGCAGGAGTTTTTGCTCAACAAACGAGACTCCCTGCTGACGGTTTCACGCATCTCCCCGGGCTTCACGGCTGCCATGCTGGATCGCTGGCAGGAGCGTGAGAGAAACGCCAATCTCCCGGACTTTACCAATCCGGCAGCGGCGGCACGCGCCTGGGCCGAGCAGTATGAAAAATGCCACCGGGCGGAGGAGCAGCTTGCCCTTTGGGCCCCAAAGGCGGTGTTTTTTGACCAGTTCGTCAGAGTGAAAGAGGCGATGGGTTTTCGTCAGCTCTGTAAAATGCTGAAAGCCAAAGAGCCGCAGTTCCGCGAGTTCCTGCTGGAGCGCAATATCATGCAGCGCGTCGGCGGCAATCTGGTTCCGCCGCAGCACCATATCGACGCGGGCTATTTTACGCTGCACAGCGGCGTGGGCGAAAACCAGCACACCTGGTCCCAGGCGCGCTTTACCGCGCGCGGCGTGAAATGGGTGGCCGATCTGTGGTCAAAACATCTCTCCACGCTCACCATCGAGCTGCCGCGTGAAGAGCGCAGCGAAGGCACACCGTCGCAGCAGAGCTGGCTTTAACTGCTAATCCGTCCGGTCAGATCTCCTGTGGAGTCTGACCGGCTTCGCGTAACGCGCCCGGCGACTGACCGACAATCCGCTTAAACGCCCGGCTAAACGCCGCCAGTGAGCCGTAACCGAGGCGCAGCGCCACGGTCTCAATCGCCTGATTCTCCTGCCCGATATACTGGATCGCCAGCCGCATCCGCAGCTCGGTCAGGTATTTCGCCGGGGTAGTCCCGGTGGCCGAGAGAAACCGCTCGGCAAACACCGACCGGGATGTTCCCGCCTCCTTTGCCAGCTCCGCCACGCTCCAGTTAACCCCCCGGCTGCTGGTGCATGGCGTAGATCGCCCGGCTGAGACGCGGATCGCGCAGCACCTGGATCCAGCCGGTGGCTTTCCCGCACCCGGCTTCGACCCAGCCGCGGACAATCAGGGCTGCCACCACGTCCGCCAGCCGGGCGAGGATCCCGGCAAATCCCACCTGACGGGTCATCGACTCGCGCTCCATCGCCTCCAGCAGAGGATGGATCTCCGGCCAGGTGGTCATCAGACGGCTGACCATCATCACCTCCGGCATCGCCTTGATCAGCGGCTGCATCCCGCCGAGATCGAAATCCATACACCCGCTAAATATCACCACGTTATCGCTGTCCGGGCAGGGCTCGCAGTGAATATCGCAGACGCTGTTGCAGATCGGCTCGCTGGGAAAAGCCGAGACCGGCGTTACCGTCGCGTCATCCCCTGAGAGCAGGGCGTGGGCATCACCGTTAGGGATAAATACCGCATCGCCGCTGTTCAGCGCAAAACGCGCCCCGCTGTGCATCCGTAATACCGCCGGGCCGCGGCTGATAAAGTGGAACTGCGCTTTTCCCGCGGCCGCGCTGAAGGCCACGCCGAACGGCGCGCTCGCCTCAATCCGGCGGTACTTCACCCCCGACAGGCGCATTCCGCGCAGCAACTCACTGATCAAATCAGGCGACTGTAGCGTCATTTCTCTATTCCCGGACGAATAATCAATAAGTGGAGATTATATGTCATAGATCGTCCGCGGTGAACTATCTATGCTTTGCGACATACGTCACATTTTCATAACGGGAGTATTACAAATGCATTCATCCATCGCCGCAAACGAGGCCAGCACTCCGGCCAGACCTGCCTGGCGCGCGGTCTGGTCGCTGGGGCTGGGGGTATTCGGCCTGATCGTCGCCGAGTTTCTGCCCGCCAGCCTGCTGACGCCCATGGCCGCCAGTCTCGGCGTCAGCGAAGGGGTGGCCGGTCAGTCAGTAACCGCCACCGCGCTGGTGGCGCTGGTCACCGGCCTGCTGATCACCTCTGCTACTAAAAGTATCGACCGTCGCTGGGTGCTGATGTTCTTCTCGGTGCTGCAAATTGTCTCCAGCCTGCTGGTCGCCTTCGCACCCTCTCTGCATGTCCTGCTGATGGGGCGTTTGCTGCTCGGCGTGGCGATTGGCGGCTTCTGGGCGATGTCCACCGCCACCGCGATGCGCCTCGTGCCCGCCAGCGACGTGCCGAAGGCGCTGGCGATTATCTTCTCCGGGGTGTCGATTGCCACCGTGGTGGCCGCGCCGCTCGGCAGCTATCTCGGCAGCCTGATCGGCTGGCGCAACGTCTTTATCCTCTGCGTGGTGCCCAGCGCGCTGGCTCTGCTGTGGCAGCTGTGGGTCCTACCGTCGATGCGCCCTGAGAACAGCGGCAGCCTCAGCACGCTGTGGCGGGTCCTGCGTCGTCCGGGGATGATCGGTGGCCTGCTGGCGACCATTCTGATCTTCAGCGGCCACTTCGCCTTCTTTACCTATCTGCGTCCGTTCCTTGAGACGGTAGGGCAGGCGAGCGTTGAAACCATCTCGCTGATCCTGCTCGGCTTCGGCGTGGCGAACTTCGTTGGCACCTCCATCGCCGGACATCTGCTGGCGCGCAACCTGCGGCTGACCCTGGCGCTGGTGCCCTTTGCGATGGGGATCCTGGCGTTGCTGATGGTGGCCTTTGGGCATCTGGCGCTGGTGGACGGCCTGCTGGTGAGCCTGTGGGGCTTCGCCTTCGGTCTGGTACCGGTGGGCTGGTCCACCTGGCTGGCGACCACCGTCACCGACGAAGCCGAAAGCGCGGGCGGACTGATGGTTGCCGCGATCCAGCTGGCGATCGGCGCGGGTGCGGCAGGGGGCGGGGCGGTGTTCGATCTCAACGGGGCCAGCGGGGTATTCACCGCCAGCGGCGTGCTGCTGGTCGCGGCGATGGTGATGGTGTTTGCCGGGGTGCGGGTGAAACCGGTCGCAGCGGAGTAAGTTTGATTGCCCGGCGGCGCTGCGCTTGCCGGGCCTACAAAAACCGTAGGCCGGGTAAGGCGTAGCCGCCACCCGGCGATGTCACTATTGCTGCGTGGTATTTTTCATCGGAATCAACGCAATCACCACCGCGCCCAGCACAAGGAAACCGGCCACCATAAAGATCCCGGCGTTGAAGTTGCCGGTGATGTCCTTCATCAGCCCCATCAGCAGCGGCCCCAGCGCGGCACCGGTCATCCCGGTGGCGTTGATCACCGCAATTCCCACGGCGCGAGCCCGCAGTGAAATAGAGCGGTCCGGCGTCGTCCAGAAGATCACCATCGCGGCAAAGGCACCCGACGAGGCCATCACGATCCCGGTGAACTGCAGCATCGGATCGCGGCTGGTGGCGGTCAGGATCCAGCCTGCGGCGGCAAACAGGTACGGCAGCAGGGTGTGGACTTTACGCTCGTTGCGCTTATCGGAACGCTTACTCCACCAGACCATCGCCACGATGGTACAGATCTGCGGGATGGCGCTCAGGATCCCGATGGTGACGTTGCTGCTCTCCTCACTGATGCTGCGCAGGATCAGCGGCGTCCAGACGCTCAGGGCGCTCAGGGTATTGGTCAGGCAGAAGTAGGCCAGCGTGTAGAGCATGATGGTCGGGGTGAACAGCTCCCGCATCAGGCTGCCCTGTTTCGGCGCCAGCGCGGCCCGCTCCCGCAGTTGGGTGTTCTCGGCATTCAGGCGATCCGCCTCCAGCATCTCCTTCAGGCAGGCTTTGTCATCCTGGGTCAGCCAGCGGGCTTTATCCGGGCTGTCATCCAGCCAGAACCAGACCACAAAGCCCAGAATCACCGACGGGAAGCCCTCCAGCAGGAACAGCCACTGCCAGCCCTTCAGGTTCATCACCCCATCAAGGTTGAGAATGTACCCGGAGGCCAGCGAGCCCAGCGCCATGGTCACCGGCATGGCAATCATAAACAGGGCGTTGGCGCGGGCGCGGTAGTGCGCCGGGAACCAGAAGGTTAAATAGAGCAGCAGGCCCGGCAGGAAGCCCGCCTCGGCGATCCCCACCAGCATGCGCAGCACATACAGGCTACCAGGGCCGGTGGCGAACATGGTGGCGGTGGACGCAATCCCCCACACCACCATCAGAATGGCGATCCAGCGCCGCGCACCCACCACGCTCAGCATCACGTTGCTGGGGATCCCGCAAATCACATACATCACGTAAAACAGGGTGGTCGCCAGGCCAAACATGGTGCTGGTCAGCCCCAGATCTTTGCCCATCGTCAGCCCGGCAAAGCCGATGTTGATGCGATCCAGGTACGAGAAGACGAACAGGATGAACAAAAAAGTAATGAGCCTGCGGAATAACTTTTTTGATCACCCGCTGTTGACGCGGATCGAGCGCGGCGTCAGCAGGCGAAGGTGGAGCCAGCACGTCAGCGCGTGTCTGTTCCAGCGATGGACTCTCGTTCATGAAAAGCTCCACATTGCGGTTATTGGTATTGTTGTTTCGTGCAACCTGAACACGTGCGCTAACGTATAGGAAATCGCACACATAAACGTCAATGTTATGTTTGAAAAATGATACGCAATTGTTAATCACGTAGCGTTTTCGAATCATATTGCGATGTCGATCGGCTTTCGTGGCGCAGAGGTAATAAGAGAAGGCGCCGCAGGAGGTGAAGAGGCTATAGCGGGCGGACAATAGCGGGTATAATTGCCGCCATTGCATCACTTCTGGAACGTCATTTCATGAGTCAAACCACTACATCGTCAGACAGCGGCTCCTCTTTTCATCGCGAAGAGTTCCCGTTCTACTGGATCGTTAATGTCTATGCGCGTTACACGCAAGTGATGGAAATCACACTGAAAAAGGTGCAGCTCGATGTTTCCCGCTTTCGGGTGCTGATGATTACCGAGCAGTACGGTAAGGCCAGCATCTCGCAGATCTCCGAATATGCGATGACCAAGATGCCGACCGTGACCAAAATCGTCGGTCGCCTACGGGATGACGGCCTGGTGACCACCGCCAGCAGCGTCCAGGACGCCAGGGTCACCGAGGTGATGCTGACCGATGCCGGGCGTGAAAAAGTGGCCGAGGCGCACCGTCTTACCAGCAAAGTTTTTGAGAAGGGTTTTAAGGGCATGACCGCCGCCCAGATGGAAAAAATGAACCTGTCGCTGGCGAAGGTGCTCGATAATCTGAACGAGCTCTGAAGGCACCGTAGGGAGAATTGCGGTTTTGTGACAGCCTTAAAAATTCCCGTTAATCCGCTTTAAAACAATCACTTAAATAATGGCCACCCTGAACCTCAGGGCGGCTTTTTTTTCATTTCAGCGCCCTGTTTATTGTTATTTATCATCATCATAACCCTCCCTCCTGCAAGTGTTATAAAAATGTTTCAATGTTATTTTTACGTAAAATTAACGTGAAAAATTACTTGAATATTCATCTAAATATTCCATGATTGACCTGAGTTCACGTGGGTTGAATCGCAGCGCAGACTGCTCCGCCCGAATATGATTCGTTTTTTCTGGTTAAGGTGCGAATTATGCAGCCTGTTACTGAGAGCAATGGTTACGTAGAACGGTTTACCCTTGGCGAGGGAGACCTCTGCTTCGCGGTGAAAGACACCCTCGACATCGCAGGCTACCCGACCCGTGCCGGCTGCCCGGCGCTGGCAGCCAGTCCGGCGGCGGAACAGCATGCCGACGTGGTGGCGACCCTGCTCGGACAGGACTGCGTCCTGACCGGAAAGACCACCCTGCACGAGCTGGCGTTTGGCGTCACCGGGATCAACCCCTGGAGCGGCACGCCGGTTAACCCCCGATTTCCTGACCTGATCCCCGGCGGCTCCTCCAGCGGCTCGGCCGCGGTGGTGGCCTCCGGTGAGGTGGATTTCGCCCTCGGCACCGACACCGGCGGCTCGGTGCGAATGCCCGCCGCCTGCTGCGGGATCCTCGGGTTAAAACCCACCTACGGCCGGCTGAGCCGGGCAGGGGTGATGCCCGCCCACAGCTCGCTGGACTGCGTGGGCATCTTCGCCCGCAGCAGCAGCGTCCTGCGCCAGGTGCTGACCCGTCTTGCCATTCCGGTGAACGCGCCGCTGACCACGCTGCCCGTGATTGGCTTTATTCCGGCGGCAACCGTCGAAATAGACTCCCTGCTGCTGAATGCCCTGGCACAGATCGACCTGCGCCCGCAGCAGGTTGAACTGCCCCTGCTGGGCGATGCGCACCGCGCCGGGCTGACTGTCATCAGCCACGAAAACTGGCAGGCCTTTAGCCCGTTATTGAGCGATGACCGCGTCTCCGCCGACGTGGCAACCCGCATCCGCGCCGGTGCCAGCATTGATACCGACGCCCTGAAGAGCGCAGAAGATATCCGCCGGATATTTACCGCCCAGGTCGATGCTCAGCTGGCGAACACCCCGCTGCTGGCGCTGGCAACCCTGCCGGAACTGCCCCCGACCCTGGACGAGGCGCAGGACCCGCTTACCGTAGTCAACCTCACCCGGCTGGTGCGCCCGTTCAACCTCAGCGGCCACCCGGCGTTGACCCTGCCGATGGGGGAACTACAGGGTCGCCCGGTGGCGCTACAGCTCGTCGCCGCCAAAGGCGAGGAGGGCCTGCTGGTGCAGGCCGCCGAATGGCTGGCTGAACGACGACGCCGCTAACCATCCCGTTTTAGCGAACACAGTTAATAACTCAGTGAGTACCACTCATTGCGGCAGCGCTCGTCTCTCTGCGGGCCGCACACTCTTTTCGGGAGGAAGTTATGTCAGCCGTTCATGTTCGTGAGGAGCTCGTTCCACTGCTGAATGACGTTGCGGCCCGCAGCGCCGATTTTGAGCAACAGCGTCATATCTCTGACGACATCATCGCCCGGTTTAAGCAGGTCGGCGTCTACCGCGCGCTGGTCCCCAAAATCTACGGCGGCGAGGAGTGTTCCCCGGCGCAGTTCTGCGAGCTGATCGAGCAGATCGCCACCGCCGATGGCTCCGCAGGCTGGGTCGCCAGCTTCGGCATGAGCCCGTTTTATCTCGGCGCGCTGCCAAAGGACACCCTGAAAGAGCTCTACCGCGACGGCCCGGACGTGGTCTTCGCCGGGGGCATCTTCCCGCCGCAGAAGGCGGTGCTGGCCGACGGCGGCTACCGCGTGACCGGCCGCTGGGGCTTTGCCAGCGGCAGCATGGGCGCCTCGGTGTTCGGCGTCGGCATTCTGCCGGAGAGCGGTGAATCCCTGCCGCGGATGGCGGTCCTGCCGCGCGATAGCGTGCAGATCGACCCGGTGTGGAACACCGTCGGCCTGGCCGGAACCGGCAGCCACGATCTGGTGGTTAACGACGCCTTTGTGCCCCGGGAGTGGACCTTCGTGCGCGGCGGTGCGCTGAACCTCGACGGGGCGCTCTATCGCTATCCGGTGCTCTCCCTCGCCACCCAAGTGCTCTCCGTGGTGGCGCTCGGCGTGGCCCGCGCCGCCCTGAATGAAATCTATGCCATTGCCCATCGTCAGCAGTCGGTGACCGGCGCTCCGCGGCTGGCCGACCGCCCCCAGGCGCAGATGCAGATTGCCCGCTGTGAAGCGGATCTGCGTTCCGCCCGGGCGTGGTTCTACGACGCCATCGACGACGTCTGGCAGCGCATTCTCGCCGGGGATGAACCCGCCTGCGAACAGATCAACGCCCTGCGGCTGTCGTCCACCCACGTCACCCGCGTGGCCGCCGAGGTCACCCGTCAGGCGCTGGCGCTGAACGGCATGGGCGGCATCACCATGAAGAGCCCGCTGCAGCGCTACGTGCGCGACACCATGGTGATCACCCAGCACGCCTTTATGGGCGATCTCTCTTATCTCAACGCCGGTACGGTCTACTTCGGTGGCCAGCCTCTGCCGGGTTATTTGTAATTTTGACGAATGGAGCAACAGATGAGCCAGACAACAACCTTACGCGTGCTGTTTTGCATCGGCGTAAACCAGAACTTTTTTGATGCCACCCCGGCAGAAGCCAAACAGGTGTGGGGCGCGTTCGGCGTGATGATGAAAGGTATCGACGAAACCCAGGGCATCCGGGTGATCGGCAACATGGACGACGACCGTCTGATGGTCGGCCCGTCCACCTCATCGCCCTGGACCACCTACGTGCTGGCCGATGCCGACAACCTCGACAGCGTGGTGGCCGCCTGCAACCTGTTCCGCACCACCCCGGTGGGCGACGGCGAGAGCAAGCTGTGGAAGTACTGCAAGATCGAAGCCCGCGTCGGGCGTGAACTGATTATTCAGTAACGGAGCCCAGCATGAGCCCACAGGATGCGCTGCGTTTACAGCAGCTGGAAGATCAGCAGGCAGCCCGGGTCTGTATCAGCAACTACATGCGGCTGTGCGATCGGCTGGACAACATGGCGACGGTACAGGCCATCGGGGCCCTGTTCAGCGCAGACGCCTGCTGGGAAGGGGTGGGTGAACCTTACGCCACCCGGCTGGGCAGACATCAGGGGCGCGAGGCGATTGAAGCGATGATGGCGGGCTATGTCCGCCACCCCGCGCACTTCACCCTCAACGGCCACTTTTTATGCTCGGAAGCGCTGTATCAGGATGCCGACGGCGAGCTGCACGGCCGCTGGCTGATGCTGCAAACCTCCGCCTTTACCGCGGGCGGTGCGCACCTGAACGCCGCCGAGCTGCAGATTATTTTCCGTCGCGAGGCGGGTGAGATGACCATGCACCATTTCACCACCCGCAACCTGTTCAGCCGGCCGGTAAGCCACTGGCAGGCGGCGGATGCGCTCCCGGTACCTGACAACAAGTAGAACCCCGACGACGAGCAGGAGACAGATTATGCAGTGTGACCACATCATCAATGTCAAAAATATCGATACCACGGCGCAGCCCGCCCCGAGCCGGGAAGAGATTGCAGCCCTGGTCAAGCACGACCGCGTCCACACCTCGCTCTATACCTCAGACGCGCTGTTCCAGCTGGAGCTGGACCGTATTTTCACGAAGACCTGGGTCTGGGTAGCACACGTGAGCGAGATCCCGGAGACCGGCAGCTTCAAAACCACCGAGATCGGCACCCAGCCGGTGATCGTGGTACGCGACCGCAAAGGCACCCTTCACACCCTGCTGAACCGCTGCCGCCACCGCGCGGCCACCGTCTGCGAACACCGCAGCGGCAAAACCAACAGCTTCGTCTGCCCGTACCACGGCTGGGGCTACGCCCTCGACGGCAGCCTGCGCGGCGTGCCGCACCCGGAAAGCTACGCCGACCAGCTGGAGAAAAATGAGCTGGGGCTGGTGTCGCTGCGTACCGAGCAGTATGCGGGCATGGTGTTCGCCACCTTTAACGAGCAGATCGAACCCCTGGAGGATTTCCTCGGCGCGGCGAAGAAGTGGATGGATCTGTTTATGAAGCAGGGGGCGGGCTACCCGATTAAGACCGGGCCTGCACACCGCTTCCGCTTCCCGGGCAACTGGAAGATCCAGCTGGAGAACACCACCGACGGCTACCACTTCCCGGTGGTCCACCGCTCCTTCCTGAGCTCCGTCGATAAACAGACCGAAGAGATGCTCAACTTCGTCGACGGTAGCGGCTATGTCGAAGATCTCGGCAACGGCCACAGCGTGATGGTGATGATCCCCGAGCTGGTGGATCTGGAGGCTAACCTCGATGCGCCAATCCCGGAACGCTTTGTTGAGCTGGCGGACGAACTGCGCAAAGAGCACGACGAAGAGCAGGTGCGCCGCATCGTGCGGGCGGTGGGCGGATCCGGCTTCAACCTCAACCTGTTCCCGAACATCGCCTGTTCGATGGCCTTCTTCCGCGTCCTGCAGCCGATCTCGGTGATGGAAACCGAGATTCACCACGCGGTGATCACCATGGACGGCGGGCCGGAGATTGCCAACCAGGCGCGTCTGCGTCTGCACGAACACTTCCAGGGCCCGATGGGCTTTGGCACCCCGGATGACTCCGAAGCCTGGGAGCGCGTCCAGCGCGGGGCCACCGCGGGCGACGACCTGTGGATCATGCTCAACCGCGGCCTGGCCGGGGAGTACCGCACCGATGACGGCCTGCGCAGCGACGTCAGCGCCGAAACCGGAATGCGGGCGGCCTACCAGCAGTGGAAAAAGTTAATGACGGAGAGCGAAAAATGATGACCCCGGATTCTGTGCTGTTCGCGGCGATGTCCGTAATCAACCTCGAAGGCGATCTGCTGGACCAGGGCGAGTTCAACGCCTGGCTGGATCTGTGGCAGCACGACGGCCTGTACGTGGTGCCGATCGACCCGAACGAGAAAGATTTTAAAAACACCCTCAACTACGCCTGCGACGATCACCACATGCGCGAGCGCCGGGTGAAGCGCCTCTACAGCGGGGAGTCGATCTCCACCACGCCGCGGGCCAGAACGTTGCGCACCCTGTCGCGCTTTCGCCTGCTGGAGTCGAGCGAGGATCTGATCGTGGTGCGCGGGGCACAATCCCTGTGGGAGCACCGCAAAGGCCACAGCCGCCACTACGCGGCGGACATTACCTGGCACCTTAAGCCGCAGGACGGCAGGTTGCTGATTACCCGGAAGGTGATCCGCCTGGTCAACAGCGACGATGTGCTGCACAGCATCGGCTACATCCTCTGAGGAGTCCTTCATGACGCAAACCGCATTAGTGACCGGCGCGGCCGCCGGTCTGGGCAACGCGATTGCCGCACATCTGCTGCAGCAGGGTTATCAGGTGGTGCTGACCGATGTCGATATGGCTCGCGCCCGGGAGGCCGCGGATCGTCTCGATAACGGTCAGGGCAGGGTGCTGGCGCTGGGGCTGGATATCTGCCAGCCGCAGGATTTCACGAAGGCGCTCGACGCCACCGTTGAACGCTTCGGCAGCCTGCAGGTGCTGGTCAACAACGCCGCGCTCACTCTCGCCACCCCGGTGATGGAGATTGCGGTCGAGGAGTTCGACCGGGTGATCGCCACCAACCTGCGCGGCACCTTTGTCGGCTGCCAGACCTTTGGGCGCTACTTCGCCACCCGCGGCTACGGCCGCATCATCAACCTGGCCTCGCTGGCCGGGCAGAACGGCGGCACCGCCTCCGGGGCGCACTACGCGGCCTCGAAGGGCGGGATCCTGACCCTGACCAAAATCTTTGCCCGCGAGCTGAGCAAATCTGGCGTGACGGTGAATGCCATTGCCCCGGGGCCGCTGGATCTGCCGATGGTTCACGCCCTGGTGCCGGAAGAGAAGATGCCCGGGCTGCTGCAGATGATCCCGGTCGGCCAGTTAGGTGAAGCAGAGTTTGTCGCCCAGGCCGTGGCCTTGCTGGCATCAGAGCAGGCGTCGTTTGTCACCGGGGCGACCTGGGACATCAACGGCGGTCTGTTTATGCGTTAAGGAGTCAACATGCTGACATTACAGGTTATCAGGCGGGAGTTGCAGGGCGAGGTGGTCCTGCTAACCCTGGCGCATGCTGACGGTATCGACCTCCCGCCCTTCAGCGCGGGAGCGCATATCGATCTGCATCTGGCAGAGGACCTGGTGCGTCCGTACTCTCTGTGCGGCGACCCAAAAAATCGCCAGCACTACCAGCTCGGCATTCTGAAAGATACCCAATCCCAGGGCGGTTCACTGGCCGCCCACGCCCTGAAGGTGGGGGATCGGATCCCGGTCAGCGACCCGCGCAACCTGTTTGCACTGGACGAGACGGCCAGCCACAGCCTGCTGATTGGCGGCGGGATTGGCATTACCCCGATGCTGGCGATGGCCGCCGAGCTGCACGCCAGCGGGCGCTCTTTCAGCCTGCACTACTGCGCCCGAACCCGCGAGGGGGCGGCCTTTATTTCTCAGCTGGAGCAGGCGGCCTGGGCCGACCGCGTCCAGCTGCACTTCAGCGACAGCCAACGCCTGAACCTCGCGGCCGTGCTGACCGACGTCCCGGCCAACACCCACGTCTACACCTGCGGCCCGACCCGGCTGATGGATGCCGTTGCCGAACAGGCGGCGGCAAGCGGCTATCGCCCGGAGCAGGTACATCAGGAGTGTTTCAGCGTCGACGTGGAAACCGGCGGCGCGGCCTTCGAGGTGTTCGCGGCAGCCAGCGGCATCACCGTGCAGGTGCTGGAGAACCAGAGCATCGTCGAGGCGCTGGCGCTTGCCGGGCTGAAGGTGTGCGTCTCCTGCAAGCAGGGGATCTGCGGCAGCTGCCTGACCGACGTGCTGGAAGGCGAGCCGGACCATCGCGACAGTTACCTGACCGATGAAGAGAAAGCCGACGGCGACCAGATTTTGTTGTGTTGTTCCCGGGCCAAAAGCGCCCGTTTAGTTATCGATCTGTGAGGAAACCTTATGACACTGCAAACCGAATTTCGTAATGCCATGGCGCAGCTGGGGAGTGCGGTCTCTGTAATCACCACTGACGGCCCGGCGGGCAAGTTTGGCTTTACCGCCTCCGCCGTGTGCAGCGTCACGGACTCGCCGCCGACGCTGCTGGTCTGCATGAACCGCAACTCCTTTGCCAACGAACACTTCAAGCAGAACGGAGCCCTGTGTGTCAACGTGCTCTCCAGCGACCATCAGGATCTTTCGGGGATCTTCGCCAACGCCAGCCTGCGCTCCGAGCAGCGCTTTCAGTATGACTCCTGGCAGGTGATGGCCAGCGGCGCACCGGTGCTCAGCTCGTCGGTTGCCAGCTTCGACTGCCTGATCGACACCTGTCATGAAGTGGGCAGCCACAGCGTTTTCTACTGCCAGGTGCAGGCGATCCGCGTCAGCGAAGCCCCGCGCGGGCTGGTTTACTTCAACCGTCGCTACCATGCCGTCGGGCATGACCTGGAAGCGTAACACCCACAATAAAAGGTAACGCGGATGAGCAATGTCGTGACTCAAACAACTGCTGCCCCGGCTGTGGGGACGCAGGATGCCGGACAGCTGCGCAAGCTGGTGATCGCCTCGGTGCTGGGCAATGCCCTGGAATGGTATGACTTCTTCCTGTACGGCACCGCCGCGGCGCTGGTCTTCGGCCCGCTGTTCTTTCCGGTGGGCGGCGACCCGATGCAGGGCACGCTGCTGGCCTTCTCCGGCTTTGCGGTGGGCTTCCTCGCCCGTCCGCTGGGCGGGATCGTCTTCGGCCATATCGGGGACCGCTACAGCCGCAAGATGACGCTGATCATGACCCTGACCCTGATGGGGGCTACCACCTTCGTGATCGGCCTGCTGCCGGTCTATGCCCAGATTGGTATCTGAGCGCCGATCTCGCTCATCACCCTGCGCTTTTTACAGGGCGTGGCGTCCGGCGGCGAGTGGGGTGGCGGGGTGCTGATGCTAAGCGAAAACGCCCCGGCATCGCGTCGCGGCTACTTTACCGCCTGGAGCCAGATGGGGGTGTCCGGCGGGTTTGTCCTCTCGGCCTTTGCCTTTTATCTGGTGCAGAAGCTGCCGGAAGAGGAGCTGATGAGCTGGGGCTGGCGCGTGCCTTTCCTGCTCAGCATCCTGATCTTCCTGGTCGGGGTCTATATCCGCAAAAACATCCGCGAGAGCAAGGCCTTTAGCCAGGCCAAACCGGAGGCGAAGCACGAGAAGATCCCCCTGATGGTGCTGATACGCGAGCATCCGAAGGCGCTGCTGCAGGCCATCGCCCTGCGCCTGCCGGAGAACGGGGCCTCCTATATCTTCTTCACCTTCTCGGTGGTCTACGCCAAACACATCGGCATCGGCACCGGGGAGATCATCAGCGCCGTGACTCTGGCGATGCTGGTGGAGTTCTTCTCGATCCTGTTCTGGGGCGCGCTCTCGGATCGCATCGGCCTGAAGCCGGTCTACTACATCGGCGTGATCGGTCTGCTGGTGATGGCCTTCCCGTTCTTCTGGCTGCTCTCCACCGGGGACTACGGCTGGATCATGCTGGCAATGCTGCTCGGCCTGCCGTTCTGCCACGGGGCGATGATCGGCACCCAGCCCTGCATCATGAGCGACCTGTTCCCGGTGCGCGTGCGCTACTCCGGCCTGGCGCTGGGGCATGAGGTGGGCTCGATCTTCTCCGGCGGCCTCGGGCCGATGCTGGCGGTGGCGCTGCTGATGCATTTCGACGCCTCCTGGCCGGTCTCCCTGCTGCTGATGGCCTATGCGCTGCTGGCGTGGATCGCCCTGCGCAGCCTGCCGTCCACGAATAAAAACAACGAGGTAAGCAAATGATTGATAAACGGATTGCCGCCACCGATGCCGCCGTGGCCGATATTTTCGACGGTGCGGTGGTGATGGTGGGCGGCTTTGGCGCGGCCGGACAGCCCGCCGAGCTGCTGGATGCCCTGATCCGCCGTAAGCCGCGGGATCTGACCCTGATCAGCAACAACGCTGGCAACGGTGACTATGGCCTGGCGGCGCTGCTGAAGGCCGGCTGCGTGAAGAAGGTGATCTGCTCCTTCCCCCGCCAGACCGACTCCTGGGTGTTTGACGACCTCTACCGCCGCGGCGAAGTCGAGCTGGAGCTGGTCCCGCAGGGCAATCTCGCGGCCCGTATTCAGGCGGGCGGCAGCGGGCTGGGGGCGATCTTCACCCCTACCGGGTTTGGCACCGAGCTGGCGGCGGGCAAAGAGACCCGCCATATCGACGGCAAAGACTATGTCCTCGAGTACCCGCTGAAAGCCGATTTCGCCCTGATCAAAGCCCTGAAGGCCGATCGCTGGGGCAACCTGGTGTATGACAAAACCGGGCGCAACTTCGGGCCGATCATGGCCGCCGCGGCCAGCTGCACCATTGCCCAGGTGAGCGAAATCGTCGCCCTCGGCGAACTCGATCCGGAAGCGGTGGTCACCCCGGGAATTTTTGTGCAACGCGTGGTGACGGTCGCGCCCGCTCGCCTGCCGCAGACGGCATAAGGAGATCCCGTGAATAAACTGACCCATCAACAGCTGGCCGAACGCATCGCCCGCGACATCCCGGAAGGGGCCTACGTGAACCTGGGGATCGGCCTGCCGACCCGGATCGCCAACTACCTTCCGGCGGATCGCGAGATCTTCCTCCACAGCGAAAACGGCATTCTCGGCATGGGGCCTGCGCCCGCGCCGGGCTGTGAAGATCCGGAGCTGATTAACGCCGGGAAACAGCCGGTGACGCTGCTCGACGGCGGCTGCTATTTCCACCACGGCGACTCCTTCACCATGATGCGCGGCGGCCACCTCGATATCTGCGTGCTGGGGGCCTATCAGGTCTCGGAGCGCGGCGACCTGGCGAACTGGAGCACCGGCGAACCCTCATCTATCCCGGCGGTCGGCGGGGCGATGGACCTGGCGATTGGCGCGAAGCGCGTGTATGTGATGACCGAACATCTGACCCGTCAGGGCGAGTGCAAGATCGTTAAAACCTGCACCTATCCGCTGACCGGCATGGCCTGCATCGACCGGATCTACACCGACATGGCGGTGATGGATATCACGGCGGACGGCATTGTGGTGCGCGAGCTGTTTGGCGACGTGACGCCAGAGTATCTCCAGTCCGTCACCCCGGTGGCGCTGACCTTTGCCCTCAACGCCGAAACCGAGGAGGCATAAATGGATCTGGACTATCGCCTCGATGGCCCACAAGACGCTCCGGTGCTGGTGCTCTCCAACTCGCTGGGCACCACCTGGCAGATGTGGCAGCCGCAGATGGCCGACTTCACTCGCCACTTCCGCGTGTTGCGCTACAACACCCGCGGGCACGGCCGCTCTCCGGTTCCGGCAGAGGACATCACCCTCGATTCGCTGGGGCAGGATGTGATTGCGCTGCTGGATCATCTGGATATTGAGCGCGCCTTTTTCTGCGGCATCTCCCTCGGCGGAATGACCGGAATGTGGCTCAACCGCCATGCCCCGGCGCGTTTTCCGCGCATCGTGGTCGCCAACACCGCGGCGAAGATCGGCGAGGCGAAAGGCTGGTTGCAGCGTGCCGCCACCGTGCGTCAGCAGGGGATGGCCCCGGTCGCCGGTACCGCGGCGGATCGCTGGTTCACTCCGGCCTTCCGCAAGCAGAACCCCGGCATAGTCCAACTGCTGATCGACGATCTCGCCGACACCCCGACCGACGGCTATGCCGCCTGCTGCGAAGCGCTGGCCGCGGCGGATCTGCGCGCTGAGGTCGCCGCCATGCTGCGTCCGATGCTGGTGATTGCCGGTGCTGACGATCCTGTCACCACCCTGCAGGACGCGGAGTGGCTCGCCGCCCAGGCGAAGCAGACTTCATGCGTCGCCTTGCCCGCCTCACACCTGTCGAACGTGGCCTGCCCGTCTGCATTTACCCACCACGTCGTGACCTTTTTAACCGCAGGAGCTTTACATGACCCTCACCATTGAATCCCTGACCTGCTGGCTGGTGGATATCCCGACCATCCGCCCGCACAAGCTGTCGATGGCGACCATGGGGTGCCAGACGCTGACCATCGTCAAAATGACATGCGCGAACGGCATCACCGGCTGGGGCGAAGCCACCACCATCGGCGGCCTGAGCTACGGTGCCGAAAGCCCGGAAGCGATCCAATCCGCCATTCAAACCTATCTGGCCCCGCTGCTGTGCGGCCAGTCGTTCCACGGCGTGGCCGACCTGGCGGAGAAGATGAACGCCAGCGTGAAGGGCAACACCTTTGCGAAATCGGCCCTTGAAACCGCGTTTCTTGATGCCCAGGGCAAAGCGCTGGGACTGCCGGTCAGCTCGCTGCTGGGCGGGGCCTTGACGCAGCGCCTGCCGGTGCTGTGGACCCTGGCGAGCGGCGACACCCAGAAAGACATCGAAGAGGGTAAACGGCTGCTGGCGGAAGGGCGACACAACACATTCAAGCTGAAGATCGGCGCCGGTGGGCTGGATAGCGATATCCGCCAAGCCCTGGCGATCAAAGCCGCGCTGGGCGATGACGTCAGCGTGCGGGTCGACGTCAACCAGGCCTGGGATCTGACTACCGCCATCAAAGGGATGACCCGGCTGCAGGACGGCGGGATCGACCTGGTGGAACAGCCGATCCCGCTGTGGGATCGGCAAGGACTCATCACCCTCAGCCAGCGTTTTGTGGTGCCCATTCTGGCCGACGAAGCGGTGGCGACCAGCCATGACGGCTACGCCCTGGCGAGCGGCGGCTTTACCGGCGCGTATGCCCTGAAGATCGCCAAAGCGGGCGGCCCGGCGCAGGCCCTGAAGCTGGCGCACGTGGCGCAGGCGGCGGGCGTGGCGTTGTACGGCGGCACCATGCTGGAAGGGTCGCTCGGCACGGTGGCCTCGCTGCACGCCTGGTCGACGGTGAAGATGCAGTGGGGCACCGAGATGTTCGGCCCGCTGCTGCTGAAGGATGACATCGTGGTACGTCCGCTGGATTTCAGCGAGGGACAGGTGACGTTACCGCAGGGGCCAGGGCTGGGCGTCGACATCGACGAAGACAAGCTGCGTCATTACGCACGTTAATAAAAGGAAAACGCGATGCTTTTTAAAGTGGAAATGACGGTCAACATTCCGTCGTCGCTGCCTTTGGCAGAAGTCGACGCGATCAAAGCGAAAGAGAAAGCCTACTCCCAGCGCTTACAGCGGGAGGGCAAATGGCCGCATATCTGGCGCGTGGTGGGGCAGTACGCCAACGTCAGTATTTTTGACGTGGCGGACAACCAGGAGCTGCACGACATCCTGACCGCGCTGCCGCTCTACCCGTGGATGGAAATCAGCGTGCAGCCCCTGTGCCTGCATCCATCCTCCATTCATAACGAACAATAGTCGTCGAAAAACAACAAACTGAACCCTACAAAGAGGAAGATGCAATGTCCGTGAATCCTGTACATCAAACCGAGCTGGAATCCTTACTGGCGATCAGCAGCGGCTTAAATTCCACCGGCGGCAACGATCGTCTGAAAAACATCATGCACCAGCTGCTGAGCGACCTGTGTAAGACCATCAAGCAGTTCGACGTGACCGACGAAGAGTTCTGGGTGGCGGTGAACTACCTCAACGAGCTGGGCGGACGCCAGGAAGCGGCACTGCTGGCGGCCGGTCTGGGCCTGGAGCACTATCTGGATATGCGTGCCGACGAGAAAGAAGCCGCATCGGGCAACGACGTGGGCACCCCGCGCACCATTGAAGGGCCGCTATACGTGGCCAACGCGCCGCTGAGCGAAGGCTTTGCCCGCATGGACGACGGTCAGGAGCAGGCGGAAACCATGTGGCTGCAGGGCCAGGTGACCGATCTGCAGGGTAATCCAGTGGCCGGCGCGATTGTCGATATCTGGCACGCCAACACCCTCGGCGGCTACTCCTTCTTCGACCAGTCCCAGAGCGAATACAACCTGCGCCGCCGCATTCGTACCGGTGACGACGGTCGCTATGCGGTGCGCAGCATCGTGCCGTGCGGCTACGGCTGCCCGCCGGATGGCCCAACCCAGAAGCTGCTGACTGCCATTGGCCGCCACGGCAACCGTCCGGCGCACGTGCACTTCTTTGTGTCGGCACCGGGGTATAAGCACCTGACTACCCAGATCAACCTGAACGGGGATGAGTATCTGTGGGATGACTTTGCCTTTGCGACAAGGGCGGAGCTGATTGCGGATCCGGTGAAGATTACGGATAGCTCCGTGGCGAGGGAACGGGATCTTGACGGGGAGCATACCGAGGTGAACTTTAGTTTTACGCTGGTGGGATCCGCAGATAGTAATGAAGAGGAGAGAGGGAAGCGGGCTCGGGTTAAAGAATAAGAACTGAGGCGTTGAAAGGACCGGGGCCGGTTTTTGGCCCCGGTTTTTAATTTTATGGGGAATCACATTTATGGCTGGGGATGGAGATGACTCACTTGAATGACTGCTAAGTGCCAAAAGCGGACATAACAATTTAGGTCAGCAGGTTTTTCATCTATTGTTACAAGCCAGAGCCTATCTGCGTGTTGGTGCCGATAAGGTGAATTAACTGCCCGACAATCTCGTCTTCATCGAGGAGCAGATTGACACTCGCCACCTGTAATTGTTCTTCGCCTGCTAGAATCCTATAGGCCGCATTCAGAGGTTGAGCTCCCAGACCTGCATGATGTGGATAGAGAAGCATAACTTGTGGGCAGTGATAAAGCCGGGCATAGGCCATCATTTGGTAGACATCAGCCTGCGATACGCCATGCCTGACATCTTCTGGATGACGCCCAATACGCTTCCATTTAGTGTCTATGATCATAATAGTCTGATGGTCCCGCTCGATAAGCAGATCCGGTCGGGTCTGGAAGCGTGGTTTACCTTCTATTACATCCTCGACCAGACAGTATAATCTGCCTGCCTGTGCACGAACTGACCATTCCGTACCACGTACAGCACGCTTCGCCAGTGCCGCTATATATGCCTCGAACAGGTCGTTCATCGGGAAAAGCAGTGTAATCCCGTTCTGCGCTCGTTTATCGTGGTGTGTAGCCTGCCAGTCGCGTCGTAAGAGAAGATGTGCCAGATTGTAGAGTGTTTCCCAGCGATGATTGGTTCGGTCGATCCGCACCTGTGACCAAGGCAGGTGACTCAAGGGGATGTCGCTAACACCCGCCAGCAGGATACGCAATTCATTCAGATGGCGAAGCGTATCAGCAGCTCGGGCATAAGGATGAAGCAGAACTACACACGCCTTCATAATTCGAAGTAGGCTGGTATCAGCCGATAGAACGTCGTAACGACAGGCGAGACGATCGGGGCGGACGGCAAGCGTAGTGAATTGTCGTTTGATATTGAGCCTTCCGCGCAATGTGGGCAAATCGTCTTCCTGTGCCAAATAGGTGCGCGGTAATCCCCGATGTACTTCAGATAAGAGTCGCTCGGCGAACAAGCGGATAAGTATCTCTAGCAGGCTTTCAGCTTGTCTCGCCATTGTTGCAGCCTGTCCATTGCCGACTTTAAGGCCGAGGGCGACATCAAGCATACGTATCAGGCGATTTCGGATTGTGGCGTCCGGTTCTATCGTCTCGTCGTCAAATTTGGGCAGGATCTCAAGGCTACATCCCGGAGCGGCAATGACCCCAACCATTTGCCCGGCAATAATTTTGTTATGGCGATCGATTAAGATATTGGTACCGTGCTGATTTGCCAGCGGATGCTCGCGCGCCGCCGTAAGCAGCGTGTTAGCCTGAGGGCGGGTAAAAGCATGAGGAGCGTTTATGCTGCTTTCCGTGTTCACACAAACACCACCCCATTCGTGAACCGTGAGGTGCGTCATTCTTTCGATTCACCAGCCACCTCGAGAGCAGTGGCATTAAACCTTCTGGCTTTGACTACCAGTCGATCAAAGGCGTCATTTCTGAACGGTGCACGCACCGACCAGCTTGATAATGGTTCACCCTCAATTCCTGGCGGCGGTAAGATCTGCTCTTCCTGCATAAAGCCATCGCCCAGCACAGCCGCGATTCGGCTCCAATCCTCGAAGAAATACTCTTGTAACAGCGGTATGACCTTATTGCGCACTGCATCTTCAACTTGTGCCCTGGATTCACAATTGATAAAGAAGGCGTGTCCAATGCGATATTCCCGGCCTATAAGATATTCGATTCGCTGGTTGATGGTGTTAAGAACGGCTTTGAGATCGATCGCCTCTACATCACTTAGCAGGGTAGCGTCAGGAGCCATTTCCCGGAAGTTGAATCGCCGCCTTAATGCTGTGTCGAGCAAGGCGATGGATCGATCGGCGGTATTCATTGTACCTATGATATGAAGGTTGGCGGGGATGCCAAAATCTTTCTTTTTCGAGTAAGGCAGAGTTACTGTGAGTGCATCAGGCATTCCCAGACGTTTATCCGGCTCAATTAACGTAATCAGTTCACCGAACACTTTCGAAATATTTGCCCGATTGATCTCATCAATAATGAGGACGAACTGCTCTGGTTGCCCTTTAACATCGGAACTATTATCGGGGTTTTCTGTACTCGAGAGCAGTCTGCCTAGCGCCGGGATATTCACTCGACTTGTGGCAATCGAATAGAGCGTCCGCATGGTGAAGTTACCATCGATAATGGTATCGAGTGGCAGTGGTTCATCAAGAGTCAGTAGCCAGCGAACAGGGCGGCGGTGGGCATAGTAACCTTCGGCTTCAGGAACGAAATAGTAATCACCAGTGATTTCAGCGATAGCGCGAAACGCAGTGTTCCCATAAGGGACAATCACTATATCGCCAGGTTTCATTTCACAACGGAAGGGATAGGTTTGCGTCCAGTTACTAGGCGTCAGGTTCTCAGGATTTTGCTTGATCCATTCATCATGAATCGCGTTGAACGATGAAAATCTATCCGCGCTCCAGTCTATGGTCCCACCCCACCCCAGAGCGATATACCCGTCGTCGCGGGCATCTTCATACACATCGTCTTCGGTGCCAATTGTCCCTTGCCCCATTTTCCAGAAGCGTTTTTGGGACAGTTGCAGTGCCGAGGCATCCGTCTGTGCTCGGGGTTGTGTTCTGGCCTGATCGGCAAGGGCGCAAATTTCTCTGAAGAGCCCAGGCGTAGGCTTGAGTCTGAATCCTGCAGACGAAGACTCATCGTCACCGATTTCTGGGCGAAGGCCCTCAACGAAGGTTTCGTAGTCATAGCTCTGGTGGAATGTAACGAAAGAGATCCTCTTTTCTGCCATCAGTTCGTTATAGCGCGCCATCAGGGCCGCACGCCCATCTTTTGAGTTCGGATAGGCGTCTTTACCATCGCAGAGCGCTACGGCTTCCCTCGCCGTGTGATAGGTTTTTCCGGTACCAGGAGGACCGTAAAAAATAAGGTTAGTCGGTGTTGGTTTATTCTGGGCCACCAGTTCGCTTCCTTCCGTAAGGATGAACGTATATTTCCGGGTTGTGCTCTTTTTTAGGCCCTTCCGTCACCGGAGGGGGGGACATCCGCTAGCTCCTGAAATTTTTGACCATCAAGAGCCTGACAGATGTTCGGCCATCCCTTGTCAAGACCCATTTCAGTATTCAGAGGGCCAACTACCAGGGTGACGCTGGCGTCACCTCGCTCTCTGGCTGGAGTGATGTAGTTTTCAAGAACATAATCCCGAATTTCGTCGGCCTGAGAATCATCACCGCTCAGGAAGCGTCCATATTGTCCGAGCCAGCTATTCCAGTTGGACAATCGGTTAAGCGGTTGCTCTGATTCGGGCATCAGCAACCGATAGTCGTCGCCGTTGTCTTTAGCATCACGGCGAATCTCTTTGATCCGCTGCCGCAATTGCGCAAACCTATCCGCCTTGTAGGCTGCATCCAGATCTGCATGAGGAGAACCAAGCGCTGCGAGATTTTTTTCGATAGTTTTGACAGCATAAATACGGGAGTTGAGGCCTGCTTGCGTTTTGGCGCCTCTGCTATTCAACCATTCCTGAAATTCAACTTCGAGCATTTCCGATGCCCTCTCATTTTCGTTAACTTACTGATAGCTATCATGGTGGATGATGTAAGGGGCAGTACTGTAGCTCTTCGCTACAGATTACCAATACTGTTAATCTTCCCAGCTGATTGTCTCGCTTGCGGGGCTAAGGGCTTGACCAACCTGGCATAGCAGACAAGCATTATCCTCTAAGGTCATAGTCCATCTGGAGTGTAGTCCAGGCGCTGTGCCGCTTCCGGTAAACATAGCACTGTGGATGCCGTGGTCAAGATGTGTTTTTTCATAATTGATTGATAAAAAACAATAATAGTTATTATGTAATGATTTGAACCTTTATGAGCCTTTTAACAAATCGTCATATCCAAAGCTACTTATCAGCTGAAGGTACAGGCATACAGAAAGCGAGCGGGAATATAAAACAATATCTTTCAGTGTTTCATACTCACGCTTGCCCCCTGTGACGCTGGTGTGAACATAAGCCAGATGCAATTGGTGTTCCTGAGGCAGAATTTCAAAAGGCTCTCGGTCATTCGCCTGCAAGAAGATATCCAAGACGGCTGCAAGCGCTTTTAAGTTGGCAAATAAATGCCAACTTCCGCTTTTCGCTCATAGCAGACTTCGCAGTGTGTCAGGCGGTCCGCTTCGTGCCAGAAGCGGACGTTAATGAGTAGAAGAAGGATCATACTCCCAGTCAGATGGGGCGCTGTAAATATTACCATCGTCGTCCATTACCCGAGCGTTGAGGCGCTCGGCGATACCTAACATCTTTCTATATAGCCGCGTATCTGGCCATTTGGTGTATATATTGCCATCGCTCCAGTCAAGCCATGCCTCATCATGCGATAAAGCACCTGACCACAAAGCATGATAGTCGCCATTTTTAAGGTCCTTCGTTAATTCGCTGTCGCTATCGATGAGGGAAAGCCATTCATCAGGAGTTATCTGGGCTTCTTCATTATCAGCCCAAAAATCAGCGCGTGTTATATAGAACTCTATGCCCATGCTCCCTCCACTAACTATTCAATCATTGTTTTTGTTTAACGGCTTCACTACAAATTAACACAAGCATTTGTTTTTAAGCGAGTTGCACCTAAACATCTGCGTGTGATAGTCCGCTCCTCGCTCATACAGGACAACCATAATCACATCTCCTGACCCAATGGAGATTGAACATGACGATAACCCCTGGAACAATAGCCGCATTGTTGGCCAGAAACGGCCTGTTCAGTTTGAACTGACTAAGGGAACCAGAGAGGCGGTAATCCATCAGAAAACGCTTTATAACAGTCTTGCTTTGCCATACATCGTCACTTCCTCTCAGGGGCAGCGACATTCTCTTGAGTCACCGAACAATCAACACCTCCCTCTGTCACTTTTCGCTAGTGACATATTATCCACTGCCTTATCGGATATATTGGCAATAATGTTTCTACTCACTCTATCTTTATTTGAGTTAAGTGAACTTATCGTCTCAATTAACGATGTTTTACAGCTTTTATTACACGATTACACATATTGACATGAATGTTGCCGATCGGTAATCATTGCGTAAAACAATAAGCATATTCTTATTTGTACTCGCTATTCCGGCCGTGCCATTTATCAAGTCATTGTTATGTCGGGATAACCTGAGAAAAATCGTGATCGGTGGGCCTTTTACTCTTTCTTAAATACAGGGCTCTTCAGACGATGGGGATTCTTCCAGGTCGACACGGTTGTAACATCCTTTCTGCAATCATAATTTCTTTACCCTTTGTCATTTCTGTGACCACAGCTCAGGCGAGGGAACCTTCGTCCTCCTCGCACTCTGTTTCTGACGATACCTCGCCGGGCGGTTTGTTTGCCGCACTGCGCAGCACAATGCTCCATCACCCCGGTCTGGCCAGTCAGCAGGCTCTTGTGCGTTCCAAAGAGGCAAACGCCGACAGCGCCCGCGCGGCACGTTTGCCCACGCTTGGGGCCAGCGCGGGGACAGGGCAAATTTCGGGTTACAATGACTCCAGTTCGACCACGCTCAGCGTATCGCAACCGTTATGGGCTTTCGGGCGTATCGACAGTGCCATTGACTACGCCGATAGTGACACCCTTGCTCAGCAAGCCACGGCCTGGGCGACACGTCGTGACTTGCTGGAAGAGACCGCAGTGGCCTATGCGAATGTCCAGGGTGTTCGCGAGCGTCTTGCCGTTGCAGAATCGAACGTTACCAACCATCAGGCGTTGCAGGAACAGATCCAGCGCCGTCAGCAGGGGGGGACTGGCGTCTTCGGCTGATGTCAGCCTGGCGAAGGCCCGGTTGTTACAGGCGCGTTCCTCGTTTGAACAGGCCAAATCGGACCTGCTTACCGCCGAATCCACGCTGTTATCCCTAACGCAGGAGCCCATCGCAAGCGACCTGCCGGTTCCAGACAGCATCCTCAAACTGCCTGCCGATCGGGCTATACAGGAACAAATTCTTGCGCAGAGCGCGACCGTACGAGCCCGCGAAGCGGGGGTTACGCTGGCGGAAACGGATGTGGAACGTCAGCGCACCTCATCCATGCCGACCGTCTCCCTGCAAGCCTCTCGCAACGACTACTCGGGCATCCCCAACCAGAGAAATGAAAATACGATCAATGTTGTGGTGACCGGCACGATGGAAGGTCTGGGACTGGTGAACCGCGGCCTCAAGAACGCGGCAATGGAACGCGTGGAGTCCGCACGACAGGATCTGGCCCAACAACGCCACAGCGAAGACATTCAGACGCGCCAGCTGCTCGATCAGCGTGATGCTAACCAAATGCTGATGACGGGTTATGAGCAGTCTGTCATTGAACTCAGCGACACGCTGGCATCCTTCCGTCGCCAGTACGAATCGGGCTACAAGAGCTGGCTGGATGTCCTCAACGCCGTGCGCGAATTAACCGAACAACAACAAGCGCTGGTAGCGGTGCGATCGGCATGGCGGGTCGACTGCCTGCGCCTGGCTGCACGCACGGGACGTATGGACGATACCTCTGGCGCCCTGCCCACGGGCACACAATTAGCTAACACGTCTGCGAGCCATCCCTGATGATATCTGTTCCTCTCTCTGAATTACTGGCCTTGCTGGACAAGCTAAAGGCCCCGGTGAATAAAGCGGCTTTAACGCAGGCGTATGCACGTGCGCAGGCCGTTCCTCCGTTGACCGATCGCCCACAGGATCAGGTACGCGGTTTACTGTCGGACGCGGGGATGAAAGATGTCCGGCTGGCGTTGCTTCCCTGGCGGCGTTTTGATCCCCGCCAACTCCCGGCACTGATGTGGCACGAACAGACATGGTGGCTGGCCGAGCGACACAGTGAGGGGGGGGAATACCAATACCCTTACGCTGACCCGTGAAGGTGCCGAAGCCCGAACGCTGACCGTAGACGATATTCTGACCGGTGCACCGGGTACGGTTGCGGATGACGACACGGCTGTACTCTGGTTGAGCCTGGCTTCACCCGTACAGTCAGAAAACCTCGCGGATAGCGAAAATCCGGCCATGCGCCTGGTCTGGCGGGAACTGTTGCGCGACCGCCGTTGGGTGTTCCAGGTCGTAGCCGCCACGCTGCTGGTGAACATTCTGGCCATTCCCACATCGCTCTTCGCGATGCAGGTCTACGATCGCGTGGTTCCCACCCTGGCCTGGGCAACCCTGACCACGCTGGTGGTGGGGATGGTGCTGGTTGTGGGGCTGGACTGGTTGCTCAAAACACTGCGAGCCCGCGTCATGGACAGCGTTGCCAGCAGCGTGGATAAACGCCTCTCCCAGCATGTCTATGAACACCTGCTGCACCTGCAACTCGACCAGCAGCCCGGCAGTCTGGGCACGCTGGCCGCACAGGTGGGGGCCCTGGATTCGGTACGGCAGGTTGTCTCTGCCGGTCTGGTCTTCGGGATCGTGGATCTGCCGTTTGCCTTTCTGTTTATCGGGCTGATTGGTTTGATCGGTGGGCCCGTAGGCTGGGTTTACCTCGGAATGCTCCCTGTCGCGCTGGCGATTGGCCTGTTCACCCGTCTGCGCTTACGCCGTCTCACGCGCCAACAGATGCTTCGCAGCAACGAGCGTCTGGGCCTGCTGGTGGACAGTATCCGCGGTGCCGAGACGCTGCGCGCCAGTCATGCTGGCTGGCGTTTTGCACAAGACTGGCAGACGCTCAGCAATTCCATCGCCGGTTACAGCATTCAGCAAAAATCGCTCAGCCAGTTCTGTACGACCACCACCGGCAGTCTGTCGACGCTGGCGTATGTCATGGGGATTGTGGTGGGGGTGTGGGGCGTCGAGGCCGGATATCTGACCACCGGGGGCATGGTAGCCTGCAGTATTCTGGGTGGTCGTGTCATCGGGCCGGTGAGTCAGGGCGTTCAGTACCTGATGCAGTGGCAGCAGGTCAAAGAAGCGCTGGATATGGTGAACAACCTCCTGCGCAAACCTGGGGAGCGCCGTCCCGGCCAGACCCTGTTGTTGCCCGATCGCCTGCCAGAACATATGAGTGTGGAAAAGCTGCGCTTCGCCTTTCCGCAGTCTCCGGTACAACAACTCAATATTCCCGCACTCCGCTTTCACGCCGGTGAACGCGTTCTGCTGTTAGGACCCGTTGGCGGCGGTAAATCGACGTTGCTGAAGATCCTGGCCGGGCTGTATCGCCCCGGTGAGGGCCGCGTACGCCTGGGAGATGTCGATTTGTGGGAGATTGATCCCCAGCTGGTCAGTGCTCAGGTTGGCTATCTGCCTCAAGCGGTGCAGCTCTTCAAAGGTACGCTGCGAAGCAATCTTATGCTGGCAGGTGCAGTCAGTGACACCACGTTGACGGACGTCACCCGCGATCTGGCGCTGGATCAGGTAGCTGCCAGTAATCCGCTGGGTATGGATATGGCTATCAGTGAGGGTGGCTCGGGTCTTTCTGGCGGTCAGCGCCAGCTGGTAGGTCTGGCACGTGTGCTGATGTCTCGTCCACGTATCTGGCTTCTGGATGAACCGACGGCCTCGCTGGATGGCGAAGCGGAGGCCCGCGTCTGGAAAGCATTACAGGCCAGGCTACAACCAGAAGATATCCTCATCGTCGCCACTCACCGTCCGATGGCTGCCGTTAATTTTGCCACCCGCGTACTGGTCGTGCAGGAAGGCACCATCGTACGTGATGGTGCACCAGAAAAACTGATGCCAGGACTGATGGCCCGCGCCACGGGCTCGCGGCCCACCGTTGAAGTAACGAACTTAAAAACACGTATGCCAGAAGCATCAAATTCAGCAGGAGTCCTTAATGGCCGTTGAACTGTTTGACGACGAGGTCGCTGACGCCGCTCGCGTGCATCGGCTGGAAAACTACCACCGTAGCCGACTCTCCGCCGGGCTGATCGGGAGCATTGTTGTTCTGGTGCTGGGTTTTGTCATATGGGCGATGTATTTCCACATAGATGAAGTCGCCCGGGCACACGGTGAGGTTATCGCCAGCAGCCGGGTGCAGATAATCCAGACCGTGGACGGTGGCGTACTTTCCGAGCTGGGCGTCAAAGAGGGTGACCATGTTAAGGCGGGGCAGATTCTGGCTCGTCTCGACCCAACCCGCGTTGAGGCAGCGGCGGGTGAAGTGGACGCGCGTATCGTCGGTCTCAGGGCGCGTATTGCCCGACTTCGCGCAGAATCAACGGGCCAGTCAGCCCCCCCGGTTCCCCTCCGATCCTGACCCGGCATTGCGCGAGCAGGCTGACATTGAGCGCGCGCTGTTCCTGCAACGCCGTCAAAGCCTGCAGGAAGATATTACAGCGCTGCAAACCGCTGTGAATTTAGCCAGTCAGAAGCTCAGCCTGGTGAACGGGCTTGAACGCTCTGGGGATGTGAGCACCAGTGAGCGGCTCAACGCGCAGCGCGATCTCAATGAAGCCCGTGCCCGCCTGCTGGGTCGACGCAATAAGTTTCTGGATGATGCGCGAGCCGATCTCACCAAGGCCGAAGATGACCTGAGCCAGACCCTGCAACAGATGGCTGGCCGTCGCCAGCAGGTGCACGATACGGTCTTTACGGCCATGGGACCTGGGATCGTCAAAAACGTCCGCGTCACCACGCTGGGTGGGGTATTACGTGCCGGTGATGAGATCATGCAGATCGTCCCGTCAGATGATGCCCTCATCATTGAGGCTAAGGTTCTGCCTGCTGATATTGCCCGGGTTCAGGTTGGGCTGCCGGCCACCGTACGCCTTGATCCCTTCGATTACACCATTTATGGCGCACTACAGGGGGGAGGTGATCTATGTGTCGGCCGACACCCTCAAGGAAAACACATCACGTGGCGAGGAGATCTACTACCGCGTCCATGTTCGTTTGAAAAGCCATGCAGAAGGCCAGTCGGACCATCAGGAAGAAGGGCAGTTTGTGCGCAGTACGACAGGTCGTCAGCTGGACATCCTGCCGGGCATGACATCTCAGCTCGACATCCGTACCGGCGATCGCACGCTGATGGACTTCTTACTTAAACCTTTGCGTAAAACACTCAGTGAATCATTCCTGGAGCGATGACACCGCAGGTGGTCGTTGCAACCCGATTTTCCTGTTCGCCCCAAATGGATATAACAAACAATGAACTCCGAGATCCAGATGAAGCCAAGCCAATACACGCTCAATACCGGCAAAACCCGTATCACTCTGCAGGCCGGGCAGAACAACATTCACAAGGCCGCGCCGGGTGAAACTTACCGGGTGCTCAAGCGTCGGGGCGATAACGATCAGGACAAGCTGGCCGATGACGTAGTGGCTTCGCGTCACGGACAAGATCTGCAGCTGGACTATGCCGATGGCACCACGTTGACCCTGCAGGACTGGTTTACGCAAAGCGATACCAGCGTAACCCTGCCTGCTGATGGCACCTCTACCCAGGTGATGACGCCTGCCAGCACCGAAGGGGCGGCTTTAGCCGACGGCAGCCATGTTTTCTATGCGCACGGTTCTCCGGATGCGCTGGCCAGCATGACCTCTGGTCACCCGGGGCTCGAGAGTATCTTAGCCGGCCTGCAGAATAGCTCTGTGGTGTCTGGCCATCCGGTCACCTACCTTCCTCAATCGCACTCTTACGTGGGCTACCTGGCTGGCGCTCTCGCACTGGGTGGCGTGGTCGGGGTTGCCGCGGCGAGTGGCCATAGCGGGAGTGACAATGGCGGCAAGCACGATAACGGCGGTGGAGAACCCGCTGTACAGAACGCCGTCGAGCTTAATTTTGTCGGCGGCCCGGCGCTCAGCAGTAACGATTTGAATGTGGAGATTTATCAGGCCGATGGCAAAACGCTGATTGGCACGGGGACGCTGGGACCCAATGGCTCGGTAACCGTCTCCGCGGGCAGTTACAGCGGCGTGGTGATTGTTAAGCTCGTCAACAGCGGCAGCGCTGCTGACTACCTGGACGAAGCGACTGGCGCGGGTAAAGACCTCTCTGCTCAGCTCTGGAGCATGGGTGTTATCTCCGGAGACAACAGTACCCTCGTTCTCAATATTAACGTGTTGACCACTCTCGCCTATAACAAGGCTCAGGAAGCCATCGGCGGCACGGCTGACAGTCCAGCCACCCTGAGTGCGACGCAGGTGGCCGACACGTCCGCCGCTATCAGCAGCCTGTTTGGTGTGGATGACATTCTGAACACGACGGTCGTCGCTACCAACGGTGGCAGTTATGACGCTGCCGATGGCCTGAGTGCCGGTGAAAAATATGGTTTGCTGCTGGCAGCATTCTCCGGCGCGGAAGCCAACGCCGGTGCATCCACCCAGACCATCCTTGACACCGTCACTGCCGGGATCACACTCGGCAGCAGTAGCAGTCTGTCCGATGAGGTGCAGTCGTTGCTGATTAAAGGCGCAGCGGCCGCCACTGACGCGTCCGGCGGTCTCAGCCTCATTATTGATACCCATGCTCCTGTCTTCACCAGCCCCAGTACGTCCAGCGTGGATGAAAACATCGGGGCAGGCCAGGTGGTCTGGACTGCTGTCGCGACCGACCCCAGCCAGTTTAGCTACAGCCTGAGCACCACCGGTGATAGCGCGCTGTTCAGCATCAATGCTTCCACCGGCGCGGTCACCCTGACCGGCAATCCGGATTATGAGAGCAAGGCCAGCTACAGCTTCACCGTTGTGGCCACCGATGCGGCGGGCAATGCCAGCAGTCAGAAGGTGACCCTGGGGATCAACAACCTCGACGAAGTTGCCCCGACCATCACCAGCGGCACAACCGCCACGGCGATCAACGAAAACAGCGGCGCAGGCCAGGTGATCTACACCGCCACGGCCACCGACACGGCGGATATCAGCGGGGGCGTCACCTTCTCGCTGAAAGCGGGCAGCGACGCGGGGCTGACGATTGATCCGGTTACCGGCGCGGTCACGCTGACCGGCAACCCGGATTATGAGAGCAAGGCCAGCTACAGCTTCACCGTTGTCGCCACCGATGCGGCGGGCAATGCCAGCAGCCAGAAGGTGACCCTGGGGATCAACAACCTCGACGAAGTTGCCCCGACCATCACCAGCGGCACCACCGCCCCGGCGATCAATGAAAACAGCGGCGCAGGCCAGGTGATCTACACCGCCACGGCCACCGACACGGCGGACATCAGCAATGGCGTCACCTTCTCACTGAAAGCGGGCAGCGACGCGGGGCTGACGATCGACCCGATCACCGGCGCGGTCACCCTGACCGGCAACCCGGACTTTGAAAGCAAAGCCAGCTACAGCTTTACCGTTGTCGCCACCGATGCGGCGGGCAATGCCAGCAGCCAGAAGGTGACCCTGGGGATCAACAACCTCGACGAAGTTGCCCCGACCATCACCAGCGGCGCGACGGCCACGGCAATCAACGAAAACAGCGGTGCAGGGCAGGTGATCTACACTGCCACGGCCACCGACACGGCGGATATCAGCGGGGGCGTTACCTTCTCACTGAGAGCGGGCAGCGACGCGGGGCTGACGATCGACCCGATCACCGGCGCGGTCACCCTGACCGGCAACCCGGACTTTGAAAGCAAAGCCAGCTACAGCTTCACCGTTGTCGCCACCGATGCGGCGGGCAATGCCAGCAGCCAGAAGGTCACCCTGGGTATCAACAACCTCGATGAGCAGGCCCCGACCATCACCAGCGGCACCACCGCTACCGCAATTAACGAAAACAGCGGCGCAGGCCAGGTGATCTACACCGCCACGGCCACCGACACGGCGGATATCAGCGGGGGCGTCACCTTCTCACTGAAAGCGGGCAGCGACGCGGGGCTGACGATTGATCCGGTTACCGGGGCGGTCACGCTGACCGGCAACCCGGATTTTGAAAGCAAAGCCAGCTACAGCTTTACCGTGGTGGCCACCGATGCGGCGGGCAATGCCAGCAGTCAGAAGGTGACCCTGGGGATCAACAACCTCGACGAAGCTGCCCCGTCCATCACCAGCGGCACAACCGCCCCGGCGATCAACGAAAACAGCGGCGCAGGGCAGGTGATCTACACCGCCACGGCCACCGACACGGCGGATATCAGCGGGGGCGTCGCCTTCTCGCTGAAAGCGGGCAGCGACGCGGGGCTGACGATCGACCCGATCACCGGCGCGGTCACCCTGACCGGCAACCCGGACTTTGAAAGCAAAGCCAGCTACAGCTTTACCGTTGTCGCCACCGATGCGGCGGGCAATGCCAGCAGTCAGAAGGTGACCCTGGGGATCAACAACCTCGACGAAGCTGCCCCGTCCATCACCAGCGGCGCGACGGCCACGGCAATCAACGAAAACAGCGGCGCAGGGCAGGTGATCTACACCGCCACGGCCACCGACACGGCGGACATCAGCAATGGCGTCACCTTCTCCCTCAAGGCGGGAAGCGACGCGGGGCTGACGATTGATCCGGTTACCGGCGCGGTCACCCTGACCGGCAACCCGGACTTTGAAAGCAAAGCCAGCTACAGCTTTACCGTGGTGGCCACCGATGCGGCGGGCAATGCCAGCAGTCAGAAGGTGACCCTGGGGATCAACAACCTCGACGAAGCTGCCCCGTCCATCACCAGCGGCACAACCGCCCCGGCGATCAACGAAAACAGCGGCGCAGGGCAGGTGATCTACACCGCCACGGCCACCGACACGGCGGATATCAGCGGGGGCGTCACCTTCTCACTGAAAGCGGGCAGCGACGCGGGGCTGACGATCGACCCGATCACCGGCGCGGTCACGCTGACCGGCAACCCGGATTTTGAAAGCAAGGCCAGCTACAGCTTCACCGTGGTCGCCACCGATGCGGCGGGCAATGCCAGCAGCCAGAAGGTCACCCTGGGTATCAACAACCTCGATGAGCAGGCCCCGACCATCACCAGCGGCACAACCGCCCCGGCGATCAACGAAAACAGCGGCGCAGGGCAGGTGATCTACACCGCCACGGCCACCGACACGGCGGATATCAGCGGGGGCGTCGCCTTCTCACTGAAAGCGGGCAGCGACGCGGGGCTGACGATTGATCCGGTTACCGGCGCGGTCACCCTGACCGGCAACCCGGATTATGAGAGCAAGGCCAGCTACAGCTTTACCGTGGTGGCTACCGATGCGGCGGGCAATGCCAGCGACCGGACGGTCACCTTGGGTATCAATAACCTCGATGAGCAGGCCCCGAGCTTCACTACCGGCAACTTCAGCGACAGCTATGCCAGCGCAACGGTTAGCGTTGCCGAGAATACCGCCGCCAGCACCGCCATCTATACCGCACAGGCCAACGATAATGACGCCGCCGACGGCGGCGAGCATGTCACCTACAGCCTGGCTGACGAGCCTGGTCGCGCAGACGCCCAGTATTTCACTATCGACGCTGCAACGGGTGCGGTCACCTTTAACGCCACCCCCGACTATGAAGGCACCCACGTGCCGCAATACACCTTCAACGTCGTAGCCACTGACGCCGCGGGTCACGCAACCTCGCAGACCGTTACCGTCAATGTCACCGATGTGGACGAAATCGCACCGACTGTCACCCTCGACGGCAGCTCGTCGGGGCCAGTGATGTTAAGCCCGGCGACCTACTCCACTTACCCCAACGGTTTTGACACCACCGCGCTGGGTGACGGCAGCTTCCTGGTGACATGGGCAGGCAACAACAATGGCAGCTACGGGATCTATGCGCAGCGCCTTACCGCTCAGGGTGTGGCGCTGGGTGAACCGGTACAGCTCGCATCAGGTGCGACCAACACGTTCTACAACTGGTCAGACAGTTTTGTCAGCGTGACGGCCATTAATGATGCCGGGGCTTACGCCGTGGCCTGGATCGGCCAGGACGATGGCAGCAACGACACCAGCATCTATACGCAGCTGTTCAACGCTGACGGCATCTCACTATCCGCAGCCGTGAAACTTGATGGGTTCGCTTCTGCGCAGGACATCGCCCCGCAGATCGCGACGCTGGCCGATGGCGGCTATATCGTGACCTGGTACATCAGCGGCGGCGGCATCTACGTGCAGCGTTTTGACGACACCGGCGTTGCCGTGGGCAACACCCTGCCACTGGCTGTGCCTGGCTCTTATGACAATGCCAGCCCGCAGATCACCGTGCTGGACAACGGCGGCTACGTGGTGACCTGGCAGGGCTATACCTCCGGCGATTACCACATCTACGTGCAGCAGTTCGACGCTACCGGCACTGGTTCCCTCCCGGTGGTGCTGGATGGCACCACCGGAAACAGTTCCAGCTACGAAACCCAGCCGCAGATCACGGCGCTGACTGGCGGCGGCTATGTCGTCACCTGGTCGGGCTTCGACTACAACAGCTCGAATTACGACAGCAGCACCTGGGTGCAGCAGTTCGATGCCACTGGCGCTAAAGTCGGCACCACCGTCGAACTGGACGGCTTGAGCAACGGCAGTAACGGTGGCAACTATACCTATCCGTATGTTGCAGCGCTGGCCGACGGTGGCTACGCCATCACCTGGATGGAATACGACACCAACAACGGCTCCTGGGATTACACTGTCTATGTGCAGCAGTTCACTGCGGGTGGCAGCAAAGTGGGCGCTGTCGTGCAACTGGATGCACCGCACAACAATACGAGCAATAGCTACGACGAAAACCCGCGCATCACGGCGCTGGGTGATGGCGGCTACGTCGTCACCTGGATGGGTAATAGCGGCTCGAGCCCGGACATCTATGTGCAGAAATTCAATGCCAGCGGTGTCGCAGTAGGCGATATCGTGCGTCTGGAAGCTTCCGGCGGCGCGATTGACCAATACCCACAAGTCACCGCCGTCGGTGCAGACGGCGAATACATGGTGACCTGGTACGCGTTGAGCCCTGCCAACGGTATTTTTAACTTCCACCTCTATGTGCAGAAATTTAACGCCGACGGCAGCACCTACGAAAACCTCGTCGTGCTGAACCATGACGGCCAGGCCACCGTACAAAGCAGCGAAAGCGGCACCGTCTATCTGGTGAACGACGGTGTCGTGGTCAGTCAGCTCAGCGACATTACCGGTGCGGCCAACGACCAGTGGGCCAGCACAGCTGTCACCGCCAATACCCCTGCATTGATCTCCGCTGCCAACCTCGCTGACGGCACCTACCATGCCTGGGCTGTCGATGCGGCAGGCAATCTGTCGGTCATTTCCGGCAGCAGCGTGATAGTGGATAACGTCGTGCCTGTCTTCACCAGCGCGACCACAGCCGCCGACATTACGGACAGCACCGCCGCTGGTGACACCGTCTATACCGCTGCCGCCACTGACGCGCATGGCGTCACCTACAGCCTGAACGACACCCTGCACTTCCGCATCAACGCCAGCACCGGCGTCGTGACGCTGATTTCCAGCCCGGCCAAGGCCAGCGGTGCGCAATTCACTGTTACCGCCACCGATGCTGCCGGTAATCAGACCACGCAGACCGTCACCTACAACGTCGTCGACACCACGCCGCCAGGCGTCACGCTCCTCAGCGACCTGGATGGCGTGGAGAACAACGGTCAGACTGTCACCGTGCAGAGTTCCGAAGCTGGCACGGTATATCTGGTCAGCGACAGCGTGACGGTGACGGATCTGAACAGCCTCATCAATGCTGCCGACAACCAGGTGATCAGCGTTGCCGTCGCGGCCAACGCTGGCACCGTGCTGGCGCTGACCGGCCTGGACGAAGGGACTTACCGCGCTTACGCCGTGGATGCATCCGGCAATGTTTCTGCTATCTCCGGCAGTAGCGTGACAGTGGACAACACTGCACCTGTTATTGCAGGCGGTGCGATTGCTACCGGTTCCGCCATCACCAGCGGCGCAGCGGCGGGCACCCAGGTGTATGACGCCAACGCCAGCGATGCCCACGCCATCACCTATAGCCTGGATCAGGACAGCCTCGCCTGGTTCGACATCAACGCCACCACCGGCGTCGTCACACTGAACAGCGCCGCCGTCGCCGGCAGCTATAACCTCGTAGTGACCGCCACCGATGCGGCGGGCAACAACAGCAGCCAGACCGTTACCGTTGAGGTAGCGCCCGGCAGCAACCTTGATGGCAGCCAGATGGTGTCGGGCAGCACCACCGACACCTCCACTGAGATGACTGTCAACGTCGGTCTGGAGAAGTTGAGTAACGGCTACACGGTCGTCGAGTACATGCGGCAGACCGGCGGTGACAATCTCACCTGGGATCCGACCGGCGCGTTGTACGACGGCGTCGTCACGGTGCTGGACGCGGGCAACAACGTTGTCAAGACCCTGGACATCAGCATTCCCGCTGGCTACACCATGCTGGATACGCAGATCAAGGCGCTGGCCAACGGCGGCTTCGTCGTGGCCTGGTCGCAGGTGGATAGCATTAACTGGACTGACTATAGCGTCCACTACGCTATCTACGACAACAGCGGCAACCTGCAATCCAGCGACACGCTGGCGTCGCCTGGATCCGGTGTCACCATTGCCGCGCAGAGCAGCGCGAATGGCGGTGATTTCGCGATCGCCTACCAGACGATGGGCCCAGGGACCGACCAGCAGGAAGCCATCTCTGTCTTCCACTACAACGGCAGCGGAACCAGCTTCACACCGGGCACGCAGACCCTGATTGGCGGCAACAACGCGAATCAAAACTTCGGCGGCGTCGCCAGCCCGGCAGTCCAGTTGCTGAAATTCCAGCTGACGCCGGGTGTGCTGACGGCACTGAGCGATGGCAGCTATGTCCTGGCCTCCGAGGTCTACGACTGGATAGGCACGCCGGGCCAGGTGGCGACAAGTACGCCTATCGGTGCCTTCATCTTTAAGCTCGACGCCACCGGCACGCTGGCCAATTTCGACAGCGGCACCACCTGGGCGCGCGTTAACTGGAATGACGAGCAGGGCTCTCCGACCAACGTCATTGCTTTCGACGGCGGTTTTGCCGTCTTCAGCCAGGAATACCGCTCCGCGACCTGGGAGGTCACGCTCTACAACAACAACGGTACGCTGATCACCACCCACGTACAGAGCAACACCGTTTATGGCATGGGGACCCAGAGCTATCACGCCGTGGACGTTGGCGCGATGGACAAAACGCTCCATGACGAGTTGGCGTGGATGAGCAATGGCTCTGTGGCGGCATCGGCCACGGCCTACGACAACGGCACGGATCTGGTATTTGTATTCCCTGACGGTAACGGTGGCTTGAGCCAGGTCACCATCTCCAAAACCACCGGCGAGCTGACCAGTGACGTGACCGACAGCGGTATCACGGTGCCTCAGGGCGGGCAGTTGTATAACCCGCGGATCGTCTCCGATGGCGCGGGCGGCTATGACATCACCTATTCTGTGCTGTTTGATGCCGACACCAGCGATGGCGGCAAGAGCGGCTACGCAGTCGGTGGTATCTACCAGATCGGCCTGAATGCAGGTCCTGCTCCTGTGGCACCGACAGTGACCGATGCCCACATCGCCATCACCTCCATGCCCGGTGGTGCAGATGGCATTACCTACAAGGTCGGCGACACCGTTACCGCCGTGTGGGACAACTCGGCCAGCGGCGACGCCAATACCAGCACCGTGACCAGCGTCACCATGGATTTCAGCCAGTTTGGTGCCAGCACGCCGGCGACGGCCTGGGACGACGGCACTCACGGCGATGCAATCGCGGGCGATGGTAAATATACCGCCCAATACACCATCGCCGCCGGATCCATTGACCACGTAAACGGACGCAACGTCGCCGTTACGGTTACCGCGGCGAACCATACCACGGCCACGGCAGCGGACGGCACCGGTCTGACGGTAGACAACACTACGCCTGTGCTTACCAGCAGCACCCCGCAGGACAACGGCGGCAGCGTGGCCACGGGCGCTAACCTCACGCTGACCTTTAGCGAAGATGTACTTGCTGGCAGCGGCCATATCACCCTCGTCAATGAGAGCGACAGCAGTCAGAACAAGGTCATCAATATCACCGACAGTTCGCAGGTCAGCATCAGCGGCAATACGGTGACGGTTAACCCGACAACGGACCTGGCGGCTGGCGCAAACTACCACGTCCAGATCGACAGCACCGCGCTGCACGACACGGCGGGCAATGACTATGCCGGTATCAGCACCTCGACGGGACTGAACTTCACGACGGCTTTCGCCGGGATCGGGGATCCGTCCATTGTGGTGTTCGACCTGACGACGGGCCAAAGCTCCGATCACAACGGGCGCGTCTTTGATGCCAATACCGCGTACACCATCTATATCAAGGTCAACAGCCCTAACAACAGCTCGCTGGCTGGGCTGGACAGCAACGAGATGTGGTCGGGCGCGCAGAATCTGGGTCTTGACGACAAGATTGTGTTGGTGGGCACGGGCAGTGATGTTCAGGGACACTTTGGCGACCCAGTGATGATGATGAATCACGGTGGGAATTCCGTTAATTGGCTGGCGGGTTTCTCTATGACGTTTTCTTCTTATAACGTCGCCGGAGTTGACGCAAACGGCCAATTCTCTCGTGATGGTAATAACGTCGATCTCTGGAACGGCAACTGGACCGTAAACCCGAATCAGGACAATTCGTTTGCTCAGGTGTATCTGCAGGCGATGCCTGCTGGCGTCCTCACCTCGCAAGGGTTGGCTATGCCATGACAGGTTCTCTGACATTGCTACGCCGTCTGGTGGAAATGCAGCAGTTCGACGCGCTGCAAGAGGCCTGTTATAGCCTGCCGGTGATTTCACCGGCAGAACAGGTGCTGCTGGGCCTGGCCCAGGCCCATCTGGGTCAGCCAGAGGCGGCGCGCCAGGCGCTGATGGCGCTGGACCCGGTGGCACTGGAGGTCGACGTCCGCGTCGACCTGGCCGCCATGCATCTGTTTCTTGGGGAATTTGACGCGGCGCAGGCGCTGCTGGAAGCCTCCCGCCCGGCGGCACCAGACCATGCGCTTCTGCTGGCGCGTCTGGCTGCCTGTTATGTGGAGCAACAACGGGGAGAGGAGGCTATCTCTCTGTATGAGTGCAGTCTGCAGCTGCAACCTGGAATCGCCGTCTATCAGCAACTGCTGCGTCTTTACCTGCAACGTGCGGACTTGCCGCAGGCCGGGGAGACGCTGGACGCCGCCGACCGTTTCTGGGCAGGCGAGCGGGAGCTCTGGCCCGCACGGCAGGCGGCTCTGCACGACCAACAGCTGCGTGGCCTGCGCCTGGAGTTATGGCTGGCACGTGACGACAACGCCCGCGCTGATGCCTGGCTGGACGAACGCCAGGCTGAACTGGCTGAAGAGGATTATTGCGGCCTGCTGAGGGGTTATGCTCAGCGTCTGGCCGAGCGAGGACGCCATGCCCAGGCTGAAGATGCGCTGCGCCGTGGTCTGGGGCATTACCCGGAACATCCGGAGCTGTACCAACAGCACGCTGAACTGGCGGAGCTACAGGGGCGTCTGCCTCAGGCCATGATGTTGCTGCACCGTGCCATCCATCTGGCCGGGCAACAGCAAAAAATGACGCTTCCTTTGCGCCTGAAGCTGGCCAGCGTCGCCACCCAGAGCCATCCGACGCTGGCACGTCAGATGGCCGAACAGGCCATCGAGGAGGCCGGGGCGCTGAGGTCATCACCCGCTATGGACGATGTGCAGATCGGCCAGTGGCTGGCGCAGGCGCAAGTGACACTCGCCGGGGTGGATGCGCAGGAGCAAAACTACACCGGCGCGGAGGCGCGATACGTCGAGGTACTGCAAGCGCATCCGCGCCTGGTCCTCGCCCTGCAGGGGCTGGGGCAGTTGTATATGCAACTGGGGCGCATCGACGAGGCGGTCGCTTTGTTCGGGCAGGTTTTGGCTGTCGACCCGGCACGCGGTCATGCGGCACTGATCAACGCCCGGCATTTTCCGCAGGACGAAGAGACGCTGATTCGCCTGGAAACCCTGGCACGACGGCCTGGCCTGTCCGGCCCGGTGCAGCCTGGATTGCTGCTGCAACTGGCTGCGGCCTGGGAAAAGCGCAAGGACTACACCAAAGCCTTCACCCTGGCAAACGAAGCCAATGCCGCCAGCCGCGCACTTTTAAGCTATGACCCGGTTGCACACCGGCAAAGCAGCGCGCGTATCCGGCATGCATTCAGCAGTTCGCTCTACGAAAACCGACGCGGCATCGGCAACGATTCAACGCTGCCCGTGTTCGTACTGGGTATGCCGCGTTCCGGTACCACGCTTGTCGAACAGATCCTGGCGGGACACAGCCAAATCCACGGTGCGGGCGAACTGGGGGTGATCCCCAGTACGATCGCCCGACTGGAACGCTGGGAACGTCATACGGGTTCAGGATGTCATTACCCGGACTGTGTGGACGATCTGTCGGTCGATGCCGTGGCGGGTATCACTGCCGGCCTGCTCAAGGAACTGCGGGAAACATTGCCGGAAAACGCGCCTGAGATCCGCCATGTGGTGGATAAGCTGCCACACAATTTCGAGAACATTGGTCTTATCAAGCTGCTTTTCCCGAACGCGCGGATAATCTCAGTGCGACGCGATCCACGCGATATCGCTATCTCCAATTTCTTTACCGACTACACGGCAAAGCACGGCGGTATGGGCTTCGCCTATGACCTGCGGTGGATTGGTGAACAACTGGCCGATCACAACCTTATGATGCACCACTGGAACCAGCTGTTCCCTGGCGACATCCTGGAAGTACGCTATGAGGACGTGGTATCTGATCCGGAGCGAGAGGCGCGTCGTATGCTGGATTATCTGGGCGTGCAATGGGAGCCGCAGGTGCTCGACACGACTGAACTGGACAGGCCGGTTAAGACCGCCAGCGTGTGGCAGGTGCGCCAGCCTATCTATCAGACGGCGCGCGAGCGCTGGCGGCGTTATGCGGACTTTCTGACGCCGCTGATCGCGGGGACTAACGCGAAGATCGTGCATGAGCCTGTTGAGATGGTGAGCCTGCCAGTACCCGGCATGCAGACCGATGGCATCGCATGCTATCGTCAGGGGAAGCTTGATGAAGCCGAGATGCTCTTCAGCCGCCTGCTGCACCACGTGCCCGAACATGCTACTGCGCATTTCATGGTGGGCCTGATTTGCGTTCGTAAAGGGCACCTGGCTGATGGCATTGCGCACATGGAAAAGGGACACCAGGCCTGCCCGTGGAATGCTAACTGGCGACGCGATCTGGCGCAGGCATACGAATTAGCGGAGCAACCGGAAAAAGCGCAGATGTTAAGGGGGCGTCACGTCGGTACGGATGACAGAGTGATGAGCGCAATGGATATTGACCAGGATGATGGTCTTCCTCTGGGCTATTCCATTCGCACCTCCGCGATGGCATCGTTTTAATTAATATCGCCATTAGCGGGCAGGGAGGCCCGCAAACAGCACTTCAGTGATCTGTTCGGTTTTATTACCGAGCAGGCGTGGAATGATTTATTCATATACGCAATACAGCGCGGCGCAGTGTTCGGCGGCCTCGAAGAGATCCGCATTAACCGGAAGGGGCAGGGCGATAAGTTGTTGAACAACGCTTTCGTCAGATTGCGAGTAAGAAAAACCAGGGATAGTAGCCATAGGGCATCCTCAATGTGCAGTTTTGATTGACCACCCGTGAGTTCCTGGGCCCGATTGCAGATGTGCCGCAACGCAGTGACTCTACGACGCCGATCCCCTGCGAAAAAGAGTTCACCCCGAATTACATAAGGTTACTTGAGGCTTTGCGAGGCGGCTTCCAGAAAGGTTATACCGGGTGATTGGCTTGCCCTGTGCGGATAACTACACTCCCCAGTAGCCATATAATAAAGAGGGGGTAGATCGTGAACACCAGCTTTCCTTCACCGACCGCTCAACTCAAACAGTGGCTAAGTCGTCTGGCTGCAGCAACCGTGAAAGAGATATTTGCGATTCAGGTCATCGCTGCCGTGTTGGTGTCGGTGCTGTTGTCCGATCTGGCGGGTTTTGATTACCCTGGCTGGGCAGCGCTGAGTAGTTATGCGGTCATGAATACCTCAGTAAAAGCCTCGACGGTTCGGGCTTTCAATCGGGTGACTGGAACCGTACTTGGCGGTGTACTGGCGCTCTTGCTTTCTACGTATCTCATCCAGGATGCGGCGTTTTTGGTGCTGTTCTGCACGATTGTCGGGGGCGTGGCGGTATGGCGGGCGGACGTGTCCCGCTGGTCCTATTCCTGGGTGCTGGGGGCGGTCACATCCATGATGGTGATGGCTGAGGCACAGAAAAACAGTGAGTTTCGCCATCTGCTATGGTTTACGTTTAACCGCATCGAAGAGGTGGTGCTGGGTTGCGCCGTTTGTATTGCGGTTACCCTACTCTTTTACCCGGTTAACCGGCGCAGACAAGCGCCACATCAGGAGAGTCACTCTGAGCCGCCCCGACGACCGCTGCTGCCCCTGCAGGCAGGGATCACGCTGTTACTGGTCACGCCGATACTGCTTGCTTTCCAGCTGACGGGGTTCTGGCAGGCGATGGTTTCCGTGCTGGCGGTCTTTATTCTTCCTTCCTCGGCTCAGCCCGTACAGCAGCAGATCGGCCAGCGAATGCAGCAACGTTTATACGGCTGTATGGCCGCGACGCTGCTGAGTTTGCTCCTTTTACCTTTCATGCACTCTTATCCCCCGGTTTATATTGCCATGCTGGCCGCGGGCTTATGGCTGGGGTGTCATCTGCAACAGCGAAAACAGTCCATCAGCTATTTCGGACGGCAGTTTACCGTGGCCTGGATCATCGTTTTTATCCAGGAGTCGTTGTGGCTGACCGAGCCGAATCAGGCGGTTATGCGCTGTGTCAGCATACTGATCGCCATTATTACCATCGGCATTGTTATGGCGGTATTTCGCTGGTTAAAACTGAGCGTTTGAAGGCGTCGTCAATAAAAGGCTTGCCGGGGGCGCTTCGCTTGCCCGGCCTACGAAGAGCATTAAACAGATGCCGCGGCAAACAGCCCCGGAGTTGTAACTCGCTGCTGGCGGCAGGGTAGTTTTTGGTGCATTGATGAGAAAAACAAAGCCCATTAGCTGAGCCTTATGTTGAAAATATACCGTTAGATGTCGTGCCGTTCACGCACCAGCGGAGTTGCCAGCTTTCTGCGGAGCAGGGCAGCAGAAGATCGTTTCTGAGCTGGAGCAAGCTCGGCTTTAAGATCCCGGATATACGCCTCTGCGCTGATACCGTAAGTTTTCAACTCAGCAGACGCTAACGCCTGGAATACTCGCTTTTCCCTTTCACCAGGGTGTTCATGCTTATTGCAATAAGACATAGCAGGCTCTCCCTTCTGTAACTGTTTTGTAAGCATGAAAATTTCCCTGTATCAGTGGTCGCGGAATTCTCTTTGGCAACCCTGTGCGTGGATTGTAGCGCGGTACATTTTTTAACCCAAGCATAATGTCATAGGTCTCTTCCAGGGTAACACGGCGACCCTTATCAACAATTTCGCCTGAAGCGGCCTGGAAGACAAAACCACCGATTTTCAGTTTCTCATAGTGCGCAATTAACGCCAGCGAGACGGATTGCAAAACGACCGCGCTGCCTAAGCCCTTAAATTTTATATGGCGAAAATCCGCTAAACCACCCATGCCGTCGAAGGTGTCGAAACAGACTACCAACGATCACAGTGTAGACTTCCTGACCAGCAACAAAGACGTAGCTGTGATGAACCCGATGATCGTAGAAAAATGTTTTTCGCCTCATGCCATAATCGTCAAGAAAAACTTCTTCTTCTATACGCACTTATTGCTCCCTGCATGCAATGTCCAATAATGTCCTTACCCCGATTGCGGATATGTCGCAACGCAGTCACTTTATGATCCTGATAACGTCAGTAAAAGTGTGTGACATGAATTACATAGGGTTACTTTTGGCTTTGCGAGGCGTCTTCCAGAAAGGGCAAAGCCTGGGGCGTTTCGCTTGCCCGGCCTACAAAGTTGGCTATCCAGTGATACAGTGAATACAGGCATCCACTCACCAGGAGAAAAGCACATGAACGACCATCCGCTTCACCAGATCATTAAGGCCTGTGACAGGGCGATCACCGCCAAAGATTTCGACTCGCTGATGGAGTATTACGCTGAAGACGCCGTGCTGGTGGTTAAGCCCGGGACGATTGTCAGAGGCAAAAACAATATCCGCAGCGCGTTTATCTCCATCTCTGATTATTTTCAGGATCGGCTGATCGTGAAGCAGGGCGAAATGCAGATTATCGAAGGCGGCGGAGATGCGCTGGTGATCATGGAAACCCAGCTTTTTTATCCGGATGAACTGGGTGGAACCGCTGAGTTAACGCGTCGGGCAACCTATGTCTTCCGCCTGGAAAATGACCGTTGGCTCTGCACCATCGACAATTCTTACGGCACTTCGCTTTTAGATGGTGATAATGCCTGACGTTGTGCTCAGGTGGGGGTGACCAGCCCGACGCTGACAATGCCTTTGTCCCAGATGATCTGGTGCAGGGAGGTCTGAATAATGCTGGTGATAGTTTTCGGGGTTAACAGTGCCCAGCAGAGCCCCTCCCGGTGGCGAACCGAGCGGTACGTTATGCCAGTTTCGCCCGCGACGCGTAGGCTGGCACCCAGCTGTTGCGGTGCGCTGTAGTCCGTGGGATGGTACCAGGGGTGCATATCCGGCAGGCCGGTGATATCGGCAAATGACGAGCCGCCCAGCTCGGTCTCCAGACAACGGTACTCGAATCGTTCGAACTTCAGTTCAGGCACGTTCCGCCAGTAGCGCTGGCAGTGGTAAACAACTTCGGCCAGCGCTGTTTCCGGGCTGTCGCCAAGGTAGTAAACGCCAAAATCGCCATTCGAAAAGCGGCTGCCGTCAGGGTTGATATGGGTGAAAGCCGCCATCGCGTAATGCGCCCCGCGGATGCCCAGCACCCACTCTTCGCGAGGCAGCAGATTGAGATTACCCACTTCCTGCGTCAGGCGCGGATTAGTTAATTTCTGGATGTCATAGAGAACGTCAAACTCTTCCGGAGTAGCAACGTCCTCGAACACGTAAATGGCAGGGTACTTGGTATGCAGCAGGCGGTAACCGGTAATCGGAGTTAGTGCCGTTCTGGGGATCTCAGGATGGATCATCCGGACAGGCCTCCGCGCAGCACGTCCACCCGCTTGGCGACTTCATGCAGGTTGCCGAACTCGCCATCCTCAATCAGGGATAACGGCGTTGCCCCATTGAAATAAGCATTGTGGTTTGCCATGGACATAAACCCGTAGACGTTCTCGGGGTTGCTGAACACGATCCGCAGCGCCGAGTGCATATTCAGCAGGTAGCTGATTCGGGTTAACTGATCGTGGGTCAGCGAGGCCGTCTTCGTCTCTTTCTGGCGGTATTTGTAAAGCGCCGCTCTGGAGAGTTGCAGGATGTTCTGCTGTTGCTCCGTCGAACAGCCCCATTTATCCAGAATGTTCATTGCGGCTCTGATGGCGATCAGATCGCGATCGCCGCGGGTTTCAGAGTCAAGGTTCAGGTGCTTCGTCATATGATTACTCCCTCAGCTCAGCGTGACCAATATAGTCTTAGCATGAACCAAATAAGCTAATCTGTCTATGTGAAGACACCTTTACCTTGGGTCTCTATAGCATGCGGATCTCCCTGGAACGCAGGGTGATATGCACCGGCACCGATTTATACGACGGCGTGCCGCTCTCCTTATCAAGATAATTCAGCGGCACCAGTACGTTAGCCTCGGGGTAGTAGGCGGCTACCGTGCCCGGCGCAATGCTGTACGCCACCAGGGTAATATCATCCAGGCGCTGCTGGCTGTCGGGCAGGGCGGTGGTGATGTCCACCCGGTCGCCGTGCTCCAGCCCCAGCTGCTGCATGTCATCTTCATTCATAAACAGCACGTCGCGGCGGCCGAATACCCCACGATAGCGGTCGTCGAGGGCATAGATGGTGGTGTTGTACTGGTCGTGGCTGCGCAGGGTGACCAGCCGCAGGACGTTTTCGCCTTCCCCCGGGCTGTTCTCCGTCACGCCGTCAAAAAGGGAGAACATCGCCTTGCCGCTGGCGGTCGGCCAGATGCGCTCGGTGGGCGGCAGCGGCATGCGGAAGCCGCCGGGTACCCGGATGCGGGCGTTGAAGTTCTCAAAGCCAGGAAGGGTCTGTTCAATCCGCTCGCGGATGCGGTCGTAATCGGCCACCAGCGCCAGCCAGTCGGTGTTGCTGTTCGTCAGGGTGGCGTGAGCGAGCCCGGCGACAATGGCCGGCTCCGAGCGCAGCCACGGCGAGGCCGGTTTCAGCTTCCCGCTGGAGGCGTGCACCATCGACATGGAATCTTCTACGGTGATCGACTGCTGGCCGCTGCGCTGCATGTCCAGCTCGGTGCGCCCGAGGCAGGGCAGAAGATACGTCTCTCTGCCAACCAGCAGATGGGTGCGGTTCAGCTTGGTGGCAACGTGCACGCTAAGATCGAGGCTTTTCAGCGCCGGAAAGGCTTTATCGTGATCGGGCATCGCCACGGCAAAATTCCCGCCGAGGCACAGCAGCGCTTTCGCCTCGCCGTCGATCATCGCCTGGGCGGCCTGCACCGCGTCATGGCCGTGGGCGGCAGGTGGGGTAAAGCCAAACACCTTGCCCAGCCGATCGAGGAAGGCGGCGGTCGGTTTTTCGGTGATCCCCACCGTGCGGTTACCCTGCACGTTGGAGTGGCCGCGCAACGGGCAGATGCCCGCCCCGGGTTTGCCGATATTGCCGCGCAGCAACAGCAGGTCGGCAATCAGGCGCACGTTGGCGGTGCCCTTGTTGTGCTGGGTGATCCCCATGCCGTAGGTGATGATGGTGGCGCGGGATTTGGCGTAGATCTGCGCCACGTTCTCCAGATCGGCGCGGCTGAGCCCGGACTCGCGTTCTATGGCCTCCCAGGAGGTGGCGGCGATATCGGCGGCAAACTCCGCGAACCCCTGGGTCTGGGTGGCGATAAAGTCGTGATCCAGCGCGTCCAGCACCAGCAAATGTTTTGCAATGCCTTTTAACGCGGCGGCGTCGCCCCCGGCTTTCACCTGGTAGTAGGTCGAGGCGATATCGGTGGCGCTCCAGGTCGCCATCTCCCGGACGCTCTGCGGATCGGCAAAGCGCTCCAGGGCGGTTTCGCGCAGCGGATTAAAGACGATAATCGGCACGCCCCGGCGGGCAAGCTCGTGCAGGGTGCCCATCATCCGCGGGTGGTTAGTGCCCGGGTTGTGGCCGATGGAGATCACCAGTTCGGTGTGGTCAAAATCCTCCAGCGAGACGGTGCCTTTACCAATGCCGATGGAGCGGGGCAGGCCGACGCTGGTGGCCTGATGGCACATGTTGGAGCAGTCGGGAAAATTGTTGGTACCCAGTTCGCGGGCAAACAGCTGATACAGGAACGCGGCTTCGTTCGAGGCGCGCCCGGAGGTGTAAAACTCCACCTGATTCGGTGCCAGGCCGCGCAATACCTCCCCGATACGGGCAAAAGCCTCGTCCCACTCCACCGGGCGGAAGGTGTCGCTCTGCGGATCGTACTTCATGGGATGGGTCAGACGGCCATAGCCCTCCAGCTCAAAATCGCTCTTCGCCCACAGGGTGCTGACGGTATGCTCGGCGAAAAATTCCGGCGTGACGCGCTTCGTGGTCGCTTCCCACGTCACCGCCTTGGCACCGTTCTCGCAAAACTGGAAGGTGGACTTGTGCTCTTTGTCCGGCCAGGCGCAGCCCGGGCAGTCAAATCCGTCGGGCTGGTTGGTGCGCAGCAGCGTTGCAGGGGCGTCAAAGGCGTCCATCTGCGTGCGCACGGCAATCGCCGTGGCCTTTAAAGCTCCCCAGCCGCCCGCCGGACCGGCGTAATGGCGGATCCCGGGAACCGCTCGTCTGTTGTTACTCATCTGTACTCCTGTCTGGTATCTGGTCATGGCGGCGGATCTCCGCCAGCAGCAGCGACGCCTCCTCTGAGTGTGGCACAAGCTCGCCCGGCGTCTCCCCCCTGCCACCAGATCCCGCTGGCTGGCGAATAATTCTTTCCGGCTAACTGCCAGTGGCCGTTCAGCACATACGCGATGCCCTCCGCGTCGGGTCGCAGGGCGTGGCTTGCGATCGTCACCTGCGCACGGGCACGGGTGCGCTGGGTCATCACGTTAAAGTCCATGCCTGGCCCGGTGATCCCCTCGCTGGCAAGCGGCCACTCCCCCCGGAAAGGCCCAGGGCACGCCGGGCTCGAGGCGGTGCAGCAGGTCGTCACCGCGCAGCCACAGCCCGGAACCAGCGAGCAACATAATCACCCGATCGACGCCGGGGAAGAGGGAGAAAGGGCCATCCTGACCGAGCGTGGCGATGCTGGCTCGCCACAGAAAAGGCGCATCCGCAGAGGGAATGCTGACGATCTCCCGGGTTTCACCCGCCCCGTTTTTCCACGGGGTGACCGGCAGGGAAGCAAGCGTAAAGGGGGTAATCATGTCCGTTTGACCCTGATTGTGGGGGGGTTAATAATTCATCTTTGCTACAGATGATTTTCAAAATAATTACAAATTATTCACAGTTCAGTTCACAAATCCATCATCAGATTCGTGTCGGCGGATGTCAATGGTTGTATATACATGATCTGTCATGTGGCGTTGCCCTGACGCAGGCAGGGTGTCTGGCGGTCATCAATCATCCATTCAGAGAGGAAGCTATGTCGTCTTTTTCGTCTTCAGAAGCGCAGTCTAAAAAAAACGGGACGCGGTTGTCGGAAACGCGCTCTATCGATTACATTCCGGATAATGAACGCCACGGCCACCCCTTCAGTCAGTTTACGCTGTGGTTTGGCGGTAACCTGCAGATCACGGCCATTGTCACCGGCGCGCTGGCGGTGGTGCTGGGTGGCGATGTGGTGTGGTCGATCGTTGGCCTGCTGGTGGGACAGGTGCTCGGGGCGACGGTGATGTCGTTCCACGCCCTGCAGGGGCCGCGTCTGGGTCTGCCGCAGATGATCATCAGCCGCGCCCAGTTTGGCGTGCTGGGGGCTGTGATCCCGCTGGTGCTGGTGTGTGTGATGTACGTTGGCTTCTCCGCCAGCGGCACGGTGCTGGCCGGACAGGCGATGGCGAAACTGCTGTCGGTGTCCAACGTGGCGGGGATGATCCTGTTCAGCGCGATCATTATCGTGATTGCGGTGCTGGGCTATCGTGTGATCCACAAGCTCGGCAAGGTGGCGAGCGTCGTGGGTGTACTGGCGTTTGTGTATCTCTTTATCGCCCTGCTGATGTCCAGCGACCTGGGGGCGATTGCACAGAATAACCACTTCTCGATGCCGATGTTCCTGCTGGCGGTGTCGCTCTCCTCATCCTGGCAGATCGCCTTTTGCCCCTACGTGTCGGACTACTCACGCTATCTGCCGCGCAACGTCTCCGGGGTAAAAACTTTCTTCTCGGTCTTCAGCGGCACGGTGCTGGGCACTCAGGCCTCGATGACCCTCGGGGTGATCACCGCCGCGATTGCCGGCAGCGCCTTCAAGGGGCATGAGGTGAGCTATATCGTCGGGCTGGGCAAAAGCGAAGCCATGGCGATGGTGATCTATTTTGCGATCTGCTTCGGCAAAATCACCTTCACCACCCTGAACGCCTACGGCAGCTTTATGTCGCTGACCACTATCGTGTCGGGTTTCCGCAATCAGACCACGCTGAGCCAGAGAAGCCGCGTGATCTTTGTGGTGCTGATGGTGACCATCTCCTGCGTGATTGCGCTGCTCAGCGAACCGGCATTCCTGAAACACTTCACCCATTTCCTGCTGTTCCTGCTGGCGTTCTTCGTGCCGTGGAGCGCTATCAGCCTGACCGACTACTTTATTATTTCCCGTAAAGCGGTGGATATTCCGGCGCTGTTCGATCCGCGTGAACGCTACGGTTACTGGAATATGTTTGGTATCAGCATCTATGCCATTGGCGTGCTGATTCAACTGCCGTTTATTGAAAACCCGCTCTACCACGGCTCCCTGACGTGGATCTTCGCCGACAATGACGTATCGTGGATCATCGGCTGGTTCTGCACGGCGGCGCTTTACTACGCATTCAGACGTTTCGATCGCCGGGTGCTGCCGGAACAGACGATTTATCCGGCGTCGGGCAGGTAAGGGGAGTGCCGAGGGCCACCCCTGGCTGAAGGCCAGGGGAAGCGAGCCTGAGCAAAGGTCAAATATTCATGTATTCGCCTGACAACGACTGGTAGTACGCCGATTTCAGCAGGGCATTTTTGAGCATCGTTTTATCCTGATATTCAAAAAAGGCAAAGTTGATTTTTCCTGCCAGGGAGAGGCCGGTGGGGCGCATCATGTAATAGGTATCATCACCGGAGCCCAGTTTGGGCGCAGTGTAATTGAGCAGCATATCGTTGCCCTGCAGATCGAACTTTTCACTGCTGCCAAAGATCTGCTGATAAATCGCTCTCAGGAGAAGACCCAGGTGTTCATTATTTGGATGGCTGATGGTCGAGTAGCTGCCGGTATTTTCACTGACGCCACGGAAATAATCATCCGAATAATCGAAGCACACATTTCCATTCTGATACAGTGCCTTATATTTATTTGCGTCCTCTTCCAGCAGGGCCAGCTGTTTGGTACTGGATAATTGAACCTGATGATAGCGGGAGACGGCGTCAAGATGATTGTGACCGGTCAGGTATAAATGTAAGAAGCGATAATCGACATACACCATCAGATCCGGGATCGGTTGATCGTAATACCCCAGCTGCGGGGTCGACACGCGGGATTCCAGCGTCGGGAGCAGCCTGATATCAAAATATTGACTTAATGATGCCGTTGAAAAAGCACCCCATTTTTTTGAGTGGTATTGCATAAAGATGGCATCGCATTGCTCAAGCTCGTGGTAAAAATTCAGCAGATGCTCTTTTTCATTGAGTTTGTAGATCGGCGTATTAAAAACGTAGGAAAATTTACCTTCATGCAGTGCGGAATGATTTTTAATCAGATCGCCCAATACTTCCAGCTGACAGTTCCCAACCAGCGCGAGTTTCATTTTGATCTCCATTTGCAGGCACAAAGCCGCTATCGAAACCCTATGCTATCCCAGCGGTTACTTTAGCAATCAATGAATTAATGACTGCTTTAGCGGGCTTTTTTGCCGACCCCGGATGCAGGGTCGGCGCAGGGTATCAGGCGGCGTTAAAAGGGAGACCTTCGTCGGCCCATCCGGTCATGCCACCAATCATGATTTTCACTGGGCGTCCCAGCTGCGCCAGCTTCAGCGCCGCGCGATCGGCACCGTTGCAGTGCGGCCCGGCGCAGTAGACCACAAACAGCGTATCGGCTGGCCATTCTGCCATCCGCTGGGCAGCGATCTCCCGATGGGGCAGATGCAGAGCGCCGGGAATATGACGCCGGGCAAAGGTCTCCGGGCTACCTACCACATGCAGTAAGACAAAATCGACATCCCGCTCCTGGAAGGCGCTCCAGACGTCAGCGCAGTCTGTCTCCACGCTCAGTCGTTGTAAAAAATGGTTCGCCGCGTTTTCTGCGATCGCAGCAGGGTAATCAGTCACATAGCTCATCGTTTTCTCCTGAATTGAGGCTTTACTCTACGGCGACAGCGTGGTTTTGACAGCTGGCAGAAATGCCATATACCATCAGGATCATGACAAAAATATCCTGAGTGCAGTGATGAATAATCCTCTGGTGGTTGCGCTGGCCTATGACGGCTTATGTACGTTCGAATTCGGCATTGCGGTGGAAATTTTTGGTCTTGCCCGCCCTGAAATGGGGGATAACTGGTATCGCTTTGCGGTGGCGGGTGTCGATCCGGGGGGAGCTGCGCGCCACGGGCGGTATCCGGCTGGTGGTCGACGGCGGGCTGGAGCTGCTGGCGCAGGCCGGTACCATAATCGTTCCCGGCTGGCGGGGCGCTGATGTCCCGGTGCCCGCCGCGCTGTGCGAGCAGCTCGCCGCTGCCCATCAGCGTGGGGCGCGGATCCTCTCTATCTGCTCCGGGGTCTTTGTGCTGGCCGCCGCAGGGTTACTTGATAACCGTCAGGCCACTACTCACTGGCGATACACCGACCTGCTGCAACAGCGTTATCCTGCCATTCATGTCACGCCGGATGTGTTGTATATCGATAGCGGTGATGTCCTGACCTCCGCCGGGAGCGCGGCGGGGATCGACCTGTGTCTGCACCTGGTGCGGCGGGATTATGGCAGCGTGGCGGCCAACCAGGTGGCGCGTCGGCTGGTGGTGTCGCCGCATCGCGATGGTGGCCAGGCCCAGTTTATCCAGCAGGCGGTGCCGATCGCCTATGAAGGCCACCGGCTTGGCGCGCTCTTTGATTACCTGCTCGAAAATCTGGCTGCCCCACACCGCGTCGATTCTCTGGCGAAATTTGTTGGTATGAGTCCGCGTACCTTTCTGCGCCGTTTTGCGGCAACCACCGGTAAAACGCCGGCCCAGTGGCTGTTGAACGCCCGTCTGAGCCGCAGCCAGGCGCTGCTGGAGAACAGCCAGCTGTCAATAGAACGTATTGCCGAGCAGGTAGGGTTTGGCAGCGTGGCGACGATGCGCCATCACTTCAGAAATCAGCTGGGGACGACGCCTGCGGCGTACAGGAAAGGGTTCGCTGAGCCAGCGGTTTTGAAGGGGAGTGAATTATACCCGCATAATTTGTAAAGACATCTTTTTGTAGATAAAGTGTGACCCTCAAACGGAAAGTGATAGAGAAAATCAATCAAGAAGGCATGTAAGGTGAAGGGTAAATGAAATTAATCATACAAATCCCCTGCTTTAATGAAGCTGATACGCTTGCAATTGCTTTGAAAGCCCTACCCAGACAGGTTGCGGGTTTTGATGCGGTGGAATGGCTAATTATTGATGATGGCAGTACCGATGATACCGTCAACGTAGCCAGACAAAATGGCGTTGACCATGTCGTTAAACATGCAGGAAATAAAGGGTTAGCGAAAGCCTTTATGACCGGACTCGATGCGTGTCTGAACTTAAACGCTGATGTTATTGTAAATACAGATGCGGATAATCAATACTCTGCTGAAGATATTCCGTTATTAGTTGCCCCCATACTTGAACACCGTGCAGAAATGGTGATCGGTGAAAGACCCATTTCGACCATTGACCATTTCTCTCCCGTCAAAAAATACCTGCAAAAGTTGGGAAGTTGGGTGGTCCGTGTGGCCAGTAATACCAATATTCCCGATGCGCCAAGCGGATTCAGGGCTATGTCGAGAGCAACAGCCCAAAAGCTGATAGTTTTTAATGATTATACCTATACTTTAGAAACTATTATTCAGGCAGGGCAAAAAAATATCACCATTACGTCTGTATCTGTTCGCGTTAATGAGGATTTGCGGCCTTCACGCCTGGTAAAAAGCATCTCGTCTTATATCAAACGAAGTATTATAACCATTGTCCGTATTTTTATAATTTATCGACCATTCAGATTTTTTGGCACAATAGGAACGGTGTTATTTTCAGCAGGATTCTTATTAGGCCTTCGTTTTCTTTATAAATATCTGACCGGCGATGGTAATGGTTATGTTCAGTCATTAATTTTGGCATCTATACTCATGGGTATGGGCTTCCAGACAATACTTGTCGCTTTTGTCACTGACCTGTTGTCGGCTAACAGAAAGCTTCTTGAAGATCTGCGTTTTAAGGTCGCGCAACTGGAATCGAACCGCAATAATAAAACTGATAATAATGACTTCGAACAGCAATAGATGAGGTGAGTATGGGTTTCAAAGTATCGGGTGGTAAGTCAGAAGATGGCGTTGTGTTCGGCAACGCGTATGACAAATATGGCTCAAAAAATCCGATTGTAAAATGGATGATGAAGGGCTTTGACTCCACTCTTGAAAATTTTGTAATACGTGCTAATCCAAAAACAATCCATGAAGTGGGATGTGGTGAAGGATTCTGGGTCAACAAATGGAATGGCCAGGGGTTACAGGCTGTCGGCAGCGATTTCTCTCATGATGTTATTTCTCTGGCAAGGGAGAATGCGCTAGCGGCGGATCTTCGTCCTGACGTATTTAATGCAAAGAGCATTTATGATCTCAAGCCTGAAACGGATAGTGCAGATTTAATCGTCTGCTGTGAAGTAATGGAGCATCTTGAAGACCCGGATCAGGCCATGAAGGTACTACAAACTTTGGTCGGTAATTATCTAATCGTTAGCGTGCCTCGTGAGCCCGTCTGGTGTGCGCTGAATATGGCCCGGGGTAAATATTTAACGAGCTTTGGTAACACCCCTGGTCATATACAGCATTGGTCGAAAAGCGCCTTTATAAAATTCACCGGCAAATATTTCAAGGTCATTGAAGTGGCTTCACCCTTCCCATGGACCATGTTGTTGTGCGTACCCTATGACAAAAAGTAATCTACGCAAGGTGCTCAATATTACAGGGAGTGTTATTGCACTCTTGAGTGTCCTGTTTGTTGCTCACAGAATAATGGCGTATTGGGCCCAGGTTCCAGACGACACCTTTACGCTAAAATTACTTTCGTTGATTCTGATACTGGCGGCGATCTATGGTGCCGCCAACATCATTCTTGCTTCTGCGTGGCGCATACTGATGGTAGGTCTGGAACAGTCTATTAGCTCCCGGATAGCCACCCGGATTTACGGTCTGACTCAGTTAGCGAAATATGTGCCTGGCAATATTTTCCAGTTTGCGGGCAGACAATTCCTGGCGATGTCGCATGGTTTTTCAGGAAAAGCGATTGCGAAGAGCACTTTTCTGGAGCTACTGCTGTTAGTTCTGACGGGGGCCGCTTTTGTATTATGGATGTTACCTCTGTTATATCCTGCTTTTAATATTATCTATGGCTTCTCGCTGTTTATTATTATCGCACTGTTGATTGCTCTGGGGTTGAAATGGCAGGAGAGGAGCAGTTTAATCAAGGTCATAGCACGATACTTCCTGTTCCTGGTGATCTCAGGAACTGTGTTCCTGTGCGTACTCTATTCCATTGTCGATAACTGGATTGCCACCCCCGCGCTGGTACTGCCGCTCATTGGAGCATATGTCATCGCATGGCTTGCGGGGCTTATTACGCCAGGCTCTCCTGCTGGGGTAGGGGTCAGAGAATTTTTGCTCATTTTATTGTTGAAGCCGTTCTTTGCTGAGATAGATATTGTGCTGGCAGTCATACTAAGTCGAATCACCACGGTTGTAGGCGATTGCTTTTTCTACCTGTACTCTCTCTCCTTAAGATGATTATTATGACTAAACAAAAACTCAGTATCGTTTTTATTGTTGTTTTTCTTTCACTGTTTTATCTCATATTAGGGATAGGCTATTCACAATCCTATAATCCTGGATTTTTCCCGGATGAGTTTGCGCATATGGGATATGTGGTTGATGTCATGAAAAATCACTTCCCCGACTATAATAACGGTCTTATATATTCGAGTAATAAACTCAATTACCTTAATCATCCGGCGCTGTATTATATCATCGTTGGCGAACTGGCCAGTCTCTTACATTTGCAGGATGCATTCGCAAGCGTAGGGCGTTACGTAAATATGGTGATTTCCCTTATCATCATCGTCATGACATGCCGGATGCTGTACCAGAGCACTCAATCCAGACTCGCGACTTTTGTGGGAGGCGCATTTTTACTCGTCATCCCTATGTTTGTGCTTTTAGGAAGCGCAGTCAGTAACGATCAGATAAATGTTCTGGGTTGTACCTTTGTCATCTACGGATTGCTGGGATTGATGGAGCGTCACAAAGATGACAGGCCTTTAACATCTTATATTCTTTTTATTTGTGCCGGTGGGATTATCGCTTCACTGAGTAAAGCTACAGGTTCACTAGCGATCGTTTGTTTGTTAGCCTCCGTTGCGCTTTTTAATTTCTCCAGTTTAGTAAAAATAATAAAGGAAATATCGCTAAAGCAATGGTTGATTATTGCTGCATCAATATTCGTTGTTGTCATTTATTTTGTCTGCATACATCTTATTTATGGTGGTTTTTATCCAGCGCCTCAGGGCACCCCCGCAGCATGGTTTTTTATTGAGCATCCAGATGCAAAAAGGCTGGCTTTCTCAGAGTTTCTTAATAATTTTCTTAACGGGAATTTAGTTACTCTGACGATTCCTTATGGGCACGTATATATTTTTGACAGTGAAACCAGAATATTCATTGTTAAAGCTATTTTGATCATGTTAGGCGTCATGGCGGGTTGTGTTTTGGTAAATAAGAATGCCAAAAATAATTATTTGTTCAATGTGACATTCTCCTTTGTGGTAGCCTTTTTTATTTTCTTTGTGATTTACTTTTTCACTATCAGAGATATGCATTTAAAAACAGGCTATACAGGAGCAATGCAGGCCAGATATTTTTTTGGATTTTTACCGGTCTGCTCTCTAGTGATCGCTAAGGTGCTATCCTGGCTTAATAGTAAGGTAATGAAAGGCCTGGTGTCAGCGATGATAATCGCCGGATTGATAGCCTCTCTTTACCCGGCATTAGTTAAGCTTTCAGAGCTTCGTATGTGGCAATCAACACCCATTATCGAGCAGCCGCTTTTCAATACCAGCTACGGATACCTTACAAAGGGACGCAGCTTTGAACAGACAATATTGGCTGAATCAAATGCGCTGAAAGGCGTTGAACTGATGCTGGCGACTTTTGCGCGGCAAAATCATGGCCCATTAACGCTGGAGTTGATTGATCATTCTGGGAATATAGTTACAACTAAAGTGATTATGATGGAAAAGCTCGCCGACAATACCTATGCGTGGTTTGATTTTAATCGGATAAACATAATAAAAAATCAGAAATATACGTTGCGGCTAACGTGCAATGAATGTACCACGGATAATGCTGTTACCTGGTGGGCCATAAAGAAAGAATTTGAGTTGCCAATTTTTTTATTCACAAAATTCGGGCCTGGTGCTGGAGACAGGTATCCTGAAGGTGAAGCCAGGGTCGATGGCGTGAAGGTTGGTGGCGCGTATTCATTCCGTCTCTATTTTTAAGTCGCCTCTACCAGCCTTGCGGAGCGGGGGGAGTGTTTACCTGTGACAAGGCTGGCTAGACGTCATTTATTCCAATCGAATCCCGTACAATAAACTCCGCTGGCAAAATACAACTATCAGGCATGTTTTCCCCGGTTGCCGCGAGCACTCTGGCCACCGCTTCCTTACCCTGAGCGTCTAAATCAAGCCGCACCGTGGTAAGGGAAGGGATGAAAAAGGCGCTTTCGTAACTGTCATCGTAGCCAATGATGGAAACCTGCCGGGGTACCGCGATACCTGCCTTATTCATTGCACTCAGTGCCCCCAGCGCCATCTGGTCGTTACCTACCAGCAGGGCGCTAAACGCAGTCTTATTGTCGATAAGCTGTCGCGCACCGTCGTGACCGCTTTGGGCATCCCAGGTGCCGAAAATAACGGCCGCGGGCGTTTTGCCAAATGTCGCCATGCTGCTTAACCAGTTTTCCAGACGCAATTTGGCTGAAATGGAGTGTTTTGGACCCGGCATCAGCGCAATGTTGGTGTGCCCAAGTTCGCATAAGCGTTTGACGCTCTCCTGAGTCCCGTTCGCCGGATCAAAGATGACATGAAAAACACCGCTGTCCGGCGCGACGTCAAGAAACAGGCAGGTGACATCGGTATTATGCTCAGCCAGCTCCCGGGCGGAAGAAGTCTCCAGCGGGACGTTAATCAGGATTTTTTCGATAAACTGCGATTTAAGATCGTTAATCGATTGCTGAATGGCTGTGGGGTCAGCTTCATCAATCATTGAAATCAGAACCTGATAGCCCGCCTCACGGGCATGCTTTTTCACGGATGCGGCGATTTGTGATGGCGCATGCAGCGCGAGGGAGGTGGTTACTAACCCCAGCGTCTGGGTGCGCTTCCCGACCAGCTGCTGCGCCAGCCGGTTTGGAACGTAGCGTAGATCTTCAATGGCCTGCTCGACACGGATACGCGTTTTTTCGGCCACGTTTACCGATTTATTGAGTACCCGGGATACGGTCTGATAGGAGACACCTGCCCGGCGAGCGACATCTTCCAGCGTCGCATTTCTGTTTTTATTCACCCTCAATCCTTTCTCAGTTCGTCACTAAAAATTACGCGTTTCATCACCGCCTTGAGTAGACATTATATCAAAATGTCATACGTTCACATGGCGTGATTTAGCGATCTTGCTCACCTTTTGCCGCTTTAAAAATTGTGTTCTGTGATGCCGATTGCAGTTTTCATCAAGGAGAGTTGTTCGCGTCATTTGTCAGGTATTGTATGTAACACGTTGATGTGAACGTCATACATTTTAAGGGGCGACCACTGCGCGCTCTGCTTAACAGTACTGACATAACCCAAAAGAACGCCACTCACTGAGCCTTCAGCGAAGCACCGATCCTGTTCCTTCTTGAGGAAGAAAAATATGGTTACCGGTAAAAGGAACTATGTCCTTTTAAGCATTTTTGATTTTCTCTACCTGTTTGCCTGGTCGTCGACGATGGCCTTTTTTGTTATCTGGACGACACAGCATTTAGGGATCAGCGCCACCCAAACGGGGTGGTTGTATGCGATTAATGCCTTTATTGCGCTAACCATGCAGCCGTTCTTTGGTTATATCTCTGATAAATTCGGCACAAAAAAATCGCTTATCTTTTTAATTATTGCGCTGCTGCTTCCGGTCGGACCGTTCTTTATTTATGTTTATGCGCCCTTGCTGGTCAGCTCCTTCTGGTTAGGTGCTGTGCTCGGCGGTATCTATCTGGGGGTTATTTTTAACTCCGGGTGTGGCGTCATTGATTCCTATATCGACAAAATATCCCGCCGTTATTCCTTTGAATATGGACGGGTGAGAATGTGGGGTTCTCTGGGTTGGGCGGCCGCGGCGTATATTGTCGGACGTAATATTAATGATAATCCTAACCTCTCGTTCTGGCTGGCCAGTATTGCCATTGTGTTAGCGGCTGTCTGCTTTATGCTGACGAAAATTACGGTCACGCTGGAAGAAGAAAAAATGACCTCGTCATTAAAAGCGGGGCATGTTGTTGAACTGATGAAAGATAAGCAGTTCTGGATGCTGATTATTTTTACGCTGTTTGTCACGCAAATCTATGACACCTACGACCAGCAGTTTGCGCAGTACTTCTCTCTGCAGTTCCCGAGCGTTGATGAAGGAAATAAATGGTACGGCACCCTGGCATCAATTCAGGTCTGTGGCGAAACTTTATTCCTTGGTCTGATGCCGTGGTTTGTGAACCGCGTCGGGGCGAAGTGGGCGCTGGTGATTGCCGGGACGATTATGTCGGTGCGTATTCTGGGATCTGCCGTTCCGCTGGGCCCGGTATGGATTGCGGCAGTGAAGATGATGCACGCCATTGAGAAACCCTTAATCCTGATCTCTGTATTTAAATTTATTGCCCAAAATTTTGACCATAAATTGTCATCCACGATCTATTTGCTGGTGCTGTTTGCGGCATCCATTGCCACGACGGTCTATTCCCCGGTGGTCGGGCATTTATATGACACCATTGGCTTTGCCAATACCTATATCATTCTTGGCGTCGTTTCAGGACTATTTACGTTGTTCTCAGTATTTTCTCTGCGGAACAAAAAAGACAAGGTTATGGCTCTTTCTCCTGAGAGAGAGTCTTTAGCATAAGGGAGGTGGTGATGAGCAAGTTATTTACTCAACTCAATTTTTTACACGGTGCCGATTATAATCCGGACCAGTGGCTCACTCAGCCCGATATTCTTGAGAAAGATATCGCGATGATGAAAGAGACCAAATGCAACGTGATGTCGGTGGGAATATTTAGCTGGTCTAAACTCGAGCCCGCCGAAGGCGAATATCAGTTTGGCTGGCTGGATAGCGTTCTGGATACGCTTTATGCCAATGGGATTTATGTTTTCCTGGCGACACCGAGTGGTGCCAGGCCCGCCTGGGTATCTGAAAAATACCCGGAGGTATTGCGGACCAATAAGGATCTGACGAAAAACCTGCACGGGGAACGCCATAATCACTGTGTTTCCTCCCCCCAATATTTACGCCTGACCGGGAAAATTAACGCGCAGCTGGCGAAACGTTATGCGCATCACCCTGCCGTCCTGGCCTGGCATATCTCGAATGAGTATGGCGGCGACTGCCACTGCGAGATCTGCCAGCAGGCCTTCCGCGACTGGCTAAAGGAGAAGTATCAGACGTTAGAGAACCTGAACCAGCGCTGGTGGAGCTCATTCTGGAGCCACGAATATTCCAGCTGGAGTCAGATCCATTCCCCAGGGCCACTGGGCGAGCAGTCGGTTCATGGCCTGAATATCGACTGGCGGCGCTTTATGAGTGAGCAGGTTGCGCTGTTTTGCCGCCATGAAATTCAGACGGTGAAAGCCTTCAACCCAGCGTTGCCCGCCACCACTAACTTCCATGGGGTGTTCAGCGATTACGATTACTGGCGACTGGCGCAGGAGGTTGATTTCATCTCATGGGACAGCTATCCGGAGTGGCACAAAGCCCAACAGCAGCAGGATATCGCCGCTTACACGGCCTTCACCTTTGACCTGATGCGAAGCCTGAAACCCGGACTGCCTTTCCTGCTGATGGAATCTACTCCCGGAACCACAAACTGGCAGGCGGTCAGCAAGCTGAAAAGACCGGGGATGCACCTGCTGTCAGCCCTGCAGGCGGTGGCCCACGGTTCCGACTCGGTACAATATTTCCAGTGGCGAAAAAGCCGGGGGTCGGTCGAAAAATTACACGGCGCGGTAGTGGATCATGTCGGCCATCTCAATACCCGCGTCGGACAGGACGTAAAGCAGGTCGGCGCTGCGCTGGAAAAGCTGGCACCTGCGGCAGGCGCGGATTACCGGGCTGAGGTGGCGATAGTCTATGACTGGGACAATCGCTGGGCAGTGAACGATGCTGCCGGGCCCCGAAATTGTGGCATTAAGTTTGAAGAGACGGTGCAGCAACATTATCAGGCACTCTGGCAGCAGAGCATCCCGGTGGATATCGTCTCCCAACATTCAGATCTCAGTGCATACCGGGTCATCATTGCCCCGATGCTCTATATGGTGGATGCAGCCTTTGCCGAACGCGTGAATCAGTTCGTGGCAGTCGGCGGGGTGTTTATTGCCACCTACTGGACGGGCATTGTCGATACAGACGATCTGTGCTTCACAACCGGTTTCCCGGGACCTCTTCGCGATGTATTGGGTATCTGGTCGGAAGAGATCGACGGTCTGTACGATGGCGAAACGAATCAGATCGGCATTACGTCGTCAGTCTGGAACAGCCCTGAACGTGCGTATGAATGTCGGGAACTGTGCGAGCTTATTCATGCGGAAACGGCAGAGGTACTGGGCGTTTATCAGCAGGATTTCTATGCCGGCAGACCCGCAGTAACCCGCAATGCGCATGGCGAAGGGCAGGCGTATTATCTCGCGGCAAGAACCGGAGGCGATTTCCTGCACGATTTTTACCAGATGATCGCTGATGAAAACGGCATTACCGCCTGCACGGGAATGCAATTGCCGGAAGGGGTGGTTGCCACGGCACGACACGACGAAGGGGAGGCGTATATTTTTGTACAGAACTATGGCGATCAGACCGTCACGCTTGATTTGGCAGAGGAGAGCCGGGAGCTGAAACCCCTACTGAATGACGATGTGCCGAAGGGGCATCTTTATCCGCTGCCCGCGTTTGGCGTAGAAGTCTTTTTTAGCGGCAAACAAATAATCTGTTTTTCCTTTAACAAAAAAATCCACGCATTGGCGTGGATTTTTAGCGGAACGCAGATGCGTCAGTCGACAGGCACAATTACACGCCTTTGTGGTCCATCAGCAGCGCCAGATCCACCAGCCGATTCGAGAATCCCCATTCGTTGTCATACCACGCGAGGATCTTCACCATTTTGCCGCCTATCACCAGGGTGGACAGCCCATCGATAATGGAGGAGCGCGGATCGCCCTGGTAATCGCTGGAGACTAATGGCTCATCGCTGTACCCCAGGATCCCTTTCAGTGGCCCGCCCGTCGCCGCGCTGCGAAAGGCATCGTTAACCTCTTCGACGGTCACCTCCCGGCTCAGGGTAACGGTCAGATCGACGATGGAAACGACCGGCACCGGCACGCGCAGCGAATAGCCCGTCAGTCGGCCATCCAGCTCAGGAATCACTTTACCCAGCGCCTTCGCCGCCCCGCTCGAATAGGGCACAATCGACAGCGCCGCCGCACGGGCACCGCGAAGATCTTTTTCCGGCTGGTCGTGCAGCGCCTGGCTGTTGGTGTAGGCGTGGGTAGTATTCATCAACCCGTGCTCAATGCCAAACCGCTGGTGCAGCACCTGTGCTGCGGGCGCCAGGCCGTTGGTGGTGCAGCTCCCGTTACTGACCACGAAATGTTGCGCCGGATCGTACAGGGCATCGTTTACCCCCATGACTACCGTCAGGTCGTCGTTTTTACCCGGCGCTGAAATGATGACGCGCTTTGCGCCGCCGCTGTGAATATGGACCGCCGCCTTCTCGCGCTCGGTGAAAAAGCCCGTGGCCTCGATAACCACCTCCACGCCTGCCTCGGCCCAGCGGATGTTTGCCGGGTCGCGTTCACTGAATACGGTAATGCGCTGACCGTCCACCTGCAGCGCGCCTTCGCCGGCTTCGACAGCTGCCGGCAGGGTGCCGAGCAGGGAGTCGTATTTCAGTAAGTGGGCGAGGGTTTTGCTGTCCGTCAGATCGTTAATCGCTGCAATATGAATATCCGGATTGCCCAGCGCAGCGCGTAAGAAATTACGTCCGATCCTGCCGAAACCGTTAATACCGACCTTAACCATGATTGACTCCTTTTCTGTGATCTCTGGAGTCACTGTAGGCGGCAGGCGTAATGGCGTAAATGACAAAAAAGGATCAGATTACGCCATTTTTCGGCTGTGGAAGCGCTGGCGGTACTCGCCAGGGGTCAGGTGAAGCTGTTTTTCGAAAACCCGACGCAGGTTGATGCTGGTGCCAAACCCGCTCTGCGCTGCGATGCGCTCCAGCGGCTCTGTGGTTTGCTCCAGCAGGTGTCGCGCCGCGGCCAGACGCGCCTCGGTGACATAGCGGGCAGGGGATGCGCCGGTTTCGCGGGTGAATACGCGGGTAAAATTGCGCGGACTCATAGCGGCCTTTTCCGCCAGCTTTTCCACGCACAGATCCGCCGTGAGGTTTTGCAGGATCCAGTTCTGCAGTTCAGCAATCGGGCCGGAGGCGCCGGGCTGTGGCAAATGGTAGCGGCTGAACTGCATCTGTCCACCGGGGCGGCGCAGATACATCACCATGTCCTGCGCGACGTCACGGGCGAGGCTAAAGCCGTAATCCTCCTCAACCAATGCCAGCGTCAGATCGAACCCGGTGCTGACGCCGCCGGAGGTCCAGACCGGGCCGTCCTGGATATACAGCGGGCCGCTTTCAACTTTCACCCGCGGCCAGCGGCTTTGCAGGGTTTCCAGCAGCCGCCAGTGGGTGGTTGCCCGGCGGCCATCCAGCACGCCGGCCTGCGCCAGGAGCAGGGCGCCTCCGCAGACCGAGGCAATACGCTGCGCGTGTGGAGCGGCGAGATGCAGCCAGTCGACAACCGCCGTACTCTCCTGCTCGTTGAGCCCGCGTCCGGTAATAATGATGGTGTCGAGCGGCTCGCGCGGATCAAGCTCCGGCAGGCGGTAGTCGGCCAGCAGGTTCAGGCCGGACTGACCGTGGATCACCTGATGGGGTTGCGTTGTGGCGATAATAATCCGATAGCAGGGACCTTCCGGGCGCAGCTGGTTAGCCTGGGTCAGAATGTCGGCAATACCGGCGGCCTCAAACAACATACCGCCATCAGGAACAATAATCAGGATCTTCTTCATGTCCTGAAAAGTACCTTTATCACAAAATAAGTCAAGCTCCCTCGCGCAAATGCGGGCTTGCTGTGCGTATTTTGTGGCAAAGCAATGCAATTTAAGTTCGTTGTCATTTCTGGCGCGATCCCGGAGGGTTACAACATCTTATCCCTGACGGCGGCATCTGAAGGAATGGCCCTCTATTTACACTCACAACAGCGCGAGCAGATCCGTCGCCTTTCGGCCAGCCTGCTGTGGCGCAGCGAAATACCGACCTGGCTGCTCATCGTGATAATTTATGGCGGCTGGTTTAGCACGCTAGCGTACTGGCACATACTCGGTCTGCTGCCGGCGACACTGCTGCTGATCGGCTTTAGCACCTGGTACATGTCGCTCCAGCATGAGCTGATCCACGGCCATCCCACGCGTTTCCCCTGGCTTAACCAGCTGTTTGGCACCTTGCCGCTGGCGGTCTGGTATCCCTATGGCCTCTACCGGGATTCCCATCTGGCGCACCATCGGCACGACAGTCTTACCGTACCGGTGGACGATCCCGAATCCTATTACTTTACCCCGGCGAGCTGGGCGCGCTTTTCACCCTGGCACAGGCGGGCGATCCAGGCGCGCAATACCTTTTGCGGTCGGCTGCTACTGGGGCCGCTGCTGGATATTGCACAAACGCTCGGCAGCGCGCTGTCGGCGTTTCGCCAGCTGCAGTATGCGGCGATGACGATGTGGCTGGTTCACGGCACGTTGCTTTTCGCGCTGTTTTTCTGGATGGCGCAGCGGGGATTTTCGCCGCTCTGGTTTGTGCTGGCGGTGAGCTACCCGGCGCTGGCCCTGACCAAAGTGCGTTCGTTCCTGGAACACCGGGCGGCGGACGATCCGCTGGCGCGTTCGGTCATTAACGAGGCCGGGATGTTCTGGCAGGTGCTGTTTTTAAATCTCAACTACCATTCAGTTCACCACGATCTGCCCGGCGTGCCCTGGTACGGACTGAAAGCCATCTACCGGCTTAATCGTGAGGACTATCAGCAGCGAAACCAGGGCTTTGTGGTCCAGGGCTATGGCCAGTGGCTTCGCCATTTCTGGCGTACCCCGGTGGATGTCACGGTACATCCCGGCATTGAGGGAGGTAAAGGCCATGAGTGAGACGCTGGCGTTTCCTATGTATAACATTAACCACGCGGACACAGAGGCTCTGTACCGGGCGGTGCAACAGCTGCTGGCGGCGCACGGCGTGGCGACAACCGGTCAGCGCCCCGCGTTTGCCGGGGAAGGGCTGCTGGCGCACTGGCGGCATCCCGACCTGGTGCTGAGTCAGACCTGCGGTTTTCCGCTGATGACGCAACTGCCGGACGTGCAGGTTGTCGGCTGTTTTCACTACACCGCGCCAGGCTGCGAGGGGCGAAATTACCGCAGCCTGCTGGTGGCCCGGGCGCAGGATAGCGATAAAACGCTGGCCGATTTTCGCGGTCGGCGGGCGGTGTGTAACGCTCCGGATTCGCAGTCCGGCTACAACGTGCTGCTGAAAATGGTTGCTCCGCTGGCGGAGCGGGGCCGTTTTTTCTCCGGCGTAGCGTTTAGCGGCAGCCATCGCCAGTCGCTGATCGAGCTCCGGCGCGGTGAGGGCGATATCGCGGCCATCGACTGCGTGACCTGGGCCCTGCTGCAGCGCCATCAACCTGAGCTGCTGGAGGGGCTGGCAGTAATCGGCCGCAGCCCGCTGGCACCCGGTCTGCCTTTGATTACCGCAGCCAGCACTTCATCAGGCACGCTACAGTCCATACGCGACGCGCTTAAGGTGCTGGTGAGCGACCCGCAATACCAGGAGATCTGTTCGGCTCTGTTTATTGGTGGGTTTAGCGAGGCAATGCGACAGTCCTGGGAGGTATTGTTGGACTGGCGCCAGGAGGCCGCTGAGGCTGGTTTGCATCAGCTTTGAGCGTGATAAAAAAAATCCACGCAAAGGCGTGGATTTTTTGTCTGTTTAGCAGCGATTAGACGTTGAACAGGAAGTTCATTACATCGCCATCTTTAACGATGTAGTCTTTCCCTTCTGCACGCATCTTGCCCGCTTCTTTCGCGCCTTGCTCACCCTTGTAGGTGATGAAGTCTTCAAACGCGATAGTCTGCGCACGAATAAACCCTTTCTCGAAGTCGGTGTGGATCTTACCCGCTGCCTGTGGAGCGGTGGCACCAACAGGGATAGTCCATGCACGCACTTCTTTCACGCCAGCGGTGAAGTAGGTTTGCAGGTTCAGCAGCTCGTAACCGGCGCGGATCACGCGGTTCAGACCTGGCTCTTCCAGACCCAGCTCGGCCATGAACTCTTCACGGTCGGCATCGTCCAGCTCGGCGATATCAGATTCAACGGCGGCGCACACTGCAACAACCACAGAACCTTCGGCCGCCGCGATTTCACGCACTTTGTCGAGGTATGGGTTGTTTTCGAAACCGTCTTCGTTGACGTTAGCGATGTACATGGTTGGCTTCAGGGTCAGGAAGCTCAGGTATTTGATCGCCGCTTTGTCTTCTTCAGTCAGGTTTTTCAGCGCGCGCAGCATGCCGGCGTTTTCCAGCTGTGGCAGACATTTTTCCAGCGCAGCCTGTTCCGCTTTCGCGTCTTTATCGCCGCCTTTAGCTTTCTTCTGCACGCGGTGCAGGGCGCGCTCGCAGGTGTCGAGGTCAGACAGCGCCAGCTCGGTGTTGATCACTTCGATGTCGTCAGCTGGATCCACTTTGTTGTTCACGTGGATGATGTTGTCGTTTTCAAAGCAACGAACAACGTGGCCGATGGCTTCGGTTTCACGGATGTTGGTCAGGAACTGGTTGCCCAGGCCTTCACCTTTGGACGCGCCTTTTACCAGACCGGCGATGTCCACGAACTCCATGGTGGTTGGCAGAATGCGCTGCGGCTTAACGATCTCCGCGAGCTGGTCCAGACGTGGATCGGGCATTGGCACGACACCGGTGTTTGGCTCGATGGTGCAGAACGGGAAGTTAGCCGCTTCGATGCCCGCTTTAGTCAGCGCGTTAAACAGGGTGGATTTGCCAACGTTAGGCAGACCAACGATACCGCATTTGAATCCCATTTCTGAATCACCTTAATGTCTTGATATTCAACACGTTAACATTAACGAGTCGAAGAAAAGTAAATAACTTCGCCTATTATACACGTAACCCGCAGCCTGCGGGGCAAAAAAGGCGTGACGGACCGGTTATTGCGCTTTGAAAGCGTGCAGACGGTTGGTGGCTTTAGTTAAGCCATCCTGCAGCCAGATTTCAGTGCAACGCACCGCTTCGTCTACCGCTTCGTCGATCAGCTTCTGTTCCGAAGCTGGGGGCTTGCCGAGGACAAAGCCGACAACTTTGTTTTTATCGCCCGGATGACCAATACCGACGCGTAAACGGTGAAAATTGGGGTTATTGCCCAGTTTGCTGATGATGTCTTTTAAGCCATTATGCCCGCCGTGACCGCCGCCCAGTTTGAATTTTGCCACGCCAGGGGGGCAGATCCAGTTCGTCATGCGCCACCAGGATCTCATCCGGATTGATACGGTAAAAGGTCGCCAGCGCGGCAACCGCTTTGCCGCTTAAGTTCATAAACGTGGTCGGCACCAGAAGACGCATATCGGCTCCGGCCAGGTTCACGCGTGAGGTATAGCCGAAGAATTTCGGTTCCTCGCGCAGGGGAGCGCGCAACCGCTCGGCCAGCAGATCAACATACCATGCGCCCGCATTGTGGCGGGTTGCTGCATATTCCGCGCCAGGGTTGGCCAGGCCGACAATCAGTTTAATCGTCACGTTTTTGTTCCTGAAAGTGCTAAGTCTGGCGCGTAGTGTACTGTCTGCCGCGTCGCTTGACAAAATTCTGCGCGCCGTCGCGTTGGATCTGAATAATACCGTGCCTGAACCATTAGAATTTCATGCTACTCAAAGGCTTATTTGTAAAGTTTTGTTGCCCCGATGTGCGTAAATGTGATCCCTCACGCAATCAGCAAAAGGGGTGTTGTCTATACTTTACACACAAGGATTAGGGAGATTATTCCCCTGCAACCCAAAGCTCCGGAGGTGACACATGAAACGCAGAAACGCTTCGTTACTCGGTAACGTGCTAATGGGGTTGGGATTGGTGGTCATGGTTGTTGGCGTCGGTTATTCCATTTTAAACCAGCTGCCGCAGCTTGACCTGCCGCAATACTTTGCACACGGTGCCATCCTGAGCATCTTCCTGGGTGCCGTATTGTGGCTGGCGGGTGCCCGCGTCAGCGGTCATGAGCAGGTCTGCGACAGATACTGGTGGGTGCGCCACTACGATAAGCGCTGTCGTCGCGATCAGCATAAGCACAGTTAATGCGCTAACCCAAAGAACACCGAAACGGCTCCTTCTGGAGTCGTTTTTTTTTGCATCCCGTATTGACCCTCACGTAACGTAAGGCTCCAGAGTGACGCCACTGGCAATAAGAAGGAGCCGTTATGTTAATTCAGGTCGGGGAACTGGCGAAACGCGCCGGGATCACCGTGCGCACCTTGCACCACTATGAGCAAACAGGGTTGTTGCTGCCTTCTGCCAGAAGCGCGGCAGGGTACCGGCTCTACAATCTGGCCGATGTTCAGCGTCTGCATATGATACAGGCGCTGGCAAAGGCAGGGCTGGAACTTGCTGAAATCAGGGACTTTCTGGAGAAAGATTCACTTACGTTATCGGAACTGCTCGAGGCGCAAATCCGCCTGCTGGATAAGCAGGTGCGCAGCATCACCACGCTGCGCGACCGGCTTGTGGATTTGCGCACCGGGCTCGATACCCATGAGGATCTCGATCTGGAGTCCTGGCTACAGACTCTGGAGTTAATGAATATGTACGATCGCTGGTTTAGCAAAGAAGAGTTACAGCAGCTGCCATTTGCGCAGCACAAAGAGGCGCTGGCGGACATCTGGGCCGCTCTGGTTCAGGAGGCGAAAAGCCTGCTGGAGAATGATGTTGCGGTATCCAATCCGCGAGCGAGGGATCTGGCCACGCGCTGGATGGAGCGTCTGGAGCAGGACACGGCGGGCAAACCGGAGTTTCTCACCCGTCTCAACGAGATGCACAGCGTTGAGCCGCAGATGCGCGAACAGACGGGCATCAAGGCAGAGATGACGGATTACATCACCCGGGCGTTTGCCGAATCGAAGCTTATCATCTGGGAAAACTATCTCACGCCGGAGGAGATGGCCTTTACCCGGGCGCACTATTTCGATCGCATGATGGAGTGGCCGCCGCTGGTGGCGAAGCTGCACCGGGCCCAGCGGGAGGAGCTGGAGCCTGCCTCCGACACCGCGCAACAGCTGGCCGAAAACTGGCTGGCGCTGTTCCAGTCTTATGCCGGAACTAACCCGGTGACGCAGCAAAAATTCCGCCAGGCGATGCAGCAGGAGCCGCATCTGATGAAGGGCACCTGGATGACGCCTGCTGTGCTTGGGTGGCTCCAGCAGGCGATTGGCATCATGATGCAGCGGCGAATGTCACAGATCCGCTAACGCTGCCTCGCGGTTCGGATAGAACGCCAGACGACCGGCAATGGGTTGCACCCCTGCGCGCGCCATGGTACGCAGGGGCTGGAACTCGAGATTGCTCACCCGCAGTTCGCAGCCTTCCGGCAGGCGTTGGACAAACCGCTGGAAGGCATCCAGCCCGCCCGCATCCAGCACCGGGACCGCATCCCACTTCAGAACCACGATCCGTTTCCCCGCAATGCGCGACTCCAGATCGCTGAACAGCCCTTCGGCGGCGGCAAAGAACAGCGGGCCGATCACCCGCAGCACCAGCACGTCGTCCGGCACCGTGACGTTGACCGTCGCCAGACGGGTCATGCGGGCAATGCGGCGCATAAACAGCAGCGAGGCCAGCACGATCCCAACGCTAATCGCAATCACCATATCAAACAGCACGGTCAGCGACATGCAGATCAGCATGACGATGATGTCGTCTTTAGGCGCACGGCGCAGCAGGTTCACCACTTTGTGCGCCTCGCTCATGTTCCATGCCACCATCAGCAGCAGGGCCGCCATCGCCGACAGCGGCAGCCACGAGAGCAGGGGAGCCAGCACCAGCAGGGCGAGGATCACCAGCACCGAGTGAATGACGGCCGAGACCGGAGAGGTCGCCCCGGCGCGGACGTTCGCCGCCGAGCGGGCAATGGCTGCCGTCGCGGTGATGCCGCCGAAGAACGGGGCAATGATATTCCCCAGCCCCTGGCCGACCAGCTCGCTGTTGGCTTTGTGTTTGGTGCCGGTCATGCCGTCCAGCACCACCGCGCAGAGCAAGGACTCAATCGCCCCCAGCATCGCCATCGAAAAAGCGGCAGGCAGCAAGGCACGCAGGGAGTCCCAGCTCAGGGTGAAGCTGGAGCCGGGCAGATTCCACGGCAGCACCAGCTGGGGCAACAGTTGCGGGATGCCGTTACCCTGGGAGCCATCCGCCAGCACATAGTGGAACTGGGAGCCGATAGTGGCGACGTGACCGCCGAGCAGGTTTACTACCCCCATCACCGCACAGCCCAGCAGCAGGGCGGGCAGGTGCCCCGGCAGCCGTATGCCCAGGCGCGGCCAGAGGATCAGCGTGCCCAGCGTCACCACGCCGATCGCCGCATCTCCCGGGTTTGCCGTTGGCAGGGCCATCACCAGCGCCCCCACTTTTTGCAGGTAATGCTCCGGCACGTGGGCCATCTGCAGGCCAAGGAAATCCTTGATCTGCATGGTCCCGATGGTGATACCAATCCCGGAGGTAAAGCCCAGGGTTACGGAGAGCGGAATGTACTCAATCAGCCTGCCAAAGCGCGCCAGGCCGAACAAAATCAAAAATACCCCGGACATCAGGGTCGCCACCAGCAACCCGGCGAGGCCGAACTGCTGAGACACCGGATAGAGGATCACCACAAAAGCTGCGGTCGGCCCGGAGACGCTAAAGCGCGACCCGCCGGTCAGGGCTATCACAATCCCGGCGACGGCGGCGGTGTACAGGCCGTACTGCGGTGCCACGCCGCTGCCAATCGCCAGCGCCATCGCCAGTGGAATAGCAATGATGCCGACGGTGATCCCGGCGATCAGGTCACGGGTGAAGCGTGACAGGGTATATTTTTCGTTCCAGCAGGCGTCGATGAGGGCGCGGAAGGGCAGAACGTGAGAGGAAGTGTTTTTCACAATCATCATCCAGGTGCGCATCATCTGTCATATCAATGGCAGGTGAAGGAGGCATTAATCATACAAATAAATACCACAGACAAAAAAACCCGCCGTAGCGGGTTTTTCGACTGCGTCCGATTAGTGTTCGAACATTGCAGAGATGGATTCTTCGTTGCTGATACGACGAATCGCTTCGGCCAGCATCCCGGACAGGGTCAAAGTACGCACGTTTGGCAGCGCTTTGATCTCGTCGCTCAGTGGGATGGTGTCACACACCACAACTTCATCAATGACGGAGTTGCGCAGGTTGTTCACTGCATTGCCGGAGAAGATCGGGTGAGTCGCGTAAGCGAATACGCGTTTTGCACCACGCTCTTTCAGCGCTTCGGCGGCTTTGCACAGAGTGCCGCCGGTGTCGATCATGTCGTCAACCAGCACGCAGTCACGGCCAGCGACGTCACCGATGATATGCATCACCTGAGAAACGTTAGCGCGTGGACGACGTTTGTCGATGATCGCCATGTCGGTATCGTTAAGCAGTTTGGCGATAGCGCGTGCGCGAACCACGCCGCCGATGTCCGGAGAAACCACAATCGGGTTGTCCAGGTTCAGCTGCAGCATATCTTCCAGCAGGATTGGACTGCCGAATACGTTATCAACCGGAACGTCGAAGAAGCCCTGAATCTGCTCGGCATGCAGGTCAACCGTCAGAACGCGGTCAACGCCAACACTGGAGAGGAAGTCAGCAACAACTTTAGCGGTAATTGGCACACGTGCGGAACGGACGCGACGGTCCTGACGGGCATAACCAAAGTAAGGAATAACAGCAGTGATACGGCCAGCGGAAGCACGGCGCAGGGCATCGACCATGACAACCAGTTCCATCAGGTTGTCGTTAGTTGGAGCACAGGTGGACTGGATGATGAAAATATCACCACCGCGTACATTTTCGTTAATTTGTACGCTGACTTCGCCATCGCTAAAGCGACCTACGGCGGCGTCGCCAAGAGAAGTGTACAGGCGGTTGGCAATACGTTGTGCTAGTTCCGGGGTGGCGTTACCAGCAAAAAGCTTCATATCAGGCACGAGAAGAACCTCAGGCATGCGTCCAGTGGTGGATAGTTCGCCGTAAACTGTGCGGGCCAGGCGAATGCTATCCAGGCGGTGTATTAAAGAGCGCGATGCAACGTCTGGAACAGGGTGACGTTGTCACCGAAACTCAGATTGCGCCAGAATGGCCTGCTGCAGCGGGGAGACGTTCATACCACGCGCTACGAAACCATGCAGCCACTCTGGAGCCAGCTCGAGCACCTGACGTGCAGCGGATTCCGTATCAAATTCAGCAAAGACACAGGCCCCTGTGCCAGTCAGGCGCGACGGCGCGTATTCTAACAGCCAGGAAAGCGCGACATCAACCTCGCGAAAACGTTTTCTTGCGATATCCTCGCAATCGTTGCTGAATTCACAGTTTAATAACGTTTCTATTGACCTTATTGGGGTATCGCGCGGAAGGTCCGGATCTTTAAAGATAACCGGGGTCGGAATGCTGACGCCCGGGTGGGCCACTAGATACCATTTTTCCGCAGGCTCTGCCGGGGAGAGGATCTCGCCCACGCCTTCGGCAAAGGCCGCATGCCCGCGAACAAACACCGGCACGTCGGCCCCGAGCGTCAGCCCGAGCGCGGCCAGCTCATCCACCGTGAGATCGCAGCCCCACAGATGATTGAGCACCACCAGCACGGTGGCGGCGTTAGACGACCCGCCGCCGAGCCCGCCGCCCATCGGCAGGCGTTTTTCCACCCTGATATCCGCGCCGCTGCCCGCTGGCAGACGCCCGGACCGTTCTGCCTCACTCATCAGCAGACGGGCGGCGCGCACGATCAGGTTATCCTCGTCGGCCACCCCTTCGACCGGCGTCAGCAGACGAATCTGCCCGTCGTCGCGCAGTTCAATGGAAATCGTGTCGCCGTAGTCAACAAACTGAAACAGCGTCTGCAGGGTGTGATACCCGTCAGCACGCTGTCCGGTGATGTATAAAAACAGGTTCAGTTTTGCGGGCGAAGGCCAGTGGGTCATCATTTGACAATCCAGTTATCCATTTTCAGCTTAATGCGCTGCCTGCCTTCGGTCAGTTCCAGGCTGGACGGCAGGGCCGGTTTGCTGCTGTTGTCATAGCCGCCGTACACCACTTTCCAGCTTTTACCGTTCTGGCTGTAGTTTACTTCGCTCAGGCGATACTGGTCGTCGAGCTTATAGTCGGTGGCGTCGCCCGGCAGGCCGAGGATCCACTGGCGCAGGCTGGTGATTGGAATAGGCATCCCGGTCAGCTTGCCGAGCATCTCTTCGGCATCGGTGCCGGTATATTTCTGGCCTTTATTGTCGGTGACCTGTGCGCTGCCTGGCTGGGCAATCAGCTCCATTTCCGTGCTGCCAAGCGGGTTCAGCAGCAGCAGGCGATAGCGATCCTGGCCGGTCTGCTGCCAGAAGAAGCGGGCATACACTTTTTGCTGATCGGACAGATAAGCAAAGGCACCGCGGGTCTGATACTGATTTAATGCACGCACTTCTTGCTGGTGCTGTTGCCACTGTGGCGAATCCGGGCTTTTGCCCGGCCCTTTCGGCGGCGTGATGGAACATGCGGTCAGCACCAGCGCGGCCAGGGGCAGGAGGCGAATGAGTCTGGTCATAATGATGACAAATCCTTGAGATACGTGGCAGTTATAACCCTTAATGCTAGCGCCCGCCTGCGGCAGCGTCTACGCTCAAGTTGTCCTAATTCCTGAAATTAACGGTTAATAACAACCAATAACCTATTACTCCGAAAGGGGGCAGTCTCTTTTATTGATCTCGCGCATCCTGTATGATGCGGCCTGCTAACCTTATTAACGCTGGTACTACTCCCGCTCATATGACCCTTTTAGCACTCGGTATTAACCACAAAACAGCCCCGGTATCACTGCGAGAACGTGTGACGTTTTCGCCGGACACGCTCGACCAGGCGCTGGACAGTCTGCTTGCCCAGCCGATGGTGCAGGGGGGCGTGGTGTTGTCAACGTGCAACCGTACTGAGCTCTATCTCAGCGTCGAAGAGCAGGACAACCTGCACGAAGCGCTGGTCCGCTGGTTATGTGAGTACCACAACCTGAATGAAGAAGAGTTGCGCAACAGCCTGTACTGGCATCAGGATAACGATGCAGTCAGCCATCTGATGCGCGTGGCCAGCGGGCTCGATTCGCTGGTGCTGGGCGAGCCGCAGATCCTCGGGCAGGTCAAAAAAGCCTTTGCTGATTCGCAAAAAGGCCACCTCAAGGCCAGCGAGCTGGAACGTATGTTCCAGAAATCCTTCTCCGTCGCCAAGCGAGTGCGAACCGAAACCGATATTGGCGCCAGTGCCGTTTCGGTTGCTTTCGCTGCCTGTACCCTGGCGCGACAAATTTTTGAATCGCTGTCTACGGTCTCGGTACTGCTGGTGGGCGCGGGCGAAACCATCGAGCTGGTGGCGCGCCATCTGCGCGAACACAAAGTGAAAAAGATGATGATCGCCAACCGCACCCGCGAGCGTGCTCAGGTGCTGGCGGATGAAGTCGGCGCGGAAGTGATCGCCCTCAGCGACATCGACGCCCGTCTGAGTGAAGCGGATATCATCATCAGCTCCACCGCCAGCCCGCTGCCGATCATCGGTAAAGGCATGGTGGAGCGTGCCCTGAAGTCCCGCCGTAATCAGCCTATGCTGCTGGTGGACATCGCCGTTCCGCGCGACGTCGAGCCCGACGTCGGCAAACTGGCGAACGCCTATCTGTACAGCGTGGACGACCTGCAAAGCATCATTTCGCACAACCTTGCCCAGCGTAAAGCGGCAGCGGTGCAGGCGGAGACGATCGTTGAGCAGGAAACCAGCGAATTTATGGCCTGGCTGCGCGCGCAAAGCGTCAGCGAGACCATTCGCGAGTACCGCGGTCAGGCGGAACAGGTCCGGAATGAACTGACTGCCAAAGCGATGGCGGCCCTCGAGCAGGGCGGCGATCCGCAGGTCATCATGCAGGAGCTGGCATGGAAACTGACCAATCGCCTGATCCATGCCCCAACCAAATCACTTCAACAGGCCGCCCGTGACGGGGACGACGAACGCCTGAACATTCTGCGCGACAGCCTCGGGCTGGAATAGCGCGCCATACCCATTTTATTATTATAAGGTGCACTTACGCCTATGAAGCCCTCTATCGTCGCCAAACTGGAAGCATTGCACGAGCGCCATGAAGAAGTTCAGGCGCTGCTTGGCGATGCCGCAACCATTGCCGACCAGGAACGTTTCCGCGCCCTGTCGCGCGAGTATGCACAACTAAGTGATGTTTCAAAATGCTTTACCGACTGGCAACAGGTTCAGGAAGATATTGAAACCGCACAGATGATGCTCGACGACCCGGAAATGCGCGAGATGGCGCAGGAAGAGTTGCAGGATGCCAAAGTCCGCGCGGAAGAGATGGAGCAACAGCTGCAGGTACTGCTGCTGCCGAAAGATCCGGACGATGAACGCAACGCCTTTGTGGAAGTCCGCGCCGGGACCGGCGGGGATGAAGCGGCCCTGTTTGCCGGGGATCTGTTCCGCATGTACAGCCGCTACGCCGAATCCCGCCGCTGGCGCGTGGAGATCATGAGCGCCAACGAAGGCGAGCATGGCGGCTATAAAGAAGTCATTGCCAAAATCAGCGGCGACGGCGTCTACGGTCGCCTTAAGTTTGAATCCGGCGGCCATCGCGTGCAGCGCGTCCCGGCCACCGAATCCCAGGGGCGTATCCACACCTCCGCCTGCACCGTGGCAGTGATGCCCGAGCTGCCGGAAGCCGAGCTGCCGGACATCAACCCGGCGGATCTGCGTATCGATACCTTCCGCTCCTCCGGCGCGGGCGGTCAGCACGTTAACACCACCGACTCCGCGATCCGTATTACCCACCTGCCAACCGGCATCGTGGTGGAGTGCCAGGACGAACGTTCCCAGCACAAAAACAAAGCCAAAGCGCTGTCGGTGCTGGGGGCGCGTATTCACGCAGCCGAAATGGCAAAACGCCAGCAGGCCGAAGCCTCGACCCGCCGCAACCTGCTGGGCAGCGGCGATCGCAGCGATCGTAACCGCACCTATAACTTCCCGCAGGGCCGCGTCACCGATCACCGCATCAACCTGACCCTCTACCGTCTGGATGAGACCATGGAGGGCAAGCTGGACTCCCTGATCGAACCTATCGTGCAGGAGTACCAGGCCGATCAGCTGGCGGCGCTGGCAGAGCAGGATTAATGGATTTTCAGCACTGGCTACAGCAGGCGATAAGCGAGCTGGCGGGAGGTGAAAGCCCCCGCCGCGATGCGGAGATCCTGCTGGAGCATGTGACGGGCAAAGCGCGCACCTATATTCTCGCCTTTGGCGAAACCGAGCTTACGGCTGACCAGCAGGCGCAGCTTGACGTCCTCCTGGCCCGCCGCAAAACCGGCGAGCCGGTGGCGCACCTGGTGGGCGAGCGTGAGTTCTGGTCGCTGCCGCTGTATGTCTCCGCGGCCACCCTGATCCCCCGTCCCGACACCGAGTGTCTGGTGGAGCAGGCGCTGGCGAGACTGCCCGCCACGCCCGCGCGCATTCTCGATTTAGGCACCGGCACCGGGGCCATTGCCCTGGCGCTGGCCAGCGAACGTCCGGATTGTCAGGTCACCGCGGTGGATGTGATGCCCGATGCGGTGGCGCTGGCACAGCGCAATCTTGAGCGTCTGGGGCTGCCTAACGTCACCGTGCTGCACAGCAGCTGGTTCTCTGCCCTTGCCGATCGGCAGTTTGAGCTGATCGTCAGTAACCCGCCCTACATTGATGAAGCCGATCCGCATCTCGCTGAAGGCGATGTGCGCTTCGAGCCGCGCAGCGCGCTGGTTGCTGCCGATCAGGGCCTGGCCGATCTCAGCCATATTATCACTCAGTCTCGTCAACACCTGGTGAGCGGCGGCTGGCTGCTGCTGGAGCACGGCTGGACGCAGGGTGAAGCCGTGCGGGCACTCTTCCTGCAGGCAGGTTTTGAGCGCGTCGAAACCTGCCGCGACTATGGCGGCAATGAGCGCCTGACGCTGGGCAAACTGCCATGAACAGCTTCTCCGTGCTGATTACCTTGCATGTGGCTGCCGTTACCCTGACCATCAGCTTTTTCGCGCTGCGTTACTGGTGGCGTTACAGCAATAATCAGCTGATCAACGCCCGCTGGGTGCGGGTACTGCCGCACTGTATCGATACCGTACTCTTTGTGTCGGGAGCGGGGTTGATGTGGGTAACGGGCTATCTGCCGTTCACCGATGACGGTGCATGGCTGACTGAGAAGCTGTTTGGCGTTATCATCTACATCGTTTTGGGTTTTATTGCGCTGGGGCGTCATCGTCCGCGCAGCCAGCAGGTGGGGTTTATTGCCTTTCTGCTGGGGCTGGTGGTGCTGTACATCATCATTAAACTCGCCACCACAAGAATACCGTTACTGGGGTAAGTCATGGAGTCCTTGGCCGATTTCGAATTTAACAAAGTGCCGTTGTGCGATGGAATGATCAAAGTATCAGAGATGATCCGTGATGATTTCGTTTCACAATACGTCTACGACGAGCTGGAGAATCTGGTGAGTCTGGCGCGTGAAGAGATAAGTCAGGCGCGCCCGCAGGACTGGCAACTGGAGAAACTGATTGAGCTGTTTTACGGCGAATGGGGCTTTTGCGATACGCGTGGCGTGTATCGGCTCTCCGATGCCCTGTGGCTCGATCAGGTACTGAAAAACCGTCAGGGTAGCGCCGTCTCCCTGGGGGCCATTTTATTATGGGTGGCGCACCGCCTGGATATTCCGCTGGTGCCGGTCATCTTCCCGACGCAGATGCTGCTGCGCGCCGAGTGGCTGGACGGTGAAATGTGGTTAATCAACCCGTTCAACGGCGACACCCTTGACGATCACACGCTGGATGTCTGGCTGAAGGGCAATATCAACCCGATGGCGGAGCTGTACAACGAAGATCTGGACGAAGCGGATAACGCTGAAGTGGTGCGCAAGCTGCTGGACACCTTAAAATCGGCGCTGATGGAAGAGCGGCAGATGGAGCTGGCGCTGCGTGCCAGCGAAGTGCTGCTGCAGTTTAACCCGGAAGATCCGTATGAGATCCGCGATCGCGGTCTGATCTACGTCCAGCTCGAGTGCGACCACGTCGCGCTGACCGATTTGAGCTATTTCGTTGAGCAGTGTCCGGAAGATCCGATCAGCGAGATGATTCGCGCGCAGATTAATTCCATCGCGCATAAACAGATTACACTGCATTAACCTTAACTCCGATTCACCCTGAATAAGGCGATCCTATGAAACAAAAAGTGGTTAGCATTGGCGATATCAACGTGGCGAACGACCTGCCGTTCGTGCTGTTCGGCGGCATGAACGTTCTGGAATCCCGCGATCTCGCGATGCGTATCTGCGAACATTACGTGACCGTGACCCAGAAGCTGGGTATCCCGTACGTGTTCAAAGCCTCTTTTGATAAAGCCAACCGCTCCTCTATTCACTCTTACCGCGGCCCGGGCCTGGAAGAGGGGATGAAGATTTTCCAGGAGCTGAAGCAGACCTTTGGCGTGAAAGTGATCACCGACGTCCATGAAGCAAGCCAGGCGCAGCCTGTGGCTGACGTTGTCGACGTGATCCAGCTGCCGGCGTTCCTCGCGCGTCAGACCGACCTGGTCGAAGCGATGGCGAAAACCGGCGCGGTCATCAACGTGAAAAAACCGCAGTTCGTGAGCCCTGGTCAGATGGGGAACATCGTCGATAAGTTTATCGAAGGCGGTAACGACCAGGTGATCCTGTGCGACCGTGGTGCCAACTTCGGTTACGACAACCTGGTAGTGGATATGCTGGGCTTCAGCGTGATGAAGAACGTCTCTAACCAGTCGCCGGTGATCTTCGACGTGACCCACGCCCTGCAGTGCCGCGACCCGTTTGGCGCAGCTTCCGGCGGCCGTCGTGCCCAGGTTACCGAACTGGCTCGCGCCGGTATGGCGACCGGCCTGGCGGGTCTGTTTATCGAAGCGCACCCGGATCCAGCCAACGCGAAATGCGACGGCCCATCCGCACTGCCGCTGGATAAGCTGGAGCCGTTCCTGAAACAGATCAAAGCGATTGACGACCTGGTTAAGAACTTTGAAGAGCTGGATACCAGCAACTAATAAAAAACCCGCGAAATAAAAGCAAAAAGGCAACGTAAGTTGCCTTTTTTTGTATGTGCTCCCTCTCCCTGTGGGAGAGGGCTGGGGTGAAGGCATCAGGCCGCACAGTGTTATGCCCGGCGGCGCTGCGCTTGCGCGGGCCTACGGGTTTTGCCGTTGTAGGCCGGGTAAGGCGTAGCCGCCACCCGGCATTACCGCATCACGCAAATATCGTCATCAGATAGGCCGCAAACAACGCCATATGCGCCGCGCCGTTGAGCACGTTGGTGCGCCCGGTTGAAAACGAAATCTGGCACAACAGCAGCGATGCCACCATCACAATCATCTCCGGGGCTCCCAGGCTAAACACCAGCTCATTGCCGGTGAGGAAGGCAATCAGCGTCACCACCGGAACGGTCAGGGAGATGGTCGCCAGCACTGAACCAAAGAACAGGTTCATCGCGCGCTGCACCTGATTGTTGAGCACCGCACGCAGCGCGCCCAGCCCTTCCGGGGAGAGGATCAGCAGCGCCACCAGGAAGCCGGTAAAGGCCACCGGCGCGTTCAGCTCGGTCAGCAGCGTTTCCAGCGGGTTCGCATTCATCTTGGTAACCGCGATAACCGCAATCAGATGCACGATCAGCCAAACGGTGTGCCACAGGCTACTGTGCGCGGACGGTTTGCCGTGGTGCGGGTCATCGTCGTCGCTCTCGTCTTCATGCTCATACACGAACAGGCTCTGGTGCGTTTTGGTCTGGATCAGCAGGAACACGCCGTACATCGCTGCGGAGATCAGCGCTACCAGCAGGGCCTGGCCGGTCGTAAAGTTGGCACCCGGCAGCGCCATTGGGAACACCAGCACGATAATCGCCAGCGGGAAGAGGGCGATCAGATACTGCTTAATACCAAACAGGTTCATGTACTGGGTGGCAAATTTGCGCCCGCCCAGCAGCAGCGAGAAGCCAACCAGCCCCCCGGTCACAATCATAATGATGGAGTAGAGCGTATCGCGCATCAGGGTAGGCGCCGCGTCCCCGGTCGCCATCAGCGCGGAAATAAGGCTTACTTCAAGAATAACGACGGAAAGACTTAAAATCAGCGAGCCGTAGGGCTCTCCCAGTCGGTGGGCCAGCACGTCGGCGTGACGGACAACGCTGAAGGCGCTGCTCAGAATACCCACCAGTGCCAGAATATTAATGCCGATGACCACTGGCAGTGACTGACTACTTCCCCATAAGAGCAGCACGGCCAGGGCCAGCACCGGGAAAATGAGAGACGTCTCCTTATGACGGGTTTTCACCGTCTCGTGTGCAGTTGTCATGTGGTTCTCCAGAGTTGCAGGTGCTTATAATTGTAGATAGAAAAAGAGGACGTTAAATTAACAGATTAGCGTTACATTCTGATGATATTTTACTTAATTTTACGGTATGAAGTGATTATTGTCTGAGAGCGCCATAATAACCAATCTTTGATAAATATATTCTTAATAACAGTCAATTAAGCAAAAGAATTATCCGAATATCAATTTGACTGGAAGCCTCCGGCATTGTCTACCACACTTATTAATTGATTAAAAAGAGGGGTTTGATATGCCATACAAATCGAAAAGCGATTTACCGGACAACGTTAAGCACGTGCTGCCGACCCATGCGCAGGATATTTATAAAGAAGCCTTCAACAGCGCCTGGGATCAATACAAGGATGAAGAGGACCGCCGGGGCGATGCCAGTCGCGAGGAGACCGCGCACCGCGTGGCCTGGGCGGCAGTGAAGAATGACTACGAGAAGGGCGATGACGACAAGTGGCACAAGAAGAAATAGCGCCTGCCTGATTGCCTGTGCTTAATAGTTTGCACCCTGCGCTTTGACTTTTGTGGCGGTTGATCTGTCGTTCTGTTGCACCCGGCGGGTTTATTGCATATCGTCACGGTACTGCTTTCTAATTGAGCAGTAAAAAGACCTGGAAGGTTCAAAAAAAGTGTGGGCAGGGAAGCAGGCAGTGGCGGAGGTGCAATATGTTAACGCGTGATTTTCTTATGAAGGCCGACTGTAAAACGGCCTTTGGTGCGATTGAAGAATCGCTTCTGTGGTCAGCCGAACAGCGGGCGGCATCGCTGGCGGCAACGCTTGCCTGCCGTCCGGACAACGGTCCGGTGTGGCTCTTCGGCTACGGTTCGCTGATGTGGAACCCGGCGCTGGAGTTTGTCGAATCGGCAACCGGCACCCTGCCGGGCTGGCACCGCGCCTTCTGTCTGCGCCTGACCGCCGGTCGCGGTAGCGCCTGCCAGCCAGGGCGCATGCTTGCACTGAAAGAGGGCGGACGCACCACGGGCGTGGCCTATCGCCTGCCGGATGCGACCCTGGAAGAGGAGCTGGCCCTGCTGTGGAAGCGCGAGATGATCACCGGCTGCTATATGCCGAGCTGGTGCAAGCTGGAACTTGATGACGGACGCACCGTTAACGCGCTGGTGTTCATTATGGATCCACGCCATCCGCTGTTTGAAGCCGACACCCGGGCGCAGGTTATTGCCCCGCTGATTGCCGCGGCCAGCGGCCCGCTTGGCACCAACGCGCAGTATCTGTTCTCGCTCGATCAAGAGCTGACGCGGCTGGGTATGCAGGATGACTGTCTGAATGAGCTGGTATCGCGCGTGCGGGCGTTGCTCGACGGCTCCCAGCCCGATAGCCCGCTGAGCGCGAGCTTTGCCTGAAAAAACGCCCGGGGGCTTTGCAGCCTGCCGGGCGATTGCTTATCAGGCAGCGACGTAGCTGATGGAGTGCTCAAGCGACTGGCTGTGGCTGTCGATGAGCACCTCCCAGGTGCCGGTATAGGGCACCGTGAGCCAGGCGCTGTCCCTGTTCTGCACGCTTAAAATATCCGCCTGCGTTTTACGTGGTGCTTTGTTACTCATCAGATGAATATGACAACGCTCTGAGCAGCGCACCACCACCGTATCTCCGCCAAACAACTTCAGACTTGCTTTTACCAGTGCCATTTTTTTACCCCGTATCCGGAAACAACGCTCTCCCTGCGGCCAATCCTGAGCGTGATGTTGTTCACAATTCACTCATGGCATAACACCAAAGGGGAGGGGCGGGGGTGCTGATTTTGATCAAAAAATGGCATAACCCTTAAACAAAAATGACAATATGCCTGAAAGCATTCAGCGGACGTCGCTTTACACCGCTTTCAGGCATCGGGTTAACATTAAATGCGGAAATGTCCGGCGGTTTCAGCCAGCTCGCCTGCCTGACCCTGCAGAGCGCTGGCTGCAGCGGCCGACTGCACCACCAGCTCGGCGTTCTGCTGCACCATGCTGTCAAGATGGGTCACCGCGCGGTTGATCTCCTGAATGCCTTTCATCTGCTCGCTGGTCGCCACGGTGATCTCCCGCATAATCCCCGACATGCTGCCGATGCTGGTGACGATCTCATCCATGCTCTGTCCGGCCAGGTGTACATAGCGCGAACCGGTCGCTACGCTGTCGGTGGTGGAGTCGATCAGGCTTTTGATCTCTTTTGCCGCCTGGGCGCTGCGGCTGGCGAGGCTGCGCACTTCACCTGCGACAACCGCAAAGCCACGGCCCTGCTCACCCGCCCGCGCCGCTTCAACCGCCGCGTTCAGGGCCAGGATGTTGGTCTGGAAAGCGATGCCGTCGATCACGCTGGTGATGTCACCGATTTTGGTCGAGGCGGCTTCGATAGACTGCATGGTAGTGATCGCCCGGGAGACCACGCCGCCGCCGCGGGTAGCGGCCTCGGAGGCTTTACCCGCCTGTTCGTTGGCGATGGCGGCCGATTCAGTCGACTGGGCGACGGAGGCGGTGATCTGCTCTACGGCGCTGGCGGTTTCGCGCAGGCTGGAGGCGGCCCGCTCGGTACGGCCAGAGAGATCCTGGTTACCGGCAGCGATCTCCTGGGCGGCGTTTTTCACCGAGGCGCTGGCGTCGCGGAGCTGCACCATCACCACCGAGAGCTTGTCGCTGAAGGCGTTAAAGGCATGGGCGATCTGCGCCACCTCATCCTCGCCTTTCTCCGGCAGACGCTGGGAGAGATCGTTGGTGCCGTTGGCGATGGCGTGCATCGCATCGCGAATATCCGACAGGCGTTTCAGCAGGCGGGCAATCACGAAATGCACCACCACGGCGCTGAGCAGGACCAGGATCACCAGCGACAGAGAGGAGGCCTTCAGCAGGGTGCGCATCCCGGAGGTGGCATCGTCGCTGTCGAGGGCGACGATCAGCTGCCACTGGGTCCCGGCAATCGGGGTGGCGGCAAAGGTTTTCGCCGCGTCGTTAAACTGGCCTTCGGCGCTCTTGCCGCTCTTCAGGACATTCAGGTCGACGCCGCGGATGACATCGGTGAAGGCTTTCAGGGTCAGGGCAGGATCGTTAGCGGCGATCACCGTTCCGTCGCTGTCGATCAACAGCCCGCTGCTGGCTGGGGTCGGACGGATACCGCGCACGTTGGCGATCACGCTGTCCATCGCCACGTCACCCGCCAGCACCCCTTTCAGTTCGCCGTTCTCTTTCACCGGCACCGCAAAGGTGACCACCAGTTTTTTAGTGCCGGTATCGACATAAGGGGCGGTGACGATGGCGCGATCCTCTTTCACCGCCTGCTGATACCACGGGCGTATGGTGGGATCGTAGTCGGCAGGCACGCCGTCAGGATTGGAGAACTTCGCGGTTTTGCTGGCATAGCCCACGTAGACGTTAATAAACCCGCCCGCCTGCGCTAGCTGTTTGAACATTGGCACCGGATCGTCGCTCAGGGCTACGCTCTGCAGGGAGTTAATAATGGTGGTTTTGCTGCTGACCCAGTCGGCAATCGCGAGGCCGTGGCTGGCGCTGGTGCTGGCCAGCATATCGCGTTGCGACTGTTGATTGTCCTGGCGCGTGACCTGGAAATTAATCACGGTATTCAGAAGAAGCGCGGCGATCAGACATCCGACCGTTGCCGCAATAATACGAGCGCGAATTGACCTGAACATAAATGTAATACCTGCTGTGTTGTTGTAAGAAGCCTATCGGCATCGGGCAGGCAAACTTGATGCTGGAACCGCTCTCATAAGAAAAAAATATTTTAGTTAAATCATTATTAGAAAGTTAATAGTTTGTCCGCGGTTAACGTCCACTGTGCCAGCTCAACCAGGGTACCGATTTCGACCCCGTCGATCAGGGGCAGGGCGCTGATGCCGCGTCCATCGGTGCAGGTCTTGCACAGCTTCACCGGCACGTTTTGCGCGGTGAGGATCTCCAGCATCTGCTGAATGTTATAGCCCTCGGCAGGTTTCTGGCCGCGCAGCCCGGCGGTCACCGCGTCGGACATTAAAAACAGGCGCAGATCCAGCTCGCTCTCCTGCTCGCGTAAGGCAATCGCCAGCCGCAGGCTGTTAAACAGGGATTCACTGCCATAGGCCGCGCCGTTGGCGACAATCACGATCTTCTGCATCTCGACTCCTGAAAGGTAAAAAGGCATGAAAATTGCTTCTCTCAGTCAAACACTGACCCGGGAGAAAAAGCATGACCAACATCACCGGCGCCACCGAATGGTTTCAGCACGCCAGGCTGATGCGTAAACAGCAGCTGTGCAAACTGGCGCAGCTGGGCACGTTAGTGAGCCGGATCGGCCATCTTGCGCACATGCTACAGTGCGAGCGCGGCGCATCCAACATCTGGCTCTGCTCGCAGGGCACGCTATACGCCCTGGAGTGTAAAGCCAGCCGCGCGCTGGTGGACGATCATCTCCAGGCGTTGCACCAGGCGCTCGGCACGCCGCTGATGGCCAGCGGTGCCCTCAGCGAGCGGGTGGGGAATGCCCTGCAAAGCCTGGAACAGCTCCCCGCGCTGCGCGAGGCAATCACCGCCTGCACGCTCTCCGCCGACGCGGCGATGGAGCGCTACAGCCGCACGCTGCGCAACCTGCTCAGTATCGTACCGCAGCTCAATGACAGCATTGACGATCCGCAACTCGCTGGCAGATTTGTTGCCCTCTATAGCCTGATGCAGGGCAAAGAGCTGGTCGGGCAGGAGCGGGCGCTGGGGGCGATCGGCTTTACCCAGGGTTTTTTCAGCGATGAGATGCGCCAGACCCTGGTGGACCGCATCGACGGGCAGCAGGCCTGCTTCGAGGTCTTTCTCTCCCTGACCCCAGCCAGCGTGCACGATCACTTCAGCCTCAGCGTGCCGGGGGCCGAAACCGAACAGCTGCGGCGGCTGGCCTGCACCCGGCAGCCCGCTGCAGATAAGGGCGTGCTGGCCCTGCACTGGTTCTCGCTGCAAACCGAACGTCTCGAACACCTGCGCGGCCTCGAAGAGATGCAGATTGCCGATCTGATGCTGGCGGTGGAGATGCTGATTGGCCGGGCCGACGACGACCTGCCGGAGGAGCCCTCGTCGGAAGAGCCGCTGGCCCTCTATCCGCAAAAGCCGCTCCTGCCGCTGGTGCGCCAGCAGGCGCGGGAGATCGAACAGCTCTCCCGCCAGCTGGCCTCGATGCGTGACACCCTGGAGGAGCGCAAGGTGATCGATAAAGCCAAAAGCGTGCTGATGACCCATCAGCAGATGAGCGAGGAGCAGGCCTGGTGCCAGCTGCGCAAGATGGCGATGGACAAGAACCAGCGGATGGTGGATATCGCCCGGGCCTTGCTCACCGTCAAGGCCCTCTGGCAGCAGTAGCTGCACCTCAGTCGGGCAACGCCTGCATGGTTGAGGTGCGTTTTGAACGCGTGCTGGAAGAAAAAGCCCGTAAACCAGCACCTTAAAAGCTGGCATCCGCTTTGCATTAGTTAAATCACAATTTGAGACGGCGCGCCAACGGCGGTGCGATGGTCTCGAGGATAAAGGCGTCCTGCAGTGCTTCGGCACTGCCGGGCGCTTTTTTTTGGCTTTTTTTCAGGAGTGAGCATGGTGGAATGGACAAGGCGGCGTTTTTTACAGGCCAGCGCGCTGGCAGGCGGGGCGCTGATGTTGCCGGGCGTCATGCAGGCCGCATGGGCCGCAGGCTCCGATAAACCGGAACTCGAGACGGTACGCGTGGGCTTTATCCCGCTCACCGACTGCGCGCCGCTGGCGATCGCGGCGTATAAGGGCTTCGATAAAAAATACGGCTTCACCCTGGTACCCACCAAAGAGGCCAGCTGGGCGGCGGTGCGCGACAAGCTGGTGGCCGGGGAACTGGATGCCGCGCACATTCTTTATGGTCTGCTCTACGGCCTGGAGCTGGGCATTGCCGGTAAGCCCAAACCCATGGCTAACCTGATGACCCTCAACCAGAACGGGCAGGCGATCACCCTGTCGAGCGATCTGGCACAGCAGGGCGTGCGCGACGTCGAAGGGCTGAAGAAGCTGATCGGCCAGCAGGCGCCGGGCAGCTACACCTTCGCCCATACCTTTCCCACCGGCACCCACGCCATGTGGCTTTATTACTGGCTGGCCAGCGCGGGCATTAACCCCTTTAACGACGTGCGCACCGTGGTGGTGCCGCCGCCGCAGATGGTGATGAACATGCGCATCGGCAATATGGTCGGATTCTGCGTCGGCGAGCCGTGGAACGCCCGCGCCATCAACGATCGCATCGGCTTTACCGCCGCCACCTCCCAGTCCATCTGGCCGGAACACCCGGAAAAGATCCTCGGCACCCGCCGGGAGTGGGTTGATGCCCATCCCAACACCGCCCGGGCGCTGGTCAGTGCCCTGCTGGAGGCCCAGCGCTGGATCGATGCCTCGCCGCAGAACAAAGAAGAGACCGCCCGGCTGCTGGCCCGTCGCGCCTGGCTCAACACCAAAGAGCAGTACCTCACCGGGCGCATGCTCGGCGAATACGACAACGGCGTGGGCCAACGCTGGCAGGATGCCCATCCGATCCGCTTCTTTGAGGACGGGGCGGTCAGCTACCCGTGGCACTCCGACGGAATGTGGTTCTTAACCCAGTTCCGCCGCTGGGGATTGCTGAAAACCGACCCGGATTACGCCGCCGTTGCCCAACGCATCAACCGCACCGACGTCTGGCAGGACGCCGCCACCGCGGTGGGGGGCATTACCGCGCCTGCATCGCCGCTGCGCAGCAGTCGGCTTATGGACGGCACCGTCTGGAACGGCACCGACCCGCAGGGTTACGCCAACCGTTTTGCTATTCACCGTACAGGGGCCTGATATGAAAAAAGTTAACACTAAAGCGGCACCCGCCGCGCCGGTCAGCGGGGAAGTGATCGCGCTGCCGCCGGTGCAGGTACGCCGCCGCACGCCTGCGTTTGCCCGCCGGATCAACGACCTGCTGCAGCGTCTTATTCCGGCTCTGCTCGGTCTGGGGCTACTGGTGATCGCCTGGCAGCTGGCGGCCATCAACAGCAAAGGCTTCCCGACGCCGCTCAGCACCCTGGACTCAGCCATCACCCTGTTTGCCGACCCGTTCTACCGCGACGGCCCGAACGACATGGGGGTGGGCTGGAACGTGCTGGCCTCGCTGCAACGTGTTGCCATTGGCTTTGGCCTGGCAGCGCTGGTGGGTATCCCGCTGGGCTTTATGATCGGCCGCTTCACCTTCCTGGCCCGCATGTTTAACCCGCTGATCGCGCTGCTGCGCCCGGTCAGCCCGCTGGCGTGGCTGCCGATTGGCCTGCTGCTGTTCCAGAAGGCGGAACCCGCCTCCAGCTGGACCATTTTTATCTGCTCGATCTGGCCGATGGTCATCAACACCGCCGAAGGGGTGCGCCGCATCCCGGAAGACTACCTCAACGTGGCGCGGGTACTGCAGCTCTCCGAGTGGACGGTGATGCGCCGCATTCTGTTCCCCGCCGTGCTGCCTGCGGTCCTGACCGGGGTGCGCCTCTCCATCGGCATCGCCTGGCTGGTGATCGTTGCCGCCGAGATGCTCACCGGGGGCCTGGGGATCGGCTTCTGGATCTGGAACGAGTGGAACAACCTCAACGTTGAAAACATTCTCATCGCCATCGTCATTATCGGCGTGGTGGGTTTGCTGCTGGAGCAGGGGCTGATGCTGATCGCCCGTCGTTTCAGCTGGCAGGAAAAATAAGGAGCGCACATGAAACCCTTAATTCAGGTCCAGGCCGTCAGCCAGCGTTTTTCCACCGCCAGCGGCGAGTTTCTGGCGCTGCAGAACGTCTCTTTTGATATCCACGAAGGGGAGACCGTCAGCCTGATCGGCCACTCCGGCTGCGGCAAATCAACGCTTCTTAATCTGATCGCCGGTATTACCTTGCCGACGGAAGGCGGGCTGATCTGCGACAACCGCGAAATCGCCGGGCCGGGGCCGGAGCGGGCGGTGGTGTTCCAGAACCACTCCCTGCTGCCGTGGCTCACCTGCTTTGACAACGTGGCGCTGGCGGTGGACCAGGTGTTCCGCCGCAGCATGAGCAAGGCCGAGCGTCGGGAGTGGATCGAACACAACCTCGATCGGGTGCAGATGGGGCACGCCATCCACAAGCGTCCGGGGGAGATCTCCGGCGGGATGAAGCAGCGGGTCGGCATTGCCCGCGCCCTGGCGATGAAGCCGAAGGTGCTGCTGATGGATGAACCGTTTGGCGCACTCGACGCCCTGACCCGCGCCCACCTGCAGGATTCGGTGATGAAAATTCAGCAGGAGCTCAACACCACTATCGTGCTGATCACCCACGACGTCGACGAGGCGGTGCTGCTCTCGGATCGGGTGCTGATGATGACCAACGGCCCGGCGGCGACGGTGGGCGAGATTTTACGCGTTGACCTGCCGCGCCCACGTAACCGGGTGCAGCTGGCGGAGGAGAGCCGCTATCACCATATGCGCCAGCAGATCCTCCATTTCCTCTACGAAAAACAGCCGAAAGCGGCCTGAGGAGCGTCATATGCGCCTGGTCATCATTGGAAACGGCATGGCGGCAACGCGACTGGTTGAGTCGTTGACCGACCGCGCGCCCGGGCGCTTCGTCATCACCGTCATTGGCGATGAGCAGGCTCCGGCCTACAACCGCATTCAGCTCTCCCCGGTGCTCGGGGGCGAGAAAGCCGCCGCCACCACGCAGCTGCACGATGACGGCTGGTATCGTGCGCGCGGCGTCACGGTGCTCTGCGGCGAACGGGTGCTGGCGGTGGAGTGCGAAGCGCGGATGCTGCGCACCGATAAACGTCTGATGGGGTGGGATGAGCTGGTGTTTGCCACCGGATCCCGGCCCTTTGTGCCGCCGATCCCCGGCGTGGGTCTGCCGCATGTCTTTACCTTCCGCACCCACGATGACGTTAACGCCATTCTGGCAACCCCCGGTCCGGCGGTGGTGCTGGGAGGCGGGGTACTCGGCGTGGAAGCCGCCGCGGCGTTACAACGTCACCGTGACAACGTCACGTTAGTGCATCGTGGCCCCTGGCTGATGGATCAGCAGCTGGATCAGCAGGCCGGGCTGCTGCTGGAGCAGGCGCTGGCGGAGCGGGGCATCGACTGCGAGCTGAACGGCGGCCTGACGGCGATTGCTGCCGACAGCGTGACACTCAGCAACGGACGCAATTTACCCGCCTCGCGGGTGGTGCTGGCAACCGGCGTGACGCCCAACGTTGCCCTTGCGCAGGCAAGCGGTGTGCCCTGCGGGCGCGGCATTCAGGTGGATGACCAGATGCGCACCGCCTTAGAGGGCATCAGCGCCATCGGCGAGTGCTGCGAAATTGACGGCCAGACCTGGGGGCTGGTGGCTCCGTGCCTGGCCCAGGCGGAGATCCTCGCCGCCCGTCTGGCCGGGGAAAAGGTCACCCCCTTTACCCCGATACAAAACGGCATGCGCCTGAAGGTGACCGGCATTGAGCTGTTCAGCGTCGGGGAAATGACCGCGCAACAGGATGACGCGGTATGGACCAGCTGGGATCCGCTGACCCGCCACTACCGCCGCTTACTGGTTCGCAACGGCGCGCTGGCAGGCGTGCTGCTGATGGGGGGAGTGTCGCAGCGCGGCCACCCTCACCGATTTACTGGCTATGTCAGAACCCGCCCAGGCGGACTGGCTGTTCGATCGATTCACTACGCAGCCGCAGGTTGCAGGACAAAACGCGATGACAAAACCTACTCTGATTGTGGTTGGGCACGGTATGGTCGGCCACCATTTTCTTGAAGACTGCGTGAACCGCGGTTTGCATCAGCAATACCAGATTGTGGTCTTCGGGGAAGAGCGCTATGCCGCCTACGACCGCGTCCATCTGTCGGAATACTTTGCCGGGCGCAGCGCCGACTCGCTGTCGATGGTGGCCGGTGATTTCTTCGGCGAACACGGCATTGAGCTGCGTCTGTCCCAGCAGATTGTCGCCATCGATCGCGACGCCCGGGTGGTGCGCACCGCCGGCGGGCACGAAACCCACTGGGATAAACTGGTGCTGGCTACCGGATCGTACCCCTTTGTGCCGCCGGTGCCGGGGCGCGAACTGCCGGGCTGCTTTGTCTACCGTACCCTCGACGATCTCGATCAGATTGCTGCCCATGCCAGAAGTTCACGCACCGGGGTAGTGATCGGCGGCGGGCTGCTGGGGCTGGAGGCGGCCAACGCTCTGAAACAGCTCGGGCTGGAGACCCACGTGGTGGAGTTCGCCCCGAACCTGATGGCGGTACAGCTCGATAACGACGGGGCCGCCATGCTGCGGCGCAAAATTGAAGCCCTCGGCGTGGGGGTACACACCAGCAAAGCCACCACTGAGATTGCCGATACCGACGCGGGCAAGGTGCTGCGCTTTGCCGACGGCAGCGAGCTGGCAACCGACATGGTGGTCTTTTCCGCCGGGATCCGCCCGCAGGACGCGCTGGCCCGGAGCTGCGATCTGGTGCTGGGCGAGCGGGGCGGGATCGCCATCGACAACCAGTGCCGCACCTCTGATGAGGACATCTTTGCCATCGGGGAGTGCGCGCTGTGGGAGGGTAAAATCTATGGCCTGGTGGCCCCGGGCTATCAGATGGCGCGTGTAGCGAGTGCCGCGCTGGCCGGGGAGGCGAACGCCTTCACCGGAGCCGACATGAGCACCAAACTCAAACTGCTCGGCGTGGACGTGGCTTCGTTTGGCGATGCCCACGGCCGCACGCCGGGGGCGCAGAGCTACCAGTGGACCCACGGCCCGCAGCAGATCTACAAGAAGATCGTGGTCAGCGCCGACAACAAAACCCTGCTCGGCGGGGTGCTGGTGGGGGACGCCAGCGAGTACGCCACCCTGGTGCAGATGATGCTCAACGATATCCCCCTGCCGAAGGATCCCGAGACCCTGATCCTGCCCGCCGTGGCGGGCAGCGCCCCGAAAGCGCTGGGCGTGGCGGCCCTGCCGGAGAGCGCGCAGATCTGCTCCTGCCACAACGTCAGCAAAGGCGATATCTGCCAGGCGGTGAGCAACGGTGCCACCGACATCGGGGCGGTAAAACAGTGCACCAAAGCGGCCACCGGCTGTGGCGGGTGCAGCGCGCTGGTGAAACAGGTGATGGAGTTCCAGCTGGCGGCTCAGGGCGTGGAGGTGAAAAAGGATATCTGCGAGCACTTCGCCTATTCACGCCAGGAGATCTACCACCTGGTGCGCGTCAACCGCATCCACACTTTTGAACAGCTTATCAGCCGCTACGGCCAGGGCCACGGGTGTGAGATCTGTAAGCCGCTGGTGGGCTCGGTGCTGGCCTCCTGCTGGAACGAATATCTGCTGAAACCGGCCCATCTGCCGCTGCAGGATACCAACGACCGCTACTTTGCCAACATCCAGAAAGACGGCACCTACTCGATTGTGCCGCGCATGGCCGCCGGAGAAGTCACCGCCGACGGGCTGATCGCCATCGGCCAGATCGCCAAACGCTACCAGCTGTACAGCAAAATTACCGGCGGGCAGCGCATCGACCTGTTTGGCGCCCGGCTGGAGCAGCTTCCGGAGATCTGGCAGCAGCTGATCGACGCCGGATTTGAAACCGGCCACGCCTACGGCAAATCCCTGCGCACGGTGAAATCCTGCGTCGGCTCTACCTGGTGCCGCTACGGCGTGCAGGACTCCACCGGCCTGGCGGTGGTTCTGGAGAACCGCTACAAAGGGCTGCGCGCCCCGCACAAGATCAAGATGGCGGTCTCGGGCTGCACCCGCGAATGCGCCGAAGCCCAGAGCAAGGACGTGGGGGTGATCGCCACCGACAAGGGCTGGAACCTCTATCTGTGCGGCAACGGCGGCATGAAGCCGCGCCATGCGGATCTGTTTGCCAGCGATCTTGATGACGCCACGCTCCTGCGCTACGTCGATCGCTTCCTGATGTTCTACATCCGCACCGCCGATCGCCTGCAGCGCACCAGCACCTGGCGGGATAACCTCGAAGGCGGGCTGGAGTACCTGCGCGAGGTGATCATCGACGACAGCCTCGGCATTGCCGAGGAGCTGGAGCAGGAGATGCAGCGGGTGGTGGATACTTACCAGTGCGAATGGCAGACCACTCTGCAGGATCCTGGCCGTCTGGCGCAGTTCCGCACCCTCGACGCCGCCCCGGTGGCATCGAAACGCTGGCAGGCGGTCTGTAACCTGGCGGAGATCCCCGAGGAGGCCGGGATTGGTGCCCGTCTGGGTGAGCAGCACATTGCGCTGTTCCGCTTCGGTAAATCGGTCTACGCCCTCGAAGACCGGGAGCCGGGCGGCAGCGCCAGCGTGTTGTCCCGCGGCATTCTCGGCGATGCCGGGGGCGAGCCGGTGGTGATCTCCCCGCTGTACAAAACGCGGATCCGCCTGCGCGACGGGCGGCATGTCGATACCGGCGAAGTGGCGGTGCGCGCCTGGCCGGTGAAGCTTGACGGCGACCGGGTGCTGGTGGGCAGCGAAGAGCTGGTGATGCGTGCGGAGGCCTCATGAGTGAAACCCAAACGACCTGTCCTTACTGCGGCGTCGGCTGCGGGGTAATCGCAACCGTGGACGATGGCACGGTCAGCGTGCGCGGCGACGACAGCCATCCGGCCAACTTCGGCCGGCTGTGCGTTAAAGGCTCGGCGTTGGGAGAGACCACCGGCCTGGCGGGCCGCCTGCTGCATCCGGAGGTGGACGACCAGCCGGTGAGCTGGGACCAGGCGCTGGACACGGCAGGTGCCCGCCTGCGGGCGATCATCGACACGCACGGGCCGCAGGCGGTGGCCTTTTATGCCTCCGGCCAGCTGCTGACCGAGGATTACTACGCCGCCAACAAGCTGATGAAAGGCTTTATCGGGGCGGCCAATATCGACACCAACTCCCGGCTCTGCATGTCCTCCGCGGTGGTGGGCTACAAGCGCGCCTTCGGGGAGGACATCGTTCCGTGCAGCTACGAAGATGTTGAGCACACCGACCTGGTGGTGCTGGTGGGCTCCAACGCCGCCTGGACCCATCCGGTGCTGTATCAGCGGCTGGTGCAGGCCCGCGCCGCTAACCCGGTGATGAAGGTGGTGGTGATTGACCCGCGGCGCACCGCGACCTGCGACATTGCCGACCTGCATCTGGCCCTGACGCCGGGCAGCGATGCCGGGCTGTTTGTCGGCCTGTTGAACGCCATCGACCCTGCGCAGGGCAGCGACTGGCCGCTGGAACGGGTGGCGGCATTTTGCGGCCTGCCGCCCGACGAGGTCGCCACCTTTTACGCCTGGTTTAACGCCGCCCCGCGCACGGTGACGCTCTACACCATGGGGATCAACCAGTCCACCAGCGGCAGCGACAAGTGCACTGCCATTATTAACGTCCATCTGGCGAGCGGCAAAATCGGCCGCGAAGGCTGCGGCCCGTTTTCGCTGACTGGTCAGCCCAATGCCATGGGCGGCCGCGAGGTGGGTGGGCTGGCGAATCAGCTGGCGGCACACATGAACTTCACCCCGGACGATCTGAGCCGGGTGGCGCGCTTCTGGGGAACGGAGCGGCTGGCGCAAACCCCGGGGCTGATGGCGGTGGAGCTGTTCGAGGCCATTGCGCGTGGCGAGGTGAAGGCGGTGTGGATCATGGGCACCAACCCGGCGGTGTCGCTCCCGGACAGCCATGCGGTCTGTCAGGCCCTGGCGGCCTGTCCGCTGGTGATAATATCGGAAGTGATGCGCGACACCGACACCAGCCGCTTCGCCCATATCCGCTTTCCGGCGCTCGGCTGGGGGGAGAAAAACGGCACCGTCACCAACTCCGAACGCCGCATCTCGCGCCAGCGCGCCTTTCTGCCCGCGCCCGGCGAGGCGAAACCCGACTGGTGGATCATCGCCCGTATAGCGGAGCGGCTGGGTCACGGCGCGGCCTTTGCCTGGGATCATCCCCACGCTATCTTTACCGAACACGCCGGGCTGTCGGCGTTTGAGAACCAGGGTGAACGCGTGTTTAACCTCGCTGAGCTGGCAAATCTGACCCGCGAGCAGTGGGATACCCTGACGCCGTGGCAATGGCCAGTTAACCGGGAGGCGTTAACCCGCGCCCGGCAGGTGCCGGTCATCCCGCAGCCGCACGGCGCCACGCCGGATCTGCTCTATCCCTTTATGCTCAACAGCGGCCGACTCCGCGACCAGTGGCACACCATGACCCGCACCGGCTATGTTCCGCGCCTGATGCAGCACCGGGATGAGCCGACGGTGGATATTTCCCTGCAGGACGCCGCCCGGCTGGGCGTACAGGACGGACAGCTGACGCGCATCAGCGCCCCGCGCGGGGTGATGGTGGCCCGGGCGCGGATCAATGCCGGGCAGCGCGCCGGGGAGCTGTTTGTGCCGATGCACTGGAACAGCTGTTTTTCGCGCCAGGGCAAGGTGAATGCCCTGGTGGAGGGGCGCTGCGATCCCCATTCCGGTCAGCCGGAGAGCAAGCAAACCGCGGTGCGGCTGATGCCCTGGCAGCCTGTCTGGCAGGGGGGAGCTGTACTGCCGGGAGGAATTGGCCCTGCCGGCGAACGTCCACTGGTGGCGCAAGGCGACCGCCGGGGTGTCGCGTCTGACCCTGGCGGGGGATAAGCCGCTTCTGGAATGGCTGATGGCACACTGCAGCGAGCAGGGCTGGCAGCTGCAAATCGCGCAAACCGGCGAGCGAAGCAGCATCCTGGCCTGGCATGATGGGGAGTTGATGCTGGGATTCTGGCAGGGCACAGGCTTGCCGGTGCTGGCGCATACCTTTATTGAAGAGGCTTTTCGCACCGCACCGGTGCAGCTGGCCGAACGTCACGCTCTGTTGCAGGGGCAGAGTCCTGGCGAGCGCGTGGAGCCCGGACGCATTATCTGCAGCTGTTTCAGCGTCGGCGAAAACGCCATCCGCGCGGCCATTGCGGAAGGGTGCGACTCGGCGGCAGCGCTGGGGGCGAAACTGCGCTGTGGTACCAACTGCGGCTCCTGCGTGCCGGAGTTGAAGGAGATGCTTTCCGTGCGGGTGCAAAACGCCTGATGGCGCTACGCTTATCAGGCCTACGGTCCCGTAGGCCGGGTAAGCGCAGCGCCACCCGGCAAGCAGGCCCCACAGGTCGTTAAACGTCAGCGCCACCCGGCAATCTTCGGGTTATTCCTGAAATTTCCCTTAGGGCTGAAATTTTTCCTCAATCACGCTAAGGTGTTAACTCTGTTTTCTCTCAACACAGGCGCCCTTTCACAACGGTGATGGTTGTTTCTCCCCGCATTCGTTGGCTGTTCCTCCTCCTCTGTACTCCCGGAGCCGTTCACAGTGCCCCGAATTCCTTTATCCAGCAGGCCCAAAACCCCTTCGATAATAACGGCGACAGCCTGCCGGACTTAGGCATGGCGACCCCGACGGGAGAGGGTGAAAAGCATCTGGCGGAGATGGCGAAAGCCTTCGGTGAGGCCAGCATGACCGACAACGGCCTGACCACCGAAGAGCAGGCCCGGCAGTTTGCCCTGAGCCAGGTGCGGGACGCGGTCAGCCAGGAAGTGAATCAACACATCGAGTCGTGGCTCTCCCCCCTGGGGAAACGCCAGCGTCGATCTGCTGGTGGATGACGAGGGGCGCTTCACCGGCAGCAAGGGCAGCTGGTTTATCCCCTGGCAGGACAACAACCACTATCTGACCTGGAGCCAGCTCGGCCTGACCCAGCAGGAGGACGGCCTGGTCAGCAACGCGGGTATCGGCCAGCGCTGGGTGGCGGGAAAATGGCTGCTGGGTTACAACACCTTTTACGACAACCTGCTGGATGAAAACCTGCAGCGCGCCGGGCTGGGAGCCGAAGCCTGGGGCGAATACCTGCGTCTGTCGGCCAACTACTATCAGCCCTTTGCCAGCTGGCGTGACAGCTCGGCGGTCGAGGAGCAACGTATGGCGCGCGGGTACGATGTCACCGCCAAAGCCTGGCTGCCGTTCTGGCATCACCTCAATACCAGCGTCAGCTTTGAACAATACTACGGCGACAACGTCGATCTGTTTCACACCGGGACCGGCTATCGTAACCCGCTGGCGGTCAATCTGGGGCTGGATTATACCCCGGTGCCGCTGGTGACCTTCTCCGCCGCGCACAAGCAGGGGGAGAGCGGGGTGAGCCAGAACAACCTCGGCCTGAAGCTCAACTATCGCTTCGGGGTACCGCTGAAAAAACAGCTCTCCGCCAGCGAAGTGATGGACAGCCGCTCCCTGCGCGGCAGTCGCTACGATCCGCCGGAACGCGAGAGCCTGCCGGTGCTGGAGTTCCGCCAGCGCAAGACTTTGTCGGTATGGCTGGCAACGCCGCCGTGGGATCTGCAGCCGGGTGAGACGGTAGTGCTGAAGCTGGATATTCGCAGCCGTCACGGGGTGCGGACGCTGCACTGGCAGGGAGATACCCAGGCGCTGAGTCTGACCTCACCGGCGCAGGCCAGTGACAGCGACGGCTGGAGCATTATTCTGCCAGCGTGGGATAACCGCGAGGGGGGCGAGCAATCGCTGGAAGCTGTCGGTAGTGGTGGAAGATAAAGCCGGGCAGCGTGTCTCTTCCAATGAGATCACGCTGGCGCTGACGCAGCCGCTACTGGCCCTGCCAGAAGAGGATCCGCGCTGGGCGCTGCTGCCGGACGAGTAAACTCAGAAAATACGTTCCTGATGGACCCACACCGCGGCTTCTACGCGGGATTTCAGCTTCATCTTCTTCAGCATATGTTTCACATGCACCTTGACCGTGCTTTCGGTGATGTCCAGACGGCGGGCGATCATCTTGTTCGGCAGGCCCTGGGCAATCAGCTTGAGGATATCGCGCTCGCGCGGGGTCAGCTGGCTGACGTCGCGGTCGGAGGTGGCGCGGTTGGCGCGCAGGCTGGCCGCCAGCACCGGGGTCAAGGCTTCGCTCAGCACCATGTCACCGGCTGCCGCCTGTTGCAGGGATTTCAGCAGCTCTTCCGGCTCCATGTCTTTCAACAGGTAGCCATCGGCGCCGCGTTTCAGGGCGGTGACGACGTCCTCTTCATGGTTCGAGACGCTGAAGACCACCACGCGTCCGGAGAGCGATTTCTCGCGCAGCTTGTCGAGGGTTTCGAGGCCGTTCATGCCGGGCATATTCAGGTCGAGCAGGATCAGATCAGGATCGAGCGCCTCGGCCAGTTCAATGCCCTGTTCGCCGTTGCTGGCTTCGCCCACAACGGTGATATCCGAGGCCATGCTGATAAGTTGTTTTACGCCGGTGCGCAGCATCGGATGGTCGTCGATCAACAGGATTGTGGCTGGCTCCTGATTAGACATGGTGTTCTCCTTGGGCAGTGAAAAGAGGCTTTTCGGGAATAAAGGTGACAATGACGTCCGTACCGCCTGATTCGCCTGGGCGAACCTGACAATCTCCACGCAGGCTTTGCGCGCGGTCGCGCATAATAATCAGACCGTAATGGTTACTTCTTTCAGCGTTGGCCGGTATGCCGCAGCCGTTATCGCGCACCACCAGTTTGACCTGGTTGTCGTGCTGGCTCACGGTGAGCGAAACCGCCGTCGCCCCGGAATGTTTCAGCGCGTTGCTTAAGGCTTCGCGGGCGATCTGCAGCAGGTGGATGGCCTGATGAGAGGGCACAAACCGCGGCGGCAGCTGGTAGTCCAGCGAGACGGTAAAGCCGAGCCGGGCGCTGAACTCCTGGCAACTGGCCTCCAGCGCCGGACGCAGGCCGGGCTCGGTCAGCTGCAGGCGGAAGGTGGTGAGCAGCTCACGCAGCTGCACCCAGGAGGTGTTCAGCTCGTTGCGGATCTGGCTCAGCAGCTGTTTGTGGCTTTCCGGCAGGTCGGCGTCCTGCATCTGCAGACAGCTGACCTGCATCTTCATGCAGGAGAGCGACTGGGCGATGGAGTCGTGTAGCTCCCGGGCAATGGTGGCGCGCTCTTCCATCACAATCAGCTGCTGCTGTTTTTCCTGATGGCGGTCGAGCGCCAGGGTGGCGGTCAGCTGCTCCACCAGAGTATCGACCAGCTGCTGCTGATCGTGGCTCAGGTGGCGTCCGGCGGGCAGGGTGGCCAGTAAAATACCGTACTGCGTCAGGTTGTCCGCCAGCCGCCATTTCAGGGTCGTGCCGCTGGTGGTCAGCGGCGGCAGGCCGCGCGGGCAGAGGTGGCAGCCGATTTCATCGCAGCTCATATCTGACTGGCAGGTAAATTCCTGATGATTATCTTCATCTTCCAGGTCATACACCCGCAGCTCGATATCGTGCAGCAGGGTCAAGTTCTGCAGGCCGTTAAGCACCGGCGATAGCCGCTCGCACAGCGGCACCTGGGAGTGCAGGCGGCGGTTGGCCTGCCAGAGGAAGGAGAGGATCTCGTTTTTCTGCTCCAGCCCGGCGGTTTTTTCCCGCACCCGCTGCTCCAGCACCGCATAGCTTTCGGCCAGCTCGCCGGACATGGTGTTCAGCGCTTCGCCGAGCATCGCCATCTCATTGCGGCCGTTGATGTGCGCCCGTTGGGTAAAATCGCGCTGGGTCACGGCGCGGGCCACCGCCAGCAGCTGCCGCCAGGGGTGCAGCAGTCTGGCGCGTAGCCAGAGAATGGTGAACATCAGCAGCAGGGCCATAAACAGCACCATCAGCCGTTGCATCAGCACCACCCGCTCAATACGCTGTTCGGTGTTGCTGTCGAAAGCGGTGACCAGATTATCGATGCGGCTGACAAAGCCGGAGACGTCGCTGGCGACCGCGTCGGGGCTTTGTGCCTGGCGCAGCCCTGGTGCCAGCTGGTTTTGCCAGTAATCCTGCAGGGCTTTCAGCTGTGCCTGCTGATGATCCCGCTGCGCCGCGTTTTGCAGCGCCGGGCTGAACGCCGTGGCGTTCATTTCGTCGAGTAAGACCTGATCTTTGGCTTCCAGCGGGATAGCCGCCAGCAGTCGATAGCTCTGCATGCGCAGCGAACCGGCTTTATTAATAGCGTGCGCGCTGCCCTGTACGCCCTGGACCAGCCAGCCGGAAATTGCCATCCCCGTCACCCCGATTGCGGTAGACAGCATGACAATAAGCACCAGTTGATTAACCAGCGTCAGCGGTGAAAAACAGCGTTTAAACATAGGGCAGTCTGGCTCCTGACAATGCCTGGACTCGGCAAGGGCTCTATTCTCAGGCATACCCTGGAGTATACCCATACCTCAAAAGGATTACCTACAAATTGCCATTTGTCGGATGAATGGGATGAGGGGGTAAGCGGGGAGTAGCAGCGCCGTGAAAAACCACACCTTTTTTAGAGGATTGCGCTACTCACCAGGGAGTATGGCGACTTTTGCTCGCGGAATTTGCCCACCTTCCCCTTGATTTATATCAACTTCCTGTCTGCTTAAAACCCTGATCTTTGTAGCATCTTTTAAGAATCAGAGGTGTCTATGAGTCACTCAACTACCCCCGAAAGGGATTCCGGCCCGGTTATTACGGAGTGGCGTCCGGAAGATCCGGCGTTCTGGCAACAGCGCGGCCAACGTATAGCCAGCCGTAATCTATGGATCTCCGTTCCCTGTCTGCTGCTGGCGTTTTGCGTCTGGATGTTGTTCAGCGCCGTCGCCGTAAACCTGCCAAAAGTGGGCTTCAAATTTACCACCGACCAGCTGTTTATGTTAACGGCGCTGCCGGCACTCTCCGGTGCGCTGCTGCGTGTGCCTTATGCCTTTATGGTGCCGCTGTTCGGCGGTCGCCGCTGGACCGCGTTCAGTACCGGGATCATGATTATTCCGTGCGTGTGGCTGGGCTTTGCGGTACAGGATACTTCTACTCCGTTCAGCGTCTTTGTGATTATCTCTCTGCTGTGTGGCTTTGCGGGCGCAAACTTTGCCTCCAGCATGGCCAACATCAGCTTCTTCTTCCCGAAACAGAAGCAGGGCGGGGCACTGGGGATCAACGGCGGTCTGGGCAACATGGGCGTCAGCGTGATGCAGCTGATTGCACCGCTGGCGATCTCGGTCTCTATCTTTGCAGCCTTTGGCGGTGCGGGCGTTGAGCAGGCCGACGGCTCTTACCTGTTCCTGCAGAACGCCGCCTGGATCTGGGTGCCGTTCCTGGTGGTCTTAACCCTGGCCGCATGGTTCGGTATGAACGATCTGGCGGCATCGAAAGCCTCCCTGAGCGAACAGCTGCCGGTGCTGAAGCGCGCCCATCTGTGGATCATGGCGCTGCTCTATCTGGCGACCTTCGGCTCCTTTATCGGCTTCTCCGCCGGGTTTGCAATGCTGTCGAAAACCCAGTTCCCGGACGTGCAGATCCTGCACTACGCCTTCTTCGGCCCGTTCATTGGTGCCCTGGCGCGTTCCACCGGCGGGATGATCTCCGACCGTCTGGGCGGTACCCGCGTGACGCTGGTGAACTTTGTGGTGATGGCGATCTTCTGTGCCCTGCTGTTTACGACCCTGCCGGTTAACGGCGTGGGCGGCAATTTTGGCGCTTTCTTCGCGGTATTTATGGTGCTGTTCCTGACCGCCGGGCTGGGTAGTGCTTCGACCTTCCAGATGATCTCGGTGATCTTCCGTAAGCTGACCATGGATCGCGTAAAAGCGCAGGGCGGCAACGAGCAGCAGGCGATGCGTGAAGCGGCCACCGACACCGCAGCCGCGCTGGGTTTCATCTCTGCCATTGGCGCGATTGGCGGGTTCTTTATCCCTAAAGCGTTCGGCATTTCGCTGGACCTGACCGGCTCATCGGCGGGTGCCATGAAAGTGTTCCTCGTTTTCTATATCGCCTGCGTGTTTGTCACCTGGCTGGTATATGGACGCAATTCTAATAAAAAATAAGTAAGTTTGATTATCCATTTGCGCGGCCTGGTGCCGCGCTTTTTTTATTTCAGCATCGCTGCAGTAATGGCTTTGCCCGCCTGTAAGCCGAGCTGGTGGTAGGCTTCCCATTGCTCTTCGTCGAAAAATTGGTCGCCTGTGGTCTGCTGAGGGAAATCAGGATGACGATTCGCATAGCTGGCAGTGTCGAGTCCCATCCCCTCCAGCAGGTGCGGCTTAACAATAATAAGTTTGCCCAACATAGCGTCGTGATTGGCCGTTTTAGGATAGTAGATTCTCGCTTTTATAAGAGGCAGGCATACACCTCCCTCTTTGAGCTGAGCCACCGATGTGCGCTTGCCGGTAATTGTCGGAGAAAAGAAGATCGAGATGCCGTAATCAATGCGCGCTTTGCGTACCAGATTTTCCAAATCTTCGAAGATAAACTCAGGATCAGCACCGCAGTCGGCAACCACAATAGTTTTTACCCGTCGTTTGAGGAGTGGATAAACACCGGTATTTTCGAAATGCCCGCCGTCAGAGAGATACCAGTATTGGCTTTTTTTACCGGGGAATCGGGCGAGCATTTCTGCGAAGAGGGCGGGTAGCGAGCCGGTAACTTCATTTTTCGGTTCAAGATTATTTTCCCAGTACCCCAGACGACCACCGATCAGAAAAAGCATAAATGCCAGCCCCGGAGCGGTGCGGGATCCCATACCGGTTGCCGCCGCCGCCCCCGATATTGCAATCCATTGTGATAACGTTGTTTGCTTTAAATAGTCAGTAGGCTCTGGCAAATGTGTGCCTGTTTCAATCCCAAACGAACTTACCGTGAGAGCAATCCCTTTTCGGTCGGCATTATAGTTTCCTGTACGATCGTCAACTGTCTGGTTAATACAGCAGGTAATCAGGTGAATCGGCCCCTGTTTTTTATGTGGCTGATAATCATTGAATTGAATGTCATCATCAGGTAGTGGAATCGTGACTTTTTCGATATTGCTCAGTTTCTCGCTAAATTTATCGCTCAGAGGATCATCACCAAAGCGATGATTTGGCCTGGTGCCAACATTCGCTACCGATAACCAGGCTCGCTCAATGCGAGAGCGGTATAAGTGATGTAAAGAGCTCAGATTAAGAAATGAAATAATTCGCTGCGGTTGGCAGATAAACCAGAAAAAAATAATAATGCCCAGACTGAGCAGTAAGGGCCAGATAGCGTAGCTGAGCAGTGAATCGTACCGCATAAAATGAATCTCAGCGGCACAGACGGTAATGAGTGAAAAACCAATCAGCAGATATCCAAGCATGTTCGCGCTCTGTATCAAACCCATTGAGACCAGAGGACTGCGCGTCGTCAGTTTACGCAATACTGTTTTTACACCGTCTATTTCCCAAATAATTTTCAACAGAGTGATCACAGCCGGAGGAAGTAGGGTGGTTGAGATGAAATTGCCTCTCGACCAGACTAACCCCAGACCATATATCACCCACAGGATGATGATTGTGCCTGTTAGCCACAGGCTTTTTGACATCGCTCGGGTGAGTTGCTGTCTAAGCTTACCAGCATCATCACTGAGCGGTGTTAACGGGATTTTAATCAAACGCGTATTAATCGCCCCGATAATGATCAGCGGGATGAGTGGCCAGCATGAAAACCAGATGTAGTATAAAAAATCGGTTATCAATGCCAGTACCAGATAACAACATGCCGCAACCACAAAGGCGGTCTGTATTGATTTTTCGGGCTGTTCTTCATCGAGTATCCAGTACGCTACCGCCAGCGCAGCTGAAAAAAAGAGTGGGACCGATAGCGCAATAAGCCAGGGCGTTGTCGCCTGCGATTCCGGTCTGAGAACCAGCAGAGTATTCAGACTGATTGCGATGCCGCTAACAACCAGACACATTAACGTCACAAGAAATAATGCAGCAAAGAAAGATCGAAAGATCTGGGTTATCGCCAGTGACTTATCGAGAAAGCCCGCCGGAGTGAGATAACGGCCATTATTACGGAGCCATGCCAGTAAAATAGAATCGTCACTGGCTAAGGCATTTTCAACCACCTCGGGCTGGACATCAGGTTTATATAAACGCCCCAACATGCCGCCTAAATATCCTCCGCCCGATACGGTCGACAGATAATCGAATTTTTTCAGCAATCCTTTTTTAGCCAGCGCACGAACCAGTCCTAAACAAAAGGTCGCACTGCGGATCCCGCCTCCGGACAATGCGAGTCCGACTGTGCCTGTTTCATCAATCGGGGGCAGGTTTTGTATTTCTCGGCGCCTGTTAATGCTGTCGGCTTCTGTCTCAGCCGCCAGGTCGGGAACATCAGAGGATTCGCTCATCATTTCGCCCTTACAAGGCTATTCACGAGGCAGATAAAGAGACTGTAGACGAAGAAATAAAAAATGAGACTCATACACTGTGCTGATGAATAAACACCGTTCTACCCCTTAATAACTAAGCGGGATGGACTTTTAAGTCATATCAGAATGCCTTTTGTAAATTTTATTAAAAATCAGTAATTTAATAAATGTGAAGCACTACCCTTTTAGGGGTATTTTGCGTGTAAGCCAGTCTGACCATCCCCGGTCCCCTTGATCGTTATCAATTCCCACCATCTTTCAGAGCGTTACCTTCGCTGCAAATCAGCAATGTCGATTTAGAGAGCCACAGGCTCCACACAGGAGATACCCGATGAGCAAATTTTTGGACCGGTTTCGCTACTTCAAACAGAAGGGTGAGACTTTTGCCGATGGGCACGGCCAGGTTCTGGAGACCAACCGGGACTGGGAAGACGGTTACCGTCAGCGCTGGCAGCATGACAAAGTTGTCCGTTCCACCCACGGCGTAAACTGCACCGGCTCATGCAGCTGGAAGATTTTCGTGAAAAACGGTCTGGTGACCTGGGAAATGCAGCAGACCGACTATCCGCGCACCCGCCCGGATATGCCAAACCACGAACCGCGTGGCTGCCCGCGTGGCGCCAGCTACTCCTGGTATCTCTACAGCGCCAACCGCCTGAAATACCCTCTGATGCGTAAACGCCTGATGAAAATGTGGCGTGAAGCAAAAGTGCAGCACAGCGATCCGGTTGAGGCCTGGGCATCTATCATCGAAGACGCTGACAAAGCGAAAAGCTTCAAGCAGGCGCGCGGTCGCGGCGGATTTGTCCGCTCCTCCTGGCAGGAAGTGAACGAGCTGATTGCCGCCTCGAACGTCTATACCGTCAAAACCTACGGCCCGGACCGTGTTGCGGGCTTCTCGCCGATCCCGGCGATGTCGATGGTCTCCTATGCCTCCGGCGCGCGTTATCTGTCGCTTATCGGCGGAACCTGCCTGAGCTTCTACGACTGGTACTGCGACCTGCCGCCTGCGTCTCCGCAGACCTGGGGCGAGCAGACCGACGTACCTGAATCTGCTGACTGGTACAACTCCAGCTACATCATCGCCTGGGGCTCTAACGTTCCACAGACCCGTACCCCGGACGCCCACTTCTTTACCGAAGTACGTTACAAAGGCACCAAAACCGTTGCCGTGACTCCGGACTACGCCGAAATCGCCAAACTGTGCGACCTGTGGCTGGCACCGAAGCAGGGTACGGATGCCGCAATGGCGCTGGCAATGGGCCACGTGATGCTGCGTGAGTTCCACCTCGACAAGCCAAGCCAGTACTTCACCGACTACGTGCGCAAATATACCGACATGCCGATGCTGGTGATGCTGGAAGAGCGCGATGGTTATTACGCCGCAGGCCGTATGCTGCGTGCCGCCGATCTGGTGGACGCGCTGGGCCAGGAAAACAATCCTGAATGGAAAACTGTTGCCTGTAACAGCAACGGCGAACTGGTAGCACCAAACGGCTCTATCGGTTTCCGCTGGGGCGAGAAGGGCAAATGGAACCTCGAGCAGCGCAATGGCGCGACGGGCGAAGAGACTGAACTGCGCCTGAGCATGCTGGGGAGCCAGGACGAAATCGCCGACGTCGGCTTCCCGTACTTCGGTGGCGAAGGTTCAGAGCACTTCAACAAGGTTGAGCTGCAAAACATCCTGATGCACAAACTGCCGGTGAAACGCCTGCAGCTGGCCGACGGCTCTACCGCGCTGGTGACCACCGTTTACGACCTGACCCTGGCCAACTACGGCCTGGAGCGCGGTCTGAACGATGAAAACTGCGCCACTAATTATGACGACGTTAAAGCCTACACCCCGGCCTGGGCAGAGCAGATCACCGGCGTACCGCGGGCGCACATCATCCGCACCGCGCGTGAATTTGCTGATAACGCAGATAAAACCCACGGTCGGTCGATGATCATCGTCGGTGCCGGTCTGAACCACTGGTATCACCTCGATATGAACTATCGCGGTCTGATCAACATGCTGATCTTCTGCGGCTGCGTCGGTCAGAGCGGCGGCGGCTGGGCTCACTATGTCGGCCAGGAAAAACTGCGTCCGCAGACCGGCTGGCAGCCGCTGGCGTTTGCCCTTGACTGGCAGCGTCCGGCGCGTCACATGAACAGCACCTCTTACTTCTATAACCACTCCAGCCAGTGGCGCTACGAGACGGTGACCGCGCAGGAACTGCTGTCGCCAATGGCGGATAAATCCCGCTACAGTGGCCACCTGATCGACTTCAACGTGCGTGCGGAGCGCATGGGCTGGCTGCCGTCTGCGCCACAGCTGGGGACCAACCCACTGCGCATCGCCGAAGAGGCGAAGAAAGCGGGCATGACGCCGGTGGACTACACCGTCAAATCCCTGAAAGAGGGCTCGATTCGCTTTGCGGCCGAACAGCCGGAAAACGGGAAAAACCATCCGCGCAACCTGTTTATCTGGCGCTCCAACCTGCTGGGCTCGTCCGGTAAAGGCCACGAGTACATGCTGAAGTACCTGCTCGGTACCGAAAACGGTATCCAGGGCAAAGATCTCGGCAAGCAGGGCGGGGTTAAACCTGAAGAGGTGGAGTGGAAAGACAACGGCCTGGACGGCAAGCTGGATCTGGTGGTGACGCTCGACTTCCGTCTCTCCAGCACCTGCCTCTACTCCGACATCGTGCTGCCGACCGCCACCTGGTACGAAAAAGACGACATGAATACCTCGGATATGCATCCGTTTATTCATCCGCTGTCTGCCGCCGTTGATCCGGCGTGGGAATCGAAAAGCGACTGGGATATCTACAAGGACATCGCGAAGAAATTCTCCGAAGTCTGCGTGGGCCACCTCGGCAAAGAGACCGACGTGGTGACGCTGCCCATCCAGCACGACTCCGCCGCCGAACTGGCGCAGCCGCTGGACGTGAAGGACTGGAAAAAAGGCGAATGCGACCTGATCCCGGGCGTAACGGCTCCGCACATTATTCCGGTTGAACGTGATTATCCGGCAACCTACGAACGCTTTACCTCTATCGGCCCGCTGCTGGAGAAAGTTGGTAACGGTGGGAAAGGCATTGCCTGGAACACCCAGACTGAGATGGATCTGCTGCGTAAGCTCAACTACACCAAAGCGGACGGCCCGGCGAAAGGCCAGCCAATGCTGAACACCGCCATTGATGCGGCAGAGATGATCCTGACCCTGGCCCCGGAAACCAACGGCCACGTGGCGGTGAAAGCCTGGGCAGCGCTGAGCGAGTTTACCGGCCGTGACCACACGCATCTGGCGACCAATAAAGAGGAAGAGAAGATCCGCTTCCGCGATATTCAGGCCCAGCCGCGCAAAATCATCTCCAGCCCGACCTGGTCTGGCCTGGAAGATGAGCACGTCTCCTATAACGCCGGTTATACCAACGTTCACGAGCTGATCCCATGGCGTACCCTGACCGGTCGTCAGTCCCTGTATCAGGATCACCAGTGGATGCGCGACTTCGGTGAGAGCCTGCTGGTGTACCGTCCGCCAATCGACACCCGCTCGGTGAAAGCCGTGATGGGCGCGAAATCGAACGGCAATCCGGAGAAGGCGCTGAACTTCCTGACGCCGCACCAGAAGTGGGGTATCCACTCCACCTACAGCGACAACCTGCTGATGCTGACCCTGTCACGCGGTGGTCCGATTGTCTGGATGAGCGAAGCGGATGCCAAAGATCTGGGTATCGAAGATAACGACTGGATCGAGGTGTTCAACAGCAACGGTGCCCTGACGGCGCGTGCGGTAGTAAGCCAGCGCGTACCGGCCGGGATGACCATGATGTATCACGCGCAGGAGCGTATCGTTAACCTGCCGGGGTCCGAGATCACCGAGCAGCGCGGCGGGATCCACAACTCCGTGACCCGTATTACGCCGAAACCGACCCATATGATCGGCGGCTATGCGCAGCTGGCCTACGGCTTTAACTACTACGGCACCGTAGGATCGAACCGCGATGAGTTCGTAGTGGTACGTAAGATGAAGAATATTAACTGGTTAGACGGCGAAGGGTGTGACCAGGTACAGGAGAGCGTAAAATGAAAATTCGTTCACAAGTCGGCATGGTGCTGAATCTGGATAAATGCATCGGCTGTCACACCTGTTCAGTCACCTGTAAAAACGTCTGGACCAGCCGGGAAGGTATGGAGTACGCCTGGTTCAACAACGTCGAAAGCAAGCCGGGCACCGGCTTCCCGACCGACTGGGAAAACCAGGAGAAGTGGAAGGGCGGCTGGATCCGTAAAATCAATGGCAAACTGCAGCCGCGCATGGGTAACCGCGCGCTGCTGCTGGGTAAAATCTTCGCCAACCCGCATCTGCCGGGCATCGACGATTACTACGAGCCGTTTGATTTCGACTACCAGAACCTGCACAACGCGCCGGAGAGCAAACACCAGCCGATCGCCCGTCCACGCTCGTTGATCACCGGTCAGCGCATGGACAAGATCACCAGCGGGCCAAACTGGGAAGAGATTCTGGGCGGTGAGTTCGAAAAACGCGCCAAAGACCAGAACTTCGAGAACATGCAGAAGGCGATGTACGGCCAGTTCGAAAACACCTTCATGATGTATCTGCCGCGTCTGTGCGAACACTGCCTCAACCCGGCCTGTGTCGCGACCTGCCCGAGCGGCGCCATCTACAAGCGTGAAGAAGACGGCATCGTGCTGATCGACCAGGACAAGTGCCGCGGCTGGCGTATGTGCATCACCGGCTGCCCGTACAAAAAGATCTACTTCAACTGGAAGAGCGGCAAGTCCGAGAAGTGCATCTTCTGCTACCCGCGTATCGAAGCCGGTATGCCGACCGTCTGCTCTGAGAGCTGCGTAGGCCGTATCCGCTACCTTGGCGTGCTGCTGTATGACGCAGACGCGATTGAGAACGCGGCAAGCACCGAGCATGAGAAAGATCTCTATCAGCGTCAGCTGGACGTGTTCCTCGATCCGAACGATCCGAAGGTGATCGCTCAGGCGCTGGCAGACGGCATTCCGCAGAGCGTGATTGACGCGGCGCAGCAGTCGCCGGTCTACAAAATGGCGATGGACTGGAAGCTGGCCCTGCCGCTGCATCCGGAATACCGCACTCTGCCGATGGTCTGGTACGTGCCGCCGCTGTCGCCGATTCAGTCTGCAGCGGACGCGGGCGAGCTGGGCAGCAACGGCATTCTGCCGGATGTCGAAAGCCTGCGTATCCCGGTTCAGTATCTGGCGAACCTGCTGACCGCCGGTGACACCCAGCCGGTACTGCTGGCCCTGAAACGTATGCTGGCGATGCGCCACTTCAAACGTGCGGAGACCGTTGACGGCGTCATCGACACCCGCGCGCTGGAAGAGGTGGGCTTAAGCGAAGCTCAGGCCCAGGAGATGTACCGCTACCTGGCGATTGCTAACTACGAAGACCGTTTCGTGGTGCCAAGCAGCCATCGTGAGCTGGCCCGTGAAGCCTTCCCGGAAAAAAGCGGGTGTGGCTTTACCTTCGGCGACGGTTGCCACGGTTCAGACAATAAATTCAACCTGTTCAACAGCCGTCGCATCGACGCGATGGATGTGACCAGCAAAACGGAGCCGCACCAATGATTGAACTCGTCATTGTTTCGCGTCTGCTCGAGTACCCGGATGCTGCCCTTGTGCAGCATCAACAGGAACTCTTTGATGCACTCGCGTCATCGGAAAACCTGGACAAAGAGGATGCTCAGAAACTGGGCGTTTTCCTGCGTGACCTGTTAGCGCGCGATCTTCTGGATGCACAGTCTGACTACAGCCAGCTGTTTGACCGCGGCCGCGCCACCTCGCTGCTGCTGTTTGAACACGTTCACGGCGAATCCCGCGATCGCGGTCAGGCGATGGTGGACCTGATGGCCCAGTACGAGCAGCACGGTATGCAGCTCGACAGCCGCGAGCTGCCGGATCACCTGCCGCTGTACCTGGAGTATCTGGCGCATCTGCCGAAAGAAGAGGCGCTGGGCGGCCTGCACGATATCGCGCCGATCCTGGCGTTGCTGGGCGCGCGTCTGCAGCAGCGTGAAAGCCGCTATGCGGTGCTGTTCGATCTGCTGGTGAAGCTGGCCAACGCCTCGGTCGACAGTGAAAAAGTGGCGGAGAAAATCGCGGATGAAGCCCGGGATGACACCCCACAGGCGCTGGATGCGGTCTGGGAAGAGGAGCAGGTGAAGTTCTTTGCTGACCAGAGCTGCGGCGAGTCCGAAATCTCTGCTCACCAGCGTCGTTTTGCCGGTGCTGTTGCCCCGCAATATTTGAATATCTCTAACGGAGGACAGCAATAATGCACTTCCTGAATATGTTCTTCTTCGATATCTATCCGTACATTGCGGGTTCGGTATTTCTGATTGGTAGCTGGCTGCGTTACGACTACGGTCAGTACACCTGGCGCGCCGCCTCCAGCCAGATGCTGGATCGCAAAGGGATGAACATGGCATCGAACCTGTTCCACATCGGGATTCTGGGTATTTTTGCCGGTCACTTCCTCGGGATGCTGACCCCGCACTGGATGTATGAATCCTTCCTGCCGATGGATGTGAAGCAGAAGATGGCGATGATTGCTGGGGGGGCCTGCGGCGTGATGACGCTGGTAGGCGGCCTGATGCTGCTGAAACGTCGTCTGTTCAGCCCGCGCGTGCGCGCCACCACCACCGGGGCGGATATTCTGATCCTCTCTCTATTGATGGTGCAGTGTGCGCTGGGTCTGCTGACCATTCCGTTCTCTGCGCAACACATGGACGGCAGCGAAATGCTGAAGCTGGTGGGTTGGGCGCAGTCGGTGGTCACTTTCCACGGCGGTGCGTCTGAGCATCTCGACGGCGTGGCCTTTGTCTTCCGCGTGCACCTGGTGCTGGGTATGACCCTGTTCCTGCTGTTCCCGTTCTCCCGTCTGGTGCATATCTGGAGCGCGCCGGTGGAGTACCTGACGCGCAGATATCAGATTGTGCGCGCCCGCCGCTAATCCGCAGTTTTAATCGAAACCCCGCTCTGGCGGGGTTTTTTTTCGCCCCAGCCGAGGTTGTTGCCCGCCGCGGCGAGAAGAATCAAGGCCCCGCCGGCCAGTTGAGTAAGGTTCAGCGAGTGGCCAAACACCAGATTATCGACAATCAGCGCGACCACCGGATAGATAAACGACAGCGAGCCGATAATCGGGGTAGGGAGCTTCTGAATCGCGCTGTAGAGCAGCTGATACATGATCCCGGTGTGGATAATGCCGAGCGTCAATAAAATTCCCCACGGGAAATCGGCGGAGAAGGTCGGCATCTGCGCCAGCGGCAGGAGCATCACCACGCCGGTCAGGACCTGAATAAAGGCGATATGCTGCGGCGCGATACTTTTTAACCTGCGCGTGATGATGGCGGTGAGGGCATAGAAGAACGCCGCGCCCAGCGCCAGGCCGATACCGGCCAGCCATCCCGTTTCATGTCCGCCCGTCAGTTCGCTGGAGAGCAGAATCACCACGCCACCAAAGGCGAGGAGCAACCAGCCCCATTTCACCAGGCTGACCCGTTCGCCCAGCAGCATGCCCATCAGCACCAGCATGAAAGGCTGGGTGTTGTAGACCACCGTCGAGAGGCCGATAGAGATACGCTCAAAGGCGGCGAACAGCAGCAGCCAGTTCACCACCAGCGCGACGCCGCCGAGAACGGCGAGGCCCAGCGTGACTTTGGTTAACGGGCTGAACGGCTGTTTACTGAAACGGATAAAGAGAAACAGCGCGATGGCACCGATCAGACAGCGCCAGAACACCACTTCGGTCACCGGCAAACCGGAAAGTAAAACAAACGCGCCGATAGAGCCGGAAATCAGCATCGCCAGGCTCATTTGCCAGACGCCCTGTTGAATGTCACGCATCATACACCTCCTGATTAATGACCTTATTGTTGAAAAAAAGTGTCCGGTTTTACAGCGCTGAATTAAGGTAGTAAAGGTAATTTGCTTTTTTAAATTAGGTGGAATTTATGGATTACCTTATCGATGAGATCGACCGTCGGATTCTGGCCTGTCTGGTGGAAGATGCCCGCATGTCGCTGAAGGTGCTGAGTGGCCGGGTTGGGCTTACATCTCCCAGTACGGCAGAGCGATTAAAGCGGCTGGAAGAGCGGGGCGTCGTTCAGGGATATGGCGCGCGGGTCAACCTGGCGGCGTTAGGCTATACCCTGCAGGCGCTGGTGCGCGTGCGGCCATTGCCGGGGTTATTGCATAAGGTGGATAAATATATTCAGGCGATGCCGGAGTGTATTGAAAGCGACAAAGTGACCGGCGAGGACTGTTTTGTTATCAGGCTGGTGGTGCGCTCGATCGAGCAGCTGGATACGCTGCTGGATGGGCTGGCAGAACATGCCCAGTGCAATACGTCGATTGTGAAGAGTTCACCGGTGACGCGTCGGTTGCCGCCGTTGTAGGGATTTTGCCGGGTGGCGGCTGCGCCTTACCCGGCCTACGGGTATGGTGCGGTTTTCTATTTTTGTAGTATTTTTGTAGCCCCGGTAAGCGTAGCGCCACCGGGGAAAACAGGTGCGCAGAATCGGATGAAATTGTTGTTATTTTAGAAATCGGAGATTTGAAGCGATTTGGAAGTAATGGTGGTGGGGGAAGGATTACTCGGCTGCGCCTCGCCCTTCGGGTCGTTGCCTGCGGCAACGCTTTCTCGCTACGCTCGAATCGAACCCTGGTCGAAGCTTCTCATCCTTCCCTGCATCGGAAGAATATAAGGCAAAGTCTTTTTTTTGAGAGTCAGTATGCTTTGGAAGTGATGGTGGTGGGGGAAGGATTCGAACCTTCGAAGTCGATGACGGCAGATTTACAGTCTGCTCCCTTTGGCCGCTCGGGAACCCCACCAGGGGTAATTCACATTTTGAGGTAAAGCTTGAAGATGGTGGTGGGGGAAGGATTATTCGTCGCTTCGCTCCTCACCCTTCGGGCCGTTGCCTCTGGCAACGTTGTCTCGCTTTCGCTCGACTCGAACCTTAATCGAAGGTTCTCACCCTTCCCGATAAGTGCAAACTTCGCTACATCTCATCGGTGTTACCACATCGATGTGGTGAATAATGGTGGTGGGGGAAGGATTCGAACCTTCGAAGTCGATGACGGCAGATTTACAGTCTGCTCCCTTTGGCCGCTCGGGAACCCCACCACGGGGTAATGCTTTTACTGGCCTGCTTCCTTGCGGGAAGCGGGGCGCATCATATCAAATGACGCGCCCCTGTAAAGACTTCCTTTGCTAAATTGAATCGTTTGCCTGATTTTTGCCCATAAAGCCGCAAAGCTAATCAATTCATTTTATAAAGGATTAAAGAATAATCGTTCGGTTACCGTAGACAAAGACACGCTGCGCCAGCACCTGATACAGCGCCCGGCTTAACACATTTTTCTCGACGTCACGGCCGGCGCGCATCATATCTTCTGCCGTGTAGGTGTGATCGACATGAATCACGTCCTGCATGATGATTGGACCTTCATCCAGGTTGTCATTTACGTAATGCGCCGTGGCGCCAATGATCTTCACGCCGCGCTCGTACGCCTGGTGATAAGGACGCGCACCGATAAAGGCCGGCAGGAACGAGTGGTGAATATTGATGATCTTATTCGGGAACCGCGCGACAAAAGAGGGCGTCAGAACGCGCATGTATTTCGCCAGCACTACGTAATCCGGGTTATGCGCTTCGATGGCCTGCGCCATCAAATTATCATGCTCTTCACGGGTATGGCCTTCATGGCTGACCAGCTCAAACGGAATATCAAAGCGCTCGACCAGCGTGCGCAGCGTCTCGTGGTTGCCAATGACCGCGGCGATCTCCACATCCAGACCGCCGTAGTTGGCTTTCATCAGCAGATCGCCCAGGCAGTGCGCCTCTTTGGTGACCAGAATCACCACCCGGCGACGACCGGCTGGGGTCAGCTCGCGGACGGATCCTTCCGGCAGCGCGCCGTCCAGATCGGCCAGCAGCGTCACGTCGTTGAAAATCCCTTCCAGCTCGGTACGCATAAAGAAGCGGCCGGTACGGTGATCAACAAACTCGTTGTTCTGCACGATGTTCAGTTCATGCTTATAGCAAATGTTGGTAATACGGGCGATCAGCCCTTTCTGGTCGGGACAAATGGTGCGCAGCACTTTGCGTTGTGTTGATTGCATTGCCGGAAAATCCTTTGCGTGTTTGCTGAAACGGTGTCGTCAGGCCTTATTGCCCGCAACACTTTTTAAATTTTTTACCTGAACCACAGGGGCAGGGGTCATTACGACCGAACTGCGGACGCGTACCGTCAATATAGTACCACCGACCGCCTTCCTTTAAGAAACGCGAGCGTTCGATGATGGCACCAGCTTTCCCCTGTTCGGTAAAGCGGGCCACAAAGCTGACGAACCCCTCGTTCTCATCCTTGCCTGCCGCCGTTTCGTACTGGGTCAGCCCGGCCCATTGCGTGTTTGCAAATCCGGCCTCGATCTCCTGACGAAAATCAGCAGCATGGCACGATGGGTGCCAGGTCTTAATCAGGTAGTCTGCGTCCCGCATCACAAAAGCGGCATATCGGGACCGCATAAGTGAGGCCGGGTCCGGTGCAACCTGTTCACCAGTAAGATATCGCTGGCAACATAGGCTATACTCGAGAGCGCTACCGCAGGGACAGAGTTGAGACACGATTCTCTTCCTGAAACTAAAAAATGAATGGCGCATAACGCCAGGGTGGCACTATGTTAACTGAGCGGTTGCAATGACGCTATGCCAGGAATCCAGGGGACGTTAAACAGGGCTAATGAGAAAAGTTAAAATCGGACTGGCGTTGGGCTCAGGAGCAGCCCGGGGCTGGTCGCATATTGGTGTGATCAACGCCTTACAACGTTTAGGTATCGAAATAGATATTGTCGCAGGTTGTTCAATAGGTTCTCTGGTGGGGGCCGCTTATTCGTGTGGCAAACTCCCCGAGCTGGAAACCTGGGTACGATCTTTTAGCTACTGGGATGTCCTGCGCCTGATGGATCTCTCCTGGCAACGTGGCGGGTTGTTACGCGGTGAGCGCGTCTTTAACCGTTTCCGCCAGGTCATGCCCCTGACCGAATTCTCCAGCTGCCAGATGCCTTTTGGTGCGGTTGCTACCAACCTCAGCACCGGCCGGGAAATCTGGTTCACCGAAGGCGATATTCATCTTGCCGTCCGCGCCTCCTGTAGCATGCCGGGCCTGATGGCTCCGGTTCCGCACAATGGTTACTGGCTGGTGGACGGCGGCGTTGTCAATCCTGTGCCCATTTCCCTGACCCGCGCGATGGGGGCCGATATCGTGATTGCGGTCGATCTCCAGCATGATGCCCACCTGATGCAGCAGGACCTGATGCCGGTCAATACCCAAACGGATGACGGTGCACTCGACGATCTCGCCTGGCATGAAAAGCTGCGCGGACGTCTGAGCCGTGTGGCGACGCGTAAACGGGTCGCCGCACCGACCGCCATGGAGATCATGACAACCTCGATTCAGGTGCTGGAAAATCGCCTGAAACGCAATCGAATGGCGGGTGACCCGCCGGATATATTGATTCAACCTTTTTGTCCACAAATTTCAACGCTCGATTTCCATCGCGCAGAGGCGGCGATAACCGCTGGCGCACAGGCTGTCGAAAAGAAAATGGATGAATTATTACCTTTGGTGCGGGCTTCTGCCTGAGCACGCTTTTTTTGATTACTTCAGCAAAATCTGACAGGCGATAGTACCGATAGCATGCCACTATTGATCTATTGTCAGCGCCGGGAGAGACCATGACACAGCCATTAGCCGGGAAACAAATTCTGATAGTTGAAGACGAGCCTGTTTTCCGCTCATTACTGGATTCGTGGCTTTCATCATTGGGAGCAACAACAGCACTCGCGGGGGATGGCGTCGACGCCCTCGAAAAAATGGCGGGTCTGAAGCCCGATCTGATGATTTGCGATATCGCCATGCCGCGGATGAACGGTCTGAAGCTGGTGGAGCATTTACGTAACGCGGGGGACCAGATCCCTATCCTTGTTATTTCTGCCACCGAGAATATGGCCGACATCGCCAAAGCGTTGCGTCTGGGCGTACAGGATGTCCTGCTTAAGCCGGTGAAAGATCTTAACCGTCTGCGTGAAACTGTTCTCGCCTGCCTCTACCCCAATATGTTTAATTCCCGGGTAGAAGAAGAAGAGCGACTTTTTCAGGACTGGGATGCGCTGGTTAATAACCCCACCGCGGCGGCGAAGCTTTTACAGGAGCTGCAGCCACCGGTGCAGCAGAACATCTCCGGATGTAAAGTCAATTACCGTCAGCTGATGGCCGCCGATCAACCTGGCCTGGTGCTGGATATCGCTCCGCTATCCGATAACGATCTGGCGTTTTATTGTCTGGACGTTACCCGGGCGGGAGATAACGGCGTGCTGGCTGCGTTATTATTACGCGCTCTGTTTAATGGTTTGCTCCAGGAACAACTTTCTCATCAGGGGCAACGCCTGCCAGAGTTAGGGAGTTTACTTAAACAGGTTAACCAGCTGCTTCGTCAGGCAAGTTTACCTGGCCAATTTCCGTTACTGGTCGGTTATTACCACAGCGGCCTGAAAAATTTGATTCTGGTCTCTGCCGGACTTAATGCCACGCTTAATACTGGCGAACATCATATTCAGGTCAGCAACGGCGTTCCGTTAGGAACCTTAGGCAATACCTATCTTAATCAAATAAGCCACCGCTGCACCTCATGGCAATGCCAAATTTGGGGGGCAGGAGGACGGTTGCGCTTAATGTTGTCCACGGAATAATCAGTTGGAATTTAAACGGTAGATAGCTTTACCGTCGTTTCACCGGCAATGCTACTATCGTTGCAAGTTATCATTCGTATTTATCCTAATTAAGCGGTAGCGCGTCCTTTTCAGACCCGGACTTCATCCTCCGACTGATATACTAAACGCGTTATTAATGCAGACTAAAGTTCAAAACATGAACAGTTCAGGAGAGTTTCAATGGCTGCCGTAAATTCGAAAGTGACAAAGGCCGTTATCCCGGTTGCCGGGTTGGGAACCAGGATGCTGCCCGCAACGAAGGCAATTCCAAAAGAGATGCTGCCACTCGTTGATAAGCCATTAATCCAGTATGTGGTCAACGAATGTATTGCCGCCGGCATTACTGAAATTGTGCTGGTAACGCATTCATCCAAAAACTCTATCGAAAACCATTTCGATACCAGTTTTGAACTCGAAGCCATGCTGGAAAAACGTGTTAAGCGTCAACTTCTGCAGGAAGTGCAGTCTATTTGCCCGCCACACGTCACTATTATGCAGGTCCGTCAGGGGCTGGCAAAAGGTCTGGGCCACGCAGTGCTGTGTGCCCATCCGGTTGTCGGTAACGAGCCGGTAGCGGTTATTTTACCGGACGTTATTCTCGACGAGTTTGAATCCGATCTGTCCCAGGATAACCTGGCAGAAATGATTAAACGTTTCGATGAAACGGGCAGCAGCCAGATTATGGTTGAACCGGTTGAAGACGTGACCGCATACGGCGTTGTCGACTGCAAAGGCGTGGAGATGAACCCGGGCGACAGCGTGCCTATGGTAGGCGTGGTTGAGAAGCCAAAAGCCGACGTAGCGCCGTCTAATCTGGCTGTAGTAGGGCGTTATGTCCTGAGCGCAGAGATTTGGCCGCTGCTGGCGAAAACGCCTCCAGGCGCCGGTGACGAAATCCAGCTGACCGATGGCATCGATATGCTGATCGAGAAAGAGACCGTTGAAGCCTACCATATGAAAGGTAAGAGCCATGACTGCGGTAATAAACTCGGTTACATGCAGGCCTTTGTTGAATATGGTATTCGCCACCAGTCCCTCGGTGAAGAATTTAAAGGCTGGCTGAAAGAGACGCTGGGCATTAAAAACTAACCAGGCCCTGATGCGCTAAGCAAAAAAACCGGTGATAGCCTGGCTACACCGGTTTTTTTATGTGCTTTTTCAGCGAGGCTACCAGCCGCGGCGGAATAACGGACGCTTAAACGTTATATGACAGCATGTAACTGAATGTCACGCCGTATAAAATACAGGCATAAAAAAATCCCGCATTAAGCGGGATTTTTCGGATGATTCGCTGACTTATTCCTGAATCAGGAAGTCGTCCAGTTGTTTACCTTGCTCTTCCATGGCTTTTTTGATAACAGCTGGAGTACGACCCTGGCCGGTCCAGGTTTTAGATTCGCCGTTCTCATCGATATAGCTATATTTAGCCGGGCGCGCAGCGCGTTTAGCTTTGGTGCCAGTTTTAGCGGCAGCCATGCTGTTCAGCAATTCGTTTGGATCAATACCATCAGCGATCAGCATTTCACGATATTGCTGCAGTTTACGTGTACGTTCTTCGATTTCAGCAGCCGCGGCGTTTTCTTCTTCACGACGCTCGTTAACAACGACTTCTAATTTCTCCAGCATTTCTTCAAGCGTTTCCAGAGTACATTCTCTCGCCTGGGCACGAAGAGTACGGATGTTGTTCAGAATTTTAAGTGCTTCGCTCATTGTAGTAATCTCAAACTTATAATGTGGGGGGGTTTGTTGAAGTAATAATAGAGGCATAAATTGATATATGCAATAGGTCAGAATGTAAGGAATTCAAAAAACGCCTAATATTTGGCACTATTATTATTAACGCTAACTTAAATTCCAGCAGTGAAAAGCGTGCTGCGTTATCGAAAGATGCGCTGTAAACCCGGCGGCGAACTCTTTTTTTATGGGCAATTTTCTTAGAGATTATTGTTACCCCGGATAAATATCAACCTTTCGTATTAGTAATGAAAACACGGTTGCCTGCTGAAACTGTTAATTATTCCTGCTTCATTTCTGACCCTGTTCTGGCAATAAAATAACAGATTTTTCCTGAGGTTACCGTTTTAAAACCCTAATTCATTTCACGTTGTTACCGGCTTTCATCGCCGCCAGGCGTATATCCAGGCAGGGGATAACATGCTCCGGAATGGCCGTAAGGCGCGCTACAGCACGGAAGACCAGACAAAATATGGTACAATCGCGCATCGGTTATAATACACATTGATTAGGGTTTAACGGCCAATGGCACAACTGTATTTCTACTATTCAGCAATGAACGCAGGTAAGTCGACCGCATTACTGCAATCCTCCTACAATTACCAGGAGCGTGGGATGCAGACCCTCGTTTACACCGCCGAGATTGATGACCGTTTTGGTAGCGGAAAGGTTAGCTCGCGAATTGGTCTTTCATCTCCGGCAAAGCTATATAACCCGCAAACCAATCTGCTGGAAGAGATCCGTGCAGAAGTGGCCACTCAGGCTGTGCATTGTGTGCTGGTAGATGAGAGCCAGTTTTTAACGCGTCAGCAGGTGCATGAGTTATCAGAAGTGGTCGACGAGCTGGATATTCCGGTGCTCTGTTATGGCCTGCGTACGGATTTTCGTGGTGAGTTGTTTATTGGTAGCCAGTATTTACTGGCCTGGTCGGATAAACTGGTTGAATTGAAAACCATCTGTTTCTGTGGCCGCAAAGCGAGTATGGTGCTGCGCCTGGATCAGGCAGGCAAACCCTATGCAGAAGGCGAGCAGGTAGTCATTGGCGGTAATGAGCGTTATGTCTCCGTCTGTCGTAAGCATTATAAGGAGGCGCTGGTTGTAGGCTCCCTGACGGCCATTCAGGACGCCTGTCGTCGTTAGAGGCGCTATTTCACTTCTCTTTGTTCGTCCTCTGTTACAGACATAAAAAAACCCGCCGGAGCGGGTTTTTTTATTTAGCGATTAATTAAGCGCTTTTCTTCGCTTTCTTATCCGCTTTGACTGGCACGACTACAGCAGCAGGTGCAGCTGATGCAGGAACGCCTTCAGAATATTCACGGCCGTAGTAGGTATCCAGCAGAATCTGTTTCAGCTCTGCGATCAGTGGGTAGCGCGGGTTCGCACCAGTACACTGGTCATCAAAGGCATCTTCAGACAGCTTGTCTACGTGTGCCAGGAAGTCAGCTTCCTGAACACCGGCTTCGCGGATAGACTTCGGAATACCCAGTTCAGCTTTAATGCTGTCCAGCCATCCCAGCAGCTTCTCGATCTTCGCAGCAGTGCGGTCACCAGGTGCGCTCAGGCCCAGGTGGTCAGCAATTTCTGCGTAGCGACGGCGAGCCTGTGGACGGTCATACTGGCTGAATGCAGTCTGCTTGGTCGGGTTGTCGTTAGCGTTGTAACGGATAACGTTAGAAATCAGCAGGGCGTTCGCCAGACCGTGAGGAATGTGGAACTGTGAACCCAGCTTGTGCGCCATGGAGTGACACACACCCAGGAAGGCGTTCGCAAACGCGATACCGGCGATGGTGGCAGCACTGTGCACACGCTCACGGGCAACCGGGTTTTTAGAGCCTTCGTTATAAGACGCTGGCAGGTTCTCTTTCAGGAGCTTAAGCGCCTGCAGAGCCTGACCGTCAGAGAACTCAGACGCCAGCACAGAAACGTAAGCTTCCAGGGCGTGAGTCACTGCATCCAGACCACCGAACGCACAGAGTGATTTCGGCATATCCATTACCAGGTTGGCGTCAACAATCGCCATATCCGGGGTCAGCGCGTAGTCTGCCAGTGGGTATTTCTGACCAGTTGCATCGTCGGTTACAACGGCAAACGGTGTCACTTCAGAACCGGTACCGGAAGTGGTGGTGACGGCGATCATTTTCGCTTTCACGCCCATTTTCGGGAACTTGTAGATACGTTTACGGATATCCATAAAGCGCAGCGCCAGCTCTTCGAAGTGGGTTTCCGGGTGCTCGTACATAACCCACATGATTTTGGCTGCATCCATTGGGGAGCCGCCGCCCAGCGCGATAATCACGTCTGGTTTGAAGGAGTTGGCCAGCTCTGCACCTTTGCGAACAACGGACAGGGTTGGGTCAGCTTCAACTTCGAAGAATACTTCAGTTTCCACACCAGCAGCTTTCAGCACAGAGGTGATCTGGTCTGCGTAGCCGTTGTTGAAGAGGAAACGGTCGGTCACGATGAGCGCACGTTTGTGGCCATCAGTAATCACTTCATCCAGCGCGATTGGCAGAGAGCCACGGCGGAAGTAGATAGATTTCGGAAGTTTATGCCACAACATGTTTTCAGCTCGCTTAGCAACGGTTTTCTTGTTGATCAGGTGCTTAGGACCAACGTTCTCAGAGATGGAGTTACCACCCCATGAACCACAACCCAGAGTCAGGGAAGGCGCGAGTTTAAAGTTATACAGGTCACCGATACCACCCTGAGAAGCAGGGGTGTTGATCAGGATACGTGCGGTTTTCATCATCTGGCCGAAGTGCGCGACACGTTCAGGCTGGTTATCCTGGTCGGTGTACAGGCAGGAGGTATGACCGATACCGCCCATGGCGACCAGTTTCTCCGCTTTAACGACCGCGTCTTCGAAATCTTTGGCGCGGTACATTGCCAGCGTTGGAGACAGTTTTTCGTGAGCGAACGGCTCGCTCTCGTCAACGACACTCACTTCACCAATCAGGATCTTAGTGGAGGCCGGAACGGTGAAGCCTGCCAGTTCAGCAATTTTGTACGCTGGCTGACCTACGATGGCGGCGTTCAGCGCGCCATTTTTCAGGATGATGTCCTGAACGGCTTTCAGCTCCTGGCCCTGCAGCATGTAGCCGCCGTGGCTGGCGAAACGTTCGCGGACGGCATCATATACGGAGTCAACAACCACAACGGACTGCTCGGAAGCACAGATAACGCCGTTGTCGAAGGTTTTAGACATCAGAACGGATGCAACAGCACGTTTGATATCGGCAGTTTCGTCGATAACAACCGGCGTGTTACCTGCACCTACGCCGATAGCCGGTTTACCGGAGCTATATGCGGCTTTAACCATGCCAGGTCCACCGGTCGCAAGGATCAGGTTGATGTCAGGGTGGTGCATCAGTGCGTTAGACAGCTCCACAGAAGGCTGATCGATCCAGCCGATCAGATCTTTCGGTGCACCTGCAGCGATTGCCGCTTGCAGAACGATATCGGCCGCTTTGTTGGTCGCATCTTTAGCACGTGGGTGTGGAGAGAAAATGATTGCGTTGCGCGTCTTCAGGCTGATGAGCGATTTGAAGATAGCAGTAGAAGTTGGGTTGGTTGTCGGAACGATACCGCAGATGATGCCGATTGGCTCTGCAATGGTGATGGTACCGAAAGTGTCATCTTCAGACAGGACGCCACAAGTCTTCTCATCTTTATAGGCGTTGTAGATATACTCAGAAGCAAAGTGGTTTTTAATCACTTTATCTTCAACGATACCCATACCGGATTCGGCAACGGCCATTTTAGCGAGAGGGATTCGAGCATCTGCAGCAGCCAGAGCGGCGGCGCGGAAGATTTTATCAACCTGTTCTTGGGTGAAATTGGCATATTCACGCTGGGCTTTTTTTACGCGCTCTACAAGTGCGTTAAGCTCTGCGACATTAGTAACAGCCATAATGCTCTCCTGATAATGTTAAACTCTTTTAGTAAATCAGCTGCCCGACACGAAAACAGTATAGTCAGCGCCATTGCCACTTGCTTAACTTACATAAAAACAAGGTGTTAACGTTTTTATCGTTCCCCTGATTTACTAAAAGAGCCTCCCATCAGTAGCCTACGTTCAGATACTGAATCTCCGTGGTGGCGTAATCAAGATTACTCACTTCTGAGTACGGAAAACATGATCTGTATCAATTTATCCATAAGCTGATACCTTTCAGCAGGGGTATTTTGGGGCGTTGCATCAGATGTTAAATAATTGCAAAAGCAATTGAACCACAGGAATGCATTTAGTACACAAATATTTTACAGCGTCAAACCACTATAATTCGCAATATTGTGATGAAGTGCATGCGTAAAAAGCGTATCTTCTGCGCGGTTATTGCGATTGCCATACCTTTATCTTGAGTCTTGCTTATCAGCGGAGCTAACTGTGAGCCTATCGCTCTTTGATTTTCCAACCTATTTTAAGTTTTTTATCGGTCTGTTCGCGCTGGTCAACCCGGTGGGCATTATCCCTGTCTTTATCAGCATGACCAGCTATCAGACCGCGCTGGCCAGGAATAAAACCAACCTGACCGCAAACCTGTCGGTCGCCATCATCCTGCTAACCTCTCTCTATCTTGGCGACTCTATATTGCAGATTTTTGGCATCTCTATTGATTCGTTCCGTATTGCCGGCGGGATCCTGGTGGTGACCATCGCGATGTCGATGATCAGCGGTAAGCTGGGTGAGGACAAACAAAACAAGCAGGAAAAATCAGAGACCGCCATCCGTGAAAGCATTGGCGTGGTACCCCTGGCGTTGCCTTTAATGGCCGGACCGGGTGCCATCAGTTCCACCATCGTCTGGGGAACACGCTACCACAACCTGATGCACCTGATTGGATTCTCGATCGCCATCGCGCTGTTTGCGTTTTGCTGTTGGGGCGTATTCCGACTTGCCCCCTGGCTGGTGCGACTGCTTGGCCAGACCGGTATCAACGTTATCACCCGTATTATGGGTTTGCTGCTGATGGCGCTGGGGATTGAATTTATTGTTACCGGACTGAAATCCATTTTCCCGGGTTTATTAGGTTAACCATTTCAGATGAAAGCGCGGCGCTGATGGCGCCGTTTTTTTTGTCATTATCAGCAAATCATATAATGAAAGTTGAAAATCGCTTTAACTATAATAAATTTTACTAATAATTTTGTTTTATTAACTATCAACGACTTGTCATTCATCCCCGCATCGCATTGGTCACATTCCGCGCAACAAGACTGTTATTTTACTCACACCATACTCTGGGGCTTGCTGCGGGATAACTGAGATGATATTAGTAATTTGGTGAATGATTTAGATGAATGTGCTAAATAATAGACAGTTGTTAATTTTTTGTACAAACAACCCGTCGTCTCCAGCACAGCGACGCCATCGTCGAGAATACTTTCTATATCCTATTGAATAGCGGAAATATTTCCCGCTTTTGATGCGCGGCAGGGTAGCCCACAGCGTTACGGTAACTTCCGTAAAAGAGAATTGGTTAACAAATTTGCAAAATGTATTGGCACCCGAGAAAGCCATTTGGTACTTTCCGGCCTTATATTTTCCGCAGAAATTTTTTAGATGAGAATCTTTTTCATTAACGGTTCTGACCTAAAAGAATTAAGACAGGCCTCGACAGGGGAGGCCTGTAAAGAATCGACGCAAGGCGGCCAGACGAGCCGTTAGTAATAGTAAAGTCGGTGATAGCGAGAAGTAAAAACGCCTGACAGCAGCATAAACTCCTACGTTGTCAGGGAACCCCAAAAAGGGGAATTAAACAGGCTGGTAAAAAACCAGTAATTATAAAGAGTGGAGTATCAACACAATGTCCATCATCACAAAAAAAAGTCTGGTCGCGGCGGGGATCTTAACTGCGCTAATCGCGGGCAACGTTGCAATGGCTGCTGACGTACCTGCTGGGGTCCAACTGGCGGAGAAGCAAACGCTGGTGCGTAACAACGGTGCTGAGGTTCAGTCTCTGGATCCGCACAAAATTGAAGGTGTACCGGAGTCTAACGTTAACCGCGACCTGTTCGAAGGCCTGCTGGTCACTGACGTAGACGGCCACCCGGTTGCCGGGGTTGCTGAAAAATGGGAAAACAAAGACTTTAAAGTCTGGACCTTCCACCTGCGCAAAGACGCAAAATGGTCTGACGGTTCCCCGGTTACCGCACAAGATTTCGTTTATAGCTGGCAGCGTCTGGCGGATCCAAACACCGCTTCTCCGTATGCGAGCTATCTGCAGTATGGCCATATCGCCAATATCGATGACATCATCACCGGCAAAAAACCGATTACTGACCTCGGCGTCAAAGCGATTGATGATAATACCTTCGAAGTGACCCTGAGCGAGCCAGTACCGTATTTCTACAAACTGCTGGTGCACCCGTCCGTTTCCCCTGTTCCAAAAGCAGCGGTTGAAAAATTCGGCGAGAAGTGGACTCAGCCTGCCAATATCGTCACCAACGGCGCCTATAAGCTGAAAGCCTGGGTTGTTAACGAACGTATCGACCTGGAGCGTAATACCAATTACTGGGATAACGCCAAAACCGTTATCAATCAGGTCACCTACCTGCCAATCTCTTCTGAAGTGACCGACGTTAACCGCTACCGCAGCGGCGAAATCGACATGACCTATAACAACATGCCGATCGAACTGTTCCAGAAGCTGAAAAAAGAGATCCCGACTGAAGTCCACGTTGACCCGTATCTGTGTACTTATTACTACGAGATCAACAACCAGAAAGCGCCATTCACTGACGTTCGTGTCCGTACCGCGCTGAAGCTGGCACTGGATCGCGATATCATCGTCAATAAAGTGAAAAACCAGGGCGACCTGCCGGCCTACAGCTACACCCCACCGTATACCGATGGCGCGAAGCTGACCGAGCCAGAATGGTTCAAAATGACCCAGGAACAGCGTAATGCTGAAGCGAAGAAACTGCTGGCCGAAGCCGGTTACACCGCTGACAAGCCGTTGACCTTTAGCCTGCTGTACAACACCTCCGATCTGCATAAAAAACTGGCTATCGCCGTCTCCTCCATCTGGAAGAAAAACCTGGGTGCGAACGTGAAGCTGGAGAACCAGGAGTGGAAAACCTTCCTGGACAGCCGTCATCAGGGCACCTTTGATGTGGCGCGTGCAGGCTGGTGTGCGGACTACAACGAACCGACTTCCTTCCTGAACACCATGCTGAGCGACAGCTCGAACAACACCGCGCACTATAAGAGCGCAGAGTTCGATAAGCTGATCGGCGATACCCTGAAAGTCACTGACGAAGCGCAGCGCGCTGAGCTGTATTCGAAAGCAGAACAGCAGCTCGATAAAGACTCTGCGATCGTGCCGGTTTACTACTACGTGAACGCCCGTCTGGTGAAACCGTGGGTAGGTGGTTATACCGGTAAAGACCCGATGGATAATATCTACGTTAAAAACTTGTATATCATCAAGCATTAATGGCAATGAGTGGGGCGGGCAGTGCTCGCCCCACGGTGTCTACTCATCGTAATATTATATAGGCACACGCCAGAAGGTACGGGCAATGTTGAAATTTATCCTACGTCGCTGTCTTGAAGCGATTCCAACGCTATTTATTCTCATAACGATCTCCTTCTTTATGATGCGTCTCGCACCGGGTAGTCCATTTACCGGTGAACGTACGCTGCCGCCAGAAGTGATGGCGAATATCGAAGCGAAATACCATTTAAACGATCCGATCTCCACCCAGTATTTCAATTATCTGAAGCAGCTGGCGCACGGCGATTTTGGGCCGTCATTCAAATATAAAGACTATTCCGTAAACGATCTGGTGGCGTCCAGCTTCCCCGTTTCGGCTAAATTAGGTGCCGCGGCATTTTTACTGGCCGTTATTCTTGGCGTCACGGCGGGTGTAATAGCCGCGCTGAATCAAAATACCAAATGGGATTACGCCGTTATGGGGGTGGCAATGACCGGGGTCGTCATACCGAGTTTTGTCGTCGCGCCCTTACTGGTCATGATATTTGCTATTACCCTGAAGTGGTTGCCCGGCGGCGGCTGGAATGGCGGGGCGCTGCAGTACATGATCCTGCCGATGGTGGCGCTGTCACTGGCCTATATTGCCAGCATTGCGCGTATCACCCGTGGTTCGATGATTGAAATTTTGCACTCAAACTTCATTCGTACCGCGCGCGCCAAAGGGCTGCCGATGCGTCGGATTATTTTCCGTCACGCATTAAAACCTGCGTTATTGCCGGTTCTCTCTTATTTAGGCCCGGCGTTCGTCGGTATCATTACCGGTTCAATGGTTATCGAAACCATTTATGGTCTGCCGGGTATCGGCCAGCTGTTTGTTAACGGCGCCCTGAACCGCGACTACTCCCTGGTATTGAGTCTGACCATCCTCGTCGGTGCGCTGACCATTTTCTTTAACGCGATTGTTGATGTGCTGTATGCCGTCATCGATCCGAAAATCCGCTACTGAGACTGGAGCTCGCCATGATGTTAAGTAAGAAAAATAGCGAGGCGCTGGAAAACTTCAGTGAAAAACTGGAAGTCGAAGGACGCAGTCTCTGGCAGGATGCCCGCCGTCGCTTTATGCACAACCGCGCGGCGGTTGCCAGCCTGATTGTGCTGGTGATTATCGCCCTGTTTGTGACCTTAGCGCCGATGCTGTCGCAGTTCAGCTACTTCGACACCGACTGGGGCATGATGTCCAGCGCGCCGGATACCGAATCGGGCCACTACTTTGGCACCGACTCCTCCGGGCGTGACCTGCTGGTCCGCGTGGCCATCGGCGGACGTATTTCGCTGATGGTGGGGATCGCCGCGGCCTTCGTGGCGGTGATTCTGGGTACCCTGTACGGATCGCTGTCCGGCTATCTCGGCGGCAAAGTGGATTCGGTGATGATGCGTATCCTTGAGATCCTCAACTCATTCCCGTTCATGTTCTTCGTGATCCTGCTGGTGACCTTCTTCGGTCAGAACATCCTGCTGATCTTCGTTGCCATCGGCATGGTCTCCTGGCTGGATATGGCGCGTATCGTGCGCGGCCAGACCCTGAGCCTGAAGCGCAAAGAGTTTATCGAAGCGGCGCAGGTCGGCGGGGTCTCTACCGGCAGCATTGTGGTGCGTCATATCGTGCCGAACGTGCTGGGTGTGGTGGTGGTGTATGCCTCCCTGCTGGTGCCGAGCATGATCCTGTTTGAATCCTTCCTCAGCTTCCTTGGTCTCGGAACCCAGGAGCCGCTGAGTAGCTGGGGTGCGCTGCTGAGCGATGGCGCGAACTCCATGGAAGTATCACCGTGGCTGCTGCTGTTCCCGGCAGGTTTCCTGGTCGTGACACTGTTTTGTTTCAACTTTATCGGCGATGGCCTGCGTGATGCCCTCGATCCGAAAGACCGTTAAGGAGCGCCGCCATGACCATTATTGAAACGGCATCTGCGCCACAAACCCATCAGCAGGGCAACGCTCTGCTGGATGTGAAAGATCTGCGGGTCACCTTTAAAACGCCGGATGGCGATGTAACCGCGGTAAACGATCTCAACTTTAGCCTGCGGGCGGGGGAGACGCTGGGGATCGTGGGTGAATCCGGTTCCGGTAAATCCCAGACCGCCTTTGCGCTGATGGGCCTGCTGGCGCAAAACGGCGTCATCGGGGGTTCCGCCACCTTTAACGGCAGACAGATCCTCAACCTGCCGGAGAGCGAGCTGAACAAGCTGCGTGCCGAGCAGATCTCAATGATTTTCCAGGATCCAATGACCTCCCTGAACCCCTACATGCGTGTGGGCGAGCAGCTGATGGAAGTGCTGATGCTGCATAAAGGACTGGGCAAAGCTGCTGCTTTTGAAGAGTCAGTTAAGATGCTGGATGCGGTGAAAATGCCGGAAGCGCGTAAGCGTATGCGCATGTTCCCACACGAATTTTCCGGCGGGATGCGCCAGCGTGTGATGATCGCCATGGCATTGCTGTGCCGGCCAAAACTGCTGATTGCCGATGAACCGACCACCGCGCTGGACGTAACCGTTCAGGCGCAGATCATGACCCTGCTGAACGAGCTGAAGCGCGAGTTCAACACGGCGATCATCATGATTACCCACGATCTGGGCGTGGTCGCCGGGATCTGCGACAAAGTGCTGGTGATGTATGCCGGTCGTACCATGGAGTACGGTAAAGCGCGCGATGTGTTCTACAACCCGGCGCACCCGTACTCTATCGGCCTGCTGAACGCCGTTCCGCGTCTCGATGCGGAAGGGGAGTCGCTGCTGACGATTCCGGGCAACCCGCCAAACCTGCTGCGTCTGCCAAAAGGCTGTCCGTTCCAGCCTCGTTGTCCGCATGCGATGGAGATCTGCAACAGCGCGCCACCGCTGGAAGAGTTTGCCCCAGGCCGTCTGCGTGCCTGCTTTAAGCCGTACGAGGAGCTGGTATGACTGTCATTGACGAAAAACGTAATGTCCTGCTCGAAATCGCGGATCTGAAAGTCCACTTTGACATTAAAGACGGCAAGCAGTGGTTCTGGCAGCCGGCAAAAACCCTGAAGGCCGTGGATGGCGTGACCCTGCGTCTGTATGAAGGGGAGACCCTGGGCGTGGTGGGTGAGTCCGGCTGCGGCAAATCCACCTTTGCCCGCGCGATTATTGGCCTCGTAAAAGCCACCGACGGTAAAGTGGCCTGGCTCGGTAAAGATCTGCTGGGAATGAAGCCTGACGAGTGGCGCGCCGTGCGTAGCGACATTCAGATGATTTTCCAGGATCCGCTGGCCTCCCTGAACCCGCGTATGACCATCGGCGAGATCATCGCCGAACCGCTGCGCACCTACCATCCGAAGATGCCGCGTACGGAAGTGCGCGATCGCGTCAAAGCGATGATGATGAAAGTGGGCCTGCTGCCAAACCTGATTAACCGCTATCCGCACGAGTTCTCAGGCGGCCAGTGTCAGCGTATCGGGATTGCCCGCGCGCTGATCCTCGAGCCGAAACTGATTATCTGTGACGAACCGGTCTCGGCGCTGGACGTATCCATCCAGGCGCAGGTGGTTAACCTGTTGCAAAAACTGCAGCGTGAGATGGGGCTGTCGCTGATCTTTATCGCCCACGACCTGGCGGTAGTGAAGCACATCTCCGATCGCGTGCTGGTGATGTATCTTGGTCATGCGGTAGAGCTGGGCACCTATGATGAGGTGTACCACAACCCGCTGCACCCCTACACTAAAGCCCTGATGTCTGCGGTGCCGGTGCCGGATCCGGATCTGGAGAAGAATAAACAGATCCAGCTGCTGGAAGGGGAACTGCCGTCGCCGATCAATCCGCCATCCGGCTGTGTGTTCCGTACCCGCTGCCCGATTGCCGGGCCGGAGTGCGCGAAGACGCGTCCGGTGCTGGAAGGCAGCTTCCGCCATGCGGTCTCCTGCCTGAAGGTCGATCCGCTCTGAGTGGATTACAGGTAATAAAAAAAGGCTGCATTCGCAGCCTTTTTTTTTATTCACGCCAAAGTATGTGGCACAGCTTATGGTCTTTCTCGCGACACAGCAGGACGCGGGCAAAGATGTCGTTAATCTCACCGCCGTCGGTATCCGCCAGACCAATAACGACCTCAGCGAAGAAGTCCGGGTTCAGGTCATAATCGACGTGCTCTTCCCAGTCTTCAGAGGGGTCGAACAGCTCGGCGCCGCCGCGCTCTTCAAACTGCAGATTGAAGAGGATCACATCTGCCGGGTCGAGATTATCGACGGCCAGCTCAAGAAAGATATCGTAGGCCTGCTCGAGCGTTTCGTCTTCGGTCAGGCGATTGTTCAGATCCATTTCCATGATGACTACCTGTTTAACATCGTTGGTTGGGCACGTTTTACAGCAACGGACTAAAGAAGTAAAACAGTCGTTCGGTAATTCGCTGCCACAGCGGTCTTTTCACCCACAGCCGCGCGTCCAGCAAGCGTGAGCGGGAGATATAGTCGTCCTGGACGGCGGCTAAATCGCCACCAAAACCCGCATCATCGATCACCAGGGTAATCTCAAAATTGAGCCACAGGCTGCGCATGTCCAGGTTAACCGTCCCCACCAGGCTGAGCTCGCCATCCACCAGCACGCTTTTGGTATGCAGCAGGCCACCCTCGAACTGGTAAATCTTCACCCCGGCGGCCAGCAGTTCGCTAAAGAAGGCCCGGCTGGCCCAGCCCACCAGCACCGAATCGTTCTTGCGAGGCAGGATGATGCTGACGTCCACCCCGCGCTGGGCGGCAGTACAGATGGCGTGCAGCAGATCGTCGCTCGGCACAAAGTAGGGAGTCGTCATGATCAGGTATTCGCGGGCGGAATAGGCTGCGGTGAGCAGCGCCTGATGAATGAGATCTTCCGGGAAACCGGGACCGGAGGCAATGGTGTGGATGGTATGCCCGCTGGCCTGCTCAAACGGCATGATGTTGGCATCAGGAGGCGGGGGCAGAATGCGCTTGCCGGTTTCGATCTCCCAGTCGCAGGAGTAGACCACGCCCATCGCGGTGGCGACCGGGCCCTCCATACGCGCCATCAGGTCGACCCACTGGCCCACGCCGGCGTCCTGTTTAAAGAAGCGCGGGTCGACCATGTTCATACTGCCGGTATAGGCGATGTAGTTGTCGATCAGCACCATTTTGCGGTGCTGGCGCAGGTCCATCCTGCGCAGGAACACACGCAGCAGATTGACCTTTAACGCCTCGACCACTTCCACCCCGGCATTGCGCATCATCGACGCCCAGTTGCTGCGGAAAAAGGTCACGCTGCCGGCGGAGTCGAGCATCAGACGGCAGTGAATGCCCCGGCGCGCGGCAGCCATCAGGGACTCTGCAACCTGATCGGCCATCCCACCCGGTTGCCAGATGTAGAACACCATCTCAATGTTATGCCGTGCCAGCTGAATATCGCGAATCAGCGCATTCATCACGTCGTCGGAGGTGGTCATCAACTGCAGCTGGTTGCCTTTGACCCCGGCAATGCCCTGACGGCGTTCGCAGAGCTGGAACAGGGAGGCGGCGACGTCGCTATTCTCTTCGGCAAAGATATGCTTGCAGGATTTCAGATCGTTGAGCCATTTGGCCGTCGAGGGCCACATGGCGCGGGCGCGTTCCGCCCGGCGTTTACCGAGGTGCAGCTCGCCAAAGGATAAATACGCAATAATGCCAACCAGCGGCAGGATAAAAATAATCAACAGCCATGCCATGGCGGAGGGAACCGCTCTGCGCTTCATCAGGATGCGTAATGTTACACCTGCGATGAGCAGCCAGTATCCCAGAATGAGCAGCCAACTCACCACGGTGTAGAAGGTTGTCATAATAAAAAATCCTTTTGAAAGCGTATTGTTAAGAGTTTACGCGTCAGGATTTTTCTGGCAAATAAAAACGCCAGATAAAAGCGCTGGTTTGCCGCAGGCAAGGGTCTATAATGAGCGCTCTGTTTTGGGAAGAGTTGTTAACATGAAGCGCAGTAGAACAGAAGTAGGGCGCTGGCGCATGTTGCGACAGACAGGTCGTCGCAAAGCGCGTTGGCTGGAAGCACAATCCCGCCGTAATATGCGTATCCACGCCATCAGAAAATGCAGTATGAACCGTCATCGCAATGCGTTACTGTTCGCCGTTCAGGATTACTGAATGACACAAGGGCACCCTCTGAGGTGCCCGATGTTTTTTAAAGATTCGCGATTTCGAAAAGGAGGATGAAGTGTTTGCGGATTTTGGTGTACTTAATTTCTGGACCTATGTTGTGGGAGCCATTTTCATTGTTCTGGTTCCGGGTCCCAATACCCTGTTCGTCTTAAAAACCGGTATAGGTCACGGCGTGAAGAAAGGCTATCTGGCCGCCAGCGGCGTGTTTATCGGCGATGCGGTGCTGATGTTTCTCGCCTGGGCTGGCGTCGCGGCGCTGATCCAGACCACCCCGGTGCTGTTCAATATCGTTCGCTATCTCGGGGCATTCTATCTGTTATGGCTGGGCGGCAAGATGCTCTGGTCGGTGATTCGGCATAAGCAGCAGGGCGAAGCGGGCGGTATCGAACCAGCAAAAACCATCATGAAACGCTCGCTGGTGCTGAGTATGACCAACCCGAAAGCGATTCTGTTCTATGTCTCTTTCTTTGTGCAGTTTATTGACGTTCAGGCTAACAACACCGGCGTGGCGTTTATGATCCTCGCGATCACGCTGGAGATCATCAGCTTTATCTACATGAGCTTCCTGATTTTCTCCGGGGCATTCGTCACGCGCTATCTGAAGACCAAAAAGAAACTGGCGAAGCTGGGGAACGGGTTGATAGGTTTGTTGTTTGTCGGGTTTGCGGCGCGACTCGCATCCCTGCACTGACGAGAAAAGGCTCCTGATAAGGAGCCTTTTTTTATTCTAGAAAACTTTTTTAAACGGCTTCACCACGACGTTATCATATACGCCAGCTGCCACGTACGGGTCGTCCTGCGCCCAGGCCTGTGCCGCTTCGAGCGATTCAAACTCGGCAATGACCGTCGAGCCGGTAAAGCCGGCCGCACCCGGATCGTTGCTGTCGACGGCAGGCATAGGCCCTGCGGTCAGTAATCTGCCTTCATCATGCAGCAGTTGTAAGCGCGCCAGATGGGCAGGGCGTACGGAAAGGCGTTTTTCCAGAGAATCAGCAACATCTGCAGCGAAAATCACATAAAGCACAGCGGAGCTCCTTAACCGACAAAAGTGTGAATTACGTTATGTGAAAGTGCAGGGGACTGCAATGCAAAGATGGCAACATTGTTAAAACCCTGCTCACTGCGTGCCTTTTTTCGCCTGATGAACGGTTAATTCGGGTGAAGTTTAACTGGCTTATTGAATATGATTGCTATTTGCATTTAAAATCAGGGCCTGGCTTTTTAACTGAAACGATTATGACTTCAATGACCCTTGAACACCCTCGCCGCTTTCCCTGGCCGACGCTGTTGTCCGTCGGAATTCATGGAGCCGTCGTGGCGGGTCTGCTTTACACATCGGTACATCAGGTTATTGAAATGCCAGCGCCCGCGCAGCCGATTTCTGTGACCATGGTAACACCTGCGGAGCTGGAGCCCGTGCAGGTCGCACCACCACCGGAACCTGTTGCAGAACCCGAGCCGGAACCAGAACCAGAAATCGTTCCTGAACCGCCTAAAGAAGCGCCTGTGGTGATCCCGAAACCGGAGCCCAAGCCAAAACCGAAGCCGAAACCGAAACCAAAGCCGGTGAAAAAGGTGGAAGAGCGTCCGAAGCGTGAAGAGCGCCCGGTTGAGCCTCGCCCTACCCAGTCGGTTGAGAGAGCGGCCCCGGCTCGCCCGGTAATGAACTCTTCCCCGACCACCGCTAAGCCGGTCGCTGCGGCCCCTTCAGGCCCACGTGCGCTGAGCCGCAACCAGCCGGTATACCCGGCGCGTGCGCAGGCATTACGTATCGAAGGGCGTGTCCGTGTGAAGTTTGACGTGACCGCAGACGGGCGGGTGGATAATGTCGAGATTCTTTCCGCGCAGCCATCAAATATGTTTGAGCGGGACGTGAAGACCGCGATGCGTAAATGGCGTTACGAAGCCGGTAAGCCAGGCAGCGGGCTGATCGTGAATATTGTTTTCCGCCTCAACGGCGGGGCACAGATGGAATAAATAAAAAAAGCCTCCTGACGGAGGCTTTTTTTGGCCTGAACTCAGACCTGAGGCAGTGGACGCGGTTTCCCGTCGTTGTCGACGGCGACATAGATAAACAGCGCTTCGGTCGCTTTGTAACGCTGGCCAATAGGCTCAGAAGAGACCTTTTTCACCCACACCTCAATATTGATCGACACTGAGGTATTCCCGCGCTTCACGCAGCGCGCGTAACAGCAGACGACATCCCCGACTGCGACCGGGCGCAGAAAGGTCATACCATCGACCCGGACCGTCACCACACGGCCCTGAGCAATCTCTTTGGCGAGGATCGCCCCACCCATATCCATCTGCGACATCAGCCAGCCGCCAAAAATATCGCCGTTCGCATTGGTGTCGGCGGGCATTGCAAGTGTGCGTAATACCAGTTCGCCCTGTGGGGCGTTTGTTGTTGTCATTATGGACTCTACTCATTACGGAGGACTTCAGGCGGAATGCTACTATGATTTACAGCCAGAGAGAACAGAAGAAAACGCCAGGCTGATTAAGCCTGGCGGGGGGGATTACTGCTTGTCGTCCTGCGGCATATGACGGTAGATATAGATACCGCTCAGCAGGGTGAAAATCAGCGTTAAGGCAGTCAGGCCAAAGACCTTGAAGTTGACCCAGATATTCTGCGGCAGCCAGAAGGCAATATAGATATTCGCCAGACCGCAGAGAATAAAGAACACCGCCCAGGCGATATTCAGGCGCGACCAGACGCTCTGCGGCAGGGCCAGCTCTTTACCCAGCATGCGCTGAATAAGCGGCTTTTTCATGACCCACTGGCTGAACAGCAGGGCACCGGCAAACAGCACGTAGATGACGGTCACTTTCCATTTGATGAACTCATCGTTGTGGAAAAAGATGGTCAATCCGCCGAAAAAGGCCACCAGCACAAAGGTGATCAGGGCCATCTTTTCGACCTTGCGGTAGCGCACCCAGCTGTAGATCAGCACTATCGCGGTGGCGACGATCAGGGCGGTGGTTGCCGCATAGATGTCATACAGCTTGTAGAAGGCAAAAAAGACAACCAGGGGTAAAAAATCAAGAAACTGCTTCATTCTTCGATTCCATCATCTGCGACGGCCTGCGCAGACTGCCCAGGCCATCAGAAAAATTACTGACGAATTAACGTATACAGGCGGAACAAGTAGACGAGCAATACCGCTGAGATCAGGTTGCTCACCGTATTTGCCACCACAGCACCGACGTTCGGGGTCAATACGGCCAGGTTTGGGGCAAACAGCAGCAGCAAGGTTTTCGCCAGCAGCCAGCTCATCACCGCCGGAGCAACCAGACGCATATTAGACCATGCCAGCCGAATGCTGCTACGCATGGCGACAAAAATGCCCATTCGGTCCTGCACTACCATAATCGGCGCGAAGGCGAGCACGATTGCCAGGAGCACGCCTGGCACCACGACCAGCATAATCCCTAACTGCACCAGCATGGTGGTTAAAAAGATCAGAATAAACAGCTTCGGCAGCAGCGGCGCGCTGGCACCAATCGCACGCAGGGCGCTGACGCGATGCCCGGCCGAGACCAGCTGGATCATTAACAGCACGCCACCGGCCAGAATGGCATTGCCAATCAAACCGGAAAAGGTGGTCGCGGCAGAAGCGCGCAACAGGATCTGCTGCTGCTCTGGCGTCATATTTTGCACCATCTCAAACAGGCCGACGCTGCTGGCGATCCGATCGCCCTGGCTCAGGCTGGCAATCTGCTCCTCACTCGGCGAAAAGGCATGACCAAGTACCACCGTGATTAATGCGCATAACAAGGCGATCAGTAAAAAGGTAATGAACTGATTGCGGAAGAAATTCCCCGTGTCACGGTAGACAGACTTCGCCGTGATAGACATGCACTCTCCTTGAGTATTGCAGGTATTAATTAGCGGGCAATTGTACCCTGGATAACTGCCCGGTGGCAGTATCAAGGCTTGTATGGAAAAGCATATCTTTGTAAAGCGCCCGTAATGCGTCGCTGTAAATTTGCGCGGTTGTTATCACGCTGCGCTTTGTTTGGCTTAAACGGCAAAATTGATCCAGCTCCTGACCACCAATTTTTGCCGGTTGTTGAAAAAATTAATTTAGATCAATGAATGTTAAATTGCTGAATCTAATGTGATCCGGACGAGATCACTTAGTAATCATTTGTAGGTATATTCCGTTCCTCAATAAAATCATAACGAGGGAATGGATATGAAAAAAGCAGCGATGGCAGCACTGATTCTGAGCACGCTTTCCGGCGGCGCAATGGCCCACGAAGCAGGCGAGTTCTTTTTCCGCCTGGGAACCGCCACGGTACGCCCCACCGAAGGTTCGGACAACGTTCTGGGTCTGGGCGGCTTTAACGTCAGTAACAATACTCAGGCCGGGATGACCTTTACCTGGATGGCCACCGATAACGTCGGCGTTGAACTACTGGCGGCCACGCCGTTTCGTCACAAGGTCGGTACGGGCCCAACCGGGGATATCGCCACCGTTCACCATCTGCCGCCCACTCTGATGGCCCAGTGGTATTTCGGCGATGCGGGCAGTAAGGTTCGTCCCTATGTTGGTGCCGGGGTCAACTACACCACCTTCTTTGATGAGAAGTTTAACGACACCGGTAAAGCGGCGGGCCTTTCTGACCTGAGCCTAAAAGATTCCTGGGGCGCGGCAGGACAGGTGGGGCTGGATTACCTTATCAATCGCGACTGGCTGATTAACATGTCGGTCTGGTATATGGATATCGACACCGAGGTACGCTTTAAGGCGGGGGATCAGCAGCAAAATATCAGCACTCGCCTGGATCCGTGGGTGTTTATGTTCTCGGCGGGATATCGCTTCTGAGGAGAAGAAGGCCCCGAAGGGCCTTCTTTACTTATTTACGACCCAGTAACAGGCCAAGGACAATACCAACCGCGCCTGCGGCAATGAGGCCGGTAAGAGGATTATTTTTTACCGCGTCAGTAACATCAGTTACAACGTCACTGGCCTGCGCGGCATATTTGCGCCCGGCACCTTTTAACTGATGTTTTGGCGAGTCAACAAACTCACCAAACTGCTGCTGCGCAGCACCAGCCGCCTCATTCAATGTGTTCTTCGCTTTTTCACCAGCATACTGTGCATCATTATCAAGAATTTGGTCTGACATAACGTTCTCCTTTTGTAGTCAATGTAAAGCATAGACTCCACGGAGATATCCTGAAGAAAATGGGATTAATACGTAAAAGGGGGGGCCTGTCGCCACCCTGGCATTACTTCTGGATGAGATAGCGGATGGTGGGTCCATCCTGTTGAATATCTAACACTGTATAACCGTGGTTTCTGGCATCCAGCGGAATATTGTTGATGGATTGCGGACAATCGCTTACCACCTCAAGTATCTCGCCTTTTTTCAGCTGCGGCATTGCTTCAAGGGTCGCGACGGCCGGATAGGGGCAAGGCTCACCCACCATATCGAGGCGGTAGTCAGGAACGATCTCTTTCATGCGGCGTCCTCACGTAATTCAGTTTTCAGGGCAGCGCGACGGAAGAAGCGTTTCTCCTGCGCCAGTACCAGTAAAAAGGCGATCAACAGCATCAGGTAGGTCACCAGCAGCCCACCCAGCGGACCAAAGGTGTTGAGAAGGTTGACCTTGTCCCAGTTGGTCGCCAGCGCTGGCGCAAAATCATCCCACCAGTAAGCCAGTAAGGTGGAGCCAATCACGTTACCCAGCCCGACCCACCAGTAGTGGACCTGACCTTCCACCGCGCGGTACATCCAGCCCGTCTCGCAGCCGCCCGCCAGCACAATCCCGAAGCCAAACAGCAGTCCGCCGATAATGGCGTTCGGCCCGGCCCACATGATTTTTGGCGCCACCCCAAGCTGAACGTAGCTAAAAATGCCGATGGCGCTCACCGCCATCCCGGCGATGATCGCTTTGGCCATCATGGTGCGTCCGGTGATCCACATATCGCGAAACGCTGAGGTAAAGCAGATCTGCGCCCGCTCAATCAGCAGGCCAAAGCCGACGCCGAACAGCATCGCCAGCCCGAGTTTGGGCTGATCCAGCGCGGTACAGAGCGCCCAGGCCAGCATCCCAAAGAAGACCAGCATCCCGAGACGAAAGCGGCGACGCGCCTGATCCGGCTTCTGGGTCAGCGGCGAGGCGGCGCTGACCTTTTGTATTTTGAGCGGAATACGGAACAGGGGCAGCAGCGTAAAGCGTGCGCCAAAGTACGAGCCCACGGCAGTGGCCAGGGCAAAGAACCAGGCGTGGAGAGAGAACTGCGGAATACCGGTGAAGAAAGCGGCCAGGTTACAGCCCATCGCCAGACGCGCACCAAACCCGGCGATAATACCACCAGCAACCGCCTGGGCGATGCGGATCCGGCTTTGCGGCATGCGCAGTTTGACGTTGTTGGCCCACAGCGCGGCAGCAAAACAGCCGCCGAACATGCCGATGATCATCATCCCGTCGATACGGGTGAGCGGGGTGCCTTCAAGATGGATCAGTTTGAAGTAGCCCCACTCTTCGGTGTGAACGCCCGCCAGCTGCAGCAGCTGACCGCCCCAGCGGGTGAATTCGCCGGTCACGGCCCAGAAGGTGCCGGTGATGCCGAAGTAGTAGGTGGAGAGAATACCTGCTGCAATAACCGCAGGAACGGGGGACCAGAACTTAATTAAATAAGCCTGTTTAAAGTGTTGCCACGACATAGATAAGCCTCTGAACTCAGAAGGTTTAAGGGAGAACAATTAAAAGACGGGGGGGATAATACGCCGGGAAACACATTTGAACAGCGTTAAATGCACTAAAGCTCGAAGGGATCAATTTACGTTGTACGCCGTCTGGCAAAACCAGACGGCGGATTCATTACTGCGGACGGGTCGCCGCTTTCATGGCGCTGGCGAAGGCTTTCAGCTCGCGCAGCATCTGCTCAGGCTTATCGACGTTGTTTTCGATAATTTTCACGATCGCCGAACCGGAAATCGCCCCGGCAGCACCGGCACCCAGCGCCGCAGAGACCTGTTCAGGGGCTGAAATGCCAAAGCCCTGCAGCGGCGGCGCGGCATTGTACTCCGCCAGTTTCTCGACCAGATGGTGCAACGGCAGGGCGGCTTTGTTCTCCGCACCCGTTACCCCGGCGCGGGACAGCAGGTAGGTGTACCCGCGGCCGTGGGAGGCGATCTGGCGCAGCAGTTCGTCGTCGGCGTTCGGCGGACAGATAAAGATCGGGGCGACGTTATGTCGCATCGCCGCCTGGCGGAACGGGGCTGACTCCTCGACCGGCACATCGGCCACCAGTACCGAATCCACCCCCACGCGCGCGCACTCAGCGTAGAACTCGTCGATGCCGCGGTTAAATACCAGGTTGGCGTACATCAGCAGCCCGATGGGAATGGTCGGGTATTTCTGGCGAATAGTCGCCAGCATCTCAAAGCACTGGGTCGGGGTCACGCCTGCGGCGAATGCGCGCAGGGTGGCGGCCTGGATGGTCGGGCCGTCGGCCAGCGGGTCGGAGAAGGGAATGCCCAGCTCCAGCGCATCGGCACCGGCTTCAATCAGGGTGTCGATAATTTTCAGCGACTGCTCGGGAGAGGGATCGCCCAGAGTAACGAAGGGAACAAAGGCGCCTTCCTTGCGGGCTTTCAGCTCAGCAAACACGTTATCGTAACGTTCCATCAGATTTCCCCTCGTGCTTTCAGAATATCGTGAACGGTGAAGATGTCTTTATCACCGCGACCGGAAAGGTTAACCACCAGCAGCTGCTCTTTTTCCGGGTTGTCTTTGATCATTTTCAGGGCATGGGCCAGCGCGTGGGAGGACTCCAGCGCCGGAATGATCCCCTCTTTACGGCACAGGGTTTTGAACGCTTCCAGCGCTTCGTCATCGGTAATCGACACGTACTCGGCGCGGCCGATGCTGTTCAGGTAGGCGTGCTGCGGCCCGACGGACGGGAAGTCCAGTCCGGCAGAGATGGAGTATGACTCCTCGATCTGGCCTTCGTCGGTCTGCATCATCGGGGCCTTCATACCGAAGTAGATGCCTACGCGGCCGTGCTTCAGCGGTGCACCGTGCTCGCCGGTTTCAATCCCGTGACCCGCAGGCTCAACGCCAATCAGCCCTACACTGGTGTCGTCGATGAAATCGGCAAACATACCGATGGCGTTAGAGCCGCCGCCTACACAGGCGATCACCGCATCCGGCAGGCGACCCTCTTTTTCGAGGATCTGGGCCTTGGTCTCTTCGCCGATCATGCGCTGGAATTCACGCACGATGGTCGGGAACGGGTGCGGGCCGGCAGCGGTACCTAACATATAGTGGGCATTTTCATAGTTACCGGACCAGTCGCGCAGCGCCTCGTTACAGGCATCTTTCAGGGTGGCCGAGCCGCTGTATACCGGGATCACTTCCGCGCCCATCAGACGCATACGGAAGACGTTCGGCGACTGACGCTCAACGTCTTTGGCCCCCATGTAGATACGGCATTTCAGGCCGAGCAGGGCGCTGGCCAGCGCCGAGGCGACACCGTGCTGACCGGCACCGGTTTCGGCGATGATTTCAGTTTTACCCATCCGTTTTGCCAGCAGGGCCTGACCCAGCACCTGGTTGGTCTTATGCGCGCCGCCGTGGAGCAGATCTTCACGCTTCAGATACAGCGTGGTGTTGGTGCCCTCGGTCAGGTTACGGCATTTGGTCAGGGCCGTCGGACGACCAGCGTAGTTTTTCAGCAGATCGGTAAATTCAGCCTGGAAGAGCGGATCTTTTTGCGCGCTCACGAACGCCTCTTCCAGCTGGCGCAGGGCGGGCATCAGGATCTGCGGCACATACATACCGCCGAATTCGCCAAAGTAAGGGTTTAATAATGTGGTCATCTTCTCTTCCTTAATATGCACGCAGCGTTTTAAACACCGAAGCCAGCTTGCCGGCATCTTTGATGCCCGGCTGCGACTCAACGCCTGAATTGAAATCGAGACCTGCGCAGCCTGATTTGGCGGCTTCAACGCAGTTGTCCGGGCTTAAGCCTCCGGCGAGCAGGACGTTATCCAGCGTCTCCCCGTTGAGCAGCGACCAGTCAAAACGCTGCCCGGTTCCGCCATGGCCATTATCCAGAACGTATTTATCGATATGGTGCAGCGTGCGCGGCGGCAGAGTGTCGGCCACGCTCAGTGCTTTCCAGATTTGCACCTGCGGGTTCAGGGTTTCACGCAGGGTATCGATATAGCTCTGATCTTCACTGCCGTGGAGCTGCACGGCGGCGAGAGAAAGTGCCTCTGCCGTGGCAACCACCTTTTCGATGGCGGCATTGCGGAACACGCCCACGTACTGCAGTGGCGCGGCGGCGATCACCTCGCGCGCCTGGGTTTCGCTGACGTTGCGCGGGGAGGACTCAACAAAAATCAGCCCGCCGTAAATGGCACCTGCTTCATAGGACGCAGCGGCATCCTGAGGACGGGTCAGGCCGCAGACCTTGTTCTCACCCAGCAGGACGCGACGCACCGCCGCGCTGAGATCGGCCTGTTCCATCATCGCCGAACCAATCAGGAAGCCGTTGGCGAAGTGGCTCAGCTCGCGAACCTGGGCATAGCTGTTGATGCCGGACTCGCTGATTACCGTCACGCCAGCGCCCAGACGCGGCGCCAGCTGACGGGTGCGGTTCAGGTCGATAGAGAGATCGCGCAGATCGCGGTTATTAATACCTACCACCTTCGCCTCCAGGGCGATGGCGCGCTCCAGCTCCTCTTCGTTGCTCACTTCGGTCAGCACGCCCATGTTCAGGCTATGCGCCACCGCGGCGAGCTGGCGGTACTGTTCGTCGTCCAGCACCGAGAGCATCAGCAGGCAGGCGTCGGCCTGATAAAAGCGCGCCAGCCAGATTTGATACGGATCGATAATAAAGTCTTTGCACAAAATCGGCTGCGGGGCGATCCCGCTGACGATCGGCAGAAAATCAAAGCTGCCCTGGAAATATTTCTCATCGGTCAGCACCGAAATGGCCGAAGCGTGGTGCTTATAGATGGCAGCGATCTGAGCCGGGTCGAAATCATCGCGGATCACCCCTTTTGACGGGGAGGCCTTTTTTGCACTCCAGAATAAACGCGGTGCGCGCGCCCCGGAGGGCATCATAGAAACGACGGCTGCTTGGCACCACCTCGTTCTGGAAACTGGCGAGCGGTTGCTGCTCTTTACGGGCTTCAACCCAGATGGCCTTATCGGCAACGATTTTCGCTAATACGGTCTGCATTGTTTACCCTCTTGCCGCAAGTGCGGTCACTCGGTCGTAGGCTGCGCCAGAGCGCAACACATCCATCACTTTTTGCACGTTGACCTGGAGATCTTCTTCGCCGTGCAGACGCATCAGCATGGCGACGTTAGCGGCCACAGCGGCCTCATGCGCAGGCTCACCTTTACCTTGTAACAGGCGCGTCAGAATGTCACGGTTTTCTTCCGGGGTGCCGCCTGCCAGCTGCTCCTGGTGATATGGCGTTAAGCCAAAGTCCGCCGCTTCAAGCTGATAGCTTTTGATTTCACCGTTATTCAGTTCTGCCACCAACGTTGGCGCATGCAGGGAGACTTCGTCCATCCCGCCGCTGTGCACCACCGCGGCGCGCTGATAACCGAGCACACGCAGGGTTTCGGCAATCGGCAGCACCAGCTCCGGGCTGTAGACGCCAATCAGCGCCAGCGGCGGATGCGCCGGGTTGATTAGCGGGCCCAGCACGTTAAACAGGGTGCGGGTTTTCAGCTGCTGCCGCACCGGCATTGCGTGACGGAATCCGGTGTGATACTTAGGCGCGAACAGGAAGCAGACGCCCAGTTCGTCCAGCGCATCGCGGGATTTCTCGGCGTTCATGTCCAGGTTGATGCCGAAGGCGGCCAGCAGATCCGACGAACCGGAACGGCTGGATACGCTGCGGTTGCCGTGCTTCGCCACCTTCAGCCCACAGGCCGCGGCCACAAAAGCGCTGGCGGTGGAGATATTGATGCTGTTGCTGCCGTCGCCACCGGTACCGACGATATCCGCGAACAGATAGTCCGGGCGCGGGAACGGGGCAGCGTTTTCCAGCAGGGCGGTGGCGGCACCGGCAATCTCCTGCGGCTGCTCACCGCGCACTTTCATGCTCACCAGTGCAGCGGCCAGCTGCTCGGGCTTCAGTTCGCCGCGCACCACGGCGGAGAACAGCTGGTGGCTCTCCTGCTGGCTCAGGGTCTGCGCCTGATAGAGTTTCTCCAGAATCGGCTGCAGGCTGTTGGTCTGCTCCAGCTTCTGCAGCGCCCAGTTGAGGGTCTGCTCCAGCAGGCGCGCGCCCTGGGAGGTCAGAATGGATTCCGGGTGGAACTGCATGCCGCACACCCGGTCTGCATCGTGACGCACCGCCATTACCATCCCGTTGTAATGGGCGTTGATGGTCAGGCCCGCCGGGATATTGCTGCCCACCAGCGAGTGATAGCGCGCCACCGGCAGCGGGTTCATCAGCCCGGCGAACATCGCCTGGCCGTCATGTTCAATGCTGGAGGCTTTTCCGTGCAGGATCTCACCGGCCTGGCCGACATAACCGCCGTAGGCCTCGACAATGGCCTGGTGGCCCAGACAGATGCCGATGATCGGCAGCTTGCCGCGCATGCGGGTTAACAGCTCCGGCATACAGCCCGCTTCACTTGGCGCGCCAGGGCCCGGGGAGAGCATCAGCACCGGGTTTTGCATGGTGGCCAGACGGTCAATTAAGGTCTGGGCCGGAACATGGTTACGGTAAATCACCACGTTGTGACCGTTTGCACGCAGCTGATCCGCCAGGTTGTAGGTAAAGGAGTCGATATTATCGAGCAGCAGAATGTCAGCCATCAGAAAATCTCCTGTGCGTGATGGGCAGTCGCAATCGCGCGCAGTACCGCGCGGGCCTTATTGCGGGTTTCGTCAGCTTCAGACTGCGGAACCGAGTCGAGAACGATGCCTGCGCCCGCCTGAACGGTGGCGATGCCTTCTTCAACGTAGGCGGAGCGGATCACGATGCAGGTATCCAGATCGCCGTGGGCGGTGAAGTAACCCACCGCACCGCCGTAGCTGCCGCGACGGCGACCTTCGGCCTGGGCGATAAGCTGCATGGCGCGGACTTTCGGCGCACCGCTGAGGGTGCCCATGTTCATGCAGGCGCGGTAGGCATGCAGCACATCCAGGTCCTGACGCAGCTCGCCCACCACGCGGGAAACCAGGTGCATCACGAAGGAGTAGCGGTCCACTTTGGTTAAATCAGCCACGTAACGGCTGCCCGGGGTGCAGATACGCGCCAGGTCGTTACGCGCCAGGTCCACCAGCATCAGGTGCTCGGACATCTCTTTCTGGTCGGTGCGCATCTCCAGCTCGATGCGGCTGTCGAGATCGCGATCCAGGGAACCGTCGGCGCGGCGGCCACGCGGGCGGGTACCGGCAATCGGATAGATTTCAATCTGACGGCTGGTGGCGTCGTACTTCAGGGAGCTCTCCGGCGAAGCGCCGAACAGCGTAAAATCGTTATCCTGCATAAAGAACATGTACGGGCTGGGGTTGCTCTTCTTCAGCACGTCATAGGCTGCCAGCGGCGACGGGCAGGGCAGGGAGAAGCGGCGGGAGGGCACCACCTGGAAAATCTCGCCCGCGCGAATCGCTTTCTGCATCTGGCGCACTACTACGCCGTATTCATCGTCTGTCTGGCTAACGTCACAACGCATCTGCTCCACGCGCTGCACAGGCAGTTCCGGCGGGGCTTCATTCATCTGCTCCTGCAGCTGGGCGATGCGCTGCTCCAGACGCTGTTTTTCTGCCAGTAACGGCGTAAACAGGCTGGCCTGAATGCGGGTGTATTTTTTCTGGTGGTCGATCACCAGTAAGGTCTCTGCCAGGTAGAAGCAGTAGTCCGGGCAGCGGTTTCCCTGCTCCAGCTCCGGCAATTCTTCAAAACCGGCGACCAGGTCATAAGCAAACAGCCCGCCGAAGAACATCGCTTCGCGCTCATGTTCCGGCACGTTCACCAGGCCCTGCAGCAGGCGGAAGGCATCAAACACCGACAGCGAGCAGAGGCGGGCATCTTCGTCCAGCAGCTGGCTCACCGGCGGGAAGTGCAGGATCCGCTGGTCCGGGCGGTGTTCATTCTCAATACCCGCCGGCAGCACGCCATCCAGCAAACAGAGCAGCGCTGCGCCGTTTTCGGAGAGCGCCTGCAGGGTGACGGTGTTGCCCAGCGCGGTGATGCGCAGCGCGCTGTCGACCAGCAGCAGGCTTTTCAGGTCATCCTTACTGTCGATATCCGCAGACTCCAGCAGCAGCGTGGCAGGGCGCGCGCCGCAGACCTGATGGAACAGGGCGGTCGGGTTGTGGCGATACGCCGCCTCACGGGTCAGCAGTTCGAGGGTCGGTTTGGCTGTTTGCATTTTTTGTTCTCTTTATTCTGTTCATAAAAAAGCCCGCTCAGTGGCGGGCCAGGTATCTGTTTGCATGACGCAGACGTACGACACTGCCCGATATTCAGGAAGTGCGCCACCAGCTATGCAGAGTGAAATGTGCGGTCATTTTCAGATACCTCGTTGAGTGAACTTGCGTACTAGTTAACTAGTTCGATGGCGTAATGTCAACCCCCCGATTTCAGAATTTCACCACATACCGCTATTATGGCGGCGCAGATATTGAAGATGAGTGACGGGAGCCGCTTTGAGCGACACGAATTACGCAGTGATTTACGATTTACACAGCCACACTCAGGCCTCTGACGGCCTGCTTACGCCCGAAGAGCTTGTCCATCGCGCCCATGAAATGCGCGTCGGTACGCTGGCGATCACCGATCACGATACTACCGAGGCCATTGCGGCCGCGCGGGCGGAAATTGCCCGCACTGAATTGCCGCTTACACTGATAGCAGGCGTGGAAATTTCCACCGTCTGGGAAAACCATGAGATCCATATCGTCGGGCTGAACATCGATATTGAGAACCCGGCCATGCGCGCGTTCCTGGATGAGCAGAAAACGCGTCGCGTTTTGCGGGCAGAACTGATCGCCGAGCGGCTGGATAAAGCCCATATCCCCGGTGCCTGGGAAGGGGCACTCCGCCTGGCCAAAGGCGGCGCGGTCACCCGGGCGCACTTTGCCCGTTTTCTGGTCGAAGCCGGGAAAGCGAATAACATCGCGGATGTGTTTAAAAAATACCTTGCACGGGGGAAAACCGGATACGTTCCTCCCCAGTGGTGTACAATAGAACAAGCTATTGATGTCATTCATCATTCTGGCGGTAAGGCGGTGCTGGCCCATCCCGGGCGGTATGACCTCTCCGCCAAATGGCTGAAACGTCTGCTGGCATACTTCGCCGAACACGGCGGGGACGCGATGGAAGTCGCGCAGTGTCAGCAGGCGCCCAACGAGCGCAGTCAACTGGCTGAATATGCCCGCCAGTACGGCCTCCTTGGCTCCCAGGGCTCTGATTTCCATCAGCCTTGCCCCTGGATTGAGCTGGGACGGAAGCTCTGGTTACCCGCAGGCGTCGAGCCGGTGTGGCAACTCTGGGAGCAGCCAACGCCAATTGAAGAGAGGGAAGTATGAGTCAATTTTTTTATATCCATCCTGACAATCCGCAGCCGCGTTTGATTAATCAGGCCGTGGAGATCGTGCGTAAGGGCGGCGTTATCGTCTACCCAACCGATTCGGGCTACGCGCTGGGCTGTAAAATCGAAGACAAAAGCGCCATGGAGCGCATTTGCCGGATCCGTCACATCCCGAACGGGCACAACTTTACCCTGATGTGCCGCGATCTCTCCGAGCTATCGACTTACTCCTACGTGGATAACGTGGCGTTTCGGTTGATCAAAAATAACACGCCGGGTAACTACACCTTTATTCTTAAAGGGACGAAAGAGGTGCCGCGCCGCCTGCTGCAGGAAAAACGCAAAACGATCGGGATGCGCGTGCCGTCGAACCCGATTGCCCAGGCGCTGCTTGAGACACACGGCGAGCCGATGCTCTCAACCTCTCTGATGCTGCCGGGCAGCGACTTTACCGAATCCGATCCGGATGAGATCAAAGACCGTCTGGAGAAGCAGGTGGAGCTGATTATTCATGGCGGCTATCTCGGCCAACAGCCGACCACGGTGATCGATTTAACGGAAGATGCGCCGGTTGTGCTGCGTGAAGGGGTGGGTGACGTAAAACCTTTCCTGTAACTTCCTCTATTATGGGGCCATCTTATTAGCATAAATTTTTCGCTACTATGGCCCTGTTATTAATACCTCTCTTATTTCTTCGCACGTTTAATGTTTTGATGTTATCTGAAAATTAGCCAGTGTCCGAAATAAACCCATTTCCGCATGAATTTGTAGATGTACAATAAGCGAACACATTTTCTGATTTTTCCATGATCCGCAATGCGCTAACGAATCCGTCGCTTATACAGGCTTCCTATATGCGGTCGTTGATGGCGAGAAGAAGAGGGAGGTAGTCGCTGGTGGCTATAACAACATTCGTTCGTAAGATAAGTAAAGTCATTTATTTTATTACTTTATTTATAGTTGTAGGCCGCTTGATAGGTGACCCTGAGCTCTGGTTTAACGATGGCTTAGCCACACGCATTGGTCATTTTATTTATGGACCGGACGAGATTGGCGCGGATAATTTTTATGATCTGTATTTGTACATTCATATAATTACTATCTTGCCTGGGGCTATATTTATCTATGCTATGACAATGAAGTTAATCAAAAAATTAAGAAGCAAATAAAATGCCAATTCCTCCGTATATGCGGTTGAAAGACGATGGCGACGCAGATATTAAAGGATTTGTAGACGTCAAGGATCGTAAAGGAAGTATAGAGAGAATCGGGTTAAGCCACGGTATAAACCTGCCTGTTGTATGTAGGACAATAGGTAAGCTATCCACATAACAAAGTCTGACCGCCCCGCTATGCGACAGGCACAATCCATTGGCTTTACTTCAGGTAATACTCACCAGAACGCCGCCGCACAAAACTTGTTGAATCATTTAGTCTAAAATTCATGTAGTATGTGCGGCCATGAATCACCAGGCGCGACACATTGTCCGCCATGTTGTGTGCTATGAAAGAGTTGTAGATCAGCGAGTTAAGGTGTTTTGGAGCTTAACTTGTTGTTTTCGAAAGTATACCAGACGCCTGTGAAGGCGACACCTGAAGGAAGCTCAATGAGCGAGAAATTACAGAAAGTGCTGGCCCGCGCCGGCCACGGTTCACGCCGTGAAATCGAAACCATCATCGAAGCAGGTCGTGTGAGTGTGGACGGTAAAATCGCCACCCTGGGCGATCGTGTGGAGATCGTACCAGGCCTGAAAATTCGTATCGACGGCCACCTGATCTCGGTGAAAGAGTCTGCCGAGCAAATTTGCCGCGTGCTGGCCTATTACAAACCGGAAGGCGAACTCTGCACCCGCAACGATCCGGAAGGGCGTCCGACCGTGTTCGACCGCCTGCCAAAACTGCGCGGTGCGCGCTGGATCGCTGTAGGTCGTCTGGACGTGAACACCTGCGGTCTGCTGCTGTTTACCACCGACGGTGAGCTGGCGAACCGACTGATGCACCCAAGCCGTGAAGTGGAGCGTGAATACGCGGTTCGCGTGTTTGGTGAAGTTGACGAGAACAAAATCCGCGATCTGTCTCGCGGCGTGCAGCTTGAAGACGGCCCGGCCGCCTTTAAAACCATCAAATTTACCGGTGGTGAAGGCATTAACCAGTGGTACAACGTGACCCTGACCGAAGGCCGTAACCGTGAGGTGCGTCGTCTGTGGGAAGCCGTTGGCGTGCAGGTTAGCCGCCTGATCCGTGTGCGTTACGGTGACATTCTGCTGCCGAAAGGGCTGCCGCGTGGTGGCTATACCGAGCTGGATTTAACCCAGACCAACTACCTGCGTGAGCTGGTGCAGTTGACGCCGGAAACCACCTCCAAGGTGGCGGTGGAAAAAGATCGTCGTCGCATGAAGGCGAACCAGATCCGCCGGGCTGTCAAACGTCACAGCCAGGTCAGCAGCAATAATCGCCGCTCTGGCAGCCGTAACAACAACGGCTAAAAAAACAAAACCCGGCATCGCCGGGTTTTTTTGTTAATAGTCGATACCGATTTGCGCTTTCACGCCGGCATCAAAGGCGTGTTTGACAGGGCGTAACTCGCTCACCGTATCTGCCATCTCCAGAATATCCCGATGACAGCCGCGCCCGGTGACAATCACCGTCTGGTGTGCCGGACGGTTGTTCAGCGCATCCACGACCTCCTGCAGGGGCAGGTAGTCGTAGGCCACCATATAGGTGATCTCATCCAGCAGCACCATGTTGAGCGACGGGTCGGACAGCATGCGCTTCGCCTGCTCCCAGACGGCCAGACAGGCGGCGGTGTCGGTATCGCGGTTCTGGGTATCCCAGGTAAAACCGGTCGCCATCACCTGAAACTCCACTCCGTGAGGCTCGAGCAGATTACGCTCGCCGTTCGGCCACTCTCCTTTGATGAACTGGATCACGCCGACTTTTTTGCCCGTGGCCAACGGCGCGGGTCGCCGTACCAAAGGCGGCAGTAGTTTTGCCTTTCCCGTTGCCAGTGAAGACGATAATAATTCCGCGTTCATCCTGTGCGGCGGCAACGCGGGCATCGACCTGCTCTTTCAGGCGCTGCTGGCGCTGCTGATGACGTTCATCACTCATTGCGATATTCCTGGTTTACGGCCGGGTTGGGCATCAAAGGTCATGCCGGTTTTCCGACGACTATCGTCGCCCATCAGCCACAGATAGAGCGGCATGATATCGGCAGGGGTTTTCAGTTTAAGTGGATCTTCCGTCGGGAACGCGCTGGCGCGCATGCCGGTGCGGGTACCGCCAGGATTAATACAGTTCACGCGCAGGTGGCGGCTCTGATACTCCTCCGCCAGCACCTGCATCATCCCTTCGGTGGCAAATTTCGAGGCGGCATAGGCACCCCAGTTGGCTCTCCCCTGGCGCCCGACGCTCGATGAGGTGAACACCAGCGAGCCGGAATCGGACTGCAGTAATAAAGGAAGCAGTGCCTGGGTGAGGAAAAAGGTGCCGTTGACGTTCACCTGCATAACCTGCTGCCAGATCTCCGGGGTCTGCTCATCCATCGGGCGCACTTCACCGAGGAAGCCTGCATTGTGCAATACCCCGTCAAGACGCGGATAATCTTCTGCAATACGTTGGGCAAGCTGCTGGCACTCTTCTGGGGTGCAGGTTAACAGGTCGAGAGTGTATTCATGCGTCGGCGCGCCGCCCTCGCTGGCGATCGCCTGTGCGACGTCGCGCAGTTTTTCTTCATTACGCCCCAACAGAATGACGCGTGCGCCATGGCGGGCGTAGGTCAGCGCCGCCTCACGGCCAATACCGTCGCTGGCACCGGTGACCAGAATAATACGGTTTTGCAGTAGATCTTTTTTGGGTTGATAGTGCAAGGTCACTCCTCTGGCGCGCGTTGGCGCGGCCCATGCTGTGCGGTCTCTTTTCGGCTTTATGCCCGAAAGCGCGCCTGATTACAATCAGTCTACCGGTGAGTTCGCTGTAAAATTAACAATTTGCAAATATTTCATTCATAAATAAACATTCCTGAAGACGCCTCGCAAGGGTATCGTCAGGTGCGAGACGCCTGGCGGAGGCTGTTGTACACTGGGTGAGAAAACAAGTGGTTAAACCAAGGTGGACGCGTGGAATTACTTTCTGAATACGGTTTATTTCTGGCCAAAATTGCAACGGTGGTGATTGCCATTGCGGTGATCGCAGTGCTGATTGTCAACCTGACGCAGCGCAAACGTCAGCGCGGCGAGTTGCGGATTACCCGGTTAAGCGAGCAGTACACGGAGATGCAGGAAGAGATGTCGGTGGCGCTGCTCGACGCACATCAGCAAAAACTGTGGCACAAAGCGCAGAAGAAAAAGCACAAGCTTGATGCGAAAGCCGCAAAGCAGAAAGCAAAGCTGGAGCAACGCCCGGAAGCGGCAAAGCCGCGGGTTTATGTGCTGGATTTCAAAGGCAGTATGGATGCGCATGAGGTCTCATCCCTGCGCGAAGAGATCACCGCCGTGCTGGCTGTCGCGAGAGCTGAAGACCAGGTGGTGCTGCGTCTCGAAAGCCCCGGCGGGGTGGTGCACGGTTACGGGCTGGCCTCCTCGCAGCTGCAACGCCTGCGCGACAAGCAGATCCCGCTGACGGTGGCGGTCGATAAGGTCGCCGCCAGCGGTGGCTACATGATGGCCTGCGTGGCCGATAAAATCGTCGCCGCGCCTTTCTCTATTATTGGTTCCATTGGCGTAGTGGCGCAGATCCCGAACTTCAATCGTTTCCTGAAAAACAAAGATATTGACGTTGAGTTGCACACGGCGGGGCAGTACAAGCGCACCCTGACGCTGCTCGGCGAAAATACCGAAGAGGGACGGCAGAAGTTCCGCGAGGATCTCAATGACACCCATCAGCTGTTTAAAAGCTTTGTGCATCAGATGCGGCCTTCGCTTGATATCGAGCAGGTGGCGACCGGCGAACACTGGTACGGCACCCAGGCACTGGAGAAGGGGCTGGTGGATCAGGTAGGGACCAGCGACGATCTGCTGCTGGGGCTGATGGAGGGCCGCGAGCTGGTAGGCGTGCGCTATACCCGGAAGAAAAAGCTGATGGATCGCTTTACCAACAGCGCTGCGGAGAGTGCGGACCGACTACTGCTACGCTGGGTGCAGCGCGGACAAAAACCGCTGCTGTGAATAAAAAACGCGAGGCCAGTGCCTCGCGTTTTGCATTAATCAACCAGATGGTATTTATCCGAGAGCGCATGGGCCAGGTATTTAAACATGTTGAATACCGCCGTGCTGCGTGGGGTGGGTAACCCCCTGCTCATCAAGAAAGTAATCGCCGCTGAACACCAGCACGCCGTTGCGCTGTTCCACACCGGTGGCTTCGATCCCTGCCAGGGTGTCTTCATGTTCACGAATGAGTTTATTTGCTTCGGCAAGCAAGGTTGCGCGGTCAATGGGTTGGGTAGTTTGCTGCATTATCCCCTCCTTAAACAGTGACATTAGTCTACGCCGCCGCGGTCCCCGGAGCAAATTTTCCCCGTTTTCAGGCATGCTGAGCAAGACGGACAGCGCTGGCGTGATTTGCTTTTGCATGCTAATAAAGTTGCGTAACGGATTTTATCAGGTAGAGTGTGCGCTTTCGTCATTCTGGCAATAGATTTGCTTGACATTCGACCTAAATCTCGTCGTGCAGTCACACCGGAGCGAGAAAAAGCCCGTAAACTCAACCACCTGGCTAAGGTCGTTTTTGGCGACTGGTCCGAAAGGGGGTTGATATCCACTGATGGCGTCGTTATATAGATGTCTCGTCGCCAGTGGAAGGTGAACTCACGCGACGTATTCCTGGAAGAAACAAATTAGGTAAAGGTGAATATGGGTAAAGCTCTCGTTATCGTTGAGTCCCCGGCAAAAGCCAAAACGATCAATAAGTATCTGGGTAGTGACTACGTGGTTAAGTCCAGCGTCGGTCATATCCGCGATCTGCCGACCAGTGGCTCAGCCAAGAAGAGCGCCGACTCTACCTCCACCAAAGGGGCCAAAAAGCCTAAAAAGGATGAACGTAGCGCGCTCGTAAATCGCATGGGGGTTAACCCGTGGGATAACTGGCAGGCACAGTACGAAGTGCTGCCGGGTAAAGAGAAAGTCGTCTCCGAGCTGAAACAGCTGGCGGAAAAAGCCGACCACATCTATCTCGCAACCGACCTTGACCGCGAAGGGGAGGCCATTGCATGGCACCTGCGGGAAGTGATCGGGGGGAGATGACACCCGCTACAGCCGCGTGGTGTTTAACGAAATTACTAAAAACGCGATCCGTCAGGCTTTTGAAAAGCCAGGCGAACTGAATATCGACCGCGTTAACGCTCAGCAGGCGCGCCGCTTTATGGACCGCGTCGTGGGTTACATGGTCTCTCCACTGCTGTGGAAAAAGATCGCCCGTGGCCTGTCAGCAGGCCGCGTACAGTCTGTTGCCGTGCGTCTGGTGGTTGAACGTGAACGCGAAATCAAAGCGTTTGTGCCAGAAGAGTTCTGGGAAATCGACGCCAGCGTCACCACGCCAGGTGGCGATACCTTGCCGCTGGAAGTGTCGCATCAGAACGATAAGCCGTTCCGCCCTGAAAACCGCGAACAGACGATGGCCGCGGTCGCGCTGCTGGAGAAAGCCCGTTATCAGGTGCTGGATCGTGAAGACAAACCGACCAGCAGCAAGCCGGGCGCACCCTTTATCACCTCCACGCTGCAGCAGGCGGCAAGTACCCGTCTGGGTTACGGCGTGAAGAAAACCATGATGATGGCTCAGCGTCTGTATGAAGCGGGTCACATTACCTATATGCGTACTGACTCCACCAACCTGAGCCAGGACGCAGTGAACATGGTGCGTGATTACATTGGCGATAACTTCGGTAAGAAGTATCTGCCGGAGAGCGCCAACCAGTACAACAGCAAAGAGAACTCGCAGGAAGCGCACGAGGCGATTCGTCCTTCTGACGTGGCTGTTCTGGCGGAATCCCTGAAGGATATGGAAGCCGATGCGCAGAAACTGTATCAGCTGATCTGGCGCCAGTTTGTTGCCTGTCAGATGACGCCAGCGCAGTACGACTCCACCACGCTCACCGTCGGTGCGGGTGATTTCCGCCTGAAAGCGCGTGGCCGTATTCTGCGTTTCGATGGCTGGACCAAAGTGATGCCTGCGCTGCGCAAGGGTGATGAAGACAAAACCCTGCCAGCGGTCAACGCCGGGGATGAACTCTCCCTGGTTGAACTGACCCCGGCCCAGCACTTCACCAAGCCACCGGCACGCTTTAGCGAAGCCTCGCTGGTGAAAGAGCTGGAAAAACGCGGTATCGGTCGCCCGTCCACCTATGCGTCGATCATTTCGACCATCCAGGATCGCGGCTATGTGCGTACGGAAAACCGCCGTTTTTATGCCGAGAAAATGGGTGAAATCGTCACCGATCGCCTGGAAGCTAACTTCCGCGAGCTGATGAACTACGACTTCACCGCGCAGATGGAAAACAGCCTGGACCAGGTGGCTAACCACGAAGCCGAGTGGAAGAAGGTGCTCGACAGCTTCTTCGGCGACTTCACCAACCAGCTGGAAAAAGCAGAGAAAGACCCTGAAGAGGGTGGCATGCAGCCGAACCAGATGGTGCTGACCAGCATCGACTGTCCGACCTGCGGCCGCAAGATGGGGATCCGTACCGCTACTACCGGCGTGTTCCTCGGCTGCTCAGGCTATGCCTTATCCCCGAAAGAACGCTGCAAAACCACCATCAACCTGGTGCCGGAAAACGAAGTGCTGAACGTGCTGGAAGGCGACGATGCGGAAACCAACGCATTACGCGCCAAACGCCGCTGTAATAAGTGCGGCACGGCAATGGACAGCTACCTGATCGATCCGAAACGTAAACTGCATGTCTGCGGTAACAACCCGACCTGTGACGGTTACGAGATCGAAGAGGGCGAGTTCCGCATTAAGGGCTATGACGGTCCAATCGTGGAGTGTGAAAAATGTGGTTCTGAAATGCACCTGAAGATGGGGCGTTTTGGTAAGTACATGGCCTGCACCAACGACGAGTGTAAAAACACGCGTAAAATCCTGCGTAACGGTGAAGTGGCTCCGCCGAAGGAAGATCCGGTTCCATTGCCGGAGCTGCCGTGCGAGAAGTCCGACGCCTACTTCGTCCTGCGTGACGGTGCGGCGGGCGTCTTCCTGGCGGCCAACACCTTCCCTAAATCACGTGAAACCCGTGCACCGCTGGTGGAAGAGCTGTACCGCTTCCGCGATCGCCTGGCTGAGAAGCTGCGCTATCTGGCCGATGCGCCACAGCAGGATCCTGAAGGTAATAAAACGGTTGTGCGTTTTAGCCGTAAAACCAAGCAGCAGTATGTTGCTGCTGAAAAAGACGGTAAAGCGACCGGCTGGTCAGCATTTTATGTTGACGGAAAATGGGTTGAAGGCAAGAAATAAGCCTTAATTACCGCAACTTACCTTTGCAAGGGCCGGACTTCCGGCCCTTTTTTATTGCCTGGTTATTATTTTTTGTTCCGGGCTATACAGCAATGATATAAATGATATAGTGGTTATAGTTAACCCATTTCTTATTATCAAATCGTCTTAAGCGATTGCCCGTGTGCGCTCAATCGGATGGTCCGGCATGAAACTACAGCAGCTTCGCTATATCGTTGAGGTGGTCAACCACAACCTTAACGTCTCCTCGACCGCAGAAGGTCTTTATACCTCGCAACCCGGCATCAGTAAGCAGGTCCGCATGCTTGAAGATGAGCTGGGGATCCAGATTTTTGCCCGCAGCGGGAAACATCTTACCCAGGTGACGCCGGCAGGGCAGGAGATCATCCGTATCGCCCGCGAGGTGCTGTCGAAGGTCGATGCCATCAAATCCGTGGCAGGCGAACACACCTGGCCTGATAAAGGCTCGCTGTATATTGCCACTACCCACACCCAGGCGCGGTATGCGCTGCCGGGCGTCATTAAAGGGTTTATTGAGCGTTATCCTCGCGTGTCGTTGCATATGCATCAGGGCTCGCCGACGCAGATTGCCGAAGCGGTTTCGAAAGGCAATGCGGATTTTGCCATCGCCACCGAAGCGCTGCATCTTTATGACGACCTGGTGATGCTACCTTGCTATCACTGGAACCGCTCGATTGTGGTGACCCCGGAACACCCGCTGGCGGCCAAAACCTCGGTGTCGATCGAAGAGCTTGCCCAGTATCCGCTGGTCACCTACACCTTTGGCTTTACCGGCCGCTCGGAGCTGGACACTGCCTTCAATCGCGCTGGGTTAACGCCACGAATCGTCTTTACCGCCACCGATGCCGATGTGATTAAAACTTACGTGCGGCTGGGGCTGGGGGTAGGGGTGATTGCCAGCATGGCAGTGGATCCGGTCGCCGATCCTGACCTGGTGCGCCTGGATACCCAGGGGGGTGTTTGGCCACAGCACCACCAAAATTGGTTTCCGCCGCAGCACCTTCCTGCGCAGCTATATGTATGATTTCATTCAACGATTTGCGCCGCATTTAACCCGCGATGTGGTGGATACGGCAGTGGCGCTGCGTTCTAACGAAGACATCGAAGCGATGTTCAAAGATATTAAGCTGCCAGAGAAATAATACCCTGCGGTATCTTTCCTGCGGGAAAGATACCGTTATTCCCGTTTTAACCTGAATTAGAATCCTTCTCTTTTATCCTTTCATTTATCACAGTAACCATAGGGTTACAGCGCTTTTTATCCGACTCTGTTACAAAAAGGCAACTAAAATAGAAAATAAATAGCCGCTACGCAAATTCCCCGTTTCATTTATATCTATCTGCTCAAAAGAATAAATATTTCACCGTATACGATTCGTAAATTCGCTGGATTTTCAACTAAAGTTTCTTTAGGATTTATCTCAGTGATGATTACTTATACCAATTGTTTGGTAGCCAAATGATAAGCAAAGTCGATTGTACGAGGTTAGCAATGCCGTCAGGAAGTCATGAGCCGCAACGGGATACAGGGCTCAAGCGCAAAGCCTGGTTGGCGGTATTTCTCGGTTCCACGCTGTTTTGGGTGGTGGTGGCGTTACTGATCTGGAAATTCTGGGGTTAACTATGACGGTACAGGGGCGCAGTGAAGCAGTGAAACCTATGTGTCAGCAACGTGACACTCGCCGCAAGGTCCGTAAAGAAGTGACAGGTCAGGTGCCTGCTTCCTGGACGCTGTCACCGCAGCAGCAAGCCTTCATTGATTCGTTCGCAGAAGACGATACAAAAAAACAATAATTCTGCCGCTCAGGCGTAGTGCATAAATAATCCGGTGCGCTTTTGTACTCTTTAATAAATACACTTCAGCAATACCGAACTGAGCCAGACTCAGCCGTAAACAAATAAATAAAGACGGGTGTCACAATGATGAATAATATATCCGGAGTCAAATACTGGTCGTGGATCGCCGCGTTCTCTCTGTCGATTCTCTTCTGGTACCAGCTTATCTGGCTCACCCTACACTGAAAAATAAAGCCTCGCTCAAGCGGGGCTTTTTCTTTTTGACCTCGCCATTCCTCTGCAAATTTGTCCATTTGGGTTGTTATCAAATCGTTACGGTGACGATGTGTTATCTTTAATTACGGCCCTGATAAACGTCAGGGTATCGCAATCCCGGTAATTAAGGAGGAGCTTATGTCGTTAACCTTACGCGAAGCCAGTAAGGACACATTGCAGGCCGAGAACAAAACCTATCACTACTACAGCCTGCCGCTGGCCGCCAGGGAACTTGGAGACATCGCCCGTTTACCCAAGTCGCTTAAAGTGTTACTGGAAAATCTCCTGCGCTGGCAGGATGAGGTCTCTGTCACCGCCGAAGACATTCACGCTCTCGCCGGGTGGCTGCAAAATGCCCATGCCGACCGGGAGATAGCCTATCGCCCCGCCAGGGTGCTGATGCAGGACTTTACCGGCGTCCCGGCGGTGGTCGATCTGGCGGCAATGCGCGAAGCGGTTAAACGTCTCGGCGGCGATACCGCCAAAGTAAACCCGCTTTCTCCGGTGGATCTGGTCATTGACCACTCGGTAACCGTGGACCACTTTGGCGATGATGATGCGTTTGAAGAGAACGTGCGCCTGGAGATGGAACGTAACCACGAGCGGTATGTCTTTCTGAAGTGGGGCCAGCAGGCCTTCAGCCGCTTCAGCGTCGTTCCACCCGGCACCGGCATCTGCCACCAGGTCAATCTCGAATACCTCGGTAAGGCGGTGTGGAGCGAACTGCAGGATAAAGAGTGGGTGGCCTACCCGGATACACTGGTCGGCACCGACTCGCACACCACCATGATCAACGGTCTTGGCGTGCTGGGCTGGGGGGGTAGGGGGTATCGAAGCCGAGGCCGCCATGCTTGGCCAGCCGGTGTCGATGCTGATCCCTGACGTGGTCGGCTTTAAGCTGACCGGCAAACTGAGCGAAGGCATCACCGCCACCGATCTGGTGCTCACCGTGACCCAGATGCTGCGTAAGCACGGCGTGGTAGGCAAATTTGTTGAATTCTACGGTGACGGCCTCGATTCGTTGCCGCTGGCTGACCGGGCCACTATCGCCAACATGGCGCCGGAGTATGGCGCGACCTGTGGCTTCTTCCCGATTGACGGCGTGACGCTGGAATATATGCGCCTCAGCGGGCGCAGCAGCGAAAAGGTCGAGCTGGTTGAAGCCTATGCCAAAGCGCAAGGGATGTGGCGTAACCCGGGTGATGAACCGGTGTTCACCAGCACGCTGGCACTGGATATGGGCGAGGTTGAAGCCAGCCTCGCCGGGCCGAAACGTCCCCAGGATCGGGTGGCTCTGCCTGATGTGCCGAAGGCGTTTGCCGCCAGCAATGAGCTGGAGGTTAACACCGCGCAGAAAGATCGCCGCCCCATTGATTACGTCATGAACGGTCATCAGTACCAGCTGCCGGACGGCGCGGTGGTGATCGCGGCTATTACCTCCTGCACCAACACCTCTAACCCCAGCGTGCTGATGGCGGCCGGTCTGCTGGCGAAAAAAGCGGTCACCCTCGGCCTGAAACGCCAGCCATGGGTAAAAGCCTCGCTGGCTCCCGGCTCCAAAGTGGTGTCCGATTATCTGGCCCAGGCCCGGCTGACGCCATACCTGGATGAGCTGGGCTTTAACCTGGTCGGCTACGGGTGTACTACCTGTATCGGTAACTCTGGGCCGCTTCCCGATCCTATCGAGACGGCGATCAAGCAGGGCGATCTGACGGTCGGGGCGGTGCTCTCGGGTAACCGTAACTTCGAAGGCCGTATCCATCCGCTGGTGAAAACCAACTGGCTGGCATCACCGCCGCTGGTGGTGGCCTATGCCCTGGCCGGGAACATGAATATCAACCTCGCAACCGAACCGCTGGGGCACGATCGCAAAGGGGATCCGGTTTATCTGAAAGATATCTGGCCGTCGGCGCAGGAGATCGCCCTCGCGGTAGAAAAAGTCTCCACCGACATGTTCCGCAAAGAGTATGCCGAAGTGTTCGAAGGCACGGCGGAGTGGAAAAGCATCGAGGTGGCGCGTTCGGATACCTACAGCTGGCAGGATGATTCCACCTACATCCGCCTGTCGCCTTTCTTTGACGAGATGCTGGCGGAACCCAAACCGCTGGAAGATATCCACGGTGCGCGCGTGCTGGCCATCCTTGGCGACTCGGTGACCACCGACCACATCTCCCCGGCGGGCAGCATTAAAGCGGATAGCCCGGCTGGGCGGTATCTGCAGAGTCGTGGCGTGGAGCGACGCGATTTCAACTCCTACGGCTCGCGTCGCGGTAACCATGAGGTGATGATGCGCGGCACCTTCGCCAATATCCGCATCCGCAACGAAATGGTTCCCGGCGTTGAAGGCGGGATGACCCGCCATCTGCCGGGCACGGAAGTGATCTCGATTTACGATGCTGCCATGAAGTATCAGCAGGAAGGCACGCCGCTGGCGGTGATCGCCGGGAAAGAGTATGGTTCCGGCTCCAGCCGCGACTGGGCAGCAAAAGGGCCACGGCTGCTGGGCGTGCGCGTGGTGATCGCAGAGTCGTTTGAGCGTATCCACCGTTCGAACCTGATCGGGATGGGGATTTTACCGCTGGAGTTCCCGCAGGGGACATCGCGTAAAACGCTGGGGCTGACGGGGGAAGAGCGCATTGATATTGCGGATCTGCAAAGCCTGACGCCGGGTGCCACCGTACCGGTCAAACTGACGCGTGCGGATGGGCAAACCGAGGTCGTGAACTGTCGCTGTCGAATTGATACCGCGACCGAGCTGACCTACTACCAGAACGACGGCATTCTGCACTATGTGATTCGTAACATGCTGAATTAAAACGCTGTGGCCAGCCCGGCACGCCTTGCGCTGCCGGGCTGTTAATCTTACTCGCTCAGCAGATGTCCAAGCTTCGCCGCTTTGGTATCCAGATAGTGCTCGTTGTTCGGGTTACGGCCCACGATCAGCGGGACACGTTCAACGATATTGATACCGGCTTCGGTGAGGATCTCGACCTTACGCGGGTTGTTGGTCAGAAGACGCACTTCGTCCACGCCCAGCAGCTTGAACATATCGGCGCACAGGGTGAAATCACGCTCGTCGGCAGCAAAGCCTAACTGGTGGTTCGCTTCCACGGTGTCGTACCCCTGATCCTGCAGGGCATAGGCGCGGATCTTGTTCAGCAGGCCGATATTACGGCCTTCCTGACGGTGATACAGCAGGATGCCGCGGCCTTCTTCCGCGATATGCGACAGGGCGGCTTCCAGTTGAAAACCACAATCGCAGCGCAGGCTAAACAGGGCGTCACCCGTCAAACACTCGGAATGGACGCGAGCAAGCACTGGCGTCTGGCCGGAGGTGTCCCCGAACACTAACGCCACGTGATCCTGCCCGGTTGCCAGTTCTTCAAAACCCACCATCAGGAAATCGCCCCATGGGGTTGGCAGATTGGCTTCTGCCACACGTTTAAGCTGCATGTGATTCTCCAGAAAATGCTGACACGCCTTGTGTCTGTTGCCTGTTTGGCTGTCGGTATTGTCTTATTTTGCCACAAGCTGCGCGGGTTCACCTAATCACCGCCAGCTTAACGAACGTTAAACGCACAATCCGACATTTTTACGCAGCTCTGATTTTTCGGTTATGATTGTGGGGCTTATCGATAAAAGGAGACGACATGCTTTCAATTGCCCGCCGTACGGCGGTTGGCGCAGGGATATTGCTGATAATGCCTGTGGCTGTATGGATATCCGGCTGGCAGTGGCAGCCGGGCACAAATAGCGGATGGTTGAAGGCGCTGTTCTGGATCACGGAGACGGTCACCCAACCCTGGGGCATCATTACGCACACCCTGTTATGCGGCTGGTTTTTGTGGTGCCTGCGTTTTCGTCTGCGGGCGGCCATTATGCTCTTTGCCATTCTCGCCGGCGCGATCCTGATCGGCCAGGGGCTTAAATCTCTGGTGAAAGATCGGGTTCAGGAGCCGCGTCCGTTTGTCGTCTGGCTGGAAAAAACTCACCATGTCCCGGTCAACGACTTCTACAATTTAAAGCGTAAAGAACGCGGTGAGCTGGTGAAAGAACAGCTTACTGAACAACAGGCTGTGCCGACGTTTTTACGCAAGCACTGGCAAAAAGAGACCGGGTTTGCTTTCCCATCCGGACACACGATGTTCGCTGCAAGCTGGGCATTGCTGGGGGTAGGGTTGCTGTGGCCGCGTCGGCGCACGTGGACCATCGCCTTTCTGCTGGTCTGGGCGACGGGTGTAATGGGAAGCCGACTGCTGCTCGGCATGCACTGGCCGCGGGACCTGGTGGTTGCCACCCTGATGTCGTGGCTGCTGATCACCTGCGCCACCTGGCTTGCTCAGCGCGTCTGCGGCCCACTCACGCCGCCGACAGAAGAGAAGCGGGAAATAGCCGACAGAGACCAGGAAAGCTGACTGCGGTTGAAATTCTCATATTTAGCCGCAGATCTAAGCGTGGCGCGATGCTTTTTCCATTTCGCGCCCGTCCTGAAAATGGTAGTTTATAAGGCTGGCTACGCGATGTTGAATACTCTTTATTCGCTCAAACCACATAACGGGAAGTAATGTGAAATATTTACTCATTTTCTTACTGGTACTGGCGATTTTTGTCATTTCCGTCACATTGGGTGCGCAAAACGATCAACAGGTAACCTTCAATTATCTGCTGGCGCAAGGCGAATATCGGATTTCCAGCCTGTTGGCGGTACTCTTTGCGGCGGGCTTTGCGATCGGCTGGCTTATTTGCGGCCTGTTCTGGCTGAAAGTTCGGGTTTCACTGGCCCGCGCCGAACGTAAAATTAAACGTCTTGAATACCAAATTGCGCCCCCGACCGAAGTTCCGGTAAGTTCAGGTGTGCCGGTAGCGAAGGAATAATCGACGATGCTGGAGTTGTTGTTTCTGCTTTTGCCTGTAGCCGCAGCCTATGGCTGGTATATGGGCCGCAGAAGTGCGCAACAAACAAAACAGGATGAAGCTAACCGCCTTTCACGCGACTATGTCGCCGGGGTTAACTTCCTTCTGAGCAACCAACAGGATAAAGCGGTAGACCTGTTCCTCGAGATGTTGAAAGAGGATACCGGCACCGTTGAGGCCCATCTTACTCTCGGCAATCTGTTCCGTTCCCGTGGTGAAGTTGACCGCGCCATCCGCATCCACCAGACCTTAATGGAAAGCGCCTCATTAACCTATGAGCAGCGTCTGCTGGCCGTACAGCAGTTGGGCCGCGACTATATGGCGGCAGGCTTGTACGATCGCGCCGAGGAGATGTTCAACCAGCTGGTGGATGAAACGGATTTCCGGATCAGCGCCCTGCAACAGCTTCTGCAGATTTATCAGGCCACCAGCGAATGGCAGAAAGCGATCGATGTTGCGGAACGTCTGGTGAAGCTGGGCAAAGATAAACAGCGCGTTGAAATCGCCCATTTCTACTGCGAACTGGCCCTGCAGCAGATGGGCAATGAAGACATGGATAAAGCCATGGCGCTTCTGCGCAAGGGCGCTGCCGCCGATCGCAGCAGCGCGCGCGTCTCCATCATGATGGGACGCGTGTACATGGCGAAAGGGGATTACCAGAAAGCGGTAGAGAGCCTGCTGCGGGTCATCGACCAGGATAAAGAGCTGGTTAGCGAAACCCTGGAGATGCTGCAAACCTGCTATCAGCAGCTGGGTATGGCCGAAGAGTGGGTGGCATTCCTGCGCCGCTGCGTGGAGGAGAACACCGGGGCCTATGCGGAGCTGATGTTGGCGGATGTGGTCCAGGAGCATGAAGGCAGCGACACGGCGCAGGTTTACATTACCCGCCAGCTGCAGCGTCATCCCACCATGCGCGTGTTCCACAAGCTGATGGATTACCACCTGCACGATGCGGAAGAGGGGCGAGCCAAAGAGAGCCTGATGGCGCTGCGCGACATGGTTGGCGAGCAGATCCGCAGCAAGCCGCGCTATCGCTGTCAGAAGTGCGGTTTCACCGCCTATACGCTCTACTGGCACTGTCCGTCGTGCCGCGCATGGTCCACCATTAAGCCGATTCGCGGCCTCGATGGGCAGTAATTTTTAAAAAAATCGCACTTTAGTTACAACATACTGTTGATGAGTTGTTAGGCTGGCCGGTGCGCGCTGTGGTCCGGCAGGAATGAAAATGGAACCTGTTAATTTCATTGACGCACAGGTAGAATGCACGCCGTTTAACATTCCCGCGCCGATGCGGCGCCCATCGACGAGAAGGTCCGGTCATGACGTCTGTAGCTCCCTCTTCTTCCCGTGCAGTTACTGAATCTCCTGTTGTTGTCGCTCTGGATTACAACAATCGCGATAACGCGCTTGCGTTCGTTGATCGTATTGACCCGCGCGACTGCCGCCTGAAAATCGGCAAAGAGATGTTTACGCTCTTTGGCCCGCAAATCGTGCGCGACATGCAGCAGCGCGGTTTTGATGTCTTTCTGGATCTGAAATTCCACGATATTCCTAATACCACGGCCCATGCGGTAGCCGCGGCGGCCGAGCTGGGCGTCTGGATGGTGAACGTCCATGCCTCAGGGGGGGCGCGGATGATGACCGCAGCCCGTGAAGCCCTGCAGCCTTTCGGCAAAGATGCACCGTTACTAATTGCCGTTACCGTGCTGACCAGTATGGAAGCCAGCGACCTGCTGGATCTTGGCGTCACGCTGTCACCGGCTGAGCATGCCGAGCGTCTGGCGCGCCTGACGCATAGCTGCGGCCTGGATGGCGTTGTGTGCTCAGCCCAGGAAGCGGTGCGCTTCAAAAGCGTCATCGGCCAGGACTTTAAGCTGGTCACCCCGGGCATTCGTCCTCAGGGCAGTGATGCCGGCGATCAGCGCCGCATTATGACCCCTGAGCAGGCGCTGGCGGCGGGCGTGGACTATATGGTTATTGGTCGTCCGGTGACTCAGTCTGCGGATCCGGCACAAACCCTGAAAGCCATCAACGCATCACTTAATAAGGGGGGCGTAATGCGCGATACCAACAGTCGCCTGGTTTATTCGACCGACACCGGGCGCATCGATGAACCGAAAGCGGTCGCTGAGCGCCCGAAAGGCGACGGCATTGTGCGAATTCAACGCCAGACCAGCGGGCGTAAAGGGAAGGGTGTCTGTCTCGTGACCGGCATTGATGCCGACGATGCCACCCTGGCATCCCTTGCCGCCGAACTAAAGAAAAAGTGCGGCTGTGGCGGAGCCGTCAAGGATGGCGTCATTGAGATCCAGGGCGACAAGCGGGATCTGATTAAATCCCTGCTGGAAGCAAAAGGGATGAAAGTGAAATTAGCGGGCGGTTGACGCGTATCAGAAACAAATAAGCCACGGCCTGAGCCGTGGCTTAATATTCTTATGTTCTGCTAAGACCAGAAACAGCAAGGCCTTATAAATGACTGCGATGGCAATCGGTATTTATTTACTTGCTAACCTCGTGACCGATAATCCCACCCACCGCGGCACCACCTAAGGTACCCAGGGCACTACCATCAGTTAAGACTGAACCACCGATTGCGCCAGCACCGGCACCAATCGCGGTGTTACGACTCTGTTTACTCATGCCGGAGCATGCGCTCAGTGACAACGCCAGCGTGACAGCCAGCATAGCAGCGGATAATTTTTTGCTGTTAATAGACATAACTCATTCTCCTGAAATAGTGATCCACGGAAATAGCTCTGCTTAAATAAGTGTAAAACTCTTAAGCCAGTTTTCCATGAAACTGTTCGCGCAGGCGTTACAAAATCACGCAGGTGATAGTCACTTCCTGTTATATCGCTAACATTAATTCTACGTCTTTATCACTGATCCAACAGGTAAATAGTCTTAAAGGAATGGTCAGAATAATCTCAGAGCGGCAGGGCAGGGAAGAACGCCCGACGAGACGGGCGTAGAGGTAGGCTCAGGCAGGTTTTTTAACGATATCGACGATCAGGCCGTCGTGCTGCAGCGTCTCGCTGTGGGCCGCTTTGATGCCCTCATCGGTGATCACCCGACTGAAGCGGGAAACAGGGCCCATAGTGTAGGGATGCACCGCACCAAATTTGGTGCTGTCGGTCAGGACAATGGCCTCAGCGCCTTTCTCCAGCACCGCGTTAACCACGTCCGAACGCATCATGTCCCGCCCGGTAAAGCCGGTCTCCGGCTGCCAGCCATCGATGCCGATAAAGGCCTTGCTGAAATGAACCTGCTGCACATACTGACGCGTCAGCGGGCCAACCATACTTTCGCTTTTTTTCTGATAGATGCCGCCCAATAAAATCACTTCGCTGCGCGTCTCTTTCAGAAGGTGAGCAATGTAGCTGCTCACCGTTACGATGGTCACTTCCTCTTTCTGCTCGGCCAGGGTACGCGCCAGCAGGGCGTTACAGCTGCCGTTCTCGATAAACACCGTTTCACCGTTATTGACCAGCGAGGCGGCAAACTCTGCCAGTTCGCGTTTCAGGGCGTAGTTGTTCATCATGCGCGTTTCGACATCTTCGCTGTCGAGCGGTACGGCGTAGCCATGCGCGCGGCGCAGATAACTCATTTTTTCCAGAAGATTGAGGTCCTGGCGGATGGTGACTTCAGACACGCCGGTACTTTTAGCCAGATCAACGACGCTCACACGTCCTGTGTCGATCACCATCTGTAATATTATTTGTTGTCGGGAATTCATAGCATCCATATTAAAACGGCCGAGCCGTTAGTTGAAAACTGACATAACCACGCGAGCTGCTGCGACCTTTAAACTTCCCACGGTGATTTAGGCGGTACTTCGTCAGGGCTTTTTTGCGCGCCTGCCTGGGTCAGTAATTCTGATTTTAAAATCTCGAGATTACGCAGAGCAGAGTTCACATCACCTGCAACCAGAATATCCAGCACAGTATCAATACGTTGGGCAACTTTCAGTGCATCGATATCAGACATAATCTCATCCCTAAATGAAAAGTGAATAAATTCAATGATGCAGAAATTGAAGGCAAAAGAGAAGGGAAAAAGTGTGCTAACGAAAGTCCATTAATAGTAATGATATTTTCATGCTTCTCTATACAGAGGACTTTGGGAGTGGATTAGTCTAATTCTGCGCGCAAGGCGCTTTTTTCTATGAGGAATTGGACTATGACAATTATCAATCAGGCTACCTGTAAACTGTTCACTGATTCTGTACGATTCACCCAACTCGCAGCGTACTATGAAGAGGAAAGACGCACCGTGTGGATGATGCTGCGAGCTCAGCCACGCCCTTGCTTCAATCATGCCCTGATAGAAGAGATCATGAACCTGTCCTGGCTGGTCAGGCAGTCCGGGTTTGAGGTCGATTTTTGGGTAACCGGATCGCTGGTACCGGATATGTACAATACCGGGGGCGATCTACGCTTCTTTGTTGAGTGTATTGAGAATGGCCGTCGCGAAGCGCTTCGGGCGTATGCCCGCGCCTGTGTGGACTGTGTCCACGCGGCGTCGCGTGGCTTCGATACCGGGGCGATCACCCTGTCGATGGTGGAGGGCAGTGCGCTTGGCGGCGGATTCGAGGCCGCGCTGGCGCACCACTTCCTGCTGGCACAGCGGGATGCCCGTATGGGCTTCCCGGAGATCGCCTTTAACCTCTTCCCCGGCATGGGAGGCTACTCGCTGGTGGCACGCCGTTCAGGCATGAAGCTGGCAGAGGAGCTGATCTACAAAGGGGAGTCCCACACGGCGGAGTGGTATCAGCAGCAGGGGCTGGTGGACGTGCTGTTCGAACCCGGTCAGGGCTACGTGGCAATACGGACCTTCATCGACACGTTACAACCTAAAATGAACGGCGTCAGGGCCATGCTGCGCGCCCGTCAGCGGGTATTGCAGTTGCCGCGCAGTGAGTTGATGGACATCACGGAAGACTGGGTAGACGCCGCATTCTGCCTGCAGGCGAAGGATGTGGCCTACATGCAGCGGCTGGTTCAGCTTCAGGATCGCCACACCGCATCAGGCCTGCGTAAAGCCAGCTAACGCGCGTTGCGTGACTGATAACGTTTAAACCATCGCTCGAATGCGACAGCGGGCATGGGCTTAGCAAAGAGAAAACCCTGTCGTTCGTTGACGCCATTCTTTGTCAGAAAGGCGTCTTCTTTTGCGCTCTCTACCCCTTCAGCAATCACCTGCAAATTCAGCGCCTGGGCGACGGCAACAATCGCGCGCACCAATGACTGCGACACCGACTGCTTATGAATATCCCGGACAAAAGCCTGATCGAGCTTAATGGCGTCGATAGGGAAACGAGCCAGCTGCGACAGCGACGAATAACCGGTACCGAAGTCATCAAGATGGATCTGCGCCCCCAGCTTGCTGAACTGCTGGATGACCGACAGTGCCAGCTCTTCGTTCTCAATCAGGCAGCTTTCCGTCAGCTCCACGTCAACCGGGCAGTACTCAAAATTGAGATCCTTCAGCGCCTGTTTCAGATCGCTGAAGATGGTCTGATCCGCCAGTTGGCGGGCCGAAACGTTGACCGCCACGCGCAGATTAATGCCTTTATCGCGCCATTTGGCGATCTGGCGCACCACATCCAGCATGACCCAACGGCCCAGCGGCACGATGAGCCCTGACTCTTCGGCATAGGAGATAAACTCCAGCGGCGGGATCAGCCCGCGCTCCGGTGACTGCCAGCGCACCAGCGCTTCGAGGGTTTTAACCTCGCCCCGCCAGGTAATTTTCGGCTGGTAGTGGATCACCAGCTGGTCGTTATCCAGCGCCTTGCGCAGGTTGGTGTCCAGCCAGAGGTATTCAAAGACGCGCTGATTCATCTCCGGCGAGAAGACGCAGAATGTGCCGCGCCCGTTCTCTTTGGCGGTATACATAGCGGTATCGGCATTGCGGATCACGCTTTCGCGATCGGTCCCGTGCTGGGGGGCGAGGGAGATCCCCAGAGAACAGCCGGTATAGACTTCAATTAAACCTATCCGGAAGGGCTGGCGCAGCCGGGTCAGGATCCGCGAGGCCATCGCCTCCAGCGCGCCCTGCGAGGTGCCGGTGGCCAGCACGATGAACTCATCTCCGCCCAGACGGGCCAGCACCTGGCCATCTTCCAGGCAACTGAGGATCGCCAGCGCCACCGCCTGTAAAAGCTGATCGCCAAACATATGTCCGTAGGCGTCATTCACCTTTTTGAAATTATCGAGGTCGAGATAGACCACGCCCACCTGGGTGTCGCCGCGCGTATCTATCGCTTCGCTGATAAGGTCGTGGATGGCATTGCGGTTTGGCAGGCCGGTGATGGTATCGGTATTGGCGAGCACCCGGAGCCGCTCCTGGGCGCGGCGCTCTTCGGTAATATCCGTACCGGAACAGATAAGGAAAATTTCATTTTTGCCGCTGCCGCTGTGCACAAATTTATTACGAAACAGGAACAGGCGTTGCCCCTTGCGGGTTTTGATCCAGCGCTCCACTTCGTAGGAGCTACCGTCCCGGAAAAAACCGCTGATATTACGGCGGGAGGCGGCGGCTTCGCTGCGGCTCATGAATAGCTTGAAAACGTTCTGGCCGATGACCTCGTGCTCTTTCATGCCGGTGTATTCTTCGCTCAGGCGGTTGAAGCGTTGAATATTGCCGTGCCGGTCGAGGATGACGATGACCGAGTTGGCTTCAGAGACCACCTGCTCGGCAAAGGAGAGACCCTGCGCCAGATCGCGGGCGACGGCGGAGGTGTCGTGCCAGGCGGAGGCGGTCCCGGCCCACTCTTTTTTATTTATTTTGCGGCCCACCAGATGCACGGGTACCTCGGTACCGTACAGGGAGAGCGTCATGGTTATGCTGGAGGTAATCACCGTCATCTGGCGAATATGACTGGCCTGTTCATCGGAGAGTGCTACAACTTGCGTCGTATCGGCACTTTCACTGGCCGCAAGATGGAGAGCATTGCTGTCCGCCGTCAGCCGCCACCAGGGACTGTGGGTGCCCATGTAACGAAACAGCAAATTTTGCTCCAGATCGTCAATCATGCTCTCTCCCAGGCGCACTTAATTGCATAGATTATGCATTTCCAGTCGGTTTAATCGCGCTAAAACGGCGGTGATCCCGAGCTAAACTTATTGTTTTTTCCCGGTATTCTTATATTAGAACGAGAATGGCGAAAAAGGATACAGGCGAATCAATATTCCTGTAACGCAGTACGACGTGAACACGCCCGCCGCTAATAATTGTGATCGCTTTTTGCAATTTGTGGGAGGAAAAGGTAAGGAAAAATGATGTGAATGGGGTTTTAGCAGTAATAAAAAAAGTCGGATCACCCGGGAGGGTGAATCCGACTTTTTAGCAGGTGACAATCAGACGGCAGGGCGGGCGATAACGCTGCGTGTTTCCATGCGCACTTCAGCGATAGTAACGTCGATAACTTCGGTCACTTTAAAGGCCACTTCACCTTTGATCTGAACGGTGCCGTTCTCCTGGCTGCAGACCAGTTCATCACGCACGGCATGCAGGAACGGAGCCGGAATAAAAGCCACGGCGCCGTTATCCACCAGACGAACACGCATGCCGCCACGGCTGATATCAATGATCTCCGCCGCAAAACGGGTGTCAGTCCCGGCTTTGTCTTTCAGGAAGCGGGCATACAGCCAGTCACCCACATCGCGTTCTGCCATGCGGTTAAGACGACGACGCTCTGCCATCTGCACGGTGGTCTCGTCCTGCGGACGGGCGATGGTCTCACCCTTGACGATCGCTTTCAGCAGACGGTGGTTTACCATATCGCCATACTTACGGATCGGGGATGTCCAGGTCGCATAGGCTTCCAGACCCAGGCCAAAGTGCGGGCCCGGTTCGGTGCTGATCTCCGCGAAAGACTGGAAACGGCGAATGCGGCTGTCGAGGAAACCGGACGGCTGCGCATCCAGCTCACGACGCAGCTTACAGAAGCCGTTCAGCGTCAGGACCTCCTGCGGATCGACGTGCACGTCGTGGGTCTTCAACAGGGCAGCCAGCGCTTCGCTGTTGGCCGGATCGAAGCCGGTGTGCACGTTATAGATACCGAAACCGAGCTGGTCGCGCAGGACGCGAGCCGCACAGATGTTCGCCGCAATCATCGACTCTTCAACAATGCGGTTAGCGATACGACGCGGTTCAGCAACGATATCCAGCACTTCGCCTTTTTCACCGAGAATAAAGCGATAGTCAGGGCGATCCTTGAACACCAGCGCGTGGGTCTTACGCCACTCGCTGCGGCTCAGACAGACGCGCTGCAACAGACGGATCTGTTCGGCGATGGCGTCACTAGCAGGCTGCCAGCTACCGCTGTTTTCCAGCCAGTCAGACACCTCGTCATACACCAGCTTGGCTTTCGACTCGATGGTCGCGGCAAAGAATTCGATGTTCTCTTCGATGGTGCCATCGGCAGCAATGGTCATGCGGCAGGCGAGAACCGGGCGCACTTCATTGGCGCGCAGCGAGCACAAGTCGTCAGAGAGTTCGCGCGGCAGCATCGGGATGTTGAAGCCCGGCAGATAGTTGGTGAAGGCGCGGATTTTGGCAGACTCATCCAGCGGGGTGCCTTCAGCGATCCAGGCCGTTGGATCGGCAATCGCCACGGTTAACAGCAGTTTCCCGTCAGCCTGTTCTTCCACATACAGCGCATCGTCCATATCTTCGGTGCTGGCGCTGTCGATGGTGACAAAATTGAGGGCGGTAAGATCGCGACGTTCCAGACCTTCGTCCAGCATCTCCGTCGCCACGCCTTCTGGCGCTTCTTTTTCCAGATTATGGCGTGCCAGGGTAACCCACCATGGCACGAAATGGTCGTCGCCAAAGGTAATGAACTGGGTCAGCTCGGCATAAAAACCGCGGTCGCCCTTCAGCGGGTGACGGCGCATTTCAGCCACGGCCCAGTCACCTTCTTTAAAATCATGCGCAACGCCGCGCTCGGCGCGGCAAGGGATGGCATCCTTCAGCAGGGGATGGTCCGGGATGATGGAGAGGCGGTCATCTTTACGGAGTACCTTCCCCACAAAGCGGGTCAGGAACGGTTCGATCAACGCTTCAGGCTCGGCAGACTCACGATCCTTTTCGCTATGGATCACGGCGGTAATACGATCGCCGTGCATCACTTTCTTCATCTGCGGAGGCGGAATGAAGTAACTTTTCTGTGCATCGACTTCAAGGAAGCCAAAGCCTTTTTCCGTGGCTTTTACGACCCCTTCAGCACGTGGCGTCTGGGAATGCAGTTGCTGTTTAAGCTGCGCTAGCAGCGGGTTGTCCTGGAGCATAGTGATCTATTTTCGTAGCCATTGAGCGGCTGACAGTTTTACGCGAATCTCACTGCTACAGCAAGCGCTCTTTAGGTAATTAGTATGGTTATTCGCCTCTGCCAATGGCGATTTTCAGACGGTTCAACCAGCCGCAAAAAGCGCTCCAGGTCAGCAGGTTGATAGCCTGAGCCGGAGGAAGCCCCTCGTCGGTCAATGGGGTAAACTGCGCGGCACTGAACCGATCCGGGGAGCGCGTAAGCTGTTCTACGGCGCGCCTCACCGCCTCATCCGGTATATCGACTTGCTGCGCGGCATGGATCCCGCTAACCAGGATTTCGCCGGTGTAATCGAGGATCGCCGGCTCATGGCACAGCACCGGCGTGAGCTGCTGCAAGAGCGGCTCGGTCTGCCAGCGCTCAAGCGACGCCAGCTGTTGCGCGCTGGCGTTCCGTTGCTCAACGCCCGGCACCACAGGCTCCCAGGCGTCCCTATTCAGTGCACTGTCATCAATCAGGGCGTGCGGCGGGATGTGGTGCCCGGGCAGCCAGCGGACAGGGTGTCCGAGCAGAGCCTGGAACACCGCCACCACCCGCGCCTGAAAGCCGACGAAGCCGATAATCTGATTGATGGTCACGATGTCATACACCGTCAGGCCCACCTCATCGAGTTCCTGCTGTGCTTTGCTGTCGATCACGTCGGGTGAGCTGGCAAGCTGCCGGGCATACTGGGTGATCTGGGCGAGGCGGCGATTACTTTCACGGGAGGAGTCAGGACCGGGGAGCGGGGCGAGCAGGGCGGCGTAGTGATTACACAGACGCTGCACGCCGCACACCTGGGCCACCGTCAGCGCGGTGCTGAAGCGGTCATACGCGCTCAGCGTGCGCAGGCGATTGACCGGCACGGCGCGCGGGAAAAAGAGGTCACACAGCGCCCGGGCCGGGGTTAACCAGCGCTCACAGGCCGCCAGCAGCGATGCCGGTAAAGTGAGGTTCAGCAAAAAACGATCCGCGACCTGTGCGGCTTCGGGAACCAAAGGCAGGACTTCCGTCGGGCTGCTACTGGACTGGGTCTCATGATACCAGTGGCCTTTGCCAGAAATACGGCGTTGTTCCATGTGCGTTCCTTGATCTCAAAATGGCGATCAATATCCTGGCGTAAGGCGGATAAGCGGAAAAATATTGTTAGGTGATAACAAATAGCGGAACGGAATAACGAGGGGAAAAATGGGACGGAACAGCAGGCAAACCTTCCCGCCGCAGCGGGAAGGTGACGAACTTATTTGATTTCTAACTCGTTCATTGCAGCGATGTTGAAACCGCCGTCAACGTGAACCACTTCGCCGGAGATGCCAGCAGAGAGGTCAGAGCAGAGGAACGCCGCGGAGTTACCTACGTCTTCGATGGTGACGGTGCGACGGATTGGGGTCACCGCTTCGCAGTGCGCCAGCATTTTACGGAAGTCTTTGATGCCGGAAGCGGCCAGAGTACGGATTGGACCCGCAGAGATCCCGTTCACGCGCACGCCTTCAGGACCCATGGCGTTCGCCATATAGCGCACGTTAGCTTCCAGAGAGGCTTTCGCCAGACCCATCACGTTGTAGTTCGGGATAGCGCGCTCAGCACCCAGGTAGGAGAGGGTCAGCAGGGCTGAGCCCGGATTCAGCATGGTGCGGCAGGATTTGGCCATCGCCACAAAGCTGTAGGAGCTGATGTCGTGAGCAATTTTGAAGCCTTCACGGGTGACCGCATTCACGTAGTCGCCATCCAGCTGATCGCCTGGTGCAAAACCGATTGAGTGAACGAAACCGTCAAATTTCGGCCAGGTTTTTGCCAGCTCAGCGAACATGCCATCAATGCTTTCATCTTCTGCAACATCGCATTCCAGAACAATGCTGGAACCCAGCTGCGCGGCAAACTCTTCTACGCGGCCTTTCAGCTTGTCGTTCTGGTAGGTGAATGCCAGCTCAGCGCCTTCGCGATGCATCGCCTGTGCGATACCGTATGCGATAGACAGTTTGCTGGCAACGCCAGTTACCAGAATGCGCTTACCGGAAAGAAAACCCATAGCTCTAATCCTTTTATTCATTGTTGTGGCGGCTGTCAGCTGTACGGTCAGCCGTCGTTAAAACGCGGCGATGATAGCATGTGTCACAGACAGTGAAATCCGACCACTCTGTACAGGGGATGGTCAGCGATCTTTGCGCCACGCATCGGCGGTTAAGGCTTCGCCAAAATGCCCGGCGATTAAGCGTTTCGTCAGATCGTGAAGCGGCGAAGCCAGTACCGACGCGGTACTGCCGCGCTCAACCACCGAACCTTCATGCATCACCATCACCTGATCGCTGATGTGCTTCATCATCCCCAGATGCTGGGTCACGTAGATATACGAGATACCCTGTTTCTCCTGCAACTCCAGCATCAGGTTGATTAACTGTGAACGCATCGACATATCCAGCGAGGCCAGCGCTTCGTCAGCGATAATCACTTTTGGCCGCAGGATCAGCGCGCGGGCAAGGCCGAGACGCTGTTTCTGCCCCGGTGCCAGCATGTGCGGATAGTAACTGACGTGATCCGGCAGCAGCCCGACCATTCGCAGGGTTTCAATAATCTGCTTACGTCGCGCCTCAAACTCGAGATCGGTATTCAGACGTAGCGGGAAATCGAGGATCTGCGAGATGCGCTGGCGCGGGTTCAGCGAGGTAGAGGGATCCTGAAAAATCATGCGGATCCGCTGACTGCGGAACGAGTAATCGCCAAACTTCAGCAGATGGTCGTCAATCAATACTTCGCCATCGGACGGTTCGATCATCCCGGCCAGCATTTTTGCCAGCGTCGATTTCCCCGAACCGTTTTCACCGATAATCGCCAGGGTCTGCTTTTCGCGCAGGGTAAAGCTCAGCGGTTTCACCGCTTCGACGGTCTGGCGGTGGAACAAACCAGTGCGATAGCGAAAGGTTTTACTCAGGTTGCGCACTTCCAGCAGGGTTTCGACCATGTCACTCTTTCTCCATGTTCAGCGGGAAATGGCAGGCAAACAGATGGTTTCTCGGCCCGGCAAGGCGCGGGGTTTCAATGCATTTCCGCTGTGCATAAGGGCAGCGCGGCCCCAGACGACAGCCGATCGGCAACTGCTCCAGCAGCGGGATCGCCCCCGGCAGGGTGTTGAGACGGCTTTTATGCGGCATGGAGTTGCCAAAATCGGGGATGGCGCGGATCAGCGCCTGGGTATAGGGGTGATGCGGCATGGTCACCAGCTCCTCGCTGCCGGCGGTTTCCACGGTCTGACCGCAGTACATCACGTCAATCTTATCCGCCCATTTGCTCAGCATCTGCAGGTCATGGCTGATCAGCAAAATGGTGGTGTTATTGTTCTGATTAAGCCGGGTAAGCAGGCGGAAAATCTGCGCCTGGGTGGTGGGCTCCATCGCGTTGGTCGGTTCGTCGGCAATCAGCAGGCGCGGCTGGTTGGCGAGCGCAATGGCGATCATCACTTTCTGGCACTCGCCGTCGGTCAGTTCATAGGGGAAGCTGCGCATGGCATCTTTATGATCCTTGATCCCCACCCGGTGCAGCAGCTCAATGGCCCGGCGTTTACGCCAGCCAAAACGCTGCCACCAGCGGCCTTTATAGGTCCAGGCGGGTATGTTCTGCATTAGCTGTTTGCCTACCCGCTCCGACGGATCGAGACAGGACTGCGGCTCCTGAAAGATCATCGACACGTTGTGGCCCACCAGCTTGCGTCGCTCGCGGACGGAGAGGCGCAGCAGATCGATATCATCAAAACGCATGCGATCGGCAGTGACGCGCCAGTTATCTTTCGCCACGCCGCAAATGGCTTTGGCAATTAAGCTCTTGCCGGAACCCGACTCGCCAACCAGGCCGCGGATCTCGCCTTCGCTCAAGGTAATGCTGACCCGGTCAACCGCTTTCACCCAGCCTTCGCCGGTTTTAAATTCAATCGTCAGATTGCGAATATCCAGTAACGGCATTATTCCACCCCCCGCCACTATGGCGCGACGAATGCCGTCGCCAAGCAGGTTTACCAGCAGTACGCTAATCATAATCGCGGCGCCCGGCAGCATCACCGTCCAGGGAGCCACGTAGATCAATTCCAGCGCGTCGCCCAGCATCGCTCCCCATTCCGGAGAAGGAAGCTGCGCGCCCAGATCGAGAAACCCGAGCGCGGCGATATCGAGGATCGCCATCGACAGGGCGCGGGTGATCTCAGTGACCATCCCGGAAGCGATATTGGGCAGCACCGCGAACCACAGAATATTTAAGGTGGTTGCGCCATCCAGACGGGCGGCAACCACGTACTCTTTTTCCAGCTCATCGTGAACCAGGCTATAGACCGAGCGCACCATGCGCGGCAGCAGCGCCAGCCACACCGCAAACATGGCGTGGATCAGGTGCGGCCCGGAGAAGGCCACCACGATGATTGCCAGCAGCAGCGACGGGATTGACAGCAGAGTGTCGAGAATATGGTTCGTCACCGCCGAACGCAGGCCGTGGGTTGCTCCGGCGACAATGCCCAGCACCAGACCACACAGCGTCGCCGCCAGGGTGACAATAAAGGCACCGCCCACCGTGGGCGCCGCGCCGCTCAGCAGGCGGCTCAGGACATCGCGCCCCAGGTCATCGGTGCCGAGGAAGAAGGAGACCTCGCCGTAACGCGACCAGGAGGGCGGCAACAGCTGATAGCCAAGGAACTGCTGGTCGATGCCGTAGGGAGCAAACCAGGATCCCATGATGCACAGCAGCACCAGACCGCCGCAGCCGTACAGGCCGATCATCGCCGTGGTGTCGCCGTAGAAATTACGCCACACGGTGCGCAACGCTCCGGGCGTGCGCTTTTCACTGTATACGCTATCGTAAGGCATACCATTCCTTATGTTTCAACGGGTTAGCCATAGCGCCCAAAATATCGGATATCACGTTAACAATAATCACCAGCGCGCCAATCACCATCACGCCAGCGGAGATCGCGGCGTAGTCCTGCTGGCGGATGGCGTTGATCAGCCAGCGTCCGAGACCCGGCCAGCTAAAGACCATCTCGGTAATCATCGCCAGGGTCAGCATGGTGGAAAACTGCAGGCCAAGACGCGGGATCACCGGCGGCAGGGCGTTATGCAGGACGTGGCGGCGGAGAATCGTCAGCCGCGACAGCCCGCGCGTGGCGGCGGCTTTGACATAGTTCTGATCGAACACCTCGATGGTGCTGATGCGCATCAGGCGGATCACCTCAGTGGTCGGCGCAACGGCCAGCGCCAGCACCGGCAACACCATGTGGCGCACGGCGCTGATAATCATCTCATGGCGCCAGACCGAATCTGAGAGCCAGGCGTCAATAATCGCAAAACCGGTAACCGTCTTCACCGCATACAGCAGGTCGAAGCGCCCGGAGACCGGCAGCCAGCCAAGCGTCAGCGAGAAAAAGAGCGTCAGCAGCAGCGCCAGCCAGAACACCGGAACCGAAAAACCGAGCAGGGCGATGGCGCTGATCAGTTTATCCTGCCACTTGTTGCGGGTGATCCCGGCGAGCATCCCGACCGGGATCCCCACTACCAGCGCAAAGCCGAACGCCAGGATGCATAACTCCATGGTGGCGGGGAACACCTCTTTCAGCTGTTCGGCGATGGGCTGGCCGTTAATGCTCGAGACGCCGAAGTCCCAGTGCAGCACGCCTTCAAACCAGAACCACCATGCGTTCCACAGGGAAGCGCCCTGAAGCGGCGCATGGGGGGTGAAATAGCTCAGACTGAAGCCGACAAAGGTCAGAAAGAAGAGGGTGATCAGCAGCAACAGCAGCCGACGTAAGGTAAAAATAATCACGGTTTTTTCACCTCTTCTTGCTGTTCACGGGAGACGCCGGCAAAGGACGCGTTACCAAACGGACTGAGCACCAGGCCTTTAATATCGTAACGGTAAGCCTGCAGACGCAGGGAGGAGGCCAGCGGCAGCACCGGCAGCTCTTTGGCCAGAATCACTTGCGCTTCGTCATAGGCATCGATGCGCGCCGCCAGCTGCTGGGTAGACAGCGCTTTGCGCAGGATGTCATCAAACTCGCGATGACACCAGTGGGCATAGTTGGTCTGCGAATCGATGGCCGCGCAGCTCAGCAGCGGCCGGAAGAAACTGTCCGGGTCGTTACTGTCGGTTGCCCAGCCGGCAAGGGTTAAATCATGGTTCATGTCCATCAGGCGCGCCTCCTGAAAACGGCCTTCCACCGGGATAATCACCACCTTGACCCCCACCTGGGCGAGGTCGGCCTGCAGCAGTTCGGCGGTCTTCAGCGGACTCGGGTTCCAGGCCTGGGAGCTGGTGGGCACCCACAGTTGCAGGGTGAGGTTCTCCGCCCCCAGCGCCTTGAGCTGCTCGCGTGATTTATCCGGGTTGTATTCAGTAATTTTAGCCTCGCTATCGTAAGCCCACGAGGCGCGGGGCAGGATTGAGGCGGCGGTTTCTGCGGTACCGTAGTAAATGGACTGCATCAGACGCTGGTTATTGATCGCCAGCGCCAGGGCGTGACGCACCGCCGGATTGTTCAGCGGCGGTTTATTAGTGTTAAACGCCAGGTAGGCGATGTTCATTCCCGGGCGCAGCGTCAGGCGCAGACGCGGATCGTCGCGCAGGATGGTCAGCTGGCTGGCGGCGGGCCAGGCCAGCACATCGCACTCGCCGGTGAGCAGCTTCGACAATCGGCCTGTCCCGCCAGAGCCTAAATCCACCACTACCTGGGGCATCAGCGGTTTGCCGCGCCAGAATTTCTCATGGCGTTGCAGACGCACATACTGCCCGGCGCGATACTCGGCGATCTGGAACGGCCCGGTGCCCACCGGCTGGCGATCCATCAGCTCCTGTTTATCCTGCAGGGTCAGCTGGGTGGCATATTCCGAGGACATCACCGAGGCATAATGCGTCGCCAGATGCCACAGGAAGGAAGCATCCGGACGGGCGAGGGTGAACTCCACCGTGCGGTTATCCAGCTTGCGCACGTTTTTCACCGTATCCGCAAACTGCAGGCTGTCGAAGTAGGGGAAACTGCCGCCGTTCACGTAGTGCCACGCATGGTCGCGGTTGAAAATACGCTGGAAGGTGAAGACCACATCGTCCGCATTCAGTTTGCGGGTGGGTTTAAACCACGGGGTGGTCTGGAAGTTCACATCGTCGCGCAGACGGAAGCGGTAGGTGGCACCGTTGTCTAACACCTCCCAGCTCTCGGCCAGCTCCGGTACCAGGCGGTAGGTATAAGGGTCGACATCCAGCAGGCGGTCATACAGCTGCGCGGCGAGGGTGTCGACGATCAGGCCGCTGCTCGCTTTTTGCGGGTTGAAGGTGTTGACCTGCCCACTGACGCAGTAGACAAAGCCGCTGTCGCGAATATCGGCGCGATCTGCAGGCGTGGGCGCAGCAAAAGCCTGGCTGCTTAACAGACCGAGCGCAATCAGGGACGAGAAAACCAGACGCATAATTTTTAAGGTTTTTAGTGACGATCTGCAAAGTGTATCGCACTTACACCTGCTTCGTAAAAATGTCTGCGGATAAGTGCTGATATTGTCAGCGCAGTTGATGCTTTTTGAGCAATGCCCTTAATTGATGGTAGGTCAGCCCCAGCAGTTCAGCCGCGCGTTTCTGATTAAATTTCGCCTCCCGCAGACTCTGCTCCAGCAGTTGCTTTTCCTGCTCCTGCTGGAACTGACGCAAATCCAACGGCAGGGAGGGCGAAGCCGCGGCCCGGGGTCGTTCAACGGGCGACTGTATGGGGCGATTAAAGGGATCGATCACAATCTCATCCAGCTCGGTGTCGCTGCTGCCGTGCCGATAGACGGAGCGTTCAACCACGTTTTTCAGCTCGCGGATATTACCCGGCCAGCGGTAGTCGAGCAGCGTTTCGCGGGCGTGCTGGCTGAAGCCAGGGAACAGCGGCAGACCCAGCTCGCGGCACATCTGAATGGCAAACTGCTCCGCCAGCAGCATGATATCGCTACGCCGCTCGCGCAGCGGGGGCAGGTTGACCACGTCAAACGCCAGCCGATCCAGCAGATCGGCGCGAAACCGCTCCTGCTCAACCATCTCCGGCAGGTTGGCGTTGGTAGCGCACACCAGGCGAACATTCACCTGGAGCGGCTGACTGCCGCCCACGCGCTCCAGCTCGCCATACTCAATAACGCGCAATAGCTTTTCCTGCACCAGCATCGGGGCGGTGGCCAGTTCATCGAGGAACAGCGTGCCGCCATCGGCGCGCTCGAAACGCCCGGGGTGACGCCGCTGTGCGCCGGTAAAAGCCCCGGCCTCATGGCCGAACAGTTCGGTATCGAGCAGATTTTCGTTCAGCGCGGCGCAGTTGAGGGAGATGAAAGGCCCATCCCAGCGTCCGGACAGATAGTGCAGGCGATTGGCAATCAGCTCTTTCCCGGTGCCACGTTCGCCAATAATCAGCACCGGTTTATTCAGCGGTGCCAGGCGTGAGACCTGCTCCAGAACCTCAAGAAAGCTGTTGGCTTCTCCGAGTAAGGTATCTTTAAATTCAGCCATGATGAAATTAACCCCTTATTGGTGTAATTCACCAGGCGAGAGTAGGGTGGATCGGGCGAAAAAGCAATCACCTTACGTAAAATCAACAACATAAAAAGTTGGCACGGGAATTGTATTAGCTATGCAGCAGGGCTTAGCCCGATAACAGAAATGTGAGGATTCAATTATGGGTATTTTTTCTCGTTTTGCCGACATCGTGAACGCCAACATCAACTCGCTGCTTGAAAAGGCGGAAGATCCACAGAAGCTGGTGCGTCTGATGATCCAGGAAATGGAAGATACGCTGGTCGAAGTGCGTTCCACCTCTGCCCGTGCGCTGGCTGAGAAGAAGCAGCTCTCGCGCCGCATTGAACAGGCGACCGCCCAGCAGAACGAATGGCAGGAAAAAGCCGAACTGGCGCTGCGCAAAGATAAAGACGATCTGGCCCGCTCTGCGCTGATCGAAAAACAGAAGCTGACCGACATCGTGGTCACGCTGGAGCAGGAAGTTACGCTGGTGGATGAAACCCTGGCCCGCATGAAGAAAGAGATTGCGGAGCTGGAGAACAAACTGAGCGAAACCCGTGCCCGTCAGCAGGCGTTGACGCTGCGCCATCAGGCGGCAAACTCTTCCCGCGACGTGCGTCGTCAGCTCGACAGCGGCAAGATTGACGAAGCCATGGCCCGTTTCGAGTCGTTTGAACGCCGTATCGATCAGATGGAAGCCGAAGCCGAAAGCCATAGTTTTGGCAAACAGAAGACGCTGGATCAGCAGTTTGCCGATCTGAAAGCGGATGATGAAATCAGCGAGCAACTGGCCGCGCTGAAGGCCAGAATGAAACAAGACAATCAATAATAACACCTGCGGCGCCGGCTGGCGCCGCCACTCATCGTAAGACAAGGAGTAGACATGAGCGCGCTTTTTCTTGCCATTCCGCTGACCATTTTCGTGCTGTTTGTACTGCCGATCTGGTTGTGGCTGCATTACAGCAACCGTTCTTCCCGGGGGGAGCTGTCGCAAAGCGAACAGCAGCGTCTGGCACAGTTAACCCAGGACGCGAATAAAATGCGTGAACGTATTCAGGCGCTGGAAGCGATCCTGGATGCGGAACATCCGAACTGGAGGGATCGCTAATGGCCGGACTGAACCTGAATAAAAAACTGTGGCGTATCCCCCAGCAGGGCATGGTGCGCGGCGTCTGCGCCGGGCTGGCGCACTACCTCGACGTGCCGGTGAAGCTGGTGCGCGTGGTGACGGTGCTCTCCATCTTCTTTGGCCTGGCCTTTATTACCCTGGTGGCCTATATCATTTTATCCTTCGTGCTGGATCCGATGCCGGACAGCGCGATGGGCGATGAAAACGCCCCCACCAGCAGTGACCTGCTGGACGCGGTGGATGCCCAACTGTCGGCAGGTGAACAACGCCTGCGCGAGATGGAGCGGTATGTCACCTCTGATACTTTCTCGCTGCGAAGCCGTTTTCGTCAGCTTTAACTGAGAGAACTGATATGAATCAACGCTGGCAACAGGCCGGGCAGCAGGTTAAGCCGGGCCTGAAATTCGCAGGGAAGCTGGTTTTACTCACCGCACTGCGTTACGGCCCGGCAGGCGTGGCGGGCTGGGCGATCAAATCCGTTGCCCGCAAACCCGTCCGGATGCTGCTGGCGGTGGCGCTGGAGCCGATGCTGAAAAAGCTCGCTAACCGGCTCTCCGGTAAACTGAAATAGACCGCAACGGCACAGCGCTGGACGTGCCGTTGCGGCGCTTTTATTCCCTTCTCCTTGTCCCCATGTCATATTTCTCAGAACAATAATTCCTTCAGGCAGAACAGGATGGCGATGAAGCGATTTAAAAACGAACTCAACTCTCTGGTCAATCGCGGGGTTGACCGTCATTTGCGCCTGGCGGTCACCGGACTGAGCCGCAGCGGCAAAACCGCCTTTATTACGGCGATGGTCAATCAACTGCTTAACCTGCATGCCGGGGCGCGTTTACCCCTGCTGAGCGCCGTGCGCGAAGAGCGCCTGCTCGGCGTGAAGCGCGTGCCCCAGCGCGACTTTGGCATTCCTCGTTTTACCTATGACGAAGGGCTGGCCCAGCTGTATGGCTCCCCGCCCACCTGGCCGACGCCGACCCGTGGGGTGAGCGAGATCCGTCTGGCGCTGCGCTATCGTTCTAACGATTCGCTGCTGCGTCATTTTAAAGAGACCTCCACCCTCTATCTGGAGATCGTCGATTATCCCGGCGAATGGCTGCTCGATCTGCCGATGCTGACCCAGGATTACCTGAGCTGGTCGCGACAGATGACCGGCCTGCTGCAGGGGCAACGCGCGGAGTGGTCAGCCCGCTGGCGTACGCTGTGTGAAGGGCTGGATCCGCTGGCACCCGCCGACGAAAACCGGCTGGCGGCCATCTCAGAGGCCTGGACCGATTACCTGCATCAATGCAAAAAAGAGGGGCTGCACTTTATCCAGCCGGGACGCTTTGTACTTCCGGGGGATATGGCGGGCGCCCCGGCGCTGCAGTTCTTCCCGTGGCCGGACGTGGACGCCTTTGGCGAGTCAAAACTTGCCCAGGCGGACAAACACACTAACGCCGGGATGCTGCGCGAACGCTTCAACTACTACTGCGAAAAAGTGGTGAAGGGGTTCTACACCAACCACTTTTTACGCTTCGACCGCCAGATCGTGCTGGTGGATTGCCTGCAGCCGCTCAACAGCGGGCCGCAGGCCTTCAACGACATGCGTCTTGCGCTCACCCAACTGATGCAGAGTTTCCACTACGGGCAGCGCACGCTGTTCCGTCGCCTGTTCTCCCCGGTGATCGACAAACTGCTGTTTGCCGCCACCAAGGCGGATCACGTCACCGTGGATCAGCACGCCAATATGGTGTCGCTCCTGCAACAGCTGGTGCAGGATGCCTGGCAAAACGCGGCCTTTGAGGGCATCAGCATGGACTGTCTGGGCCTGGCCTCGGTGCAGGCCACCCAGAGCGGGTTGATTGACGTCAATGGCGACAAGATCCCGGCCCTGCGCGGTCACCGTCTGAGCGATGGTGCACCGCTGACGGTCTATCCCGGCGAGGTGCCCGCCCGGCTGCCCGGCCAGGCGTTCTGGCAAAAGCAGGGCTTCCAGTTCGAAGCCTTTCGCCCACAGACAATGAACGTTGACCAGCCGCTGCCGCACATTCGCCTCGATGCCGCGCTGGAGTTTTTGATTGGAGATAAATTGCGATGACCGAACCCTTAAAACCGCGTATGGATTTTAGCGGCACGCTGGAGCAGGAACAGCATGAGGCCTTTAAGGCGGCGCAGACATTTGATACGACTCAGGCCGAACAGTTTTCCCCGGTTGTAGCCGACATGCTCCCCGCCGAAGAGGGGCAGGCCGAAGCCGTGGTCGAGGCCGCCCTGCGCCCTAAACGCAGCCTGTGGCGCAAAATGGTCAGCGCCGGGTTGCTGCTGACCGGCGTCACGGTTGTGGGGCAAGGCGTGCAGTGGGCGATCAATGCCTGGCAGACCCAGGACTGGGTGGCGCTGGGCGGTTGCGCGGCCGGGGCCCTGATCGTCGGGGCGGGCGTGGGTTCTGTCGCCACCGAATGGCGACGCTTATGGCGACTGCGCCAGCGCGCGCACGAGCGTGACGAAGCCCGGGATCTGCTGCATAGCCACGGCACCGGTAACGGACGGGCGTTTTGCGAAAAACTGGCGAAGCAGGCCGGGCTGGATCAGTCGCATCCGGCGCTGCAGCGCTGGTATGCCGCGATCCATGAAACCCAGAACGACCGTGAGGTGGTCTCGCTGTATGCCCATCTGGTGCAGCCGGTACTCGACAGCCAGGCACGGCGGGAGATCAGCCGCTCGGCGGCAGAATCGACCCTGATGATCGCCGTCAGCCCGCTGGCGCTGGTGGATATGGCCTTTATCGCCTGGCGTAACCTGCGCCTGATTAACCGCATCGCCACGCTGTACGGCATTGAGCTGGGCTATTACAGCCGCCTGCGACTGTTCCGTCTGGTATTGCTGAACATGGCCTTTGCCGGGGCCAGCGAGGTGGTGCGCGAGGTGGGGATGGACTGGATGTCACAGGATCTGGCCGCGCGTCTCTCGGCTCGCGCAGCTCAGGGGATTGGTGCCGGGCTGCTGACCGCACGACTTGGGATCAAAGCGATGGAGCTGTGCCGTCCTCTGCCGTGGACAGCGGACGATAAACCACGTCTGGGCGATTTTCGCCGGGAATTAATCGGCCAGCTGAAAGAAACGCTTAACAAAAAACCGCAGTAGCAATCCCGCCTCGCACATAATTCCGCCACTCGCTTCACAGGCTGTCAATCTTTGTTGACAGCCTGCTTCCCGATCGCCGATATCTGGCTTATCATTTCAGAGTTACTGTTTATAGAGTGATTTTCCCATGCGTCTGGAAGTGTTTTGTAAGGACCGTCTCGGCCTGACTCGCGAGTTACTCGATCTCCTTGTTTTGCGTAGCATTGATCTGCGCGGAATTGAGATCGACCCTATCGGGAAGATTTACCTGAACTTTGCCGAAATTGCATTCGATACATTCAGCAGCTTAATGGCTGAAATCCGCCGTATCGCTGGCGTTACGGACGTGCGCACCGTGCCGTGGATGCCCTCCGAGCGCGAGCATCTGGCCCTGAGCGCGCTGCTGGAAGCGATGCCGGAGCCGTTCTTATCCCTGGATCTGAAGGGCAAAATTGACCGGGCCAACCTGGCGAGTTGCCAGCTGTTTGCCCAGGAGCAGGACAAACTGAGCAGCCACAATGCCGCCCAGCTGATCCCCGGCTTCAACTTCCAGCGCTGGCTGGAGAGTAATCCGCGGTCGACCCACAGCGAACATGTGATCATCAACGGCCAGAACTTCCTGATGGAGATCACTCCGGTCTACCTGCAGGGCGATAACGACGACCGTACCCTGACCGGCTCGGTGATTATGCTGCGCTCGACGGTCCGCATGGGACGCCAGCTGCAAAACCTGTCGAGCCAGGATGTCGGGGCCTTCAGCCAGATTATTGCCGTCAGCCCGAAAATGCGCCACGTGGTGGAGCAGGCGCGCAAGCTGGCAAATCTGGCGGCACCGTTATTGATCACTGGCGATACCGGCACCGGCAAAGATCTGCTGGCCCATGCGGTTCATCAGGCCGGTCCGCGCGCGGCGAAACCTTACCTGGCGCTGAACTGTGCCTCTATCCCGGAAGATGCCGTCGAAAGCGAGCTGTTCGGCCACGCCCCGGAAGGTAAAAAAGGCTTCTTTGAACAGGCCAACGGCGGCTCGGTGCTGCTAGACGAGATTGGCGAAATGTCGCCACGCATGCAGGCCAAACTGCTGCGTTTTCTCAATGACGGCACCTTCCGCCGGGTGGGGGAAGATCATGAGGTGCATGTGGATGTGCGCGTGATCTGCGCCACCCAGAAGAATCTGGTGGAGCTGGTGCAGAAGGGCGTCTTCCGCGAAGATCTCTATTATCGCCTTAACGTACTGACGCTAAATATCCCGCCACTGCGCGATTGCCCGCAGGACATCATGCCGCTGACCGAGCTGTTTGTGGCGCGCTTTGCCGATGAGCAGGGCATCCCGCGACCGAAGTTCTCGGCCGACCTCAATACCGTACTCACCCGTTACGGCTGGCCGGGCAATATTCGTCAGTTGAAAAACGCGATCTATCGGGCGCTGACCCAGCTTGAAGGCTATGAGCTGCGACCGCAGGATATTTTGCTGCCGGATTACGACGCCGGTACGGTGGCGGTGGGCGAAGAGGCTATGGAAGGGTCGCTGGACGACATCACTAGCCGCTTTGAGCGCTCGGTGCTGACGCAGCTTTATCGTAACTATCCCAGCACCCGTAAGCTGGCGAAACGCCTGGGCGTGTCTCATACCGCTATCGCCAATAAGCTGCGCGAGTATGGTCTGAGCCAGAAGAAGGGTGACGAGTAAAAACAAAAAAAGCCTCCGCAGGGAGGCTTTCTTTTTGGTCTTACGCTTTCAGCGCTTCCAGCGCAGCAGCATAGTCCGGCTCGGTGGTGATTTCATTCACCAGGTGGCTGAACACGACGGTGTCGTTTTCGTCGATCACCACAACCGCGCGGGCTGCCAGGCCTTTCAGGGCGCCTTCAGCGATGCCCACACCGTACTGCTCCAGGAATTCCGGGTTGCGCAGGGTGGAGAGGGTGATAACGTTGCTCAGGCCTTCAGCTCCGCAGAAACGGGACTGGGCGAACGGCAGGTCGGCGGAGATGCACAGCACAACGGTGTTGTCCATTTCAGTCGCCAGCTGGTTGAATTTACGCACAGATGCGGCACACACGCCGGTATCGATGCTTGGGAAAATGTTCAGCACTTTACGCTTGCCGGCAAACTGGCTCAGCACGACGTCAGACAGATCTTTTGCCACGAGCGTAAACGCCTGCGCTTTGCTGCCAGTCTGAGGAATGGATCCTGCAACAGAAACCGGGTTGCCCTGGAAATGAACGAGTTGTGACATAGTTATCTTCCTGTTTACATATAGTTAACGTCGCCGTTAGTGTATGTCATCAGCCAATAGCACAGCAAACCCTATTTACGCGAAGCCGCTATACAGGAGTGAGTGATGAGAACCCTCAAGGTTTATGAAGAAGCCTGGCCATTACATTCGCCGTTTGTGATCTCCCGGGGAACACGGAGCGAGGCCTGCGTGGTGGTGGTCGAAATAGAGGAAGAGGGTGTCAAAGGGGTGGGGGAATGTACGCCTTACCCGCGATATGGTGAAAGCATCGCCTCGGTGATGGCGCAGATTATGGCGCTCGGGCCGCAACTTGAGCAGGGGCTTAGCCGGGAAGCGCTACAGACGCTGTTGCCCCCCCGGTGCGGCGCGCAACGCTATTGACTGCGCCCTGTGGGATTTAGCCGCGCGCCAGCAGGGGATCCCCCTGGCTGCCCTGGCCGGAGCGACGCTGCCGCAAACGGTGGTGACCGCGCAGACGGTAGTGATCGGCGAACCCGCCCAGATGGCCGCCAGCGCGAAAGCCCTGTATGCCGCCGGGGCGCGCCTGCTGAAAGTGAAGCTGGACGATCACCTGATCAGCGAGCGGATGGTCGCCATTCGCGCCGCCGTGCCGGAGGCTACGCTGATTGTTGATGCCAATGAATCCTGGCGTAGCGAAGGGTTGGCCGCCCGCTGTCAGCTGCTGGCGGATCTGAATGTCGCCATGCTCGAACAGCCCCTGCCTGCGGGCGACGATGCCGCCCTGGCGAATTTTATTCATCCGCTGCCCATTTGCGCCGACGAAAGCTGCCATACGCGCGCGAGCCTGCCTGCCCTGAAAGGGCGTTACGAGATGGTGAATCTTAAGCTGGATAAAACCGGGGGCATCACCGAAGCGCTGGCGCTGGCCGCCGAGGCAAGGGAGAACGGTTTTGCGCTGATGCTCGGCTGTATGCTCTGCACCTCGCGGGCGATTAATGCGGCTTTACCGCTGGCGGGCGAGGTACAGTTTGCCGATCTGGATGGCCCGACCTGGCTGGCGGTGGATGTCTCACCGGCGCTGCATTACAGCACCGGCGTGGTTCATCTTTGAGGTTCCCAGCGCAGCAGATCGGTCATTGCTCTCAGGTATTTCTCGCTGGCCTCGTCGGACGAGATCGGCGGGAACTCGGCGGTGATGCAGTGCAGGCTTAAATCGGCACACCAGCTGCCAAACGAACCCGGCGTTTCATAGCCCACGCTGGTGACCAGCGGCAGCGAAAACGCATCCGCCAGCCAGCGCCCAAGCGCGGTATGACCTGGATCTTCAATGCAGGCCAGCGGATCGTGAAACGATACCACCCAGGCCGGATGCAGTTTATGGATCAGGTGACACAGCGCCTCCGTCTCCGGTTCTGAGCCGGGTTTATCCCCGGTGAGCAACACCACATCCCGATCCTGAGCTGCACTGTTCCAGCGGTAGACCGTCTCGCCTTCACGCCAGTTGGCCGCCGGGAAGTTACGGTTCAAATCCACGCCGCGGGCGTTGGCGCGCAATCCCAGCTGACAGCCGTCCGGGTTGACGGTCAAAACAACATGATGTCGACGCAGTTCAGGGGCCAGGGTGCGCAGGGCGCAGGAGAGGGTCACGATGGAGGAGTTTTCATCACCATGGGTGCCCGCAATGATCAGGCCGCTGTTGCGATCGGCCTGCGGTGCCGGGAACCAGATCAAGGGCGCGCCGAGGAATGAACGGCCATAGTGTTCAGTTCCAGGCGGGAAAGCGCCACGTTCCGTTCTTGGGCGAGTAAGGGACATAGACGTTCCTGAATCAGATTTATACTACTGGCAGTGTTGTGCAAAACACACGGTTAATCAAATAGTTTCAGCGCCGGAACAAAACCGACGGAATTCAACTTTCCGACGGAAGTTGTTTGCATTTCCCTGTTCTGAAACAAATAATTACGCATCTGCTCGTTACCCATCATTTCAAAGGGGATCTCATGAAGCATCCGGTTTCGTTGATTTGTTCTGCCCTGTGGTTGTGTGGCCTCTCTTCTTATTCCTTTGCTGCGGATGTGCCTTCCGGAACGACGCTGGCGCCAAAGCAGGAGCTGGTGCGTCATATTAAAGATGAACCCGCTTCACTGGATCCCGCCAAAGCGGTGGGGCTGCCCGAGATTCAGGTGATCCGCGATCTGTTCGAAGGCCTCGTTAATCAGAACGAAAAGGGCGAACTGGTACCGGGTGTGGCCACCCGCTGGCAGAGTAACGATAACCGCGCCTGGACCTTCACCTTGCGCGAGAACGCCCAATGGTCCGACGGTACCCCCGTCACCGCACAGGATTTTGTCTACAGCTGGCAGCGTCTGGTCGATCCGAAAACGACGTCGCCGTTTGCCTGGTTTGCGGCGCTGGCCGGGATCAGTAACGCGCAGGCTATCATCGACGGCAAGGCCACACCGGATAAGTTGGGCGTGACCGCCGTGGATAACAGAACCCTGCGCGTCCAGCTGGATAAACCGCTGCCGTGGTTTGCCAACCTGGCGGCAAGCTTCGCCTTCTATCCGGTACAAAAAGCTAACGTGGAGAGTGGCGCGGAGTGGACCCGCCCTGGTGCGCTGGTGGGCAATGGGGCCTATATCCTGAAAGACCGGGTGGTGAACGAGAAACTGGTCGTCGAGCGCAACAGTCACTACTGGGATAATGATAAAACGGTGCTGCAGAAAGTGACCTTTATCCCGATCAACCAGGAGTCGTCTGCCACCAAGCGCTATCTGGCGAACGATATCGACATCACCGAGTCATTCCCGAAAAACCTCTACCAGAAGCTGCTGAAGGACATTCCGGGCCAGGTCTATACGCCACCGCAGCTGGGCACCTATTATTACGCCTTCAACACCCAGAAAGGCCCTACGGCGGATGCACGGGTGCGTCTGGCGCTGAGCATGACCATCGACCGGCGGATCATGGCGGAGAAAGTGCTGGGCACCGGCGAAAAACCGGCATGGCACTTCACACCGGACGTGACCGCAGGTTTTACTCCTGAGCCCTCACCCTTTGAACAGATGAGCCAGGAAGAGATGAACGCGCAGGCCAAAACGCTGCTGCAGGCAGCAGGCTATAACGCACAAAAACCGCTTAAGCTGACGCTGCTATACAACACCTCGGAAAACCACCAGAAGATCGCCATCGCTGTGGCGTCGATGTGGAAAAAGAATCTCGGCGTCGACGTGAAGCTGCAAAACCAGGAGTGGAAAACTTATATCGACAGCCGTAACACCGGTAATTTCGATGTGATCCGCGCCTCGTGGGTTGGGGACTATAACGAGCCGTCGACTTTCCTCTCGCTGCTGACCTCCACGCATACCGGCAATATTTCCCGCTTCAACGATCCGGCCTATGACAAGGTGATTAATCAGGCGTCGCTGGAGACCACCGCGAAGGCCCGTAACGCGGATTACAATACGGCAGAGAAAATCCTTGCGGAAAAAGCGCCGATCGCGCCGATCTATCAGTATACCAACGGGCGTTTAATCAAACCCTGGGTGAAAGGGTATCCAATTAATAACCCGGAAGACGTGGCGTACAGCCGCACAATGTATATCGAGAAGCATTGACAGGGCGTTATTTTATAACCGTAACTGGCGCTGACTTTCAGCGCCAGTATTTTATTAACTCTCAGGTTATGTAGAAACCTACCCAGATTTTTATTTTCTGTTATTATCTTATCTGTAAATTTATAACTTTCATTTATTCCCATCAAAACAATTGTTGGATATTAATATATTATCCGCTTCGCCAATAGATATTTCCTTTTTTATTTACGCAGAAAAGATCAATATCACGAATGTATAGAGGCTGTTTAATATTGCTTACTATGGGAGTGAGAAATAAGTATTTGAGGCAAGTCTATTTTTGGACCATCAGTTAGTTGATTCATCGTAATTACTTGTTCTACTATCGCCTTTGCGAACAAATGTAGTTTTACTTAATAACTATTCCTTAAGGAAAAGGGACTGCTATGGCTGATACATTTCAGAATGAAGTGCCCAAGGCACGTATAAATCTTAAACTGGCTCTCCATACGGGGGGGCGCACAAAAGAAAGTTGAATTGCCGCTTAAGCTCCTTACCGTTGGTGATTTCAGTAATGGCAAAGAAAATCGGCCCTTATCAGAGCGGGAGAAAATTAACGTCAATAAAAATAACTTCGACAGTGTACTTTCAGAATTTAACCCGGAAATTAACCTCGCCGTACAGAACACCCTTGCTGGTGAAAGTGCAGAAGAAAATATCCAACTGCAGTTTTCCAGCATGAAAGATTTCGAACCCGAACAGGTTGCCCGTCAAATTCCTCAGCTTCGCGCCATGCTGGCCATGCGTAATTTATTACGCGATCTGAAATCCAATCTCCTTGATAACGCCACTTTCAGAAAAGAGCTCGAGAAAATCCTCAAGGATCCGGCGCTGTCTCAGGAATTACGCGACGAAATGAGTGCGCTTGCCCCGAAATAAAACGTGGGTATCTCTTTTAATGGATTAACCGGGAATATGCTGATGTCTGTAAATACTGAAACGGGTTCTGCTCAGGGGCAAACCACCGTACTGGAAAAAGAGGGCGTTTACGCCTCCCTGTTTGAAAAAATTAACCTCACCCCGGCGTCCAGCCTCGGGGATATTAATGCGTTTCTGGATGATGCTGCGCTGGCAGATGCGCCTGCGGGCGAGCGCCTGACGGCTGCGATGCAGGTCTTTATGGACTGTATCCGTAAATCCGGCCAGCAGGTGGAAAAGCTCGACAAAACGCTGATCGACCATCATATCGCAGAGCTGGATTTTCAAATCAGCCGCCAGCTGGATGCGGTGATGCACCATGAAGAATTCCAGAAGGTGGAGTCCCTGTGGCGCGGCCTGAAGCAGCTGGTCGACAATACCGACTATCGTCAGAACGTGAAAACAGAAATTCTGGATGTGTCCAAAGACGATCTGCGCCAGGACTTTGAAGATGCGCCGGAGCTGATCCAGAGCGGTCTATACTGGCACACCTATACCGCTGAGTACGATACCCCGGGCGGCGAGCCGATTGGTTCGGTGATCTCCTCCTGGGAGTTTGACGCCAGCCCGCAGGACGTGGCGCTGCTGCGCAACATCTCCAAAGTCTCCGCCGCGGCGCATATGCCGTTTATCGGATCGGTCGGACCAAAATTCTTCCTGAAAGAGTCGATGGAAGAGGTGGCGGCCATTAAAGATATTGGCAACTACTTCGACCGTGCCGAGTACATTAAATGGAAATCCTTCCGTGATACCGACGATTCCCGCTATATCGGGCTGGTAATGCCGCGCGTGCTAGGGCGCCTGCCGTATGGCCCGGACACCGTGCCGGTGCGCAGCTTTAACTACGTTGAGCAGGTGAAGGGCCCGGATCACGAGAAATACCTCTGGACCAGCGCGTCCTTTGCCTTTGCCTCCAACATGGTGAAGAGCTTTATCAATAACGGCTGGTGCGTGCAGATCCGTGGCCCGCAGGCCGGTGGCGCAGTGAAAGACCTGCCGATCCATTTGTACGATCTGGGTACCGGCAACCAGGTGAAGATCCCGTCTGAGGTGATGATCCCGGAAACCCGCGAGTTTGAATTCGCCAATCTCGGCTTCATCCCGCTGTCGTACTATAAAAACCGCGATTACGCCTGTTTCTTCTCGGCCAACTCAACGCAGAAACCGGCGCTGTATGACACTGCCGATGCCACGGCCAACAGCCGCATCAACGCGCGTCTGCCTTATATCTTCCTGCTGTCCCGTATCGCGCACTACCTGAAGCTGATCCAGCGCGAAAATATCGGTACCACCAAGGATCGTCGCCTGCTGGAACTGGAGCTCAACACCTGGGTGCGCGGACTGGTGACCGAGATGGCGGGCAGTATGCTGACGTTTTCTCTCGACAGCGATCTGGATGTTATTCCCGGCTATGACCATGCCGAACCAGAAAAAACGTTTCCGCCACTGTTTGAACTGATCACCGTCTTACTGGAAGCCAGCCTGCCGTCCCGCGTGATCGCATTGGAGATGTCACGTCCGGACGATCAGACATGGAAAACCGGGTACGCCTTTCACAACGGGCAACGCTAGGCAAAACTGCCAGAGAAGCCTGCAGCAGGGTACGGGTGACGCTTGTCACAGCTGACGCTGACGAAGCCGAAGGCTGGCTGCCTGGCAGACAGCTCCATACCGACCTGCTGGTGCTGATGCGGGTTTATTTGGGCTACCGCAGCGATGCACGTCTGCGCCTTACCGTCCCGGTCTGGCTGCTGCCGGAGCCTCGGCTGGGCAGAAGCAGGCGAATTCAGCTGGGACGCACCGGCCTGCTCGGCCTGAAGGATGGCAAACTCGGCGATAACCGGGAGACGCTGACGGTGAGCCTGGGCTGCTATGAAGGGCTACACGGCCAGTCCCTACCGTCTGCTGAAGGCGGACATTACCGTTTCGATTAATTACACACTTCCCTCTTTAAAAGGAATGTTGAATGACACAAGTCACCCGCAGGCGGGCGCTGACGCTTATCGCCTGCGCCCTGCTGACAGGCTGCGGCCTGACCCAGACCGTCAAGGATGGTACCGTCAGCCTCACTAAATCCATCTTGTATAAGAAAATTAAAACGCTGCATCTGGATTTCACCCCCCGTGCTGCGGCTAATGCTGACGGTGCCCAGACGCCGCTGGCGACCATGGTATGGGTTTACCAGTTGAAAGACCGCCAGGCAGTCGATAGTGCTGATTATCAGGCTCTGTTGCGCAATGCTGATGCAGTGCTGAAAGACGATATGCTGGCGGCAAAAGCGCTGCTGGTGATGCCTAAAGGCAGCGTGACGCTCAATATGCCGATGGATGAAGACGCCCACTTCGTGGCCATAGTGGGTTTGTTTAACCGTCCCGATCTGCAGGATAACCGCTGGCGCCTGGTACTCACGCGCGATGAACTCGACCCGGATAAACCCCGCACCATTGAACTAGGCGACGGCTGGCTCAGCCTGGTATCTGTAACGGAGTAATGTGATGGACATGGACGACTGGCTGGCCCTTTTCGACGGACAGACCCGCTATCTGCTGGAGATTAACGACAGCCCGGTAAAAGCGGATGTGCTGAAATTCACCGGGCACGAGGCACTCAGCGAGTCCTTTCACTGGGACATCGACTTCACAACGCCGCAGGCGAACATTCCCCCGGAACAGGTGCTGATGAAATATGCCACCCTGAGGATGCGCAGCGGCAAGGCGGTGCACGGCATCCTCACCCGCCTGGAGTTAATTTCCACCACTGTCGACCAGTCTCATTACCAGGTGGTGCTCAGCTCCCGCCTGGCTCTGCTGTCACACACAAGGCAGTGACGCCTCTTTCAGAACCTGTCTGTGCCGGAGGTGGTGGACCAGGTTTTGCGTCAGCAAGGCCTGGAAGGCCCGGACTTTGACTTCCGCCTGGAGCGCACGTACCCGGCGCGGGAGCTCATCACCCAGTGGCGGGAGACGGACCTCGAATTTATTCAGCGCATACTTTCAGAGGTGGGGATTTTCTGGCGCACGGAAATGGACGAGGCGCGCGGGCTGGATACTTATATTTTTGCCGGGTTTTTACCTGAAACCCGAAGTTGAAAAATGGCTGAAAACACCCAACGGCTACCCAGTGGAACAGCGGGTGGAAGACTATATGCATGTGATGATAAACAGGAAAAGGAGGGGACTCTGATGGTTATGATCCCACCGGTAGCGATCGGAGGAACGGGCGGTGCGGCTGCCGGAAGTGTCGGTATGGCAGGAAGTGCAGGCGGCGCGTCAACATTTCCCGGCGCAGGAAGCCATGGAGGCTGGGAAGACGATGATATTTATCCTGTGAATCGCTCCGGGGATCCTGGAGGATTTGATTACCAGGGAAAACAGTATGATCCAGTACTGAATGAACCTATGGCCGTCAGCGCCGAGACGCACGGTGATTTCTGGGAGGACGACATGGACTACTCAGAAACGGTAAATTATGAGGGCGTCGAGACCAGAGCCGGCACACAGGCGAAGACGGATGAAAAGACCTGTGAAAACTGCCCGCCGGAAGGGAAAGTGATGCCGATGGTGAGGCGCTGTTCGCGCTGGAGTATGGTGACGATAAGTTACCAGATGCGGATTTGCGGCACGTTTTATAATCCTGAAACGCAGCAGATCCAGGAATTTAAGTACTGTGGCGTGTCGTTTGATGGCTGGAAGGATAAGCTGTGTCAGTTCTGGGAGGCGAAGGCGCGGTATGATCAGTTTTTTAACGCCGATGGTACAAAAAACGTTGGTGGACTGGAAATGTAAGCGCTATAAATCAAGCATCAAGACACCAGTCTGTCGCAACAGTTAACCAGCCTTTAAAGGTCATCTGGATATTTATGCAGCCTGTAAGTCAGAGATACTTTGCTGAGCTGTTTTTACCCCTTAAAGACATTTTGACACGGTGGATACTATGACGTCTTTGTTCAATACTGAGATAAAAGTATATTTTGAAAATGATGAGGCTATTCAGGCTGATAAAAGCCTTATAGATATGTTTGAAGTGTCCAGAGAGACTGAAAAACTTCTTGGGAAAAATAAGAAATGGTTTTTTACTGGCTATTCTAAGAAAGATGCTGTGAAAAGCATTGCCTTTAATGAGTTTGGTTCAACAGAAAATGCTTTTAATATAGTGGGCAAACATTATAATAAACATAAGCCGTTAATAAATGAAAGCATATGGGATGGTGGGGGAGAAGGTGATTCTTGTTCCATTTCTCATTATATGATGTTCATCCTAAATCCCAACAAGGGATTACTTGTTATAGGTATGGATGAAAAGGTCAAGGAAGTTGAAAAAATGATTTCCATGGTGAGATATTTATCTTGCTCAAGGGGGAGGTCATATATTTCTGTCGATTCGAAAGGGTATCATCTCCATAAACGCAATGTATTTCCTGATCGAATTTATGTGGGGTGGATGATTTATATCCCATCAATAGTATTACCAGAATTAATTCCTGAAGCGGCAAAAATTGTACCGGTTATAGAGAATGCAAAACAGAAAGGAACAATTGTTGTTACAACCGAAGAAATATTCGATGGAAGTAATAAAGAACATATCGGCAAAGCTAACGACATAGAAATAAAACTTCTGGATCTAGGACTCTTGCCGTTAATGACAGAACTTTAATTTTTCCACCACGTGAAATGATTATGTCATGAAGAGACGGACCGGGAATTTATTCAGCGCATACTTTGAGAGGTGGGGATTTTCTGGCGCACGGAAATGGACGAGTCGTCCGGACTGTATGACGGGGCGGTGGAATCGGTGTGGGACATGTACACCCTGCATAAGGTGGTGCCGGGCATGGTCAGCGTGCGGGACTACAACTACCGTATCGCCGGGACACCGATGGATGCCACGGTGAGCGTGCGCAGTGACACCGTGACCACCGGGGAGCACTACCGCTACGCAGAGCCGTACCGGGAGGCGGGCGACAACACCGACCCGGAGCCCGTCACCGAATCCGGCGCCTTTTATGCCCGCATTCACCATGAGCGGGAGCTGAACGCGTCTGCCCACGGCACGCTCCCGGCGCGGGTTGAAAGCCGGGAAAAGAATGACATCTACGCGCATCTGGACGATCAGGGGCGCTACCGCGTCAGGCTGGACTTTGACCGGAATGATGCGGAGCAGGGGTTTGCATACCTGTGGCTGCGGATGGCGAAGCCGTACAGCGGGGAGACGTACGGCTGGCACACCCCGCTTCTTGACGGCACCGAAGTGGCGATTGCGTACAGCAACGGCGACATTGACCTGCCGTATATCTCCCACGCCCTGCACGACTCTGAACACCCTGACCCCGTCACCCGGGACAACCACACCCGCAACGTGCTGCGCACCCCGGCCAACAACAAGCTGCGGATGGAAGACCAGAGCGGGGAGGAGCATATCAAGTTCGCCACGGAGTACGGCAAAACCCAGCTGAACACCGGGCATCTGGTGGATGCGCAGGAAAAACCCCGGGGTAAGGGCTTTGAACTCAGAACCGATGAGTATGGCGTAATTCGCGTCGCGAAGGGGCTGTTTATCACCGCGGACGGGCAACAGAAGGCTGCGGGTGAGGTGCTGGATATGGAGACCGCCCTGCGGGAAATCGACGTCTGCCTGCAGCAACTCCAGCAACTGGAAACTGCCGCTGAACAGGCACAGGCGCTGAAGGCGGACATTGAAAGCCAGATAGCGATGTTTGAAAAGCGCCTGAAGCCGCTGAACGAAACCCTGCTCTGAAGTTGCAGCATATGATGCTATTGAATTTTTGTACGGCGCAGATAAAGAACTTCTCTATCCTGGTGATATGGGTTGTGACGGTTATATCTTAAAATAAACCCAACCCAATGTCGCTAGGTTTTTAATGCAATATACTCGATGCATAGTTATTTCGGGGGGGTATAAAGATGTAGCACTCTTTATTAGTTGTTGGTTTGGCTATTAGCTATAACTTCTACTCATGGTATGATGTCAATACACTATGAGTTATTGTGATGCTTTTTCGTGTTTAGCAATATATGGCGAAGTGGCTATTGGTGGTGTTATAAAAAAGAAATATCTATGAAAATAAAGAAAGCACTCAGGCATGTGATTTGTGCTTCGCTACAGGAAAAATAAACGCAATGAATTATAAAACCCCATCTTTATATGAAACGCTTAATGGTAACTTTACAGGAGATCTTCCCATAGATCAGGTAAGCGAAGAGGACCTGATTATTTTGTCCGTACTGGACAATATTCAGCGTATCCTTAATTCAAGAGCCGGTGCAATATCACATTTGCCTGATTACGGGCTGCCGGATATGACGAAGATCCTTCAGGGTATGCCGGGAACGGCACATCAGCTCATAGAAACCCTAACAAGAGTATTATTGAAATATGAACCACGATTACAATCTATGGATGTAGTTTTGCTGGATCAAATAATCCCTGGTGAGCTTCGATATCACATCAATGCCGAACTCAAAGGCATCGGTCTTGTACGCTACGGCACCGAATTTATGCCTGAAGGCCGGGTGCTCATCCGTCACCTGAAACAGCAGCAGTACCTGGACGCCCGCTCCGCAATATAGTTTTTTACCTCTGGCAGGACACTCATGACAACGCTCTCTGAACGCCACCTTAAATCCGGCGGCGATCCGCGCACGCTTGCGGATTATGCCGCTCTGCGTAATGAAATGAACAAACTGACCCATCCGGCGCGTCCGGATGTGAACTGGCAACAGGTGGAAAATCTATGCCTGTCGCTGTTTGAACACAACGGCGTGGAACTCCAGACCGCCGCCTGGTTCTGCCTTTCTCGTACGCACCTGGCCGGGCTGTCTGGCCTGAACGAGGGACTGGCGATGGTGAATTCACTGGTTACCCGACATTGGAGCCATCTGTGGCCGCAACCGGTGCATGCCAGGATGGAAATCCTCGGCACGCTCAGCAAACGGCTGAAGCAGGATTTGCGCTCCCGGGCACTGACGTCTGCCGATATTAGCCAACTTAACCAGGCGCAAGAACACCTGCTCGTTCTGGACGAGACGTTAAAACGTCTGGAGTTAACGCCGGTGAGCCAGCTCGATATCCTGCGCACCCATATACATAGCGCGGCGGTACGTCTGGAAAACAGAGAAACCAGTTGTGATACGGTGGTTACCGTACCGGTTGAATCGTTGATCCCTGATAGCGACACGCCTGTGGAGGTGACTGAGGGCGACAAAAGGACGTATGTCCCTGAACCTGAATCGTTTCCGAAGTGCCCATCGCCCGCAAAGCCCTGGAAGCCTTTTGCCGCTGGTATGGCGACCATGCTGGTACTGGCTGGGATCCTGACAGGAGGATGGCTGGCGATGCATCAGCCCGACCCGGCGCGGGAACAGTCCGCTGTAACCCTTTCCCCCCTCGCCGGTAGCGCTTTCCGCCGACAGGCGACAGCCCCACTTATCACCGGAAGCAGGTATTCGCCAGACACAGCAACAGCTAGCGCAGTTATTGCAGTTAAAGCCAGACTGGGCGCTCAGCTATGGCGATGACCAGGTACAGCAGGCGCTCAGGCTATGGCCGGAGCAGGGCAATACCATTGCGCAGCAGTGGCAACAGCAGAAGGCGGCCCTTGCCCTGGCGCCGGAAAACCTGACCGGCTGGCATCAGGGAGTAACGCAGCTTGAGCAACTGGCGAACCGGCTTAATGCCCTGGATGAGCAGAAGGGCAAATATATGACGGTCAGCGAACTTAAATCGGCGGTGTTCGCCATCATGCAGTCGCTGAATCGCACCGTGCCGGTGGAAGAGCAGTTGCGCCAGCTCTCAGTTATCCCCGCAGAGCAGAGCAGTAGCGCCGTCCGGCAGCGCCAGGTGGAACAGCATCTGCAGCAACTGATTGCCTCTTATGCGGCACTGAAACAAACCCCGTCAGAATAAAGCATGCTCGTAACAAGCTCACAGGGACCACAACGTGTCAGCCAGAGAACGTTTTTTCAGGAAAGTACAACACGGTAGCGACAGAGTATCGTCCGGTAAAAAATCCGCTGATGCAGAAGTCAGGGCATTCTGCTCACGAATGGATGAACTGGCGCAGCAAATTAGCCAGTGGTTTGCCGGTTCCGGTATTGAGGTGACGTTTTCCACCAGACATCTTCATGACCTGAGCGCAGTGGGCTATAGCCTGAACAGCGGCATATGCCGTTATGACATCACCGCCATCAGGTTGCAGAACGGTGACCGTAGCGTCCGACTTCTTCCGGAGCAGCTCTGGAATGGCACTGAAACAGGCATTGTAACCCTGCATGTCGATGCGCCCGGTATCAGGCAGGTGTTTAATCTGAGCATGGCGCCGGAATCGGGCTGGTTTATTCGGCGTCAGTATCAGAGCGCAAAAGAGAACGTCATTATGACTGAAGAGCGCTTTTTTGATGCGGTTGACAGGCTGGCCTGAAACCACCGAGCCTGTCCAGAACCGACCTTACTTCTGCAACAGCTCGGCAAATTTCGCCAGCCACTGCGGATGCGCAGGCCAGGCGGGAGCCGTAACCAGATTGTCATCGACATAAGCCTCATCAATACCGATGTCTGCATAGTATCCGCCGCTGAGTCGGACTTCTGGCGCACAGGCAGGATAAGCGCTGCAGGTGCGGCCTTTCAGGACATCCGCGGCGGCCAGCAGTTGAGCGCCGTGGCACACGGCGGCAATCGGCTTACGTGCCTGGTCAAAGGCCTGCACCAGTTTGATTACCTGCTCATTCAGCCGCAGATATTCCGGTGCCCGTCCGCCCGGAATTAATAGCGCGTCATAATCCTCTTCTTTCACCTCAGCAAAATCGGCGTTGAGAATAAAGCGGTGGCCGGGTTTTTCGCTATAGGTCTGGGCGCCGTCAAAATCGTGGATTGCCGTCATGATAAAGTCGCCTTTGGCTTTGTCAGGGCAGACCGCATCAACCTGATGACCAATCATCTGCAATGCCTGAAACGGCACCATGGTTTCGTAATCTTCAGCGTAATCCCCGACCAGCATCAAAATCTTCTTGCTCATCTTAACCACTCCTCAAGGAATATATTGAAAGACAGAAGGCGACATCACGCCGCCAGCACTTTATTACGACCATCATTCTTTGCGCGATACAGCGCATCGTCCACGCGCTTAAACAGATCGTCGATACTTTCATCCGGGTTATGCCGCGCCACCCCAATGCTGACGGTGAAGCGGGGCAGTCCCGGGATGGCAATGCGGGCGATGGCCGCGCGCAGGGTTTCTGCGATCTGCATCGCCGCGTCCAGCGACGTGCGGGGCAGCAGCAGCACAAACTCCTCGCCACCCCAGCGGAAAACGTAATCATCTTTCCGGCAACAGCTTTCCAGCATTCGCGAGAGGGCAATCAACACCTCATCGCCTTTCTGATGCCCAAACATATCGTTAATGCGCTTAAAGTGGTCCGTATCCACCAGCAGCAGGCTGAACTCCTGCTGGGCAGGAAGATTGTTCGGTGAGGCTTGATCGGTAAGGTTATAAAACTGACGACGGTTGAGCAGGCCGGTTAACGAGTCGCGCAGCGCGGCATGCTCAAGCTCCAGTTCAAGCCGTTTTTGCTCGGTAATATCATGAATGATGCACAGCATCAGTTTGTCGCCGTAGATCTCAATCGGGCCGGCATAGGTCTGTACATGTCGGGTGGTGCCATCAGCCAGTCGATGCACAAAGTTGAGCGGCTTATGGCCGCCAGGTAAACGCGCGATCTCCGTCATCACCGGCAGAATATTGCGGCCGAGGGTGTTGATCTCCCAGGTGTGCTTGCTGCACATCTCATCATGGGTATAGCCATAAAAATTGAGGGCCGCGAGATTGGCATCAACCACCTGGCCGTCCCGGGCAGGATCGATTAACAGCATGGGCGCACTGTTGGTCTGGAAGAAACGGGCGTAGAACCCCTGTTTTTTGCGCTGGTAGGTGCCAGAGCTGGTGGCTTTAAGGCCTGTTACCGGCTGCCGGGCAATACCCTCAAAAATAATGACCTCGCCGCAGGTGTCAAAATCGGCCAGCGAGAGCCGGCAGCTGAGGCTCATTGGCTGGTTATTTACCTGCACGCTCCAGATTTCAATAATCTCTTGTTGGGTTTTTAAATCGGGCACGTACATCGCAAGCGTTGCCTGGGCATGTGCTGAGCAGACCCCTTTACGCAGGTCATCCAGCGTCGCGTCCTGCATGATCTTTTTTGCTGCCGTATTGGCGAACACAATATCCTCCGAAACCGGGGATACGACCCATACGGGTGTTTTTAGTATATTCAGCGCAGCAAACCCTGAAAGCGACATAGGCCAGTCTCAGTTATCAGCACGTCAGGTGCCTGAGATCCACGACGTAGCGGCACGCGTGGGCTTCTTTGAAACATACTCTACTTCATACGGTCAGGCAGAATTTTTTTGTGATATTCGTATGAAATTCGTATTAATTTTACCAACTGGAATAGTTTTATTCTCCTGTGATGCGACAGCAGTTATTAAGTCAATTTCTCATAGATCACCGGTAAGGAGTCGCTGTTTTTTGGGGAAAGGCGTTTAGTATCGGATTGGCTTCGAGAAAACATTAATGTTTTTTTCAAGCAATCCGTAAAAACATATCCAATATTGAGTAATTTAAGCCCGGCTAACGAATACATGTCCTTAAGGTCTTGTGGCTTAACTATAAAATTTATCTGGGCAAATGCATTTCATGGCATTAAGGGCTTAATATTCTTATTATCAGACTTTAATGTATGGAGGTTACAGGTTGGTTAGCTTTTGGCTCTCCCTTAAGGTAAATTTCAAAAGCCTATAACGTTAATGAAATGTCACTACGAAATGAGGGTGAAAAATTAAAAGCAGAATGCTATATATTTCCTATCATCTGAAAATGCCGTTGTGGGATATATTATGCTCAGGAATATTAGCGTAAGGACTTTTATTCTTTCTTATCTGGTGGTTGTGTTTCTATTAATTGATGGACTGGTCATTTTTCTAGCACCGCAAACCTCTTTGTTAATTTCGCTTAATTGCCTATTTGTCATTGCGTTCCTGTTCCTGCTGCTTTACATGACCCAATACCTGGTCGTACCCATCAATACGGTAAAAAGAAGCATTGAAGAGGTTATCTCCGGCAATGTGGGCGTCAGGATCCCCGAATTTGGCGACAACTGCGCGGGGCGGCTGATCCCGGGGATTAACACCCTGTCGGGCAACATCGCCACCCTGGTGCGTGAGATCCGCTCCTCCTCAGCCACGGCAATGAGCCTTTCTGAGCAGCTGGCCGCCCGCAGTTCGGCGCTGGCGGCAAAAACCGAGCTGCAGTCCGCGTCGCTGATCCAGACCTCTGCCAGCATGGAACAGATGGCAGCTACCACTAAAAATACCGCTGATAACACCCGTCTCGCCAATGAGAAGGCCAACGCAGCGACCCGCCAGGCGCAGAAAGGCGGCGAGCTGATGGGGCAGGTTGCCAACAACATGCACTCCATTACCGAATGTGCCCAGCAGATGACCGAAATCATCACCATGATTGACGGTATCGCCTTCCAGACCAATATCCTGGCGCTCAATGCTGCGGTCGAAGCTGCTCGTGCCGGCGATCATGGCAAAGATTTCTCGGTCGTGGCCGGGGAAGTGCGGAGCCTGGCGCATCGCAGTGCCGAGGCGGCAAAAAGCATCAAATCCCTGATCGCCGTTACCAGCAGTAACGTCAGCCAGGGAGCGATGGTGGTGGCTGAAGCCGAGAAGAACATGCAGGAGATCGTCAGCGGCTCCGGGCAGGTCAGCAGGCTAATGGATGAAATTTCCACTTCGACCTATGAACAGGAGAAGGGCATCGCGCAAATTACCCAGGCGCTGTCCGATCTGGAAAACGTCACCCAGAGTAACGTGGGGATGGTGGAAGAGCTCTCCGGCTCCTCGGCGGTGTTGAAAAATCAGGTGGTTGAGCTGCAGACCCGCACGCGAAACTTCCATCTGGAACCGGCATCCTCTGCGCCTTTATACGACGGGCGAACACACCCCGCGCGTGCCTGACACGTCATCAACTCTTGAAGCCTGGTTCGCCAGGCTTTTTTGTGCAACGCGTTTAGTTCAGGAATAGTCTCTTTTACGAGCAAATTCAGCGCGATGGCGGGTTAAATGGTTGCTTAAGCTGCCAGGGTGGCTAGACTGACAGCAAAGAACAGCTACTGGCGGAGGCGCTGTGGAAGGCATAAAAGGATCGGAAGTTAACGTTCCTGACGCAGTTTTTGCGTGGATACTCGACGGTAAGGGCGGGGCAAGACCGCTCACCAACAACGATATTATCGATCAGCAACATCCCTGCTGGCTGCACCTGAACTATACCCAGCCGGAGAGCGCTCACTGGCTGGCCTCAACCCCGTTACTGCCCAACAACGTGCGCGACGCGCTGGCCGGGGAAAGTTTGCGCCCGCGCGTGACCCGCATGGGTGAGGGAACACTTATTACCCTGCGCTGTATTAATGGCAGCACCGATGAACGGCCGGATCAGCTGGTGGCGATGCGCCTTTATATGGATGAACGGCTGATTGTCTCGACCCGGCAGCGAAAAGTGCTGGCGCTGGACGACATCGTCGGGGATTTAAAAGAGGGTACTGGCCCGGAAGATTGTGGGAGCTGGCTGGTGGATGTCTGCGACGCGCTCACCGATCATGCCAGTGAGTTTATCGAAGAGCTGCACGATAAGATTATCGATCTGGAGGATAACCTGATCGACCAGGTTATTCCGCCTCGCGGATTTCTGGCGCTGCTGCGCAAACAGTTGATTGTGATGCGCCGCTACATGGCCCCGCAGCGCGATGTGTATGCCCGTCTGGCGAGTGAACGGCTCCCCTGGATGAATGACGATCAGCGCCGCAGAATGCAGGATATTGCCGACCGGCTGGGGCGTGGTCTCGATGAAATTGATGCCTGTATTGCCCGCACGGCGATCCTGACCGACGAAATCGCCCAGGTGATGCAGGAGTCGCTCTCCCGCAGAACCTACACCATGTCGCTGATGGCGATGGTCTTTCTGCCCAGCACCTTCTTAACGGGGCTGTTCGGCGTCAACCTGGGGGGGATCCCCGGCGGGGACTTCCGCTTTGGCTTTTCGCTGTTCTGCATCATGTTAGTCGTTTTAATCGGTGGTGTTGCATGGTGGTTACATCGCAGTAAATGGTTGTAAATTTGTACTATTTTGACGTTATGATGCGCCTGAAACGCTATTTTAATTGAGCGAAGTCAATAAACCGTTTACCCATAAGGTGCACTATCTCTCCCGCAGGTGAATGCAACGTCAAGCGATGGGCGTTGCGCTCCATATTGTCTTACTTCCTTTTTTGAATTACTGCATAGCAAAATTGATTCGTACGACGCCGACTTAAATAAGTCGGCTTTTTTTTGCCTGCAACCCAGCAGCGACTACCCTAAAAGAGACAACCCGATCCCCTGGAGGGTAACATGGCCATGCTCTTAACACTGCTGCTGCAAACGCGGCAATCGGACCCGGTACCCACCGATCCGGTGCCCGTTCCCGAACCGATCCCCCGCCCGCAGCCGATGCCGGATCCGCCGCCGGACGAAGTGCCGATTAAAATGTCGCATCAGAGGCGGAGATCTGCGAGGATACGCGCCTGCTGACTGTGAGTTTTTTACCGCGAGAATAACTGTGACTGCTTTTTCAACGCTGAACGTACTGCCTGCCGCCCAACTCGATAACCTCAACGAGTTGGGTTACCTGACGATGACCCCTGTACAAGCTGCCGCGCTGCCGGCGATCCTGGAAGGACGCGATGTCCGCGTGCAGGCCAAAACCGGCAGTGGCAAAACGGCGACGTTCGGCCTTGGGCTGTTACAGCATATTGACGCCAGCCTCTATAAAACGCAGTCGCTGGTGCTCTGCCCGACGCGCGAGCTGGCGGATCAGGTGGCGGCGGAGCTGCGTCGTCTGGCGCGTTTTCTGCCGAACACCAAAATCTTAACCCTCTGCGGCGGACAGCCGTTCGGCGCCCAGCGTGACTCTTTGCAGCACGCGCCGCACATCATCGTTGCCACTCCGGGTCGTCTGCTCGATCACCTGCAAAAAGGCACGGTCTCCCTTGATGCGCTGCAGACCCTGGTGCTGGACGAAGCCGACCGCATGCTGGATATGGGCTTTAGCGAGGCCATCGACGAAGTGACTCGTTTTGCGCCGCCATCGCGCCAGACCATGCTCTTTTCTGCCACCTGGCCAGAGGCGATTGCCGCCATCAGCGGCCGCGTGCAGCAAAACCCGATCGCCATTGAAATTGACACCGTCGACGCGCTGCCGGCGATTGAGCAGCAGTTCTTCGATACCACCCAGCGGGGCAAAATCCCGCTGCTGCAGAAGCTGCTCAGCGTCCACCAGCCTGCCTCCTGTGTGGTGTTCTGTAATACCAAAAAAGATTGTCAGGCGGTGTGCGATGCCCTGACCGAGGCTGGACAGAGCGCCCTGTCGCTGCATGGCGATCTTGAGCAGCGCGATCGCGATCAGACCCTGGTACGTTTTGCCAACGGCAGCGCCCGCGTGCTGGTTGCTACCGACGTCGCCGCCCGCGGTCTGGACATCAAATCCCTGGAGCTGGTGGTGAACTACGAGCTGGCCTGGGATCCGGAAGTGCATGTTCACCGCATCGGTCGTACCGCTCGCGCCGGTAATAGCGGCCTGGCGATCAGTTTCTGCGCCCCGGAAGAGGCGCAGCGTGCCAACATTCTGGCAGAAATGCTGCAAATCAAGCCTAACTGGGTGGATGCACCGGCTAACGTCAGCGTTGTGCCGCTGGCCGCTGAGATGGCGACGCTCTGTATCGACGGCGGTAAAAAAGCCAAAATGCGTCCCGGTGATGTACTGGGCGCGCTGACCGGCGATATTGGTCTGGACGGTGCTGATATCGGTAAAATCGCGGTGCATCCGGCGCACGTGTATGTGGCGGTGCGTCAGTCAGTAGCGCAGAAGGCGTGGAAACAGCTGCAAAACGGCAAGATCAAAGGCAAAAACTGCAAGGTTCGTCTGCTGAAATAAGCGGGGCGGGAGAGCGTCTCAGCGCTAACGCTGAGACGCTTGAAAATTACTTCACTTCAATCACGTTCAGACGCATCTCATCCAGCTGAGTGTCATCTTCTTCCGGCTGCCAGCCCGCGGGTTGCATCGGGATCTCTTCGCGATCGAAGGCCAGATCGCCACCGTTCACCACTTCCGACCCGTGCTTAATCCCTTTGAAATCAAACAGGTTGATATCGCTCAGGTGCGAAGGCACCACGTTCTGCATTGCGCTGAACATGGTCTCGATGCGGCCCGGGTAGCGTTTGTCCCAGTCGCGCAGCATATCGCCAATCACCTGACGCTGCAGGTTCGGCTGGGAACCGCACAGGTTGCACGGAATGATCGGGAAAGCTTTCGCCTCGGAAAAACGCTCAATGTCCTTCTCGCGGCAGTAGGCGAGGGGACGGATCACGATGTGCTTTCCATCATCGCTCATCAGTTTCGGTGGCATGCCTTTCATTTTGCCGCCGTAGAACATGTTCAGGAACAGGGTCTGCAAAATGTCATCACGGTGGTGACCGAGGGCAATCTTGGTCGCGCCCAGTTCGGTCGCCGTGCGATACAGAATGCCGCGGCGCAGGCGGGAGCAGAGCGAGCAGGTGGTTTTCCCTTCCGGGATTTTCTCTTTAACAATGCCGTAGGTATTCTCTTCGACAATCTTGTACTCAACGCCCAGCTTCTCGAGGTATTCCGGCAGAATATGTGCCGGGAAGCCCGGCTGCTTCTGATCCAGGTTGACGGCCACTAACGAAAAATTGACCGGCGCGCTTTGCTGAAGATTGCGCAGGATTTCGAGCAGGGTGTAGCTATCTTTGCCGCCAGACAGGCAGACCATAATGCGGTCGCCTTCTTCAATCATGTTGTAATCCGCAATGGCTTCACCGACGTTGCGGCGCAGACGTTTTTGCAGTTTGTTGAGGTTGTACTGGTCTTTTTTGGTAATTTCTTGATTTTGCGACATTTAATAGTGGCTCAATTCGTTTATGGCTAAAGCCGCCCAGGCGGCCCACCGTTAAGATGGGGGGGCAGCAGGTCAACATGAAAAAGTATGGCGTGTATGGTACGGATTACGGCGGTGAATGTCAGCACGTTTTACAGCAAACGCCTGCCGCCTGGCTGGTTTTAAGCAACAAACGCTATAGTTGTAGTCCATCCACAAAAACGGGAGGTAGTCATGCAGTATGTTGAGAAAGATGACCCGCGCGAGGCCCCGGAGTCGGGCGATAAAAAGCCCCAACCCGTTAAAAAATAGCTGACCGTGCGTCATGCCCCCGCCACCGGCATTCGCTGGTGGCTTTTTCATGCCTTCCCCCCCGGTCCGCTCAATCCTGACGGCGTCCCTCCCGGGCTCAGTAAGTAGTGCTGTATCGGCCTTGCGCACTCACCAAAAAGGCGCATGGGTTGTTGAAGATCAATTGGGTACGATTGAGAAGAGACAGGTACTGAAGACGATGGTCAGCAAAAACAGGACTGATACGATGAGGTGCTAACGATGAGTAAACAGTGGCAATTACTTCTGGGTATGTTTGTTTTAATGGCAGTGTTTTCATCCGCAAAGGCCAACACCACGGCGATGGGGCTGACGTTAGGTAAAACCACGCTGCAGCAGTTTATTAAAGCCTATCCCTCTGCCCAGCATGAGGGGCGCAGTAAGTGGAGTGACGGCGATATTTTCTCTATTCCGAATAACGAGCTGGGATTAGAGGGAGCCAAAAATAACGCGGTGATCTTCAGTACGTCGGGAAGGATCACCGCCATTATGCTTGAGCTGGATAAGAATCGTTTTGATGAAGTTCAGAGCATGCTGGAACATAAATATGTGGCGGTGAAGAAGCAGATCTCATTCGCCGGTGATAAATACGCCAAATACCAGAATGAAAATGATTTAATTGAGCTCGATGCCCCGTATTTAGCACCTGTCATGAAACTCACCTACTCGGAACAACTCTTCCAGGAAGCCTGGCTGAAAAAGAGTGCAGAGGAATTTAGCCGCAGAGGGGGAGGCTGAATTACACTTAGCCGGTACGCGGCGTTCTGATACGCCGCCCGAGTGGGTCATGCTTATCGGAAAGGAGCCTGTTATGGCGAACAAAGTTTCTGCCCAGTGTCACTGCGGCGCGGTCAGGTTTACCGTTGAACTCTCGGACGGGTTCAACACCATCCGGCGCTGCAACTGCTCATTTTGCCGGATGCGTGGGGCGATAGCGGTTTCCGCGCCTTTATCCGGGATCGACATTATTCAGGGCAAATCACTGCTGACCGAATACCGTTTTAATACCCAGGCGGCGGTACACTATTTTTGTTCGGTTTGCGGGATTTACACCTTCCACCAGCGGCGTTCCACGCCGGATCAATATGGCGTCAACGTCGCCTGCATTGAAGGCGTCTCGCCGTTTGATTTCCCGGAGGTGCTGGTGATGGAGGGAAGACATCATCCCAATGATGGTGGTGGCGGCGTGGCCGGTGTGCTGAGCTATCGTGCTACGGGAACATCAGAGGATTAATCTTTATCCAGGATCAGCAGGACGTCGCCAAGATGGCCAACGATATTGGCGACATCAAAAATAAGGGCGAACCACAGGCAGGTCAGGAGCGCCAAAGCAAAGAGCGCGAAACGATTGATCATGGGTTTTACTCCGTCGTTGCATGGGCACAGGGGATGTGCGCTCAGGCAATTTTTCTCTCTTTGAATTTGCCTTTCACCACGCCGTCATAGAACCGTCCTTTAGAAACCACATTCAGGAAATCGTTAAAAATTCGCGCAGGTACGGGCTGATATTGCCAGGCGCTGTGATCCCGAAAACGGACTTCCAGCGTTTCATTGTATTTATCGTAGGCAATCGAGGCGATGCGCGAAGATTTAACAGCATGATGGTTCATAATAGCGAGTCCTCTACAGCCCGTCAGACATGAGATTTATCTTGTATCAGAAAGGCAGAGCGGCGCAACAAAATTTGAACGCAATGCTGAAAGGGATATAAAGCGTTAGCCCGCGCCGTAACGCGGGCTAATTGCATCAGAACTGGTAAACCAGACCGACCGCAACGATGTCATCGGTGCCGATGCCATTGTCTTTGTAGAACTGGTCGTCTTCGTCCAGCAGGTTGATTTTATAATCAACGTAGGTGGACATATTTTTGTTGAAGTAGTAAACCGCACCCACTTCCGCATATTTAACCAGATCCTGATCGCCCTGTCCGTTGCCCAGGTCTTTCCCTTTAGACTGCAGGTAAGAGACCACCGGACGCAGACCGGAATCGAACTGGTACTGAGCCGTCACTTCGAAGTTCTGGGTTTTGTTCGCTACCGCATGTTCGTCGTCGCCGTATGGGGTCATGTTACGGGTTTCAGAGTACATTGCCGCCAGGTAGATATTGTTGGCGTCATACTTCAGACCGGTAGTCCAGGCGTCAGCTTTGTCGCCGCCAGCGGTGGTTTCATTTTGTTGGGCGTTGGTACGGTCAGAAGAGGTGTAAGCCGCCGCAGCGCTGATACCCATGCCGAAGTCGTAAGTGGTGGAGATACCGAAGCCGTCACCGTTCTCATGACGCACGTCACGGCCATTGTTGGTGCCTTCGTTACCGTTGCCGCTGCCTTCGTTGTTACCCTGGTACTGCAGGGCGAAGTCCAGACCTTCAACCATGCCGAAGAAATCAGTGTTACGGTAGGTCGCTACGCCGTTCGCACGGCCGGTCATGAAGTTATCGGCTTTGGTGTAGGAGTCGCCGCCGAACTCTGGCAGCATATCGGTCCAGGCTTCCACGTCGTACAGCACGCCGTAGTTACGGCCATAATCGAATGAGCCATACTGGTCGAATTTCAGGCCGGCAAACGCCAGACGGGTCCAGGACTGATTGGAAGAACCTTCGGTGTTGTTGGCCTGGAAATTATATTCCCACTGGCCGTAGCCGGTGAGCATGTCGTTGATCTGGGTTTCGCCTTTAAAGCCGATACGCATATAGGTCTGGTCGCCGTCAGCGCCGCTGTCGTCGGAGAAATAGTGCAGACCGTCGATTTTACCGTACAGATCTAATTTATTGCCGTCCTTATTATAAATTTCAGCTGCATTTGCTGCGCCCGCCATTAAAAGGGCAGGGATCATCAGAGCCAGTACTTTTCTTTGCATTGTGACTATTCCTTATGCTGTTTTTTATATTTAATCTTTTTAAACTTTCCGTGGAACTTCGGTATTGGAAAGATGTCTCATGCTAAATCACTCTCCCTTCCAGCGATAAAGCATAATTGTTACCAATTAAGTGAAATCTAAAGAATTTGCTGCCAAGGAAACAGTCATAATTTCAGTGAATATATTAATTAAAACTATATAAAACAAAAATTATCCCTTTCGGCGTAAAATGCGTAGACTCTGCCTCGTTATATGCCTGTAGTATTTTTATCCGTTTATTTAATAAATGTGTTTTTAATTCTTAAATGTTATTTATTGCTGAACAGGATTGCCCGCCAGTACATTACTGGCGGTTTTTTTATATGCAATAAAAAAGCCCGGACATGCCGGGCTATAAGGGTTATTCGCTGACCGATTTTTCGGCTTTACCGGCTAACTGCGCCAGGAAGTCGTAGCGTTTTTGCAGATCGGCGGCGGCATCCTTCCACAGCTGCTCTGCCACTTCGGGCTGCTGGGCGTTGAGGCGACGGAAGCGTTGCTCCTGCATCAGCGTCTCTGCCAGCGCATCCGACGGTGGACGGGAATCCAGCGCCAGCGGCAGTTTACCCTCATCGGCACGACGCGGGTCGAAGCGGTACAGCGGCCAGAACCCGGTTGCTGTCAGCTGGCGCATCTGATCGTGGCTCAGCGCCAGATCGTAGCCATGCTCCTCGCAAGGGCTGTAGGCGATGATCAGCGACGGGCCAGGATAGGCTTCCGCCTCCTGAATCGCCTTCACCGTCTGGTTCAGCTGCGCCCCCAGCGAGATCTGCGCCACATAGACATGGCCGTACATCATCATGCTGACGCCCAAATCTTTGCGCGCTTTACGTTTGCCATGCTCGCCAAACTTGGTTACCGCCCCCAGCGGGGTCGCTTTCGAAGCCTGGCCGCCGGTATTGGAGTAACACTGGGTATCCAGCACCAGAATATTAACGTTCTCGGTCAGGCTGAGGACGTGATCGAGGCCGCCAAAGCCGATGTCATAGGCCCAGCCATCACCGCCAATCAGCCAGATCGATTTCTCGACCAGCGCATCGGCATCGGTTAACAGCTGTTCTGCCCCTTCAACGCCTGTCAGATGCTGACGCAGCTCCGCCACCTGCTGGCGACGTACGTCCGGTGTGGCCTCGCTGTGCAGAGCGTTGTTCAGCTCTGGCGGGATCTTATCGGCAAACTGCTCCAGCAGGCGCATCACGCGCACGCGGTGCTGGTCCACCGTTAAGCGGAAGCCCAGCCCAAACTCGGCGTTATCCTCGAACAGCGAGTTTGCCCACGCCGGGCCACGGCCGTTGACGTCGGTGGTGTACGGCGTGGACGGCAGGTTACCGCCATAAATCGACGAACAGCCGGTGGCGTTGGCGATCAGCATCCGGTCGCCATACAGCTGGGTCAGCAGCTTGATGTACGGCGTTTCGCCGCAGCCGGAACAGGCCCCGGAGTATTCGAACAGCGGGGTGATCAGCTGGGAGGTACGAATATCAATACGCTCAAGGCTGTTGCGATCGATTTCCGGCAGGTCGAGGAAGAAGTCGTAATTCACTTTCTCCTCTTCCACATGCTCAAGGCGCGACATCATATTAATAGCCTTGATCTCCGGGTTCTGGCGATCTTTCGCCGGGCAGACTTCCACGCAGAGGTTACAGCCGGTGCAATCTTCCGGTGCCACCTGCAGGACATATTTCTGGCCGCGCATGTCGCGTGATTTCACATCCAGCGAGTGCAGGCTGGCCGGAGCGTCCTCCATTGCCTCAGGAGAGACAACTTTGGCGCGGATCGCGGAGTGCGGGCAGGCGGCCACGCAGTGGTTACACTGGGTGCACAGCTCCTCTTTCCAGATCGGGATCGCTTCGGCAATATTGCGTTTTTCCCAGCGGGTGGTGCCCATCGGCCAGGTGCCGTCCGGCGGCAGCGCGGAGACGGGCAGGGCATCGCCCAGACCGGCCAGCATCGCCGCGGTCACGGTTTTGACAAAGTCCGGCGCCGCATCGGAGACCACTGGCGGGCGGTTCGGGCTGTGGGCATTCACCGGCTGCAGCGGCACCTCGGCCAGCGACTCCCGGGCCAGCGCCAGCGCCTGCCAGTTGCGCTCCACCAGCTCCTGACCTTTGCTGCTGTAGCTTTTGGCGATCGCCCCCTGCAGCTCCATCAGAGCGCTGTCGCCCGGCAGGATCTGCGTCAGATGGAAGAACGCCATCTGCATAACGGTGTTGATACGCGCAGCCAGGCCGCATTCGCGGGCGATTTTCGCCGCATTAACGATATAGAACTTCGCTTTTTTCTGGTTCAGCACCGCCTGCACTTCCTGCGGCAGACGCCCCCAGACCTCATCGGCGCTGTACGGGGTATTAAGCAGGAAAATCCCGCCCGGCTTCAGGCGCTCGGCCATCTGGTATTTGTCGATAAACTGCAGCTGGTGGCAGCCGACGAAATCGGCCTGCGACACCAGGTACGCCGAGCGGATCGGCTGCTCGCTGACGCGCAGGTGGGACACCGTCAGGCCACCGGCTTTTTTCGAGTCATAGACGAAATAGCCCTGGGCATACCACGGCGTGGAGTTACCGATGATCTTGATGTTGTTTTTGGTGGCCGACACGCTACCGTCGCTGCCCAGGCCGTAAAACAGCGCTTCCAGCTTCGCCGTGGAGGGCAGGGTGTTTTCCGGCAACGACAGGGACAGATTGGTGACATCGTCATAGATGCCAACGGTAAAGCGCGGTTTCGGCTTCGCGGCGCTCAGCTCGTTGAAGATGGCCAGCACGCATTCGGGGCCAAACTCTTTGGAGGAGAGGCCATAGCGTCCGCCAATCACCCGCGGCAAAGTTTCGCGCTCGCCGCCGTTAAAGGCCTCGGCCAGGGCGGTCATCACGTCCAGATAGAGCGGCTCGGCCTGGGCGCCCGGCTCTTTAGTACGATCCAGCACCGCCACCGACCGCGCACTTTCCGGCAATACCGCCAGCAGGTGTCTGGCAGAGAACGGGCGGTAGAGGCGCACTTTCAGCACGCCGACTTTCTCGCCCCGGCTCAGCAGTTCATCCACGACCTCTTCACAGGTACCGATAGCAGATCCCATGATCACAATCACGCGCTCTGCCTGCGGATGGCCGTAATACTCGAACGGTTTGTACGCCCGTCCCGTGGCGGCGGCAAAATCGGCCATCGCCTGTTCCACGTGGTCATAGACCGCGTTGTACCACGGATTAGTGGCCTCGCGGGACTGGAAGTAGGTATCCGGGTTAGCGGAGGTGCCGCGGATCACCGGATGTTCCGGGTTCAGCGCGCGGGCGCGATGAGCATCGATCTCTGCCTGCGGGAGGAGGCTGCGGATGGTGTCATCGGAGATTGACACAATCTTATTAATTTCGTGCGAGGTGCGGAAACCGTCGAAGAAGTGGATAAACGGCACCCGGCTTTTCAGGGTCGCCATATGGGAGATCAGGGCAAAATCCTGCGCCTCCTGCACGCTGGCGGAACAGAGCAGGGCGCAGCCGGTCTGGCGCACGGCCATCACGTCAGAGTGATCGCCAAAAATCGACAGGGCGTGGGTGGCGATGGTACGCGCCGCGACGTGCAGTACGAACGGAGTAAGTTGTCCCGCCAGCTTGTACAGCGTCGGGATCATCAGCAGCAGCCCCTGCGACGAGGTAAAGGAGGTGGACAGCGCCCCGGTCTGCAGCGCGCCGTGAACGGTAGCAATCGCCCCGGCTTCAGACTGCATTTCGACCACCCGGGGCACATCACCCCAGACGTTTTTCAGCCCGTTTCCGGCCCAGGCATCAACCTGTTCAGCCATCGTTGAGCTGGGTGTAATGGGATAGATGGCGATCACTTCACTGGTGCGAAACGCGACGGACGCGACTGCGCCATTCCCGTCAATAGTTTGCATATGACACCCTTACATTGCGCAAAGAAAGAGGGACCCGTAACACCTCGACGAGTCCTGTAGTTATCCTTGTATTTTAGCAAAGGGCCGCTGAAACGATTTTCGCTTTTGTGTCCTGCTTATTAGTGCCATCAATGGTTTGATCAAACTTTTGCCTGAAAATAGTCTGCAATTGTTTTGACAGCGCAGAAAACCGCGCTTCGGCTCTCGACGGCAGGGCGTGGGATGCCTATTATGCATAGGTTTTGCAATTCAATATGGGGAGAGATTATGCGCGCAGCATTTTGGGTTGGGTGTGCCGCTTTGTTACTGTCGGCCTGCAGCAATGAACCTGTACAGCAGGCTACCGCCGCGCACGTCGCGCCGGGGATGAGGGCGGCGATGTCCAGTTCCGGGCAGGCAAATTGCGCCATGATTGGCGGGTCGCTGTCCGTTGCGCGTCAGCTGGATGGCTCGGCCATCGGCATGTGTGCGCTGCCTAACGGCAAACGCTGCAGTGAACAGTCGCTCGCCGTCGGGTCCTGCGGAGCTTACTGATTACTCTGCGCGTTTAAAGACCAGCGTCGTCTCTGCCGTCGCCAGGGTTAATACGTCTTCCGTCAGATCGACCTGCGTCCCGTTGCGCAGCATGGTGCCGATCGCGTGATCCAGGTCATTGAGCTGTGGCTCGGTACACAGCTTACGCGTCATGGCGAGCGCTTTAACCTTGAGCTCGCCGTCAGACAGCTTACCCTGACCGCTGAAGCGGTTACACATCACGCCTGATACCGCCAGGTCTTCACCAAAGGCAATCTCCGGCGGCGTAGTGGCCGGGTTAATGGCGGTGCCGTTCATACTCTGCAGCACAAAGCGGTGCTGCTGAAGCTGTTCTTCCTGAACAGAGGCTTTCCCTGGATTGACACAGCCTGCCAGCGCCATGCTGAGGATCGTTACTGCGACGAGCGTTTTCATTGTTCTTCTCAATATATTCACTTCATAAATAGCTAATGCATAGTCTATTGCGCTGGCGGGAATTGTCTTGCGGGTAAATCTGAAAATGGGGTGGGTCTTATTCCCTCTCCCTTGAGGGAGAGGGTTAGGGTGAGGGGGGAACATGCGGCTGAGGTGGTGGTTCCGTTCACCTTACGTTCTGCGCTTCTCTGTTTGCAGCGGCACCCGTGAACGTGTGAAGGGGGGCTCGCCGCCGCCCCCTTCACAATCCCGGCTCCCGGCAAAGAAAATCGCCGCTTCGCGGATTGTTCGCCCCATCCCTGGGGCTCACCCCTTCGGGGCCAGCGCAAGCGCTGTCCAAAATTGCTCCCGGCAATTTTGTCCTCAGCTTATTCCTTCAGGCTTTCGGGTCGGGCACCAGCCTGCATCCCTGCAGGCTATGCCCTCTCGGCGCGTCCCTGCGCCTCGCCCCGGCCTTCCGGAAACGCTTCGGCGATTTTCAGCCGGACCAGGGAGCCGCTGTACGCTCTCTATTCTCTTTGGGATATTTATTGCTTGAAGAACAAACAATCCCAATCAGAACAGCGCGTTCGGGCTCGCTTCGCCTTTCTCGAGCTGGCTCAGGTTACCCAGCGTGGTCTCGGAAATACTGATCAGCGCCTCAGCGGTCAAAAACGCCTGATGCCCGGTAAACAGCACGTTGTGGCAGGCGGAGAGGCGACGGAACACGTCATCCTGAATCACGTCGTTAGACTTATCTTCAAAGAACAGATCGCGTTCGTTCTCATATACGTCCATCCCGAGCGCGCCGATTTTTTGCGTTTTCAGCGCCTCAATCGCCGCCTGGGAATCCACCAGGCCACCGCGGCTGGTGTTAACGATCATCACGCCATCTTTCATCTGATCGAACGCGCTCTGGTTCAGCAGATGGTAATTGTCTGCGGTTAGCGGGCAGTGCAGGGAGATCACGTCTGACTCAGCGTACAGGGTTTTCAGGTCAACATACTCCACACCCAGCTCCAGCGCGGCGGCGCTTGGATACGGGTCAAACGCCAGCAGGCGCATACCAAAACCCTTGAGGATCCGCAGTGCCGCGACGCCAATTTTACCGGTGCCGATCACCCCGGCGGTTTTGCCGTACATCGTAAAGCCGGTCAGCCCTTCCAGCGAGAAGTTGGCATCACGGGTGCGTTGATAAGCACGGTGAATACGACGGTTCAGAGACATCATCAGGCCGATAGCATGTTCCGCCACCGCTTCCGGGGAGTAGGCCGGGACGCGCACTACCTGCAGACCCAGCTCTTTAGCCGCGTCGAGGTCGACATTGTTGAAGCCCGCGCAGCGCAGAGCGATGTATTTCACGCCCTGTTTTTTAAGCTCTTCCAGCACTGGACGACTGCCGTCATCATTAACGAAAATACAGACCGCATCGCAGCCATGCGCGGTTTTGGCCGTTTTTTCGTTAAGCAGAAAGTCGAAAAATTCAAGTTCGAATCCATATCCCTCGTTAACATGTTGCAGATACTTTTTGTCGTACTGCTTTGTGCTGTAAACCGCGAGTTTCATAAGACTTTCTCCAGTGATTTTGGAACTACGTTAGCATGATTAAAATAATCATACAAATTATAAAATTTTATTGATTTCAATAAGTTCTGATAATGATTTTACACTATCCTGCCTCCAGTAGGTGAGACAGGGAAACCGCTCTTTTCATCTCGCAATAAATCTAAATAAAACATCAGCATAAAATTAATCTGTTGCCGTCCCGCTCGATATAACTATAAGCGTAACTTATAGTTTCAGGGTGGCGAATTGCTGCATCTACAACTGGAGTTTCAAAATGAAATCCACCGTACAACATGTCTCTAAAGAGCAACCTAAGCAGCCGCAAAAGAATCAAGATGAGAAGAGCAAACAGAAACCGGGTAAATCGAAATAACCTCTCATAACACAGTTTGACGGAGGCTTTATGGCTGATCGTCCAGATTACATTGATCCCATTCCTGATGACGAACCGCTTCCTGGTGGCAGCGATCCCCTTCCAGGTGACACAGATCCACTCCTGCCTGGCGATGACATACCTGATGTGAATGACCCGCTGGATCCTGATGACCCTGATGTGATCAGAAGATAGGGTTAGCACGCCTTTTTTTAAACCGCCTCCGGGCGGTTTTTTGTTGCCCTGAAAGAGATTGAGCGAACAATAAAAACGCGCACATTCAGGGGCATCGCATCTATCCTTAAACAGGCCTTCGCTTCACCTGCCTGACGAAACATGCCACAATATTCGATACTGTCGGCTAATTTTTTCGCTAAATCAGGATATTAACTGCCCATGAGGGGTAAATACAAAGCCGCAATCGCGCTACTGCTGCTGATCGTTCTTTTACCGCTGACGCTGCTGCTGACCCTTGCGCAGTGGGTTCCCACGCTTGCCGGTATCTGGCTACCCGCAGGCACCCGGATCGCCTTTGAAAAAAGCCCGCGCCTGACCCGCAACGCCCTGGTGATCGCCGATCTGCGCTATCTGGTGGACGACTGCGAAATCGCCCGCGTGGAAGACGCCACGCTCAGCCACCCGAGTCGCTGGAAAATCGACATCGCCGGGCTGGATCTCAACAGCGCGTGCCTGAGTAAAATCCCTGCCAGCGAGCCTACGCCCGCCGCACCGCGAACGCTGGCCGAATGGCAGTCGCTGCTGCCCAATACCTGGCTGACCATCGATCGCCTGACGCTCTCTCCCTGGCAGCAGTGGCAGGGGAAGCTAACCGCCTCGCTGACCCCGTCGCGACAGGACATTACTTATCATGGGGAGCAGTTTAGCCTGCGTGGCACACTGCGTGGACGTTCCCTGACCATCAGCGACGTCACGCTCAATCTGCCCGATAACCCGCAGCCGGTAACCCTGGTGGGGGAATTTACCCTGCCGCTGGTGCCGGACGGCCTGCCGGTGCAGGGGCATGCGGTAGCGACCTTCTCGGTCCCGCAGCTCCCGTCGCTGGTGGATGCCGATCTGGCGTGGCAGGACAATCAGGGCCAGCTGGTACTGGTTGAGCGGGAGAGCCGCGAGCCGCTGCTGGATCTCCCCTGGCAGATCACCTCAGAACAACTGACCATCAGCGACGGGCGCTGGCGCTGGGATCGGGCCGGTATTCCTCTGAGCGGACGCCTGGGGTTGAAGATCGATAACTGGCAGCAGGGCACGGAAAACGCCGTTATCAGCGGACGGATGAACGTTCTGACCCAGGGCGATGCCGGGAAGGGCAACGCGGTGCTGACTTTTGGCCCCGGCAAGCTCAGCGTGGATAACAGCGCCATGCCGATGCAGCTTACCGGTGTCGCCAAACAGAACGACCTGATCCTCTATGCAAAGCTTCCCGCCATGCTGAGCGGTAGCCTTGCCGAGCCCCGTCTGGCGTTTGCGCCCGGGGCACTGCTGCGTTCACGCGGGCGGATCATTGATTCTCTTAATATCGACGAGGTGCGCTGGCCGCTGGCCGGCGTGGCGCTGACCCGCAACGGCATCGACGGCCGCCTGCAGGCGATTTTGCGCGCTCATGAACAGGAGATGGGGGATTTCACCCTGCATCTCGACGGCCGGGCCAGTGACTTCCTGCCGGATCGCGGCCTGTGGCAGTGGCGCTACTGGGGTGAGGGCAACTTCACTCCGATGCAGGCCCGCTGGGACGTGGCGGGCAGGGGCGAGTGGCGCGACAGCGTCATTGAACTCAGTGAACTCTCGACCGGGTTTGACCAGCTGAAGTACGGCACTATGCATGCCAGCACGCCGCGGATGGTGCTGGAGAGCCCGATCCGCTGGCAGCGCGATCCCGCCCGGCCGCATTTCAGCGGCGCATTATCCTTTGACGCCGGAGAAACCACCTTCACCGGCGGCAGCGTGTTACCCCCTTCAACGGTCAAATTCAGTGTCGATGGCAGCGATCCGACCCTGTTCCGCTTCAAAGGCACCCTTAATGCCAAAGCGATCGGCCCGGTGCAGTTGAACGGGCGCTGGGACGGGGAGCGTCTGCGCGGCCAGGCCTGGTGGCCGAAGCAATCCCTGACCGTCTTCCAGCCGCTGGTCCCGCCGGACTGGAAAATGACCCTGCGCGAAGGGGAGCTGTATGCCCAGGTGGCGTTCTCGGCGGCGGCCGATCAGGGTTTTGAGGCCGGAGGCCACGGGGTAGTGAAAGGCGGCAGCGTCTGGATGCCGGATAACAAAGTAAACGGCGTTGATTTTGTCCTGCCGTTCCGCTTTAGCCAGGGCACCTGGTCGCTGGGCACCCATGGGCCGGTGACGCTGCGCATTGGCGAAGTGATCAATCAGGTGACGGCCCGCAATATTACCGCCGATCTGCAGGGGGACTACCCGTGGAGCGAGGCGAATCCGCTGCTGCTGACCGACGTCAGCGTGGATCTGCTGGGCGGTAAAGTGACCATGCAGCAGCTGCGGATGCCGCAGCACGATGCGGCCCTGCTGCGGGTCAGCAATATCTCCTCCAGCGAGCTCATTAGCGCCGTTAATCCGAAACAGTTTGCCCTGTCCGGGCCGTTCAGCGGGGCGCTGCCGTTCTGGCTGGACAACGACAAGTGGATCATCAAAGATGGCTGGCTGACTAACGCCGGGCCGATGACCCTGCGCCTCGACAAAGACACCGCCGATGCCCTGGCTAAAGAGAACGGGTCGGCGGCGGGGGCCATTAACTGGCTTCGCTATATGGAAATTTCGCAGTCGTGGACGACACTCAATGTAGATAACCTGGGTGAATTAACTCTGGCATCGACCCTCCGTGGCGCCAGCCGCGTTGAGGACCAGACGCAAGCCGTCAACCTCAACTACACCCATCAGGAGAACCTGTTCACCCTCTGGCGCAGCCTGCGTTTTGGCGACAATCTGCAGACCTGGCTGGAGCAACACGCAGCATTACCGGATAACCGCTGCCCGACAGGCAAGGAATGTAAGGAACAACCATGAAAAAGCTGGCCGGTGGGTTCACCGTGATTGTGATACTGACGCTGACAGGCTGCACGCCAAGGATCGAAGTGGCGGCGTCGAAGGAGCCGATCACCATCAACATGAACGTCAAAATTGAACATGAAATCCATATCAAAGTGGATAAAGACGTGGAGACGCTGCTGAAGTCACGCAGCGATCTGTTCTGAGGCTGCCATGAGAAAACGCATTTTGCTGATGATATTAACGCTGGGGCTCTGCGCACCCGCGCTGGCGCTGACCCTCAACGAGGCCCGCAGTGCCGGGCGGGTCGGTGAAACCCTGAGCGGCTATATTGCGCCGCGGAGCCAGGATCGCGAGACGCTGGCGCTGGTGGAGCAGATCAACAAGGCCCGCACCGACAGCTATCAGAAGCTTGCCGACAGCAATAACATTCCGGTGGATGAAGTGGCAAAAATGGCCGGGACGAAACTGGTCGCGCGCGCCAACCCCGGCGAGTATGTCCAGGGGATCAACGGCAAGTGGTTGCAGAAGTGATCAGCGGTGGCGTTTGCGGTATTCGCCTGGCGACACGCCAAAACGCTGCTTAAAGGCCGTGGAGAAGTGGCTGTGATCGGTAAATCCCCAGCTGTAGCCAATGCCCGCCAGTTTTTCGTCATCGCGGGCGCCGCGCAGCATCTGCGCGCACAAATCCAGACGACGATTTTTAATGTACTGCGCCACCACCAGCCCTTTTTCGGCGAACATCCGGTACAGGCTCCGCACTGACATCCCACACTCCGAGGCGATCCACTCCGGGCGCAGGTGTTCGGCCTGAATATGGTCGTCGATCAGGGTCAGCACGTTCGTAAACTGGCGCTCCTTGCGCGGCTGCACGCTTTCACGCTGCTGCAATACCGGGCGCAGCAGGCAGACCATCGCCTCCAGCGCGGCTTCGCTTTCGGTTTCGCTTAACGCCGGGTTGTTCATGCTGTCCTGCAGCAGGCGATAGCTAAGCTGAACGGTGGGCAGGCTGCGGGAGAGTTTTTGCGCGCAGGTCACTTCCTGAAAGCGAAAGTGCTGCTCGAGGATCTGACGCGGCAGCAGGAGCGAGATCTGACGTGATTTTTCTGGCCAGTAGATCGAGCAGGGGCGGGAGGCGTCAATCAGGGTGATATCCCCGGCGTTCAGCACAATCTGGCGATCGTCCTGCTCCAGACCCGCTTCGCCATCCAGCTGAAACACGGTGTAGAACCAGGCGTCGTTGCTGGTTTTGATCTCCTGGCGAGTGCGAAACAGGTTCACGCCGCCGGCGGTCACGGTGCTCAGTTTCAGGTTGCCGGTCCAGGTCGATTCCAGCTCGCCATAAAACTCGCCGCTCATGGGCCGGGCGGCAAAACTGCCGCAAACCTGATTAATCTGCGCCAGCCAGTGCTGGTAGTTGTCCTGTTCGTTTGCACATGCCATCGTCTTACCCGCTACGTCGTCAATGTTTAAACATTGTTGCATTTATGTTGCCAATTGCCCGTGACCTGGGGCGAAATCCCGGAAAAAACTCCGCCATATAGCAGAGCGAAACGGCGTTATTGTCGCGTTTTGCGGTGCCTGTCACAGCGGGCAAAGCGAATGTCACAGAGATAAAAGCGCATTCGGCAAAGCCATCTTAGACTGCGTTGACACCCTGCGAATAATAAGGAATCGCTATGTCTGATACACAGGTCGCCGTACTGCACTGCGTGCAGCAATTTCTGGATCGCCAACATGGCCTCTGGATTGAAGGACGCCACTCCGCCTCCGACAGCGAAAAGCGTCTGGAGATCTTTAACCCGGCTACCGGCCAGGTGATTGCCTCGACGGCCGATGCCAGCGCGCAGGATGTGGACCGCGCGGTGATGTCCGGCTGGCGTGCCTTCGTGGCCCGCAGCTGGTCAGGCAAACTGCCTGCGGAACGTGAACGTATTCTGCTGCGCTTTGCCGATCTGGTGGAGCAGCACACCGAGGAGCTGGCCCAGCTCGAAACCCTGGAGCAGGGTAAATCCATTAACATCTCCCGCGCCTTTGAAGTGGGCTGCACCCTGAACTGGATGCGCTATACCGCCGGGCTGACCACTAAAATTTCCGGTAAGACGCTGGATCTCTCCATTCCGATGCCGCAGGGCGCCCGCTATCAGGCGTGGACCCGCAAAGAGCCGATTGGCGTGGTGGCCGGGATCGTGCCGTGGAACTTCCCGCTGCTGATCGGCATGTGGAAAGTGATGCCTGCCCTGGCGGCTGGCTGCTCTATCGTGATCAAACCGTCGGAAACCACGCCGCTGACCCTGCTGCGCGTGGCGGAACTGGCAAGCGAAGCCGGGATCCCGGACGGCGTCTTCAACGTGGTGACCGGCAGCGGGGCGGTGTGTGGCGCCGCGCTGACCAACCATCCGCATATCGCCAAGGTGAGCTTCACCGGCTCAACCGCCACCGGCAAACAGATTGCGCGCTCCGCCGCCGACCGCCTGATGGGCGTGACCCTGGAGCTGGGCGGTAAAAACCCGGCTATCGTTTTGAAAGATGCGGATCCGTCATGGGTTATCGAAGGGCTGATGACCGGCAGCTTCCTGAACCAGGGCCAGGTCTGTGCGGCAAGCTCGCGGATTTATATCGAAGCGCCGCTGTTTGATACCGTGGTAAGCGATTTTGAGCAGGCGGTGAAATCCCTGAGCGTCGGGCCGGGAATGTCTCAGGAGGCGCACATTAACCCGCTGGTCTCCCGCGCCCACTGCGACAAAGTGCAGACCTTCCTCGACGAGGCGCAGTCGCGTCAGGCCGAGCTGATCGTCGGGAATCGTGGCCCGAGCGGCGAGGGGTATTACGTCTCGCCGACCCTGGTGGTCAACCCGGACGCCAGCCTGCGTCTGACCCGCGAAGAGGTGTTTGGCCCGGTGGTGAACCTGGTGCGCGTCGCCGACGGCGAAGAGGCCCTGCGCCTGGCAAATGACACCGAATACGGTCTGACCGCCAGCGTCTGGACGCAAAACATCAGCAAAGCGCTGGAGTATACCGATCGCCTGCAGGCCGGCACGGTGTGGATCAACAGCCACACCCTGATCGACGCCAACCTGCCGTTCGGCGGCATGAAGCAGTCCGGCACCGGCCGCGATTTCGGCCCGGACTGGCTGGACGGCTGGTGTGAAACCAAATCGGTGTGTGTGAGGTATTAGGTAAAAGCAAAACGGTCACCCCGGTGACCGTTTTTAGTGTTTACACCCTCTCCCTGTGGGAGAGGGCCGGGGTGAGGGCATCAGGCCGCACCATGCCCGGCGGCGCTGCGCTTGCACGGGCCTACGGTTTCGTAGGTCGGGTAAGCGTAGCGCCACCCGACAGCAGGCCGCACAATAAGTTACGGTGTCACAATATTGAACCAGAATTCAACCTTATCCATATAACCCAGCATGGCATCCAGTTTCGTGCCGTCGCCGGTCACCTTCACCGCACCGCTGTCCTCGGCCTGTTTCAGGGTCGTCTCCTTGAGGATAATTTTGTTCAGCGTGTCGCGGTTTAGGGTAATGGTGGCGTCCGCATTGGTGGCTTCCGCATTGGCGGTGTGGTTCAGCACCCCGTTTTCCAGCTCCAGCTTGTATTTTCCGCCGTCGCTACCCAGGTCGATGTTAAAGACCGATTTCGCCGTCCCGGCTTTTTCACCGTTAATGTGTACCGCCAGATAGTCAAAGAACATCTCCGGCGTCATCGCCCGCACCGTATCCGGGCTGGCGGTGTTCGGGGTCGGGCCTTTCACCACGCCGTTACGCAGCTCCTGCGCGCCGGTGAGGTAGAAGTTACGCCACGGGCCGGATTCCGCCTGATAGCCCAGCTGCTCCAGCGCATCCGCCTCCAGATTGCGGGCCGCCTGGTTGTTCGGATCGGCAAACACCACTTTGCTCACCACCTGCGCTACCCAGCGGTAGTTCCCCTGGTCGAAGTCGGTTTTGGCCTTCTGCAGAATGGCATCCGCACCGCCCATATACTCAACGAATTTCTTCGCACCTTCTTCCGGCGGCAGCTCATCCAGGGTGGCCGGGTTGCCGTCGAACCAGCCGAGATAGAGCACGTAGGTGGCCTTCACGTCGTGGCTTACCGACCCGTAGTAACCGCGGTTCGCCCAGGTGTGCGCCAGTGAATCCGGCAGTTTGAAGTTGGCGGCGATTTCATCCCGGGTCAGCCCCTGGTTCGCCATGCGTAAGGTCTGGTCGTTGATATAACGGTAGAGATCGCGCTGGCTTTTCAGCAGATTATTGACGTTCTCTTTACCCCAGGTCGGCCAGTGGTGCTGGGCCATCAGGATCTCGGCTTTATCACCCCAGCGCACAATGGCTTCGTTGATGTATTTCGACCACGGCAGCGGCTCGCGGATCTTCGCCCCGCGCAGGGAGTAGGTGTTGTGCAGGGTGTGGGTCACGTCCTCGGCGGATTCGATCAGCTTTTTCTCTTCGATAAACCACAGCATTTCCGACGGTGCTTCCGAGCCCGGGGCCAGCATAAAGTCATAGGTCAGGCCGTCGATGGTCTCCTTCTGACCGTCTTTTTCGATGATATTGGTCGGAGCAAGCAGGGTCACGGTCCCGGCGGAGGTGGTGGTACCCAGCCCGGCACCGACCTGGCCTTTGGCATCCGGTTTCAGCAGGTTACCGTACATGTAGCTGGCGCGGCGACTCATTACGTTACCGGCCATAATGTTCTCTGCCACCGCGGCTTCCATAAAGCCCGCCGGGGCGTAGATTTTCACCTTACCGGCTTTGACATCGGCCTCATCCACCACCCCGCGCACGCCGCCGTAATGGTCGACGTGGCTGTGGGTGTAGATCACCGCCACCACCGGCTTCTGCCCGCGATTTTTAAAATAGAGATCCATCCCGACTTTCGCCGTTTCCGCCGATACCAGCGGGTCAACGACGGTGACGCCGGTGGTGCCTTCAATAATGGTCATGTTCGACAGATCGAGGTTGCGGATCTGATACACCCCGTCCGTCACCTCAAACAGGCCGCTGATATTAATCAGCTGCGCCTGACGCCACAGGCTGGGGTTGACGGTGTCCGGCGCTTTATCGCCCTCTTTAATAAACGCGTATTGTTGCGGATCCCAGACCACGTTGCCCTGTTCGCCTTTGATCACCTCCGTAGGGAGCGGGGCGATAAAGCCTTTATGGGCATCGGTAAAGTCGGTGTTATCGGAGAAGGGCAGTTGACTAAAGAGGGCGTTATTGGCTTGCTGAGTGGCGGCGGCGGCGTCTTTTGGCGCTTCTGCGGCAAACGCAGGCATGCCAGCAGAAATAAAAAGCCCGGCGAGCGCAAGGCTTCTTGCTATCAAGTTGAATCTCATCCTGAAAACCTCTCAATGTGCATACAGCGGCGTAGGGGAAAACTTCGCATGATGTCCAGAAAAACGTTTAAAGAAAGGCAACCCGAACGGCATGGGTATGAATAACTATAAACAGACAAATACATTCAGCAAATAAATCTCTTATGGATAATTAATTACTTTGCAACGGCATTGCCCGGCGGCGCTGCGCTTGCACGGGCCTACGGGACCGCATATTCCGTAGGCCGGGTAAGGCGCAGCCGCCACCCGGCAGCAGGCCGCACAAAAAAAGCCGGGCAATCTGCCCGGCTTATTGTCACCGCCCCTTACTGCGCGTCTTTCTTCTTACCCAACGACGGGGTTTCGTCAAAGAAGTTCCAGGGTTTAAGCAGGGTATGCACCCACTCGGTTGGCATAATTGGCCACTCCTCCGCACGCGCAACGTGGGTGGTGCCGGTGGTCATCCACACCACGTCATCCTGATTATCCAGCGACTCGTTATCCTTGCTGAACTGGCCCAGACCGGTGTCCTGGGTGGAGCGGTTCGGGAATTTCCCTTCCGGGTACATCTCGTTCGGATGGTAGCGGGTCACCCACAGCTGTTTATCCATAAAGCTCAGACGGTGATAGATCCACTCGTCCGGGGCGAATTTCGCGCCGGTGGCCACCGGGTGCGTACCGCCCGCGTACGGGATGATCTGATAGGAGACCGGGTTGCCCATGCGGTTCTCTTTGCTGGTGTTGCTCAGCAGACGAATGGTGCCCGGGTCAAATTTCTGCGCCGCCTGCTGCTCGGTATCAATATTGTACTGGTTGATCTGCAGGCTACTGGTACGCGGGCCGCCGGCGGTGTTCGGTTTCACCTCCGGATCCATCGCCACCAGGCTGTTGTTAGTGCCATCCACGTCCATATCCAGACGGAAGTTATAGATGTGCTGGTGGGTGGTGCCGACGATGTTGTGGTCAATCAGGGTGCCGTACTTCGTATCCTCTTTGGCGCTCGGGTCGTGCATGGTTTTCGCCGTTACCCCTTTCACCGCTTCGATACCGGTCGCCCCGGCATCGATGCCGATGGTGCCGTTTTCGTGGAAGATCCAGTCGAATATATAATCGTAGTTCCCGACGGTACTGATCCAGCGCACCACCAGCTCACGACGTTCGGTGCTGACGTTCGGCTGATTCATCTCCTGATGCTTATACTCCGGCCCGGCGTAGCGTTCGAAAATCGCCATCGCCCGCGGGATCTCCATTGGCGCACCGGTGTAATCCGGGATGGTCTGATTCAGCAGCACGGCGTTGGACGGCACGTCTTTGCCGCGCACCAGCGGGGAGGTCAGGGTACCCATGCCGTAGTCGCCGGAATCCAGGTAGGCTTTGAAGTACCAGCCCACGTCCGGGTCGCCGTAAGGGACGATCATACCGCCCAGCGATCCTTCGTACATCACCTGGCGTTTTTTGCCGTTGTCGTTAAAGGTGACGGTGGAGATAATCGGCCCCACGCGGGAGTCGAGGCTCAGGTGGAAGTCCCAGTTCTGCCAGTGGATCATGTTGCCGGTGATGGTGTAGTTCTTGCCTTCCGGCTCGGTGATTTCCAGCGGCTTATGGGCGACGGGCTCGCGGTCGCGGCCATCATAAGGGCGGGGCTCCATCGGGACCGGGACAATCGCGCCTTCTTCGATTTTAATAATCTTCTTCCCGACCAGGTCCACCACCGCGACCAGGTTTTCAATCGGGTGCGCCCAGTAGTTGCCGTCGCCGGTATCCAGATAGCTCACCACCTTCAGCAGGCGATCTTCCTGCTTCAGGCCATCTTTGCCGTCAAAGTAGCCGACGGTCAGCGGGGTGGTCATCACCTTGCTCGGGTCATTAATACCGCGCTTTTTCAGCGCGTCGATATACTCCTGGCTGCCGATGACGATCTTCTGCACCGCCATAAAATCATCCAGCAGCACCATGCCGTGGGCGTCCTTAATCGGCTCCCAGTGCATGATTTTTTTGTCCTTCAGGTCCACCAGCGCTTCGATAACGAATTTACCGTCCAGCATGGTGATATTGGCCTGACGCGGCGCATCCACCGCCGTACCGTTCAGCACGAAGTCCCACACTTTGGCTTTTTCCGGTTCGGCCAGCGCGATCTGGGTAAAGCGGGTGTTCGGTTTGAAGTCCGGCGAGGCTTTCACAATCTCGACGGCCTGTTTAATTTCATCTGCGGTCAGGGCGTTCAGCGGGTGCGGAGTCTTCTCCACCTGGAAGGTCTGATCCAGGCCGGACTGGAACACATCGTTGACAAAGGTATCGGAGATCCAGGCCTTATTGTCTTTCATCACCACCGGCACCTGCAGGGTCAGCGGTTTGCCGTTGACGATAGCGGTTTTGGCGCCTGGCTTCACTTTGATGAAAGCCCCGTCTTTGGTGATGGTGTAGATCTGGGCGTAGTCATCCCAGGCCACATCCGCGCCAAAATCGGTCAGGGTTTTATCCATCTCGACCATATGCGCTTCACCACCGTGAGCCAGCACCTGACCGGAAAAGAGACAAGCAACGGCCAACGCCAGCACCGTTTTACGTGGAGAAAAGATTGAGGAGCTTCCCATGATTAACCTCTGTTGTATGTGTTGTTATCCACTCGGGACCGCTGTTCTGCGCGCGGTTTATTCATTGCCAACATAGCAATAACGCTGTGCGTACCGTTTGCCTGCATTTGCCAGATGTTTTGTCAGATGTGCCAGAAGCCGGGTAACGTGCGCGACGTTACCCGGTGGGAAGGGGATCAGGCGTCAAAATCTCCGTGCTGTCGGGAGACGAGGGTCAGGATCGAGTAGAGTGCCACCGGCTGCTGGTGCTGGTTGAAGATCTCAACCGACCACTCCACCACGCCGGTCGGTTTCTCTTCCGCCGTGCGCTGCTTCTTCAGCGTCTTGCGCTTACAGGTCAGACGCACCTGGATGGTATCGCCCGGTTTGACCGGCTCGATAAAGCGCAGGTTCTCCATGCCGTAGTTGGCGATCACCGGCCCGACGCCCGCATCGACGAACAGCCCGGCGGCAGCGGAGATCAGGAAGTAACCGTGCACCACGCGCTCGCCAAAAATCGACTCCGCCGCGCCAATCTTGTCCATGTGGGCGTAGAAATGATCCCCACTCAGGCAGGCAAAGTTGACGATGTCGGTTTCGGTCAGGGTACGGCGCGGGGTCAGCAGGCTGTCGCCCGGCTGCAGCTCCTCGAAATATTTGCGGAACGGATGGACGCGATCTTCCTGCACCTGGGCCCCGCGCACCCACTGCTGGCTGATGGCGGCCAGCATGCTCGGGCTGCCCTGGATCGCGGTGCGTTGCAGGTAGTGTTTCACCGCCCGCAGGCCGCCCAGCTCTTCACCGCCCCCGGCGCGACCCGGACCGCCGTGCACCAGCTGCGGCAGCGGAGAGCCGTGGCCGGTGGACTCTTTGGCCGACTCTTCGTTGAGGATCTGGATACGCCCGTGGGCACGCGCGGCACCGGCGATAAACTGACGCGCCAGGCGCAGATCGGCGGTGACCAGCGTCCCGGCGAGGCTACCTTCACCGGCGCGGGCCAGGGCCATGGCGTGTTCACGGGTCTGGTACGGCATCAGGGTAGCGACCGGGCCAAAGGCTTCGGTGGCGTGTACGGCCGGGGTTTCGTCCGGCTGCGGGCAGAAGAGAAGGGTTGGGGGGAAGAAAGCGCCGGCGGCGTTCAGGTCGGCTTTCCCGCCCAGACGGACCTGGCAGCCTGCAGTCACTAAGGTATCCACCTTCTCCTGCACGTCGGCGCGCTGGTCGGCGTTGACCAGCGAACCCATCTTAATCCCATCCTGCGCCGGGTCACCCACAGCTACTTTCTCCAGCCGGGCGATCAGCGCCTGGCTGACGGCTTCCACCTGCGCCTGCGGCACAATGATGCGGCGGATGGCAGTACATTTTTGTCCGGCTTTCGCCGTCATCTCCCGCACCACTTCGCGGATAAACAGGGCAAACTCCGGCTGCTCCGGGGTGACGTCATCCCCCAGCACGCAGCAGTTCAGGGAGTCGGCTTCCATGGTAAACGGAATCGATCGGGCCACGATGTTCGGGTGTACGCGCAGCATCTGGCCGGTGACGGCGGAGCCGGTAAAGGTCACCACGTCCTGGCTGTCGAGCTGGTCGAGCAGATCCCCCGCGCCGCCGCAGATCAGGCTGATGGCGCCGTCCGGCACCAGGCCGCTGTCGACGATCGCTTTTACCATCGCCTGGGTCACCTGGGCGGTGGCGGTGGCCGGTTTGATGATTGCCGGCATCCCCGCCAGCCAGGTCGGGGCCAGTTTTTCCAGCATCCCCCAGCAGGGGAAGTTAAAGGCGTTGATGTGTACGGCGACGCCGGATTTCGAGGTCAGCACGTGACGGGCGGCAAAACCGCCCTCTTTTGACAGGGGGATCAGCTCATCTTCCGGCCACAGGGTGTCGTCCGGCAGCTCGCGGCTGCCGAGGCTGGCGAAGGTGAAGAGGGTGCCGATCCCGCCCTCGATATCCACCCAGCTGTCGGCGCGGGTCGCCCCGGTCTGGGCGGAGAGGGCATAGAACGTCTCTTTCTGGCTCAACAGATGTTTTGCCACCGCTTTCAGCATCGCGGCGCGCTCGATGAAGGTCATGGCGTGAAGTGATTCACCGCCTTTCTCAATGGCGTAACGACGCGCGGCGGCCATATCCAGCCCTTCGCTGGTGACCTGCCAGAGGGTTTCGCCGCTGATGGCGTGCTGAATAGTGCGCTCACGGCCCCGGCCAGACTGCCAGGTGCCGGACAAAAAGCTGGCTAACTGCTGCATTTTTCTCTCCAGGTGGTTCGTGATTTCGCTATAGATAGTTTGATTATGAATCATAAAATGCAAGCTATGTTTTAATGATTTGTTAACAGTGTGATCTTGTCTGACTATTCCCGCTGTCTGATTCCCGCCACAGAAGGGGCTGCGCAAAAGGCTTGCGAGCCGCATCACAAAATAAACAAACACTTCTTGGGGTTATATTTAACCTTTGTGTAACTTTTAAGAAACGAAGTGATTCATCATTGAATGGAATTTACCAGTTAAACGAATCATAAGGGTGATGACGTGACCGAAGAACAACGCTTTGAACAGCGAATCGCGCAAGAGACGGCCATCGAGCCGCAGGACTGGATGCCTGACGCGTACCGCAAGACGCTGATCCGCCAGATTGGTCAGCATGCCCACTCCGAAATTGTCGGCATGCTGCCGGAAGGCAACTGGATCACCCGCGCCCCGACGCTGCGCCGCAAGGCCATCCTGCTGGCGAAAGTGCAGGATGAAGCCGGACACGGTCTCTATCTCTACAGCGCGGCGGAGACGCTGGGCTGCGCCCGGGAAGATATCTACCAGAAGATGCTCGACGGCAAGATGAAATACTCCTCCATCTTCAACTACCCGACCCTGAGCTGGGCCGATATCGGCGTCATTGGCTGGCTGGTGGATGGCGCGGCCATTGTTAACCAGGTGGCGCTGTGCCGTACCTCTTACGGCCCCTATGCCCGGGCGATGGTGAAAATCTGTAAAGAAGAGAGCTTCCACCAGCGTCAGGGCTTTGAAGCCTGCATGGCGCTGGCCCAGGGCAGCGAGGCCCAGCGCCAGATGCTGCAGGACGCCATCAACCGTTTCTGGTGGCCGGCGCTGATGATGTTCGGCCCGAACGACGACAACTCCCCGAACAGCGCCCGCAGCCTGGCCTGGAAGATCAAACGCTTTGGCAACGACGAGCTGCGCCAGCGCTTCGTCGACAACACCGTGCCGCAGGTGGAGATGCTGGGCATGACCGTCCCGGATGCCGATCTGCACTTCGATGCAGAAAGCGGCCACTACCGTTTCGGTGAGATCGACTGGCAGGAGTTTGACGACGTTATCAATGGCCGTGGGGTCTGTAACCACGAACGCCTGGCCGCCAAGAATAAAGCCTGGGAAGAGGGGACGTGGGTGCGCGAAGCCGCCCTGGCGCACGCAGAAAAACAACACGCCCGCAAGGTTGCGTAAGGGGAATCACGATGAGCAAAACATACTGGCCGTTGTACGAAGTTTTTGTCCGCAGCAAACAGGGGCTGTCCCACCGTCACGTCGGCAGCCTGCACGCCGCCGACGATCGCATGGCGCTGGAGAACGCTCGCGACGCTTACACCCGCCGCAGCGAAGGCTGCTCCATCTGGGTGGTGAAGGCGAGCGAAATCGTCGCCTCGCAGCCGGAAGAGCGCGGCGAGTTTTTCGATCCGGCGGAGAGCAAGGTCTACCGTCACCCAACCTTCTACACCATCCCTGATGGCATCGAGCACATGTGAGGTCCGGGATGAAAACGTTAACGAACTATGTCCTGCGCCTGGGTGATAACGGCCTGGTGCTCTCCCAGCGTCTGGGGGCCTGGTGTGGCCATGCCCCGGAGCTGGAGATCGATCTCGCGCTGGCCAATATCGGCCTCGACCTGCTGGGCCAGGCGCGCAACTTCTTAACCTACGCCGCCGAGCTGGAAGGCGAGGGCGACGAAGATACGCTGGCCTTCCAGCGCGACGAACGCCAGTTCAGCAACCTGCTGCTGGTGGAACAGCCGAACGGCAACTTCGCCGACACTATCGCCCGTCAGTATTTTATCGACGCCTGGCACGTGGCGCTGTTCACCCGTCTGACTCAGAGCCGCGATGCGCAGCTTGCCGCCATTGCCGCCAAATCCATTAAAGAGGCCCGCTACCACCTGCGCTTCAGCCGCGGCTGGCTGGAACGCCTCGGTAACGGCACCGCCGTCTCCGCACAGAAGATGCAGCAGGCGGTCAACGATCTGTGGCGCTTCACCGCCGAGCTGTTCGAGGCCGACGAGATCGACTTAGGCCTGGTGGCCGAGGGTATCGCCGTCGATCCACGCAGCCTGCGCGAAGAGTGGGAAGCGGAAGTCTTTGCCGGGCTGAACGCGGCGACGCTGAGCGTGCCCGAGGAAGCGGCCTACCGTAGCGGCGGCCGTAAAGGGCTGCATACCGAACATCTGGGACCGATGCTGGCAGAGATGCAGTATCTGCAGCGCGTGTATCCCGGGCAGCAGTGGTAACGCAGGAGAGCACCATGCAACACGTCGAACTCGCACCCGCCGCCGTCCCGCAGATCTGGTCTTTGTTAAGCCAGATCCCGGACCCGGAGATCCCGGTGCTGACCATTACCGATCTGGGCATGGTGCGCAGCGTTACCCCACAGGGTGAAGGCTGGGCTATCGGCTTTACGCCGACCTATTCCGGCTGTCCGGCTACCGACCATCTGATGGGGGCGATCCGCGACACCCTGACCGCCCACGGCTATGTCCCGGTGCAGATCACCATTCAGCTCGACCCGGCATGGACCACCGACTGGATGACCCCGGACGCCCGGGAGCGTTTGCGCCAGTACGGCATCAGCCCCCCGGCCGGACACAGCTGCCATGCGCATCTGCCCGCCGAGGTGACCTGTCCGCGCTGCGCCAGCACCCGTACCACGATGATCAGTGAATTTGGTTCCACGGCCTGCAAAGCGCTTTACCGCTGCGACAGCTGCCGGGAACCCTTCGACTATTTCAAATGTATCTGAGGTCGCCATGACAACGTTTCATTCCTTAACGGTGGCAAAAGTGGAACCCGAAACCCGCGATGCGGTGACCATCACCTTCGCGGTTCCCCAGGCTTTGCAGGAGGCGTATCGCTTCCGTCCGGGCCAGCATCTGACGCTGAAAGCCCATCTCGCGGGCGAAGAGCTGCGCCGCTGCTACTCTATCTGCCGCAGCGTGCAGCCGGGCGAGATCAGCGTGGCGGTGAAAGCCATCGACGGCGGCCGCTTCTCGCGCTATGCCCGGGATGAGATCAAACAGGGGATGGCGCTGGAGGTGATGGTGCCCCAGGGCCACTTTGGCTATCAGCCGCTGGCTGAGCGGGAAGGCTGCTACCTGGCGATTGCCGCCGGTTCCGGCATTACCCCGATGCTGGCCATTATCTCCAGCACCCTGAAAACCGAACCCTACAGCCAGTTCACCCTGATTTACGGCAACCGCAGCAGCCAGAGCATGATGTTCCGCCAGGCGCTGGCCGATCTGAAGGACAGCTACCCGACCCGCCTGCAGGTGGTCAATATCTTCAGCCAGGAGACGCTGGACAGCGAGCTGCTGCACGGGCGCATCGACGGCGCGAAACTGCAGGCGCTGGCGAAACACTTAATCGACTTCAGCCAGTTTGACGAGGCCTTTATCTGCGGCCCGGCGGCGATGATGGACGACGCCGAGCAGGCGCTGAAAGCGCTGGGCATGCCGGAAAAATCGCTGCATCTGGAACGCTTCAATACCCCGGGCACCAGCGTAAAACGCGCCCACACCGTTCAGGTAGAGGGGCAGAAAGTGACGGTGCGCCAGGACGGACGCGACCGCGAGATCACCCTGACCGCCGATGACGAAAGCATTCTTGACGCCGCATTGCGTCAGGGGGCGGATCTGCCGTACGCCTGTAAAGGCGGGGTCTGCGCTACCTGCAAATGCAAAGTGGTGCGCGGAAAGGTAGACATGGCGACCAACTACAGCCTCGAGCCGGACGAACTGGCGGCGGGCTACGTTCTGAGCTGCCAGGCCCTGCCGCTGACCCGCGACGTGGTGGTGGACTTTGACGCGAAGGGGATGGCATGAGCGACCTGATTGTCACCCGTCAGGGGCGAATACTGCTCCTGACCCTCAACCGTCCGGCGGCCCGCAACGCCCTTAACAATGCCCTGTTGAGCGAGCTGGCGACCACTCTCGAAGCCGCGGCAACCGATAGCGAGGTTTCGGTGTGCGTGATCGCCGGCAACGAGCGTTTCTTTGCCGCCGGGGCCGATCTCAATGAGATGGCCGAAAAAGATCTGCCCGCCACCCTCAACGACATTCGCCCCCAGCTGTGGGCGCGGATCAACGCTTTCAGCAAACCGCTGATTGCCGCGGTCAACGGCTACGCGCTGGGGGGCGGGCTGCGAGCTGGCGCTGCTGTGCGATGTAACGATCGCCGGGGAGAACGCCCGCTTTGGCCTGCCCGAAATCACTTTAGGCATTATGCCGGGCGCGGGCGGCACTCAACGCCTGATCCGCAGCGTCGGCAAATCGCTGGCCAGCAAAATGGTGCTGACCGGCGAAAGCATCACCGCCCGGCAGGCGCTGGCCGCAGGCCTGGTGAGCGACGTTTATCCCGAATCCCTGACCCTGGAATATGCCCTCCAGCAGGCCGCGCTGATGGCGCGCCACTCGCCGCTGGCGCTGCAGGCGGCGAAGCAGGCGTTACGCCAGTCCCAGGAAGTGGCCCTGCAGGCCGGGCTGGCCCAGGAGCGTCAGCTGTTTACCCTGCTGGCAGCCACCGAGGATCGCCGGGAAGGGATCGACGCCTTCCTGCAAAAACGCACCCCCGAATTTAAAGGACGCTAACCATGGATTTCATTCTGAGTCACGTTGAGCAGGGCGTAATGACTATTACCCTGAACCGCCCGGAGCGTCTCAACAGCTTTAACGAGGAGATGCATCTGCAGCTGGCCGAGTGCCTTAAGCAGGCCGAGCGCGACGACAGCGTGCGTTGCCTGCTGGTGACCGGGGCCGGACGCGGATTTTGCGCCGGGCAGGATCTCAACGACCGCAACGTCGACCCGAACAGCCCCGCGCCCGATCTGGGGATGTCGGTGGAAAAATTCTACAACCCGCTGGTTAAGCGCCTGGCAAAACTGCCGAAGCCGGTGATCTGCGCGGTCAACGGCGTCGCCGCCGGAGCCGGCGCCACGCTGGCGCTGGGCTGCGACATCGTCATTGCCGCCCGTTCGGTAAACTTTGTGATGGCCTTCAGCAAGCTCGGTCTGGTGCCGGATTCCGGTGGGACCTGGCTGCTGCCGCGCCTGACCGGCCGCGCCCGGGCAATGGGCCTGGCCCTGCTGGGAGAGAAGATCAGCGCCGAACAGGCGCACGCCTGGGGGATGATCTGGCAGGTGGTGGATGACGCCGAGCTGACCGACACCGCTCGCCAGCTGGCCGTGCATCTCGCCTCGCAGCCGACCTTTGGCCTGGGGCTGATCAAGCAGGCGATCAACGCCGCCGAAACCAACACCCTCGATGCTCAGCTGGATCTTGAGCGCGACTATCAGCGCCTGGCCGGACGCAGCGCCGACTACCGTGAGGGCGTCAGCGCCTTCCTCAACAAACGCGCGCCGCAGTTTACGGGGAAATAAGATGACGACAATTCATACCGTGGCTGTGATAGGCAGCGGCATCATGGGAGCCGGGATCGCCGAAGTAGCGGCCAGCCACGGGCATCCGGTGCTGGTGTATGACATCAATGCCGACGCGATTTCCCGCGCCATCGACGGTATCCGCACCCGTCTCGAATCCCGCATGGCGCGCGGCAAGCTGAGCGCGCAGGCCTGCGAGCAGACGCTCCAGCGTCTGATACCGGTGACCGACATTCACGCCCTGGCGGCGGCCGACCTGGTTATCGAAGCCGCCTCCGAGCAGATGGCGGTCAAAAAAGCGCTCTTTGCCGAACTGGCGGAGATCTGCCCGGCCAACACGCTGCTGACCAGCAATACCTCTTCTATCTCCATTACCGCCATTGCCGCCGATGTGAAACACCCCGAGCGCGTGGCCGGGCTGCACTTCTTTAACCCGGCCCCGGTGATGAAGCTGGTAGAGGTGGTGAGCGGGCTGGCGACCTCCGGTGAAGTAGTGGAACAGCTGAGCGAGCTGGCGGTGAACTGGGGTAAACAGCCGGTGCGCTGCCAGTCCACCCCGGGCTTTATCGTTAACCGCGTGGCACGTCCGTACTACGCCGAAGCCTGGCGCGCCCTGGAAGAGCAGGTGGCTGCACCGGAAGTTATCGACGCCGCGCTGCGCGACGGCGCGGGCTTCCCGATGGGGCCGCTGGAGCTGACCGACATGATCGGCCAGGACGTCAACTTCGCCGTCACCTGTTCGGTATTTAACGCCTTCTGGCAGGAGCGCCGCTTCCTGCCGTCGCTGGTGCAGCAGGAGCTGGTGCTGGCCGGGCGCTTCGGCAAGAAGAGCGGCCAGGGCGTCTACAACTGGCGCAGCGAGAAGCCCGCCGTTAACTGGCTGGAGACCGTTGGCGACACGTACAGCGCCATGAACGTGCAGAGAAGAAGTGACGGTGTCACCGAAATCGACGGCCTGCTGCTGATCGAAACCCAGGGCGAGACCGCCCAGGCGCTGGCGAACCGTTACGGTCAGCCGGTGGTGGTCGTGGATCGGCAGGAAGGGGATGTGGCAGTGATTGCCCCGGCGGCCAGCAACCCGGCCTCCGCCACCCTGAAAGCGGTCTGGTACCTGCAGCAGCAGGGCAAGCGCGTCCTGCAGGTGGCGGATTATCCCGGCCTGCTGATCTGGCGCACGGTGGCGATGATCGTCAACGAAGCCCTCGACGCCCTGCAAAAAGGGGTCGCCAGCGAACAGGATATCGATACCGCCATGCGCCTCGGGGTGAACTACCCGCGCGGTCCGCTGGCCTGGGGAGAACAGCTTGGCTGGCAGCGCCTGCTGATCCTGCTTGAAAACCTGCAACGCCACTACGGCGAAGAACGCTATCGCCCGTCATCCCTGCTGCGCCAGCGCGCGCTTCTGGAGAGTAGCTATGAGTCATAACGCCTGGCGCAACGCCCGCGCCATGTATGAAAACGATGCCTGCGCCCAGGCCTATGGCATCGACATTATCGAGATGGATGAGGGCGTCGCCGTGTTGACCATGACCGTCACGCCGCAGATGCTCAACGGCCACAAAAGCTGCCACGGCGGCCAGCTGTTTACGCTGGCCGACACCGCCTTCGCCTACGCCTGCAACAGCCAGGGGCTGGCGGCGGTAGCCTCGGGCTGCACCATCGATTTTGTTCGTCCGGCCTTTGCCCACGACAAGCTCACCGCCACCGCGCAGGTGCGCCATCAGGGGAAACAGACCGGCGTGTACGACATTGAAATTGTTAACCAACAGCAAAAAACCGTTGCCCTGTTCCGTGGGAAATCCCACCGCATCGGCGGCACTATTACAGGAGAAGCATAATGCGTGACGCCTTTATTTGTGACGGGATCCGTACCCCCATCGGTCGCTATGCCGGGGCATTGTCCGCCGTGCGCGCGGACGATCTGGGCGCTATCCCGCTGCGCGAGCTGCTGGTGCGTAACCCGGGTCTGGATGCGGAACGCATTGATGACGTGATTTTTGGCTGCGCCAACCAGGCGGGGGAAGACAACCGCAACGTGGCGCGCATGTCCCTGCTGCTGGCCGGGCTGCCGCAGACCGTCTCCGGCACCACCCTGAACCGCCTGTGCGGCTCCGGCCTCGACGCGCTGGGCTTTGCCGCCCGCGCCATCCGCGCCGGTGATGGCGACCTGATGATCGCCGGTGGCGTGGAGTCGATGTCCCGCGCGCCCTTCGTGATGGGCAAAGCCACCAGCGCCTTCCAGCGCCAGAATGAAATTTTCGATACCACCATCGGCTGGCGTTTTGTGAACCCGCTCATGGCGCAGCAATTTGGTTCTGACAGCATGCCGGAAACGGCAGAGAATGTAGCGGAATTGTTACGGATTTCCCGTGAAGATCAGGACGCCTTTGCGTTCCGCAGCCAGCAGCGTACCGCCCGGGCCCAGGCCAACGGCATTCTGGCCCAGGAGATCGTCCCGGTGATGATTAAAGGTAAAAAAGGGGCGGTGACCGAAGTGGTGCATGACGAGCATCTGCGCCCGGACACCACACTGGAGATGCTGGCCGGGCTGAAAGCGCCGTTCCGCGCCGGGGGCGTAGTCACCGCAGGTAACGCGTCCGGGGTGAACGACGGCGCTGCGGCGCTGATTATCGCCAGCGAGGAGATGGCGGCAGCGCAGGGCTTAACCCCGCGGACCCGCATCGTGGCGATGGCGACTGCCGGTGTTGAACCGCGTCTGATGGGGCTGGGCCCGGTGCCTGCCACCCGCCGCGTGCTGGAGCGTGCCGGTCTGAGCATCAACGATATGGACGTTATCGAACTGAACGAAGCCTTTGCTTCGCAGGCGCTGGGCGTGCTGCGCGAGCTGGGGCTGCCGGACGATGCTCCGCATGTGAACCCCAACGGGGGGGGCCATTGCCTTAGGTCATCCGCTGGGCATGAGCGGTGCCCGTCTGGCGCTGGCCGCCAGCAACGAGCTGCACCGTCGGAAAGGGCGCTATGCGCTCTGCACGATGTGTATTGGTGTCGGTCAGGGCATTGCCATGATCCTTGAGCGTGTCTGAACAATTATAAAAATGTGAGTACCCTACAATGACAACGACAACTAAGCTGGATCCAATCGAAACCGCGTCCCTGGATGAGCTGCAGGCCCTGCAAACCCAGCGCATGAAGTGGACGTTAGAACACGCCTATAACAACGTCCCGATGTACAAACGCAAGTTTGATGCGGCGGGGGTTCATCCTGACGATTTCAAAGAGTTAGCGGATATCCGCAAGTTCCCGTGCACCACCAAACAGGATCTGCGCGACAACTATCCGTTCGACACCTTCGCGGTGCCGATGGAGCAGGTGGTGCGTATTCACGCCTCTTCCGGAACCACCGGGAAACCGACCGTGGTCGGCTACACGCAGAACGACATTGATAACTGGGCTAACATTGTGGCCCGCTCCCTGCGCGCCGCCGGGGGCAGTGCGAAGGACAAAATTCACGTCGCCTACGGCTACGGCCTGTTCACCGGCGGGCTGGGTGCGCATTACGGTGCCGAGCGTTTAGGCGCGACGGTGATCCCGATGTCCGGCGGCCAGACAGAGAAACAGGCCCAGCTGATCCGCGATTTCCAGCCGGACATGATCATGGTGACGCCGTCCTACTGCCTCAACCTGATTGAAGAGCTGGAGCGCCAGATGGGCGGCGATGCCAGTAAATGCTCCCTGCGCGTCGGCGTCTTTGGTGCCGAGCCCTGGACCCTGGCGATGCGCCGTGAAATCGAGAAACGCCTCGGCATCACCGCCCTGGATATCTATGGCCTGTCCGAAGTGATGGGTCCGGGCGTGGCGATGGAGTGCATCGAAACCGCTGACGGCCCGACCATCTGGGAAGATCACTTCTACCCGGAGATCGTCAACCCGAACGACGGCACGCCGCTCAATGACGGCGAGCAGGGCGAACTGCTGTTCACCACCCTGACCAAAGAGGCGCTGCCGGTGATCCGCTACCGCACCCGCGACCTGACCCGTCTGCTGCCGGGCACCGCCCGCACCATGCGCAGGATGGATCGCATCAGCGGTCGCAGCGACGATATGCTGATCATCCGCGGCGTGAACGTCTTCCCGTCCCAGCTGGAAGAGGAGATCGTGAAGTTCGAACACCTGTCACCGCACTACCAGCTGGAGGTCAATCGCCGGGGCCATCTTGATTCGCTTTCGGTGAAAGTGGAGCTGAAGCAGAGCAGCTTAACCCTGACCCATGAGCAGCGCTGCCACGTGTGCCATGAGCTGCGCCATCGCATCAAATCGATGGTGGGGATCTCCACCGACGTAACCATTGTGAACTGCGGCAGTATCCCGCGTTCCGAAGGCAAAGCCTGCCGCGTCTTCGACCTGCGTAAGGTCGCTGCCAACGGCTAATCCCTGCCTGCTGACCCTCTCCGTATTGGGGAGGGTCGCGCTTGTAGAGCTATGCTATGATTCATCAGGAAAAATAATCACAACAGAATGAATCACATGAGTAAACTCGACGCCTTTATCCAGCACGCGGTCAGCTCCGTTCCCGTCAGCGGTACCTCACTGATCTCCTCCTTATACGGTGATGCGCTCTCCCATCGCGGCGGTGAAGTCTGGCTGGGCAGCCTGGCATCACTGCTGGAAGGGATGGGATTTGGCGAGCGCTTCGTGCGCACTGCGCTGTTCCGCCTGAACAAAGAGGGCTGGCTGGATGTGGTCCGCATCGGCAGACGCAGCTTTTATCGCCTAAGCGACAAAGGGCTACGCCTGACCCGTCGCGCTGAGGCGAAAATTTATCGTGCGGAGCTACCGGCCTGGGACGGCAAATGGCTGCTGCTGTTGTCCGAAGGGATGGACAAAGCCACGCTGGCGGACGTGAAGAAACAGCTGATCTGGCAGGGGTTCGGCACCCTGGCGCCCAGCCTGATGGCCTCGCCGTCGCAACAGCTGGCGGATGTACAGACCCTGCTGCACGAAGCGGGCGTGGCCGAGAACGTGATTTGTTTTGAGGCGCATTCGCCGCTGGCGCTCTCCCGCGCCGCGCTGCGCTCCCGTGTCGAGGAGTGCTGGCAGCTCAGCGAGCAGAACGTCATGTACGAAACCTTTATCGACTCGTTCCGGCCGCTGCTGCCGCTGCTGCGTGAAGCCGCCCCGGAGGAGTTGACGCCGGAACGCTGCTTCCAGATCCAGCTGCTGCTGATCCACTTTTATCGCCGGGTGGTGCTGAAAGATCCACTGCTGCCGGAAGAGTTACTCCCGTCGCACTGGGCAGGCCAGACGGCCCGCCAGCTGTGCATCAACATTTATCAGCGCGTCGCGCCAGGTGCGCTGGCGTTTGTCAGTGAGAAAGGGGAGACCAGCGTCGGCGAACTGCCGTCGCCGGGTTCCTCCTACTGGCAACGCTTCGGCGGCCTGACGCCTGCCTGAAGGAGGTAATGTGCCTGTATATCAAATCGATGGGATGACCCCGGTCGTTCCACCAGAGAGTTATGTCCACCCGACCGCGGTGCTGATTGGCGATGTGATCCTCGGCAAGGGGGTCTACGTGGGGCCTAACGCCAGCCTGCGCGGCGATTTTGGTCGTATCGTGGTGAAAGATGGAGCCAACATCCAGGATAACTGCATCATGCACGGTTTTCCGGAGCAGGACACGGTGGTGGAAGAAGAGGGCCATATCGGTCATGGCGCCATTCTGCATGGCTGCATCATCCGCCGCAATGCGCTGGTGGGGATGAATGCGGTGATCATCGACGGGGCGGTGATTGGCGAAAACAGCATTGTCGGCGCGGCCGCCTTTGTAAAAGCGAAGGCGGAAATGCCTGCCGACCATCTGATTATCGGCAGCCCGGCCAAAGCGATCCGCGTGCTGAGCGAGCAGGAAAAGGCGTGGAAGCAGCAGGGCACCCGGGAGTATCAGACCCTGGTGGAACGCTGCAAGCAGACGATGCATCAGGTCGAGCCGCTGCACGAGGTGGAGCCGGATCGTAAGCGGCTGGTTTTTGATGAGAACCTGCGGCCGAAGTCCGCCAGTTGAGCGGCAAAACCCCTTATTAAACGAGATCGGGATCACGTAATTATCTGTTTTAATGATATTAAACAATAAAATATAACAGTGCGTGATTCGGGTGTTGACAGTGCAGCTATAATGAGTAAATTAGAACTCAGCACCACAGAGAAATAAATGTTTCACGGTGCGGTAATAGAGCAGTAAAGAGATGCGATAAAGGCCACGAAGTAGTGTAGTTTGGGTCCTGGTAATAACTAAACGCCAGTGTGAACACGCTTTCAGGCCATGCAGTAAATCAGTACGATCGCATGATGGGGAAGTAAACGCGATGATGTAAGGCCTTGTTTCAAAGAGTAATGGTCGCGATCTGGGGACGTAAGTATGGCGTTAAGAATATCGCGACGCAATTAAGGCAACGCATCAAGAGTATATATCGCGTGGGTGATGTACACGACAGGAAATGATGTTATTTCACATACTTATCAAAGGAGGTAGCGTTAACTTGTTTTATCGGTAATCCTGTGAGAATACGTACATCTTAGAAGTTGTAGTGTAATTAAGTTGATGAATGTTAAATATTAAATCGGTAGTACCCTAAAAGCCCCGGCAAAATATATTGCTGGGGCTTTTTCATTTCCGCTGTTCGCTTCGTTAAAATGACCATTTAATGCGCAGCCAGTTCGTAAAAGAATGCCGGGTTCGCCTGGATAGTGGCCAGCACTTTTGCCGCAAGGCCCGTTGGATTACGCCGTCTGGATTCCCAGCTTTTGATGGTATCGACGCTGGTGCCCAGCGCTTTTGCCATCTCAGCCTGGGAAACGTTGAGCTGCTCTCTGATCGCCTTCACATCGGCAATCTCATAGCGGGTCACACGGGCAGGGGCCTTTTTCCCGCTTTTGATCTCCACCGCCTCTTCAAGGGAGGTTTTGAGTTCGTCAAAAAAATCCATTTCACACCTCGTTTTTTAGTAACGTTGTCAGTTTCTTAAGCTGAGCCTTTTCCGCTTCAGTCAGATTCTCTTTGGCGCTTTTCGGATAAGCGAGCACCAGCCAGATAATCTCGCGTGTCGCCAAAAGGTAAATCACCCTGGCGCTGCCGCTTTTCCCCTGAGTACCCGTGGCCATCCGGATTTTTCGAAGCCCGCCGGTATTCTGGATGACATCGCCTTTGTCCGGAAATGCAATCAGTTCTCTCTGTAGCGCCAGGAGTTCATCATCTGTAGCAATCTGTTTGATCTGCCGTGTAAACAGTGATGTCTCGATAAATTCTATCGCATGGCACACGATTATCTCTCCATGTAAGGTACCACGTACACCTATTGGTGTACATAGTACAGGTCCATAATTATTCTGCTGCCAGAGAAAACGTGAACTGAAATGACCTGTGGTATACGTCGGCATTTAAGAGGGCCACCTGAAAAACGGAAAATATCTTCCGCTAAGAGCAAAATCTAAGCGGTACTCCGTCACAGGATTATCTACGTAAGTAAGTAGTACCTCAGTACTAAAAGCTGCATAAATTTTACTCCCTTTCTTCTTAACTCCCTGCGATTATCATGGTCTTAGTGATTTAACTTAAGGGAAGACGATGAACATACGTTATCCGGTACGGAAAGCCGATGGTCGGGAGTATAAGAACTATGACGAGTTGTTAACTGACACTCGAAAAAACGCCCATGGTTGGTGGTTACTTGGCGTAAATTGGTACTGGCATGGTGGCATTCACATCGGAGCGTCATCTTCTCCGGCGTCGGTGCTGAGTCAGGATGCGCCGGAAAAGTCAGTGCCGCTCCAGTTTATGATGGACGGTGAGGTGGTGGCATGGCGGCTTAACCGGGATTACGCGAAGACTGACTGTCGTCAGGAAAGGCCGTTGCGCGAGTCCGGGACCTTTGTGCTGGTCAGGTCAGTGTACAAGCCAGACGAGGAGGATGAATCCTCCTGGCTGACGCTGTATCAACTGTACATGCATATGGCCCCCCTTTCAGAATACCCGCAACGCCCGCTATACCGGGTCACGCAGAAAGGCCACGGTGTGCGGATTCGTCGCCATTCCCGCCATGATCACAGTCGCGAGATTGTTCCGGATGTACTGGCAAATAAACAGGGTCATGCCAGAACACTGAAGCAGGGTGAAATACTGGCCGTACTGCAGCAAAAATCGTTTCTGCTGGAACGTCAGCCTGAGCCGTTTGCACTGGTGCAGCGCCTTGAAGCGGGAAAACCTTCGGGAACACTTTTCTGGGTCGCGATGCGCCCGGAATATCTGGAGCCTGACGGGGAATGTTACATATGTCTGCCTGACTGGATGCACAATGCGCTGAATCACGGCGTGTTTGATGATGTGGTTGTGCCGCCCGTTCCGCTGAAAGTGACGGTGAAGGCAGGCGAACCGGTCGGATTCCTCGGTGCTGAGGATCTGGCAGATGAAGATAATTACCCGCAGGTTATTACCACGGAATACAAAACTCATATCGAGTTGCTGAGTCTTGATGAGCATATCTCTGATTTTGTGGCCAACGTGAAAGGCATCAAAACGGGCAAACAGTATATCAAGCTGAAGCTGAAACGGCCGCTGTTCCTACGAAATGGTGAGGGTGAAGACAGCACTTTTGAACAGATGAGCGCCATTACTCGTGCTGATGCCGGAAGAATCATCCCGCGCGATGCCACGTATCCGTTTACGGATAAAACCGGGGTAACGTACTTTCAGATCCGCCCACACAGCTGGGTGCACCAGGATGATGTGGAGCAACTTAGTCAGCATGATTTAACGGCGTTAAACTTTCACTGTATTGAAGCGGAGCCCACCACAGATTTTACCCGCACGCTGGACGAAAGCTGGTTAATCAATGCTCTGAAAAGCTTCAACTCTCACTTTGATGGGGAGAAAGGGCCGCAAAGCTCACAGGCGAAAATGTTTTATGACAGCCTGATCCGCAGTGCTGAAAATCGGGATTTGAGTGGACGTTATACGGATAAATTACAGGATGCGCAGCTGTTTGGCGCACTGCATACCAACCAGATGAGCATTCCGGAATATGCGCGGCGTCTGATAGTGAAGCACGACAGCTATTGGCATAGTACCCGCGATGATACACGCTGGTCATCGGTCTTCAAGGACAGAGAAGAAAGTCCGATTGTTAAGAAGGTCAACGGGGGGATTTCTGGACGCTACACGCTGGATGGATAAAGTCCCGCCATTCGCCAGTCAGCGATCGGTATGGCATTTTCACCCACTTGAGTTTCTGGAAATAATTAATCCAAAGGGAAATTGTGCATGCGGCAGGGATATTACCTTAGAGGAATTATATGATATTGCACCAAAAGCAAGTAAAGCAATACTAAAGCAGTACTTACCTGCATTCAACAATGGTTTTCGTGAGTTCGGCATTATAACTTGTCGTGAAAAAGCTCATTTCTTGGCTCAATGTTGCCATGAAAGTGGTGGTTTAACATTAACTAATGAAATTGGAGGGACAAGTGCCAGTTATGCACCGTGGTATGGACGTGGGTTAATTCAGTTAACATGGCAGGATGTATATACAAAATATGGCACGTATGTTGGTGATGATTTTGAATCCGATGATGCCGCAAGAAACAAAATAGCCCAATATCCAGACTGTGTTAGATCTGCCTTTTGGTTTTACTGCGTGAATAAAAATGTAGTGAAACATGCTAAAAATGATGATTTCAACATGGTTACAGCACTTATTAATGGTGGGTTTAATGGTTATAATGACAGAATTAAATACTTTAATAGAGCAATAGATGTTTTTAAGGCTGAACATCTTAATATTCTTAACAAAGAGGTTGGTTTTTCGTTTGAAGATAGTGAAATCTATAATTATCGGGTATATGCATATAGTTGGGGGCGGTATCATGATCCTCTAAGGAGTGAAAGCGGTACCGATAAGGTTAAGACGGAGGCTCTCAAAGCCTACAGAAGGGCTGTAACGCTTTACGAACGGCGTGGTGATTCGGTGAAAATGGCTGATATAAATACCAAAATTAGTGCGCTCGATGAGCTGTGATGGAGGCGGACCCTTCTATCATTAAAATTTTTACATCAGGATAAATAATGGAAAAATTAATTTTATTGTTTGCGATTATATCTTTTTCTGCGGTGGCGGGTGTTAGTGAAAATGCTACAAAACCAGTCACGCTAGTTGCGTTACAAAAAGATAGCGCACAGTATCTTAATATATGTAAAGCTGCCGAAGGTGACTGTGATAATGAGACTGACATTTGGACAGTAAAGAACAAAAACGATATTTTTTATTTAACGCTGCCACAGCTCCAATTGATGAAAATAAAAAAAGAAGGTGAAGTGTATTCAAAAATTATTATGTGGGATTTCTCTAAAGGCAATGAAATTGAGAGCGGTCTTGATGATGAGTTAACCAAAAATGATGTATATATATATCCTGCGTTATACCCTTTGAACAAAACAAAGATGGCTGTTGCGCTAGTTTCAAAATGGTCAACATCGTATTCTGGCGGCGGGCGAGAGGAAGAATACGCTAACTTTATGATGATTAATAATGATGGATCATATCAACTGGCTTTTAAAAATATTCCTTTTTCATCACGAGAAATGATAAGAGCTTGTTTTACAGAAGATGATTATGCCAAAAAATCACATTGTCACGATGAAAGTTGGAGCATTCTTAACCTGAAAATCACCGATGAAGCGAAGGAATTTTACTCGTGGAAATTCATAACAAAGTCGTATAGCTGGCCTGCTTTTACAGACAAAGCTTCAGCCCAGATGAAGACGAACGAGAGAATTGCATATCCATTCCAGTTACAGTTGCAATCTAACAAATAGATACGTGTCCTGTTTTAGGGCGCATAAGTAGTCAGCCTTGTATTGGACAGGTCGCAGCAAAAGTTGAACGTAGCTGCGGCTATCCATACTCCCTATTTTAAAAGTGTTATCTTCTGGCAGACATTACTAATGCCAGTGGATCCGGAGAAGATCCTTGGGTCGTAATAGAAGACGGCCTTACTGGGCAGGAATTCATCAACGGCGTGGAAGAAACGCGGTTTTTGTCACGTAAGGACAGCTTTGACCCGCTTCATCTGATCACTGAAAAATACAGCACTCTGCTTAATTATGTTCCCTCATGCATTCCGCGTTGCAGTTCAGGGCTGTTACCCTCCGCGATAGAGATAAGTGACGCGCTGGGTACCGCCAGAGAGAATTTTAAAAGCATGTTGATTCTACGAGACGTCTCGTAAAGTGGCGGGGTAAGGCAGGAAATAAAAAACTCCCACCGGGCGGTGGGAGTGGGAAATCTTATGCAGCCACCAGGCTGTCGATCGCGGCTTTCGCGTCGGTCTGGGCTTTGGTCGCCACTTCCGGACCGTAAGCGATACCTTCAGCGAACACGAAGTTCACGTCGGTGATGCCGATGAAGCCCAGGAACAGGGTCAGGTACGGCGCAACCAGATCGGTTGGGGTATCTTTATGAATACCGCCACGGCTGGACAGCACGATCGCACGTTTGCCGGTCACCAGGCCTTCAGGGCCTTTCTCGGTGTAGCGGAAGGTTACGCCAGCGCGTGCCACCAGGTCGAAATAGTTTTTCAGCTGCGTTGGGATGTTGAAGTTGTACATCGGGGCGTTAATCACGATCACGTCGTGCGCCTGCAGCTCGGCAATCAGCTCATCGGACAGCGCCAGCGCTTCCTGCTGACGTGGGGTCAGTGGCGCATCGCTCGGACGCAGGGCACCAACCAGCTCACCATCCAGTACCGGGATTGGCTGAGCGGCCAGATCGCGGACGGTGATTTCGTCACCGCTGTGCTGTTCACGCCACTGCTCAACGAAATAATCAGACAGCTGACCAGACTGAGAGTACCCTGCCAGAATACTGGATTTGAGAACTAATACTTTGCTCATGGGTGATTCCTTTTATGTATTTGATGAGGGGGTTGCCCCGTTGCTTGCTGACACTCTATTCACAATCCTGTCGCAGGGATAGCGCAATATATCGAAGCCTATGTTCGAAATTTTTGAATAAGGCGCAAAAACCGCCAATGTGGTACTCTATATCAATCATTAAAAAGAGATTTTATCCGGCAGTGCACTGCCCGTTAACGCTATGACAGAACAACAGAAATTAACCTTCCCGATGCTGATGCAACAGCTGGAAACGCTGATGCTGCGTGACAAACAGCGGTTTGCCCGCCGTCTCCACGGGGTCAAGAAGGTTAAAAATCCTGATGCACAACAGGCTATCTACCAGGAGATGGCGAAAGAGATTGAACAGGCAGCGGGTAAGGTCGTGCTGCGCGAAGCGGCGCGTCCGGCAATCACCTATCCGGAAAATCTGCCCGTCAGCCAGAAGAAACAGGAAATCCTCGAAGCCGTGCGCGATCACCAGGTGGTGATTGTGGCGGGGGAGACCGGCTCCGGTAAAACCACTCAGCTGCCGAAAATCTGTATGGAGCTGGGGCGCGGGATCAAAGGTCTGATCGGCCACACCCAGCCGCGGCGTCTGGCGGCGCGTACCGTCGCGAACCGTATTGCCGAAGAGCTGCAAACCGAGCCGGGCGGCTGTATCGGCTATAAGGTGCGCTTCAGCGATCACGTCAGCGACAACACCATGGTCAAACTGATGACCGACGGCATCCTGCTGGCCGAAATTCAGCAGGACCGCCTGCTGATGCAGTACGACACCATCATCATCGATGAAGCGCACGAGCGCAGCCTGAACATCGACTTCCTGCTGGGCTATCTGCGGGAGCTGCTGCCGCGTCGTCCGGATCTGAAAGTGATCATCACTTCGGCCACCATCGACCCGGAACGTTTTTCGCGCCACTTCAACAATGCGCCAATCATTGAAGTCTCCGGTCGTACCTATCCGGTGGAAGTGCGTTACCGTCCGATGGTGGAAGACGCCGACGACACCGAGCGCGACCAGCTGCAGGCCATCTTCGACGCGGTGGACGAGCTGGGCAATGAAAGCCCGGGCGATATCCTGATCTTCATGAGCGGCGAGCGCGAAATCCGCGATACCGCCGACGCGCTCAGCAAGCGCGACCTGCGCCATACCGAAATTTTGCCGCTGTATGCCCGTCTGTCCAACAGCGAGCAGAACCGCGTGTTCCAGTCCCACAGCGGCCGCCGCATCGTGCTGGCGACCAACGTGGCGGAAACCTCGCTGACCGTACCGGGCATTAAATATGTCATTGACCCGGGTACGGCGCGCATCAGCCGCTACAGCTACCGCACCAAGGTGCAGCGTCTGCCGATTGAGCCTGTGTCCCAGGCCTCTGCCAACCAGCGTAAGGGCCGCTGCGGACGCGTCTCGGAAGGGATCTGTATTCGTCTCTATTCGGAAGACGATTTCCTGTCGCGTCCGGAATTTACCGACCCGGAAATTCTGCGTACCAACCTGGCGTCGGTCATTCTGCAGATGACCGCCCTGGGCTTAGGCGATATCGCCGCCTTCCCTTTTGTCGAAGCGCCGGATAAACGCAATATCCAGGACGGCGTGCGCCTGCTGGAAGAGCTGGGGGCGATCACCACCGACGAACAGGCCACCGCCTACAAGCTGACCCCGCAGGGCCGTCAGCTCAGCCAGCTGCCGGTGGATCCGCGTCTGGCGCGGATGGTGCTGGAGGCGCAAAAACACGGCTGCGTGCGCGAGGCGATGATCATTACCTCGGCGCTCTCCATTCAGGATCCGCGCGAGCGCCCGATGGACAAGCAGCAGGCCTCCGACGAGAAACACCGCCGCTTCCACGACAAAGAGTCCGACTTCCTCGCCTTCGTGAACCTGTGGAACTACATCGGGGAGCAGCAGAAAGCCCTGTCCTCGAACCAGTTCCGCCGCCAGTGCAAGCTGGATTTCCTTAACTATCTGCGGGTGCGCGAGTGGCAGGATATCTACACCCAGCTGCGTCAGGTGGTGAAAGAGCTGGGCATTCCGGTGAACAGCGAGCCGGCGGAGTACCGCGAAATTCACATCGCGCTGCTGACCGGTCTGCTGTCGCATATCGGGATGAAAGATGCCGATAAGCAGGAGTTTACCGGCGCGCGCAACGCCCGCTTCTCCATCTTCCCGGGCTCCGGTTTGTTCAAGAAGCCGCCGAAGTGGACGATGGTGGCCGAACTGGTGGAGACCAGCCGCCTGTGGGGCCGCATTGCCGCGCGTATCGATCCGGAGTGGGTCGAGCCGGTGGCGCAGCATCTGCTGAAACGCTCCTACAGTGAGCCGCACTGGGAGCGGGCGCAGGGCGCGGTGATGGCGACCGAAAAGGTTACCGTCTACGGCCTGCCGGTAGTCGCCGCGCGGAAGGTGAATTACAGCCAGATCGACCCTGCGCTTTCACGCGAGCTGTTTATCCGTCACGCGCTGGTGGAGGGCGACTGGCAGACCCGCCACGCCTTCTTCCGCGAAAACCTGAAGCTGCGCAGCGAAGTGGAAGAGCTGGAGCACAAAACCCGTCGCCGCGACATTCTGGTGGATGACGAGACGCTGTTTGAGTTTTACGACCAGCGCATCAGCCACGAAGTGGTTTCGGCCCGCCACTTTGACAGCTGGTGGAAAAAGGTCAGCCGCGACACCCCGGATCTGCTCAACTTTGAAAAGAGCATGTTGATCAAAGAGGGGGCGGAGCAGGTCAGCAAGCTCGATTACCCGAACTTCTGGCATCAGGGCAACCTCAAGCTGCGCCTGAGCTACCAGTTTGAACCGGGCACCGATGCCGACGGCGTCACCGTTCACATCCCGCTGCCGCTGCTGAATCAGGTAGAGGAGAGCGGGTTTGAGTGGCAAATTCCCGGCCTGCGTCGCGAGCTGATTATTGCCCTGATCAAATCCCTGCCGAAGCCGGTGCGCCGCAACTTTGTGCCCGCGCCGAACTACGCCGAGGCGTTCTTAGGCCGCGTGACGCCGCTGGAGCTGCCGCTGCTGGATTCGCTGGAGCGCGAACTTAGGCGTATGACGGGCGTGACCATTGACCGGGAAGACTGGCACTGGGATCAGGTGCCCGATCACCTGAAAATCAGCTTCCGCGTCGTCGACGAGAAAAACAAAAAGCTGCAGGAAGGCCGTTCTCTTACCGAGCTGAAAGACGCGTTGAAAGGCAAAGTGCAGGAGACCCTCTCTGCCGTGGCCGACGACGGTATCGAACAGAGCGGGCTGCATATCTGGAGCTTTGGTCAGCTGCCGGAAAGCTACGAGCAGAAGCGCGGCAACTACAAGGTAAAAGCCTGGCCGGCGCTGGTGGACGAGCGCGACAGCGTGGCGATCAAGCTGTTCGATAACCCGCAGGAGCAGCAGCAGGCGATGTGGCGCGGGCTGCGCCGTTTACTGCTATTGAACATCCCGTCGCCGATCAAGTATCTGCACGAGAAGCTGCCGAACAAAGCCAAGCTGGGGCTCTACTTTAACCCGTACGGCAAGGTGCTGGATCTGATCGACGACTGCATCTCCTGCGGTGTGGATCAGCTGATCAATGCCGCGGGCGGCCCGGTGTGGACCGAAGAGGGCTTTGCGAAGCTGCACGAAAAAGTGCGCGCCGAGCTTAACGAGACGGTGGTCAACATTGCGAAGCAGGTGGAGCAGATCCTCACCGCGGTGTTCAATATCAACAAGCGCCTGAAAGGACGGGTAGATATGAACATGGCGCTGGGGATGTCGGACGTAAAAGCCCAGATGGCCGGGCTGGTCTATCGCGGGTTTGTCACCGGCAACGGCTACAAACGTTTAGGCGATACGCTGCGCTATCTACAGGCGATTGAAAAACGTCTCGAGAAGATGGCCATCGACCCGCACCGCGACCGGGCGCAGATGCTGAAGGTAGAGAGCGTGCAGCAGCGCTGGCAGCAGTGGCTGAACAAGCTGCCGCCGGCCCGCCGCGATGACGAAGACGTGCAGGAGATCCGCTGGATGATCGAAGAGCTGCGCGTCAGCTTCTTTGCGCAGCAGCTGGGGACGCCGTATCCGATCTCCGACAAGCGTATTTTGCAGGCGATGGAGCAGATTTCGGCTTAGAAAAACGCCGGGCGGCGCTTCGCTTGCCCGGCCTACGGTGTTCACCCTCTCCCTGTGGGAGAGGGCCGGGGTGAGGGCATCAGGCCGCACAATGCTTTAACCGTTTACCATCGCCAGCGTAAACCCATCCCACCCCTTCATGCCCACCGTCTGCAGCGCCGTCGCGGTCAGGCGCGGGTTATCGCCACTCATCTCAATAAAGCGCCGCACGCCGTGCACCCGGGCATCATCGCTCTGGCAGTTAATCACCTCCCCGTCACGCACCACGTTGTCGCCGATAATCAACGTTCCCGGCCGGGAGTAGTGCAGCGCCCACTCCAGATAGCCAGGATTGTTCGGTTTGTCGGCATCGATAAAGATCAGATCAAACGGCGGGATGGTGTCGAAGCGTTCAAGGGAGAGCAGCGCCGGGCCTTCGATCAGCTCGATACGCGAATCCAGCCCTGCCAGATGGATGTTCTGGCGCGCGACCTTCGCGTGAACCGGATCGGCCTCAAGGGTAATCAGCTTGCCGTCCGGCGGCAGGGCACGCGCCATCCAGATGCTGCTGTAGGCTCCCAGGGTGCCAATCTCCAGAATGCGCCTGGCCTGAGTCATGCGCACAAAGAGCGCCAGCAGCTGACCCTGATTGGCGGCGACGTCGTGCGCCGGTAAACCGGCGCGCTGGTTATTCTCCAGCACCTGCTGGAGCACCTCATCCTGAGGAATAAGCTCGGAAATGATGTAATTATCGACGGCAGACCACTGTTGTTGCATAGATTAACCCCTTAGTGTGAATTGCCACCCAAAAACGCCGGGCGGCGCATCCGCTTGCCCGGCCTACGATCCTGTAGGCCCGGTAAGCGTAGCGCCACCGGGCATGTTTTCAGACCACCCACCACCGAGCGCCTTATACAAATCGATCTGCGCCAGCAGCAGATTATTTTTCGCCTGCACCACGCTGGTCTGCACCGAGAACAGCGTGCGCTGGGCGTCCAGCACGTCCAGATAGGACGAATAGCCGTTGTTATAGCGGTTCCGGGCGATCCGCAATGTCTCCTGGGCAACCTCCTGCTGAGCCACCAGCTCGGTCAGCTGCTCGCCGTAGCGGGTGATGGCATCGAGGCTGTCGTTGACCTCTTTAAAGGCGTTGCGCACGGTTTTTTCATAGCTGTAGAGCGCCTGGTTGCGCTGCGACTGGCCGATGTCCACCTGGGCGTTCAGCGCCTGCCGGTTCAGCAGCGGAGCCAGAATACTGCCGCCGATGCTCCACAGCTCCAGCGGATTATCCAGCAGGCCGGGCAGGGTGCGATCCTGAATCGATCCGGTCGCGGTCAGGTTGATCGACGGCAGCAGGCTGGCGCGCGCGGACGCCAGGGAGGCATCGGCGGCGATCAGCTGGCGTTCCGCCTGCACAATGTCCGGGCGGCGATTAAGCAGCGACGACGGCAGCTGCGACGGGATACGCAGCGGGGTCAGGGTGTCGAAATCCGCGCTGCGGGCGATCGCCCCCGGGTTGCCGCCCAGCAGCAGGGTGAGCGCGTTCTCCTGACGGGCAATCTGGTTCTGCACCTGTGGGATCTGCGCCCGCGTTGAGCGCAGCTCGGAGTCGGACTGCATCAGCTCAAGACGCGAGCTGTAGCCGGTCTGATACTGCCGTTGCGCCAGGTTAAAAGCCTCTTCCCGCGCTTTGAGGGTCGACTGCGTCACCCGGAGCTGCTCGTCCAGCGCCAGCAGGGTGACATAGCCCGAGGCCACCGAGGAGGCCACCGTCAGATCCGCCGCGGCGGCAGCGGCCTTTTGCGCCTCGAGGCTTGCCTGAGCGGCATCGGCAGTGCGGCGGTTCACGCCCCAGATGTCCACATCATAGCTGGCGGTCAGGCTGCCTTTGTACAGCGCGCCGTAGGTGGGCAGACCGGTGGCCGCCGACTGGGACCGGGCGCGACCGGCATTCAGATCGGCCTCCAGGGTCGGAAACAGATTGCCCTCGCTGGCATAGACCCGTGCCTGATACTCGTTGATCCGCTCCCGGGCGATCAGCACGTCGCTGTTATTGCGCAGGGCTCGATCGACATAGTGGTTGAGCTGGTTGTCATGAAAGTTGCGCCACCACATCTGTTCTGCCGGGCTGGCGGGGCCGGTGCTGGCGCGCCACTGGGCGGGGATCTGCAATGTCGGTTTCGCCGGAGCGACATCCACTGACTGACAGGCGCTCAGGGCGGTGGCAATCAACAGGGCGGTAAGCGGGCGGCGGATCATTCGGCCTCCCGGGTATCAATCGTCACCTGCACCGACATCCCCGGGCGCAGCCGCGCTGCGTCCTCTGCCTTGCCGAGCACCTCAATGCGCACCGGAATACGCTGGGCAATCTTGACGAAGTTGCCGGTGGCGTTATCCGGGGTAATGGCGCTGAACTCCACTCCGGTGGCGGGGGAAATGCTCTGCACCCGGCCTTCATAGGCTTTGTCGTTCAGGGCATCGACGGTGAATTTCACCGGCTGGCCGACGCGCAGGTTCGCCAGCTGGGTCTCTTTGATATTGGCGATCACCCAGTGCTGCGGCGGCACCAGGGTGGTGAGGTGGGTCCCGGCGGTCACATAGGCGCCCAGGCGGACGGCGATCTGCCCGAGCTGGCCGTCGCGCGGAGCCACGATGCGGGTGTTCTGCAGGTCGATCTGCGCCAGCTCAAGGGCCGCCTTCGCGTTTTCGACGTCGGCCTCCAGCGCGGCGCGGTTGACGATCGCGGTTTGCAGATCCTGGCGCGACATCTCCAGCGTGGCTTTCGCCTGGTCGATATCGGCGCTGCCCTGAGCGGCACTCGCCAGGGCGGCATCCCGCTCGCGGATCGACAGCGAGCCGTCGGCGGTGAGGTCTTTTACCCGTTTCAGGTCGGCCTGGGTTTTCTGGCTCTGCGCCCGGGCGTTTTTCAGCGCTGCCTCGTTACGCTGGATCACCGCTTCGGCGCTTTTACGCTGCTGCAGGTTGTTGTTCAGGGTGGCGATTTTCATTGCCAGCTGGGCCTCGGCCTGATGCACCCGCTGGCGATAGATACGATCGTCGATCTGCAGCAGCAGGTCGCCTTTCTTCACCTGCTCAAAATCCTGCACCTTCACCTCGGTGATATAGCCGTTGACCTGGGGGCTGATAAAGGTGGTCTGGCCGCGCACGTAGGCGTTATCGGTGAACTGGACGTGGCGGGTAAAGGGCGGTAGCTGCCAGGCGTAGAGGATCACCAGCACGCCAACGATGCCGATCGCGGCGGCGGCGAACACTGACACCACGCGCAGATTATTACGGGTATTGGCCTGCTCTTTAGCGGCATCCTGCTGACTCATAACTTCTCCAGAAACATCATTAATTTTTATCCATTACTGACTGCCGGTGGCCTTTTTCAGCGCCAGACGGGCAGTGATGCGCAGGCGCAGCAAGCGCCATAAAATCCAGACCAGCGTGGCGGTGGCAATGCCAGCCGTCAGAAGATAAGTATCGTTGTAAGCCAGAATATTTGCCTCCAGCGTGCTGGCGGTCTGTAGCTGGAGCCCGGCCTGGGTGCTCAGCAGGGCGCTGTCGCCAATCTGGCTCTGGTACATCTGGCTGTAGAGCTGCAACCGCTCATTTACCAGCGGGTTGAGGCTGGTAAGCTGTTCGGCCAGCAGGCCGGAGTGGTACTTCTCGCGCCAGGTCTGAAAGGTACCGAGAATAGCGGAACCCAGCAGGCCGCCAATGTTCTGGCTCATGCCGAACAGCACCGAAAAGCTGACCAGGTTACGCGGGTCGGCAATCACCCCGCCGATCCCGGCCAGCATTGCCGGGGCGAGGAAGAAGGCGCTGCCGAAGCCCAGCAAAAACTGGCTCAGCATCAGCTGATCCGGACGGGTGAGGCTGGTGGACTGGCTGTCGAGCAGCGAGGCGATAATCATCAGCACCAGCGAGGTGACAATCGGCCAGGCGAGTTTAGTCGGTTTAATGGTCAGGCAGCTGGCGGCGATGCCGCAGAGGATCCCGGCAAAAATCGCCCACGCCAGATGGGTCATCTGTTCGTTCTGCAGGCCGACATACTGCAGCCAGCCAATCACCCCGGTGTTTTGCTCAGCCAGCACGATCCGGATCAGCAGCATGATCAGTCCCAGGCGCAGGATACTGCCGCTGGAGAGCCAGCGGGTATTCAGCAGCGGGTTGCTGCGGTTATGCTCGAAGACCACCGCCGAGACAATCAGCACCAGCGAACCCGCCAGCGCCCAGCCGATCCAGGGCGCTTCAAACCACCAGTCGAGCCGTCCGAGCGACAGCACCGCGCACAGCAGTGCCATCCCCGGCGCAAGCAGGATAAAGGTGATGAAATCTTTCTTCTCGAACACCTTGCGCCGGTCGCCGGGGGGCAGCTTGAGGGCGATCACGCAGCCCAGCGAGATCAGCGCCAGGCCCAGCTCGAAGAGGTAGAGCCCGCGCCACTCGTCCAGCTGCAGCAGCTCGGTGGAGAACAGCCGCGCAATGGGGATCGCCAGCGACGAGCCGGTGATGCCGATGGTGAGCGCTTTCAGGCGATGTTTCGCTGGCCAGGCCTGGATCTGATAGTAGATCCCCAGCGAACTCAGCGCCGCGGCGACCATGCCGTGGGCGGCGCGCACCATCAGGGCCGAGCTGAGATCGTTGACGAACAGGTGAAAGAAGGTGACCAGCACATACAGCACCAGAAAGCCTTCGGTGAAGGCGCGCAGGCCAAACTGTTGGCGAAACTTCACCAGCAGCAGGTTGATCGACACGTTGGTCATCACGTACACCGCCGGTAGCCAGGCGATCTCGGTGGACCAGGCGGAGAAAGTGCCCTGCAAATTTTGCAGGTTGGCCGCGACCATCGCATTGCCCAGCGCTCCGGTCAGGCAGACCAGCAAACCCACCACCCCGTAGGCGATGCGTTTTGGGGTGCTGTGCACCGGCGTGGACGGGGAGCCTAACAGCATCGGCTTTTCGTGAGGCTGCCACTCGCGAGGAGCATAGGGGTCGCGTTGGGGCAGTCGCATAGCGGTCATTACCTATTGAATTAATGAATAGTTAGAGGGCTAATGATTCTACGTCTGACGCAAAGCCCGTATCAAGTGAATATGATAATCGCGGGTTAAGCAAATGTGAGCGGTCAGTATGATAGCGGCCAGCGACGCTGGCCGCCTGGGGATCAGAGTTCGTTGGTCCGGGCGTTGACGACCGGGGCGCGTTTAACCCGGCTGGCGCAGAAGATAGCAATCAGGGAGATAGTCACTGTGATCGCCAGATACCAGGCCACCGGCACCCAGTCGCCGTTATATTTCGCCAGCAGGCCGGTGGCGATCAGCGGCGCGGTGCCGCCCGCCAGAGCCGCACCCAGCTGATAGCCGAGGGTGATACCGGTATAGCGCACGTTGGCGGTGAAAATTTCTGAACAAAGGGTGCCGAGCACTGCGGTGACCGGCGCCCACAGCACGCCGAAGGCGATCACCGTCGCCAGCACGATGCCCCAGGTGGTGCCGGTATTGAGCAACATAAACCAGGGTACGATAAACAGGCCGAGGACAAAAACGCTGACGGCATACATCCGCTGGCGACCGACCTTATCCGACAGCAGCCCCATCAGCGGGATCATGATGGTCGCCACCAGCGCCCCGAGGGTCACCGCCTCCAGCGCCTGCGATTTTTGATAGCTGAGCGTGGTGGTGGCGTAGCTGACCACAAAGGTGGAGAAGATATAGAAGGGCGCGGTCTCAACCACCTTCAGCCCGGCGGCGATCAGCACTTCGCGCCAGTGGTATTTCAGGGTGTCGCGCAGCGGGGCTTTGGCCACCTTGCCGGAGGCTTTGACCTTTTTAAACTCCGGCGTTTCGTCGATATCCTTGCGGATCCACAGGCCTAACAGCACCAGCACCGAACTCAGCAGGAACGGAATACGCCAGCCCCAGGAGAGGAAATCCTCTTCGCTGAACAGGGTCATCAGCGAGACGATAAAGGTCGCCATCAGCATGCCGATAGTTACCCCCGCCTGCGGAATACTGCCGAAGAAGCCTTTGCGCTTCTCCGGTGCGTACTCATAGGCCAGCAGCAGGGCGCCGCCCCATTCGCCGCCGATCCCCATCCCCTGAATAATGCGCATCAGGATCAGCAGGGCCGGAGCCCAGAGACCAATCTGTTCATAGGTGGGTAATAACCCAATCATCACGGTTGCACCTCCCATCAGCGACAGGGTTAACACCAGCGTTTTTTTGCGCCCGATACGATCCCCGATGTGGGCGAAGAGCACGCCACCAATGGGGCGAATAAAGAAGGTTAACGAGAACGAGAGATAGGACAAAATCAGGCCAATGACCGGATCGACCATCGGGAAGAAGATCTTATTAAAGACCAGCGCGGCGGCCGTGCCGTAGAGAAAATAGTCAAACCATTCAATGGCGCTGCCGGTGAGGCTGGCGACCAGCACCTTCTTATTTTTGCGTAAAACTGCGGTACTGCTTTCGTGTTGTTGTGTCATACCCGTGATCCCGCCCAGTGGATGATGAAGCGGGTGACACCCGGCGCGCTTCGGGTGCAACCCAGAAATGAAAAAGGTTGTCGAATTGTTAAGCAACTTAGGGATGGCTGTTACTTTTGGCAAGCGGGAGCAGGCGAAAACTGGTCAGATCACGCTGAAATAAGCAGCAATCACTGCTTTTGATGGGGATTTTTCTGGCGCTTAATTTTTTTAATGGCGTAAATTGCAGCATATAATGCAGGTGCAACCGCCTGATTTTTGGACGTTTCTGGTTATTTCAGTTTAATGGCTATTCTTATAAGGTAACTGCCGATTTGGCTTTCAGAGGGATCCTCTGTTAACCGCCGGCCCGCGCGTTACCCTGAACGTTATTGCTGGAAGGAGGTAACGATGAGTCTCACAATCTTCCCGTCTCTGCCCGATAAAACGCTGGCCGCGGTCAATACCGTCGGGGCCTGGCTCGCTGAAGATAATTTGCCCTACAATCCGCCCGCGCTGCAGGCGGATCTGGTGGTGCTGGCCGGTAATGCGGTCATCCCCTCTATCGACGCGGCCTGTCGTCTGGCGTCGGAGCTCGCCATCCCTTTGCTGATCAGCGGCGGCATCGGCCATTCGACCACCTTTTTATACGCCGCCATTTCCCGACACCCGCGCTACAACAGGGTACGAACCACCGGCAAAGCCGAAGCCACTATTCTGGCGGAGATCGCCCGTGAGTTCTGGCCTATTCCGCCCGAGCGCCTGCTGGTGGAAGATCAGTCCACCAACTGCGGCGAAAATGCCCGTTTCAGCGCCGCGACGATCCAACATCATCAATTACGGGTGAAACGCGGGATTGTGGTGCAGGATCCGACCATGCAGCGCCGCACCATGGCGACCTTTTCCCGGGTCTGGCGCGATAAGCCGGATGCCCCGGCGTGGACCAGTCATCCGGGCATCGTCCCGCAGTTGCAAAACAGCGACGACGGGCTGGTGTTCCGCGGCGGCGGCGAGGGGCTGTGGCCGGTGGAACGCTATCTGTCGCTGGTGCTGGGTGAGCTCCCACGCCTGCGCGATGACATTAACGGCTATGGCCCGCTTGGCCGTGATTTTATCGTGCATGTCGATATTCCTGCCGAGGTGGAGGCTGCCTGGCAGATCCTGCGTAACGACGCCATCCTCACCGGGGCGCTGGTCAGCCGCTCTCTGCTGTAGTCCATTGCCCGTTTGCGATGACTTTCCCGCAAACGGGCAGACTTTGTTGTCGGATTGTAATTATTTCCTCCTGCTGACCCGTTTCTTTTATGAGATATCTCACAAAAACAGCGCGATAGACTGGGATTGCGGATCGGGAACTGTAGTTTTTAACAATAATTTTACTTGTTAAAAACAGTGCAATTACAGGAGCAGGTCATGACAGTACCCGTACAACATCCTATGTATATCGATGGACAGTTTGTAGCCTGGCAGGGTGATGCCTGGATTGATGTGATCAATCCGGCCACCGAAGAGGTCATTTCCCGTATTCCCGACGGTAGCGCCGAAGATGCCCGCAAGGCCATCGACGCCGCCGAGCGCGCCCAGGCTGACTGGGAGGCGCTGCCCGCCATCCAGCGTGCGGGCTGGCTGCGCAAAATTGCCGCCGGTATTCGTGAGCGCGCCAGTGAAATCAGCGCCCTGATCGTGGCCGAAGGCGGCAAAATCCAGCAGCTTGCCGAGGTGGAAGTGGCGTTCACCGCCGACTATCTCGACTACATGGCCGAGTGGGCGCGTCGCTACGAAGGCGAAATTATCCAGAGCGATCGCCCGGGCGAAAACATCCTGCTGTTCAAACGCGCCCTCGGCGTGACCACCGGCATTCTGCCGTGGAACTTCCCGTTCTTCCTGATTGCCCGCAAGCTGGGGCCGGCGCTGCTGACCGGCAACACCATCGTCATTAAGCCGAGCGAGTTCACGCCAAACAACGCCATCGCCTTTGCCAAAATCGTTGATGAGATTGGCCTGCCGAAAGGGGTCTTTAACCTGGTGCTGGGCCGCGGCGAAACCGTGGGCCAGGAGCTGGCGGGCAACCCGAAAGTGGCCCTGGTCAGCATGACCGGCAGCGTGGGCGCGGGCGAGAAGATCATGGCCGCGGCGGCGAAGAACATCACCAAAGTGTGCCTGGAGCTGGGCGGTAAAGCCCCGGCCATCGTGATGGACGATGCGGATCTGGAGCTGGCGGTTAAAGCCATTGTCGACTCGCGGGTGATCAACACCGGGCAGGTCTGTAACTGCGCCGAGCGCGTGTATGTGCAGAAGGGCATCTACGACCGCTTTGTGAACCGTCTGGGCGAAGCGATGAAGGCGGTGCAGTTTGGCAACCCGGCCGAGCGCAACGACATTGCCATGGGGCCGCTGATCAACGCGGCGGCGCTGGAGCGCGTGGAGCAGAAAGTGGCTCTGGCGGTACAGCAGGGGGCAAAAGTGGTGCTGGGCGGCAAGGCGGCCGAGGGGAAAGGGTATTACTACCCGCCAACGCTGCTGCTGGACGTGCGTCAGGATATGACCATCATGCACGAAGAGACCTTCGGACCGGTGCTGCCGGTGGTGGTATTTGACACCCTGGAAGAGGCGCTGAAGATGGCCAACGACAGCGACTATGGTCTGACGTCCTCGATTTACACCCGGGATCTGAACGTGGCGATGAAAGCCATCAAAGGGCTGAAGTTCGGTGAAACCTACATCAACCGCGAAAACTTTGAGGCGATGCAGGGCTTCCACGCCGGCTGGCGTAAATCCGGGATCGGCGGGGCGGATGGCAAGCACGGCTTGCATGAATACCTGCAGACCCAGGTGGTTTATTTGCAGTCCTGAACCAGCATTGGTTTTCTCCCTCTCCCTGTGGGAGAGGGCTGGGGTTAGGGCATCAGGCCGCACAACCGCCTGCTTGCCGGGTGGCGCTGCGCTTATCCGGCCTACAAAAAACCCAAACCGGTGCCGTAGGCCGGGTAAGGCGTAGCCGCCACCCGGCGTTACAGGCTACACCTTCGTTGCAATCCAGTTCATCATCAATTCCGGCCAGACGGCTACCGGCAACCCCCTGGGCATCGCGGATGCCAAATCCGTGCTTTCCACGCTCGAAGATATGCATCTCAACCGGCACTCCCAGGCGGCGCAGAGCGCTGAACATCGCCAGGCTGTTCTCGACTTTTACCGCCGGATCGTCGGCGGCATGCAGCAGGAAGGTTGGTGGCGCGTCGCGGGTGGCGCGCTCCTCCAGCGAGTAGTGGCGGATCTGCGCGTCTGTCGGGGTATCCCCGATCAGCTCATGGCGCGAACCTGAATGATGATGCGCATCACCCATGGTGATCACCGGATAGACCAGCGCCATAAATGCCGGACGGGCAGGGAACTCGTCGGCGGCGTCCACCGGAGCATAGACCACTTCATCGTGCCGGGTGCCGAGGCTCGCCGCCACGTGCCCGCCGGCGGAGAATCCCAGTACCCCAATGCGGGCCGGATCCAGCTTCCACTCCGCTGCACCGGCACGGATCGCGCGCATCGCCCGCTGAACGTCGGCCAGCGGCGCGTCGGCCCCCTCTTCGTGGCCATCCCCCGGCATGCGGTAGGTCATGACAAACAGGGTATAGCCGCGGGCATTAAAGAAGGAGGCCAGCGCGCTGCCCTCTTTATCCAGCACCACCCGACGATAAGAGCCGCCCGGTGCCACCAGAATACCCACGCCGTTAGGGCGGGCAGGGGCGTAAACGGCGATCTCCGGCGCGCGGATGCCGGTGACGGCGCGATCGTAGTCGGAGGTGCCCGTGTGGCGGGGTTCAGGGGTAAGAACGGCGTCGCTGGTGCGTGCGCCAGGGGCTTCACGATCGGGCCAGATGGTAAAGGTAGTCGAACGGCTAACGGCTTGCGCCATCTGTTGTTCTAATGTTTCGCGGCTCAGTGCCTCCATGATAAGGCTCCCTCTCTGGAAAGCCTTTGTTATATCAGGGTTAACAAAATGAAAACCAGCACCGACTCACAGGTTGCGGACAGCAGGGCTGTCCGCGGTGGCATTACAGGGCCGCGAACTTATCCAGGGTGCGCACCAGCTGGGTCACAAAGCCGTATTCGTTATCGTACCAGGCCACGGTTTTCACCAGCTGGACGTCGCCCGCGTCGGTGACTTCCGTCTGGGTGGCATCGAAGACCGAACCAAAGTGCGAGCCGATCACATCCGACGAGACAATCTCTTCATCGGTATAGCCAAAGGACTCATTGCCCTCGGTGGCCTTTTTCAGCGCCTGGTGGATCTCATCCACACTCACTTTTTTCTCCAGAATCGACACCAGCTCGGTCACGGAGCCGGTTTTGACCGGTACGCGCTGGGCATGGCCCTTTAGCTTGCCGCTCAGCGCGGGGATCACCAGCCCGATGGCCTTCGCCGCGCCGGTGGTATGCGGGATGATGTTTTCCGCTGCGGCCCGCGAGGCACGCAGATCTTTGCCGCGCGGACCATCCACCAGCGCCTGGGTGCCGGTGTAGGCGTGGATGGTGGTCATGGTGCCCGCCTTGATGCCAAACGAATCGTGCAGCACCTTCGCCAGCGGTGCCAGGCAGTTGGTGGTGCAGGAGGCGACCGAGATAATGGTGTCGCTGGCGTCGATGGTGTCGTCATTGACGTTAAAGACGATGGTTTTCATCTCCCCGGCGGGGGCGGAAATCAGCACCTTTTTCGCACCGGCGTCCAGATGCGCCTGCGACTTCTCCTGCGAGGTGTAGAACCCGGTGCACTCCACCACCAGATCCACCCCGGCGGCTTTCCACGGGATGTGTTTTGCCTCTTTTTCGGCATACACCGAAATGGATTTACCGTCGACGATCAGGGAGTCTTCCGTGAAGTCCACGCTCCAGGGGAAGGGCCCGTAGTTGGAGTCGTGTTTTAACAGGTAGGCCAGCACTTTCGGTGAGGTTAAATCGTTGATTGCCACCACGCTATTACTGTCCTGGGTTTCCAGTAACCGACGAAGCACCAGTCGGCCAATACGACCAAATCCGTTAATGCCAATCTTACTCATGCTCTTCTCCTGTGTGATGTACGGGACGTTAAACTCATCCAGGCTTAGACCATGAAGCCCAGCGAGGCAATTGAAGATGCCTCATCTGCACGGAAGTTTTTGAAAAGTCGGGGACAAAAGTTAATGAATTTTTAAGGAAAGCTGGTTATTTTAAATTTTTTTAGCTTCTATCAGGAAAGACTATGCGCAATAAATACACCGGCCTGCAAATTGCTATTCACTGGCTGGTTTTTCTGCTGGTGATCGTGGCCTACTGCGCCATGGAGTTTCGCGGCTTTTTCCCCCGCAGTGACCGCCCGCTGATCAACATGATCCACGTCTCCTGCGGTATCTCTATTCTGGTATTGATGGTGGCGCGTCTGCTGGTGCGCCTTAAATATCCCGCGCCGCCGATCGTGCCTAAGCCAAAACCGATGTATATCGGCTTATCCCATTTAGGCCACCTTGCCATCTACCTGCTGTTTATTGCGCTGCCGCTGATTGGCCTGGTGATGATGTATAACCGGGGCAATACCTGGTTTGCCTTTGGCCTGGGGATGCCGCACGCCGCCGAGGGCAATTTCGACCTGGTGGACACGCTGAAAGCCTGGCACGTCACCCTGGCGAACCTGGGGTACTTCATTATCGGTATTCATGCCTTTGCCGCGCTGCTTCATCACTACTTCTGGAAAGACAATACCCTGCTGCGCATGATGCCGAAGAAGCGTTAAGGGCAGCCCGTGTCCCGCCAACTGCGTAAGGTGCTGCTCGCCACCGGCATCGGCCATTTTGTCGAATGGTTCGATTTCGGGCTCTACGGTACCCTGGCGACCATTATCGGCATGCAGTTCTTTCAGGCCGACGACCCGGCCACGGCGCTGCTCTCCTCGTTCGCGGTGTTTGGCGCCGGATTTGTGATACGCCCGCTCGGCGGGCTGTGGTTTGGCTCCCGCGGCGACAGGACTGGACGGCGCAAGGTGCTGGCGACCGTGATCCTGCTGACCTCCGGTGCCACCTTTTCCATCGGGTTACTGCCCACCTATGCGCAGGCCGGGCTGCTCGCCACGGTGCTGCTGGTGCTGGTGCGGATGATCCAGGGATTTGCCGCCGGGGGCGAAAGCGCAGGGGCCACCACCTTTCTGGCCGAATATGCCCCGGTCGATCGCCGGGGCTACTTCACCTGCTGGACCGACAGCTTCGGCTTTATGGCTTTTGTCGCCGGATCGGGCCTGGTGCTGCTGCTGACCGCGATACTGGGGGGAGGCGGCGATGAACGACTGGGGCTGGCGCATTCCGTTTCTGTTAGCCGGGCCGCTGGGCTGGATTGGTCTTTATCTGCGCAACAATCTTCAGGACTCCCCCCGAATTTCAGGCGCTGGTGAATAGCCGTCAAACGGAACCTGCGCCGCTGCACAGGGCCGTGACCACCGGCCGGCGGGCGCTGGGCTTTTGCATCGGGTTTGTGGCGATCAAGGCGGTGGTGCACTGGATGCTGCAAACTTTTATTCCTGCTTATCTGGTGGCGGCGCTGCACTACCCGGCGCTGGATGCTTATACCATCACCACCCTCGGGCTGTTGGCCGTCGCCGTACTGGTGCCTTTTATGGGCTATCTGTCGGACAGGATTGGCCGTAAGCCGCTGATGCTGGTGGGGTGTCTGGGATTGATCCTCGTCGCCTGGCCAGCCATGAAAATGATGGCGAGCGGAGAGGTGTTCTCTGCCGTGCTGGGGCTGCTGCTGGTCGGGCTGTGTATTGCCGCTTTTGACGGCGCCAGCAATGCGGCGATGGCGGAGCTGTTCCCCACCCGCATCCGCTATGGCAGCATGGCGATTGCCTATAATCTTGCGGTGGCGCTCTTTGGCGGGGTGACGCCGTGGCTGTTGGCCTGGCTGCTGACCGCGACCGGCAATCCGCTCTCACCGGCGCTGTACGTCATGGTGGCGGCGCTGATCACTCTCCTGACGGTGCTGCGTGCCAGAGAGACCGCCGGGCTGCCGCTGCGGACATAAAAAAACCCGGCGGGGAAGGCCGGGCAAATAACAAAGCACAACAAGTTTGCATCACTTAACAGCTGCTTACTTCAGATCGCGGTGCGCCATAGCGTTGACCAGATACGACTGACGCTGGCTGAGCCTCACCTCACTGCTGGCGTCATTCTCTCTTCTCAGCTGGAGTGCCGGGCCACTGTCCGGCGAACGGGTACGCTCTGCGTCTCCCGGAATAATCCAGCCGACATCATCACTGGTGCGATGATTATTACGTGCGTTGCGAACTCTTCTTCTCAAATGCAGCATATAACCTCCGCATAATTAATCGAACTGCCTGTAAATGGCACGGTATTTATACCGTCTCGCCGTTTCCAATATATTGTCTGACAAAAATGGGTCAGACAGAGAATATATTATAGAACTTACGCCGCTGGTTTGCGGCCGCCGCCCCGGCTGTTCTGCCCGCCTTTTTTTCCCGCTTCGGATGCGCGCTGCGGGTCATTTTTAAAATTCCCGCCGCTGCTCTGCCCACCTTTGCGGCCCGCCTGGGATGCACGCTCCCGGTCTTCTGCGAAATTGCCGGAACCGCCTCGATGTTTAGTCATAACATGTCTCCAGTGTTTCGTTGAGAATATTCGTTGAGAGGAAATTAACCTCTTCAAATGTGTGCAGAAATAAATGTAGACAGAACGGCAGAAACTTCAATAAGCCTTTCGGTGCGTTTTTGTGCTCCGTCTGAATATATTTTAGGCATTTTTGTGGGTGGGGGGAGAATATATCGACGCTAATAAATAAGTTAGCAAAAGTTACATGTGGCGCGAATTATTTCGGGAGGGATATTTACTGTGATCAAGCGCCAGAAAAATTGACTTTCCTGGCTAATTTAAGACGAGTCTTAATCAGCGACTCGGCTTAACGGCTCTGCTCCAGTTCCACCGCCGCTCTGACCTGCACTAACGCCTGGCGTAAATTATCTATCGTAACCGACCCGAGGGCGATGCGGATCGCCTGCGGCACCGTGCCGGAGGTAGAGAACGGCTCCGCGGTCGAGACGGAGATATTGTTATCCATCAGCTGCTTAACGACCCGATCGGCTCTGGATCCGTCTGCAAGGGGCAGCCAGGCAAAGTACGAATCGGGATGGGTGATGCAGGGCAGATCTCCCAGCATTTCTTTCAGGACGGCCTGTCGCTGGCGGGCGTCGCGTCGTTTCAGCGTTTCAAAGCGGGCTACGGTGCCGTCCTGGATCCAGTGACACACCATGGCGGTCATCACCGACGGCGTATTCCAGGTGGTGGCCCGGATGGCCCTCTCGAGGGCCGGACGCAGATCCGGCGGGCAGACTACCGCTCCGACCCGCAGACCGGTCGCGACATTTTTCGAAAAGCAGGTGACATACACCGTGCGTTCCGGGGCGAAGCTGGCGACGGGCGGAGGAGGACGGCGGATCAGCCAGCCGTAGGCGGTGTCTTCGACGATCAGCAGATCGTGTTGCCGGGCAATCTCCGCCAGGATTCTGCGCTGCTTGTGGTTCAGGACCCAGCCCAGCGGGTTGTGCAGGGTCGGCATGGTGTAAACCGCCCGCACGTGACGCTGCTGGCAGAGCTGGCGTAACGCCGCCAGATCCGGGCCGGTTGCCGTGCAGGGGATGGCGAGCAGCTCCAGGTGATAGAGCGCCGCCAGGGCTTTAAAGCCCGGGTAGGTGAGGGCGTCCACCGCCACCACGTCGCCGGGCCGGAGCAGCCCCATCACTGCAACGGTCAGGCCGTGCTGGGCACCGTTCACAATCAGCACATTGTCCGCCGAAGGTTGAAAATGCGGCCCCGCGAGATGTGCGGCGACAATCTCCCGCTCGGTCTGTCTGCCGGCATGCGGCTGATAGCGCAGGTGCGATTCGATATCGCCTCCGGCGGCGAGCTGCCTGAGCGCCTCCCGCAGCAGCTCCCCCCTGGCCCGGCAGGGCGGGATAATTGAAGTTCAGATCCAGTACATCGGTAGCGACCGCCTGCTGATCGATCCCCTGACCCGAGGGCAGCAGGATCTCCCTGACGAAGGTCCCGCGCCCGGTTTCGCCGCTGACCAGCCCCATCTTCTCCAGCTCGGCATAGACCCGCGTCGCGGTGGCGAGGGAGATATGCTCCCGGGCGGCGAGCGTGCGGTGCGTGGGCAGGCGGGTGCCTGCCGGGATCCCGGCAGATCGAATCAACGCAGCGTAGCGATCCACGATCCCTTTGTAGCGGGCTTTCATCAAATGTATCCATGACAATAATTTGATTGTATTAGATTGGCGAGACTACCATCCACGCAACAGAGGCTCAAGATCGGGAAGGTAACGGGAATGGATGTTGCGGTAGATAAAAACGCGCTATCAGGCTGGCTCAACGGCCTGCTGGGGGTAGTGATTTTCAGCGGCTCCTTGCCCGCCACCCGGATTGCGGTGCAGGATTTTGATCCCTTTTTCCTGACCTTTGCCCGGGCCTCCCTTGCCGGGGGGCTGGCTCTGATGCTGATCCTCGGGTTAAAGGAAAAACGCCCGCCAGCCGCGCGGATTGTGCCGCTGATGATGGTCTCGCTGGGCGTGGTGGTCGGCTTTCCGCTGCTCACCGCCCTGGCATTGCAGCATGTCACCGCCGCCCACTCGATTGTGTTTCTCGGGCTGTTGCCGCTGATGACCGCCATTTTCGCGGTGCTGCGCGGCAAGGAGCGGCCTGCCCGGGCCTTCTGGATCTTCTCGGTGCTGGGCAGCCTGCTGGTGGTGGGGTTTGCGCTCTCGCAAGGCGCGGCGCTGTCGCTTAGGGGCGATCTTCTGATGCTCGCGGCGGTGATCGTCTGCGGCCTGGGCTATGCCGAAGGGGCGGCGCTCACCCGCGAGACAGGCGGCTGGCAGGTGATCAGCTGGGCGTTGATTTTAGCGTTGCCGTTTATGGTGCTGGCCTCCCTGCTGACGATGCCGGCAACCTTCAGCGGCATCGGGTTTTCGGCCTGGAGCGCACTTGGCTATGTGTCGCTGTTCAGCATGCTGATCGGGTTTATCTTCTGGTACAAAGGGCTGGCCCAGGGCGGGATTGCCGCCGTCGGACAACTGCAGCTGCTACAGCCGTTTCTGGGGCTGGCGCTGTCCGCCACGCTACTGCATGAGAGGGTCAGCCCACTGATGATGTTGATTACGTTGGGGGTGATTTTGTGTGTGGTTGGCTCGCGGAAATATGGCCGATGAAGGTCGTGCCGTTCCCTCTCCCTGAGGGTTAGGGTGAAGGGGGACATGCGAGCAAACTGTTTTGCGAGGCGCTTTCCGGGAATGGTCTTACCGGCTTGTTACTTCGATATTCCCGCCGTATCTTTTTGTTGCGCCTGGAAAATATACTGTCGTTCTGCGATTTCTCTTGCTCCTGGCGTAACGCGTCGGTTAGCCATTTGCCAAAGGCTACTATTTATTATTCATGTCCCAATATGGGACTAAAAGATTGCCGTAGTCCCATATTGGGACTATCATTTGTATATGAAGATCATATCGGTAAAAATATTAAGGGATTTTTGGGCCGAGAACCCCGATGCTGAACAACCGCTGAAGGCTTGGGTGGATGAAGCTACAAAAGCTGCCTGGAAAACTCCAGCAGAAATTAAAGAACAGTACCGCAGTGCCAGTATCCTTAAAGACAGGCGCGTGGTCTTCAATATCAAAGGAAACAGTTACCGATTAATAGTTGCAATTGCCTATCAGCGTGGATGGATTTTCGTTAAGTTTATCGGAACGCATAAGGAATATGATGCAGTAGACGCGGATACGATTGACCTGGAGTAAACGATGAATATTAAACCTATCCGAACTGAACAAGATTATGAAACGGCCCTTCAAGCGGTCGAACCGATGTTCGAAAATGAACCTGCACTGGATACACCAGAAGGTGATTATTTTGAAGTGATGTGCCTTTTAATCGAAGATTATGAGAAAAAGCACTATCCGATTGAACCACCTTCGCCGGTTGAGGCCATTAAGTTCCGCATGGAACAGCAAGGTCTGAGTGCTAAAGATCTCGAGCCGGCCATCGGTAAGTCAAATCGTGTTTACGAAATTTTGAACGGAACGCGGACTCTCACTTTACCGATGATCCGCCGTTTGCATGCTCAACTTGGTATTCCTCTCGAAAGCCTGGTTGGCGTGTAACAGCGCAGTAGAAGCAATACACTAAAGCGAATGGAGCCGTCCCGTTCACTCAAGTGAGAGGAAGCCTTCCATGCAACGCCCTGAAATATTTACAAAATCAATATTCTCAAACACATTAATCACTTATAAGCGAAGCGGTTAAGCAATAAACAGCCGCCGCTGCACCGTGACTTGCCTGCGCTTCTCGCTACGACTACTGTATATAAAAACAGTATTCGAGGAACGAATCATGGTGTTTTACCAACTTGCAGCGCTGCGCGAGGTGATCGCGCTACCCCTTTTCAGCGATGTCGTGCAGTGCGGCTTCCCCAGCCCGGCGCAGGACTACGTGGAACAGCGTATCGACCTGAACAAATTGCTGATCCAGCACCCCAGCTCGACCTATTTTGTAAAAGCGGCCGGGGATTCAATGATTGATGCCGGGATCGGCGACGGCGATCTGCTGATTGTCGACAGTGCCAGAACGGCGCAGCACGGGGATATCGTGATCGCGGCAGTGGAGGGCGAGTTTACGGTAAAGCGCCTCCAGCTCAGGCCCCGGGTGCAGCTTAACCCGATGAACAGCGCCTATTCACCTATCCTCGTGAGCAGTGAAGATTCACTCGATATCTTTGGTGTGGTGACCTATATCGTTAAATCGGCGGATTAGCCTGCATGCTCCGAACAAGGTAACCTGTCGCCCACAAAATGATGAAGAGGCAAAAACATGACCACCCCGGTATTCCGCCATGCAACCCCAGCTGACGTCGATCGTTGCTACGAAATTGAAATGACGTCCTACGAAGGGGATGAAGCGGCAACGCGCGAAAAAATTGCTACCCGCATTCACCGCTATCCGGAAGGCTTCCTCTGCATGGAGCTGGAGGGGAAAGTTATCGGTTTTATCAATGCGGGCTGTGCGTGGGAAGTGGTGATGTCCGACGAAGAATTTAAAGAGCTGGTGGGCCACGATCCGGATGCGCCAAACGCGGTGATCATGTCGGTGGTGGTACACCCGGATTTCCAGGGGAAAGGCTATTCGTCACTGCTGATGCGTGAGTTCGTGTCACGCCTGAAGGCGATGAACAAAAAGACCATTCACCTGATGTGCAAAGATCGCCACGTCGATCTGTACGCCCATTTTGGCTACCGCTATATCAAACCGTCGGTGTCCGATCACGGCGGGATGGCGTGGCATGAAATGATGATGACGCTCTGATTTAAACTGGCCGAAGCGGCTCGCTACTGGCAAGCACGTCCTGCACCAGCCAGTCGTGAAAGCGTTTTACTTCGCTGCGCATCACGGACTGCCGGGGGGGTGACCACGTAATAGGACCATTTCAGCGGCCAGCGATGGTCAGGGTGCAGCTGGACGAGTTGTCCGGTCTCAATCAGCTGACTGACCAGTGCGCGACGAACAATGGCGACGCCGCGTCCGCTGAGGGCCGCCAGTATCACTGCGGAGGTCGAATTAATATGCAACCGGCTTTCACGGACGTCGGGTGCCTTCACCGCGCTCAGCACCGCCTCCCAGGAGGGAAAATCTGCGCCGGGGTGAGGCGTGTCGTCATGGATTAATTTTTGCGTGGCGAGCCACTCCCCGCAGGCGACCCCCCCGGGGGGCACCAGACGCGGGCTGCAGACCAGCACGGCTTCTTCATCCATCAGCCAGGTTTTGTTCACACCGGGCCAGTCTCCCTGACCACAGCGGATGCCGATATCGGCTTCACCGTGGGCGACATCCATCAGCTTTTCGGTCACGTTAAGCCGCAGATCGATCGTTTCATGGCTTTCCGCAAAGCGGTTGAGACGATCCATCAGCCAGTTCATCATCAGCACCTGTGACGCGGTCAGCACCACCACCGAACGCGCCCGGCGGCCTCGCAGCTTGTTTAACCCTGTTTCCAGCTTATCCAGCCCCTGCGTAATGTCCTGCAGCGCCTCCTGGGCCTCATCCACCAGGGTAAGCCGTTCCTTACCCGTGCGGGTGCGGTTTAGCAGCGGGTGCCCGACCCAGGCTTCAAGCGAGCGGACAAGCTGCCCTACGGCGGCTGGCGTCACGCCCAGCTCCTGCGCAGCACCGGTAAAACTGCCATGTCGCGCGGTGGCCTCAAAGGCGTGCAACCATTTCAGTCGGTTAAGCGATCGCATTATTAAAATCCTCTTAGCGTGAAAGCACGATCAGTATACGCCAGTAAGATAGATTTTCTTTCTCGTCTCGCAATTTCTTCTGAGTCGTCAATCCCGATGCGCGCTGGCATTCTGCTGCCACAGTTTCCTTATTCATTACATCATTTCAAAGAGGTTAGCGATGAACGCATCTTTTGCCGGTAAAAAACTGTTAGTGGTCGGTGGTACAAGCGGTATGGGGTATGAAACCGCGAAAAAGGTTCTGAAAAACGGCGGCAGCGTGGTGCTGGTGGGCAACCGTCAGGACAAAGCTGAACAGGCGCGCCAGGCGCTGGCGGCTGATGGCCTGGTGTCGCTGATCGTGGCCGATCTGATGACGGAAGCCGGCATGAAGCACGTCACTGAGGTGATTAACGCCGAACATAAAGACATCAGCCTGCTGGTGAATGCGGCCGGGGTGTTCTTCCCGAAACCCTTCACCGAACATGAAATGGCTGACTACGATCTCTATATGAGCCTGAACCGCGCGACCTTCTTTATCACCCGCGATGTGGTGCGCAATATGGTTGAGGCGGGGATCAAAGGCGCCATCGTTAACATCGGCTCCATGTGGGCGCAGCAGGCCATCGGGGCGACACCATCGTCCGCTTATTCCATGGCGAAAGCGGGCCTGCACGCGTTGACCAAAAACCTGGCGATCGAGCTTGGCGGCAAAGGTATCCGCGTGAATGCTGTCTCTCCGGCGGTGGTGCATACCCCGATCTACGAAGGCTTCATTCCAAAAGACGACGTAAAAGCGGTGATGAACAGCTTCGACAGCTTCCATCCGATCGGCCGCGTCGGTACGCCGGAAGATATCGCAGAAACCGTGGCTTTCCTGCTCTCGGACAAGGCGGGCTGGGTCACCGGGGCCATCTGGGATATCGACGGTGGGGTGATGGCGGGTCGTCACGCCTGATAACGTCGCCGCACGGGGTAAACCGCGTGCGGCATTCGGGACATTTTAACGTCGTTAACGCCAGGAGATCGCGCATTACATGACCACAGAGCAGGCTCTTTCCGTCCCTGAACAGAATAACAATATCATGCGCCTGGCGGCGGCTCAGGCCCTTGCCGGGGCCAACTCCGTGGTGTTTTACGCCACCGGGGCGATTGTCGGTAACGCCATCGCGCCCAGCGCGTCGCTCTCCACGCTGCCTGTCACTATGTTTGTGCTGGGGATGGCGGCCTGCATTTTGCCCTTCGGCGCGCTGGCAAGAAAGCACGGAAGAAAAGCGGCCTTTATGGCCGGTACCGGGGCAGGGGTGATTACCGGCCTGATCGCTGCGCTGGCGGTGGTTATCGGTTCATTTATGCTGTTTTGTCTCGCCGCGTTTCTTGGCGGCGCCTATGCCGCGGTGGCGCTCAGCTTCCGCTTTGCCGCCACGGACGGGGTCGCGCCTGAACGGCGGGCCCGGGCGCTGTCGCTGGTGATGGGTGGCGGTGTGCTGGCGGGCGTTATCGGCCCGATGCTGGTGACCAGCACCATGAACCTCTGGCCGCCTTACACCTTTGCCATCACCTTTCTCGGCCAGGCGCTGGTGGCAGCGATCTCCGCCTTGATTCTGAAGGGGGTGATCCCGGCAGAGCCTGCGGCGGCGGCAACGCCCTCCGCCGGGCGGCCTCTGGGCGAGATCGTGCGTCAGCCCGGCTTCCTGAGAACGGTATTCAGCGCCGCCGTCATCTATATGGTGATGAACTTCCTGATGACCGCCGCGCCCTTGTCGATGCACATGCACGGCATTTCTCAGCAGGTATCGAACCTGGGGATCCAGTGGCATGTGATCGCCATGTACGGGCCGGGATTTTTTACCGGCAAGCTTATCGACCGCTTTGGTGCCATGCGGGTGGCGGCGGCGGGTTTACTGATTTCTGCCGCATCGGTTGTCGCCGGACTCTGCGGGACGGAGATTGTCCATTACTGGCTGTCGCTGATTTTACTGGGGATCGGCTGGAACTTCGGCTTTATTGGCGCATCGGCCAAAATCATTGAGTATCACCGGCCGGAAGAGAAGACCCGCGTCCAGTCCCTGAATGATTTTGTTGTTTTTGGGGTGATGATGCTGGGGTCGTTTTCGTCCGGGGTACTGCTGAATGTGTACGGCTGGAACGCCGTGCTGTGGGGCTCCCTGGTGCCGTTAGCGCTGGCGCTGCTGGTGATGATTCCGGGACGTCGGGCTTTGACAGGATCGCATTAACGTCTGACCCGGTCCCGGAGGCGTGTTATTGCAGTTCAAGCCCGGCGATCGTCCGGGCTATCTCCGCGATATCGTCCGCTGGCAACGGCTGTAGCGGGCGGGGCAGGCAGTCGGCATCGGTCAGCCCCAGCACGCCTGCGGCGGCGGCAATCACCCGGATACTTCCGCCATGTTTACGGTAAAGCGCCCATAAAGGCTCCAGGCGGGCGGTGAGGGCCGTGACGCGGGCAGGATCGTTCATCGCCGCGGCCTGGGTGATCTGTTTGGCCGTTTCCGGGAACAGTCCTCCGCAGACGGAATACCACACCTCACAGCCGGCATTTAATCCCAGCCCGGCAAACGCATCCCCGCTGATCCCAACCGTCACGTCAGGGCGAAGACGGTGGCGTAACGCCGCGACGCGATCGACGGCTGCGGCTGGCGTATCCGGGACGCCCGGAATTTTAATCGAACGCACGCCGTCCAGGGACGACAGGCGTCCGTGCAGGTCATCCGTAAAGGTAAAGTGGGTGGTGCCGGGGTTGTCATAGACGCAGATCGGAACCGAAACATGATGGGTGACGGTTTCAAAGAGGCCAAATACCTCGTCCTCCCTGAGCGGCTGGTAGCTGACCGCTGGAAGGAGCAGGGCATCCGCGCCTGCCGCCTGCGCATCCTCTGCCAGACGCAACACGGCATCGGTACTGACCGCGCCCACGCAGACCATCATGGGAATATCGCCGGCATGCTGCCTGGCCAGGGTGACAACACGCTGGCGCTGCTCCCGGGTCAGGAAGGCGTAGCTTCCGGTTGACCCCAGAATACCCAGCGAATCCACTCGGGCTGCCGTCAGGCGGGCCAGAATTTTACGGAATCCCTCTTCATCAATGCCGCTGGCAGTGAAGGGGGTTAACGGGAAAGCACACAAGCCGGTGAACATGTTGTTTCTCCTGAATGATATAGAGCCCGTAGGCCGGGCAAGCAACGCGCCGCCCGGCAACGATATCACTGAATGCCGCCCCCGAGCGACTGCCACAGGGCGATACGGTTTTCCAGGTCGGTTTGTTGTAGCGCGATCAGCGACGATTGCGCCGACCACAGCGAGCGCTGCGCGGTCAGTACCGTCAGATAATCCCCTGCGCCCGCCCTGTAGCTGCGGGTCGCCACATCCAGCGTTTTTTGCTCTGCGGCCACGTATTCACGCTGGGCATCGAGCTGCTCGCTCAGCGTTTCCCGGCGCGCCAGCGCATCCGCCACGTCCTTAAACGCACTCTGGATGGTCTTCTCGTAGGTGGCGATCAGCCCCTTCTTCTCCGCTTCCGCGTAGCGCAGCTGCGCCATGTTATTCCCGCCGCTGAACAGCGGCAGGGTGATGGACGGCGCGAACGACCAGACTTTCATGCCGTGGCTGAACAGGGACGAGAGCGAATCGCTGCCGACACCCGCGCTGGCCGTCAGTGAGATGGACGGGAAGAAGTTAGCGCGTGCGGCACCGATGTTGGCGTTGGCGCTCAGCAGGTTATGCTCGGCCTCCTGAATATCCGGGCGACGTAACAATGTGCTGGAGCTGACCCCCGCCGGAATCAACGTGATGGCGTTATCGCTCAGGCTCTCCAGGGTGCCGGGCAGCAGGGTGTCCGGCACCGTATCCCCCGCCAGCAGATTGAGGGCGTTTTTGTCCTGCATCACCAGCGTCTGGTAGCTTGCCACGCTGGCGCGCGCCTGCTGGTAAACCGCCATCGCCTCGCTGACGTCCGTTGCCGCCGCCACGCCGACCGCCTGCTGGCGCTTCACGATCCTGAGCGAGTTCGCTGCGCTCTCCTGGGTCGATTCCGCCAGCGCCAGGTTGCTGTTGTCCGCCGCCAGGGTGATCCAGGCCGTGGTCAGCTCGCTGACCATCGTCAGGCGCGTGTTCTGCGCGGTGAACTCGCTGGCAAGCCAGGTTTCACGCGCGGCGCGGGAGAGGCTCTGGTTGCGGCCAAACAGATCCAGCTCGAAGCTTGAGACCGCGCCGTTGGCTTCGTCGCTGGTGGTCACGCCGCTTGCCAGCGTACGGCTGCGGGTGTGGCTCAGCCCGGCGTCCACCGTCGGGAACAGGGATGAGCGCGTTTCACCATACAGGGCGCGGGCGGCATCAATATCCCCAATCGCTTTTTGCACGTCGCGGTTGCTGTTAAGCCCCATCGTCACCACGCTTTTCAGCCGCGCATCGTTCATCACCTGCTGCCAATGGCTCACCACGGCGGTGGCTTCGCCGTGCGCGCCGGGCAAGGTTGCCGGGACGGGGGCGTCCGGACGCTGATACGTTGGATCTAACGACACGCAGCCTGCGCTCAGCAGGGCTAACGCTAAAACAGTGACACGAAACATTATGACCTCCGGTTTGCGTGCTTACCGGAGAACAGACGTTTCACCAGTACAAAGAATAAGGGGACGAAGAAAATCGCCAGCAGCGTGGCGGCCAAGGTCCCACCGATGATGCCGGTACCGATCGCCACGCGGCTGTTGGCCCCGGCGCCGGTGGCAATCGCCAGCGGCGTGACGCCGGCAATAAACGCCAGCGAGGTCATGATGATCGGGCGCAGACGCGTCTGGGCGGCACGCAGGGCGGCGCGGGTCAGGGAGTAGCCTTCAGCGACTTTGGCTTCGGCAAACTCCACAATCAAAATGGCGTTTTTCGACGACAGGCCGATGGTGGTCAGTAGCGCCACCTGGAAGTAGACGTCGTTGTTCAGGCCGCGCAGGGTGGCGGCAAGTGCCGCACCCAGCACCCCAAGCGGGATCACCAGAATGACCGAAATCGGCACCGACCAGCTCTCATACAGCGCCGCCAGACAGAGGAACACCACCAGGATCGAGAGGGCATACAGGCTCATCGCCTGACCGCTGGCCAGCTTTTCCTGCAGCGATAAACCGCTCCACGCCCAGGTACTGCCACCCGGCAGGTTGTTCGCCAGCTGCTCCATTTTGCTCATTGCCGTGCCGGAGCTGGCCCCGCTGGCGTTTTCGCCCTGAATCTCATACGCCGCCGAGCCGTTGTAGCGCACCAGGCTTTCCGGGCCATACTCCCAGCGGGTGGTGGCGAAGGCGGAGAACGGGGTCATGGTGCTGTCGCTGCCGCGCACGTACCATTTATTGAGATCCGACGGGACGGCGCGGGTGTCGCTGTCGCCCTGGATATAGACCTTTTTCACGCGACCGCGGTCGATAAAGTCGTTCACGTAGGTGCCGCCCCAGGCGCTGGAGAGGGTGCTGGTGACGTCGCTCAGGGAGAGCCCCAGCGACACGGCTTTGTTGTTATCAATATCCACCTGCAGCTGCGGCATCTGCGGCAGATCGTTGGCGCGCACGGCGTGCAGCGAGCTGTCCTGGTTGGCCTCAGCAATCAGCTGGTTACGCATCTTCAGCAGCGTGTCGCGGTCGGTGCCGCCGCTGGCCATCAGCTCGAAGGTAAAGCCGTTGCTCTGGCCCAGGCCGTCCACCGCCGGTGGCGTCATGGCAAAGATGGTGGCATCGCGGATGGTGCTCAGCTGCTGGGTGGCGCGCAGGGCGATAGCCTGGGCGGTGTTGTCGTCGCCCTTACGTTCGGACCAGTTTTTCAGGGAGACAAACGCCATCCCGGCGTTCTGGCCGCTGCCGCTAAAGCTAAAGCCCTCGACGGTGAAGATCACGTCGGTGTTGGCTTTCTCTTTGTTCAGGAACCACTCGCGCACCTGGCGGCTGACCTCAGCGGTACGCACCGCCGTTGCGCCTGCCGGCAGGGTGTACTGCACCATGATTTCGCCCTGATCTTCCGTGGGCAGGAAGCTGCCCGGCAGTTTCAGCATGGCGAACCCCATCGCCCCGCAGAGCAGAGCGTAGATCGCCAGCATGCCGCCGGAACGGCGCAGGGCGCGCAGCACCTTGTTCTGATACCCGCGTTCGGTCCTGCTGTAGAAGCGGTTAAACGCGCCGAAGAAGCCTTTCTTGTGCGGTACCGTGTGGCTCAGAATCGAGCCGCAGAGCGCAGGCGTCAGGGTCAGGGCCACCACCACGGAGAGGAACATCGCCGAGATAATGGTGACCGAGAACTGGCGGTAAATCACTCCGGTGGAGCCGCCGAAAAAGGCCATCGGCAGGAATACCGCGGAGAGCACCAGCGCAATGGCGACCAGCGCGCCGGAGATTTCACCCATCGATTTTTCGGTGGCTTCCCGGGCGGGTAGCCCTTCGTCGCGCATAATACGCTCGACGTTTTCCACCACCACGATGGCGTCATCCACCAGCAGGCCTATCGCCAGCACCATTGCAAACAGCGTCAGGGTGTTAATGGAGTAGCCGAACAGCGCCAGCACCCCGAAAGTGCCTAAAAGAACTACCGGTACCGCCAGCGCCGGGATCAGCGTCGCGCGGATGTTCTGCAGGAACAGGTACATCACCACCACGACTAAAATGATGGCTTCGAACAGGGTCTGAATCACGTCCTCAACCGAGATCTTGATGAACTCGGTGCTGTCTTTCGGGTAGGCCACGTCGTAGCCTTCCGGCATCGACTTTTTGAACTCAGCGATTTTATCTTTTACCGCCGTAGCGGTATTGAGCGCGTTCGCCCCTGGTGAGAGCATTACCGCCATACCCGCCGCCGGGTGGCCGTTGAGCTTCGCGGTGGCGGTATAGTCTTCGCTGCCCATCTCCACTCGCGCCACGTCGCCGATGTGGACGACTGCGCCGCTGGACTGGCTCTTCACGATGATGTTTTTAAACTGATCCACCGTCTGCAGGCGCGACTGGGCGCGCACGGTGGCCGTCAGCTGCTGCGCGTTCGATGAGGGTAACGCGCCGATTTTACCGGCAGAGACCTGCACGTTCTGCGCCTCAATAGCGCTCTGCACGTCGGACGGCATCAGCGCGTAGGAGGCCAGCTTCGCCGGATCGAGCCAGATGCGCATGGCGTATTCCGCCCCGAACACCTGCAGGCTGCCGACGCCTTCCACGCGCGCCAGCGGATCCTGCATATTACTCACCAGCCAGTCGGCGATATCGGAACTGCTGGCCTGGTCGGTTTTGTCGTACACGCCCATGATCAGCAGGAAGTTGCTCTGTGATTTTTCCACCGTGATGCCGGACTGCTGCACCTCGGTCGGCAGGCGCGACTCCGCCTGCTGGACTTTGTTCTGCACCTGCACCTGGGCGGTGTCCGGGTCGGTTCCCTGTTCAAAGGTGACGTTAATGCTCACCGAACCGTCCGAGCTGCTGGTGGAGCTGAAGTAGAGCAGGTTATCCAGCCCGGTTAGCTGCTGTTCGATGACCTGGGTGACGCTGTTTTCCAGCGTCTGCGCGGAGGCCCCGGTGTAGGTGGCGGAGATTTTGATCGACGGCGGGGCGACATCCGGATACTGCGCCACCGGCAGGGTGCGGATCGCCAGCATCCCGGCGAGCATAATCAGAATGGCGATCACCCAGGCAAAGACCGGGCGGCGCACGAAGAAACGGGAAAACATCAGGCGTCTCCTCCGCGGGTGTTCATCTCTTCGGCTTTCACTTCCTGACCGACGGTGACTTTGTCGGTGCCCTCCACAATCAGCTTATCGCCGGCCTTGAGGCCGCTGAGGACCAGCCATTTGTCGCCGTAGGTGTCGCCCGTCTCCAGCTGGCGCTGCTCGACTTTGTTGCTGGCGTTCACCACCAGCGCAGTGGCCGCACCTTTGGCGTCGCGGGTGATGCCCTGCTGCGGGGCGAGGATGGCGTCACTCATGATGCCTTCATCCACTCTGGCGCGGACAAACATCCCCGGCAGAAGCTGATGCTGCGGATTCGGAAAGACGGCGCGCAGGGTGACCGAACCGGTTGATTCATCCACCGCCACTTCGGTTAGCGCCAGGCGGCCTTTTTCGCTGTAGGTGCTGCCATCTTCCAGGGTTAACGCCACGCTCAGCGTATCGCTGTTGGTGGCGAGGGTTTGTTTGCGTAGGCGCAGCAGATCGGCGCTGGAGCGGGTGAGATCGACATACATGCTGTCCAGCCCGCGAACGGTGGCCAGGGCGGTATCCTGCTGGGCGGTGACCAGTGCGCCAGGCGTGACGGAGGAGATCCCGATGCGTCCGGCAATGGGCGCAGTAATGGTGGTCCAGTTGAGGTTAATGCGGGCGCTCTCCTGCGCGGCTTTCTTTGACTCGACGCTGGCTTTGTCCTGCGCACAGGTGGATTTGGCATCTTCCGCGTCCTGGCGCGATACGCCGTCGTCTTTCACCAGCTGCGCATAGCGCTGGGCTTTCTGGCAGTCGGCCTGCACCAGCGCTTGCGCCTGCTTCAGCGCCGCGGCGGCTTCGTTGTACGCGGCGCGGTAGCTGGAGGGATCGATCTGATACAGCGCCTGTCCGGCTTTGACGCTATCACCTTCGGTGAAGAGCCTTTTTTGAATAATGCCGCCCACCTGCGGGCGCACTTCGGCGCTCATGGCGGCGGTGGTGCGACCGGTCAGCTCGCTGACGACGGGCACCGGCTGGCTCATCAGGGTGACAATCCCCACTTCCGGAAGAGGACGCTGGGGGGCAGATGTTTGCGCATTATCGCACCCCGTCAGGAGGAGTAATGCCGCGATGGAGGTGATTCTGGTTTTCATAATCTTTTTCCAGGGTGAACGATGCCCGCCCTGTTAATGGCTTAACAGGGAGGAGGGCTATTTAAAGGCACAGCGATCCCGCATCTCCGGCAGCGCCGGAAATGACAAAAAGGGGAATAACTTATTCCCGTTAATTATTCACATGCGATTACTTCGCAGAGAAAAGTAGTTTTAGAATATTCTGATAAATGGGCTCTAATTGTTCTGAGGGAACTTTTAACGGCGTGAGTCGACGGTAAATGGTCCCCTCGATCATCACCGCGGTGATTTCCACGCAGCAGCGAATATGTTCATCGCTCAGGTGGGGAAACTGCTTTTTCAGATGTTCACAGGCGTTGGTAAACATCCGGGCTTCCGCCTCGATCAGCATGGCGGCCACCTGCGGGTTACGCGTCGCCTCGGCGGACATCTCAAGCATCAGCGCGTCATCGTCTTCGCTGAGGGTCTGTCGCCAGGCGAGCGCCTGCGGCATCCCTTCCACCAGGGTTTTGCCCTGCATCTCCTCGATGCGCGAGTCGATGATGCGGCGGATCATCTCTTCGATAATGGCGTCTTTGTTACTGAAATAACGATAGATTTGCCCGACGCTGAGCTTCGCCTCGCCGGCGATTTGCGACATGCTGGCGGCATGAAATCCGCTGGCGCGAAAGCAGCGTCGCGCGGCGATGATGATCTCGTCCTGGCGCTGTCTCTGTCGTTCTTCCAGTTTTGTGCTCATCGAGGGCTATCCTGTAAAAGTGAGAATGATCGTTCTCATTATGCATTTTGGGAGTGTATTGGAAAGGCTTTTTTTATTTACATATTGAATGAATATTTCTGGATGTGAAAAATGGAAGGAATAAGGAGTTTTTATGGAGTTCAGGCGAGGATGGATAACAATAATGAGCAAATAAAGAGGAAAGAATAAATATACCGCCAGCCCTGTTCGGAACTGACGGTATAAGGAGAGAACTATTTTAACGAGAAACCTCGCTGGATAACCGTTTCACGCAACGCCTTTCTGCCGCCTAAATAATCCATGCTGGTCGCTGATTCAACCACGGCGCCCGCCCATGTTTTCTCACTCATATTCTGACGCTTACGGAACGTCTGATAAGCCGCTTCGTAATCGCTAAGCCAGGCACGATCAGGATCCTGTTGGTACTGGTTATAATGCAACACCGCAGGCTGAGCAGGCCGTGGGCGAATACTGCTGCTCCGTGCGGGATCGGGCACGCCTGCCGCCATGCCAAAGGTGATAAAGCTGTGCTGAGGCAGGTTTACCATCTCCGCCAGCTCTTTCGCAATGTTACGCATCACGCCGAGATAGACGATCCCAAGACCGAGCGATTCTGCTGCCACTGCGGCATTCTGGGCTGCAAGCGCGGCGTCAATGGAGGCCATCAGGAAGGAGTCGAGGTAGTCGAGCACCACCGGCTCTTTCCCGGCACCCTGTGTGATTTCGGCACCACGCGACAGGTCCGCCACCCAGAGTAATAACGCGGGGGCCTCTTCAATCCACGGAATACGCGCCACCGGTACCGAACGCGCTACCCGGTCTGCGATTTGCTGTTTTAGCGCCGGATCCGTTACTGCCACCAGGCTCCACTGGTTCAGGGAAGAGGAGTTGGATGCTGACTGCGCCGCAGCGACCATCGTCTCAATGGCTCCCTCGGGAAGCGCTTCAGGCAGAAATGACCTGACGGATTTGTGGCTCAGCAGGGCTTCGACCTGCGGCGTCCAGAGCATATTCTCGGGTTTCTGCTATTCTGCTCCGTAGCGTGCCTCGAGCAACGCCTGCTGTGTCGGGGTAGGGGTGGTCATCGTTTTGTGCTCCTGTTGCCTGATTGATGAGCGCAGGATAACGGGCTTATCGACTCAGATAATCTCCTGAATTGCGGCTTCAGTATTCATAGCTGTGCACAATCGGCTGGCATCTTATAGAATGGCTTTATGGATCATCTGTTAGCTATACGCACATTTCAGCGCATCGTTGAGACGCACTCTTTCACAAAGGCCGCAGCACACCTCGGATTGCCGCGCTCCACTGTCAGCAAAATGCTCAGGGAACTGGAAGCACATTTGGGCATAAAGCTTCTGCAACGTACGACCCGTTCGATCACCTTAACGACCGAGGGGGCCGAGTATTACCGCAAGGTCAGCAAAATTGTCGCGAAGCTGGATGAGACCGAGGGTGCCCTGCGGGATATGGGGGCCGCAGCGAAAGGCAGGCTGCGAATCGATCTTCACTCCTCATTGGCCAACTTTGTCCTGCTCCCCATCCTGGAGGAGTTTCGCGAGCGTTATCCCCGGATCCAGCTGGCGCTGGGGATAGGCGATCGCCCGGTAAACCTCATCGAGGAAGGTGTTGACTGCGTGATTCGTGCCGGTGAACTGGCGGATTCGTCATTGGTAGCGCGAACCTTATATAAAGATCGCTTACTGACCTGCGCCAGCCCCGGCTACCTTAAGCAGTATGGCGTCCCCGAAAACCTGTCTGAGCTTGAAAATGGGCACAGGATCGTCGGGTATTTCAGCGCCGCTACAGGTGAGGCCTGGCCTCTGCGTTTCCGCGGTCGGGGAGGGGATAGCCTGATCGCCCGCTTCGATATTGCCGCAAATGACAGCGCCACGCTGACAGGTATGCTGCTTCACGGCATGGGGATCGGACAAACACATGCTTCCGTCGCCAGGCGCTTTGTGGAATCAGGCGAGCTTGTACCCATTCTTGAAAACATAACCAGCACGCAATTTCCGGTCTCACTGATCTACCCCCCGACCAAACAGCTCAATGCGCGCCTGCGATTATTCATTGACTGGATGGTGGAGCGGTTCTCCGGCGATCGGCCCAACTAACCGCTAACGTTATGCGCGGTTAGCATTCATAACAGAGGAGTTAATGGCAATGGCCTTAACAAGGGCGGCAGCGTTAAACGATATTCCCTCTCTGCAAACGCTTTTTCTGCAGTTGGGCTACCAGACAGAGCCTGAGAACCTGAAACGACACATTACTGAAGCAAATACCGGTTTCAACGTGTTAGTGGCTGAAGCAGAACAGGGCGTTTGCGGCGTGATTGTGGTGAACTTTATCACCCCTGTGCATGAGAATGGCCTGTGGGCATTGATCTCCGCCCTGGTGATCGATGAGTCTGCAAGAGGAACAGGGATAGGCCAGAAACTCCTTATCGCCGCTGAGCAGCACGCCCTTGATAAAGGCTGTACGCAGATGGAGCTTTCGAGCAGTGAAAGACGCGTCAGGGCGCACCATTTTTATGAAAATAACGGTTATCAGGAGGTCAGGAAGCGCTTCGTTAAGCGCCTCGCCGATCCTCCTGCTGTGTGATAACTCTCGCCGGGGTTATATCATCTGCACCCAATTCCGTTTCAGCGGGTCTGTTTTCCCGGTTGTTTTGCACGTTCGTACTCAAGCAAATAGCTGAGCAGTGCCGGAAGCAGGGTGAGGGTAAAGAATGTCGCCGCAACCAGTCCGCCGATAATCGCAAACGCCATGGGGCCCCAGAACACCTGTCCCGCGATGGGGATCATGCCAAATATCGCCGCGCAGGCAGTAAGCATGATCGGCCTGGACCTGTGCAGAGTGGCACGTCGGATTGACTCGCTATCGCCCAGTCCTGCTTTGAGGTTTTCATCGACTTCGCTAATCAGGATGATGGCATTACGGATGATCATGCCACTCAGCGCAATAACGCCCAGCAGTGCCACAAAACCTAATGGCGTCCCGCTCGGAAGGAGCGCACCGACAACACCGATAAAGCCGAAAGGGGCCATCAGGGTGGCGAGGATGATGCGCGAATAGCTCTGGAGTTGGATCATCATCACCCCGAGCATGATAATGACGGTGACAGGCAGAACCGACATCAGCGAATCATTCCCCTTGTCAGACTCCTCAGACACACCACTTACGGCCAGCGAATAACCGGGAGGGAGTCGTTGTCTGAACTGCGCGATAACCGGGGTTAAATCTGACACCACGCTGTCCACATTTTGCCCACTCGTCACATCGCCTTGTACCGTCACTGAAGCTTCCCGATCGCGGCGCTGAATCACAGGATTTGTTAGCTCCCATGAGAAAGACGCCACCTGCGAGAGTGGGACTTTCGCGCCGGTCTGGGTGGTGAGCAGCGTGCCTTCCAGATTAAACAGATCGCGCCTGTCGGTATCATTGCCCTGCAACACCACCTCGGTCTGACGGTTCTGTTCGCGCAGCGCGGTCACCGGCAAACCGGTATAGAACATATTCAGGAGGTTTGCGATCTGTTCGTTGGTGAGGCCAGCCATGCTGGCTGAAGCCTGATTGACCTTCACATCGACAGTACGCTGCGGATCCCCGGCGGTCAGATTCAGTCCCGTGATGCGGCTATCCTTCGCCAGCAGAGCGGATAGCTGGCGGGCAGAGATTCGGGCCTGGTTGAAGTCAGGCCCGCTCACCCTGTACTTCAGCGGCCATCCTACGGGTGGCCCCAGCTCCAGAGGCGAAATGCGAGTCACGATATCGCTGAACCGATCGCGCAGAATAGCGGAGAGTTTCGTTTGCAGAGTATTACGGGCGTCCAGGTCTTTCGCGACGACAACCAGTTGGGCAATATTTTCGGCATCGGACAACAGATCCATCGGCAGGTAAAAACGCACGGCACCGGTCCCGATATAGCTGGAATACTGCTTCACGCCTTCTTCTTTGCTGAGGATCGCCTCAAGCCGGTGGGTTTCCTTTTCCGTTAACTGCTGGGTGCTGTTCTCCGGTAGCGTCAGGCTGATCAGCAGTTCCGGACGGTCAGAGGCCGGAAAGAATTCGCTTTTCAGCCACTGGCTGCCCCAGAGAGAGAGTCCCAGCAGCACGACGGATGAAAGCGTAACGGCCAGGCGGTATTGCAGCGTGAGCGTGATGATGTGCTCCCAGGCGCGGAAGAACCGACCCTGACTCTTCTCATGATGCTGCACCCTCGCGCCAGAAAGCAGCCAGACGCCACTCAGCGGCGAGAAAAGCACCGCCACAATCCAGGAGCTGATAAGCGAAATCAGGATCACCGCGAACAGGGAGTAGCAGTATTCCCCGGCCATCGATTTGGCAAACCCTACGGGGATAAAACCCGCAATCATCACCAGGGTTCCGGTCAACATGGGGAAGGCCGTTTTAACGAAGGCACTGGACGCCGCCTTGCGTAAAGGCTCTCCTTTTTCAAGGTGAGATATCATAGATTCGATGGTGATCATGGCATCATCCACCAGCAACCCCAGCGCAATGATCAAGGCCCCCAGAGAGATACGCTGAAGGCCGATTCCGGCGAGTTCCATCCCGGTGAAGGTGAGGGCCAGAACAATCGGGATCGCCACGGCAACCACCAGCCCGGCCCGTAGTCCAAGTGAGACAAATGACACTGCGAGAACAATCACAATCGCCTCCATCAGCACATGCAGAAAACCGTCAACGGCTTCATCCACAATGGCGGGCTGATTGGCAATTTTGGTGATGGTGATTCCATGCGGCAGGCCGGACTGGATCTTCGCCAGCTGCAGGTCGAGATCCTGACCAAACTGAAGCATATTCCCGCCGGGCAACATCGCGACGGCGATCCCCATCGCTGGCTGCCCGTTAACATGAAAGACCGGGGAAGGCGTGCTCTCCGGTTTTCTCTCAACGGTGACAATATCGCTAAGGGCCAGGGTTCGGTCGCCCTTACGCAGGGTGATATGTTTCAGCGTTTCTTCAGTCATTCGCGTCCCGGTGACATCCACACTCAGGCGATCGCGCTCCGTGCGCAGTGTCCCTGAGGGGGTGACGGCGTTGTTGCTCCGGATTGCGGCGATAATCTCATCAGGGGCGATCCCCATAGCGGCAAGCTGGCGGGCAGAGAAACTCAGCACCAGTTGTTCGGTCTGTATGCCAACCTGGATTGTTCTTCCGATATCCTTAACGCTTCTGAGCTAACGCTGAATATTATCAACTACATCCCGCGTTTCACTGAGAGAAAATCCCTCTGCGGTAATACCGTAAATTGTCCCGTAGGTCGCATCGTATTCATCGTTCACCACCGGCGGGCTGACCTGCTCAGGCAGCAAAGCCGTGATGTCCTGCATCTTCTTTCTTAACTGCTGCCAGACAGGTTTGACCTGGTCTGGCGGGGTATCATCCCGCAGATTCAGCGTGACTTCAGTGGAACCCTTTCGGGTCTGGCTTTCCACGCTGTCGAACCAGGGGGAGCTCCTGAACAGCCTTCTCAATGGGATCGGTGACCAGACTCACCATCTCCTCCGGTGTTGCCCCCGGCCATTGCGCAGAGATAACCGCCGTTTTGATGGTGAAGGCCGGATCTTCATCGCGTGACAGTGAGGTGAATGAGAGGTAGCCGCCAGCCATAATAATGAGCAACAGGAAGCTGACCAGCTGCTGGTGGGCGATTGCCCATGACGAGAGGTTGAATTTAACGCTACTCATTTTGTCTCTCCAGCGATAATCGCCACGTTCTCGCCGCTTTCCAGGGTACTCACACCCGCAGTGACAACGCGCTCGCCTGAAGCCAGCCCCTGAGAAATCCACACCCTGTCTGCTGAATAACGGTCGATAACAACCTGTCGAAATTCAAGTTTGCCGGTCTGAGGGTTAACGACAAAAACGGCAGGGTGGTTCCCTGAGCGCGTCAGGGACGAGGCCGGGACGGGGAAATAGAGTTTGCCTGAGGTCTTCAACCCGATCGTTACCGCCCGGCCAAATACTGGCGCATCATCGGAGGAGTCCAGCTTCGCCCTGACCAGGCTGGTGCGGGTGACGTTATCGAGTTGCGGGGAGACATAGCGAACCCGGGCTTCAGACCAGACGCCATCCGTATTAACTGACAAAACATCGCCCGGATGCAGGTGAGTGCTCACATGCGCCGGAACGCTAAACTCGACTTCCGCCGTATCAGAGGCAATTTTGACCACATCCTGCCCGGCGGCGATATTTTGCCCGGGAGAGAAGAAATAACGCGTCACGACACCTGCGAATGGCGAGGTCAAGGCGCTGAATCCCGACTCATTGAGTGCGCCTGATTTTTGCGCCTGCGCCCGGATTTTGCGGGCAGAAAGCGTGGCCATCGATGCCCGGGCTTCCTCCAGCTGCGCACGCGAAGCGGTGCCAATGGTATAGAGCTTTTGTACCCGCTCCAGCGCCAGTCGGCCGCTATGCTCAGCGGCCAGTGCCTCCTGATATTCCGCAAGGATAGCGGCCGTATCCTCTTTGCTCTGCGAACCGGTAAGCGTGGCCACCACCTGGTCCTTTGTTACTCTGCTGCCCACATCCACGGGCCGGGTCGCCAACCGGCCATCCAGACGGAACTGCAGCGTCACTTCCTCTGCAGGCTCAATGGTGCCCGTCCATGTTGTCGCGGGCAGGTGCTGCTGTGTGGCAACCCAGGTCCTGACCTGACGCTGTGGCGGTGTCTCACGGACAGGTTCGTCGCATCCCGTGAGAACCAGACCTGTGACAATCAGCAAGGCTACAGGGGCCCGGCTTAATAATGCGTAACATCTTTTGCGGGCGTGAGTTGGGTATGGCATTGAGGGGCTCTCTGTAAATTTAATCTCCGCATCTAACCGCATAAAGAACAAGGAACCTTTCAGGGATTATCAAGAAATGGTCAACCTGGGCCCGTTTCCTCAAAAATTCGCCGCATATTGCATCCCCCCTTGTATGGCTCTTGATTGTTCATTGACAGAGTTCGGGATAATTATCCCGGCGGGCGCATCGGGTTGTCTGCAGAACATTTAACGGACAACAGGAGTGGAAATGGTGGTTCCGGTAGCGATAAAGCTTCATGTATCAGCCATTGTGGCAATGACCTCTTTATTACTTTCTGGCTGTACGATGGTACCGGCCTATGAGAGGCCGCACGCCCCGTTACCGCTATCCTGGTCAGCGGGAGAGACGTCTGTCGAAGAGGGCAGTACGCAGGCTTTAGCCGGGCCTTTTTTCAGGGACAGCAAGCTACAGCAGCTGATAACGCTGACCATCGCCAACAACAAGGATCTCGAACTCTCGGCGCTGAACCTGCAAAAATACGGCGTACAGTACGGGGTTGAGAAACTGTCCGGGCTGCCGGGTATCACTTTGACGGCAGAAGAAACCGCCGCACATGAGCCCGCAGGTATTTTTGATACCCTTGATACCGGGTCGGTGACTTACCATCAGTACGACGTGAAGCTGGTCTCCGCTTCCTGGGAGATCGATTTCTGGGGCCGTTTGCGCAGCCTCCGGGAAGCCTCCCTTAATAACTATCTGGCGGCTGATGCGTCATCCCGAGCCCTGAAAATCAGCCTTATTGAGCAGGTGGTCAGCGCTTATCTGATCTATCTTGCCGATCGGGAAAACATCGATATTGCTCGCCAGAAGCTGAACAATGTTCTGCAACTGCGTCACATGGAACAACGGGCCTTCGCGGCCGGTGGCCTGACCCAAAATAACCTGATGGATGCCGACAGTGCCGTGAACGACGCACGCATAGGTTTGTATCAGATGCAGTTGCAGGCGCAGCAGGATCTTAACGCGCTTCAGCTACTGGTCGGCTCCCCGCTGCCCGATTCGCTGCTCATTGTCTCCCCGGAGCATGACTGGGCGTTTCCGCTACTGAAAGCCGGGATCCCGTCCGAGGTGTTGCTTAAACGCCCCGATATTATTGCCGCGGAGTATCAGTTAAAAGCGGCCAATGCACGTATCGGCGCGGCGAGAGCAGCGTTTTTCCCTTCTGTTTCCCTTTCCGCCGAAGGCGGTTCGTCTACAGCTGACCTGAGCAAACTGCTTTCCGCTGGCACCGCTAACTGGATCTTTGTCCCCACGATCGCGCTACCTATTTTCGATGGCGGTAAGAATCAGGCCAACCTCAGCATGGCTGAACTCAATAAAAAAGAGTGAGATCGTCAGTTATCAAAAAGCGATACAGCAGGCGTTCAGAGATGTGTCTGACGCTCTGGCGGGGCAGTTATCCCTGAAAAAACAGACCCTCCAGGCAGCAGCGTCTTTTGATACTGCCCGGGAGCAGTACCGGATGGCTGAAGCCACGCGGGATGCCGGCCAGATCAGCAACGAAGCGGTACTGCAAAAAAACAACGAGCTGCTTGCGGTGCGGCAACAGATGCTGGATGCGCGGCTGAAATACCTGATTCAGGGTATAAAACTTTTTTCCGTCCTCGGCGGGGATAATTCAATTTAAACCGTTAATCTCACTATCAGGTTATTATTATGAGTCTGAAGCACGCCATTACAGGGTGGGAGTCCTGTGGTTTTGATGTTTATGCTGAAACATACCAGAAGTATGGCGGTAGCGTTAATATGCACCCCGGCATTGTTGAGTTTTTTATGAGAAAAGGTCAGCGTGATTTTTCCTTCTGGCAATACCGTAAAAATGGTGCAGTCTGCGCAGCGTATTTTACAGTTAATAATAAAGAGGTGGGGCTGAACGTCTGGCGGGAATATCCGGTATCCTTCGATGAAGTCATGCTTCCTGTTTCGGCAGAACAGAAAATCTGGTTGCCTGATAAGACTAACCGTTTGTCATCCCGTCATCGTGACAACATCATTAATTCAACTTTCTTCTACAGAACAAAACGGCGGATATGTCGGGTGAAAACCGCGTTTTCAGGCAAAACCAGCAAGAAACGAAACGGAGAGTTGAGAAAGTTTATGGGCATGGGCGGGCAGTGCTATCGCCTGTCAGATATGTCACCAAAAGAGATAGCCGGGCTGTATGTACGACTGTTTAAGCTGCGGTTTGCGGACAGGGTGCGCTGCTATGAAGAGGAGAAGATTGAGGCACTGCTATCCGCCGTACCGCAGCTAATTTTTGGTAATGTGTTGTTCTATGCCGATGCGCCATGTGCGATTGATCTGGTGCTCAGTGCGGGTAGTGATAGCCTGGTCTATTTTGACGTGCCAAACGGCGGCGTTGATCCGAAATATTCGACATTCAGCCCGGGAAGCATGCTGATGTGGGCCAATATTTCAGATGCGCGTAACCTGTGCTCTGCTCAGGAAAAAGAGATGGTGTTCTCTATAGGGCTGTATGAGCAAGAGTGGGAATATAAATTACGGTGGGCCGATACCGCGAAGACAGGTAAAGTGATTGGCTTTTAATGAGTACTACGCTGTTGCCCTTTATTCTCTGTCATGTCTGCTCAATCGCGCCTCCAGTACGGCGACGATAATAAGTTGAAAGACGAAACCTGATAGGGCGCCTGCAATAATATAGACGTTTTCATCGTTAATTCGATTAATCGCCGCACTGATACAGTCGAAAAATAACCACATGGTAAACTCCCGTTTACCATGTATTTAATCAGCGGATTATCAAGATTCCGTGTGCCTGCTGTGAAGGAACCCTCAAAGGTCAGGAAGATTACGCTTTTCTCAACGATACCCTGAAGACCAGTCCACCTTTTTCATGCTTCTCAACCTCCAGCCTTCCTCCGTGGGCTTCACAGATTGCCCGCGCAATAGAAAGCCCCAGCCCTGAACCCCCTGAATGCCTCGAGCGGGAGACCTCTTCCCGAACAAAGGGTGTGAAGATATCGTCAAGCAGTTCATCCGGTACGGCGGGACCTTTGTCCCTGAAAATAACCGATACGGTGTCAGGCGTAGCCTCATAGCTAATTTCAAGCACGCCACCCTCTGCGGCATACCGTAGTGCGTTATCCATCAGGATCAGGAAGACCTGCCCGATACGATAAGGGTCTACCATGCCGCTAAGCATCAGGTTCTGAGTGTGTTGGATAGACATCCCAGCGCGCCCGGCAGAAGGCGCAATCCAGGCCATTTTCTCCCTGACAATCTCACTCAGACCGGCAGGAACAATGTTCAGATTCAACTGGCCGGCATCAGCAAGCTTCAATAAGTGCAGATCTTCAACCAGCCGGTTTAGCTCGTTAAGCTGTCGCATAACCATTTTTAACTGGGTTTCGTTGGGCTCAAATACGCCGTCGAGCATCCCCTGGAGCCTGCCTGTTGCGGCGGTCAGCGGAGAACGGAGTTCATGAGCCATGGCAACATGGGATTTTTTGAGCTCCTTTTCATATCGTTCAAGCTGCATCGACATGCCGTTAAAACTTTCACTAAGGCTGCGTAATTCCAGAGGCAGGTGCTCCGGGATGGTGACGTTATTGCCAAAACTGCCCTGGGCAACCGATTTAGCGGCATTTGCCAGCGCGCTTATCTGCACGGAAAGCGGGCGGGCGGTTCTCAGCGTCAGCGTAAAAATGACAGGCATGACAATAAGGACCAGCACCGCGAGGATTAGCCAGTCAGTGATCCCCATCCCCGGTGGCCAGTAATCAACCCCGTACCAGCGATCGATGATCGCGTGATAGCGATTGATGTTCTGTTCAGGATCCTTAACCAGCCTGGCCAGTTCTGCCCTGACGTCAGCTGGCATCCGATACTCATGCCACTTGCTGTCGATATAAAAGCGCAGCCACATACAGAACGCGATCAGGATAATACTGCCGACGGCCAGCGAAATCACCTTGCGGCAAATCCAGTTCCACAGGGAGCTATTTTCACTTTTTGAGGCAAAGCGTGTGCGGTTCATGCGTTGGCAAACCTGTAACCGATTCCGCGGACGTTGATCAGCAGGTCTGGCTGACCCGCTGCATCGAGCTTTTTACGCAGGTTATAAATATGGGTATCCACTACCCGCTCGAGGGCATCACTTTCCGGCAGGCAGGCTTCCAGCAATGCCTGGCGGGTAAAAGCTTTGGAGGGCGATTTCAGGAACGTCATCAGCAGCGACAGCTCTGTGGGGGTCAGCTCCAGTGGCAGCGGGGGAACGCCCTCTTTTTCCACGGTGACAATCATGGAGTCCATATCGGCTTTAATGTTTCTGAACTGGAGAATATCCCCGCTGCGCTGGCCAGAATAACGCCTGAGGACCGCATGAACACGGGCAACAACCTCGCCTGGATTATAGGGCTTAACCACATAGTCATCGGCGCCGTAACGGAGCGCGCTGATTTTATCTGCTCCGTCACTAATGGCGGTGATCATGATCACCGGAGTGTCGCTGCGGCGCCTGACCGCAAGCAGGACATCCGTTCCGCTCATGGAGGGCAACATCACATCAAGGAGGATGAGATCGGGCTTCCAGCTGAAAATCAGATCCAGACCACGCTGCCCGTCACTGGCAATCGATGTCTGGAACTGTTCACGTTTGAGATAAGCCTCAAGTACATTGGCTGCATCCAGATCGTCTTCAATGATTAAGACACGTTTCACATAAGCACCTTGATTAAACCTTGATAAAGTCTTGCAGAGTTCTTGATTATTAGTGGGCATACTCCCGTTCCTGTTACGCAGCATAATTCATTCCGGGAGTTTTATGAAGGAATTAAATACCATCCTGTCCACGCTATTTTTATTGCCCTCTGTAACTTACGCCGCTTCTGAAATAAATAAATCCGAGATTACCGTTGGTATTGGAACGCAATATGCACCGCAATATATCGGGGCGGATAAATATGATGCTACGGTGGCGCCTTATTTTGACTGGACTAACGGAACCTGGTTCGTCAATTCAGAAAAAGGTGTTGGGATAACGCACTCCTTCGATAATGGCTTATACCTGGGGCAGGCGCTGGGCTACACATGGGGACGCACGGATGATGATGATTCATGGTTGCAGGATGGATCGAAACATCTTAAAGGCATGGGGAAAATTAAAACAGCGTTAAACTCAACAACCACCATGGGGTGGTGGATGGCTCCCTGGATTGGATTTGAAGGGAATATTATTGCACCGCTGACGGAAAGTCAGGGGGTGCTGTATAACATCGGTTTGAATGTGGTTTTGTTTAATGATGACAGCGACACCCTCACCGTCAGTACCATCAGAAATTATGGCGATGCGCGGTATAATAATACCTGGTTTGGTGTCAGTGAAAAGCAAAGTGCGAATACAGGGTTCAGGCAATTTAATGCCGACTGGGGATTAACCAGCGTCGATTATGGTATTAACTGGCAGCATTCATTTAGTCAAAACTGGTCTGGTTACGCAGACCTGCGATACACCACTCTGGCAAACCGCGTAAGCCATAGTCCTGTCGTGGATAAAGAGGATTATTTTGTGCTTACGGTAGGGGCGTTTTATACCTTCTGATTTAACCCGCACGCGGGGGCAGATCGTCCTCTGCCCCTTTTTAGTGCTGTCTTTACAGCGGAATAATCCCGAACGCCAAAGCAGCGAGAAGGGCGCAGACACTCATTACCCACACCTTAGCCATAGAGTGACGGATATGTTCATCAACGCGCAGGTTAAGCAGGCTCAGCCCGAGATGCGTGGCCGGTATCACCGGGCTCAGCAGCAAGCCAATCTGCTCGGTGATAAGCATGGCAATGGTCACGTGCAGAGGTGATACGCCGAAGCTCTGGCCCAGGCCGACCGCGAGAGGTAACAGCGCAAAGTAGAACGCATCGGAACCTATCAGAATAACGATTGGCACGCTGAAGGCCGCGAGAATAAGGTACAGATAGGGCCCCAGGCTGGTGGGGAAAATTTCGGCAATCTCGTTAACCAGCACTTTAATAATGCCGGTGTTTTGCAGAATGCCAACGAATACGCCGATGGTCAGGAAGATGACGATCACCGGGAATATTGTCAGCGCATACTCTTTAATTTTCTGCTGGGCTTTCTTCGCGTCAGGATAATTAATAATGACCGCCAGCGAGAAAGCGATCATAAACAGATAATTCCCGGCTACCAGGCCTGATACCAGAATAACGATGGTGGCGATGACTAAGGAAAAATTCAGCTTCAACAGCCAGGGGTTATGATCGGTTTTGCAGGTGAGCATATCGGCGCGCATAAGGTGAAACTCATCCGGGGAAATACCCGAGCCGCTTCTGTTTTCAATCTTTGCCATAAACCAGCAAAGTATCACGCCCAACACAAAAAGAATGGCCTGCAGCGGGATCAGCCGGTAATAGACGTCGAGAATATCCAGATGCGTCACCGCGATCGCTCTGTTGAGCGAGCCGCCCCAGGGGGTGATCCCTGTTACGCCCACACCCACGGTGATCAGCAGTAACAGCGTCTTTTTACTGATGTTCATCTTCTCATAAATGGGCAGCAGGGCAGGCACCGTCACCAGCAGAGTGGCGTAGGCATTACCGTCAAGACTGCAAATGGAAGCAATCACCAGCGTCGCGAGTAGCACCGAAAAGGTGGACGGGGTAATGAAGCGCAGGATGAAGCGAACAATCACGTCAAACACCCCGGCTTCTTTCATCAGGGTGAAAAACATGGCGCTGAAAGCAACGAGCGTCGCCGTTCCCACCACCGATTTCAGCCCCTGGGCAACATAGTCGCCTAACTCTTTAAAACCGAAACCACACACTAAGGCGGCAGCGGTAGGCAGGAGAATAAATAAGATACTGGGGGGAAATATGTTTTTCAGAAGACACCAGGTTAATATGACAAACATAACTATCCCGGTGATAAGCATAAGAGACATAAGCGACCTTATTATAATTTGGGTGACACAGGCAGGGCTAACCCTGCGTCATAATTTAACGCAGGGGCTTCTCGTTATTATTTATTTCATATTAAATGTGGCGTTGAGTTCGTCGACGTTTTCCTGAGTCAGGGTATTCATGCCAAAAGGCTTGAGCATAAAATAAAGTTTTGCCGTCTCCTCTAACTCTTCGGCATTAAATACCGCCTCGCGGATATTTTTGCCAGAAATAATCGGGCCGTGATTAGCTAATAGAATAGCATTATGTTCCGCTGCCAGCTTTTCAACGTGCTCAGCAATCAGCGGCGAGCCCGGACGAATATAAGGCACCACGGGCAGTTTACCCACGCGCATCACGTAATAAGGGGTGATTGGCGGCAGGGCATTTTCAGGGTCGATACCCGGCAGGCACGACAGGGCGGTAAGCCAGGGAGAGTGCAGATGGACGATGCCGCCGCAGTGCGGGCGCTGGCGGTACATCGCCAGGTGCATCAGCACCTCTTTTGAGGCTTTCTCCCCGGACAGGAGCTCCCCCCTGCATGGTGACTTTACTCAGCGCGTCCGCATCGAGATCGCCGAAGCTGGAGTTCGTCGGCGTCGCCAGAATATGACCGTCCGGGAGTTTCAGGCTGATATTGCCCGCGCCGCCGCTGCTGTATCCGCGTTCAAACATGGAGCGTGCATAGCGAACCATATCCTCTCTTAACTGTTTTTCACTCATGATAATGTTCCTGTGCTTTCTGGAAGAAATCCTGGCTGCCGAAGTTCCCGGATTTGAGAATGACCCACTGCGGTTTGTTGAGGACCTGAGTCCAGGGCACGCCAGGCGCGACCGGCTCACCGATTACCATCCCCTCAATGTTCAACCCCTGCGTCACCGCACCGGAGGTTTCGCCTCCTGCGACAATGAACTTGTTAAAGCCTGCCAGGGTCAGCGACCGGGCCAGCGTCGAGAAGAAGGTTTCAATCCTGTCGCTGACGAATTCAGCACCGTAGTGTTTCTGGATAAGTTCAATAATTTGCGGCGGCTGGGTGGCGTAGACCATCGGTGCCAGCGGTTCCGCGGCATGGGCGACAACCCATTGCGAGACGGTTTCCAGGTAAGCGGGATCGTGGATGATTTTTTCCACATCCAGTGCCAGGGAGGAGGCGCGTTGTTGATAGAAATCCACCTGCTGATTGGTCATAGCGGAACAACTGCCTGAGAGCACCACCCCGGCCCCGCGGGCATCAATGTGCATCAACTGCTTCCCGGACGACGCGCGTTGTTCATCCAGGGTGGCAATGGCGTAGCCCAGCCCGGCGGCGCCGGTGACAAGCGGGAAGTTCGCCGTGGCCCGGGCGACAGTCAGCAGATCCTGATTATCGAGCACGTCCAGGATGAAATAACGGGCCTTGTTTGCCAGCTGTTTTTCAATCTCAGACGCTATTTCTTCCGGGTGGTTTTTCACCTTATCCAGATTAATCATTCCGCACAGCCCCACCGACTGCGCCTCCATCAGCTTTTTCAGAGAGGAGTGCATCATCGGCGTGACGGGATGGTGCTCCATGCCGCTCTCATTAAGCAGTTCCCCTTTAACGAACAGATGGCCATGCACAATGGTGCGGCCATTATCCGGAACCGCCGGGCAAACAAGCGTCGCCGGGGTATTGAGGAACTTCATCAGGGCATCGGTCACCGGGCCAATATTGCCCTGAGCGGTCGAGTCAAAAGTTGAACAGTACTTAAAAAGCTGTCGCTGGCACCCCTGGGCCTGCAGCCACGTCGAGGCTGATAATGACAGCTCCACCGCCTCGTTGACCGGGATCGAACGGCTCTTCAGAGCAATCACAATAGCGTCGGTATCCTGCGCGTCGAATGCGCCCGTAGGCACGCCATTAAAAAGCACCACTTTCCAGCCGGCATTGACCATAAAGCTGGCTATGTCGGTAGCCCCGGTAAAGTCATCGGCGATAACGCCTAACTTGGTCATGTTCATTCCTCATACACCCGTTAATGTCGCTATACTGCTTTTATGTATTTATAAATGCAAATACGATGATTGTTAAAGCGTGGTTAAGATCACACTTTTCACCTTATTTGAGACATCAGAGCACTTGTGGCCCAATGGAAGGGATGTTCAGAGAAGACAGGCGCTTGGTGCGGTAAAAATTTACGGTACGCAAGTGCATGAAAGGTAAACAAAATGCTAAATCAAAAAAGATTAATCAGATAAATGTGATCGCCATCACCTTGTGCTATATGCATTTATTGATATAAAAATGCAATCGAAAGCAAACAACCTATTGGAGTTTTTATGCGCATTCTGGTTCTGCCATGTGACGGTATCGGCCCTGAAATCACCTCAGCAGCAGTAACAGTGCTGAATTCACTGGATAAAGCCTTCGGCCTGGGTTTTGAGTTTGATTACGAAGACGTAGGCTTTAAGAGCCTGGAAAAATATGGCACCACGCTCCGCCAGGACTCTCTGGATAAAGCAAAAACTTACGATGGCATCATCCTTGGTACCCAGTCACACGCGGACTATCCCGCGCCTGAAAAGGGTGGACGTAACGTCTCGGCGGGCTTCCGTATCGGTCTGGATCTCTATGCGAACGTGCGTCCAGCACGCACACGTCCGTTCCTGACGTCGAACATGAAAGAGGGCAAAACCATGGATCTGGTGATCATGCGTGAGGCCACGGAAGGTTTTTATCCGGATCGTAATATGACCCGCGGCTGGGGAGAGGTCATGCCGAGCCCGGATATGGCGCTGTCCACCCGCAAAATCACCCGCCATTGCTCTGAACGTATCGCGCGTAAAGCCTTTGAACTGGCAATGCAGCGCAGGAAAAAAGTGACGGCTATCCACAAAGCCAACAGTTTCCATATGACGGATGGTCTGTTCCTCGAAGCCGTGCGCACCGTAGCAAAAGAGTTCCCGGAAGTGCAGCTGGATGACCTGCTGGTGGACGCCTCCACCGCACACCTGGTGCGTAACCCGGAACGCTTCGACGTGCTGGTGGCGACCAACTTCTACGGCGACATTATTAGCGATCTGGCCAGCGAACTCTCTGGCAGCCTGGGCCTGGCGGGTTCCATTATGGCCAGCGACACCCACTGCTGTGCTCAGGCACAACACGGTTCCGCGCCGGATATTCAAAATCAGGACAAAGCCAACCCGGTTTCAATGATCCTCTCTGCGGCGATGATGCTGGCCTGGTATGCCGAGAAGCATAACCAGCCGAAGTTCCTGAAAGCGGCGGACGAAATCAGCCGTGCAGTGGACGAAGTGCTGGAGAACCCGGCGACCCGCACCCCGGATCTGGGCGGCACATGCGGCACCAAAGCCTTTGCGGAAAAAGTGGCAGCGGCTATTCGCTCCTGAGTAGGGGTTGTGGCTGCCCGAACCCGGGCAGCCTGTTAACTGGAGAGAGCCATGAGTCAACGTATTGTCCTGATCCACGCTACCCCTCTGGCCGTAACGCCGATCAATGACACCTTTAAACAGCTGTGGCCGGAAGCCGAAATCAGCAATCTGCTGGACGACGCCCTGAGCGTCGATCGCTCAAAAGAATCCATACTCACCCCGCGCCTGTATCAGCGTATTGATGCCCTGGTGAACTATGCCACCAGCATTGATGCCGCCGCGGTGCTGTTTACCTGTTCGGCCTTTGGCGCTGCCATTGAGGCCTGCGCGAAGGTAAAAGACTTACCCGTGCTAAAGCCTAACGAAGCCATGTTCGAGGATGCGCTGGGGAAAGGGCGGAATATCGTCATGCTCGCCACCTTCGGGCCTGCGGTTAAAGGGATGGAAGAGGAGTTCAGGGAGCTGGCGGCGGCGCGTCAGGTAGATGCCACGCTGAGCAGTTATGTGGTGCCGGGGGCGCGAGATGCTCTGAATGCTGGCAATGCCCCTCTTCATAACCAGCTGATTGTCGAGGCGGCCCTGCAGCATCAGGACGCCGACGCCATTCTGCTGGCGCATTTCTCGATGGAGATCGCTTACCCGCAGGTCAGTTCTGCCGTTTCCTGCGCGGTATTAAGTAGCCCGCAGTCCGCGGTAAATAAATTAAAACGGGTGATGAATTAACGTGCTGCCCGATGTCGTATTACCCGCGAACAGCTGTGACTGCCACCATCATATTTTTGACCGGCGTTTTCCGTATGCGCCGGACGATAAGCGCAATTTACCCGACGCCACCGTCAGCGATTATCGCGCGTTTAAGCAGTGGCTGGGTTTTACGCGTCATGTGCTGGTTCAGCCTTCCTCTTATGGGGCAGATAACCGCTGTTTGCTCGATGCGCTTCGTGCATTTGGGGCGGCGGCGCGAGGCGAAGCCGTGGTCACCGATACCGTCAGCGACGCTGAACTGGACGGCCTTGCTGCCGCCGGGGTGACCGGGATCCGCTTCAACTTTGGTGCGGGCTGTATCACCACGCCAGAGATGCTGCTGCCGCTGGCGTCCCGGGTGGCCGAACGCGGCTGGCACGTGCAGATCCACGCCACCGCTGACCAGCTATGGGCACTGCGTTCTTTGCTTAAACAGGTCCCCGGCAGGCTGGTGGTAGACCATTTCTTTCGGCTGCCGCAGCCCGAACCGATGTCGCATCCGGCCTGGAAACTTGCCTGGGACTTAATCGGGACGGGGCGCTGCTGGGTAAAACTGTCGGCGCTTTACCATCAGTCGCAACGGGATGACGTGGCTGATATGGCGGGGGTGATCAAAGGATTTTTACATGAAGCCACCGAGCGCGTGCTCTGGGGAAGCGACTGGCCACACCCGAACCTCATCAGTGCCAATAAGAACATGCCCGATGATGCCCTGATCCTCTCAAGGATTTTTCACTGGGCAAGTCATGACCGGGTGCGGCAGAGATTATTTGTCGACAACCCGGCTGAACTTTACGGATTTAACGCTTCGTCTTCCTGATAAGGCCGAAAAGAATGACAACTCCTGACTCTGTTTCTGCAAAAAAGAGACCCACACACTATCGCTATATGATTTTGCTGATGGTGTTCTTAAGTATCGCCTTAAACCACGACGATCGCGCCACCTTCTCCATTGCCGGGACCGATATGGTCATAGCCGCTGGCCTGGATATTGTGGCGCTGGGTTATCTGATCTCCACCTTTACCTGGGCTTACGTCCTTGGGCAGTATCCGGGCGGCTGGTTACTCGACCGTTTTGGATCAAAACGGGTGCTGGTCACCGGGGTCTTTACCTGGTCGCTATTCGTTTTCCTGGTGGGGTTCAGCACCTCGTTTGACAACGTCTGGGTTACCCGAGTGATGATGTTCGGCTTTATTTTTATGATGGGGTTAATTGAAGCCCCGACGCTTCCGGCCAACTCGCGCTTTCTGGCAGCCTGGTTCCCGGCGCGCGAACGCGGCAAAGCCTCCGGTTTTACCACCGCTGCGCAGTACTTCGCGCTGGTGGTCTTTTTACCCCTGATGGGCTGGTTCTCGTACCGCTTCGGCTGGGAGTCGGTGTTCTGGTTTATGGGCGGGCTGGGGATCCTGGTCTCCCTGCTTATGCACCGGGTACTGGCCGATACCCCAAAGGTCCATCCGCTGGTCAACAGTGAAGAGCTGGATTACATCCAGTCTGGCGGGGGGCTGACCAACCTGAAAGCCAGCAAAAAGGGTGACACAGCGGGCAAGGGCTATACCCGTAAACTGCTGACCAACCGACTGGCGCTTGGGGTCTATATGGGGCAGTTCTTCTTTACCGTGCTCTCGTATTTCTTCCTGACCTGGTTCCCGGTTTATCTGGTTCACGATCGCGGGATGACCATTCTGAAAGCCGGGTTCGTCGCCTCGTTACCCGCGCTGTGCGGTTGCGCCGGTGCGCTGTTGGGGGGCGTACTGTCGGATTACATGCTCTCCCGCGGCTTTAGCCTCTCCGCGGCCCGTAAAACGCCGATTGTGATCGGTATGCTGTTGGCCGTCAGCATGGTGATTTGCAACTACGTGGACTCTGCGTGGATTGTGGTGGCCATCATGTCCCTGGCCTTCTTCGGTAAAGGATTCGGGGCGATGGGGTGGTGTGTGGTCTCCGACTTCTCTCCGAAAGAGGCGATCGGCTTAAGCGGCGGGCTGTTTAATATGATCGGTAATATTTCGGGGATCTTCACGCCGATTATCATTGCCTACATTATTAAAGACACCGGCTCATTTAACGGCGCGCTGATTTTCGTGGGCGTCTGCGCTTTCCTGAATTTGTGCTGTTATTTATTCGTCGCCGGCAAAATTCAGCGCCTGAGTTTTGACACCGAAAATCATGACCGCAACCGTCTTCCGGAGGAACCCCATGTCAGCCATTGAACCCCTGCGTTTTGCCATTAATCTGGGTAATGCCGTACTTGCAAAGGAACTGCCGGACGGCAATCCAGGCGGGATCACGGTGGAACTGGCGCATAAAATCGCCGCGGAGTGGGGCAGAACGGCGCAGTTCAAAACCTATCCGACCGCCGGAAAGGTGGTGGACGACGCGCAGAAGGGGCTCTGGGATATCGCGTTTCTGGCGGTCGACCCTCAGCGCGAAGAGGTGCTGCACTTTACCCAGCCCTATATCCAGATTCAGGGAACCGTTTTGGTTAACGACAGTAGTCCGTGGCACAGCGTGGCGCAGATGGATAAAACCGGGGTGGTGATTAACGTCGGTAAAGGTGCGGCCTACGATCTTCATCTGACGCGCGAGCTGAAAAACGCCACGTTGAACCGGCTCGCCTCATCTCAGGCCGCCATCGATGCGTTTCTTAACGGCGAAGGGGATATGGCGGCCGGCATTCGCCAGCCGCTGGCGCGCGCCGCCGTGGAACACCCCGGATACCGGGTCTTGCCGGACAATTTCGGTCAGATAAACCAGGCTATCTGCGTTCCGCGGGGTAACGATGAACGCTTTCAGGACCTCGTTGCGCTCCTGACCCGATGGCAGGCGGAGGGCAGCGTGCAGCAGATTATCGACAGAGAATTAGCCGTTTCGTGACTCTCCTCTTAGCGTTCTCCATCGGAGAACGCTATCTTATCAAAAGTTCAATTTTCACCGCATCCCGGGCATGGCAACGTTATCCCCATACGAACATAACAATACTGCTGTGACGGAAGATCCTATGACATCAACCCTGCCTCTCGAACGTTCAGATCTGGTGATTGATCATCAGCGCTATCACTTTGTGGATCTCACGCAGCTGCTGCCCCTGGCGCAGCTGGAGACAATCCCTTTCAGCCTGCGTGTGCTGCTGGAAAACGTCGCGCTGCGCTCCCCGAACGCACTCCCGCGGTTTTTACAGATGCTGGCCGGGGCGGCAGACAAAGGCGAGGTGGAGTTCTATCCCGATCGGCTGATGTTCCACGACACCACCTGTCTACCGGCGCTGGCGGATTTCGCGGCGATGCGCGATCTTACGACCGAGTTGGGCGGCGACGCCACGGCGATAAACCCGCGTATTCCGGCGGTGCTGACCATCGACCACTCGGTGATTGTCGAAAGCTATGCCTCCACTTCGGCGCTGGAAGAGAACCTGCAGTTCGATTTTCGCCGCAACGCGGAGCGCTACCGCTTCATCCGCTGGGCTGAAAAGAGTCTGGATAATTTCCGCGTCATTCCGCCGGGCACCGGGATCATCCATCTGATGAACCTTGAGGCCATTGCCGAGGTGGTCACGGTGGATACCACCGCGCCGGTGCCGCTCCTGCATGCGGACTGCATGATCGCCACTGATAGCCATACTCCGATGATCAACGCCCTCGGTATTCTGGGGTGGGGCGTGGGCGGGCTTGAAGGGCAGGCCGCGCTGGTGGGGGAACCCGTCACCCTGAGCTTCCCCGAGGTGATCGGCATTTCGGTATCAGGCACGCTGTCACCGGATGTCAGCGACAGCGATTTGGCCCTGCATATTACCCGTCTGCTGCGCGAAACCGGCGTGGTCGGTAAATTTGTTGAGTTCACCGGGCCTGCGTTAGCCAGCATGTCCGTTGAATCCCGGGCCACCATCGCCAACATGGCCCCGGAGTACGGCGCGACGGTGGTGTTCTTTCCCTTTGACGAACGCAGCGAGGAATACGTGGCCTTAACCGGGCGTAGCGAAGAGAAACAGGCCCTCATCAGGACTTACATGCAGGCGCAACACCTTTGGCGCACGGCGGATGGGCCGCAGCCTGAATTCAGCCAGCTGATTGCGCTCGACCTGTCGACCATCGAACCCTGCATGGCCGGGCCGGTTAATCCTCATCAACAGATCCCGCTGGGCCAGGCGGCCAGCAGCTTCGCCGACACGCTTAGCCCGAACGCGAAGGATCGCCACTGGGCTCGGCCTGAATACCCGGAGCCGATCCGTCAGGGCGCGGTGGCCATCGCCGCCATTACCACTTGCACCACCACCGCAAACCCCTGGCTGATCGTTCAGGCGGCACTCTTTGCCCGCAACGCAGCGAAACACGGGCTCAGACCAAAGCCGTGGGTCAAAACCTCATTCTCGCCGGGCTCCCGGGCGGTCACCGACTATCTCAGCGCGTCGGGTTTGTTGTCTGAACTGGAGAAGGTGGGCTTTGACGTCACTGGCTACGGGTGCATGACCTGCATTGGCAGTTCGGGGGCCCTGCAACCGGCGATGGAGACGCTGGTCAGCGAGGGGCTGCAGGCGGTGTGCGTTCTGTCCGGCAACCGTAACTTTCCCCGCCGCGTGAACCCTTCACTCGGGCACGGCTATCTCACCTCCCCGGCGCTGGTGATTGCCTGGGCGATCGCCGGGCATATCTCCCACGACATGGTGAACGACCCGCTGGGCGTTGACGATGCCGGGCGCCCATTGACCATGCGCGATTTAATGCCCTCCCGGGAGGAGATCGAAATGTGGCTTGGACGGATCATGACGCCGGAGCACTACGTAAAACGCCGGGACATTATCTGGCAGGGAACTCCGCACTGGCAGCAGATTGAAGCCCACGGCAGCGTGCACTATCCCTGGGAGGCGACCTCCACCTATCTGCGTCGTCCGGGTTATCTGGAACGCTTACCCCGGGATCCCGCCGCGCCCCTGACCCTCTCCGGCGCGCATCCTTTCCTGTGGTTAGGCGATGATGTCACCACCGATCATATCTCACCGGCCGGGGCGATCCCGCTTGCGAGTCTGGCAGGGCAATGGCTGGTTGACCATCATGAGGATCCGCAGGACCTGAACCTTTACTCCACGCGGCGCAGCAATCACGAGGTGATGGTTCGCGGCGCGTTCACCAATACCGCCCTGGTCAACCGCCTGCTCCCGCCGGCGCAGCGCAGCGGCGGCGGCAAGGCCTGGGATGCGCAGCATCAGCAGATCCTGCCGGCGTATGACGCGGCGCAAAGCTGGCTCCAGCGTGAGACGCCGCTGGTGATCTTTGCCGGGGAGCGTTATGGCGCGGGCTCCAGCCGGGACTGGGCGGCTAAAGCCCAGGCGCTGCTCGGCGTGAAAGCGGTGGTGGCGCACAGTTTTGAGCGTATCCATCGTACCAACCTGATCGGAATGGGGATTTTGCCTTTGCATATCGCCCCTGACGAGGCGGCGGGTTTACCGGAGATGGACGGGCGAGAGGAGATTGACGTTGACGGGCTGGATAATCTACAGACGGGTTGCATGCCCCTGAGAATGCGTATCCGGCGCGGCACAGACCTGCTGGGCGAATTCAGGCTGACGCTGACCCTGGATTCGCAGCAGGAGTTGCGCTATCTCCGGCACGGGGGCATTTTGCCTTACGTCATTCAGCAAACACTGAAGCATTAACTATGGATAAAACGATGCGCTTTGATCTGGTCTCTTTATCACTCTTCGTGGCGGTCGCGGAGACGCAAAACCTCACCCATGCAGCCCGCAGGAAGCACACGGCGGTATCCGCGGTGAGCAAGCGTATCGCCGAGCTGGAGCAGCAGGTGGGCACCCAGCTGATGCTGCGTCTGCCGAGGGGTATCACCCTGACCCCGGCGGGTCACTCCCTGCTCTATCATGCGCGTCAGGTGTTCCGCAATCTTGAGAAGATGGAGGAGGAGCTGAGTGATTATGCCGCCGGTATCCGCGGGCATATCCGTATTTACACCATCTCTGCGGCGCTGATGAACCATCTGCCACGGGTGGTGAGTGACTATCTGTCGCTCTATCCGCAGACCGACATTGAGATCGAAGAGCAAACCGGGATGAACGTGGTGCAGGGGTTACTGGCAGGAGAGGCCGATGTCGGCTTCTTCTCAAGCTGGACGCCCGCGGCAGGGATCGTGTTCTGGCCCTGGCAGCACGATCTCCTCTCGGTGCTGGTGTGGCCCGATCACCCCCCTGGCCGCGCGCAGCGAGCTGACCTTTGCCGACATCGTCAATGAGAAACTGATCGGTTCGCACCGCAACAGCGCCGTGAGCCATATCCTTGAACGGCAGGCGCGCGCCTTGGGTAAAACCCTCAACGTTGGGCTGCGCGTGAGCAGCTTTGTCTCGATGGCCGAGCTGGTGGCGCAGCAGCTGGGGATTGCCGTGCTGCCGGTAAATGAAGTGGCATCCTCAACCCTGCACAGTGGCGTCAGGGTCATTCCATTAGCGGAGCCCTGGGCGAAACGGGAGCTGCTTGTTGGTGTCCGGGACTACGGGCAGGCTTCTCCGTCGGTAAAAACGCTTATCGGTAGCCTGCTCCCGACGGAGCAGGCTGCGGGATCAGACAAAACAGACGCAGGTTGGGCTGGCTGAAGGAACTGAAATCTCTGTTGCTGACAGCATCCCGGTTTCCCCGTCGACATCGAACACCTGAAGGGTGTCGGAATCTTCATTGGCGCTGAAGAAGCGTGCGCCATCGGGTGACAAGGTGGTGAAGCGGGGCGTTTTCCCGCCGCACGGCACCCATCCAGTGGGCGTCAGCGAGCCATCCTGCTGATTGATGCTGAACACGGCGATGGAGTCGTGGCCCCGATTGGCGGCATAGACAAAACGCCCGGACGGATGCACCTCTATCTCACTGGCATCGCTCCGGCTGGCATAGCCCGCAGGCAGTGCGCTGAGAGTTTGCTGGAGCGAAAGCGTCCCCTTTTCCCGGTCAACATGACAAACCGTGACGGTGCTGCTCAGCTCGCTGATGCCATACAGCCACTTGCCGTTAGGATGAAAATCAACGTGACGCGGCCAGCTACCTTCCGGGAGCTGAACCTCATCGGCCAAACAGGAGCGGGTCCGCTCCCAGTGATAGAGGCGGATCATGTCGATGCCGCTCCCGGCCTTTCGGCCCTGAACCGGCACGGCAAAAAGCGCGCTTCCTGGGGCAAAAACGATTTCATGCGGACGCGACAGGGTGGCATGCGCGGCGGTATGGCCTTCGATGGCGGTAAGATGCACTGGCGGCTCCAGGCCCCGATCGCTGACGGGCAGGGCGGCAATGTTGCCTCCTTCATGATTGGCGATCAGCAGGGTGTTGCCGTCGGGCGTCAGCGAGGCTCCGACCGGATTGTTTCTGCGGGCGGGATCCAGATCCGGGTTGCTGTGGCGGGGGCCGGTGGTTTGATCCTGATACAGGCTCAGCAGGCCGGTGTCAGGATCGCGGTTAAATACCGCGACGCGGTCGCCATCGCCGTGCAACACGTAGAGACGGTTACGCGGCAGATCGAGCGTCAGCCAGGAGGGGTTATCCTGCACGGAGGCAACGCATTGCAGCAGTTCCCAATGACCCGAATCTGCAATCCGGTACACGCTGATCCCCTTTCCGCGCGCGCCGCGCCATGCCGAGGTCCGGCAGCCAACATAAGCATAGGTTGTCATGATTACTCCCATTCTGTTTGCATTTTTTATATAACAAATGCATTTAACATGTTGTGATATTTCTCTCACTTCTCTGCCGGTCCTCCCTTTGCTCGTGGCTTAAAGCGTTATTCAGCCTTGTTCAGAGAAACCAAAAGCGCAGGTGCAGTTTTTGGCACCTCGCTTAAATTGCATTTGAATGATGATAAATGCAGAATTTGAACGATCCTGCTCACATTTCCAACAAGGTCAGGTTGCGGAATCACACGGTGCCCCGCTTAATGTTAATAAGAAGTGAGCGAATGTTAATAAACTGCAACGGGAGAGGGGTATGACCCAACGTATCGCGTATGTCACATCTGGAATGGGTAGTCTCGGTACGGCTATTTGTCGTCGGTTAGCGCAGGATGGCTTTATTGTCGTGGCCGGTTGCGGGCCCAATTCAAAAAGAAAGGATGCCTGGCTGGAAGATAACAGGAAGTTAGGTTTTGATTTTATTGCCTCTGAGGGCAACGTTGCAGACTGGAATTCAACGGTGAAAGCCTTTGAAAAAATCCGCGCCGAGGTGGGTGAGGTGGATGTGCTGATTAATAATTCCGGGACCGCGCGCAATGTGTTATTTCGCGATATGCAGCCTCAGGAGTGGCAGGCGGTTATTGATACCAACATGAACTCTTTATTTAACGTGACGCGTCAGGTGGTGGACAGCATGATGGCGCGCGGCTGGGGGCGCATTATTAATATCTCCTCCCTCAATGCGCAGATTGGCACCGTCGGACAGGTTAACTACTCCACTGCAAAATATGCCGTGCGTGGCTTCACGCGGGCCCTGGCGCGCGAGGTTTCGGCGCGCGGCGTGACGGTAAATACCGTCTCCCCCGGGTATCTGGCCACCAGCAAACTGAAAACGGTCACCCCCGTTCAGGTCATCGATAAAATTGTTCAGGAAATACCGGTCAGGCGTCTGGGCTCGCCAAAAGAGATCGCCTCCATTTGCGCCTGGCTGGCTTCTGATGAGGCGGGTTATGCCACCGGGGCTAATTTCTCCGTCAATGGCGGCATGCACATGAGTTAATTGCTTCCCCAAAAAATTTAATAACGTAAATTCCTTCATTACGCAGTTAGCAATATCTGCGTCGGAGACCCTTATGCTCTCGTTACTGGGTTACGGCATGATTGTGGTCTTTATGATCCTGATCATGACCAAAAAATTATCCGCTCTGACCGCCCTGACTATTATTCCTATCCTGTTTGCGCTTATTGCCGGTTTCGGTGGCGAAATGGGCGATATGATGATTGAGGGATTAAAGAAGGTCGCGCCCACCGCGATTATGGTTATTTTCGCGATTCTCTATTTTTGTACCATGTTCGACACGGGTTTATTCGATCCGATAATTCGTTTCTTCCTGCGCATTATTGATGGCGATCCGGTCAAAGCGGTGATGTGTACGGCGCTGCTGGCGGCGATGGTCTCTCTCGACGGGGACGGTTCCACCACCTACATGATTTGTGTTACGGCGATGCTTCCGCTGTTTAAACGTATTCGTCTCGACCCGCTGGCCCTGACCTGTGTGGTGTTTCTCTCCGGGAGCGTCACCAACCTGCTGCCGTGGGGCGGCCCGCTGGCGCGCGTCTCAGCGTCATTAAAGGTGGAATCCAGCGAGCTGTTTATACCGCTGATCCCCTCGATGATCTGCGGCCTGGTGGGGGTGCTGGTACTCTCCTGGTATATCGGCATCCGCGAACGTCGTCGGCTGGGCAAACTGAGTATTCAGACCAATGGGCATGGTTCGGTGACTGAAGAAGATGCCGAAAGCTATCTGCCGGCCATCAATGAGGTGAATGATGAGCTGCGTCGGCCGAAAATGTTCTGGTTAAATGCCGCCTTAACGCTGGCGCTGATGGCCTCGCTGGTAATGGAACTGCTCCCGCTCTCCGTGCTGTTCATGGTAGCCTTTGCCATCGCGCTGCTGATTAACTATCCGCATCTGGATGCACAGCGCCAGCGCATTGCGGCACACGCGCCCGCCGCGCTGAATCAGACCTCTATTTTCCTCGCGGCGGGGATCTTCGCGGGGATCCTGTCGGGAACGGGTATGGTTACCGCCATGTCCAACACGCTGCTGGACGTTCTGCCGCAGTCCTGGGGTCCGTATCTGGCACCGATTACCGCGCTGATCAGCCTTCCGGGCACCTTCTTTATGTCCAACGACGCCTTCTATTATGGCGTGTTGCCGGTCCTGGCCGAGGCGGCAAAAGCCTACGGCATCGATCCGGTGGAGATTGGGCGGGCATCGCTGGTGGGGCAGCCGGTACATTTGTTAAGCCCGCTGGTGGCCTCGACCTATCTGCTGGTGGGGCTGGCAGGGGTTGAGTTCAGCGACCATCAAAAATACACCTTCAAGTGGGCATTCCTGCTGTGCATGGTCTTCCTGGGATCGGGATTATTGCTGGGGCTTTACCCCGTCTATTCGGTCGCCAGTTAACAGAAAACCGGCTCACAGAGTGAGCCGTTTTTTTTTGGGGAGGGTTTAACTTTCCGCGCTGATTCGGCGCATTTTCTTATTATCGAGGGCGACGGAGAGGTGCTGCTTCATGGTATAGGAGGCCTCGATGCGCTGCCCGGTTTCGATCAGAGCCAGGATCCGCATATGGTCTTTCACCTCAGCGTAATAACGGTTGCGGTCATCCATGATGCGATAGTCCATCAGCCGACGCATACGGTTAACGTTGCGCAGCGAGATCTCAAAAAAGGGATTGTTGGAAAAGGCGATAATGGTTTCGTGGAAGCGGTACCCGGCCAGCTGCAGCTGGGTAGGGGAGAGACGTTCAATCCCGCTCTCCAGCAGCATCTCCAGCTCGCGGCGGATCTCATTGATCTTCTCCTGGGGCGCATTAAAGGTGGGCTCCAGGATGGCCATCGGCTCAATAACCATACGGAAGCTGAAAATCTGTTCCAGCGCGGTTTTGGTTTTTGCCACCGGTAAAAAACGCCAGCCGTAGCCCTGTTTACGCTCAACCCAGCCCTCGCTGATCCCGCGCGCGAGCACGGTGGACAGCTGGCTCTTGGTGAGGTTATAACGCTTCATCAGGAACAGCTCGGTCACTTCCGACTCGATTTCGTCCCGCAGCCAGTCTTCGGCAAGCTGGTAATACTCTGGCAGATCAAGTTCCTCGGACAGCTCTTGCTTCGTATCCGCCTGCGGGGCGTAATCCTCTTTGACGAAAAACCCGCGGTTTTGCTTTTGCAGCAGGACCCCTTTCTGTTCCAGATACACTAAGGCTTCGCGGACCGGGGAGCGGGAGACATCGAAGGTATCGGCCAGCTTCGGCACGCTGAGATGCGATCCCGGAGCAATATCACCGTTGTCGATTAAGCCCATGATTTTCTGTGAAATACGTTCAGTGAGTGCACTAATTTTCATGCAGGCGCCCTGAGTCAGGAGAGATAAATGCAAATTTAAAAAATATTATTGCATTTATTTTTATTTAAAAGCAATGTGCGGCGCGCCAGCTTTAGCGGGGCGTCACAACTATAGCCGGTACGCCCCGTTACACTTCACTTCAACGTTTAACCATTACGCGCCAAACGCGCCGTCGATGGTGTGCATTGCTCCGGTCACGAAGGAGGCTTCCGGGCCAGCCAGCCAGGCGACCATGCCCGCCACCTCTTCCGGACGCCCGTGCCGTTTGATGGCCATAAAGCTGTGCATCAGCTCCTTCATGGGACCACTCTCCGGATTTGCATCGGTGTCGATGGGGCCAGGCTGCACGACGTTAACCGTAATGCCGCGTGGACCGAAGTCACGTGCCAGGCCGCGCGCCAGCCCCTGGAGTGCGGATTTGCTGACCGCATAGGAGGCCATGCCCGGGACGGGCATGCGATCGCCGTTCACGGAACCGATGACAATAATCCGTCCGCCGTCCGGCATCTGCCGGGCAGCCTCGACCGCAGCATGGTAAGGCGCGTGGATGTTGATACGGAACAGACGATCGACGGCATCGCTGTCCAGCTCCAGGGCATCACCGAACAGAGCGATCCCCGCATTGACGATCAGCACATCCAGCGGCCCGCGGTCACGCACCAGTTTGATCACCGCATCCCGGTCGGCGCTATCGGCCTGTACCGCAACGCTTGCGGTTTCAGCGGCCAGCTGCGCGGCGGCGTCTGGCGAGCCGGCGTAGCTGAAGACCACCGATGCGCCATCTGCCGCAAAGCGCCGGACGATAGCCGCGCCGATCCCACGACTCCCGCCCAAAACCAGTACCGATCTCTTTTGTAATGCAGCCATAACCTGTGCCTCATGATATTGTAGTGAGGGTTACAATATTCGTCGGCAACGCGTGCCGTCAAGGAGTAATGTAGTGGTCACTACAAAAAATAGTCGTACCCCAGGGCGGCCTCGCCGGTTTGATCCTGAGCAGGCCATTGAAACTGCACAATATCTCTTTCATTCCCGCGGGTATGACGCGGTCAGTATTGCGGACCTGACAAAGGCGTTCGGCATCAATCCGCCCAGCTTCTATGCGGCCTTTGGCAGTAAATTCGGGCTCTATACCCGCGTCCTTGAGCGTTATAACCACACCGGCGCGATCCCCTTAACGTCGCTTTTGCGTCACGATCGTCCGGTAGCTGACTGCCTGATGGACGTTCTGAACGAGGCGGCCAGACGCTATGTTGCCGATCCGACGGCGGCCGGGTGTCTGGTGCTGGAAGGCACCCACTGCAACGATCCCGAAGCGCGCGAGGCGGCGTGCGGTTTGCATACGGCTGCTGAAAATAGCATTCGGGCTTATATCGCCGAACAGCACCCGCAGGAGGCCGTTCGGCTGACGGACTTTATCAGTACGCTGATGTCGGGTCTGTCCGCGAAAGCCCGGGCCGGAGATAGCCTGGCGCGTCTGCAGGAGACCGTGCGGCTGGCAGGTCTGGCAATGGAGCAGTTACTTCCGCGCTGACGTGGCGCGAGCAGGAACATCGCCGGAGACCGACAACCTGATTGCCGGGCTGTCCCGCCAGAGCCCTGAGTTCGATGCCTGGTGGCGCAACAATGATGTCGGCAGTCATGGTTCCACAGGTCGGGGCGATAGACCTTGAGTTTTCGACCTTTACGGTGGAGGGGCGACCGGATCTGGCGATGCTGGTGTTTAACCCGGCAACAGAAGAGAGCCGGCAAAAAATTGAGGCTCAGGTTGTACTGACCGGTAAAAAAGACGGAAATTAAGGCGGCCGGTTCGCCAATCAACGTGCGAGAGTTTGTGCCTGCTGCAAGACTGAGCTAACTAACGTGAGAAGAAGGTAAAAGGCCGGAATGTCCGCTTTGTGCCAGAAGCGGACATGATATACCCCATGATATGGTTATTGATGAGTGAGTCAGTCCAGTTGATGTCATGCTCCCGACAAAATGGTAAGCCATAAACTGGATTGTTAGCGCTCTCTGAACTGGAAGTTACCCATTGAGAATAATGGGTTTTAATTAGCCGATCTTCCAGAATGGTCGGCTACAAATTTTTTTAACATTCCAGTATCTGACCGGGTTCATGCCATATTTTTTGACTACTTCATCGGAGTTTATTGACGCGTCAGGAACGAAGTCGGTAGGAACCTCAACAGCCTTGGTTCCCGAGGCTACATAGTAATATTTTCCCGCTTCTGGAATGAGTGAGGAGTGAGTGCTTTGAACGAAATGTCCGGAACTTTCGAGCTGCGACACTGAGTACAGGACATCAGGTTTGACCTTACTTATCACTATGTTCCCTTTAGCTTGAAAAACATTTGAGTCAAGTTCATAGCGATCGGACATATCGTAGCAATTATCTTTGCTGTTCCAGATGTAAGACCCCAGATAGATGGTGCCTACATTTCCCTGCCGGTTAAGAACATACAATGTCGCTGCGTCACTTCCATTGTAATTATCATAATCAAGAGGTAATACCTTGGCACATCCTGTAAGGCCAATAAAGATAACGCCTAAGATTAGGATTTTATTAAATTTCATATCGTCCTTAATTCAGTGGATTATTTATCCGTATTTAATACAATAATTTTCCAGTAATTTCAAAGGGTAATTCTCAGGATTCATGGGTGTGTAGCCTGAAGATTTTGTTAATTTTAGGATTATCCTCAGGGGTGTTTATGGTCCAGGATTCAGTGAGGAGAATATATCTGGTCGTATCATAGTTAAATTTTTTATTATGCTTACGCAAAGCATTCTTTCGCTGAAAAAAGGTATTCGTATATGTCCAGAATTAAATTTGAAATGAGTCGTGGAAGTGACGTGTTACGCGATGGTATGTACCTGGAACTCTCTGTTAGTGATACAACCCCTTTACGGCAAGTTGCTGAAGTCTTTTATTCTGACATTACCCATGAATTCTTTTTGACCTGCTACGAAGAGAACATCCCTCTTGCAGCAGTGGAAAAATTGATTTCGGAGGCCAGGCGATCTCTCCCGCCAGTGAAGATGGAGCAATAATAATCCCCATAGCGCTGCTTACATAACAAGGACCGCTTCTCGCTCACAGTAGACCTGTACCCCGGCATGACGAACCTACCCGCTGTTTGTTACCGCCGCGCGATGCTGCGCGTATTTCCCCGGGGGAACACCGACATAGCGGGTAAAGGCCACGCTGAAGGCACTGGCAGAGCCGTAACCCGTGCGCTCTGCCACCTCCGCGACCGTGACGCCGGTCTGGCAAAGCTGCTGCATGGCGAGCGTCATGCGCCAGGAGAGGAGGTAGCCCATCGGCGTAACGCCGGTCAGCTCCGTAAAGCGCTCAAACAGCGTCGAGCGCGATAACGCGCAGCTGCTGGCCAGCGCGTTCACCGTCCACCGCCGGGAAGGATCCTGATGTATCAGCCGTATCGCCTGGCCGATACGCGGATCGGCCAGGCCGCGCACCAGCCCGGGCGTGGCGAGGGGCGTGGCAGAGCGGATGGCCTCAATAAACAGCAGCTCAATGATGCGCGCCAGAACGAACGCTTTTCCGGCGCGCTGCGCCTGGGCTTCATCTTTCAGTAACCCCACAAACAGCGAAAGACGCTTTTCATCACGCACAACAACAAACTCCGGCAACAGAGATACCAGCAGCCCCGCATCGGGCGATTCAGACATGCAGTGGCCGACCAGCGCCAGCATTTCCGGGGCAGCTTGCGTATCGCCAAGCCTGAAATGCCGGTCTGCGATTTCGACGGGCGTGGTGTTTACCTCCGGCGACGCAGGCGGAACTAAGCTCGTCAATGCAAAGTGATACGCAGCGGGGATCAAAATGAAATCACCGGCATGAAGCGTGAGGGGATCGTGGCCTTCCAGCTCAAGCCGACACGCCCCTTCAAGCACCGCGCAGTAGAATGACAGCCCGGCGTCTGAACGGCGCACTCGCCAACTGCCCGCGCCAGTCACCGTTTTGGTCAGCACGGCTTTAAGCTTCAACATGGCGATGGCTTCGGCTAACGGGTCGTTCATTTCCGGACTCCTGCTAATGAATAATGGATTTTTGAATATAGTTCGTCCGGAGAAAGCTGTCTATTATTTGCTCAGGTCAACCCCCATCAGGAGTGAATATGAAAACGGTTATGATTACTGGCTGTTCATCCGGTTTTGGTCTGGAAACTGCGCGTTACTTTCTTGAGCAGGGCTGGAAAGTGATTGCGACAATGCGCACCCCGCAGGAGGGGCTCATCCCGCAAAGCGATCGTTTGCGCCTCCTGGCGCTCGACGTCACCTCTCAGCAGAGTATCGATCGGGCTGTCTCAGACGCTGGCGATATCGATGTTCTGGTAAACAATGCTGGCGTCGGCATGTTAAACGCGCTGGAAGGCGTCTCCCCGGAGGCGGTGAGGGAGGTTTTCGAAACCAACACCCTTGGCACCATCGCCATGACCCGGGCAGTACTCCCGCAGTTCAGGCAACGACGTTCTGGCACGATCGTCAATGTCACGTCCGCTGTCACCCTGAAACCGCTGCCGCTGCTGGCGGTTTATAGCGCCAGTAAGGTGGCGGTTAATGCGTTCACCGAATCGCTGGCGCTTGAGCTTGCGCCCTTTAATATCCGCGTGGGCCTGGTTCTGCCCGGACGCTCGCCCGAGACCCGTTTCGGCGAAAATGCGCAACGCGTCATGGGGGCGATCCCCGAGGCGTATGCCGCGTTTAGCCAGCAAATCTTCCGCGGCATGCAGGATGAGCGCGCGAAGGTGACCCGCTCCGGGGAGGTGGCACAGGCCATCTGGCAGATGGCAAACGATCCGGATACGCCAATCCGTTTACCCGCCGGAGAGGATGCGTGGGAGATGGCAGGGAACCGCGTTTAACGACCTGCCCGGCACATTCAATGGTTATCCGACATACTGATCCTATTCCCGGTCATGTTATTGCAGGAGACCATCATCAGCGGCTTTCTCTCTGTGGCAGTCATGCTGACAACATTACTGCTCTTTAGCGTTCACGAGCCTGCGCACGCCGCGGACAGGATGGTGGTGGCCGCAGCTTTTTTGCAGGGCTCGACCGCCGCCGATCCCGTTGCGCGCGGCCTGCAACGTTTTGCCCAACTCCACTCTTACCAGGTGATGGTGCGTTCCGTCTCCTCGCAGGATGAAACCAAAGTCATCCGCTATAGCTACCGAAAACCGGGCTATGTGCGGATGGATTTTTCCACTCCCCATGCCGGGGCGGTGCTTATCTATAATCCGGCCAACGGCAAAGTGAAGCTGTGGCCCTTTGGCGCGGGGACATTCCCGATGTTGAACCTGTCGCCCACGGATTCACTGATCACGGATGAAAATGGTCATCGGGTGGATCAATCCGACATTGGCGTACTGCTGAATAACATTCGTCGACTGCAGCAGGGGGGCACCACCGCTCTTCCCGGTGAAGAGACGGTCGCCGGGAAACCGGCCATACATCTGTCGGTGGTCGGCCCGGAAGGTAAGGCCGTCGATGCGGTTCATCGCTATGAGGTGTGGTTCGATAAACAATCCGGATTGCCTGCCAAAGTGGTCAGCTATGGGCTGGGGGGGCAAATTACTGGAAACCGTGCTGATGGAGGCCATGACGATCAACGTGCGTTTCCCTCCGGATTTCTTCGCACCCTGACAGGAGAGGTGGGCTATGGCGGACTATCGGTTTTCCACCGTCTGGCGGGTTGAAGCATCGGTTCAGGAGGTCTGGGAGATCCTGTCCCATCCGGATGATTGGCCCGAATGGTGGGGCAGCCTGGTGCAGGTTATCGAAATCAGGAAAGGCGATGTGCGGGGGATTGGCGCCCTGCATCGCTATACCTGGAAGGGCGCGCTCCCGTATCGCATCACCTTTGATATTCACGTCTTAACGATCCAGCCGTTATGCCTGCTGGAAGGGGAAGCCAGCGGCGAGGTGGAAGGGCGTGGCCTGTGGTCGTTGACCGAACGGGGGCGGGAGACCCTCGTCCGCTATGACTGGGATATCCGCACCAATACCCGCTGGATGAACCTTGTTGCGCCGCTGGCAGGGCCCGTTTTTCGCTGGAACCACGACAGGGTGATGCGCGACGGCGCGAAAGGGTTAGCCCGGCGATTAGGTCGGCGGGTAGAGGTGGATGAAGGGTAAAAGAATCAAAGGCCGAATACAGCCTCAATTTCAATTAAAAGATCGGGTGAGAAGAGACGGCTCACTTCCACGAGCGAACTGGCTGGCAAGTGTTCGCCGTAATTCTGGAACAACACCTTACGTAGCGCGTCGATCTCCGCAAAAGAGGTGATGAATATGGTCACTTTAATCAGGGCGGAAAAATCAGTGCCTTCTGCGCTGGCGATTTTTCTGATTTGGCTGAATATCTCTTCAGCCTGCTCAGTAATACCCTTATGCTGAGCCGCGGTGCCAAAGGCAGTAAGACCGGAAATATAGAGCGTGTTGCCATGCTTTACTGAATGGACGTACGGTGCCTTGACTTCACCTAATTCAGGATAGTTCGTTCTTATTACATTACTCATGTCGCAGGCCTTCTTTAAAGTGAATAAGCCACCAACTGAAATAGTGACGATTCGGTTGCAATATGGAAATGGCATAACCCTCGTTTGTACGGGGTAGCCAATACTTAAGCAGGCCTGCGTATATTAAGCTCATATACCACACATGGCACATCGTAATGCTGCTCTATTGCTTTGTAAGTCATACCTAACCTCTGCATCACACGCTGCGAGGGGATATTTTCAGGATCGGCAACAGCAACCAGATACGTTGCTCCTACCTGTTCCGCCGCGTAATTAACGATCGCTTTAGCTGCCTCTGTTGCATACCCCTTGCCATTGTGTTCCGGGACGAGACGCCAGCCAATCTCTAATGGTGCGCCATCCACGTTTGCCAGGTGCTGGAGGCATGCTGCACCAACGATCGCGCCAGAGGACTTCTCTCTGATAGCCCACCATGAGAAGTTGTACTTATCCCAACGAGCCTGGACTCTTCTGATACCTTCCCAGGTTTCTTCAGGCGTTTTAACGATACCTCCGGTGATATAACGCATCACACCGGCATCACTATCCATTACCCTCAAGCCTTCGTAATGAGAGTCATCATAAGGTTCAAGTTTTAAACGGGGTGTTTCTAAATCCATCTGCTGTTCCTCTTACGTGAAGATTAAAGAAATGCTTTCAACTCATCTGCATTTACATTCGAGAGCATTGAAGAGCGCAGATGGGGTGTCGTTGCAAAATACCTGGAAACCAGATTAAACCCTGCGGTATACCCTAACCACTGTGGCAAATCACCCGTACCGAAAAACCACCTGTTGTGATCGTAATCGGTACGGTCCCAGAATGCTTTGAATTGTGAATTGTAGGTTTGAACAATATCTGAATTAATGCTTTCCCAGGGTTCCGGTTCACCGCCAAAAAGCTCAAGAACAAAATGTCCTGCCAGGCCCTCAGAGACCATAGCCTCGCCTAAGGTTACGCCATATCCAGGCCCAGCCCATCTTGCCGCATGGTGCAGTTCATGAGCAAACATGCGTTCAAAAGACTTAGCGGCATTTTTTCTCAAGGCAGGGTTTTCAGGATCAACAGTTAAATACACCAGTCCGGGCTCGGGACAATATCCAAGATGCCCTTTTTCCGGAATGACAAATTTTCCCGTTTTTACCACCACATCAAGTGGAGGGATGTGCATTACTCTTTTTGCTTGTTCGTGAGTAGCAGTCAGGCAGGTATGAAGCCATTGACTGTGAGCGGTGAGTTTCTTCTGAGCATCCAGAATATGCAGGATCATTTGAGACAAAAGCTTCCTCCCGACGTGTAAGAAAATAACATCATTGTAACACTGGGTCTCTCTGTGGCTGTTTAATGTATCCTTAGGTTGCTAAGGATGTATTGCTCAAATTCTGCTTGATGTATTCAATAAGCGCTCGTGTTTTAGCTGGCAAATAACGCCTGTCTGAATAAAGTGCGAACAATTGAAGTGGGGCTGGCGGTTGTTCCAACTTAGTCTCGATCAGCCGTCCATCGTCGATGTAGGGTTGACAGGCCTGTTTCGAAAGAATAGCGAAACCAACACCCGCTACCGCTGCGCGTCCTGCCATCTCTCCACTGTTTACCCGGTAATGGCTTTTAACCTTTATAGTCTCGAATCCCCCCCTTTTTATTCACAAACTGCCAGGGAGCACCTTTAAGTGCATTCACCGTGGTAATACAGGGTAATTCTTCAAATTGCTGTATACGAGAAGGTATGCCATAACGCTGAATGACGGAGGGGGGCTGCAACGATAGTGCAAGGGATCGTCACCAGGTGACGGGCTATGTAATCACCGTCATCCATCTGGCCACGGCTCACGATGATGGCTAAATCCAGATCGTCTCTCAGGGATTCAAGACCAGACAAATTTGTGACACAGTTTATTTCCAGATCCGGGTGCTGGCAGGCGAAATCGGCGATCACAGAACCCAGCAGTGCAGGACCTATTTCATTGGGAATACAGATACGGAGTGGCCCCTTGAGCTGCATCTGCTGCAACGTTAATTCTGTTTCAGTCTGCTCAAGTGCATCCATTAATGGCTTCGCCCGGGAATAGAGCAGGTGCCCCGCTTGTGTGAGCTTCATATGTCGGGTGCTGCGCTCAATGAGCTGAAGATTCAGTCTGTCCTCTAACTGAGAAATACAACGACTCACGTTTGATGTCGGCATTTCAAGGACTTTAGATGCCCCAATAAAACTTTCTCTTTCAACCACCGCAATGAAAACTTTCAGGGTATTAAAATCAAGAGCTGGCCGCATCGACTGTCCCACAAATGATAACAATAAATGCCATTTTTACCATCTACTGAACAAGATTGATAGCAATTAAACTCGGATATCTTTTATCCACAGGTCGCTTGCTATGTCATTAGTCACAACAACGTTTAATCATAAAGCCCTCATCCGGATAGCGTTTGTCATGGCTTTTATCCAGTTCACAAATGCACTGGAATATATGATGTTCAATCCTGTTTTTGCTTTTATGGCAGCAGACTTCGCCGTTCCCGTATCATTCTCAGGCTACGTATCCGGCATGTACACCTCCGGGGCGGTCCTGTCGGGAATTATCGCCTTTTACTGGATTGGTCGTTTCAATAAGAAACGTTTTTTAATCGCCAATATGGCACTACTCGGCCTACTGACACTTTTGACGACATTTAACTCCAGCTTTAGCCTTCTGCTTACATTACGATTCTGTGCCGGATTGGTTGGAGGCACAACGATGGGGGTGAGTATCAGTATATTGATAAATCTCGCACCAACTAACTTGCGAGGAAAAATGTTGGCGACGGTAATTGCATCATTTTCGATGGTAAGCATTGTCGGAATGCCCACGATACTATTTTTGTGTGCTCATTACGGCTGGCATGTCGCTTCGTGGCTAATCAGTACGCTGTGTTTGTTGGCATTGCCACTGATTGTTTCCATCATCCCTCAGGATCCAGTCTCTTTCGACACACCCCACGCACTGCCTCTCGACGTTAATACTTTACTGTTCGCTTCCAGTAATGCGCTGGTACAGTTTAGCCCGATGCTGGTCATTCCTGTTTTGGTACCATTAATGACCCAACAGCTGGGGGGGCTCTCAATACCTGCTGCCATGGCTGTTTTTCGCCGGGGGCGTTGCAGGATACCTGTCAACAAAAATGACAGGCGCGTTAATTCCGCATTTTTCTGCTGTGAGTCTGGCTACAGCGTCAACTTTCGTTTTTTTACTCGCTTTGCTAATACCTGTTATGGGCTATTCGAATCCGGCGATATTTATTATTTTATTTCTCGGTGCATCTTACAGTCGTCTGGTTTCCTCTTCGGCGGTGAGCATTCAGTTTCCTGATGACATGCAACGAGCGGGATTCTCTTCATTGCAGTCATCAATAATGTACCTGATCACAACAGTCGCATTTTTTCTGTCTGCTTTTCTATTACGTGGGCACGCCATAGCACCACAAAATATGAACACGTTGCTGGGGATATGTGCAATTTCCGCATCAGGGTTCCCCATCATCGTTATTATTCTGCAAAAGAAACTGGCTAAGCGTACGCTCCAACCAAATCATCTCATCGATGATTAGCATAACGTCCGCTTCTGGCACAAAGCGGCCTGAAATGGCCGCCCGGAACGTCTACGAGTCTGTCGCGTCACTACCAGCTCGTTGCCTGCATATCAATAACAAAGCGATACTTAACGTCTCCTTTAAGCATGCGGGCGAAGGCAGCCTCGATCTCCTCGCCAGCAATCATTTCAATATCGGCGGTAATATTGTGCTCGCCGCAGAAGTTCAGCATCTCCTGGGTTTCCTGAATGCTGCCAATCGACGAACCGCTGATGCTTAAACGTCGGAACACCATCGGCGTAATATCCGGTGCGTTGTGCGGCTGGTCCGGAATGCCCACCAGCACCAGGCGGCCATTGGTTTTCAGCGTGGCCAGATAAGGATCCAGATCGTGCGGTGCAGCTACGCAGTCAATGATAAAATCCAGCGAGGTCTGGCAGGCAGCCATTTGCGCGGCATCGCGCGATACCACGACCTGTTTTGCCCCCATTCGACGGGCATCTTTTCCCTTCTCCGGGGAGGTCGTAAACAGCGTCACTTCCGCTCCCATCGCACTGGCAAGCTTCACTGCCATATGGCCTAATCCACCCAGCCCCACAACACCCACACGGTCGCCTGCTTTGACGTTGAAATGGCGCAGCGGCGACCAGACAGTGACGCCCGCACACAACAGCGGTGCCACCCCGGCAAGCGGCAGGTTTTGCGGTACAGAAACAACAAAATCTTGATCGACAATCACGCTCTGCGCATAGCCGCCCCGGGTTCTTTCGCCGGTATATTTATCCATGCCGTTGTAGGTCGCCGTAAAACCCGACTCACAGTACTGCTCTTCGTGATGCTTGCAGAAATGGCACTCGCGGCAGGAGTCGACCATCACGCCCACTCCGACGATATCACCGGGCTTAAAACGGGTGGCTTCGTCCCCAACGTCCACGACGCGTCCGACGATTTCATGTCCCGGCACCAGGGGATACTGGCTCACCGCCCATTCGTTACGCGCCATATGAAGATCGGAGTGGCACACGCCGCAAAAGGGGATCTCGATTTTGATATCCTGCTTTTGTAACGCGCGCAGCGAAACCTGGCCTGATGTTAAGGGTTGTGCCGCGTCATGGGCGACTAATGCGTTGATTTTCATCTTACCTCAGGAATGTGCTGGTTCTTGCTAACTCAAGGGGGGCAGACTATAGTCAACAGGATCCCATATTGATAGTAGTTACCATTTGGTGACCATAAGCAGAGGACAGAACAGTGCCAGCCTGGGTTGAGGGTAAACTCTTTTTCTATGCGGACTCGCCGCCGCGCCGCCTGATGGAACTCTTTTCAGTTAAGTGGAGCACGATGGTGCTGCACGCGCTGTATCACTGGCCGGATGAACGCGCCCGCACGGGTGAGTTACAGCGTAGCCTGCAGGGGATTTCCAAAAAAATGCTGTTCCAGACGCTCAAAGAGCTGGAGATGCGGGGTTTGATTGCCCGCCATGTGTATGACGTGATCCCACCCAAAGTCGATTACCGTCTGACCCCACTTGGCAGAACCTTCGCCGAACCCATTGAGCAAATGTACCAGTGGGGATTAGATAATCAATCCGCACTGGATGAAATGGAGGCCTGTTATCAGGCGGCGTCGTCTGAATCCGCTGTGGATCCCAGCCTGCAACCAAAAAAGCCGTAAGCAGTTTCCCACTTACGGCGACAGTAGCGGTTGAAAGAGAACCTGTGACAGGGGGGAATCAACCACTCTGGTTGGCATTACTTTACAAATTGCCGCTTGCCCGTAGCCGGGTCGCTCACTATTCTCATTGCCCATGACTATCCTGACAGGTCCGGCTCATCATAAAAACAGGCAACTGAAAGCGATCGTGCTTCTGGTGGTTGCCTGTTTTGTCATGCTGATCTGTCTGACCCAGCGGGCCAGTATTTTGCATCATATGCAGGTCAAAGCCGCCACGCTCTCTTTGACTGCTGATAACAGCCCCCAGGAACTTACGTCGCCAGGGTTGTCCCCCTGTGAGCTCAGTGCCCACTCGCTGCTTACCGCGCAGCCCCTTCATTTCGATACCGTCCTGCTTTTACCCGGTCTGCTGGTTCTGCTGTTAGCGGTGCTGATCAACATCAGCGTCCTGCCGAGACCGGTGATCCTTTTTCGACCCCCTTTACTGCGAATACACCTCAAAAACTGCGTTTTCCGTGAATGACTGAACAGGACGTTCCTGTTTAGTTAATTTTTCACGGAGAAAATATATGAAAACCTTTTTCAGGAGCCTGTGGTTCCTGTTATTCAGCCTGTCTGCGGCCTCAGCTGCGGTACCGGGCTGGTCGATGAAACCTGAAAATTTCCATGCTCAGGTTCATGTCTGGCATGATGCGCCCGCAGAGGGGAAAGTTCGCCTGCTGCTGGACGTGACCCCCAATGAAGGGTGGAAAACCTACTGGCGAACCCCCGGTGACGGCGGCTTTCGGCCAACCATCGCGTGGGAACCGCAGGCAAAAACGCAGTGGCACTGGCCCCGGCCGGTCCGGTTTGATTCCGCCGGCTTCAGCTCAGTCGGCTACGATCGCCGCGTCGTGTTTCCGCTGGAAGTGACCACCGGCCAGCTGCAGCGATTGCGCGGAAAACTGACGCTTTCGCTGTGCAGCAATCTCTGCGTGGTCAATACCTTCCCGCTGGATATCAACCTGGCCTCCGGTTCGTCAGCGCACTTTGCCGAGGCCTGGGACAACGCGATGGGCGCTGTTCCGCCAGATAACGGCACTGTGGCTCTCAAATCCGTCACCGCTGACAATGACACGCTGACCGTCAAACTGACCTCGCCGGAGGGCTGGTCTCAGCCCGATCTCTTTCCTGACAACCCGACCGGGGTGAGTCTGTCGCCGCCGCAGACCGAGATCCTTGGTGACACGCTGACCGCCCGGTTTAGCGTCAGCGATAAGCAGGGCAAACCGCTGGAGGCCTCCCGGTTGCAGCAGCTTTCTCTGCTGGTCAGCAATGGTGAGCAGAGTCAGCAGCTTAGGGTTGATATCAGCCCGTCCACGATGCTATGGCAGATCATGGCCGTGGCGTTAGCGGGTGGCCTTATCCTCAACCTGATGCCCTGTGTTCTGCCTGTACTCGGGATAAAACTCGCATCACTGATGACCCTGGCAGAGAGTAGCCGCCGTCAGACGCGGCTGCGTTTTCTGGCAACGGCAGCTGGGATCATTTTCTCGTTTCTGGTGCTGGCGGCGGTCATTACCGGCCTGCGGCTGTCCGGTGCCTGGATTGGCTGGGGCTTCCAGTTCCAGAGCCCGTGGTTCATTGCCACTATGGTTCTGGTGACGTGGATTTTTTGTTTCAGCCTGGCCGGCCTGCTTGAGATCCGCCTCCCTTCCGGTCTGTCCACCCGGCTGGCTACCGCCGGTGGGAAGGGTATCGGCGGGAGTTTTCTTGAAGGCGCGTTTGCGACCCTGCTTGCCACCCCTTGCACGGCGCCATTCCTTGGCACTGCCGTGACGTTCGCGTTAGCGGCGCCCGTGCATCAGCTGTGGCTCATCTTTTTTGCGTTGGGTGTCGGAATGAGTCTTCCCTGGCTGGCAATCAGTATTTTTCCCGGCGTGGCGCGCTGGTTGCCTAAACCCGGCCCCTGGATGGGAAAACTGCGTCTGGGGCTGGTGCTCCTGATGCTGGGCTCCTGTCTCTGGTTGATGTCGCTGCTGGTGAAAGAGTGGGGCGCACGCTATGTGCTGATCGGTGGCGGTCTGATGGTGGCGTTTTTCCTTTTCCGCTGCGCGAAGGCCATGCCGAACCACCGGGAGAATCTGCGCAGCCTGGTGTTTGGCGTGCTGTTTGGTGCGGGACTGTATGCTTTTCTGGCTCCCCAGCCTCAGGGGAAGGACGACTCCCCCCTGAACTGGCAACCGCTCAGTGAAGCGGCGCTCAGCGAAGCGCTGAATGCCAGAAAGCGCGTGCTGGTGGATATTACCGCCGACTGGTGCCTGAACTGCCGGGTTAATGAAGTGCTGGTGCTTCATCGCCCCGAGGTGGTTGCTGCCTTAAACCGCGACGACGTTGTGCTGCTGCAGGGTAACTGGAGTCAGCCTTCTGCTGAAATCGAGCAATTCCTGCGCCGCTACGGCGCAAGCGGCATCCCTTTTAACGCCATTTTTGGCCCTGCAATTCCGCAGGGGCATGTTTTGCTCTCCCTTCTTAACAAAGACGCGCTGCTGACCACCCTGATGAGTGCGAGTGCGGCCACGTCACCTGATTTCACTGAGGAAAAATAATGAACAAGATCCTGTCACTGTTAATTCTGCTGATGAGTGCGACCACTCAGGCGCAGACCGCTGACTTACCTGAACCGGTTAAACAAATGGAGAAGCAGGGCATTGAAATTATTAAGCCGTTCAGCGCACCCGGAGGTGTGGAAGGGTGGTTGGGTAAATATCAGGACATGGGCGTCACGCTTTATCTCACCCCGGATAAAAAGCATGTGATCTCAGGCTATATGTATGATGCCGAGGGAAATAACCTGAGCGAGAAAATCATTAATGATGAGATTTATATTCCTGCCGGGCGCGAGATGTGGAAGCAGCTCACCGCCGCGCCAGGGATCGCCGAAGGCAGCGCGGACGCGAAGTGCCAGGTGGTTGTATTTGCCGATCCCTTCTGCCCCTACTGCAATAAGTTCTGGCACCAGGCCCAGCCTTTTATCAAAGATAAAAGCATCAGTACCAAAACGTTGCTGGTTGGCGTGATCCGCCCGGACAGTGCGCAGTACGCGGCGGCAATCCTCTCCGCGAAGGATCCGGCTAAAGTCTGGTATGACCTTGAGAGTAGCGACGGAAAAACAAAGCCGGCGCTGCAAGGTAGCACCCCGCCTGCCGTATTTAAGCAGATACAGCACAATCAGCAGCTTATGGAGCAGACAGGCGCCAGCGGTACGCCTGCCATTTATTACCTGAATAAGGCGCGTACTTTGCAACAAATCATCGGCTTGCCTGATGCTGAGCAAATGGCCGATCTGGTTGCCTGTAAATAAACCTCTCCGGTGATTAACCCTGTCCGCGACTTGCTAAAGATCGCGGACAGGCGGCGAAGTATGTTATTGGTACAGGGCTCTGCTGTCCTTTATGTCCCTGTTTTTGTCTGAGAGGTTTCCGTGTCTGCGGTTCGTATTGTGGTCCTGGCTTTTGAAGGAGTCAGTCTGTTTCAGCTTTCTGTGCCTGCCGTTGCCTTCGGCGTTGTGAATAAGCCCGCAGGTTTCCCGGCCTATGATGTGCAGTACTGTGCCCAGTCCCCGGGGCTTATCATCAGCGATCAAGGGCTACCGATTAGCGTTTCATCCGGTCTGGAGGCGATGGAGGAGGCCGATATTGTCGTGGTTCCGGCCTGGAAAGATCCGGAAGAAGAGGTGCCGGATGACATTATTGAGGCGCTGCAAGCCGCCAATGCGCAGGGGAAACCGATAGTCGGGTTTTGCCTAGGAGCCTTCGTACTCGGCGCTGCCGGGTTGCTTGCCGGGCGGGAGGCGACGACCCACTGGGTTGCCCGCGAGATTTTTGCCCGCCGTTTCCCTGACGCGAAGTTTCGACCGGATGTGCTGTATGTGACGGATGGCAATATCGTGACCTCCGCTGGCACCGTTGCGGCGTTTGATTGCTGCCTTGAGATGATCCGCCAGCAGCACGGCTCCGATATGGCTAACCGGATCGCCCGCCAGCTGGTCACGCCGCCGCACCGACAGGGCGGGCAGGCCCAGTATATAGAACAACCGGTTCCGCAACTGCCCTGCGTCGGACGACTGGTTGAAGTGCTTGAGTGGGCCCGGGAACATCTGTCTGAACCTTTAACCCTCGATATGCTGGCGGGCGTTGCGAAAATGAGCCGCCGTACATTTACCCGTCGCTTTCGCGACACCACCGGCACTACCGTCACTAAATGGTTAAATGCCGAGCGCGTGGCGCGGGCCCAGCAACTGCTGGAGATCACCGATCTGCCGGTAGAGTGCATTGCTTCTGAGGTGGGGTTTGGGACGCCGATGTCTTTACGTCTGCAGTTTACGGCGCACCTGGGCACCTCGCCTTCAGAATACCGGCGTACCTTCTGCCAGCGGCGCGGCACACAGGCCTGAATACATCCCAGCGATTGGCCCAATATTTTCTGATATTGTCATTCAGGTCAATTGTGCCCTGACGTTATTCTCCGCAAAATTTGTCGCCTGTGCGCTACGTCATCCAGACGTAGCCGCCTTATCATTTTGAGGAACGACAGTGTGAATCAGGTTATTTTTGGTACGCGCCGGGGCGGGGCTCCGGTTCCACTTTCCGTGCTGGACTTCGCTATGGCGGGAAAAGGGGTAACGGCGCATGAGGCGCTCTCGGGCAGCATCCGGCTTGCCCGTCTGGCTGATAAGCGTGGTTTTACCCGTTACTGGCTTGCGGAGCACCATGCCATGCCTGGCGTCACCACCCCTTCGCCGCCGTTATTGCTGGCGCGGTTAATTGGTGAAACGACCCATATCCGGCTTGGTGCGGGCGGGATGATGTTACCTAACTTTCCGCCGCTGGTGGTGGCTGAACAGTTCGGATTGCTGGCCTCCCTTGCGCCGGGGCGTATTGATCTGGGCGTCGGGCGTGCCCCGGGAACTGATATGGCCACGGCGTCGGCGCTGCGGCGCGGTGACGTGGGGGCAGACAGTTTCCCGAAACAACTTGATGAGTTAATGCACTTCCTGAAAGGCGATTTCCCGAAGGGGCATCCATGGCAAAAGGCCGGTGTGTATGCCGTTCCCGGCCCGCTGCAGGATAAAGAAAATGCGGTGCCAGGCGCGTATCAGCGCCCCCCCGTCTGGCTGCTGGGTTCTTCCGACTATTCCGCCCGACTGGCTGCGCAAATGGGGTATCCGTTTGCGTTTGCTGCGCATCTGGCCGATCAGAACGTCATGATGGCCATCAAGGTCTATCGCCAGAACTTCCGTCCTTCTGCAAATCTTGACCGGCCTTATGTTATTGCCAGTTTTGGCGTGATGGCCGCGGATGACCAAAATGAAGCCCGGCGTCAGGCGTGGGCCTATTCCCACGCGATGATGCGTATGAGCACAGGCCGCTCATTTATCGTCCCAACGCCGCAGGAAGCCGAAAACTACGGTTATTCTTCGGGAGAGTTGCAGCTGATTAAAATGTGGAATGCCAAAATCATGAGCGGCACCGGTAACCAGGTGGTTGACCAGCTGGCCGTCTGGCAACAGCGCATTGATGCTGATGAGATTATACTGCTGAATCTGGGGCACTCTCAGGAGGCAATTTATCGCTCGGCGGAACTGATTGCAGATGCCTATGATATGCCTGTCAACCTTTAACCACACCTATTAAAAAGCGTCCCTGAAAAGGGACGCTGGCACGGGATTACGCAGACAGATAGTCTGAGGTTGACTGGACTTTGCCATAGCCGAACTCAAATGCGGCCATCATGGCAGCATGAACCTGGGCCGCCGGTACCGTGACGCCGCCAAAGGACAGGTCAAGGGTGGCGCAGGCATCATGCAGGACGGTGACCGGGTAGCCCATATCTGCCGCCGCCCGCACACAGGCGTCCACACACATATGGCTCATCGCCCCCACGATAATCACCTCTTCAACACCTTTCGCATCGAGCTGCGCTTTTAAGTCTGTGTCGCGGAAGGAATTGATAAAATTCTTCACGATCACCGCTTCATCCGCCGCGGGTTTAACGGTTGGCTGGATCTCCACACCCGCAGTCCCGGGAACAAAAACCGGCGCTTCGCCATGAGCAAACTCATGACGAATATGGAATACGGGGATCCCTTTTGAACGTGCGTCAGCAATCGCAAGCGCTGCGTTATGCGCTGCTGCCTCGATGCCGGTCAGGGGTAATTTACCGGTTGGCAGATATTCGTTTTGCAGATCGATGACGATTAAACCGCGTTGTTTCATTATCTCATTCCTGTTTTATGGCTCATTGAAGCACAAGTTTGACAGCGAAAGGGAAGGGGCTGAAGTGGCGTAAACGACATATTAAGTGGCAATATCGCCATTTTATGCGATCTGTTCCTTTGCCTGGCTGGCGCTAAAGCGACGGCGATACTCCCCGGGGGTGAGCCCGACAATGCGGGTAAAAATTTTACGTAGGGCACCTGGATCGCTGTAGCCCACTTCCCACGCGATGCGATCAAATGAATCACTGCTGAACTGTAAAAGCTCCTGTGCCCGGCCAACACGAAGATGCTGACAATATTCCGTGCTGGTCATCCCGGTTGCCTTCTGAAAGCGGCGCAGAAACGTGCGCTCTTCTAATCCAGCCTGAGCCGCCAGGGTCGATAGGGTGACATCTTTTGCCTGGGTTGCCTGGAGCCAGTGTTGCACCTTAAGGACTGCCGTGTCGCCATGGGTCAGACACGGCGAGAAGACGCTGTAATAGCGTTGCTCGCGGCCGGGTGGATCGACAAGCAGCATGCGCGCGGTATCGATCATGACTGTCGGACCCAGCAGCCGATGCACTAATCGCAAACCGAGATCTGTCCAGGACATCAGCCCACCCGCGGTGATGATCTCACCGTCATCAATAATCAACTGATTCACGTCGACTTCTATGTCGGGGAAACGCTGGCTCAGTAAATCGGCATAGGCCCAGTGCGTAGTCATTTTCCGCCCGTTCATTAATCCTGTTGATGCCAGGACAAACGCACCAGCGCACACGGAACTCAGGATAACCCCCTGCTTGTGCAGACCGGTAAGCCATGACGTTAATGCCGGGTTCGCGTCAACGATGGCAGGCTCGCGTAAGGTCGGCGGGACGATCATCGCCGAGAGCAGCGTCGGGTCAGCTTCAGGTTCCGTATCAAAAACGCGCACCGGAAAGTCGTTCGGGCCAGGCTGCTGCCAGTGTGTGACTCTCAGCAGGTTCGCTTTATTTTCCTGATACTTTTGGGAAAACATGTTTGCCACACAAAAGAGATCGTTCAGCCCAAGCACGGCTGCCTGCTGAACGCCAGGGTAAAGATACAAACCAATTTCCAGCATAGTTACCTTCGCGCGCTGTCGTTATTGCCACTTAGAATGTCGTTTTCGACGCTTGTTACCTTAACACTGTGCAGACACACTGAGCAAAGATTCAGGTAGCTAATTGAAAGAGGTCGCTATGACAACGTTGCAAATGAACTGGAATGGATTAACACAAGGCTCAGGAACCATTGAAGCAGAAAAAATGACATTACCCGTCGCCATCCCGGCGCATTTTGGCGGTACAGGTAAGGGCGCAAACCCTAAGGAGTTGCTGGCGGCATCGGCGGCGTCCTGTTATTTGATGACCCTGGCTGCAATGCTGCAGGGACACAAAATTCCGGCATCAGGCATTAACATGACGACGGAATTAACGGGTGATAAACCTGCTGATATGCATATTTTGCACAGGGTTCAGATCCTGCTGCCGGAAGTCAACCTGGCGGATCTTAACCAACGCGTACAGGCGTTAATTCATAATGCGGATAAGTCATGCATGATCGGTAATTTAATTAAACAATCCGGCGTGCGAATTACGATAGAAGGCAAGGTTGCGCACTAAATCTGCGTCAGCACCGCTTTCGTTGAATCAGCGGGCAGCGCCTTGATTTCTCCCTGAATTCATAGATACTGTATAAATATACAGTTAAATGGATTTGAGACTATGCCGTTCATCCTTCCGCGCCTTACCGCGCCTGTTAACGAGCGCCAATAATCATGTTTGCGCTTGTCGACGTGAATAGCTTCTATGCCTCCTGCGAAACCGTGTTTCGCCCGGACCTGAAGGGGCGCCCGGTGGTGGTGCTGTCGAATAACGATGGCTGCGTTATCGCCCGCAGCGCCGAAGCGAAAGGGCTGGTGACCATGGGAGCACCGTATTTCAAGCAGCGAGACATTTTCCGCCGCCACGGTATTGTGACCTTCAGCAGTAACTACGAACTCTACGCCGATATGAGCCACCGGGTGATGACCACTCTGGAGGAGATCGCTCCCCGGGTCGAAATCTACTCCATCGATGAGGCCTTTTGCGATCTCACCGGGGTCAGTAATTGCCTCAATCTGGAAGCCTTTGGCCGCGAAATTCGGCAAACGCTGCTGCAACGTACGCATCTGACCGTCGGGGTCGGTATTGCCCCCACTAAAACCCTCGCCAAGCTGGCGAATTTCGCGGCGAAAAAATGGCAGCGGCAGACTGGCGGCGTGCTCGATTTATCCAGCGTCGAGCGGCAGCGTAAACTGATGGCGGCGCTGCCCGTCGAAGAGGTGTGGGGCGTCGGGCGGCGATTGAGTAAAAGGCTTGATGTCATGGGCATTAAAACCGTGCTGGATCTGGCCGATACCCACACCGCCGTTATCCGCAAACATTTCAGTGTGGTGCTGGAACGCACCGTGCGGGAGCTGCGCGGCGAGTCCTGCCTGGGGTTTGAAGAGTTTGCCCCACATAAGCAGGAGATTATCTGCTCCCGCTCGTTCGGCGAGCGGATCTCAGACTACGAGGCCATGCGCCAGGCCATCTGCAGCTATGCCGCCCGCGCCGCCGAAAAGCTGCGGGCCGAGCACCAGTACTGCCGCTTTATCTCCGCCTTCGTGAAGACCTCGCCGTTCGCGCTGAACGAGCCTTACTATGGCAACAGCGCCTCAGTCAAACTGCTGACGCCCACCGAGGACAGCCGGGATATTATTAACGCAGCAACGCGCTGTCTGGATGCCATCTGGCGAGAAGGGCTGCGCTATCAGAAAGCCGGGGTCATGCTGGGGGATTTTTACAGCCTTGGCGTCGCGCAGCTTAATCTGTTTGATGAAACGCCTCCCCGGCGCAACAGCGCAGAGCTGATGGCGGTCATCGACAAACTCAATAAAAAAAGAGGGGCACGGCACCCTCTGGTTTGCCGGGCAGGGCATCGAACAGCAATGGCAAATGAAAAGAGAGATGCTATCTCCGCGATATACCACGCGTTTTTCTGATTTATTACGGGTGAGATAACTCTTTATTTTTCGAATATTCTGGATATAGAAAAGAAATATAGGCGAAATGGGACGTTTTTATACGATATATCCCTGGTCGATTAATAATTACTGTATGGTGGTCTTTCTATTCACTTGCCCGGAGGGGCTATTCCCAACCTAAAATTTGAGTGCCCGGTTTGCACAAGTAAGCGATTTCGTTTTACCACGTTTAGCCTGACGCAAACCCAACCTCATGGTGCTGTTTGTTCCGTCTGCGGAACCCGACTCACCGCCCACTCATGCGTGCCACTCCCGAAAAGGAGACGCTGGCCAAAACAGGTTGTTTAAGTGTAAAGCGGGGGGCCGATTTGGCCCTCCTGAATATTATTTGCCGCTTCGCTTACGACACTTTTTTATATTTATAGGGTGTTAGTAAATTCCGGTAAATTACGGTTAGCAATATTATCGGCTTTATTTTACGCGCCGCTGATTTCATCAATCAATTCTGGCCCCTGATTTTTCACATTTCCCACCGCCTTTGTCACGGCATGCCAGTGGAACTGGTCTGCAGGTACTGCGCCGGTCCGGGCGATCTCTTCTGCTTCTTGCCCGTTCACCGTCTCGCGCAGCCATTCCCGCGCCGCCTCGGGCGTTAATACCAGCGGACGCCGATCGTGAATATCCACCAGCCCTTTATCCGCCTCGGCGGTGACGATCAGGAACCCTTCAGCCTCATCCCCGCGTTCAAACGGCGTGCTGCCGATGGCGGCCATAAAAATGGGTTGCCCGTCGGCGCGATAGAGAAAGTAAGGCTGCTTTTTATCTCCCTCTTTTTTCCACTCGAACCAGCCATCGGCAAAGACAATCGCCCGACCATGGTTCCACAGCGGTTTAAACATCCGGCTGCTGGCGGCGGTCTCCTGGCGGGCATTGATCAGCGGTGGCTTGTCCCACCAGCCGGGGGCGTAACCCCAGAATACCGGGTCGAGATGCAACAGATCCTCGCGCTCGCTGAGCAGCAATACTTTGGTGCCGGGCGCGACGTTATAGCGCCCGATAGGTTGCGGGTCGTAGGGAATATCGCACTCCGCTTCATCGGCCAGAAAGGCCAGATACTCTTCCCGGGTCTGCGCCTGGGCAAAACGTCCACACATAATCACCTCCGGTGTTTTACTTAACTATTATAGGTTGTGGAAGTTCCGGAAACGGGCAGGTTGCACTTGTGAGAGAGGGTATGACAGGAAAAATAATACTCACCATGCTGGCGTTTGCCGCGAACTCCGTCCTGTGTCGGGTGGCGCTGACCGGTGGATACATCGATCCGGCGACCTTTAGCGATGTGCGGATCGTCAGCGGTGCCCTGTTCCTGGTTGTTCTGATGAGCGTCAGAAAAAAGCCGGCATCAAAAATACATTATGACTGGCGCAGCGGCCTGGCCCTGACGCTGTATGTCCTTGCGATGTCCTGGTCCTATCTGCAGATCGATACCGGGACGGGGGCGCTGCTGCTGTTCGGCACCGTTCAGACGGCCATGGTCATCTACGGCTGGCGGCAGGGCGAAAACGTCGGCTTGCTGAAGGGGGGCGGGGCTGTTTCTGGCAGTGGCAGGCACGGTGCTGCTCCTGCTCCCCGGCGCGCATGCTCCGGAACCGACCAGTGCGCTGATGATGATCGGATCCGGGCTGGCCTGGGCGTACTACTCGGTGAAAGGGAAAAGCATGCCGGAGGCGATACCGGCAACGACGGGGAATTTTATTCTCGCCGTACCCTTCACCCTCATTCTCTCTCTATTGCCGTCCGTGGACAGATTTGCCAGCGCTCCCGGACTGTTGTTAGCCATGACGTCCGGGGCGCTGGCCTCAGGCGCGGCTTACGCCCTGTGGTATACGCTGCTGCCGAGGATGAAAGCCATGACCGCCAGCACGGTGCAGCTGAGCGTTCCCTGTCTTGCCACCCTTGGCGGCGTGGTACTGCTTGGCGAAACCTTCAGCCTGCGCATGCTGCTGTCGATGTGTGCCGTGCTGCTCGGCATCATGATGGTGATCCGGGCGGGCCGCGCCTGAGTAGATTATTTCTTCTCCCGCTGATGCTCGCTGATGGCCTGTGCCGCGCAGATCAAGGCAAGATGGCTCAGGCCCTGGGGCATGTTGCCGACCCACTCGCCGGTGCGGGTATCAAACATTTCATTGAAAGTTTCAACGTTGCCGCGGTGGCACAGCGTCTTAAGTATTTCATCCATGCTCTCTGTGGCAGCCGCCGGTTCGCCTATCGATGCCCAGGCCTCTGCCAGCCAGAATGAACAGGCAATAAAGGTGCTTTCTTCCTGCTCAACGCCGCTGTAGCGATAGACCATTGCGCTGTTATGGCCCAGCTGCTGGTGGATGGCCTGATAGGTCAGCTTCATGCGTTTCGGATCCACCTTCACACCGTAGCGTGAAACCAGCGCCAGCGAGGCATCCAGCTGCCCGCCGTCGCCGACGTAGAAGCAGTAGGACTGATGGGCTTCCGACCAGCAGTGCTCCTCAACCCAGTCGCGGATCCGGTCCCGCTCGCGTTCCCAGCGCGCCTTCCATGTGGGTTCGATATGGCTGTGCTCCGCCAGCACCACCGCGCAGTCCAGTGCCAGCCAGCAGGACATTTTCGAGTGGGTGTAATGACGCTCTTCCGGCAGCTCCCAGATCCCCGAGTCCTTCATACGCCAGCGGTCGGCGCACTGATTGGCAAGGTGCCCGAGGAAACGCGAGGTGCCCGTGTCCAGGATATGGCCCGCTTCGACAAACAGCTTTGCCACCCCAAGCATATCGGCATACATGCTCAGCTGACGCTGGTTGCGGGCGTTATTGCCCACCCGTACCGGCTGCGAATCCCGGTAGCCCTGCAGTTCCACGTACTTCTCTTCCGGAACCAGCTCGCCTTCGAGGGTATAGCAGGCCTGCATCTCCGGGCCGTGTTTGATAATGGTTTTCGACAGCCAGGAAAATGCCGCCTTACACTCTTCAAGGGTGCCCAGATAGGTAAAGGCTTTAATGATCAGGCAGGCATCTCTTACCCAGGCAAAGCGGTAGTCGTAGTTTTTCTTACCGCCAATCCCCTCCGGCAGGGAGGTCGTGGCCGCCGCGGCCAGCGCGCCGGTTGGCGAGTACCAGAGGAACTTCAGCGCCAGCGCGGAGCGGATGACGTGATCTTTATAGAGGCCATCGTATTTAAGCCCCTGCACCCAGTCCCGCCAGGCGGCATGGCTGGTTTCGATACGGTTATCAATCGCCTGAATGTCCGGCACGGCCAGCGGTTCGCTCTGGGTCACGAGAAGGGCGACAACCTCCCGGCTTCCCTTTTTAAGGGTGATCTCCGCCTCGATCTCCTCGTCATCGGCGTGGGTGATGACGACGTTTTCGCTGGTGTGCAGCATCGCCATCAGGTCGCCAATGTGGTAAACGCTGCCCTTGAAGGTGTCGGACCGCCAGGGCGAGCGGGTTTCGACCATCGTCCCGAAGCGCAGATGGAGCCGGAAAGGCACGGTGCCGCGCACGCCTTCCAGCCGCCGGGCCAGCTCGCTCCAGGGCAGACGCCCCGCCAGGGTACTGTTGATGGATTCGGTTAACAGCACCGTGCCGTCATCCGTCTCATAACGGGTTTCCAGCACGTTGCTGTCCTCGCGGTAGGCACGCGAGACGGTATAGTCGACCGCGGGCGTCAGGCTGAAAAACCCGCCGATCTTCGGGTCAAGCAGCCGGTCGAAAAGGGGCGGTGAGTCCAGATTGGGCGCGCTCCACCAGTCAATCGAGCCATCCGGAGCGATAAGCGCCACGGAGCGGCCCTCACCGATGGCGGCATAATCCCCCAGACCAATAAATCCTTCCTCGCGTAACGGCATTGTGTACTTAGCATTTTTCAAATGAGTCATCCCTTTAGTCTGGCGCAGCAGGCCGCGTTGTCTTCTCGTTACGGATAATTAAAGCGTCCCGTTGCCACCGTCTGCACACCAGACCTGACCCGAGCAATAGCTGCTCTCATCCGAGGCCAGAGTCACATAAAGCGAGGCGATTTCTACCGGCTGCCCCGGGCGTGCCATCGGCGTGCCAGAGCCCATGCTGACGATCTTCTCCTGCGGCTGGCCGCCGCTTACCTGCAACGGCGTCCAGTAGGGGCCGGGTGCCACGGCATTAACGCGAATGCCTTCGCTGGCCAGCTGTTTTGCCAGCGATTTGGTAAAGGCCACGATGGCGGCTTTGGTCTGGGCATAGTCCAGCACGATGGCGTCTGGATCGAACGCCTGCACGGACGAGGTGTTAACGATCGCGGCGCCCGTTGAAAGATGGTTGAGGGCGGCGCGGGTGATCCAGAACATGGCATAGACGTTGGTTTTGAAGGTGGCATCAAAGTCGGCGGTAGAGAGGTTGCGAATCGAGGTGGAGAACTGCTGACGCCCGGCATTGTTCACCAGGATATCAAGCCCGCCCAGCTCCGAGGCCGCGCGTTCCACCAGGGTTTCGCAGAAGGACTCGGTGCGAATATCGCCGGGGATCGCGACGGCGTTACGGCCTTCCGCCTGGATAAGTTTGATCACTTCTGCCGCGTCGCTCTCCTCTTCAGGCAGATAGCTGATGGCCACGTCTGCACCTTCACGCGCGTAGGCAATCGCCACGGCCCGACCAATCCCCGAATCGCCGCCGGTGATAAGCGCTTTACGGCCTGCGAGCCTGCCGGTGCCGCGGTAGCTGGTCTCGCCATGATCGGCCTGAGGCGTCATCTGCGAGGCGAGCCCCGGCCAGGGTTGAAGCTGCTCAGGGAAGGGAGGGCGAGGGTACTGATCCGGTGAGTTGTTATGCGACATATCAGGCTCCTTATATTTCGGTGATGAATATAAAGCCTGGCATAATGTGATGGATATCGCGCTTTCAGGCGGAATATTTGAGAAATCAGCCCGTTAACGGGCTGATGTACAGGCAGGTTTAACGCGTCACCACGACATCGCTAAAGGTAAAGCGTTTCGGCTGAAAGTTGTCCTGATAGCCGATACGAATAAATACCCGCAGCGCTTCAAACCAGGCGTAGTCGCTGCTGGCTTCTTTTCCGTCACCGCGATCCTCTTTACAGATGTACTCCAGATAGCGCCCGGGCAGGTTGGGGTGAATATCGGCGGCGTTGTGCCACGCTTTGCCCGCCACACAGGTCTGGCTGAGGGTTTTATCCTGTTGCGGCTTGTCCCGGTTGGCAAGCTGGTTGAACCAGGAAAAGGCCTTGCCCGGCTGCAAGGGAAGCGTAATCCAGTTATCCAGTCTGGTGCTGACCCACGGTGCTTCGGACATGGTTTCCCATTTCTTCACATCCACAATGTTGAACAGGCGCTGGTACTGCGAATAAAACACGGCATTGCCGATAGCCATCCTGACGATGGTTAAGGTTGTGCCGTCTGGCTGGGCATCCACTCTGGCTGTCAGCCCGGGTCCCTCTGTTTCCGGGCCGCTCTGGGTATAGCTGAGAGAGCGGAAGGCCGGTTGATACTGCGGATCGGAGAAGGTTTTGTTGATCACAGCAGTGACCTCGGTCGGCAGCGCAAAACGCTGCAACGCGGCCGGGGTATTGTGTTCTAAATCCGGTTGGACAGGGGCCGTATCGGCCAGGTCTTTATTACGCAAGGTCAGAGTGCCGGTCCCTTTAAAGTGCGCAAGATCGGGACTTGCGCAGAGCGTTTTTGTCGCTCTCGTCATCTCCGGCGACAGCCCGGTCGCGGCCCCGGTGTCAGTCACCCGGCCCTGGGTATCCAGCGAGAAGGTGTTAAGGACGCGACCCTGGGCTGTTTCACAGTTGAGCTCGACGTCCTGGATTTTAATCGAGTAAGGCGCGCCGTATTTCTCATCGTGATGGACTTTGTCGAAATCCGTCGCCAGACGCGCTTTTAACATCGTCCCTTCGCGCAGGCTGCTGTTCAGGTCAATAAACTGCTTATCCCCCTGCTTCTCTGGCGAGGAGAGGCCCGCCCACTTCGGCGCAGGGATATTCTGCTTACAGAGATCCAGCCCGGGGGTGGTCATAAATGGGCTGTCAGCCTCAGGTTCGAACGGCGTGCCCGGCGTGAAGCGATCGATGGAGTCGGTACTGTAGACGCGCAGCCCTTTACCCGGCAGGGTGTTGATAAACAGCAGCGTTTTGTCCTGGGTCTGGCAGTCGGTGTGGATCCAGATCTCACTGGACTGGCCCGTCATCGTCGTCACGCGATAAGCCGCGTTGATGCCCTGCCCAATACGTACGGTACTGGCTGGCAGCCATTCGATGCTTTTAACGGGAGCCGGGGGAGGCATGTCGATAGCGAGGGCCGGTGCGGCAAAGAGCAATCCGAAAGAAAAGGCGACGAGCTGTTTCATCTTAATTCCGTTGTTAATCATTCCTTAAAGTGAGGCAACGATAGCGCAAAACGGCGGCGCCTTGTAACACCAGAATCGGGGGTGTTGGAGGGGGAGACAGCATGCGCCCTTACAGTAACAGAAGGGATCCTTCGTAATGTTAGCGCCATGCTGCCTGACGGCAGTCCGGGTCGCAGGACCCTGTGACCACCGAACAACCTGTTATTTATCTGCTGGCATCTTCATCTGCTCAGCCGACTTCAGATGCTGCTCAACGACCGGCGTGTGCGCATCGGCCAAGGCCTTCACATCGGGATCCTTGATGTTTTTGGCATCACTTTGCAGTTTCGACAACACCATCCGGTGATCTTTGGTGCCGGCGTTTTCCATATACATCTTGTCAAATGCGTCGCCACTCTCTTTTTCCAGCTTGTCGGCCATGGCCTTGTGCTGAGCGTCTGGCTCGGTCGGCAATGTCACATCCTTCTGCTTAGCGACCGTCTGGACTTTGGTCAGGGCATCGCCGTGGTCATCGACCATCTTCTGGGCGAAGGCTTTGACTTCGCTGCTCTTGGCCTTGCTCAGGGCGATCTTCGCGGCGGCAACTTCGTTGATATTGGCCTGCGCCATATCTTTTAACGCTTTTTCGTCGCCGGAGCTGAGCTTAGCCATCGATCCGGTCGAACTGGTCTGGGCTGAGGCGTCACTCTGCGCGGCGCTCGTTGACTGGGCCTGCACGCCGACAGTGCTGAACATCGCTGCGACTGCTGATGCAATCAGCAGTACTTTCAGTTTGTTACGCTTTTGCATGTTGTTCTCCTGATGGTCATGGGTAGGGTAGATGTCAAGTCATTCATCTTTCATATCCTGCTGACTAAAATACAACTGCAATGGTCAGTATAGTGGATGGGCGGGTTGCGGCAGCAGATTAAGCTATTATCCTGGAGGAAGGGTGGCAGGAAATGATGCAGGTGAAGAGCCGGAAGCAAAAGTGAGTGGAGTACCCTGGTATGTTGCTGATATGATAGAAAAATGTATAGAAGAGGTGGCGTATGAGCACAGACAAGATAGCTACGTTGTTTAGATATAAGCGCTGGATAGACAGTGAAACTTTACAAGCGATTAAAAGAGTTGATGTTTCTGCTAATGCAGAAAAGCGCCATCTGACGCTCAGATTGATGAATCACATCTATGTCGTTGATATGATTTTTCGGGCTAACATTACCGGTCAGAAGCACGACTACACTGCCCTGAATACGCCAGAAACCCCCTCTCCAGATGAACTTTTGACAAAGATGACTGAATGCACAGAGTGGTACATTCAACATGTCGATTCAATGACCCCCGCTGACCTTGTAGAAGCCATAAAATTCCAGTTCGTCGATGGCGGACAGGGAGAAATGAAAGCTGTCGATATGCTCAATCATGTGCTGTTTCATGGAGCATATCATCGGGGCGCGGTGGGCTGGCTGCTTTCAGAAAGTGGCATCACCCCACCTAAGGATGTACTGACCGTTTTTCTCAGAGATCATAACCACGATTAAAGGAGACGTTAAGTATCGCTTTGTCATCGATATGCAGGCTACGTGCGAGTAGCGGACAGGCATAATTTTGTCTTACTGAGTGGGGGAGGAACAGATGGAAAACCCAGGCCCGGACATCACTATCAGCCCTGCGCGGCCGGAACACTTTGCTGCATTACGCGCCATTGAATTAGCGGCTTTTGAGACACTGCGCGAAGCAGGGGCGGTAACGGGGCAGGCTGTCGCAAATAGCCTGAAAGATTTTGCTGATTTCAGCCGCGACGGTTTGCTGCTCGCCGCGTTTACTCCAGATGGTACTCCCGTAGGATTTGTCGCAGGCGTATTCGAGAACAGATGGCTGCATATTGCCGAAATTGATGTGCATCCACACTGGCAGCGCCGTGGGATCGGCAGATTATTAATGCAGGCACTGCTCTCTATCGGGCAACAACGCAGCCTGGCCGGTGCCACATTGACAACAGATAACATAGCCGCCTTTAATGCAAATTTTTACGCCACGCTGGGTTTTGAGATAGTGGAAGGCGAATCGTGTCCGCTTCACCTGAGAAGCCAGAAAGAAGAGGAAGTTGAAATAGGTTTCGATCCGGCGCGGCGCGTAGGGATGCGGTTGGACTTTTAAGATTGCGGGATAACCTTAGGGTATGAAATGGATTTATCCAACCAGCCGTAGCCCTTTCGCAACTACTCTTTTAAATTCTTCGCAATCGGTATGCTCTGGCTGGGTACAGTGCGCAACATGCTTTAGTCCTCGACTTAACAGCTGAAGTTTGCGAATGGTCGCGTCAATCTCCCTCGAACGTTGAGTAAGTCGATCGCGATCCAACGCTATCTTACCTTCCGTCCCGAACATCGACGCAATTTCATCCAGCGTAAATCCCGCCGCCTGTCCCAACGCAATCAGTTGCAGTTTACTGAGCACATTTTCATGGTACTGCCGTCTCAGACCATTACGGCCAACGGGTTTGATTAACCCTTTCTTTTCGTAATACCGCAACGCTGAGGGGCTAACCCCGGACAGATCCGCAATTGCTCCGATATCCAGTTCTTTCATCATTGACTTAAACCGCGCTTTAAGTTGCACACTGGCAAACAGCTTATCATTTCACTAAAAAAAGGGATCAGGTATTGGACATGATGATTGTTTTTAAAACTGTCATAACGGGCATTGGCGCAACGCTGGTGATGGACTTGTGGTCATGGTGTCAAAAACATGTCCTTAAGGTTCCGCCACTGAACTATGCCCTGGTGGGGCGCTGGATATTAAGCTTGCCCGGGGGAACGTTTTACCATCATACGATTGCCTCATCGCCGCGAATGCCGGGGGAGTTATTTGCTGGCTGCGTATTCCACTATCTGACCGGGATACTTTTTGCTTTTATACCGCTTTTGCTGAACGGCCCTGTCTGGCTCAGTGAGCCCTCTTTTTCAGCAGGCCTGCTGGCGGGTCTGTTAACGTTATTTGCACCTTTCATCATCCTGCAGCCGGCGTTTGGTTTTGGCATCGCCGCGTCACGGACACCCCACCCGTGGCGGGCTCGCCTGCTGAGTCTGTTCACGCATATGGCGTATGGATTCGGGCTTTATGTCGCGGCCCTTGCGATCGCGGGCTGACTTTTTGGGGGGGAAAAGCCGGGGGCGCTTCGCTTGCCCGGCCTACGCTCGAACTACACCTTATAGCTCTCTGCAAATCATCGCCGCTCCGGTGCTTAACGCATTGAGCCTGTCGTTAGCAACCTGGCGGGATAACGGCGCCATTCCGCAGTTGGTCGGCGGGCGGCAGTAAATGACGGAAGGCACCGGTTAATCGGGTTTGTACGTATATTGATGAGCAGTGTCAGCCCATTGGTGAACTGTGTTTTATAGCGTGATTTCTCTTTATGCAAAGCATTAGCAAAGCAGCACAAGACACTGATAACAATGGAACAAGCAGCGTCATTTTAAACCCTGCTACTTGCGCCATCAGACCGGCAATACCATTGCCAGTCATCATGCCTGTGCGCATGGCATTGGAGTGAAATGCTGATGCGAAGCCGCTACGTTCAGGCAACGCATCCTGAATAAGAGAAATGCCTAAGCCGACAAAAATACCAAAGAATAATCCGTTAAAAAGTTGCAGCACAATCAGTTCGGTCATGTTAGTGGCCAGCTGAAGCAGGCTGTAATAGACGGCAGCAAAGAGAAATCCGACCATAATCAGTGGCTCTTTCCCTGTTTTCTCTGCCAGATGAGCTGCGGCAAGCATAACGGGAATCTCCATTATCGCGGTGGCACTCAGCAGAAAGCCCGGAAACGAAGCGGGTAAATTAAGCTCGTGTACCAGGTAGAGCGGCATAATGGTCAGGTACATGTTATTGGATAAATTTGCCAGCATCATTACTGCGCCCAGGGCCCAAATCATACCCGTAACAGGAGCTTTACTGGCTTGAGTTGTTTCTGTTCTGCCTGTATTGACAGTTTTTTTATCCTGCGAAAGCAGAAACTGGCTTGCAAGTAAGGTTATGGCCGCAAGCAGGGATGAGGCCAGAAAATTAAAGGTGAAGCCAAATCGGTCGGCGAAGACAAATGCCAGAGCCGGTCCGGCAATCCATACGATTGACACGCCTGAACGCATTTGCGTATTGAGTCGCGTAGCGTTAAGCCCTGCCGTTAGTGAATGCTTTCGGATCATCGACAGGAGTAACGGGATAGACGCATTGCCTGGCCCCATCAAGAAAATGCCGATGGCCAGAGCCTCGACAGGTTCACGACAGAAACTGAAGGCTAAACCCGCCAGAAAAAGCGACGTAACAGAAATCATGAAAAGTTGCCTGACTGAATGTCCCTTATCTGCAAGAGATCCCATCAGCTGGCTGAAAAACAATCCTGACAGGGCAAACCCCAGGCTGTAGAAAGTGATAAAAATCGGGCTAGCATGTAACCCGTTTATTAAAAAAAGACTCATTACAGGCAATATGAAGGCGTATGAAATGGCGGTCATTACGTTTATGAGGAACAGCCGCCCAGTGATTCCGGAAAAAAAAGCCATAAATAACAATATCTCCATGTAAGGTAATCTTCTTTTTAACACGGAAACGTCTCAGGATAGTGCACTATTTCACTTCATATGAGATGTGATGATTTTGGGCTCTTAGAGCTTCGTCAGAAGATTTGTGTCCAGCTCCTGAGATAAGCTGACTGAACGTCCGCTTCTCGCTCACAGCGGACATTCATGGTTTCTCATACGCAAAAATGGCTGTTGTCAGCTTATAAAATCTCAAATTCCAGAACATTCCAACCCTAATTCATTACATAAGGTTATTTCAGACTTTGCGAGGGCCCTTTCAGAAAATCCATGCCAGGAGGCATTTAATTCCGGTCTGAGCGCGTTGCCAGGAAGACCACCGCTGCCCCAAGGGCGACGATAAGCGTGTCTTCAATCAGGCCACTTCGGGTCTGGCCTATCTGTGCCATGGCTTTTTTACGTGCCGCAAGCGTTGCATAGGCCATTGGCACCGCGGCAGAGATGGCGATAGCGGCCCCGATTTTTTCTTCTCCTCTGGGTGCCAGCGCAGCACCCGCAATCCCTGCGCTGGCCACGCGTGCGGACAAACCCAAAAAGACGGTGCGGTCTGGCGCTGACTTCATCTTGTCGCCAAACAGCTCACCTGCACCCATCGCTAATGCGCCAAATTTGAATAGCGGACGGTCCAGCAGCAAGAGCTTGCCCGAGGTGTCGCGCCCACTAAGGCGTGCTGCAGCAATGGCCGCCATCGGCGTCATGGAACGGCAGCTGGCGACAAGGCCAATCAGGGCGGAATAAACAAAATCGGTCATTTTCATCAGTTATCTCCCGGATAAATAAAGTTTTTGTATTCAAACGGCAGTCTGCGCGGGCGCATGATGGCGGGTTATCAGGACCAGGGCAGCTGGCTGGACCGGTTACGCCGTCGAGTCGCGTAAGATATTCGACGAGTTAATACCTGACCTGCTCCCCGTTGATTCATACATCTTTATGAAGCAGACAGGCGACGTACTCTCCTTTTATTGATGGCTTTGTGACATTAGCTCAAATCATGCAGTGCCTTATCCAGCGGCGGCGTTAAAAGGATGTCCTGAAACACGACATCCAGACCAGCCCGCTCCGGACTACAACACATTGTACCGATCTTGACCGGACCCGGCGGAAAATAGCTCAGGCGTATTAAAGGCCACGTCTGTCCCTCTGTTGAATACTGTAGTCTCAGGCTGTCTCCTTTACGCGTGAGCCTCAGCCAGAACGCTCGCGCATCGCCGGGAAAAATGCCTGTAGCCCAGTCGGAATGGCCGAGTGTCAGCACGCTGCCAATCGCGGGCGCGCCGTCGTTATATTCAATCCCCGCTTTTAACCAGTGCTGTTCATCACATATCATCATCAGTCCGGCTTGATCATACAGCGTGGTAAAGTCTGCGCAGATCTTGAGCTGGAAAGTAAAATCTCCCTCAACCTCAGTGGCAAAAACATGACCGGAAAAGCGTTCAAACCCGTACCAGGTTTCGCGCCAGAAATCCGTTTTGTCATCGGTGGTGACCTGTAGAGTGCCTTTCTGGCATTGCCACTTTGCAGGCTCATTTATCCAGGCGAACGATTTAAACATAACGGTTCCAAAAATGGTTATGGCTGACCGCAACGAATGCGGCTCAGAATTAAATCAGTATAGCTGTTAAGCAGTTTAACGGATTCAACAGTTTACCTGACTCCCCATGCCCCGCAGCGCTCTCCGTCCCGGCTTGATAATATCTACCGTAACCGGTTCCCTGAGTGCCAAAATTATTATGGAAGATTAAATATGTTTTAACGCTCAGGCGGGTACCCCACCGGCTATAACCCTGTCAGGAATATCACCGGTCACGACGCTACCTGCGGCAATAACAACATCATTGCCAATCTTTACTCCCGGAAGAATTACCGATTTACCTCCAACCCAGACGCGGTCGCCGAGGGTAACCAGAGGTTGTACGCTTATGCTTGCTGATCGTTTTTCTGATGACATGGTTTCCTCTGAGAGTTCCGTTCTGATGAAGAAAGTCGGACAGACGGCATGAGAATAGAACTTCAAGGGTAGACCTGAGAAGCGCATCGAACAATTGTCTGTTCAGGTAATACAGTCAGTCGTGACGAAATGGAATGTAAGGATGGGATAAGATGGCAGGAGTGACGGCGGCACAGAAAGGAAAAGCCGGGCGCGCTTCGCTTGCCCGGCCTACGCTCGAACTAAACCTTACAGCTCTCTACGAATAATCTCCGCTCCGGCGCTTAAGGCATTGAGCTTGCCGTTGGCAACCTGACGGGATAATGGTGCCATCCCACAGTTGGTCGAAGGGTAGAGCTTGTCGGCATCAACGAACTGCAGCGCTTTGCGTAAGGTATTGGCCACTTCTTCCGGCGTCTCGATGGCGTTGGTTGCCACGTCGATGGCGCCTACCATCACTTTTTTACCGCGGATCAGCTCCAGCAGATCCATCGGCACGCGGGAGTTATGGCACTCCAGCGAGATGATATCGATATTCGAGGTCTGCAGTTTAGGGAACGCCTCTTCATATTGCCGCCACTCCGAGCCCAGCGTTTTTTTCCAGTCGGTATTGGCTTTGATGCCATAGCCGTAGCAGATATGCACCGCCGTTTCGCATTTCAGCCCTTCGATGGCGCGCTCTAAGGCGGCAATGCCCCAGTCATTCACCTCATCGAAGAACACGTTAAAGGCAGGTTCATCAAACTGGATAATATCCACACCCGCCGCCTCTAACTCTCTGGCTTCCTGGTTGAGGATTTTGGCGAACTCCCAGGCCAGCTTTTCGCGGCTCTTATAGTGGTTGTCATAGAGGGTGTCGATCATCGTCATCGGGCCCGGCAGCGCCCATTTGATCGGCTGGGTGGTGAGCTGACGGAGATATTTAGCATCATCTACAAACACCGGCTTCTGGCGGGCAACGGCGCCCACCACGGTCGGCACGCTGGCATCATAGCGATTACGGATTTTAACGACTTCGCGTTTCTCAAAATCGACGCCGCTGAGGTGCTCGATAAAGGTGGTGACGAAATGCTGACGCGTTTGCTCACCATCGCTGACGATATCAATGCCCGCCCGCAGCTGATCGTCGAGGGATAAACGCAGCGCATCCTGCTTACCGGCAAGTAATTCCTCATTTTCCAGCTTCCAGGGGGGACCACAGGGTCTCAGGTTGCGCGAGCCAGGACGGTTTAGGCAAGCTGCCGGCCGTGGAGGTGGGGAGCAATGTTTTCATAACAGGTGACCTTATATTTTTAATTAATCAACGCGCGTACTGAGCAGACCATTGCTCAAGAATATTCTTGTACGGTTTGATGAAGTGTTTCTCAGTAAACTTTCCCTGCTCAATCGCTAACTGGCTACGTTCTTCGCGATCGTAAACAATTTTGGTCAGGGAGTGATCCTGGTTGGTCAGGCTGGGTTGATACTGCTGCCCGGCGACCGAATTCGCGTTGTAAATCTCGGGACGATAAATTTTCTGGAACGTCTCCATCGTACTGATGGTGCCGATCAGCTCAATAAAGCTGTAGTCGCTCAGTAAATCGCCGATGAAAAAGAACGCCAGCGGCGCGGCGCTGTTTGGCGGCATAAAGTAGCGAACCTGCAGCCCCATTTTTTTGAAGTAGGTTTCGGTCAGCGACGAACCCTGCTGCTGGTATTCGATGCCTAATACCGGATGTTCATTCCCGATGCGCTGATAGACATTTTTATTGGAGACGCTGAGGCAGATCACCGGCGGCTTGCTGAAGTTCTGCTGGTACTCTTCAGAGTTCACAAAATGTTTGAAGATATTGCCGTGTAACGCGCCAAAATCCTGCGGAATGCTGAACTCCGCCTGATGTTTATTGTGATCCGGCAGCAATACGCTGAAATCATAATCCCGCACGTAAGAAGAGAAGTTATTCCCGACAATACCTTCAATGCGCTCGTTGGTATGTTTATCAATAATGTTGGTTTTCAATATTTCAATGGCCGGGAAGGTGAAGCGGCTATCTTCCGCATCAATATTCATCTCGACAGAGATAATATCCAGCTGAACGGTATAACGATCGCCTTTGGGGTTATCCCAGTGGGCTAAGGCGTTGAATCGGTTGTCGATCATGACTAACGTATTACGCAGGTTCTGCTGGCGATTATCGCCGCGGGCCAGATTGGCAAAGTTAGTGGTAATACGCGTGTTTTCCGAAGGGTTATAATTCTCATCGAAACGACTGCGTTTGATCGTAAAGGTGAAGTCTTTATTCATCGTCATCTCACTTCCTGAGCTCTGGCATAAAAACTGAAACTCGTTAATTTCAGTTTTTATGTTGCTGATACGTTAATGCATCTTTTATGCCAGAGCCCCTGAGCGAGTGAAAGCGACTAAATTTCACTACAACATGAGCCATCTTCATGATCGGCGAACCGATCAGCCAATTTTCTCCGCACGCTGCTCCAGATCCAGCGCGCTGGCGCTGGCCGGATCGAAGAGTGAAAGACTTTCAATTTGATCCAGCATAATCACTTTTCGAAAGGCCATCGCGCTTCTCGGCTGCGAATCGAGAGTGATGTCATGGTCGGCATACCACTTGCTGTAGTTATGCTCAATGCACAGGTTGAGCGTCGTACCGTCGCGATAGCCGCTGAGCATCGGGATCAGCACGATATTGGCGGTCTTTTCATATTCGAGGGTCGCAGTATGGATCATGCCGACGTAAATACGTCGCGACTTAAGCGTCACCAGCGCCAGCTCGCCTTCCTCCATACACTGATACAGCAGCTGTTCAATACCGCTGGATTGCGACAGGCGCTTATAAAGCTGTTTCCGGCCTTCACCGTCCAGCCGGGCGCTGCCCGCCCAGTTAGAGCGATAGAGGCAAAACAGGATCGCAAAGGCCAGCATCACCACCACCGGTGCCTGGATGCCCAGAAAGCTCCAGTTCATAAAATCCACTTGCCAGTTGGCATTGTCCTGGGCGGTTAAGTGGAACGTATTGGCCGCATAAGAGCACCCGAGCAGCACCAGCCAGAGCAGGCCGGTGGCGATCACGCCCTGCAGTACGAAGATACAGCCGTACAGCGCCACCAGAAAATAGACATCCCAGCCGAAGGAGCGCTTAATTTTAAACCGGGTGGAGAGGTCGCGGCTGGTGTACCAGTATCCGCTCACCATCAGCACCATAAATATCGCCGTTCCCATATCAGGCCCTCTTCAGCGCGTTAACATGGCGCAGAAAGTCCTGTCGCACCTCTTTGCTTTTGTAATTGACCGAAGCGTTACCATCCTGATCGATAATAATGCGGTCCCCGTCCTCGACGGCTTCAATAATTTCTTGCTGGCTCATCACCTGCAGCAACGACTCCGGGCTGGAGAAGATCGACATAACCAGACGTCTCATCGCATGGCATCCTTATAAACAAAAAGGTTAAGTCTGGCCGATCCGCGCAGGTGCTGCCTTAAGGTTATGCTGAAAATGTTTCGCTTAGGGGCACACAGAGGAGGGCGAATTAACCTGCTACGGCGCGCAAAACCCACCATAATTAGTAGGGTTAAACAACGCCAGGTGACAATCATGAAGGTCAATATCGACGAATTTAAAACGCACTTCCAGGGGGGAAGTGCTTCTTCCGGACGATGCCGGATACGACGAGGTGCGCCAAATCTGGAACGCCATGATCGACCGCAAACCCGCGTTAATCGCACGCTGCACGTCCACGGAAGATGTTATTCGCGCCATCCAGTTTGGCCGCACGCAAAATCTCCTTATATCGATCCGCGGGGGCGGGCATAACATCGCCGGCAACGCCGTCTGCGACGACGGTCTGATGATCGACCTCTCCCTGATGAAAGACGTGCAGGTGGATCTGACTACCCGCACGGCCAGCGTCGGGCCCGGCTGTACGCTGGGCGACTTTGATCAGGTGGTGCAGGCTCATGGCCTCGCCACGCCGCTGGGCATCAATTCAACCACCGGGGTGGCGGGCCTGACGCTCGGCGGCGGGTTCGGCTGGCTGAGTCGTAAATACGGCATGACCATCGACAATCTGCTCTCTGCCGAAGTTATTACCGCAGACGGCCAGCAGCTGAACGCCAGTGAATCGGAAAACGCGGACCTCTTCTGGGGGCTGCGGGGCGGCGGCGGCAATTTTGGGGTGGTGACGCGCTTTGACTTCCAGCTCCATCCCGTCGGGCCGAACGTGCTGAGCGGGCTCATCGTCTTCCCGTTTGAGCAGGCCAAATCGGTGATCTCGCAGTTTGCCCGCTTCACCGAGACCATGCCGGAGGAGCTCAACGTCTGGATGGTGACGCGCAAGGCGCCGCCGCTGCCGTTCCTGCCCGCAGAGGTTCACGGCAGAGAGATGATCGCGCTGGCTCTGTGCTATGTGGGCGACCCGGAAGAGGGGGGAAAGGCTTATCGCGCCGCTACGCGAGTTCGGCACGGTGCTGGGCGAGCACGTCGGCGTGCAACCTTATACGGCCTGGCAGCAGGCCTTCGATCCGCTGCTGGCGAAAGGGGCGCGCAACTACTGGAAGTCGCACAACTTTGCGCAAATCAGCGACGGCGTGATCGAAGCCATCATCGAATACGCGGCCAGGCTGCCGTCCCCGCACTGTGAAATATTCATCGGGACGATTGGCGGCCAGACGACCCGCGTCGCGCCCGAGGCCATGGCCTACTCCAGCCGGGATGCGAATTACGTGATGAACGTGCACGGCCGCTGGGAAACCGCCGCCGAGGATGAGCGCTGCATCGCCTGGGCGCGGGAGTTCTTCGCCAGATCACAGCCCTTTGCCAGCAGCGGGGCCTATATCAACTTCCTCACCCAGGAGGAGACCGACCGCATCGCCTTCGCGTATGGGGCGACCTGGAACCGGCTGGTGGAGCTGAAGAGCAAGTACGACCCGACAAATCTGTTCCGGATGAATCAGAATATTAAGCCGGTATAAGGCTCGGGGTTGCGCCTGATAACAGTATGTCGTTACAGACTGCGGCGGCTAAACGTCAGGCGCAATTCGGCAAGAGTTTTCTACTCTGGCATGACCCGAAAATATATTTTCATTTCAAGTCTCTGTTAAAAAACGTTATTTTTAGGAATTACTTAGCCGGGCGTTTAAAAATCCATAAACCTGTACAATCAGAGTGTACAACTATCACATATTAGTATATTTTTTTAGCATCTGTTTAACCCCTTAATATCAACACGGAGCACCCATGCGAGGGAACAGTTCGCGCCAAAGTTCAGCTCAGGCAATTACCGCCTACTTTAATAAAGCTAGTATGCGTAGCCAGCAGGAGACGCTGGGTTTAATTGTGGGTGAGATACTGAGTGAAGGACGTCATCTGAGCCGACTGGCTATCTGTACAAAGTTATTACGGCGGGTGGAACAGACGGAAGATGAAGCAGAAATAGCGCACTATAACGAGCTAATAAGCCTTTTTTTTGAACGATAACAAATCACGCGCTGCTTTAGCTCAACAGCAATGTGAGAAAAGTTATGCATAGAACGAGATGTGAAAAGCTAAAAGACGATCTTATTGGTGAGGCTGTTTTATTAATTTTGAAAGACAACGGTCCAATAAATTTTAAGTCTCTTGCCGTTAAACTGAAAATTATGGCCAGTACAGAACGTGATGTTGAAAGACGAAGCGCGCTGTCGTCGGCGGTCGCAGAGGTTGAGCAAAAGGTTAAATCCAGCGGAGGCATGCATTCAGACGTCAGAAAAAATTGTCATATCAACAGCATGCACCATCTTATGGTGAACACGACGCAGCATAAATACGATAAAAAACATTAATCTTTGAGTGAATGATATGAAACCCAATATCTCTCAGTACACACAGCATTTCAATGCACTCCAGGATCAGGCGCTGGCGACGTACTTCCGTTCTGCAGGAGGTAACTTGAGTGTTGAGTCGGCCATATTAGGCTCAGCAATAAGATGTATTATGCTCAGTGGCGATAATTTAAGTAATAAACAAATTATTCTGCAGTTAATTTATGCGCTTGAACAAACATCGGATCAAGAGGCTGCCGATGTGATAAGAAATACGCTAGAAATTGTTGTTGGTTTTACGCGGGATGATATTTAAGTATTAATGTTCGCGCAAACTGCCCTTAACAAGGGCAGTGACCTGTCCTGAAGTGTCATCAAACCTCCCTCCAGTAACAACCCCATAAACATTGTCGTTTACAGGCCTCTGTAAAATAAAATAGTATACCCCCCCTACAGTATCAAGAGGCCTCTCCCATGCCACATTCACCTGAAGATAAAAAACGTGTCCTGACGCGCGTGCGCCGCATTCGCGGGCAGGTCGATGCCCTGGAGCGGGCGCTCGAATCCGGCGAACCCTGTCTCGCCATCCTGCAGCAGATCGCCGCGGTGCGCGGGGCGGCTAACGGGCTGATGGGCGAGATGGTTGAGATTCACCTCAAAGATGAGCTGGTGACGGGCGAGACCACCGCCGATCAGCGGGCCGTGAGAATGGCAGAAGTCGGTCATTTGCTGCGCTCTTATCTAAAATAAAAACCTGACATCACTAAAAGGAAAGCAAGATGAAATCACGTGCTGCTGTTGCATTTGGCCCAGGCCAGCCGCTGAAAATTGTTGAAATTGATGTGGCACCGCCAAAGAAAGGTGAAGTGCTGGTCAAAATCACCCATACCGGCGTGTGCCACACCGATGCATTCACCCTGTCGGGTGACGATCCGGAAGGCGTTTTCCCGGCGGTGCTCGGCCATGAAGGCGGCGGCGTGGTGGTGGAAGTCGGTGAGGGCGTGACCAGCCTGCAGCCGGGCGATCACGTCATCCCGCTGTACACCGCAGAGTGCCGCGAGTGTAAGTTCTGTAAATCCGGCAAAACCAACCTCTGCCAGGCGGTTCGCGCCACGCAGGGCAAAGGCCTGATGCCGGACGGCACCACCCGTTTTTCCTACAACGGCGAGCCGATCTATCACTACATGGGCACCAGCACCTTCAGCGAATACACCGTTTGCGCCGAAATCTCACTGGCGAAAGTCAACCCACAGGCCCCGCTGGATAAGGTCTGTCTGCTGGGCTGTGGCGTCACCACCGGGATTGGCGCAGTACACAACACCGCCAAAGTGAAAGAGGGCGATACCGTAGCGGTGTTCGGTCTGGGCGGGATCGGTCTGGCGGTGATCCAAGGTGCGGTGCAGGCGAAAGCCGGACGCATTCTGGCGGTGGACACCAACCCGGAAAAATTCAAACTGGCCGGTGAGATGGGCGCGACCGATTTCATCAACCCGAACGACTACGACAAGCCGGTGCAGGACGTGATTGTTGAACTCACCGACGGCGGCGTGGACTTCAGCTTCGAATGTATTGGTAACGTCAACGTGATGCGCGCGGCGCTGGAGTGCTGCCACAAGGGCTGGGGCGAAAGCGTCATCATCGGCGTAGCCGGGGCCGGGCAGGAGATCAAAACCCGTCCGTTCCAGCTGGTCACCGGTCGCGTCTGGCGTGGTTCCGCCTTTGGCGGCGTCAAAGGCCGTACCCAGCTGCCGGGCATGGTAGAAGATGCGATGGCGGGCAAAATTCAGCTCGATCCGTTCATCACTCACCGCCTGCCGCTGGAGCAGATCAATGACGCCTTCGATCTGATGCACGAAGGGAAATCCATCCGCACCGTTATCCATTTCGGCGATAACTAACAGACCCTCTCTCTCCCGCTGCGCCTTTATGGGCAGCGGGACGCCATTTCGTTGAAAATCATTACGAAAGTGTGACCAGTGTTGCGATTTTAGCCGTAATCAAATCCAGTGTAGTGCCGATGACTATTTTACAGGCGTGTTTCCACGCATCTTACCTATGAGAGAGTCAACGGCTATGGACAAAACAACAACAGTTCGGGCGCAACATAAGCTGGGCTTCCTGCATCACATCAGGCTGCTCCCGCTTATCTCCTCGATTTTGGGTGGTATTATTTTGCTGTTTGCCCTGAGCGCCGGGCTGGCAGGCTATTTTCTGTTGCAGGCGGATACAGATCTGCAGGATGTGACCGCTGAAATTCAGGTGCGTACCGGGTTATCAAACAGTTCCAACCACCTGCGCACGGCGCGTATCAACATGATCCACGCGGGTGCCGCCAGCCGTATTGCCGAGATGGACGCGATGAAAAAGAACATCGCGGAAGCCGAACAGCGGATCAAACAGTCGCAGGACAGCTTCGCCATTTATATGAACCGTAACGTTCGTACTCCGGCGGATGAAGCGCTGGATGGCGAGCTGAAATCCAGCTACCAGGCCTACATTGATGGCATGAAGCCGATGCTGAAATATGCCAAAAACGGCATGTTCGAAGCCATCATCAACCACGAAAATGAAAACGCGCGTCCGCTGGATGACGCCTACAACGAAGTATTGCTGAAGGCGATCAAGATCCGTACCGACCGCGCCAATATGCTCACCGAGCAGGCGCATACCCGCACCCAGATGGGGCTGATGTTTATGATCGGTGCCTTTGGTCTGGCGCTGGTCCTGACGGTCATCACCTTTATCGTGCTGCGTCGCACGGTGATTAACCCGCTGCAGCGCGCGGCGAATCGTATCGCCCATATCGCCAAAGGCGACCTGACTCTGGCCGAAGACCTGACCGGGCGCAGCGAAATTGGCCGTCTGACCCACGATCTGCAAACTATGCAGCGTTCGCTGGTGGGTACCGTTGGCACCGTGCGCCAGGGCGTGGAAGAGATCTATCGCGGCACCAGCGAAATCTCCGCCGGTAACACCGACCTCTCATCACGTACCGAACAGCAGGCTGCCGCCATTGAGCAGACGGCTGCCAGCATGGAACAGCTGACCGCCACCGTGAAGCAGAACGCCGATAACGCCCATCACGCCAGCAAACTGGCGGAAGACGCCTCCGGTAAAGCCAGCCGTGGCGGCCAGATGGTCTCCGGCGTAGTGAAAACCATGGGTAATATCTCCAGCAGCTCGAAGAAAATTTCTGAGATCACCGCGGTGATCAACAGCATCGCCTTCCAGACCAACATCCTGGCGCTGAACGCCGCGGTGGAAGCCGCCCGTGCCGGTGAGCAGGGCCGTGGATTTGCCGTGGTCGCCAGCGAAGTCCGTACCCTGGCCAGCCGCAGCGCCAACGCCGCGAAAGAAATCGAAGGGCTGATCAACGAATCTGTGTCGCTCATTGACCAGGGCTCCGGCGAAGTGGTTGCGGCCGGTAATACCATGAGCGAGATCGTGGAAGCGGTGAAACGCGTTACCGACATCATGCTGGAGATCGCCGCCGCCTCCGACGAGCAAAGCCGTGGCATTGTGCAGGTGAGCCAGGCGATCTCGGAGATGGATAAAGTGACCCAGCAGAACGCCTCGCTGGTGGAAGAAGCCTCCGCGGCGGCGGCCTCGCTGGAAGATCAGGCTGCCCGTCTGACCGAAGCGGTCGGCACCTTCCGTCTGCACGGTATGACCCAGACGCGCAGCAGCAGCAACAAAGCTGCCCCGACCGCGCCTGCCGCACCGCTGCGTCCGGCGGTTGTTGATGGTGATAACTGGGAAACCTTCTGATTTCCCTGCCGGGTGGCGCTGCGCTTACCCGGCCTACAAAACCGTAGGCCCGTGCAAGCAAAGCGCCGCCGGGCAATAAGGGTTCATGTTTCGACATGAACCCTTTTTTTATTCCCCGCTATGCTGGTTGTAAGGGCTGAAGAGGAACAGGGTCATGAAACAATTGATGCAGGTGGTATGCGCCGCAGGGTTACTGGCTGGCTGTGCTTCCGGCGGCAGCGTGGGGGTCGGCGGTGTGGGCATAGGCGGGGGCGGTGGCAGCGGCGGCGTGGGGGTCGGCTTGTCGTTTCCGGTCGGCGGCAGCACGTCGACCGCGGAGAGCGGGCAGGCAGACTGCGAAGGCGACGTTTACCGCGTACAGCCGCGTTATCCCGAGCAGGCGGCGGCGCAGAATTACTCCGGCAGGGTGACGGTCTCGTTTAACGTCAAGCTCAACGGGCGGGCGGCGGACTACGAGGCGGCAGGGGATAAACCTTTCTTCGAAGAGACGAAACGAGCGGTAATGCGCAGCTGTTGGCCAGCCGGCGTCAGGCAGAGTTGGGTAATCAATTACCAGGGCGGTAAAACGGCGACCTGGATGCAGAATTCCTTGTCAGGCACGCCATAAAGATAAAAAAAAACCGGCCACACGAGGTGGCCGGCTGGAGCATTACTTCTTATCAGGCAAGGCGTACGCGATGATGTAATCCCCGCGATCCGGTGACTGACGTGCGCCACCCGCATTGATGATGATGTACTGCTTCCCGGTTTTCGGTGACACGTAGGTCATCGGCCCGGACTGGCTGCCCACCGGCAGACGGTCTTTCCAGATCTCTTTCCCGTTGGCGGTATCGAACGCGCGCAGGTAGAAGTCCTGAGTACCGGCGAAGAACAGCAGGCCGGACTGGGTGGAGAGCGACGCGCCCAGGGTCGGCATGCCGATTGGGATTGGCATATGCATGCGGATCCCCAGCGGGCCGGTATCTTCCACGGTGCCCACAGGTACCTGCCACACCAGTTTGCCGGATTTCAGATCCACGGCAGACATGGTGCCGAACGGCGGTTTCTGGCAGGGAATACCCAGCGGCGACAGGAAACGCTCGCGCATCGCGCCGAACGGCGTACCGTCCATCGGCACGATCCCCATCTCAATCCCGCTGGCGTTTTTAGCCACATTGGCGCGCGGCACCATATAGTTCGCCAGTCCCAGACGCATATCGTTAACGAACATCAGGCTGTTGTTCGGGTCAACCGAGACGCTGCCCCAGTTCATCCCACCCAGCGCGCCCGGGAACTGCAGGGAGCGATCCAGACCCGGCGGGGTAAAGACGCCCTGGTGGCGCATCTCTTTAAACTGAATGCGGCACAGCAGCAGGTCAACCGGTGTCGCGCCCCACATGTCCGATTCGGTCAGGGTCTGGTTGCCAATCATCGGCATACCGACCGAGTAAGGCTGGGTAGGAGAGTAACGCTCGCCTTCGACATTCCCGGCAGGCACCGGACGCTCTTCCACTTTCGCGACCGGCTCGCCGGTTTCGCGGTTGAGCATAAAGATCATGCCCTGCTTGCTGGTCTGCACCAGTACCGGAGTGGTACCGCCTTTATCATCCGGCAGATCGTACAGCAGCGGCTGAGAAGGCAGGTCGAAGTCCCACAGATCGTGGTGGGTGGTCTGGTAATGCCAGCGTACCTGACCGGTCGCGGCATCCACCGCCACAATCGAGGAGCTGTATTTATCGTCCAGTTCGGTACGTTCACCGGCCCAGAAGTCCGGGGTGGCGTTACCGGTCGGGAGGTAGATCAGGTTCAGCTTCGCGTCATAGGACATCGCTGACCAGACGTTCGGCGTCCCGCGGGTGTAGGTCTGGCCTTCCGGCGGCAGGCCGGTCAGGTTCGGGTTGCCCGGATCCCAGGCCCAGGCCAGTTTCCCGGTGCGTACGTCATAGGCACGTACCACGCCCGGCGGTTCACCGGTGGAGAAGTTATCTGCCACGCGACCGCCTACCACGACGACGTTACCTGCCACCAGCGGGGTGGAGGTCTGCTGATAGTAGCCAGGTTTCACTTCGCCCATGCCGACGCTCAGGTCAACCACGCCGTGGTCGCCAAAGTCTTCGCACAGCTTGCCGTTATCGGCGTTAAGGGCGATCAGACGAGCGTCAGTGGTCGGCAGGAACAGACGGCGCGCGCAGGCGGCAGGCTGTGTTTCTGTCGGTGACGTTGTCACATTGTTAGTGTCTTCGAAGTAGCCCAGACCGCGGCAGCGCTGCCAGTTTGGCGCAGTGGCTTTCGAATCATAACGCCACTTCTCTTTCCCGGAGTCCACGTCCAGCGCCAGCACCTTGCTGTACGGAGTGCAGACATACAGCGTGTCGCCAATCTGCAGCGGAGTGTTCTGATCTTCCGCGCCGGAGCCGTTGCTCTGCGGAATATCGCCGGTATGGGCAACCCAGGCCACCTTCAGATCGTTCACGTTCTGCTTGTTAATCTGATCGAGAGCGGCAAAACGGTCGCCGTGGGTGGTGTTACCCCAGTGCTCCCAGTTCTTCTGCTGCTGGCCTTCGGCGACCGGTTTAACCGGGACGGATTCGTTAGCGGCAACCAGCGTTTGCGGCTTAAACATCCAGCCGACGCTCACCAGCATCACCACCGCCAGGACGGCGGCAATACCAAACGCCGGGGCTTTGTTAACCGGCTGACCCGCACCGCGCAGGAACGGCCACACGATGGCGGCGAGGAATGCCAGCACCGCAAAGGTGAACAGGCGTGAGAACAGCGGCCAGAAATCCCAGCCCGCATCGCTCACGGCCCAGATCGCCGAGGCGATAAACGCCACCGCGTAGAGGATGATGCCGCTGGTGCGGTGACGCGCAATGAGGAACGCGGAGATGAGCATCACCACGCCCATGATCAGGAAGTACCAGCTTCCCCCTACGGTGGCGAGCTTAAAGCCCAGCCCACCGACGGCCAGCCCGATGAGCGTCATCAGACCAACCAGCAGCCACAGCAGGATCCGGGGGAACCCACGTAGCGAATTACCTATAGCCATTTCTGTCTCCTGAAATAATCTTGTCTTCACTGGACAGGCAGAGTCAGGCCTGAACCAAATGGGTAACAGAAGAAAAGATCCTTGATGAAAAAGTCGGAAATGACGCCGTTATAGCGCCAGAGAATTCACCGCTGCGTTATTCGAATGAACCATTTGGTGAATTCGGCGGGTATGATAAATCTGTTAAATTGTTTAGCGCAATTGTTAATGAATGATTTCGCATTATTTGAGTAACGGAAACAAAAAAGCCCGTCATCAAGACGGGCATAGAGGAAGTGTGATCACACCGGCATGGATTTACGGATCGCGCTGAGCAGTGTCTGGGTGGCGGTGGAGAGCGGGGCTTCAACGCGGGTTAATACCCCAATCGGTTCGCCGGGGCTGGAGGTCGTCACCGGCAGTGCCACCAGCGAGCCCTGACGCAGGTCTTCTTTCACCGCACCGGAGGGGACAAACCAGACATAGTCATAATCCACCGTCAGCTGGCGCGACAGGGAAGCCGACAGGGTTTCGATACAGCCCGACGGCAGTTTGCACCCCTGGGTTTGCAGCAGCGTTTCCGCCGTCTGGCGCGGAACGGTGCCTTTCGGTGAGACCACCACCGGCCACTCCATCACCCGACTGAGGGTCACGGTATCATTCAGGATCGGATGACGCGGGCGCACCACCAGCTTCAGGGATTCGAGGAACAGCAGCTCATAGTTGAGGCCGCTCATCAGCTCCGGGTCCGACATTCTGCCGATCCCAATATCCAGCTCCCCGGACTTCAGCCCCGCCAGCAACATGGTGTTATTCATGGTGGCGACCTGCAGGGTGATGTTGCGCTGCTGCTTGTGGAACTGGCCAATGACCGCAGGCAGAATGCCCAGCGCCGCGGTAGGAAGCGCACCAATGCGGACCACATCGCCCGGCACGTCGTTGCGCCGCGTCAGGGACTGGCCCGCGGTATTAAGCGCATCGAGAACTTTGACCGCGTGGGTCAGGAATTGCTCGCCCACCAGGGTGAGTTGTGCACCCAGTCGTCCACGGTCGAACAGGCGGGTACCGGTCAGCTGCTCCAGCTCGTTTAGCGTTTTTGAGAGCGCAGGCTGGCTCAGATTGAGAGTTTCAGCCGCGCGCCCCAGCGTTCCCTGTTGAGCGACGGCCACAAAAGTGTGCAGATGGCGCAGACGAATGCGCTGACTAAACAAACCATTTTTTTCCATAGGCGATGTTAAAAACAGAGATAGCGAAGTGACAAGTAAAGTTGTTTAATTTTGATAACCTGCTAGCAAATTATTATTAACATTCAATCTAATTGAGTAACAAGCATTTTTTGGATCTGCCCGAAAAGTGTTGTGCAGGTGCCTGAATCGCTTTAATTCGCCGCTAGTCAGGAAATGAGCACCTCTCCACCTGGATCACAATTCGTAAATTCTTCCAGACGGCCTCAATGGCCTTCTCTACACTCCAGGTAATATTCACTGGAGGCATTACATCATGGCGAACAACATCACGGCTGATGATATTCGGGAGCAGTTTTCACAGGCGATGTCGGCAATGTATCAGCAGGAAGTTCCGCAATACGGGACGCTGCTGGAGCTGGTCGCGGATGTGAATCTGGCGGTACTGGAAAATAACCCGAAGCTGCATGAACAACTGGCCAACGCGGATGAACTGGCTCGCCTTAACCTCGAACGCCATGGGGCGATCCGTGTCGGCACGGCCCTGGAACTGGCTACCCTGCGGCGGATGTTCGCCATTATGGGGATGTTCCCGGTCAGCTATTACGACCTCTCCCAGGCCGGGGTGCCGGTCCACTCCACCGCGTTTCGCCCGGTTGACGATGCCGCCCTGTGCCGCAACCCGTTTCGCATCTTCACCTCGCTGCTGCGCCTGGATCTGATTGATAACGTTCCCCTGCGGGAAAAGGCGGCGGCGATCCTTGCCCGGCGTAATATCTTCACCCCCCGCTGTCTGGAGCTGATCGCTCTGCACGAAGCGGAAGGGGCGTTCACCCCGGCGCAGGCCGAGGAGTTTGTCCGGGAGGCGCTGGAGACCTTCCGCTGGCATCGCCATGCCACGGTCGATCATGAGACCTACCAGGCGCTGCACAACGAACACCGGCTGATTGCCGACGTGGTCTGCTTCCCGGGTTGTCACATCAACCACCTGACGCCGCGCACCCTGGATATCGACCGGGTGCAGTCCCTGATGCCGGAGTACGGCATTGAGCCGAAGATGGTGATTGAAGGGCCGCCGCGTCGGGAGATGCCGCTCCTGCTGCGCCAGACCAGCTTCAAAGCGCTGGAAGAGCCGGTTCTGTTTGCGGGCGAGCAGCGCGGCACCCACACCGCACGCTTCGGCGAGATCGAGCAGCGCGGGGTGGCATTAACGCCGAAAGGGCGCGAGCTTTACGATCGCCTGCTTAATGAAGCCGGAACGGGTAAGGACAACCTGACTCACCAGCTGCACCTGCAGGAGGTGTTCCAGGCGTTTCCCGACAGCGACATCTTCCTGCGCCGTCAGGGGCTGGCGTGGTTCCGCTACCGCCTGACCCCGGCCGGGGAGTCACACCGTCACTCCTTTGGCCCTGGCGACGATCCGCAGCCGCTGATTGAGCGCGGCTGGGTGGTGGCCCAGCCCATCACCTATGAAGATTTTCTCCCGGTGAGCGCTGCCGGGATCTTCCAGTCGAACCTCGGCAACGAGACCCAGGCCCGCACCCACGGCAACGCCAGCCGCGATGCCTTTGAAGCGGCGCTGGGCTGTCCGGTGCTGGATGAGTTCACCCTCTACCGGGAGGCGGAAGAGCGCAGCAAGCGGCGTTGCGGTTTGCTCTGAAAACGGTACTCTGCGGGGATGTGATTGCAACTGAAGGTCAGTATGGATAACGACGCATTCCCGATAATAACGACGCGCCAGGGAGCACTGTCCGGCATCACGGATGGCGATGTGCAGGTCTGGCGCGCCATTCCCTACGCCGCGCCGCCGGTGGGCCCGCTGCGCTGGCGTTCACCGCAGCCGGTTGAGCGCTGGCAGGGCGTGCGGCAGGCCAATGCCTTTTCGCCGTCGAGCTGGCAGAGCAGCGAGTACTGCCAGCAGCTGGGTGGGGGCGATCCGGGGCGTTTTTCGGAAGATTGCCTCTACCTCAACGTCTGGTCTCCGGTTCAGCGCCCGACGCCGCTGCCGGTGATGGTCTGGCTGCACGGCGGCGGCTTTACCATCGGCGCAGGCGGGTTGCCGCCCTATGACGGAAAGGCGCTGGCACAGCGCGGGGCGATCCTGGTGACGCTGAACTACCGGCTGGGCCATCTGGGCTTTTTTGCCCATCCGGCGCTGGCAGGAGAAGAAGAGCGGGTCGTGCATAACTTTGCTCTGCTCGATCAGATCGCCGCCCTGGAGTGGGTGCGTGACAATATCGCGCAGGTTGGCGGCGACCCGAACAATATCACCCTGTTTGGTGAATCTGCCGGGGCGCGCAGCGTACTGTCACTGCTGGCCTCGCCGCTGGCAAAGGGGCTGTTTCATAAGGCGATTATCCAGAGCGGGTACACTCTGCCGGATACGCCCCGGGAGCAGGCGCTTAAAAAAGGCGAGGCGCTGGCGGCCCACTTTGGGCTGCAGGACGCCACCGCGGAGCAGCTGCGGGCGATCCCGCCCGAGGCACTCTGGCCGCTGACGGCCCCGCTGAACGTCGCCCCCGCGCCGATCAATGGGGATTGCGTCCTGCCGGAGCCGATGCTGGAGGTCTTTTTCGCCGCCCGCCACCATCCGGTGCCGATCATGGTGGGCTCCAACAGCGACGAAGCCAGCGTGATGGCGGTGTTTGGTATCGATCTCGCGGGGCAGATCCAGAAGCTACGTCGGGAGCGGAGGCTGGGGCTGGGGTTAATCAAGCTGCTCTATCCCGGCATCAAAGACGATGCCGAGTTAGGGCGCCAGGTGTGCCGGGATATGGCCTTCACCACCCTGGGGTTTGTGGTGATGCAGGCCCAGCGGCGGGTAGGGCAGCCGTGCTGGCGCTACTGGTTCGACTACGTGGCCGAAGCCGAGCACGCCACCTACGTTAACGGGGCCTGGCATGGCAACGAGGTGCCGTACGTGTTTGATACGCTCACTCTGGCCGAGCCCGCCCGGCGCTACGTGAATGATAACGACCTGGCCTTCTCCGCCCAGGTTGCCGATTACTGGGTCAACTTCGCCCGCCATGCCAGCCGGCAGTGCGACATCCTTGATGGCCCGACGCGCTGGCCTGCCTGTCACCACGGGCGGGACGTACTGTTACGCATTGGAGTGAATAAACATGCGGGATTTAAGCTTGAAAACCGCTTTATGCGCGCCCGCATGGCGCTGTTTAAACGGGTGATGAAGCATCACGTCAGCCTGGATTGAGCAGACATTCGCGAAAGGCGGCCAGCCCGGCCGCTTTGCCGCGCGACTCCCGCAGCACCAGTCGGTAGCTGGCGCCGGTCCTGACGCTGCTGGCATAAGGCCGCACCAGCCGCCCGGCGCGGATATCTTCCGCCACCAGCGTCTCGTCGGCAATGGCCACCCCGAGCCCCTGAATGGCGGCGGTGATCGCAAGATCCATGGTGTCGAAGTGTTGATTTTTGTGCATGACAGGCGGCTGCGCGGTCTGTTTTTCCAGCCACAGCGACCAGTCGGTCTTATCCCGGGTCGGGTGCAGGAAGGTAAGCGACTCCACCGCAGAACCTTCGCGCAGGGGACTCAGCACCGGGGTTAACGCCTCCTCGAACAGCAGATCCCCGGCGCTGAGCTGGGTGCCAAACACGATAGCGGCGTCATAGGATTCGGTTTTGAAATTGACGCTGTGCTCGTTGGTGGCGGTCAGGGCAATCTGCAGCTCGGGCTGTTCCCGCTCCACCTGCAGCAGCCTCGGCACCAGCCAGCGCATGGCGCAGGTAGGAACTTTAAGGCGCACCACGGTTTGCTGGGCGCGGGCCTGATCTGCCACCGTCAGAAAGTGTTCCCATGAGGCGCGCAGATCCGGCAGCAGGGCGCTGCCCTGGGAGGAGAGCCGGAGCCCGCGGGCGTGGCGTTCAAACAGCGGAAAGCCGAACCAGCTTTCGAGGGCGGCGATCTTGCGGCTCACCGCCCCCTGGGTCAGGCACAGCTCTCTGGCGGCATGGGTCAGGTTCAGATGCCGCGCGGTGACGATAAAGGCCTCAACGGCGGTAAGCGGGAATGAACGACGCGACACGGAACCTCCAGGTATGATTTTTTGTCATGGCTATTATGACAACAATTCGATTGTCGCCACAATAGCGTTCGGGTTGAATAGTTATGCATCTCTACCAGAGGATTTTCCGATGACGCTGCGTACTCCGATACAACCCCGTTCCAAACTGCCGGACGTTGGCACCACCATTTTTACCGTTATCGGCCAGCTCTCCGCTGAACACAATGCCATCAACCTTTCTCAGGGCGCGCCGAACTTCGGCTGCGATCCGGCGCTGATTGCCGGCGTACACCGGGCGATGCAGGCGGGTCACAACCAGTACGCGTCGATGACCGGGCTGGCACCGCTGAAAGAACGTATCGCCGATAAAATCGCCTCGCTGTATGGCACCCAATACGATCCCGCCAGCGAAGTGCTGATCACCGCCAGCGCCAGCGAAGGGCTCTATTCGGCCATCAGCGGGCTGGTGCATCCTGGCGATGAGGTGATCTACTTTGAACCCTCGTTCGACAGCTATGCGCCTATTGTGCGTCTGCAGGGCGCGACGCCGGTGGCCATCAAGCTGACGGTACCGGATTTCGCGGTGAACTGGGATGAAGTTCGCGCTGCCATTAGCTCGCGCACGCGGATGATCATCATCAACACGCCGCATAACCCGAGCGGGCAGGTCTTCTCTGCCGACGATCTGGAGCAGCTGGCGGCCATTACCCGCAACACCGATATCATTATTCTCTCTGACGAAGTGTACGAACACGTGGTGTTTGACGACGTGCCGCATCACGGCATGGCGACCCATCCCGGGCTGGCGGAGCGCAGCGTAATCGTCTCGTCATTTGGCAAAACCTACCACGTCACCGGCTGGCGCGTCGGCTACTGCGTGGCCCCGGCGGAATTGATGGACGAGATCTGCAAGATCCATCAGTTTTTAATGTTTTCTGCCGATACTCCTATGCAGTACGCTTTTGCCGAGCACATGGCCGATCCGCAAACCTGGCTGTCGCTGGCGGCGTTTTACCAGCGCAAACGCGATCTGCTGGTCAACCTGCTGGCAGAGTCGCCGTTCCGCCTGCTGCCGAGTGCAGGCTCGTTCTTCCTGCTGGCCGATTACAGCCACCTCAGCGACGAGCGCGACAGCGAGATGGTGAAACGGCTGATCGTTGACTACGGCGTTGCCACCATCCCGCTTTCGGCGTTTTATACAGACGGGACAGATAACAAATTAATCCGTCTCTCTTTTGCGAAAGATGAGGCAACATTACGGGCAGGTGCGCAGGCCCTGTGTCGGGTAACACCACGCTAAGGAGTTCAGTCATGAAATTAAAAGCCTTCGTTGTCGGCCTGGGATTGCTGTGTTCGTTTTCGTCCTTGGCGGCAACAGAATTACGTTACGGCGTTGAAGCCGAGTACCCGCCATTTGAGAGCCGCAACGCCTCGGGTGAGCTGGAAGGGTTTGATATTGAGCTCGGCAACGCAATTTGCGCCGCCGCCGCGCTGAAATGCAGCTGGGTTGAAACCTCGTTTGACGCGCTGATCCCGGGGCTGGTGGCGAAGAAATTCGACGCCATCAACTCGGCGATGAACATCACCGACCAGCGTCGTCAGAGCATTGACTTTACCCAGCCGATCTACCGTATTCCGTCCCAGCTGGTGGGCAAAACCGGCAGCGCGGTAGACGCCACGCCGGAAGGACTGAAAGGCAAGACCATTGGCGTGTTGCAGGGCTCCATCCAGGAGACCTACGCCAAGGAGCACTGGGAAAAACAGGGCGTCACCGTGGTGTCGTACAAAGATCAGAACATGGCCTGGGGCGATCTGCTGAATGGCCGTATCGACGCCTCGCTGGTAATGTCTGCCGCCGGGCAGGCTGGCTTCCTCAGCAAGCCGCAGGGGAAAGGCTTTGGCTTTATCGGCAAGCCGGTGTCGGATGACACGATCCTCGGCAGCGGGATCGGCTATGGCCTGCGTAAAGGCGATGAGGCCACCAAAAAGCAGCTTGATGCCGCCATTGATAAAGTCCGCGCTGATGGCACTATCGATAAGCTGGCGAAGAAGTACTTCCCGGGTATCGATGTCAGCGTAAAATAACAACAATCTAACCTTTTAGCCCTTGCCGCTGATGTCCGGCAGGGGCTTTTTTATACTTTTCTTTACCTGCCTTTAGGGCAATTCTCCTCGACATAAAAATCTTTCTCCCTTTGCGCATATTCTCGCCTGTCAATAATTGGATTCTTAACCGTTTTTGTTTAGGCTGTGCCCTCTTAATGATGTTCTTTCTTGCCGTTGTTTCGCCCTGAGCGAAACCCTCCTCCCCACGACCATAAGGACGTTTTTCCAGGCATGAATCGCAGACGTTTTTTAAAAGGCTCCCTGGCCGTTGCCGCACTGAGCGGGACTTCCGGACTCGCCGCGCTTTTTTTCCCGGGCGGCCAGTGCGGCTGAATCGGATATTGCGGACGGTACGAGCCGTCGTTTCGACTTTTCTGTGCTGCAGTCCATGGCGCACGACCTGGCGCAAACACCGTGGGGCGGGGCGCCGCGTCCGCTGCCGGATACTCTGGCAACGCTGACGCCGCAGGCCTATAACAGCATCCAGTACGATGCGAAGCAGTCGCTGTGGAACAACATCGAAAACCGCCAGCTCGACGTGCAGTTCTTCCACGTCGGGATGGGCTTTCGCCGCCGGGTGCGCATGTTCTCGCTGGACAGCCAGACCTCCCAGGCGCGTGAAATTCACTTCCGCCCGGAGCTGTTCAACTACCACGACGCGGGCGTTGATACGAAACAGCTGGAAGGGCAGAGCGATTTAGGCTTTGCCGGTTTCCGCGCCTTTAAATCCCCGGAGCTGGCGCGTCGCGATATCGTCTCCTTCCTCGGCGCGAGCTACTTCCGCGCGGTGGATGACACCTACCAGTACGGGCTCTCCGCCCGCGGTCTGGCGCTGAATACCTACGCCGACAGCAAAGAGGAGTTCCCGGACTTTACCTCCTTCTGGTTTGAAACGGTTAAACCGGGCGCGACCACCTTTACGGTCTACACCCTGCTCGATAGCCCGAGCATTACCGGCGCCTATAAGTTCGTGATCCACTGCGAGAAGACCCAGGTGATCATGGACGTCGAAAACCACCTGTATGCCCGCAAGGAGATCCAGCAGCTGGGGATCGCCCCGATGACCAGCATGTTCGCCTGCGGCAACAACGAGCGCCGCATGTGCGACACCATTCACCCGCAGATCCACGACTCCGATCGTCTGGCGATGTGGCGCGGCAACGGCGAGTGGGTCTGCCGTCCGCTGAATAACCCACAGAAGCTGCAGTTCAACGCCTATACCGACAAGAACCCGAAAGGCTTTGGTCTGCTGCAGCTCGATCGCGATTTCTCGCACTATCAGGACATCATGGGCTGGTACAACAAACGTCCAAGCCTGTGGGTCGAGCCGCGTAACCAGTGGGGCAAAGGCACCGTAGGGCTGATGGAGATCCCGACCACCGGCGAAACCCTGGATAATGTGGTCTGCTTCTGGCAGCCGGAAAAACCGGTGAAGGCGGGCGATAAGCTGGACTTCCAGTACCGTCTTTACTGGAGCGCGAAGCCGCCGGTCCGTTCTCCGCTGGCGAACGTGCTGGCCACCCGCACCGGGATGGGCGGTTTCCCGGAAGGCTGGGCTCCAGGCGAGAACTACCCGAACGTGTGGTCGCGCCGTTTCGCGGTTGATTTTGTGGGCGGCGATCTGAAAGCGGCTGCGCCAAAAGGGATCGAGCCGGTGATCACCCTCTCCAGCGGCGAAGCGAAGCAGATTGAGATCCTCTACGTGGAGCCGTTCGACGGGTATCGCATCCTGTTTGACTGGTATCCGACCAGCGACTCCACCGATACGGTAGATATGCGTATGTTCCTGCGCTGCCAGGGCGAGGCGATCAGCGAAACCTGGCTGTATCACTACTTCCCACCGGCACCGGATAAACGCCAGTATGTCGATGACCGCGTAATGCGTTAAGCCTGTGCCGGGTGGCGGCTGCGCCTAACCCGGCCTACGAACTGCACCGAATCGTAGGCCGGGCAAGCGCATGCGCCGCCCGGCATTGCAGACCGCAGAGCCCATGCTCACGCCGGGTGGCGGCTACGCCTTACCCGGCCTACAAAGGCTGACTGATGAACACCATTACCGAAGAAGAAATTATCCCCGTCAATGCGCATCTCGAACTGCGCGCCACCGACGAACGTTACACCACCGAGCTGCACAATCTGGTAGTCAAAAACCGGGCGTATCTGCAGGACTACCTCAACTGGCCGCAGTTTGTTGGCACCGAAGACGATACCCGCCAGAACATCCAGAGCAACCAGATGCTGCATCAGCGCGGTTACGCCAAAATGTTCCTGATTTTCAGTGATAACGTTCTGGTTGGCGTGCTGTCGTTCAATTCTATCGAACCGTTGAATAAAACCGGCTACATCGGCTACTGGCTGGATGAAGCGCATCAGGGGCAGGGGATTTTATCCCGGGCGCTGGAGGCCTTTATCCGCTACTACGCCGGGCGCGGGGAAATCCGCCGCTTCGTGATCAAGTGCCGCGTCGACAACGCCGCCAGTAACCAGGTGGCGCTGCGTAACGGCTTCCTCCTGGAAGGGTGCCTGAAAGAGGCCGAGTTCCTCAATGGGGGCTATGACGACCAGAATATCTACGCCCGGATCTGCACCTCATAATGCCCCGAGCAGCGGCGTGCGGGTAATGTGCTGCGCGCCGTTAATCATCTTCTCGCCGCGCAGGTGAATTACTTCGCCCTCTGACGCCTCAATCACCGCGTCATCGGTAATTTCAATATGATGCTCGATCAGCACTTCACCGCGAATGCGCGCCCGGCCCTGGATCACCACTTTGTCGTCGATCAGGATCGGCCCGCCGCGCAGCCAGGCGTCGCCGCCAATCAGGACGTGATGTTTAATCACGCAGTTACCTTCCACCAGCGCATTTTCCGCCACCTGGGAGCTGTAGCGCAGGGTAGGGATGGCATCCTCTTCCAGCCCGGCGAGCAGGCGGGCGTTGCCGTATACTTTGGCGCAGTCGCACACCCAGACGTTATTCACCTCGTTGCCTTCGAGCAGCGCATTCTCAAACACTTCGGCGCGATGCTCGACAAAAGCGTAGCTGACGATGGCGTTGCCATAGATCTGCGCCTGATGCACCACCCGCGACTGGCTCACCGTGGCCTCGCCAAAAATGCGCAGGATTTGCTCGTGGTCCGGGGTTAAACCTTTGGCGGCGATCACCATGCTGTTGTGCAGAACGCGGGCGTTGTCGAACAGATGGCACTCGCCGCGTACCACCGAGGATTGCACCGTGACGTTATTGCTCAGTCGCGCCCCGTGGCTGATTTGCGCCCCGTCGACCCAGACGTTATCACTCACAGACGCCTGATGGCTGATGACGCAGGGCCGGGTGATCCGCGCATTGCCGCTGACCCGCGCGCCTTCGAACACCACGCTGTTTTCATCGTAGATCCAGCAGTCGTACTCCTGCGACAGCGCCGATTCGTCGTCGATCCAGCCGCCCCGTGTACCGCTCTTCACATCACTGAAATCTCGCGCGGCGATAATCTGGCGCACCTTAACCGCTGTTTTCGTCTCGCCGTCCTGCCAGTGGTGCAGACGGCTCTCATCGCTAAGTCGATATTTTTTCATCATTGTGCCCGCAGTTATCCTCTCCACTAAACGTAGCAAACTTTAGCTTGATCGAAACAGTGGCATCCGCAAATGAAACTCCTTAAACTAGTATTTCAAATATAATTTATAGATTAAAAATTATGTATAAAACGCAACCGACTGAACGCGTTCTTAATTTGCCCGCGGGCTACTACGGCATGGTGCTGGGAACCATTGGTATGGGCTTTGCCTGGCGTTACGCCAGCACCCTCTGGCCGGTAACCCGCTGGCCGGGGGAAATCCTGGTGACGCTGGCGATGGCGATCTGGGGATTACTGACCGTGGCGTTTATCATCCGCGCGGTGCGTTTCCCGCGCAGCGTGCTGGCGGAGATGCGCCATCCGGTGATGAGCAGCTTCGTCAGCCTGTTTCCGGCCACCACGCTGCTGGTGGCGATTGGTTTTGTCCCCTGGTATCGTCCGCTGGCGCTGGTCCTGTTCGCCTTCGGCGTGGTGGTGCAGCTGAGCTATGCGGCATGGCAGTCTGCCGGACTGTGGCGCGGAAAACACCCGGAGGAGGCAACCACCCCCGGCCTCTATCTGCCGACGGTGGCGAATAACTTTATCAGCGCCATGGCCTGCGGTGCGCTCGGGTTTCACGATGCCGGGCTGGTATTTCTCGGCGCGGGCGTTTTCTCCTGGCTGAGCCTGGAGCCGGTGATTTTGCAGCGTCTGCGCAGCGCGGGCGAACTGCCTGCGGCGATGCGCACCTCGCTCGGGATCCAGCTGGCGCCTGCACTGGTGGCCTGTAGCGCCTGGTTCAGCGTCAACGGCGGCGAGGCCGATACCTTCGCCAAAATGCTGTTCGGCTACGGCCTGCTGCAGCTGCTATTCACCCTGCGCCTGATGCCCTGGTATCTGTCGCAGCCGTTTAATGCGTCGTTCTGGAGTTTTTCGTTCGGCGTCTCGGCGCTGGCCACCACCGGTCTGCATCTGGGGCAGAGTAGCCCGTCCGGTTTTTTCCACGCGATCGCCATCCCGCTGTTTATTTTTACCAACGCCATCATTGCGCTATTACTGGTGCGCACGTTTATCCTGCTGATGCAGGGAAAACTGTTGGTCCGTACAGACAAAGCAACGCTTATGCAAGCTGAGGAAAGAGAATGACTGTGTTTGATGAGAACTACTTTACCGAAAAATATGGCATGACCCGCACCCACTCCGAAGTGGTGTACAGCGCAGGGATTGTTAAACCGGGCAAAACCCTGGATCTCGGCTGCGGCAACGGGCGCAACAGCCTCTACCTGGCGGCCAACGGCTTTGATGTCACCGCATGGGATAAGAATGCCAACAGCATCGATAATATTGAGAGCATCAAGGCGAAAGAGGGGATCGCTAACCTGCAGACCGCCATTAAGGATCTCAACACCCTGCGCTTTGACGGTGAATACGATTTTATCCTGTCGACCGTGGTGCTGATGTTCCTGCAGGCGGAGACCATTCCGGGCCTGATCGACAATATGCAGCGCTGCACCAAACCGGGCGGCTATAACCTGATCGTCGCGGCGATGGATACCGAAGACTATCCGTGCAACGTCGGCTTCCCGTTTGCGTTTAAAACCGGGGAGCTGAGCGGCTACTATGCGGGCTGGGAACAGCTGAAATACAACGAGGACGTCGGCGAGTTACACCGCACCGACGCCCAGGGGAATCGCATCAAGCTGCGTTTTGCCACGCTGCTGGCGCGTAAACCGGCTTAACCCTGTTTGCTCCCTCTCCCTTTGGGAGAGGGTTGGGGTGAGGGCATCATACCGCACCGATTCCTCTGCGGTGTGATTGCCCGGCGGCGCTTCGCTTGCACGGGCCTACAAGGTCACTACGTAGGCCGGGTAAGGCGAAGCCGCCACCCGGCATAAATGCGGGCGCAAGGTTTATACAGGTTCGTTATCAGACTCAGGCCGGATATTCCCGGCCTTTTTTATTTACATCAATGAAATTGCAGATTGTTTTTTATCCACGTAGTTAAGACATTGACGGGTTGTTTTTTGGTCTATAGCTTGAGGTTGCACGTAAGTGCTTAACATATCAGGATTTTCTTAAATGGAGTTTAACCAAAATGGCAATCCCCACATATTTATGGCTTAAAGACCATGGTGGTGCGGATATAAAAGGCTCAGTCGATGTCCGTGGGCGCGAGGGCAGCATTGAGATCATCGGCCTTAACCATGGCGTAATGCAACCTACCGACAAGCACAAAGGCAAGGCAACCAGCCTGCGTGTACATTCCCCTTATTCATTCGATAAAGAGATCGATGCCTCCAGACAGCTGGAACGACCGTAAAACGGCATAAGGAGAGCGTTATGGGATGGAAGTATGAGCAGTCGACCGGCAAAATGTATAAAGACGGCAAGCTAATAGAATCCGGCTATTCCGGCGCACTCACTAATAAAAATAACCCGGACCGCCAGCATGTAAAAGGACTGGGTCCTCTACCAAGAGGGACCTATAAAATCGCGGGACATTCGAATTCTAAGGGGCCTGTGACCATTATTCTTGAGCAGACCATCGGCGAAACTTTTGGTCGTTCAGCGTTTCGTATACATGGCGAGCGCATAGAAGGTCCCGCAGGGTTCGCATCTGCAGGCTGTATTATTCTTTCGCTGTCGACCCGTCGGCAGATACTCCGCGATGGCGGCGATCTGGAGGTGGTGCGATGAAGTGCCTGACCGTTTTGCTGCTGTCTGCTGCCTCATTTTCGGCAACGGCTGGAGGAACAGATTGGCCTGCTGCTCTGCGTGGCGTGGCTGCTGGCGAGGCTCAGTGGATTGAACAGACCCCGACGCTGGCTGCTATTGCCGACGTTAGGCAGGCGCAGCAACTGGAAGACGCGATGGCCTCAGCTCTGTCAACCAACACCGTCGCTACTCTCAGAGCGTTACGAGCTATTGACGCAGGAAAATGGCCGCATATGATTGGCAGCGATATTGTCTGTACCCCACCGAGCGAGACATCACCGACCGAGGTCGAGGCGTTCTACCAACGTACTCGCAAAGCGTTGTTAGCGACAATCGATGGTGCTCAGTGTCTGTGGATACTTGAAGCATCCTGGGAAGAACTGAACGCCGATAAATCGCGTCAGGTTAAGTAAGATAAATAACCCGGTCATTCTATGACCGGGTTATTTCCAGTTATCGTGCCGCCAGCAAACAGAGCTGCAGCGCCGTGTTATACGAGGCCTCGAACGATTTCAGCGGTAAAAACTCAAACTTCGAGTGGAAGTTGTGGGCACCGGTGAAGAAGTTCGGGGTCAACAGCCCTTTTGCCGAGAGTGCCGCGCCGTCGGTGCCGCCGCGCATTGGCGTCGGTTTCGGTGTGATGCCTAAGCTTTCCATCGCCTCGAACATCAGGTCGATCGCGCGACGATCTTCTCCCACTGCGTTACTGATGTTGCTGTAGGTATCTTCGATATGCCAGCTCACCTTCGCGGTAGGGTGCTGCGCGGCGATCTTCTCTGCGACGTCGCCAATTTGCGCCTTACGCGCGGCAAAACTGTCGCGATCGAAATCGCGAATATTGGCTTTCAGCACCGCCTCGTTTTGCCCGGCCTGGATGCCGTTAAACCAGATATAGCCTTCGCGGCCTTCGGTGTGCTCAGGGGTTTGCAGACGATCGAAGTGGCTGATGTAATCGGTGGCCATCAGCAGCGGGTTTACCAGTACGCCTTTCGCCGACATCGGATGCGCCGTCACGCCGGTGAAGCGAATTTCCGCCGCCGCCGCGTTGAAGTTCTCATAAACAATCTCTCCCAGTTCGCAGCAGTCGATGGTCCAGGCAAAATCGACGTCAAAGCGGGCCAGATCCAGCGCTTTCGCCCCACACAGGCCAATCTCTTCATCCGGCACGAAGGCCACCACGATATCGCCATGCTGATGATCATCAGTGAGGTTCTCCAGCAGGGTCATTACCACGGTCACCGCCGACTTGTTGTCAGCACCCAGCACGCTGGTGCCATCGCTGAAGATGATCTCTTCATTGGGGTAGGCCAGAATTTCCGGGTGTTCGCTGACCCGCAGCCAGATATCTTTTTCAGCGTTAAGACAGAGATCATCTCCGGTATATGTGAGGATCTGCGGATAAATATCCGGTGACAATCCGACGTCGACGGTATCGATATGGGTGATAAAACCGATCCGCGGCGCGCCGGGGACATTGCCCTTTTTGACGGCGGTGACGGTGGCAAATTCGTCGATCACAATATCGTCCAGACCCAGCGTTTGTAGCTCCATCGCCAGCGCCCGCGCCATCTCGTGCTGGCCGGGAGTGGAGGGCAAGGTTTTTACCTTCGGATCGCTCTGGCTGGTGATGGCCAGGTAGCGGAAGAAGCGTTGGGTTAATTGTCTGGCGAGCGCTGAAGCCATGGTGGATCCTTCTTTATTTGAGTTATCAGGTGTTTGCAAAATCACTTTAGTGTTATTTATGGTTTGGCACGACAAAAATTCATTAGCCGTCAAATTAAAAGACAGGAAAACGCGATGAAAAGCAACCTCACAACGTTGGCTCTGACCGTAGCCGCGCTGACGGTCAGTTCCACCGTTGCCGCTAAAACGCTGGTCTATTGTTCGGAAGGATCGCCGGAGAACTTTAACCCGCAACTTTATACCTCGGGCACCAGCGTGGATGCCAGCGCCGTACCGGTGTATAACCGGCTGGTGGATTTTACCCCGGGCACCACCCATCTGGTGCCGAGCCTGGCCGAAAGCTGGGACGTCAGCGAGGATGGCAAGGTCTATACTTTCCATCTGCGCAAAGGGGTGAAGTTCCAGAGCAACAAGCTGTTCACGCCGACGCGAGACTTTAATGCCGATGATGTGATCTTCTCGTTTATGCGTCAGAAAGACGCTAACCATCCCTATCACAACGTCTCCAACGGCAACTATTCCAACTTCGAGAGCCTGGAGTTCGGCAAGCTGATCACCGCCATCGATAAAGTGGACGACCATACGGTGCGCTTCACCCTCGCTCACCCGGAAGCGCCATTCGTGGCTGACCTCGCCTGGTACTTCGCCTCCATCCTCTCCGCCGAATATGCCGACGCAATGCTGAAAGCCGGCACCCCGGAGAAGGTGGACATGGAGCCGATCGGCACCGGGCCGTTCAAGCTGGCGAAGTACCAGAAGGACTCGCGCATCCTGTTTACCGCGTTCCCGGAGTACTGGCAGGGCAAAGCCAAACTGGATCGCCTGGTGTTCACCATCGTTCCGGATGCCTCGGTGCGCTTCGCCAAGCTGGAGAAAAACGAGTGCCAGGTGATGCCGTTCCCGAACCCCGCCGATCTGCCGCGGATGAAGGCCAACAACGATCTCAACCTGATGAGCAAGGCGGGTCTTAATACCGGTTTCCTGTCGTTCAACACGCAAAAACCGCCGCTGGATAACGTCAAGGTACGCCAGGCGCTGGCGATGGCGATCAACAAACCGGCGATTATTGAGGCGGTCTTCCAGGGTACCGGCACCGCCGCGAAAAACCTGCTGCCACCAGGCGTCTGGAGCGCCGACAGTGAGTTGAAAGACTACGATTACGATCCGGAAAAAGCCAAAGCCCTGCTGAAAGAGGCCGGTTTTGCCAACGGGATGACTATCGACCTGTGGGCCATGCCGGTGCAGCGCCCCTATAACCCTAATGCCAAACGGATGGCCGAGATGATCCAGGCCGACTGGGCGAAAGTCGGCGTGCAGACCAAAGTCGTCACCTACGAGTGGGGGGAATACCTCAAGCGGGTGAAGGGCGGCGAGCATCAGGCGGCGCTGATGGGCTGGACCACGGCAACGGGCGACCCGGATAATTTCTTTGGCCCGCTCTTTACCTGCACCTCGGCCAACGGAGGGTCTAATTCCGCGAAATGGTGTTATCCGCCATTTGATAAAATTATTGCTGAGGCGAAATCAATTACCGATCAGAATAAAAGGATTGCGTTATATAAACAGGCGCAGCAAATGATGCACGATCAAATGCCGGCTGTAATGATTGCGCACTCAACTATTTTTGAGCCCGTACGCAAGGAAGTAACAGGTTACGAAATTGACCCGTTCGGTAAACATTTATTCTGGCAAGTGGATATAAAATAAACGCTTAACGCTGCCCGTCATAATGGCGGGCAGTTTTTTTTCAATTTGTGCTGTCTTCATCATTTTTTGTCACTTTTCTTTCAGCCAACATTTGCTATAACTTCAATTGCATATTTGCACTTAACAGGGACACACCCATTATGCGTACTAATACTTTATTTAAAGTTGCCGCGCTCTCCGGCCTGTTGCTTCTCGCTGGCTGTGCATCAAAAGTGGCTGCGCCTGATCAATATTCAGGCTTTTTAAAAGACTACTCTGGGCTCCAGCAAACCACCTCTGCATCGGGTAAACCGACGCTGCGCTGGGTTGATCCGTCTTATAACGAAGCAAACTACGACAGCATTATCTGGAACAATATCACCTATTATCCGGCACCAAAGCCAACCACCCAGATCGGTCAACGCACGCTGGATGAACTGTTAAACTACACCAACACCAAAATGAAAACCGCTATCGGTCAGCGTAAACCGATTGTGACGACGCCTGGTTCACGCAGCCTGATCTTCCGTGGCGCTATCACCGGTGTGAGCTCGCAGAAAGAAGGCCTGCAGTTCTATGAAGTGGTCCCTGTTGCGCTGGTCGTTGCCGGTACCCAGATGGCAACCGGTCACCGTACTATGGATACCCACCTTTACTTTGAAGGCGAGCTGATTGACTCCAAAACCAATAAGCCGGTCATCAAAGTGGTTCGTAAGGGTGAAGGTAAAGAGCTGAATAACGAAAGTACGCCAATGACCTTCGCGACCCTGAAGCAGGTTGTTGATGACATGGCGACCGATGCCACCATGTTTGATGTGAATAAAACCAAATAACACCATACCGGCCTGCATCACGCAGGCCGGTTTTTTTTACGCCGTTCTCAGCCGTTTAAACCAGTTCTCCGGTCGGGCAAACATCACCAGATTCCCTGTTAAAATCAGCAGCAACCCTGTAATCCCATTGCTGTGCCAGACATACCCCTCGTACACCGTCGAGAATGAGAGCGCCACCAGCGGAAACAGCAGGGTGCTGTACGCCGCTTTGCCCGCGCCAATCCGCCCAACCAGCGTGAAGTAAGCACCAAACGCAATCACCGAGCCAAACAGCGCCAGATAGAGCAGGGCACCCATATAGCTCACCGACCAGACCGGGGTAAAGTCATCCCCGCGGATCAGCGCAATCGCCCCCATCACCAGCGTGCCGTACAGCATCGCCCAGGCGTTGGTGGTCATGGTCTCCAGGCCGTTGCGCTGGTGGCGCAGGCTGATCATATTGCCGAGTGAGAAGCCGTAGGTCCCCAGCGCCGACAGGGCAATGCCGAACAGCAGACCGGCGCTCCAGCCGCTGGCTAACAGGTCGTTCCAGAACAGGGTGATAATGCCGAGCAGCCCCAGCGCCGCCGCCAGCCAGAAGCGTGTCGGCGGGCGCTGGCCAAAGAACAGGAAGCTGTTCAGGGCGTTATACAGCACCGCCATCGAAAAAATCACCGATTCGAGGCCGGTATTGATATACGCCGCTGCCGTGTAAAAGCACCAGAAATTGAAGCAGAAGACGCAGCAGCCCTGCAGGCCGCAAAACAGGTGGTCGCGCAAGGCCAGCGGACGCAGGCGGCGCAGGAGCAGCAGCACCGTCATAATGGTGGCGGTGGCAACGGCAAAGCGCCAGAAAATCGAGACCGGGGCAGGCACAGGCCCCTGTTGTAAGAAGATGGCAATCCAGGTCGTTCCCCAGATAACAACTACCAGCGCGTACAATAATGCATTCATCGTTATTTCTCTTATCAGCAAAGTCTGGTCCCAGTATGGCGGCAGGAAGAAGGGCCTTCTTTCACAGACTTGCGCCGGACTTGCATATTCTTGCGCTTTTTTCCACACGCAGAGTGAAGAGGACTGGCACTGAATGGCAGATCTTTTTAGACTTGTTGATTCTTATTCATCAATGTGTGAGTGGTTATGGCTGAGATGTACGGTGCCTTTGAAAATCTGCGCAGACATAAAGCGGTATTGCACAATGCCGTGGCGCTGAATTCAGGGATCCAGCTGGCGGCCTGGTCAAATAAACGCGACACCATTACACAATATTGCGATCACCACACCCTGAGCCTCTATATTGCCGACGGCTACGAGAGCTATCACAAAACCAGCGCGGGCTGGAAAAACGGCGGCGGCCCGGACCGTTTCTGCCTGATGCCGAAAGAGAGTGAGTCCAGTTGGGATATTCGCGACGATCTGTCGTTTATCCACCTTTACTGTACCGACGATCACCTGCGCAAGGTCGGCGAGCAGATCTGGGACAAAAGCCCCTACAGCCTGACCCTCGACGAAAATCTGTTTGGCGACGACGCCAGCATAACCGCCCTGTATCGCCATTTTATCCTCGGCTGCGACTGGCAGCAGTCGGCCAATCAGCTCACCCTGAGTACCGCCTCCACGCTGCTCCTGACCCATCTGGTGCAGCATTACAGCAACGTGCAGTGGGCGCTGCCGACGGTCACGGGCGGCCTGTCGCCGTTCGTGCTGCGCAACCTGCTGGGCTTTATCGAAGAGAATCTGGCGCAGCCGCTGACCTTAGCGGATCTGGCCGCGCAGGCGAGCTTAAGCGAGTTTCATTTTGCCCGCATGTTCCGTCAGTCGATGCAGATGGCGCCGCACCAGTATGTGATGCAGCGGCGGATGGAGAAGGCCAAAACCCTGGTGCGACATACGCGTCAGCCGCTAACCGAGATCGCCCTGGCCTGCGGGTTCAGCTCCGCCAGCCACTTCAGCAATCGCTTTCGCGCCGCCACCGGGCTGACCCCGTCCCAGCTACGCGCGTCGGGTGCGTAACAGCAGGGCGTAGCAGACGCCGCCCGCCACTAATCCCCAGAACGCCGAGCCGATCCCGGCCAGGGTCGCGCCGCTGGCGGTAAGCAGAAAGGTCACGACAGCAGCATCGCGTTCGGCCTCATTGTGCAGCGCCTGATGCAGACTGCCGCCGATGGTGCCCAGCAGCGCCAGTCCTGCCAGGGTCTGGATCCAGCTTAGCGGCAGGGCCGCCATCAGCCCGCTAATCGAGCCGCCGAAAATCCCCGCCAGCAGATAAAAAACACCCGCTGCCGCGGCGGCCAGCCAGCGCTTATCGGCATCCGGGTGCGCATCCGGGCTCTGGCAAATGGCGGCGGTGATCGCCGCGATGCAGATTGAATACACCCCGAACGGCGACAGCAGCAGCGCCAGCCCGCCGGTAAAGACGATCAGCGGCGAGACGGCCACCGGATAGCCGGAGGCTTTAAGCGTGGCGAATCCCGGCGCATTCTGCGAGGCCATGGTCACCAGGAAGAAGGGCAGACCGATGCTTATCAGCGTGGTCAGATTAAAGGTCGGGGCGATAAATTCCGGCATGACGATCGCGAAGCTTAATTTATCTGTGACAACGTCACCTTTCAGCATCGCCACCGCGCTGCCCACCAGCAGGGTCGCCACGATGGCATAGCGCGGGGCAAAGGCTTTGGTCAGCAGCCAGGCTAGCAGCATACTCCCGCACAGCAGCAGATGCCCCTCCAGGTTGCTGAAGGCCTGCAGGCCAAAGCGCAGCAGGACGCCTGCAAGCATCGCCGCTGCCAACGAATGAGGGATAATTTTCATCAACCGGGCGAACAGGCCGCTAACCCCGCAAATCAGGATCAGGGCATTGGCAAAGATAAAGATGCCGATGGTCTCTGACAGCGTTACCCCCTGCAGGCTGGTCGCCAGCAGGGCGGCACCGGGCGTGGACCAGGCGGTGAGCACCGGGGCTTTATACCACCACGACAGCGCCAGGGTGCTGATCCCCATGCCGATCCCCAGCGACGTCATCCAGCCGGCGATCTGCGGTGCCGTCGCGCCTGCCGCCGCAGCGGCCTGCCAGATGATGGCGGCAGAGCTGGCGTAACCCACCAGCACGGCAACAAAACCCGCTAACAGGGTGGGAAAGGTGAGCGAAGATGGGCGCATGGGAACTCCGTTGTGCGTTATAACAGCCGCAAATGTATCACTGTGCGTTATAGCATACAAGTGCTACACTCGCGGCAACGGGAGGGACCATGGACATCACACAACATCTTGCCATCACACTGAAAACGCTGCGTCAGGCGCGCGGCTGGAGCCTGTCGAAGCTGGCGGAAGAGACCGGGGTGTCGAAAGCGATGCTCGGCCAGGTGGAGCGCAACGAATCCAGCCCGACGGTCTCCACGCTGTGGAAAATTGCTACCGGGCTGAACGTGCCGTTCTCGACCTTTATTACGCCCGAAGCGGAGAACCCGCCGGTGTTCGACCCACAGCAGCAGGCGATGGTGGTCAAACCGCTGTTCCCCTGGGACGAGACGCTGAAGTATGACCACTTCTCCATCACCCTCGCGCCGGGCGCGATCAGCGAATCCACGCCGCACGAAGCCGGGGTGATTGAGCACGTGGTGGTGATCAGCGGGGAACTGGAGATGCAGATCGACGGCGTCTGGCAGACGCTGCTCCCCGATACCGGCCTGCGTTTTGCCGGGGATAAACCGCACGCCTACCGCAACAGCAGCGGCCAGACGGTGCACTTTCACTCGCTGATCCATTATCCCCGCTAAAGGCACGCAAAACTGTTTCACTGGCCCATACTTCTGACTACAATAGCCGCCATTTTGACCATAACGGATAACGACGAAGTATGCGCCTGCCATCCCATCATCTTGAACTCTTAAGCCCGGCTCGTGACGCCGCCATTGCCCGAGAAGCGATCCTTCACGGTGCCGATGCGGTCTATATCGGCGGCCCTGGATTTGGCGCCCGCCATAATGCCAGCAACAGCCTGCGTGATATCGCCGACCTGGTGCCGTTCGCCCACCGTTTCGGGGCGAAGGTGTTCGTGACCCTGAACACTATTCTTCATGATGATGAACTGGAGCCGGCGCAGCGTCTGATCACCGACCTGTACCAGACCGGCGTCGACGCGCTTATTGTCCAGGACATGGGTGTCCTCGAGATGGATATCCCGCCGATTGAGCTGCACGCCAGTACCCAGTGCGACATCCGCAGCGTGGAGAAAGCGAAGTTTCTCTCCGATGCCGGTTTCACCCAGATCGTGCTGGCGCGCGAGCTGAACCTCAATCAGATCCGCGATATCCGCCAGGCGACCGACGCCACCATCGAGTTCTTTATTCACGGCGCCCTGTGCGTGGCCTATTCCGGCCAGTGCAACATCTCTCACGCCCAGACCGGGCGCAGCGCCAACCGCGGCGACTGCTCTCAGGCCTGCCGACTGCCGTATACCCTGAAAGACGATCAGGGCCGCGTGGTGGCCTTTGAAAAACACCTTCTGTCGATGAAAGACAACGACCAGACCGCCAACCTGGGCGCGCTGATCGACGCGGGCGTGCAATCCTTCAAGATTGAAGGGCGCTACAAAGACATGAGCTACGTGAAGAACATCACCGCCCATTATCGTCAGATGCTCGATGCCATCATTGAGGATCGCGGAGGCCTGGCGCGCAGCTCCGCCGGGCGCACCGAGCACTTCTTTATTCCGTCTACCGACAAGACCTTCCACCGCGGCAGCACCGACTACTTCGTGAATGCGCGTAAAGACGACATCGGGGCCTTCGATTCACCGAAATTTATCGGCCTGCCGGTGGGTGAAGTGCTCAAGGTGGCGAAAGAGTATCTTGACGTAGAAGTGACCGAACCGCTGGCGAACGGCGATGGCCTGAACGTGATGATCAAACGTGAAGTTGTGGGTTTCCGCGCCAACACGGTTGAGAAAACCGCTGAAAACCGCTACCGCGTCTGGCCGAACGAGATGCCCGCCGACCTGTATAAGGCACGTCCGCATGCGGCCCTGAACCGCAACCTCGACCACAACTGGCAGCAGGCGCTGCTGAAAACCTCCAGCGAACGTCGCATTGCGGTGGATATCGAGCTTGGCGGCTGGGAAGAGCAGCTGATCCTCACCATGACCTGTGAAGATGGCATCAGCGTGACTCATACCCTCGACGGGATGTTTGAGGTAGCCAATAACGCCGAAAAAGCGCTGAACAGTCTGAAGGACGGCGTGGCAAAACTTGGTCAGACGATCTATTACGCCCGCGATATTCAGGTCAATCTGGCGGATGCGCTGTTCATTCCGAACAGCCTGTTGAATCAGTTCCGTCGTGAAACGGCAGAGATGCTGGACGCGGTCCGTCTGGCGAATTACCCGCGCGGCAGCCGCAAAGCGGTGTCAGTGCCGCCGCCGGTTTACCCGGATACGCATCTGAGCTTCCTGGCGAACGTCTACAACCACAAGGCGCGGGCGTTCTATCAGCGCTACGGCGTTGAGCTGATCGATGCTGCCTATGAAGCGCACGAAGAGAAGGGCGACGTACCGGTGATGATCACCAAGCACTGTCTGCGCTTCGCCTTTAACCTCTGTCCGAAGCAGGCGAAAGGCAGCATCAAGAGCTGGAAGGCAACCCCGATGCAGCTGGTGAACGGCGATGAGGTGTTAACCCTGAAGTTCGACTGCCGTCCGTGTGAGATGCACGTCATCGGTAAGATGAAAAACCACATCTTCAAAATGCCGCAGCCGGGCAGCATTGTGGCCTCCGTCAGCCCCGACGATCTGCTGAAAACGCTGCCGAAGCGTAAAGGCAGTTAATCAAAGAAAGTGAGTATCCGGTTTGCGCGACTTCTGCCAGTGGTGGTGTTCGCGCAAGCCTTCTGCTGACTCCTCCGCTGCGGCGCGAAGCTCATCGCTGTCGGCTTCGTGGCGCAGCTGCTGATCGACATTTTTCACCCAAAAAAACGCATGCCCTTTATGTCCTGCCATCAGCTGACCGGAAAATAACGCACAGGTCAGTAACACTATCGATAACGCTTTCGTAAACATTCTGCCACCACCCGGTTACGTTGAGCGGCCATCATGCCGATAGTTACGTGGAGTTATTATTCGCTTTTTCAAAGGCAGGAAAGGTTTTGTCAGATTGTGTTGATGAGTGGGGCACCGGACTGTTCCCTCTCCTCTATGGGGAGAGGGTTAGGGTGAGGGGAAACATGCGGCTGTAGAGGTGGTTCCGTTCACCTTACGTTCCTTGCTTCTATGAATCACCGGAACCTGTGAACGTGCCAGGGGGGGCTCGCCGCCTCCCCCCCTGGCGACCCCGGCTCCCGGCAAAGAAAATCGCCGCTTCGCGGTGCCTTCGGCTTATTCCCTTCGGCTATCGGGTCGGGCGTGATCCTACATCCCTGTAGGTCACGCCCTCTCGGCGCATCCATGCGCCTCGCCCCGGCCTGCGGTCAACGCCTCAGCGATTTTCAGCCGGACCAGGGAGCCGCTGTAAGTTATTTATTATCCTTGAATTTCTCTATTGCTTTATAGGCAAGTAACTCATGATTAGTGCGACTTAAACCCCGCTGCGGTCATCAGCACCCGGAAGAACATCCCCACCAGCGCCAGCGCCAGTACGCTGCCGCCCCAGATAATCACCATCCACATCAGACGTTTCCAGACAGGTTGATTCATCAGTGATAGCCCTCCCCAGGCTGGACTTTGCCGCGAAACACGTAATAGCTCCAGAAAGTGTAGACAAGGATGATCGGGATAATGAATAACGCTCCCACCAACATAAAGCCCTGACTCTGCGCAGGCGCAGCGGCCTGCCATAAGGTAATCGATGGCGGAATGATATGTGGCCAGATGCTAATCCCCAGCCCGCTAAAGCCGAGGAAGATTAAACCGAGGGTCAACACGAACGGCAGATGGTGGCTGTGCGGGTTATTGAGGCTGCGCCACTGCCACAGGCCCAACACCACCACCAGCACTGGGACCGGCAGCAGGAAGAACAGGTTCGGCAGGCTGAACCAGCGGTCGGCGATGGCGGGCTGGGAGAGCGGCGTCCAGATGCTGATAACCGCAATAATCCCCAGCAGCGCCAGCAGCAGACGCTTTGATACCTGACGCATCCGCCCCTGCAGCGGGTTCTCACTTTTCATCACCAGCCAGGTGGCGCCTAAAAAGGCATAGGCCACCACCAGCCCCAGGCCGCAGAACAGGTTGAACGGGGTGAACCAGTCGAACGGACCACCGGCAAAGGCGCGACCGCTGACCGCAAAGCCGTTGATCACCGCACCCACCACCATGCCCTGGGTAAAGGTGGCCAGCACCGAGCCGCCGATAAAGGCCTTATCCCAGAAGGGACGGTGCGCGGGCGTCGCCTTGAAGCGAAACTCAAACGCCACGCCGCGAAAAATCAGGCCGATCAGCATCAGGGTCAGCGGGATGGTCAGGGCATCGATGATCACCGCGTAGGCCAGCGGAAAGGCACCGAACAGCGCGGCACCGCCCAGCACCAGCCAGGTTTCGTTCCCGTCCCACACCGGGGCGACGCTGTTGACCATCACATCCCGGTCGTCGGGGTCCTGAATGGCGGGAAAAAGAATGCCAATCCCCAGATCAAACCCGTCCATCACGATATACATCAGGGTGGCGAAGACAATAATCACAAACCAGATCAGGGAGAGATCGATACCCATTATGGTGTCTCCTTGGTAGTAAATTCAGTGCCTGCGGCCGAGAGCGGGCGCGCCGGGCGGCCATCGTTTTCAGTCGGGAAGGACTCGGCTTCCTGCGGCCCCTTTTTAATCAGGCGCACCATGTAGCTGTAGCCGACGCCAAACACCGAGGTGTAGACCACAATGAAAGCCAGCAGGCTGACGCTCATATGCAGATCGCCATGGGCCGATACCGCATCTTTGGTACGTTGCAGACCGTAGACGACCCACGGCTGACGGCCCACTTCGGTGGTCACCCATCCGGCGAGAATGGCAATTAATCCCGATGGTCCCATCAGCAGGGCAAACCACAGGAACGGCCGGGAGTGGTAAAGCCGCTGCTTATAGCGCAGCCACAGGGCGACGGTGCCCAGCAACAGCATCAGCATCCCCAGCCCGGCCATAATGCGAAACGACCAGAAGACAATGGTGGAGTTAGGTCGATCCTCTTTCGGAAACTCCTTCAGCGCAGGCACCTGCTTATCCAGACTGTGGGTGAGGATCAGGCTGCCGAGCGCGGGAATTTCGAGACCGTAGCGGGTGCGTTCCTGCTCCATATCGGGCCAGCCAAACAGCAGCAGCGGGGTCGGCTTGCCGGGCGGGTTCTCCCAGTGGCCTTCAATGGCGGCAATTTTGGCCGGTTGATGCTTCAGGGTGTTCAGCCCATGCATATCCCCGACCATCGCCTGAATGGGGGCAACGATCAGGGTCATCCACAAGGCCATAGAAAACATGCGGCGAATGGCGGGAGTATTGTTGCCGCGCAGCAGGTGCCATGCCGCCGAGGCTGCGACAAAAAGCGCGCTGCTGAGAAACGCGGCAATCGACATATGCAGCAGGCGATACGGGAACGAAGGGTTAAACACCACCGCAAACCAGTCTACAGGCACCACCTGGCCGTTGACGATCTCAAAGCCCTGCGGGGTCTGCATCCAGCTGTTGGAGGCGAGGATCCAGAAGGTGGAGATGATGGTGCCCAGCGCCACCATGCAGGTGGCAAAGAAGTGCAGTCCCGGCCCGACTTTGTTCCAGCCGAACAGCATCACGCCGAGAAAACCGGCTTCGAGGAAGAAGGCAGTCAGCACTTCATAGGTCAGCAGCGGGCCGGTAATGCTGCCGGCAAACTGCGAGAAACCGCTCCAGTTAGTGCCAAACTGGTAGGCCATCACCAGCCCGGAGACCACACCCATGCCAAAGTTGACGGCGAAGATCTTCGACCAGAAATGGTACAGCGAGCGCCAGACGGGGTTTTTGCTTTTCAGCCATAGCCCCTCCAGCACCGCCAGATAGCTGGCGAGGCCAATGGTGATCGCCGGGAAAATAATATGGAAGGAGACAGTAAAGGCAAACTGGATCCTCGCCAGATGAAACGCATCTAAGCCAAACATGCATAACCTCAAGATGAATCGGTGTGGCTGTTATGGTAATGAGGTGGGAAGCTGAGTATCAGAGACAGAAAAGGGGGAATTTATCTATAACAGTTCAATGAAATAAGATGAAATCATTATCCTGTTATAGTTCCGAAATCCGCCTTAAGGCTTTCTTAATCTTCCTGTGACCTATGGTTTCGATTCAGGATTTTTATGGAAGTAAAGTCGCAATCGACCACATTTCTTACCATTATTTAAAAACGGTAATCATATTCATTATCATTTCCATGCCGTTGTGATTTAATCCGCCCGCTGTTCACTCTGGTGTTATGTGCTCATTTCTGTGAAGGATTAACGTATGAAATATGGCTTATCGTCTTTTTGCACCCTTGCTGTGATGATTTCCTCTGTTTTGCTCACACCCATCGCCGGTGCGGCGGAGAACAATAACGGGATCGTGGTGTACAACGCTCAGCATGAAAACCTGGTCAAATCATGGGTTGACGGTTTCACTAAAGAGACCGGCATCAAAGTGACGCTGCGTAACGGCGGCGACAGCGAACTGGGCAACGCCCTGGTACAGGAGGGCAGCGCCTCACCGGCCGACGTCTTCCTGACCGAAAACTCCCCGGCCATGGTACTGGTCGATAACGCCAAACTCTTTGCCCCGATGGATAAAGCCACCCTCGACCAGGTTGCTCCGGCATATCGCCCGGAACATGGCCGCTGGATCGGTATTGCCGCGCGCAGCACGGTGTTCGTCTATAACCCGGCGAAACTCAATGAATCCCAGCTGCCGAAATCGCTGATGGATCTGGCGAAACCAGAGTGGAAAGGGCGCTGGGCTGCCTCCCCATCCGGAGCAGATTTCCAGGCGATCGTCAGCGCGGTACTGGCCCTGAAAGGCGAGCAAGCGACGCTGGAATGGCTGAAAGCGATGAAGACCAACTTCGTGGCCTACAAAGGCAACAGCACGGTGATGAAAGCGGTTAACGCCGGGCAGATTGATGGCGGGGTGATCTACCACTACTACCGTTTTGTCGACCAGGCAAAAACCGGTGAAAACAGCAAAAACACCCAGCTGCACTACTTCAAACATCAGGATCCGGGTGCCTTCGTCAGCATCTCCGGTGGCGGCGTGCTGGCTTCCAGCAAACATCAGCAGCAGGCTCAGGCCTTCGTGAAGTGGATCACCGGCAAAGCGGGGCAGGACAGCCTGCGTACTAACGATGCCTTTGAATACGCGGTGGGCGTCAACGCCGAATCCAACCCGAAACTGGTGCCGTTGAAGGATCTGGACGCGCCGAAGGTTGAGCCTTCCACGCTCAACAACAAAAAAAGTCATCGACCTGATGACCCAGGCCGGTCTTCTTTAATTAATGCAGCGGTGAGTGCCTGATGTCAGTGGTCAATATTACCCACACGCCGGAAGTCCGGCGGCGTGGTGTACAACGCCGCCCGGCGTTGATGATGATTTTGCTCGCGATACTGTTTTCACTGTTATCTCTGATCCCGCCGGCCTTCGTGGTGGTCATTGGTTTTGACACCGGCTGGGAAACGGTCAAGGCACTCATCTTTCGCCCGCGCGTGGCTGAGCTGCTCAGCAACACGCTGCTGCTGGTGGTTATCGCGGTTCCGCTCAGCGTGCTGGTGGGAGTGATGCTTGCCTGGCTCACCGAGCGCACGACCCTGGCCGGACGACGTATCTGGTCGATCCTTGCCGTCGCGCCGCTGGCGATCCCCGCCTTTGTGCAAAGCTATGCCTGGGTCAGCGCGGTGCCGTCGATCCACGGCCTGGGCGCCGGGGTGTTTCTCTCGGTGCTGGCCTACTATCCGTTTATCTATCTTCCCGTCGCGGCGGTGTTGCGCCGCCTCGACCCGACGCTGGAAGATGTCGCCGCCTCGTTAGGCACCCCGCCGTGGGCGGTCTTTTTCCGCATTGTGATGCCACAGCTGAAGCTGGCGGTCTGGGGCGGGGCGCTGCTGGTGACCCTGCATCTGCTGGCGGAGTACGGTCTCTACGCGATGATCCGTTTTGATGCCTTTACCACCGCCATTTACGATCAGTTCCAGTCCACCTTCAGCGGTCCGGCGGCCAATATGCTGGCGGGCGTACTGGCGCTGTGCTGTCTGCTGTTCCTCACCCTTGAAGGAACGACGCGCGGCAAAGCGCGGTACGCCCGGGTGGGCTCAGGCGCGCCGCGGGAGCAGCATCGCCTGCAGCTCAATCTGCCCCTGAGTCTGGTCGGCCAGCTGCTCTCCCTGGTGGTCATTGTGCTGGCTCTGGTGGTGCCGCTCGGAGTACTGGGGCGTTGGCTGTGGCTGGGCGGCATCGAGAACTGGAATCAGGCGGATCTCTGGCTGTCGCTGCGCCAGACGGTAGTGCTGGCCTCCGGCGGTGCCTTGCTGATTATGCTGGCCGGCATCCCGGTCACCTGGCTGACGGTGCGCCATCCGCGCCCGCTGTTCCGGATGCTGGAAGCGTGCAACTACTTCACCAGTTCGCTGCCGGGGATCGTTGTCGCCCTGGCGCTGGTGACGGTGACAATCCACTATTTCCGTCCCCTCTATCAGACCGAAATCACCCTGTTCCTGGCCTACCTGCTGATGTTCCTGCCCCGCGGGCTGGTGAATCTACGCGCCGGGATCGCCCAGGCTCCACAGGAGCTGGAGAACGTCGCCCGCAGTTTAGGCAAAACCCAGGCCAGCGCCATCTGGGGGATCACCATGCGGCTTGCCGCCCCGGGCGCGGCAGCGGGTGGGGCACTGGTATTCCTCGGGATCACCAACGAACTCACCGCCACGCTGCTGCTCTCTCCGTTGGGGACGCGCACTCTTTCCACCGGTTTCTGGGCGTTGACCAGTGAGATCGATTATGTCGCCGCAGCGCCTTACGCCCTGCTGATGGTGCTGATCTCGCTGCCGCTGACCGGAATATTGTATGTACAGTCGCAAAAATTAGCGGGCCTGTAAGATGATTGAATTAGCGAACATTTCCAAAAAGTTTGGTCAGACTCCGGTACTGGAAGGGCTGGATCTGACGGTGATGCCGTCGTCACGGACGGTGATCGTCGGCCCCTCCGGCTCGGGCAAAACCACGCTGCTGCGTATTCTTGCCGGGTTTGAATCACCGGACAGCGGCCACATCGTGCTTAACGGTAAAACGCTGTTTGATGAGCACACCTTTATTCCGGCCCATCAGCGTGGGATCGGCTTTGTGCCGCAGGAAGGGGGGGCTTTTCCCGCACATGAAGGTGGGAGATAACATTGCCTACGGCCTGAAGGGATCGCGGCAGGATAACCGCCGCCGGGTAGCGGAGTTGATGGACCTGGTCTCGCTCAGCCATGACCTGGCAGATCACTGGCCGCACGAGATCTCCGGCGGCCAGCAGCAGCGCGTGGCCCTGGCGCGCGCCCTGGCTCAGGAACCTGTGCTGATGCTGCTCGACGAACCCTTCTCGGCGCTGGATACCGGCCTGCGCGCCGCCACCCGCAAAGCCACGGCGGACCTGCTCGATCACGCGGGAGTGGCGTCGATTCTGGTGACCCACGACCAGCAGGAGGCGCTCTCCTTCGCCAGCCAGATCGCGGTGATTCGTGAAGGGCGTTTCGCCCAGGTAGGGTCGCCGGTTGAGGTCTATTCCCATCCGGTAGATGAAGCCACGGCGCTGTTTCTTGGCGATGCGCTGATTTTCAGGGCTCAGGTGAGCGGCGGGGTAGCAAGCTCTCCTCTGGGCAATATCCCGGTGGACAACCCGCTGGCCAGCGGAGAGAAGCGCATCATGCTGCGACCTGAGCAGGTGCAGATTACGCCTCTGGCACCTGGCGTCACTCCCGCGCAGCCGGTGACCATCGCTGGGGTGGATTTTACGGGGTATCTCTCGACCCTGATGCTCTCCTCGCCGGGCTGGCCCGAGGCGCTGCAGGTCAAAACGGTCAGTCGGCAAAACTGGCAGGTGAATATGCCGGTACAGCTGGCGATTAACGGGCAGGCGTGTGTGTTAGCGGGTTAGGGCGACGGCGGTAGCGCGACGTCATCAAGCGGGGCGGGCATCTGCACTCTGGCACTGTTATGGTCCGCTTTCAGTGCCTGAACCACGGCCTGACGCATATTTTCAATATCCTGACCCATGAGTGGAGTGGGTTTGCGGCGCAGATCGTTGCCAAAGAAATTTTCCCAGTGCCCCAGCAGGACGAGTCGGGGCCGGGTGCGCCTCAGCAACTCATCCGGGTAGTTTCTGACGTTCTCCCAGCCGCCCACGCCAAGGATCTCAACATCCATAGCCGTTGGTTCACCGTCAAGCGTGGTGGGTGGAAACCCGCACGGGGGTGTGGCCGGGCTGTCCTGAAAGTGAATACGGTAAACCACCTTTTGTCCCTGCGGGGTTATGTCCAGTAGCTCGATAAGCCAGGCCATTGATTGCCCCTGTTTCCAACCGAAAACGGTGGTAGGTATTTCGTTGAGCTCCGGGCTTTCACCATGCGCCACGGTAAAGCCGAGGACATGACTTGCATGCATGCTCTGAATCGGCATGACCCGAATATGCCCCCCGCTGGAGGGGATCCATTTTCCCTCGGCCTGCTTCGTTGCATCTTCGCAGCCAGGGATGCTTTTCATCTGCGGCGTTGCATCGATAACCCGAACAGGATCGACCCACGGCTCGCCTTGCGCGGTCATTTTTTGTTTATCGCTGAAAGAATGGAGAATATTTTTCACGGTTGTTGAGCCATACAGGACCGCATGGGGTGTTTTAGTGGCCATTACCCAGGGTACATCCAGCAGATGATCGTAGTGACCATGCCCAACCAGCAGCATCGTGACGTCATCGGCTGGCGGCATAAATTTATCAATCTTCTCTTTATTAGCCGCCACCCGCACGGGAGGCCAGCCTTCCAGGTTCATAAGCGCGGGATTACTGAATGAAGGCGCGATTAAAAGGCCTTCACCCTGCCAGTGAAGCAGCCAGCCGCCCACGCCGAGATACTGAATTTTGGGCTCCGGTAAGGAGACCGGCTTGTATTCAGGCTGCGCCAGCAAGTGAAAAGAGAGACAGTTCAGAGCGAAGGCCAGTGTGAATAGGGGACCGAAACGGTTCCACGACATTATCAGGTTTTTTGCCATCATAATGATTTGGCTTCGCTTTCAGAATTTAAGAGGCGTCATTGACAACATGGTCAACAACATTAAACAGGTCGGTAAGCGTTTTGCTCTGCTCTTAATAGTAGTTATGTAACAGCGGGGTACAAATTCTATGAACGAAAGCATGAATTTGTTCAGACGGGTGAAGAGGAAGAAGTCGACAAAGTTGATTCTTAACCGCTACGTAGGGCGCAAACCCTACGTAGCGTATTCAGATTTATTCGTCGCGCCAGCCCATGGCCGGTGCCACGTGCTTCAGAATCGACTCAATCACATGCACGTTATACTCCACGCCCAGCTGGTTGGGCACGGTCAGTAACAAGGTATCCGCTTCGGCGATCGCTTCGTCCTGTTTCAGCTGGGCAATCAGCTTGTCAGGCTCGGCGGCGTAGCTGCGTCCGAAAATGGCGCGAGTTTTCTCATCCAGATACCCCACGCTATCGCTTTCGTTACGGCTGGAGCCGAAGTACATCCGATCGCGATCGTCCATCAGGGCAAAAATGCTGCGGCTGACCGAGACGCGCGGCGTGCGGGTATGGCCCGCTTCGGCCCAGGCTTCGCGGTAGGCGCGGATCTGTTTTGCCTGCTGGATGTGGAACGGCTCGCCGGTTTCGTCGTCCTTCAGGGTTGAGCTTTGCAGGTTCATCCCCAGCTTCGCGGCACAGATGGCGGTGGCGTTCGAGCCCGCGCCCCACCAGATGCGGTCGCGTAACCCTTCGGAGTGCGGCTCAACGCGCAGCAGGCCCGGCGGGTTAGGGAACATCGGCTGCGGATTGGGTTTGGCAAAACCTTCGCCGCGCAGGGCCTCTAACAGCACTTCGGTATGGCGACGGGCCATATCAGACTCGTTTTCACCTTCGCCCGGCACATAACCAAAGTAACGCCAGCCGTCGATCACCTGCTCGGGAGAGCCGCGGCTAATGCCCAGCTGCAAACGTCCACCGGAAATTAAGTCGGCTGAACCTGCGTCTTCCGCCATATAAAGCGGGTTTTCATAGCGCATATCGATAACGCCAGTGCCGATCTCAATCTTGCTGGTTTTGGCACCGATCGCTGCCAGTAGCGGGAAGGGGGAGGCGAGCTGACGGGCAAAATGGTGCACGCGGAAGTAGGCACCATCCGCGCCCAGCTCTTCTGCGGCTACCGCCAGATCGATGGATTGCAGCAGGGCGTCAGCGGCGGTGCGGGTGCCGGACTGCGGGGACGGTGTCCAGTGACCAAATGACAAAAATCCGATCTTTTTCATGTCGGGTTATCCTGGTTTCAAATAATGAGTGTGGTCTTACTTTACGGATTGCCAGATGAATGAAAATGCCCTTTATTTCACAGAAGCCATCAAATAATTTGACCGAGACCAGAGAAAGCCGACTAAGCGACAGAATTTTTATCTATAAAAGCGCTTGCATCCTTCCCTCGGTTGTGCGTAAATGGATTTTCGGTTTGAATGCCAAAAAAATATCTGTCGCAGTCTCTTAAAGCATCTCTCAACACGTTGTGCCTCTCCGCAGCCTCTCTTGGGTTTTTTCTTTACGCTCTGAACGCTCTGATTAGTTTTGTCTCAGACCACGATCGCCTTTTAAAGGCCCAATTTAGTATTTGACGTTTTTACGTTCAGGAGATTTACATGAGTTCTAATATCCATTTTCGTTGCCCTTGCTGTCATGGTTCGCAGTTCCGTACTTCCGCATTTGACGTGTCTGAAAAAAATCCACACGGTGCGAAGTGCATTTTCTGCAAATCATCAATGATCACCTTTGACCATTTAGCCGTGCTGAGTCATGCACAGCGGGTCCCGTTTGAGTTCCGTAAGTAAGCCAGTCGGGCGCCGTCACGCCTGCTGAAACAGCACTACTACCTATAACAGTTTATTAATCCTGCCTTTTTTCTCCTGCTGATATACACTGTGATGCAGCAAGGAGAACCCGATGAAAAAATACCAGCGCCTGGCACAGCAAATCATTTCGCAGATCGAACTCGGCGTCTGGCAGCCCGGCGATAAGCTGCCCTCCCTGCGCGAGCAGGTCACCAGCAGCGGAATGAGCTTTATGACCGTGGGTCACGCGTATCAGATGCTGGAGAGCCAGGGGCGCATTGTGGCGCGTCCCCAGTCGGGCTACTACGTCGCGGCCCGTCCCACCGGGCAGCAGCCGATGCCGCCCGCGCAGGTGATGCGCGATGAAGCGGTGGATATCAATACCTATATCTTCGATGTGTTACAGGCCAGCCGCGATCCCTCGGTGGTGCCTTTTGCCTCGGCTTTTCCCGATCCGCGTCTCTTTCCCTTACAACAGCTGAACCGCTCCCTGGCGAACGTCAGTAAAACCGCCACCGCCATGAGCGTGATCGAGAACCTGCCGCCGGGCAACGTCGATCTGCGCCACGCCATCGCCCGTCGCTACGCCCAGCAGGGGATGAATATCTCCCCGGATGAAATTGTCATTACCGCCGGGGCCCTCGAAGCGCTGAACCTCAGCCTGCAGGCGGTCACCGAACCGGGCGACTGGGTGATCGTCGAAAACCCCTGTTTCTACGGGGCGCTACAGGCGCTGGAGAGGCTGAAACTCAAGGCGCTGTCGGTGGCCACCGACGTGCACGAGGGGATCGATCTTAACGCCCTGGCGCAGGCACTGAACGACTATCCGGTTAAAGCCTGCTGGCTGATGACCAACGGCCAGAATCCGCTGGGCTTTACCCTCAGCGCCGACAAAAAGGCGCAGCTTATCGATTTGCTCACTGAACATAGCGTCACGCTGATTGAGGACGACGTCTACAGCGAACTCTATTACGGACGTGAAAAGCCGCTCCCGGCAAAAGCCTGGGACCGCAGCGATATGACGTTGCACTGCTCCTCTTTCTCTAAATGCCTGGTGGCCGGGTTCCGTATCGGCTGGGTGGCGGCAGGGAAACATGCCCGCCGCATTCAGCAGTTGCAGCTGATGAGCACCTTATCCACCAGCTCCCCGATGCAGCTGGCACTGGTGGATTATCTCGCCACCAAACGCTACGACGCCCACCTCAGACGCCTGCGCCGCACCCTGGCGGAGCGCAAGCAGCAGGCGTGGCAGGCGCTGCTGCGCCATCTGCCCGCCGAAGTGAAAATCCACCACAGCGACAGCGGCTACTTCTTATGGCTGGAGCTGCCCGCGCCGCTGGATGCCGGGGAGCTCAGCGCCCAGGCGCTGGTGCATCACATCAGCATTGCGCCGGGCAAGATGTTCTCGACGTCCGACACCTGGACGCCGTTTTTCCGCTTTAACACTTCCTGGGCCTGGGGAGAGCGGGAGGAGCAGGCGGTGATCCAGTTAGCGCGGATAATTAGCAGAATGTTAAAAACGCAAAAATAGGTATTTCGCGTGATTGATCTGCGTGTCTGAATAATTATTTCTTATCCCGTTAATAACGCCGCAATTAATTTGCGGCGTTTTTTTATTGTCGCTCATAGGAAATATGCATAACCCCTGCGCCCGCTAACCCCTTGTCTATAATCCAGTTACCGGGGAATGCGCCCCCCGGTCACAACCTGGTGAAATTTCTGCAGCCCGCCGGGTGCGCGGCAATAGCGCGGTCTACGTTTAATTCAGGAGATATTCTTATCGGCACGGCTGCCTTCTGATTTCATTACGACAGGAGTACCAGGTATGAGCAAAAAATTTGCCCGTAGCAGTCTGTGCGCGCTCGGCATGACGGTATTGGCTGCGCAGGCGGCAGAGCCGCCAAAAGAGATCGGTCAGGGCGAAGGGCGGCTGGATATCATTGCCTGGCCGGGCTACATCGAACGCGGCGAGACCGACAAAGCCTACGATTGGGTCACCGCCTTTGAGAAAGAGACCGGCTGTAAAGTAAATGTCAAAACCGCCGCCACCTCCGACGAGATGGTCAGCCTGATGGCGAAGGGCGGTTACGACCTGGTGACCGCCTCCGGCGATGCCTCCCTGCGCCTGATTATGGGCAAACGCGTTCAGCCGATTAATCCCGATTTAATCCCCAACTGGAAAACCCTCGACCCGCGGATCGTTAAAGGGGAGTGGTTTAACGTCGACGGTAAAGCCTACGGCACGCCCTATCAGTGGGGACCAAACCTGCTGATGTACAACACCAAAACTTTCCCGACGCCGCCTGATACCTGGGGCGTCATCTTTAAAGAACAAAACCTGCCGGACGGCAAAACCAACAAAGGGCGGGTTCAGGCCTACGATGGCCCGATCTATATTGCCGATGCGGCGCTGTACGTCAAAGCCACTCAGCCGGAGCTGGGCATCACCGACCCCTATCAGCTGACCGAAGCGCAGTACGCGGCTGTCGTGAAAGTGCTGAAAGATCAGCACCCGCTGATCCACCGCTACTGGCACGACACTACCGTGCAGATGAGTGATTTCAAAAACGAAGGGGTGGTTGCTTCCAGCGCCTGGCCGTATCAGGCCAATGCCCTCAAGGGCGAGAATCAGCCGATTGGCACCGTCTTCCCGAAAGAGGGGGTAACGGGCTGGGCGGACACCACCATGCTGCACGCCGACGCCAAACACCCGATGTGCGCCTACAAGTGGATGAACTGGTCGCTGACGCCGAAAGTGCAGGGCGATCTGGCGGCTTGGTTCGGTTCATTGCCGGTGGTAGCGGAAGGTTGTAAAGCCAGCACCCTGCTGGGCGACAAAGGCTGTGAAACCAACGGCTACAACTATTTCGACAAAATCATGTTCTGGAAAACGCCTGTCGCCAACGGCGGCAAATTTGTGCCTTACAGCCGCTGGGTGCAGGACTACATCGCCATTATGGGTGGTCGTTAAGCGCCAGGGAGCGGATTATGACGTACGCAGTAGAGTTTAATGATGTCTCACGCCTGTATGGCGACGTGCGTGCGGTGGACGGGGTAACGATCCGCATTCGTGACGGCGAGTTTTTCTCCATGCTGGGGCCTTCGGGCTCCGGCAAAACCACCTGCCTGCGCCTGATTGCCGGTTTCGAGCAGTTGAGCGGTGGCTCTATCTCCATTTTTGGCAAAGACGCCAGCGAACTTCCACCCTGGGAGCGTGACGTTAACACCGTCTTTCAGGACTATGCGCTGTTTCCCCACATGTCGATCCTCGAGAACGTGGCCTACGGGCTGATGGTCAAAGGGATCAACAAACCTACCCGTCAGGCTCAGGCGCGAGAAGCGCTGGAGAAGGTCGGCCTCAGCTTCGCGGAAACCCGCAAACCTTCGCAGCTCTCCGGCGGCCAGCGTCAGCGGGTGGCGATTGCCCGCGCGCTGGTCAATCAGCCCCGGGTGCTGCTGCTGGATGAACCCCTCGGGGCGTTGGATCTGAAACTGCGCGAGCAGATGCAGTTTGAACTGAAAAAACTGCAGCAGGAGCTGGGCATCACCTTTATTTTCGTCACCCACGATCAGGGCGAAGCGCTGTCGATGTCGGACCGGGTGGCGGTATTCAATAACGGGCGGATCGAGCAGGTAGATACCCCGCGCGAGCTCTATCTGCGCCCGCGTACGCCGTTTGTTGCCAGCTTCGTCGGCACCTCGAACGTCTTCACCGATGCCCTGGCGCAGCGCGTCTGTGGCCTGACGGGGAGCTATTCCCTGCGCCCGGAACATATCCGCCTCGACGGGGAGGGCGAAATTCAGGTTCAGGGCCGGGTGCTGGCCGTACAGTTTCAGGGGGGCGGCCACCCGTTTCGAGCTCCGTCTTGCCGAGGGGGAAAAGCTGCTGGTGAGCCAGGCGAACCTGACCGGTGCTGCGCTGGCTGCGGGCGTGGAGCCGGGGCAGATGGTGACCGCCTCGTGGGCGCGCGACGCCATGGTGCCGCTGCATGAGGAGAGGTGACATGGACATGAGCGTTGCACCCACACCGGCGCCGCACGGCCTGGCCAGCCGCCTGTCGGCGCTGTTCTGGCGCAGACCGGCGCTGGGGCTGTTTTTACTCCTGCTCGGCCCGCTGATGTGGTTTGGTATTGTCTATCTGGGGTCGCTGTTTGCCCTGCTGTGGCAGGGGTTCTACACCTTCGATGACTTCACCATGTCGGTGACGCCGGACCTGACCTTCGCCAACATCCGCGCGCTGTTTAACCCTGCCAACTACGACATCATCCTGCGTACCCTGACGATGGCGATTGCCGTCACCATCGGTAGCGCGATCCTCGCCTTCCCGATGGCCTGGTATATGGCGCGCTACACCCGCGGCAAGTGGAAAGCCTTTTTCTACATTGCGGTGATGCTGCCGATGTGGGCCAGCTATATCGTTAAGGCCTACGCCTGGACGCTGCTGCTGGCGAAAGACGGCGTGGCGCAGTGGTTCCTCAGCCATATGGGGCTCGAGCCGGTGCTGGCCTCGCTGTTGACGGTGCCCGGCATCGGCGGCAGCACGCTCTCCACCTCCGGGCTGGGGCGTTTCCTGGTGTTCGTCTATATCTGGCTGCCGTTTATGATCCTGCCGGTGCAGGCGGCGCTTGAGCGTCTGCCGCCGTCACTGCTGCAGGCCTCTGCCGATCTGGGTGCCCGTCCGCGGCAGACCTTCCGCTACGTGGTGCTGCCTCTGGCCATCCCGGGCATTGCCGCGGGGTCGATCTTCACCTTCTCCCTGACGCTGGGCGACTTTATCGTGCCGCAGCTGGTGGGCCCGCCGGGCTACTTTATCGGGCAGATGGTCTATTCCCAGCAGGGGGCAATTGGCAATATGCCGATGGCGGCGGCCTTTACGCTGGTGCCTATTGTTCTTATCACTGTCTATCTGGCGTTCGTGAAGCGCCTGGGAGCCTTTGATGCACTCTGAACGCGCACCGCTGTTTCTGAAAATTGCCACCTGGGGCGGGGTGATCTTCCTGCACTTCCCGCTGCTGATTATTGCCATCTATGCGTTTAATACTGAGGATGCGGCGTTCAGTTTTCCGCCGCAGGGGCTGACGCTGAAGTGGTTTAGCGCGGCGGCGGGGCGCAGCGACATCATCGAATCGGTGACGTTGTCACTAAAAATCGCTGCTCTCTCAACGGCGATCGCTCTGGTGCTCGGCACTCTGGCGGCCGCGGCGTTATGGCGGCGGGAGTTCTTCGGTAAGAACGCAGTGTCGCTGATGCTGATCCTGCCGATTGCCCTGCCGGGGATCATCACCGGGCTGGCGCTGCTGACGGCGTTCAAAACCATCAATCTGGAGCCCGGTTTCTTCACCATCATTCTCGGTCACGCCACATTCTGCGTGGTAGTGGTGTTCAATAATGTGATTGCCCGTTTCCGACGCACCTCGTGGAGCCTGATCGAGGCTTCGATGGATCTCGGTGCCAACGGCTGGCAAACCTTCCGCTACGTGGTTCTGCCCAATCTGGGCTCGGCGCTGCTGGCGGGGGGGGATGCTGGCCTTCGCCCTGTCGTTCGACGAGATCATCGTCACGACCTTTACCGCCGGACATGAGCGCACCCTGCCGCTGTGGCTGTTGAATCAGCTCGGTCGCCCGCGCGATGTTCCGGTGACCAACGTGGTGGCCCTGCTGGTAATGCTGGTGACCGCCATTCCAATTCTGGGGGCCTGGTGGCTAACCCGCGACGGCGAAAGCGTTGCCGGCAGCGGGAAATAACGTGGATTTCAACAGGACAATACTATGCAAACTCAACTGCTGATTAATGGTGAACTGGTCAACGGCGAAGGGGAAAAGCAGCCGGTCTACAACCCTGCGACCGGCGAGGTACTGCTGGAGATCGCGGAAGCCTCTGCCGCCCAGGTCGATGCGGCAGTACAGGCCGCCGATCGGGCCTTCGCCAGCTGGGGGCGCACCACGCCGAAAAGTCGCGCCGAGTGCCTGCTCAAACTGGCCGATACTATCGAAGCCAATGCTGACACCCTTGCCCGGCTGGAGTCGCAAAACTGCGGCAAACCGCTGCACTGCGTGCTGGGAGATGAAATTCCGGCGATCGCCGACGTGTTTCGCTTCTTTGCCGGGGCGGCGCGCACCCTGCACGGCTCGGCGGCGGGGGAATATCTGGAGGGACATACCTCGCTGATCCGCCGCGACCCGGTGGGCGTCGTCGCCTCGATTGCCCCCCTGGAACTACCCGCTGATGATGGCGGCGTGGAAGCTGGCGCCGGCGCTGGCGGCCGGGAACTGCGTGGTGCTGAAACCCTCTGAGATCACGCCGCTCACCGCTCTCAAGCTGGCGGAGCTGGCACAAGGGATCTTCCCGGCCGGGGTGCTCAACGTGCTTTTCGGGCGGGGTAAAACCGTCGGCGACCCGCTCACCGGACATGAAAAGGTGCGGATGGTGTCCCTCACCGGCTCTATCGCCACGGGGGAACACATCATCGGCCATACCGCCTCGTCCATTAAGCGCACCCACATGGAGCTGGGCGGCAAAGCGCCGGTAATTGTCTTTGATGATGCAGATCTTGACGCGGTGGTGGAGGGGGGTACGGACCTTCGGCTTCTACAACGCCGGGCAGGACTGCACCGCTGCCTGTCGCATCTACGCACAAAAAGGCATTTATCCGGCGCTGGTGGAAAAACTGGGTGCCGCGGTCGCCAGCCTGAAGATCGGCGATCCGAATGACGAGAGCACCGAACTGGGCCCGCTAAGCTCGCAGGCGCATCTCGATCGGGTATCTAAAGCCGTGGATGAGGCTAAAGCGCTGGGCCATGTCCAGGTGATCGCCGGCGGCAGCAAGCACGACGGCAAAGGCTATTACTTCCAGCCGACCCTGCTGGCAGGGGCGAAGCAGGAGGACGCCATCGTGCAGCGGGAGGTGTTTGGCCCGGTGGTGAGCGTGACCGAATTTGACGACGAAGATCAGGTCCTGGGTTGGGCCAATGATACCCAGTACGGACTGGCCTCGTCGGTCTGGACCAAAGACGTGGGTCGCGCGCACCGCCTCAGCGCCCACCTGCAGTACGGCTGCACCTGGGTGAACACCCACTTTATGCTGGTGAGTGAAATGCCGCACGGCGGGATGAAAATGTCGGGCTACGGTAAGGATATGTCGGTGTATGGCCTGGAAGATTACACCGTTATTCGTCACGTGATGATTAAACACTAACTTCCTGCTCCCGCCGGTTACCTGAACTGTAACCGGCGGATTTTTAATATCTTTTATTCTTCAATATATCACATAATATATATCCATCCCGACTCAGTTCACAGCGTGAGAATATATTGTTTGGTTTTATTAAATATTTCCTAAATAAAATTTTGAGCGGGCCGATAGAGTAGTCAGACCAGATAAACGGCCCTGTTCATCATGCTTGCAATTAATCATAACGAGATTGCCGGGCTCTCGCTTAAGTCCCGGAAAGCTAACAGTACTTTGTTATCTCAGACCATTGAGCGGCTCTCATCCGGCTTGCGTATTAACAGCGCGAAGGATGATGCCGCCGGGCAGGCGATTGCCAATCGTATGTTCGCCAACATTAATGCGGACAAGGCGATCTCGCGTGGACTGGATGACGCCATCAGCCTGGCGCAGACGGCAGAAGGGAGTCTGAGCGACATCGGCACCATGCTGATCAAAGCCAAAAGTCTCGCTATTCAGGCGGCGAACGGCACCTTATCGCAGTCCGACCGGGACAGTATTAACCAGGAGTATCAGCAGATCCTGGGGACTATTACCCAGATCTCGGAGCAAACGGAGATATTTGGTCAATATCCGCTGGCGACCGATAAGCCAGTATTACCGCCACAATTAATTGGTGACGTGGCGCCATTAAATACGAAATTCCCGGTGGCCGGAACCGATTACTCTTTCAGTTCCGGTATTATTCCGCTGGCCTATATTCCGGCCGGAGCAGCGAATATCACTATTACGATTGATTCATTGGGTCTGGATGACGATCTGCAGATATTTACCCGGGATGGTAAACATCTCGCGGGCACGCCGTTATCCGGCCCGGATGCAGATTATACCTGGGTCAGCCGCGGCATCACCGACGGCACTAAAGCGACCGCATCGGTGCTGACGGCCAAAAATGGGTTCAGCAGCGGGGCGGTTTATGACGACTCTCAGCTGATAGACGGCGGCGCCAGCTGGAGCTACAGCGGTGAAACGCTCAACTATAACGGGATGACCATCAGTTACAGCGGGGATGGCGATCGTTATGAAGATAAAGCCTCCGGGGCCTGGAACGACGGCGCTAACGGTTCGAACCGTATCGAGCGCGTCACGCTGGATACCGTGACGGAAGATTTGCTGGTGATGGTGGTGGGCAGCGGCTCCTTTACCAGCAACATTACCTGGGGAAACTTGCCGGCTCCGACGATTACGCCCGCGGTTCCACCGAAGCAGAGTCGCCCCTTCGAAGTGGTGACCAGCGCCAATTTCGGTGAAGATATGCAGTCGGTGACCATTGAGCCGACGCCGACGGATCTGAAGACGCTGCAGCTGGACAATACCGACATGATCACCGAGGCGGGAGCCCGGAAGTGCATGGGGTTACTGGATGCCGCGCTGGAGAAGGTGAGCGGCTATCGCACGCAGTATGGCGCGACGATCAACCGCTTCGAATCCAGCAAAGCGGTGCTGTCCCAGCAGAGCATCTCCCTGCAAACGGCCCGCAGCCGGATTCAGGATGCCGACTACGCCGCCGAGGCCAGCCAGCTTGCCCGGGCGCAGATCCTGGAGCAGAGCCAGACTGCGGCACTGAAAATGGCGAATCAGGTGCCGCAGACGGTGTTAGAACTACTCAAGATGTAACGGGTCGCGGCTACCAGCCGCACACCTCATGCTCATTCTCGGTGTCGTACGCGCGTACGGTATTCACCAGGTCTTTCACCACCTGAGCGGCCACGTCCGGGATCATCAGCTCCATCGGGGCCTCCGTCTCGTAATCCACCGATACGCCGTTGCTGTTATTGGTGACGGTGACGGTATAAGTTGCTTTGCCCATGATGTTACTCCTTCTCTATTTACGTCTTCTTAACACGTCGGGTTCAACGAAAAAGTCGATATTGAAATACGTATCGTCGGTCATCACTTCGATGTGGTGCCAGCGCTCAGGTGGAAACACGCCAAAATGCCCGGCTTCAATGATGAGTTCGCTGTCGGGCTCGGGCGAGGTTTCGTCGGCATAGCCAAGATAACGCACCGCACCCTGCATCACGCTCAGGCGCGGATAGACGCCGGGCTGAGTGCCGGTATCCAGATGGCGTTTGAAAATCCCCGGCGGAGCGGTGTCTTTGGTCCAGAACGGAGTGGAGCGGGTGTGAATACAACTTTGTGGAATACGCAGCATAACGTCCTCCTTGTAAAAAGTGAGGATATTACAGCACGAATGGCTAACCTGGGTTTGCCAAAAAATGCATTTAAAATACGACTTTAAAGTGGTACTCCTGAGGTAGGCTATACTTACTTATTCCGAAGGTCACAAAGGAGCGTCTTATGCCAGAAGTCGATAAAGACAAATCCCGTAAAGTGCCCGACTCGGGTAATAAAAAGCCTCAGCCGGTGAAGAAGTAGTCCCGGAAACCAGGGCCGCATGATGCGGCCCTAATTGTTACAAAACTACTCAGTTGTTATTAACCTTAAGATATATGTGGTTAATATGTAACAAAAAACTTGATCTGCCTCAACATTTGCCGCATATTGCGCGCGGTTATTGAACAGCAGATTGGGTAAATGAGATGACGTTGTACCAGAAGATGTTAATGTTTTACGCCGTCATGGCAGCTATCAGTGCGCTTATCACCTGGTTTCTCTCTAAAGATCGCAAACGCATCCGCTTCCTGAGCGCTTTTCTGGTGGGTTCCACCTGGCCGATGAGTTTTCCGGTCGCGCTGCTGATTTCTCTCTTCTAAAAGCCGCCCCTGCGCGGCTTTTTGCCGGATGCGGTGCCAGCACCTTATCCGGCCTACAAAATCTGGCGATGGCATTCCTGGTTGATGGGCTGTATAAATACACAGTCATCTGAAAGGAGTGCTAATGAACAGCTTTTATTCGCAACAGGCCCGTTGCACGGTGCGCTGGCAGGAGCTGCCCGGACAGGGCGAACCGCTGGTATTTATCCACGGTCTCGGCTGTGCCTCTTCTTACGAATATCCCCGTATCGTTTGCGACCCGATGTTCGGTTCCCGCCGGGCCATTCTTATCGATCTGCCGGGCAGTGGTTATAGCGATAAACCTGAAACCTTTAGCTATCAAACCTCGGCGCAGGCGCAGGTGGTTATCGAGCTGCTCAATCATTTAGCCATAACGTCATTCTGGCTGTACGGGCACAGCATGGGCGGCAGCATTGCGATCGAAGCGGCAGAGCTGGCCGGTAGCCGTCTGCTGGGCCTGATGGTGTCAGAACCAAATTTCCATGCCGGAGGTGGCGCGTTTAGTCGGGGAATTGCCGCCCGGACGGAAGACGATTTTGTGCGTAGCGGTTATCAGGCCATGCTGGAGGCTGAAACTTCCCCCCTGGAAAGGATGCCTGCAAAGCAGTGCCCCCCTGGGCGGTATGGCGTGGTGCAGCGAGTCTGGTTAAAGGCGTACAGCCCAGCTGGAGCGCGCGTTATCTGCAATTATCTTGCCCGGTATGGCTGATTTTTGGCGAGCTTTCGCTGCCCGATCCTGACCTGGACGAAATGCGTCAGCAGGGTGTTGAGGTGAAAATCATCCCCGATGCCGGGCATTCGATGTCGTGGGAGAACCCGTCGGCGCTGGCGAAGGCGTTGGTTGAGTGTATCCAGCAGGGGCAGGCGGGCTGGTGAGATTGCCGGATGCGGTGCAAGCACCTTATCCGGCCTACAAACTGCTCTGACCGTAGGCCTGATAAGCGTAGCGCCATCAGGCGTCAGTGTCAGGCGAGCAAGCCCTGCAACGCCTGGCGATCGTCCATGGTCATATCATGCGGATGCTGATACCCGATGTTGTCAATCGCCTGGGTGTACAACGCCACCAGCCAGTCATACACATAAGCTGTCGCCGCATGCACCGGCTGCTCGCCCAGACGGGTTAAGCGAGGGGCGCTGCTGTTGACCGTTGGCGTGACAAACACCGGCTGGCCTTTGCGGATCCGGCTGGCAGGACGGTCCGCGGCAGGCGTCTGCGCATACCCGACCCAACCCACGAAGTTCCCCAGTGCGGCATGCAGCTGCGCGGCGCTGCTTTTATCGGTATCGACAATCTTCTTCAGCTGGGCGAGCAGATTCAGACGGTAGCTGGCGATCACCAGCACATCGCCGATCTGCTGCAGCACCGCGCTGTCCAGACCCAGACGGCTGGCAACGGCTTCGTCGCGACTCCACTGGCGCAGGTGATTCACCCAGACCTGATGGGCGAGGCGAGCTTTATCCGTTGGCTGCCAGATCTCATCGGCATCCTGAGCGTTGTCGGCAAACAGGTCAATGGCGTCAGTAAACAGGCCGTTGACCTGCTCTTCGCGCGGCTGCTGCACGGCGAGCAGCGTTTCAAAGGCGCGCAGCGGCGGGAGCAACCCTTCCAGCAGCTCGCCGTGACGGGCGGCGCTTCCCTGCAGGGCGCGCACCATCGCTTCGGCGGCGCTGCGCTGAGCGGCAGGATCCTGGGTCAATGGCGTCAGATACCCCTGCATCAGCTGATGCAGGTCGCGCTGATGGCGCTGGCGTAAGGCCAGCAGGCGCGTCTGGCGCTGGGATGGCAGGGTCGCCTGCGACAGCCACTCGATTACCCGCTGCATGCTGCTGCTGTCCAGCGCCTGCAGGGTACCCCAGTACTGGCCGGGTTTGCCGAGCAGCTGCTGTACCGCTTCGTCGAGGTTGGTCCGGCGGGTAAAGCGCGCATCCTGGGGGGGTGATCGCCCACACCAGTCCCGGGAGGGCAGCGTCGTCGCCCGGCTGGGTCTCTTTTACCCAGTTGAGCAGCGTTCTGGCGGTCCTGGCCGTCTGGCCGTGATGCGCGGTGGCGTTGCAGATCACCAGCACGTCCGGCTGGAGATGCTGGCGATAGTGCTCCAGCAGCCACTGCTGTTTGGCCTGGGCCAGGGGCAGATCCGGCTGGGCCAACGGGGCCGGAATATCAATGATATCCACCCCGGCCAGGGCGCTGTTTTCTACCGGCAGGATCAGCTCGCGGGTCAGCAGGGCCAGCACGTCCAGCGGAATGCTGATGGCGTTCAGCAGCTCGCCGTTGTGCAGCGGGTGCAGCACCGCCTGCTGCACGTCCGGCAGAGCGATATCGCCCCGGGTGAGGAAACCCTCGGTCGGCAGGCCAAAATTATCCACCAGCAGGCTCAGCGGCGCGGCCAGTTCTTGCGCGTGGCTGGTCTGGTGCAGAATATGCGCCAGCTTCAGCCACTGCTGCGTCAACTCCTGCTGCTCGCCCCACAGCAGCGACCAGACGCTGGCGCGGGTGCTCAGGTCCAGCGACGGCAGCAACAGGGCAAACTGGTGCCACAGGGCATCGTCCATCTGCTGGGCCGCAGCGGGCACCGTATCGCGCCAGTAGTGGGCGATGGTGCCCACGTCCGCAGCGGTGATCCCCGGTACGCTCTGAGGCTGGCGCAGGGCGCGCCACTTCTCCAGCCGGGCTTCAATCACGGTTTTGTCCACCGCCGGCAGCGTGGCGCGGGCGAGGAAGACCTGCACCAGCTCGGCCTCGGTGAGCAGGCTCAGGCGTAGCGGAAAGGCGTCGTCAGCGACTTCATTCGCGTTCGGGCTGAAGCGCAGCGCCATGTTGGTCAGGGCGTGGCCAGGATTGATATGCGAGAAATAGTCAAAGGTCCGCTGGCCGACAATCACGTTCATCCGCTGATTGTCACTGCCGCACAGGGTGGCGAGCAGGTGGGCTTTTGCCGCCTGGGAGTGACCATACAATCCGATGGTGCTCCCCGCAGTCAGCGCCCGCGCAATGGCGTGCTCGCGTGCATCGGCCACCGCCAGTCTGGCCAGCAGGGCGTCGGCGTCGTTGTCGAAGATCGGGGCATGCTGGCGCGTTGTGTTGATCCACCCGATTAACGCCTGAGTTGTGGTCGTCGTGGCTGTCATTTCAGGTATACGCTCCCGCTGTCGATCCAATAGTGGCTGCCGCTATGTCGGCGGTCGGCCAGGGTATTCAGTTTAAAGGTCAGGGCATCGGGCGGCACCGGCGTACCGTCCTGCAGCCAGGCATCGCTCAGCTCAAAGGCTTCCGGGCCATCCTGTTTATTGCCGCCGCACAGCTTCAGGCGCACGTTCAGCACCCCGTCCCCGGCGATGGATTTCGCCAGCTCCGCCGAGTTAATGCTCAGCGTATAGAGCGGGGTGGCGGGCCAGCGGGCGTTCGCCAGCTGACGGAAACCGAGGGTCACGTTGCCGCGCAGCGGGAAGTGCAGGCGCGTATCCAGCTTCGCGCCCGGCTTGTCGAGGTCGATGTCCTGATACCAGACGTTTTCATCGCGCAGGGTATTAACCGTGTTATCCAGCACGCCCAGGTAGCGCACGGTAGAGTACGCCCCGATATCCGCCGCCTTAAAGTTAAAGCGCGGCAGACGCAGATCCAGCGCCAGGCTGCAAAGCATCGCCCCGACCGCCGCGGTGGATTTCGGGTTGCCAATGCGCCCCTGCTGGCTGAACGGATACCACTCATGCACCCGGTACTTATCCAGCCATACCATCCGGCTGACCGGCACCGGCTGCAGATGGCGGATCAACGCCTGGACGCCCGGCAGACAGCCCGGACGGCCGGTGATCAGCAGAATATCGCAGGCGTAGTGGGAGATCGCCTCCGCCACCGCGTGCAGCGGCGCGGCCAGGGTAAAGTGCCCGGCCAGCATCGCATCCTGCATCTCGCGGAAGTTGACGTGCAGCGGCACGGCGAACAGGTCGAACGGTTCTGACCCGGCAGGCAGGGCGTGTTCGATGGCCTGCTGCAGATAGTTCATCACGTTGCGCGTCGGCTTGCGGGTCAGCAGATCGCCGAAGGTGGCGTGCAGCCCGTCGAGCGGATTGTCGATATCGCTGGCTTCCCAGGCGGCGAGGATCGCATGGCCAATCGGCATAAACAGCTGCAGCGCCGTTTGCTGGCGCAGCACCGCCTGGGTGTCGATGCGCCCGGAGTCGCCGAACAGCGAGGCCATCAGCAGCGTAGCATCGGCAATGCCGGACTTCTGCAGCTGCGTCTGCAGGGCAGGCAGGACGTAACGCTGGATCACATCCAGCAGGGTGTCATCGCCCGCCACCTTAAAGCCTTCACGGAACAGCAGCTGCGGGGTGATTTTAACGTTGCTGCCCGAGCCATCGTCGAGCTGATAATGGGTGATCGCCATATCGGTGGTGCCGCCGCCGATATCAATCGAGGCCACGCGAAGGGCGCGACCCGGGGCACAGCCTGGCTCCGGCTCGCGATCCGGGCGCGCCACGGCGGCGAAGAAGGCTTCGGTCTGGCCGTTGTAATGGGAGATGGCTTCGTTATAGAGCCACACCAGCTGGCCGCAGCTGGCTTCGTCCCACTCCATCTGGATCTCCGGCACCGGCACCACGCTCTTCTCCTGCTGCTTGCGGCTGGAGAAGTCGTCATCCTGCGGATGCCAGCCCATCGCTTTCCAGACGATGGCGATGGCTTCGAACATGCGGCGGCGGAAGATCTCGCGCTCCTGCTTCGGCATTGCCGACGGCAGGGTGAGGATCAGGGTGCGCAGCTGACGCGGCGAGGCCGGGAAGCCCAGACGGAGTCGGGTGGCGACGCTGTTGATCTGCCCCAGCGCCTGCGCCAGCAGCTCGCAGAGCATATGGGTCATCAGGGTGCTGCGACTGTACTGCGGCGAGAAGACCGGCAGACGCTCATCCTGCGGCAGGGTGAACAGCGGCTGGCCGTCATCGTTCATCAGGTTCATCAGCGGGAAGGCGGTCGCCAGCGGCTCGCGCTGGGTTTTGCTGTTCATCTGGCTGAAACGCCAGTCCTGCACCACCGGGGTTTCATCCCACAGATAGCGGCGCGGGCTGGAGATACCGCTGTTGCCTTCGGTGCCCAGACGCTGGGTCGCCAGCTTCCGCGCCTCGTCGCCGACGCGCACGATGGACGGCCAGACGAAGGCATCTTCGCGGCCGCTCTCCACCGAGAAGTGCTGCTTGCCGAAGCGGGCTTCGGAAAACTCCAGACGGCTGGTAAACAGCGGCTCGTTGAGGAACTGCGGTTCACTCAGGGAGCGCACCTGCAGTTCGGCGGTCTGGCGCAGGCCGTCGTTGGCGTCGCCGTGGTCTTCAATGATCACGCCGCAGGTGTGGGTGTTGCCGACATCGAGGATCAGATCTACCGGGATCGCCGGGGTGCTGAGGGTGTGGGTGACAAATTTCACTTCCGGCACCGTCAGCTGTTCGCCCAGCATCGCCATAATATTCAGCCAGTGCGCCTGGTACTCAAAGTTACGCATCGCCAGCTGGAGATCGCGCTCGGCGCGGTTCTCCACGCCCGCGGCGTACTGAGAGAAGGCTTCGCGCAACCAGCCGTCAATCCAGGTCTGGTCGAGGAAGTTCGCCACTTCGTCGTCGCGCCAGGCCAGCGCGAAGCGGGTGCCGTTGAGAATATCGTTCTCCACCGGCGACAGCGGGCTGGTGGCGTGGGCCGCAATCTGACTGTCCAGCGCCAGGGTCACGCGGTGGCTGTTCCCGGCGTTGTCCGGGGTCTCCAGCTTGCGCACCTGCACCCGCGCCCAGTTATCCGGGCCTTCGACGAAGGTGCGCGGCGGGTTAAAGCGTAAGAACGGGACCGGCAGCCAGACGCCGTCCAGCACCGCCAGCGACTGCTGGAGCAAAATGGTGCTTTCGGGTTTAACCACTTCCGGCTGTCCACCACCTGCGGCGGGCAGGGTATAGCGGCCATTCACCAGATCGAAATCCAGGCGCAGCAGGGGGCCATTCGCGGTTTTACGCACGAAACGTCCGCTCTGGGCGGAGTCCTGCGGCGTCAGGCCAAAATCAAGAAACTGAACGCCGCTGTTCGCAATCAGCGTGACGCTCTGTTTGTAGTCGCAAAGGTTTACCAGCATAGGATCACGCACCTGCCTTCCTGAATGTCAATGGAACCACGGTTTTCGCGTCGTAGCGCGCGCTGCATTCTGCCACGTCGTTGGTACCGGCTTTACAGGTAATTTCCGGCATCGGGTAGCGCGAGCCGTCGGCGCAGCGGGCATTGCCGCGGGTTTTAATCAGCAGCTCACCGTTGCTGTGCAGCCCGGAGAAGACCTCCGCGCGGCAGACCACGTTGTCACCGTGAACGACGCGGGCCGACCCTTTATTGTTCTGGATCTGATAGCGCACTGACGGCGGCTTACCGGTGATCGGATCGGTCACCTCCAGCATCGCGCGCCAGCTGCCGTTAAGAAAACGGGTCGAGCCGGATTTCACCTGACCGGCTTCCATCACCATTGCATCTTTCGGGATCGCAGTAATCACTACCGGTTCCGGCGCAACCGGCGCAGGCGCTTTAACGGCGGCCACTTCCGCCTGATGCAGCGGTAAATTCAGCGGCAGAGGTTCGACGGCGGCCACCGGTTTTGGTGCAATTGCCACCGGCGCAGCAACGGCGACTTTTGCCGGTTCAACGGTTGCAGGCTGCTTTGGCCACAGCAGCGGGGCGGCCGCGGCGGCAACCACCACGGCAGCAACAGGCAGCGCCCACAGCGGAACGCGGCGTTTTTTTGCTGCGACGATCGCCGGGGCGGGTTCTGGCTCGGGTTCGCTGGCGGTCATCACCGGAGCAGGATGCGCCTCGTACAGATCGTCGGCGGTGATATGCACCGTTGCCGGGGCGGCAACCAGCGGTTCATCAGCTTTTTCAAAGACGATAGCCGGTTCTGGTTCCGGCTCGGGTTCTGGCTCAACAACCGGGGCAGGCATCGGGACCGGCAGCAGGGAGGCGCGCAGGCAGTCGAGAATATCTTCGCGCGCATTTTCATTGAGGTTCACAAAACCCCAGAAGGTGATCACCGGCTTACCGTCCACCAGGAACAGGAAGTTTTCCCCCGGGAACTGGAACGCTTTAGAGAGCAGGGAACCAAACAGCTGTTGGGCGGTTTTTGGCGACTGGAGCGATTTCTTGCTCAGGGATTCCACGCTGGACAGGGTGCTTTCCAGCAGGCGCAGCGCCCGAAAGCGCGCGTCTTCGTCGGCGGCTTTCCAGCTGGTCACCGCGCCTTCGGTCGGCGAGTACCAGTCTACCCGGTCGCCTTCATCGTTGACCTGTGGGATCGCCAGACAATCGACGATTGACTGCTGTTTGCGCAGGCGCAGGGCCTCACGGATTTGCAATGCTGATTCAAATACGGCCTGTCCGCCGCCGCCAACGGCCTGGAAATCATCAAGATTGCCGCTGCGTAAAAGGGTTTTTGCCACGATTTGGTCCCATAGACTTTTTCACGCGTCTACTTTACGAAATCTGCGGGCAAGCAAACGGCAGAAGAGACGGCAAAAGGGGTGATTTCTTACTGCATTGAGGGCGCGGAAAGTGCTTGACGTTGAATGTACCTTAAGGCAAATCACTGTTCCGCTGGTGGTGAGAAAATCAGCGGAAATAACTGCTTTAGAATAACCTGATAGTGTTTCGTTATTTGCCAGGGGAAGGGTGGTGTGCTGTTATTACTATTCTAAATAATAAATCCAAACAGGTAATAAACATGTCTACAGGGAAAACTCTCCTCGCGCTGGCATTAAGCGCGCTGTTGCCGGCGGGTGCCGCATGGGCGGCTAATAACGATACGATTATTTACTGCTCAGAAGCCTCGCCAGAGTCGTTTAACCCGCAGATCGCCAGCTCCGGCCCGACCTTCGTCGCCAGTTCGCAGGTGCTCTATAACCGCCTGATCAACTTCGATCCGGTGAAAAACACCCCGGTGCCGTCGCTGGCGGAATCCTGGACCATCTCCCCGGATGGCAAAACCTATACCTTTACCCTGCGCAAAGGGGTGAAGTTCAACAGCAATAAATTCTTTAAACCGACCCGCGACTTTAACGCCGATGACGTTATTTTCTCGGTGATGCGTCAGAAAGACCCTAAGCATCCGTATCACAACGTGTCCCAGGGTAACTACGAATACTTCAACGACGTTGGCCTGGATAAACTGATCCAGGAGGTGAAGAAGGTGGATGATACCCACGTCCAGTTTGTGCTGAGCGAACCGAATGCCGCGTTCCTCGCCGACTGGGGGATGGACTTCGCCTCGATCCTCTCCGCAGAATATGCCGACGCGATGCTGAAAAAAGGCACCCCGGAGAACGTCGATACCTGGCCGATCGGCACTGGCCCTTACGTGCTGCAGCAGTATAAAACCGACTCGCAGATCCGCTATCTGGCGAACCCGAACTACTGGGATGGCGCGGTACCGACCAAACATCTGATCTTCTCCATCACCCCGAACGTCGAAACCCGCCTGGCGAAGCTGCAGACTAACGAGTGCCAGATCATTCCTGCGCCATCCCCGGTGCAGTTTGACGTGATCAAGAAAAACAAAGATCTGACCTTGCACTCGGTAGATGCGCTGAACGTCGGCTATCTGGCGTTCAACACCGAGAAAAAACCGTTTGATAACGTGCTGGTGCGTCAGGCGCTGAACTACGCCACCGATAAAAACGCCATTATTAACGCGGTGTTTATGGGCTCCGGCACGGTGGCAAAATCGCCGATCCCGCCGAACATGATGGGCTTTAATAAAGACCTCAAGGACTACGGCTACGATCCGGAAAAAGCGAAAGCGCTGCTGAAACAGGCCGGGCTGGAGCAGGGTGCGGAAGTGACCCTGTGGTCGATGCCGGTGCAGCGTCCGTATAACCCGAACTCGCGCCGCATTGCCGAGATGATCCAGAACGACTGGGCGAAGGTGGGCATCAAAGCGAAAATCGTCTCTTACGAGTGGGGCGAGTATCTCTCCGGAATGCGTAAAGGCGAGCACGATAGCGCGCTGTTTGGCTGGATGTCGGATAACGGCGACCCGGATAACTTTGCCGACGTGCTGCTGGGCTGTGACAGCATTAAAACCGGCTCCAATGCTGCACGCTGGTGCGACAAGGGCTATGATGACCTGGTCCAGAAGGCGAAGTTGACCAGCGATCCGGCTGCCCGCGCGAAGCTTTACAGCCAGGCGCAGGAGATCTTCTACCAGCAGGCCCCGTGGATTGCGCTGGCGAACGGCAAAACCTTCTACGCCACCCGCAGCAACGTCAGCGGGTACAGCGTAAGCCTGATGGGGAGCGATTTCTCGAAGGCGAAACTGAACTAAGTCTGGTGCGGCCTGAGCCCCTCACCCTGACCCTCTCCCCAAAGGGGAGAGGGAACAAACCGTAGGCCCGGCAAGCGTAGCGCCGCCGGGCAAACACAAGGAGTGACAATGTCACATTTAGAGGAAGTTATCGCCCGCGTTGACGCCGCGGTAGAGGAAAGCGTGATCGTTCATATGAACGAGTTGCTGATCGAACTCAGCGAAGACACCGGGTTAAGCCGGGAAGATCGCTATACCCAGCAGCAGCGTCTTCGCACGACTATTGCTCATCACGGCAAACACTACAAAGAGGAGCAGGAAGCCCGCGAAGAGAGCCTGACCAAAGGCGGCGTGATCCTCTGAGTTCAGAACTGGCGTCGGGCGACCAGCCAGGCGCCAATCACCAGCAGCACCGCGCCGCACACCGGGCCGATCAGCGCCTTCAGCGGCACCCCCTGGCTGCGCACCACGTCCATCACCAGACCGCCAATTAGCTGGCTGGCGACCAGCACCGCAATGGTCGTTGCCGCGCCGACATACTGATAGCCGCTGATGCTGGCAAAAACAAAAAACGACCCCAGCAGGCCGGGGATCAGGGTCCACCAGCGCACCGTATGCACCAGCTCGCTGAACCCGGCGACGCCGTTTTTAATCAGCAGGATCGACACAAACAGCACAATCCCCACCAGCGAGTTGAGCAGCATGGCGATCAGAATGGTGCTCGAGGTCTGAGTGATGCGTACCATCAGGGTGTTCTGCACCACCAGGCCAATGCCTGCCGCCACCAGAAACACCAGCGTCAGCGACTGATTCATCCGATCGCATCCGGGTCGGTGCGCTCGTCAAGCTGCAGCTGCATAAAGGTCAGATCCAGCCAGCGGCCAAACTTGGTGCCCACCTGCGGCATCTGACCGGTAGTGACAAAGCCCAGGGTCTCATGGAGATGAATAGAGGCGCTGTTCTGCGCTTCTATCCCCGCCACCATCACGTGTTTGCCGATGCGGCGGGCTTCTGCGATCAGGGCCTTCATCAGCTCGCGGCCAATGCCTTTGCCCTGATGATCCGGATGAACATACACCGAGTGCTCCACGGTATGACGAAAACCGTCAAAGGCGCGCCAGTCTCCGAACGAAGCGTAACCGGTCACCACGCCATCCTCTTCGCTGACCAGCACCGGATAGCCCATCAGCTGGCGCGCTTCGAACCAGGCGATACGGTTATCGGTATCGACCGTGGCATCATTCCAGATCGCGGCGGTGTGCAGCACCGCGTGGTTGTAGATTTCACCGATGGCGGCGCAGTCCTCTTTTAAGGCGTGACGAATAATCATGGGGATCCTCTGGCTGTGTCTGTTCACTATAGTGATACGTTTCGTCACAATATTACACAGGGTGACCGGTTTAACGCTACGGCATAAGCCATATCTTTTTGTTATGAAAAAAAGCGCGTTGTAATCCATTACTTTCACTATAGTATGACGTGATGAATACTATGCCAGACAATATCAATCAGCGGATCAGCGCCCGCATCCGGCTGGAGCGTGAATCCCGCGGCTGGTCGCTGAGCGAGCTGGCGGAACGCGCCGGCGTCTCACGGGCGATGATCCACAAAATTGAACGCGCGGAGAGCAGCCCGACGGCGACGCTGCTGGCCCGACTCTCCGGCGCATTTGGCATCAGCATGTCCACGCTTATCGCGCGCGCTGAACTGCAGGAAGGCAAGCTGTTGCGCTTTGCCAACCAGCCGGTGTGGCGCGATCCGCAGACGCACTATCTGCGTCGTCACGTCTCGCCGCGCTCCGATCTGCCTATCGACATGGTGCAGGTTGAACTTCCCGGCGGCAGCGACGTGCCAATGCCAGCCTCTTCTTATGCTCTTGCACGCCAGCTGATCTGGCTCCAGTCGGGCGAACTGGTGTTTCTGGAAGGGGACACCCGCCATGAAATGCGCGCCGGAGACTGTCTGGAACTTGGCCCGCCTAACGACTGCCGGTTTATCAACGAAAGCAGCGAGCCCTGCGTGTATCTCGTCGTCAGGCTGAACCAGTCCGGCTCGTAATGTTAAGGCGGACAGGAGAAGATGCGGCTAGTCTCTAAGGACGTTTGTCTAAACAGGAGTGAGGTATGAGTCAATCTTCAACGCAGAATCGTCAATGGGTTCTGGCTTCTCGTCCCCATGGTGCACCCACCGCTGATAACTTTCGCTTAGAAAACACATCCATTCCGGAACCTGCAGACGGCCAGCTTCTGCTGCGTACTATCTGGCTCTCGCTTGATCCCTATATGCGCGGCCGCATGAGCGATGCGCCGTCCTACTCGCCGCCGGTGGACATCGGTGCGGTGATGGTGGGAGGCACCGTCAGCCGCGTGGAGAGGTCGAACCATCCAGACTATCAACCCGGTGAATGGGTGCTGGGCTACAGCGGCTGGCAGGACTATGACGTCTCGGATGGCACGGGCCTGGTCAAACTGGGTGCGGATCCCGAACACCCCTCCTGGTCGTTAGGCATACTGGGGATGCCCGGCTTTACCGCCTACATGGGCCTGCTCGATATCGGCCAGCCCAAAGCGGGTGAGACGGTGGTGGTGGCTGCGGCTACCGGTCCGGTGGGGGCAACCGTCGGCCAGATTGGCAAGCTGAAAGGTTGCCGGGTGGTGGGCGTTGCCGGCGGCGCGGAAAAATGCCGCCATGCGACTGAGGTGCTGGGCTTTGACCAGTGTGTGGATCACCACGCCGCGGATTTTGCCGAACAGCTTAAGCAGGCGTGCCCGCAGGGCATTGATGTTTACTATGAGAACGTGGGCGGGAAGGTGTTTGATGCCGTGCTGCCGCTGCTGAATACTGCGGCGCGCGTGCCGGTGTGCGGGCTGGTCAGCGGATACAATGCCACCGACCTGCCGCCAGGGCCGGATCGCCTTGGGCTGCTGATGGGCACCATCCTGAAAAAACGCATTCGTATGCAGGGCTTTATCATCAACCAGGACTATGGTCATCGCATCGCAGAATTTCAGCAGGAGATGGGCGGTTGGGTTCGTGAGGGCAAAATCCACTACCGTGAGCAGGTCACGGACGGGCTGGAAAACGCCCCTCAGGCGCTGATCGGCCTGCTGGAGGGTAAAAACTTCGGAAAAGTCGTGATACGTGTCGCGAACAATAACTTATAGTACCGGTTATGGCGGATTATTCCGCCATAATTACCTGGGCAAAATTCGAAATAACGTCTTTAATTATACCAACATAGATTAGTCCGAACGTCTTATACGAAATGAGGAACATTACTTAACCAATTAATTTTGGTTTTGATGGAATGCTTTTTTTAAAGTTAATCAAGCATGAAGATACAGGATATATCCAACCCGCGACGGTTCGTTTATCTACTGTGGATTATAAGTTAAGTGTTGGTAACAGGAATTGAACATGCTGGATTTGGACAATTTAGAAAAGGCTCAACGAATGAGCCTGACGATGCAGGTTGAGGTGAGTCTGAAAGGTGCCCTGATTGCAGGGGCCCTGAAGCCAGGCGCACGGCTCGTCACTAAAGAGATTGCGGATAAGTTAGGTACCAGTATTACTCCTGTACGTGAAGCGCTGCTGCGGTTGGTCTCCGCTGGCGCGCTGCACGCCACCCCGGCACAAGCGTTTCTGGTGCCGGAAGTCTCGCTTGAGCGTTACAACGAAGTCAATGCCATCCGTAAGGAGCTGGAGTGCATGGCCGTTGCTGCCGCCTGCGAGCAGATGTCTGATGAGCGCATCGCTACGTTGCGTACGCTCTCCGACAATTTTCATGATGCGATGAGCAGCGGCGAGGTTGAGCGTGCGCTTCACGCTAACCGGGCTTTTCGCTTCACGCTCTATCACTATGCGGATATGCCAACCCTGATGGCGCTTATCGAGCAGCTGTGGGTGCGCATCGGGCCCTGTTTTAACTGCCTGTACGATCCGAACATTGTGCTGCCGTCTCGCTCCTATCGTTATGAGGAGTTACTCGCTGCTTTGGAACAGGGCGATACAGAGGCCAGCCGCGCGGCGATTGATAAAGTGATCGACGAGGCAAATGGCATATTGATTAAACAGTTTTTACCTTAATTTACGTAAACAAGCGAAGCGGTAATATCACCGAATACATCCTCGCATTATTTCCGGCGGTCTTTGTGCTGCCGGAAATGCTATTTCGTTTGAAACTGATAAGACCAGCTTGACTATGAATTAACCAGCCTTCCTGCCGATAACCTTAAAAGGCACAGTTGCCTTCTAAGGAGTCAGGAATGAGTGTCAGTCAACGATTACGTAATATAAAAATGAGCAGAAAGCTCGCCGCGGGATTTGGTCTGGTGCTGCTGCTGGTGGCGGTATCGACGCTGCTGAGCGTGCAGCGCTTTAAAGAGATTCGCGACGTCTACCAGCAAACCAATCTGATCTACAACATCAATATCGAGGTCTTTCAGGCCAAGATAAACCGCCTCAAATTTCTCTATAACGGTGACGAAAAGTCCGGTCAGCTGATGGCAAACTACGTCAAACACGCCGCCGACCTCACCGCTGAAGCCCAGCAGCTGGAGTGGACAGCCAAAGAGAAACCTATCATTGACAGCATTGCCGGCCATCTGGCCCGTTTTGGCAGCAGCGTCAGTGAAATGCAGGCCGCGATGGTGACCTGGAGCGCCGACAAAAACGATCCGGCGGCCACGGCAGCCCTGAAAGCGGCGGAAGACAAGGTCAAAACCGCTGGCGACGACAGCAGCGCCGCGATCCGCGACATCATCGCGCTGGTCAAAGTCCATAACGACTCGCTGGCCTACAGCTCCAGCACCATCACCGCCATTATTGGCGTGGTGGCTATCCTCTTCGGGATCCTCGTCTCCTGGTGGGTCACCCGCCAGATCACCCATCCGGTCAGACACAATCTACAGCTGGCCGAGCGCATTGCCAGCGGCGATCTCAGCTCTGATATTGACCCTCAGGGGGAAGACGAACTGGGCAAACTGACCGGGGCGATGGGCAGGATGAACGATAAACTGCGCTTAATGATTGGTGAGGTGCGTAGCAGCGTGGCGCAGGTGTCGCTGGCGGCCAGCGAAATCGCCGAAGGCAATACCGATCTTTCATCACGTACCGAGCAGCAGGCTGCCGCCGTGGTGCAAACCGCAGCCAGCATGGAAGAGCTGACCGCCACGGTGAAAAACAACGCCGACAACGCCCGTCACGCCAGCCAGCTGGCGGCAGAAGCCTCACAAACCGCCACCCAGGGCGGACGGGTGATGCGCGATGTGGTCAGCACCATGAGCGACATTAACACCAGCTCGCAAAAAATTGCCGATATCACGGCGGTGATCAACAGCATTGCTTTCCAGACCAATATCCTGGCGCTGAATGCCGCGGTAGAGGCCGCGCGAGCGGGGGAGCAGGGGCGTGGCTTTGCGGTAGTAGCCAGCGAGGTGCGCAGCCTCTCCCAGCGCAGCTCTCAGGCGGCAAAAGATATCGAGCTGCTGATCAGCGAATCGGTCTCGCGTATCTCCACCGGGAGCGATCTGGTGGCGAAAGCCGGGCAGACCATGGAGCAGGTGGTAGACTCGGTGACCCGCGTGAACGATATCATGGGGGGAAATCTCCTCGGCCTCGGAAGAGCAGAGCCGGGGCATCGAACAGATCTCCCGTGCGGTGATGGAGCTGGACACCACAACCCAGCAAAACGCTTCGCTGGTGGGGGCATCCTCTACGGCGGCAGGGGCGCTGGAAGATCAGGCCCGTCTGCTGGAGTCGCTGGTGGCGGCGTTCCGTCTGGATCAGCGCGCGCAGATGGCATAAAAAAGAACCGGCAGCCACGGCTGCCGGTTTGTTATCACTCGAAGCGATACGAGACGGAGAGGCCCACCCCGTAATTACGCCCCGGTGCCGGTTCGTAGTAACGCCCGTTTGATTCATTGACGATCACCGAGCCGACATACTCTTTGTCGAACAGGTTATCCACGCGACCAAAGACGTCCATACCCCAGTTGCCGACGTTCAGCTTATAGCCGGTATTCAGACCCACAACGGTATAAGAGGGGGCTTTGGCGTTGTTTTCGTCATCGGCCTCGATGTCGCTCATGTAACGCACATCGGAACCCGCATACCAGCCCTCTTCAGGCTGCCAGCCAAACGAGGCATAGCCCATGTTGCGCGCAATGCCCGGCATCCGGTTACCTTTACAGTCCGCGTCGCCACAGACGTTGGTGCGGTAGGTGGCATCCAGATACGTCCACGCCATCTTCAGCTTCCAGTTCTCGGCAAACTGCTGATCGAGTGAAAGCTCCACGCCCTGACGGCGGGTTTTACCGGCGTTCTTGTAGCTGGTGCGTCCGCCTGAGCTGGCGTCGACCACGATCTCATCGTCGGTATCGGTGCGGAACAGCGCCGCGGTGAACAGGCCGTTGCCGACCCGTGTTTTGCTCCCAACCTCATAGGTATTGTTGGTCGACGGCTTGAGGCCGAAGTTCAGACCGCTCTGGTTATCGGAACGATACGAGAGTTCGTTGATGGTCGGAGTCTCAAAACCACGGCCTGCGGCGGCATAGACGTTCCAGGCATCGGTCACACGGTACTTCAGCGCGCCGGCCGGGAGCCATTTGTGGTAGCTGGCGTCGCCGCTGTCATCGCCGTTCGCACCCTGTACATAATGGTCGTTTGAGTCGAACCATACGGAGCTGTAGCGCACGCCCGCGTCGAGGGAGAGCTTATCTGTCAGCTGCCAGTTGGTTTGCAGGTAAGGGTCGACGTTCCACATCAGGTTGCGCTCATCGCGGCGTTTCGCCCCTTTGACGCCATAATCCGGCACGCCGTTGTTCATCACGTAGTTTTCATACCCGCGACGATCTTCGCTCAGGTTTTCGTAGTTCAGACCGGTAGTGAAGGTCATCGGCACCAGTAGCTCCCCACGGTGGGTCCAGCGGGTGTCGATCCCCTGGTAGTGGCGCTGCATGTCGATCACGCCGCCCGCGTGAGTCGGGCGCAGCTGCGGCTGGTACGGGATTGACTGGTACTGGGTCATCTCACGCTCACCGGCGTAGGCCATCACGCTGAGATCGTCCTGCGCGCTCAGCTGACGCTCATAGCGCAGGCCAGCCTGGGTCTGCTTAATGGTTTTACGGGTATTGTACTGATCCCCACGCGGAGACTGACGCGGGTTGTCCCGCCACTCCTGATAGTCCAGACCGCCGGGATCGTTGGCTTTCATATCGACGCTGTTAAAAATCAGGGTCAATTTGCTGGCATCGTCGACGCGCACGCCCAGTTTGGCGTTGGCGAGGTTTTTACGCGCGCCGCTGTGATCGCGATAGCCATGGGTGGTGAAGCGGGTGGTGGAGACGGTGTAATCCACATCCCCTGGCTGAGTGCCGTCGCCCATCGCGCCGGTGGCCTTCATGCCGTAGCGCCAGCTGCCGTAGCTGCCGTAATAGCTGCTGGCCTCAACGGTGGTAGGCTGACGTCCGGTTTCGGTGGTCATGTTAACCACGCCGCCCGAAGCGTTGCCGTACAGGGCGGAGAAGGGCCCGCGCAACACTTCGACGCTCTCGAGGCTGTTGATATCAATATTCGAGGTTTGCCCCTGGCCGTCCGGCATGGTGGCCGGGATACCGTCGACATACAGACGAATGCCGCGCACCCCGAAGGTGGAGCGGGCACCGAAACCGCGGGTCGACAGCTGGAGATCCTGGGCGTAGTTCTGCCGGTTCTGGATCTGCAGTCCCGGCACGCTGCCGAGGGATTCGGAGAGGTTAATGCGCGGCGTGGCCTGGCGCATATCGTCGCCGTTGACCACGCTGACCGCCGCAGGCGTATCCAGCTCAGAGAGCGTTTGTGGCGACGCGCTGACGATCATGGTTTGCTCTTCGGCCGCCATCGTGGCGACAGGTGAAAAAATAACAGGAACCAACAGCAGGGGAAGCGTTGCCTTACGGGCAGAAAAGATTTTCATGAATAAAAGCCGGTTAAGGGAAAGACGAACCAAATGGAACATGTGCTTATATGGTAAATCTTTTGTAAATATTTTGAAAACCATAAAAGCACATAGCGTTAACCTAAGTGTAGGTTAATTCGGCGGATCGTCTTGATGCGATCAAGAATTACTCCACATTGCGATAAATAATGATTACTATTCTCATCAAAATCAGGCGAAGCGATGACTTTGCCGACCGGAAGCGATGTCAGCGATACCATTTACGTTAAAAGGGAGTTGTTATGAATTTACGTCACCTGTGCTCGCCGCGTCTGCGTGGCTCACTGCTGTTAGGGTCTCTGCTGGTCGCCGGGACCTTTAATGTTCATGCCGCAGAAGAGATGCTGCGTAAAGCGGTTGGTAAAGGCGCGTATGAGATGGCCGTCAGCCAGCAGGAGAACGCGCTGTGGGTTGCCACCACGCAGAGCCGCAAAACCGATAAGGGTGGGGTGGTTTACCGTCTCGATCCGCTGACCCTGGAAGTGACGCAGGCTATTCATAGCGATCTGAAACCTTTTGGCGCCACCATCAACAACGCCACCCAGACGCTGTGGTTTGGTAACACCACCAACAGCGCGGTGACCGCCATTGACGCCAAAACCGGCGATGTGAAGGGCCGTCTGGTACTGGACGACCGTCAGCGCAGCGAAACCGTCAAACCGCTGCAGCCGCGCGAGCTGGTGGCGGACGACACCACCAACACCGTCTATATCACCGGCATCGGTAAAGAGAGCGTGATTTGGGTGGTGGATGGCGAAACGCTGAAGCTGAAAGAGACCATCAGCGGCACCGGTAAGTTCAGCACCGGCCTGGCGCTGGATGCGCAGGCGAAGCGTCTGTACACCACCAACGGCGACGGCGAGCTGCTGACCATCGACACCGCGACCCACAAAATCATCGAGCGCAAAAAACTGCAGGACGACGGGAAAGAGCACTTCTACCTGAACCTGAGCCTCGACGTGAAAGGCCAGCGCGCGTTTATCACCGACTCGAAACAGCCGGAAGTGCTGGTTGTCTCCCTGAAAGACGGCAGCGTGCTGAGCAAAGTAGCGGCGCCGGAATCACTGGCGGTGCTGTTTAACCCGGCACGTAACGAAGCCTATGTGACCCACCGTGAAGCGGGCAAGGTGAGCGTGATTGATGCGAAAACCTATAAAGTGACGAAAACCCTCGACACCCCGACCTTCCCGAACAGCCTGGCGCTCTCCGCCGACGGTAAAACCCTGTTCGTGACGGTGAAGCAGAAGTCTTCCCGCCAGCAGGAGGCAACCCAGCCGGATGATGTGATTCGTATCGCGCTGTAAGGTTTGTGCCGTGCCGTGCCGGGTGGCGGCTGCGCCTTACCCGGCCTACAACACCACGTAAACCCCAGGCCCGTGCAAGCGCAGCGCCGCTATTCTGGACGCTGACACAGGCCGCTTGCCAGCTGCCTGAACACCGCAATGATGTCAGGCAGCGCCTTCTGCGGATCCTGGCTGGCCGCTATCCATAGCGCGGCACTCATCGCGGCGCTGTTTAACATGTAGGCCGCGGCAGCTGCGTCCACCGGCTTGATCACGCCGTGTTCGAGCATGTTGATGATGCTCTGACGGGTTGATTCCAGGCAGCTCAGCTGACCAGGCCACTGGGCGGGATCGCCAAGAAAAGCAGGGCCATCCAGCAGAACGATGCGTTGCACCTCCGGATCCAGCGCCATTTTGATATAGGCGACCCCTTCGGCTAACAGTCTGTCCCAGTCATCAACCACCTCAGCGGCCTCAGCCTTAGCCCGTTGCGCCATTTCGCCATCGATCTGGTCGACAACGGCGGCGAGAAGTCCCTTTTTTATCGCCAAAGTTGTGGTACAGCGCCCCGCGGGTCAGGCCGACGCTGGCCGTGAGTTCATCCATTGATGCCGCGACAAAGCCCTTTTCAGCAAAGGCTTTTCTTGCTGCCGCGATCATTTTTGCCCGGTTCTCTTCCATCGTTTCGCTGCGGCGTTTGGCCACCATAGGTTCTCCATCTTCATTTGACATACGCGGCGTATGTGTGATTAATTTGACATACGCAGCGTATATTAAATCATCCCTACGCGTTTTTCACCCTCGATACAGTACAGGACACACTATGATCCAGCGCGAACCGGTTTTCCCAGCCAACCGACATGCTCTCTATGAGAAGCACGGTTATTCTGCCGCCATCCGTTCCGGCGATTTGCTGTTTGTTTCTGGTCAGGTGGGGAGCCGCGCCGATGGCACGCCGGAGCCGGATTTTGCCGCACAGGTGCAGCTTGCCTTTGATAACCTGAAAGCGACCCTTGCCGCGGCGGGGTGTACATTTGACGATCTGATTGATGTCACGACCTTTCATACCGATCCGCAGAATCAGTTTGCAACGATCATGGAGGTCAAACAGGCTATTTTCCCGCAGCCGCCGTATCCGAACTGGACCGCCGTTGGTGTGACCTGGCTGGCAGGATTTGATTTCGAAATTAAGGTGATTGCCCGCATTCCGCACTAACCGTAGGCCCGTGCAGGCGCAGCGCCGCCGGGCAAAAGGGTGGGTGCGGTCTGTTTGCCGGGTGGCGGCTTCGCCTTACCCGGCCTACAAAAGGATTTGCGCGCGGATTTTGTAGGCCCGTGCAAGCGCAGCGCCGCCGGGCAAAAAAAAGGGAAGGCATCTGCCTTCCCTTTTTTATTCATGCTTTTACCTTGAGGTCTCTTCCACCAGCGGACCATCCTGCTTTTCATCGTCCGGGTGTTTTGGCGCGGTACTGTGGATCTCATGCACGCGCTTACGCACACCAAACCAGCCGGCCACCAGCAGAACCGCCAGCAGCGGGATAGTGGCGATAGTGTACGTTCCATTCGGGTAGTCGAACGCCATCAGCACCAGCACGCTGAACAGGAACAGCAGGGTCAGCCAGGAGGTGACCGGTGCGCCCGGCATCTTGAAGCTCACATCGGCCGCGGTACCTTCTTTGATCGCTTTGCGCAGACGCATCTGGCACACCACGATAAAGGCCCAGGAGGCGATAATGCCCAGCGCCGCGACGTTCAGCACGATCTCAAATACCTGCGACGGCACCAGATAGTTCAGGAACACGCCAAAGATATAGACCACCAGCGTCGCCAGAATGCCCGCGTACGGCACCTGCTGCTTGCTCATCTTCGACATAAACTTCGGCGCAGAACCGCCCATCGACATGGAGCGCAGGATACGGCCCGTTGAGTACAGACCAGAGTTCAGGCTGGAGAGCGCCGCGGTCAGCACCACGATGTTCATGATGCTGCCCACGTACGGCACGCCGAGCTTCGAGAAGAAGGTCACGAACGGACTTTGACCCGCCTGATAGGCGTTCCACGGCAGGAGCAGAACCAGCAGCACTACGGAGCCCACATAGAACAGGCCGATACGCCAGATCACGCTGTTGATCGCCTTCGGCACCATGTTCTCGGGATCTTTACATTCGCCCGCCGCCGTACCCACCAGCTCAATGGAGGCAAAAGCGAACACCACGCCCTGGACCAGTACCAGCGCAGGCATCAGACCGTGCGGGAAGAAACCACCGTTATCCGTGATCAGGTGGAAGCCAGTCATGTTGCCGTCCAGCGGTTTACCGCTGCCGAGGAACACCGTACCCACCACCAGGAAGATCACAATCGCCAGCACCTTAACCAGCGCAAACCAGAACTCCATCTCGGCGAACCACTTCACGCCGATCATGTTCATGGTGCCGACAATCGCCAGCGCGCCAAGGGCAAACACCCACTGCGGGACATCGCCAAACGCGCCCCAGTAGTGCATGTACAGCGCTACTGCGGTGATATCGACAATCCCGGTCATCGCCCAGTTGACGAAGTACATCCAGCCCGCAACATAGGCGGCTTTTTCACCAAGGAACTCACGGGCGTAGGAGACGAAGCTGCCGCTGGACGGCCGGTGTAGTACCAGTTCGCCAAGAGCGCGGAGAATAAAGAAGGAGAAGATACCGCACACCAGATAGACCAGTGCGAGGGCCGGGCCAGCCATCTGCAGGCGGGCGCCTGCACCTAAAAACAGCCCTGTACCGATAGCGCCGCCGATGGCGATCATCTGCACCTGACGGTTGCCCATCGCCTTGTGATAGCCCTCTTCGTGGGCGTTCAGCCAGCGACGTTTGGCAGCGTGATGATCGGCTGCGCTTTTATTGCTTGTTTTCATTGAGTTACCTGTTTACCTGTCTGAATCATGTTTCATGATGTCCTCTCCGGCAGGTCACAATACAAACGATTGCTTTTGCGCGGAAATATGCTGCCTTTCCAGTCATTCTGCGTATGGATAAGGCAAAACATGGCGAAGCATCCTACCTGCAAATAGTAAGGGACGCAAAATATAACGGGCCGAAAGTGAGGTGGCTCTAAATAATTGGTCGGGTCAGTGCTGTCGGGGGCTACAGGCGGCTGAAGCCTGTGAATTTTTGAAACGGCTTTTCGCGTTTTTGCCGCATTTTCTATCAGTTTTGCTTAATTGTTGCGCAGCGATAATACGTCAAAACCGACCTGACCCCGGGCAGGAAAACCGCTATGACTCACCTCGCCATGGCGCAAGCGGTACACGGCAGCCCGGTGGCTGACGGGAGAAAATCACTCACGACCCGTATTCGCCGTCGTAAACCACCTCTTTTTAATCAGACAGGTCAGCGACACGTCGGTGGGATGAACCACCGCATGCAGCGCCCGGGTATAGTCCAGCACCAGCCCGGGTGTCCAGGCCATGTTGGTGGCGCGCTTGCGCAGCTGCGCGGCAATCCACAGCTCCGGAATAAACAACAGCCGTACAAAGCCGCCCCGGGAGCAGCGCTCTTTCAACGCCCCGTCCAGCGCCGCTTCGAGGGCCCAGGCCACGCTGCTGGAACAGTTGCGCCAGGTCAGGTTGTAGGTTTCGGTTTGCCGGTAATGGCTCCAGAAACGGGTGAGCGAGGCCGCATTGAAGGTGGAGAAGTGGATTTTGCGGTCGGACTCGCACCACATATTGGCTTCAAAACGGTAATCCGGTTGATACTTGCCCGCCACGGTATTTGCCTCCACCGCCTTCAGCAGGTTAAAAAACTCCGACGGGGAACGATCAATCTCCGCCGCCGGGTAGAGGCTGATATAGAGCGTCGGCGGGAGTTCGAGCGCCGCATGGCCGGTCGAGATCACCCCGTCGGCATCGACGGCGGCAATATAGCGGTTAATTACCGGGCGCGGGCGCGTCTGTTGTTTAGCCGAACCTTCCGGGGTCCAGATGTGAACGATCAGCTGATTGCCCGACGTGTTATCACTCTCCTGGGGCAGCGCCTCGCGTTTGCCAATCCTCAGCGTCTGCGGGGCGAGAATATCGAACACCGAGCGGCCGTGGCGGACCTGACGCATCCGCAGAGAGAGGATCACCGACTGTACCCCGCCGGTGAGCATCACCATGCCGATAAACTGCGAGACGGTGCCGTCATGTTGTGTTGGAAAGGGCAGGAACAGGAAAATGGCAAACAGGATCTGTAACACCCCGGAGAGCAGGGCGCGACGCCAGTGGGAAAAGCGCACCACTACCGCAGAGGCGATAGTAAACAGGCCGGTAATGAAGTACGCGATACCAAAGACGATCGCCAGCGCCAGAGTGCCGTCGTGGCGACCCGATAAGATCAGGATGGCGATTAACAGGAATACGCCGCCCTTAAAGTAAAAAATCCCGCGCTGAGTCCCTTTAGCCGCCGAGCCCAGCGCCAGCGACACCAGGCTGTCGAGCAGCAGAAACAGGCCAAACACATGCAGCGGGAAGTGCAGCCCACCCTGCAGGCCATCAATAAAAATGGCCAGCCCCAGCCCGCCCCAGAGCACGCCAGCCACCATAAAAAAGGGGGCCGCTTTGCGGACAAACGCCGCCCCGGCCAGCAAAAAGGCGATCTGCAGCATGGTTAACCTTCCTCCTGCGGCGCGGGCTGAAACAGGCTTCCTTTATCTTCAGACCAGAACGCGACAATGACCGGGCGATCCCTGTCGCTCATCAGCAGCATATTTCGCTCTGTTAACGGGATGGGTACCTTGCCCGGCAGCGCCAGGGTAAAACGAAATACGTCTGCCACGGGCTGGCTGTTGGCTACCGCCTGCCAGCGGGCAACCATCTGCGCCTGCTGCTGCGGATCGGGCACCCGGGCCAGCAGCGCTTCCCGGCTGGTGACAGAGGCTAACGCGGCGGCAAGAGACGGGTCCGCGTGAGGATCCCAGACCAGGTGGCCCGTTTCGGGATCGAGGGAGTAGGCCATCGCCCGGGGACGACGGTCGGCTGCGGTTTGTGATTTCTGGGCGCGAATAAACACCAGCAGCAGGGCGGCGGCGGAGAGGTAAGATTGCGCCAGCAAAACCGACTCTTCCGGCGCCAGGCGGGCGAAATAAAAGGGACCGGTTTCGCGCCAGGAGGCATAGATCACCACCGCGCTAAAAAGGATAAACGCCAGCGAGGCCAGGCGATTACCGCAGATAACGGTAGTGGCGGTCAGCAAAACCAGCGGCAGGCAGGCGAGGGAGTAAATCAGGGCAATGTTATCGCTGCGATCGGGCACGCCGTTGAAGATATAGAGCGTTGCCAGCAACACGGCGAACACCAGAAACACGCCCGCTAACGACTCCTGCCGCGCCCCTTTATCGGCCGGGGCCAGCAGGCCCATCAGCGGCGGGGTGACAAACAGCGTGCCGGTGACGTTGGCGCTCCAGACGATCCACAGCCACTGCATCTGCATGCTGCCGGCCAGCAGGGAGACCCATCCGACCCCCATCAGCGCCGCCAGCGCGCTAATGACAATCGTCGAAATGACCCAGTTAACGATTTTGTGCAGCCGGTCGTAGCCCCGGGAAAAGTAGCGTACGCACCAGGCAATGCCCAGATGGCTGGTCAGCGAAAACAGGGCCAGTACCAGCGAGACGTGAAGCGTATGCTGAAAGGTCAGCCCCAGTAATAGACGGGCCAGGAACAGGGTGATCCACAGCGCGAGCCACTGCTTTCGCGCGGTGATCAAAAAGGCGGTGACGGCCACGCCCGACGGCAGCCAGATAAAGGCCACCCGGCTCTGCGGGCCGTCGAGAAATAACGAGATCCAGCCCAGCAGATAATAGAGCGCGCCCCAGGCGAGTAACGAGACCGCTATCGTCAGTTTATCTGCTTTCATCCAGGGCTCCCGGCAGCGACCGTCGCTTTAAAAAAGATATGACCTTTTCGCCGGGTTAGCCATTTTTGCCGTAGCGATGAATCAAGGTAGATAAGATGAACCCGAATCGCTACGATCGTTTGAATAGACGGCAGTAAAGCGCAGGGTGCAACGTTGCGAACTTAGCGGACGGAGGTAACGGCTTGTCAAAATATGAACTTCATTCAGCGGAACAGCGTTATCAGCCTGGCTCTGAGGACTTGGTTCTGGCGAACAAGAGAGGGTAATGGGCGTCTGTCGCGGCTACTCTTCGATGTGCTGTCAGTTCTGGCGGGAAAAGGGGTGCTGGATTATAGCCTTTGGGACGAGCATAAGATTTTTTACTTCAAGGCAGTTCAGGCCGGTGTGTCAGGGAACTATAGCCCCATGATGCAATTGGTAAGCGATATCTTGCCCGATTAACGGGCGAGACCAACGGCTTTTGCCTGCACCTTATTTTGTTTGAGTTGCTGCTCAATTTTTTGCACGGAAACGCCCGTTTCGATCGCGGTTGAGCTGGCAACGGAACGATAAATTTGAGCTTTTGTGATGGTTTTTTTTCTCACGCGATTTATCTCCTGAACGACTCTGGACATTCCAGGGAGGAACAGCGCCCTTAGTATGGTGATTCGTAGAGTAACCTATTCATCGGGGCGAAAACAAATTTTCGCCCCGATATTGTTCAGCCGCCGAACACCGCAATCGCCTGTTGCAGGCGGGTGGTGCGCTGGGTGAGGTGGTTGGCTGCCTGGGTGACGTGCTCCACCATTCCGGTGTTGTTATGGGTCATCATCCCGATGCGCGAAATGGACTCATTAATCAGGGTCAGGGCCTGGGTCTGCTCCTGGGTGGCGTGGCCGATCTCCTTGATCAGGGCCGACATATTCAGCACGTTGCCGATCATGGTGGTCAGCTGGGTTTCGGTCTGTTCCACCATGTCCACGCCGGCATTAACGCTGGCGACGTTTTTCTCGATAAGCGCGGCGATCTCCTTTGCCGCAGACGCGGAGTGCTGGGCCAGATTACGCACTTCGGCGGCGACCACCGCAAAGCCGCGTCCTGCTTCCCCGGCGCGGGCGGCTTCCACCGCAGCATTCAGTGCCAGGATATTGGTCTGGAAGGCGATACGGTCGATCACCGCGATGATATCGACAATCTGGCCGTTATCCCGGGATCCCGACTGCATCACGCCGATGGTCTGCTTCATCACCGCTTCGCCGCTGTACGCGCTGGCGCTGGTCTGGTCGGCCATGCGGATCGCCTCTTCCGCCGTCTGGGCGGTCTGTTTTACCGCGCTGGCAATCTCTTCCACCGCCGCTGCCGTCTGCTGCAGATCCCCCGAAGTCTCCTCCGATCGTGCCTGCAGGGCATCACCTTCTTTCGCCACCTGCTGGCTGATGGCGCGGATCCCGCTGATTTGCGTGCCGACATCATCCACCAGCGAATTCAGGTTTAATCCGGACTGGTTAACCAGCCGCATCATTAAGCCAATCTCATCAACGCGATCGAAGTGGTAATAGTCTGTCTTGCGACCGGACACCACGCGCTGCATCTGTTTGACAATGGTTTTTACCGGGCGGCAGATCTGGGTATTAAGAAATAACGCCAGTAAAATAAACAGCAGCGCGAGGCCGCAGGTTTGCAATAATGCACCAGGGGATAATAAAGGAAGGGCCAGTGCGAGCAGGGCGGTAATACCAAGGGAGTAATTAACCCGCTTCGCAGTACTGAGACGTTTGAATATCGAAAGAAAAGAGAATATTCCCCGACGCACCAGCACCCCTTTATAAAAACGGTGGCCTTTTATGTCGTTATTTCGTACCCGCTGATAAAGCGCCTCGCTTGCGTCGATCTCATGACGTTCAGGAATATTTCGCACCGAGATATAGCCGGTGAGGGTGTCATTCTGGTAAACCGGCGTGACGTTAGCCCGCACCCAGTAGTGATCCCCGTTGTGGCGGCGGTTCTTCACCAGCCCGGTCCAGCTCTCGCCCTGCTGCAGGGTAAACCACATATCACCAAAGGCCTCCGGGGGGCATATCCGGATGGCGGATCACATTATGCGGTTCGCCAATAAGGTGTTCTTCTTTATAACCACTGGCATCAATAAAGGCCGAGTTCGCGTAAGTAATATGACTCTGGATATCGGTCGTCGACATTAAGGTCGACCCTTCGTTAAGCAAATACTCGTTTTGTGTAACTTGATTGTTACGCCTCATGAATAACTCCATGGTGATGTCTGTGTAAAGAGAAGCCGCCCGAGAAAAAGTTTCAGGCAAGGTTATTTATTTATTCTTTGATATTACGGCTGGCGTATTCTCCACAAAAACTAATGAATTAGAAAGCGCCTGAATTAACTATTTTTTTGTCGTAACCGCTGCTTATGTAATAAAAGTGCAATCAACTGGACGTGAATATCAACAGGGGCGGAAAATAAACCGACTTAAGGTAAATATAACGGAAATAATGACTCCGTGGCGAAAACCACACTGCCGAAATCGTGTTTCATTAACATTCATAAAACATTATGATTGTTAGCCCGGTTTTCCCTACGCATCAGGAAATGTGATGAAAATCAATATCGTTGGCACCAGCGGCAGCGGCAAGAGCACGCTGGCCCGCAGGATCGCTACTGAACTGGCGCTGCCCTGTATCGAAATGGACACTCTGTACTGGCGTTCCGACTGGCAGGGCTCCCCGGACGAGGTCATGTTCGCGAAGCTGGAGGCGGCGCTCAGCGCCACGCCAGGCTGGGTGCTGGACGGCAACTACAACCGCACCCGCCCGATAAAATGGCGCAACGTCGATCTGGTGGTATGGGTCGATTACGGCCTGGCCCGCACCCTGCGTCAGGCCGTTACCCGGGCGGTAAAACGCGCCTGGACGCAGCAGGAACTGTGGCCAGGCACCGGCAACCGGGAAAGTTTTCGCCGCACCTTCCTGAGTCGGGAATCGATCCTGCTCTGGACCATCAAGACCTGGCGCAGCAACCGGGCGCGCTATGAATCCGACATGCAGAACCCGGCTTTTGCCCATATCCGCTTCGTGCGCATCACCTCCCGCCAGCAGGCCGACGCCCTGATCGCTGAGCTGCATTCGTCCCTGTAATCCCACGCGGTATTTCTGAAATCCGGCAAACCAAATGTAAATTAATTGTTTCTCAGCGGTGAAATCGCCCCTTAATAATGGCGACATGTTTAGTCAAACGAGATTGCAACATGTCCTGGCGAATCAGCATTCTGGATAAAAGTCCTGTCGCAGAGAACGAAACGGCCGCCGATGCGCTGTCGCGCACCTTAAGCCTGGCGCAGCAGGCCGAAACCCTGGGTTATCACCGCTTCTGGATTGCCGAACACCATAACACCCCGCAGCTGGCGAGTCCGTCGCCTGAGCTGCTGATTGCCTGGATCCTCGGGCAGACCCGGCGCATTCGCGTCGGCTCCGGTGGGGTAATGCTGCAAAACTACAGCCCGTACAAAGTGGCAGAGAACTTCAACCTGCTGGCCGCCATCGCCCCCGGTCGTGTGGATCTGGGCGTCGGCAAAGCGCCGGGCGGCCTGCCGCTCTCGACCCGGGCGTTACAGCTCGGCCTCAGCCAGCAGGAGAAGGGCGATTTCGCCGCCCAGCTGGCGCAGCTGAATGGCTGGATCAACCCGACGTCACCGGAAGAGGCGGTTCGCGCCACCCCGTTACCGCAGGTTCCGGCGGCCGGTTTCCTGCTGGGGGCCAGCGCGGAGAGCGCGCGCCTTGCCGCCAGCCTCGACTGGGACTTTGTTTTTGCCGCCCATCTGAATGGCGACCCCGATCTGCTGCGCGAGGTGATTAACACCTGGCGCACCCACAGCGCCCGGGAGGTGATTGTCGCGGTGCAGGCCATCGTCGCTCCAACCCAGGCGCAGGCCGAATCGTTGGCAAGCGCAGTAGAAGTGTGGGGCGTTGAGTTGGTCAATGGCCAGCGGGTCACCGTCGCCAGCGAAGAGCAGGCGTACGCCTTTGCCCGTCAGGCGGGCAGCGAGCCGCTGCGTATCGCCCGACGCGCCCAGTCCCTGCTGGCAGGTACCGCGGAGTCGGTGCTCGACCAGCTGGAGGCCCTGCATCAGCAGTGGGGCATCGACGAATTCATCATTGATACCCCGGTTGCCGACGGCACCGCCCGGGTGCAGTCCCTGCGCCTGCTGGCCCAGGCCCGACAGCAGAAGGAGGTGGCGGTATGAGCCTCGAACAACAGCTGATCGCCTGGCGCCGCGAGCTGCACCAGAACCCGGAGCTTTCCGGCGAGGAAGTCCAGACCACCGCCCGCCTGCGTCAATGGTTAGGCGACGCAGGAATTAAGGTTCTGCCTTACGATCTGGCGACCGGCGTGGTCGCCGAAGTGGGGAAGGGTGATAAACAGATTGCCCTGCGGGCCGACATCGACGCCCTGCCTATTGAGGAGCGCAGCGGCGTAGCCTTTACCTCCCAACGCCCGGGCGTCATGCACGCCTGCGGCCACGACATCCACACCAGCGTGATCCTCGGCGCGGCCCTGAAGCTGAAAGAACGGGAAGCCTCGCTGAACGGCCGGGTGCGGATCCTGTTCCAGCCGGCGGAGGAGAACTTCGGCGGCGCCAAAAGCCTGGTGCGTGCCGGGGCCCTGCGCGACGTCAGTGCCATCTTCGGCATGCATAACGAACCCGGTCTGCCGGTAGGCAGTTTCGCCACCCGCGGCGGCCCGTTCTACGCCAACGTCGACCGCTTCGTATTTCGCATCACCGGCAAGGGGGCGCACGCCGCCCGTCCGCATGAAGGCAACGACGCCATCCTGCTGGCCAGCCAGTTAGTGACCGCTCTGCAAAGCGTCGCCAGCCGCAACGTGAATACCCTTGATTCGGTGGTGCTGAGCGTGACGCGCATTACCGGGGGCAACACCTGGAACGTGCTGCCCGAGAGCGTCGAGCTCGAAGGCACCCTGCGCACCCATCGCACCGAAGTGCAGCAGAACGTGAAGGCCCGGGTGTCTGAAATCGCCGCCGGGTTCGCCAGCGCCTTTAACGCGCAGATCGACATCACCTGGTATGCCGGCCCCACCGCGCTGGTCAACGACGCCAACTGGGCCGAATTTGCCACCTCGGTGGCGCGGGAAACCGGGTATGAGACCCGGCAGGCCGAGCTGCACATGGGCGGAGAGGATTTCGCCGTCTACCTGCAGCAGATCCCCGGTGCCTTCGTCAGCATCGGCAGCGCCAGCCAGTACGGATTACACCATCCGGCCTTTAACCCGGATGAAGCCTTAATTGAACCCGCCGCGCGGTATTTCGCCCAGCTTGCGGAAAAAGCACTGAATCAACTTTAAGGGTAAGGAGGGATTATGTCCGCAACACGACAGCTGCGCCTGGGCACGATTTTGCACGGCGCCTCGGGGAACATGTCGGCCTGGCGCCATCCGGCGGCACCGGCCGATGCCAGCATCAACTTTAACTTTGTCAAAGAGACGGCCCTGAAGGCCGAAGCGGGCAAGCTCGACTTTATCTTTGTCGCGGATGGCCTCTACATCAACGAGAAGTCGATCCCGCATTTCCTCAACCGCTTTGAGCCCCTGACCGTGCTGTCGGCGCTGGCGACCGTCACATCACGGTTGGGGCTGGTGGGGACGCTATCCACCTCCTACAGCGAGCCGTTCACCGTGGCGCGCCAGTTTGCCAGCCTCGATCACCTGAGCAACGGCCGGGCGGGCTGGAACGTGGTCACCTCGCCGCTGGAAGGTTCAGCGAAGAACTTCTCCCGCGACAAGCACCCGGAGCACGCTCTGCGTTACCGCATCGCCGACGAGTATCTCGACGTGGTGAAAGGGCTGTGGGACTCCTGGGAGGGCGACGCTTTTGTGCGTAACAAAGAGACCGGGCAGTTCTTCGATCCGCAAAAGCTGCACACTCTCGATCACCACGGTGATTTCTTTAAAGTGGCCGGGCCGCTGAACATTGGCCGCACGCCGCAGGGCAGGCCGATCGTCTTCCAGGCCGGGGCCTCGGACGACGGCAAAAAGCTGGCGGCGAAACATGCCGATGCCATCTTTACCCACCATGACACCTACGAAGAAGCCCAGGCGTTCTGGCACGACGTGAAGAGCCAGCTGAAGCAGCATGGCCGTCGCGCTGACGAACTGCACATCTTCCAGGGGGGTGAGCGTGATCGTCGGAAAAGACGCCGACGACGTGGAGGAGCAGTATCAGACCACTGCCGCGCTGGTCTCCATCAACGATGCCCTGAACTATCTGGGCCGCTATTTTGAGCACCACGACTTCAGCCAGTATCCGCTGGATGAAGCCTTCCCGGATATTGGCGACCTGGGGAAAAACAGCTTCCGCAGCACCACCGATGAGATCAAGCGTAACGCCCGGGAGCGCAACTTAACCCTGCGTCAGGTGGCGCTGGAGGCCGCCTCGCCGCGCCCACGTTTTTCCGGCACCCCGGAACAGGTGGCCGACGGCCTGCAGCAGTGGTTTGAAGGCTATGCCGCGGACGGCTTCATTATCCAGGGCGGCACCCCGGATACCTTCCCGCGCTTTGTGGATCAGGTGGTGCCGCTGTTGCAGGCCCGCGGCCTGTTCCGCACCGAATACCCCGGCACCACCCTGCGTGAGAGCCTGGGATTAGAACAGCCCGTTAATCAGTTCACACAACAATAACGCACACAACAATAAGAGAACCTGCCATGAAAAAATCATCGCTTATTCTGGCGCTCGCGCTGGCCTTTACCCCTGCCGTCTGGGCAGAGAACGTCAACATTAACGGCACCGTGGTCAGCCTCGAAGCCAACAAAACGCCGATCAACACCGCGAAAAACCCGCAGGCTATCGCCCAGCTGCCCGCCAGCTTTAAGCCGGTGGTGCCGGGCAAATTTACCGTGGCGATTGCCGGCCTGAGCCAGCCGCCGCTGACGGTGTTTGCCGATGACAACAAAACCCTGATTGGCAGCGAGGCCGACATCGCCCGTCTGGTGGCCGACAGCCTCGGGCTGGAGCTGAATGTGGTGCCCACCTCCTGGGAAGACTGGCCGCTGGGCGTCACCTCCGGGAAATACGACGCGGCGATCAGCAATATCACCGTCACCAAAGAGCGTAAAGAGAAGTTCGACTTCGCCACCTACCGTAAGGATTCGCTGGGCTTCTACGTGAAATCCACCAGCCCAATCAAGAAACTTGAGAAGGCGGAAGACATCGCCGGGCTGCGGATTATTGTTGGCTCCGGCACCAACCAGGAGGCGATCCTGCTGGCGTGGGATGCGGAAAACCAGAAGAAGGGGCTGAAGCCGTTCACCCCGATCTACACCAAAGATGATGCCGCCCAGACCCTGGCGCTACAGTCCGGTCGCGCGGACGCCTACTTTGGCCCGAACGTAATTGGGGCGTGGAAAGCGGCCCTCAATGGCAAAACCAAACTGGTAGGCAGCGTGGACGGTGGCTGGCCGAAAGCGGCGCATATCGCCGTGACCCTGAAGAAAGGCAGTGGCCTGGCAGAGCCGGTGCAGACCGCCCTCAACGGGGTGATTAAGAATGGCGATTACGACAAAGTGCTGAACCGCTGGGGGGAAGGCGTGGAGCGCATCCCGAATTCCGAAGTTAACCCGGCCGGCCTTGGCGACTAAGGAGAACCTATGAGCGAGCTTTTTCGTGACGTTTCGCCGGAGGACGCCGATCTTCAGCCCATCATCGAGGGCCTGTTCGGCGAGTACGCGGCGCGCTACGGCGACTATTTTTCCAAAGATGCCGAGATCGAGCTGACCGAGTGGTATCTGGCGCCGCAGGGGCTGTTTATTGTGCTGGAGCGCGACGGGAAAATCATCGCCACCGGGGCCTACAAACCCTTCGATGCGCAGACCGCGGAGATCAAACGCATCTGGACCGACAAATCCCTGCGCCAGCAGGGGCTTGCCGCCCGGGTAGTGCAGGAGCTGGAGCGCCGGGCGGTACTGGCCGGCTACAGCCAGATCTACCTCACCACCGGTTTCCGTCAGCCGGAAGCGGTGCGGCTCTACCTGAGCCAGGGCTACGCGGCGCAGTTCGACCTGACCCGTGACCCGGAAGAGTACAGCCAGCCGCCGTTCGACGGGCGGCTGCGCTTCACCAAAACGCTGGTACGCGAAGCGTTCAGTAAATCGGCATGAGGAACGACGATGAACAACGTTGAAACCATCAAAGTGGTCCCGGCGCGCTACCCGCTGCGCACGGTGGGGGCGATTGTTGCGCTGTTTGTGCTGGCGGTTGTCATTCAGTCGGTGGCCTTTAACCCACGCTGGGAGTGGAGCGTGTTCGCACGCTGGTTCTTCGACCCGGTGATCCTTGAAGGGGTGGGGCAGACCTTGCTCCTGACCCTGATCGGCACCGCGCTCAGCGTGGTGATCGGCGGCCTGTTAGCCCTGGCGCGACTGTCGTCCTCGTGGCTGCTGAGCAGCCTCGCCTGGGGCTACATCTGGCTGTTCCGCTCCCTGCCGCTGATTGTGGTGCTGATCATCCTCTACAACTTCTCCTATCTGTACGACACGCTGTCGCTTGGCGTGCCATTCACCGGCATCACCTGGGGCAGCTTTGAGACCATCAACGTGCTGGGGCAATTCTCCACCGCGGTGGTCGGGCTGACGCTGGTGCAGAGCGCCTATACTGCGGAAATTATTCGCGGCGGCTTCCTCGGGGTCGATCACGGCCAGTATGAAGCCGCCGCCGCGCTGGGTTTACCGGCCTCGCGCCGCACCCTGCGCATCATCCTGCCCCAGGCGCTGCGCACCATTCTGCCGTCCGGGTTCAACGAAATCATCAGCCTCGCCAAGGGCACGGCAATGGTTTACGTCCTGGCGATGCCGGAGCTGTTCTACACCATCCAGATGATCTACAACCGCACCCAGGAGGTGATCCCGCTGCTGATGGTCGGTGCCGTCTGGTATCTGGTGATCACCACCGTGCTCTCCGCGATCCAGCATCTGGTGGAACGTGCCCTGGCCCGCAGCGAGCGCCGCTCGGCGGTGAACACTACCCGCGCGACCCGCACCCGTTCCGTTACCACCCAAACCACACAGGAGCCTGTCCATGCAAGCCTCTCCTGAAGGACATATTTCGATTACCGGCGTGAGCAAGTTCTTTGGCCGCCACAAGGCGCTGGATAACGTCTCGCTGGAGATCCCGCCGGGCTCGGTGACGGTGATCCTCGGGCCCTCCGGCTCCGGTAAATCCACACTGCTGCGCACCATAAACCACCTGGAACGCGTCGATGAAGGCTTTATCCAGATTGACGGGGACTACATCGGCTATCGCCGGGAGGGCAACACCCTGTACGAGCTGAAAGAGAAAGCGATCCTCAAACAGCGGGTTAACGTCGGCTACGTGTTCCAGAACTTCAACCTGTTCCCGCACCTGACGGTGCTGGAAAACCTGATCGAGGCACCCATCGCCCACAAACAGCTGAGCCGTAAAGCCGCCGTCGAACGGGCTTACGATCTGCTCGACGTGGTAGGGCTGCGCGATAAGGCCGATGCCTGGTCGCGCCATCTTTCGGGCGGGCAGCAGCAGCGCATCGCCATTGCCCGCGCTCTGGCCCTGCGCCCGCGGGTGATGCTGTTTGATGAGCCGACCTCGGCGCTGGATCCCGAGCTGGTGGGCGAAGTGCTGGACGTGATCAAAAAGCTGGCCCGCTCCGGCACTACCCTGGTGGTGGTGACCCATGAGATTGGCTTCGCCCGGGAAGTGGCGGATCAGGTGGTGTTTATGGTCGACGGCAAAATCGTTGAACAGGGCAGCAGCGACGAGGTGCTCAACCGCCCGTCCCACGCCCGAACGCGGCAGTTCCTGTCGAAAGTACTGTAAGGAGAGACGATGAAAAAAGGATTACTGGCGTTGTTAGTGGTGGCATCCACCAGCCACGCCGCGATTGATTTACAGGCCAACGAGCAGCCGCTGCCGGTGACGGTGGATAAGCAGGCGGTGGCGAAGATCCCCGCGAACTACAAATTTGTCGAACCGGGTACGCTGACCGTCGCCATTTCGGCCCTTAACTCGCCGCCGCTGGCGCTGCTGGCCAGCGATAACCGCACCCGCATCGGCAGCGACCCGGATATCGCCCGGCTGCTGGCGGGCAGCCTCGGGTTAAAACTCAAGCTGGTGCCGACAGCGTGGGAGGACTGGCCGCTGGGCATCACCTCCGGGCGCTACGACGTGGCGCTGGTCAACATTGCGGTGACCGAGCAGCGTAAACAGAAGTTCGATTTCGCCACCTATCGCGTCGATAACCTGGCTTTCTCGGTGAAATCCACCAGCGAAGTTCAGTCGATCAAGAACGCCGCCGATCTGTCAGGTAAAAAAGTGATTGTCGGCTCCGGCACCAATCAGGAACGCATTCTGTTGGGCTGGAATGAAGAGAACAAAAACGCCAGGCGCGAGCCTGCGCTGCCGGTCTACCTGACCGACGACGCCTCCGGCAATCTCTATATCCAGTCCGGCAGGGCGGACGTGTTCTTCGGTCCACAGTCGGTATCGGCCTATAAAGAGGCCCTCACCGGCAAAACGCGGGTGGTGGGCTTAGGGCCGAAGAAGGCGTATGTCGCCACCACCACCAAAAAAGGTAACGAGCTGGTGTATGCCCTGCAGGCTGCGCTCGACGGGGCCATCCAGCGGGGTGACTACCAGAAAGTGCTGGCCCGTTGGGGCGAGCAGGGCGAAGCGGTGGCGCAGTCGGAGGTCAATCCGCCCGGGATAACCTACTGAGGCTGCTCTACACTTAAGGCTTTGACCGAGGTATAGCCGATGATCAAAGTCTATGGCGTTCCCGGCTGGGGCTCAGCCATCAGCGAAGTGATGCTGACCCTCGCCGATATTCCGTATCAGTTTATCAACGTGGATGGGTTCGATAAGCCGGGTGCCACGCGCGAACTGCTCGAAAAACTCAACCCGCTGTGTCAGGTGCCGACGCTCGAACTGGAGAACGGCGAGATCATGACGGAAACGGCAGCGATTGCGCTGCTGGTGCTGGATCGCTGTCCCGATCTGGCACCTCCCGTCGGGCGCGCGGAGCGCCAGCAGTTTCAGCGCCTGCTGATCTGGCTGGTGGCGAATGTCTATCCCACTTTTACCTACGCCGACTACCCGGAGCGCTGGGCACCGGATGCCCCGGAACAGCTACAGCAGAACTGCCGCGAATACCGTAAATCGCTCTACCTGTGGCTGGATAACCACCTCAAAGCTGCGCCCTGGGCCTTTGGCGAGCAGATCACCCTTATCGACTGTTATTTGTGCGTGATGCGGACCTGGGGGCCACGCCCGGACTGGTTTGCCGCCAACACGCCGAATATCACCGCCATTGCCGATAACCTGTGCAAGCTCCCGAAACTGCACAAGGTGCTAAAAGACAACGACATACTCTGCTAGTCTGGAACTCTTACTCAAAAGGAGCCCTGCACATGCCACACGTCAATATCAAATGCTTCCCTCGCGACCTGAACGACGAGCAAAAAACCGCCCTGGCCGCGGATATCGCCGAGGTGATCACCCGCCATCTGAACAGTAAAGATCGCTCTATTTCCGTGGCCCTGAACGAAGTTCAGGAAGCCGACTGGAAAGCGCAGGTCTGGGATACGGAGATTGGCCCGAAGCTGGATGAGTTGATTAAGAAGCCGGGTTATTCGATGTAAAAGCACAGTTATCCCCTCATCGTTGCGGTGAGGGGATAAACCCTGATTAAAGGCTACTGGTATTAACCCGCTTACCAATATCCTTAAGCTGGGAATATTTTTCCAGCAGCTGCGGCCCGTCATCCAGACTCATCGCAAACATCCACATGTAGGTCATGACCGAATAGATATGACCGGCATCCAGCCCCCCTTCGAACGACATAGTCAGGATGGTGCTGGCGAATAAAATCGCGGTCACCGTGCCGATAGCTAAATAGCCAAAGGCTTCCCGATCCGACAGTTTTATTCTGAGCCGCGCCAGCACATCGTAGTGCCTGGAAAGCGACATCCGTGAAGCGCTGTTCACAAAGGCGACCTCTTTTTCCAGCCGATCGTTCAGTCTCAGGAACAACGTTTCGTTCCTGCGGGTGAATCCCGGTAAAAACAGGGCAAAGAACACCAGGATGAACAGACAGGCGACGCCGGTCCAGAACTGCAGCAGGAGCAACATCACTGCGGCACCAATGATGGACGCGACAGAGGTCACCAGCACCGGCAAGTGTTTCTCGAAAAAATCGACAAATTCACGCGACAGCGCCACGCGGGCGGCAATGGTTGAAGCACTGTGCTGTTCTTCGCGTTGCGCAATAATGACCGGAACGGCCAGTTCGGCGTAAATGCGCGCAAAGGTGCGGGTATCGACGCTGCGTCTTGCCGCGCCAATCGCCCACATCGTAAACACCATCACCGCATAGAGCACGGCATGTAACGCCTGACCGTTAACAATGGCATTGATCGCAAACCCCGCCAGCAGGGGATAAAGCAGCATGGTGATGTTTTCAGCTGCCACCAGTAAGAAGGTAAGGACGAGTTTTCGGCTATGTCGTTGGCCCAGCAATTTGAGCGTCTTGACCGCGCTGTTCGGGACTGCGGCTGGTGCCGCATTTTTTAAGGTAAGCATACAATTTTCTGTTAAGATGGTTTTGAGCGGTTGCTCAAATCTGTGGGGTGAGTCTATTTGAGCACTTGCTCAAAGTCAACGTGGGCGTGTAGATGAAAGAAACAAAAGAGGCGTTAAAAGCCAGGATCCTGGACGGGGCTATCGCACTATTTCTGGAGAAGGGGATCGCTAACGTCACCACGCGTGAGTTGACCGAGTCGTTAGGGATCTCTCGTAGCCATATTTACCATTATTTCAGCAACTGGCAGGCCCTGTGTATCGCCGCGCTGGATCGTTTTATGCGCGATGAACTGGAGACATTTACCCGTGAGGTGGCGGCATTACCCTCCACGCAAAAAATGGAACGCCTGGTCATCGATTTTTTACCCTTTGAGCCGGATGCCGCCTGGCAGCTGTATGGCTCAACGTGGCAGTTAGCGCTGCATAATGACGTTTACGCTGAATTTGTGGAATCCATCACGCAAGCGTGGAACGAAATCGTCCGCGGCATTGTTGAGGAGGGCGTAGCGAATGGGAGCTTTCGCGAGTGTGACGTCAGCCGCACCACGCGACAGCTGATTTCACTGTTGAATGGTTATGATGAGTTTCTGGGCGTGCGGCCTTCGGCGGAAAAATGCGCCATGGTCGAAGCCGATATTGCCGATTTTATTCAACGATTTATTTACAAGGCGTAAGGCAGGCCAGGTGTTGTAGGCCGGGTAAGGCGCAGCCGCCACCCGGCATTGCAGTGCGGTCTGAAGCCCTCACCCCAACCCTCTCCCACAGGGAGAGGGAGAAAAGACTAAACATACAGCTCCGGATGCTCCTTCAGCATCTCCAGCATATTATCCCGAATCTCATCCTGCGCCCCGGCCATCCACACCGCCTCCAGCGGCATCCCCATCTGCTCCGCGCCGTTGAGCTGCACAAACTTCACCCCAGGCATCAGATAACGGCTGCTCCAGGCCGGGACAATCGCCAGCCCAATTCCCGCCGCCACAAGGTTGATGATGGTCTGTTTCTCGTCCGCCATCTGTGACACCGTCACTTCAATGCCCGCATTATGGAACAGATTCATGGTCAGATCGTGACTGTGGGGGCGCGAGCGCCGCTCCGGCAGGATCATCGGCATTCCTTCCAGTTCGGCAATATCGACCCTTTCACGATCGGCAAACGGATGGCTGGCAGGCAGGGCCAGAATGCCGGGCTCGTTGCATAAAAATGCCCGGCCAAACTGTCCATCCAGCTGGGCGGGAGGGCGGATAAACACCAGATCCAGCCTGCCGCTTTTCAGCTTTGGCAGCAGATGGACGGTCTTATCTTCGAAGAGCTGGATCTCCACCGTCGGGTAGTGCTGGCGGAACAGTTGCAGCAATCCCGGCAGCAACCCGATGGCCGCGCTGTCGATAGTCCCGACGCGCAAAAGCGGCTGCGCCCGGCGTGGATTTTGACGAAATTGCAACATAATCGCGTCGGCGTGGGCGAGCAGTTTTCGCGCCTCTTCCCGCAGCAACACGCCGTTCTCCGTCAGTGCCACCCGGCGGGTCGAGCGGGTAAACAGACGCGTGCCAAGTGCCTCTTCTAAAAGACGAATATTCCTTCCCAGGGCGGAGGGCAGCATATCCAGGCGCTGGGCCGCCTGGCCGAAATGCAGGGTCTCTGCCACCGCCAGGAAACAGCGCAGGTGTTGTAGTTCCATTTTGGCTCGCTCGCGATTATTGCATTTTTTTGTATAAACCGATGCGCATGATCATGCAAGAAATATCAGCATACTCATCAAGGCAGCCCGACTGCGTACCCTACAAAATAATTATGAGGAACACCTCACATGACCTGCACAATCGAACAACGGGTTATGCGCAAGATCACCTTGCGCATCGTCCCCTTCATCATGCTGTTGTACTTCATCGCCTTCCTTGACCGCGTCAACATTGGTTTCGCGGCGCTGACCATGAACGCCGATCTCGGCTTCTCACCGGCGGTCTTCGGCTTTGGTGCCGGGATCTTCTTCCTCGGCTACTTCCTGTTTGAAGTGCCGTCAAACCTGATCCTGCATAAAGTCGGGGCGCGCATCTGGATTGCCCGGGTGATCATCACCTGGGGGCTGGTCTCCGGCGGCATGGCCTTCGTGCAAAGCACCACCAGCTTCTACAGCCTGCGCTTCCTGCTCGGCGTAGCGGAAGCGGGCTTCTTTCCGGGGATCATCCTCTACTTAAGCTACTGGTTCCCGGCGCAGAAACGCGCCCAGGTGACGGCAATCTTTATGGCGGCGGCCCCGATCTCCACCGCGCTCGGCTCGCCGATCTCTGCGGCGCTACTGGAAATGCACGGCATGATGGGCTTTGCCGGCTGGCAGTGGATGTTTGTCCTCGAAGCGGTGCCAGCGGTGATCCTCGGCGTGGTGGTGCTGTTCTGGCTCACCGATCGCCCGGAGAAGGCAAAATGGCTCAGCGAAGAGGAGCGCGGCTGGCTGATTGCTACCCTGCAGCGTGAGCAGGCGGCGAAACAGGCCACGGCGCAGCACAGCGTCTGGAAAGGGCTGCTCGATAAGCGCGTTCTGGCCCTGTCGCTGGTTTACTTCGGCACCTCCGCCGGGCTCTACACCCTGGGCATCTGGTCGCCGCAAATCATCAAAACCCTCGGCGTCTCCTCCATGACCGTCGGCCTGCTGAATGCCATTCCGGCGGTGATGGCCGTGGTGGCGATGGTGCTCTGGGCGCGTCATTCCGACAAAACCAGCGAACGCTCGTGGCATGTAATTGCTGCCTGCATCGTGGCGGCGGCCGGGCTGTTTATGGCCGGCAGCACGGCGAGCATCGTCGGGGTTATCCTCGCCCTGACCATCGTCAACTGCGGCATCAGCGCCTCCAAACCCCCGCTGTGGAGCATGCCAACCCTGTTCCTTTCCGGTTCGGCGGCGGCGGCGGGTATCGCCACCATCAACTCACTCGGCAACCTGGGCGGCTTTGTCGGTCCGTTCATGATTGGCCTGATTAAGCAGCAGACCGGCAGTTACACCTGGGGGCTGTGGTTTGTCGCCGGGCTACTGATGCTCTCCTCACTTGTAGTGCTGTGGCTCTCGGCATCCAGCCGCAAGGCGCAGGCGCACGATTCATTAATTCAGTCAAAACATTAATTTAAGGAAACAGAGATGAAAGATTACGCCATTGCAACTATCCCCGCAGACGGTATCGGCCCGGAAGTGATCACCGCGGGCGTTGAGGTGTTACACGCGCTGGCCCAGCGTCAGGGCGATATGCGTTTCTCGGTACATACCTTCGAGTGGGGTTCGGACTACTACAAAGCCCACGGAGTAATGATGCCGGAAGACGGGCTGGAGCAGCTCAAAGCCTTCGACGCCATCTACTTTGGTGCGGTGGGTGCGCCGGACGTGCCGGATCACATCACCCTGTGGGGGCTGCGCCTGCCGATCTGCCAGGGCTTCGATCAGTACGCCAACGTCCGTCCAACTAAAATCCTGCCGGGCATTCAGTCCCCGCTGCGCAAGGCGGTGCCGGGTACGCTCGACTGGGTGATTGTACGTGAGAACTCGGAAGGGGAATATTCCGGCCACGGCGGTCGCGCGCACCGCGGCCTGCCGGAGGAGGTGGGCACCGAGGTGGCGATTTTCACCCGCACCGGGGTGACGCGCATCATGCGCTACGCCTTCCGTCTGGCGCAGACCCGTCCGCGTAAGCTGTTGACCGTGGTCACCAAGTCTAACGCCCAGCGTCACGGAATGGTGATGTGGGACGAGATCGCCGCCGAGGTGGCGCGCGAGTTCCCGGACGTCACCTGGGACAAAATGCTGGTGGATGCCATGACCGTGCGCATGACCCTGCACCCGGCGTCGCTGGACACTATCGTGGCGACCAACCTGCACGCCGATATCCTCTCCGACCTCGCCGGCGCGCTGGCGGGCAGCCTGGGGGTGGCACCGACCGCCAATATCGATCCGGACCGTCGTTTCCCGTCGATGTTCGAACCGATCCACGGCTCGGCCTTTGATATCACCGGCAAGGGCATCGCCAACCCGGTCGCCAGCTTCTGGACCGCGGCGCAAATGCTGGAACATCTGGGCGAGGGCGAAGCCGCCACACGCCTGATGGCTGCCGTCGAGGCCGTTTGCGCGAAGGGCATCATGACCCCGGACGTGGGCGGTACGGCCAATACCCGCGAAGTCACCCAGGCGGTGATCCGCGCCATCGCAGAAGGCTGATCTATGGCACAACACGACGACAGCGCCCTGCGAGGGGCGCTTACTGAGATCTTCATGGCGGCGGTGAAAAGTGCCGACCCCCATGAGGCGCTGATTAGTGCGCTGCCGGAGAAACCGCGCGGGCGCTGCATTGTGGTCGGGGCAGGGAAAGCCAGCTCCGCCATGGCCGCTGCGCTGGAGGCCGCCTGGCCGGATGTCGATCTGCAGGGCGTGGTGGTGACGCGCTACGGTCACGCGGCGCCGACGCAAAAAATTCGCATCGTCGAGGCGGCGCACCCGGTCTCGGATGCGATGAGTGAAGTGGCCTCAATGCTGATGATGGAGCAGGTCAAACACCTCACCGCCGACGACTGCGTGATTGCGCTGATCTCCGGCGGGGGATCGTCGCTGCTGGCGCTGCCGCGTAAGGGGATCACCCTTGCGGATAAGCAGGCGGTCAACCAGGCGCTGCTGAAGAGCGGGGCGACCATCCATGAGATGAATACCGTGCGCAAGCAGCTGTCGGATATCAAGGGCGGACGCCTGGCGCTGGCGGCAAAACCGGCGCGGGTGATCACCCTGATCATCAGCGATGTGCCCGGCGACGATCCCCAGAGCATCGCCTCCGGCCCGACGGTGGCGGACAGCTCCACGGCGGAAGAGGCGCTGGAGATTATCGCCCGCTATCGCCTGGCGCTGCCGGAGCCGGTGATGCGGGTCCTGCACACGCCGCGCGCGCCGGTGACAGCAAAGGAGATCGACGAGGACATCCGCCTGATCGCCACGCCTTCCGGCGCGCTGGCCGCGGCTGCCGCCGTGGCGCAGCGGATGGGTTACACCCCGCTGATTCTGGGCGATGCGCTGGAGGGCGAAAGCGCCCAGCTGGGGATTATGATGGCCGGGATCGCCAAATCGGTGAAGCAGCACGGCCTGCCGGTGAAAGGCCCGGCGGTGCTGCTCAGCGGCGGGGAAACCACGGTTACGATTGGGAACGCAGCTGCTGGACGCGGCGGTCGCAACACCGAGTTCTTGCTGGCGCTGGCCTGTGCGCTGAAAGGCGAGGAGGGGATTTACGCCATCGCCGGGGACAGCGACGGGATTGACGGCACCGAGGATGCGGCGGGAGCGATAGTCACGCCGGATACGCTGGTCCGCACCTCGCTGGATGCGAAGGCGATGCTGCGCGGGCATGACAGCTACAGCTACTTTGCCGAAGCGGGCGATCTGGTGGTGACCGGCCCGACGCTAACCAATGTGAATGATATTCGGGTGATAGTGATCACCTGACGTGGGTTATGCCGGGCGGCAGCTGCGCTTTGCCCGGCCTACCACACCGATCCCGTAGGCCGGGTAAGGCGTAGCCGCCACCCGGCGTTTTAGCTTTAGCCCAAGCGCTTCCCGGTGCTATCAACGACTTTTTCACCGTCCTCTTTTATGAATTCACCTTCCTGTGGGTCAGGAAGAATATCCAGCACCACTTCCGAAGGGCGGCACAACCGGGTGCCCAGCGGGGTCACGACGATGGGGCGGTTAATCAGAATCGGGTGTTGCAGCATAAACTGAATCAGCTGTTCGTCTGTGAATCTGTCGTCATCCAAACCAAGCTTCTCATAAGGCTCAACATTTTTACGCAGCAGGTCACGTACAGCGATCCCCATATCGCTGATGAGTTTCACCAGCTCATCCCGTGACGGCGGGGTTTCAAGATAATGAATAATGGTCGGTTCGTTGCCGCTATTGCGGATCATCTCCAGCGTGTTACGTGACGTACCGCAGGCCGGGTTGTGATAGATGGTTATGTTGCTCATATCAGGATCTCATTACAAAGTGACAGAGAGCCGCAACGCCAGCGCGGCCAGAGTGATAAACAGCACAGGCAAGGTCATGATAATGCCGGTACGGAAGTAATATCCCCAGGTGATGGACATATTCTTCTGAGAAAGCACATGCAGCCACAGCAGCGTCGCCAGGCTGCCGATGGGAGTGATTTTGGGCCCTAAATCGCAGCCGATGACGTTGGCATAGATCATCGCCTCTTTGATTACGCCGGAAGCCGTACTTCCGTCAATCGACAATGCGCCAATCAGCACCGTCGGCATGTTGTTCATTACCGATGAGAGAAATGCCGTCAGGAAGCCGGTGCCCAGCGTTGCCGCCCATAAGCCTTGTTCTGCCAACATGTTCAGTACGCCGGAGAGATAATCTGTCAGCCCGGCATTGCGCAGGCCATAGACCACCAGATACATCCCCAACGAGAAAATGACGATCTGCCACGGAGCACCGCGCAGCACTTTACCTGTATTAATGGCATGGCCTCTTTTCGCCACCGCAAACAGGATTATCGCGCCAGCGGCAGCAATCGCGCTGACCGGGATCCCCAGCGGCTCAAGGACAAAGAATCCGGCAAGTAACAGCAGCAGGACAATCCAGCCAGCCCGGAACGTCGACGGATCTTTAATCGCACTGGCAGGGATTTTCAGCAGCGAAACGTCATAGTTCGCCGGGATATCTTTACGGAAGAAGAGGTGCAGCATCGTCAGCGTGGCGGCGATGGCAGCCAAATCAACCGGGATCATCACCGACGCGTAGTCGGTAAAGCCCAGCCCGAAGAAGTCAGCAGAGACGATATTCACCAGGTTGGAAACAATAAGCGGCAGACTGGCGGTGTCGGCGATAAAGCCCGCCGCCATGACAAAGGCCAGGGTCGTGCCCGGACTGAACCCCAGCGCGAGGAGCATGGCAATGACGATCGGTGTCAGGATTAGCGCCGCACCGTCGTTAGCAAACAACGCCGCGACCACTGCGCCTAGCAGCACAATCCAGGTAAACAGCAGGCGACCGCGTCCGTTACCCCAGCGAGCGACATGCAGCGCAGCCCATTCAAAGAAGCCGGACTCATCGAGCAGCAGGCTGATGATGATCACCGCGATAAAGGTCGCCGTCGCGTTCCAGACGATATTCCAGACCACCGAAATATCATCAACATGAATAACGCCGAGCGCCAGCGCCAGCACCGCGCCAATGCTCGCGCTCCAGCCAATGCTGAGCCCTTTGGGCTGCCAGATGACCAGTATCAGCGTCAGTAGAAAAATTATCCCTGCCAGTAACATCCCGAACTCCATTACATATGGTTATGTATATGTGATTTACGTATTAACAGGATGAGCTGGCTGATTGTGCCAGCCATCCGCGAACCTCATCCCGCATGCAATACCAGGCAGTGGTGATAGTCTCTGCTGCCCATGCCGGCATGTGCGGTGATAAACGATAGTGGATCCATTTTCCTTCCCGGCGATCGAGAACCAGTTCTGCCTCGCGTAAAATCGCCATGTGCCGCGATATTTTTGGCTGTGATTCAGCGGTCGCCCCACAGATATCGCAGACGCACATTTCCCCGGACTCCCTGAGTAACATGACGATCGCCAGCCGGGTTTCATCCGACAGTATTTTGTAAAGCTGGACAGGCTGTAGCATTTCCCACTCCGATGCGCTTGGAATACATATATGCTAAACCATATATATTAAGTTTGAAATAATCTGTTCTCTCTGGAGGAGAAAAATGGAACAATTTCCCGCCCTCAATGCCCGGATTTACAGGAACCACCACGCATTTTGATCCTGTACGGCTCGGTAAGATAGCGCTCCTGTAGTAGTTGTAGGCCGGGCAAAGCGAAGCTGCCGCCCGGCGTTGTTGCGCGGTCTGATTCCCTCACCGTAAATCACCCGTCCCTCCCTTCACAGGGCACTACACTGATCAACATACCTGCACGCGCTCACCCAGCGCGTGATTGTCATGTCCATTACATAAGGATGCATCATGATCCGGCCCATTCCTCTCGAGCGTTATCGCAATATCGGTATCTCCGCACATATTGATGCCGGTAAAACCACCACCACCGAGCGCATCCTGTTTTATACCGGGGTGAGCCATAAGATGGGGGAGGTTCACGATGGCGCGGCGATCACCGACTGGATGGCGCAGGAGCAGGAGCGGGGCATCACCATTACCTCGGCGGCGGTGAGCTGCTTCTGGTCCGGGATGGATCGCGGCTTTGAGCCGCACCGGATCAACATCATCGACACCCCCGGGCACGTCGATTTCACTATCGAGGTGGAGCGCTCCATGCGGGTGCTGGACGGGGCGGTGATGGTCTATGACTCGGTGGGCGGGGTGCAGCCGCAGTCGGAAACCGTCTGGCGACAGGCCAATAAGTACCGGGTGCCGCGCATCGCTTTCGTCAACAAGATGGACCGCCCGGGGGGCCGATTTCTTTCACGTGGTGCAGATGATGATCGACCGGCTGAAAGCCCACCCGGTACCGATTGTGATCCCTATCGGCGCGGAGGACCACTTCACCGGGGTGGTCGATCTGATCCACATGCGGGCCATACTCTGGGATGACACCACCCAGGGGATGACCTTTAACTATGCCCCGGTACCGGACGAACTGCAGGCCACCGCCCGGACCTGGCGGGATAAAATGGTCTCGGCGGCGGCGGAAGCCAGCGATGACCTGATGGACAAATACCTCGAAACCAACGATCTCGACGAGGCAGAAATTATCCGCGGCCTGCGCAAACGCACGGTGGCCGGGGAGATCCAGCCGATGCTCTGCGGCAGCGCCTTTAAAAACAAAGGGGTGCAGCGGATGCTGGATGCGGTGATTGAGCTGATGCCGTCACCCCTCGACGTTCCCGCCATCGACGGGGTGGATGAGAAAGGGCAGCACGCCGAGCGTCATCCCAATGATGACGAACCCTTCTCGGCGCTGGCGTTTAAGCTGATGTCCGACCCCTACGTCGGGCAGCTGACCTTTATCCGCGTCTACTCCGGGGTGCTGAAAAAAGGCGACGCGGTGTTTAACCCGGTGAAGGGCAAGAAAGAGCGCATCGGGCGTATCGTGCTGATGCATGCCAACGACCGTCACGACGTCGAGGAGCTGCGCACCGGGGATATCGCCGCCTGCGTCGGGCTGAAGGATGTCACTACCGGCGACACCCTGACCGATCCCAACGCGGTGATTACCCTCGAGCGCATGGAGTTCCCGGACCCGGTGATCTCGCTCTCCATCGAGCCGAAAACCAAAGCCGACCAGGAGAAAATGGGTATCGCGCTGCACCGTCTGGCGGCGGAAGATCCCTCCTTCCATCTGCATACCGATGAAGAGTCCGGCCAGACCATTATCTCCGGGATGGGCGAACTGCATCTGGAGATTATCGTCGACCGCATGCGGCGCGAGTTTGGCGTCGAGGCCAATATCGGCCGTCCGCAGGTCACCTACCGGGAAACCATCCGCAAAGCGGTAAACGACATCGAGGGCAAGTTTGTCCGCCAGTCCGGCGGGAAAGGACAGTACGGCCACGTGGTGCTGAGCCTCGAGCCGCAGGAGCCGGGCAGCGGCTTTGCCTTTGTCGATGCCACCAAAGGCGGTGTTGTGCCGCGGGAGTACATTCCGTCGGTGGAGAAAGGACTGCGCGAAGCGATGAACAGCGGCGTGCTGGCGGGCTACCCGGTGGTCGATATCAAAGCGACCCTGACCTTTGGCTCCTACCACGACGTCGACTCCTCGGAGATGGCCTTCCGCATGGCGGCGATCTTCGGCTTTAAGGACGCGGCGCGCAAAGCCGACCCGGTGATCCTTGAGCCGATGATGCACGTGGAGGTCGGAACCCCGGAAGAGTACGCCGGGAATATTATGGGCGATCTCTCCTCCCGGCGCGGTCTGGTACAGGGGATGGAGGAGCAGTTCGGCAGCCAGATTATCCGCGCCGACGTGCCGCTGGCGGAGATGTTTGGCTATGCCACCACGCTACGCTCCATGTCCCAGGGGCGGGCGACCTATAGCATGGAGTTCCATCATTACGCCGAGGCCCCGCGTATCGTGGCCGATGAGATCATTGCCGGGCGGTCGAAAAAGTAGGTCCGGGGGGAGCCATGAAGCGTCTGCATTTTGCTCTCGCCGCACTCATGGCACCCCTTACGCTGTTGGGGTGTGTGGTGATGTCCGGCACCAGCCGGACTGACTTTAGCGCGACAAAGCAGGCAGATATGGTCTTTATCGGCCTGCCTGCGCCGTTGAACTGGCTTGCGGCGGGGATGCAGGGCACCACCTTTCCGGTCTCAAGCCAACTCTCCCTTACTGCCGCCCATGTCGCCGTGCCGTTGCTCAAGCCTGTGAGGGCTCAACATCCCATTTGCGATGTGGCGGTGATTGGCGATAACAACCGCGGCAAGATCGTGCATCAGCTGGCTTACGCCAGGGTCGGGCGCAACGTCACCCTTTTCGGCTATAGCGCCATCAACAGCCTGCCGAAATCCAGCATGGGTAAGATCGATGGCTTCGTGAAGCGTGACGGCTGCTACTACGGCATCATTACCGGGGCGGGGGCGGTTTCCGGCATGTCCGGCGGGCCGGTCATCGACAGCCTGACCGGGGAGACGGTGGGGATCATCACCAACGTCATCCCTGGTAAAGGGGCAGTGGTGTTCGTGGCAGTGCAGGATTTTACTAACGTGCTGGACCGGATGCGGATCCCTTATAAAACCTATTAGAAGATATATGGCAAACAAAAAATCTGTACCAAAGGGGAGGATAATAGCATGGAGGATTATTGGTTAATTATATCCTCAGAAATATTATTGACATGAAAGTAATGTCGTGGTTAATTTAAAAAAATTAACCTTCAACGCCTTCATTTATACAAAAATTCAATATTTAAACGCTTGTCATAATTATCTGTGGCTGTTGTGTGCTATTAGGTAACAACTCGACGGTTCAAGTTCCTTACAGGGATAAGTTATATAACAGAAGTTAATCATGGAGAAATGATATGTCTGCTTCTAAATTTGGTGATGGTACAAGCTGGAGTTCTGAGAGAGGGAAAGAACCTTATGGCCCTGGTGGTACAGGTGGATCAAATAACGGCGGTAATAATAACGCCTGGTCGGGTGTATCTGCAGCGGTACAAAAACAAGTTTCGGCTATTCGTTCCGATCCCTCAATTACTGAAAAACTCAAAAACTTACTTATTGCAGTCCATATCCTTAACCCTTCTGCAAAAGTGAAAATTGAGGACATATCTGCTGCAGGCACACTGAGCATCTCCGTTTCTGGAATTAATTCAGAACAGGCCAGCACAATAGGTTTAAGTGGATTAATTTTAAACTTCAAGCATAAGAGCGGGAACGTTGTAGTCGGTAATATTGAAACGGGCCATAAACGAACTAAGACAGATACGGCAACGGGTTCAGACAATGCGCAGATTATGAATGGAGTTGTGTCTAACGCAGCCGAAGCAAGTAAACCCCCATCAACACCCACCATCCAGCAGCGAGCAGAAAAACTCTACGGTGCCGATAGGGTATCCTGCAAAGCTCTTGTTAACATGTACAAAGAATCTGTGGCAAAAGGCAGTATTCCTGCAAAAGTTAAAGGCGATCTCCGCAAAAAAGTTCAAATGATGTTGGACGAAGACAAAGCAATTGCCGCCGCTGTAGCCGCAAAAAAAGGTCGACGAAGCCGCATTATTATTGAAAGCAAGCGATTATATTGTTGATGTCGGAAATAAAATCAGTGGGCAACTTAGTGATAGATACCGGGTTATAGCAAAAGAACTCGCCGTAAAAGTTAAGAACTATCAAGGCAAGAACATCCGAAGCTATAACGATGCGATGAAGACCTTCAATCGGCTGAATTCAAACCCGTCAATGAGAATCAGCCCGGCTGATAAGGCTGTTCTCATCAATGCCTGGCGACAGGTTAACGCACAAAACATGTCGATAAAACTCGCGAGCTTAAGTAAGGTTTTCTCTGCTGCTGGCTGGTTACTACGTGTTGAAAAAGTACGTGAAAAAAGTATCGTTGGTTACGAAACCGGAAATTGGGGACCTTTGATTCTTGAAGTTGAATCATGGGTGTTAAGCGGGATAGCTGCGAGTGTTGCAATGGCTACCGTAAGTATCATTCTGTCAATGATCTTTACTGCTGGTACTCTTCCGACAACTTTACTGATGATTATTGGAACACAGGTTATTTCTTTGATCGCCATTTTAATAGATGACTCCTTCGCTGAGAAAATCAATAACGAATTAATCAAGCCAGCACATTAATAATCCTGGGGAGAGGATTACCTCCTCTTCTTTACTAATTTGCATACCCCTATCGTAAACCAGAATAACAAAACGGTAAATGCAAATACTCCAGCATAGAAAGTGGAAAAGCAAAATGTCAGTAAAATGTCATTTTCTGACATGAGACGCAAATGTCTTCCTGATGTTGTTAATTCTTGATTGCAAAACAGGATTGGATAGAAAAGACAGATATAAAGAAGATAGTATGCAAATAAAGCACCGATTATTTTAGTATTAGGGTGCTCTTTTTTGATGGTCATTATTTTTGACGATGTCAAAGCGAAGATGATGGCGACTAATACTGCTGTTTTTGTATAAATATCCATTACTTTACTCATAAGCGGATTCTTTGCGGAAATGACAGCAGGCAGTTCGCTACCCCATGTCGCCACAGCCCTTAGCAAAGTAGAGTCTGGGTCTTCAACATACATTAACAAGATCACGATAAAAGGAGATATTGCAGGAATTAATGTCAATATCATTCTTTTCCCTAATCGATCTTCTTTTTCCGATTGCGATTGTTTAATCATATGTTCCTTCATATTTATTTTCTGGTCTACAATGCTTCTCAGATGACAATAGTATCTATTATGACGACTCGCATTTTTGTGGTCAATTAAGATTTGGTGGGTGGTTAATGACATGCATAAATCAATCATGTATATATTTCAAAGTTATGTCATATTGCCCTCCAATAAAATTAAGATATATTTAATTCAGGAATGGCCCGTCTGGGCCATTCTGTATTTAATAAATATCATTCTGGTTATTTCACTCAGGCGCTTTCACCTGCTTCCCGCTGGTCACAAAAGTCCCCGCACCGAGGTGGTGCAGCGTATTAAGTTTATCGTCGTCAAACTGCCATCTCCCGTTCACGAATGCTTGTTCATCCGCCGCAGCCGAGACCACCTCGCCAAACAGGGTGTCATATTTTTCTGCCGCCGAGGTGGCGGGCAGCAGGCGGCACTCCATCCACGCCAGGCATTTCTCTTCGATCACCGGCAGGCCCAGCACCGGGCCGTCGATGGCCGGTATGCCGTAGCAGTTGAATTTATCCTCATCGCGGCCGCTGACGCTGCCCACAGCATAGGTCCAGTTGGTGGCCGCCACGCCGGGAATGACGATCCCGAACCGGCCGCTGCGCTCAATCAGCTCCCGCGACCAGGCGCTTTTATCCACCACGATGGCGATCCGCGGCGGCTCGAACTCTACCGGCATCGACCAGGCGGCGGCCATCACGTTGCGGCGGTCGATTGTCTCGTCGCGGCTGGTGATCAGGACGGTCGGGCCGTGATTTAACAGGCGGCTGGCGTGCATTAACTCAACGGGGCGGAAGTGGCTCATAGAAATTCCTCATAAATAGCTTCAGAGCATTAAACGGCTGAAAGCCATTGGAAATCAAGCTGCAACAAATGCGTAATTTATTCGTCACACAAGCTGCCTACAGTGGCGAGCATCAAATCCCAAAGAGGATAACAATATGCTCACTTCCATCACGCTCAAAGGCGTCTCGTACGCTTTTGGCGCGAATACCGTTTTGAATCAAATCGATCTGCATATCGAGCCGGGTAGCGTGGTTGCGCTGCTGGGGCCGTCGGGCTGCGGGAAAAGCACCCTGTTGCGTCTGCTGGCAGGATTAACCCAGCCTGCATAGGGGGGAACTCCATTTTGGCGATCGGCTGGTGGCGAAAACCGGATGGGCCTTACCGCCGGAAGCCCGGGACATCGGCATGGTGTTCCAGGATTACGCCCTCTGGCCGCACATGACCGTGGCACAGAATGTCATGTTCCCGCTGAAGATGCGCCAAATTCCACGTCAGGAAGGCGACAGCCGCGTCGCCCAGGCATTGACCCGCGTCGGCTTAAGCGATTTTGCCGATCGCAAACCGGCAGGGCTCTCCGGCGGGCAGCAACAGCGCGTGGCGCTGGCCCGGGCGATTGTCGCCGAGCCGCGGGTGCTGCTGTTTGACGAGCCGCTCTCCAACCTCGACAGCGAACTGCGTGGAACCTTGTGTCACGAGATGGCCACGCTGCTGCGCCAGCTAGGCACCACCGCCGTCTATGTTACCCACGACCGCCGGGAGGCTGAAATCCTGGCCGACCGCATCGTGCATTTGTCTGCTGGCAGGGTTGCTGCCGATCGTTTGATTACATCCTCAGGGGAGTTCGCATGAAAGCTGCAATGTCCGTCAAAAAAAGGAGTCCTGTTAGCCATGGCGTTATCGTCCGTTATGATGTCCAGCGCCCACGCGCTGACCCTCTACACCGCAGGCCCGGGGTCGCTGGCCAAAAGCCTCGCCAGCGGCTTTGAAAAGAAAACCGGCGTGAAGGTGGATATCTTCCAGGCGACCACCGGCAAGGTGATGGCCCGCCTTGAGGCGGAACAGGCCAATCCGCAGGCGGATATTCTGATCTCCGCCTCCTGGGATACCGCGGAAGATCTGCATAACCGCGGCTGGCTGCTGCCGTACCAGAGCGCCAATGCGGCGAAGGTGCCCGCCGATCTGAAATCCGACGACTATGTGGCGCAGGGCGTGTCGGCGCTGGGCATCGTCTGGAACACCAAAAGCGGCACCCCGGAGCCGAAAGAGTGGGGCGATCTGACCACCGGGGCCTTCAAAGATAAGGTCACTACTCCGGATCCTGCGCTGTCCGGCGCGTCGCTGGATCTGCTGATCGGGCTGCAAAATGGCATGGGTGACAAGGCCTGGACCCTGTTTGATGAGCTGAAAAAGAACGGCATGGTAGTCAGCGGCCCGAATGCTCAGGCGGTAACGCCGGTGATGCAGGGGGCAAAAGCGGCGGTGTTTGGCGCGGTGGACTACGTTTCGTACGGCAACATCAGCCAGGGCGAATCCCTGAAGGTGATCTTCCCGGCCAGCGGCACGGTGATTGTCCCGCGCCCGATGATGATCCTCAAATCTACTCAGCATGCGGAAGATGCCAAAGCCTTCGTCGATTACGTCCTGTCGCCGGAAGGCCAGGCGATGGTGGCTGATGCCTGGCTGATGCCGGCCCGCGGCGACGTGCAGGCCAAGCGCCCGCTGCTTAACGATCTGAAAATCCTGCCGACCAAAAGCGACGGTACAAGCGAACGCAGCGATATCCTCAAGCGTTTCAACACGCTCTTCACCTTATAATCACCTGACGGGGGCAACCCCGTCTTCAGGACTGTTTTGTGAATCCTAAATTCCTGTCGGTGACGACGCTGGCGCTGCTGGTGATCCTGGTGGCGTGTCCGCTCACCTTTATTCTGCTGCAGGCGGTGTTTCCGCAGTTCAGCGCCGGGATCTTCTCCGGCGCTTTTAGCGGCCTCGCAACCCTGCTGGCCGAGCCGCAACTGCCCACCATGCTCGGCGGTACGCTGCAGGTGGCCGTCGGCGTGGCTCTGGTTAGCGCCCTGATTGGCTTTCCCCTTGGCGTGGCGCGCGGGCTGCTTAACCTGCCGCTGCCCCGGCTGTGGGATCTGCTGTTTCTGATCCCGTTTTTAACCCCGCCCTATATCGCCGCGCTGTCGTGGATGCTGGTGCTGCAAACCAACGGCTATCTGCAACAGCTCACCGGCCTCAACCTGAATAATCTGCTGTTCAGCCAGACCGGAATTGTGCTGGTGATGGCCCTGAATATCTTCCCGGTGGTCTATTTCGCGGTGTCGCGCAGCCTGCTGGCCAGCGGGCAGCGTCTGGCGTTGGTAGCCCGGGTGCACGGCGCCACTCCCGGACGGGCGTTCTGGCATATCACGCTGCCGATGCTGTCGCCGTCGCTGGCGGCGGGGATGCTGCTGGCCTTCACCCTGGCGATTGAGGAGTATGGCGTGCCCGCAGCGCTCGGGACCCGCGCCGGGGTGTTGATGCTGACCACCGATATCGAGAAAAAACTGGCCGAATGGCCGATAGACCTGTCTGGCGCGTCGATGCTCTCGGTGGTGCTGGTGACTATCGCCCTGAGCGCCTGGTGGCTGCAGAAAAAGCTGACCGGCAATCAGGATGTGACCAGTATTACCGGCAAACCGACGGAGAACATGGGCGCGGATGCCGGGGGCTTTACCCTGCCGGTAGTGGCGCTGCTGGCCCTGGCCGGGTTTATCGCGGTGATACTACCGGGTGCTTCCATGGCCTTGTCCGGGGTGCTGGGCACCCTGTCGGGCGGGGTGACGCTCGCCAACCTGACCGCCTCTCACTATGGGGCGCTGTTCAGCCAGCAGGGGGGATGCCCTGTCGGCGCTGGGCACCAGCCTGTCGCTGGCGCTGGGCGCGGCCTGTATCACCGGGTTACTCGGCCTGCTGGCCGCCTGGCTGGTAGTGGTGCAAAAAATCAAAGGGCACGGGCTGCTGGATGCGCTGTCGCTGATGCCTGCCGCGCTGCCCGGCGTGGTGGTCGGGGTGGGGCTGATCCTGCTGTGGAACCAGCCGTTCTGGCCGGTCTCTCCCTATAACAGCTGGGCGATCCTGCTGCTCTCCTACTGTTGTCTGCTGCTGCCGTGGCCGGTGCGCTATGTCGGCAGCGCGCTGCGTCAGCTGGGTGGCAATCTGGAGCCTGCCGCGCGGGTGCATGGCGCGTCGGCATTGCAGGCGCTGCGCTTTATCGTCCTGCCACTGGTCTCTCCGGCGATGCTGGCGGCGATGCTGATGGTGTTTGCCATCGCCTCGCGGGAGCTGGTTACCTCGCTGCTGCTGGCCCCGGCGGGGACGCAAACCGTGTCGGTGTTTATCTGGCGGCAGTTTGAGCAGGGATCCGTCGGGCAGGGGATGGCGATGGCGACCCTGACGCTGCTCACCGGTCTGGTGTTGATGCTGACGGCGCTGGGGATCATGCAACGTACGACCCGCGGGTAAAAAAGCACTTTTGCGACAGTGGACGGGTAAAAATAGTTTATAAACAAGGAAGAACTGTAAAAGGAAACTCATTATGACCCCGTTTTTAAGCGCGTATTTCGCCCGTACCGGCTGGCAGCAGCCGGTTTCTGTGGATATCGACACCCTGCGGGCGCTACATCTGCAGCACAACAGCGCCATCCCGTTTGAAAATATTGATGTGGTGCTGCCGCGGGAGATCCAGCTCGACGATCAATCCCTAGTCGATAAGCTGGTCACCGCCCGGCGCGGCGGTTACTGCTTTGAGCAGAACGGCCTGTTCGAGCGGGCGCTGCGTGAGGTGGGGTTTAACGTCCGCAGCCTGCTGGGTCGGGTCGTGCTGGCGAACCCGCCGCAAATGCCGCCGCGCACTCACCGCCTGCTGCTGGTCGAGCTGAACGGCGAACGCTGGATCGCCGATGTCGGCTTCGGCGGGCAGACGCTGACGGCGCCGATTCGGTTGATCGCCGAAGAGGAGCAGGCGACGCCGCACGGTATTTACCGGCTGATCAACGATGGCCAGGACTGGGTGCTCCAGTTCCGTCACCATGACCACTGGCAGTCGATGTATCACTTCGATCTCGCCGCCCAGTATCAGACCGATTACGTGATGGGCAACTTCTGGTCCGCACACTGGCCGCAGTCCCATTTCCGCCATCATCTGCTGATGTGTCGGCATCTGCCGGACGGCGGCAAACTGACCCTCACCAACCTGCACTTTACCCACTGGCAGGACGGACACGTGGTCGAGCAAATCAACCTGCCGGACGCAGAGGCGCTGTATCAGCTGATGCAGGAGCGGTTCGGACTGGGTGTGGACGATCCGAAGTACGGCTTTTCACTGGCAGAACTCACGGCGGTGATGGCCGGGTTTGAAACCCATCCGCAGGCGGGCAAATAGTGTGGGAAGGGGCGTAAGCCCCTTTCTGTTAGCCGATTAAAACCTTAGCGCGCATTCTCACGGCATCCAGTTCTTCGGCGGTTGCCGTTCCCTTTTTCACCGCGTTACGCGCCCGCCAGTCCAGATTTTTGATCTGGTCGGCGAGGGCGACGTTGCGGCGTGAACCGCTAATAACCACTTCGAAGGGATAGTTTTTGATTTGCGACGTGAGCGGACAACAGAGCATTAAACCGGTACGTCCATTGTAGGTGGCGGGTGAAATAACCAGCGCGGGGCGATGTCCTGCCTGTTCATGTCCTGACTGCGGATCAAAATCCAGCCAGACGATATCGCCCGCTTCCGGGATGTAGTCCATTACAGCAGCTCCTTACCTTGCGGTTCCCCAAAGGTGACTTCGTGATGCAGATTGTCGTCGGTGATCGCCGCGAGCAGCGATTCCAGCGTCGGTTCGTCCTTTCTGACCGGTGTCAAAATAATACGTCCTTCTTCGTCTACGTTAACGTTCACCACATCGTCAACGTGCAGTTCTGCCTCACGCATAACCGCGACAGGAAGCCTGACGGAAGGGCTATTACCCCATTTTTTAACGGTGACCTGCGGCATAAAAACACTCCAGATGTTGATACAAAGTTTCGCCATCTTAGGCGGGGTCATTCTGGCGTGTCAACATTGTTGATACATTGGAGTTGTTGCAACGCCGGGCGGCGCTGGCGCTTGCCCGGCCTACGTGATGACGCCGCTTGTAGGCCGGGTAAGGCGTAGCCGCCACCCGGCAGGATGTATAGACCCGGACCTCCAGCGAGTATCTCTTCGCATGTTACTGATGTTGAGTACAATAATGCCGCCTGGATAATAAACCAGGACGCTTATACTCATCATCACAAGGCATATTGATATGGAAATCTTGTCGCAGAATAAATTTAGCTCACTGGGCATGCTGCTGGGCGCTATCGCCCTGGTGCTTGGGATGGTGCATTTCTCTTTTGGTCCTTTCTCCTCACCGCCTCCATCCCTTGAAATGGTGGTTGCTGAGCAGGTCGCTGCCGTTAAAAAAGGCATTATTGCTGGCATAACCGGGAAAACGCCTGCAACCGCAGAAAACCGCACCCTGGATGTTGACCGGCTTATCCATAATGGTGGGATTGTTCTTGCCATCGCAGGGCTGGGGCTCGCGTTTATCGGCGGTATGCGCAAGGAGAATCGCTGGGGCATACGTGGCGCTATGACGTTTGCCGGAGAGACGTTGATCTTTCATACCGTGCTGTTTGGCATCGGGGTTGTTTGCGCCATTCTTGTGCTGATGGTGATCCTGTCCATCGTGAGTGGTGCTTTGCCAAGTATCTAGTCAGTCGGTAACGCCGGGCGGCGCGTGCGCTTGCCCGGCCTACGTGGTGCGGTTTTCCGGATTTTGTAGGCCGGGTAAGGCGTAGCCGCCACCCGGCGTTTTTGTGCGGCCCGATGCCCTCACCCTAACCCTCTCCCACAGGGAGAGGGAATAACTCTACCTTCTTGATCGCACCAGCTGATAGCGCCGGGTGATGTATTCGAACGGGGCGCTCCAGACGTGGACCAGGCGGGTGAAGGGGAAGAGCAGGAAGATGGTCATCCCCAGCACCAGATGGACGCGGAAAATAAAGGCCACGCCGCTCAACATCTCAGACGATCCCCCCGTGAAAGGTGACGATCCCCTGGGCCCAGCCGACCAGCTTCAACATTTCGCTGCCGTCCGGGTATTGCGCCGAGAACGGAATGGTCGTCAGGCCGAGCACGCACTGTGTCAGCAGTATGCTCATGATAATGATATCCGGCGTCGTGGAGGTGGCGCGCACCCGCTGATTAAACAGGCGGCGATACAATAGCATCGAGCCGCCAATCAGGGTCAGCACGCCGCAGATCCCGCCGGCGATCATCGCCAGCTGCTGTTTGACCGCCATCGGCAGGAACCAGGCGTACATCCAGTGCGGGGTTAACATCCCGAACAGGTGGCCGAAGAAAATCCCCAGAATCCCGATGTGGAACAGGTTAGAGCCCCAGTTCATACCGCGCTTGCTCAGCAGCTGGCTGGAGGAGGCGCGCCAGGTGTACTGGCCGTAGTCGTACCGCAGCCAGCTGCCGAGGAAGAAGACCGCGGCGCAGATGTACGGATAAATGTCGAAGAAAAAGACGTTCAGATGGTGTGTCATTTTGGGCCTCCGGCACTGACGTCCACGTACTGCGGCGCGACGTCCTGGCTAAAGCGTCGTTGATATTGCTGCATCGGCGAGCTGTCGCAGGCCGTCGCGTTATCCTCGATAAACTTCACCTGCTCCTCTTCCCAGACCGCATCCAGCGCCTGGCGGGTGTCGTCACGTTTTTCACCCGCCACCTGCTGCGTGACACTGTCACTGGACAGCTTGCTGCCCGCAAACCTCAGCAGGGCATCGAACAGTAGATAATGCGCCACCTCGCGCTGTTTCAGCCGCCCGCCAATCAGCGCCAGAATCGGCGCCACGTTCTGCAAGCCCTCCCGGGCCTGCGCCTCGGGCAGAATGCTCAGATACTCCAGATAGAGCGGCAGATAGTCCGGCAGCTCGCGGCAGTCGAGCTGCAGTCCGGCCTGCTCGTACTGGTTCATCAGGTCGACCATCGCCTGGCCGCGATCCCGCGATTCGGCATGGACATGTTCGAACAGCAGCAGCGAGGTGGCGCGCCCGCGCTCGAACACCTCACACCACTCGGCCTGACGGTCGAGCAGCGGGGCGTTGAGATACTGCTGCGCAAAGGGCAGCAGCACCGGCGCGTCCTGCGCCACCAGGGCGATCGCCTCGTCACGGCTCTCCCACAGCGCCTCGTCCGGGTACTCAATCAGCAGGGCGATAATTTTGAGGATCTGCATTACTCTCCCTCCCCGTGATCGCGCACCTCGGTGATGTTGATGGCGTCGATGCGGCTGCTGTTGAACAGGTTGAATTTAGTGTCGGAGCCGTGGCAGCCGTCACCGAAGGTAAAGCCGCAGCCGTTTTTCTCCGGGAAGGCGTCGCGGGCCATCTCCCGGTGGCTGGTCGGGATCACGAAGCGGTCTTCGTAGTTGGCGATGGCGAGATAGCGGTACATCTCCTCCACCTGTTCGACGCTCAGACCCACTTCCTCAATAGCGCGGGTATCGGTCACGCCTTCTACGGTCTGGGAGCGTTTATAGTGGCGCATCGCCATCATCCGTTTCAGGGCGCGCAGCACCGGGCCGGTGTCGCCCGCGCTGAGCATATTGGCAAGATACTGCACCGGAATGCGCAGGCTTTCGACCGCCGGGAGGATGCTGTCGGTCTGCGGCAGGCCACCGGCATCGGCGTAGGACTGAATAGGCGACAGAGGTGGAACATACCAGACCATTGGCAGGGTGCGGTACTCCGGGTGCAGCGGCAGGGCCAGCTTCCAGTCCATCGCCATTTTGTACACCGGGGAGCGCTGTGCAGCGTCAATCACGTTCTGCGGAATACCTTGCTTCACCGCTTCTTCAATGATTGCCGGGTCGTGCGGGTTGAGGAACACGTCGCACTGACGTTCATAGAGATCGGTTTCATGTTCGGTGCTGGCCGCCTCTTCGATACGGTCTGCGTCATACAGCAGCACGCCGAGATAGCGGATGCGTCCAACACAGGTTTCCGAGCAGACGGTCGGCTGGCCGGACTCGATACGCGGATAGCAGAAGATGCATTTTTCCGACTTGCCGCTCTTCCAGTTGAAGTAGATTTTTTTGTACGGACAGCCGCTGATGCACAGGCGCCAGCCGCGGCATTTGTCCTGGTCGATCAGGACAATGCCGTCCTCTTCGCGCTTGTAGATCGCCCCGCTTGGGCAGGTCGCCGCGCAGCTCGGGTTCAGGCAGTGCTCGCACAGGCGCGGGAGATACATCATGAAGGTGTTTTCGAACTGGCCGTACATCTCCTTCTGCATCCGGTCGAAGTTGCGGTCCCGGGCGCGCTTCTCAAATTCGCCGCCGAGCAGCTCCTCCCAGTTCGGCCCCCACTTAATCTTGTCCATCCGCTTGCCGTCAATCAGCGAGCGCGGGCGGGCGGTGGGCAGGTGGTTACCCTCCGGGGCGCGATGCAGATCCTGATAGTCAAAGGTGAAGGGTTCGTAGTAGTCGTCGATCTGCGGCATCTGAGGGTTGGCGAAGATTTTCGACAGCACCCCCAGCTTGCCGCCCAGGCGCGGGGTCAGCTTGCCGGAGATGCCGCGGATCCAGCCGCCTTGCCACTCCTCCTGGTCCTCCCAGTTTTTCGGATAGCCAATGCCCGGCTTGGTTTCGACGTTGTTAAACCAGGCGTACTCCATGCCTTCGCGCCCGGTCCAGACGTTTTTGCAGGTCACCGAGCAGGTGTGACACCCGATGCATTTATCGAGATTAAGTACCATGCCAACCTGTGAGCGTATTTTCATTTTTTTCGCCTCCTGTACCTGATCCCGACCTTCGCCATCCAGCCAGTTAATGTTTTTCATTTTGCGGATCATGATGAACTCGTCGCGGTTCGAGCCGACGGTGCCGTAGTAGTTGAAGCCATAGGCCAGCTGGGCGTAGCCACCGATCATGTGCGTCGGTTTCGGGCAAACGCGGGTCACGGAGTTGTGGATCCCGCCGCGCCGTCCGGTTACCTCGGAGCCCGGAATGTTCAGAATGCGCTCCTGGGCGTGGTACATCATGGTCATCCCCGGCGGCACGCGCTGGCTGACCACCGCGCGGGCGGTAAGGGCACCGTTGGCGTTGAAGCACTCGATCCAGTCGTTATCTTCGATGCCCAGCTCGCGGGCGTCGGTTTCGCTGATCCAGACAATCGGCCCCCCGCGCGACAGGGTCTGCATCAGCAGGTTTTCGCTGTAGGTGGAGTGGATGCCCCATTTCTGGTGCGGCGTCAGGAAGTTCAGCGCCTTCTCCGGGAAGCCGTTGGGCGGGATCTCGCGCATGTGGGTCACGCTGCGGGTATCAATCGGCGGTCGATAGGCCACCAGGCTCTCGCCGAAGGCGCGCATCCACTGGTGATCCTGATACAGCTGCTGGCGGCCCGAGAGGGTGCGCCACGGGATCAGCTCGTGGACGTTGGTGTAGCCCGCGTTGTAGGAGACATGCTCGCTCTCAATGCCGGACCAGGTCGGGCTGGAGATGATTTTACGCGGCTGGGCCTGAATATCGCGGAAGCGTATCTTCTCGTCTTCCTTGTTCAGCGCCAGATGGCTGTGCTCGCGGCCGGTGAACTCGGCCAGCGCCTCCCAGGCTTTGACCGCCACTTGGCCGTTGGTTTCCGGGGCGAGGGCGAGGATCACCTCCGAGGCGTCAATCGCCGTCTCGATGCGCGGGCGGCCTTTCGCCGGGCCGTCGAGCTTGACGTAATTGAGCTTGCCGAGGAAATCGACCTCGTCCTGGGTGTTCCATGAGATGCCTTTCCCGCCGTTGCCGAGCTTGTCCAGCAGCGGCCCGAGGGCGGTAAAGCGCTCGTAGGTATCCGGGTAGTTACGCTCCACCACGGCGATGTTCGGCGCGGTTTTACCGGGGATCAGATCGCATTCACCTTTACGCCAGTCGGCGATGTCGAACGGCTGGGACAGCTCGGCCGGGGAGTCGTGCTGCAAGGGTTGTAACACCACATCGGTTTCAGTGCCCAGATGCCCGACGCAGACCTCGGAGAAGACTTTGGCGATGCCCTTGTAGATCTCCCAGTCGCTGCGCGACTCCCAGGCCGGATCCACCGCGGCGGAAAGGGGATGAATAAACGGATGCATGTCCGAGGTATTCATATCGTCTTTCTCGTACCAGGTGGCGGTGGGCAGGACGATATCCGAGAACAGGCAGGTGCTGGACATGCGGAAATCGAGGGTCACCAGCAGATCCAGCTTGCCCTCGATGGCGGCGGTCTGCCACTCCACCTCTTCCGGCTTCACGTCATCCGTCGAGCCGAGGTCATCGCCCTGAATGCCGCTCTCGGTGCCGAGCAGGTACTTGAGCATGTACTCATGGCCCTTGCCGGAGGAGCCGAGCAGGTTTGACCGCCAGACGAACAGGTTGCGCGGGTGGTTATTGCCGCTGTCCGGCTGCTCGCAGGCCATGCGGATATCGCCCGATCGCAGCCCCTGCGCAGTATATTCCTGAGGCGACATGCCGGCTGCCTCGGCCTGAGCCTTAATGTGCAGCGGGTTGAGGTTGAGCTGCGGCGCGGACGGCAGCCAGCCCATGCGCTCGGCGCGCACGTTAAAGTCGATCAGATGGCCGGTGAACTTCGAGGCGTCCGCCAGCGGGGAGAGCAGCTCCTGGGCGGTGAGTTTTTCATAGCGCCACTGGCTGGCGTGGTTGTAGAAGAACGAGGTGCTGTTCATCTGGCGCGGCGGGCGGTTCCAGTCCAGCGCAAAGGCCAGTGGAAGCCAGCCGGTTTGCGGACGCAGCTTCTCCTGGCCGACATAGTGCGACCAGCCGCCGCCACTTTTGCCCACGCAGCCGCAGAAGACCAGCATGTTGATCATCCCGCGGTAGTTCATGTCCATGTGATACCAGTGGTTCACCCCGGCACCGAGGATAATCATCGACCGGCCGTGGGTCTTATTCGCCGTGTCGGCAAACTCCCGGGCGATCTGCTCGATGTGGCGACGCGGCACGCCGGTGATCTGCTCCCCCCAGGCCGGGGTGTAGGCTTTGATCTCAGCGTAATCTTTTGCGGCGTGAACATCCTCCAGGCCGCGATCGAGGCCGTAGTTGGCCAGCACCAGATCATAGACGCTGGCGACGTGCAGCTGGCGGCCATCGGCGAGGGTCAGGGTTTTTACCGGCAGCTGGCGGACCAGCACCGGATCCTGCTTCACGCTGCGGAAATGCGGATTTTCATTGCCGCCAAAGTAGGGGAAAGCCACCCCGGCAACGCTGTCGCGGGTGCCGAGGAGGGAGAGCGCCAGCTCGGTCTCCTGGCCTGCCGCCTGAGGTTCGAGATTCCATTTGCCTTTTTCGCCCCAGCGGAAGCCGATGGAGCCGTTCGGCACCACCAGATCGCCCGTGGCGGTAAAGGCGACGGTTTTCCACTCCGGGTTATTGGCTTCGCCCAGGCCGTCGGCGAGATCGGAGGCGCGCAGCATCCGGCCCGGCACGTAGCTGCCGTCCTCGCGCGGATCGAGCATCACCAGCATCGGCATGTCGGTATAGCGACGGCAGTAGTTGAGGAAATAGTCGCTCGGGTTATCGAGGTGGAACTCTTTCAGGATCACGTGGCCCATCGCCATCGCTAAAGCGCTGTCGGTGCCCTGTTTCGGTGCCAGCCACTGGTCGCTGAGTTTCGCCACTTCCGAAAAGTCGGGGGTGATGGCGATGGTTTTGGTGCCTTTGTAGCGCACCTCGGTAAAGAAGTGGGCATCCGGGGTACGGGTCTGCGGCACGTTGGAGCCCCAGGCGATGATGTAGCTGGAGTTATACCAGTCGGCGGACTCCGGCACGTCGGTCTGCTCGCCCCAGGTCATCGGCGAGGCGGGTGGCAGGTCGCAGTACCAGTCGTAAAAGCTAAGACAGGTGCCGCCCAGCAGGGAAAGATAGCGTGTGCCCGCGGCGTAGGAGACCATCGACATCGCCGGGATCGGCGAGAAGCCAGCGACCCGGTCCGGGCCGTAGTGCTTGATGGTCCAGACGTTGGCGGCGGCAATAAGCTGGTTCAGCTCTTTCCAGTTCGAGCGGATAAACCCGCCGTGACCGCGCGCCTGCCTGTAGCTCTGGCTCTTTTGTGGGTCATTCTGAATGGCGTTCCAGGCCAGCACCGGATCGCTGTGCTGTGCCAGCGCCTCGCGCCACAGCTCAATTAGCTTGCGGCGCACCAGCGGGTACTTCAGGCGGTTGGCGCTGTAGAGATACCAGGAGTAGCTGGCCCCGCGCGGGCAGCCGCGCGGCTCATGGTTCGGCAGGTCGGGGCGGGTTCGAGGGTAGTCGGTCTGCTGGGTTTCCCAGGTCACCAGACCATTCTTGACGTAGATTTTCCAGCTACAGGAGCCGGTGCAGTTCACGCCGTGGGTGGATCGCACAATTTTGTCGAACTGCCATCGCTGGCGATAGCTGTCCTCCCAGTCGCGGTTGGTGTGCATCACCTGACCGTGTCCATCCGCGAAGGTCTCGCCTTTTAGTTTGAAATAACGAAAGCGATCCAACAATTTACTCATGACGTTTCTCCTGACGGGGCGACTCCCGCCCCGTGGTTACACTGCTCACAAAAAAATTGAACAACTCGTTATGATTTGACGTGCTTCTGCCGACGGCCATACACCAGCCAGGTGACGAATACGCAGACGATATAGAACACCAGGAAGACCTTCATCGCCCCCACCGGTGAGCCGGTCATTGCCAGCGAGGTGCCGAAGGCTTTGGGAATGAAGAACCCACCGACGGCCCCAATGGCTGAAATAAAGCCCAGCGCGGCGGCGGTGTCAGTGACGGCCTCTTTCTGGGCCTGCTCGTCCGTGCCACCGTGCAGTTTGACTCTATAGACGGTGATTTGCCGGAAGATGACAGCGATCATCTGGAAGGTGGAACCGCTGCCAAGCCCGGCGGTGAGGAACAGCCCCATAAACACCAGATAAAAGGCGGTAAAGTTGCCGGAACCGGAGCCCGGCAGGGTGAGGAACAGCAGGGCGGAGAAGAGGGCCATAAAGATGAAGTTCACCAGGGTGACGCGCACCCCGCCGAGCTTATCCGAGATCACCCCACCGGCAGAGCGCGCCAGGGCCCCAATCAGCGGGCCAAAGAAAGCCAGATGGAGGATATTAACGTCCGGGAACTGGGTTTTCGACAGCATGGCGAAGCCGGCAGAAAATCCGATAAACGAGCCGAACGTGGCCAGATAGAGCAGGCTCAGCAGCCACAGGTGCAGACGCTTCAGCACCGGCAGCTGGCTGGCGATGGTTGCCTTCGAACTGGCGATATCGTTCATGCCAAAAAAGGCAGCAATGGTCGCCAGCAGCAGCAGCGGGGCCCAGATCCAGGCGGCGTTGGCGAGGAACAGCGTCGAGCCATCATCCTGCGGCACGCCGTGCACCCCAAGGAAGGTGAACATCGGCAGAAAGATCACCACCGGGGCCGCCATCTGCATCACGCTGACGCCGAGGTTGCCCAGCCCACCGTTAATACCCAATGCGCTGCCCTGTTTAGCTTTGGGGAAGAAAAAGCTGATATTGCCCATGCTGGAGGCAAAGTTCGCCCCGGCAAAACCACACAGCAGGGCGATAGTGATAAATACCGCATAAGGAGTAGCCGGGTTTTGCACCGCAATACCGAGCCATACGCAGGGAATAATAAGAATAACGGTACTTAATACCGTCCAGTATCTGCCGCCAAATATAGGCACCATAAAGGAGTAGGGGACGCGTAATATTGCCCCGGAGAGCGAAGGCAGGGCCGTTAACATAAACAGCTGATCGGTCGTGAAATTAAAACCCACCTTATTCAGATTTACCGCCACCGCGCTAAATAACATCCAGACGCAAAACGCCAGCAGCAGACAGGCAACCGAAATAACTAAATTTCGTCGCGCAATCTTTTTGCCTTTATTTTCCCAAAATGCTGCGTTTTCCGGTTTCCAGTTGCTTAATAAATAATGATTATTCTTCTCAGCTTGTTGCGACATATTACCCTCTTGCATATCCGTAAATGGCAGGAAGAGAAAGTCATTCAGGCAGATGCCTGAGTTTTTGATGAGAAATTATTGGATGTGTTTTGGGAGTCTTCTGAAAGGATAGATAAAAAAAGCGAACCCCTGAGTTTAGAAGGGAGATATGGGCTCGCTTAATGTGTTACAAATCGTAACAGTTAAGAAATGCTGATGATTAGCCGAGCTCGAGAGTCATTAACGTATTAAGGTGCTGATTAAATGCGGCATCATCCATCTCCGGCATGGATAACACATACAGCCCGTCCAGCCCGCATACCAGGCCTATCAGCCGCCAGGCGATATTTTCCGCACTGTCTTTCAGCCGGAAGGCATTCGCCTGTTCACCCGCCCGTATGATGGCGACCGTCTCCTGATGCCACATCTCCATCGTTAGCACATAAGCACCTTTTATTTCGGCATCGCGGGTGGCCAGCAGCTGGGCTTCCCGCCACAGACGAATATAGGGTTCAAAACTGCGGTCGTCGCTGCCGAGCATGGCGTAAAGCCGTTCGCGCCAGCTGGCGTTTTCTGCGACCACGTCGGCATCCAGCAGGGCGCGGATCAGGCGGATAAACGCCTGCGACTTGAGCTCCCCCGCAGAGGCAAAGTGGTGATGCACCTGGCCGGTCGCCACTTTTGCTTCGGTGGCGATACGTCGCACGGTCATTCCGGTAAAGCCTTCGCTCAGCGCCACGCGCATCGCTGCATGCAGGATCTCTTCCCGCCGCTCGTCCTTGCTCAGATAGCTCATTCTTTTCACTCTCAACTGGGGGACAACGAGTGTAACAAAGAGCTGGACATGCGTTCAACTTTCCGTAGGATCGCAATCTGGACATGTGTCCAGGTTTGCATAAAAAAGGACAGTTATGGTTCGTCAGTGGTTAGCGTTAGTGATAATTGTGTTGGTCTATATCCCGGTGGCGATTGATGCCACGGTGCTGCACGTCGCCGCGCCGACGCTGAGCATGACCCTGGATGCCAGCGGCAATGAATTGCTGTGGATCATTGATATCTACTCCCTGGTGATGGCCGGGATGGTGCTGCCGATGGGGGCGCTCGGGGATCGCATCGGCTTTAAGCGGCTGCTGATGATGGGCAGCACCCTGTTTGGTCTCTCGTCGCTGGCCGCTGCGTTTGCCCCCTCGGCGGGGTGGCTGATTGCGGCGCGGGCCTCGCTGGCTATCGGCGCGGCGATGATTATTCCCGCAACCCTTGCCGGGATCCGCACGCTGTTCCCGGATGCGCGTCGGCGCAATATTGCCCTCGGCGTCTGGGCGGCGGTGGGCTCCGGCGGGGCGGCCTTTGGCCCGCTGGTGGGCGGTATGCTGTTGGCGCATTTCTACTGGGGCTCGGTGTTTTTGATTAACGTCCCGATTGTGCTGCTGGTGGTCTCCCTGGCGGCACGTTTTGTGCCGGCGCAGCAGGGGCGGCCTGAGCAGCCCCTGAACATCACCCATGCCCTGATGCTGATCGTGGCAATTTTACTGCTAGTCTACAGCGCCAAAACGGCGCTGAAAGGAGGGATATCTCCGTGGCTGGTGGCGGGCACGCTACTGACCGGGGCGGCGATGCTGTGGACCTTTATCCGCATCCAGCTCCGCGCCGGCAGGCCGATGATCGACATCCGCCTGTTCGGCCACCGCATTATTCTCAGCGGAGTGGTGATGGCGATGACGGCGATGATCGCCCTGGTGGGCTTTGAGCTGCTGATGGCCCAGGAGCTGCAGTTTGTCCACGGCTTCACTCCGTTTGAGGCGGGCATGTTTATGCTGCCGGTGATGGTTGCCAGCGGCTTTAGCGGGCCGATTGCCGGAGTGCTGGTGGGCCGTCTGGGGCTGCGGATCGTGGCGACCGGCGGAATGGGGCTGAGCGCGCTTAGCTTCATCGGGCTGTCGATGCTTGATTTCAGCACCCAGCAGTGGCAGGCCTGGAGCCTGATGGTGCTGTTGGGCTTTAGCGCGGCGAGCGCGCTGCTGGCCTCCACCTCGGCGATCATGGCCGCCGCACCAAAAGAGAAGGCCGCTGCGGCCGGGGCAATTGAAACCATGTCCTACGAGCTGGGAGCCGGGCTGGGGATTGCGATCTTTGGTCTGCTGCTCACCCGCAGTTTCTCAGCGTCGATCGAACTGCCGCCGGGGCTGGATGCGTCGCTGGTGGATCATGCCGCCTCCTCCATCGGTGAGGCGGTGAAGGTGGCCCAGCATCTGACGCCAACGCTGGCTGAATCGGTGATTGAGGCGGCGAAAACCGCGTTTATCACCTCCCACAGCGTGGCGCTGGGCAGCGCAGGGGGAATGCTGTTGCTGCTGGCTATCGGGATTTGGTTCAGTCTGGCGAAGGTATCACAACAGTAAAAACACGCCCGGCGGCGCGGTGTGCTCTCTCTCCCTTGAGGGAGGGGGTTGGGGTGAGGGGGGAACAGGCGGCTCAAAAGCGCCCGGCGGCGCTTCGCTTGCCGGGCCTACAAATGCAACAAAAACGGCGTTATTTTACAGCTCCTGCGCCCGCAGCAGTAAAAACACGCCCGGCGGCGCGGTGTGCTCCCTCTCCCTTGAGGGAGAGGGTTGGGGTGAGGGGGGAGCAGTCGGCTCAAAAGCGCCCGGCGGCGCTGCGCTTGCCGGGCCTACGAAGGCGATAACGGCTCGGACCGTAGGCCGGATAAGCGCAGCGCATCCGGCTTATTTTTCAAGAGCTGCTGCTAGCACGCTGTGCAGCAGCACGTTGGCCCCTTTCTCAGACCACTCCGGCAGGATCTTTTCCGCTTCGTTATGGCTGATGCCCTTTACGCAGGGGATAAAGATCATGCTGGCAGGGGCGATTTTGCTGATGTAGCAGGTATCATGCCCGGCACCGGACACCATAGGCTTGGCGGTGTATCCCAATTCCGCCACCGCTTTCTCGCTACGCGCCAGACAGTCGGCGTCAAAGTTGATGGGCGCATAGTCAAAAATGCGCTCAACCTTCGCGCTCACGCCCCGCGCAGATAGATTCTCCGCCGCCTGATGCAACGCAGCCTCCATCGCCACCAGCGCCTCGCTCTCCGGATGACGGAACTCGACGCTGCATACCACCCGGGAAGGGACCACGTTGCGCGAGTTCGGCGTGATTTCCGCCATCCCAATGGTCGCCCGGCCGTCGGGTGCATGCTGATAGCCAATGGCCTCCACCTTCAGTGCCAGCTCTGCAAAGGCGGTTAAGGCGTCGCGGCGGCTGTGCATCGGCGTGGTGCCCGCATGCGCAGCGAAACCGTCGAGGGTGATGGTAAACCAGCGCTGTCCCATCGCCACGCGCACCAGCCCGATATCCACGGCTTCATCTTCCAGGATTGGCCCCTGTTCGATATGCAGCTCGTAGCAGGCGTGGATCGGGAAGGCGCGGGCAGGGCGCTCGCCGCGATAGCCGATGGTGTCCAGGGCCTCAGCTACGGTAATGCCATCCCGGTCAGCCCGGGCGTGGGCATATTCTTCGCTGAACTGCCCGGTCCAGACGCCGGAGGCGAGCATCGCCGGGGCAAAGCGCGCCCCTTCTTCGTTAGTCCAGTTCACCAGCACGATATCGCGCTCGGTTTCAACCTGATGGTCGTTCAGGGTGCGCAGCAGCTCCAGTCCGGCCAGCACGCCGTAGATCCCGTCGTAGTTGCCGCCCAGCGGCTGGGAGTCCACGTGCGAGCCGGTCATCACCGGGGCCAGAGCAGAGTTCCTCCCCGCACGGCGGATAAACATGTTGCCCATGCTGTCGACATCGCAGGAAAACCCCGCCTCCAGCGCCCAGTCGCGCAGCAGGTTGCGGGCAATGCGGTCCTCGTGGCTTAGCGCCAGGCGGGTGGCGCCACCGGCGGGTGTACCGCCGATGTGCGCCATCCTCTCCAGCGTCGACCATAGCCGGTTTGCATTCACCTGGATCATGCTTTGTCCTTCGTGCTGCGGTAGCGGAAGTCACAGCACTTACCGCCCTGCATGATGGTGGTGGTACGGGTCAGCTCCACGTCCGGCGCGTAGCCGACGATGAATTTCTCATCGCGGGCGCACGACAGCAGGTGGCCGATCTCGCCCAGGCCCATCTCGTGATACATCTCGGCATAGCGACAGCGGGTGACGTTGTAGTTGTACTGCTGGTCGTCGGCGTCGATCACCTTCACGTCCAGCGCGTTATCTTTCTCCCACAGATACTGCAGGGCGATAAAGCTCTTTACGTCCGCGCCGTTCGGCTCCTGACTGGCAAACGCTTTGCCCGCGTTGATGGCGGCCTGCTCAATGGCCTCGCCAATCACCGCCTGGGCGCGGGTCTTGCCGATCTCGCGCACCAGGATCTCGTAAATTGGCTTAATAATTTCTGCTTCAATTTTGCGGCGGGCGAGAATGCCCAGCTCATTATTATCACTCATCACATTGCCTCACTGCGTTACTTAGCTTTTGCGCCGCCCAGCACGGTTTGCGGCTGCCATTTGCCGTCGATCACTTTATAGACGGTGAACGACGGGGTTTTCAGGTTGCCCTGGTTATCAAAGGCGATCTGCCCGGTGACGCCGGAGTAGCTGATAGCGCGCAGGGCAGGCAGGTATTCGGCCGGATCCACCGAGTCGGCTTTTTCCATCGCCGCCACCAGTACGCGGGTGGCGTCATAGGCGAACGGGGCGTGCAGTTCGATATGGGTGTGGTAGCGGGACTGATAGGCCTGCTCGAAGGTCTTGCCGCCCGGCATCTGATCCACCGGCAGGCCCGGCTCCAGCGCCACCACGCCTTCACCCTCTTTCTGCGCCAGCTGCAGGAAGGTCTGGCTGACAAAGCCGCCCGCGCCCATCAGGGTGGCATTCATGCCCAGCTGTTTAATACGACGCGCCAGCGGTGCAGCCTGGCTGTCCACGCCGCCGAAGAAGATCAGATCGGCGTTTTTGCTGCGGATCGCGGTCAACACGGCGCTAAAGTCGACGGTTTTGTCGTCAACGTACTGACGGTCGACAATCTTCACCCCCTGGGCTTCCAGCGATTTAATAAACTCATCCGCAAGACCCTGACCGAAGGCGGTACGGTCGTCGATCACCGCAATGCGTTTAGCTTTCAGGTCGTTGATGGCGTACTGCCCGGCAAACTGGCCGCCGTCATCGTCGTGGCCCATCACGCGGAAGCTGGTGTCGAAGCCCTGTTGGGTATAGGCATGACCGGTCGCCACCGGGGCTACCTGGGCGATACCGGCATCGTGATACACCCGTGCAGCCGGGATGCTGGTGCCGGTGTTCCAGTGACCGACCACGCCCGCCACGCCGCTGTCCACCAGACGCTGGGCCATGGCTACTGCGGTACGCGGATCCGACTGGTCATCTTCGGACTGCAGTTTGAAGGTCACCGCTTTGCCGCCGATGGTCGGATGCTGCTTGTTGATGTCGTCAATCGCCAGCTGCGCGCCGTTCTCCAGATCCTTACCGATACGGGCAGACGGGCCGGTGAGCGGGCCCGCCAGGCCAATCACTACAGTTTCGCTGTCGGCGGCCCAGGCACCGGTAGAGGCGAACCCGCTGAGCAGAATAGCGGCGCTGAGCGCGCTGATTTTTACGGTTTTCATTATTTTTCCCTGATGTTGGTTGGTGTTGTTAAACGGGCATTTCGCCCAAATAAATCTGTGCAATCTGGTCATCCTCGAGCATCGCTTTCGACGCGCCCTGGTGGACGATGCTGCCGCTGTCCATCACCCAGGCCCGATCGGTCACTTCCAGCGCCAGGCGGGCGTTCTGCTCGATCAGCAGCAGGGCGACGCCGCGCTCGCGCAGCCCGGCGATAACGGCAAAAATGTTCTCCACCATCTTCGGTGCAAGCCCCATCGACGGCTCGTCGAGGATCAGCAGGCGCGGCTGGCTGAGCAGGGCGCGGTTAAGGGCCAACAGCTGCTGTTCCCCGCCGGAGAGCAGCCCGGCCAGCTGGTGCTGGCGTTCGCCAAGGCGCGGGAAACGCTCGAAAATCTCGTTCATTTCCTGCCTGACTGTGACAGTGTCACGGCGCAGCCAGGCCCCCATCTGTAAATTTTCCAGCACCGTCATCCGGCCGAAGATGCCGCGTCCTTCCGGGACCATCACCAGCCCGTCGCACAGCAGCGCTTCGGCCCTGTGTTTGCGCACCGCTTTGCCGTTGAATTCAATATGGCCGCCAAAGCGTTCCAGCCCGGTGATGGCCCGCACGGTGGAGCTTTTGCCCGCGCCGTTGGCACCAATCAGGGTGGCCTGTTCGCCTTCGCGCAGGCCAAAGGAGACGTCCCGCACCGCCTGGATCCCGCCGTAATGCACGTCCAGACGTTCCACTTTCAGTAATTCAGACATGGGCATTGCCTCCAAGCCAGGCGGCGATCACCGCCGGGTCGCGTCGGACGCTGTCCGGGGTACCGCTGGCCAGCGTTTTGCCGTAATCCAGCACCGTGAGGCGATCGCAGATCCCCATCACCAGCTTGACGTCGTGTTCTATCATCAGCAGGGTTTTCCCGTCGTCACGAATGCGGGTCAGCAGTTCGCCGAGAGCCATCTTTTCCGCTGCGTTCATACCTGCAGCGGGTTCGTCCAGCGCCAGCAGCAGCGGATCGGTGGCCAGCGCGCGGGCGATCTCCAGCCGACGCTGATGGCCATAGGCCAGGTCGCACGCGCGGTAGTGGGCGAACTTCGCAATGCCGGTGTACTCAAGCCAGTGCCAGGCCTGCTCCAGGGTCTGCGCCTCTTCTTCCCGGGCGCGCTTGTGACGGCTCAGTGCCGCCCACAGCCCGTTGCGGGTGCGCACGTGGCGACCGACCATTACGTTCTCCAGCACCGACATCTCGTTAAACAGCCGCACGTTCTGGAAGGTGCGGGCGATGCCCGCGGCGGTCACTTTCTCGATCTGGGTCGGGAAGTAGGGTTTATCGGCAATGGCAAATTCGCCGCTGTCTGCCGGATAAAGCCCGGTGATCAGGTTAAAGCAGGTGGTTTTGCCCGCGCCGTTGGGGCCAATCAGGCCGTAGATCTCGCCCTTGTTGATCGACAGTGAGACGTTATCGACCGCCGTCAGGCCGCCAAAGCGTTTGGACATGTTGCGCACGGTTAACAGGCTCATGCTTTGACCTCCTTGTGGCGCTTGGGCCAGATGCCCGACGGCCGCACCAGCATCACCAGCACCAGCGCCAGGCCGTAAAACAGCTGACGCAGGATCTCCGGGTCAATCAGCACCGAACCAAACAGCACCTGCTGCACCGGGGCCGCCTGGCTGCGCAGCAGCTCCGGCAGGGCGGTAAGCAGCACCGCGCCGAGGATCACGCCCGGGATATGGCCCATCCCGCCCAGCACCACCATTGCCAGCACGGCAATGGATTCCTGCAACGTGAAGGATTCCGGGGAGACAAAGCCCTGGAAGGCACCGAACAGCGCCCCGGCCACGCCGCCGAAGGAGGCGCCCATGGCGAAGGCCAGCAGCTTAAAGTTGCGCACGTTGATGCCCATCGCCCGGGCGACATCTTCATCTTCGCGGATGGCGTGCCACGCCCGGCCAATGCGCGAGTGCTGCAGGCGCAGGCAGACAAAAATGATCCCGACAATCACCAGCATCAGCAGGTAGTACCACAGCCACAGCGCCGGTACCTTGACGCCGAACCAGTGGTAAACGCCGCTGAACTTGAGGCCGAACAGGTTCAGGGTATCGACGCCGGTAATGCCTTTTGCGCCGTTGGTGATGTTCACCGGACGGTCGAGGTTACGCATCAGGATGCGGATAATCTCCCCGAAGCCGAGGGTGACGATCGCCAGGTAATCCCCGCGCAGCTTCAGGGTCGGCGCACCGAGCAGAATGCCGCATACCGCTGCGACCAGCGCCGCAATGGGGATAATCAGCAGGTAAGAGGTGTGCAGCCCGTCCGGGAACCAGACGTTGAGGATCGGGAACACCTCCGCCAGATGCGGTGACGCCAGCAGCGCCGCCAGATAGGCTCCGACGGCATAGAAAGCGATAAAGCCCATATCCAGCAGGCCGGTGTAGCCCACCACGATATTCAGCCCCAGCGCCAGCATGATGTAGAGCAGAGCGAAGTCGATCACCCGCACCCAGTAGTTGCCGCCCAGTTGGGTCGCCACCACCGGCGCAAGGAGCAGGGCAAGGACGAAGAGCGTCATGCCGGACCAGAATTTGCCGCTGGTCGCCGGTGTTTTGAGTTCAATGGCAGTCATGATTTTCCCTTACGCCCTGTGCGCCACGCGCTCGCCCAGCAGACCCGCCGGACGGAAGACCAGCACCAGAATCAGTACGATAAAGGCGAACACGTCCTGATAGTTGCTGCCAAATACGCCGTTGGTGAGCTCGCCCAGATAACCCGCGCCCAGCGCTTCGATAATGCCGAGCAGGATCCCGCCAATCATCGCCCCGCGAATATTGCCGATGCCGCCGAGTACCGCTGCGGTAAAGGCTTTAATGCCGGGCAGAAAGCCCATCGAGAAGCTGGCGTTGCCGTAGTTGCTGGCCATCATCACCCCGGCCAGCGCGGCAAAAACGCCGCCGATGGCGAAGGTCAGGGTGATGATCGCATTTGGGTTAACACCCATCAGGGTGGCGACGCGCGGGTTTTCCGCCACCGCGCGCATGCCGCGACCGAGACGGGTGTACTCCACCAGCAGCCACAGGCCGGTCATGACGATCAGAGCCAGCGCCACGGTAACCATGCCGGTGACGGTGACGATCGCCGGGGGATGGGCTTCGCTGCCCTTGGTGATGGCAATCGGGTCCATCGGCAGGATCTGCGGGAACATCAGCGGATTTCGCGTCCAGATAATCATCGCCACGGTTTGCAGCAGCACCGACACGCCAATCCCGGAGATCAGCGGTGCCAGCCGTGGGGCGTTACGCAGGCGGCGATAGGCAAAGCGCTCAACGGCCATCGCCAGCAGGGCGCAGACCGCCATGGCGATCAGTAGCGCAAAGCCGAGCTGCAGCAGCTGCGGCATGGCCGGGAAATGATTGCTGAGAAGGTTCAGCCCTGACAGCGTGGTCAGCGCCCCGACCATCAAAATATCGCCGTGGGCGAAGTTAATAATGCGCAAAATGCCATACACCATGGTATAGCCCAGCGCGATCAGCGCGTAGATGCTGCCCAGCATCACGCCGTTGATCAGTTGTTGTATGAGTGTGTCCAACGTTGTTACCCGACAAAGTGCTCTTTCCAGCGGGTAACATCTAATAATTGAATTAAATTGTGAAATACGCATATATTCTTTCTTATGATTTTTGGAGCTTGCGTTATCTGATTGATTTTAATGATGATGCTAAATGGCTGAATAACCTGATTATCCATAACAGATCAATATATGAATAAAACAGAACAATCCCTGACGCTGTCGACCTTTGCCGAGAGCCGGCTGGCGAACGATCCGCCGCTGCGGGCGGTGCGGGCCTTCGAGGCGATAGCCCGGCTGGGCAGCGTGACGCAGGCGGCCCAGGAGTTGGACATCTCCCCGTCGGCGGTGAGTCATCAGCTGAAGGTGCTGGAAGGGTATTTGCAGATGCCGCTCACCGAGCGCCAGGGGCGCAGGCTGATCCTCAGCCAGCAGGGGCGGGACTATTACCGCTCCATTCGCGCGGCCTTTAACGTGCTGCGCCAGGCCACGGAGCATCTGCTGGAGCAGGTGCAAACCCGCCAGGTGACCATCAGCCTGATCCCGCTGTTTGGCATGGGGTGGTTTATTCCGCGTCTGCCGGGATTTATGCGGGCGAATCCGCAAACCGAGATTAATGTGGTCTATGCCAACCACCGCAACTACCTGAGCGATGCCTCGGATATGTCGATCCGCTTTGGCAACGGGCAGTGGACGGGCTATCAGAGTGAAAAGCTGATCTCCGGGCAGATGGTCCCGGTCTGTAGCCGGGCCTTTTTGCGCCTGCACGGGCATATCGACACCCCCGAACAGCTGCTGCAGATGCCGCTCCTGCATGACGAGGAGCGTAGCTCCTGGCAGCAGTGGTTTATCCAGCAGGGGGTGAAGCGTCCGCCGCGACGCAGCGGACCGATGTTTGAAGACGGGCTGTTAACCCTGGCAGGGGTGCAGGCGGGGCTGGGCTGCGCCCTGATGCGCGAGCCGCTGATAGCGCCATACCTGGAGAGCGGGGAGCTGGTGAAGATTTTTGATCTGCCGATTGATGATGGCCGGGATTACTACCTGTGCGTGCGACAGGACGGCGAGATGAGCGAGGACGGCATGCTGCTGCAAAGCTGGCTGCGGCGGAACAGTTCCCTCTCCCCGGAGGAGATGCCGGGTGGCAGCTCCGCCTGACCCGGCCTACAAATACGATGACGTTGGATGGCCGGGCTCGAACGGTTCCCTCTCCCTGGAGGGAGAGGGTTAGGGTGAGGGGGAACATGCCGCACCGCAGACAACCTACAAAACCGACAAACGGCTCCACGCCGTAGGCCGGGCAAGCGCATGCGCCGCCCGGCGAAGCCCTCAGCCTCTCCGAGTGCGAGTAGCGTACCAGCACAACAACGACCCCGCGCACACCATCATCGCTCCCTGCCAGAAGCTGAACGACAGGGGCGCATTCAGCAGCACCGCCGCCAGCGCCGCTGACAGCACCGGGGTAAAATAGGAGGCCGCCGCCAGCAGCGTCACGTTGCCGTGCAGAATGCCGGTATTCCATGAGGCATAGCCAAATCCGAGCGCCACGCCGCACATCAGCAGTTTGAACACCACCGGCACGCTGAACACCATCTCCGGCTGATCGCTGAACAAATATTTAACCCACAGGGTCAGCGCCGTCAGCAGCACAAACAGTGTGATCCCATTCTGCCCCTTCGCATATTTGCTGGTCACGGTGCAGTAGGCCGCCCAGATAAAGGCCCCGACAAAGGCCAGGCCATAACTCAGCGGATTAGAGACGATGTTGCGGGTAATCTCCGCCGGATTGAGCCCATTATCGCCGCCTAACACCCAACTGACGCCCAGCAGGGAGATAATCAGCCCCGGGATCACCCACAGGGTTGAGCGCTGGCGGTTAAACAGAATGGCAAACACGATGGTCAGGCTCGGCCAGAGGTAGTTCACCATCCCCACCTCAATCGCCTGATGGCGGGTAGAGGCATAGCCTAACGACAGCGCCAGACAGATTTCGTAGCTGACAAACAGCACGCTGCCGGCCATCAGGTAGCGGGGCGAGAACCGCCGCAGTTTGGGAAACCCTACCGTGACCAGGCACAGTAGACCGCTGAGCGTGTAGATCATCGCCGCGCCGCCCACCGGGCCCAGCCCCTCGCTGACGCCCCGAATCAGGCCTACCATCGTGCTCCAGAGCACAATGGCGGCCAGCCCGATCAGGGTGGCTCTTTTTCTGTCCATCATTTTCCCATTGCCATGATATTTTCAGGGGCAAATTTATAGCACTGTTTCAGTACCTTCCGCGAATTAATCTCCCCGCAGCTACTCCCTAAGCAGTAATAAAACGGCTCCCGCCTGACTATTAAGAGGGCGAAAATTTGCGTTCTTGATTTGCCGCAAAAAAAACAGGGGCTTTGCTGTTAGTTTTCCGCCGGAATTCTCAATGTTCTAACGAGGACAGCAATGGACGTCAGCCGCAGACAGTTTTTTAAAATCTGCGCGGGCGGTATGGCCGGTACGACAGTCGCTGCTTTAGGGTTCGCCCCCAAAATGGCGCTGGCTCAGGCGCGCAACTATAAGTTGCTGCGCGCGAAAGAGATCCGTAACACCTGCACATACTGCTCCGTGGGATGCGGGCTATTGATGTATAGCCTGGGTGATGGCGCGAAGAACGCCAAAGAGTCGATTTATCATATTGAAGGCGATGCGGATCATCCGGTCAGCCGTGGGGCGTTATGCCCGAAAGGGGCGGGCCTGCTGGACTATGTCCACAGCGACAACCGCCTGCGTTACCCGGAATACCGAGCGCCAGGATCCGACAAGTGGCAGCGACTCTCCTGGGATGAGGCGTTTACGCGCATCGCGAAGCTGATGAAGGCCGACCGCGACGCCAACTTCGTCGAGACCAACGACCAGGGCGTGACGGTTAACCGCTGGCTCTCCACCGGGATGCTGTGTGCCTCTGCGGCAAGTAATGAAACTGGCATGCTGACGCAAAAATTTGTGCGCTCCCTCGGCATGCTGGCGGTAGACAACCAGGCGCGCGTCTGACACGGACCAACGGTAGCAAGTCTTGCTCCAACATTTGGTCGCGGTGCGATGACCAACCACTGGGTTGATATCAAAAACGCTAACGTCGTGATGGTGATGGGCGGTAACGCCGCTGAAGCCCATCCGGTGGGATTCCGCTGGGCGATGGAAGCGAAAAACAATAACGATGCGACGCTGATCGTCGTCGATCCGCGCTTTACGCGCACGGCATCGGTGGCCGATATCTATGCGCCCATCCGCTCCGGCACGGACATTACATTCCTCTCCGGCGTGCTGCTGTACCTGATCGAAAATAACAAAATTAACGCCGAGTACGTTAAGCACTACACCAACGCCAACCTGCTGGTGCGGGAAGATTTTGCCTTTGAAGACGGGCTGTTCAGCGGCTATGACGCCGAAAAACGCCAGTACGATAAGTCCTCCTGGAACTATCAGTTCGACGAAAACGGCTATGCCAGACGCGATGAAACCCTGACCGACCCGCGCTGCGTGTGGAACCTGCTGAAACAGCACGTCTCCCGCTATACGCCGGAGGTAGTGGAGAACATCTGCGGCACGCCAAAAGCCGATTTCCTGAAGGTGTGCGAAGTGCTGGCCTCCACCAGTGCCGCGGACAGAACCACGACGTTCCTGTACGCGCTGGGCTGGACGCAGCATACCGTCGGGGCGCAGAACATCCGTACCATGGCGATGATCCAGCTGCTGCTCGGCAACATGGGCATGGCCGGTGGCGGGGTGAACGCCCTGCGCGGTCACTCCAACATCCAGGGCCTGACCGATCTCGGCCTGCTGTCGACCAGCCTGACCGGCTACCTGACCCTGCCGTCCGAGAAACAGACGGATCTGCAGAGCTATATGACGGCGAACACGCCGAAAGCGACGCTGCCTGACCAGGTGAATTACTGGAACAACTATCCGAAGTTCTTCGTCAGCCTGATGAAATCGTTCTATGGCGAGGCGGCGCAGAAGGAGAACGACTGGGGCTTCAACTGGCTGCCGAAATGGGATCAGTCCTACGACGTCATTAAGTATTTCAACATGATGTCGAAGGGCAAAGTCACGGGGTACATCTGCCAGGGCTTTAACCCGGTGGCGTCGTTCCCGGATAAGAACAAGATTGTCGCCAGCCTCAGCAAGCTGAAGTACATGGTGGTGATCGACCCGCTGGTAACCGAAACCTCGACCTTCTGGCAGAACCACGGTGAGATGAATGACGTGGATCCCGCCTCAATTCAGACCGAGGTCTTCCGTCTGCCGTCGACCTGTTTCGCAGAAGAGGACGGCTCCATCGCCAACTCCGGTCGCTGGCTGCAGTGGCACTGGAAGGGACAGGATGCCCCGGGCGAAGCGCGCAACGACGGCGAGATCCTGGCCGGGATTTACCATCGCCTGCGCGAGATGTACCGCACCGAAGGCGGCAAGGGCGTCGAGCCGCTGCTGCGGATGAGCTGGGATTACAAACAGCCGGATCACCCGGAATCGGAAGAGGTGGCGAAAGAGAACAACGGCTATGCGCTGGCGGATCTCTATGACGCCAGTGGCGTGCTCATCGCCAAAAAAGGCCAGCTGCTGAGCAGTTTCGCCCAGCTGCGTGATGACGGCACCACCGCGTCGTCGTGCTGGATCTACACCGGGAGCTGGACCGAGCAGGGCAACCAGATGGCTAACCGCGATAACGCCGACCCGTCAGGGCTGGGCAATACGCTGGGCTGGGCATGGGCGTGGCCGCTGAACCGTCGCGTGCTCTACAACCGCGCCTCGGCGGACATCAACGGCAAGCCGTGGGATCCAAAACGTATGCTGATCCAGTGGAACGGGACGAAGTGGACCGGGAACGATATTCCGGACTACAACACCGCCGCGCCGGGCAGCAACACCGGGCCGTTTATCATGCAGCCGGAAGGGCTGGGACGTCTGTTTGCCATCGACAAGCTGGCAGAAGGGCCGTTCCCGGAACACTACGAGCCAATGGAAACGCCGCTGGGCACCAATCCGCTGCACCCGAACGTGGTCTCCAGTCCGGTGGTGCGTGTCTACGAGGAAGATGCCGTGCGGATGGGCAAGAAAGACAAGTTCCCGTACGTCGGCACCACCTATCGCCTGACCGAGCATTTCCACACCTGGACCAAGCATGCGCGACTGAACGCCATCGCCCAGCCGGAACAGTTTGTCGAGATCAGCGAGACCCTGGCCCAGGCCAAAGGCATTGCCAACGGCGATCGCGTGAAGGTCAGCAGCCAGCGCGGGTTTATTCGTGCCGTGGCGGTGGTCACCCGTCGTCTGCAGGCCCTGAACGTTCACGGTCAGCAGGTGGAAACCGTCGGTATTCCGCTGCACTGGGGCTTTGAAGGGGTGGCGCAGAAAGGCTATATCGCCAATACCCTGACGCCTGCGGTAGGGGATTCGAACTCGCAAACGCCAGAGTATAAGGCGTTTCTGGTCAACATCGAAAAAGCATAAGGAGCGAAGTAATGTCGATGGAAACACAAGACGTCATCAAACGCTCCGCCACCAACGGCTTTACCCCCGCGCCTCGTGCGCGGGATTACAAAGCGGAAGTGGCAAAGCTTATCGATGTCTCCTCCTGCGTGGGCTGCAAAGCCTGCCAGGTGGCCTGTTCCGAGTGGAATGATATCCGCGACGAGGTGGGGCACTGCGTCGGGGTGTACGACAACCCGGCCGATCTGAGCGCCAAATCCTGGACGGTGATGCGTTTTAGCGAAACCGAGCAGAACGGCAAGCTGGAGTGGCTGATCCGCAAAGACGGCTGTATGCACTGCGAGGATCCGGGCTGCCTGAAGGCTTGTCCGTCCGCCGGGGCGATTATTCAGTACGCCAACGGCATCGTCGATTTCCAGCAGGATAACTGCATCGGCTGCGGGTACTGCATCGCCGGGTGTCCGTTCAACGTGCCGCGCCTCAATAAAGAGGATAACCGGGTCTATAAATGCACTCTGTGCGTGGACCGCGTCAGCGTCGGTCAGGAGCCGGCCTGCGTGAAAACCTGTCCGACCGGGGCCATTCACTTTGGCACCAAGAAGGAGATGCTGGACGTTGCCCAGCAGCGGGTCGATAAGCTGAAGGCGCGCGGCTATGCCAACGCGGGCGTCTACAACCCGCAAGGGGTGGGTGGGACGCACGTGATGTATGTCCTGCACCATCTCGACCAGCCGGAGCTGTATCACAAACTGCCGAAGGATCCGGCGATCGATACCTCCATTAACCTGTGGAAAGGGGCGCTGAAACCGCTCGCTGCAGCGGGCTTTATCGCCACCTTTGCCGGGTTGATTTATCACTACGTGGGGATCGGGCCGAACAAAGAGGTGGATGACGATGAGGAGGAGCATCATGAGTAAGTCAAAGATGATCGTGCGCACGAAGTTTGTCGACCGCGCCTGTCACTGGACGGTGGTGATCTGCTTCTTCCTCGTGGCGGTATCGGGGATTTCGTTCTTCTTCCCGACGCTGCAGTGGCTGACCGAGACCTTCGGTACGCCGCAGATGGGACGCATCCTGCACCCGTTCTTTGGGGTGCTGATTTTCGTGGTGCTGATGTTTATGTTCGTGCGTTTCGTGCATCACAACATCCCGGACAAGCAGGACATCCCGTGGGTGAAGGGCATTGTTGAGGTACTGAAAGGCAACGAGCATAAAGTCGCGAAAGTGGGTAAGTACAACGCTGGTCAGAAGATGATGTTCTGGACCATCATGAGCATGATTTTCGTGCTGCTGGTGACCGGGGTCATTATCTGGCGTCCGTACTTTGCCCACTATTTCCCGATGCAGGTGGTGCGCTATAGCCTGCTGATCCACGCCACTTCGGCCATTATTTTGATTCACGCCATTCTGATCCATATGTATATGGCGTTCTGGGTCAAAGGCTCGATTAAAGGGATGATCGAAGGCAAGGTGAGCCGCCGCTGGGCGCAGAAACACCATCCGCGCTGGTATCGGGACGTGGAGCGTCTGGAAGCGCAAAAAGATGTTAGTGAAGGGATGAAGTAAGTGCCCCCCCGCTCCGGACTGTGTTTCGGAGCGGGTTTTGGGGAGGTCAGGTGTTGGTGATTAAGGCATCGATTGCTGCAACTATCCGGGCCCTCGCACTTTGCATATTACTGACGAAATATCTACTGGTGAGCTTCTTTTTCTCCACGCTGGTAATGCCAGGTGTATTCATAAATAACGTCTGGAAATCGATATTAATGACGGCGGATGCCGGATTAATATGCCCCGATAGATTATTGCGATAACTTAATGGAAGAATTAAGCGGGTCGATAAATCATCGTAATAATCGTGTTGGATTACCATCAGGTAGGGATGCAATTCGCTTGTTCTGCCTGATGGGTTACGGTAAACGTCAAATTGAAAGCACATTAAATCCCTCCGAAAAAGGGATCGTCAGACAGTAAGCCAGCCTTCGCAACAAATTCATTCATTGCTTGCATGAATTCCTTATCACGTCTGCGTTGCTCAATTCTCTCTTCTGCCGTTAGTGGCGGACGCGGTGCCACGCCAGTTAAGTGTTCTTTGATTGCGCTGCTCTGCGGAATATCCAGTTTCATTGTTATTCTCTCCTGTATTGGTGCAGCCATTATCAACCGCCAACCATAAAAAACAATACCGACTCCCCTGGTAATTCAGGAATTGCGAGCACGCTTCCAGACAAAAGCAATACGGTGAAATCAGGCAAGATTATTGTGAAGCACCCTCCCGATAAATAACCAGGAGGGCAGTAACAGTCAGAACTTCTCTTTAATATAACGGAACGGATAAGCGGTTGGCTTAATTTTACCGATTTTACGTTTCGGTAATTTAACCTCTTCTTCCGGCAAATCCTTATAAGGAATCTGCGTCAGCAGGTGAGAGATAATATTCAGCCGCACGCGCTTTTTATCCTCGGAGCGGGCGACAAACCACGGGGCCCAGGCGGTGTCGGTGGCGGCAAACATCGCATCGCGCGCCTCGGTGTACTCATCCCAGCGGTTGAAGGATTTAACGTCCATTGGCGACAGTTTCCAGGTTTTGCGCCCGTCGTTGATGCGGTCGCGCAGACGGCGCTCCTGCTCTTTGGGCGTCACTTCCAGCCAGTACTTGATCAGAATAATGCCCGCATCGACCATCGCCTTTTCGATGATAGGCGCACCGTCGAGAAACTTCTCGACCTGTTCCTCGGTACAGAAGCCCATCACGCGCTCCACGCCCGCACGGTTGTACCAGCTGCGGTCGAAAATCACGATTTCACCTGCCGACGGCAGATGCGGCACATAGCGCTGGAAGTAAAGCTGGCTTTTCTCTTTCTCGGTCGGGGCAGGCAGCGCGACCACCCGGAATACGCGCGGACTAACGCGTTCGGTCAGCGCCTTGATGGTGCCGCCTTTACCGGCGCCATCGCGCCCTTCAAAGACCACGCACACCTTCAGGCCCTTGCTCACCACCCAGCGCTGCAGCTTAACCAGCTCCACGTGCAGGCGATGAAGCTCTTGTTCGTACTCCTTACGCTTAAGCGGGACGGGGGGGCGCGATATTCGCAGCGGGTTTACTTTTCTTCTTATCTTTATCTGCCATGATGCGTTCCTTTACGGGGAGTCTGACGGTACGGTGAGACATAACACTTTGAAGTGTAATCAGGGCTGAGCGCCCTGGTGAAAAATATTCACAGCCCACCCGAATTGATGGAGGAATCGGCCAGCGGCGCGATTTGAACTGGCTCACCATACAAGATTGGTCGATAATGGCTGTTGCAATTTTTTAACAACTGGTTGTGGTATGAAAAAGACGGTGTTTTCGTTAGCACTTGGCACCTTTGGCCTGGGCATGGCTGAATTTGGCATTATGGGTGTGTTAACCGAGCTGGCGCGAGACGTGGGGATCACCATTCCCTCCGCCGGGAATATGATTTCGTTTTACGCCTTTGGGGTGGTGATTGGCGCACCGATCATCGCGCTCTTTTCGAGTAAGTTCTCCTTAAAGTCGATCCTGCTGTTCCTGGTGACGCTGTGCCTTATAGGCAATGCGATTTTCACCTTCTCTACCTCCTACACCATGCTGGCCATCGGGCGGCTGGTCTCCGGCTTTCCGCATGGGGCATTCTTTGGCGTCGGCACCATCATCCTTTCGCGCATCGCGCCGCCGGGCAAAGTGACGCTGGCGGTAGCGGGGATGGTTGCCGGGATGACGGTCGCCAACCTGGCGGGGGTGCCGCTCGGAACCTGGCTCGGGCATCAGTTCAGCTGGCGCTACACCTTCTTCCTGATCGCCGCCTTTAACCTGCTGGTGATGGTATCGATCGTCCTGTGGGTGCCGCAGACCTTTGATAAATCGCAAACCCGCCTGAGTGAGCAGTTCCACTTCCTGAAAAAGCCGGAGCCGTGGTTTATCTTTGCCGCCACCATGTTCGGTAACGCCGGGGTCTTTGCCTGGTTCAGCTTTGTTAAGCCGTTCATGATCAACGTGTCGGGCTTTTCCGAAGGGGTGATGACCGCAATCATGATGCTGATGGGGCTCGGGATGGTGCTGGGGAACCTGTTCAGCGGCAAGCTCTCGGGGCGCTACAGCCCGCTGCGGATTGCGGCGATCACCGATCTGGTGATTGTGCTGTCGCTGCTGCTGCTGTTTGCCTTCGGTCAGCTGCCTGCGGCCTCGCTGGTGATGGGCTTTATCTGCTGTGCCGGTCTGTTTGCGCTGGCGGCACCGTTGCAGATCCTGCTTCTGCAAAATGCGCAGGGTGGGGAGATGCTCGGCGCGGCGGGGGGCCAGGTAGCGTTTAATCTCGGCAGCGCCATTGGCGCATACTTTGGCGGGATGATGATTACCCTGGGCTTTAGCTGGAGTTACGTGACCTTGCCTGCGGCTGCACTGTCGTTCTGCGCCATGTCGTCGCTGTTGATATATGGGTATCTGAAAGCCCGCCGGGCGGGGGGGAATGCCCGGGCGTTAGCCTGAGCAACGTGCGCGCGGATTGCCCGGCGGCGCTGCGCTTGCACGGGCCTACGTTTTACCCGGCCTGGCTTTTGTAGGCCGGGTAAGCAAAGCGCCACCCGGCAAAACGCACTCACATAACGCTTTCGAGCTTTTTCAGGAAATCTTCAACCTGTTCTGACGAGGCAGTGTCTGCCTCATAGAGAATATCCAGCCTGACGTTCTTCAGGCCGCAAAAGCCAAAAACACCTTCGACTAACTGGGTTTGTATCGCCGTGGAATAACCGTGCTTATCGAAGCCCTTGAGATCGCTGCCCGCGGTGGCGATCAGGCGTACCGGAACATCGCGTAAATTACCCACAATCCGGCCATCTTCCGCCACTTTGTAGGCCCAGTTCAGGGTGAGCACCCGGTCAAACCAGCCCTTCAGCAGGCCAGGAACCGACCACCAGTACACCGGGAAGACAAACACCAGCATATCTGCCCGCTCCACTCGCTGTTGCTCACGCAGAATATCGGCGGGAAGGGCGCTGGCATCCCCGTGATACAGCGCAAGATCGGGACGTAGCATAGAAGGCGTGAAGGCTTCGGCATGCAGATCGGCAATTTCGACCTGAGTGCCTTGTTCCCGCAGGCGCGCGGCAATTCGCGCTGCCAGCGTGTGGGATAAGGAATTTTCAACAGGGTGAGCCGTCACGATCAGCGCATTATCAATGACATTTGTTCCAGACATAACCACCTCAGCACGGAGTTAACCTGCCACCTATATTACTATTGGTAACTTAGGTGTCAATTCGTCTGCGCTCTCATTTTGTGCTGTCGGTACAGCTGTTCAGTACGCCAAACATCGCCCCGCTGAGCATATTTTCCGCGACATTACGCGCCAGTACGCCGTTGCTCGCGGCGGTGCTAAGCGCATCCGCCGCCCCAATGATGGCCGTCAGCGCTGCTTCACCCTCCACCCCTTTCAGGGTGATATAGGGGGAGAGCGCCATGCGCAGGCAGTCTGCACATTCGGCGACGCAGGCCTCCCGAAACGTCAGCAGGGCCCGGGAGCCGGAGAGTGCAGCGGCGATGGGCCCTGTCTCTGGCCCGGCGCTGATCGCGCAATCAATATAGGCGGCACTGAAAAAGCGGACAGTCTTTTCCAGCGTTTTGTTATCGACGTTCAGCGTCTCACGGAATTTTTTTAACTGTTGGTCGCTGTAATCCTGATACAGCGCCATCAACAACCCTTCCCGATCGCCGAAGTGATCGTAGGGAATAGGCTTGGTGACGTTAGCCCGCTCGGCCAGATACCCCAGCGTCAGCGCCTCGGTGCCTTGCTGACGTACAATCCCACGTGCAACCTCCAGCAGCTGCACACGGCGATCCTCTTTTCTTAACCGCTTAACAACCATATTTCCCTCGCGCCCGTTGTCTACTAAAGGTAGTTTACACGGTTTACTGGCGAGGCTGAATGATATCACAGGCTCCCGTAGCGGGAGCCTGCAGGAACTCACGGCAATGAGGGTTCACCCAGAGTGAGCATCAACCGGTTAGCCCAGGCGAAGAAGGCCGCGGACTGAACCAGATCCAGCTGGGCGAGGGTATCCAGCCCCTGACGCTCCAGCCCGGCCAGATGTCCCGGCGTCACCGCAGGCGGGGTTACCGACAGCGCGGCAGCAAAATCAATCCCCGCCTGCCAGCGCGGCGACTGCCCGCTGCTCAGCGACTGACCCGGCTCGACCGCCAGCAGTCTTTCCACGGCATCATCGTCCTTCGACAGCTGGCTGGCCTTCCGCGCATGAACAGAGGCGCAGTAAATGCAGCCGTTGACCTTGCTGGTCACCGTGGCGGCCAGCTCTCGCTCCGCCCGGGACAGCCCGCCCGACGTAAAGAAAATCCCTTTATCGGTCAGCGTTCGCTGCTCCAGCACTGGCAAGTTGCGTCCCAGCAGGCGGAAATAGTCGGAGTCGGTATGGCCGAATTTCGCGAGGATCGCCTGCTCGTCGGGGGTAAATTCCGCCAGCGGTTTGGGTTCCAGCCACGGCTCCCAGCCCAGCTCCTGCTGGGTAAAGGCCACCGGCGCGGCTTTGCCGTTTTTGGTCAGCGGCACGGTGTGCCAGTGGCCCGCCACCACCGGAACGTCGCTAGCCGCCACCGGTTTGTCATTGAGCAGACGCAGGCCGACGATCAGGCGGCTCTGGAAGCTGACAAAGGCGATCAGCTGCGCCAGGGTCACAATGCCCTCTTTGCTCCAGCCCGCGAGGGTCAACGCATTGATCGCCCCGGGCGTGGCTTCGACCGGGGAGAAGGTCAGCAGGCGGGCGAAGGTCAGGGCGGGGGTCAGGCGCAATGAGGTCGGATCCGCCAGACCAAACCCGGCGTAGTGGGCCGCCAGCGCGTCGGCGTTATGCCATTTCGCCACTTTTGCCGCCACGGCAAAGCGTTCGTCCAGCGCAAAATCAGCACTCTGCTGACTGAATAAGGTTTCGTAGCTCCCCTGCGCGTGACGCGTTGCCGCCTCGCGGGTGAGTCGTGCCTGTGCCAGCGGGGAACCCGGGGCGATCTCCGCCAGTTCGGCGAGAATATCCTGACTTAAAGCCATGGTGACTCCTTATAAAAGATGAGGGGCGATCTGCTCGGCGATTAACTCTATCGAACGTAAGGTGTCCTGATGCGACGGCTCAACCGAATGCACCTGGAACGAAATATCGGTGGCGCGCGCCAGCACCGAATCCTGCGCCAGCGAGGCGAGCACGGTCTGCGGCGCGCCGATATGGGCATCGAACTGGCGGATATAATCCGTGACAGTGTCACCAGTAAGGGGGTGCCCGGCAGCCTGATGCTGCTGCGCCTGGCGGGTCAGACCCGGTTCGGCCACCTTCAGGGCGTACGCATCGCTATCGGCGACAAAGGCGGTGCGTGAGGCCAGAATACGCGGGGCCACGCCGGACGGCAGGGCGTCGAGATAGGCGTCGATAATCGGGTTCTGGATCGCATCCAGCGGCAGCGCAAGATTATCCGCCGGGCGGGGCTGGGTGCGGGAGAGCATCAGCCCGTGCCCCTGCCGGGCGGCACGCACTGCACCCTCCACCGAGAAAGTGGCAATCCACACCCGCTCCGTCAGCCCTGGCGCAGGCGGGTAGAGATGATTATCCGGATGGGTCAGGGAATCCCCGCGCCAGGCGCTGTTAATCAGGTGCAGGTGATCGGCGAAGGTCGCCGCCCGCTCGTTAATGGTCAGCCCGAACGGTAAAAACGAGGTCGGCGTCCCGCCGGAGCCAAACCCCACCTCCAGACGCCCGTCGGCCAGCAGATCCAGCACCGCCGTGTCTTCCGCTACCCGCAGCGGATTTTCCAGCGGCAGGGTAATAATGGCGGTGCCGAGGCGGATGCGGGTGGTAAACGCCGCGACATGGGCGAGGAACACCAGCGGCGACGGCAGGCCGCCCTCATGCTCGTGGAAGTGGTGTTGGGCAATCCAGGCGGTGTCAAAACCGTAGCGTTCGGCATGACGGATCTGCTCTGTCGCCAGGCGATAGCGTTCTTTGGCTGGCACATCGTCCAGCAGGCGGGTGAAGAAACCCAGGCGTTTACGCGTCATGCGTACTCCTTCTGTGAAAAATGGGGAATGGCGTCGATCAGCTCGCGGGTATAGGCGTTCTGCGGGGTGGCGAACAGTGAACCCACCGCGCCGTGCTCCACGACCTGACCGCTGCGCAGCACGGTGACGCTGTGGGCGATGCGCCGGACGGTCGCCAGATCGTGGGTGATAAACAGATAGGTCAGGCCCAGCTGCTGTTGCAGCTGCTGGAGCAGGGCGAGGATCTGCGCCTGTACGGTGACGTCCAGCGCCGAGGTGGCCTCATCCAGCACCAGAATGGTCGGCTCGAGGATCAGGGCCCGGGCAATGGCCACACGCTGCCGCTGTCCACCCGAGAGTTCCCGCGCGGTGCGGGTTAACAGCTCCGGCGGCAGAGCCACCCGCCGGGTGACGCTCTCAACCCTGGCGGCGCGTTCGGCTTTGCTGACCGGGACGAAATTTTTCAACGGCTCTTCGATGATCTCAAACAGCGTCTGGCGCGGATCCAGCGAGGCAAAGGGGTTCTGATAGACGAACTGGATCTTCTGCCGCAGCTGGCGACGCGCCTCGTGGCTGAGGGTGGTGGCATCGATATCATCGATAATCACCTGGCCGCTTTCGGCCTGCTCAAAGCCCAACAGGATACGCGCGAGGGTGGTTTTACCCGAACCCGACTCACCTACCAAAGCGTGGGTGCTGCCGCGCTGTACGGCAAAACTGACGTTATCCAGGGCCTGCAGTTGATGGCCTTTGCCCAGCGCAAAGCGTTTGCTGATCCCCTCGGCGCGGATCGCCGGGGAGGCCAGCGGGCGACCCGCCACCGGAGCGATGGTTAGCCGCTGGCCGTTCAGATCGCTCAGCAACTGGCGGGTATAGGCGTGCTGCGGGGCGCGTACCACGTCGGCGGTCGCGCCGTGCTCCTGCACTTCGCCGTGGCGGAATACCAGCAGCCGGTCGGCCCGCTGGGCCGCCAGGGCCAGGTCGTGGGTGACGAACAGCACCGCGGTGCCGGATTCCCGGCGCAGCAGGTCCAGCAGATCGAGAATGCGTTTCTGCACCGTGACGTCCAGCGCGCTGGTGGGTTCATCGGCGACGATCACGTCCGGGCGCAGGGCAATAGCGATGGCGATCAGCACCCGCTGCTTCATGCCGCCGGAAAGCTGATGCGGAAACTGCTTCATCCGCTGTTCCGGGTGGCTGAGGCCCACTTTGGTCAGCAGGGCCAGCACCTGGCTGTCGCACTCGGCCTTATTGATTTTCTGATGCAGACGCAGGATCTCGCCCACCTGGGCACCGACGGTTTTCACCGGATTGAGGGAGTTACCCGGATCCTGCGGCACCAGGCTGATACGTGCTCCGCGAAGACTGTCGAGCCGTTTTGCCGACCACTGGCTGAGATCTTCCCCGTTCAGACGGATGCTGCCGGCGTCGCGGCGGGCGTTATCCGCCAGCAGGCCGATGATCGCCTGAGCGGTAGTCGTTTTTCCGGAGCCGGATTCACCGACAAAGGCCAGCATCTCGCCGCGCCCGAGGGTAAAGCTGACGTTATGCACCACTTCGCGCCACTCGCTACCGGTGCGATAGCTGAGGGTCAGGTTTTCCACTGATAACACGGTCATGAGCGACCTCCGCTTAACTGACGGCTGATACGGTTGGTGGCCAGCACCACGGCGATCACCACCAGGCCGGGGAAGGTGGTTAGCCACCAGGCGGTTGAGAGGTAGTTACGTCCTTCGGCAATCAGCAGGCCCCATTCAGGGATCGGCGGCGGGGTGCCGTAGCCGAGGAAGCTGAGGGTCGACAGCGCCAGGATTGCCTGACCAAACTGCAGGGTGGCAAAGGCCAGCACCGCGGTCAGGGAGTTGGGCAGAATGTGGCGCCATAGCACCGTCCAGAATGTGCCCCCGCTGCCAAACGCCGCTTCGACATAATCGGTGTGGCGGATGCGCACCACTTCACCGCGCGCCAGGCGGGCGAAGCTTGCGATGGACGCCACCCCAACGGCGATAGCGGCATTCACCGTACCAAAGCCAAGGAGAATGATCACCGTCAGGGACAGCAGCAGCGAGGGGATGGCAAGCAGAACGTCTACCAGGCGCATCAGCACCGATTCCACCCGTCCGGCAAAGGCTCCGGCAATCACGCCGATGGCGGTGCCAATAAACAGCCCCATCGCCACCGCCACCAGCGCGGCGCTCAGGGAGTGCGAGGCGCCATAGATAATCCGGGTATAAACGTCGCGCCCGAGCTGGTCGGTGCCGAGCCAGTAGTCGGCCTGGGGAGCCAGCCGCTGCGCGCCGGCAATGCCTTCAATCGGGCTGAAATGGGTAAAAAGCCCCGGCGCGATGGCCGCCAGCGCGGCAGCGGCGATAATGGCCCAGGCCAGCCACAGTCCCGGCTGCCAGCGCAATCCGCGCCAGGCGGGAATGCGTTTACGCGCCGCCGCAGCATAATCAACAAGGCTCATGCAGCACCTCCGGTCACAGTTTGCAGGCGGGGATCGAACAGCGGCATCAGCAGATCCACCAGCAGGTTAATCAGCACAAAGCCGAGGGCGGAAATCATCACCACCGCCTGTAACACGGCGATATCCTGGTTATTCACCGCCTGCTGGGTCAGCAGCCCCAGTCCGCTGCGGCCAAACACGGTTTCGGTGATCAGCGCCCCGGCAATCAGCTCGCCCAGCAGCAGCCCGGCGATGTTCAGCGCCGGCAGCAGGGCGTTGCCGGTGACGTGCCGCCAGAGGACGGCGGTTTCGCTCAACCCTTTGGCCCGCGCTACCGCCACAAACGGCTGGGCGGCCACCTGATCCAGACTGCGCATCAGGATCTGCGCCAGCGGGGCGGATATCGGTATGGCGACGGTGACAATCGGCAGGATCAGCCCCTGCAGCGGGGTTGGGTTAATCACCGGGATCAGCCGCAGCTGGAACGAGAACAGCTGTATCAGGGCAATCCCCAGCCAGAAGGTCGGCAGGGAGATAAACAGCACCGGCAGGGACTGGATGGCGTTGCTCAGCCAGCGCAGCCCCGGCAGGCGCGAGGCCAGCGCCAGGGAGAAGGCCAGCACCACCGCCAGCGCAAAGGCGGGCAGCGCCAGGCTTAAGGTGTCCGGCAGGTTGGTGGCGATAAGCTCACTCACCGCCACGCCCGCCTGCACCGAGAAGCCAAAATCGCCGCGCAGCATCGCTCCGAGGGTGTGCAGATACTGCTGCCACAGCGGGCTGTCGGCCCCGTAGGCAATCCGCATCTCTTCGATTTGCGCCGGGCTCAGGCCGAGGTCCGGGTTCTGGAACTTGATCAGCACCGCGTCCCCCGGCAGCACCTGGAGCAGCACGAACGACAGGGTGAACGCCGCCCAGAGCACCAGCAGCCCCAGCCCGGCCCGTCGCAGCAGATAGTGGCTCATCGTCGACTCCTTAATGTTTCTCGATCCACGCGCCGTAGAACGACGGGCGACCGACCGCTTCAAAACTCACCCCTTTCAGCCAGGGCGCACCGGCGAACACCTGCGGCTCCTCGAAGATCGGGATCACGTAGGCGTTATCCAGCAGGTAGCGCTGGGCATCGCCGGTGAGCTGGAGGCGCTTCTGCGGATCCACTTCGGAGGAGATGTTGACCAGCAGGTCGTTGAGCTTGTCGTCGCGGAAGCTGGTCACCTTGTCACTGGAGCCCCCTTTTTGCAGCAGGGCATCGCGGTTATTCGGATAGAACATGCTCTTCACCACGTCCGGGTCGGCGCGGCCCACTTCCGAGACGGTGAGCGGGGTTTTCAGCGGATCGAGGTTGTCGAGAACGTGGCTACCCGCGTCACCGGCCTTCACACTCAGGGCGACGCCCACCTGACGCCACTGCTGGGCCACCAGCTGTAACACCTCTTTATTCTGCGGCTGCGGCAGGGATTCATAGATGGTCAGGGCCAGGCGCTGGCCGTCCTTCGCGCGGATGCCGTCACTGCCCGCTTTCCAGCCCGCCTCATCCAGCAGGCTGCTGGCTTTGGCCGGGTCGAAGGTCAGCTTGTCGCTGAGATCGACATAGCCTGCGGCGGAATCGGCAATCACCGATTTGGCCTGCGGGTAGTTCGGCGAGAACAGGGTCTCGACCACCTGCTTCGCGTTGGTGGCGTGCAGCAGCGCCTGGCGCACCCGCACGTCGGCCACCAGCGGGTTATCCGGGCGGAAGCTGATGCTGTCGTTCACCCCGCGGGTGGGGGCGGCATAGATGTGGTACCCCTGTTCGGTGGCCTGTTTTTCGTCATAGGCCTGCACCTGACGGATAAAGTCGGCCTGTCCGGCCAGCAGCGCGCCAACGCGAACGCTGTCTTCTGGCGTCACCAGATAGGTGATGCCGTCCAGGTTAGCCGGGCCCTGCTGGGCAAGGTTTTTCGGCCCCCAGGCATAGTCTTTGCGCGCCTCGAGATTGACTTCGCGGCCCAGCTTTTCGTCTTTCACGACGAATGGACCGGAGCCGATGATATGGCGGGCATCGCCCAGCTCTTCAAAGTTACGTTGTAACGTGCTCAGGGAGACCAGACCCGAGCCAATGGTGGCGGTGCCCTGCAGGAAGCCCGGGGACGGCTTTTTAAAGTAGAACTTCACCGTCTGCGGGTCGATCACTTCGCTGTGGTCGTAGTTGTTGATCACTTCCGACACCGGCAGGCGCTGGGCCTTGTTGCCTTTGCCGTAGGTATCGAAGTTCTTCGCTACCGCGTTCGCGTCCAGCGGCGTGCCGTCGGAGAAGGTCACGCCGGGGCGGATCTTAAAGGTGTATTCGGTTTTATCGGCGTTGGTGGACCAGCTCTCGGCGATCCACGGCTCCACTTCCAGCGTTTTCGGGTTCTGCCAGGTGAGTTTGTCGGTTACCTGATTCAGGATCCCGCCGTTGGGGTAAAACCCGCCCGCCGGGGGATAGAGGTTGGTGTGCGCCTGTTGCTCCAGATAGACCAGCGTGCCGCCTTTAACCGGGGTATCGGCAGCATAAGCCGCCGTCGTCGCAAGAATGAGCGCCGTCAGCAGCGGCAGGCGAAATGGGGTTTGCATGGTGAATTCCTTATGTTTTTTCTTGTTAGCGTCGAAAGCATCTTCGGGCGGAGCTGAAAAGAAAGGAACCAAGGAATTGAGCTAAGGATTTGCAGAAAGTGGCAATAAAAACACCGCCCCGGGGGGCGGCGCGGTTAGCAGGGGCTAGACAAATTTTGCCAGCGGATCGGCGGCGGCAAAGGCCGCTGCGCGGTCGGCCGCCGGGGGGTAGATCAGCTCGTTGGTGATGGCGATTTTGATTTTCTTCGCCTCATCGCGGACGCATTTCACCTTCTGCTCCCAGCCTTCGCTGTAGACCGCACCCCAGCCGCCCAGATCGAGACAGGTGACGTAGTTCACCTGTCGATAGGGACAGGGAGCCACGTCCAGCAGGCTGGCCGCAGCGTTATGCCCGGCGAATTTGCCCAGCTGGATGGCGTGCTGGCAGGTCATCAGCGCCGTGTTACCGAGATCGTCGGTGCGGGCATGAGCCATATCCCCGGTGGCGTAGACCTCCGGGTGGGCTGGCACCTGCAGGCACTCGTTGACCATCAAGCGCCCCTGGCCGTCGCGCTCGCCCGCAATCTGCTGGCTGAGGGGATGGGCTTCCACTCCTGCCGTCCAGACCACGGTGGCGGCAGGGATGCGCTCACCGTCTTTCAGGGTGACGCCGCGGGCATCAATGGCTTCGATCTCACTGTTAAGACGCCACTCCACGCCCAGTTCATGGCATGCCTCTTCGATAGTGCGGCGCAGCTCTTCGCTATAGCGCCCGCCAATCACGGTACCACGTTCAACTACGATAACCTTAGTCTGTGTATCCTCTCCAAAACGAGTCCGCAGACGGGCAGGGAGTTCGGTGGCCAACTCAATGCCGGTGAAACCACCCCCGCACACCACCACGGTGTTACGTTCCGCCGTGGAAGGGCGTGAGGCCAGTGAATCAAGGTGATTTTCGAAAGCCTGAGCGGATTCCAGCTGGTCGATATCAAAGGCATGTTCGGCCAGTCCGGCAATGGCCGGGCGGCGGGTCTGGCTGCCGGTAGCCACAATCAGACGATCGTAAGTGGCCAGCGTCACGTTGCCCTGAGGATCGCGATACCAGACGCTTTTCTCTTTAGCGTCAATGCGTTCAGCGGAACCGGCAATAAAATGAATTTTCAGCTCAGCAAAGAGATCGCTTAACGGGGCGGCATAGCCCGCGACCTGCTCTTCATAAAAGCGCGGGCGGATCCGCAGTTCCGGACGGGGTGCCAGCACGGTAATTTGCAGGTCGTCGCTGCCCGTTAAATGAGCAAGACGCGCGGCGCTCACCGCAGCCCACATACCCGCAAAACCACTGCCCACAATTAAAATTTGCTTCTTCATCTTCGATCCTTTTCCTCATCAGGCCCTGTGGCTGACGTGACTGCAACTATACTTGTCGGAGTTAACTGCGACAACTTCTTTCTGAGTTAAATGTTCTAAGAGTGTAAAAACAGGGGGTTAGAAGGCGCAGGGGAATGTGACTGTCTTTCTTTCATCGAACGCAGCTATAATGACCAGGAATAATAACTTCGGAGTTAAGCATGGCTTTTTACAGTTCCGGTGTGGAGTACGGCATTCATAGCCTGATGACCATGGTGGATGCGAAAGGGAACGACCGCGAGATGAGCGTCAGGGAGATGGCGGCGCTACAGGGCGTGCCCTACGACTATCTGGGCAAGATCTTCACGCGTCTGTCGCGCGCCGGGCTGGTGAGCAGCACCGAAGGAAAGGGCGGCGGTTTCCGGCTGGCACGGCCTGCGGAACTGATCACCGTGCTGGATGTGGCCCACGCCATTGACGGCGAGAAGAACATGTTTGAGTGTCGGGAAGTGCGTCAGCGGCTGGCGGTGTTCGACGAAACGCCCCCGGCATGGGTCTGCGACGGGCCCTGCGGCGTGCGTTCGGTGATGGACAGCGCCCAGCAGCGGATGGAAGAGGAGCTGGCGCGGCATACCATTCTCGACCTGGCGCGCAAAATGTACCGTAAGGCACCGGATACCTTTCAGATTGAGGTGCAGGAGTGGATTGCGGATCGGCGTAATGTGTAGGCCCGGCAAGCGCAGCGCCGCCGGGCATTCAACTTATGAACGGAAATCAATCACCATACGGCCGCGGATCTGGCCTTGCTCCATCTCTTTGAAGATGGCGTTGATATCCCCCAGCGGACGCAGCGCCACTTTCGGCACAACCTTGCCTTCGGCGGCAAACTGGAAGGCTTCGGTCAGGTCCTGACGGGTGCCGACCAGCGAACCCACCACCTGAATACCGTCCAGCACCAGACGCGGAATATCCAGGCTCATCGCTTCCGGCGGCAGGCCGACCGCCACCACGCGGCCACCGGCACGAACGGCATCCACCGCCGAGTTAAAGGCGACTTTCGCCACCGCTGTCACTACCGCAGCGTGGGCACCACCGGTTTTTTCCTGAATGAATTTCGCGGCATCGTCGCTGCGGGAGTTAACGACCAGATCGGCCCCCATGCTTGAGGCCAGCTTCAGCTGTTCATCGTTGACGTCAACGGCGATCACCTTAGCGTTAAAGACGTTTTTGGCGTACTGCAGCGCCAGGTTGCCCAGCCCGCCGAGGCCATAAATGGCAATCCACTGGCCGGGTTTGATCTCCGACACTTTCACCGCTTTATAGGTGGTCACCCCGGCGCAGGTGATGCTGCTGGCGGCGGCGGATTCCAGTCCGTCCGGCACTTTTACTGCATAATCGGCGGTGACGATACACTCTTCGGCCATGCCGCCGTCCACGGAATACCCGGCGTTCTTCACGGTACGGCACAGGGTTTCGTTGCCGGAGTTACAGTATTCACAGTGGCCGCAGCCTTCGAAGAACCACGCTACGCTTGCGCGATCGCCCGGTTTCAGCGAGGTCACGCCCGGCCCAACCTCCTTGACGACCCCGATGCCTTCATGGCCGAGGATCACACCGGTCTTATCACCAAAATCGCCGTTCTTAACGTGAAGATCGGTGTGGCAGACGCCACAGCACTCCATCTTCAGCAGCGCTTCGCCGTGCTTCAGCGGGCGCAGGGTTTTCTCGGTCACTTCTACCTGATGGTCTTTTGTCACGACAGCAGCTTTCATATGTTTCTCCATTTTCATAATGAGGATCTGCGAGGCAGGTATGGCGTCCAACAGCGCGACATACCTCTTTAGGATTAATTTTTTTAATGATTGAGGCAAGGGCTGTGAAACATAATGTCATCATTTAACGAGGATTTAGCGCAACGGTGTTAGCAGAATAAGTAATAACCATAATCAATGGAGGGAGAACATTTCTGCAGTGAAACTGTCATTTTTCTGACATTTCGCAACCGTAAGGTGTGGTCTTCTTAAAAACCGAAGAGTTAACAAGACAATGCATCTGGTAAAAAAACTTCTCGCAGTGAGCGTCCTCCTGTCGGCTTCCGTACAGGCGCAAAATATCCTCGAATTCCCACAGCCTGATAACAACCCGGAAGAGTTTTACGCCGTCACCGAAATCCCTGCGGGCGGAATTATTAAGTATGAAACGGATGCCAAAACCGGCTTTATCGTCGCCGACCGCTTCCAGTCGATGCCTGTCGCTTACCCGGCAAACTACGGCTCGCTGACCCAGTCCCTGGCGGGCGATGGCGATCCGCTGGACGTGATCTTCTATACCCGCGCACCGATGGCCCCGGGCACCCTGATTAAACTGCGCGCCATTGGCGTGCTGAAGATGATTGACGGCGGCGAGAAAGACGACAAAATCGTGGCCGTACCGGCGAGCAAAATTGACCCGACCTATGACGACATCAAAGAGCTGAGCGATCTGCCGAAGATTGAGCAGCAGCGTCTGGAGTCGTTCTTCCGTGTCTACAAGCAGCTGCCGGAAGGGCGCAAGTCGGTGGAGCTGAACGGCTTTAACGATGCCGCCACCGCGAAGCAGGAAATTAAACAGGCATGGGATGCCTGGAAAACGAATCAGCCGAAGTAAAAAAAATGGCCCGGCGGCGGCTACCCGCCGGGCGATTTCCTACAGTTGCGCCGTCAGCGCGGCAATCTCCTCCTGCCACTGGGCCTGAAGCTGCGGCTTCTGATGTTTAGGCTTACGCAGCCGATCTTCTTCCAGCAACGTCTCCAGCATAATCAACCGTTCCAGCAGATCGTCATGTGCCTCGGGTTCATCACGCCGCGCGGCCTGAACCGGCACAGCACCCTGTCCGTTGCCGTCCCGCAGGCGGGCAAACACCGCGTCGGCATCGTGCCATTCGCTGAGCTGGCCATTTTCTATCAGCCAGAAGCGGTTGCAGCTCTGACTGATGAGCTGTCGGTCATGGCTGACCAGCAGCACGCCGCCCTCGAACTGTTGCAGCGTTTCGGCCAGCGCCTCTTTACCTTCCATATCCAGATGGTTAGTCGGTTCGTCGAGCATCAGCAGGCTAAAGCGGGCCAGGGTCAGGCCAATAAACAGCAGCCGCGAACGTTCCCCGCCGCTGAGGGTACTGACCTTTTGCCCGTGCCGGGCCCAGGCGAAGCCGGCGGAGATCAGCGCCATCTTGCGCTCCTGCGGGTTGGGGGCGAACGGCTCCAGGGCCTCGATCAGGGTGGCGTCATCCGCCAGCTGGTGCAGGGTCTGGTCGTAATAGCCCATTGCCACACGGGGGGTGGATCTTCAACCCGGCATGCGTTTCGCTGGTAATACACTGCCGCCAGATCAGGCGCATCAGAGAGGATTTGCCGCAGCCGTTGCGCCCGACAATCGCCACCCGATCGCCACTTTTGAGCCGGACGTTTTCTGCCGAGAACAACGCCGGCAGGCCCGGTGCAGGCGGCACGTCGAGGGCGTCGATCTCCAGCAGCCGGTCGGCCCGCAGCGCGTCGCCGCGCAGGGTCAAGGTCCACGGAGTGCCGGAGGTCAGCGCCGTCTGGCTCTCCTTCAGCCGCTCCACCTGACGTTCCATCTGCTTGGCTTTGCGGGCCAGATCCTCGTTGTCGTAGACCTTGCCCCAGGTCGCCAGCCGTTTGGCGCTGGCAGTGACCCGGTCGATCTCCTTTTGCTCGGCTTTATGACGCAGGGCGTCGCTTTCATCCTTCTCCGCCAGGGCCTGACGCGCACGGGTGCAGGGAAGGGCGAAGTAGTGCAACGTTTTGTCACGCAGGATCCAGCTGCCGTTGGTGACGGCATCCAGTAACTGCCTGTCGTGCGACACCAGCACAAAGCTGCCGGACCAGTTCTGTAAGAACTGTTCCAGCCACAGCAGCGTGGGCAGGTCGAGGTGGTTGCTGGGTTCATCCAGCAGCAGCAGATCCGGCTCGTTAATCAGCGCCCGCGCCAGCAGCAGACGGGTGTGCTGTCCGCCGCTGAGGGTAGCCGATTGCAGGCCGGTGTCCTGCGGGGTAAAGCCCATGCCCGCCAGCAATGTTTCCGCCCGCCAGCGCAGGCTTTCGCGCTCGGCCAGCGGAAGCTGCGCCAGCACCGCGTCGATCATGGTCAGCGGATAGACAGATTCCGGGAGATGTTGCTCCACCCGTGCCATCAGGCAGTGTCCGGCCAGCGCGACCGTTCCGGAGAGGGGCGTGTCTGTGCCGTCGAGGATCTTCAACAGGGTACTTTTGCCGCAGCCGTTATCGCCCAGCAGACCAATGCGGTCGCCTTTCTTCAGGCTAAAGGTGAGGTCGTTGAACAGCGTGTCAAAGGCGGTATCAACACGGAGAGAAAGTGCAGTCAGTAATGTGCTCATTTGCTTACTCAAGAGTTACAGGCATAAAAATGCCTCGTCATACATCGCTGACGATAACCCGGTAAGCCCGAGAGAAGGGATTCAGTCTTAGGTGTCTTCGCTCAAGCCGAAGTTATCGCAGCACGAAACCGATAACGCTTGAGCAGGTGCGATCACCAAGGTGAAGTGAAATATCAAAGATTTCACAGCACAGCATAATTAGCCTCCTTTTATATTCAGTGGGTTGATGAATGAAAGGAGTGTAGCGGGGTTTGGTATGGCGGGCAAGGGGGCGCGAGGTTTGCTCCCTCTCCCTTTGGGAGAGGGTTGGGGTGAGGGCATCAGGCCGCACCGAGGGTTTCGAGTAATGTAGTTGCATTTTAAAACCTACCGTCCTATCTTTAATTTGGTTTCACTATGCAACCAAATTAAAGGAAGCTGACCGCATGAATGAGCACCTGAACGCGCGTATATCACCCAGCCTGATGTGGCTATTTGCCATTGCCAGCGGCCTGAGCGTGGCGAATGTCTATTACGCTCAACCGCTGCTCGACGCCCTGGCGCGGGATTTCGCCATCAGCCAGGCGGCGGTGGGCGGGGTGATCACCGCCACCCAGCTGGGCTGTGCGCTGGCGCTGCTGTTTCTGGTGCCGCTGCGCGATCGGCTGGATCGCCGCCGCCTGATGGCGCTGCAAATGCTGGCCCTGATCGTCGCCCTGATTGCAGTGGGGATGGCGCAGTCCGCGCCGGTATTGCTGTCAGGCATGCTCGCCGTCGGGCTGCTCGGTACGGCGATGACCCAGGGGCTAATCGCCTATGCGGCCAGCGCTGCGGCCCCTCATGAACAGGGCCGGGTGGTGGGAACGGCCCAGGGCGGGGTCTTCATCGGTCTGCTGCTGGCGCGGGTCTTTGCCGGGGGCGTCAGCGATCTGGCAGGGTGGCGCGGGGTCTACCTCTGCGCCGCGCTTCTGATGCTGGCGATTGCGATCCCGCTGTGGCGACGGCTGCCCGTCCTGCCTCCGGCCTCACGCGCGCTGAGTTATCCCCGTTTGCTGGCCTCGATGCTGACCCTGCTGCGTGACGAGAAGGTACTCCAGGTGAGGGGCACACTGGCGCTGCTGATGTTCGCTGCCTTTAACATCTTCTGGAGCGCGTTAGTGTTGCCCCTGAGCGCGCCGCCCTACAGCTTTTCGCATACCGCGATTGGCGCGTTCGGGCTGGCGGGCGTGGTCGGCGCGCTGGCCGCCGCCCGGGCCGGGGAGTGGGCGGATCGGGGTTATGCCCGCCGCACCAGCAGGTTGGCGCTCCTGGCGCTGCTGCTGGCCTGGTGGCCGCTGTCGCTGATGCCGGTGTCACTCTGGGCGCTGGTCATCGGCATCGTGCTGCTGGACCTGGGCGGTCAGGCGCTGCACGTCACCAATCAGAGCCTGATTTTTCGCACCCGCCCGGACGCCCACAGCCGCCTGGTGGGGCTCTACATGCTGTTTTATGCCGTAGGCAGCGGGCTGGGGGCCATCGGCACGACCGTCACTTATGCTCATTTTGGCTGGCAGGGGGTGTGCATGCTGGGGGCGTTGGTCAGCCTGCTGGCCCTGGTGTTCTGGTGGGTAACGCAGCGCCAGCTCACAGAAACCCTGAGTAGCGCCAGTGAACGCAGGTGAATTCCCGGCCGTACTGGCGTAAAATTAGCTTTTTGCCACAGGTAACTTCAGCAATGGCTCTGATCCCGAAAAACTACGCGCGGCTTGAAAGCGGCTACCGCGAGAAAGCATTAAAAATCTATCCGTGGGTATGCGGACGTTGTTCGCGGGAGTTCGTTTATTCGAACCTGCGTGAATTAACGGTTCACCATATCGATCACGACCATACCAACAACCCGGAAGATGGCAGTAACTGGGAGTTGTTGTGTCTGTTTTGCCACGATCACGAGCATTCCAAATACACGGAAGCGGATCTGTACGGTACCACCGTGGTCGCCGGTGAAGACGCGCAAAAAGATGTAGGCGCGGCGACCTACAACCCGTTTGCCGATTTACAGGCGATGTTGAATAAGAAGAAGTAATGATCGCGTTGTCGGAGGGATGTGCGGCCTGATGCCCTCACCCCAACCCTCTCCCACAGGGAGAGGGCGCAAACATAAAAAAAGGCAACTTATGTTGCCTTTTTTGCTTTTATATCGACGTTCTACGGTAGCTCCGGTATTCCGGCTGCCAGAAGTTCTCGTCAATCGCCTGCTGCAGTGCATCGGCAGAGGTTTTCACCGCCACCCCTTGCTGCTGCGCCATCTTGCCCACGGCAAAGGCAATCGCCTTCGACACCACGTGAATATCCTTCAGCTCCGGCAGCACCAGCCCTTCGCCGTTGTTCACCAGCGGTGAGTGCTTGGCCAGGGTTTCGCTGGCGGACATCAGCATCTCATCGGTAATGCGCGAGGCGCCAGAGGCGATCACCCCGAGGCCAATCCCCGGGAAGATATAGGAGTTGTTGCACTGGGCAATCGGGTAGGTTTTATCCTTCCACACCACCGGGGCAAACGGGCTGCCGGTGGCAACCAGCGCATTGCCTTCGGTCCAGGCGATGATGTCCTGCGGGGTCGCTTCCACGCGGGAGGTCGGGTTCGACAGCGGCATCACGATTGGACGAGCGCAGTACTTATGCATCTCGCGGATGATCTCTTCGGTGAACAGCCCGGTCTGCCCGGAGACGCCGATCAGGATATCCGGCTTGACGTTGCGCACCACGTCCAGCAGGGAGAGCACTTCGTTATCCGTATCCCAGTTTTTCAGATTTTCGCGCTTTTGCACCAGTTTGGTCTGGAACGGGAGCAGGTTCGGCATGGCGTCGGTCAGCAGGCCGAAGCGGTCTACCATAAAGACGCGCGAGCGGGCCAGCTCTTCGCTTAAGCCTTCACGCTGGGTCTGGGCGATGATCTGCTCGGCAATGCCGCACCCGGCGGAACCGGCACCGAGGAAGACGATCTTCTGATAGCTTAACTGGTTACCCGCCGCGCGGCTGGCAGCAATCAGGGTGCCGACGGTGACCGCCGCGGTGCCCTGAATATCGTCGTTAAAGGAGCAAATTTCGTCGCGATAGCGATTCAGCAGCGGCATGGCGTTTTTCTGCGCGAAATCTTCAAACTGCAACAGCACATCCGGCCAGCGATGTTTTACCGCCTGGATAAAGTCATCCACGAACTGGTAATACTCTTCGTCGGTGATGCGCGGGTGACGCCAGCCCATATACAGCGGATCGTTGAGCAACTGCTGGTTGTTAGTACCGACGTCCAGCACCACCGGCAGGGTGTAAGCCGGGCTGATACCGCCGCAGGCGGTGTAGAGCGACAGCTTGCCGATAGGAATACCCATCCCGCCGATCCCCTGGTCGCCCAGACCGAGAATACGTTCCCCGTCGGTCACCACGATCACCTTGATGTTGTGGTTCGACACGTTCTGCAGAATGTCATCCATGTTGTGACGGTTCTGATAAGAGATAAACACGCCGCGCGAACGACGGTAAATCTCAGAGAAGCGTTCGCAGGCGGCGCCGACGGTCGGGGTGTAGATCACCGGCATCATCTCGTCGAGATGGTTTTGCACTAATCGATAGAAGAGGGTTTCGTTAGTGTCCTGGATATTGCGCAGGTAGATGTGCTTATCGATCTCGGTTTTGAAACCCTGGTACTGGATCCACGCGCGCTCGGCCTGTTCTTCGATGGTTTCCACCACTTCCGGCAGCAGGCCCAGCAGGTTGAAGTTGCTGCGCTCTTCCATGCTGAAGGCGCTGCCCTTGTTCAGCAGGGGAAATTCCAGCAGAACCGGTCCGGCGTAAGGGATGTAAAGGGAACGATGTCGGGTTGCTTTGTTGTCCATGTCACTCACTTAATTTTGGGAAATCCGTCCCTGGCACTGGTGTTGATCATTGTCGCTGTCGTGCCCGCAGGGGATGTCAGGCGGCTAGTATAAAGGAGGTGAATGTTAAAAACCGCAACATACAAACAAAAACACCATCGGTTTTGCCGATGGTGTCGGGGATCTTTAGCGAACTTACTTAGGTTCGTGGCGCTTTCTGCCGGTAGCGTGGGTGACCTGCGTTTCGCTGTCGCCCTCAATCACCACTTTACGCTGGTTAGAGAGTTTGTAGCTCAGTCCCAGGATATGGCGTGCCTGACGGTTCGATTTCATAGTAACTCCTCATTCCTGTTGATAGTGATAAGGCGAACGAAATGTAACCCCTAAGGTTGCAGATCCAGCATAGCAGGTTTTCAGAAACTGGCGTGCTGACCGCTGACGACGTAGTTAATGGTCTGCTGGTAGATGTCACTGAGGATGTCATTGTCTGATGCTTCTACCCATTTGGTGAGTTCCATCAAAATGTCATCTTCGGTGACAGCGCCCAGCTCTGCGCGTAAACCCTGTGCAATGGCATTGACCAGCTCCGGCTGCGCGGATGGTGTGGTTGCTGAAGTATAAGTAAACATAGTGCCTCCGTGTCGTTTTCTATTTAATGTTCCGGTTCGCAATGACGTAATGCACATTCAGAATGGCAAACTTTTTAATCACTGTGACTAAGACTCGTCCTGGAAATAAAAATATCATAATCACCGCAATTCCATGAATATATTATGGCTTCCAGCGACGCACGTTTGTGTATTTTTCATAAGGCATAGGCGAGGGCCAGGATATCAATTCAATCACGCTGCCCCAGGGCGTTTTACCGTAGCAAAAAGCGTTGCCTTCTCCCTGTTCGGCCGGGAAGGAGAGCGCCTTAGGCTCGGTAAACATTTCGCCACCCGCCGCCGTAAAGCGCGCTATCGCCTGTGCAAAATCATCGACATAGACGGCGAAATGCTGCAATCCAAAGTCGCTCGCTCTTGCCGGTGGCTGCTGCTCCGGCCCGTGCATTTCAAACAGCTCTATCCCCGGCCCGTGGGGCATCGCCAGCATCCGAATGGCGCGAACGTCGGTTCCGGGGAATAAGCGTAACGTCTTCTGTTGGGCATCGGGATCGATATTTCCGTCACCGGGTTCGACGGAACGATATATTTCTTTCGCATTAAAGGCCTGCTCAAAAAATAGCGTGGCCTGATTAATATCCGGGACGGTAATACCGATGTGGTCGATACCTCTGACGGGTGAATTCATTTTGTCCTCCTTATTAAAAATTAAAATATAGCAGGTGAATATCTGCGCAACGGCATGAGACTGTTCCGTCTTTGCGGCAAAGCCCGATCCCTCTTCTATACTTAACCCCTTGTAAGCCAAAAGGAGAACACACTATGACGATTCACAAACACGGTTCGGCACACTGGTCTGGCGATATCAAACGCGGCAAAGGGACGGTTTCCACCGAAAGCGGCGTCCTTAATCAGCAACCTTACGGCTTTAATACCCGCTTTGAAGGGGAAAAGGGCACCAACCCGGAAGAGCTGATTGGCGCAGCACACGCAGCCTGCTTCTCAATGGCGCTGTCGCTGATGCTGGGCGAGTCTGGTTACACTGCCGATTCCATCGACACTACTGCGGATGTATCGCTGGATAAAACCGACAGCGGCTTTGCGATCAGCAAAATTGCGTTGCAGAGCAAAGTGACCGTACCGGGCATTGATCCGCAGCAGTTTGACGGCATCATTCAGAAGGCCAAAGCCGGGTGTCCTGTGTCGCAGGTGCTGAAAGCTGAAATCACCCTCGACTACACCCTGAACTGAATCCTGAACCGATCCTTTCGCCGGGCGTTGCGCCCGGCTATCCTTTTACCGCCTCAGGAAAGACTTCCGCCAGCCACGCGATAAATACCCTCAGACGCTGCGTCACATGCCGGTTTTGCGGATACACCACGTAAAACGGATAGTGCGGCGGACGCCATTTCGCCAGAATTTCCACCAGCGAACCCGCCTCAATCAGCCCGCCGGCAGAGTAGCGAAAGGTCTGGATAATCCCCATCCCGGCAACCGCCGCCGCAAGGTGGGCGTTACTTTCGTTAACTCCGATATGGTGTCGCAGGCTGATGTCGCGAACCTCATCGTCGTGGGTAAAGCGAAACGGCACCGCGCGGCCGCTCACCGGCGACAGATAGCTCACCAGCTTATGACCATTGCGCAGCTCCTCCGGGTAGGCGGGTATTCCGTGCTGCTTCAGGTAGCCCGGGGTGGCACAGGTGACCATCTCCGCATTGCCGATATGCCGGGCGATGAGGGAGGAGTCCCCCAGCGCGCCGCCGCGGATCACACAGTCCACGTTGCCGCTGATCAAATCCACCGGCCGGTCGGCCACGCCCAGGTCGATGCGGATGTCGGGATAACGACGCATAAAATCCGGTAGCACCGGGATCAGCACATCCCGCGCCGTCGAGCCACCCACATCAATTCGCAAATGTCCCTGCGGCTGCTGCTTTACCGCGCTGAAGGAGGTGTCGATATCTTCAATATCAATCAGCACCCGCCGGGCCTTTTCATAATAGTCCTGTCCCTCCGGCGTTGGGGTTACGCGCCGGGTGGTGCGCTGTAACAGCCGCACGCTCAGATGTTCCTCAAGCGCTTTCACCAGCTTGCTGAGGGTGGCGATGGGCATGTTCAGCGAGTCTGCCGCCCGGGTAAAGCTGCCGGTTTCCACCACGCGCGTAAAGGCGCGCATTGCCATTAACTGATCCATAGAACAGTCTCGTCGAAACGGGGATTATTCCCACCGGGAAAAAGTGATTTCAATTTTTGCTGATTTTTCCGTAATCCCGCAAGCGGTAGAGTGCATTCACACCAACAACACAGAAGGTAAATCACATGAACTCAGCATTAACAGGTAAAGTCGCACTCGTCACCGGCGGTACCAGCGGTATCGGTCTGGCAACGGCAAAAGAGCTGGCCGATCAGGGGGGCCAGGGTTTACATCACCGGTCGCCGTCAGGCAGAGCTGGATAACGCCGTCGCCAGCCTCGGCGGGCAGGTGACCGGCATTCGCGCCGATGCCTCACGCCTTGACGATCTTGATACGGTGTATGCGCAGATCGCCGAGCAGGCAGGACGGCTGGACGTGCTGTTCGCCAACGCCGGTGGCGGCGATATGCTGCCGCTGGGGGCCATCACCGAAGAACACTTCGACCGCATCTTTGCCACCAACGTGCGCGGCGTGCTCTTTACCGTGCAGAAGGCGCTGCCGCTGCTGGTTTCCGGGTCGTCGGTGATCCTCACCGGCTCGACCGTCTCGGTTAAAGGCACCGCCAACTTCAGCGTCTACAGCGCCAGCAAGGCGGCAGTGAGAAACTTTGCCCGCTCATGGGCGCTGGATTTGCAGGGGCGCGGGATCCGCGTCAACGTGGTCAGCCCGGGCCCGATTAAAACCCCGGGGTTGGGGGATCTGGTGCCGGAAGATCAGCGTCAGGGGCTGTTCGATGCCCTGGCCTCGACGGTGCCGCTGGGGCGCATTGGCGAACCGGTAGAGGTGGCCAAAGCGGTGGCGTTCCTCGCCTCCGATGCCTCCAGCTTTATCAACGCCGCCGAGCTGTTCGTGGATGGCGGGATGGCGCAGATTTAACGCTGATAGACCAGGGTGAGATTGCCGCCGAGGCGGCGATCCTGTAACGGACGGCTGGCGTCCAGGCGCGACAGGGTCACTGAGCTGCAGTGATGCAGGGCGCACCAGGGCTCCAGCCATTCCAGATGCGCTTCTTGGTGCTGCAAAACATAACCCGCCAGCCGCGCCAGCGCGCCGTTATTCTCTTTCGTCACATCTACCTTATTCGCATCGGCGAAACTGGCGATCATCACCAGCGGCTGCAGGGCGTAATTGTGATAGGCCCGGGAACGCTCGCGGCGGCGCTGTTCGTTTGCCAGCGTGCCGTCGGCGGCAATCTGCCCGGCGGCGATGCGGTATTCTTTTAACGACCAGTTGAACAAATCCCGTCGATCAAGGGCCACGGCGCTGGCCATCACCGCCCAGGCCGCCCAGTAGCTGTGGTTATTGGTGCTCTTCAGCGGCAGGCCGTCCCACTCCAGTACCACCCGATCCGCCAGCTGGCCCAGCCAGCGCTCGGTGGCCTGTTGTCCGGCAAGGGACGTTCCGGGGGTAAACTTCAGCTCCAGCCAGCTGCTGGCCAGGGTTGCCAGCGCCCATTTGCGCATGGCGCGCCCGGTATGGCTGGTCTCCCCGGAGAGCAACGCGTCTGCTTTAGCCCAGGCCGCATAGCCGTTGAGAATACAGTTCAGGGTATGCGGATCCCCGCTCTGTTTATAGCGCCAGACCATCTCCGAGATCCCGCGCTCAAAGCCGACGACAGGTTTAGACGCGGCGCGAAACGCCTGTTCCGCCTGCGGATTTAGGGTGGCGCGGGCGCTATCCGACCCCTCATATTTACTGCGTAAGGTCAGCGGGGCGGTGAAGGGCGCGGGGAGGGGCACGCAGCCGCCCGAAACGGTGCGCGGCAGCGGTCGGGTAAAGCCATCGGGCGGCACCAACGGAGCGGCAAGAGCGTACACCGGTAAACAGAGCAGCAGCCGCAATGTACGTTTCACATTCACCTCCGCCTGAATTAAACATTCACTTTGTTTATTTTTGAGCCGAATCGCTTCTTTCCGGATATATCCCTTTAATACTATTAGTCGACGAATGTAAATTATGCTAAACAATAGCTTATAAGGCCTAACAATCGACCCGGGAACAATAGCTGTGCTGACTACTCTCATTTACAAAAGCCAGTTAAATTCATCCTGTAAATCGTTATCCCTCCTTTCACTGGTTGAAAAGGCCAAACACAGTAATGCCGCGCTGAATGTCACGGGCATTTTACTGTTTAACGGCGTCGATTTTCTGCAGATCCTTGAAGGATCTGAAGAGGTTATTGAGACGTTGTTTGTGAAGATCCGCCAGGACAAGCGCCATGACAGCGTGGTAGAGCTAATGCGCGATTACGGCCCACGGCGACGCTTCGAGAACGTCGGCATGCTGCTGTTCGATCTGCGTATCGACACGCCAAAATCGGTGCGCTCCTCCGTGTTGCGCTACAGCAAGCTGGAAAATTATCTGGCGGCGGAAGACCGGGTATTTAAATTTATTCAGACTTTTATTCACCAGCAGAAAAAAGCACCGGGGGGTGTCCAGCTTTCGACCGGATAAGTGGACGCTGGCCCCGGAGCATGCGCCTTTTGGCAAATCCATCAACGGGCTGATTGAGAACCAGGTCTGCCAGTTTGCCCTGCAGCCGATCGTCGAACCCACCGAAGGGAAAATCTCCTCGCTGGAGGCGCTGATCCGCAGCAACGACGGCGGGAGCCCGGAGCGGTTCTTTAACGCCCTCGATCAGGACAACGTGTACAAAGTCGATCTGCTGACCAAGTCCTACGCCTTTGCGCTGGCAGAGAAGATTGGCATTGGCGACCTTAAAATCGCCATTAACCTGCTGCCGATGTCGCTGGTCAACGTGCCCGGCGCCGTCGATTATCTGATGGACCAGATCCTCTCCCACGGTTTGCAGCCGGAGCAGGTGGTGATTGAGGTTACCGAAAACGAGATGATCTCCGGCTTCAACCAGTTTAACAGCGCTATCAAACAGTTAAGGGCGGCGGGGATTGGTCTGGCGATTGATGATTTTGGCTCTGGCTATGCCGGGCTGTCGCTGCTGACCCGTTTCCAGCCGGATAAACTAAAAATCGATCGCGAGATTGTCAGCGATATCCACTTAAGCGGCCCGAAACAGGCCATTGTGAAGTCGATCATCAGCTGTTGCACCGACATGGAGATTGCGCTGGTGGCCGAGGGCATCGAGAAAATCGAAGAGTGGTGCTGGCTGGAGTCGGCAGGCATTAAGCGTTTTCAGGGCTTTTTATTCGCCCGGCCAAAATTAAACGGCGTAGGTGAAATTCACTGGCCGCAATATACTAATGCTGTTTATTTAAGCGATTAACTATCCCGCAAATAATTAGCCGTAAAAGAGATAAAAAATTTCCATCTATGGCAGGGTCAAAAATATAAGGTCCTGCCGTGCAATATGATGATTTAAATACCTATTAACGCTGTTATTGTTATCTTCATAAATAAATAACTTTAATTCAATATTAAGGGGCGGATGCCGATAATACTTCAGACCGTTTTATTTCTGAGGTAGTTATGTCGCTTAAAAAGTCGTCCCTTGCCATTCTGCTTGCCCTGCTGTTTTTCTTTGTTGCCAGTGCCGCAACCAACGTCTGGCTGGCCATAAAAAGTAATGATTCACTGGATAACGTCAATAAAGAGATCCAGGTGGTGCTATCCATTATCGATCCCATTAACCACAGCCGTACCCTGCGGGTGCGGGTCATGGAGTACATGAAGCAGGTGGAGAGCGGGGACACTGCCGGTATCGCCGAGAAGCTGGATTCGGTGAAGCTGGCCCTGACCAAAGCGGATGGCGCGTTTGCCGCCTTTAATGCCGCGCCGCGTCTGGCGGATGAAGCCCCGTTAGTGAAGGATTACGACGACGCCTGGCTCGCCTACCGTAATCAGGGGCTGGAGCCATTGATTGCCGCGGCCTCGGCGCACGACGCGGCAAAATTTGATGCCCTGATCCCGCAGATCTCCCGCCTCGATCGTCAGTATGAGATCGTCCTCGACCAGGTGCTCTCTGTGCACCAGAAATACGCGAAGCAGCTCAACGAAGATGCGCGTTCGCACTTTGCCTCCGGCTTAATCATTATTGCCGCTTTTGCCGCGCTGTTTGTGGTGGTGATTATCGGGGTGAGCGTCCTGATGAAGCGGTTTGTCTTCGCCCCGATTAACCTCGCGCGGGAGCACTGCAGCCAGATCGCCGCCGGTCAGCTGACCGAAGCGGTGCCGCAGAAGGCGGGCTCGAACAGCGAAATCGATCTTCTGATGGGCTCGATGGAGCAGATGCGTCTGGCCCTGCTGGAGACCATCTCTCAGGTGCGCGAAGCCTGCCGCACCGTCAATTATGCCTCGCAGGAGATTGCCTCCGGCAACATCGATCTGGCCTCGCGTACCGAACAGCAGGCCTCGGCCCTGACGGAAACCGCCGCCAGCATGGAGCAGCTGAGCGCCACCGTCGCCAATAACACCGACAACGTGCACCAGGCCGGTAAGCTGGTGCAGGATGCGGTGAACAATGCCCGCACCGGCGAGGCGGTGACCCGCGAAGTGATCGAGACCATGAACACCATCGCCGCCAACTCCCAGCGTATCGAAGATATTACCAGCGTGATCAACAGTATCGCCTTCCAGACCAATATTCTGGCGCTGAACGCCGCGGTAGAAGCCGCTCGTGCCGGTACCCAGGGGCGCGGTTTTGCGGTGGTGGCAACCGAAGTTCGTACCCTGGCGCAGAAGAGTGCCGTGGCGGCGAAGGATATCGAAAACCTGATTGCCCAGTCGGTTTTGAGCGTGAAAAACGGTTCGCAGCTGGTGAATCGTTCAGGGGAGGTGATTCACGCCATCATCAACTCGGTCAATAAAGTAAACACGCTGATGGAGCAGATCTCGGTGGCCTCGGAAGAGCAGAGCCGTGGTATCGGCCAGGTCGGCCAGGCCGTGACCGAGATGGACGGTGTGACCCAGCAAAACGCCGCCCTGGTGCAGGAGTCCGCGGCCGCAGCCGCCTCGCTGGAAGAGCAGGCGAAACACCTGACCCAGAGCATCGCCAGCTTCAGACTGCCGGAACCGGCATAATTCACTCCCGTAGACGTTTCTGCCCGGCGGCGCTGCGCTTGCACGGGCCTACGTTTCTGTAGGCCGGGTAAGGCGCAGCCGCCACCCGGCAACACAGACCGCACCCTTTTCGTAGGCCGGGTAAGGCGCAGCCGCCACCCGGCAACACAAACCGCACCCTTTTCGTAGGCCGGGTAAGGCGCAGCCGCCACCCGGCAACACAGACCGCACCTTTTCGTAGGCCGGGTAAGGCGTAGCCGCCACCCGGCATGTTGCACCGGTGTCGTCGGTTCCCCCCTCACCCCAGCCCTCTCCCTCAAGGGAGAGGGAGCCGACAGTGTCCAATAGTTATCTCGACCACACCCTTCGCAGTGACCCATCTCACATTAATTTTCCTGGTCTATGCTTGATGTTCATGCGCTGCATCACGTCAGCGCATTTTCTCTTTTTCCCTCTGCTTCGCGATAAACGCCAGGCAACCCGAGGATCATGGGTCAAACGAGGTGGTGGAATGACTGCTAAATCTATTAGGTATTGGGGTTGTGAGTACAGCGATGCGAACAGCGTTCGCTTTCATCTGTGGGCCAGCGGTCAGCAGCAAATTGCCCTGCGCCTGAACGACGAAACACTGCCGATGCACCCGACCGGTGACGGCGGATTTGAACTGACGGTTAACAACGTTGCCCCCGGTTCAGCCTACAGCTTTATCCTGCCCGACGGCACTGCGGTGCCCGATCCGGCCTCCCGCGCCCAGCAAAGTGATGTCAACGGCCCGTCGCTGGTCTGCGATCCTCACAGCTATGTCTGGCGCAACACCCACTGGCAGGGCCGACCCTGGGAAGAGAGCGTGGTCTACGAGCTGCATATCGGGACCTTTACCCCGGAAGGCACCTTCCGCGCGGCCGCCGACAAACTGCCGTATCTGGCCTCGCTCGGCATCACCATGATTGAGCTGATGCCGCTCTCCCAGTCCGGGGGGGAATCGCGGCTGGGGCTACGACGGCGTCCTGCTGTATGCCCCGCACAGCGCCTACGGCACGCCGGACGAGCTGAAAGCCTTTGTTGATACCGCTCACGGCCTCGGTCTGTCGGTGGTGCTGGATATTGTGCTTAACCATTTCGGGCCCGAGGGTAACTATCTGCCGAAACTGGCCCCGGACTTTTTCCATCCGGAACGCATGACCCCTTGGGGGAACGGCATCGCTTACGATCTCGCGCCGGTGCGTCAGTTTATAGTCGATGCGCCGCTGTACTGGCTGACGGAGTTTCGTTTCGACGGCCTGCGCTTTGACGCCATCGATCAGATTGAGGATACCTCCGACACCCACGTGCTGATTGAGATCGCCACCCGCATCCGCGCCGCCATCACCGACCGGCCGGTGCATCTCACCACTGAAGACAGCCGCAACGTGGTGTTTCTCCATCCGCGTGAGGAGGATGGCAGCGTGCCGCTGTTTACCGGGGAGTGGAATGACGATCTGCATAACGCTGTACACGTGATGGCCAGCGGAGAAACCCACGCCTGGTACCAGGATTTTGCTGAAAAACCAGAAAACTGGGTGGCACGGGCGCTCGCTGAGGGCTTTTCTTATCAGGGGGGAACGTTCCCCGCAGACCGGAGAGCCACGGGGAGTGAAAAGTATCGCTCAACCGCCAGTGGCCTTCGTCGATTTCATCCAGAATCACGATCAGGTAGGTAATCGTGCTCAGGGGGGATCGTCTGTTAAGCCTGATTGGGGAAGAACGCACCCGGGTACTGATGGCCGCGCTGCTGCTGTCTCCGCATATCCCGCTGATGTTTATGGGCGAGGAGTTTGGTGAAACCCAACCGTTCCTGTTCTTTACCGATTTCCACGGGGATCTGGCGCGCGCGGTGCGGGAAGGCCGCGCGAAAGAGTTCAGCGATCACGACGAGACGGTGCCGGATCCCAACGCGCCGGAGACTTTTGCCCGTTCGAAACTGGACTGGGACAAACTCAACCAACCTGACGGCCAGCGCTGGCTGCGCTTTAGCCAACAGCTGTTGCAGCTGCGCCAGCGGGCGATTGTACCGCTGCTGGCCGGGGCACAGGGCGGTAACGGCAGGGTGCTGAAAACCGCCACGGGCTGTGTGGTAGTGAGCTGGACATTTACACAGGGCACGCTGACCCTGGCGCTCAATGCGGGTGACCAGGAACAATCGATGCCCGATATAGCCGGTGAAACGCTGTTTGCCTGGCCGGAAGGCCGCACGGAACTGCTCGCGAACACCGTTATTGTACGTTTTGCACAAGGAGAACCGACCTGATGATCCCAACAGCGACCTGGCGTATTCAGTTTCGCAACGGCATGACCTTCGATCGTGCCGCCAGTCTGGTGCCGTATCTGCAACAGCTCGGCATCAGCCATCTGTATGCTTCGCCAATATTTACTGCCGCCCGGGATTCGACGCACGGTTATGACGTTACCGATGCCAACGAGATTGACCCCGCTATCGGCGGCCGCGCCGGATTTGAACGGCTGGTCAGCGCCCTGAAGGCGGCCGGGCTGGGGTTGATCCTCGATATTGTGCCGAACCACATGTCCACCTCGCTGGAAAACGGCTGGTGGCGGGATGTGATTGAGCACGGGGAGAAGAGCCGCTACGCCCGTCATTTCGATATCGACTGGTCCCGCCGGCTGACGCTGCCGTTTCTCGGGGATGACTTTGACGTCGTGCTGGCGAACGGCGAGATTACTGTCCAGCCCGACCCTGAGACCGGTAAACCGGCGCTGGCCTATTTCGACAATTTCTACCCTCTGACCCCTGAAAGCTGGGAAGGGCGGGAAGAGGAGGTGCTTAGCCTTCGCGATCCGGCGGCCATTACCCGACTGCATAACCAGCAGCCTTGGCGGCTCACCAGCTGGCGCGATGCCCCGAACGATCTCTCCTGGCGACGCTTTTTCGAGATCACCGGTCTGGTGGGCGTGCGGGTTGAGGACGACGCGGTGTTTGATGACAGCCACAAGCTGATCCTCGACCTGGTGCGTTCGGGCGCGGTGGACGGGCTGCGCATCGATCACGTGGACGGGCTGGCCGACCCGCGAGCCTATCTGCAGCGTCTGCGTCAGGAGGCGGGCCCCGACTGCTATATCACGGTGGAGAAAATCCTCAGTAAAGGCGAGAACCTGCCTAAAGACTGGCCGATCTCCGGCACCACCGGCTACGAATTTATCGCCTCGCTGTCAGAAGTGCTGATCGACGACGACAAAATCGACGGCCTGCGCCAGGCCTATGACACAGTGATGGGCCGCCCGGTGGATATGGACGCCGAGCTGCGTGACGCGCGGCTGTTGATGGTGGACCGAAACTTCGCCGGGGAGTTTTCCACCTTGCTGAAGCTGGCGGCAAATCTGGCGCAGACCGAAGGCGTAGCCATCGAAGAGGAGTCCCTGCGGCTGGCCCTGCGCGAGCTGCTGGTGGCCTTCCCGGTATACCGCACCTACGGCACCGCGGAGGGGATGTCTGCCGCGGACGTGCGGCTGCTGAACCACGTGGTGTCGACGGTCAGCGCCGATCCCGAGGCCATCGCGCTGCTGGTCCGCATTCTGACCGGTGAGGTCTCTGAGGAGGCCCGCGATACCGCCACCCATTTCCGCACCCGTTTTCAGCAGCTGACCGGGCCGCTGATGGCGAAATCGGTGGAGGATACGCTGTTCTTCCGCCAGCACATGGATCTGGCCCTCAATGAAGTGGGTGCCGAGCCGGTGCCGCGCGCCTTCTCGCTGACGCGTTTCCACACCGAGATGACCGCACGGCGGGATCGTCAGCCGGATGCGCTCTCCGGCACCTCGACCCACGACACCAAGCGCGGGGAAGATGCCCGCGCCCGGCTTTACAGCCTGACCGAAGCGCCGGAGGTGTGGGCAGAGTGCGTGACCCGCTGGCAGCAGCTGAACCAGACCCACGTGCGTTTTCTGAATGATGGTACGGCACCGCGCGCTGCCGACACCTGGATGCTATATCAGGCGCTGGCGGGCGTCTGGCCGCCGGAGCTGGATCCGCAGGATGCGGCGGGGCTGAACGCGCTGGAGGAGCGTTTCCTGGCCTTTGTGGAGAAGGCACTGCGCGAGGCCAAGCTGCGCACCGACTGGGTGGACAGCAACGAAGCCTATGAAACGGTGGTGCTGGAGTACGCCCGCCATCTGCTGTCGCCGGAGAATCAGGATTTCCTGCAAGACTTCAGCACCTCGCTGCGTCCGTTTATCCGCGCCGGGCTGGTGAACAGCCTGAGCCAGACGGTGATCAAACTCACCGCCCCGGGCGTGCCGGATGTTTATCAGGGCAGCGAGGGGCTCAACTTTAGCCTCGTCGATCCTGATAACCGTCGCGAACCCGATTTTGACCAGCTACGTCAGCAGCTGGAGACGGCGGATCGGCAGATTGCCGCCCGCGAGGCGAGCTGGCTGGACGGGCAGCTGAAGCTCTCCGTCACCCGCACGCTGCTCCATCTGCGCCAGCGCAAACCGGCACTGTTCCGTCTGGGCAGCTATATGGCGCTGCTCACCCGCGGTGAGCGGGCGGATAAGGCCATTGCCTTTGCCCGCGTGGATGATGATGACGTGCTGATTGTGGTGGCACCGCGGCTGGCGCTGGCCAACGCCGCGCAGGCGTTCCCGGTTACCGGTGCGGCCCTGTGGGGCCAGACTGAGGTGGTTCTTCCGCCCGGTCTCGCCGGGCGCAGCTATCAGGACTGCTTCAGCGGTGAAACCCTGGTCTTAGGCGAAAGCCTGCAATTGAGTGATGCACAGGATTGCTGGCGGGTGTTACTGGCCCGCGGCTAATGATTATTACTGTTCGAGGGAGAGACTTTATGGCATTTGACAAAATCTATGAAATCCAGGCTGGGCAGAGTTATCCCCTGGGTGCCAACTACGATGACAAAGGGGTGAATTTCGCCCTTTTTTCGGCCTGCGCCGAACGCGTTGAGCTGTGTCTGTTTGACCCGAGTGGTAAAACTGAAATTGCCCGCCTGGAGTTACCGGAGTACACCGACGAAGTCTGGCATGGCTATGTCCCGGATCTGAAACCGGGCGCGCTGTACGGCTATCGCGTGTATGGCCCTTACGATCCGGAAAACGGGCACCGTTTTAACCCGCATAAGCTGTTGATTGACCCCTATGCGAGGGCGCTGACCGGGGAGCTTATCTGGAACCCTTCCCATTTTGGCTATGAGCTGGGGCATGACGATCTCGATCTCAGCTTTGATACCCGGGACAGCGCGCCCTATACCCCAAAATGTCGGGTCATCGACCCGCGGGTGTTCGACGGGCAGGATCCACATCGCCCGGCGGTGCCGTGGTCCAGCACCATCCTGTATGAAACCCACGTGAAGGGCTTTACCCAGCTCAACCCGGCGATCCCGCCTGAACTGCGGGGCACCTTTGAGGGGATGGGGCATAAAGCCACGGTGGACTACATCAAAAGCCTCGGCGTCACCTCCGTTGAGCTGCTGCCGGTGCATGCGTTCCCGGACGATCAGCATCTGCTCGAGCGGGGGCTGAAAAACTTCTGGGGCTATAACACCCTGAACTTCTTCTCCCCGGCGTCGCGCTATGGCGGCCCGAACGGCATTCAGGGGTTCCGCGACATGGTGCGCGCCTTCCACGATGCCGGTATTGAGGTGATCCTCGACGTGGTCTATAACCACACCGCCGAGGGCAACGAGCTGGGCCCAACGCTGTCGTTCAAGGGAATCGACAACTTCTCCTACTACCGCACCATTGCCGGCCAGCATCGCTACTATGTGAACGATACCGGCACCGGCAATACGGTGAATACCTCGCACCCACGGGTGCTGCAGATGGTGATGGACTCCCTGCGTTACTGGGCCGAGTCGATGCATATCGACGGCTTCCGCTTTGACCTCGGCACCATCCTCGGACGCGAGCCGGAAGGGTTCGACCAGCGCGGCGGCTTTTTCGATGCCATGATGCAGGATCCGCTTCTCTCGAAGCTGAAACTGATCGGCGAGCCCTGGGATATTGGCCCCGGCGGCTATCAGGTGGGGGGCTTCCCGCCGGGCTGGGGCGAGTGGAATGACAAGTATCGCGACACCGTGCGGGAATACTGGCGCGGGGATAACGTCTCCTCCGATTTTGCCGCGCGGCTGCTCGGCTCCGGGGATCTGTATGACCAGCGCGGGCGTCGCCCGTGGGCCAGCATTAACTTTATTACCGCCCACGACGGTTTTACCCTCAACGATCTGGTCTCGTTCAATGAGAAGCACAACGAGGCCAACGGCGAGGATAATAACGACGGCCACAATGATAACCGGTCATCGAATTATGGTGTTGAAGGTCCCACCGACGACGAGCAGATCAACGCCCTGCGCGAACAGCAGAAACGTAACTTCCTCACCACGCTGCTCTTCTCCCACGGCACGCCGATGCTGCTGGCCGGGGATGAGTTTGGCCGGAGCCAGTTGGGGAATAACAACGGCTACTGTCAGGACAGTGAGATTAGCTGGGTACACTGGGAGAATCTCCCGGAAAGCGCCGAGGCGCTGCGCAATTTTACCCGGCATCTGATCAAGCTGCGTGCCAGCCAGCCGCTGCTGCACCGCGAGAGCTGGCGTGACGGGATGGAGATCACCTGGTTCAATGCCGGCGGTGGGCTACAGCTGCCAGAGCACTGGGACGAGGGCACCACGCTGGGGCTCCATCTCACCCGGGCCGATCTGCATGGGCAAAAGGGGATCTGGCATGAGGTGCTGCTGCTGATCAACCCGTACGAAGGGGCGGTGCCGTTCCGTATCCCGGAAAGCGGTAAAGAGGGTTGGGTGCTGGAGCTGAGTACTGCCGGGGATGAACATCTGGGGCAGGCGGTGATCCCGGATACTGATTTTCCGCTGCCAGGCCGCAGTATCGTGCTGTTACGGCGGCCATAAAGCGGCGTTACTTGTTAGCCCGCGCTCTGTCCCACGGGCTGGTGGTCTCGTCGTCCGCTTTTGCTGGCGCGGGATCCTCCAGCGAGTCCAGGTACAGGGCTTCGACTTCGGCGCGGGCCCAGGGAGTACGCCGCAAAAACTTGAGGCTGGATTTGACGCTGGGATCGCTGTTAAAGCAGTTGATTTTTATCAGCTTTCCCAGCTGCGCCCAGCCGTAACGCGCCACCAGGGCATTGACCTGCATCTCTAGCGTGACGCCATGCAAAGGATCTTTCGAAGGGTGAGCAGTCACAGGCATCCTTTTATTATCTGGCAAGGGGTTTAAAGCGGGGAAGGGTACAAGAAAAGCAGGGGGCCAGCAAGCGCCCTGACGGGCTTCCAATCCTGAGGAAAACGGAATGTTGATAGCCCAGGTTTCCGATATTCATGCCGCCCCTGACAATGATCATCTGGCCCGCTTTGACCGGGTGCTCGGGTGGCTGGCACAGCTGCAACCGGACGTGCTGGTGCTTTCCGGGGATTTAACCGACGATGGCTGGCTTGAGGGGTACCAACAGATCGCCGCCCGCCTGCGTCAGCAGCATTATCCTTCCATCATACTGCCGGGTAATTCCGACGATCGCCATCTGATGCGTGCAGTATGGGGAGAGAACTCGTGGGCGAAGGACGCCTGTGACGGTGCGCTGCATGCCGTTTATGAGGCTGACGGTCTGCGTCTGATTGGTCTCGATTCAACGGTGGAAGGGCAGGCTTATGGCTCCGTAACGGACCATCTGGGCTGGCTGGAGAAAGCGCTTACCCGGGTCGACGCGACGCCTTCAATGCTGTTTCTGCATCATCATGTCTTTGCCTCCGGAATACCGACCCTGGATGAGTCCCGGTGCAGAGGGCTGGATGGTCTGGAAGATCTTCTCCGCAGCGCAGAGAACAGACCGCTCGCCATTGCTTCCGGACACGTTCACAGACCGGTAGCAGGAATGTTTGCGGGCATTCCGGCGCATATTTGTGCCTCCGTGTGCCCGGCCAATCCGGTGTGGTTTGGCAGCGATAAGGTTCCACCCGTAGAGAACACGCCGGGACTGATGATCCACCGCTACGTTAATGGCGCGCTGACCAGCCATCATGTGGCGGTTTAACCGCGACCGGATGTTTTTGAAACGCTGTTCCTATATACTCAGATTCCCGATCCTGCTGCTATTGAACCGATGAAAACATCTAATAAAAACGTTCGTGCCTTTCACTTTTCCGCTTTTCGCTATCTGTTTGCCGCCCGTTTTCTCACCGTGCTGGGCAATGGTATCGCCCCCATCGCACTGGCTTTTGCGGTGCTGGATATCGGGGGGATCGGTCTCTGATTTGGGTATCGTTGTTGCCTCCCGGTCGATCTTCAACGTGCTGTTCCTGCTGCTGGGCGGAGTGTTGGCGGACCGCTATTCCCGCAGTCGGGTGTTGGTTTCATCTTCCCTGGTTGCGGCCATTTCGCAGGCGATTGTGGCCTGGTCGGTGCTGGACGGTTCCGCCACGGCGATCGGACTGGCCTTGCTCGGTGCCCTGAACGGCGCTGCCGCCGGGATTGCCTTACCGGCCTCTTCCGCGCTCATTCCTCAGACGGTTCCCGCCCGCAATCTACGTGAAGCCAACGCCTTTCTGCAGGCCGGTATTTACGGTGGAACGGTGATCGGCGCTTCGCTGGGGGGCATTCTGATAAGCGCCGTCGGGCCCGGCTGGGGGCTGGCCATTGATGCGCTGGGCTTCGCCGCCGCCGCGCCGCTCTATTATTTAATCCGCGTCTCGCCACGTGAAGTCGGTTCAACCCAAAGCAATATCCTGCAGGACCTGAAAGAGGGGTGGAAAGAGTTCGCCAGCCGGGCCTGGGTGTGGGCTATCGTCGTGCAGTTCACCATTATTAATGCCGCCTTCAGCGGCGTGATGATGGTCCTCGGGCCGGTGATTGCGGATGCCTCCTTTGGACGTGCACACTGGGGAATGATTATTGCAGCCCAGAGCCTGGGGCTGATTGTGGGATCTTCCCTCGCGCTGCGCTGGCGCCCGCGCCGCGACCTCTTTATCGGGGTGCTGCTGGTGTCGTTTTGCGCCTTACCCCCGTTCATGCTGAGCCAGCTTGCGGCCACCCCGTGGCTGATGGCCGCGTTTTTTATTGCTGGCGTGACCTTTGGCCTGTTCGGTGTCGCCTGGGCCCAGGCGCTGCAAACTCATATCCCGCAGGACAAGCTGGCCCGGGTCTATGCCTATGATGCGGTGGGGTCTTTCGTCGCCATTCCCTTCGGCGAGCTTATCGCAGGCCCGCTGGCAATTGAGTACGGCACCAGCAACGTGCTGCTGGTTTCTGCCGTTGCGGTGGTGATTGCCACGGCGGGGGCGAGCCTGGTGCCGGCAATTCGACGGCTCGAGAGTGGTTCTCAGATGACATCTCACACTATTGCCCGGGAAAACAATCCGTAGGCCGGGCAAGCGAAGCGCCCCCCGGCACCGCCGTTCAGCGATGATTTTAGTTTCTCAATAAAAGTGCTGACCCGAAGGGGAAGGTAACGCGTTGTGGGGAGTACCGCCCAGACTGATAAAGCCTGGGGGCTGGCATCCGATAATTCAATCTCAACAAGTGCACCGTCCCGAATTTCTTTCATAACGTCCCATCGGGTAAGTTGAGCAATGCCCAGCCCCTGAACGCAGAGCTCTCGTACCCCTTCAACATTATCGGAGATGAAGCGTCCATCGACACCGACCCTGATAGCATTGCCATCACGTTCGAACAGCCAATGTGGAACACTGCTGAGCCGCAGGCAATTGTGCTTCATTAAATCGCCGGTGAACTGGGGTTTTTCATTCATTTTCAGGTACCCGGGGGATGCACAGAGCACGCGGGGATTATCTACAATTTTGCGTGCTATCAGCGTGGAGTCCTTTAACGGTGCGATACGTATGGCTACGTCGATCCCTCTTCCGACAATATCAACCACATCTTCACTTAACTGAAGGTCGATGCTGAGCTCTGGATTGTCTGCTAACAGTTCAGGAACGAAAGGTAAAATATTACGGCGCCCGAACCCTGATGGCGCAGTGATCCGCAACAGTCCAGCCGCGCCCTGGGTTGATGGGGAAAATAACGCCCGGGCACCTGCCTCTGCATCGATGAGCGCCCGGGCATAGGGCAAGAATTCCATCCCTTCCTGCGTTAATGAAACCGAGCGGGTCGTCCTCTGCAAAAGACGCGTCCCGAGTTCATGTTCCAGGGATGCAAGACGCCTTGAAACAGCCATGGCGGATACCCCCTGTCGTTTCGCCGCCTGGGTAAGGCTGCCTGTTTCGGTTATGACAAGAAAGAGTGAGACATCCTGTAGATTCATGGCGACCCCGGTACTGTAAGCCAATTATTCAGCAAACCTGAATACCGTAATTATAACGATAATCGTTAAGCAGCCTTATCATTTTGGCCTGTTTATGCCTCGCTATACAATAATTATAGTGTTCCGGTGATTTAATTTATCAGGAACCCTAATGAAGACATTATGCCTTTTTAACCCTGGCCGTATCGGTCAGGTCGAATTAAATAACCGCCTTGTGGTCGCGCCAATGACCCGGGTTACCGCGTCCGAAGACGGGGTAGCCAGCGAGCGCATGAAGACATACTACGAGGATTTTGCCCGCGGTGGATTTGGGCTGGTTATATCGGAAGGCATTTATATTGATAAAGCCTGGTCGCAGACGTATGTCTTCCAGGCTGGATTAACCAGCCCGGAACAGATAGCGGGATGGCGTAACGTTACTGACGCAGTGCACCAGAATAACGGCCGAATTTTTGCTCAAATCCAGCACTCTGGCGCGCTGTCACAGGGCAATTATTTTCGCAGTGGGACAGTGGCCCCCAGCGCCGTGCGTCCGGTGGGTAAACAGATGACGTTTTATCGTGGTGAAGGCGAATACCCTGTACCACGCGAATTAAGCGAAGGTGAAATTCAGGACATTATAGGCAGTTTTGCCGATGCCGCGTCCTGCGCTGTTTTTGAAGCGGGTTTTGATGGCATAGAAATTCATGGCGCAAATGGCTATCTGCTCGATCAGTTCTTAACGGATTACACTAATCTGCGAACGGACTACTGGGGAGGAGACATCGCCGATCGGCTTAAACTTAGTCTTGCGGTGATTCAGTCTGTCAGACGGCGTGTCGGTGATGAAATCCCGGTGGGTATCAGGATCTCACAGGGGAAAGTAAATGACTTTTTCCATAAGTGGGCGAAGGGGGAAGAGGATGCCCGCGTGGTATTTACCTTACTCGCTGCATCCGGTATCGATTACCTGCATCTGACGGAGTTTGAAGCCTGGCAGCCCGCTTTCGCTGATAACTCACACTCCCTGGTTGAACTTGGCCGTAAATATGCACCACAGCTGACCATTATGGCGAATGGGAGTTTGCATGATGAAGCCCGGGCGCAACAGGTCAGGGGAATGGGTGCCGATTTCATTGCTCTGGGACGAGGCGCGCTGGCCAATCATGACTGGCCCGTTCGCGTCGCTGCTGGTGGAGCTCTGCGCGAATTTGACAGCGCTATTCTTGGACCTGTTGCCAATATTAAAGATAGTGAACTCCCGGCATCCGGGGAATAGCTATCGCAGCACGCGGGCCGGGCAAGCGAAGCGCCCCCGGATTACCGCACTCAACGCGGCTGAAGAAAGGGGGCGGGCGAGCCCCTTCATCATCTCCGCAAAGGGCCGTCCAGTTATCAATCTGACAGCATGGTGACGGTGACTGATTCCCCGAACTTCACGATTCTGGGATATGATTACGGCCCCGTCACGGAGTGCACTATTTTGCCTGCAAAGGTAAAGGGGTAGCCCAGACCAAAGATTTCGCTATGAGCGTGAAGCGGACATTTGCACGGTGCGATCTGGTTTGATAAAACGAAGAAATGAGCCATTCGATGATAAATACGCAGATGATTTCCAGTCACGCTTTCAAGGTGCCGTTTCAGGGCAAATTCATCTATGCCGAAAGCACATTCGGGCGCAATGGCCATGTGCTGATGCTTCATGGCGGCGGTAAGGATCGCACGGTGTTCTATAAATACCGTGCGCTTCTGGATAGGTTAAACATTGGCACGACGCTATTTGACTTTGTAGGTCATGGTGAGACGGGGGGAGATATGCACGAGTCCTCTCTTTTCAGCCGGACGGCACAGGCAGAGGCGGTGATTGCTTTTCAGGGGCTGCCTCTCACGGGTTGTATGGGCGTGAGTATGGGTGCCTATAACGCACTGCAACTGAGTAAAACGATTCGGTTTGCCTCCCTCATCCTGATGGTTCCTGGCGTCTATTCCCCACCAGCCTACAGGGTGAAGTTTGGTCCTGAATTTTCTGCCATCATTCGCCAGGACAGAAGCTGGGCGCAAACCGATGCCTGGGATATCGCAGCTGAATTTACCGGCAATATGTTGATTATCGCCGCCGAAAATGACGCAATCATTCCCGCAGAAATACCGGAAAGACTGTTGTCCTCAGCGGCTGGCTGCCGTCAGAAGCAGCTGCTCACCATTCCTGGCGCCGGGCATAATACTATCTGGCAAAATTTGATGCTGTCAGACAGGCTCTACGAAGAGGTGCGTTCAGCTTTTGAGCGGTGTTTATTCCATTGAAAATACGGATTCGCCCGGTCACAAATGACCCTCTTAATGGTTTTCAGCAGGGGGGCACGCCAAAATCGGGCATTCCCTCCTCATCCCAGCAAAAATATTTCAGCCGGGTATGCCGGACGTGAGCCGGGCCTTCAGATATACCGGTGTGGTTACGCGAATGATACACCAGCACATCTCGTCCGTTTTCGTCTGTAGTAAAGCAGCTGTGACCGGGACCATATTGTTCGTTTTTCTCGTCGGTACTGAGAACGGCGTGGTCCAGTTTTATCCAGTTACTGAGCTGCAACGGGTCGGCATCCTTATTAATCCATAGCAGGCCCATACCGTAATTCTCATCGGTCGCCGCCGCAGAGTAGGCGACAAACAGCCGATCTCCATGCGCCAGGGTAGTCGGCGCTTCATTCACGCCATTGACGCCGTCGCCGCCTTTTTTCTCCCAGCGAAACTCCGGGTGGCTGAGCATCAGCGGCTCGCCTTTCAGCGTCCAGAGATTACTCAGCTCTGCCAGGTAGATAAAGGTATTGCCGGCCACGTTTGGGTTTTGTTGTGCCCAGAGATACCAGTGTCTGCCCTGATGAAAACAGTAGGTACCGTCAAGGGAGAACGTGTCCAGCGGCGTCGCGATCTGGTGGGATTCCTGCCAGCTGCCTGTCATGGGATCGTTGCCATCGCAGACCAGGGTAAACATCCGGTGCTGGCACAGGCCATCAATCTGTTCGCGGGAGGGGGCGGCGCAGAAGTAAATGACCCAAACGCCATCAATCTGGTGCAGTTCCGGTGCCCAGATAAGTTCACGACAGGGGCCAGTGTCGGGTTTCCGCCAGACAGTGACGGGCTCAGCATCACGCAGACCCATCAGCGTGTCTGCACAGCGTAGTTCCAGGCTGTCATAATCCGGAACGGAGCCCGTAAAATACCACCGCTGCCCATGCCGCAGGATATGCGGATCGGCACGGTCTTCAATGAAAGGGTTTGGCCACACTTTCATGAATACTCCTCTCAACGTGCAGCGTTCTTTGCGTGCTACTGAAAGTATGAAAGAGGGCCTGTGTTACCGCAAACGACCATTACCGCTGCGCAGGCCTGGCAAAGGCTACGACCCCCAGCGGGTTCTCAGATACCGCACCGCCTCCTGCGCCTGCGGCTGATTGAGGTTGTTCTCCCGGAACAGGATCGTGCCGTCGATCTGCGGCTCGGATTCGTTCAGATCCAGCTGCTTTTTCAGCTCCGGCACGCCGCCTTGCACCGTCCAGTCCGGCTCTTTGCTCGAGGGTTCGCCCACCTTATACAGCGCGACGCCAATATAGAGCCGGGTATGGGTAGGTTTCACCACACCAGCCCACCATTTCGCCAGCACGTCATAGCGTGCCGCATCGCGGGAAAACGGCCAGTAGATCTGCGGGGCGATGTAGTCCAGCAAGCCCTGCTGCACCCAGCGACGGGTATCGGCAAAGGATTCGTCGTAGGCCGCAGCGCCCCGGGTGTCGGACCCGGCCGGATCGTGGGAGCGGTTACGCCAGACGCCTGCCGGGCTGACGCCAAACTCGACGTTGGGGTTAATCTGCTTGATGGTGCGAGACACCTGGGCAATCAGCTGCTGGGTATTATCGCGCCGCCAGTCGGCTTTCGAGTCAAAGCCCTGACCATACTGGCGGTACGTCTGGCTGTCATTCAGCATCGAGCCGGCGGTTTCGGTATAGAAATAGTCGTCGAACTGCACGCCGTCCACCGGATAGCGTGAGACCACTTCAGCCACGATGCTGGTGATCCAGTCCCGGGCTTCCGGAATACCAGGGTCGAGGACATAGCGATCGCCCGCGGTGCGGATCCACTCCCGATGCAGAACAAACACGCTCGGCGGATTGAGCGACAAGGTGCGGTTTAGCTCTGCCACCGTGCCGGGCTTGGTGTTGGTGGATACACGATAAGGGTTAAACCAGGCGTGGACCTGCATGCCGCGCTTGTGTGCTTCATCGAGCATAAACTGCAGCGGGTCGTAGCCGGGATCTTCCCCGATTTTGCCGGTCAGCATATCGGACCAGGGCAGTATTTTAGATGGCCACAGGGCGGTGCCGTCCGGTTTGACCTGGAAAAACACGGTATTGATCCCGAGGCTCTTCAGGTTATCCAGCTTATCGGTCAGGGCCTTTTGCTGCATAGCGATGCGCGATGCAGCAGGGCGACCGTTCACCGACTCCAGCGGCGGCCAGTCGAGACGAGAGACGGTCGTCAGCCAGACGCCGCGCACCGGTTCATGGCGCGTACTTTTATCCGGCAGGGGGGTGTTTAGCCACCGGCGGTAGCGGGGTAACCAGCGATTTCGGCGGTGTTGAGCTGCAACTGACCAGCAATAACGCCCAGGCGATCAGGGCACCGGAGCGTTTAAGGTGAGTGGCAAGCTGAGAATGACGTGAGCAGGCGATGATAGACTCCATTTCCATAGTGTGTCGCCGGGAACATTTATTCTCGTTCTATTCGGAGGTAAGTCAATTCTTAACGATCATGGCGATTTATGACCTCACCCGATAATGCGACTGCACCAGACCCGAAGGGAAGCTGCGGCTTGATAACAGTGTCAAATCGATATCCTGAGGCAGGGATCCGAACAGCGGTTTTCCCGAACCGAGCAGGACCGGAACGGTAGTGATAACGATATCGGCGACCAGCCCTTCGCGCAGGAAAGACTGTATCACCTGCCCGCCATCGATATAGACGCGCTGTACGCTCTGCGCCGCCAGGTCGTTAAGCACGTCTTTTGGCGACAGGCGCGAGAACTGCACTTTGCCCTTCAGCGCCTCGGGCACCGGGGTATCGGCCAGCTGTCGGGAGAGCACCAGCACGGGCCGGTCATAAGGCCATTCGTCAAAGGTCAGCACCTTCTCATAGCTCCCTCGTCCCATAACTATCCACTCTTTGTCCGCGATGAACGCCGCATAGCCATGATCTTCTGTCGGATCGTCGCGCTGCAACAGCCAGCCGATATCGCCATCCTGTCGGGCGATGTAACCATCAAGACTGACCGCGATAAAAACGTGTGTGGTGACCATCAGGTGCTCCGTATTCAGATTGCAGCCGGTAAGTTGAGTGTAGAGATGTTAGCAGCAGCGTCATTAAATCGCGTCATCCCCACTTTCTTAGTACGCCTTGCCATCGATTGCTTACACTTTATTGACGTGAGTTTACAAAAGAGGTGGGCAATGCCACAGACAACATCTCGTCTCTGGGCCGTATTGACCGGCTCACTGGTCGCCCTGGTGGGGCTGGCATACAGTGTTCTCGGCGGCTGGCTGGCCTATGTCGGCGGTCCCGCGGTCTTTATCCTGTTCGGGGTCGGCTTTTTGCTCAGCGGCGTGCTGCTGTTGCGCCGTCGGTTGAGCGGGGTTTGGCTCTACCTGCTGGTGTTTCTCGGGTGCGTCGGCTGGTCGATATGGGAAGTGGGGCTGGACGGCTGGCAGCTGATGCCGCGCCTGCTGGTGGTGGCGGTGCTGGGCGTGTGGATCAGTATGCCGTGGGTGATCCGTCAGCTCACGCTCACCCCAACAGCCCGACGTAGCGGTATGGCTCCGGGACTCCTCTATGTGTTGACGATCGCCGGGATATTTGTGACCGGGTGGCATATCTCCGATACGCGCTTTATCCAGCATCAACAATTCCCGGCGAACGCGGCGGCACAAATGCCTCAACGCGATCCTGACTGGAAATACTATGGCCGTACCGCCGACGGGCAGCGTTTCTCCCCGCTGATGCAGATCACCCCGCAGAACGTCAGCCAGCTGAAGCAGGCGTGGCGTTTTGACTCCGGGGATGTGAAGCGCGAGGGAGAGGATAAGGCCGGACGGGAGTTTAATCTTGAGGTCACGCCGGTGAAGGTGGGGAATGTGCTCTATATCTGCACTCCGCATCGCCAGGTAATCGCCCTCAATGCTACCTCCGGCAAACCGCTGTGGAAATTCGATCCGCAAAGCGATACCTCTGCCAATGAGTATCTGGCCTGCCGGGGCGTGGCCTGGAGTGAGGATGCTACCGACAGCGTCTGTCCGCAGAAAATCATCACCACCACCGCCGATGCCCGGCTGGTGGCGCTGAATGCGGAGACCGGCAAACCCTGTAACAGCTTCGGCCAGCAGGGGTTTGTCAGCCTGACGGACCATCTGGGCGAGGTTCCGCCTGGTTTTCATTTCATCACCTCCCAGCCACTGGTGATGGACGGGCGCATTGTCCTCGGAGGCTGGATCTACGATAACCAGTCCACCGGTGAACCCTCTGGCGTGGTGCGGGCCTATGACACGCAAAGCGGCAAGCTGGTCTGGGCCTGGGATATGGGGCGTAATCCCGCCAATGCACCGCTGAAGCCGGGCGAGGAGTATACCCGGGGAACGCCTAACGGCTGGGGCACCTATACCGCGGATCCCCAGCTGGGGCTGGTGTATATCCCCATCGGCAACGCCACGCCGGATTATTACGGCGCGCAACGGCGTCCCTTTGATGAGACCTACTCCAGTGCGCTGGTGGCGCTGGATATCCGTACGGGGGAGGAGCGCTGGCATTATCAGACCGTCCATCATGACGTCTGGGACTATGATGTCCCCATCGGACCCACGCTTTTCGATCTGCCCGACGGTAACGGAGGCATGACTCCGGCGCTGGTGCAGACCACCAAAATGGGGCAGCTGTTTGTGCTGGACCGACGGACAGGAAAACCTCTTACCAACGTCAACGAGAAGCCGGTTCCCGTGACGCCGTCACTCCCGGGATAGCGGCTTTCGCCGGTACAGCCCGATTCCGTCGGTATGCCGAATCTTTCGCCGGCCGATCTGCGTGATACGGACATGTGGGGCGCGACGCCGTTTGACCAGCTGCTGTGTCGCATCCAGTTCCACCAGTATCGCTATCAGGGACAATTTACCCCGCCTGCCGAAGGCACCTCCATTGCCTATCCGGCCTTTGATGGAGTGATTGACTGGTACGGCGCCTCTGTCGATCCGCTGCATCATGTGCTGATCGCCAATACCAGCTATATCCCATTCACCATGCAGATCATGAAAAGCGAAGAGGCGATTCAGAAGGGGTTAATGAAAAAATGGGCGGGATGGGGAAGCGGGCAAGCCTATCCGAAACCGAAGGAGTTTGCCGTTGGACCGCAATACGGTACGCCCTGGGCGGCGATCGTCAAACCCTGGCTCGGCGTGCTGGATGCCCCCTGTAACGCGCCGCCGTGGGGGAAACTCTATGCCATCGATCTGGTGAGTAAAAAAATCATCTGGGAACGGCCGGCAGGGACCACCCGGGATATGAACATTTTCGGCACCCATACCAACGTGCCGCTGCCGACAGGCATCTTTATGATGGGCGGGAACGTCATCACTCAGAGCGGGCTGATCTTTACCGGCGCGACGGCGGATGATTATCTGCGCGCCTTCGATGAAGCCAGCGGTAAAGAGCTGTGGCGCGCCAGGCTGCCTGCGGGCGGACAGGCTACCCCAATGACCTATGAGGGGGGAGGACGGGAAGCAATACGTGGTGATTGCCGCGGGCGGTCATGGCGGTCTTGGCACCCGGTCGGGGGGATTCCTTGATGGCCTATGCGCTGCCATGAGTCCGGAGACCGCACTCCTGCTGGCGCGCAGTCAGTTCGCCTTTACCATCAGCTTTCATATTGTGCTGGCGGCGTTCACCCTCGGGCTGGCGCAGTTTCTGATGGTGCTGGAGGGGCTCTGGCTTTGGCGCAGGCAGCCCGTCTGGCTCAGCCTCTGGCGCTACTGGAGTAAAGTGTTCGCCCTGAACGTGGCGGTGGGGATCGTGACCGGCGTGGTGATGGAGTTCTCATTCGGTACGAACTGGAGCGGGCTGGCGAGCCGCACCGGGGCAGTGCTGGGGCCAATGCTCTATATGGAGGTGCTGGTGGCCTTCTTTCTGGAAGCGGGCTTTATGGGGGTAATGCTGTTCGGCATGAACAAGGTGCGGCCGTGGGTCCACTTTATGGCCACCTGCATTGTGGCCCTGGGCTCGGTGTTTAGCGCCTTCTGGATCCTCGCCGCTAACTCCTGGATGCAAACTCCGGACGGGTATCTGATTGACGCCGATGGACGCTTTCGGCCCGTTGACTGGTGGGCGGTGATTATCAATCCCTCTTTCCCGTGGCGGATGGCGCATATGGTGGTGGCCGCTCTTCTGGGTACCGCCTGTCTGGTAGGGGCCTGTGGCGCATGGCATCTTTTGCGCGATCCCCGTCAACCGGCGGCCCGGCATATGTTTTCTATCGCAATGTGGGCCCTGCTGCTCATGGCTCCGCTGCAGGTGGTGCTGGGGGATCTGCATGGGGAGAATACCCGGGATTATCAGCCGGTGAAGCTGGCCGCTATGGAGGGAAGCTGGGATCCTCCTCCGCCAGGTCACGGGGAGCCGATGCGGCTCTTTGCGCTACCGGATATGGCAGAACACCGCAATCATTTTGAGCTGGCCATTCCCGATATCGGTTCTCTTTATCTGCGGCATAACCTGCACGGGACGATCCACAGTCTTAATCAATATCCGCCTGATGAACTGCCCTGGGTGCCGCTGGTGTTCTGGGCCTTTCGCTTTATGGTGGGGCTGGGTCTGCTGATGGTGGTAACCGGTATTGCCGGACTGGTGGCGCGTTTGCGTGGACGGTTATGGCAGGCGCGCGGGCTCCAGCGTTTGATGGTGGTGATGGCTCCCGCCGGCTTTTTTGCCATGCTGGCGGGGTGGATGGTGACTGAAGCCGGGCGGCAACCCTGGACGGTCTACGGTCTGGTGCGCACGGCAGAGAGTATTTCGCCCCTGGGGCCGCAGTTCGTTCTCGGCTCGTTCATTCTGATCGTCACGCTTTATCTGGCGCTGTTTGGGCTGGGGCTGTGGTTTATGCTGCGTCTGCTCGCCAGGCTGCCCGCGCCGGAGGAAGAGGGGGCCGAGCCCGATGTCGCCCGCCGGACAGGGAAAGGAGAAACCGATGCATGAGTTGATGGGATTGCCGCTTCTTCAGGCCCTGTCGGCGGCGTCGCTGGTGGTGAGCCTGTGGATCTACGTTCTGCTGGACGGAACGGATCTCGGCGCCGGCATGCTGTGCGCCTTTCAACGCGACGAGGACTCCCGGCATAAGATCAACCTCTCGTTACTGCCCATCTGGGACGGGAACGAAACCTGGCTGGTGCTGGCGGCAGGGAGTCTCTTCGGGCTGTTTCCTCTCGCATACGCCATCATTCTGAGCGCGCTCTACGTGCCGGTCTTTACCCTGGTGCTGGCGCTGGTGGTGCGCGGGATGGCCATTGAGTATCGCCATTATGCTCCGCGTCTGTTTGATACGCTGCTGGTGACGGGCTCGCTGCTGGCGACGCTGGCGCAGGGAGTCATTGCCGGAAGTCTGATCCAGACGATCCCCACTGACGGTCAGCAGTTTACCGGCACCGGCTGGGAGTGGCTTAGCCCGTTTCCGCTCTTTTGCGCGCTATCGCTGGTGGCCGTGTATTGCCTGATGGGTGAGGGCTGGCTGATCTGGCGCGGCACCGGGGTGCTGGCGCATCGGGCGAGGCGGGCGGTTCCCTGGTTGGCGACGCTCGCGCTGTTGCTGATGGCCGGGGTGCTGTTCTGGTCCGGGCAATTACAGGAGACATGGCGTCTGCATCTGCAAAATCCCCAAATCTGGCTACCCTTCGGCGGGGCGGTGCTGTCAGGTGGAATGTTGGTCTGGTTCAGCCTGACGCGCGGGTATCACTTTCTGCCGTTGGCCGGGATCCTGATGCTGGTGAGTAGCGGCTTTGGCGCGCTGGTGTTTACGCTGTATCCGTGGATAGTTCCGGCCTCGATAAGTATTCAACAGGCGGCAGCGCCCCCCGGAGACACAACGCTTTCTGCTGATCAGCTTTGTGCTGCTGGCTCCGGTGACGCTGCTGTACAACACCTGGGGATTCAGGCTGTTTAGCGGGAAAATTCGTTAACCGCTACGGCGCCAGGATCTGCTCCAGCGTGGCAGCTATCGCCAGAATCTGCGCATCGCTGCCCGGCAAACCGTCTATCTCTATTCCCACCGGCAGCCCGCTGGTGGTACCCAACCCGACCGGCAGGGTCAGCCCCGGCAGCCGTGCGTTGCTGCCGGGATCCACATTGCGGATCAACCGGGCAAAGTTATCCCCTGAACTCACTTCATCATTGGCCAGCGGAGCGACCACCGGGGAGGTGGGGAAGATCAGCCCGTCGAGCTGATGGTCGCGGAAGGTCTGTTCATAAATGGCGAGTAGCCGGCCAATTCCCTGCGAAACCGCCCGTTGATAAAGCGGCGGCAGCGGGACGGGGTTTCCGTTACCGTCCGGGAGCAGCTCCGGCACAATCCCATGCTCAAAGATGGCCCGCACATCCGGGCTGGCGATGTGCTGCACGATATCCTCCAGAGTCAGCCCGGTTTCGTGCGCCTGCAGATAGTCGATCAAATCGTGCTTGCCTTCGTACATCACCACCGGGAAGGAGACGGCAGCGTTGGCCTCTTCAAGCCCGGGCATATCGACGCTGACCAGCGTCACTCCCGCATCGCGAAGCCTGGCGAGCGCGGCGTGGGCCTGCTGGCTGACCTCTTCATCCAGCTCTTGCCAGAAATAGTGTGCAATTCCGAGGCGAAGGGTCCCGGCGGGTTTAGGGGCTAACACTTCGCCACCGGCCATCAGGCTGTCGAGCAGGGCGATATCGGCGACGCTACGGGCCATCGGGCCCGCGGTATCCCGGGTGTGGGAAATAGGGGTGATCCCCGCCTGCGAATAGCGCCCGGTGGTGGGACGAAAACCGACGCAGCCATTCAGGGCGCAGGGCTGGCGCACTGACGCCCCGGTATCGGTACCCATCGCCACCGGGGCCATTCCGGCGGCAACCGCCACCGCGCTGCCCGACGAGGATCCGCCCGCAATGCGGCTGACATCGTGGGCATTGCGTACCCCCCTTAATCGCAGGCGTGTGATACGCCGCGTTATAACCGGTCACGCCGAAGGCCAGCTCATGCATGTTGCATTTGCCAATAATAATGGCCCCCGCGTCGATAAGGCGTTGGATAACCGGGGCGGTGGTTTTGGGCACGAAATTTTTCAGGGCAGGCGTACCGGCCGTATTGGGCAAACCGGCAACGTGAATATTGTCTTTTACCGCGACGGGCACACCGCCCAGCGGCAAGGGGGGCGCCGCCCGTCGCGAGGTGTTGATCCCAGGCTTTTGCCTGCGCCAGCGCCTGTTCGGCATTGACCGTAATAAAGGCGTTAAGGTGATCCTGAGCATCGATGCGGGCTAAGCAGGCGCGAACCAGCGCTTCGCTCGACACCTTTCTTTCATTGATGAGCTGTGCCGCGTCGGCGGCGGTGAGGGCATCCAGTTGTGCAGGCGTTGCGGGTGTTATTATTTTCATGGGCTGTTTCCGGACAGTAGGTATCCGCAACATTTAGGCAAAACAGTAATCCGCGCGCCATCCTCAGGATTGAGGAGGCGTTAATGTCTGAGCCGCGACGCTAGCTCCGTACGGTTGGCGCAGTCCAGCTTTTTCAGGGCGTGATTCAGATGGGTGCGGACGGTGGTGAAGCTGATGTTCAGCAGTCGGGCGACCTCTTTATCGCCCAGGCCTTTACAGACCAGGCTGACCACCTCCTGCTCGCGGGCGGTTAACGGCGGGGACTCCTCATCTTTGGGTAAGGCTCTGGCGAACCAGGGCTCCAGCAACTGCAGCAGGGCGATCTCGCGTGGCCCGAACGGTGGGGCGCCTTTAGCCCGCCAGATACGCAGATCGCCCACGTCTTCACCATCACGTAAAAAATAGACATTCACCCCGTGGTGCATGCCGCAGGGTTTCAGGAACTCATGGTAAAAGGGCGTTTTGTATAGCTCGCGGGCGGGCATAACCTCCTCAACCAGCGTCGGACGCTGTTTTGCGCGCAGAAGTGGGGTGATGGGATCGATGTATTGCCATGTACTGGCATGCTCACGCATCGCTTTTTCGTCAATGTTCCAGCTAACGCCATGGCGTGAGGTGTTAGAGGCAGAAGACCAGATGCAGGATGCCGCAAAATCGGCCTGCAACAGGGCGCAGACGTTTTCCAGCGTCTCCTGACGCAGGGCGCGGCTGCCCTGGCCCGAGCCGAGTTGCCACAGGATGTGCGAGAAGAGATGAATCTCGTGGGGGCTTAACGGGATCTCCATATCTGATGTTCTCCCTGTGGTTTTGTGTCAGTGAGTGTAGAACAGGCCGGACGCAGCGTCAGAATTATTAATAGTTACAACATACAATAAACTTATAACACGACGGGAACTCAACATCGTGCCCGTTTGCTTCGCTTTACAGAGTGCGGAGGCCGGCTCATCGCCGTTTGCGAACAATACGTTAACGCAAACGGCGACGGCTGAACAGGTTAAAGCGTTAACCTTCAGGATACAGAATGCCGGTAAGCCGATCCCCGAACCTTCTCAACGGCCACTTTCCCGGCGATAAACGCATGGTCCGAATTGTAATATTCCCATTCGCTGTAACGCCCGGCCAGGGTGATGCCGTGCAGCAGCAGCCATTTGCGGATCGTCTCCACGTTCTCCTTCCGGCTCTGATCGTAGATGACGTAGGCATAGGGGATATCGATCTGGTTGGCGGTGATAATCTCATCCTCTGCCGTAATAATCCCGGTTTCGATGCACTCCTTAATGCAGCGGTCGATCAGCGCCTGACCATCTACCGGCAGCGGTTTGTCCGGTGAGTAACTGATTTCGCAGGTCAGGCCGCAGCTGCCCGCCGGGCTGCAGTAGGGGCTGGCGTTGCCCTGAACGAAAATGCGGTGGAATACCGTCTTACCGGCGTAGTAGATCCAGTGTTTGTCGGTCAGATTGTCACGGCCAATCCCCAGATTGACGCAGCGAACCGAGACGTGGCGCAGCCCTTTTGCTGCCCTGCGAACCTCTGGCGGCACTTCGTCACCCATCAGGCGAATCAGCTCCGGTAGCACCAGGGTGCTGATCATATGCTCATAGCGATACTGACGCCCGTCGGCGAGGGCAACGATACGCTGATTGGCATAGATTTTACTGACCTCAGCCCCGGTCTCGATCCGTCCTTTGATATGCGGCAGGAATCCGTTCATCAGCGCCTGAAAGCCGCCCTGCAGCGGATAGCCGAAGCGTGCGTTAGGGCCCATCGGCTTCGCGGTCTCATTCAGGGCGCCGTCAATAATTTGCTCCAGGTCGGGCAGGGGGACACGGCCACCCAGCCAGGATGTCTCCATTTCCGACAGCGGCACCGTCCATAGCTTTTTATTGTAAGGAATGGCGAAATGCCGGGCGATCCCCTTGCCCCATGTCTCATAGATGAAGGCTTCAAAGCTGCCTTTCTTCGGCGTTTTTTCTGCCGGATCAGCACTGATATAGTCCGGCACTGCGCCATCGGCACAACAGTCGTGGTGCTGTTTACCCTGAGCGGTTTTTTCGCTGCAGGTTGTCATGCTCTGCACGCCCGAGCCTGTGCCGTAGCGCGCCTCGATGGCACCCAGGATGCACTCTTTGACCACCGTGGCGGGCAGGCCATAAAGCGATCCCTGGAAGGGGTAGCGGGTATAGACGCCGTCGGTATAGACCCAGGCCTCACGGATCTGCCAGTGGATATTGTCGCCTAACAACGTTTTGTACAGAGCCAGCACCTCTTCGTCAGCGGAAAACATAATGTGACCCGCATAATCGAAGGTAAACCCTTTGTCCTGAATGGAGCGACACAGCCCCCCGACGGTGGCATTGCGCTCAAGTAAGATTGCCCCTTCACCATAGTGGTAGGCTGCGCTCAGCCCGGTGGGTCCGGCCCCGAGGATCAAACATTTCTGTGCTTCTGTGCGGGCCGCTTTCGGTGGGATCAGATGCAAAACTGTTTCGGCAGAGGATTCGTCAGCGCTGACATCCGCTGCGTTGACCGACGCAGCTGAGGCATCCAGATAGCGTGAAAATGCGTTCTCAATCAGCTCGTGCATGTTCTGCACGGTTTTATCCCAGGAGGTGCTGGCAATAATACGCTGCATCAACTGCTGCTGCGCTTTTCGACTCTCTTCCGGCAGCGCCAGCGCCTGTTCGCAGGCAGCGATAAATGCGGCCTGGTCGTGAGCGACGGCCACAACGTGGCTATAGGGTTTCTCAACATCGGCAATGGCGGTGCTGACCACCGGTAGCTGCGCGGCCATGTACTCGAGCACTTTGGTCGGGCTAATGAAACGCGTCGATTCATTCAGCGCGAACGGCATCAGGCAGACATCCCACCCGGCAAGAAACTGTGGCAGGGCCTGATAAGGCTGCATGCCGGGATAATGAATGTTGCTGCGTCTGGGCAGGGTGGCGGGATCGATCTTTACCACCGGGCCGACCACCACGATTTGCCACTCCGGATGTGAATCTGCCAGGGCGGCAATCAGGGATAAATCCATTCGTTCGTCAATGACGCCGTAATACCCGAGCCGTGGATGGGGGATCTCATCCTGCAGCGGGTGATGGTTCGCCCGATCCAGCGCCTGTTCAAAATGCACCGCATCGACGCTGCTGGCAAAACAGTGAATATTCGGGTGGCGACCTTTTCTTGCCTCATACAGGCTCGGGCCGCCGGTAAAGACAATATCCGCCCGGGTTAGCAGGGCTGACTCACGTTGCAAAAGCTGGCGGGGGGCTTTCTCAAAGGCGGCAAGTTCATCCATGCAGTCGTAAATCACGATCGCCGGGGTAAAGACCTTCAGCAGCGGAAGCGCCATCGGCGTGTAGAACCAGACCACCGGGGTTTCGTCCGGTTCCCGTAGCTCCGTCAGGAGCGTTTCCAGAAAGGCAATTTGCTCGTCGTGGAATCCGGCAGCCTTTGACGGGGTATGTGGCTGAACCACGGTAACGTTCGGAGCGGGCTGAGAGAGCTTCAGCTCAGGTTTGTCCGCTGAATACAGCGGCTCCTCGATAAAGACAATGTGATAGTGCTGGGCAAGACGTGTCATCAGATGCTGTGGACGCTGAAAGACAAAGTCCCAGCGCAGGTGACTAAAAACATATATTTTTTTCATATCTGATACCTCTGTGCCGGTGCAGGTAAAGGCGCCTGATGGCTGTTGGAAACGTTCCAGTCGGGACTGGGTTTGCTCAAGCGCGCGTGCGTAAAAGGTATTAAGATGTCGCTCTTTATCGGGCGTGATGTCCCATAAACCGCAGTGATGCCAGACAGCACAGTTTTCCCAGTCGGGGCGGTCAATAATGGGGTAAAGGCAAATCCCGGAGAGCTCAACGCCAGCCAGTTGCGCCTGAGCAACCTCAGAGGCGACATCGTTAATCCAGGCTCCACGTCCACTGCCGACATGGCTTGTTTCGGCAAGCAGAATGGGGCGGTGATAGCGTTCATAAAGTTCCTGCAACATCTCGTGTAATCGTCGTCGTCGACGATCGCCAAGATGCCAGGCGAGGCGCTGGTTATTTCCCGTTATCCACTGGTTGTCGTGGTAATAATTGGCTCCGATCAGATCCAGATAGCGCGGGTGACCACCCAGCTCCGGCTCATGCCGTCCCGCTAACATATCCCACGCCTGGAACTGCGCCGTGCGTAACGCCTCGGTTTCTTGTTGGGTTGTGGGGTCGTCGTCGGGGGAAATCAGATGAACAAGGGGGGTCGCAATGCAAAATCCTGGCCCGGGGATCGGCGGCCCAGATGGCGTCGCAGGCGGCAAGCGTGGCGCGAACCAGCTGCCGTTTGCTCTGCATGCTGTCCACCTCTTCCGTAAGGGCAGTGGGAAACAGGCCGACGGCAATTCCCCAGGCGGTGAAAGAGATCTCGTTGACCGGGGAGTAGACCGGTGGCTGCTGATACAATGGACGCAAAAAGGCCGCCAGCGCGCCGCACATCCGGGCGAAACGCGTGACAAATTCCTCTGAGAAAAAATCCACATCGTCCGGCCAGCCGTAATGACAAATTGTCCAGCAGATCTGGATGCCGTTCTCCTTAGCCGATGCCATTTTTGCGGCGATGGCGCTAAAGTCGTAACCTCCTGATTTATCAACAAGACGCCAGCCGACGCTCTCCCTCACCGTGGCGATGTTAAAAGGGCTGAGCGCCCTGTAATCATCATGATGTCTGCTGTCGTGACCCGTTTCGTGATCCATTGAAAGGGCATGCCCTTGCCGCGTAACAAAATCTGCACCTTCAAACCCCGCCTGCCAGAAAGAGCTAAAAATAGGCATCTCACCGCTCCCGTATGGATAGTGTTTATCAATAAAAAAACAAACCGGCATGGTATTAAAATGGGGAAATAAATAATCCCTTTTAAGGGTCAAAACACGGCGAAATAACCAGGTCCTCACTCATATTTACGTCACAATCATGCATGCTTATCCCCTCCACGTATTTTATTAAAGGCGGAACAGAGTCAAAAAAAACCACCCGGAAGTACCAGGTTTGTTTTAACATCCCTTGCAGAAATAAGCGCGAACCAGATTTACCGCTCTCTTATCCTTAAATGATAGACGGGAACGCTGATGGACAGCGGAGTCTTTTCAGAGGCCTGCTGCTTCGTTCTTTAAAAAAATGATTAAAATCATTGTGGGATAGCGATGCTTTTTTTACGGGTAACGCTTCGTTGAAGCGGAATTATTTCTTATTTGCCACATAAATTACCCAGGGCCGCTACGTTTGTTTCCTTCACCCGTGGGACGACTATGTCGTAATTAGCGAGGCGGGAGTGTATCTTTTGGTTAATACAAATTCTATTTAATGGATTCATGACGCGGGAATATAAATACGGGCTCCCTAAATATGGAATAAATAAGATCAGGGAATAGAGAACACCTGTAGTTACAACATACAAGATACTCCTTTTAATCACATGATTCAGCACCGTGCCACATAACAAAGTCTGGCAGAACGAGAGGGCAACACCAGGAGCGTTTATCCCCTTCAGCGGTTAATTTGTATTTATCCTCTTGAGGGGTTATTCTCATTTTATCCCCTCCAGGGGATTTTATAGGACTATCCGCTATGGGGGATAATGATGAAAGTGACATCAGCAGACACGCTGGCGCAGGCCGTCCGGGATCAGCGTAAGGTCAATAAGTTAACCCAAACGGCGACGGCTGAACAGGTTGGCATTAAACAAACCACGGTATCGGATTTCGAGAACAAACCGGGATCCACCAAGCTGGAAACCTTGTTCAAAATCCTCGCGGCGCTGGATCTGGAGCTGCACGTGGTGAAACGCGGCGCTTCGCTGCCGGAAAACAATTCCTGGACGAAGGAGTGGTAAGCCATGCGCGCACAACGACTCACTGTCGCGATGAATGGCGACGTGGTAGGTACGCTGCATCGTGATGGCAGCGGGGCGATGTCCTTTCAGTATGCCCCGGAGTGGCTGGCAGAGCCGGGTTCGCGAGCGATTTCGCTCTCTCTGCCGCTGCAGCACGGCAGGATCAGAGGCGCCCAGGTCTTCAACTTCTTCAGCAATCTGCTGCCAGATTCCGAGGCGATCATTGCCCGTATGCAGGCCCGTTTCCAGGTTGAAACCGCGCATCCCTTTGATCTGCTTGCCAGCGTCGGGCGTGACTGCGTCGGAGCCATTCAACTCTATCCGCCAGGGCAGGAGATCCCCCCGGTGACGGAGATGGTGGCCGAACCGCTGGATGACGCTCAGATTGCGGCGCTGCTCGACGGGTATCAGATGGCACCGCTGGGAATGACCGAGGAGGGAGCTGATTTTCGTATTTCGCTGGCCGGGGCGCAGGAGAAAACGGCGCTGCTGTGGTATCAGAATCGCTGGCAACGCCCTCAGGGCAGTACCCCAACCAGCCATATCTTCAAGCTGCCGATCGGCAGAATCGAGCAGAACAACATCGACCTGAGCGAAAGCTGCGAAAACGAGTGGCTCTGTTTGCGCATCGCCAACGCCTTTGGTTTCCCGGTAGCGCAGGCCGAAATGGCGCGCTTTGGCCGGAAAAAGGTGCTGATTATCGAGCGTTTCGATCGCCGCTGGGCCCGCAGCGGCTGGCTGATGCGTCTGCCGCAGGAGGACTTTTGTCAGGCGTTGGGCGTCTCTCCGGCGTTGAAATATGAATCTCACGGTGGCCCCGGGATCGCCGACGCCATGAAGCTGCTGCTCGGCTCCCGTCTGGCGGGGCAGGATCGCGAAATGTTCTTTAAGACGCAGATCCTGTTCTGGATGCTGGCCGCCATTGATGGCCATGGTAAAAATTTCAGCCTGTTTATTGAGGCCGACTCCTCGTTTCGCATGGCCCCGCTGTACGACGTCATTTCCGCCTATCCGCTGTTCGGCGCCGGGGGTATCCCGGTCAAAAAGGCGAAGATGGCGATGGCGTTACAGGGGAAGAACCGGCAGTACCATTTTGCGATGATCCAGCCGCGCCACTTTATCAGCACCGCATCGGTTGCAGGCTTTTCTCAGGAAGCTGCCCGTCGTCTGATGACGGAGATGGCCGAGCGCACCGACGAGGTTATCGCCTCCGTCAGGGCAGAATTGCCAACGGATTTCCCGCGACAGGTGAGTGAGGCTATTTTTAACGGTTTAGCCAGCCAGGCGGCGCGGATAGGGCGATTCAATGCGTTAGCCACGTAATATCCCGGGGCTCAGTACAAAAAATGGTAGGGTAGTGAGATATATTTGCAATTGTAAATGATATTTATTTTCATTATCATTTTTCTTTACGTAAGCAACTGTAAAGAAAAATGACATGAATAATGCCTCTGCCGTGAAGAACACAACCCTGTGCGCCCTCGCCATTTCGCTGGCGGTATACTCTGGCTCGCTATTCGCTAAGGACTTTACCGAGAAGGATTTCCTCGTTCAGCCGCTGGGACATGGCGTATACGAGCTGGCCTACGATAAAGACCAGAACGCGCTCTATGCCGCGTCCGCCCCCCTCGTTTGATAAAGACAAAACGGCCGGGCTGGTCTTCCAGCTGGCGGCATCTAGCCTGAAAATTGAGCATCAGATCCCGACCGAGCGTCGCACCTTTGCCGTCGCGCTGGACCAGGCGCAGCACATTCTTTATCTGGGCAATGCGCTGGAAGGATCGGTCACGCTGCTCAATACCCGCAACAATCAGATCATCAAAACGATCCAGCTGAGCGACGATGCCGATCCGAATAAAAAAGCCCACGTCCGTGAAGTGGTGCTGGATAAGAAGCATCAGCGCCTGTATGTCTCCGGAATTGGCCGTAAGGATAAAGGTCTGCTGTGGGTGGTAGACACCCAGAAGCAGGAACTTGCTCAGACCCTCGAAAAACTGGAGCCCGTCGGTTTTGCCGTGGATGAGGCGGGCGACAAAGTTTATGTCGTCTCCGGCACCGGAGAGCTGATCACCCTTGATGGCAAAACCTCGCAGCCGCTGTCCCGCGTGAAGGTCGATCCGGCCGACCCGGAACACTACTTCCTTAACATCGCGATCAACACCGCGAAAGGGGTGGGTTATATCGCTGACACCAACACCAAAGATGTGCTGGTTGTAGAGCTCGATTCCGGCAAACTGCTGCACCGCGTCCCGACGCCCAACTCCGTCGGCGTGCTCTACAATGCCGCCCGGGAAGAGGTCTACGTCACCCATCGTAACGATCGCCTGATTAGCGTGATCGACGCGACTACCAATCGCCTGAAACACACCATTAAAACCGTGGCGATGCCAAACAGCCTGGCGCTCTCTGCCGATGCCCGCACGCTCTACGCCAGCGTCAAGCAGGATGAGAAAGCCAGCGCAGCTGACTACGTGCTCAAGATTGATTTAACCCAGTTCTAAGGATCCTGTTGTGATAAAGCAAACACGCATGGCCGTGGCGGTTTCGCTCGCCCTGGCTAACCTGCCGGGGGCCGTTTTCGCCGCAGAAAACGCCGCCGTAAACGAAGATGAACTGGTGGTGACCGCGACCGGTTTTAGCCAGGAACGCCGCGAAGCACCGGCCACCATCTCCGTGGTAAATGAAAAAGAGCTGAACACCCGCTCGAATCAGAACGTTACCGAAGCCCTGCGCGAAATGCCGGGCGTGCTGGTCGGGAACGGTCACGGTAGCCTGGCAACCGGCGATGTGCAGATGCGCGGGATGGACTCCACCTATACCTCGTACATGGTGAACGGTATTAAACAGGCGACCCGCGAATCTCGTCCGTATGGCCACCATATCGGTACCGAAGCAGCTTTTATGCCACCGCTTGCCGCTATCGAGCGGATCGAAGTGATCCGTGGGCCGATGTCCTCCCTGTATGGCTCTGACTCCATCGGCGGCGTGGTCAACGTGATCACCAAAAAGGCCTATAACCTGGAGAAATGGACCGGGGTTCTGGAGGATAACTACTTCCTGCAGGAGAAGAGCGAGTACGGCAATACCAACCAGACCAACGCCTTTGTGATGGGGCCGGTTATTCCGGGCAAGCTCGGGGTAAGCCTGGCCGCGGATTATCTCGATCGCCGCGACGATGACAGCATCAACGATGAGCGTTTTGTGAAGCATCAGTCCGGGAATCTGGATGCGACCATCTCCATGTCGCCGACCGATACCCAACTCTGGGATCTGAATGCCACCAAAGGTAATCAGGAGAAGACCCATAACGATAAGCAGTGGTACTGGGGCTTTGATCGGGATGCAGCATCGCTGTCGCAACATGCCTGGTATGGCGACATCCTGGAGGTGAAGAACTTCGTCAGCTACGAAAAAGCCAAAACCGAGTACCGCGTTCCGGGGATGTCTTCGCAGTTTATTACCCAGAAAAACTACGAAGCTAACAGCGCCAACACCTTTACCCTCGGCGATCACAAGCTGACCCTGGGCGTGAACTTTACCCGCAACGAGCTGGATGATGAGTTCGGCATTAAGGATAAGGAAGCGCCGGGCGTCACGCCGGTGAGTGAAATTACGCGTGACGGCTGGGCGGTGTTTGCCGAAGATGCCTGGATGATCGTGCCGGACTTCACCCTGACCACCTCGGCGCGTCTGGATCATGACAGCTATTTCGGTTATCACGTCACGCCTAAGCTTTACGGCAACTGGACCATCGATGAGAACTGGGCGCTGAAGGGCGGTGTTTCTGCAGGCTATAAAAAGCCGGATCTGCGCCAGAATAACCAGGGCTTCACCAGCGTGTACGGCGCTTATCCTTACTCTGAAATCGGCATCGGTAATGACGACCTGAAGCCGGAGGAGAGCGTCAACACCGAGCTGGGCATCTACTGGCAGCAGGACGCGCTGGCGCTGGATGCAACCCTTTTCTACACCAAATTCAAGAACAAAATCAGCGACCATCTCATTTGTACCGCGTCGGACACGCAGACGTGTACCTACAACGGTTATGTCGCCGATACCGTCTTCCAGTACGCTAACGTCAGCGATGCGGAGATCTACGGCCTGGAGCTGAACGGCGACTGGCAGGTCACGTCCTCCCTGAGAGCCAACGCCAACTATACGTATACGCACAGCGAACAGCAGAGCGGGGAGTATAAAGGGTATGCGCTGAGCGATTTCCCGGAAAGCATGGCCAACGTCTCCCTGACCTGGAACGCGGTGAATGATCTGGAGTTGTGGACTAAAGCCAGCTGGCGCAGCAGTTCGCCGGACATTGGCAAATCCAGCGAAACGGAAGCCTACGCCCTGGTCGACCTGGGCGCGCGCTATCATCTGAACAAGAGCATTACGCTGATGACCGGTATCTATAACCTGTTCGATGCCAATCCGATCTACCGCACCTCATACAACCAGTCGTCGATGCTGGAAGGGCGCCGCTATAACTTCGGTGCCCGCATCGAGTTCTGATCCCTCTGCCGGGGCCTGCGGGCTCCGGTCTCTCCGGCTGGTTAAAACCTTCAACATGTGATACTTAAACTGGGATACAACAAACCAGGATAAGAAAAGATGTCGCAGAACAAAATTGCCCACAAAGTACAAAACCTCCAGTCATCGGCGATCAGAGAATTATTAAAACACAGCAAGATGGAAGGGGTGATTTCACTCGGCGGGGGCATTCCCAACCCGGATCTGTTCGATCGTGAAGGGCTGGAGCTGGCTATGGAGAAGGTGCTCTCCAGCACCTGGAAAGAGGCGTTTCAGTACGGTCTGAGCGAGGGCAGCCCGGAGCTGCGTGGGGCCATCTGCCAGCTGCTGAGCGGCAGGGGGATCCGCTGCGGCGTGGACGACGTGGTTGTCACCTCCGGCTCCCAGCAGTCGCTGGATATTCTGGCGCGGGCGCTGATTAACCCGGGCGACATTGTCGTCGTCGAAAGACCAACCTATCTCGCTGCACTGCAGGTTCTGCAGTTAGCGGAGGCTAACCTGATGTCGGTGGGTACCGACGGCGAAGGGATGATCATCGACGAGCTGGAAGCGCTGGTTAAGACCACGCGAGTCAAAGCTGTCTATATCGTGCCAACGTTCGGCAACCCTGGCGGCGTGACCCTGGCAGAGCAGCGCCGCAAGCAACTGGTGGAATTATCCCAGCGCTACGATTTCGTCATCATCGAGGACGATCCCTATGGCGAAATCAACTTCACCGACAAAACCTTCACGCCACTCAAAGCCTGGGCGGACGAGATGGGCTGCGGCGATAACGTCATTTATACCTCCACCTTCTCAAAAATCCTCGCGCCGGGCGCAAGGGTTGGCTGGTTAGTGCTGCCGGAGTGGATAAAACGTCAGGTAGTGATCCTCAAACAGGCCACCGACCTGCACACCAGCTCGTTATCACAGTCGCTGACGTATCACTACCTGGAGAGCGGCCGCCTGGCCGGGCAAATCGACCTGATCCGCGAAGCCTATAAGCACAAGTGCCAGATTTTGTGCCAGCACGTGGAAAGCGAACTGAGCGATCATCTGACCTTCCACAAGCCAATGGGCGGCATGTTCCTGTGGGCCAAATTTAAATACGAGATGAACACCACGGAGTGGCTGAAAAAGACGCTGAACAACGGCGTGGTCTATGTGCCAGGGGGAGTTCTTCTACTGCAACGAGCCGGATCACGCCACGCTGCGCATGTCTTACGTCAGCGTTACGGATGAGAATCTGAAAGAGGCGGTAGCGCGGTTAAAAGCTTCGCTGTAAGTACCCGGAACGGGTGGCACAAGCCACCCGTTTTTAAGTCATCAGCTACGAATAAATTCCAGTAAATCTTTGTTGATGGTATCAGGGTGCGTGGTGTGCATCCCGTGAGGATACCCCGGATAGACTTTCAGCGTGCTGTTGCTGAGAAGTTCATCCTGGAGCAGGCTGGCGTTCTTATAAGGCACCACCTGATCGTCATCCCCCTGCAAAATAAGCACCGGAAGGGTGATCGCTTTCAGATCGGCGGTCTGGTCCGTTTCTGAAAACGCCTTAATGCCTTCATAGTGCGCCTTCGCGCTGCCAATCATCCCTTGTCGCCACCAGTTCTGGATCGTGCCCTGCGAGATTTCTGCCCCGTCACGGTTAAAGCCGTAGAACGGCCCCGTTGCCACGTCGAGATAGAACTGCGCCCGGTTTGCCGCCAGCGCCTGGCGGAATCCATCAAACACTTCGATCGGCGTCCCGCCCGGATTGTCCGGCGTTTTCACCATCAACGGCGGTACGGCGCTGATCAGAACGGCTTTCGCCACGCGACCCTGCGGTTGTCCGTATTGCGCCACGTAACGCGCCACCTGGCCACCGCCGGTGGAGTGACCGACATGCACCACATTGTGCAGATCCAGATGCTCAACAATGGCGTCGACATCGGCGGCGTAATGGTCCATATCATGCCCGTCGCTGACCTGATCGGAGCGGCCATGACCACGACGATCCGAGGCGATGACGCGGAAGCCTTGCGCTAAAAAGAACAGTAGCTGGTTATCCCAGTCATCGGCGCTTAATGGCCAGCCGTGGTGGAAGAAGATAGGTTGTGCATCTTTGGGACCCCAATCTTTATAGAAGATACTGACATTATCTTTTGTGGTGACAAATGACATGGTAGACCTCTCGGGGAGTGAAAGAACCTGAGTGAAATAAGTGAATAACCGGGTGGAGACGTACAGCCGCTAAGAAGTCTAGTTGAGATAATTAACGGCTGCCTGCGTTTTACGCAGCCGGCTCAGGCTAAACAGCATCGACGCGACGGAGGCTGCGACGGCAACCCACAGGGCAATATGGACCGCCTGCTCATTGAACGTCTGGCCGGTTGCAGTCGACATGACGGAAAGCAGGATCCCCACCACGGCGGCACCCAGGCATTGCCCAAACGTCCGCGCGATGGACAAGACCCCGGAGCCATAGCTGGCGTACTCCCGCGGGACATTAGCCAGCATCTCCCGGTTATTGGGGCTCTGAAAACAGCCAAATCCAATGCCGCACACCAGACTACGCAGGCAAATATCCCACATCGCAGGCGTGGCGGGCAGCATCGCCAACAGGATCAGTCCCGCGACAAATATAGCCAACCCAATGGTGGAGATCAGCGGCGCAGAAAACGTATCGGCCCAACGGCCCGCATGGGGCGCAATCAGCACAATGCCAATCGGCCAGGGGATAAACAGCAGCGCGGAGACGACAGGGCTATAGCCATACACGCTCTGAAACAGGAAAGGCAACGCAATAAAGGTGATGCCCTGGCTGATAAAAGAGGCCAGCGAGGTTAAAGCTGCGAGGGTAAACCGCCCGTTTTTGAAAATGGCGGGCGGCAGCAACGGTGCCTGGACGCGGCGAATATGCCAGATAAACGCCATTGTGCTGACCATTGCGAGCAGTCCCCAACTGACGGCCGCGATATGGCTGGCAGTCTGATGACTGGAAAAGCTATTCGCCGCCACGATCGTTGCACCTAACAGCGTCGCCGACAGCAGCGCCCCGGGTATGTCGAACGTAGTATGGCCGGACGTTAATTTCCCGGGCAATGCCTTACCTGCCAGCACCAGCGCGAGCGTTCCCGGGAACATATTAATGGCAAACAGCCATTGCCAGCTAAGGGTGTCGAGGATGGTGCCGCCCAGTACGGGGGCAATAGCCGTACTGGAAGCAATCAGCAGGGCATGCAGACCCAGAACGCGGCCAAGCAGACGTCCCGGAAAGACGGAACGCAGGATTGCCGGGGCAATACTCAATGTGGCCGCGCCGCCGATCCCTTGCAGGATGCGCATTGCGATAAGCATTTCCGATGTTGTTGCCAGCGCACAGCCAAGGGATGTCAGGATAAACGTAGCGAGACCCGTCAGAAAAATGGGGCGCGTTCCGTAGCGGGCCGCAAGCGAGGCGAAAATAAGCAACGTCATGGCCGCGGAAAGCAGATAACCGTTGGCAAACCAGACGGCGATACTCGCGGGTACCCGCATCGCTTGCGCCATCGAGGGCAGAGCAATGTTGATCATTGTGCCATCGAATACCCCCATCAGCGTGGTGATCATGACTGCGATCATAACCCGGGCGCGCTCCGGACCTGGCAGCCCTTCATCACCGGGTTGGTTTGAGAATAGCGTGTTCATCCTGACTCCTGGGAATGGTGTTTTGATGAAGAAACTATAATCCTGGGGTATACAGGGCGGAAGGCGCATCGTATACACTTAATCATTGCACCGAACGCCTTATCTGATTTGCCCGGAGATTCATCATGTCCGATCCTGATTTCAACTTGCTTGTCGCGCTCGACATCCTGCTGGCAGAGGCCAGCGTTGCAGGGGCCGCGCGACGCCTGAACCTGAGCACATCCGCCATGAGCCGTACGCTCAGCAGGCTACGGGAGGTGACCGGCGATCCGATTCTGGTGCGGGCAGGGCGCAACATGGTGCTGACACCCTGGGCTGAAGCGTCCCGGGACCGCGCCCGGAACGCAGTGCATGAGGCGAGGGCGGTGCTGCAACCCTCACTGGAGACACTCAGGGTCGAAAATCTGGCGCGGCTTTTTACCATCAGAGCCAATGATGGTTTTGTCGTCGCGTTCGGTCCGGCACTGATCGCCGCCGTGGCTGAGGCGGCCCCTGAGGTGTGTATTCGTTTTGCACCGAAGCCTGAAAAAACGTCACGCTATCTGCGTGAGGGCCTGGTTGATCTTGAGATTGGCGTGCAGAGCAATATGGGCCCTGAAATTCGACTTCAACGGCTCTTCCAGGACCGGTTTGTGGGTGCGGTTCGCAAAACGCATCCGCTGGCGTCGTTACCGACAATCGGCCTGAACGATTATGTCGCCTGGGGCCATGTGGTTGCGGCGCCTGACGGATCCTTGCACGGCTTTGTGGATGATGCGCTGGCAGAGTCCGGGCTGAAACGTAAGGTGGCCAGCGTGGTACCCGGCTTTCCGACAGCGTTATCCGTGGCGCTGGCATCCGATCTTATCGCCATGGTGCCAGCGCTCTATTTGATCAATCAGCAAATGACAGAGCAACTGCATGTTTTTGAACTGCCGTTTAAAACCCGGACCATAACGGTGTCGCAGATGTGGCATCCCAGAATGGAAAAGGATCCTGGCCATCGCTGGCTGAGGGAGAAGATTGGTGCGGTGTGTCGGACGGCAGGTCATTAAAACTGCGCTCCGAATCGCAAACATTCGATTCGGAGCGCCAGACATTAAACGTGCAGTTCAGCGACGACCTCAGCAACGCTTTTCACGCTGCGAATGCTGCCGATGCCCGTGCCGAGGGAGATATAGCCCTCGTCAGTATTGCCCTCAAGCATCCCCAGACGCAGACCGCGTAATCCGCCCATCACCTTCGCCAGCTCCTCATTGCTGGCACCCGATTTATCCAGTGCTACCAGCTTGTCGGCCAGCTTGCCCGGCAACGAACGGTAGTAATCGGGAAGGGTGCGGAAAAGGCGCATATCCAGCCCGTTAGCGGCGATAATTTTGTCTTTCACGGATTGTGGTACTCGGCTTTCAAGCGTGCTGATAAATACCGAACCAGCAAATACACCCTGTGCGCCCAAAGCATGTGCGGCTCTGGCGGTTCGGCTATCGGTAATTCCGCCGGCGGCCAGTACGGGGGCATTTTTCACCGCGTCGACGATCAGCGGCACGATGGAGAAAGTGCCTAATGCGACGCCGGGCAAGGTGCCACCTTCATCAAATCCCGTCGCCACAATAATATCGGCCCCGGCGGCTTCCGCGTCCCGGGTGTTTTGCGGGGAAGGGTTGATATCCCGGTAGATGATTTTGATGCCTGCGGTTTTCAGCTCATCAAACAGGGCAGGGATGAGTGAACCTTCACCGTAGCCGGTATAAACGACAGCATGCACAGCCTCCTCTTTAATGACCTTAACAATGGAAGGTGTCCAGATATCGTTTTCTGCCGTTGGGATGAGGTTTACACCGAAGGGTTTCTCGGTGAGCATTTTGGTTTTGCGGATTTCTTTGCGCATTTTCTCGGCGGTTGCTTCCGGCGTTGAGACCGCCGTTTCGGCCGTTAATCCAGCGTTTGGCCCGAGTACGCCCAGACCACCGGCATTACTGACGGCCGCCACAAGGCGGGCATCGGTCAGCCATGACAGCGGCCCCTGAATGACGTTTTTTTCAATCCCCAGAATGTGACTAACATTTTGATTTTGCATGAGAGATTTCCTTTAACTAAGACGGTTCTAACCGAAGTAGCGTTAGTCTAATCTCTGATTTTGTTCTGAAAAACAGCGAATATGCTTCATCACTTTTACAAAATTAGTAACAATGGACGCGTCATTCACTACGGCAGAAGTGTGCGCCATGCAAATCAACGTTTACGAACTCATGCGGATCTTTATTGAGATCGTTGAGTCAGGCAGTTTTTCCCAGACATCAGAAAACCTGCAGATCCACCGGCCCGCAGTGACCCGGGCCATCAAACAGCTGGAGCAGCACACCGGTGTACGCTTGCTGCATCGCACGACCCGGCGAATTAGCCTGACGCCCGAAGGCGAAGAGTTTTACCGCAGCAGTAAGCCATTGCTCGAACAAACCGATAATTTATTAGGTTCTTTCGTCGCAGGCCGTTCATTGTGTGGCCAGCTTCGGGTGGATATGCCCGTGTCGATTGCCGCTTTGCTGGTTGTACCGAGGTTGCCGGATTTCTATCGCCACTATCCCGGGATTGAAGTGGTGCTCAGTAGCTCCGATCGGCGCAAAGATATGCTGCGTGATGGCCTGGACTGCATTGTGCGCGTCGGTCCGCTGGAAGAAAGTGATTATGTGGCTCGCTCGCTGGGTAAGATTAAACTGGTCACCTGCGCCAGCCCGGCATACCTGGCGGAGTATGGCGTACCAGAAACGCTGGACGACCTGCAGAATCACCAGGGGGGTGAACTGGTTTAACATTAACAGCCGACAAATTATGCCGTGGGTGTTTCAGTCACCGTCAGGCATTGAGGAACTTCATCTGCCGGGAAAACTGGTGCTGGATAACTCAGAAGCCTATATTGCGGCGGGTCTGGCCGGGCTGGGGTTGTTGCAGGGCATGGATTTCTTTTTACGTCCGTATATCAATGATGGGCGTCTGGAAGAGGTGCTGCCAGGCAATCCGGTTCCGGCGCGACAGTTGTCGGTGCTTTATCCGCATCGGCATATTTCTCCTAAGGTGCGCGTCTTTACACAGTGGCTGGAGACGGTGCTAAAGGCTTATACATGACATCGGGGCAGGGTGGAGACGTTATAAACGTGGGTAGCACGTTGAAAGACGCATCCCATTTATCTTATGTTGAATGTCATTCAACAACGCGCATGGCCCACTGACGATGAAAGTGATACTTGTTCGACACGCGGAAACAGAGTGGAATGTGCGAGGAATTATTCAGGGGCACTGTGATAGTGCGTTGACCCATCGAGGTTTGCGCGAAACATCGGCCTTACTGGCAGCGCTTGATGCAAGTGATTACCGCGTGGATTGTGTTTACGCATCTCCGCTTGGGCGTGCATGGCAAATGGGCCAGCGCCTGGCTGAGCGCTTTCGCTGTCCATTGACGGCGGAACCTGCTCTTAAAGAGCAGGCATTTGGCCAGTATGAAGGAATGTCATCACAACTGCTGATACGAAACCATCCAAACGATGCAAATGCATTATTCGAGCTTGATGCCGAGTATTGTCCACCTGGTGGGGAGTCTCTCGCGCATGCTTCTCAGCGGCTTATGCATTTTTTACATAGCCTGGAAGCAACATCACATCATCAAACAGTCTGTATTGTGTCTCACGGGCATGTCAGTCAGGGCGTTCTTGCGATTCTTAAGGAAGGGGTTGTCGACAATTTCCCACGGTATGCTCAACCCAACGCGAGTTACTCCATTTTCGATCTGGTTCATGGGAAGTGCGTCGCAGTCAGATGGGGAATTGCCACACACTTGCTTCAACTTACTTGAGCAACAACAGGAATTGACCGATCGCAGGAGAGGGAAGCCTGTGATATGAATGCGCTGATTGGCCGGCGCATGGATATGGGATAGGACGTTATCGATCCAAATACTGCATTTAACATAATATACATTATGCGCACTATAATTACCGTTACTCAATACTAGTATCTATTTGTGGCTCATTGCATTGATACGTCCAGGCTATAGTTTCAAACCTGTAAGCCCGGCCAACGACTCACTTTTCCTGTGAAGAGTTTTTGTGGCTATACATGACGCCGGGATGTGGCACCGCTTCACTTATTTCAGTTTGAAAGATGTAGACCGCCTTGAAGCCACACGGGCTATCTTGAACATTATGGTAAACCGCTGGCGTTTACAGCGACAAATCAATCATGGCGGCACCTCTCCGAGGTTCCCCTTCCTCCTGACATCAGTAACATATACGCAGGAAGATGTTACTAAAGTTTCATGCCTGAAAGCCGATATATTCCTGGACGATTTCGCACTACTCTACTCGTTAGTACACATTCCAAAGATGCATAGAGGACTATATAAGTGCCAGATTTAAGGAAGGAAGACAGTAATGGACACAACTGAAGTTCTGTCTGAAAAGCTGTATCTTAAGTTGAACCAACACATCAGTGCTTTACTCGACAGTGTGCCTCTCGGCAGCGACGATCCGACCCTGAACAGTGCTCAGACGCAGGCTCACGAAAAACTTCTCGCCATCAAAACCACCATCACCCACGCTATTGATGACCTGCGCCGCAATGCAGAACATAAGACGTTCACAATTGCGTTCTATGGTGAAACCAACGCGGGTAAATCCACACTGATCGAAACGCTGCGGATCCTGCTCAATGAAAACAGTAAGCAGGCGCAGCGCGATAAGTTCATAGCGTTACAACAGCAATCTGGACTCAGTGAAGAAGCATTACTTAAACTGGAAAATCAGATTTCAACGCTTAAGGTGCAATACGAGCTGTCGCAGCGCACTATCGACCTTGCGATTACCCGTTATGACGAACTTCAGCAAAATCAAAGAGTAAAAGAGTCTGATCTGACTGCCCTAATAGCAGATATTAAAACCCGCGCGGGTTTTTTCCAGCGGCTATTAAACCTCTTACGCAAACTTCCCGAAGAGAAAGCACTGCTGCAACTGCAAGCCAACATCCTGACATTGAGCACCGAACGCGAAGCAGAACTCCTGACACTGTATCAATCAAAGCAGGCTGTTGAGGAGCAGCTTAATGCTGAGCACCAGCACCATAACAACGTGCTGAACACCCTGCATTTATTAGCAGATTATGAAGATGGCTGCATCATTGGTGATGGGCGCCCGGACTTCACCCAGGAAACCCAAGCCTATGAGTTTGAACTGAATGGACAGCGTTTCATGCTGCTCGATGTACCGGGTATCGAAGGTGATGAACGTAAGGTCAACACGCAGATCAATAATGCGGTTAAATGTGCCCATGCAGTATTTTATGTGACGGGCAAAGCTGCCCCACCTCAAACAGGTGACGGTGGCCAACAGGGTACGCTCGAGAAGATCAAGGCACAGCTCGGTGACCAGACAGAAGTCTGGACGGTCTACAACAAACGTATCAATAACCCCCGACCTCTGGAAAAACCCGCGTTAGTCAGTATCGATGAGCAAGCTAGTCTGGCCGACCTGGATCGCGTCATGGTTGCGCAACTCGGCGAGCATTACCGACGTAGCGTGACTCTATGCGCTTTACCAGCCTTTTACGCGGTCGCTACGTGTCTGGTTCCTCGTTCTAACGCAGCCACGAGCCGTAAAAAATTTCTTGATGCCCTTCCCCATGATGTTCTGCTGGAAAAAACCGGAATTTTGCAGTTCTGCCAGCTCCTGACTCAGGACCTGGTCACCGACGTTAAGGCCAAGATCCGCCTCTCAAACCTGAATAAGGTGCAGCAGGCATTCGATCATGTCTGTGCTGGGATCAAAGCACTGCAGACTGAAAGCTTTACGCCGTTGACTACAAATCTGGACGAGGAAGCCCAGAGTGCAAAGCATCAGCTCACCATGGCATTCAAATCATTAAATTCACGCCTGCTTAAAACCAGTGAGCAGCGTGTGGGGCTTTTAGAAGATGCAGTGCGTACACGCATCTACAAACGCATTGATACAGACATCAGCAACGATCAATTTCAGACTGAGCTCAAAGAGGTGCTGGAAGAGGAAGCAGCAATCCTTCAAAATCAGTTACCTGTAGCATTAGAGAAACAGGTCGCGCATTTTCAGAAAGATGTCAGCGACATAGTCAAACGGTTCGAAGCGCACGCCGCTGAATTACTGGAAGGCTACGCCAAAATGAGCAGATCACGCATGACCAGTGACTTTGATCTGAAAATCGATATAGATAATGGCATCAGTATCATGGGAATTCTTGGCGGCCTGGCTGGCGCGGTGGCAATGATTTGGAACCCAGTGGCATGGCCTCTGATGGTGCTGGGAGCTGCGGGCATTATCGTTAGCCTCGCCAAAGCTCTCTGGAGTTTCTTCGACAGTGATTATAAAAAAGGTCAACAACGCAAAGCTGCCGACGAAAACATTGAGCAAGCCTGCAATACAATTCGTGATGTTTTTTCCAAAAACCATAAACAAGCCCTTCCCCCACTTCAGGAAACTATTGAGCAGATCAAGATCGCGCTTGAACAGCCCGCCATCCAGGCTCGTTATATCAACCAAAAACTTGATGTTGCCCATCTCGGACTGAAGAAGATGGCCAGCGAGCTCACCCGATAAGGAACAGGATCATGCAATCTACTTTAGAGATCTTTTTAAATCAGAAAACAAACGCTGTGACGTTGCTGGAAAAGCTGCGTACCTTCCTCGAACAGGGTCTGGCTTTGGGTGTCAATATAGATCCTTCCCTGGTAAAAAAACTTGAACTCCAGGTCGGAGATATCGCTGGCGGCAAACTCAAAATAGCCCTTATTGGTGGATTCTCTGAAGGCAAAACATCGATTGCCGCAGCCTGGATGGAACGCCTGGACAGGGCGAGCATGCATATCAGCCAGCAGGAATCCTCTAACGAGGTAAAGGTCTACGAAGTGGATGACAACTTCGTACTGATAGACACCCCCGGATTATTCGGCTTTAAGGAGCAGTTCAACGCTGATCTTAAGGCTATGGAAAAGTATAAAGACATCACCCGGAAATACGTCAGCGAAGCGCATCTGGTGTTGTACGTGATGAACTCGACTAACCCAGTTAAGGACAGTCATAAAGAAGATCTCAACTGGCTGTTCAGAACCCTAGATCTTTTACCTCGTACCATTTTTGTACTAAGCCGTTTCGACGAAGTGGCAGATGTAGAGGACGAATCCAGCTATGCCCTCAACCTTGAGATTAAGCGTAACAACGTTGAGAGCAGATTGCGTGAAGCTATTGGGTTAAATGATACCGAAGCGGCGGCACTGAGTATCGTGGCTGTAGCTGCAAACCCCTTTGATATGGGCACAGACTACTGGTTAGAACGTCTGGAAGAGTTCAAAGCGGCTTCGCACATCGCAACATTACAGCAGGCTACTACCCAGAAAATTCAGGCAAGCGGTGGTCCTGGAGAGATTGTCGAGCAGACCCGCAAAAGCGTGATTCTGGATGTGCTGCATAAAGAATTACCCGTTGCCGTAGAAAATGACTATCGCCTCGGGCAGGAGGTTGAACGTCTGACGGGAGTAAGTAATAACCTGACACGCCAGCTAAATGGAGCTTCCCAGCAAATTGGTGAAGCCAGAAGTGACCTTCGTGAATTTATCTCGCGTTATTTTTCCGGGCTGATCCAGCGTGCCCAGGGCCTGACGTTGGACACATTTGCCGAGTTTTATGAACGTGAAATAGGCAATGAGGGAGTAATGGTGACCACCCGCCTTCAAAATGAATTTGATCGCCAGCTAAGCGGGGTAAGCCAGGAACTAAGCCGCATGCGTTTGAGCTTCAATACGGAAATCTCTCACTTCAACAGTACTGTTGTCAATTTTGGCAAACAAGGTGTCAGCTACGTCATCAAAGGCAATTTTATCAATAACGGCAGTGTACTGGCAGCCCGGGATGGGATTGTGACGGCAGCAAAAACGCTGGGTCTGGATCTGAGTAAGGCACTTAAATTCAAACCCTGGGGGGCTGTCAACCTTGCGAAAAATATCAATGGTGTGCTTGCAATCGCTGGCCTGGTTCTGGAGGCGTACGATACCTACAAGCGTTATGAGCGAGAAGAAACCTTTCGTATGGCGATTAAGGACATTGTTGATAACCTTAATTCTCAGCGAGAAGAGCTGTTGGCGATGATTAACAGCGAGACTTTCCAGGCGAACTTTTTCCCGGATTTTGCTGCTCTGAAAAGGGATGCCGATGAGGTTCATAATGCTATCGCGACCCAGACGCAACTGCGTACAGAATTCAAGCAATGGCGTGAAGCAGGAGAGTTGATTGAGGCCGAATTCGTTCGCATTGATGGTTGAACCGCGGTGAGTTAATAAAGGCCTGCTTATACAAGCAGGCCTTTATAGGGTGAAGACCGAAGCTCCGTTTCAACGGAGCTGCTCTTCAAGGTATTGGACCTTTTAATCCTGCAGACGCACCAACATCCTGGTCCTGCAGACATTAATGATCGCGCACAGCAGCAGACTCAATAATGCGGTGCAGATAAATACGCCCGCTCCGGTCATGGCCAGCATCACGCCACCGATTAATGGCCCGACTGCGACCCCCAGCGTCGTCAAGGTTGAGGCACCCAGATAAGCACCGCGATGCTCTGCCGGAGCCAGCTGATCGAGCAAGATGTTCAGGTTCGGCATCAGAATCGCTTCCCCCATGCTAAATATGGCGGTGACCGTCAGCCATGCCCAAACGTCTGTCGAACATGTGGCAAAGAGACACAGCTGCGAGAATGCGAAAATTAAGCCGCCTAAAAGAATGCGTCCCGGCAGGCTGATCTGTGCCAGAAAGCGCATAATAAAGCTCTGAAACACCAGGACGGTGCAGGCATTGGTCACCAGTATCAGGGTAATCAGCTTAACCGCCGCGTTGCTGTCGAGTAGTATCAGGTACTGGGGTAATACGGCTTCGTAATGGATAAACACAACGCTGCACAAAATGCTGCACAGCAGCGCCGCAATGTAGATTTTATCCCTGGCGATAATCCCCATTACCTGGTGCAGCTTAACCGCCGGCGCACCGCCGCCCTGCTCTTCGCTCAGCAGTTTACCCGCCGGGATAAACAGCAGCACGTAGACGAAAAATGGCAGATAGGTCAGCCCGGTGATCAGGAACGTTCCCTTCTGAGATGTCAGGCCAAAGACGATGCCAACCAGCGGGCCAAACACCGCCGCGACGTTGATCAGGTAGTAACGCATTTGCAGGGCAAGCGCGCGGCGACGCCGGTCACCAAGCAGATCGCTCACCAGCGCACGCACCGGGGGATCCACCCACGCAAAGCAAACGCCGATGATCATCAGACCGGTAATAAACAGCCCCATCCCGGTGGCCTGCGCCAGAATGATATATCCCACGGCAGAAAAGCCGCAGCCCAGCAGAAGAATGATCCGACGCCCTAACCTGTCCGAAATCTGCCCACCATACATACCGAGCACCACTGAAATCAGCGCGCTGCTGGTCATCGCCAGGCCAATGGCAATCGGCGACATATGGTAATTCTGCGTCATGATAATTGTGATAAACGGCCAGGCCATAAAATAGCTAAAACGTACAATTAAGGTAAAAAAGAGCAGCGCATGGACAGTCGCCGGGAACGTTTTTAGCGTCTGGAATAGCCCCGGAGCCGCATTAAATTCAGCGGCGGGTTTTGTCGTCATAAGTTATCCTAATCATTATTTTTATTAACATATCGGATCGCTATTAATGATAAGCGTCTAAATATTAATAAGATTATTCACCGGCAGCTGCAATACAAATGTTAAATATATGTATAATTTGCCAACTTATGATGTGAGGCCTATGGGTCGCAGAGAAATATAAGGGAAAGGATGACTCAGGCCACAGAATGCGGTAGTTAATACTAAAACGACCGGCAACCCGTTGCAGGCTGCCGGCCTGAGAAGATTTACACTCTGCTGGCGTTATACCCACCAGCAAAGCAGTCTTCATCCAGCGTCAGGCTGCCAATTTTATGTACCGGGCCACGCATGCTGACCTGGAAATCATCATGGAAGGTAATCTGCAGCTGCCCACCCGGCATATTCACGCTGACCTGGTTATCGACCCGATCCAGTTTGCGCATTACGCTGGCTGCGGCACAGCTGCTGCTGCCGGATGCCATTGTAAATCCGGCGCCCCGCTCCCAGATACCAATACGCAGCGTATTGCGATCCACAACTTCCACCAGCTGGACATTGGTGCGCCTGGGGAACAGAGGATGATTTTCAATCTGCGGCCCCAGGCGGTGAACCAGCGCCAGATCGAGCTTATCCACCAGCACAACACAGTGTGGATTACCCATTGAGACCAGCGAAACCCGAAGAGTTTCCTTTGCCAGCTTCAGGGGAAAATTCAGGGCTTCGGGCCGATCAATCAAAGCGGGCAATGCCGCCGGATTGAAATTCGCCTGCCCCATCTCCACCGTGATTTGATGAGGATCTTCATGAACCCGGCAATGTACATCCCCACCCGCGGTATGCACTAAAAAGGGCTCGTGTCCGACGCGGTCGATATCGAAAAGATATCGGGCATAGATGCGCAGACCGTTACCGCTTTTCTCGGCTTCTGAACCGTCCGGATTGATAATGCGCAATGTGGGATTGTGCCGATCGCCACTGTCAATAAGCAGCCCATCAGATCCAAAACCATAATGGCGATGACATAAGGTACGAATCTGCTCGATGCTCAGCTGTTCTGCGACAGTACGGTGGCATACCAGGTAATCATTACCGAGTCCGTGATATTTATGAAATAGCAAAGGCGTCATGAATAGCGTTCTGAATGTGATTATTTAACAAATACATTACCGTATTTTTCAGCTCACGGGACAAAAAAAGTGAACGCTGTTTTCGTTCATGTTCAATAAGCCATTCTTTACGCGCTATACCTCCCCCGTAGCCGGTCATTGCCCCCTCTTTACCAATAATCCGGTGACACGGAATAACAATGGCTATCCGGTTGGCACCATTTGCCGCAGCCACTGCACGCACGGCAGCAGGTTTTTCAATCTTTCCGGCAAGGGATTGATAATACGATGTCTGACCGTAAGGGATCTCGCGTAACGCCTGCCAGACGGCGTGCTGAAAATCAGTACCGGGCGCATCCAGCGTGAGATCAAACCGTTGGCGCGTACCGGAAAAGTACTCATTAATCTCTTTCACCGCCTGACGGGTATGGCTATTTTCCCCGGACATGATCCTCGCCTTCAACAGACGCTGGAGATCGCGAAACTCCGTCTCCAGCATACGACGATCGGTAAATTCCAGCAGACAAACTCCCCGTTCCGTGGCGCAGACAAACATGGGGCCAAGGGGGGGTTGTGAAACGGTGAATAACGATCACCCTGGTCTGTTCGGTTGGCGCGGCGCCCGTAAGACGCTTACAGGTATAGCCAAAACCGCTTAAGGATTCGTAACCACTGTCAAAAGCGGCATCGGTCGCGTTACGTCCCCCTTTTAACTCCTGCAGGGCAATATTAACCCGCTGCATTCGCTGAAAGGCCTGGAAGGTAATACCGTGGTTTTGCAGAAACCAGCGCCGCACCCGCTCGGGGCTAATGTCGTGCTTACGAAGCTCTGTATCGCTTATCCGGGTTTTCGAATCCGCGCGAACAAGCTCGAGCGCCTGTTCGATGAACAATGGCGCGCTGTGGGCATTTTCAGTAGGTCGGCACACTTTACAGGGGCGATAACCGGCATCCAGAGCAGATTTAAAATCTTTATAAAACTCAACGTTTTCACGTTTCGGTTTCCGCTATCCGGGTTTTCGAATCCGCGCGAACAAGCTCGAGCGCCTGTTCGATGAACAATGGCGCGCTGTGGGCATTTTCAGTAGGTCGGCACACTTTACAGGGGCGATAACCGGCATCCAGAGCAGATTTAAAATCTTTATAAAACTCAACGTTTTCACGTTTCGGTTTCCGCGCCCGGCATACCGCAATACAGAATACCCCTGTCGTTTTGACACCAACGTAGAATACCCCCGTATACCCGGAATCACGTTCAAGCAATGCCTGATACCAGAGATCGCACTGCTTAATATCAAGCACTTTCATCAACAAAGACCCCGGCAAATGATTGTTGCGACTGGATGAGCTGCAGCGCATTTTTCAGCTTCAACTGCATGGCTGAATGCACAACGTTCCCCATGGAAATACGGCTTATACCGGCTGTTTTCAGTCTCCCGAACGCAGGGAGGTCGGGCATGCACATGACGTTTAACGGCAGGTTAAGCTCTTCAGAAATGATCTTAATTTCCTGTTCTGACGTCAGGCATGGAACAAAAAGCCCGTCTGCGCCCGCAGCTTCGTAGAGCCGGCCCCGCAATAGCGTCTCCTGCAACGCTTGCTCATGATTAAGCAGGTAGGTATCGGTACGGATATTAAGAAATAAGTGATGATTCCCGGCGTTCAACCGGGTGCGGATCTCTTTTAGAACCCCGGAAAATGCCAGCGCATCATCAAGTCGTCTGACGCCGTTAACGACGCTACTGTCCTCAAGATTTATCCCCACTACCCCCGTCTGCACCAGACGCTTAAGGTGCTCCGCTATCTCATACGCGCTACTGCCAAACCCGGCTTCGACATCAACGCTTAAGGGCAGATTACTGACGGACCTGATACGCGTGACAATATAGAGCAATTCGTCAAAAGACATTGCTTCTCCGTCTTCGTAACCCAGCATCGCGGCAATGGCTGCGCTTGATGTCCCCAGAGCCTGATAACCTGCCTGTTGCGCCGCTAATGCACTGGTCGCATCCCAGACATTCGCGATAAGTAAGGGTGTGTCCTGATGGTGAAGTTCAGCAAAGGTCATGATTGTCTCCTGTAATAAGGTACAGGATGAATCTAGGGTATTCGACGATCGCCTCACAACCGAAAATCGGACAACCATTTTTTAAGGGGGCATCCCCCCCTTGCCGTTATAATGCTTTGTCGGTAAACAGCGGGACGTTGCAGGACGTGGAAATATGATCCAGATAACCGCGCAGCGCTTCTGTGTACGGGAAGCCTTTCACAATCGTCAGCGAATTGAGAACCGGGAAGAGATAAAAATCGGTGATGCTGACAGGATTGCGTGCACTCAACCAGGCCTCGATTTTACCGAGCTCCGCCGACAGCGTATCGATATAGGTCTGGGTGTTGGCCATCAACGTATCCAGATCGCCAAAGGCGTTAATCTCGCGCTGGGTATAGGCTTCGCGCGCGGCGGGCGTGGCGAGTTCTTTGAAATCGGCCCGGGTAAACCGCGGGATCGCCAGGTTAAATACGGTGCGCGTATTCTCTTTACACCAGGCCTCAATGAACGGATCGCATTCCCCCGAAATAACCGGCGCGCCGTCAAGCTGGTCAACATGGTGAACGATATCCATGCTTTCCGGCATATAAACGCCCTTTTCTTTCTCCAGGATCGGCACGACCTTTTTGCCCACCATACGGGTTGGCGTTTCGACATCGCCTTCCATAATCACGCCCAGCTCGAAAGGCACCTTTTTAAGGCCGAAGATCATTCTCGCGCGGATACAGAACGGGCAATGCTCATACACATATAATTTCATAGCATTCTCTTTTCAACTTAAACGGGATAACGCCACACAGCATCTGGCAAATGGGGTCCGGGTTTCCAGACTAAATTTGGTAGGGTTTATGTTATCCACCAGCAAATTATTCCACCCTCACCCGGACTTTCGGCTTGGACAGCAGGATCATAATCAGCTCCTTAAAAGGCACCGGCTTAAAGAAATAGTACCCCTGCAAAAAGGTGATGTTATTCCGGTTGAGATAATCAAGCTGCTCCCGCGTCTCCACCCCTTCGGCAACAATGCTGATAGAGAGTTTTCGCGCGAGATCCAGCACGGAATCGAGGATCCGGGTCGAGTCTTCATGCGTATTAACCCGGCCCACAAAGCTCTTGTCAATTTTGATGTAATCGATATGCAGATCGTGCAGGTACGAAAGCCCGGAATAGCCAGTACCAAAATCATCCAGCGCAATGGCAAAGCCGTTCTCATGCAGAATGTTCAGGGTCTGCACGAGGTTTTCATCAATATCCAGCGGCTCACGCTCCGTCACCTCAATAACCAGATTTAAATCGGGGCGGCTGAAGCTGTCCTTATATTTCAGGCAATCTTCCACAAAGGCGGGTGACGCTATATGCGAAGCACTAAAGTTAATGCCGACATGAAAGCCCTCCGGAAGCTTACTGGCAATGGCATTCATATCGGCAGCAACCTGCTTCATCAGGCTTTGCGTGAGGGGCACGATCAGGCCTGATTTTTCCGCGACCGGAATAAATGCCGCCGGAGAAATGAATCCTTCTTTTGGATGCCTCCATCTGGCCAGGACTTCAACCCCTCGCAGGGTTCCCTCCTTGCCATTGACGACAGGCTGATAAAACGGAACGATCTCACCCAGCGTAATTGCCCAGCGGAGCGCCTCTTCCGGCGGGGTATGTTTATTCAGGTATTTATTGAGGATATAGGCCGCAAGGCAGGACATAAGCATCAAAAACAGTAACATTGCCCCGCCCTGGTCAATCAGCCGGTGCAGGCTGAACAACGGAGGCGCATTGTATTCAATACTGTAGGGATATTCTGTGGCCGCAACCTGTCCCGTAGAGTTGTCCGCTACCGTAGTGACATCCCCGGTCATGCCCAGAACGGCATTGCCCACTTTGAGTGAATAGGTCAGACCCTTATAGGAGATATCCAGCGCATCGCGGATATGCCGATCGCTGATGGTCACCATAATTCGATTACCCGCCACGGTAGTCTGATATAACAGAACGGGACGATTGTTGACGGTGCTTTTTGCCGGCGCGAGAAACAGCGGCGAATCGGGCAATCCGGCGACGTTGACCAGCAGCACGCGGTTACCCGGCAGGGATGAACACCACACCTTGCCTTCTCTGAGAATGATGATAGTCCTGAGATGCGGTTGCAGAGCCGCCTCGGTACCAAGCTGATACTGCTCTTCCGGACCACACTCTTTTTCGGCCATGCGCATCGATGTACGGGTGGCGAGACGGGCCTCATCAAGAATGATATCCATATTTTTTACGGCGTATTGCGCGCCTGCCTGACTGTCTACCCGCGCAGAGTACCAGAGCTGTGTATTGAGAATAAAAACACCCATCAGAAACATCGCCACCGCAGTCAGGGCGGGAATAAAGGCATTGCGCATCGACATATCCTGGATAAGGGAAGGTAACTACGCAGGCGGCATCTTAAGTGCCTGATTATTGCTTTACAGAGAGCATGATCGACAAAATATAAAATAACCATGCTCCCGCAAAAACTTACCCAGAAAACAGCAGGAAAGCGTGATGAATCGCTATGAAGAAGTGCGCCTGAACCGGTTAACAAGCACCATACCGACGAGCATCGACAGCGTAAACAGCAGCCCCTTTCCGACGCCCGACCCCAGTAACACCAGCGACGGCCCGGGGCAAATGCCCGCCAGCCCCCAGCCCAGACCAAAGAGAATGGCGCCCACCAGCAGCGCACGGTCTATGGCGTTATTCTCCGGCAACAGGATCGGCACCCCGCAAATGGCCCTTTTTCTGCCTTTGACCAGTGCGAAGCCGACGATCCCCACCGCAATCGCCCCTATCATTACAAAGGCAAGAGAGGGATCCCAGGCCTGAGACAGATCCAGAAAGTTAAGCACCTTCCCGGGGTTTGCCATCCCGCTGACCAGCAAGCCCACGCCAAAAATCAGGCCACACACAAACGCGGTAATGTTTAGCATCATCCCCTCCTCAACCCAGCCAGAAACCGATCAGCGTGGCGGTAACAACGCCCACACCCATAAAGGTCAGCGTGGCGACCAGAGAGCGCTTAGAAAAACGCGACAGCCCGCAGACGCCGTGCCCGCTGGTACACCCGGATCCCAGACGTGACCCAATGCCCACCAGCAAACCGGCCACGATAATCATCGGCCAGGAGGTCTGGACGTTGATCTCCGGTAAGGGGAAAAACAGGGAGAACAGCAGCGGCGAGCCAATCAGACCGGCTAAAAAGGCCATTCGCCACCCTTCTGTTCGGGTCTTTTTCGTCAGCATACCCGCCACGATGCCGCTGATCCCGGCGATGCGCCCACAGAAGTGGATCAGCATTATGGCGGCCAGCCCAATTAACAGCCCGCCGCCGAGACTGCTCAGGGGCGTAAAGTGTGAGAAATCAATCGTCATGGTCAACTCCTGCCTGTGGGCAATAGAGGTCATATTAAGTATGGATAGTCTACGCCGGACCCTGCTGCAAAAGGCAAAAAAAACGGCAGGGATCCTGAGATCCCTGCCGTTTGGTTGAGTCAGACTGAATCAGAACTGATAGCTGAGACCGGCCTGTACGCTGGCATCGTTATCCACATCACCCGTACCGAAGTAGATACCGGTATTAACGGAGAAGTTGTTCCCGATGGTGGTGTTAATACCCGCGCCGAAGATACCCATCGAGGTATTGTGACCGCTGGTGTTGTGATAATCCGCCGCTTTAATGTCGGTGTTATCGCTAAACTCGGTCTGGTAACGGGCATCAACCCACGGATAGAGCTCGACGTTCTTGTTGAGATCCGCCAGTTTGGTGGTGACGCGCATCCCCAGGCTGGTGTTCCACTGCGAAACCTGGTTATCGCTGAAGGTCAGCTCTTTATCAGAGAACCCTTTCTCTTCCGCTTTATCCCAGCCTAAGGTGGCATAAGGCTGGAGGACGGTTTCGCCCGGCAGCATGACGTTGACACCGGTACGCAGCTGAGTGGTGTACAGATTGCCATCCGCGGAGCCGCTTAATGCTTCGGTCATGCCGCTGGTGTCCTCTTTGCTGTTCTTCGCAGACATCGAGTAACGCATATCGCCGTAGCTGAAGCTGCCGTCAACGAACATGCCCCACAGGTTGTCGTGCAGCGCCTGCTGCCAGCCTGCATACAGGCTGTAGTAGTTGCCATACACGGTATCGTTGAAGCTGTTAGCACCGCCGCTATTGCTCTGGTCGCGGCTGCGGGTCCAGGCCAGCGCCACGCCGCCGGTCAGGCTGTCGCCGTTTGCCAGGTGGGTAGTCCAGTCCACGCCGCCCTGCACGCCCTGGGTGATGTCCTGATAATCAACGTCGTCGCTGTAATCCCCGTGGTGATAGAGGAAGTCGCCCCACAGCTGCGCACCATCGGCGGTATGGCCATACAGGTTTTGCAGGTGAACCTGATCCAGGCGGTTCGCCAGATCGTCCGTTACCATGCGGCCCGCCTGCTTGGCGGCGTCAAGACCGGCAATCGCACCCTGAACATCGCTGGCGAGTTCACCGCGAGAGCTGTCGAGCAGCACGTTGTACGCGTTTGGTGTGGCAGTCAGCCCGGCGCTTTTGCTCAGCTGCGCCGCCTGGGCAATGGTCAGGGAATCATTGTAGTTGTAGGCGCCGCTGCGGCTTTCAACCTGCTGTGAACCGTTGCTGAACTGAGCTTCAACGGCATCGTTCGGGTTACCGGCGGTAGAAAATGTCGCAATCTGGACGTTTTTCTGATTCAGGGTAGACGCTGAAATCTGGGTCACCATCAGGCTGTTGTTGGTCCCGGTGACGTTACCAAAATCAACGGTGCTGTCGGAGGTCATCGCAACCTGGACATTGCTGCCGGTGGTATCCGCTACCAGGCGGGAGCCATTCTGGATAGTCCAGCCGGTATTGTCGTTTAACTTATCGATATCGATATTGTTATCCGACGTCGTGTTCACCGTCTCAAATCCGCTGATTTTACCGGTGATGGTGCTGTTTGCATCCATCGACAGCTCATCTGTCCCGGTGCCTGCATCCACGTTGCCGGTCACAGAGGAGTTATTGGTCAGCACGACCGTATCGTTCCCTGCCCCGGTGGTAATATCGCCGTTCACCGTCGAGTTATTCAGCTGCACCGTGGTGCTGCTTTCATCGGCGGTAATAATATTGCCGTTCAGGGTGCTGCTATCGAGGGATATTTGCGCCGTGGATGTGGAGGAGCCATCCCCGACAACGGCAATGGAGCCATTTACCGTCGCGCCATTGGTCAGCGCAACGGTGGACGCCTGCTGACCATAGATACCCATCGCCACAGTTTGCCCCTGAAGCGCCGAGGTAATGCTGGCTGCGTCCGCGTTGCCTGCATAAGCGCCTTCAAAATACCCCTGCAGCGTCGCGTTAGTTTCATTTGCCGTCACGGTACTGTTATCAACGCTAATGGCGTTATTGCTGTTAGTGAAGGCATAAATAGCGCCGTTAACCGTGCTGTTCCCGGCAACATTAATGGTGTTATCCCCGCCGGTTACGGTATAAATAGCGCCGCCAAGGGTACTGCCATTTTCAATATTGACGGTGTTGTTGCCTTCATTGGCGCCGGAGTCAACAAAAATAGCCGCCCCGCCCATATAGGTTTTCGCATGCGATGCCGCACCGTAGATAACATTGTCATTTTCGCCGGTCAGCGTGGAATTATTGACATCAATATTAAAGCTGCCGTTGTCGCCCGGGGCGTTATTCCCGCCCTCAATCATGTCGGTGGTCGCACCGTTCTGCAGGGTAATATTTTTGGTACCACCGTAATTAGCCTGAATAAACGTCCCGCTCATGTCGGTGCCGTCTACGGTCAGTGACTGGGTGTCTTCCTGCTTGTTATCCCACAGGTAGACGGCGTCATTGCCGTTACCGGTGCTGTTGGTATTAGCATCATTGATATATGCGGTGCCGTTATTGTTGACTGCCCAGGTCTCGGTGCCATTAGGACCATGATAATTGGTACTCTGGAAACCGCAGGTGCTGGTTGGCGCACTGGTTGTTGAGCAGTCTCCAGCTAAGGCGTAGCCGGAAAAAGCCGTAAGCGATAACAGGATGCATTTTGACAACAGGGTGCGGCGAGTCTTATAGCGCATTTGTAATTCTCCAGGATGATTCTGATATGTGAATTTCCGGGGAGATTTTTACGCAATAAAAATGAATTAAGAATAGTCTTGCCGCCTGCCATTTGTAATATTAATTACGAGGTCGTGATTTAATCCCTAATTGAAAAAGAGATAAGGCAAGTGTAATTTTTATATTAATAGATTCATGCGATGAATGCTTTTGACCGTTTATGCCGCGCAACCCGCCCGCATAAATCAGATATTATATTTATAACCCTTTGTGATTATAAGAATGAATAGAACAAGATCGTCAACGCCATATAAATAATGTTTAGGATACTAACATTTTGTTTCATCGGCGGGAGAAAAGTGCAACTCCCGCCCGAAGATTAGATTTTCAACTCAGGAACAAGGGCTTTTTTGTCCGACATACAGGTTTGCCAGGCCTTGCCCGGCTCGCCGTTATCCAGCACCGAGGAGGTGCGATACTCCACCGTGCGGGTGCGCTGGTCAGACGCCACGTACTCTATGGTCGTCCAGCGGGTGTTGGCATCCTTCCCCTCGGCGGTGAGTTCGATGGTCTGGTTTTTCACAATTTCGGCGCACTCGCTGGCCGCGGCCTCAACTTTGCGAAACTTCTTCTCTTCCGGGGATGTGCCCTCGTTGGACATACATCCGGTAAACAGCAAACAGGCGAGAGATATCAGGCTGATTTTTTGCAGCATTACGCAGTCCTTTTGTTAAACACGCATTAGCTGAAGCGTAGCCTATGCGGCTGCGCTCTTCCTGTTTAACGGAGCTGGCTGATGTTCGCATCAATTTGCTTTTGCATGGCATGTCGCGTAGCCGGAGTGATCTTTCCCGGAAGCAGCGCTTCGGCATACACGGAAAACCCGCTTGCGACATCGGCGATGCGCGTAATAACCTGGTTTACCTGCGCTTCACTGAGGTCCGCCTCCTGAGTGCCCAACCACAGCAGATGCTGCTTCTTAATATTCAGCGCCTCGCCCATGACATCCATCTGATGATAGCCACCAGGGCCTTCGTTCCAGGTGACATCAAACGCAGGTGCCAGTGACCATGTCCCGTCCGCAGACATCAAGTAAGCGAAGTTTTTTGGGTGATCGTCGCGGTTATTGAAGATGACGTTAAAGACAATTCGGGCAAAGGCGCGCGCTTTCTCACGCACATCGTTGGTACAGAACTGCGTGGCGCGTAAAAACGTGGCGTAATCCAGTGCGCCCGGCGCACGATAATCCGCCCCGGTAAATGCTGCCAGGCTTTGCATCGGAACCCGCATCCCGGCTTGCCGATCGAAGCGTTTGCTGGCGAATGCCGCATAACCGCCCGGCAGATCAAAATATTCTGTTTGCGGTGTATCAATGCCGCAGTCGCGCAGGCACTGGGCATAAACCATCTCAATGGCACATACTTCGGCAGGTTCATCTCTGGCAGGAAATTTAATCAGCCATGGCTCATAGCTCGTGGCAGGGACCGTCGTGAATCTTCCAGTGACAGTGTCACGATACAGCAAGGCTTTGGGTCTCGCCCCCTGCGGGGAACCACCCAACTGCAGCAGCCGGTGTAAAAAATGCCCCGCCTTCGCCTTCCATCACCTCCCGAACCTTCGTAATAAACCTCTACGCGATCAGGCATTATGACTCCTTTTCCTTATACGCTGACGGGTGGCGCTGGCTTCGAAGCGGCGAAGATCGTCCAGGCTCTCCAGCTGCGGCAGAAACAGGTTTTCCAGTTCCCGGGTAAGGCCCAGCACCATCGCCACTCGAACCACAACTTCAAAGCCGACATTGCGCCCCGCCTCCAGGTTTGAAACCGTATTCACCCCTACGCCAGCCCGTTGCGCCAGTTCGGCCTGGGTAAACTGGCGTCGGATACGCTCCTGGCGTAGCCGCTCACAAAGTGACTTAACGATCTCATCAGGCTTTTTGAAGTTTAAATCCATTATTTTGTACCTTAACGGCGTATTTTGACGTTAACCCACAATATTATAGAGTTATTTCCATTACTACGCCATGTAGCTTAAGACACAAAATATGATAATTAACGCTGAAAAAACGCATTAAGGCACACAATACTGGAGTTACACAAGTCACGCTTTCACAACCAAAACCCCCTGCTGGCTCACCGCGTCCACCCAACGGCTGTCGGTGTCCGGTTCAACCACCACGGTGTTAATCAGCGAAAGCTCGCCGATCAGGAAGGACGATGCGGTATTAACTTTTTCCGGGGACGCCAGCACAACCGTTTCTGCGGCTCTGCCGGAAAATGCACGTTTGATGCACGCTTCTTCATAATCTCCGGTGGTTAACCCGGCCTCAGGATGGATCCCGGTGACCCCCCATGAAAAACAGATCGGCATGGATATGCGCAATGCCTTCAATAGCCGCGGCGCCGACCGTGACGACCGAGTGGCGGAACAGGCGCCCGCCAATCAGGATCACCTCCACCAGGGGATAATCCACCAGCGCCAGGGCAATGCCCGGGCTGTGGGTCACCGCTGTGAAAGGCAGATCCACAGGCAGGCAGCGCACCAGTTCGGTGGTCGTGGTTCCGCCGTCGATAATCACCACCTGGCCGGGCGAGATCAGCCCGACGCCCTTCTGCGCCACCCGCTTTTTCGCCTCAATGCCCAGGCTGCTGCGTTCGGCAAAGCTGGAGACCGCCTTTGATGCCGGCAACGCGCCGCCGTGTACCCGCTGTAAACGCCCCTCGGCCGCCAGCTCACGCAGATCCCGGCGAATGGTATCTTCCGACACCTCAAACTCCAGGCTAAGGGTTTTGGATAACACCTGCCCATCGGAATTCAGTTTTTCGAGGATCAGCTGTTTGCGTTGACGAGTGAGCATGGGTCGGTTCCTGAAGTTGCATGTTTGATCTTGATATTGCACGAACGTGCAGTTTATGATGCTTACTCTACGAAAACAGGAGGCACCGTGCAATCAAATCGTGCAGAAGTACGCATTCTCGACAGCAAAACGTTGTCAGATGACTGGTACACCCTCAAAAAATACACCTTCGACGTACGCCGCCGTAACGGGGAGTGGCAACGCCAGAACCGCGAAGCCTATGACCGGGGCAATGGCGCAACCATCCTGCTCTATAACCGCGAAAAACGGACGGTGATCCTCACCCGCCAGTTCCGCTTTCCGGTGTACATCAACGGTCACGACGGCTATCTGATTGAAACCGCCGCCGGCCTGCTCGATAACATGGCGCCGGAAAAGCGCATCAAAGCCGAAGCGGAAGAAGAGACCGGGTATCAGATCGACCACGTGGAGAAGGTCTTCGAAGCCTTTATGAGCCCCGGTTCGGTCACCGAGAAACTCTACTTTTACATCGCGGAGTATCTTCCCGGGGATCGCACCGGCGAAGGCGGCGGCATTGAGGCCGAAGGTGAAGACATCGAGGTGCTGGAGTGGCCCATCGGGCAGGCGTTGCAGGCCATTGATGACGGCATTATTGTCGATGGCAAAACCATCATGCTGCTGTATCACGTGGCCCTGAAGAGGATCCTCTGGTGAAATCGCACCGACAGAAACGGATTTCTGTCACCCCGCAAACCTCATCATCTACACTTCTGAAAAGAGCAAACCGGAGATGCCTGCATGACCGACTGGAACCCCGCCCTGTATCTGCAATACGGCGCAGAACGCACCCGCCCCGCCTTAGAGCTTCTCTCCCGCATTGCGCTGGATGAGGTCACCGATGTGGTCGATCTGGGATGCGGGCCAGGCAACAGCACGGCGCTGCTCCAGCAGCGATGGCCCTCGGCACGTATCACCGGGGTGGATACGTCGCCGGCCATGCTGGCAGAAGCCAGAGCGGCGTTGCCGGGCTGTCGGTTTGTTGAGGCCGATATTCGCCACTATCGTCCGGAACAGGCCCTGAGCGTGATTTACGCCAACGCTTCGTTGCAGTGGGTGGTGGATGACCACTACGAACTGCTGCCGCACCTGGTCTCGCTGCTGAAGCTGCACGGCGTGCTGGCGATCCAGATGCCGGATAACTTTCAGGAACCGACCCACGTGCTGATGCGTGAAGTGGCTTTTGAACAGGATTATCCGGATCGCGGCCGCGCGGCCCTGCCGGGGGTGCATGCCTATTACGATATTCTGACCGAGGCGGGTTGCGAGGTTGATATCTGGCGCACCACCTATTACCACCAGATGAGTTCTCACCAGGCGATTATCGACTGGGTAAGCGCCACCGGCCTGCGTCCCTGGCTGCAGGAGCTGAATGAGCGCGAGCAACAACGCTATCTGCATCGCTATCATCAGCTGCTCGAAGAGCAGTATCCGCTGCAGGAGAATGGGCAGATACTGCTGGCCTTTCCGCGACTGTTTATCGTCGCCAGACGCGTACCTTAATTACGCCTTCGCCTCTTTCAGCAGCTGCTGGATCACCTGCTCCTGCCTGTCGTTATTCCCCTCCCCGAAAGAGGCGTAACGCAGCTGACCTTTGGCATCGAAGAAGTAGTGCGCCGGCCAGTAACGATTGCCGAAGGCCGTCCAGATTTTGTAGTTGTTGTCGGCCACCACCCGGTACGGGAGCTGCCATTTATTGATGGCCTGCTGCACCGACGCCAGCGGTTTTTCCCACGGATATTCCGGGGTATGTACGCCAATCACCACCAGCCCCTGGGTCTGATACTTATTGGCCCACTCGCGAACGTGCGGCAGGGCGTGCTGACAGTTGATGCAGTCCCAGGTCCAGAAGTCGATCAGCACCACTTTGCCTTTTAACGACGCCGGGGTAACCGGCTCGCCGTTCAGCCATCCTGTGCCACCCTCAAGCGACGGCATGGCGCTGGTGGTGACCGGTTGCGTGACCGGCTGGAGGGTCGGCTGAGGCTGGCTTTCCGGCGCCAGCTGCAGCAGCGTCTTCTCCAGGCGGTCTGCCACGCCGTTTGCTCCCTGAAAGACGCTGTTCAGACCAAACGCGGTAAAGGCCACCGACATCAGCATCGCCACACCCGCCGCTTTTCGCAGCCCGTCCATCAGCCCTGATTTGGTTTTCAGCCGCGCAATCAGCGCCTGCCCGCTAAAGCCGAGCAGCGCGAGCATTACCGCACAGCCGCTGCCGTAGGCCGCCAGCAGGCTACCGGTATCGATCGGATTATGCCCTGCGATACTCAGACTGATAATGGCCCCCAACACCGGCCCGGCGCACGGCGACCACAGCAGCCCGACCGCCAGCCCGGCGAGCAGCGCCGAGGCCAGACCTCCGGTACGGGTGCTACGGGTATTGAGCGCGTTACCGAGACGTAATGCGGGCCCGGCGATGCGCTGAGCAAAGGCTGGGAAGATCAGGGCCAGCGCGGCCAGGCTCAACAGCGCCAGGGCGATCCAGCGCCCGACCAGAGTGGCGCTGACCACCCAGTCGCTGGCGACGGTGATGAGGCTGGCAACCAGGGTAAACATGATCACCATCCCGAACAGCATGGCGATAAGCTGGCGCTTCTGGCCGCGAAAACCGGCGAACAGCAGCGGGATGACGGGAAGCGTACAGGGGCTGAGCAGACTGACCATGCCCCCCTAAAAATGCGATCACGAGAAACATAACACACCTCACTAAAGCGGTTGGCTGCGACGATTGCAGTGAGGCTATTAAAGCGTGGTGGAGTGTCTGGCATGTGTGGGAAACTGGGGGTTTTGTCAGGTGGTGTATTCGTTTAGCGCGGGGATACAGTGCGGTACAAATGGTGGGTTGAGTGCGGCCTGACTGCCCGGCGGCGCTACGCTTGCCGGGCCTACAAGGTCAAAGGAAGGGTTTTGTAGGCCGGGTAAGGCGCAGCCGCCACCCGGCAGTTCACACCACCGGCAAGGTAATCCGCGCGCTAAGTCCGCCCTCTGACCGGTTCGCCAGCTGCAACTGGCCGTCAAGCTGGGCGGTAAGCTGAGCGGCAATCGCCAGCCCCAGCCCGGTGCCGCCGGTATCCCGGTTGCGGGAGGATTCTACCCGGTAAAACGGCTGCAACACCGCCGCCAGCTCGTTCTCCGGAATACCCGGGCCGTTATCCTCCACGGCGATCAGCACCCTTTCGTCGTGCACCGTCAGCCTCACCTCTGCGGCATCGCCAAACTTCAGGGCGTTATCGAGCAGATTGGTGAGGATCCGGTGCAACGCCTGCGGGCGGGTAGCCAAGGGCAAAGCGGTTCGGGCCGCGACAAACTGCACGTTTTTGCCGGTATCGGCGTAATCACAGACCAGCGTATCAATAAAGTTATAGAGATCGACGTTGCGCACCGGCTCGGGCGATACCCCGGACGAACGTGCATAGTCGATCCCCTCCCGTACCAGCCGGGTCATGCTGTCCAGATCCTGGGTCAGCTTGTCGCGCAGCTCCGGCTGGTCGGCCATCTCCACCCGCAGCCGCATTCGGGTAATGGGCGTCTGTAAATCATGGGAGATGGCGGCGAGGATCTGCGCCCTCTCCTTCAGCGAGGTCTGGATCCTGTCCTGCATGGCGTTAAATGCCCGCGCAGCATGTTGTACCTCCAGCGGGCCTTGCTCGGTGAGGATCAGCGGATTGGGGCTGGCGGGTTCAAGAGTATCGACCGCCCGGGTAAAGCGGGTAAAGGGACGCACCACCTGGCGCACCGCCAGCCAGGCGCAGATCGCCACCAGCAGCAGCTGAATAATAAACACTACCGGCAGCCAGCGGGCGACCGGCGGCATCCGCGGGGTGAGATCCAGCGTCAGCGGCGAGCCGTCGCGCAGCGTCAGGTGCGCCTGAATATGCGAAACCGGGCCCGGCACCGCCGTGAAGCGCAGCGGATACCGGGTCTCAAGGCTCTCCGTTATCGTACGGACCGCATCCCGCGAACGGGCGTCAGCGGGCGGAGCGCCCGGCTCACCGGGGCCCAGCACGTAGTGATAGTTATCCCGGTCGAGGCGTGGAAGCCACTGCGCCCGCTCATTCGCAGGCAGCCGGTCCAGAATCGCCACGCTGGTTGAGACATCGTCCTGCAGATTGCCCAGCATCACGTTGCGCACGCTGCTCATTCGCTCGGCCATCACCAGAGTCAGGCTCAAACCGTTGGCTAACAGCAGCCCCACCAGGACGATCAGCAGCAGACGATAATGCAGCGAACGCGGCCAGAGCCTCACTCTTTAGCCTCAAGAATGCTCACCGGCATCGAAAAGACATAGCCTTCGCTGCGTACTGTTTTTATATACAGCGGGGTGCGCGCATCCTCATTCAGCCGCTGGCGCACCCGGCTGACCAGCAGATCGATTGAGCGCTCGAACAGCTCCGCGTCCCGGCCCTGGGTGAAATTCAGCAGCTGATCGCGGGTTAACACGCGCTGGGGATGGTCGACAAACACCCGCAGCAGACGGTACTCGGCCCCGCTCAGCGCCACGATGGTGCCGGTGGCATCCAGCAGATGACGGGCGCTGGTGTCGAGCTGCCAGTCACCAAAGGCGATGATCCGCCCGGCTTCGGTCACCTGCAGGTTGGGCGGCAGCGTGCGAAAGCGGCGCAGTATGGCTTTGATCCGCGCCAGCAGCTCACGCGCCACAAAGGGTTTGACCACATAATCGTCCGCCCCCATCTCCAGACCCAGAATGCGATCCATGTCGTCGTGGCGCGCGGTCAACATCAAAATCGGCAGATCTTTATGTTGGCCGCTGCGCAGCTGGCGGCACAGGGTCAGTCCGTCGTCGCCGGGCATCATGATATCCAGCACCACCAGATCGACAGCCTGCTTATCGAGCACGGCGCGCATCTCTTTGCCGTTGGCGGCGCCGGTAGCGCGATAGCCCGATTTCAGCAGGTAATCGACGACCAGCTCGCGGATATCCCGGTCGTCATCGACGACAAGAATGTGATCGGTTGTCTCCACCCTAAGCTCCTGTTAATCAGCGATTCGCCAAAAATAGCATAGATTGCTTATAACTTATCCGCATCCACCACCGCCTTGACGAAATCCTGCGGATCTTCCTGCGCCGGATTGTGGCCAATGTTGCCGGTAAAGGTGCGATGCTGATATTTGCCGGTGAATTTCGCGGCATACACCTCAGGCGCCGGATGAGGCGCGCCGTTATTGTCGCCTTCAATGGTGATGGTTGGTACGCTGATGGTCGGGGCGGCCGCCAGCCGTTGTTCATAGCTGTCGTAGCGGCGCTCACCTTTTTCCAGCCCCAGACGCCAGCGGTAGTTGCTGATGGTCACCGCCACGTGATCCGGGTTATCCAGCGCTTTGGCGCTGACGTTGAAGGTGGCATCGCTGAATTTCCAGCCGGGGGATGCGAGAGTCCAGATCAGTTTCGCAAAGTCATGGGTGTTGGCGGCATAGCCCTTCTCGCCGCGCTCGGTGGCAAAGTAGAACTGATACCACCACTGCAGCTCGGCCTGCGGCGGCAGCGGTTTTTCCCCGGCTTTCTGATTACCAATCAGATACCCGCTCACCGAAACCAGCGATTTCACGCGTTCCGGCCACAGTGCCGCCACGATATCCGCCGTTCTGGCACCCCAGTCGTAACCGGCGAAGACCGCACGTTTGATTTTCAGGGCATCCATCAGGTTAATAACGTCTTTCGCCATGGCCGCAGGCTGACCGTTGCGCGGCGTGGCTGGCGACAGAAAATGCGTCGTTCCGAATCCGCGGTTGTACGGCACAATCACCCGGTAGCCTTTTGCCGCCAGCGCCGGGGCAACCTGGGCATAGCTTTGAATATCATACGGCCAGCCGTGGAGCAGGATCACCGGTTCGCCGTTTTTCGGGCCGATATCGACATAGCCAATATTCAGATCGCCCGCGTCAATCTGGCGGATCTGTTTAAAAGCGGTGGCATAGTCGGTGCCCGCCGCTTCGGCCTGACAGGCGGAAACGGTCGCAAAAGAGAGGGTCAGCGCCAGGGTTGAGTAAGCCAGTTTGTTCATCATGGTGGTATCTCCGGGTTATGAATTTCACCCGCTTATCTCACCACCCTGATGTATGGCGAATATGTACAAAGTTGCCCGTTTTGCAAGGTGCTGTATCGCCATACGGCGCAGATACACTGTGATACAAACTTGCAGAAAACTGAGTTAACGCTCATCCGTAACGGCATCCCCCTCCGGCGGGAAAAGCGCTGCCGCAATGGCGTGGTAGAGGTGCCAGTCGGGAATTAAACCGCGCTGGCCATAGCGTTCCAGATCCGTCAGGTGAACATGCAGGGCCTCTTTGACGTCCAGAAACTCGGCGGAAACCAGTTGCGCTTTGGCCAGAGAATAAAACTCATCAATGTTATTCAGGCCTGCGACGCAGGCAATCAGGATCCGGCTGAGGATTTGATAAGGCTCGGTGACCTGCTCGGGAAGCGTCTGATAAGCCTCGGAGAACTGGCGCAAATTACAGAGCGCCAGCGCCAGGCTCATATTCTGGCGCTCATCGCGCTGGAGCGGGGTTAATAAAGCGGCAACGTGCCGGAAATAGTCCTCACCACTCAGCCCGTTAGCCTCCGCCAGCTCACCGGTCAGATTACACAGCAAAAACGAGTCCGGAAACCGCGCCACCAGGCCCGATGCGAGGGCAAACCCTTTGGGAAAATCCTGCGCCTGGGGTTGATACAAAAAGGAGTACACCAGCTGCAGGGCCTGCGATTCGCTGCCCCACGGATTGGCTAACGCCCGCAACGCCAGCTCGCGACCTGTTTGCCAGTCGCCGCTTTTAAAACAGCAGGCGATCACGCTGTCGATGGCGCTGTTCCAGTGCTCTTCAAATTTTAAAAGCGGTGCAAAGGTCCGGGCGGCAATCTGACAGCCCTGTTCGGAGCCACTGAGGGTCAATGTCGCCCCTGTGATATAGAGCGCTAATTCCCGATCGCTCATCCGGGCAACATTCTCGCTAAAGGCGCGGCCTGCCGCCTCCCATCCCTCCTGCAACAGCAGACAGTGCAGCCAGGGATAGAGCACGCCGTTGGCGTCGATGTCGTCGATGGTGATCTGGCGAAACAGCGTTAACGCCCGGGCATAGTCATGAGCAACAATCGCGATCAGCCCCAGCACGGCAAAGGCAGGCGGATAGGGTTCGGCCGGGTCGATCAGCGCCTGAAGCTCGGCTTCCGCACCCTCGATGTTATCCGCCGACCATAAGCAGAGCGCCGCCTCCACTAAGGCCGGCTTTTTATAGTCGGTCAGCGTCGCGGCGTGCAGGAAGCAGCGACGCGCCTCTTCTGGCTGTCCGGCCTCTCTTTTCAGCGTTCCGCTATAAAACCAGGCGTTATCATCCTCGGGAAAGGCGCTGATCCACGCCCCGACGCAGCGTTCTGCCTGGGCAAAATCCTGCTCGCGGCTGAATAAGAACAGAAACTCCGCGGTAAAATGTTCTTTCGATGCGCCCCAGGCGGTTTTCGCTTTCTCCAGCAGGCGGCGGATCATCTGGCTGGAGTAACATTCCCGGTCGAAGGTGAGCAGCCTATAAAACTGCGTTCTCTCCCTCTCCGCCAGCAAAGCTTTGTGTTTGCCGGACGGATGTTTAGCAGCACTACTCACCTCACCCGCTAACGCACTATCGACCAGCCTTTGCAGCTTGCGGTAGTTGCCGCCGAGATCGACCTCGTCGTTAAAGGCGGCAAAGGGCAGGATAAAGTCCCGCTCATTGCCGTTTAACAGGCGCAGCCACTCGGTACGAATTTTTTGATAGCTGGTGGGGTTCTCAGCGGAGACGTCGAGCAGCGCGGCGGTGCCGCGATCGTTGATTTGCGCCAGCCAGTTGTCCGGAAAGCCGTATTGCACCCAGTGCTGGGTTAAGGCGGCGATCGCAGGCTGCCACCAGATATCGTTGTCCGTAGAGGTGATCAGCAGGACATCAATATCGGGCTGGTGGGCCGCCGTAATCTCACCCAGTCTGGCATGGGCGATTAACCATGCCGCCCGGCGCAAACGGGAGGTGAACTCGTCAGGACTGACACTTTGCGTCAGTTCCGCGCTCAGCGCCCGAATTATTTCGACATCCCGGGTATGGACCAGCTGCAAAAAGAGGCGCAGCAGACGAAGTTTCTCTGCGGTGGCGGCTTGCGAAGCTGCACCGTGCGAGGCAAAACGAAAACGGTCCCGGGCAGTAGTCAGCCATTCCCCCACCTTATGGGTGATATTTTCCAGGCCGACGGGCGAATGGGCCAGCAACTGCTGCAACATGTCGCGGTTGCTGACGGCCAGCGCATCGGGATCCGGCTCCACGCGCAGCAGGGGTTGATAAGGCTCCATATTCTCCATCCCATACGCGCGATCGGCTGAAGCCTGGTCGGCAAAAATAATCTCACTAATGCCTTTGCGCGCAATCAGCTGGGGGATGATGAGATTGCACAGCGCAGGCAATGGCCGACAGAGGCTAAGATCGAAGGCGGCGGCGGGCGTCCAGGGAAAATTGGCCTGCACAAAGACCAGATCGGTGCCTGCCACGTCCATCACCACCACCCGGTTTTGCGTATTGTCCCGGGTGGCCAGTATCCGCAGGGCAGCGTTGTGTTCGGCCTCGGTGCCAAAACTGGCCGGTGTCTGACCGTCGCCCTGCTCCACAACGCGCAGCACATTCAGGTGCCCGTGATGATGTCTGGTGCAGCCGATTACCGTGGCGTAGAGATCCTGCCCGGCAACAATCATCGCACTCAGCGGCCCGATGGCATCGAGCAGGTTAATCCAGGAAGAGAGTTGTAGTTCGGCGATGGCGGCGAGAGCCTGATGAGGCGCGGATAGCGCGAGGGCCGCATTGCCATAGAGTTCAATGGCGCCCCCCGGTATGCTGCTGGCAGTAGACAACCCGGTCCGACGCGGATGGCCAAAGTTCGGGAAAATGGCTCGACAAATACTCATCGATCATCTCCGGTTGCAGATAATCGGACATACCCCCCCCTCCGTCAGTTCACGTCGCCCCCGCTACGGCGCATGTCAGGCTGCTGTTCAGGAGTGGGGTGAATGATAGCTTTCTGAAAGGTTCAAATTATAGCAGCCGTGCAGGGGCGAATGACCAGGAAATAAGAATGATTTGCATCAGCGGGACGCGGCTGATGCTCTTCACGCTTACGTCAGCTGGTAATACTTGTCCGGCAGTTTGCGCGCCGGAATTTCCGGCTCATCGTTCATCTGCAGCAAATCAATTTCCATCGCATTGCAGATGGCATCCAGCGGCAAATCGTTATTCTCGGTGCCGAACGGCTCTTCGAGCTCCTCGGCCAGGGTATCCAGCGAAATAAAGGTGTAGGAGATCAGCACCGACACGAACGGCGTCATGTAGTGCAGGTCGCTGACCAGCGCGAACGGCAGCATGATGCAGAACAGATAGACGGTGCGGTGCAGGATCAGGGTGTAGGCAAAAGGCACCGGAGTATTGGCGATGCGCTCGCAGCCGGCCAGCACGGTCGACATATCATTCAGACGAATGTTCAGGCTGTGGAACAGGATATCCGACAGCTCCCCTTTCCGGCGTCTGACCGCCAGCCATTCCCCCCATGATCAGCAGGATGCGGTTAGCTGGCGAACTGGAGTCCATCGCCACGCGCAGGTTTTCCTCGGAAAGATACTTCGACAGCTGGTCGGCCTGCGGCTGTCGGCGCAGGGTCATGCGCAGACAGTGGGCAAAGGCAATCTGCAGGCGAACAAACTCACCCAGCGCCGGATCGTCCGGCAGCGTGTTTTTCACTTCGCGGAACAGCGATCGCGAGGCAATCATCAGCTGGCCCCACAGCTGGCGCGCTTCGACATAGCGCGCGTAGCAGGCGTTGTTGCGGAACCCGAGGAAGATCGCGATGGCGACCCCGAGAATGCTGAACGGCGCCACCGTCAGCCTGATGCCCAGCGAGGTGTACCAGGGCAACATAATGATCACAACGATAGAGAGCAAAAAGTTTAGAAACAGGCGGGAAAAGATTTTGGTCAGCACGGAGCCGTGCCAGACAAAAATCAGACGCAACCAGTGCTGTTGAGGTCGAACAATCATAGTCAGCTTCATCGGAAAAAAGAGCGGTGACTATTAAACGTGATCGTCGTCACGGTTGCAAGTATGTTAAAAAATGATGACGTTTTTGCGAGGCTTAGAGCAGACCGCACCGGGGTTGAGGTGTGGAGTAACAGGAAGAGGTAAAAGTATGTTGTAACTAATATGGAGAAGAAGAAGCAAAGTTATCTGCGGTATGCTCCCCCTCACCCCAACCCTCTCCCTCAAGGGAGAGGGAGTCAGTTCTGTAGGCCGGGTAAGCGCAGCGCCACCCGGCAAAATTTAAAGGATTAACACAGCGGTTTAACCGCTTCGCGCATGCCTTTATGCAAAATCGCATCCAGATCCTGCGCAACCTGCTCTACCAGACCATTGACCTGCGTCAGGTCCTGCTCCCAGTGTTCGCTGACGCTCAGTACCGCCGTCACCAGTTCACGGGTGGTGATCTGCTGGTCATGATGCTGGGTCCACAGCTGCTGGAAGCGGGAGATCCAGTGCGCATCGTCCTGCACCGGGTAGCTTTCGCCGTTACGCTCCGCGCGGTAGAAGGCAATCAGCGCCGCCAGGGCAAACGTCAGACGCGCCGGGAGTTTACCGCTGGCCTGCTGCCCTGCCAGAAGCTGCGGCAGAATGCGGGTGCGGTATTTGGTCATGCCGTTGAGAGCAATCGACAGCAGCTGATGCTTGATGTACGGGTTACGGAAGCGGCCCGTCACCGCGCTGGCGAAGGAGGCCAGCTCATCACGCGGCAGATCCAGCACCGGAATAATCTCTTCATGAATGGCTTTTTCAACAAACGCACAGATTTCCGTGTCGTTCATCGCTTCACCCACGGTATCCAGCCCGGCCTGGAAGGCCACCGGCACCAGGGCGGTATGCGCCCCGTTGAGGATCGCCACCTTGCGCTCTTTGTACGGCTTGATGTCATCAACAATCAGCACGTTCAGCGCCAGCTTGTCGAGACGCAGCTCCTGCGCCAGGGATTTCGGCCCCTGGATCACAAACAGGTAGAAGTGTTCGGCGGTATCGAGGAAGGCATCGTGATAGCCGAGAGAGGCTTCGAGCTGCGCCACTTCATCACGTGGATAACCGGTCACGATACGGTCAACCAGGGTCGAGCAGAAGCTGTTGGCATCGTTCAGCCACTGGGTAAAGGCCGCTGGCAGCGCCCACTCCTCGGCATAACGCAGCACCAGTTCGCGCAGGGCATCGCCGTTATAGTCGATCAGTTCGCAGGGGACGATCACCCAACCTTTATCGGCGGCGCCGTTGAAATGGCTGAAGCGCTCGAACAGCAGACGCGTCAGTTTCGCCGGATAGCTGACCGCAGGCGCATCCTCGAACTTATCCCCGGCGTGATAGCTGATCCCCGCTTCCGTGGTGTTAGAGAAGACAAAGCGCATCTCCGGGTTGTGAGCCAGTTTCAGGAATTCATCGTACTGGTCGTAGACGCTGATTTCGCGGTTAACGGAACGGATCAGGCGTGCGTCGCTGACCGCTTCGCCCTGCTCGTTCAGGCCACGGATAATGGTGGTGTAGAGGCCGTCCTGAGTGCTCAGTGAAGGCGGGAAATCGCTTTTGATCGGGCGGACAATCGCAATACCGGCGTTCAGGTCGGTATGTTCATTGAGCAGGTCGATCTGCCAGTCAATAAACGCGCGCAGGAAGTTGCCCTCACCAAACTGGATGATACGTTCAGGATAGAGAGCACCGGGGAAATCACGACGGTTCAGTGTGTTCACAATGGGGTCCTTGTAATGATTAGTCATACAGCCTGATAAGATTGGTACGATAACTTATCAAAACTTAACGACCACGAACCCCTGTTTTGATCAAATACGGTGTGAATTGTGACAGGATTTATAAGAATTTGTAGAACACAGAGGTGCCCGTCATCTTACCGTCCGGCATCAGGGCATAGCGCGGGATCTCCCCCACTTTCTGCCAGCCCGCCCGCTGATAAAAGGTCTCCGCTCCGCTGCCGGTTGCCGTGTCCAGCACCAGCACCGTTTTACCCTGGTCCCGGGCCACGCTTTCCAGGGCCTGCATTAATCGCCCGGCATCACCGCAGCGGCGTGCGTTCTGGTGAACCAGCAGTTTGGCGACATCCGCACGGTGCGGCTGGTTGTCGGGCTGATCGACGATCAGCTGCACGGTGCCGGTGAGTTGGCCCTCCGCATTGATCGACACCAGTACGGTACGCTCCCCGCGCCCGACGCTGTCGGCCACGCCGCGCCAGAACGCGCTGGCCTGCTCGTGGCTGTAAGGCAGCATAAAGCTCACCGACGCGCCGCCGGTAACGCAGCTGTGCAGGATGTCAGCTAACTGAGGAAGGTGGGCGAGGATCTCGTCGCGGGAAAAGATCTGAATAGCCGGTGATGTCATCATTATTCTCCTTTTTATCAACGGCATCACCATGCGCTTTACATTTTCTTAACACAAGAGTCTCTGACAGAGGATTTTCTTATCTCAGCATCCGGTACCGCGCTGCTGTTTCATGGAGTACATCATCCGATCGGCGGTTTTCAGCCAGCTCTCCAGATCGTCGCGATCGTGGTTAAACTCGATGACGCCCCAAGAGAATGAAAGCGCCCAGGGGAATTCGGCATGCTCATTCCACACCGCAGCCTGTTCGGTGAGATACTGCATGGCGATCCAAGCCCCCTTCTCGTCGCTGTTGGCAAACAGGATCGCGAACTCATCCCCGCCGTAACGCGCCAGTACATCGGCTTCCCGAAAGGTAGAACTCAGCAGCCCGGCCATCGCCTTCAGAGCGTTGTCGCCATCGGCGCGACCAAAACGGGCGTTAATCTGCTTAAAGCGATCGAGATCCAGCCAGGCGAGGGTCAGCGGCTCTGCCCGACGGCGCGCGGCACCAATGGCGTAGGTGGCAAGATGGTGAAAGCCACGGCGGTTATACAGCCCGGTCAGATCGTCGATGATGGTAGCGCAGGTCGCGGCGAACTCCACCTCCACCAGCGCCGCCAGATCGGCCAGCGCTTCGACATCAGCAGGGGAAAACTGCCGCGGCTGATGGTCGATGATGCACAGCGACCCCACCGTGGCGCCATTAGGTAGACGCAGTGGATGACCGGCATAAAACCGCACCGGATTGTCGTCGGTCGCCAGCGGATTATCGGCAAAACGGGCATCGTCTAAGGTGTCAGGCACCACCAGCGGCGTCTCGTTGAGCACGGTATGGCCGCAAAAAGAGAGATTCCGCGGCAGGTTGGTGGCGTCAGCGCCATCCGCGGATTTGACCACCACAACATGCTCATCAACAAGATTGATCATCGCGACCGGCACCGCAAACAGGCGCTTTGCCAGTCGGGTCAGTCGGTCATAGGTCGGGTGATTTTCGATCTCCAGCAGCCCGGATTCGCGCAAGGCGCTAAGACGCGCCGTTTCATTCTTGGGTAAAGCGGGGGGATTTCATACAGGCTCCGGACGTCAGGCTTTTTAAAAGCTTAGCGCATTCTGAGGCCGGTCAATGGGCGAATATCCGATTTTTACCTTCGCGTTTCGCCTGATAGAGCGCGATGTCGGCTGCCTGTAACCAGTCTGTGACATTTCCCATCTCCCGGGTGGCGATGGCGATACCGATACTCATCGTACAATGGACAGCTTCTTCCGCCACGTCGTCGATCACCGCGGCGGCATCCATAATCCGGCTGGCGACCCTGTGCGCTTCGTCGAGCGTGGTGTCAGGCAGCAGGATCACGAACTCGTCGCCGCCCAGCCGCGCCGGAGTATCACTCTGTCGGGTGGCAATATGCAATATTTGTGACACTGTCACTAAAAGCATATCCCCCACCTTATGGCCGAAGCGATCGTTAACCTCTTTGAAGTTGTCGATATCGATAAACATCAGCGCCGATTCGCGGCAGGTCTGCCGCAGCTTATGCAGTTCATTATCGATTCGCTTCTCCAGCAGACGCCGGTTGGCAATATCGAGCAGCGGATCCATCATCGCAATGCGTTCCAGCTCGCGCGATTTGAAGCGCAGCCGCATGGCGATACTGTTGGTGAGCACGCTCAATGCCACGGTATAGATCCCGATCAGCGGCAGCGTGGCGTACAGGGTGCGCTGCGACACCCAGGGGATCAGCGCCATCCCCTGCGTCAGCCAGCTGGCCATAAACACCGCCAGCATCACCGCACCGGCTTTTTTCATTAACGGGAATCCGCCGGCCGCCAGCCGGTCGGCCATTAAGATAGTGGCAATGGCGACAGAGGGCAGCGGGTTCGCCGCCATCATGGCGATCCAGAAACCACCTGCCCCGGCGTCCAGCACCAGGTTTTGATGTTCTGTTGTCAGGGGCGTGGCGGAGCGACGCGCGCGCCAGAAGGCCAGCGTCGGCCAGATAAAGGCGTTGATCCCCAGCAGACCCATAAGCCAGGGTGAACGTTGGTGTTCCACCAGGACAGAGAGAATGGGAATAAAGCAGAGAAATGTTCCAAGCACTCGCATCAGAAACGTGCGTTTGATAAACCGACTGCCAGGCACGCGAGGGGGGTTTACTGAGTCTGTCAGTTCCGTTCATCACACGAATTTTCCGATATAATCACCCCATTATATTATTGACGGATAAAATACGTATCAAGGCATTTATCAGTTTTGTGAATATATGGTGATGGCCCTCTCGCCGGGCAGGCAAACGATTACAGCTGTTCCGATGGCGCAGCCTTTTGGACGGCAGTCGTTATCTCTGTCATTCGCGCGCTGGTGCGATTTCGGCCTGCTTTTTTCGAGCGATACAGATAATCATCCGCTTCGCTCATCAGGCGGTTAAAAATCTCCGTCAGCTTCCACGGATCCGATTTTCCACTGCCCAGCCCAATACTGACGGTCAAAAACAGCGCCTGCTCACGCCAGCTGAACGGATATTGTTCAATCGTGGCGCGGATACGTTCTGCCAGGGCGTAACCCTGTTGCGCCGACGTCGTGTTTACCACTACGGCAAACTCCTCGCCGCCCATCCGCGCCACCAGCCCTTCGCTCCCTACCGTCTCCTGTACTTTGCGGGCAAAAGCCGCCAGCACGGTATCGCCACACTCATGACCGAAGTTGTCATTGATGCTTTTGAAATAGTCGATATCCAGCAACATCACGGTCAGCAGCGGGCTTTTACGCGTTCCCTCCTCGCGCTTCAGCGCCTCATACAGCCCGGAACGGGAGTAAACCTGGGTTAAAAAGTCATAATCGGCGCGCAGGGAGACCTGGCGGATCAGCGAGTTGATCGCCGCCATGCTGACCGACACCATCACCGGGCAGACGGCCATGGTGGCTATCCCCAGACGGGCGGAGAACATCATTGGGGTGGTGAGCGGCGTGGTCGCCACGATGGTGATAATCGAGTTGCCGACCAGGGTGATCTCCACCGTTCCGGTGACAAAGGTCAACAGACAGGTGGCCGGCAGCGAATAGCGGACCGCGCATCAGATCAGCGCCGGCATCGGAAACGCCAGCGCTCCGGCCCCGCCGATCGCGACTGAGGCCACGACAGAGATAATCAGTAACACCACCGGCATCAAATGGCTGACACGTATGGCCCGGTTAAAGGTGGGCCAGGTAATGGTCAGCAGGCAGGGAACGATTAACACCCCGGTAGAAAACTGTTCGCTAAACCAGTCGGCGACCAGCGGCCAGAAGGCGCGACTGTCCACCCCGCCGGACACCGTCGCCCCGAGCAGGGCGCACAGCAGCGCGGCCAGCAGACAGTAGTTAAACAGCCGCAGGGCATTCACCGGATCCGGGGTGCGGTTTTTCAGCCGCCTGTCGCGCTGGACCAGCAGAGCAACGGTGACAATAAACACCATATTCGAGAGGTTAATCCCCAGCGAGGAGATGCCCCAGTTGGTGGTGATGGCGTCATAGGCCAGCATGGCGTCATAGGCCAGCATGGCGATATACGAAATCGCGTAATAGTGCAGTCGGTTCAGGTAAGCGTAACGGGCAAATACCCCCGCCATCACACCGTTTAGCGGCCAGAACATCGACAGCGACTCCACCAGACGTAGCTGCGCGCCAATAAAATAGAACAGCGTGGTCAGGACAACGATTCCCGCCATATTACGCAAGGGGCTTTGCGGCTGAAAAAGCGCGAATGTTCTGGTGGAGGCAGAAGACATGCAATATCAATCCATAGAGTTGCTTTTAACAATGATTTATTACCCGCGCGGGTAAATGTTAAAAGTTTGGCAACAATATATATCACACTGGGGGGGGTAACGATCACCACTCAGTAAAAGGGGTAAACCGGTTGTGCCGTCAGATCCACGGCACAGGTTCCGGTTAATAGACCGAGCGGCCCAGCTTCTGGGTCAGACGTTCCAGCACCGCGACGCCCGCCAGGGAGTTCCCCGTCTCGTCCAGCTCCGGGCTCCAGACCGCAATCGCCATCTCGTGCGGGACAATCGCCACCACCCCGCCGCCAACACCGGATTTGGCAGGCAGCCCCACCCGCCAGGCGAACTCACCGGCGTTCTGATACATGCCGCTGGTTGCCATCAGGGCATTCACCTGCCGGGCCTGCATCGAGGTGACCACGGGCTCAGAGAGATGCGGCGCATAGCCCTGCGCGGCCAGAAACAGAAAGGTGTCAGCCAGTTCGACACAGTTCATCTTCAGCGCGCAGTAGTGGAAGTAGTTTTGCAGGACCGTCGACACATCATTATGGAAATTGCCGAACGACTTCATCAGCCAGGCGATCGCCGCATTGCGCGCCGAGTGTTCGAATTCCGATCGGGCCACCGCGGTATCGTAGGCAATATCGCTGACTCCGGAGAGCTGACGCACAATCTCCAGCATCCGCTGACGGGGCGCGCTGAGGCGGCTTTGCAGCATATCGCACACCACCAGCGCCCCGGCGTTGATAAACGGATTGCGCGGTTTGCCCTGCTCGATCTCCAGCTGCAGGAGGGAGTTGAACGGCTGGCCGGAGGGATCTTTCCCCACACGCTGCCAAATCTCGTCCTCGTCATACTGGCGCATGGCCGCTACCAGGCTCAGAACTTTTGAGATCGACTGAATGGAAAAACGCTCGGTGGCATCCCCGGCCTGGAAGCGCTGGCCGTCCACGGTGCGGATGGCGATCCCGAGCTTGTTGCCGTTGACCGAGGCCAGCGCCGGGATGTAATCGGCCACCTTGCCCTGACCCAGTAAAGGACGTACTTGCGCCAGAATGGCTTCCAGCATCTGATTGTTGATGTTCGCAGCCATCGGTTGCTCCTTGCTCACAGGCCAAAAACGGCCTGCGAGTATAACAGAGGCTTATGGATGACGTCAGGCAGGAAGTCGGAACCGCGATACCGCCTGTAATAAAAGGCCGGATTCATCGTGCAGCCGCCGGGAGGCTACGGAGGCGGTATTCACCAGTTCATCGGTCTGGTGCGCGACCTGGTTCAGGGCCTGCAGCTGGCCGGTCATGCGATGAATGCTGTCCCCCTGGCTGAGAGTGGCAACGGAGATCTCATTCAGTAAGCTGCAGAGATTGCCCACCAGACCGATCACCTGCTGCAGGTTATCTTCCAGCCGGGTGACCGCTTTCGAGCCATCTTCGATACCCTGCAGCGAGTGGTTAATCAGCTGCTGAATGGTTTGCGTCGAGTGGCTGCTTTTGCGCGCCAGCAGGCCCACTTCCCGCGCCACCACCGCAAAACCGCGCCCCTGATTTCCGGCATGCGCCGCTTCGATGGCCGCATTCAGCGCCAGAATATTGGTCTGAAACGCCACGTTATCGATGATCGCCACAATGCCGCGCATCTCGGCAGATCGCTCCACGATGGCCGCCATCGAGGCGTTCACCGTCTCCATCATGCGATCCCCGCCCGCCGCCATCTCCCGCGCCTCGTCCGCCCGCGAGCTTGCCAGCCTGGCGTAGCCGCTGTTGCCCTCGACGTGGGTCTCCAGGTCAGCAATGTGCGCGGTGACCTCTTTCAGCTCCTGCGCCTGACGCGCCGACTGGTGATACAGTTTCTGATTCCCCTCCGCCAGCGACCCGATATTGGTCACCATCGAGGTGGTCGCCTCGCTGACCTCGGTCACCAGCTGCTGCAGCCCCTGCTGCAGGGTATCGACGCTGTCGCCAAGCTGTGCAATCTCGCGGTTGAAACGCTTCACGCCCGGCGGCGGCGAGGAGAGATCCCCCGCCGCCAGCAGATTGATATGGGCGATAAGGCGACGCAGCGGCACGATCACCCAGCGCGACATCGCAAACCACACCACTATCGCGATCGCCAGCAGAACCACCGGGGCCAGTAGGAACAGGGATTGCAGGCTGGAGAGACTGGCGGTCAGCAGCTGGCGCCCCTCTGCGGCGCGCTGGACGCTGGCCTGCTGATAGCGGGCGTAGTTATCGTTGAAGTCCGCCTGGAATGCCTGGGCGGGTACGGCGAAGAAGGCGTCAATCGACTGGCTGTTGACCAGCCCGTCCGCCTGTTCACGGATGGCATCGAAGAACAGCTGATAGCTGGTGAGCAGCGCCTCATCCCGCGGCGGCTGCATCGCCTGCCACGCCTGCCAGGCCTGCTGAGAATCCCGTAATGCCTGCTGCGCCTCGTCCATCAGGCTGTGCCAGCTCCCGTCCGAACCGGTCTCTTTATCCTGCATAAAGTAAACGCCCGCGCGGTTGAGCAGATCGCTCGCCGCCAGCAGCGAGATCCGGGCCTGATCGACCTTCGCCTGTTGCAGGTACGCCATCTGGTTACGCTGTTCATTGCGCTGGGCATCACGCAGCGAGACGGAAAGTAAAACCGAAGAAGAGATTTGCAGGGCGGAAAAGAGCCCGATAATGCAGAAGATCCCCGCCAGCAAACCAAACTGCCGGGGAGTAATGCGGCGAAAAATTTTGGTTAAGTTCATAATTGTATTCATTAACAATGCCTTAGACGTGGGCGAGTCTACGCAGTGAAAATGACAGAACTATTTCAGGGAGATGAAAAGGGGCAGGAGGAACTGGTCTCGTTAATCCCCTTCAGGATATTAATGATTTAATTCGAGTAATAATCGGGTATTAATATACAACTTCTCACGCCCAACGTTCATTTCCTCAAGCACACCGATCTTAACCAGTTGCTTGAGATATGATGACGCCGTTTGTCGTTTTGCCACGCCAGACTCGACGAGATTTTCAATCCGGCAATAGGGTTGTGCAAAGAGTGCCCGCACCAGTTCATGAGTGTAAATTTTAGGTAACTCCTTACGCACGAACCCAGTGGTTTCCGCCATCAGCGCCCTCACGACTGCGATCTTCTTCGTTGTCCATATCGCCGTATTCTCTACCGCTTCGAGCATAAAGAGGATCCATGACTGCCAATCCCCATTCGCAGTCACGCTACGCAATAAGGTGTAGTAATCGTTACGCCTTTCCAGAATGAAACGAGACAAATAGAGAATCGGTAATGACAATAATCCCGTCTGGATCAAATACAGGATATTCAGGATCCGTCCCGTTCGTCCGTTACCGTCGGGAAAAGGGTGGATGCATTCAAACTGATAATGGGAGATTGCCATTTTGATCAGCGGATCGATATCATCCTCTGCATGAAGAAAGCGCTCCCAGTTAGCCAGAAGATCACGGATAGTTGTTTCGCCAACCGGCGGGGTGTAGACCACATCCTTATACTGGTCACGCAAAACTGTACCCGGTGTCTTACGAATATCGGTCTGCACGGCTCGCAACGCGGTACAAATTTTTATCGCGGTATTGGTACATAAAGGGTAGTCGTTGAGATGAAGATACCCATTGTGTAACGCGGTGCGATAGCGTAGCGCTTCTTTTGTGGCGGGATCGGCATTTTCAGCACGGTCAACGAACTGAAAAAGCTGATCGCTGGTGGTCACAATATTCTCAATACGGGAAGAGTCCTTTGCTTCCAGCATTGGAAGGATATTTATCAACAAACTTTGATCAGGTATCAACTCACCCGCGGTTTTTAGCTCTGCAATCGCTGCGCGCGCACTGATACAGGCTTTAAGTACTTTGCGTGTTTCAATGCTATCCAGATCGGGGGGGGAGCGCGGGAAGTTCGTTATAGGGTACAGCAGGATCCCAGCTCATATGTTTAAAAAACCCATTTTTATCGACATATAGTCATTTTATGTCGATGGCATAAACATGTCACGCACATATGTTTAAAAAAATGCATTTTGTCGACATATGTCGCAAACATGTCGAAGCTGTAATTATTTTTATTCAAGGTTTCTATCTGGCAGCGCTGAACAATCCTGGGTAATGATTATTGAGCTACGAAATGTGCGCTTTACAGGGTTATCCATAAGATTGCAAAGCTTTAACTTAACCAGGTCGACTATTTGAAATATTACAGATAGTAAAATATATATTTACACTACCGCTTAGGACGCTGTGATTTCAGTAGTGCTTTTCCATACTGTTCGAGTGGGATATTATACATTCTCTTTATAGAGAAATATGAAGATAACATCCAAAGTAGATATAACCCTAATGATGGATAAAACATTCACCCCATCAATAAATAAGAGTTTATCATCAGTCTCCAATGGTTACAAAGGCTGGAGTTCTGATGGGGAAAACTTCGTAATCTACTCGGTAATTTTATCGAATTTAAATGAGGCTAAGTATGGAACCTGGATACAGCAATTTCAATTATGTTCGCAACAAAGATAAGCTGTTGGCTAATCTTATAAGTATAATTGATGGTGTTATAAGTGACGGAAATATTAATAAAAAAGAAATTCTTTATCTTGATACATGGCTTATGGAAGCCGACTTACTAAGCCGCAATTATTGTGTGCGGGCAATACGTAACAGGGCTAAGGATATTCTCTCGGGCGGTGTGGTAACGGATACTGAACTAAAATTTTTTAAAGCTGATCTTCTCAAAATCCAAAAGCAACTGATTGATATCCCTGATCTGGACCTCTATTCCGAGGAAGCAGACCGCCACCTTCTTGAAGGACTGTGCAAAGGAATGCTTGCGGATCATCATTTGGTCGATGATGAAATTAGATATCTCAATTGGTGGCTAAGCAGTAACGGTACGTTAAAGAATAATTACCCTGGTAAAGAACTGTACAAGCTTGTTTCCCAAGTGCTGAAAGATGGAGTTATCACTCCTGAAGAGCGTGAATCACTTAAAGAAGGACTCATTGCTTATACGGGGTGTGATTTAGCGACAGGAACAGTGGATGGCATGTCTACCCGATTACCTATAGATGTTATTAATTCGTTAGATTTGACGGATTCAATTGTATGTCTCACGGGTGACTTTCTGTATGGCAAAAGAAGTAAATGCAAAGCCGATATTGAAGCGGCAGGCGCAATAGTATGTAACAGTGTTACAATGAAAATCAATTATCTTATTGTTGGTACATTAAGTTCTAAAGACTGGATGTATCAGAGCCATGGAAGGAAGATAGAAAAGGCAGTCGAGTATAGAGACAACAAAAATATTCCACTAAAAATTATCAGTGAAGAGCAATGGCAAAGATTCATGGTTTAGCTGTTATAACCCTCACATCATAAGCTCCTGATGACTTGAGGGTTAATGTGCGCCCATAGAGGCGCGAACTAAATCAAACCCGGTCTTTCCACACCGTCTGCACATTGCAGAACTCATGCAGGCCAAAGTGCGACAGCTCCCGGCCAAAGCCGCTTTTCTTCACCCCGCCGAAGGCCACGCGTGCATCGCTGGCGCTGTAGCCGTTGATAAACACCCCGCCGCACTCAAGCTGGCGAGCAAAGCGATCCGCCGTGGCGGTATCGGCGGTAAACACCGTCGCAGAGAGGCCGAAGTCACTGTCGTTAGCCAAGGTCAGGGCATGGTCGGCATCGGTTGCCACCGTGATGGCCGCCACCGGGCCAAACAGCTCCTGACGGAACGCGGTCATGTTCGGGGTCACATTACCCAACACGGTCGGCGCATAATAGTTCCCTTCCCCCGCCACCTTCTCGCCGCCCAGCAGCAGCGTCGCTCCTTCGGCCAGCGTGGCCTGCACCTGCCGATCCAGCTCGTCGCGCAGATCGAAACGCGCCATCGGGCCGAGATAGTTCTCTTCTGCGTCCGGCGCGCCCATTTTCAGGGCCGCGGTAGCCTCGACAAACCGACGGCTGAATTCGTCGGCAATCCCCGCTTCGACAATAAAGCGTTTGGCCGCGGCACAAACCTGTCCGGTGTTCTGATAGCGTCCGGTTACCGCCGCTTTCACCGCCAGATCCAGATCGGCGTCATTCAGGACGATAAAGGGATCCGAGCCCCCCAGCTCCAGCACGCATTTTTTCAGCGCGGCTCCAGCCTGAGCACCAATCGCCGCCCCGGCGCGCAGGCTGCCGGTAACGGTCACCGCCGCAATGCGCGGATCGGCAATCATCTGGCTTACCCCGTCGTTGGTGGCATTCAACTGACTAAACACAGCCTGCGGGAATCCGGCGTCGTTGAAGATCGCTTGAATCAGATTCGCGGCACCCAGCACGTTCGGGGCATGTTTCAGCAGATAGCTGTTGCCCGCGAGGATAATCGGCACCGCGCCGCGCAGCACCTGCCACAGGGGGAAGTTCCACGGCATCACCGCCAGCACCGGGCCCAGCGGACGATACTCGATCACCGCGTCCGCTACCTGGGTCGCCTCGGTAGAGAGCATGGCCGGGCCGTGGTCGGCATACCAGTCGCACAGACCGGCGGATTTCGCCACCTCTCCGCGCGCCTGGGCGATGGGCTTGCCCATCTCGCGAGTAATCATCTGAGCCATCTCTTCGCCACGGTTGCGCAGCGCGGCGCCCAGGTCACGTAGTTTTTGCGCACGCGTCGCCACCGGCACGCTGCGCCACTGGCGAAATGCAGCATCGGTCCGGGCGAGAGCATGTTCAACCTCGATGTCGGTTGCCCACGGCCAGACGGCCAGGGTTTCGCCGTTTGCCGGGTTAATGGATAAAGCGTGGGTGACAGAAGGTGTAGTCATGATCGGCTCCGTGTAATAACAGTTGCTACAGTGTGGCGTACTCTGCTATTTCTTAAAAATGAATAATAGTGACCACCTTATTCACGATACGAGAATGACATGGATCTGACCCAGCTGGAAATGTTTAACGCCGTCGCCCAGACCGGCAGCATCACCCAGGCCGCGCAGAAGGTGCACCGCGTGCCCTCCAACCTCACCACCCGCATCAAACAGCTGGAGGCCGACCTCGGCGTGGAGCTGTTTATCCGCGAGAACCAGCGGCTGCGCCTCTCCCCGGCGGGACACAACTTTTTGCGCTACAGCCGGCAGATCCTTGCTCTGGTGGATGAAGCCCGGATGGTGGTGGCCGGCGATGAACCCCAGGGGCTGTTTACCCTCGGGTCGCTGGAGAGCACGGCGGCGGTGCGCATCCCGGCCTCGCTGGCGCAGTTTAACCAGCGCTATCCGCGCATTCAGTTTGCACTCGCAACTGGCCCTTCGGGTACGATGATCGATGGCGTGCTGGAGGGGACGTTAAGCGCAGCCTTTGTCGACGGGCCCTTAACTCACCCGGAGCTGGAGGGGATGCCGGTCTACCGGGAGGAGATGATGCTGGTAGTGCCGGCCGGGCAGCCGAAGGTGGATCGGGCGCTGGCCATCAGCGGACGCGATATCTACGCTTTTCGCGCCAACTGCTCCTATCGCCGCCATTTCGAAAGCTGGTTTCATGCGGATCGTGCCACGCCGGGGCGCATTCATGAGATGGAGTCTTACCACGGCATGCTGGCCTGCGTGATCGCCGGGGCCGGGATTGCGCTGATGCCGCGCTCGATGCTGGAAAGCATGCCCGGCCATCAGCAGGTAGAAGCCTGGCCGCTGGCAGAGAACTGGCGCTGGCTCACCACCTGGCTGGTGTGGCGCCGGGGGGGCAATGACCCGCCAGCTCGAAGCCTTTATAGCACTGCTAAACGAAGGTCAGCCACCAGCACCTTCTCCATAAACAGGCTCAGGGGATCGGGCGCATACGGCGGAAAGGCTTCGCACCGCTGATACCCGCAGCGCTCATACAGATGAATGGCCGGCAATTGCTTGATGCCGGTCTCGAGGCGCAACGTATGACAGCTGCGGCTCAACGCTTCATCTTCCAGCGCCGCCAGCAGTTTTTCACCCAGCCGCTGCCCGCGATGGGTCGGATCGATATAGACCCGCTTCATCTCCCCGCTGCCGTCGCCGTTCAGCACGATGGCCCCGCAGCCGACGGCGTTGAGCTGGCGATCGCGGATCACCATCATGATCAGGCTGTGATCGGGCAGCCCGGTCAGATCCAGCAGATGGTTGCTTTCCGCCGGATAGAGCGTGCTCTGGTAACTGTCGAGGTCGGCAATCAGGTTAGTGATAGCCGGATGGGCGGGCGATTCTGAGGTAATGGAATACATGGCAGGCTCCTTTTATCGTTTTTCTCCACCTTAACGCCGCGTGCCGGGCGAACAGGCATATTTTTAACTTATAGCTGCCGCCAGCCATTGCGCCTCCAACGCCTGGGGCGTAAGTTTGGGCCCAGTCACGGTTAAAATCTCAGGAAAAACAATGAACACCAAAGCCCGCAAAGTGATGATTATCGGGGCCGGAAACGTCGGTACCTCCGCCGCTTACGCCCTGCTGAACCAGAATATCTGCGAGGAGCTGCTGCTGGTGGATATCAACCAGCCGCGCAGCGAAGGCCACGCCTGGGATCTGTCGGATGCCGCCGCCTATATGCCGGGCATGATGACCATCTCCACCCGCGCGGCCAGCGACTGTGCCGATGTGGATATCGCAGTGATCACCGTCTCCGGCGGTGCCCTCAAACCGGGGCAGACGCGGCTGGATGAGCTGAACGCCACGGCCAGCATCGTGAAAAGCATTGTGCCGCAGATGATGGCGGGCGGATTTAACGGCATTTTCCTGATCGCCACTAACCCGTGCGACATCATTACCTGGCAGGTGTGGCAGCTCTCCGGCCTGCCGCGCCATCAGGTGATCGGCACCGGCGTCTGGCTGGATACCACCCGGTTGCGACGTACTCTGGCGCAGGCGCTGGATATTGGCGCACAGAGCATCGACGCCTTTATCCTGGGCGAGCATGGGGATACACAGTTCCCGGTCTGGTCCCATTCATCGGTCTACGGCTCGCCGATTGCCGACGTGTATCAACGCCACACCGGTAAAACGCTGGATTTTGATGAACTGGCCGAGCGCGTGCGCAAACAGGGCTTTGAGATCTACGCCCGGAAGGGCTGCACGGAGTACGGCATCGCCGCCACCATCGCTGAGATCTGCCGCAATATTTTTACCGGCAGCCACCGGGCGCTGGCGATCTCCTGCATTCTGGACGGCGAGTATGGGGTGGACGGTGTGGCGATCGGCGTACCGGCGGTGCTGGCCCAGAGCGGTGTCCAGCAGATCATCGAGCTGAAACTGGCGGATGACGAATTGCAAAAATTCCGCCATTCGGCGGAGGTGATCAAAGCCAATATCGCCCGCCTGCCCTGAGCACTTAAGGCGCCAGAGTCAGCGTCGCATCCAGCTGGCTCAGGGTCTGTTGCACCCCTTCGTCCAGCCGTTTGTCGGTAACGATATCGGTCAGGGTGTTGAGGTGGGTAACGTTAAACAGCGACCAGGCACCGTATTTCGAGCTGTCGGCCAGCAGTACGCGGCGTCGGGCGTTGGCGATCAGATCCCGTTTGAGCGCCGCTTTCTCTTCCGTCGGCGAGGTAATGCCGCGCTCCAGATCCCAGCCGTTACAGCTGACAAAGGCGATATCCGGCCAGACGTTCTGCAGCAGGCGGCGGCCGTGCTCGCCAATACAGGACTGGCTGGAGTCATCGATACGCCCGCCGATAATCGTCACCTCAATCTGCTTAAACTCCGAGAGAAACAGGGCGATATGCAGATCGCTGGTGATGATGCGCAACGGCAGATGGGTCAGCTGGCGCGCGAGTTCAATCATGGTGGTGCCCGCGTCGAGCACCACCGCGTCACCGGCTTTTACGAAGCTGGCGGCCGCGCAGGCGATGGCGTGTTTCTCCGCCAGACTGCGCTGCATCTTTTCGCTGGTGGTGGGCTGCGAAGGAATAAACCGGTTCAGGGTCACGCCGCCGTGGGTGCGGCTGATAACCCCCTCCTGATCGAGCTTAATCAGATCCCGGCGAATGGTCGCAGGCGAGGCATCCGTGGCCGCTACCAGCTGATCCACCGTCACCAGATTGTGCCCTTTCAGGTAGTCCATTATCTGTTCTAACCGGCTATATCCCTTCATATTATTCCCGTGTGATTTGCATCGCTAACTGGATAGAAACCGTCATGCTCTCAGACTTCGCTTTACCTGTCCACGCAATGTCGAACGCGGTGCCATGGTCAGCAGAAGTCCGGATAAACGGCAGCCCGGCGGTGATGTTCACCCCGTCGTAAAAACCGAGCAGCTTCAGTGGGATATGCCCCTGGTCGTGATACATCGCCACCACCATGTCATACATCCCTTCATGGCACTGCATAAACACCGTATCCGGCGGGCACGGCCCTGACACATTCAGCCCCTGGGCCTTCATCGCTTCCACTGCCGGGCCGACAATATTGATCTCTTCGTCGCCAAACAGACCGTTCTCCCCGGCGTGCGGGTTAACCCCGGCCACGGCAATACGCGGGTTCTTATACCCCACGCGCTTAAGGAAGGTATCCGCAATGCCAATCACGGTTTTTACCCGATTCTGGTTGAGGGTATCAAGGAATTTGCGCAACGCGATATGAGTGGTGATATGGATCACCTTCAGCTGGTCGGTATAGAGCACCATGGCGTAATCTTTGCTGTCGGTGAGGTGCGCCAGCAGTTCGGTATGGCCCGGATAGTGATGACCCGCCAGATGCAGCGCCTCTTTGTTGAGCGGCGCGGTGGCAATGGCTTTCACCTCGCCCGCCATCGCCAGTTCGGTGGCGCGACGCACGCAGCGGTAGGCCAGATCGCCAGCCTGGGCCTGCACCACGCCGGGTTGCAACGCCTCGGGATCCGCCAGCGGCTCATCCAGCACGTTAATAATAGCCGGGCCGAACTGCGCCTCGCTGACGCGGTTAATCACGCGTAACTCCGCCGGGGCGGTGATCCCTTTCTCCAGCACCCGCTGCAGGGTGCGGGCACAGCCGACTACCACCAGCGGCGCGCCGGACAGCTCGCCTTCGGTCAGGGATTTGATAATGATCTCCGGGCCGATGCCCGCCGGGTCGCCCATGGTTACAGCAATGATATTAGTCACTCATCTTCTCCTCGATAAAATGCAAAACCTCAAGCAGCGTGGTTTCAGTACCAAAACCGCCCGCTTTGGTCATGACTGGCCCCTGCCAGCGACAACCCAAAAACCGACCAAACGGCACGCACTGCGCCACTTGTCCGCGTATGGCAAAACCTTGCGCGTCGAGTGCGCTGGCGACCGCCATCGCCACGTCGCCGCCTGAAACGTACAGCGCCGCCGGGCTATGGCTCTCCAGCACCCTGCGCGTCAATTCCCCGAGAAACGCGCTGATGGTCTCACCCAGCGCGGCGCGGCTTAATCCGCGCTGCTGGCACAGGGCGTCGATCTGATGCCGGGCCTGAGTATCGGCGCAGGTATGCACGACGCAGTGCTGGCCTGCCGCCAGCTCAGCCACGATCTGCTCCTGATAGCCCGCCATCGCGTCGCTGAACACATCATTGATATCTATCAGTACCGTGCTGACGTTATGTTGCGTGCGCACCCGCTGGATCTGCTGCTGAGCAATTTCACTCATCGAACCGATAACCGCCAGCAGCTGCCGTGGGGTCGCCAGCCGGCGCGCCAGGGCATCGCACAGCCCGGCGGAGCCCACCAGCAGCGGGCGTGGGTCGCAGGCAAATGCCGCACTGATGATTTGATCCAGCTCGTCGTCGCTCTGCGCATCGACAATCACCAGTTGCGCATCACCCTGCAGGGCCGCGGCCAGCTGCGCCGGGGTAACGACCACGCTGTTAAGCGCAGTTTGCTCTGCCAGCACCGCCGTAATATGCGCATGGCGCACCGGGGTTTTCGGGTCGCTGGCAAATTCGGTCCCGGTGACCGGCACGCCCTTCACCAGGCAGATGCCATTTTGCGTAGTGCGCCCCGCCGCCGGGAAGGCCGGGGCGACGATGGCCTGACGCTGACCGCTCAGACGCAGCAGCGCTTCCACTTCTGCCCCCCGGATTGCCGCGCAGGGTGGAGTCGATTTTCTTCACCAGCCATTTTGCGGCGTCAATCTCGGCGGCAAAGCGCGTCAGCTTTTCAGCGGCCTCTGATGCCCGAAGCGATCGACTGTCGCTATTAATAACCAGCGCATCGGTGTCGCCGGTAAAGGGAGTCTGAAACGCCACGCTGACTTTTTTGCCGCTTAACGCCAGGCTGACCCCCGCGTCGTTTGCGCCGGTAAAGTCATCGGCGATCGCCACCACTTCTCTGTTCAGGTTGTTCACTTACATCCCCAAAGGTTCGCATTTCCTGTTAATGATTATATTCAATCACGTTTGATTATGTGTGAGCAAGATCAAGGTATTCGGTTTACGAATAAATTATAAATTTAGACACACGATGACTGTGATTGCCTGGTTTGATCGAACTCAATCACAGACACAGCAACAGGAGAGCAATGTGTTAACCATTAACAGTACAATTATCAGCGGTGCGGGTGCGATCCCGGCCCTCGCGCCCCTGCTGGCAGGCAAAACGCGCCTTTTACTGGTCACCGACGGCAATATCGCCCGTCTGGACGCTGCCCGCGCCATCCGCACCCTGCTGGAAGCCGACAACCGCCGCGTCAGCGTGATTGAGAGCGTACCGCCGGAACCGACCAACCATGACGTGCGCGCCCTGCTGGCGGAGATCAACGACACCGCTTTCGATCTGGTGGTGGGCGTGGGCGGCGGCAGCGTACTGGATGTGGCGAAGCTGCTCTCCGTGCTGTGTCATCCCTCTTCTCCGGGGCTCGACGCCCTGCTGGCGGGTGAAAAACCGACCGTTCGTCTTGCCTCTTTATTGATCCCGGCCAGCGCCGGTACCGGTTCCGAAGCCACGCCGAACGCGATCCTCGCCATTCCTGAGCAGAGCACCAAAATCGGCATTATCTCCCCGGTGCTGCTGCCGGATTACGTGGCGCTGTTACCGGAACTCACCACCAGCATGCCGCCGCACATTGCCTCCTCCACCGGGATCGATGCCCTGTGCCACCTGATTGAGTGCTTTACCGCCACCGTGGCAAATCCGCTGAGCGACAACGCGGCGCTGATTGGCCTGCGCAAGCTGTTGAACAATATCGAAACCGCCTGCGCCGAGCCGCACAATCTGGCGGCGAAGCTGGAGATGCTGTGGGCCTCGTACTACGGCGGCGTGGCCATTGCCCATGCCGGCACCCATCTGGTGCATGCCCTTTCCTATCCGCTGGGCGGCAAATATCACCTGCCGCACGGAGTGGCGAACGCCATTCTGTTAGCGCCCTGCATGCGCGTGGTGCGCCCGGATGCCGTGGAAAAATTTGCTCAGGTGTGGGATCTGGTGCCGGGTGCGGATACATCGTTGTCGGTAGAGGAAAAATCTCATGCGCTGGTGGCGTGGTTTGCCGCCCTGGTGCGCCGCCTGAACTTACCGGACAACCTCGAAACGCTGGGCGTCCCGCGGGATGACATCGCCTCCCTGAGCGATGCTGCCCTGAACGTAAAACGCCTGATGAACAACGCCCCGCGTCAGGTCAGACATGCCGAGGTGCAGGGCATTTATCAGACCCTGTTCCCCGAAATTTAACATCGAAGGAGTGAGAAATGCGTAACAAGATTGAAGGCGTGCTGACGGCGATCGTCACCCCCTTTACCGAGGATGGTGCCCTGCATCTGCCGGGACTGAAACGCCAAATCCAGCGCCAGCTGGCGGCGGGGAACGGTATTTTCTGCGGCGGCACCAACGGTGAGTTTTTCGTGCTGACCGAAGAGGAAAAAGTGGCCGTCACCCGCACCTGCGTGGAAGAGGTTGCAGGCCGTGCGCCGGTGGTGGCGCATATCGGCGAAATCTCCACCCGCGCCACCATCCGCCTCGGCAAGCAGGTTGAAAGCCTTGGCGTCGATGCGGTATCGGTAATCACCCCGTGGTTTGTCCCCCTGACGCAGGCGGAGCTGATTACCCACTACACCGCCATCGCCGATGCCCTGACGGTGCCGGTCTTTCTCTACAACATCCCGGCGCGCACCGGCAACACTATTGAGCAGCACACCGCGCGGGTGCTGGCTGCGCATCCGAACATCATCGGCATTAAGGACAGCGCGGGCAGCTATGAGAGCCTGAGCGGTTTCCTGAAGGCTGCCCAGGGCATCGAGGATTTCGACGTGCTGAATGGCCCGGACTCGCTGATCCATCAGGGCTTTGTCGAGGGCTGTTCCGCCTGTATTTCCGGGCTGGCAAACGTCGCACCGGAGGCGATCAACACCATCTGGACACGTTTCCATGCGGGCGATATCGACGGCTCGCGTCAGGCGCAGGAAGGGGTGACTGAACTGCGGATCGATTTGTATAAAGTGGCCTTCTCCCCGGCGGCGGTGAAAAAAGCGCTGCAGGTGATGGGCGAAGAGGTGGGTGAAAGCCGCTACGCGGTGGCTTTCGATGCGCAACAGACTGAACAGATCCGCCAGATAGTGACGAAGTCACTGCAGTAACCGGCGTTTGATTTCGTCCATAAGAATACCGGGTGCCGCAGGCGCCCAGGGTTCCTACGCCCTGAAGAGAGGCAAAGATGAACAATTTTACCGCTGAAGATACCCTGATCATCGTAGGCATTGTGATTGTCTACATCCTGTTTACCACCTGGCTGACGTTCCGATTGCGCAGTAAAAACTCCGGCGATTTTATGGAGGGCTCCCGCGCAATGCCGGCGTTTATTGTCGGGATCCTGCTGATGTCCGAATACATCGGCGCGAAATCCACCATCGGTACCGCCCAGGCGGCGTTCGAGGATGGTTTTGCCGCCTCCTGGTCGGTGATCGGCGCGGCCATTGGCTTCCCGCTGTTTGGCCTGCTGCTGGTGAAGCGCATCTACAGCACCGGCAAAATCACCATCTCCGGGGCGATTGCCGAGAAGTACGGCACCAGCACCAAAAACATCATCTCGATCATCATGATTTACGCCCTGCTGCTGGTGAACGTGGGCAACTACGTCTCCGGCGCGGCGGCCATCTCCACCGTGCTGAAGGTCAACCTGCCGGTCGCGGCCTTTATTACCGCCATTGTCAGTACCTTCTACTTCGCCTTTGGCGGTATGAAGGGGGTGGCCTGGGTAACGCTGCTGCACAGCGCCCTGAAGTATTTCGGTATTCTGGTGATCATGGGCTTCGCGCTCTCTAAAACCGGCGGCTTTACGCCGATGATTGAGCAGATGCCGTCGTACTACTGGACCTGGGATGGCAAAATCGGCGCCAGCACCATCTTTGCCTGGCTGATTGGCACCATCGGCTCCATCTTCTGTACCCAGTTTGTGATTCAGGCCATCTCCTCCACCAAAGATGTGAAGTCCGCCAAACGCTCCACCTGGGTGGCCTTCTTCTTCTGCCTGCCGATTGCCCTGGCGATTGCGGTGATCGGCGTGGCGGCGAAGTATCTGCACCCGGAGATCGACAGCCTGTACGCCATGCCAATCTTCCTGCAGGACATGAACCCGTGGCTGGCCGGCCTGGTGACAACGTCACTTGTTGCCTCAATTTTCGTGAGCGTCAGTACCGTGGCGCTGGCTATCGCCTCGCTGGTAGTAAAAGATTTCTACGTGCCGTACCGCAACCCTACCCCGGAGCAGGAGTTTAAAGCCACCCGCTGGATGTCGCTGCTGATTGGCTTCCTGCCGCTGATTTTCGTCCTGCTGGTGCCGGAAGTGCTGAAGCTGTCGTTCTTCACCCGCGCCATTCGTCTGTCGATTACGGTGGTGGCGGTGATTGCCTTCTATGCGCCGTTCTTCAGGAGCACCCGCGGGGCAAACGCTGGCCTGATTGGTGCCTGCGTGGTGACCTCGGTGTGGTATCTGCTGGGCGACCCGTTTGGCATTAACAATATGTATATCGCGCTGATCACCCCGGCGGTGATTATGGTCCTCGACCGTCTGATCCCGAATAAAGCGGATCGCAAAGCGCCTGCCCCTGTTCAACATAATGGAGTCTGATATGTCTGTAACCGTAACCCGTGACGGGATTGTTCGCCCGCAGCCGCAGGATGCCCGCGTGGAAACGGCAATGCTGCCCTCTTCCTGCCCGCAGAACCACGCCGCGAACCTGCTGCCGCTGCCGGATGGCACCCTGATGTGCGTCTGGTTTGGCGGTACCCAGGAAGGGATCGCTGATATTTCAGTGTGGGGGTCGCGCCTGACCCCTGGCAGCAACCAGTGGAGCGAGGCGGTGAAGCTGTCGGATGATGCCAGCCGCTCGGAGCAGAACCCGGTGCTGTTCCTCGCCCCGGACAACGTGCTGTGGCTGCTGTGGACCGCGCAGCTCTCCGGCAATCAGGACACCGCCATCGTCCGTTATCGTCAGTCTGCGGATTCAGGCAAAAGCTGGGGCGAGATTGCCACCCTGCTGGACAAGCCCGGCACCTTTATTCGCCAGCCCATAGTGGTGCTGGAGAACGGCAACTGGCTGCTGCCGGTCTTCTACTGCCGTACCCAGCCGGGTGAGAAATGGGTGGGTAATGATGATATCAGTGCGGTGAAAATCTCCGAAGATCGGGGTAGAAGCTGGCGCGACGTCGAGGTGCCGGAGAGTCTGGGCTGCGTGCACATGAACATCACGGCACTGAATAACGGTCATCTGGTGGCGCTGTATCGCAGCCGCTGGGCGGACAATATCTATATCAGCCAGTCGCTGGACAACGGCGAAAGCTGGTCGGTGCCGGAGCCGACGGCGCTGCCGAACAACAACTCGTCGATTCAGGTCACCACCCTAGCAAGCGGCGAGCTGGCGCTGGTGTTCAACCACATGAGTGCGGCGGGTGCGCTGGAGCGCCGCGCCTCGCTGTATGACGAGATCGACGATGGCGACGGCCGCAAAGAGCCGGAGGTGACCAACGGCCGCGCCGCCTTCTGGGGCGCACCGCGCGCGCCAATGACGGTGGCGATATCCAACGACGGCGGGAAAAGCTGGGCCTGGCAGCGCAACCTCGACGAGGGCGACGGCTACTGCATGACCAACAACTCGCTGGAGAAACTCAACCGCGAGTTCTCCTATCCGAGCATCAAACAGGGTGCCGACGGGTCGCTGCATATCGCCTATACCTACTTCCGTCAGGCGATCAAATACGTGCGCGTGTCGCCGGAATGGGTGAAGGAGGCGCAACAGTGATTATCGGAAATCTGAACGCCCTGCCGCTGGCCGGGCTCCCTCCGGTCCTGCGGCAGATCCTCGATCGCCCGGACTGCACCCTGGCGGCGCTGGCCGCCCGGGATGACGGACGCTGGCAGCCGCAAGGCTGCCCGTGGTTCTGCCATATCGGCCCGGCGCAGACCCAGCCGCAGGCCGAGCGTCATACTGAATATCACTATTTTTATGCCGATATTCAGGTGGTGCTGGCAGGTGAAGAGACGATCTGCGCCGGAATGCAATCTGTTGCGCAGCCTGGTGACGAAGAGCGTAAGCCTGATCTCTGGATCGCCGCCGGGGCGGTACACCCGGTGAGCATCACCCTGAAGCCCGGGGATTTCGCTGTGTTTCTGCCCGAGGAGCCGCATCAGGCCCTGTGTGCGGTGAACGCGCCCATGACCGTGCGCAAGGCGGTGTTTAAGGTGCCGCGCGCCCTGCTGGAGGCGTGATATGCGCCATGCCATTGTCACCGGTGCAAGCTCGGGCATCGGCGAAGCTATCATCACCCGCCTGCTGGCGGAAGGCTGGCAGGTGACGGGCCTAAGCCGACGCGGAGTGGACTGCGGACACCCGAATTTTACAAGCCTGAGCGTCGATTTAAGTGACAGTGTCACGCTAAAAGCCGCGCTCGATACTCTGCCGGTACCGCAGGCGATAGTCCATGCCGCCGGGATGATGGCCGCCGCCCCGCTCGGCGAGCTGGATCCGGTGGTCAGCGGTCGCCTGTGGGGGCTGCATATTCACGCCGCCGAGATCCTGTTTAACCACTTCGCCCCGCGAATGACAGCGGGTGGACGGCTGGTGGCTATTGGCAGCCGCACCTCGCGGGGTGCCGCCGGGCGTTCGCAGTATGTCGCCACCAAAGCGGCGCTGGTGGGGATGATGCGCAGCTGGGCGGCGGAGCTGGCCCCACGGGGGATCACCGCTAACGTGGTCGCGCCCGGGGCGACGCAGACGCCGATGTTGAGTGCGCCCGGACGGGAGACGTCACCGCCCAAGGTGCCGCCAATGGGGAGGCTGATCGCCCCGGAGGAGGTGGCGGCGATGGTGAACTACCTGCTGAGCGCCGAGGCCGCGCCCATCACCGGGCAAGAGCTGGTGTTGTGCGGCGGGGCGTCGTTGGGGTGATGTGTGCGGCCTGTTTGCCGGGTGGCGGCTACGCCTTACCCGGCCTACGGACGGTGGGGTGTGCCTGTTTGCCGGGTGGCGGCTGCGCCTTACCCGGCCTACATTTCGGGGCGTTTCGTAGGCCCGTGCAAGCGCAGCGCCGCCGGGCGGTTTTAGCTCCTGAGGAACACGGTGCCTTTCAGGTAGAGCGCAGCCTGACCGCCAATCAATACCCGGTCGCCTTTCAGCTCGCAGCGCAGATCGCCGCCGCGGGGCGAGACCTGCCGCGCCTGCAGCGTGGTTTTACCCAGCTTCTCGCTCCAGTAGGGGATCAGCATGCTGTGGGCGGAGCCGGTGACCGGGTCTTCCGCCACCGACTCGCCCGGGCAGAAGAAGCGGCTGACAAAATCATACTCATCGCCCGGAGCGGTCACACAAACCATCTTATCCAGCGGCATCATGCCGTCGATATCCGGGGTTAGCGCCTCGACCTGCTGCTGGTTTTCCAGCACCACCATGTAGTCGCGCCCTGCCCGCACCTCCTTCGCCCCGGTGATGCCGAGGGTGCTGAACAGCAGGTCCGGCGGATTGTCTACCACCTCGCTGCTCCACGCCGGGAAGTTAAGCGTCAGCCAGTCGCCGCTGCGGGTGACTTTCAGGTCGCCGACGAAGCGGGTGGAGAAAACAATCTCGGTGTGCGGATAGTCGAAATACTCAAAAATCACGTGGGCGCTGGCGAGCGTGGCGTGTCCACAGAGGTTAATTTCGTACTGCGTCGTAAACCAGCGCAGCTCAAAGCCCGCGTCGGTGCGCACGAAAAACGCGGTTTCCGACTGGTTATGCTGCTGGGCCATCTTTAACAGTACGTCGTCCGGGAGCCACTCCTCGAGCGGGCAAACGGCTGCAGGATTCCCACCAAACGCGCGGTCGCTAAACGCATCGACCAGATAAAATGCAATTTCTTTCATTGGGTTAACCCTTATCGTTAGCGTAAAAACAGATGACCTTTCAGATACAGCGATGCCCTGCCGCTCATTAATACCCGGTCGCCCTTCAGTTCACAACGCACGTCGCCGCCACGGGCAGAGACCTGCCGGGCGAAGAGCGACGTTTTATTCAGCTTTTCGCTCCAGTACGGGATCAGCATGGTATGCGCCGAGCCGGTAACCGGATCTTCCCACAGCGCCGCTCCCGGCGAGAAAAAGCGGCTGACAAAATCGTATTCGCCCTCGCCGCGGGCGGTGATCGACACTTTATGCTCCCCGGGCGTCATGGCGTGAATATCCGGCGTGACCGCTTCAACCTGCTGACGGTTTTCCAGCACCAGCACCCAGGCGCGCCCCTTGCGGGCCTCGACGTAGCCCTGGATCCCAAGCGCGGCAAGCATCTCTGCCGGCGGGGTCTGCGGCTCGCTCGGACAGGCGGGGAAATCAAGCGTCAGCCAGTCCCCGTCACGGCTGACGGTGAGCCTGCCGGAGGCGGTGTCAAAATGGATACGGGCATCGGGGTACGCCAGCTCGTTAAACAAAACCCAGGCGGTCGCCAGGGTGGCGTGACCGCAGAGGTTAACTTCGCCATTGGTGGTGAACCAGCGCAGCTCGATACCGTCCCGGTGGCGCACGAAGAAGGCGGTCTCCGACTGGTTATGCTCCCGCGTCATACTGAGCAGCGTCTCGTCCGGCAGCCATTCCGGCAAAGGACACACCGCCGCCGGGTTGCCGCCAAACGAGCCGTCACTAAACGCATCGACCAGATAAAACTCAATTTCCTGCATCGCCCGACCCACTGTTAACGTTATGTTGCATCCTATATTTATGGAAAATAACCCGTTTCACCAGCTATTAGTTTTAGGACGGAGTGAGATCCAGATCACAAAACGATTGTATTTCCACCAGGGAAGGTTTTAAGATCGTCCCACCTCATTGACGTAACGACTCCCGGACATCCCTATGACAACCAACACCGTTTCCCGCAGGGTGGCGTGGCTACGGGTGGTCACGCTCGCCGTGGCCGCCTTTATCTTTAACACCACCGAATTTGTTCCCGTCGGCCTGCTCTCGGATATCGCCAGCAGCTTCGGCATGGAGACCGCGCAGGTGGGGATCATGCTGACCATCTACGCCTGGGTGGTGGCGATGATGTCGTTACCCTTTATGCTGCTCACCAGCCAGATGGAGCGGCGCAAGCTGCTGATCGGCCTGTTCGCGCTGTTTATTGCCAGCCATGTGTTGTCGTTCCTGGCCTGGAACTTCACGGTGCTGGTGATTAGCCGAATCGGCATTGCCTTTGCGCACGCCATTTTCTGGTCGATTACCGCCTCGCTGGCGATCCGCCTGGCCCCGGCCGGGAAACGCGCCCAGGCGCTGAGCCTGCTCGCCACCGGCACCGCGCTGGCGATGGTGCTGGGCCTGCCGCTCGGGCGCATCATCGGGCAGATGTTCGGCTGGCGTACCACCTTCTTCGTTATCGGACTCGGGGCACTGTTCACCCTGCTGTGCCTGATCAAGCTGCTACCGAAACTGCCGAGCGAACACTCCGGCTCGCTGAAAAGCCTGCCGCTGCTGATGCGTCGTCCGGCGCTGATGAGCCTCTATCTGCTGACGGTGGTGGTGGTTACGGCCCACTACACTGCCTACAGCTACATCGAGCCGTTTGTGCAGACCATCGCCGGGTTCAGCGCCAGCTTTGCCACGGTACTGCTGTTGCTGCTGGGCGGCGCGGGCATTATCGGCAGCCTGCTGTTTGGCAAACTGGGCAACCGTCACGCCTCTACGCTGGTCAGCAGCGCTATCGGCCTGCTGTTGGCGTGCCTGCTCCTGCTGCTGCCCGCCTCGGGGAGTGAGACAAATCTCGCGCTGCTGAGCGTCGTCTGGGGCGTGGCGATCATGATTATCGGTCTCGGGATGCAGGTGAAAGTGCTGGCGCTGGCCCCGGATGCCACGGACGTGGCGATGGCGCTGTTCTCAGGGATTTTCAATCTGGGGATTGGTGCGGGTGCGCTGGTGGGTAATCAGGTGATCCTGCATCTTTCGATGGCATCGATCGGCTATCTGGGAGCCATCCCGGCGCTGGCAGCGTTAATCTGGTCGGTACTGATCTTCCGTAAATGGCCCGTCGCCCTGGAAGAGCAGCCGCATCACGGCTAATGAGGTGACCGGGTGGCAGAACGCCACCCGGTCCGGATTTACGGGTAGTTTTTAATAATTTCCAGCACGCCGTTGATAATAAACTGCACGCCCATACAGACCAGCAGGAAGCCCATCAGACGGGAGATGGCTTCGATACCGTCCTTACCCACCCAGCGCATAATCGCGCCCGAGCTACGCAGACAGCCCCACAGGATCACCCCGATAATGGCGAAAATCAGCGTCGGGGCAATCATGATCACCCAGTCCGGGAAGTCAGAACCACTGCGCACCGTCGATGCGGAGCTGATGATCATCGCTATGGTCCCCGGGCCCGCGGTGCTGGGCATCGCCAGCGGCACAAAGGCGATGTTCGGGGCGGGTTTGCCCTGTTTATCTTCCATCGCCTCCTGCGCGTCAGAGGTATCCGTCACTTTCTGCGGCGGGAACAGCATCCTGAAACCGATAAAAGCCACAATCAGCCCGCCCGCGATGCGCAGACCGGGAATTGAGATCCCGAAGGTGTTCATCACCAGCTGCCCGGCGTAGTACGCCACCATCATGATGGCGAAGACGTAAACGGAGGCCATCAGCGACTGGTGATTACGCTGTTCGCGGTTCATATCGCCCGCGAGGCCGAGGAACAGCGCAACGGTGGTTAACGGGTTAGCCAGCGGCAGCAGCACCACCAGCCCAAGGCCAATAGCTTTAAATAAATCAACCATTTTACAGAGTTGTCCTTATCAAAATTTAACCAGGCAAGTATACGGCGAAAACCCCTGTTTCAGCCATGCGCACATCGTAAGTAATATTTTCGCTCCGAAATTAATTTATCCCGATGATATGACGATCCGCCAGGCGGGCAAAAAGGTGATCTGAATCGCTTTAGCAAATCGTGTCATAAGCAAATGCATTCAGTTGACTTATAGTTGCCTGAGCAATAATATCTGCCGTGATTAAACTACTTGCCAGGGCAACCATTGTGAAAAGCACCAGTGACCTCTTCAACGAAATTATTCCGCTGGGTCGGCTTATCTATATGGTTAACCAGAAGAAAGACCGCCTGCTCAATGACTATCTGTCACCGCTGGATATCACCGCAACCCAGTTTAAAGTGCTCTGTTCTGTGCGCTGCGAAGTGTGTATTACCCCGGTTGAGCTGAAGAAGATCTTATCTGTCGATCTCGGCGCGCTGACGCGCATGATGGATCGTCTGGTCTGCAAGGGGTGGATTGAACGCCGCCCCAACCCGAATGACAAACGCGGCGTGCTGGTGCAACTGACCAGCGACGGCGCGGCGATGTGTGAACAATGTCATCAATTAGTAGGACAAAAACTGCACCAGGAACTAACAAAAAACTTAACGGCGGATGAAGTGGCAACCCTTGAGCACTTGCTTAAGAAAATCCTGCCGTAAACAGAAAGAGGTATGACGATGTCCAGACGCAATACTGACGCCATCACTATTCATAGCATTTTGGGCTGGATCGAAGATAACCTGGAGTCACCGCTCTCGCTTGAGAAAGTGTCTGAGCGTTCAGGTTACTCAAAATGGCACCTGCAACGGATGTTTAAAAAAGAGACCGGCCACTCATTAGGCCAGTACATCCGCAGCCGTAAATTAACGGAAATCGCACAGAAGCTGAAGGAAAGTAACGAGCCGATCCTGTATCTGGCTGAGCGTTACGGGTTCGAATCACAACAAACGCTGACCCGCACGTTCAAAAATTACTTCGACGTTCCGCCGCATAAATATCGCATCACCAATATGCGCGGGGAATCCCGGTATCTGCTTCCGATCAATCACTGTAACTGCTAATCGCCTGTATTAAGACGTATCGAGGAAATTATGAAACTGTTCGCTTCCGCTGTTCTCACCGCCCTGGTGCTGGTCTCTGGCCAGAGTTTTGCGGAGCAAACTCCTGGTGTCACGCCGCAAAACAGCCGCGACACCATGATTCTGCCAACGGCCAACGGCCAGTCGCCTTACGATTTTAATCATATGGGCGCAGGCAGCGACAAATCCGACGAGTTAGGCGTGCCGTATTATAATCAGCGCTCTTAACGCGTTTTGCCCCGCCCGTGCGGGGCTTTTTTTAGCCTCTGACCCGCGTCGTCCGCCGCAGACGCAGGCCGAAGACGTTGATGTAGAGACCGGCCATCACCAGCAGCGCCCCCACCAGCTGCAACGCCCCGAGTTTTTCATCCAGCAGCAGTGCCGCACTGGCGATCCCCACTACCGGTACTAACAGCGACAGTGGCGCCACCCGCCAGGTTTCGTAGCGACCGAGCAGCGCGCCCCAGATGCCGTAGCCCACTATAGTGGCGACAAAGGCCAGGTAGATCAGCGACAAAATCGTGGTCAGGTCGAGGGTGACGAGGCTGTGAAGCATCACCGTCGGGCCATCCAGCAGATAAGACGCCGCCATAAAGGGCAGAATCGGGATCAGGGCGCTCCACACTACCAGCGACATTACCGCCGGACGGGTCTCAAGCTGCATGATCTTTTTGTTGAAGATATTGCCGCTGGCCCAGCAGAACGCCGCCGCCAGAGTCAGTAAAAAAGCCCAGCAGCGCGACGTGCTGCCCGTTGAGGCTGGCCTCTGCCAGCACCAGCACGCCGACTACCGCCAGGGCGATCCCCGCCAGCTGCTTGCCCTGCAGCCGCTCGCCAAACACCAGCGCCCCGAGAATGATGGTAAAGAACGCCTGGGCCTGCAGCACCAGCGAGGCCAGCCCGGCAGGCATGCCGAAGTTAATGGCGCAAAACAGAAAGGCAAACTGACCAAAGCTGATGGTCAGGCCGTAGCCCAGCAGCAGACGAAACGGGATCTTCGGACGGGCGACAAAAAACAGCGCCGGGAAGGCTACCAGCAAAAAGCGTAAACCGGCCAGCATCAGCGGAGGCATGTTGTGCAACCCGACTTTGATCACCACAAAATTCAGCCCCCAAACTACCACCACCAGCAATGCCAGCAGCCCGTCTTTACGCGTCATACCCTGCCCCTGTTTATTAAATTTTTGTAAACACTTATCAAAGTAACGAAAAAATCCTTCCGGGAACAGATCATTAATTCTGGCAGTCAGGCGAAGCACTTAGGGATAAATTTGGTGGTATACAAGCCTCTTATGCCGTGATAATCCTGATAAGACATAACAAAAACTTCACACGCAATTGTCGGGCAGGAAAATGAAACCATCACTCAGGCGCTCAACCGCAGCGCTGCTGGCGTCGTCGTTGTTACTCACCATTGGGCGCGGCGCGACCTTGCCGTTTATGACCATCTATCTCACCCGCGTCTATAACATGAGCGTGGAGAATATTGGTTATGCCCTGACGGTGGCGCTGACTATCGGAGTGGTGTTCAGCCTGGGGTTTGGCATTCTGGCCGATAAATTTGATAAAAACCGCTACATGCTGATCGCCATTACGGCGGTGGCGCTGGGCTTCCTGGCGATCCCGCTGGTGGACAACGTCGTACTGGTGGTGCTGGCCTTCTCGCTGATCAACTGCGCCTATTCGATCTTCTCCACGGTGCTGAAAGCCTGGTTTTCCGACGTGCTCAACCCGGCGGAAAAGGCGCGGGTCTTCTCCCTTAACTACAGCTTTCTCAACATTGGCTGGACCATCGGGCCACCGTTAAGCACCCTGCTGATGATGTACAGCCTGCAGCTGCCGTTCTGGGTGGCGGCCTTCTGCGCCGCGCTGCCGCTGGTGCTGATCCAACGCTATGTACAGAAAGGCGTGGCGGCCGATAGTGAACATGTGCCGGTTCCGTGGCAGCCGTCGGTGCTGCTGCGCGACCGGGCGCTGTTCTGGTATACCCTCTCCGGGCTGCTGGCCTCCTACGTGGGCGGCTCCTTCGCCAGCTGTATCTCCCAGTACGTGCTGGCGGCAGATTACGACAGCGATTTCGCGCAGAACGTGGTGGCCGTGGTGCTGCCTGTCAACGCCGCGATGGTGGTTTCCCTGCAGTACATCATTGGCCGCAAGCTGTCGGCGCGTAACATCCGCCCGCTGATGACCCTCGGCACCCTGTTTTTTGTTCTCGGTCTGGCCGGGTTTATGGTCTCCGGGGAGAATCTGATCTACTGGGGACTCGCTGCGGCGGTCTTTACCGTGGGTGAGATTATCTATGCGCCAGGGGAATACATGTTGATCGACAACATCGCCCCGCCGGGGATGAAAGCGAGCTACTTCTCTGCCCAGGCGCTCGGCTGGCTGGGCGCGGCCTTTAACCCGATGATTACAGGTCTTATCCTGACCCATCTCCCGCACTGGTCGCTGTTTGTGATTATGATGGTCGCCATTGTGCTGGCGTGGATGATGATTTTACGTGGAATGCGGGTGAAGGCGTGGGTTGATATGCCTCGTGTAGCCTGATAGCAGTGCCCGGCGGCGCTTCGCTTGCCGGGCCTACCTGTACATCACTGAATATCAACATTCACATTTTCACGCAAAAACACGGTGATTCCAGCTATCTTCGTAGAGAATGTTGCCATCGATATACTTCCACAAAATTTTTTCATAACGCAATTCAATATCTTCAAGATGTGTGCTTGTTATACCACTGGGATGCAAATTTGGCGTAATGGCAGTAATTTTTACGTTCTCCATGACCATATTAAAATATTCCACCTCAATACCAGCCTCATTGGTTTGATACATTTTTATTGTTGCTGTTTTTAATATGCGGCCTTCGCAAAGCGCTCGAAACAATAATGGTGTGGTTCTATCAAACTCCTTTTGCATCTTCAAAGGGGTATGAAGTCTTGTTCCAGTCAGTTTCCCGGTATTAGGATCTGTAGGTAACCATACATGGTGGTTAACAAAACGTAACTCGATAGAGCCAAGCCGGGCAGGCATAACACAGGAACCTACAATGGGTGAACCATTCTCATCCGTTAACCATAGATGTGCTGGATTGGACATGTTTTTTATCCTCTTTATTACTTTTTAAATTTAAACCAAAGAAAAACGTGCAAACAAATAAGAAATAAAATGAACAATCCTGTCAACTTAATAGCAGCATCAGAAAAGAGAGAAACAGCGAACATAGCAAATACAACAATAGCTAAACAGCATCCCCACCCCCATACAAACAAGATAAATTCTTCTTTTAACCATTTTTTTAAGAACCCCATCATCTACCTCGTTAGTCTGACAATTAAATCAACCAGTTCATCATCTGATATAAGCATGGGGTTTAAATAAGGGCTGCGAGTAATTAATGGCTCGATAATAAAATACATCATTTCAAGATTCCGCTCATACAGCGCTTGATAATAAAAAGCATTAAATTTCTTGAGATTATCAGCACAGTTTGCAGCTTCATGAACTACGCCATAAACGCTGAACGATATCGCTGAAGCTGTTACACCTCCTTTTAAAATGAGCGTTCGGACCTGACTTAAACGCCCATGTACAAGGGTGTGAAAACTATAGCTTTGACATACAGCAGTTGCCACAGAAATGATGAGTAGTCGGTTAGTCGTCCCTGTCGTTGATAGATAAACACCAGCGCCTACAATTTTACGAAGGATATTCTGAACACGCCCCTCTGTTTTGTTTTTAAAATGAACCTCTATATACAGACGAATCATCTCAAAAATAACATCACGATCTTTATACAATTGAATAAGACCTGAAATAAACCTTAAATCTTCATGTTTAAGTTTAGTACAAACATCCTGATAATTGTCCATAAAACATGAGGTATAGTATGATGCTCGAGTGATACCATCTCCCATCTGTTGTAGAGCTGAAGCGACGTTGTCCTTTACGCCTGCCAGTGCATTATCTAACTTAAAAGCAAGAATTCTATCAGCTTGCACAGAAGTAATGATGGAACCATTAAAATGCATAATCACTCCCTTCAGTTAATCATCCTTTCATATGTGTTTTACAAGATGGGATATAAGCACACATGAAATGAAGAGAGTATTAATAGATTCCGAAAGATATAGTAGGCCGGGTAAGGCGCAGCCGCCACCCGGCACACAGGCCGCACCGAAATTAATGGTGCAACATCTCCTCCACTACCTGCTTTTTATACATTTCGTTGGGATAATAGGTCGGCCAGTTGTCCATCTCTTTTAATAACGCCTCATGGGAGGTGTTGCCCATAAAGATATGGAAATGAGCAGACTGGCGCGGGCCGATGGTGTGGTCGCTGAACTGGACGAATTTCGGCGCCTTGCTGTTTGCGTCCTTGCATTCAAACAGGTAACGCACGCCCTTCTTGCCCGAGGCGTAGGTCAGGATCTTGTAGCCGTTTGAGACATACTCACAGCGGCTGACGCTTTTCCCGGCGTGAAACTCCATCACGTTGTTCTCAATGCCGATGGTCTCCACGTCGGTGGCGTAGCCGGTACGGTAATAAGCCTTCACCTCGTCAAAGGTTTTGCTGTTGTCTGTCCCGGCTTTCTTTTTGAACACCGGGTCGAGATCGCCGCTCAGCAGAAACGGATAGACCGACTGCCAGACGCCGTCCCAGTTGGAGAGCGGGCGATCCTTCACGTCTTTATCCTCAAACACGCCGTTGGCCGCTTTTTGTTCCGCCTCGGTCATCTGGTGGCCGTGGGAATGGGCGTACAGCTGGCCGCTGACCAGCATCGCCCCCAGAGTCATTGCATATTTACCAATAGGTCCTGCCAAGATAACGTCCTCACTCCATTTTAAATAGTGATAGATGTTATATTATAACATATCGCAAAACAACCCTGTTAAATTGCTACCAGACCACGTACGCCCTCCTGTTCCATATCTTCACCGCGTCCGCGTTGGATAATGCTGCCTCGGGACATCAGCAGATAGCTGTCGGCCAGCTCGGCGGCGAAGTCATAAAACTGCTCCACCAGCAGGATCGCCATATCGCCCCGGTTGGCGAGCTGGCGGATCACCTGACCAATCTCTTTAATCACCGAGGGCTGGATCCCCTCCGTCGGCTCATCAAGAATCAACAGCTGCGGACGACTCGCCAGCGCCCGGCCAATTGCCAGCTGCTGCTGTTGCCCGCCCGAGAGATCGCCACCCCGACGCTGCTTCATCTCCTGCAGAACAGGAAACAGCTGCCAGATCTCCTCCGGCACCTGCTTCGCCTCGCGCGCTGGAAAACGTGACAGTCCGAGCAGCAGATTCTCCTCCACCGTCAGGCGGGGAAAGATATCCCGCCCCTGGGGCACGTAGGCCACCCCGGCCTGCACCCGCTGGTGCGGTTTTGCATGGGTAATGGATTTGCCCTGCCAGAGGATCTCGCCGTTGCGCGACGGGATCAGCCCCATCAGGCACTTCAGGAGGGTGGTTTTGCCCACCCCGTTACGCCCCAGCAGGCAGGTGATTTCGCCGGGTAGCGCCTCAAAGCTGACCCCGCGCAGGATGTGGCTCCCGCCGTAATACTGATTCAGTTCATTAACCTGTAGCATCCGCGCTCCTTAGCGTCCGAGATAGACTTCAATCACCTGCTCGTTGGCCTGCACCTCGCGCAGCGAGCCCTCCGCCAGCACCCGCCCCTGATGCAGAACGGTGACGTGATCGGCAATGGTTTCGACAAAGCCCATGTCATGCTCCACTACCATCAGCGAGTGTTTGCCCGCGAGGGTGCGAAACAGCTCGGCGGTGTATTCGGTTTCGGCGTCGGTCATCCCGGCGGCCGGTTCGTCGAGGAGTAACAGATGCGGCTCCTGCACCAGCAGCATGCCGATCTCGAGGAACTGCTTCTGTCCGTGCGACAGCAAGCCCGCCCGGCGATGCCGCTCCGCGCCGAGGCGCAGCAGGCTCAGCATCTCGTTGATCCGGTCCCCCTGCTCGCTGCTCAGTCGGGCACGCAGGCTGGCCCACACCGATTTATCGCCCTTCATCGCCAGCTCAAGGTTCTCCCATACCGTCAGGGCCTCGAACACCGTTGGCTTCTGGAACTTGCGCCCGATACCCTGACGGGCAATGGCGATTGGGTCGAGAGTGGTGAGGTCCGTCGACTGGTCGTAAAGCGCCCGCCCGCTCTGGGGCCGCGTTTTACCGGTGATAACGTCCATCAGCGTGGTTTTGCCCGCACCGTTGGGGCCGATCACACAGCGCAGCTCGCCTACGCCGATGTTGAGCGACAGGTCGGTGAGCGCTTTAAAGCCGTCAAAGCTGACGTTGATCCCCTCCAGCTGCAACACCGGGTCAGTCTGGTCGCGATAGCGATCTCCGGGCAGCTGGCGGGTAAATAATTGTTCGCTCATTACTGGTCTCCTTTGCGGAACAGTCCCGTTACGCCGCGGGGTAAAAACAGCGTGACCGCGATAAAGATCAGCCCGAGAAACAGCTGCCAGTACTCCGGCATCGCCACGGTAAAGACGCTTTTTGCGCCGTTAACCAGCGCGGCACCCAGTACCGGACCAATCAGCGTGCCGCGTCCGCCAAGCGCCACCCAGATTGCCGCTTCGATGGAGTTGGTGGGTGACATCTCGCCGGGGTTGATGATCCCGACCTGCGGGACGTACAGCGCCCCGGCCAGCCCGCACAGTACTGCCGACAGCGTCCAGACCAGCAGCTTAAACCCGCGCGGATCGTAGCCACAGAAGGTGAGCCGGTTTTCTGCGTCGCGCACCGCCGTCAGAATGCGGCCAAACTTGCTTTTTGCCAGCGCATATCCCACCGCCAGGGACGCTGCCAGCAGCAGCACGGTGGCAATAAACAGCGCGATGCGCGTGGAGGTGGCGGTGACGGAGAAGCCCAGCAGCGTGGTGAAGCCGGTAAAACCGTTGTTGCCGCCAAAGCCGGTTTCATTGCGGAAGAACAGCAGCATCCCGGCGAAGGTCAGCGCCTGGGTCATGATCGAAAAATAGACCCCTTTGATTTTTGAGCGGAAGGCAAACCAGCCGAACAGCAGCGCCAGCAGGCCGGGCACCATGACGATCAGCACCAGCGCCCAGGCGAAATGCTGGGTACCCCACCAGAACCAGGGCAGCTCGCTCCAGGAGAGAAACGACATAAAGGCCGGGAGGCCGTCGCCCGCAGCCTGACGCATCAGGTACATCCCCATTGCGTAGCCGCCGAGGGCAAAGAACAGGCCGTGGCCCAGCGACAGCATGCCGGCGTAGCCCCACACCAGATCCAGCGCCACAGCGACGATGGCGTAACAGAGGATTTTCCCCACCAGCGTCAGCATCCAGGTGGAGACCGCCAGCGGGTGCGTGGCGGGCAGCAGCGCCAGAAACGGCAGCACCAGCAGTGCGGCGAGGATCAGGCCGAGTATTATCGGTACGCTGCGCGGCGCTTTCCGCGCCAGGGTTAAGGTCAGTGGCTGGCTCATCAGTCGATTACCCTCCCTTTAAGTGCAAACAACCCCTGAGGACGCTTCTGAATAAACAGAATGATCGCCACCAGAATCACGATTTTGCCCAGTACGGCACCCATCTGTGGCTCAAGGATCTTATTGAAAATCCCCAGCCCAAAGGCGGCTGCCACGCTGCCAGCCAGCTGTCCGACGCCGCCGAGCACCACCACCAGGAAGGAGTCGATGATGTAGCCCTGACCCAGCTCCGGCCCGACGTTGCCCAGCTGCGACAGCGCCACCCCGCCGAGCCCGGCGATCCCGGAACCCAGCCCGAAGGCCAGCATATCGACGCGCCCGGTGGGCACCCCGCAGCAGGCCGCCATGCTGCGGTTTTGCGTCACCGCCCGCACGTTAAGCCCCAGCCGGGTTTTGTTGAGGATAAGCCAGGTGAAAAACAGCACCAGCAGCACAAAGCCCAGCACCACCAGCCGGTTCCACGGCAGGATCAGGCTGGCGTAAACCTGCACGCCGCCGGAAAGCCACGCCGGGTTAGCGACCTCGAGGTTTTGCGCCCCGAAGATCATCCGCACCAGCTGGATCAGCATCAGGCTGATGCCCCAGGTGGCAAGCAGGGTCTCCAGCGGGCGGCCATAGAGATGGCGGATCACCGTGCGTTCCAGCGCCATGCCCACGCCTGCGGTAAGCGCGAACGCCACCGGCAGCGCCACCAGCGGGTAGAAGGTAAGCCACTGCGGGGTAAACTGCGCCATCGCCTGCTGTACCATCCAGGTGGCGTAGGCCCCGAGCATCAGCATCTCGCCGTGGGCCATATTGATCACCCCCAGCAGGCCGTAGGTGATTGCCAGCCCGAGCGCGGCGAGCAGCAGAATGGAGCCCAGCGACAGGCCCATAAACGCCTGGCCCAGCAGGTCGCTGATGGTCTGACGGTACTGGATCTGACGCAGGCTTTCTGCGGCGGCCTCACGCACCCCAGCGTCCGGCTCGGTCTGCGCCTGGGTATAGGGCAGCAATCGGGACTGCACCTCCGGGTCGCTCGACACGCCCAGCAGCGTGACGGCCTGCTGGCGTACCGCGGGCTGGATGCTGGTCAGTTGCAGACTGGCGACGGCCAGGCTCAGCACCTGATGCACCGCATCATCGCTCTCGCTTGCCAGCTGACGCTGTAAAAATGGCAGCATCTGCGGCTGGGGATCGCGCTGGAGCTGCTTCGCCGCCGCCAGTCTTTGGGTGACACTGTCACCTGTCAGCTGGTGGGTGGCGAGCGCGGTGGCGGTCAGCACCCGCAGGCGGTTGGTGAGCCGCACGGCTTTGGTCGCGCCCTGCGGCTGAGCGGCCTCGCCGAGGGTGGTTAAGGCACCGTTTTCACGGGCAAAGGCGTGTTTGTTGGTATCGACAAAGACATTTTCCTGCTGCAATGCCTGCAGCAGCGCCAGCCGGGCGGGATCGGGCGCGGCGGCCCACTGCTCCAGCATCACCGCCTGCTGGCTGCGGCTGGCGGCAACAAATTCATCGGCATCCGTTGCCTGTGCCATCCCTGGCAGCAGTCCGGCAAGCCATACGAGAGCGAAGATCGTGCGCATGACGTTCATGGCTTTACCTCTTTATGATCCGGATTCAGTTGCTGGCGGTTTTGATCGGGGTGTCGGGCTTTTTATCGTTCCCGGCAATGTACGGGCTCCACGGCTGGGCGCGGACCGGCGCTTCGGTCTGCCATACAACGTTGAACTGGCCGTTACCCTCGATTTCGCCAATCATCACCGGCTTGTGCAGATGGTGGTTGGTGGCATCCATCGTCAGGGTGAAACCCGACGGCGCTTTAAAGGACTGGCCCGCCATGGCGGCGCGTACTTTATCCACGTCGGTGGTGCCGGCTTTTTCCACCGCCTGGGCCCACATGTGGATCCCCACGTAGGTGGCTTCCATCGGATCGTTGGTTACGACCGTGCCGGCATTCGGCAGCTTCTGCGTTTTAGCCCAGTTTTTATAAGCTGCGACGAAGGCCTGGTTAGCCGGGTTATCCACCGATTCGAAGTAGTTCCACGCCGCCAGGTTACCCACCAGCGGTTTGGTATCGATGCCGCGCAGCTCCTCTTCACCCACCGAGAAGGCAACGACCGGCACGTCGGTGGCTTTTACGCCCTGGTTAGCCAGCTCTTTGTAGAACGGTACGTTGGAGTCGCCGTTGATGGTAGAGACCACCGCGGTTTTGCCTGCGGCGGAGAATTTCTTGATGCTGGCGACGATAGTTTGATAATCGCTATGGCCGAACGGGGTATAGACCTCTTCGATGTCTTTATCCTGAACCCCTTTCGAGTGCAGGAAGGCGCGCAGAATTTTGTTGGTGGTGCGCGGATAAACGTAGTCGGTGCCCAGCAGGAAGAAGCGCTTCGCCGCCCCGCCGTCTTCGCTCATCAGGTACTCCACCGCCGGGATGGCCTGCTGGTTAGGCGCCGCGCCGGTGTAGAAGACGTTCGGCGACATCTCTTCCCCTTCATACTGCACCGGGTAGAACAGCAGGCCGTTCAGCTCCTCAAATACCGGCAGGACCGATTTGCGTGACACCGACGTCCAGCAGCCGAAGACCGCCGCCACCTTATCCTGGCTTAACAGCTGACGTGCTTTCTCGGCAAACAGCGGCCAGTTGGAGGCGGGATCCACCACCACCGGCTCCAGTTTTTTGCCCAGAACCCCACCTTTGGCGTTGATTTCGTCGATGGTCATCAGCGCCACGTCTTTCAGCGGCGTTTCGGAAATCGCCATCGTGCCGGAGAGCGAGTGCATGATGCCAATCTTGATGGTGTCGGCTGCCTGCACGCTGAAACTCATCCCCATGGCCACCACGGAGGCCGATAAAGCAAAGGCTTTGATTAAGGTACGACGATGCATAATTTTCACTCCTGAAAAACAACGCTGTGCGAAATCGTCCGTTACGGCGTGGACGCAGAAAAAGCATTCAGGATTAGTCAGAGCAAAAAGGATGCCAGAATGAAAAAGCAGCAGGATCAGGGGGCTGGAGAGGGTTTTACACGCAGGGGCGGATCAGAATGGCACAGCGTTGCACTTAATTAATGCAACGCTGTGGAGAAACGGTTACCAGACTTCGCTGGCGATTTGCGTGACCAGACGAACCTTATCCCACTGCTGGGCTTCGGTCAGGGCGTTGCCCTCTTCGGTGGAGGCAAAGCCGCACTGCGGGCTGAGGCAGATCTGCTCTTTCGCGACATACTTCGCCGCCTCTTCCAGACGCGCTTTCACCCCTTCCGGGTTCTCCAGCTCGCCGCTTTTGGTGGTGATCAGACCCAGCACCACCTGCTGCTTGCCCGGACGGACAAAGCGTAACGGGGCAAAATCGCCGCTGCGATCGTTGTCGTATTCGAGGAAGAAAGCATCGACGTTGACGGTGCCAAACAGGATTTCGGCCACCGGCTCGTAGCCGCCTTCGGAGATCCAGGTCGAACGGAAGTTACCGCGACAGACGTGCAGCCCGATGGTCAGATCGTCCGGTTTGCCTTCCAGGGCCTTATTCAGCACGCGGGCATAGGTGCGCGCCAGCTGGTCCGGGTCATCACCACGCTCGCGGATCTGGCGGCGCTGATCGTCGGAGCATAGATAGGCCCAGACGGTGTCATCCAGCTGCAGATTGCGACAGCCTGCGGCGTAGAAGGCGTGGATGGCATCGCGCCAGGTTTGCGCAAGGTCGTCAAAGTAAACATCCAGATCCGGATAGACGGTGGCGTCAATATCTTTACGACCGCCGCGGAAATGCAGCACGCTCGGGCTCGGGATGGTCATCTTCGGCTGGGCGTTGCCGCTGACGCTCTGGAGATAGCGGAAGTCGTCCAGCATAGGATGGCTGCCGAACCCCAGCTTACCGGTGACGCGCACGCCGTGGGCTTTGGTCTGCACGCCGTTAAACTGGATCCCCTGGTTAGAGTCGTAACGCTCCACGCCCTGCAGGCCGTCGAAGAAATCAAAATGCCACCAGGCGCGGCGGAACTCGCCGTCGGTCACCACGTTTAAGCCGCAGGCGCACTGCTGTTCTACCACATGGCGAATCGCCTCGTCTTCTACCGCTCGCAGCTGCTGCGCGTCGATCTCACCGCTGGCGAACTTAACCCGCGCCTGTTTGATGGCGTCGGGACGTAAGAAACTGCCTACCACATCGGCACGGTTCGGGGCGTGTTGTCGCTGCATGCTTATCTCCTTTAACTGCCGCCAGGTAATTGCCGACGGTGATAATTCAGTATTTGAACATTTAGCCTTCTGGATGGCTATATGTCCAAAAAAGATGTCACAGCGCCCGGCCCACGGCAAACGAGAAAAATTCATGGGTGTTGAAAAAAATTCATGTTGGGGGTGAAAAGCGAAAAAAAACCGCCAGGGACTGGCGGTAAATGCTTGCATGGATAGATTTGTATTTTGATATCTACGGACCCGGCATTCCATACCGGGCTGCGGATCCTTCTCAAGCTAGCATGAGGAAGATAAATGAAGGTTAAACGAGGCGTGGGGATACGTTCAGAAAATCACCTGTTCATGTCCGTTTGTGATGCGAAGCACGTCGCCGGATAATCATCCAGACAATAAGGCAGGCAACAACCGGCATCAGCCAGTCGAGCAGGCTGGCCACATTCCAGACCTGCCAGTCAAACCCGCCCCACCACGGCATGTTGGCGCGCTTGCCGTGACCAAACAGGGCGATCCAGCGATATTCCGCCTGAGTCTGTTCCCGGGCGATAAACCAGAGCGAGCCTAGCGCACCGCCGATGCCCCACCTGTTCCACCTCAGGCCGCAAAGGCACTGGAGCGTGACGGCGGCCAGGGCGTGCAGTAGAGGGGAGAAATCCATTATCGTGTTCACGGCTTATTGTTCATTTTTCCAGCTTATTGCCATGCCTTCGCAATCCGGCGTCACTTTTTTTAAAGCCAAACTTTTCATAGAGTGCAGGGACATCAGCCACAAGGGAAATATAGGTACCGTCCCAGGCATTTTTGCTCAGCCATGACATGATATGTTCCATGATAGCTCTGCCCAAGCCCTTGCCCTGGAAGTGGGGATCGACAGCGATATCCACGATCTCGAAATTCAGTGCGCCATCGCCAACGACTCTTCCCATCCCTACGGGGATCCCCTCGTGAAGGATATGTACAGCGTAACAGCTTAAAGGGAGGCCTTTTTTTGCTGCTTCAAGGTTTCGCGGTGAAAGCCCGGCGATAGTGCGCAAACGACAAAAGTCTTCAGGGGCAGGATGGGTTTCGATGAACTTAAAATTGTCCGTCATTTGGATGACTCAAAAGCTGAATGGTAACTTTTTAATAACATTACACGTTTTTATCTTCAATACTGTTTCAAACCCAGACTGAACATTTCTGAAATACAAACAATTTTGTTCTGGCTCAGCTTCGTAGTTTCCATATAAATAGCATCTAATTTCAGGATCCAACGCGCGAAGACTCTACTGGTCTAATTTCTAGCGATCTTTAATCATGTCATCATTTTTATGAATCATACAAACAACAAGGACATATATGAAAAAGTTAATCATGGTGGCTCTCATTGCGGGTGCAGTTTCTGGCTGTGCTCAGCAATCATTTTCGGTAAATAAAGGAACAACTTTCGAGCCACAGAAAGTCACAACTCACCATTTCTTCGTTAGCGGAATCGGCCAGTCTAAGCAAATCGACGCAGCTCAGGTGTGCGGCGGTGCAGACAAAGTCGTTCGCACTGAAGTACAGCAGACTTTTGTGAATGGCCTGCTGGGCGTTGTCACCTTTGGTATTTATACCCCGCGTGAAGCCCGCGTTTACTGCGCCAAATAAAGATTGATCCGGCAAGGACTATTCTTGCTGGCAAAGATAAAAAAACCGGGCATCATGCCCGGTTCTGTTTCCAGCCTGAAAAAACCTCTACGAACCCAACCCGCGATTCACCAGCATCGGCTCAATCTGCGGATCGTGCCCACGCCACTGACGATAAAGTTCAGCTAAATCAGTGCTGTTCCCACGTGACAAAATCGCCTCGCGGAATTTCTGCCCGTTTTCGCGGGTCAATCCGCCCTCTTCCACGAACCACTGATAGCCGTCATCGGCCAGCATTTGCGTCCACAGATAAGCGTAATAACCCGCCGCGTAGCCGCCACCGAAGATATGGGCGAAGTAGCTGCTGCGATAGCGCGGTGGTACGGCGGGGAGATGCAACTGCTCGCGCTCGAGGGCGGCGGTTTCAAAGGCCTCGACATCCTGTGGCGCTTCGCTGGCGCTTAACCCGTGCCAGTTCATGTCCAGCAGCGCGGCGCTGAGCAGCTCGGTCATGTCATAGCCCTTATTAAACTGGGTGGCGCTGAGCATTTTCTCGCGCAGGGCGTCCGGCATAGGCTCCCCGTTTTCATAGTGGCGGGCATAGTGGGCAAAGACCTGTGGATGGCTGGCCCAGTGCTCGTTGATCTGCGATGGAAACTCCACAAAATCGCGCGGTGTGTTGGTGCCGGAGAGCGTGGCGTACCGCTGGCTGGCAAACAGCCCGTGCAGGGTGTGGCCAAACTCGTGGAACAGGGTAATGACATCATCCCAGGAGATCAGCGCCGGCTGGCCTGCCGCCGGTTTTTGATAGTTGCAGACGTTATAGATCACCGGACGCGTGCCGGATTCAAAAGACTGCTCGACAAAGTTCCCCATCCACGCCCCGCCGCCTTTTGAGTCGCGGGCGAAGAAATCACCGTAAAACAGCGCCATCCCCTCTCCGTTCTGGTCGAAGATCTCCCAGACTCGCACGTCAGGATGGTAAACCGGAATATCGCTACGCTCGGCAAAGGTAATGCCGAACAGCTGGGTAGCCGCCCAGAAGACACCGTCGGTCAGGACTCTGTTCAGGGCAAAATAGGGTTTAACCTGCGATTCATCGAGGGCGTACTTCGCCAGCCGCACACGCTCGGCATAAAACGACCAATCCCAGGCCTGCACTTCAAATCCGCCCTGTTCGTCATCAATCACCTTCTGAATATCGGCCTGCTCCTGTAAGGCGCGCCCGCGTGCCGCGGGGACGATGCCGCGCATAAACTGCAGCGCGGCGTCGGGCGTTTTCGCCATCTGATCGGCAATTTTCCAGCTGGCATAGCTGTCGAAGCCCAGCAGCTCAGCCTGACGCGCCCGCAGCGCCACCAGACGAAGTACCAGCTCGCGGGTGTCGTTGGCATCGTTTTTCTGCGTGCGCAGCCAGCCTGCCTTAAACAGATTCTCCCGGGTCTGGCGATCGCGCAGCTGTTGCAGGGCCGGTTGCTGGGTAGTGTTCAGCAGCGGGATCAGCCAGCGATCGCTCAATCCCTTCTCCGCAGCTGCCTGAGCGGCCGCAGCCTGCTCTGCCTCGCTGAGGCCATCCAACTGATGGAGATAATCCACCACCAGCCCGCCCGCTTTATCGGCCGCCAGCAGACGCTGGTTAAACTGGCTGGTCAGGGTGGCAGACTCCGTATTAATCGCTTTCAGCTCCTGTTTTTCCGCCTCGCCCAGTCGGGCACCCGCCAGGATAAAGCGCTGATGCAGCTCCTCGATCAGGCGCAGGGACTCCGCGTCCGGCGCCATCGTCTGTCGCGCGTTGTAGACCGCGTCCACCCGGGCGAAGAGGGCGTCATTCAGCCAGATATCGTTGGAGAGTGCCGCCAGTTCGGTGGCGATCGCCTCTTCCAGCTGCTGCAGATAATCATTGGTGTGCGCCGAGGTCATGGCAAAGAAGACGTTGCTCACCCGGCTCAGCAGGCCGCCGCTGTGCTCCAGCGCCAGCACGGTGTTGTTAAAGTCAGGGGCCGACGCAGACCCTGCGATCGCTGCGATCTCATCGCGCTTCTGGCGGATGGCCTCGTCAAAAGCCGGGCGATAGTGGCTGTCGTCGATCAGATCAAAATGCGGCGCCTGGTACGGCAGCAGGCTGCTTGCGAAAAAGGGGTTAGTGCCAGACATATCAGACTCCTGAATAGGGTGAATATCTTCAATATTAATTATCAGAGCAAATAGGTAAAGTGGTATAGCCTGGTTTGTTGGCCATATAGAGTGGAGCGCATGTCGGCTTTTTTTGCTGATTAAGAGTTGGCGATTCTTTCATCATTTCCCCGTTCTGCGATGTTTCAGATCTGTTAGTTCTGCGTTTATTCTTCACCGCCGAAGATTTTTTCACTGAACTCTGATCAACCGAATCGCTTACTGCGCCATATCCAGAACAAATTTTCTGCGATCGGCTTAAGCTTCCATCGTTACAAACAAATTGCCCGCTTGCTGTACAATGCGAGATACCATCTTTCGCTCCAGAGCACGGTTTTCGACCGCGTCCTGCTTCAGCATAAGAGATCATCACCAGCCCAATCGTAAATGCCAATATTATTTTTTTCATAGATTAATTCCATAGCAGAAGAATGGTCTATTATACGGACGAAGAATTATCTCAACTTTTTATTTTTAAAAGGAATTTGGCAGACTGGCACGCTTCTAGTGACCAAACAAGGCAATCTAGCGGCATCTTGTTACCATCTCAATACTATTTGATGAAAGCCGGGCTTTCTGGGTGAAAACCCGGCTATATTCGGTAAACGACAAGGAGACGTTTCGATAAACTTAAATTATTCCGTTATTAAATTTAAAAAAACGATAATTTTTTAATAACACCTTGTACTGTCACCTGCAATCTCGTCGTTTTAACTATGCTACCTACTTGTACGAGAGATTAAACCGCACGGTATTCTACTAGCGTCGAAGTTTGAACTCCGACTGGAGTCGGCCTGATTACGGTTATAGTATTACCTTCTCTATACACCTCGTCAGATTTATCAGAAATATCAGTATGCAATATCATGACACCATATTTAAGTCCAGAAACAGAGGCGTAAGGGATGATGGCAGAACCCGATGAAGCACCAGCGGATAAATTAACATCAAGGTATCCATGTGTAGAAGGAATCCCTGTATTAGCATAATAAAAATTATGTCCAGCCTTCTGATCGTCTATCAAGCCATTTAAAGTACAATTGCTTATTTTGACGTTAGCCGAATTGCGCAAATAAATAATACTCGTAAAAATGCATTTATCAATGTTAATCCCAGCAGTGTTATCAAATATCGCCACGCCAGCCCAACCACTCGTAAAAGTACAATTCTTAATACTGGCATAAGCGGCAAGTTGCGAGCCAATACTTACTCCTATATTATTACCGTCTGGGTTTCTATTTTCTAAAGAAAAATGCAGGCCATTGATTGTTTTTTGTTGTTGCGTCCCTGCCGAGGCAGGCATTGAGACACCTATAACCTGCTGTTTCCCTTCAGAATCAGCTGCAATCCATCCTCCTGCGATATTGAACCCGCCTTCAACATTTAATATTACAATCCCAGCTTTGAGAATATAATCAAAATCGATTATGCCTATTTGCAAATCCAAACAATCCATTACAAAAAGACCGTACTGGACGCCGATACACATTGTCTCTTGGCCAATATTAATTGCCTCGCTTCTGGATCCCTTCTTTTTATCCGTGCTCCATGCATAAACTCTTGGTTCAATAAAAATCCCATAGGTGCCATCGACAGAGTGCCCATCTCTCCTGAAATGACACCCGCTAATTTGTAGCGAGACATTCTGCCCCCAAAGATGCAGACCTATTCGGCAATAACTACTGGTACAGTTTGAAATGGTTGAATGCCATAACCCCTGGAATTGATAACCTATTTCAAAAACCTCGACCACGATTGCCGTAAATGTCCAGCCGTAGATATGCTGATAACTGACCGATTCATTGTCTACGTTTGTTCCAATGCCTACACCAGAGCCATTACCTGTTAGTCTGATATTACTTATATAGCGCCCGCCGATGCCCCCCGTGATAACAAAGCTGTAATAGCCCGTTGGGAAGAGCGCGGGTTGCGCGAAGACATGATGAAAAACCATCGCCGCGCAAATTAACAAATGGTTTTACCTGCACTGAGTCGCTAATCAAATAACCAACATTCTCCCCACTACCATCACCATTTGTGGGAGGAATGTAAACTTCTCCGCCTCCACGTGCGTAAACAGCGTCTATCGCAGCCTGAAATGCTGAAGTGCTGTCTTTTTTACCGGTAGGATCTGCACCGAAATCCAGAACGCTAACTATTTCCTCGTTTTTGTCGTGCTGCGTACGATTAACAGCGCCAGCTAGCGGCTGATGGACTTGTACCAAAGCGTCGTCATAGTGCTCACCCTCAACAGAATAATCACTTCGCAAAGCTGCCTCTTCAGTCGATTCAGTAATTCCCTGCTGTATTTCAGCATTATTTTCAACAACACTATGATCAATTTCAGAAATACCCTCGCTATTAATTTTTTCTGACGAGCTGTCGAATTCGTCATAATTCCCCATGGTTTCATCCTGCTGCACGCAAAATTTTGTCATTTTCCTTTCCTCTTTGGTCTATTACAGTCCTTTCGATAAAAACATTGCAACGCTTTTCCATGGCTCGATTTTTCTTTAATTGCGACCACTATGAGTTTTTCAAATTGAGCATGGAACCCTTGGTAGCCCCCAAAAATAATCCCTCCGGATTATCCAATTTTTCCTGCACTGCAACGCGCAACACTTTCTCAATTAAATAGAAAAACAAGCCACTTTCTCAAAAAACATAACATGAAATTTAAGGTCAGTCACCATGATTATTGACTGAAAAAATTTCAATCGATAATTTTATAATGTAAACATTGCGCCCCGTCACTTTCATGCACTTTAATAATATCCAATAATTAACAATAAAATATAAGCACCTGATTCTTGTGCTTTTATTTGAACCATAGCGATAATAATCATTTCAGAGTCACAATGAATTTATACAGCCACAATATTGGCCGGACTTATATTTGGAAGTATAATGACAGAAAAAATTGCATTATGAGTTACTTTCCCTCCCGATAATATGCATCTTTGTTGAAAAGTGGACGTTATCATACTTATCCCATAACTTACCTTTCTAAAATCATTGTTATTGCCATAACTAATAATATCCAACTTCTGGGTACATTCTGTTTCAGAAAAAACAACGATAATATTTACAATGATATCCAAAAACAGCATTTTTTCTTGATACTTTACTTAGGCAACAGGTGTTATCTGAAATGCGCCAAAAAGCCCCATGACGCTCTAAGTTTTCTCTCATACTCGACAGATGTATAAGCGTAACATTCGAAAGCCTCATCACCGCTTACTGTGTTTTCCACGCCCTGCGTACCGATCACCTTTCACGATTGCCGGTCAGAATTGCCATCCCGTTAGATGTAGACGCCCTTTTCTTTTATAGCTACAGTGCATCTGTATCATAGTGTTCCGCTACTTTTTTATCTGTTTCTTCAATGTAAAAAGCCATTCGGTTAAACATCTAAAGGTTACTGCGTGGGTCTGGAACGCTGCAATTTCACTAAGTTACTCAATCTCTAATGAGTAACTTTGATTATAACGTGCCAATGACTTCATAATTGCATGATTCATAAGGCTTTATGATTAGATTTTAGGGGGGAACTTGATGATAATTTTAGTTACCGGGGCGACAGCGGGTTTTGGTGAAAGCATCACGCGTCGCTTCGTCGCCAACGGGCATAAGGTGATTGCCACCGGCCGTCGTCAGGAGCGTCTGCAGGAGCTGAAAGAGGAGCTTGGAGAGAGCATCCTGACCGCGCAGCTGGACGTGCGTAACCGTGCATCCATTGAAGAGATGATTGCTAACCTGCCGGCTGAGTGGCGCGACATCGACGTGCTGGTCAACAATGCCGGGCTGGCGCTGGGCCTTGAGCCTGCACACAAAGCCAGCGTCGAAGACTGGGAAACGATGATCGACACCAACAACAAAGGCCTGGTCTATATGACCCGCGCCGTACTGCCGGGCATGGTTGAGCGTAACCGCGGGCATGTGATTAATATCGGCTCCACCGCGGGCAGCTGGCCTTACGCGGGCGGCAACGTTTACGGCGCCACGAAAGCCTTTGTGCGTCAGTTCAGCCTGAATCTGCGCACCGATCTGCACGGCACCGCTCTCCGCGTAACGGATATCGAGCCGGGCCTGGTTGGCGGAACGGAGTTCTCCAACGTGCGCTTCAAAGGCGATGATGACAAAGCAGGCAAAACCTACGAAAACACTACCGCCCTGACGCCGGACGATGTCACCGAAGCCGTCTGGTGGGTGGCCACCCTGCCGAAGCACGTCAACATCAACACCGTTGAGATGATGCCGGTCAGCCAGAGCTTTGCCGGTCTGAGCGTCCATCGCGGATGATCTTTCCGAACCTGGCCTGCGGGCCAGGTCTGGGATGCCCGGCAAAAGAATGGTAGTATTTACCGGTTAATTCTCTGAGAAATCACATCCAATGGCCGCTGAATCGCAACTCAATCCGACCCAACCCGTTAATCAGCAGATTTACCGTATTTTGCGCAGCGACATTGTGCATTGTCTGATCCCGCCGGGAACTCCGCTTTCTGAAAAAGAGGTGTCGGTCCGCTTTGATGTCTCCCGCCAGCCGGTTCGCGAAGCCTTTATTAAGCTGGCCGAAAACGGCCTGATTCAGATCCGCCCTCAGCGCGGCAGCTACGTGAATAAGATCTCCCTCACCCAGGTGCAGAATGGCTGCTTTGTCCGCCAGGCCATCGAGTGCGCCGTGGTGCGTCGTGCGGCAAGCCTGATCGACGATAAGCAGTGCTATCAGCTGGAGCAAAACCTCCATCAGCAGCGCATCGCCATTGAACGTAAACAGCTGAATGATTTTTTCCTGCTCGACGACGAATTTCACCAGAAGCTGGCGCAGATTGCCGGCTGTCAGCTGGCGTGGGATACCATCGAGAACATCAAGGCGACCATCGACCGGGTGCGCTATATGAGCCTTGACCACGTCTCGCCGCCGGAGATGTTGCTACGTCAGCATCATGATATTTTCAGCGCGCTGGAAAAGCGCGACGCCGATGCGGTCGAAAAAGCGATGACTCTGCATCTGCAGGAAATTGGCGAATCGGTACAGTTAATTCGTCAGGAAAACAGCGACTGGTTTAGCGAAGAGTAAGAGTTCCGCATCCTGTCGAATGCCCGGGATGCGGCAATTGAATTAGCGCACCACTAATACCGGAATTTTGGCATAGCGTAATACCGATTCGGCGTTCGAGCCCAGCAGATGCGTTGTTACGCCCGGCTTTTTCGAGCCGATAACAATAATATCGAACTCCCCTTCAGCACTCATCGCGATAATTTCATCGCGTACGCTACCAAAACGCACCGCGGTATGAATAGTGTCATGCGGAATATCAAAGAGCCGCTTTAATTCATTCATTTTTTTGTTGGACTCCTCGGTCATATAGGCCTCGAATTTCACAATATCCGAGGAGAAACCGCGCAGCATGGCGCGACTGCTGACCGGGAGCACATTCAACAAGGTAATTTCGGCATTATCCGCCCGCGCCAGAAAGGCGGCATGGCGCACAGCCTTGTCACTTAAATCCATTTCAAATACATCGACAGGCATCAAAATTTTCTTATACATAGGCCTTTCTCCTTATATCGATAATATGTTTATTAACGATATTCAGAGTGACATGAGTTTATCAAACGAAGGTTAAACGGCAGGGTCAGGAAATAAGCGGTACAGGTAAAGAAGTGTGAATATAAGATCATGCCGCCGCGAACGACGGCATGTGGGGGGCATTAGATCTGCGCGGCGTACTGTGCCACTGTGGCTTTCGCCCCGTTTTTCAGCAACGCAGCGTAAGCGTTCATTACCGCATCAACGAAGACACTGTCGTGCGGGAGTTCCTGGCCGAAAATGGTCTCGATACCCAGCAGGGCTTTCACGCGACTTTCGCCTTCCGCACTGCCCTGCACTGCCGCCTGGATCACCGGCAGCAGCGGATCGCACACTTCGATAGCCTCGCCACCTTCATCCACACCGCCGACATAGCGCATCCAGCCGGCAATGCCCAGCGCCAGCAGCGGGAAAGGCTTCTGATGCACCCGGTGCCAGCGCACGGAGTCCAGCATACGCTGGGGCAGTTTCTGGCTGCCGTCCATGGCGATCTGCCAGGTACGGTGGCGCAACGCCGGGTTACTGTAGCGTTCGATCAGCAGATCGGCGTAACGGGCCAGGTCCACCCAGGTGACTTTCAGCGTCGGGGCCTGCTCGTTGAGCATCAGCGCGTGGGCGGCGCGCTTGTAGTTGGCGTCCTCCATGCAGTCGTTGATATGCTGGTAGCCCGCCAGATAGCCCAGATAGGCCAGGAACGAGTGGCTGCCGTTGAGCATGCGCAGCTTCATCTCTTCGAACGGGATCACGTCGGCCACCAGCTCGGCCCCCGCTTTCTCCCAGGCCGGACGTCCGGCAACGAAGTTATCTTCAATGACCCACTGACGGAACGGCTCGCAGGCCACCCCTGCAGGATCGCGCACGCCGGTGATCTGCTCGATTTTGCTCAGCGTGTAGGCGGTGACGGCAGGGACAATACGGTCGACCATGGTGGACGGGAAGGTAACGTTGGCTTCGATCCAGTCGGCCAGTTCGGCGCTAACTGCCCGGGCATAGGCGCAGGTGACATTGCGCATCACGTGGCCGTTCTCCGGCATGTTGTCGCAGGACATCACGGTGAAGGCTGGCAGACCGGCATTTTTACGCCGCGCCAGAGCCTCCACCACCACGCCCACGGCAGAAACCGGCTGATGTGGGTTTTGCAGATCGGCGGCGATCATAGGATGATCCAGCATTAATTGCCCTGTCGCCGGTGCGTGGCAATAGCCTTTCTCGGTAATAGTCAACGAGACGATTGCCACCTGCGGTTCGCACATGGCCGCCAGCACCGCTTCCAGCCCATCCACCTGAGCATGCAGCGCTTTTTTCACCACCCCAACCACCCGCGCCGTCCAGGCATCGGCTGACATTTCGGCGACGGTGTAGAGGTTATCCTGAGCCTTAAGGTCCGCGATCTGCTGCTCACCGCCAATCAGGTTGACCTCGCAGTATCCCCAGTCGCTGCCGTGGTCAGCTGCCAGCATATCGGTATAGACCGCCTGATGGGCACGATGGAAAGCGCCAAAACCCAGATGCACGATGCGCGACTGCAGGGCATCGCGGTTGTAGTGAGGAAGCGTAGCTTGCGCATGTAATAACGGATTTTTCATGATAGTACTCATTAATGTGATTAAGCGATGGATCCGGGCCGGAGTGACTCTCCTGCCCGTCTTACTAACCCAACTAGAATGGTAGATGGCATAAATAATTCTCTGCCGTTAACCATACTGATTGTTGATATGTCGATATTGATTTACGTTAACTTTTCACCATCTGGTGTGACACCAACTGCAAGTTGTGTGACAGCCTTAAAATGCTGTAAACCACTCACCCGGCAGTGGTGATGCTTTCACGCGGCTGCTCTGTGGCTGGCGTCGGATCCGTCCAGAGCGTGTCGTAGTCATGGCCGGTCAGATCCTCCACGATGCGCCGCACCTGGGGTTCAACCGCCGCTTTAGCACCATTGGCCCGCAGGCGCTCGACCTCTTCCACGAAGATCTGGTGGGTCTGCTTGTTCAGACGGAAGGTCAGAGCCTGCCAGAGGGCGAGGATCAGCAGCCCGGCGGTGCCGATAAACATCAGCATGGCGATCGTGTGAATCGCTTCCGGCGGCTGGACCTGACTCCCCTTCACGAAGCCGCCGCTTTGTAGCAGAAAACCGACCACAAAGGTGGCGATGGCAACCGTGGTTTTACGCGAGAAGGTCATTACCGCAGCAAACAGCCCTTCCCGGCGCTGACGGCTGACCATTTCGTCAATATCAGGAATGAAGGGGAAGACGTTCCACGGAGTAAACTCCAGCACGCAGCGGCCCACCTGATACAGCCCGGCCAGCAGGAACAGCGTGAACACGGTATTCAGCGCAGGGATCTGGTACACCGCCAGGAAACCGCCCAGGCACAGCATCATCACCAGATAGGCGAAAACGTACAGCCGGGCCGGGCCGTATTTAATGATCCCAAATCCGGCAATCAGCGTCACCGGCAGGCCGACGATACTCATCGACAGCAGGCTTCCCGCCAGCGATGACGAGACGTTCAGGCAGTAGACGCAGAAGAAGACAAACACGGTGTTGTAGACGTCTTTGCCGGTGAACGACAGCAGATAGATAGCCAGATGCTTTCTGAAGGCGCGGATTTTCAGCGTCGAGGCGTAGGATTTAAACAGCTCAACAACCATTCGCAGCTTGTCAGAGAAGCTGGTTGGCATGGCTGACTTTTCCAGCTCCGCCTGCATCTCCGGGGTGATCTCCCGCTCCCAGGTCACTTTCCACGAGATAAAGACGCAGATCATGAACAGCACCGCGAAGATCACGCCGTTAATCAGATAGGCACTGGCGCTCTGCTCGCCAAAATAGCCGATCAGCAGTCCGGGGATAAAAGTTGCCAGGAAGGTGCCGGAGGCCGACAAGAACATGCGGCAGGTGGACAGTTTGGTGCGGCCGTTAAACTCTTTGGTCATCTCCGACGGCAGCGTTTCCCAGGGGATCAGCACCATGGCGGCAATAATTTCAAACGCCAGATAGACTGCCAGGTAAAACCCGTAACTCATGCCGTCGAGCCACAGCAAGGCGTAGACCAGCATCAGCGGCGCACCGATCAGCAGGAAAAAGCGCCGACGGCCAAATTTCTTACCAAAGTAGTTCTTATAAAAGTGGTCGGTTAAGCTGCCCATAAAGAGGCTGACTACCGCGTCGACAATACGGGCGATGGCGACAATGGATGCCGCTTCCATCGGGGATAAGCCCACAAAGGTGGTGTAGAAAAATAACAGCCAGGCGCCGATAACGGTAAAGGCACCGCCGCCCATAATATCGGTCAATCCGTATCCAATACTCACCGGAATGGTGATGTTTTTCTTTGCACGAGACATACAGTTTCCTTACCTGAAAAAAATCCAGTTAATTCCCGATGCTTCCCTGAGATGGTGCGTAATAGCGTTGTTTTATGAGAGGGGTAAAAAAAAGACTCTCCTGCGTTGGCAGGAGAGTCATCAGGCGTCAGGAGATAGCGCGATGTTTGTTGTTAATACCTATCGCGGCAGATTTGTCCTCTGCGGCATCTTCCAGGATGCTCAGGTCGCGGTCCCGCACTTCCGGCATCAGCAGGGCTGAGACCAGGCCGATAACGGAGTAGACCACCACCATCACCGCAATAGGCCACCAGGAGCCGGTCATGTTGCAGAAGATCCCTGCCAGTACCGGACCAAAACCGACCGCCACCAGACCGCCCGCCTCTTTCGAAATCGCCATCCGGGTGAAGCGGTTACGTGAACCGAACATCTCGGCCATGGTGATATTTTCCAGAGCAAACAAGCCCAGCACCGCAAAGTTGTGGATCACGATAATCGAGGTCATGATCACGCCCGGCGTATTCGATTTATCGACAATAATCGACAGCATCGGGTAAGCCAGAATAATGGCGGAAATATTCAGCAGAATATAAGGCAGACGACGGCCGTATTTATCTGACAACCAGCCCAGCAGCGGAATGGTAATAAAGCCGAGAATAGAGCTGATCATTAAGGCGTCGGTCGGGATAGCTTTATTAAACAGCAGCGTCTGCACCAGATAACCGGCAAGGAACGTCTGGATCAGACCGGAGTTACCCGCCTGGCCGAAACGCAGCCCGGTTGCCAGCCAGAACGACTTGCTTTTTACCATCGCCCCGACGGTGCTTTCCTGAGCCGCAGCCTGCACCGGCGCTTCTTCAGCGTTGACCTGCTCGAATACCGGACTCTCTTTGAGGTTCATACGCAGCCAGATGGCAAAGATCATCACCACCACGCTGGCGAGGAACGGCACGCGCCAACCCCAGGCCAACAGCTCTTCGCGGTCGAGAGCGAAGAACATTACCGCCCAGATCGCGGTGGCGCTGAGGGTCCCGCAGTTAGTGCCCATCGCCACCAGCGAGGAGATGATGCCGCGTTTCCCTTTCGGCGCGTATTCCGCCAGCATGGTGCCCGCGCCGGAGATTTCTGCGCCAGCGCCGAGGCCCTGGATTATACGCAGCGTCACCAGCAGCACCGGGGCGAAGATACCAATCTGCGCATAGGTCGGCAGCACGCCGATCAGGGTGGTACAGATTCCCATCATGGTGATGGTGATAAACAGCACCTTTTTACGCCCCACGCGGTCGCCCATTTTGCCGAAAATAAAGGCCCCGACGATACGGGCAATATAGCCCGCGCCGTAGGTCCCCATCGCCAGAATCAGCGCCATCGCCGCCGACTGTTCCGGGAAGAAAATCTCGTGAAACACTAATGCTGCGCCCAGCGAGTAAAGCTGGAAGTCCATGATTTAAAGCGCTGTGACGGGTCTTTGTGGGATTGTCCTTAATTCCTGAGTATTTAACAGTAACTTGCCGCTCGTGAAATGCATCCATTTGTTCTTTTGCATATCACCTGCGGTACTTTTATGCCCCATCCATGCCCCAATATAACAGCACACCACGCCATCATCCGTGATTAATGCCTTGCCTCTGAGCTTAGTGAACTGCGTTCGACAGCCGGGCAAATCGATGCAAACGAACGGCTTAAACAGAGATGCCAGTAAAAGCTACCTTGAAAAACTGAAACGCATTTTATAAATGATGTTTGAAGAGATCGATATGTGAATGGTTGCGGATTAGGTCTTCAACTGTAGCGCTTCCGGTAGGACGTTTTGTGCCAAAAGTGGACGCAAAATACACGTCAACAAGAAAAGGTTTGTCTCGCTCCATTTTGGTCATGAAGACGATCTACTATTCAAGAAAATTTCGTTGTTCGGGCGTCTCGACATTTTCCTGAAAAGAAGCCGCGAAGAGGGAACCTTCACGGCTGGGATCTTTTCTCGCTGGCACAGTGACGACGAAAAACGTGGCGCACATTTACGCTCAGTAAGTTTTTACTTGTTGTCTTAGAGCAACAAATTTTACTTCAGAAATTTTGCCAGCTTGCAACTCACTGCTCAAATCAGAGGAAAATAAAATCGATTTGTGAGGCCGAAGACTTAGTCTTTGCTGAACATGGCTCTTTGTTTACCAAAAAATTTACCGAGCATGATGGATAGCCACCATATAATGAAGGCATAAAATAGTACCATGCCGATATGATTCGGATCGATTGCAATACCAACTACAGCGAAAATAATACCGAGACCTATACCTATCCATTCATATTCTCTTATAGGTTCGTACGTAATCCGGGCTGTGCAGCCGTGGCAAAATTTTGCCTTCCAAACGCTTTTCTTGCCGCAGAAAGGACAGGTGATTTTCCTGACACTGTCTTCGATTCTATGTTTTTCTTGAACTGCTTCAATTTTCTTTAGCGTTTCAAGAGCCCTTTGGTTGCCATTCTCACCAGCCATGCGAAGATAGTCTTTGCCTTTTTCATAGTCATGACGGGCAATGTACATTGCCCCTAAATTCGCCTGGGCATCGCTATCCCCTTGTTGCGCAGACAATGTATAGTATTCGAATGCCTTATTTTCATCTTTGGGCACACCTAATCCATGCTCGTAAAAGGTGCCTAGATAATATTGGGCAGAGCTATTACACTGTTCTGCCGCAAGTGCGTAATATTCCGCAGCTTTTGAATTATCTTTAGGAACCCCAAATCCATTTTCGTGTAGCCACCCCACGTAAACCTGAGTATCCGAGTCGCCCTGATCTAACGGAAATTTGAACCACTCCAGGGCTTTTGAATAGCTCAGAGGGACTCCGTTTCCCGTTGCATATATGACAGCCAAAAAGTAATGGGCATCTGACCTACCCTGTTCTGCAGCTCTTGTCAGCCACTCAACGGCCTTTTTACCGTCCTTTTCAACTCCGTCGCCGTCACGGTACATTTTTCCGAGTTTAATTTGGGCGTCAACATCGCCCGAAGAGGCAGATGCGTAGACGGGATTATAATCGCGGCCTGAAACTGAATTTGATTTAAGTTCGTCCATTTCTGTAACAACCCTCAGAGAAGTGCAGTGCTATTAATTATCGTTAAAGGTAAATGCGAACGTGTACATTGACACATTTTAATTTAGGTTAAGTCCTACCGATCCGCAGATACCATTGTCGAAAATATCTTAATCACAATAACATCATTCAGTTTAAGCTTTAAAGACATAGGTCTCGAACTATTCTGTGAAAGTCATGTAAAATAAGAAAAATAGTCGCTGCTTCGTATGAGGATCCATCGTTTGGCTCTTGACCGGGCATATATGAGCGGCACCTTACACCGGCCTGTCACCCTCGTCTGTACTATTGATGAAGAATGTAACCCGCCCCATAACCTCGACCTCTTCCGCTGCTGCCCCCTCGATTGCCTCGCCGTCGTCAGTTATTAACGCCTTACCTCTGAAAATTGCGAACTGCGTCTTGCCACAACTGAGGATCAGTAGAACTTGCCCCTGAACCAACCTTGTGACCGGTTCGATAACTGCAAACCCTGATGAAGTTTCCAGGATTCGGCTTTCGTTTGTGGTGCAGATACTCACCGGGGATAAACGCTGCTCGACATAATCGGTGGCTGGAGATACGAAGCCCATCAGAACACCTGCCCCATAGTGCGCAAGATCCAGTATCGGTTCTCGCTATCGTCCGGAGTCTTGTCTACGAACCCAGTTTGATAGAACTCTATCCACTCGTTGGCATCGACCAGGGTGAAATGATGGTGAACCTTCGCCAGCTCCCGAACGAAGTCAGAAGACCGCAGGCATTGGTAACCTTTGGGGTTAAGCTGAATAGCAGCGTGGAAAGCCGAGTTAATGTCTGATTGGCGGGGCATGGTGACCTCTCATTTATTATTACTGTGCATTCATACAGTAGTTTTAAAGAGAGTGCAGATCAAGAAAGCCCTGCCTATTGATAATTACTGCTGAATATCCGGCTGTTCTGCAGAATTGACCAAGCGAGTGCATTGATCCTTTTGGAGACAGAAGTAAAGGTGAAGCAGCTGTAGGCGAACGGCTTAAACAGCGATGCCAGCAAGAGTGATTGGGAAAAGCTGAATCACATGCTGGAAGAGATGTTTGAAGAGGCCGACATGTGCTGGTAGCGGATTGAGCTTTGTAAGGCCCAGAGATGTAGTGGTGGCCGGACACTGCTTCATGTCACAAAAGGGCTAAACCACTTGTTTAGGCCAGCGCCTTCTGCGCGGCGTTGGAACGATGGAGCGTTTAGTAAGCCGGGTTCCGCATACGGAACGTACCGCGTCATGTGGCAGGTTTTGCACGGGATTAAAAGAAGTGAAAAAGAACCGGTTGCTTCTGCATACAGGACAGATGAATTTCATAACAGCTCTTTCGCCTCCGCACTGTTGGCTGGACCAGCCTCATAAACTTTCCGTTGTATCCAAAAGAACATCACTTAAATATTTTTTATTATTATGCCTCTGGCTCCTTACCAATGGCCAGGACAATACAGATAGTCGGATCTTGGCAGACGTCGTCCTGAATGGTTTTAAGGTTGTTCCGGACCGCACCAGATATTTAATAAAGCCCTTGAAAGACCGACAAGACCCGACACGATAAGCACAAACAAACCAGCTAAAAGCGCAACATTTGCCATGAGAAACTCCTTATCAAGGTCTTAAAAAAAGGCCTGCCGCTTGAGCAGGCAAAGGTTATCAGCACAAACATACAGCTTACTGTGATCTAGGTGCCGGGTGCCTCCCGGTGGCTCGTTACCAGTCATACGGGCCGCAAGCATATTTACACGAACATCAACTGGATTGCCCCGCCGCACAGGGGGGATTCACCTTCATTAAATTTAGATGATTTTAAACGAAGCGCTAATGCTTCCTACCTAAAGTAATGGCTAATGCCGCCGATATGTTAACTACCTGCGTCCTGAACGCGGGATTGATAACAAAACTAAGGGATTTGTGCCCGTTCCCGTACGGGCTTTTTTCTCTCTTCAGAGAGATCGTAATTGCAGTTGATGATAATTACTGCTGAACATCCTGATGCCGTTACGCTTTCAGCGCCTGAACCTCAGACTGCAGCTGCGCAACCTGCATGGTCAGTGTCTCGATTTTGGCAATCGCGTGATGCAGCGCCAGTGCCGTATCCATCTGGATGACGTTATTATCAAGAGCCAGGGTGTCATCTTTATCACAACGATTTCCCTCTTCGTCGAACTCAGGCGCTGCAGGAACCAGCTTCACATATTCACGGTCAATATCCCGTAAAGCGTCCTGAGCAATGATCCCTCGGCGCACACGTTCGAAGTAGTCACCGTTATATATGAACGTGCAGGGTTTCAGCTTCCGGATGTTATCGTAGGACGCTTTCCCGTCGTCATATGCAATGTCGTGTTTTAACGTAGCATCGGAGGTTGCCGCTTTCTGGAATACATAATTACCCGAAAAACTGCCACCGCCATTGACGCTTAAGTCCCCACCAGTCGGATCGAACATCCAGTAACGAGTGCCAGCAGAACTGTTATCACCGAATTGTGTTAAAACAGTGTGGGCCCATCTTGTTGTTCCGTTGCCAACATTTGACCAGGAGGACCGCAATTCATAGCCTCCGTTATGTCTATATCCCCATGTCATGGCGGTGATAGCACCGACACCGCCACCATCAGTGGTCATGTTCATGTAGCAGCCGGCTACGCTCGGTTGCATGCTATCCCACCAACCCGTAGCTTTCGGTGGGCCTGAGCTTATCCTGCCGTCTATAGTGAAGTACCCATCACTGCGAAAACCATAATATGCCTCAGCTGTATTGGCGGGGTTTGCCACTGCCAGGGTATACCAGTTGTAGCCGTCCGCTCGCCGCTCAGCATATGCCCTGGATGAAGCCAGGACTGTGCCTCCAGAATTCTTGGCCTCTTGATATAAGATACCCGTCGCTCCGGTCGCACTATCTAATTTGTTGGACAGTCGCACGTTACCATTTACGGTACCACCGTCTGCGCTGAGCGCCTTTACGTCTGCCGCAGTAAGGGTGATATTATCATTTCTGAGTGTCATATTATTTCCTTAAGCCCAGACGCGCGCCGGTGTTTTAGGGTTAACGACGAAATCATGCACGGATGATAAATCCAGTTCGTCATTCATCACACGAAGGTTGGCGTGGTAGCCTGGCTCATTGACGAACGTAATAACTTCCTTTTCCTCCCCTGCATTTTTAATTTCAGTGGGGACGGCAATAACGCCGATTACATCCAGGCTGATATCCGGGTGATATAAACCGCCCTGCTCCTCATCATCCATAAACCCCGCCGAGATTAATTGCGTGCGCATTTCGTCGGCGTCATTAAAGCGCAGGTATAAGTCTCTCATTAGCGGAGTCCATTAATTTGGTTAAGAGTCAACAGGCGATGCCATATACGGAAGTTTCGAATGTGGTATACAGCGAAAGAATTTCCATTAAATCTTATGGATGTGCCGGAGTATGTTGGACCGGTAGGCGCTTGCCCAGAGCGCGTGGTGCTTTTACCATCAAAGTAACCGGTAACTGTATTATCGTTGGCTACATCAATAGTCTGTACATATGTTTTCTTGTTAAATGGGTAAGTTAGATTTGCAATGGCTATCCCACCCGACCCCCGATAAGAAATTAACTGGCCCGCAATACCTCGAATAATAATATCGTTACGCGCTCCCACATTTGCTAAAAAATCCACATAACCTACGCCAGTTGTGGGTACTGCGAATTTATCCACTGTAAATTCCAACGCTAAGGTACGGGCGAAAGTGTCCCCAACGATTCCGTATCCGATATTACCTTGTGGTTGTAAATCAAGCTGGTCATTTCCGCGCGTTACAGTAGCAGCGGCAGTTGAAATATATGAAGTGGCGTTTGGTAAAGCCTCCAGTTGCGCCCCCCAAATATATAAACCAGACACGCCATCCCCGGTATAACTTGCTGTCACACCGTCCTTCGCTAATTGCAGACGGAAAACGGTACTCTGACTCGCCGCAGCGGTAAATGTCATCCATACGCGATATACACCATTACTGAGGACGTCAAACCCACGATCAACATATTGAGACCCCACTCCACCACTCCCAACAAACGCCCCTGCCACCGGGTCAAAGAAGACACCGGACGTACTTCCAGAGGCAATACGTAGATATAACAGTCGTGGGTTTGTATGAGCTTTAACAAATACCGAATAACAATATGTTGTACCAGCTATTAAAACAATATTGCGGTCCTGGGTATAATGTTCACTACCTGCCGTATCTTCCACCATCAGCGCCATTGTCTTATCGCCCCGAGGGGAGTCACCGCTGTTGTTTGTTGTAGTAACTCGCGAACCCGCCCCCCACTGCTCGGAGTAGGTATATAAGTTTGTACTCTGCCCCTCCATCAATAAACCGTCACGTTCAAAACGAGGTTCGTTAATATCGGCTAACTTCATCGTTCCCGATTTATCGTAATAAGTCCCGACGGTTGATCGGGTAAGGGTCGCGGACTTTGTTGGAAGCTCAAGTATCTGCCCGGAAATAGTCAACCGGTCGTAAGGCGCAAATCCGGCCAGCAGGCGGAGGTCATCATTGAGCGGTAACCAGACATCAGGGAACGGGGCCTCCTCATAGGGTACAGACGTCAGCTTCTGCGCAGCGGCCAGTGATGCGGCGGCGTTCGTTTCGCTGGTTTTGGCGTTGGTTTCTGAGGTCTTAGCGTTCGTCTCCGAGGTTTTCGCGTTGGTTTCTGAGGTCTTGGCGTTCGTCTCTGACGTTTTGGCATTTGTCGCAGACGTTGCAGCAGCAGTTTTGGACGAATTCGCGTTCGTCTCTGACGTTTTGGCATTTGTCGCAGACGTTGCAGCTGCCGCAGCGCTGGTTCCTGCCGCGTTCGCAGCGGCGATCAGCTTCGTCCAGCTGGGCCCGGTTTTTTTCGAACCGTCGGCCAGAGTTACGGTGACGTCACCGGTCCCAGATAAAATCAGGTCCTGGTTAACGATATCAATTTGCGCCTGGCGAAAACCCTCTGTGACGGATTTCGCTAAATCGTCATCAATCGTGGCCATTCATGATGTCCTTAAAATGAAAAACCCAGCCGGAGCTGGGTTATGTTGTTCTGAGAAATTGAGAGAGGGGATTACTTTTTAAGGGATTGTCTGAAGTAATTATCATAGGGGGCACAGTCGATATACATAACTCTCAACCCCGCGACCCAGGGTTTTATTGTCAGGCTTACACTTCCCAGCGTTGACTGATAAACCTCCGTGCTGTTCGTTCTCCATCGGCCATTACTGGCGATACCAGCACCGGCGCAGGTGTAATTCGAAAATCCATAGCTCGGGTGTGCCGGATCCTGGGGGATATACATAAAACTGGTAATTCCCGTGGTTACTGCCAGCGGTCGATCTGACTCCATATAAGACTGGGTTATGAATTTTGCGTCCAGGGGAAGGCAGTTGTTGTGCCACACCATTACCCCGTCGCGGTACATGTAGAACCCTGCCGCAGGCATGGGTGGCAATACCTTTGCAAATATATACGCCCTAGTCGGATACTGGTTCTGTCCCGCATTAGCGAACTGCAGCTGATATGTGCCCCCACTTTCTATTTGGTTAAAGAAGGATCGGCTAAGTGCTCCTCCTTCGTAATTGCGGTTCCGCATGAAAACCATAATACCGGCTCCCACAGGGACACCGGTATCAACAGTTCTGGCACCGGCCTCGATATCAATCACGTTCGCCAGCACAAAAGGGGTGAAGTCAGGCGCGAGCTTTACAGTTTTCACACCAGACGAGTACTGATACAGAGCAAACCCGGCGTATGTCGTATCAGCGCCTGTTTTTGCTGTTGCTGTCACCATCAGCCGCAGCGGCACAGTGGTGTTCCATGTCAGTGTGCTGCCTGAGACTGATGCGGTGATCGTGTTATTTTGCTCATTGTTAGCCAGGGTGTTATTCATGGCCGTAACGGCAAGATCAAAACCGGGAGCTGAATATGCTTTTGAGCCACTACCATTTACGACGAGGTGATCAATAACATAGGTGAACCCCATAGAGTTGGTCGCATCAAAGCCGGTACCCTCAACAAACATCTGCATCATAACGGTTTGCCCATTACCACCAGGGGCCTGTTAGCGGCGTCATAAAATACAATCCTGTCCGCATTGATTTTAAGCTGACCGCCACCAGTGCTCCCGTTCATTTCAAGCGTGCCCCCCTTATCCAGCCGCCACCCGGCAGAACCTGCTACATAATTGACCGACTGAATGAAGTTACCGATCTTGGCGTTATCGATAGACCCGTCCTGGATGAACACCGAGCGCAAAAACAGCTGCCCGCCGGTGGCGGCAAACACCAGTTCCTGCCCGGTGGTCGTCGGGTTATAAACCGCAAACGTGTCGGCGCTGACGAGGAAGTTAGAGGAGCCTGCGGCATCAATGCCCAGCTGGATACCCGCGATGCGTTTAACGCCGTTCGCCTCTACCTGGACTTTAACGCCCCACTGCGCGCTCAGCTTACCATTGATATCTGCAACAGCCTGGCTGGTCGTCTGGACATTGGCGTTGGTTTGCCCAATAGACGCCGTCACCTGCTGAATGCTTGTCACCGTTGCGCTCTCCAGATCTGCAACCGTTCGATCAATGCGCGTAATGGCTGCAGCGTTGGTCTGGCCGTTTTGCTCTACCGTGGACTTAAGCGTGGTGACCTGCTCCGCCACTGCACTGGTTGCATCCGCCGCGGTTTTCCGGACGTCTGTGATCTCGGCCATCGTTTTCGTTTCGCCAACGGCAAACGTCACGCGCTGATCCGAGAACGCTGTGAAGTTGGCGAGCGCATTGGTGACGTTGCCAACAATACCGGCGTCCCGGCTGGCCGTGTTACCGTCCACGTCAACCTTCAGGCTGTCGATACGGCGGCCCAGCGCGCTGTCACCATCCGTACGGGCCGTGGTTTCCGTACTGATGTCCGCCGTGTTCTGGTCAGTGGTGGCCTTAACCGCAGCCAGGGCGGTGGTCTGCGCCTTGTTGTTATCAGCGACCGTTTTATCGATGCGTGTAATATCACCGGTGTTTTTGCCAACGGTGGTCTGCAGCCCGGAAAGCGTGGTGGCCTGAGCCTCCTGCTCAGTTGTCAGCGTAGCCAGCTCCTGCGTTACAGATGCCTGGTTAGTGTTAACGGTCGATTCCAGTTTCTTCCGCTCTGTCACCTCCGCTTCCTGCGCCGTGATGCGCGCCTGGCGTTCGGTGTACAGCAGACCCGATGCCAGTTTTGACGGGTCGTCACCGGCATAGCCGCCCCGGATCTGAGTCGCCAGCGTCTCGCGCGCCGTGGCTTCCGCCTGGTCGCCAGTGACACGGGCTGTCGTCTCCTGCTGCAGCGCCGCCATCCCGGCACCCGGTGTTGGCCGTCCGACCGCCACCCAGTCAATCAGGTAATAGTTTGTCGCGTCCTGTTTGCTGGACAGGTCCAGGCGGATTTGGTTAATCGTGGTATCAGCCAGCCATGGGATATCGTCGCATTCAAGAGTGGCGACGCCGTCAGAGTTATAAGCAGGCTCGGCCACTGCGAACCGGTTGGTGTCGTTGAAACCAGCCGTGTTGCGCCAGCGGATTTCCCCTGTCCATGCAGGCGAACCAACTTTCTTGATGCGCAGCTTCAGGAAGCGATACGCAGCTGCTGTAATGGCCAGCGAGCCGGGAGACGTAACGTACGGATCTGAGGCATGGTTAGCCGGGCGGAGCCAGCCATCAACAATGGTCGGCGTGCCGTTACCGGTCCAGCCTTCTGCTGTCGAATCGAAATACCAGATTTTGGCCGGGTCGAACTGCGAGCCGGTACCTGCGGACACCTGCGCGATCTGCTGCGCCAGCGATTCGGTGCTGCTCTGAATCGTCTGGTTGACATTGCTGATATCCGCGACGCGCTCGTTCTTCTCGTTCAGCAGCGCCTGCCCCCGCGCCGTAGCCTCGTCGGTGATGGCTTTCTTACGGTCCGTGACTTCCTGCGCCAGGCCCGTTTTAGTCGCCGCCGACTCTGTCGTAACTGCGGTGATGTCGTCGCGCGCTGACTGGATATCGTCACCCAGATCCGTAATTTCCGAAACAAGGTCCTTATAGGCGTCGGTCTGCTTAATCTGATTATCGATATCAACCAGGTAATCTGCGGCGGTTGAGCTGCTGCTGCCCTGAATGAAGTCAGTCCAGGCCGACTTGTTGCCGGTGCGATCCACCAGCCGCGCCCGATACCAGAAACCTACCCCTGCCTTTAGCCCAAGCTGCTGGTAGATTTGCTGGGGATACGGGACGCCAGCCAGCAGCATCGGGTTCGCGCCGGTTGATACCGTGGAATACTGAATTTCTGTCTGCAGCGTATCACCAGTGCCGGCAGGGAAATCCCAATCCAGCTGCACCCCCCCAGAGCAACGGCGTGGTACGGAAATTAACTGGCTTTGGAACATCGCCCACCCGGCCTTTGAGGTGTGTCAGCGTTGACGTTGCCCACAGGCTGGACGCCCCGCCTGAGTTTATCGCCCGGACTCGCACCAGGTAATCACCTTCAAAAATGCCCGGTACCTCAATGTTGCGAAGGCCAGTCTGAGGGACGTTTACCCACTCGCTATCGTTCCGGCGCCATTGAGCCTGATAGGCGATCACATCGGCCTGCGGCTTACCGGCTTTATCGAGCGGAACATCCCAGGATGCAGTCAGCGTCGCTATGCGCTGGCCCTGGCGCACCGACTCGTAACTCGATACCACGATATTGCCGGGCTGTGATACAACTCCCGTGGGGATGAGGCTGATCGGCGGGATATCGAGGCGCGCATTGTGGTCGACGGCATCATACTTCGATGCATTGTATTCCGCGCCGGTAATGGAATAGGTGTTCTCTTCATCGTTGAAGGTCAGATTCGTGACACGAAAATACTGCAGGCGCAGCTGCCCGGCATCGATAACGAATACGGCGTTTGGCGCTGGCGCTGCTGTGAACGGAGTGGCCACGATCAGCTGCGTGCCGTTGACCGCCTGTATAACCCGGCTTTCCACAATGCCGCCCTGGGTGCGGATCATCAGTGTGTCACCCGCGACAGCGCTGGTACCGCGATCGGTTGTTACCGCTTTAAGCCCGGCGTTATAGTCCGTGAGGCGGCCACCATAAACACGCCCGGAAACGCGCTCATCAGCGAAGGCAAATACGGTGCCAGGGACATAGGCGAAGCCATCCAGCCCGGTCTGCAGCGTAATGATACGGTCCAGTGAATTAGAATAAACCGCCCACCCGCCGCGGCGCTGCGCCTCGCTCTCGCGCGTGCACCCGATTGCCGTCAGCTGCGTCTGCTTGAATTTGAACTGCTTCACCAGCTCAGGAAACATTACCGCGGTGGTGCGGTCCTGATAATGGTTATCCGGGTCGCTGAAGTTAATCAGCGCGCTCGAGAATCGTGTCTTTTCGCTGCCGCTGGAATACGTTGGCTTCCCGGCCTCATATTCAACGTAGCGCGTAAGTTCCCGCGCCAGCGCATCAATGACCGGTTCGTAGGCCTGTTGGTTCAGGTCGCGTACGCCAGCCAGCAGAGAAGCCAGGCGGCGGGCACTGTAGGTATCCGCGCGCTTGCCGTCCAGCAGCACCAGCAGCCTGGCCGCCAGGTCAGCATCCATTTTACTCAGCAGCGTTACCATGCGCCGGGCGACGCCGTTACCGTAGCGGGTCACATACAGGCCATGCGCTATAGTCTCATCCTGCAGGCGATCGTTAACGGACCGGGTCATATCACACCTCGCCAGGCGGCGGTTCATTCAGCGAAGCTGATTCAGCCAGCAGTTCGCTCAGCACCACATCGGGATCTGCGTCAGCGTCAATCAGGTTGAGCTTTTGCAGCGCCTTAATCGCGTCAATACGGCGAAGATCGCCACCCTGACGGAGTGACTGAATTACCAGCGCCGCCGGCGGGTTGAACTCTTTCGACTCAACATCCAGCTCGGTTCGCACGTCAACATTGCCGCCCTCTGACTCCCCGATATATTCGGCCATGATTTGCAGGATGTTGTCGATCGCATCTTCCAGGCTGGTTGCCATGGTGTAGAGCGGGGACTGCTCCTGCATCTTCTCTTCTGAGGTCTGGTCAACAGACTTGGTCGAGGTATTGTCGGTGCGCAGCAGCTTCGCGCCCGCCTGGCGCATCTGCTCCACCAGGTCAGTCAGTGACTCTTTGCCAGCGCCGATAGAGGAGCCGGTGTGCTCGACGTATTCGAGCCCCTGCATCTGCCGATCGTTAAACTTCGTGGCAGAAGAAGATCCAATGACAAGTTCCTCGCCATCCTCCAGGCCAAACACTGTCAGCAGCGGCACCCTGGCGACGTGCAGAATGTTGTCCTGCTCGCTCTGGCTCTGCCAGTGCTTAACGTTCAGCAGCGCCATGTTGAGCAGCGGCGGTGAGCCGCACATAAAGCCGGTGCGCTTGGTGTAGAGCGTGACCAGAGTGATATCTCGGCGGGAGGTCTGCCACTCTTCATGCAGCGCCCAGTTCACTTGACCATCGGTGCCAGTAGCCTTGCGGTAAATCTGCACTTTCCCGGGTGTCAGGTAGCGAATTTGTTCGACTTTCGTCTGACCGAAGTCGTCACCGTCTTCGACCACAACCTCTTTGATGCGCAACTCGGTGAGCGCAACCTTGCCGCCCATCATTTTTGACTTCCAGCCGATCACCTGGCGGGGATTCAGCATCGTCACGTACGGGCGCGCGCCTGTAGCCTTTTCGTCGGCTTTGGTCTTCACTTGCTCGGCGTCGATCCGGGGATAGTCCACCAGCGCATGGGACAGACCGTACTGCATCGCCAGGCTGAAGAACGCCTGCGCCCAGACATCGAGGCGACTGCCTTCAAGATCCACGTTCCTCGCAAATTCGCGCAGCGCATCCGGGACGTTCTCGCCCAGTTGGATCGGCTCAGCGAACACGCGGCCAACGTTCTGGTTGATGGTCTCTTCGTAGGCGGGAAGAAGCGTGGCCACAGCCAGGCGCTTTTTGTAGTCCTCTTTGTCTTCTTTCGGCCAGCGTGGCAGATAAGCCTCACCAAGCTGGCGCATATACAGTGTACCGCCCATCAGGGCGTCGTTGATGTCCCACGCCTGCACCATGTTCCCATAGTCCAGATTGGGGGTTGAGATATCGGGCATGGTTTACATCCGTAGTTTGGTGACTTTGCCGGTTGGTTTGATGATCGGGAATTGCTTCACGATGTAATACCCACCAGCATCATTGGGGTGATCGTTGTCGGCTGATTTATCCGGCTCGCCGTTGGCCGCCCATACCTGCTGTTCAAGGCTGTCGGTATATACCGGGCAGCGGGTCACGTTAACTTTGTAGCGGCGCTCGCCGTTACCGTTGCAGAACATGGCATTCATGGAGTTAATGCGATCCTTCACCGGCGGGTTGGCAGCATTCACCACCACACTAAATCCGGCCTGTTTGAGCTGCGCGATATCCGTGGCGCTGGCGTTGTTCGATTTGCGCGAATCGCCGGAAGCATCGGGATAGATGTAAATCTGACGAGAGGCGACGTAACGTCCACCCTCATAGCGCCAGAACTCTTCCTGGATGCGCTTAATCATCGCTGGCGTGTCATAAACCTTCACCAGCTCCCTGACAGCCCTCGGTTCTCCGTCGCGCAGCACATGGACGATGGCTGCCATCTTGCCAACGTTAAAGTCCATGCCGATATACAGTGGTTCGCCTGCCTGCTCCTCATCGGTACAGCCATTAAGCTGGCGATCGAACTGATGATAGATGGTGCCGCTGGTCAGGTTGGTAAACTTCCCACGCAAATAAGCCTTAATCAGCTCTGGTGGATAGGAGTCCATCAGCGATGGAATGTAGTCGTGGGGAAGGTTCGCTTCATTATCGAACGTTGAGGCCTGTATCAGGCCATACAGCGTCGCCAGTTCAGGTTTATCGCGCACAGCTTTAACAAACTGCTGGTAGACGAACTTGAAGCCCTCTGGCGTGGTGGTCACATCGATGCCGTTACGAAGGCCGTCAACCTTGTAGCGCATACGAGCAATGATTTTTCGCCATGCCTGCTGCGCTTTTGCGGCAGCCATAACGTCCAGTTCATCCACCATCGCGTTGCCGATTTTGAAGCCGACAATAGAGCCGGGCTTCTCCATCGAACGGCAGATAGTCGTTCCGCGGAACTGACGCCCAGCGTAGAAGTGAACCTCTTTGTTCCCCTCGTTAATTTTGACGTTCATGCCCCAGTCGAAAGCCACCTCTTCCACTGTCGGGTAGAAGATGTCACGGATCTGCGGATAGGTCGGCGCGAAGTAGCCTTGGTTGATTTTAGGGAACTCCCACATTCCCTTGCAGATGCCGCCGCAGCCAACCCACGTCTTACCAGAACCGAACCCGGCAACATAGGCCTTAAACTTATGCGGCATAGCGAGAAAACGCGCCTGGGGGACATTAAGCGTCGGTGCTATCATCACGAACCCTCGCGTCTACCACGTTAATGTTGATTGCAACTGGTGCCGGAACATCATCATCAGGATCGGCCGCCAGCTCTTTGCGGAGTTTCTCCACCTCCAACTGCCGACGCTCAATTTCAATCTGTTGCAGACGCTGTGCAAACTCGCTGTCAGCCAGTCCCAGGCGCTTCATCACTGCTTCATACATGCGTTCACGGCTTATGGCCGTTATCTCTACGCCATTCTTACCTAGCTTCACGCCGGAGTAAGCCAGGGCTGCATCAGGGGGAAGTTTTCGGGTGTCAGCGAAGTATGGCTGCCCTATTCCGTCGCCATTGCAGCGTGGGCAGTTAGGGTTAGGTTCGCGATTGTGGTCATAGCCATAACCGCCAGGGTCTTCCGGGAGTTTTGCTCGTTCGTTGCCTTCAACCTTCGCGAGAGCCTCGTCGAACTCTACAGCGTCGCGCCATTGGTAGTGATGACCGAAGCCCCAGCAATAGCGGCAGGCGCCGCGGCGATACTGCGAAAGCTGGTTTGCATCGAAGGTAGCCAGTTGCCACATCTGCGCGAGGACTTCATCGGCGCTGCCGAGAGTGCGTTCTATGGAAGCTTTCTGCTGCTGTGCAATAGCCTGCGCAACTGAAGTTTTCTTAAGTAGCTGATGACCGATTTGCTCAGCTGTCTTTTTGCTGTACCCCGCCCGGATAGCAGCCTGCGTGGCATTACCATCCTTGAGGTATTCGGCGACGAAAAGTCTTTGCTGGGCCGTCAAGTCGTCATCATCCACCAGCTCTTCTGCGCACTTACCTTTCTGCGCAGTGCGCACTTTCTTCTGCGCAGGTTTTTGCGCACTTTGCGCAGAAGGCTTTTTGATATGTCGACGTGCGGTCGCGTAGTTCAGTCCCTGCGCTTCACACCACTCTTTCGGCGATATACCCGTTTTGGCATGCTCGGCGAGGAACTGGTCTTGCAACGCTCCCCAGTCCGGTTTTGCCATTGGTCACTCCATTTTTTCCCGACAGGGTGTAATTGTGATTTTACCGCTACGGCCATTACGATGGGTCTGCCCATGGTGATGGCAATAAAAAAACCGCCCGAAGGCGGTTATATTCAGCAGGTCAGCATATTATCTGTGAATGACAAATAGTGATTTGCATCTAGGGCAGAGCAAGGCCTGCTCCTGGCGTACTTTTGTTGCTGGGTGATTAGAGTCATGACCGCATATCGGGCAAGTCACTGTTGTTTTGGTCGCCGCTTCAACGCGTTTAAGTGCGTAATCGAAGAATGACATAATTCTTAACCCCTCTAAGAGTGAGGTCTATCATACCACGACTGGCCATTTTTTAACCACTAGCACCCATCACTTTAGCACTTAATCACCGAGTTAATAATCTGCTAACTAACCTCGGATGTTGCAATAGTGAACTTGTTTGACACAAACCCACCAGCCTCCGTAGCTGAGCTTTTGAATGGCTACCACTACCCGGAGTGGCCACGCCCATGCCCTTGAGTTTGCATCTCCTCTGGAAGCTAATGAGCGGTGTGCATCTGGCGTTCGCGCAGCTTTGCCAAAGTTTGTTTTAATTTCAATCCTTAACCATCACAACAGAGGATCACCAACTGGAGACTCAGGGCAACATCGTGGCTGCTGTATTGCTTTTGCCTAAAGTTGGTCTGTTTTAATGCTTCATTGACTTATCCTTAAATGGGTATATCGATACCCTTATCCGCTAATAGGCATTCAACCAACTCGATGTGTTTTTCATGGTGAGGGTTAGATGAGGATTTTCTTAATATCCCACGCTTACGCTTGTTGTTGGTTGGCCGAGTGCCAGGCTATCTAGGACTCTGATGCGGAGAATGCCAACTCCGGGGAAACATCGATAAAAAAGAGCATTAAAACTGAGACTCCTGTAGCCCTCCACGTGAGGGCTCTTTTTTTACCATTATCAAGCACACCTAAAGATAAGCTTTGGAATAGACGCAAAAAAAAGCCACCTTAGAGACCTTAGGATCTCTTACATCAATTTTATTTTTACTTCGTACCCTTCGAGCCCTGTCATAGTCTCGCGGGGAGTAAACTCGATTTCCGAAACCTCCTTGCCAGTTCTCTCTCTAAGTTCAGCAATTTTTTCCGTAATGAGGATAGATATTTCTTCTTCAGCTTTACGTTCCAGTTCTTCGCTTTTCATTTACACACACCTTCAGTTGACCCAAACCTATTATAAATAATAGGTTATCTTCCCAGAAGACGCCCAGGAATCATCAATCCAACCAGCTGTTATGCTAGCCCGTTAGAGGAGGTGCCCAGGCGTGCTGCGACAGTACTAGATACTTTAATTACTACTGCTGGCACTGCATACGGATATAATCCTGTAGATAGTTCACTTGCCCGTTGATGGTGACGATTCGCTCTCTGAGGGTGAAATAATCCCGTTCAGCGGAGTCAGTAAGTCGGGGGCTGGAAGCATCGCCCATGCCGCTGGAGCTGGTCGTTCCGTTAGCTGAACAGTTTGCGTTGAGCTGCAGCCGCTTACGGCCAGCAATGACATCGCTATGCAAACGCTCAATGGTTTCTTTTGCATCAGCAAGTTCTCCGGTGTATTTGGCATCCAGCGCAGCGGCATTACGTTGACGGGTTTCCATGTCGGTGATGGTGGCGTTCGCCAGCCGCAGGTTCTGCTCAGCAGCATCAGCGCGTCGTTCTTCTTTCTGAAACTCGGCGTGGTAATAACTAACCAGCCTGCTCATCACAAGCAGCGTAACCAGTAACAGGCCAATGCCCATTGTTTTCAAGTTAAACGTCATGCCAGCGCCGCCTGCGCCCGACTGTAGCGCACCTTACGATCAGCCAGTCCATTCTGACCGCCGTTGATAATCTGCGTGACACGAACGATATCGCCGGAATACAACAGGCAACCGCGTAACGCGAAGAACCAAGCTGCTGAACGAGCAGCGTGTCGTTCCTGCTCCAGCAGCTCCGGCGTGCTCACCAGATCCAGCTTCAGGGCAGTGGCGCATTTGGTGTAGTTCTCACGTCCGGTGATCTGCAGCAGGCCACGGCCACGATATTTCCAGCCGTCGCCCTCAGCGATGTTGCCCATGCGTCCGCCGTATACCAAGTTGGCGATTTGAGGCTGGCGGGCGGTCTGCTTACCATCAACCCGTCCCAGCATCTCGCACTGATACGATATCAGGCGCTTGCCGAAAGTTTTCTTCAGGCCGTCGACCGAGTAGTTGAAGTTCTCCTCCAGCGAGGTAAAGCCTGCCGATTCGTGGCCCAGCTGAGCGATGAACATGGCCCGATCGTTAACTGCGGTGATGCCGAATTCTTTCATTGCCGCGTCGATATGTGGATACCAGCGCGCAGCTAATTCGGCGCTTAGCCCAGCCGCCTTCTGAAATTGTGCCTGATTCATAGGGTTCCTTACTTGGTGTCACCACCAAAGCGGACATTGATAACTCGGTTTGCCACGGAACGGACCTGCTCGACGCCTACAAAGCCCAGCGCCCCGCCGATTGCAATGGATAGGGATTGAGGAAGGTTGACGTAATCCAGAGCGGATACAGCTGTTAACGTCATGGCGCCGCACATCAGGCCTTCCAGCAGCATCTTTTTCCAGCCACCGCCGCCGTAGGCAATTCTCAGCACTGCCATCACTACTGACAGCAGCACAGCGCCAATGGGTGTTTCACCACGCCACCAGCCGTGGAGCAGATTGATTAACTCCGTCCAGGAGTGGGGGTCGTTGTGCATTTTCATGTCTCTCACCTCGCTGGTTCGCGGGTGCTGTGCTCTAAGGGGGATCAGGCTCTCCGGATGAATTAACGACAAACCTTGATGGGGGTTTCCGGGAGCCTGAAAGAGAAAAAGGCCGCCCAAAGGCAGCCTCTTAAATTTGTTTGTTTTTCCGAAATATTGAACAGTTACAACCGATTTGAATTTAACCACTAGTTAACATTATAAACAATGAGGATATAATTAAAACAAGTTGGTAATGATTGCAGGGAAATGACGATGTCGCATTTCCCGCTTTTTTTTGGCATGTCGATAAAAAAAGCTCCGGCATTGGCCAGGGTGAAGAGGTGTTCTGTTTCGGATTGCTTTGGTGGGCTGATTATCTCAGGTATTCGGCGCAGGAATTGAGCCGAAAAATGTGTGATGCCGGGTGCCTCCCGGTGACTCTGCGCCAGACCACAGAACCGCGCTACTCACCTGCCTGTCCAGACGCCCCACTGCATAGGGGGGATTCACCACACGGTCACCATACTCGGCACAATCCATAAAAGATAGTTATTAATTTATTTTCACTTTTCTGAGCGCAGGTTTTTCATCGTTCTGGCATCTGGCTCTCTGTTTTCGGGCAACCGAGGGGCTAACCTTGGCATGTACAAAAATCATACAGGAGGGTCAAATGTATAACTCTATTTTAGTTCCCATTGACATTTCCGAGGATAGCCTGACAAACACAGTGATTCCATTTGTTCAGGCGCATGCAACTCTCAACACAGCCAAAGTCCATTTTCTTACTGTTATTCCTTCGCTTCCGTATTATTCAGCCTTGGGCCTGGCGTATTCAGCAGAAATGCCTGACCTGAAAGAATTCCAGCAAGCTGCTTTAACAAAGCTGGATGAAATTGTTAAAAAATTCCGAATACCTGACGAAAAAATACTAACTCACGCCGTAACTGGTTCACCAAAAGACCAGATCCTTAAGCTCGCAGACATGATAAATGCTGACTTAATCATTATTGCATCCCATAAACCTGATATATCAACATATCTGCTAGGTTCGAATGCTGCGGCTGTTGTACGGCACGCGAAATGCCCTGTCCTGGTCGTTAGGTAGATATCACAAGTTCGTGAAGTGCAATCTGCATGAAGAACGGAGGGAGCCTCCAGAGGTGTGAGGTTCCCCAAGAGTCTTGATTCTGGTTAGGAACAGTGATTTCACGGGCAACTCACGAAGGCGCAAATAATAAGAAACCCGCTCGGTGGCGGGTTTCTTAACGGTGAACACGCAATGCCCATCGTTGGAACGAAATTAACACAGATTCGGGAAAAGTAAATAGCCCATGATTGAAACGTAAGCCGTTTTCGTGAGCATTATCGTGTTATCTGCTTGAGCTGCGCTTCTGCCCAGGCTTCTTCGATATCAAATTTCGTGATCAGCTGGTCGTAAAACGGCTTAACCGACTTCTTCCAGGTATCCAGGCTGATTGCATCAGTAATCTGGCAAACAGCTGCATGGGCCTCTGTCGAAGGGATTCGCTCATAACCGCGACCACTGCAGCGCTTACAGGCCGCCAGCACCGGTACGCCCTGCGCCTCCGTGAGTTCCTGATTCACTGCCACCCCCCCTCCCATGGCAATCACTACAGGCGCAGCTGACAACTTTCTTCCCTTGGCAGGTCACACATAGAACGTGCGCAACTTCTTTCACCTGCCGCTGGTTCTGATGCTGCGAGGGAATAACTTTCAGTCCCCATTTCTTGGATTTTTGTATGATGTCCTTTGCACACCCAGACATGCTGGTTTTCATAGTGAAAACGTCAGCCTCGATAAACCCCTGCCCCGCGCAGCAATCGCACTGCTTAACGCTGGCTGCGCTGCGCGAATAGTCTTCAAAGGCGAACGCGGCCAGCTGGCGCATCACCAGCGGCTTAACCCTGTCGCTCAGCTTTCGTAGCGCAGCAACTTTATCGCATTTTGTCAGCGCGTATTCGGTCAGCAGCGCGATCGCCCTCTCCCGGTCGTTATGGCCGATCCCCATCTTACCGAGGAAAGCGCTGTACCCCATAGCCGCGCGTTCCTGCGTCATGCCCATGGCTGCCATGATGTCCGTACCGGTCAGAGAATCTGATGCAGTGGTGCGCGGGGAGTCGCTGATCATCGTGGACTTTGCGAAGTGATATTTCACGGTGTTTTCGAGGTTCATGCTGTGGCTCCTGCCATCTGATAAATGCGAATAAAGTTACGAAGGATGCGATAGTCCACCAGCACCGTTCCCGGGCGGCGATAAATGCGGAGGCGCAGCCAGCGCATGCGAAGCGATTCGATCAGTTCTTGTTTCATGCGGCCACCTGCTGTTTTAGGTCTTTGAGTTTTGTGCGGTAATCATCACGGATCCGGATGTAGTCGTCGCGCTTCCATTTCGGTAATTCGTGCGGGCCCATAAGGGCATCAAAGCGGGCCTGGCCGATTTTGGCGATCAGCGCCGGGCGGTATGCCGTCAGGTTGCCGGAGAGGTGGTTGTTGCAGGCCGAACACTGCTTATGGCAATTGTCCTCGTCGAAGCGCAGCTCCGGGTTAGCGCCGGTAGTGCGGAAGTGTCCTGCGTGGTATTGCCCCTCATGATAGCGGTCGCAACTGATGCATGGCTGATGCCTATCTCGGTAACCCAGCATCGCAGCAGGCGGAGCGTGCAGCATGAAACTGATTAACCGCAGCACACAGTCACCGCTCGCGCGGCAGGCATGCGATATCGCTCTGGCAGCTCATCAGGAGCGCTACGGCAACTACGGGCGCAGCCGGATGAAAGAGACGTACACAGTGCGGGTGGAAGGCGTGAAGGTCTGGGTTGAGGTGGTGAACCGCAAGGCGAGCTACGTGGCCACGGCGATGACCGGCATGCGCCGCCTGCGATCCTTACCCGGGCAGGCTGCCTGATATTGAAATATCACCGAGAAACCTAAAACAGCTGATAGCTGTGCCGGGTGCGGAGAAATAGCCAGTTCGCCCCGGCATTAAGTTTGAGTGGAGAAAGGTATGAGCGAAGTAATCATGATGGTATCGCCCGGGAAATGGGTGTCTGAGGAGCAGTTGATAGCTCTAAAGGGGATTAAAAAAGGGGACGCTGAAGAAGGCGCGGGAGAAGACTTTTCTGGAGGGGAAGGAATACAAACACGTCTCGTTCGACTGTAGTCCGTGGGACAACAGCCCGTGTTTTTACAACCTTGATGAGATCGACCGCTGGATTGAGCGTCAGGCCTCAGCGAAACCGCGGCGACAATCTGCTTAAATACTCTGACCATCAACCAACGAGGAATCGTTATGAAATACCCAACAGGAGTGGAAAACCACGGCGGCACGCTAAGGCTGTGGTTCATCTACAAAGGGGTCAGAGTGCGTGAAAGCCTGGGGGTGGCTGACACCCCCAAAAACAGAAAAGTGGCCGGCGAGTTACGGACGTCGATCTGCTATGCCATCAAAACAGGAACCTTCAACTATGCCCAGCAGTTCCCCTCCTCCCAGAACCTGGCGCGGTTCGGGGAGGCAAGGCAAGAGGTAACAATCGGGGAGCTGTCCGCGAGATGGCTTGCACTGAAGGAGATGGAGGTGGCTGAATCATCGCTCAACACTTATGGGCGAGTCATTGCTAATGTCACGGCTATTATTGGGCCTGGCACCCTTCTTTCTTCAATCACCAAAGAGAGCATGCTGGAAGTCCGGAAGGAATTGCTCACCGGTTTCCAAGTCATGAAGAAAGGACATAAAACTCCAAAACGGGGTCGATCCGCAGTTACTGTGAACAACTACATGACCGTGTTGTTCGGTATCTTCCAGTTTGCGGTTGAAAATGGCTACATTTCAAAGTCACCAATGAACGGTGTGGCCCCTCTGCGAGAGTCCCGCCCGGATCCTGACCCAATCACCCGGGAGGAGTTCCCTCGCCTGATTGATGCCTGCCACCATCAGCAAAGCAAGAACCTGTGGGCTATCGCCGTTTACACCGGATTGCGGCCGGGTGAACTGTGCGGACTTGCCTGGGAGGATGTGGACTTGAAGGCGGGAACAATCACCGTCAGAAGAAGCCTGACGCAGAAAGGGATCTTCACACTTCCGAAAACCAATGCCGGCACCAACCGGGTTGTGCACCTGATCGAGCCTGCCCTCGAGGCATTCAAAAGCCAGTATGAAATGACCCGTCTCTCTCAGGAGCATAACGTACCTGTTAAGCTGAGGGAGTACGGAAAGAAAGAGTTCAATAAGTGCACGTTTGTCTTCCTGCCGTCACTGACAGCGAGGGCCGGGAATTACGGCAAGCACTTCTCCATCAACTCCATAGGGAACTCGTGGGATGCGGCGATGAAAAGAGCCGGCCTTCGCCATCGGAAATCGTATCAGTCGAGACACACTTATGCGTGCTGGTCGCTTTCTGCAGGAGCAAACCCGAACTTCATTGCTAACCAGATGGGGCATGCCGATGCCCAGATGGTATTTCAGGTTTACGGGAAGTGGATGGAGGAAAACAACCTGGACCAGATCGCCATGCTGAGCTCAAAGTTAAGCGACTTTGCCCCAACCATGCCCCACAGCGACAGGACTGCTGCATAATATCTTTAAATATCCTCGACATACCTCTCTTAGCGCTGAAAATCCATGAATTCTAACGCGGTGCCCAGCCAGCCGGAGACGGCGGCTTTGATCAGGTCAGATGTGGATCTTTCATGTTGTACTTGAGTCATAATGGCTATCTCAACAGGGTAAGATGCGTACCGCTAAACCGCATTCATTGTTATTAGAACGTCAGCAACACCTTGCAGCACTGCCGCTGGTCTTTCTCAAACAGTTCAATGGCGTCTTTAACGTATTGATACTCAAAGGCGTGAGTAATCAGCTTGTCGGGATCGATCAGCCCTTTTTCCAGCCAGTCGATCACCACCGGGAACTTGTTGGCGTTCAGACGGGAGGAGAAAATCGACAGCTCTTTGCCGGTGATCCCCTGCTGCACGATCTGGCTCGGATCGCTGGAGAAGCCCATCAGCACAATGCGCGCCGCCGGTGAGGCCAGGGTGATGGCTTCCTGCAGAATGGACGGATGGCAGGCTGCATCAATAATCAGCGTCGGCCTGATGCCCTTCTCTTCCAGCAGCGCTGGCAGAGACTGGTTGCCATTGTTGATGACCCAGTCCGCCCCGCTGCGCTGGGCCATTGCCAGGCGCTCGTCGATGCGATCGACCACAATCACCTGCTTCACCTTGTAGACGCCTTTCAGCGCCTGGACAGTGACCAGCCCCATCGGACCGGCACCATAGATCAGCGCCACGTCCTGTTCCGTCGGGCTGGCGTGGCCGGTAACGTTGGCCGCGATGGTGAACGGCTCGACCATCACCGCATGCTTATCGCTGATAGCATCCGGGATGACCCAGGCATTTTTGGCCGGCACCACGGCGTACTCACTGAAGCCGCCGTCGCGATGTACGCCCAGCACCACCAGCGAGGTGCAGACGTTCGGTTTGCCGACCGAGCACGGGTAGCAGTGACCGCAGCTGATCACCGGATCTACCGAGACGCGCTGCCCCAGGCGGGCGCTATCGACGCCGTCACCGACGGCATCAATCACGCCAAAGAACTCATGGCCGATGACGCGCGGATATTTGGCAAACGGGTTATGGCCGCGATAGATATGGCTGTCGGAACCGCAGATCCCGGCCAGCTTCACCTTAACGCGCACCTCGCCCGCTGCGGGGGTCGGTAACGGGCGATCTTCGATAACCAGCGTATTCGGTTGTTGAATGACGATACTTTTCATCTTCTGCTCCTTTACCAGTTCCACAGCGTGCCGTCTTCCAGACGGGCAACGGGCAGATAGGCGGGATCGTAGGGATATTTGGCGGCCAGTTTTTCATCAAACTCGATGCCCAGGCCCGGCTTCTCGCCCGGATGCATGTAGCCGTCTTCGAAGGTCCAGTTAGTGTTGAAGACCTCCAGCATCTGCTCGGAATAGCCCATGTACTCCTGCACGCCAAAGTTCGGTACCCACAGGTCAAAGTGCAACGCCGCAGCGTGACAAATCGGGGAGAGATCCGACGGACCGTGCGAGCCGGTACGCACCTGGTACAGCGAGGCAAAATCGGCAATCCGACGCATCCCGGTGATGCCCCCCCGCGTGGGTGATGGTGGTGCGGATATAGTCGATCAGCTGCTCTTCGATCAGCTGTTTACAATCCCAGATGCTGTTGAACACTTCGCCCACCGCAATCGGCGTAACGGTGTGCTGGCGGATCAGGCGGAAGCACTCCTGGTTCTCGGCCGGCGTTGGGTCTTCCATCCAGAACATGCGGTACTGCTCGATGCTCTTACCGAAGCGCGCGGCTTCAATTGGCGTCAGGCGGTGGTGCATGTCGTGCAGCAGATGTTCATTAAAGCCATATTTGCTGCGCACGGCGTCAAACAGTTTCGGCGTAAAATCGAGGTATTTTTCGGTTGACCACAGCTGTTCATCCGGCCAGTTGCCTTTGGTGGCGGGTTCATACGCCAGCCCTTTTCCTTTAGACATGCCGTAGGTGGTTTTCATTCCCGGCACGCCGCACTGCACGCGGATGGCCTTGAATCCCATCTCTTTATGACGGGCGTAATCTTCCAGCACATCGTCAATGGTGTGGCCGGTGGTGTGGCAGTAAACCATCACCCCTTCGCGGGAGGCACCGCCCAGCAGCTGGTACAGCGGCATATTGGCGGCTTTGGCTTTGATGTCCCACAGCGCCATGTCGATGGCCGAAATCGCCGACATGGTGACCGGGCCACGACGCCAGTAGGCGCCTTTATAGAAGAACTGCCAGATATCTTCGATACGGTGGGCATCACGGCCAATTAACTGCGGGCAGAGATGATCTTTCAGGTACGAGGCCACGGAAAGCTCGCGGCCGTTTAAGGTGGCATCACCCAGGCCGACGATCCCTTCGTCGGTGGTGATTTTCAGCGTAACAAAGTTGCGCCCTGGACAGGTGACAAATACTTCAGCCCCTACAATCTTCATGTTCCGGTTCCTTACATCTCTTGTTGTGATGCAGGAAATTTACGCAACAACCCTACTACCATACAAGTATGAAGATCGAAAAATCCCCGTTTGATCACAGATTGGGCGCTTAAGCGCGCCCCCAGCCTGCCACGATAATCAGCATCCCGCACAGCGCCACCAGTGCGCCGGCCCAGTCATACGGGCTTAACTTAACGCCATCCACCACCCGTAACCACAGCAGTGCGGTGCAAACGTAGACCCCGCCGTAGGCGGCATAGACCCGCCCGCTGGCCGCGGGATGCAGCGTTAACAGCCAGACGAAGAGCGCCAGGGCGATGCCCGCCGGAATTAACAGCAAAACCGATGCGCCTTTCTTCAGCCATAGCCACGGCAGAAAGCAGCCGATGATTTCGCACAGCGCGGTGGCAAAAAAAGAGCAGAGTTGTTTTAAACATATTTAACGTTGTCTGATGAGTGATGCGTTATCATACCCGAATGTGAAAGGATCCTTTCCACATGCCTGATGTGGGTTTGCCCTCAAAATGGACTGTTTTAGAATCTGCGGTGGAATTCGAATTTCCACCATCCATAAGGAAATCGCTATGCGTAAAATGAGCACACGCCTCTGTCTGGTTGCCCTGCTGGCCTCGGTCTTCGTTGCGCCAGTCTCCGCCAACACCAGCAAACTGATTATTGAATCCGGCGACAGCGCCCAGAGCCGTCAAAATGCCGCCATGGATAAAGAGCAATGGAACGACACCCGCAACCTACGCCATAAGGTGAATACCCGCGCGGAGAAAGAGTGGGATAAAGAGGATGTGGCCTTTGATGCGCGGGATAAGTGCCAGCAGAGCGCCAACGTCAACGCCTACTGGGAGCCGAACACCCTGCGCTGTCTGGATCGCCGCACCGGCCGCACAGTGGCCCCCTGATTTCTGCCCGAAAGCCCCGCCGAACGCGGGGCTTAGTAATACTCGATACTGTTTTTAATGGTGTACTTACGCGCCACCGCAGGTTTCACGCTCGCGTCCACAATCTCCAGCTCGCACTCCTCCGGGTTGTTATGACGGTCGTACTGACAGGTCTGCTTCACATTTCCCAGCGGTTTATCATTCAGCAGGCTGACGGCGGTATAATCCATTCTCTTACGCTTGTCGGCCGACGGAGTCGCGGTAATCGACAGGTGCTGCTCTCCGGCAACGGTGGTTTTCCCCAGCGGGTAGCCGTCGGTGTCGTAGCGATACTTCACTTCCATATCTTTTCCGTGAGCGCTGACGATAAAGCCGTTGTCATCGGTTTCCCATGAAATGCCCGACGCAGGCATCTCCGCCAGCTGGCATTTGCCCTGCAGGCGCAGTTTTTTCTGCTGGGTCTGGGCATCAAGATAGTAGTTGGCATCCAGCACCAGGGCGATGCCGGAGTTCGACTCCAGATCCTGCATTTCCAGACTATCAAAGCAGCCTTCTGCCGACAGCGTGCCGCTTACTCGCTTCGCCACTTCCCCTTTATCATTGAAAAGCGTCTGGCTAAAGTCCTTCACCGGCCCGCGGAGCGGATCAAAATCAAACTCATTAGAGAAGCTGGCCATCTCTGGCGTAAACGACAGCGGAGCGGTGGTGTTGTCACACCCCACCAACAGACCCGCCAGGACAAGCACAAGCGCGTGTTTATTCACATGACCTACCGATAGATGGAGAAAATTCTCAGGCATATTAGCAAATACAACCGTTTACATTAGCTATTATTATAGTCACACAGTCGTAAGGAGGCAGATATGAAACGGTTACCCTGGATTACTGCACTTTTGCTGGCGGGCATTGCCCCGGCCGCGCTGGCGGCACCCGATAACTGCGAGCGGATCAAAAGCGATATTCAGCAGCGAATTATCAACAACGGCGTTCCGGAAAGCGGCTTTATGCTGAACATTGTGCCGAACGATCAGGCCGATAAACCCGACGCTGAAGTGGTTGGCCATTGCGCTAATGACACCCTGAAAATCCTCTACACCCGCACCAGCAGCGGAAACTACCCGGTCAGCGGCGGCGGCAATCAGGCCCCGGCACCGCGTGAGCCGCAGTAAACGCTCTCCCCCGTTCAGGCGGGGGAATCCCCTTTGTTTTGATATACATTAATATTATCTCCCCCTTAATAGGTAACACTCCCACTCCATTAGCCTGATCTTAATTACGGCTAAAACGTTCCTCGACAAAGAACATAATGGAGTGAGCCATGTCAGATAATGCGCAAAGCGGCGGGATCAGCCGCCGCACCCTCGTCAAATCTACCGCCATCGGATCGCTTGCGCTGGCCGCCGGTGGCCTGTCACTACCCTTCGGTTTACGTCCCGCCGCCGCCGCACTCAAAGATTCGCTTCAACCCGCCCCGGATAAAGTGGTGTGGGGCGCCTGCTCGGTGAACTGCGGCAGCCGCTGCGCGCTGCGGCTGCACGTGCGGGACGATGAGGTCTACTGGGTCGAAACGGACAACACCGGCGACGATATTTACGGCAATCATCAGGTGCGCGCCTGCCTGCGCGGGCGCTCGATCCGTCGGCGAATTAACCATCCCGACCGGCTGAATTATCCCATGAAGCGCGTCGGCAAACGCGGCGAAGGCAAGTTCGAACGTATCAGCTGGGATGAGGCGCTGGACCTGCTCAGCAACAGCCTGCGCGACGTGGTGGCTAAATACGGCAACGAAGCGGTCTACATTAATTACAGTTCCGGAATTGTCGGCGGCAACATCACCCGCTCCTCGCCTTACGCCTCTCTGGTGGCGCGTCTGATGAACTGCTACGGTGGGTTCCTCAGCCATTACGGCACTTACAGTACCGCGCAAATCGCCTGCGCCATGCCCTATACCTACGGCAGTAACGACGGCAACAGCACCTCCGATATCGAAAACAGCAAGCTGGTGGTGATGTTCGGCAATAACCCGGCGGAAACACGCATGAGCGGCGGCGGGATCACGTATTACCTGGAGCAGGCGCGCGAACGCTCGAATGCGCGCATGATCGTCATCGATCCTCGTTATACCGATACCGCCGCCGGGCGCGAAGATGAGTGGATCCCCATTCGTCCGGGCACCGATGCGGCGCTGGTGGCCGGTATCGCCTGGGTCCTGATTAACGAAAACCTCGTCGACCAGCCGTTCCTCGACAAATACTGCGTCGGCTACGACGAGAAAACGCTGCCGGAAGGCGCCCCTGCAAATGGGCATTACAAGGCGTACATTCTGGGTCACGGCGAGGACGCTACGGCGAAAACCCCGGAATGGGCCGCGGCCATCACCGGGATCCCCGCCGACCGCATCATCAAGCTGGCCCGGGAGATCGGTACGGCGAAACCGGCATACATCTGCCAGGGCTGGGGCCCGCAGCGCCAGGCCAACGGCGAACTGACCTCCCGCGCTATCGCCATGCTGCCGATCCTCACCGGCAACGTCGGGATTAACGGCGGCAACAGCGGCGCGCGTGAATCGACTTACACCATCACCATCGAGCGGATGCCGCTGCCGGATAACCCGGTCAAAACGCAGATCTCCTGCTTCAGCTGGACCGATGCCATCGCCCGCGGGCCGGAGATGACCGCCACCCGCGACGGGGTACGCGGCAAAGAGAAGCTCGACGTGCCGATCAAGTTCATCTGGAACTACGCCGGCAATACCATCATCAACCAGCATTCGGATATCAACAAAACCCACGACATTTTGCAGGACGAGAGTAAGTGCGAAATGATTGTGGTGATCGACAATTTCATGACGTCGTCGGCGAAATACGCCGACCTGCTGCTGCCCGATCTGATGACCGTCGAACAGGAGGACATCATTCCCAACGACTACGCCGGGAATATGGGCTACCTGATCTTCCTCCAGCCGGTGACCGCGCCGAAATTCGAACGTAAACCCATCTACTGGATCATGAGCGAAGTGGCGAAGCGCCTCGGGCCGGATATCCATCAACGCTTTACCGAAGGCCGCACCCAGGCGGAGTGGTTGCAGTATCTGTACGCCAAAATGGTGGCCAAAGATCCGCAACTCCCCTCTTACGAGGCGCTCAAAGCGATGGGTATCTATAAGCGGAAAGATCCCAACGGCCACTTCGTGGCCTATAAGAAATTCCGCGACGATCCCGAGGCCAATCCGCTGAAAACCCCGTCGGGCAAAATCGAGATCTACTCCAGCCGGCTGGCAGAGATCGCCCGCACCTGGGAGCTCAAGGAAGATGAAACCATCAGCCCGCTGCCGGTGTATGCCTCCACCTTCGAAGGCTGGGACTCGGACGATCGCGGCCAGTTCCCGCTCCAGCTGTTCGGTTTTCACTACAAAGCCCGCACCCACTCCAGCTACGGCAACGTGGACGTGCTGCAGGCCGCCTGCCGCCAGGAAGTGTGGCTCAATCCGATGGATGCTCAGGCGCGCGGGATTAAAAACGGCGACATGGTGCGGGTCTTCAACACCCGCGGCGAAGTGCGCATTGCCGCCAAAGTGACCCCGCGGATCATGCCGGGCGTTAGCGCCATGGGCCAGGGGGCGTGGCATCAGGCGGATATGCAGGGCGACCGCGTTGATCACGGTGCCTGCATGAACACCCTGACCACCCACCGTCCGTCGCCGCTGGCGAAGGGCAACCCACAGCACACCAATCTGGTGCAAATCGAGAAGGCGTAAGGAGTAGCCGATGACCACTCAGTATGGATTTTTTATTGATTCCAGCCGCTGCACCGGGTGCAAAACCTGCGAGCTGGCGTGCAAGGATTACAAGGACCTGACCCCTGACGTCAGCTTCCGCCGCATCTACGAGTACGCGGGCGGCGACTGGCAGGAGGACAACGGGGTCTGGCAGCAGAACGTGTTTGCCTACTACCTCTCCATCGCCTGCAACCACTGCGAGGATCCGGCCTGCACCAAAGTCTGCCCCAGCGGGGCGATGCACAAGCGCGACGACGGCTTTGTGGTGGTGGATGAGGATGTCTGCATCGGGTGTCGCTATTGCCATATGGCCTGCCCGTACGGCGCGCCGCAGTACAACGCCGCCAAAGGCCATATGACCAAGTGCGACGGCTGCCACGAGCGCGTGGCGGAGGGCCACAAGCCGATCTGCGTCGAGTCCTGCCCGCTGCGGGCCCTGGACTTCGGCCCGATTGAGGAGCTGCGCAAGAAACACGGCAAACTGGCGGCGGTTGCACCGCTGCCGTCGGCGCACTTCACGAAGCCGAGTATCGTCATAAAACCCAATGCCAACAGCCGACCCACGGGTGATACCACCGGCTATCTGGCCAATCCGAAGGAGGTGTGAGATGGGAAATGGATGGCATGAATGGCCGCTGATCATTTTTACCGTGTTCGGTCAGTGCGTCGTCGGGGCGTTGATAGTGGCAGGCGGAGCCTGGATCCGCCAACACGACCCGGTGGTGCGCTATCGTCTGGTGCGGAGCATGTTCTTTTTTGGGCTGGTAATGGGGGTAGGTTTTGTCGCCTCGGTACTGCATCTCGGCTCGCCGCTGCGCGCCTTTAACTCCCTTAATCGCGTCGGTGCCTCCGGCCTGAGCAACGAAATTGCCAGCGGAGCGCTGTTCTTTGCCGTCGGCGGCTTCTGGTGGTTAGTGGCCGTGCTTGGCAAAATGCCCACGATGCTGGGGAAGATCTGGCTGGTGCTGAGCATGGTGCTGGGGCTGGTGTTTGTCTGGGCGATGACTCGCGTGTATCAGATTGACACGGTTCCTACCTGGCATAACGGCTATACCACCCTGAATTTCTTCCTGACGATGCTGCTCGGCGGCCCGCTGTTTGCCGCCCTGCTGATGCGGCTGGCGAAGGCGCATTTTAATGCCCATCTGGCGGCGGGGATCCCGGTGGTGGCGCTGCTGGCCAGCGCGGCAGTGGTGGTTCTGCAAAGTCACGATCTCGGGGCGATCCACAGTTCCGTTCAGCAGGCCAACGCCCTGGTGCCGGATTATGGTTCCCTGCAGGTGTGGCGTATCATACTGCTGGCGGCCGGGCTGGGCTGCTGGCTGTGCGCACTGGTGCGTCGAAAAGTCCCCACTTTACTGGGGCTCACGCTGGGCCTGCTGCTGGTGGTGGCCGGAGAGCTTATTGGCCGTGGCGTCTTCTACGGTCTGCATATGACCGTAGGCATGGCGATTGCCGGATAATTTGTCAGCGCGGGGCAACCCGCGCCGTTCAAGGAATGCAGTAATGAATGAAGGTTTTGCATTTACCGCCCGGGTACTGGGCGCGCTGTTTTATTTCGCTCCGGACAGCGAGCAGGCTGCCCCGCTGGTGACGGCCCTGACCCAGGGCGACTGGCAGCAGGACTGGCCCCTGCCGCCCGGGCAGTTAGTCCCGATCGCCGACGCCCTGCGCCAGCAGGCTGACGAATCGCTTCCCGATGCCTGGCAGCGGCTGTTTATCGGCCCCTGGGCGCTGCCCGCCCCGCCGTGGGGATCGGTCTGGCTGGATCGCGAATCGGTGCTGTTCGGCGACTCCACCCTGGCACTGCGCCAGTGGATGCGCGACAACGGCATCGCCTTTGAAATGGCGCAGAACGAACCGGAAGATCGCTTTGGCACCCTGCTGCTGCTGGCCGCGTGGCTGGCGGAGACCGGTCGGAACGCGGAACGGGATCAGCTCCTGGCCTGGCATTTGCTGCCGTGGAGCACCCGTTTTCTCGCCGTGTTTGTCGAAAACGCGGACCACCCGTTCTACCAGGCGCTGGGACAGCTGGCGCAGCTGACGCTGGCCGACTGGCAGTCGACGCTGTTGATCCCGGTGGCGGAGAAGCCGCTCTATCGTTAACGCTATGCATGGCTCGCTCACCGTTGGTGGGCAAGCCATGCCCGCCAGCCGGCAAACGACGTGATATCCCGCGCACCTTGCAAACCATACTCCTCGCAGATAAATCCCGTTAACCAGCGCCCGTCCTCCAGCTCAACTTTGCCCAACCCCAGCGGCGAAGGGATCCCGGCCAGAAACGATCCCACTTCGGCGTGAGGCAACTCCCACACCTCAACGGCAATGGACGCCCCCTGTTCGCGGTCGCGCACCATGCCGGGGCGTTTCCCGTCGGCCAGAGCATACAGCCGGTAGTACGGCGCGCTGCGGGTTGCTTCGCGCAGGGTCGCCCCCCCGCTGACGCAGCTGGTGGTTCAGCGCCAGCCCGTCCAGATGCGCCCCGCAGACCACCACCGACAGTCGATCGTGAGTGGCTGTCGTCGCAGGCTCAGCTGTCTGAATCTGACGATCGCCCGGCAGGGCCAGCTGCTGGTGACGTTGTAACGCCCCGGCCAGGCTGAGCAGATACTGATCGGTGAATGCCCGACCAAACAGCGTCACGCCTGACGGCAGACCATTCGCCATAAACCCTGCGGGTACCGCCACGGCGGCATAGTCCAGCAGGTTCATAAAGTTGGTATAGACGCCAAGCTCGGAGTTGCGTTTTACCGGCTCCTCCGCCAGCTCGGCCAGGGTGACCGGGCGCGGATAGGTCGGGGTAAGCACACAGTCCAGATCCGCCATGATCCCGTCGCAGAGGGTTTTGAAATGCTGGAGTTTGTACTGGGCATCAAACGCCGCCACCGCACCGGTACCGGGCGCTTTACGCAGCACATCGCGGATCACCGGCAGCACCGCCTCCGGCTGCTGCTCAATTAACGTCCCGGCAAGGTGATAACGCTCCGCCACCCACGGGCCGTCGTACAGCAGCGTTGCCGCCGCTAAAAACGGGGCGAAGTCGATGGTCACCGGGATGCCGCCCAGCGCGATTAAGCGGTTTTTTGCAGAATGATAAAGTGCCTCGCTCTCCTTGCAGCCAAGAAACTCCAGCCGGTCCGGCACGCCAAAGCGGAAACCTTTTTCGGGTGCGCCGAACGCCTGCGCCCCGTTCCAGGCCGGGTTAGCCCGGCTGTAGTCGTCCCGCGGATCTTTTACCGCCGTCAGGGCCAGCAGCTGGCTGGCCTCGGCGGCGGTGGCGGTAAAGAAGGTCACGCAGTCGAGGGTGCGACAGGCTGGCACCACCCCGGCGGTGGAGATTAACCCTTTGGTGGCTTTCAGCCCGACCAGGTTATTGAGCGATGCCGGCACGCGCCCGCTCCCGGCGGTGTCGGTGCCAAGAGCAAAGCTGGCCAGCCCCAGCGCCACGGCCAGCGACGAGCCCGAGCTGGATCCCCCCGCCGGATACTCCGCGTTGACGCTGTTGCGGCAAATGCCATAGGGCGAGCGCGTGCCGTTTAAGCCGGTGGCGAACTGGTCAAGATTGGTTTTGCCCAGCGGAATAGCTCCCAGCGCAATCAGCTGGCCGACGATGGTCGCATCCTGCTCTGCCCGGTAGGCAAACGCCGGGCAGGCGGCAGTGGTGACGATGCCCGCCAGATCGATATTGTCCTTGATGGCAAAGGGCACGCCGTAGAGCGGCTTGGTCTGCGGCGATTCGCCCTCCAGCGCGGCCAGATAGGGCTCCAGCTCTTTGGACGTGAGGAGATAAATAAAGGCATTGAACTCCGGGTTCAGCGCCTGCGCCCGCTCGCGCAGGGTGGCAATGACCTCCCGCGGCGTGAAGCGGCCCTCGCGGTAGGCCTGCACCAGGACATCGAGACGTAAATCATAGGGATGCATCATGCTGTTTTCTCCAGAACTACCACACACTGACCCGCGCGCACCGGGGAGCCCGGCTGAACGCGCACCTGGCTGACCACCCCGTCCTGCGAGGCAACCAGCGGGATCTCCATCTTCATCGACTCCAGCACCACCAGCACATCGCCCTCGCGGACCTGCTGGCCAGGTTCAACGCTCACCTGCCACAGATTGCCGGAGACCGGGCTGTCAATGCCTGCCTGTCCCGGCTTGAGCGGGGCATCCTCGCCCTCCTCCGCCAGCACGTCGCTGCTGTCGAAATGCGCCTGGCCGTTGGCGATCCAGCGCTCACGCTCGGCGTTAAACGCCCCCTGCTGATGGGTACGAAACGCCTCAATACCCTGGGCTTCGTCAGCCAGAAATTGCTGGTACTCCGCCAGCTTCAGAGTGGTGTGCTCGATGCGCAGCGGGTAGCGCCCCAGCGGGAAGTCGCGGCGAATGGTGAGCAGCTCGTCGGCGGAGACCGGGTAGAAGCGGATCTGGTCGAAGAAGCGCAGCAGCCAGGGTTTGCCGCCGAAATCCTCTACCGCGTGGTAGCGGCTCCACATCTGCAGCGTCCGCCCGACAAACTGATAACCGCCCGGCCCCTCCATGCCGTAGACGCACAGATAGGCCCCGCCGATGCCCACCGAGTTCTCCGCCGTCCAGGTGCGCGCCGGGTTGTACTTGGTGGTGACCAGACGGTGGCGCGGATCCAGCGGCGTCGCCACCGGCGCGCCGAGATAGACATCCCCCAGCCCCATCACCAGATAGCTGGCGTCGAACACCGTTTTGTAGACCTCGTCGACATTCGCCAGGTCATTGATGCGGCGGATAAACTCGAGGTTGCTCGGACACCAGGGTGCGTCCCGGCGCACGGTGGTCATGTATTTGTCGATGGCTTTCTGGCAGGCCGGATCGTCCCAGGAGAGCGGCAGCCAGACGACGCGCGACGGCACCTCCAGCGAATCCTGCTCGCAGACGCCCTGCCACAACCCCACGACCACCTCCAGCAGCGCGGTCAGGCTGAGCGCCTCCGGCTGATAGTGAATTTGCAGGGAGCGGATCCCCGGGGTCAGATCGGTAACGCCGTGCAGGGTCCGCGACTCCAGAGCCTGCATCAGGGCGTGGGCGCGAAAACGCAGGACCAAATCCAGCTCCGGATCGCCAATCTCCAGCAGCAGATGGGTGTCGCCGGAAAGTCGCGCCACCAGCCGTTTATCGGACTGCCCCTGCTCCAGCACCACCGGCGAGGCGATTTCCGTAGTTTGCCAGTCAACGTTTTGCGGGTGCAGGCTAAGGATCTGCGCCTCCTGCGCCTGCGCCAGGCGTCGGGCGGTGGTGATGTCGACGGGAACAAAACGTACTTTATCGCCCGCTTTCAGCTGCCCGACCGCGTGCAGATCGGCCTCGATGATGGTGACCGGGCAGACAAACCCGCCCAGGCTCGGGCCATCCGGGCCGAGGATCACCGGCATATCGCCGGTAAAATCCACCGCGCCAATGGCATAGGGGTTGTCATGGATGTTCGACGGATGCAGCCCCGCCTCGCCGCCGCTGTCGCGCACCCACTCGGGTTTAGGGCCGATCAGGCGCACGCCGGTGCGGCTGGAGTTGAAATGCACTTCCCAGGCGGTGGCAAAAAAAGGTCTGCATATATTCCGGGGTGAAGTACTCCGGCGCGCCGTGCGGGCCGTAGATCACCCGCAGCTCGCGCACCGCATTCAGGGTGGTGCGCAAGGTCTGGGGCAGCACCTGCTCCGGGCAGGGCGCGGTTAACGGCGAAACGTGCAGCACGTCGCCGGTACGCAGGGCGCGTCCGGCGTGGCCGCCAAACTGCCCGAGGGTAAAGGTGCTTTTGCTGCCGAGATAATCCGGGACGTTAAACCCGCCGCGCAGGCACAGATAGCTGCGCACGCCGTCGCCAGAGATATCGCCCATCCGCAGCGTCATGCCGCTGTGCACGCTAAAGACCCGGTTGTTCTCCAGCGGCTCGCCGTCCAGCGTGAGGGCGATCTCCGCCCCGGTCACCACCAGCTGGGCATCGCAGTTGAATTTCAGCGTCGGGCCGCTGAGGGTGATCTCCATCGCCGCGGCGCGGTCATCGTTGCCCAGCAGGCGGTTGCCGAGACGCAGCGCCCGGCTGTCCATCGGCCCTGAGGGGGGAACGCCGACCGCCCAGTAGCCGATGCGCCCGGGATAATCCTGTACCGTGGTTTGCGTTCCTGGACTGAGCACCTCGAGGGTGGAGGCCTGATAAGTCAGTCCTTCCAGACAGCGGGTCCAGGGCTCGCCGCTGGCGAACGGGGCAAAGGTTAAAATCTGCTGCAGGTAGCTGCGGTTAGTCTCCACGCCGTACAGGCGGGTTTCGCCCAGGGCGGCGTGCAGGGCATCAATGGCCGCGTCGCGCGTGGGCTGCCAGGCGATGATCTTCGCCAGCATTGGATCGAAAAATGGCGGTATCTCACAGCCGGACTCTACCCAGCTGTCGATGCGCAGACTGCGGCGGTCATCCGCCGGGAACACCACCTCGGTGAGCAGCCCGGGCGAAGGCTGGAACTGACGGCCCGGATCTTCGGCATAGAGCCGGGCCTGAATGGCATGGCCCGCAGGGGTCAGATTTTCCGCCAGGGCGACCAGCGGAGGCAAGGTTCCGGCCGCCAGCTCAATCATCCAGCGCACCAGGTCCACGCCCCACACCTGCTCGGTGACGCCGTGCTCCACCTGTAGACGGGTATTCACCTCAAGGAAATAGAACCGGGCGGCGTCGCTGTCGTAGACAAATTCCACGGTGCCCGCACTGCGGTAGTTGACCGCTTTGCCAAGTTTAATTGCCGCCGCGCAAAGCGCGTCCGCCATCCCTTCAGGCAGGTTCGGCGCGGGCGTCTCTTCCAGCACCTTCTGGTTGCGTCGCTGCACCGAGCAGTCCCGCACGCCGAGAGCAATCACCTCCCCCTGACCGTCGCCAAACAGCTGCACTTCCAGATGTCGCGCCCGCTCGATGTACTTCTCAATAAAAACGCCCGCATCGCTGAAGTTGTTTTTCCCCAGCCGCACGACGGCGTCAAAGGCATCAAAGAGTTCCGCTTCGGTATAGCAGACGCGCATGCCGATCCCGCCCCCACCCGCGGTGCTTTTCAGCATCACCGGGTAGCCGACCTGTTCCGCCGCCTTGAGCGCCTCATTCACGTCGGCCAGCAGTTCCGTGCCCTCCAGCATCGGCACGCCCTGGGCTTTGGCCAGCGCCCGGGCGGTGTGTTTCAGGCCAAACAGGCGCAGCTGCTCCGGCGTGGGGCCGACGAAGGCAATGCCCGCGGTCTCGCAGGCCTCGGCAAAGGCGGCGTTCTCTGAGAGAAAACCGTAGCCGGGATGGATCGCCTGAGCGCCGCTGGCTTTCGCCGCGGCGATAATTTTGTCGCTGACCAGATAGGTGTTCGCCGCCGGGCCATCGCCCAGGCTCAGGGCCTCGTCGGCCTCGCGAAGATGCAGACTGCTGATATCCGCCTCGGAATAGACCGCCACGCCGCCGATGTTCATGGCGCGCAGCGTGCGCAGGATGCGGCAGGCAATCGCCCCGCGGTTGGCAATCAGGAGTTTCGTCAACATAGTTCAGACTCAATCGTGGCGGGTCGTCCCGCCGAAAATTGGCTCACCGCATGGTCGTCCACGGGGAAAAAGCGTTTACGGCAGGATCCGTCCGGCGCGCACTTCAAACAGGCGGTAAAGCATCTGGCGCAGGCGCTGCCAGCGGGTGGTCGTCAGTTCCATACCAGCACCTCCGCAGGGGTCGGGTTCCAGCCGTTGCAGGGGTTGTTCAGCTGCGGGCAGTTGGAGATCAGCACGATGACGTTGCACTCGGCACGCAGTTCGACGTATTTGCCCGGCGCGGAGATGCCGTCGGCAAAGGTCAGCCCGCCCTCCGGGGTGACCGGCACGTTCATAAAGAAGTTGATGTTGGCCGCGATATCGCGCTTTTGCAGGCGGCCATCGTGCAGACAAGCGCAGAGGAAGTTGTCCCGGCAGCTGTGCATATGGCGTTTGTCGAGGGCATAGCGCACTGTGTTGCTCTCCTGGGCGCAGGCCCCGCCGAGCGTATCGTGCCGCCCGCAGGTATCGGCCATGATGGTCAGCAGCGGATTGCCGAGGTTGGAGTAGAGCACGCTGCCGCTGGTCAGATAGGCGTTGTTCTGCCGACGCAGGGTGCGCTGGGCGTCGTAGCGCTCGCGTGGGTTATCGGCGCTATAGAACAGGGTATCCACCGCCTGATTACCCTCCAGATCCAGCAGGCGCAGGGTCTGGCCCTTTTTCACTTCAAACAGGTACGGCTCGCCCGCCGGGATCACGTGGCGGAAGCTCGCCTCCTGAGGTTGTTTTTCGCGGACATTAGTCATCTTACGGCTCCTTACAGGGCGAAAAGTTGAGTGTTGGTGATGGCGCGGCCGTTTTCCGGGCGCGTGAGGAGCGCGTTAAGGGCCCCCTCCTCGTCCTCTGCCTGCCGCCAGCTCAGCTGCACCGGACGCGGGGCATACTCGGTGGAGGGATCCATCGGATGCTGCAGAGCGGTCATCACCATCAATGTGTCCATCGGCGCGAACAGCTCGACGTAGCTCCCCGGCTGTGAGTGGTCGCGGTGGAAGCTGAACTGCCCGTGGTCATCCACGGTCACTTTGCTGAAGAAGTTGACCACCATCAGCAGATCTTCGAGGTTCAGATCCCACTTGCCCATCTCCACCAGCAGGTTGTCGGTGCCGTTACGGAAGAAGCCGTTGCGCAGCTCCTGATAGCGCCCCTGACCGTATTTTTCCGTCACTTCGGCGGCATTGAGTACGCCGCCAAAGGGATCGTGCCAGCCGCTGGTGTCGGCGGTAATGCCCGCCAGCACCCGGCCCATATCGGAATAAAAGCAGTGCCCGGCGGTCAGGCGCGCGGTGTGCTGGCCCTTCAGGGTGTCCGGCAGGTTCAGGCGTTCGCTCTTCTCGTGCGGGTTGAGCATCATCAGGCTGACGTTCGCCCCGCCGTCGAGGTCGGTCATGCGCAGGATCTGCCCGCGCTTCAGTACAAACGAGAGGTGGCCGCCGCCCGGCAGGATCTCTTCACGTAAAGTCGTCGTCATAGTGTTAACCCCTTAAGGCATAAACGTTGTCGGGAGCCGAACCGCTCAGGCTGGAGAGCCGCGTCTCGTTGAGCGGAATGTCGTAGGTAATGCGCGCCCCGTAGGCGTTCGGGGCCTGCGGATCGAGGCGCACCTTGTCAAACACCAGCAGGCGGGTGCCGAGGTTGAAGCCTTCGGAGAGATCGTGGGTGACCATAAACACCGTCATGCGGGTTTCGCCCCACAGCTGCAGCAGCAGCGCGTGCATGTCTTTGCGGATGCCGGGATCCAGCGCGCCAAAGGGCTCGTCCAGCAGCAACACGCGGGGCTGCATGATAAAGGCCTGGGCGATGGCGAGGCGCTGCTGCATCCCCCCCGGAGAGCTGGGCGGGATATTTATCCAGGGCATGGCCGAGGCCAACCTTTTCCAGCATCTGCGCGGCCTGCTCACGGGCGGTGCGTTTTTTCGCACCAAACAGCCGTCCGAACAGCGGGGATTGCGGCAGTTCGAGGCCGATCGCCACGTTATCCAGCACGCTGAGGTGCGGAAAGACCGAGTAGCGCTGAAACACCACGCCCCGGCGGCTGTCCGGTTCGGCGGTCAGAGGTTTACCGTCCAAAGTGATTGAGCCCCGGCTCGGCGTCTCCTGCCCGAGCAGCAGGCGCAGAAAGGTCGATTTACCGCAGCCGGACGCCCCGACCATCGAGCAGAACTCGCCCTCGTTGATCTGCAGATTCAGGCGCTCCAGCACCACATGGTCGCCGTACTCCTGCCAGATATTGTTGATGGTGATAAAACTCATGCTTTCCCTCCTTCTGCCCACGGGAAGCAGGTTTTATGCAGCTGGCGCAGAGCCAGATCCATCAGCCACGCCAGCAGGGTGATCCACAGGACGTAGGGGATAATCACGTCCATCGCCATATAGCGGCGGACGAGGAAAATGCGATAACCCAGCCCGGCGGTGGAGGAAATCGCCTCCGCCGAGATGAGGAACAACCAGGCCGAACCGAGCAGCAGGCGCAGCGAGGTGAGCAGGCGCGACAGCAGCTGCGGCAGCACCACCCGCAGCACCAGCGTCCAGCTGTTGGCCCCCAGGGTCTGGGCTTTGATCAGGATCTCCGGCGGGATTTCACAGGCGCGATGCTCCAGATCCCGGGCCAGCATCGGGGTGATGCCGATAACAATCAGCATCACTTTTGACAGCTCATCCAGCCCGAAGACGATAAACAGCACCGGTAAAATCGCCAGGGGTGGCACCATCGACAGCACCGTCATCAGCGGCGAGAGCGACGCGCGCCATAGAGGGAACACGCCAGCGGTGACGCCGATGCACAGGCCGATCAGCGAGGCGATCGACAGCCCCACCAGCAGACGAGCCAGGCTCACCAGGGTATCGACCCAGAACAGGTACTCGCCGCTGCGTTTATCCGGAGTAAAGGCCATCCGCGAGATCGCATCCAGCATCTGCTGGAGGCCGGGCAGCAGCTTGTCCTGGGGGTTGGCCTCGAGGCGCACCGCCGAGCCGAAAAAGTACGCGGCCAGCAGCAGGACAAAGGGCAGCATCACCAGCATCAGCCGCATGCCCGGGGTGGGATGACGATTTATTTGTCGCATGGAGACTCCGTCACTCATCACAGCTGGCCCGCGGCAGCCATCTTCACGAAGCTGTCGTCAAAGCGCAGTTTGACGTTGTTGGCATCGCCCTGGGTCACGTTGCCCGGGAAGCTCATGCCGATAAAATCGGCGCTCTGCGCGCCATCGCCCAGCAGCCCTTTATCGAAGGAGAACGCCGCTACACGCTGCATGGTTTTCGCCAGATCTGCCGAGGTGACAAAGGCGATGTTGTCCTGCGGGGTGTAGAACAGGTGGGTGGTTTTCAGCTGCGCCTGATAGCCGGCGAGATCGGTGCCGGACGCTGCAGCCATCGCATTCAGGGCGTTCGCATCCTGGGCCTTCATCAGCCCCATCATCTCGTACCACGCGCCGGTCAACGCTTTACCCAGCGCCGGGTTGTCTTTCAGGGTTTCGCTGTTGACCACCATCATGTCGATCAGCTCGCCCGGCACCTGCGAGGAGCTGAACACCTCGGTGGTTTTCGGCGTGCCTTTGATGACCGAGAGCTGCGGGTTCCAGGCCACGGCGGCCTGCACGTTGGCGGTGTTGAAGGCCGAGACGATATCCGCATCCGAAGTGTTGACCACGGTGACGTCTTTCTCCGCCAGCCCGGCTTTCTCCAGCCCGCGCACCAGCAGATAGTGGGAAACGGACAGCTCCGGCAGATAGATCTTCATGCCTTTGAGGTCGGTGAGGGTTTTGCCCTCGCCTTTCAGCACCACGCCGTCGTTGCCTTCCGAGTAGCTGCCGAGGATCAGCGCCGTGGTATCCACCCCGCCCGCTGCCGGAATGGTCAGTGCATCCATGTTGGTCATGGTGCAGCCGTCAAACTGGCCGGCGGTGTACTGGTTGATGGATTCGATGTAGTCGTTGAGCTGCACGACGTTGATTTTGATGCCGTACTTATCGGCCCACTTATCGATGATCTTGCTGGTGCTGATGGTGCCCCAGGGCATCCACCCTGCGTAGATGGTCCAGCAGACGTTGAACTCTTTTTTGACGGACGCAAAGGTGGGGAGACTGACCAGCATCGCCAGCGACAGGATAAGAGAGCGGAGTAATGGCGTTTTCTTCATGCTTGACCTCTGAGTGGCACAAAATAAGGGGGGCAGCGCGACACCGTCTGGTGCTGCTGTCTCCCGGGCTTTTGTCCCGCCGTGTAACCTCTCAGAGGTCGCCAGCTCTTGGACCAGCCATTCACCTCAGTGAACCGGAACCCTAGCCAGCTATTTTCATGTTGTGTGGTGCTGCCCTTCGCTTGTAGTGATTGCAAAGGGTGTGCCAGGAATATTTTTTGAGGTTTATTAGGGGCCTGGAGAATGGTGGGGATTTGGTTTCACTGTTTTGGGGAGGCGGTGCGGGGCGGGTGCACTGTGGTGGTGCTCAGGAAAGGCTGGTTAGATGGGAGTTGGTTAATCACGTATTTGGGCAAAGTTGATGAACTTAATGCCCGAAACAGAGGGTCCGCTTTGTGCCAGAAGCGGACATTCATTTACCATCTAAACTCTAATTTAGAAGCTGCTCTTTATTATCTTATAACTGTTTGCGAGTTGAATAGCGTAGCTCATCAACCAGCAAGCTAAAAGCTGGCGTTGGCTGGCGGTGGCTTGGATAGTATAGATGGTACCCGGAGTAAGGTTCACACCACTCTTCCAGAACGCGAACCAGTTGTCCTGATGACAGATAAGGTTCCAGCTGCCCTTCAGGCAGATAAGCAAGACCCCGCCCTTCTAGCGCTGCCCTGAGTATCATACTTCCGGTATTGAAGACCAGTTGGCCGTCAACCCGCACATTCAGTTCTCGCCCGTCTTTCTCAAATTCCCACGCATAAAGTCCCCCATGCCCCGAGAGACGAAGATTGATACAGCAATGCTCGGTAAGCTCCTGAGGTATCACCGGAGCAGGCCTGTCAATGAAATAGGCTGGAGAACCGGCAACTGCCATCCGCATATCAGGCGCGATACGAACGGCAATCATATCCTTTGCAATGGTTTCACCGGGTCGCACTCCGGCATCAAAGCGATCTCTTACAATATCAGTCAAACCGTAATCCGTCAGGATTTCAACCTTAATATCCGGGTATGCTTTTACCAGGCGGGATACCGCTGGCCACAGAACTGACTCTGCTGCATACTCTGTTGCCGTAAGCCGTATCGTACCCGCAGGCTTATCCCGTAGCTCACTCAGCACCATCAACTGGCGCTGGATATCCTCAATCTGCGGCCCGACGGAGGTCATTAGCCGCTCTCCGGCTTCTGTGGGCACAACACGCCGGGTGGTTCGGTTGAGCAACCGGAGGCCCAGCTGCGCCTCCAGCCCGCGGACCGTCTGGCTCAGCGCGGACTGTGAAACACCCAGCCGTTTTGCCGCGCGTGTGAAGTTTTGCTCCTTTGCAACCACCATAAAGGCAGCAAGGTCATTAAGATTCTGATCGGACATTAAGAAGCCCTCCTTATAATTTCAATCTCATATTACCCTCTAATCACTTAATAAGTCCTCCGATATACTTTCTTCCGTTCACTAATTAATCAGGCCTGACGACTGTAATGCAATAAAAACGTCAGCATTCCCGATGCCACAATCCGGATTGCGGATGCGCCAATAATCTATGAAACAAGACGGCAGATAAACGGAGGTTAATGATGTGCGGAAAATGTGAAGACAATAGTCATCCGGACGCGCCAGCGTCCCCGACCCGGAGAAAGGTTCTGATGGCCGGGGCCGGCCTTGCTGCAGCATCAACGCTGGCGGTCATGCCGGGAAAGGTACAGGCACAGGAATCTGCCGCTCAGGCAGGTAATGGACCCTGGCGTGTTCGTGCCTGGGGCAACCGGAATCCGGAGGGGCCATTTGTTCCCCCTGGAAATTTCCCGCCGGGCACTTCGTCCGAACGATGTCCTCATCGACATTATGTACTGTGCTATCTGTCATTCAGATATCCATATCGCCAGGCAGGAATGGGGACCACCCTATCCGGCCACCAATTATCCCTGTGTACCGGGGCATGAGATCATCGGGCGTGTCGCCGCCATCGGAAGCGCCGTGACGAAATTCCGGCCGGGTGATATTGCGGGTGCCGGTGCCATGATTGATTCCTGCGGGGAATGCGAGAACTGCGTTAACGATCTGGAACAGTACTGCCTGAAAGGCTGGACGCTGAATTTCAACTCGCCGGATAAAATTTCGGGCGGCTATAACTATGGCGGTTTTTCCCAGCGTGTGGTGATCCCCGAACGTTTCACCGTTCGCATCCCACCGGGAATGAACCTTGCCGCTGCGGCCCCGTTAATGTGCGCAGGCATCACCACCTTTTCACCCCTTCAGCACTGGTCGGTAGAGGCCGGGCAGAGAGTCGGGGTGATCGGTATGGGCGGACTGGGGCATCTGGCCGTCAAGCTGGCCGTCGCGCGCAGGGCTGATGTTACGGTATTCACCACCACTCCAGGAAAAGTCACGGACGCGAAAAAAATGGGGGCCCGGGAGGCTGTTGTCTGGAACGATCCTGACGCCCTGAAGCCTTATGCGAACCAGTTTGATTTTCTTATATCAACGGTGCCGACGAGCGTCCCCACTCATCCGATTACCAGTATGCTTCGCCTGGATGGTACCTACGTCATCGTCGGAGCCCGTGAACCGATAGAAGACGTCCGCGGTTCCGGGCTGTGGCTTCAGCGTCGGCAGGTCTCAGCATCACTGATGGGTGGCATGGCAGAAACTCAGGAGTTCATCGATTTCTGTGCCCGCCGCAACATTGTGGCCGATATCGAGCTGATAAAGCCCGACCAGATAGATCGCGCCTTTGAGCGAATCAAAGCAAAAGACGTTCGTTACCGTTTTGTTGTGGACTTAACGTAAGCAGACACGCCATTTAGCCGAAAGTAACCAGCGAGGTGAAAGATGAAAGCGATTATTGCTGCAGCAGCCATGTCCGTACTGGGTGCCACCCAGGTTTCTGCCGAAAGTATTGAAATCCGTCGTAACGGGCAGACCCCTTCTGTCGTCGGCAAGGCCGATAACTTCTCGGGTCATGCGGTTGTCAGCCCGTTGTTGCCGCCAAACGAGTCCACGCGTGCCAATCTGGGCCAGGTGGATTTCGCCCCAGGTGCGCGCACGGCCTGGCATACCCATCCCGCCGGGCAGTTGCTGATCGTCACGGCAGGCAAAGGCTGGATTCAGGAAGAAGGTAAGGCTCGTCAGAATATAGCCCCTGGGGATGTCGTCTGGATCCCTGCGACCGTTCGCCACTGGCATGGCGCCACGGCGACGTCCCCCATGAGCCATCTGGCCATGACGTATATGGTGGACGGTAAAAACGTGGACTGGCAGGAGCCCGTCTCCGACGAACAGTATCAGTAATCCGGAGGTCAGATGAAAACTTCAACGGCAGTTGCGCTGGCGCTTTCTCTCGGATCGGCTGGCGCCATTGCAGAAACGGGGGCACAGCGGGGCCCGCTGTCAGACACCGACATAGAGGCAGTATCTCCCGCACTCGAACGCTATGCGAGCACCAGGCTGGCAGGAGACCTCTGGAAAAGAAAGGATTTGTCGCCACGTGATCGCAGCCTCGTTACCGTTGCAGCGGTTATTGCCCGGAATCAGACCGTGCTTTTACCGGAGCAGCTGGAGCTGGCGCTGAAAAACGGTGTTAAGCCGGCTGAGCTTTCCGAGACCCTCACGCAGCTGGCGTTCTATGCCGGCTGGAGCAATGCCATTGCGGCCGCAGCGGTAACGAAAGAGATATTCCTGCAAAAAGGAATTAACGCTGAACAGCTTCCTCGCGCGGAGGAGGCGCTGCTGCCGATCGATGAAAAAGCTGAAACAGCTCGCGCTGCACGCGTGGAACAGAGTATCGGTAGCGCGGCGCCGGGGCTTGTCAGCGACACCACCGACGTGCTTTTCCGGGAATTGTGGCTGCGTCCCGGGCTCGCACCGCGGGACAGAAGTCTGGTGACCGTGTCTGCCCTGATTGCAAACGGGCAGGTACAGCAAATTCCGCCGCACCTTAACCGGGCAATGGATAACGGCCTGACCCGGCAGCAGGCTTCAGGCGCACTGAGTCACCTTGCGTATTATGCCGGGTGGCCCAATGCTTTCTCAGCAGCGCCGGTTTTCAAAACGGTGTTTGAGCAGCGTGAGTCGAAATAACCATTCTTTACAGGAGGACAGTATGTCTCAGGGTATCGAAAACAAAATCATCGTCATCACCGGTGCCAGCAGCGGCCTGGGAGCAGAAACAGCCCGACACCTGTCGAAACTGGGCGCAAAGGTGGTTCTTGGGGCGCGCCGTATGGAGAAGCTTGAGCAACTTGCCGGCGAACTGGGACTGGATGCCAGAGCCATACTCCGCACCGACGTGACGGACCGTGCACAGGTCCAGTCCCTTGTTGACCGGGCGGTAGAGTTGCACGGCCGTATTGACGTTATCATTAATAACGCCGGCTTAATGCCGAGTTCCATGCTTGACAAGCTGAAGGTGGATGAATGGGACCGGATGATCGACGTGAACATTAAGGGCGTACTTTACGGTATTGCCGCCGCGCTGCCGTATATGAAAGCGCAGAAGTCCGGACAGTTTATCAACGTGTCATCAGTAGCCGGACACAAAATTGGACCCGGCGGTGCCGTATATGCGGGGACGAAATGGGCCGTCCGGGCTGTTTCAGAAGGCCTGCGTCAGGAAGTGAAGCCCTGGAATATCCGCACAACTATTGTTTCTCCCGGCGCGGTAGATACCGAACTGACTAAAACCATCACCGACGAAGATATTGCGAAAGGTATGTCGAAAACCTACGAGAATGCGATCCCGGCAGAGGCTTTTGCGCGGGTCGTTGCATTTGCTATCAGCCAGCCTGACGACGTGGATGTTAACGAAATACTTTTCCGGCCGACCGTGCAGGTTTATTAAACCATCAACAGGCGGGTAGCTGACGCCTGCATTATTTCCGGATGGTTTTTATCATCCGGAAATAAAAAGAGCTGTATCAATTAACGCTTCTTTGTAAACAGGAAATTCAAACCGCAATTTTCTGCGGGCCACATCGTGCCCTAAAAACGAAATACGTAAACGACATTCTGTTCATTAAAAGGTAAGGGGCTGTATTAAATGCCTGTAAAACTTTCTCACAATAACTCCGGCACCCGGGTTTTCGCAGCGCTGATGCCGGTAATGGCTGCGGTACTGGTCGGCTTTATTATTATTGGTGTGGCACTTCCCGTCCTGCCGCTGCATGTCAAAAATGACCTGGGCTTCGGGACGTTTATCGTGGGCCTGGTCGCCGGGGCACAGTTTGCGGCATCGCTGATTTCCCGGGTGTGGTCCGGGAGTTATTCAGACAGGCGCGGCGCCAAAAAGGGCGTGGTGGCCGGGCTCATCGCTGCTGCCGTTTCAGGGCTACTGTATCAGGTGTCGCTCTGGTTCGTCGGCATGCCGGTACTGTCTGTGAGTGTATTGCTTGCCGGGCGCGCGATCCTTGGAGGGGCGGAAAGCTTCATCATTACCGGTGCCGTGGCATGGGGTCTGGCCCTCGTGGATAAGGAGCATGCAGGTAAGGTTATCGCCTGGGTGGGCACCGCGATGTTTGCCGCTATGGCTCTCGGCGGACCGGTGGGGACGCTGTTATTTGATGCTTTCGGCTTTGAGGCGATCGCATTACTGACGTTCCTGCTTCCGCTGCTGGTACTGGCGTATCTCGCCCGTATGCCCGCCGTGCCGCCTCATCCCCATGCAGCACAAGCCTCCTTTAACTCCGTCATGCACGCGGTCTGGTTACCCGGCCTGGGCGCGGCACTGGCCAGCACGGGCTACTGCACCATTCTGGCCTTCAGCTCGCTCTATTACAGCGCCATGCACTGGCAGCCCGTCTGGATGGCATTCACCGCCTTTGGCGTCGCGCTGATTGTCGCCCGTACCGTTGCGGGCCATCTGCCGGATCGCTTTGGCGGTGCCCGCATTGCGCTGATATTTGTGCTCGTCCAGGCCGCTGGTCTGTTTCTTATTTGGCTTGCCGGCACGTCCCTGATTGCGACGGTCGGTGCCGCATTAGCTGGCTTTGGATATTCGCTGGTTTACCCGGGTCTCGGTATCGAAGCCATCAGTGGTTCAACGCCCCAGAACCGCGGCATGGTGATGGGGATCTACACGGCATTTCTTGACGTGGCGATGGCAATCGGTAGCCCCGCCCTTGGCTGGGTAGGCGGACATCTGGGGCTGAACGCAATCTTCCTGGCCGGCGCGCTGGTAGTGCTCTCCACGGCCATAGTGGCATTCCTGCTGTTAAAACGCCCGGGCCAGACCAAACAAAATCCGGCCTGAAAAGGTCCTGCTGTCCGGAGGTTTATTGTTCTCCGGATGTTTCACTCCGTTAGTCTTGATATCGTTGTCCAATTCAGGAGGTAATATGAAATTGCATTCAAAAGGGAAATTAAAAACCCTGGCCGCGCTGGCAATTCTGAGCGTCGCTCTGGGTATGGGGGCAAATACAGCCGTCGCAGCCGATATGTCCCACGGTGCGGATAATTTCTATAAAAGCGATAAAGTGAAGACTGAAACCGTAAAATTCAAAAATATTTACGGCATGGAAGTTACCGGCACGTTATTTACTCCCCGCAATATGGAAGCCGGTAAAAAATATGACGCCCTTATTGTCGGCCATCCTTTTGCTGCAGTAAGACAGCAGGCTGCTAACCTCTACGCAACAAAAATGGCGGAGGCCGGTTTTGTTGCACTGTCCTTCGACCAGTCTTTCTGGGGTGAGAGTGCGGGTACGCCGCGCGGGGCCGTGCTGCCTGATGTGTATGCAGAAAACTTCAGCGCTGCAGTTGATTTCCTCGGAACGCGCGCATTTGTGGATCGTGAAAAAATTGGCGTGATAGGTATCTGCGGTAGCGGCGGCTTTGCCATCGCCGCGACAAAAATGGATCCCCGCATCAAGGCGCTCGCCACCGTTAGCATGTACGACATGGGCGAATATTTCCGTACCGGTCTGAACCATGAGCGGACCGTGGAAATGAGAAACAAGGACCTGGCGATTGCAGCAGAACAACGCTACAAAACCGCTGAAACCGGGCAACCCGTTTATGGTCCCGGGCAGAACGATCCGGTGTTCATCGAAGGTAAAGAGTCCAATGACTTTTATCAGACGGAGCGCGGTAAGGTGGCATCTAACAATCGCCGCTCAACACCGGCGACCTATGCGAAATTCATGAACTTCCATCCGTTTATCGATATCGAGTCCATTTCACCGCGACCAATACTCTTTGTCGTGGGTGATGCTGCACCATCCCGCACCTATACCGATACAGCTTACAAAATGGCCGCAGAGCCGAAGGAACTTGTGGAGATTAAGGGCGCTAACCGTATCGACCTGTATGACCGCACTGAACTCATCCCGTGGGACAAGCTGGTCTCATTCTTTAACACCAATCTGAAATCAGATAAATAATGTTTCTGAACGGCACTGCTTTAGTGCCGTTATTCATGAAAATATAAAAACAATGGAGAGTTTTATGTTCAAACCATTCATGCTTGCTCTGGCCTCCCTGACGGCTGTTTCATTCTCATCTTTAGGTGCCGAGGCCGAAGGTATCCGGGTCAAGATCACCGCAGGTGACCAGGTTATGACGGCAACATTTTATGACAATGCCACTACCCGGGCGCTGGTCTCTCGCTTTCCGCTGACGCTGCCCATGGAAGATCTTTACGGACGGGAAATGTGCTACCGGTTCCCGGATGCCCTGCCGGCAAACGAAACGCAGACCAGCGGTTATGAAGTGGGCGATATTGTTTACTGGGCTCCCCGCCACAGCTTCGTCATCATGTACGAACAGAACAATGAACGGATAGGTAACCTTCAGAAAGTGGGTCGTATCCATTCTGGAGTTGGGATTTTCAGGCATACGGGTAATATTGATGTGACATTTGAGATGGCACATTGATTGCAATTCAATTTCGATAATTTGATGCAGTAACATTATTTGTCTTCATTGAGCATAACTTAGGTGTCCTGGTCAGCGTCCGCTTTTCGCTCAGAGCGGACCTACGCCCACTCCTCGCCCGTCCGCCACTTCCCGGGGCGGCTCGAATTTATCGCTATTGCGCGCTCATATCCATAAGAAACCAACCCTCAAAAACTGTACGTCACCTTCAAACTCCCCGTGGGCGACGTTTTGCGTTGAACAATGGGACTATCACCCGCATCCCCCGTCAACTGCGTTGCACCCGCTGAGGCCAGCACGCTCCAGCGCGAGGTGAGCCTGTGGGTCCAGTCCAGATTCATCGACCAGGCATAAATACCGGCTCCGGCGTCATGTCGGGCAAATCCCGATGCGCTCGACTGGGCGGAACTGACACCATAGTACGTCTGCATATACTTGTCGGATCCCCAACTACCTGTCAGCGCCAGCGTCACCTCATTTTTTGGTGAGGTATAGAGCGGGCTGATGATACCGAAATGCACCGCCTCACCGTTGTCTCTCTCAGAAACCGGAACCTCAGCCTGCAGCTGCAGATGAAGCCAGTCGGTCACCTTATACCCCAGCCCAGGCACAACGATGGCCGAGCCTTTGATGTCGCCCATACCCCGAAGGTAATCGCTGCCGGAGCTGATCGAATCACTGCTCACGTCTTTATCTTTACGGCCTGTTCGATAGCTCACTGCGGCGCTGTAATCCAGGTTGCCGATGTTGTTGCCGTAACCAATCCCTCGCGTGGTGCTGATAAAGAAGCCGTTTGCCATGATGTAATCCACCACCTGCGCCGCACTGACGCGGCTTTTATCCGAACCCGAGTAGCGTGGCGCGACATCAACGCCTCCGCCCAGTGTTAAGACGTTACCCTGGCTCTGTTCTGCCGCCAGTACAGGTGTGGCCAGTAACGCCAGAACGACGCCCGGCACGATGTTTTTCAGACTGCGGCCCGAGAGCAAGTGTGGGGACGTATGACGCAGTTCGATGTTTCTCATTAAAGAAGTCCTTCTGGATTCAAATGGTGACGATGCAAGCGGTTAAACGCCAGAACGCCCATTTTAAATACTGACCCTAAGGTTCTTATGAGCCGAAAATGAAGAAAGACTGAAGCGCGCGCGGGTGCTGTAAACCGGATAGATTTCCTGATACCGTTTTTTCTTAAGATGTTCTTCATTCACGGTTGATACAGTTACCAGTGTGAAAATTCTACTAATCGAAGACGACCTGGATCTGGGCAATGGCGTACGTATCGCCCTTGCCGATCAAGGATTTGACGTTATATGGGTTCGCCGTAAAGAAGATGCACTGCATCAGCTTGACGTCTGCGTGCCAGAACTTATTTTGCTCGACCTGGGGCTGCCCGACGGCGACGGCATGAGCCTCATGACGCGCTTACGCCAGCAGCTTAAGGGCATCCCCGTCATCATCCTGACGGCGCGAGGCACGCTGCAGGATCGCCTGTGCGGGCTGGATGCAGGTGCAGACGACTATCTCGTTAAACCTTTTGTTCTCGCCGAACTGCTGGCGCGGGTAAGAGCCCTTGCGCGGCGCAGTTACGGTTTCGAGAATGAGACGATAGAAATTCGAGGCTTATTCCTTCATATGCCGACGCGTCGCGTGACGGTGAGCGCACGCCACATAGACCTGACGGCCAGTGAATACGCGCTGCTTGAAACGTTGATGCTGCGTGCTGACCGCGTGATAACGCGACGGTTTCTGGAAGAACGGATATTCGGCAACAAAGAGAACCTCAGTAATGCGCTCGACGTGCATATGGGGAATTTGCGGCGAAAGATCGGCGACGGTTACGTGCGAACGGTGCGTGGCGTCGGGTATGTTATTGATACCGTTGCTGTTCAGAAGGTAACGACTTAATGCGAAACGTGTGGTATCACCTGAGGCGCCCAACGCTGGTACGCCGAATTATCATCGCCCAGATACTGCTGCTTACCCTGCTGTGGAGTCTTTTTTTAACCTTCATTCTCTGGGAGGACCTGCGCAGCCCTCCCATACTCACGGGTAGTAAGACTTACGAAACGCTTTTTACCCTGGTTGAGCGAATGGACGAGCGCCCGCAGGCGCGAACCGAAGTCCTGGAAGCCTTCAGCAAGGCGTTACGCGAAAGCTATGGCGGCGGTGAAGATCCCGCACTATCGATTAACCTCATCGTTCGCAAGAACGGTGCCGTTATTTTTTCATCTGCGGGCGCACCTGTGGGGGTAACCAACACCCGTCCCGGAGAAATGGAGCATGTTCAAAGTGAAGGTCGAGCCTGGACCAGCCGCACCCTTAAATCCGCTCACTCCGACGTGGAAGTCACCCTGTTCACCCCTGCCAGCGGCTGGAACTTCTTTATCTACCTGAACTCGCGCGGCTATTACATCCTGCCGCTGCTGGTCTGTTTCCCTTTTCTTCTGTTCCCCGCGTGGCTGTCAATTCGCATTGCCATGCGCCCCTGGAACAAGGTGGTCAATGAAATTGCATTGCGCACGCCAGACGATCTCTCTCCCTTAAAAGCTGTACCAAAACACAGGGAGCTTCGCCAGATGGTGGATGCAATTAACGACTTTCTCGCCAGGGTGCGAGAAAGCGCGGAAAGGGAGCGGGTTTTCATTGCCGATGCGGCTCACGAACTGCGAACACCGCTGGCGGCGATGCGAATCAACGTGGAAGCGTTGCAGTCGTATGTACTCAGCCAGAGCCAACAGGAATTGCTTGCAGGGATTGTTCGCAGCAATAGCCGTGCTGCGCGTCTCGTCAATCAGTTGCTGCTGATGATGCACAGTGAAGCACGCATTGACACGGTTATGGAGCCCGTACCGCTGATGTCCCTCATCCAGGATCGAATGGCTGCGCTGGAACCGTTAGCCTCTGAGCGCAGGGTTGAGCTGGAGTTCTTCGCTGAAGATGAAGTTTGGGTCTCAGGTATCCGGGAATGTCTGATGTCGCTGATCGACAATTTGATTGAAAATGCCGTGAAGTACAGCCCTGAGGGTGGGCGGATTCAGGTGGATGTTCGTTCATTAGAGAAATCCACTCAGCTACACGTTTCCGATGCAGGGCCCGGCATTCCGGTTGAATTACGCGAGCGCGTGTTCGACCGATTTTTCCGCGATCCCAATCAATTGCAAAGCGGGAGCGGACTGGGGCTTGCCATCGTTAAAGCGGTGGCGCAGCAGCACAACAGCAGCGTAAATCTGAGTACTTCCGCAGAAGCTGGCCTGATGGTGACGGTTGACTTCCCAAACCGCACGTATAGCTAAACAGGAACAGGGGGTTCGATCGCAAATGCCGCAGATTGCTTCAAAAAAATTACCGTATTTGTTATATTGTTGTTTATTGCTTATTCACCTCTGCGGTGCCAAAAAGAACAAGATTCACCGCAACCCAGGATACAAAAATGTTAGATTACCGCTTCCCGACAGCTTTGCAGATGGTTCTCAGCGTAGCAATGGCGGAGCAATTGGGTGAACGTTCGACGAGTGCGATTCTGGCCTACGGTCTGGAAGCAAACCCGAGCTTCATCCGCAAACTGATGGTTCCTCTCACGCGTGACGGTATTATCGTCTCCACGCTTGGCCGTAACGGCTCTATTCATCTTGGACGCCCGGCGGAAGAGATCACCCTGCGCGACATCTACCTTTCCGTCATCGAAGATAAAAAGCTGTGGGCATCACGCCCTGACGTACCGGCCCGCTGCGTAGTCAGCGCTAACGCCTGCTGGTACTTCAAGTCTATCTCCGAAGAAGCGGAGCAGGCTTCGTTACAGGTACTGGCGCGCCACACCGTGGCAAGTGCGCTGGAAGAAGTGAAAAAAGCCGATACCAGCGGCTGCGATCCGGTGCCTGAACTTATCGCCAAGTATAAAGAAGCCCTTTAACTTTCTTTGAATGCAAAAAAAACCGCCTTGCTATGAAGGCGGTTTTTTATTATCTGCAACATCCCTACGCGGGCAGAACATCCCTTTCCGCTTTTTTGCCGCGCGTCACAAACTTACGCAGCGTCACGTAGAACACCGGCGTCAGGAACAGACCAAACAGCGTCACTCCCAGCATCCCGGAGAAGACCGTGATCCCGGTAACGCCGCGCACTTCTGCGCCCGCGCCATGGCCGAGGATCAGCGGAATGGTCCCGGCAATAAAGGCGATGGAGGTCATCACAATCGGGCGTAAACGCAGGCGGCACGCCTCCAGCGCGGCGTCCATAATGCCTTTGCCCTGAATTTCCAGCTCGCGGGCAAACTCCACGATAAGAATCGCGTTTTTACACGCCAGTCCCATCAGCACCACCAGCCCCACCTGCACGAACACGTTGTTATCGCCACCGGTCAGCCAGACGCCAAACAGCGCGGAAAGCAGGGTCATCGGCACGATAAGGATCACCGCCAGCGGCAGCGTCCAGCTTTCATACAGCGCCGCCAGCACCAGGAAAGCCAGCAGCACCGCGACCGGGAAGACGATCAGCGCCGTATTGCCCTGCGTGGCCTGCTGGAAGCTCAGGTCCGTCCATTCAATGTTCATCCCGTTCGGCAGGATCTGCCTGGACATACCGTCCAGCTGCGCCATCGCCTGCGAGGACGAAAGTACGCGCGGGTCGGCATCGCCAATCAGATCCGCCGCCGGGTAACCGTTGTAGCGAATCACCGGGTCCGGGCCATAGGTGGTCGTGATATTCACCATACTGCCAATCGGCACCATTTCACCCTGGCTATTGCGGGTGCGCAGATTCGCAATGTCTTCCACGCTGTCGCGGAACTGCCCGTCGGCCTGCGCCATCACGCGCCAGGTGCGCCCGAACTGGTTAAAATCATTCACGTACGACGAGCCCAGATAGGTTTGCAGCGTACCGAAAAGATCGGTCAGCGACACGCCCTGCGCTTTCGCCTTGTCACGGTCAACCTGCACGTCCAGCTGCGGAACGTTAGCCTGGTAGGTTGAGATCGGGAAGTGCATTCCCGGCGTCTGCATAATCGCACCGGACATGGTGTTTACCGCATTTTGCAGCGCGCCATAGCCCAGACCGCCGCGATCCTGAATGTACAGGGAATACCCCGACCCCTGACCCAGCCCTAAAATCGGCGGCGGCAGGATGGAGAAGCCAAAGCCCTGCTGGATTTGCGCAATTTTCGCATTGATCTCCGCGTTAATTTCCGCCGCAGTATGTTTACGCTGGTCGAACGGCTTCAGGCCGAAGAAGACCGTCCCCGTATTCGGCGTATTGGTGAACTGCAGCGCGTTCAGCCCCGGGAACGCGACCGCGTAGTCCACGCCTTCGGTATTCATCCCGATTTCGCTCATTTTGCGGATCACCGCATCGGTGCGCGCCAGCGACGAGCCTTCCGGCATCTTCACGCCGCCAATCAGGTACAGCTTGTCCTGCGTCGGAATAAACCCGCCGGGTACCGCTTTAAACATGACGCCCGCGGCACAGAGCAGCAGCAGATACACCACAAACACCGCCCCGCGTCGGCCGAGCGTTTTGCCCACCAGCCCCTGATAGCCGTTCGAGCTACGATGGAAAAAGCGGTTAAACGGACGGAAAATCCAGCCGAACAGACGATCGATAAGCCGGGTCGGGAAATCTTTCGGCGCGCCGTGCGGTTTTAACAGCAGTGCTGCCAGCGCCGGAGAGAGCGTCAGCGAGTTGATGGCAGAGATGACCGTGGAAATCGCGATCGTCACCGCAAACTGCTTGTAGAACTGCCCGGTAACGCCCGAGAGAAACGCCATCGGCACAAACACGGCGCACAGCACCAGCGCAATCGCGATAATCGGCCCGGACACTTCTCGCATCGCCTGATGCGCCGCCGCAAGCGGAGCAAGTCCCTCTTCGATATTTCGCTCGACGTTTTCCACCACCACAATGGCGTCGTCCACCACGATACCGATGGCCAGCACCAGCCCGAACAAGCTCAGGGTATTCAGCGAGAAGCCCAGCAGGTAGAGAATGCTGAAGGTCCCCACTACCGACACCGGCACCGCGATCAGCGGAATGATCGACGCGCGCCAGGTTTGCAGAAACAGGATCACCACCAGCACTACCAGCACCACCGCTTCCAGCAGCGTTTGCACGACTGCACGAATGGAGTCGCGCACGAAAACGGTCGGATCGTAAGGTGCCGCCCACTTCATATCTTCCGGGAAACGGGTCGACAGTTCGTCCATTTTCGCGCGCACCGCGTTAGACAGATCGATGGCGTTCGCCCCCGGAGACTGGAAGATACCAATCCCGACCGCGTCTTTGTTGTTCAACTGGGAACGCAGCGCATAGCTGCCGGACCCCATTTCGATACGCGCCACGTCGCGCAGGCGCACGACCGTACCGTCCTGCGTCGTTTTCAGGACAATATTGCCAAACTCTTCTTCGGTATGCAGACGGCCCTGGGCGTTAATGGAGATCAGGAAATCGCTCTCTTTCGGCAGCGGCTCGGCGCCAAGCTGCCCGGCGGATACCTGCACGTTCTGCTCCTGCATCGCCGTGACCACATCCGAAGCGGTCAGCCCGCGGGCCGCCACCTCGTTGGGATCCAGCCATACGCGCATCGCGTATTCACCCGAGCCGAAAATCTGGATCTGGCCGACGCCGGGCAGGCGTGCCAGCTCGTCCTTCACCTTCAGCGTGGCGTAGTTACGCATATACAGGGAGTCGTACTTACCGTTGGGCGAAAACAGATGCACCACCAGCGTCAGCGTCGGGGACTGTTTCTGGGTGGTAATGCCCAAACGCCGCACGTCTTCCGGCAGACGCGCTTCGGCCTGCGCGACGCGGTTTTGCACCTGAACCTGCGCCTGATCCGGGTCGGTTCCCGGACGGAAGGTGACGGTGGTGACCAGCACGCCGTCGGAGCCCGCAACGGACTTCATGTACATCATATTCTCAACGCCGTTGATCGCCTCTTCCAGCGGCGTCGCCACGGCCTCAGCAATCACTTTCGGGTTGGCCCCCGGGTACTCCGCGCGCACCTGCACGCTTGGCGGCACGACGTCAGGATATTCGCTCACCGGCAGCAGCGGGATGGCGATTAACCCTGTGATAAAAATCAGAATCGACAGGACGGCGGCAAAAATCGGCCTGTCGATGAAAAAGCGGGAAAAGTCCATGGGTTGGATTCTCAGGTCAAGGGATCAGTTGAGGGCGGCGCTGGCGGTCATGGCAACGGTTTTGGCGTTAACCGGCATACCCGGCATAAACACTTTTTGTAAACCCTCGACGATGACTTTATCGCCAGGGTTCAGCCCCTGCTGCACGATGCGTAGCCCGTCTGCCAGACGTCCCGGCGTGATATCGCGACGCTGTGCTTTGCCCTCTTTATCAACCACGTAAACATACTTGCGATCCTGATCGGTCAGCACCGCCTTGTCGTCGATCAGCGTGGCTTTGAATTCCGCGCTGCCCGGCAGGCGTACGCGGGCAAAAAGGCCCGGCGTGAACTGACGCTGCGCGTTATCCAGCAGCGCGCGCATGCGGATAGTGCCGGTACTCGGCGTTAGCTGATTATCCAGAAAATCCACTTTGCCCTGATGGGGATACCCCTCCTCGCCCGTCAGGCCAATCTCGACCGGTAGCGCCGTGTGATTGCTGGACGCCCCCTGCCCGTTGCGGGCCAGATTTTGATAGTGAAGGTAGGTCGACTCATCCACGTCAAAGTAGACGTAAACCGTCTTCTGCGAGACCAGCGTGGTGAGGACGCTGGCGCTGTCACCCGCGGTGACAAGATTACCGCTGGTAATCAACGCGCGGCTGGCGCGGCCATCGATAGGCGCGGTGACTTTGGTGAAATCGAGGTTAAGTTGCGCGGCATCAACCGCCGCCTGTGACGCGCGAATGTCGGCCTGCGCCTGGGTGGCAGCCGAACGACGCTGCTCCCACTCTTCGCGGGATACCACGTTGGTATTGACTAATTTATCGGTACGGTTCGCTTCACTACGCGCCAGGTTGGCCTGCGTTTTGGCTCTCGCCAGCGTGGCCTGCGCCTGTTCCAGAGCGGCGCGATAGGTTCTGTCATCGATAGTGAACAGCACCTCGCCCTTTTTCACTTCCTGGCCGTCGGTGTAATTCACTTTATCAATGTAGCCGGAAACGCGCGGGCGTAGCTGAACGCTCTCCACCGCTTCGATCCGGCCGTTAAAGCTATCCCACTGGCTGATGGATTTCACGACCACGTTTGCTGCACTGACAGCGGGTGCTTGTGGCGCAGCGTTTTGCGCGACGCTGTCATCGCACCCGACGAGCAACACGGAGGCGAACATCGCCCCCAGTGCGCTCAGATGAAAGTTACCCCAGGTTTTTTGCAGGCTCATTATTTTTATTCCGGTAATTGTAGCCGCCGGGCAAGACGCAGGGGAGGCGCTGCGCTACTTCCTTTGTCCGGTGGCTGGCTTAAGGCCATTTGTGTCGTTCATCGCCACAAAACTGTAACAGTTGCGAATACACTATTCCCGGCGATTGTAGGAAGGCGCTTAATTAAGTGCAAGAATAATTGTTGCACTTAATGTGCTATTTGAGTCGATGTTAAAACACCCGTTTCGCTCAGGGATTTAAATGCAATAATAAAATTTGCAATTAACCGAAAAACGCGCCACCTTTAAATGCAACAGATAAAGATACTTTTATACAGGCAGCGTGAGGATAACCAGATGAACACTGGCGCATTTATGCATGATTTACTCGACTGGATCGACAACAACCTGGATAGCCGTCTGGATATTGAGTCCGTTGCCAGGCGTTCCGGCTACTCAAAATGGCACCTCCAGCGTCTGTTTAAGGAACATACTGGCTATCCCCTCGCTGGGTACATTCGCGCGCAAAAGCTGCAAAAATCGGTTGAGCGCTTAACCCACAGCGACGAGCCGATTTTAAACGTGGCGATCGCGCTGGGCTTTGACTCCCAGCAGTCCTTCAACCGCAGCTTTAAGCGTCAGTATGGTCAGGCGCCTGGGGCATGGCGGCGGAGTATGGGTGGCCCGGAAACACAGCAGCTATGCCAGTAATGCATATTTTGCTGCAACGTCGATCTGTAGCCGCAACACTGTGTATAAACAAGGTGCAGCGAGGTGCACGATGGCTGTTGCAAAGCGGAATGCAGATAAGTCAGGGTTAGGGTAGTAGCTATAATAAGGCATCCTCTTTATGCAGAAAATATAACCACCGATGAGTTCCTACGCTCAGGGAGGTAGCGCTGACGGAGGTAGGAATACCGTGCATAAAGAAAACGGCCAGCCTTACGGCTGCTCCGCCAGCGCCACCGTGATTTTAACGGGATAAGCGCTGTGGCGACAAAAAATATCGCTTTATGCCAACGGGTTCCTACGCCCGATTGCGGATGTGCCGCAACGCAGTGACTTTACGACCCTGAGGATATGAAGAAAAGCGTTAACCATGAATTACATAGGGTTACTTTGAGGTTTGCGAGAGGCCTTCCAGAAAGGACTGCCGGGGGCGCTTCGCTTGCCTGTCCTGTGAAACCAGGTTTCTCAACCACTCATCCATTCTCAGCGAATACATCAGGCTTGGAGGTGCATCTTCAACGTCATAAATCTCTTTGACGTATCTCAGTCCTGCTTTCTCAAGAACGTTCTGCGACGTCAGATGGTTTGCTCTGACAACGGCTGAAATCTCGGTCAGCTTAATATCATTAAATCCATATTTTATCGCGCCTCTGGCAAACTCTGTGGCCAGGCCCTTCCCCCAGGCATCTGTGGAAAAGCGATATCCAAGATTATTAATAACAATATCTTTATAACAACGAACAGTCAGCCCACCGAATCCGATGACTTTTTCAGACTGTTCGATAAGTGATATAGCCCAGTTTCCAAACCCTTGCGTGTCCCAATGGACAAGCCAGCGATTCAGAACCGTTTTTGCATAATCAATGTTCGGATAAGGCCCGGCAGGATTAAAAGTGTTCGTGGCGGGATCGCCATAAATTTTGAAAAGGTCGTCTACATCTTCTGAAGTGACAGGCCGAAGATACAATCGATTTGTTTGAACGCGCAAGTTTATCTCCAGAGGTATCAGATCTAAGAGAGATTTTATCTCTTATTAAAGCACATCACGCCTTGTGTTCTTCTGAAAGCCGCTGAATATCATCACACAGCGCCTGTAACTCGTTGATCAGCCTTGCCACGTGGAACCCATCGCACACGGAATGATGCACCTGAACGGCGAGAGGCAACAGTACTTTCCCCTGCTGGTCATAGTATTTCCCCAGCGTGAACATCGGGGAGAAAAAGTTCTGCATGTTAGCGACGTTAATATCAAAACTGGTAAAACTTACCCAGGGAATACCCGAGACGAAAAAGATATTTTCCGGAGACTCACCCTTCGGCCAATAAGCAAGGTCATCACCATGGCGTGAAACGTCTTCTGAATAAACGTTCTGGAAGTGGTGAATATCGCCATCGTACTCACTCCAGATACAGGAAAACGTCTCCGTTTCATTATGGAAAACGGTATAGCTTGGATACACTTCATCCCAAATAACCAGTTCATCGTTTTTCATCGCCATACGAAATTCCGTATGACTGTTTACGATTTTAGAAATAAGGAAAATGATGGTTGGATAAAATTTCCAGCCAGCCTGCTTAATATGTTTTAGCAGCGCGGTAATATCTAATTGCACAGTTTGGTTAAATGTACTTTGAGCAAATGACTGAAACACCTCAAAGTGCTCCCTCCTTGCCCAACGCGATAAATCAACAGGGGTATACTCTGGCGTTATTTTTTTCATTTTTAACCTTAGGGTAGCAAACGCGTTTGTGAGAGTAGCGCATCCTGATACAGGAGGAAAGAAAATGCCGTCGGGTTTCCGCTGCTCCCTCGATTAAGACCTTACTGTCCCCTCCTAAAAAACCCCATCAAATTCATGCCATTACATTAACATTTTTTAACACTAACTGTTTACATTGTAATGATTATTCATATCATCCTGATAATCACTATCACCTTAGCAGGTGATGTTCTTGCGGTACGGGGCATCTACGCCACCGAGACCTTTAAAAATCAGGACGATCACAATAATGAAACCGCGTTACCTCTGGGCTTTAAATCATTGTTTATTAATGATGTTATCCGCCAATGCCTCGGCTGAAACTCAAAAAGAAGAGTCGCTGGTGGTCTCTGCCAGCCGAACGAATCACTCCATTACCGACATGGCACAGACCACCTGGGTCATTGAACAAGCTGAAATCGAACAGCAGGTTCAGGGCGGTAAAGAGCTGAAAGAGGTGCTGGCACAGCTGATTCCCGGGATGGATGTCAGCAGCCAGGGGCGTACCAATTACGGGATGAATATGCGTGGTCGTTCGATGATGGTGATGGTCGACGGCGTGCGGTTAAACTCCTCGCGCAGCGACAGCCGCCAGCTGGATTCTATCGATCCGTTCAATATCTCCCGCATTGAAGTCATCTCCGGCGCAACCTCCCTTTACGGCGGGGGCAGTACCGGCGGCTTAATCAACATCGTCACTAAAAAGGGCCAGCCGGAAACGGAAGTCGAGTTCCAGACAGGCATGAAAACGGGCTTCAACAGCCATAACGACAATGACGAGAACGTCGCGGCAGCGGTCAGCGGCGGTAACGACAACGCATCAGGGCGCCTGTCAGTGGCGTATCAGCGCTTTGGCGGCTGGTACGACGGCAATGGCGACGAGGTGATCGTTGATAATACCCAGACCGGATTGCAATACTCCGACCGCCTGGACGTGATGGGCACCGGCACGCTGAATATCGACGATAATCAGCAGCTGCAGGTCACCACGCAGTATTACAAAAGTGAATCCGACGGTAAGCACGGCCTCTTTCTTGGCGAAAACTTCTCGGCGGTGACCGGTTCCGGCAATGCCTACAACAAAAACAACCTCGACTCCGACCGTATTCCGGGCACCGAACGCCACCTGATCAACCTGCAATACGCCAACACCGATTTCTGGGGCCAGGATCTGCTCGCCCAGATTTACTACCGTGACGAGAGCCTGACGTTTTATCCCTTCCCTACCCTTTCCGGCGGCCGGGTCACCAGCATTGGTGCATCACAGCAAAAAACCGATTTCTACGGCGGCAAGCTGACCCTTAACAGTAAACCGCTGGACGATTTGACGCTGACGTGGGGTGTCGATGCCGAGCATGAAACCTTCGACGCCAATCAGCAATTTTTCGACCTGAATAAAGCAGCGGCCAGCGGCGGCATGAAGCTGGATAACGCCTATAACGTCGGGCGCTATCCGGGCTACAGCATCACCAACCTCGCTCCCTTCCTGCAGTCCAGCTACGACTTCTCCGCCATCACCCTGAGCGGCGGTGTGCGCTATCAGTACACGGAAAACAAGGTCGACGACTTTATTGGTTACGCCCAACAGCAGGGTATCGCCACGGGCAGAGCCACCTCGGCAGACGCCGTGCCGGGCGGAAAAACCGACTACAACAACCTGCTGTTTAACGCCGGTATTCTGGGCCATCTGACCGAACGCCAGCAGCTGTGGTTTAACTTCTCCCAGGGCTTTGAGATCCCGGATCTGGCGAAATATTACGGCTCCGGCACCTATCAGCTGGTGAACGGCCATTATCGTCTGGTCAACAGCGTTAACGTTAATGACTCAAAACTCGACGGGATTAAAGTTGATGCGTTCGAGCTGGGCTGGCGCTACACCGGGGATAACCTGCGCACGCAGATCGCCGGATACTATTCGCTTTCCGACAAAACCATCAACATCAATAAAAGCGACATGACCATCAACGTCGAAGATGACGAGCGTCGCATCTACGGTGTTGAGGGTCAGGTGGATTATTTCTTCACCGACAGCGCGTGGAGCACCGGCACCAACTTCAACCTCATCAAATCAGAAACCCGCGTCGACGGAAAATGGGAGAAGCTGACGGTAGACAGCGCCAGCCCGTCCAAGATGAGCGCATGGGTCACCTGGGCCCCGGGCGACTGGACCTTGCGTCTGCAAAGTACGCAGACGTTTGATTTGTCTGACGAAGCCGGTAAGCACATTGATGGCTATAACACCGCTGACTTCATCGGCAGTTACCTTCTGCCGGTGGGCAAGCTGAGCTTTAGCGTCGAAAACCTGCTGGATGAAGACTACACCACCGCATGGGGACAGCGGGCACCGGGTCTTTACAGCCCAACCTACGGCGCTGAGAACCTCTATACCTACAAAGGTCGCGGTCGTACCTTCGGCCTGAACTACTCGGTCCTGTTCTGATCGTCGCTTCTGCCGCCTGCATAGCGGGCGGCAGTTGACAGATGTCATTGCCCCGGTAAGAATGCTGTACATTAAAACAGTATTTAAGGGTGTGTGATGTTCGTTGAACTGGTTTATGACAAAAGAAATGTGGCAGGACTTCCCGGCGCAAGGGAGATCATTCTGGCTGAATTGACCACCCGTGTGCACCGTATCTTTCCGGATGCCGAGGTGAAGGTTAAGCCGATGCAGGCCAACGGCCTGAACAGCGATGCCAGCAAAAGCGATCGTGAGAAGCTTAACCGCATGCTGGAGGAGATGTTTGACGAGGCCGATATGTGGCTGGTTGCGGAGTAAGTTTTATAGACCCGGAGACCGCTTCGTGCCAGAAGCAGACGTGTTAAAAATCAGAGTCTATAATCCAGAACGCCTGCAAAAGGGTTCCGCTTTGAGGTTTCCGACATGACGAGCTTTCATCAATTGACTGCCACCAGCCTGCGTGGCGAGCGCATCTCTATGGCCGACTATGCCGGTAAGGTGGTTCTGGTGGTGAATACTGCCAGCCATTGTGGCTTCACGCCGCAGTACGCGGGCCTTGAAATGCTCTACAAAAAGTACGCCGAACAGGGGCTGGTGGTGCTGGGTTTCCCCTGCAACCAGTTCGGCAAGCAGGAACCCGGTGACGCCGACGCGATTGCCCGGACCTGTCACATCAACTACGGCGTGAGCTTCCCGATGTTCGAGAAAGTGGAGGTTAACGGCACGGCTACGCACCCGGTGTTTCGTTACCTGAAACACGAATTGCCCGGCATTCTGGGTGGGCGGATCAAGTGGAACTTCACTAAATTCCTGATTGGACGCGACGGCAAACCGCTCAAGCGTTTTGCACCGATCTCGACCCCAGAGAAAATAGAAGCCTCTGTCCTTGCGGCACTGCAAATATAAGTATTTCTGTCATTTAAACTATTCATGTAGTGCATACCGGTCAGGAGCTGCGGGAAGCTGCTCCCCGATCGCAGGACATGTCAGCACATTTTGGCTGCAACACAAACGCGGAACTGCTATACTGTATATAATTACAGTATAGGGGGTGCATAATGGCTGTTGAAACAAAATTTGTTGTCGTAAGAAAAGGTGAAGAGAAAATGACATTTGCCAGTAAGAAAGAGGCTGACGCTCACGACAAACTGCTCGACCTGGCGGAAGCATTCACCGACTGGCTGTTGCAAAGCGGAATGCAGATGGACGAAACGCAGGCTGAGAATCTTGGGCTGTATCTTGCCGAGCAGAAAGAGGCCGTTCAGCATATCCTGCGTACCAGCAAGCTCCCTGAGCTTAATGCCGTCACTGCAACAGATGAAAAAGAGTCAGATGCGGCTGGCAGTAAAAAAATCAGAGCCGTTAAAGCTGCCTGATCGCCAGAACGCATCATCACCGATCCTGTCGCCGCAAGCGGGAAACCGCTCGCGGCTTTTTTGTTGTAGGGCCTGGTCTCCACGCTTCGTTCACTCCGGACACTGACGCTCCAGCCATTGCCCGACGACGGGCCATAATTTCTCCTCACATCGCGCCCGAAAAAAGCCCATATGGCCAATAGCCTTAAGACCAAAATCGGCGTGCCGTATGTCGCGGCGTTCGATTTTTGCGTTTTGTACGGGCGCCATCAGCCGCGCTATGGCTTCAGGGTTAGCCCAGGGGTCGTCATCAAAACCCATCACCAGCACGGGTAACGTTACCTCACTTGCCCGCTGGCGTGCATCCCAGTCAGGATCGTCGTAGAAATAACCCGGCATTGCGCTCCAGCGCCCCCACTGAAGCATCACTGGCGCCGGTAAATCTTCGCCCAGCCCCAGACGCCGGGCCGGCATGTATCCGAAAATACGACAAAGAACCGGGGCCAGCACACGCAATAAGCACCACACCCGCACCTTTTCTGTCGTTTGTTTTATTGTGCTCGTTACACCGGCGTGTGAGGCCACAATGACCGCGGCCTGCAGGGCGCGGGTGGCAGTCGAAAGCAGAACGGCGTGCCCTCCTACGCTGTGCCCTACCGCCAGCAGGCTAAGTTCCGGGAAACGCGCTTTAGCCCAGGCTGTTATGCATCCGACGTCCTGCTCTATCCAGTCTGACATTGAGACGCTGTAGCTACGGACCATCCCCGATTTCGAAAGACCCGTGCCACGATAATCATAAGTGAGGACACTGAACCCCCCTGTTGAAAAGGTACTCTGCGAATCCTTTATAAAAGGCCTGCACAACCGCCGTTGCGGGGTGAAGGATAACCATCGCTTTGGCATCGCTTCTTTCCCAGAGCGTGGCAGCCAGAAATCCGCCTTCCTTTACGGGTATTATTATTGAATTCATTCGTTGAGCCTTCTTTATGTGGTCATACCAGTTACATTCAATCTAGCTTTTACTCCCGCATCTGGCGATTTTTTTCTGCTGCTCCACCTGCCCGGCCTACAACACATCCTCAGATTTTCAGGGTATCGATCACCGCTCTCAGGGCCGGTGACACGTTGCGATGGGGATAATAGAGGAACAGCCCGTCCATCCGCAGGCTGTAGCGCTGCAACACACGGATCAGGGTCCCGCGCTCCAGATCGTCCGCCACCAGCTCAACCGGCACGTAGGCCAGCCCCAGACCCAGCCGGGCGGCTTCGGCTTCCATATAGCTGTCGGACATGGCCCACTGCCCCTCGGGGCGATGAGTGATGCTTTTGCCGTCCTGAATCAGCTCCCAGTGATAGAGGCTGCCGTCGGCAAACTGGTAGGCAATGCAGGGATGGGCGGCTAAATCCGCTGGCGTCTGGGGAAAACCGTAGCGTCGCAAATGGTCGGGAGTACCGACTACCGCCATCTCCATGTGCGGCGTAATGCGTACCGCGACCATCCCCTGACCGACCTCCGGCCCCAGCCGGATGCCGGCATCGAACCGCTCGGCGATGATGTCGACGAAGCGGCTCTCATTCATCAGCTCCAGCCGGATATCCGGATAGCGTTGTTTAAATATCGCCAGCTTCGGCAGGAGACATTTCTCGATGGCGTGCTGGCTGGCATTGATGCGCACCGTGCCGGAAGGCGTCTCGCGGTAATGCGCCAGAGTGGCAAGCCCGGTATCCAGGGCATCAAACCCGGACTCGGTAGTCTGGTAGAGCTGCTCCCCCGCCTGGGTCAATGAGAGCCTGCGGGTGGTACGCACCAGCAGCTGTACGCCCAGCCGCTCTTCCAGATCGCGTACCGAACGGCTAATCCCCGACTGGGCCAGCCCCAGCCGCTGCGCGGCGGCGGTGAAGCTGCCCTCCCGCGCCACCTGCATAAAAAGGTACAGCTCGTTATAGTTTTCCCGCTTCGCCATCAGGTTATCCTCATCAATTCATAACAATATGATATGAATCTTAGCAACTTTCGGCCCCTAATCAGCACTATTTCTGCTAACTATACTGGTCTCCACACAACAACACAGCCCGGTGCCTTTTATGAAAACGTTCACCCGAAAACTGACAGCTGCCATACCTGCGATGCTGCTGTGCGCATCCTTAAGTGGAGTAACAACAATGAGTTATGCAGATACCACCAATCCAAACGCGCCCGTTTCGATGATCGCGAAGTGGGATAAGACTTTCGCCGAGAGCGACAAGGTCGATCACCGCAAGGTCTCCTTCCCGAACCGCTACGGGATCACCTTAGTGGCCGATCTTTATCTGCCTAAAGACCGGGGCGACCGCAAGCTGGCGGCGATTGCGATCGGCGGGCCGTTTGGCGCGGTCAAAGAGCAGTCCAGCGGCCTGTATGCCCAGACCCTGGCTGAACAAGGGTTTGTGACCCTGGCGTTCGACCCCTCTTACACCGGCGAAAGCGGTGGCCAGCCGCGTAACGTCGCCTCGCCAGATATCAACACCGAGGACTTTAGCGCGGCGGTAGATTTCCTGGGATTACAGAAAGAGGTGGATCGCAACCGTATCGGCATTCTCGGCATCTGCGGCTGGGGCGGAATGGCGCTGAACGCGGCGTCCATGGATACCCGCGTCAAAGCGGTCGCCACCAGCGTGATGTACGACATGAGCCGGGCGATGGGTCACGGCGTGGGCGATGGCAAAGACCGCTACTCTGCGGCCGATCGCCATGCCGTCCTGCAATATCTTAACGAGCAGCGCTGGAAGGATGCCGAAAGCGGCACCTTCGCCCACGGCGGCCACGATATTAATGTCGACCAGAACGGCAAAGTAAGCGCGGCTGAGCGTATTCTGCCGGAGGCGCTGCCTGCGGATCCGCATCCGGTGCTGAAAGAGTTCTTCGATTACTACCGGGTGCCGCGCGGTTTCCATGAGCGTTCGGTGAACTCCACCGGCGCATGGACCGCGACTATGCCGCTGTCGTTTATGAATATGCCGCTGCTGAGCTACGCCAAAGAGATCGGCATCCCGACGCTGATCGTCACTGGTGAAAAGGCGCACTCACGCTATTTCGCTGAAGATGCCTACAAAGCCGTCGGCAGCAAACAGAAAGAGCTGGTAATTGTCCCGGGCGCTAACCATGTCGATCTGTACGACAACGTCGCCGGTAAAATCCCGTTTGCGCAGTTCGGGCAGTTCTTCAAAACCAACCTGAAATAACTCTATCCGCCACCTGTTCCTGGCAGGTGGCGTGTTTTTCCCCTTCGTGAAATCTGACTATGTCCACACTGAGCCAATCCACACAGAGTAACGAACACGCGTACTGGGGCGGTATATTCGCCATGACCCTGTGCGTATTTGTCCTGATTGCATCGGAGTTTATGCCGGTCAGTCTGCTGACCCCCATTGCCGGCGATCTGGGCGTCACCGAGGGGCTGGCCGGCCAGGGGATTGCCATCTCCGGCGCGCTGGCGGTCCTGACCAGCCTGAGCCTGTCCCATATTGCCGGGAATATGAATCGTAAAACCCTCCTGCTGGGCATGACGGTGTTGATGGCAGCATCAGGGCTGATTATTGCTTTTGCGTCCAGCTACCTGGTCTATATGGCCGGACGCGCCCTGATTGGCATTGCCATCGGCGGTTTCTGGTCGATGTCCGCGGCGACGGCCATTCGCCTGGTGCCGCAGCATCAGGTCGCCCGCGCGCTGGCAATTTTCAACGGCGGTAACGCCCTGGCGACGGTGGTCGCCGCCCCGCTCGGTAGCTATCTCGGAGCCACCATCGGCTGGCGCGGAGCCTTCCTGTGCCTGGTCCCGGTGGCGATCGCAGCGTTTATCTGGCAGTGGTATAGCCTGCCCGACATGAAGGGGAACAATCGTCAGACTTCCCGCGGGACCGTCTTTCGCCTGTTCCGTCTGCCTGTAGTTTCCGTCGGTCTGCTGGCCTGCGGTCTGTTCTTTATGGGTCAGTTTGCGCTGTTCACCTACGTGCGCCCGTTCCTGGAGACCGTGACTCACGTCAGCGCCTCGGGTTTATCGTTGATCCTGCTCACCATCGGCACGGCGGGGTTTGTGGGTACGCTAATCGTTGCCCTGTTCCTGAATGCCCGATTTTACCTGACGTTAATGGCCATTCCACTCCTGATGGCGGCCATCGCCGGGTTGTTGATCCTGATCGGACACAGCGTCTGGATCGTCGCCCTGCTACTAGGCTTCTGGGGTCTGCTGGCCACCGCAGCACCGACGGGATGGTGGACGTGGATCGCCCGTACCCTGCCCGATGATGCAGAGGCCGGCGGCGGGCTCATGGTGGCGGTGATCCAGCTCTCGATTGCGCTGGGTTCGACGGCGGGCGGCATGGTGTTCGATAACTTCGGCTGGCAGAGCACCTTTGCCATGAGCGGGATATTGCTGCTGAGCGCGGTGGTGCTGACGTGGTTCACCTCGCGGTAGAGCAAGGTGGCGGGTTAGCTGGGGCCGTAAGGGATGCGGGCCGCTCTCTGGCATGGCGGCTTTCTCTTGTGACTCATGCATATAATGGATGCGGTCATATCTGCGAGAGAACTTTCGTTATAGATTAGAAGCCGTTAGTTTTTTAACCGGGACGGGATACCTTTTATGACATTACAAATGCGGCAGGCCACCCTGGCGGATGCCATGTTACTTAGTGAACTGGGTTACAGGAGCTATCGCGCCCACTTTAAACATCTGTGGGTGTCAGAATCGGAACTGAACCAGTTTTTAGCTGATGAATATTCTCTGCCCGCACTTGAACAAAGTCTGCAGGATCGCCGTGTATGCTGGTATGTGACAGAGACCGATCGCCCGATTGGTTTTGCGAAAGTGACTTTTGAAACCACCATTCCTGATACGGATATATCAGGGGTGCTGCTTAGCAAGCTCTATCTTGATCCTGCTGAGACAAGCAAAGGCTATGGTGAGCGAATGTTTGCAACGATTAAAGCGCGCGCCCGGGACACTGGAGCGAGATTTTTATGGCTGGAGGTGCTTGAACAGAACGAACGCGCTTGTCATTTCTATAACAAACTGGGCATGGAACACATCAAAAGCACCCTTTTCACTACGGCTTCGCAGCAGAGCGTCATCCTGATCATGGGGCTATCTTTATAGCCTGGTGGCGTGAGTCCGGCGGTGGCCCACGCTCCAGAATGAAAAAACCACGGCATTAATAGTAAGACATTCTTAAGCTTAGAATGGCCAGAGCCTGCCGCAGGCATCTGGCCAGAGGATGGCTTAACGCATGGTCAGGCCACCATCAATCGAGATGGACTGGCCTGTGACGTAGGATGACGCATCGCTGGAGAGCCAAAGCACCACGTCCGCAATTTCTTCAGCTTTGCCATGACGCTGCATAGGCACGCCCTGCACCATCGCCTCCAGCGCCTCTTTCTGCCCGGAGGCGACCATGGCATCAACCATAGGGGTCCAGATCAGTCCCGGGCAGACGGCGTTGACGCGAATATTGCGCGCGGCATACTCAAGCGCCGCACTTTTGGTCAGGCCAAGCACGCCATGCTTGGCGGCGTGGTAGTTAGCGCGTTCTGCCCCGCCCACAATCCCGCCGATAGAGGAGCAGTTCACGATAACGCCGCTGCCCTGCTTACGCATCTGCTGCAGTTCGTATTTCATGCAGCCCCATACGCCGCGCAGGTTCACCGCCGTGACGCGGTCGAAATCTTCTGCGGTGGCATCGGCAATCTCGGCCAGCACATTCTGGATCCCGGCGTTGTTGAAAGCGATATCGAGGCGGCCAAAGGTGGCAACGGTCTCCTGCACCATCGCAGCGACATCGTCCAGATCCGCCGCATTGCAGGTCACCGCCTGGGCGGTGTAGCCCGAAGCCACCAGCGACTCGGCGGCCTCTTTCACCGCCTCTGCGTTGATATCAGCCAGCATCACCGATGCGCCCGCCGCAGCGTAGGCTCGCGCGGTGGCAAGACCAATCCCTGAAGCGGCACCGGTCACTAAGGCAATTTTATTTTCAAGTGAATAAGTCATAAATAATTTTCCTGATTGAATACGAAGCTGGCTGTTAAAGGTTTTTACTAAAGAACGCAGCGAGTTTTTCTACCGCCGGGTTGACGTACTGCGGCTTGTCATATAAATCAAAATGGGATGCACCAGGAATTATCATTAATTCTTTAGGCTGCTGCGCATTATCCCAGGCCTGCTGGCTAAATTTACGGGTTTCCGCTTTTTCTCCGGCAATTAATAATACCGGCCGGGGAGAAATATCCGCCATATGCTCCAGCGGATAATAAGCCATATGCAGTCCCGGACTGGTTACGACATAGCGGTTTCGGGCATTCGGATGTGCCCCGCGTGGGGTGAGGTAATATTCCGTCGCCTCCCGCACAAAATTCGGCGTACTGGCATTGACGCTGTCACGCGCCGGGAGCAGCTGCTCTACCTGCACCGGCGCACCGGCGGCCTCTTTATTTAACTGCGCATCGACGCTTTGCAGTAATTTCAGCCTGTCGGCAGCAGAGACAGGCGATCCTTCAATACCGTTTCGGGTTGCATCCCCGATGTCATAGGTGACTACCCCGGCGACCGCTTTAACACGCAGATCGGTTTGCGCTTCGTGGAGGGTATAGCCGCCGCCCGCACAGATGCCCAGCGTTCCGATGCGGGCGGCATCAACCTGCGGCAGACTGCTGAGATAGCCAATCGCGCTGCGGATATCCTGCACCCGGTCGGCCGGATTTTCCAGGTCACGCGGTAAGCCTCCGCTTTCCCCGTAGTGAGAGGCATCATAGGCCAGGGTAATGAATCCGCGTTTCGCCAGCTGCTGAGCGTAAAGACCGGACGTCTGCTCTTTTACCCCGCCCCAGGGATGGGAGACAACAATCGCCGGGTATTTTTTCGCGCTATCGAAATCGGGTGGCAGGTAGAGATTGGCCGCCATTTTGATTGTGCCGTTCTGGAATGAAACTTTTTGCGAATTCATGACATTAATACCTTCTGCCACGGTGGTGGGTTGGGTTTGTGCAGAGAGTGCCGTATTGGCAATAAGTAATGATGCCAATAATAATGAAACCTTAGATAAAGACATGACGCCTCCTGACCGATATTTATATCAGCATGTTTAAAGTGTTTAGGAATAATTATTACGAACATCCGGAGCAGGGAAAATAGTCACACCCCCGCCCTTCGCATTTATAATATTTGTTTCATTACGCCCGGTAGAGTTATTCCCGGCTATTCATATTGGCTTGCTGATAAATATACATAACGTATTAAGCCCCTACCAGTGCGGCTGGTTTCTTGCATTCATAAACAGAATTCATTAATCTTTTAAAGCCTGTCTTATCCCTTTGTCGCTTCTGTGTGAGGAAGAAATGGCTCGTGAGGGTTTCAGTGATTTATTAGCACTTATCGCGATAGCGCAAACCGGGAGTTTTACCCGGGCCGCGGCGCAGCTGGGTGTCACCCAGCCCGCGTTGAGCGCCAGCATCCGCGGTCTGGAGGAGCGGCTCGGCGTGCGTGTGTTGCTGCGCAGCACGCGCCGGGTAAGCCTGACCATGGCGGGTCAACACCTTGTGGACAGGATCGTTCCCGAATTTGAGTACATTGAGAAAGAACTTGAATCCTTAAACGACCTGCGGGACAAACCGACCGGCACCCTGCGCATCACCGCCATTGACTATGCCATCCGCCAGGTGTTGTGGCCCAAACTCTCACCCTTTTTGCAGCAGTATCCGGATATCACCGTTGAGCTGATCAGCGAGTATGCCAGCGTCGATATTGCCGCCAGAGGCTATGACGCCGGGGTCAGATTCGGCACGGAGCTGGCGCAGGATATGATCTCGGTGCGAATCAGCCCGGATGTAAAGAATACGGTGGTGGGATCGGCAGACTATTTTAGGCGCTATCCGCATCCCGAGCGGCCTGACGATCTTGCACAACAGAGAGGCATTCGGCTGCGCACTTCCACCTATGGCGGCCTCTATGACTGGGAGTTTACCGAGGGTCAGCGCGAGTTCTCGGTCAGGATCGGCGGCCCCGTCATCTGTAATAACGCTTACGATATTCTCGAAGCCGCAAAAGCGGGGTTGGGTCTTGCCTACCTGCCGCAGGATATGGTTCAACCCTGGCTGGATACAGGCGAGCTGGTGTCGGTACTCGAAGACTGGTGCCCGCTCTGGCCGGGCCTGCATCTCTACTACCCTAACCGGCGCCAGCATTCCCGCGCGATGACGCTGATGGTCGAGGCGCTGCGGTTCCATGAGCATCAGCCCTGACCGGGCTTTTAACGCATAAACGAGGCGGAATATGTCAGGCGAAATTTTCAGGGATATCGTGGCATTTATCACTATCGCCCGGGAACGCAGTTTTACCCGGGCGGCCGCCGAACTGGGCGTATCCCAGTCGGCGTTAAGCCATACCATCCGCAACCTTGAGGCGCGGCTGGGGCTGCGACTGCTGATCCGCACCACGCGCAGCGTCTCTCCCACGGAGGCAGGGCTGCGCCTGCTGGAGCGGGTGTCACCCCGATTCGATGTGATTGCTGATGAACTGGCCTCCCTGAGCGAACTGGGGAGTAAGATCGCCGGGACCGTGCGGATCACGGCGTCGGATTTCGCCTGGAACAGCTTCGTATGGCCGCGCCTTTCCCCTGCGTTGCTTCACTATCCTGACGTGAAGCTGGAGGTATCGAACGATCCGGCCCTGACGGATATCGTTGCCGAGCGTTTTGACGCCGGTATCAGGCCGGGCGACAGGATCGGTAAAAATATGGCGTCAGTCCGCATTTCACCGGACTGGCAAAACGTGATTGTCGCCTCCCCTGATTACCTTTCCGGAAAAGAACGCCCGCTCACGCCAGAGGATTTATTGCGGCACGCCTGCATCAACACCCGATACTCTATGAAGGAGGGTATCAGCCCCTGGGAACTCAAAAAGGGGGACGCCCTTCAGGCCTGGCGTGTCGATGGCCCGTTGATCTTCAACTCGGTGTATGCCGCGCTCGATGCCGCGCTGGCGGGATACGGCTTTGCTTTTGTGCCGGAAAACCTCGCCCGCCCCTGGCTGGATAATGGCACTCTTCAGGCAGTGCTGGAGGAGTGGTGTCCGCTGCGGCAGGGGTTTCACATTTTCTATTCCAGCGAGCGCCAGCTCCTGCCAGCGCTCTCGATGATTATTGAGACGTTACGTTATGAGCCAGGGTTCATGCCCTCCTGAATTAAGCGAGCCGCAGGTAATCCATAAAAAACCTGCCAGCATACATCCAGAATGACCGGCAGGGTTTTCGTTACTCGCTCTGTTCGTTAGCGAGGATTTTCGCCATCCACACGCGGTCAATTGCCCCCGTATCATAATGGGCGAGGGTAAAGACCTGCGCCTGACTCATCATTAGCGCCAGTTCGGGGGGTGATATTGAAACTTGCCGCCACTTCATGGTGCTCAAGTCCAGGCCGACGCTTACGACGTTCAATACGAAAGCGCAGCTGGTTGTATTTTGCCCAGGTTATCAGCGCCAGACTGATAAGACAGGCCACCAGCAGGTAGACACTCAACGTACTGAGCGTGGTGTAGAACGGCCTGGTCCCCATCAAAGGATCATGTTCAATCGCGTTTATCAGACCACTGTAAATCAGCCAGCTAAACCCCAGCCAGGCAACGATGGTTAACAGGGAATCCAGCACGCGTGGAAACAGCCGTTGTTCAGTAAAAATTAAAGGTTGGATCATGGTTTTAATCTCCCAATACCGCGATCGGGACTCACCCACCGAGCTCTGCTGCGTTTGCGGCGCAGCATGACTTTCGGGAAAGCCACAAGCGTTGTGAACAGGCTCAACATCCAGTACACCACCGGAAACCAGATAACCCAGAACAGTGACGCCGCAATACCATTCTCGTAGCGTCTTTCAATAATCAGACTGACCGCGAACTGCAACAGACAGACCACGCCCAGCATCAGGCCAGTAAAAGCCGGTGGGAAAAGGTGCTGAACATATAAAGAATCGGGCATCGGAAAAAGCAGCCCGATGAGAAACAGCAGAATGGTGACGGCATAGGCAAAGGCCCATGCGGTTGACATACAAAACTCAAGAAACAGAGGCCACATGCGCCGGTACTCCCAGCCCCACAAGCGACGCATATTGACAATAAACACCTCCGCGCCCCCCTGCGCCCAGCGCAGACGCTGCTTCCAAAGCCCTTTCAGCGTCTCGGGCATCAAAATCCAACACAGCGCACGAGGTTCGAAGAAAATTGACCAGTGGCGCAGTTGTAACTTCCAGCTGATATCAATATCTTCCGTGATCATATCCGGGCTCCAGTACCCCACCTCTGCCAGGGCGCGACGGCGATAAGCGGCAATGACACCGGAAACGGTAAAGACCTGACCATAGACGCGCTGGGTACGCTTGATGAGGCCGATGATAGAGGAAAACTCTCCCACCTGGACTCGCCCAACCAGCGTTGAACGCGTACGGATCCGCGGATTCCCGGTCACGGCCCCCACGCGAGGGTGATTGAGCAGCGGTGCGACCATATACACCGCCGCATCCTTATCCAGCAGCGCATCACCATCAATACACACCAGAAAATCACTGCGCGCCGCCGCGGCACCCGCCTGCAGGGCGACCGCTTTGCCCTGATTTTCCGCCAGATGAATCACCCGCAGCCGCGAATATTCACTCGCTAACTTGTCCAGCACGGCCGCCGTGCTGTCTATAGAACCGTCATTGATAGCAATCACTTCTATATTTTCATAACGTTGCGCCAGCGCCGCTTCGATAGTCTCACGTGCATTCAGCCCTTCGTTAAAGCACGGCACAAGAATGGAAATCAGCGGATTGCCTGCGAGTGTAGGTGGCGGTGTACCTGGCCCCCATGGCCAGTAGCGCTCGCGGTGAAACCAGAAGTAAAGCCCACCGCTCATCCAGAGGGCTGACATAAACAGCGGCCAGAAAAAGACGAAATCAAGGATCACTTCACCGGTAAAAACCACCGCCACGCCGAGCGGAAAACTGAACATCAGGCAAAGGATCAGGAAGGCGATGAGGCGATCGGTCATTTTTGCGGATACCAGTAGGAGGAAAAAGCAGAACGGATCTCTGCCATCCGGGGTTGATCGTTAATGAAATCGTCCGGGTAGTAGCCATAGTTTCCGGCACCGCTCAGCTTGAGCTGCCGCATCCACCCGTTAAGCATTTCACCGCTAATATCGTCCTGCCCTGCCCCCTTACGCCAGTCGCGTGCCTGAAGTTCAAAAACCGTTTTATCCAGCGCGCCAGGGAAACGGGCTACCTGCCCGACGAGTCTGTCCAGCCAGGCATTGGCATCGTTGACCGGGACATTTTCCATCAGCGGCATCGCCATCGGGGCTGTCCAGTCGTAGGTGCTGAGAAAATCATTCAGATTCTGCGCAAACCAGGTTTCGCTCTCCGGATCCAGTACCGGCATGGCGTAAATGTTGCGGGCGGTTTTGACCTGTGGGCCGCGCACGGCACGCACGGTTTGCGTGAGCTGTCGGGTAAAATCAATCAGGACGCGACTTTTAAAGCGCGTCCAGCGCGCCAGCAGTTGCGGGTTGGCACGGATCTGCGCGAGGTTGTCCGGGAAGCCTGCTAAACGATAGGCTTTGAGCGCATCCGGGGAGGCATCCTCAAAATCGGTCAAAAAAAGCGTCATCGTGGAACAGGATGCCGCTGAAGTTGGCATGGCGCGCCAGGTCCTCGTAGATATCGTTAATTCTCTGCCGGGCAACCGCATTCCAGGGTGATAGGCGCAAATAATGGCGGTTATCGGGCGCAATTCGTCCGTTGTCTGGCGACCAGGCCGCTACGCGAGGCACCGAGGGGTCTAATCCAAACGCCAGTACCGGCATCCAGGCGTAAACTTTCACCCCGGCACGGGTCTGCAACTGCCAGGAAACGAAGTTAAACAGATCCGCCCGCATAGGTAGCCAGCGACTGCGGAAATAGAGCGCATTGACGTTGCCATCCCCTTTCGGATCGGCATAGGCCTGTAAAAAGACATGGGTTATCTTCATATCGAAAACACGCTGGATGAGCAGATCGATATTTTTACGCTGTTGAGCCGGGTTTTTGTCGTACACATAGTCGAGATCGATATGCATCACCCGCATGGTATCAGGTTCTCTGACCTGAGCTATCTGGCTGGCGAAGCTGCGCAGCGAAGGGTTGTTGGAAATCAGCACCCGGGGAATGTCTTCCAGATTGGCGGCATTCGCCAGCCCCTGATTCAGGGTGAAAGCCATCTGGTAGCCCTGCTGATGCGCGAGCTTCAGTGTTGTCCCGCTCGCCGCACCGTAGGGCCAGACCCAGGCTCGCGGTGCTTTCCCGGTGACCTCTTCGATTTTGCCCGAAATGCGCGACAGGTCTGCATTCATACGCTGTTCAAACTGCGCATCCGTTTCGTACTGCCCGGTGGTTTTATCGTATAAACGGTTAGCGGCTGCGGGTTCCTTGCTGCCTTGCGGATTGGCCTGATGGCCATAATGGGATGCCCAGGTGTGCGCACCCACTTCCACGAGCCCCGACTCGCTGGCCTCGCGTACCATCTTCCAGGTGGCAAATTTTTCCCGCGGCGTCTTAAGTCCGCCAAAATCCACCAGCGAATGTTCAGGTGCATCCACCCAACTGCCGACGGGCGCCCACAGAGCAGGCCATTTGAACAACCGGAGCAGCGGCAGAACGCGCGTCGAGAAGCTACTGTATCCATCATCAAAGGTCAGCAGCACCGCCTTTTCAGGCAAGGTGATTTTCCCGGCATGGGCATCCAGCACCTGCTGCACGCTAATCGGGTGGTAGCCGTTATCATGCAACCAGGCAAACTGGTCGTTCAGGGCGCTGGTGCGCACGGACAGATAGCGCTGATCGGCGGCACCGTCCTCCACGTCATGCCAGGCCAGCACCAGAAAGCTGTTGGTGGGCCAGGGCTGGTCCGCATACAGCGGCGCCCGCTCGGCGGGAGGAAGATAACGCGGTGCCGCGGCCAATGCACACATGCTCATCATCATCCACCCGACTATTACCCTCGCGGCGAGAAGCCATCGTTTCATCATGAAGCGCCCTTAAAACCTGACATTCAGATCAAATGCGAGGGCAATATTGCGCTCCCGCTTACCATCGTAAGGACGCTTATCCCAGGTCAGTTTCACCCCGGCATCCACTACGTTATTCCATTGAATACGTTGCCCGTAACCTAACTGATTGATGGCCCCAGCGCTGTGCCCCTTTTGCCAGTAACCGCCCGCTCCCGCCTCAAACTGCTGCTTCCAGACCGTGTCGTAATGGCGGTACAGCACCTGTTCGGCGCGCAGTCCTGCAACCGCCGAAAGATCGCGTTTGGGGTTGTAATAAGGCACATTTTCTTTGCTGTTATCACTGCCGCTGATGCCAGGGATAAAATCCAGAGTAAAACGTGGCAGCGTCCAGAGACGCTCTTTACCGCTGATGCCGTATTCCAGTCGATCGTTGCCGTCGGTGAAATGGGCGCCGGAAAACGAAAGTTGATATTCGCGTCGTTCGTTCTGATACCAGCGTAACCACAGATCGCCACCGTTGGCGTTTACCCCATTGCGCAGGGCACGCAGCGGCGTGTTACGGGATAACCGCTCCGCCGAGCCCCCGACCCGCCAGCTGTCGCTGAAATCGTACCAGCCAGAGAGGCGTCCGCCGATTTTCTGATCGCTGCCATCGTTGCGCCCGGAGACCTCCATTTCGGCCCAGCTATTCCTTGACGTCCATTCCGCGCCCGCCAGCAGGTCCCGGCTTATTCCCTTCCCTTCCTCAAACTCGCCACGGGCGAAGTTGTAGCCGGTAAACAGTCGCCAGTTTTGGTTCACAGGTGGGCTATAAAGCGCAGTGTTGAGGGTAAAATCATTTTTGCCACTGACCGGACTGTCGGATGAGATGCCCTGAGACCCGGCTATCCGCAGTTCAGCTTTGTTATGCACCGCCATCAGTCGTTCAAGCTGCAACGTGGCGGCGTCATCCGGGCTGCGGGTGACCACATCCTTCGTCAGTTCGTCGGCCTGCTGCCACTCCTGGAGCTCCATGGCCGTCCATGCTTGTTGCCTTTCCAGCGCAAGGTTGCTGGGTTCAATGACTTCGGCAAACTTAAGTTCGCGCTCTGCGGCACGAGGTAATCCTCTCGCCAGCAGCACTGATGCATAGGCAATACGCAGCGCCTGGTTACCCGATCCCGTACGCGCCAACCGCTCCGCATGCTTCTCGGCTGCAGGCAAATTATCGGTGGCTACCAGATATTCGGTTTGTAAGGTTCTGGCCAGCAGCCAGCTGTCATTAGGCTGCGGGGTGGGAGAACCATAGACCTGTCGCAGGTAAGGGGTCTCTTTAGTGTATGTATCCAGTTGCTGCTTCGCTTCGTCGAAATGGTTGTTATCGAGACGGGCATACAGCAGTTCCTGTTGATCGTCCATGGTCATCGGCTGTGATGCCAGGGTCGAGCCACGCGGAAAATAGATGCTTTCAAGCAGCGACTCGGCTTTGTCCGGCTGCTTCTGCGCAAGATATGCAGAAGCGATCCATCTTCTGGCGTAGTCAGGAACAGGCGTTCCGCTCGCCTCGAGCGATTCAAATTCGGCGATCGCTTCATCCATGTGTTTACGGATAACCAGCGCCCCCAGCCGGTCAATTCTGGCGCGTCGCACATCACCTTGCGCCTCGGGATGTTGTTTCCACTCGGCAATCAGCGCGTCATAGCGAGCCAGTGCTTTATCTGCCACCAGAAATCGTTCATCTTCATTGCGGGTGGGCGTGAACGCAGTGCGGACGGTTTGCGCCGCTGCATCCAGTTCAAGTTGACGTGTAATGGCATCAGGCTGCGGGTAACGCTCTGAAAGGGTCAGCGCGGGGCCGGCAATGCGGTTGGCCGACATGGCAGCCAGCAGCGTGGGCACCACGTTTTTGTTGCGGTCTGAATCGGTATCGATTTGGCTGGCCGCCAGGACTGAATCCCAGTTTTTCCCCTGAGCATGATAAACATAAGCCAGCAGTGCCTCCCTCTCTGGCCCCGGCTCCTCGTCTGCCCAGCGCTGGGCTTCGGTGATGGCCTGCTCGTTGCGATGGGCATCCGCGAGCGTCATTATCCAGCCGGTGCGGGCGTCGCTATTGCCGGGTTCAGCTTGCAGAACGGTTTCCCAGACGGCCAGCGAGGCATTCCACTGCTTTTGGTTACGCAGCGCGCGGGCGGCAGCGACTTGCCCTCTGGCAGGGATGGCCATGCGTTGGCGATAACGATCCCATACCGCCAGCGTCTCAACGTCATTATTGGCCCATGAGGAAACCTGAAGCCAGTCAGCAATCTCTCCCGCCGTTAACTGTGTCTGCTTTTCACGAACGGCAAGGTATTGCAATAAAGGCTGGCGGTTGCCATCCCGTGCCTGAATAATAAGTTCGTCGTAGGCAGACATTTGGGCGTATGCCCATGTCGGGAATAACATGCTCACCATTAATAAGTATCTTCCTGAACGCAATGGTTTAATAACGCAAAAGGAGCAGGAAACTCTGAACATAGCTATCCCTTTATCTCTGTTTTAACGTGAGCTTTTCATTTATTAATGACTAAAAGATGACGAAAGTTTAATAGCTAAGCAAGCAACAAAAAAAGTACAGATAAATTTAAAATGTCATGCTTTTTTTGTATTTATCATTACCCAATCCAGGACTACTTATTCTCAAGCGAAACCTGGACGCCAATCAAAAGTTAGCAGCCGCGCTTACCTTTTACCAATTCATAAAATAAAAAAACACGCCGGGGCGTGCTTTTCATGTTAATCTCATTCTTTCGTATCAGACTTTTTCTGCTTACTCAGTAAAATGGCCTGGTAAACGTCTGTTAAAAATTCTTATCCAGAGAAAACGTGATATTCCTCTGTCGATAATCATAGAAATCGATATTGCTATCGACCCGCTTATAGGTGAAATTCAGTTTCGGCATCACCCCAAAGAAATAGAGGTCACGATGCCAGAGCGAGAGGTTATAGATCTGTTCGTTATCTTTCCGTCGCGTGGAGAAGATATCACTGTCGGCCTGGTAATTGCGTCTGGCAATGGCCGTGGTGGCGGCAAAAGAGAGCTGCCAGGGCATATCAACCTGCACCCCGCTGCGCAAACCTACCCGATGGTTAGATTCACTGCGAGTGAAGGTCTGCTGATCGAGCAGATCGAAGCCGGCAAATCCTGACACCCGGTTACTGAAGGCATGGGACAGGGTTGTGGAAGAGTAACGATTTTGCCCGCGCAAGAAACGATAATCTTCATCATCATAATCCAGTTTCTGATATTCCAGCGCCTGACTCACCTGCCAGGTGGGCGTAAGTAAATAACTGTATTCGGCGCGGACGCCAGGGCCAGAAGAGTACGCCTCGGTGCCATACCATCTTTTTTCATAAAAAGGCAACAGTGCAAATTGGTGCCGGAAATTACGCCATTGATATCCAGCATAAGCACGGGTGGTAATATCATCAAAATCATGATTATTCCAGTAACTCTTACCGTTTACCGTACCAAGAAATCGCAAGCCATGCTGATCGTAGAGTTGAACATCTTTTTGTAATGCGCCATTGAACCAGAAACCTTCTCCGCGCTGAGGGAAACTATCCTTATTACGAATAAACAGGCGATCGCCAACCCGAATGGTTTTACCCGATGAGGCATTATTCACATTGCTGTCATTCAGATAACTCACGCTGAATGAACCCGTTAATGCGCTGCCTTTCTGAATGCGCTCAAGATAGTGTGCAATGACCTGCTGAATATTCTCAGGCGGATTGCTTTGTAATACACGACGAAATTGATAATCAGCCGCGTCAAACTGACGATTTTCAAACATGGCACGCGCTAAATCCAGACGCACCGCAGCAAAGTCAGGATGCCTGCTCAGGATTGCGCGATAGTGTTCAATCGCCTCTGCATAATGCCCCTGACTGCGCGCCAGACCGGCTTTTGCAAAATGAATCAGGGTAGAATCCGGATTGGGTGACGCCGCATAGACAGGTAAAATAGCACTCACCATCGGCCACTTTTCTTCACGAATGGCCTGATCGAGCAGCGCCATCGCCAGTTCTGGCTGTTCCGCCAGTTGAGCATTGGTAACATGCAGCGTCTTTTCGCCAGGCTCGGTGCGCTTGTCCGGCGTGGTCAGTCGTTCAAAGTGGGGAGCAGCAGGAATCGAGTCGGTTTCCGGCGGCGCAGCAAACGCAACGCTGAGCGGGCATAGCAAGCTCAGTGCGCCAGTACGCAAAATATTCATAGAAAGGCTTACCATCTGAAGGTCCGGTCAGCCAGGCTGACCGGAAAACGATTTATTGACGTGTCGCGCCAAAGGATGCGTTTTTAGTCGTGTCTGCAAACTGCGCCAGACCGCCTAACTCTTCAGCCGTAGGACCATTGAAATGTCCGGTGAAGGTCCCCGCCTGCCCGCCGGATTGCGCATTACCGGTGAAACCACCGTTGGCAATGTTGCCCTGCATCGCAACTTCGCTACCGAAAGTATCATTTCCGGCAATGGTGCCGTTGATGGTTTTCGCAGCGAAATCAATGTTAAAGCGAGCATCGCTCAGGATATCTTCACGCATACCGTAACCCACATAGGTCGCTGTACCCTGGGTTGGCACGTTAGCCGCGAGTGTGGCATCTCCGGTGTAGAATACGTCATGCTGCCCTTTTTCATACTGTGTCCAGGTACCGAACGTGGTGTAACTCATACGGCCACAGCACCATGACGTTGAGGAGACCGGGGAATGGTCGTCACGGGTGAGCCGTTGGGTTTGCGTCAGGCCCGCAGAGATCCCGGTGCCGCGCATAACGTATTCACGGCCCTCAGGGGTGGTGTAGATCCAACCAGAAATGGTACCACCGGTAGTCAGGCTGACCGGTGCCGTGGCAGGGGTTTCCGGTGGGGTAACCGTATTGCCGTTATCCGTTTGCACAGGCGCCGTGGTTACCGGGGGCGTGCTGTCGCTACCACCGCCACCGCCGCCACCGCCACCGCCACAGGCAGTCAGCACAAAAGCAGTCAGTAATAATCCAGGTTTTAAGATCCCCATACGCTAAACGTCCTTGGTTGTGAATAAATTCGTAGAATTTGTAACATGATATTTACGAATAAATTTACGCCAAAACATTCAGCATCTCTAATGAATAGTCTTTATTTCCGTTGATTCTAAGATTAATCTTAACAACCACTTATACAACGTTCCGCCTACGGATCGGTTAACCTGCATTAATTTGACTTAAGGCGATTAATTAGCGCTTTTTTCATGCGCTTTCTATTATGTGACCTTATCATCCTCTCGCCTGCTTATAACAAATAATGTCACTTAGTGCCTGTGGACAATACTGTAATTGGCGATGCATTTTCAGTTAGATGCTACTCAATGCCATATTTTCTTTGAGTTACAAAAACAGGCTGTTTCCAGTTCGGGCCTTTTATCACCCCCCATTCTGTCATTAAGGGAAACAATCCCTTTTTCACACAGTTCGTGGAAAGTTTTCATAAATTCTCCTGTTTCAATTGCGTTGAATCGGTATCGTACAAAATATCTATCCAAACTTGCATAACCAATACTTTTCTGAAAACCAGCAAAAAACGTAATGATGTCCTCAACCTTCTCATTTTTGAATAATAAATTTACATCAATCAATTAACCACTCTCCATCTTTATTCTTCTGCTGCTTTAGTAGATCTTCACTTAGTCTGAGCTGTAGATTCCTGCGCTCCAGTAACCCTTACCCTGCCGACGACGCTCTTTCCAGCCCAACGATATAAGTACCCTCGCAATCAGCCGATTCATCACCCCATGCCCCATAAGCAGAACAGGGCCGTTTGATGCTTTTGCACAGGTGACGAGGATATCCGCAGCCTGAAAGGCGCGTTGGGAAGAGGACTGCTCAGGATCTGCAGTGCGCTGGATGCTAATGCCTGACTGGATTGCGGGGGCAAATCACTACCCGTATCAGAAAGGTTATAGTGTGAAATCCAATCTGCCATCTCCAGGCTCGTTACTCTTGAAGAACCTGAAAAAGCAGGCTTTCCATGACGCATCAAAATAATTTCCATACAGTGCTTCTTGTTGTGGTCCTTTTGTCGTAAACAGACTAACGCGATAAAGGCAGAAGGAACTACTACCCTATTTAGGGTTGACCTGTTGTTAACCACCCCATAAAAAGGACGCCTGCACCATGCTAAAAATCCTCGGCAAAACCACCTCCATCAACGTGCGCAAAGTGCTCTGGGCCTGCGAAGAAGCCGGTCTCGACTATCTGCAGGAAGACTACGGCAGCGGCTTTGCCTCGACGGAAACCGACGCCTTCCGCAAGCTGAACCCGAACGCCATGGTGCCGGTGCTGATCGACGGCGATTTTGTGCTGTGGGAATCCAATGCCATCTGCCGCTATCTGGTGCGTAAAGCCGGGCGCGACGACCTGCTCCCCGTGGAGCCGCAGGCCTGCGCCAACATCGAGCGCTGGATGGACTGGCAGGCGACCGAGTTCAACAACGCCTGGCGCTATGTCTTCCCGGCGCTGGGGCGCAAAAACCCAGAGTTCACCGATCCCGCGCGAATTGCGGCGGGAATTACGGAGTGGAACCACCACATGATGATCCTCGAGCAGCAGCTGCAACGCACCGGGGCATGGGTGGCGGGCGAGACTTTTACCCTGGCCGACGTGGTGCTGGGGCTGTCGGTTAACCGCTGGAAGATGACCCCTTTTGAGAAGCCGCAGGTGCCCGCCATCGAGGCCTGGTTTGAGCGTTTAAACCAGCGTCCGGCGTTTTTACGCCACGGGAATAATGGCATGCTATGAACTTAGCCCCTCAAGTTAAATAATCGCTTTCTTGCCAGGGTTATTTTATTTAATTACGAAATCTACACACGCCTCCGGTGCCGTAATAATTAAGCGCTATCCTGGACAATCCAGGAACTGGCTTTGCTAGCCTGATTATTCAGGCAAAGCTCAACCCGGAGGTATTCTTTGCTGATTAAACTCAAGAAAGAACGTACGCATCAGGAGGATCGCCGGCTCGCCCTCTGGCTGGCCACCTCCGCAGGCTTGCTGAATGCCATTGCGCTGGGGGCATTCGGTTTTTTTCCTTCCCACATGACCGGCAACACCTCACAATTTTCCAGCGAAATTTCTTCAACGGATCTGAACGACATTATTTTCTTTGCCACCATTATTTTATCGTTTGTGACGGGCGCAATCATTGCGCGGATAATCGTTTTATGGGGGATCGTGCAGAACGTACGGCTCATTTTTTGTCAGGTTTTGTTTATTGAAGGAGTATTACTGGCGGGCGTCTCTCTGTATGAAATGTATTTTCATACCTTAACAACCAATCGTGAAATTATTGTTTTTCTCTGCGGACTGATGGGGATCCATAATTCAACCTCCACACAACTTTCCGGCGGACGGGTAAGATCCACGCACATTACCGGCACCTTAACCGATGCAGGCATTGCGCTGGCTTCCGTTGTGGTGGCGATGCTACGCCGGGATTTCTCCAAAGATACGGCAGCCCAAAGAAGCCAGCTTAAAACCCATCTCACCACCCTTTTCTCGTTTATCACGGGAGGGATTGCGGGGCTGATACTGTTCAGATGGTTCGGCTTTAATGCAATGCTGGCGCTGGGGCTGATGCTGACTTTTGTAGCCGCTTTCTGCATCATCAGCACCTCGCTGAGGGTGCGAAAAGCCCGGGCTGCGCTGAGCAAATAACAAGTTCACTCTTTCATTAAGTGACGGTGTCACTTAATGAAATTATCTTTAAGACTATTCTGCCTGACCCGAACCAGGCCTTATCCCATAAGGCTTAACCCATGATTTCCCCTGTTTTCATCGGGTTACTGATTTCACCGCTTCGCTGGAACCCTTCCCAATCGCTTGCTATAGCTCAACTACCCCTGCCGAATCATGGCATAACAACAGGCAACCGGTGGTTGCTATAACGCATGCGCACAGGGAGACACATCGCAATGCATCCATTATTCAAACGTTCGCTGCTTTTTGTCGGCGCGATTATCGTGGTCGTCGCCCTCCTCGTCTGGGGAATTGGGCTGGAGACGATCAAAGCGCGCCAGGTTGACCTGGTCTATCTCGGGCAACAGCATCTGATTTTAGTCTTCTCCTCCATGTTCTTCGCCCTGCTGGTCGGTATCCCCAGCGGTATTTTGCTGAGCCGTCCGGCCGCGCGAGGTATCGCCGAATACGTGATGCAAATCTTTAACGTCGGTAACACCCTGCCGCCGCTGGCCGTTCTGGCCCTGGCGATGGTGGTGATTGGCATTGGTGATACCCCGGCCATCATCGCCCTGTTCCTGGCCTCGCTGCTGCCCATCGTGCGTAACACCTACGCCGGGCTGTGCTCGGTGCCGGGCTCGCTGCTGGAAGCGGCGAACGGTATCGGGATGACCAAATGGCAGCGTCTGTGGCAGGTGGAGGTCCCCAACGCCTGGCCGGTGATGCTCTCCGGGATCCGCATCGCCACCGCGATTAACGTCGGTACCGCGCCGCTGGCCTTCCTGATCGGCGCCAGCAGCTACGGCGAGCTGATTTTCCCGGGTATTTACCTGAACGACTTCCCGACGCTGATCCTGGGCGCGGCGGCTACCGCCCTGTTTGCCCTGATTCTGGATACGCTGCTGGCGGCGCTGGGTCGTCTGATGAGCCCGCACCTCGCGCGATAATTATAACAAGGAGCTTCTATGAGACTGTTTACCGGCCTGACGGCGCTGTGCGCCGCCGCGCTCTTCTCCAGCCAGGCGCTCGCCGCGCCGCTGATTCTGGCGACCAAGAGCTTTACCGAGCAGCACATTCTCTCGGCCATGACCGTGCAGTATCTGCAAAAGAAAGGTTTTCAGGTGCAGCCGCAGACCAATATTGCGACGGTGATTTCGCGTAACGCGATGATCAACAAGCAGATCGACATGACCTGGGAGTACACCGGGACTTCGCTGATCATCTTTAACCACATCAACAAACGCATGTCGCCGCAGGAGTCTTACGAGACGGTGAAACGTCTGGATGCCAAACATGGTCTGGTGTGGCTTAAACCCGCCGACATGAACAATACCTACGCTTTCGCCATGCAGCGGAAGCGCGCCGAAGCGGAACATATCAACACCATGTCGGAGCTGGTGGCGAAGGTTGAGCAGGTGCGTAAAACCGACCCGGATAACAACTGGCTGCTGGGGCTGGACCTGGAATTTTCCGGGCGCAGCGACGGCATGAAGCCGCTCCAGGCTGCCTATAACCTGGAGCTGGATCGCCCGCAGATCCGCCAGATGGACCCCGGTCTGGTCTATAACGCGGTGCGCGACGGCTTTGTCGACGCCGGGCTGATCTACACCACCGACGGGCGCGTGAAGGGCTTTGACCTGAAGGTGCTGGAAGATGATAAAGGCTTCTTCCCGAGCTACGCGGTAACCCCGGTGGTGCGTAAGGACACGCTGGAAGCCAATCCGGGCCTGGAGGAGGCGCTGAACACCCTCTCCGCCCAGCTCAACAACGACGTTATCACCGAACTGAACAAGAAGGTGGATATCGATCATCAGTCACCGCAGCAGGTCGCCCGTGATTTCCTGCGTAGCAAGCAGCTGCTGTAAGGAGGCGCTATGGATACGGTTCACTACATTATTGATAACTGGGGCTATCTGTTAACCCTGACGCTGCAACATCTGTGGCTGGTGGCGCTGGCCGTGGGCCTGGCCATCATTATTGGCGTGCCGCTGGGTATTCTGATCGTGCGCCACAAATGGCTGGCAACGCCGGTGCTGGGGATTGCTACCATCGTGCTGACTATCCCGTCCATCGCCCTGTTCGGGCTGATGATCCCGCTCTTTTCCATGATCGGTCAGGGTATTGGCGCCCTGCCCGCCATTACGGCGGTATTCCTCTACTCGCTGCTGCCGATTGTGCGTAATACCCACACCGCCCTCGACAGCCTGCCACCCGGCCTGCGCGAAGCCGGTCGCGGCATCGGCATGACCTTCTGGCAGCGTCTGCGCTGGGTAGAAATTCCCATGGCGCTGCCGGTGATTTTTGGCGGGATCCGCACCGCCGTGGTGATGAATATTGGCGTGATGGCGATTGCCGCCGTCATCGGCGCGGGCGGGCTGGGCCTGCTGCTGCTTAACGGCATTGGCGGAAGCGATATCCGTATGCTGATTGCCGGTGCACTGATGATTTGTCTTTTAGCGATTGTGCTCGACTGGTTACTGCACCGTCTGCAGATCGTTCTGACTCCAAAGGGGATTCGATAATGATAAAACTGGAAAACCTCACCAAACAATTTTCACAGAAACAGGGCCAGAGCTTTAAGGCCGTGGACAACGTCAACCTGAACGTGCCCGAAGGGGAAATGTGCGTGCTGCTCGGCCCGTCCGGCTGCGGCAAGACCACGACCCTGAAGATGATTAACCGCCTCATTACCCCAAGCAGCGGCAAGATCCTGATCAACGGTCAGGACACCACCGACATGGATACCGTCACCCTGCGCCGCAACATCGGCTACGTGATCCAGCAGATTGGTCTGTTCCCGAACATGACCATCGAAGAGAACATCACCGTGGTGCCGCGGATGCTGGGCTGGGATAAAGCCCGCTGTAAAACCCGCGCCGAGGAGCTGATGGATATGGTGGCGATGGATCCGCATAAGTTCCTCAACCGCTATCCGCGCGAGATGTCCGGCGGCCAGCAGCAGCGTATCGGCGTTATTCGTGCCCTGGCGGCGGATCCTCCGGTACTGCTGATGGATGAGCCGTTCGGTGCGGTCGACCCGATTAACCGCGAGGTGATCCAGAACCAGTTCCTCGAGATGCAGCGCAAGCTGAAAAAGACCGTGATGCTGGTGAGCCACGACATCGACGAGGCGCTGAAGCTGGGCGACCGCATCGCCGTCTTCCGTCAGGGGAAAATCGTTCAGTGCGCCAGCCCGGATGAACTGCTGGCCAAACCGGCGAATGAGTTTGTCGGCTCGTTCGTCGGCCAGGACCGCACCCTGAAGCGCCTGCTGCTGGTGTCGGCGGGGGATGTGACCGATCAGCAGCCAACCCTGACCGTGCGTCCGGCGACGCCGCTGCCTGAAGCCTTTGCCATCATGGATGACAACGACATCCGGGCCGTGACCGTGGTGGACGAAAACGGTAAACCGCTGGGCTTTGTGAAGCGCCGGGAAGCGCGTCAGGCCAGCGGCACCTGTGCCGATCTGATCCACCCGTTCCGCATGACCGGCAAGGCGGAAGACAATCTGCGCGTGGTGCTGTCCCGTCTGTACGAGAGCAACACCAGCTGGATGCCGATTGTCGATGAGGAGGGGCGCTATAACGGCGAGATTTCCCAGGACTATATTGCGGAGTATCTCAGCTCCGGGCGTACCCGCCGGGCGCTGAATATTTATAGCGAAAGTTAATACTGTAAGCCGGGCAATGCCCGGCTCTTTACGTTGCTAACCCCACGATTTCCCCCCCACAATGTTGTATCTTTCCTGTTTACGCGTAACCCATGCATCGTCTTCATGCTTACCCTGACATTCGCGCGATGTTTCGCAGGCTGCTGATTGCCACCCTCACCGGCGTGCTGGCGGCGCTGGCCGTGGCGGTGTTTCGTCACGCCATGACTCTGCTGGAGTGGCTGTTCCTCAGTAACGAAAGCGGCAGCCTGGTGAATGCGGCCAGTATGCTTTCGCCCTGGCGACGCGCCCTGACGCCCGCGCTGGGCGGACTGGCGGCCGGATTGTTGCTGTGGGGCTGGCAGCGGATGACGGCGCAGCGCCCGCATGCTCCCACCGACTATATGGAAGCTCTGGAAACGGGCGACGGGCAGTTTGACTACGGCGCCAGCCTGGTGAAATCCCTGGCATCGTTACTGGTGGTCGCCAGCGGCAGCGCCATAGGCCGTGAAGGGGCGATGATCCTGCTGGCTGCCCTCGCCGCCTCCTTTTTTGCCCAGCGCTTTACGCCAAAATCAGAATGGAAACTGTGGATCGCCTGCGGAGCTGCCGCCGGGATGGCCAGCGCCTACCATGCGCCCTTAGCCGGAAGCTTGTTTATTGCCGAGATCTTATTCGGCACCCTGATGCTGGCCTCGCTCGGTCCGGTGGTGATTGCCGCGGTTGTCGCCCTGCTCACCACCCGCCTGCTCAGCCTCGGTGCCAGCACGCTGTACGAGGTGCATCTCAGCGCAACGCTGACCGGGTTGGATTACGCCCTGATGGTCGGCATGGGCCTGCTGGCAGGCATCTGCGGCCCGGCGCTGATGTGGCTGATGGATATCAGCCACTCCCTGTTTCTGCGCCTCCGGCTCTCACCGCCGTGGCAGCTGGCGCTGGGCGGGCTGATCGTCGGGCTGCTCTCGCTGCTGACGCCTAAGGTGTGGGGCAACGGCTACAGCGTGGTGCAGGCGTTCCTGATCGCGCCGCCGCTGCTGTCGGTGATTGCCGGGGTATTCATTTGTAAATTACTGGCCGTGCTTGCCAGCAGTGGTTCGGGGGCACCAGGCGGAGTATTTACGCCAACGCTGTTTGTCGGCATGGCGACCGGGATGCTGTTTGCGCAGCTCTTTATGCTGTGGTTGCCTGGGTCTGAAATGGCGATTTTGCTGGGGCTGGCGGGGATGGCGACATTGCTTGCCGCCACGACGCACGCGCCGATCATGTCGGCGCTGATGGTCTGTGAAATGACCGGGCAGTATCTGCTGCTGCCCGGCTTGCTGATTGCCTGCGTGGTGGCGTCGGTCCTGTCGCGGACGTTACGCCACGACTCGATCTACGGACAGCACACTGCCGAAAGTCGAGAGGTCGATGTAGTGCGCTAGATCGCGCTGCTCAGCGCGTGGCAGATAGGGCAGCTCGCCCACCAGCGGACCCGGCAGTTTTTTACTCAACACCTCTATGATTTCGGCATAGTGGGCCAGGCCTGGATTGATGCGGTTTGCCACCCAGCCCACCAGCGGCAGGCCGTCATTGGCGATGGCCTGCGCCGTCAGCAGGGCATGGTTAATACAGCCTTCCTGAATGCCCACCACCATCAGCACCGGGAGTTGCTCCTGCACTACCCACTCTGACAATGGACGCAGATCGTTCATCAGGCTGCGCCAGCCGCCGGTCCCTTCCACCACCACGTGATCGACCTGTTCGCTCAGGCTGGCGAGCCCGTTCGACAACAGGGTGTAATTGACCAGCCCGCTGTGCGCCACGCTGCTCTCATCTTCGCTGAGGGCAATGGGGTTTATTGCGTGGTAAGGCAGTTCAAGCGAGGAGACGCTTTGTAACACCAGCGCATCTTTATTGCGCAATCCCTCTGGCGTCTCTTTACTCCCTTTTGCTACCGGTTTGTACCCTGCAACGCTCTTACCGCTGGCCATCAGGGCTTGCAGCAAGGCGCGGGACACCACCGTCTTCCCGACAGAAGTATCAGTACCCGTTACAAAGAAACGCTTAAGCATCACTCACTCCACCGTTATGCTCTGGAAATATAAATCAAGGAAATAATTCAGTGGGGGAAGTCTAAGGCATGCGCTATCCGCTCAGTTTGAGATAGCGCAATTTTTGGTAAGACTACAGGAATCTGTTAACCCTGTAGCAGACGGATCAGCAGGGAACCGTTGTACATCGCATCTTTTACCAGCGCCGCACCGGCCATCGTTCCCTGATTGGTAAACTGGGTGCTCTCCACCACAATATGTTTACTGTAGGCAGGCAGGGACTGCTGGCGGATGGAGTCGGCAATCGCCGGGAACAGAACGTCTGCCGCCTTGCTCAGGGGCGAACCAATCAGGATCTTTTGCGGGTTAAAGAGGTTCACCATGATGGCAATGATGCGCCCGACGTTGGTGCCGACGCCGGTAATGATATCTTTTGCCAGCAGGTCGCCCTGCTGGGCGGCCGCACACAGGGACTCCACCGTCAGGGGCTGACCGTGGAGCGTTGAGCTCATCGACTGACCGAGCCGGAGCTGGGCAAGCTCGAGCACGCTGTCCACGCTGGCGATGGTCTCCAGGCAGCCGTGGTTACCGCAGTAGCAGCGTTTGCCGTAGGGATCGACCTGAGTGTGGCCAATCTCCACCAGGCTACTGCTCCCGGCGTGTAACAGGCGGCCATCGGTGATCACCCCGGCCCCCACGTTGTGGTCAATCACCACCTGAATAACATCCCGCGCCCCGCGCGAGGCCCCGAACAGCGCCTCGGCCATCGTCCAGGCGCTGATGTCATGCTGGATATAGACCGGCACGCCGGTGTGGTTTTTCAGCACTTCGCCGAGCGGCATCTCCTTGACGTCGTCGTAGAACGGCATCCGGTGGACAATGCCGTTTTCGGTATCAATGATGCCGGGCATGGTGATGGCGATAGCGGTCAGACGCTCCAGCTTCTGCTGGTGATGAATAAAGAATTGATCGATAAGCGCGGTGATCCGTACCTCAAGCGGCAGCTCGGCCTTTAGCTCCAGCGGCAGTTGCTCTTCCACGACCAGCTTGCTGCTGAGATCGCGCAGCGCCAGGTAGATTTCGCCCCGGCTGATACGCAACGAGAGGTAGTGCCAGGCTTCGGTTTCCACCACCAGCCCTACCGCCGGACGGCCACGGCTGCCCGGCTCCTGAATTTCGGTCTCCTGCACCAGATGCGCTTCGAGCATTTCTCGTACGATCTTGGTGATACTGGCAGGCGCCAGTTGCGCAAGTCGGGAAAGATCGATGCGCGAGACCGGCCCAAGCTGATCAATCAGGCGATATACCGCACCCGCATTGGTCTGCTTAATCTGATCGATATGCCCAGGCTGACTATCAGCAACCACCACGTACTCCCTTATTTTCGAGCTTCGAAATAAACTGTGGGCTATGGTGAAGCACTTCTACAGTAATCGTCAAATTTTTACTTAGCCTTGTGATTTACAGCACATTTTTACCCGCTTTTTTTGCGGCTTAGCCGCCCGATGCAGCGTTAAGCAACAGATTTTTGAAACGTTGTGCCGCGGCGCTGAGTTCATGGTGCTTTGACCATACCAGCCACATCTCTGACACCGCGTCCGGTTCGGCTATCGCTACCCAGCGCATTTCGTTTAGCTGGAGGCGCTTAAACGAGGCCGGCAGGATCGACACCCCCAGCCCTGCTGCCACCAGGCCGATAATGGTCATCGCCTCGCCCACCTCCTGGGTGATGAGCGGATTGATCCCGTGGCGGCGCAGCAGCCCCAGGATGTCGTCATACAGGCCGGTGCCGACATGGGGGTCGAAAAAGACAAAGGGCTCCTGGGCCAGCTCTGCGAGAGAAATGGCAGGCTTTGCCGCCAGGGGATGATCCCGGTGGATCATCGCCAGCAGCGGCTCGCGCAGTATCCTCTGCCACGCCAGGGTATCCGGTAGCCGGGTATTACGCATCAGGCCGAGGTCGAGCGAGCCTTCGCTCAGGGGGACGATCTGCTCCCGGGTGTTGATCTCCCGGGTCTGGATATGCACATCCGGCGAGAGGCGGCGAAACGACGACAGGGTTTGCGAGATGGCGCGGATAAAGGGCGCGGAGGAGGTAAACCCGAGGCGTAGCTCCCCGGTTTCGCCATGATGCAGGCGTTCTGCCCGGGCGGCTGCCTCGTCCACCTGACTCAGGATCTGGCGGCTGTCGGCCAGAAACTGGCGTCCGGCCGCCGTCAGCCCTACGCTACGGTTGGTGCGCGCCAGCAAACGCGCCCCAATCTGCTGCTCCAGGATCTGAATTTGCTGGCTCAGCGGCGGTTGGGAGATATTCAGCCGCGCCGCCGCGCGACCAAAATGCAGCTCCTCAGCGACGGCCACAAAGTAGCGCAGGTGACGCAGTTCGATATTCATATTTTTAACGTATCATTTGAGATTATTAATATATTAGACAGAATATTTACATTTTCCTACCCTGATCCCTGTGGTCATACCCGTCACCAGAAATCACGGGGATGTTGAAGCAAGGAACTTACGTGAGTCGTACAACAACGGCTGATATCGCCCCGACAGATGATATCGATCTCTTACCGGCTAAAGCGCGGCCGGTTCAATTAATCAAACGCGGCACCCCGCAGTTTATGTGGGTCACCCTGGCGCTCTTCTCCGCCGGACTGGCGACTTTCGCCCTGCTCTACTGCGTGCAGCCGATCCTGCCGGTGTTGTCCCAGGAGTTCGGCGTCACGCCCGCCAGCAGCAGTATTTCGCTCTCTATCTCAACCGGGATGCTGGCGGTCGGCTTACTCTTTACCGGTCCGCTGTCCGATGCCATCGGGCGTAAGCCAGTAATGGTTACCGCCCTGCTGCTGGCCTCGGTTTGTACCTTACTGTCGACGATGATGACCAGCTGGCATGGGATTTTGATCATGCGCGCGCTGATCGGCCTCTCCCTTAGCGGCGTGGCGGCGGTGGGTATGACCTACCTCAGCGAGGAGATCCACCCCAGCTTTGTCGTCTTCTCGATGGGGCTCTACATCAGTGGTAACTCCATTGGCGGGATGAGCGGACGGCTGCTGAGCGGGGTCTTTACCGACTTCTTCAGCTGGCGGATAGCGCTGGCGGCGATCGGCTGTTTTGCGCTGGCGTCGGCGCTCATGTTCTGGAAAATTCTCCCGGAATCGCGCCACTTTCGCCCTACCGCACTGCGGCCAAAAACGCTGCTGATTAACTTCCGCCTGCACTGGCGCGACCAGGGCCTGCCCCTGCTGTTCCTTACCGGGTTCCTGCTGATGGGCTCGTTTGTCACCCTGTTCAACTATATTGGCTACCGGCTGATGCTTGCCCCCTGGCACCTGAGCCAGGCCCTGGTCGGCCTGCTGTCGGTCGCCTACCTCACCGGTACCTGGAGCTCACCAAAAGCCGGGGCGATGACCACCCGCTTCGGGCGCGGCCCGGTAATGCTGGCCTCAACGGGCATTATGCTGGCCGGGGTATTGTTAACCCTGCTGGGCAACCTGTGGGTGATTTTTGCCGGAATGCTGCTCTTCTCAGCGGGCTTCTTCGCCGCCCACTCGGTCGCCAGCAGCTGGATCGGCCCGCGCGCCCGTCGCGCCAAAGGCCAGGCGTCCTCGCTGTATCTGTTCAGTTACTATCTGGGCTCCAGCATCGCCGGGACGCTCGGCGGCGTGTTCTGGCATCAGTACGGCTGGAACGGCGTGGGCGGGTTTATTGCGGTGATGCTGTGTGGGGCGTTGCTGGTGGGCAGGAGCCTTCATCGGCGTTTGAGCTGAACCTATTGTTTCAACGCTTTCCAGACCAGGTATTATAAATGATACCTGGTTTATACATATTATGAATGAATGTTATCAACAATATACTTTCTTAAATAAAACAGCCTTATTCACCCTCCAAACTTAGAAAAAATCAACCCATTGTAAAAGCAGAAATAAACACCCCCTTTCTGGAAGCTTTATATTAAGAAAAAGACCCTTTCTTGTGCAATAAAGGAAAAGGTAGTATTGAATGCGCGTAAAAGCAAAGCAAGCAAGGTAAGCACACATCACTTATTTCAATAAAAGTGATGACTTATATTTGCGTCAGGAATTGCCATTGAATTTAATATGGATTAGATAAATGAAAAAAACCATTCTCGCTATTTTTGTTGCCGCTACAGCGGTTGCCGCTCTCCCGGTTCTGGCTGCTGGCAACAAAGCAAATGTTGTTATACACGGTGTGGTATCTGACGACTCAAACTCCTGTGACGTAACGCCAGGCGGTGCGACAACCAACAACACTGTCATCCTGGATGATATCAGAGCTGATTCACTGGAGGCTCTGGCGGTAAATACACCAGCCATGTCGTTTACCAAAGAGGTTGTCTATAAAGTCTCTGATTGTAAGAGTGGCGGTAAAGATTTTACGGGTAATCTGAATGTCAGTATTAGCGGTGTCACTCCTTCTGATATGACCAATGTTCTGACCAACCAGATTGCTTCTGGCGCAGCCGGGAATGCTGCTGTCACGTTGCTCGAAAATGATAATAGCCGCATTAACTTTGACGGTTCTCATAGTAAAACGATCGCCTACACGCCGGGCACCCCTACCTTCATGCGTTACAAAGCGACTTACGTAAAAACTGCCGAAAAAGTTACCCCAGGTAATGTAAAAGGCACTGCCGTTATGACTATTTCATACTAATGCTGTACAGAGCCTGTCATTGGCAGGCTCTGTTAAACACCCTCACGCGCAATTCGATTTCAGTATTACCGCCAGACGCAGCCCCATTCCCGCCTGTTCAGCCTTCAGTGCCGTGTTATGCAGCTTAAGCACCAAATCCCCTTCATCGCCGGGTGTGTAAGATGAATGCAGGAAAAGTGCTTAAATCACGGTACACTCCCCTGAACACATCCATCTGAACGAGAACAAGAACTATGTCGAAAAACGTTTCTTATCAGCAACTCACCCGTACCTTCCAGCGTCTCTCCCGCTTCTCTCACCTCTCCGCCATCGCCAGCTGGGACATGTTCACCATGATGCCCGCCGGCGGCAGCACCGCCCGCGGCGAGGCCCTGGCAGAGCTGAGCGTCCTGCAGCATCAGATCCTGACCGACGCAAAGGTGGCCGACTGGCTGCGTAACGCGGAAAGCGAAGATCTCAACGATGTCGAACAGGCCAACCTGCGGGAGATGACCCGTCACTATCAGCAGGCCGCGCTGCTGCCGGAGTCGCTGGTTGAAGCCAAATCGCTGGCGGGCAGTAAATGCGAACACGCCTGGCGCAGCCAGCGTCCGGCGAATGACTGGCAGGGCTTTGCCGCCAACCTGAAAGAGGTGGTGAAGCTGAGTCGGGAAGAGGCCCGCCTGCGCGCCGACGCCAAAGGCTGTACGCCTTACGATGCGCTGCTGGATATTTTCGAACCGGACATGACCAGTGCCCGGCTGGACGGCCTGTTTGGCGATCTCAAATCCTGGCTGCCGGACCTGCTGAACCAGGTTGTCGAGAAGCAGGCGCAACAGTCTTTTGTGCCACCGCAGGGTCCATTCCCGACGGCGAGCCAGCGTGAACTGGGGCTGGAAGCCATGAAGTCCCTCGGCTTCGACTTTAACGCCGGTCGGCTGGACGTCAGCGCCCACCCGTTTTGTGGCGGCGTGCCGGAGGACGTGCGCATCACCACCCGTTACGATGAAGAGGAGCTGCTCAGCGCCCTGTTCGGTGTGATCCACGAGACCGGCCACGCCCGCTACGAGCAGAACCTGCCGCGCAACTGGCTCGGCCAGCCTATCGCCCTGGCGCGCTCTACCGCTATCCACGAATCCCAGAGCCTGTTCTTTGAGATGCAGCTCGGGCGCAGCAAGGCATTTCTCAACCATCTGCTCCCGGCGGTGCATGAGCGCTTCGGCAGCCAGGCGGCCTTCACGCCGGAGAACTTTGTCGCCTGGAACCAGCGCGTCAAGCCCGGCTATATCCGCGTGGATGCTGACGAGGTCAGCTATCCGGCGCACGTGGTGCTGCGCTACGAGATCGAGCGGGCACTGATTAACGGCGAGATCGAAGTGGAGGACATCCCGGCGCTGTGGGATGAGAAGATGCAGGCGTGGCTGGGCCTGTCGACCAAAGATAACTACCGCAATGGCTGTATGCAGGACATCCACTGGACGGACGGCGGCTTTGGTTACTTCCCGTCGTACACCCTGGGCGCGATGTACGCCGCTCAGCTGTTCGCTGCTGCCAAAAAAAGCCCTGCCGGATCTGGATGCCGCCATCGCCGTCGGGGATTTCAGTGCCCTGTTCGACTGGCTGCGCCAGAACATCTGGCAGCACGGCAGCCGCTTCACCACCGCCCAGCTGATCGAGCAGGCGACAGGGGAAGATCTTAACAGCCGCTACTTCCGCGACCATCTCACCTCCCGTTATCTGTAATAACTTGCGCCGGAGCTTGCTCCGGCGTTCTCTTTTCCCTTTATGCAATAAGAAGATGATTTTGCACATATCGTCGCGCCGTCACTTTCTGTATGAGGTAATGACCTGGTCGCATAATCAAGCCATTAACGGACCAGGCATAAACCATAAATAAAGGGATGAATGATGAAAGGCATTACCAAAACAATAGCCATAGCCCTGTTGTGTGCGGTGAGTTCCGGCGCTTTCGCCGCCACGACCCCGGCCACGGACAACACGCCGCAAGAAGCTTACGACGATATCACCCGCTCGCTGGACGACCTCCACCCCATTACCTTCCAGGCACCCGCCGAAAAGTACAAATTGCTGGTGTTTATTGATAACCAGTGTGGCTACTGCAGCACGGTGGTGAAAAACGTTAAAAAGTATACGGATGCCGGGTTAACCCTGTCATTTTTGACCGTTGCCCCGAAATCGATTCGCGACTCGGTAATAGAAGATATGGGGCGCGTCTGGTGTTCCGCTGACAAGACGAAAAGCCTGCAGCAGGCGATGGCAGGATTTTTACCTGATAACGACACCACGCCGGCCTGTTCCGATCTGGTTACGCGTCAGTCCGCGCTGGCAGACAGGCTGGGCATCAGCGTCACGCCGGTGATGGTGGTGGTCGAGCCCGAATCGCGCTCAATAGTGGGTAGTCAACCCCCGGCAGCCATTCTCGCGGCACTGAAGAAATAACGATAACGCGTACGGGCGGGCTCGTTCGTACGCTTTCCACCCGCCTTTGTACATTGCGTTACACGCCGTCACCAATCACTCACGGAAGCCCCGCAATTTCAGGGATATAGTTCTTTCAACGGCCCCGCAGTGGGGTTAAATGAAAAACCAAATTCGAGGGTAGGATGATGAATAAAGTATTAGCTCTGGTTGTTGCCGCTGCAATGGGTCTCTCTTCTGCTGCATTTGCTGCTGACACCGTCGCCAACACCGCTGCACCAGCTGCAACCGCGACCACCACCACCGCAGCACCGGCTGCGAAAACCGTGCACCACAAAAAACACAAAAAAGCGGCCGTACAGAAAGCGCAGGCTGCTAAAAAGCACCACAAAAAAGCAGTGAAGAAAGAAGAAGCTGCACCGGTTGAGCAGAAAGCTCAGGCAGCGAAAAAGCATCACAAGAAAGAAGTGAAAAAAGCCGAAGCCGCTCCGGTAGCCCAGAAAGCCCAGGCCGCTAAAAAACACCACAAAAAACCAGTGAAACACGAAGCTGCAGCCCCGGCAGCTAAACCGGCTGCATAAGCCGACTTACCTTAACGTGCCCGGACGGGCACGTTGGTCCCCGGCGCTGAACCGGTAAGGTTGCAGCGCCGTTTTTCTATCCGGAGGGCGTTATGTTTCAGCGCTATCGGTTTGAGTTAATTCTCATCACGCTTATTTTGTGCGCACTTGTCGCCAGTGTGTTTTATATTTCCTGAGTGTAGCACGCTGATTTTACTCCCACTTTCGCGCTGTCCCGTCTATAGTTAATAAGCAGGGTTCATATTTAATAATCATAATTATCCCCCTTCAGAGTGTGATATGCGTAAATCTGTTGTGGTTGTACTGGGAACGTTTTTTCTCTTTTCTGGGCTGAGTCATGCGGACGATGGCAGCGCCGATGCTGCGACCGTCAAAAAAGAGGTACAAACGCTGTTTTTTGGTCATGATGACCGTACGCGTGTCACCGATCCTTCCCGCTCGCCGTGGGATGCCATTGGCCAGCTGGAAACCGCCAGTGGAAATCTGTGTACTGCGACCCTCATCACCCCACAGCTGGCACTGACCGCCGGCCATTGCCTGCTGGTGCCGCCAAACGGTAAACCGGATACCGCCGTTGCTTTGCGCTTTGTGTCGCAGAAAGGCAGCTGGCGCTATGAGATCCACGGTATTGAAGGACGCGTCCCGGCGTCACTGGGTCGACGGCTGAAAGCCGACGGCGATGGCTGGATCGTGCCGCCGTCTGCCGCCTCGTGGGATTTTGGTCTGGTGGTGCTGCGTAATCCGCCATCGGGGATCACCCCGCTGCCGCTGTTTACCGGCGATAAAGACGCCCTCACCGCCGCCCTGAAAGTGGCGGATCGTAAGGTGAATCAGGCGGGTTACCCGGAAGATCATCTCGACGTGCTCTATACCCATCAGGACTGCATCGTCACCGGCTGGGCGCAAACCGGCGTGCTGTCGCATCAGTGCGATACCCTGCCCGGCGACAGCGGCTCGCCGCTGATGCTGAAAACCGCCGAAGGCTGGCAGGTTATCGGCGTACAAAGCTCGGCCCCGGCGGCGAAAGATCGCTGGCGGGCGGATAACCGCGCCCTGTCGATCACCGGCTTCCGTGACAAACTGGAAGAGCTGGCTCAGCAGTAATTCAACACTGGCGCTGCTGGCGTAGCGCCATAATCGCCTCTATCGGCATCGGCTGGCTGTACCAGAAGCCCTGCAACTGATCGCAGCCCGCCAGCCGCAGCAGCTTCATCTGTTTCTCGTTCTCGACGCCTTCGGCCACCACGCTCATCCCAAGGGCGCTGGCGATCCGCACCGTGCCGCTGACCAGGGCCGCGGCCTGTTTGTCATGATCCACCAGCCCGGCCAGGGATTTATCAATCTTGATGGTGTCGAAGTTAAAGCGGCGCAAATAGCCGATGCTCGAGTAGCCGGTACCAAAATCATCCAGCGCCACGGCAATCCCCTGCGCTCTCAGGTTGTTGATGGCCGAGCGCGCACGCTCGGGGTTTTCCAGCACGTAGGTTTCCGTTACCTCCAGCTGCAGGCGCGTGGCCGGGAAGCGGCTCACGTCGAGTGCGCCCTCCACTTTGGCCTCAAACTCCGGGTCGCGGAACTGCGCGGGCGAGATATTGACCGACAGTTTTAAATCCGCGTACGGCTCCAGATCCTGACAGGCCCGGCGCAGGACAAACTGGCCCAGGGCATAAATCAGCCCGCTGGTCTCGGCGATGGTGATAAACACGTCCGGCGGCAGCGGCCCCTCCGGGCGTCGCGGCCAGCGCACCAGCGCCTCCACGCTGACCATCTTCTGGCTGCGCGCATCGATGATGGGTTGATACCAGACGTCAAACTCGTCCCGCTCAAGGCCGCTGCGGATCTGGCTCTCAATCGCCACCTGGCGCTCACGGACGCTGTTCAGCTCCGTATCATAGTGCGTCACCCGCCCCTTGCCGGTGATTTTGGAGTGGTACATGGCGATATCGGCGCGACGGAACAGCTCCGAGCTGGTGCACTCCACCAGGGTGCCGCTGGCGATCCCGATGCTGGCGCCAATGTGGATGGTGCGCTCACCGACGCGGATCGCATTGTGAAGATAATCGAGAACAAAGCCCGCAAAGGCCGAGGCCAGCGCTTCGCCGTTGTCCCCGCCGATGGTCATGGCAAACTCATCTCCGCCCATGCGGGCCAGCATGCCGTCTTTCGGCACGTTGTCGCGTAACGCGCTGGCGATGATGACGATCAGCTCATCGCCCACCTCGTGGCCGTAGATATCATTGACGTCTTTAAAGCCGTCGAGGTCGATAAAGACCACGCTTTTGCGATCGGTATCGCCGCGCAGGCTCACCCGCTCCAGCTCTTCAATCAGCGCCCGACGGTTAGGTAAATGGCTGAGCCAGTCGGTGCGCGCCACCTTTCGCGCCAGGCTCTCGCCGCGTGCCAGTTTATAGAGGCCCACGCAGCTGAAGAGGATAAACAGCAGGATCAGCGCCGCGGTGAACAGCACAATCTGGGTGATATCCAGCGAGGCGGCTTTCGCCGCGGCGGCGCCCGGCAGGCGCGGCTTCCACGACAGATAGCCCAGCACCTCACCCGAAGAGCTTTTCAGCGGTACGTTAACGTCGCTGACCTGCTCCGGGGTAAAGGTCAAATCGTCAATCTGAAAGGTGTTCCCCAGATCGCGCAAAATTTGCGCATTGATATGGCGGGTGATGACCAGAAAGCGGCGGGTATTGTCTCCTGCCTGCAGACTACCCATCGTCGGACGGATCAGGCCGACGCCCACGAAGGCAATCCCCGCGCGGGTGCGGGTGATCCCGGCGTAGATGTTTTTATCCGACTGCAGGGCGTTGGTGTGCATCAGGATCAGCGACTTTAAGCCGTCGCCAAAGAAGTCGAGGTTTTTTTCCGCGAAAGGCTGGCTTTTGAACGATCCCCACAGCACCCGAAAGCGTTCGTCGAGCACAAAGGTGCCGTCATACAGGTTATTGACCTTATAGCCCGCCCCCCAGGTGTTGTAGAGCCAGTCCACATCCAGCGCCGGGCGATAGGCTTCGCGCACCGCGTCATCCCAGACGGCATTATCAATCACCAGCGACCAGACCCGGTTAATCGAGGTCTGAACGGCACCCTGCACGGAGAGGGCCGTGCGCTGCTCGTCGATTTCATTGGCTTTACTGCTGATGAGGTTTAGCGAGAGGTACAGCAGGGTCACAACAGAGAAAATTAAGCCGATCCCTGCCATAAAAATCATGACAAACAAGGTCTTCGCAGAAGGGATTTTACGCCAGCTTAAAGGGGTATGCATTCATTCCTCATCATTTTCAATGCTCTCAGACTAAGCGTAATACAGGAGATGAATTTCGCTGCCTGTAATGACAGGCAGCGACGTTATCAGGCCAGTTTTATCATGATCATCCCGGCAAGAAGCAGTAGCAGGCCAATCCAGCCCTTCCGGTTCAGTCGTTGACCAAACAGGATCCAGCCCGCCGCCAGCGTCGCCGCAATCCCGAAACCGCCCCACAGGGCATAAGCCACCGACAGCTCAATGCCTTTAACCGCCTGCGACAGGGCGCTGAACGCGCCGAGTACCGCGGCTATCGACAGCAGGCCGTAGGTTTTACGGCGAAAACCGTCGGAAAACTTCAGCAGCACGTTGGCGGCAATCTCCAGGACGATCGCCAGCGCCAGCCAGGCGCCATGAACCCACTCAAACTGTGGCATGGGTCGCCTCCTTACGCTGTTTCACCGGTTTGCGGGTGCCGGATTTGATGAATATTATTCCCGCTACCAGCGTCGTCAGGCCGGCCATTTTCATCAATGACAGCGTCTCATCAAAGAGTAAAACGCTAAAAAGGGTGATTAAGAAAATACCCACGCCTTCCCATAATGCGTAGGCCACGCCCAGCGCGATTTTTTTAACCGCAAATGACAAGAAAATATACGACAGGGCAATCATCGACAGCATTAAAATATAGCCGCTGTGACTACCGCTCACGCTGGCCCATTTCATTGAGAGGGTGCCGGTTATTTCTGCAACGATAGCAAGGGCTAAGAGGATCCAGTAAAACATGTTTTTCTCCTGCTTGAGAATATAATCCTTCGCGGCTCGCCAGTGATGGCAGCCGGGTAAAAACGAATGAAGATTCAGCCGGGCGCAGGGCGCCAGCTCAGGCAGAGAGAGGGTCTACAGCGCGTTGCGCCAGTGTTGCTCACCAGACAGCAGGCAAAAAGAGGAGAGTGAAACAGAGAGGGTTGAAAAATAGGTGCTGAACAGATTGTCCATAAAATTACAATTATCTGCGGTGTTGCTTCTCGTCAGTGCAGATGAAAATTGTCTCCGGTAGTTAAACACAGCAGATTTTTACCACAAGCCAGGATTTTACTCAAAGCCTTTTCATTTCTTTACCCTCGCCGTTTGCGTTTGGTTAATTTATTAAAAGCGCCGCGCCGTTAGAATATATAAAACGGACGGTATCAGGAGCCAGCATGGCCAAACCCATTATTACCCTCAACGGATTAAAAATAGTCATCATGCTCGGCATGCTGGTGATTGTGCTGACGGGGATCCGCGTTGCGGCGGATATTATTGTGCCCTTTATTCTGGCGCTGTTTATCGCCGTAGTGCTGCACCCGCTGGTGCGGTGGCTGGTGCGTCTGCGCCTTCCCCGGGTGCTGGCAATCACCCTGCCGATCCTGCTTATCGTGGTCTTGATGGCGCTGCTGGTGGCCTATCTGGGCACCTCGCTGAACGAGCTGGCGCGCACCCTGCCGCACTACCGCTCCTCGCTGGCCGTGCCGCTGCTGCATCTGGAGCCCTGGCTGCAGCGGGCCGGGATTGAAGTGTCGATGGAGGAGCTGCTGAAGTATATCGACCCCAATGCCGCCATGACGCTGGTGACCGCCCTGCTGGCGCAGCTCTCCAGCGCCATGACCTCGATCTTTTTACTCCTGCTGACCGTAGTCTTTATGCTGCTGGAGGTGCCGCAGCTGCCGGCAAAGCTCCAGCCGCTGATGTCCCGCCCGGTGGAAGGGATGGCCGCCATTCAGCGCGCCCTCGACAGCGTCTCACACTATCTGGTGCTAAAAACCGCTATCAGCCTGGTGACCGGGCTGGTGGTCTGGGGGATGCTGGCAGCGCTGGAGGTACGGTTCGCCTTTGTCTGGGCGCTGCTGGCCTTTGCCCTGAACTATATCCCTAATATCGGATCGGTGCTGGCGGCCATCCCGCCGATAGCCCAGGTGCTGGTGTTCAGCGGCTTCTACCCGGCCCTGGTGCTGCTGGCGGGGTATCTGATCATCAACCTGATCTTCGGCAACATCCTCGAGCCCCGGTTAATGGGGCGCGGGCTGGGCCTCTCGACGCTGGTGGTCTTCCTGTCGCTGATCTTCTGGGGCTGGCTGCTGGGGCCGGTGGGGATGCTGCTGTCGGTGCCCCTGACCATTATCGTCAAGATTGCTCTGGAGCAGACCGTTGGCGGCAAAAGCATTGCCCTACTGCTCAGCGATATGAGCCGTGCGAGCTAAAATTGCCGTGGGTAAAGTCCAGCAGCGGCTTATGGGTTCGCCCCGCCTGTCGGTAGTCGGCCAGTGCCGACTGCCAGGCGCTGAACGGCAGCAGTCGGGCGTCGCTGTACTGGCTCTCCGCCAGCAGCGGCCAGATTTCCTTAAACGCCGCCTGCCACGCCTGCGGGGTAAGCGCGTCGAAATGATTGCGAATATGGAACCAGTGCATCGGCGGAAAGTGACGCTGTAACGTAAAGGGCTTACCAGAGAGTAACCCGTAGCAGATAAAGGCCGCGCTGCTGCGCATTGCACTGAGGATGGTTTGCGCCAGTTCGCCCCCGGTGGCGTCGTAGACGAGATCGCTGATGGCAGCGAGGGAGCGCACGCGGTCGCTGTCCTGCTGCGCAATCGGGATAATCCCCATCGCCCGCAGCCTGTCGGCATGAATCGGTGAGCGGTGAATGCCGTACACCTCCTTTGCCCCCCGCCGCTGCGCCCACTGCCCGAGCAGAATGGCGCAGTCCGAACCGGCGGCGGTCAGCAGGACCCGTTTGCCCTGCACAGGATAAAGGTTGAGCATCAGCCAGGCCGCCAGCGGATTGATAAACGCCCGCGCCGCCAGGGTGGTCTCAATGGCATCGGGAACCGGGATCGCCAGCGCCGCCGGGCAATCAACAACCTGCTGCCAGGTGCCCTCCCCGCGCAGGGGCAAAACCCGCTGGCCCAGCAGATGCATAGCGTCGTCAGGGGCGGCAATCACCCGGCCCACGCCCTCGTATCCGGCAATGGCGGGCAACGTAATCCGATGCCGGTAGGCGCCGGTAATGGGGATCAGATCCGAGGCGTTAACCGGGGAGAGCAGCATCTGCACCCGCAGCATTCCCGGCTGCAGCGGGGCTTTTTCGGCGGTCTCCCGGTGCAGAACAGACTCAGGTTCACCAAACTGGCGATAGCATAAGGCGGTGTTTTCCATGTTCAACGGCTGCGTTTAGCCAGCCGCTCGCGGGTTTCGAGCTTCGCCTCGCTGGACTTGCGCAGCGCCACATAACAGGCCCCGCTGCCGCCGTGGTGCGGCTGGGCCGCGCAAAACGCCTGCACCGCCTCGAACTCCGTCAGCCAGCGCGCCAGATAGCTGCGCACAATGTTGGCGTGAGACTTATCGTCGCGCCCTTTACCGTGAATGATGATCAGGTTACGCAAGCCGTCGCGCTCCGCCTGGCGGATAAAGGTAAACAGCTGCTGGCGGCACTGCTCAACGGGCTGACGCAGTAAGGTCAGGCTCGCCTGGCGGGGGTATTTACCCGAGCGCAGCTTGTCGAAGACCCCCAGCTGCACCCCCCTCCCGCTGAAACGCCAGCGGCTCTGCCAGGGGAATGACATCCAGAAAGCCGGTAGTGAGAAAATTATCGAGCTGGCTGGTGTCCACAGGCTGGCGGGTGCGCGGGGTTGAGGCGGGCTGCCAGTGGACGTCGGCACGGTGCCTGAGAGGCTGGACATCCTCCATCGCGTCGAGAAAAAGCGATTTATCGTCTGGGTTCATGGCATCCTCCTGCTTAACTGACAGGCTACTATACCTGCCCCTTTCACGGGGCTCAATGCGGCGTTGCGGGTCTGTTGAACATTCCGTAAACAATAATTAATTAACTAAATTTAATTGGTTGTGTATCCAGACTAAAATAAATTTTTATTATTGATTAACTTTATGACTTACATTAAATTTTTATGAAGCTGTTGCGTTAATTTCTTTATTTATCACTAAAAGATGTTATATATGAAGTTATCTGCACAACGGAAATAATAAGCAGAGTTGCATGTGGAGCAATGCTGTGTGTACTGTGGAGTCTGTTGGATGTCGACGGACTCCATTTTTTTATGCGTACACTGCTTAATAAATAACCTGCCGGGCATGACGTCTGAATTGTGTGATTAATGAGGTGGTCAACGGTGTCTGTCGGGAATCCCTTCTTTGAATAAGGTAATAGGTCGCTTTCGGTAACGGCTCTTTCACCGGCAACATCACCAGCCTGTTGGCCAACAGCGGGTCGCAGCCCAGCTCCTGCGGCAGTATGCTGAGAAAATCACTCTGCGCCACCAGGCTAATACAGGACGAAAAGGTTTCACATACCACGCCAATATGGGGGATCTGATCCCGGTGGGAAAACATCTCTTCCAGCTGCTTATAATAACTGCCTCGCGGCGTCGGCATCGTCCAGCTATATTTCAGTAATTCACTAATAGATTCAGCGCCTATTGCCGGATGATTTGCCCGACAAAATATCGCAAAAGGCTTCTCAAACAATTTTTCGAACGTGAATTCATGATCATACGGCCCCTGGTAATAGGTATTGATGGTAAAATCAAGCTCCCCCTGGCGTAATTCATTAATCATCGAAACTAATTGTCCTTCCATAATACGCACCTTCACCTGCGGGTGCTGCTGATGGAAACGGTTAATGACCCCGGGCATTAACAGGCGGGCGATACTGGCTCCCATGCCGATATTAATCTGCCCGGCCTGCTGGCCCTGCCGCTGGCGAATGTCGTCCTGGGCACTGCGTAACTCTTCAAGGATCAGCCTGGCGTGCTGGTAAAAACTCTCCCCGCACTCGGTTAAGGTCACCCCTTTGCTGCGGCGGATAAACAGCTGCGCCGCGATGCCCTCTTCCAGCTCTTTAATCGATTTGGTCAACGCCGGTTGCGACAGGTTCAACACCCTCGCCGCCCCGCGGATGCTCCCCTGCTGTGCCACTTCGACAAAGGCCCGTAGCTGATGAAATTTTACCTGGAATGTCATGTCCGCACCGATAACCGTTGTTTATCAGAGTAAAGAAACTGTCATCTACTGTAATGGAATTGATTGTGCCAGGGTAAGCCACGAACGGTTAAATCTGTGAAAAAACGGTTAGTGATAAGTAAAAACTATCACAGTGTGAAGCAGTTCACATATTCTTATGATGACAGGAAACGATATGCATACACTGGCGCAGGACCTGCAAACTCTCTTTCCACAACTCACCGCATGGCGACGCGATTTCCATCACTTTGCGGAGTCGGGCTGGGTGGAGTTCCGCACCGCGGCAAAAGTCGCAGAGGTGCTGGATCAACTGGGCTACGAGCTGGCGATGGGTCGCGACGTGGTTGATGCTGACAGCCGGATGGGTCTACCCGACGAGGCCACCCTGGCCCAGGCCTTTGCCCGCGCGCGTCAGCAAGGGGCACCGGAAAAATGGCTCAGCGCCTTTGAAGGCGGTTTTACCGGCATTGTTGCCACGCTGAATACCGGCCGCCCGGGGCCGACCCTCGCGTTTCGGGTCGACATGGACGCGCTGGATCTGGATGAATCCGCTCAGGACGATCATCTCCCTGTCCGGGAAGGCTTTGCCTCCTGCAACAGCGGCATGATGCATGCCTGCGCCCACGACGGCCACACCACCATTGGCCTCGGGCTGGCGCACCTGCTGATGCAGTACCGCGCGCAGCTGAACGGCACCATCAAACTCATCTTCCAGCCTGCCGAAGAGGGCACCCGCGGCGCGCGGGCCATGGTTGCCGCCGGCGCGCTCGACGGCGTGGACTACTTCACCGCCATCCACATTGGCACCGGCGTGCCGGCGGGTACCGTGATCTGCGGCAGCGATAATTTTATGGCCACCACCAAATTTGACGTGCGCTTCACCGGCGTGGCGGCGCATGCGGGTGGCAAGCCCGAAGAGGGTCGCAATGCCCTGCTGGCCGCCGCCCAGGCCGCCATTGGCCTGCACAGCATCGCCCCGCACAGCGAAGGCGCGTCGCGCGTGAACGTCGGAGTGATGCAGGCGGGCAGCGGTCGTAACGTCGTCCCCGCCAGCGCGCTGTTGAAGGTAGAGACCCGCGGCGAGAGCGAGGCCATTAACCAGTACGTCTTTGAGCGCGCGAAAGCGGTGATTGACGGGGCGGCGGCGATGCACGGCGTCAGTACCGAACTGCGGCTGATGGGCGCGGCGACCTCAAGCCAGCCTTCTCCGGCGTGGGTGAATTATCTGCGCGAGCAGGCGTCGCAGGTGGCCGGTGTCGAACAGGCCATCGACAAAGTGAAAGCCCCGGCCGGATCGGAAGATGCCACCCTGATGATGGCCCGGGTTCAGCAGAACGGCGGCCTCGCCTCCTATATGGTCTTTGGCACTACCCTCAGCGCCGGGCACCACAACGAAAAATTCGATTTCGACGAGACGGTGATGCCGATCGCCATCGAAACCCTGGCGCGTATCGCGCTTAACTTCCCGTGGACGCGAGGTGTGTAATGCAGAGCATTTACCGTTTTGTTGAGGATGCCATCGACACCCGATGTCAGGACTTCACCGACATTGCCGATGAGATCTGGGATCACCCTGAGACCCGTTTTGAAGAGTACTGGTCCGCCGAACGGCTGGCCAGCGCCCTGGAAGAGGCCGGTTTTACCCTGACCCGCGAGGCTGGCGGCGTGCCGAATGCCTTTATTGCCAGCTACGGCGCGGGCAAACCGGTGATCGCCATTCTGGGAGAGTACGATGCGCTGGCAGGCCTGAGCCAACAGGCGCACTGCGCCACCCCGCAGACCGACACGCCAGGGGCCAACGGTCACGGCTGCGGGCATAACCTGCTCGGCACCGCCGGGCTGGCGGCTGCGGTGGCGGCAAAGTCCTGGCTGGAGCAGCACGGCGGCAGCGGCACCCTGCGCTTTTATGGCTGCCCTGGCGAAGAAGGCGGATCGGGTAAAACCTTTATGGTGCGCGAGGGGCTGTTCGACGATGTGGACGCCGCGGTCACCTGGCATCCGGAAGCCTTCGCCGGGATGTTTAACGTCAGCACCTTAGCCAACATTCAGGGGGCGTGGCGTTTTCACGGCACCGCCGCCCATGCCGCTAACTCCCCGCATCTGGGGCGCAGCGCGCTGGATGCCGTTACGCTGATGACCACCGGCACCAACTTCCTCAATGAACACATTATTGAAAAAGCCCGCGTCCACTACGCCATCACCGATACCGGCGGCATCTCCCCGAACGTGGTGCAGGCCCAGGCGGAAGTGCTGTATCTGATCCGCGCCCCGGAGATGGCCGACGCGCAGCAGATCTATGAGCGAATCGAAAAGATTGCCCAGGGTGCGGCGCTGATGACCGAAACCACCGTCGAACGCCGCTTCGATAAAGCCTGCTCCAGCTACCTGCCGAACCGCACGCTGGAGGCCGCCATGTACAGCGCCCTGCAGCATTACGGCACCCCGACGTGGAGCGATGAAGAACGCGCCTTTGCGGCGGAGATCCGCGCCACCCTGACCGATAACGATCTGCAAAACAGCCTGAAAAATATCGCTGCCACCGGCGGGGAAGACGGAAAGCACTTTGCCCGTCGCCATCAGCAGACCCTGCTGGTTGATGAGGTGGCTCCGTACGCCATCACCGATAACGTGCTGGCGGGTTCCACCGACGTAGGCGACGTCAGCTGGAAAATGCCGGTTGCTCAGTGCTTCAGCCCCTGCTTTACCGTCGGTACGCCGCTGCACACCTGGCAGCTGGTGGCCCAGGGCCGCACCTCCATCGCCCATAAAGGGATGTTGATGGCCGGGAAGGTGATGGGGGCGACCGCCCTGGCGCTGCTGCAGGATCCGGCGCTGCTGGCCGCCTGCCGCGAGGAGTTTACACAACAGATAAATGAAAAACCGTACGTTTGCCCGATCCCAAAAAACGTGACACCGTCACCTTTAAAATAATAAAACACCACAACACAACACTCCCGAGGAACGCCCATGAGTATGTCATCCATACCTTCGCATTCCCCCACCGGCAAGCTCTATGGTTGGGTTGAAAGGATCGGCAATAAAGTGCCGCACCCTTTCCTGCTTTTTGTTTATTTGATTGTGATCCTGGCGGTGACCACCGCCGTGCTGTCGGCCTTTAACGTCAGCGCCCGTAATCCGGCCGATGGCAACCTGGTGGAGGTCAAAAACCTGCTCAGCGTTGAGGGGCTGCACTGGTTTTTACCGAATGTGATTAAAAACTTCAGCGGTTTTGCCCCGCTGGGGGCGATCCTGGCCCTGGTGCTGGGTGCCGGTCTGGCCGAACGTTCCGGCCTGCTGCCTGCCCTGATGGTAAAAATGGCGTCCCACGTCAGCGCGCGTTACGCCAGCTATATGGTGCTGTTTATCGCCTTCTTCAGCCATATCTCATCCGATGCGGCGCTGGTCATCATGCCGCCGATGGGGGCGCTGATCTTCCTCGCCGTCGGACGGCATCCGGTGGCGGGCCTGCTGGCGGCCATCGCCGGGGTCGGGTGTGGTTTTACCGCCAACCTGCTGATCGTCACCACCGACGTGCTGCTCTCCGGCATCAGCACCGAAGCGGCCAAAACCATCGATGCCGCGATGCACGTCAGCGTGATCGACAACTGGTACTTTATGGCCAGCTCGGTGATTGTGCTGACCATTGTCGGGGGGGTTGATCACCGATAAGATCGTGGAGCCGCGTCTGGGCAAATGGCAGGGCAGCAGCGACGAGAAGCTGGATGCGCTGTCGCCGGAGCAGCGCCGCGGGCTGCGCGTTGCCGGAGTAGTGTCGCTGCTGTTTATCGCCGCCATCGCCCTGATGGTGGTGCCGGAGAACGGCATCCTGCGCGATCCGGTGCAGCACACCGTGCTGCCCTCGCCGTTTATCAAAGGCATCGTGCCGCTGATCATCCTGTTCTTCTTCGTCGTCTCGCTGGCCTACGGCATTGCCACCGGGAAAGTGCGTCGTCAGGGCGATCTGCCGCAGCTGATGATCGAGCCGATGAAAGAGATGGCCGGGTTTATCGTAATGGTGTTCCCGCTGGCGCAGTTTGTCGCGATGTTTAACTGGAGCAACATGGGCAAGTTTATGGCGGTGGGCCTGACCGACCTGCTGGAAACCGCCGGGCTGAGCGGCGTGCCCGCGTTCGTTGGTCTGGCGCTGCTCTCCTCCCTGCTGTGCATGTTTATCGCCAGCGGCTCGGCCATTTGGTCGATTCTGGCGCCGATCTTCGTGCCGATGTTTATGCTGCTGGGCTTCCACCCGGCGTTTGCGCAGATCCTGTTTAGGGTAGCGGATTCGTCGGTGATCCCGCTGGCCCCGGTGTCGCCGTTCGTGCCGCTGTTTTTAGGCTTCCTCCAGCGCTACAAGCCCGAGGCCAAACTGGGTACCTACTATTCGCTGGTGCTGCCGTATCCGCTTATCTTCTTAGGAGTATGGTTGGTGATGCTGGTGGCGTGGTATCTTGTCGGCCTGCCCATCGGGCCGGGGGGTGTACCCGCGACTGAACTAAGGAAGAGCACACATGCTGAGATTACTCGAAGATAAAATAGCCACCCCGCTGGGGCCGCTGTGGGTAATTGCGGATGAGCAATTTAACCTGCGCGCCGTCGAGTGGGAGGAGCACAGCAACCGGATGGTGGAACTGCTCAATATCCACTACCGGGCGCAGGGCTATGAGCGTATCAGCGCCCGCAACCCGGGCGGGCTTAGCGATAAGCTGACCGCCTGGTTCGAGGGCGATCTCAGCATTATCGACACCCTGCCGACCGCCACGGCCGGCACCCCTTTTCAGCGTGAAGTGTGGCAGGCGTTGCGCTCCATTCCCTGCGGCCAGGTGATGCATTATGGTCAGTTGGCCGCACAGCTGGGTCGCCCGGGCGCAGCGCGCGCCGTGGGTGCCGCTAACGGGTCTAATCCGGTCAGTATCGTGGTGCCCTGCCACCGCGTGATTGGCCGCAACGGCACCCTCACCGGCTATGCTGGCGGCGTGCAGCGCAAGGAGTGGTTGCTGCGTCACGAAGGGTATTTGCTGCTGTAGATCCAGGCTTTTAGTGCTTAATTTTCCTTAAGTTAGTGATAAAGTCCGCAGCTAATTTGTGGAATTTCAAGAAGATGCTAGCGCATTCACGGTTCTTGTCCTGATTGATGGTTTACCAGGCTTACGCAGGGTCCAAAAAGATGTTAAAATTGACCAATATCAATTAAGGCTTGAGCAAACCTATGATCCCGGAAAAGCGAATTATTCGACGCATTCAGTCTGGCGGTTGTGCTATCCATTGTCAGGACTGCAGCATCAGCCAGCTCTGTATCCCGTTTACCCTGAATGAGCACGAGCTTGATCAGCTTGATAATATTATCGAGCGTAAAAAGCCGATTCAGAAAGGGCAGACGCTGTTTAAAGCGGGAGACGAACTGAAATCGCTGTACGCTATCCGTTCTGGCACCATCAAGAGCTATACCATCACCGAACAGGGCGACGAGCAGATCACCGGCTTCCACCTGGCGGGCGATCTGGTGGGCTTTGATGCGATCGGCACCGGTAACCATCCGAGCTTTGCTCAGGCGCTGGAAACCTCAATGGTTTGCGAAATCCCGTTTGAAACTCTGGACGATCTGTCAGGCAAAATGCCGAACCTGCGCCAGCAGATGATGCGTCTGATGAGCGGTGAGATCAAAGGCGACCAGGACATGATCCTGCTGCTGTCCAAAAAGAATGCTGAAGAGCGTCTGGCGGCCTTTATCTATAACCTGTCCCGTCGTTTCGCCGAGCGTGGTTTTTCACCGCGTGAGTTCCGCCTGACCATGACCCGTGGCGACATCGGTAACTACCTGGGCCTGACCGTGGAAACCATCAGCCGTCTGCTGGGTCGTTTCCAGAAAAGCGGCATGCTGGCGGTGAAAGGTAAATACATCACCATCGAAAACGGTGAAGCGCTGGCGGTGCTGGCGGGCCACTCGCGTAACGTGGCATAACGTCCTCAAAAAATCCTCTGCCAGATCGGTAATTTTACTGATTTATTGATCTGGCAAATCTTCCCCCCCTGTTTCATTTCAGATATATAGGTTACTCTTTTAATTACAGACTGTGGTGACAGTAGTAAGGAGACCTGTATGGCAAAGTATCAAAACATGCTGGTGGCCATCGATCCTAATCAGGACGATCAACCGGCGTTACGACGAGCTGTCTATTTACATCAACGGATTGGTGGCAGAATTAAAGCGTTTCTGCCGATATATGACTTTTCTTACGAAATGACCACCCTTCTGTCGCCTGACGAACGCACCGCTATGCGTCAGGGAGTGATCAGCCAGCGTACCGCGTGGATCCGCGAGCAGGCAAAATTCTATCTTGAGGCCGGTGTCCCCATTGAGATCAAAGTGGTCTGGCACAACCGTCCCTTTGAAGCCATCATCCAGGAAGTGGTGAGCGGCGAACACGATCTGCTGCTGAAGATGGCCCACCAGCACGACAAGCTGGAAGCGGTGATCTTTACCCCGACCGACTGGCACCTGCTGCGTAAATGCCCATGCCCGGTGTGGATGGTGAAAGACCAGCCGTGGCCGGAAGGCGGTAAAGCGGTGGTGGCGGTGAATCTCGCCAGCGAAGAGAACTACCACAACGCCCTGAACGAAAAACTGGTGAAAGAGACGCTTCACCTGGCCGAGCAGGTCAACCATACCGAAGTCCACCTCGTGGGGGCCTACCCGATTACCCCGATTAACATTGCCATCGAACTCCCGGAATTTGATCCGAGCGTCTATAACGACGCCATTCGCGGGCAGCATCTGCTGGCGATGAAAGCGCTGCGCCAAAAATTCGGTATTGATGAGAAGTTAACCCACGTCGAGAAAGGGCTGCCGGAAGAGGTCATCCCGGATCTGTCAGAGCATCTGCAGGCGGGTATTGTGGTGCTGGGCACCATCGGCCGCACCGGTATCTCTGCCGCCTTCCTCGGCAACACGGCGGAACAGGTGATCGATCATCTGCGCTGCGACCTGCTGGTGATTAAGCCGGACCAGTATCAAACCCCGGTTGAGCTGGACGACGACGAAGACGATTAACAGCGAAAAAGCCCGCCTGAAAGGACTGCACCCCAAATGTTGGATACCCAACTGAGTAAGGTGCAGTTTTTTATGGCAAAGCCAAAATATTCCCTCGAGCTTCGACTGGAGGTCGCTCATCACTACCTTTCAGATAAGGATGGAAAACAGCATACAGCCGCGTTTTTTGGTATTGAGAGAACATCTGTTCTTCGCTGGGTCAGAGCCTGGCAATTGTACGGCATCGATGGCATCCCCTCGAAAAATTACCACCATTCGCCAGCGTTCCGGCTGGTTGTTGCCGGGAATGTTCTCAGTAAGAACTTTCGATGCGCGAAGCTGCAGCACGGTTTAATATCTCAAATGAAGCCGTTGTTCGGCACTGGGTCTATGTCTATAAAGAGACCGGCCCGAAAGAACTCTTGAGCGTTAAATCTGCAAGCCGAAAGTTCATGACAAAACCCAAACAGGCGTCTGTGCTTAACGATGCGGCATGGCGGCTAACAGTCAACCGGGAACAGATGCTAGCTCTACGGCAGGAAGGCCTGGATGCATCAGAAATAGCCCGCACCCCGGTCTATAAAATATCTTGTAAGGCATAGGTATTCCGCATTTTCTTTGCCAGCGAACAATGCTTTCTTAAGTGAAATTGCGCTATTCTGCGCTTTTATGGATTCTATAGATCAGACAGGGAGTCAATATGATAATCAGTCCGCCGTTTATCCGTCCCCGGAACGCCGGAGAAAGTGAGCCATCATGGGTCAGCAGAATGATGCCCGTGGATACCAACCGGGACTTCCCGCTCAACCGGCGCGCGTCATGGCACGGTGGCGTTCATGTTCTCCACACTGACCGCGATGGTGAAGAAGGCTATGATCGCATTGAGTTTGTTCGCGCCATTGCGGATGGGGAAGTTGTTTCTTTTCGTTCTCCGTCTTCCACAGACAAACGCGATACTTTCCCGCTGAATTATGATGGCAGAACCGATGACGGATATGTGCTGCTGAAGCATCAAACCGATATCGGTGAAAACTGTAGTGTCGTGTATTACTCCCTGTACATGCACCTCATGAACCGACTGGACCCCTCAATCAGTGTCGGAGCAAGAATCTGGCGTAAGGAGCGCATCGGGCAGAGTGGTATGGTTAGCGAAACCAATGCCTTTCATTTTCAGGTGTTCTGCGACAACGAAAACATGCTGAAACTGACCGGACGCACCACGCCCGAACTCGATATCACCCGTGACGGCAGAATCGACACCGTTTACGGCGATATCCATTTTTATCAGCCTCCCGGTACACGCTTTTACGAATCGGTACCTGACGCTGCCTCACCGGGCACGGACCGTCTGAATGCCGTTCATACCAGTGCCGAACCGCTGTTCGTCAGCATGACGTTCGAAAAAGGCGACTGTACTATGGTCACCCGCAGACAAAACACCACCACCGAGGCACGCTTCGACACTGTGGGGGAGCCGCTGACCAATACTGATGCTAGTCCAGCAGACAATTCGATTGCTGAGACATATCTGAAATATGAATACAATCTGTACAGGACAGCCAGACGTCTTTACCCCCAGAATCCCTCTGCCGGGTTCGAGCTGCTCCGCTTCGGCCGGGTCATCAGTGCAGAATATGAAACCCTGACGCCTGCTGATGCCCCGCTGTGGCGTACCGTCAGCTACCCCGGAGGAACGGGCATGGTCAATCTGGCCTCCCCTGACATTAAAAAATTCAGCGATGCCGACTTCCCGCACTGGACGGGCTGGCGGGTGGTGAACGATGACACGGACAACAACAGTCAGTGTAATTCCTCCCTTATTGCCGGATTACAGGACAGCGAACATTTCATCGATCTGAAAAGCCGTCTGATCTGTCATTTCCCGCTGGAATGGAATGCCGCCACATTTGACCAGCGCTATGCCTGGCTCAGGACCGGCTCTGACGATGTTCCGGCCATGTCTGAAGAAAACTATGAACGGCTGAAAAGTCATGTCTCAGCGCTGTGTTTTGACACGGGCGAACATGGCATCGGCCGGTTATGGCATTTCCATCCGGAGGCCTTCATCACCCATTTCCGCAAATGCTGCTGGCTGAGCAAGTCAGAGCTGAAGCAGCTTGTTCCCCGGAACGCGTTAAGGATGGCCGGACGGAATGATTACCGCTGGGAGGCCATCACCTACCGGGACGGCAACGGCAGCATTGCGGACAATATCCGTACGCATATAAACAGGACAATGCAGAAACACCTGATAACTACCCCACTGCGCATTGCCTGTTTCCTAGGGAATGGCATTCAGGAGACGGGCTGGCTCGGGACGATGGAGGAAGGTTACCGCTATACGGAAACAGACCCGCGCACGCATCAGGTCATCCGACGATACAACATCTGGTACTACCCGTGGTACGGACGTGGCCTGTTACAGCTTACCAGTCCAGTGAATTACTTCGAGTATTTCAGCTTCAGAGGACGAACCTGCCCTGAAAATATCACGAACACTCTGATAAACGAATATAATCGTCTTTATGCACACCGGCCCCTTCGCTACTCGAATAATCACCTTTCTGATGCGGAAAACCACGTCCCTGAGAACATTATCCGATGGCGGGATAACGTCAGTAGCGACCGCCATGAGGCGGCAAGCAGCGCCGGGTTTTACTGGGTGGCAAGGGATATGTCCCCCTACGCTGATGCCGAACACGTGCTAGAGCGGTGCAGCGTCACTCCCCGACGGAGTGGTATAAAGATTTACTACCGCAGCCCGGCCTTCTGGCGGGCCAGCGCCGCCGTTAACCTGCCAAACCAGGTGAGCAACACCGAATATCAGGGGCTGAATGGTTTTGATACCCGCTGCTGCGTCTACGGCAGCGCGATAGCCGTCCTTACCGAGCAGAAATTCCCGGACAGCCATAACAACCCGGTCAACGAAAAACCCGAATCAGACCAGCTAAGGAGAGGCTGATGAAGAAATTATTACTATTAGTGGTTATCCCTTTTTTTTCCTTAGGAAAAATAACGCCGGAGATAACCACGCCAGACAGCTTCAGTGAGTTGTCTTTCGACCAGCTAACATTACACAGAGGCAACTACCTGGCGAACACGGCTGACTGCGGAATGGTTTCATTAAAATTATTCTACCCAGCAGAGCATAATAAATACCCGCCTTCAGCATCCTGGCTTTGCCTGTTTCCTGTTGATGTAATCAAAGACGGATACGGCCCAAACAGGTCGCTTACTGAAAAGGTCTATTTTGATAAAAAAACGGATCTGTGGAAAAAGAAAAAATATAACCGGAACAGAGAAGAAACCCGGCGTTCTCTGGTCGTTTATGGTATCAACAACCTGAACGAGTTGCAGCCTCTGGAGCTGTATAACATTCAGTCTATCAATACCCGTGGCTATGCGGTTATAGACAGCAATATTCCCCTAGAGGAAAAGCAGAAAGGAGTGAAGAAAAAACTGTCATTCTGCCTTATACAAAACCAGAGCTATTCAGCATTCTGTGGTTCAGGATCAATCATTGATGAAGAAAATGGAAAAGAAATCGATTTCACCCCCTACATGCTCAAGTCTCTTGAAACAGTCGAAATAGGTCTGCCGGAAAAATCATATAACTGATGGTGGATGAAATTTGCCTTAAGCTTAATTCAGAGCCATATAGATAACTAAGGTCCTCACAAACGAATGGATCTAATAAGGATTTTTTGTTTATCCCGGCTTACCATAATTTCTGAATGTGAGTTCTATTTGCACTGAGCTTCAGGCTCCTACTACAACAACGAGCGGATAAGCTTGAAATTTCATGGACTGAGTCCGGTTGAATACCGGACTCAGTCCATGAAAGCCGCTTAACATGAACTGTTCAATTTTTGGGTGCAGTTCAACTGGCGGGCTTTTTTTTAGCTCTCGATGGCGGGCTGAGGGGAATGTTGCGCGCCCTCGCCCTCTTTCATCCAGGGCGCATGCAGTACCATGCTTGGCAAGGCCAGTTTCACTCCCTCATCATTCAGACTCTCCAGAATGCGAATATTGATCTCCTGCTGGATATCCATGTACTTGTTGTAATCCGCCGTGTTGACGATATGCACCACTTCAAAGGTGAGCCGGTCTTTGTCAAAGCCCAGCAGATGAGCACGGTCAAAGCGCGTTTCGCCAATGTCGGTGATAATTTTCTTCACGTTATCGCCAATGATCCGCAGCTTTTCCGGCGGCGTATCGCTGGCCACGCCGAAGGTAAAGACGATACGACGGGTCTGCATCCGCTTGTAGTTATGCAGCGTCTGCTGAAGCAGGATCGCATTACCACAGACAATCTGTTCCCCACTCAGGCTACGAATACGGGTTGTCTTGAGGCCGATATGCTCCACCGTCCCGGCAACGTCGTTAAACACCACAAAATCGCCGATCTCAAAGGGCTTGTCGAAGCCAATGGAGAGCGAGGCGAAGACATCGCTGAGAATGGTTTGTACCGCCAGCGCTATCGCAATACCCCCGACCCCAAGGCTTGCCACCAGCGCCGTAATGTTCACCCCGGCGTTGGCCAGAATCGACAGCAGCATCACGGACCAGACAATCGCCCGCAGGATCATCCCGGTGATCACCAGGGTGACCGGGTTTTTATGGCTTCCCGGGGCCAGCATCACGTGCCGTAGCCAGGAGACCACCCCCTGATCCATCCACAGCGCCACCTGAATCGCCAGCACCAGGAACCAGGCGTGGCTCAGGGCACCGTAAAGGCGATCCGGCAGTTCGACAAATCGCAGGCTAAACAGAAAGGCGACCACGAACAGCAGAACCCGGCTGGTTCTGTTGAGTATCTCCGTGAGGATAAAATGCATCTTGTGGGTGGCGGGATGTTTGTCGCCCCAGCTGGTGATGCCCTTATGGACAAAGGTGATGAGGCGTTTCAGTAGCCAGTAGATCAGCAGGGTGACCACCGTCACGGTGGCAAAACCAATCCAGAATCTGGGGGTCATCATTAACGTCAGAAAATCGAAATGTGACAAAAACTGCATGTCCCTTCTCCCTTTACACAAAAAAGGAAAGTATAGACAGTGAGCGTGTACAGCCTGCAGAAATGAGAAAACCGCCCAGATGGGCGGTTTTATTAGGGTGCGTTGCCGGATTACAGCGCTTTCAGAATCGCATCCACGCTGGCCTTGGCATCGCCAAACAGCATGTGGGTGTTCTCCTTGAAGAACAGCGGGTTCTGCACGCCAGCGTAACCGGTGTTCATGGAGCGTTTGAAGACGATAACGTTCTGCGCCTTCCACACTTCCAGAACCGGCATACCGGCGATCGGGCTCTTCGGATCGTCCTGCGCGGCCGGGTTAACGGTATCGTTCGCGCCAATCACCAGCACGGTGTCGGTATCGGAGAAGTCGTCGTTGATCTCATCCATCTCCAGCACGATGTCGTAAGGCACTTTCGCTTCCGCCAGCAGCACGTTCATGTGGCCCGGCAGACGCCCGGCAACCGGGTGAATACCAAAGCGCACCTTGATGCCACGGGCACGCAGACGCTCGGTGATTTCCGCTACCGGATACTGCGCCTGTGCGACCGCCATGCCGTAGCCCGGGGTGATGATCACCGAGTGCGAGTTTTTCAGCAGGTCAGCGGTATCTTCAGCGTTGATCTCGCGATGTTCACCCACCTCTTCGTCACCGTCGGAGGTTTGTCCGTCGGTACCAAAGCCCCCGGCAATCACGCTAATGAACGAGCGGTTCATCGCCTTACACATGATGTAGGAGAGGATCGCACCGCTGGAGCCCACCAGCGCACCGGTGACGATCAGCAGGTCGTTGCTCAGCATAAAGCCCGCCGCTGCCGCCGCCCAACCGGAGTAGGAGTTCAGCATCGAGACCACCACCGGCATATCTGCACCACCGATGGAGGCCACCAGGTGCCAGCCGAAGGCCAGGGCGATGATGGTCATCACCAGCAGCGCCAGCACCTGCATGCCCACGCTGTCGGTACGCACGAATACCACCAGCAGCACGAAGGAGACGACCAGCGCCGCCAGGTTCATCTTGTGACGGTTTGGCAGCATCAGCGGTTTAGAGGAGATCTTGCCGCGCAGCTTGCCGAACGCCACGATAGAGCCGGTAAAGGTCACCGCACCGATGAAGATGCCGAGGAACACTTCGGTCAGGTGGATGTTCACCAGAATCGGCTCCATCCCCGGCTCGTGATACAGGTAGCTGTTAAAGCCGACCAGCACCGCCGCCAGACCCACGAAACTGTGCAGGATCGCCACCAGTTCCGGCATTTCGGTCATTTCAACGCGTTTGGCGAGACGGATACCAATCGCACCGCCGATGATCATCGCCACCAGGATCCACGCGACGTTGCCGGTGTCCGGCCCGAAAATCGTGGCAATCAGCGCAATCGCCATCCCGGCGATACCAAAGTTGTTACCCTGCTGCGACGTTTCATGTTTTGAAAGCCCCGCGAGGCTGAAAATAAACAGGACCGCGGCAACAATGTATGCAGCTGTAACTAATCCTCCAGACATAGGTTACCCCTTATCCCTTACGAAACATTTTCAGCATGCGCTGAGTCACGGTGAAGCCACCGAAAATATTGATACTGGCGATCAGTACCGCGATAAAGCTGAGGAAACTGACCCAGCCGCCGTGACCAATCTGCAATAATGCCCCGACCACGATGATCCCGGAGATGGCGTTGGTGACCGACATCAGCGGCGTATGCAGCGCATGGGAGACGTTCCAGACCACGTAGTAACCCACTACGCAGGAGAGCGCGAAGACGGTGAAGTGGCCGAGGAACTCTTTCGGTGCCACGTCTGCCAGCCAGCCGAACAGAATGATAGCCAGCGCCATAAAGGCAAATTTCCGCCACGGCGAGGCCGGTTTTTCAGGCTCTTTAGGTGCCGGAGCAGCTTTGGCTGCCGCCTGCGGCTGGGCGGAGACCTGAATTGGCGGTGCCGGCCAGGTAATCTCACCTTCGCGAACCACGGTCACGCCGCGCACGACCACGTCGTCAAAATCAACGGTGATGGTGCCGTCTTTCTCTTTGCACAGCAGCTTCAGCAGGTTAACCAGGTTGGTCCCGTACAGCTGGGAGGACTGGGTCGGCAGACGGCCCGGCAGGTCGGTATAACCGATCACCTTCACGCCGTTAGCGGTGGTAGTGACTACGCCCGGCACGGTGTATTCGCAGTTGCCGCCGTTTTGCGACGCCAGATCGACGATCACGCTCCCGGCCTTCATAGAGTCGACCATTTCGCGGGTGATCAGCTTCGGTGCCGGTTTACCCGGGATCAGCGCGGTGGTAACGATAATATCCACCTCTTTCGCCTGGGCGGCGAATAGCGCCATCTCGGCTTTGATAAAGGCCTCAGACATCACTTTGGCGTAGCCGTCGCCGCTGCCGGCCTCTTCTTTGAAGTCCAGCTCAAGGAACTCGGCGCCCATACTCTGCACCTGCTCTTTCACTTCCGGACGGGTATCAAAGGCACGGACGATAGCGCCGAGGCTGTTAGCCGCGCCAATGGCGGCCAGACCGGCAACCCCTGCGCCGATAACCATCACCTTCGCCGGCGGGACTTTACCCGCCGCGGTGATCTGCCCGGTAAAGAAGCGACCAAATTCGTGTGCGGCTTCGACGATGGCACGGTAGCCCGCGATATTCGCCATTGAGCTCAGGGCATCCAGCGATTGCGCACGCGAGATGCGCGGCACGGAGTCCATCGCCATCGCGGTGACGCCGCGCGCCGCCAGCTTCTCCATCAGCTCCGGGTTTTGCGCCGGCCAGACGAAGCTCACCAGCGTGGTGCCTGGATTGAGCAGTGCGATTTCATTCTCTTCCGGTGCGTTGACCTTCAGAATAATGTCCGAATGCCAGACGTTATCGCCGTCTACAATTTCTGCGCCAGCCTGAATAAACGCCTCGTCATCGAAACTTGCCAGCTTGCCTGCGCCGCTTTCAACCGCGACGGTAAAACCCAGTTTGAGCAGCTGCTCCACCGTTTTTGGTGTTGCCGCTACGCGGGTTTCATTGGCAAACCGTTCTCTTGGTACCCCAATACGCATAGTAATCCCTTCCATCGGTTTTTGATGATGGTTTGTCGAACATTCATCACGGGTACACGACAGCAGTGGCATGACTTAACCTGCCACTCACGCTTACCCGCAGAAAATAAAACAGTAACAAACTTTCTATAACCTACTGAAAATACCGCCTGTGATCCACAGCAAGAAAACACTATTTATGACTTTAACTGTCAAAAATAAGCGATCGGCGTCTCAGACAGGCATATCTGCCTTTATTTCCCCGCCAGGGCCGATGTTTAGCTCAGCCGAAGCGGCAAAAACACGATATAGCCCCAGCAAGAAACAACTTATTAACATTAAATCAACCAGTGGAAGTTATATGCTTTATGAGTTTTACTGGTCAAACGCGTATTTTTTCAACATATCACTAAATGTTATATATTTTGGCGACTTAGTCCGCACCCGCCGCAAAAAATGCCGCAGACAGCGGCAGGTGTTAAATGCAATAATCGACAACGTTTTCAAATTAACAACTACACCAGTACCTGGTTTGCGTAAGGCGAAGGATTATTTTTATGAAGCTTAAGAACACTCTCCTGGCGTCCGCACTCCTTGCTGCGACCGCCCTGTCTGCCAATGCCGCGACAGAGTTAACGCCAGAGCAAGCGGCTGCAACGAAACCTTACGATCGCGTTTTGATCGTAGGTCGTTTTAACGCAATTGGCGACGCGGTTGCTGCCGCCTCCAAACGCGCCGATAAAGAGGGCGCCGCCGCATTTTACGTCGTGGATAACTCCGATTATGGCAACAGCGGTAACCAGCGCGTGCTCGTTGCGCTGTATAAAGACAATGCCCCGAAAGCGGATGAGCAAAAAAACCGCGTCATCAACGGCGTAATGGAGCTGCCGAAAGAGCAGGCCGTTCTGCTTGAGCCGTATGATACCGTCACCGTCCAGGGCTTCTACCGCAGCCAGCCGGATGTGAACGAAGCCATCACCAAAGCCGCGAAGGCGAAAGGGGCTGATTCTTACTACATCGTTCGTCAGATCGATGCCAACGATGGCGGCAACCAGCGCATCACAGCCTATATCTACAAAAAAGACGCTAAAAAACGTGTCCTGCAGAGCCCGGATGCGATCCCGGCTGACTCTGATGCCGGCCGTGCAGCCGTTGCCAAAGGCGGCGAAGAAGCGAAGAAAGTGGAAATCCCGGGCGTGGCCACCAGCGCAGCACCTGGCGCCTCCGTTGCCGGCGTGGGTCGTTTCTTTGAAACCCAGACCACCAAAGGCGGCCGTTACAGCGTGACCCTGACCGACGGCACCAAAATTGAAGAGCTGAACAACGCCACTGCCGCGCAGATGGTGCCGTTCGACAGCATCAAATTCACCGGTAACTACGCCAATATGACCGAAGTCTCCTACCAGGTGGCGAAGCGTGCGGCGAAGAAAGGGGCCAAGTATTACCACATCACCCGCCAGTGGCAGGAACGCGGTAATAACATGACCATCAGCGCCGACCTGTACAAATAAGTAAACAGTGACTGAGAGGCGGCGTAATGCCGCCTTTTTTTTCGCTTTTTACGCAGAATTCCTCCCTTCCTGATTGCATGCCTTCGTGACACTCCGTAAAATCCCGCGCCTTAGTGTGATCCACCATTTTTATGCGCTTCGACGAAATAATTATTCTGGATCTGACCCTTTTTAAAAAGGAAGCCAATGGAAAAGAAACTTGGCCTGAGCGCTTTGACTGCGCTTGTTTTAAGCTCCATGCTCGGTGCAGGCGTATTCAGTCTGCCGCAGAATATGGCTGCCGTTGCCAGCCCGTCTGCGCTGCTTATCGGCTGGGGGATCACCGGTGCCGGGATCCTGCTGCTGGCCTTCGCCATGCTGCTGCTGACGCGTATCCGTCCCGATCTCGACGGCGGCATTTTCACCTACGCCCGTGAAGGCTTTGGTGAGCTGGTGGGCTTCTGTTCCGCGTGGGGTTACTGGCTGTGCGCGGTGATCGCCAACGTCTCTTACCTGGTGATCGTCTTCTCTGCGCTGAGTTTCTTTACCGATACCCCAGAACTGCGCCTGTTTGGCGATGGCAACACCTGGCAGTCCATCGTCGGCTCCTCGGTGCTGCTGTGGTTTGTCCATTTCCTCGTTCTGCGCGGCGTGCAGACCGCGGCGAGCATCAACCTGGTCGCCACCCTGGCGAAGCTGGTGCCGCTGGGGCTGTTTGTCGTGCTGGCGTTTATCGCGTTTCGTCTTGATGTGTTCAGCATGGACTTTACCGGCGTGGCGCTGGGGGTCCCGGTCTGGGAGCAGGTGAAAAACACCATGCTCATCACCCTGTGGGTATTCATCGGGGTGGAAGGCGCGGTGGTGGTTTCGGCCCGGGCGCGTAATAAACAGGATGTCGGTCGCGCCACGCTGCTGGCGGTGCTGGCTGCGCTGGGGGTCTATCTGCTGGTCACCCTGCTCTCCCTGGGCGTGGTGGCCCGTCCTGAACTGGCGGAGATGCGTAACCCGTCGATGGCAGGTCTGATGGTGAAGATGATGGGGTCCTGGGGCGAAGTGGTGATTGCCGCCGGTCTGATCGTGTCGGTGTGCGGGGCCTATCTGAGCTGGACGATTATGGCGGCAGAGGTGCCGTTCCTCGCCGCCACTCATAAAGCGTTTCCGCGTCTGTTTGCCCGTCAGAACAAAAACAGTGCGCCTTCCGCCTCGCTGTGGCTGACCAACATCAGCGTGCAGGTTTGTCTGGTGCTGATCTGGCTCACAGGTTCGGACTATAACACGCTGTTAACCATCGCCTCCGAGATGATTCTGGTACCCTATTTCCTGGTGGGCGCATATTTGCTAAAAATAGCTACCCGCCCGATGCACACCGTTGTGGGGATGGGGGCCTGTATTTATGGCTTATGGCTGCTGTATGCCTCCGGCCCGATGCATCTGCTGCTCTCTGTGGTACTTTATGCGCCGGGGCTGCTGGTGTTCATTTACGCCCGTCGCACGCACCAGCTGCAACACGCGCTGAAGCGCCGTGAAATGGTGTTGATTGGAATGTTACTGGTTGCCGCATTACCGGCAACGTGGATGCTGATGGGATAAGTGACCGTTTCCCATCGTCGAACGGTTAAGGAGAATACGATGGGACACGCAAAGCCGCTCCCGATCCTGATTACTGGCGGAGGCCGTCGCATCGGCCTCGCGCTTGCCCACCATTTTTTGAATCTTCACCAGCCTGTCATTATCAGCTATCGCACGAAATATCCGGCGATTCAGACATTGTGCGAGGCCGGTGCGACCTGCATTCAGGCCGATTTTGCCACGGATGAGGGTATCCTGGCGTTTGCCGAACGGGTTAAATCTGAAACCTCCGGGTTGCGCGCCATCATTCATAACGCCAGCGCGTGGATGTCAGAAACCCCGGGGACCTCGCTCAGCGAAACGCTCTCCTGCATGCTGCAGATCCACGTTCACGCCCCCTATCTGCTTAACCATGCTCTGCAGGATCTGCTGCGCGGGCACGGCCACGCCGCCAGCGACATCATCCACTTCACCGACTATGTGGTGGAGCGCGGCAGCGATAAGCACATCGCTTACGCGGCCAGCAAAGCCGCGCTGGATAACATGACCCGCTCGTTTGCCCGCAAGCTGGCGCCGGAAGTGAAGGTTAACGCCATCGCCCCGTCGCTGATCCTGTTTAACGAGCACGACGATGCCGACTATCGCCAGCAGGCGCTGAATAAATCGCTGATGAAGATCGCCCCCGGTGAAAAAGAGGTGATCGACTTAATCGACTACATTTTCACCAGCTGCTACGTCACAGGCCGGTCGTTTGGCGTCGACGGCGGGCGGCCGTTACGTTAGTGAAAGCGGCTCCAGCAGAAGATTAACACCCAGGCGCTGAGGCACCAGCAGACCACCGCCCCGCCCAGCGCCAGGGGCAGACGCATTACGCCGACGAAATACCAGAGCGAGAGCAGATAGAGGAAGTAAGGAATAATCGCCCACATCCCAAAGATAATGGTGGTGCGCAGCGCCTCGATGCCGCGCTCGGAGGCGACAATATAATGGGCTATCAAAGCAAAGGTCGGAAACAGCGGCAGCAAGCCGGCGATATAGTAGTTTTTCGTTTTCGCCAGTATCCCAATCAATAACACCACCAGCGCGCCTATCGCCGCTTTAATAAACAACCCCATCCCTTTTCCCTTAACAACTAAATAACAATGCCGGGCAGCATAACGGAACGGCAATAATTTGCGAACGATTAATGGAAGGTTAAGGTTGCGCGGTGTATGTTGGCCTTTTCCGCAGACACAGACGTGCTATGAACAAGATCGTATACGTTGAGGATGAACCCGAAGTTGGCCAGCTGATTGCTGCCTATCTGGGTAAACATGATATGGACGTCATCGTCGAACCGCGCGGCGACCGCGCTGAAGAGGTGGTGGCGCGGGAAAAACCCGATCTGGTGCTGCTGGATATTATGTTGCCCGGTAAAGACGGCATGACCCTGTGCCGCGATCTGCGTGCCCGCTGGCAGGGCCCGATTGTGCTGCTGACCTCCCTCGACAGCGATATGAACCATATCCTGTCGCTGGAGATGGGCGCCAACGACTATATTCTCAAAACCACCCCACCGGCGGTGCTGCTCGCGCGCCTGCGCCTGCATCTGCGCCAGCACGTTGCGGCCTCCAGTGAGGTTCCCGCTCCGCTGTTAACCCCGCACAAAGCCCTGCGGTTCGGCACCCTGTCCATTGACCCGGTGAATCGCCAGGTGCTGCTGTCCGGCGAGCAGGTCGCGCTGTCGACGGCGGATTTCGATCTGCTGTGGGAGCTGGCAACCCATGCCGGACAAATCATGGACCGGGACGCGCTGCTGAAAAACCTGCGCGGCGTCAGCTACGATGGCATGGACCGCAGCGTGGACGTGGCCATCTCCCGCCTGCGTAAAAAGCTGCTGGATAACGCCACCGAACCCTTCCGCATTAAAACCGTGCGTAACAAAGGCTATCTCTTCGCGCCACACGCCTGGGATATCTGACACTTCCTTCGGGTACTTTCATGAAAAAGCTGTTTGTGCAGTTTTACCTCCTGCTGTTTGTCTGCTTTCTGGTGATGACCATGCTGGTCGGGCTGGTCTACAAGTTCACCGCCGAGCGCGCGGGCAGACAGTCGCTGGATGATTTAATGAAAAGCTCGCTCTATCTGATGCGCAGCGAACTGCGTGAGATCCCCCCGCACGACTGGGCGCGCACTATCAAACAGCTGGATCTGAACCTGTCATTCAAACTGCGCATTGAACCGCTGAAAAAGTACGACCTGGATGCCCCGACCATGCAGCGTCTTCGTAGCGGTGATATCGTGGCGCTGGACGAGCAGTACACCTTTATCCAGCGTATTCCGCGCAGCCACTATGTGCTGGCGGTCGGCCCGGTGCCCTACCTCTACTTCCTGCACCAGATGCGTCTGCTGGATATCGCCCTGCTGGCCTTTATCGCCATCTCGCTGGCCTTCCCGGTGTTTATCTGGATGCGCCCCCACTGGCAGGACATGCTGCGCCTCGAGGCCGCCGCCCAGCGCTTTGGCGACGGGCACCTGACCGAGCGGATCCACTTCGACAGCGCCTCCAGCTTTGAGCGTCTGGGCGTGGCCTTTAACCAGATGGCGGACAACATTAACGCCCTGATCGCCAGCAAGAAGCAGCTGATCGACGGTATCGCCCACGAGCTGCGCACCCCGCTGGTGCGGCTACGCTACCGGCTGGAGATGAGTGAAAACCTGACCGCCGCGGAGTCGCTGGCGCTGAACCGCGATATCGGCCAGCTTGAGGCGCTGATCGAGGAGCTGCTGACCTACGCCCGCCTCGACCGTCCGCAAAACGAGTTGAAGCTCACCACCCCGGACCTGCCTGCCTGGCTGCGCAGCTACGTTGAAGACGTGCAGAGCGTCAATCCGCAGCGCACGCTGCTGATCGACAGCATGAACGGCGATTATGGCGCGCTGGATATGCGTTTAATGGAACGGGTGCTGGATAACCTGGTTAACAACGCCCTGCGCTACAGCGATAACACCCTGCGCATCTCGCTGCAGCTGAACGGCAGCCGCGCCACGCTGTCGGTAGAGGATGATGGCCCCGGCATCGCGCCAGATGCCCGCCAGCGGGTGTTTGAGCCCTTTGTACGCCTCGACCCGAGCCGGGACCGCGCCACCGGCGGCTGCGGCCTCGGGCTGGCGATCGTCCACTCTATCGCCCAGGCGCTGGGCGGCGACGTGAGATGTGAAGCAAGCGATCTCGGCGGAGCCCGGTTCTGCTTCAACTGGCCCATCTGGCATCATATCGCCCTGCCCATCCCTGATTAATCTAAACCGCACGCTGGCCTGACCCGGCGTGCTGTGCTATATATTGAGTATGTTGTAACTAATGTGGTGCGCTATGGCAACTTACGATCTCATCGAACGCTTAAACTCAACCTTTCGCCAGATGGAGCACGAGCTGGCGCAACTCACGGACGATCTGCAGTCCTGCCGCCTGCTGGCGGGCCGCGTCTTCTCCCTGCCGGACGTCGCCAAAGGCGCCGAGCACGATCCGCTTAACGCCATTGCGGTGAAGCAGCACCTCGGCAAGGAGGCGCTGGCGATGGCGCTGCAACATTACCGCCACCTGTTTATTCAGCAGCAGTCGGAAACCCGCAGCAGCAAGGCCGCCGTGCGCCTGCCGGGGGTGATCTGCCTGCAGAGCGATGCCGCCCACAGGGCGCAGCTGACGGACCAGATTTCGAGCATTAACGCTTTAAAAGCGGAATTTGAGAAAATTGTTACCGAGGAGTCAGGCCTCGCCCCCGCCGCCCGCTTTGAGTGGGTGCATCATCAGCTGCCGGGTTTGATTACTCTTAATGCCTATCGCACGTTAACGGTCATCAACCACCCCGCCACCCTGCGCTTCGGCTGGGCCAATAAGCACATCATCAAGAATTTCACCCGCGATGAGGTGCTGGCGATGCTGGAAAAAAGCCTGAAATCGCCGCGCGCCGTGGCGCCCTGGTCCCGGGATCAGTGGGTGGAGCGGCTGGAGGCAGAATATACCGCTATCCACGCCCTGCCTGCGGAGGCGCGGCTGAAGATCAAAAGGCCGGTGAAGGTGCAGCCCATTGCCCGGGTCTGGTATGCCGGACAGCAAAAGCAGGTGCAGTACGCCTGCCCGACGCCGCTGATCGCCCTGTACGACGCCGATCAAGGGGCGCTGATCCCGGACATTGGAGAGCTGCTGAATTACGATGCTGACAACGTTCAGCATCGCTATAAGCCGCAGGCACAGCCGCTGCGATTGATTATCCCGCGGCTGCACCTGTACGTGGCGGAGTAGCTATTTCAGGCTGCCAACCATCTCTTCCGGGCGGACCCAGCTGTCAAACTCGGCCTCGGTAAGATACCCCAGCGCCAGGGCAGAGGCTTTCAGGGTCAGCCCCTCTTTGTGCGCTTTCTTGGCGATTTCAGCCGCTTTGTCATAGCCGATATGGGTATTGAGCGCCGTCACCAGCATTAACGACTCATTGAGCAGCTGGCTGATGCGCTCGCGGTTCGGCTCAATGCCCACCGCGCAGTGCTCGTTAAAGCTCTCCATTCCGTCCGCCAGCAAACGCACCGACTGCAGGAAGTTATGGATGACCATCGGGCGATAGACGTTGAGCTCAAAGTTGCCCGAAGCCCCGCCCATGTTCACCGCCACGTCGTTGCCCATCACCTGACAGCAAAGCATGGTCATGGCTTCGCACTGGGTCGGGTTGACCTTGCCCGGCATGATGGAGCTGCCCGGCTCGTTCTCGGGAATGCTTATTTCGCCGATGCCGCAGCGCGGCCCGGAGGCCAGCCAGCGCACGTCGTTGGCGATTTTCATCAGCGAGGCCGCCAGCCCTTTCAGCGCCCCGTGGGCGTGCACCAGCGCGTCACAGGTCGCCAGCGCCTCGAACTTGTTCGGCGCGGTGACGAACGGCTGCCCGGTGATGGTCGCCAGCTCTTCCGCCACGCGTACCGCGTACTCGGGATGGGTGTTGAGCCCGGTGCCCACCGCGGTGCCGCCCAGCGCCAGCTCCGCCAGGTGCGGCAGGCTGTTGTCGATATGGCGCAGATTGTGCTCAAGCATCGCCACCCAGCCGGAGATCTCCTGGCCGAGGGTCAGGGGGGTGGCATCCTGCAGATGAGTACGCCCAATTTTGACGATTCCGGCAAAGGCCTGGGCTTTGTCGTCAAGGGTCTGCTTCAGCACGTTCAGCTGGGGGATCAGCTGCTCGCGCAGGGCGATCACCGCCGCCACGTGCATCGCCGTCGGGAAGACGTCGTTGGAGCTCTGGCTTTTGTTGACGTCATCGTTGGGGTGGATTTTGCGCTCCATCCCTCGCACGCCGCCGAGCAGCTCGCTGCCGCGGTTAGCCAGCACCTCGTTCATGTTCATGTTGCTCTGGGTGCCGGAACCGGTCTGCCAGATGGCGAGGGGGAATTCATCGGGATGTTTGCCCACCAGCACTTCATCGGCGGCACTGATAATCGCGGTGGCCTTTTCCGCCGCCAGCAGGCCTAGATCCTGGTTTACTTTGGCGGCCGCACGTTTAGTCAGCGCCAGGGCCTGGATCAGCGAGACCGGCATTTTTTCAGTGGAAATACGGAAATGTTCCAGCGAACGCTGGGTTTGCGCGCCCCAGAGTTTGTCCTGCGGGACGTCGATGGCACCCATCGAATCTTTCTCACTGCGTGAGGTGGTCATTACTTTCTCCTTGATAACACTGAAGTGGATTGCTCACAGCTCAAAGAAACAAGTATTGATGAGAACGGGGAAAGGGTATGGCGCTTTGTGCGCTCTTTTTGTTGCCCGGCTGTGCCGGGTGGCGCTGCGCCACCCGGCAGGTTTCAAACTACTTCACACAGGCCGCACACTGGGATGACTGGATCTGTTTGAAGAAGTCGTTGCCTTTGTCATCCACGAGGATAAACGCCGGGAAGTCTTCTACTTCAATTTTCCAGATCGCTTCCATCCCGAGCTCCGGGTACTCCACGCACTCGAGGCTCTTGATGCTGCCCTGGGCCAGTACCGCAGCCGGGCCGCCGATGCTGCCGAGGTAGAAGCCGCCGTGCTTGTGGCACGCGTCGGTCACCTGCTGGCTGCGGTTGCCCTTCGCCAGCATGATCATGCTGCCGCCATTGGCCTGGAGCTGATCCACGTAGGAGTCCATACGCCCGGCGGTGGTTGGGCCTAAGGAGCCAGAGGCATACCCGTCAGGCGTTTTCGCCGGGCCCGCGTAGTAGATCGGGTGATCCTTGATGTACTGCGGCAGCCCTTCGCCGTTATCCAGGCGCTCTTTCAGCTTGGCGTGGGCGATGTCGCGGCCCACGATAATGGTGCCATTCAGGGAGAGTCGGGTGGAGACCGGGTACTGAGAGAGCTGAGCCAGGATCTCGCTCATCGGACGGTTGAGGTCAACGTGGACCGCCTCGCCCTCGCCCGCCTTACGCAGCTCTTCCGGGATGTACTTGCCCGGGTTGTTTTCCAGTTTTTCGATCCAGATACCGTCGCGGTTGATCTTGGCCTTGATGTTGCGGTCTGCGGAACACGACACACCCATGCCCACCGGACAGGAGGCGCCGTGACGCGGCAGACGGATCACGCGGATATCGTGGGCGAAATATTTGCCGCCAAACTGCGCGCCGAGGCCGAGGTTCTGCGCTTCCACCAGCAGCTCCTGCTCCAGCTGGACGTCGCGGAACGCCTGGCCGTGCTCGTTACCTTCGGTCGGCAGGCCGTCGTAGTATTTGGTCGAGGCCAGCTTGACGGTTTTCAGGGTGCTTTCCGCCGAGGTACCGCCGATGACAAACGCGATGTGGTACGGCGGACAGGCTGCGGTCCCCAGAGTGCGCATCTTCTCCACCAGGTAATTCTTCAGCTTGCCCGGAGAGAGCAGCGCCTTGGTCTCCTGATAGAGATAGGTTTTGTTGGCTGAACCGCCGCCTTTGGCGATGCAGAGGAATTTGTATTCGTCGCCATCAACGCTGTAGAGGTCGATCTGCGCCGGCAGGTTGGTGCCGGTATTCACCTCTTTGTACATATCCAGCGCGGCATTTTGCGAGTAGCGCAGGTTGTCTTCGATATAGGTGTTGTACACGCCGTGCGCGAGGGCCGCTTCATCGCCGCCGCCGGTCCAGACGCGCTGGCCTTTTTTGCCGGTGATGATGGCGGTGCCGGTGTCCTGACAGGTCGGCAGAATGCCTTTCGCCGCGATATCGGAGTTACGCAGGAACTGCAGGGCGACATATTTGTCGTTCTCACTGGCCTGCGGGTCGCTGAGGATATCGGCCACCTGCTGCTGGTGCGCCGGGCGCAGCATAAAGGAGGCGTCGTGGAAGGCGTGCTGCGCCAGTAAGGTCAGCGCCTGCGGATCGACTTTGAGGATCTCCTGACCTTCAAACTCAGAGACAGACACGTGATCGCGGGTTAACAGATAATATTCGGTCTGATCCTTGGCCAGCGGGAAAGGATCCTGATAATGGAAGGGTTTATTCGACATTGATCTCTCACTTACTGCTTGGGTCTGATTATGTAGAGCAGATGTTCCGCTGCCCCGATTAAAAGCGAGTTGGCTTATCCTACACAATTTTTTAACAAAAACTGAGACTAGTACGACTTTTTCCGTGCGCAGGTTACTTCCGCCCGGTTTATTGCTTTAATACGGGCAGTTAATTCCACATTTGAAACAGGGCTTGATAATGCAAAAACTCATTAACTCAGTGCAGAACTACGCCTGGGGAAGTAAAACTGCGTTAACGGATCTCTACGGTATCGCCAACCCGGACAACCTGCCGATGGCAGAGCTGTGGATGGGCGCGCACCCGAAGAGCAGCTCAAAAATTGACGATGCCCGCGGGGTGCGTTCCCTGCGCGAGGTCATCGACGCGGATAAAACGACGCTGCTGGGCGCGAAGGTCGCGGACCGTTTTGGCGAGCTGCCGTTCCTCTTTAAGGTGCTGTGCGCCGATCAGCCGCTGTCGATTCAGGTTCATCCGAACAAGCAGGCTTCTGAAGCGGGCTTTGCCAAAGAGAACGCGGCAGCTATTCCGCTGGATGCCGCCGAGCGTAACTATAAAGATCCGAACCACAAACCGGAGCTGGTGTTCGCCCTGACGCCGTTCCTGGCGATGAACGCCTTCCGCGAATTTTCGGAGATCGTCTCCCTGCTGCAGCCGGTGGCCGGGGCGCACAGCGCCATTGCCCACTTCCTCGAAAAGCCGGATGCCGAACGCCTGAGCCACCTCTTCGCCAGCCTGCTCAATATGCAGGGGGAGGAAAAATCCCGCGCGCTGGCGGTGCTGAAAGCAGCTCTTAACAGCCAGCAGGGCGAGCCGTGGCAGACCATTCGCGTGATTTCAGAATTTTACCCGGACGACAGCGGCCTGTTCTCTCCGCTGCTGCTGAATGTGGTCAAACTGGAGCCAGGCGAAGCGATGTTCCTGTTCGCCGAAACCCCGCACGCCTACCTTAAGGGTGTGGCGCTTGAGGTGATGGCCAACTCCGATAACGTCCTGCGTGCAGGCCTGACGCCGAAGTACATCGACATCCCGGAACTGGTGGCTAACGTCAAATTCGTCGCCAAACCTGCAGCAGAGCTGCTGACCCAGCCGGTGAAAAACGGCGCGGAGCTGGACTTCCCGATCCCCGTGGATGACTTTGCCTTCTCGCTGCACGACCTCAGCAGCGCAGAGACCCGGATTGCCCAGCAGAGCGCGGCAATTCTGTTCTGCGTCGAGGGCGAAGCGGTGCTGAGCAAGGGCGACGAGCGTCTGGTACTGAAGCCGGGCGAGTCGGCGTTTGTAGCCGCCAATGACTCGCCGGTCAGCGTCAGCGGCGTCGGCCGTCTGGCCCGGGTTTTCAACAAGCTATAGTGACCTGCTGAATTTTTTAACAATTATTGCTAAGCTATTGGTAATCTTATGACCTCACCGGGCGGTTTTCACCGCTCGGTTTCATTTTAGGGATAATCACGATGAAGAAATCGGTTATAGCTGCAGGCGTTATTGTTGCATTAGGGGTGGTCTGGACGGGTGCATCCTGGTATACCGGGAAACAGCTGGAGAGCCATCTGGCAGAAATGGTGGCGCAGGCGAATAGCGAATTCAAACGCACCGCACCGGAAGCCGGGCTGGAGTTGAGCTATCAGGATTACCAGCGCGGCCTGTTCAAAAGCCATCTGCAGCTGGTGCTTAAGCCCATTCCGGGCAACGAGAATCCGTGGCTTCAGCAAGGACAAAGCCTGGTGCTGAACGAAGTGGTCGATCATGGCCCTTTCCCGCTGGCCCAGCTGAAACACTTCAACCTGATCCCGTCGATGGCCTCGGTAAAAACCACGCTGCTGAACAACGAAGCCTCTAAGCCGCTGTTCGATCTGACGAAAAATGAATCCCCTTTCGAGGCCAATACCCGCATCAGCTATGCCGGTGATACCAGCACCGATCTGGCGCTGAAAGCGTTGAATTACGAAAATGGCGACGAGAAAGTGGCCTTCAGCGGCGGCAATTTCAAACTGGATGCTGACCGCGACGGCAACAGCTTCTCCCTGAAAGGTGAAGCGGCAAGCGGCCTGGTGAATGCGGTGAACGAGTACGGCCAGAAAGTGCAGCTCACCTTCAATAACCTGAAAACCGAGGGCAACAGCCGTCTGACCGACTTTGACGAGCGGATCGGCGATCAGAAAGTGACCCTCGATAAGCTGGCTATCGCCATTGAAGGCAAAGAGATGGCGGTGCTGGAAGGGACGGATCTGAACGGTAAGGCTGAGCTATCGAAAGACGGCAAGAGCGTCAACAGCCAGCTGGATTACAGCCTTAAGAGCCTGAAAATACAGAATCAGGACATGGGTACCGGCAAGCTGACGCTTAAAATCGGCAATATCGATGGCCAGGCATGGCACCAGTTCAGCCAGCAGTATCGCGCCCAGAGCCAGGCCCTGCTGGCCGACAAAGAGCTGATGACCAACAACCCGGCGCTCTATCAGCAGAAAGCGGCGGAGGCTTTCTTCAGCAACCTGCCGATCCTGCTTAAAGGCGAACCGGTGGTCACCCTCGCGCCGCTGAGCTGGAAAAACAGCAAAGGCGAAACCAACTTCAACCTGTCGCTGTTCCTGAAGGATCCGGCCACCGCCACGGGTGAAGCCCAGACGCTGGCTCAGGAAGTGGATCGCAGCGTGAAATCGCTGGAGAGCAAGCTGACCATCCCGATGGACATGGCGACCGAGTTCATGACCCAGATTGCGAAGCTGGAAGGCTATAACGAGGATGACGCCGGCAAGCTGGCCAACCAGCAGGTGAAAGGCCTGGCGGCGATGGGTCAAATGTTCCGCATCACCACCGTGGAAGATAACGTCATCAGCACCAGCCTGCAGTACAGCAACGGTCAGGTGACGCTGAATGGTCAGAAAATGCCGCTGGAAGAGTTTGTCGGCATGTTTGGCGTTCCGACGCTGAACCTGGCCGTACCGGACGAGCCTGCCGCGCCTGCGGTGCCGGCCCCTGCGCCAGCGCCTGCGGTTCCGCAGCAGTAAACGGCAAAACCCCTCTCCGGAGGGGGTTTTTTTATTACCCATCATCCTTGCCAGCCGGTCAGGAAGTCCATCAGCAGGGCGTTCACCTTCTCAGGCTGTTCCTCCTGCGGCAGATGGCCGCACTCTTCAATGGCATAAGCCCTGAGATCGTCTGCCATTTCCGCCCAGACGCTCTGCATATCGAACAACTTACCCACGGCGTGGAAGTCATTACCCCACAGCGACATCACCGGACAGGCGATTTTAACCTCCGCGTCGGCCAGATCCTGCGCCACATCCTCGGCGTTGGCGCGATAGTCCGCCATCGCCCCGCGCACGGCACCGGGGGCCTGATACGCCCGGACGTAAGTATCAAACGCCTCGCCGCTAATGGTGGCGGGATCGAAGGTCCAGTCTGAGAAGAAATGGCGCAACCAGATATGCTCCCGACCGGCAATCAGGGCTTCCGGCAGATCGGGCACCAGATGGAACAGAAAGAACCAGTAGGCGCGGGCGATGGAGGCGTTCAGATCCCGCGCCACGATACGCGTCGGCACGTTGTCCATCACCACCAGGCGATCCACCAGCTCGGGATAATCTTTGGCAAAGCGGGTGGCAACGCGCGCCCCGCGATCGTGCCCCACCAGCACCACTTTCTTCAGCCCAAGTGCGCGCATCAGCTCCCGGATATCCCGCGCCATATTGCGTTTATCGTAGCCGGAGGCCGGTTTATCGGTCTCGCCGTAGCCGCGCAGATCCGGGGCAATCACCCGGTAGTGCTTTGACAGGACCGGAATTTGATAGCGCCAGGCGTAGTGGGTTTCCGGGAAACCGTGGAGCAGGATCACCGGGGCGCCTTCGCCCTCTTCAACCACAAACTGACGAATGCCATTAGCCGTTACGGTGTAACTTTTCATGATGTTTTCCTCGTCTTATTTCAGCAGGGGCACGTCGGTCGCACGTTGATACGGGCCATAAATTGCCGGATTCCAGCTGTATCCCTGAGCGTTGGTCGTGATGTGGCCAATGCCCGGGAAGGCCAGATGCGCTGCCGCCATCCACTCGCCATCTTTCGCCAGGGCGTTAAACTCCTGCCCGCGGGATGCGGTGGCTTTCTTCGCATCCACATCAAAGCGAATCGATACTTCCGGGTGCGGGAACTGCACGGCCGGGGTGTGGATCAGATCCCCGATAAAGTTGATGGCCTTCCCTTCAGAGGCAAAACGATACACCGTGCTGCCTGGGGTATGACCGGTTGCGTATGCCGTCTGGACTTCCGGAATGGGCGAGGCGGGCGGAACGAAGGTTTTCAGCTTTCCGGCCGCTTTATAGGCCGCAAGGGCGTGCCGGGCGATAGCGAAATACTCCTTCGCATTGGCAGGCGCGCTGGCCTCTTTCGCCGGATCCAGCCAGAAGTCGGCTTCACCCTGCGGCACCCAGACGGTGGCATTGGGGAACAGCGCTTTACCCGAGGCATCGCTCAGGCCACAGACGTGGTCCAGGTGGAGGTGGGTCAGGAAGAGGGTATCCACCTGTTCCGGGCGATACCCGGAGGCCTCCATATTGGGAATCAATTGCCCGGCGGTTTGCGGCACGCAGTGGCCCGCCCCGCTGTCAATCATCACCAGATGTTTACCGGTATTCACCAGAAAGGCGTTAAAGGAGGTAGGCATGCGCTCGGCATCAATCTTATGCTGCGCCAGCAGATCGCGGATTTTGTCGGCTGAGAGGCCTTTTAACAGCGAGGGCGAGAGATCGTTATAGCCATCGAAAAGCGCCGTCACCTCATTTTGCCCCACCGCCAGGCGATAATAACCCGGCACCTGCTGGCGCACCTGCGCGGGGGCGTCAGCCCAGGCTGAGCCAGCAAAAACCAGGCTGCTGAGCGCTAAAACCGTTGTCATCTTTTTCATCGTCACTCCAAATTCATGTTTATCAGGATGTGGAGTGACTATGGCGCTATAACGATAATTAGTGTAGATGTGTAATTTGATACGCCAGTATAACGAGAAACGAGATAATGAGACTGGACGATGTGGAAGTGTTCGTTGAAGCGGTAAAAGCGGGCAGCCTGGCGGGTGCCGCGCGTCGGCTGTCAATGAGCGCCATGGCGGCGTCGCGCTGCCTCAATAACCTGGAAGCGGAGCTGGGCGTCCGGCTGGTACATCGCACCACGCGCTCCCTCTCGCCCACCAGCGATGGCGAAGTCTTTTTGCCGCACGCCCAGGCGCTGCTGGAAGATAAAACCAATGCGCTGGCCGACCTGTTTCCCGATGGCGCACACCTTTCCGGGCGGCTGCGCATCACCACCTCGGCGGCGTTTGGCCGCAAGATCGTCGCCCCGATGCTGCCCGGATTTATGCGCCAGCATCCTGCCCTGCAGGTGGATTTGCTCGCCACCGATGAACAGGTGGATATTGTCGGGAAAGGCATCGACGTGGCGCTGCGTATCGCCCCGCTGCGGGATAACCGGCTGGTTGCCCATCGCCTGTGCGATAATCCCCGCGACCTGTGCGCCAGCGCTGAATATCTGGCGGCGAACGGCTACCCGAAAACGCTCGGCGATCTGGCGGCCCACAGCTGCCTGACCACCTCTGACACCACCCACTGGTGGTTTGAGCAGGCCGGGCAGCGGAGCAGGCAAAAGGTGTCGGGGCGATTTTCGGCGAATTCGATTGAGGCGATTTTTGAGGCGTGCCTGGGTGGAATGGGCATTGCCAACTTATCCCGCTGGTACGTTGGGCCCGCCCTGGCGCAAGGCCAGCTGAAGAAGATCGTGCTGGAGGACGCCGAGCCGGAAGCGTTGGCCGTCTGGGCCGTTTATCCGACTTCGCGGCTGATCCCCGCGAAGGTGCGTAAGTTTGTCGAGGCGCTGGAGGCGCGCCTGGCGCTCAACCCGCTCACGCCCTGGCCCTGAGGCTATTTCACCGTGACTAACCGGGCCGACACAATCTGGTGCCCGGCCGGCACGTCGGATTTCTCAATCCGCTGCATAATGCGGTCTGCCAGGGTGTAGCCCATCTCCCGTGCCGGGGTGGTGGCCCAGACGATAGGCAGATCGTCCAGCGCGTTCTCTGACACATCCGCAAAGGCACCAAGCGCCACCTGATGACCAAAGAAGGTTTCCACCCCGCCTTCCCCGCCCTGACGACCGGCGCGGATCAAACCAAACCAGGCCCCCATGGCGATGACGTCGTTGTAACAAATCACGGCGCTGATGGTCGGGCTGGCGCGCAGCAGCGTACTTATCGCCTCTGCCGCCTGTTTCTGGCTGGATCCGCACTCCACCACCCACTCGCTGTGGAACGGGAGGCCGTACTTTATCAGCGTCGAGCAGTAGCCACCCACCCGTTCGGCGCGGGTCAGGGACGAACTTTGCCCCCCCAGCCAGGCGATCCGCTGATGGCCGCGACGAATAAGATGTTCGGTCAGCATTTGTGCTGCCTGCATGTTGTCCGGACGCAGGGTGTCGGCTTCATCGAGATAGCTGGCGCGTGAGGCAAACACCAGCGGAACGCCCTTCTCTGCGGCACGCTCGCAGAGTTCATTGCTCACTCCGGAGGCCCCGGCGACGATCACGCCATCAACCCCCTGGTTCAGCAGCATGTCGAGGCGCTGGAGCAGCTGATCGGCCTCTCGACCACCGTGCAGTAAAAAGACCATCCGTCCCTGGGCTTCCAGCGCTTCGGTCAGGCCCGCCGTGAGCTCTGCATAGAACGGCGAGGTGAGATCGCGGACGATCAGGCCAATCACCCCGCTCTGCCCACCGCGCAGCGCTGAGGCCTGGCGGTTACGCACAAAGCCCAGCTGCTCAACCGCGTCGTTGACGCGCTGGCCCGTCGCGGAGGAGATCCGCCCTTTCCCGCTCAGCACCAGTGACACCGTGCTGACGGAGACGCCCGCCGCCAGCGCGACGTCATTGATGGTGATCTTTTTCGCTACCGCCATGTGTTGCCGTGACTCCCTGATAATGAGATCGGTAAAACGTTTTATCAATACGTTATCTTTATACTCTCTGCCAAAGCCTGAGAATGTGATTTAGCGCGCACTAAACTTTGATAAAACGTTTTATCTTCTCGCAGCACTGAGGCAGGTAAACTTATTTTAACAATAAAGGAGTCGTTTTATGACGGCGAAAGCAGCACAAAAAATCTCGCTATGGGAATTTTTCCAGGAACTGGGTAAGACCTTTATGCTGCCCGTGGCTCTGCTCTCCTTCTGCGGGATCATGCTGGGGATCGGCAGCTCGCTCAGCAGCCACGATGTCATTACGCTGATCCCGTTCCTTGGCAATCCTGTGCTGCAGGCGATCTTTATCTGGATGAGCAAGGTCGGCTCCTTTGCCTTTAGCTTCCTGCCGGTGATGTTCTGTATTGCTATCCCGCTGGGGCTGGCCCGTGAAAACAAAGGCGTGGCGGCGTTTGCCGGTTTCGTTGGTTATGCGGTGATGAACCTGGCGGTCAACTTCTGGCTGACTGCGAAAGGCATCCTGCCGACCACCGACGCGGCGGTGCTGAAAGCCAACAACATCCAGAGCGTGATTGGTATTCAGTCTATTGATACCGGGATCCTCGGGGCGGTGATCGCCGGGGTGATCATCTGGATGCTGCACGAGCGTTTCCACAATATCCGCCTGCCGGATGCGCTGGCCTTCTTCGGCGGCACCCGCTTTGTGCCGATCGTTACCCTTGTGGTGATGGGGCTGTTTGGCCTGGTGATCCCGCTGATCTGGCCGGTCTTTGCCATGGGCATTACCGGCATTGGACGGATCATTAACAGTGCCGGTGATTTTGGCCCGATGATCTTCGGTACCGGCGAGCGCCTGCTGCTGCCGTTTGGTCTCCAGCATATCCTCGTGGCGCTGATCCGCTTCACCGAAGCGGGCGGCACCATGGACGTGTGCGGGCACGATGTGAGCGGCGCGCTGACTATCTTCCAGGCGCAACTGAGCTGCCCGACCACCCATGGCTTCTCGGAGAGCGCCACCCGCTTCCTCTCCCAGGGTAAAATGCCGGCCTTCCTCGGCGGTCTGCCGGGTGCGGCGCTGGCGATGTACCACTGCGCCCGTCCGGAAAACCGTCATAAGATTAAAGGTCTGCTGATCTCCGGCGTCATTGCCTGCGTGGTGGGCGGCACCACCGAACCGATCGAATTCCTGTTCCTGTTTGTGGCGCCGGTGCTGTACCTGATTCACGCCGTGCTGACCGGTCTGGGCTTTACCACCATGGCAGTGCTGGGCGTGACCATCGGTAACACCGACGGCAACGTGATTGACTTTGTGGTGTTCGGGATCCTGCACGGTCTGTCGACCAAGTGGTATCTGGTGCCGGTGGTGGCGGCAATCTGGTTTGCGGTGTACTACGGGATCTTCCGCTTCGCCATCACCCGCTTTAATCTGAAAACGCCGGGGCGCGATACCGACGCGGCTACCAGCGTTGAGCAGGCCGTGGCGGGTACCATTGGTAAATCCGGCTATAACACCCCTGCTATTCTGGCAGCGCTGGGCGGTGCGGATAACATTACCTCGCTGGATAACTGCATCACCCGCCTGCGCCTGTCGGTGGCGGATATGTCTAAAGTGGATACCAACGCCCTGAAAGCCAACCGCGCTATCGGCGTGGTACAGTTGAATCAGCATAATTTGCAGGTGGTCATCGGCCCGCAGGTGCAGTCAGTGAAAGACGAGCTGGCAACCCTGATGCGAACAGTAGAAGCCTGATGCCTCAGCCCCCCTCGCCATGAGGGGGGTTTTATTTTAAGGACCAACGTCATGTTTGATTTTTCTACCGTCGTGGATCGTCACGGCACCTGGTGTACCCAGTGGGACTACATTGCCGACCGCTTCGGTGCCGCGGATCTGCTGCCCTTTACCATCTCGGATATGGATTTTGCCACCGCCCCCTGCATCATCGACGCCCTGCAAGCCCGCATCGGCCACGGAGTGTTTGGCTACAGCCGCTGGAAAAATGACGAATTCCTGACCGCCGTTGCCCACTGGTTCCGCCAGCGCTTTAACAGCACCATTGATACCAGCACCATCGTCTATGGCCCGTCGGTGATCTATATGGTGTCTGAGCTGATCCGCCAGTGGTCGGACGCCGGCGACGGGGTGGTGATCCATACCCCGGCTTACGACGCCTTTTACAACGCCATTGCGGGGAATAACCGTCAGGTGGTCTCCGTCGGTCTGCACAAAGCGGCGGAAGGCTGGCAGTGCGATATGGCCGAACTGGAAGCGGTGCTGGCCCAGCCGCAGAACAAAATTCTGCTGCTCTGTAGCCCGCACAATCCGACCGGCAAGGTCTGGACCCGGGGCGAGTTAACGACCATGGCTGAACTCTGCGCGCGACACGGCGTAGCGGTGATTAGCGATGAGATCCATATGGACATGGTGTGGGGCAACCATCAGCACACCCCCTGGTGCAAGGTAGCGCTGGGTAAATGGGCGCTGCTGACCTCCGGTTCCAAGAGCTTCAATATTCCGGCACTTACCGGCGCTTACGGCCTGATTGGCGATGACGTCAGCCGCACGGCGTATCTCCAGGCGCTGAAGGGGCGCGACGGGCTCTCCTCACCGTCGGTGCTGGGGCTGGTAGCGCATATCGCCGCCTACCAGCAGGGCGAAGAATGGCTGGATGAATTGCGCGCTTATCTGGAGGCGAATTTACGCTATGTGGCCGACAGTCTGAATGCCGCCTTCCCGGCGTTAAACTGGCAGCCGCCTGAGGCGACCTATCTGGCGTGGGTCGATCTTCGTCCGCTCAATATTGACGATAAGGCACTGCAGAAGGTGCTGATTGAGCAGCAAAAAGTGGCGATCATGCCGGGATATACCTACGGCGATGAGGGTAATGGTTTTATCCGCCTTAACGCCGGATGCCCGCGCAGCAAACTTGAGGAAGGTGTGAAGCGCCTGATTGCCGGGATTAACACCCTGCGGTGATTTTGTTGCGCAACGGATATTTATTTTGCGCAAATAGCTTTTTAACCGCTTTTGTTTTTATAATGGGTCGCACTTCTACTAATAAAGAGTGCGACCATGATTGATACCACCCTCCCGTTAACTGACGTTCATCGCCACCTTGATGGCAACATCCGCGCCCAGACCATCCTTGACCTGGGTCGTCAGTATAATTTAACCCTGCCCGCACAAACCCTTGAGACGCTGATCCCACACGTGCAGGTGACGGAAAACGAGCCGGATCTGGTCAGCTTCCTGAGCAAACTTGACTGGGGGGGTAAAAGTCCTCGCCTCGCTGGATGCCTGCCGGCGTATCGCCTTCGAAAATATTGAAGATGCCGCGCGCAACGGCCTGCACTACGTCGAGCTGCGTTTCTCGCCGGGCTATATGGCGATGACCCATCAGCTGCCGGTCGCAGGTGTGGTAGAAGCCGTGATTGCCGGCGTGCGCGAAGGCTGCAAGACCTTTAACGTAGAAGCGCGCCTGATCGGCATCATGAGCCGCACCTTCGGGCAAGATGCCTGCCTGCAGGAGCTTGAGGCCCTGCTGGCGCACCGGGACCATATCACCGCCGTGGATCTGGCGGGCGACGAGCTGGGCTTCCCGGGCAGCCTGTTCCTTTCTCACTTCAATCGCGCCCGGGATGCGGGCTGGCACATCACCGTCCATGCCGGTGAAGCGGCAGGTCCGGAGAGCATCTGGCAGGCGATCCGCGAGCTGGGTGCCGAACGTATCGGACACGGGGTGAAGGCGGTCGAAGATCGCGCCCTGATGGACTTCCTGGCGGAACAGCGCATCGGGATTGAATCCTGTCTGACCTCCAACATTCAGACCAGCACCGTGGCGACCCTGGCGCAGCATCCCCTGAAAACCTTCCTTGAGCATGGGGTGATGGCCTCGCTGAACACCGACGATCCGGCGGTTCAGGGGGTGGATATTATTCACGAGTATACGGTTGCCGCTTCGCTGGCTGGACTTAGCCGGGAGCAGATCCGTCAGGCGCAGATCAACGGCCTGGAGATGGCTTTCTTAACGCCAGCCGAAAAGCAGGCGTTGCGCGACAAGGTCGCACGCGGATAAGAAAAAGCCCGGCAATGTTGCCGGGCTCTGTTTTTTAAGCGAGACATAAGGTCGCGCGATGCTTCGCGGACTCAATCCCCAGCTCAATCAGCTCCATAATCTGGATCGCCTGGCTTGCCGGAACCGGGTTTTCACCGTCGCCGTTCAGCGCATCGCGGATCCCGGCATAATAGGCCGGATAGTTACCCGGCAGCGTCAGCCAGGTCTCTTCCACACGCTCTTCCCCTTCGACGCGGGTCAGCACGCCGTCACGCATGTCGTAGCCCCAGTCTTCCTGCGGCAGACGTTCGCCGTTTTTCAGACGATCTTCCTGCGGGTCGAGACCAAACTTCACGTAGCTGGCGCGGGTGCCGTGCACGATATAGCGCGCGGATTCCGCTGCCGCCATCATGGTGCCATGCAGTACCACGCGACGCTGCGGGTAGCTCAGCACGGCGTGGAAGTAGTCGGTAGCCTGCGCGCCAGGGCGCAGCTGGGCCAGATCGACGTTCAGACTCACCGGCAGGCCGAACAGGTTAACGGCCTGGTCGAGGAGATGCGGGGCCAGATCGTACCAGATGCCGCTGCCCGGGCCCGCCTGCTCGCGCCAGCGGTTACGTACCTGCGGACGAAAACGGTCAAAATGGGATTCGAAGAAGGCCACTTCCCCGAGGGAGCCATCGGCGATCAATGCCTTCAGGGTCAGGAAATCGCTGTCCCAACGGCGGTTATGGAACACGGAGAGCAGCTTGCCGAGGCTTTTCGCCAGCGCATCCAGCTCACGGGCCTGTGACAGTGTCACGGTAAAGGGTTTATCCACGACCACATGCTTGCCGGCTTCCAGGGCCGCTTTTGCCAGCGGGAAGTGGGTGTCATTTGGTGTCGGGATGACGATCAAATCGATAGTGGGATCGTTAAACAGATGCTTTGGCTCGGATACCACCGGGACCGTCGGCCAGTCGGCATGCACTTTCGTTGCATCGCTGCTGGAAATTGCCGCCAGCTCCATCCCCGGAGTGCCATCAATCAGCGGGGCATGAAACGTTTTACTCGCATAACCATAACCTATTAATCCAACACGGATTTTATCGCTCATGAAGTCGCCTCTCATCTTTTGACACGCATATTTCACACTAACTCTACTCTGGTCACAATAGATTAATCCGGGGTTTCGTGCCTTAAGACGATACAAGCAATCAGTAATTTCTGATTAACAATTATAACTCGCTGAATACAATCGCAAAACATCAATGCAAAGCGCTTGCCGGAAGGCATTCTGCGCTGTAAAATTCTCAATCTGTATTTATGGATAAAACAAAATAACGAATCATGACGACAATTATTAATCGAATTATTGAGTTAGCCGGGTGGATTGTGTTGGGCGTGTCGGTGATATTGCTGGGGATCGCCAGTCATATCGATAACTATCAACCGCCAGAGCCGGTCAATAGCGTCACTCAAGCTAAGCCGCATGCACTGATCAAAAATAGTGACATATGATGTCAGTTGCATATTGCCAGCCGTCATGAACAGCGTTAACCTTCATCGCCAGGCGTCGACCGACGCCTGATTTCACCAGTAAAGAATATTCTTATTTTTGCCGATACGCGTCGGCAAATGTTTACGTCATTTTTGTTCCGTTTAGTATTCGATCGAATTACTCCTTTGGTATCACTCCTTCTTATATGGAAAATTATTAATATGACCGTTCAGGACTATTTATTAAAATTTCGCAAGATTAATTCTCTCGAAAGTCTGGAAAAGCTGTTTGATCATCTCAACTACAGCCTGAGCGATAACCAGGAGATCATCAGCATGTACCGCGCTGCGGATCACCGCCGGGCGGAACTGGTCTCTGGCGGGCGTTTGTTCAACATTGGCGAAGTCCCTAAATCCGTGTGGCGTTACGTGCTCTAAGAGGGTAGCCATTCCCTGGAAATGTTATATACTCTCGCCCCTGTTAATTTGCAGATTGCGCTGTTACTGATTTCAGGAGAGAACATGACCACAACGGCTGGAGAAAGAATTGGCGGCTGGTTACTGGCTCCGCTTGCCTGGCTGCTGGTGGCATTATTAAGCGCCTCGCTGGCACTGGTACTTTACTCTACGGCGTTAATTTCGCCGCACGCGTTAAAAACGCTGGGCGCGCAAAATACCATTAATATTGTCATGTGGTTTATTTCTTTCGCCTTTGCGATTGCCATGTGGTACTACACGCTGTGGCTGACCATTGCGTTTTTTAAACGCCGTAGGTCTGTACCTAAACACTATATTATCTGGCTGCTTGTCTCTGTATTACTGGCCGTTAAAGCCTTCGCATTTTCGCCGGTCTCCGATGCGCTGGCGGTCCGTCAGTTACTATTCCCCCTGCTGGTGACCGCGCTGTTTGTGCCCTACTTTAAGCGCTCGGCACGCGTAAAGAACACCTTTGTGAACCCGTAATAACCTTACAGTTAACCTGTTGTCGCCTGCCCCGGTTTGTCCGATAATAGGCGGCTTTTTTATTTCAGGCTGAAAAATGACCGATTACTTACTGCTCTTTGTCGGCACGGTGCTGGTAAACAACTTCGTCCTCGTGAAGTTCCTTGGCCTGTGTCCGTTTATGGGCGTGTCCAAAAAGCTGGAAACCGCGATGGGGATGGGGCTGGCAACCACCTTCGTGATGACCCTTGCCTCGATCTGCGCCTGGTGGATTGACACCTGGATCCTGATCCCCCTCGGTCTGACCTACCTGCGCACGCTGGCCTTTATTCTGGTTATCGCGGTGGTGGTACAGTTCACCGAAATGGTGGTGCGTAAAACCAGCCCGGCGTTATACCGTCTGCTCGGCATCTTCCTGCCGCTGATCACCACTAACTGTGCGGTGCTCGGCGTGGCGCTGCTCAACATTAACCTTGGGCACAATTTCCTGCAGTCGGCGCTGTACGGCTTTTCGGCTGCGGTCGGCTTCTCGCTGGTGATGGTACTGTTTGCGGCGATCCGCGAACGCCTGGTCGCTGCCGATATCCCGGCACCGTTTCGCGGTAACGCTATCGCGCTGGTTACCGCCGGTCTTATGTCTCTGGCCTTTATGGGCTTTAGTGGTCTGGTGAAGTTGTAATGAATGCAATCTGGATCGCCATCGCAGCCATCAGCGTACTGGGGCTGCTTTTTGGCATCATTCTCGGTTACGCCTCGCGCCGCTTCGCGGTGGAGGACGATCCGATCGTTGAAAAAATTGATGAGCTGCTGCCGCAAAGCCAGTGCGGACAGTGCGGCTTTCCTGGCTGTCGCCCGTACGCCGAGGCGGTAGGCAACGGCGGGGAGAAAATTAACCGCTGTGCGCCCGGTGGCGAAGCGGTGATGCTGAAGATTGCCGCGCTGCTGAACGTTGATCCGCAGCCGGTCGACGGCGACGAAAGCGCGCAGGAGCCGGTTCGCATGCTGGCGGTGATCGATGAACCTAACTGCATCGGCTGCACCAAATGTATTCAGGCCTGCCCGGTGGATGCCATCGTCGGTGCCACGCGCGCCATGCACACCGTGATTGAGGATCTGTGTACCGGCTGTAATCTCTGCGTCGCTCCCTGCCCGACCCAGTGTATTGAGTTACGCCCGGTAGCGACAACGACCGACAGCTGGAAATGGGATCTTCAGGCCATTCCGGTTCGCAATATTCCTGTGGAACAACATGCTTAAGTTATTTTCTGCCTTCAGAAAAGAGAAGATCTGGGATTTCGACGGCGGTATTCATCCGCCGGAGATGAAAACCCAGTCCAGCGGCACGCCGCTGCGCCAGATCCCGCTGGCCAACCGTTTTGTTATCCCCCTGAAACAGCACATCGGTGCTGAGGGCGAGCTGTGCGTGAAGGTCGGCGACCGCGTGTTGCGCGGCCAGCCGCTGACCTTCGGCCGCGGCCGTATGCTGCCGGTTCATGCCCCGACCTCCGGCACCGTGGCGGCGATTGCCCCGCACACCGTGGCCCACCCTTCCGCCCTCTCCGAGCTGTGCGTGGTGATTGACGCCGACGGCGAAGATCGCTGGATTGAACGCGACGGCTGGAGCGATTTCCGCAGCCGCAGCCGGGAAGAGCTGATTGCACGCATCCACCAGTCTGGCGTCGCCGGTCTGGGCGGGGCGGGCTTCCCGACCGGCAACAAACTGCAGGGCGGTGGCGACAAGATCCAGACTCTGATTATCAACGCCGCCGAGTGTGAGCCGTACATCACCGCCGACGATCGTCTGATGCAGGACTGCGCCGCGCAGATCGTCGAAGGCATCCGCATCCTCGCCCATGTTCTGCAGCCGAAAGAGGTGCTGATCGGCATTGAAGACAACAAGCCGCAGGCCATCTCTATGCTTCGTGCGGTGCTGGCCGGCAGCCACGATATCAGCCTGCGGGTGATCCCGACCAAATATCCTTCCGGCGGTGCGAAGCAGCTGACCCAGATTTTAACCGGCAAGCAGGTTCCGCATGGCGGCCGCTCTTCGGATATCGGCGTGCTGATGCAGAACGTCGGCACCGCCTATGCGGTGAAGCGCGCGGTCGTGGACGGCGAGCCGTTGACCGAGCGTGTCGTGACCCTGACCGGGGAAGCCGTCAGCCGTCCCGGCAACGTCTGGGCACGTCTGGGCACCCCGGTGCGTCATCTGCTGGATCAGGCCGGTTTCTGCCCGAGCGCCGAGCAGATGGTGATCATGGGCGGGCCGCTGATGGGCTTTACCCTGCCGTGGCTGGATGTTCCGGTGGTGAAAATCACTAACTGCCTGCTGGCTCCGTCCGTCAGCGAGATGGGCGAAGAGCAGGAAGAGAAAGGCTGCATTCGCTGCAGCGCCTGCGCCGACGCCTGTCCGGCGGATCTGCTGCCCCAGCAGCTGTACTGGTTCAGCAAAGGGCAGATCCACGATAAAGCGAAATCCCATAACCTGGCCGACTGCATTGAATGCGGTGCCTGCGCCTGGGTTTGTCCGAGCAATATTCCGCTGGTGCAGTACTTCCGCGTTGAGAAGGCCGAAATATATGCCATCGCGCAGGAAGAGAAACGCGCTGCCGACGCCAAAGCGCGCTTTGAAGCACGCCAGCAGCGCCTGGAGCGCGAGAAAGCCGCCCGCGAAGAGCGTCATAAGAAAGCAGCGGTACAGCCTGCAGCGAAAGATCAGGATGCCATCAATGCGGCCCTGGCTCGCGTGCGGGAGAAGAAAGCCACCGCCGCGCAGGACGTGGTGATCCCGGCCGGACAGCGCCCGGATAACAGCGACGCCATTGCCGCCCGCGAAGCACGTAAAGCCGAGGCCCGCGCCCGTCAGGCGGAAAAAGCCCAGACCAGCGCCGCGCAGCCAGAGACCGATCCGCGTAAAGCCGCCGTCGAGGCCGCTATCGCCCGGGCGAAAGCGCGTAAAGCCGCGCCGCCGGAGGAGACTCAGGCCGAGGCTGCCCCGGTCGATCCGCGTAAAGCGGCCGTCGAAGCGGCCATAGCTCGTGCGAAAGCCCGCAAAGCGGCCCAGCCGGGCGATATTCAGATCGAACAGACCCCGGTCGACCCGCGCAAAGCCGCCGTCGAAGCGGCCATTGCCCGCGCGAAAGCCCGCAAAGCGGCCCAGTCCGGGGAAGTCCAGGCAGAACCGACACCCGTCGATCCGCGTAAAGCCGCGGTCGAAGCCGCCATCGCCCGTGCGAAGGCACGTAAAGCGGCACAACAGGAAGAAGAACCGGCAGCCAATGACGATCCACGCAAAGCGGCAGTTGCGGCCGCCATTGCGCGCGTTCAGGCGAAGAAAGCCGCACAGAAGGCAGTTAACGAGGATTAAATGGTTTTCAGAATCGCAAGCTCCCCTTATACCCACAACCAGCGCCAGACATCGCGCATCATGATGCTGGTCTGTCTGGCCGCGCTGCCGGGCATTGCCGTTCAGGTCTGGTTCTTCGGCTGGGGTACGCTGCTGCAGATCGTTCTCGGCTGCGCGAGCGCGCTGGCGGCGGAAGCCCTGGTCCTCAAACTGCGTAAAATCGCGGTGAGCAAAATCCTGGCGGATAACTCCGCCCTGCTCACCGGCCTGCTGCTGGCGATCAGCATTCCGCCGTTCGCCCCCCTGGTGGATGGTGGTGCTCGGCACCGTATTCGCGGTGATCATCGCTAAACAGCTGTACGGCGGCCTCGGGCATAATCCCTTTAACCCGGCGATGATTGGCTACGTAGTGCTGCTGATCTCCTTCCCGGTGCAGATGACCAGCTGGCTGCCACCGCATGAGATTGCCGCGACCGTGCCAGGCTTTATGGATGCCCTGCAGGTGATCTTCTCCGGCCATACCGCCAGCGGCGCGGATATGAACACCCTGCGGATGGGCGTGGACGGCATCAGCCAGGCCACCCCGCTCGATACCTTTAAAACCTCCCTGCACGCCGGTCACAGCGTGGAGCAGATCCTGCAGTACCCGATTTACAGTGGCGTGCTGGCCGGCGCGGGCTGGCAGTGGGTTAACCTGGCGTATCTGGCCGGGGGGAGTATTCCTGCTGTGGCAGAAAACGATCCGCTGGCATATCCCGGTGAGCTTCCTGGTCACTCTCGCGATCTGTTCTGGCCTGGGCTGGGCATTTTCGCCGGAGTCGCTGGCTTCCCCGCAGATCCATCTGCTGTCCGGCGCGACCATGCTGGGGGCGTTCTTTATTCTGACCGATCCGGTGACGGCCTCCACCACCAACCGGGGACGCCTGATTTTCGGCGCGCTGGCCGGTCTGCTGGTGTGGCTGATCCGCAGCTTTGGCGGCTATCCGGACGGCGTGGCTTTTGCGGTTCTGCTGGCTAACATCACCGTACCGTTAATTGATTACTACACGCGCCCGCGCGTGTACGGCCATCGCTAAGGGACTCGCCATGTTAAAAACGATGCAAAAACACGGCGTGACGCTGGCGCTGTTTGCCGCGGTGCTGACCGGCCTGACGGCCCTCGTCAACGGCCTGACCAAATCCACCATTGACGAACAGGCAGCCCGTCAGCAAAAGGCGCTCTTTGACCAGGTGATCCCGGCGGAACTCTACGATAACGATCTGCAAAAAAAGCTGTTATCTTGTCGAGGCCGCGCCCATAGGCAAAGGTACTCGCCGCATCTTTATCGCCCGTAAAGGGGATGCCCCGGTGGGTGCGGTGATGGAAGTCACTGCGCCAGACGGCTATTCCGGCGCCATCCAGCTGCTGGTCGGCACCGATTTCTCCGGCACCGTACTGGGAACCCGCGTCACCGAGCACCACGAAACGCCAGGCCTCGGGGATAAAATCGAAACCCGCTTAAGCGACTGGATTTTGCACTTTGCCGGCAAAACCATCCACGGCAGCAACGATCCGGCCTTCGCGGTGAAGAAAGATGGCGGTGAATTCGATCAGTTTACCGGTGCGACCATCACCCCTCGTGCGGTGGTGAATGCCGTTAAACGTGCGGGCGTCTATGCTCAGACGCTGCCTGCGCAACTTAACAATCTGCCCGCCTGTGAGGAGTGATCATGAGCCAGGTTAAAGAGGTTATCGTCCAGGGTCTGTGGAAGAACAACTCCGCTCTGGTACAGCTGCTGGGGATGTGTCCGCTGCTGGCCGTCACCTCGACCGCCACTAACGCGCTCGGTCTGGGTCTGGCCACCACGCTGGTGCTGACCCTGACCAACCTGTCGATCTCGGCCCTGCGTCGCTGGACGCCGTCAGAAATCCGTATTCCGATCTACGTGATGATCATCGCCTCGGTGGTGAGCGTCGTGCAGATGCTGATCAACGCCTACGCCTTTGGCCTCTATCAGTCGCTGGGGATCTTTATCCCGCTGATCGTGACCAACTGTATCGTGGTCGGCCGCGCCGAAGCCTTTGCGGTGAAGAACGACCCGCTGATCTCAGCCCTTGATGGCTTTTCCATTGGCATGGGGGCCACCGGGGCGATGTTCGTGCTGGGCTCGATGCGTGAAATCCTCGGCAATGGCACCCTTTTCGACGGCGCAGACGCGCTGCTAGGCGGCTGGGCGAAATCACTGCGCATTGAGGTGTTCCACACCGATACGCCGTTCCTGCTGGCGATGCTGCCACCGGGCGCGTTTATTGGCCTCGGCATGATGCTGGCGGTAAAATACCTGATTGATGAGAAACGTAAGCGCCGCGCTGCTGCACGCAGCGTAGAGGAAGGGATCCCTGAGAAGGCCTCATGAACAAAGAGAAGCGTTTAACCATTTTGCAGCGCCTGCGGGATAACAACCCGCACCCGACGACCGAACTGAACTTTACCTCGCCGTTTGAACTGCTGATCGCAGTCCTGCTCTCTGCGCAGGCCACTGACGTGAGCGTGAATAAAGCCACCGCGAAGCTCTATCCCGTCGCCAACACGCCGCAGGCGATGCTGGAGCTGGGCGTAGAGGGCGTCAAATCCTATATCAAGACAATCGGCCTGTTTAACAGCAAAGCCGAGAACGTAATCAAGACCTGCCGTATGCTGCTGGAGCTGCACGGTGGTGAGGTGCCGGAAGATCGTGCCGCGCTGGAAGCCCTGCCCGGCGTAGGGCGTAAAACCGCCAACGTGGTGCTGAATACCGCCTTTGGCTGGCCAACGATAGCCGTGGATACCCATATCTTCCGCGTCTGTAACCGCACCAATTTCGCCCCCGGCAAGAACGTCGAACTGGTGGAAGAGAAGCTTCTGAAGGTGGTTCCGGCGGAGTTTAAGGTCGATTGCCATCACTGGTTTATCCTCCATGGGCGCTATACGTGCATCGCGCGGAAACCGCGCTGCGGCTCCTGCATTATCGAAGATCTCTGTGAATATAAAGAGAAAACCGACCTCTGAAACCGTCATCCGACGGTTTTTTTACGCTGTGTATTTCTTACAGAAAGTATGACTCCCTGCTCATATCCACTTTCACAGCCATTCTGCCTGAGTCAAAGTTCGTCCTTCGCGGATTGTGCGGCTATATAACAATAAAACAGGTTAATTGTTTTTTCGTCAGCGAAATTTTCTATATAAATGTGATCGGGATCACTCTGTTCACATGGTGTTAATTTTATGTATCGAAAAACCTAATAAAGCCTTATTGCATCAACAAATCGCCCCTGATAACCGGAAGATATGACCGGATATATTTCAGAACTTAGCCCATATCACTGCCCTTTCCCTTTTACAGCAGAACATATCGCCAGTTGCGCACTTTTTCGGCTAAGTGATAGTGGAAAAAACCAGTTTCACCGCAACGGTAAAATTTAACGCTAAATAACATTTAGGTTTCTGGCGCATTATAGCGCGGGAGTTATATGTAACAGAGTATTACAAACGCCTTGCCAGATGGGTCAGGATAGTGAACATTACCCGCCGTTTCCCCTCCCACTATAACTATAAAGCGGATGGACTACGGTCTTCACGCTATGAACACCCCCGTTAATATGGGATGTAAAAAAAGAGGTATATGTGTCTACTGCAAACAATAAACCAGCTGAGGAAAGCGTAAGTCTTAACGCTTTCAAACAACCGAAATCGTTCTATCTCATTTTCTCCATTGAGCTGTGGGAACGTTTCGGTTACTACGGTCTGCAAGGGATCATGGCGGTTTACCTGGTTAAACAACTGGGTATGTCCGAAGCTGATTCCATCACGCTGTTCTCTTCTTTCAGTGCTCTGGTGTACGGTCTGGTCGCGATTGGCGGCTGGCTGGGCGATAAAGTACTGGGAACCAAACGTGTCATTCTGCTGGGCGCCATCGTTCTGGCGATCGGTTACGGTCTGGTTGCCTGGTCTGGTCATGATGCCGGTGTGGTGTACATGGGTATGGCGACCATCGCGGTCGGTAACGGCCTGTTCAAGGCGAACCCATCTTCCCTGCTCTCGACCTGCTATAACAAAGATGATCCCCGTCTCGATGGCGCATTTACCATGTACTACATGGCCATCAACATCGGTTCCTTCTTCTCTATGCTGGCGACCCCGTGGCTGGCAGCGAAATTCGGCTGGAGCGTGGCGTTTGCCCTGAGCTTCGTCGGGATGCTGATCACCGTGGTGAACTTCCTGTTCTGCCGCAGCTGGGTGAAGGACTACGGTTCCAAGCCTGACTTTGCGCCGGTACAGATGGGCAAACTGCTGGCGACCATCGTCGGCGTGGTGATTCTGGTTGCCGTTGCCACCTGGCTGCTGCACAACCAGGGTATCGCGCGTGCGGTGCTGGGCGTGGTTGCGCTGGGTATCGTCTGTATCTTCGCCAAAGAAGCCTTTGCCATGCAGGGCGCAGCACGTCGTAAGATGATTGTTGCCTTCATCCTGATGGTTGAAGCCATTGTCTTCTTCGTCCTGTACAGCCAGATGCCAACGTCCCTGAACTTCTTCGCTATCCGTAACGTTGAGCACTCTATCCTCGGCATCGCGTTCGAACCTGAGCAGTTCCAGGCCCTGAACCCGTTCTGGATCATGATTGGTAGCCCGATTCTGGCCGCTATCTATAACAAGATGGGCGACCGCCTGCCGATGCCGCACAAGTTCGCGGTGGGTATGGTGCTGTGCTCCGGTGCCTTCCTGGTGCTGCCGCTGGGCGCGAAATTCGCCAGCGACGCCGGTATCGTCTCCGTTAACTGGCTGATCCTGAGCTACGCCCTGCAGTCTATCGGTGAGCTGATGATTTCCGGTCTGGGTCTGGCGATGGTTGCACAGCTGGTGCCACAGCGTCTGATGGGCTTCATCATGGGTAGCTGGTTCCTGACCACTGCCGGTGCAGCGATCATCGCCGGTAAGATTGCTAACCTGATGGCCGTGCCATCTGACGTAACCGACCCGCTGCAGTCTCTGCATGTCTACGGTGACGTATTCCTGCAGATTGGTATCGCCACCGCGGTTATCGCCGTGCTGATGATGCTGACCGCACCGAAACTGAATCGCATGACTCAGGACGACGACACTACCGCAAAAGCGAGCAAAACCGCGACCGCGTAATGTCATCGGGAAACGACTGAATTGAAGCCGCTAACTGTGCGTTAGCGGCTTTTTTTTATCCTGGGCCGCACTACCATAGGATAAACCTACGTAAACAGGAGTGACCGATGAAACTGTTCTATAAACCAGGCGCCTGCTCTCTTGCCTCCCATATTACGCTGCGCGAGAGCGGTAAAGACTTCACCCTCAACGGGGTGGATCTGATGAAGAAGCGTCTGGAAAACGGCGATGATTTTTTCGCGGTGAATCCTAAAGGCCAGGTCCCGGCCCTGCTGCTGGAAGACGGTACCCTGCTGACCGAAGGGGTGGCGATCATGCAATACCTGGCGGATGGCGTCGCGGATCGCCAGCTGCTGGCCCCAACCGGCAGCATCGCCCGCTATAAAACCCTCGAATGGATGAACTACATCGCCACCGAGCTGCACAAAGGCTTCACCCCGCTGTTCCGCCCGGATACCCCGGAAGAGTACAAGCCGACCGTACGCGCCCTGCTGGAGAAAAAGCTGCAGTATGTGAACGAGTCGCTGAAAGACGAGCAGTGGATCTGCGGTCAGCGCTTTACCATTGCCGATGCCTATCTGTTTACCGTTCTGCGCTGGGCGCGGGCCGTGAAGCTGAACATGGAAGGGTTGAGCCATATTGACGCGTATATGCAGCGTATGGCGGAGCGTCCTGCCGTAGCGGCAGCGCTGGAAGCGGAAGGGTTGAAGTAAGTCTGTTGCCGGGTGGCGCTGGCGCTTACCCGGCCTACGGTTTTCCAGGCCCGTGCAAGCGCAGCGCCGCCGGGCATTATGATGCTAAAGCCGGGTCGCGCTAAACAGGTGCTCCGGCTTCGCAATCCGGTCCTGTGCGGCCACAACCTGCAGCTCGTACTCCTGCATGTTCTTTGTGGCGATCATGATTTCATACACCGCTGCAGTGACATGCTCAAGCGCATCGCGCACCGTTGCCCCCCTGCAGCAGTTTCACCAGCAGCAGACCGCTGGTCACATCTCCAACGCCCACCGGCTGACGGCTGCCGAAATCCACCAGCGGACGGCTGATGTGCCAGGCTTCGTCTTTGGTTACCAGCAGCATCTCAAAGCGGTCCGGGCTGATCCCGGCGCGCGCCAGATGCTTCACCAGCACGATCTCCGGGCCCTTCGCAATCAGCTCGCGGGATGCCGCAATGGCCTCTTCCACGCTATTGACCGGATGCTCACAGAGGATCTCCAGCTCGATAAGGTTCGGGGCGATGATGTCGCTGGCCGGTAAAGCATGACGGACATGAAACTCCGCGACGCCAGGCGCGACGATGCAGCCCTTCTCCGGGTGACCCATCACCGGATCGCAGAAATATTTCGCCGCCGGATTGGCCGCCTTCACCTGACGGACAATCCCCAGAATATGCTCGCCCTGCTCGGCTGACCCCAGATAGCCGCTCAGCACGGCGTCACAGGTTTTGAGCTTGTCGATCTCCGCAATGCCCTGGACAATCTCTGTCAGATGGGCGGGCGGCATCACGCAACCGGTCCACTTGCCGTATTGCGTATGATTGGAAAACTGAACGGTATTTAACGGCCAGACGTTGGCCCCGAGACGACGCATCGGAAATTCAGCGGCGCTGTTGCCAGCATGCCCAAACACGACGTGGGACTGGATGGCGAGGATATTCTTCATTTTCTTACCACAACCCTGAAAAAATAAAGGGGCATGGTTTCCCATGCCCCTGTGCTTTTACGATGACTTCCAACAGATCAGACAGTAATTCTTTTTGCCGCGACGCAGTAAGGTGTAGCGGCCAAACAGGCGATCGCTGTCCACAAAGGTATACTCCTCGTTGGACTGTTTTTCGCCGTTGATGGTGATGGCGTTCGAGGCGATGGTTTTACGCGCCTGGCCACGGGACGGCTGCAGCCCGGAGTCCACCAGCGCCTGCATCAGGTCTGCCCCTTTCTCCATCTCAACCATTGGCACGCCGTCCTGCGCCAGCTGTTCGAAGTCAGCTTCGCTCAGATCGCTCAGGGTACCGTTGAACAGGCTGGCGGTAATACGCTTCGCGGCCGCCAGGCCCTCTTCACCGTGAACCAGCTTCGTGACCTGCTCCGCCAGTACGTACTGGGCGCGCGGGGCTTTGCCGCTGTTCTTGTCTTCTTCTTCCAGGGCGTTGATCTCTTCCAGATCCATAAAGGTGAAGAACTTCAGGAAGCGATAGACGTCAGCATCCGCGGTGTTGATCCAAAACTGGTAGAACTTGTACGGGCTGGTTTTCTTCGGATCGAGCCATACCGCGCCGCCTTCGGTCTTACCGAACTTGGTGCCGTCGGCTTTGGTGATCAGCGGAACCGTCAGGCCGAAGACCTGGTTCTGGTGCAGACGACGGGTCAGGTCGATACCGGAGGTGATGTTACCCCACTGATCGGAGCCGCCAATCTGCAGCGACACGCCGTGCAGGTTGTTCAGGCAGGCGAAGTCATAACCCTGCAGCAGGTTATAAGAGAACTCGGTGAACGAGATGCCCTGGTCGTCACGGTTCAGACGCTGCTTCACCGCTTCTTTGTTGATCATCTGATTAACGGAGAAGTGCTTGCCGATATCACGCAGGAAGGTCAGCACGTTCATGCCACCGAACCAGTCGTAGTTGTTAGCGGCGATCGCTGAGTTTTCACCACAGTCGAAATCGAGGAACGGGGCGACCTGTTTGCGGATCTTATCCACCCACTCCTGCACGGTGTCTGCCGTATTCAGTTTACGCTCAGCGGCTTTGAAGCTCGGGTCACCAATCAGACCCGTTGCGCCGCCGACCAGCGCCACAGGCTTATGGCCTGCCAGCTGGAAGCGTTTCAGGCATAACAATGGAACCAGATGCCCCAAATGCAAGCTGTCGGCGGTAGGATCGAAGCCGCAATAGAGCGCGATCGGGCCTTGCGCCAGTCGCTCTGCTAACGCTTCCTCGTCCGTCACCTGGGCTACCAGCCCCCGCTCTTGCAATTGTTTAATCAAGTTACTGCTTGCCATCAAATTCTCCATGTATAAAACGACTGCACCTCTGCCGGTACACGACTTTTCGCCAGACGCGAAAGGTACATAGAATAAAGCGCTGACACCCGTTGTACCAGCGCTTAAGAGAACAAATTTCGGGGATTAAGGTGCGAGACGATCGATTTTCCAGGCGTCGTTATCACGCTGGTATAAAAAGCGGTCGTGCAGGCGATGTTCACCGCCCTGCCAGAACTCCATCTGCTGAACCGAGACGCGGAAACCGCCCCAGAAGCTTGGCAGGGGCACTTCGCCCTGCTGGAACTTCTGTTTCAGCTCAAGGAACTTGCTCTCCAGCACGCCGCGTGCGGAAATGCGGCTCGACTGTTTCGAGACCCAGGCGCCAATCTGGCTGTCGCGTGGGCGGCTGTGGAAATATTTCACCACTTCCAGGGTAGAGAGGCGCTCGACGGTGCCGGTGACCATCACCTGACGCTCCAGCATGTGCCAGGGGAAGAGCAGGCTGATGCGCGGGTTATTTTCGAGGTGGTGCGCTTTGCGGCTGCCGAGGTTGGTGTAGAACACCAGCCCTTTCTCGTCATAGTGCTTGAGCAGCACAATGCGCTGGTAGGGTTGACCCTGTTCGTCGACCGTCGCTACCACCATCGCGGTGGGATCGGCCAGACGGGCTTCACAGGCCTGTTTCAGCCAGTGCTCAAACAGCACCAGCGGCTCGGCGGGGAGATCCTGGCGACGCAGGCCGCCTTTGGTGTATTCGCGCCTGAGGTGCGCGATATTCTGCAATTCGTCGTTATCTGACATGGCGTTAGCTGACATTGACAATGGGTGACGCTATTGTGCGCCGCCCCCTGCAAAATCTCAACGCTTCGGATTTTCGATCTGACAATTGTTCAGCACGATGCGATCGCGCTTGTAGACCGTCGCGCTGTCGCCTTTCGACCAGAACACATACACCCCGTCGCTGTAACGGGTGCCGGAAGCCGACATCCCCTGCTTCAGCGTCAGCAGCTTGTTGTCATAGACGAAACTGACTTCCTGACGAGGATTATTGAGCTTCACGGTGAGCGGTTTCTCTTCGCACTGGTACGCCAGGGTGTCGGTTTGCATGCGTTCGACAAACTGGTTGTAGACGCTACAGCTCGCCAGCAGGAAGGGGGATAAAGCAAGAAGCAGTTTTTTCATGGGTGAGTTCCGAAGACTTTCCTGGTCCCGGAGGGCGCAAACGCCCTCCCGTTTTTCCGTGTCATTCTACCCATCACGCCTTTAAGCGAAATTCGGTTAACTCTGATTTTGCCGCGGATTGGCTGGAAAAACAGCACCTAACACGCTGGCTTCCCGCGCGCCGGTCACGGAAGGCAGATTTCCCGGCAGGCCCGCCACCGTTCGCCACGCCAGCCAGGCGAAGGCCAGCGCTTCCATATCATCGCCGCTGATCCCGGCCTTATCGGTAGTGCTAACCTCCGTGCCCGGCAGCAGACCGGCCAGTCGCGCCATCAGCAGCGGGTTACGGCTCCCGCCGCCGCACACCAGCAGACGATCGCAGCCGCCGCTCAGCAATACCTGTTCCGACACCGAGACGGCGGTCAGCTCAGCCAGCGTAGCCTGCACATCTTGCGGGGCCAGGCCCGGGAAGTTCGCCAGCTGGCGCTCCAGCCAGCCGTAGTTGAAATACTCGCGGCCGGTGCTCTTCGGTGCCGGGGCGGCAAAATAGGGATCGCAGAGCATGCTTTGCAGCAGCGGGATGATGACCTTACCGCTGCAGGCCCACTGGGCGTCTTTATCGTAAGGTTTGCCGGCCTGACGCCAGATCCAGGCGTCCATCAGCATATTCCCCGGCCCGGTGTCGAAACCGCGTACCGGCTGCCCGGGGATCAATAAGGAGAGATTGGCGATACCGCCAATATTGAGCACCATGCGGCGCTCCGTCGGGTGGGCTAGCAGCGCGTGATGGAAGGCCGGAACCAGCGGCGCGCCCTGCCCGCCGAGCGCCATATCCCGACGGCGGAAATCGCCGACGACCGTCACGCCGGTTTTGGCCACGATCTGGTTGTTATCGCCAATCTGCAGGGTATGAGGCGCTTCCCCGCCCGGCTCATGCCAGACCGTCTGGCCGTGGCAGCCGATCGCCACCACATCCTGAGGGCGCAGATCTTCCTGATTCATCAGCGCCAGCACCGCATCGCCAAACAGACGTCCGAGCTGCGTATCCAGTTGCCCCAGCTGAGACAGCGTGAGCTGCTGGCCCTGACAGATATTCAGGATCGCTTGTTTGGTTTCCGGGGGAATGGGCCAGCTAAGGCTTGCCTGCTGTGCCACCATATTCTCGTCGATTGCTGCGAGAACGACATCCACGCCATCCAGACTGGTTCCTGACATTACGCCAATATAGCGACCCGATTTCATCCGTTTTCCTTACTCCGCTGGGTTGATGGCCCACTCCACCATAAACCCGACATCAATGCCATGACGCGATAATACTTTTTAACAATACCTGGACGTAACGATGATTCCAGGAATTATCCTTAGCGAATGCGGGGTGAAGTCAGAGCCTGTTTATATCTGGTTAAGCCAGAATCAAGTACTATTCTCCTAATGTTTAGGCGAAGATAGGAACTGTGGCACCTGATGCCATATAATTTAGCCATAACGGATGCTCACAGAGCGTTTTTTGGTGAACAGGAGATTCAAATGATTTTACGTGTACTGGCCGTTTCGCTGGTTGGATTCACTCTGGCCGGCTGTGTTAATGATAGCTCCCTCTCCGGGGATGTTTACAGTGCGTCTGAGGCGAAACAGGTACAACAAGTCACCTACGGCACCATTGTGAACGCACGCCCGGTGCAGATTCAGGGTGGTGACGAGAACAACGTGATCGGTGCCCTTGGCGGTGCGGTCCTGGGTGGCTTCCTCGGTAACACCGTTGGTGGCGGCACCGGCCGTTCACTGGCGACTGCGGCAGGTGCTGTAGCCGGTGGCGTTGCCGGTCAGGGCGTTCAGGGCTCAATGAACAAATCCCAGGGCGTTGAGTTAGAAATTCGCAAAGATGACGGCAGCACCATTATGGTGGTGCAGAAACAGGGCAACACCAAATTCGCCGCTGGCCAACGCGTTGTGCTGGCAAGCAACGGCAGCCAGGTGACCGTCTCCCCGCGTTAATGACATTATGGGCGTGGTCTTCTGGCCACGTCCATTTACATTACTCACTTCTCATTGGTCGGATGAATATATTTGCGAAATGTATTCACCAAACAAATAGTTAATATTCGCTTATCTTGTTCCTGCGCAAAGTATTTCCCCCTGCGCTTATGAGACTATTCGCAAACCCTCTTTACCTGTTTACTATTTTAAAACAATACCTATGGTTGCGATGAGTCGTTATATTAAGAACAATTGTGTTCGGTTTTTTCTGGGATGCATGATTGTTATCGGAATCTTACATTCGCTGTTTATAGGGCTCGAAGAGAAGATTTCGTCGTTTTCACCGCTTTTATTTCCGATGCTCACCATATTTTTACTGGTTTTTCACCTCTTTATTGCCTGTTTTATGGTAATGAAATACTGGTGCGACAGACAGCGCTTATATCTGATGGCTTTTGCTTTCGCCTTTGTCGGTTCCGCTATGCTGATGGTGGGGACGCTCTCCAGCTATCCGGCGTGGCTGGACCTGCATCAGTTCAACGTGGTGAACTACAACGACGCCATGATCTTCTTTACGTTCCGTCATCTGCTGATGGCGGTGCTGTTTATCGTTTCGGCCCTGCTGTACTTTATCCGTAACAGACCGCTGTCGCGGACGTTTCATCTTTCCATCATTGTTGGCGCGTCTCTTTTTACTGCCCTAATCGTAACGCTGGCCTGGTTTTATTCCAGCTATTCGTCTTTGCTATCAATAGATTTGGTTGATAATGAAACCCGGCAATATATGCTGCTGTGGAAAGAGGCCATTAGCATTGCCTTAATTATCCTGTGGGTTGTTTCATTAGCAACATTGATGATTATTACCCGCGTGCGCAATATGTTTTGGGTCGGCGGTAATTTTTTATGTGTCTGTTATATCGCAACCCTGGTGATGCTGTATTTAGGTGGTCACGCGGAAGACATTACCTGGTATCGCGCCCGCTTATTTGAAACCGTTGCTACGCTGCTGATTATTTTTGTCCTGCTGTATGACGTATTTAATCTGTATCGCGAATCGCATCTGAAGTACCAGCAGTCTTATCAGAACTCGATTCGCGATCCCCTGACCCGCCTCTACAATCGAAGCTATTTTTACGACGCCCTGAACCAGTCGCTTCGCACGACAAACGATCATCACCCGGTTTCGGTTATCGTGAGCGATCTCGATCGTTTTAAGCGTATTAACGACAACTACGGGCACCTGCAGGGAGATAAGGTATTGCAGTTTGTCTCCCGGCTGCTGATGGATTCGGTACGGCCTCAGGACATCGCAGCGCGCATTGGTGGGGAAGAGTTCGTCCTGATGTTAACCCATACCTCTTCCGACGCAGCCCGCCAGGTTGCAGAGCGGATCAGGTTAAAACTGAGCAGCTTTGACAGAGCCAGCTCCGGGGGACAGCTTCCTGAACCTATTACCATCAGTATGGGCGTGTTTACTGCCACCTCGTCGCAAACCAGCGCAGAAACGTGCGTTGAATGTGCGGATAAGGCGATGTACGAGGCGAAGGAGACCGGGCGTAACCGGGTGGTGGTGTTCCGGTAAAGAAAAAGCCTTGCATTCGCAAGGCTTTTTTAATGGTTAATCACGGGACTGTAGCTCGTGGATATTGCTTTCAAGCCGGGCGACCAGCGAGATCAGCATTTCCAGTTCAGCCGGGCTGATCCCGGAGAGGATTTCACCGCGCGTTTTGCTGATTACGGCTTCCATCTCAGTGATGATCGGTGTGGCTTTGTCGGTAAGTTTAATGCGCTTGGCACGACGATCGCTGGCACAGGTCTGACGCGAAATCAGTCCCTTATCTTCCAGTTGATCGAGCGTACGTACCAGTGATGGCTGCTCGATGCCAATCGCTTTTGCCAGTTGGATCTGTGACTGGTCGGGCGGCAGCTGATGGATATTATGCAGCGTGACCCAATGCGTCTGTGTCAACTCCAGAGGTTTCAGGCGATGGTCAATCAGAGCACGCCAGATGCGTACTAACCTTGCCAGATCAGAACCTAGTGGCGATTCCAATTTCATCTCCTTATAATTAGCTTGCTAAGTTATTATACTGATTTTAGAATAGTGTGCAGCATTTATATTGCCAAAACAAATGCAATACTGGATAAAAACTTGATGACCGTCTGCTTTATATTGAGTTGAGACGCCGCCAGGCGTTATGCGGCTGCTTTTTTTAGTCACTTTCCCCTATGCAAAGGAACCGGCTCGTGAATTTCACGTTTAACGCCACGGGGTTACCGCTTCAGGATCTGATTGTCGGCGCCTCGGTGTACTTTCCCCCCTTATTCAAGGCGGTGATGCTGGGTTTTGTTATCTGGCTTGTCACCCACCGCTTGCTGCGTGACTGGATGTATTCCGGTGAAATCTGGCACCCGATGTTGATGGATCTGTCGCTGTTTGTGCTGGCGGTGTGCCTGAGTCTGTTTCTGTTGATTGTGTGGTGACGATACCTATGAAAACAATTAAATATTTTTCATCATTACTTGTTCTGGCCCTGGCACTGATCGCCGGCTGGTGGCTATGGAATTACTATATGCAGTCGCCCTGGACCCGCGACGGCAAGGTGCGCGCCGAGCAGGTCAGCGTCACGCCGCAGGTCTCCGGCACTATCACCACACTGCAGGTTAAAGACAACCAGTTTGTCCACGCGGGCGAGGTGCTGTTTCATATCGATGAAACCCCTTATCACATCGCGGTCCTCAACGCCGAAGCGCAGCTGGCAAAATCCCAGTCCGACCTGGCGAAAGCCAATAACGAGGCTAACCGCCGCCGCCATCTGTCGCAGAACTATATCTCCGCCGAAGATCTGGATACCGCCAATATCAACGTTAAGGCGATGCAGGCCAGCGTCGCGGTGGCCGAAGCCACGCTCAAGCAGGCCCAGTGGCAGCTAACCCAGACGGTGGTCAAAGCCCCGGTCGACGGCTGGGTGACCAATCTTTCCACCCGCCCAGGCGATTACGCCACCACCGGCCAGCCGGTCTTCGCTCTGGTCGACAGCCATTCGTTTTACGTGGTGGGCTACTTTGAGGAGACCAAACTCCGGCATATCCGCGAGGGAGCGCCAGCGCAGATCGTCCTCTACAGCGGCTCGACAAGGTTACAGGGGCATGTTTCCAGTATCGGGCGCGCCATCTACGATCAGAGCGTGGAGACCGATTCCGGCCTGGTGCCCGACGTTAAACCCAATATTCCCTGGGTGCGACTGGCGCAGCGCATCCCGGTGCGCATTGCCTTTGACCAGCTGCCGACGGACCTGACGCTGGTCTCCGGCACTACCTGCACCGTCTCCATCGGAACTGCCCGGTGAACTGGCGCAACCTGCCGTGGCTCAGGGCAACCCCGGCGCAGTGGCGCTATGCCCTGCGCAACGGCATTGCAATGTGCCTGGCCCTCACCGTCGCCTATTGTCTCAACCTGGATGAACCCTACTGGGCGATGACCTCGGCGGCGGTAGTCAGCTTTCCGACCGTGGGTGGCGTGATCAGCAAAAGCCTTGGACGCGTAGCGGGCAGCCTGATGGGGGCCACCGCGGCGCTGATCATCGCGGGCCACACCCTTAACGATCCCTGGCTGTTTTTATTAAGCATGGCGGCCTGGCTGGGGATCTGCACCTGGGCCTGCGCCCATTTCACCAATAACGTTGCCTACGCCTTCCAGCTTGCGGGTTACACCGCGGCGATCATCGCTTTCCCGGTGATCGACATCCTCGACATTACCCAGCTGTGGGATATTGCCCAGGCCAGGGTGTGCGAAGTCATCATCGGTATTCTGAGCGGCGGGGTGATGATGATGATCCTGCCCAGCACCTCCGACGGCACGGCTCTGATCAACGCCCTGAAAGCGATGCACGCCCGGCTGCTGGAGCACGCCGGCCTGCTGTGGCAGCCCGACAGCAACGATGCCATTCGTCTCGCCCATGAGAAGGTCATCGCCCAGATCCTGACCATGAACCTGCTGCGCATTCAGGCCTTCTGGAGCCACTATCGCTTTCGTCGGCAAAATGCCCTGCTCAACTATCTGCTCCACCAGCAGCTGCGCATGACCAGCGCCATCTCCAGCCTGCGCCGCATGCTGCTGAACTGGCCCAACCCGCCTGCCCATACCCGGGAGGTCATCGACCAGCTGCTCGCCGCCCTCGCCCGTCCCGACGTCGATTTTTATACTGTGTCCCGCATCATTGCCCCGCTCAAACCGGGCAATGACGGTGATTACCGGCATCGCGCCGTCTGGCAGCGGCTGCGCTATTTCTGCCGCCTGTATCTGCGCAGCAGCCGCTGGATAGCGGCAGTAGAAGCGGCCACGCCGGTGACGGAGTTTGCCGTGCCGCGCAGCCCGGCCCTGGCCCGGCATACCGATAACATGGAGGCACTGTGGAGCGGCTTTCGTACCTTCTGCGCCCTCATTCTGGTGGGGGCCTGGACCATCACCGCCCAGTGGGATGCCGGGGGCGCAGCCCTGACGCTGGCGGCGATCAGCAGCGTGCTCTACTCGGTGGCGGCTTCGCCCTTCAACTCCCTGACGCTGCTGCTGCGCACCCTGATCCTGCTCTCGCTGTTCAGCTTTGTGGTTAAGTTTGGCCTGATGGTGCAGATCTCCGATCTGTGGCTGTTCCTGCTGTTCCTGTTCCCGCTGTTGACCACCATGCAGCTGCTGAAGCAGCAAATGCCCGCCCTTGCCGGTCTGTGGGGGCAGTTGATCGTCTTTATGGGTTCGTTTATTTCGGTGACCAACCCGCCGGTGTATGACTTTGCCGATTTCCTGAATGACGATCTGGCAAAAATTCTTGGCGTGGGGCTGACCTGGCTGGCCTTTGCGGTGCTACGACCGGGATCGGATGCGCGGAAAAGCCGTCGTCATATCCGGGAGCTGCGGCGGGGGTTTGTCGATCAGCTCAGCCGTAAGCCGCGATTGAGTGAAAATGGCTACGAATCGCTGGTGTATCACCATGTGAGCCAGCTCAACAGCAGTCAGGATGCGCTCTCGCGCCGCTGGCTGCTGCGCTGGGGGGTGGTGTTGCTTAACTGCAGCCACGTGGTGTGGCAGCTGCGCGACTGGGAGACCCGCTCGGATCCGCTGGCGCAGGTGCGGGATGTCGCGGTGTCGCTGCTGCGGGATATCATGAGCGAGCGCGGGGTACAGCAGCGGCCGCTGGCCGCCACCCTTGATGAGCTTCAGCGCATCTGCGACGCCCTGGGGCATCATCCGCAACCGGCCGGGCAGGAGCTGGCGGCCCTGATCTGGCGCCTGCACTGCTCGCTGTCCCAGCTGGAACAGGCGCCCGCCCCGGGCACCTTAAGCGATCAGATCACCCCGCAGGCGTAACGCGCCCCGCCTCCGCCGAGCGGTTTGGGTTGATCCGACATGTTGTCGCCGCCAACGTGGATCATCAGCGCTTTGCCTTTGACCTCATCCAGCTTTTTCAGGCGCGGCGCGACCACAGGATCGGTGGCTTTTCCATCGTTATTGACCACCAGCGCGGGCAGATCGCCGAGGTGGCCCATGCCCTCTGGTCCTTCATGCTTGCCGGTATTCTGGGGATCGAGGTGTCCGCCCGCAGCCTCAGCGGCAGAAGGTTTACCCTCTTTCATGGCCGGTTCGCAGGAACCTTTAGCGTGGACGTGATAGCCGTGTTCGCCCGGCGGAAGGGCTTTGAGGTCGGGGGAAAACTCCAGCCCTTTATCGGTTTCGGTAATTTTCACCGTCCCGATGGACTGGCCTATCCCCTGAGAGGTGACGAGGTTCATCTCGACTTCTTCACTGGCAGCCTGCGCACCTGCGCAGACCACCAGCGTCAACGCTGCCAGAGTAAATCGCTTCATATGACCTCCTTCGGTTGTTTTTTGCCCCTTAAGCTTATACCAGGGGCAATAATTTCACCGGGAAGTCAGATAAATACGGAATTACGGCACGTCATAACCCAGCGCGGCCTTGCGAATGCGGAACCACTGCTGGCGCGTCATCTGAAGCTGCTCTGCCGCCAGGGCCGCACGCACGCGCTCGATTTTACCGGAACCGATAATCGGCAGCGGCTGCGATGGCAGGCGTAATATCCACGCGTACACCACCTGCTCGATGGTTTCGGCATTCAGCTCCTGGGCAACCTGAGCGAGTTCATCGCGCAGCGGCTGGAAGGCGTCGTCATTAAACAGACGACCGCCGCCGAGGCAGGACCAGGCCATCGGGCGGATCCGCAGCTGCTGGAGCTGATCGAGGGTGCCGTCCAGCAGCAGCGGCTGGTAAACCGGGGAAATCTCGACCTGGTTGGTCGCCAGGGTGAACGGCAGACGCGACTGCAGCAGGGCAAACTGCGCCGGGGTAAAGTTAGACACGCCGAAATGGCGCACCTTGCCGCTCTGATGCAGAGCAAGGAAGGCCTCGGCAACCTCATCGGCATCCATCAGCGGATCGGGGCGATGGATCAGCAGCAGGTCAAGATAATCGGTCGCCAGGTTAGCGAGGGACTGTTCCGCACTGCTGATGATATGGTCGCGGTCGGTGATGTAGTGACCGAGGGCATGCTCTGGTTTGGCGGTGGTAGCAATGCCGCATTTGGTGACGATCTCCATCCGCTGACGCAGCGCGGGAGAGAGCTTCATCGCCTCACCGAAGGCCGCTTCACACTGGTACCCGCCATAAATATCGGCGTGGTCGACGGTGGTGATCCCCAGATCAAGATGCTCTTCAATAAAGCTGACCAGCTGTTGAGCGGACATATTCCAGTCCATCAGACGCCAGTAACCCATCACAAAACGAGAAAACTCCGGGCCCTGCGGGGCAAGGGTAATACGCTGAACCATAGCAATTTCCTTAAAAAAAGTCTGGGGAGAGTATACGCGTTTACGGGGCTAAAACAGTGAGGGTTGCTGCGGTTCTTCGGTTTCAGGGGCTTTGTTTGCGCGCAATTTGCGCAAAAGACGCTGGCGGCACAGGCGCAGAACCTCCTGCTTCTGGGCATCACTGAAGGTTTGCCAGTTAAAACGTTCATCCCGGGTGCGCATACAGCCGCGACAAAAACCCCGTTCGTCAGACTGGCAGATACCCCGGCACGGGCTCTGGACAGGAAAGAACTCCAGTTGTTCAGCCACACGACCCTCCCGAAACCCAAGATTGAGTAAAGTGAAGACCTTAAGTCCGGGTAACGCAAGAGGTCAACCACAGAATTGTGGCATTAAGGTTTCACTAATCTTCGCTCCCTATACTCGCCTCATCACTACGATCTGGTTTAACGATGATGCTGACCTTCAAAAAGTTACAGTGTAACGATACGAAATTTACGCTGGGCTGCGCACTCTTATTTACGCTGTTAAATGCCCTGTTTATTCACCGCAGCTGGCAGGTGATCTCTCCCGCCCGGCTGCATGACGTCATCTTCGCCCTCACGGTGCCGCTGGTGCTGTTCTGCGGCTGGGTGATCGTATTCAGCATTCTGAATATTCCGCTGATCCGCAAACCGCTGCTGGTGCTGCTGACCCTCGGCTGCGCGGCGGCGACCTGGTTTATGTTTACCTACGGCGCGGTGATTGACCAGAATATGATGGTCAACGTCTTTGAGACTAACTCCCAGGAGGCCACGGCGCTGGTCACCCCGCAGCTGGTACTGTGGCTGGTTGTCGCCGGACTGGTGCCTGCCTGCGTGCTGGCGATGATCCGCATCCGCCCTGGCAAGTGGTGGCAGACGCTGTTAATGCGCCTCGCGGCTATTCTCGCCAGCCTGGTGGTCATTATTCTGGTGGCGGCGGTCTTTTATAAGGACTATGCCTCGCTGTTCCGCAATAACAAAGGCATCGTCAAGATGGTGACCCCGGCCAACTACGTCAGCGCCCTGGCGAAGTACAGCAAGGCGCGCTGGTTTGCGGGCGATCAGACCTTAATTCGTCTCGGTGAAGATGCCCGTAAAGGCCCGGTGCTGATGGCGCAGCAGAAAAAGACCGTGCTGGTCCTGCTGGTGGGCGAAGCTTCCCGGGCAGAGAACTACTCCCTGAACGGCTATAACCGTGAGACCAACCCTGAGCTGAAAAAACAGAACGTGATTAACTTCCCGCAGGCCTCTTCCTGCGGGACCGAAACCGCCGTCTCCGTCCCGTGCATGTTCTCCGGGATGCCGCGCAAAAAATACGATGCTGACCTGGCGCATCATCAGGAAGGATTAATGGATGTGCTGGGCCACGCCGGGATTAATATGCTGTGGCGGGATAACGACGGCGGGTGTAAAGGCGCCTGCGATCGCATCCCGCACACCGACATGACCCAGTGGAAGCTGGACCAGTTCTGTAAGGACAAATCCTGTATTGACGACGTTAACCTTTATCGCCTGAATGACACCCTGGATGGCCTGAAGCAGGATACGGTGCTGGTGATCCACCTGATGGGCAGCCACGGCCCGGCCTACTATCAACGTTACCCGGAGCAGTACCGTCGCTTTACCCCGACCTGCGACACCAATCAGATTCAGGACTGCGATCATCAGGCGCTGATAAATACCTATGACAATACCATTCTGTATACCGACAGCGTGGTGAGTCGCACCATTGATGCCCTGAAAGCCCGCCAGGCGACGATGAACACCGCGCTGGTCTATCTCTCCGATCACGGGGAGTCGCTGGGGGAAAACGGCCTGTACCTGCATGGCACGCCGTACATGCTGGCCCCGGAGCAGCAGACGCACATTCCGTTTATGTTCTGGCTGTCGCAGGACTATAAACAGAACTTTGGCGTTGATGAGCAGTGCCTGCGCGATCAGGCGGCGAAAGAGACGGTGTCGCAGGATAATCTGTTCTCCACCGTGCTGGGGATGATGAACATCCAGACGTCGGTCTATCAGCCGCAAATGGATCTGCTCACCCACTGCCGTCGAACATAAGGCTTGCATTAGACCGATTGGTCTACTACATTGACGACATGAATAAGCATACTGAACACGATACACGCGAACACCTCCTGGCGACCGGCGAGCGGCTGTGCATGCACCGCGGGTTTACCGGGATGGGGCTGAGCGAACTGCTGAAAACCGCCGATGTGCCGAAGGGGTCGTTCTATCACTACTTCCGCTCCAAAGAGGCGTTTGGCGTGGCCCTGCTGGAGCGCCACTATGCGGGCTACCATCAGCGTCTGGCCGCGCACTTCGCCAGCGGTAACGGCAACTGTCGCGATCGTGTTCTGGCTTATTATCAGGAGACGCTGGCCCAGTTTTGTGCCCAGGGCATTATCAGCGGCTGTCTGACGGTGAAACTGTCTGCCGAGGTGTGCGATCTCTCCGAAGATATGCGCACCGCGATGGATAAAGGGGCAACGGGTGTGATCACCCTGCTGGCGCAGGCGCTGGCGAAAGGGCGGGATGAAAAATCACTGACCTTCGTCGGCGAACCGCTCACCCAGGCGCAGGTGCTCTACTCCCTGTGGCTGGGCGCCAACCTGCAGGCCAAAATGTCCCGCAGCGCGCTGCCGCTGGAGAGCGCGCTGGACCATGTTAAAAATATCATTGCGACGCCTGCCGTTTAACAGGCGTTTTTATTTCACGAATTACTAGACGACCGGTCTACTCAGGAGCCACTATGTCAGCCGAAAAATTATTCACCCCGCTTAAAGTGGGCGCGATCGTTGCACCAAACCGCGTCTTTATGGCACCCCTTACCCGTCTGCGCAGCATTGAGCCGGGCGATATCCCGACGCCGCTGATGGGCGAATACTACCGTCAGCGCGTCAGCTCGGGTCTGATCATCTCTGAAGCGACCCAGATCTCCGCCCAGGCCAAAGGCTATGCGGGCGCACCTGGTCTGCACAGCCCTGAGCAGATCGCAGCGTGGAAGAAGATCACTGACGGCGTGCATGCCGAAGAGGGCCGTATCGCGGTCCAGCTGTGGCACACAGGCCGTATCTCTCACAGCAGCATTCAGCCGGGCGGCGAAGCGCCGGTTTCGGCCTCTGCGCTGAATGCGGGCACCCGCACTTCCCTGCGTGATGAAAACGGCCATGCGATCCGCGTCGACACCACCACCCCACGCGCGCTGGAGCTGGACGAGATCCCGGGTATCGTTGACGATTTCCGCCAGGCGGTTGCTAACGCCCGTGAAGCCGGTTTCGACCTGGTCGAGCTGCACGGTGCTCACGGCTATCTGCTGCACCAGTTCCTGTCGCCGTCTTCTAACCAGCGTACCGACCAGTACGGCGGCAGCGTTGAGAACCGCGCCCGTCTGGTGCTGGAAGTGATTGATGCCGTCTCGAAAGAGTGGAGCGCCGATCGCATCGGGATCCGCGTTTCGCCAATCGGTTCCTTCCAGAACGTCGATAACGGCCCGAACGAAGAAGCCGACGCGCTGTACCTGATTGAAGAGCTGGCAAAACGCGGCATCGCCTATCTGCACATGTCCGAGCCAGACTGGGCCGGCGGCGAGCCGTACACCGACGCGTTCCGCCAGAAAGTGCGCGACCGCTTCCCGGGCGTGATCATCGGAGCCGGTGCCTATACGCCAGAGAAAGCGGAAGATTTGATTAACAAAGGGCTGATTGATGCCGTGGCCTTTGGCCGCGCCTACATCGCCAACCCGGATCTGGTGGCGCGCCTGGAGCGCAAAGCCGAGCTGAACCCACAGCGCCCGGAGAGCTTCTACGGCGGCGGCGCGGAAGGTTATACCGATTACCCTTCTTTATAATCCCTTCATTGATAGCGGCGACGATTCGCCGCTATACTAAAACATCGTTTCTGTTCAAGATGATAAAAAGCTAAGAGGATAATATGCGCCTACTTCACACCATGCTGCGCGTCGGCGATCTGCAACGTTCCATTGAGTTCTATACCAACGTGCTGGGCATGACCCTGCTGCGCACCAGCGAAAACCCGGAGTACAAATACTCTCTGGCGTTTGTGGGTTACGGTCCGGAGAGCGATGAAGCCGTTATCGAACTGACCTATAACTGGGATGTTGATAGCTACGAGCTGGGCACCGCCTACGGCCACATCGCGCTGGAAGTGGATAACGCGGCAGAAGCCTGCGAGCGTATCCGCAGCAACGGCGGCAACGTGACCCGTGAAGCGGGTCCGGTTAAAGGCGGCACCACGGTGATCGCTTTTGTCGAAGATCCAGACGGTTACAAAATCGAACTGATCGAAGCCAAAGACGCCGGTCGCGGTCTGGGCAACTGATCCCTGCGGGCGCGCCAGGCGCCCGTTGTTTTACTGCATCTCATTGCAAAATTTGCCATAATGCCCACTGCTTTTTTCCCCTTGTAAGAGATCCAGATGTCCGATAACGCTCAACTTACCGGTCTGTGCGACCGTTTTCGTGGTTTTTATCCTGTAGTCATTGATGTCGAAACCGCTGGATTTAACGCCAAAACCGATGCGCTGCTGGAAATTGCCGCCATCACGTTGAAAATGGATGAACAGGGCGATTTGCTGCCGGACTCCACGCTGCATTTCCATGTCGAACCCTTTGAAGGGGCGAACCTGCAGCCGGAGGCGCTGGCGTTTAACGGCATTGATCCGCATAACCCACTGCGCGGGGCGGTCAGTGAATATGAGGCGCTGCATGCCATTTTTAAAATGGTGCGCAAGGGCATGAAAGACCAGAACTGTAATCGCGCGATTATGGTGGCGCATAACGCGACCTTCGATCACAGCTTTATGATGGCCGCCGCCGAGCGTGCATCACTGAAGCGTAATCCGTTCCACCCGTTTGTCACCTTCGATACCGCCGCATTAAGCGGGCTGGCGCTGGGGCAAACCGTGCTGTCGAAAGCCTGCATCACCGCCGGCATTGAATTTGACGGTACCCAGGCGCACTCTGCCCTGTACGATACCGAGCGCACCACGGAACTGTTTTGTGAAATTGTGAACCGCTGGAAACGCCTTGGTGGCTGGCCGCTGCAGGAAGCCGACGACAACGCATAAAAAAAAGCGACCAGAAGGTCGCTTTTTTTATTTACCGGGCCCGGTGGATCACTCGGCGCCTGGCTCTTCAGATTTGTATTTCGCAGCCGTCTCTTTGATCAGCTGTTGCAGCTCACCGCGCTGATACATCTCAATCAGGATGTCGCAGCCGCCAACCAGTTCGCCGTCAACCCACAGCTGCGGGAAGGTCGGCCAGTTCGCGTATTTTGGCAGCTCAGCGCGGATATCCGGGTTCTGCAGAATATCAACGTAAGCAAAACGTTCGCCACAGGCAGAGAGCGCCTGGACCGCCTGAGCGGAGAAACCACAGCTTGGCAGTTTCGGGGAACCTTTCATGTACAGCAGGATCGGGTTTTCAGCAATCTGCTGCTGAATTTTTTCAATAGTAGTGCTCATGTTTTGCTTCCTTTAACTTCTGTTACGGCAATCGTCTGTCATTGTAGCGTTTCAGACCGACAACGGAAAATAACATTTTTGTCACTTATATGATTTTACCGTGCGTGCCTTAAAGATGCATTCAGAACCTAACTTATCGCGAGATTAGCTGCGGTTTTGTTCAGCTAATGCGCAGAATGCCCCTGTGAATTTATGATATTTTTGCACTCGCTAACGAAACGTAGTTTTAGATGCAAAAAGTTTATTAACGTCGGGCCTTTTTATAGATTAGAATCGACGGGTTTTGTAAATCATACGCAGGTTTATTTATAACCCGCTATTACCAGAGGATTGCCCAGTGGCGCGAATAAATACATTCTCGATCACGCTCTGTGCTTTGCTGTTTACGTCTCTCACATTCACGCCGGTGGCTAACGCCTCAGAGCAGGCGCGGCCTTCTGCCGCGCATAAAACGCATCTGGCGAAAGCGACCGAACCTAAGAAAAAAAGCACTACCAGCAAAACCACAAAAAAAAGAGAGCACCAGTAAAAAAGAGCAACACCAAAAAAAAGCCTCGCTAAAACACAGTCTACGCATTCCAGCAAAAAAAGCCGAACCACCTCCCGCAGCGCCAGTCGAACCACGCAAACCGCCTCCCGCGTTGTGACAGAAAAATGCACCACCCGTAAAGGGCGTAAAGCGCAGTGCGTGAAAACCAGCAAAACCACAACGCTTGCTGAAGCGCATAAAGTTCGGATGCAGAAAGCGCAGAAAACGGCCATGAATAAGCTGATGGGCCAGATTGGAAAACCTTATCGCTGGGGCGGTACTTCTCCGCGGACCGGCTTCGACTGCAGCGGTCTGGTTTATTACGCTTATAAAGATCTGGTTAAATTCCGCATTCCGCGCACCGCTAACGAAATGTACCACCTGCGCGACGCCTCCCCGGTTGATCGCGGTGAGCTGGAGAGCGGCGACCTGGTGTTCTTCCGCACTCAGGGTCGTGGTACCGCCGATCACGTTGGCGTGTACGTAGGCAACGGTAAATTTATTCAGTCTCCGCGCTCGGGTCAGGATATTCAGATCACCTCTCTCAGCGAAGACTACTGGCAGCGCCATTACGTCGGCGCACGTCGCGTAATGAAGGCCAACACCCTCCGCTAATCCCCTGCCCCGCCGGATCGCCGGCGGGGTAAGTTCCTCTTTTGCATACCCTTTCAATTTGCTACTCTATCCCTTCATTCAGTAGGGCTATTGAATGGATCACTATAATAAGGAGAGAAGCAATGTCGTTTGAATTACCTGCATTACCGTATGCAAAAGACGCCCTGGCCCCGCACATCTCGGCGGAGACCCTGGAATACCACTACGGCAAACACCACCAGACCTACGTGACCAACCTGAACAACCTGATCGGCGGCACCGCATTCGAAGGGAAATCCCTCGAAGAGATCGTGCGCACGTCCGAAGGCGGCGTGTTTAACAATGCCGCTCAGGTGTGGAACCACACCTTCTACTGGCACTGTCTGGCACCCAACGCAGGCGGCGAACCGACGGGTGAACTGGCGGCAGCCATTACTGCTGCGTTCGGTAGCTTTGCGGAATTTAAAGCGAAGTTCACCGATGCCGCGGTGAAGAACTTTGGCGCAGGCTGGACCTGGCTGGTAAAAGAGGCCGACGGCAATCTGGCGATCGTTTCAACCTCCAACGCGGGAACGCCGTTAACCACCCGCGCTACCCCGCTGCTGACCGTCGACGTCTGGGAACATGCGTATTACATCGATTACCGTAATGCGCGCCCGAACTACCTTGAGCACTTCTGGGCGCTGGTAAACTGGGAATTTGTGGCGAAGAACTTCGCGGCATAATGAAAACGCCGAAGGGAACTCCTTCGGCGTTATTTTTATTCAGTGGCGCAAACCGGCTCAGGTTGTTTTCGTTCAGAGGCAAAGACCAGAATAAGCCCCAGCGCCGCGATGATGGCCCCCATCACCGGCACAAAGCTGTAACCCATCCCGCTGGAAATAACGGCCCCACCGGCTGCCGCCCCCAATGCATTGCCCAGGTTAAAGGCACCGATGTTCACCGACGACGATAATCCCGGCGCATCGCTGGCCACGCGCATGACGCGCATCTGCAGCGGCGGTACCACCGCAAAGGTCGCCATGCCCCACACCACCATCGCCACGGCCGCGCCCACTTCATTACGCGCCAGCCACGGAATAGCCAGCATGATGACGATCAGCAGCAGTAAAAAGCCTTTCAGGGTGCCGCTCACGGACTTATCCGCCAGCTTGCCGCCCAGATAGTTGCCGATGGAGAAACCGACGCCAATCAGCACCAGCATGGCGGTGATAAAGGCCGGCGTCGCCTGGTTGATGTCATGCAGCACCGGGGCAATGTAGGTATAGAGGGTGAACATCGCACCGGCACCGAGCACGGTGGTCAGCAAGGCAGATAGCACCTGCGGACGCAGCAGCACCGCCAGCTCTTTACGCACCTCCGGCTTTTCACCCGCCCCGCCAGCCGGCAGGGAGAAGAACAGCGCGATCATCGAGACCACGCCCAGCAGTGCGGTCGCCAGGAAGGACATGCGCCAGCCAATCGCTTCGCCCATCCAGGTTGCGGCAGGCACGCCGCCGATATTGGCGATGGTCAGGCCCATAAACATGGTGGCGACGGCGCTGGCCTGCTTGTGCTTCGGCACCACGCTGGCGGCCACTACCGACCCGAGGCCGAAGAAGGCGCCGTGGTTGAGGCTGGTCAGAATACGCGACAGCATCAGGGTGGTGTAATCCGGCGACAGCGCCGACAGAACGTTACCGACGGTAAAGATCGCCATCAGGAAGATCAGCGCATTGCGGCGTCCGCGATGGGACAGCAGCAGGGTCATCAGCGGCGCACCCACCATCACGCCGATGGCGTAGGCGCTGATCAGCATGCCTGCAGCGGGAATTGAGACATCCACGCCCCGGGCGATAACCGGTAACAGGCCCATCGGGGAAAATTCGGTTGTGCCGATACCAAAGGCGCCAATGGCCAGGGCCAGCAGCGGAAAATTGATTCTCATACTTCAACTCCAGACACCGTGTCGTCAGGCGACACAGAACAATGAAGGCGAAAGCATGACATCAATCACAAAAAATGAGAAGTTAACAATTGCGCAAAAGATTTTTGCAGGGCGCGTAACAATCAGCGCAAGGAACGAGGGAGAGCTGACCTCTCCCGCATTAATCAGTGCAGTGCCGCAGTCAGACCGCTGGCAACAATCAGGCTCAGAACAATAATGGTGGTAATCAACGAAAACTTAAGATCGGTACTCATCAATTTTTCTCCTTTTAATCACCCTACGAAGAGTGAGCTTGCTCATTTTTACACAGTTGAGGGTAAAAATCTTGCAGGATTTAGATTGATATCGGTTTTTGCTCTTCCCCTTTTGGCCAAGATAAGACAAAATTCCACGCTAAATTTATTAGCGTACCGGCCATTGACCCCCTCCTGACGTCCTGTGTCGTTTTCCCGGCGTACCGCAATTCAAATTGCGCAATTAGGGCGAGTGAAGGCAAACGTTTACCTACTGGTTTTTCAGGAGCTTGGATATGGTCTGGAGTGACATCTGATGGCAACAATTAAAGACGTGGCGAAACGCGCAAACGTTTCCACTACAACCGTATCACATGTTATTAACAAAACCCGCTTTGTCGCGGAAGAGACCCGCAACAACGTCTGGGCGGCCATTAAAGAGCTGCACTACTCTCCCAGCGCCGTGGCCCGCAGTCTGAAGGTGAATCACACCAAATCGATCGGCCTGCTGGCGACCAGCAGCGAAGCGCCCTATTTTGCGGAAATTATTGAAGCGGTAGAGAAGAACTGCTTCCAGAAGGGCTACACCCTGATCCTCGGCAATGCCTGGAACAGCCTCGAAAAACAGCGGGCCTATCTGTCGATGATGGCGCAGAAGCGCGTCGACGGTCTGCTGGTGATGTGTTCCGAGTACCCGGAACCCCTGCTGACGATGCTGGAAGAGTATCGTAATATTCCGATGGTAGTGATGGACTGGGGCGAAGCGAAGGCCGACTTTACCGACTCGGTAATCGATAATGCCTTTGAAGGCGGCTATATGGCCGGTCGTTATCTGATCGAACGCGGCCACCGCGAAATCGGCGTGATCCCCGGGGCGCTGGAGCGCAACACCGGTGCCGGGCGTCTGGCAGGTTTTATGAAAGCCATGGAAGAAGCACTGATCACGGTGCCGGAAAACTGGATCGTGCAGGGCGACTTTGAGCCGGAGTCCGGCTATCGCGCCATGCAGCAGATCCTCTCCCAGAGCCCGCGTCCGACCGCCATCTTCTGTGGCGGGGATATTATGGCGATGGGTGCACTCTGTGCCGCCGACGAGATGGGCCTGCGCGTCCCGCAGGACGTTTCGCTGATCGGGTATGATAACGTGCGCAACGCCCGTTTCTTTACCCCGGCGCTGACCACCATCCACCAGCCGAAAGATTCGCTGGGGGGAGACCGCCTTCAACATGCTGCTGGACCGCATCGTCAACAAGCGTGAAGAGTCCCAGTCCATTGAGGTGCATCCGCGCCTGATTGAACGCCGTTCCGTCGCGGATGGCCCGTTCCGCGACTACCGCCGTTAATCCTCTCCGGGAGCCAGCATCTCTGGCTCCCGCAGCCACTCCCTGTTCATCGTTTCACTGTCTCCCAGATAATCCAGCAGCCAGGCCAGGGCCGGTGACATATCATTTTGTTGCCAGGTCAGGCAGCACGCCGCATCCGGGAAGGGATTTTCCAGCGACAGCGCCACCCATTTGCCGCTGTCGATCCACGGACGGGCAAAATGCACCGGCACCATCCCTACGCACAGTCCGGCCGAGAGGCAGGTGGCAGACGACTCCCAGTCCGGGGTGACGATCCGCCGCTGGTTATCCAGCAGCCAGGTGATGCGTTTCGGCAGCGAGCGGGAGGTGTCTTCGCGCACCAGCGAGGGCCAGTTGCGCAGGGTATCATCGCTGAGCGGCCCTTCCATGGCGGCCAGCGGATGATGGCTGGCGACCACGCAGATCCAGCTCAGCGTCCCCATATCGCGAAACGCATAGCGTCCCCCGACCGGGATGGCCTGGGTGGCGCCAATCGCCATCTCCACCCTGCCGTCCGCCAGCGCGTCCCAGACGCCGTTAAAGACCTCCTGCGAGACCCGCAGCTCGACGTCCGAAAAGTGGCGGTAAAAATCGACAATCATCTGCCGGGTGCGCTCGGGGCGCACGATATTATCCACCGCAATGGAGATATGGCTGCGCCAGCCGTTGGCAATCTGCTGGCATTGCTCGCGGGTGATCTGCATTTTTTTGATAACAGACCGCCCTTCTTTGAGAAACCACACCCCTGCTGGAGTCAGTTCCACGTCACGGTGACGCCGCTCAAACAGCGGCACCGCCAGCCACTCCTCCAGCTGACGCACGGTATAGCTGATGGCGGACGGAACTCGATGCAGCTCCTGCGCTGCCGCGCTGAAGCTACCGTTACGCGCGACGGCATCCACCACTTCAAGAGAATATTCTGACCACATTTTCTGCCTGCAAAATTTTTGAATGCAACCGCCAAATATTAGCGTTTCACAAGCGGGTTTGCACTCCCTACACTCAGCGGCTACCCATACCTGCGCCCAAACGGAGTAATAGAACAATGACACCCGGGAAAGGATTTTTAGTCTGGCTCGGCGGCTTAAGCGTGCTGGGCTTCCTCGCCACCGATATGTACCTGCCTGCCTTTTCGATCATGCAGGAGGATCTGCAAACCCCGGCGGCCGCCATCAGCGCCAGCCTGAGCCTGTTCCTGGCGGGCTTCGCCTTTGCCCAACTGTTGTGGGGCCCGATGTCCGACCGCTTCGGCCGTAAGCCGGTGCTGCTGGCCGGTTTAGCCATTTTCGCCCTCGGCTGCCTCGGCATGCTGTGGGTCCGGGATGCCACCTGGCTGCTGGTGCTGCGCTTTATTCAGGCGGTAGGGGTCTGCGCCGCGGCGGTGACCTGGCAGGCGCTGGTGACCGATTACTACCCTGCTTCGCGCACTAACCGGATTTTTGCCACCATCATGCCGCTGGTCGGGCTCTCTCCGGCGCTGGCGCCGCTGCTCGGCAGTTGGATCCTCGCCCACTTCAGCTGGCAGGCAATTTTTGCGGTGCTGTTTGTTATCACCCTGGTGCTGATGATCCCGGCGTTTTTCCTGAAGCCGACAGCGGCAAAGAAAGGACAATCTGAGCAACGCGTCACCTTTTTCTCGCTGCTGCGTTCGCGCACCTACCGCGGCAACGTGCTGATCTACGCCGCCTGCTCCGCGAGCTTCTTCGCCTGGTTAACCGGCTCGCCGTTTATCCTCAGCGATATGGGCTACAGCCCGGCGGCGATCGGCCTGAGCTACGTCCCGCAGACCATCGCCTTCCTGATTGGTGGCTATGGCTGCCGCGCCGCGCTGCAGAAATGGCAGGGTCACCAGATGCTGCCGTGGCTGCTGGGCCTGTTTGGCCTCAGCGTGATTGCCACCTGGGCGGTCGGGTTTATCCCGGACGTGGGCCTGGCTGAGCTGCTGATCCCCTTCTGCCTGATGGCGGTGGCGAACGGCGCGATCTACCCGATTGTGGTCGCTCAGGCTCTGCGTCCCTTCCCACAGGCAACCGGCAGCGCTGCCGCTCTGCAGAACACCCTGCAACTGGGCCTCTGCTTCCTGGCGAGCCTGCTGGTGTCATGGCTGATTGCCACCCCGCTGCTGACCACCACCAGCGTGATGCTGGCGACCGTGGTTCTGGCGGCGCTGGGCTATCGGATGCAGTACGTTCCTGCCAGCCAGCAGGAAGAGGGTCTCCATGCCGAGTCCTCACGGGCCTGACAGAATAATTGATTAGCTCGCTAACAATATCCTGTTGAATCACCAGGATATCAGTCCTATACTGACTGAAGCGTTCTGATAAATACTACAAATATTAAGTGTTAACGGGAGCCGGAGTGCTCCCGTTTTACCATGGATGGCCTTTCGGCAAGGGTCCTCTCCCTTCCTCTGTTCTACGTCGGATATTAGCCTCACGGGTCACACCGTGAAATTTCTCACTCTCCATAAAGAGCGTCTACGCTGTTTATGGATTCTGATCACATCAGGTGATGGAGAAGCTATGAGTTCATCGTGTATAGAAGAAGTCAGCATCCGGAATGATGACTGGTTCCGGATAGTCAATGAATTGCTGAGCCGCGCGGGTATCACCATTAACGGCCCGGCATCCTCCGATCTACAAATTAAACACCCCGATTTTTTTAAACGCGTCCTGCAGCAGGGCTCGCTGGGTCTTGGCGAGAGCTATATGGACGGCTGGTGGGAGTGTGAGCGGCTGGATATCTTTTTCAACAACGTCCTGCGGGCGGGCCTGGAAACACAGCTGCCCAGCCACCTGAAGGATACGCTGCGGATAGCCACCGCCCGCCTGTTCAACCTGCAGAGTAAAAAGCGCGCCTGGATCGTCGGCAAAGAGCATTACGATCTCGGTAACGACCTGTTCAGCCGCATGCTCGACCCCACCATGCAGTACTCCTGTGGTTACTGGAAAGAGGCGACCACCCTCGAACAGGCGCAGCAGGATAAATTACGCCTGATTTGTGAAAAACTGCAGCTGAAACCCGGCATGCGGGTGCTCGACATCGGCTGTGGCTGGGGCGGGCTGGCGCATTTTATGGCGCAGCACTATGGCGTCAGCGTGGTGGGCGTGACCATCTCCGCGGAGCAGCAAAAAATGGCACAGGCGCGCTGTGAGGGGCTCGATGTCACCATTCTGTTGCAGGATTACCGCGATCTGCGCGACCAGTTCGATCGCATCGTCTCGGTGGGGATGTTTGAGCACGTCGGGCCGAAGAACTACCGCACCTATTTTGAGGTGGTGGATCGTAACCTGAAGCCGGATGGTCTGTTCCTGTTGCACACCATTGGTTCACAAAAAACCGATCATCACGTCGACCCGTGGATCGATAAATACATCTTTCCGAATGGCTGTTTACCTTCAGTCCGCCAGATTGCCAATGCCAGCGAACCCCATTTTGTAATGGAAGACTGGCATAATTTTGGCGCTGATTACGATACTACCCTGATGGCATGGCATGAACGTTTCCTCGCCGCCTGGCCGGAGATCGCAGACAACTATTCCGAACGATTTAAACGGATGTTCAGCTATTACCTGAATGCCTGTGCCGGGGCGTTTCGCGCCCGTGATATTCATCTGTGGCAGGTTGTGTTCAGCCGCGGCGTGGAGAACGGGCTGCGGGTGGCGCGCTAAAAAAAACACCCCGGCTTGCCGGGGTGTTTTTTTATCACGCGTCGTTGAGCGTCTGTTGGATGGCGGCCGCCTCTTTGGCCGCCAGCACGCGCTCGACGGTATCGACCACCGCCTGGGTTTGCGGATCGATTTCAATATTCACCCGATGGCCGAGCTTTTTATTGCCGAGGGTGGTGCGCTGCAGCGTCTCCGGGATCAGGTGAACGCAGAAACGGGTTGGCGTCACTTCGCCCACCGTCAGGCTGATGCCGTCCACGCCAATAAATCCTTTATAAAGGATGTATTTCATTAACGATGGATCCAGAACTTTAAACCAGATCTGGCGGTTATTTTCCGAGGTCAGGATTTTAGAAACTTCAGCCGTGGTCATAATATGGCCCGACATTAAATGTCCGCCGATTTCATCGCTGAATTTCGCCGCGCGTTCCACATTAACCACATCACCCTCTGCCAGGTCGCCCAGGTTAGTGATGCGCAGCGTTTCCTTCATTAAATCGAAACTGATCAGGTTCCCGTTAATTTCGGTGACCGTCAGACAACAACCGTTGTGCGCAACCGATGCCCCGGTCTCCAGCCCATCGAGCATCTCATCCGGCAGGGCCACAACATGGGTTCGGAAGTTGGGTTTTTCATCAATGGACACCAGTTTCGCGGTGCCCTGCACAATACCAGTAAACATGCTTACGACTCCTGTTTGTTCCTTCGGTGATGACACCGTTTTATCGCACCACAATAACAGTTGAAAATAGAGGTTGCCAGTACCCCACCTTTTCTGGCGATTTTTTCACTAGATAATTAGCTTATCCCCGCTACAATAGCTGGAATTCCCCGCATCTTCTTTTTGCTGCTTTTCGCAGCGGCTTTTTCTCTTTCAAATAACAACAATATCAAAGGTGTTCACGTGCAGAAGTACTTCATTGAAGCGCGTCAGTTATTAGCTCTGGCGATCCCGGTCATACTCGCGCAAATTGCCCAAACCTCGATGGGATTCGTCGATACCGTGATGGCGGGCGGCTACAGCGCCACCGACATGGCCGCGGTCGCCATCGGCACCTCTATCTGGCTACCGGCGATTTTATTTGGTCACGGTCTGCTGCTGGCGTTAACCCCTACTATCGCGCAGCTGAACGGCTCCGGGCGACGGGAGCGTATTGCCCATCAGATCCGTCAGGGGTTCTGGCTGGCGGGTTTTGTCTCGGTGCTGATCATGCTCGTTCTGTGGAACGCGGGCTATATTATTCACGCCATGCGCAATATCGATCCGGCCCTGGCCGATAAAGCCGTCGGCTATTTACGCGCTCTGCTCTGGGGGACGCCAGGTTATTTATTCTTCCAGGTGGCGCGTAACCAGTGTGAAGGTCTGGCGAAGACCAAACCGGGCATGGTGATGGGGTTCATCGGGCTGTTAGTGAATATTCCGGTGAATTACGTCTTTATTTACGGTCATTTCGGCATGCCGGAACTGGGTGGCGTGGGTTGCGGCGTGGCGACGGCAGCGGTGTACTGGGTGATGTTCTTCGGCATGCTGTCATATGTGAAGCGCGCCCGTTCCATGCGCGATATTCACTACGAAGCCGGTTTCAGCAAGCCGGACATGGCGGTGGTGAAACGTCTGGTGCAGCTGGGCCTGCCGATTGCCCTGGCGCTGTTTTTCGAAGTGACGCTGTTCGCTGTGGTGGCGCTGCTGGTCTCCCCGCTGGGGATTGTCGACGTGGCCGGTCACCAGATCGCCCTTAACTTCAGCTCGCTAATGTTCGTTCTGCCGCTGTCGCTGGCCGCTTCCGTGACCATTCGCGTCGGGTATCGCCTCGGCCAGGGCTCTACCCTGGATGCGCAAACCGCCGCCCGCACCGGGATTGGCGTTGGGGTGTGCATGGCGGTCTGCACCGCGCTGTTCACCGTCACGCTGCGGGAGCAGATCGCCCTACTCTATAATGACAACCCGGAAGTGGTGATCCTCGCCTCCCAACTGATGCTGCTGGCGGCGGTGTATCAGATCTCCGACTCTATTCAGGTGATTGGCAGCGGCGTGCTGCGTGGCTATAAAGATACCCGCTCGATCTTCTTTATCACCTTTATCGCCTACTGGGTGCTGGGGCTGCCGAGCGGCTACATTCTGGCCCTCACCGACCTGGTAGTGGATCGGATGGGCCCCGCCGGCTTCTGGATGGGCTTTATTATCGGCTTAACCTCTGCTGCAATCATGATGATGCTGCGCATGCGTTTCCTGCAGCGCCAGCCATCAAGCGTGATTTTGCAACGCGCTGCACGCTAATTGCGCATTAGCCGCCCCCGGGCGGCTACTTTCTCCTCATTTTGCGCGGGAATACAGCAATCGCGTGAATTCGTGAAGAAATTTGCAGTTTTCCTCTTGCCTGATGCCCGCACTGCCGCTAATATTCGTCCCCGTTGTCACACACAACAATGCGTTCATAGCTCAGTTGGTTAGAGCACCACCTTGACATGGTGGGGGTCGTTGGTTCGAGTCCAATTGAACGCACCATTCTCTACAGTGCGTCCGTAGCTCAGTTGGTTAGAGCACCACCTTGACATGGTGGGGGTCGGTGGTTCGAGTCCACTCGGACGCACCATTTCAGTAAGTCCTCAGCAATTCCTTTTATCTCTCTTGTTAACCAACCTGTTCTCACGCGTTACTTATGCTTCCCGCATACCGTACTGATGCCGCTGACAAACCGCACAGCGATTCGTTTCCGGGGTAAAAGTATAATATTCCCGCTGGCAGCAGCCGCAGGTTTTTTGCCTCCACGGAAAGCGCAATACCCTGTTTTCACCCACGATCTTGTCGATGCGAACAGCGTTCACCGGACAGACCACCGCACAGCTGTTGCAGCCGGTGCAGGGTGATGACGAAAACGTCAGCGCTCCCTCGCCCATACTGAGCGCCCTCTCCCCGCACACCCTGGCGCAGGCCCCGCAGACCGTACACTGCCTCTGCTCCAACGCCAGCTGATATTCGCTGATCGCAGAAAAAGCCTGACGCCGGGCCCGACGCCCGATGCTCACGGTGGCAGACTGCACGTCCAGGTCGCTGGCCTTAATAAAGTGTCGGCGCCCCGTGTTGATGGCTTTTTGCGGCGGAGGAAGGATCTGCCAGACCGGGGCATTCAACTCCCGAAGCCGGATATTGAGTGCCGCAACGGCGCGCACCCAGCCGGGGAAGGCCTCTATATCCATCTCCACCGCCCGGATCCCGTACTGCTGATGCCACATCAGTAACTCATCCACGGAGGGCTCCAGCGTGGAAAAGGGCGCAACCAGCGTCGATGCCGTAAAGCGGCGGGTTTCTGGCCGAATGTTTTGCAGCGCATCCGCCGGACAGACGAACAGGCAGCGGCCGCACTGCAGGCAGTCCAGCGCGTTAACGATCGGCGTGGTGGCCGTGGCGGTAATGGCCTGCACCGGGCAGACCGCCATACAGGCATCGCAGTCGTGGCGGGGAAGCTGATTGTGCAGGCAGGACTCCCCCACGCCGGGCGGCGCGGGGGCTTGCGTCAGGCGAAACAGCGCCATCAGTTAATGCAGAAGAAAATAAAGCGGAACAGCACTTCAGACAGCACCAGCAGCAGGCTGCCGACCATCAGCCCGAGCTTGCCCTGTCGCCATGCGCTTACCGCAAACAGCAGCGCGCCGAGCACGGATAAGGTCCAGCTAAACAGCCGCAGACCGCTGAGCTGAGCGAAGATCTCCATCGGCTGATGCGGCAGGGTGACAACGCCGCTCAGGCTGGCACTGGCCAGATACGCCATATAGTCCGGCTGCGCCAGCAGACGTATGGCGACAATCGCCACCACCATTGCCGCCGCGAAGCGCATCACTGACTGTCGCTCCCGGGCCACGGACCGGGCTTTGAGCATTGGCAACCACGCCAGCGCTACCGCGCCCAGCACCCCAACGGCACCGTAAAACATCAGCCAGGTGTTGAAATGGCTCCAGGTAATGACCGACGTATGGGCATAAATCGCACTCATGCACCAGACATCAATCAGCCCCAGCACCGCGGCTACCGGCAGTAACAGCGGGATCAGCTGCTTTCTGACCAGCATCACCAGCGTGCAGAGCCCAAGCGCCGCCAGATACAGGCTGGCAAAGACGATCTCACGGCTCAGCCATGAGCTGGCGACGTGGCGCAGGGCATTAAACGCGTTGAGCGGATAACCGAGATGCAGGGTGGAAACCATTAGTCCCAGCCCGCCCGCCACGCAGGCGATCAGCATGCCCGGCAACAGCTGGGGTCTGACCTCCGGCACGCGCGATCCCGCCCTGGCGGACAGGGTCAGGAAGAGGGTCATGCCAACCGAGCCTTGCACCAGCAGGGTAAAGATCAGAAGCGGTAACTCATGCATGGGGCTGTTCCTCTTTTTCTGCACCCTGATGCGGTTTAATCACCAGGTTAGGCTGCGTGATGGATGAGTCCGGCAGGCCCTGCACGTCGCAAAGGCTGCCGTACTTCGCACGCAGCTCCTCGATCGGTCCGAACTGGATCGCCCCCAGCGGACAGGTGGCAACGCAAACAGGCTGTTCGCCTTTGGCCTGTAAATCCACGCAGAAGTCGCATTTTGACATCTGCCCGGCCTCCTCATTCATCTGCGGGGCGCCGTAAGGGCACGACCAGGCGCAGTAGCCGCAGCCGACGCATTTATTGGTATCGACGCGGACAATGCCATCCCCGGGGCGCTTATGCATCGCCGTGGTCGGGCAGTTTTTGGTGCAAATCGGATCCGCACAGTGGTTGCAGGAGATCGACAGGGTGAAGGCATAGACGTTATTGGCATAGCCGCCCTGCCCGGTCGGGATAAATCCGCCGCCCTTCACCTCATAGACGCGACGGAAACGACGCCCCACCTCGAGGTTGTGCTTGTCCTTACAGGCCACCTGGCAGGCTTTACACCCGGAGCAACGCGACGAGTCAATGAAAAAGCCGAGCTGCTTATCGCTGACCGGAGGGTATTCCTTATACTGCTGACTCATACTTTGCGACCTCCACAAGCATGGTTTGATGAGAATTGCCTTTCGCAAGCGGAGTAATACGTGCGGAGCTCAGGACGTTGGCACACCCGCCGTGGTCGACGCCGTCGGCGTCCGGCTGCCACCAGGCCCCGGCCTGCATGGCGACCACCCCAGGCATAATGCGCTGGGTGACTTCCGCCGGAACCTGGCAGACGCCGCGCTGGTTGTGAATGCGCACGCTGTCCCCCTGACGGATCCCCCGCTGTTGGGCATCCGCCGGGTTGATCCACAGCTTCTGGATCTGCACTTCCTGCAGCCAGGGGTTGGCATACTGCGTGGAGTTGGCGCGGTTTTTCCCTTTCCAGGTGATCAGCTGGAGCGGGAACTGCTTCGCGAGCGCATCTTCCGGGCCTTCGTGCGCCGGAACGTAATGCGACAGCGCCGGGATCTCCGGATTATTCATGTCGTAGAGACGCTTCGAGAAGATCTCAATTTTCCCGGACGGCGTCGGGAAAGGATGATTCTGCGGATCGCGGATGTTGTCCTCAAACGCCACATACGGCTTGCTCTTGAAGAGATGCTGACGTTTTTCCCGCAGCTCGGCGAACGTCGGCAGATGTTCATCCGGCATGGAGAGGCGGGTCTGCTCCCAGATATGCTCAATCCACTCCTGCTCGCTGCGGCCTTCGCTGAACTGCGGCTCAATCCCCAGCTTAGCGGCCACTTCACGCTGCCAGTCGTAGTCAGAGCGGCGCTCAAACTCCGGCTCGATCAGCTTTTCTGACAGGATCAGGTAGCTTGCCGTCCCCCAGGTTTCCCCGATGTTCCAGCGCTCCATAAAGCTGGTTTCCGGCAAGAGCAGATCCGCATAGCGGGCGCTCGGGGTCATATAGAGGTCGCTGGCGACGATAAACTCGATCTTCGACTCATCCTCCAGCACCTTCACCGCCTGATGCAGATCCGGGTTCTGGTTCGCCAGGTAATTACCCGCCAGCGAGAAGAGAATACGGATATTGCTTTTCAGCTTATCCGTCCCTTTCAGCCCCGCTTCCGCCGTCACCTTGCTGGCATCGTCAGCGGCCTGCACCCAGTTCATGATCGAGATCGACCCTTTCACCGGGTTATCCGGCATTTCCGGCCCTGCCGCGAATTTACGGTTGCCGCAGCCGCCGTAGCCCGCCGCCCAGCCGCCTTTGATTCCGACGTTGCCGGTGAGGGTTGCCAGCAGCGTTGAGCCGCGGGCGGTACGCTCGCCACAGTTGTGTCGCTGAGGACCCCAGCCCTGAATCAGGGCCGCCGGTTTGGTATTGGCGTAATCCCGCGCCAGCTGGCGAATGGTCTGTGCCGGGACACGGGTGATCTTTTCCGCCCACTCGGGGGGTCTTAACCTGGCCGTCTTTATCCCCCATCAGATAGGCCACCAGCGACTCGTTGGCGGGCACGCCTTCCGGCATGGAGGCTTCGTCAAAGCCCAGGGTATAGCGTTCGATAAAGGCCTTATCGTGTAGATTTTCGCTGACGATGACGTACATCATGGCGTCCATCAGCGCGTTGTCGGTGGCGGGCAGCAGCGGGATCCACTCATCGGCCAGCGACGCCACGGTATCGGAATAACGCGGATCGACGACGATAAAGCGGGTGCCGTTCTGTTTCATCTGCTGAAAATAGTGATTGGTATGGCCGAAGATGGTTTCGGTCGGGTTGTGCCCCCAGAGGATCACCAGTTTGGTGTCCGCCAGCGTATCCAGCGAATTACCGCTGGCGGCCGTGCCGTAGGTATAAGGCGTGGCGGCGGCGGTGTTGCCCATGCTCACCGAGTGGTAGTACTCCAGATAGCCCCCCGGTGAGATTAAGCAGACGACGCATCATCTTATCGCCGGAGAAAGTGCCCCCGCTGGTGGCAGTATTGTTGTGCACAAAGCGGCACGCCGGGCCATATTTGGCGGTGATGCGTTGCAGGTTGTCGGCGATAAGCGTGGTGGCCTCTTCCCAGGAGATGCGCTCAAACTTCCCTTCGCCCCGTTTCCCGACGCGCTTCATCGGATACTTCAGGCGATCCGGGTGGTAGACAAACTTACGATAGCTGCGACCGCGCACGCAGGCGCGCATTACCGGCATCTGCGGATCGAGCACGCTGTCCGGGCGAGTGGTGATCTGGGTGACCACGCCGTCCGCGACGTGGGCGCGAATATCGCATTTACCGCCGCAGTCAAAGGTGCTGCAGGTCTGGACGACGCGTTCAGCGGCTTCTGTGGACTCTGACGTCGTCCCGGCCGCAGTTTTCGCGGCAAGCGCCTTGCCGGACATCACAAAGGGGAGCGTCACCAGGGCCGAGCCCGCCTTGAGCAGTCCTCTGCGCGTGATTTCGGGAAAAAGCGCGTCCCTTTTTTCTTTGCGTTCTGACATGTTATTCCCTCTCAAAAAAAGAGGTGCATTCTTCCCTATAACCCCAATGAGTTAATTGATATGAATCAATTGAGAAAATGTGCCCTGTTTCTGACGCGTTATTTTTATTTTATTCAGACAAAACAATTGAGTATGTGAATGCTCTATTTCGCACACATTCACATAACTAATGATTTAGAGGTATCCCGACGCTGCCGGTTTGCTCATTTTGCGTTTTCATCCACACTTATTTTTCATGGATTAATAACGCGCGTGCCTGAAACGATTTTCAGGCAGGCAAAAAAAGGGTGAGCAATGATGAAAAGGATCGCCATTATCGGCGCAGGGCCGACCGGCATTTATACGTTTTTCTCGCTACTGAACCAGGGGACGCCGCTTTGCATCACGGTCTTCGAGCAGGCTGAAAAAGCCGGCGTCGGCATGCCCTATAGCGACGAAGAGAATTCCCGAATGATGCTGGCCAACATCGCCAGCATTGAAATCCCGCCCATTTTTTCAACCTACATCGACTGGCTGCGCAGCCAGGACGATGCTCATCTGGCGCGCTACGGCGTGGAAAAATCGGCCCTGCATGTCCGACAGTTCCTGCCGCGTATTCTGCTGGGGGAGTATTTCCGCGATCAATTTGTGCAGCTGGTTGAGCAGGCAAAAAAAGCGGGTTTTGAAATCGAGGTGCGTGAGTCCTGCCAGGTTACCGACGTGGAAGCCACGCCTGAGGGGGTCAATATTCTGGCTGAAGACGACGCCGCGCCGAGGCCGTTCGATCTGGTGGTTATCGCCACCGGGCACGTCTGGCCTGAAGAAGACAATGCGTCGCGCTCCTTCTTCCCCAGCCCCTGGTCCGGGCTGATGGAGGCCAAAATTCGCGCCTGCAACGTGGGCATTATGGGCACCTCGCTGAGCGGACTGGACGCGGCGATGGCCGTCGCCGTTCAGCACGGTAAATTCATTGAGACGGATGATGAACAGATCCAGTTTCGGCTGGACGCGGGCAGCGAAGCGCTGAAGATCGTGCTGATGTCCCGCTCAGGCATCCTGCCGGAAGCCGATTTTTACTGCCCGATCCCCTACGAGCCGCTCACCATCGCCACCGAACAGGCGATCGACGCCGCTATCGAACAGGGCTCTGAGGGCTTACTCGACCGCATCTTTGAGCTTGTCGTTGCCGAGCTTCAGCACGCCGACCCGCAGTGGTGCGACACAGTGGCGTTAGAGACCCTGACGGCCGATACCATTCGTGACGCCTGGTTTGCCGACAGGGAAAAACACGGCCCGTTCCGCTGGGCGGTCTCTAATCTCGATGAGGTGGAGCGCAACAAGCGCGATAAACGCACGGTGCCGTGGCGCTACACCATTCTGCGCCTGCACGAGGCCGTCGAGAAGATTGTGCCCCACCTGACAAAACAGGACAAAGAGCGCTTTAAGGTCGGTCTGGCGCGTATTTTCATCGACAACTATGCGGCCATCCCGTCCCAGTCGATCCGCCGCCTGCTGGCCCTGCGTGAGGCGGGCGTCATCAGCATTCTGACCCTGGGTGACGATTACGAAATGGCGGTAAAAGAGGATCGGACGGTGATCCACGCCCGGGGCGAAACGTCGTATTTCGATGTGTTTATCGATGCGCGCGGGCAGCAACCGCTCAAAACCAGGGATCTGCCGTTCCCGGTCCTGCGCCACCAGCTGGAGTCCGCCGGGGAGGAGATCCCCGAGGTGGGCGATGACTATACCCTGCTGGCCCCTGACTACCTGCGCGGAAAAATTGCCTTCGGGGCCCTGCCGTACCTGATGCACGATCGCCCCTTTGTGCAGGGGCTGGTGGTGTGCGCCGAAATCGGCGAGGCGATGGCCAAAGCCGCGGTTCAGCCCGCCTCGCGCGTGCGCCAGCGTCTACCGTTTACGGCAGACTGAACGCGGTTTCGCAGGCGGCGGCCAGCGCCAGCAGCGCGGACTCCTCACCGGCGGCAGAGAGAATTTCCAGCCCCACAGGAAAGCCGGTTAGCGTGGTGCCGCAGGGGATCGTGATGGCGGCAAAGCCGCTGATGGCCGCCAGCTCGGGCGCACAGCCGGGCGGCATTTTCTCCAGGCTGTCCGGCACCCGGCCCACCGTCGGATAGAGAAAACCATCGAGTCGCCCCTCCTCCGCCAGCAGACCAAGCGTCTGATGCAGCCGACGCCGCAGCTGTCGTCCGGCCCGCCACTGGGGCGTTCTTAGCGTCTCGCTGGCCAGCATCTGGTTCAGGAGCGGCATAAACTCCGGCAAACACTGCCCGGAGGCGACAACCGCCCCCAAATCCACGGGGGCGCCAGGGTGCTGTTGTAGCCAGGCGTCAAAGGCCACGCGAAACTCATACAGGCTCAGGCAGGTAGCTATCGCCACCTCGGGCAGGATCGGCAGGTCAGTGTCGACGAGCGTGGCGCCGTGCCGTCTCAGGGTTGCGAGGGCGTCATACCAGACGGCCTGTTGTGCAGGATCGTCCCCTTCCAGGGCGCGGATCACCCCCAGCCGCACGCCCTTCAACGACAGAGGCTCAAGGGTAGACGGTGTCTGACCGTGAATAATCGCATGTAGCAGGGCCGCATCCTGCACGCTGTGCACCATCGGCCCCACCGTGTCTTTGCTCAGGGAGAGCGGCGCGATGCCCTGCATCTGCGCCCTGCGTACCCGCGGCCTTAACCCCACCAGCCCGGTATAGCTGCACGGAATACGGATCGAGCCGCCGGTATCGGTGCCGAGCGCCCCCCTCCGCCATCCCGGCCGCCACCGCCGCCGCACTGCCTCCGCTGGAGCCGCCTGCGGTAATACCGGGAAACCGCGGGTGACGCACGTCCCCGCCCAGCGTGCTGCGGGATCGGACGTCAAAGGCAAACTCGGACATGTTGGCCCGGGCCAGAACGATCGCCCCGGCCTGCCGCAGCCGGCGCACCACCAGGGCATCCGCTGTCGCCCGCAGCTGCGCCAGCGCGGCGCAGCCTAACGTCAGGGGCAGCCCGGCGCAGGCGATGTTATCTTTAACAATCAGCGGCACGCCGTGCAGCGGCCCGGCAGGCTGGCCGCGACGGCGCAGCCTTTGATACTGCGCCGCCTCAGCCAGCGCATCCGGGTTGACCCCGAGAAGGGCATTCAGCTGCGGATGCGTATCGATAATGGTCAGCCGCCGGGTTATCTCCTCAACGCAGTCCGCTGGCGGTATCAGCCGTTTATGTTGCATACCCTTCCTTACATTAATGCCGGAGGCCAGGCCAGCGCCTGACCTCCCGTCGCCTTTAGTCGCGCAGCCCAGAGGTGATGGCATCCAGTGCCTCCGGACGCAGACGGATCTCTGCGGCGCGGCGGTGCCCCTGCATCCCCTCGGTACGGCTCTGGCGGATTGCCGGCTCCGCAATCGCGGCAATGCCCTGCTCGTCGATCCACTGGTGGGTACAGATTTTCACATAAGCCCCGACCCACAGCCCGCCGGTATAGCGCGCCGCCGCCATGGTCGGCAGGGTATGGTTGGTGCCGCAGCATTTATCTGAGAACACCACGCTGGCATTCTGGCCGATAAACAGCGAGCCGTAATTGCGGATTTTCGCCGCCGTGCCGTGCGGATCACGGGTATGGACCTGCAGATGCTCGGTCGCCATATAGTCTGCAAAGGCGATCAGCTGCTCCTCGCTGTCGCAGACCACGATTTCCCCCTGACGACGCCAGGCCTCGCCCGCGGTGGCGGCGGTAGGCAGGTTTTTCAGCTGGCGTTCGATCTCTGCCAGGGTTCCTTCGGCAATCGCCCGGCTGGTGGTCGCCAGCCCCACGCGGGTGTGGACATCATGCTCGGCCTGAGCCAGCAGGTCGGCGGCGATAATGCGCGCATCGGCGCTGTCGTCGGCGATGGTGAAGATCTCGCTCGGTCCGGCCAGAGCGTCGATCCCTACCTTGCCGAACACCTGCCGCTTGGCCTCGTTGACAAAGGCGTTGCCCGGGCCGACGATTTTATCCACTGCCGGCACGCTTTCGGTGCCCCAGGCCATGGCGGCGATGGCCTGCGCGCCGCCGATTTTAAAGATCCGGTGTGCGCCTGCCAGGTGGCAGACCGCAATCATCGCCGGGTGCGCGCCGGGCGGCAGACAGGCGATAATCTGTTCACAGCCAGCCACCGTGGCCGGCACGATGGACATCACCGGTGCGGAGAGGATCGGATAGCGCCCACCTGGCACGTAACAGCCCACCGTCTGGACGGGGATAATGCGGTGCCCCAGATGCACACCGGGCAGGGTTTCCACCTCCAGCGGCTGCATGGTGGCGAGCTGGGCCTCGGCAAAGCGGCGCACCTGCTGGATGGCAAACTCGCTGTCGCGACGGGTCTGGGGATCCAGCTCGCTGAGCGCCGTTTCGATCTCCTGAGCGGTGACTTCAAACTGCGCCGGCACCACCTTATCAAACTGCTGTGAAAAGGCCTTCAGGGCCGCGTCGCCTTCACCCTTCACGCGCGCAATAATGGCACTCACCGTGTCGGTTAACGACCTGTCGGCCTGCGCATCCTGCCCCTGAGGACGTTTGATCCAGTTCACCTGGTCAACAATTGACTGTACAGACATTATGCTTCCTCCATTTGACCCAGTTTGATTTGCGCCAGCAGCGCCAGGTGATCGTAAACCACCCACTCGTCGACGATTTTGCCGTTGATAATGTGGTAGTGAGACATGCCCATCACGAACAGGCGTTCGCCGGTCGGTTTACCCAGCTCGCCGTAGCCCAGATGGTGGCCCTCGATGATCCAGCGAACCGCCACCTTGGTGCCACCCTCCTCGCACGGATTGGAGCAGATATGCTGCGGCAGCCAGGCGCCGTCCGGGATCATGCCGATCAGGGCCAGGGTCTGGTGCGTCACCGACGCCGTGCCGTACAGCTCTTTCATCAGCGGGCCGTGCCACTGGACGTTCGGGGCGTAGACCTCTTTGATCTTGCCCAGCATCCGGCGGTTGTAGATTTCATGCAGCCAGCGCAGGCACTGCTCTTCGGTATCGGTATGGGCAATGGAGACGTCGCAGACCATTTCCGGCGGATACTGCCCCAGCATGCGGCCGTTTTCGCCGATGTCGGTGACGCGGAAGCCCTTGTCGAACTGCTCTTTCGCCATGTTAAAGGCGATCTCGTCGGTGTTGAGCCCCAGCTGCTTCATCAGAGACATGTTGTCGCTCACCACCCACTCCCGGTAGATTTTGTTTTCGTGGATCATGCAGTCGGCCACGGTGCGGGTGACGAAGGTGCGGTTGGTTGGCTTGCCCAGGTGGCTGAACTGAGTGTGGCGACCGCTGCCGGTGACCAGGTGCGAGGTATAGAAGCCGTCCACGTCGTTACCGTTCCAGATCACCTGGGTGGCCATGCCGCGGCGCTCAGGGAAGGCCACCAGGCGCTGGAGAGTATCCTGCACCACCTGCTCGCGGGTATAGAGAGTGCCCAGCGCGTTATATAACACGCAGTTGTGCGTATAGTGGGTATAAATTAATCCCACGTCGCGTTCATCCCATATTTTATGGGTGCAGCGAACAATGTAATCGACAATATCGGTATAGCAATCGTCGAACCCACGTAATGATTGTACGCGCTGGCGTTTCTCCGGCACTAAATCAATAAAGTCCCGGCGCTCAACCTGTAATACCGGTTCGTCGCGGGTGAGTTTACTGTTTTTCTCAGGTACGGCTGGCGCTTTATTTGTTGCTTCGGTTGAAGACATATAAACTCCTGCATCTATTTTCAGACAATACGATCCCGCACCCGGAATGGATGGAGAAGAGAGCCGCAATATCTATTGCGGCGGATTTAAAAAATATTTTTAGATAAAGATAGTGCGCTTAATTAACGATTTGTGACCAGATAGCTAATTCATCAATCCCTAAATATTCGCGAATAATGAGTCCATCGCGTAATTCCAGCTGGCTGATCCCGGTAATGGAGACCGGTTTACGGGTCGGCACGCCAAATTTACCGTAGCCGTCGTGCCAGGTCAGAAGCGACCAGCGCAGCGAAATGCGCACCGGCTCGTTGGGATCCCGCCGCACGATCAGGTGGTGCAACTGCACCTCGCTGTCCGCAAACGACGCCCGGTAGCCCGACAGCAGCGCGGCGATCTCCTGCTCGCCGGTGCCGATGCAGTGCCCCGGGGCATAGAGCGTGGCGGCAGGATGGTAAAGGCCCGGTACGGTGCCGCTGTTGCCGCCTGCCCACATCGTCAGATAGCGCTCCACCACCCCGGCGATCGGCCCTTCGACATCATCCCCTTCAGGCCCGCCCGCCCAGCGGGCGTCGAGGGTTTCCGCACTTTCCCGGGCGATCCCCAGCTGGTTCTGCATCAAGCCGAGATTGCGCGCAAACTCCTGCACGTTGAGCCCCAACTGTGCCACAATCGCCGCCCGATCCTGCAGCAGCCACTCCTGCCGCACGGCCCCCTCGGCGCAAATTCGATCCGCCCAGGTACGCACCCAGACGGTTTTCCCGGTCGGCGGGCCGAAGAAGCCCTCTCCCTGATGGCGGATACAGGCGATGGTACGCTGGGCGGCGTAATGCTCATCCCCGGGATTTTGCGTCGCCAGGATGTCTTCCGTCAGCACCGTACGCTGGGGGGAAGCTGTGCATCGCCTCCAGGGTCAGGCGCATAAACTGCGAGAGATCGTTAAGCTGTTTCTCCGGGGTGATAAACACCACCGGCGTGGCGTAAAAGTCGGCCAGCTGACCGATGTCCTTCTGCTCCCAGACCACGTGCGTCAGGGTGCGAATAAACTGTTGAATGGAGTCGAACTGGGGGCTGAATCCCGGCAATCTGCTCATTTGTCCTCCTGGGTCTGGAACACGTAATTACCCTCTGCGTCGAGGCTGCCCGTATGCGGGCGGCGCGCAGAGTGACGAACCACCAGCCTGCCCGGAACGACGACCTGTTCGGGTTCGATAGTGCCGCTGTCGATCTGCTTCATCAGCAGCTCCACCGTGGCGGCGACCATCGCCTCCACCGGCTGCGAGGCGGAGGTTAGCGCGTAGGAGGCCCAGCCGGACGGGCCGATATCGTCATAGCCAATGATGGAGACGTCTTCCGGGATCCGCAGGCCAAACTCGTAGCGCGCCACGTCCATCACGACGACGGCCATATGATCGTTAGCGACGAAAATGGCGTCCGGCGCGGGCGCGGCGGAAAAGAGCGCGTAAGCCGCGCGGGCAGTCTGCTGCGCGTCATAGTTGCCGTTGACCACCCGGACGTCTTCAATCCCCTGCTCCTGCAGCGCGCCCAGATACCCGCGCTGGCGGGCAATGTTGACGGACGAATCCGCCACGCCGCCAACGAACGCATACCGCTGGTGCCCGGCGGCCAGCAAAAACTCGGCAATCTGGCGGGCGGCCGCCTCGTTGTTGCTGTTGACGCTCGAGGCCATTCCGCTCTCTTCGCTGCGGTTAAACAACACCACCGGGATCCCGGCGGCGAGACACTCCTCCGACAGATCCAGCGACAGCGTGACCGAGGCCAGTACGATGCCATCCACGCGATACTGCATGATCTGGTCGAAAATCCGGTCCACGTTCCCCTCGCGATCGCCGACAAACAGCAGCAGGTGGTAGTTGAGGGTGTCCAGCTTTTGCGCCAGCGCCTCCAGCACCTGCGGGTAAAACTGGTTATCAAAATAGGAGATCACCACGCCGATGATGCGCGAGCGGGCGGTGTTGAGCGAACGCGCAATGGCGTTCGGCCGGTAGCCCAGCTCCCGGGCCGCCTTCAGCACCTTTTCACGCGTGGCCGGCGAAATGCTCGCCCCCGGCGTGAAGGTGCGGGACACCGCCGACTGTGATACGCCTGCCAGCTGCGCCACCTGCTGCGATGTCACCGCTGTAAAAGTCTTACGTTTCATTACGAGTGTTCCTTATCCCTTTCGCTTCCCCATTCTGGCACAGATTCAAGGCGTTATGCCGGAGACCCGCCATAAACCCCCGCAAAACTGCGCCTCAGGAAGCGGGTACTTTTTAGTCTTACACCATCTTTGCATGCGTATGCAACAGCCAGAATTATTTTTTTCACAATGGTGACAAACGACCTTTACAAAATTGAAACCTTTTCGTAACTTCAATTTTTGAATACGTATGCAGAGCAGTTTTCACACCGTCAATGGTACCGGGTAAATTGGGCAATCACCCAATGGAGTGAGCCGGTAAAGTTGTACCTGGATGGTTTTAACCCATTACGTTTTAAGAGGTTCACAACCATGTTTCGAGCACTGTTACGCCGACCGGAAGCCCGGCTGTTCTTTATCATCAGCGTGTTGTTTTTTATCTGTATTCACAGCATTGATGCGTTTCTGGCCCCGATGATGATCAATCAGGGGATGGAGCCGCAGGTGATGGGGATTATCATGGGAGCCAGCGGCCTGGCGACCCTGCTGATCCGCTTCCCGCTGGGGATTGTCTCCGACGTGGTGAAGAGTCGGAAAATCTTTATCCAGTTTGCGCTGGTCCTGCCGATCGTCGCCTGGCCGCTGGCCTGGCTGGAGCCGAACGCCATTACGCTGTATCTGGCGAAAGCCGCAGACGGCGTCACCGCCGCCACCTGGGTGCTCTACAACATCCTGTTTATTCGCTACTTTGACCAGAAAGATGCCCCTGCTGCCGTAGCATTTCTGGCGCTGGCCGGGCCTCTGGGGGTGTTCCTCGGCAACTGCATCGGCGGGCTGTTGATTCACTATTTTGCGAACAACATCGCCTTTTTCGTCTCCTGTGTCTCGGCGCTGGTGGCGCTGTTCCTCACCACCCGGATCCGCGACGTCCACGACCCGGTAAAAGCCCCGACGCTGAAGGCCTGTATCGCCGGTGCCCGCCTGCAGCTCGCCGACCGTTCGGTATGGCTGATCGGTATTCTTGCCACCATCGTTATCCTGGTACCCTTTGCTACCCGTGACACCCTCACCCCGATTTATGCCGAGCAGCTGGGCGCCCGCGCCGGGATCTTAACCCTGCTGAGCAATATCCATCTGATCTTCTACGCTCTCGCCATTGCCCTGTGCAGCAGCGTCTTTTATCAACGTCTGGGGCTGGTTAAAACGGCGGTGCTCGGCATTGTGCTGCAGGTCATCTCCACCTTTGGCATCCCCTTTACCAGCAATCTGTATCTGATCTATCTGTTGCAGGCGCTGGCCGGATTCTCCTTCGGGATGGCGTTCGCGGCCTTTATGTCCCTGAGCGTGGTCAACACCACCGCCGATGAGCAGTCGACGCGGATGGGGCTGTTCCAGACCATCTACTCCTGCGGCATGTTTGCCGGGCCGGTGATCATGGGCGTGATGATGCAGCACATTAACCTCTCTTCCGGTTATCTGTTTATTGCTGCCCTGTCGATCGTGGCGGCGATTGCCACCCCGCTCTCGGTGCGCTGGGTCTATTCCCGTAAAACACCGGCGACGGCTGAATTATCTCTTAACAGTTCCCTCGCGCCCGCGCGCGACCAGTAATTTTATTCCCGATTAAATAATCCCGGCCCGCCGGGAGGGTACCCCTCATCATAAATACAGAAGGAAGATAGTGTGGCTTATCTACTTAAAACCAGTAAACCGGTTCAGGAACGCCAGGATGCACAGCGACAAATAAGGGAAACGGTGGAACTTATTCTTGCGGATATTGAAAAGCGCGGGAATAAAGCCATTCGTGAATTATCCGTCAAGTTCGATCGCTATGACCGTAAGGATTATCGCCTGAGCGAGGCAGAAATTAATGCCTGCATAAACAAATTAAGTCGTCAGGATATTCACGATATTGAGTTTGCTCAGGAGCAGGTCTTTAATTTTGCCCGCGCGCAAAAAGGCTGTCTGCTTGACCTGGAAATAGAGACCCGCCCGGGAGTGATCCTCGGTCATAAAAACATTCCGATTAATGCGGTGGGCTGTTATGTCCCGGGCGGGAAGTATCCGCTGCTGGCCTCGGCGCATATGTCGATTATTACCGCCAACGTGGCGGGCTGCTCCCGCATCGTCAGCTGCGCCCCGCCGTTCGGCGGCGAGCCTGCGCCGGCCATCGTGGCTGCGCAGAAAATGGCCGGGGCCAGCGAGATCTACGCCCTCGGCGGCATTCAGGCGATTGGCGCGATGGCGCTGGGCACCGACTCCCTGGCCCCGGTGGATATGCTGGTTGGGCCGGGTAACGCCTTTGTGGCGGAGGCCAAGCGCCAGCTGTTTGGCCGGGTCGGGATTGACCTCTTTGCCGGTCCCACCGAAACCCTGGTGATTGCCGACGACACCGTCGACGCCGAGATCTGCGCCACCGACCTGCTGGGACAGGCCGAGCACGGGGTTACTACACCGGCGATCCTGCTGACCAACTCAATGGCGCTTGCCAAAGAGACGCTGCGCGAGATTGACCGCCTGCTGGAAAAACTGCCTACCGCCGACATTGCCCGCCAGGCCTGGCACGACTACGGGGAGATTATCGTCTGCGACAGCTACGACGAAATGCTCGCCGAAGCGGATCGCATCGCCTCGGAACACGTCCAGGTGATGACCGACCGCGACGACTGGTTCCTCGCGAACCTGACCAACTTTGGCGCCCTGTTCCTCGGCCCACGCACCAACGTCGCCTACGGCGACAAGGTCATCGGCACCAACCACACCCTGCCGACGCAAAAAGCGGCGCGCTACACCGGCGGCCTGTGGGTCGGCAAGTTTATGAAAACCTGCACCTGGCAAAAGGTCCTCAGCGATGAGGCCACCGCGGAGATCGGCAGCTATTGCTCGCGCCTGTCGCTGCTGGAGGGCTTTGCCGGCCACGCCGAGCAGGCCAACGTTCGCGTGCGCCGCTACGGTCAGGTAGAGGTGCCTTACGCCACCCCTGCCCCGGTCAGAGAGAAGGTGTAACCCATGACTTTTCCTGAGATGCCCTCCTTTGACCTGCACGGCAAGCGCGCGCTGGTAACGGGCGGCTCCAGAGGGCTGGGGTTTGCCTGCGCCGTCGCCCTGGCCCACGCCGGGGCACAGGTGTGGATCGCCGCCCGGGATCGCCAGGGCCTGGACGACGCCGTAACGCTCGCCTCTCAGCACAAGCTGGTGCTGCATCCGGTGGCGCTGGATATCACCGACGTGGCGCAGGTTGAGTCGGTGCTCGCCGGGCTGCCCGCGTTCGACGTTCTGGTGAACAGCGCCGGGCTGGCGCGCCACGAAGCATTTCTGGCCGTCAGTGAGGAGAATTTCGATGCAGTGATGGCGGTCAACTTGCGGGCCACCTTCTTTGTCAGCCAGCGGGTGGCGGCGCGAATGCGCGACCAGCGGATCGCCGGATCGATTATCCATCTCTCCTCGCAGATGGGCCACGTTGGCGGCCCCCGCCGCAGCGTCTACTGCGCGTCGAAATTTGCTCTGGAAGGGTTAACCAAAGCCATGGCGCTGGAGCTGGGTGAGGACGGGATCCGGGTCAACACCCTGTGCCCGACCTTTATTGAGACCGCGCTCTCGGCCCCGTCGCTGGCCGAACCGGAGTTTCGCCGCTACGTGCTGGACAACATCAAGCTGCGCCGGCTGGGCAAAGTGGAGGACATCATGGGCCCGGTAGTATTCCTGGCCTCCGATGCCGCGGGGATGATCACCGGCAGCGCGTTGATGGTCGACGGCGGCTGGACCGCAACCTGAGGAGTGAGACTGTGGATAATCCCGCCCTGCCGCTGGTGCTGCTTAGCGGCACGCTCTGTAACGCCCGGCTCTGGCAGCCGATCCTGGCCCGGCTCAATCTGTCTGCGGCGATCTGCTCCAGACTGACGGGGGACACTTCGGCGGCGCAGGCCTCACAGCGGCTGCTCGAACAGCTGCCGCCGCGCTTTCTGCTGGCCGGATTTTCGCTGGGGGCGATAGTGGCGCTGCAGATGGTCGCCGATGCCCCCGGGCGCATTGCCGGGCTGGCGCTGCTGTCGGTCAATCCGCTTGCCGATCGCCCGGAAAATGCCGCCATGCGGCGCGAGGCGGTGAGCGCCGCCCGGCAGCAGGGGCTCACCCACTGGCTCTCGGCCAGTCTGTGGCCGAAGTACGTTGCCCCGTCGCGTGTGGATGACCAGGCCTTACTGGCGCTTATCTGCCGGATGGCAGAGGAGAGCGGCCTCGATACCCTGGCGACGCAGACCGAAATCGCCATTACCCGGCGGGACAATCGCGGGGCGCTGGCCTCGCTCGCCTGCCCCATCATCGTTATTAACGGCGCGCAGGATCCCCTCTGCACGCCCCATCACCATCAGCTGGTGGCGGAGAGCGCCCCGCAGGCGAGATGCGTCACCCTCGCCACCGCCGGGCACTTCACGCTGCTTGAAGCGCCCGACGAGGTCGCTACCCCGCTACGCCATTGGATTCAGGAGTGTTCAGATGCGCAAGAATAAACTCAGGGCGGTGCAAGAAAACGCCGCCATTATCAACGGCTGGCTGGCAATCCCTTCCAGCTACAGCGCCGAAATCCTCGGCCATCAGGGGTACGACGCGGTGACCGTCGATCTCCAGCACGGGATGATCGACTTCGCCAGCGCCCTCGCCATGCTGCAGGCGCTCTCCGCTACCCCGGCGGTGCCGCTGGTGCGGGTGGCCGATAACGATCCGGCGCAGATCATGCGCATGCTGGATGCCGGGGCCTACGGCATTATCTGCCCGATGATCTCCACCCCGGAAGAGGCCCGGCGTTTTGTCGCCGCCTGCCGCTATCCGCCGCTGGGCAATCGCTCCTTCGGCCCGGCCCGCGGGCTGCTGTACGGCGGGTCCGATTACCCCCAGCACGCCAATGACGAAATCCTGACCCTGGCGATGATCGAAACCCGCGAAGGGCTGGCGAACCTCGACACGATCCTGGCCACCGAGGGGCTGGACGGGGTGTTTATCGGCCCTAACGATCTGTCCCTCACCCTGACCGGCAGCGCCAGCGCCGAATCCCGTCACCCGGAGATGCTGGCCGCCGTAGAAAGAGTGGTCAGCCGCTGTCGTCAGCAGCAAAAAATCGCCGGGATCTTTTGTACCTCCGGCGAGGCCGCCGCCCGGCGAATCGGCGAAGGCTTCCGGTTTGTCACCCCCGCCAACGATGTCATGCAGCTTGGCCGCGCCTCGCGTGAAGCCGTCGCCCAGGCGCGCGGCAACGCTGTCCCCACTACCGGCGCATCAGGCTATTAACAGGAGAGAAGATGAAAGCACGTCACATTACCCCCGAACAGGCCAGAAGCCGTCTGGTTGCTCCCGAAGATATGGTCTCCTGCAATCTGGCATTTATCGATTGCAAACTTCCCGGCTCGCACCTGAAGCAGAACTACTCCTTTATTGGGCCGGGCGTGACCCAGTCGTCCGCTCAGGTGGTGAATATCCCCGAGCCGCACGGCTTTAACATTGGTGCCGCGGCCATGCCGAAAGGGGTGACCAACAACCTGCATCTGCACTTCACCGCCGAAGTCTTTTTGATTCACGAGGGCACCTGGCGTTTTCGCTGGGGAGCCAACGGCGAAAACGAAGCGGAGTTCAGCGCCCCGGCCATACTGTCGATTCCAACCTGGATCTTCCGCGGCTTCACCAACGTCAGTAAAGAGGAGACCTGCGGCATGGTCTACACGGTGCTGGGCGGCAATAACACCGGGGGGGATCATCTGGCACCCGTCGATTCTGGACGCAGCCAGCGAGTACGGCCTGTATCTGAGCAAAGAGAATATGCTCATCGACGTCAACGCGGGGGATACCCTGCCGGAACCGGCGGGACTGCTGACCCCGCTTGCGCCGGAAGAGATTGCCGCCCTGCGTCACTACTCCGTGGAGGAGATGCGTCAGCGGGCGGTGACCGGAGAAGATCGTCGCTGGTCTGCGGCGGGACTGCTGGATTCGGTCCTGCCGGGCCACGGGGGTGAGATTGCGCCGGTGATTGGCTTCGGCATCAGCCAGGATAAACACGCCGCCCCCGCTATCGTCAATCCGCACGGCTTCTCCGTGGAGTGGCTGCGCCTGAAATCCGATCATCTTGTCGGTCGTCATCTGTGCCCGGACGTGCAGGTGATCATGGTCTTTAAGGGAACGCTGGAGGTGACCTGGAACCTGGAGGGCGAAGAGGTGAGCATTATCGCCCCTGAACGCTCGGTGATTTCGGTCCCGGAGAACAGCTGGCGGTCCTACCGCGCGCTGGACGGCGATATGGAGTGCATTCTCACCACCCAGGGCGATCAGCGTAAGCGCATCTACTGGGATGAGACGATCCTGGAGCAGGCCAGAGCGGCCAATCGCTGCCTTGACCCAGATGGCTATGTGACGGCGGTGGATCTGCTGCCTGAAACGGCGAAGCGGGCGGGACGCAGACTGGAAGCACTGCCTTAAGCGGAGTCAGGGCGGGGATCCCGCCCTGAAGATGCGTTTCTACTCGAAGTAAACGCCCGGGTTTTCGGACAGGGAGACGAAGGTTTTCGAATCTTTATCCAGGGCGCGAATGTCGCCGCTTTCGATATCGTAAACCCAGCCGTGCAGACGGATAGCGTTATTACGCAGGCCGACCGCCACCGACGGGTGGGTTTTGATGTTGCTCAGCTGGGCGAAGACGTTTTCCTGCACCATGGCGTTGACTTTGTCGGTCGGGTTGTCCCAGGTCTTGTTTTCCACCACCGCTTTGGCGGCATCGGAGTAACGCAGCCAGTGTGACACGGCCGGCATTGGCTCGAGGTCGGCATTGTCGGCAATCGCCTTCATCGCGCCGCAGTTAGAGTGGCCGCAGATCACGATGTCGGTGACGCCCAGCGCCACCACGGCGTATTCGATGGTGGCGGAGACGCCGCCCGGCTCTGGCCCGAAAGGTGGCACAATGTTGCCCGCATTACGAATGACAAAGAGCTGTCCCGGCTCCTGCTGGGTGACTAATTCCGGCACCAGACGGCTGTCAGAACAGGAGATGAACAGCGCTTTGGGATTCTGGCTGGAAGCCAGACTGCGGAACAGGTCTTTACGTTGCGGGAAAACTTCTTTTTGAAAGCTGAGAAAACCTTCAATGATATGTTGCATAGCAAAGTCTCATTTTTTTGTGATTGTACAGGCATGATCGAGATCACGGTTTTTCGAGTTTACCCACCGGCCCCGAGTTCAGACAAGCAATATATTTCTCGACCGACCGCATAACAATCTCCCGCGCGCTGGCGGAAATGTTCTGCCCTTCAAAGGCGCCGTAGAGCCGTTCAAAGCGCACATCGTCCAGACGGGCGGCGATTTCGCTCACCTCGCTGGCCGGCAGCGGCAGCATATTCGGGTAGCTCCACATAAACGAGACGGCGTCTTTTCCGGGGGTCACCTGCAGGATGTCCCCGGCCAGCAACACGCCCCCGTCGACGTTGTGGTGCAGCACCGTGCCACCGGCAAAATGGCCGCCCAGCCGCAGCAGCCTGACGTCAGGAGCGATCTCAAGGGAATCCCCTTCCCAGAAGCGCAGGGCGGGACTGTCGCGCATCACCCACTGCCGATCGCTGGCATGCAACCAGACCGGGGCATTAAAGGCCGTGGCCCAGTCCTGCATGGTGGTGTAGTAGTGCGGGTGCGAGATGGCGATAGCGTCGATCCCGCCCAGCGCCGTCACCAGCGCGTGGGTGGCAGGGTCGAGGTTGGCGATGCAGTCCCACAGCACGTTACCCTGCGGGGTGCGCAGCAGGATCGCCCGCTGGCTGATGGCAAACGCGGGAACGGTTTTGATGCTCAGAAGATTGTCTTCGAGCTGTTGCCACTTGTTGGTGTGGGTGGCGGTCAGGGTGCTGAAATCAACCCACGCCTGCCCGGTCGCGGGCACGTACTGGCGTTCATCTTCACAAATGGCGCACTGTTGCGGTTCGCTGGCCACGTCATAGGACGTGCCGCAGGTTTTACACAGGACGATCATGAGGTCTCCTTAGCCGGATGATTTATCAGTATGGCAAGGATTATCCTTATGTGCGCTGGGGTGCCCCAGCTCATGGTTTTGCTCTATAATACGACCTGGAACAAAAACCGAACAAAGCAGGTAAATGATGGAAATTGATCTCAACAATCTGGTGTTTGACGGGCTGGATGAAGCGGAAGAACGTAACGCAGAACGCCTTGAAGATGCGGATAAAAAAGCCCAGGCGATTGTAGCGGACGATGACTGCGGCGACGCCTGCAAGATCTAATGTAAAAAGCCCCGGACGATCGCCGGGGCTTTAGATTTATGCCGGGTGGCGCTTCGCTTACCCGGCCTACAACACCTACAAAACCATCCCGTACGTCGGGAATGATTACGACTTCGTCATACCGTCAATTGCTTGCTGGGCGCAGGCTTCATCCAGATGCCCACCCGGCGCACCGCCAATCCCGATGGCCCCGATCACGTCATCTCCTTCTTTAACCGGCAATCCACCCGCCAGCAGCAGCAGGCCCGGGATATCACGCAGGTTCTGCGCCCCCGCGTTGCTTTGCGCGGACTCCATCACTTTGCCCGAGGCATTTTTGGTGCTGAGTGCGGTAAAAGCTTTCATCTCGCTGGCTTTCAGGGTATGCGGACCAGCATTGTCCGTGCGCTGTACCGCTTTAACCACTCCGGCACGATCCACCACCGTGACGCTGACCTGATAATTTTTGGCGGTACAGGCCTGAATGGCCGCGCTGGCCAGGGCGTTCGCCTGGGTCAGGGAGAGATTTTTTTGCGCCACGGACTGCGCCTGCGCCGATACGCTGACCATCCCGGCTACACAGGCTGCTGCCATCATTAACTTTTTCATCGCACATCCTCAGGTAAGTGGAAACAGATGCAGCGTACCGATGTGCGTACTGAAATGTTATTCGGTCGACTACGGGGTTACCCTGGTAGTTCTACGGATTGCAATTTGTCGTATTCCCGAATGGCCTGCACCAGGCTGGAGACCCCCCAGCTTGAGGAACACCGCCGCCCGGTGCGCTTCCACCGTCCGCGGCGAGAGGTTGAGCCGGGCGGCGACCTCTTTATTACTGCTGCCTTCCATCAGGGCCAGCAGCACCTCGTGTTCCCGGGCGGTGAGCTGCCGAAACAGCGCTCTGGCCCGTCTGGCCTCCTGCCAGCGCCCCACCCGCTGCTGGCTCTCTGCCAGCGCGGCGGTGATGGATTCGATCAGCGTGTCGGCATCCAGCGGCTTGGTGAAAAACTCAAATACCCCGTTATGGAACGCCCGTCGACAGGCATCGATAGTGCCGTGGCCGGTCATCAGGATCACCGGCAGCAGCGGCCAGGGCCAGGCCCCCTCCTCCAGCCAGGCCAGCCCGCCTTTACCCGGCATGCGCATATCCAGCAGCAGGCAGCCGGTCAGGGCCTTCTCTTCGCCGTGGGCGGCGGTAAAGGCCGCAATACTCTCATAAGGTTCAACGCGCCAGTTCATCCCGGAGAGCAGAAAAACCAGCGACTCCCTGACCGACGCATCATCGTCAATTAACCAGATGACATTATCCATTTTCCTGACTCCCGTGATAAGCGAACTGCAACCGGACCCTGGCGCCGCCTTCCGGGGTATTATCCAGCGCAAGGGTGCCATTCATTCTGGTGACCAACGATTCGGTTAAGGTCATGCCCAGACCGATACCGCCCTGCCGCCCGCTGTAAAAGGGCATAAAGGCGTTTTGTAAGGCGTCCGGGGTAAAGCCCGGCCCGCCGTCGGCGATCTCTATCCGGATAACCTCGCCGTTGCGCTGACTGCGGATATGCACCCATCCCGCCGCACGCTCCTGCTGCGCCTGGATGGCGTTGCTGAGGAGGTTGTGCAACACCTGCTCCAGCCACAGCCTGTCGGCGCAGAGCGTGCGGGCATCGGGGGAAAAATCATGGGTGAGGCGGATATGTCTGGCGGTACGCTCGTGCTCCAGCAGGTTGCCGACCTGCTGCCAGCAGCTGGCCAGATCCACCTCGCCCAGGTCCACCCGCTCCTCGGTGACGTGTTCGCGAAAGCGGGTCAGCAGCTCGGCTATCCGCTGGGTTTGCACCAGCGCCGATCCGAGGGCCTGCGCCACCGCCTCGGGATTGCCCTGCCGCAGCTGACGCTGCGCCCCCTGGATCCAGGTCTGGGCCGCGGTCAAGGGCTGATTGATCTCATGCACGATGCCCGCGGTGATCTCCCCCCAGGGTATTGAGCCTGGCATGCTGGTAATACCGGGCGCGCTGGTCGGCGTTCTGGCGCTGTTTACGCTGCCAGAGGATCACCCCGCCTACCGCCATCATCCCGGCCCACCCCAGCCAGAGCAGCAAAAACGGCATCAGGGCGACATTCAGCCACGCCGGTCGGGCGTCGGCCCGCAGGATAAAGGGTTGGGTGTGCTGAGCGAACTGCCGCTGCCAGTGCCAGAAGGTATCCGCCGGGGGTGGCGAGGCGTCACTGCGGAGATCCAGGCTGAGACGGGTAAAATGCGGCCAGGCACCGATCACCGCCCGGGTATCGATGAGTACCCGGATCTGTCGCCAGGGGTTGTAGAGCCAGTACTGCGTGTCGCCCAGGGGTTCTACCCGCGCGGCGTCGAGGGCGCGCCCCCGGGTCTTTTGCAGGTCGAGGATTTGCGGGAATTTTTTACGCAGCGCGGCCAGATCTTCATCGCCATTTAACAGCGGCAGCACCGACTCGTTCTGCGTAAGCACCGCCCCCGCCTCGGCAAAGGCCGTGGCAAACGCCCGGTCCAGATCCCAGAACTGACGGCGGATCTGTTCGGCATACAACAGCACGCTGCTCAGCAGGCAGAGCAGGAGCCAGATCAGAAGCCCACGTTTTAAAAATTTTCGGCTGTTCATTCGGTTAACTGGCGCTGGTAAAGGACGCCAGAGACCTTAGCAGGAAGCTAAGCCGGGGACAAAATTTGCGGTGATTTTTGGATGTTAGCGTCCAGAATGGCGGGGCGAGCGCGGAATAACGCACACCTCGTTCCAGTAGGTTTCCCGCACATGGCGGTGCTCAGCGTTGCGTTTGCTCATGGAACCACTCCGGGTCGATGTTGGCGATGTCCACGCCATACAGGCTGGCAACCGGCAAGATAGATTCAATAATACGCTGCGCGCTGTTCTCTTCCGGTTTCGCGGCAAAAAACCGCCGTAACGTACTCATCAGTTTGCCCATTGCCCTGTTCCTCATTTTTTCAGCCTGTATGCAGTAAACCAGCAATCTGGCGCGGCGAGAAATGCCGATTCCGGCAGAGGATGTGCGCGAATCGCAAAAGCACCTCTTCTTTTTACGGCTACGTAACAGGCTGTTCACTAATGATTTTTTTCACATAGCAAAGACGATATTGGCATTTGGCGGCCGGAGGCGGTTATGGGAGCGTAACAGGACAAAACAAAAAACAGACTCAGAGGAATTTATGGCAAAACAGACAAAACGGGCGCTGGTACTGGCTTTACTGGCCGCAGGCGGGATCCTTTCCGCTCAGGCGCAGGCAGACCAGCTGGCCGATATCAAGGCGGCGGGCGTGGTGAAAGTCGCCACCTTCGATGCTAACCCGCCGTTTGGCTCGGTGGATGCGAAAAGCCACGAGATCGTCGGCTACGACGTGGATTTCGCCAAAGCATTAGCCAAAACGCTGGGGGTCAAGCTGGAGCTGGTCGCCACCAACCCGGCTAACCGCATCCCGCTGCTGCAGTCGGGCAAGGCGGATCTGATCGTGGCGGATATCACCATCACCCCGGAGCGTGCCCAGGTGATCGATTTTTCCACCCCCTACTTCGTCACCGGGCAGCAGTTCCTGGTGCCGGCCAAAGGGGCGGATAAACTGGATGCTTACAGCAAGGCGCGTATCGGGGCGGTAAAGGGCACCACCGGGGAGCAGGCGCTGCATCAGCGATTCCCGCAGTCCCGCGTGCTCTCCTATGACGATATCCCGCTGGCGCTGACGGCGTTGCGCAACGGCAACGTGCAGGCCATCACCCAGGACAGCACCATTCTGGCCGGGCTGCTGGCTCAGGCGCCGGACAAAGCCAACTTTAAAATTCTGCCCGATCTGCTGAGTAAGGAGGAGATCGGCGTCGGGGTGAAGAAAGGCGAAACCGCGCTGCTGAAAGTGGTGAACGACGAGCTGGTGAAGCTGGAGAGCAACGGCGACGCGGCGAAGATCTACGACGTCTGGTTTGGTCCACAGACCCCTTCCCCGCAGCCTCGCGCCTTTAAAATAGAAGCCCAGTAATATGCGGTCAGGTCTATTCTCACGCTCCGCGGCATCTGCCGCGGATTTTTCACATCTGGAGCAGGCCAGCGTCACCTTTTCTGAGGTCGTGAAACGCTACGGCGATCGCCCGGTGCTGAAAGGCATTAACCTCAGCGTCACGCCGGGGGAAGTGGTGGCTATTCTTGGCCCCTCGGGCTCCGGTAAATCGACGCTGATCCGCCTTATCAATCAGCTGGAAACCCTGACCTCCGGCGACATCCTGATCGACGGCAAATCGACGCGTCAGCTTAGCCGTCAGGCGTTGCGCCAGCTGCGCAGTCGGGTTGGGTTTGTGTTTCAACAGTTCAACCTTTACAGCCATCTGACCGCGCGGCAAAACATCGCCCTGGCGCTGAAGCACGTTCACGGCTGGCGGCCGGCCGAAGCCGAAACCCGCGCTGAGGCGCTGCTGGCGCAGGTGGGCATGGCGGACAAAGCCGACCACTATCCGGAGGCGTTATCCGGCGGGCAGCAGCAGCGGGTGGCCATCGCCCGGGCCCTGGCCTCCTCGCCGCAGATCATCCTGTTTGATGAGCCCACCTCGGCCCTCGATCCGGAGATGATTGGTGAAGTGCTGCTGGTGATGAAGGCCCTCGCCCACAGCGGGATCACCATGATTGTCGTTACCCATGAGATGCAGTTTGCCCGGGAGATTGCCGACCGGGTGGTGTTCATCGACGGCGGGCATATTCTGGAGGTGGCTCCGCCGGAGCTGTTCTTTCAAAACCCGTCCCATTCCCGCACCCAGCGTTTTCTGCAGAAGGTGCTCAATCCGCTGCATCCGGGAGCGGTGTGATGCCAGCCCTCGACTGGCAAGGGGTGCTGACCGGCCAGCCCCTGCAGTGGATCCTCTCCGGTTTTCTTACCACCCTGTGGTTGACCCTGGCGGGGATCCTCGTCGCCAGCCTTATCACCCTCGCCTGCCTCGGGCTGCGTCTCGCCGGGGGGGCGCATCGGGGTGAAGATCGTTGCCGTATGGGTTTCGCTCTTTCGCAATACGCCCATGCTGGTGCAGCTGCTGTTCTGGTATTTCGCCGCCTGGAACGGACTGCCTGCGGATTTCCGCACCTTTGTGATGGACGATCACGCCTGGTCGGTGTTGCCGGGTCAGGTGTGGTGGTTCACGCCCGAGTTTCTCTGCTCCGCCTGGGGTCTGGGGGTCTTTACCTCGGCCTTTTTGACCGAGGAGATTACCGCCGGGCTGCGCGCCGTCTCAGCCGGGCAGCGGGAAGCCGCCCTGGCGCAGGGCTTTTCTGCCTGGCCGCTGCTGCGCTACATCCTGCTGCCGCAGGGGCTGGCGAACGCCTGGCAGCCGGTAGTGGGACAGTACCTCAACCTGATGAAACTCTCGTCGCTGGCGAGCGGAATAGGCTTTGCGGAACTCACTTATCAGGTGCGGCAGATAGAGAGCTATAACGCCCACGCGCTGGAGGCCTTCACCGTCGGTACGGTGCTGTATCTGCTCACCGGCGTGGCGATGGGCGTGCTGCTGACGAAACTCGGCCCCTCAACCGAACGGCGGCGAAAAGCGGCGCTGACTCCCCGGAGTGTAAAGAAATGCTAGCCGGACTCACTGTGATTACCGATAACCTGGATTATCTGCTCTGGGGACGGGCTGCGGTCGGACAGCCCGGCGGCGTCCTGCTGACGCTGCTGATGGCCTCAGGCGCGGCGGCGCTGGCGTTACCCGCCGGGATTGCGCTTGCCGGGCTGGCGTGGCGATTTCCGGGGGCCATACGCAATACCCTGTTCCTGTGGGCCGAGATCATTCGCGGGATCCCGCTGATATTTGTGATTTTCTGGCTGTGGTATCTGCTGCCGCTGATCGTCGGGGGCGATCTGCCGGGGGGGCTCACCGTGACCCTGGCGCTGGCGTGGTTTACCGCCGCCGCGGTGATGCACTCGGTGCTGGCCGGGCTGCGTGCGCTGCCTGCCGGGCAGGTTGAGGCTGCCCAGGCGCAGGGGTTTGGCGCGCTGCAAACGCTGGGATGGGTGCTGCTGCCGCAGACGTTGCGCAACACCTTACCTTCGCTGCTGGGGATTTTTATCAGCCTGCTGAAGGATACCTCGCTGGCCTTTATCGTCAACGTGCCGGAGCTGACCACCGTTGCAGGCCAGGTCAACAACCGGGTGCAGATCTACCCGGCGGCTATTTTTGTCTTTACGGGGGTGGTCTATTACCTGCTGTGCTGCGGGATTGAACAGCTGGCTAAACGCTGGCGGTTTAACCGGCCAGCGCTTTAACGACGGTTTCCATCGCCTGGGTGGTTAATTCACTGCGTTGCACCCGCTGGTTCGCCAGCGAGGTGCGCAGAACCCCGGCGATCACAATATGCTTTGGCTCCTGCCCGAGATCGCGCATCTCCAGAACCACTTTGCCTACCACGCGACACATCTCCTGATACAGCGCTTCGTCTTTGGTTACATTGCCCATGACCTTCACTCCATTGCCTGAAAACGCCAGCTTAAAGCATTCATTAGCCTTATACAAAAAAAGAAGCCCGGCGAGAGACTCACCGGGCTTTTTAAACGCAGAATCAGGGAATTAGTTGTTAACCGGGATCACAGCGCCTTTGTATTTGGTGCGGATCCAGTCCTGAATCTCTTTGGAGTGCAGCACGTCCACCAGCGCCACGATATCCTTCTTCTTCTCATCACCACGGTGCACGGTGATGATGTTGGCGTACGGGTTGTTTTCACCGCTCTCTACCGCGATCGGATCGTGAACCGGATCCAGACCGGCGTCGATGGCGTAGTTGGCGTTGATCACCACCGCAGCGCCTTCGTCGTTGTTATACATCTGCGGCAGCAGAGAGGCTTCAACGTTCGGGGTGAACTGCAGCTTTTTCGGGTTCTCAACGATGTCGCTGATGCGCGCGGTCACTTTGTCGATGCCCGGCTTCAGCTTGATCACGCCCTCTTTCTCGAAGATAGAGAGGATACGACCCTCTTCAGAAACCGCATCACGCATGATGATTTTGCCGCCTTCCGGCAGATCTTTCAGCGACTTGTATTTTTTGGAGTAGATACCGATTGGCTCGATGTGGATGGCACCGGCGCTGACGAAATCGTACTCTTTATCCCCGGCGTGATCTTTCAGCACGCTGTTCAGGTAAGGAATGTGCTGGAAGTAGTTGGCGTCGATGTCACGACCCGCCAGCGCGGTGTTCGGCAGGATGTAATCCTGGAACGGTTTGATCTCCAGGTCGATACCCTGCTTCGCCAGAATCGGCTTCGCCTGCTCCAGAATTTCCGCATGCGGGGTGTTGGACGCGCCCACGGTCAGGGTATCAGCCCAGGAGGCGAAGCTCAGGGCGCTCAGGGTTGCTGCGGCGATCAACGTCAGTGTTTTTTTCATGATGATGGTTCCTGTGTGTTATTTGTGTTTATCTTTTATCTAACAGTGATGTGATGATGTCGCCGCAGAACTGGATAATGAAAACGATGATCAAAATGGTCACCGTTGCCACCAGCGTGACGTCACCATGGTTGCGTTGGAATCCTTCCAGATAAGCCAGATTTCCCAGACCACCGGCACCAATCACCCCCGCCATTGCGCTGTAGCTGACCAGCGCAATCAGCGTCACCGTGATCCCTGAAACCAGAGCGGGTGATGATTCCGGCAGTAAAACCCGAAAAATTAAGGTGCTCAGTCGGGCACCCATTGAGCGCGTCGCCTCGATCACCCCTTTGTCCACTTCACGCAGGGCAATCTCCACCAGACGGGCGTAGAACGGCGCAGCGCCAACAATCAGCGCGGGCAGCGCGGCATTCGCCCCGAGGATGGTCCCCACCACGGTTTTGGTGAAGGGGATCAGCAGCACGATCAGGATAATGAACGGGATCGAACGGAACACGTTCACCACAATCGAAATCACGCTGTAGACCGTGCGGTTGTGGAACATGCCACCGCGGGCGGTTAAAAACAGCGCCAGGCCGAGAACCAGCCCGAGTACAAAGGTCGCGACGCCGGAGAGCGCCGTCATGTACAGCGTTTCCAGGGTGGCGGCCCAGAGCTGGTCCCATTTCAGATGCGGGAAGAGATTCTCAGCCATGTTTAATTACCTCGCCTTCAATATCACTGTGCTGCAGGTCGACGAGGATATTGTTCAGTTGTTCTTCTGTTGCCACCACGTGCAGCCAGAGCTGGCCGAACACGCCGTGGGCGGTTTGCGTCATTTTGCCGTGCAGGATGTTAAACGGCAGGCCGTAGCGCAGGGTCAGCTCCCCGACAATCGGCTTGTGGGTGCTGTGGCCGGTGAAGGTCAGCTTGATGACAGTGCCTTCCAGCTCCTTCGCCAGCTCGGTGTTAAAGGTCTCTTCTTCGGCGTACTGGCTGACCTGACGCACAAACTGTTGCGTAATCGGCTGCTGCGGATGGGTAAAAACCTGCAGCACTTCGCCTTCTTCCACCACGTTGCCGTTTTCCATCACCGCCACGCGGTCGCAGATTTTGCGCACCACGTGCATTTCATGGGTGATGAGCACGATGGTCAGCTTAAAGCGACGGTTAATGTCGAGGAGCAGATCGAGGATCTGATCGGTGGTCTGCGGATCCAGCGCCGAGGTGGCCTCGTCGCAGAGCAGCACATCCGGGTTATTTGCCAGCGCGCGGGCAATGCCGACGCGCTGCTTCTGCCCACCGCTGAGCTGGGACGGGTAAGCCTGTTCGCGGCCTTTCAGCCCGACCAGCTCCACCAGTTCCGCCACGCGGGCTTTAATTTTGGCTTTTGGCACCCCGGCAATCTGCATGGAGAAAGCGATGTTCTCGCTCACCGTGCGGGACCACAGCAGGTTGAAGTGCTGAAACACCATACTGATCTTCAGGCGCGCCTGGCGCAGGGCTTCACCTTTCGCGGCGGAAATGTCCTGTCCGTTAATGGTCACACTGCCGGTGGTCGGTTTTTCCAGACCGTTGAGCAGGCGGATTAAGGTGCTTTTACCGGCGCCGCTGTAGCCAATAATTCCATAAATCTGTCCCTGCTCTATCGTCAGGTTCACGTTGTCAATGGCCGTTAGCGCCACTTTTCCGTTGTCAAAAATCTTCGAAATATTCCTGAGTACAATCATTCTTATCGTAATCCGTCGCTCATGGCGGTTTAGCAGTATGGATGTCCAAAAGATAGTAAACAGCCATTATCAGGTTTTAAATGACCAAAAAGGAATTTCTTATAACAGCAAGGAATAACGGGCGGATTGACTGGGCGGAAAGGAATTAGATGAATTTCAGCAATGATTATCTGCCAGATGCATATCCCGCAGCCCCCATCCGGCAAAAATGGCTATTTTTGCAGCATTTCATGCCAATATAGCCATCCTGACATCCGGACAACTTTACGTCTTGCTGTCCTTACCTCTGAAAACGCGATGAATATTCATTTCTGTTCTAAAAGGCAGTGAAACGTTCTTTATAGAGAAATTTTTACGGCCCTATCATCCGGTCATGACCCTCTCACAGGAAAACATCATGACGATTTACCACTCCGTCACCGAACTGATTGGCCAGACTCCCCTTATTCAGCTGCATAAACTGGACACCGGCCTTTGCTCGCTGTTTCTGAAGCTGGAAAACCAGAATCCTGGCGGCTCCATTAAAGACCGCGTCGCGCTGTCGATGATTAATGAAGCCGAGCGCAGCGGCCAGCTCCAGCCCGGCGGCACCATTATTGAGGCTACCGCAGGGAATACCGGACTGGGTCTGGCGTTGATTGCCGCCCAGAAAGGCTATTCCCTGATCCTGGTGGTGCCCGACAAAATGAGCCGCGAGAAGATTTTCCACCTGCGCGCGCTGGGGGCTCAGGTGGTGCTGACCCGCTCGGACGTCAATAAAGGCCATCCGGCCTATTACCAGGATTACGCCCAGCGTCTGGCGAACGAGCTGCCGGGCGCGTTTTACATCGACCAGTTCAATAACGAGGCCAACCCGCTGGCGCACCGCACCACCACCGCGCCGGAACTCTTTGAGCAGCTCGACGGCAAGATTGACGCCATCGTGGTCGGCGTCGGTTCAGGCGGTACCCTGGGCGGCCTGCAGGCGTGGTTTGCCGAACATTCCCCGCATACCGAGTTTGTGCTGGCCGATCCGGCCGGGTCGGTGCTGGCCGATCAGGTGGAGACCGGGCGCTATGACGATGCCGGATCCTGGCTGGTTGAGGGCATCGGCGAAGACTTTATCCCCCCTCTGGCGCACATCGAAGGGGTGAATCGCGCCTGGCGCATCACCGATCGTGAAGCCTTTACCACCGCCCGGGAACTGCTGAAAACGGAAGGCATTCTGGCGGGCTCCTCCAGCGGTACCCTGCTGGCCGCGGCGCTGAAATACTGCCAGGCGCAGACCACGCCGAAGCGCGTCGTAACTTTCGCCTGCGACAGCGGCAATAAATATCTCTCCAAAATGTTCAACGATGACTGGATGCGCCAGCAGGGGCTGATCTCGCGTCCGCTGGCAGGCGATCTCTCGGATTACATCGCCCTGCGCCACGACGAGGGCGCCACCGTCACCGCTGCGCCGGATGACACCCTTTCCACCGTGCTGGCGCGCATGCGTCTGTATGACATCTCCCAGCTGCCGGTACTGGATAACGGCCGGGTCGTCGGCATCATCGATGAATGGGATCTCCTGCGCCATATCGGCGGTGACGGGGATCGTTTCGCCCTTCCGGTGACGGCGGCGATGACGCGTCAGGTGGAGTTTCTTGATAAGCACGCGCCGGAAAGCGCCCTGCACGCCATTTTCGACCGCGGTCTGGTGGCCGTGATTAATGACAACGACCGTTTTCTGGGCCTGATCACGCGCAGCGATGTCCTGACCGCCTGGCGCAACCGTCTTCAGCAATAAAGGAATAAAGATGAAAAATTTAGCTACTCTGAGCGTCCATAGCGGCGAGTTTAACGACCAACACGGCGCGGTCATGCCACCCATTTATGCCACCTCGACGTTTGCGCAACCCTCGCCGGGGGAACATACCGGCTATGAATACTCCCGCAGCGGCAACCCAACCCGCCACGCGCTGGAAACCGCCATTGCCGAACTGGAAGGCGGCTCGCGGGGCTACGCCTTTGCGTCCGGCCTCGCCGCCATTTCGACCGTGCTCGAACTGCTGGACAAAGACAGCCATATTGTCGCCATTGATGATGTGTATGGCGGAACGTATCGCCTGATTGAGAACGTGCGCAAACGTAGCACCGGGCTGCAGGTAAGCTGGGTCAAGCCGGACGATCTGGCCGGGCTTGAGGCGGCGATCCGCCCGGAAACCCGGATGGTGTGGGTAGAAACACCGACTAACCCGCTGTTGAAGCTGGCCGATCTGGCGGCCATTGCCGCGATTGCGCGTCGTCATAACCTTATTAGCGTGGCGGATAACACCTTCGCCTCGCCGGTCATTCACCGTCCGCTGGAGACAGGCTTTGATATTGTGGTGCACTCCGCCACCAAATACCTTAACGGCCATTCGGACGTGGTCGCCGGGCTGGCGGTGGTGGGTGATAACCCGACGCTGGCCGAAAAGCTCGGCTATCTGCAAAATGCCGTCGGCGGGGTTCTGGATCCGTTCAGCAGCTTTCTGACCCTGCGCGGGATCCGCACCCTGTCCCTGCGCGTCGAGAAACACAGCGCTAACGCCCTGGCGCTGGCACAGTGGCTGGCGCAGCAGCCGCAGGTGGAAAAGGTGTTTTATCCGGGACTGGAATCACACCCACAATATCCGCTTGCCCGCGCGCAGATGGCGCTGCCGGGCGGGATGATTTCGATTGTGGTGAAAGGCGATGCGCAACGTGCCGCTGAAGTGATTCGTAAACTTAAACTTTTTACCCTCGCGGAAAGTCTCGGTGGCGTGGAGAGTCTGGTCAGCCAGCCTTACAGCATGACCCACGCATCAATACCACTCGAGCAGCGGCTGGCAAACGGAATTGTGCCGCAGCTGATCCGCCTGTCCGTGGGTATCGAAGATGCGCAAGACCTGATAGCCGATCTCAGTCAGGCGCTCAGAGAATAAGCAAAATGCGGCAGGCCACTCGCCTGCCGCCATAGGTTGTCATCATGCCTTAACGCCTTGATAACAATCCGTTGTGAAACGGCATATAATATTTTTGAAACGCTGTTTTTCTTTCCCTTTTGCGCATCTTTAAGCGTATAATGTGCGCCTAATCCCTGGTGAATGGTTTCAGCGCTTGGAATACAAAAAACAACGTACAACTTCTCCTCTCCTTCGTTGGGCTGTCACTCAGGCACACTTTCTTCTGCACGCTCATTTGATGTCTCCTATCCTTAGTGCGTGTCATATACGCTTTTGCAATACAGGTTTGACTCCGCGGCCGTGCGCCCCTGGAGCGAGATTTCCATATCCTTCCCAACTTAAAGACTAAGACTGTCATGAAAAAGACGAAAATTGTTTGCACCATCGGCCCGAAAACCGAATCTGAAGAGATGCTGACCAAAATGCTGGACGCCGGCATGAACGTTATGCGTCTGAACTTCTCTCACGGTGACTATGCTGAACACGGTCAGCGCATCCAGAACCTGCGCAACGTGATGAGCAAGACCGGTAAAAAAGCAGCAATCCTGCTGGATACCAAAGGTCCAGAAATTCGTACCATCAAACTGGAAGGCGGTAATGACGTTTCGCTGAAAGCGGGACAGACCTTCACCTTCACCACTGACAAGTCCGTTGTCGGCAACAGCGACATCGTTGCTGTAACTTATGAAGGCTTCACCAGCGACCTGTCCGTTGGCAACACCGTACTGGTGGACGACGGCCTGATCGGTATGGAAGTCACCGCAATCGAAGGCAAAAACGTTGTTTGTAAAGTGCTGAACAACGGCGACCTGGGCGAAAACAAAGGCGTTAACCTGCCAGGCGTTTCCATCGCCCTGCCTGCTCTGGCAGAGAAAGACAAACAGGACCTGATCTTCGGCTGCGAGCAAGGCGTTGACTTCGTTGCTGCCTCCTTCATCCGTAAACGTTCTGACGTGGTTGAAATCCGTGAGCACCTGAAAGCGCACGGCGGCGAGCACATCCAGATCATCTCCAAGATCGAAAACCAGGAAGGCCTGAACAACTTCGACGAAATCCTCGAAGCCTCTGACGGCATCATGGTTGCACGTGGTGACCTGGGCGTTGAGATCCCGGTTGAAGAAGTGATCTTCGCGCAGAAGATGATGATCGAGAAGTGCGTTCGCGCACGTAAAGTGGTTATCACTGCGACCCAAATGCTGGACTCAATGATCAAAAACCCGCGTCCAACCCGCGCAGAAGCCGGTGACGTAGCGAACGCCATCCTCGACGGTACCGATGCAGTGATGCTGTCCGGTGAATCCGCGAAGGGTAAATACCCGCTGGAAGCCGTTTCCATCATGGCGACCATCTGCGAGCGTACTGACCGCGTGATGCCAAGCCGTCTGGACAACAACAACGACAGCCGTAAACTGCGTATCACCGAAGCGGTTTGCCGTGGTGCTGTAGAAACTGCCGAGAAACTGGAAGCACCGCTGATCGTGGTTGCCACCCAGGGCGGTAAATCTGCTAAAGCCGTGCGTAAATACTTCCCGAACGCCACCATCCTCGCCCTGACCACCAACGAGATCACTGCTCGTCAGCTGGTGCTGAGCAAAGGCGTTGTGCCACACCTGGTGAAAGAGATCGCCTCTACTGATGATTTCTACCGTCTGGGTAAAGAAGTGGCCCTGCAGCTGGTTGAGCGTGGCCTGGCGCAGAAAGGTGACGTTGTGGTGATGGTTTCCGGTGCTCTGGTCCCAAGCGGCACCACTAATACTGCATCTGTTCACGTGCTGTAATAATATCGAACGAATTAATTTGTATAAAAAGCGTCCTTCGGGACGCTTTTTTTTATTTCCGCTATCAACCAAACTTATTAAAAAAGCAAATCGGGTTTTTCTATTTAACGGGTACGTTTTCTAAGATGAATCCGATGAAAATTGTCTGTTTTTGCACAATATTTTTCACGAAATAGTCAAAACAGGTGCTTCTTTGAGCGAACGATCAAAAATAGGCATATTCCCATCAAAAAAATATTCTCAACCTAAAAAACTTTGTGTAATACTTGTAACGCTACATGGAGATTAACTCAATCTAGAGGGTATTAATAATGAATCGTACTAAACTGGTACTGGGCGCGGTAATCCTGGGTTCTACTCTGCTGGCAGGTTGCTCCAGCAATGCTAAAATCGATCAGCTGTCTTCTGACGTTCAGACTCTGAACGCTAAAGTTGACCAGCTGAGCAACGACGTGAACGCAATGCGTTCCGACGTTCAGGCTGCTAAAGATGACGCAGCACGCGCTAACCAGCGTCTGGACAACCAGGCTACTAAATACCGTAAGTAATAGTACCTGTGTTAATAAAATGGCGCACATTGTGCGCCATTTTTTTTGCCCCGCATTTCGCTTTACTGAATCGCCAGTTCATGCCCACTTTGAGTTGCAGCTACCGGCAGCTGCGTATTACGGGCTGACAACCCCGTACTGTCGACCTGCGGCCCGGCCCCTGTCGATACCACCACCGGGATCCCCGCCCGGCGCGACAACGCTTTGTTCACCAACGTCTTATCGCTACCACTTTGCGCCATAAAGGACGCAAAGGCTCCGGACTGGGCGATCGTCACGGTTTGCGGGTTTTCGCCCTCCACCATCGCCAGCGGACGATGCACTTCAACGTAACGCTTACCGTCCGGCTCAACCGAGAACTTCACCGGCTCGTTGATGATCTGCACCCGCGTGCCGACCGAGGTCTGGGCAAAAAGCGCTTTAATATCCGGTGCATTCATACGCATACAGCCGGAGCTGACGCGCAGCCCGACGCTGTCCGGTGCGCTGGTGCCGTGGATGAGGTATTCGCCGTTACCTACGCCCAGACGCAGCGCAAAGCGCCCCAGCGGGTTATTAGGCCCCGCGGGGACCACCGGGGGCAGCTTGATGCCCTGCTCCAGCGAGCGCGCTCTGATGCCTGCTGTGGGGGTCCAGGTCGGATTAGGGATTTTCTGGCTGATACGGGTGACGGTGACCGGCGTTTCCAGCCCAAGTTGACCTATCCCCAGCGGATAGACCTGGACGATGTTTTCCCCCGGCGGATAGAAGTAGAGCCGCAGCTCCGCCAGGTTCACCACGATCCCCTCCCGGGGGGTATCCGGGAGCAGCATTTGCGACGGAATGGTGATCTCAGTCCCCGGCGCCGGATAGACCGGGGCGATGGTATTATTGGTTTCGAGGATTAAGTGCGCAGCGGTATTAAACCGGCGCGCAATGGACTGCAGCTTATTATCGCCTTCCTGAATGACATAGGTCTGGTTTTGCCCGATAAGTCGACTGCCCGCCGGCGGCAAGGGATAATCCACCGCCCAGGCGCTATTAAGCGCGCTGAGCGAACCAAAGAGAATGAGAGTAACAAGGGACGCGCGCTTCATACTGAGATTCCTTATTCACTGACTGAGCGTCAGAAAGCTGAAAAACCCACGAGGCGGGAACCACCTCGTGAAACAGAATGATAGCTGTCCTGTTAGTTTAGCTAATGTTGGCGGCTTTGGAGCGGATTGCGCGGATCATCGCCTCAAGACCCTGAGAGCGGGAAGGCGTTAAATGCTGGGTGAGCGCCATTTTTTCAAACCACGGGCGCACGTCAAAAGCGACAATATCCTGAGGGGACATCTGTTGATATAAAATAAACACTACAGCTATTAGGCCTTTTACTATTGCCGCATCACTGTCGCCCGCTAATTCAATCATTCCGGACTCGTTCTGGTGCATTATTATCCACACCTGGCTCTGACAGCCCTGAATACTATTTTCCGGGATGTGCGCGCTTTCGCTGAGTACAGGCAGACGCTGCCCCAGTTCAATGATGTAGAGGTATTTCTCTTCCCAGTTTGCGCAACGCGTAAAGTTGCGCAGCAATTTATCTCTGTCTGGCAATGCAGCCATCTCTTGCCCTCTTTTAGCCCAGCAGGTGGTGGATACGTTTCAACCCGGCCACCAGTCTGTCGACCTCTTCCAGTGTGTTGTACATCACCAGCGATGCGCGGCACATCGCCGGTACCTGATAGAACGCCATCAGCGGCATGGCGCAGTGGTGTCCGGTGCGCACCGCCACCCCGTAATTATCGAGGAAACTGCCGACGTCATAGGCGTGGTGTTTCCCGAGGTTAAAGGCGATCACCCCCTGACGATCGGCCGGGCCGTAGAGCGTCAGATCCGGCACGCTGGCAAGTTCGGCCAGGGCGTAATGCATCAGCATCTGCTCGTATTCGGCAATGGCATCGAGGCCGATGGCGGAGACATACTCCATCGCCGCCCCGAGTCCAATAATGCCTCCGGTGTTGGGCGTCCCGGCTTCGAAACGCCAGGGTGCGCGGGCGTAGGTGGTGCCTTCGCTCAGGCTGACGGTGGCGATCATCGATCCGCCCCCCTTCCCACGGCGGCATCTTTTGCAGGATCTCGTCTTTGACGTAGAGTACGCCGATCCCGGTCGGGCCGTAGAGCTTGTGCCCGGAGAAGACGTAGAAATCGCAGTCCAGCGCCTGCACGTCCACGGTGTGGTGCATCACCGCCTGAGCCCCGTCCACCAGCACTTTCGCGCCGACAAGATGGGCTTTAGCAATAATCTCCGCCACCGGGTTTTCGGTGCCCAGCACGTTGGAGATTTGGGTAATGGCCACCAGCCGGGTGCGTTCATCCAGCAGCGTATCCAACAGTTCGAGCTGGAGCGTGCCGTTCTGATTCAGCGGGATCACCCGCAGCTCGGCTCCGACGCGCTCGCACAGCATCTGCCAGGGGACGATGTTCGCATGATGCTCCATCTGGCTGATGATGATGTTATCGCCCGCATGGACCTCAGCACTGCCCCAGCTGTTCGCCACCAGGTTGATCCCTTCGGTGGTGCCGCGCACGAAGACCAGCTCTTCCGGCGAACGGGCATTTAAAAATGCCGCAGCCCGGGTACGGACGTTCTCCATCCGCTGCGTCGCCTCTGCGCTGAGGGTGTGGATCCCCCCGATGCACCGCCGCATAACCGTGCCGGTAAAACTCTGCCTCGGCCTCGATCACCTGCGTCGGCTTTTGCGCGCTGGCGGCGCTGTCGAGATAGGCAAGCGGCAGACCGTTCACTTCACGGGTCAGGACGGGAAAATCCGCCCGCACTTTCTCTACAGGAAAACTCATGCCACACCTCCGGGCAGACGCTGGCCGATACGCGCCAGCACCTGCTGTCTTAAGGTTTCATCTCCAAGCGCTTCGGTCAGCTCGGCGGCAAAGGCGTAAATGATCATCTTCTCTGCCGCCTGCTTGTCGATCCCGCGGGAGCGCAGATAGAACATCTGCTCGTCATCAATTCGCCCCACCGTAGCCCCGTGGCTGCACTTCACGTCATCGGCGTAGATTTCCAGCTGCGGCTTGGTGTCCACCTCCGCCAGCCGGCCCATCAGCAGATTGTTGTTGGTCATCTGGCCGTCGGTTTTGATGGCGTGCTGCGCCACGTTAATCAGCCCGTTAAACACCGCCCGGCCCTTATCGCTGACGATAGTTTTGTGCAGCTGACGGCTGTTGCAGTAGCCTTTATTGTGCTCAAGCCAGGTGCGGGTGTCGCACACTTCGGTTTTCACCGGCATCGCCAGGCTGTTGATGCGCAACGTGGTGTTTTCGCCGTTGAGCTGGGTGCTGGTGTTATGCCGCAGTACCGCCCCGCCCAGCAGGAAGCTGTGGCTGTAAGCTGCCGCATCGGCGGCAAGCTGCAGATCGTTATGGGCGAAGTGATGGCTCGCCGCATTCTCAAACGCCAGCTTGATATGGTGCAGCTGAGCGTTGGCCGCCACGTTCATGGTCAGACGCGAGCCGGTGAAATGCCGCATCTCATTGAGACTCACGTAATGCTCAACGATCGTTGCTTCTGCACCCTGCGCCAGCTCCAGATGGTGACGATAATGGGCGGTATTGATCTCTTCACCCGCCAGACCCTGGGTAACGTGCAGCAAGAGCAACGGCTTAGCAGGCCGTTGGTCGCGCTTAACGTGAATATGGGTCACGCTCTGGGCCAGGCTCTCGGTGAGATGCAGGAACAGCTCCGGCTGCACCGGTGCCGACAGGCCTTGACGCTCGTCGTTGATCGCCACCTCAAACCCGCTGCCGTCGGTGCTGTCGCTCAGTTCCGGGCTGAAGCGTCCGTCAACAAACACCAGCCGCGTAGCGTCGAGGGTCAGCGCCAGCGCATCGCGATCGGCCGCAGCCACGCTGGCGGGCCGGGTAACGAACTCGCCGTTGAGCAGCCCCTCCAGTGGGGTGTATTTCCAGTTTTCGTGCTTACGCGTCGGCAACCCGAGGCGCAGCATCTGCTGCAGGTGCTGCTGGGCCTGATCCGAGCGCGTCCCGCCCTGGGCCTCAAACAGACGGTGCCACTGCTGCAGCGCGTTACTGCTGTTCGCTAAGCCAGCCATAGCCCTGCTCCTCCAGCTGTTTCACCAGCGTGAAATCACCGGATTTCACAATCCGCCCCTGATAGAGCACATGCACGTAGTCCGGCTTGATGTAATCGAGAATACGCTGGTAGTGGGTGACGATGATGAACGACCGCTTGCCGTCGCGCAGGGCGTTAACGCCGTCGGCGACAATTTTCAAAGCGTCGATGTCCAGCCCGGAGTCAGTTTCGTCGAGAATGCACAGCTCCGGCTCCAGCACCGCCATCTGCAGAATGTCGTTACGCTTCTTCTCCCCACCGGAAAAACCGACGTTGACCGAGCGGGTGAGCAGATCTTCCGGCATCTTCAGCAGCTGGATCTTCTCTTCCATCAGATCCTGAAAATCAAAGCGATCCAGTTCCTCTTCGCTGCGGTATTTGCGCACCGCATTGAGCGCGGTCTGCAGGAAGAACTGGTTGCTGACGCCGGGGATCTCCACCGGATACTGGAAGGCCATAAAAATGCCTTCACCGGCGCGCTCTTCCGGGGACAGCTCCAGCAGATCTTTGCCCTTAAACTCGACCGAGCCGCCGACCACTTCATAATCTTCGCGTCCGGCCAGGGTCGCCGAGAGCGTACTTTTCCCCGAGCCGTTGGGCCCCATAATGGCGTGCACCTCGCCCGGACGCACGTCCAGGCTCAGGCCGCGCAGGATCGCTTTATCTTCCACACTGACCTGTAAATCTTTAATGCTTAACATGTGCTTTCCTTAATCCTTAACCGACGCTGTGTTCAAGGCTGATCGCCAGTAATTTCTGCGCTTCAACGGCAAACTCCAGCGGCAGTTCAGAGAACACATCCTTACAGAAGCCGTTCACGATCATTGAGATGGCATCTTCTTCGCTGATGCCGCGCTGCAGGCAATAGAAGAGCTGATCTTCGCCAATACGCGAGGTGGTGGCTTCGTGCTCCAGCTGGGCGCTGTTGTTGCGGCACTCGACGTACGGGAAGGTATGCGCCCCGCAGTCCGGGCCAATCAGCATCGAGTCACACTGGGTAAAGTTGCGCGCGTTGGTGGCGGTCGGCATGATCTTGACCAGCCCGCGGTAGCTGTTCTGGCTTTTACCCGCCGAGATCCCTTTCGAGATGATGGTCGATTTGGTGTTCTTACCGATGTGGATCATCTTGGTGCCGGTATCGGCCTGCTGATGCCCGCTGGTGAGCGCCACCGAGTAGAACTCCCCGATGGAGTTATCCCCGCGCAGAATGCAGCTCGGGTACTTCCAGGTGATGGCGGAGCCGGTTTCCGACTGGGTCCAGGACATCTTGCTGTTTTCGCCTTCGCACAGGGCGCGCTTGGTGACGAAGTTAAGGATGCCGCCGGTGTTGTTATCCCCCGGGAACCAGTTCTGCACCGTCGAGTATTTCACCTCGGCGTCTTTGTGGATGATGACTTCAACTACCGCCGCGTGCAGTTGATAGCTGTCGCGTACCGGGGCGGAACAGCCCTCGATATAGCTGACGTAGCTGCCCTCATCGGCCACCAGGATGGTGCGTTCAAACTGGCCGGTTTTCTCGGCGTTGATGCGAAAATAGGTCGACAGCTCCATCGGGCAGCGCACGCCCTTCGGCACATAGATAAAGGTGCCGTCGGAGGCCACCGCCGCGTTGAGTGCCGCAAAGAAGTTATCGTTGCCCGGCACCACGGTGCCGAGGTACTTCTTCACCAGTTCCGGGTGATCGTGGATGGCTTCGCCAAAGGAGCAGAAGATGATCCCCTGTTCGCCCAGCTTTTCCCGGTAGGTGGTAGCCACCGAGACGGAGTCGAAGATGGCGTCCACCGCCACCTCACGCCCTTCGCGCACCGGCACGCCGAGCTGCTCGAAGGCCTCTTCCACCTCTTTGCTTAAAAAGGCGTTGGCCCCGGTCTGCTGCACTGCACCGGGCTCAGAGGCGCAGGTGTCGTCGCAGTTGCCGCACGAGGGCGCAGAGTAGTAGCTGTAATCCTGATAGTTCAGCTTATCGTAGTGCGCCTTCAGCCAGTGCGGCTCTTCCATCTCCAGCCAGGCGTTGAACGCATTCAGGCGGAACTCCAGCATCCAGTCTGGTTCGTTGCGCTTGGCGGAAATCGCGCGGATGACCTCTTCATTGATCCCTTTTGCCAGCTCATCGGTCTGCAGGTGGGTGAAGAAGCCCTCTTTGTAATTAATATGGCCGCCGGACCAGGTGTTGACGTCGTCAGTTGCTTCAGTATGTCGAGACATAATACCGCCTATACCCCAAAACTTTCGCCGCAGCCGCATTCGTTCTGGGCTTTCGGGTTATTGAATTTGAATAACTGGTTTAAGCCTTCGCGCACGTAATCCACTTCGGTGCCGTCAATAAACGGCATCGCCTGCAAGGGCACATACAGTCGGGCACCGTCCTGCTCGAATAGCAGGTCGTCTTTAGCCGGTTCGCTGACGGTATCCAGCACATAACCAAACCCGGCGCAGCCGGTGGTCTTAACGCCTAACCGCACGCCCAGCATGCCTGCCTGTTTGCTCACCAGTTCGCGGATGTGCGCCGCGGCGGCAGGCGTAAGCGACAATCCACGCCACGCAAATTCTGTCGGATCAAATGTTTCTGAATGCTGTTGCATAAATCCACCTCTTGTATTGCGCCCCCAGGGCATAACACCATGTTAGTGATAATGATTATCACTTCAACCCCTCAGTTGCAGGGGCATTCGGCTTAACCGCCCTTTTTGGCTACTTTCATTAAGCATAGACCCTGCTACGGGGGTTAACAGGGATGATCACATTTACTCAACATATTGATCATAAGAGGAATTTTTCGTTAATTCGCGGCTGAACGGGATAAATGCAAAATATGTATAGAAAATACCAATTATTGGGATAGGGTCAGTGCCCCTCTGGCTGCTCTTACCTGTAAGTGGATTCTGAAAGAGCCCCGGAGTGGGCTCTTGATAGCCTCCGGGTGCGCTATCCTTGCCATATAAGGTCAGCATCAGGAGGGAATATGCTCACTGCACTGTTGATAACCGCCACCCTTGCCGTGGTCATTACCGGCCTGGTCATTCTGTCCGCCATGCAGGATCTAAGAGACGATTATTGAAGGTAAACAAAAGGCCGCGGATGCGGCCTTTTGTTTTTTTAAAAACGTGTAAAAAAAGAAAACCCTTAAGACTACCGGGGGTAACCTTAAGGGTTTCTTGCTCCATCCGGCGCTTATCTCCGGCACTCATCATGGCTTAGCTCTTGAAGGAGCATAGGAATAGTCTCATAAATTTTGATGAGCGAATTAACATAAATTGCGGCCCTTCGGGAATCCGCGCTATTTCAACAAGATGGAAAAGAAAAAAAGGCCGCTTGCGCGGCCTTCTGCTTTACACCACCGCGGTAGTAAGTCGTGACGAGCAGCACAGACGCTGCTGTTCATCGAAGATATCAATCTGCCACACCTGATGTCGCCCGCCGGTATGCAGGGCACGACAGACGCCGCGCACCCGGCCGCTGCGCACGGAACGAATGTGGTTGGCATTTACCTCCAGCCCCACCACCTTCTGCTCCCCTTCGGTGCAGAGATACCCCGCCACCGAACCCAGGGTTTCGGCCAGCACCACCGATGCGCCGCCGTGCAGCAGACCAAACGGCTGATGCGTACGGCTGTCCACCGGCATGGTGGCTTCCAGTTCATCTTCGCCGATGCGGGTAAACTGGATGTCCAGCAACCCCACCATGTTCCCGTCGCTCATGGCGTTTAACGCCTGCAGGGTGACGGCACGTTTCCAGATCATCCCATAATCTCCAGCAAAGCCTGCAGTGGATGACGCACGCCGCTGCCCTCGACGCGCTTAACCTGGCTGCGGCAGGAGTAGCCGGTCGCCAGACAGCGATTGCGCGGCAGACGCTGCATCGCCTGGTGCCAGGAGAGCTCATAGATCCCCAGCGAGTTCTTGTGGTTCACCACCTCATGACCGTAGGTCCCGGCCATGCCGCAGCAGCCGACGCTGACGCTCTCGAGCTTCGCGCCAAAGCGGGCAAAGATCGTGGCCCACTGGGCAGGTGCGCCCGGCAGCGCGGTGACCTCTGTACAGTGGCCGAACAGGTACCAGGATTCGCCGCTGGTCTCCTGGGCGGTTTGTCCGTCGACAATCCCCGGGAGCCACTCATGCACCAGCATGACGTGGAAGTCGCCGCGTTTGTCGCCGAGAGTCTGCTTGTACTCGTCGCGATAGCAGAGCACCAGCGCCGGATCGACGCCGACCATCGGCATCCCCAGAAGCGCCACCCGGCTGAGGAAGTCAGAGGTTTTTTGCGCCGTTTTGGCGAAACGATTGAGGAAACCTTTAATGTGCTGGGCTTTGCCGTTCGGCGAGAACGGCAGCAGCACCGGCTGATAGCCCAGGCGCTCCACCAGACGAATAAAGTCAGCCACTACCTGCGCATCGTAATAGCTGGTAAAAGGATCCTGCACCACCAGCACGGTTTTCGCTTTTTGCTCCGGGCTCAGCGCTTCAAGCTGCTCAAGGGTCAGGTTGGCGGAGCGATGGCCAACCAGCTGGCGCTGCAGCGACGGCGTGGAGAGCAGCGGCAGGTCGATCATGCCGATATGCTTCTCGGACAGCTTGCGCACCAGCGGCTGGTTGATAAAGAAGTTGAAGGTGCGCGGCGCGCGGGCCATCAGCGGGGCGTAGCTTTCGACCGTTGCCACCAGATGATCGCGCATCGGGCGCAGGTAACGGCTGTGATAGAGCTGCAGGAAGCGCGAGCGGAACTCCGGCACGTCAATTTTAATCGGGCACTGGGTGGAGCAGGCTTTACAGGCCAGACAGCCCGACATCGCCTCTTTCACCTCATGGGAGAAATCGTACTCCCCTTTGCGCGCGTGCCAGCTGTTGCGGGTGCGCTCGACGAGCGTGCGCAGGCTGGCGCGTTTTTCCGGTAGCTCTTTCTCCAGCGCCAGCGGATCCACGCCCCGGTCGGCCAGCAGACGCAGCCACTCGCGCACCAGGGTCGCACGCCCTTTCGGGGAGTGGATACGGTTGCTGGTGATCTTCATCGACGGGCACATCGGGCTTTTGGCATCGAAGTTAAAGCACAGGCCATTGCCGTTACACTCCATCGCGCCGCGCCATGAGGAGCGCACCGCGATGGGGATCTGGCGGTCGAAGGTGCCGCGTTTCACCGCATCCACCTGCATCATCGGGGCATCGACGCCCGCTGGCGGGCAGATTTTACCCGGGTTGAGGCGGTTGTCCGGGTCGAAGGCCGCTTTAATTTTGCGCAGCTCGCCAAACAGCGCTTCGCCAAAGAAGGCCGGGCTGTACTCCGCGCGGAAGCCTTTCCCGTGCTCGCCCCACAGCAGGCCGCCGTACTTCGCGGTGAGCGCCACCACGTCATCGGAGATCTGCTTCATCAGCATCTCCTGCTGCGGATCGCACATGTCCAGCGCCGGGCGAACGTGCAGCACCCCGGCATCGACGTGGCCGAACATACCGTAGCTAAGGCCGTGGCTGTCGAGCAGGGCGCGGAATTCGACAATGTAGTCGGCAAGGTGTTCCGGCGGGACGCAGGTATCTTCGGCAAAGGGGATCGGCTTGGCTGCCCCTTTGGCGTTACCCAACAGGCCCACCGCTTTTTTACGCATCGCATAGATACGTTCGATGCCGGCAAGCTCGTTGCACAGCTGCCAGCCAATCACCCCGCCCTCGCCTCGGGCGATCAGCTCGTCCAGCCGCTGGCACAGGGCATCGACCTGGCTTTCGATAAGCGCAGCGTCATCACCGGCAAACTCAACGATGTTCAGGCCCAGCATCTCTTTGTCGGGCACGTCGGTAATCAGCTCGCTGACCGAGTGCCAGACGATATCTTCCCGCGCCAGGTTCAGAACCTTAGAGTCGACAGTTTCCACCGACAGCGCGCGGGCATCCACCATAAAGGGGGCATTACGCAGGGCAGAGTCAAAGGAGTTGTACTTGACGTTCACCAGACGGCGCACTTTCGGCAGGCGGGTGATGTCGAGACGCGCCTCGGTGATAAAGGCCAGCGTGCCTTCAGAGCCGGTCAGAATGCGGGTCAAGTCGAACTGGCTGAGATCGTCATTGAAGACATGGCGCAGATCGTAGCCGGTCAGGAAGCGGTTCAGTTTCGGGAATTTATCGATAATCAGCTGACGGTTATCGCGGCAGCTGTCCAGTACGGTGCGGTAGATGCGCCCGGCGGTGGTGTTGTCCTTGCCGAGCGTTTCGGCGAGCTCGACCGGTACGGGCTGGGTATCGAGAATATCGCCGCCCAGCAGTACCGCCCGCACGCCGAGGACGTGATCGGAGGTTTTGCCGTACACCAGCGATCCCTGGCCCGAGGCATCGGTATTGATCATCCCGCCGAGGGTGGCGCGGTTACTGGTCGACAGCTCCGGAGCAAAGAAGTAGCCGTAGGGCTTAAGATACTGGTTAAGCTGATCCTTGATTACCCCGGCTTCTACCCGCACCCACCCCTCTTCCGGGTTGATCTCGATGATGCGGTTCATATAGCGGGACATATCGACCACGATCCCGGTGTTCAGCGCCTGGCCGTTGGTGCCGGTGCCGCCACCGCGTGGGGTAAAGATCAGCGAAGCGAAACGCTCCTGAGAAGCCAGACGGGCCAGCAGGGCCACATCAGCGGTAGAACGGGGAAAAACGACGGCATCGGGAAGTAGCTGGTAGATACTGTTGTCGGTCGCCATGGTCAGCCTGTCGGCATAACGTGTGGCGGTATCGCCGGTAAAACCCTGTTGCTCCAAAGCCTGCAAAAAATTGACCACCAGCTGAACGACGCCAGGTGCCTGAGAAATTTGTGGGATCATTACTGTCGACCCTGCCCCATCTGAATTGTTGTAGATAATCGTTTGCGTTGTATCTCACATTTTGTATCACATTTTATTCATATGCGCCCGACAGAATTACAGGCAGAATCAGCCTGTTAAAAATCGCTGAAATCACTAATGATTAGAGTGATGCGGTTTCCTGTTCTCACCGGCCTTTCCGGTGTATTTCAAAGGTGAATTTCAACTATGGTCAATCGACACCAGCCCAGGGACGTTGCACAAGTTTTGCTGTCGGTGCTGTTTCTGGCAATCATGATTATTGCGTGTCTGTGGATTGTTCAACCCTTCATTCTCGGCTTTGCCTGGGCTGGGACGGTGGTTATCGCCACCTGGCCGCTGTTTCTTCGTTTAGAGCGCTTGCTGTTTGGTCGCCGCGCGCTGGCGGTGCTGGTGATGACCCTGCTGCTGGTGCTGCTGTTTGTCATCCCGGTGGCCTTACTGGTGAACAGCCTGGTGGACGGCAGCGGCCCGCTCATAACCAGCATCACCAGCGGCGATATGACACTCCCGACGCTGGACTGGCTGAACGATATTCCGTTAATTGGCGATAAGCTCTATGCCGGCTGGCATAACCTGCTGGACATGGGCGGCAGCGCCATCATGGCGAAAGTGCGGCCCTATGTGGGCGCGACCACCACCTGGTTTGTGGGTACCGCCGCGCACCTCGGCCGCTTTGTGGTCCACTGCGTGCTGATGCTGCTGTTCAGCGCCCTGCTCTACTGGCGCGGCGAACAGGTGGCGCTTGGCGTTCGACATTTTGCAACGCGCCTGGCGTCGGCGCGTGGCGATGCGGCGATGCTGCTGGCCGCGCAGGCCGTGCGTGCGGTTGCGTTGGGCGTAGTAGTGACCGCGCTGGTGCAGTCGGTGCTGGGCGGAATTGGTCTGGCAATTTCCGGCGTGCCTTACGCTACCCTCTTTACGGTGCTGATGCTGTTAACCTGCCTGATGCAGCTGGGCCCTCTGCTGGTGTTGGTTCCGGCGATTGTCTGGCTCTACTGGAGCGGTGATACCACCTGGGGCACGGTGCTGCTGGTCTGGAGCTGCGTGGTAGGCACGATGGATAACGTCATCCGCCCGATCCTGATTCGGATGGGCGCAGACCTGCCGTTAATCCTGATCCTCTCCGGCGTTATCGGCGGGTTGATTGCCTTCGGGATGATCGGTCTGTTTATCGGGCCGGTGCTGCTGGCGGTCTCCTGGCGACTGTTCTCCGCGTGGGTGCACGAAGTCCCGCTGCCGCCAACCGATCCTGATGTTCTGCTTAACGCATTGAACGAAACGGAAGAGTTGAAGAAGTAAAACCTCTGTTCTGGTGGGTTCGCCCACCAGAATGTTAAGCGTCACTTATCATTTGAATTTCCCTTAAGCGCGGCTAAACCCGTTTTTATCCGCAATTGCCTCATTCCCCTCATAAAATCTTCACTTTCTTTAAACTATTGAGACGAATCTGATCGACGCAAAAATCCACCATGCCTACTATTAGGTCACGGTTATGAATCAACAACACCTTGATTTATAAGCATGGAAATCCCCTGAGTGAAACAACGAATTGCTGTGTGTAGTCTTTGCCCGCCTCCCACGGTGGGCTTTTTTTTATCCAGAATTCGGTAAATCTAAAGAAAAACCCATGATTACAGCGGCTTAGTTCGCCCCAAATAAAAAAGGCGAGAACCAAAGTCCTCGCCTTTATGCGTTGCAGCAAGCGTGACGTTACTTGTTCAGTTCCGCCAGGCTCAGCCAGGTCTGCACCACGGTGTCCGGGTTCAGGGACAGGCTGTCAATCCCCTCTTCCATCAGCCAGGCCGCGAAGTCTTCATGGTCGGAAGGCCCCTGACCGCAGATGCCGACGTACTTGCCCTGTTTCTTCGCGGCGCGGATGGCCATCGACAGCAGCGCTTTCACCGCCTCGTTACGCTCATCAAACAGCGCGGAGACCACACCGGAGTCGCGATCCAGGCCCAGCGCCAGCTGCGTCATATCGTTGGAGCCGATAGAGAAGCCGTCGAAGTGTTCCAGGAACTGTTCTGCCAGCAGGGCGTTGGACGGGATCTCACACATCATGATGATTTTGAGTCCATTCTCGCCGCGCTTGAGTCCCTGACGGGCCAGCTCGTCGACAACCGCTTTCGCCTGATCGACGGTACGCACGAACGGCACCATGATCTCGACGTTGGTCAGCCCCATGTCGTTGCGCACGCGTTTCACCGCGTCGCACTCCAGCGCAAAGCAGTCGCGGAAGCTGTCAGAGACGTAACGACCGGCGCCACGGAAGCCCAGCATCGGGTTCTCTTCTTCCGGCTCGTAACGCTCGCCGCCCACCAGGTTGGCATATTCGTTAGATTTGAAGTCAGAGAGACGCACAATGACGCGTTTCGGATAGAACGCCGCACCCAGAGTGGCGATCCCTTCGGTCAGACGGCCGACGTAGAACTCCTTCGGCGAGTCGTAACCCTTCATCATCTCGCGGATCTCTTTCTGCAGCTTCGGATCCTGGTCGTCAAACTCCAGCAGCGCACGCGGGTGAACCCCGATCATGCGGTTGATGATGAACTCCAGACGCGCCAGACCGACGCCTTCGTTTGGCAGACAGGCGAAGTCAAAGGCGCGGTCCGGGTTGCCGACGTTCATCATGATTTTGAGCGGCAGATCCGGCATGGTGTCGACGCTGGAGCTCTTCACGCTGAAGTCGAGGATCTCGGCGTAGACGTAGCCGGTATCACCTTCGGCACAGGAGACGGTAACGTTCTGGTCGTCCTTCATGCGCTCGGTGGCGTCACCGCAGCCGACCACGGCCGGAATACCCAGCTCACGGGCGATGATTGCCGCGTGACAGGTACGACCGCCACGGTTGGTGACAATCGCCGCCGCCTTTTTCATGATCGGTTCCCAGTCCGGGTCGGTCATGTCGGTCACCAGCACGTCGCCCGGCTGGATGCGGTTCATTTCGCTGATGTCGTGGATCACCTTCACCGGGCCAGCGCCGATTCGGTGGCCGATAGCACGACCTTCCGCGATGATGTTGCCCTGGGCATGCAGCGTGTAACGCTCCATCACCTGACCACGGGAACGCACGGTTTCCGGACGTGCCTGGACGATAAACAGTTTGCCGGTGTTACCGTCTTTGGCCCACTCGATATCCATCGGACGGCCATAGTGTTTCTCGATCTGCACCGCCTGCTTCGCCAGCTCCTGCACTTCGGCATCGGTCAGGGAGAAGCGGTCGCACTGCTCCTGCGGCACATCTTCAATCCGCACCTGCTTGCCATGCTCCTGGGTTGGAGCGTAGATCATGCGGATTTTTTTCGAACCCATGGTGCGGCGCACGATAGCCGGGCGATCGGCTGCAAGGGTTGGCTTGTGAACGTAGAATTCGTCCGGGTTGACGGCACCCTGCACCACCATCTCGCCCAGACCCCAGGCGGAGGTGATAAAGACCACCTGATCGAAACCCGATTCGGTATCAATAGAGAACATCACGCCTGACGAGGCCAGATCCGAACGCACCATGCGCTGCACGCCTGCCGACAGCGCAACGCCGCGGTGGTCATAACCCTGATGCACGCGATAGGAGATCGCGCGGTCATTAAACAGGGAGGCAAACACATGTTTTACCGCCACCAGCACGGCATCGTAGCCCTGCACGTTGAGGAAGGTCTCCTGCTGCCCGGCGAAGGAGGCGTCCGGCATATCTTCTGCGGTGGCAGAGGAGCGCACGGCAAAGGAGGCCTGCGCATCATCAGCAGAGAGCTGGTTGTAGGCGTCGTGAATGGCTTTTTCCAGTTCAGGCTGGAAAGGTGTATCGATGATCCACTGGCGGATCTGGGTCCCGGCTTTGGCAAGCTCAGAGACATCATCAATGTCCGTGTTATCCAGTAGTTCGTAAATGCGCTGGTTTACGCCGCTTTGATCCAGAAAATAGTTAAAAGCATCGGCGGTGGTAGCAAATCCATTCGGTACGGAGACACCCATACTGGACAGATTCGTAATCATTTCACCCAGGGAGGCATTTTTGCCTCCAACTCTGTCTACATCATTCATGCCGAGTTGGTTATACCAAAGCACCAGCGGTGACGAGCCATTGTTGGACATCGAAACAATCCTTTTATGATATATGAACGGGTTTTAAGAAACTCCTTACTGCGTATTTATACTGTCATATTTATTCGCGCTAAAAAAACGGTGAATCGTGTAAGCACTTTTATTTTTTAGCTTTTCAGACTGTTCCCGCTTAAATGCTAACCTAATGATTCCTATGGATTCCCACAAAAAAACTCAGACTTTAGGGTGATTTTGAAAAATGAAACACCCCTTTCATTAAAAATAAAAATAGCGTTTCATTTTTAATTTCCGGCCCACTCTGACTGTTGTATTTTACTTTTTTAATTTATGCTTTCAGTCAATTACATCTGATATACAGAGTGTGCAAAATGGATAATGCTGTCGATCGCCACGTTTTTTATATTTCCGATGGTACGGCGATCACCGCCGAAGTGTTGGGCCATGCGGTGATGTCGCAATTCCCGGTTTCTATCAACAGCATCACGCTGCCGTTCGTGGAAAACGAGAGCCGCGCCAGAGCGGTGAAAGATCAAATTGACGCCATTTTCCAGCAGACCGGTGAGCGTCCACTGGTGTTCTACTCGATTGTGATCCCGGAAATCCGCAATATCATTCTGCAAAGTGAAGGCTTTTGTCAGGACATTGTGCAGGCGCTGGTGGCCCCGCTGCAGCAGGAGCTGAAGCTGGACCCGACCCCGGTGGCGCACCGCACCCACGGTCTGAACCCGGCAAATATCATCAAGTATGACGCCCGTATCGCCGCCATTGATTACACCCTCGCCCACGATGACGGCATTTCGATGCGTAACCTCGATCAGGCCCAGGTCATTCTGCTCGGCGTCTCGCGCTGCGGGAAAACCCCGACCAGCCTCTATCTGGCGTTGCAGTTCGGGATCCGCGCCGCAAACTACCCCTTTATTGCCGACGATATGGATAACCTCGTCCTCCCGGCGGCGCTCAAGCCCCTGCAACATAAGCTCTTTGGCCTCACCATTAACCCGGAACGGCTGGCGGCGATCCGCGAAGAGCGCCGTGAGAACAGCCGCTACGCCTCGATGCGCCAGTGCCGGCTGGAGGTGGCCGAAGTCGAGGCCCTGTACCGGAAGAACAACATTCCGTGGCTGAACAGTACCAACTATTCGGTAGAAGAGATCGCCACCAAAATCCTCGACATTATGGGCCTCAACCGTCGCATGTACTAATCGACTAGTACATCAGTCCGTAATCCTTTATACTCCCACCCCACAACAGGGCACCGCTTGTGCCCTGCACTTGAATTCAGCGGGGATTGGTTTAAGGTGATGCCCATCACTTCCCGGTAAGTTACCGTTGAAGCACTACATTCTGAGAAATACCATGAACAAAACCGATGAACTGCGCACAGCGCGTATCGATAGCCTGGTGACGCCAGCTGAACTGGCCCAGCGGTACCCTGTTTCTGCGGCAGTGGCAGAAAACGTGACAACGTCACGCAAACGTATTGAAAAAATCCTCAACGGTGAAGATCGCCGCCTGCTGGTAATTGTTGGCCCCTGTTCTATTCACGACCTTGATGCTGCAATGGACTATGCCCAGCGCCTGAAGGGGCTGCGGGATAAACACCATGCCCGCCTGGAAATCGTGATGCGCACTTACTTCGAGAAGCCGCGCACCGTAGTGGGCTGGAAAGGGCTGATCTCCGATCCCGATCTGAACGGCAGCTACCGGGTCAATCACGGCATTCAGCTGGCGCGCAAGCTGCTGTTGCAGGTCAACGAGCTGGGCGTGCCTACCGCTACTGAATTCCTCGATATGGTGACCGGACAGTTTATCGCCGATCTGATCAGCTGGGGAGCCATCGGGGCCCGCACCACCGAAAGCCAGATCCACCGTGAAATGGCCTCGGCGCTCTCCTGCCCGGTGGGCTTTAAAAACGGTACCGACGGCAATACCCGCATCGCGGTAGACGCCATCCGCGCCGCCCGCGCCAGCCACATGTTCCTGTCGCCGGACAAGAACGGTCAGATGACCATCTATCAGACCAGCGGCAACCCGTACGGCCACATCATCATGCGCGGCGGCAAACAGCCGAATTATCATCCTCAGGATCTGGCGGAAGCCTGCGATACCCTGCGTGAATTCGACCTGCCCGAGCAGCTGGTGGTCGATTTCAGCCACGGCAACTGCCAGAAACAGCACCGCCGTCAGCTGGACGTCTGCGATGAGATTTGCCAGCAGATCCGCAACGGCTCAACCGCTATCGCCGGGATCATGGCCGAAAGCTTCCTGCGCGAAGGCACGCAGAAAGTGGTGGTCGGTCAGCCTGTCACCTACGGTCAGTCGATCACCGACCCTTGCCTGAGCTGGGAAGATACCGAGGTCCTGCTGGATAAACTTGCCTCCGCAGTCGACAGTCGTTTTTAAAAGCCATGCCCGGTGGCGCTACGCTTACCGGGCCTACGTATCGCTTTTGTAGGCCGGGTAAGGCGTAGCCGCCACCCGGCTTTTTTGCATCCCCCTCTTTCACTCACCTCACTGTTTTTTCATAAAAGGCTTGCCGTCAAAATCGATTTGTTGATAATGATTATCATTGTTACATTGATTGCTATTTTGAAAAACATTATGTCACGTATGGATAACACTGCAGCAACGCTCACTCGTCCTGAAGACAAAACACAGCCTGCCCCAGGCGCAACCGATCGCCGTATCGACAGTAAACAGCTGTTGGGCGAAGAGGGCCGCGTCATTATTGAGCATGACGGCCAGCACTACCTGCTGCGTCAGACACATGCCGGAAAACTGATCCTCACAAAATAACTATCCCCGCCAGCCACCCAGGTTCCCCCCCAGGCAGCCAGCGCTTTTCACTTTTAAATGGAGAGTGGCTCATGCCATACCTGAATACCGCGTCTTTACGCCCGTCGCTGCTGGCGCTGGCGATTGTCAGTGCCCTGCCGGGAGCGGCGGTTGCCGCCACCGACGACATGACCGTTACCGCCACCGGTAATGCCCGCAGCGCCTTTGAAGCCCCGATGATGGTCAGCGTCATTGACGCCACTGCCCCGGAAAATCAAACCGCCAGCGCCGCCGCTGACCTGCTGCGCTACGTGCCCGGCCTGACTCTCGACGGCACCGGGCGCACCAACGGTCAGGACGTCAATCTGCGCGGCTACGATCGTCGCGGCGTGCTGGTGCTGGTGGACGGCGTGCGTCAGGGCACCGATACCGGTCACCTGAACAGCACCTTCCTCGATCCGGCCCTGATTAAGCGTATTGAGATCGTGCGCGGGCCGTCCGCCCTGCTGTACGGCAGCGGCGCGATGGGTGGGGTGATCGCCTATGACACCGCCGACGCGAAAGATCTGCTTCAGGCCGGACAAACCAGCGGCTACCGCGTGTTTGGCACCGCCGCTACCGGCGATCACAGCCTCGGCATGGGCGCCAGCGCCTTTGGCCGCACCGACAGCCTCGACGGCCTGGTGGCCTGGTCGAGCCGGGATCGCGGGGATATCCGCCAGGGCGGCGGCGGCACCGCGCCGAACGACGAATCGATCAACAATATGCTGGCCAAAGGCAGCTGGCAGATCGATCGGGCCCAGTCCCTGAGCGGCTCGCTGCGCTATTACAACAACGCCGCGCAGGAACCGAAAAACCCGCAGACCATCGAGGCGGACGACAGCAGTAACCCGATGACCGACCGCTCCACCATCCAGCGTGACGTCCAGCTGGGGTATCACCTCGCGCCGGAGGGCAACGACTGGCTGAATGCCGATGCCCGCCTCTACTGGTCTGAGGCACGAATCAATGCCCAGAACATCGACGGCACCGGCGAATTCCGCCAGCAGACCACCAAAGGCGGCAAAGTGGAGAACCGCACCCGCCTGTTCGCCGACTCCTTCGCCTCGCACCTGCTGACCTATGGCGGGGAGTATTACCGTCAGGAGCAGGAGCCGTCCGGCGCAACGACTGGCTTCCCGGATGCGAGTATCGATTTCAGCTCCGGCTGGCTGCAGGATGAGATCACCCTGCGCGATCTGCCTGTCACCCTGCTGGGTGGCACCCGCTACGATAACTACCGCGGCAGCAGCGATGGTTATGAGGATGTGGATGCCGATAAATGGTCCTCGCGCGCCGGGATCACCGTATCGCCGACCGAGTGGCTGATGCTGTTCGGCTCGTATGCCCAGGCCTTCCGCGCCCCGACGATGGGCGAAATGTATAACGACGCCAAACACTTCTCCATTGGCCGGTTCTACACCAATTACTGGGTGCCGAACCCGAATCTGCGCCCGGAAACCAACGAAACCCAGGAGTATGGGTTTGGGCTACGCTTTGACGATCTGCTGCTGGCTGACGATGCGCTGGAGTTCAAAGCCAGCTACTTTGATACCCATGCCAAAGATTACATCTCCACCGCCGTCGATTTTGCCGCCGCCACCACCATGTCGTACAACGTGCCGAACGCCAAAATCTGGGGCTGGGACGTGATGGCGAAATACTCCGCCAGCCTGTTCAACCTCGACGTGGCCTATAACCGCACCCGGGGCAAAGACACCGACACCGGGGAGTACATCTCCAGCATCAGCCCGGACACCATCTCCAGCAAGCTGGATGTTCCGCTGGCGCAGAGCGGCTTTAGCGTCGGCTGGATCGGCACCTTTGCCGATCGCTCCACTCACGTGAGCAGCAGCTACAGCCACCAGCCGGGCTATGCGGTGAATGATTTCTACGTCAGCTATCAGGGCCAGCAGGCGCTGAAAGGCGTGACCACCACCCTGGTGCTCGGCAACGCCTTCGATAAAGAGTACTGGTCGCCGCAGGGCATCCCGCAGGATGGCCGCAACGGCAAGATTTTCGTGAGTTATCAGTGGTAATCACCCTGCCCCGGTTCCGCCGGGGCGTTTATCCGGAAGGAAGAGACAATGAATCACTACACACGCTGGCTTGAACTCAAAGAACAGAATCCCGGGAAATACGCGCGTGATATCGCTGCCATGATGAACATCAGCGAAGCCGAACTGACCTGGGCCCGGGTGGGCCACGATGCCTGGCGTCTGCACGGTGAAATCCGCGACATCCTCGGCGCGCTGGAAGCGGTGGGCGAAACTAAATGCATCTGCCGCAACCAGTATGCGGTTCATGAACAGGTGGGCACCTTTACCAACCAGCATCTGAACGGCCATGCCGGACTGGTGCTTAACCCGCGCGCGCTGGATCTGCGCCTGTTTCTCAACCAGTGGGCCAGCGCGTTTCATATCACCGAGACCACCCCTCGCGGCGAACGCCAGAGCATTCAGTTTTTTGACCATCAGGGCGATGCCCTGCTCAAGGTCTACACCACCGATAACACGGACGTGTCGGCCTGGGGCGACCTGCTGTCCCGCTTTATCTTCGCCGATAACCCGCCGCTGGCGCTGAAAGCCGCCGAACCGGCAGCCAACGTGGCCAGCGCTGACGCCGCGAAGGTGGACAGCGAGTGGCGTTCCATGACCGACGTGCATCAGTTCTTCGGCCTGCTGAAGCGCCACAGTCTGACCCGGCAGCAGGCGTTCCGGCTGGTGGGTGACGACCTCGCCTGCAAGGTGGAGAACAGCGCCCTGGCGCAGCTGCTGAATACTGCCCGTCAGGACGGCAACGAGATCATGATTTTCGTCGGCAACCGCGGCTGCGTACAGGTCTTCACCGGCGCGATCGAGAAAGTGATCCCGATGAAGGGCTGGCTGAACATCTTCAACCCGGCCTTTACCCTGCATCTGCTGGAAGAGACCATCGCCGAGACCTGGGTGACGCGCAAACCGACTGCCGACGGGCATGTCACCAGCCTCGAACTCTTTGCCGCCGACGGGACGCAGATCGCCCAGCTGTACGGTCAGCGCACCGAAGGCGAGCCCGAGCAGAGCCAGTGGCGTTCACAGATCGACGCCCTGACGGTAAAAGGGCTGGCCGCATGAAAACACTGCTCGCCCTGCTTGTGGCGCTACCGCTGGCCGCCATCGGCGCGGGACAGGAGAGGATCGTCGCCCTCGGCGGCGACGTGACGGAGATTGTTTACGCCTTGGGGGCAGAAGGTTCGCTGGTGGCGCGCGACAGCACCAGCCAGTGGCCGGAGCAGGCCACCTCCCTGCCGGACGTGGGCTACCTGCGCCAGCTCAATGCCGAGGGGATCCTGGCGATGCGTCCGACGCTGGTGTTAGCCAGCGCCCAGTCGCAGCCTTCGCTGGCGCTGAAACAGGTCGGGCAGAGTCACGTCAGCGTGGTGACGGTGCCGGGCAGCAACGCCCTGACCGTCATCGACGAGAAAGTGCGGGTGGTGGCCGAGGCGACGCACCGCGTTGCCGAAGGGGAAGCTCTGCGTAAGCGCCTGCAGCAGGAGCTGGCCGCGCTGCCCGCCACGCCGATCGATAAGCGGGTACTGTTTATCCTCAACCACGGCGGGATGACCGCTATGGCCGCAGGACAGGAGACCGGGGCCGATGCGGCGATCCGCGCGGCCGGTCTGCACAACGCGATGCAGGGGTTCTCCCGCTACCAGCCGCTCTCTCAGGAAGGGGTCATTGCCAGCCAGCCTGACCTGGTGGTGATTTCCCGGGACGGCGTAAAAGCGATGGGCGGAGAAGCGAATCTGTGGAAGCTGCCGGGTCTGGCGCAAACCCCTGCGGGGCGTAATAAACAGGTGCTGCAGATTGACGATATGGCGCTGCTCGGGTTCAGCGTGCGCACCCCACAGGCCATTGGACAGCTGCGCAGCAAAGCCGGGCAGCTGCCCTGATGTCTCGCCGGATCGGCTATTCCCTGTGGGGGCTGGCAATGGCGCTGGCGCTGATGACGCTGTTAGCCACCGGGTTTGGCGCGTTGCGCCTGCCGGTGTCCCTGCTGTGGAGCGGCAGTGACGAGGCGCTGCGCCAGATCTGGCTCACCATTCGCCTGCCGCGGGTGCTGCTGGCGCTGGTGATTGGCGGCTCGCTGGCGCTGGCGGGCTGCGTGATGCAGGGGCTGTTTCGCAACCCGCTCGCCGACCCCGGTTTGCTGGGGATCAGCAGCGGTGCCGCCTGCGCCGTCGCCCTGTGGGTGGTGTTGCCCGTCACCCTCCCCGCCCTGCTGATGCTCTACGCCCCAATGCTGGCGGCCTTTCTCGGCGCGCTGGCCGCCACAATCGTAATCTTCCTGCTCAGCCAGCAGCGGGAGAGTTCCCTCTCGCGTCTGCTGCTGGTGGGGATCGCCATCAACGCCCTGTGCGGCGCGGCGGTGGGCGTGCTCTCCTGGGTGAGTAACGACGCCCAGCTGCGCCAGCTCTCGCTGTGGGGGATGGGCAGCCTCGGCCAGGCCCAGTGGTCCACCCTGCTGGCGGTGACCTCTTTGATGATCCCCACCGTGCTGGTGATCTGGCGGCAGGCATCGGCCCTGAATCTGCTGCAGCTCGGGGAGGAGGAGGCGCACTATCTAGGTATCGACGTGCGCATCGTCCAGCGGGTTTTGCTCCTGTGCAGCGCCCTGCTGGTGGCCGCCGCGGTGGCGGTCAGCGGGGTAATAGGTTTTATTGGCCTGGTAGTGCCGCACCTGATGCGCATGTGGCTGGGGTCGGATCACCGGGCGGTGATCCCCGGTTCGGTGCTGGCGGGCGCCTTTCTGCTGCTGATTGCCGATACCGCCGCGCGCACGCTGGTCGCTCCGGCGGAGATGCCGGTGGGGTTGCTGACCAGCATTCTCGGCGCGCCCTGGTTCCTGTGGCTTATTTTCCGTCGTGGAGGCCAGCATGGCTGAATCCTTAGTTGCTGAAGGCTTGTCTTATCGCGTCGCAGACCGGACGGTGGTGCGCGACGTCTCGCTGTCGCTCGCGCCGGGTGAACTGGTCGCGCTGATCGGCCCCAACGGCGCGGGGAAATCGACCCTGCTGCGTCTGTTAACCGGTTTTCTCAGGCCGGATACCGGGCGCTGTCTGCTGGACGGGAAGACGCTGGAAACGTGGAGTACCCGGGCGTTATCGCGCCAGCGGGCTGTGATGCGCCAGCACACCCTACTGGGCTTTGACTGGCCGGTGGAGGCGGTGATCGGAATGGGACGTTCCCCCCTGGACATCGCAGTCCGAGCCCCAGATCGTCAGCGAGGTGATGCAGCTTACCGGCTGTCAGCCGCTGGCGGGTCGTCAGTATGCGGCCCTGTCGGGCGGGGAGCAGCAGCGGGTGCAGCTGGCCCGGGCGCTGGCGCAGCTGTGGTGCGATGGCGCGCCGCGCGGCTGGCTGTTTCTCGATGAGCCCACCTCGGCGCTGGATCTTTACCACCAGCAGCATCTGCTGCGGCTGCTTAAAACGCTGACTGCGGACGGGGATCTGCACGTCTGCGTGGTGCTGCACGATCTCAACCTGGCCGCCCTGTGGGCAGATCGGATCGTGCTCCTTCATAACGGCATGATTGTCTCTCAGGGGGGCACCGCAGCAGGTGTTACAGGCCGATGACCTGGCGCGCTGGTATGGCGCGCAGGTGCATGTGGGGCAGCATCCGTTGAACGCTACTCCACAGGTGTTTCTCGCGCCTTAGCTCGAGCAACTCACTTCCAGCCGCTTGCCCCAGTCGGGCGGGCGGCTGACATAGTCATCGCTGCGGTCGGCAAACGGCGTTCTCAGCGCCTCATGCAGTTGGTGCAGCTCGGCGTAATCGCCTTTCTCCGCCTGTTCGATGGCCCGCTGCGCCAGCCAGTTGCGCAGCACCATCGCCGGGTTGACGGCATTCATCTGCGCCTGACGCTCATCATCTGGGATATTCTCCTGCTGGAGGCGCGCGCGATACGTCGCAAACCAGTCATCAAAGGCCTGGCGGTCGATAAACTCGTCGCGCAGCGGTGAAGCGGAGCTGTGCTGCTCGGTTTGGCCCAGCATACGGAAGGTGCGGGTGTAGTCGCTGCCTTCCCGCGCCATCAGCGCAAACAGGTTATTGAGGATCTCGTTGTCACCCCGCTCCTGGGTCATCAGCCCCAGCTTGCGGCGCATCAGCTTGCCGTACTGCTGCAATAAGACCTCCTGATAGCCATCCAGCGCGTCGTTGAGCGCCTCAACCTCGATAAACGGCGACAGGGACTGAGCCAGCCGCTGCAGATTCCAGATGCCCACCGCCGGCTGATTATCGAAGCTGTAGCGTCCCTGATAATCGGAGTGGTTGCAGATATAGCCCGGCTGGTAGTCGTCGAGGAAGCCGTACGGGCCATAGTCGATGGTCAGGCCGAGGATCGACATGTTATCGGTGTTCATCACCCCGTGGGCAAAGCCAACCGTCTGCCAGCTGGCGATCAGGGCGGCAGTTCGCGCCACCACATCCCGGAACCAGAGGATGTATTTATCGGCATCGTCCTGCAACTGCGGCCAATGATGCCTGATGACAAAATCCGCCAGCTGGCGAACTTTCTCCGGCTCGCGGCGATAGTAGAAGTGCTCGAAATGGCCGAAGCGGGCGTGGCTCTGGGCAACGCGGATCAGCATCGCGCCCTGCTCCATGGTTTCACGCGCCACGGGGGTGTCGCTGGTGACAATCGACAGCGCCCTGGTGGTAGGGATCCCAAGGGCGTGCATCGCTTCTGAGGCCAGGCTTTCGCGAAGGGTCGAACGCAGCACGGCGCGCCCGTCGCCCATACGCGAATAGGGGGTGAGTCCGGCGCCCTTCAGGTGCCAGTCCATCGTTTGTCCGTTGGCCAGCTGCTGCTCGCCGAGCAGGATCCCCCGCCCGTCCCCCAGCTGTCCGGCCCAGACGCCAAACTGATGGCCACTGTAGACCTGGGCCAGCGGCTGCATGCCCGGCAGCAGGGTTTCGCCGCCAAAGACGCCAGCGCCTTGTTCAGGGCTAAACAGTGACTCCGGGATCGCCAGCTCGGCGGCCAGCGCCGTGTTATGCCAGATCAGGCGGGCATTATTGAGTGGAGTGGGTTTCAGAGCCGTATAAAAGCCGGGTAGTTCATCATGCCAGTGCGCGGTAAAAGACAGGGTCATAGGTCCTCCTGCTTTTAGTGTAGTGGGTTTATCAGAGGTTAAACACCGGGTAAGACAAGGGTTATCCCTGCACCAGGGAGGTAATGCGCTCAAGGGGAACGGCAGGCCACAAGCCGCCCTGCATGGCGCTGAAGCCAAATGCCGACAGCCGCTGCAGGGCAACGTCATCGTCCACGCCCGCCACCATCAGTGACTGACAGTAAGGCGAAACCTGGGTCACGATCGCCCGTAATAACAGTTCGAATGTATTATCTGTTAAATGTTGTTGAATGAAGTTTTTATCCAGCGCCACGCGTTTAAACATGCCATCAAAAATGGCTTTGGTGGAGGCATCACCGGCACCAAAATTGCCGAGCACCAGCGGAAAACGCAGGGCAAAGTCCATCAGGGCCGTATTCATATTGCCTTTATTCAGATCGGGATAATTCTCATTAATAGTGAACTCCAGCCACGGATGTTGTTCACATATTGAAACACCATTTTGTTCCACTATCAGGTATTCAACAATTGCCGGAGAGATATTTATCCATGCCGTAAGCTGTTGCTGAATAAAAAAGAGCTTGCAGCTATCGAGCATCGCCAGCTGTTCCTGAAACAGCATCAGCTCTTGCTCGGGAGAGAGGTACGGGCGCACCAGTTCGGTCGGAATGCGGACCTGGTTATCCACCCCGACAAAGTTCACGACTATTTCGAGGCCTTTAAGCGCCCCCCGAATCATGCCTTGCAGGGAGTAATAACAATTCAGACTGATAAGCAATATCCAGCATCACAATCATGGCGTCCGACCCGGTTTAAAGATGATACAAGACATCCTGAAACATATGCTGAAGCAATTCAACTTTATGGATTTTAATAAGATTAATTTCTTTCTTTCCATTAAATATTCGGATTTTCCTTAGTCCTGAAATAATCTTATCCTGGATACCGCTTAATAGCCAGTTATCCCTAACCCCCAGAATTGCATCAAATTAATTCAGCGGCTAAGTAATTCTTATCAATTAAAGGCCGCTAACTAATACCATTTACGGATGAAAGAGAATGTCGCGCCGTCCGGCGCGACAGGGTTATATGCGTCGGGCTTGCCAGAAATTCTTGCGCCAATAGACGTTATTAAGGGAGGAACGCATCACGCCTCGGCTGGTCGAGGCATGAATAAATTGATTATCGGTATCGTATATCCCGACGTGCAGTCCGCTTTCGCCGGAGCCGGTTTTGAAGAACACCAGATCGCCCGGAAGGAGGTCATCTTTATCGATTTCGGTGCCAATAGTCGCCTGCTGGCGCGTTTCACGCGGCAGCTGCAGCGCAAACTGGTCACGGAAGGTGAGCAGCACAAATCCCGAGCAATCAATTCCGCCACGCGTCATGCCGCCGTAGCGATAAGGGGTACCGCTCCAGTGATGCAATTGATCGTTGAGGCCTGCAATCACGGCGATAGAATCTGACAGCCGCGCGTTGGGTGGCGGTGCGCGATGGCTGCTGCATCCTGCAAGAAAAAGCGCGGCCACAAGGAGAAAACAGAATCGCATTCCAGACGAATCCTCTGATTTTTTGTGCTTTCCGTAATTTAGCCTGTGAATATGTCGCTACGCAACAAGCGGTTATTCCTGGGACGTCGAAATGATCATTCTGTGACCTTCGATATCCAGACGGCGGAACGACATGTCGTAGGCTTTAGCCAGATTTGGCGGCGTCAGCACGCTGTCGCGCGCGCCGCTGGCGATCAGCTGCCCCCGCTTCAGCAGCCAGACGCGATGGGCGTGGCGCAGCGTATGGTTCAGATCGTGGCTGCTCATCACCACCGCAATTCCCTCCCGGGACAGCGCGCTTAGCAGCCGGTCGAGCGCCACCTGCTGGGCCACGTCGAGACTGTTCATCGGCTCGTCCAGCAACAATAGCTGGCCGTGCGGGTTGCCGCGAGGATGAATTTGCAGGATCACGGCGGCGAGCCGCACGCGCTGCCACTCTCCGCCGGAGAGCTGGCTGACGTGGCGCGACAGCTTATCCTCAATTCCCAGCGCCTCTGCCACTTCACTGAGCAGCGTTTTTTGCTGATTGTCGTGCTGATGCAGCATCAGATAGTGCCAGACAGGCATGGCGAACGGGGCGGTTTGCTGCTGGGCCAGATAGGCCCTGCAGCTGGCCAGCGACGCAGGGGTCCACCGGGAAAGCGGTTCGCCCTGCAGCAGGATTTCACCCGGCCCGGTGCTCAGCCCGGCCATGCGTGCAAGCAGTGTGCTTTTACCTGCCCCGTTTGGGCCGACCAGGTGCAGGATCTCCCCCGCATTAACCTGGGCGGTAAGCGGCTGCAGACGCCCGCTTTCCGTCACCCCATTGAGCTGCATCAGTACCGACATTACTTCGCGAGCGCCAGCTTGATAGCTTCCATCAGGATCGGATCTTCAGGGGTCATATCCGGCGCAAAACGCTGGACCACTTCACCATCGCGGCCAATCAGGAATTTTTCGAAATTCCATAAGATGTCGTCAGGGTAGAGCGGCGCACGGCCTTTGCTCGCCAGGCGCTCATAAAAACCGCTGCTTTCAGGGGCAACAGCCACCGGGGCGGCGGCAATCAATTTTTGATACAGCGGATGACGTGCTTCGCCATTGACCTCGATTTTGCTGAACATCGGGAAGGTGATGCCATAGGTAGTGCTGCAGAAGGTTTTGATCTCCTCTTCGCTACCGGGCTCCTGGCCAAGGAACTGGTTGCACGGGAAACCGAGCACGGTAAATCCGTCCTTTTCCCATGCCTTGTGGATATTTTCGAGCTGCTCATACTGCGGCGTCAGGCCGCATTTCGATGCCACGTTCACCACCAGCAGCACCTTGCCTTTATAGTCCTCAAGGGTGGTGGTTTTGCCATCAATGGTCGTCACTTCGGTATTCAGAATATCGTTCGGCATAGCATTCTCTCAGGTTATGGTTCAGATGGGCTGTACTTAACGTCCGGCTTTTAAGAGTAGCCAGATAAACACGGGTGCGCCCAGTGTCGCCGTCACCACCCCAATGGGCAGCTCCGCAGCGTTGAGCGCCAGGCGCGCGATGATATCAGCGAAAAGCAGCGTTGCGCCGCCCGTCACTGCCGCAGCGGGCAATAACAGCCGGTGATCGGTAATACCACACAAACGCAGCATATGGGGAATGACAAGGCCGATAAATCCGATAGCGCCGGCCAGGGCCACGCTCACGCCCACCATCCAGCCGATGGCGACCACCAGCGTGTTGCGCCAGAAGGTGAGCGGCAGGCCGAGCTGACGGGCCGAAATCTCCCCCCAGCACCAGAATGTTCAGGGGTGATGCCTGAAAGCAGGCCCAGACGATGGCGGGTGCCAGCAGCAGCATCAGCCAGCCCTGCCCCCAGTCCACGCCGCCGAAGCCGCCCATCATCCAGTACATCAGCTGGCGCAGGTCAAAAGCGGTGGAAAAATAGACCGCCCAGGTCATCAGGGCGCTACAGATGATACCCAACGCCACTCCGGCCAGCAGCAGGCGGCTCACGGAGAGGTGACGACGGGCGAAACGCAGCAAAATGAGGGTAATGATCAGCGCCCCGGCGATGGCGCAGAGGCTTAAACTCCAGCCCGATAACGCTCCGCCGCCGAGCATGACGGCAGCAATCAGCCCTACCCCGGCGCCGTTCGATACGCCTAATAACCCGGGCTCCGCCAGCGGGTTATCGAACAGGGCCTGCATGATAGTCCCGCTGAGCGCCAGCGCCGCCCCCACCAGCACCACCGCCAGCGTGCGCGGCAGGCGGATTTGCCAGATAAACAACTCCCCACGGGGCGTAAACCACGCCTCAGGACCAATCCATAGATCGCCGGCGCACAGGCTCAAACCCAGCGCGATAGCCAGCGCCAGTGTCAGAACGAGCAATTTACGCAGATCGGAGCGGTACTGCTGACGGGCAAATTCGGGCATCGGAATCATTTTGCGGATGAATGATGTAACTGATTTTACGGTGGGTTTACAGCAGCGCAAAGAAAAAAGGCCGCATCTGCGGCCTTTTTGGTTAGATCATATCACTCTGCTTTGGGTGAGGCGTTTTCGACACGGCTTTTCAACTTCTGGCCGGGTCTGAAGGTCACCACGCGGCGAGCTGTAATGGGAATATCCTCACCCGTCTTCGGGTTACGGCCCGGACGTTGATTCTTGTCGCGCAAATCAAAGTTACCAAAGCCGGAGAGTTTTACCTGCTCACCATTTTCCAGAGCGCGACGGATCTCTTCGAAAAACAGCTCAACCAGCTCTTTGGCATCCCGTTTGCTAAGCCCAAGCTTATCAAACAGATATTCGGACATTTCAGCTTTTGTAAGCGCCATAGGTTCAATCCCTCAATGATGCCTGGAATCGCTCTTTTAATGCCTCTACACATTTGGCGACGGTAGCGGCAATCTCCTCTTCTTCGAGTGTACGGCTGGTATCCTGAAGGATCAGGCTGATAGCCAGGCTCTTAAAGCCCTCTGCTACGCCCTTGCCGCGGTACACGTCAAATAAGTTTACGCCAACTACCTGATTTACGCCAACTTTCTTACATTCGGCCAAAATATCTGCGGCAGGCACATTTTCGGCCACCACAACTGCGATATCACGACGGTTTGCAGGGAAGCGGGAAACGTCCTGAGCCTGAGGAATGACGCGGTCTGCGACCTTGTTCCACTCCAGTTCAAACGCCAGCGTACGGCCGTTAAGATCCAGCTTGCGCTCAAGCTCCGGGTGCACAACACCAATGAAACCAACGCGTTCACCTTTCAGATAAATCGCGGCGCTCTGGCCCGGATGCAGAGCCGGGATGGCTTCAGCACGGAACTCAATTTCGGACAATTTACCGGTCAAATCCAGCACCGATTCCAGATCGCCTTTAAGGTCGTAGAAATCGACGCTGTTTTTGCTCAGATCCCAGTGCTCTTCATAGCGGTTGCCGCAGATTGCGCCCGCCAGCATCAGATCCTGACGGATACCGAGGTTAGCCTGAGTGTCCGGCACAAAGCGCAGACCGGTTTCGAAGATGCGCACGCGGCTCTGCTGACGGTTCTGGTTATAGACGATGGTGCTCAGCAGGCCGGTCAGCAGCGACAGACGCATGGCGGACATTTCGCTGGAGATTGGGCTTGGCAGGATCAAGGCTTCCTGGCCCGGGTGAATCAGCTGCTGCACTTTCGGGTCAACGAAACTGTAGGTGATCACTTCCTGGTAGCCTTTGTCGTTCAGCATGGTTTTCACACGCTTCAGAGAGAGGTCGGCTTCACGATGGGAGCCCATCACCAGGCCAGCCTGCACCGGCTCATCAGGAATGTTGTTGTAGCCGTAAACGCGGGCCACTTCTTCCACCAGATCTTCTTCGATCTCCATATCGAAACGCCAGCTCGGTGCCACGGCGGTCCACTGGTCCTGACCTTCGGTCACTTCACAGCCCAGACGGCGCAGAATGTCGCTCACCTGCGCATCGGCAATGTGATGACCAATCAGGCGATCCAGCTTGCTGCGACGCAGAGTGATGGTCGCAGGCTTCGGCAGATGCGCGTCGCTGGTCACATCAATCACCGGACCGGCTTCGCCACCGCAGATGTCGATCAGCAGGCGGGTTGCACGCTCCATCGCTTTGTACTGCAGGGCCGGATCCACGCCGCGCTCATAGCGGTGAGACGCATCGGTATGCAGGCCATGACGACGGGCGCGGCCGGTAATGGACAGCGGGCTGAAGAAGGCGCACTCCAGCAGCACGTTCTGAGTTTCGTCGTTCACGCCGGAGTGGTCGCCGCCGAAGATGCCGCCCATCGCCAGCGCTTTGCCGTGATCCGCAATCACCAGGGTGTCGGCATTCAGTTTGGCTTCGCTGCCGTCCAGCAGGACCAGGGTTTCGCCCTCTTTCGCCATGCGCACCACGATCCCGCCTTCGATACGATCTTTATCGAACGCGTGCATCGGCTGACCCAGCTCCAGCAGGACGTAGTTGGTCACGTCAACCACCGCATCGATAGAGCGGATGCCGCAGCGACGCAGCTTCTCTTTCATCCACAGCGGGGTTGGTGCCTTAACGTTGATACCCTTCACCACACGGCCCAGGTAGCGCGGACAGGCGTCAGCGGCTTCAACCTGAATCGGCAGGGTGTCGTTGATGGTGGCCGCGACAGGCGCGATCTCAGGCGCGTTCAGTGCGGTCTGGTTCAGTACCGCCACGTCGCGGGCCACGCCGATAATGCCTAAGCAGTCGGCGCGGTTCGGGGTGACGCTGATCTCGATGGTGTTGTCATCGAGCTTCAGGTATTCGCGCAGATCGGTGCCAATTGGCGCATCCGCTGGCAGTTCAATGATGCCGGAGTGATCGTCGGAAATACCCAGCTCGGAGAAGGAGCACAGCATGCCTTCCGACGGCTCGCCGCGCAGTTTTGCCGCTTTGATTTTGAAATCGCCCGGCAGTACCGCACCAACGGTCGCCACGGCCACTTTCAGACCCTGACGGCAGTTTGCCGCGCCGCAGACGATATCGAGCAGGCGTTCGCCGCCCACGTTAACTTTGGTGACACGCAGCTTGTCTGCGTTCGGGTGCTGGCCGCACTCCACGACTTCACCGATAACCACGCCGTTAAAGGCACCAGCAACCGGCTCAACACCGTCCACTTCCAGGCCGGCCATGGTGATCTGGTTAGAGAGCGCCTCGCTGTCGAGCCCGGTGTTCACCCATTCGCGTAACCACAGTTCACTGAATTTCATTGTTCTGTCCTGCCCTTATTTAAACTGTTTGAGGAAACGCAGATCGTTTTCGAAGAAAGCGCGTAAGTCGGTCACGCCATAACGCAGCATGGTCAGACGCTCCATCCCCATACCGAACGCAAAGCCGGAATAAACTTCCGGGTCAATGCCGACGTTACGCAGCACGTTCGGGTGCACCATGCCGCAGCCCAGCACTTCCAGCCATTTGCCGTTTTTACCCATCACGTCAACTTCTGCGGACGGTTCGGTGAACGGGAAGTAGGACGGACGGAAACGAACCTGCAGATCTTCCTCAAAGAAGTTGTTCAGGAAATCGTGCAGCGCGCCCTTCAGGTTGGTAAAGCTGATGTTTTTATCAACAATCAGACCTTCCATCTGATGGAACATTGGGGTGTGGGTCTGATCGTAGTCGTTACGATAGACGCGGCCCGGGGCGATGATGCGGATCGGCGGCTCCTGCTCCTTCATGGTACGGATCTGCACGCCCGAGGTCTGGGTGCGCAGCAGGCGGGTAGCATCAAACCAGAAAGTGTCGTGGTCAGCACGCGCCGGGTGGTGGCTTGGGATATTCAGGGCATCGAAGTTATGGTAATCGTCTTCGATTTCCGGGCCGGTCGCCACGGTAAAGCCGAGCTCACCGAAGAAACTTTCAATGCGGTCGATGGTACGGGTGACCGGGTGCAGACCACCGTTCTCAATACGACGACCCGGCAGGGAGACATCGATCGTTTCGGCAGCCAGACGGGCGTTCAGCGCGGCGCTTTCCAGCGCGTTTTTACGCTCGTTCAGCACCTGCTGAACCTGCTCTTTGGCTTCGTTAATCACCGCACCTGCAGCCGGACGCTCTTCTGGCGGCAACTCACGCAGGGTAGTCATTTGAAGGGTCAGGTGCCCTTTCTTGCCCAGATATTCGACGCGGACATTGTCTAACGCGGCAACATCTGAGGCCTGGTTAATGGCGGCCGTTGCACTGGCAACCAGCTCTGCGAGATGTGACATGGTTTTCCTCGTTATGTAGCGATATTTACAAGCGTCAGATACAAAAAAAAGCCTCCATCAGGAGGCTTTCTGGCGCTGTTTTCCGTTTCGTCTTTCACGCGCTAGCCTCCTGATGTCAGGTGCTAAAGTAAAAGAAGAAGCGGAAAATAGCAGCATTCATGCTTGCATTACCTTGTGTGGTAAGGGACCTAACGCCTTATTGAAAAGGGTCGCCGGAAAATTGTCAACGTTTTGATGCTGTTGAAACGAAAAGAGGGAGCAGAGCTCCCTCTTTCAACTGGCTTATGCCAGAGCTGCTTTCGCTTTTTCGACCAGAGCGGTGAACGCTACTTTGTCGAATACTGCGATGTCAGCCAGGATCTTACGGTCGATTTCAACAGAGGCTTTTTTCAGGCCGTTGATGAATTTGCTGTAAGAAATACCGTTCTGACGTGCTGCTGCGTTGATACGCGCAATCCACAGTTGACGGAACTGACGCTTACGTTGACGACGGTCACGGTAAGCGTACTGACCAGCTTTGATAACTGCCTGGAAGGCAACGCGGTATACGCGTGAACGCGCACCGTAGTAGCCTTTGGCTTGTTTCAAAATTTTCTTGTGACGTGCGCGGGCAACTACACCACGTTTTACGCGAGCCATATGTGCTCTCCTGTATCTATATTCTTAGTAAAAAAATTAAACGTTAACGGCTTATGCGTACGGGAGGCACGCGATAACCAGACCCAGATCGCCTTTAGACACAAGGCCTTTTGGACGCAGGTGACGTTTACGCTTAGTAGATTTTTTGGTCAGAATATGACGCAGGTTTGCGTGCTTACGCTTAAATCCACCACCACCGGTTTTTTTGAAGCGCTTAGCAGCACCGCGTACGGTCTTAATTTTTGGCATCTTAATAACTTCCACTTCGCATTGTTAAATAAACGAAACCCAGGCGAACAAAACCTGCGAAGCCTGTCGGCTCCACAGGAATTGCTACTTGAAGGCCTACTGTTTCTTCTTAGGAGCGAGCACCATGATCATCTGGCGGCCTTCGATCTTCGTAGGGAAGGATTCGACTACTGCCAGTTCACTCAGATCTTCACGGACGCGGTTAAGCACTTCCATGCCGATCTGTTGGTGGGCCATCTCACGACCGCGGAAACGCAGTGTGATCTTGGCCTTATCGCCATCTTCCAGAAAGCGTATCAGGCTGCGGAGTTTTACCTGATAATCGCCATCGTCGGTACCAGGACGGAATTTGATTTCCTTAACCTGGATAACTTTTTGTTTTTTCTTCTGTTCCTTAGAAGACTTACTCTTTTCATAAAGGAACTTGCCGTAGTCCATGATACGACAAACTGGCGGTTCGGCGTTAGGGCTGATTTCAACTAAATCTACTCCAGCTTCTTCAGCCTTTTCGATCGCTTCTCTCAGACTCACAATCCCCAGTTGCTCGCCTTCCAGACCTGTTAAGCGAACTTCCTGGGCGCGAATCTCGCCATTGATACGATTCGGACGTGCCGTTTGAACTCGTTTTCCGCCTTTAATACCTTATTCCTCCAGTTGTTGAAGACTGCGGCTGCGAATCTCTTGTTGCAGCTTCTCAATCACTTCATTTACGTCCAGGCTGCCCAGGTCTTTACCACGGCGGGTGCGAACGGCAACTTTGCCTGCTTCCACCTCTTTATCACCACAGACCAACATATACGGGACACGACGTAAAGTGTGCTCGCGGATTTTAAAGCCAATCTTCTCATTTCTCAAGTCTGCTTTTACGCGAATGCCCGCATTTTGTAGTTTCTGCGTCAATTCTTTAACGTAATCAGCCTGAGAATCGGTAATGTTCATCACCACTACCTGCACTGGCGCAAGCCAGGTTGGGAAGAAGCCCGCGAACTCTTCGGTCAGGATGCCGATGAAGCGCTCCAGTGAACCGAGGATAGCACGGTGAATCATTACCGGCACCTGACGCTCGTTGTCTTCGCCAACATAAGAGGCGCTTAAACGCTGCGGCAGGGAGAAGTCCAGCTGTACAGTACCGCACTGCCATGCACGATCGAGACAGTCATACAGGGTAAATTCAATTTTCGGACCGTAGAATGCGCCCTCGCCCAGCTGGTATTCAAACGGGATACCGTTCTCTTCCAGCGCCACGGCGAGATCCGCCTCAGCACGATCCCAGGTCTCATCGCTACCGATACGTTTTTCCGGACGCGTTGAGAGTTTGACCACGATCTTCTCGAAGCCAAAGGTGCTGTACATATCGTAGACCATACGAATACAGGCGTTAACTTCATCACGTACCTGATCTTCAGTACAGAAGATATGCGCATCATCCTGCGTAAAGCCACGAACACGCATCAGACCGTGCAGCGCACCTGATGGCTCGTTACGGTGGCAACTACCGAACTCCGCCATACGCAGCGGCAGATCGCGGTAGGATTTCAGACCCTGGTTAAAGATCTGAACGTGGCCTGGGCAGTTCATTGGCTTGATGCAGTATTCACGGTTCTCAGAAGAGGTGGTGAACATCGCATCTTTGTAGTTGTCCCAGTGGCCGGTTTTTTCCCACAGCACACGGTCCATCATGAACGGGCCTTTCACTTCCTGATACTGGTACGCTTTCAGCTTGGAACGCACGAAAGTTTCCAGCTCGCGGAAGATAGTCCAGCCGTCGTTGTGCCAGAAGACCATACCCGGCGCCTCTTCCTGCATATGATACAGGTCGAGCTGCTTGCCGATTTTACGGTGGTCACGCTTCGCCGCTTCTTCCAGGCGCTGCAGATACGCGCTCAGGGCTTTTTTGTCTGCCCAGGCGGTACCGTAGATGCGCTGCAACATCTTATTGTTGCTGTCGCCACGCCAGTAAGCGCCCGCGGTTTTCATCAGTTTGAAGTGATGGCAGAAGCGCATGTTCGGCACGTGCGGTCCACGGCACATGTCGATGTATTCTTCGTGATGATACAAGCCAGGCTTGTCATCATGAGCAATATTCTCGTCAAGAATAGTGACTTTGTAGTTTTCGCCACGCTTCACGAAGGTTTCACGCGCTTCGTGCCAGCTTACGGTCTTCTTGATGACGTCGTAGTTGCTCTCAGCCAGCTCGTGCATACGCTTTTCGAGGGCTTCGATATCTTCCTGGGTCAGCGTGTGGTCAAGGTCAACGTCATAGTAGAAGCCGTTGTCGATAACCGGGCCGATAGCCATTTTGGTGTTAGGCCACAGCTGCTTGATCGCATGACCGAGCAGGTGAGCGCACGAGTGACGAATGATCTCCAGACCTTCTTCGTCTTTCGCGGTGATGATCGACAGCTTCGCATCGTTTTCAATTAAATCGGAAGCATCAACCAGCGCACCGTTTACGCGGCCAGCAATAGTGGCTTTCGCCAGACCCGGGCCGATATCCAGCGCAACATCCATTGGGCTGACGGCGCAGTCGAAATGGCGTTGGCTGCCATCAGGAAGAGTAATTACAGGCATTTTATGTCCTTATTTGCAGTGATGCCCCACACATAAGAGCATATGCAAAGAAAATAATCTTTAATTTACAGTGAATTGCAAAGCCATCTGACCAACAATCGTCAAATTGGCCCGCAATCATGCACAGGATCGAAATCAGAAAAATGGCAATTTACGATCAGCTTGTTGATGGTAACACTAACGCCAGGGTGAAAACACCCTTCCGGGCAGATTGAACGCGTTAGTACTTTTGCATGAGTTTAACGTGGAATTTCAAACAGCTTCTCGCAATACCGGGTGGCTGAGCTATTCTTGAACAGGTCCTTCAATACACTATGGGGCATATTATGAACGTATCCAGCAGAACAGTCGTTATCCTGAACATTCTTTCTGCCACCGCATTACTTGTGATTCTGGCGGATAAGTTTCACTGGTTTTGACGCTCGTAGCTGTAAGCGCCTGACGCGTTAACCTCCGGCGAAGCGCAATTATTTTTGCTCTTTGGTAGACTTGCCAGTCAACCGCGACCAAAGAACAAGGATGATATGATGCCGACGAAACGCTTTTCAAAAAAATACTGGAAGATGGTGATTGTCTTAATCACCCTTTGTGCTGCCTTAATGTTATTACGCTGGGCAGCGATGCTTTGGGGTTAATCTCATCTTCCCTCTTCTGTCAGATAAGCAGTTTTTTTGCAAAACATAACGAATATAAACTTACGTTTTAATTAACTTTACACAAACAGCAGAAATAAAAAAACCGGTACATCAGAATCCGGTTTTTTTAGCGGCAATAACGGCCAGTAAATCTATTTAGCGTGCCTGACGAATCAATCAGGACCATTCACCGGCAACCAGTTTATGCACGTCGAACGCGTCGTCCATGGATTGCCCGGTAGATTGCGAACCTGGGGCAATGTTCGAACCGGCTTCTACATCAGAGGCTTTGGTAATGCCCACTTGTGCAGAGCTGTCACTGGCAGAGTTATATACAGAATCAGCGGCAAATGCGCCGAAGGATAGTGCGGAAAGCACTATTGCTGCAGATGCAGTAGTGATTTTATTCATGATGTTTTTCTCTTACTGAATTAATACAGACCAACTTAAGGCAATATCTAGCCTGTCCTGATAGTTTAGATCTGGATCACACTTTTGCCTAGTCAAAATATTTATCAATTCGTGTCAAATAAACTGAATGTTAACAAAACGGGGAATTATGGAGAGAATATGGAGATATCAGCTACCGTGTTATTTTAAAACACTGTTTATTATTTATCAGCACAAAAATTAAAAACGGGCCAATATATTATTGGCCCGCTGCCATTACATTTTATAGCCCAGAGAGACGACAGTTCTGCGATCGGTATGTTCCGGTGCAGACGCTGGCGGCTCAGAGTTCCAGGTCACGTTGTAGGCCACTTTCAGCCCGAAATGGGCGTTAATCGCCACGTTCAGCGCGGTCTCGGAGTTGACGGTGGTGTCGTCAGCGCCAAAGACAGAGACGCCCTGGCTAAATTTGGCGTTATCGGTCATCTGCCAGGCGTAGGTACCGGACGCATAGCCCAGCGGCTGGGTTTCGGTATCGCCATTGGTATATTCGTCGTAACGTACACCCGGACCAAATTCAAAGCGGAAGCTATGTACCGGACCATTCAGGAACTGGCGACCATAACCGGCTGTTGCCACATCACGCTCACGGTAGCCGTTGTAGCGGTCGGTCAACCAGCTTGCCTGACCAAACAGATAGTCGAAGTCGGTCATGTTGTAACGGCTACGCCCACCCACCGCATATTTCTCGGAAGAGCGTTCATCGTTAGAAGAGGTGTTGCTGGCGTTACCCCACAGCGACCAGGCGGTGGTGTTGCCGTACCAGGTCATGGTGGTGTCGGCGGTCAGGGAGGAGCTTTTTGTATTGCCCGATTGCGCCAGATAACCTGCGTTCAGGTTGCCTTCAAAAGGTTTCTGTGCAGTGGAGGGATCGTCCATGACAGTAAAAACGGAATCATCGGCTGTTGCATGCATTGACGCAAACAGGCCTCCCGCCACCATCATTGCAGCGGGTACTGTCTTTAAGAGCTTCATTTATAAAGAGTCCGTACAACAAAAAAAGAGACCATTACGGTCCCGGAAACTTTCTTGCGGATCAATGCCATGGGATCCCGCGAAAGGTAACAAATTATAAAAAGGCTCAAATAACATAGCAATGATTTCTTGTTTCATTTTTGGAATAAGAACGATCTCAAACCAGCCGGTTATTTATAAATAAAAGTCACGGCGCGCAACGATATTTATATTGGAAATCATATTGTTATTTACTTTCCCTTCCGCAGGTTCGGTGCCAGGCTTAAGGCTATCCTCATTCACAGGAGATCAGCATGGATCGTATCTTTACGTTGACGCTCTCCCCTTCCCTGGACAGTGCAACCCTAACGGCACAACTCTATCCGGAAGGGAAGCTCCGCTGCAGCGCGCCCGTTTTCGAACCCGGCGGCGGCGGGATTAACGTGGCGCGTGCCATTGTTCACCTCGGCGGAAAAGCCACCGCCATCTTTCCCGCAGGAGGCGCGACGGGCGAACACCTTGTCTCGCTTCTGGCTGATGAGCAGGTCGCCGTGGAGACGGTCGATGCCCATGACTGGACCCGGCAAAACCTGCACGTGCATGTTGAATCCACCCACGAGCAGTACCGCTTTGTGATGCCCGGCGCGACCCTGAGCGAAGATGAATTTCGCCAGCTGGAAGAGAAAGTGCTGGCCATCGAGACCGGCGCGCTGCTGGTCATCAGCGGCAGTCTGCCCCCCCGGCGTAAAAACCGAACGCCTGACGCAGCTGATCCGTGCGGCGCAACAGAACGGCATCCGCTGCATCGTTGACAGCTCCGGGGAGGCGCTCAGCGCCGCGCTGGCTCTCGGCAACATCGAGCTGGTAAAACCTAATCAGAAAGAGCTAAGCGCCCTGGTCAATCGCGATCTCAGCCAGCCGGATGACGTGCGCAGTGCCGCCGAAGAGCTGGTGAAGAGCGGTAAAGCCCGCCGGGTGGTGGTGTCCCTCGGCCCACAGGGGGCGCTGGCCGTGGATGAAAGCGGTTCGGTGCATGTTGTGCCGCCGCCGATGAAAAGCCAGAGCACCGTCGGCGCGGGTGACAGCATGGTGGGTGCCATGACCCTGAAGCTGGCGCAAGGCGCGTCCTTACGGGAGATGACCCAGTACGGCGTAGCGGCTGGCAGTGCGGCGACCATTAATCACGGCACACGGCTGTGCTCGCTGGATGACACGCAGAAAATTTTCACATACCTGACCAATGCGTAACCGTTGCCCTCCCGGTGACCCGGCGAGGGCGACAAATGGCATGAATCGTCTATGCTAAAAAAATTTCGGGATAACAACGAGGTGAATTATGAGCAGTGGAGAGATCGCGCGCTACGTGGTAACCGTCAAAATTCATGAAGATTCACTGACAGAACTCAATGAAATCAACAACCATCTGACCCGCGGCGGTTTTTTACTGACCATGACCGACGACGACGGCAATCTGCATGAGCTGGGAACCCACACCTTCGGACTGGTCAGCCCGTTGAGTGAAGAGGAGGTGAAAGCGCTGGCCACGGGTCTGGTGGAGAGTGCCACCGGAAAAGAGCCGCAGGTTGAGGTCACGAGCTGGGAAAACTGGCAAAAGCAGCAACAATAAGTGCCACAGGGTCAACCAAACGGCACAGATGTGCGTTAGTTCGTGTTTTTTGACCATAGTTTCACGCTAACTTTATGATCTGGCAGACAACATGGGAGAGCGATCATGTGGCAGGCTATCAGTCATCTTTTAAGTGAACAACTGGGCGAAGGTGAAATTGAACTGCGTAACGAGCTGCCAGGGGGGCGAGATCCACGCCGCATGGCATCTGCGCTATGCAGGACGCGACCTCTTCGTGAAATGTGATGAACGCGAGCTGTTACCCATCTTCACCGCGGAAGCTGACCAGCTGGAACTGCTCTCCCGCAGCAAAACCGTCTCCGTACCTCAGGTCTGGGCCGTCGGCAGCGATCGTGACTACTGCTTTCTGGTGATGGACTACCTTCCCGCCCGTCCGCTCGATGCGCACAACGCTTTTATCCTGGGGCAACAGATTGCCCGCCTGCATCAGTGGAGCGATCAGCCGCAGTTCGGTCTCGATTTCGATAACGACCTCTCAACGACTCCGCAACCCAACGCCTGGCAACGACGCTGGTCGACCTTCTTTGCCGAACAGCGGATTGGCTGGCAGCTGGAGCTGGCGGCAGAGAAAGGGCTGGAGTTTGGCAACATTGACGCCATTGTCGATCATATTCAGCAGCGTCTGGCCTCGCACCAGCCGCAGCCTTCGCTGCTACACGGTGATTTATGGTCGGATAATTGCGCGCTTGGCCCGAACGGCCCTTATATCTTCGATCCGGCCTGCTACTGGGGGGACAGGGAGTGCGACCTCGCAATGCTGCCGCTGCATCCCGAACAGCCGCCGCAGATTTACGACGGGTATCAGTCAGTCTCGCCGTTGCCGGCCGGTTTTCTGCAAAGGCAGCCGGTGTATCAGCTCTATACCCTGATGAACCGCGCCATTCTGTTTGGTGGTGAGCATCTGGTAACTGCGCAGAAAGCGCTGGAGCGGGTGCTGGCGGCGTAGCGCACAGGCTGCCGGGCAATAGCCCGGCAGCAAAGGCTTACACCAGACCGAGAAGGGAGAACAGGAAGTATCCGGCGACGATCATCAGCACCGGCAGCACGTAGAGCGTGAAAATTTGCAGGAAAATGGTGTGATTCGGCACCACGATACGCGATTCAATCTGCTCGCGGGTTAACCCCTCTTCCCCTTTCGCCTTCTCCAGAATCAGCTGAGCTTCCAGCCCTTCGCGAAGTAAGCGGGTCTGTCTGCGCATCCGCGCTCCGGAAGCCTGCAGCGCCAGGGCAATAAAGATCAGGGCAAAGATAATCCAGAATGCAATATTCATCCCCTGACGGAAGTCGGGCGTCGGGGAGTTGTACCAGAAGAAATTCAGGAACGGCGTGTTAAAGCGCATCATCTCGATCATGACGTGGGCAAAATCCAGCATCACGGCATTGATCCCCGCCTGCTTTTCGCTGTGGTCATAGATAAATTTCAGGACGGAAATAATGGTCGAGATCACCGCCGGGATAAAAATTACCCATCCGGCAATTATCTTCAGTATCGCAACACGTCCAGCTTGTTGATATGTCATCGGTTCCTCGTTGTTAAAATACATCCTTTGAGGCTAAGTCTACCTGCTGGTTGTCATTTTCGCCCGTTCTTTGCGGGTGATATGGTAAATTGCCAGGGTTAGGTAGCACTTACCCCTGATAAACACCCACGAAAGGAGAAGTTGCATGTCGACTCCGCGTCAAATTCTTGCAGCCATTTTTGATATGGATGGATTACTGATTGATTCCGAGCCGCTCTGGGATCGTGCTGAACTGGATGTGATGGCCAGCCTGGGCGTGGATATCAGCCGTCGTCACGAACTGCCGGACACTCTCGGCCTGCGCATCGATATGGTGGTCGAACTCTGGTATGCCCACCAGCCGTGGGTGGGGCCGGGACGGGACGAGGTCACCGACCGCATCATCAACCGGGCCCTGACGCTGGTGGAAGAGAACCGCCCGCTGCTGAAAGGCGCGCGTGAAGCCGTGGCGCTGTGCAAAGCACAGGGGCTGAAAGTGGGCCTCGCCTCCGCTTCCCCGCTGCACATGCTGGAAAAGGTGCTGATCATGTTTGATCTGCGCGACAGCTTTGATGCGCTGGCCTCGGCAGAAAAACTGCCCTACAGCAAGCCGCACCCGCAGGTGTATATGGACTGCGCCGCGAAGCTGGGCGTTGACCCGACCACCTGCGTGGCGCTGGAAGACTCCGTCAATGGCATGATTGCCAGCAAAGCGGCCCGGATGCGCTCTATCGTCGTACCCGCAGAAGAGAATCAGCATGATGCCCGCTATGCGCTTGCGGACGTTAAGCTCACCTCGCTGCAGGACCTCACCGTGGCGCATCTGCGCGGGTAATTAACGTCGGCGGGCAACGCCCTGTTGCCCGCAAACATGATCCACATAATATTTTTAAAACATCATTTCATTTTAGTTTGATATTCCCATACCCTGCTTCTATGCTTATCTCAGAACAACTATACCCCCCTACTTTCTGAGGTCTGTATGATACTGGATGCCTTTAATCTTTCAGGAAAAGTTGCCATCGTTACCGGCTGTGATACCGGGCTCGGCCAGGGCATGGCGCTGGGTCTGGCGCAGGCAGGCTGCGACATCGTGAGCGTCAATCGCCGGATCCCGGAAGAGACCGCCGCAGGCGTGAAGGCGCTGGGACGCCGCTTTCTGGCCATCCAGGCCGATCTCAGCAAGCAGGATGCCATTAACGCTATCGTCGAGCAGACGGTCGCCGGGATGGGGCGCGTCGATATTCTGGTGAATAACGCCGGCACCATTCGTCGGGAAGATGCCCTGACCTTCAGCGAGAAGGACTGGGATGACGTGATGAATCTCAACCTGAAATCGGTCTTTTTCCTGTCGCAGGCCGTGGCCCGCCAGTTCATCGCCCAGGAGCAAGGTGGCAAAATCATTAACATCGCCTCTATGCTGTCGTTCCAGGGGGGGGATCCGGGTTCCCTCTTATACCGCATCGAAAAGCGGTGTGCTGGGGATCACCCGCCTGCTGGCTAACGAGTGGGCGCACCACGGTATTAACGTTAACGCTATCGCCCCGGGCTATATGGCGACCAACAACACCCAGCAGTTACGCGACGACGAACAGCGTAGCAAGGAGATCCTTGACCGCATTCCGGCGGGTCGCTGGGGTAAGCCGGAAGATCTGCAGGGCCCGGCGGTATTTCTGGCTTCGTCGGCCTCGGACTACGTCAACGGCTATACCCTTGCCGTCGATGGGGGCTGGCTCGCACGTTAACAGCTTTGTGACAAAGAGTTACACCGTCACTGCTTCCGTATACTGTATAAAATCCCTATACTGGATGCATCGACAGTTTAGTGGGTTTTATCATGACGGCGGAAGGTCATCTGCTCTTTTCTCTCGCCTGCGCAGTGTTTGCCAAAAACGCTGAGCTTACACCGGTGCTGGCGCAGGGTGACTGGTGGCATATCGTGCCATCGGCAGTTTTGACCTGCCTGTTACCTGATATCGATCACCCCAAGTCGCTGCTCGGGCAGCGGCTGAAGTGGATCTCAAAACCCATTGCCCGCGCCTGCGGCCATCGCGGCTTTACCCACAGCCTGCTGGCGGTCTTTGCCGCGCTTATCCTCTTCTATTTAAAAGTGCCTGACAGCTGGCTGATCCCGGCGGATGCCATCCAGGGGATGGTGCTGGGCTATCTGAGCCATATTCTGGCCGACATGCTCACCCCGGCGGGCGTTCCCCTGCTGTGGCCCTGCCGCTGGCGTTTTCGTCTGCCGATCCTCAGGCCACAAAAAGGCAACCAGCTCGAGCGTGCCCTGTGCATGGCCCTGTTCGCCTGGGCGGTGTGGATGCCGCAGACGATGCCGGAAAACGGTGCCGTGCGCTGGTCTTCGCACATGATTAATTCCCTGCAGTTTCAGTTCAACCGCTTTATTCATCATCAAAGTGAGCAGTAACTGGACGAATTCAGGCGTTTTGGCATAACCCATTCCATTTGGATATAAGCGACCAGATCACACTTCTGATAATCTTGCGCCAACAAGGTCGGACCTAATACCGATCTGCTATTCAATCAGGAGAACTGGGATGAATTTTCCATTAATCGCGAACATCGTGGTGTTCGTCGGCTTACTGCTGTTGCTGGCGCAGTCGCGTCATAAGCAGTGGAGCCTGGCCAAAAAAGTACTGGTCGGTCTGGTGATGGGCGTGGTCTTTGGACTGGCGCTGCAGGCCATTTACGGTGCCAGCAACCCGGTACTGAAAGACTCTATTCAATGGTTTAATATTGTCGGTAACGGCTATGTTCAGCTGCTGCAGATGATTGTTATGCCGCTGGTCTTTGCCTCTATTCTGAGCGCGGTTGCCCGTCTGCATAACGCCTCGCAGCTGGGTAAAATCAGCGTTCTGACCATCGGCACGCTGCTGTTTACGACCCTGATCTCAGCCCTGGTGGGCGTGCTGGTCACCAACCTGTTTGGCCTGACCGCAGAAGGTCTGGTGCAGGGCACCGCGGAAACCGCGCGTCTGACCGCTATCGAGACCAACTATGCCGGTAAAGTGGCGGATCTCACCGTACCGCAGATGGTGCTCTCCTTTATCCCGAAAAACCCGTTTGCTGACCTGACCGGGGCTAGCCCGACGTCGATCATCAGCGTGGTAATTTTCGCCGCCTTCCTGGGCGTGGCTGCGCTGAAGCTGCTGAAAGATGACGCGCCGAAAGGCCAGCGCGTGCTGACCGCCATCGACACCCTGCAGAGCTGGGTGATGAAGCTGGTGCGTCTGGTAATGCAGCTGACCCCGTACGGCGTGCTGGCGCTGATGACCAAAGTGGTGGCAGGCTCTAACCTGCAGGACATCATCAAGCTGGGCAGCTTCGTGGTCGCCTCTTACCTCGGTCTGGGCATCATGTTTGTGGTGCACGGCATTCTGCTCGGCGTGAACGGCGTGAGCCCGCTGAAATACTTCCGTAAAGTGTGGCCGGTGCTGACCTTTGCCTTCACCAGCCGCTCCAGCGCCGCCTCTATTCCGCTGAACGTGGAAGCGCAGACCCGTCGCCTGGGCGTGCCGGAATCGATCGCCAGCTTCTCCGCCTCCTTTGGCGCGACCATTGGTCAAAACGGTTGTGCAGGTCTCTACCCGGCAATGCTGGCGGTGATGGTAGCGCCAACGGTGGGTATTAACCCGCTGGATCCGGTGTGGATTGCGACCCTGGTCGGGATTGTGACCGTCAGCTCTGCCGGTGTGGCCGGTGTGGGCGGCGGCGCAACCTTCGCCGCGCTGATCGTACTGCCTGCGCTGGGTCTGCCGGTGACGCTGGTGGCACTGCTGATCTCCGTTGAACCTCTGATCGACATGGGCCGTACCGCGCTGAACGTCAGCGGCTCCATGACCGCCGGTACGCTCACCAGCCAGTGGCTGAAGCAGACCGATAAAGCGGTACTGGACAGCGATGAACATGCGGAACTGGCGCACCGTTAATCGCCTCCCGCACTAAAAAAACCGCCTTCAGCAATGAAGGCGGTTTTTTATTATCTGTTAATCCTCAACTTCTTCTTCCTGGCGGACCTGTGCCGCCCAGCGCTGAGCCGACTCCGGGACGGTAAACGCCGGGGAACGGCGAAAACGCTCGCCAATCAGAACAAAGGCCACATATTTGCCGCGTAACAACCAGACGTCACGAAAGCCATCCAGTTTGCTGGCATGTTCTGGCGGCGCGGGTTCAACGCGGGGCTGGTAACTGATAACAGGACGATTTTGTTGGCGAAGAGGTTTCATAAGCAGCGGGTTCACTAAAGCAAACTCAAAAATCAGTAAATTCCTATCATAGCCGATTGCCCCTCCTGCGTCGCGTCCCACGTGCCCCATCAAGCGTAAGTGGTAGCTATAAATCGGGTTTTCACCCGGCTCATCCCCGGCATTGTTCTATAGTTAATGAGTTTTGACGCAAAGACGACCGCGTTTCAGCCATGAAAACAGGAGACGAGTGCAATGTCGCAAAATGATAAGACCCACCACCCGCAGCAATCCCCGGTCCATGATGAAAATGAAGCGAAACCCGGGCTGGACTCCCTGGCCCCGGATGATGGCTCCCACCGCGCCAGTCCGGTCCCTACCCCGCCGGGACAGGAGCCTACCGCGCCCGGTAGCCTGAAGGCACCGGACACCGGCAATGAAAAGCTGAACGCGCTGGAGGCGGTGCGCAAAGGCGGCGAAAACTTCCCGCTCACCACCAACCAGGGTGTACGCATCGCTGACGACCAAAACTCGCTGCGCGCCGGAACGCGCGGCCCGACCCTGCTGGAAGATTTTATCCTGCGGGAGAAGATCACCCATTTCGACCATGAGCGTATCCCGGAGCGTATCGTTCACGCCCGCGGCTCGGCCGCGCATGGCTATTTCCAGCCTTATAAAAACCTGAGCGATATTACCAAAGCCGCCTTCCTCTCTGACCCGGATAAAATTACCCCGGTGTTTGTCCGCTTCTCCACGGTACAGGGTGGCGCAGGCTCCGCCGATACGGTGCGCGATATCCGCGGGTTCGCCACCAAGTTCTATACCGAAGAGGGGATTTTTGACCTGGTGGGCAACAACACGCCGGTCTTCTTTATTCAGGATGCCCACAAGTTCCCCGATTTTGTCCATGCGGTGAAGCCGGAGCCCCACTGGGCGATCCCGCAGGGCCAGAGCGCGCATGATACCTTCTGGGACTATGTCTCGCTGCAGCCTGAAACCCTGCACAACGTGATGTGGGCGATGTCCGACCGCGGCATTCCCCGCAGCTATCGCACCATGGAGGGGTTTGGCATCCACACCTTCCGGCTGATCAATGCCGAAGGCAAAGCCACCTTTGTGCGCTTCCACTGGAAGCCGGTGGCCGGCAAAGCCTCGCTGGTGTGGGATGAAGCACAGAAGCTCACCGGGCGCGACCCGGACTTCCATCGTCGCGATCTCTGGGAAGCCATTGAAGCGGGCGACTTCCCGGAATATGAGCTTGGTTTCCAGCTGATCCCGGAAGAGGACGAGTTCAAATTTGATTTTGACCTGCTCGACCCGACCAAGCTGATCCCCGAGGAGCTGGTGCCGGTTCAGCTGGTGGGCAAAATGGTGCTCAACCGTAACCCGGACAACTTCTTTGCCGAGAACGAGCAGGCCGCTTTCCACCCAGGGCACATCGTCCCGGGGCTGGACTTTACCAACGATCCGCTGTTGCAGGGCCGTCTGTTCTCCTACACCGATACGCAGATCAGCCGTCTGGGCGGGCCGAACTTCCACGAGATCCCGATCAACAAGCCAACCTGTCCGTACCATAACTTCCAGCGTGACGGGATGCACCGGATGGAGATCGATACCAATCCGGCCAACTACGAGCCCAACTCTATCAACGATAACTGGCCGCGCGAAACCCCGCCGGGACCAAAACGCGGTGGCTTTGAGTCGTATCAGGAGCGCGTGGAAGGGACTAAAATCCGCGAGCGCAGCCCCTCTTTCGCTGAATATTACGCCCATCCGCGGCTGTTCTGGCACAGCCAGACCCCAGTCGAGCAGGAGCACATTATTGGCGCCTTCAGCTTTGAGCTGAGCAAAGTGGTACGGACCTATATCCGCGAGCGGGTGGTCGATCAGCTGGCGCGCATTGATATCACCCTGGCTCAGGGCGTGGCAGAGAATCTGGGGCTGACCCTCACCGACGAGCAACGTAATCTGGCCCCGCCGCAGGACGTCAGCGGCCTGAAGAAAGATCCGTCCCTCAGCCTGTATGCCGTTCCCGGCGGCGATATCAAAGGCCGCGTTGTGGCGGTACTGCTCAACGATACCCCGCGAGCTAACGACGTGCTGGCGGTACTGCGGGCGCTGAAGGCTAAAGGCGTACACGCGAAGCTGCTCTACTCGCGGATGGGAGAAGTGACCGCCGATGACGGCTCGGTGCTGCCGGTGGCAGCGACGTTTGCCGGATCGCCGTCCCTGACCGTTGATGCGGTGGTGGTGCCCTGCGGTGATATCCAGAGCCTGCTCAACAACGGGGATGCCGCCTATTATCTGCTGGAAGCCTACAAGCACCTTAAGCCGATTGCGCTGGCGGGCGACGCGCGGCAGTTCAAACCGCTGCTGAAGGTAGCAGATCAGGGTGAAGAAGGGATTATCGAAGGTGATACTGCGGCAGGCGCGTTTATGGACGAGCTGGTGTTGCAGATGGCGGCGCACCGGGTCTGGTCGCGTCGGAGTAAAATCGCGGCTATCCCAGCGTAAAAAATAGCCGGGTGGCGCTTGCGCTTACCCGGCCTACGATTTTGTTGATCCGGTAAACGAATGCCCCATTGGCACAGGTTTGCCGCGAATTGCCAGGCCGGGTAAGGCGAAACCGCCACCCGGCATTTCCTCATAGATCCCCGAACGTTCCCAGACGATACCCACGCTCGGCAATCGCATATTTCAGCGACGTCGAGGTCAGCACATCCAGCTCCGTCAGCCGCGGCCAGCAGTAGGCGCTTTTACGAATGGTGTTATCAATGAATGCCGGGTGCGCCATCACCTCCAGCGAGCGTTCGCCCTGCTGTACGGAGCGATCCAGCACGCTCAGGAACAACGCCTCGCTGATTTCATCGCCGTAAAATGCGCTGCTGAAACCGTCGGTGGTTGGCGGCAGATCGGCACTCAGCTCCTCAATGCCTTCGACCAGCGGATCGACACGCAGCGCCACCCCTTTGCGGCGGGCAAACTCGGCCACCAGCGGGAAGATGGCCGGGATCATATGCACATGATGATGGCTGTCGATATGGGTCGGCTCGCGTCCGAAGAGGTCGACAAAGCGATTGAACTGACAGTCCAGCTCGCGGGCAATCTCCTCCAGCGGCAACATCCCCTGCTCTGCCATCTCCCAGATCCATTTCCCCAGTTGTCCCTCGCGGGTCAGCCCCGGCATCGGCGTCAGCGGCAGGCCGAGGGTCAGAACAAAGTGCATCCCGACGCCCAGCTCCGGCAGCGCGCGGCTGAGTTGCGCAGCGTGCTCAATCGCATCGCCGTTGACCATGGCGGTGGTTGAGGTCACCACCCCGTGCCGACAGGCTTCCACGATGCCGTAGTTCTGCCCTTTTGAGAGGCCAAAATCATCGGCATTGACGATCAGCAGATATTCCATAGCGATCCCTCTTAGTGCTGCTCGCTTTTCAGTTTATCGATAGCGGCGGCAAAGTTCGGCAGCCATTTCTCATGGGCCAGAATCAGGTCGCGCGCCAGCTTCTCGGCGTCGCGATCGGACTGCACCAGCGGGCTCAGGTTCAGGGCGAGCAGCACGTCGTTCAGCTCGCCGCTGATCGCCGCCTGGCTTGCCGCCACCTCAAAGCCCTTAATGGTGTGGATCAGCCCCATCACCTTGTCATCGAAATGGGTCAGACGCGGATGCGGCTTCGCGCCCTCGCGGCCGAGGATGCAGGTCATTTCCACCGCCCAGTCCGCCGGAATATTATCAATGTGGCCGTGGTGCGGCACGTTGACGTAATGCTCCGCCTGCTTGTCGTTGTAGATGGCGTTGATCACTTCACAGGCCGCGTCGGAGTAATAGGCCCCGCCGCGCTGCTCAAGCTCTTTCGGCTTGACGTTCAGATCCGGGTTCTTATACAGATCGAACAGCTGTTTTTCCACCTTCTGCACTACCTGCGCCCGGGCGCCGCCTTTGTAGTACTCGCCCATCTCAATCGCCAGCATCTCTTTCAGCTTGAAGTAGTAGAGCAGATAGGAGCATGGCAGCAGGTTCAGGGAGCGGATCAGCCCTTCGCTGAACGGCAGGTCGAAGATATTCTTCACCGAGCTGGCTTTCAGGGTGCCAGACGCCACACCGTCCAGCAGCTCCGCAAAGCGCGACTGGCCGTTGACCAGCACGTCTTTGATAAAGACCATGTGGTTCAGGCCGAACAGGTCGATGGAGAGTTCGTCGTTGTCGGTCAGGGCCAGCACGTCGCGGATAAACATCTTCATGCCGATCGGAATATTACACACCCCGATAAAGCGTTTGAAATCGGTATGGCGGTAGACCGCTTCGGTCACCATCCCGGCCGGGTTGGTAAAGTTGATGACCCACGCCTGAGGGCAGATCTCCTGCACGTCTTTGATGATATCGAACACCACCGGAATGGTACGCAGCCCTTTGAACAGGCCGCCTGCACCGTTGGTCTCCTGACCCAGATAGCCGTAGCTCAGCGGGATGCGTTCATCCAGCTCGCGCGCCTTCAGCTGACCAACGCGCAGCTGGGTGGTAACGAAATCGGCATCTTTTAGCGCCTGGCGACGATCGAGGGTTTTATGCACGGTCATCGGTACGCCCGCTTTTTTAACCATCCGCTGACAGAGGTCGAAAATAATATCGAGCTTCTCCTGGCCCTCGGCTACGTCCACCAGCCACAGTTCGCTCACCGGCAGTTCATGATAACGCTTGAGGAACCCCTCCAGTAATTCCGGGGTATAGCTGCTTCCGCCGCCGATGGTCACTACTTTCAGTTTCTTTTGCATAATATTCTCCCTGGGAGATCCGCCATTAAAGTATAGCGATCCCGTCCCACTTATTTGGGCAAGTATTGAAGTCGATATTCCCGGCGGTGATTCCGCCGGACGTTAATTAATAACCGTGATATTTTTCCGGTAGCTGTTAGGTGTAAATGAGGTCAATTTCTTAAAGGTCTTAATAAACAGGCTCGGACTGCTGTAACCGGATTCATAAGCAATATCCGTCACCGAATAGTTGGTGATCTCCAGCTGTTTCCTGGCGAAATTGATCCGTATTTCATTAATTATTTGCACCGGCGTTTTCTGATAATAACGCTGGGTCGCCCGGGTCAGGTACTCCTGTGATTTACCCGACAGCGCCACCATATTCTCCAGCGCGTTTTCTCCAAAACGCAGTTTGTCGTGCATCATTTCAACGGTGGTGCGCAGCCATTGCGGGATGTCGTCCGTCGCCTGCTGCTCTTCGCGATAGTGGCGTAAGCGGTTGACGACGTAGAAGGTCACCGTTTCAATGAATTCATCAAATTCATTGTCACGAAAGTTAAGCGAGGCAATCACGGTGTCGATCCAGTTCAGGAATTCACTTTTGACGTGATAAACCTGCGAGGCGACAAAGCAGAACGGCAGCAGCGGCGCGTAATGGGTGTCGAAGAAGCGTTTACTGATCCCGACGTTGAGAATGCGTGTCGCGCCAAAGTCGTAAAAACTCTGATGGTGAGACCCCATCGGAATAAAGACAAAGTCCCCGCGCTCCAGCAGCACCCGCTTGCCGTTGATCTCCTGGAAATAGCGGCCGGTCAGCACAATGGTGAATTCATAGTAGTCATGCTGATGCAGACCGCTGATGCTCTCCACCTTGTTGTAGATAAACACATGAAAATTTTTACCATTGAACAGCTGTTGTTCCCGGGCGGTAGTGATTTCCATGGCGCTGACCTCCTGCTATCTGCCTGACTTACTGCATTTTCTCGTGAAGTTCGATGAGTTCCGCTACCAGCTCACGCGCCAGCATGGAGGTCATCAGATGATCCTGGGCATGTACCAGCACCAGGCTGACCTTCATCTTACCTTCACCCTGATCGCTTTCGATCAGTTTTGTTTGCACCAGGTGTGCTTCATTCAGCGCGGTGCGCGACTGGGCCATCATCTCTTTCGCAGTGGCGAAGTCGCCCTGTTTGGCTTTTTTCAGGGCACCGTACGCCAGGCTGCGCGCCTGACCGGAGTTGATGATAAGCCCCATCACCACTTCTTCAAGGTCGTTCTCTGCGACGTCTTCTGCTTCTGCAACAACATTCTCTAAATCAAACATCTCTGTTTCTCCTGTACTGACGCGGGTTGCCCCGCGTCATACGACATCAGAATTTCAGTGCGAGGGCGATCTCTTCTTCGCTCTCTTCTTCATCAATGGTGGTCTGGGCCTTGTTAGCGATGGCGACGAATGGCATGTAGAGCACGGTTGCCACACCGAGGTTAAATATCGCCAGCAGGAAGGCCGCTACGCTGCCGTTAGTGTTGAAGAAGGCCCCCAGGCCGGCTGGCATGGTCCATGGCGCAATGTTAGTGACCGGCGGGATAATCCCCAGGTAGTACGCGGTCAGGGTAATGGCAGCCAGCAGCGGCTGCACCAGGATGAACGGAATGAACATCACCGGGTTCATGATAATCGGCAGACCGAAGAGGATAGGCTCGTTAATCTGGAAGATGCCTGACGGCAGTGCCAGCTTCGCCACCTGACGGTGATCCGCACGACGGGAGGTGATAAACACCGCGATGATCAGACCCAGCGTCGCCCCGGTACCGCCCAGGAAGATGTAGGAGTCGAGCATCGGTTTAGCCCAAACGTGGAAGGTTTTGCCTGCCGCCAGCGCCGCGTCAACGGAGCCGTACTGCTGATAAAGCGCCACGTTTTCCAGCGCCCATGGGGTCATGATGCCGCTGTCCAGCGCGGCCAGCGCCAGAGAGCCGTGCACACCGAAGAACCACAGCAGAGAGGTGAAAATCACGTAAGCCCAGCCCACGACGCCACCCATAGAGGCCAGCGGAGTAGAGATGGTATCCATGATGATCTGGTGGAAGTTGGTGCCCCAGTGAGAGAGCGCCCAGGCGATGGTCCCCATGATGGAGAGAATAATGAAGCCTGGGATCAGCGCCGAGAAGGAGCGGGACACTGACGCCGGCACGCTGTCAGGTAAACGAATCACCCAGTTGCGACGAATGATAAAGGTAAACATTTCCGCCACGACCAGACCGATCACGATACCGGAAATGATGTTTGCCCCGCCCAGCCAGTTGGCGCCTACCGCATAGGCTTCACCGACGCTGTATGGCGTCACGGTCATAAAGGCGGCTACAGATAATAAACCGGCGGCCAGCGAGTCGACTTTACGCTCTTCCGCCAGCGCCATCCCAATAAAGAAAGGCGCCATCAGCGACATAATACCCAGCGTACCGTTGTACACATTGCCGCCGATGGCCTTGAAACCATTTAACGTTTCAATAGTTGAGGGATCTAAACGAACACCTAATGAATAGAAGAATGAGCCATCACCGAAGCTAAGAAAAACGTTGTTAATTAAAACGAACATGGCCCCGGCCAGGGTTAACGGCATTACTTTAATAAAGCCGTTTTTAATGGCGTTGACATGCGGTTGCTTTCCTATTTTAACTGCAAAAGGAAGGAGTACCTTTTCAAGCGCAGCAATAAATCTACTCATAGAAAATGCCCTTAAATGCCGCAATAATATTGCGGCGTAAGTTTGTGTGAAATTGCTCTTTGACGGGAAAAATAAAAAATTAAATTAATTAGCAGCTTTTTTAATCGCTGCTACAGCAGCTTTAAGAACACCTAACCCATCCACTTTGCCGTACAGCGCAGAGTCGATCACTTCAACCGGCTTATTCGGTAACAGACGTTGGATCTCCGGCAACATATAGGCAATTTGCGGACCTAACAGCACGACATCCGCGTTAGTGCCTTTCTCGCCTGCCAGAGTTTCCGGGAAGGCTTCAATAATGACCGGTACTTCGTACTTCTCTGCCTGCGCGCGCATCTTTGACACCAGCAGTGACGTTGACATGCCCGCTGAGCAAAACAGATAGATATGTTTCTTTTCCATAGCAATTTCCCTCTTATGTGCTCACCGCTTTCGCCGCGATATCCCCGCCTTGACCGACCGGATTCCCTCGCTGGCGTATCTGATGAATGAAGTATACGGCAACTGATTTCCTGGGGATAATCCGAAAGGGACCACAATTGTCTCTCCTTGACCTGTCGTTATGACACCCTTCACATTTTAGGTAAATAATTCGCGGTGAGAATTAAGATAGATGGCGACGTAAAAAAACCGGCCAGGCGGCCGGTTCGTCTCTTTGCTCAGGAAAAGGTGTTATCAGGCCTTAGGTGCCTGCGGATCGGTATCATATTCCGCACAGGTCTGGTAGCCGGAGTTAATTACGTGGCCAGTATCGTCGAGGGCCACAAAGTAAGTTTCTGTTTTACCATCCCGTTGACCCAGGATGTAAGTCTGGCAGGTACCACGAGCGTGGATCATCGTCACCTCTGATGACGGCTTACCGGCAAGCTGCTGTACCTGTGCACGGCTCATCCCTTTTTTAACGTCTTTTACGACGGGCTCTTTAAACTGGTCCGTCGTACGATCATACGCGGTACACCCTGCCAGCAAAGTCATTACAGCCGCTGCGCCTAACATTCCTGCTAAATTCTTGTTCATATTCCGTCCTCTTGTTTATCAGCGTGTTATGTAAGCCTGGAATAGAAAATCACATTTTTCAACCTCAAGCGTGACGGCAAAGATTTTTCGGAAAATTCCTGTAAAACAAATATAAGCTGCTAAATCGCCTGATTTCGCCCCATTCAAATGTGTGATCCTTGTCGTTTTCCCCATGACGAGTTAGCTTTAACAGAACATTCATCAGGCAAATTTGTGTAACGGAGGGGCTAAATGGCTCTGCAACAAGAAATTATCCAGGCGCTGGGTGCCAAACCCACTATCAATGCGGAAGAAGAGATCCGCCGTAGCGTCGATTTTTTGAAATCCTATTTAACCCGCTTCCCGTTCCTGAAGTCGCTGGTGCTGGGCATCAGCGGCGGGCAGGACTCCACCCTCGCCGGGAAGCTCGCCCAGATGGCCATTAGTGAACTGCGTGCCGAAACGGGTAACGAATCCCTGCAGTTTATCGCGGTGCGCCTGCCCTACGGCGTGCAGTTTGACGAGCAGGATTGCCAGGATGCTATCGCCTTTATCCAGCCGGATCGCGTGCTGACCGTGAATATTAAAGAAGCGGTGCTGGCCAGCGAAAAAGCGTTGCGCGACGCGGGCATTGAGCTGAGCGACTTCGTGCGCGGCAACGAAAAGGCCCGCGAGCGGATGAAAGCCCAGTACAGCATCGCCGGGATGACCAGCGGCGTGGTGGTGGGCACTGACCATGCGGCCGAAGCGCTGACCGGTTTCTTCACCAAGTATGGCGACGGCGGCACCGATATTAACCCGCTGTTCCGACTCAACAAGCGCCAGGGCAAACAGCTGCTGGCCGCGCTGGGCTGCCCGGAGCATCTGTATAAGAAAGCCCCTACCGCAGATCTGGAAGACGATCGCCCTTCCCTGCCGGATGAAGCCGCGCTGGGCGTGACCTATGAAAACATTGACGATTATCTGGAAGGCAAGACGCTGGATGAAGGCACCGCCCGCATTATTGAAGGCTGGTATCTGAAGACTGAACACAAACGTCGCCCGCCGATCACGGTATTCGACGATTTCTGGAAACAATAATTCTACCGGGGCGGCGTCTGCCGCCTCTTTTTTAACCATACGACAGCTGCTACACTGTATGCCTGAACAGTATCAGGAGTAAGTTGTGAGCAGGCGTCAATCGGCACCGCGGCTTGAATTCGAAGCAGCAGCTATCTATGAATATCCCGAACATCTGCGCCCGTGGCTTGAGGCACTGCCCAAGCAGCCTGGCGTCTACTTCTTTCATGGCGACAGCGATGCCATGCCCCTTTATATCGGTAAAAGCGTCAATATCCGCAGCCGGGTGCTGTCGCATCTGCGTACCCCGGACGAGGCCGCCATGCTGCGCCAGTCCCGGCGTATCACCTGGATCCAGACCGCAGGTGAGCTGGGCGCCCTGCTGCTGGAGGCCCGTTTAATCAAGGAGCAGCAGCCGCTGTTCAATAAACGCTTACGCCGCAATCGCCAGCTCTGCTCCCTGCAGATCACCGAGGGCAAGCCGCAGATCGTCTACGCCCGCGAGGTCGATTTTTCCCATACCCCGAATCTGTTTGGCCTCTTCGCCAACCGCCGGGCAGCGCTGCAAACCCTGCAGACGCTGGCCGATGAGCGTCAGCTCTGTTATGGCCTGCTGGGGCTGGAGTCGTTAACTCTCGGGCGGGGCTGTTTCCGTTCCGCCCTGAAGCGTTGCGCGGGCGCGTGCTGCGGGAAAGAGAGCGTTGAAGATCATCAGCAGCGATTAGTCGAGGGGTTGCAGGCGATTGGCGTCACCTGCTGGCCGTGGGACAGCGCCGTGGCGCTGAAAGAGTCGCGCCCGGATATGACCCACTACCACATCATCCATAACTGGCTCTGGCTGGGTGCGGTCGACAGTCTGGATGAGGCGGCGGACCTGCTGCGCACGCCCGCCGGTTTCGATCAGGATGGGTATAAAATTCTCTGCAAGCCGCTGCTGACCGGTAACTATGAGATCATTCCGCTCAGTGTCCCGGAAGCCAGAAAATCTCGCTGAACAGCAGGGTTCCCTCCTCCTTCAGCAGCCGTAGCGTATGGTCACCCTCGTGCCACCATGCGCCCTGATCGGGGGTAAGTAGCTTCTCCCCCAGCTGCCAGGCACCGCTCAGAACAAACACCACTCCGCCACGTGACGCAAAGGTCGTAAAGGTGCGATCCGCCACCCGCACCTTCGCCCGGCAGCGATCCCGGCGGGTCATGATATTGAAATCCATCGACATCTGCCCTTCCAGCAGCTGAGCCTTAACCGGCAGATCCCCGGCGAAGCTGAAGGGTTGATGACGCTGCAGCGTGTGCGTAAACGCCTTCCCGCCATCCAGATGCACCTCTCCCCCCTCCAGCAGGGTGATCACCCGATCGATGCCGGGCGAGACCGAAAAGTCGCCGTTGCTGGCCAGGGAGGCAATACTGGCACGCCAGTTAAATTCCCGGGTTGCCGGGGGAAAACAACATATTTCGCGCGTCTCACCGGCCCCGTTGCGCCAGAGGTTGACCGGCATTTTGCGGATATCAAAGAATTCCATCACCACTCCAGATGGCGCAATACGCACCAGAGCAATCCGCGCAGGGCGGTTGCATTTTGATTGTTATCGTTAGGTCATCACTGTGTAGTATCGGCAGATGTGCACAACGGCCTTAGCGAGACGGCGAAAAAATCCGTAACGTCAGACATTTCAAATACATTGTGCAAATCGATAACAGGAGAATACCGGGATAGCGGCGGCTGGCAAGAGGCGGGAAAAGAAAAAACCGCCGGACCTGTCCACAGCGTATTCGCTTGGGTGAACAGGACTCCGGCGGTCTTGAATGGCTGAACCGATTATTCGGCTGGTGGGGTCATTTTACCTTCCGGCGCGGAACGTTCTGTCAGACGCTTCTCAAAATTGGCATCAAACTGTTTTTTCTGTTCCGGGGTCAGAATGTTGTAAATCTTGTTCTGGGTTTCCAGGTGCGCCAGCATGCGGGCTTTGTTCTGCTCGGCCATCTTGTCGACCTGCGCCTGGGCTTTCGCTTTATCGAAGCTGTCGCTGGCGATGATGTCATGCATTGCGCGGCGCTCTTCTACCGGCGGACGCTTCATCTGGTCACGCTGGCTTTTCATAATGTCGCGAATCTGCGTTTTCTGCGCATCCGTCAGGTTCAGGTCTTTAAACATCATGTCGTGATGCATACCCGGCTTGCCTTTGTGATGCATCATTTTGCTTTCGGTCGGTGCTGCGGTGGTGGTGGCGGTATCCGCGGCGAACGCCGCGCTGGTAGCGCCCAGAGCCAGGGTAGAGGCAACAAACAGTGCAGTTAATTTACGCATAATTTTGTCCTTCCTTTCAGTTATTCTTCGGCGCTATGCCGTGTTGACGAGATTCACTTTACGGGGTTTATCGTCAATTAATCAGAGCAAGGGTAAAACAATGAAAGTGTAAAAAACAAAATATCGTCAAATATGGAGAAAATAAGGATAAAGCGTGGAGAGTTGAAACAGAAATATTCATCAGACTGATTTTAAAGAGATTGTGAAGGAGTATACCGGGGGGAGAGATTAATAATAAAGCAAACAGCCAGGAATAATCCGTAATAAAACGGCAGACAAATGAAATGGCTGAGAAAATAAACAACCCCACCGCGTTTCGCTGATGGGGTTATAGGTTTTCAGGAGACTTTTTCCAGCATCAGCCCGGCGCGCAGACCAAAGGCCACGGCAGGGTTCGGGAACAGCACATACTCGGTCGGCTTTTGCACTTCATAGCGTTCCTCGCCATCCTCTGCCAGCAATACGCCCTGGCGGTAGGGAGTAAAGTTCAGGGTATGCGCCGCCATGTGCAGTACAAAGGCCTCGCTGCGGCGGGTGATCTGCTGCACCACCCGGTAGTGCTCGACAGGCTCAGCATGCTGCTCTGGCGCCTCGCCGCTCAGCAAGGCATACAGCGCCCGATGGGTAGTGGCAAAACGGGTCAGATCGTTATGGCCAAACGGCAGCGCCTTGCCCAGCTCCAGGGTACAGGCCAGAGCGCCAAAGCGTTCGCAGCTGAAATGGGTGAAGGTCCCGCCCGGCGCCTGATGAAAGACCAGCGCCTCCAGCCCGGCATCCCCCAGCCACTGAATAAAGGCCTCATCCCAGGGCTGATTGCGCTGGGGCAGGACGCCAAAACGTTCATGATACGAGGCGCGGATAGCGGTATGCAGATCGAGATGCCAGCGGTCGTCCCCTGCCTGTTGGTAAAACGCCGTCACCAGATCCTCCAGCAGCGCCGCCCGCGCGGTCTCGTCGCAGGTCGGAAACTGCGCCCCGCGCCCGCTGAACAGGCGATTGATATCGCAGGTCAGGTAGCGCTTACCTGCCCTCAGCGCTGGCGGATTGCCGTAGATGACAAGCAGGCGACAGCGCAGCGTCAGTTCACCGCGAAACAGCGCCCTGACCAGCAGGTCGACAATTTCCACCGGCGCGGTTTCGTTGCCGTGGATCCCGGCCGAGAGCACCAGGGCGCGCGTGCTCGCGACCTCCGGCGTCAGCTCGAGCACCCCGCGGGCCAGCCAGCGCCAGTGAAACGACGCCCCTCTGCCTTCGCGGTGGGGAGGCATTTCATCGGCCATCGTCAGCGCCAGAAAGTTTTCCATCACGCCTCCTTTATTGCTGGAACGGGTAGACTGACCCGAGCTGCAGAATCTGGGTCAGGGCGTCCAGCGCCTCGCGCCCTTCGCGCAGCAGGTGTGGATCCACGAGGTCGGCCTGGGTCAGGCGATCGCGATAGTAGCGATCCACCCAGTCATTGAGGGTGTTAAACAGGGTCTCGTTCATCATCACCGCCGGGTTAACCGCCCGCTGCTCTTCAGGGGTCAGCACCACGCGCAGACGCAGACACGCGGGGCCGCCGCCGTTGGCCATGCTCTCGCGAAGATCGAACACCCGCAGCTCGCTGATGGGGTTATCCTCCGCCACCAGCCCGCTCAGATAACGCCAGACGCCCGGGTGATCCTGAGACTCCTGGGGCAGGACCAGCATCATGCTGCCGTCATCCCGGCTCAGCAGTTGGCTGTTAAACAGGTAGGTCGCGACCACATCCTGCACCGAGACCGCCTCACTCGGCACCTCAATGGGCATAAAGCCGGGCACCCGCTCGCGCAGGGCCTGCAGCAGCTCGGCCTGGCGCACAAACGCCTGCTCATGGCAGAACAGCACCTGACGGTTCGAAACAGCGATCACGTCGTTATGGAACACCCCCTGGTCAATCACCAGCGGGTTTTGCTGGACAAACATCAGCTGCCCGGGGTTGACCTGGTTCAGCCGGGCAACCGCCTGGCTTGCGGCCAGGGTCTGGCGTGCCGGGTAGCGGGCCGGTGCCTCATTGCCACCCTCTTCCCGACCGTAAACAAACAGCTGCAGGCCCGGCTCGCCGTAGTCGCCGCCGAGACGGTTATGGTTAGCCGCCCCTTCGTCACCGAACATCGCCACCTGCGGCAGCGCCGTATGGACGCTGAAGCGGGACTCATCGCGAAAAATGGCGCCCAGCACCTTTTCGGTGGTCCCGGCTTCGCTGGCGCGGTGAAATTTGTTGTTCAGGTTGGCTACCGTCAGATGCACTTTCCCGTCAAGAGTATCCGCCGACGGGGCCACCGTCGCGGCATTGGCAACCCACATTGAGGAGGCCGAACTGGCGGCAGAGAGCAGCTGTGGCATCTGGGTGCCCGCCTTCTCCACCACCTGTTCATCGGTGCCGGTAAAGCCGAGCTGGCGCAGCACGCCGACGTTAGGCCGCTCCTGGGGCGGGATCACCGCCTGAGGAAAACCTGCATCCGCCAGTGCCTTCATCTTCAGCAGCCCCTGCTTCGCCGCCAGCTGCGGGTTGGAGATCTGAAAACGGTGTTTGGTCGAGGCCTCATTGCCGAACGACAGCCCGGCATAGTGGTGGGTCAGGCCCACCAGCCCGTCAAAATTGACTTCACGCGCTTTCATGGCGCTTCTCCCGTGTAAAATCGAGGCCCGGGCTCAGCTGCTCCGGCAGAACGCTGGTCGGGGTTTCAAGGCTCGCCATCGGCCAGGCGCAGTAATCCGCCGCATACCAGGCGCTGGCGCGGTGGTTACCTGAGGCACCCACCCCGCCGAACGGTGCAGTACTGGCCGCACCGGTGAGCGGTTTGTTCCAGTTAACGATCCCGGCGCGCGCCTCCAGCAGCAGCTGGTCGAACTTCTGGCGATCCGGAGAGATCAGCCCGCACGACAGGCCGTAGCGCGTGGCGTTGGCCATCGCAATGGCCTGGTCGAAATCGTCATAGCGCCAGACGCAGAGCAGCGGACCGAAGACCTCTTCGTCCGGCACATCGCGCACGTCGGTCATCTCGACAATTCCCGGCGTTAATAAAGAGGTGCCGGCCCGGACCAGACGTGGATCGAGCAGCGACTGGCCGCCGCGGGCGACGTGCTCCCGCCAGACGTGATAGACGTTTTTCGCCGCCTGCTCGGAGATCAGCCCGCCGATAAACGGCTGGTCGTTGTCATCCCACGCGCCCGGCAGCAGACGCCCGCTCACCTCCACCAGACGGGCGAGGAAGGCATCACCCTCGGCACCGCGTTTCACCAGCAGGCGACGGGCGCAGGTGCAGCGCTGTCCGGCGGTAATAAAGGCTGACTGGATGGTCAGGTGAACCGCGGCGTCGATATCCGCCGGGTCGTCGACGATCAGGGCATTGTTGCCGCCCATCTCAAGGGCCAGAATTTTCTCCGGCTGTCCGGCCAGCTGGCGGTGCAGCTGATAGCCAGTGCCGGCGCTGCCGGTGAACAGCAGCCCGTCAATGTCGCTCAGGGCACTCAGCGCCTGACCGGTTTCGCGTCCGCCCTGCACCAGATTGAGCACGCCCGGCGGCAGGCCGGCCTGCTCCCACAGCTTGACCACCGCCTCGCCGCTCCACGGCGTCAGCTCGCTCGGCTTGAAGATCACCGTGTTACCCGCCAGCAGCGCGGGCACGATATGGCCGTTCGGCAGATGGCCGGGGAAATTGTAGGGGCCAAACACTGCCAGCACGCCGTGCGGACGGTGGCGCAGCGTGGCGGCGCCGTCGGCCATCTCAGTATGCTGTTCGCCGGTACGGGTGTGGTAAGCCTTCACCGAAATGGCGATTTTGTTGATCATCGCGGTGATTTCGGTCGCCGCTTCCCAGCGCGGTTTGCCGGTTTCGCTGGCAATCACGCGGGTCAGCGCCTGTTTGTTGGCCTCCAGCAGGGCGGCAAATTTCTCTACGATGGCCTGGCGGGCGCTGAAAGGCAGCTTCGCCCAGCCCGGGAAGGCCGCGCGTGCCGCACGGCACGCCTGCTCAACCTGCGCGGCGCTGGCGTCTGCCCCCCTGCCATAACACCTCCTGACCCACCGGATTGTGTTTGGTACGTGACTCACCTTCGCCGGTTACCCAGTCGCCGTTAATCCATAAGTTCATGCTGTTTTCTCCTCAGCGCACAGGCGCACCATGCGAATACGATCGCCGGCGCGGCATTTCAGGGCATCCAGTTGGGCTGCCGTCAGCACCAGACGTTCACAGTCAGGATCCACGCGGACCAGCGTGGCGCGGAACTGGTCATATTGTTCATTGGCTACCAGACAGGCGGGCCACTCGCCCGGCGCAGGCTGGCCTTCGGCCACCTCCACCAGACGGCTTTTGCGGATCGCCCGTACCCGGTCGATATCGCACTCCAGCGTCGGGCCGCCGTCAAAGATGTCGACATAGTTGCGGTAGCGGAAACCCTCTTTCTCCAGCACCGCGCGCGCCGGGGCGGTATGCGGATGCACCTGGCCAATCACGGCCTGCGCCTCGGGGCTAAGGAAATAGGTATAGATAGGGTGTTTCGGCATCAGCTCAGCAATAAAGGCTTTCTGCCCGGTGCCGCACAGGTAGTCGGCTTTGCTGAACTCCATTGAGAAGAAGCGTTCGCCCAGGCTCTGCCAGAACGGCGAGAAGCCGGTTTCGTCGATCACGCCGCGCATTTCGGCCACCACTTTTTCATTAAAGCGATCGCGGAAGGCGGCCATAAACAGAAAGCGAGATTTAGAGAGCAGATAGCCATTGCCCTCCCTGCGCCAGTCCGGATCGAGAAACAGGCTGCAGAGTTCGCTGCTGCCGGTATGATCGTTACTGAGGAACAGCGTCGGCAGGGCGTTGTAGACGTTCAGCTCTTTCGAGGCGTGCACCAGGGTGCCGACGCGGTAGTTGTACCAGGGATCGTTCAGACCCACCGCCACCTCGATGGCGCAGATCCCGGCCACGGTGCCGCTGTCGGTATCCTCCAGCACAAACACGTAACCCTGTTCGCCTTTCGGCAGCGTCCCTTGCCAGGTCTCCAGCGAGCGCTCGATGCGCGCCGAGAGGGTCTTTTCATCAACGGGAAGCGAGGTCAGCCCGCCTCCTGTTTTGCCGGCAAGCTGCATGAGGGCGGATAAATCACCGCGCTCAATGGGACGGATGACCATCATGATGACACCCCGGACTTCACACGTTCACAGGCCAGCGCAAAGCGATCTAACCCGGTCTGCACCTCTTCCTCGCTGACGATCAGCGCAGGCGCGAAGCGCACCACGTTAGCCCCGGCGATCAACACCATCACGCCCGCTTTTGCCGCTTCCTGTGAAATAAGTTTAGCTTTTCCGGCGAATTCGTCCGTGAGCACGCAGCCAATCAGCAGACCCAGACCGCGAATTTCTTTGAACAGGCCGGTTTTACCGTTAATGGCCTGCAGACGCTCGACGAACCATTCGTGACGCTGCTTGACGCCGGTCAGCACCTCCGGGGTGTTGATGATATCCAGCACCTGACCGGCCACTGCCGACGCCAGCGGGTTACCGCCGTAGGTGGTGCCGTGGGTGCCAACGGTCATCACCCGGGCGAATTTGTCGGTGGTGAGCATCGCCCCGACCGGGAAGCCGCCGCCGAGGGCCTTGGCGGTGGAGAGCACGTCCGGCGTAACGCCGTAGTGCATATAGGCATACAGCTCGCCGGTGCGGCCGACGCCGGTCTGAACTTCATCAAAAATCAGCACCGCGTCGTGGCGATCGCACAGCTCACGCAGGCCCTGCAGGAAGGCTTTATCCGCAGGCAGCACGCCGCCCTCGCCCTGCATCGGCTCGACGATCACCGCGCAGGTGGTATCGTCGATCAGTTCGCTGGCGTACTGCAGGTCGTTATAAACCGCGTGGCGGATATCCGGCGGCAGTGGGGCAAAGTCCTGGGAATAGGAAGGCTGCCCGCCCGCGCTGACGGTAAACAGGGTGCGGCCGTGGAAGGCATTTTTGAAGGCGACGATGCCGCTCTTCTGGCTACCAAAGTTGTCATGGGCATATTTACGCGCCAGCTTCAGCGCCGCTTCGTTAGCTTCCGCCCCGGAGTTACAGAAGAAGACTTTTTCGGCGAAGGTGGCGTCGATCAGTTTTTTCGCCAGGCGCAGCGCCGGTTCGTTGGTGTAGCCATTGCCGGTATGCCAGAACTTCGCCGCCTGGTCGTTCAGCGTCTGGCGCAGGGCCGGATGGGCGTGGCCCAGGGCGTTAACCGCAATGCCGCCGGCGAAGTCGATGTACTCTTTGCCCTGTTGATCCCACAGGCGTGAGCCCTCTCCCCGTACCGGAATAAAAGCCGCCGGGGCGTAAACCGGCATCATCCATTCATCAAAGTTTTCACGCGTAATTGACAGAGACATAGCGACCTCATCCGGTAAATAAAAGGTTGATTAAATGTTAAATATTTTAGTGTTTGCGCTGTAAATGTAGATTGCAGCGATCGTGCCAGCCAGCGATAAAAATGCATAAACGCGGTGGGGTAACGTAATATCAATAAGTTACAATATGGAGTTATTCACTGTTATTGCATATAAAGTGAATATTTTTACAACAAGCGCGGCTTTGCCGGATGAAAAACAGCTGTTTTATGCAGAAGCCAAATATAATTCTGGAATTGTGATCGCTGGCGAAATTTGTGGTCCATTTACGCGCCATTAGAGGGCGTCATGCGCCAGATCGGTGCAAATATTGCACTGTCGAAACGATCTGTCGCAGTAATTGGTGGAACATACGCAGCGGCGGCAGTCAGCCCAGCGAAATTCTGCTACCATCCCTGCACTATTCACCTTGCACTGGCAGCGACTATGAAATTTGTCTCTTTTAATATCAACGGCCTGCGCGCCCGTCCTCATCAACTTCAGGCCATCGTCGAGCAACATCAGCCTGACGTTATCGGCCTGCAGGAGACAAAAGTTCACGACGACATGTTCCCTCTCGAAGAGGTGGCAAAACTGGGCTACAACGTCTTCTATCACGGCCAGAAAGGCCATTACGGCGTGGCGCTGCTCACCAAAGAGACACCGGTCTCGGTGCGTCGCGGCTTCCCGGGCGACGGTGACGATTCCCAGCGCCGCATCATCATGGCGGAAATTCCTTCGCCGCTGGGCAATATCACCGTGATCAACGGTTACTTCCCGCAGGGCGAGAGCCGCGACCACCCGCTGAAGTTCCCGGCCAAGGAGAAGTTCTACCAGGATCTGCAATCCTTCCTTGAAACCGAGCTGAACAAAGAGAATCCGGTGCTGATCATGGGCGACATGAACATCAGCCATACCGATCTGGATATCGGCATCGGCGAAGACAGCCGCAAACGCTGGCTTCGCGCCGGGAAGTGCTCCTTCCTGCCGGAAGAGCGCGAGTGGATGGCGCGTCTGATGGACTGGGGTCTGGTGGATACCTTCCGCCGCGCCAACCCGGAGACACAGGATCGCTTCTCGTGGTTTGATTACCGCTCTAAAGGCTTTGACGATAACCGCGGCCTGCGCATCGACCTGCTGCTGGCAAGCAAACCGCTGGCAGAGCGCTGCATCGAGACCGGGATCGACTACGAGATCCGCAGCATGGAAAAACCGTCCGACCATGCCCCGGTATGGGCGACGTTCGACGTTAGTAAATGACGGGCATGCTAAAAATAGTCGATGTTGTCTGCGCTATTCTCGAACGGGATGGCAAAATTTTACTGGCGCAGCGCCCACTGCATGCGGACCAGCCTGGTCTGTGGGAGTTTGCCGGCGGTAAAGTGGAAGCCGGAGAAACGCAGCCTGCGGCATTGATACGTGAACTGCGTGAGGAGCTGGGCATCGACGCCCGGCCCGCGCGCTATATCGCCAGCCAGCAGCGTGAAGTGTCCCGGCGGCTGATCAATTTGCATGCCTGGCACGTCCCGGAATTTACCGGTACACCCGAGACGCACTACCACAGCCAGCTGGTGTGGTGCTCTGTGCACGAGGCGCTGGGCTACGATCTCGCCCCGGCGGATATTCCTCTGCTGGAAGCCTTTATTCTCTTACGCGACGCCAGACCAGCAGATTGGTGCTGATCGCCTGAGGATCGCGCTGGCACTGCAACAGTACGCCCTCGGCTTTTACCACCGATCCTTCTGAATAGTTCTGATCCTGATAGATGCAGCACTGGTTGCACGGCGGCGGGCGCTGCCCGCTGGAGCTAAAGATCTCCGGCGGGATATTCACATCCACACCCCCGGTACTAAACCGCTGGTCGGCCTGACTGCCGGTTGCGAAAACCCCAAGCAAAACAGCCATCACAATACGCTTCATCGACGCTTCTTCCTGTTATGTCCTGATATTCACTATAACGGTAAACCTGCCGACAAACTTTAATTCATCGATCATCGTTTTTTATTATGACCCGGCGCGTCTGATGAATTTAACTTGAGGGCGAAATTTAGCTTGCGTCACAAAGCCCATCGGGTGGTATAGTCGAAAAACACAACAACATGAATATTTTTGTTACAAATAAAATAATCCCAATATATTAGAGGAACTTATAGTTATGGACCAGGCGTGCTCTCTTGAATCCTTTCTGACTCGTGTTCAACAGCGTGATCCGCATCAGAGCGAATTTGCTCAGGCCGTACGTGAAGTGATGACCACGCTGTGGCCATTCCTGGAACAAAACCCCCGTTATCGTCAGATGTCCCTGCTTGAGCGCCTGGTTGAGCCGGAGCGCGTGATCCAGTTCCGCGTGGTGTGGGTAGACGATCGCAATCAGGTGCAGGTCAACCGCGCCTGGCGTGTCCAGTTCAGCTCGGCGATCGGCCCGTTCAAAGGCGGTATGCGTTTCCACCCGTCGGTTAACCTGTCGATCCTGAAGTTCCTCGGCTTTGAACAAACCTTTAAAAATGCCCTGACCACCCTGCCTATGGGCGGCGGCAAAGGCGGCAGCGATTTTGACCCGAAAGGCAAGAGCGAAGGCGAAGTGATGCGCTTCTGCCAGGCGCTGATGACCGAACTCTACCGTCACCTGGGCGCGGATACTGACGTACCGGCCGGGGATATTGGCGTGGGCGGGCGCGAAGTGGGCTTTATGGCCGGGATGATGAAAAAACTCTCCAACAACAGCGCCTGCGTCTTCACCGGTAAAGGCCTCTCCTTCGGCGGCAGCCTGATCCGCCCGGAAGCCACCGGTTACGGTCTGGTCTACTTCACGGAAGCGATGCTGAAGCGTCACGGGATGAGCTTCGACGGGATGCGCGTGGCGGTGTCCGGCTCCGGCAACGTGGCCCAGTACGCTATCGAAAAAGCGATGGAGCTGGGTGCCCGGGTGATCACCGCCTCCGACTCCAGCGGCACCGTGGTTGACGAAGCGGGCTTCACGACTGAAAAACTGGCGCGCCTGTGCGAAATCAAAGCCAGCCGCGACGGTCGCGTGGCCGATTACGCCCGCGAGTTCGGTCTGACCTACCTTGAAGGCAAACAGCCGTGGGCCGTACCGGTCGATATCGCCCTGCCGTGCGCCACCCAGAACGAACTGGACGTCGATGCAGCGCATCAGCTTATTGCCAACGGCGTGAAGGCGGTTGCGGAAGGGGCCAACATGCCGACCACCATCGAAGCGACCGACCTGTTCCTGCAGGCTGGCGTGCTCTTCGCACCGGGTAAAGCGGCTAACGCCGGCGGTGTGGCAACCTCAGGCCTGGAGATGGCGCAGAACGCCGCGCGTATGGGCTGGAAAGCCGAGAAAGTGGATGCGCGTCTGCATCACATCATGCTGGATATTCACCACGCCTGCGTCGAGTACGGCGGGGAAGAGAAGCAGACCAACTATGTCCGCGGGGCGAACATTGCCGGGTTTGTGAAGGTGGCGGATGCGATGATGGGTCAGGGTGTGATCTGATTCTGTGTGGTGCGGGCTGATGCCCTCACCCCGGCCCTCTCCCACAGGGAGAGGGAGAAAACCGTAGGCCGGGTAAGCGTCAGCGCCACCCGGCATTTTTACGCCGCACTCTTCTTCTTAAACTTTTTCTTCTTGTCGCCACCCGGCGCAACCATGCCGCGAAAATCCCTGACCGAGGTATTGCGCGCCTGGTTGATCAGATCGAATAACGTACCCACCAGCGGCTGCATAAAATCCTGATAACGACACTGCTTTTCGCTGATCTGGGTCAGCACCGACTCCCAGTGCGCGGTCATGTCCGGTCGTGCGGCCATCTCCGGCAGGGAGTGGATCAGCGCCTTCCCGGCATCCGTCGCGTGGATGTAGCGCCCTTTCTTGTGCAGAAAACCGCGTTTAAACAGCAGCTCAATGATCCCGGCGCGGGTCGCTTCCGTTCCCAGACCGTCGGTGGCGCGCAGGATTTTTTTCAGATCTTTATCCTGCACAAACCGGGCGATACCGGTCATGGCGGAGAGGATCGTGGCGTCGGTGAAGTGGCGCGGCGGCTGGGTTTGTCGCTCCACCACTTCGCCCTTCTCGCACAGCAGCTCATCGTCTTTTTTCACCACCGGCAGCGGCGTGCCGTCGTTCTCCTCGTCACGCTCTTTACTGCCCAGCAGCGTGCGCCAGCCCGCTTCGGCGAGAAAACGCGCCTTGGCGATAAACTTGCCTTTGGCGATCTCCAGCTCAATGACGCACTTGCGGAACAGGGCATCCGGGCAAAACTGCATCAGGTACTGACGGGCGACGAGGTTATACACCTTCGATTCGTTCTCGGTCAGATTGACCTTGCTGCTGCGCGCCGTCGGGATAATGGCGTGGTGGGCATCCACCTTCTTATCGTCCCAGCAGCGGTTGCGGGTATCCGGATTGACCACCGGCTGCGGCATTAAATCGGGCGCGTGGGCGGCAATAGCGTTCAGCACCGCGTGGCGCCCTGCGAAATGCTCTTCCGGCAGATAGCGGCTATCGGAACGCGGATAGGTGATCAGCTTGTGCGTTTCATACAGCTTCTGGCAGATATCGAGCACGTTTTGCGCGCTCAGGCCATAGCGTTTTGCTGCCTCGATCTGCAGGGCAGAAAGGGAAAACGGCAGCGGCGCGGGTTCTGATTCCCGTTTATCGTTATAGCTGGTGACGACGGCGGGCTGGCCCTGAATACGGGTCACCACGTGGTCGGCCAGCGGACGATGCAGCAGGCGTCCCTCTTCATCCTGATAAGGTTCGCAGGCTTCGCTCGGCTGCCAGATGGCAGTAAAGCGCTCGTCCTTCGGCGTGACGATATGGGCTTTCACTTCAAAGAAATCTTTGGCGACAAAGTTCTCGATCTCTTCATCGCGGCGCACCACCAGCCCCAACACCGGGGTCTGCACGCGGCCTACCGAGAGCACCCCCTGATAACCCGCGTTACGCCCGAGAATGGTATAGGCGCGGGTCATGTTGATGCCATACAGCCAGTCGGCGCGAGCGCGGGCCAGCGCCGAGACGCACAGCGGCACAAACTCGCTGTTGGATCGCAGACGCGAGATAGCACGCTCCACCGCCTGCGGGTTGAGATCGTTGATCAGGCAGCGCTGCACTTCACGGCGTTTTTCCGGCGCGAGGTTCAGGTAATCCAGCACCTCGTCCACCAGCAACTGCCCTTCCCGGTCCGGGTCACCGGCGTGGATCACTTCCGCTGCGTCGTTCAGCAGACGCTTAATGACGTTGAGCTGTTTGGTGACCGACGGGCGCGGTTGCAGCTGCCACTTTTCCGGCACGATGGGTAGATCGTTGAGATTCCAGCGCGCGTAGCGGCTGTCGTAGGCGTCCGGCTGGGCCTGCTCCAGCAGGTGACCAATACACCAAGTGACCACCTGCCCGTTCCCGCACTCGATATACCCATCGCCCTTGCGATGCGGCTTGGGTAACACATCCGCAATCGCCCGGGCGAGGCTCGGTTTTTCGGCAATAAATAACCGCATTGAATTAACGGATCTCAATCATCGGACGGCCACCGCGGGCGGTCACCAGCTCGCCGATGGCGGTCAGGGTGATCCCGAACTCCGCGGCGGTCGCCTGGACTTCTGCTTCTGCCTCCGGGGTCACCGCCAGCAGCAGGCCGCCGGAGGTCTGCGGGTCGCACAGCAGATCGCGCCATTCGGCAGGCATCTCACCCATCAGGTGACCGTAGCTGGCGAAGTTACGCTGGGTGCCGCCCGGTACCGCGCCCTGAGCAATATAGTCTTCAACGCCCGGCAGCTTCGGCACGTCCTGATACCAGACCTGGGCCTGTACGCCCGCGCCCTGGCACACTTCGCTCAGGTGGCCCAGCAGGCCAAAGCCGGTGACGTCGGTCATCGCCTTCACGCCGTCGATGTTGGCAAAGGCGGCACCGGCGAGGTTCATCTGGCACATCACCTCCGTCGCCAGCCCTTTGTGTTCAGGCCGCAGCAGTGATTTTTTCTCGGCGGTGGTGAGCACGCCAATGCCCAGCGGCTTGGTGAGGAACAGCTTGCAGCCCGCCTCGGCGGTGCTGTTGCGTTTCACGCGCTCCGTCGGGACCACGCCGGTCACCGCCAGGCCAAAAATCGGCTCCGGAGCATCAATGGAGTGGCCGCCGGCCAGAGCGATCCCCGCCTGCTGGCAGGCAAAGCGCCCGCCCTCGATCACCTCGCGGGCGATCTCCGGGGCCAGGGTGTTGATCGGCCAGCCGAGGATCGCAATCGCCATGATCGGCTTACCGCCCATGGCAAAGATGTCGCTGATGGCGTTTGTGGCGGCAATGCGCCCGAAGTCGTACGGGTTATCGACGATCGGCATAAAGAAATCGGTGGTGCTGATGATGCTGGTCCCGTTGCCTAAATCGTAGACCGCGGCATCGTCGCGGGTCTCGTTACCCACAAGCAGGTTCGGGTCGACAAACTTCGCCTGTTCGCTATGCAGAATGGTTTCCAGCACTTTGGGGGAAATTTTACAACCGCAACCGGCTCCATGGCTGTATTGCGTTAAACGAATGGCTTGCTCGCTCATGACAATCTCCTTTCATTACAATTGCACTATGTTAGCGCTCATTCCATTAAGTGATAAGTATGACTGTCTGAATTCTGCTGCAGTTGTTCAGGATCCAGACAGTTTTTATGCAGGGGATCAGAAATGGGTGACAAACGGCGTAGTGTCGGGGACGGAGACGGTGGTCGAGGCTTTGAGCTGCGGGGTGCCCAGATAGAGGAAACCGACGATTTTATCGTGTGCGCCGCAGTTCAGGTCATCGCGGACTACCGGGCTGTCGGTTAACGCCCCGCTGCGCCAGATCCCGTTGTAGCCCTGGGCGACGGCGGCCATCTGCATCGCCATTACTGCACAGCCGGCAGACATCTCCTGCTCCCACACCGGCACCTTGTGCTGCGGCTGGCATTTGGCGACCACGGCGATAATCATCGGCGCGCGGAACGGGGCGTTACGGGCTTTTTCAATCGCCTTTTCATCCTGCCCGGCGGCCACGGCACCTTTCTCCAGCAGGGTGCTGAAGCGATCGCGCCCTTCCCCCTCGATGATAAAGAAGTGCCACGGCTGTAAGGTGCCGTGATCCGGGGCACGCATCCCGGCGCGAAGAATGTTGTCCAGCTGTTCGCCTGCCGGGGCGGGCTCCGCCAGACGCGACGCGCTACGGCGGTTAACAAGCAGTTCGAGTGCATCCATGGGGTTACTCCTGTCTTAAAATTTACTCAAAATTAACACGACGGCAGATTTTGTTACAGCGTGGCAGGCGATTCCTGCTGACAAGTGGCGGTCGGGTCATTACGATAGCCCGACAACACCGTCCAGTGGCGACGGGAAGGTAATTATCTGGACAGGGAGAATACATGCGAACCCTCTGGCGACTGTTTGCCGGCTTTTTTAAATGGACGTGGCGGCTGCTTAATTTCGTCCGTAATCTGGTGATGAACATTTTCTTCATCCTTATTTTAATGGTTTGCGTGGGTGTCTGGATGCACCTCAGCTCCACCAGCCAGGCCCAGAACGCCGGGCGCGGCGCGCTGCTGCTGGATATCGCTGGTGTCGTGGTTGATAAACCCTCTACCAGCAACCGTCTTGGGGTGCTGGGCCGCCAGCTGTTTGGCGCCAGCAGCGACCGTCTGCAGGAAAACTCGCTGTTCGATATCGTCGACGCCATTCGTCAGGCGAAGGACGATCGCAACATTACCGGCATCGTGCTGGATCTGAAGAACTTCGCCGGGGCGGATCAGCCGTCCATGCAGTACATCGGTAAAGCGCTGCGTGAGTTCCGCGACAGTGGCAAACCGGTGATTGCGGTGGGCGATAACTACAGCCAGGGACAGTATTATCTGGCGAGCTTTGCCAATAAAGTGTGGCTCTCGCCGCAGGGCACCGTCGATCTGCACGGTTTCGCCACCAATGGCCTCTACTACAAATCGCTGCTCGATAAGCTGAAAGTCACTACCCACGTGTTCCGCGTCGGGACGTACAAATCGGCCGTTGAGCCATTTATCCGTGACGATATGTCCCCTGCCGCCCGCGAGGCGGACAGCCGCTGGATCGGCGAGCTGTGGCAGCACTATCTCGCGACCGTCGCCGCCAACCGCCAGATCACCCCGGAGCAGGTCTTCCCGGGCGCGCAGGGCGTGCTGGACGGGCTGCGTAAAGTGGATGGCGATACCGCGAAATATGCCCTCGACAACAAGCTGGTGGATGCCCTGGGCTCCAGCGCCGAGATTGAAAAATCCCTGACCAAGCAGTTCGGCTGGAGCAAAGAGGACAAGAACTTCAGCGCCGTCAGCTTCTATGATTATCAGCCGAAAAAACTGGCCGATACTGGCGACAGCATCGCCGTGGTCTTCGCGAACGGGGCGATCATGGATGGCGAAGAGACGCCGGGCAACGTCGGGGGCGATACCACCGCCTCACAGATCCGCGACGCGCGTCTCGACCCGAAAGTGAAAGCCATTGTCCTGCGGGTTAACAGCCCGGGCGGCAGCGTCAGCGCCTCGGAAGTGATCCGCGCGGAACTGTCCGCGGCCCGCGCCGCCGGTAAACCGGTGGTGGTCTCCATGGGCGGGATGGCGGCATCCGGGGGTTACTGGATCTCGACCCCGGCGAACTACATCGTGGCGAACCCGAGCACCCTGACCGGCTCCATCGGCATCTTCGGCGTGATTAACACCGTGGAGAACAGCCTCGACTATCTGGGCGTGCATACCGACGGTGTGGCAACCTCGCCGCTGGCGGATGTCGCCATCACCAAAGCGCTGCCGCCGGAAGTGTCGCAGATGATGCAGCTCAGCATTGAGAACGGCTATAAGCGCTTTATCACTCTGGTGGCCGACTCCCGTAAGCAGACCCCGGCGCAGATCGACCAGATCGCCCAGGGCCACGTCTGGACCGGCCAGGATGCGAAATCCAACGGGCTGGTGGATAATCTGGGCGATTTCGATGACGCCGTGGCCAAGGCCGCCGAACTGGCGAAGCTGAAGCAGTGGCATATCGACTTCTATCAGGATGAGCCGACCTTCATCGATATGGTGATGGACAGCTTCTCCGGCTCGGTCAAAGCCATGCTGCCGGACGCGCTGCAGGCGTATCTGCCGGCGCCGGTCGCAACGGCGGCGAAGGCGGTTAAAGCGGAGGGCGACAAGCTGGCCGCCTTTAACGATCCGCAAAACCGCTACGCGTTCTGCCTCACCTGCGCTAACGTACGTTAATCCCCATCCCCTCTTCTGCGAAGAGGGGATTTTTCTTTGAAGCCTAAGAACATTACATCATGCAAAAGAAATCAATCTATGTGGCCTATACCGGCGGTACCATCGGTATGCAGCGCTCGGAAAATGGCTATATCCCGGTTTCGGGCCACCTGCAGCGCCAGCTGGCGTTAATGCCGGAGTTCCACCGCCCGGAGATGCCGGACTTCACCATTCACGAGTACGATCCGCTGATGGACTCTTCCGACATGACCCCGGAAGACTGGCAACATATCGCCGACGACATTAAGGCGCACTACGACCAGTATGATGGCTTTGTGATCCTGCACGGCACCGACACCATGGCGTTTACCGCCTCGGCGCTCTCCTTCATGCTGGAAAACCTCAGCAAACCGGTGATCGTCACCGGCTCGCAGATCCCGCTGGCGGAGCTGCGTTCCGACGGGCAGATCAACCTGTTGAACTCGCTTTACGTGGCGGCCAACTTCCCGATTAACGAAGTGAGCCTGTTCTTCAACAACCGTCTGTATCGCGGCAACCGCACCACCAAAGCCCATGCCGACGGCTTTGATGCCTTTGCCTCGCCGAACCTCACTCCGCTGCTGGAAGCCGGGATCCATATTCGCCGCCTCGGTACGCCTCCTGCGCCGCATACTTCCGGCGAACTGGTGGTGCATCCGATTACGCCACAGCCAATTGGCGTGGTGACCATTTATCCGGGTATCTCCGCCGATGTGGTGCGTAACTTCCTGCGTCAGCCGGTAAAAGCGCTGATCCTGCGCTCCTACGGCGTGGGCAACGCCCCGCAAAACGGCGAGTTCCTGAAGGAGCTTCAGGAAGCCAGCAGCCGCGGCATCGTGGTGGTGAACCTGACCCAGTGCATGTCCGGCAAGGTGAATATGGGCGGCTATGCCACCGGTAACGCCCTGGCGCAGGCGGGGGTTGTGAGCGGATTCGACATGACGGTAGAAGCCACGCTGACTAAACTTCACTACTTACTGAGTCAGGATCTGGATGTGCAGTCGATTCGTACCGCAATGATGCAAAACCTGCGTGGCGAGCTGACGCCAGACGAATAAGGAGTGAGCATGAAACAACGTGCCCTGTTACTGGTGGATTTACAGAATGACTTTTGCGCCGGCGGCGCGCTGGCGGTGGCCGAAGGCGACAGCACGGTGGACATCGCCAACGCCCTGATTGAGTGGTGTAAAGCCCGCGGCGAAGCGGTGGTGGCCAGCCAGGACTGGCATCCGGCGGATCACGGCAGCTTTGCCAGCCAGCACAACGTCGAGCCCTTCACCCAGGGCGAGCTGGACGGCCTGCCGCAAACCTTCTGGCCCGATCACTGTGTACAGCATACCGAAGGCGCAGAGCTGCATCCCCTGCTCAACAGCAAAGCCATTGACGCCATCTTCCAGAAAGGGGAAAACCCGAAGATCGACAGCTACAGCGCCTTCTTTGATAACGGCCACCGGCAGAAAACCGGGCTGGATCAGTGGCTGCGCCATCACGAGATCGTGGAGCTGATTGTGATGGGACTGGCGACCGATTACTGCGTCAAATTCACCGTGCTGGATGCGTTGCAGCTGGGCTACCGGGTGAACGTCATCACCGACGGCTGTCGCGGGGTTAACATTCAGCGCCAGGACAGCGCCCAGGCGTTTATGGACATGGCGGCGGAAGGCGCCACCTTGTATACCCTGGCGGACTGGCAGGAGACGCAGGCCTGATAGCCTTGTGCCGCCTTGTGCCGGGTGGCGGCTACGCCTTACCCGGCCTACAAAACCCGTAGGCCCGTGCAAGCGCAGCGCCGCCGGGCAAAATCCAGCCACCCGCAGGCCCGTGCAAGCGCAGCGCCGCCGGGCAAAATCCCGCCACCCGTAGGCCCGTGCAAGCGCAGCGCCGCCGGGCAAAACCCCGCCACCCGTAGGCCCGTGCAAGCGCAGCGCCGCCGGGCAAAACCCCGCCACCCGTAGGCCCGTGCAAGCGTAGCGCCGCCGGGCAAAATCCCGCCACCCGTAGGCCCGTGCAAGCGTAGCGCCGCCGGGCAAAATTCCCATTAGTCCCATAAGGTGAACTCCCTCGCACTCTCAGCGAGACGGCAATGCTATTCTTTTTTGGCACTTTTTTCGCCACGCCCTTACGTGGCGTGCTTGTTTTTTTACCGTCAAAATTGAAGAGGAATTGCTATGAAACATTTGCCCTTGCTGGCAGCCTTACCCCTGCTTTGCGCGTCCGTTGCTTCCGCCAGCTCCCTGATGTCGGTGGGCTATTTTAACGGGGGCGGCGACGTCACCGCCGGGCCAGGCGGGGATATCAACAAACTCGACGTTCGCCAGATCACCCACCTGAACTACTCCTTTGGCCTGATCTATAACGACGAGAAAGACGAAACCAACCCGGCGCTAAAAGATCCGAGCAAACTGCACCAGATCTGGCTCTCGCCGAAAGTCGCCGCCGACCTGGCTTTACTTCCTGTTCTGCGCAAACAGAACCCTGACCTTAAAGTGCTGCTTTCCGTGGGCGGCTGGGGCGCGCGTGGCTTCTCGGGAGCGGCATCCAGCCCGGAAACCCGCGCGGTGTTTATTCGTTCCGCACAGGCGATCGTTGAAAAATACGGGCTGGACGGGATCGATCTCGACTGGGAGTACCCGGTAAACGGCGCATGGGGACTGGTCGCCAGCACTCCAGCGGATCGGGATAACTTTACCGCCCTGCTGAAAGAGCTGCGTGCCGCGTTCGGGGCTAAAAAGCTGGTGACCATTGCCGTGGGTGCTAATGCAGAAAGTCCCAAAAGCTGGGTCGACGTGAAGGCGGTTGCGCCATTACTTGATTACATCAACCTGATGACCTACGACATGGCGTACGGCACCCAGTACTTTAACGCCAACCTGTATGACTCCAGCGCCTGGCCGACCGTAGCCGCAGCGGATAAATACAGCGTGGACTTCGTGGTCAACAACTATCTGGCTGCCGGGCTGAAGCCGCAGCAGATGAACCTCGGCATCGGCTTCTATGGCCGCGTGCCCAAGCGCGCCGTGGAGCCGGGCATCGACTGGAGCAAAGCGGATGCACAGAAAAACCCTGCGACCCAGCCCTACTTCAGCGCGCAGCAGATCGACCTGTTCAAATCGCTGGGCTACGACCTGACCAAAGACACCTACGTGAAGTACAACGATATCGTGAAGACGTTTTTAAACGATCCGCAGAAACGCTTTACCGAGCAGTGGGACGATCGGGCCCAGGTGCCGTGGCTGTCGGTGAAGGGTGACGATGGCAAGGCGCTGTTTGCTCTGTCGTACGAGAACCCGCGATCGGTGGCGATCAAGGCGGAGTACATCAAAGAGAAAGGGCTGGCCGGGGCGATGTTCTGGGAGTACGGCGCGGATGACAATAATCAGCTGGCGAAGCAGCTCGCGGAGTCGCTGGGGATTAAATAAAAATATACCCTCTCCCGCTGGGAGAGGGTTTTAATCCGCAGGGTTACTGCATTTTCAGGGTCGCAATGGGTTTCGGCGCGATGCCAAAATCCTCTTTCAGCTGCTGCTTACTCTTCATCACCATCTGACCCTGGGTGTCGATAGTCATGTGTTGCGCATCGGTGTTGTTGCGCGCCTGCCACAGCATCACTAACTGCAGGCAGTTCTCTTTTTGCTCAGCCGTCAGCGCTACACCATCGGCCCATTTCCCCAGCTCGACCGCGGTGACCAGACGCTGATAAACATCCGGCGTCATGCCGTTAATCATCTCTTCAATATTCATGTTAAATCGGGCTCCGAAGGAATAATTTGCTGAATCGATTTTTCAGCCTTTCGTCTGGTCGCCATTCTGGTCGTCGGTGAAGCTTAATGAGGCGGAGTTGACGCAGAAACGCTCGCCCGTAGGCTGAGGGCCGTCCGGGAAGACGTGACCGAGATGCGCGTCACAGTTTCCGCAGCGAATCTCAATGCGCTCCATACCGTGGGTGAAGTCCTTAAGATAGTGAATCGCCTCTTCACTCACCGGTTCATAAAAGCTTGGCCAGCCGCAGCCAGAATCGTATTTACTCTGGGAGTTGAACAGCGCAGCGTCACACACCAGGCAGTGGTAGACACCATCGCGCTTGTTATGCAGCAGACGCCCGGTAAACGGCGGTTCCGTCCCGTGGTTTTGCGTCACGTAGAACTGCATTTCGGTGAGGTTTTTTTTCAGTTCATCGGGGTTTTGTTGATTCGACATAGGCTTACATCTCGCAGTTGAAACAGACAACTTTTACCCACGATTCTAACAAAACATTAACACTGAAGTATGAACTTTTGATCTAAACTTACTCGTTGCGTAGAGGTGCGCAGACAAATGTGATCTACTCCACGTTTTTATGTGGTCAGCCCTTTAAAATTCCGTGCGCAGGCCCCATATGGGTGCTAGCTCCAAGGGAATGTGAGGTGGGTCAATCGAGCAGAGGTAGTGCGAAGGATTGATTTGTCGCAATGATTGACACGATTCCGCTTGACGCTGCGTAAGGTTTTTGTAATTTTACACGCAACCTTTTATTCACTAACAAATAGCTGGTGGAATATATGACTATCAAAGTAGGTATCAACGGTTTTGGCCGTATCGGCCGTATTGTTTTCCGTGCTGCTCAGGAACGTTCTGACATCGAAATCGTTGGTATCAACGATCTGTTAGACGCTGAATACATGGCGTACATGCTGAAGTACGACTCAACTCACGGTCGTTTCAACGGCACCGTTGAAGTGAAAGACGGCCACCTGGTTGTCAACGGCAAAACCATCCGTGTTACTGCTGAAAAAGATCCAGCTAACCTGAAGTGGAACGAAATCGGTGTTGACGTTGTTGCTGAAGCAACCGGTATCTTCCTGACCGACGAAACTGCGCGTAAGCACATCACCGCTGGCGCGAAAAAAGTTGTTCTGACTGGACCATCCAAAGACAACACCCCAATGTTCGTTAAAGGCGCTAACTTCGAGAAGTATGCTGGCCAGGACATCGTTTCCAACGCATCCTGCACCACCAACTGCCTGGCGCCACTGGCTAAAGTTATCAACGACAACTTCGGTATCGTTGAAGGCCTGATGACTACCGTTCACGCTACCACCGCTACTCAGAAAACCGTTGATGGCCCGTCTCACAAAGACTGGCGCGGCGGCCGCGGCGCAGCTCAGAACATCATCCCTTCTTCTACCGGTGCTGCTAAAGCAGTTGGCGTAGTTCTGCCAGAACTGAACGGCAAACTGACTGGTATGGCGTTCCGCGTTCCAACTCCAAACGTATCTGTTGTTGACCTGACCGTTCGTCTGGAAAAAGCAGCAAGCTACGAAGAAATCAAGAAAGCAATCAAAGCGGCTTCTGAAGGCGCAATGAAAGGCGTTCTGGGTTACACCGAAGACGACGTTGTTTCTACCGATTTCAACGGCGAAGTGTGCACCTCCGTGTTCGATGCTAAAGCAGGTATCGCACTGAACGACAACTTCGTGAAACTGGTTTCCTGGTACGACAACGAAACCGGTTACTCTAACAAAGTTCTGGACCTGATCGCTCACATCTCCAAATAAGTTGAGATGAGAAACTGATCCAAAAAAGGCGACCTCGGTCGCCTTTTTTTATGGCATTAGAGACAGAGGATTGCGTAATGATAAAAACAATTTTTGCACTTCCGGTAGTCGAACAGCTTACCCCTGTGCTTTCCCGCCGCCAGATTGATGATGTTGAAGTCATCGTGGTTGAGCATCCGCAGGTACAGGCTTCTGTCGCCCTGCAGGGCGCGCATCTGCTCTCCTGGCAGCCAGAAGGCGAAGTGGAAGCGTTGTGGCTGAGCGACATCACCTCCTTTAAAAAAGGGGCGGCGATCCGCGGTGGCGTACCCATCTGCTGGCCATGGTTTGGCCCGGCTACCGAGCAGGGCCTGCCGTCGCACGGCTTTGCCCGTAATCTTCCGTGGACGCTGAAAGCCCACAACGAAGATGAATCCGGCGTAGTGCTGACCTTTGAACTGCAAAGCGATGATGAGACGCGCAAACTGTGGCCGCACGACTTCACCCTCTACGCCCGCTTCAAGCTGGGTAAAACCTGCGAGATCGAACTGGAAGCGCACGGTGAATTTGAGACCACCTCTGCTCTGCATACCTACTTCAACGTCGGCGATATCGCTGCCGTCACGGTGAACGGCCTCGGCGATAGCTTTATCGACAAAGTGGATAATGCGAAAGAGGGCAAGCTGACCGACGGTTCACAGACCTTCCCGGATCGTACTGACCGCGTCTACCTGAACCCGGAAGCCTGCAGCGTTATTGAAGATACCGTGCTGAATCGCGCGATTGAAGTGATTCACCATCACCACAGCAACGTGGTGGGCTGGAACCCGGGCCCGGCGCTGTCGGTGAGCATGGGTGACGTTCCGGATGACGGCTATAAGACCTTTGTTTGCGTGGAAACCGCCTGCGTCAGCGAACCACAGACGGCGACGGAAGAGAAACCTTCCCGTCTGGGACAGACCATTCACATTGTGAAGCGTTAATCCCCTTCCCTTGCCCTCTCTGTACGGAGAGGGCATTACGTTCTCGTCACACCACGTCTAACGCCGTTTTCTGTTTCGGCGCCGGGAAGGCCGCATCCAGCTGGCTTAACGCCTCCGCAGAGAGTGAAATGTTCAGCGCGCCCGCATTCTCTTCCACATGCTTAATGGATGACGCTTTCGGGATAGCCACGACCCCTCGATGACGTATGACCCACGCCAGCAGCACCTGCGCCGCCGTGACGTTGTACTCTTTCGCCAGCGCATTCACCACCGGATGATTGAACAGCCCGGTGCGTAAACGCCCGGCCTGCGCCAGCGGGCAATAAGCCATTACCGGCATCGACTGCTGCTGACACCATGGCAGCAGGTCATATTCGATGCCGCGCGAAGCCAGATGATACAGTACCTGATTGGTGGCACAGGCCTGCCCGCCCGGCACCTGCCACAGCTCCTGCATATCTGCATAATCGAGGTTCGAGACGCCCCAGCGGCCAATTTTACCCTGCTGTTGCAGCGTCTCCATTAGCCGGACGGTCTCATCCAGGGTGTAATTCCCGCGCCAGTGCAGCAGATAGAGGTCGATGTATTCGGTGCCGAGACGGCGCAGGCTGGCTTCACAGGCGGCAATGCCTTTTTGCCCTCCGGCATTCCACGGGTAGACTTTAGAGACCAGAAACACCTCGTCGCGCAGGCCTTTGATCGCCTCTCCCACCACCTCTTCCGCGCCGCCGTCGGCATACATCTCGGCGGTATCAATCAGCGTCAGTCCGCGCTCAATGCCTGCCCGCAACGCGTCCACTTCCTGCCGGCGCTGACTGGCTTTTTCGCCCATGTACCAGGTGCCCTGACCGATGGCCGGGAGCACGATGTTGTTGCCAAGATTAACGGTTTTTTCGCTCATCACACTCTCCTGTTTATCTGCACCACCCCAGGACAAACGGAGCGCAGGCGCGCCGTCATGATGCACATATTGCACCACCCTAAAACAAACGGAGCGCAAGCGCTCCGTGGTAATGCATGAATTGCACAGTCAAAATGCACAATCAGAAACTGTACGTCAGACCCACCGACATCAGCCCGGTCCAGGACTTATCGACCATCGGGCTGTCTTTCACCTCATCACTGAGGCGGTTGTAACGGCCGGTGGCGTAGACGTTCCAGTCTGGAGCAAACTTGTAGCTGGCGGTCAGCTCAAGATACGGGTTCCAGCCATCGTCTGCGTCATAGCTGTTCAGGCCGCTGCGACGGGACTCTTTATGGGACACACCATAATAGTAGTCGTTGTAGTTTTCGCTGTGGTACTCCAGACCGATGCCCGGGGTCAGCGTCAGCCCGCCGTTGGTGTAACGGTACAACCACGCCAGATCCCAGATATAGCCGTTACTGTTATCCAGCGTATCGCCCGCCAGGGCAGTGCGCAGGAAACCGTATTCAGTATTATGAACCCAGGAAACTCCGGCCATCATGGTGCTCTTACGCTTATCGAGCTGGCGAAGCTGATAGCTGTCGCTGTCGCCTGGCTTGAAGTGGGTTGGGTCGTAGTAGGCCATGATGGAGAGCTTGTCGGTCTGGTCGTTCCAGAGATAGTAGCCACCGCCCAGCCCGCGGAACCAGAAATTATCCCCTTCGTAGGTGATAACCGGAACCGGGTAGAAATCACGGTCATATTGCTTATAAGGGCTATTGATTACGCCGACACCAGCACCAACTGACCACTGATTCTCCGCGTATGCTGTACTCACTGAGGTGGCAACGATAATCCCCAGTGCCAGAAGTTTGAGTTTGGTCACAATCCATTCTTTCCTGTAGTCAAATAATCAGCGGATGAAGTGTAACCGTCATTCCCCTCATTTCTCAAAATTTTTTGTCAGCTAATCAATTTGATTAACCGATTATCTTGTGTGCGGTTAATGACGGAACGCTGTCAGCCAGATTACCGTTCAGTGAAGGAAGTCTCATTGTCTGACAGGATTTGGCTGAATTTCTGGATGAGTTATTGATATGTCATTGAAATTGGTTTTTGCGTGCAGGCAAGTTTTGCAAATGCCATCTACGCTTAATTTTAAGAAGCTGAATACCCGATCACCCCCGCGGTTTTAGCGCCCGACCTGGCACACGGGTTGCTGCTCTGGCAGTGAGGTGCAACGGATCCCGCTTCCGGGAGCCTCTACTATTCATATGAACGGCTCTCTTCCTGTGCTAAAAAACGAAAGGACGCATAAAATCATCAACGGGAACATTCAAAAAATCTTTTATCATTCCTAATTGGTTGTTTTTCACCCAGCCTATGTCCCCCATCTCTATCTGTTAAAAACCACTACTGGGTGATGCAGTTATAGATTTGTACCATCATAATCTACACAAACGCTTTCACATATGACCTTAGTACCGTTCCATTCGTCCTTGTAGATACTGGTATCAATACCTACCCCAGGATGTAAGTTTAAGCCTGTGTCATTCACAAACTTCTGGTACTTACCTGATTCTCTCCGCTCGTAGCAATGTACCCCACTGTAGACAAAACCCGCTGAACCTTGAGGTACTATCCATACCCCATAGGATGCGAAAGTACTCGCATGTTCAATCACCTTGTATTCGAATTCTGAGCCTGTATAACGGTGACCTGCTCCCCGTTGATTAATACACCGCGATGTTAGTAATGTCTTCATAAGCCACATGAGGACATCCCCATGAAGAAGCGTTTTTCCGAAGAACAGATCATCAGTATTCTCCGAGAGGCCGAAGCCGGGGTTTCTGCCCGTGAGCTCTGCCGCAAGCACGCCATTTCCGACGCCACCTTTTACACCTGGCGTAAGAAGTATGGCGGTATGGAGGTGCCCGAGGTTAAGCGCCTGAAGTCGCTTGAGGAAGAGAACGCCCGCCTCAAGAAGCTGCTCGCTGAAGCCATGCTGGATAGGGAGGCGCTTCAGGTGGCTCTGGGGCGAAAGTACTGACGACAGACCAGAAGCGGGAAGCTGTGGTGTTGATGTGTGATGCGACCGGTCTGTCGCAACGTCGTGCCTGCAGGCTTACAGGTTTGTCCCTGTCGACCTGCCGCTATGAGGCTCAGCGACCGGCTGCTGATGCGCATTTATCAGGGCGTATCACTGAGCTGGCACTGGAGCGCAGGCGTTTTGGCTACCGACGCATCTGGCAGTTACTGCGCCGTGAAGGCCTTCATGTTAATCACAAGCGCGTGTACCGCCTTTACCACCTTAACGGGCTGGGCGTAAAACGCAGACGACGTCGTAAAGGGCTGGCAACAGAACGTCTGCCGCTGCTCCGCCCGGAGGCGCCCAACCTGACCTGGTCGATGGATTTTGTCATGGACGCGCTGGCCACCGGTCGCAGGATCAAGTGCCTGACCTGCGTGGACGACTTCACGAAGGAGTGTCTGACGATTACCGCCGCATTCGGGATTTCAGGCGTTCAGGTCACGCGAATTCTGGACAGCATTGCACTGTTTCGCGGCTATCCGGCGACGATAAGAACGGACCAGGGGCCGGAGTTTACCTGCAGAGCACTTGACCAGTGGGCTTATGAGCATGGGGTGGAGCTGCGGCTTATCCAGCCGGGCAAGCCAACACAGAACGGATTTATTGAAAGTTTTAACGGACGATTCAGGGATGAGTGCCTCAATGAGCACTGGTTCAGCGATATAGTTCACGCCAGGAAAACGATTAATGACTGGCGGCAGGATTATAACGAGTGTCGTCCACATTCATCGCTGAACTACCAGACTCCGGCTGAATTTGCAGCGGACTGGCGAAACGGGAAATATGAAGAAAAACCAACCGACATTACTAACTGAAGGTTGTATCTAATCCTGGGGGCAGGTCATAAGTTCTCAGATGTGAGCTGATCAAAGTAGTCATCAGGCAAATCGTGTGCAAAACGTATCGTTAATGGTGCATCTGTTTTACCTGCTACAGCGTTGTTAAGAAGGCTACGTACCCATGTCTTACCCTCGTGCACGTTCAGCATGTAGAACTGCCTACCATCGGTAGTACTACGCTTGAACAAGTCACCTGTAGTACTTGATGAACCCTTGATCATTTCAAACTTCTTATACTGCTGACAGAAACTATGTACCGTCTGCATTGCTCTACCGTTACCACCGTCAACAGCAACTTTAAGCACTGGTACTTCACGCCCGGATACTGTCTTGAACTTCTGATTACAGAAGGTCGCAAGATCGTTATAGGCTTTAGCACCTTTAATCTCACAGTTAGGACTGTAGAAGTACCGATATCCTAAAACGAATAATTCACTTTCATTAATACCTAATACTTGTGCTTCAAGTCTGTCTAATTGCTGATCGCAACCGACAACAATTCCCAGTACTGAATCAGGTATATTAGATAAATCAAACGTATCATCACGTAGATTTTCTAATGCTAAATCATCTAGTTCTTCTTGAAGATCTGAATAATGTAAACCTAGTACTGTATTATAGAAGGATTGATAGTTATATTCATACCATGCTAATTCAAACTCTTTTGCAATAGCCTGGATAGTACTGTTTGGTGAATACAGGCGATTAATAAAAAATCCTGCTGTATCGGTTATTTCTGGATTCTGTGCAATCCAACGTCCATTTGCTACCATTTTAATTCGTTGTGATTCAGTAATTATTTCCTGACATTCTGGGCAATGTAACTTTGCAGTAATGGCATCTGGAATACTACGCTTGCCGTTCAGCTTCCATTCGAATTTTACGTTCTCCCACTTCAATGAATGTTCATACTGGCAGTGAATACACTTTACAAAGTACTCACGTTGATCACTGTTCTGGTACTCAACATCGATAGCATCGCCCTTAAAGGTTGGTGTTGAACTTATAAGTATTTTTGCTTCCTGGCCGAAATCAGTTGCACGTTGTTCTGCAAGGCGAATCGGGTTCCCCTCTTCTGAGTGCTGATCGATTGCAGATACTTCATCAAGTATGATCCGTTTTAGTGTTTTGCCTCGTAACGCCTTCGCAGATCCCAACGTCATAAAGTACAAAAAACTACCGTCATTCAATTCTGTCTGTTGCTGGTTGTTTGCTTTGGTCTTGTCGTTCTTGTCTGTGACTAGTTCTTGTAGTACTGGCACCTGCTCAATTGTTTTATCAATTTTTGCAGATTTCCATTGTTTCAATTCTGCCAATGAACTTTGTGCAATACCGATGTTACTAGAATCAGTACCCATCCAGTAAAATAATGCTGAATTTAGCAAAGTGGTTTTTGCAATCTGGGCTGATGTTTTATATACAACTTTGCGGTATCGATCGTCGTCAATAATATCTAGCATTTCTTTCTGAAAGGAATATAATTTTAACTTCTGCCCGGCTGCTGCACCATCAGGCAAAATTAAATGTTTCTCTGCCCATTCGCTGGGCTTCATCTTTTGAGGCGGTTTTAATATTTTAATAGTACGTTTAAGTACTTTCAGAGTCTTGTTTGTTTTCATCTTCGGCATCCTTGCCTTTTTCTATTTCGTATTTCATATCCCCGATTTCAGTTAACATTTCATCAATGCGTTGTTGTAATACTCGCTTAACTTTGAGCACAGAATCCTGTTCAAATACTTCGTACTGAATCTTGTTCGGTAACGTGCGGAAGTAATCACGGAAGGTTTTAAAGAATTGGTTTAGTTCTTTGTAAACTTCATCGGCGGGGATCAGTAGTTCACGCTGCCTATCTAGTTCGGTTTCGGCCTGTTCTGCTTCTGCAATTAACTTCCTTAGACGAGCCTTTTCAATCTGCTCTTTCGTATCGGTATCACGCAACGGTTTGAGTATGTTCTCTACAATCCAGGCGGTAGCTTCGGCATCAGTATCTTGTGGCATACCGCGTTCTACCCATCCACGAACGGTAGATTCATTCACACCGTATCGCCTGCCGTATTCATTTTTGTTGATAGCCATTCTGAAATCTCCAGTACTGTTGTTGCTGTACTGGTATTTATGGTTTCAGTAGGTTCGGCACGCGATTGATCAAAAAAGGCACATACGATTAAAAGAACTCGCTGCCGAACACTCCCGAGTGTGAGTATCTGCCGAGTACCTTTTTAACCTGCCTGTATCGATATATATGGTTTTTAAATCAATCATTTGAGTACTTGCACGTGTTTGTACCACCTCGCTTAGAACGGGATACAGAGCGGTACAGAGCGTTGTATGCATCGTGAAGTACTACCATCTGGATCTTGCTTCCCCTCTCTGCAACACTGTATGCATATACAGTTATAGAGGATTGCATTATGGGTAACAAGGATGGGTATGATCCATCGATAACCAGTGGAGTACAGCGGTTCGTGCATCTCGGGTACTGGGCTACTGTGTGTTACTGGGGGTCGTCGTTAGAGGATTACCATATTGCTGATCGTGTGTTCTTCCAGAATCAGTACGGGCAGTACTGGCTGGGCGTTATCGAAAGGGATTGCTTTGTACTGCTCTATGACGAACCGTTAGAAAGAGTACTTGACGGCCTGACATACCTGAATGCTGTACGGTGTATGCATGAAGTACACGATGATGATTGGTTTTGTGATCAGGGTGAACTTCCATTCTGAGAGGGATATCAAGTACTTGATAGTTGTTGTAGGATAGTTAGCGGGTTATAACGATAATGCTTGATGGGCTTTTCATACAAGGTTGCTAACAATGACAAACGATAAAATAGTAATTACTGGATTCGATAAAAACAAATCTGTATACGATAAAGAAAATGAAACTTTTAAATTAATGATTTTTACATTATCAGAAACTCCCACAGAAGAATGGGCAGAAACTTATAGAACTAATGGATACATGAGTTACAACGTGACCAATTGCCAATTTAAGAATAAAGAGTTACATTTACTTGATTTTTATTGCCCTATTAATGAGTTACAATCTTTTGTAGATGATTTGAAGGGTCGCTTTGAAAAAGTTAATATGAAATTTGAAGAGATAAAAAATGAAGATCAAAGTTATCACTCAATTATTGATAACTTAAAGTTCTAAAATGCTTACCCTGAACAGTCTTGATGATGACAAGTATTGTTCAGGGCTGTTCTATACCCAGTAGATTCATTTATGTTTTACAGGATTAACAATGGATCGTGTACTAAAAGTTATTAATATCCTGCTACTTAGTATAGTAGGAATGCTGTTGCTTACTGGTGTAATGGTACTGGTACAAGGTAGTAAAGTAGATTTTAAAGCTGCTGACTGGTGGGCGGCGTTAAGTGCTGTAGCAACTGTCGGTACACTTGCAGTTGCTTTGCTTGCCTACAATAAGTGGATTGACAATAAGAATAGAGAACGTGCCTACGAAATAGTAGATGATTTAATCACTGTACAATACATTAAAATCTCTGTATTAATCGAACAGTTAAATTTTAAAGCAGTTAATTTAGACTCAAAATTGAATGGTGTTAATCATTGTTTAAAAGATGAAGTTTTGGATGATTATATTAAATCCTTTGTTGAAATAAACACTGAACTTCAGTCTTTAGCAAAAAGTATTCATTTCAAGTTTTATGTAATAACTAAATATGGATATTTTCCATTGGTGCCTTACTTAGGCTGCCATGTGAATTTGATGAGAAAAATTGAGATGTTTGATAGTCTTATCAAAACATACTATATGAACATTGACTGTATTTACATGAGTGAAGCAGAACTTATTAGAGAGAGATTCATTAAAAAAATGAAAAGCTCTCTACCTTCTGTAGTGAGTCACCATAAGGAAATGACAGAACACATTACATTCATTTTAAGTTTTAAACAAAGCATTTTTGATTACCTGACAAAAGAAAAACCAAATGAAGAAACACACCCAATTAAAATTTCAATTTGGTAAAAATCCCTACTCCTTCCAAATGATTAAAGGATAACAAATGTTTGCTGAATTATTCCAGTTCCTTAATTTATTGCTTTCCTTATTCAAGTATCTGACACCTAAGCAGAAGGAACAGGTAGTAGATGTATTTGTAGATTTATTTCAAAACATATTCAAGTCAAAGAAATCAAATAAAGAATCAAATGTTGATAGAACTACTGTTAAAGAAGCTGTTGATACTATAACCCCAGATGAATGGCAAGGTTCTGTAGCTGCAACAATGGCAATTTTACCATCTTCAATTAACGAGATTAACAAACGTAAATTTACTGCTGCTATGATGGAATTAGTACAATCAGATGAATTTCTTTCGGAATTAAATGCCCGTATCGATAAAATCGACATTCAAAATGCAGATCTTTATACCGAGCAATGTTCACTTGAAATGAGAAAGCTAATTGCAGAAATGATTAGAGATAAGAAATTCTAAATAACTTACCCTGAACAGTACCGCAACAAACAAACCCCAAACATGGTACTGGACAGGGTAATTCAGTAGTGTACATGTTAGTACTTACAGGTATCAATTACAGAATTGATGAATTATCAGTGAACAAGACTAATAACATAATATTTGGATTAGTAATTACACTGTATAATGTTGGTAGTTTAGTATTGCTTAAAGCCGTGTTTAGTACGACAAGCTTACAGTCATGAAAATCTTATTTGTTGCATTATAACATCTTTCATTAGTAATCAAGTTAATTTGACTTAAGTCACCGTCGTAAGGATTTCGTGGGAACTAATTGACATTTTGTTAATAAATCCTTATAAAAGGATAAAAATTCAATTGCTTATAAGGATTTAAAATGGGATCGTGGTCGAAGATAATTAATCAGCAACTTGAAGTAATTCAAAATGTAAACAAACGCCTTTCAGAAGTGTCAAGTGCTAATCAAAATGAAACTGATAATATTGACAAACACGTTGATGGTGATACAGCTAATAAAAAGTCTAAAATTTTAGACGATATCTTATCATCCCTGCCTCCTGATATCTCTCGATATACTAAGAAAAAACTGACAGAAGTTATAGACTATGAACCTCGCATTGGCGTCATGGGTAAAACCGGCGTAGGAAAATCGTCATTGTGTAATGCAATATTCCAGCAGGATGTATGTAAAGTTAGCCATGTAGAGGCTTGCACAAGAAAACTTGAAGAATTACAAATTGACGTTGGGGGCAGAAAACTTACCCTTATTGATTTGCCAGGAGTGGGTGAAAGCGAAGCAAGAGATATCGAATATAAGACTCTTTATCAAGAATTAATACCAACACTTGACCTGATTTTATGGGTGATCAAAGCTGACGACAGAGCACTCGGTCCTGATGAAAATTTCTACAAAAATGTTATTAAGCCACTTAGAGCTGAAGATAAAATCTTGTTTGTAATAAACCAAGCTGACAAGATTGAACCCTCATACGAATGGGATGGTTCTAAGAAACGCCCTTCTGCTACACAAATAGAAAACCTTGAGCGTAAAGAAATTGATATCTACAGTCGATTGTTTGAGAATAATAATGGATGTATATCGGTATCGGCTCCGTTAAAATACAATATCAGCAATCTTGTCAAAAAAATGGTTTTAAGATTACCGAAGCGTTCCAAAGCTGCGGTGTATAGTACTCTTCGTGAAGAAAATAAAACTGAAGAGGTTAAGCAAGAATCAAAAAAGGGATTTACCGAAGCGGTAAAAGACGTTCTTGACTCCATTATAGATAATGCTCCAATTCCAAAAATTGTGAGAGAGCCTCTTAAAAAGGCCAAAGATTATGTTTGTGACAAGATCTCAAGCTTCTTTGATTCGTGGTTTTGATTCTCTTTGAGATAATTATTTAATTCATTGATAATTAGTTAATTATTCCCCTGAACAGCACCAGGTAACAAACCCCGAATAGACGGACGGTACTGAACAGGGGAATCATAGTGTACCGTTAAGTACTAACAGATTTCAATTACAGAATAGTTGGATTATCAGTGAATAAAACTAATAAAATTCTAATTGGTTCGGTAAGTGCCTTATGCATAGTTGGTACTTTGACCTTACTTAAAGCACTGTTCAACGATGGCGGAAAGATGCTAACTGACTGGATCAGTGCCTTTTCAAACGCTCTTATGGCAGGTGCTGCTGTTTATGCCGCGATGAATGCTAAGGACTGGCTGAGAGAAAGAAAAGATGAAGATGCTTATATTTTAGCCAAGGATATCATTTTCAATGACCTCCACGAGTTTTCGAATGTGGTATTTGAAATATATCGCCATAATATGAGTCTCGATGTTTATACTCAATTTACTGATTATAATCTTGATGTTCACTGTAATTTAGATGAATGTAATAGAGGTTTAGCAATATCAATGAAAGGAAATGCAGCGATCATAGGAATACAACGTAACCTGAGAAAACTTTCGAGTTTGGGATGGAATCTCACACAAAAATCATCTAAGTCACTCGATCAAATAAGATTAGCGTATATCCAACTTAACACTAACCATAAAGAATTTTGGACAGAAGTTAAAGCTCTTAAACTAAAACAAAAAACTAGTTTAGATTCACCTGAATATGTAAAATCAAAATTATCAGCACTTGATGCCTCATACCAAGAATTCTCTAAATGTTATAAATCATTCCTATCATTACATAAGAATTTCGATCATTATTTTGATAAATCTTGCATTAAAATATAAGGGGCATCACGCCCCCTACTACATTCCAGTTCTATTAATCCGTTCTTCATCTAACGTAAGTTCATCTTTAAACCTCTGTGCATCAGGTTCATATTTAAGAATGATATTGTGTTGTATTGTAATGCATCCTTCTAATGACTGAATGTACGCTTTCACTTCTGGCTTTTTATCAATAAGGACGTTGATATGTCGCATGTCGCGTTCTGATGTAAATTTTACACCATTGTATACGTAACCTGTTCGGTTTACATTTTACATTTTATAAACAACTTTTGATTTATTACTGATTATATAATTATAAAATCTAAATGATGTTTAAGCTAAGTTACACATAGAATCCTTTAGCTCAAAACGCTAATAATTGGTTTTGACTATTCTTGAGTAATAATTGATAATGATAAGGTAAGTACTTCAAAGGGTAATGAAATGAATAAGGTAATCCCTCGCATTTTATACAAATATAGAGCGTTCAGCTTGTACAGCTTAGACTCTTTAATAAATGATACTGTTTACCTTGCTGATCCGGTTTCGTTTAATGACCCTTTCGACTGTCAGCCGTCAATTATAGACGACTTGAGTGATATTAAGAAATTACGTGAAATAGCAGCACAACTCATGTTTGATACGCAGGCTCGTGAATTAAAAGCCTTACGAACACCTGTCATGAAATATCTTAATTATCAAGGTGACAAAATAAAACACCCACAACCTATCTCACTTGGACTCACTCTTTCAAACCCTGTATCGTTAGGACTTATTTTTCGTGAAGATGAATTACTTGGAAAACATAACACACAAAATACAAAAACCAAGCATGAATATAATAAATTTGAAGATGCACAAATTGAAGAATTGAAAAATAAGATTGATATCTTTTTGGAACATATTGAAGATAGTCTTACTCCCAAAATGAGTCATGTTGCTATCGGAATATACGAGGACTTAATAAAATCTGAGTTGTTGACTAGTCGTAACATTGGTGTTTTGTCATTAGCTAGAGACAATGATTGTCAGCTTATGTGGGCACACTATTCAGACGATCATCAAGGTTTCTGCTGCGGTTATCGCTTACCCGGAGAACCTGAAGGATTTGCCTCTGAAAATAAAATCAAAGCAGTAGATTATGATGGAATTCGTACCGTTTCTACTAGTCAACTTCATGAATTAGTTAATAATTCGAGTAGTGTTAAGGCTATAGTTAATAATGCGATTTACTACGTTAAGTCAAAGAAGTGGGAATATGAAAACGAGTATCGAATGATTGGCAAACCAGGGCTACAACAGTCACCATTTATTCTTGAGAGTGTATCCTTTGGCCTGCGTTGTAAGGATACGGTCAAATTTAGCATCATGTCAGCTTTATCAAACCGAACAAGCCCTGTTAAGTTCTTTCAGATGGAAGAGGTAAAAGGTACTTTTGACCTAATACCCAAAGAGATCACATTGGCTAATGTAAGTGGTTTACCTGTTACCAGTATTGAATGATCGATGATTAGTACTTTCATACTAGTGACCATATGAAAGTACTGATCCGTTTCAAAGTCACAGATCCATACAGTGACGCTCCTAGGAATATTACGCCTGTAGTAATAACCATGTCCATTTCACCAATCTTATTGTATTCGCTCCCCTTCGGTATCGTTTTAAGACTCAAATATAGCCACACACTATGCTTTCGCTCCGTTCGGTAGCTGGGCTAGTAGCTTGACTCGGGCGTCGTACTCACGAATTACTTTGAGTAGTCCTTTGTCAGTACTGTTACCTGACTGAGCGAAAGCGAGTAATGGAACTCGGCGGCTTTTGTAGTTCCTTTAGGGACTGGCAAAACGCAAGTTTCGATCTTATTTTGAGTTTTATAGAGACTATGAGCAAAGCGAATAGGCTCTTTGAGACTGGAAATATGTAAGTCTCATATACTTATAAAGTTATGGGTATGGGTTAATATTAATATAGTTCTCGTTTTTACACAGGCTGCTTAATTTATGCATAAAAACCATAATTTATGCATAAAAATAGCACTCAAATGCATAATATTGCAAATTAAAAGCATTTTTAGGTTCTAAAAATATTCAAAACGAGAACCAAATGCATCAATTAAGAACCTATTGGTTCTCGTTTTTATCAATCATATTTTTTAAGGCGTCCATCAGATCCTCTGTTGCTACGCCTTCATCAATCAGAGTCTTGAATTGATACTGCTGTTCTTCATTCATGTAGTGCTTCCCTTCCTCGGCAGTCTTGAAGAGTTTTAAACCCTGCGTATGTGCCTCTACCAGTACCTTCGCTACCTTCTTCACTACGGTAACGTACTTACGTATGGTTGCGTCCTGTGGCAGTGGTTCGCCTCGGTGCGTCGCGTAGTAGCGTTGTAGCCAGTACTTCACGCCGTCAAAGTTCAAAGTACTTGCGTTATATACTACATAGTACACTTTAGCCGCTGAATAAGGCTTGTTACTACTTTTCATCGCTTCACTGATTGTACTGATGATTAGACGTTTTGCTTCAACTGTAAGATCATTTTTATAGCTACTAAACCCACCTTGAATAGATTTGAATTCTTCATTATTTTTTTTCATTATAATAATTTCCTTTACTTAAAAAGTACTGGCATCCACATACCAGCACTCGATACTTCTTTAGTTTCTCACAATGCGTGTATACGTCGCTCTTGTAGTTGTTCTTCCCCATAGTTGATTACAATGTGCCGTGATTTTTATACATGACATACCATTTGAATATAATTCTTTCACAACTTGTTTCTGTGCTGGCGTTAGTTTCGGATTAGTAATTCTTGGTCTTACTGATGCCTGTACGTTTTGTTGCTGAGTAACCCACTCTAAATTGATAAGTTGATTATTCAATTTATTCTCATCTAAATGATGTACTACTTTACCAGCTTCAAAACCTAAGTATGTTATTGCTACTAATCGATGTACTTCTATTGTTACTGTGCCATTTTGAGTTGAAAGTGATACTGTCCGATAACCATTCCCATCGTTAATATGCCCCTTTAATATTTTACCTGTTTTAGTATTACGCACTCTGCCTAAGTTACTTACTTCATAATTTGTATAAGCTGTTTTTTTCCAAACTTCCATGTTCTAACATCCATGATATGTACTAACATTCCGTGTTAGTACGCCTCGATACTTTTTACGACAGTATCAAACGTTTATTTTTCACCTAAAATTAGCTGTAGATTTATTAAGTACTGCAACGCTTCCGCTCTTGTCTTAACTTTTCCTTTCTGGATAAGCTTATCAAGTAGCTCTACCTGTCTTTCATTTAATTTAGTACTAATTGATAGCTTCTTCGTTTCTTTCATAACATTTTCTCTGTGGAATTCTTTTTCTTCATTTTTGAACGCAAAAAAAACACCCAGATCATTGGGAGTTTTTTATGGGGATTAAATTATATGTGATAGGGATTTATCTATATTATACCATATTTCATATTATCGTTTCACTTTTCGCTCTACGTATTTATTTACCATTGGTATCTTTAAAGGCCATAGTAATAACGTTAAAAACATAAAAATTACGCAAACTATTAAAAAAAAAGGGATTATCACAAAAATGTAGAGCAGAACCCCCACCATCTCATATGCTTACTTTTTAAACAAATTCATTTAAGTACTCCCTATTACTATTAACTATATTATTTAGTTTGGAAGTACTTAAAACACCATCGAATTGATATACTATTTAACTAATTTCAGTAAAGGCTTTGAATAGACCACAAGTCCTGTTACTAAACAATTCGTTTCAAGTATTGTTTGTACAATTTCCATTGAAATAGGGTGCTTAAATGCTTGTGTGCATTCCTGACAACCTTTCTCAGATAGCGGAAATTCTTCTGTAATGATTTGAATATCAGAAGAATATGGCAAGAATATACTTTGCACTTTAATCATGTCAGAAAAAAAGTACTGACATATAATTTCATCGTTGGAATCCTCACGCTTTGAGAAAAGCCTCAAACCTACCTTTTCCTTTAGTGAGAGTCCAATATCATAATTAGCTGGAAAAAAAAGGCTGACCTTTTCCTTTTTATCTTTGTTTTCTTTTTTTACGCATCTTTGCTACTCCTCTTAATTAACAATCATCTCATGGGTCGTACTCCTCCGTTGGTTTTGGTTTATGACGCTATTGTACAGTTTTCAAAAAAAATATCGAGGAATTTAAATTTTTTCTTGACCATTCACAACCGTAATGATATAAAGGTTTCGCTTTAAATTACACGGAAAATTCAAACCCACCGGGTGCGAAGCTTTATCTAAAATTTGTTACTTTACTATGTAAGCTTTGTACCGCTTTCTATACCTCCAAGCCATTACCCTAAATTTACAGTATAACAAATGATAAAGCCCCGCTGATGCGAGGCTCCATGAATCATTCAGTACTTAATCAATCCATTCGATCTGATCTTCATTTACAATCAAATCAAGATTTTCACGTTTTAGTAGATTTAAGTATTGTCTTACTGCCTCTACAGTTTTATTTCGACTAAGTGAAAGCGTCCACATATCATAAGCATCAATGGTAACAACAACTCTAAAGACTGTTTTACCTAGTTCTTTAATGTCATAGATCCTTTCTCCATTCTTTTCTGTAATGGATATTTCTTGTAGAACCTCACCACCAAAACGTTTGTTACTGATAACAATTAAATGAGAAATAACTTCATTGAAATATTTCAATGATATAAAAATACGTTTATCATCTAATATGTATTTCACACTTGATAGTACTAATCTCAATTCTTTACGAACTTTTGCCCTAAGCTCTACATTTGTTGGCTCTAACACATCAGAAAGATTGAAATCAAAAGCAGGAATTTCACTTTCTGCTTGTTCATGACTCAATCTGTCTTCAAGTTCATCAATCCTGTCCTGAACATCTGTTAAGCCTTCCATGAATGCTATTGATGCTTTCTTACCAGCGGCCTTACGTTCGGCTATCTTCTCTTGATAGAGTTTTTCTTCCTCTCGCAATGAAGATAATTCGATACGTAACGAGTCTAAAATACTGCTTTTGTCTGCCCTGCCCTCATTCATTAGCTTTTGGAAATCCACATTCTTAACAACCTTTAGAATGTTTTCCTCAATTCTGATGTACTGAAATGACTTTGCATCACATGTCTTTTTTTCTTCACGGTTACGACATATCACATACTTTGCACGAACATGGTTATAGTGTATGGCAATGTTACCATTACAACAGCCACATTTTAGAATTCGAGGAAACAGGTTTGTTATGTAATCATCGGCGGCAATTTTGATATCTTTTCTAATACGGTTTGCAACACCATTTTTAGATAACTTTAAATTCACTCGTTCAAATGTAAGGTTATCGATGATCCTTTGTTCAACAACGTCCTTGTCTCTGAGTACTCTAAGAACGTTAACAGTACTCCACCCGCTAGGTATCTGTTTTACGATTGCACCAGTACCTACACCAGCATCATACAGTTGGAAAATCTTCTTAACGACTTCTGGAACGTACTCCATCTTTTCAGCAGGCTTTTTCTTCTGGATCATTACTGAATCCATCATTCTGTTTGCCGTTACGAATAAATCACTATCAACAATTATTGGGTAAACGTTAGGTACTGCTTCATCATTGGAGCGTTTATGCTCACCTAGCAAACGACGATCACGAATGAGACGTGAAACAGTGACCATGTGCCACTTCGGTTTATTAAGTTTTTTGATGATCTCACCAGTACTCAATCCTTTAACGTACCAGTTAAAGCAATTTACGATCAGTTCCGCTTGTTCTTTGATGACTGAGTACTTACCGTCAACGTTCTCTAACCAGAACGGCATACGACTAGTAACAACATCACCATTGGCTACGGCCTTGTTAATTTTATTCTGCCAAGCTACTTTTGCCCTTACAGATTTCATCAGCGATTCGTTGTGTGAACGTTGCAGAATGATTTCCATCAGAATCTTTGAAAAGTTGTCATCTTTCTTTAACACCAGTCCTGTACTGATGTCGTAGATAACTATGTCGCTAGTCACGATGAACTGGATTGTGTTTTCAGACCAGCTCGACCTTCGGCTCAACCTGTCCAGCGATGTAACGATAAGTGCGTCACCTTTGCCGTACTTGCGTCCTCGCACATCCTGCAAAAATTTACCAAGATTGGACTCCGCTGAAATGTTAGCATTTTTAAAAGCTGACACCCCTTCATCCGTTATGTAAATCCTATTTTTCGTAAAATTCTCAGGGTTATCGTCTAAGAACTGTTCAATAATTGAACGTTGGTCATCTAGTCCTGACCCACTCAAAACTTGATCAAAAGACGATACACGCTCATAACAAATAGGACGGTACATAAAAATTATCCCGTTGAAAGTGACGCTAAAAACATATAGCTGTTGAATGTTCCCACAGATTACAACAGGACGGCATGCCATGAATATATTCGATCACTATCGCCAGCGCTATGAAGCTGCCAAGGACGAAGAGTTCACACTGCAGGAGTTTCTTACCATTTGTCGGCAAGATCGCAGTGCCTATGCCAATGCGGCAGAACGACTATTGATGGCTATTGGTGAGCCGAATATGGTTGATACTGCCCAGGAGCCACGGCTTTCCCGTCTGTTTTCGAATCGGGTCGTCGCCCGATATCCTGCGTTTGAAGAATTTTACGGCATGGAAGATGCCATCGAGCAGATTGTTTCCTACCTGAAGCATGCTGCTCAGGGTCTGGAAGAGAAGAAACAGATCCTGTATCTGCTGGGCCCCGTCGGCGGCGGTAAATCCTCGCTGGCTGAACGGCTGAAAGCGTTGATGCAGCGCGTACCGATTTACGTGCTCAGCGCCAACGGCGAACGCAGCCCGGTCAACGACCATCCGCTGTGCCTGTTCAACCCGCAGGAAGATGCGCAGATTCTGGATAAAGAGTACGGCATTCCTCGTCGCTATCTCGGCACCATCATGTCGCCGTGGGCCGCGAAGCGCCTGCATGAATTTGGCGGCGATATTACCAAATTCCGCGTGGTGAAAGCCTGGCCGTCCATTCTGGAACAGATTGCGATTGCTAAAACCGAACCGGGTGACGAGAACAACCAGGATATCTCTGCGCTGGTGGGTAAAGTGGACATCCGTAAACTGGAAAACCACGCGCAAAACGATCCTGATGCTTACGGCTATTCCGGTGCGCTGTGCCGCGCCAACCAAGGGATTATGGAGTTCGTCGAGATGTTTAAAGCGCCCATTAAGGTGCTGCATCCGCTGTTGACCGCCACCCAGGAGGGTAACTACAACGGTACGGAAGGGATCTCCGCTCTGCCGTTCAACGGCATTATTCTGGCGCACTCCAACGAATCGGAATGGGTCACCTTCCGCAACAACAAAAACAACGAGGCGTTCCTTGACCGTGTTTACATCGTCAAGGTGCCTTATTGCCTGCGGATCTCCGAAGAGATCAAGATTTACGAAAAACTGCTGAACCACAGTGAGCTGGTGCATGCCCCATGCGCCCCGGGCACTCTGGAAACGCTGTCGCGCTTCTCGATCCTGTCGCGCCTGAAAGAGCCAGAAAACTCCAGCATTTACTCGAAAATGCGCGTCTATGACGGGGAAAGCCTGAAAGATACCGATCCGAAAGCGAAATCCTACCAGGAGTATCGCGACTACGCCGGTGTCGATGAAGGGATGAACGGTCTCTCCACGCGCTTTGCGTTCAAAATCCTCTCCCGCGTGTTCAACTTTGACCACGCCGAAGTGGCCGCTAACCCGGTACACCTGTTCTATGTCCTGGAGCAGCAGATTGAGCGTGAGCAGTTCCCACAGGAGCAGGCTGAACGTTACCTGGAGTTCCTCAAAGGCTACCTGATCCCGAAATACGCCGAGTTTATCGGCAAAGAGATCCAGACCGCCTACCTGGAATCTTACTCTGAGTACGGGCAGAACATCTTTGACCGCTACGTCACTTATGCCGACTTCTGGATCCAGGATCAGGAGTATCGCGACCCGGATACCGGCCAGCTGTTTGACCGCGAGTCGCTGAATGCGGAACTGGAAAAAATCGAGAAGCCAGCCGGGATCAGTAATCCGAAAGACTTCCGAAATGAGATCGTCAACTTCGTGCTGCGCGCCAGAGCGAACTTCAGCGGACGCAATCCGAACTGGACCAGCTATGAAAAACTGCGCACGGTTATCGAGAAGAAAATGTTCTCCAATACCGAGGAGCTGTTGCCGGTCATTTCGTTTAATGCCAAAACCTCAACCGACGAGCAGAAAAAACACGACGATTTTGTCGACCGCATGATGGAGAAAGGCTACACCCGCAAACAGGTTCGCCTGCTCTGCGAATGGTACCTGCGCGTGCGTAAATCGTCTTAACAGCCCGCAAAGCCCGGCGGCGCGTTGCTTGCCGGGCCTACAACAATGTTCCGTAGGCCGGATAAGCGTCAGCGCCATCCGGCACTTACGGGCACTGAAAGTTGGCAAATGCAGTACGGGGGGGCATATGACCTGGTTTATTGACCGGCGTCTTAACGGCAAAAACAAGAGCACGGTAAATCGCCAGCGCTTCTTGCGTCGTTATAAAGCGCAAATCAAACAGTCGATCTCCGAGGCCATTAACAAGCGTTCGGTGACCGACGTAGACAGTGGGGAGTCCGTTTCCATTCCGACGGACGACATTAGCGAACCGATGTTCCATCAGGGACGCGGCGGTTTGCGCCATCGCGTTCATCCCGGTAACGATCACTTCATCCAGAACGACCGCATCGAGCGTCCGCAGGGCGGAGGCGGTGGTGGTGGCGGCAGTGGTCAGGGCCAGGCCAGCCCGGACGGAGAAGGTCAGGACGAGTTTGTGTTCCAGATCTCCAAGGATGAGTATCTGGATCTGCTGTTTGAAGATTTGGCCCTGCCGAATCTGAAGAAAAATCAGCATCGTCAGTTGAATGAGTATAAAACGCACCGGGCCGGTTTTACCGCCAACGGCGTCCCGGCCAACATCAGCGTGGTGCGTTCCTTGCAGAACTCGCTGGCCCGCCGCACCGCCATGACGGCGGGTAAAAAGCGTGAGCTTCGCGAGCTGGAAGCCAGCCTGGATAGCGTGACCAACAGCGAACCCGCGCAATTACTGGAAGAGGAGCGTTTGCGCAAAGAGATTGCCGAACTGCGCGCTAAAATTGAGCGCGTGCCCTTTATCGACACCTTTGACCTGCGTTACAAGAATTACGAAAAACGTGCGGAGCCCTCCAGCCAGGCGGTGATGTTCTGTCTGATGGACGTCTCCGGCTCGATGGATCAGGCCACCAAAGATATGGCCAAGCGCTTCTATATTCTGCTCTATCTGTTCCTGAGCCGAACCTATAAGAACGTGGAAGTGGTCTATATCCGCCATCACACGCAGGCGAAAGAGGTGGATGAGCATGAGTTCTTCTACTCGCAGGAGACGGGCGGTACCATTGTTTCCAGCGCCCTGAAGCTGATGGATGAGGTGGTGAAGGAGCGTTACGACCCGGCGCAGTGGAACATCTATGCGGCGCAGGCGTCGGATGGCGATAACTGGGCGGATGATTCGCCACTGTGCCATGAAATTCTGGCGAAAAAACTGCTCCCGGTGGTGCGTTACTACAGCTATATCGAGATCACCCGCCGCGCCCACCAGACGCTGTGGCGTGAATATGATCATCTGCAATCCATGTTTGATAACTTCGCGATGCAGCACATCCGCGACCAGGACGATATCTATCCGGTGTTCAGAGAGCTGTTCCACAAGCAATCTGCCACCAGCAACAGCTAATGCCACCGCCGGTCACCGACCGGCGGTGTTACGATCGCCTCAGAAAGTAACGTTCATTTTCGCCCAGACGGTGCGGCCAGGCTCATTCACCGGGGTATCGGAGGAGTAACCGAAGCTGCTGTTCCCCGCCAGGTTAAGGTGTTCGCTGTAGTCTTTGTCGAGCAGGTTATCGATACCGCTGCTCAGCTTCAGGTATTTGTTCACCTTGTATGCCGCATTGGCGGAGAGGATCGCAAACCCGGCGCTCTGATCGAAATCTTTTCCGACCACGTTACCCTCATTCATCGCCACCCGATGCTGCGGGCTGACCATGCGCAGCAGCCCGGTTGAACTCCAGTCGCCCTGCTCCCACGTCAGACCAAGACGTGCTTCCAGCGGCGGCATCTGCGGCAGCGGCTGATGATCGTCGGTATTCTGTCCCCAGGAGTAGTTCAGGGTGGCGTCGGTTTTCCACTGGTCGCTCAGCTGATACGAGGCCCCCATCTCGCCGCCCATGATGGTGGCATCGACGTTGTCGGCCTGGCTGACGTGGCTGTCGTCCGGATCGTAGATAAACAGGATGTAGTCGTTGATGCGCCCGAGGTAAGCGGAGATCCACCCGGTGGTGCGCTCGCCTTTGTACTGGGCCCCGATATCGAGCTGGGTGGTTTTCTCCGGCTTCAGATTATCAAACACGTCCGACGTGCCGTCCGGCCCATAGGTTGGGGAGAAGAGTTCCCAGTAGTCAGGAAAACGCTCGGTATAGCCCAGCCCGGCATAGACCATGGCCGGTGTGCTGCCGAGGTTATGCTCCAGGCGCAGGAAGCCCGCCGGGAGGGTATCTTCCCGGCTGTTGCTGCCGATGCCGGTATAGTTGTCCACTTCGACCTTATCCAGACGCGCGCCGCCGATGACTTTGCTCAGTTCGGTGGCATTCCACGTCAGCTCGCCAAAGGCGCCGTAGTCGTGGAAGCGGGCATCCTCCTGCCAGCCTTTGTTCTCGTCATCTTCGTTGCTGCGGTGGGTGTTGGTCTGCATGTCCACCCCGCTTTGCAGCTGGAAATCTGACCACAGCCAGGTGCCCATCATCCTGCCACCAACGGTGCGGCGATCCACCTGTTTCTCCATCGGCATCGACATGTCCATCGAGCCCATCGGCATCCCGTTCATCGAGCCTGAGTCCGGGGAACGCATGGAGTAATTATCCATGATGTGGTTGGCGTAGTTGTAGTAGACGCTCATATCCAGCGAGTCGAAGACCTCTCCGATATTCTCTTTCTTAAAGCGCAGCCCAAGGCTTTCACGCTTGAACTGGGAACCGTCCATACCGCGCCCGGCGTAGCTGGCGTCGCCGTTACCCTGCCCGGCAGTCAGCTCCAGCAACGTGTCGGCGTCCGGCGTCCAGCCGATGGCAACATCGGTGTTCCACTTGTCCCACTTCGAGGCCACGCGATCGCCATTGCCGTCTTTGTAATCGCCCGACTTTGATTTGTTGCCGTTCAGGCGCACATAGCCCTGGTTATTACCAAAGCTGACGTCGGCATTCTCATCGAAGCGATCGTTTGAGGCGGCGAGGAAGCTGGCATCTCCCTTAACGCCCGCGCTGTCAAAGCGCGGCGGCTCGCGGTCGAAGCGCACTGTCCCGGCGGAGTTGCCTGGTCCCCAGAGTACGGTTTCCGGCCCTTTGGTCACGGTCAGCAGATCGTAGCTTTCCGGCGAGATGTACGAGCTGGGGGCGTCCATACGCGCCGGACAGGCGCCGAGCATCTCGCTGTCGTTGGTCAGCAGGCGAAGTCGCGAGCCGAACATGCCGCGAAACACCGGATCCCCGTTGCTGCCGCCGTTACGGATCTGGCTGAAGCCGGGTATGGTTTTCAGGTAATCGGATCCGTCGCTGGCCGGGACCGGCTGACGTGGCGTCTTCGGCGAAGTCACCACTTCAAGGGGTGAGAGCACCGGTGCCGTCACGGTGATCACATCCTGATCGTCCACGGGCGCGGTAGTCGGTTCCGCCGCCAGCGAGGAGCCGGCGATCGCCAACAGCAACGACAGGGCCAGCGGATGGGGAGCAAAGCGTACTTTTTTCATTTCTGTGCCTGAGCTAGTGGTTTCGTGGTGTACCGCCGTAAAAATGAATCCTTTCGCTGACGAAAGCAGGTGACGAGCAGGCACATGAATCAGGGTCAAAATTTTGCCGGGGGAAGCGGGAGGGAACAACGCTGGGTGAAGAGAATAAGAGGCGCAGAAAAGGGTTGAAAATTTAAATAATGCCGATTTGAATGTGGATTAACGCTTTGCCTCATAAATAAACATGCCAGTTATTTTAACTGGCATGTTTTCTTTAATCACAAAACTTCTGGGTTTGCAGTTCCCGGTTAATGAGCTGAGTACAATTCCGTCCGCTTTTCTTGCCGGTGTATAACGCAATATCCGCCCGCTCGAGCACCTCCCGGAGCGTCTCTCCCTCATGAATACGCGTTAATCCACCGGTAAAGGTAATGCGAATAATATGTTCCCCGGCAATAGTTTCCAGCCGGGCAATGTCACGGCGCAGGCGCTCGGCTACAATGACCGCCTCACGATCGTTGCTGGCATGCAGTAAAACAATAAATTCCTCACCCCCATAGCGATACATCGATTCTGAGCGACGAATATTATTGCTGATATTCAGAGCCAGCGAACGCAGAACAATATCTCCGTTCAAATGACCGTAATTATCATTCACTTTTTTAAAGTGATCGATATCCAGTAATAACAGATAGAGACCGTCGGCACCCAGCTCTTTATTCATGCTGCTGAACGACTCATCGAGGATGCGGCGCAGCGGCAGGCCTGTCAGCGCGTCATAGCTGGTGCGCAGCTGCAGCAGATGAACTTTATAGGTGGTCAGGGCATCGGTAAACGCCAGCAAGGACTGCTCGAAGAGATCGAAATCTTCATTGGTCTGACGATGCTCTTCAATGGCGCTAATAAGATTACGGCACGCCTGATGGACGCGAATATGTTTTTTGTTAATATCCAGTAAAAAGTTTGTATCTTCCCGCTCTTCCAGCAGGCGGGTATTCAGCCAGTGGCCAAATTCGCAATGCAGATGGGCTTCGTCACTGCATATTTCTGGTAAATCCACACTACGGCTGTCGATAAAACGCAATATTTTTACTAACCATCTGAAATGAGCATCTGTGGACTGATTCAAACCGCGAACAGTATCATCTATTTCTTTAAACTTTCTGTTCACAGGACCTCCAGACTAACAAATTAATAACAACAAAAATCATAATTGATTAAATCTCAAAAAATGTCAGCGAATGAAAATATTATATAGGCCACTACTAATAAAGCTATGAAATGATTGTTTCCAATTATCTGTAGGTTTCATTACACCCACTACAGGAAAAACCGCATCGCCAGCCCACTTCAGGCAATCGCCCAAATCAGAACATTTTTTGTCGGAAACCCTTTTTACCGGCGTGCGAGCGCGTAAAGTAAGCAGGCTTACTTTTTTTATTTTGGCAAGGAATACAACATGTTTGACCCTACCCTGCTCATTCTTCTGGGCCTGGCCGCGCTGGGCTTTGTGAGCCACAACACCACGGTGGCGATATCGATCCTGGTGCTGATCATCGTCCGCGTCACGCCCCTCAGCGGCTTCTTTCCGTGGATCGAAAAACAAGGCCTTACCGTCGGGATTATTATCCTCACCATCGGCGTGATGGCGCCCATCGCCAGCGGCACCCTGCCGGCCTCGACGCTGATCCACGCCTTTATGAACTGGAAATCCTTGATTGCCATCGCCGTGGGGGTGTTTGTGTCCTGGCTGGGCGGACGCGGCGTCACGCTGATGAGTTCTCAGCCCACCCTGGTGGCCGGACTGCTGGTGGGCACGGTGCTGGGGGTAGCGCTGTTCCGCGGCGTGCCGGTCGGCCCGCTGATTGCCGCCGGGCTGGTGTCGCTGTTTATCGGGAAGTCGTAGCCAGACTGGCGATATAGCGCGCCGGGGTCTGGCCCAGCCCCTTTTTGAACATGGTGATAAAGGCGGTGGTGGAGTCATAGCCCAGATGGTGGGCCACCTGCTGCACCGACTGGCCTCGGATCAACCCCTGCAGGGCCACAATCAGCTGGAGCTGATGTCGCCAGCGGCGGAAGCTGAGCCCGGTTTCACTCACCACCAGCCGGGCAAGGTTGCGCTCGCTCATCGCGAAATGGTGTGCCCACTGGTGCAGCGTCTGCCATTCAGCCGGGGATGCGGCCATGGTGTCACTCATCAGGCGAATTTTCGGGTGCGAGGAGACCGGGAGCTGGAGCTGCTCCTCGGGCTGGCGGGGCAGTTCATCAAACAGCACCTCCACCAGCCGCCGGGTAGCAGGCTCCTGCTGGCCGGGGCTGCGCTCCGCCAGGGTCAGGATTAACTCGCGAACCAGCGGGGAAATTTTTAGCGTACAGCAGCGGTCCGGCAGCGTCACGGCGCCGGGCTCAATAAACAGAAAGCAGAGCCGGGCGCTGGGCGTGGCCTTGTTGCTGTGCGGCAGCTGCCCGGGGATCCACACCGCAAACTGCGGCGGTACCATCCACATGGCATTCTCCACCTCGCAGGTGATCGCGCCATGCAGGGCCAGGATCAGCTGCCCCTTGCGGTGCTGATGCAGAGGGATCCGCTGCTCGTCCGCCACCACGCGCACGTGAAACGCCACCGCGGCGTCGTGCTGACTGTCGGGATCGTAGCCTTCAAGGCCGAGTCCACGCATACATTTGTCCGATATTAGCGATAATCTGTCATTTTAGCTTGATTTCAACCGTCCTGAAAATGCGTATCCTGTAGCCTCATTTCGAGGTAAGAGATAATAATGACCATAGCCCTTTCGACGACCGGCAAGCAGCGGGCGCTGCTGATTGCCGGGATCCTGATGATTGCCACCTCGCTGCGGGTGACCTTTACCGGCGCCGCGCCGCTTCTGGATACTATTCGCGGCGATTATGCCCTGACCACGGCCCAGACCGGGCTGCTCACCACGCTCCCGCTGCTGGCCTTTGCGCTGATCTCGCCCCTGGCGGCCGGTCTCGCCCGCCGCATCGGCATGGAGCGCAGCCTGCTTATCGCCCTGCTGTTGATTATCGCCGGTATCGCCCTGCGCTCTTTGCCCTCAGCAATGCTGCTGTTTGGCGGCACCGCGGTGATTGGCTGCGGTATTGCGCTCGGTAACGTGCTGCTGCCGGGGTTGATTAAGCGCGATTTTCCCGGCCAGGTGGCGAAACTAACCGGGGCCTACTCCCTGACGATGGGGGCGGCGGCGGCGCTGGGTTCGGCACTGGTGGTGCCCGTTGCCCTGAGCGGTGCAGGCTGGCACGGGGCGCTGTTGATGCTGATGGTGTTCCCGCTGCTGGCCTTGCTGCTGTGGCTGCCGCAGTGGTGCCAGCGTCCTGCCGGATCGCTCAGCGGCGCGCGGGCGTTGCACAGTCGGGGGATCTGGCGCTCGGCGTTGGCCTGGCAGGTGACGCTGTTCCTGGGCATTAACTCGCTGATTTACTATGTGATTATTGGCTGGCTGCCGGCGATCCTGCAGAGCCACGGCTATAGCGAAACCGAGGCTGGCTCCCTGCACGGGCTGTTACAGCTGGCCACCGCCGCGCCGGGGATTGTCGTGCCGCTGATCCTGCTTCGGCTGAAGGATCAACGAGGGGTGGCCGGACTGGCGGCCATCATGTGTGCGGTAAGCACCGCGGGGCTGTGGTTTGTACCGGATCTGGCGGTGATGTGGACGCTGATTTTTGGCTTCGGATCGGGGGCCACGATGATCCTCGGCCTGACCTTTATTGGGCTACGCGCCAGTTCGGCCCATCAGGCCGCGGCCCTTTCCGGGATGGCGCAGTCGGTGGGCTATCTGCTGGCCGCCTGTGGACCGCCGCTGATGGGTAAAATCCATGACGCCAACGGCGACTGGCGGATCCCGCTGCTGGCCTGCGCGCTGGTATCAGTGGTGATGGCCGTCTGCGGGATCCTGGCCGGGCGTGACCGGGAGATCACGCCAGGCAGAGTCAACACTCAGTAATTCTGTGCTGCGCGAAGCAGAGCCCGTACCAGCGGAGCCGGACGTCCTGCCAGGGCGGCGCGCTCATGCTGGAACAGCGTGGCGATAAAGAACGGGTGCGTCACCAGCTCTACGGCACGGATCTCACCCTGCGCGTCCCAGCCGGTGACGCGCATATCGCCCTTCTCCAGTTCCTGCGCAAACTCAGGCGAGACGCCGTAATTGCAGTGATACCCCTCTTCAATCTCTTCCTGTCCATAGGCTTTCGCAATGAGGGTATTAGCGCGCAGTTCAATCGCATCGCTGACCTCTACCAGCGAGCAGGTCAGCGGGGCAATCACCATCCGGCCTTCGGTATCCGTCTCGGCGTGGGCCGCATCCTGCCAGCCCAGAACGTTACGGGCGTATTCGATCAGCGCATGCTGGAAGCCACCGCAGGTGCCAAGAAACGGCACGCTGTTTTCACGGGCATAGCGTGCGGCAATAAACGCGCCTTCCGCATTTTTATAGGGGCTTGCCGGAACCAGCCAGATAGCGTCGTAGCCGACCAGGTCTTCCGGGCTGGTTAATTCTGTAGTGGCCAGCCAGTCGTAGTCGGCCGTAATTTCCAGCACCGCGGCGGCATCATCGATGGCCAGAGGGATCGCCTGGTGAGCCAGAACGTCAGGATTGTAGTCGCCGACCAGCGCAATTCGGAGGGTATTTTTTACCGCAGAGAGTTCCATAGAGTGATCCTTATGCCAGACAAATATCAGATAACATAAGGCGCCTCAGACTACCGATCTTTCGTTGATATCACAACACCTTAAAATACGTGGGCGGAATGTGGTAGCGTTGCAGCGATTTGTCATGACAGGGAAAAGGAGCAAAGAGATGATTCAGTGCAAGCGACTGTATGACGAGGCCAGTAAAGAGGATGGCTACCGGATCCTGGTGGACCGGCTCTGGCCGCGGGGGATGAAAAAGGAGGCGTTAGCCTGCGATGAGTGGTGCAAAACCCTGACCCCGTCCAGCGACCTGCGCAAGGCGTTTCACAGCGAGACGATCGACTTTGCCAGCTTCAGCAAGGCCTATTGTCAGGAGCTGGCTCAGCATCAGGATGAGGGGCTGCGGATTGCCCGCCTTGCGGACAAGCAGACCGTGACGCTGCTGTATGGCGCGAAAGACCGGGAGCAGAATCACGCTCTGGTGTTAGCCGACTGGCTGCGTCAGCTTTAAATCAATCCAGCATCAGGGCGTCGAGGGTTTCCGGGGCCTGTTCAGGCGTGAGCGGCATCAGGTGTTCCGGGCGCACAAACGCAAAGCCGTGCTGGCTATCCACCGAAAACACATCGCCGGTCACCAGCCACAGGGCGCGCTCGGCCCCTGGCGGCAGCTCTGTCATCACCCCGTTGACCGGATTCAGGAAACGCTGTCCCGGCTCACAAAGACTGAATAACTCAACGGATTTGCCGATATTGCGACGGCCTGCTGGCGTGCGTGCACCGATAACCATCGCCAGGCTGCCCGGATTTAACTGAAACATACTTCCTCGTAATTGGCTGCTGAATGCATAGGAATATTCTTAGTGCAGAGTGTATATCAGCCAGCAGAGCCTGTCACCAGGGGGAAAGTGGTATCGTTTCTCCATGATTTCTTCATTATGCCGACATGTTTGATTGCTAGAGTGGCGCTGTTCTCACCTTGACCAGAGAACATCATTCCGTAATCAAGATGTACTTTTCCCCGGCCCGTGCCGGGGATTTTTTTACCCGCCATAATTCGCTGTTCACCTCCAGAATATATGAAATGTTGTGAATTCATGTTCTACTACCCGTAGTCGAATCTTTCAGCAAAACAGACAGGTACAGAGGTCTTCTGTAAGGGAGTTTAGCAGCGTCATGTCGGATATTATTCTTGCCCGTGTTTCAGAAACGCTCAGCACTGAGCAATCGTTAGAGAGCCTGGTGCGTCAGCTGCTCGAAATGCTTGAAGTGGTGACCGACATGGAGTCGACCTACCTCACCAAAGTCGATATTAATGCCCGCCTGCAGCATATTCTGTACGCCCGAAACAGCAAACAGATGCAGATCCCGGAAGGGCTGAGCGTCCCCTGGGGCGAGACCCTGTGTAAACGCGCGATCGATTCCGACTGTTTTTATAGTGATAACGTGCCTCAACGCTGGGCAGATTGCGATGCGGCAAAAGCGCTGGGTATCACCACCTATATGAGCATACCGATTCATCTGACGGATGGTTCCCTCTACGGCACCCTCTGCGCCACCAGCACCCGCAGACAGCAACTAAGCGAACGCGGCGAGCACGTGTTTAAGCTCTTCGCCGGCCTTATCGCCCAGTACATCGAGAAAGAGTCGCTGGTCAGGCAACTGCGCGAAGCCAACTCCGCCCTCATTGCTTACTCCTATACCGATGCCCTGACCGGCCTGCCGAACCGCCGCGCCATTTTCGAGAATCTCACCACCCTCTTTTCGCTGGCGCGCCATATGAACCGCAACGCCATAATTGCCTACATCGATCTGGATGATTTTAAGCTGATCAACGATCGCTTTGGTCATGAGACGGGGGATCGGTTCCTGGTGGAGGTGGGCAAGCGCCTTAACGACGGACGCGGCGACGATGAGATTGTGGGCAGGCTCGGCGGGGACGAGTTTTTGGTTGCCTGTCTCAGTCAGGATCGCGAGAGCGGCGAACAAGCTTCATTAACCATAGTAAAAACGCAGCTGAGCGCGCAGATTGCCGGTGAATACTGGCTGGGGGACGTGCATCTCGTCTATCCGGGTGCCAGTCTGGGGGTGATTGAGGTAGATCCTGCTAAAATCGATGCCGACAGCGCCCTACAGGCAGCCGATGCCGCTATGTACAGCGAGAAGAAAGGCAAACTCAAAACGCCCTTTCTCAATATCGATTAACCCCGTACACTCAACGGGTTTTTGCATTCAGGACAGGTGGTAGCATGCGGCTTGGTATTCTGTTCCCGATCGTGATTTTTATCACGGCGGTCATCTTTTTAACGTGGTTTTTTGTCGGCGGTTACGCTGCGCCCGGGGGATAAGTGAGAAAAACAACCATCATTATGCTGATTGTCGCCATCGCGGCCGTTGCCGGTAGCCAGCTCGGCTGGTGGTAACAGATGCAAAAAGACCGCCACTATGGGCGGTCTTTTTTGTCTGAAGCGTCGGTTTAGCTTCTCACTTTACGGTAGATAAACAGCACCACCAGTGCGCCAATTACCGCGACCATGAAGCTGCCGAAGTTGAAGCCATCGACTCTGCCGAAACCGAAGAGGGTACTGATCCAGCCGCCGACCACGGCGCCGATGATACCCAGTATGACCGTAACGATGAATCCACCGCCATCTTTGCCCGGCATGATCCACTTAGCCAGAATACCCGCGATAAGCCCAAAGATAATCCAGGATATGATTCCCATAACTGCTTTCCTCTCTGTATGGTTTTTGTCGTCAAATCAAATACACACAAAGCTTAGCACAGGATTCAGAATTGCAAGTTTGTGATTGCCATCACGTGAGAAATTTAAGAAAAAAGCAATAAACCGGGGTTCCGCACAAAAATTGGGGTTGTAATCGTTAATGAGAAATATTATCTTTCTCAACACTGAATAGTTGAGCAAATCACTCGGGTATTCAGTACGACATTGCTCACATTGCTTCCAGTATTTCTTGCCCACGTTTCGTGGGCTTTTTTTTGCCCATTATGTTGCGATTTGACGTTCTGGATTTTGCTATTACGCTTATTAACACAATTCCAGTACAGCCATAATGGTATTGATAACATGAATGTTTCCAGCAGATTCGTGATTTGTATTAACCTTGTTTGTGCCAGTTCGTTGTTGTTGATTCTTTCTGACAAATTTAACTGGTTTTAATGTGAGCAGGCCCGGCACTCTGCCGGGTTCTTCATTTTAATCATCCCCTTCGATCAAAAAACCTGCGCGACGAATCGCCTCTTTACTGTCGCTGACGCCTGCGGCGTACCCGGCTTCGATATCGCATACCGGACTGGCGCTGGTGTAGGGGAGCTTAACTTCGGTGGCTAACTGCTGTTTCAGGCGGGCGTTCTCCTGGCGGAGCGAGAACAGCTCGCTGGCAAGCTCTGCCAAAGTTGCTGGCGTTAGCGTGGATATTTCGCCTGCACTAAGGCGATGAAGCCATGTGTCGTCAATCATGGTCCCTCCTCCTGGATGCCCATAAAAAACGGGAGCTCCCGGGCTCCCGCATCTATAACCCGGAAACCGGATTACATTTATTAAATTAAATTCAGTTATTCGATGGAGGTAGTTCAGATGTGGTTCGAAGAATAGTGTTCCCTGCCTGGTGGCGTTCCGGTTCACACCAGGCGTTCATTAACTGCCTCAACACGTAGATAAGCCCCGACACAATCAGAAGCGCGGATAAGGCTGCTAACAACGCAATTGTCATAAGAAACTCCATGTTCTCAGGTTTGTTTCCTGAAAATCTTAGAAGGTATTTTTCATTTGTCATCTGCCTTTAGTGAATTTTCTGAAACAGATATAACCTCGACATCTTCCGCCGCAACGCCCTTTGTCGCCCGCCATCATTCCTGGCGCTATCTTAATTTTGATAACCGTTCGAAGGTTTACAATAAAAAAACGGGAGCCCATCGGCTCCCGTTTTCATACAACCCGTAATCCGGATTACATATTCGCGATGATCGCGTCACCAAACTCTGAACATTTCAGCAGCTTAGCGCCTTCCATCAGACGTTCGAAATCGTAGGTTACGGTTTTGGCGTTAATCGCGCCTTCCATACCTTTCACGATCAGGTCTGCGGCTTCGAACCATTCCATGTGACGCAGCAGTATTTTCATGAACTCATTGTAAGTTATTAATCACTATCATAATGATAACGCAAAATCAGTTTTTCTGGCTGTTTTGACCTGCTTTATAACCTCTTGTTTTTGCGATAATGCCTTAGAGTTTTGATAACCGCTTTTTACACCGGAAGGTCATCAGTGTCTGCGCTATTGATGAAAAACGTCACTCTGCCCATGACCTCGACTTCTTCCGCTGCGTCGCCTTCTATCGCCTCGCCGTCCTCCGTGATTAACGCTTTTCCCAGAAAACGTGCGAATTGTGTCTGCCCGCCACTGAGGATCAGTAAAACCTGACCTTGGACCAACCGGGTGACCGGTTCGATCACCGCAAACCCAGTTGATGTTTCAAGAATACGGCTTTCATTCGTGGTGCAGATACTCGCGGGGGACAAGCGCTGCTCGACATAATCGGTTGCCGGAGATACGAAGCCCATCAGAACACCTGCCCCATATTGCGCAGGATCCAGTATCGGTTTTCGCTATCGTCCGGCGTCTTGTCAACGAAGCCCGTTTGGTAAAATTCTATCCACTCGTTGGCGTCGGCCAGGGTGAAATGATGATGAACCTTTGCCAGTTCGCGGATGAAGTCAGAAGACCTCAGGCACCGGTAACCTTTGGGGTTAAGCTGAATAGCAGCGTTGAAAGCCGAGTTAATGTCTGATTGGCGGGGCATGGTGACCTCTCTTTTATTATTACTGTGCATTCATACAGTAGTTTTAAAGAGAATGCAGATCAAGAAAGCCCTGCCTATTGATAATTACTGCTGAATATCCGGTTGCTCGTCTGCATTGGCTGCAGCCTCCTCCTCAAGTCGCTCCTGCTCGGCTTTCACGCGCGCCGCCTCCTCTTCTTCCAGCCTTCTGGCCTCGTCACGCTCTGCCTGAATGCGCGCCGCCTCTTCCAGCTTTTTGTTGTAGATGCTGTCAGCAGGCATCTCAACACGGACAGAGACGAACTGATCGGCAGGGATATCGATAGGGTCTCCTTCGGCAAAACCTTCGCGCTCGTTGCGGGCGAAGGTCGGGGCCCCCGGGTGAGTGCGATGGTAGGTTTTCACCAGTACAGAACCGTCAGCATTCACTTCATAGTCGAGCCATACCAGCGACTGCCTGTTGCGGTCTTTCGGGATGTCAAAGCCGCCATCTATACCACCCCACTCAGCATCGGCGTTCAGGCCCATGCAGCCGCTCACCAGATACTCACCAATACCCAGGCGCGTTACGACACACCCCTCTGATTCGTCATTGGTCTGCGCGGTGCCATCATGGAAGATCTGCACGATAGGCGATGCGCCTTTCAGCGTGCCGTCTGCCGCTTTGGTCGTGTTCGTGGTGGTATAAACTTCGCACAGTTTCCCGTTCGTGCCAGCATCAGAAGAAAGTATACGCAAGTACATTCTCGGCGCGGTTGCAACAATGGTGGGAATGACAACCTGATATACTGTGTTTGCATCAAAGGGGACGAGCAATACCGATGCGTTATCATCAATGCCGCCAAGCTTCATTTTAGATAGGTAAGTACCGAATCCCAGGCGCTGCTCCTGGTTTATGGCCTGGAGAACTGTAGTCCCAAGACCAAAAGCGCCGACCTCCATCACGTTACCAGAGGCCGTCCCGACATCACGCTGCGCGGCTGATTTCAGCCCGGTGATGTCCGCAGCGGCCAGGCTGATGCTATCTGTTCTGTTTGCCATGTTGTGCTCCTTATGCCCACACCCGGTACGGGCTGTCAGGGAATACTGTGAAGGCGTCTAACGATGCCAGGACCAGCGATTCATCGGTGACACGCAAATTAACGTGATACCCCGGCAGGCTGGCGTATTTTATAACTTCGTTTTCCTTCCCCGGGTTTTGAATTTCCGTGGTGACGGTAATAACGCCAACCACATCAAGGCTGACCTCCGGGTGATATAAGCTGCCCTGCTCTTCATCAACCACAAAACCCGCAGCAAATAATTGCGTGCGCATTTCATCGGCGTCAGCGAAGCGCAGATATAAATCTTTCATTAGCGGAGTCCTTTAACCTGGTTAGGCGTAAGTAAGCGATGCCAGATCCGAAAATTTCGAATGTGATAAACAACACTGGAATTGCTCTGAATATTGAGCGCAGTGCCAATTGAATTAGGATTCGTTGGCGCACCGTTGCGTACGTTTGTCTTGTCGTCAAAATACATGGTGCAGTTGTTCACCGCGTCCACGGTCTGTGCGTAAATTTTGGATGCAAACGGGTACGTTATTGCAACTGACGGCCCGCTGCCGCTGATGTAGCAGTTGATGGAAGCCGACACGGCACGGAAGATGATGTCGTTATTTGCGCCATTAACGCGCATTAGATCTGCATAACCAACGGATGGCGTTACGTACTTATTGACCGTAATTTCAAAAGCGAGGGTCCTGTTGAAAGGATCACCAATCATTCTGTAACCCATATTTCCGTTGGCCTGCAAGGTCACTAAATCGCTCGCCCTTGTAACCGCAGACGTACCGGTTGGAATATAGCTGGTCGCAACAGCATTCTTTTCGCACTGCGCCATTTGAACGTAAATCACCGCGCCAACTGGAAGATTAGTGCCACTGTTAAGCCATATGCCTCCCGTTACAACCCCTGCGCTTGCCGCTGTAAAGGTAACGCTCACACTTACATATCCGTCACTCCCGAGTGACGACGCGTAGGTTAGCCCTGCGGTCGCACTCATATATCCACCCGTACTGCCGTCAAAGAAGGAGTCGGCTATTTGCGCCCCATCAAGAGTGAATCTGAATCGAATTCTGTATGAGGTGGCTTTCACCCTGGCGGATAAAGTAACTTTGTCACCGACTGCCACGGTGATATTTGAACTTGCCGTTGCCTGATGATTCGCACTTGTGGCAGCGTTCACTGTGCCCCTGAAGGTATTAGCCTGAGTTGATCCATCCACAACCATGGCTTTATCAAGCGTGCTGTTACTACTCCATTTTGTCGGGTCTTCACTGTTTAAAATATAGTTTGCGGAAGAGCCCTCCATTAACAAGCCCTCCCGCTCAAAGCGTGGTTCGTTAATAGCAGCGGTCTGGAGAACACCAGATTTATCAATGTAGGTTGCAGTGGTCGACCGGGTGAACGTCATCGATCTTGACGGCAGCTCCAACAACTTACCTGAGATGGTCAGAGTATCGTAGGGCGCAAAGCCAGCCAGCAGGCGCAGATCGTCACTGAGGGGTGCCCACACGTCAGGGAATGGTGCGTCCTCATAAGGAACTGACGTCAGCAACTGCGCGGCGGCCAGTGATGCTGCGGCACTGCTGGCGCTGGCGGCTGCGTTGGTCTCCGACGTTTTGGCATTCGTCTCAGAAGTTTTCGCGTTGGTTTCTGAGGTCTTGGCGTTCGTCTCTGAGGTTTTGGCATTTGTCGCAGACGTTGCCGCAGCAGTTTTGGACGAGTTCGCGTTCGTCTCAGAGGTTTTAGCGTTTGTCGCAGACGTCGCAGCTGCCGCGGCGCTGGTCCCTGCCGCGTTCGCAGCGGTGATCAGCTTAGACCAGCTCGGCCCCGTTTTTTTCGAACCGTCTGCAAGGGTTACGGTGACGTCACCGGTGCCCGATAAAATCAGGTCCTGGTTGACGATATCAATTTGCGCCTGGCGAAAACCTTCCGTGACGGATTTAGCTAAATCGTCATCAATCGTGGCCATTCGTGATGTCCTTAAAATGAAAAACCCAGCCGGAGCTGGGTTGGATGGTCTGGGGTTATGGGATCAGGAGAAGGAGCCGGTACCGCGAGTCACAGTGATAGTTGGCGCATAAATAGCCACGGTTGCATTACTGGAGGAAACGACAATACTGGCGTCAATACGTTGCCCACCCATTCCAGTTGCCGCGTGCCGTGCGGTGAACCATAGCCCACCAATTGGAACATCATAAGTGAACGTGCGGACGTTACCCGCAATAGTTACCTGGACGGTGGACGTAACCGCACCTGTAATCCCTCGCACATATATCAATGACTCTACTACGGCGTTTTTATTCAACACGCTACTGCTAGAATCAAAATACGTCATAGCTACACTGGTAGAAACCGCATTGTTTGACCGGTTGCTGGAGTCGGGGTACACCCCTGTGTTGGCTACATCTCCAATGAATGATGTCGCTTCTACCGTGCCCTTGAAGCTCCCACTGGTCGCTTCAACTCTGCCTTTGAAACTCCCGTCAGTCGCATAGATAGTCCCGCGAACAGTCACGCCGTTAAACGTCGCATACCCGGATTTATTGATATGCCAGCCGACATTACCGGTCCCGTCCCAGTTGCTGGACTGAATGTAATTGCCGATCTTGCCGTTATCGATGGAACCGTCCTGGATGAACACCGATCGCAGGAACATCTGTCCGCCGGTCGCCGCAAATACCAGCTCCTGCCCGTTGTTGGTGGGGTTATAAACCGCGAACGTGTCTGCGCTGATGAGGAAGTTAGAGGAGCCGGTAGCATCAATGCCCAGCTGGATACCCGCGATGCGTTTAACACCGTTGGCTTCAACCTGGACTTTAACGCCCCATTGCGCGCTCAGCTTACCGTTGATATCTGCAACAGCCTGGCTGGTCGTCTGGACGTTGGCGTTTGTTTGCCCAATCGATGCCGTGACCTGCTCAATGCTGGTCGCGGTGGCGCTTTCCAAATCCGTAACTGCTTTATCAATGCGCGTGATGGCGGCGGCGTTGGTCTTGCCGTCATTTTCAACGGTGGCTTTAAGCGTAGTGACCTGCTCCGCCACGGCACTGGTGGCATCCGCTGCGGTCTTCCGGGCTTCGCTGATCTCGGCCATCGTTTTTGTTTCGCCAACGGCAAACGTGACGCGCTGATCAGAAAACGCCATGAAGTTGGCGAGCGCATTGGTGACGTTGCCGACAATACCGGCATCCCTGCTGGCCGTGTTGCCATCCACATCGACTTTCAGGCTGTCGATGCGACGACCGAGCGCGCTGTCACCATCCGTACGGGCCGTGGTTTCCGTGCTGATATCCGCAGTATTCTGGTCAGTCGTGGCCTTAACCGCAGCCAGCGCGGTGGTCTGCGCCTTGTTGTTGTCAGCAACGGCTTTTGTGACCGTGGTGATATCGGCAGTGTTTTTGCCGACAGTCACCTGCAGGCTCGAAATAGCGGTGGCCTGGGCTTCCTGCTCAGTCGTCAGCGTCGCCAGTTCCTGGGTCACAGCGGCATTATTGTCGTTTACGGTCGATTGCCGGCCGTCCAGTTGGCCGCGTCCAGGTACTTCGCCAGCGTGGTGTGGATCTTCACCTTCGCCCTCGCCAGGTCGTCGAACTCGAGACACAGCGCAGTCACGTAGTTGCCGACGTTCGACACGGAAAGCGTGGGTGTGGGCTGTGCCCCGGTACTGGACAGCTCCAGGCCTTTCAGCTCGTAAGGGTAAGGGTCGTACTGCTGACCCTGCCAGATAATGGCAGGCAGGTTGTCAGCTGCGAATGCAGACCAGCCTGCAGAAGCAATATTGTGGGCATGGAAGCGCAAAATGGTATCCATGCCAAATTCGGTGCCGTCTATTTCAATCAGCTGGACTAGCTGGCCCGGTTCCAGCTGCTGAATATCCTGCGTGAAACTCATATTCACCCCATAAAAAAAACCGCCCGGAGGCGGTAAGTCATTCTGGATTTGAAGATAATCAGGGAGCAAAGGACTGCTCGAACGTGAACGCTACTGTCGCTTTTTTTCCGGAGGGGAACGAAACACTGAAGGAATCAGCCTTCATCCGATAGAGCTTCTTCTCCCCCCCAGGGGTTCGTCCACCAGAACGATTTTGTAATGTGCGACATAAGGAACGCACGCAGCACTGAGGCCTCGCTTCGCGTGCCCGTCCAGTCAAGTTCCCAGACTTCGGACTTGTCATTGATCCCCATCCCGGCGATCTGTTTATACCCGTCGCCAAACTGGGACTGAAGCGTACGGGCGCTTTCCGTTCCCCGGGCAGTTTTACGGGTGCCCCAGCTGAATGTGTCTGTCACCGCTACCTCCTTGGGTAAAGTACACCGCCCGGCCCCAGCTCCTTTTTAAGCCGGTCAGTGATGGTCTGCTGAACAATGCCCTGAAGCTGCCGCGCCGTTCCAATGGTGTCCGCCTGGCTGGACTCGCCACCCCCCCTGCTGACTGACACTGACCGGTGCATAAACGCTGATCCCCCGCGTGGCCGCAGCGGGCATATTGCCGCCACCCACCAGTCCGCCGGACGCGTAACCGCGCATCATGCTGTACAGATTCCCCACCCCGATCCGGCTGGTCGCCTCTTTGGTAAAAACGAACTCCCCGCGATGAACCACCCCCGCAGGTTCATATTTACCGCCCGATCCGGTATAGCCGCCCCCGGCAAATCCGATATCCACATTTGGCGGGACCGGGATCTCGCCAGAAGCAATCGCCATCTTGAGCCAGGCCCGGTACATCGGTCGGGTGATCGCTGCGATGAATGCGTCCTGAAGAATGAAATAGCCTTCGGTTGACTCCACCAGCTCCTGGCGCTGAGCGCTGTATGTCCCGTCGTAGTTACGGGCGATACTGGAGAAGCTGCCGCGCGATCCGGCGGCCACAGCACGGAGTTGCCCGTTGCGGAAAGTTTCGAGGTTGGGGTTTGGTCGGTCCGATTTGATCATCCCGATATCTTCACCGGGACGGAGATCGTCAAACAGCATGCCGGGCTCAATGTTCAGTTCCCGGGAGCCCTGCGCGCTGTCTTCCGGATACGACTGACCATCACCTTTTTTGATGAACATGCCCAGAGCCGCAGCGATGCGGGCAGCGGTCAGTTCGGCGTCCTCGTACTCCTTGAGTGCTGAAAGGCGCATCAGCACCCCGGCAAGCAGCGAATTTCCCCGGATTTGATGCAGGCGCCGCATAAATTTCAGGTGAAGCATGCTCTCCGCCTGAATGTCCTTTGTGTCACCCTGGCGCATGCCTTCCGCCGGCATGTTCTTGTAGACCATATATTTGATCGGGCGGCCCCAGTCGTTGAGGTAGATGCCCTGGCACAGCTTCTGCCCCGTCTCCGTCTTCTCCATCGGGACAAAGTCGGGTTCCAGCGCTTCAATCCAGAAAGGAATTTCCGCCACAGGCGACAGACCATTACCGGTGCCACTGACCAGCTGCGCGAACACCTCGCCGTCACGTAACCAGGTCCGGCACATCAGGCGCTCAAGCACAGGCCGGGTAAACTGGCCGGTAACATCAGGAGAAACGGACCACTCCGCCCATTTGGCACGGATCTGCTTGGCAACGTCAGCGGCGATCGCGCCATTTTTCATCAGGGGTTGAGGCTCAACGATGATGCCTTTCGCCCCTACGATTCGCTCTTCGAGCTTATCAAGGAGGCCGATCACCAGATCGTGGTTACAGTCGAGCCACCGGGCCTGCTCGCGCAGTGAGCGCCCGCCGAATTGCGTCAGCTGATTCGCTGAACGGTTCTCGCGTTTGGCCCGGTGCGTCCGGGTAGGAATGACAGCCTCGTACGCCTGGATCATCAGACGAGATTTAAGGCGCTCTGCTTTCCAGCCAGGGGAAAAGACGCCTATCAGATTATCCAGGGTGCTCATCGCGGGAACCTCGCCAGTTTAAAGGGGCCACCCCTGCCCGCTGCGGCAGCCACAACAGCTGCCTCTTTTCGCTCCCATTCCTGACGGCCTTTTCGTATCTCGCTCAGGTTCTCCATGGTCATCTGCTGACCGTTAAACGTAATGGACTTACCCTGCAGGATCGCCATTTCCGCTTCGGTATAGCGGCGAACCATGTCCTGAATATCATTGAGATTCACACCCAGCCTCCTGATGATGATGACCATGCCGATTCACGGGCTGGTTTCGTAGCCTTAGGCTCTGATACTGACGGTTTTGCAACCGGCACCGGTGCCACTGCAGGCGCGTCTGGCGATGGCTCAACCACCAGATAACTCTCCCGGCGCGCCCACTCAGGGGCATCAGGCCACTTAATCTTTTCGTAACCATGAAGAATGACCAGGGCCTGTGCATAAACCATAAGGTCAAACGCTTCGTTAGCCCCCCTTACCAGGCTTCGTCCATTTCCCATCAGCTGATCGCTCCTCATAGGTCAGTTCGTCGTAAAACCACCCTCCCAGCCAGTCAGGGAAATGCACGTAGTTCGGCCCCGGCACATCGCGCCACAGCGCGTTGTTGATCCGGTCTTTCAGTGCGTTGGTCTGGAGAAGGTAGAGAGGGACATCACCGGCTGCCTTCGCGCGCCGGGTAGAACGCCCGGTGTTATCCGGGTAGGTTTTGGTAATCAGCTTCGCCCTGGTCTGGCTGTCACCCTTGAACAGCCAGACTTTGCGCTGCAGACCGTCACGGCGACAGCGCCGCCAGAACTCATAGGCATTGTCGGTAACGCCATCTTCACCACCGGAGTCGACGGCCATGGCCAGCAGACCCATTCGCTTGCCCGGTTCGCCATCAAGGGCCCAGGTTTTCTCCAGCACATCGGTGCGCAGCAGATCCCAGTCCTCCGGATAGCTGGCAGGATCGATGTGGTAGCTTTCGCCGTCAGGCGTGGTGCGCATCGACTGCATGATGTTGTACCGGTCAACCACCCACCGCTCGCCGTGGGCGCCGTAGCCAACAACCTGCACCACAAATCGCCGGTTTTTACCGCCCTGAACATCGACGGTCGCCACCAGGAAGTTGACGCCAGCAGGCACACGCCGGCGCTCAACCGGTTCGGCGCGCTGCTGCAGCTCCTCACCTTTACGTTGTTCAATGCTGGAGCGCGGGAGATACGGGAGTCCCCAGTCGGTGTTAATGACCGTCTTCAGCGTTTCTTCGCTGCCGGTCGCTTCGTACTCCTGTTCAGCGGTCAGCAGTTTGTAAACCAGCTGTGCCCAAGTCTGATATGCAGCTGCCGGGCCTTCCATCCAGAACGATGCGATTCGCGACCGCCGTCCGGTGCCCGTTATTGTTCCGCTGCTGTCGATCTGCTGATCCTCACGCAGCCAGACACCTTTCATATTCAGGGAGCGTTTCAGGTCGGCGGTGATAACCCCGGAGCAGGAAGGGCAATGTATACAGGCCGCTTCGCTGGCCTTTACCGGATCGCTGATTTCCCGGTAACCGGTCATCGCCGTCATCTCAGGCTGGAAAAACTCACCACAATGCGGACATGGCCAGTACCAGCGCCGGCGGTCGCCGCGGTTGTACAGTGACAGAATGCCGGTTGTTGGCGGGGCTTCATGCGCCGAGCTCCGGCGCCACTTCGTATCACGGATGTCCCGGCCTGGTGAACTCTCCACCAGCGTCATGCCGGACGACATAAACGTGGTGGTACGCTTGGAGGCCAGGGAAAATGCGTCACCTTCCCCGTCGATATCCTCCGGGAAGCGATCATAATCTGTCAGGGCGACGCACTTATAATCCGACGAGGACATGATATTGACCGATGGCCAGCCAATCTTCAGGTAGTTACCCGCCCTGAATGTCCTGTCGTAAACGTTGTTATCGTTCCTGCGGGGGCTCAGGCGGGTTGCCACTTCCGGACTGCAACGGAATGTCCGATCCAGTCGTTTCTTCGAGTGCTCGCGGGCCTTTTCCTCTGTCATCTGAATAATCAGCATGTCAGACGGGTCGCAGACCACGTTATAAACCACCCACCCGTCAATCAGGCCAATCGTCTTCCCCGTTCGCGCCGGGCCGACAAATACCACCGCGTCATACTCACGCGACGCCAGGCAGTTCATTGGCTCGAGTACATACGGAGCCAGGTTCGGATCCCAGGGAACGGAGTTACCGGCACCCATTGGCACGCGCATAAATTTACTGACTGCATCGGCCACCAGCATGCGGCGTGGGGCACGAAGTATTCCAGGGACATCCTTTCGGATCCCCCGGGCAGATGCCCGCTTCGCCATCAGTCCTCCTCTGGCTCATCCTCCTCCGGTTCTGCGTCCAGCACGCGCTGCGCAATCTGGTCGCGAAGATCGTCAATCACACTCTGCACGCGGCTGACAGCTGCGGGGTTCAGCGCACAGTCACGTTCCAGAATGTCCGGCAACGTTTCCAGCACCTGCACCACAGCTTTTGCCATGACAGAAAATTCACGGGCCACCTCATCAGCCGGGATTAACTGGCCGGTATCCTGCTCGAATTTGAGCCGCTCGTTTTCTGCTTTCCAGTGGGCGAGCCGATCCGAGGGCGTCATATCTTCGGCGCTGGACGCGACGACCGGCGCCATCAGCTCTGTGAGCACATCGGTGATGAGATAGAGTTTGAGTTTGTTGTTACTGCCCAGCGCAGGCTCGAGTTGCTTAAGCCTGGCGGCAACGGTCTGGCGATGAACGCCGGTGATCCCTGCCAGCTGATTTATGTTCAGCTTCAGGGTGGAGAGCTCCTGGCCCATGATGGTGAACACTTTTTGAACTATTCGACATCATTGCAAAACCGCACTTATAAAAATCATACAGTTATGCACATGATGATGATGACCCTAGATCACGAAAACTAGCCGTTTTCCGCGTGCACGCCGCCTCGTGGCAGGCCGCCCCTCCGGGAGGACCCGCCGAAATGAGAATATTTATCAATTGCAAACCAGGCGGTGATGGGGTGTGGTAGATATTTCGATGCGGCCAGGTCGCTAAGAACAACACATTTTCCATGCACACAGCTCAAAGACGCTCTTCTGAGACGCGTGGGATGCGCATAAAAAAGCCCCGCGAATGCGAGGCCATACCGTTAGCAGGCTTCAATCACATACCGTGAATGAAGTCATCGCTCCCTAATCTATGTGAGCCATAGTGTGCTTCGTAGCCATCCCCTGATGAAGCTGCTTTTGTTTCAGCAACATCTTTGGTGGCGTAAACACCGACTAAATGCCACGGGGATTTTCGAACAACTCCCCATCCTTTTACCCATCCCTCATTATCGAGATCAGGCTTTAATCCTTCTGCAACAAACATAGCTATCTCCTTTGGGTACCCGGAGGTCATGCTATGCAATTGAGAATGAAAAATAAATATTATTCAATCAGCTCAGCCGTGATCGTTAGCCATTTCAAATCATGGCGATCATGCGTCACAAAAATATCGGCATCACTGGCGGTAACATCGTAAGTTTTAGTGAATGGTTGGGAAGCTTTACCGGATAACGAGTCCCGGACTAATACTTTCTCATTCTGTATAACCTGGAAAGTGATTTTCGTCCCGTGAACAATGCCATCTCTGTGCTCCTCGAGATGAGCAATCGTAACTTTTAGCTTTTTCATAAATTGACTCCTGAGTTGCAGTACCACGGGCACTATGAGAATGCCTATAACATTATCCTTTTACCCCCTATAGGGCATATTTTATATTTATCCGCTACAGCCATTACGATGGCTCGGTCCATGATGATGGCAATAAAAAACCGCCCGAAGGCGGTTTAGATTAATTGCTTAGCAATTGCTCGATATTTGTTGGGATAGGGACGCCAGGCTCTACTTTAAGTTTGTTTAACCTTTCGAGGAGTGCTTGTCTCTCAGCCTCACTGGCGGACTGATAATAGGGCTTAACACGCTCTATGATTTCGTTAGCTGTTGCTGAAGAGCCAATCCCTGCGGCTCTTTCATTTTTAGTCAATGCGCTATAAATAACTTTCTCAACGGCCTGATTCATGGTCATTATCCTTAACCGATGGCGACATGCCACATCCTGTATATATGTTCACCATCGACCATTATCAAGCCACACGAAGCTCAGGACACCCTATGCTTAAAGTCCAGAGGAGAGACTGTGTCAGAGCCTCAGGGATGAGGTTCTATTTAGGGTTAGGTCGCATAGGATTAATCGTCATTGATCCACCAGCCAAAACTAAGAATCGTTCAGGTGTTTGCCAGTTCGCTTGTTAACTCAGCATTATGTGCCATAGTCAATATCCCTGCGAAGGCTCCTACCTACACCAGGGAACACCATGGAGCTGTATCATGACCCACATGAGAACACTCAACATAAGAGTCTGTTAATAGCATGTATTGCCCTCTTGCCAGAGGGCATTTTTTTTACCAACATCAAGCCTACCAGCAGAATAGCTCTGTAATGGCTGCCACTTCCCGGAGTGACCACACCCATGCCCTTGAGTTGATTACTCCGGCTCGTCTCTTATAACCAGTGCATGACTGGCGACGGCTTCAAGCCTGCTTCAGCGGCCGGAGTGATAGCGCGTGTGGATATTTGAGCCATACTTACAACAGTCGCATTTTTCTTTTTGTTGGTCTAACAGAGGAGGAATGTATGCAGTTAGTAAGTGAGAAGGGTGTCGTGTCTTCCCGGGATTTAGATTTTCTTGCCAGTAGCTTTGCCCGGATGCGCTTGCACGGCCGACACCTCTGCACGGATGCAATTACCGGCAACATGGATGAAGACTGCCGGCTGTGGTTCCTTAAGCGTTATGACTTTTACGTTGAACAACTAAAAGATAAGGAACTGCAGTAGTAAGCACAGGCCGGGTGGTGACAGCTGCCTGGCATTCACTTCAAAGCAACGCTTTATACCAGGCCTGCCAGCGATACGTGTTGAGCCGCAGCTGGCGCAGGCATTGGGCGGTTTCTATATCAGCCTGTAGATCTTCGTCGCTGTTGGCACCAGCATCACTTCCCTTGCACGGCTCCTGCATCAAATCCGCTGATGGAGTTGGCAGCATCGATAGCCTGTTGCCGCAACCGGACAGACTCATCATCAAAATCACAAACGGTACGATTCGGATCCTGGACATATTTCACCACATCGCGGGTTATGGTTCGGTAGATGATCCGGCCTTCGTCGCTGGCCTTAGCGGCCTTCGGCTCAACAGGCTGAATCGCCTTCTCTGCTTTGGCGCGCTTATCGGCAGCCAGCACGTTGATGTGGTCGGCGTGGGCGTACCAGCCATTCCGGTACCGTAGCTCGCCATAGCCAATAGTTAGCAGCATGCCCACGAGAGCAATCAGCAGAACTGTTCGAAGGCTAAAGGTCATATTTGCTCTCCGCCAGGCACATCGAACGCTCCATCTCTCGCCGGTTCTGGAGGCCTTTCCACTTCATACCACCAGCGTAAACCCAGCGGCGCATCTCTTCGCACGCTCCGTCGTGATCGCCTTTATTTAGCTTGCGCAGCAACGTGGACTTCGAGAATGCATCAGAGCCAACGTTAAAAACAAAGCTGTAAAGTGCGGCGCGCTGATATTCGCCCAGCGGCACCTTAACCAGACTGTCTACCGTACGCTTGGCTGGCTGGAGGTCTTTCCATAGCAGCTGGTCACATTCGCGATCGGTATACTTTTTACCTCTCACGATATCCCGGCCCGTGTGGCCGTCGCAGACAGTCCACACCCCGGCGACGTCTTTATAAGCTTCGTGTTTCCGTCCTTCTACGCCATCTTGCCCACCGAGGAACAGCGAGGCGATCAGCATTGCACCGCCACCAGCAGCGGCAATGAGTTTGTTACGCTGGCTACTGGTCATTGGCATTTAATCATCTCCGACTTTGACTGCAGGCCCGTACTTCTCAAGCGCTTTTACCTGTGCATTGGCGACCTTGCGTTTGAAATACCAGTTAATAAGCCCTGTAACGATGATCCCGGCAATACCAGCCAGTACGCCGATGGCGCTCCATTCGTCAGGGCTCAGTTTTGTGAGGACGCCGTTCAGGATGGTTCCTCCTGAGGTGCCGAGGGCGACTCCGGTGACAAGTTTGCTCATACGGGACATTTCTCTCACCTCGCTGGGATGCGGGTGCTATTTGGTAAGGGATCAGGCCCTCCGGATGAATAAACGACAAAACGAGTGATGGGGTTCCGGGAGCCTGAAACAGAAAAGCCCCGGCTTGATGCCGAGGCTTATGATTGTTGGACTGACCTCGCGGATAATTCCAACTTTCCGCCGTCCATTGGCGACGAGGCCAGTGGCGCGGGATGTTATAGATAACAATAAGTCGGTGATTAGCTATCAGTGCTTACACTGGTTGTGGTAACGGACCACTGATTACTTCTGCTTCACCATTGTCACAAATGTCATCGCCCTGCGTCAGATGCCAGATACCGGTTACGGTCTTGCCCGTTTCAAGGTCTTCAGTTTCGCCATTAGTGTAATAAGCGACCTGCACCCTGCCGTTATGCTGTATCCAGTAGAAACCTTCTTGCATACTCACCGTCCTCTTCAAGCTCTGATAGAACTCATCAAGACGACAGTATCTGATCTGTTAACCGGAATCCATGCGTGATGTGGACGGCAAAGCCTATATCAGAACCGTGCAAAGAAGCTCATTGTTGAATGTGATGCTGGGTGCCTCCCAGTGACTCTGCGCCAGACCGCAGAATCGCGCTACTCACTTGCCATGTCTAGTCGCCCCGCCGCATAGGGGGATTCATCACAGGCACAGCCTAGTCGTCTTCCTGCCATAAAGCTATTTTTATCTGTTTATATATTCAGTCTGAACAAAACGACCAGTAGTGCTGTGCTGGCTAAAGTCATATAAAACAAAAAGGCCGCCAATCGGCAGCCTTAGAAATCTATAGTAATGGGACTGTAGTGCCGGGTGCCTCCCGGTGACTCTATGCTAGACCACAGAATCGCGTCATTCACCTCCAAGTCTAGTCGCCCCGCCGCATAGGGGGATTCACCACAGGCGCAGCCTAATCGCCTTCCTTCAATAAAGCTAACTTTATCTGTTTATTTATTCAGTACGAACAAAAAAGACAGGCGGTGCTATGTAGGTCAAAACCATGTACATCAAAAAGGCCGCCAATAGGCAGCCTTAGATATAGATGACACTGAAGTTGTGGTGCCGGGTGCCTCCCGGTGACCCTGCGCTAGACCACAGAACCGCGTTTTACAAACCCGACTCGTTTTGCCTAGCCGCCCCACCGCTTAGGGGGGATTCACCACTCGCGCACTCTACGTGGCTTGCATCTTAAAAGATACATATCATTTACCATTTATTAATAATAAAAAACCCCGCCGGAGCGAGGTTTCGTAATTTGTTTGATAAGGGCTTTTCGACGCTGCCATCGTGGCGCAGCTCTGCCAAGCATGAATGAATTATTCATCTTTCTGGCCCGTTTTCAACATAAATTGAAATATTTTTTAAGAGGCCTCTCAGTTTTGCTCCGTTTTCATCTGCCGGCACACGGTCAGAAACACCTTTGCCTGGAAGATTTCAAGGCACCACCGCACGCGCTTACGCGCTTCGCCGTCAGTGAGCCAGGGGGCCACGTGCTGCAACTCTCGCGTGATGTCGGACATCTTCTTGCGGGTGGTATAGAACTGCCGGCCAACCAGATACACCGGGTCGTGCAGGTCGAAGGTGTTCAGCATGATCTGCTCGATAAAGTCAGCATCATCGCGGCGCTCGCTCTCTTCGATCAGCGCTGACAGGGTCACCGGCCACAGAATGGACCGGGCACGCAGCGCTGCCTGAACGCCACGGAACCCCTCTTCCCTCGCCTGACCCAGCGCCTCAGTGATGCGCGACAGCTGAGTGTCCGACCACTCCGATTGCTTAACCTCAGACCAGAACTGGCTGAAATTCTCCAGACGGTATTGCGCGCGGGTTTTACCGCCGACGCATTCGCCCCAGACCGTCAGCAAGGATTTGATCCAGGCAGACTGAACACTCTTAAGGGGCGTGAACTTCCCGAGGTAACTTTTTCTCGGTGCAGCAGCTGCTTTACCCAGACCTTCGATATGAATGCGGCGTTGACGTGGTGTCATCCTGTACTGCTCCTTAAGCCAGAACGCCGAGCGCAAATGCCCGGTCCAGCACTCTGATTATCATTTCCGGCTGAGTACCGTGCTTACGCTCGAATTTCACCGGATCGTCATGTAGTTCGGTATGGTGCTGGCGGCACAGGGGGATCACGAGACTGTCGTGCGCCTTCGTTCCCATGCCACCCTGGCCCCAGCCGATTAGATGGTGTGGATCATCTGACGGTCTGCCGCAGCACTCGCAGGGCTGCGTCTTAACCCATGCCAGATATTTGGGTTTGTCCCAGCGGGTCCGCTTTGGCCGCTTCATCAGGGTCTGAGGGGATTCGGGATCCACAAGTACGCTCACTACTGGCTTAATGGCTCGAACTTCAGGTAGCGCGCGGGCCTTGTCGGCGATGATGCTGGTGGCCGGTACCGACGGCACTATCTCGCTCTCGCGGTACGTTTGTGTCTCCGCTGGCAGGCGCAATGCCTCACGGGCAACGGATTCAGGCAGCGCATCAGTGACGCCGACACGAACAGCCCACCAGCACAACTCAGGCAGGGATATCTCGCGGGTCTTCTCGATCGCCAGCGCCGACCGCGCAGTGTCCAGCACCCAGTCGATGACGTTCTGCCGCGCCAGCTCCGCCAGACGTTCGGTGAATTGCTCGCGCAGCTGGTTGTCGCAGTGACCGCAGAGGCGGATTGCGCCGGGCTTGTGTCGCATGGTCGTCAGTTCGTGGTAGTGGTAATTGCTGTGCTGGTACTGGCAGGTGCCGCCGCCGTGGCGCAGCAACCAGTATTCCAGGCCAGCCAGCCCACCAGCAGCGGTGATCACCTTTTCGTGGAGGAAGAACGGACGCAGCGCCGGGTTGGCCGCCAGCGGCTGGCGAAGATCAGGCACCCGCCCGGTCTCAAAGCTGGCCATACTGGCAGGCTGGCTCTCCACCAGCACGCGCCCTGCAGTGAACATGGGCATCAGCTCGCTGCCGGGTTTCAGCAGAACAACACCCAGTTCGCGGGCGATAACAGGTTTCAGCAATGCGCGCATCAGGCGATCTCCCCGATAGTGATCTGCCCTTCTTCATCCCAACGCTTCGTAACGCGAGAATCCCAGATATGGGCATCATCCGCATAGATGGCATCCATCAGGGCTTTCTCCAGGTTATCTTTGTCGGGCTTCTGCTGGTGAGGTTTCCCCGTCATCTCCTGGCGCTTCTTCTGGCTCCAGCTCTGGGGCATCGGAAGGATAAACGTAATGTGTGCGCCTGCTTCCGGTAGCTCTACGCCCAACAGCCGAACGTGATCGCAGAACGCGCGGTACCGAAGAACCTCCGGGCGTTTCTTCCACTTATCGGCGCGGGTCATTCTGGGCTTGCCCATCGGGGTGATGTTGTATGTCTTCACGCTTCCCTCCAGAGCTTTTGCTGGAAGGTCTTATCCTGACGCGGGGCTCTGTTTGCCTCGGGCAGATAAGCGGTGAGCGTCCAGTGGATGAGATCGAAATCAAGGCTGCGCACAGTCCGCACGTCATTAGCGCGATAGCGGGCCTCGAGCTCGTCCACTTCTTTCGTCGTGAGCTGGGTGTGAATGAAGCTAGTTTTCTTCATGCCGTCACCAGTAAGTGCGCAGGCAAAAAAGAAATCGCTGATTCCGAAAGGAACCAGTTTAAGTGCTTGTTTGGAAGGTTTTTGCGCCATGGTATCTCTCCAGTGGCGCAGCAGGTATAGGTTGTTCAGGCCTATGACGGGAGTTTAACAGAATTAAGCGAAACACGGTAACCTGCCCGCTCCAGCATCTGCGTAAAGAGAGTTGGCGACCCTACAATCTCATCATCCAGAAGCGGCGTAAACGACACCACATCACCTCGCCTGTACATCAGCGCACGGTCACATTCAGGAAATGAGTGCAGTCGTGCAACGATAACCCCATCGTGACATCTGATGACTACATAACCCTTTTTTGGAAATTCTTCTTTTTGTTTCACCAAACCTCCCCTTCCACCCAGGAAACTAATTACATGCTGAATTAATAAAACCAGTCGTCAGCGCTTTCCCAGGTCTACTGGAAGATCTTTTCTACCTTCTTCTTCGCGTCCTTTTCACCGCCCAGAACACTTAACCCATCTGAGCCTGTTCGTCGTATAACCAGGGTGCAATCGCCTACCTGATCCTGCAGTCGTGTTAACAGTTCTTTTTCCAGAGCCGGGACAGCGCCCTTAGGAAGTTCTTTAGTTCTATCAATGCTTAACTCAACTCTCATAATAGCCTCCGCTGCATTAACTGTATGAATATACAGTATACCTATGGGCCGTTTTGATCAATGCTTTAGGCACACAAAATGCCGATAAGAATTATGAAAAATGAGAGCATAAGCCCGCTTGCCGCACTGTGTGCAAAGCGCTCGTTTAAGTCTGTAAAGTTCAATACGCCCCAACAGAGTCCCGCTTACAAGGGAAGAGTAACTTCCGTTTTGTGCCAGAAGCGGACGTTGATAAAACAGCACTCAATCAGTTAGTGATCATGACCAGCACTCCGTTGATTGGATAAGCGAAAACAAACCTGCATATTTTGAGATGTGGGCTAATTGCTTTTTTAAAATGTTATAGATTGAGTTGGTGCTAATAAAGTAGATTAATTACAGGTTAATTAGATGGACGGTTGCTTGAGGCAACTTCCCTTGTTGCAAACTGAACTTTATGTTGGGGATTGGGATGGGACGGAGATCAGGATTTGAAGGTTTTATACGTGCTACAGGCAGAGCCGTAGCAGCAGCAGAGCGTGAGCGTAAGAGAGCAGAGCGCCATCAGTTTGCCGAGGCTCGCCGAATAGAGCGCGAAATAAAACGTGATAATGCTCAGAGACTTCGCGAGCAAAAGGAGGCTGATAAGTTAGCAAAAGCCATGTATTTGGAAGAACGTCAAGATGAAGTTTCCGATCTTAACGCTGAGCTGAACGAGACTATTTCCGCGCTTTCAACACTTCTGGAACATACTCTCGAATTTGATGATTCAATTGATTTTTCGGCGCTGAAAAAATACCCAAAATTCGAAGACTTCAAAACACCTAAGCATCTCTTACCAGACCCGGAGCCAGAGATAAAAGTTGTGCATGCTCCAGCTGCATGGAAGACTATTTTCCCGTGGGTAAAGAACAGATATTATCGAGAATTGCAGCAGGCAGAAGAATCTTTCAATAAAAGTAAGGAAGATCATTCAATTAAACTTTTAAGCCAGAAAGTTGAGCTTGATGCTTTAGTTGCTGATTATCAGGCCCGAAGAACTGCTTACCTCGAAGAAATAAAAAGTCAGCACGACGAAGTTGACCTGTTTGAGCAAGACTACCTCAACTGCGATCCTGACAGCGTGTTGGCATATTGCGAAATGGTGTTGACACGGTCTGAATATCCTGAGAACGGCTTCCCACAAGCCTTTAGGTTGGCCTATTTACCTGACAGTAAGGAGTTGTTGGTTGAATACAACTTACCTGATATTGCAATAGTACCGCGCGAGTTGGAATACAGATATGTCAAAACGAGAGATGCCATTGATGCCAAGGCGCGAAAGATTGGCGAGATCAAAGAACTCTATCAAAACATAATCGCCGCGATCACACTCCGCACAATGCATGAGCTTTTCGAAGCTGACAAGGCATCTGCTTTAACATCAGTTCTTTTTAACGGTGTAATCGAAACGATCGATCCTACAAGCGGGCATGACACTAAAGTCACATTAGTATCTGCCCGTGCTTACAAGGACGATTTTATGCAAATAAAACTCGAAAGGGTCGAAAAGAGTGCATGCCTTAGAAGTTTAGGTGCACAAGTTTCAGGGCGGCCAGATGAACTTCAGGCAGTAAAGCCTATTATCGAATTCAACATGGTTGATAAACGCTTTATTGAACAAGGTGATGCTTTATCTGCCCTTGAAACACGACCAAACCTTATGGAACTTTCACCGTCAGAATTTGAGGTATTAGTATCAAATCTTTTCACCCAAATGGGACTAGATACCAAACTCACCAGAGGTACAAAAGACGGTGGCGTTGATGCGGTGGCATTCGACACACGCCCGATACTCGGTGGCAAAGTGGTGATTCAGGCTAAAAGATATAAAGACACTGTCGGTGTTAGTTCTGTAAGAGATCTTTATGGAACAATGATGAATGAAGGTGCTAACAAAGGTATTCTGGTGTGTACAAGTCAATACGGTAAAGATGCATATCGTTTCTGCGAAGACAAACCAATCGAACTCATAGATGGAGGTGGACTTCTCTACCTCTTAAAAGAGCATGCTGGGGTATCAGCACGTATCAACCCCAATTTTTAATTACTGTTCCAGACTCGGTCTAATGTTTATCGCGAATGTTTGAAATTAGAAATTCAGCACAAGATTTCTAGTCGAGTAATTCAAGGATATTAACTTAGGGCAGAATTTCCTGCCCTTTTTGTTATCCCATTAAACTAGCCTGCGCCCCGTTGATTACTATATCGCAATACCTGTAAATACCCCTCAAATCCGCATATTCTCTTTAGAGAGTAGATAACGCTACTTTGGAAGCGAGCATGGAGATCTATGTGCCTTCGCACATTCCTGATGATTTCAAGATTTAGCGAACGTCCGCTCTTCGCTTATAGCCGCCCTAAAAATCCTTTCCGGGCGGCTTGGTGATAGTTAATTCTCAATCTTTAGTTTCATTTCGCCGTCATACGATTGGTGTAACGCTCCATGTCAAAGTCAATAACTGCCCGCTGGTCGCGGAAGACGCCGCAGCGTCCGTGGCGGATAAGATGGCCCTGCTTCACGGCAGCCCGAATGTATTTCTCGGCAGTAGTACGGTGCAGGCCGAACATGGCGACGACATCATTGGTCGTAGCGTGGCCATGCTTTTTCACCATCTCGATAATCCAGCTGATGAACAGGGTGCGTTCCCTGTGTGTTTTTGGTCTTGGCATCAGTCAGGCCCTCCCCGCCTGGCGCAGGCACTCTTTACGGCGTTTGGCGATCCAGGCAACCTCCACAGAGCTGCAGGCAATGCCGAACATGTCCGAATAAACCGCTGCAGCGCGGCGCCACAGTCCTTTTTCTTCCAGCGCTTTTGCCTTCTGCTCAGCAGCCTGCATCTTGATCGGGTCGCTTTTCTCCTCCATGCATGGAAGGATTACATCCGGGATATCAGCATGCGGCACCGCCGCATAGGTGTACTGGACGCTGTTACGTGAGCGTGTTATCACCCCATCATCACTCAGTTCGCGCAGCAGCTTGCCTGCTGTTGCACCTGACATATCCAGCGCTTCGGAAACGTCGCCGACAGCACAGTTCGGCTGGTAGCGAACGAAAATCGCCACCTGGTCTTTCTGGGTTAATGGTTTGGTCATTGGTCATCACTCGATTTAGTTGGTTAAACCTGCCGCCTTTCGGCGTTTGTACTCTTCCATCAGCAGCTGCGCCGGAGTTGGCCCTGCCGGGTGTTGCGGTGCTGCAAGCTGGCGACGTATCGGCGGTACCGAAAGGCCGTTACTGACGTGCTTGCTCCATTTTGTTAACAGCTTCTCTGCCAGTTTTTTCAGTTCCCCCTCTGTCATCTGGCGCTCCACGCCCGTTCTGCGCATTTCAATGCAGATGTGGTACAGCACCGGCTGCGGCCACGGATACTTATCGCTACCTGAGTACCGGTAGGACTCGTTACGCCAGCGGCGATACTCACCCATTACACTGTCGGACGTCAGGCCGAAGTGGTTGGCGCCGCTCTCTGAAACGAGCGATACAAACTCAGCGAGATCAGGCGGCCATGTGTTTCCAGCGGCACAACGTTCCATGCACTGCTGGCAGACCAGCTTGATTTGCTTTTCAGTCATCGAACCTATCTGGGCGATCCAGAGCGCCGACGGCTCCGCCCCATTCTTCTGCGTCCACCGGTTCGAGAATATTTCCCCCCATGACCTGCCACAGGCGCCATGCCGTTTCCGTTGCCATCAAGTCCATTGCGACGTCTCCACTCTGCGTGGGCTGACTGAATCTGCTGAACAGCCCTGGATGCTGTAGGCTCTCCCCTAACTCCTGCATTGTCCTTACCTCCGGTTTCAGGTTGTTTTTTCGATCTCACCAGCACGATGTGCCGTGCGAATTTTTGCTCCCACTGAACCTGGGTGAATACCTTCCCCTCTGACTCCCAGTACGACGCGAACTCAGCGAGCTCTGTGGCAAGGTAATCAGGGTCAGGCAAAGCTATTCCCCACATCGCCGCGCGCTGGCGAAAATCTCTGGATGGTAGCCAGGCGCTGGTCATGGTGAACTTACCGATCGGCTCATCCAGACCCTCAAGGTATCGGGCTGCAGTTGGCTCCGCTGGGGGCTGACCCTCTTCCGATTTTTCTTTCGCGCCCTCGTTAAGAGAGGGGTTTAGATCTTCTCTTCTCTTCTCTTCTCTGGTCCGCTTTTTGTCTGCATCTGATGCGGACATCTTGCGGACATTTCGTTTTCTGTCTGCCTCCTGCGCACGCCGTTTTGCGGACTGCCCGTTATGCTCAGAAAATCTTGGCATACAGAGACTTACATCAGTCGATTCAAGCCAGCCGACAGTGATAAGAGCCTGCGCGAAACCTTCAAATCCGATCATGTCGTTCAGAGTTTTTGGGGAGTAACCTTCTAGCTCTCCATCTACTGAATGGGCATCAAACAGACACCATGTCGCATGTAGTGCGCCGACAACGCGCAATCTGTCCGCATCCAAAGCGGACGCAATGCGGACGACTTTGGGGTGTGTGTGCAAATCAGCACGCATCTTGATCCAGTCTCCAGCCATTACCGCTCTCCTGCCGTGGATGATTTATTGGTCATTGGTCAAAACTCGATTACGTAAATAGCGGAGCCAGAGCCTGCAGGTGAGCAATCACCACGCCGGCCAGTTCTCCCGGTAGTAGTGCTGCATTGGCAAGAAGGTTTTCAAAACCCTCCTTCGCTTGCTTCTTGCTCGGCAGGCCTAGCAACTTTGCCTGGTGGTGCTCTCCGGTCTCTTTTATTGCTTCGGCCACCAGCTCGATATCGGTTTTACCCTGACGGAGGCCATGTTTTCTGGCGATCTCAATCGGCATTGCCATGCTGATCGCGTCCGCGAGTTGCATGACATAAGCCGTGTACTTGCTGGAATTGGTTTCGTTTTTCAGGTAGCGATAAAGGTTCTGTTTGTTCACAGTGATCCCACGTCCGCCCTCTTTTGCCCACTGCTCGGCCACCAGCTGCGTAACAACGTCCTGCGCCTGGCCGGGCAGAGTAAGCTCCCATTCACGAACGGCTGTCAGGATCGCTTGGCGCCGTAGGTTGTCTCTGCGGCGTGGTTCATACTGATTTTTAGTTTTCAGCGGAGCGATAGCCTTTTGGTTATCATGCTCATAAGTGATCGCATGCATTTGAACTCCTTAACCATTTGTTTGTGGCGGGAAAACCTCATCTAATGAACAGCGCGCCCCCAGAGCATTCAACGCGCCTACGATACGGCGGGAGTCTTCCAGGCTTGGCGTTCTCAGATTCGATTCGTAGTTCGCCAAACGTGGTTGGTTCCAACCAATCTGTTGTGCAAGCGCCAGCTGGGAAATGTTTGCTTTTTTGCGATAGTGAGAAATTAGGTTCATCCGACTCTCCTGTAAGATGTGAACATTATTCACATATCGTGAATTGCATGTCAACATAATCGTGAATCGATAAAGATTCACTATGCGTGATAAAATCGAATCATGAAGACAATTGCAGAACAGATCGGCGAGCGTATTAGAACGCTGCGCATTCAAAAGGGATTGAGCCAGGCCCAAGCTGCAAAGTTATGCGGTTGGTCAGCTGCGTCTCGTCTCGCCAATTACGAATCCGGTTTGAGAAACGTTGGCGCTGACGATGCAATGGTTTTAGCCAGAATATTAGGCACTTCACCAGGCGAACTGCTATTCGGTGAGCGCGGTGATGAAGATAAATGGCTTACAGAAAAACAAAGAGTAATGCTCAATTTGTTCAAACAATTACCTGAAACTGAGCAAGATAAAATGATTGATATCTTCCAGGTCAGGCTAAAAGAAATTGATGAATACGTTGAGAAGTACCTTCGCGGACGATTCAAGCCGATGGATGACCAGTCTGATACAAATAGCTAACTAACTCATACCGTCCATAACCAGCCATCCGGCTGGTTTTTTTTGTCCTTACATCCAATTCCTCACGTTATGTGAAAAATAAAATTCACTATATGTATTGACGAGGTATTCACGCCGTGTGAAACTTCGAGCACACCAAGCAGCAAGTAAATCATCCAGGCAGGATGCCCACGTAGTAGCTGCCGGCGGCATATGAAACACCGGATGAGATGACCAGAGAATGTGCTTTGCGGTGAACCAGCTATTTGCTGAGTTTATCGAGTTTTTCAGGCGGAGAAGCGACTGACCACCGCAGCTGGGGCGCCAGCAAAGCACATACAAACAATGCGCAGCAGATAGTACCGTTCCGCTTGCCAGCGTTACAGGCTGATATAGGAGTAAAAATTGTGGATTACATGGACATCAGAAAGAGTGAGCTTTATGCACATTGCAAAGGCTCACTCTGGAGAAATGGGTCTGGCTGGAAAGCATATAACCCTATTTCCATTCGTCTTCTGCGAGCTTCTGGTTAAGAAAGACTTCGAATTTTACATAGAGTTTTTCAATCTCTTCAACAGGATCGTGTTGGTCTGAAAGATTTCGACCGGATGAGATTTGAGCAGAACGGTAGGAGTTATATGTATCAACCGCCAGGCGAGTTAAATACAAGACCTTCTCTTCTTTTTCCACAGTTAATTCCCTCGTTACAGTATGGGAATTACCACAATAGCACTGAAGTTAGGGCCGCGATACGACAGGCAAAATTAAACAGGAGATAACCATGATCGACTACGCACGTAATCCCGTTAAACAGCAGGCTATTCGCCTCAACATTGTTGAAGTCCTGATCCGCAAGTTCTGCTACTTCATGGCGCAAAAAGGCAATCCAGAGCTCAACGCATGAACTCGCTTTTCGCCTTAATCGTTAACGTCTGCGCCCTCACCGGGGAATGCTCAGACATCATGCTCGGGGTTTATAAGACCGAGGCGGTTTGTGAAGCAGCTGCCGCAGAGCAGCACGTTAAAGGACAGTGTTACCCGTACAAACCGGCTGACGACCAACAGCCAGCGTTACATTTTTAATCGAGTTTTGACCAATGGCCTGACTGGCCCTGAAGGGATCCATTATGGAATTTGGAATGAAACGAGTGATGGCATCTGTACAGGCTGTTGCGGTTCTGGAAAGAATCTACTGCGGCAAGCCAGTACCCCTCGCCACACTGAGTAAAGAATCGAAGCTCTCAGTTTCCTACCTGGAGCAAATTTTTAAGCGGCTGCGCAGCGGCAAGCTGGTCACCTCACACAGAGGACCGGGCGGCGGATATAGCCTTCGTGAAGGTGATATCTCAGTTTCAGCAGTCATCCGCGCAGTCAGCAAGATCCCGTCGAATACCACGTTCGACCCGGTTCTTGTTGCACTTGACGGAGTGCTTATCTCTCAGCTGGCGAACAAGCCCAGCGCCCAATAAGCACAAAACCCGCGCAAGGCGGGTTCAGTACCCGGTCAGCCGACCAAAGCTTTCCGGAATCGAGTTTTGACCAATGACCACTACCTAAGCAGCGCTCATTAGCTGTTGGGTATCTTACACCCAAACGAGGCTCCACCATGGAATTTTTTTATCATATTAAGGCGACTCAGAAATCCGGCAAACCTGACGGTGTTATCTGGTTCAGTGCCAATACGGCGTCACGCGCTGCGCTGCAGCTGGACGTCGCGCTGGAAGATGTAGGTATCGAAACTGGCCGCGGTAAGGACTACGCCAAGCCTGTTCGTACCGACATGCCTGTTGTTGACGATCTACCTGAAGAAGGCGTGATTGATTACACCTGGTGCAAATGCTACGAACTGGCTGACGACCAGCGAACCTGGAATGTGATTGCCGGCACTGCGCAGCAACCTCATCCAGACGGAAAAGTTGTTGAGGGTACCGACACCACTATCGTCGATAGCGTGGATATCGAAACTGGCGAAAGCATTGTTGATGCAGATGGTACCGAAACGGTTTGTGATGCGGTAAGAGAGTTCCGCGAGCGCAAACTTCCGGTATTGACGACCGTCGCCACCCTGCCTTTCCGTCAGCGTCTTCTGGCGCAGTTCATCGCGGACAAACATTATCTCTACCACGTCGACGAAGAGCAGAAGAAGGCCATACTGGAGCTTGAGCTGGATGTGGACAACAGCTACGTGCAGAACCTTATTCTGGCCGCCGAAAATGTTGAGGGCTTCAAGAAAGCACATGAGCCCGACATCTGGAAAGTGGTCAGTGCTCTGAAACCCATCTTCCCAGTTGATGGAAAACGCACAGAGCTGTCTGTCGTCATCCAGTTCTTCAAAGCGTGGTTCAACACCGGACACATTGACCGCGGGATCCTGACGCGAGAGTGGGCCGCCGGCAATCGCATTAACCTCGTGCAGCGCACTGACTCAGGGACCAATGCTGATGGTGGATACGTAACCGACCGCGGCGCTGACACACAACATACCCTGGACACCCTTGATCTGGAAATCGCCTGCGCCCTGCTGCCGATGGACTTCAACCATCGTGAAATCCCGGGCAGCATTGCGCGCCGCGCCAAAGAGATTATCGCGAACAAAGAAGAGCCGTGGAAATCGTGGAGCAAGATCCTGCGCAACCAGCCTGGCGTTCTGGCAGTGAACCGCGCGGCGATCTTCAACCTGGTGCGCATCGCGCCGGAGGATATCCACCTGAACCCGGTTGCGCATCTGGAGTTCGTTAACCAGACGATGACAGCTGAATTCAATGCTGCAACTGAGTTGCTGCCGCTGCCTGCGCCAGCTGCTGAACCTGAGGTGCCAGCAGCACAGCCGGGCGGCGGCGGAAAAACCGATCGCAACCCTAACTACAAACCCGACTTTGACGGGCTCGATACTGAGATTGCGTTGGCAACGCTGTCAGCAGATTTCAATATTTACGACATTCCAAGTGATGTTTTCCGCCAGGCGAAGGCTATCGTCGCTGCGAATGACAGTCCGTTTAAAGAATGGTCTGAAGCTTTGCGCGCAACGCCCGGTATTCTGGATTACTCCCGCGCTGCAATTTTTGCGCTGATCCGTAGCGCTTTTAAAGGGATTCATTTCGAGCCTAAGCATATTCGCGGACACATCCACGCAAACCTGACCGAAACCGACCACGAGAATCCTACAGCGGAAGTGCTGGCGGCGGCTCGCCACACCCCAGAGGTTAGCTGGGAAAAAGAAATTAACGAGAAGATTGAAGCGGAAAAAGCAGAGTTAGCCAGTCAGCCGCAGGTCGCGAACCTCGGCGGCGGCATGTTCTCCATCGAAGGCCTGATGAACGAAAAACAAACAGAAAATGATGACCGTTCACCGGTTAATGAGGAGACCACCAGCGATGTGCAGATGGAAGAGACTAACCCGGCGGAAGGAGAAAATAGTGATGCGGTTTCACCAGACGAAGGCGCTGATGCAGCTGCTGCGCAAACAGATGCCGTAGCGGGAACCATCTGCACTGGCTGTGGTACCGAAGGTGGCGGCGGTTGCCCTGACTGTGGTGCCGTGGCTGGCGATGCAACCTATGCGGTAATGGAGGGGGGCCTGAAAGAGGAACTGGAGGCACTGGGGGCAGATACCTCAAAATCGGAAACCATGTTCACGCACCTGATGGTGGATCTCGAGACAATGGGTAAAAAACCGGGCGCGCCGCTCGTTTCTGTGGGGGCAGTATTCTTTGACCCGGCCAGCGGGAAAACCGGTGCTGAATACTATCAGGTGATTAGCTTGGAATCGTCGATGTCATTCGGGGCCAGGCCAGATGCCAGCACCATCCTCTGGTGGTTGAAGCAATCGCCGGAAGCACGATCTGCAATCGTGGTGGATGATACGGTCGGCCTGGTGGAAGCGTTGGAGCAATTCCTCGACTTCATTGCTGAAAACGCGGCTAACGACTCGAAGAATGTGCAGCTCTGGGGGAATGGTAGCTCTTTCGATTGCCCACTTCTGGAAGCAGCTTTCGAACTGGCCGACACGCCCTTCCCGATCCCGCACTGGAACTATCGGGATGTTCGTACTGTTGTCGAACTGGGCAAAGCTGTTGGGCTGAACTCGCGCTACGACATCCCTTTTGAAGGCGATCAGCATAATGCCCTGGCCGACGCCCGCCACCAGGTCAAATACGTATCAGCTATCTGGCAGCGCCTGACAGCAATCTGATTTCAGTTTTTCAGCCAATGGCCCGTTTCTGGGCCATTATGAGGTAAAGCATATGATCCAGATGTTAACTCTTGAAGAGTGGGCCGCTGAAAAATACAGAAGCAACCCTCCAAGCTTGTCGACACTTCGACGATATGCAAAACAGAATCAGTTCTCTCCACCAGCAATGAAGCAGGGCCGCTTATGGCGTGTTCGTGAAGATGCTGAACTGGTAGGTGAACTGACCGCGCCGGTAGTTAAGAAGAACGACTCCATATTGCTGCAAAGGATTTTGAACGATGGCTGCCAGACCACGTAAAAACAATGTATCTGTTCCGAACCTTTACCCCCTCTACAGCAGGAAGGTGAATAAGGTTTACTGGCGTTACAAACATCCAATCACTGGCAAATTCCATGCGTTAGGCACTGATGAGGCCGAAGCTGTAGCGATCGCCACGGAAGCAAACGAGCGCCTGGCGGAACAGAGAACCCGGCAGATCATGGCAATCAGCGACAGGATCGCCACCAGCAAGGGCAAGGCAATAACCGTATCCACATGGCTCGACCGCTACTGGAAGATTCAGGAAGAGCGCCTGGCAACAGGCGATATAAAGCTGAATACGTTTAAACAGAAAGGTAAGCCGGTATCGTTGTTGCGAGATCGAGTAGGAATGAAGCTGCTACCTTCAGTGGATGTTCGCGATATTGCCCAGTTGCTTGATGAGTACGTCACAGCCGGCCAACCGCGAATGGCCCAAGTAGTTAGGACAGTCCTGGTTGATATTTTTAAAGAAGCGCAACATGCGGGTGAAGTACCCCCAGGTTACGATCCTGCATCGGCGACCAAAAAGCCGCGTCGGAAAATTACCCGACAGCGCCTCAGTCTGGAGGAATGGCAGCGGATATTCGATATTGCCGACGGCAACCATCAATATATGGGCAACGCTATGTTGTTGGCTTTGGTAACCGGCCAACGCCTCGGGGATATTTCGAATATGAAGTTTAGCGATGTCTGGGATGATCACCTGCATGTCATTCAGGAAAAGACTGGAAGCAAAATAGCTATCCCGCTATCGCTTCGCCTCACGGCAATTGACTGGAGTTTGCGGGACATAATTTCACGTTGCAGGGATTATGCCGTCAGTCCGTATTTGGTTCATTTTTTCAGAGCAACCTCTCAAGCGGAACGCGGCTCACAGGTTAAATCCAATACACTCACAACCAATTTCAGCAAGGCTCGCGATAAAGCAGAGATTCCATTAGAAGAGGGGAAAACGCCTTCCACTTTTCACGAGCAGCGATCCTTAGCGGAAAGATTGTATAAAGCGCAAGGTTTGAACACAAAAGAGCTCTTGGGACATAGGTCTCAACAGCAGACCGATGGCTACCATGATGATCGAGGGAAGGATTGGGCAAAAATCAATGTTTGAATTTTCCATCCTTAGATGATACTGTATATAAATACAGTTAAAAATAAATATAAGCTCTTGAAGGTGCTTGGTTTTATGGAATAATGAAGCCAAACAATTTACAGGAGTTTTCTTATGCTGTTTTATGCCTTACGTGTGTTAATAAGACCGCGCGATCCAGACCTCTTTTCGAAAGGGACTATTCAAAAAGACATTACTCATTTTGAAAACGCTATGGTTGTCGCTGCAAAAAAAGTTACATCTGACCTCACCAACTCCATCCGTTCATAAAAAAACTAGTTACACCCTGAAATTGAGCATAAAACCTACTGATGGCGTTATGGCAGGAGTGATATCAAAGCAGCAAAAGATTAAGGGTCATGATAAAGATTTTCGTGAGTACGATGTAGACAACTATCCACCTATCGTATGGATTTGGGACAGAGAAGAACAAGTGTTACTGGTTGAGAAGAAAACCTCGGTTTTCAAGGATGCACATCAAGTTTCTAAAGCGTTTGAAGATCTTGCCAATAACAACTATTTGGCTCAGTTAGGACTTAGAATATTCATAGAGCCTTGCCTTGAAATGGACGATTTTTGGTCGGAATACCAAAGACTTCCATTTATAGACAAAGTCAGCTTTACGCTGATTACCCCAAATATTTTCGGAAGCAGTAAACAAGCCTTAACCGATGATTTACGGAAGCTTGAAGAAGATACCAATGCAAATGCTGTAACCACTACTTTTGAAAACAAGGATGGCAACTTGAAACTCAAAAGTTCTCATTGGGCTTCAGTTCTTGTTGATTGGGTCAAAGATGGTGGCGGGTCATGGTTAATTAAAGGGCGTAAGACACTCAAGTCAAAATCTACAATTGTATCCAGTAACCAGACAGCCAAAATTGTGCTGATCGAAGGTGAGATATCAGAAATTGAACTTGATGGCTACTCAGCAAATGATGTTAAAGAAATCATAGCCTTACATCAAAATAGGTACACGTTCAAAAATGAAAATTTTAAGCGTCTGGACTAAAGCTGTAGTTACTTTCATTTTGTGCTTAGCGTTATCTTCAACTGATAAACAAATTTATACCTTGCTTGAGCAGGCATCTGCTGGAGTAATTGGTTCAATACTCGGGGGGATAACCGCTGGTATCTCCGTGATCTTCGGGATTTTGGCTGTAATCAACAAGGGCGAGAAAACCGCAGACTTTACGGGTTATTTAGCAAGTTTAGAATCAGATCTAAAATTACTGGTTCTCTGTCTGGCAGCAACAATTTTTCTTCCTTACTTGCGAAATTACGACATACCACTATTAAATTATCCTCAGCACGAATTGATTCCTTCTAAAGGCAAGCTATTTACTGCTCTAGAACTTTTCGCAGTCGTACTATCTCTTAACCTCATTGCAGAAGTGATTAGCTGTATGATTTTAGTGGTGAAAAAAAGTCTCAAAATTGAAGAAAAGTGAACCTGTTTTGATAACTTGTTTTGATAAACTTTTGATAACCGTTCGAAAGCTAATAATAAAAAACGGGAACCATCAGGCTCCCGTTCTCACACAACCCAGAATCTGGATTACATGTTTTCGATGATCGCGTCACCAAACTCTGAACATTTCAGCAGTTTAGCGCCTTCCATCAGACGTTCGAAATCGTAGGTTACGGTTTTAGCGTTAATCGCGCCTTCCATACCTTTAACGATCAGGTCTGCGGCTTCGAACCATTCCATATGACGCAGCATCATTTCTGCGGACAGGATGATAGAACCTGGGTTCACTTTGTCCTGACCCGCATACTTAGGTGCAGTCCCGTGGGTCGCTTCGAACAGGGCGCACTCGTCACCAATGTTCGCGCCTGGTGCGATACCGATACCGCCAACCTGCGCCGCCAGGGCGTCGGAGATGTAGTCACCGTTCAGGTTCATACAGGCGATAACGTCGTACTCAGCCGGACGCAGCAGGATCTGCTGCAGGAACGCATCGGCGATCACATCTTTAATGATGATCTCTTTGCCGGTGTTCGGGTTCTTGATTTTCTGCCACGGGCCGCCGTCGATCAACTCGCCACCGAACTCTTCCGTCGCCAGCTGGTAGCCCCAGTCTTTGAAGGAACCTTCGGTGAACTTCATGATGTTGCCTTTGTGAACGATGGTCACAGAGTCACGGTCGTTGGTGATCGCGTACTCAATCGCTGCACGGACCAGGCGCTTGGTGCCTTCTTCGGAGCACGGCTTGATACCGATACCGCAATGTTCCGGGAAGCGAATTTTCTTCACGCCCATCTCTTCACGCAGGAACTTGATGACTTTCTGTGCGTCGGCAGAGTCGGCTTTCCACTCGATACCCGCGTAGATATCTTCGGAGTTCTCACGGAAGATAACCATGTCGGTCAGCTCAGGGTGTTTAACCGGGCTTGGGGTACCCTGGTAGTAACGTACCGGGCGCAGGCACACGTACAGGTCGAGTTCCTGACGCAGCGCAACGTTCAGGGAGCGAATACCGCCACCCACTGGAGTCGTCAGTGGGCCTTTGATGGCAACGCGGTAGTCACGGATCAGATCCAGCGTCTCAGTCGGCAGCCAGACGTCCTGGCCATAAACGTGGGTAGATTTTTCACCGGTGTAAATTTCCATCCAGGAAATTTTACGCTCGCCTTTGTAGGCTTTCTCAACAGCGGCATCCACCACTTTCAGCATCGCTGGGGTTACGTCAACACCGATACCGTCACCTTCGATGAACGGGATAATCGGATTGTGTGGGACGTTCAGCTTACCGTCTTGCAGGGTGATCTTTTTACCTTCCGCCGGAACAACTACTTTGCTTTCCATTAACCTCTCCTTCGAGCGCTTCTGGTTGTTACTGATCTTATGTTAATAATTTGTAATGAGCCCATCGATAGTACCTGAATGTCTGGCGCCATGAAAGGCATTCGTTATTAGGCTATAATGCGGCAATTGATAACGTCTGAAAATACCATGCAGAAAACTTCTTTTAGAAATCACCGGGTTGAACGATTCAGCACACGACAAGCGACTAAGCCGCGTAAGCAACGTGCGCCAACGCGCGTTATTTTGTTCAATAAACCTTACGATGTCCTGCCGCAGTTCACCGACGAAGCCGGGCGCAGCACCTTGAAAGATTTCATCCCCGTTCAGGGGGTCTATGCCGCAGGCCGTCTCGATCGCGACAGCGAAGGACTGATGGTGCTCACCAACGACGGCGAGCTGCAGGCCAGGCTCACGCAGCCGGGAAAACGCACCGGCAAAATCTACTACGTGCAGGTAGAGGGCGTCCCGGACGACGAGGCGCTGGCGGCATTGCGTAACGGCGTCACGCTGAACGACGGCCCTACCCTGCCCGCGGGCATTGAGCTGGTCAGCGAGCCTGAGTGGCTCTGGCCGCGCAATCCGCCGATCCGCGAGCGCAAATCGATTCCCGTATCATGGATCAAAGTCACCCTTTATGAAGGCCGCAACCGCCAGGTGCGTCGCATGACGGCCCATGTCGGGCATCCGACATTGCGCCTGATTCGCTACGCCATGGGCAGTTATACACTGGATTCTCTCGCCAACGGTGAGTGGCGGGACGTTACCGACCAGGGAGAACATCATGTTTAAGCCGCACGTCACGGTAGCTACGATTGTCCACGCTCAGGGCAAATTTTTAGTGGTGGAAGAGACCATCAAGGGTAAAGCGCTGTGGAACCAGCCGGCGGGCCACCTTGAAGCCGATGAGACGCTGGTTCAGGCCGCACGCCGCGAGCTGTGGGAAGAGACCGGCATCCATGCCGAGCCGCAGCACTTCATCCGTTTACATCAGTGGATCGCCCCGGACAAAACGCCGTTTTTGCGTTTCCTGTTTGCCGTTGAGCTTAGCGAAACGTGCGCCACTGAGCCGCACGACAGCGATATCGACCGCTGCCTGTGGGTGGACGCCGACACCATTCTGACCGCGACTAATCTGCGCTCGCCGCTGGTTGCGGAGAGCATTCGCAGCTACCTGACCGGCAATCGTCTGCCGCTGGAGACGATCGGCGAATTTAACTGGCCGTTTACAGAGGGTGTCAATGCCGGGGGCGCGTGATAGAATACGCCGCCTTGAAGTTCAATGTCGTGAGTATTCCAATGTCTGAAAGCCAAAAAAAAGTGATCGTCGGCATGTCCGGCGGCGTCGATTCTTCCGTCTCTGCCTGGCTGTTGCTGCAACAGGGCTATAAGGTTGAAGGCCTGTTCATGAAGAACTGGGAAGAGGACGATGGCGAGGAATACTGTACCGCTGCTGCGGATCTGGCTGATGCGCAGGCGGTTTGCGACAAGCTCGGCATTGAACTGCACACCGTCAATTTTGCCGCAGAGTACTGGGATAACGTGTTCGAGCATTTCCTGGAAGAATACAAAGCCGGCCGCACGCCGAACCCGGATATTCTGTGCAACAAAGAGATCAAATTTAAAGCCTTCCTCGAATTCGCCGCTGAAGATCTGGGCGCTGACTACATCGCGACCGGCCACTACGTGCGCCGTGCCGATGTCGACGGCAAAAGCCAGCTGCTGCGCGGTCTCGACGGCAACAAAGATCAGAGCTACTTCCTTTATACCCTCGGCCACGAACAGATTGCCCAGAGCCTGTTCCCGGTGGGTGAGCTGGAAAAACCGGAAGTGCGTAAAATCGCTGAAGAGCTGGATCTGATCACCGCGAAGAAAAAAGACTCTACCGGTATCTGCTTTATCGGTGAGCGCAAATTCCGTGAGTTCCTTGGTCGCTATCTGCCCGCCCAGCCGGGCAAAATCGTCACCGTTGACGGCGACGTGATTGGCGAGCACCAGGGGCTGATGTACCACACCTTAGGCCAGCGTAAAGGGCTGGGGATCGGCGGCACCAAAGAGGGGAGCGAAGATCCGTGGTACGTCGTCGATAAAGACGTAGAAAACAATATCCTGATTGTGGCCCAGGGCCATGACCACCCGCGTCTGATGTCCGTCGGCCTGATTGCCCAGCAGCTGCACTGGGTCGCCCGCGAGCCGCTGAAAGGCACGCTGCGCTGCACGGTGAAAACCCGTTATCGTCAGACCGATATTCCCTGCACCATTACCGCGCTGGACGACGAACGCATTGAAGTGCGTTTTGACGAGCCGGTCTCCGCCGTAACCCCGGGCCAGTCTGCCGTCTTCTACAGCGGTGAAATCTGCCTCGGCGGCGGTATTATTGAACAACGCCTGCCGCTGACTGCGGTTTAATGCGATTACACACAGAAAGGAGCCAGTGTGGCGAAGAACTTTTATGACATCACCCTGGCGCTGGCGGGAATTTGCCAGTCTGCCCGTCTGGTGCAGCAGCTCGCACATCAGGGTCATTGTGACGCTGACGCGCTGCACGTTTCGCTCAACAGCGTCGTGGATCTGAACCCCAGTTCAACCCTCGGTGTCTTTGGTGGTAGCGAAGCGAATCTTCGCCTCGGTCTGGAAACCTTACTCGGTGTGTTAAATGCCAGCAGCCGTCAGGGGCTGAACGCGGAACTCACGCGCTATACCCTGAGCATGATGGTGCTGGAGCGCAAACTGTACGCCGCCAAAGGGGCCATGGGCACCCTGGGCGATCGCATTTCTGGCCTTCAGCGTCAGCTCGATCATTTCGATTTGCAGTCCGATACCTTACTTAGCGCCATGGCCGGCATTTATGTGGATGTCATCAGTCCACTGGGGCCGCGGATCCAGGTCACCGGCTCCCCTGCCGTCCTGCAAAGCCCGCAGGTACAGGCCAAAGTGCGCGCCTCACTGCTGGCCGGTATTCGTGCCGCGGTACTGTGGCATCAGGTCGGCGGTGGCCGCCTGCAGTTAATGTTTTATCGTAATCGCCTGACCACTCAGGCAAAACAAATTCTTGCTCATTGTTAACCTCCCGGAGTTGCGAACTATGGAATTATCCTCACTGACCGCCGTTTCCCCTGTCGATGGACGCTACGGCGATAAAGTCAGCGCGCTGCGCGGGATCTTCAGCGAATATGGTCTGCTGAAATTCCGTGTCCAGGTTGAAGTACGCTGGCTGCAAAAGCTGGCCGCACAAGCAGCGATCGCGGAAGTTCCTGCTTTTGACAGCCAGGCAAACGATTACCTCGATAAAATCGTCGCTGAGTTCAACGAAGAAGACGCGGCGCGCATTAAAACCATCGAGCGCACCACCAATCACGACGTGAAAGCGGTTGAGTATTTCCTGAAAGAGAAAGTGGCAAGCGTCCCGGCGCTGCACGCGGTATCGGAATTCATTCACTTCGCCTGCACCTCAGAAGACATCAACAACCTCTCCCACGCCCTGATGCTCTCTACCGCGCGTGAGGAAGTGGTGCTGCCGTACTGGCGCAAAATCATCGACGCGGTGAAAGCCCTGGCGGTGGAGTATCGCGATATTCCGCTGCTCTCCCGTACCCACGGGCAGCCGGCCACCCCGTCCACCATCGGTAAAGAGATGGCTAACGTCGCCTACCGTATGGAGCGTCAGTACCGCCAGCTGGAGCAGGTGGAGATCCTCGGCAAAATTAACGGTGCCGTTGGTAACTACAATGCCCACATCGCCGCCTATCCAGAAGTGGACTGGCACCAGTTCAGCGAAGAGTTTGTGACTTCTCTGGGCATCCAGTGGAACCCGTACACCACTCAGATCGAGCCGCATGACTATATCGCCGAGCTGTTTGACTGCATCGCGCGCTTCAACACCATCCTGATCGATTTCGACCGCGATGTGTGGGGCTACATCGCCCTGAACCACTTCAAGCAGAAAACCATCGCCGGTGAAATTGGCTCGTCCACCATGCCGCACAAGGTAAACCCGATCGACTTCGAAAACTCCGAAGGCAACCTGGGTCTGGCGAACGCCCTGCTGCAACACATGGCCAGCAAACTGCCGGTATCCCGCTGGCAGCGCGACCTGACCGACTCCACCGTGCTGCGTAACCTCGGCGTGGGCATTGGCTATGCGCTGATTGCGTATCAGTCTACCCTGAAGGGCGTGAGCAAGCTGGAAGTGAACCGCGAGCGTCTGCTTGACGAGCTGGATCACAACTGGGAAGTGCTGGCGGAGCCGATCCAGACCGTGATGCGCCGCTATGGCATCGAAAAGCCGTACGAAAAACTGAAAGAGCTGACCCGCGGCAAGCGCGTTGACGCCGAAGGCATGAAGCAGTTTATCGACGGTCTGGAACTGCCAGAAGATGAGAAAACCCGCCTGAAAGCGATGACCCCGGCCAACTACATCGGCCGCGCCATTGCGATGGTTGACGAGCTGGAATAACGCTTTTACCCTCTTTCCGCCCGGAAAGAGGGTCCCTTCCCCTTCGGTTTACGAAATGTTTATCCCCGCCGCAACATAATCAGCGTTAAACTATTCAGACCATTCATATTAGGGAGAAGCGATGATGCGCGTACTGGTTGTTGAGGATAATGCGTTGCTACGTCATCACCTGAAGGTTCAGCTTCAGGAAATGGGGCATCAGGTGGACGATGCCGAAGATGCAAAAGAAGCCGACTACTATCTCAATGAACACCTACCCGATATCGCCATCGTTGACCTGGGTCTGCCTGATGAAGATGGCCTGTCGCTGATCCGCCGCTGGCGCAGCCACGATGTCTCCTTGCCGGTGCTGGTGTTAACCGCCCGTGAAGGCTGGCAGGATAAGGTTGAAGTGCTGAGCGCCGGAGCGGATGACTACGTCACCAAACCTTTTCATATTGAAGAAGTGGCCGCCCGCATGCAGGCGCTGATGCGCCGCAACAGCGGCCTCGCCTCGCAGGTGATCTCCATTCCGCCGTTTCAGGTGGATCTCTCCCGCCGTGAGCTCGCCATACATGACGAGGTGATCAAGCTCACCGCCTTTGAATACACCATTATGGAGACGCTGATCCGCAACAGCGGCAAAGTGGTGAGCAAAGATTCCCTGATGCTCCAGCTCTATCCCGACGCGGAGCTGCGCGAAAGCCACACCATTGATGTATTGATGGGGCGCCTGCGCAAGAAGATCCAGGCCCAGTATCCGGAGGATGTCATTACCACCGTGCGTGGTCAGGGCTATCTGTTCGAATTACGCTAAATGAAAAGTCTCTTTCGTCACTTTCTGCCGCTGTCGCTGCGGTTTCGCTTCCTGCTGGCCACGGCGGTGGTGGTGCTGGTGCTTTCGCTGGCCTACGGGATGGTGGCGCTGGTGGGCTACAGCGTCAGCTTTGATAAAACTACCTTCCGCCTGCTGCGCGGAGAGAGCAATCTGTTCTATACCCTCGCGAAATGGGAAGACAATAAGATCACCATCGATATGCCGGAGCATCTGGATCGCCAGAGCCCGACCATGTCGCTGATTTACGATGAGAAAGGCAAGCTGCTGTGGGCCCAGCGCGATGTGCCCTGGCTGATCAAAAGCATCCGTCCGGAATGGCTCAAAGCTAACGGCTTTCACGAGCTTGAGGCGGATGTGGATGCCACCAGCGTGCTGGTCGGTAACGACCGGCACATGCAGAAAGAGCTGGCCGAGATCCGCGAGGACGACGACGACAGCGAGCTGACCCACTCGGTGGCGGTCAATATCTACCCTGCCACCATGCAAATGCCGCAACTGACGATTGTGGTCATCGACACTATTCCGGTAGAGCTGAAACGCTCTTATACAGTGTGGAACTGGTTTGTCTATGTGCTGGCCGCCAACCTGCTGCTAGTGATCCCCCTGCTGTGGCTGGCCGCCTGGTGGAGCCTGCGGCCCATCCAGTCGCTGGCGAAAGAGGTACGTGAGCTGGAGGAGCATCACCGGGAAAAACTCAACCCCAACACCACACGTGAACTTACCAGCCTGGTGCGCAACCTGAACCGGCTGCTGAAAAGCGAGCGCGAGCGTTACGACAAATACCGCACTACCCTGACCGATCTGACCCACAGCCTGAAAACGCCGCTGGCGGTGATGCAAAGCACGATGCGCTCTTTACGCAGCGCCAGGCTGAGCGCCGATGAGGCGGAACCGGTGATGCTGGAGCAGATCAGCCGTATCTCCCAGCAGATCGGTTACTACCTGCACCGCGCCAGCATGCGAACCGGCAGCACCCTGCTGAGCCGGGAGCTGCACCCGGTCGCACCGCTGCTGGACAGCCTGACCTCGGCCCTGAACAAGGTCTATCAGCGTAAGGGGGTGAACATCACGCTCGATATTTCGCCTGAAATCAGCTTCGTGGGTGAAAAGAACGACTTTATGGAAGTGATGGGCAATCTGCTTGATAACGCCTGTAAATACTGTCTGGAGTTCGTCGAGGTCTCGACCCGCCAGGGTGAAAATGAGCTGCACATTATCGTTGAGGACGACGGCCCGGGGATCCCACAGGGCAAACGCGATCGGGTCTTCGATCGCGGCCAGCGCGCCGACACCTTACGCCCCGGCCAGGGGGGTGGGCCTGTCGGTGGCGCGCGACATTGTTGAGCAGTACGACGGCCGGATCGACACCGGTGACAGTCTGCTCGGCGGGGCGCGCATGGAGGCAATTTTTGCCCGCCAGCACCTTACAAGCGACGAGAGTTAAGCCTTCGGGTGAAAAAAGCGTGATTCTCGCACGCAGGTCGCTGAGCTTCCGTTATAATCCGAGTCAGTAAAAGCCTGCGGAATATAAAAATGGATTATCAATTAGCTCTTAACTGGCCCGACTTTATCGAACGCTACTGGCAAAAACGCCCGGTCGTTCTGAAACGCGGCATTACCAATTTCGTCGATCCGATCTCGCCCGATGAGCTGGCCGGCCTGGCCATGGAGAGCGAAGTCGACAGCCGCCTCGTCAGCCATAACGAGGGCAAATGGCAGGTCAGCCACGGCCCGTTTGAAAGCTTCGATCACCTGGGCGAGAACAACTGGTCCCTGCTGGTGCAGGCGGTCAACCACTGGCACCAGCCCGCCGCAGCTCTGATGCAGCCGTTCCGCGCCCTGCCCGACTGGCGGATGGACGATCTGATGATCTCCTTCTCCGTGCCGGGCGGCGGCGTTGGCCCGCATCTGGATCAGTATGACGTGTTTATCATTCAGGGTACCGGCCGCCGCCGCTGGCGCGTGGGCGAGAAGGTGCCAATGAAGCAGCACTGCCCGCATCCTGACCTGCTGCAGGTGGATCCTTTTGTTGGCATCATCGACGAAGAGCTGGAGTCGGGCGATATTCTCTATATTCCGCCAGGCTTCCCGCATGAGGGCTACTCCCTTGAGAACTCGATGAACTATTCGGTGGGCTTCCGTGCACCAAGCGGGCGCGAGATGATCAGCGGGTTTGCCGATTATGTTCTGCAGCGCGAGCTGGGCAGCCATCGCTTCAGCGATCCGGATGTCCCTGCCCGTGAGCACCCGGCCGATATCCTGCCCGAAGAGCTGGATAAACTGCGTGGGATGATGCTGGATCTGATCAACCAGCCGCAGCATTTCAACCAGTGGTTCGGCGAGTTTATCAGCCAGTCCCGTCACGAGCTGGACGTCTCCCTGCCGGAGCCGCCGTATCAGCCGGATGAGATTTACGATGCGCTGCAGCAGGGTGACAAGCTGGTGCGTCTGGGTGGCTTGCGCGTCTTACGCATTGGCGAAGAGGTATACGTCAATGGCGAGCAACTGGACTCCCTGCACCGTCCGGCCGTGGAAGTGCTGGCCAGCCATACGGTACTGACGGCCGACAAGTTCGGTGATGCGCTGGAAGATCCGTCCTTCCTCGCCATGCTGGCGGCGCTGGTCAACAGCGGGTACTGGTTCTTCGAGGACTGAGTCGTTTTATTGCCGGGCGGCACTGCGTTTGCCCGGCCTACAACACCGTACCGTAGGCCGGGTAAGGCGTAGCCGCCACCCGGCATTTTTTACCGGCGCTCTCCTGCATCAAAAACCTCTATCTCCCCCGCCCAATCTTCTGGATAGCGCCCTTCCCGCACGTCACGATGAAAGGTGGAATAGGGCCAGTCTTTTACTCGCCTGACATAGCCATGTTTTAACGGGTTGATATAGATGTAATCCGTATGCCTGCGCAGGTCATTTTCATCCCGGATGGTGTGTTCCCAGAAGCGCGGCTGCCAGATGCCTGACATCCCTAGCGCACGGGTGAAGGTCTTTTTAATGTCCCGCCAGCGGCCAGAGTAGTCAGTGTCGTCTTCGGGCAACGTCCAGATACAGTGCATATGTTCGGGCAGGATCACCCAGGCGTTAATCAGAAAGAGTTTTACGCGTTTAACACATTGGGTCGCCGTGCGAAGCGTATCGATATGGCGCGTGAGCAGATCGCTGCGCCTGTTTTGCAGGTTAACGGTGAAAAACCAGGTCCCGCCCGGCACATAATGACGACGGTAGTTTGACATATGAGGTTCCCTCCCCATTAGTGGCAATGCCGGGCGGCACGTTGTTTGCCCGGCCTACGTGTAGGCCCGGTAAGCGTAGCGCCACCGGGCAATTACCGCTGCTTCGCGGTTAACTCGGCAATCCGCACGATCACCTGCACCGCTTTCTCCATCCCCTCGAGGGTCACGAACTCGTGCTTGCCGTGGTAGTTGTAGCCGCCGGTAAACAGATTCGGGCATGGCAATCCCATAAAGGAGAGCTGCGCACCGTCGGTGCCGCCGCGGATCGGTTTTAGCTGCGGTTCGACCCCGCAGTCGCGCATCGCCTGCTGTGCCACCTCAAGAATGTACGGATGCTCGATCACCTTTTCATGCATATTGTAATAGCTGTCTTCAATGATCAGCTCAATGTAGCAATCCGGGTGCAGCCCTTTGCCCACCTTTTTGGCGATATCCATCATCCTGCGTTTACGCGCTTCAAACCCGTCGCGGTTAAAATCGCGGATGATGTAGTGCATGTCCGCGCGATCGACCGTCCCTTTGATGCTGGTGAGGTGATAGAAGCCCTCATAGCCCTCTGTTTGTTCCGGGCTTTCGTCTGCCGGGACTTCGGCATGAATGCGGGCCGCCAGCGACAGGGCATTCACCATTACCCCTTTCGCCGTGCCCGGATGGACGTTGTTGCCAACGATGCGAATATTGACCGACGCCGCATTGAAATTCTCAAACTCCAGCTCACCCACGCCGCCGCCGTCCACGGTATAGGCCCAGCGGGCATCGAACGCCTCTACGTCGAAATGCTTCGCCCCTTTGCCCACCTCTTCGTCCGGGGTAAAGGCGACGCGGATATCACCGTGCGGCACCTTGTTGTGCTTAAGCACCGCCAGCGCGGTCATGATCTCGGCCACCCCGGCTTTATCATCGGCACCGAGCAGCGTTTTGCCGTCGGTGGTGATTAGCGTCTGCCCGAGCAGCTGGTGTAACACCGGGAACATTACCGGAGACAACACCTCGTCGCCGACCCCCAGCGCAATATCGCCGCCGCGATAGTTCTCAACAATCTGCGGATTCACGTTTTTACCGCTAAAATCCGGTGAGGTATCAACATGGGAAATAAAACCAATGGCCGGAATATCGCCGCTCACAGTGGCGGGGAGCGTCCCCATTACCGTCCCTTTTTCACTTAACGTGACGTTGACCAGACCCAACTCTTCCAGTTGCGTCTTTAACAGCTGTAACAGTTTCCATTGTCCTTCGGTGCTCGGCACCTGACGGACACCCGGTTTAGATTGGGTATCCAGCGATACGTACTGTAGAAAACGCTCAAGTAATTTATCCATGCAGTCACCCTCACTTTTTGTGACAACATTATCAGTAAGCATCAAAACCCAAATATTGCGTCAGGTCACTTTTATCCCGTAAACGAGAATATTTCCGTTTTTCGCTGCGTTCGCTAATAAATGTAGCTTATCAATGGGTAACAAGGATTGGCGATTACAGCGTATTCCCGTAGAATGTCCGCCCTCATTACGTTTCACCAAGGTGGCTAACCACAAACCCCGCTGCGATAAGTCTCTGCAGCGTCGATATGGGACTGAATCAAAAATTGAATACACAACCAGCTTCACTGTCACCGTTGGTGCAACTGGCCGGAATTCGTAAAAGCTTTGACGGAAAAACCGTCATTTCCGACCTCGATTTGACCATCAACAACGGCGAATTTCTTACGCTGCTTGGCCCGTCGGGCTGCGGTAAAACGACAGTGCTTCGCCTTATCGCCGGGCTGGAAAACGTCGATCACGGCCATATTCATCTTGAAGATCAGGATATTACTCAGGTTCCTGCTGAACACCGTCACGTCAATACCGTCTTTCAAAGCTACGCCCTGTTCCCGCATATGACGGTTTTCGAAAACGTCGCCTTTGGCCTGCGGATGCAAAAAACCCCTGCCAGTGACATCGCGCCCCGCGTCACCGATGCCCTGCGCATGGTGCAGCTCGAAGCGTTCGCCCAGCGCAAGCCGCACCAGCTGTCGGGTGGGCAACAGCAGCGCGTCGCCATCGCCCGCGCGGTGGTCAATAAGCCGCGTCTGCTGCTGCTGGATGAGTCCCTGTCCGCACTGGATTACAAGCTGCGCAAGCAGATGCAGAACGAGTTAAAGGCCCTGCAGCGTAAGCTCGGGATCACCTTTGTCTTTGTCACCCACGATCAGGAAGAGGCGCTGACCATGTCAGATCGCATCGTGGTGATGCGCGACGGTAAAATCGAGCAGGACGGCACCCCGCGTGAGATCTACGAAGAGCCGAAAAACCTGTTTGTCGCCAGCTTTATTGGCGAAATCAATATCTTCAGTGCTACCGTTATTGAACGCCTCGATGACCAGCGGGTGCTGGCTAATGTCGAAGGCCGCGCCTGCAACATCTTCGTCAACTTTGCCGTGGAGCCTGGTCAACAGCTCAACGTTCTGCTGCGCCCGGAAGATCTGCGCGTCGATGAGATCCACGACGAGACCGAAGCGGAAGGGTTGATCGGCTATATCCGCGAGCGTAACTACAAAGGGATGACCCTCGAGTCGGTGGTTGAACTGGAAAACGGCAAGATGGTGATCGTCAGCGAGTTCTTTAACGAGGACGATCCTGATTTCGACCACTCGCTCAATCAGAAAATGGTTATTAACTGGGTAGAAAGCTGGGAGGTTGTGCTGGCTGATGAAGAACACAAGTAGATTCCAGAATGGGGTGATCGCCACTATCGTCGGTTGGCTTGTGTTATTTGTCTTTTTACCCAACCTGATGATCATTGCCACCAGCTTTTTGACCCGCTACGACGCCCATTTCGTCTCGCTGGTCTTTACGCTGGATAACTACGCGCGCCTGCTCGATCCGCTCTATTTCCAGGTGCTGCTCCATTCCCTCAATATGGCGCTAATAGCCACCCTTGCCTGCCTGATCCTCGGCTATCCCTTCGCCTGGTTTCTGGCAAAGCTGCCGCAGAAGGTGCGCCCCCTGCTGCTGTTTCTGCTGATTGTGCCCTTCTGGACCAACTCCCTGATCCGCATTTATGGCCTGAAGATCTTTCTTAGCACCAAGGGCTATCTGAATGCGTTTCTGCTGTGGCTGGGAGTCATCGACACCCCGATCCGCATTATGTTTACCCCCGGGGCGGTGATTGTCGGGCTGGTCTATATCCTGCTGCCGTTTATGGTCATGCCGCTCTACTCCAGCATTGAGAAGCTGGATAAACCCCTGCTGGAGGCGGCAAGAGATCTGGGTGCCAGCAAGCTGCAGACCTTTATTCGCATCATCATCCCGCTGACTATGCCTGGGATCATTGCCGGCTGCCTGCTGGTGATGCTGCCGGCGATGGGGCTGTTCTACGTCTCCGACCTGATGGGCGGCGCGAAGAACCTGCTGATCGGCAACGTCATCAAGAGCCAGTTCCTCAACATTCGCGACTGGCCGTTCGGCTCGGCCACCAGCATCACCCTGACGCTGGTAATGGGCCTGATGCTGCTGGTCTACTGGCGTGCCTCGCGCTTGCTTAACAATAAGGGTGAACTCGGATGATCGGTCGACTGCTCCGCGGCGGTTTTATGACCGCCATCTATGCGTATCTCTACATTCCGATCATTATTCTGATCGTTAACTCCTTTAACAGCTCGCGCTTTGGCATCAACTGGCAGGGGTTTACCACCCAGTGGTACAGCCTGCTGATGAACAACGACAGCCTGTTGCAGGCGGCGCAGCACTCGCTGACGATGGCTATCTTCTCGGCCACCTTCGCCACCCTGATTGGCTCCCTGACCGCGGTGGCGCTCTACCGCTACCGTTTTCGCGGCAAGCCCTTCGTCAGCGGGATGCTGTTTGTGGTGATGATGTCTCCGGATATCGTGATGGCTATTTCGCTGCTGGTGCTGTTTATGCTGCTGGGGGTGCAACTGGGCTTCTGGTCGCTGCTCTTCTCGCACATCACCTTCTGCCTGCCGTTTGTGGTAGTGACGGTCTACTCCCGTCTGAAGGGCTTTGATGTGCGGATGCTGGAAGCGGCGAAAGATCTGGGTGCCAGCGAAATGACCATCCTGCGCAAAATTATCCTGCCGCTGGCGATGCCCGCCGTGGCCGCGGGATGGCTGCTGAGCTTTACCCTGTCGATGGATGACGTAGTGGTCTCGTCGTTTGTCACCGGGCCGGGCTATGAAATTCTGCCGTTGAAGATCTATTCAATGGTGAAAGTCGGCGTCTCACCGGAGGTGAACGCGCTGGCGACCATTCTGTTGATGTTATCGCTGGTTCTGGTGATCGCCAGCCAGCTTATTGCTCGTGATAAAACAAAATCTCAGGGGACGTATTAATGAAAAAATGGTCACGCCACCTGCTCGCGGCAGGCGCTCTCGCAATGGGTATCAGCGCTGCGCACGCGGACGACAGTAAAACGCTCTACTTCTACAACTGGACCGAGTATGTGCCGCCTGGCCTGCTGGAGCAGTTCACCAAAGAGACCGGCATCAAGGTGATTTATTCCACCTACGAGTCGAATGAAACCATGTATGCCAAGCTCAAGACCTATAAAGAGGGCGCCTACGATCTGGTGGTTCCGTCGACCTATTTCGTCGACAAGATGCGCAAAGAGGGAATGATCCAGAAGATCGACAAATCGAAGCTAACCCATTTTTCAAACCTCGATCCGGAGATGCTCAACAAGCCGTTTGACCCGAACAACGACTACTCCATTCCGTACATCTGGGGGGGCGACGGCGATCGGGATCAACAGCGAGGCCATGGATCCTAAAACGGTCACCCGCTGGGCGGATCTGTGGAAACCGGAATACAAAGGTGGACTGCTGCTGACCGACGACGCGCGCGAAGTGTTCCAGGTAGCGCTGCGTAAACTGGGCTACTCCGGCAACACCACCGATCCGAAAGAGATTGAAGCGGCGTATCACGAGCTGCAAAAACTGATGCCAAACGTTGCGGCCTTCAACTCCGATAACCCGGCGAATCCGTATATGGAAGGGGAAGTCAACGTGGGGATGGTGTGGAACGGTTCGGCGTACGTGGCGCGTCAGGCCGGTACGCCGCTGGAAGTGGTGTGGCCTGAAGAGGGCGGGATCTTCTGGATGGACAGCCTCTCTATTCCGGCCAACGCCAAAAATGTCGACGGTGCGCTGAAGCTGATTAACTTCCTGCTACGCCCGGATGTGGCAAAACAGGTGGCTGAGACCATCGGCTATCCGACGCCAAATCTGGCCGCCCGCAAACTGCTGAGCCCGGAGGTGGCGAACGACAAGTCGCTCTATCCGGATGCGGCAACCGTCAGCAAAGGCGAGTGGCAGAACGACGTCGGCGATGCGAGCCGTCTGTACGAAGAGTATTACCAGAAGTTAAAAGCGGGTCGTTAAGTCCGGCGACAACGCCCGGTGGCGCTGCGCTTACCGGGCCTACAATGGCATAAACCGTAGGCCGGGCAAACGCAGTGCCGCCCGGCGTTTTTTCTACAAACCTTTCAGAAGCTTATCCACAAACTCTGGCACCACTTCGCTGGCCAGTCCGTAGGTTTTCTCTTCAAACTCGCTGCCCACCTGGCTCGGCTCCAGATTCAGCTCCACCGTGTGCGCCCCGTGCAGCTTCGCCTCGTGGACGAATCCCGCCGCCGGATAGACGTGCCCGGAGGTGCCAATGGCGATAAACACATCCGCCATCGCCAGGGCGCTGTAGATCTCATCCATCCCCAGCGGCATTTCGCCGAACCAGACCACGTGCGGACGCAGCGGGGACGGAAACTGACAGCAGTGGCATTTGTCATCGAGGGTGACATCGCCGGTCCAGTTAAACACCTGGCCGCTGCCGGAACAGCGCACCTTCAGCAGTTCGCCGTGCATATGGATCACGTTCTGGTTACCCGCACGCTCGTGCAGGTTATCGATGTTCTGCGTCACCAGCAGAAAACGATCTCCCAGCGCCTCCTCCAGCCTGGCCAGCGCCAGATGCGCCGCGTTAGGGGCAATCTCCGGCGACTGCAGCTGACGACGGCGGGCGTTGTAGAACGCCTGCACCAGCTGCGGATTGCGGGCGAAACCTTCCGGCGTCGCCACATCTTCAACGCGATGTTCTTCCCACAACCCGTCGGTGGCGCGGAAGGTTCGAATGCCCGACTCGGCGGAGATCCCCGCCCCGGTCAGGACCAACACTCTAGGCTTTTCCATCAATTCTGGCAGTGCCCCATCCTGAAAGAAAATTCGCTGGCGTAAGCGTTCACGCAAGCGGCGTTTGTTTTTGCGAAAACGGCTGAGTCGATGTGACCGACGCGACAGCATAGTAACCTCGTATGACTAACGGGTGAGATGGAGGAACGCGGCACCGCGCATCCCGCCGGCATCGCCATGGCGAGCGCGCTCAATGCGCGGCACGCGGGCGACCGGCAACAGATGACGCGGCAACCGACCGGATAACCGCTCGGCGATGGCCGTAAAGTTTGATAATCCTCCGCCGATCACCAGCAGGTCAGGATCGACAATGGTCAGGATGTTGCCCAGACACACGGCAAGCAGATCGAGATAGCGCTCCACGTGCTCAATGGCCTGTTCATCACCCTGCTCCCACAGCGTAATGATTTCTGGCGCCTGTCGTTTTTGATGATAGAAGTGTTCATACAGCCACGCAAATCCGCCCCCCCGAGAGGTAATTCTCGATGCAGCCGTGCTGGCCGCAGCCACAGCGGATCAGCGGGAAATCGCGCCCAACCACCTCCAGCGCATCCACCGGCAGGCGAATATGGCCGAACTCGCCAGTGATATAGCTGCGTCCGGTGACGGGTTTCCCGTCAACGACGATCCCGCCGCCCACGCCGGTGCCGAGGATCAACCCCATCACCAGCGGATACTGCTGGAACTCATCATCCCAGGCTTCGGAAAGGGCAAAACAGTTGGCGTCGTTGTCGAGGCGCACGTCGCGCTCGAGGAGTCTGCTCAGGTCGGCGCGCAGCGGCTTACCGCTGGCGGCAGGGACGTTGGCGGCATACAGCGTGCCGTCGTCGGTTTCCGGCATCCCCGGAATGCCAATGCCCACCGAGCCCTTCACGCCGAAGCGGTCATCTGCCTGGGCCACCAGCGCGGCAATGGCGGTTAAGAATTCATCGTAGCTTTCGCGCGGGGTGGGAACCCGGGTTTCCCACTGCAATTTCAGGTTGGTATCGAATACGCCCAGCGCAATTTTGGTGCCGCCAATATCAAATCCGTAATACATAGTGCATTCCTCTTTCTGATATAGCGGCCCTACGACCGCTACACCATGACGTAATTACTGGCCACTTAGTACCCTCGCCGGATCAATTCGGCTTGCGCGACGCGCCGGATACCAGCTTGCCAGCAGACTCAGTAAAAGTGCTGTAACCAGCACATAAAAAACGTCCAGCCAGTGCAGTTCAGACGGCAGGAAGTCAATAAAATAGATATCGCCCGACAGGAACTGATGGCCAATAAGGGCCTCAAGACCGTTGATAATCGGGGTCAGCTGCAGCGAAACCACCACGCCGATGACCACGCCGCACAGGCTGCCAAATAGCCCCGCCAGCAGACCATACCAGACGAAAATGGCACGAATAAGACCGTCTTTAGCCCCGAGGGTACGCAGCACCGCGATGTCGCCGCTCTTGTCTTTCACCGCCATCACCAGGGTGGAGACGATGTTGAAGCAGGCCACGCCGATCACCAGCACCATCGCCAGGTACATGATGGCGCGGATCATCTGGATATCACGATACATATAGCCGTAAGTGCCGATCCAGCTCTTGATGTAGACATAGCTGTTGGTCACTTCTCCGGCGTCGCGCACCAGCTTGTTGGCGTTAAAGACGTCGTTAACCTTGATGGCGATCCCGGTGACGCTGCTGCCCATATCGAGATACTGGCGCGCATCTTCCAGCGGCACCATGGCAAAGCTGTGATCCAGCTGGCCGCTGAGCTGCAGAATACCGGTCACGTGCAGACGCACGCGCTTCGGCTGCTGGAGCTTATGATCGGCGCTGGCATTCGGGATCATGATTGACACCCAGTCGCCCTGCTTCACCTTCAGCGCATCGGCCACGCCCTTGCCGATAATAATCTGCTGATCGCCCGCTTTAAAGTTGGCCCAGGCATCCTTCTGGATAAACTGCGGCAGCGCGCTGAGTTTCTCTTCCTGACGCGGGTTAACCCCTTTCACCTGGATGGCGCGCAGGTTTGCCCCGCTCTCCACCAGCCCGGTAAAGTTGATGTACGGCGCGGCGGCGGCAATGCCTTGCACCTTTTCCACCTTGTTCAGGGCGTCGTTCCAGTTATTCCACGGCTGGTTGACCGGCTCAATTTCACCGTGCGGCACCACCGCCAGAATACGGTTGTTCAGCTCACGCTCGAAGCCGTTCATGGCGCTGAGACCGACGATCAGCACCGCCACCCCCAGCGCAATGCCGATGGTGGAGATAACAGAGATCAGCGACACCATGCCGCCGCGACGACGACCCCGGCTAAAACGCAGGCCGATGAGTAACGATAACGGTGAAGCCATCAATCCGCTCCCATCAGCGTCAGCTCGGTATTCAGGTGACCATCACGCATCTCCAGCTGGCGGGACATACGTTTTGCCAGCTGCAGGTCGTGGGTCACCACCAGAAACGCGGTGCCCTGGGAGGCGTTTAGCTCCCCGATGAGCTGGAAGATGCTGTCGGCGTTGCGGGCGTCGAGGTTACCGGTCGGCTCATCCGCCAGCACCAGGCGCGGGTTGTTGACCAGCGCACGGGCAATCGCCACACGCTGGCGTTCGCCGCCGGAGAGTTCAGACGGACGATGATTGCCGCGATGGCCAAGGCCGACCGCTTTCAGCATATCGCTGGCGCGGGCGTTGATTTCAGCCGGTTTCTTTTTGCCAATCAGCAGCGGCATCGCCACGTTTTCCAGCGCCGTAAAGTCCGGCAGCAGGTGGTGGAACTGATAAATAAAGCCCAGCTCGCGGTTACGCAGATCGGCTTTGGCGCTCGATGACATTGAACTCAACGGCGTGCCGGAGAAAACCACATCGCCGGAGGTCGGGGTATCCAGCCCGCCGAGCAGGTGCAGTAAGGTACTTTTCCCGGAACCGGAGGTGCCAACGATCGCCATCATCTCCCCTTCCCCGACGTTGAAGCTGACATTGTGCAGGACGTCCGTCTGCACCGTGCCTTCCTGATAGCGTTTGCACAGGTTGTCGCATTGCAACAGGATCTTATTCATAACGTAAAGCCTCAGCGGGTTGGGTGGCGGCAGCGCGCCATGAAGGATAAAGCGTGGAGAGTAAGGCAATGACCATCGCCACCAGGGCGATACCCACGACCTGCAGCGGCTCAATGGCCACCGGCAGCGCCGCGCCGTCGAGCAGCGCGCCGATGATCGGCATCAGATTGTTCAGCTGGCTGGCGAGCAGGGTACCGAGTACCGCCCCCAGCAGCGCACCGACAATCCCGGCGCTGGCACCCTGGACCATAAACACCGCCATGATTTGCCGCGGCGTGAGGCCCTGGGTTTGCAGGATCGCCACCTCGCCCTGCTTCTCCATCACCATCAGGCCAAGCGAGGTAATAATGTTAAACGCGGCGACCGCCACAATCAGGCTCAGCAGCAGGCCCATCATGTTCTTTTCCATGCGCACGGCCTGGAACAGCTCGCCCTTACGTTCGCGCCAGTCCTGCCATTTGGTGCCTTCCGGCAGGGTCTGCTGGCTCAGAACATCGACTTTCAATGGCTCGTTGAGCCACAGACGCCAGCCGGTGATATTTCCGGCCGGGTAGCGCATCAGGCGTGATGCGTCCTGGATATTGACCAGCATCTGATAGCCGTCCACTTCGCTATTAGCGGCGAAGGTGCCGATGACGTTAAACAGGCGCTGGCTTGGCAGACGCCCCATCGGGGTGAACTGGCTGGCGGAAGGAACCATCACCCGCAGCTGATCGCCGCGGTTGACGCCGAGCTGGCCGGCAAGCTGTTCGCCGAGAATGACGTTGTACTGGCCGGCGGCCAGATCGCTCTGTTTGACGTTGACCAGATACGGCGTGAGAGGGTCTTTTTGCGCCGGGTCGATACCGAGCATTACCCCGACCGCCACGCTGCGCGCGCTCTGCAGCACCACGTCACCGGAGGTGATTGGTGCCACGCGGCTCACGCCCTGCAGCTTAACGGCGCTTTCTGGCAGCTGCTGCGGATTGACCGACCCGTTGCTGGAGGAAAGAATGGCCTGCGGCATCAGCCCCAGAATGTTATTTTGCAGCTCGCGCTCGAAGCCGTTCATGACGGAGAGAACCGTCACCAGCGCCATCACGCCAAGCGTAATGCCAATGGTTGAAAGCCAGGAGACAAAGCGACCGAAACGGTCCGCGGCGCGCCCACGCATATAACGTAAGCCTATGAATAGTGCGACAGGTTGGTACATGAAATCCGTCTGTTTGCTGGTAGCAGACCCACGAGTATATAAGCGAATCCGCTAAGGGTAAATGACTGATACCCGAAGCTTTGCTAATCAATTGTCCGAAAAATCAGGTCAAATCAAGGCAGTAACCGCTGCCTGGCCTTCTCCTTTATTACCGCGCTCTTTGCAGTTTTTCTGAAAATCGTCCGCTTACAGACTCTTACCCGTTACAACCCGCCAGCCGCTCAACACACTTACCCCTTTCGATGACGATAACAACAGGACCCGGTAAGCGATGAAACAAAAAGCACTATGGATTAACCAGATAAAAGGGCTGTGTATCTGCCTGGTGGTAATTTACCACTCGGTGATCACCTTTTATCCCCATCTTGAGGCGCTGCACGCTCCGCTTTCGGTGCTGCTCGCCAAATGCTGGGTGACGTTCAATCTTTATCTCGCCCCCTTCCGCATGCCGGTGTTCTTCTTTATTTCGGGGTATCTGGTGCGGCGCTATATTGATGAGGTGGACTGGAAAACCTGCCTCGACAAACGGCTCTGGAGCATTATCTGGGTGCTGGCGCTGTGGGGCATATTGCAGTGGCAGGCGCTGACGCATCTCAATGCCTGGCTGGCACCGGAGCGGGATCTTAATACCGCGTCGAACGCCGCCTATGCCGACTCGCTGAGCGGCTTTATCACCGGGATGCTTACCGCCAGCACCAGCCTGTGGTATCTCTACGCCCTGGTGGTCTATTTCACCCTCTGCAAACTGCTGAGCCGCTGGAAGCTGCCGCTTATCGGGCTGCTGGCGCTGGTCAGCATCGCGATCAACTTCCTGCCGCTGCCGTGGTGGGGGATGAACAGCGTGGTGCGCAATATGATCTATTACAGCCTCGGCGCCTGGTACGGGGTGCAGCTGATGGCGTGGATGCAGGCCCGGGTATGGCGCCGTGACGCGCTGGCGGTGGCGGCGTTCGGGGTGGTCTCCGTCGTGCTGTGGTTTGTGGGCGTTCCCCTGCCGCTGTCGCTGCTGTCTATCCTGCTGATCATGGCCCTGTTCTATCGCCTTGAGCAGCGCTTCACCGTTGGGCCTGACAACCTGCTCAACGTGGTTGGCTCGAACACCATTGCCATCTACACCACCCACCGCATTCTGATCGAGGGGGTCAGCCTGTTTATGATCCACCAGCTGAACAGTGGAACCTGGCCGGTGTGGGCAGAGCTGACGCTGGTGCTGTTGTATCCCTTTGCCAGCCTGCTGGTCTGCACCCTGGTGGGGCTGGGGGCGCGTAAGCTCTCCACTGCGCTGACCGGGGATTTCTTCTTTACGCCGCCTGCCCGCCTGACGCCGGTTCAGGCCACGCGCTAGCGCCCCTGCGGGGGCCTCTTCACGCTGTGTGCGGTTACGGTTTGCTAATGTAAAACGATCAAGGATAATAAAGACATTGTGTTTCAGTGATATGCCCAATAAGAGATCCTGACAAAGCCATGCCTGAACAATATCGTTTTTCCCTGCCCGGCAAAGCGGGCGACCAACGCCAGTTGGGTGAACTGACCGGGGCAGCCTGCGCCACGCTGGTTGCGGAAATCGCAGAGCGCCATCAGGGACCGGTGGTACTGGTCGCGCCGGACATGCAAAACGCCCTGCGCCTGCATGATGAGATCCGCCAGTTTACCGATCAGCTGGTCACCAGCCTGGCTGACTGGGAGACTCTGCCCTACGACAGCTTCTCCCCGCACCAGGAGATTATCTCCTCGCGTCTCTCCACGCTCTATCAGCTACCCACCATGCAGCGCGGCGTGCTGATTGTGCCGGTGAATACCCTGATGCAGCGCGTCTGCCCGCACAGCTATCTGCACGGGCATGCGCTGGTGATGAAAAAGGGCCAGCGCCTGTCGCGGGATGCCCTGCGCGTCCAGCTCGACAGCGCGGGCTATCGCCACGTGGATCAGGTGATGGAACATGGGGAATACGCCACCCGCGGCGCCCTGCTCGATCTCTTCCCGATGGGCAGCGCGCTGCCGTATCGCCTGGATTTCTTCGATGACGAAATCGACAGCCTGCGCCTGTTTGACGCCGACACCCAGCGCACGCTGGAGGAAGTGGAGGCCATCAACCTGCTGCCGGCGCACGAATTTCCGACCGACAAAACCGCCATCGAGCTGTTCCGCAGCCAGTGGCGCGATAAGTTTGAGGTCAAGCGCGACGCCGAGCATATCTATCAGCAGGTGAGCAAAGGCACCCTGCCGACGGGGATCGAATACTGGCAGCCGCTGTTCTTCAGCGAGCCGCTGCCCGCCCTGTTCAGCTACTTCCCGGCCAATACCCTGGTGCTGAATACCGGCGATCTCGAGGCCAGCGCCAACCGTTTTGAGAGCGAAACCCGCGCCCGCTTTGAGAATCGCGGCGTGGATCCGATGCGCCCGCTGCTGGAGCCTGAGCTGCTGTGGCTGCGCACCGACGAGCTGTTCAGCGAGCTGAAACGCTGGCCGCGTATGCAGCTCAAAACCGAAAACCTGCCGGATAAAGCCGCCAACACCAATCTGGCGTATCAGCCGCTGCCGGACCTCGCCGTGCAGGCGCAGAATAAATCCCCGCTGGATAACCTGCGTAAATTCCTCGAAGCCTTTACCGGCCCGGTGATCTTCTCGGTCGAAAGCGAAGGCCGCCGCGAGGCGCTGGGCGAGCTGCTCAGCCGCATCAAAGTGGCGCCGAAGCGGATCCTGCGTCTGGACGAGGCCAGCGGCACCGGGCGCTATCTGATGATTGGTGCCGCCGAGCACGGCTTTATTGATACGATCAATAATCTGGCGCTGATCTGCGAAAGCGATCTGCTGGGTGAGCGCGTAGCGCGCCGTCGCCAGGACAGCCGCCGCACCATCAACCCGGACACGCTGATCCGCAACCTGGCGGAGCTGCACCCCGGCCAGCCGATTGTCCATCTCGAACACGGCGTGGGTCGATACGCGGGAATGACCACCCTCGAAGCAGGCGGCATCAAGGGCGAGTACCTGATGCTGATGTATGCCAACGACGCCAAACTCTATGTGCCGGTCTCCTCCCTGCATCTGATTAGCCGCTACGCGGGCGGCGCGGAAGAGAATGCGCCTCTGCATAAGCTCGGCGGTGACGCCTGGGCGCGGGCGCGGCAGAAAGCGGCGGAGAAGGTACGCGACGTGGCGGCAGAGCTGCTGGATATCTATGCCCAGCGCGCGGCCAAGTCCGGCTACGCCTTTAAGCACGACAAAGAGCAGTATCAGCTGTTCTGCGACAGTTTCCCGTTTGAAACCACCCCGGACCAGGCCCAGGCGATCAATGCCGTGCTCAGCGACATGTGTCAGCCGCTGGCGATGGACCGGCTGGTATGCGGCGACGTGGGCTTCGGGAAAACCGAAGTGGCGATGCGCGCCACCTTCCTCGCGGTCGAGAACAACAAGCAGGTGGCGGTGCTGGTACCGACGACCCTGCTGGCCCAGCAGCACTACGATAACTTCCGCGACCGCTTTGCCAACTGGCCGGTGCGCATTGAGATGCTGTCCCGTTTCCGCAGCGCCAAAGAGCAGGCGCAGATCCTGGAGCAGGCCAGCGAGGGCAAAATCGACATTCTGATCGGCACCCACAAGCTGCTGCAGAGCGACGTGAAGTGGAAAGACCTGGGGCTGTTGATCGTTGACGAAGAGCACCGTTTTGGCGTGCGCCACAAAGAGCGGATCAAAGCGATGCGCGCCGATGTCGATATCCTGACCCTCACCGCCACGCCTATTCCGCGTACGTTAAACATGGCGATGAGCGGCATGCGCGATCTGTCGATTATCGCTACCCCACCGGCCCGTCGTCTGGCGGTGAAAACCTTTGTCCGTGAATACGATAACCTGGTGGTGCGCGAGGCGATCCTGCGTGAAGTCCTGCGCGGCGGCCAGGTCTATTATCTCTACAACGACGTGGAGAATATTCAGAAAGCGGCCGACCGGCTGGCGGAGCTGGTGCCCGAGGCGCGGATCGCCATCGGCCACGGGCAGATGCGCGAGCGCGAGCTGGAACGGGTAATGAACGACTTCCACCACCAGCGGTTTAACGTGCTGGTCTGCACCACCATCATTGAAACCGGGATCGATATTCCTACCGCCAATACCATCATTATTGAGCGGGCGGATCACTTCGGCCTGGCCCAGCTTCACCAGCTGCGCGGTCGCGTCGGGCGTTCCCACCATCAGGCCTATGCCTGGCTGATGACCCCGCATCCGAAAGCGATGACCACCGATGCGCAAAAACGTCTCGAAGCCATCGCCTCGCTGGAAGATCTGGGTGCCGGCTTTGCGCTGGCGACTCACGACCTCGAGATCCGCGGCGCGGGCGAGCTGCTGGGTGAAGATCAGAGCGGATCGATGGAGACCATCGGGTTCCAGCTGTATATGGAGCTGCTGGAAAACGCCGTCGATGCCCTGAAGGCAGGGCGCGAGCCGTCGCTGGAAGATCTCACCAGCCAGCAAACGGAGGTGGAACTGCGGATGCCGGCCCTGCTGCCGGATGACTTTATCCCGGACGTGAATACCCGTCTGTCGTTCTATAAACGCATTGCCAGCGCCAAAGACGAAGCCAGTCTGGATGAAATCAAAGTGGAGCTGATTGACCGCTTTGGTTTATTGCCGGATGCGGCGCGCAACCTGCTGGATATCGCCCGCTTACGCCAGCAGGCGCAGAAGCTGGGGATCCGCAAGCTGGAGGGGAATGACAAAGGCGGCATGATTGAGTTTGCCGAGAAGAACCATGTCGACCCGATGTGGCTGATTGGCCTGCTGCAGAAGCAGCCTCAGCACTACCGCCTGGACGGCCCGACGCGTCTGAAATTCACTCAGGATCTGGCGGAACGAAAAATCCGCATGGAGTGGGTGCGCAACTTTATGCGCCAGCTGGAAGAGAACGCCGTCGCCTGACCCCTTGCCGGGCGATCCTGCCATCGCCCGGCCTCATTTCCCCGTGCAATTTACAACTCTTTGCAATCCGCCTGGATTTCCCGACACGTCCATTCGCCATAATTATCAATTAACTTTCAAATATTAATAATCTTTATTGCTATGGATTCTGGTGATGATGACGACTTCGCGTTTTACCCGTTGGATATCGGTAGTTGCGCTGCTCTCGACCCTGGCGCTTGCCCTGCCCGCACAGGCCAATACCTGGCCCCTGCCCCCGGCGGGTAGCCGTCTTGTGGGCGAGAACCGCTTTCATGTGGTGGAAAATGACGGCGGCTCGCTGGAAGCGATTGCCAAAAAATATAACGTCGGCTTTCTGGCGCTGCTGCAGGCTAACCCCGGCGTGGACCCTTATGTACCCCGCGCAGGCAGTGTGCTGACCATCCCGCTGCAGACCCTGCTCCCCGATGCGCCACGGGAAGGTATTGTGATTAACCTTGCCGAACTGCGTCTCTACTATTACCCGCCGGGTAAAAATGAGGTTACGGTCTACCCGATCGGCATTGGCCAGCTGGGGGGCGACACCCTGACGCCAACCATGGTGACCACGGTGTCGGACAAACGCGCCAACCCCACCTGGACCCCGACCGCTAATATCCGCGCTCGCTATAAAGCCCAGGGCATCGATCTGCCTGCGGTCGTGCCTGCCGGGCCGGAAAACCCAATGGGGCATCATGCGATCCGCCTTGCGGCCTACGGTGGTGTCTATCTGCTGCACGGTACCAACGCCGATTTCGGTATTGGCATGCGCGTGAGTTCCGGCTGCATTCGCCTGCGGGATAATGACATCGAGACGCTTTTCCGCGTCATCCAGCCTGGCACCAAAGTGAATATCATGAATACGCCGATCAAGGTGTCAGAAGAGCCTGGCGGCGTGCGGCTGGTGGAGGTGCATCAACCGCTGTCGAAGCAGCTGAATGACGATCCTCAGACCCTGCCAATTGTGTTGAATGCCGCCCAGCAGGGTTTCAAAGCCAGCTCAGACGAAAGGGTAATGGAGCGTGCGATGGAAGCGCGCTCGGGGATGCCGGTGGATGTGACCCGACATCCGGAAACTCAGGCGCTATAAAAAAACGCCCTGCATTTGCAGGGCGTTTTTTTCGCAGTGGCATTAATGAGGGTTAAGCCATGCTTATTTGTAGATCACCGCAGTACCGTGCAGATTGTTCGGGCCGGTAACGGAGGTGATACGGTAAGATTTAGCACCCATTTCATCCGCTTTTTGTGCTAACTGGCTTTCCAGTGAGCCCAGGTTAGTCCCGGCGTTAGCAGAGATGGTACCCACTTTTTTGTTGATCTGCAGGGGTAGACTGGACCTGCACAGCGGCGAAGCTGGTAAAAGAGAGTGAGCTTAGTACGGCAGCGGCGATCAGTGTTTTTACGTTTTTCATGTTATGAACCTTATGCAAGTGTTGGGGAGGTCGCAAGCATTAACTTAACGATCGATAACTAAATGATAAATGTGATCTGCATCACGGTCAAATTATTTTTATAACGATCGTTAAAATAAAATTAAAAGCGTTTAAATTCATATTGATATGATGAAATTAATTTTATGAATTCAGCGCTGGCTGCAAGAAGGGATTATTTTTATAATGGTCATTCAACAAACCAACTGAGGTACAACGGCTCATGACAACCGATGACACGAGTTGCGCGAAGAAAAGCCGTGGCCGACCAAAAGTGTTCGACAGGGAAGCGGCGCTGGATAAGGCCATGACGCTGTTCTGGCAGCATGGGTATGAAGCAACATCGCTGGCCGACCTCGTCGCTGCGACGGGAGCCAAAGCACCTACGCTGTATGCAGAATTTACCAATAAAGAGGGGCTGTTCCGTGCGGTGCTGGATCGCTATATCAGCCGTTTCGCCGCTCGCCATGAAGCGCAACTGTTCTGTGAGGAAAAGCGTGTCGAAGACGCCCTGAGGGACTACTTCACCGCGGTGGCGACCTGCTTTACCAGCAAAGATACGCCCGCGGGCTGTTTTATGATTAACACGTCAGCGACGCTGGCGGCGTCGTCAGAAGAGATTGCCCATACGGTCAAGTCTCGCCACGCGATGCAGGAAGAGACGCTGTGCCGATTTTTACAGCAGCGCCAGCTGCGCGACGAGATCCCCGCCCACTGCGATCCGCACAAACTGGCCCAGTATCTGAGCTGCATATTGCAGGGGATGTCCATCAGCGCCCGGGAAGGTGCCAGCCTGGAAAAACTCCAGACCATCACGCAGATCACCCTGCGCCTGTGGCCTGAACTCCTGAAAGCCTGATCTGCAGGGCGGCCTGCCGCCCTGCTCCTGCCCCACTTTCAGACAAATCCGTTTAAAGATAGGTAAAATCTATCACCGTATCTCTGCCGCTTGCTATCCTTAACGGGTGATTATTGATGTGCTAATGATTAGGCGCATGGGTCATAACGGAGCTGTTCTGGCTATTCACATTCAGAAGGAGAATAAAATGATTTTGCTATTACCATTTTTTAAGGTGTTAATAGTCATTACATTGTTATTCGGTCTCTGGGTCTTATGTGGTGGGTCAGTTTTATTTGCTTTTCTTTCCGTACTGATAACAGGATTTATGTTGCTGCGCCAGTATCACGAATTTGACCTGTAACCACTGGTACCCTGCTGTATCCCTAAGAAAGGCCTTATTGCCGCGGCAATTCCCGCAGGCGTTAAGGTCTTTTTTTATGGACAAAAAAAAGCTCCCCAGCCTGAGCGAATGGGGAGCTAAATGCAGAGAACAGATTTTTTTATGCTTTGTTATTCAGTACCAGCTGACCATCACCGTTAAGCGGAATTTGCGTGCCGGGATCTTTATCCATGCGGATCTTGCCCTGCTGATCGCCAATTTTGTAGGTTACATCGTAGCCGAGCATCTTTTCTGATTTGTCATACACCGTCTTACAACGCTGCTGCGTCGTGGTGTAGGTGTCGCGCTCCTGCAGGGCTCCCTGAGCCTGGTTGCCGGCATAACCGCCGCCAAGCGCGCCCACGACCGTTGCGACATCTTTACCGCGTCCGCCACCAAACTGGTGACCAATCACGCCGCCCGCCACCGCACCCAGCACGGAACCGGCAATGCGGTTTTCATCCTGCACCGGACGACGATGCGTCACCGTCACGTTGCGGCACTCCTGGCGCGGGGTTTTTACCGTCTCTTTAATCGGTGTCGCCGAAACGACCTGCGCATATTGTGGGCCACGTTCAAAGACATTAAGACTGGCAACTGCCGCCACGCCTAACGCGGCAACCACGCCAATCCCTATACCTGCCACCATGGATTTATTCATGGGACAACCTCCTTTTTATTGCTATTGGTAACAATTCTGCAACCAAAGCGGGTCATTAGCAAATCAGATAAGGGAGCAAAAATGTGGGAAGAAGCGGGAAAACAGCGTGATTAGGAGAACTCTTAGGCCTGTGAGGGGTAATTAGCAGTGTGATATGCTAAAAAAAGCCCCTCCGGCCAGTGCGGAGGGGCAAGGGATTTAGTGCAGTTTCAGTCGCGGTCGGATCACGCGGTTGATGCTGCCCACCAGCATCATCAGCCCGGTTTTGAAGTAACCGTGCAGCGCAACCTGGTGCATACGGTACAGCGAGATATAGACGAAGCGCGCGATGCGCCCTTCTACCATCATCGAGCCGCGCATCAGGTTACCCATCAGGCTGCCGACGGTGGAGAAGTTAGAGAGCGACACCAGGGAACCGTGGTCTTTATAGACGTAGTTCTTCAGGGTTTTGCCTTTTGCCTGCGCCAGAATGTTATGCAGCGCCAGGCTGGCCATCTGGTGAGCGGCCTGAGCGCGCGGTGGCACAAAACCGCCTTCCGGGCGAGCACAGGAGGCACAGTCGCCAATAGCGTAAATGTCCGGGTCGCGGGTGGTTTGCAACGTCGGCTCCACTACCAGCTGGTTAATGCGGTTGGTTTCCAGACCGCCGATCTCTTTCATGAAATCAGGCGCTTTGATGCCCGCCGCCCAGACCATCAGATCGGCTTTGATGTGTTCGCCATCTTTGGTGTTCAGGCCATGCTCATCGGCGCTGGTCACCATGGTTTGGGTCAGCACGCGCACGCCCATCTTGGTCAGCTCGCTGTGGGCTGCACCAGAGATACGCGGCGGCAGCGCAGGCAGAATACGCTCGCCCGCTTCCACCAGGGTGACGTTCAACGCCTCGTTAGTGAGCCCTTTATAGCCGTAGCTGTGCAGCTGTTTCACCGCATTGTGCAGCTCTGCAGAGAGCTCAACGCCGGTCGCGCCGCCGCCAACGATGGCGATGTTCACCTTGCCGCTTGCGCCGAGGTTATTGGAATACTTCAGGAACAGGTTCAGCATCTCCTGATGGAAACGACGCGCCTGATGCGGGTTGTCGAGGAAGATGCAGTTCTCTTTCACGCCCGGGGTGTTGAAGTCGTTGGAGGTGCTGCCCAGCGCCATCACCAGCGTGTCATACGCCAGCTTGCGCTCCGGCACCAGCAGTTCGCCCTTCTCATCGCGCAGCTCGGCCAGGGTAATGGTTTTGCTTTCACGGTTGATATCCATCACCGAGCCCAGCTGGAACTGGAAGCCGTGATTGCGCGCATGCGCCAGATAGCTCAGCGCGTCAACGCCCTCATCCAGAGAACCGGTCGCCACTTCGTGCAGCAGCGGTTTCCACAGGTGGCTGTGATTGCGATCGACGAGCGTAACTTTGGCTTTTTTACCGCGCCCAAGCTTCTTCCCCAGCTGCGTCGCCAGCTCCAGACCGCCGGCACCACCACCCACAATCACTATCTTTTTCAATGGCGTAGTCAACGTGACCCCCTAAATTATTAACCAATTGTTAACTAAAAGTTATGAAAATAACCTTTAGTTAACAACAGGTTACAGCACTGAAACCATTCAACGGACATGAGAATAACATGTTCGGTGCATTGGTCATACCAAAATTGATATGCATCAAGTTTTGCCGCCTGAAATTTACACAAGCTTAGCAAAAAGAGAGCCCGGCTCACTTAAGGTGGCCGGGCTCTGGGTGAAATCAGGAATTAACCTAAAGTCTTGAACGCTTTGATGCGCTGCAGATGGGGGGCGATATTCTTGAACTTATGCGTCTGCTCTTCATCCCAGACAATTTCATAGTAGTGGTGCAGCAACTCTGCGGCGCGCGGGCTGTTCAGCGCCTCGTCGTTGCGGGAGAGGATCACCAGACAGCGATCGCGGTTCTTCTCGCGAAAGTTGCTCACGCACTTGGTGGCGATATCGACGTACTCTTCCGGCCGATCGATCTTGCCTTCCATGTTCTCGTTCGGGAACAGGTTAGGGTTGAAGACCACCTGGCGAATATCGCACAGGAAGCCAATGCGCTCCGCCCAGTATCCGCCGAGGCCGACGCCGCAGATCAACGGACGCTCATCGACGTTCAGCTGCAGCATTTTGTCCACTTCTTTCAGCAAATGCTGCATATCATGCTTCGGATGACGCGTGCTATAGCTAATCAGCCGCACATCCGGATCGATAAACTGCAGCTGCAGTACTTTCTCATGATTACCGGGACTGTTCGAATCAAAACCGTGCAAATAGATGATCATCGTATCCTCGCCACACTACGCTTGCCAGGAGGGGTTACTGCCCCGCTTTATGCGCTTGCCAGCGCTCATGAAGCGCTTCAAGCTGCGCATTCATGGTTTTCCAGCGTGCTGTATCCCGCAGCTCCTGACGGCTAAAAGAACCTTTATGATACAATTGTGTAACACGTTCAGCCTTGATCGGCGACAGGTTATCTAACACGCTGACCGCGCCTTTACGATTATTGCAGACCAGGATCATATCGCAACCCGCGTCCAGCGATGCCTGACCGCGTTCTGCGTAGCTGCCCATGATCGCCGCCCCTTCCATCGACAAATCGTCCGAGAAAATCACGCCGTTAAAGCCCAGCTCCTGACGCAGGACGGTTTTCAGCCAGTGCGGCGAGCCGCTGGCCGGACGCGGATCGACATCGGTGTAGATCACATGCGCAGGCATGATGGCGTCGAGCTTGTTGTCGGTGATGAGCGATTTGAAAATCGACATATCCCGGGCGCGGATCTCCGCCTGCGGACGCGGGTCGCGCGGAGTCTCTTTATGGGAGTCCGCCGTCACGGCGCCATGGCCCGGGAAATGTTTGCCGGTGGTTTTCATGCCGGCCTCGTGCATCCCGTCGATAAAGCGGGTCGCCACCTGCAGCGCTTTCTGTGGATCTTCGTGGTACGCACGCTCGCCGATAGCGGCGCTGATATGGCCCACGTCCAGCACCGGGGCGAAGCTGATATCAATGTCCATGGCGATCATCTCGCTGGCCATCAGCCAGCCGGCCTCCTGCGCCAGTTTGCCGCCCTCTTCCAGGCCGAGCAACGCCGCAAACGACTGGGCTGCAGGCAGACGGGTAAAGCCGTCGCGAAAACGCTGCACGCGGCCGCCTTCCTGATCCACCGCCACCACCAGACGGTGATGCGAAGCCTCGCGGATCTGGCGCACCAGCTCCCGTAGCTGCGCCGGATCGTGATAATTGCGCGTAAACAGGATCAGGCCACCCACCAGCGGATGCGCCAGAATTTCGCGCTCCTCCGCATCCAGCTCATAACCTTCCACATCCAACATGACCGGACCCACACGAACCTCTCTTATTCTGTTGTTTCTAACTGGCGCCAGATTTCATCGGCCAGCGCAATAAATTGTTTGTCTTGTGATTGTTGCCAGCGCAGCTCAAACCAGCCTGCCATCAGCATCAGCACCCAGGGGCGCCAGCGTTTCACCTGTCGTTGCAGCCGGGACATTTCAAGCTGAGCCATCTCGCCGTAGGCGGCGAGCAGCTGCTGACGCTCGGCGTCACTCTCTGTCCAGACGCTGGCCAGCTCCAGCGCAACGTCGCCGTCGCCGGCATATTCCCAGTCCAGCAGCCGGACGCCATTCGTGGTATGCACAATATTACCCGCATGAACGTCCATATGCAGCGGCACCAGGCGCAGCGGGCGCGGCTCCCCCCCGTTTTTGCAGCCGCTTATGCCATCGCAGCCATAGGGGTGTGCGCCGGGAGGGCGAGGCCTGCAGCCAGTACTGCTCCAGCAGCGGAGCCAGAGTGATGCGCCAGCCAAATCGGGGCTGTCGATGCAGATGATACAGCATCGCAGCCAGCGCGGGTGCGGCGGGTAACCTGGTTTTGATCTCACCGGGCAGATAATCGACCGCTATCCAGCCAGGACTGTAAAAATGCGGCTGGGGAGCAATGTCGGCGGGAAGATGGCGTAGCGCATGGTACTGGCGGCGAAAATGCGCTGGCGTGGCCAGCGCGGCGTGATACTGCCGCAGCACCAGCCGCCGCCCGGCATGCTCAATAATGCAACTCGCGCCGCTCAACCCGGTGTGGGTCTGCGGCGCGACAAGGCGATACTGCGGGAAAAAGCGCGACAGCAGCGTGTCGCGCGTCAGTTTACTGTTGCTGAACTGCACCTTTACCTGACCAGATAATTTCACCTGTCTGAACCAGCATCAGCTGCATTTGCAGTGCTGGCGAGTTGACGTTGCCGGTCGCGCTGGAGTAGAGCACATACTGCGCCCCTACGTTGCGGGCAATGCCGATAGCTTTACTGCGCGAGCCCAGGCTGTCCTGCGGAGAAAGGCCTAACTGCTGTTTGGCCACCGCCAGCTGCTGCGCGGACACCAGGGTAAATTTGCCGTTGTTCGCCAGCGCATTGCGCAGCGTTTCAGTGGCTTCCCCGGCGTTCAGACTGCCGTTGGTACGGTTGTTGACGCTGTCCACCAGCAGCACGCTGCCCGCGGTGACGCCCTGGGCCTGCAACATCTTAGCGACCATCGGCTGCATCGCGCCGTTCCAGTCGTAATGACGTTCACGTGGCGCAGGCTGCGCCGTTTCTTCCTGATGCTCGATCGGACCTGGCTGTTCAGGTACGGACGGCACGGTAGGCACGGTTGGCACCGGCTGTGTAGGCTGGACCGGCTGTTGTGCGCCAGGTTTCACCTCTTCGACCGGTGCAGGCGGCTGCTCGGTACGGTTGATACATCCCGAAAGGAACAGTGCAAAAGCCGTGACCAGCGCGTAACGACTGAAATTTTTAATCAAGGATCACCCCTTAGAGATAGAGATAAAGTCTGACCTTATGGGCACCCAGATAGTTGGCGCTGCCGTAGAGCGTAACCGACGAATTCGCCGGAATAGTCACGCTGCGCGGCGCCTCAAGCGGGTGCATTTCCAGGCCTCTGGCGTCATACCAGAAAAAACGGTAATGGACGGTAACGGACTCTTGTCTTTCATTAAACAGCGTGGAGGAGGCAGACGGCTGAATTTCGCTGATGGTCAGCGACGGTTTTTCAGCGGTAATGCCCGCCGCCAGCACAGAAGACTCCATCACTAATGTTTGCTCATCATTGACGGGGATCGCGGGCTGAGATTTACATCCCGCCAGCACTACCATCATCAACAGCATCGCAATCCGTCCACCGGGCATCTTAAAGACCTTTATGCGCAAGCATCGGCCCCAGCGGACGACCGCCGAGCAGATGCATATGAATATGATAAACTTCCTGACCACCGTGGCGGTTACAGTTCATGATCAAACGGTAACCATCCTCGGCCACGCCTTCCTGCTCAGCAATTTTCGCTGCTACTGTCAGCATACGGCCTAATGCCAGTTCATGCTCAGTTTTCACGTCATTTACCGTCGGAATCAGAATATTAGGAATAATAAGGATGTGGGTCGGTGCCTGCGGGGAGATGTCGCGGAAAGCGGTAACCAGTTCATCCTGATAGACGATATCCGCCGGGATCTCGCGGCGGATAATTTTACTGAAAATGGTTTCTTCAGCCATGAGGTTTTCCTTATTCATTAATCTGGCGACGTGCCCGGAGACAACACGCTCGGTGCAGGCGCATAATTATGTGATACGACTCAAGAGTATGAGCGACTTTCTCCAGTTCTTTCAACCTTATCCCTCGAATTCCTTCCTTATAGCGCAATTTATACGCAGCCGTTCACCGCGCCCTGCCCTGAAATCTTAAAACATAATTTCATATACGGCTGAAACCCTTGTTTACAGGTTTAATCACAATGCGTATATTTCGCATTTGCATTTACATGCGCATTTTATACATAGAAAACGACCTCAGACTGTGCTTACGGAACTGGGGCATAACATTCACACTTCACTCAGAAAGGTTTGTTGATGTCTTTCATGAATTATACCAGGGACGGGCAACGCCAGCCTGTCACTAAACCCTCGCTGCTCGCAGCCTGCATTGCTTTCGCATTAACACCCGTCGCCAGCTTCGCCGCCCCGACCGAAGAGACGGTGATTGTTGATGGTTCATCGCAGCCGGACGCCGCTGATGAAAGCCAGGACTACAGCGTAAAAACCACGACCGTGGGCACCAAAATGCAGATGATCCAACGTGACATTCCGCAGTCGGTCACGATCGTCAGCGAACAACGCATGGAAGACCAACAGCTGCAGACCTTGGGCGACGTGATGGACAGCACGATGGGGATCAGCAAAAGCACCACTGACTCCGATCGCAGCAATTTCTACTCCCGCGGTTTTGAAATCGACAACTACATGGTTGATGGCATCCCAACCTACTTTGAGTCGCGCTGGAATCTGGGTGATTCTCAGTCTGACACCGCGCTGTTTGAGCGGGTTGAAGTCGTGCGCGGCGCTAACGGCCTGATGACCGGGACAGGCAACCCGTCTGCGGCGATCAATATGGTGCGTAAGCATGCCACCAGCCGCGAGTTCAAGGCCAATCTGTCGGCGGAATACGGTAGCTGGAACAAACAACGCTACGTGATGGACATGCAAAGTCCGCTAACCGAAGACGGCAATGTGCGCAGCCGCATCGTGGCGGGTTATCAGGACAGCGACTCCTGGCTCGACAAATACAATCAGAAGCGGACCTTCTTCTCCGGGATTCTGGACGCCGATCTGGGCACCAGCACTTCGTTGTCCGCGGGCTACGAATACCAGCGTATCGACATCAACAACCAGACGTGGGGTGGGTTGCCGCGCTGGAACACCGATGGCAGCACCAAACATTACGATCGCGCGCACAGCACCTCACCCGACTGGGCTTACAACGACAAAGAGTTCAATAAGGTCTTCTTCACCCTGAAGCAGCGCTTTGCCGACGACTGGCAGGCCACCCTGAATGCCACCCATACCGAAGCGAAATTCGACAGCAAAGCGATGTACATCGATGCCTTTGTGAATAAGAGCACCGGCATGCTGGAAGGCCCCTATGCGAACTATGGTCCGGGCTATGATTATATTGGCGGCACCGGCTGGAACAGCGGCAAGCGTAAAGTAGACGCAGTGGATCTGTTTGCGGATGGTGGTTACGAGCTGCTGGGCCGCCAGCACACCATGATGATTGGTGGCAGCTTCAGTCGTCAGACCAACCGTTACACCAACTCATGGGCCAACGTCTATCCGGATGAGTTCGGCAGCTTCTACGACTATAACGGTAACTTCCCGGAAACCAACTGGGGATCGCAGTCGCTGGCTCAGGATGACACCACCAATATGAAATCGCTGTACGCCGCGACGCGCATTTCACTGGCCGATCCTTTGCATTTAATTCTTGGGGCCCGTTATACCAACTGGAGTGTTGACACCCTGGCCTACGGCATGGAGAAAAACCACACCACGCCGTACGCGGGTCTGGTTTACGACATCAATGACAACTGGTCTGCCTATGCCAGCTATACCTCTATCTTCCAGCCGCAGAACTACCGCGACAGCTCGGGCAAATATCTTGATCCGATCACCGGGAATAACTATGAAGCGGGCCTTAAATCCGACTGGATGAACAGCCGTCTGACCACCACCCTCTCCGTATTCCGCATTGAGCAGGATAACCTGGGACAAAGCACCGGCCGGACGATTCAGGGGTCCACGGATACGGCTTACGAGAGCGTAGACGGTACCGTGAGTAAAGGCGTTGAGTTTGAAATCAACGGCGCGCTGACGGATAACTGGCAGATGACCTTCGGTGCAACGCGTTACGTTGCCGAAGATAACGACGGCAAGGCGGTGAACCCGCAGCTGCCGCGTACTACCGTAAAACTGTTTACCAGCTACCGTCTGCCGGCCATGCCTGAGCTGACCGTCGGTGGCGGCGTTAACTGGCAAAACAGCGTCTACACCTACCAGGACACGCCTTACGGCACCTGGCGCGCATCGCAGGGCAGCTACGCGCTGGTGGACCTCTTCACCCGTTACCAGGTGACGAAGAACTTCTCCCTGCAGGGCAATCTGAATAACCTCTTCGATAAGACTTACGACACCAACGTTGAAGGCGAAATCGTGTATGGCGAACCACGCAACGTGAGCGTGACCGCAAGCTATCAGTTCTGATAAATCATCAGACGTCTAAGGGAGCCAAATGGCTCCCTTTTTTGTGCCGGGTGGCGCTACGCTTACCCGGCCTACGGTCTGAGCTTTTGTAGGCAGGGTAAGGCGCAGCCGCCACCCGGCATTTCACAAACCATAGATATAAAAAAGGCAGCCATTCGGCTGCCTTAGTCTCCCCAGGTCACAACTTAGTTGCTGCGGATGTACTCATCCATTTCGGTTTTCAGGTTATCGGATTTAGTACCGAAGATAGCCTGTACACCGGAACCTGCAACAACTACGCCAGCTGCGCCCAGTTTTTTCAGACCCGGCTGGTCAACTTTCGCGATATCAGCAACGCTCACACGCAGACGAGTGATACACGCGTCCAGGTTAGTGATGTTCTCTTTACCACCGAACGCTGCAACCAGTGCCGGAGCCATTTCGCTGGTCGCGCCAGCTTTAACGTCATCAGATGCATCTTCACGACCCGGAGTTTTCAGGTCCAGTGCTTTGATCAGCACGCGGAAGATGGTGTAGTACGCAACCGCGTAGCACGCACCCACGATTGGGAACAGCCACAGCTTGCTGCTGTTACCTGACAGAACGATAAAGTCGATCAGACCGTGCGAGAAGGAAGTCCCGTCACGCATACCCAGCAGGATACAGATTGGGAACGCCAGGCCAGCCAGAATCGCGTGAATAACGTACAGGATCGGCGCAACGAACATGAAGGAGAACTCGATCGGCTCGGTGATACCGGTCAGGAACGAGGTCAGCGCTGCGGAGATCATGATACCGCCCACTTTTGCACGGTTCTCTGGTTTAGCAGAGTGCCAGATTGCAATCGCAGCAGCCGGCAGGCCGTACATTTTGAACAGGAAGCCGCCAGACAGTTTGCCTGCAGTTGGGTCGCCTGCCATATAGCGTGGGATATCGCCGTGGAAGACCTGACCTGCTGCGTTGGTGAACTCGCCGATCTGCATCTGGAAAGGAACGTTCCAGATATGGTGCAGACCAAACGGCACCAGGCAACGCTCGATGAAGCCATAGATACCGAACGCCAGTACCGGGTTCTGGTAAGCAGCCCACTGGGAGAAGGTCTGGATCGCGGAACCAATCGGTGGCCAGATGAAGGAGAGGATCACACCCGTGAAGATCGCCGCCAGACCAGAGATGATTGGAACAAAACGCTTACCTGCAAAGAAGCCCAGGTACTCAGGGAGCTTGATGCGATAGAAGCGGTTAAACATATACGCCGCAATAGCACCCGAGATGATACCGCCCAGAACACCGGTGTCAGCCAGGTGTTTAGCAGCGATCTCTTCCGGTGGTAAGTGCAGCACCAGAGGTGCAACCACAGCCATGGTTTTAACCATGATGCCGTAGGCAACTACAGAGGCCAGTGCAGATACGCCGTCGTTATTGGTGAAGCCAAGCGCAACGCCGATGGCGAAGATCAGTGGCATGTTACCGAAGACAGAACCGCCCGCTTCGGCCATCACATGAGAAACTACGGCTGGCAGCCAGCTGAAGTTTGCAGAACCGACGCCCAGCAGGATACCTGCGATAGGCAGTACGGATACCGGCAGCATCAGCGATTTACCGACCTTCTGCAGGTTAGCAAATGCATTCTTAAACATAATTGAGAGTGCTCCTGAGTATTTGTGCTTTTTTTACGTTTTCACGCATTGGCCCGGGGGGGAGAACCGTGCCGTGGACAGGACATCTAAGCGCCCTTTATTTATTACACAGAGTAAAATAAATCCGCGTATCTTTGTTTGACGGCTATCACGTTTCAGCGCAGGGCAGCTGAAAAACTTTCAGATTTTTACAAAACAAATTGCCAGATGTTTCTAAAAAGGTCTTCACCGCCCCCACATGGGCGGTGAACTTTACTCGTTTTGGCTATTAATTACGAGCCATAAAAAAATAGATTAATCAGGCAGATTGCAGGCGGGAGGGATCGATGTGAAACAGGCTGGCAAAGTTGTCGGTGGTAATGCGTGCCAGTTCTTCAACATCGACGCCTTTTAATACGGCCATGTACTCGGCCACATCCCGTACCATCGCGGGCTGATTTTCTTTACCACGATGCGGTACCGGTGCCAGATAAGGGGAATCTGTTTCCACCAGCAGACGATCGAGCGGCACGTAGCGCGCGGCATCACGAAGCTGCTCGGCGTTACGGAACGTCACGATCCCGGAAAACGAGATATAAAAACCCATATCCAGCAGCTTGCCCGCTGTTTCTCTGTCTTCTGTGAAACAGTGTAGTACGCCGCCGCAATCCGTCACGTTTTCTTCTTTCAGGATCGCCAGTGTATCGGCGCGCGCGTCGCGGGTATGAACGATCACGGGTTTATTCAGCTCCCGGCCAATACGGATATGGTCGCGGAAAGATTCCTGCTGGCGGGCTTTGGTTTCCGGGGTGTAGAAATAATCCAGCCCGGTTTCCCCCATCGCCACCACACCCTCTTCCGCCGCCAGACGGCGTAGATCTTCGACGTCGTACGCTTCATCCTGGTTGAGCGGATGCACGCCGCAGGAGAACACGACGTTGTCGCGCACCCCCACCAGCTCGCGCATGGTTTTGTAGCCAGGTAACGTCGTGGCGACCGCCAGACAAAATTTCACATCGCGGGCGGCGGCTTTTGCCAGCACGTCATCGACGTTTTTATGCAGGGATTGATAATCCAGGCCATCGAGATGGCAGTGTGAGTCGACTAAAAACATAATGTGTCTCTCAGAAAGAGGATACAGGCAGCGTCGTGCCCGGTTGCAGGTAATGCTCGATAGTGAGTAACAGGTCGGTAAGGACAAGCTCCCGATTCAGCCCCGTTACGCTGAGTAGTTGTTCGCGACACTGGCAGACATCATGAAGGATAGCCCGCAATGCCACACCCGGCAGGTGTTGTGCCAGGCGATTAACCAACGGCCAGGCATCGACATTGCTGAGCAGGGTCGCTCCCTGCTGAATTTTAAGGGCATCCAGCAGCAGGGCTGCCAGCCAGTGCAGACGATTGGGCGCCTGCTCATGGTTCAGGACCGGCAGCAGGCTCAGCCAGTCGCCGCTGTCCGGCACCGCATTAAGCGCCTGACAGAGTTGTTCCCGTTGCGTCTGGACGTTGGGCTGCAGCAGATCCAGCGCCGCGGCCGGTGCCCCACCACACAGACGTAGCGCGCTCAGCGCCGCCTCTTGTGACGTTGTCACTTCCCGTGCCAGCCAGCTGATGGCCCAGGCCTCCTGCGGCACGCTGAGATGGTGGAGACGACAACGGCTACGCAGGGTCGCCAGCAGCCGTCCCGGTTCGCGGCAGGCCATCAGGAACCAGGTATTTTCCGGCGGCTCTTCGAGGGTTTTTAACAGCGCGTTGGCCGCGGCCTCGGTAAGCTGGGCGGCATCCTTCAACCAGACCACTTTGGCCCCGCCAAGCCGCGCGCGCTCGTAAAGCTTTTCGCTCACCGCGCGCACCGCATCGATGCCCAGCGTGGTCTTGCCCTTCTCCGGCTCCAGCGCGTAATAGTCCGGGTGCGTTTCCGCCTGCATCAGCTGACAGCTGCGGCACTGACCGCAGCTTTTGTGCCCCTGCGGCTGCTGGCACATCAGAAAACGGCTGATGGCGTAGATCAGCGCCTCATCGCCCATGCCCGGCAGCGACTGGATCAGTAACGCATGATGCCCCCGACCGGACTGATAGCTGTTCACCAGCTGTTCAAAGTGCGGGCGCAACCATGGGTACCATTTCATGCCTGTTGTTCCTTCAGCCAGTCGATGACCGTCTGGCGAATGTCATTCATCACATCCTCCAGCGGTTGGGTTGCATTGATGGTGCGGATCGAACTGTCCTGGGCGGCCAGCTCAAGGTAACGGGCACGGGTACGGTTAAAGAAGTCCAGCGACTCCTGCTCGATACGATCCAGTTCGCCGCGGGCGCGGGCGCGTTTCAGGCCCACTTCCGGCGTCACGTCGAGATAGAGCGTCAGGTTCGGACGGAAATCACCGAGAACCGCATCGCGCAGCGTGCCGAGCATCCGCTGGTCAATACCGCGTCCGCCGCCCTGGTACGCCTGGGTAGAGAGATCGTGGCGATCGCCAATCACCCAGCATCCTCGCGCCAGCGCAGGTTTAATAACGGTTTCAACCAGCTGGACGCGTGCGGCATAGAACATCATCACTTCGGCTTTATCGGTAATGACTTCATCCCCGACCGATTTAATGTCCAGGACCAGGCTGCGCAGTTTTTCAGCCAGCTGGGTGCCGCCCGGTTCGCGGGTGAAGATCATCTCTTCGATACCACACTGTTTGAGCGTCTCGACCACCACGTCACGTGCGGTCGTTTTCCCGGCGCCTTCCAGCCCCTCAATGACGATGTAATTACTGCGCATTTTTTTCCTTAAGTGCCTTCAGATAGTCCTGGACGGAACGATTATGACTGGCAAGATTGGTGTTAAAAGTATGTCCACCCTTTCCGTCTGCGACGAAATAGAGATACGGCGTTTTAGCCGGATGCGCGGCGGCATTCAACGATGCCTGACCCGGCGTGGCAATCGGCCCCGGGGGTAAACCGCTAATGACATAGGTATTATAATCGGTTGGGGTTTCCAGGTCTTTACGCGAAATTTTGCCCTTATAGTTCTCACCCATCCCGTAAATCACGGTCGGATCGGTCTGCAGACGCATGCCGATGCGCAGGCGATTGATAAATACCGAGGCGACCTGATCCCGCTCACTGGCGACTGCCGTCTCTTTCTCGACAATCGAGGCCATGGTGACAAACTGGTTCTGATCTTTATACGGCAGGTTCTCCATCCGCCCTTCCCAGGCTTTATCCACCGCCTCAACCATCTTTTTATGCGCGCGTTGTAGCAACGCCACATCCGTGGTACCTGCGGTGTACATCCAGGTATCCGGCCAGAACCAGCCTTCGACCCACTTGGGATGCTCAAACTTCAGGGCCTCAGCGACGGTGGCATAGCTGTCGTCCTGCAGGGTGTGTTTGATATAAGGGGCTTCGCGGAGCTGTTTCAGGTAGTCGCTCAGGCGCATCCCTTCCACGAAACGCAGCGGGAACTGGGCCTCTTTACCGCTTTCAAGCAGCTGCAGCATCTCTTTAACGGTCATCCCCGGCGTAAAGCGGTAGGTACCCGCCTTGAAATGCGACAGCTCCGGCTGCACACGTAATAACCACTGGAACACCCGTGGGCGGTTAATGATCTTCTCACCATACAGCTGCTCGCCCAGCGCCAGCCGTCCGGTGCCCGGTTTCAGAGTAAAGATCGTCTCTTCGGCGATCAGAATTTGACTGCCCGCCAGCTGGCGAACTTTCCACATCCCCACGCCAGCAGCAATGCCCAGCACGACAAGGATGAGGAGAATAAAGCGCAACATTTTCTTCATGACTATCTGCTTTGCTCACACAGAGGGGCTAAAAATGCGTACAACTCACGCGATGAAAAACGTTGAGAATCATACTGACGAACCGGCACGATGGGCATAAGCGCATTGCAGACCAGCATCTCGTCTGCCTCAGCCAGCGCAGCCTCGCGGGCCTGCACTTCGACCACGTGATAGCCGGAGTGTGCCAGCTGCTGCAGACAAAACTGGCGCATCAGACCGTTGACGCCTGCCTGATCCAGTTTTGGGGTGAAAACGTCCCTCCCCTGTCGCCAGAATAAATTCGCCGCACAGCATTCCGTAATGAACCCTTCGCTGTCAAGAACCAGCGCCTCGTCGGCATCGGTCTGTTCGAGATGCGTGCGGATCAGCACCTGTTCAAGCCGGTTGAGATGTTTTATCCCGGCCAGCTGCGGGTTACGTCCCAGACGTACCGGGCTTAAGGCCAGCGCAATCCCCTCACGACGCCAGCCATCATAATGAGCGGGATACGCCGACACCGAGAGAAGTCGAACCGGATGCAGGCAGTTCGCCGCGCTGTATCCTCTGCCGCCGCTTCCCCGGCTGATAATGACCTTCAGCACGCCACGGTCATTCCCCCCGGGCGAGCTCAACCATTTCACGCTTTAACTCGGCCCATGCCACATAGGGGATAAGCAGTTTTTCACAGGCGTTCTGCAAGCGTTGCAGATGGGCATCCAGCAGACAGACCTGGCCCGCAGCAATGCGTGCCGTCGTGAAGCAGCCGTCACCAAACTGAATAGCCCTGTCGCTCGCTGGCAGCGTTTCCTGGGGTATGCCATTGATCAAGAACATGATGGCTCCTTTTAAATGGTCGAATAGTCTGGCAGGAAGGCGAGCCGCGGACAAGGGAATAAAACCGAATAAAAAAAGGCCCGACAAGCGGACCTTTTTTTATCAATGTGCCGGGAAGGCGATAGACCGTCCCGACTGTCAGCCTCAGACCTTTTTAAAGATCAGAGAGCCGTTGGTGCCGCCAAAGCCGAAGGAGTTACACAGGGTGTACTCCAGACCGCTGACCTGACGTGCTTCGTGCGGAACGAAGTCCAGATCGCAACCATCATCCGGATTATCCAGGTTGATAGTCGGCGGAACAGCCTGATCGCGCAGCGCAAGGATGGAGTAGATTGATTCTACTGCACCCGCCGCACCCAACAGGTGGCCGGTCATGGATTTGGTCGAGCTGACCATCACGCGGCGGGATGCATCGCCAAACACAGACTTCACGGCCTGCGCTTCAGCTTTATCGCCTGCTGGCGTGGAAGTACCGTGCGCGTTCACATAGCCAATCTGGCCCGGTTCGATACCCGCATCGCGGATCGCGTTAACCATTGCCAGCGCAGCACCTGCCCCGTCTTCCGGCGGAGAGGTCATGTGGTAAGCGTCGCTGCTCATGCCGAAACCAATGATCTCTGCATAGATTTTCGCGCCGCGTTTCTTCGCATGCTCGTACTCTTCCAGCACGACCATACCCGCACCGTCACCCAGCACAAAACCATCACGGTCTTTATCCCACGGACGGCTTGCCGCCTGAGGATTTTCGTTGCGGGTAGAGAGAGCACGCGCTGCGCCGAAGCCGCCTACACCCAGTGGGGTGCTGGCTTTTTCTGCACCGCCTGCAACCATCGCATCGGCATCGCCATAGGCGATAATACGCGCCGCCTGGCCGATGTTATGCACACCGGACGTACAGGCAGTGGCAATCGAGATGCTTGGGCCACGCAGGCCAAACATGATGGTCAGGTGACCTGCCACCATGTTAACAATCGTTGACGGAACGAAGAACGGGCTAATTTTACGTGGACCACCATTTACCAGAGAGGTATGGTTTTCCTCGATCAGGCCAAGACCGCCAATCCCGGAGCCAATAGCGGCGCCAATACGGGTTGCGTTCTCTTCCGTAATTTCAAGGCCAGAATCCTGCATGGCCTGAACGCCAGCGACAATTCCATATTGAATGAAGGCATCCATCTTGCGCTGTTCTTTGCGCGAGATGATCTCTTCACAGTTAAAATCCTTTACTAAGCCAGCAAATTTCGTTGCATAGGCGCTAGTATCGAAATGGTCGATTAGGCTGATGCCACTCTGACCGGCAAGGAGAGCGTTCCAGGTAGACTCTACGGTATTGCCGACAGGAGATAACATGCCAAGTCCGGTCACAACTACACGACGCTTAGACACGCTTGTCCTCCAGGGAGGGATAAAAAAAGAAAATCGAGGGACTACAAAAGAAAAAAACACAGGCGGTCGAATGACCGCCTGGAGATGCTCACTTACGCCTGGTGACCGTTGATGTAATCAATGGCAGCCTGAACGGTGGTGATTTTCTCAGCTTCTTCGTCCGGAATCTCAGTATCAAACTCTTCTTCCAGAGCCATTACCAGCTCAACGGTGTCAAGAGAATCTGCGCCCAGGTCTTCAACGAAGGAAGCGGAGTTCACAACTTCTTCCTGCTTAACGCCCAGCTGTTCGCCGATAATTTTCTTAACGCGTTCTTCGATAGTGCTCATACTCTTAAATTTCCTATCAAAACTCGCTTTCGCGATGGTTTTCGTAGTGTATAAAATGTTGAAAAATTTGCAACTAAATCCCGGCAGGTCTTACCACGATTTTACGTTATTTTGAGGCCATTCGCCCTAATAACGCAAATATTTTCTATCGTGATTAAACCATATACATCCCGCCATTGACGTGGAGAGTTTCACCAGTGATGTAACTCGCTTCGTCAGAGGCTAAAAATGCAACCGCGCTGGCGATTTCTTTAGGGTCGCCTAAACGACCCGCTGGAACTGCCGCCAGCGTACCCGCACGCTGCTCATCGGTCAGCGCACGCGTCATGTCCGTTTCAATAAAGCCCGGAGCAACAACGTTTACAGTAATCCCGCGGGACGCAACTTCGCGTGCCAGCGACTTACTGAAACCGATCAGACCTGCTTTCGCCGCAGCGTAGTTAGCCTGACCAGCATTTCCCATGGTACCAACCACAGAACCGATAGTGATAATACGCCCATGACGCTTCTTCATCATAGCTCGCATTACCGCTTTTGACAGACGGAACACAGATGACAGGTTGGTTTCGAGAATATCGCTCCACTCGTCATCTTTCATTCGCATCAATAAGTTGTCGCGAGTGATTCCGGCATTATTGACCAGAATATCCACTTCGCCAAATTCTGCGCGAATATTTCCCAGAACAGATTCGATAGATGCAGGATCGGTCACATTCAACATCAGACCTTTACCGTTCGCACCCAGGTACTCACTGATGGCCTGCGCGCCGCTTTCGCTGGTCGCGGTGCCGATCACTTTCGCGCCGCGCGCGACGAGGGTTTCAGCGATAGCACGGCCAATACCGCGGCTTGCACCAGTGACCAGTGCGATTTTTCCTTCAAAACTCATGGTATTCCTCTTCTTACTGCGCGAGTGCCGCTGACAGTGCTTCCGGCTCATTAATGGCCGACGCGGTCAGGGTATCAACAATACGTTTGGTCAGACCGGTGAGGACTTTACCCGGGCCCACTTCATACAGGTGCTCAACGCCCTGGGATGCCATAAACTCAACGGTTTTCGTCCACTGAACCGGGCTGTACAGCTGGCGTACCAGCGCATGGCGGATAGCCTCTGGCGCGGTTTCACACTGCACATCAACGTTATTCACCACCGCAATAGTCGGTGCGTTGAAGGTGATTTTTTCCAGCTCTACCGCCAGCTTCTCGGCAGCAGGCTTCATCAGCGCGCAGTGTGACGGCACGCTCACCGGCAGCGGCAGCGCACGTTTGGCGCCAGCAGCTTTACAGGCTGCGCCTGCACGTTCAACCGCTTCTTTATGACCGGCGATAACCACCTGGCCCGGCGAGTTGAAGTTTACTGGAGAAACGACCTGACCTTCTGCAGATTCTTCACAGGCTTTGGCAATGGAAGCATCATCCAGACCAATAATGGCCGACATGCCGCCCGTGCCTTCCGGCACCGCTTCCTGCATAAATTTGCCGCGCAGTTCAACCAGACGCACGGCATCAGCAAACGCAATCACCCCGGCGCAAACCAGTGCAGAGTATTCGCCCAGGCTGTGACCGGCCAGCAGCGCTGGCGTTTTGCCGCCCTGCTGCTGCCATACGCGCCACAGTGCGACCGATGCGGTCAGCAGTGCAGGCTGGGTCTGCCAGGTTTTATTCAGCTCTTCAGCAGGCCCTTGCTGGGTCAGCGCCCAAAGATCGTAGCCCAGGGCATCCGATGCTTCACGGAAGGTCTCTTCGATGACCGGATACTGCTCCGCTAAGCCGGACAACATTCCAACGGCCTGGGAACCCTGGCCGGGGAATACAAAAGCAAATTGCGTCATTTTTTTATCCTTATACTAGAAACGAACCAGCGCAGAACCCCAGGTGAAACCGCCCCCGAAGGCTTCGAGCAAGACCAGTTGGCCTCGTTGAATTCGTCCATCGCGCACCGCTTCGTCAAACGCGCAGGGCACGGATGCTGCAGACGTGTTGCCATGACGATCCAGCGTCACCACAACGTTATCCATAGACATGCCGAGTTTTTTCGCCGTGGCGCTGATAATACGCAGGTTCGCCTGATGCGGCACCAGCCAGTCGAGGGCGGAACGCTCCAGATTGTTCGCTTCCAGCGTCTCGTCAACGATGTGCGCCAGCTCGGTTACCGCCACTTTGAAGACTTCGTTACCGGCCATGGTCAGGTAGATGCCATTGTCCGGGTTAACACGATCGGCGTTTGGCAGCGTCAACAGTTCGCCATAGCTACCGTCTGCATGCAGATGCGTCGAGATGATGCCCGGCTCTTCAGATTGTCCTAACAGGACAGCCCCTGCACCATCACCAAAAATAATGATCGTTCCGCGATCGGTAGGATCGCAGGTACGCGCCAGCACGTCAGCACCGATCACCAGCGCATTTTTAACAGCGCCAGATTTCACGTATTGATCGGCAATGCTCAGTGCATAGGTAAAGCCTGCGCACGCAGCAGCAACGTCAAACGCCGGGCAGCCTTTAATGCCCAGCATGTTCTGAACCTGGCACGCAGCGCTTGGGAAGGCATGGGTCGCAGAGGTCGTCGCAACGATAATCAGGCCAATGTCGTTTTTATCGACACCCGCCATTTCCAGCGCGCGCTGGGCAGCTTCATAGCCCATGGTGGAAACTGTTTCATCTGGCGCGGCAATACGACGTTCGCGGATACCTGTACGCGTGACGATCCACTCGTCAGACGTATCTACCATTTTTTCCAGATCGGCGTTGGTTCGCACTTGCTTTGGCAGATAGCTGCCGGTACCTAAAATCTTCGTATACATGTACGCTCAGTCACTTTTTGCTAATACAGATCCCAGGCGAGCGGCAATCCGCTGTGGGACTTGTCGCTGCACCGCCTGCACTGCCTGTTCAATCGCGACGGCAAACGCTCGCTGATTGGCCGCACCGTGACTCTTAATCACAATGCCGCGCAATCCTAACAGACAGGCGCCATTATACTGGTCGGGGTTGAGGTGACTGAATCGCCGCGCCAGGCTCTTTTGTAACCAACGCTTTAATAAAATCAGCCACCATGACCGTTTTTTACCCTCTCCCTGCGATTTAAGCAGAGAAAGAAACATTCTCACCACCCCTTCCATGGTTTTTAATGTAACGTTTCCTGTAAACCCGTCACACACCAGTACATCCGTTTTTCCGGTCAATAATTCGTTGGCTTCGAGATATCCAATATAGTTGATGGATGGCTCGTTTTTTAGCCGCTCGGCCGCCTCACGGATGCTGTCGAGACCTTTGGTCTCTTCCTCACCAATATTCAGTAAAGCAACGCGGGGATGAGAAATACCCACCACTTCCTCTGCCAGCACCGAGCCCATGACGGCAAACTGCGCCAGCATAACACTGTCGCAGTCGACGTTGGCACCTAAATCCAGCACCACCGTTTTGCCCTTCTGCTGATGCGGCAGTACCGTCACCAGCGCCGGGCGCTCAATCCCCTCAAGGGGTTTGAGCAGTAATTTTGCCAGCCCCATCAGCGCGCCGGTATTGCCGGCGCTGACGCACGCCTGCGCGCGCCCTTCTTTTACCAGCTCCAGCGCAATGCGCATTGAGCTTCCGCGACTGCTGCGGATCGCCTGTGAGGCCCGGACATCACTGGCAATAACTGACTGGGCAGGAATAATCTGCAGACGTGAACGTTGTTCGAAGTCAGCTTTTGCAAGTAATGGCGTGATTGTGTCGGGATTGCCGACTAAAAGGAGAGTGAGTTGCGAATTAGAGTTCAGTGCCTGCAATGCTGCAGGCACTGTCACGGAAGGGCCAAAATCGCCCCCCCATGACATCTAACGCCAGGGTTAGACGTGTCAAGGTATCGTCGCAGCCTGGTTCGGTATATCCCCGTTTGCACGGGGAAACCCTCACTAAGCCTAATCACGCAAACGCGTGATTACTTAGTGATAACCTTGCGGCCGCGGTAGAAACCGTCAGCAGTGATGTGGTGACGCAGGTGTTTCTCACCAGAAGTCTTGTCTACAGACAGGCTGGTAACTGCGGTCAGCGCGTCATGGGAACGACGCATGCCACGTTTGGAACGGGTTGGTTTATTCTGTTGTACGGCCATGGACCTTACTCCTTAATTACTTACGCTTTAAACTGGCTAATACGGCAAATGGGTTTGGTTTTTGCGCTTCATCAGGCAGTTCCCCAAAGACCATGTCCGCCTCGGACACTTCACAGTGTTCAGAATCATGCACCGGAACTACAGGCAAGGTGAGGATGATTTCATCTTCAACCAGCGCCAGCAGATCGATTTCACCGAATTCGTTAACCTCAATCGGCTCATACGCTTCCGGGAGTGCTTCAGCCTGTTCGTCTGAACGAACCGGACTAAAACAATATGTTGTGTGAACATGAAGTGGGAACGGTTTCCCGCAACGCTGACATTCGAGCGTGACCGACACCTTTGCATCACCGGTAATAACGGCGAGGCGCTGGGGATCGATCTCAAACGACATGGAGCATTCCACATCACTGTCCACACTGACTACGGATTCGGCGACACGCTCAGCCTGATCACGAGTATAGATACCTTCGTAATCAAGGCGTTTTTGAGCCGTACGAACCGGATCAAGAGTCAGGGGTAATTTTACCTTTTGCATAGGGCGCGCATATTAACTTTGTAACGTCATAGAGTCAAAGAAAAAGGCAACCTCAGGCTGCCTTTTGCCATTTATTCGCACACATTGCGGCCCGTAGTTTAAAATGGCTGGCATCGATACGCTATATCTGGTGAAAAAAATATGCCAAATCTCATTCTCGCCTCCACGTCACCCTACCGCCGCGTGTTGCTGGAAAAGCTGGGCGTCCCCTTCGAATGCGCCGCGCCGAACGTGGATGAAACCCCACAGCCCGGTGAATCGCCACGCCATCTGGTGGTCCGTCTGGCTCAGGAAAAGGCGAAAAGTCTGGCAGCGCGATTTCCTGACCATCTAATTATAGGTTCCGATCAGGTTTGCGTCCTGGATGGAATGATTACCGGTAAACCGCACACCGAAGAGAACGCCCGCCAGCAGCTGCTGAAAGCGCGCGGCAGTATCGTCACCTTCTACACCGGCCTGGCCCTTTATAATTCGTCTACGGGCCATTTACAGACCGAATGCGAGCCCTTTGACGTGCACTTCCGCCATCTCAGCGAGCAGGAAATTGACGACTACGTGCGAAAAGAGCGGCCGCTAAACTGCGCGGGCAGCTTTAAAAGCGAGGGGCTGGGAATTGCATTGTTTGACAGGCTGGACGGGCGCGACCCGAACACGCTGGTGGGATTACCGCTGATTGCGCTGTGCCAGATGCTGCGCCGGGAGCATTATAACCCGCTGATGGCGTAATTTATGCCGGGTGGCGCTGCGCTTACCCGGCCTACACGTTCGTAGGCCCGTGCAAGCGCAGCGCCGCCGGGCAATTAACCGCGCAGAACTTTCAGACAGCGCTTCAGCTGCTCGTCCAGCGGGGCTTCGATACGCATCACCTCGCCAGTACCCGGGTGGGTAAACTTCAGCGCGGCGGCATGCAGGAACAGACGCGATAAGCCCGTTCCGGCCAGCTGTTTATCAAACTCGCGATCGCCATAGCGATCGTCAAAGGCGATAGGATGGCCCGCATGCTGCGTGTGAACGCGGATCTGGTGGGTTCGTCCGGTCACCGGGCTGCAGCGCACGAGGGTGGCAAATTCGTAACGCTCTTCCACCTTAAACCGGGTTTCAGACGGTTTACCTTCCTGGCTTACGCGAACGATACGCTCACCGCTTTGCAGAATGTTTTTCAGCAGCGGCGCCTGCACCACTTTGACATGGGACTGCCACTGTCCGCGCACCAGCGCGAGATAATCCTTCTGCATCCCTTTCTCGCGCAGCTGCTCATGCAGCGAACGCAGCGCCGAACGCTTTTTGGCGACCAGCAGAACGCCGGAGGTGTCGCGGTCTAGGCGATGTACCAGCTCAAGGAAGCGGGCTTCCGGGCGCAGCGCGCGCAAACCTTCAATCACCCCGAAGCTCAACCCGCTGCCGCCATGTACGGCTGTACCAGAGGGTTTGTTGAGCACCAGAATATGATCGTCTTCATATAAAATCACATTCGTCAGCGCGGCGACCTTATTCAGATGCGGCGACACCGCCTCTTCTTCACGTTCGGCGACGCGCACTGGCGGGATGCGCACTTCATCACCCGCTTCAAGTTTGTATTCAGGTTTGATGCGCTTTTTATTTACCCGCACCTCACCCTTTCGCAGGATGCGATAAATCATGCTCTTTGGCACACCCTTCAGTTGGGTGCGCAAAAAGTTGTCAATGCGTTGCCCCGCTTCATCTTCGGTGATGGCAACCATTTTTACGGCTGGAGTCTCTGTTTTCATGGGGGGCGATTCTAATTATCACCAGCCATTAGCGCCACTCATTTTTCTATGCTTATATTTACCTTTACCCGGTCAGGGTTTCGTTCACGCAATCGATTTGGTGGTTATTAAACCAATCATCCGAAAGAAGTGAAGAAACTGTGAGTAACCGGGTGATAATTGGCAAAAGTCATCTTGCTATAACCCGGTTAGCAATGGAATAATGCTGCTGTTTTCCGTGTTAAATCCTGGTTAAGTAAGGATATCGACGGAATGACCAATTTTGTCTGACCGATCATCCACGCAGCAATGGCGTAAGACGTATTGATCTTTCAGACAGTTAGCGGGCTGCGGGTTGCAGTACTTACCGGTAAATGGAATCTTCTCTGGAGAGTTTTACCCAGGCTATTCCCCTGATAATCGCGCTGTATTTCCGTATGAAATACAGGCAACCGACACTTTGCGCCTCTTAAGCGAGCGACAACCGTGAGGTTGGCGACGTGAATAGACACGAGGCCATCGGTTCATACCCCGGAAAGCGTCACCTTGCCCGCAGCTTAGTCGTCAATGTAAGAATAATGAGTAAGTTACGATGAAAAGAATGTTAATCAACGCAACTCAGCAAGAAGAGTTGCGTGTCGCCCTTGTGGATGGGCAGCGTCTGTACGATCTGGATATCGAAAGTCCTGGACACGAACAGAAAAAAGCGAACATTTACAAAGGCAAAATCACCCGTATTGAACCTAGCCTCGAAGCCGCATTTGTTGACTACGGTGCCGAGCGTCATGGTTTCCTCCCCCTCAAAGAGATCGCTCGCGAGTACTTCCCTTCCAACTATAACGCCCATGGCCGCCCGAACATCAAAGATGTGCTGCGTGAAGGCCAGGAAGTTATCGTTCAGATCGATAAAGAAGAGCGTGGCAACAAAGGCGCTGCGCTGACCACCTTTATCAGTCTCGCAGGCAGCTATCTGGTACTGATGCCAAACAACCCGCGTGCGGGTGGTATCTCTCGTCGGATTGAAGGCGACGATCGTACCGAGCTGAAAGAAGCGCTGGCCAGTCTTGAACTGCCAGACGGCATGGGCCTGATTGTTCGTACCGCAGGCGTAGGCAAATCTGCCGAAGCGCTGCAGTGGGACCTCGGCTTCCGCCTGAAGCATTGGGAAGCGATTCAGAAAGCTGCTGAAAGCCGCCCTGCTCCATTCCTGATCCACCAGGAAAGCAACGTCATCGTGCGTGCCTTCCGTGATTACCTGCGTCAGGACATCGGTGAAATTCTGATTGATAACCCGAAAGTGCTTGAGCTGGCTCGCCAGCACATTGCCGCGCTGGGTCGTCCTGATTTCACCAGCAAAATTAAACTGTACACCGGTGAAATCCCGCTGTTCAGCCACTACCAGATCGAATCGCAGATTGAATCGGCCTTCCAGCGTGAAGTTCGTCTGCCTTCCGGTGGTTCTATCGTTATCGACAGCACCGAGGCGCTGACCGCTATCGACATCAACTCCGCGCGTGCAACCCGCGGCGGCGATATCGAAGAAACCGCGTTCAACACCAACCTCGAAGCGGCCGATGAGATTGCGCGTCAGCTGCGTCTGCGTGACCTGGGCGGCCTGATCGTTATCGACTTTATCGATATGACGCCAGTACGCCACCAGCGCGCGGTGGAAAACCGTCTGCGTGAAGCGGTGCGTCAGGATCGTGCGCGTATCCAGATCAGCCACATCTCCCGTTTTGGCCTGCTGGAGATGTCCCGTCAGCGTCTGAGCCCGTCCCTCGGTGAATCCAGCCACCACGTCTGCCCACGCTGTAGCGGCACCGGCACCGTGCGTGACAATGAATCGCTGGCGCTCTCAATTCTGCGTCTGATTGAAGAAGAAGCGCTGAAAGAGAACACCAAAGAAGTCCACGCCATTGTGCCTGTGCCGGTCGCCTCCTACCTGCTGAACGAAAAACGTGCCGCGGTAAGCGCAATCGAAGCCCGTCTGAGCGGCGTACGCTGCGTGATCGTGCCTAACGACCAGATGCAAACCCCGCACTACTCTGTACTGCGCGTGCGCAAAGGCGAAGAGACATCCACCCTGAGCTACATGCTGCCGAAGCTGCATGAAGAGGAGATGGCTCTGCCTTCTGACGAAGAGTACGCCGAGCGTAAGCTTCCGGAACAGCCAGCTCTGGCAGCGTTTGTGATGCCAGAAGCACCACCTGCGCCAGCGCAGGAGGCCGTGGTAGCCAAACCGGCAGCCGCTAAACCTGCGGCAGAAGTCAGCCAGCCTGCTGAACAGCCTGGTTTGCTGAGCCGCTTCTTCAGCGCGCTGAAGAAAATGTTTGCTGGCGAAGAGCCGCAGCCAGCCCCGGCACCGGTTGAGAAGAAAGAAGAGAAGCAGGAGCGTTCTCCGGATCGTCGTAAACGTCAGAACAACCGTCGTGACCGCAACGAGCGCCGCGATAACCGTTCAGAGAATAACGAAGGTCGTGAAGGCAGCGAAAGCCGTGACAATCGCGAAAGCCGCGATAATCGCGACAACCGCGAAGGCCGTGAGCGCCGCGAAGGTCGTGACGATAACCGTCGCAACCGTCGCGAGAAGCCGCAGCAGAATGCGGAAGATCGTGAAATTCGCCAGCCGGTCAGCGAAGAGGCTGACAAAGGCAGACAGCGTGATGAGCAGCAGCCACGCCGCGAGCGCAACCGTCGTCGTAATGATGACAAGCGCCAGGCGCAGCAGGAAGTTAAAGCGCTGAATCGCGAAGAAGAGACCGTGCAGGATGCCGATCAGGAAGAACGCGTTCAGGTTATGCCGCGCCGTAAGCAGCGTCAGCTGAACCAGAAAGTGCGCTTTGAGTCTCAGACCGAAGAAGCCGCTGTTGAAGCGGTAGCGCCTCAGGTTGAACCGGCCCAGAGCACCGAACTGGCCAAAGTCGACCTGCCTGCGGTTATCGAAAATGCGCCTGAGCAGGAAGAGACCGGCGAAGGTCGTGATAATGCGGGAATGCCGCGTCGTTCACGTCGTTCCCCGCGTCACCTGCGCGTGAGCGGTCAGCGTCGTCGCCGTTATCGTGACGAGCGTTACCCGCTGCAGTCACCGATGCCGCTGGCTATCGCCTGTGCGTCACCAGAAATGGCCTCCGGTAAAGCCTGGATCCGTTATCCGGTTGCGCGTCCTCAGGAGCAGCAATTTGACGAGCAGAACGCGGCTGTCGAAGCGGTAGCCCCGGTAGCGCCAGTCGTTGATGAAGCGATCGTCGAGGCGGCGGCAGTGGTTATCCCTGAGCCACAGGTGGCTGAAGTTGAAACTGCACATCCGGAAGTGATTGCTGCGCCTGTGACTGAACAGCCGCAGATTATCGCGCCTGAAGATGCAGTTGTTGCAGAACAGGTCGTGGAGGAAGCTAAGGCTGCCGATCCGGTTGAAATCACCGAGGAAGCCGTTGAGCCTCAGCCGGTAGTGGAAGTTGAAGTGGAAACTGAAGTTCAACCTGAAGTTGAAATTGAAGTTGAACCTGTTGCTGAAGTTGCTGAAGAGGAACCTGAAGTCGCTGAAGTCAAAGCGCCGGAAGTGAAGCCAGCACCAGCCGCTCAGGTTAACGCGGATCTTCACCACGCCACTGCGCCAATGACCCGCGCTCCGGCTCCGGAATATGTTCCGGAAGCACCGCGTCACAGCGACTGGGTACGCCCGGCGTTTGATTTCGACGGTAAAGGTTCTGCTGGCGGCCACAGCGCCACGCACCAGGCCACCGCGCCTGCCACGCGTCCACAGCCGGCTGAATAAGCCCGCTTAAGCGCAAAAGCCGACCTTCGGGTCGGCTTTTTTATTGCTTCTGCTCAGGCCTGCGCATCCCCGCGATTTCAGGCATCACCTCTCGCATCATCTCCAGAAAGCGGCGCAGACGTGCCGGATAGTAGCGTGACCACGGATAGACCAGATGCACCGGCAACGCGGCCGGCTGCCAGTCGGGCAAAAGGTGCACCAGCCTGCCCTCGCGGATGTCGGCTTCCACCGTCCAGCTTGATACCACCGCCACTCCCAGTCCGGTTAATGCGCTTTTACGCGCCACGTACAGGCTGTCGGTACTCAGCCGGGGTGAGATAGCCACCCGTAGCGGTTGTAGTGCGCCGGCATGGAACAGCTCCACGTGCTGACGATAAAAGGTATTGAGTGCCACCCAGGGCAGCGCAGAGAGATCCTCCGGCTTATCTACCGGGGCATGGCGAGCGAGCAACTCCGGCAAGGCAACGATACTGCGCGGAACCTCGGCCAGTAATACCGACACCGTGGCGGGATCTATTTCTGCTCCCACCCGGATGGCGCAGTCGATATTATCGCTCAGGAAATCAGCCGAGCGGTCATTAAGCATCCACTCCACATTGAGGCGCGGATAGCGCAGCAGAAACGCCGTCAACGGCTCCAGCAGCTGTTCCTGCCCGAAGGCGTGGGGAGCGCGAACGCGAAGCACACCGACGGGTTCATCTTCCGTCTGCCCGACCTCATCTTCCAGCGCATGCCAGCTGTCGATCACCCGTCGGGCATGCTGGTAGCAGCGCTCCCCGTCATCGGTCAGCTTCATGGCATGGGTGGTGCGCAGGATCAGGCGCACGCCGAGCAGCGTCTCCAGCGATTGCAGGCGACGGCTGACGGTAGCCTGCGTGGTCCCCATCTGCACAGCGGCGGCAGAAAGGGAGCCTGTCTCGATGATGCGCACAAAGGTTCGCATCAGTTCGACCCTGTCTATACGCTCTGAACGCTTCATGATTTATCCGGTTATACGTTACACGTATAAGTGTTTTAACACTGCGCCTGCTACCACCGCAAGCCGGGCTGGTAAAGAATAGCGACACACCCGAAATGAGGAACTGCATATGAACACCAGCACCTTAACCCCAGCCGTCAGCCGTTGGGTCATTTTTATCCTCGCCATTGGCGCAGGATTCAGCGTCGCTTCAATCTATTATGCCCAGCCGCTGCTGCCGCTGATGGGTGCCGATCTGCATCTCAGCATTGAAGGGATGGGGATGGTGCCCACGCTCACCCAGGCAGGCTACGCGCTGGGGATCCTCTTCCTTCTGCCGCTGGGCGATCGCTATGACCGTCGCACCCTGATAGTGGTTAAAAGTATCGCTCTGGCGGGGCTGCTGCTGGCCTGTAGCCTGACGGGGCAGATCCACTCCCTGCTGCTGGTCAGCCTGTTGATCGGGATGGCGGCCACCATGGCGCAGGATATCGTTCCGGCGGCGGCTATTCTTGCTCCGGCAGGTAAACAGGGGAAAACCGTTGGGACGGTGATGACCGGTCTGTTGCTGGGGATCCTGCTCTCCCGGACGGTGAGTGGCGTGGTGGGTGAAGCCTTCGGCTGGCGCGTGATGTATCAGCTGGCGGCAGTCAGCATTGCGATCCTTGCCGCCGTGATGTGGTTAATTTTGCCCCGCTTCACGGTTCCGTCGAATCTGCGTTATCCGGAGCTGATGCGTTCGATGGCGCACCTGTGGCGTCGCTATCCGGCGCTGCGTCGTGCCGCACTGGCGCAGGGCTTCCTCTCTATCGCCTTCAGCGCCTTCTGGTCTACCCTGGCGGTGATGCTGATGGAACACTATCAGCTGGGCAGCGCGGTCGCCGGTGGATATGGCATTGCCGGTGCCGCAGGCGCTCTGGCAGCCCCGCTGGCAGGCGGTCTGGCCGACAAACTCGGTGCGGGTAAAGTCACCCAGCTTGGTGCCGCGCTGGTGACCGTCTCCTTCGCCCTGATGTTCCTGATGCCCGCTCTCGGCGTACAGGGCCAGTTAGTCCTGATTGCGGTCTCCGCGGTAGGCTTTGATCTCGGCCTGCAGTCAAGCCTGGTCGCCCACCAGAATCTGGTGTACGGTCTGGAGCCGCAGGCACGTGGTCGTCTGAACGCCCTGCTCTTCACCGGCGTGTTTATCGGCATGGCACTGGGTTCAGCGCTCGGTAGTCAGCTGTATACGATGGCAGGCTGGCCGGGTGTGGTTGCCCTGGCGACGGTTACGGCAGCCATCGCGCTGGTCATCCGTCTGGCAGAAAGCGCCCGCACCAGCAGCCCGGTCATGCAGAATTCCTGATAAAAAAAAGCCCAATCCGCGAGAACGGATTGGGCATACAGAACATAACCAGTTTCAAGCCATGTTCTAAAGGTCAAGTCTGTTATTTATTCATCTGGAACAGAGACATACCCTGCATATCGCTGAACGCTTTATAGGACGCCTGAAGCGCGGCCTGTTGCATCGTGTAAGAAGAAATCGCCGCGTTCCAGTCAACGTCAATGAGATCGCTCATCTGCTGGGTCTGGCCTAACGTACGGTCACTCCCCAGCGTATCGAGAGCATCGAGTTCGGTCAGCTTGGTCCCCAGGTCAGCGCGCACGGTCAGGACATTATCCAGCGAGTTACGCAAGCCGCGGTTCGCCTTATCGATGTCCAGACTCAACTGATCCGTCTTATCCTGATCGCCACTGACCGGCGTTTTCAGGGCCGCAATGGCGCTATCGATAATTTTAAACAGATTCTTTTCCGGGGTAGAGCCATCCGGCTCTGGCGCGGCATTGCTGGTGAAGGACTCAAAGACTTCACTGCCGGTATGGCTGATCTGCATGTTACGCGCGGAATCGACCTGCTGTCTGATCGGCGTATCACCGCCGTCATACGCACCGGTCGCCTGATCGAACGCCGGAGCATCCGTTTTATAACCGGCAAAAATATAGCGCCCGTTACCGTCGGTACTGTTTGCCAGGTTGACCAGCTGATCGCGGATACCCTGCAGATCGGTGGCAATCGAGCTACGGTCGTTGTCACTCAGGGAGCCATTGCCCGCATAGACAATTTTATCCTGCGCCGATTGCAACGCGGTAGTTACCTGGCTCAGCACGCTCTCTTCCAGCCCGACTCGCTGAGAGGCAAAAGAACGGGCCAGCTTGAACTGGCTGTTCTCTGCCTGCGCCTGAGACAGCACCACGGCCTGAGACGCGGCGATCGGATCGTCAGAAGGACGGTTTACACGTTTACCGGTGGACATCTGCTCACCGTAACTCAGCCACTTGCTCTGGGAATCGGTGATCCCACGCATGTTCTGCTGATACATCATCTGGGTGCTAATACGCATCGTTGACCTCAGCTTTAGCGAATATTAATTATGGCGTCGAAGAGCGTGCTGGCGGTTTGCAGCACCTGGGCATTGGCCAGGTAGTACTGCTGGAAACGCTGCAGGTTGCCGTACTCTTCATCGAGGTTAACCCCGGAGATCGACTGCTGCTGGTTGCTCAACTGCGTCGTCACGTTTGCCTGGGTGGTGCTGCTGGTTTTCAGCGTCGCGGTCTTGCTGCCGACGGTACTCACCAGAGAGGCATAGGCATCGTTAAAGGTTTTGCTGCCGCCAACTTCTTTGCTTTTCTGCAGATCCAGCAGCGCCTGACCGTTGCGGTTATCACTTTCACCGCCCGTTGCGTCAGAGGCGAGAGCCAGTTTTGACTCATCGCTGATCGCCAGATCCATATTCACGATGGCATTAGCGACAGGCTTAACGATAAAGCTGTCTTTATTTTTCGCCGCGCCCGATACGTTGACCGTCAGGCCATCGAAGGAGAGGTTACCGCTACCGTCATCGGTGGCGGTGACCGTGGTTTTATCAGACAGCCGGGTGATCTTCCAGTTGGAGCCATCAAACTCCATCTTGTAATCCGTCGCCTGCACTTTGGTGTAGTTGGCCATATCAACCGTCGCTGACACGGCAGCTGAACCGGTGTTTTTGCTGTTGGCCAGTACCGCAGGCGCACCGATATCGAATAATTTTTCGCCGGGTTCGCCGTCTGCGTCAAAGCCCTTTTCATGCTGGGTGTTCATCGCGTTAGCGAAAGAGAGCGCCAGCTGGTTCAGGGTGTTACGTGCACCGTCAAGCTCTTCGCTGCGGAAGTTCAACATCCCGCCCAGCGAGCCGCTGGTCATCAGTTTTTCCGGGATCTCGACCGGGCCCGAAGTGCCGTCAACAAACGCCACCGTAGTACGGGACGGATCGGCGCTGGACTTCACCGCCGCCAGCTGGTTAGAGGTGCTGCCCTGGACCAGGTTGTAGCCGTTGCCGAAGGAGACGTTATAGGTGCCGCCATCCTGGACCGAGACTTCGACGCCCACGATCTGGTTCAGCTCGCTCACCAGCTGGTCACGCTGATCGAGCAGGTTGTTCGGGGAAGCCCCCGCCCCCACGCCGGTCAGACGGGAAATCTGATCGTTGAGGTTGGCAATTTGTTTGGCGTAGTTGTTGATCTGCTCAACGCTGGTACCGATCGCGATATTAATCTGTTTATCCTGATCGCGCAGATACTGATCGTTCACCTTGAACTGGTTCACCAGGCCATCGGCCTTGCCCAGCACCGTCTGGCGCGCTGCCGGATCTTCGGCATTGCTGACCAGGGTCTGCAGGCTGCTGAAGAAGTCCTGCATGGTGGTCGCCAGGCTGTTGGTGCTTCCGGACAGCACGTCGTCAATTTTGGACATCTGCTGGTAGCGGGTGGTCAGGGCGCTGCTCTGGTTCTGCGCGGCGCGCAGCTGGTTGGTAATGAATGAATCATATTCGCGCTGTACCCCGGAGACATACACGCCGTTGCCAACCCAACCGCCGCCTGTCAGGGTGCTATTTGAGGCGCTCAGCACCGTCGTCTGACGGGTATAGCCCGTCACGTTGTAGCTTGAAATATTATTACTGGCGGTATTCAGCGCAGCCTGTGCCGCGCTGAGGCCACTCATGGCGCTGTTGATCAAACTGGACATGGGGGTTCCTTTTATACTTTCAGACACGAGTCCTGCTGGAGATTATCGGCAGACCCCAGCCGGACTTGAGAACTTTCAGAACAGATTTTCGATATCGTTGCTGTACGCTTTGCTGACTTTCTCACCCATCGCTTTAAGCTGCTGGATCATACTGGTCAGCTTGCGGGCGTACTGCGGATCGGTGGCGTAGCCCGCATTCTGCAACGCCTGGGCGCCCTGCTCTGCCGTTGCGGCCTGGGTCACTGCCGCGTAGCGCGGGTTACGGCTCAGCACACCGACATAGTCTGAAAGCGCTTCCAGATACGAGCTGTAGACGCGGAACTTAGCTTTGACCTTCTTCGCTTCGCCATTTTCATATTCGGTGGTGGTGATCTCGGTGGTCGGCCCTTTCCAGCTCCCGGTAGCCTTCACGCCAAAGATGTTGAAGCTTGGCTCGCCGTTCTCACGACGGATCTGCCGTTGCCCCCAGCCGGACTCCAGCGCCGCCTGGGCCAGAATCAGGTGGTGCGGCACTCCGCTCTGCTGGCTGGCAAGACGCGCCGGCAGCGAGAGCTGGGCCAGGAAGTCTTTGCTATCGCCGGTGAGCGGTTCATCGTTACTTTCTGGCGCTTTCGGCACCGCCTTACGCACCATCTGGGTCAGGGCCTGGTTTTGATAGCTGGTCACCTTTTCCAGATCGAACTTCATCGGCACCTGCTGCGGCGTCTCTTCCGGCGGCACGCCCTGGGCGGCCGCCATCTGCTTGACGATCACATCGGCCAGCCCGAGCCCTTTACCGGAGGTCATCTGCTGCGCAATCTGCTGGTCATACATGCTGGTGTACAGACGCGTTGAGTCGCTGCTGAAGATGCCGTCTTTCGGCAGCGCCTCACGCATGCTTTTCAGCATCATCTGGACAAACATCCCTTCCACCTGGCGGGCCACCGGACGGATGTTACCCGCCGGGTCTTTGCCCGCTTTGGCTTTCAGGTCGTTGAGCGACTGGGTATCCCAGGCCGCGCTGCTCAGCAGTTTGCTATCGGTCAGCATCAGATAATTTCCACTTTGGCGCGCAGACAGCCGGCGCTCTGCATGGATTGCAGAATCGACATCAGATCGATCGGAGTCGCACCCAGCGCGTTCAGCGCACGTACCACGTTGTTCAGGTTGGCGCTGGAGCGCACGCTCTGCAGCGAGCCTCCGCTCTGACGCATATCAATCTGGGTCTGCGGCGTTACCACGGTTTCTCCGCCGCCAAACGGCGTATCCGGCTGGCTGACGTTAGCCGAGCGGTTGACGGTGACCGAGAGGTTGCCCTGCGCCACGGCGCAGTTATCCAGGGTGACTTCACGGTTCATCACCACCGAGCCGGTACGGGAGTTGATGATCACTTTGGCATCCTGCGGCGTGACGTTCACTTCCATGTTCTGGATATCCGCCAGCAGGCGAACCTGATTGCTGCCCCCGGTGGAGACGCGGATCTGCACGGTGCGGGCATCCAGCGCCGTAGCGCTGCCGTAGCCGCGACCACGGTTAATGGTGTCAGCAATCTGCTGCGCCATGGTGAAGTCGTCCTGGTTCAGCTGGAGGTTGATGGTGTTCCCGGAGCCGAACTGGGTTGGCAATTCACGCTCAATGATCGCCCCGTTGGTGATACGGCCGCCGTTCAGCTGGTTAACCTGCACGCTGCTGCCGCCTGCGGACGCACCCGCCCCGCCGACCAGAATGTTACCCTGCGCAAGGGCGTAGACCTGACTGTCGACCCCTTTCAGCGGGGTCATCAGCAGCGTACCGCCGCGCAGGCTTTTCGCGTTACCCATGGAGGAGACCACCACATCGATGGTTTGTCCCTGGCGGGAAAAGGCCGGGTAAGAGGCAGTAACCATCACCGCCGCCACGTTTTTCAGCTGCATGTTGGTCCCGGCCGGCACCGTGATGCCGAGCTGGGAGAGCATGTTATTCAGGCTCTGGGTGGTGAACGGGGTCTGGGTCGTCTGGTCACCCGTGCCGTCCAGCCCGACCACCAGGCCGTAACCGATCAGGGAGTTTTCCCGCACGCCCTGAACGCTTGTGAGATCGCGGATACGGTCGGCCTGGGCAACGGTTGCCACCAGCACCAACAGGATCCCGAAGAGGGATTTAAACATAGGTCACCTCGCTTACATCGGTGATAAATTAAGGAAGAAACGCTGCAACCAGCCCATATTCTGCGCTTCATTGATGTAGCCGTTACCGACGTACTCGATGCGCGCATCCGCCACCTGGGTGGACGGTACGGTATTGGAGCCGCTGATGGTGCGAGGGTTAACCACACCTGAGAAGCGAATGAACTCAGTGCCCTGATTAATGGCGATCTGTTTTTCACCCACAACATGTAAATTGCCGTTCGCCAGCACCTGGTCAACGGTGACCGTCAGGGTGCCGCTAAAGGTGTTGCTGGCATTGGCGCCGCCTTTACCGTTAAAGGAGTTGCCGCCAGACGCCTCGGCATCGGCGCGGGCATTACCGAAGAGCCCTTCGAGGTAACGCGGCACGGTGTCGAAGCCAAAATTGGTTTTCCCGTCCCGGCTGGCATTGGCTGACGAGCTCTTGCTGGCGCTGACGTTTTCCTGGAGCTGAATGGTCAGCGTATCGCCGATATTACGTGGGCGACGGTCTTCAAACATCGGCTGATAACCGTAGTTAATCGGCTGCGCTGTCTGGAAAATAGAGCCATTCGCGACCGGCGTCGGGCCAGGAATGGGTTGGGCGGAAGTCGCACCCTGCACCAGAGGTTGAGACGGAACCCAGGCGCAACCGGTCAGGGTAACGGCCAGGAGAGTCACTATCGGATAACGAATCGCCGCGAGTTTTTGCATTGCCTTCATCTTCGAAAACAGGGAGCCGGTGCGGCGCGAACCGCACCGGACTACACCTTAAAGTTGCGTCAGTTTCTGCAGCATCTGGTCGGTCGTCGACACTGCTTTACTGTTAATTTCGTACGCGCGCTGAACCTGGATCATATTCACCAGCTCCTCCGCAACGTTGACGTTTGAGGTTTCCACATACCCCTGGTACAGCAGACCTGAACCGTTCAGACCCGGCGTGCTCTCATTCGGCGCACCGGAGGACTGGGTTTCGATGTACAGGTTCTCACCGATGCTTTCCAGACCGGTGTCGTTCATGAAGGTGGTCAGGTTAAGCTGGCCGACCTGCACCGGTGCTGCCTGACCCTGCTGGGTCACGCTTACGATCCCGTCACGCCCGATGGTTATGCTCAGGGCGTTGGCCGGAATGGTAATGGCCGGCTGCACCTGGAAACCGCCCGCCGTCACCAGCTGGCCGTTCTGATCCACCTGGAACGAACCGTCACGGGTGTAGGCAGAGGTACCGTCAGGCAGCTGCACCTGGAAGAAGCCCTGGCCTTTGATCGCCACGTCTTTGCTGTTGTTGGTCTGGGACAGGTTGCCCTGGCTGTGCAGACGCTCGGTCGCCACCGGACGAACACCGGTACCGATCTGCAGACCGGATGGCAGCGTGGTCTGTTCAGACGACTGCGCACCCGGCTGGCGGATGGTCTGGTAAAGCAAATCTTCGAAAACCGCACGCTGACGTTTAAACCCATTGGTGCTGACGTTCGCCAGGTTGTTGGCGATGACATCCATATTGGTTTGCTGCGCGTCGAGACCGGTTTTCGCGATCCATAAAGAACTGATCATAAATAGTCCTGTTAACTCATTGACAGCAGCTGGTTGGCGCGACCGGCGTTTTCATCGACGCTGGAGATCACCTTCATCTGCATTTCAAAACGGCGCGCGCTGGCGATCATGTCGGTCATCGCCGCTACCGGCTTAACGTTACTGCCTTCCAGCACGCCAGACATGACGCGAATGCTCGGGTCGGCCTGTAAGGTTGCGCCACGGGTGGCCTGCGCCGCCTGGGTCAGACGGAACATGCCGTCGTCGCCACGCTGCACTTCATTACCCGCGGCTTTGACCAGCTTCAGGCGGCCAACCGGCGCCACGGTGTTCGGCGGATCGCCGGGGTTCAGGGCCGAGATGGTCCCGTCTGCCGCGATGGTGATCTCCGAGCCTTCCGGCACGGTGATTGGGCCGCCTTCACCGATAACCGGATGTCCCTGGATAGTCAGTTGCCCGACCGAATCCACCTGGATGTTCCCGTTACGGGTGTAGCCTTCGCTGCCGTCGGCGGTTTCAACTGCCAGCCAGCCGTCCTGCTGCAGCGCCACGTCGAGCGGGCGCGAGGTGTAGTCCATCGAACCCGGCGTCATGTCGGCACCAGGGGTCGAGGCGGTGACCAGCGTACGCGTCGGCAGGGAGAGCCCTTCCACCGGGACGGCGCGCATCGCATTGAGCTGCGCGCGAAAACCCGGCGTCGAGGCGTTCGCCAGGTTACTGGCGGTGACTGCCTGCTGATTGAGCGTCTGACTGGCGGCGCCCATCGCGGTATATATTGCGTGATCCATTAAGCTATCCCGTCAGCCACTTAGCGGAGGTTAACCAGCGTGTTGAGGATCTGATCCTGGGTTTTGATGGTCTGCGCGTTCGACTGATAGTTACGCTGCGCGACGATCATATTGACCAGCTCTTTACTCAGGTCGACGTTGGAGGCTTCCAGCGCACCGTTGGTCAGGGTACCGAAGTTACCGGAACCGGCGGTGCCCAGCAGCGCCACGCCCGAAGACTGGGTAGCAGACCAGACGTTGTTACCTTCAGACTGCAGACCTTCGTTGTTGGCGAAGTTCGCCATCACGATCTGACCCAGCACCTGGTTTTGTTCGTTGGAGTAGTTACCTACCACGGTACCGTCATCGTTGATCTGATAGCTCACCAGGTCGCCCGGCTTGTAGCCGTTCTGGTTGGTTGCCACGATGTTGTTCGCCCCGGTGTTCTGCTGCATGGAGTTCAGGAAGCTCAGGGAGAAGGTCACCGGCACCGCGCCGCTCAGCGCTTCGGTGGTCACGTCGATAGACGGGCTGGTATTTGCGGTGGCGCTCAACGTACCGGCGGCGTCGTAGTTGTAAACGCCTTCCAGGTTACCGTTGGGGTCGAAGCTCATCTGCGCGGCTTTGCTGATCTTGCCATTCGCTACGCTGCCATCCTGGGTGTAAAGATCCCACTTGTTGTCTGCCGTTTTCACGTAGTAGACATACATGTTGTGGGCGTTACCCTGGTTGTCGTAAACGGTGATGGTGCCTTTCTTGTTGAAGCTGTCTGAATCCGGGTTAGCAGATGTCGCGTCAAACGGAATGGTCGGCACGCTGTCGGTGGAGTTCAGGTTGATCTGCTGCGCGGCGGTGCTGGTCGCTTTGGCCGACATCAGGGTGTTCGGAATGTTGATCGGCTGCGGGTTTGCGCCGGTCTGCACCGTTGGCGGGCTACCTGCTGCCGGATAGCCGGTCAGCTGCAGGCCCTGCATGTTCACCAGGTTGCGGTTTTCGTCCATGCTGAACTGGCCGTTACGGCTGTAATAGACCGCACCGTTGCTGTCGAGCATACGGAAGAAACCGTTCTGGCTGATGGCGACGTCCAGGCCACGGCCGGTGTTGGTGGTGGTACCGTCTGAAAAGTCCTGGGTAATCCCGGCGACTTTAACGCCCAGACCCACTTTGGAACCGGCGAACATATCCGCGAACGACGCGCTACCGGACTTAAAGCCATAGGTCGCGGAGTTGGCAATGTTGTTACCAATGACGTCGAGGTTAGTGGCTGCAGCATTCAGGCCGCTGACCGCTTGTGAAAAGGCCATGAGTTACTCCTAAAGGGTTTAAATAATCTGCCGAACTTCGTCGAGCGTGGTGGTACCGTAAGTCCCGAGATCCAGCGTGTTACCGCTGCTGCTGCGGATCACGCCCTGCACCATCGCAAACTGCAGTGGCTGTGCCACCAGCTGCGTGCTGCCACTGCTGGCGGAAATCGCAACGTTGTAAGAGCCGTTTGGCGCCGTGGTGCCGTCGGTCAGGGTCCCGTCCCAGGTAAAGGTATGGACGCCCGCTTTCAGCTCGCCAATGTCAATGGTGCGTACCACCGCACCGTTCTTATCGGTGATGGTGGCGGTCACTTTGTCCGCGCTCTGCTGCAGCTCAACGCCAAACGGAGTCGTTGAGGTGGTGGTCGAGCCTTCAGCACCGCTGGTGCCTGCCAGAACGGTGGAGCCCGGGATCATCACGCCATGGCCAATCAGCGTGCTGGCCTGCATCGACTGGCTGCTGTCAATCTGCCCGGAGATGGAGCCCAGCGTGGTGTTGAGTTTCTCGATGCCGCTCACCGTACTGATCTGCGCAAGCTGCGTGGTCAGTTCGTTGTTCTGCATCGGGTTGGTTGGATCCTGGTTCTTCAGCTGTGCAACCAGCAGCGTCAGAAAGCTACCCTGCAGATCGGAAGCATTGCTTCCGGTTAGCGAGCTGTTGCCGGTGGCGCTGCTAACGCCAGTGGCAGTCGATCTGTCATTTACATTTACGGCAAGGGACATTGATCTCTCCTTTACTGGCCCAGAGTGAGGGTTTTAAGCATCATGCTCTTCACGGTATTCAGCACTTCTACGTTGGCCTGGTAGCTGCGGGAGGCCGACATGGTGTTAACCATCTCACCAACCACATCCACGTTCGGCATTTTGACGTAGCCACTGGCGTCTGCCAGCGGGTTGCCCGGTTCGTACACCAGTTTGTCCGGCGCCTGGCTCTCAATCACGCTGGCCACTTTTACCCCGCCGGTTTGCGCTCCCGGTGCAGCATCCACCTGGAACACCACCTGCTTGGCGCGGTAAGGTTGACCGTCCGGCCCCGTCACGCTGTCGGCGTTCGCCATGTTACTGGCGGCCACGTTCAGACGCTGGGATTGCGCGGTCAGCGCTGAACCTGCGATATCAAAGATATTGAGTAAGGCCATTATTAGTTGCCTCCCTGCAGAACACTCATCATGCCTTTAATCTGCCCGCCAAGAACGGTCAGCCCCATCTGGTACTTGAGGCTGTTATCAGCGAACTGCGTACGCTCCCGGTCCATATCGACGGTGTTACCGTCCAGGGATGGCTGATCGGGGATGCGATAAAGTAAATCGGTACTCGGGGTGGTTACGGTCTCTGCGGGAATATGGCGTGCAGAGGTCAGCGCAAGGGCGACACCGCTATTCTCGGCCCGGCCGCGCTCCATCACTTTCTTTAATTCACTGGAAAAATCGATATCACGCGCCTGAAACCCGGGGGTATCGGCGTTGGCGATATTGGCGGCCAGAATCTCCTGACGCTGGGCACGCAAGTTGAGCGCTTCTTGCTGAAAACGTAGCGCGGCGTCGAGTTTATCGAGCATGTCTCCTCCGCTGATGGCAAAATTTCAGTGGATAGCTTAAATCTCCACCCGTCTCCGTCATCGACGGAATAAGCGCAAAATGCGTCGCTATTTATTGCGTTGATGCCCACCTGCTACAGGTAGAATCCTGCTCATTCTGTAAACTGACGGTAACTGGCGATATGACATTCAAACGTGGTGTGACCGCAACCCTGCTCCTCTGGAGCTCCCTCTCTCAGGCGCAGGATCTGAACGCCCAGCTGACGGCGTTTTTTGCCCAGCGGCTGGCAGGGTTCAGCGATGAGGTGTCGGTCCAGGTCCGCACGCCAGCCAGCATGCTCCCCAAATGTGAAATGCCTGAATTCAGCGTCCCCGGCAACACAAGACAGTGGGGCAACGTGAGCGTCACGGCACGATGTGACAATGAAAAACGGTTTATACAGGTTGCAGTTCAGGCGACGGGCGATTATGTTGTCGCGTCCCAGAACATTCCCCGGGGCGCGACCCTGCAGCCGGGCAGCGTTACGCTGAAACGCGGCAGGCTGGATCAGCTTCCGCCGCGCACGATTCTGGATATTAACCAGGCGCAGAACGCCATTAGCTTGCGCGATCTGGTGCCCGGGCAGCCTCTGCAACTGTCGATGCTGCGCCAGGCATGGTTAATCAAAGCCGGGCAGCGGGTGATGGTGATCGCCAGCGGCGAGGGCTTTAGCGTTAACAGCGAAGGACAGGCACTGAACAACGCGGCCGTGGCGCAAAACGCCCGCGTCAGGATGACTTCCGGCCAGGTTGTGAGCGGCACGGTCAATTCTGATGGGAATATTCTGATTAACCTATAATCTTTTTAAAGATTATGCGGCAACTGCCGATAAATCATTAACGAATGATAATGTCAGGCGCTAACGCCGCCAACCCTCGATGAGGACACCACAATGAGCATTGATCGTACATCGCCCCTGAAACCGGTTAGCACTGTACAACCTCGCGAACTGAATGACACTGCGACGGCAAAAACGCGCCTGCAAAAATCGGCAGCGGCCAACAGCACCAGCGTCACGCTGAGCGATGCCCAGGCGAAACTGATGCAGCCGGGCAGCAACGATATCAACATGGAACGTGTTGAAGCGCTGAAAACCGCGATCCGTAACGGTGAGCTAAAAATGGATACCAGTAAAATCGCTGACGCGCTGATCCAGGATGCGCAAAGTTTCTTAGAGTAATCGCCGCATGAGTCGTCTGACGGAAATAATGGATCAAATGACGGTCGTCTTAAACGACCTGAAAACGGTAATGGACGCCGAGCAACAGCAGCTCTCTGCCGGGAATGTCAACGGTAGCGCGCTGCAGCGCATTACAGAAGATAAAAGCTCCCTGCTGGCAACGCTGGATTATCTGGAGCAGCAGCGACGCACCGAGCAGTCCGCGCGCCATAGTGCCAATGATGATGTGGCCGATCGCTGGCAAACTATTACTGAAAAAACCCAGCATCTGCGCGACCTCAATCAGCACAACGGCTGGTTACTCGAAGGGCAAATCACCCGCAACCAGCAGGCGCTGGACGTGCTGAAGCCGCATCAGGAGCCAGCACTGTATGGCGCCGATGGCCAGACATCCAGCTCACGCAGCGGCGGGAAGAAGTTTTCGATTTAATTGTCCGGACAAGACAGACAGTGAACGGGGAGTACCGACAGGTACTCCCCTTTTTTGCGTTACGCCGTGCGGCGGGCGAACTCTTTGACCTTAAAGCCCAGTACCGCGAGGGTGGCGAAGTACGCTACCACCCCCACCACCACTACCGCCATCAGGCGCAGCAGACGGTAAGGCATAGTACCCAGCGACCAGTCCGGCATCACGTACAGCATCCCCACCAGCGCCGCGGCCATCACCAGCACCGCAATCACCAGACGCAGCAGGAAGCTCGACCAGCCCGGCTGCGGGGTAAAGATCTGCTGCTTTCTCAGCTGCCAGTAGAGCAGGCCAGCATTGAGACAGGCCGCCAGACCGATGGACAGCGACAGACCGGCATGCTTCAGCGGGCCAATAAAGGCCAGGTTCATCACCTGGGTCATGATCAGGGTCACGATGGCGATCTTCACCGGGGTCTTGATGTCCTGACGCGAGTAGAAGCCCGGGGCCAGCACTTTCACCACGATCAGCCCCATCAGGCCGACGGAATAGGCCACCAGCGCCCGCTGGGTCATGGCGGCGTCAAAGGCGGTAAATTTGCCGTACTGGAACAGGGAGACGGTCAGCGGTTTGGCCAGGATCCCCAGCGCTACCGCGCTCGGCAGCGCCAGCAGGAAGCAGAGGCGTAGCCCCCAGTCCATCAGGCGGCAGTACTCATCATGGTTGCCGCTGGCAAAGCTGCGGGAGAGTGACGGCAACAGAATAGTGCCCAGCGCCACCCCCAGCACTCCGGACGGGAACTCCATCAGGCGGTCGGCATAGTACATCCATGAGACCGACCCGGAGACGAGGAACGAGGCAAAGATGGTGTTGATGATCAGCGAAATCTGGCTCACAGAGACGCCCAGGATCGCCGGCCCCATCTGCTTCACTACCCGCATCGCCCCTGCATCGCGCAGGTTAATGCGCGGCAGCACCAGCATGCCAATCTTCTTCAGGTGCGGGAGCTGGTACGCCAGCTGCAGCACACCACCTACCGTCACCGCCCAGGCCAGAGCCAGCACCGGCGGATGGAAGTGCGGAGCGGCGAACAGCGCAAAGCCGATCATGCTGACGTTGAGGAAGGTCGGGGCAAAGGCCGGGACCGAGAAGCGGTTCCAGGTATTAAGAATTGCCCCCACCAGCGACGCCAGCGAGATCAGCAGAATATAGGGGAAGGTGATGCGCAGCAGCTGCGAGGTCAGGGCAAACTTATCGGCGGTATCGGCAAAGCCGGGGGCGGTGATCATAATCACCCAGGGTGCCGCCAGCATCCCGATCACCGTGACGATCGCCAGGGCGAGGGTCAGCAATCCCGAGACGTAGGAGACAAATACTTTCGTCGCATCTTCACCCTGCTTGCTTTTGTACTCCGCGAGAATGGGGACGAAAGCCTGAGAAAATGCCCCTTCGGCAAAGATACGGCGCAGCAGGTTGGGCAGCTTAAAAGCAACAAAAAAGGCGTCAGTCGCCATCCCTGCGCCAAAGACCCTCGCCACAATAGCGTCGCGCGCAAAGCCCAGCACGCGCGAAAACATGGTCATCGAGCTGACGGCAGCCAGCGATTTTAATAGGTTCATTAACGTGAATTTCCACTACCAGACGGCAAAACGCCTGCAAAGCAGGCGTGATTCTCGCCGGGTGGCGCTGCGCTTACCCGGCCTGCAAGACAATAAACGCGCCTAGTCTACTCGTAAAAACGCGAATTGCTATGGGCAGATGTTACCGCAGATTATTCGCTCATGGCCTGGCGCCAGAGCTTCTCCACGATACGCTGGGCGCGGATCGCCTGTTCGCCCGCGGTTTCAGGAACCGTCTGATTTTGCACGCATTCGATAAAGTGACGCGCGCAGCCTGCAAAGCCGCGCTGCTCCAGAGTGCTTTGCCAGCCCGGAATGGCGGGCGTAACCACCCCTGCCCCGCGCTCTTCACGCCACTCGCGCATGTCGGTGATGTCCAGCAGCGCGCCGTCCGTTACCGCCTGGATCCACTCGCGCTGGCTGCCTGCCCGGCGGTGCATAGAGGTGGTGATCTGCAAAGTGCCGGCGCTGAAATGGTGCTCGGCATAGACCATCGCCCCCTGCTCGTTAGTCTGCAGCGTCCCGCCGGTAAGCCGGGCATCATCGCCCGCCAGCCACAGGGCGGTGTCCACCACGTGAAGATAATCATCCAGCAGGGTGAAGCGCAGATCGTGAGGCCCGATGCTGTCGGCGCGGTGCTTATCCATCCGCAGCGATGCCGCATCACCGAGCTGGGTTTTCAGCTGCTGGTAGAGCGGCGCAAAGCGGCGGTTAAAACCGACCATCAGGGTGAGCTTCTTCTGCGCGGCGAGGTCAATCAGACGCTCGGCGTCGGCCAGGTTGTCGGCCAGCGGCTTGTCCACGCAGACATGCACGCCCGCGTTAAGCAGTTCGCTGACCACCTGATAATGGGTGACGGTGGAGGTATGGACAAAGACCACATCGCACGCGCGGGCCAGATCCTGTAACGACTCATAATAAGGCATGCGTACGGACTCGCAGATCCGCAGGGCCTTATCCCGCGACGGCGACCAGGCACCCTGCAACGTCCAGTCTGTCGCGGTGCTCAGCACCGGCAGCCAGGCTTTCTGCGCGATCCCGCCCAGCCCTACAACGCCTACACGTAATTTTGCCACCGTTAATCTCCCAGATGTGCCAGCAGCGAATCGAGTCGCTGCCTGAGTTCTTCGACTTCATTCTCCAGCGCTTCAACGCGGGCCACTAAGGTCTCATCCGCAACCGGGGCTGCGGCCTCGGGTGTCGCGACGGCAGTATCAACCTCGCCGCTGAAGAGGTGCATATAGCGGCTTTCACGCTTGCCCGGCTCGCGCGCAAGACGCAGGACAAAAGGCCCATCTTCCCGGGCGGCCAGGCCCTCGAGCGCCTGCTCCACCTCCTGCATATCCGCGAACTCGTGCATCCGCGCGGCCCGGGTACGCAGTTCACCAGGCGTCTGCGCCCCGCGCAGTAGCAGGGTAGCGACGAGCGCCACTTCAGCGGAGTTCAGCTTCAGGGCACCAAACTCGGAGTTGCAAAAACGCTGCTCATATTTGGTGACGCGATTGCCAAAGCCGCTGACGGTGCGCAGATAGTGGCGCTTAACCAGCGCATCGAGCTGATCCTGCACCTCATGCTCGGCGAGGTTCATCACCGGCTCACGGTTGGTTTTCTGATTGCAGGCCAGGGTGACCGCATTCACCGAGAGAGGATACTGTTCCGGCGTAGTGACCTGCTTCTCCAGCAGGCAGCCGATAACGCGCGCTTCTGTGGCGGTTAATTGGTATTTCATCTCTGTTCCTTAGCGCCCCGCGCTCCACTCTTTGGTTGTCAGCGCCGTCAGGACATGATCGCGCCATTCGCCGTCAATCAGCAGGTAATCTTTGGCATAGCCCTCTTTTTCGAACCCGAGGCGCGCCAGCAGATCCCCGCTGCGCTGATTGTGCGGCATGTAGTTGGCCATAATGCGGTGCATATGCTGGGTCCGCTGCATATAGCGGATCGCCGAGGTCAGCGCCTCAAACATCAGCCCCTGCCCCTGCCATTTTTGCCCGATAGAGTAGCCCAGATAGCAGGCGTGAAAGGATCCCCGCACCACGTTAGAGAAGTTGGCGATCCCGACGATCTCTTTCTCGTCCGGATCGAGCAGGGCAAAGTAGAACGCCGAGCCCTGCTTGTGGAACTCTGCAATCATGCTCAGCCGGGCCTGCCAGCCGGAAGGATAACAGTGGCTTTCATCCCGCACGGGTTCCCAGGGTTTTAAAAACTGACGATTCTCAGCGTAGTAGTCCGCCAGACGCCAGGCATCACGCTCGTGCACCAGACGAACCACCAGCCGGTCGGTCGTCAGGCGCACTTTCGGCACATTACTGCGATAGCCAAACATGGATACAACTCCTTCCTGTTACAACCTTGACCCGTTAGCTTTACTATACCTGCGCCGCTGCCGTCTGGGAAAACAGTGACATACCATTTTGAATACTTTTCACATTTTTCGATGAAAAGCCTCAATCAAAGTACCCTTTTGATAAAAAAATATTGTCGCCTGCGCTGTGGGAAAAACGCCGGCGAAACCGCAAAATATTAGCGCGCTCATTATCTTTATTTCCCTGGAGGGGAAATGTCCCGTATATCACAGGCCCGCCGTCTGGGTAAAGGCTTCCTGCTCGTTGATAACATGCTGGTTGTGCTCGGCTTTTTTGTCGTTTTCCCGCTTATTTCGATTCGCTTTGTCGATCAGATGGGCTGGGCGGCGCTGATGGTCGGCATTGCCCTGGGTCTGCGCCAGTTTGTTCAGCAGGGGCTGGGGGTATTTGGCGGCGCGATTGCCGACCGCTTTGGCGCTAAACCGATGATCGTCACCGGCATGCTGCTGCGGGCGGCGGGATTTGCCACCATGGCCATCGCCCATGAGCCCTGGCTGCTGTGGGTTTCCTGCTTTATCTCCGGTATTGGCGGCACCCTGTTCGATCCGCCGCGCACGGCGCTGGTGGTCAAACTGATCCGCCCTCAGCATCGCGGGCGCTTTTTCTCCCTGCTGATGATGCAGGACAGCGCCGGGGCGGTAGTGGGCGCGCTGCTCGGCAGCTGGCTGCTGCAGTATGATTTCCGTCTGGTTTGCGCCACCGGTGCGGTGCTGTTTATCCTCTGCGCGGGCTTCAACGCCTGGCTGCTGCCCGCCTGGAAACTCTCCACCGTCAAAGCACCGGTGCGCGAAGGGCTGGATCGGGTCTGGCGCGACAAGCGCTTTATCACCTATGTGCTGACTCTCGCGGGCTATTACATGCTGGGGGTACAGGTGATGCTGATGCTGCCGATCATGGTCAACGATGTGGCGGGCTCTCCGGCGGCGGTCAAATGGATGTACGCCATTGAGGCCTGTCTCTCCCTGACCCTGCTCTACCCCATTGCCCGCTGGAGTGAAAAACGCTTCCGCCTTGAGCACCGCCTGATGGCGGGCCTGCTACTGATGTCCCTGAGCATGCTGCCCATTGGGATGGTGAGTTCTCTGCAACAGCTGTTTATGCTGATCTGCACTTTCTATATCGGCTCTATCATTGCCGAACCGGCCCGCGAGACCCTGAGCGCCGAGCTGGCCGACCCGCGCGCGCGGGGCAGTTATATGGGCTTCAGCCGTCTCGGGCTGGCGATAGGCGGCGCGCTGGGGTATGCCGGGGGCGGCTGGTTGTTTGATGCCGGGAAAGCCTTCAACCAGCCCGAGCTGCCGTGGGTGATGTTGGCCTTAATCGGCGTGATCACCTTCTTTGCGCTGGGCTGGCAGTTCAGCCACAAACGCCGCGGGCCCGTTATCCTGGAGCCTGGCGGCTGATCGACTGACAGCTGCAGATATCAGTTTTTTCTGCTGGTCTGACTCACGCTCCCCTGACATACTGGCGCGTCAGGATTGAAGCGCTGACATATATGTCGAGGAAAACCATGAAGAAGATCGTTATTGCCACTGCGTTGATCGTTAGCGGCCTGCTGGTTGGTTGTAATCAGCTTACCCAGTACACCGTCAGTGAACAGGAGATCAACCAGGCACTGCAAAAGCGCAATAACTTTGCGAAAGATATTGGCGTTCCGGGCGTGGCGGATGCGCATATTGTCCTGACCAATCTTGCCAGCCAGATTGGCCGCGAGGAGCCGAACAAAGTGGTGCTTTCCGGAGATGCCAGCCTGGACATGAACTCGCTGTTCGGCAGCCAGAAAGCCAACATCAAACTGAAATTAAAAGCGCTGCCGGTCTTTAATAAAGATCAGGGCGCCATCTATCTCCAGCAGATGGAGATCGCCGATGCGGTGGTGTCGCCGGACAAAATGAAGCCGGTCCTGCAAACCCTGATGCCGTACCTGAACCAGTCGCTGCAGAACTACTTCAACCAGCAACCGGCCTACATCCTGCGCGAAGATAACAGCAAGGGTGAAGCACTGGCGAAAAAATACGCAAAAGGCATCGAAGTGAAGCCGGGCGAAATTGTTATCCCCTTCATTGATTAACCTCCAGGGCGCTTCGGCGCCCTTTTTTTTACGGAAAAGAGTGCAAACGAAAACGTTTCCCCCCTATCCTTTGTGTCCGGCAAAAATCATCTCACTCAGCCGGAGCCTATCCATGACTGCACCATCCCAGGTTTTGAAAATTCGCCGCCCAGACGACTGGCATATCCATCTTCGCGATGGCGATATGCTGAACACTGTCGTGCCCTATACCAGTGAAATTTATGGCCGCGCGATTGTCATGCCAAACCTGGTGCCGCCCGTCACCACGGTCGACGCGGCGATTGCCTATCGCCAGCGCATTCTTGACGCCGTGCCTGCCGGTCACGATTTTACCCCGCTGATGACCTGTTACCTGACCGACACCCTCGATCCGAACGAGATTGAGCGCGGCTTTAACGAAGGGGTCTTTACCGCCGCCAAACTTTACCCGGCCAACGCCACCACCAACTCCAGCCACGGCGTGACCAGTATCGACGCGATTATGCCTGTGCTGGAGCGCATGGAAAAGCTGGGGATGCCGCTGCTGGTGCATGGCGAAGTCACCCATGCTGAGATCGATATCTTCGACCGTGAAGCGCGTTTTATCGACACCGTGATGGAGCCACTGCGTCAGCGTCTGCCGGGTCTGAAAGTGGTGTTTGAACACATCACCACCAAAGACGCGGCCGAGTACGTGCGCGATGGTAACGAGCTTCTGGCCGCTACCATTACCCCGCAGCACCTGATGTTCAACCGCAACCACATGCTGGTGGGCGGCGTGCGCCCTCACCTTTACTGCCTGCCGATCCTCAAGCGCAATATCCACCAGCAGGCACTGCGTGAACTGGTAGCCAGCGGCTTTGAACGTGCCTTCCTCGGCACCGACTCCGCCCCGCACGCCCGTCATCGCAAAGAAGCCAGCTGCGGCTGTGCAGGCTGCTTTAACGCCCCTACCGCGCTGGCCAGCTACGCTCAGGTGTTTGACGAGATGAACGCCCTGCAGCACTTCGAGGCTTTCTGCTCCCTGAACGGCCCGCGCTTCTATGGCCTGCCGGTCAATGAGACCTATATTGAACTGGTCCGCGAAGAGAGCAGCGTGGTGGACTCTATTGCCCTCACGGATGACACCCTGATCCCGTTCCTCGCGGGTGAAACCGTGCACTGGACGGTAAAACGCTAAAAATTGTGGGTCCCCTGTTGTAAGTTCAATAATATAACTGTATAAATAAACAGTACATTGCACAGGGGGCAACTATGCGTATCGAAGTTACCATTGCCAGAACAACTGCTTTGCCTGCCGGTGCGCTGGACGCGCTGGCGGGTGAATTATCCCGCCGTATAAATGACTCCTTCCCTGAACGCGATGGTGCAGTCACCGTGCGTTATGCCGGGTCAAACAATCTGTCGGTCATCGGCGGCGCTAAAGAAGATAAAGAGCGCATCAGCGAAATTTTACAGGAAACCTGGGAGAGCGCTGACGACTGGTTTATTACCGATTAGTTTCTTCTTCATTGTGTTTTTTGCCGGGTCGCCCCGGCTTTTTTTCGTCTGTGCAGCAGATAGTACGAATAATCTGAGTGACTCCCTCAAAAAACATCAGCAAGATGATGTTTTAATGTTCAAACAATCCTAAAACGCACAAATTTGTTGTGCTCCCTGTTTCTTTTTCCCTTCAGAAGCCTTATTTATTGATATACTGAAATTGCTTCAGAAAAACACGCATTGAACCTCACAGTCGTTGTCTTTTAACACGTATTCAGGGGGGTTATGATGGAAAAGAATAATGAAGTCATCCAGACACATCCGCTTGTTGGCTGGGATATCAGCACTGTAGATAGCTACGACGCACTGATGCTGCGTTTGCATTACCAGACCCCGAATCACCCTGACACCGAAGAAGCGGAAGTTGGGCAAACGCTATGGTTAACCACAGACGTCGCACGTCAGTTTATTTCTATTTTAGAAGCCGGTATTGCAAAAATAGAATCCAGTGACTACCAGGCAAATGAGTACCGGCGACATTAATGTAATGTCTAAACCTCACCCAAAAAGGCACCTGACGGTGCCTCATTTATTTCGCCCTTGTATAACCGTCACGTCTTAATTACCCTGCTAAGCAACGAAACGCGTAAAGAGAATCTGATGAAATACGATTTAATTATTATTGGCAGCGGATCTGTCGGTGCAGCGGCAGGTTATTACGCTACACGAGCCGGTCAAAACGTACTGATGATCGATGCCCATATGCCACCCCACAGCGAAGGGAGCCACCACGGCGACACCCGCCTGATGCGTCACGCATACGGCGAAGGTGAACGCTATGTGCCGCTGGTATTGCGCGCGCAGGCGCTGTGGGATGAGCTGGCCGACATCAGCGGCGAGCCGGTCTTTGAACGCACGGGCGTGGTCAATCTCGGGCCGTCCGATTCGTCATTTCTGGCGAACGTTGAGCAGAGTGCCCGCCAGTTCAATCTCAACCTTGAACGGCTGGACGCGGCGGCGGTGATGAAGCGCTGGCCTGAAATTCAGGTTCCCGAGGGGTATATCGGTCTGTTTGAGGCCGAGTCCGGGGTCCTGCGCAGCGAGCTGGCGATCAAAACCTGGATCGCCCTGGCGAAAGAAGCCGGCTGCGCCCAGCTGTTTAACTGCCCGGTCACCGCGATTACCCATCAGGACGACGGCGTCACCGTCGAAACCCCGGAAGGCCCCTATCGCGCGGATCGCCTGCTGGTGAGCGCCGGAACCTGGGTATCGCGTCTGGTGCCAGGCCTGCCGGTCCAGCCGGTGCGCAAGGTCTTCTCCTGGTTCCAGTCCGACGGCCGTTACAGCCATCAGAATCACTTCCCGGCCTTTACCGGCGAGCTGCCTGACGGAGATCAGTTCTACGGCTTCCCGTCTGAAAAAGATGCCCTGAAGATCGGGAAACACAACGGCGGGCAGGTTATCAACTCCCCGGAAGAGCGCAAACCCTTTGGTGCCTACCCTGGCGACGGATCTGAGGCCTTTAAATTCCTGCGCAACGTGCTGCCGGGCATCGGCGGTCTGTTATACGGGGCGGCCTGCACCTATGACAACACGCCGGACGAAGACTTCATCATCGACACCCTGCCGGGCCATGACAATACGCTGCTGATCACCGGCCTGAGCGGCCATGGGTTCAAATTCGCCAGCGTGCTGGGGGAGATTGCCGCACAATTTTCACAGCAGATCGCCCCGCCGTTTGATCTCACGCCTTTCTCCCTGTCGCGCTTTAGCCGATAATGCTGTCAGGCTTCGGTATACCGAAGCCTTTCATTCCTCTCATTACCGGTACCCTCATGCGTCGTATTGTTAATTATCTGGTCAATAATATTCGCGAGCATCTGATGCTCTATATTGTGCTGTGGTCGCTCCTGGCGATCATCGATATTCTGTACATTGTATTTTTCTGATGAGTTATATTGACAAAAACTGACGTTTCTTAAGATAACTATAATTTCACAATAAATTATTTGAACATCATAAAATCGTCATAACCCGCCTCAAATCAACCTCTATTACAAAGAACTAACAGCCGAATTGACTATCATTAGTAATTTTATTTCAAAATAATTGAACGAATAAAATTAATAATGAATATCTGGAAATATTATTTGCATTAATGTTTCCCGCACGCCATTTTGAGCGCTTGCTTATTAATGACGGTATTCACAATGCAGGTGCGTAATTCCCCCACACGCTATGGCGTTATTTCCATGAGTTTACACTGGCTGATGGCTATTGCGGTCTATGGCATGTTCGGCCTTGGATTATGGATGGTCACCCTCAGCTATTACGATGGCTGGTATCACCAGGCGCCGGAGTTGCACAAAAGCATCGGCTTTATGCTGATGCTGGCGCTGGTGGTGCGTCTGCTGTGGCGCCGTATTTCCCCGGTGCCACCGGCGCTGAAAAGCCAGGCGCGCGCCACCCGTCTGGTCGCTGCCGCGGCGCATATCGCCCTGTATGCGGTGCTGTTCGCCATTCTCTTCAGCGGTTATTTGATCTCCACCGCCGACGGCAAGCCGATCAGCGTCTTCGGTCTGTTTGACGTCCCTGCCCTGCTGGCGGATGCCGGGGCGCAGGCCGATCTGGCCGGGACCGTTCACCTGTGGCTGGCCTGGGGGCTGGTCTCGTTATCTGCACTGCATGGTCTTGCGGCCATGAAACACCACTTTATCGACAAAGACGCCACCCTGACACGTATGTTGGGCAAAGCGTCACCTGACTCTGGAGCATAAAATGAAACAAAGCCTGCTGGGTTTAACCTTAGGTTCTCTGCTGTTCACCACCGGCGCCGCGGTGGCAGCCGACTACAAAATTGATAAACAAGGCCAGCACGCCTTTGTAAATTTCCGCATCCAGCATCTGGGCTACAGCTGGCTGTACGGCACATTTAAGGATTTCGACGGCTCCTTCACCTTCGATGAGAGCAATCCAGCGGCCGATAAGGTCAACGTGACCCTGAACACCAACAGCCTGGATACCAACCACGCCGAGCGCGATAAGCACCTGCGCAGCGCGGACTTCCTCAACGTGGCGAAGTTCCCGCAGGCTACGTTCACCTCGACCGAAGTGAAAAAAGACGGTGACGGGCTGGATATCACCGGCGACCTGACGCTGAACGGCGTGACCAAGCCGGTCAAGCTGGATGCAAAACTGATGGGTCAGGGTGACGATCCCTGGGGCGGCAAACGTGCAGGATTTGAAGCGACAGGTAAAATTCACCTGAAAGACTTCAACATCACCACCGATCTGGGCCCGGCGTCGCAGGACGTGGAGCTGATTATTTCGGTGGAAGGGGTACAGCAGAAGTAATGTCCTCGCCCGGTCAGCATCGCGCGACCGGGCAAGGTTTCAGGGTTATTCCGGGTCAGGAATACCCAGGCGGGTGTTCAGACGCCCACGCGACTTATTGAAGATCTTATTACCATTCTCGCGACCGGCACGGCGGCGGCGCTGCTCCTCTTCCGGCAACATGCTCTCCTCGCTACACAGCTCGCTGCAGCAGCCGTGGAACTTCTCGGCGCAGGCAGGGCACTGAATAAACAGCAGATGACAGCCGTCGTTTTTGCAGTTGGTGTGGGTATCGCAGGCGGTGCCGCACTGATGGCAATGGGCGATCACATCGTCTGAGATGCGCTCCCCCAACCGCTCGTCGAAGACGAAGTTCTTGCCGATAAAGCGCACCGGCAGCCCCTGTTCGCGCGCGCGGCGGGCATACTCAATAATCCCGCCTTCGATATGCCAGACCTTGTTGAAGCCCTGATGCTTCATGTACGCGCTGGCTTTCTCGCAGCGGATCCCGCCGGTGCAGTACATGACAATTTTCTTGTCCTTATGCTCCTGCATCATCTCAACCGCTTTTGGCAGCTGCTCGCGGAAGGTGTCCGCCGGGATTTCAAGTGCGTTCTCAAAATGGCCCACTTCATATTCGTAGTGGTTGCGCATATCAATAAACACGGCGTCGGGATCGTCGAGCATGGCGTTAACCTCGGCCGCTTTCAGGTATTCCCCCACGTCGCTGGCGTCAAACGTCGGATCGTCAATGCCGTCGGCCACGATGCGTTCGCGCACTTTCAGGCGCAGCACCCAGAAAGATTTGCCATCGTCGTCGAGGGCTACGTTCAGGCGCAGGCCGTCCAGCGCCGGGTCAAAGGCGTACAGGAAGTCCCGCAGGGCGTCGACATTGCTTTCAGGCACGCTGATCTGGGCGTTGATGCCCTCGTGCGCCAGATAGATACGGCCAAAGACGTTCAGGGCAGTTAACGCCTTATACAGGGCGTCACGCGTAGCCTGTGGGTTAACGATAGTGAAATATTTATAGAACGAGATCGTCGTGCGCGGCTCGGTTTCAGCCAACATGCGCGCTTTCAGCTCTTCGTTCGAAATGAGGTTGTGTAACACTGGCATGGTGTACGGTTCCTGCAATCGTAATGAGAATGAAAATCGGGCGGCATCATATAGCAAACAATGAGAATTTACATCCCTTCATTTTGCGCTACATTTCCCCCGTTAAAACGCGCGGGCCATAACATTTGCCGTTTTTATGAACATTTCGTCGCCGTGCGTTTTGGATATGAAACGAAAAATGCGACAATCTGCCGACAGGACGTATCAAAAACAGGAATGACATGACTCAATTACCTAAATTTTCCACTGCGCTATTGCATCCTCGTTACTGGCTGACCTGGGCTGGCATCGGTTTATTATGGTTACTGGTGCATCTGCCCTACCCGCTGATCTACCGTCTCGGCTGCGGCATGGGTCGCCTGGCGATGCGCTTTATGTCCCGCCGCGCGTACATTGCGCGACGCAATCTGAAACTCTGTTTTCCAGAGATGAGCCAGCAAGAGCGTCACGACATGGTGGTTAAAAATTTTGAATCCGTCGGTATGGGGCTGATGGAGACCGGGATGGCCTGGTTCTGGTCCGATAAACGCATGGCGCGCTGGACCGAAGTGACCGGCACCGGCATGGAGCCCGTGCATCAGTTGCAGGCGCAGAAGACCGGCGTACTGCTGATCGGCGTCCATTTTCTGACCCTGGAAATCGGCGCGCGGATGTTCGGCATGCAGGCCCCCGGCATCGGCGTCTATCGCCCAAACGACAATCCGGTTATCGACTGGTTGCAGACCTGGGGCCGGATGCGCTCCAACAAGAGCATGATCGATCGTAAAGATCTCAAGGGGATGATCCGGGCGCTGAAATCCGGCGAGGTGATCTGGTATGCGCCGGACCATGACTACGGTCCTGGCGCCAGCGTCTTTGTGCCGTTCTTTGCCGTCGATGAAGCCGCCACCACCACCGGCACCTGGACGCTGGCCCGTCTGTCACAGGCGGCGATTGTGCCCTTCGTACCGCGCCGGAAATCCAACGGCAAAGGTTATGAGCTGATGATGCTGGAACCTGAGTGTTCCCCACCGCTTGACGATGCAAAAACCACTGCCGCGTGGATGAACGACGTGGTTGAGAAATGCATCCTGCTGGCGCCGGAACAGTATATGTGGCTGCATCGCCGCTTTAAAACCCGCCCTGAAGGCGTCCCTTCGCGCTATTAATCTCTTGCCCCGCGGCCTCTCCGGCCGCACCTCCCTTTTGACTTATGATGCTTTCCCAGATTGCAGCAACCATCACCCAGGCGCATAATTAGCAGGCTTATTACCTTCTTTAAATGATGATGCCGCTGCGCATCATAACGCGGATAGCTATGTCTCCCTCAGAAACGCCAATTAACTGGAAGCGGAACCTCACGGTGGCCTGGCTGGGCTGCTTTCTTACGGGTGCCGCCTTTAGCCTGGTGATGCCTTTCCTGCCGCTGTATGTCGAGCAACTGGGCGTCAGCGGCCACAGCGCCTTGAATATGTGGTCGGGACTGGTGTTCAGCATCACCTTCCTCTTCTCCGCCATTGCGTCGCCCTTCTGGGGTGGGCTGGCGGATCGCAAGGGGCGTAAGATTATGCTGCTGCGCTCGGCGCTGGGCATGGCGATTATCATGCTGCTGATGGGGATGGCGCAGAACATCTGGCAGTTTCTGATCTTACGCGCCGTGCTGGGGCTGCTGGGCGGGTTTGTGCCCAATGCCAACGCCCTTATCGCCACACAAATACCCCGCCACAAAAGCGGCTGGGCGCTGGGTACACTCTCCACCGGTGCGGTAAGCGGTGCCCTGCTCGGCCCGCTGGCAGGCGGATTGCTGGCGGACAGCTACGGTTTGCGACCGGTCTTTTTCATCACCGCGGGCGTGCTGTTTGCCTGCTTCCTGCTGACCTTTTTCTGCATCCGGGAAAATTTCACCCCGGTGCCGAAAAAAGAGATGCTGCATGCCCGTCAGGTTTTCGCCTCGCTGAAAAACCCCAAACTGGTGCTCAGCCTGTTTGTCACCACCCTGATCATTCAGGTGGCCACCGGCTCCATTGCGCCGATCCTGACCCTGTACGTGCGCGACCTCGCCGGCCACGTCAGCAATATCGCCTTTATCAGCGGCTTAATCGCCTCGGTGCCCGGCGTGGCGGCGCTGATCAGCGCCCCCAGGCTGGGGAAACTAGGGGATCGGATTGGTCCGGAAAGGATCCTGATTGTCGCCCTGGTGATCTCCGTCCTGCTGCTTATCCCGATGTCCTTCGTGCAATCGCCGTGGCAGCTGGGCGTATTACGCTTTTTACTCGGCGCCGCCGACGGTGCCCTGCTGCCTGCGGTGCAAACCCTGCTGGTTTATAACTCTACCAACCAGATCGCCGGGCGTATCTTCAGCTATAACCAGTCGTTCCGTGATATTGGCAACGTCACCGGCCCGCTTCTCGGGGCCGGGATTGCCGCCAGCTATGGATTTCGCGCGGTGTTTATTGTGACCGCCTGCGTGGTAATGTTTAACGCCTTTTATTCCTGGGTGAGTCTTTCTCGCGCCGTTCGCCAGCCGCGGGCTGTTGCCGAGCCGGATAAGGTCTCTGCGCCCGATTAAGACAACTTCGTGAACGCTTTTACGGCTTTCATACTTGCAATTATGGAGAATCAGCTATTCTTTCCCTGAACACCATGTCAAATCACAGGGAGACGCCGATGACTATGTTTGCCACTCTAGAGGAAGCGATTGATGCCGCGCGCGAGGAGTTCCTCGCTGATAATCCCGGCATTGAGGAAGATGACGCGAATATTGAGCAACTCAATATCCAGAAATATGTCATGCAGGATGGGGACATTATGTGGCAGGCCGAATTTTTTGCCGATGACGGCGAAGACGGCGAATGCCTGCCGGTACTGAGCGGTGAAGCGGCCCAGGCAGTGTTTGATGGCGATTATGACGAGATTGAGCTGCGTCAGGAGTGGCTGGAGGAGAACACCCTGCATGAATGGGATGAGGGTGAGTTTCAGCTCGAGCCGCCGCTGGATACCGAAGAGGGTCAAACCGCAGCGGATGAGTGGGATGAGCGTTAATTACTCATAGGGTCCATGATGAGCGTCGATGGGCAGCAGCAGGGTGTCGAACACCAGCGAGAATGGCAGATCCAGCACCGTCAGGTAACGCCACGCCGAGTCGCGAACGTCCCACTGCACGCCCGGGTAGTATTGATTGCCGTGTCCCTGTCCGGGGATGGTCCGGCTGATAATACTCCCGCAGCCGCTCAGTAATAACGCCATGGTAATGACGATGAAAAATCGCATCTAATACCTCAAAGATAAAAATACCGGCCCTTGAGCCGGTATTTATTTGCCGGGTGGCGCTTCGCTTACCCGGCCTGCACGTCCTGCAACACTAAGGGCTTATTTGGCCTTCAGCGCCTGCGGGTTCATCTTCAACGTCTCATAATGGTGCACCCAGGAAGAGTATCTCTCCGGGGCGGACCAGACACGATAGTGCAGACGCGACATGGTAACCGGGTCGCTCAGCAACACCAGACGACGATCGCGGTTCAGCTTCTCCGGCGTTTCGTTCAGCGCCTGCTCAACGTGGCGATCGCGGGCGATCTCCAGCACATGGCTGGCACGGTGACGGGCTGTCGCCATGGCGGTGGCCAGGGCGTTGAAGGATGGGTTAAACACGGCGTGCATAAAACCATCTTCCAGTGAACGGCTGCGGTTGAGCTCCAGATACTTGTCGGTATCCACCAGCACCTGCGGCGGGGAATACTCTTCCGGGATCAGGAACAGCTTCCAGCGTTTGGTGCGCAGACCCACGGTCGAGCGGCTGGAGATCACCGACACAAACGGCGACAGGATCAGCGAGAAGACAATCGGCGCCAGCCAGAACAGGAAGCGCAGATCCAGCCACGCCATCCCGACGGCCCACACCAGGCCAAGCAGCATCTGCGAGCCGTGACGCATGAACGCTTCACTCCACGGGGTGGAGTCATCGTCACGCTGCGGTGAGTTCCAGACCACTTCCCAGCCGAGGAACGCGCTGACCACGAAGACGGTGTGGAACAGCATACGCACCGGCGCCAGCAGCACCGAGAACAGGACCTCCAGCAGCAGGGAGAGCGTCACACGGAAGAAACCGCCGTACTCTTTCGAGCCTTTACACCAGATCAGCACGATACTCAGCAGCTTCGGCAGGAACAGCAGCACCATGGTCGAGGCAAAGAGCGCAATCGCCAGCTCAGGACGCCACTGCGGCCACACCGGGAACAGCTGGCGCGGTTGCAGGAAGTACTGCGGCTCGGTCAGGGCATGCACCACCTGCAGCGCGGTCGACAGGGCGAGGAACATAAACCACAGCGGCGCGGAGAGGTAGGACATTACCCCGGTCAGGAACACGGCACGGTGTACCGGGTGCATCCCTTTGACGAGGAACAGGCGGAAGTTCATCAGGTTACCGTGACACCAACGACGGTCACGCTTCAGCTCATCCAGCAGGTTCGGCGGCAGCTCTTCATAGGAACCCGGCAGGTCGTAGGCAATCCACACCCCCCAACCGGCACGACGCATCAGCGCCGCTTCCACGAAGTCATGCGACAGGATCGAGCCCGCAAACGAGCCTTCGCCCGGCAGCGGTGCCAGCGCACAGTGCTCGATGAACGGCTTCACGCGGATGATGGCGTTATGCCCCCAGTAGTGCGATTCACCCAGCTGCCAGAAGTGCAGACCGGCGGTGAACAGCGGCCCGTATACGCGGGTCGCAAACTGCTGGCAGCGCGCATACAGCGTGTCCATGCCTGACGCTTTTGGCGAAGACTGGATGATCCCGGCATTCGGGTTGGCTTCCATCAGGCGCACAAGGCCCGTCAGGCAGTCACCGGTCATCACCGAATCGGCATCCAGCACCACCATGTAGCTGTACTGATTACCCCAGCGACGGCAGAAGTCATCGATGTTGCCGCTTTTACGCTTCACGCGACGACGGCGGCGACGGTAGAAGATCTGCCCTTCGCCCTGCACTTCGGCGATCAGCTCCATCCAGGCTTTCTGTTCCGCCACGCAAATGTCGGGGTTGTAGCTGTCACTCAGGATGTAAACGTCGAAGTGTTCGCCGTTACCGGTAGCTTTCACCGACTCCCAGGTGGCGCGCAGGCCGGCGAAGACGCGATCCACGTCTTCGTTACAGATAGGCATGATCAGCGCCGTGCGGTGCTCAGGGTTGATAGGTTCATCCCCCACCGTCGACGCAGAGATGCTGTATTTGTCCCGGCCGATCAACAGCTGCAGGAAGCCCATCAGCGCGGTCCAGAAACCGGCCGATACCCAGCAGAAGAGGATGGCGAACAGAAGCAGGATGCCGCTTTGCAGAATATACGGCAGCAGCTGCATAAACGAGACCAGCAGATCCTGGCCGAACATATCGGCCGGATTGATCAGCGCCCAGCCCTGGTAAGGCAGAATGGTCTTCATATACCAGGTGGCGACGACGGTCTGCGCGATGGTCAGCAGCAGCAGGATGTAGCGACGAATACTGCCGACGGTACGCCATTTTTCCTCGCTGGCCTGCTGCTCTTTCGTCAGGCGGGAGAGGTAACGCGGGGTCACGTCGCGGCCACGCAGACGATCCCAGAAGCGGCCCACCGGGTTGGTGCGCCAGGGATCCGGGAACATCGAGGAGCGCGTCGCTTTCGGCATCGCCTCAAGCTGGGTACGCCCTTCGTCATCGCGAATCAGCTGGCCTTCGGCCAGTGAGTCGGGCCAGGCCTGCTCAAGGCGGCTTTTAACCGAGCCCAGCGGGGTATCATCTTCACGGGTAAACGGATGATGATCGGCATCCAGCGCGGTATGCACCGCGCTGATGTCACCCTTCGGCAGTGCCGCCTTCTCGATATCGGTCAGCGGCATGGCATCGATATACTCAGTTGTCTTATTCATTGGCAGGTAGCTGATAGCTCCAGGTTTCACTCAGCGGCTGATCGGCGTTCACCAGAGAGGCACGCATCTCAGTCGGTTGTTTCGCGTCTTTCAGTTTCACACGCAGGGTTAAACGCCAGCCTTTAGTGACCGGGTTATAACGCACGTTGTTTTCAACGATTTCACCGTTGTCACCGATGCTCGCCTGCGCGGTGACCGGGGTTTCCGGTGCCAGTTTAGCCATCTCCTGGCCGGTGAAGTCCACCACGAACGCGATGGTGCCATCCGGCTGGCGGATCAGATTCGACTGTTTCACATCACCGGTGGAACGACGCGTCTGCAGCACATACGCGTTGTCTGCCGCATGCAGCTTGTCTTCATCGCGGCTCATGGTGATGGAGTAGTTGAAGTTCATCTCTTTTCCGGCTTCCGGCAGCTGATCCGGCGTCCAGTAGGCGACGATGTTGTCGTTGGTTTCGTCGTTGGTCGGGATCTCTACCAGCTCAACCTTGCCTTTGCCCCACTCGCCTTTCGGGGTGATCCAGGCGCTTGGGCGCAGATCGTAACGATCGTCCAGATCTTCAAAACGAGAGAACTGACGACCGCGCTGCAGCAGGCCGAACCCCTGTGGGTTTTCCATGCTGAAGCTGCTTACCGCCAGGTGTTTCGGGTTGTTCAGCGGACGCCAGATCCACTCGCCGTTGCCGGCCAGGATCGACAGACCGTTAGAGTCGTGCAGCTCCGGGCGGAAGTTGGTGGCAGACGACGGCTGGTTAGGCCCGAACAGGAACATACTGGTCAGCGGCGCAACGCCCAGTTTGCCGACTTTATCGCGCAGATAGACTTTAGACTGCACGTCAACCACGGTGTCGCGACCTGGAATAATGGTAAAGCGATAGGCGCCGGTTGCACGCGGGGAGTCCAGCAGCGCATAGATGGTCAGGCGCTTGTCGGTTGGTTTTGGACGTTCAATCCAGAACTCGCGGAAACGAGGGAACTCTTCTCCGGAAGGCAGTGCGGTATCGATCGCCAGACCGCGCGCAGAGAGGCCATAAACCTGGCCGCCACCGATCACGCGGAAATAGCTTGCCCCCAGCATGCTGACAATTTCGTCGTTCTTATCTTTACTGTTGATGGGGTAAAGCACTTTAAAGCCCGCGAAGCCCAGATCTTTCACGGTGTCTTTATCGTGTTGCACATTGCCGAAATTAAAATAGTCCGGGCTGTACTTGATTTTACGTACCGCGTTGGATGTCACTTCATTAATGGTGACAGGCGTGTCGAAGTACATCCCCTGATGATAAAACTCAAGCTTGAACGGGGTTTTAATCTTATTCCAGTACGCTTTATCGTGATTAAACTGGATCTGCTGATAGTCCGCATATTTCATGTCGCGGAAAACGGAGGGCAAGTTACTTTTTGGCGCTTCGTACCCCTTACCCGCCATCGATTTTGCCTGTTTTGCGACGTCGTCGATGGTAAAGGCCAGGGCCGATGAGGTATACAGAGACAACAAGACGGCTGCCCCTAACCAACGCATTTTCATCATTTGTGGTGTATGTTTCATAATAAGTAAGCACTTCCCCCCTTTGTGTGCTTATATCGATCCGATCCATTTTAATGGAAAATCAGGCATTCCGACAACATAATCACCGCTTTGTTCAGCGTGCTGGCTCATGGATTAAGCAAGTGAAAGTAACCCGTATTCACTTTGCGTGCTTATCCTGGAGACAGTATGTCGGACTTCGTGTAGGGTTGGCCCCGAATGTAACCACTATTGCTCTTAGGGATAAGGCGATAAGTCTGAGAATGCACAACGCTATATGAGTAACGTACCCGCACAACGCGAATATTTCCTTGATTCTATTCGGGCCTGGCTGATGCTGCTGGGGATCCCGTTTCACATCTCCTTGATCTATTCGAGCCACGTCTGGCACGTCAACAGCGCCGAGTCCTCATGGTGGCTGACGCTGTTTAACGATTTTATCCACTCATTCCGGATGCAGGTCTTTTTTTGTTATTTCGGGCTATTTTTCCTACATGCTGTTTTTGCGCTACCCGCTTAAGCGCTGGTGGAAAGTGCGCGTCGAGCGCGTCGGCATCCCGATGCTCACCGCCATTCCCCTGCTCACGCTGCCGCAATTTATCATGCTGCAGTATGTAAAAGGGAAAGCAGACACCTGGCACAACCTGTCGCTGTACGAAAAATACAATACCCTCGCCTGGGAGCTGGTTTCGCACCTGTGGTTCCTGCTGGTGCTGGTGGTGATGACCACGGTCAGCCTGTGGGTGTTCAGCCGTATGCGCCGCCATCTGAGTACCCGGACAGAGACGTTTTTTGCTGACATCAGCTGGGGCAAACTGTCGGTCCTGTTTTTACTGCTGGGCATCGCCTATGCCGCGCTGCGTCGCACCTTGCTCATCGTTTATTCGCCGATCCTTAGCGACGGCCTGTTCAATTTTGTGGTGATGCAGACCCTCTTCTATCTGCCTTTCTTTATCATTGGCGCGCTGGCGTTTGTGCATCCGAAACTGAAAGCCCTGTTCACCACCCCGTCGCGCGGCTGCACCCTCGGCGCGGCGCTGGCGTTTGTCGCCTATCTGCTGAATCAGCGTTATGGCAGCGGCGATGCGTGGATGTATGAAACCGAAAGCGTGATTACCATGCTGCTGGGGCTGTGGATGGTGAACGTGGTCTTTGCCCTGGGACACCGCCTGCTGAACTTTAAATCCGCTCGCGTCACCTACTTCGTTAACGCTTCGCTGTTCATTTATCTGGTGCACCATCCGTTGACGCTGTTTTTCGGCGCTTACATCACGCCGCATATCAGCTCAAACCTGCTGGGCTTTATCACCGGCCTGGTGTTTGTGGTTGGGATCGCGATTGTGCTGTATGAAATTCATCTGCGTATTCCGCTGCTGCGCTTCTTATTTTCCGGTAAACCGGCCAGTAAACCTGACAGCACCCCACAGGCCACCAGCTAAACTGTTGCGCGCCGGTTACTGAACCGGCGCCGCTTTACAGCAGCCACTCCACCGGCAGCCAGTAGGCCAGCCGCACCAGCACCCGCTGCATAAAACGGGTTTTCGGCTCTTTTTTGTGCACGATTTCCTGCCCGTCCTTGCGCTCAATCCAGTTCAGACGCCCCAGATTATCCAGCTTCAGCTGCCAGGCCTCATGGCGCTGGCTGCGGACAAACCGGGTATGGATCAGTCGCGCCAGCACCTCGCTCTCAATCACAAAGCCCATCTCGGTGTTGAGCATGGTTGAACGGGGATCGAAATTAAGCGAACCAATAAATACCTTCTCGCCGTCGATGCTGAATGTCTTGGCATGCAGGCTGGAGCCGGAGTTGCCGGTAATGCCGCGATCGTGCACCACCGGGACGCCCTCCTGAGTCGGCTTAAGTTCATACAGCTCAATGCCGTGGCGCAACAGCTTCTTGCGCCAGCGGGCATAGCCGGCATGCACTACCGAGACATCGTTAGCCGCCAGCGAATTGGTCATGATGGCGACCTTAACCCCTTTGCGCACCATCTGCAGCAGCAGCGCCACCCCCGCCCGGGTCGGAACAAAATAAGCCGAAATAATCGCAATTTGCTCCACCGGCGAGCCCATCACGTCCAATAAGCGCTGCGGCAGCAGCGAATGACGTTTTGCCCGGCCCTGCCCTTTGCGCGGATCGTCGCTAAGCAACCGGGTTTTTGCCCAGATCAACGGCAAATTACCGGCTTCGAGGCGGGTAATAAACTCGCTGGACTGGAGCTTATCCAGATAGCGGCGAGTAATGTCGTCCCGATACCACTCTTCAGGCGGGTGAATTTTATCCTCGATCTCGGTCTCTGACAGTTCCAGCACCTGCTGGAGCGTGGAGACTGAAGCGCAGTTCCAGTAGCGTTCAAAGTCTTCAGCCACATCCTGCACCACCGGGCCGGTGGCCATTACATCCAGATCGGAGAACAGCGGCTCCTCACCCGCACCAAAATAGGCATCGCCAATGTTTCTGCCGCCAATAATGGTGACCTCGCCGTCTACGGTAAAACTCTTGTTGTGCATCCGCCGGTTGAGGCGGGCAAAATCGGTGAGATAACCGAGGGCGCGCAGGGTGCGAAATGAGAAGGGATTAAACAGACGGACAGAGAAATTGGGATGAGCGTCCAGCAGGCGCAGGATGGCGTCCAGCCCCTGCGTGTTGTTGTCATCCAGTAAAAGTCGCACGCGCACGCCGCGCATGGCGGCGGAGAGCAGCACGGAAAACAACAGTCTTCCGGACATGTCGTCTTCCCAGATGTAGTACTGAACATCGAGGGTCTTTTCCGCCATCTCCGCCAGCCGGTAGCGGCAGGCGAAGGCGTCCAGACTGTTATCAAGAGGGAGAAGACCACAAAGGCCAGGATGTGCAGAACTGACCGGCGCAATAGCACGCCCTAGTCGCGTGTTATGCGTCGGTTTCCTGTCCTCGTTGGGTAAGCAGTCGCTTGTATAGCCGGGCATTTTCTTCATCATAGCAGACAAAGTATACCCGCTCCGGCAGAGGCTTGCGGGTGAGATAATCCGAAACCGTGTTGACGGCGATTTCAGCCGCTGCCGCGCGGGGATATCCGTACACGCCGGTGCCGATCGCCGGGAAGGCGAGCGTCTGATAGCCGTTAGCCGCGGCAAGGTTCAGGCTGTTGCGGTAAGCCTCTTCCAGGATCCGGGCTTCATGATGATCGCCCCCATGCCAGACGGGACCGACGGTGTGGATCACCGCTTTGGCAGGCAGGTCGCCCGCCAGAGTAATTACCGCCTGGCCCGGGGCGCACTCGCCCTGCTGCTGGCGCACCACTCTGCAGGCTTCCAGTAGTGCGGGCCCTGCCGCCCGATGGATCGCGCCATCCACGCCGCCACCGCCCATCAACGAGGGATTGGCGGCATTGACCACCACATCGACATGCAGGGTGGTGATATCACCCAGAAAAACTTCTATACGCGAGTTCATAATCAACCTCTGCTGACGCTTTTTTCTTAAGTGTATCGCAGAGGATGGGGAGTGTAAGCCCGGTAATCTGAAAACCGCCGCGTCTTAGCGGTAATCCACCTGAACGATAGCCAGCGACTTTTCAGGATTGAGGTACTTCATCCTGATGGTCGCGAGATCGGCAATTGTGGCGCTGCCATATAACGCATCTGAATAGCTCACCTGCTGGGTGGGCATTTTTTTATTCTGCGGGCAGGTCACCGAAATGGCGCGCGATGAGGGGGGAGATATCACAGGGATCTTCGACAATGCTTCCGGTGATAGAGAGGACATTACTGGCATAAGCCGGGGTTAGCATTACACCCAGCACGAGCGCGGCGGCAACTTTGATACGGGACGAGACCATCGGTGCGATCCTTAATGATAATCGTCCTTGATGATAAACAACGCGCCCCAGGCTGGGCTGTCGGCTGGCATCGGCGATGCCAGCAACATAAGAATAACCACACAACAACATTCTTGCTACATTAATAATATATTGATTTTGTGAATGTTTTAACCACTACGCTTTCGACGGCGGCCACTGCTGCGACAGGTGCAGCGATTTGCCGTCCGACACCGTGACAATGACATTTATCTTATCGTTGGGCCCTGAGTTGACGGTCATTCGGGAAAGATTGACCGTTTTATTGGCCGGTAACGAGACGGTATTTTGCTGCCGCGAGGTACTCTGACCGCCGGGACCGCTGCGCGATGTAAGGATCTGTACCTGGCACAGACAGGGTTCCGTCACCGTAACCTGAGGAATAATGGTCAACATCTCGCCCTCTGTGGCCGTCTGAAAGGTGATCTGGCTGGTGAGCGCAGCTAGCAGTAACAGTGTATTCATGATCTTCTCCCAAAAAAAAACAGGGCCTCAGCCCTGTTTTTCCGTCGTACGGACGTCAGCGTTAGTACTGGCCAGCAGTCACGGTGTTGCCGAAGCCAACCTGAGTGATGTTAGCGGTAGCACCGTTAGAGGTCTGACGCAGATCAACGTCGTTGCGACCACCAGACTGACGAACATTAGCGGTGAGGTCTTTACCACTCCACTGGCTGATGGTAGCAGAGTTACCCTGGCCACGCTGGTTCAGATCGATTTCGCTGTTATCAGCGCCCTGTGACAGGTCAGCATCGTTACCGAAACCGCTCTGGGTTACGGTGATTTCAGACCCACGAGCGTCGCTTTGCAAAGCGTCTACGTTGTTACGACCACCGTACTGATAAACAGTCAGGGTTTCAGGGCTAACGTTGTTATTACCGTTGCCGCCATGATTATTGCCCCATTGTGGAACGGAGCCAGCCATAGCACTGCCAGAAACCACGATTGCTGCAATTACTGCCACTTTTAAAAGTTTCATTGTAAAGCCCCCATCGGATTGATTTAGTTCGTCATTAAATAGCTAGCGTTGGATAACGCGAATCGCCATTTGTGACTGTCTCTGCACTACAACTGCCGTTTTTTGCGTACCATACTGCGTAATATTCGCTCTATTACCAGAACCTTTCTGAATAATCACTGCGGTATTACCATATGCACCTTGATTAATACTCGCATTGTTCGAGTTCCCTTTTTGATCAATATAAGCAAGGTTATAACTCCCTGATTGATCAATGTTCGCCCGATTATTTCCGCCCTCCTGAGAAACCACAGATAACAATTTCGTGCCCTGCTGGCGAACATTCGCGTCATTATTAACGCCCTGTTGTCCAATGATAGCGGCCTGGTTATAGGATGATTTACTCAATTCATTAACCGCGAAATTATATTCTGAAACAGCTAAATCAGTGGTTGCGAAAACGAATCCAGGTGCACCCAGTAATGTAAACATCAATAACAAACTGTTCTTCATGTTATCACCCTGGACCTGGTGTTAAAATAACTTGCGTTAACAAAGCGAAATATTTTGTTAACCCGGCGTTACGATGAAGAGTATGTCTGCCGAAACAATTTTTATATCTCACCCGCCAGTTGTATTTTTATTCTTACTTTCACCCCAAAGTATTAAAAAAAATTAAACACTGTGGCGATACAGGGCTTTAACAGGCAGTTAAAAAAAGGTCATATGCGGATTTCGGAAATGGATAGGGAAGAAAATGCTGATTTGCCGTTTCGCCTGCTTCACAGAGGTGCGATCACGATATATCCATGATTGCGTGACAAAGTGCGTGATTTCTTAAGGCGTTTACACACTGTAAAAATAGGCTTAGCGTTTTGACCAGGCTCATACCTTATCGTTAATAAACCATGAAATATATATCTTATAAAAATCAATGAAATAATATAATTTGTATGATTTTTTAAATGTGTGCATCAATATCTTTGTGTACAACTTTATGATGAAGTCTCATCAATTCATGAACTCAAATTTTACAAGTTAATATTGATTTTTACATCTTGTTACACGTTTAACACTTGCTTTAAAAACCGTAATAGCTAGATTGAAAACAGAAGTTCGGCATTATCATTTTATTTTCCCTTACCTCTAAGGGATATGGTCTTTCTTCTACACACAGCAGTGCAACATCTGTCAGTACTTCTGGTGCCCCCAATAATATTATTGGGGGCAGCTGCCAGGTGTTTCAATAAAGGGGTTTCATCATGTTTAATGAAGTCCAAAGCTTTCATGGTCAGACATTATTGTTAGTGACCAAACCTTCTTTACAAGCAACAGCCTTACTGCAGCATTTAAAGCAAAATCTCACATTGAGCGGAAAATTGCATAGCATTCAACGCTCTTTCGACGACATTGCGCCTGGCAGCATTATTCTTTTCGATATGATGGAAGCGGATAAAAAACTTATCCAATACTGGCAAGATATTTTAAGCAGAAAAAACAACAATATCCGTGTGTTGTTGTTGAATACCCCTGAAGAGTATCCGTTCAGGGATATTGAAAGCTGGCCGCACATCAACGGTGTCTTTTACGTCAACGAGGACGAGGCTCGCGTGGTTGATGGCCTGCAGGGCGTTCTGCGAGGGGAATGCTATTTTTCGCAAAAACTTGCCAGCTACCTCATAACGCATTCCGGAAATTATCGCTATAACAGTTCAGAGTCTGCTTTGCTGACCCATCGCGAAAAAGAGATTCTGAATAAATTACGTATCGGAGCTTCAAATATTGAAATCGCCCGTTCGTTATTTATCAGCGAAAATACGGTTAAGACCCATCTTTATAATCTTTTCAAGAAGATAGCTGTTAAAAACCGGACGCAGGCGGTTTCATGGGCAAATGATAACCTCAGGCGTTAACAGTATGAAACGCACAGTGAGTTGGATTACCGCAGCGGGCCTTTGGCTTGCTGCCGGAAATCTTCATGCGGTTGAAGTAGAGATCCCAGGATTGTTAACTGACCACACTGTCTCGGCTGTCGGTCATGCTTTTTATCGCGAGTTCAGCGACAAATGGGAAAGTGACTATCCTGGGAACTTAACGATCAATGAACGGCCCAGTGCACGATGGGGGAGTTGGATCACCATAACGGTCAATCAGGACGTTATTTTCCAGACGTTTTTATTCCCAACGAAAAGAGACCTGGATCAAAACGTGGTCTTCGCTCTGGCTCAAACCGAAGAAGCAATAAATCGTCTGCAGATTGATAAGGCTCTGCTCAGTACCGGCGATTTAGCGCAAGACGAGTTTTAATTCGGAGGCATATATGCGTGTTGTCTATGCAGTTATCGCTTTACTGCTCATTCCATCGTTGAGCTGGGCCGGAAATATGACCTTCCAGTTCCGTAACCCTAACTTCGGTGGTAACCCTAATAACGGCTCTTTTCTTTTAAACTCAGCCCAGGCGCAAAACTCCTATAAGGATCCGAGCGCCGATGATGACTTCGGTATTGAGACCCCAAGCGCCCTGGATAACTTTACCCAGGCAATCCAGGCCCAGGTTCTGGGCGGATTATTGACCAATATCAACACCGGCAAACCGGGCCGAATGGTGACCAGCGACTTTATTGTCGACATCGCCAATGCGGACGGACAGATGCAGTTGAATGTCACAGACCGGAAAACGGGGAAAACTTCCACCATTCAGGTCGCTGGCTTACAAAGTAATTCCACCGACTTTTAGACATTGTCGAGATAAGGACAATAATCATGCAGCGCTTTCTCATACTTGTTGCAGTGTGCTTATTGAGCGGTTGTTTAACTGCTCCCCCGAAACAGGCGGCAAAACCGACATTAATGCCTCGTGCCCAAAGCTATCGTGATTTAACCCAATTACCACTGCCTACGGGTAAGATCTACGTGTCGGTTTACAATATTCAGGATGAAACGGGTCAATTTAAACCTTATCCGGCAAGTAACTTCTCCACCGCTGTCCCGCAAAGCGCCACCGCGATGCTGGTCACGGCGTTAAAAGATTCTCGCTGGTTTATTCCTCTGGAACGTCAGGGGCTGCAAAACCTGCTTAACGAACGCAAAATCATTCGTGCAGCGCAGGATAACGGCACCGTGGCGATGAACAACCGTATTCCGTTGCACTCACTCACGGCGGCAAACGTCATGGTTGAAGGCTCGATTATCGGTTACGAAAGTAATGTGAAATCGGGGGGCGTGGGGGCGCGCTACTTCGGTATCGGCGGCGATACCCAGTACCAGCTTGACCAGATTGCGGTGAACCTGCGTGTGGTCAACGTGAGTACCGGTGAGATCTTATCCTCCGTCACCACCAGCAAAACCATCCTCTCGTATGAGGTTCAGGCCGGGGTGTTCCGCTTTATCGATTACCAGCGCCTGCTGGAAGGCGAAATCGGTTATACCTCTAACGAACCGGTGATGCTGTGCCTGATGTCGGCTATCGAAACCGGGGTAATCTTCCTGATTAACGACGGTATCGATCGCGGTCTGTGGGACCTGCAAAACAAGAACGAAGTGAAAAACGATGTTCTGGTGAAATACCGCGAGATGTCATCGCCGCCAGAATCCTGACAGAAAGCGCATTAAAAAGGCGAGACCGGGGTCTCGCCTTTTTTATTTGCTTAACGCCGTGACGTTTCGCGCTCTGTCTCTGCGTGCCGCCAGCCACAGGCCGCTGTTTTTCATGGCATAGCCAAACACCAGCCCTAACGCCAGCGATGGCACCACCAGCCGCCAGTCCCCCTGCCCTGCAAAGGTGGCGCAGGCCCCCATAAAGGTGCCGGGAACAAACGACAGCAGCAGGTGCTTTGCCTGGAAGCACATCAAAAATGCCACCACGCCGGTCATGACGTAGCCGACAATCTCCAGATGAGGCGCCAGCGCGCTACCGTGGATGATGATCATCGCCCACACCACGCCGTTGAGCAGCGTACACGCCGAGATAAACAGCCCCTTCACCCCGCCCTGCGGACAGGCGAAATAGGCTGTGCAGCCCAGAAAGCCTGCCCAGCTCAGGAGTCCAAGGGAGACGGCAACCCAACCCCATATCCCGGAGAGGATGCCTGTCGTGATTGCAATTGAAAGTAGTATGTTCATGGCGCGCATCTTAGCAGATACGCGGCCATGAAATGAGATCAGGAACACATAATATGCAAATTGAGATTTGCTGTTACATTAAGAAGGTGATCCAGATCACTCTTCATTCTCTTCCTGCAGTTCGTCCCACATCGCGGCAACGGCGTCGCGGGTCAGCGGTGCCATGGTGCGCCAGAAGGGCGACGTGGCATGGGCTTCGACCTTCCCGAGAAACGCGCCGCACCAGGGTAAGATGTACTCTCCGAAGAGGGTTTCCAGCGCCTCGTTTTCGTCTTCTGCCGCGTGATCTTCAATCCACGAGGCCGCCAGCAGCAGCGTGCCGATATGGTCGGCCGGGGTATCGGTCAGCGGCATGCCGCGCGCAGAAAGAAACGCGCGCACTTCCGCTTCGGTCGCCCCCTCTTCCCAGGCGGAGCGATAAGGCGACACGCGACACTCTTCTCCAACAAACAGCGCGTTGTAATCGGCTGAAATCTGCTGCATGTCGCAGCTGTTTTGCAGACGTTGCAGCAGCTCATCCTGCTCAAGCGGCCAGTTCTGGGCCAGCTTGCCTTCGCGGATCAGGGTAAACAGCGGCACCAGCAGCGGATCCTGCGGCTGGCGATAATAGAGGGAACCCAGTACGCGGCAGAGGATGGAAAACTCGTTCATTTATTTAGTCCATTACACAGTTAAAATTCAGCAAATTCGTCAATCGGCGCCATGCCGCGTGACGCCAGGAAATCGAGTAAACGACGCGGCGTCACGTTCAGAATGCGATCTTCCGGGAAGTCTACTTCATCGAGGATCTTGCGGCACTCGCTAAAATCACCCAGCGTGAAGGCGGTGTGGGAGTCGGATCCCAGCGCCACATAGCCCCTGGCGTCACGCACCGCCGCCGCAACGTCACGGCAGTTCGCTTCACTGCCCTTGCGGGAGTGAATAAAGGAGGAGTTATTGATCTCCAGCGCCACGCGATGCTCAGCCGCAGCCCGGGCGACGGCCTGAATGTCGATAGGGTATTTCGGGTTACCCGGATGGCTGATGATATGCACGTTGCCGCTGGCAATAGTGGCAATCATCGCCTCGGTATTGGTCGCTTTGTCCTGCGGGGCAAACACCGGCTCATGAAAACCGGCAAGGATCAGATCCAGAGAGGTCAGCATCGGGCCGGTACAGTCAATCTCACCCTGGGTGTTTTTGATGTTAGCCTCAATACCGCGCAGGATCCCCACCCCGTCCACCACCCGCGGCCAGATGCGCATATTCACAAAGTGCCAGTAGTGCGGGGCATCGGCCATATCCGGACCATGATCGGTGATCGCAAAGAGTTTAATGTTCTTTAGCTTGGCCTGGGCGATGTAGTCATGAAGATTGCTGTAGGCGTGAGTGCTGGCGACGGTGTGCATATGCAGGTCAACGGGGTACATCGTTCTCTCCTCTCGTGTTTCCCAAAGGATAGCAGTTATCCCAGGCGTTTATTAGCAAAAACCCGGCGATGGCCGGGTTTGACTCAGTAACCGCGCTGCCTGTCGACCTGCCCGGTGACCGGCTCGCCTTTCTCCAGCTGGGTGATGGTACGCGCGATATAGGCGACAGCCTCTGCTGGACGCGTCACCGCCGCCACATGCGGGGTCATGGCCACGCGCGGATGGGCCCACAAAGGATGATCGGCAGGCAACGGCTCTTTACTGTAAACATCCAGCATCGCTCCTTTCAGCTTGCCGCGCTCCAGCGCCGCCAGCAGATCCGCCTCAACCAGGTGAACGCCGCGCGCCAGGTTCATCAGGTAGCTGTTATCCGCCAGCTGATTCAGCAGGCCGCTATTGATAATCCCCACCGTCTCCGCCGTATTTGGCAGGAGGTTAATCAGCACCCGCGTGCCCTGTAAAAACTGCGGCAGTTCATCCATCCCGGCAAAGCTGGTGACGTCCGGATAGTCCTTGCGGGTGCGGCTCCAGCAGCGCAGCGGGAAGCCCCAGGGCGCCAGCGCCTCGGCCACTTTAGAACCCAGCACGCCTGCCCCGAGGATACCGATGGTAAAATCTTCGCGCTGATAATCGGCCAGCGGCTCCCAGCGGGCCTGCTGTTTTAACGCCTGATAGTCATCAAAGCGGCGGAACCAGTGCAGCACCTGGCTTACGGCATACTCCTGCATCTGCTGGCCCATACCGGTATCTTCAAGACGGAACAGAGGGATGGTCTCGGCCAGCATTTCCGGATGCGCCTTGAGCTTGCTGAGGATCGAGTCCACCCCGGCACCGAGGGCAAACACCGCTTTCAGATTGCGCCCCTGTAGCATCTCTACCGGCGGATGCCACACCAGAGCATAATCCGCCGGGCCGTTATCGCCGCGTTTCCACTCGCGAACCCGTGCGCCCGGCAGCGCCGCCGAAAGCGTTTTAATCCAGTAAGCGTTATCAAATGTCGGGTGATAAAAAATGATGTCCATTGCGATTGCCTTCTGTTGCGCTGTTTTATCTTCATTTTCAACTGCATCGCAGCATAACAAATTTTGCGGCCGAGGTGGTTGTAGATAAAAGAGGCACATTCAGCACATTTAGAAATCAGGTTGGTTGAAGTTTGTCTCAACGCGCTAATTTACTGAAAAAGTTGATTGACGTAAGTAAGGCTTTTCCTTACATTAGCGCCCGTCCCGGCAACAACGGGATGACAATATGGTGAGGTGTCCGAGTGGCTGAAGGAGCACGCCTGGAAAGTGTGTATACGGCAACGTATCGAGGGTTCGAATCCCTCCCTCACCGCCATATTCGAGATAAGAGCTCGTACGAAAGTACGGGCTTTTTTCTTTTATATTCTCCCGAGAGGGAGGGATGAGAACCCCCGTCCGAGGGTTCGACAACTGGCGACAGCCAGTTGGACAGACTGCGAACGCAGTGAGCGGGCTGCCCGCAGGGTGAACGGAGCGAGTCAATCCCTCCCGGTGCTTAATGCGACACCGTGCGGTCTGCTTGTCGGGTGGCGCTAACGCTTACCCGACCTACAAAACCCAAACCCAGCCTCGATCCCGTAGGCCTGATAAGCGCAGCGCCATCAGGCGTTTTTGCAGAATGCAGCACCGTGCTGCTGGGCCCCTCACCCTAACCCTCTCCCCAGGGGAGAGGGAACAAAGCAACAAAACCCAAACCCACTCACTCCTCCACCATCCTCGCATACTCCCCGGTCAAAAAATCCACCAGCGTTCTGACGGACGGTAGCAGCCCGCGCCGCGAAGGATAGACCGCGTGGATCACCTCCCGCCGTGGCTCCCATGCCTCAAGCACCTTTATCAACTCCCCTGACGCCAGCTGGTCCTTGACCATCAAAATCGGCAGCTGCACCAGGCCCACGCCGGCCATCGCCGCCTCGCGCAGTGCCAGCATGTCGGTGGTGATCAAACGCGGTTGAAAATGGATTTCCGCCCTGGCGCCTTCCGGCCCGCTAAGCGCCCACTTATGCACCTGCTTCCCCTCCCCCCATGCTCAGGCCGGGCCAGGCGCTGAGTTCTGACGGCACAGCAGGCGTTCCCAGGCGGGCAATCAGCTGCGGCGCGGCCACCAGACAGTGGCCTCTGTCGGCCAGCACCCGCAGGACCAGATCGCTGTCATCGAACGGGCGCGGACGCACGCGGATCGCCACGTCGATGCCTTCCGCCACCAGATCCACCCGCCGGTTGGTCGCCTCGAGCTGTAAATTAATGCCGGGATAGCGCGCCATAAACCGCGCCAGCATCGGCCCGACGTGGACATGCAGGAGCGTCACCGGGCAGGTGATCCTCACCATGCCGCGGGGTTCGGCCTGCAGCGCTGCAACGGCCTCCTCTGCCGCCTCGGCCTCTACCAGCATCGCCTTGCAGTGCTGATAGAATGTGTGCCCCACCTCCGTCACCGCAAACTGGCGGGTGGTGCGCTGGATCAAACGCACCCCGAGCCGCGTCTCCAGCTGGGCAATCCGGCGACTGAGTTTGGATTTAGGCTCATCGAGCGCCCGGCCCGCCGCCGCGAAACCACCGTGATCCACCACCTTCACAAACCACACGAAATCATTGAGATCCTGCATAACGCCCTCATCGTTCCATTTTAGGAACAGTGCATGTCATTTTTGCCATCTACCGGGATATTAAACCTGAATATAAGCTAATTACATCAACCGAACATCAGGAGAAGACGATGAAAAACGTAACAGGCATTTATACCGCACCCCGCCAGCATTGGGTTGGCGACGGTTTTCCGGTGCGTTCGATGTTTTCTTACCAGACCCACGGCGAGCCGCTGAGTCCGTTTTTACTGCTGGACTACGCCGGGCCGCACAGCTTTCCGGCGGATGGGGCAAAACGCGGCGTGGGTGAGCATCCCCACCGTGGCTTTGAGACGGTCACCATCGTCTATTCCGGCGAAGTGGAGCACCGCGACTCAACGGGTAAAGGTGGCGTAATTGGCCCGGGCGACGTGCAGTGGATGACGGCCGGTTCCGGCATTTTGCACGAGGAGTTCCACTCCAGCGCCTTTGCGCAGCAAGGGGGCGAGCTAAAAATGATGCAGCTGTGGGTCAACCTGCCCGCCAAGGACAAGATGGCGACGCCGGGCTACCAGAGTATCACCCGAAGCCAGATCCCGGTGGTCAGCCTGCCCGACAACAGCGGCGAACTGCGGGTCATCGCCGGGCGCTACGAGGAGGTGGCCGGGCCGGCGCACACTTACTCCCCGCTGAACGTCTGGGATATCACCCTGCGTCAGGGCAGCCATCTGACGCTCACTCAGCCCGAAGGCTGGAGCACGGCGCTGGTGGTGCTGGAAGGCAGCGTGACGGTGAACGGTTCCGCCGAGGCGGGTGAAGCGCAGCTTGTTGTCCTGAGCCAGGAAGGCGAGAAGCTCCATCTTGAGGCCAGCAGCGACGCCAAAGTGCTGCTGATGGCCGGGGAGCCGCTGAACGAACCTATCGTCGGCTACGGCCCGTTTGTGATGAACAGTAAAACCGAAATCGCAGAGGCCATTCGCGATTTCAATTCCGGCCGCTTCGGCCAGATCTGAATGTAATAAAGGAGAGAATGATGTCTACCCCAGCTAACTTTAACGGCGCGCGTCCGGTTATTGATGTGAATGATGCGGTGATGCTGCTGATCGACCACCAGAGCGGCCTGTTCCAGACCGTCGGTGACATGCCCATGCCGGAGCTGCGCGCTCGCGCCGCGGCGCTGGCGAAAATCGCTACTCTGGCGAATATCCCGGTGATCACCACCGCATCGGTGCCGCAAGGGCCCAACGGGCCGCTGATCCCGGAGATCCACGCTAACGCCCCGCATGCGCAGTATGTAGCGCGTAAAGGCGAGATCAACGCCTGGGATAACCCGGAGTTCGTGGCTGCGGTGAAGGCGACCGGGCGCAGGACGCTGATTATCGCCGGCACCATCACCAGCGTCTGCATGGCCTTCCCGTCTATCAGCGCGGTGGCAGATGGCTATAAAGTGTTTGCGGTGATCGACGCTTCAGGTACCTACAGCAAAATGGCGCAGGAGATCACCCTGGCGCGGGTGGTGCAGGCGGGTGTTGTACCCATGGATACCGCGGCGGTGGCCTCAGAGATCCAGCGCACCTGGAATCGTGAAGATGCGGCGCAGTGGGCGGAAGTCTATACGCACATTTTCCCGGCCTATCAGCTGCTGATTGAAAGCTACGGCAAGGCGCAAGAGGTGGTGAAGAACAGCGAAGTGCTCGATTCACAGCGGTAATCCTTCGCTCCACGGCCTGAAAACCGTGGAGCTGCTTATTGCTTAACCGAACGCGCAGTAAAGCAGAAAATCTGCTTGACCGTTTTAGCCTGACTCCCTATAGTAGCGCCCCGTTGCCCCCGAGAGGAAAGGCAGCAAAACAATATGGTGAGGTGTCCGAGTGGCTGAAGGAGCACGCCTGGAAAGTGTGTATACGGCAACGTATCGAGGGTTCGAATCCCTCCCTCACCGCCATATTTAAAGAAGAGCTCGCATGAAAATGCGGGCTTTTTTTTCGCATGTCGCACACCACCGGGAGGGATGAGACCCCTCGACCGAGGGTTCGACAACTGGCGACAGCCAGTTGGACAGACTGAGAGCGCAGCGAACAGGCTGCCCGCAGGGCGAGCGCAGCGAGTCAATCCCTCCCGGTGCTTAATGCGACACCGTGCGGCCTGAAACGTCGGGTGGCGCTAGCGCTTACCCGACCTACAAAACCCAAACCCAGCCTCGATCCCGTAGGCCTGATAAGCGCAGCGCCATCAGGCGTTTTTGCAGAATTCAGCGCCGTGCGCTCAGGGCCCCTCACCCTAACCCTCTCCCCTGGGGAGAGGGAACAAAGCGTCGGGTGGCGCTAACGCTTACCCGACCTACAAAACCTACAAACATCACTGTACCCTGTAGGCCTGATAAGCGCAGCGCATCAGGCGTTTTCCCCAGCACAAAAAACAAAGCCCGGTTTCCCGGGCTCTGCACACATCAACAGACTCAATAGTAGGCGTTCAGTGTCCGCTGGCACAGGGCCGAGCGCACGCAGTCATCTTTGGTGAACTGCACTATTCCTACCATCTCATCCTCAACGAAACGCGCCAGCGCATCGCTCAGACCCGATTTGACGCCGGCCGGCAGGTCGCACTGGGTGATATCCCCGTTCACGATCACCGTCACGTTTTCCCCGAGGCGCGTTAAAAACATCTTCATTTGCGCAGCAGTTACGTTCTGAGCCTCGTCGAGAATCACAACTGCATTTTCAAATGTACGTCCGCGCATATAGGCGAACGGCGCAATTTCTACCTTGCCGATTTCCGGCCGCAGGCAGTACTGCATAAAAGATGCGCCCAAACGCTTCACCAGCACGTCATAAACGGGCCGGAAATACGGCGCAAATTTCTCCGAAATATCACCGGGCAAAAAGCCGAGATCTTCATCGGCCTGCAATACCGGCCTGGTGACAATGATCTTGTCGACGTCTTTATGAATCAGAGCCTCCGCCGCCTTGGCTGCACTTATCCAGGTTTTCCCGCACCCGGCTTCACCGGTGGCGAAAATTAGCGACTTACTCTCAATAGCATTCAGGTACTGCGCCTGAGCGTCATTGCGTGCAACAACTGGCGTCATATCCCGGCTGTCCCGTGCCATGCCAATTGCTTCAACACCACTCATCTGCACAAGCGAGGTGACCGACTCTTCTTCACGCTGTTTATGGCTACGTGAATCCCGTCTCAGCACACGTTTTGCTTCACGACGAGCTTTGATCACTGCTTTTTGTCTTCCCATGGATAGCACCTTGAGTTGTTGGTATTCATCACTCGTACCGGCATCGGTACGATTAGGCGAACAAACATCTGAGGGTTGGCTTCCTTCTAAGCCATAGCTTACTTGGTTAAATGACCCGGCCGAATCGCTATGCTCACCATTCGTCAGGTCGGAAAAATCAGGATTTGCTGTGGAGGGGGGAGAATTTTTCGGTGAAGAGATCGCTGCCGGAGTTTGAGCCTCCGCGCCGGGTACTGCGGTTATTACGTTTACCATGTCCAGTTGAGGACCCAACCATTCGCGATCTCCAGAGCGATTCATGATCACTGTAAGGTTTACCGCTTTCTTAAGGTAAGTACATCAGGATTTAGCATGAATGCAACATTATTTTTACCTGAACGCAACTTTTAAGATTCGCCTGACAGCGTTAATTAGTCTGCTACGGGAATATTACAGAATTATAACAAGAGGATAGCGGGACATAAAAAACAGTCCCGCTTAAGGGGTAAGCGGGACGGAATTCAGGCTTTGAGCAGCTCCTGAGCGAGCCAGCCGTTTTTATCGCGCACGCCAGGCAGGGCAAAGAAATAGCCCCCGCCCACCGGCTTGATGTACTCCTCCAGCGCTTCACCGTTCAGGCGCTTCTGGACGGTCAAAAAGCCCTGCTCCAGATCGTGCTGGAAGCAGACAAACAGCAGGCCCATATCCAGCTGCCCGGAGTTGGTTACCCCCAGCGAGTAGCTGTAGCCCCGGCGCATCATCAGGTTGGACTGGGTCTCTTTGGTGCGCGGGTTGGCGAGACGAATATGGCTGTCGAGGGCGATAACATTTCCATCGGGATCGCTGGCGTAATCCGGCACGTCGTGCTCGTTTTTCATGCCCAGCGGCGCGCCGCTGTGCTTGTCGCGGCCAAAAATGGTCTGCTGCTCTTTAAGCGGCGTGCGATCCCAGAACTCAACGTGGAACTGGATAATGCGCACCGCCTGATAGCTGCCGCCCACCGCCCAGGCCGGTTCACCCTGATCGGCCGTGACCCACACCACGCTGTCCATCAGGGGCGCATCCTGGCTGTTCGGGTTGGCGGTGCCATCCTTAAAGCCGAGCAGGTTTACCGGCGTCTCTTTGCCTTTGCTGCGCGCGGCGTGGTCAGAGATAAACCCTTCCCGCTTCCAGCGCACGCTCAGCAGATCCGGGGTGTGCTTGATAAGATCGCGCAGGGCGTGGATCACCGTGTCCTGGGTGTTGGCGCAGATCTGAATCAGCAGGTCGCCGTGGCACAGGGCCGCATCCAGAGAGTCATTCGGGAAGCGCACCATCTTCTGCAACGATTTCGGTTTCTGTGCGGCGATGCCGAAGCGATCGTCAAACAGCGAGGCCCCCAGCGACACCGTCATGGTCAGGTTATCCGGGGCGATAAAGGCCCCCAGGATCCCGGAATCCATCGGCGGTAGACGCGGGTTCGGCGTGTCGGGCGCCGGGCCGCCGGTGGTCAGAAAAGCAATGCGCTGGGTCAGGAGGCGGAACAGACGCTCCAGCTCGCTTTTGTCGCTGGCCAGCACATCAAAGGCCACCAGCATCATCGACGCCTGCTGCGGGGTTAAGATCCCCGCCTGATGCGGGCCATAAAACGGTTGGGTCTCCATCCGTGCATCCGGGGAGAGCGTGCCCGGCGCGCTCTGCGGTTTTGCCGCATGCGCCACCGGGCACCCCCCCAGCCAGGGCAAGGGCGCCGCCAAGCGCCCCTACCCCTTTTAACAACCGACGTCGTGAAGGTTCAGCCACGTCGTACTCGTCATGCTTGTTCATCAACTTAGTCCAGACCCAGTACGCCACGCAGCTGCGCCAGATCTTCTGCCAGGGTGGTAATCGGCCCTTTCAGGGCGTTACGGTCGGCATCGGTCAGCTTGTCGTAGGTTTCAAACCCGTCCTGGGTGCGGTATTTCGCCAGAATGGTGTTCACTTTTTTGAAGTTGACATCCACTTTCGTCAGCAGTTCGCTGTTATCTTTCTGCAGCTGAGGACGCAGCAGATCAACGATCTTCTGCGCGCCTTCGACGTTGGCCTGGAAGTCCCACAGGTCGGTATGGCTGTAACGGTCTTCTTCACCGCTGATCTTGCTGGCCGCGACTTCTTCAATCAGCCCTGCCGCACCGCCCACCACTTTAGATGGCGGGAAGGCCAGCTCGCTGATGCGTTTTTGCAGCTCCAGCACGTCGCTGTTCAGCTGTGTCGCGTACTGCTCCATCCCTTTGGTGGAGTTGTCGCCAAACAGGGCTTTCTCCAGACGGTGGAAGCCGGTGAATTTCGGATCGGCGGCTTTCTGTTCGTAGTCATCTTCACGGGCATCGATGCTGCCATCCAGGTCAGAGAACAGCTCGGCAATCGGTTCGATGCGCTCGTAGTGCTGACGGGTTGGCGCATACAGGGATTTCGCTTTTTCGATATCGCCCGCTTTCACCGCGTCGGTAAAGGCTTTGGTACCGGCAACCAGATCCGCCGTCTCTTTGGTGACGTAAGCTTTATAGGCGGTAATGGCATCGCCCAGGCTCAGCAGCGCGTCGCCTTTTGCGGCATCGGCGGTGGCGGCCCCTTTCACGATCAGTTTCCCTTTCGGATTGGTCAGCAGGCCGCAGGTCATGTCGTATTCGCCCGGCTGCAGGTTGGCGGTCATCTTCTGGCTAAAGCCCGGCGCGATGTTCTCGCGCTCTTCCACCACCATCACTCCTTTGAGGATCTCCCACTCCAGCGCTTTCTGGCTGTGGTTCTGGATGATGAACTGGGTTTTACCGCTGTTGACCGTGATGGTCATCGGCTCACACTGTTTATCATTGACGGTAATTTTAACCTGCGGAACATCCGCGGCCTGAGCGGCGAAAGCGGACGCAATCAGCGCTGCTAAGCCCGCCTGTAACGCACTGCGACGAAACTGGATTGCCATAACTTTTCCCTTTTAAAAGTATGTTGTAACTACAGTGAGCACTTCAGGGCGCGGTATGCGACGGCTGCGTGCCCGGACGCGATGGCATAAAGAACAGCGCCAGCGCCGGAATAAGATAGATAAAGTACAACGCCACTTCGCTGACGCTCGGCGCTTCCTGATAGCCGAAGATCCCTTCCAGCAGGGTGCCGGTCAGTGAATGCGTTGACAGGACGTTACTGAGATCGAACGCCATATCCTGGAAGTGGTTCCACAGGCCCGCCTCATGGAAGGCGCGGATTGCGCCTGCGGCCAGCCCGGCGGCTACCAGCAGAATAAACAGGCTGGTCCACTTGAAGAAGACGCCGAGGTTAAGACGGATCCCGCCCCAGTAGAGCAGGAAACCAAGTACCACCGCGGTGGCCAGACCCAGCATCGCACCCAGCGGCGGCCAGATCCCGACGTCCTGCTGGAAAGCGGCCAGCAGGAAGAAGACCGACTCCAGCCCTTCACGCGCTACGGCGAAAAAGACCATCATGATCAGCGCCCAGCCGTGGTGATTGCCTTTTGCCAGCGCGCTGTCCACCGCCTGCTCCAGCTGAACCTTGACGTTACGCGACACTTTACGCATCCAGAACACCATCCAGGTGAGGATCACTACCGCAATCAGCGCCACGATGCCTTCAAACAGCTCCTGCTCTTTTTGCGGGAATTCACCGGTGGTTTCGTTGATCGCAATGCCCAGACCGAGGCAGAGGGCGGCAGCCAGGAAGACGCCAATCCACATCACGCCAATCCAGCGGCCACGCTGGGTGCGTTTCAGATAGCTGGCGATGAGGCTGACAATGAGGGCCGCTTCAAGACCTTCACGTAACATAATGAGAAATGGAACAAACATGCCGACACCTTAAATGTTTTTCGCGGTCAACTGATGCAAAGAAAGGTAAATTCTTGTGATAGTGATTATCATTACGGCAATAAGAAATACAAGCGAAATATGCTGCATTTTGATGACAGGATGTAAAACCATAAGGGAAAAATAATCACATAAGTGACTAAAAGGTTTATAAGTTAAGATATAAAAGTTCATTTACGGTTAATGCAGGCTGTGGCTAAATGAGTGCCTCATTAATCTGCTGAAAATCAACTATGTATCAATTCCTGCACTTCCTGCTGGCGCTGGTGATTATCCTTGCGCTGGCCTGGCTGGTCAGCTTTGACCGCCGCAACGTTCGCATTCGCTACGTTATCCAACTTATTGTCATTGAGATTGCGTTAGCCTTCTTTTTCCTCCACGCCGAGAGCGGTCTGTTTGTTATTCAGTACGTCTCGGGCTTCTTCGAGTCGTTGCTGAAATATGCCGCCGAAGGAACCAACTTTGTATTTGGCGGGATGGGTGAAAAAGGGCTGGCGTTTATTTTCCTCGGCGTGTTGTGCCCGATTATCTTTATTTCCGCGCTGATCGGTATTCTGCAGCACTGGCGTATTCTGCCGGTGATTATTCGGGTTATTGGTACTCTGCTGTCGAAGGTTAACGGCATGGGCAAGCTCGAATCCTTTAACGCCATCAGCTCCCTGACGCTCGGCCAGTCAGAAAACTTCATTGCTTACAAAGGGGTGCTGGGAGATCTCTCGTCGCGCCGTCTGTTCACCATGGCGGCCACCGCGATGTCGACCGTCTCGCTGTCGATTGTCGGTGCTTATATGACCATGCTGGAGGCGAAATATGTGGTAGCGGCGCTGATCCTGAATATGTTCAGCACCTTTATCATCCTCACGGTGATTAACCCGACCCGCCCGGAAGCGGAGCCGGAAATTAAGCTGGAAAAGATGCATGAATCCCAGAGCTTCTTTGAGATGCTGGGAGAATATATTCTGGCTGGCTTCAAGGTGGCGATGATTATTCTGGCGATGCTGATTGGCTTTATTGCCCTGATCAGCGCGGTTAATGCCCTCTTCTCCAGCGTCTTCGGCCTGAGCTTCCAGCAGATTCTGGGCTATGTCTTCTATCCGCTGGCGTGGCTGGTGGGCATTCCGCTGAGCGATGCCCTGCATGCGGGTGGTATTATGGCGACCAAACTGGTGGCAAACGAGTTTGTGGCGATGATCGAGCTGCAAAAAATTGCCGCGCAGATGACGCCGCGCGGGCTGGGCATTCTGTCGGTGTTCCTGGTCTCCTTCGCCAACTTTGCCTCTATCGGCATTGTGGCCGGGGCGATTAAGGGGCTGAACGAGAAGCAGGGCAACGTGGTGTCGCGCTTCGGTCTGCGCCTGGTGTACGGCGCCACGCTGGTGAGCCTGTTGTCGGCGAGCTTTGCGGGATTAGTGTTGTAGTTTATTGCCCGGCGGCGCTGACGCTTGCACGGGCCTACGGATTAGGTGCTGTTTGTAGGCCGGGTAAGCGCTAGCGCCACCCGGCAAACAGGCCGCACCCGATTTTATCAAAACTGCACGCACACCGGCTGGTCTACGCGCATCACTGACTCCTGGGCAAAGCGCTTTTTATAAATCCCACGCAGCGCCTCGATACTGCTCTCACTCTGCGCATCTTTGCCGTGGATCAGCATCAGCGCCTTGCTCGATTCGCGCGCCACTTTCCCGTCATTCCCCAGCCATTGCCCGCGGGCATCAAACACCGTTAAGCCATCGCGAAAACGCGGGGTGACGTCCTGGTCAACAAACTGCTGCCACTCCTGGCCGGTGATTGCCTCCCCTGCTGGACGGTTCAGGCCAAAGTAGAGGGTGGTTTGCTGCATTTGGTTATCGGCTTTGCAGGTGTTATCCGCGGTACTGTGCGATGGGGCGTTACAGCCCGCCAGCAGTAAAATTGCGCCAGCTACAAGCCCTGTTTTGATTGTCATACTTCGCTATCCTCATTGTTATAAGCACAGCGATATCAACGTAAATCACGAATTTTGGCAAGAAAAAAGCCGGGTGGCGCTAGCGCTTACCCGGCCTACGGTTAGGGTGAAGACAAATTACTCAGCCTGTAACTTCGACGGTGGTGCGGTGTGGTAATGCGCATCCGCTTCAGCAAAGCGTTTCTGCATCGCGGCAGACGGCGCTTTACCCAGCAGGCTGAAGACCACAATCCCGATGCTGCCGAAGATAAAGCCTGGAATGATTTCGTACAGGCCCAGCCACGCGAACTGTTTCCAGACGATCACGGTGACCGCACCGATAATCATCCCCGCCAGCGCGCCGTTGCGGGTCATGCGTGACCACAGCACCGAGAACAGCACCACCGGACCAAAGGCGGCACCGAAGCCTGCCCAGGCGTAGCTCACCAGGCCCAGCACGCGGTTTTCCGGGTTTGATGCCAGGGCGATAGAGACCAGAGCCACCACCAGCACCATAAAGCGCCCGACCCACACCAGCTCTTTCTGGCTTGCGTTCTTACGCAGGAAGGCTTTGTACAGATCTTCGGTGATGGCGCTGGAGCAGACCAGCAGCTGGCAGCTCAGGGTGGACATCACCGCCGCAAGGATTGCAGAGAGCAGAATACCGGCGATCCACGGGTTGAAGAGGATCTGTGCCAGCTCGATAAACACGCGCTCGGCGTTCTGGTTCACCGCACCCGCCAGGGACGGGTTGTTGTTGAAGTAAGCAATACCGAAGAAGCCGACTGCACAGGCACCGCCCAGACAGAGGATCATCCAGGTCATGCTGATACGACGGGCATGGACGATGGTGTGGTGAGAGTCCGCCGCCATAAAGCGCGCCAGGATGTGCGGCTGGCCGAAGTAACCCAGCCCCCAGCCCATCAGGGAGACAATCGCCACGAAGTTCAGCCCTTTCAGCATATCGACGTTTTCGATGCTCTTCTGTTGGATCACCGCCAGAGAATCACCCAGGCCGCCCACGGAGAGGATCACAATCACCGGGGTCAGGATCAGGGCAAAAATCATCAGGCTGGCCTGCACGGTATCGGTCCAGCTCACCGCCAGGAAGCCACCCACGAAGGTGTAGAGGATGGTCGCCGCCGCACCCGCCCACAGAGCCGTTTCATAGCTCATGCCGAAGGTGCTTTCGAACAGACGCGCCCCGGCCACGATGCCGGAGGCACAGTAGATGGTGAAGAACAGCAGAATAACCAGCGCGGAGATAATACGCAGGATGCGGCTGTTATCTTCGAAACGGCCGGTAAAGTAGTCCGGCAGGGTCAGGGCGTTGTTGTTGGCTTCGGTGTGCACGCGCAGACGCCCGGCCACCAGCTTCCAGTTAATCCATGCCCCCAGGGTCAGGCCGATGGCAATCCAGCTTTCGGAAATCCCGGAGAGGAAGATAGCGCCCGGCAGGCCCATCAACAGCCAGCCGCTCATATCCGACGCGCCCGCCGAGAGCGCGGTGACTACCGGCCCGAGGCTACGCCCGCCAAGAATATAGTCATCAAAGTTTTTGGTAGAACGCCATGCAAGGAACCCTATCAGGATCATGCCAAAAATATAGATAAGAAATGTCACCAGCATCGGTGTGCTAATTGCCATTTAAATACTCCGCAAAGATGTTCGACAGCCTTCCCGGCTGGCTTTATTACACCCCCGGAACGAGGGGGGTGATGATGTGTGTTTCTGTTGGCCGCGCGTATCCTGCCGTATGCGCTGCCATGACACAAACGATTTAACACTGCATTTACATCAATTTCATCCCCGGTTTCACACCAGATTCCTGGAGGTTGCACTCGCTCACGTTTTTCGCGGTTGCACCTTCGAAAAGTGTTAAGCACCGCATGAAACCAGGGTTGAAAGCGGAAATCCACATCTTTTTTATGGTTAACCATCACGTAACAATCCATTCATTTTCCAGCTTGCAAACCGGGTCACATTTAACGAGGTTGCACAAAGTTGCAACATAGTGGATATTTCACGTTAACTACACTAGCGCTACTGAATCACAGGAGTTTTTGGCATGGGCATGACCACCATGGGGGTTAAGCTGGATGACGCGACCCGCGAACGGATTAAATCGGCAGCCACGCGGATCGACCGCACGCCGCACTGGTTAATTAAGCAGGCCATCTTTAACTATCTGGAAAAGCTGGAGAGCAACGACGATCTGCCAGAGCTGCCTGCCCTGCTGGCCGGTGCCGCCAATGAGAGCGACGAGCACGCCGAGGCCGTGGAGGAGATCCACCAGCCGTTCCTCGAATTTGCCGAGCAGATCCTGCCCCAGTCGGTGAGCCGCGCGGCCATTACCGCTGCGTACCGCCGCGCCGAGACCGACGCCGTGCCGATGCTGCTTGAGCAGGCGCGCCTGCCGGAGCCGATTGCCTCCCAGGCCCACAGCCTGGCGTATCAGTTGGCCGAGAAACTGCGCAGCCAGAAAACCGCCACCGGCCGTGCCGGGATGGTGCAGAGCCTGCTGCAGGAGTTCTCCCTCTCCTCGCAGGAGGGCGTGGCCCTGATGTGTCTGGCGGAAGCGCTGCTGCGTATCCCGGACAAAGCCACCCGCGACGCGCTGATCCGCGACAAAATCAGCAACGGCAACTGGCATTCGCACATTGGCCGCAGCCCGTCGCTGTTCGTTAACGCCGCCACCTGGGGCCTGCTGTTTACCGGCCGTCTGGTCTCCACCCACAACGAAGCCAGCCTCTCCCGCTCCCTGAACCGCATTATCGGCAAGAGCGGCGAGCCGCTGATCCGTAAAGGCGTGGACATGGCGATGCGCCTGATGGGCGAGCAGTTCGTGACCGGCGAGACCATCGCCGAAGCGCTGGCTAACGCCCGCAAGCTGGAAGATAAAGGCTTCCGCTACTCCTACGACATGCTGGGCGAAGCGGCACTGACCGCCGCCGACGCGCAGGCCTATCTGGTCTCTTACCAGCAGGCGATCCACGCCATCGGTAAAGCCTCGAACGGTCGCGGCATTTATGAAGGCCCGGGGATCTCCATTAAGCTCTCCGCCCTGCATCCACGCTACAGCCGCGCGCAGTACGACCGCGTGATGGAGGAGCTCTACCCGCGCCTGAAGTCCCTGACCCTGCTGGCTCGCCAGTATGACATCGGGATCAACATTGATGCCGAAGAGGCCGACCGCCTGGAGATCTCCCTCGATCTGCTGGAAAAACTCTGCTTCGAGCCGGAGCTGGCGGGCTGGAACGGGATTGGCTTTGTTATTCAGGCCTACCAGAAGCGCTGCCCGTTTGTGATTGATTACCTGATCGACCTCGCCACCCGCAGCCGTCGCCGTCTGATGATCCGTCTGGTGAAGGGCGCGTACTGGGACAGCGAGATCAAGCGCGCGCAGATGGACGGTCTGGAGGGCTATCCGGTCTACACCCGCAAGGTCTATACCGACGTCTCCTACCTCGCCTGCGCCAAAAAGCTGCTCGGCGTGCCGAACCTGATCTACCCGCAGTTCGCCACCCACAACGCCCACACCCTGGCGGCTATCTACCAGCTGGCCGGTCAGAACTACTATCCGGGCCAGTACGAGTTCCAGTGCCTGCACGGCATGGGTGAACCGCTGTACGAGCAGGTCACCGGTAAAGTGGCGGATGGCAAACTGAACCGTCCGTGCCGTATTTATGCCCCGGTCGGTACCCATGAAACCCTGCTGGCCTACCTGGTGCGTCGTCTGCTGGAGAACGGGGCCAACACCTCCTTCGTGAACCGCATCGCCGACGCCACCTTGCCGCTGGACGAGCTGGTGGCCGATCCGGTGCAGGCCGTCGAGAAAATGGCCGCCCAGGAAGGCCAGGTGGGTCTGCCGCATCCGAAAATTGCCCTGCCGCGCGAGCTGTACGGCAACGGACGCGTCAACTCCTCCGGTCTGGACCTGGCGAACGAACACCGTCTGGCGTCCCTCTCCTCGTCGCTGCTCAACAGCGCCCTGCAGAAATGGCAGGCCAAACCAATCCTCGAGCAGCCGGTGAGCAACGGCGAAATGCAGCCGGTGGTCAACCCGGCCGAGCCGAAAGATATCGTCGGCTTTGCCCGGGAAGCGACCGAACAGGAAGTGGATCTGGCCCTCGACAGCGCGGTGAACAGCGCGCCGATCTGGTTCGCTACTCCACCGCAGGAGCGTGCCGCCATTCTGGAACGCGCGGCAGTGCTGATGGAAGATCAGATGCAGCAGCTGATTGGCATTCTGGTGCGCGAGGCGGGTAAAACCTTCAACAACGCCATCGCCGAAGTGCGCGAGGCCGTTGACTTCCTGCACTACTATGCCGGTCAGGTCCGCGACGACTTTGACAACGAAACCCACCGTCCGCTGGGGCCGGTAGTCTGTATCAGCCCGTGGAACTTCCCGCTGGCGATCTTCACCGGGCAGATTGCTGCCGCCCTGGCCGCCGGTAACAGCGTGCTGGCGAAACCGGCCGAACAAACCCCGCTGATTGCCGCCCAGGGGATCAACATCCTGCTGGAAGCGGGCGTGCCGCCGGGCGTGGTGCAGCTGCTGCCGGGCCGCGGCGAGACCGTCGGTGCCAAACTGACCGCCGACAACCGCGTGCGCGGGGTGATGTTCACCGGCTCTACCGAAGTGGCCTCCCTGTTGCAACGCAATATCGCCACCCGTCTCGACGCTCAGGGCCGTCCGACCCCGCTGATTGCGGAAACCGGCGGGATGAACGCGATGATCGTCGACTCCTCGGCCCTCACCGAGCAGGTGGTGGTGGACGTGGTGGCTTCGGCCTTCGACAGCGCCGGACAGCGCTGCTCCGCCCTGCGCGTGCTCTGCCTGCAGGATGACATCGCTGACCACACCCTGAAAATGCTGCGCGGCGCGATGGGCGAATGCCGGATGGGCAACCCTGGCCGTCTGACCACCGACATCGGGCCGGTCATCGATGCCGAAGCGAAAGCCAACATCGAGAACCACATCCAGGCGATGCGCGCCAAGGGCCGCCCGGTGTTCCAGGCGGTGCGTGAGAACAGCGAAGACGCCCGCGAGTGGACCAGCGGCACCTTCGTGGCGCCAACCCTGATCGAGCTGGCAAGCTTCGACGAGCTGAAAAAAGAGGTCTTTGGCCCGGTGCTGCACGTGGTGCGCTACAACCGTAACAACCTCGATGCGCTTATCGAACAGATCAACGCCTCCGGCTACGGCCTGACGCTGGGCGTGCATACCCGTATCGACGAAACCATCGCTCAGGTGACCGGCAGCGCGAAGGTCGGCAACCTGTACGTGAACCGTAATATGGTCGGCGCGGTCGTGGGCGTACAGCCGTTCGGCGGCGAAGGGCTGTCGGGCACCGGTCCGAAAGCCGGCGGTCCAATGTACCTGTACCGCCTGCTGGCGAACCGTCCGGCGAATGCCCTCGGCGTGACCCTGGGTCGTCAGGATGCACAGTATCCGGTGGATACGCAGGTGAAAGCCGTGCTGACGCAGCCGCTGGAAGCACTGGCAGCCTGGGCAGAAAAACGCCCTGAACTGCGTGCCCTGTGCCAGCAGTATGGCGAGCTGGCGCAGGCCGGTACGCAGCGCGTGTTGCCTGGCCCGACCGGCGAGCGCAACACCTGGACCCTGATGCCGCGCGAGCGCGTGCTGTGCGTGGCGGATAACGAGCAGGATGCGCTGGTTCAGCTGGCGGCGGCGTTAGCCACCGGGTGTGAAGTGCTGTGGCCGGAAGATGGCCTGCACCGCGACCTGGCGAAGCAGCTGCCGAAGGCGGTAACCGACCGTATTCGCTTTGCGAAAGCAGATGTGCTGATCAGTCAGCCGTTTGATGCGGTGATCTACCACGGTGATTCCGACCAGCTGCGCGAGCTGTGCGAGCAGGTGGCGGCCCGTAGCGGCGCGATTGTGTCGGTGCAGGGCTTCGCCCGCGGCGAGGACAACCTCCAGCTGGAGCGTCTGTACGTGGAGCGCTCCCTCAGCGTCAACACCGCCGCCGCAGGCGGGAACGCCAGCCTGATGACCATCGGCTAAGCGTGCAATCTCTCCCCGGTGGCGCTACGCTTACCGGGGCTACCGGATTGTGCGGTCTGTGTTCCCCGGTGACGCTGCGCTTACCGGGGCTACGGGATTGTGCGGTCTGTGTTCCCCGGTGGCGCTGCGCTTACCGGGGCTGCGGGATTGTGCGGTCTGTGTTCCCCGGTGGCGCTGCGCTTACCGGGGCTACAAATGATAATCTGATTTTTTGTAGGCCGGATAAGCGAAGCGCATCCGGCTTTTTTTATGCGGAGGAGAAGATGAAACGAGCTTTGATCGCAGGTGCCGCGTTACTGCTGAGCACCAGCGCGCTGGCAGACGAGTGCACCAACGCCAGCACCCAGCTGGAGATGAACACCTGCGCCGCGCAACAATACCAGGCGGCGGATAAAACCCTGAACCAGACGTATCAGACGGCGATCAAGCGCGCCGCCGCACCCCAGCGCGATCTGTTGAAAAAAGCCCAACAGGCGTGGATCGCCCTGCGCGATGCCGACTGCGCCTTAATCGGCTCGGGCACCGAGGGCGGCTCCGTTCAGCCGATGATCGTTAACCAGTGTCTGGCCGAGAAAACCAATGAACGGGAAGCGTATCTGGCCTCGCTGATGCAGTGTGAAGAGGGCGATTTAAGCTGCCCTCTCCCGCCGGCGCATTAACGCACCCGGATCCCTTCGATAATCATCCGCTGCACGTTATCCACGGTGCTGTGAAAGAAGTCGTCATCCTTGAGCGACTTGCCGGTCACCGCCTCCACCTGGGCGGAAAAGTCGGCGTAGTGCTGGGTGGCGGCCCAAATCATAAAGATCAGATGGTGCGGATCCACCGGGGCCAGTTTCCCGGTGGCCACCCATCCGGCAATGATCGCCGACTTCTCATCCACCAGCGATTTCATATCCCCGCTCAGCACCGTTTTCAACAGCGGTGCCCCCTGCAGCATCTCCAGACAGAACAGCCGCGAGGCCTGAGGATAGTCCCGGGAGACCTCCAGCTTGAGGCGAATATACTGCTGGATCGCCACCAGCGGGGTCAGCTCTTCGCGAAACGCCTTCAGCGGCGCCAGCCAGATATCAAGGATCTGTTGCAGAACGGAAACGTACAGTGCCTCTTTCGAGGGGAAGTAGTAGAGCAGATTGGTTTTTGACACCCCCGCCAGCTCGGCCACCTGCTCCAGCCGCGTGCCGTGAATGCCAAACTGCGAAAAGGTCTCCAGCGCCGCCGAGAGGATCGCCTGTTTTTTCGCGCTCACCGCCTGCGAACGTTTACCGGTTGTTTTCACTGCGCCTTGTGCCATGGGCTCACTCCTTGTTGATCTGCTCCCAGCATAGCAAAAACCCCAGGGTGACCACGACAATCTGCACCGCCACCGCGCACGACTGCCTGCTTTGTGTGCAACTATTTTGACCAGACAGTCCACTTTTACCGCCCGCATTTCATCAACCAATCATTAACACACTAATAACATTAGCAATTTCAAAACTGGCATCGCCTTTGCAAAACAGGCTTACGCGGCTGAACAGGAGATGCAGGATGCAGCGCCACGTCTGACTTTCACCCCCATGTTGAGATGAAGAGAGGTTCGTGATGAAAATTGGCGTATTCGTTCCCATTGGCAATAACGGCTGGTTAATCTCCACCCACGCGCCGCAGTACAAACCGACCTTTGAGCTGAACAAGGCCATTGTGCAAAAAGCGGAGCACTACCACTTCGACTTTGCCCTGTCGATGATCAAGCTGCGCGGCTTCGGCGGCAAAACCGAGTTCTGGGATCACAACCTGGAGTCCTTCACCCTGATGGCCGGGCTGGCAGCGGTCACTTCGCGGATCCAGATTTACGCCACCGCCGCCACCCTCACCCTGCCTCCGGCCATCGTGGCGCGAATGGCCTCGACCATCGACACCATCTCCGGCGGCCGCTTTGGCGTCAACCTCGTCACCGGCTGGCAGAAGCCAGAGTACGAGCAGATGGGGCTCTGGCCGGGAGATGAGTATTTCTCTAAACGCTACGACTACCTCACCGAATATGTCCAGGTCCTGCGGGATCTGTGGGGCACCGGCAAAAGCGACTTCAAAGGTGAGTTCTTAACCATGGACGACTGCCGCGTCAGCCCCCAGCCGTCGGTGCCGATGAAGGTGATCTGCGCCGGGCAGAGCGACGCCGGGATGGAATTCTCGGCGAAATACGCCGACTTCAACTTCTGCTTCGGCAAAGGGGTCAACACTCCGGCGGCCTTCGCCCCTACCGCCGCGCGCATGAAGCAGGCGGCAGAGAAAACCGGGCGCGATGTTGGCTCCTACGTGCTGTTTATGGTGATTGCCGATGAAACCGACGAGGCGGCGCGGGCGAAGTGGGAGCACTACAAAGCCGGGGCCGACGAGGAAGCCCTGAGCTGGCTCAGCGAGCAGAGCCAGAAGGACACCCGCTCCGGAGCCGACACCAACGTGCGGCAGATGGCCGACCCGACCTCGGCGGTCAACATCAACATGGGCACCCTGGTGGGCTCGTATGCCAACGTGGCGCGGATGCTCGATGAGGTCGCCAGCGTGCCGGGTGCCGAAGGGGTACTTCTGACCTTCGATGACTTTATTGCCGGGATTGAAAACTTTGGCGAGCGCATCCAGCCGCTGATGAAGTGCCGCGCTCATCTTCCTGCGTTAACGAAGGAGGTGGCGTAATGACTAGCCTACCCGCACGTCCGGAAGCCATCACCTTTGACCCGCAGCACAGCGCGCTGATTGTGGTGGATATGCAGAACGCCTACGCCAGCCCAGGGGGCTATCTCGATCTGGCCGGGTTTGACGTCTCCACCACCCGGCCAGTGATCGACAATATCCGCACCGCGGTGGCCGCCGCGCGCGCCGCCGGGATCCAGATAATCTGGTTCCAGAACGGCTGGGATGAACAGTACGTGGAGGCGGGCGGCCCCGGCTCGCCCAACTTCCACAAATCCAACGCCCTGAAAACCATGCGCCAGCGCCCGGAACTGCAGGGCAAGCTGCTGGCAAAAGGCGGCTGGGATTACCAGCTGGTGAACGAGCTGGTGCCGGAGCCGGGCGACATCGTGCTGCCGAAACCGCGCTACAGCGGCTTCTTTAATACTCCGCTGGACAGCATTTTGCGCAGCCGCGGGATCCGCCATCTGATCTTCACCGGCATCGCCACCAACGTCTGCGTCGAATCGACCCTGCGCGACGGCTTTTTCCTCGAATACTTCGGCGTGGTGCTGGAAGACGCCACCCATCAGGCCGGGCCGGCGTTTGCCCAGCAGGCCGCGCTGTTCAATATCGAAACCTTTTTTGGCTGGGTTACTGATGTCGCCACCTTCTGCGACGCACTTTCCCCCGCCACCTATGCCCGTATCGCCTGAGGAGCTTAACAATGCCGAAATCTGTGATTATTCCCCCGGGCACCAGCACCCCAATTGCCCCTTTCGTTCCCGGCACCCTGGCGGACGGGGTGGTCTACGTCTCAGGCACGCTGCCGTTCGACGCTCAGAATAACGTGGTCTTTCCCGATGACCCAAAGGCGCAAACCCGCCACGTGTTGCAGACCATCCAGCGCGTTATCGAAACGGCGGGCGGGGCGATGGCGGACGTGACCTTCAACAGCATCTTTATTACCGACTGGAAAAACTACGCCGCGATTAACGAGATCTACGCCGAGTTTTTCCCCGGCGATAAACCGGCGCGGTTCTGCATTCAGTGCGGGCTGGTGAAACCCGAGGCGCTGGTGGAGATCGCCACCATCGCCCACATTGGCCGGTGAGGTTGCCATGAAACTGTCCATTTCCCCCCCGCCCTATGCGGGCGCGCCGGTGGTGGTGCTGATCGCCGGACTGGGCGGCAGCGGCAGCTACTGGCTGCCCCAGCTGGCCGACCTGGAGCAGGAGTATCAGGTGGTCTGCTATGACCAGCGCGGCACCGGCAACAACCCTGGCGATCTGCCGGAGGACTACAGTCTGGCTCAGATGGCCGAGGAGCTGTGGCAGGCGCTGGAGACCGCCGGCATTACGCACTTTAGCGTGGTCGGCCATGCGCTGGGGGCGCTGATCGGCCTGCAGCTGGCGGTGGATCGTCCCGGCGCGCTTAGCACGCTGGTGTGCGTCAACGGCTGGCTGACGCTGCATCCCCATACCCGGCGCTGTTTCCAGGTTCGCGAGCGGCTGCTGCATGCCGGCGGAGCCCAGGCCTGGGTGGAGGCCCAGCCGCTGTTTCTCTATCCCGCCGACTGGATGGCCGCCCGCCAGCCGCGTATGGAAGCCGAAGAGGCGCTGGCGCTGGCCCATTTCCAGGGCAAGACCACGCTGCTGCGCAGGCTGAATGCCCTGAAGCGGGCCGATTTCAGCCGCCTCGCACTGCGGATCCGCTGCCCGGTGCAGATTATCTGTTCCGCCGACGATCTGCTGGTGCCTGCCGTCTGTTCATCCCAGCTGCACGCCGCCCTGCCCGACAGCGTTATCACGGTGATGCCGCGCGGCGGCCACGCCTGCAACGTCACCGAGCCGGAGGTTTTCAACGCCCTGCTGCAAAACGGGCTCGCCAGCCTGCTGCACCGCCACGAACGCTTATCGAAGGAGTTGCCATGAGTGAAGCCATCACCCCGACCGCGCAGCATGCGCTGTTTACCGAAGCGCGAACGCACAACGGCTGGCTGGATCGTCCGGTCAGCGACGAGACGCTGCGCGAAATTTATGACCTCATGAAGTGGGGCCCGACCTCCGCCAACTGCTCCCCGGCGCGGATGGTGTTTATCCGCACCCCGGAAGGCAAAGAGAAGCTGCGCCCGGCGCTTTCCAGCGGCAACCTGCAAAAGACCCTCACCGCCCCGGTGACGGCCATCGTCGCCTGGGACAGCCAGTTTTACGATCGTCTGCCGGAGCTGTTCCCCCACGGCGATGCCCGGAGCTGGTTTACCGCCAGCCCGCAGCTTGCGGAGGAGACCGCCTTTCGCAACAGCACCCTGCAGGCGGCCTATCTGATTGTCGCCTGCCGGGCGCTGGGGCTCGATACCGGTCCGCTCTCCGGCTTCGACCGGGAGAAGGTCGATGCGGCCTTCTTCACCGGCAGCAACCTGAGAAGCAACCTGCTGATCAACATCGGCTACGGCGATAACAGCAAACTCTACGGGCGGCTGCCCCGTCTGAGCTTTGACGATGCCTGCGGGCTGGTTTAAGGAGCGACCATGAACATTGATAAACAAGCCTTTCGCGATGCCATGGCCTGTCTGGGGGCGGCGGTAAATATCATCACCACCGATGGCCCGGCGGGAGAGGCGGGCTTTACCGCCAGCGCGGTGTGCAGCGTTACCGACTCGCCGCCAACGCTGCTGGTGTGTCTCAATCGCGGCGCCTCGGTGTGGCCGGTGTTTAACGACAACCGCACCCTGTGCGTTAACACCCTCAGCGCCGGTCAGGAGTCGCTGTCGAATCTGTTTGGGGGCAAAACCCCGATGGCCGATCGCTTTGCCGCCGCCCGCTGGCAGACCGGGGAGACCGGCTGCCCGCGTCTGGCGGACGCCCTGGCCTCGTTCGACTGCCGGATTAGCCAGGTAGTGAGCGTCGGCACTCACGACATTCTGTTTTGCGAGATCGTTGCAATTACCCGCCACCCGGTGCCCCAGGGTCTGGTGTGGTTTGACCGCGGCTACCACGCCCTGATGCGACCCGCCTGTTAATCCTCCTTAAGGAGCAGCTGATGGCACTATTCGGTTTTCCTCACTGGCAGTTGAAATCGACCTCCTCAGAACGCGGCGTGGTCGCGCCGGATGAACGCCTCCCGCTGGCGCAAACCGCGGTGATGGGGGTGCAGCACGCGGTGGCGATGTTTGGTGCCACGGTGCTGATGCCCATTCTGATGGGGCTGGACCCTAACCTGTCGATACTGATGTCGGGGGTCGGCACCCTGCTGTTCTTTTTCATTACTGGCGGACGGGTGCCGAGCTATCTGGGCTCCAGCGCGGCCTTTGTCGGGGTGGTGATTGCCGCCACCGGCTTTAACGGTCAGGGGATCAACCCGCAGCTGAGCGTGGCCCTCGGCGGGATTATCGCCTGCGGCGCGATCTACACCCTCATCGGCCTGGTGGTAATGAAGCTCGGCACCCGCTGGATCGAACGGCTGATGCCGCCGGTGGTCACCGGGGCGGTGGTGATGGCGATTGGCCTGAACCTGGCCCCCATCGCCGTAAAAGGGGTCTCCGGCTCGGCCTTTGACAGCTGGATGGCAGTGGTGACGGTGCTGTGCATCGGCCTGGTGGCGGTGTTTACCCGGGGGATGATCCAGCGGCTGCTGATCCTGGTCGGGCTGATCCTCGCCTGCCTGATCTATGCCCTGCTGACCAGCGTCTTCGGGCTCGGCAAACCGGTCGATTTCGCCCTCGTGCAGCAGGCGGCGTGGTTCGGCCTGCCGCAGCTGACCTCACCTACCTTCAACGGCCAGGCGATGATGCTGATCGCCCCGGTGGCGGTGATTTTAGTGGCGGAAAACCTCGGCCACCTGAAAGCGGTGGCCGGGATGACCGGGCGCAATATGGACCCGTATATGGGCCGGGCCTTTGTCGGTGACGGGCTGGCGACCCTGCTTTCGGGTTCGGTGGGCGGCAGCGGCGTGACCACCTATGCCGAGAATATCGGGGTGATGGCGGTGACCAAGGTCTACTCGACGCTGGTGTTCGTGGCGGCGGCGGTGATTGCCATGCTGCTCGGCTTTTCACCTAAATTTGGCGCGCTGATCCACACCATCCCGGCGGCGGTGATTGGCGGAGCGTCGATTGTGGTGTTTGGTCTGATTGCGGTGGCCGGGGCGCGGATCTGGGTGCAGAACCGGGTCGATCTGAGTCAGAACGGCAACCTGATTATGGTCGCCGTGACCCTGGTGCTGGGGGCGGGTGATTTTGCCCTCTCCCTCGGCGGCTTTACCCTGGGCGGGATCGGTACCGCCACCTTTGGCGCGATTGCGCTTAACGCCCTGCTCAGCCGCCGGATGGCGGGGGTGACACAGGGCGGCGAAGTCATGACTCAGGAGCCTTGATCCAGCGTGGCGCTGTCGGCCTCCGCCAGCGCCTTTTTCTTCCTTTTCAGCTTTAGCTCGCTCACCAGCACGCCGGCGATAATAAAGGCGGCGCCCACCAGGGCGAGGAGCGGCAGGCGCTCCCCGGCCAGACGGCCAAAAATCCCCGCCCACACCGGCTCCCCGGTATAGATCACCGTTGCCCGGGTTGGCGAGACGCTGCGCTGGGCCCAGTTCATCGTCACCTGAATGATGGCGCTGAAAATCCCCAGACCAAGGGCGACAATTACTAACCCCGAGGAAAGCGGCGGCACGGACTCCCCGGCCGGGATCATGGCCAGAAACGCCACCAGCGAGGCGGTCGCCAGCTGCACGACGGTGACGCGCTTGACGTCCACCTTGCCGGCCCAGGCGCTGATCAAAATAATCTCTGCGGCTATCGCCACCGCACCCACCAGGGTAATTATCTCCCCCTTTCCGAGCGCCAGCAGGTTATCGTCCGGCCCCGCCAGCAGGATCAGGCCGATAAAAGCCAGAACAATGCCGATGCAGGACATCATGCCCGGCATGCGGCGCAGGCAGAGCCACTGCAGCAGGGGCACCAGCGGAACATACATGGCGGTGATGAACGCCGACTTACTGCTGGGAATGCTTTGTAACCCCCAGGTTTGCAGGCTATAGCCCATTGCGATCGACACGCCAATCGCCAGCCCGGCTTTCAGCTCGGTCATGGTCAGGCCAGGGAGGGTTTTCAGGGAGATGATGGCCACCGCGATGGCCGCCGTGGCGAAACGCAGGCCGACGAAGAAAAAGGGATCGCTGAGCGTGACGGCGTACTGTACGGCAAGAAAGGTCCCGCCCCAGAACATAGTGATAAGGATCAGGATCGCTTCCTGCGGTTTGATCGAAAAGGCATAACGGGAGGAGGACATGAGGCACCAGCACAAAGAGTCAATCCGCTAGTGTGGAAGGAATTTGATAACCCTTCAACAACAAACACAAAAAAACCGCCGGGGAGCCCGGCGGCGGGGGGGTGCCAGTGGTCATGAGACCCATACTTCAGTCGGCTGCAACTTAACTGCTCTTGTTGCCGCCATGGCTATTTTTGCCCCCTTTTTTGCCAGCTTCGGATGCGCGTTGAGGGTCGTTCTTGAAGTTCCCCCCGCTTTGCTGGCCACCTTTACGTCCTGCTTCTGATGCTCTTTCACGGTCTTCTGCAAAATTACCTGACCCACCACGATGGTTTGCCATGTCGGACCTCCAGAGTTAAAAAAACATAAGACTTAATACTGCATTCAGTGAAAGCGAATTCTTCCACCTGACGACGCTAAAAAAGTGCCTTTATCTGCGCCGCGTGAACCTAAGCTTAGTGGAGTATGAGCATACATCCAGCTAACCGTAATATCCTGCAATACGATATCAGCCTTTCGTATGATGCTCGTCGAAACGAAACCATAAGCCTTTCTTATCATTCCAGAAATTCACAATAGCAAAAATGTGTCATTTTGCTACGAAAGAAGAGCCATCCGCTTTTTTGTTTAAAATCAAATAAATGGTGTCCAGATTTGCAGTCTCGCTGTCACGTCATATCTTTAAATGAGTGCAGCATGCCGCTGCCTTAAAAATCATGCGAGGAGTGAAGCGAAATGACGAAAATTCTGGTGCTCTACTATTCCATGTACGGACACATCGAAACCATGGCTCATGCAGTGGCGGACGGCGCCAGGAAAGTCGAGGGGGTTGAGGTGGTGATCAAACGCGTACCGGAGACCATGCAGGCAGAAGCCTTTGCCAAAGCCGGGGGAAAAGCGCAGAGCGCGCCGGAAGCCTCCCCGCAGGAGCTGGGTGATTACGACGCTATCATTTTTGGTACCCCGACGCGCTTTGGCAACATGGCCGGGCAGATGCGTACCTTCCTCGACCAGACGGGCGGACTGTGGGTGAAGAATGCCTTACACGGCAAAATCGCCAGCGTGTTCAGCTCCACCGGTACCGGCGGCGGGCAGGAACAGACCATCACCTCCACCTGGACCACCCTTGCCCATCATGGGATGGTGATTGTGCCGATCGGCTACGGTACGCCGGAGCTGTTTGATATTTCTCAGACGCGCGGCGGTACGCCGTATGGGGCGACGACCATTGCCGGTGGCGACGGCTCGCGCCAGCCGTCGGAAGCGGAACTGAACATTGCCCGCTATCAGGGCGAATATGTCGCCGGTCTGGCTGCTAAACTGAAAGCTTAACTCTCAACAGGAGGATGACTATGCCAACACAAGAAGCTAAAGCACATCGCGTCGGGGAATTTGCGCGTTTACGTAATACGTCACCGGAGATCGCCGAGGCGATTTTTGAAGTCGCGAAATATGACGAAAAACTGGCAGAGAAAATCTGGGAAGAAGGCAGCGATGAAGTGCTGGTGCTAGCCTTCGATAAAACCGACAAAGACTCGCTGTTCTGGGGCGAGCAGACCATCGAGCGCAAAAACGTCTGATTGTTTTCCCCCTCTCCCTTGAAGGAGAGGGCTGGGGTGAGGGGGATACCCCGCACCCCATCCTTCATGTTATTTCGCCGCCGTATTCAATACCGTATTAAAGGTCTCCACCGGGCAGAACCCGTCCGCATCTACCGGACAGCCGTTCAGCTCCAGCGTGACCCGCTGCGCCGGGGCTTTTAACGTCAGCACCTGAGCATTACGCAGCTGCTCCGTACTCTGATAGACATACTCAATTTTCATCAAATCACGGTTGCCGGTCTTATCATGCCAGCGCTGGAAGACGATCTTGCCGCCAATCGGCGTGCGCTCGTACTGACCGGGCAGCTGATAAGGTTTGAAGTCGAGGGCTTTCAGCAGCGAGGCGATGTTAGAGTCATGCCCCACCAGCAGGGTGACCTTAGGCGCTTTCGCCTGGCCGGTGACCAGCGCGTTGTCGATGTACTTCACCAGCGGTTTCGCCACGTTTCGCGCCACTTCCGCCGAGGTGAACAGCGAGTCCTGATAGCCGTTTTTCAGCTGGGACAGCACCCGCCACTGCTGGTCGGTTTTGATCTCCCCCCCAGGCCACCTGATCCAGCGGGAAGCCTTCGTAATATTGCAGAGTAAAAGCATCCACCAGCGAGTTACCCACCTTCAGCGGGCCGGAGACGCCGGGCTCCTTCTGGTACTCGGCGCTGTAAGTGTCTTTCGCGTCGGTCAGGGAGCAGACCTGTTTCTCTTTGCAGGACGGCGAATCCTTATAGTCGGTCATCTGTTCCAGCAGCTTATAACTCTCTTCAAGCTTCATCCCCTGGCGCTCGTTGTTCATCGCCTGCAGGGCTTTCTCACGGAACTCAGGAGAGTTGTCGGTGATCACCGGATTAAAGGTCGGGTCCATAGTGCCCATCTGCTCCTGATGGTGCACCGGCACATCGCAGCCCGGGAACGCCCCGGTGATGAAGAACTGCGCCGTCGCCACCGTGCGCTGCAGGCTGTTGGCGTAGGCAAAGACGCTGTTCGCCGTCGGGCACTCCCCGGCGGTCACTACGCCCTCCTCCGCCAGCCATTCGCGCATGTAGTGGCCCATATAGACCTCCAGCACGCCGCCTTTGGTGGTAAGCTGCCCGCCCGGCACATCCCACTCCGGCCATTTTTCCGGGGTCGACTGCTCCAACACGCTGCCGTTGTTGGCCAGCGGCGCGCGCAGGTTATGACGGCTCATGATCAGAACCTGTTCCAGCTGATACCCTTCCGGCGCGGTTTGCGCCTGGACGCCGCAGGACAGACCGATGCTGCCCGCCACGGCGACAGCGATTAGTGCTTTTCTCATCCCTAATTCCTCACTCTGTTTTATCGTCGTAAACAGTGTGACAGATTTGTGACGGATTACCTGGAGCCCACCCGCAAAGTGACGGCTTACTTTGTGTGTGAAGGCGAATTGGTTTTATAATAAAACTCACCGCTGATAAGGAGCCCCCCCGTGAAACGTACCCGCCTGGAAGAGAGTACCTGCCCTGTTGCCCGCTCGCTGGATATTATCGGCGACTGGTGGTCACTGCTGATCGTGCGCGATGCCCTGCGCGGGGTGACGCGTTTTGGCGAGTTTCAGAAGAGCCTCGGTATTGCGAAAAATATGCTGGCGACCCGGCTGAAACTGCTGGTAGACGAAGGGATCCTGGTGCTACAACCCGCTTCCGACGGCAGCGCGTGGCAGGAGTATGTCCTGACGGAAAAGGGGCGCGCCCTGCAAACCGTGCTGTTGGCGCTCTCCCAGTGGGGAAATGCGCATCTGTTTGCCGAAGGAGATGTCGGGACGGTGATGGTGGATGCCCGGGATCGGAAGCCGCTGCGCAAGCTGGCGATGGTAGCGAGTGACGGACGGGAGCTGGGGCCGGAGGAGGTCGTGGCGAAATATCCGGCGGCAAAGGGGTGATGGCGCCCCGCCCCGTTTTACTCACAGCGAGGCGATTTAACCGTTTCGGATCCTGCCATCAATACCCGGCTGCGGTTTTCCAAACAGATAGCCTTGTGCGAGATCGCAGCCCAGTGCCTGAAGGCTTTCCAGCTGTTCCAGCGTTTCAACCCCTTCTGCGACCGTTTTCATATTCAGGGACTTCGCCATGCCGGTGATGAGTTTGATGATCGTCAGGGCGTCATCCTGCACCGATATCGAATGGACAAAAGACTTGTCTATTTTGATTTTATCGAAGGCCAGCTTACTCAGCCGCGAAAGCGAGGAGTAACCCGTACCAAAATCGTCGATGGAGATCCTCACGCCCAGGGCTCTGAGCTTGTTAAGCGTATTCATCGGCGTGCTGTTATCGGTAAAGAGAGAAGACTCCGTTACTTCCAGTTCAAGACGCTCGGCCTGAAGCCCCGTCTCTTTCAGAATGGATAACACGATCCCGGCAAAGACGTTGCTGCTGAGCTGGACAGGCGAGACATTGACTGAAATTTTTGCCGGAATTGCCCAGGACGCCGCTTCCCGACAGGCCATTTCCAGCACCGATTTCCCCATCTCGTTAATCATTCCTGTTTTTTCAGCAACCGGAATAAAGCTATCCGGCGCCAGGAGGCCCTTCAGAGGATGTATCCAGCGAATAAGGGCTTCATAGCTGTAAATTTCCTGACTGAACGAATCGACAATCGGCTGGTAATAGACCACGAACTCTTTGTTCACTAACGCCATGGCCATATCATGTTCAAGGGTTCTGCTTTCCTGCAGCTTATCTAACATGCTTTGGCGGAAAACTTTGATCTGACCGGAGCCCTCTTTTTTAGCCTCATACAGGGCCAGATCGGCAAATTTATAGAGATAGTCGGCGCGGCGTTCCGTCTCTGAAATAACAATACCGACACAGGTGGCGATGTTGATAATCGTATTATCGATCGTGTAGGGCTGGTTGATGGAATCACATATTTTTTGCGCGCGCGAAACCGCACTGCTCTCAGTCAGGCCACTTGAGAGAAACGCAAACTCATCCCCACCTAAGCGATAAAGCGTTTCTGACGTCAGGCTCATCGACACCAGGCGCTGGGCTATCTGGCGTAATAACCTGTCACCGGTATCATGACCCCAGCTGTCATTGACATCCTTGAATCGATCTAAATCAAATAACATCACTGCCACAGAATTATTATTTTTTTCGGCCGTCTCGGTTATTTTCTTTAAATTATCCCAGAAAAACTGGCGGTTATTCATCCCGGTCAGCGAGTCGTGGTAAACGTCATATTCCAGCTGGGCATTCTGGATTTGCAGTTTTTCTTTCGACGTCTGCAGCTCTTCCGCAAGGCTCGTCACCTGCAGATGCGCCTTCTGAATATTTCTGTTCTGATAGAAGATCAGCGCACCCAATATGGCGCTGAGTATTATTAACAGGACAGAAGTCGCTGAATATATATAGTACAGCGTTTGAATTTTGAGGTTCGCGCCACTGATCGAGTTAACATCCTTATCTAATGCACCGGATGAAAGACGGCTGAGGGGCGCATCGAGCGTATGCATTGTTTTCAGGTAGGTCTCGAGCTCTGAACGGTTCATTTTCTCAAGATGAACATCCAGATATTTAAGCATCGTTTCAAGCTGCTGAGCCAGTTCACGATGCGCTTTATTACTTTCAATATAACGGCCTAAATCGCCCTCTTTCGTTAAATCACTCTGGCTGAGCATAATGTCGAGACGCAGGCGCACATCATCGATCGACAGCGTGTCATCGATAGTGTAAAGACCCAGCACGGATTCCAGTCGGTAATATTCTGATACCAACTGTGCAGCAGACCATGAATCAGTGTAGTGGGTCAGCTTCTGTAACTCTTGTTGCCTTTCATGTACAAGGAAAGAAATGTATCCAGTCGAGATAAAAAGGAAAAAAATAATGCCCGCCAGTATCCTGTTCATGATCCTCTCCTGACCGCCTATTCAATCGTCATTTTGCTGACCTGCCATGCGGACCTTGAATAGAAAATCTGGTTATTCAGCTCAGGCATGCTGTCATAAGGATACACGATGAACAGGGGCCCTTTATCACGGATGCGCATATACTCCCCGTCGATTTTGAAGGCCAGGATGACGTTGTATTTTTTGAAATCATTGAGAGGGATGACGGTGGTATAGTCATTGAGCGCGGTGACCTTAACGACAGTGCCTTTCGCGCCGACATAATCCATGAGCTTCTGCACCGGAACGCCCGTAAAGGTAGGACGCCCATTATACCAGGGAGAGGTGGTCTTGAAGCTGACCATACCCAGTTTCTCAAGGCCGGCGATATCAAAAACGGCTTTCCCGTCTTCGTTTGTATTTTGAATATTACCGGACAGGGTTAAAAGGACTTTACCGGCAGGTTTGGAAAGTTCGCCAGCCCAGGCCTGGGTGGCTACCACAAAGCTTAACAACATGACAATCAAGCGCATTCTAACCTCTCCATTCCATCAAACGTAAAGAAGTATAATTTAGTTATTATGCTATTAATATATGTCATCAGACCATTATGGATTCAATAAATTCTATTAAAAAAATAATCTACTGAAATCAATCGCTTAACACAATATTCATTTCATAAGTTCGATTAAGGAAGGTCTGTACTGTTATTTTAGGTACGTTATTTTCTATACTGCCTGTACAAAAAATAAGCCAAGTGGTTATTTAATGCAAATAATCACACAAGGATATAAAGGTTTATTTCTCTTTACAGCTACAGGGACTCTTTTTTTGGGTTGCATGGCTTTGTTGAATAATTACACGCTTTTTTGATGTTTACCCCTATCCTTACCTTTGCAGGGCCCCACTCCAGGCAACGGGCTTCTGCTGATAAACCCGCTTTTGGCAGCAAGTCACCGCTCAGTGGAAGATATCCGTTGTTGATCTGTGCATGGCGAAATCTCTTCTCGCGTTGCGGCCCAGGATGGCACGTCTCTACACTGGAGGCTCAATCATTTAGCCCAGTGCAGAGATGAATGAGATTCATTGCCTGGTCTGTTGCTGCTGTTGCGGTGAGGGCTTAGACCACGCGTCGGCATATTTAATCACCCCGTCCAGGTAATACCATTCGATACTGTTATAGCGCAAACCTATAGTTTCGATCATATTATGACTGTCAGAACCCGGTATATAAGTATGGTTGGCATTTACAGACATAATGACAACGCCTTCCATTGTGACCCGGTAAATTTCCCGCTCAATGCCTGCCTCGTTAGTTTCATAATATTTGATTACGGCTTTTTGCAGCCGCCGTCCTTCACAAATACAATGGGCGAGAAACGGGGATAATTTATTCACCTGTTTATGGATAACATACGGGGCGTGCTGTCGCGTTCCGCCCATACGTCCGGTGTGTGGATCCACTGGCTGGCTGACGCCGTAGCTGCTGCTCATTACCTCGATCGCGCCTTCGCGGCCCAGCGCCAGGCTTCCACCGTTTAATAATATTCCATTTTCATCATAAAGAAATAAATATGCGGGTAATGACATGGTGTGTAACTCCTTTACTTTAAAATAATGCTTTCACTCTTAACGATGAAAGCGTAGCTGAATTGCTCATTGCCAGGGAACAACGCTAATATACGGACAGCCAGTATTTGTCCATAAATATATAACATAACCGGAACTGTCCATAATAAAAGCATCGTAATAATTCTTTTTATCCAGCATGTAGTTCGCTCGGTAGATAACGCCCCTTTCCAAAGGAACCGTGAAACAACTCCCCGGATAGGACAAATGAGTCGAACGGCCACTTATCAATACTTTATGTGTCTTACCTATAGCCGAAAACTCATAATTGCTAAGCACTTCCTTTTTATTAACACTGAAACAGACACGATCCCTGTCAATATAGACGCTCCGCATTTTTGCATACTGCGTGCCTTTATTATCTTTGCCAATACATCCAGTCAGTGTCATAACTAGCGCAAGTAATATGATTTTTGCCATCCTTGTTAAGTTCCTTAAATCCTTGATGCCGGGGTGAATTAATCATAAAGAATTAACAATTTGGTAAGGACATACTGCCTCCCCACCTAAATCTAAAACCTGACCGTCATTATCAATAATAAAAGAGTAGTTATACCATTGTTTATTGATCATATATCTTGCACCATAGATCATCGCTTTTTCAAAATGAGCCGTGAAACAGGTATCAGGATAAGACAACTTAGTGATATAGTTATAAAGCAATTTATTAGATACGTTGCTGTTGGGTCCAAAGCTATAACTTTCGAGCACATCATCTTTATCTAAAGTGAAACAGATGCGATCCCCATCAATATGAATTGCTCGCCATAACCCATATTGCGCACCTTCATATCCCTTGCGTGGGCATCCCGTCAACATAATGACCGACATAATTAATACGGAAATTTTCATCCGGGAAAACTCCCTAATACTTTTTCATATTGCTGCATTAAAGCCAGAACGGGTTGAGATGGATTATAATCCCTGTAATCATAAAGACCCTCGTTTCCCAGGAAACCATAGTGCTTTAATAACCAGTAGTCACTCACGATGGAGGCCTGCTGCTCCAGTCCGTAATCAAGTAACTTTGCTTTATCCAGACTGTAGGTATAATCCACCGCCCATGAAAATGCGCCGCGCATCCGCACCCACATTCCACGCTGATGCTGCCAGATGTGCATCATTTCATGCAGGAAAAGGTGTTGTGCAATCTGGGGTTCTCCCTTTTCAGGCATCGAAAAATCATGTTGATATTTTCCCTCCCTGAACCACATTTCACCATCAGGAGCCATACCCCGATTGGGATCTTGTAGATTGAAAGGAAAATAACTTTCACGGTGGATCCAGACTTTATGATAATGAATGCTGTAACCATATAGCGTACTGGCCAGATTAATCTCCCCTAACCGTAGACGTCTTAACCCGCCCTCTTCAGTAGATGGCCATTTAACAGAATTCAGGTAATACATTTCCGCAAACCTCAGGGTTTTATAGTGATGCGAAAATCCTATATCCTTTAGACTTGTCCATCCGGGATAGTGAATACATTACGCTTAAACTCGGAAATAATTTATAAATAAATTTCACGATATTAATAATCAATATTAATTGTTGTTTATGGCTTCCCTGTAAATAAAGTCCGTTCCCGGATGCGAGACACGTTATTTTTTGCTTTACTGGATCAACCGTTACCCGCTTAACAAGGAGAAATAAGCCATGGCGACCCCACCTCTCGACACCGAACGCTTGCTGCTCACCCCCCTCGCCTCTGAAGATGCCATCCAGATCCAGCGCATCTTCCCGCGCTGGGAAATCGTGCGCTATCTGATCGCCAGCATCCCCTGGCCCTATCCCGATAACGGGGCGCAGCACTATGTCGAGAACGTTGCTCTGCCCGCAAGCGAGGAAGGCACAGGATGGTACTGGACGCTACGCCGGAAAGCGGAGCCGCAGGAGGTGATCGGCGTCATTTGCCTGATGGATACGCCGGACAATAACCGCGGCTTCTGGCTGGTCCCGGAATACCAGGGCCAGGGTTATATGACCGAAGCCTGCCGGGCGGTGACCCGCTTCTGGTTCACCGACCTGAAGCGCGAGGTGTTGCGCGCCCCGAAAGCGGCCGTCAACAGCCGGTCCAGAAACCTGTCAGAGCGCAGCGGCATGCGTTTAGTTCGCGTCGAAAAAGGACAATACGTCTCCGGTGAGCTGGACACGGAGTTGTGGGAGATCACGCGTGAGGAGTGGCAGCGTTTAGATCCGTAACCCCACTGGCCACGTAGCCAATACGGTAATTCTCCTTCCCGGCCTGCGGCGCGTTGCCAAAATCCACCTGTAACAGCTGCCAGCGGCTGACGTCCCAGGCGCAGAGCGGCGCGTGCATCGCCAGCGCCGACAGATCGCTGTGCGCGGCGATCGGCTGTCGGGTCATCGACAGCCAGGCAGCATCCCGGACGTCATCAATTGCAGGCAGACGCAGCGCCAGCCAGGTATCAATCTGCGGCCAGCCAAAATCCTGCGTCAGCTTGCGAAAGCCGGGGCTCTGTAAAAACTGCGCCATCGCGCCGGCATGTTCCCAGACGTAAAGCGGCGCATAGCGGTTCTCTTCGGTATAGTCGTCTTCACGTCGGGCAACGAGATACGCCTTAAACAGCAGCCCGGCGAAGCCATCCAGCTTCGCGCCGTTCTCCGCAATGCGGTTCTCAACGATCGCCATGTCGTAGTCAGCAGGCAGGGTGAAGCGGTATTGCATCACGATCATAACCCCTCCTCCGACAGCATCCGCCCCTGGCTGAAGCTCCAGTCATCGGCGGTGTTGAAGTGGATCATCACCATCACGTCATCCGGATGAATAGCCAGCGTCGCATGCAGCCGTTCGCACAGCAGGCGGCAGAGATTTTGCTTCTGCTCGCGCGAGCGGGGCTTGCCCGCCAGAATATGAAACTGAATAAAATTCTCGCTACGCCCTTTGCTTTTATAGTGGCGGTCAAACACGCGTAGTCCGGCCGGAAGCGCCTCAAAAATCTGAAAGCGATCCCCCGGCGGGACGGCAAACTCCGCCTCCAGGCTCTGCTGCAGGATGTCGGAGATCTGTGCAATCTGCGCGTCGCTATACCCCGGACGCAGGGAGATACGGGTGAAAGGCATCAGCGTGACTCCTCGTCCAGACAGCCAAGCGCCGACACCGCCGCCGGCCAGCCGGCGTAGAACGCCAGATGGGTGAAGGCTTCGGCGATCTCCTCTCTGCTCAGGCCGTTTTGCTGCGCGAAGTCGATATGCCAGGGCAGCTGCTGCACGCGCCCCAGCGCCGTCAGGGTGGCCAGGGTGATCAGACTACGGTCGCGCGGGGAAAGCGCGTCACGTTTCCAGATATCATTGAACAGGACCTCCCTGCTCAGCTCGGCCAGCTTAGGCGCGACGCGGGCCAGGGTTTCAGCCGTGAGTGATTTCGCCATGATGTTCTCTCCGTATTGACAGTAAGGCGATTCTGGCGCCATATTTTCATCCTGAAAATCAAATAATCTTCGGCGTACCATCCCGTATTTCAGGACGATTATGAACAAGCTTCCCCCGACGCTCGACCTCGACGCTCTGCGCACTTTTGTCACCGGCATGGAGTGCGGCAGCTTTGCTCAGGCCGCCATCCGGCTTTGCCGCTCCACCTCGGCGGTGAGCGCCCAGCTGAAAAAGCTGGAACAGCAGTGCGGAGCTGAACTGGTGATGAAGAAGGGTCGCGGCCTGGCGCTGACCCGGGATGGCGAGATCGTCATGGGCTATGCCCGCCGGATGCTGACGCTGAATGATGAGATGCAGCGCGCCCTGAAAGGCGAGCAGCTGCAGGAGGAGATCCGCATCGGCATGCAGGAGGATTTTGGCGAGTCGCTGATGCCGGGCATTCTGGGAGAATTCAAACGCCACCATCCCGGCGTGCGGATCATTGCCCGGGTGGATCGCAACCGGGCTTTGCTCACCGCCTTTGATGATAACGCCCTCGATATGGTGCTGCTGTGGCAGAACCCGCGCGAACAGCGACAGGGCCGGACAATCGGCCAGAGCCAGATGGCGTGGATCCAGCACCCTGATCTGGACATCAGCGCCCTGCTGGCCGGGGGCGAGCCCCTGCCGCTGGTGATGTTTGAACACCCCTGCCTGATGCGATCCCATGCCATCGACTGTCTGAACCGGGCGGGCATCCCCTGGCGGGTAGTGTTTGTCAGCCACAGCCTGAGCGGGATCTGGGCGGCGGTGCAGGCGGGGCTTGGTATCACGCTGCGCACCCGTATCGGGATGCCAGGCAACCTGCGGGTGGCGGGAAATGTTCTGCCCACGCCGGGGAGCCTCGGGATCTCGCTGGAACAAAAGGACGGGGCCAAAGCCCAGACGATGCTGGAGCAGCTGATGGAGGCGGCACTGCTCAGGGTGACCTGATATGGCGGATCCTCGCCACAGGTTGTCAGTTTTGCGCCAGTGCCCTGCCCCCTTTTTCGCCAGGATAAAAACACAACATCACCTGGAGAACAACTATGCTGCTCAACCCCTCGCAGAAGTACGCCGCCTTTGCCCCGATTGCCTTACCCGACCGCCAGTGGCCGGACAAGACCCTGACCCACGCCCCGCGCTGGCTCTCTACCGACCTGCGCGATGGCAACCAGGCGCTGGCCGAGCCGATGGATATCCCGCGCAAGCTGCGCTTCTGGGAGCAGCTGCTGAAGTGCGGATTTAAGGAGATCGAGGTCGCGTTCCCCTCCGCCTCGGAGACGGACTTTCAGTTTGTCCGTCAGCTGATTGAGGAGCAGCGCATCCCGGATGACGTCACCATTCAGGTGCTCACCCAGGCCCGCAGCGATCTGATTGAGCGCACCTTTGCCTCGCTGGAAGGGGCGAAATGCGCCACGGTGCATCTTTACAACGCCACCGCGCCGCTGTTCCGCCAACTGGTGTTCCGCCAGAGCAAAGAAGACATTATCCAGCTCGCCGTCAGCGCCACGCGCCAGATCCGCGCCCTGTGCGAGGCTAACCCCCCAGACGCGCTGGAGTTACGAATACTCGCCGGAAACCTTCTGCTTTACCGAGCCGGAGTTTGCCCTGCAAATCTGTGAGGCGGTGGCGGATGTCTGGCAGCCCTCATCCGCACGACCGATGATCGTTAACCTGCCCGCTACGGTCGAGGTCAATACGCCCAACGTCTATGCCGATCAGATCGAGTACTTTTGCCGTCACTTCTCACGCCGACGCGAGGTCTGCATCAGCGTGCATCCCCACAACGATCGCGGCAGCGGCGTTGCCAGCGCCGAGCTGGCCCTGCTTGCCGGTGCCGACCGGGTGGAAGGTTGTCTGTTTGGCAACGGGGAGCGCACCGGGAACGTCTGCCTGGTGACGCTGGCGATGAATCTCTACAGCCAGGGGATTTCGCCCCAGCTTGATTTCAGCGATATGAAGCAGGTGGTGGAGCTGGTGGAGCAGTGCAACCAGCTGCCGGTGCATCCGCGCCACCCTTATGCCGGCAAACTGGCGTTTACCGCCTTCTCAGGCTCGCATCAGGACGCGATCAAGAAAGGCTTTCACGCCCGTGAACAGTCGGCCTCCCCGCGCTGGGAGATGCCCTATCTGCCGGTCGATCCGAACGATATCGGCTGTAGCTATGAGGCGGTGATCCGCGTCAACAGCCAGTCCGGCAAAAGCGGCGCGGCCTGGATGCTGGAGCAAAATCATGGTCTGGTGCTGCCCCGGGCGCTGCAGCAGGATTTCAGCCGCCACGTGCAGGCGCACACCGACCGGGAAGGAAACGAGATGACGCTGAGTGCGCTGTGGCAGCTCTATCGCGAGCTCTATGGCCCGCATCAGCATGCCCCGCGGCAGCTGCTGGATTACCGGACCGAAAGCCAGGCCGACGGTGGGCTGGCACTGTGGGCCCGCGTGCAGACTGCCGAGGGCATTGTGACCTTAGAGGGGAAAGGCAACGGCCTGCTCTCGGCCGCCGCCGGTGCGATAAAGGCCAGCTTTAACCTGACGTTTGCGATCGAGGATTATCACGAGCATACGCTCGGCAGGTGCAGCGAAAGCCGATCGGCGGCCTATATTCGCTGCAGTGCTAAGCAAGGGATGAGCCGCTGGGGAACCGGTATCGACAACGATGTTTCCCGGGCGTCGCTTCAGGCCTTGCTTAACGCGCTGCCGGAGAGTGACGCGGGCTGGAAGTAGTCGCTCGGGGCCACGCCGAGGGTGCGGCGGAACATGGCGCTGAAGGCGCTGTGACTCTCATAGCCGAGGTCCAGCGCCACCCGAAGCACCGACTGCCCCTGGGCCAGGCGGTTCAACGCCTCCATCAGCCGCGCCCGGCGCAGCCATTCGCTGAATGCCAGCCCGGTCTGCTGGCGAAAATGCCGCAGCAGGGTGCGCTCGCTGATGTTTAACTGGCTGGCGGCCAGCGCCGTGGTCCAGCGGATGCCTGGCTCGGCCTGGATCTGGCGACACAGCCCCAGCAGCGCAGGTGCCTGAGGCTCCGGAAGGTTGAACGGCAGCACGCTTATCCCACGGATTTCATCGAGGATCAGCTCATAAATGCGTTCCGCCCGGCTACCCGCCGCATAGTTTTCCGGCAGCTGCAGCGAGGCGACGATCAGCTCGCGCAGCAGGGTAGAAATCTGCACCACCTGGCAAACCGACGGCAAATCCGCCCGGGCAAAGGGATCGATAAACAGCGTCCGGGCCGCCACGTTACCGGTGATCAGCAGGCGGTGCTGCGTCCCGGCAGGCAGCCAGACGCCCCGCCCCGGCGGTACAATCCAGAATCCCTGCGCGGTCTCCACGCGCACCACTCCGCTCAGGGTATGCAGAAGCTGGGCACAGGTGTGGCTGTGCCAGGGCTCCGTTTCGCCATGGGTGTAATCATGGGCAAAGGGCACCAGCGGGCGCGTGTCAAAGCTGAACTGCTGTTGGGTGGTCATGGTTTATTTATTTTGCGCTATCTGCATGGTGATAAAGTCAAAAACCTCTGCGGCTTCGCTGGCAGAAGCAAAAACCCGTTCAGGAATTACTACACAATTATCATTCTTCATATGGATAAAAATAAACCCATTTTCCCTGTAGCTGTCCTTAACATTTTTCCAGTAGATCTTGCCGCTGGCGTTAGGGGTAATAGTTTCAACAAAGAATCGGTTTAATTTAACTTTTTGTAAGATCTCCTGGTCTTCCTGTTCAACCCGTTGCTGCTTCTGCATAACGTTATTCATCATCACGTCATACAATTTAAACAGCGCCAGCGCGACGCCAAACAGCACCAGCAGAGCGATACTGAACATTTTGGTTCTTGCCAGAAAATCACTGTCCAGAGTAGTTCTCAGGCTTAGCTGCAGCAAAGTAATCACATTAAATAAAACCGCGATCGCTAAAATAGAGACCGCAGCCTTTTGAATGAGAGAAATATAACCGTAGGGTTCGAGATACGCTTTTTTTATGATCGTGGATGAGCTTCCCGGCTTGAGTGCGCTCTAAAACGGATAATGAGTAATCCACCACGATCCTGTTTTTTCTTATCATGTCTCTCCCTCTTGCTGATTTGCGCCTGATTTTTTTTGCTTATCCTAGCATATTGGTCTCAAGGCGGAGGGGGAACAGGCCGCACAGCTCAAACGTCGTATTACCGCCTTACGCACGGCTGCATGATGCCATCCAGCGTCCTGAGGGTTGTTTTTGCCCCCGCAATAAGCGTGATATCCATCGTCCGGGCCCCGGTCACATGGTACATATCCACCTGCGCGATCCGCTCCTGCCCTTTGGTGATATCAAAAAAATTAGGGGTATCCGCTTGCGGGAAAATAACCTCAACGCCATAGCCCTCAGACGACAAAACGTTGCGTATGCAGTGATAGCGCCCCCCCCAGCCCCGGGTGAGATGAGACCGAATACGACTGATACTCCGTCGCATCGCCAAAGGGATGAATATAACTGCATGCCGCCAGCAAACCCGCTAATACCGCTACACCAATAATTTTCATGAGTGTTTCCACTTCTTATGGACTTCCGGAACGGGAGCCCGCCATCAGGTGCAGGGAATTTACCCCCGCAAAATCCACAAATCAACTTTTTGTTGATAATTAAACATTATGAGTATAATTTAATCCTGCCAGCCCATTCACGCCCGGCACAGGCGAAGGTTCGGTTGGCAGATGGTAAACTCGTGGCCCTGACAATGACCCAGACGAAGGAATAACGATGAAATCAGAATATGCAGACCAAATTGAGCTGATTTCCGGGCCACTTGAAGCGGCCATGGAGGCGCTGGCGGGCACGCTGTCCGCCAATCAGGAGGTGGTTTTACACAATCTCACCACCCCCGACTGCTCGATTGTCAAAATCATTAACGGGCACGTCAGCGGCAGAAGTAAAGGCGACCACTTATTGTCGGGCCCGGAAAAAGATAAGGGCTTTGCCCTGTTGCTCAATAAAAATGAGAGCAGCAAGTCCATGACGGTAAAGGATTATAAAACCGTTACCGCCTCGGGGAAGATCCTGAACAGTGCCTCCACGATTTACTACAGTGATGAGGGTCATCCGCTGATGGCTTTCTGTATGAACGTGGATACCTCGCCGTATGAGCAGATTCGCAAAAGTCTCGACATCATGATGGCAACCGCCCCCGTCGATTCTGATGCCGCCGATCTCAATCTGGGTGGGCTGGTTGAGCAATCAATTCAGGAAATCATCGAAAAACACACCGTTTCTGGAAAGAAAATTCAGAAAACGCAACGTCTTAAAATCGTCGCAGAGATGCGCGAGAAAGGGATTTTCAAAATGAGGGGCGGCGTGCAGCATGCGGCCCAGGCCCTGGGTGTGACCCGTTACACGGTTTATAACGATCTTGAGGTGATGAGTGAAAAATAGCTATCCGCAACGCATTCCTTTTTATCAGGTTGATGCTTTTTCTCAGGGGCCGTTTACGGGTAATCCGGCGGCGGTTTGTCTGCTGGACACCTGGCCAGAGGATGCAGTGTTACAGCACATCGCCAGAGAAAATAACCTCTCTGAAACGGCCTTTGTCGTTAAGCAGGGTGACGATTTCGCCCTTCGCTGGTTTACCCCCGCCGTCGAAGTCGACCTTTGCGGGCATGCGACGCTCGCCGCCGCCAGCGTCCTGTTGCGCCACGAGGAGACGGGCAAGCAAGTCCGCTTTTTCACCCGCAGCGGCGAATTGACCGTCACCGCTGAGGACGGAAAATTCACCATGGACTTTCCCCTCGTCATCCCCCGCAGGATTGCCGCCCCCGATGGGCTGTTGTCAGCGCTTGGCATCACCGGGGGAGCATGCGAATTCTGGCAGGCCTCCGATCTGATCGTCGTGATGGAGGATGACGCGCAGCTCGACGGCTTAACGCCGGATTTCGCCGCGCTGGCGAAATTCAACACCCGCGGCGTGGTGGTGACCGCCCCTTCGCGTCAGTTCGATTTTCGCTCCCGCTGGTTTGGCCCGCAGGTGGGCGTCAATGAAGATCCGGTGACCGGCTCGGCGCATACCTTTCTGGCCCCGCTGTGGAGCGACAGGCTGGCGAAAAAGACCCTCCACGCGCAACAGGGCGGCAGCCGTAAAGGGGAACTGCTCTGCCATATTAACGCTAACGGCCGCGTCGAGCTGACGGGCGAGGCCTGTCTGGTGATTGAGGGGGGTCTTTATTATTTAAATCTCTACAAATATAAAACTCATTTCTTAACACAGCGAAAACAAAATAAGCAGATTAACTTCTGCCTGGCACTCCATTATCCAAAACAAAGAAATGTATTATTGACCACCGGGGATAATTTAATGACGTTAACTAAATGCGTTGCTGCGCTTATTGCAGCCGTCGCCATTGAAATTGTGGCGACAACCTTATTATCGCTCTCCAACGGCTTTAAAATTCCCTCTGTGGGAATAATGGCCATTATGGGCTATGGCGTAAGTTATTACTGTTTATCTCTCGCCCTGAAAAGGATCCATATGGGCGTGGCATATGCTATCTGGTCTGCGGTCGGGATCCTGAGCATTACCTTTATCCAGACCCGCTATTTTGACTTTATGCTGGCGCAGGACGCCTGGATAGGGGTGTGTATGGTTATTGCTGGCACATTGATTCTCAATCTCGCCATCAAACAAACTAAATAACAGTGTGGTTTTAAATGGTTAATATTTTAATTGGTTTTTTCTGGCTTTTTATTTCCGTCTCAATGGAAGTCATTGCCACCTTAATGCTGCCGCAAACGAACACCTTTAAAAATACCCTGATGACGATGGTGTGCCTGATTTGTTACGCGACCTCGTTCTTTGCCCTGTCGATGCTGATGAGCTGGGTTTCACCCGTTGTCGCCTATGCGGTCTGGTCGGGAATGGGGATTGTGATGATATCGCTCCTGAGTAGCACCTTTTACAAGCTCCGCAGCAGCGCCCTGGAAAAAGTGGGGATCTGCTGCATCGTCGCCGGGCTCATCGTGATTGCGTTTTAAAAGGAGCGTCAGAATGACTACCCAACCTCTTTCATCCCGCGTGGAACAGCTGCGCGACGCCTTTTTACAGGCGAAGCCCTTTGTGTCTGCGCATCGGGCCGTCAGCGTCACCCGGGTTTATCAGGCCAATCCGGGGATGAATAACAGCCTGCTCCGGGCGTTAGCCTTCCGTCACGCCTGTGAGAATGCGCCTTTATACGTTGCCGACAACGAGCTTATCGTCAGCCACCCTGCCGGCGGCGCGCGCGGGGGCGAAGTGTCGCCGGAAATTAGCTGGCGCTGGGTGGCCGAAGAGCTGGATAACCTGCCTTTTCGGGCCCAGGATCCATATCAGATTGACGACGAGACAAAGCGTTTGCTCCGGGAAGAGGTGTTTCCTTACTGGCAAGGCCGTTCTCTGGATGAAATGGCCGAGACCCAGCTCAATACCTTCGGACTGTGGGAGTGGTGTCACCAGGATGGGATCTGCGACGTCACGATCAAAACGCAAAACGGCGGCGGCGACTCCTGCCCCGGCTACGACAACATTCTGCTGACGAAAGGGATCGCAGGAATACGCGAGGATGCCGCCGGGCGGCTCGTCGCACTCGATCCAGCCACGCCCGACGGCGGCGAGGCTTTCAATTTTTATACCGGCGTGCTGCACACCTGCGACGGCGTCATCACCTACGCCTGGCGCTATGCCCGCTATCTGCGCCAGCTGGCCGTGGCCGAAACCCATCCCCTTCGCCGGGATGAACTGCTGCAGATGGCCGCTATTTGCGAGCGGGTACCGGAACAGCCACCGCGCCATTTTCACGATGCCCTGCAGGCCATCTGGTTCGTGCACTCCCTGTTTATGCTGGAAGAGAACCAGACCGGTATCTCCCTCGGTCGCGTCGATCAGTACCTCTGGCCGCTGCTGGAGCGCGATTTGAATGACGGGACGTTAACCCATGCGCAGGCGGAAGAGCTGCTTTGCTGCTGGCTGATCAAGATGGCGGAGACCCTGTGGATTTGCAGCGAATCGACGGCGATGTATTTTGCCGGTTACCAGCCCTTTATCAACCTGGTGGTGGGCGGACAGAAGCGTGAAGGCGGAGATGCCACTAACCCGCTGACGCTGCTGATTATGGACTGCTCGGCGCGCCTGAAAATCTATCAGCCGGGCCTCGCCGTGCGTATCCACAACCAGTCGCCGCAGTCGTTTATGCGCAAGGTGGTCGACGTGATACGCAGCGGGATGGGGTTCCCGGCGTGCCATTTCGATGATGCCCATATTCGCATGATGCTGCACAAGGGGTTCAGCTATGAGGACGCCCGCGACTACTGTCTGATGGGCTGCGTCGAGCCACAAAAAGCGGGCAAGATGTATCAGTGGACCTCGGTGGGCTATACCACCTTTACCGCGGCGATCGAGATGGCGCTGCACAATGGCCGCTCGCGATCCGGGAAGCAGACGGGCCCCGCTACCGGCGAGGTGGCGCAGTTTCACCGTTTTGAGGATGTCGAACGCGCGGTTCAGGCCCAGCTGTCCGCCATCGTCAGAAAGGCCGCGCAGGCGACGCTGATCGTGCAGAAACTGCATGCGGACCACGCCCGAAAACCCCTGATGTCGAGCCTTATCGAGGGCTGCATTGAAACCGCGAAAGATGTTACCCAGGGCGGCGCCTTCCTGAATGCCGGTCCGGGCCTTATCTGGACGGGGCTTGCCGACTTCGTGAACTCGATGATGGTCATCAGGACGCTGGTATTTGAGACGTCCCGCTTCACGCTGCAACAGCTTGTTGACGCCCTCGACCACAATTTTGTCGGTCACGAGGCGCTGCTTACCGCCTGTCTGCGGGTGCCGAAATACGGTAACGACATTCCCGCCGTGGATGAGATTGCCCGCGAAAGCGTGCGTTTTCTGGAAAAAGAGCATCGACAGTATCAGATGCTGTATGCGCCTTTTGCCTTCGGCACGCTCTCCATCTCAAACAATACGCCTTTCGGGCTCATAACCGGCGCCCTGCCTTCCGGCCGTCTGGCAGGCAAACCGCTGGCGGATGGCATCAGCCCGGCCCAGCAGACGGATTATCTGGGCCCCACCGCCATCATCAACTCGGTCAGCCGCATCAACGTCGAAGAGATGGATATCGGCATGGTGCATAACATCAAGCTGATGCACGGCATGCTGGAAACGCCGGAACGGAAAAACAGCCTTATCCAGCTGCTGCGCACGGCCAGCATTCTGGGGAATGCCCAGCTGCAGTTCAGCTACCTGGACGATGAGACCCTGCTGAAAGCGCAGCAAAACCCGGCGGAGTACCGCAACCTGATGATCCGCGTGGCAGGCTACAGCGCCTTTTTCGTTGAATTAAGCAAAGAGGTGCAGGATGAGATTATCAGCCGAACCACTCAGCGTGTTTTCTGAGCCTGCATCCGGCTGGATAACGAATATTCAGCGTTTTTCCCTGCACGACGGACCGGGGATCCGCAGCGTGATATTTCTGAAAGGCTGCCAGATGCGCTGTCGCTGGTGCGCCAACCCGGAAGGGCTTAACGCGGGGAGCGAGATCCTGTTTCATGCCGGGCGCTGCCTTCACTGCGGAACCTGTGCGCAGCACTGCCCGGAGGGGGTCCATCGTTGGGTGGACCATGTGCACAGGCTCGATCGCTCGCGTCAGTGTCAGGGCTGCAGGGAATGCGAAGCGCGCTGCCCGGCTGCCGCCCTGACCGTGACAGGTGAAAAACTGACGGCAGAGGCGGTTTTTCACCGCGTCATGGCGGATGAAACCTGGTTTCGTCAATCCGGCGGCGGCGTGACGCTCAGCGGGGGCGAAGTGTGCATGCAGCCCGAGTTTGCCAGCCAGCTGATTCAACTGATCGGCGCAGAAGATATTCACACCGCAATGGAAACCGCCGGGTACGCCCCCTGGCGTGCCGTGCAGCAGGTGGCATCGGCCTGCGATCTGATCCTGTATGACCTGAAATGCGCCGATGACAAGCAGCATCAACGCTATACCGGGGTGAGTAATAAAATCATTGTGCGTAACCTTGAACGGTTATTGCAGGGCGATCGGCCTATCGTCATCCGCATCCCCGTTATTCCGCACTTTAATGATGCCCCCGACCAGGCTGACAAATTATTAATGCTGATACATTCCCTGACCCAGCATCGCCCGGCCTTTAAATATATCGAATTACTTCCCTACCACCGCTTTGGCACCGGGAAATACGCCCTGCTCAACAAGGCGTACGAGTGGAATGAATCTACGGCATGCGTGGATAACTTTTTACAACGTGCTCACCAATACGATCTACCGGTAAAGGTATCGGGTGCGCTGGTGGGCTAACAGAGAGAAACATCATGTTAAATAAACCCCAGAAAAGTGCTGAGAAAATGATTACGCCTCTCGAACGGCGCGTCGTCGTAGGTACGCTGTTTTTCATGTTCGTGATTTATGCTGCGCTGCTTTTAACGCAATTTAACTAGCGCGCAGCATTATTGTGCCTGTTGCAGGCTGTTATAAATAAGGAGTCAGGATGAGTAAAATTGTGGCCGTTTTTGGCCTGGTGCTGTTGAGCCTCACCGTTGCGGGCTGTTCCAGCGATTATGTTTTACAGAAGAAAAATGGTGAGATGATTATTACCCATGGCAAACCCGAAGTGGATGATGATAACGGCTTGATCACTTATGAAGATATCGCAGGCAATGAACATGCGATCAACCGGGATCAGATTATCCAGATGATAGAGAAATAACGGGTCAGATTGGGCAGAGGATCTCCGGAAAGGCTGCCCTCTTCTGTGGATCATTTAAGGAGCCAGGTTGAAGATGATGAAGCGCTTATTTCCCCTGCTCATTCTGGGCGTGCTGACGCTGAACGGCGCGTCAGGTATACGTCTGGCCCATCACTCAGGCACTCTTCCCGCGGCAAATAAGACGTCAGGTACGCCTGTCTCCCCCTACGTAACACGTAAACGTTCACCTAAACGATATCTCAGGCGCTTTATTTCCAGTATGACGCGCAAACATTCGCATAAATAATCGTCTTATTTACAGGATATTTTATGCCCCAAATAAATCTGTTTTTTTGGGGTATGACATAATGCGAGAAAAAGCAAAAATATATCCAAAAGAAGAATAGTCCGAATTATGCCTCCCGGAAATGTGTGTCACGTCACAGTGGCTATTATTTATATTCAATAACTAAGGAGGCCGGGATGACATCAGGAAACAACACTTCAAAACACTACCCACGTCCACCGTTCGTGGAACAGCCGCAACAAACGCCGGGACTCGCATCTGAAATGAAGCCTATTCCCGATCATGGCGAGACAAGTTATATCGGTTCAGGGAAACTCGCAGGCAAAAAAAGCGCTTATTACCGGCGGTGACTCCGGGATTGGCCGCGCCGTCGCGATTGCTTACGCCCGGGAAGGTGCCGATGTGGCCATTGGGTATTTACCGGAAGAAGAAACCGATGCGGCGGCCGTTATCGCGCTTATTCAGGCTGAAGGGCGTAAAGCCGTCGCTATTCCTGGTGATATTCGGGTGGAGTCGTTTTGCGATAACCTGGTTGAGCGGGCAGTGAGTGAACTGGGCGGTCTCGATATTCTGGTTAACAACGCCGGCCGACAGCAGTATTGCGAGTCCATTGAAGAGCTGACGACAGCCGCTTTTGATGCGACCTTTAAAACCAACGTTTATGCCCCCTTCTGGATCACGCGTGCCGCCCTGCGCCACCTGACGGAAGGCGCGGTGATTATTAATACCTCTTCGGTGCAAGCCTTTAAGCCCAGCGAAATCCTGCTGGATTATGCCCAGACTAAAGCCTGCAACGTGGCGTTCACCAAATCACTGGCCAAACAGCTGGGTCCGAAAGGCATTCGGGTCAATGCCGTGGCGCCGGGCCCCTACTGGACCCCTCTGCAATCCAGCGGCGGTCAGCCTCAGGAAAAAGTGCAGCAGTTTGGCGCAGATACCCCGCTGGGTAGACCTGGGCAGCCAGTAGAGATTGCGCCCCTGTATGTTCTGCTGGCGTCCGACAGCTGCTCCTATGCCTCCGGTCAGGTCTGGTGCTCAGACGGTGGTACAGGCGTCGCATAGTGGGTTATTAAATCCGGCGCGCCTGATAAAGCGTAAGGAATATTATAAAAACCGTTACCTTAAGCGGTAACGGTTTTTTAATGAGAGCGGCACATCCCTGAAATATTATTGCAGGCGGCCAGGTTGTGCCGGAAATTCGCAACTCATGCATCATCGCTGCCGCTACGCTTATTTGTTTGGATCAAAACGTGCCCGGAGTAAATTTATCAACTATCCTAAGATCATTGATTAGATGTCGCTATTCAATTTTCAGCTGTTTTATTTTCTTTAACTTTTAGCGATTGCCTCGTTATAAGTTGTACCGTTCGGTCTTTAAAGCGCTTCGATGTAGAAGTTGATAATGTTTGCTGTTTTTTCAATCAGTTCCTGGTACTGAACGCATTACAGACCTGCGTTCCGGCGTAAGATTATTTAAAGGACAACAGCTATGACTCACATTCACGATCATTCCACTGTTAACACTCAGTATGTTGATCCGCGTCTGCCCCTGCCCGACGCGGGCAGCAGCAGTGCCGTATCATGGGGCGCCATCTTTGCTGGCGCGGCGGCGGCGGCCTCCTTGTCGTTGATCCTGCTGATGCTGGGCGCCGGGCTTGGCCTGACGTCCATCTCGCCATGGGAAAACGAGGGGCTTGAAGCCGGTACGGTAGGTATTGCGGCGATAGGATGGCTGACGTTCACGCAGATCGTGGCGTCAGGGATGGGCGGCTATTTAGCCGGACGACTGCGCACTAAATGGGTTTCTACCCATACCAATGAAATCTACTTCCGCGATACCGCGCATGGATTTTTGGCGTGGGCCGTTGCTGCGCTGGTCTCAGCCATGCTGTTGACCACCACCGTGAGTTCCATCGTGGGAGGAAGCGCTAAAGTCGTGGGTTCCGTTGCCGGCGGTGCTGCCGCAGCCACCGTAGGCGGCGCGGCGGGTATGGCCAACGCCTCATCCGATTCATCAAGTTCACCGATGGCCTATTTCGTGAATTCGATGTTCCGTCCTGGTGCCCCTGCTGGCACACCTGCGACACCTAACACCTCAGTATCACCCGATGCAACAGCTCCCGCTCCCGCTGCTCCGGCACCCGCCGCGCCTCAGCAGGATCTCTCCCCTGCTCAGCTGAGTGAAGTGACCGGTATTTTCACCAACAGCATCACCACCGGCCAGCTGCCGCAGGAAGATCGCCAGTATGTTGCCCAGCTGATTGCTCAACGTACCGGTATCAGTCAGCAAGAGGCTGAACAGCGAGTACAAGCCACCTATGACAAAGCCCAGGCGAAGTTAAAAGAAACGAAAGAGAAAGCCCAGCAAGCGGCTGATACCGCACGCAAAACTACCAGCTATCTCATGCTCTGGACATTCATCTCTCTGCTGGCGGGTGCTTTCGTCGCCAGCCTGTGTGCGACCTTCGGTGGCCGTCAACGCGATCTTTAATACTTAATTTTGCAGGAGGTTTACATGCGCTCATTACTACTGTTCTTTTTAGGCGTCCCGATCCCAATCATTATCCTGATTGCGCTGTTCTGGCACTAACCGGTATCTGACAGGATACATTCAGTCAAAACATAAATGCCCGGAAGGGCATTTATGTTTTTTACCATTACAGTCAGTGATACAGTGGCTTGTAAACATATCAAAGGATTATAAGAAATGACGATTGTGTTTATCCCTGCGCTGATCGCCGTGCTGGTGGCTAAAGAACGCGAAATGGGACGGGAACTGACCCAGGAAGACGTTGAATTGATACGCGACAGCGCCACGGCCATCGAGCTGCCATCTGAGATTGCTGAAGATATGGCCAAAGAGCGCGGCTACCCTGACATCGATCCGGAGAATGTCTGGAGCGAGTGGCTGGCGTACAAAGCGACGCGATCGGCATAACAGTAAAATAATTTAGCGTTTCTCCCTACCCGGCGGCCAGCACCCTGCTGGGTCTTCGCCTCCTCCTCCACCGCAAAGATCAAAAAACCCCTCGTGAATGGTTGCATTATGAAACCAAATGACGCAGGCTCTATTTAGTTTCATGTTAAAACCAATTAACGCATTCCGAGGTATCACGATGACTACGCAACGTTCAACAGCTTTGATTACAGGTGCATCTTCCGGGATTGGCGCGGTTTACGCCGACCGTCTCGCCGCTCGCGGTTACGATCTGGTGCTGGTGGCCCGCCGGGAAGCGCGTCTGCTGACGCTGGCGGAACAGCTGGAGCAGCGCTATGGCGTGAAGGTCACCACCCTGACGGCGGATCTTACCGATGAAACCGGGATCCGCGCCGTGGAGGAGATCCTGCGCAGCAACACCGCTATCGACACGCTGGTCAATAACGCCGGCACCGCGCAGATGGCCCCCTTCCTCGCGGGGGATGTGGCGCAGCATCAGGCAATTAATATGCTCAACACCACCGCCATGATGCGCCTGACGTATGCCCTGCTGCCGCGTCTGGCGCAGAACAATCGCGGCACTCTGATTAATATCGCCTCGGTACTGTCGATCCATGCCCGGGCGGGCAGCGCACTCTACAGCGCCACCAAAGCCTGGGTGCTGAATTTTACGCGTGGATTGCAGGAGGAATTTGCCGACAGCCAGGTGCGGATCCAGGCGGTATTACCGGCGGCCACCGCCACCGAGATCTGGGAGCTGTCCGGCATCACTGCTGACGACCTGCCCGCCGGGTCGGTCATGACCACCGACAATATGGTGGATGCGGCGCTGGCGGGGCTGGATCAGGGGGAGCTGATTACCATTCCGCCGATGCACGATGAAGCCCTGTGGGCACGCTACGAAGAGGCCCGGCTGGCGCTCTTTGCCAGCGCCCGCACCGGCGAACCGGCGCCGCGCTATCTCCCGCGCTGAGGGTTACTGCTTAAGCTGGTCGCCGTACTCGTTCATCCAGGCGGCCAGCGGCGCCAGCGCGCTTTGCAGCGTCAGGCCGAGGTCGGTGATCTGGTACTCCACCCGGGGTGGGATCTCGGCAAACACGGTGCGGGTGACCAGCCCGCGCTGCTCAAACAGACGCAGCTGGCGGGTGAGCTCCTTCTGGGTAATCGGCGCCGCGGCGCGCAGCAGATCGCCAAAGCGCACCGGCGTATTAAGCACAATCAGCCGATAGATAATCGGAATTGCCCACTTGCCGGAGAGCAGGCCGATAAAGCGGGTCATCGGACAGGGTTGATGCTGACAATTTTTTTCATCTGCGCAGTTCAGTAATTCCGCCATCGCACACCTTTCGCCTCTTTAGTATCCATTTGGTACCTGGTTTCTTTTGGATACTAACGTTTCTATAGTGCTTTCTCCAGTGACAAATCAGGAGAAGCAAAATGGGTCGTTTAACTGATAAATACACGCTGATCACCGGCGGCACCAGCGGCATTGGTCTGGCAACGGCGCAGGCCTTTCTCGCCGAAGGGGCGCAGGTGGCGGTGACCGGGCGCAACCCGCAGACCCGTGCCGAGGCGCAGCGCGTGCTGGGTGATAACGCCTGGGTGATCGACGCCGATGCGGGCGATATCCGCGCGCAGCAGGCGCTGGCCGATACCCTTGCCACACGCTGGCCGCGACTGGATGCGCTGTTCATCAACGCCGGAGACGTGACGCATGGCCCGCTGGAGAGCTGGCAGGAGGAGACATGGGACAGGCTGATGGGCACCAACCTCAAGGGGCCGTTCTTTTTGATTCAGGCGCTGCTGCCGCTGCTGAATAATCCGTCGTCGGTGATTTTATGTGGTTCGGTCAGCGCCCATATCGGGCTGCCCACCAGCAGCGTTTACGCCGCCAGCAAGGCCGGATTGCTCTCCCTGGCCCGCACCCTCTCCGTTGAGTTATTGCCGCGCGGGATCCGCGTCAACGGCCTGAGCCCGGGACCGGTCGAAACCCCGGCGCTGAGCAAGCTGGGGTTAGACGATGAAGCGCTAAAAACCCTGCAGAGCGATATCGCCAGTCTGGTGCCGCTCGGGCGCTTAGGCCGGCCGGACGAGCTGGCGAAAGCTGCGCTGTATCTGGCGTCGGATGAGTCCAGCTATACCGTCGGCACCGAGCTGCTGGTGGATGGCGGAACGGCGGTCGGGCGGTAGAGGCGAAAGCAGTCCCTGAGCTTTGGACGCTGATCTCAACCCTGCGATATCGCTGTCGCGGGGTTGCGATCTCTCTGGCATAGTGAGACAGAAGCAACCTGCTGAAAGGAAGGAAACTATGCTCGAACTTCGCCCGAACTGTGAATGGTGTGACCGTGACCTGCCCCCTGACGCTCAGGACGCCAGAATCTGCTCCTTTGAGTGCACCTTCTGCGCCGACTGCGTAGAAACCCATCTCAACCATCGCTGCCCCAACTGCCAGGGGGAGCTTGTGCGCCGCCCGGTACGTCCGGCCAATAAACTGATCAACTCGCCTGCCTCCACCGTGCGGGTCCACGCGAAAAAAAGCGCCTGACTTCCCCGCTTTCTGACGATGAGGTAAATGATGATCCAGCTGCAGACCATCCCGCCCCCGCGCAACTTCTCCGACGTGGCCCCGGTATTGCTCACCGATGCCACGATGCTTGAGCGCAAAAATAAAGTGCTGACCCGCATGAGCGAGGCGGACTATGACGCCCTCGTGATCTATGCCGATAAGGAGCACGGAGGAAACTTCGAGTACCTGACCGGCTTTGTCCCGCGCTTCGAGGAAGGTCTGCTGATTGTCGATAAAACGGGCGCAGCAACGGCGATCCTCGGCAATGAAAACCTGAAGATGGCGCAGCATTCCAGGCTCCCGGTCACGCTGAAGCACTGCCCGTACTTCTCGCTGCCGAATCAACCGATGGACAATGAGACCTCGCTGGAGACGCTGTTCACCGACACAGGCCTTCATAAAGTCAACCGAATCGGGCTGGTCGGCTGGAAAATGTTTACCTCTGCCGGGACCGATAACAGGCAGCTTTTCGATCTGCCCTGGTTTATCGTCGAGGCGCTGAAAAACAGCACCGGCGCCCAGCTGGAAAACGCCGCGCACCTGTTTATTGGCGGCGATAACGGCGCCCGCGTGACCAACAACGAGAACGAAATCGCCCATTACGAATATGGCGCTAACCTCGCTTCCGGCTGCATGCTGAATGCCATGAACGCAGTAGAGCCGGGGATCCGTGAGACCGAACTGGGGGCGCTGCTCGCGGCGGAAGGCCAGTATCAGACGGTGGTGACCATTGCCGCTGCCGGGCAGCGTTTTGAGAAAGCGAATTTTTATCCCACCTATAAAAAGCTGGAACGCGGCCAGCCGCTGTCGATGACCACCGGGTTTAAAGGCGGGCTATCGAGCCGGACCGGGTTTGTGATTGCCGACGAGAGCGAGCTGCCTGACGCGCAAAAAGATTATCTGGATCGGGTAGCGAAACCCTATTTCGCCGCGGTCGCCAGCTGGCTTGAGACTGTCCGTATCGGGATGCCGGGCGGTGAGATGTATGCCCATATCGAACGGGTGCTTAACAAAGTACAGTATGGCTGGCATCTCAATCCGGGGCATCTCAGCGCCGATGAAGAGTGGATGTCCTCCCCCATTTATCCTCACTCCGCCGAGACGCTGAAAAGCGGGATGATCCTGCAGATCGATATTATCCCTTCGGTGCCGGGCTACACCGGCGTCAGCGCCGAAGAGAGCATCGCGCTGGCGGATGCGGCGCTGCAAAGCAAAATCCAGGCAGCCTACCCGGAACTGTGGGGACGGATCGTCACCCGACGGACGTACATTCGCGACGTATTGAAGATTAATCTCGCGGATGAGGTGATCCCGCTGTCGAATACCGTGGCCTATTTGCGCCCGTTCCTGCTGGCGAAAGAGAAGGCGTTCACCTGCTAAAGCACATCGCAAACCCGGGGGTGCCACGCCGCGTCGCCGTGACACCTTTTTTAGCGATACAGCCAGGGTCACTTGTTCGATTGTCACGAGCGGCTATATCATATTCCAAAACAATATGTAGAGCATGTTTCATCCTGTACTAATCTCTACATATGAAAATGCTGATCCTTATTCTCACGCTCTCGACAGAGCAAGCCACACTCCGGATGCGGGTCTGGCGCACCTTAAAAGCCTCCGGCGCGGCGGTATTACGCGACGGTGTTTACCTTATGCCGGAACGCCCGGAGGGTAGAGACACCTTTGAGCAGATAGCGCATGAAGTCTGTGCAGGCGGCGGCAGCGCCTTTGTGTTATTAGCCGAAGAGCCTGAAGGCGCGGATTTCCGTTCCCTGTTCGATCGCAGCGAAAATTACGCTGAACTGATGTCAGAGATACAGCGAACCCGTGCTGCTCTCACCCCGGATGCGGTGCTGATCCAACTGAAACAGATCCGTAAACTGCGAAAAGCCTTTCTCAAAACAGAGGCTATCGATTTCTTCCCCTCCGGTGCCAGGCAGCAGGCCGAATCCGCCCTGCAGGAGCTGGAGCTGTACGTTAATCGCATAATTTCCCCCGACGAACCCCAGCCTACGCAAGGCGAGCTGAGCCCGCTGGCTGTCAGCGACTTTAAAAATAAGATCTGGGTGACCCGCAGCCGTCCCTGGGTAGACAGGCTGGCCAGCGCCTGGCTGATCCGCCGTTTTATCGATCCAGAGGCCCGCTTTTTATGGCTGGAGGATATCGCCGCCTGTCCCGCGGATGGAGTGGGTTTCGATTTTGACGGAGCACGGTTCAGCCATGTGGATTCCAGGGTGACATTTGAAGTGCTGCTGAAAAGATTTGCGCTTGAAACCCGCCCCCTGACGCAGTTTGGGCTGTTAGTGCATTACCTGGATATCGGCGGTGTACAACCGCCCGAAGCCGCCGGGGTGGAAAGTGTGCTGGCAGGGCTCAGGGAGAGCATCACGGACGACGACACCTTGCTGGCCACAGCATGCACGCTGTTTGATGGCCTGTTGATGAATTATAAACTGGGGTCCGATCATGACTAAAAATCCGTCGCACGTTATCACCGATACAGAAAGCCCGCCTCATCCGGTGAGCTTCCGGGATGCGTTTTTGTTCTGGCTCAAGCTGGGGTTTATCAGCTTCGGCGGTCCGGCAGGTCAAATCTCGATCATGCACCAGGAGCTGGTGGAGAACCGGCGCTGGATCTCTGAGCAACGTTTCCTGCACGCCCTGAATTATTGCATGGTTCTCCCGGGCCCCGAGGCGCAGCAGCTGGCGACCTATATCGGCTGGCTGATGCACCGTACCTGGGGTGGGGTGGTGGCCGGCGTCCTGTTTGTGCTCCCCTCGCTGTTGATCCTGATTGCGCTCTCGTGGATCTATATCGCCTGGGGCGATCTGCCCGTGGTTGCAGGATTATTTTATGGGATCAAACCGGCGATCACCGCGATTGTGGTCCAGGCGGCGCACCGTATCGGTTCGCGCGCGTTGAAAAATAATACCCAGTGGGCAATTGCCGGTGCAGCGTTTGTCGCCATCTTCACCCTTAATGTCCCTTTCCCGCTTATTGTTCTGTCGGCAGCCATTATCGGTTTCCTCGGGGGGGCGTCTGTCGCCGGAGAGATTTTCCGGCGGCGCAGGCCACGGCACCGCCGGAAAATCTTATGGGCCCGCCATCATTGATGATGATACCCCGACTCCGGCACATGCCGTTTTCAAATGGTCACGACTGATGTGGGTGATCATCACAGGGGCGCTCCTGTGGGGGATACCGATGGCCACGCTCTGGTTGACGCTGGGATGGGAACACCCCATTACCCAGATGAGCTGGTTCTTTACCAAAGCGGCGCTTCTCACCTTTGGCGGTGCGTATGCGGTGCTGCCGTATATCTATCAGGGCGCCGTGACCCACTATCACTGGCTCACCCCTACCCAGATGATCGACGGGCTGGCGCTGGGTGAAACAACGCCGGGTCCGTTAATTATGGTTGTCGCCTTCGTTGGCTTCGTCGGCGGGTATGTAAAGGCGGTGTCTGGACCCGACATGCTTTTCCTCGGGGGGAGCGGTGGCCGCGACGATGGTGACATGGTTTACCTTTCTTCCGTCCTTTCTGTTTATCCTCGCAGGCGGACCTTTTGTTGAAACGACCCATAATGACATTAAATTTACCGCGCCCCTGACTGCCATCACGGCAGCCGTCGTCGGGGTTATCCTCAACCTGGCCCTGTTCTTTGGCTATCATGTGCTGTGGCCCGACGGTTTTTCAGGTCATTTTGACTGGCTGGCTGCGGTCATTGCGCTCTCCGCGGCGATCGCCTTGTTCCGTTTTAAACTGAAGGTGACGCAGGTGATTGCGGGCTGCGCCGTTGCGGGACTAATGTTGCATTTACTTTTTCGGGTGTAACGGCTGCCGGGAGGCAGCTCGGTTGAAGGTAATTATGATCAGAACCCTGCATGATGGAGACGCCCCCGCGCTGGCGCAGCTGTTCCTCGACGCGCGACGCCGCACCTTCTACTGGGTGGATCCGTCGCGGTTTCAGCTGGATGATTTTGCCCGCCAGACCCAGGATGAGCAGATCTGGGTGGCAGAGCAGGACGGGCGTCTGTGCGGTTTTATCGCCATCTGGGCCGAAGAGAACTTCGTCCACCATCTGTATGTCGACGAAGCCTGCCACGGCCAGGGACTGGGGCGCGCGCTGTTGGCGCACGGACTGGCGGATACAACGCAGCCGGCCTCACTGAAGGTGGCGACCCGCAACGCCCAGGCGCTGGCCTTCTATCACCGGCTGGGCTGGCAGGAGACCGATGAGATGGGCGTCTGTAACATCACCGGGCCGTGGCGAAGGCTGGTGCTGCCGTTTACATCACGCTTTCTCAATCCTCGCCGGTAACCCCTGGCGCACTGAGGATCCCGTGACCCATTCCAGCCACGGACCCGGCACTTTGCGGGTGGGATCGGCAAAACCGAGATCGTTGAGATTCACCCCGGAGGCAATCTGGCTGCGCTGCGCCAGCGGCTCGCCATCCAGCCAGTGCTGCCGTGCCCCCATCTCCCTGTGACCGTAGCCATGCTCCATGGCAATCACCCCCGGCATCACCCCGGAGAGTAAACTCACCTGCGCCTCCACGCTGCCGCCCGGCGTCTGTATCCGTGCGAGGTCGCCGTGCTGTAGGCCAAACCGTGCGCCATCCTGCGGGTGGATCGCCACCAGCCCCGTCGGCTTCACGTGATGCAACCGTTCCACGACGGTGCTTGAACTGCTCATCACGTTCGATTTAAACGACATTAGCTGCATCGGCCACTCCGCTGGCGGATAGACTGCCTCCAGCGCCCGGCCATCAGACAGGCGGGCCGGATACCAGGTCGGACAGCCGCTGAAGCGCTCGCCGGTGATGGCGTGTTTGTAAGCCGCCACCTGCGGGTTCCAGATATGCAGCGGTTTAGTCCACTCTGTCCCCATCATCTCCCCTTTGCGACCTGAGGCCTCCGGTGCAAACCGCCCTCCCCGGCTGTAGAGAAATGCCACCGGCAGGACCTCCTGAGCCGTCAGGGTCTGTTCGATCGCCGGGAAGATGCGATCCACACCCGACAAAACCCTATCCTGCTCGCTGGCGGCGGGCAGCGGCTTCTGCCCGGCAAAAGCGATATTGGCGGCAACGCGCAGATAGTAATCTTCAGCACGATGGAGAGGGTGCATTTCCCCCTGCGCATCCGGGATGGCGTTGTCGCCAAACCCCGGAAGCTGCATCCGTTTTGCCACCGCAATACAGAACGCCTCCATGGACACCGGCTCGCCCCCGGCGGTTTTCGCCGTCGCGGCGGCCACCACCGGCCAGCGTGCGGTGGACGTTTTACTCGCCACCCCGCCCCAGGGGGGCGCTGAATCCCCAGCTTTCGAAATTATGGGTATCCGGGACGATATAGTCCGCCAGGGCGGTGGTCTCATTCATGAACGCATCAATGGCGATAAACAGCGGCAGGCGCTGCGGATCCGCCAGGCGCTCCTCAATCACCGCCCGCAGCCCCGGAACGCCGTACAGCGGGTTGGTCATGTTGGAGATCCACGCCTTCAGCGGATAGGGATAGCCCGCCAGCGCGGAGGGTAACAGCTCGGTCAGTTGCCCGGCGACAAAGGGATACCATGGCGCTGCGGCGGGCCACGGCGACTGGCCTGCGGCGATTTTCGCCCGGTACTCCTCCGAGCCGGCATAATCGGCTTTACTGCGGGCGATATTGAGCCCTTTGGGCGCCACCTTGCCGGGGAACTGCTCCAGGTTATAGCAGGCCCCATTCACCTCACCGTTGAATTTGCCGCCGCCGACGAACACCCCGCCGCTGAGGCTCATGTTTCCCAGCAGCACGTTAAGCATCATCACCGCCCAGGCGTTATAGAACCCGTTTCCGGACATCATGCCGCCGTGAGTCACCACCGCCGCCTTACGACCGTAGCTTGTGAAAGCCGTGGCCAGCGCGACGATCCGATCGACTGCCACACCGCACTGCTGGCTGTAGGCTTCCAGGGTAAAGCGCTGCGCCGACTCTTTCAGACACTGGAAGCTGCTTTTCACCGTTACCCTGGTGCCATCGTGCAGGGTCACCTGCCGGGTCACCAACAGCGCGCCGCGATCGCACTGGCTGACGGGCACCAGACCACCCGCCTCGTTCACCACCAGCGCCTCATCTGCCTGCCCCTCCTCCCCGTAAAGATGGGAAAGGTGCAGGTGTTGCCCCGTCAGAGGGTGGTTTTCATCGGCAATCGCCAGCCAGGTGGCGTTGCTCCAGCTCTTCTCCCCGGCGCGCGCCATCGCCTCACGGCTGGTGAGCGTCAGATAGTCCGCAGCATAGCGCTCGTTATCGATGATCCAGCGGATCATCGCCATCGCCAGCGCCGAATCCGTGCCGGGCTTCACCGCCAGCCAGTGGCCATGATCGTCGGCCAGCACCGTGGTCAGCGGCAGGGCCGGTGAGACCACCACGTAGTTAAATTTCCGCAGCCGGGCGCTGGCAAGCTGGCGGGCCTGGCGCTTGAAAGGGTTGCCCGACTGGGCCGGCGAGGTGCCCATAAACAGCGCGAACTCGACGTTTTCCCAGTCCGGTTTGACGTGCGGGTTTTTATCCAGATCGCCCATCAGCGCCCCGGATCCTGCGCGGTAGGCCAGCCCGCAATAGGCCCCGTGGGCACCAAAGTTCTTCGATCCAAAGCTGTTGAGGGCAAAACGGTGCAGGAAGCCATCCCGGCCCTCATCGCTGGTGTTGGTCACCAGCAGCTGATTGACCTTTGGACCGTACGCTGGATGGCGGGCATCCACCGGAGTGGTGAGATCGCGAATGGCGCGCAGTCCGTCCACGTGCCCCTCCCCGAACAGATCCCCACCCTCCACGACCTCTTCGATCAGCTGCTCGAAGCTGATGCGCTGCCATTTCCCCTCGCCGCGTTTGCCCGCGCGCTTCATCGGGGTGAGGAGCCGCAGCGGGCTGGTCAGGCTCTCCAGCAGCGTAGCCCCGCGCGCGCAGGCGGTGGAGCGGGATTCGAGTCCGCTTTCTCCGGCAAGCCGGGCCATCGCTTCGGCAAACGGCATCGTGCCGGGAAACGGTTTTTCATGGGAGAGCGGATGCCAGGGGTTACCGGCGATGCGCAGCACCTGGTTCGCCTGCTTATCCACCCGTACCCGGATGCCGCACAGCGTCCAGCAGCCAAAACACTGGGTCATGGAGACCATCTGGCCGGGCGTGTTCTCCCAGCCGTTGCGGGCGCAGCCTTCCGGGGGAAGCGAGTTGCCGTGGATCCGGTCGCGGGTCACTTTGCCGGAGGTGCCGTTGACCAGCCCTTCAACGGCCCGCCGGGCGACATCGCGATAGCTCAGACCGAACGCGGCAAAACCACCGGCGGCCACGCCGATTTTCAGCCATTGACGGCGGGATAATTTAGGCATGCGGGTATCTCCTTGAAAGCCAGGTCACGCACTCCCCGAGGACGATCGTCAGGGCCAGCCACAGACCGAAGGTGCCGATAATCGCCAGCAGGCCGTCGGTCCCCATCGGCAGAGAGTAGTCATTCGTCAGGGCGTTGTATTTCGGGATAATTTGCCCACCCAGCAGCACAGCCCAGCGCAGCGTCCAGCAGAGGATCGCCACCAGCAGCGCGCTTGCGAGCGTGATAAAGAACGGGGGTTGATACCGGCTGGCATACAACGAGACCGCCAGCGCCGCTGTCCACAGCAGCATCAGGGTAAGCAGGTAAAGGCGGATCTCACCGCCGAGCTGCCACTGCTGGCGCAGCGCTTCCCCCGACAGGGTATCGCCGAGATACCACGCCAGCATCACCGCCCCGAGCAGGACGAGGGTCACAACCTGCCCCTGCGCCAGCCGCCGGGTAAGATCGCGCATCGCCAGGCCGAGCATCGCCAGCAGCACGCTCATGGCGCTGAAGAACATCGCCGCCGGGAGCCAGTAGCTGAACCACACCGGTCTGGCGCGCACCACGGAGACTTCCCGCCCGGTATAGAGCAGCAGACCGATGGCCGTCAGCGCCGTCGCCAGCGCCAGCGCGCGCAGCAGCCGGGTATCGCCCCTGCGCAGATGAAAAAGCAGGAACCACAGCCCCAGCAGCAGCGTGAACAGCGGTAAAAAGAGCGCGCCCCAGGGCATCCACGACCAGGGGGTCGGCCAGGCGTAAAAGTGCCAGAAGCGGGCAGTCTGGTGCAGGTCGGCGGTCAACGCCAGCGGAGCGGTGATCCCGCAGGTGAGAGCGATAAACAGGCACACCCGCTCACACTGCTCGCCGTGCCGGTGTCGCAGCCAGCGGGCCGCGCAGGCCAACAGGGCGGCGCAGGCGGCAATCCCGATAAAGAAAAAGTACTGCACGGCCCAGGGCAGCCAGGTAATCGCCTGGGGTTGAGCCAGCATCTCATTAATGACCATAGTCTACCTCCTGCCAGAGTGCAGGCCGGGCGCGGCCCTGCAGCGGCGAGACAAAGGCCTCATCCAGCCCGAGATAGAAGACGTGCGGCCGGGTGTTGTTTTCCGGCTTCAGCACCTTGATGTTGTCCCGGTGCGCCGCCAGCATCCGGCTCAGGGTGCTGCGGGGATCTTTCATATCGCCAATGATTCGTGCTCCCCCCCACGCAGGATTCCACGCAGGCCGGCAGCAGCCCGGCTTCGAGACGGTGCGCGCAGAAGGTGCATTTATCCGCCGTCTGGGTGGCATGGTTGATAAAGCGGGCATCGTACGGACAGGCCTGCACGCAGTAGGCGCAGCCGACGCAGCGGGTGTTGTCGATCACCACGATGCCGTCCTTACGCTGGAAGGTGGCCTGCACCGGGCAGACCGGCACGCAGGGCGGGTTATCGCAATGGTTGCACAGTCGGGGCAACAGCACGTTAGTCACGTCGTCGCGGTCGGCAAGCCGGACCTGATACTGGTTGACGGTGGTACGAAACGCCCCTTGCGGTGTCTGGTTCTCAATGGTGCAGCTCACCGTGCAGGACTGGCAGCCGATGCAGCGGCGCAGATCGATCAGCATGGCGTAGCGATGCTGGGCAGAACCTTCATGCCGCTCCGGGCCAAACGCGATCCCCGCCTCCGCCAGCGGTACCAGCGCCGCACCGGCCGTGACAACGCCCATTTGCTGTAAAAACTGGCGCTTACTGATGTCCATGTTGCCCTCCACTCAGTGCCCGTAAGAAAACGATCAGGGATGGTATTACCTGACCAAATGTGGTTATTTACAGTCTAAAAATCTGGCCGGGTCGCTCACTATTGTGGTTAACCACATAAACCCGACGGGCTTGATCTAACGCAAAAGAAAGGGGCAGGTATTGCATGGAGCGCAGCGTAAAAATCCTTTTGTTCCTGATCCTTACCGGCCTCACCTCCCCGCTGCGGGCAGCCGACTGGACCATCGGCATCCTGGCCTTACGCGGTGAAACCGCCACCCGCACCCATTGGCAACCGCTGGTCGACTCGCTCAATCACGCCGTGCCCGGCGCCCACTTCCGCCTGCTGCCGCTGGATCTCGACGGCATGCGCGAGGCGGTGAACCAGGGCAACATCCAGTTTGTGCTGACCAACCCGGGGCAGTTTGTGCAACTCAACAGCCACTATCATCTGCGCTGGCTGTCGTCGTTGCGCTCCGGGCAGGGCGACACCGTGGAGAGCATGACCACCGGCAGCGCCATTGTGGTCAGAGATGCCAGCGGCATTACCCGTCCACAGGATCTGACCGGAAAAACGCTGGGTGCGGTGGATGCGCAGGCCTTCGGCGGCTATCTGCTCGGCTACCGGGCGCTGCGGGATGCCGGGCTGCAGGTGGATGAAAGCAAGGTGCGCTTTGTCGGCTTTCCGGCCGATGCCCTGCTCTATCTGCTGCGTGAGGACGCTATCCAGGCCGCCATCGTGCCGGTCTGTTTACTTGAGAGCATGGACAGCGAGGGGCTGATCGACAAAAGCCAGTTTCGCGTGCTGCTGCAAAAAAACGTCGCCTGGCACTGCCTGACCAGCACCCCGCTCTATCCTGACTGGTCATTTGCCGCGCTGCCCGGCGTGGACGATCGGGTGGCGGATGCGGTGACCCGGGCCCTGCTGAGTTCTCCCCGCTGGGGTGCCCCTACCTCCACCAGCGACACCGAAGCCCTGCTGCGCGAACTTAATCGCCACCCGGAACAGCAGCGGATTGGACAGACGATAATCGACTGGGTGCGCCAGCACCGGCTGGCTATCGGGCTGTGTTTACTGCTGGTGGCGCTGTTCATCGCCAACTATGGCTGGGTGATGGTGCTGGTGAATCGCCGCGGCAAAGCGCTGGAGCAGGCAAACAGCCAGCTGCGCGCCCAGCAGCAGGCCCTGGAGCAGGCCCGGCAGATGAACATGCTGGGGGAGATGGCCTCCGGCTTTGCCCATGAGCTTAACCAGCCGCTGGCGGCCATCCGCATGTATGCCCAGGGCGGGCTGAACCATCTGTCAGGGGCTGAAAAACGTGGCGCAGTCGAGAAGGCGCTGATCAATATCGAATCACAGGCCGAACGCTGCGGGTTGATTATCCGCCACCTGCGGGAGTGGGCCAACCCGGCGCGGCAGACTGAACCTGCGACGGAAAATTACACCCCTTGCGATGTTGCCGGGACCCTGAGGCAGGTGCTGACCCTTCTGCAGCTGGATAAGGCCGCGCCCGGCCTGAGCGTTTATCTCAACAGCCACCAGAGCGTCCTGCTCTTTCTGCCCCCCGGTGGTACTGGAGCAGGTGCTGGCGAATATTATTTTGAACGCGGTTCAGGCGGGGGCCAGCAACCTGTGGATAGACCTCCACCCTGATGATCAGCAGTACCAGATTGTCCTGCAGGACGATGCTGGCGGCATCCCCGCAGAGCAGCTCTCTGACCTGTTCCGCCCTTTCCATTCCGGCAAAAAAACCGGCATGGGGCTGGGGCTGGTCATCTGCCAGCGGCTGCTGCGTGGCGTCGATGGCGATATCAGCGTGCACAACCACCGCGCGCCGGACGGCAGCGAGGGGGTACGCGTGACCCTCACCTTCCCCACTGATGAGAACAACGGAAAATCGCAATGATTCACCTGGTTGACGACGACGAGGCAGTTACCAGCGCCTGCAGTTATTTACTCGAGAGCCTGGGCCACAGCGTCCGGTGCTGGAACAAGAGTGAGCAGTTTCTGCACGAAGCCCCGCTAGACACAACGGGCGTCGCATTGCTGGATATGCGGATGCCGGAGATGGACGGGCATGCGTTATTTCAGGCCATGCGCGAAGCTCACAGCACCCTGGCGGTGATCTTCCTCACCGGGCACGGCGACGTGCCGATGGCCGTCCAGGAGATCCAGTCTGGCGCGGTCGATTTTTTACAGAAACCTGTCGCCGCCGGGGCGCTGAAGGCGGCCATTGAGAAAGGGTTTGCCCACTCGGCGCGCCTGACGCAGACCAACGATCTCCGGCTGCGCTACGCCACGCTGACGCCAAAAGAGAAAGAGGTGGCACACTGCGTCGCCGCCGGCCTGATGAATAAAGATATTGCGCTGAAAATGCATATCGCGCTCCGCACGGTGGAAGTTCATCGGGCGCGGGTAATGGAGAAAATGGACGCGAAGAGTATGGCGGAGCTGGTGATGCAGATTAACCGTTCAGGGGCATAAAAAAGGCCTGCCGGAGCAGGCCCCTGAATTTACTGCAACGCGTCGAGAATGCGATACGCCGCCTTCACCCGTTCCGGGTTGGGGTAATTTTTATTCGCCAGCATCACAATGCCGAGGTGCTTTTCAGGAATAAAGGCGATGTAGCTGCCAAACCCGCCGGTCGCCCCGGTCTTATGCACCCACGAGGCCTTCACCGGCGGCTGCGCCGGGGTGATGGCTGTAACATCGCGCGCCGCCAGGGCGTACTTATTATCTGCCCCCTGCTCCAGGGTGCGGGATGTCACCGGCCAGTTGAGCATCTCCCAGCCCAGGCCCTGATACATCTCCCCCACCTGCCAGTAGCGCGACCGGGCGATGGACATCCCTTTTTTCAGCGTCGCGTTCTGAATGTTTTCCGGCTGGAGGTTGGCCTGCAGCCAGCCCGCCATATCGACGATAGAGGTTTTCACCCCATAGGCTTCTGCATCCAGCATGCCCGGCGAGACGTGGACCGCCTTGCCGTCCCGATAGCCCCAGGCATAGTTCGCCTGTTCACTGGCCGGGACGGTAACCCACGTATGGTTAAGGTTTAGCGGTTTCAGCACCCGGCGGGTGAGCGCCTGCTCGAAATCCATCTTCGAGGGTTTGACCGCCAGGGCACCAAACAGGCCAATACTGGCGTTGGCATACAAACGCTTCGTACCCGGGGCCCACTCAGGCTGCCAGGACTGATAGTATTTTTCCAGCGCCGCGGCGTCGGTGACGCTGTCCGGCACCTGCAGCGGCAGGCCGCCCGCGGTGTAGGTCGCAAGATGCAGAAGCGTGATCCCTTCCCACTGTTTGCCCGATAACGCCGTCCAGTATTTACTTGCCGGATCGCTGAGCGCAATCTCCCCGCGCGCCACCGCATCGCCGCCCAGCACCCCGGTAAAGGTTTTGCTCACCGAGCCCAGCTCAAACAGCGTCTGGCGGGTGACGGGCCTGTTCCCGGCGACGTCCGCCTGCCCCCAGGTGAAGAAGTACGGTTTGCCCTGATAAACCACTGCCACCGCCATACCCGGGATCGCCTGCGCCTTCATCAGCGCCGTGATGGTGGGGTTAACCACCTGCGCGACCTGCGCCTCCTCCGGCGTGGTGGCCAACGCGGAGCCGGACAGGCAGACAAGGAGCGTACAGAGCAGAGATTTTTTCATCTGGATGATCTTTATCGAAAAGTGAGGAGGACTATTTTGCCGGTCTGGCGCGGGGATGTAAAACGGGGGCCCTGCAGCCCCCCTTGTTTACGGATAACGTTTAACGTGCCGGTTTCGCGCTGAGTCGCCCCGACTTCTTTAACGCCCGAATGCCAATGCAGGCCAGCAGAATCAGCCCCACCAGCCCGGCGGAGAGCACCCAGTCGTCTGAGGAGTCGTTCAGCACCCGCCCGCTCAGCAGGACCAGCACCAGCAGCGTGATGCTGATGGTGCTGTACTCTTTCACCACCACCCGACGCCAGTTAAATGAGAAGGTGCGTAGCGTCTGGCTCAGCCCGCGCAGGCGGGGCATCAGGCGCGGCGTGGTGGCGCAGTAGTGGCGGTAGGCGTCGCCAAAACGCCCCAGCAGGTAGTGCTCTTCGGCGGCGATAATGCAGGCATAGGCCAGGAAGAACAGCGGAAGGGTGATCGCCAGATACCAGGGGTTATTCGACGCCACACCAAACCCGACAATCATCAGCAGATTGCCGAGATAGAGCGGATTGCGGCAGTGCGCGAACAGCCCGTTCTGTACCAGGTCGTTGGCATAGACGCGCTTGTTACGCCCGCCACGGACAATATAGTCCAGCCCCACGGTGAGAATACGTATCCCCTGCCCGACCAGGGCGATCAGGCTGCCCAGGATCAGCATCATCACACTGGCATCGCTGACCCGCTGAAAGCCCGCAAAGAGGGTCAGGTACAGCAGGGGAAACAGGGCGTTGCGGGTGCGGAATAAGAAATTGCCGACAGAGACCATCATTTGATCGCCACCATGCCGCAGAAGTTATACCAGCGGAAGAAGACCTCCACCCGGCTGAACCCGGCATCGGCCAGCAGCTGTCGGTTCTCACTCTCCGTATAGGGGATCAGCACATTTTCCAGGGCTTCGCGCTTCTGGCTGATCTCCAGTTCGCTGTACCCGTGCCGCCGCTTCATGTCGTAGTAGTACCTGATAAATCGCCGGTTAAGATCGGGGGCGTCGCAGACCACCTTCTCCACCAGAATCAGCGCCCCGCCCGGATTCAGCGCCTGCGCGATAGAAGTCAGTACCGCCCGACGGTGAACCGGACGCACGAACATCAGCGTCAGCAGCATCGTGACCACCGAGGTATTTTCCGGGAGCTGCATCTCTTTCAGGTCGTGGCACAGAAAGTGCGGGGTGCGCCCCGAAGGACGTTGTTCAAATTTCGCCCGGCATCTCTCCAGCATCTCGGGAGAGTTATCAATGCCGATAAAGCTGACATCCGGCGCCACGACCCCGTCCATCAGCGCCAGGGTGGTGCCGGTGGCGCACCCCAGATCGCACAGGTGGCTACCCGGGACGGCAAAATCCGCCGCCAGTTCGCTCACCATCCGCTGTATTTCCTGATAAAACGGCACAGAGCGATCGACCATATCGTCAAATACCCCTGCCACCTGCTCATCAAAGCGAAAATCTTCGGCTTCTTTTTGCTGTGCAAACACCTTATCCAGAGTCATAAGTTATTCCGGTAAAAATACATCACAACGTTCCCCCGCCAGGAGAGGACGGGGCCTGAAATTAAATTTTTTATTAGTCAGAATTGAAATGCAGTTTATGGCGTCAGGCTTAAGAAAAGCTTAGTAACATATAGACGGGGGCAGAAGAGAGTGCCAGTGGAGTCAACCAACATGGCACGGTGGCATGGCGATCGTGCAGCATGGATCCCGATTATGCGCGGCCAAACAGCAGTCGGTCACCCATACTCATCCCCATTTTACGTAAATATTTACCATGAATAATTTGCTCCTGTTCCCACTCGGAGAGGGCCCTGTCCGTGTCATCAGGCCAGGCTCGCAGGGCATCCCCTAACGCCAGAGCATTGGCGGCCGCTTTTGAGGTGCTTGCTGCGGTATGAGGCCGGGGAATAGAAGCGGCATCACCCAGTAGAATCACCCTGCCCTTTACCATCTTATCGACGGCCAGATCGCGTATCGCCTGGGCAAAGGGCTCCTTTGTTGCCTGCACGATGTCGCGAAAACCAGGGGGGGAGCAAAGTTTTCGCTTCAGCATAAAGATGCGCCTTCCAGCGTGCGTCCAGCAGCCCTTCCGGCACGGAATAGCTTCGCGCAACACCGTCGGTCCCCGTCATGATCGCTTCCCGCTGCGCGTCGTCGACAACCCGGTACCAGACCCAGTTGTAAAAGCGGTGACCTGGCCGTAAATCGTTATCCGCGCCCGGCACCAGATAGCCCAGAATGTGCGACCCCGCGTTGCTGGCGAAAGCAAAGTCGCCGTGAAGCTGCTGTCTGGCCTGCTCGGGCATGTCGTTTTCCGGCACCAGCCCGCGCCATGCAATATACCCGGCGTATTCCGGCGTGTCGTTCCACAGCAGTGTGCGGACAAACGAACCGTTGCCGTCAGCCCCGATAAGCAGATCCCCTGTCTCCCTTGCGCCATCTTCAAAAATGGCGGTGACGTGCTGGTTATCAGGAAAGGCTAAATCCGTAAGCACACGGTTTTTATGGTAATGAATATCGCTAATCGTCGAGCGCATCAGGGAATAGATCAACGACCACGAGGTTTGCACCTGGGGCGCAGGCTGCCGTTGTTCCACCGATCCGTCCGGGCGGTAGACCACTCTGTGGGCCGAGCGCACACCCAGATTGTCCCAGTCGCGTTCGATGCCGCTGCGGCGGATTAACGCCACCACTTCGGGCTGCAGCACAATGCCGCCGCCCCGGCTGTCGAGATCCCGGGCCGAGCGTTCGAAAATATCGACGTCCCAGCCCGCCTGCTGCAGCATGTTTCCTGCAAATAATCCCCCCTAACGAGCCGCCGATAATCAGGGCGCGTTTTCTGGGGCGCATTTCACCGATCATGGCGGACTCCTCCACCTTTAAGCAGGTCGCGATAAGCATCCATAATGTAATAGCGCAGCTGATCCACCGGAACGGCGCCCGTCAGCCGGATACCGGCAATATCAAAGGTGGGAACGCTGTTGATATCGCCCTGCCGCGCCAGGTCTTCCAGCCGGATCACCTCCGCCTCTCCCGCGGTACTGAGCAGATAATGACGCGCGGCCTCTTTGTCCATCCCGCACTCGCCGGCCACCTCCGCCAGAACATCAGGGTCGCCAATATCTCTCCCCTCCTCGAAGTACGCCTGAAACAGTCGCTTTACCAACAGGGCTCGGGACGTTCCGGCAGGAGCAAACTGCGTCAGTCGATGCGCCGCAAAGGTATTGGGGACGCGTTGAATGGCAGGATAGTTAAAGGTGACATCGTCCGTTTCCCCTTTCTCAACGGTATGCTCATCCAGCTGATGTGAATATTCCCAGCTCCCGAATTTAGCGCGGCGATAGGCGACCCGGTCCATGCCCTCCAGCGGCATACCCGGGTTAAGCTCAATGGGCAGCCAGTCGACCGCGACCTCGACGTCTTCGGGTAACGATTGCAGCACTTTTTCCAGCCGGGCATCCGCAATCCGGCACCAGGGACAGATAAAATCTGATGTTACGTTGATGGAGACTTTCATGTTTCACCTCTCAGGATGGAGAAGGCTAACACTGTTACTTACAGGTGATAATATGGTTAAAACAGCTAACAGAGTTGCGCAAGGCGCAACGATTTGGGGAGAGTAATAATGGATATGCTGGCATCGCTTGAGGCCTTTATTACGGTCGTCGAAGAGGGCGGGTTTGCACCGGCGGGGAGAAAGCTGGCCCTGGCAACCTCTTCGGTCACCCGACAGATTGACGGCCTGGAGAAGGTGCTGGGCACGCAGCTGCTGACCCGCTCGACCCGCAGCGTGGCGCTGACGGCGGCCGGACATGTCTATTTCGAGCACGCGGTGAGGATCCTCAACGACCTGGAGTATGCCAATCAGGAGGTGCGGGACCAGACCGGGGAACCCCGGGGGGTGTTAAGGATCAGCCTGCCGGTCTCGTTTTCCAGGCTGCATATCGCCCCGCTGCTGGCCCCCTTCTCTCGCCGCTATCCGTTAATCTCCCTAGATCTGACCTTTACCGATGAAGTCGTCGATCTGGTGGAAAAGCGGCTAGACTTGACTGTCCGACTGGGCAAAGTCGACTCCCCCAACCTGATCGCCCGTAAGTTGCTTTCCCAGCGCCGGTGCATCTGCGCCAGCCCGGATTACCTGAAAGCGCAGGGTTATCCTGATGCGCCCGGGGATCTTAAAAACCATAACTGCCTGATCTTTTCCTATTCGTCCGGCAAAACGAAGTGGTATTTCAGCGGGGAGAGCCAGGTCGCTATCGATGTGAAAGGCACCCTGAAGTGCAACAACTCGGAAATATTGCGCGAGGCGGTGTTGAGCGGGTATGGCATCGCGCTGCTGCCTGACTGGCTGATAGGCAAGGATATTGAGGAAGGGAAGCTGATCCGGTTACTGCCGCAATGGCGCGCGGAAGTAAACGACGGGGAGGATGATTCCGCAATTTATGCCATCTACCATCCCACCCGCAGGAACACCAAAAAAGTGAAGGTGTTTGTCGATTTTCTGATGGCGCATCTTTCATCAGAGTCGGAAAGTGAATAGCGCAAATGGTGCAGCATTGCGTCTGACGCAACGTACTTTTGCGTAAAGGTGAGGTTCTGTTATCGCTGGCTGTGCGGTATGTTGATGAATATTCAAGGATAAAAATCGCCATATTTTATTTCTAACGCTGCAATCTGGAGTGACATGTATGTCTAAACCCAAGCTGTTTACACCGTTACGTATCCGCAATCTTGAACTCGAAAACCGTATCGTGATCGCCCCCATGTGCCAGTATTCCGCCGAAGAGGGCTGCATGACCGACTGGCACACGCTCCATCTGGGGCAACTCGCCCAGTCCGGTGCGGGCCTGCTCACCATTGAGGCGGCAGCCGTCTCCCCGGAAGGCCGCATTACCTACGCAGACGTCGGGCTCTATGATGACAAAACCGAGGAAGCGATGGCCGGGGTGCTCAAGACTATCCGTAAGTGGTCAGATATCCCTGTCGGCATCCAGCTGGCCCACGCCGGCCGCAAAGCCTCAACGTACAAGCCGTGGGATAAGCACGGTCAAATCCCACCCGATCAGGAGGGTGGCTGGCAAACCTTAGCCCCGTCTGCGGTGCCTTACAGCGAAGGCTATACGATCCCGACCGCCCTCGACAGCAACGGCTTAGCCGAAATCCGCAACCAGTTCGCGGAGGCTGCAAAACGTGCCGCCCGACTGAATATTGATCTGATCCAGATCCACGCCGCGCATGGCTACCTGCTACATCAATTCTTATCCCCGCTCTCTAACCAGCGCACGGATAATTACGGCGGCTCGCTGGAAAACCGCGCCCGCTTCCCGCTGGAGATCGTCGACGCGGTGCGGGAAGCCTTCCCTGCCGATAAAGCGATCAGCGTGCGTATCTCCGCGACCGACTGGGTCGAGGGCGGATTTAACCTTGATGAGGCCGTGGAATTCTCGAAAATGCTGGAAGCTCGCGGCGTGGATGCGATTCACGTCTCCAGCGGCGGTCTGCATCCCGATCAGCAGATTGAGGTCTACCCTGGCTATCAGGTGCCGCTGGCAAGAGCGGTGAAAGCTGCCGTGAATATTCCGGTGGTGGCGGTGGGCTTAATTACCGACCCTGAACATGCGGAATCCATCGTCGCCAGCGGGGATGCGGATATCATTGGTATTGCCCGTGGCGCGCTCTACAACCCGCGCTGGCCGTGGCATGCGGCGGCGGAGCTGGGAGCCCAGGTGCATGCGCCCGATCAGTATCTGCGCTGTCAGCCGCACACGCTGAAGAATCTGTTTAAGTCCTGATCCTGTCTCTGACAAGTACCCGTGGCATCACGGGTATTTTTCATGCGCCCAGGAATTAAAAAGCCAATACTCTGCGATAGCAGACAAGATAATGATGAAGCGAACCAAAGAACTCACAATTGCTCAGTTAAAAAAGAGTCAAGTTCTGCTCACAGCCGCGGGAATAAGAATTAATGCAAAATCATATATGCCGTGCAGAACGTAAACAAAATAACAAATATCCAGCTGAACCAGTAGAATGCATTACTTGCACCCACCCCTGTGCGAGAAACAAAGACATTATCCGTTGCAACAAATAACCCGGACGTCCTACGAAATTGAGCAATATAATAAACGCAATAACCCAGCATGAGAAATATGAATAACACACCGCCGACCTTATGAGAAAAGATCGCAAGCAGCAAGCTAACAGCTATTATGCCCAAATAGACGACTGCTGCGGTAGATTCCATTTTTTTTAATTTGTTCCTGATAGCGCTATCATGCAGCGCTTTCCAGCGTCGAAGCGTACTGATACTGAAAGCATATTTTTCGCACAACGCTTTATCAGGTACGCCTTCTTTAGCCTGGCGAAGAAAATCTGCAATTTGTTCCTCTGTAAAACGCTTTCTACTCATAGAGTCTCTTCCTTCGCAGAACATAGAGGGGATTTGTCCTCACCTGAAAGATGAGTAACGGAAAAGATTCTAAGTGAGAGAGGTACAGATTTTAGATACAAAAAAAGCCCGTTTTCACGGGCTTTTTTTATGCAGGAGAAACCAAAAGTTATCGTAAATTTTGATTTCGCCTTAAATTTGGCGGAAGCGTAGAGATTCGAACTCTAGAACCCTTTCGGGTCGCCGGTTTTCAAGACCGGTGCCTTCAACCGCTCGGCCACGCTTCCAGAGTGAGGCGCACTATAAACATCTCTGCGCGCTATGTAAAGGGGAGAAGTGAAGAATTTGATAATGTTCCGGTTTTGCACCCTGCGCACTTTTTTGCACATATGTGCAAACTGTTAGCAAAAATGTAACATTGCGTCGATATATTCCGGACTGTCTATCACAGCCAGGGATAAGCCCGTGTCTTACCAGTCTGATATCCACCCACGCCACAGCGCGTGGCAAAAGCTCCGCCATACGCTGTCGATTGTCAGCCATGAGCCCGCCAACCTGCTGGCGGTGCTGCTGCTCGCGCTGTTCAGCTGGATAATCCTGGCTCCGGTCATTTCCGTGTTGCTGAATGCGCTGCTGGTGCAGAGCGGGGATGAAGGTCGCACCGGGGCAACCGAAGGGGCATTTACCGCCTACTATCTGCTGCGCACGCTTAGCTCGCGCATGGCCGATCTCCTGCTCTGGACGCCGTTGCTCAATACCCTGGCGGTGGCGCTGAGTACCGTCGCCATCGCCCTGGTGGTCGGGATCGTTCTGGCGTGGCTGGTGAATCGTACCGATATCGCGGGCCGCAAGTGGTTTGCCACCCTGCTTATCGTGCCTTTCATGCTGCCCTCCTGGACCTTTGCCCTGGCGTGGAGCACGATTTTCAAGAACCATGCCATCGGCGGGCAGCCGGGATGGCTGGAGGCGATGGGGATCCAGACCCCGAACTGGATGGCCTACGGCTATTTCCCGATTGTGACCATTATGGTGCTGCACTACGCCCCGCTGGTGATCCTGATTGTCGGCAACGCCCTGAAGCGCATGGACAGCCAGATGGAGGAGTGCGCCCAGGTTCTCGGCGCATCCCGTCGGGTTATCGCTTTTAAAATTATCATCCCGCTGGTCCGCCCGGCGCTGCTCTCCGCCGCCCTGCTGATTTTTGCCGACTGTATCGGCGAGTTCGCCCTGCCCTATATTCTCGGCCTGCCGGTGCATTTCGATACGCTCTCTACCGGGCTGTACCGGGCCATTGGCACGCGTCAGTCCGGCGTGGCGGCGGTGATTGCGGCGGTGATCATGCTGATGGGCATGCTGACCCTGCTGCTGGATATGAAAATGCTGCGCGAGGCGAAACGCTTCGTGACCCTGGGCGGCAAAGGGGTGATGGAGCGCCGCCGCAGTCTGGGACGCTGGCGCAGCGCCGCGACCGCCCTGCCGCTGGCATTCGTCCTGCTGGGGGTGGCGATCCCGCTCCTGACCCTGTTCCTGTCGACGGTGATGATCCTTCCGGGCCGCTTCAGCGCCGACAACTTCACCCTCGATTACTGGATTGGTCACAACCTCGACACCGTGGCGTTGCACAACGGGATCCTGCTGAGCCGCGAGTTCTGGCACACGGTGTGGAACACCCTGGTCATCGTTGGCTCGGCCTCCCTCGCCTGCGGCGTGCTGGGTCTGCTGGTGGGCTACGCGGTGCTGCGCTGCCACTTCCGCTGGGCCGCCGCCGTCCTGCGCCAGCTGACCTTCCTGCCCTATCTGGTGCCGGGCATTGCCTTCGCCGCCGCCTTTCTGTCGCTGTTTGCCGTGGCGCGCGGACCGGTCCCGGCCCTGTACGGCACCCCGCTGATCCTGATCCTCGCGCTGATTGCCGAAAAAATGCCGTACGCCAGCCGCTCCGGCATTGCGGCGATGACCCAGCTCGGGAAAGAGGCCGAAGAAGCGGCGCGGATCGCCGGGGCCGGCTGGTTTGCCCGCCTCCGCCGTATCGTCATTCCGATTCAGGCCGCCCCGCTGGCGACCGGGATCTTATTGCCGTTTATCTCAGGGATTAAAGGGGTCAGCCTGTTCGTCATTCTTGCCACCCCGGCTACCGACGTGCTGACCACCTGGTCCCTGCGCCTGATTGACTACAACTACCAGCAGGCGGCCAATGCCGTGGTGCTGATGATTGCCCTCATTTCATGGGCTGGCACGGTGATGATCCAGAAGATCACCGGCACCGGTCTGGCTGATGGTCTGGAGAAATAAGATGCCCACTATACACTTAACGAATCTCAGCAAAACCTACCCGGGCAGCGATGCCCCGGCGGTCAACAACATTAACCTGACGGTGAAGGATGGCGAGTTTATGTGTCTGCTGGGGCCGTCCGGCTGCGGCAAGACCACCATCCTGCGGATGATTGCCGGTATCGAGCACGCCAGCGGCGGAGAGATTAGCATCGGCGACAGGGTTGTTGATTCCATCGCCCGGGGCACGTACGTGCCGCCGGAGAAACGCGGCATCGGGCTGGTCTTCCAGAGCTATGCGCTCTGGCCGCATATGACCGTCGAGCAGAACGTGGATTTCGGCCTGCGGTTGCAGAAAGTGCCGACCAAAGCGCGTATCGCCCGCTGTCAGGACGTAATGGAAAAGCTGCGCATTGCCGATTACGCCAAACGCTATCCGGCGCAGCTCTCCGGCGGTCAGCAGCAGCGCGTGGCCCTGGCCCGCATGCTGGCGGTCAATCCTGGCGTACTGCTGCTGGACGAGCCGCTGTCGAACCTCGACGCTACGCTGCGCCTGGAGATGCGCGCCGAACTGCGCCGCCTGCATGAAACCTTTGGCACCACCATCGTCTTTGTCAGCCACGATCAGTGGGAGGCGATGACCCTTGCCACCACCATTGCGGTGATGAGCGCCGGGCAGATGCAGCAGGTGGGCACCCCGGATGAGATTTACGCCACCCCGGCCAACCGCTTTGTCGCGGAGTTTATCGGTACCCCGCGCCTGAACATGATCCCGCTTCATCAACCCTGCAGCGAGCTGGCGCAGCATCTGCAGCGGCGCTTTACCCTGCACGATCAGACCCAGCTCTGCGGCATCCGTCCGGAGGAGATCGTGCTGAGCGCCGAGTCATGCAGCAACGCCGTTCCAATGACCATCGATAACATTATGCCCACCGGCGGAAGCTGGGTGATTGAGCTGGTGGCGGGCGAAGACCGGCTGTTCCACTCCACGCAGCTGCGACCGCGCTGGCAGGCGCGTCAGCAGGTGCATTGCCAGCTCCCGACCTCGTCCCTGCACTTTTTTAACCGCAACGGACTGCGTCACGACGTGACCGCGAATTAACCTCAATTGACTCTTAAGGAACACACATGAAGCGCAAGTTGTCCGCCGTCCTTATCGCCACTGCCCTGCTGAGCAGCACGCTTGCTCAGGCTGAAACCTTCGATCTGCAAAAGCTGATCGCCGCCGCAAAACAGGAGCAGCCGATTACCGTTTATGCCTCGACCGGTAAAATCGTGCAGCAGGCCAAAGCCTTTAGCGAGCAGTACGGATTGCAGGCCGTGGGGGTCAAAGCCGATGCGCCGCAGATCATTGAGATCATGAGCCGGGAAGCGCAGGCCAAAAACGTCCGCGCCGATGTTGCCATCGTGGAAGACGCCCCTGCCGGGATGACGCAGTTACTCAAAAAAAGGCTATGTTCAGAGCTGGGTGCCGGACGATCTGAAAGGCGACATTGCCGCCCGCTATCAGGACCCCCTGACCGTCGTGCTGGCCCCGAATGTGTTTGCCTATAATACCGATCATCACGCCACCTGCCCGGTGGCCAATCTCTGGCAGCTGACCGAGCCGAAATGGCGGGGCCGCGTCGCGATGCAGGATCCCACCAGCAAACCGGCCTATACCGACTGGTTCAGCCAGATGGAAACCCACTACGACCAGCAGGTTCGCGATGCTTATCAGCAGGAATTTGGCAAGCCGCTGCACACCGACGAGAAATCTGCCACCGCGGCCTTTGTGAAGGCGCTGGCGGGCAACGGCGTGCTGCTTACCCATTCTGATAACGATGCGGCCTCTGCCATCGGCGCGCCGGACAGCAAAACCGACTTTGTCGGCCTGGTGTCGACCGCCAAGTTTCGGGACAACAAGCAGGGAATGAAGCTGGGGCTGTGCAGCGGCCTGAAGCCGTTTATCGGCTGGAATTACCCAAGCCTCGGCGTGGTAGCCACCGGCAGCAAAAGCCCGAACACCGCGAAGCTCTTTGCCCACTATCTGCTGACCGCCGAAGGCATTGCGCCTCAGGGGGTGGACGGCAAAATGTCCACCAACCAGAAGGTGAACCTCCCCGCCGATGAAGCCTCCGGTATTGAGAAGCATCGCGGCGAGCTGATGGAATACCTGACCGCCACCGCCCAGGGCGACTGGGAAAGCCGCCAGGACTGGCAGGACATCTGGAGCCTGAACTACAAGAAGTAGTTTTTAGCGAACATTTTCATTCTGAACAGGCAGCACACTTTGACAACTCATGATATTGAACAGCGGGAAGCCGCGCTGAAGCGCATTATCGTTGACGCCGGAGATACCGCCCTGCGCTTCTTCCAGTCGCGCAAAGCCGGCGAGTATGAGCTGAAGGGCCATCAGGATATCCTGACCGAGGCCGATACTTTCGTTGAGAAGCAGGTTCTGGAAGCCCTTGCCGGGGCGTTCCCGGACGATCTGATCCTCGGCGAAGAGTCCGCCAGCCAGCCTGCCAGCGCGGAGAGCCTGTGGGTGGTGGATCCCATTGATGGCACCGCCAACTTCGCCCGCGGCATCCCCCATTTTTGCGTCTGTATGGCGTGGGCTCGCCAGGGCGTGACCGAGCTGGGGGCGATTTATAACCCGGTCAGCCAGGAGCTGTATCTGGCCCGTCGCGGCCATTACGCCCTGAAAAACGGTCAGCCGCTGCGCTGCACCGCCATTACCGACCCGCAGCGGGCCGCCGTTGAGCTGGGCTGGTCTTCCCGTCACAGCCAGAATCACTATCTGAATGTCATGAAAGCGCTGCTGATTCTGGGAACCAGCGTGCGCCGGGGCGGCTCCGGGGCGCTGGCGCTGGCCTGGGTGGCGGAAGGTCGTACCGACGGGTATCTCGAAATCCATATGAACGCCTGGGATTGCCTTGCGGGGCTGCTGCTGGTGCGTGAAGCGGGCGGCCTGACGGGGGTGGTTCCTGAAAGTGCCGAGGGTATTTTCAACGGCCTGCCGGTGCTGGCCGCCGCGCCGGGTATTGCGGCGGAACTTTCGGCTGCGGCGGGTATTCCCCTGACCATCGAAACAGAGGCGAAGCCCGCGGCAGGCCACTTCCCTCGCCCGCCCATCAGCCTGATCGCCGAGGATTTTCCCGGCTGGGACGTGAATATTTACATCGGCGGATCCAGCGGGGTAAGCGATGCGGCCCTGCTGGCCGAACATGATATTGGGATCGTGATTAACTGCGCGGTGAACCTCGATATCGACTGGGTGACGCACCCGGAAGCCAGCGCGCCTGTACAGCTGCTTGCCCATGGTGCAGGCCCGGTCCGCTATTACAAGCTGGGGCTGGTCGACGGCGAAGGCAACGTCCCTGAGATGCTGCACGCCGGCTATCAGCTGATGCGTTCCGCCCTGCTACAGCAGATCCCGGATAAAGCCTCTTATCGAAACCGTAAACGCGGCAATATCCTCGTCAACTGTCGCGGCGGGCGTAGTCGCTCTGTCGCCCTGGTGGCGCTGTTTATGCATCTGGAGTGCCCGGAACGCTTCCCGACGCTCGATGCGGCTATCGATCTTATTCGCGACCGACGCCAGCTCCATCCGGACGAGTGGTATGAAACGCCGAAGCCGTCGCTGATCCGCCTGGCAGAACATGCCATTATCCGCGAACGGGCCCTCGCCGGAGTGGAACAGCGTCATGAGCAATAACAGCCTGAGGAAAAACCCCGGCTTCGCCAGCGCCACCGAGGTGGCGCGCCTGGCGGGGGTTTCTCGTTCTGCGGTGTCGCGGACCTTTACGCCGGGCCGCTGCGTGTCTGAGGATACCCGGCGTAAGGTGCTGGCCGCCGCCGAAGCGCTGAATTATCACGTCAACCATCTGGCGCGGGGGCTCTCCCGGGAGGAGAGCCGCCCGGTCTGCATTCTTGGCGGCAATCTGTCGTTCCCCTGGCAGTCCAGCCTGCTTGACCATCTGACCCGCCGCCTGCACCAGGCCGGACGCGCGGTGATGGTGATCAACACCGATGACGACGAAGCCAGTGCCCGGGAGGCACTGCAGCAAACCCTGAACTATCGCTCAACCGCCACCATCGTGCTGTCGGGCAAACCGCCCGCGTCGCTGATTGAACTCTGCCTGCAGAGCGGGCAGCAGGTGATTGCCATCAACCGCATGGGGCAGTTCCCCAGCGCGGACAATATTGATATCGACTACAGCTCGACGATGAAGGAGGCTTTTGACCACCTGTTGGCTGCGCATTGCCGTCGTCTGGCTGTGGTCTCCTCCTCTGCCCGCTCCCCGAGCATGATTACCCGTGAAACCCGCTTTCTGGAGGCCGCCGCCGAAACGAACACCGAGGTCACGCTTATCCGCCCCGGCAGCGCCAGTTACCAGACCGGCGTCCTCGCCGCCCGGGAGTTGCTCAGCCAGGCCTCACCGCCGGACGGCGTCTTCTGCGTCACCGACTTAATCGCCTGCGGCTTTATCGATGCCGCGCGCCACGAGTTTGGCCTGCGGGTTCCTGAAGACATCAGCGTGATGGGTTTTGATGATATCGAACAGGCCAGCTGGCTGGGGTATCAGCTGACAACCTTCGCCCAGCCGCTGGCAGAGATGGCGGAGGCGGCCTGCGAGATGCTGCTCGCCGCCGATGCGGCAAAACCAGCCAGCCGGGTATTTACGGCGCGGCTGGTGGAACGGAGGACCACGGGTCCTGCTGGCTGCGGTGCGGCCTGATGCCCTCACCTCAGCCCTCTCCCACGGGGAGAGGGAGAAAATCGTAGGCCGGGTAAGCGCAGCGCCACCCGGCAGAGCAAGGGCCGGTGCGGCCTGATGCCCTCACCCCGACCCTCTCCCACGGGGAGAGGGCGCAAACACCAAAAACGGCAACGTTGCGTTGCCGTTTTGCTTTTACCTAGAACCACGCCTCCCACATCGCGCCGACGTTGAAGTCGTCGAGCGTTTCGTCCTGGGTGTTGTTCACGCGGGCGGTGCGTTCGTTATCCACCTTGCCGCCGGTGACGTAGAAGCGCAGCATCGGACGGAACTCCGGGCCCATGGCGATGGACATGTTCTGCGACAGGGTCAGCTTCCAGCCCTTGTTATCCCCGCCGTTGTCGTAATCAACATGCTGCCAGCCCGCTTCCAGCCAGGTGGAGTGCACGTCGTTCCACCAGTGCATCGGACGCACGATGGCGTTGTAGTTCTTGCGGTTGTCGGTGCTGTCCCGGCTGTTGTCGTAGTCGTGGAAGGCCAGGATGTACTCCACCTGGGTCGCCTGGGTGAACCTGTGCAGCCCTTCGAAGCTGGCGTACACCGTGGTCAGGTCCTCGGTTTTGTTGAACACGCTGTTGTCCGAGTTATCGGAGTAGCGGGCGATCACCTTGTTCACGCCGCTGTCGTTGGTGTGGCTCAGGACCACGCCACCCTGCCAGGCGTTGGTACGCTCTTCGGTGTCGATGGCTTTCGAGTCAAAGCCGTAGTTGGCGTACAGCTCCAGGTCGATCGGGCCGAGCTTCATGCCGTGAATTTTGGAGGTGGCGGCATAGTTGCCTTTGTCGCCGGTGCCGGAGCCGCCGGTACAGGTGATGCGCGAAGGGTTGGCCTCGTCATTCATCACCTGCGGGCTGCAGGATTCCACCGCTGCGACGGTCGCCACGTCAAACTGCACGCCGCCGATGTCGAAGTTCTTCACCCCGGCACCCTGGCCGTCGTGGTTCATCCAGAAGTAGTCGTTGATGCCCTGCTGCGGACGCTGGTGGAAGTCACGCCCGGCCCAGATGTAGGCGTTCGGGTTGGATTCCAGAATGTTGGTCACCCCGGCGTAGGCCTTTTTCAGGTTAACCTCGTCGCCCCAGTGGTCGATCATCACATTGACGTCCCAGATGGCGCCGTTTTCGCCCTTAAAGGCTTTGGAGAGCTGGAACTCGCCGCCGTTGCCTTCGTTACCCAGTCGGCCAATCGCTGACGCCCCGTTGTAGGAGCCGTCCACGGCGACGTATTTCTGGTCGGCGGCCTGGAAGTGCGCCCCGTAGCGGGCATAGCCGGTAAATTTAATCCCGAACGGGATCGCCATATCCGGGGACTGGGCGGCGCTTTGGGGCTCGGTCACCACGTCGGCTTTTTTCGCCACCGCGGCATCCATTTTCGCCTGGCGATCCGCCAGAGCTTTATCCACCGCTTTGGCCACAATGGCGTCGATTTGCTCCTGCGTAAACTCCTGGGCGAGGACAGAAATCGGGCAAAGCGCGGCGATAACCGCCATTGTTAATGGAAGTTTTTTAATCATATTCATGGTTATCTCAATATATTTAAATTTTATTCAGACAATAACCATCCCGTTCCGGATGGACAGAATATGTCGCTATCATCAGAACAGGTTGATTTTATTTTTTTAGGGTCCAGAGGTTTCACACTATTATCGTAAGGCTATCTCCTTCACTCAGATTTATTATTCAAAACGCTCTTTTGCCAAACGCGGAATGCGGCAAATAATCGACTGGGACATACCCTCTATTTTCCTGGCCGCTTGCTCAATTACGTTATTTCACTATCAGAGTAAGATAATGCTCAAACGTGAACCTCGTCGCAAAAATACCCTTATGTTTCGACGATCACAGAAATAAAAAAACATAATTACTTAATTTAAAAACGTAATGGATTCTCCCAGGCCACCTGTGTCAGAAAGAGCCTCACATTCATAAAACAAATCGGAGATCGGATTAGAATGAGTAAAAAGATAATGCAAAGCCGGCATGATGAATATCATAAATTATCTCGTGGGGAGCGCATTGGCTACGGGATGGGGGACTTTGCGCAAAACCTGGTGTTTGGCACTATTGGTGGTTTTCTGGCACTTCACATGTTGACGGTAAATACCATCGGTACCGCCACGGCAGGATTCATATTTCTTTTCGTCCGCATCATCAATGTTTTTTGGGATCCGATGGTCGGCACCTATGTCGACAAAAAGAAGTTCAACGGCCGGGAAGTATCGCCCCTGGATTTTAAGGGCGGGCGTTCCGCTCGTTATTCTTTCCGCTTTACTGTTTGCGCCCATTCCTGGCGTTAAAGGTTCCGTTCCCTTTGCCTTTATGGTTTATCTGGCCCTGGATCTCGTCTATTCCGTGGTGAACATTCCTTACGGTTCACTGAATGCGTCATTGACGCGAGATCCTGAATCCATTGATAAACTAACCAGCACGCGCATGATGCTGGCCAATAGTGCTAATCTTCTGGTCTATACCCTCTTTCCCATGTTTGTCCAGATGGCCTCGCCAAAGGATCGCAGCCTCAAGGATACGGGCTTCTTTGGGCTTGAACTCAATATGGGGAATTATACCGATCCCTCAGCGAACTACGCCTGGTTTGGCGTTTACGCGATCTATATGGTCATCGGCGCCGTTGCACTTTTCATCTGCTACAAGTTCACAAAAGAGCGCGTGGTTGCCTCTGCCGAGCAAACGGCTAACGTTAAAACGACAGATTTATTCCTTGAACTCAAAAATAATCGCCCTCTGGTTATTCTGGGATTATTTTTCATGCTGGCCTTTACGTTCATGTTCTTCATGAACACGGTGAATGGCTTTTTCAATCAGTTTGTTGTCGGCCATTCTGAATGGATGGGTGCCGTTGGCCTTGTCGCGTCCATTCCGGGTATCCTGTTCCCTATTTTTTGGCCAAAACTGAAAAAAATCTTTGGTAAAAAAGGTTTCTTCCATATCTTCCTGGGCATGTTTATTGTCGGTGAATTGCTGACTTACGTTTGGTCTCGCGAGGGTATGCATGATGCACTCTGGCTGGCTTATATCGCCACCTTCATTAAACAGTGGGGTTTAACCTCGGCGACCGGGTTCATGTGGGCGCTTGTCCCTGAAGTCATTGCTTATGGTGAATTAAAATCAGGCAAGCGAAATGCTGCCATCATCAATGCCATTATGGGGCTCTTTTTCAAGATTGGTTTTACTATCGGCGGAGCGATTCCACTCTGGTTACTGGCAGCCTATGGCTTTAGCGAAACAGGCGCGCAGCAAAGCGCGAACGCTATCGACGGAATAATTGTCACCGCGGTCTGGATCCCCATTGTTTTAGCCTTTATCTCGATGATCGTTATTCACATTTATCCTATCTCAGATAAACACGTCACAGACATTAATCGTCAGCTTGATGAGATCCGCGTTTAGTCTCAGAAGAATATCAGTCAGAAAAACATTAAAAAGGTAGAATGATATGTCGCTTATTCAGAACCCTGTACTCCCTGGTTTTAACCCAGACCCAAGCATTATCCGTGTAGAAGACACCTACTATATTGCAAACTCAACCTTTGAGTGGTTTCCCGGCGTTCGTTTACATGAATCCAAAGACCTGCAAAACTGGAATCTGCTGCCCAGCCCATTATCAACCACAGCGCTGTTAGATATGCGAGGCAATCCTTCGTCAGGGGGGGATTTGGGCTCCGGCACTCTCTTACGCCGACGGCAAATTCTGGTTGGTTTATACGGACGTGAAAATCACAGAAGGTGCGTTTAAGGACATGATCAATTATCTGACCACCGCCACCGATATTCGTGGTCCCTGGACAGATCCTGTCAAACTTAACGGCGTCGGTTTTGATGCGTCACTCTTCCATGACGACGATGGGCGTAAATATATCGTTCAGCAAACCTGGGACCATCGCGAATACCATCATCCTTTTGATGGCATCACCTTAACGGAGCTGGATACCCGGACCTTAAAATTAAAACCGGAGACCGCGCGGACTATTTATCGCGGCACTGCCGTTGCACTGGTTGAGGGGCCACATCTCTATAAACTGAACGGCTATTACTATCTTTTCGCCGCTCAGGGCGGGACTGTATTTACCCACCAGGAGGTGGTTGCGCGATCCAGAACCTTAGAGGCCAACAGCTTTGAAACACAACCGGGAGAGGTATTCTTAACGAACGTCGATACGCCAGACAGCTATATCCAGAAGCAGGGTCATGGTGCGTTGGTTTCGACCCCCGGCGGTGAATGGTATTATGCCTCGCTTTGCGCGCGTCCGTGGAATCGCCCGGGTGAATCAGCCTACGATCCGCGTGGCTGGTCAACCCTTGGCCGTGAAACGTCCATCCAGAAAGTGTATTGGGATGAAGATGGCTGGCCACGTATTGCAGGAGGCCATGGTGGAAAGACCTTTGTCGAAGGGCCAGCCGATGCCATTTTTACCGAAAGCGCAAAAGATCATAGCCAGCACGATAATTTCACCACCGCGACACTGGATATTAACTGGAATACGCTTCGCGTCCCGTTCACAGAAAAAATGGGGACCACGGGCGATGGAAAGCTGACGTTAACTGGACAAGGTTCTTTAGCGAATACCCATGACCTTTCGCTGATTGCCCGACGCTGGCAGGCCTTTTATTTTGATGCTCAGGTGAAAGTCAAATTTAATCCATTTAGTTATCAGCAAATGGCTGGCCTGACAAATTATTATAATGACCGTCACTGGAGTTTTGTGTTCATCACCTGGAATGAAATGAATGGCTCGGTGATCGAAATCGGTGAAAATAACCGTGGAAAATATACGTCTTATTTGAAAGATAACGCCATCAAGATCCCCGAGGGGACAGAATACGTCTGGTTCCGCACGAAAGTTCGTAAGCAAAGTTATACCTATGAATACAGCTTTGACGGCGTCAGTTTCACTGAGATCCCGGTCAAATTAGATGCTGCTGTTCTTTCCGATGATTATGTCCTGCAAAGCTATGGCGGGTTCTTTACCGGCGCATTCGTGGGCCTCGCGGTCGTCGATTACTCGGGTTACGATACTAGCGCCGATTTTTATGACTTCGTTTATCAGGAGCTTGGCGATAGGTTAACGGCAGATGGCGCCTTTAGCTGGGACGCCAGCGAATCACGGTTTAGTTAAGCAAAAGAAAAAACCCTGCGATATTGCTATCGCAGGGTTTTCCAAATTTGGCGGAAGCGTAGAGATTCGAACTCTAGAACCCTTTCGGGTCGCCGGTTTTCAAGACCGGTGCCTTCAACCGCTCGGCCACGCTTCCTAAGTGAGGCGAACTATAAACACCTCCGTATGCGCTGTAAAGTATGAGCACAATCGTTCGCCTGAAAAATAGTCAAAATGCGTTTAATCGGTTGAATAGACGACACTCTGACCATTTTATCAGCACAACATCTTACCGCCGGCCCTTAGTGCTTTTTGATGTACATATCTTTGGTGAAATAGTACCCCAACTTATCCGGCGTAAAGCCCCCAACCCACGGCTTCACCAGGTGGGTGCGCACGTAGTGATAGACCGGGATCGCCGGTACGTCCCGCGCCAGCAAATCCTCGGCCTGCTGGTAGAAAGTGCCGCGCTCGGCGGTGGTCTTCGCTTTTGCCGCATTAACCAGCGCTTCGTCATAAGCCGGGTTGCTGTACTGGCTGGTGTTCTCGCTGTCGCCGGTACGGAAGTTATTCAGGAAGGTGGCCGCATCGTCGTAATCGGCGATCCAGGCGTAGCGCACCGCATCAAAGTTGTGGGTGTGCATGGTGTCCAGCATCGTTTTCCACTCCTGGTTTTGCAGCTTCGCCTCCACGCCGAGGTTTTTCTTCCACATCGAGCTGGCGGCGATGGCAATCCGCTGGTGCGACTCCGAGGTGTTATACAGCAGCTTAAAGCTCAGCGGATGGCTGTCGTTATAGCCCGCCTCGTTCAGCAGCTTCTTCGCTTCGGCAATGCGTTTCTCCAGCGGCCAGCTGGCGTAGTCCGGATTGTGCAGTTTGACCCCGCCGATATCCGGCTGGCTGATAACCCACGCCGGACGCTGTCCCTGCCCTAACACTTTCCCGGCAATGACGTCTTTATCCAGCGCCATATTCAGGGCCTGACGCACGCGCGGGTCGTTAAACGGCGGACGGGTGGTGTTGAATTCGTAGTAATAGGTCGCCAGCTGCGGAGAGACATCCAGCTCGCTGCCCATCGTTTTTTGCAGCTGGGCAAACTGGTTGATCGGCACGGTGTAGACAATGTCAATTTCGCCCGCCTTGTAGCGGTTCACCTCGGCGGCTTCGGAGGTGATGGGCAGGTACGTCACTTTGTTGATCACCGTATGGGCGTTATCCCAGTAGCGCGGGTTACGCTCGGCAACGATCCGCTCGTTGACTACCCACTGGCTGAGGGTATAGGCCCCGCTGCTGACAAAGTGCTCCGGCTTGGTCCACTTATCACCATAGCGGCCAATCAGCACCTTATCGACCGGCACCAGCGACGGGTGCGCCAGCATGGCAAGAAATGCCGCGTTTGGCTGAGTCAGCGTCACTTCCAGGGTGGTGTCGTTCAGGGCTTTGACCCCCAGGGTGTCAGGCGCTTTTTTACCCTGGGCGATGTCGGCGGCGTTCACCAGGTGCATGTTGCCGAGGTAGCTGGCATACGGTGAGGCGGTTTTCGCATCCACCAGCCGTTGCCAGCTCCAGACCACGTCCTGAGCGGTGATGGCGGTGCCGTCGCTCCAGGTGATGCCCGGGCGGAGATGGAACGTCCAGACGGTGTTGTCCTTGTTCTCCCATTTTTCGGCCAGCCGCGGTTGGATCTCCCCGTCCGGCGAGACGCTGACCAGTCCGTCGAACAAATCGCTGATAATATTGAATTCGACGTCGCTTTCAACTTTATGCGGATCGAGCGATGCCGGTTCATTGCCATTATTCCTGACCAGTTCCTGCTTCTTTGCCAGCTCAGTGCCTGCCGGTACGCTGGCGGCAAAGGCCGTTGCGCTTGCGCAAAGGATACCTGCCGTCAGCAAAGAGAGTGTAAATGTAGCGCGTGATGAGGGTTTCATGTCCTTCGCCTTATAGTTTAGTTTTGACAATGCAAAATAACTCTTAGCGTTGCGGCTGGAATAAGGCAATATATTTCAGTGACCTATAAGAGCTTGATCTGATTAATCCTGACAAACCGCGGTTCGTTCTGTATATAGCGCGCTGTGGAACATTTCATGCTGGCTCTGCCCCTAAGACGCTGAGTAAAGATGGGTAAAACCACTTTGTAACCGGCGCGTCGTTTCCTATTCTTGCCGTTAATTACATCTGTCATAAGAGAGTGACTCATGGATCGTATAATTAGTTCTTCACGCGACCGCACATCGCTACTCAGCACCCACAAGGTGCTGCGCAATACTTACTTTATGCTCAGCCTGACGCTGGCCTTCTCCGCGCTGACGGCAACCGCCAGCACCGTGCTGATGCTGCCGTCTCCGGGGCTGATCCTGACTCTGGTCGGCATGTACGGTCTGATGTTCCTGACCTACAAAACCGCTGACAAGCCGGTCGGTATTTTGTCCGCGTTCGCCTTCACCGGTTTCCTGGGCTACATCCTGGGGCCAATGCTTAACACCTATCTGTCTGCCGGTATGGGCGATCTGATCGGTATGGCGCTGGGCGGTACGGCGCTGGTGTTCTTCTGCTGTTCCGCCTACGTGCTGACCACCCGCAAAGACATGTCTTTCCTCGGCGGTATGCTGATGGCGGGCATCGTGGTCGTGCTGGTTGGTATGGTGGCAAACATCTTCCTGCAGCTGCCGGCTCTGCACCTGGCCATCAGCGCGGTGTTCATCCTGATCTCTTCCGGGGCGATCCTGATGGAAACCAGCAACATCATTCATGGCGGCGAGACCAACTACATCCGCGCCACCGTGAGCCTGTATGTGTCGCTGTACAACATCTTTGTCAGCCTGCTGAGCATCCTTGGCTTCGCCAGCCGCGATTAACCGACAGTGCTGTATAAAAAAGCCCCGCTTATGCGGGGCTTTCTTTTTTTGGTAAACTGCGGCGGTTTTGATAAACCTGTGATGATTATGCTGAACTTTGAAGGTAAAGAGATTGAGACCGATAGCGAAGGCTATCTGAAAGAGACCAGCCAGTGGAGCGAAGGTCTGGCGGCCGTTATTGCCGAAAAAGAGTCTATCGCCCTGACGCCGGAGCACTGGGAAGTGGTGCGGTTCGTGCGTGATTTCTATCTGGAATTTAACACTTCTCCCGCCATCCGCATGCTGGTGAAAGCGATGGCCAATAAGTATGGCGAGGAGAAAGGCAACAGCCGCTATTTGTATCGACTGTTCCCGAAAGGCCCGGCAAAACAGGCGACCAAGATCGCCGGCCTGCCTAAGCCTGTGAAATGTATTTAATGGCGAATGCCGAAATTAACGTATTCCCGCTCGGGTTGATGCGGTTCTGACAGAACCTTTTCAACCCGGGCGATGCGCGGCCCGCCCGCCTTAAGCCAGGCAAGCAGTTTGTCGACCTGCTCCGCCTCGCCGCAGGCCACCACCTCGACGCTCCCGTCATCCATATTGCGCGCGTATCCGGTCAACCCCAGATCTGTGGCTTCACGCTGTGTACTGTAACGAAAGCCAACCCCCTGAACCGTGCCATGAACCCACGCGATGGTGCAGACTTTTGCCATGATATTTCCCCTTATCCGTGCCTGGCCCTGAACCACAAGAATAGCAAATTATGGCCGGGCGATTAGCGTAACGTTTTGGGTAAGCAGCCATAATGCTGGCGGAAACGGGCCGTAAAACGCGAGCTGGAAAGATATCCGCACTGCATGGCGATCTCCCCGACAGACAGCCGGGTCGACTGCAATTGAGACAGCGCAACCGCCATGCGCACCTCCTCCACAATCTGGCGAAAGCTGTGCGACTCTTCGCGTAAGCGTCGGCGTAGGGTCGGCACGCTGACGGCCAGGCGACTGGCGATATCCTGGGCGGTCCATGCCCGGGCGGGTGACATCATGATGAACTGCCGCACCTGCTCCGTGAGATTGACGTTGCGCTCGATAAGCAGCGGCCCCGCCATCCCGTCATGCAGCAGCGCCAGCAGCAGTCCGAAAGCCTGATGCTTTTGCAGCTCGTCGGAAAAATCATGCCGCACCGCGTGCAGCAGATTGCCCCACATAAAGGCCAGCCCTTCGCTGAGCGGCGCGCAGAGCGAGTCTGTTTTGCTCCGTGGCCAGTCCTGCAGGTAGCGGGTTTTAAACTCCGCAATAATCTCCGGTGACAACAGCAGCAAGTCAGAATGAAAAATGCCCTGTGCAGGCTGATTAACGATCTCCATCGGCGTATTCGCCGGGATGATGATTAACTCATCGGGCGTGGCGACCAGACGGCTATCCTCATGAATAATTACCTTGCTGCCGTGCGTAATATGACAGATGGCAGGATAAAACAGCTTAACCTGATGCAGGCGATGCATTTTGCTGGCACTGATCTCAGCCGTGGTCAGATGTTTATGTTGAAAATGAAAATCCTGCACCGGTCCCTCCCTATCTTGCGTATGTTGCGGTTAATTGCGCCTTCGCCAGCGCGTGGCTGTTGAGCATGAAGCCGACCAGTGCGCCGCTGGCGCTCTTATCGATGGGCAGCTCATCCACATCCAGCGCCCAGACGGTGATCTGGTACGGGTGAGGCTTGTCCCCTTCTGGCGGGCACGCGCCACCAAAGCCAGAGTAACCGAAATCATTACGCCCCTGTACCGCCCCGGCGGGTAATTTCTCGTTATTCTGGTTGCCGGCACCGGCAGGGAGATCCCGGGTTTGTACAGGTATGTTCACCACGGTCCAGTGCCACCAGCCGCTGCCGGTAGGCGCCGCGGGGTCATACACCGTAATGGCAAAACTTTTGGTGCCCTGTGGCTGATTTTTCCATGTCAGCTGCGGCGATTGGTTGCCGCCATGACAGCCAAACCCGTCGAAGACCTGATGCTGCGTTAATCGCTGGTCGCCGGAAATATCCCGACTGCTGATGCTGAAAGGTAATGCCGCTGAGACCGTAAAACTCATCCCCGCCAGAGTGGCTGCTGCGATTGCAATGTGCTTTTTCATTAGAGTTTCCTTTTGCTGAGCTGGAAACACCAATGTAAATCCTGCAGCAAAGGGGGGAATGTGCCAGAGCGATTTTAATTTGTGCCGAAACGCTCAATAGTGTCCGCAGATGATTGCCCCTGACCATCTGTGCTACTCTACGCGCCATTTCCCTGGAATCGACAGAATAGTAAATTATGAGTGTACGTTTAGTGTTAGCCAAAGGGCGCGAGAAATCCTTGTTGCGCCGCCATCCCTGGGTCTTCTCCGGCGCGGTTGCGCGTATGGAAGGCAAAGCCAACCTCGGTGAAACCATCGATATCGTTGATCATCAGGGGAAATGGCTAGCGCGCGGCGCATACTCGCCGGCGTCTCAGATCCGCGCCCGCGTCTGGACCTTCGATAAAGACGAAACCATCGATATCGCGTTCTTCGTGCGTCGTCTGCAGCAGGCGCAGCAGTGGCGCGACTGGCTGGCAAAACGCGACGGGCTGGACAGCTATCGCCTGATCGCCGGTGAATCCGACGGTCTTCCGGGCGTGACCATCGACCGTTTCGGTAACTTCCTGGTGCTGCAGCTGTTAAGCGCGGGGGCTGAATATCAGCGTGCGGCGTTAATCAGCGCCCTGCAGGCGCAGTATCCTGAATGCGCCATTTACGATCGCAGCGACGTTGCGGTGCGTAAAAAAGAGGGGATGGAGCTGACCCAGGGTCCGGTCACCGGTGAACTGCCGCCGGCCCTGCTGCCTATTGAAGAACACGGTATGAAACTGCTGGTGGATATTCAGGGGGGGCCATAAGACCGGTTATTACCTCGATCAGCGCGACAGCCGTCTGGCGACCCGCCAGTACGTTGCCGATAAACGCGTCCTGAACTGCTTCTCCTACACCGGTGGCTTTGCCGTTTCAGCCCTGATGGGCGGCTGCCGCCAGGTTGTCAGCGTCGACACGTCGCAGGAAGCGCTGGACGTGGCAAAGCAGAACGTTGAGCTGAACAAGCTGGATCTGAGCAAAGCCGAATTTGTCCGCGATGATGTCTTCAAGCTGCTGCGCAAATACCGCGACCAGGGCGAGAAGTTTGACGTGATCGTGATGGATCCGCCGAAGTTCGTCGAAAATAAAAACCAGCTGATGGGTGCCTGCCGCGGCTATAAAGACATCAACATGCTGGCGATCCAGCTGCTTAACCCGGGCGGCGTGCTGCTGACCTTCTCCTGTTCCGGCCTGATGACCACCGAATTGTTCCAGAAAATTATCGCGGATGCCGCTGTAGATGCTGGCCGTGATGTACAATTTATAGAGCAGTTCCGTCAGGCGGCCGATCATCCGGTGATCGCTACCTATCCGGAAGGGCTGTATCTGAAAGGATTTGCCTGTCGCATCATGTAACTTGAAAAGTGGAATGTTGCCCTCACCTATAGAGTAAGTAACGTTTCCCGGGAGGTGACTATGATTGCCAGCAAATTCGGTATCGGCCAGCAGGTCCGCCACTCCCTGTTAGGATACCTGGGCGTGGTCGTGGATATCGACCCGGAATATTCCCTCGATGAACCGTCAGCGGATGAGCTGGCGGTGAACGCAGAACTCCGCGCCGCCCCCTGGTACCACGTGGTGATGGAAGACGACGAAGGCCAGGCCGTGCATACCTATCTTGCCGAAGCTCAGCTCAGTGGCGAGCAGCAGGATGAACACCCTGAACAGCCTTCCATGGATGAACTGGCGCAAACGATCCGCAGACAGTTACAGGCCCCGCGCCTGCGCAACTAAAGAGAAACCCGGTAGCCCTCGGCTGACCGGGTTTTTTTATTACTTCGCCATGCCCAGGCGTGGGATCTCGATTGCCGGGCAACGGTCCATCACCACGTTCATCCCTGCGTCACGTGCCAGCACCGCGGCCTGTTCGTTAATCACCCCAAGCTGTAACCACAGGGTTTTCGCCCCAACCGCAATGGCTTCCTGAGCCACTCCCCAGGCGGCTTCCGAATTACGGAATACGTCCACCATATCGATTTTTTCCGGTACCTCCGCCAGGGTGCCGTATCCCTGCTGGCCTAACAGCGTTTTGCCCGCCACTTTTGGCGATACCGGGATCACGTGATAGCCCTGATCGAGAAGATATTTCATTACCCGGTAACTTGGGCGATCGGGTTTGTCGCTTGCTCCCACCAGCGCAATCGTTCGAGTGGTGGAAAGGATTTCAGCTATATCGTTCTGTTTCATGAACTTCCTCCTGGCGTGTTCAACATCAATATCAAGGCAGTATGAGCAACCGGCCATCCCATACGTCTGCATGAGGGCAAATGGCCAGATAATGTCTATATGTTAGTAAATATGTTTGAAGAAAAAATTTGATACATTCTTCGCGATGCGCGTCTTTTAAGAGGGCTTTTTATGAAAACCGGCATTGCCTGGAGTCTGTTTGCGCTGCTCATGCCGGTTTGCGTTTTTGCCACAACGCTGCGGCTCTCTACGGACATCGACCTGCTGGTGCTGGACGGAAAAAAAGTCTCCAGTTCCCTGCTGCGCGGTGCGGACAGCATTGAGCTGGATAACGGCCCGCATCAGATTGTGTTTCGGGTAGAGAAGACCATTCGCATCGGCAACCATGAAGAACGGGTCTATATCTCCCCTCCCCTGGTCGCCAGCTTCAACACCCAGCGCATCAGTCAGGTTAATTTTAGCCTTCCCCGGCTGGAAACAGAAAAAGAGTCGCAACTTTTTGATCGTTCACCGCATATTGAACTGCTGGATGGCGATGCGACCCCGATCCCGGTGAAGCTGGATATTCTGGCGATCACCGATACGCCGACCGGCGTGAACTACGAGTACGATACCGAGCGTTATAACAAAGCCGGTCAGAGCGCCTCGATACCGCAGTTCTCCACCACCATGGCCGATGACAGTACCCTGCTATCCGGCGTGTCGGAGCTGGATATGCCGCCGCCGCAGTCCCAGAATCTGACGGAGCAGCGGCTCAAATACTGGTTTGCCCAGGCCGATCCCGAAACCCGCAGCCGTTTTCTGCAGTGGGCGAAGCAACAACCCTCGTCCTGAGCCGCATTTTTTATCCCTTTCCCTTGCAGCGTCAGGTGCTTCCAGTAATCTGTAACCAGTTAACTAACGGATAGAGATTATGGAACTCACAACCCGCACACTGCCGGACCGCAAACATATCGCGCTGGTGGCGCACGATCACTGCAAACAGATGCTGCTCAACTGGGTTCAGCGTCACAAATCCCTGCTGGAAAAACACCAGCTGTCAGCCACCGGGACCACCGGTAATCTGATCCATCGCGAAACCGGGCTTCAGGTTAATGCGTTGCTGAGCGGCCCGATGGGCGGCGACCAGCAGGTGGGCGCGCTGATTTCGGAAGGCAAGATTGATGTGCTGATCTTCTTCTGGGATCCCCTGAATGCCGTACCGCACGATCCGGATGTTAAAGCGCTGCTGCGTCTGGCGACGGTCTGGAACATTCCGGTCGCCACCAACCTGTCGACGGCGGACTTTATCATTGCCTCTCCGCAGTTCAACGACCAGGTGGAGATTTTAATCCCGGATTATCAGCGCTATCTGGCTGAACGTCTGAAATAGTGGCCCTGCCGGGTGGCGGCTTCGCCTTACCCGGCCTACAAAAACCACAAACCGCACAACCCGTAGGCCCGCGCAAGCGAAGCGCCGCCGGGCAAATTATCGCTACGGTTTTCGCGCCACCGGCACATCAATCTCTTTCAACATGTCCACAAAGCGTGAAGGCTGCTCTTTGTTAAACAGCAGCCAGACGCGGTGACGGGCGCGGGTTATCGCCACGTACAACAACCGCCGCTCCTCGGCATCGGGAAAATCTTCCACCTCAGGTAGCAGCGCTTGCTCCATCACCGATTCACGCGCAGGTGCCGGGAAACCATCGCTCCCTTCCTGCAACCCCACCACAATGACGTAATCTGCCTGCTGCCCCTTGCTGGCGTGAATGGTCAAAAAATCGAGCTGCAGTTTCGGCCAGCGGGTCGCGGCTTTCTCCAGGCTGGCGGGCTTGAGGTGGTGATAGCGCGCCAGCACCAGAATGCGCTCTTCCGGCCTGGCGTAACCGCTCAGTTTATCCAGCAGGGCATCGAGCTGATCTTCAGCCAGCAGCGTGACCGCTTTTTTATCGCCTGCCGACAGGCTGTTCAGCGGTTTTGCCAGCTGGTGCGGGTTCTGCTGGATAAACCGGTTGGCGATCTCACCGATCCGGTTATTGAAGCGGTAGGTGGTGTCGAGATCGCAGCGATCGCCCTCGCCAAAGTAGTGATGAAACGCCGTGGTCAGTGACAGTTGCGCGCCGCTAAAGCGGTAGATCGCCTGCCAGTCATCCCCCACGGCAAAGAGGGTGGTGTGCTTATTCTGCGCCCGCAGCGCTGCCAGCAGCGCCGCGCGCTGGGGGGAGATATCCTGAAACTCGTCCACCAGGATGTGCTTCCAGGGGCTGATAAAGCGGCCTTTCTCGAGGATCACGATCGCCTGATGGATCAACCCGGAAAAATCGACGGCATTTTCTTCCTTGAGGGCGGTTTTCCACGCTTTTAACAGCGGGGCCATTAACTTCACCCGTTTTGAGAACAGGGCCCGGACCTCTTCGGGCGCACCGGCAATCATCTCGGCCTGCGCGCCGCCGTGCATCCGCATCAGGCTTACCCAGCGATCGAGCCGCGGAGCCAGCCGACGCGCCAGCTTCTCGTTTTGCCAGAAACTGCCTTCCGGTACGCTCCAGTCAAGCTCCTCTTCGAGCCACTGACGCCAGCCCTTGGCCTGCGCTTTTTTCTCACTGCACTGCTGTTTCCAGGCCTCGATAAAAATCTGTTGCCGCGCCACGGTGTCATTCTCAAGCTTGCTGACGACCGGCACCTTTTTGCTCCCCTGCTGGATGATGTGCAGGGCCAGGGAGTGGAAGGTTCTGGCGGTAATGTCGCGGGTGTGCAGCCGCGCCTCGATCCGCTCATCCATCTCCTGGGCTGCCTTACGGCCAAAGGCCAGGAGTAAGATTTGCTCGGGAACGGCTTCATTGCGGGTCAGCAGCCAGCCCGCCCGCGCCACCAGCACCGAGGTTTTACCGCTGCCGGCTCCCGCCAGCACCAGCAGCGACTGCTCACCGTTAACCACCGCCCGGGCCTGGGCCGGATTCAAAGGGGAAGACTCAATACCGGCAAAAAAAGTCAGCATACTGGCTGAGCATGGCGGTGGTCCACGCCTGGTTATGCGCCAGCCGGCTCTGGTCAATATCCTCCAGCCAGGCCCGGCACTGACGCCAGGCGTCCCGGCAGTTATCGAACTCCTCCAGACGTGAAACCGACAGCGGAAGGGCCTGGATCGCCTGGTTAATCTTTTGCTGCAGGCCCTGCGTTTTATCCCGCGTCATCCAGCTGTTTTGCGCGTTGCTGGTGGCGATGTCATTCAGCGCGTTTTGCAGCACCTGCGCCGCCACCTCACTCATTTCAGCACTCCATTGCTGCCAGAGCGTGTTCAGATGATGGTGAAAACGCTGGGTTTCCGCCCACTCCGTACCGTGCAGCCGCACCACTTTCTCTTCCGGCAGGACAAACTCCAGCTCGCCCCAGACCAGGCCGCGCTTGCAGTGAATCGCCAGCAGCTGATTGAAGGGAATGAGGTATTCGTGGCGTTCACCTGAGACTTTCACCCCGGCGTTGAGCAGAACGACTTTGTCGTACGGATGTTGTGCCAGGCGCTTGCCTAACGAAGTTGCTTTCAGTTCCATGTCCAGCCCGATCCACAACGTGAGTAATTGCCTGATAGTTTAACTGCCAGTTTTCAGGTGCTCCAGCGCAAAAAAACGTTACAATCAGCAGGGCTTCAACATTACGGAAAGAATTGAGGTTTTATGCGTACCGTTCTGAATATTTTGAATTTTGTCCTCGGTGGTTTTGCCACCACGCTCGCCTGGCTGCTGGCAACGCTGATCAGCGTGGTGCTGATCTTCACCCTGCCGCTGACCCGTTCCTGCTGGGAGATCACCAAACTGTCGCTGGTTCCGTACGGTAATGAAGCGGTCCACGTGGATGAGCTGGAGCCTGGCAGCAAAAACGCGCTGATGAACACCGGCGGAACACTGCTCAACATCCTGTGGCTGATCTTCTTCGGCTGGTGGCTGTGTGTCATGCACATTGCGGCGGGGATCGCCCAGTGCATTACGCTTATTGGTATCCCGGTCGGGATCGCCAATTTCAAAATTGCCGCCATTGCCCTGTGGCCTGTCGGACGCCGGGTCGTTCCGGTAGAAGTGGCCCGCGCCGCCCGGGAAGCCAACGCCCGCCGTCGTTTTCCGTAACAAGGATCCCGAGCGCTCATGCTAAGCCCGCTGCTTCGCCGCTACACCCTCAACAGCGCCTGGCTGTATAACGTCAGGATCTTTATTGCCCTGTGCGGCAGCACCGCCCTGCCCTGGTGGCTGGGCGACGTGAAGCTCACCATTCCGCTGACGCTGGGCGTCGTGGCCGGTGCGCTGGCCGATCTGGATGACCGTCTCGCCGGTCGGCTGCGCAATCTGGTGATCACGCTGATCTGCTTTTTTATCGCCTCGGCGTCGGTAGAGCTGCTTTTCCCCTGGCCGTGGCTGTTCGCCATCGGCCTGATGCTCTCCACCAGCGTATTCATCCTGCTGGGCGGGCTGGGACAGCGCTACGCCACCATTGCCTTTGGCGCGCTGCTGATTGCTATCTATACCATGCTGGGGGTGTCGCTTTACGACCAGTGGTATCAGCAGCCGGTTCTGCTGTTGCTGGGGGCTGTCTGGTATAACCTGCTTACCCTGGCCGGACACCTGATTTTCCCCATTCGCCCCTTGCAGGACAATCTGGCCCGCAGCTATGAGCAGCTGGCGCACTATCTGGAGCTCAAGTCCCGGCTCTTTGACCCGGACATTGAAGGCGATGGCCAGGCGCCGCTGTACGATCTGGCGCTGGCGAACGGCCAGCTGGTGACCACGCTGAACCAGACTAAAGCCTCGCTGCTTACCCGGTTGCGCGGCGATCGCGGTCAGCGCGGCACCCGCCGCACCCTGCACTACTACTTTGTGGCGCAGGATATTCACGAGCGCGCCAGCTCCTCGCATATTCAGTACGCCGATCTGCGCGAGAAGTTTCGCTACAGCGACGTGATGTTTCGCTTCCAGCGCCTGCTCTCCATGCAGTCGCAGGCCTGCCATCAGCTGTCACGATCTATCCTGCTGCGCACCCCCTATCAGCACGATCCACGGTTTGAGCGGGCCTTCACGCACCTGGATGCGGCGCTCGATCGCGTCCAGGCCAGCGGGACCTCAGCAGAACAGATGAAAGCGCTGGGTTTTCTGCTGAACAACCTGCGCGCCATTGACGCCCAGCTCGCCACCATCGAATCCGAGCAGGCGCTGGCTATGCCCCGCAATGATGTGGAGAACCAGCTTGCCGACGATAGCCTGCACGGTTTCAGCGATATGTGGCTGCGCTTAAGCCGCAACTTTTCACCGGAATCAGCGCTGTTCCGCCATGCGGTGAGGATGTCGCTAGTACTTTGTATTGGCTATGCCTTTATACAGATAACCGGGCTTAATCACGGCTACTGGATTTTGCTGACCAGCCTGTTTGTCTGTCAGCCGAACTACAATGCCACCCGCCACCGGCTGGCGCTGCGTATTATCGGTACGCTGGTCGGGGTCGCCATCGGGCTGCCCATCCTCTACTTCGTTCCCTCCCTGGAAGGCCAGCTGATCTTGATTGTGATCACCGGGGTGCTGTTTTTTGCGTTTCGCAATGTTCAGTACGCGCATGCCACCATGTTTATTACCCTGCTGGTGTTGCTCTGTTTCAACCTGCTCGGGGAAGGCTTTGAAGTGGCGCTACCGCGCGTCATCGATACCCTGATTGGCTGCGCCATTGCCTGGGCCGCAGTAAGCTTTATCTGGCCAGACTGGCGCTTCCGTAATCTGCCGCGCGTGCTGGATCAGGCGATGAATGCCAACTGCCGGTATCTGGATGCCATCCTTGAGCAGTATCATCAGGGCCGCGATAATCGCCTGGCGTATCGCATTGCCCGGCGTGATGCCTATAACCGCGACGCGGAACTGGCGTCGGTAGTCTCAAACATGTCCACGGAACCGCGGGCGACAGCGGAAACGCGCGAGGTTGCGTTCCGTCTGTTGTGCCTGAACCACACCTTTACCAGCTACATTTCGGCGTTGGGTGCGCACCGCGAGCGGCTGACCAGCCCAGCCATCCTGGCATTGCTTGATGATGCCGTTTGCTATGTAGATGATGCGCTGCATCAACGCCCGGCGGATGAACCTCGGGTTCAGCAGGCTCTGACCGAACTGGCGCAACGCATTTCGCATATTGAACCGGGTGCCGAGAGCAAAGCGCCGCTGGTGCTGCAGCAAATCGGTCTGCTTATCGCGTTGCTGCCAGAAATTTGTCGTTTACAGCAGCACGTTAATCAACTGCCAGAGTGAGTGCTGTTATCCACCGGCAGCCTTTTGTACCACTCCACCAGCTCCCGGCGTCTGTTCTCCGGGAGCGCCGCCTCGTGCAGACCGACGATTGCCCCTTCCAGCGCAAACAGCACCTTGTAGCTCAGGTGCTTGTTAAGTTCCCTGATCTTCAGCCAGCACTTCTCGGCGCCGAGGGTGCGTAACGCCTCTTCGTTGCTGATGCCCGCCTCGTTTAGCAGGATCTCAAGCTGAAAGGTGAGATTGGGTAAATCTTTCAGCCTGTCGCGCTTGTACCGCTCGCGGCGCTCCCGCCGCGCGGCTTCGAGGGCAAATGAGGAGAGCTGCAGGAGCTTATCCCGATCCTGCCAGAGCGCCTCATCGACACGGTAATAGTTCAGCAATACCGCGCGCCCCCGCTTCACCAGCGTTAAGTAAGAGGAGGCATTTTTGACGCAGTACTGTGCGCTCTCTTCACAGGCGCGCAGGTATAACTCCCCCTCTGAGACCATCGCAAAGACCGCATCATCCACCGCCAGGGTGTATCCGCCGAACAGGGCCCGATGCTCAACATCACCGAGTGATGAAAGATATTTCGTAGATTGATAGATCCGCTCATAGGATAACTTTTTCATGATATTTCCCTTTTAAATCATGCAGTAATAGTAAAGTCGTTTGTTAACGGATCCGTTAGCCAAAAAATAGGTAAGTTATGATCGAACGGCAAGATGATTTTTCAATCGGTCTGAATAACAAACCAAATTTGCGAGGAGCTTTCCGAAAATGAGGTTGATCTTTAGACGTACAGGGGTTACTGTATATCCATACAGTAACTACAGGGCTGGATTGATTATGTACTCTTCAGGCTATGCAAACCGTTCAACAACTTTCTCTTCTTCCGCTGGCAAAAGTGCACGGAGTTCCGCTGCTGCGTACATGTCCACCGGGCTGATTAGTGAAGTGCTTTACCGTGAAGACCAGCCCATGATGACGCAGCTGTTATTGCTGCCCCTGTTACAGCAGCTTGGTCAGCAGGATCGCTGGCAGCTGTGGCTGACGCCGCAGCAGAAATTGAGCCGTGAATGGGTACAATCCGCAGGTTTACCGCTGACTAAAGTGATGCAGGTGAGCCAGATGGATCCCTGCCATACTGTAGAATCGATGGTGAGGGCCCTGCGTACCGGGAATTACAGCGTGGTGATTGGCTGGTTTACGGAAGAATTAACCGAAACGGAACAACATCGCCTGGCCGAAGCGGCCGAAGAAGGTAACGCACTGGGCTTTATTATGCGTCCTGTTCGAATGAATGCTCTGGGCAACGGACACCTTTCTGGGCTAAAAATTCACTCGAATTTGTATCATTAAGTAAAAATAAGAGTTTTCCTGGAATTTTTTTTGCAAGCGCTGTACGCCATTGGTTCCCTTTCTAAAAGCCGCGACAAGTCTTGTCTGCCGCGGCTTCCTCCAGTTTAGCACGCCTAAATCTTCGCCATAAATGTTAAATATTGTGTATACAAAACTTTTTTTTCATATGCCTGACGGAGTTCACACTTGTAAGTTTTCAGGTACGTTGTAGACTTTACATCGCCAGGGGTGCTCGGCCTAAACCGAAGATATCGGTAGCTTTACTCTTTGTCCCCGCCCCCCGGTGAAGGATTTAACCGTGACTCTCATTGAGATTCTCATGGCGATTTTTGGATGATAACGAGGCGCAAAAAATGAAAAAGACAGCTATCGCGATTGCAGTGGCACTGGCAGGTTTCGCTACCGTAGCGCAGGCCGCTCCGAAAGATAATACCTGGTATGCAGGTGCTAAACTGGGCTGGTCTCAGTTCCATGACACTGGCTGGTATAACGACGCTCTGAACAACGACGGCCCAACTCACGAAAGCCAGCTGGGCGCAGGCGCGTTCGGTGGTTATCAGGTTAACCCGTACGTTGGCTTCGAAATGGGCTACGACTGGCTGGGCCGCATGCCTTACAAAGGCGACAACGTTAACGGTGCTTTCAAAGCACAGGGCGTTCAGCTGACTGCTAAACTGGGCTACCCAGTAAATGACGCTGTAGACATCTACACCCGTCTGGGCGGCATGGTATGGCGTGCAGACTCCAGCAACAGCATCGCTGGCGACGACCACGACACTGGCGTATCTCCAGTATTCGCAGGTGGCGTTGAGTGGGCAATGACCCGTGACGTTGCTACCCGTCTGGAATACCAGTGGGTTAACAACATCGGCGACGGCAACACCGTTGGTGTTCGTCCAGACAACGGCATGCTGAGCGTAGGTGTTTCCTACCGTTTCGGCCAGCAGGAAGAAGCAGCGCCAATCGTTGCTCCAGCTCCAGCACCAGCTCCAGAAGTACAGACCAAGCACTTCACTCTGAAGTCTGACGTTCTGTTCAACTTCAACAAAGCAACCCTGAAACCAGAAGGTCAGCAGGCACTGGATCAGCTGTACACCCAGCTGAGCAACCTGGATCCTAAAGATGGTTCCGTAGTGGTTCTGGGCTACACCGACCGTATCGGTTCTGACGCTTACAACCAGGGTCTGTCCGAGAAACGTGCTCAGTCCGTTGTTGACTACCTGATCTCTAAAGGTATCCCGGCTAACAAGATCTCCCCACGTGGTATGGGCGAATCTAACCCAGTTACCGGTTCTACCTGTGACAACGTGAAAGCTCGCGCTGCACTGATCGACTGCCTGGCACCAGATCGTCGCGTAGAGATCGAAGTTAAAGGCATCAAAGACGTTGTAACTCAGCCAGCGGCATAAGTTATCGTCTTATAAAAAAACCCCGCCATGTTGCGGGGTTTTTTATTGTCTGAAGAAAAGTAAAACACTACTTCTTACCGGAAAGCAGCGCCTGCAAATCGGTTTTCAGGGTGGACATCTGACTGGCGTACTTCTCTTTATGTTCCGCATCTTCAATCAGCTGCACGATGGTCTCTGACAAGGTTTTTCCGCGGCGCTGGGCAAGCCCGGCCAGACGTTGCCAGACCATAAACTCCAGATCGATCGACTTCTTCCGGGTATGCTGGTGCTCAGCATTAAAATGCCGTTTTCGCCGCGCGCGGATGGTCTGCTTCATGCGGTTCAGTAGCGCCGGATTGATGTGTTTATCTATCCAGCCGTTGACCAGAATGGGTTCGTTTTCGAGGGTCAGCAATAAATCTACAGCTTCTTTTGCAGCACTGGCTTCGAGGTAGCACGTGATCAATTCCCCTTCACGGTGTTTTTTGACCAGATACTTCCATTTCCAGCCGCTTTCGAGATTTTCCAGTTGTTGGTATTTCATCGCGATCTCAGTGTGACCGTGTAACTGTGTTCAGAATATCAGTTTTTTGGCAATCTGCTGAAAAGAAATCATATCCTGTGATACGCGGCGATGCATTCATCTCCGGAAACGCCCATTCCCTCATGGGCAGAGCCTGCGCCTTACGGTATACTCCATCGTTTTACTTCTGACTAAAAAACATCAACTTTGACCATTACGAAACTTGCATGGCGTGACCTGGTTCCGGATACCGATAGCTATCAGGAACTGTTTGCACAGCCAGATCTCGCGAAAGAACACGAATATATCCTCAGCGACACACAGCCCCGCTTGCATTACGCACTGGAGCAGGTGTTAAGCCCGTGGGCAACCTCACCATTCATGTTGTTGAAAGCGCCAGACGAAGCGGAGTACCTGAGTCTTCTGGCGGATGCCATGCGGCAGCTGCAACCAGAAACCGGGACGGTCTTTGGGGGTGAGTACAGCATTGACGGCCGTACTGTTACCTTTGAACCGGCAACCGTACCCGATGGCCGTTTTGCGGTCACAGGCAACATTGTCCCGGCGGGCTGGACAGAAGCAGAACAGCTGTTTGGCTGCCTGCGCCAGTTTAACGGCGAGCTGACCCTGCATCCCGGCCTGGTTCATCAGGCCAACGGCGGCGTGTTGCTCATCTCCCTGCGCACGCTTCTGGCCCAGCCTCTGCTGTGGATGCGCCTGAAAAACAGCGTCAGCCAGCAGCGCTTTGACTGGGTAGCCTATGATGAGTCACGCCCTCTTCCGGTCGCCGTGCCTTCTATGCCGCTCTCCCTGAAAGTGGTGCTGATTGGCGATCGCGAAGCGCTGGCCGATTTCCAAGAGATGGAACCCGAGCTGGCCGACCAGGTGGTATACAGCGAGTTTGAAGACAGCACGCAGATCGCGGACGCCGAAGATATGCTGCAATGGCTCCAGTGGGTACATGCCGTCTGTGAACGCGCGCAGCTGCCAACCCTGGCGGCAGATGCCTGGCCGGTGCTGATCCGCGAAGCGGTGCGCTACACTGGCGATCAGGAGACCCTGCCGCTTTGTCCCCTCTGGCTGGGTAAGCAGCTGCGTGAAGCTGCGGCCATGACCGAAGACGACACTATTACCGGCGAACAGCTCTCCCAGATGCTGGTGCAGCGAGAGTGGCGCGAAGGCTACCTTGCGGATCGCATGCAGGACGAGATCCTGCTGGAGCAGATCCTGGTCGAAACCGAAGGTGAACGCGTCGGACAGATCAACGCCCTGTCGGTGATTGAGTTCCCTGGCCATCCGCGCGCCTTTGGCGAGCCGTCTCGTATCAGCTGCGTCGTGCACATCGGTGACGGTGAGTTTATCGACGTGGAACGTAAAGCCGAGCTGGGCGGGAACATTCACGCCAAGGGCATGATGATTATGCAGGCTTATCTGATGTCGGAACTGCAGCTTGAGCAGCAGATCCCCTTCACCGCCTCCCTGACCTTTGAACAGTCTTACAGCGAAGTCGATGGCGACAGCGCCTCGATGGCAGAACTCTGTGCGTTAATTAGCGCCCTGGCCGATGTGCCGGTGAATCAGAGCATTGCCATTACCGGTTCGGTGGATCAGTTTGGTCGCGCGCAGCCGGTCGGCGGTCTGAACGAGAAGATCGAAGGCTTCTTTACCGTCTGCCAGCAGCGCGGGCTGAGCGGTAAACAGGGCGTCATTATTCCCCTGCCGAACGTTCGTCATCTCAGCCTCAGCCAGGAGCTGCTGACCGCGGTAGAAGAGGAACAATTCAGCCTCTGGGCGATCGAAGATATTGCAGATGCGCTACCCTTACTGACAAACCTGGAGTGGGATGCCGAAGGGCAGACAACGCTGATGCATACCATCCAGGAGCGTATTGCGCAGGCAACACAGCAGGAAGCACGCCATCGTTATCCCTGGCCGTTACGCTGGTTGAACTGGTTCACGCCAAACTGATCGGACTTGTTCAGCGTACACGTGTTAGCTATCCTGCGTCCTTCACTAAAATAAGGCATACTGAGAACATGGTAGATAAACGCGAATCCTATACAAAAGAAGATCTTCTTGCCTCTGGTCGCGGTGAACTGTTTGGCGCGAAAGGCCCGCAGTTACCGGCCCCGAACATGCTGATGATGGACCGTGTCGTGAAGATGACGGAAACCGGCGGCAACTTCGATAAGGGTTACGTAGAAGCAGAGCTCGATATCAATCCGGACCTGTGGTTCTTTGGTTGCCACTTTATTGGCGATCCGGTGATGCCAGGCTGCCTGGGTCTGGACGCGATGTGGCAGCTGGTTGGTTTCTACCTCGGCTGGCTGGGTGGCGAAGGCAAAGGCCGCGCCCTGGGCGTTGGCGAAGTGAAATTCACCGGTCAGGTTCTGCCGACCGCGAAAAAAGTGACCTACCGTATTCACTTCAAACGCATTGTTAACCGTCGCCTGATCATGGGCCTGGCGGATGGCGAAGTGCTGGTCGACGGTCGTCAGATCTACACGGCTAATGATCTGAAAGTGGGCCTGTTCCAGGACACTTCCGCATTCTGATTTTTGCTTTTACACAAGCATAAAACGGCGAAACCTCCGCACTGCGGAGGTTTCTTTTTTTAAAGAGACGCTATCAAGCAAGTACTGCCCTGTCTCCGATGGCTTCTCGCCAGCCCCCTAACCATTGCGACCTTTGATTAATGGTCTGATAGGGACACATTTCTTTAGAACGTCCGGCGATGCCAGCCTGATAACCACGTTGATGAGCCCTTTCAAGGCGATCTCGTTTCTGTCTCTTCATGCCTCGTTTCCCTCATTATTTGATCTGGTGGAAAAGAAAACAGTGATTACAAAATGTGCAACCACAGATAACGAATACCCTGATTACCGCTTAGCGTCAATGCGCAAAATTCACGCCAGTGTCATAAATGTGAGCTACTCAAAAGTTCATTTGTACAAAAAGTGTGACGCGGCACAAGTAACGGCCTGAGCGTAAAACGAAAAAAAGGCCGCAATTAGCGTCATGCTAAATGCGGCCCGGTGCGATGAATTTTACTTATGGCAGGCGGGAAATCTCTCTGGCAATGCTGGCGGACTCCTGCGCCCAGCCCTGCGCCAGCACCTTCACCATCTCATCGTAACCATCTTTCTGCTGCTTGAGCTCCAGATGGAAAGGCCGCTTAATCAGCTGGCCCTGATGGTTCAGCAACCACTCCCCGCTGACGATCACGCTGCCATCATAGCGACCATGGAAGTTGGTCACGTTGACGTTCAGCGTATCCTGAACGCTACCCAGCGGCTGCGACGCCACCACCCATCCCGGCAGCTGGCTGCTGAGATTGGCGACCAGCGTATTGCGCAGCTGCTGATCCAGCGGGCTGGCCCACAGGTTGTTGTTGGCGATGACATACTGCACATCGCTGGTTTGATATACCACGCCATTACCGGCCAGATAATCCGGCACTGCCACCTGCTCAACCCACAGCAGGCGGTTGCCCTGGCTGGCGATGCTTTGCCCGCCCGCCTGCGCTGCCACGGGCAGCTGGTAGTAGCTCTTGTTCTCTGCTGAGCTGCAGGCGGTCAGGAGCGCCGCCACTGCGGTGATCATTAGCCATTTTTTCATTATTTAGCCCCCTTCGGCTCAGGGTCCTTTTTGTCTTTCGCTTCGAATACCAGCGCGTTGCTCTTCGTGTTCAGCGTCTTCAGCACCGGCTGGAGTTCACGCAGAACCTGATCGAGGCGCTGCATATCTGCCACCATCTTGTTGTACGCCGCTGAACCCGGCTGGAAGCCCTGCATGCTGCGGTTCAGCTCACGCAGGGTTTTCTGCATGTCCTGAGGCAGCTGCTGCATCGACTGGCTGGCGGTCAGCTTGTTGAGGTTATCCAGCGTAGCCTGCAGACGGCGCATCGTCGCCTGGCTCTCACTGAGCGTGTTGGTCGCCTGCTGAATCATCGGATTAAGCGGCAGATTGTTGATCTTATCCAGCGTCTCCATCAGTCGCTGCTGGATCTGCGCCAGACCCCCGCTCACGGTCGGGATGATTTTATAGCCCGAGAATTCACGGATCTCTTTTACCGGCGGCTCTTTCGGGAAGAAGTCCATATCCACGTACAGCGCCCCGGTCACCAGGTTACCGGTTTTGAGCGAGCCGCGCAGGCCGCGCTTCATCAACCCGTCAATATGCTGAGCAATATCAGGTGTGTCGCCAACCTGATTAATCAGACGCTCCGGCTCGATGCGGATCAGCACCGGAATACGGTAGTCGTCATCCAGCACCTGACGCATCCCCGGCGCGAAGAACGGCACTTTGCCGACGGTGCCGAGACGGATGCCGCGGAATTCAACCGGCGCGCCCGGCTGCAGGCCACGGACCGAATCCTTGAAGAACATCAGGTAATCGATATGGTCGGTATAGAGCGAATCCTGAATGCTCTTCTGGTCGTCATACAGTCTGAACGCGGTCTTCTGCGCCACCGGCTGCCCCTGATCCATCCCTTCCGGCACGTCAAAGCTCACCCCGCCGCCAAACAGCGTGGAGAGTGAACCCATCTCGACGCGCATCCCCGCTGAAGTTAAGTCCACGGCGATACCGCTGTCTTTCCAGAAGCGGACGTTACCGGTGACCAGACGATCGTTCGGCGCATTGATAAACAGCTGATAGCTGATGGTCCGTTTTTGCGTATCAAAGGTGCTGGTTTCTACGGAACCGACACGGTAGCCGCGGAACAGCACCGGATCGCCCGGGCTTAGCTGACCGGCTTTTTTGCTGTCGAGGATCACGCGAATGCCTTTCGCATCAGGCGGTGCCAGAGGCGGGGAGTCAAGCAGCTGATACTGCCCCGGTTGCGAGCCCTTTTTCCCCGGCTGCAGTTCGATATAGGCCCCGGATAACAGGGTGCCAAGGCCGCTAATGCCTTCACGACCCACCTGCGGTTTTACCACCCAAAACACCGAGTCGCCATGCAGCAGCTTTTCCATCCCGGCATTGAGGCGGGCTGTAATCTGTACGTGCGTCAGGTCGTCGGTCAGGGTCGCGCTTTCGACCACACCCACATCCACGCTGCGGCTCTTGATGGTCGTTTTACCGCCCTCAATCCCCTCGGCGTTGGTGGTGATCAGCGTCACGACCGGGCCCTGGTGGCTGTAATGATAAAACAGGATCCAGGCACCGATCAGCGCGGTCACGATGGGGAAGATCCACACCGGCGACCAGTTCCTGACCTTCTGCACTTTCGCCTCTCCACTCTTATTTTCCATGCTTTTGCTCATCCTCATGGCTCGACTCTGGCTTACGATCCCACGATAAACGCGGGTCGAAGGTCATGGCAGCAAACATTGTCATTATCACAACCAATGCAAACATTAGCGCCCCTATTGCAGGGTAAATACTCATTAGCCCGCCTATCCGCACCAGTGCAGACAGAACGGCAATCACGAAAACGTCGATCATGGACCAGCGTCCGACAAACTCGACAACTTCATAAATCAAATGCATCCGCTCACTATCACGCTTGCCGTGTCCTTTGGCATCCCAGCAGAGCCAGGCAATGGCAATCATTTTGAGCGTAGGCACCATGATACTGGCAATAAAAATGACCAGCGCCACGGGATAAGACCCCTCCCCCCACAACAGGATCACCCCGGCCATGATGGTCGACGGCATTTCATCACCCAGCAGGTCGGTGATCATAATGGGCAGAATATTGGCAGGCAGATAGAGCATGATGGAGGTGACGAGCAGCGCCATCGTCCACTGAAGACTGTTTTTACGCCGCACGTACCCTTTCGTTTCACAACGCGGGCAGATTTCCTGGTCGGCCGGGAGAATGGCCGTACAGCAGGAGCAGCGACGCAGGTTCTGGTTGATCCCCGGCACGCCGACCTTCAGGGTTTGCGGTAGCGCCGGTGCAGGGGCGATATTATCCCATGCCCAGCGGCGGTCCACGCACTGAAATGCGCGTAGCTGCAGGACACAGTACAGGCACCAGGGAATAAAACTGAGTCCTATCCCTACGTCACCGTAGGCCATCAGTTTGACGAAGCTCACCAGGATCCCGGCAAGGAAGATCTCCGCCATGCCCCAGCTTTTTAGCTGGAACAGGATGCGTGCCATCCAGATTTTTAATGCCGCAGGCATCTGCACGCGGTTAACGAGCAGTAAAATAATCACCAGGCAACACGCCGGTACGATCTGGACGAACAGGAGGAAGAAAGTGCCCAGGCTGGCGTAATCTTCCGAGAACATTACGCCGGGTATCTCCAGTAAATCGACTTCACTGGTGATACCGCCCACTTTCATATAGATAAAGGGAAACAGGTTGGAGAGCAATAGCATGAACAGCGCAGCAATAGCGTAAGCAGTGGGACGCTGCCGGGGCGCGTCCCACTCTGTTGTCAGCGTCGCCCCGCATCGCGGGCATGCCGCTTTGTGTCCATGCTCGAGCGCGGGAAGCGCCACGAGCATATCGCACTGGGAACATAAAATATGCCGATCGGCATGGTGATGTTCACACATACTGGCTCCATGTTTAACTTATGCGCCGTTTTTCAGAGCCTCAAGATATTCCCAGCGTTCAAATGCCTCTTCCAGCGCCTGCTCAGCCTGGGCCATATCGGCCAGGACCTTTTGCGTATGGTCATGCGGCTGGCTAAAGAATGACGCGTCGGCCACCTGAGCCTGCAAACTTTCGAGACTGGCTTCGAGCTCTTCCAGACGCTGCGGCAAGCCTTCCAGTTCGCGCTGTAGGTTATAACTTAGTTTGTTACTGCTGCGTTTGACCGTTTCTGCTTTGTTAACAGCAACTTCCGCTTCGCTCTTCACTTTTGACTGTTTTGTCGCCAGCGACTGCGCCTGCTGCCCACGGGCATCGTGGTAACCGCCCACATAGCGTCCGATACGGCCCTGGCCTTCGAAGATCCAGCATTCGGTCACGGTGTTGTCGACGAACTGACGATCGTGGCTGACGAGCATGACGGTTCCCTGATAACTATCTATCAGTTCTTCAAGAAGTTCCAGCGTTTCTACATCAAGATCGTTCGTTGGTTCATCGAGGATCAGCAGGTTGCTGGGTTTCAGGAATAAACGCGCCAGTAACAAGCGGTTACGCTCCCCACCGGAGAGGGCACGAACCGGCGTCATCGCCCGTTTTGGATGGAACAGGAAGTCCTGCAGATAGCCCAGCACATGGCGCGGTTTCCCGTTCACCATCACTTCCTGCTTACCTTCTGCGAGGTTATCCATCACCGTTCTGTCCGGGTCCAGTTCGGCACGGTGCTGGTCGAAGTAAGCCACTTCCAGCTTGGTTCCGCAGTGGATGCGGCCGCTGTCGGCTTTCAGTTGATCCAGCATCAGCTTCAGCAGCGTGGTTTTGCCGCAGCCGTTCGGGCCAATCAGGGCGATTTTATCCCCACGCTGAACCTGAGCGGAGAAGTCTCGCACCAGCACTTTGCCGTCCACCTGGTAGTTGACGTTTTCCATCTCAAAGACGATTTTGCCGGAACGGCTCGCCTCTTCAACCTGCATCCTGGCGCTGCCCATCACCTCACGGCGCTCGCTGCGCTCACGGCGCATCGCTTTCAGGGCGCGGACGCGACCTTCGTTACGTGTACGACGGGCTTTAATCCCCTGACGGATCCACACCTCTTCCTGGGCCAGCTTGCGGTCGAATTCGGCATTCTGCAGCTCTTCTACCCGCAGGTTTTCCTCTTTTTCCAGCAGATAGGTGTCGTAATCGCCCGGATAGGTCACCAGCTTGCCGCGGTCGAGATCGACGATGCGGGTAGCCATGTTGCGAATAAACGAACGGTCGTGCGAGATAAAGATAATGGTGCCGCCGAAGGTTTTCAGGAACCCTTCCAGCCAGTCGATGGTTTCGATATCCAGGTGGTTAGTCGGCTCATCGAGCAGCAGCACTTTCGGCCCGCTGACCAGCGCCCGGCCCAGCGCGGCTTTACGCAGCCAGCCGCCGGAGAGGGAAGCCAGCGGCATGTCCGCTTCCAGACCCAGCTGGGCCAGCACTTCGTTGATGCGGTTTTCGAGCTGCCACAAACCGTGGTGATCCAGCAGCTCCTGCAGACGCGCCATCTCGTTGAGGTTTTTGGTGCTCGGGTCGGTCATTACCAGGTGCGAGATCTCGTGGTAGCCCTTCAGGTACTCCGCCTGCTCGGCGATCCCCTCGGCCACAAAATCATACACGCTGCCCTGCACGTTACGCGGCGGATCCTGTTGCAGACGCGCCACCACCAGGTCCTGCTCGTAAACGATACGCCCGTCGTCCAGCCCCTGCTCGCGGTTCAGGATCTTCATCAGGGTCGATTTACCGGCGCCATTACGGCCTACCAGACAGACGCGTTCGTTATCTTCGATATGCAGTTCGGCGTTATCGAGAAGCGGTGCGTCGCTGAATGACAGCCACGCGCCATGCATACTAATTAATGACATTTACTTTTCCTTTCAGGCGGCGGTGATCAGCCAGCAGTTGTGGATCTGACGGTTACGGGCAAAATCCTGAGACAGGGTTTTTTGACTGATTTCTTGTGCTTTCAGCCCCAGTTGTTCCAGCCCTTCGTGATCCATGCGGAAGCCGCGCTTGTTGTTCGAGAACATGATGGTGCCGCCTTTACGCAGCATCCGTTTAAGATCCTTCATCAGCGCCAGGTGGTCGCGCTGCACATCAAAAGACTCTTCCATGCGTTTGGAGTTGGAGAAGGTTGGCGGATCGATAAAGATCAGATCGAACTGCTCTTCTGATTCGCGCAGCCAGCCCAGCACGTCGGCCTGCAGCATACGGTGCGCCCGGCCGGTCAGGCCGTTGAGACGCAGGTTGCGCTCTGCCCACTCCAGATAGGTGCGGGACATATCCACGGTGGTTGTGGTCCGTGCGCCACCCAGACCCGCATGCACGCTGGCGCTGCCGGTATAGGAGAAGAGGTTCAGGAAGTCCTTACCTTTGCTCATCTGGCCCAGCATGCGACGGGCGATACGGTGGTCGAGGAACAGACCGGTATCGAGGTAATCGGTGAGGTTGACCCACAGGCGTGCGTTATATTCGCCCACTTCGATAAACTCGCCCTTACTGTTCATCTTCTCGTACTGATTTTTACCCTTCTGGCGCTCACGCGTTTTCAGGATCAGCTTGTTCGGGGCGATGTTCAGCACGCTGATGGTCGCGGCAATGATATCCAGCATACGCTGACGCGCTTTCTGCGGATCGATAGTTTTTGGCGGGGCATACTCCTGCACCACCACCCACTCGCCGTAGCGGTCGACCGCCACGTTGTACTCCGGCAGATCGGCGTCATACAGGCGATAGCACTCAATGCCTTCCTGCTTCGCCCATTTTTCAAATTTCTTCAGATTCTTACGCAGACGGTTGGCGTAATCTTCCGCAATGCTGGCCGGCTTGCTGTCGGCTTCTTTCTCGGCGAGATGGTAGTTTTTCTGCACGCAGTCCAGCGGGCCGTTTTTGGCTTTGAACTGACGCTCGGCGCGCAGCTGCAGGCAGCTCAGCAGCTCCGGCGAGGCGCTGAACAGGGAGAGGTTCCAGCCGCCAAACAGATCTTTCATGGTGCGACCCAGCAGGCTGTGCAGGGCAATCAGGGCCGGCTCGCTGTCCAGACGTTCGCCGTAAGGCGGGTTGCTGATCACCGTCCCGTACGGGCCTTTCGGCAGCGGGTTGGTGAGCTGGGAGACGTCTTTCACCTCAAAGGAGACCAGATCGCCAATCCCGGCGCGACGGGCGTTACTGCGCGCGCGTTCAATCACGCGGCTGTCGCTGTCAGAGCCGTAGAAACGGGATTCATAGGCCGCCAGACCGGCACGGGCGCGGGTCTGGGCTTCGGCTTTCACGTCCTGCCAGGTGGCTTCGTCGTGCTGTGCCCAGCCCTTAAAGCCCCACTGGCCGCGGTGCAGGCCCGGTGCGCGATCGGTTGCCAGCATGGCCGCTTCAATCAGCAGCGTACCGGAACCGCACATCGGATCGAGCAGCGGCGTGCCCGGCTGCCAGCCGGAACGCATCACAATGGCCGCCGCCAGGTTCTCTTTGATTGGCGCGATACCCGCCCGGTCGCGGTAGCCGCGCTGGTGCAGACCTTCGCCACAGAGATCCAGCGCAATACTGGCGATCTCTTTGTTCAGGCGTACGTTGATACGCAGGTCCGGGTTTTCGCGATCGACGTTCGGACGCTCAAGATTTTTGCGGGTGAAGCAGTCGACGATGGCATCTTTCACCTTCAGCGCGCCGTACTGGCTGTTGCGGATCTCGTCGTTCAGGCCGCTGAAGTGCACGGCAAAAGTGGCGCCCGGCGCAAAAATTTCTGTCCAGTCGATAGTCTGCACGCCCAGATAGAGATCGAGATCGCTGTAAACCTTACACTCTCTCATCGGCAACATGATGCGTGAGGCCAGGCGACTCCACATCAGGCTCTGGTAAATAAGCCGCGTGTCGCCCTGAAAATGGACACCACCCTGAACCACCTGGCACTCTTGCGCGCCCAGGCTTTCCAGTTCAGTTTTTAACAGCTCTTCCAGCCCACGGGCCGTACTGGCAAACAGAGAATTCATATCGTCACTTTTACTCTAAGAAAATTGCTGCGCATTATAGCCAATCTGGGCTCTATGTCATAAAGTTGAGGGCTTATTTTCATTTGAGGGGACGGTGCCGTGGCGACGTTATCCAGGCTTTTCATTCATCCGGTCAAATCCATGCGCGGTATTGGGCTTACCCATGCCTTCGCAGACGTCAGCGGTTTTGCCTACGATCGCATTTTTATGGTCACCGAACCGGACGGCACGTTCATTACCGCCCGCCAGTTCCCGCAGATGGTTCGCTTCACCCCAGCCCCGGTTCAGGATGGTCTGCATCTCACCGCGCCGGACGGTTCCAGTAGTCTCGTTCGCTTCAGCGATTTTGCGCCAGCGGATGCCCCTACCGAAGTATGGGGCAACCACTTTACCGCGCGTATCGCCCCGGAGGCGATCAATCGCTGGCTGAGCGAATTCTTTTCCCGCCCGGTGCAGCTCCGCTGGGTCGGGCCTGAAATGACGCGCCGCGTCAAAAATTATGCTGCGGTGCCGCTGTCGTTTGCCGACGGCTTCCCGTTCCTGCTCACCAACGACGCCTCGCTGCGCGATCTGCAAAAGCGCTGCCCGGCCAGCGTACAGATGGAGCAGTTCCGTCCGAATCTGGTGGTCACAGGCGCCACGGCCTGGGAAGAAGACACCTGGAAAGTGATCCGCATTGGCGACGTTATCTTTGACGTGGTTAAACCCTGCAGCCGCTGCATCTTTACCACCGTCAGCCCGGAAAAGGGCCAGAAGCACCCTGCCGGGGAGCCGCTGAAAACCCTGCAATCCTTCCGTACCGCCCAGGATAATGGCGATGTGGATTTCGGCCAGAACCTGATCCCGCGAACCAGCGGGGTGATCCGCGTGGGCGACGAGGTGGAAATCCTCTCGACCGGGCCAGGGCGGATTTACGGCGCAGGCGCTAAGGAAGAGGCTACCGAGGTGGAGACACAGCCCGCCACGGCGGTGACCATCCAGTGGCAGGGTCAGACGATACGCGGTAACAATCAGCAGGTATTACTGGAACAGCTGGAACAGGCCGGTATTCGCGTGCCCTATTCCTGTCGTGCGGGTATCTGCGGATGCTGTCGCATCACGCTGGTCGAAGGCGAAGTGAGTGCGCTGAAGAAATCGGCCATCGGCGGCGACGGCACTATTCTGTGCTGCAGCTGCGTACCGAAAACCTCGTTACAGCTGGAAGCTTAAACGGCCTGCTCGAGACTGAAGCTGACCGGCTGTGGTTTCAGTCGGTCGTTCATCACTTTAATCGGATCGCCGAGCTGCATGGTGCGCCCGGCGATAGTTACCGCCGGCTGCGCCAGTAAACAGAGCGCGGCGTTGTCACCCGGCTCCACCACCAGCAAATTCACCTGCTCGGCATTTTCACTCAGGCTGACGCACGCAGCATCGCCAGTAACCGGCGTCCAGCGCTCACCATGAGCAAGAAAGTGCCAGCTTTTTGGCATCTGAGGTTTAAGGAAGCGGATCGCCACCAGCGCATTAAGCACCAGTTCAGCGCGTTGCTCTTTCGACAGTTCGAGATCGCGGCACTTCTCTTCAAAGGAGAAATAGAGTGCGGCATCGTCGACGCAAAAACCGGTATCGGCAAAGGCGTCCGGGGTTAACATCCGGCGGGCAAAACGAGAGCGAAACAACATACCATTGGCCAGATCGAGCATCATGCGATCGTGCTCGTCACAGAAATACCAGCGCCAGTTATCGTCAGGTTTAATTCGCATCTGTCTCTCCCGTTCCCGAAACGTCCTGTCGTAAGAAAGTCCTTATTGCCGCTTCGCTTTTTTTAACTTCAATAATCAAAGACTACAATGTCTAATAAAGCAACAGTCCGGGAATATAAAACAACCAGAGCTGGAAATAAAGCCCTGGTTGTTAGTCATGCTAAAAGATTAGATATGATTAACGATTTCTTTAATCAGCGGCGGGCCTTTAAAAATAAAGCCGGAATATATCTGCACCAGCGAAGCGCCGGCCGCCATTTTCTCGCGTGCGGCCATCACCGAATCAATACCACCTACCCCAATAATCGGTAGGCGACCATTTAATTCCTGCGACAGGCGGCGGATAATTTCGGTGCTTTTTAACTGAACCGGACGCCCGCTCAGGCCACCCATTTCGTCGCAATGTTTCATCCCCTGAACCAGGGAACGATCGAGCGTGGTATTGGTGGCAATAACACCATCAATATTATGGCGAACCAAACTATCAGCGACCTGCGCCAGCTCTTCTTCGGTCAGATCCGGGGCAATTTTAACAGCCACCGGCACATATTTATGGTGCGTCGCCTGGAGTTCATTTTGCTTATTCTTGATGGCGAGTAATAAATCGTCGAGCGCTTCACCATATTGCAGCGTGCGCAGACCCGGGGTGTTAGGCGAAGAGATATTCACCGCAATATACCCGGCGTAGGCGTAGACTTTTTCCATACAAATCAGATAGTCATCTTTACCCTGCTCGACCGGCGTGTCTTTATTTTTGCCGATATTAATGCCCAGAACGCCATCGAAATGGGCTTTCTTCACATTCTCAACCAGATGATCGACGCCGAGGTTATTAAAGCCCATGCGGTTGATCAGCCCTTCGGCCTCTACCAGTCGGAACAGGCGCGGCTTGTCGTTACCCGGCTGCGGGCGTGGCGTGACGGTGCCAATTTCGATGGAGCCAAAGCCCATCGCACCCAGGGCATCGATGCACTCGCCGTTTTTATCCAGCCCTGCCGCCAGACCCAGTGGGTTCTTAAAGGTTAAACCCATGCAGGTGACCGGCTTCTCCATCACTCTCTGGCGCACCAGCGCTTGGAGCGGGGTTCCCGTAATACGACGTAACTGCTGGAATGTAAATTCATGAGCGCGCTCAGGATCGAGCTGGAAAAGGGCTTTACGAACGAAGGGGTAGTACATGAACTCTCCTGGATTCCCGGTGTGCAAACCGGGGCCGAATTATCAGCGATCGCAGCCGGAAAGGGAATTGACCTGCGGCAAAAAAAACCTCACCAGACGCAATCGTTTACTTTTCACCCCTCCTTTATTCATTTTTTGGCATTTATTCTGCGGATAAATCATTTAGTGGAATAAGTCGGCAATGCCACACTGCCAACAAATGTTATCAATGTTAGATAAAAGCAAATAATTGGTTATAAGGAGCATCTATGCGCGTCATTACATTGGCCGGCAGTCCGCGATTTCCTTCCCGCTCCAGCGCGCTGCTGGAGTACGCCCGGGAGCAACTGACTTCCCTGGATGTCGAAGTGTTCCACTGGAATCTGCATAACTTCGCCCCGGAAGATCTTCTCTATGCCCGCTTCGACAGCCCGGCGCTGAAAACCCTGAACGAACAACTTAAGGATGCCGACGGGCTGATCGTCGCTACGCCGGTTTATAAAGCCTCGTTTTCCGGTGCGCTGAAAACCCTGCTCGATCTGCTGCCGGAACGCGCGCTGGAGAACAAAATCGTACTGCCGCTGGCGACCGGCGGCACCGTGGCTCACCTGCTGGCGGTGGATTATGCCCTGAAGCCGGTGCTCAGCGCCCTGAAGGCTCAGGAGATCCTGCACGGCGTGTTTGCCGATGACTCACAGGTGATCGACTACCAGCACAAACCCCACTTTACCCCGAACCTGCAGACCCGTCTCGACAGCGCCCTGGAGACCTTCTGGCAGGCGCTGCATCGCCGCGACGTTCAGGTTCCCGCTTTTGGTCTTCAGAAAGGAGTCGCCCATGTTTAAATCCCTTTTACGCCTGAGCCTGGCGGGTCTGGTTGCCCTCTCTGGCCTGGCGCACGCCGCCGATCCGGCCCCTGAGAACCTGCGAATTGGCTACCAGAAAGGCAGCGTCAGCATGGTGCTGGCTAAGAGCCATCAGCTGCTGGAAAAACGCTACCCGGACACCAAATTCTCCTGGGTGGAGTTCCCGGCAGGGCCGCAGATGCTGGAGGCGCTGAACGTCGGCAGTATCGATCTCGGCAGCACCGGCGATATCCCGCCGATCTTCGCCCAGGCCGCCGGCGCGGACCTGGTTTACGTCGGCGTTGAGCCGCCAAAACCGAAAGCCGAAGTGATCCTGGTGCCTGAAAACAGCCCGATTAAAACCGTGGCGGATCTTAAAGGCCATAAGGTGGCTTTCCAGAAAGGCTCCAGCTCGCACAATCTGTTATTGCGTGCCCTGCAGCAGGCGGGTCTGACCTTTAAAGATATTCAGCCGGTTTATCTTTCCCCGGCGGATGCCCGCGCCGCCTTCCAGCAAAACAACGTCGATGCCTGGGCAATCTGGGATCCCTACTACTCCGCGGCCCTGCTGCAGGGTGGCGTCCGGGTGCTGAAGGACGGCGAAACCCTGAAACAGACCGGCTCATTCTATCTGGCCGCTCGCCCTTATGCGGAGAAAAACGGTGAGTTTGTTCAGGGCGTACTGAATACCTTTAGCGAAGCGGATGCTCTCACCCAGAGCCAGCGTCAGGCCAGTATCGCCCTGCTGGCAAAAACGATGGGTCTCCCGGAGCCGGTCATCGCCACCTACCTTGACCACCGCCCGCCAACCGTCATCAAACCGGTGGATGCCCATACCGCCGTGTTACAGCAGCAAACCGCTGACCTCTTCTATGACAACCGCCTGGTGCCGAAAAAAATCGATATTCGTGACCGTATCTGGCAACCCACTGCGCCAAAAGGAGCTAAATCATGAGTCTGAATCTGTTCTGGTTTTTACCTACCCACGGTGATGGGTACTATCTGGGCACCGATGAGGGCGCCCGCCCGGTGGATCATGCTTATCTTCAGCAGATTGCCCAGGCCGCAGACCGGATTGGCTTTACCGGAGTGCTGATCCCGACCGGACGCTCCTGCGAAGATGCATGGCTGGTGGCGGCGTCGATGATCCCGGTGACCCAGCGCCTGAAGTTCCTGGTGGCCCTGCGCCCGAGCGTGACCTCTCCGACGGTGGCCGCCCGCCAGGCCGCGACCCTCGACCGCCTGTCGAACGGACGCGCACTGTTTAACCTGGTGACCGGCAGCGATCCGCAGGAGCTGGCGGGAGACGGCGTCTTCCTGGATCACACCGAGCGTTACGAAGCTTCCTCTGAGTTCACCCACGTCTGGCGTCGTCTGCTGGAAGGCGAGAACGTCACTTTCGAGGGCAAACATATTCATGTTCGTGATGCTAAACTCTTCTTCCCGCCGATCCAGCAGCCACGTCCACCGCTCTATTTTGGCGGTTCGTCGGACGTCGCTCAGGATCTGGCCGCCGAACAGGTAGACCTCTACCTCACCTGGGGCGAGCCGCCGGAACTGGTCAAAGAGAAGATCGAGCAGGTACGTGCCAAGGCCGCGGCCCACGGTCGTAAGGTTCGCTTCGGTATTCGTCTGCACGTGATTGTGCGCGAAACCACTGAAGAGGCGTGGCAGGCCGCCGACCGCCTGATTGCCCATCTGGACGATGACACCATCGCCAAAGCCCAGGCCGCCTTTGCCCGTACCGACTCCGTAGGGCAGCACCGGATGGCCTCCCTGCACAACGGCAAGCGGGAAAATCTGGAGATCAGCCCGAACCTGTGGGCAGGCGTGGGGCTGGTGCGCGGCGGGGCGGGTACGGCCTTAGTGGGTGATGGCCCGACCGTGGCGGCGCGGATTAATGAGTACGCCGACCTCGGTATCGACAGTTTTATTCTGTCCGGCTATCCGCATCTGGAGGAGGCGTACAAGGTGGGCGAACTTCTGTTCCCGCATCTGGATGTCGCCATTCCGCAGATCCCGCAGCCGCAGCCGCTGTTGCAGCAGGGTGAAGCGGTCGCCAACGAATTTATCCCGCGTAAAGTCGCCCAGAGCTAAGGAGCCGCATGGCTAACCCATCCCAAAAATGGCTGCTGCGCATTGCGCCCTGGCTGCTCCCTGTGGGCATCGTCCTTATCTGGCAGCTGGCGTCCTCCGTGGGTTGGCTGTCGAGCCGCATTCTGCCCTCCCCGGAGGGCGTTGTGGAGGCGCTCTGGTCCCTGAGCGCCAGCGGTGAGCTGTGGCAGCATCTGGCGATCAGCTCCTGGCGCGCGGTAATTGGTTTTTCCATCGGCGGATCGATTGGCCTGACGCTGGGCCTGATCAGCGGCCTGTCCCGCTGGGGCGAGCGTCTGCTGGACACCTCCATCCAGATGCTGCGCAACGTGCCGCACCTGGCGCTAATCCCGCTGGTGATCCTGTGGTTTGGTATCGATGAGTCGGCGAAGATTTTTCTCGTCGCCCTCGGCACCCTGTTCCCGATCTATATCAACACCTGGCACGGCATTCGTAATATCGACCGCGGGCTGGTGGAAATGTCGCGCAGCTACGGCTTGTCCGGCTTCGCCCTGTTCATCCACGTTATCCTGCCTGGCGCGCTGCCCTCGATTATGGTCGGCGTGCGTTTCGCCCTCGGCCTGATGTGGCTGACGCTGATCGTGGCGGAAACCATCTCCGCTAACTCCGGGATTGGCTACCTGGCGATGAACGCCCGCGAATTCCTGCAGACCGACGTGGTAGTGGTGGCGATCGTTCTCTACGCCCTGCTCGGCAAACTGGCGGATGTCAGCGCCCAGTGGCTTGAACGCCGCTGGCTGCGCTGGAATCCGGCCTACGCGATAAAGGAGGCACACACATGAATACGGCTCGCTTAAATCAGGGTACGCCGCTGCTGCTCAACGGCGTGACTAAACGCTACGGCGAAAACACCATTCTGAATGAACTGGAACTGCACATTCCCGCCGGGCAATTCGTGGCGGTGGTGGGCCGCAGCGGCGGCGGTAAAAGCACCCTGCTGCGCCTGCTGGCCGGGCTGGAGCAGCCTAACGGCGGTGAACTGCTGGCCGGGAATACCCCGCTGGCGGAGATCCAGGACGATACCCGAATGATGTTCCAGGATGCGCGTCTGCTGCCGTGGAAATCGGTAATTGATAACGTCGGCCTGGGGCTGAAAGGCAACTGGAAAGCGCAGGCGCTGCAGGCCCTGGCCTCCGTCGGGCTGGATAATCGCGCGGGCGAGTGGCCTGCCGCGCTGTCCGGCGGACAAAAACAGCGCGTGGCGCTGGCCCGGGCGCTGATCCATCGCCCGGGGCTGCTGCTGCTGGATGAGCCGCTGGGGGCGCTGGATGCGCTGACGCGGATCGAGATGCAGGATCTCATCGTCTCGTTATGGCAGGAGCACGGCTTTACGGTGCTGCTGGTGACTCACGATGTGAGTGAAGCCGTGGCCATGGCCGACCGGGTGCTGCTGATTGAGGATGGCAAGATAGGGCTGGATCTGACGGTGGATATTCCTCGCCCTCGCCGGGTGGGTTCAGCACGGCTGGCGGAGCTGGAAGCGGAGGTGTTGGATCGGGTGATGAAGCGTGGCGCAAATGAGGTGCACGCCAGAAAGCACGGATAAAAAAAGCCGGGCGGCGCTTACGCCTGCCCGGCCTACATATTTGACCTTGTAGGCCCGGTAAGCGTAGCGCCACCGGGCATCAGGCCGCACAGCATTGCCGGGTGGCGGCTTCGCCTTACCCGGCCTACAAAACCGGCCCCAACTTTCTGTCAGGCCAGTGCCTTGCTGATCTTCTCGTACAGATCGCCAGACAGGTTCTCCAGCCCTTTCAGCTGCTCCAGTGCCGCACGCATCTTCGCCTGACGCTGTGCATCGTAGCGTTTCAGACGGATCAGCGGCTCAATCAGACGAGACGCCACCTGCGGGTTACGGCTGTTGAGCTCGGTCAGCATCTCCACCATAAACTGGTAGCCGCTGCCATCTTCCGCGTGGAAGGCGGCCGGGTTGCTGCTGGCGAAAGCGCCAATCAGGGAGCGGACGCGGTTCGGGTTGCTCAGGGTGAATGAGCGGTGCTGAAGCAGGCTGCGCACCTTGTTCACCACATCCGCGGCCGGGCTGGTGGACTGCAGAATAAACCACTTGTCCATCACCAGACCGTCCTGATGCCATTTGTCGTCATACTCCTGCATCAGGGCATCACGGCACGGCAGTTCTGCGGCAACGCTTGCGGCCAGCGCGGCCAGGGCGTCGGTCATGTTGTCGGCAGTGTGATACTGCTGGCTGACCAGCTCGTTAGCGAGCGCCGTCTCACCAAACGCCAGATAGCGCAGGCAGGTATTACGCAGCGCACGCTTGCCGATATCGGCATGCTCCACGCGGTACGCATCCAGCTTGTGGTGGTTGTAGATGGCGAGGAACTCATCCGCCAGCTCGGTCGCCAGCGTGCGGGTCAGCGCTTCACGCACCGCCACGATCGCAATCGGGTCGATAATCTCGAACAGCTCGGCGATTTCCGTCGCGGACGGCAGGGTCAGAATTTCAGCCGCCAGCGCCGGGTCAATCTTCTCATCCAGCAGAATGGCGCGGAAGGCGTCGGCCACATGGACCGGCAGAGACAGCGGCTGGCCCTGCTGATGACGATTGACGTTCAGCTTGATGTAGGTTGCCAGCAGGCTCTGCGCGGCATCCCAGCGGGAAAAGTCGTTGCGCGCGTGACGCATCAGGAAGGTCAGCTGCTGATCGCTCCACTTGTACTCCAGCTTGACCGGCGCGGAGAATTCGCACAGCAGCGCAGGCACCGGCTGGAAGTAGACGTTATCAAAGACGAAGGTCTGCTCGGCCTGGGTCACGTTCAGCACGTTATGCACCGGATGACCGCCCTTCTGCAGTGGGATCACCTTGCCTTCGTTATCGTACAGCTCAATGGCGAACGGAATATGTAGCGGGTGCTTCTCTTCCTGCTCGGCCGTCGGCGGCGTGCGCTGGCTGATGGTCAGGGTGTACTGCTCGGTTTCCGGGTTGTAGTCGTCTTTGACGGTCACAATCGGCGTACCGGCCTGGCTGTACCAGCGGCGGAAGTGGGACAGATCGATGTTGGAGGCATCTTCCATCGCCTGAACGAAGTCGTCGCAGGTGGCCGCGCTGCCGTCATGGCGCTCGAAATAGAGCTGCATCCCTTTCTGGAAATTCACTTCGCCGAGCAGGGTGTGGATCATGCGGATGATTTCAGAACCCTTCTCATACACCGTCAGGGTGTAGAAGTTGTTCATCTCGATCACTTTGTCCGGACGGATCGGGTGCGCCATCGGGCTGGCGTCTTCGGCAAACTGCAGGCCGCGCATGGTGCGCACGTTGTTGATGCGGTTAACCGCGCGCGAGCCGAGGTCGGAGCTGAACTCCTGATCGCGGAAAACGGTTAAGCCCTCTTTCAGGCTCAGCTGGAACCAGTCGCGGCAGGTGACGCGGTTACCGGTCCAGTTATGGAAATATTCGTGGCCGATGACGCGCTCGATATCGAGGTAGTCTTTATCGGTGGCGGTATCGGTACGCGCCAGCACGTATTTGGAGTTAAAGACGTTGAGGCCTTTGTTCTCCATCGCGCCCATATTAAAGAAGTCGACGGCGACGATCATATAGATGTCGAGGTCATATTCGAGGCCGAAACGCTCTTCGTCCCACTTCATGGAGTTGATGAGCGAGGTCATCGCCCACGGGGCACGGTCGAGGTTACCGCGATCGACAAACAGCTCCAGCGCCACTTCGCGGCCGGAACGGGTGGTGAAGGTGTCGCGCAGGACGTCGAAATCGCCCGCCACCAGCGCAAACAGGTAACAAGGTTTAGGGAACGGATCCTGCCACTGCACCCAGTGACGACCGTTCTCCAGATCGCCCTCGCCTACGCGGTTGCCGTTGGAGAGAAGGAACGGATAGGTGGCTTTATCGGCGATGATTTTAGTGGTGAAGCGGGCCAGCACATCCGGGCGGTCGAGATACCAGGTAATGTGGCGGAAACCTTCGGCTTCACACTGGGTACAGAGAGCGACACCCGACTGGTATAACCCCTCCAGCGCGGTGTTGGAGGCCGGGCTGATTTCGTTGACGATGCGTAAGGTAAAACGCTCCGGCAGGTTGTCGAGCACCAGCTGGTTGTTTTCTTCTTTATAGTCGGTCCATGCGGTGTCGTTGACGTGCACCGACACTAAGGTGAGGTCTTCGCCATCAAGACGCAGCGGCACCGCCGTGGCGTTATGGCGCGTGACCTGGCTGACCGCCGTGACAACGGTTTTTGTGGCATCCAGGTCAAAAGTCAGATCGATATCGCTAATCAGGTAATCCGGCGCACGGTAGTCGTGGCGGTATTTGGCTTGAGGCTGTTGTGTCATAGAAAACCTTTTGCATCGTTTGTCGAATAACGAGTCAGTCTATTCCTGTTGTGTAAATCGCGCTATGCAGAATGTTCATCTTTTCAGTCACAAACACTCTATTTGCTACATTTATATAACATGCGGCACGAAATGCACTCGACCCTGGTCCAGGCTTATGGTGTGATCGGGGTTCAATAAATCGCTAAACAAGGTATACTCCAGCGGTTTCAATAGTTGTTTATTGTACTAAACGCTCCCGTGAGAGGATGCTATTGCGCGCCTATGACTCGATTCGCTTCACCTGTTCTGCATACGCTGCTGGATACCGACGCGTATAAACTGCATATGCAGCAAGCTGTTTTTCACCACTACCACGACGTACAGGTTGCGGCTGAGTTCCGCTGCCGTGGTGATGATTTGCTTGGGATCTATGCTGATGCCATTCGTGAGCAAGTCGACGCTATGCAGCATCTTCGTCTGCAGGATGATGAGTTCCAGTGGCTTTCCGGCCTGCCTTTCTTTAAAGAAGACTACCTGCAATGGCTGCGGAATTTCCGCTACGACCCGACCCAGGTGCATATCAGCAATGATAACGGCAAGCTGCATATCCGCCTGGAAGGCCCGTGGCGGGAAGTGATCATGTGGGAAGTGCCGCTGCTGGCGGTGATCAGCGAGCTGGTCCACCGCTTCCGTACCCCGGAAGCTGGCGTTGAGCAGGCGCTGTCTGAGCTGGAACGCAAGCTGGTTGATTTTGCCCAACTGACCGACTCGCTGGATATGTCGCGCTTCCGCCTGATGGACTTTGGCACCCGCCGCCGTTTCTCCCGCGAAGTGCAGCAGGCCATCGTCGAGCGTCTGCAGCAGGAGCCGTGGTTTGTCGGCACCAGCAATTACGATCTGGCCCGCCGTCTGAACCTTACCCCGATGGGCACTCAGGCGCATGAGTGGTTCCAGGCGCACCAGCAGATCAGCCCGGAACTGGCGACCAGCCAGCGTGCGGCGCTGGCGGCCTGGCTTGAGGAATACCCGAACCAGCTCGGCATCGCCTTAACCGACTGTATTACGATGGATGCCTTCCTGCGCGATTTCGGCCCGGAGTTCGCCACGGCCTATCAGGGGCTGCGCCACGACTCCGGCGATCCGCAGGAGTGGGGTGAGAAAGCCGTCGCCCATTATCAGAAACTGGGCATCGACCCGATGAGTAAAGTGCTGGTCTTCTCCGATAACCTCGACCTGCCAAAAGCGGTAGGCCTGTACCGCCACTTCTCCTCGCGCATCAATCTGGGCTTTGGCATCGGCACCCGTCTGACCTGCGATATCCCCCAGGTAAAACCGCTGAATATCGTCATTAAACTGGTGGAATGTAACGGCAAGCCGGTGGCGAAACTCTCCGATAGCCCGGGCAAAACCATTTGTCATGACAAAGCCTTCGTGCGGGCGCTGCGCAAAGCGTTCGACCTGCCGCAGGTTAAAATCGCCAGCTGATTTCCAAAACAAAGGGCCCCTGCAGCGATGCAGAGGCCCTTTTGCTTTCCCTCGCGCTACAGCGGCAGACGGGTTCTGACGATCTCCGCGAAATACTCCGCCCCGGTCAGTAAAATCTCATCGTTAAAGTCATAGCAGGCATTGTGCAGCGGCGTATTGCCCTGCGGATCCGATGCATCGCCATTACCTAAAAAGACAAAGCAGCCGGGCACCTGCTGCAGGAAAGCACCGAAATCTTCCGAGATCATCATCGGCGCGACGTTGCCCTCCACCCGCTCTGCGCCCACCACGTTTACCGCCGCGTTCACGGCCACATCCACGCACTGCTGCCAGTTTACGGTCGGCGCGAATTCATGAGTGTAGCTGAACTCGCACTGGGCCCCGTGCATGGCGCAAATCGCTTCGCTGAGAGTCCGCATCCGCTCCTCCAGCAGGGTCTGCACCGCCGGAGAGTCGCTGCGGGTGTCGCCTTTGATTTCAACATGGGTTGGAATGGCATTGCGGATGCCGTCAGTGTGTAACTCCGTGCAGGAGATCACCGCCGGGACGTTCGGATCGACGTTGCGCGAGACGATGGTTTGCAGCGCAAGAATAATTTCCGCCGCAATCACCAGCGGATCTTTGGCCATATGCGGTCTTGCGGCGTGCGCCCCCTGGCCGGTAATACGGATAATAAAGTTATCTTCGCTGGCCATAATGCCGCCGACCCGGGTGGCGATCGTCCCGGCCTTCATCCCCGGCATATTGTGCAGGCCATAAATCTCTTCAATCCCAAAGCGCCCGATAACCCCGTCCGCCATCATCGCCTTCGCACCGTAACCCGGTTCCTCGGCTGGCTGGAAAACAAAGCAGACGGTGCCATTGAAGTTCTGGCGCTGTAACAACAGCTGCGCCGCCCCCAGCGCAATGCAGGTATGGCCGTCATGGCCGCAGCCGTGCATGCGTTCAGGAGTGTCTGAGCGATAAGGCACCTCACCCTTTTCCGTCAGCTGAATGGCGTCGATATCGGCGCGGATCGCGATAACACCTTTTCCCTCACCGCATTTCAGCACGCCAACCAGACCGGTTTTGCCAATGCCACGATGCACCTCAATCCCCATACTCTGGAGTTTATCGGCAATAAACTGCGCGGTTTTAACCTCCTCAAAGGCACTTTCCGGGTTGGCATGCAGGTGGTGACGCCATGCGATAAGCTGCTGCCTGAGCTGTTCCTGATTCATCATTCTCTCCAGTGAAGTTACGCCGGTCGTTGGGCGCGCTGTAAAACCACCTGCAGCAGCACGTTGGCGCCGGCAATCAGGTCTTTAGGGTCGCTGTGTTCGTTGACGTTATGGCTGATGCCGTCGACGCAGGGTACGAAGATCATCCCGGCCGGGCACAGCGAGGCCATAAACTGCGCATCGTGGCCTGCGCCGCTCGGCAGTCGCCGGAAGCTCAGGTTCTGACGCTGCGCCTCGTCTTCCACGGCGTTGACGATGTCATCGGCAAAAATGACAGGATTAAAACGCACCAGCGACCGGCGGGTAATCTTCACCCCTTCGTCCTGCGCCGTGGTGGCGACAAAGTCCGCCAGCCTTTGTTCAGCCAGTTTCAGGATCGCGTTATCGGTATTGCGCAGATCCACCGACATCACCACCTGGTTGGGAATGACGTTAATCAGATTGGGCTTGACGCTGATGTGCCCCACCGTGGCGACCTGATCGCCACCGAGAGTCATTGCCAGTTCACGGGCAAAAACAGCGATTCTGGCCGCAGCCAGACCGGCGTCGTGACGCATCGACATCGGCGTGGTTCCGGCGTGGTTAGAGACGCCGGTCAGGGTCAACTCCTGCCAGGATATCCCCTGGACGCCGGTGACTACCCCGATATCGGTTCCCTCTTTATCGAGGATCGGCCCCTGCTCAATATGCAGTTCGACGTAGCTGTCCACCGACATATCGCCAGGCCTGCGTTCACCTTTGTAGCCAATCGCCTGCAGCGCCTCGTCAAGGGTTATGCCATCGCGATCTTTCGCCGCCAGCGCCGTCTCCAGGGGATACTCTCCGGCAAAAACAACGCTGCCCATCATATCGGGCTGGAAGCGTACCCCCCTCTTCATTGGTAAAGAAGGTGACCGCCAGCGGACGCCGGGGGCGGATGCCCGCCTCCTGTAGCGTGGCGATAACCTCAAGCCCGGCCATGACGCCGTAGTTGCCGTCGTACAGGCCACCGGTGCCGACGGTATCAATATGCGAACCCATCATCACCATGGGCAGCGCCTCTTCGCCGGCATAAACGCCGGTGACGTTGCCGATCGCATCAATACTGATATCCAGCCCCAGGGCCTTCATTCTGGCGACAACAAAATCCCTGCCCGCTTTATCCTCTGCGGTGGCAGCGAGGCGACAAACGCCCCCACCCTCCAGCGCGCCGCATTCGCCGAGAGCGAAGAGAGAATCGATAAGCCGCTGGCCGTTAATCTGTAGATTGTGACGCATAAAAATCTCGCTATTGATCGTGGTTACTGGAACATGCCGTAAAAAATGGCGGATACGGTAATCAGCCCAATCAGGGTGACAAAAACATTGCTGGCTTTGCCGCGATACGGTGCCAGCGCGGGTAATTTATGGATGGCGTACATGGGTAACAGCAGCAGAATCACCGCCCCCGTGGGGCCGCTGATGTACTCAATGATCCCGAGGATGCTGGGATTTTTGTAAGCGGCGAACCAGCAGGTCAGAACCATAAAAATCAGGATCGCCGCGTCTACCGAGCGGATGGCCGGTTTTTTCCCCCGCGCGGCTGCGGCTTCAACGATCAGATCGCGCAGCGATTCATAGGCACCGATATAGTGGCCCAGAAAGGATTTGGTAATGGCGACAAAGGCGATAATCGGTGACAGCCAGGCGATGACCGGAGTATCAAACTGGTTGGCCAGATACGAGAGAATGGAGAGATTCTGTACCTTTGCCTCCGCCAACTGCTGTGGCGACAGGCTCAAGACGCAGCTGAGAACAAAAAAGAGCACCACCAGGGTCATCAACAGGATGCCGTAGCGCTGGATCTGGCCGCATTTACGCTCGGCCAGCGTCAGGCCGTAGCGCTGCTTCTGGCGCACCACCATCGGGGAGATGATCGGATAGTGGTTAAAGGACATCACCAGCACCGGAAACGTCATCCACAGCGTCAATATCATGCCGTATCCGTTACCCACCGTGCTGAGGTTCAGGGTGTGCAGGATCGCCCCGTTCCAGTGGGGGATCAGAAACAGCGCCATAAAAATAAGCGAGAGAATAAAGGGGTAAACCAGCGCGCTCATTACCCGCATGATCAACCGCTGCCCGAGTCGGACGATAAACATCAGTCCGAGGATCAGCACGATGGCCACCAGCGCACGCGGCGGTTCCGCCATCCCCAGTTGATGCGTGATAAAACTCTGCGCGGTATTGGTTATCGCCACCGCATACATAATCAGAATGGTGTAGACGGCAAAGAAATAGATGACGGTAAACACCTTTCCCGCCAGGGCACCAAAATGTTCACCGATCGCATCGGTAATGGTGCTTTCCGGGGTAGTAGATGAGTAAATTAATCGCGCCAGCCCGCGGTGTGCCAGATACGTAATGGGAAAAGCGAGGAGGAAAACAATCAGCAGCGGCCAGAAGCCGCCAATCCCGGCATTTATTGGCAGAAACAGCACTCCGGCCCCAATCGCCGTCCCGAACAGGCCAAGTACCCAGACGGTATCTTCGCTATGCCATTTTGCGGGATTGCAGCATCCTCTTTCTGTAACAGCATTTTCACTCTTCATCGGTCATGTTCTCTCTGTGCATTACGCGATACCGCGTATGTTTTATTGTCAGAACGCGTGCCATACCGAGGGCTTGTAGGGTAGGTAAAATGGCCCTCTTGTGATTACTGTGGGCGATTAACCGTTACGGCCAAACCAGACGATCTCCTCATAGATATCCGGGGAGGTGTCTCCTTCTGTGCTGATTAACAGGACGTGGGCATCGGTATTAAGGCGCAATGATTCGGCGAGTTCACGGTATTCCGGTTGCGTCATGAGGGCATGCAGCACCCCGACGCCGATCGCGCCAGACTCACCGGAAATAAAGGATTCATCGGTACCGGGGCGCGGCGCGGCAAGAAGGCGCATACCGTTGGCGGCAAGATGATCATCGGCGGAGATAAAACAGGTGGCGTGGTCGCGTAGCATCGGCCAGCTGGTAATATTCGGCTCGCCACAGGCCAGCCCGGCCATCAGGGTGGCCATATCGCCGCCCACGCTGTGTGGTTGCCCGTCATTAATGATCGCCGAGCGATACAGACAGTTGGCTTTATGCGGTTCCACAATGACGATCGTTGGCGCCTGGGGCTGCATCTTCTCGACAAAATAGCCCATGATGCTGCCCGCGAATGACCCCACTCCGGCCTGTAGAAAGAGATGTGTCGGTAACGGCGCACCGCTTTGCCGCAGCTGCTCCCAGGCCTCGACGGCAAGGGTCATATAGCCCTGCATAATCCAGGTGGGGATCTGCTCATAGCCCTGCCAGGCCGTATCCTGCAGCAGCACCCAGCCCTGCTCGCGGGCCATTTTGTCGGCCAGCCGCACGGTATCGTCGTAGTTGAGGTCAGTAATGGTGCACTCGGCCCCGTGCTGGCGAATATTTTGCGCCCGCACCGGCGAGGAACCTTTCGGCATATAGACCACCGCCCGCAGCCCGAGTTGCTCTGCCGCCCAGGCAACGCCGCGACCATGGTTGCCATCGGTGGCGGTGACAAAAACAATATCTTTTATACGCGCTTTAATTTCCGCTGAATTAAGGTCGCTGAAACTCAGGGTATTAATATCGCGATCGAGCAGGCCGGCGAGATATTTTCCCATGGCATAGGAGCCACCGAGCCCTTTAAAGGCATTGAGGCCAAATCGCTGGGCCTCATCTTTGATATGTAGCGACCCGAGCCCCAGACGCTGGCTTAAGTGGTTGAGCCTACGCAGCGGCGTCACCCGGTATGCCGGGAATTTTTGATGGAAAGCCAGCACCTCGCCGCCGACCTGCTCATTGAGCAGGCTGAGGCTCCCCCCCCTGAGCATACCCTTTGCGTCGGGCGTTAAATTGATAATTTATTTTATCCGTCATAAGTGCACCTTTATCGTGTGGACTGACTATTTGAAGCGGGTTAACGCTTTCCCGGTAACTGTGATGGTACACTTCGCCCGACGCGTAAATGGCGCAATATTGACCACAGATACGCAACTTTCACCCTTACCTGCCCCTTAAGCGCAACAAAATTGCATTAGTGAGGCCGATCACACTGTTTAAGGTTATCGACACGATGAAACTGGATACCTGGGATAAAAAAATCCTCACGCTTTTGCAGCAGACGAGTCGCCTCTCACAGCGGGAAATTGCCGATCGCGTCAGCCTGTCTGCCTCGGCGGTCAATCGCCGGATCGCCGCACTGGAGGAGGCGGGCATTATCAAGGGCAGCGTCAGCGTGGTGGACGCCAGCAAGGTGGGTCGCCCAATCACCATCATGGTTCAGGTCACGATTGAGAACGAACGTCTGGACCTGCTGGAGGAAGATAAGCAGCGGTTCGTGAATTGCCCGCAGGTGCAGCAGGTCTATTACGTCACCGGAGATTTCGATTTTCTGCTGGTGGTTAATGTGCGCGATATGGCGGAATACGAGGCGCTGACCCGCGAACTGTTCTTCGCTTCGGGAAATATTAAGTCCTTCCGCACCATCGTCTCGATGCAAAATGCCAAGCAGGAGATGACGGTAATGATTGAGTAGTTCACGCGAAAGGCAATAGCAGAGGGTACGTAAGCTGTCTGCACCATTATTATTTCCGAAATCCGCTCTTTCATATGCGAATTCTACTTGTCTGATGGAAGATGACAGGTAACATAGATATCCCCCCCATTGAAGGGGATACAGATTTTATTTTTGGACTACATAGAGAGACTATTATGAGCGTTGTGCCTGTAGCCGACGTACTCCAGGGCCGCGTTACCGTTGACAGCGAAGTCACCGTGCGCGGATGGGTGCGTACCCGCCGAGATTCAAAAGCTGGCTTTTCATTCCTCGCCGTTTATGACGGTTCCTGCTTTGATCCTGTACAGGCCGTTATTAATAATTCTCTGCCCAATTACAATCAGGAAGTGCTGCGTCTGACCACCGGCTGTTCCGTGGTGGTTACCGGCAAGATCGTAGCCTCTCAGGGCCAGGGTCAGAGCTTTGAACTGCAGGCCACCTCGATTGAAGTGACCGGCTGGGTTGAAGATCCGGATACTTACCCGATGGCGGCAAAACGCCACAGCATCGAGTATCTGCGTGAAGTGGCTCACCTGCGCCCGCGTACCAACATGATTGGTGCCGTGGCCCGTGTTCGTCATACTCTGGCGCAGGCGCTGCATCGTTTCTTTGACGAGCAGGGTTACTTCTGGGTCTCCACTCCGCTGATCACCGCCTCCGACACCGAAGGCGCTGGCGAAATGTTCCGCGTCTCCACGCTGGACATGGAAAACCTGCCGCGCACGCCGGAAGGCAAAGTGGACTACGACAAAGATTTCTTTGGCAAAGAGTCCTTCCTGACCGTATCTGGCCAGCTGAACGGCGAAACCTACGCCTGTGCACTGTCCAAAATCTACACCTTCGGCCCAACCTTCCGCGCCGAGAACTCCAACACCAGCCGTCACCTGGCGGAATTCTGGATGCTGGAGCCGGAAGTGGCATTTGCCAACCTCGATGACGTGGCTGGCCTGGCGGAAGCGATGCTGAAGTATGTCTTTAACGCAGTGCTCACCGAGCGCGCGGATGACATGAAGTTCTTCGCCGAGCGCGTCGACAGCGATGCCATTTCCCGTCTGGAGCGTTTCGTCTCTGCTGATTTTGCGCAGGTCGATTACACCGATGCGGTGAAAATCCTCGAAACCTGCGGCCAGAAATTTGAGAACCCGGTTTACTGGGGTGTTGACCTCTCCTCCGAGCACGAACGCTACCTGGCCGAGAAACACTTCAAAGCCCCGGTGGTTGTTAAAAACTATCCGAAAGACATTAAGGCGTTCTATATGCGCCTTAACGAAGACGGCAAAACCGTTGCCGCGATGGACGTGCTTGCCCCGGGCATCGGTGAAATCATCGGTGGTTCTCAGCGTGAAGAGCGTCTGGATGTGCTGGATGCGCGTATGGCGGAGATGGGCCTCAACAAAGAGGACTACTGGTGGTACCGCGATTTACGTCGTTACGGCACCGTGCCGCATTCCGGTTTCGGTCTCGGCTTCGAGCGTCTGATCGCTTACGTGACCGGCGTTCAGAACGTGCGTGATGTGATTCCTTTCCCGCGCACCCCGCGCAGCGCCACATTCTGATTCTGATTAAGTAGCACTCAATGGCCAGCCTCTGCTGGCCATTATTTTATTCTGCACTGTCAACTTATGTCAGTTGAAAGTCATCATCCTTAAAGAGCAACCCCGCAAAATCCTCTCCACTGTTACCTTTTATTTCCATGAAATATCTTTGCACACAAAATAAACCACAGTCTTATTGCGCCTAATACTTATCTCAAGCATTAGCACATTTTTTGTGCAAAAACCTGGCTATCCAGATGTCCATCTCCAGAGATAAGAAAAATAGTGCGCTAATGCTTCGGATCATAAAAAAAGTCATTAGCTAAAATTAAGATAAGCAATTCATATAGATAGAATTAGTGAAGCTTTAATTTTCACCATGTAACTCTGAACTTTGAGATGCCTCACAAAGTTCCTTAAAATACACCTTTTGTTACACATATTTTCTTTTTGTAACTCTATCTTGAGGTTTGTAGCACTTTCAGGGTGGCGGAACGGTAATTTGAATGGAAAGATGCCTGTCAGACACATAAAGACACCAAACTCTCATCAATAGTTCCGGAAATATTTATTGACAGAATTTATTGACGGCAGTGGCGAGTGTCATAAAAAAACCAATGAGGGTAATAAATAATGATGAAGCGCAATATCCTGGCAGTGGTTATCCCTGCCCTGCTGGCAGCCGGTGCAGCTAACGCAGCAGAAATCTATAACAAAAACGCTAACAAGCTGGACTTCTACGGTAAAGCTGTAGGTGAGCACATCTGGACCACCAACGGTGACACCAGCAACGAAGACACCACCTATGCCCGTATCGGCTTCAAAGGTGAAACCCAGATCAACGACCAGATCACTGGTTACGGTCACTGGGAATACAACATGGACGCATCCAACACCGAAGGCTCCCAGGGTACTAAAACCCGTCTGGCCTTTGCTGGTCTGAACTTCGGTGATGCAGGTTCTATCGACTACGGTCGTAACTACGGCGCAATCTATGACGTCGCAGCTTACACCGATATGCTGGTTGAGTGGGGCGGCGACTCCTGGGTTGCTACCGACAACTTCATGAACGGTCGTGCTACCGGCCTGCTGACCTACCGTAACAGCAACTTCTTTGGTCTGGTTGATGGCCTGAGCTTCGCTCTCCAGTACCAGGGCAAAAACGAGCGCAGCAACGCAATCTCTGCTTCCTACACTGACGACGGCCAGCTGATCAGCATCGGTCGCGGCGGTAACGGCGCTAAAGGTAACGGCGACGGCTTCAGCTCCTCTGTACAGTATGATTTCGGCGAAGGCTTCGCGCTGTCTGCAGGTTATGAAACCGCTGACCGTACCAACGAGCAGGTTGCTGCTGGCACCTCTACTGCATGGGCAAGCGCAGGCGGTGACCGTGCTGAAGCATGGGCAACTGCAGCTAAATATGATGCAAACAACGTCTATGCTGCGGTTCAGTACGCTGAAACCACTAACATGACCCGTGAAGCTGACAACAACTTCGCCAACAAAACCCAGAACATCGAAGCTGTGGTTCAGTACCAGTTCGACTTCGGTCTGCGTCCATCCGTGGGCTACGTGCAGTCTAAAGGTAAAGACCTGAAATCCCGTGGTACCTTCGGTGGCGGCGATGCTGACCTGGTTAAATACGTCGAAGTGGGTACCTGGTACTACTTCAACAAAAACATGAACGTGTACGCTGCGTACAAATTCAACCTGCTGGACGACAACAACTACTCTGAGTCTGCTGGTCTGGCGACCGACGACCAGGCAGCTGTTGGTATCGTTTACCAGTTCTAATCAGTACACCACTTTGTTATATGTTTAAAAAACAGGGCTTCGGCCCTGTTTTTTTATGCCTGAAAGCAAAAGATGGCGTCTTTTGAAAAGCCGCACGCTTTTTGTAGCAAACGGTTGGCATTTTGTAGAACTATCGTTAACCTGATAGCGGATTTCACTTCCGTAACCACAATGGAACTTCGTCATGTTTGAGAACATTACCGCCGCCCCTGCCGACCCGATTCTGGGCCTGGCCGATCTGTTTCGTGCCGATGACCGCCCTGGAAAAATCAACCTGGGTATTGGTGTCTATAAAGATGAGACCGGCAAGACCCCGGTGCTGACCAGCGTAAAAAAAGCTGAGCAGTATCTGCTGGAAAACGAAAATACCAAAAACTACCTCGGCATCGACGGTATTCCGGAATTTGGTCGCTGCACTCAGGAGCTGCTGTTCGGCAAAGGCAACGCGATTATCAGCGATAAACGTGCCCGCACCGCACAGACCCCTGGCGGTACTGGCGCCCTGCGCGTGGCGGCGGATTTCCTCGCCAAAAACACCAGCGTAAAAACGGTCTGGGTGAGCAACCCAAGCTGGCCGAACCATAAGAGCGTCTTCAACTCTGCCGGTCTGGAAGTGCGTGAGTACGCTTACTACGACGCGGCGAACCACGCTCTGGACTTTGACGGCCTGCTGGCCAGCCTGAGCGAAGCGCAGGCAGGTGATGTGGTGCTGTTCCACGGCTGCTGCCATAACCCAACCGGTATCGATCCAACGCTGGAACAGTGGGAACAGCTGGCGAAACTGTCCGTTGAAAAAGGCTGGCTGCCACTGTTCGACTTCGCCTACCAGGGCTTTGCTCGCGGCCTGGAAGAGGACGCCGAAGGCCTGCGTGCGTTCGCAGCGCTGCATAAAGAGCTGATTGTTGCCAGCTCCTATTCCAAGAACTTCGGTCTGTACAACGAGCGCGTTGGTGCCTGTACGCTGGTGGCTGCTGATGAGCAGACCGTTGATCGTGCGTTCAGCCAGATGAAATCCGTTATTCGTGCTAACTACTCCAACCCACCGGCTCACGGTGCGTCTGTGGTGGCGACCATCCTCAGCAATGACGCGCTGCGCGCCATTTGGGAGCAGGAGCTGAACGACATGCGTGAACGCATCCAGCGCATGCGCCTGCTGTTCGTGAACACCCTGGCGGAGAAAGGCGCGGATCGCGACTTTAGCTTCATCATCAAGCAGAACGGCATGTTCTCCTTCAGCGGCCTGACCAAAGAACAGGTTCTGCGTCTGCGTGAAGAGTTTGGCGTGTACGCGGTGGCTTCCGGTCGTGTTAACGTGGCGGGTATGACGCCGGATAACATGGCGCCGCTGTGCGAAGCGATTGTGGCTGTGCTGTAAACGTTAAGCCGGGCGGCACTGCGTTTGCCCGGCCTACACGTAGGCCCGGTAAGCGTCAGCGCCACCGGGCAAAAAAAAGCCTGCTTAAAGCAGGCTTTTTTTAATGTTCGTTACCAGACCGGCAGTTCATCCTGCAGGAACGGGTTGTGCAGCCGCTCGTAGCCCAGCGTCGACATCGGGCCGTGGCCGGAGATAAAGGTCACGTCATCACCCAGCGGCAATAACTTCTCTTTGATCGAGCGGATCAGCTGCGCATGATCGCCACGCGGGAAGTCGCTGCGCCCTACTCCACCTTTGAAGAGCACGTCGCCGGAAATCAGCAGACGCGACTGGTCATCAAAGAAGACAATGTGACCTGGCGTATGTCCCGGACAGTGTAAGACCTGTAAGGTCACATTACCGACGCTGACACTCTCACCTTCATTCAGCCAGCGACCCGGCGTCAGCGGCAGACACTCATCCAGACCAAACATGCGGCTTTGCGCCGGCAAGCCCTGCAGCCAGAACTCATCTTCTTTTTCCGGACCGACGATCGGCACACCGTAGTGCTGCGCCAGCTCGGCCGCCGCCCCCACGTGATCGAGATGACCGTGGGTGAGTAAAATCTGCATTAAGGTCACGCCAGCGGCAGCGACTTCCTGTTTGATCTTCTCTGCATCACCACCAGGATCGACCAGCGCTGCCAGTTTGGTTTGCTCACACCAGATAATCGAACAGTTCTGAGAGAACGCGGTGACCGGAATAATACGATAGTTCATACTGCTCCTGATTTCGTTATTACCAGTGCCGCAATGGCCCGGTATCAATATGCACAAAGTTGCTACGTGGGTAATATCCTACACCACCTGCGCGCATAGATAACGCAGCTTTGCGAACATTGGCTAACGAAACGCCTTCAATATGGAAATCCATCGCCTGCCCTTTGGTGTGATAACTTTTTTTAGCGACTCCACGACTGCGGGCGCGTAGTTCGTTATTGGTATCAAGGGAGCGGTAACCGGAGACAAGCTGGACCGGATTACGGGTTCCCAGCAGGCCCTGCAGGCGGTAAAGCTGATCGAATAATCCCGGATCGATGGCTTTAATCTTATTTGCGCGGAAATCACGGAAAAAATGATTAAGCTTTGCTAATTCATCCTGAATATAGCCCCGGCCGTCAAAAAACTCCGCTTTTATTGACTCACCTGTATGCAGGTTATTAAGCGTCAGAATGCGTGGTCGAGGGGTGGAGAGCGTGGCAAATGATGGCGTCGGTAAGATGGCAGCGCCCAGCGCAATGCCCCCTAACGCCAGCAACTTACGGCGATTAGCGTCGAATTTGTCCATGGTAATCAGGTCTACAGGTCAGTGTTATCGTCTATATGCACTACAGCGCACGAAGGGCACCTTACCGGGCAAACCTGTCACCGTCAAGGTAGCAGAATCCAGGAAATACGGGGCTTGCAGCCGCAAACCCCGTTCCTGTTTTTTACTTAGGCTAGCAGAATTTTCCGAACTTCTTCATTTACCTGATCAATTGCTCGGCCCTGGCAATAATTTGTGTGTTGGACCTGGCGATCTCATCATAATTGTAAATATCTGTACGATACTGGGTCCGACCGTCCTTGCCGACGAATGCAGTCAGATAATACAGATTAACCGGAATATTTTGGCGGATATTCACATAGCGCGTGTCGCCTTGCTTCAGCGCGTCGGAGATGCGTGTGTCGTTCCAGCCCGCATCCTGTAACAGCATGTTAGCCAGTTCTGACGCCTTGTTCACGCGCACGCAACCGGAGCTGAGCGCGCGAACGTCTTTCTGGAACAGGTTGTGGTTAGGCGTATCGTGCAGATAGATGGCATCCGAGCTGGGCATGTTGAACTTATAGCGCCCCAGCGAGTTATGCGCCCCGGGCGCCTGCTGGAAACGGAATGGCAGATTCGCAGGCGTAATAGTCGCCCAGTCTACCCGCCACGGATCGATCGCCTCTTTACTGTTCCAGCCGCGCAGAACGGTATAGTTGTGGCGTTCAAGATATCCGGGATCATCCCGCAGTTTCGGCAGGATATCGTTGCGCGCCAGCGTCGGCGGCACATTCCACGGCGGGTTGACCACCACGTTATTCAGGGCGCTGCTCATCATCGGCGTTTTACGATCCGGACGGCCAACGATGACTCTCGATGCCAGCACCTCGTTACCGTTCTGATAGTAGACCAGCGAGAAGGCCGGGATATTCACCATAATGCCGGTGGAGAGCGTGGCCGGCAGCAGGCGCAGACGCTGGATATTGAGCGCCAGCACCCCGGCACGCTGAGCAGGAGTGAGATTCAGCGCGTCACGCGTGCCCTGGCCAATCACGCCATCCGCGCCCAGCCCCTGGGTGGTCTGGAAGGCTTTGACCGCCTCTACAAGACTGCGGTCATAGGCGGCCGGCTTGCTGGAGACAGACTTCTTTTTCTTCTCAACCGGCGGGGCTGACGGACTGACAACCACGCTTTGCGGATCGTCGCCCGGCAGGGCTATTTTTGGCCCGCCGTCAATCATCCCGGAGCGTTTGAGGATCTCGCGCAGGGCCGGGACATCACTACTCCACTGCCCCGGACTCAGTTTGGCGGTTCCCTGCATTTGCGGCCAGGGTTGCGTATCGGCCACCAGCTGCAGCAGCGACTGGTGCATCACCGCATACTGCGGATGGGCCGGAGCGAGTCTGGTAATAAAGTTCGGTACCGTCCCGTTATCCAGCGCCAGCTGCCACTGGTTAATCACCGACAGCGGCGGGGTCGTCATCTTGTAGGGTTTTGTGCTGTAGAGCCAGCGGTTACCGTTGACCGGGATCCCCGCGACAAACTGCAGATAGCCCATCATCGCATCGGACAGGATCACGTCCCGCGCCATGCCGGTCACCGAAGGCTGGGTCAGCAGCTCCACCCAGGCGGTAAACTGCGGCTGAAAACCGGCGATAGCGACTTCGGCAAGCTGCTGCTGGAACGCCCGCACGGCATCGCGATCGTCCCACATGGGTTTCATGTCGCGTGCGGCATACAGCAGCGTAAGCTGATTGAGATAGACCGGAGAGTAGCCCGCCGGCAGAGCCGACAGCAGCTGTTGGCGGCGTTGTTCCGCGCTGACATCGGCAGGCAGCGGCCGGATACCGGCCATGATGGCGGTGGCTGGCGATTGTTCCAGCGGTTGTGACAGCGACGTAGGCTGCGCGCCCATCGTGGCAGAGCTGTCGACAGGAACCAGTTCGGGCTCATCGGCCCGGGCAGAAAACAGTGGAGCCACTACTACCGTCAGGCACAAACTGAGTGCCGACAGCTGACGACCGTACATTTTATTCAGCAACATCCCTTGCCCCCTGTTTGCTTTACGTCGCGCCCTCATCACCGGGGCTTCATTTCATTATAGGAAGACAGACCGGCACCAGCCTTGCCTTATGTAAAGAAGTTTAAAGTTAACGCAGCCGCCAGTACAAGCTTAAGGAACAAAAAAAGGCGGCCCTGAGGCCGCCATGGTGAACTTTCAGAATCGTCAGGAGGCGTCAGCCGTTCCCGGAAGGGATTCCGGCGGCTGCGGAGCAAAACCGCGCAGGCCGACAACGTGAACGTGCTCGCTGTTCTGGTAGACCTTACGCACCAGTTTATAGGTGGTGCCTTTCTCCGGACTGATGTTCTCCGGCGCGGCGATAATCAGCTGCATATCCAGACGGTCGCACAGCTCAAACAGCGTGGCGATAGAACGGGCATCAAGACGCGCCGCTTCATCGAGGAACAGCAGGCGGCATGGGGAGATATCCTTGCCGCGCAGGCGTCGGGATTCATCTTCCCAGCTCTGCACCACCATCACCAGAATCGACATCCCGGTACCGATCGCTTCCCCGGTCGACAGGGCGCCGGATTCCGCACGCAGCCAGCCGTCGGATCCACGGTTAACTTCAACTTCCATCTCGAGATAGTTGCGGTAGTCCAGCAGCTCCTCACCGATGGTTTGCGGCGTGCGCTGGCCCATGTCAATCTGCGGGTTCAGACGCTGATACAGCTTCGCCAGCGCTTCGGAGAAGGTCAGACGGTTGCTGTTGAACAGATCCTGATGCTGCTCGTGCTGCTCAGCCAGCACGTCCAGCAGCGTGGCGTGGGCTTCACGCACGTTAACGTTCAGCCGCACGCTGTTGACCTGGCCGAAGGAGACGCTTTGCAGGCCCTGGTTCAGCTGACGAATACGGTTCTGCTCTCGCTGGATCGTCTTACGGATGATATTGGCCACGCTGCGGGAGCTGATGGCCAGCTTCTGCTCGCGGGAGGTCAGCTCTTCCGTCAGACGGCCCAGCTCGATCTCCATCTGCTCGATGGCTTCGACCGGGTCGTCGGTACGGATGATGTCCTGACGAATACGCTCGCGCAGGTGCTGATAGACCGCCACGAAGAACTGAATTTTGCGCTCAGGGCGTTTCGGATCTTCCGACATGCGCAGCACATCGCGCAGGTGTTCGTTATCCGCCACCGCCAGACGCAGCGCGCCCAGCGCCTTATCCGACATGGAGCGCAGCTCATCCCCGGAGAGATAGGCCAGCTCGCGGCGGTGCAGACGGCGTTCAACGCCGTTGTCTTTCACCATCCGCATCACGGCGCACCAGCCCGCTTTGGCGGTGACCACCTGCTCGCGCTTCTCGTGGTAGTCGCGTTCCAGCTTGCGCAGACGACGGGTCAGGTTATCCATCTCCGCTTCGCAGAAGGTCAGCGCTTTTTCCAGCTGGTTGCGACGCGCGCGGTTGTTGCTGAGCTGGGCATGCAGTTCGTCGCGACGAATACGCGCCCGCTCCTCTGCCCCGCTGTCAGCCCGTACGCCGATATCCTGCAGTTCTTTATGCAGGTCGGTCAGCAGCTCTTTCTTGGTATCAAACGAGCTTTTCAGCGACGCCAGCACCTGGCTGTACTGACTCAGCTGTGCGGCATGGCTACGCATCGCCTCACGGGCGCGGGTACGTTCTGCTTCCGCCTGCTCCAGACGATGGCGCAGCTTCTCGTTCAGATCGCTGTTGCCATTCAGCATTTCCGCTGAATCGGAGTAGCTGAAGTGCGCGCGACGCTGGGCCACTTCGGTCAGGGCAAAGGCCTGCTGACGGGCTTCGCGCTGAACCTGCTGGGACCAGGCGTAATCTTCTTTCAGTTGTTCGAACTGTTCCGGGTCGCTCTGCAGGACTGAGAGCATCGGCTCCAGCTTCGCCAGCTGGTTGCCGTGCTGCTGCACAAAGCGCGCGGCTTCCTGCGCTTCATCGAGGCGCTCCTGGATCTCATCCACCCGATCGGCGAGGGTGTCATCCGCCAGCAGGTTGAGGCGCGGCAGAATGCGGTTAAGCGCCGCGACGCCCTCTTTGGCCTGTTCAAACTGAACGCGGCTCTGCTGGTTGTCGTTTTCGTGAGCGGAAAGCGCGCGTTCAAGTTCGGTACGACGCGTGGTGAACTTGCGGATCTCCGCTTCCGGATCGGCTTCAAAGGCTACTGCCAGATGGCTGCCGATAAAGCGGCTGAACGCCTGGTGCAGACGCTGGGTTTTCTGGACATCGAAAGAGAGCGTGGCGAAGCGTTCGGACAGCGCTTCGCGCTCGGTGTGCAGGCTCTCAATGCGGCTTTCACGCGCGGCGCGGCCAAACAGCGGCAGCGACGGGAAGCGCGAATAACGCCACTGGCGATCGGCGATCTTCACCACTACCGCTTTTTCCAGCTCGTCGACGCCAAAGACGCTGTCATCGAACGACTGCGGATCCCCTTCGATCAGATAGAGGTCTTCCGGGCAATCTTCCAGGCCTTCGAGCTGATCGGCGATCAGGGACAGATCCGGCACCACGATAGCGTGGCGGGATGGACCGTACAGCGCAGAGTAGTACGGCGCATCTTCGAGGCTGACGTCGTCATAGATTTCGGACAGCAGTACACCGCCAAAACGTTCGGCCAGGGTGTTCAGGCGCGCATCTTCTGCCCCGCCCGGCTGGCTTAAGCGCTCAATTTCTTCGTCGACGGCACGCTTGCGGGCGCCCACTTCATCACGCTCAACAATGGCTTCGCGTTCACGCTCCAGCAGCTGCTGGAGATACTCTGTCACGTCCTGCCCGGATTCGAACGCCTCGCCGCACTGCTCGCTGAGCTGGCTGAGGCTGCTCTGGGCTGCCAGCCAGATCGGGGCGCGCTGCATCAGCGTCTGAATACGCGACTGCAGCTGCTCCAGCTCCTGGCGCAGCTGCATGCGCTGCTCGCTGGCGCTGGAGACGCTGTCGGACAACGACGCGATACGGGCTTCCAGCTCCTGATGCAGAGCTTCCAGATCGTCAATATCGACCCGTTTGCCGTGGCGCTTGCAGAACTCAGCCAGCAGGCGTTCCGCCTCCTGCTGTTCGCGCAAACGTTGTTCCAGCTCGTTCAGACGCATGCGCAGCGGCTGAACCTGTTCTGCCATATGGCGCTGATTGACGCCATCGCGCAGCAGCTCGCGGGCCACTTCCCAGGCCTCAGCGCGCGCCAGCGGGCCGTTAATGGCCCCCACCAGCTGGTAAGCCTGTTCAAACTGGCTGTGCGCGGTTTGCGCCACGCTCATTTTCTGTTCGAGATTCAGGAGCTTCTCGGTGGCTTCCTGCTCTTTGGCCTGGAAGGTTTCCAGCCACCGATCCGCGCTCTCCGGGGTCAGATCCGGCAGATGGCAGAGGTCTTTCGCACGCTGCAGGGCCTGCAGCGCCTGGTTGTACTGAATGGCGCGGGTTTGCTGGACGTCCAGCGCCTGCTGGTAATCGGCAAGCTGGCTTTTCAGCTCATCCACCTCCAGCTCGGCGGCTTCGGCACGGCCTTCGTTCTCTTCCTGCTTATCGGCGGCTTCGGCCACCACTTCGTTCTGCTCTTCCAGACGAATTTGCAGCTCATCGAGATCGGCTTCGTAGCGCTCAATTTTTTCCTGCTGACGCAGCGCGGTCTGGACCAGATTCAGGTGATCGCTGGCGGCCTGGTAATCGGCCTCCAGATCCCCTTCCGCGCCGTTGTGCTCGGACAGCTCGCGCGCCATCTCGACGTGTTTGTACTGCTCGGACGCCAGCAGCTGGCGCGAGGTAAACAGCTCGCGGCGATACTCGAGGGCCTGATCCAGATGGATGCGGCGCTCGTTGGCGTGGCGCATATAGTCGGCGGCCACATAGTTGGTGGCTTCGCTGATCAGATGCTTGAACAGATCGCGGTCCGACTGGGTCACGCGGATCGCTTCCAGCGTCATGCGGTTTTCACGCAGCGCCGCTTCCATATCCTGGAAGGCCTTACGCACGCCGCTGTTCTCCGGCAACAGGTAGTCGCGTAGGGAACGGGTAATGGCGCTGGAGATCCCGCCGTACAGCGAGGCTTCGATCAGACGATAGTACTTGCTACGATCCGAGGCCGAGCGCAGACGACGCGCCACCACGCCCAGATCGAACATCAGCGAGTGGTAATCGGTAATGGAGTTGAACTGCTTAAACTGCACGCCTTCGATGGCTTCCAGCTTGTCTTTCAGCTCCTGGAGCGTCAGCACGCGCGCCTGACGTTCATTGAGGGTTTCCGTTAACAGCGAGGTTGGCTGAACGGAGGTTGGCAGCCCCTGAATGGCGAACGGCTTGATGTCGACCTTACGGTCACGTCCGGCGACCTGCTGCAGACGTACGCCGACGACCACGCGCTGGTGACGGGAGTTGATCACGTCCAGCACGGAGTAACAGACGCCCGCCTTCAGCTTACCGTGCAGACCCTTATCGCGGGAGCCGCTGGTGGCACCGGCTTCGGTGGTATTACGGAAATGCAGCAGCGTCAGATCCGGGATCAGGGCGGTGACGAACGCCGCCATGGTGGTGGATTTCCCGGCCCCGTTACCGCCCGAGAGCGTGGTTACCAGCTCATCGAGATCGAAGGTGCGGGCAAAGAAACCGTTCCAGTTAATCAGCGTCAGTGAGCGAAATTTACCGCGTTCAATCATTACTCTTCCTCCCCGCTATCCGGCTGATTGTCTTCATGCTCATCATTGAGCTGCAGATGGTTTTCCACCGGCATCGCTTCGCCATCGCGGATCATGCGCAGCTGCGCTTCACGGGCGTCGTCGCCCACGCGCACGTCGGCGCCAAAGCGGAATACCGATTCCGTGATGCGGAATTTACTGCTGTCGTGGCCCATAAACCACACCATCCCCAGACGGCGCAGGCGGTTCAGGGAGGAGCGCACTTTTTCCTGTAACTTCTGACGGTCAACGTCGGAACCGGTGGAGCGGTTGTTCACCAGCTTCAGCAGCTTGCCTTCGTCCGCCAGCGTCAGCAGCTCGTCATAGAGCTCCTGCTGGGTAAAGATGCCTTCGTTAGCCAGACGCTCCGGGCTGAGATAGAGGTAGCAAAGAATTTTACCGACCATCATGTCCAGCTCGGACAGCACCGAGCGCGGGATCAGCGTGGTGGAGCGCGGGCGCAGGTAGAAGAAACCTTCCGGGGCGCGGATCAGCTCCACGTTATAGCGGGCGTAAAACTCTTCCAGGTATTCCTGAAAATCCATCAAAAAGGCGTGATTATCCAGCTCGTCGAGACCAATGTGACGACCGGCACGCAGCTGGCTGTCCAGCGCCGGAAAGATCGGATTTGCCAGCGCCTGGGCCAGCTTAACTGGCATCACGTGTTCAATATTTGTCAATGACATGCGCCTGTACCTTGGCTCCGTAATCGTTAATCGGCTGCCACTTCGGCGGCAGGCCGGTGAAATCTGCTTGCGCGACGCCCAGACGTACCGCCTGATCGACCACGATGCGGGCGATATCGAAATGGCGCGCACGTGGGTATTGGGCGAGATAGTCGCGCACCACCAGACCGAGATCCAGCGGTGTGTTTTTGGCTTTGAAGATCGCCAGCTGCGCCTCGATCATCGCGGCTAGCTGTTCGCGTATTTCGTTAAACTCTTCGTATTCCAGATCGGCTGGCAGTTCGCCGGTCACCTCTTCGTCGCGCAGGCTCATCTCTTCGTCACGCATATCAAGCAGACGGTCGGCACTGGCGTAGGTCAGCGCCCATGGCGCATCGAAGTAGGTCTGGACCGACTGGCGCAGACGCTGGGCAAAGACGCGGTTTTTATCCATGTCGATGGCGGTACGGATAAATTTATGCACGTGGCGGTCATAGCCGATCCACAGGTCGATAGACTGCTGGCCCCAGCTGATAATGCGATCGAGTTTGCTTTGCAGGTCGAAGACCAGACGATCGACAAAATGCAGGTTGTCATGGGCCAGCGTGGCATCCTGGATGCGCAGCAGGTTGGCCTGCAGCTTGTCGCCCGCGGCCTCCAGCGTATCCTGCAGTTCACGCAGGGTACCTGAGGTTTCTGACAGCAGCATTTCGCAGCTGGAGATCGCCGCACGCCAGTCTTTGTTCAGCAGCTGGGCGATGTCGTCCTTCACCAGCTGCTGCTGCTCGTCCATGATGCGCTGGGTCAGATCGATGCTGTCGAAGATTTCGGCCACCGAATATTTCAGCGGCGCGTAGACGTTACGATGCCAGTGGAATTCGTCGCCGTCTTCTTCAGCGGCATCGGCCGCACGCTTCAGTTCGCCCGCCACAATGGAGAGCTGCATCGAGAGACGCAGGGTTGAGAATTCGCGCTGGCGAATGTAGTAGTCGGTGATGCCGATGCCCAGCGGCGTCAGGCGATAGATGGCGTTTCCTTCCGCCTGTTCGCTGGTAAAGCGGTTCAGCAGACGTTGACGCACCATATCGTTAATCGCGTTATTGGCACGCACATTAATGGTTTCGCTGGTTTGCTCAAACGCATCACTGACATGGCGGAACGCATCCACCAGTTCGCCCTCGCTCATTTCTCCATCCAGCCGTTCGCCGTTCAGCGTGGCAACCGCCAGCAGAAAAGAGAGTCTGTCGACCGGCAGCGAGAGGGAGAAATCGTTTTTTCGGGCCCAGGCAACCAGTTCGGGGACTGTCTGGGAAAATTCACTCATAAGTTATCCTTGCTCTGCGGCTTGTACGCGGTGACGTGTATGTAGCGGCCAAGGCTAATCCAGGGCTCCTGGCGACAGTACCGCGTCTCTAATTCTGTGAGGGCGTCAAAGCACTCATGCTGCTTTTGTTTATCACGCAGATAATCGTGAAACACCCTGATGCCGGTTTTCCCGGCGATCTGCCAGCCCATCGCTTCCAGCCAGCCGTAAACCTGCTGCGGATCGCGCGGAAAGTCCGGTGAAAGCGTGCGCCGTTTCTTTTTGTACATGCCCTGCTGCACATAGCCGAAATTGCCCACCAGCACGTTACGCATCAGCAGGCCGTTGGCGTTGTAGAACATCAACGACAGCGCACCGCCGGGGCAGAGTATCGACCACAGCGTCTGCAACAGCGCCTGGGGATCGGCCACCCACTCCAGCACCGCATGAGACAATATCAGATCAACCGGGCTTTCCAAATGTTGAGCGATGTCCTGAGCGGCGCAATGTATAAATTGCATGTTATCGCTCACACCTTTCTCCTTCGCGGCGCTTTCGGCCCGGACGATCATCTCTGCCGACAGATCGCAAAGGATGACATGGTGTCCGCGTTCGGCCATTTTTATTGCGGTCTGACCTTCACCGCCGCCGGCATCGAGAACGCGCAATTTTTTCGACCCAAAGCGGTCGAGCAGGATGTCCAGATCCTGCCAGAGGATCGTTTGACGCAGCTGGCCCTTGGTCGTGCCATAAATATTGCGGGCAAACTTTTCCGCGATGTCATCAAAATTGCGATCCCGCATTGGGAGAGCTCCACCCACTAACAACAAAACCGCTATTTTGTCACAGCCGGACGGAGAATGAACCTCTCTGGTGTAATATCGCTAACAATCCTCAGCTGTATGGTCAAAAAAGGAGCCAGAAAGGATGCTTTTTACCCTAAAAAAATATATTGGCGGCATGATGCTTCCCCTCCCTCTTCTTCTGCTGTGTATCGCGCTGGGTCTGGGGTTGCTGTGGTTCAGCCGCTTTCAGAAAACCGGTAAAATGATGACCACGGCAGGTTGGCTGATGCTGCTGCTGTTGAGCCTGCAGCCGGTGGCGGACGGTCTGCTACGTCCGGTGGAAGATAAGTACCCGACCTGGCAGGGAAATCAAAAAGTTGAGTACATTGTGGTGCTCGGCGGGGGCTATACCTGGGATACGGACTGGGCGCCCAGCTCTAATCTCATCAACAACAGCCTGCCGCGACTCAATGAAGGGATGCGCCTGTGGCTGGCTAATCCGGGCTCGAAGATGATCTTCACCGGGGCGGCGGCGCAAAGCAATCCGGTGAGTACCGCCGAGGCCGGGGCGCGCGTGGCGCAGTCGCTGGGGGTCCCGCGCGAGGACATTATCACCCTCGACAGCCCGAAAGATACCGAAGAGGAAGCCGCGGCGGTGAAGCAGGCGATCGGCGATGCCCCGTTCCTGCTGGTGACCTCCGCCTCGCATCTGCCGCGGGCGATGATCTTCTTTGAACAGCAGGGGTTACACCCGCTGCCCGCCCCCGCCAATCAGCTGGCGATTAGCGCCCCGCTCAACCCCTGGGAACGGATTATTCCGTCCCCGGTGTGGCTGATGCACAGCGATCGTGTCGGTTACGAGACGCTCGGACGCGTCTGGCAGTGGCTTAAAGGCCCTTCAGACGAGCCAGGGAATCAGTGATTTTGACGCCAGATCGAAGTTGGCACGGTTGAAGCGTCCGGTATTCACCAGCTGCGCCACTTCGTCCCATAATATGTACAGCCAGCGCCGCCAGAGGAATGACTCTGAGACCGGCGCGCGCTGCAGATAGTACCAGAGGAGATCCTCTGCCAGCCCGCTTTCGCTCAGGCGAAACAGTTCATACTCCCGCGGAGCCCACAGCATTACCCCCGGCCCGACCATCGCCAGAAGCTGATCGCTGCGCGGATCCTTGAGCATGCTGCGCAGGGTAAAGCTGCCGTGGATCAGCACGCTGTTGTCGTTGAAGCCTTCAAACAGGGCGGGCAGGCATTCACGGGTCCGAAACAGGATCCGTTTATCCTGCATGGTCAGGCCGGTGTTGCGATACTGGTTCAGCGTTCCCCACAACACCTCCACCCGCTGGCGATACCAGAGCGGCCAGAGGTTCTCCTGGGTGCTGTCCACCGCCCCGACCAACCCGCCGCTGTCCATCCGGTGCCAGGCCAGTAGCGCCTCGACAATTTGGTCTTTGAGCTGTTCCCAGCGTTCCGGGGAGCGGGCCGGCGCTTCAACTGAGACGCCGCGCAGGCGCTCGATCAGCAGTACGTCAGGACCCGGATGCTCTTCATGGGTCATTACGCCATACACGGTCGGCATTCTGACCGTACCGCTGCGAGCCAGCATGGAGATTTTCCACGCCAGCTGTCGGGCAACATCCGGTGAAGTGAAGCTTCGCGCCAGTAACGGCATGGGGTTTCCCTGGCTGTCATACAACGACCACAGCGTGGTATCCGCCTTTTCATGCACACATTCCAGACGGCTCAGTTTTTCACCCAGCAGATGGCTGAGTTCGGCACGCAGCTGTTCCATTTTAGATTACCCCCATTAAGACTACTGCTTTTATAATGAGCGTCTGGCGGGCGGATGTCACTCTTGTGAGGCGATTCTGATGAAGAAATTCGGAAGAAAAGCATCCCCCCCGGATGGGGGGGATGGCGGGGATTAACGCATCTCAGCGCGAACGCGGGCGAGATCCTCTGGCGTATCAACGCCCGTACCAGGCACTTCCTGCGCGACGGCAACATGGATCTTCTCGCCGTACCACAGCACGCGCAGCTGCTCGAGCATCTCGATGTTTTCCAGCGGGCTCGGCTGCCAGGTCACGTAACGGCGAATAAAGCCGGCGCGATAGCCATAAATACCCAGATGGCGCAGGATGCTGTCGCCGATCTCTTCGCGGGAGTGTGCGAAGCGGTCACGATCCCAGGGAATGGTCGCGCGGGAGAAATAGAGCGCGTAGCCTTCGCCGTCCAGCACTACTTTCACCGCGTTGGGGTTGAACGCCTCTTCGGCGCTGTGCACCGGCACGGCCAGCGTCGCCATACCCACCTGACGCTGGGCGAGGTTTTCAGCCACCTGGCGAATAATAACCGCCGGGATCATCGGCTCATCGCCCTGCACGTTGACAATCACCGTGTCGTCGCTGAAACCGCATTTTTCCACTACTTCCGCCAGACGTTCGGTACCGGACTGGTGATCGGCGCGGGTCATGCACACTTCGCCGCCCGCTGCTTCAACCGCTCGCGCTACGTCTTCATGATCGGTGGCGACGATAATACGCTCCGCGCCGGACTCGCGCGCACGCTCCAGCACGTGGACGATCATCGGCTTACCGTTGATGTCGACCAGCGGTTTACCCGGCAAGCGCGTGGAGGCGAAGCGCGCCGGAATGATGACAACAAAACTCATGGTTTGCTCTCTTCTGCCGCCAGCGAACGGGCTTCGGTTTCCAGCAGAACGGGAATGCCGTCGCGCAGTGGGAAGGCAAGGCTGTCCAGTTTGCAGATTAACTCCTGCTTATCCTGGCTGTAGTAGAGTTTGCCGTTGCACACCGGGCAGGCAATAATTTCCAGTAAACGGTGATCCATAGTTCCTCCGTATCAATGATCGGTAAAGCTTACCATATTCCTTTTTCAGACCGCGTCTATTTCCCAGCCACTTCGACAGGCAGCAAAAAGCCCGTCAGGAAGATGGCCCAGCGCGATCCGTGTTGCCCCCCTGCCAGCCCGCAAAGTCGCTGATTGCGGCAGTGAGCCCCTTTTCCAGCCCGGCGCTGACCCGGACACCCTCTTCCAGAAAGAGGGCGATAATCTGTAGCTCACCGGTTTTGCGGTGCATTTTGGCATCCATCCGCCCCACCAGCTGCCCTTTATGCAGCAGCGGCAGGACGAAATAGCCGTACTGGCGTTTCGGAGCCGGGGTATAGCACTCCAGCCGGTAGCTGAAGTTAAACAGCTGCTCCGCGCGTTTACGATCCCAGACCACCGGATCAAACGGTGACAGGACAGCGCTGTGGGTGGCGGTGAGCTTGCCTTCCTCTGCAAGAGGAAGCAGCGGCAGCAGATCGGCATGCAGCCACATCTCTCCCAGAGCCTCCACCTCAACGCGAACGACCTGCTGCTGCGCCTGCCAGCGCTCAAGCAGCGGGGCCAGAACTGGCCGACGGAGGCGATAATAATCGGCTAACCACTGGGCGCGGAAAATGCCCAGACTGCGGGCGCTGTTTTCCAGCATTACGGCTTCGGCCGCCGCCTGGGTCAGCATATCCCGGCTGTCATCCCACTCCGGCATCACCCGATGGGTGAGATCGTAAACGCGCTGGAAGTTACGTCTTTCTACAACCATCACTTTCCCGGCGGTAAACAGCCCCTCAAGATGGCGTTTGTGCGGCTTCCACTCCCACCATCCGCTGGCCCCTTTGCGGGGATGTTCGAAATCGGCAGAACGTACCGGACCCTTCTCATGAATATGGGCGATTAGCTGCTCAATGTCTTCCGCGTGCTCCTGCATCCAGGCCTGGCGGTATTTCCAGCCCATGTTGTCGGGGGAGAGCATCCGGTGACGCACCAGGGCAAAATCGCTGCGCGGCAGGAAGCACGCCTCATGCGCCCAGTACTCCATCAGCTCGCCCTGACGCAGCGCGTTATCCAGCCAGTCTGGCTGATAGTGGCCGAGACGGCTGAACAGCACCAGATACGGGCTGCGGGCAACGATATTGATGGTGTCGATCTGCAGCAGCGACATGCGCTGGATGGTGGTAAGAATATCGGCGGGCTGCGCGCGACGACGGGGCTTTTTCAAAAGCCCCTGCGCGGCGAGATGAAGATGACGTGCGGCTGAAAGCGTGAGTTGCGGTAGAGCCATGCCATGTCCTGTCAGTTAGTGCGCGGGTGAAACCTCGTTAACCTGCCCTGCGAGGGCGATAAGTTCCTGCAGCAGCCGTTCAGGCTGTTCGCCCTGCAGTTCAGCATCAACCGGTAAATACCACCAGTTGTCGCGGGCAAACGCGCGGCATTTCACCGCATCTTTTTCGGTCATGATCAGCGTCTGGCCGGGTGCGGTAAAGCCTGACACCTGATCCAGAGTCAGCGCCTGATGGTCGGCTAGCGGCACCGTATTAACGAGCCGGGCACCGCAGGCTTCGAGAGTAGTGAAAAAGCGCGGGGGATGACCGATCCCGGCCATCGCCACCAGATTATTAAGTTCAGCGACATCGCGCCGCTCGCCGGTCAGCAGATTCACCGCCAGACCAGGACGCAGCTGCATGGGGATCTCCCCCGCCTGCGCCGTACCGCCGTTAACGATGACCGCATCCACAGAACCTAAGCGAGACGCGCGCTCGCGCATCGGCCCGGCGGGTAACCACCAGCCGTTACCAAAGCGGCGCACGCCGTCAATCACCACGATCTCTTTGTCCCGGGCCAGGGCGTAGTGCTGCAGCCCATCGTCGGTAATAACAATCTGCACATTCGCCTGGCTCAGCAGAACCTGAACGGCCTCGCTGCGCACCGGCGAGACCGCCACCGGCGCACCGGTGCGCTGAAAGATCAGCACCGGCTCATCCCCCGCTTGCGCAGTAGTGGTTTGCGCGGTCAACAGTAGCGGATAGCGCTCCGCCTTACCGCCGTAGCCCCGGGAGACGACCCCCACGCGGATACCGCGTCGGGTCAGCTGTTCCACCAGCCAGATCACCACCGGCGTTTTACCGTTGCCGCCAGCAGTGAGGTTGCCCACCACCACCACCGGCACGGGGGCACGCCAGGCCCGCTTGAGCCCCACTTTATAGCTGAGGCGGATCAGGCCGCTGACCAGGCCATACAGCCAGGAGAGCGGCAACAGCAGCAGCCAGAGCGGAGACTCACCGGACCAGATGCGGGCAATCATGCGCCAAACTGCATCTTATGAAGTTGCGCATACACGCCCTGATGCGCCAGCAGATCGGTATGGCTGCCGCGCTCGACGATATAGCCATCTTCCACCACCACGATTTCATCGGCTTTTTCGATGGTCGACAGGCGGTGCGCGATCACCAGCGAGGTACGGTTCTTCTGCAACTCATCCAGCGCAGACTGGATAGCACGTTCGGATTCCGTATCCAGCGCCGAGGTGGCTTCATCGAGGATCAGGATTGGGCTGTCACGCAGCAGCGCGCGCGCAATGGCGATACGCTGGCGCTGACCGCCGGAGAGCAGCACACCGTTTTCACCGATAATGGTATCCAGGCCGTTATCCATCTTGTTGATAAAGTCCATGGCGTAGGCCATCCGCGCTGCGGCTTCAATCTGCTCGCGGCTGTACTCTTCATTACGGGCATAGGCGATGTTATTGGCCACGGTGTCGTTGAACAGGTGCACATTCTGGGAGACCAGCGCGACCTGATTACGCAGCGACCGCAAGGTGTACTCGCGCAGATCGTGGCCATCAATCAGGATCTCACCCTCATCAATATCGTAGAAGCGGGTGATCAGGCTGGCGATGGTCGATTTACCCGAGCCAGAACGGCCCACCAGCGCTACGGTCTTGCCTGCCGGGATCTTCAGATTGATGTTACGCAGAGCAGGCGTATCGCGACCCGGGTAGGTAAAGGTCACGTTGCGGAACTCCACGTCGCCGGTTGAGCGCTCGATTACGCGTTTGCCTTCGTCTTTTTCCTGTTCGGAATCGAGGATGGCAAACAGCGTCTGGCAGGCTGCCATCCCGCGCTGGAACTGGGCGTTAACGTTGGTTAACGATTTCAGCGGGCGCATCAGGGCAATCATCGACGAGAAGACCACGGTGATGGTACCGGCGGTTAAGGTTTCCATCACGCTCGGGAAGCTGGCGGCATACAGCACAAATGCCAGCGCCAGAGAGGCGATAAGCTGAATGATCGGATCGGAGATGGAAGAGGCGGAAACCATTTTCATCCCCTGCAGACGCATCTTATTGCTGACCTTATCGAAGCGCTTAGTTTCCACTTCCTGGCCGCCAAAAATCAGCACCTCTTTGTGCCCTTTCAGCATCTGCTCTGCGCTGGTGGTCACCTGCCCCATCGTGTTCTGCATGTTTTTACTGATGCTGCGGAAACGTTTGGAGACGACGCGGATGGCGATCGAGACGATTGGTGCCAGCACGATCAGGATCAGCGACAGCTGCCAGCTGTACCAGAACATCAGGACGAACAGGCCAATGATCGAGGCCCCTTCACGCACCACGGTGATCAGCGCGCTGGAGGAGGAAGACGCAACCTGCTCGGAATCGTAGGTAATGCGCGACAGCAGAGTACCGGTGGACTGTTTATCGAAGAACGCCACCGGCATGCCCATCATGTGGCTGAACAGGCGACGACGCATGGTCATGACCACTTTGCCCGATACCCAGGAGAGGCAATAGCTGGAGATATAGCTGGTGATGCCGCGTAAAATCATCAGGCCGATAACCACCAGTGGCATCCAGAGCAGCACTGAGCGATCCGTTTTACCAAAACCGTCGTCCAGTAACGGTTTGAGGAGCGATAACATGAAGGTATCGCTGGCTGCGTTGAGGATTAACGCTACGCCCGCCACGATAAGGCCCGTTCTGAAGGGTGCTATCACCGGCCAGAGTCGGCGGAAGGTCTGCCACGTGGAGAGATCTTTGTCGTTATGCATTCAAAAAACCAGCATTTGTTGAAATAGCCGCATATTCTACCCGTTATCTCCGGGCGCGCCAAACCACTGATGATACCAACGGGGTAAAATTTGATCCCGTAAGCGTTGGATTTGCCAGCCATGTTGCGAAAATGAAACCGTGATTTGTCCAGATCGGGGCGTTGTTAACCAGAGATACCCCTCCTTTCTGTAACGGCGAGCCACCTTGTTTGAGGGCAGTCGCCACGCGTTATAGCGGGATGCAGACACCAGGGCGATGCGTCCGCCCACGCGCTGCACCAGAGGAAGTGACGAAGAGGTATTACTGCCATGGTGCGGCACCTGGATAAGTGTAGACGCAAGATATTGCCAGTGACGGCTGAGCATCGCTTTTTCTCCCTGCGCCTCAATATCCCCGGTTAACAACAGGCTATGGGTGCCGTCCTCAATTTTAACCACGCAGGAACCGTTGTTGCCGCGCTGCGGTGTGGTGGCGAGGGGCCAGTGGGCGCTGAAGGTCAGCCCTTGCCACTGCCAGCGTTCACCGCGAAAACAGGGATCATGTCCGTCCTGGCGCAGCGGGCTGCGTATCCAGATGTTCGGCCATGCCTGGCGCAACGATGCCAGCCCGCCGATATGGTCCAGGTGTTCATGGCTGACAACCACCCCTTCCGGACGTAGATGGTGCCAGCGTAGCCAGGGGATAATCAGCTGTTGCGCGCTGTCGCCGCCCGGCCACGCAGGACCGGTGTCATATAAAATCGCTTTCCCCTGGCGCTCGATAACCACTGCCAGCCCCTGCCCGACATCCAGCATATGTACCGCCCACCCTTCCGTTTTGTTCGCCCGCCATAACGGACTCGTTGCCAGCACCAGTGCCGAGATACAGACCACCGGCCAGGTTCGCGTGCCGCACATCCGCCAGGCGATAATGGCCCCCCCAGGGCAGCAGGGTCAGCCACAGCCAGCGTTTATCGACCGGGATCCAGCCGTCTGGCAGCGAGGTCAGGAAGCCAAACAGCAGGGAAAGCGAGCCATCCGCCAGCGTCCAGACCATCTGTTCCGCCAGGGGCCACATCCCGAGATGCAGCCACATTGCCAGCAGAATGAGCGGCACCGAGATAAAGGTCACCAGGGGTACTGCCACCAGGTTCGCGACCAGGGATGATAGGCTAAATCCGTGAAAGACCATCACCTGCACCGGCAGTAACAGCAGCAGCATGCCAAGCTGCAGGTGCAGCAGATTAACCATCGCCCTGACTGCCCACGGCCCGGACAGACGGGGTTTGGGCACCCACTGATACCAGAAAATTAGCACCGCCACTGCAAAAGCCGATAGCAAAAGACTATGCGATAACACCGCCATCGGATCGACCAGCAGAATGGCGGCGATGCAGACCCGCCATACCTGCCAGGGCGACCAGAGACGCCCACTGAGCTGTAGCGCCAGGCAGGCCCCCAGCGAGACCACTGTGCGCAGCGCGGGGGGCTGCATTCCGGTGAGCCAGGCGTAAAAGGCGGCAAAGCAGAATCCCGCCACCAGCGGGGCGCGCCAGCCTACCCAGCGGGCGGGAATGACAAACTGTATGCCACGCACCAGCAACCAGATAACCGACGCCGCCAGCGCAATGTGTAATCCCGAGATCGCCATCAGATGCGATGTGCCCGTTTCCCGCATCAGGTTTTTAATTTCGGGCGTTACCGCCAGGCGCTCCCCCATGCCCAGCCCCAGTAACACCGGCCCCCAGGTATAAGACGAGAGCCTGGCCGTTAGCGTTGCCAGATACCGGGCGCGGAGGCTGCAGCGGGCATCCACCACTTCTGCGGCGGTAAAGCGCCCGGTCAGCGGCTGATGCTGCGCCAGAGCATAGCGCTGGGCATCGAATCCCCCTTCGTTAAGCTGGCCGTGAACGGGCCGTAACGATAAGGTCATCTTCCAGCGTTGTCCGGCACAGCCAGGCTGCGGCAGCGAGTTGCCATACAGCGTAACCCCCACCGCGGGCAGCATCGCTCTGCCGTTGAGTCGGACAATGCGGGCCTGGTACATCCTGTCGCTCCCGGCCGCCAGAATTTCCAGCTCAGCCTTCTGCGGCCCGGTGGTCAAATGCTGCATCGGCCAGACGGCGCTCAGCGCGGCAAGCCCGCCCCAGGCAAAAAAGAGCAGCCAGAAGCCCATGTAGCGCGCAATCTGATGGCGGATTAAGGCCAACAGGACCCCGGCAACAATCGTGGCCTGGATAACCGGCAACGTCGGCAGCGCGGGCAACCAGAGCAGCGGTAAGATGGCCAGGATCAGACATGTCGCGAGCGTTGACAGACACATACACACCTCCCTGTATCAGCGCAGTGTGCGGCAGGTCACGTGGCGTGTCAGGCAGGGAAATGTGAGGTTGCGGCGCAGGCTGGCGGGAATCGATCGGTTTGCAGCAACCGGGTGCAGAACTTGCAGCGCCGATTCAGGATCGGAAAAACAGAAACAAAAAAAGCACCCGAAGGTGCTTTCTTGAGGTGGCTCAGTTTCGCCCGCAGGCCAAACTCAGTCGCCGTAAATATTGGCGCGATCGCGCAGTTCTTTACCCGGCTTAAAGTGCGGAACGTATTTACCTTCCAGCTCTACTTTGTCGCCAGTCTTCGGGTTACGTCCGGTGCGTGGAGCACGATAGTGCAGAGAAAAACTACCGAAACCGCGGATTTCAATGCGCTCGCCCTGTGCAAGAGTGGTCGCCATATGCTCCAGCATCTCTTTTACGGCATCTTCCACTGCTTTAGCAGGTATGTGCGATTGCTGGCTGGCAAGTCTTTCAATCAATTCTGACTTGGTCATGATTCCTCCGGTTCCTTCAAACCCATTAGCTAAACAGCTTAAACAAGGGCGGCCGTAGCCGCCCTTTGTTATTGATTACAGGACGAATCCTGCAATCTGTCAAGTTACTCTACGAGTAACTTATTCGCCTTTAGCTGCTTTGAAAGCTTCAGCCATTGCGTTGTTAGAGAAGTTTGCATCTTCCTGTTTGTTAACAGTTGCGATTGCATCTTTCTCATCAGCTTCGTCTTTAGCACGAACAGACAGGCTGATTGCACGGTTTTTGCGGTCAACGCCGGTGAATTTAGCTTCAACGTCGTCGCCTACGCTCAGAACCAGAGTTGCATCTTCAACGCGGTCACGTGAAGCTTCAGAAGCGCGCAGGTAACCTTCAACGCCGTCAGCCAGTTCTACGGTTGCGCCTTTCGCGTCAACTGCAGTCACTTTACCGTTTACGATTGCGCCTTTCTTGTTCAGTGCAACCCAGTTGTTGAACGGATCTTCTGCGAGCTGTTTAACGCCCAGGGAGATACGCTCACGCTCTGCGTCAACCTGCAGAACAACTGCTGCGATTTCGTCGCCTTTTTTGTATTCACGTACTGCTTCTTCGCCTGCAACGTTCCAGGAGATGTCAGACAGGTGAACCAGGCCGTCGATGCCGCCGTCCAGGCCGATGAAGATACCGAAGTCAGTGATAGACTTGATTTTACCTTCAACACGGTCGCCCTTGTTGTGGGTTTCCGCGAACTGCTGCCATGGGTTGTTTTTGCACTGCTTCAGGCCCAGGGAGATACGACGACGTTCTTCGTCGATATCCAGAACCATAACTTCCACTACATCACCAACGTTAACAACTTTGGATGGGTGGATGTTTTTGTTGGTCCAGTCCATTTCGGAAACGTGAACCAGGCCTTCAACGCCTTCTTCGATTTCAACGAAGCAGCCGTAGTCGGTCAGGTTGGTAACGCGACCAGTCAGTTTAGTACCTTCTGGGTAACGTTTAGCGATAGCAACCCATGGATCTTCGCCCAGCTGTTTCAGGCCGAGGGATACACGAGTACGCTCGCGGTCGAACTTCAGCACTTTAACAGTGATTTCGTCGCCCACGTTCACGATTTCGCTTGGGTGCTTAACGCGTTTCCACGCCATGTCGGTGATGTGCAGCAGGCCATCAACGCCGCCCAGGTCAACGAATGCGCCGTAGTCAGTGAGGTTCTTAACGATACCTTTGACTTCCATGCCTTCCTGCAGGTTTTCCAGCAGCTGATCGCGTTCTGCGCTGTTCTCGGATTCGATAACGGCACGACGGGAAACAACAACGTTGTTACGCTTCTGGTCCAGCTTGATTACTTTGAACTCAAGCTCTTTGCCTTCCAGGTGCAGGGTGTCACGAACTGGACGAACGTCTACCAGTGAACCTGGCAGGAACGCACGAATACCATTCAGCTCAACAGTGAAGCCGCCTTTAACTTTGCCGTTGATAACACCGACCACAGTTTCAGCTTCTTCGTAAGCTTTTTCCAGCGTGATCCAAGCTTCGTGACGTTTAGCTTTCTCACGGGACAGCAGGGTTTCACCGAAGCCGTCTTCTACTGCATCCAGAGCAACGTCAACTTCGTCACCAACCTGGATTTCCAGCTCGCCCTGGGCGTTTTTGAACTGCTCTGCCGGAATGGCGGACTCAGATTTCAGACCGGCGTCAACCAGTACTACGTCTTTGTCGATAGCAACAACAACACCACGAACGATGGAACCCGGACGGGTTTCGATTGTTTTTAAGGATTCTTCAAATAGTTGAGCAAAAGATTCAGTCATGTTTAATCTTCAGGTTAATATTAACGTCCACCTGGCTCCGTGCCGGATGGGGTTGTTTCACATACCCGCCGTCAATCCATTGCAGCGGGGGTACTGCTAAATCGGTCGCGATTACGCGATTGCCAGTTTTTGGCGCGCATATTGTAGCGCTTTTTCAATCACTTGCTCAATAGTTAAACTGGTAGAATCCAGAACTAATGCATCATCTGCAGGAACAAGCGGTGCAACGGCGCGATTGCGGTCGCGATCGTCGCGCTCTTTTATCTCAGACAAAAGACGTTCAAAGTTAACACTAAAGCCCTTTTCCTGCAACTGCAGCATGCGGCGCTGCGCACGCTCTTCCGAGGAAGCGTCAAGGAAAATTTTGACCGGCGCATCAGGGAAAACCACGGTTCCCATGTCGCGTCCGTCAGCGATCAAACCCGGCGCATCACGGAAAGCACGCTGGCGACGTAACAGCGCCTCGCGAACGCGCGGGAAGGCCGCAACCTGAGAGGCGGCGTTCGCCACGTCCTGAGTGCGGATCTCACCGCTGACGTCTTCGCCTTCCAGAATCACTTCCAGGTTGCCGTTGGTGGAGACAAAACGCACGTCCAGATGGGCGGCCAGCGGAACAAGCGCCTCTTCAGAGGCCACATCAACATGGTGATGCAAAGCAGCCAGCGCCAGCACACGATAGATTGCGCCCGAATCTAAAAGATGCCATTGCAGTGCTTCCGCCATCGCTTTGCACAGGGTACCTTTCCCTGCGCCACTCGGCCCGTCAATGGTGATAACCGGGGCAATTGCCGTCATCTTTTTCTCCTTAAATTAGGCATACCGTTGTGTAAACGCCGCGCATTATACGCGTCAACGTCCACAACTGTTACCTTTGCGTGCAAATTACGAAATGTTTGAAGCTGAGTGTAGAAGAAATGGACGATGACAGCGTCATGAAGTGTAAGTAATTAAGCTGCCGCACCGGGCGGTGCGGCAGGGGATCGTCAGGCAAGCGTACTGATACGCGCCAGCTGGTCGAAATAGTCCGGGAAGGTTTTCGCGGTGCATTTTGGATCGAGAATGGTAACCGGCGTATCCGACAGCGCCACCAGCGAGAAGCACATCGCCATCCGGTGGTCGTTATAGGTACCAATTTCCGCAGCCTGCAGCTGTGCCGGTGGGGTTACGCGGATGTAGTCCTCGCCCTCTTCCACCTCGGCCCCCACTTTACGCAGCTCAGTGGCCATCGCGAACAGGCGATCGGTCTCTTTCACACGCCAGTTGTAGATGTTGCGCATCGTGGTCGTGCCTTTAGCAAACAGGGCCGCCGTGGCAATGGTCATCGCCGCGTCGGGAATATGGTTCATGTCCATGTCGATGGCGTTCAGTTCGCCGCGGGTACAGGAGATGAAGTCATCGCCCCAGGTGACTACCGCGCCCATCTTCTCCAGCACATCGGCAAAGCGAATATCGCCCTGCACGCTGTTGCGGCCAATACCGGTCACTTTAACGGTGCCGCCTTTAATGGCGCCCGCCGCCAGGAAGTAGGAGGCCGATGAGGCATCACCTTCCACCAGGTAGTTACCCGGCGTCTGGTACTGCTGCCCGCCGCGCACCACGAAGCGCTGGTAGCTGTGGTTTTCAACCTCAACGCCAAAGGTCTTCATCAGGTGCAGGGTGATATCAATATAGGGTTTGGAAACCAGCTCACCTTTGATGGTGATAGTGGTGTCCTGAGGTGCCAGCGGTGCGGTCATCAGCAGCGCGGTCAGGAACTGGCTGGAGACGCTGCCGTCCACCGCCACTTCGCCACCGGTAAAGCCCCCGCGCAGGCGCAGCGGCGGATAGTTTTCCTGCTCCAGATAATCAATCTGCGCGCCGCCCTGACGCAGCGCATCCACCAGGTGGCCAATCGGACGCTCTTTCATGCGCGGCTCGCCGGTCAGCACGATGTCGTTGCTGCCCAGGCACAGGGCCGCTGCCAGCGGACGCATTGCCGTACCGGCATTGCCGAGGAACAGTTCCAGCGCCTCAGCGGAGTGCAGCGCCCCGGCATTGCCCGTCACTTCGCAGCGGGTGCGATCGGCGGACAGGGTATAGTGGACTCCCAACGCTTTCAGCGCATTGAGCATATGGCGAACGTCATCGCTGTCCAGCAGGTTAGTGAGAACAGTGGTGCCATTTGCCAGCGCTGCCAGCAGCAAAGCGCGGTTCGAGACACTTTTTGAACCAGGCAGATTAATGGTGCCATCTACCCGCGCGATAGGTTGTAACGTCAGGGATTCCATGAAACTTAACTCTCAATTCAACATAATAAAAACCCCGCAGCCAGGCCGCGGGGGAATAAACACGGGCGTGATTAACCGTGGCGACGTTCGAAGTCAGTCATGAAGTCGGTCAGGGCCTGAACGCCTTCGAGCGGCATCGCGTTATAAATAGACGCACGCATCCCGCCCACTACGCGGTGGCCTTTCAGCGCGTGCAGACCAGCGGCGAAGGACTCTTCCAGGAACAGCTTATCGAGATTGCTATCGGCCAGCTGGAACGGCACGTTCATGCGAGAACGGTTCGCTTTGGCAACGTCATTACGGTAGAAGTCGCTACCGTCGATCACGCTGTACAGCAGCTCAGATTTCTGCTGGTTGATCTTATCCATCTGCGCCACGCCACCGTTGGTTCTCAGCCATTTAAAGACCAGGCCAGAGAGGTACCAGGCAAAGGTCGGCGGGGTGTTAAACATGGAGTCGTTATCGTTCAGCACGGTGTAATCCAGAATCGACGGGCAGGATTTGTGGGCTTTACCCAGCAGATCTTCACGCACGATCACAAGGGTCAGACCGGCCGGACCGATGTTTTTCTGCGCGCCGGCGTAGATTACGCCGTAGCGGCTGACATCCAGCGGCGCAGAGAGAATGGTGGAGGAGAAGTCTGCCGTGACCACTACATTTTCGCCAAAGTTTGGCTCTTCGTGGATGGCGATCCCGTCGATGGTCTCATTCGGGCAGTAGTGCAGGTAGGCCGCATCCCGGGAGAGCTGCCATTCGCTCATCGGCTTCACCGCGCGTAAACCGTCTACGGTAACCTTGGCATCAATCACGTTCGGGGAGCAATATTTGTGCGCTTCTTTTACTGCGCTGGCTGCCCAGTAACCGGCATCAACGTAATCCGCGGTGGTTTTGTCACCCAGCAGGTTCAGCGGAATGCCCGCAAACTGGCCGCGTCCGCCGCCGTGGCAGAATAATACTTTGTAATTTGAGGGGATATTCAGCAGGAAACGAAAATCTGCTTCTGCCTCTTCTGCCACCTGAATAAACTCTTTACCACGGTGGCTGACTTCCATCACCGACGTGCCAAGACCGTTCCAGTCACACAGCTCCTGTTGAGCCTGTTTGAGCACATCCGCCGGTAACATTGCCGGACCTGAACTAAAATTAAAGACCTGAGCCATTTCCCCTCACCACGCTAAAAGCAATAAGTTATAACTGTGGATATCGGTTTTATCATTCAGTGACACGCGCCGCAATGTCTAAAACTTATGACCCGGAAAATGTGCCCGCCGTCACACAATACATTCTGCCAGCGGGCTGTCACAAAACCGACAAAATTGCTGTCAGGTGATGCGTTTGGCCCGGCTAACCTTCGTCCATTCCGGATTCTTGCAGCGTGGGCATAATTGATGCGCCCCGGCCGATAGAGTCTCAACATGACCACAACGTCGGCAGGCATATTCGCCGACTTCCGGTATCGTCATAAAACGTTCCACAAATTCATCCGGCAGTATGCACAGCCCGGGCTTAACCTCGTCATCGTCGTAAAAGTAGACGCTTATCTGCCCGTTGGTCTCCATAATAGCAAGCTTAACCTGCCCAAGTTGCTCGACGCTGCTCACCCGCAGTTCCATAAAGAATTCAAACTCGGTCATGTTGGCGCGCTGTACCTTTTCCCAGGCCAGCTTGCCCTCTTCGACAATGGCTACCGGTTTTCCCTCAAGCAGATCTTCCAGCTTTTCACTTTTTGACATCAGCCACATCACCAGCCGGTAGAGCAACGCCAGGGTGACAAAAACGATAAAGACGGGAATCATCGGCACATCGTCATAAAACGCCACGTCACCCGCCGCCGACCCCAGCGTCAGAATGATTAACACTTCGAAGAGCGACATCTGGCGCACGCCGCGCCGCCCGGTAATTTTGAGGAACAGGAAAACCAGTACAAAGGTAAAGAGACTTCGCAGCGCGACCTCGCCCAAAAACTCAACGGGTACTTTATCAAAGGCCATTCGTTGAAGATCGAATGCTTTCATTTTTTATATTCCTTTACAGTAGGTTACTGGATGTAAGCATAGCCCAGCCTTTTATTTTCGCCGAAACTGCCGGGGAGATAGCGCCTGTCATGCAAAACCCGTATCATTGCGCGCTTTCCGTACGATATAAGTGATCGCCATGACTCAAACGTTTATCCCCGGCAAAGACGCCGCCCTGGAAGATTCCATTGCTCGCTTCCAGCAAAAACTGACCGACCTGGGCTTTAACATCGAAGAGGCCTCCTGGCTCAACCCGGTTCCCCACGTCTGGTCCGTGCATATTCGCGATAAAGAGTGCGCGCTGTGCTTTACCAACGGCAAAGGCGCCACCAAAAAAGCGGCGCTGGCCTCTGCGCTGGGTGAATATTTTGAGCGTCTGTCCACCAACTATTTCTTTGCCGATTTCTGGCTGGGCGACACCGTGGCAAATGGCCCGTTCGTTCACTACCCGAACGAAAAATGGTTCCCGCTGACCGAAGACGACGAGCTGCCGGAAGGGATCCTCGACGATCGCCTGCGCGCGTTCTACGATCTGGAAAACCAGCTGACCGCCAGCATGCTGATCGATCTGCAGTCAGGTAATGAAGATCGCGGTATCTGCGCCCTGCCGTTTACCCGTCAGTCTGACGAGCAAACCGTCTATATTCCGATGAACATCGTCGGCAACCTGTATGTCTCCAACGGCATGTCCGCCGGCAACACCCGCAACGAAGCGCGTGTTCAGGGGCTGTCCGAGGTGTTTGAGCGTCACATCAAAAACCGCATTATCGCGGAATCCATCAGCCTGCCGGAGATCCCGGCTGACGTGCTGGCCCGCTACCCGGGCGTGGTAGAGTCCATTGCCAAACTGGAAGCCGAAGGTTTCCCAATCTTTGCCTATGACGGCTCCCTGGGCGGGAAGTACCCGGTTATCTGCGTGGTGCTGTTCAACCCGGCGAACGGCACCTGCTTCGCCTCCTTCGGTGCACACCCGGACTTCGGCGTGGCGCTGGAGCGTACCGTTACCGAGCTGCTGCAGGGCCGCAGCCTGAAAGATCTCGACGTGTTTACCCCGCCAACCTTCGATGACGAAGAAGTGGCTGAACACGCCAACCTGGAGACCCACTTCATCGATTCCAGCGGCTCTATCTCCTGGGATATGTTCAAGCAGGACGCAGATTATCCGTTTGTTGACTGGAGCTTCGCCGGTACCACGGAAGAAGAGTTCGCCACCCTGATGGCGATCTTCACTGCCGAAGGCCAGGAAGTGTATATCGCGGATTACGAACACCTGAGCGTGTATGCGTGCCGTATTCTGGTCCCGGGCATGTCCGACATCTATCCGGTGGAAGATCTGTGGCTGGCGAACAACAGCATGGGTGCGCATCTGCGCGAAACCCTGCTGGCCCTGCCGGAGAGCGCGTGGGAGAAAGAGGACTACCTGAACCTCATCACCCAGCTGGACGACGAAGGCCACGACGACTTTACCCGCGTGCGCGAGCTGCTGGGCCTGGCGACAGGCAAAGATAACGGCTGGTACACCCTGCGTATCGGTGAGCTGAAGGCGATGCTGGCGCTGGCGGGCGGCGACCTGGAGCAGGCGCTGATCTGGACCGAATGGACTATCGAGTTCAACGCCTCGGTATTCAGCGCAGAGCGCGCGAACTACTACCGCTGCCTGCAGACGCTGCTGTTACTGGCGCAGGAAGAGGATCGTGAGCCGCTGCAATATCTTAACGCCTTTACCCGTATGTACGGTGCCGAAGCGGTAGAGAACGCCAGTGCAGCCCTGAGCGGTGAAGCGCCATTCCACGGCCTGCAGGCAGTGGATAGCGATCTGAAAGCCTTCCCTGCTCACCAGTCGCTGCTGAAGGCCTATGAGAAATTACAGAAGGCTAAAAGCGCTTACTGGGCTAAATAACGTTACATAACATTACAAACTGTAGGCGTATACAATCACCTACGTTATATTACGGGGCAATTTTATTGCCCCGTTTTTTATTTCTGCGGCAATAACTTTTAGTTGTAATAATAAAGTTAAATATTGGTAGCTATAATTATGGCGCCCTGGCGATTATTGTTACTTTTTATATGAAATACTCCATTCTAATTAACTGTCCGGGGGAAGGTCGGAAGAAAAAAATCAAATCATTTAGTAACTTTTAAAATTTATTTTTATACGTATAATCAAATACTTACTCCGCATTTGCTGAAAAACCACGCACTTTGCGGGCCTATAAGCCAGGCGAGATATGATCTACATCAATTTCTCTTCTATAATGCTTTGTTAGTATCTCGTCGCCGACTTAATAAAGAGAGAGTTAGTGTGAAAGCTGACAACCCTTTTGATCTTTTACTCCCAGCTGCAATGGCGAAAGTTGCCGAAGAAGCGGGTGTCTATAAAGCAACGAAACAACCGATGACGACGTTCTTCCTGGCCATCACTGCCGGGGTGTTCATCTCCATTGCCTTTGTTTTCTATATCACCGCCACCACCGGTACTGCCGGGATGCCTTTCGGTATCGCTAAGCTGATCGGCGGCATCTGTTTCTCACTGGGTCTGATCCTGTGCGTTATCTGCGGCGCTGACCTCTTTACCTCGACGGTTCTTATCGTGGTCGCGAAAGCCAGCGGTAAGATCACCTGGGGCCAACTGGCAAAAAACTGGCTCAACGTTTACGTTGGAAACCTGATTGGCTGCCTGCTGTTTGTCCTGTTGATGTGGTTGTCGGGTGAATATATGACCGCCAACGGCGCGTGGGGGCTAAACGTCCTGCAAACCGCCGACCACAAAGTACACCACACATTTATTGAAGCCGTTGCGCTGGGCATTCTTGCCAACCTGATGGTCTGCCTGGCCGTCTGGATGAGCTACTCCGGCCGCAGCCTGATGGACAAAGCCATGATTATGGTTCTGCCTGTCGCCATGTTCGTTGCCAGCGGCTTTGAACACAGTATTGCAAACATGTTTATGATTCCATTCGGTATCGTAATCCGTGACTTTGCCAGCCCGGAGTTCTGGACTGCAGTAGGTTCCAGCCCGGAAAGTTTCTCTCACCTGACCGTTATGAACTTCATCTCTGATAACCTGATCCCAGTCACAATCGGGAACATTATTGGCGGTGGTCTGCTGGTTGGGTTGACATACTGGGTCATTTACCTGCGTGGCGATAACCATCATTAATGGTTTTCTCAGGCAGTAAATAAAAAATCCACTTAAGAAGGTAGGTGTTACATGTCCGAACTTAATGAAAAGTTAGCCACAGCATGGGAAGGTTTTGCCAAAGGTGATTGGCAGAATGAAGTCAACGTTCGTGACTTCATCCAGAAAAACTACACCCCATATGAAGGTGACGAATCCTTCCTGGCCGGTGCCACCGACGCGACCACTGCCCTGTGGGACAGCGTTATGGAAGGCGTTAAGCAGGAAAACCGCACTCACGCGCCTGTTGATTTCGACACCTCCATTGCATCCACTATTACTTCTCACGACGCGGGTTACATCAACAAATCCCTCGAGAAGATCGTTGGTCTGCAAACTGAAGCTCCACTGAAACGTGCGATTATCCCGTTCGGTGGTATCAAAATGGTTGAAGGTTCCTGCAAAGCGTACGATCGCGAGCTGGACCCAATGCTGAAGAAAATCTTCACCGAATACCGCAAAACTCACAACCAGGGCGTGTTTGACGTTTACACCAAAGACATCCTGAACTGCCGTAAATCAGGCGTCCTGACCGGTCTGCCAGATGCGTATGGCCGTGGCCGTATCATCGGTGACTACCGTCGCGTTGCGCTGTACGGTATCGACTTCCTGATGAAAGACAAATACGCACAGTTCCTGTCCCTGCAGTCCGACATGGAAAACGGCGTAAACCTGGAAGCGACTATCCGTCTGCGTGAAGAGATCTCCGAACAGCACCGTGCGCTGGGTCAGATCAAAGAGATGGCCGCCAAATACGGTTACGACATCTCCGGTCCTGCGACCAACGCTCAGGAAGCTATCCAGTGGACCTATTTCGGTTACCTGGCGGCGGTTAAATCTCAGAACGGCGCGGCAATGTCCTTCGGTCGTGTGTCCACCTTCCTGGATGCCTACATCGAACGTGACCTGAAAGCTGGCAAAATCACCGAGCTCGAAGCACAGGAAATGATTGACCACCTGGTCATGAAACTGCGTATGGTTCGCTTCCTGCGTACCCCTGAGTATGATGAACTGTTCTCCGGTGACCCAATCTGGGCAACTGAATCTATCGCCGGTATGGGCGTAGATGGCCGTACCCTGGTGACCAAAAGCAGCTTCCGTTTCCTGAACACCCTGTACACCATGGGGCCGTCTCCGGAGCCGAACATCACTATTCTGTGGTCTGAAAAACTGCCACTGAACTTCAAAAAATTTGCCGCTAAAGTGTCCATCGACACCTCTTCTCTGCAGTACGAGAACGATGACCTGATGCGTCCTGACTTCAACAACGACGACTACGCGATCGCTTGCTGCGTAAGCCCGATGGTTGTTGGTAAGCAAATGCAGTTCTTCGGTGCTCGCGCTAACCTCGCGAAAACCATGCTGTATGCAATCAACGGCGGCGTTGATGAAAAACTGAAAATCCAGGTTGGTCCTAAATCTGAACCAATCAAAGGCGATGTGCTGAACTTCGACGAAGTGATGGATCGTATGGATCACTTCATGGACTGGCTGGCTAAACAGTACGTTACCGCACTGAACGTCATCCACTACATGCACGACAAGTACAGCTACGAAGCCTCTCTGATGGCGCTGCACGACCGTGACGTTGTTCGCACCATGGCATGCGGTATCGCAGGTCTGTCCGTTGCGGCTGACTCCCTGTCCGCAATCAAATATGCGAAAGTTAAACCAATTCGTGACGAAGACGGCCTGGCTGTAGACTTCGAAATCGACGGTGAATACCCGCAGTTTGGTAACAACGACGCTCGCGTTGATGACATGGCGGTTGACCTGGTAGAACGTTTCATGAAGAAAATTCAGAAACTGACCACCTACCGTAACGCTATCCCGACTCAGTCTGTTCTGACCATTACCTCTAACGTGGTTTATGGTAAGAAAACCGGTAACACCCCGGACGGTCGTCGTGCTGGCGCGCCATTCGGACCAGGTGCTAACCCAATGCACGGCCGCGACCAGAAAGGTGCTGTTGCCTCTCTGACCTCCGTTGCTAAACTGCCGTTTGCTTACGCGAAAGATGGTATCTCTTACACCTTCTCTATCGTGCCAAACGCGCTGGGTAAAGACGACGAAGTGCGTAAAACCAACCTCGCGGGCCTGATGGACGGTTACTTCCATCACGAAGCGTCCATCGAAGGTGGTCAGCACCTGAACGTGAACGTCATGAACCGTGAAATGCTGCTCGATGCGATGGAACACCCTGAGAAATATCCTCAGCTGACCATCCGTGTATCTGGCTACGCAGTACGTTTCAACTCGCTGACTAAAGAGCAGCAGAAAGACGTGATTACCCGTACTTTCACTCAGTCCATGTAAGTGGATTTGACTGAAATCACGCCGTAAAACGCGTACAATAAAGGCTCCACGCAAGTGGGGCCTTTTTAACACCTCCCGCACCATAGTCTCTTTTGCCCGGTATCTATAATAAATGGATAACAGCCAAAACAGACTCGACACAGCCGCTTGAGTTGTGCACATACACAGGCCCCGGACGGGCCGAATCTGGAGATATCACCGCAATGTCAACTATTGGTCGCATTCACTCCTTTGAGTCCTGTGGCACCGTCGATGGCCCGGGCATCCGCTTTATTACCTTCTTCCAGGGCTGCCTGATGCGCTGCCTGTACTGCCATAACCGCGATACCTGGGATACCCATGGCGGTAAAGAAGTCACCGTTGATGAATTAATGAAAGAGGTGGTGACCTATCGCCACTTTATGAACGCTTCCGGCGGCGGCGTGACCGCTTCCGGCGGGGAAGCAATCCTGCAGGCGGAGTTTGTCCGCGACTGGTTCCGCGCCTGCCATAAAGAGAGCATTCATACCTGTCTGGATACCAACGGTTTTGTCCGTCGCTACGATCCGGTGATTGATGAACTGCTGGAAGTGACCGACCTGGTCATGCTGGATCTCAAGCAGATGAACGACGAAATTCACCAGAATCTGGTCGGCGTCTCTAACCATCGCACCCTGGAGTTCGCGAAATACATCTCCGCCAAAGGCATCAAAACCTGGATCCGCTATGTCGTGGTGCCGGGCTGGTCAGATGACGACGACTCTGCCCACCGCCTGGGTGAGTTCACCCGTGATATGGGCAACGTTGAGAAAATTGAATTGCTGCCGTATCACGAGCTGGGCAAACATAAATGGGTAGCGATGGGCGAAGAGTACAAGCTGGATGGCGTTAAGCCGCCGAAGAAAGAGACTATGGAACGCGTAAAAGGCATTCTGGAGCAGTACGGTCACAAAGTCATGTATTAACAAAACGCCCGGTTTTCACCGGGCGTTTTATTTATTAGTCAAAGACGCCATTAATAATGGTGGTCACAATCGCCGTACTCAGCGCAATTAAGACCAGATCTTTACCGACCACCCGCCATTCATACCCCGGATAAGAAGGTAATTGACCCAGCATCGAGGCCGGTACGGCCTTTTTCGCGATGCCCGGAGGCAGCGGTTTACCGCGCGCGAGGTTTTTTGCAATACCCGGCGGCAGGGAGTCATAACCCGTCAGGCCATAATTTAACGCCAGATGCCGGGCATGATCGTAACTGACGCGTGCATCGACATCATCTTTAACGCTCTTATTTGATTTGCCTGAATTCTGGTGACCGTTATTTTGTTTATGGTCCTGGTTACCGGCATTCCCTTTACCGGAATTGCCGTTGCCATGATTGCCGCTATTACCTTGCCCGTTACCGTGGCCATTTCCGTTTCCATTGCCCGGATTGGCCATAGCAGGTGCAGTTGCAAAGGTTAAAGACAATACTACTGCCAGCGCTGTAGTGGTAAAACGACGAGTAGACATGATCGCTGCCTTTTAGTGATAGAACGCCTCTGAATTATCGTCTGACGCAATAAACAAACAATGCGTAAAACTCTTATATGTGACAGAGACAAAAAAAGCCTGTCAGCGACAGGCTTTTATTTATTCAGGCATGGGCCACGGGCGTGGGATGCTCGCCCACTTTACGCAGCAGCATGAGCAGATAAATAAATGACACGCTGGCGATCATGATAAACAGCAGATTGTCAGAATAGTTCTGCATCAGCATGGCGGTAAAGGTCGGGCCCAGCAGGCTGCCGATGGTATAGCTCAGCAGCAGCGCCTGGTTCATGGCCACCAGCTGATGATGTTCCACTTTCTCACAGGCCCAGGCCATCGCGACCGGATAGAGGGTAAAGCCCGCCGCACCCAGAATAAACAGCGCCGGTGCCATCGCGGCATTGCTGAGCATGGCGAGACAGCCCATGATCACCACAAAGACCTGAACGCGCAGCACCAGCAGGCGCCCGAAGCGGTCGGCAAGACGACCAACCGGCCACTGCCCGACAATCCCGGCGCTGACCATCACCGCCATCCAGAAACCGATCCCGGAATCACTGACTCCCTGATGGTTCAGGTAGAGCGGCATCAGGCCATACAGCGAGCCCAGCACAATCCCGGAGATAATGCAGCCGTTCACCCCGAGACGCGCATGACGCAGTCTCAGCATCGGCCAGATATGCGTTGCCTCCTGATGCTCGCTGCTCTGGTTCACAATGCGCGTAAAGAGCAGCGGCAGGATAGCGGCCAGCACCATGCCGGTCACCCACGGCAGGACGCTCATCAGGTCGGTTGGCAGTTTGCTGACCATCAGCTGGCCCAGCACGGTCCCGACATAATAGACCATCATATAGGCCGCCAGCAGACGCCCACGGTTGCGGGAGGTGCCGCTGCACATCAGAGCGCTCTCCACCACTACCCAGATCATGGCGCAGCCGACGCCCGCAATAAAGCGCCAGGCCATCCAGCTCCAGAAACCGACCATCAGCCCTAACCCGGCGCAGCCGGCGGCAAAAATAAGCGATGCCAGATAATAGCTGCGGTTAAAGCCAAACCGTTTAATCAGGCTTCCCGTCATCAGGGTGCCCAGCAGATTACCGGTAAAAAAGGACGAGCTGACCATACCCACCTGCCAGGTCGGTAAGTTTTCATGGGCGAGCCACAGCGGAACGAGCGTATTTAACACTGCGATCGCGAGGGTCAGCAAAAGCAGGCCACAGAGCAACAGGAGCACTGGCCGGGTATAGGTCGACATGGATTAAAAACCGTGAGGAAGTTCAGATTTCGTGCGCATCATGCCACTGGCAAAAACAAAGTCAATCCACCCAATCGAGCCGCGCGCACGATATGCTCCCTGTCGATTGAAAAAACTCATCCTGCTAATGCAAAGTCTGCTATCGATAATAATTATGTATTTGTTTTTGTTTATTTAAGGCCAACATTAAAGCCAAACGACAGTCGAAAAATTTCATGATTGAAAAAAGAAAAGCCGGGCACTAAGTCCCGGCTTTATATAACAATAATCTGCGTTAACTGGCGACGGCCATTCCAACGGTCATATGCAGACCGTAAAACACCCCGCGTCCGATCATTTCTCCTGCCAGCACCAGCAAAAATGCCAGCGACAATAGCGGGATTGCAGGCTGATAGCCTTTCAGCTGCGGCACAATCCAGCACACCAGCGCCGCCGCCAGCAGCAGCACGCGCCAGGCCATCAGCGAGCCGTAATCCGGCACCAGGGATGACGCCTGCTGAATGGCACTGTGGATCGTTGCCAGCTCTGCACCCTGCATCAGGGCCACCACCGTACTCACCGCCAGCGCCAGCAGCGACACGGCAGGTAGTAGACGCATGGCCCAGCCATCGACGCCCGCCACCCGCAGAAGCAGGAAGCCCAGCAGCGGGCCACCGATAAACATCGTCAGGAAGAAGCTCATCGGCGTCCAGACGCTGTACCAGGTCGGCACCGTGTCGATGGTGTTATAGACCCGCACCATCATCCAGACGAACACCACGCCCAGCACCATGGTCACCACCAGCCACAGAGTGCGTAAGCCTGCCGGCAGTTTTTTCAGCACCGCCAGCAGCCAGCCCAGCCCGCCAACCGCAAAGAAGATCGCGCCGCTGGCGATCTCGTTGCTGAGCGAGGACGCGCCTATGCGGTTCAGGGAGTTGAACGCGCGCAGGGGCGAACCGAGGTGCAGCGTGGAAGCGATAAATCCGATCCCCATCAGCACCCACAAACCAAACATGCTCAGCACCAGCCGCTGCTGCTGTTCCCTGTTCAGATTGCCTTTTAACAACGCCAGGGCGAGGACGATAAAACCGCCCGCCACACACTGTCCGAAGACCGTAAAAATCATCAACGGCCATTCATGCCATCCGCTTCCCATCTCACACCTCCTTCGGATTGGCCAGATAGCCGGTGGTATCACCCGTAGGTCGGCTGTTGGCATTGGGTTTTATGACGATACTCGGCTTCGTGAAGTGCGCCGACGGCAGCGGCGCAACCGCCGCCAGTTTGCCGTGTTTCTTACGCAGCTCCTCAATCGGGCCGAAATCCAGGGCCCGCAGCGGGCAGGACTCGACGCAGATCGGCTTGTGGCCTTCGGCGACGCGCTCGTGGCAGCCGTCGCACTTGGTCATATGACCTTTCGCGGCGTTGTACTGCGGCGCGCCGTACGGACAGGCCATGTGGCAGTAGCGACACCCGATGCAGACATCCTCATCCACCACCACAAAGCCGTCATCGCGCTTGTGCATCGCCCCGCTGGGGCAGACTTTGGTGCAGGCCGGATCCTCGCAGTGGTTGCAGGCAATCGACAGGTAGTAGGCAAACACGTTCTGCTGCCAGACGCCGTTGTCCTCCTGCCAGTCGCCGCCTGCGTACTCGTAGATGCGGCGGAAGCTGACGTCCGGGGTCAGGTCCTTGTAATCCTTGCACGCCAGCTCGCAGGTTTTGCACCCGGTGCAGCGGCTGGAATCAATAAAAAATCCATACTGAGTGGTCATCGGCTACTCCTTACGCCTTTTCAACCTGAACCAGGTTACTGTGAGACGGGTTACCTTTCGCCAGCGGCGACGGGCGTTGGGTGGTCAGCACGTTAATGCATCCCGCCTGATCGACACGGTTCGCGTCCGGGTTGTACCAGGCCCCTTCGCCTAACGCCACTACGCCCGGCAGGATGCGCGGCGTGACTTTGGCTTCGATATGCACTTCGCCGCGTCCGTTGAAGATCCGCACCCGGTCGCCGTTGGCGATCCCGCGTCGCTGCGCATCCAGCGGGTTGATCCAGATCTCCTGACGGCAGGCCGCCTTCAGGACATCAACGTTGCCGTAGGTGGAGTGCGTTCGCGCTTTGTAGTGGAAGCCGGTCAGCTGCAGCGGGAAGTCTTTGCTCTGCGGATCGTCGTAGTTCTCAAAGCCCGGACTGTAAATCGGAAGCGGATCGATCACATCGCCCTGCTCCAGCTCCCAGGTCGCGGCGATCTGCGCCAGCTCTGCGGAGTAGATCTCAATTTTGCCTGACGGCGTGGTGAGCGGATTCGCGGCCGGATCGGCGCGGAAGGCTTTATAGGCCACGTGATGCCCTTCCGGGTCACGCTGCTTGAACATGCCCTGCTGACGGAACGCATCAAACGACGGCAGCTCCGGAATAGCCTGCCGTGACTGTTCATACAGATGACGCATCCACTCTTCCTGGGTCCGGCCTTCGGTGAACTGCTGCTCAACGCCCATGCGTTTCGCCAGTGCCGAGGTCATCTCATAGATGGTTTTGCATTCAAAACGCGGTTTGATCGCCTGGTCGGCAAAAATCACGTACGACATATTGCCGCAGGAGGCGTCCAGGGCGAAGTCCATCTGCTCAGAGGCGGTGCAGTCCGGCAGCAGGATATCGGCATATTTCGCCGAGGAGGTCATATGGCAATCCACCACCACAATCAGCTCGCATTTTTTGTCGTCCTGCAGAATATCGTGGGTGCGGTTGATCTGTGAATGCTGGTTGATAAGGCAGTTTCCGGCGTAGTTCCAGATCATCTTGATCGGCACGTCGAGCTTCTCTTTGCCGCGCACCCCGTCGCGGGTGGCGGTCATCTCCGGGCCGCGCTCGATGGCGTCGGTCCACATAAACATCGAGATGCTGGTCTGAACCGGGTTTTCCAGGGTCGGCATGCGCACAAACGGCAGGGAGTACGAGCCTTCACGCGCCCCGCTGTTGCCGCCGTTGATCCCCACGTTACCGGTCAAAATCGCCAGCATGGCGATAGCGCGGGAGACCAGCTCCCCGTTGGCATGACGCTGCGGGCCCCAGCCCTGGGAGATAAAGGCCGGTTTCGCCGTAGCGATTTCACGCGCCAGCTTCACGATGCGCGCCTCAGGAATACCGGTAATGGCTGCAGCCCAGGCCGGGGTTTTGGCAATCCCGTCATTGCCCTGACCGAGAATATAGGCTTTATAGTGGCCGTTCGCCGGTGCGCCTTCCGGCAGCGTTTTCTCGTCGTAGCCGACGCAGTATTTATCGAGGAACGGCTGATCGACGAGGTTCTCTTCGATCATCACCCAGGCCAGAGCAGAGATCAGTGCCGCATCGGTTCCCGGGCGGATCGGGATCCACTCATCCTCGCGCCCTGCCCCGGTGTCGGTGTAGCGCGGATCGATAATGATCATGCGAGCGTTCGATTTTTGCCGTGCCTGTTCAACGTAGTAGGTCACCCCGCCGCCGCTCATGCGCGTTTCACCCGGGTTGTTACCGAACAGCACCACCAGCTGGCTGTTTTCAATATCCGACGGGCTGTTGCCATCGGCCCAGCCGCCGTAGGTGTAGTTAAGACCGGCGGCAATCTGCGCGGTGGAGTAGTCACCGTAATGGTTGAGATAGCCCCCGCAGCAGTTCATCAGGCGGGCAATCAGGGTTTTGCCCGGCGGCCAGGAGCGGGTCAGGGTCCCGCCGAGGGTGCCGGTACCGTAGTTAAGGTAGATGGACTCGTTGCCGTAATCCTTAATCAGGCGCTGCATATTACTGGCGATGGTGTCGAAGGCCTCGTCCCAGCTGATGCGCTCGAATTTGCCCTCGCCGCGTTTGCCCACCCGCTTCATCGGGTATTTCAGGCGATCCGGGTTATAGACGCGACGGCGCATGGAACGGCCACGCAGGCAAGCGCGAACCTGGTGCAATCCCTCGTAGTTATCATCCCCGGTATTGTCGGTCTCGACGTATTTGATCTCACCGTCGATGACATGCATTCGCAACGGGCAGCGACTGCCGCAGTTCACCGTGCAGGCGCTCCAGACCACTTTTTCATCCGACTTGATGGCTGCTACGGCTTCAGCCGCTGACGTCAGGCGTGAAAAAGGCAATGTTAATGCGCTACTGGCAACAGCCAGGCCGCCAATCGCGGTGGTTTTCATCAGCCCGCGACGGCTCACCTCGGCAGCCAGTAAGGCATCAGGCGTTTTTATTTTCATAGACTCTCACTTTGATTGCTCACAAAGATCCCTGTGCGGCAGCAACCGCTATATAGTTATTTATATAAGGAGTGATTGCGTTAGCAGAGGTTTATGCTACCAACTGCCAGGGGAGTATTACCCCTTTAGAGGGAGGGGGTATTGCCTGATGTCAAAAGCGGGGCATAAAAAAAAGCGCCCGCAGGCGCTTTTTTTACGTTAAGGCAAATTAGCCGATGTACTGCTGGCCTTTCATGTAAGGGCGCAGAACTTCAGGAATTTCGATACGACCGTCAGCCTGCTGGTAGTTTTCCAGCACCGCCACCAGGGTACGCCCCACTGCCAGGCCGGAGCCGTTCAGAGTGTGCACCAGACGGGTTTTCTTATCGGACTTGCTGCGGCAGCGTGCCTGCATACGACGCGCCTGGAAATCGCCAACGTTGGAGCAGGAGGAGATCTCACGATAGGTGCCCTGCGCCGGAACCCACACTTCCAGATCGAAGGTTTTGCAGGCGCCAAAGCCCATGTCACCGGTGCAAAGCGCCATGCGGCGGTACGGCAGCCCCAGCAGCTCCAGCACTTTTTCCGCGTGACCGGTCATCTCTTCCAGCGCATCCATGGAGGTTTCCGGACGCACGATCTGCACCATCTCAACTTTATCGAACTGGTGCATACGGATCAGACCGCGGGTATCACGGCCATAAGATCCTGCTTCAGAACGGAAGCACGGAGAGTGTGCAGTCAGTTTGATCGGCAGATCGTCTTCGTCGATGATCTCATCACGCACGAGGTTGGTCAGCGGTACTTCTGCGGTTGGGATCAGCGCGTAGTTGCTGCTGTCCGCTTCTTCGTCCAGCGGACGGGTATGGAACAGATCGCCGGCAAATTTCGGCAGCTGGCCGGTACCGTACAGCGTATCGTGGTTGACCAGATACGGAACGTAGGTTTCGCTGTAGCCGTGCTGCTCGGTGTGCAGATCCAGCATAAACTGGGCCAGCGCACGGTGCAGATGGGCAATCTGACCTTTCATCACCACAAAACGGGAACCGGTCAGCTTAACCGCAGCCGCAAAATCGAGCCCCGCGTGCATTTCGCCCAGCGTGACGTGATCGCGAACCTCAAAATCGAACTCGCGTGGGGTGCCCCAGCGTTTCACTTCGACGTTGTCATTTTCGTCTTTGCCGACAGGTACGCTGTCGTCAGGGGTGTTCGGGATCGCCAGCGCGATATCACGAATTTCGGCCTGAAGAACGTCCAGATCGGCTTTCGCCTGATCCAGCTCTTCACCGAGTTTGTTCACTTCCAGGCGTAATGGCTCAATGTCTTCCCCGCGCGCTTTCGCCTGGCCGATGGATTTCGATCGAGAGTTACGCTCTGCCTGCAAGTTTTCGGTTTGTACCTGCAGAACTTTACGACGCTCTTCAAGAGCGCGCAGCTTATCTACATCCAGTTTAAAGCCCCGGCGTGCCAGTTTTTCAGCGACTGCGTCTGGCTCGTTACGCAGCAGATTGGGATCGAGCATGCTTATCCTGTGCTTATCGAATTAAAAAATAGGAGAAAATGACCGCAGCCTGCGGTCATTAGATACATTGCCAACATTACCGCAACGATCGCCCTAACGGTAGCGTTTTATAGGGCTATTTTGATCCTGTCCGGCAAGCCAGGTGAGCTTTTCGCCAATCTTGCCCTCAAGGCCTCTGTTTGTCGGGCGATAATAGCGAGTTTGTGCCATTTCCTGCGGGAAATACTCCTCCCCGGCGGCGTAGGCATTGGGCTCGTCGTGGGCGTAACGGTATTGCTGACCGTAACCCAGCTCTTTCATCAGCCTGGTCGGGGCATTACGCAAGTGGTCAGGAACATCGTAATCCGGGCGCTCGCGGGCATCGGACATCGCCGCTTTGAAGGCGGTATAGACCGCATTGCTTTTCGGGGCGCAGGCCAGATAGACAATCGCCTGGGCAATGGCGCGCTCGCCTTCAGCGGGCCCGACGCGGGTGAAGCAGTCCCAGGCGGAGATCGCCACCTGCATCGCGCGCGGATCGGCATTACCAACATCTTCCGAAGCGATCGCCAGACAGCGGCGAGCCACGTACAGCGGATCGCCTCCGGCGGTAATAATGCGCGCATACCAGTAGAGCGCGGCATCAGGTGCGCTGCCGCGTACCGATTTATGCAGCGCCGAGATCAGATCGTAAAAGCGGTCGCCTTTATTATCAAAGCGCGCGCTGCGTTCGCCGGCGATTTCGGTCAGCAGTGCCGGGAGCAGCACCCGCTTGCCGCTGTCGTCGGCTTCGGCCATATCGGCCATCATCTCCAGGGTATTCAGCGCCCGGCGCGCATCCCCGTTCACCAGCTCTGCAATGGCCCGACGGGTATCGTCAGGCAGCACGATATCCTGGCCGCCGTAGCCTCGGGCCTTATCATCCATCGCCTGAGTCAGCACCTGCTCAATGTCTTCGGTGGTTAACGATTTCAGCAGATAGACGCGGGCGCGGGATAACAGTGCGGAGTTGAGTTCAAATGAGGGGTTTTCGGTGGTGGCACCGATAAAGGTGATGGTACCGTCTTCGATGTGCGGCAGGAAAGCATCCTGCTGGCTCTTGTTAAAGCGGTGCACCTCATCGACAAACAGGATGGTGCGACGACCGGCGTTGCGGCTCTGACGGGCACGCTCGATGGCTTCGCGGATCTCTTTCACCCCGGAGGTAACAGCGGAAATACGCTCGACGTCGGCATCGGCATAGCGGGCAATCACTTCCGCCAGCGTCGTTTTACCGGTGCCTGGCGGCCCCCAGAGGATCATCGAGTGCAGATGCCCGGCCTCAATGGCGCGTGGCAAAGGTTTGCCCGCAGCCAGCAGATGCTGCTGGCCAATATACTGCGCTAAATTTTCTGGCCGCATACGGGCGGCCAGAGGTTGAAACGCATTATCTGAAAAATCGAGCGACAGGTTGCTCACGCACGCCTCTTACTTATTACGTTGGTCATCCACCGTCACGCCCTTCGGCGGGGTAAAGGTGAATTTAGATGTATCAACCGCCCCGTTCTGCTGGGATTTCAGCTGATAGCTACTGCGCTGATCGTCCTGCTCAACCGCACCGAACTGATTGATGGTCCCATTAGTACTCACGTTAATGGTGAACTGCTTCAGGTTGCCGTTGTTGCCTTTCGGGGTCAGCACGAAGTCATCGCCGTTCTGTTTAATGTTGTACTGCTGCCAGTCGCTGGACTGGTTACGGGCAATCAGCATAAATGGCGTGTTGCTGGCGGCATCCTTCAGCCAGGTCGCCGTAGCCTGCTCAACAAACGGGTTGAAGAACCACAGGGTTTTCCCGTCGGAAACCAGAATGCTCTCATCCGGCTGCGTCATATGCCAGTTGAACAGATTTGGACGTTTCACCCACAGGTCACCCTGACCTTCCTGCACCGCATTGCCGCTGCCGTCAGTCACTTTCTGGGTGAAGCTGGCGTGGAAGCTGCTGACTTTGTCCAGACGGTTTTTGAGATCGCTGGCGGCATCAGCCCAGACGCTGCTCGCCACAAAGCTGGTCAGTAATGCACAGGTGATTGCAATTTTTTTCATTGGTAGTCCTTACAAAGCGTCATCCCGAAATGGGGGTTTTCTGTCAACTATTCTGGACCTGCCCGCAGGCAGGCGACAGAAGAAAATGCTTAATTATTGCTGATTTACCCATCTTTGCAATCGACGGAGGATTACTCAAACGGCGGCGGGGCAAGCACTTCACGGTTGCCGTTGTGCCCCTGCTCGCTGACGATGCCCTGCGCTTCCATCTGCTCAATGATGCGCGCCGCGCGGTTGTAGCCGATGCGGAACTGGCGCTGAACCCCGGAGATAGAGGCTTTGCGCTTCTCGGTGACGAAGTTAACCGCCTGATCGAACAGGGGATCGAGCTCTTCACCGCTATCAGCACCGCCACCACCGCCACCGCCTTCGCTTTCGCTGTCAGAGGTGATGCCATCAACGTACTGTGGACGACCGCGCGCCTTCCAATCCTGCACCACGGCATGCACTTCCTGGTCACGCACGAAGGCGCCGTGGACACGCACCGGCGAGGTGGAGTTCGGGCCGGAGTAAAGCATGTCCCCCATGCCGAGCAGCGATTCCGCGCCCCCCCTGGTCGAGAATGGTACGGGAGTCGATTTTGCTCGACACGGTAAAGGCGATACGGGTTGGGATGTTGGCTTTAATCAGGCCGGTGATCACATCCACCGACGGACGCTGGGTCGCCAGCACCAGGTGGATCCCCGCCGCACGTGCTTTTTGTGCCAGGCGAGCGATCAGCTCTTCCACCTTCTTACCGACGGTCATCATCAGGTCAGCGAACTCGTCCACCAGCACCACGATGTACGGCAGTTTTTCCAGCACCGGATGCTCGGCATCCATGCTGTCGCCCGGCTTCCAGTACGGATCCGGGATCGGACGGCCCATCTTCGCCGCTTCGGCGATGATCTCGTTATAACCGGCGAGGTTACGCACGCCCAGCGCGGACATCAGCTTGTAGCGGCGCTCCATCTCGTTAACGCTCCAGCGCAGGGCGTTGGCGGCATCTTTCATGTCGGTCACGACTTCGGTCAGCAGGTGCGGAATACCTTCGTATACCGACAGTTCCAGCATTTTCGGGTCGATCATGATGAAGCGCACATCTTCCGGCTGCGCCTTATACAGGATGCTGAGGATCATGGCGTTCACGCCAACAGACTTACCGGAACCGGTCGTACCCGCCACCAGCAGGTGCGGCATTTTCGCCAGATCGGCCACCACCGGTTCACCAGCGATGTCTTTACCCAGCACCACGCTCAGCGGCGAAGGATTATCGCGGAATTTGGCGTTATCCAGCACTTCGCGCAGGTAAACGGTCTGACGTTTTTTGTTCGGCAGCTCCAGGCCAACATAAGGTTTGCCCGGAATAACTTCGACCACACGCACGGCCACGGTGGACAGCGAACGCGCCAGGTCGCGGGAAAGATTGGAGATACGCGCGGCTTTCACTCCCGGAGCCAGATTCAGCTCGAAACGGGTGATCACCGGACCCGGTGAATAATTCACTACATCCGCTTTAATCCGGAAATCGGCCAGGCGGAGTTCAACCAGGCGCGCCATCTGATCGAGGGCGAAGGTATCAACCGGCTCGACTTCCGTTGGCGGCGGTGTTAACAGGTCAAATGACGGCAGCGGCGTGGTCGGTCTTTGCAGCGGACGGCTGTCACCGTTACGCATCAGCAGCGGATGGATCAGGCTCTGTTGAGACTGAGGCTGAGCCGGTGGCTGCTGCGGCTGTACGGGCTGCTGTGGCTGAGCATACTGCTGCGGCTGCGCGGGCTGCTGAGGTTGAGCGTACTGCTGCGGCTGCGCAGGTTGCTGAGGCTGAGCGTACTGCTGCGGCTGCGCAGGTTGCTGAGGCTGAGCGTACTGCTGCGGCTGCGCAGGTTGCTGAGGCTGAGCATATTGCTGCGGCTGTGCAGGCTGCGGCGGCGTAAAGGCCTGGCGCGGCGGCTCGGCTTCCGGCATCACGCCCGGCGTGAACAGCGGTTCGCTTGGCGTATCATCCACCAGATCTTTCATCGGTGAGAATTCAAAATCAGCCAGCGAGAACGGGTTCGCCCCTGTCGGCTGTTCACCGGCGTAACGCTGCTGCTGCGTGGCGGCGAACTGGCGAGCCAGCTCCGCTTCGGCGGCATCATCTTCGTCATCCCGGGCCTGATACGGCTGTGGCTCCGGCTGATATTCCTCGCCATAACGCTGCTGTTGCTGCTGGGCGAACTGGCGTGCCAGCTCATCCTGATGCATTTCGTCAGCGTCGTCTTCGTACTGGTCGTCATCGTATTGCTGACGCCCGGCTTTACGTGCTTCCTCTTCCGCTATTCGCTGAGAAGGCAGCTTGATGCCATACGAGGCCAGTTCACGACGGGTAGGAACGCGCACGCGGTTAGGACGCGGCAGCTGCGGGCCAATCCCCTCTTTCACCTGTGGACGCGGTGCGCCACTGGTCGCCAGGCTGAATAACGGTGCGGCAGCGCTGGCCGCTGCGGCACCCGCGGCCGTTGCCTGCTGGACGCTCGCCGCAACCGGAGCGACAACGGAGGCAGGCTCTACGGCCGGAACCGGTACAGACGGGATCTCAGCTGCTTTGACCGGGGCAGGCTCTTGCACTGCCTCTGGTACAGGCTGATACCAGGCGGCGAGCTGTTCGCGCTCACGGGCACGCTTCTCTTCCACCTCTTCAAAGTAATAAAGCGGCGGACGGGTCGGTTTCACCTCTTCAACCGGCGGCGCTTCGACGACCGGCGGGGTTACCACCGGCTCAGGCTGATACTCGGCCTGCTGCGGTTCATACTGCTGCGGCTGTGCATACTGAGGTTGTTCGTACTGTGGCTGCTCGTACTGAGGTTGCTGATATTGCGGCTGTTCGTACTGCGGCTGTGCGTACACCGGTTCAGGCTGATAAGGTGGCTGCCACTGCTCCTGTGGCGCGGCGGCATAAGGCTGCGGCTCCGGCGTATAGACCGGCGCTGCGGGTGCAGCAGGTTCCGCATGCCAATCAACTGCAGGCGGCTGCAGATGGGCATCCGGCATCGACGGGGTTGGAGGCGTCACCGGATCGACCGGGGCAGCAAAGGCCTGAGTGGCGGTGGTCGCAGCGGCAGCGGCGGCAAGCGGCTCAGCCACCGAGTGACCGTTGAGCAACGGATCGTACTCATCATAGTCGGAGGCCAGCGCGCGATTACCGGAGAACAGCACATCATCCGGATCGGCGGCCACGCCACGGGCGCTGTAAGCCACCTCTTCGTCGTCCATCCGTTTCCCGGAGAACAGCGCGGCATCGGTCTTGCGGCCTAACGGATTGGCAAACTTCTCTGCCACGCGCTTACGGCGCGCCAGGGCCCCACGCATAATGCGCGCGCGGCGGGATTCGCTACGCTCTACGGCTGGCTCAGCCTCGTCGTAGTCGTCGTCTTCATACTCTTCCTCAATCCAGGTGTCATCGCGACGGGTGCGGTTGCTGGCAAAGGTCAGGACGTTGAGGATCACGCTGCCGATTTTTTCAGCAATGCTGACCCAGGACCAGCCGGTAAACAGCGTCAGCCCCGCGCCCCACACGCAGAGCAGCGCGATGGTGCCGCCGCTGCTGTGCAGCATCGGCTGTAAAGCGGTGCTCAGCAGGCTGCCGATCACCCCACCGGAGGCAAAATACCAGATGTCATCGGCGTTAATTGCCGCCAGACCGCAGGAGGTGAGGATCAGCGCCAGCGCGCCAATCAGGCGCAGCGAAACGGCAAAGTAGTCGATGTAGTCATCGTTCTGGCGATGGCGCCAGGCAAACCAACAGCCACCAATAATGATGACGGGAAGGGTGTAGGCCATCACGCCAAAGATAAAGAACAGCGTATCCGCCAGCCAGGCGCCCGGTACGCCGCCTAAATTATGGATAGGCTCGTGCCATGCGGTCTGTGACCAGCTGGGATCGGAGGGATTGAAACTGAGTAAGGCTGCCATCAACCAGACGGCAAAAAGAGCAACAAGGATCAGTAACGCCTCAAGGAGTCGGCGCCCACTGCTGAGCTTGGTTAAATTGACTTCTTTGTCTTCGGTATATTCCTGGCTCAAAACAGGCTCTCCAGGTATCAGGCAATTCCTGCCTGAGTGCTAAACGGACAACAGTGCCGGGAGGCCCGACACTGTTGCTGTATGGATTACCAGGAGTGTAATCAAAGTACGCTGATAATGCACCTGTTCCGTGTTAGCGCGTCTTAATAACCAGACGATTGCTCTGTTTGACTTCTTCCATTACCACATAGGTACGGGTGTCGTTCACGCCAGGCAGTCGCAGCAGGGTTTCGCCCAGCAGCTTACGGTATGCAGACATATCAGGTACGCGGGTTTTCAACAGGTAGTCGAAATCACCGGAAACCAGATGACACTCTTGAATTTCTTCAAGTTTTTGCACGGCGGCATTGAACTGTTCAAACACATCCGGCGCACCACGATTCAGAGTAATCTCAACAAATACCAGAAGTGAGGCATCCAGGTAATGCGGGTTCAGCAGCGCTGTATAGCCCTGAATAAAACCCTGTCTTTCCAGTCGGCGCACACGCTCAAGGCATGGCGTCGGGGAAAGTCCCACACGTTTTGAAAGCTCGACGTTGGAAATACGCCCATCCTTTTGCAATTCATTAAGAATGTTACGATCGATACGGTCGAGATCTTTGCCAGGGCGCTTCTTGCTATCTACCATTATTATTGTCTCTCTGTATTCCTTCCCTAACTCCTGCCAGGACCCTGTGCACTTCACTGTTCAGAGTCTTTCCCCGCGGTTAATCGCATCGCCTGTTTTTTAGTTTGCGCGATTCGATTGGGGTTATGTGGTATGAAGACCGTTGCCCAGAGGCGGCCATCAACATCACGAATGGCATCTGTCCACACCATGCGTAGATTTCGCTGACCCGGTAAAAATGGTGATTTTGTGCATGACTATGCGTTACACAAAGACCGTTTTTTTTCTTCCTTGAATGTTTTCGCAAAAGCGCAGGGGATTGTCAAAGCAAAACATCGATTTTTAGTACAACATGCCGGATATTCATTACGACCGGCGATTAATCCTCATTTTATCGCCGTCGTTTCGAGCGATTTGCCATGATTATTGTTATAAAATCACCTTCCCTGCTCCGCCGTTGATTGGCGATTTCTATTACACACATCGTTAACAAAATCGCTACGCCCTTTTTTTACGACCGCAAATTCCCTACAATCCGGGAAAATGTCTGCCAACAACAATGGGGATCTCATGGGCACGGCCAAACACAGTAAGCTGCTAATCCTTGGTTCTGGACCTGCGGGATACACCGCAGCGGTCTACGCTGCACGCGCTAACCTGCAACCGGTACTGATTACGGGCATGGAAAAAGGCGGTCAGCTGACCACCACCACCGAAGTAGAAAACTGGCCAGGCGATCCTGAAGGCCTGACCGGGCCGCTGCTGATGGAACGCATGCACGAGCATGCCGCCAAATTTGATACCGAAATCATTTTTGACCACATCAACAAGGTCGATCTGCAGAACCGTCCGTTCCGCCTGACCGGTGACAACGCAGAATACACCTGCGATGCGCTGATTATTGCGACCGGCGCCTCTGCCCGCTATCTGGGCCTGCCGTCTGAAGAAGCCTTCAAAGGTCGCGGCGTTTCCGCCTGCGCTACCTGCGACGGTTTCTTCTATCGCAACCAGAAGGTCGCGGTCATCGGTGGCGGCAATACCGCCGTGGAAGAAGCACTGTACCTGGCGAATATCGCCTCTGAAGTGCATCTCATTCATCGCCGTGATACCTTCCGCGCGGAAAAAATTCTGATCAAGCGCCTGATGGATAAAGTGGCCAGCGGCAACATCGTGCTGCACACCCACCGCACGCTGGAAGAAGTGACCGGCGATCAGATGGGCGTAGCGGGTCTGCGCATTCGCGATACGCAGAACACCGACAACGTTGAAACGCTGGAAGTGGCAGGTCTGTTTGTTGCCATCGGCCACAGCCCGAACACTGCGATCTTCGACGGTCAGCTGGAGCTGGAGAACGGCTACATCAAAGTGCAGTCCGGGATCCACGGCAATGCCACCCAGACCAGCATCCCGGGCGTGTTCGCTGCGGGCGACGTGATGGACCACATTTATCGTCAGGCGATCACCTCTGCGGGCACCGGTTGTATGGCGGCGCTGGATGCAGAACGTTATCTCGACGGACTGGCCGATCAGAGTAAATAATTTTTACAAATCAGCAACAAACGTAAAAAAAGGCGGCGATAAGTCGCCTTTATTGTCTCTGCGATGTAACATTGCCGTGCCCAATACCTAATAACATCACCTGCAAATCACGCAATGGAAAAAACCCGTCAACAAGAGTTAACACGCTGGCTGAAACAGCAAAGCGTTCTTTCCCGCCGCTGGCTGAATATTTCCCGTCTTTTAGGGTTTATCAGCGGCGTGTTGATTGTAGGCCAGGCATGGCTGCTGGCCCGCATTCTTAACCATATGATCATGGAAAACATCCCGCGTGAGGCCCTGTTACTGCCTTTCATTGTGCTGATTCTGGTCTTTATTCTGCGTGCCTGGGTGGTCTGGTTGCGTGAGCGCGTGGGTTTTCACGCCGGACAGAACATCCGCTACGAAATTCGCCGCCAGGTGCTCGACAGGCTGCAGGAAGCCGGTCCAGCCTGGATCCAGGGCAAGCCCGCCGGTAGCTGGGCGACGCTTATCCTCGAGCAAATCGACGATATGCATGACTACTACGCCCGCTATCTGCCGCAGATGGCGCTGGCCGTCTTTGTTCCTCTGCTGATTGTGCTGGCGATCTTCCCGTATAACTGGGTCGCGGCGCTGATCCTGCTGGGTACCGCTCCGCTGATCCCGCTGTTTATGGCAATGGTCGGCATGGGCGCCGCCGATGCCAACCGCCGCAACTTCCTGGCGCTGGGTCGCCTCAGCGGCCACTTCCTTGACCGCCTGCGCGGCATGGAGACGCTGCGCATTTTTGGGCGCGGTGAAGCCGAAACCGACAACATTCGCCACGCCTCTCAGGACTTCCGTCAGCGCACCATGGAGGTGTTACGCCTGGCGTTCTTATCCTCCGGGGTGCTGGAGTTCTTTACCTCTCTGTCGATTGCCCTGGTCGCCGTCTATTTTGGTTTCTCCTATCTGGGCGCCCTCGATTTTGGTCACTACGGCACTGCCGTGACCCTCTCAGCAGGCTTCCTGGCATTGATTCTGGCCCCGGAGTTCTTCCAGCCGCTGCGCGATCTGGGCACCTTCTATCATGCGAAGGCCCAGGCCGTGGGCGCAGCCGACAGCCTGAAAACCTTCCTCGAAACGCCGCTGGCCCATCCGCAGCGCGGTGACTTGACCCTGAGCACCAGCAAACCGGTCAGCATTGAGGCAGAGAATTTCTGCGTGCTGTCGCCGGAAGGTAAGGTGCTGGCGGGGCCATTAAACTTTACACTCGCGGCAGGCCAGCGCGTGGTGCTGGTCGGTACCAGCGGCTCGGGCAAAAGCTCGCTGCTGAATGCGCTCTCCGGCTTTATGGCCTACAGCGGGTCGCTGCGCATAAATCAGGCCGAACTCTCCGCGCTCGATCCTGATGAATGGCGCACCCATTTAAGCTGGGTGGGTCAGAATCCGCAGCTTCCGGCAGCCACGCTGCGGGAAAACGTGCTGCTGGCGCGCCCGGATGCCAGCGACGAAGAGCTGCAGTCGGTGCTCGATCGCGCCTGGGTCAGCGAGTTCCTGCCCCTGCTGCCGAACGGGGTGGATACGATTGTCGGCGATCAGTCGGCTGGGCTTTCCGTCGGACAGGCGCAGCGTATCGCCGTGGCCCGCGCCCTGCTTAATCCCTGCCAGCTTTTACTGCTGGATGAGCCCGCTGCCAGCCTGGACGCGCACAGCGAACAGCGCGTAATGCTGGCCCTTGATGCCGCCTCGCAGCAGCAGACCACGCTGATGGTCACCCACCAGCTGGAGGGCATTGCTCACTGGGATCAGGTCTGGGTGATGGAAAACGGACAGCTTGTCGAGCAGGGCGATTATGCCACGCTCGCGGCAGCACAGGGGCCGTTTGCGGCCCTGCTGGCGAACCGTCAGGAGGATATCTGATGCGCGCTTTACTGCCTTATCTGGCGCTCTATATGCGCCACAAATGGATGCTAACCCTCGGCGTGGTGCTGGCGATCCTCACCCTGCTGGCCAGTATCGGCCTGTTAACGCTCTCCGGCTGGTTCCTTTCTGCCTCGGCGGTGGCCGGGTTTGCCGGGCTGTACAGCTTCAACTATATGCTGCCCGCCGCAGGCGTTCGCGGCACCGCCATTGCCCGCACCGCCGGGCGCTACTTCGAACGTCTGGTCAGCCATGACGCCACCTTCCGCGTGCTGCAGCACCTGCGCGTGACCACCTTCAGCAAGCTGCTGCCCCTCTCCCCTGCCGGGCTGGCGCGCTATCGCCAGGGCGAACTGTTGAACCGCGTGGTCGCGGATGTTGATACGCTCGATCACCTCTACCTGCGCGTTATCTCCCCGCTGGTGGGTGCCCTGGTGGTGATTGTGGTCGTTACTCTCGGCCTGTGCCTGCTTGACGTCAACATCGCGCTGGTGCTCGGCGGGATCATGCTCCTTACGCTGTTTCTGCTGCCGCCGCTGTTTTACCGCGCCGGGAAACCGACCGGTGAAAACCTGACCCGTCTGCGCGGCGAATATCGCCAGCAGCTGACGGGCTGGCTGCAGGGGCAGGCAGAGTTGACTATTTTTGGCGCCAGCCGTCGTTACCGCGCGCAGATGGAAAACACCGAGCTGAACTGGCACGAAGCCCAGCGCAAGCAGTCAGAACTCACGGCCCTGTCTCAGGCGCTGATGCTGTTGATTGGCGGTGTTGCGGTGATGGCGATGCTGTGGATGGCCTCCGGCGGCGTGGGCGATAATTCCCAGCCGGGTCCGCTCATTGCGCTGTTTGTCTTCTGCGCGCTGGCGGCGTTTGAAGCGCTGGCCCCGGTGACCGGGGCCTTTCAGCACCTGGGCCAGGTGGTGGCTTCCGCGCTACGTATCACCCAGATCACCGGCCAACAGCCGGAAGTGCAGTTCAGCACCGCCGCGTCCGACGTGCCTGAGCAGCTGGCCCTCCGCCTGGCGGATGTCAGCTTTGCCTACGACGGCCAGGCGCAACCGGCGCTGGACCATATAAACCTGACTATTCCTGCAGGCGCTCACGTTGCGGTACTGGGTCGTACCGGCTGCGGGAAGTCGACGCTGCTGCAGCTCCTGACCCGGGCCTGGGATCCGGCTCAGGGCCAGATCCTGTTCAACGATACGCCGCTGGCAGCGATGAGCGAGCCTGCGCTACGCAAAACGGTGAGCGTGGTGCCGCAGCGGGTCCATCTTTTCAGCGCCACCCTGCGGGATAACCTGCTGTTAGCCGCGCCCGGTGCCGCCGATGACGCGTTAAGCGCGATGCTGGAAAAAGTGGGTCTGCATAAGCTACTGGACGACGAGGGTCTGAACAGCTGGCTCGGTGAAGGGGGTCGTCAGCTCTCCGGCGGTGAGCTGCGTCGCCTGGCGATTGCCCGCGCGCTGCTGCACGATGCGCCGCTGATGCTGCTGGACGAACCCACCGAAGGTCTCGACGCAACCACAGAGCGACAAATTCTTGATTTACTGGAAAAAGAGATGCAGGGCAAAACGGTGCTGATGGTGACGCACCGCCTGCGCGGACTGGCGGATTTCGATCAAATTATTGTGATGGACAACGGACAGATTATTGAGCAAGGTAGTCACGCAGAGCTGTTAGCAAAACAGGGTCGCTACTACCAGTTTAAACAACGTCTGTAGTCTATATTTGAACCGATCCCCACTTCGCGTACTGGAGTTTTGTTGTCATGCGCCTGGTCCAGCTCTCTCGTCATTCTCTTGCGTTCCCTTCTCCGGAAGGGGCGCTGCGTGAACCTAATGGTTTGCTGGCCCTCGGCGGCGATCTGAGCCCGTCGCGTTTATTAATGGCGTACCAGCGCGGAATTTTTCCGTGGTTTTCCCCCGGCGATCCGATCTTATGGTGGTCGCCCGACCCTCGCGCCGTTCTGTGGCCCGCACAGTTTCATATCAGCCGCAGCATGAAGCGCTTTCACGCTCATTCCCCCCTATCGCGTCACACTTAATCACGCGTTTGGTCAGGTGATCGAGGGATGCGCCGACGATCGCTTCGAAGGAACCTGGATCACCCCCGAGGTGATCACCGCCTATCACCGCCTGCACGAACTGGGTTACGCCCACTCGATTGAGGTATGGGATAAGGATGAACTGGTGGGCGGGATGTACGGCGTGGCGCAGGGCACCTTGTTTTGCGGCGAGTCGATGTTCAGCCGCGCGGTCAATGCCTCGAAAACTGCCCTGCTGGTTTTCTGCGAGCGTTTTACCCGCAGCGGCGGCCAGTTGATTGATTGCCAGGTGCTGAACGAGCATACCGCCTCGCTGGGTGCGGTTGAGATCTCCCGCCATGAATATCTGCATCAACTGGCGACGCTGCGAATGCAGAAATTACCGCAGAATTTCTGGGTCCCCGGGACGTTATTTATGCCCCAAAGATAAATGTTTTCCGCATATTTTTCCTCAAGGTGCTATAATTCTGCCGCAGAGTAGGTTCTGCCTGTTGCCCCGCCGCCGTTTGGGAATAGTTCGCATCCGATAACGCCCTATCGTTTATCCTGCCACCTCCCCTTTACGTATGCGCTTTTCGTACGGTTCATCCGTGACGTCCGGGTAATACGCTGAAACTGCTTTGCTGCGTTTTAAACGCGCAAATCTTTACTTAATTGATGAATTTCGGCATTATCTTGCCGGTTCAAAACTTGGTAGTGATACCCCAGAGGATTAGATGGCCAAAGAAGACAATATTGAAATGCAGGGTACCGTTCTTGAAACGTTGCCTAACACCATGTTTCGCGTAGAACTGGAAAACGGTCACGTTGTTACCGCGCATATCTCCGGTAAAATGCGTAAGAACTATATCCGTATTCTGACGGGCGACAAAGTGACTGTTGAGCTGACCCCGTACGACCTGAGCAAAGGCCGCATTGTCTTCCGTAGTCGCTAAGAGTTTTTCGCCGCGAATGGCGTAGAGAGAATACTAAAGGCCGGGTTATCCCGGCCTTTTTTTATGCGCAGCGTCAGTGAACGCGCACCACAGTCAGATCCGCCAGCATCGCATGGCTGATCTCGTGCAGCAGGCCGGTGAGATGCGGAAGCATATCGCGGTCAAAATGCGACACCAGCAGCACGTGGTTTAACGCCCGGCAGTAATCACACTGGGCTTCGGTGCTGTCCAGCAGCCACTTCTGTTTGTGCGAGGGCGGGATCTCATCGTCCTCCAGCACGCGAAAATCGCTCATCGATTTTTCCAGCTCGCTTCTGAATGCGTCCAGGTATGCCGCAAGGCAGCGGCACACGGGCTGCGTTTGCGGCAACGAATTGCAATCGACCAGGATTTCGGTGAGCAGGTTGCAGCGCGCGGCAAGGGTGGAGAGATCGGGAGTGCTGAGTTCGAGTTCGCTATAAAGCTGGGCAACATTATTTTCATTAGTCATAAATCATCCTTTATGCACGGGAACATATCTGTGCACACAATTCAGGACGCCAATCCTGGCACCTGATTTTGCAGGTGCATCGCCATTCTATTACTGGGGTTTTATCCAGCAATACTCACATTTACATTCTGGATAACGCCTCGCAAAGTTTTGACGATGGTGCTCGCGATTCCCCCTCACCCTAACCCTCTCCCTCAAGGGAGAGGGAACCGATCGAGCTTGCAGCGAAAAGAGTGCTCGATAGTTACTCAGCACCTATAGCGATGCCCTGGTCCGGCTGAAAATCGCTGAGGCGTTGACCGCAGGCCGGGGCGAGGCGCATGGATGCGCCGAGAGGAGGCGACCTACATGGATGTAGGATCGCCCCCCGACCCGAAAGCCGAAGGGAATAAGCCGAAGGGACCGCGCAGCGGCGATTTTCTTTGCCGGAAGCCGGGATTGTTAAGGGGGCGGCGATAGCCCCCCTTAACACGTTCACCGGTGACGTGGTTTACAGAGAAGCAGCGAACGTGAGGTGAACGGAACCCCCACCGGAGTCGCATGTTTCCCCTCACCCTAACCCTCTCCCCAAAGAGGAGAGGGAACCGATCGAGCAGGCATAAAAAACCGGGCTTTCGCCCGGTTTTTATCATCATTCAACAAGGTTAGTGAGCCGCTTCCGGCTTGTGCTTCGCCGCACTCTGGAAATCGTACGTCAGCTCGTTCTTCGCCTGATCCAGCGCCACGGTCACCTGTCCGCCGTCCACCAGCGAACCAAACAGCAGTTCGTTAGCCAACGGTTTTTTCAGATTGTCCTGGATAACACGCGCCATCGGACGCGCACCCATCGCACGATCGTAGCCTTTCTCTGCCAGCCAGTCGCGGGCTTCCTGACTCACTTCCAGGGAGACCCCTTTCTGATCCAGCTGAACCTGCAGCTCGACGATGAACTTATCCACCACCTGATGGATCACCTCGGTAGAGAGATGATCGAACCAGATAATGTTGTCCAGACGGTTACGGAATTCCGGCGTAAAGACCTTCTTGATCTCTTCCATCGCATCGGTGCTGTTATCCTGGTGGATCAGGCCGATGGATTTACGCTCGGTTTCACGTACCCCGGCGTTGGTGGTCATCACCATCACCACGTTGCGGAAGTCCGCCTTGCGCCCGTTGTTGTCGGTCAGCGTTCCGTTATCCATCACCTGCAGCAGCAGGTTAAAGACGTCCGGGTGCGCTTTCTCGATCTCATCGAGCAGCAGAACCGCGTGCGGATGCTTGATCACCGCGTCGGTGAGCAGGCCACCCTGGTCAAAGCCCACGTAGCCCGGAGGCGCACCGATCAGACGGCTGACGGTGTGACGCTCCATATACTCGGACATATCAAAGCGCAGCAGCTCAATGCCCAGCGCTTTGGAGAGCTGAACCGTCACCTCGGTTTTCCCCACCCCGGTCGGGCCGGCGAACAGGAAGGAACCGACAGGCTTGTGCTCGTGCCCCAGCCCGGCGCGGGCCATCTTGATGGCTTCGGTTAAAGCCTCAATGGCTTTATCCTGGCCAAAGACCAGCATTTTCAGGCGATCGCCAAGATTTTTCAGCGTATCGCGGTCGCTCTGAGAAACGCTCTTCTCAGGGATACGCGCGATGCGGGCTACCACAGATTCGATATCCGCCACGTTGACCGTTTTCTTGCGCTTGCTGACCGGCATCAGACGCGCACGCGCGCCCGCTTCGTCGATCACGTCAATCGCTTTATCCGGCAGATGACGGTCGTTGATGTATTTCACCGCCAGCTCCACCGCTGCACGCACCGCTTTCGCGGTATAACGCACGTCGTGGTGCGCTTCGTACTTCGGTTTCAGGCCGTTGATGATCTGCACCGTTTCTTCAACGGATGGTTCAGTAATGTCGATTTTCTGGAAGCGACGCGCCAGGGCGCGGTCTTTTTCGAAAATATTGCTGAACTCCTGGTAGGTGGTCGAGCCAATCACCCGGATCTTGCCGCTGGAGAGCAGCGGTTTAATCAGGTTGGCTGCATCCACCTGGCCACCCGATGCCGCACCGGCGCCGATGATGGTATGGATCTCGTCGATAAACAGGATGCTGTTGGTATCCTGCTCCAGCTGTTTCAGCAGCGCTTTGAAACGCTTTTCAAAATCACCGCGATATTTGGTCCCGGCCAGCAGGGAACCGATATCCAGCGAGTAGATGGTGCAATCGGCAATCACTTCCGGAACGTCGCCCTGCACAATGCGCCAGGCGAGCCCTTCGGCGATGGCGGTTTTACCGACGCCCGACTCGCCCACCAGCAGCGGGTTGTTCTTGCGACGGCGGCACAGGACCTGAATCGCCCGTTCCAGCTCTTTTTCGCGGCCAATCAGCGGGTCAATACCGCCGACGCGGGCAAGCTGGTTAAGATTGGTGGTGAAGTTTTCCATACGTTCCTCCCCGCCTGCTTGCTCTTCGCTGTTGGCCTGATGGCCGGAATCCGATGCCTGATTCGGCTCGTCTTTTCGCGTTCCGTGAGAGATGAAGTTCACCACGTCGAGGCGGCTGACTTCGTGTTTGCGCAGCAGGTAGGCGGCTTGCGACTCCTGCTCGCTGAAGATGGCAACCAGCACGTTGGCACCGGTGACTTCGCTACGTCCGGAGGACTGGACGTGAAATACCGCACGCTGGAGTACACGCTGGAAGCTGAGCGTCGGCTGCGTGTCGCGCTCCTCTTCACTGACGGGCAGTACAGGTGTGGTCTGTTCGATGAAGGCTTCAAGTTCCTGACGCAGCGCCACCAGGTCCACGGAGCAGGCTTCAAGCGCTTCGCGGGCGGATGGATTGCTGAGCAGTGCAAGCAGCAAGTGCTCGACCGTCATAAACTCATGTCGGTGCTCACGCGCTCTGGCGAAAGCCATGTTTAAACTGAGTTCCAGTTCTTGATTGAGCATAGGCACCTCCCCCAATTTTCATTGCCTTATTCAGGCTTTTTCCAGCGTACACAGCAACGGATGCTCGTTCTCCCTCGCATACTGGTTCACCATCGCCACCTTCGTCTCTGCGACTTCTGCAGTAAAAACACCGCAGATGGCTTTGCCATGATAGTGAACGGTAAGCATCAGTTGCGTTGCACGTTCTACATCATAAGAAAAGAACTTTTGTAGCACGTCAATAACAAATTCCATCGGCGTGTAGTCATCGTTCATTAACATAACTTTATACATAGATGGCGGTTTTAGCGCGTCGCGCACTTTATCTTCCGCCAGCTTGTCGAAATCGAGCCAGTCGTTCGTCTTACCCATTGTCAGTCGTCATCTTCGTTTACGGTCTCCGGTCGCGGTTCTGATGCTGACAGGAGGCTATACATAACCTGAATCTACCTTAGATGTCAGATAACTCACATCTATTATTGCCATCCGCGATGTCTGTCACAATACCCACCAATAGCGTTAACTGCTTCAAATTTTGACGCATTTTCCCCCTCCCTTCCCCGGCAAATGCTTGACGCTGCCTTTGGTTTATCTAAATTGTACAGGCGTGAGTTGGCGAGGTTTTGAACAGCCCCCACTTCACCACCGGTTCATTACATCTAACTCAATAAGATTTACGAAGGATGTCGAAGCATGGAAACGGGTACAGTTAAGTGGTTCAACAACGCCAAAGGGTTTGGTTTTATCTGCCCTGAAGGCGGCGGCGAAGACATCTTCGCGCATTACTCCACCATTCAGATGGATGGTTACAGAACGCTGAAAGCCGGACAAGCCGTTCGGTTCGATGTACACCTCGGGCCAAAAGGCAATCATGCCAGCGTTATTGTGCCCATCGAAGCAGAAGTGGTGGCATAGCCCTCTGTTTCATTGTGTACACCCCGCACTCAAAATGCCAGCCCGATGCGCTGGCATTTTTATTTGTGGGCTTCCGTGCGGTCTGGTGCCCGGCGGCGCTGCGCTTGCACGGGCCTACGAATATTTGTGGGCCAACCGACTCACTCCCGGGCTAACGCATCCACCGGATCCAGCCGCGCGGCATTTCTTGCCGGCAGCCAGCCAAACAGCACCCCGGTAAAGGTAGAACAAAGGAAGGCGGTTAACAGCGCCATCGGTGAAAAACCAATTTCCCAGCCGGATAAAAACAGCTGCAGCGTAAAGGCAATTAACAGGGAGAGCGTAATCCCCAGCGCGCCGCCCACCAGACAGACCAATACCGCCTCAATTAAAAACTGCTGCAGCACGTCGCTGGCCCGGGCGCCGACCGCCATGCGAATGCCGATTTCACGCGTACGTTCTGTCACCGACACCAGCATGATATTCATTACCCCAATCCCCCCCGACCAGCAGGGAGATGATCGCCACCAGCGTGAGGAAGAGCTGAAGAGTACGTGTGGTCTTTTCAGCCGTTTTCAAGAGCCCGTCCATGTTCCAGGTGAAGAAATCTTTCTTGCCGTGGCGCAGGGTCAGCAGGCGTTCGAGCTGTTGTTCCGCCTGGGCGCTGTCGTAGCCCTCTTTCACCCGGACGGTAATCGAGTTTAGCCACGACTGCCCCATAATGCGCCCGGAGATGGTGGTGTACGGCAGCCAGACGCGCAAAATCTTGCTGCTGCCAAACATAGACTGCTTCTCCTCCGCCACGCCGATTACCGTGGCGGGCATATTGCCCACCAGCACGATCTCGCCCACCACCTTCGCTTTATTGGGGAACAGCTGTCGCCGCGAGTTGGCATCCAGCACCACCACCTGCGCCCTGCCCGCCAGCTGCTCTGCGTTAAAGGTGCCCCCTTCGCTGAAGGTCATGCCGTAGACGTTAAAGTAATCGCCGCTGACGCCGTTGGCGCTGGCCGCCACGTCGATGTTGGCGTAGCGCAGACGCAGGTTCTGCGACACCGCCGGGGTGGCAGAGTTGACCCACGGCTGCTTCTGGATCGCCGCCAGATCGTCATATTTCAGCGCCTGCTGGTACTGCGGTTCATCGTCGCCAAAGTCTTTGCCGGGATAGACGTCGATAGTGTTGGTGCCGATGGAGCGAATGTCCGACAGCACCAGCTGTTTGGCGGCATCGCCCACCACCACGATCGAGACCACCGAGGCGATACCGATGATGATGCCGAGCATGGTCAACAGGGTGCGCATTTTGTTGGCGGCCATCGCCAGCCAGGCCATGGTCAGCGCTTCACGAAAGCTGCTGGCAAACTGCCGCCAGCCGGACGGCGGAGGCAGTGCCACTTCCTGTCTGCGGGTAGCGTTAGTCGTTGCGGGAGGATTGCTGACCAGCTCGCCGTCGTGGATCTCCACAATCCGCCCGGCCTGGGAGGCCACCTGCGGGTCGTGGGTCACAATGATCACCGTATGCCCCTGATCCCGCAGCTGGTGCAGGATCGCCATCACCTCTTCCCCGGAGTGGCTGTCCAGCGCCCCGGTCGGTTCATCGGCGAGGATCACCTGCCCGCCGTTCATCAGCGCCCGGGCGATACTCACCCGCTGCTGCTGGCCGCCGGAGAGCTGTGAGGGCTGATAATCGACCCGCTCCCCCAGCCCCAGCCGCGTAAGCAGCGCCTGGGCCCGCTCAAGGCGCTTTTTGCGCTCCACGCCGGCATAGACCGCCGGTACTTCGACGTTCTGCGCCGCGCTCAGGTGCGAGAGCAGATGGTAACGCTGGAAGATAAAGCCGAAATGTTCCCGCCGCAGTTTGGCCAGCGCATCGCCGTCCAGCGTCGCGACATCGGTGCCTGCCACGCGGTAGGTGCCGCTGGTGGGTTTATCCAGACAGCCGAGAATGTTCATCAGCGTCGATTTACCAGAACCCGAGGCCCCGACAATCGCCACCATCTCTCCGGCCTCAACCCGCAGGGTGATGCCCTTCAGCACCTCCACCGGCCCGTCGCCGGAGGGGTAGCTCCGGCGGATATCATTCAGCTCCAGCAGGGCCGTCATTTGGCCGCCCCGGGCTGGCTCTCGCTGATGACGACCTCTTCACCCTCTTCCAGCCCTTTCACCACCACCACGTCGGTGTCGTTACGCGAGCCGAGGCTCACCTCACGCTCGCGCGTCTCGCCGTTACGCAGCACCCTCACTTTATAGCTGTTATCGCCCGCCGGTTCACCCAGCGCCGCCAGCGGAATGGTCAGCACGTTTTTCACCCCGGCCAGCTGGATATGCACCTGCGCGGTCATGTCCAGGCGCAGCACCCCCTGCGGGTTGGGCACTTCAAAACGGGCGTGATAGAAAATGGCGTCGTTGACCTTCTCCGGGGTCGGGAGAATGTCTTTCAGCACCCCTTCGTAACGGGTCTGCGGATCCCCCAGCACGGTGAACCAGGCTTTTTGCCCAGGCTTAAGGTGGATCACATCCGCCTCCGAGACCTGAGCTTTCACCAGCATGGTGCCCATATCTGCCAGAGTCAGAATGTTTGGCGCCTGCTGGGCAGCAATCACCGTCTGCCCCTGGAGGGTAGTGATTTGCGTCACTTCCCCGGCCATCGGCGCGACGATACGGGTGTAGTCGAGGTTGGTTTTGGCGCTGTCCAGCGAGGCCTGATTGCGTTTGATCTGCGCATCGATGGTGCCGATCTGCGCCTGTTTGACCGCCAGTTCGGTCACCGAGGTATCCAGATCCTGCTGCGAGATCGCCTGGGTGGTGGCGAGCTGCCGCTGGCGGTTCAGGGTCACCTGAGCCAGCTTACGCTCCGCTTCGGCCTGACTGCGCTGGGCGCGCAGCTCCATCAGGGTCGCCTCTACCTCTTTGATCTGGTTTTCGGCCTGCTCCGGGTCGATGACCCCCAGCAGCTGCCCTTTTTTCACCTTATCGCCAATCTCCACCGACAGCGTTTTCAGCTGCCCGCTGACCTGGGCCCCGACGTCCACCTTGCGCAACGCGTCCAGCTTGCCGGTGGCAAGCACGTTTTGCTGCAGCTCGCCCGGACGGACAATCAGCGTCTGATAGTGTGGCACCGGAGCGTTAAGCACCCGCCACAGCCAGAATCCAGCGACCAGTACAATCAGCACCAGCAGCAGAAACAGCTTCCTGCGTTTTCCCTTAAAGTTCATAAATATTCCAAATAGCTATTCTGGCTTACATAACTGTTGATTCTAACTAAACCGTTCCTCAACGAAACCCCTGCTTTCCAGGATGGTTGAAAATCGTTGAGGAGAGGTTGATAAAGCCCCTGCTGAAATAAAGATCTGGCAACAAGACCGGAATTTATTATGTCATCCATCGCAGAGTCATCTTATCCACATCAGCCGCAACCCAAATCGGGCTGGCAGCTGTTTCAACGTCTGGCCTCCGGGACATTAACCCCAGGACTTGCCTGGCGCAACCCGGCCTACCGCCGCAAGTTTATGCTGCGATCGCTGATGACGCCATTCAGCACCGCCCGCCTGCTGTCAAACCTGGCACAACAGCCGCAGCTGCTGCAGCTGCTGCAGGTTCAGCCAGGTCTGCCCTGCCGCCTGCATCGCCCGTGGCTGTCCGTTGCCATCAACCGCCAGCAAACCCTGCAGGCGCTGAGCTGGCACTATCAGACCATGCAGCGCCAGCTTCCGGCCGCGCTGATGAACGGCTATCTCTCCCGGGAAGGGGTGACGTTACTGACTCTGACCGGTAAAGACGACCAGCAGTTTACCCTGCGCCTGTGCGCCGATGCGTTTCTGGATAAAGAGGGGGGAAGCCACGCTGGCGTTTTGCGATGCTGAGCAGACGGTGCTGGCGGAGATAACCTTCACGCTGTGTCAGATTAACGGTACCGCGTCGCTGTTTATCGGCGGGATGCAGGGGGCCAAAGCCTTTGTGCCGCACGAGGCGATCCAGAGCGCCACCAAAGCCTGTCATGGTCTGTTCCCGAAGCGCCTGCTGGTAGAGGCCGCCATGACGCTGGGCAGCGCCCTGGCCGTGGAGCAGATCGTGGCGGTCAGCAACAGCACCCATATTTACCGCAGCTGGCGCTATCGCAAGAAAAAAGAGGGGAAACTGCTGGCCGATTACGACGGCTTCTGGCTGTCGCTCGGCGGCGAGCGCACCGACGAGGGCAACTTCCGTCTGCCGCTGGTCATGCCACGCAAACCGATGGAGGAGATCGCCAGCAAAAAGCGCGCCGAGTACCGCCGCCGCTTTGCCCTGCTGGACAGCCTGATTGAGCAGGTCAACCAGGCAACCCGCCGTTAATCGGCTCTCCCGCGCGCCAGCCACAGCACGCGGGAGAACATTTTCCGCAACAGGGTCGGTACGGCCTCAACCCCGCGCCGCCCGGCCTCCATCGCTACTTCAATCGCCAGATCGGGCTTCGACGAGCGGTGAATGGCTTTCACGATCACCCGCCGCATGTTCATCGGAATATCGTCAGGCACCATCGCCACCCGGTGAAAGACGTCCGAGAAGCCCTGACGGTACATGAAGTGCTCCATATCCATGGCGGGCAGCGCCGTCAGGTGCTCGCGCTCCTCTTCCCGGTCGTTGTTGATCAGCCCGCGCACGGTGGCAGCATATTTCTTGCCCGCCTCGTCGCCGTCTACCAGCACGTGCCACTCGATGCCCATCCGCCGGGCAAATTTGATCAGCGGTTTTAAGCCGGACTGGGCAAACTCAATCACCTTGATCCCTTCGGCATCGAAGTGGTGGCCGCACTGGCGGGCCAGCTCGTTAATCACCCAGGTTTCGGTCTCCCCTTCCACCAGCAGCCAGCAGCGGGCGAACAGGGAGGAGGCGCGATTAAAGCGAATATGGAAGGCGATCCGGCGGCTGTCTTCGGCGTTCATTCCCCCCCGGCCCGAGGCGAAAGGCCGTGACGCGCGACGATTCGCGCACCAGGCGACAGACGTGCTCCACCGGGGTTAATGACAGCAGTTCGCCGGAGTTGGTGGTGGTGATGCGCTGCAAAGGCAACAGATTCAGCAGGTGCCACGCCACCGAGAGCATAATCGGGTGCAGGCGCGTCTCGGGATCTTCCACCAGCAGCAGCGGGCGAGCATCCCGGTCGAGCCGGACGGTGCCTTTGGCCTGCAGCAGCGTCGAGAAGAGCCCCAGCAGGATCACCCGGTGCGAACGGCCGCCGGGCTTGTCGATCATCCGGTTGATAATGTCGAGATAGCGCCAGCTGCGCTGCTCATCGTGGGACCGTCGCCGCATCAGCCGGTTGCGGACCGGCGAGGTGCCCTGCTCGGTAAAGTAGTGCTCCAGCAGCTGCACCATCGCCGACAATCCCTGGCGGATCTGGCCGTCGGTTAAGTTTTGCGGACGGGCCACCAGCTCGCGCGCCAGATAATCCAGCTCGCGGGCGGTGACTTCCACGTCGGGCATATTGGGCACGGTGCCGTTGCGGATCCGGCGCATAAAGCGGGCGTCGCGCAGGCGCAGCACCGGCATCAGGCGTACCAGATGGCGCGCCCGCTCGTCGATATCCGCCAGCGGCAGAGGGTTGCCGTCGTTATCGAGAAAACCGCGCAGCGTCAGCACGCTATCGTCTTCTGCCAGCTCGCCCTCCAGACGATAAAAGATGCGCTGGTAGTCGTCCTGACACGGCACCCAGCAGTCGGCCAGGGGGGCGGTAGCGACGGACGCGATGACGGCCCGGCTCGGATTCGCGGAAGGTGAGAATGATATGCAGATGGTGCTCGCGCCCCAGCAGATCCCCGGGCGGGAACCAGAAGTCCTCCCGGACAAAGTGGTACAGGTCCGATTCAGGAGAGAGCAGCAGCGTCAGGGCGTCCAGCAGGCTGGATTTACCCCAGGCGTTTTCCCCGATCAGCACGTTATTGTGCTCAAGCATCAGCGACAGACGGTTAATGCCGCGGAACCCCACGATTTCCACACGTTCAAGCAACATGTACCCTCCGGGAGAGATAAACTTTTTCCTTTAAGTTATCAGGAGTATAGCGCTGGTGGCGAGGAGAGAGTACCCGGATGTGCGTCGGGTAAAGCTATTTGGCATACGAGAGGGTAAAAAAGGAGAGCAGGCTCTCCTTGTCAGACGGGCATTTAGTTATTTTTTAGAGAACAGGTCAGAGATACCGCCCAGGAGGCCCTGAAAAAGCGTTACGGAGACTTCCACAACCATTCCGATACCCCGGCCGAGCACTTCGCCAGCGGCGGTAGCGGCCGTGTTACCCTTATGGGCTGCGTCGATAATGCTACCGATGCCTTTGCCCAGCAGCGCTGCCGCGTCGGCAATATTGCCTGCGCCAGTAACAGAGGCCTGCTCTACGGTGTTTAATTCACGCATGTTGATAATCCTTATCCTGATAGTTAATAGAAGAATGCGTTATTTGGCACGATTAAAACTGAAAAATAGGTTAATTATATTTTTCGGGCAAATACTATTTCTTAACATTTATGCCTGTCAATGGCGCGCCAATTATTCGGAATTTAACCCGAGTTTATTTTCTATGAATTAAGATTATTCATTATCGTTACGTACTTAAATTAACTTTCTGTCGCGCTAAGACCAGGTTATATTGCGCCCCGCAGCAAATCATAGTCCGTTATCATTGTTCCAAATCAATTTTACCGGACTTATTCCTCTGGTGAAGGCATTACGCCCTATATAAAATATGGCCGTTTTCCGTTTTGCCCTCCTCCTTTGGGACAAGAAAACACTGCGCGCGGGAACAAGCGCAGAATATTAATATTATGAGGTGGTTATGTTCAGAAAGTTAGCAGCTGAATGTTTTGGTACATTCTGGTTGGTATTTGGTGGCTGCGGTAGCGCAGTGTTGGCGGCAGGTTTTCCGGAATTAGGGATTGGTTTTGTCGGGGTTTCCCTGGCCTTCGGTTTAACGGTATTAACCATGGCTTATGCCGTGGGGCATATTTCCGGTGGGCATTTTAACCCGGCGGTCACATTAGGTCTGTGGGCGGGCGGGCGTTTTCCGGCGAAAGATATTCTTGGCTATATTATTGCCCAGGTGATTGGTGGGATTATTGCTGCCGCTATTCTGTATGTCATTGCCAGCGGTAAAGCGGGCTTTGACGCTGCGGCCAGCGGTTTTGCTTCAAACGGTTTTGGCGAACACTCCCCGGGTGGGTTCTCCATGCTGTCTGCCATCGTGATTGAAATCGTGCTGACGGCCGGTTTCCTGCTGGTGATCCACGGCGCGACCGACAAACACGCTCCGGCCGGTTTTGCGCCGATTGCGATTGGCCTGGCGCTGACCCTGATCCACCTGATCAGCATCCCGGTGACCAACACCTCGGTTAACCCGGCGCGCAGCACCGCGGTCGCCATCTTCCAGGGCGGCTGGGCGCTGGAGCAGCTGTGGCTGTTCTGGGTGATGCCGATTGTCGGCGGTATCCTTGGCGGCGTGCTGTATCGCACCCTGCTTGAGAAACGCGATTAAGATTGTGCGCGTTGTGGTGCCGGGTGGCGGCTTCGCCTTACCCGGCCTACGAAATGCCAAACCGTAGGCCGGGCAAGCGTCAGCGCCACCCGGCATTAAACCGCCCCCCCCCATTTTCCACCTTTACTGAACAGCCTGAATTGGGTAGTGTCACAGCGCCACTCATATAAAGGACCGGTTGTTCATGTTTTCAGGACTCTTAATCATTCTGATCCCGCTGATCGTGGGTTATCTCATTCCTCTTCGTCAGCTGTCAGCGTTAAAACTGATCAATCGTTTACTGAGCTGGATTGTCTACGTCATTCTGTTTTTTATGGGCATCAGCCTCGCCTTCCTCGATAATCTGGCGACCAACCTGCTCTCGATCCTGCATTACTCGGTCATTACGATGGCGGTTATTTTGCTATGCAATATCGCGGCCCTGTTCTGGCTGGAACGCGTTATTCCGTGGAAAAACCACCACCATCAGGAAAAATTACCCTCGCGTATTGCCATGGCGCTGGAGTCACTGAAATTATGCGGCGTAGTGGTGCTCGGTTTTCTGCTGGGGCTGACCGGGTTCGCCTTTTTACAGCACGCCACCGAAGCCAGCGAATATACCCTGATCTTCCTGCTTTTCCTGATTGGTATTCAGCTGCGCAATAACGGCATGACCCTGAAACAGATCGTGCTCAATCGTCGCGGCATGATGGTCGCCGTCGTCGTGGTGGGCAGTTCGCTGGTGGGCGGGGTGATTAACGCCTTTATTCTCGGTCTGCCGCTTAATACCGCCCTGGCGATGGCCTCCGGTTTTGGCTGGTATTCCCTGTCCGGCATTCTGTTAACCGAATCTTTTGGCCCGGTGATTGGTAGCGCCGCCTTCTTTAACGATCTGGGCCGCGAGCTGATTGCCATTATGCTGATCCCGGGCCTGGTGCGTCGCAGTCGATCCACGGCGCTGGGCCTGTGCGGCGCCACCTCGATGGACTTTACCCTGCCGGTGCTGCAACGCTCGGGCGGGCTGGAGATGGTCCCTGCCGCCATTGTCCACGGCTTTATCTTAAGCCTGCTGGTGCCAATCATGATGGCCTTCTTCTCCGCCTGATACTTCTTTGGCGGTAGCCAGCTACCGCCAAAATTGCGCTAAATCAATAACCCTCTCGTTTGTAGCAGAAAGCCCTTTTCTCCGTATCGCCACAGGCATAATCTTAAACATGTATATCAAATATAACTTTAACAGGTGTGATTATGTTTTGTGTGCAATGTGAACAAACCATCCGTACCCCAGCTGGCAACGGCTGCTCTTACGCACAGGGCATGTGCGGTAAAACCGCCGAAACCTCCGATCTGCAGGATCTGCTGATTGCCGCCCTGCAGGGTTTATCCGCCTGGGCGGTGAAGGCCCGGGAATATGGCATTATCGACCACTACGTTGATAACTTCGCCCCGCGCGCGTTTTTCTCTACCCTGACCAACGTTAACTTCGATTCGCCACGCATTGTCGGCTACGCCCGCGAAGCTATTGCCCTGCGTGACGCCCTGAAAGCACAGGCCCTGAACGTTGATGCCAGTGCCCACGTTGATAACCCAATGGCCGAACTGCAACTGGTCAGCGACGATCTCGGCGACCTGCAGCGTCAGGCGGCAGAATTTACCCCGAACAAAGACAAAGCGGCGATTGGCGAGAACATCCTCGGCCTGCGTCTGCTGTGCCTGTACGGCCTGAAAGGTGCCGCGGCCTATATGGAACACGCGCACGTTCTGGATCAGTACGACAACGACATTTACGCCCAGTACCATAAAATCATGGCGTGGCTGGGAACCTGGCCTTCCGACATGAACGCCCTGCTGGAGTGTTCCATGGAAATCGGCCAGATGAACTTCAAAGTGATGAGCATCCTGGACGCGGGTGAAACCACTAAATACGGCCACCCGACGCCAACTCAGGTCAACGTTAAAGCGACCGAAGGCAAGTGCATCCTGATCTCCGGTCACGACCTGAAAGATCTCTACAACCTGCTGGAGCAGACCGACGGCACCGGCGTGAACGTCTACACCCACGGTGAGATGCTGCCTGCCCACGGCTACCCTGAGCTGCGCAAATTCAAACATCTGATCGGGAACTATGGCAGCGGCTGGCAGAACCAGCAGGTCGAATTCGCCCGCTTCCCGGGCCCAATCGTGATGACCTCTAACTGCATCATCGACCCTACCGTTGGCGCTTACGACGATCGTATCTGGACCCGCAGCATCGTCGGCTGGCCGGGCGTGAGCCACCTGGAAGGTGACGATTTTGGTCCGGTGATTGCCCAGGCGCAGCAGATGGCGGGCTTCCCGTACAGCGAAATTCCTCACCTGATCACCGTTGGTTTTGGCCGTCAGACCCTGCTGGGCGCGGCGGATTCCCTGATTGACCTGGTGAGCCGCGAAAAACTGCGTCACATCTTCCTGGTTGGCGGCTGTGACGGCGCACGTGGGGAACGTAACTACTTCACCGATTTCGCCACCAGCGTGCCGGACGACTGCCTGATCCTGACCCTGGCCTGCGGTAAGTACCGTTTCAACAAGCTGGAGTTCGGGGATATCGAAGGCCTGCCGCGTCTGATCGATGCCGGTCAGTGTAACGACGCCTACTCGGCGATTATCCTGGCGGTAACCCTGGCAGAAAAACTGGGCTGTGGCGTGAACGACCTGCCGCTGTCGCTGGTGCTCTCCTGGTTCGAACAGAAAGCGATTGTGATCCTGCTGACACTGCTGTCGCTGGGCGTGAAAAACATCGTCACCGGCCCGACCGCGCCAGGCTTCTTTACGCCGGATCTGCTGGCCGTCCTCAATGAGAAGTTTGGTCTGCGTTCCGTGACCACCGTTGAAGAAGACATGAAGCAACTGCTGAGCGCGTAAGGAGTTAACGAATGACAATGCCAACCCATCAGTGCCCATGGCGGATGCAGGTTCATCACATCCATCAGGAAACACCGGATGTCTGGACGATTTCGCTGCTGTGCCACGACTATTATCCGTACCGTGCCGGGCAGTATGCGCTGGTCAGCGTGCGTAACTCAGCCCAGACGCTGCGGGCGTACACGATCTCCTCAACGCCGGGTATCAGCGAGTACATTACGCTGACCATCCGCCGCATTGATGAGGGGGCAGGCTCTCAGTGGTTGACGCACGACGTGAAGCGTGGGGATTACATCTGGCTCTCCGACGCGCAGGGTGATTTTACCTGTGACGATAAGCCGGAAGATAAATTCCTGCTGCTGGCCGCCGGCTGCGGCGTGACGCCGGTGATGTCGATGCGTCGCTGGCTGGCGAAGCACCGCCCGCAGGCCGACGTGGAGGTGATCTTCAGCGTGCGCTCGCCGCAGGATGTGATCTTCGCGGACGAATGGCGTAACTACCCGGTCACCCTGGTGGCCGAAACCAACGCCACCGAGGGTTTTGTTGCCGGTCGTCTGACCCGCGAGCTGCTGCAGCGCGTGCCGGATCTGGCCTCACGCACCGTGATGACCTGTGGTCCGGCGCCCTATATGGACATCGTTGAAGAAGAGGTGAAGGCTCTCGGCGTGACCCGCTTCTTTAAAGAGCAGTTCTTTACTCCGGTCGCGGAAGCTGCCACCAGCGGACTGAAGTTCACCAAACTGCAGCCGGCGCAGACCTTCTTTGGCCGCGTGGGCAGCACGCTGCTGGAAGCGCTGGAGAGCAATAACGTGCCGGTGGTGGCCGCCTGCCGTGCAGGCGTCTGCGGCTGCTGTAAAACGAAGGTGGTGGACGGGAACTATACCGTCTCCAGCACCATGACGCTGACGGATGCCGAAGTGGCGGAAGGCTACGTGCTGGCCTGCTCCTGTCATCCGCAGGGGGATCTGGTGCTGGCCTGATGAAAAGCCCGGTGGCGCTGCGCTTACCGGGCCTACAACGTCCGTGCGTTAATGCAACATAAGGCAATGAACCGTAGGCCGGGCAAACGCAGTGCCGCCCGGCGTTACTTCCAGACGGGATCGTTTACTACCGCGTACCGCCCCGCCCCTAAAAATGCCACGGCCAGCGCGCCAACGAAGAAGTAGACCAGACTCTCAATCGCCCACGCCCCGACCGCATCCAGCGCGAAGGTTTTACCGGTGCCCACCATCAGCCACGCCACCACCATGGTAAAGGCCAGCACCAGCGCCGCCGGACGGGTAAGAATACCGAGGATAATCAGGATCGGGGCCACCACTTCGCCAATCAACACGCCGTAAGCAATAAAGGCCGGTAGCCCCTTCGCCACCAGCATGCCGGCAATACCCCCCACTCCGTCGATGGCCTTATGCATGCCGTGAAACAGCATTAAGCCCCCCACCGCCAGACGCAGCAACAGCTTGCCAGCATCGTCACTCGTTAGCGTTTTATTAACAGCCATTAACAATGATTTAACCATTTGAATTTACTCCTCTTTTTATTGGATACCTCACCACAATATGACGAAATGTTGCACATTGAAAGCAACGATTAATCAGGGGGGTTTAAACAGGCAGGGCGGTCAGTTTCATCTAAGCTTGAAAGCGTTATCACATTCAGGAGACGGACTACCATGAAACAAACCGTGGCGAACTACATCGCGAAAATGCTGGAACAGGCCGGAGTGAAACGGATCTGGGGTGTCACCGGGGATTCCCTCAACGGCCTGAGCGACAGCCTGAACCGGATGGGCACCATTGAGTGGATGCCCACCCGTCATGAGGAGGTCGCCGCGTTCGCCGCCGGGGCCGAGGCCCAGCTCACCGGGGAACTGGCGGTGTGCGCCGGATCCTGCGGGCCGGGCAACCTGCACCTGATCAACGGCCTGTTTGATTGTCATCGTAACAACGTCCCGGTGCTGGCCATCGCGGCGCATATTCCGTCGAGTGAAATCGGCAGCGGCTATTTTCAGGAGACGCACCCGCAGGAGCTGTTCCGGGAGTGCAGCCACTACTGTGAGCTGGTCTCCTCGCCGGAGCAGATCCCGCAGGTGCTGGCCCTGGCCCTGCGCAACGCCATCTTAAAGCGCGGCGTCTCGGTGATTGTGCTGCCCGGCGACGTGGCCCTGCAGGCGGCCCCGGAAAGTGCCAGCAACCACTGGTATCCGGCCCCCCTGCCGGTGGTCACCCCCGCCCATGCCGAACTGAAAAAGCTGGCGCAGCTGCTGCGCTACTCCAGCAACATCGCCCTGATGTGCGGCAGCGGCTGCGCCGGGGCCCATGACGAGCTGGTGGAATTTGCCGGCATGCTCAAGGCGCCGATCGTTCACGCCCTGCGCGGTAAAGAGCACGTGGAGTACGATAACCCCTATGACGTGGGGATGACCGGGCTGATCGGCTTCTCGTCCGGGTTCCACACCATGATGAACGCCGATACCCTGGTGCTGCTCGGCACCCGCTTCCCCTATCGCGCCTTCTACCCTACCGACGCGAAGATTATCCAGATCGACATCAACCCGGCCAGCATTGGGGCGCACAGCAAGGTGGATATGGCGCTGGTGGGCGACATCAAGGCCACCCTCGCCGCGCTGATGCCGCTACTGGAGGAGAAAACCGATCGTAAGTTTCTTGATAAAGCGCTCAGTGACTATCGTGACGCACGTAAAGGGCTGGATGACAAGGCGAAACCCAGCGACAAAGCGCTGCACCCGCAGTATCTGGCGCAGCAGATCAGCCACTACGCCGATGAGGATGCCATCTTTACCTGCGACGTGGGGACGCCTACCGTCTGGGCGGCACGCTACCTGAAGATGAACGGCAAGCGCCGTCTGATTGGCTCGTTTAACCACGGCTCGATGGCTAACGCCATGCCGCAGGCGCTGGGGGCCAAAGCCACCGCGCCGGAGCGGCAGGTAGTGGCGATGTGCGGCGACGGCGGCTTCAGCATGCTGATGGGCGACTTCCTCTCGGTGGCGCAGATGAAGCTGCCGATTAAAATCATCGTCTTTAACAACAGCGTGCTGGGCTTTGTGGCGATGGAGATGAAGGCCGGGGGCTATCTGACCGACGGCACCGAGCTGCACGACACCAACTTCGCTGCCATCGCCGAAGCCTGCGGTATCACCGGCATCCGCGTGGAGAAAGCCTCCGAGGTGGACGATGCCCTACAGCGCGCCTTCTCCACCGAGGGTCCGGTGCTGGTGGACGTGGTGGTCGCCAAAGACGAGCTGGCGATCCCACCGCAGATCAAACTTGAGCAGGCCAAGGGCTTTAGCCTGTATATGCTGCGCGCCATCATCAGCGGTCGCGGTGACGAAGTTCTGGAGCTAGCCAAAACCAACTGGCTCAGGTAAAACAATCGGCATCGCCTTTAAAATAATAAGGAAATGCCATGATTGATTTACGCAGTGATACTGTCACCCGTCCGACGCAGGCCATGCTCAGGGAGATGCTGGCCGCGCCGGTCGGGGACGACGTCTACGGTGACGACCCGACCGTTAACGAACTTCAGCGCTATGCCGCCGAACTGAGCGGCCACGAGGCCGCTCTTTTCCTGCCAACCGGCACCCAGGCCAACCTGGTGGCCCTGCTCAGCCACTGCGAACGCGGCGAAGAGTATATCGTCGGCCAGGGGGGCGCATAACTATCTCTACGAAGCCGGTGGCGCAGCGGTGCTCGGCAGCATTCAGCCGCAGCCGATCGATGCCGCATCTGACGGCTCCCTGCCGCTGGACAAAGTTGCCGCCAAAATCAAAGCCGACGACATCCACTTCGCCCGTACCAAACTCCTCAGCCTCGAAAATACCCATAACGGCAAAGTGCTGCCGCGTGAGTACCTGAAAGCGGCGTGGGAGTTTACCCGCGAGCGCAAGCTGGGGCTGCACGTCGACGGCGCGCGCATCTTTAACGCCGTGGTGGAGTATGGCTGCGAGCTGAAAGAGATTACGCAATATTGCGACTCGTTCACCATTTGCCTCTCGAAAGGGCTGGGCACGCCGGTGGGCTCCCTGCTGGTGGGCAATGCCGACTACATCAGGCGCGCCAACCGTTGGCGTAAAATGACCGGCGGCGGCATGCGCCAGGCCGGATTCCTTGCCGCAGCGGGTCTGTACGCCCTGAAAAATAACGTTGCCCGTCTGAAGGACGATCACGACAACGCGGCGTGGATGGCGACGCAGCTGCGCGAGATCGGCGCAGATGTGATGCGTCACGACACCAACATGCTGTTCATCCGCGTCGGGGAGGACAACGCCGCGGCGCTGGGTGAGTTTATGAAGGCGCGCGGCGTGCTGATCAACGCTTCGCCGGTGGTGCGTCTGGTGATGCATCTCGACGTCAACCGCGAGCAGCTTGCCGAGGTGGTTGCCCATTGGCAGGCGTTTTTGCAGCGCTAAGGAGCGAACGTGCCGCAACGTATTCTGGTGCTGGGTGCCAGCGGGTATATCGGCCAACATCTGGTGGCCGCCCTCAGCGCGCGCGGGCATCAGGTACGGGCTGCGGCACGCAACGTTGAGCGCCTGCAAAAGCAGAGCCTGCCCAACGTGACCTGTCATGCTATCGATCTCAACTGGCCGCAGGATCTGGCGGCCCTGCTTGAGGGGGTGGATACTCTCTACTATCTGGTGCACAGCATGGGCGAAGGCGGTAACTTTATCGCCCACGAGCGTCAGGTGGCGATGAACGTGCGCGATCTGCTGCTGGAGCACCCGGTCAAACAGATCATTTTCCTCAGTTCACTACAGGCACCCGAGCATGAGCAGTCCGATCACCTGCGCGCCCGGCAGCTGACCGCTGAAACGCTGCGCAGCGCCGGGATCCCGCTCACCGAGCTGCGGGCCGGGATCATCGTCGGGGCGGGCTCTGCCGCCTTCGAGGTGATGCGCGACATGGTCTATAACCTGCCGGTGCTGACTCCGCCACGCTGGGTGCGCTCCCGCACCACCCCGATTGCGCTGGAGAACCTGCTGCATTATCTGGTGGAGCTGCTCAATCACCCGGCCACAGAGCACCGGGTGCTGGAGGCCGCCGGGCCCGAGGTGCTGAGCTATCAGCAGCAGTTCGAACACTTTATGGCGGTGAGCGGCCGTCGTCGTCCGCTGATCCCCATCCCCTTCCCGACCCGCTGGATTTCGGTGTGGTTTTTAAACGTCATCACCTCCGTGCCGCCGACCACCGCCAAAGCTTTAATCCAGGGGCTGAAGCACGATCTGCTGGCCGACGACCGGGAACTGCGGGCGCTGATCCCGCAGGACTTAATCCGCTTCGATGACGCGGTGCGCAACACCCTGAAAGAAGAGGAGAAGCTGGTAAACTCCAGCGACTGGGGCTACGACGCGCAGGCCTTCGCCCGCTGGCGACCGGAGTACGGCTACTACCCGAAACAGGCCGGCTGTACGGTAAAAACTGCCGCCAGCCTGAGCGCCTTGTGGGAAGTGGTAAATCAGCTCGGCGGCAAAGAGGGCTACTTCTTTGGTAATGCCCTGTGGCAGACCCGGGCGATGATGGATCTGCTGGTCGGCCACAGGCTGGCGAAAGGCCGCCCGGCGGCGCCGTACCTGCAAACCGGCGATGCGGTCGACAGCTGGAAGGTGATTATCGTCGAACCGGAGAAGCAGCTGGCGCTGCTGTTTGGCATGAAAGCTCCGGGCCTCGGGCGGTTGTGCTTTACTCTCAAGGACAAAGGCGACCACCGGGAGCTGGACGTCCGTGCCTGGTGGCACCCGCACGGCATGCCGGGTCTGTTCTACTGGCTGCTGATGATCCCGGCGCACCTGTTTATCTTCCGGGGAATGGCCCGGCGTATTGCACTTCTGGCAGAACAAAAGTCAGAAAAAGTCTGATTAAAACTCCGAATCTTTCACGTTTCCCATTGCATACAGGCGTAATTCACGGAAGAATGCGCACGAAATTCTTTTCAAAACAGTGGATCGATATGAAGGTACTGGTTACCGGCGCCACCAGCGGCTTAGGCCGCAATGCGGTGGAGTTTTTGCGCAATAAAGGCATCAGCGTCCGGGCCACCGGTCGCAATGAAGCGATGGGTAAATTGCTGCAAAAAATGGGCGCAGAATTTGTCCATGCCGACCTGACGGAACTGGTCTCTTCCCAGGCAAAGGTGATGTTGGCCGGGATCGATACGCTGTGGCACTGCTCCAGCTTTACCTCGCCCTGGGGCACCCAGGAAGCCTTCGATCTGGCGAACGTGCGCGCCACCCGCCGTCTGGGCGAGTGGGCCGTGGCCTGGGGAGTGCGCAACTTTGTCCATCTCTCGTCCCCGTCGCTCTATTTCGACTATCACCACCATCGCGATATCCAGGAGGATTTCCGTCCGGCGCGCTACGCCTGCGAATTTGCCCGCAGCAAGGCCGCCAGCGAACAGGTGATCGATCTGCTGGCGCAGTCCAACCCGCATACCCGCTTTACCATCCTGCGTCCGCAGAGCCTGTTTGGCCCGCACGACAAAGTGTTTATTCCGCGCCTGGCGCAGATGATGCACCACTACGGCAGCGTGCTGCTGCCGCGCGGCGGGGATGCGCTGGTGGACATGACCTATTTCGATAACGCCATTCACGCCATGTGGCTGGCCAGCCAGAGCGAGTGCGACAGTCTGCCGTCGGGCCGGGCGTATAACATCACCAACGGCGAACCACGCTCCCTGCGCAGCATTGTGCAGAAGCTGATCGATGAGCTGAATATTGAGTGCCGGATCCGCTCGGTGCCCTACCCGATGCTGGACATCATTGCCCGCAGCATGGAGCGGCTGGGTAACAAGGCGGCTAAAGAGCCTGCCCTGACCCACTACGGGGTGTCGAAACTGAACTTTGACTTTACCCTCGATACGCAACGCGCCGAGAGCGAGTTGGGCTATAAGCCGCTGGTGACGCTGGATGAAGGCATTGAGCGCACCGCCGCCTGGCTGCGGGATCACGGTAAGCTGCCCCGCTGATTAACGCCTGCTGCGGGATTTGAGCTGCTGATATTTGTGCCACACCTTGCGGGCGTAGAGCATCCGCTGCGGGTAGTTCTCTTTTTTTAATCCGGCGTTATAGGCCCCCACCGCCTCCCAGTTGTAACCGTAGACCCGGATCATCCCCGACAGGATCGAGGCCCCGACCATAATCGAGGTGCAGGGCTCGGCGATCAGGCGATACTCGTCGATCCCCGCGCGCTGCAGTTCGGCAAAATGGATGCTGTTGATTTGCATCAGCCCGACATCCCGGGTGCCGTCGTGGTTCCAGCCTACCGCATAGGGATTCATTCCCGACTCGACGTTAGCAATGGCATACAGCAGATAAGGATCGACGTGATAGCGCTGCCCGGCGCTGTCCCAGCAGTTTGCCAGCGCGCTCTGACTGAGCAGCAACAGCAGAAGAAGTACGCGTTTCATTTTCATACCCGCCAGACGCAAAAAAGACGGGGGCTGAGCCCCCGTCATATCCGGTGCGGAAGATTATTTACAATCTGGTGCCGCGCCCACTTTCACCCAGACGTCGTTCTGGCCTGGTTTGTCACCTTTGGTCCACCATTTGGCACGGTACTCGTTGCCTTCGAAGGTGGTGGTGTCGCCGCCGTTGTAGACCATGGTCGGCATCCAGCCCATTTTCACGTTGCTTACCAGCTCCCAGGCATCCACGCCGAAGCCCGGCTGATTGCCCTGAGTCCAGTACTTCGCTTTCCAGACCAGGTTATCGAAGCTGACGGTGTTGCCGCTGGTGTAAACCTTGCTGCTGCTCCACGCCGGGTAGTTGCTGGCGTTAGCATCAACCGGGGTGCTGTCACAGCTGCCGTTATCGGTCGCCTCATCCGCAGGTGGGGTCACCTCGTCGGCCGGTGGCGTCACCTCATCGGCGGGCTCCTGCGCTTTTGGCGTCACGGTCACCTGGACGTTAGCCTGCACGGCGGTTTTACCGTCGCTCACCACCACGCTCAGGGTATAAGCGGTATCGCTACTTACGTCCGGGGCGGTAATGCTCAGGTTGGCGGTGTCGGTGCCGGTGGCGTTCATGTCACCCGGTACGCTCCAGGCGTAGGTCAGGGCATCCCCATCCGGATCCGCAGCCTGGGCATGCAGCGTCAGAGGCTGACCCGCTTCAACCGAGACCGGCGCCATAGTGTTGATTACCGGGGCCTGGTTGGCTTTCGGCGCTTTGTTCACCACCTGCACGTCGGCGGTGCTGCTCAGCCCTTTGCTGTCGGTCACGGTCAGACGGAAGGCCAGAGTCTGGTCATTCGCCAACGCCGCCACGCTGAAGCTGGCTTTCGCGCTGTTGCTGTTGGTCAGGGTGACCGATGGGCCGGCGATCTGGGTCCATTTGTAGGTCAGGGTATCGCCGTCCTGGTCGCTGGACGCGGAGCCATCAAGCGTGACGCTCGCCGGGCCGGTGACCGTCAGGTCGCTGGCGGAGGCCGCCGGCGCATGGTTGGTCACCGCCGGTACGTCAGACGAGGAGCCGCTCAGCAGGCTTTCGTTCATCGCATTCAGGATGTCGCCGTTATCGGATTCCAGTGACCAGGCAAACAGGCCGCCGAGGTTTTTGTTCAGCACGAATTTGCCTTTCGCCTCGACGGAACGGGCGTCGTCATAGGTGATCAGGGTGCCGCTGGCCTTGTTGAACAGGTATGGCGCTTCCGCGGTGGCGTCATATTTGTACTCCCAGCCCGCTTTGCCTTTGTATTTGTTGACGATATCGCGGTAATCGACGATGCCAGCCTCCCAGGAGCCCGGGATCGCACCGGTGGCGGTGCCGGTGAACGGATTGTCGCCGGTGTAGCCGTGAACGCCGGTCCAGCCGCGACCGTACATCGCCGCGCCGACCACGATTTTGCCCGGCTGGACGCCCTGGGCCAGCATCGCGTTAACGCTGCCTTCAGTGGTCACGCTGTCCGGTTTCCAGGTCGGGGCGTGCAGCGCGGTCTGGTGGCCGAGGTCGGTCATGCTCCAGGAGCCGTAGAAGTCGTAGCTCATCAGGAAGATGTAGTCCATGTACTTCTGCGCCGCGTTGTAGTCCACGTTGGCGATTTTCGAGGTGCCTGCGCCAATAGCGGAGGTCAGCTCATAGGTGCGGCCGGTCTGGGCGGAGAGCTCGTTGAGCATCGCGCGCAGATCGCGCATCAGCAGGGTGTAGGTCTCTTTGTCCACCTGCGGGTTGCCCAGCGCCGGGTTCTCACCGCCGCCGCCCGGGAACTCCCAGTCGATGTCCACGCCGTCATAGAATTTCCAGGTTTGCAGGAACTCTTTCACCGAGGAGACAAAGCGGGCGCGGATGGCGCTGTCGTGCATCTGGAAGAACGGATCGGAGAGGGTCCAGCCGCCAATGGATGGCAGAATTTTCAGGCCCGGATGCGCTTTTTTCAGCGCCATCATCTGGCCGTAGGTGCCTTTGTAGGCGTCGTCGTAGTTCGAGACGCCGGCCTGTGGCATCTGCAGCGCCGCCCACGGGTCGTGGATCGCCAGGGTGTAATCCGGACGGCCCTGGCAGGCTTTCTTCAGCGCTTCCAGCGCATTACCGGCGCTGGCGTTGATGTTGTCGCCGCACATCGGAATGAAGCCATAAATAATGTGGTTCACGTTATCCGCAGGAATTTGATCGATGTTGAACTTACGGTCGTAGACACCCCATTCCGGATAATACGCTGCCACCACTTTATCCGAATGCTGGGCGAAGGATTTGTTGTTTTCCTTCATGGTCGTGTTCAGCGGCAGCAGGTGGCTTCCGTCGGTATCGGCCACGATGATCAGCTTGCTGTCGCTGGTGCTGCAGCCGCTGGCGTTACACAGCTGGACCTGCTCCTGATAGCGACCGCCTTTTTTCACCTTGAAGGTGGCTTTGCCGGAGGCGCTGCCCGCGCCGCTCCAGACTTCCTGACCGTCCAGCAGAACTTTGGCTGATGTCGGGACATCACCGCTGTACACGTTCCACTCTACGGTCACGTCAGCACCGTCCTTGACCTTGATCAGCGAGTTATACGCCTGCGCTGACTGATCCACCTCAACAATGGCAAATTTGTCATTTCCGCTACTCAGCGACGGTTTACCCGGCACCGCTGCAAATACCGGGCTGACCGCCGCAGCGACAAATAAAGCCAGATATTTAGGCTGCATGATTTTCATTATTCATTCCTGTCGATATACGTGAACTTAAATAGACCATGCGATCCATTCGTCATGGTAAAAGGGTTAATTAACCCGCAGTTACGATATCGTTCGCCGCGCTATTTTTCGCCTCTTCACTTTTATGAAAAAAACTCAGGAAAAACTTGACCGGCAAATTAAAAAGTGAAAAACGCGTGCTGCAGAATAAATATCACCAGCCCGGAAAACGCCAGAAAAGGGCCGAACGGAATAACGTTGTCATTCTCCTGATGCCGGAAGCAGACCGCCCAGCCGAGAATACCGCCCAGCGCCGCCAGCAGCAGGATCGAGGGTAATGCCTGCCAGCCGCACCAGGCCCCGAGCGCCGCCAGCAGCTTAAAGTCACCGTAGCCCAGCCCTTTCCGGCCGGTGACCAACCGGTGCCCCTGATAGACCAGCCACAGCGCCAGATAGCCCGCCACCGCGCCATACAACGCATCGGTAAGCGGCAGCAGGTGGGTATGCAGGTTCAACAGCAGCCCCGCCCACAGCAGCGGCTGGGTCAGGCAGTCCGGCAGCAGCCGCTCTCGCAGGTCGATTATCGCCAGCGGCAGCAGGGCGCACCACAGCAGCCACAGGGCCAGCAGGACCGGTAAGGCGGGTATCAGCCAGGCGCTGAAGGCGAAAAAGAGCGCGCTCAGCAGCTCCACCATCAGCACCCGCAGGGGGATCGGCGCGCGGCAGCAGCGACAGCGTCCGCGCAGCATCAGCCAGCTCACCAGCGGGATGTTCTCCCACCAGCGCAGCCGGTGCTGGCACGCCGGGCAGTGCGACGGCGGGTACAGCAGGTTCCCGGCCCCCTCCTCTTCACGCATCCATCCCGGCAGGCGTTCCACCGCCACGCCAAGAAAACTGCCGAGGATCGCCCCCAGCATGCCGCTGGCAGCAAACAACCCGGGGCTCATCATGCGCGTTTTTTCCAGCTCAGCTGGATATCCGCTTTCACGTCGCTGAGGTGATCCACCGGCGTCAGGTTCATCCTCTCCAGCTGCACGCCGGTGGCGAGATTCATCTCCCGCAGCCAGTTTTTCAGCACATAGACGTTCACCCGGTTAATGGCAAAGGTCAGGGATTGTCCGTCCTGATGCACGTCGCTGAGCGTCAGGTTGATCTCATGGGCGCTGTTTTCCACCGCGCTGCGTGGATTATTGGTTTTCAACTGCTGAACCTGTAGATGATTTTTGGCAATTTCGTCGCGCATCCAGCGCAACGTCTCCTGTTGTCGGTTCAGCGTCGACTGGCTGCGACCGATCATCGTGTCCAGCGGCACCATGCCGCCATAATACACCGCCGCACAGCAGAGGGCCGCCGCGCCAACCTTTATCAGGTTGCGCTCGCGAGCGCTGTACTGCTGATAGCGATTTTTTAACTGCGCTATTTTTGTTTTCATTTATATTTCCCTGTCACCATCGCGGTATAAGGTGCCACCGTGGAAATAGGCTGTAAGGCAAAGGCAAAATTAGCGCTCGCCTGCTGCACAAATTCCTGCAGCTGCTGCGGGTTTTGTGCTTTTACGCTGAGCGTCATATTATTTTGCGCGTTGTCGTATTCGATACCCTCTATTTCCATCCCCGGCACGCGGCGTTTAATTTGCTCCAGCGCATCCAGCTGCTGGAAGAAACCTTTCTTCTGCTTTTTAATATTCTGACCAAAATGGTATTTGATGTTGCTCTGCTGGCGCAGGCTGGGGAAATGGTGCTGATAGAGCTGCACGATCTCCTGCTGGAGCTGGTTCTCCTCCTGCACCAGCATCCACGCCGTGGCGGCACGCGGTCCGGTCAGCAACCCGACGCACAGCAGCGCCATCAGCGCGGTGGCGAGGCGGATCTTTTTCGCCGCGCCGCTGTCTGCCACCCGCAGGTCAAACTCACCGTGCAGCAGGTTCACCCGGCATTTTTCCCAGCGCGGCTGGATCAATGCCAGCGGATGCTGCCACGGCAGGGTTTCACTGCATGCCACCCCGGCCGGGGCCTCACCGTAGCAGACGATCTCCCCGGCGGTTTTCGCCAGCAGCAGCGGCAGCATGGCGGCTTCTACCTGGCAGGCACCGCCCTCGGCGAAGCGCAGCCAGACCTGCTCCTCCAGCGGCACCAGCGTGCTGCTGTTTGCCTCGCCCGGCAGCAGCCAGGCATCCGGCAGCACCTGAACCACCTTCAGCCCGGCGTCATGGAAGCGCGCCAGCCACTGATGCAGGCGCGGGGCGTCGATGGCCACCGCATCCACCTCGCGTCCGGCTTTGCCCAGCACCGTCCAGTGGAGGGTATCGACATCGCCGATCAGCGTCTCTTCCGCCATCCACGAGAAGGGGATGCTCTGCGTCGAGAGCGTCTTTTTCGCCAGCGTGAAGTGGCGGAAGATCATCTCGCTTGCCGGTAACAGCAGACAGACGCGGGACGCCAGCGGATGAGTTGCCAGCTCGCTGAGCGCCTGATATCCGTTTAACGCCATCACCTGCTGACTGCCCGATTCGCACCACCATACTTTTGCGTCCTCGCGACTATCGGGACGCACAAAAATTACCTGTTTCATAGACTCAGACTTTTGTTATTCAATCATTCGGTAACGGCGCTGCCAGGTTCTGACCTCGCCCGCTTCGCGCTCTGCCCGCAGCTGGCTGACCACGCGCAGGGTCAACTCGTCGGTATTGCCGGTATAGTCCACGCGGAAAAAGCGGCTGTTGACGTCGAGCAGATCGGCGGCCTGCTTCAGATCGTCTTTCAGCTGCGGGGCGTTACGCTCCAGCTGCTCGCTGAACGCCTTAACGCTCTCCCAGCCGTCGTCCGGGCGGGATTCAATCACCCGCTTCGCCTCTTCTTCAGTCAGCTTGCCGGGGAACAGCGCCGCCAGCAGGCCCGCCTGCTGCGGCGTCAGGGTGTTGACATCCACCCGGCTGGCGGTGGTCGGCAGGGCGCAGAACAGCGTGCTCACCTTCGGCCAGGCCGCCGCCGGAAACGCGGGCAGCAGCTTTAGTTCGTTCAGACTGAGCATCATCCGGTTCGCCGGCAGGCGCGCGTGCTGGAGCCCGGCCCAGGCGTCATCCTCCTGACCCGCTCTGGCGGTGGTGGTGTCCTCATCGAGGTAATCCACCAGCTGGAGGTAAATCTCTTCTGCCGTGAGGGTGCTGACGCCGCTGTCGGTCAGCAGCTGCTCAACGATCTGCTGCTGGCGCGGCTTTTCCGTCACCGCAGGCGCGGGCGTCTGTTCCTTCCCGGCGGAGGCCGGCACCGCCAGCAGGTTATTGACGTTAAAGCAGTCCTGAGCGTCCTCCACCTGGCTGACCACCGTATAGAACTCGCCCTGGGTCTCCAGCGGCTCATGCCACTCGCCTTTCAGGGTCAGGACGCTCTCCTCGCCGCTGATGGCGGCCAGCAGTCGCTGTTTGACCGCCTCTTCCTGACGCTGCATCGCCCAGCGCAGCTGCTGCTGGCTCACCTGGTAGTGGGTTTTCTGCAAATTGCGGCAGAACTGCTGGCTGATTTTGGCCGCCAGGGCCGACATCATCACCAGCAGGATCAGCACCACCAGCAGGGCCACCCCCTGCTGTTTACGCACCCGGCTCATGGCTGTGCCTCCGCGGCGGGCGGGATCTCTGGAGAGGCCGACGCATCTGGCGGCGTCTCTGCCGGGACATCTGTCGGTTTATCCGCCGTCGGCTCTGCCGGTTTTGCCGCTTCCGGCGGCAGCTCGCCCGGCGTCGTAAAGACCCAGCGCCAGCGATCTCCGTTCTCCATGGTGAGCGTCAGCTCCACGCCGTCCGGCTGGGCGTCGCTGTCGTTCCATGCGTTTTGCCAGCCCCCCTGCCAGAATCGCCACTGCACGGCTTTCACCTCGTGAACGATCGGCACCTCGTCCGGTTTGCTGTTGGCCGGGCCGTCCAGGGTCGGCCAGACGTCGCGCCACAGGCGGCCGCCCTCCAGCCGCCAGCGCACGCGCTCCAGCTGGAGCTGACCGCTGACGCCGTTGAGAGTGGTCATCTCCAGAGCGTTGTTTTTCAGGCGAAATGCCCCCGTACCGTTACGCGGCGCGCGCCCCTGGAGCTGAAAAAATCGCGCTCCAGCAGGCTCCAGGCACGCTGCAGCTGGTTGAGCTTCGCCGCGCTGGCATCGGTGGCGGAGCTGGTGCGCATCGCGCCGTCCAGAATTTGCCAGGCCAGAGTGCTGATCACCGCGAAGATGGTCAGCGCAATCATGATCTCCAGCAGGGTGAACCCCTGCTGGCGCCTTGTCTGTTTCACTTGTTCTCTCCTGGCGGGATGATATCCAGGGTAATCACCGGCTGGCTGTCGTCGCCGTCGGCCCAGACGCGGATCTCATCCACCAGGCCGTGTTCGGTGGTTTTCACCCGCTGCTTGCGCCAGGTCCAGCTGCGCCCGCCCTGGGTTTCGTTCCCCTCTTCTTCGCTATCGGGGAAGTCGCTCTGCATCAGCTGCGCTTCCGCCAGCTGGTTTTCCGCTACCCAGCTGGCCTGTAACGTATCCGCCAGCCCGTAGGTAAAGCGCACGTTCAGCGACACCGAGTTCATCAGCGCCAGCGCGGCGGTGGAGAAGATCACCAGGGCGACCATCACCTCCAGCAGCGTCATGCCCTGTTGCTTTGCCTTAGCCATCGTTCTCTACCGTTACCGGGGCTGCGCCCCGGGAGACCACGCGGAAGACATGCTGTTTGTCGTCACTTTGCAGCGACAGGGTGAAGCGGCTGATTTCGCCATCCGGCAAAAAGAGGATCTGCGGATCGGCATCCGGCGTGGCTGCCAGCCGCTGGGGTGACAGCGAAACGTGCATCGCCTCCGGGAAATCACCGCGGGTAGTAATTCGCCCGGCGGATAAAGGCACCCAGCCGCGTTTGCCGTTTTTCTCTTCGAAGGTCACCAGCTGATAACGATCGGGAGTTATCGTCAGGCCAATAATATTGCCGTCCATCACCGCGCGATCGGATCCATATTCCACAAGGGCTTTTAACTGCTGGCCAAATATATCCGCGCCGCTGCGCGACGGAATGGTCGACACCACCATCATCGCGCAGCTGGCAAATATCACCAGCGCGAGAATAATTTCCAGCAGGGTAAAGCCGCGTTGCTTACTCATTATTTTTTTCGCGAGCGACCAGTTAGTAATATCGTCGGCGGTATTGGCTTCGCCGTCCGGACCGGCAGAGAAGACATCAATCGCGCCGTGTTCGCCAGGGCTGACCAGCAGATAGTCGTTGCCCCACGGATCCTGCGGCAGGCGGCGGATATAGCCGTCGGCGCGGTAGCCGTTCGGGATGGGCGCGATTTCCGGTTTGCTGACCAGCGCCTGCAGGCCCTGCTCGGTGGTCGGGTAGCGGTGGTTATCGAGCTTATACATATCCAGCGAGCCTTCGAGCGCAACAATATCGCTGGTGGCTTTCTGGCTATCGGCTTTCTTTTTATTGCCCATTAAATTCGGCACCACCATGCTGGCCAGCACCCCGAGAATAACAATCACCACCATTAATTCGAGCAAAGTGAAGCCCGCCTGACGGGTCAGGTTTTTACGTTTCATCGCCATGATTAACCTACCATGTTATTAAGTTGCAGAAGCGGCTGTAATATTGACAGCACAATAAACAGAACAATGGTTGCCATCGACACCACCAGCGCCGGTTCAAATACCGACAGCGTTAAGGTAATGCGATGCTGTAATGCTGATTCCTGGTTTTCCGCCGCGCGGTCCATTAAATTGCCTAATTCCCCGCTCTCTTCGCCGGAGGCGATCATATACAGCATGGTGGGCGGGAATAATTTCGCCTGATCCAGCGCGTTATACAAAGACGCCCCCTGACGCACGGTATCGGCCGCCTGCTCCAGCACCTGCCGGGCATAAAGGTTTTCGATACCGTCCATCGCGATATACATCCCCTCCAGCAGCGGCACGCTGCTGGCCTGTAAAATACTCAGGGTGCGGATATAGCGGGCGCTGTTGATGGCGCAGACCAGCTTTTTAATCGGGGCGTTGTTCACCAGCCAGCTGTGCCACAGAAAACGGTTTTTGCTGTTTCGCAGCCAGGTTTTGAAGCCGATAAAGGCCCCGGCGAGGCTGCCAGCGATATAAATGCCGTATGCCTGCAGGAAATCGCTCACCGCAATCAGGGTGCGGGTGGTGATCGGCAGCTGCTGCTTCATATGGGTGAACTGCTCGATCACCTGCGGCACCACCGCCACCAGCAAAATACTGATCACCGCGATGGCCACCACCGTCAGGGTGATCGGGTAGACCATCGCCTGGGTGAGCTTGCTTTTCATCTTCTGACGCTGCTCGTTGTATTCCGCCAACTTCTCCAGCACGTCGCCGAGGTGGCCGGTTTTCTCCCCGGCCATCACCAGGGTGCAGTAGAGCTTGTCGAAGGTGCGGGGAAACTGGCTGAAGGCGTCAAACAGCGTATGCCCTTCCACCACTTTTTCGCGGATCTCCACCACCATCGCCGCCAGCTTTTTGTCTTCCGTCTGTTTCGAGATCGCCTTCAGGGCGCTCTCCAGCGGCAGCGCGGCGTTGACAAGGGTCGAGAGCTGCCGGGTAAACATCGACAGCACCGGCGTCGAGAGCTTCGCCCCGGCTGCCGCTTTACCGGCAGCCGCCTTCTCGCGGGTTTCGGTGATGCTGACCGGGATCAGCTTTTGATCGCGCAGCATCTGGCGAACCTGCTTTTGCCCTTCGGCCTGCAGCGTCCCGCGCCGGGTTTTGCCCGCCGCGTCGGTCGCTGTCCATGCGTAGAAGGCCATTACTCGTCTCCTCCACGCTCGGCGGTCACGCGCATCACCTCTTCCAGCGAGGTGACACCGCTGATGACTTTCAGCAGGCCGTTCTCCCGCAGGCTGTAGGCCTGTTTGAAGAGCTGGGTTTCGATGGACATCTCATCTTTGTCTTCATGAATGGCGCGACGCATGGTGCTGTCCACTACCAGAAATTCATGAATGCCCGCCCGCCCCTGATAGCCGCTCTGACGACAGTGCTCGCAGCCCACCGCGCGATAGATCGCCTTCGGCGGAGTCTCCATAAAGCTGAACAGCGCCTTTTCATTGTCGTCCAGCGGACTGGTGGTCCGGCAGTGGCTACACAGCCGACGCACCAGACGCTGGGCAATGACACCGAGCAACGATGATCCGATTAAAAAGGACTCCAGCCCCATATCGCGCAGACGGGTAATGGCCCCGGCGGCGCTGTTGGTGTGCAGGGTGGACATCACCAGGTGACCGGTCAGCGACGCCTGGACCGCGATTTGCGCGGTTTCGCCGTCACGGATCTCACCGATCATCACCACGTCCGGATCCTGGCGCAGAATGGCGCGCAGCCCGCGGGCAAAGGTCATGTCCACGCGCGGATTCACCTGGGTCTGCCCGACCCCTTCCAGCTCATATTCAATCGGATCTTCGACGGTCAGAATATTGCGCTCGTGGCCGTTCAGCGCCGACAGGATGGCGTACAGGGTGGTACTTTTCCCGGAGCCGGTCGGCCCGGTAACCAGGATGATGCCGTGCGGGCGGTCGATCAGCCCTTTTAATTTCTCCAGCTCTTCATCAATCAGGCCGAGCTTGTTGATATCCGGCTTGAGATTGCTTTTATCCAGCAGACGCATCACCACCCGCTCGCCATACTGCGACGGAATGGTGGAGACACGCACGTCGATGGCCTTGCGGCCAATGCGCAGGGAGATACGCCCATCCTGCGGGAGACGTTTCTCGGCGATATCCAGCTTTGACATCACCTTAATGCGCGACACCAGCAGCGGCGCGAGCTTGCGCGCCGGTTGCAATACCGGGCGCAGTACGCCATCGACGCGAAAACGGATGCTCAGGGTGCGCTCAAAGGTTTCAATATGAATATCCGAGGCACCGTCCTTTACCGCTTCGCCCAGAATGGCATTGATCAGGCGGATCACCGGCGAGTTTTCGTCGTTATCCAGCAGATCCTCGTTATCGGGGATCTCCTCGGTTAACGCCATCAGGTCGATGTCGGCGTCCATATCGTCCACCAGCTGCTGGGAGACGCCGCTGTTCTGCTGCCAGATCTTCGCCAGCATCTCGTCAAAGGCCTCGGCCGTCAGGATCGTCGGGATGAAGGATCGCCCCAGCACCCGGCGCATCTCCAGCAGGGCAAACGCCGGGGCGTCATCACGCACCCAGACCTGATCCTGCCAGAAGAGGATCCCGTGGGTTTTGGCGTAGTTGCTGGTGCATAACTCTTGACTCAGTCCGTCCATGTTGCGCCTCGCCCTTACTCTTTAAACGGGTTGCGACTGGCCGGCGTGGCGCTGGCCGCGGTCGGGTAAGCGGGCAGCACGGCGTTGCTCTCAGGGGCGACGATACCGAGCTTTTTCTCCTCCAGGCGCTGCTGCTGACGGGCGCGGATCTGGTCGTATTTCTCTTTCGACGAGGCGCTGTAGGTGTCGTCGTCACGCAGAACGGTGGTATGGATAAAGACCATCAGGTTACGTTTCGAGGTGTCCTGGGAGGTGTAGCGGAACAGCTGCCCCACCAGCGGAATGTCGCCCAGCAGCGGCACCTTCGAGACGTTCTGCTTAGTGACGTTCTCCATCAGCCCGCCGAGCACCACGGTCTGCCCGCTGTGCACCATCACTTCGTTATTGATGGTGCGGGTGTTGAAGGTCGGGCCGAGGCTCGCATCTTCGGTGGCGCTGGCGTCAACGCTGGAGACTTCCTGCTCAATCTTGAGGTGGATAATGTCGCCGTCGTTAATCTGCGGCACAATTTTCAGCTTGGTACCGACGGTTTTACGCTCCACCGAGTTAAAGACGTTGTCGCCGCTGGTGGTCTGGGATCCGGCCAGCACCGGCACATCCTGACCGACGTTGAACGACGCCTCTTTGTTATCGAGGGTAACGACGCTCGGGGTCGAGAGAATGTCGTTTTTACCGTCGGTCGAGAGCGCGGTCATCAGGGCGCCAAAGTCGCCGTTAAAGAAGCCGGTCGCCAGGCCAGTGAAGCTGGCCCCTTTGATGGCCCCGCTCTTAATCTGGCTAATCGGCAGCCCGGTCGAGCCAAACTGCACCCCGCCGTGTTTGCCGGTCCACTGCACGCCGAGGTCAAGACCGCTCCCGTCCTGCACTTCAGCAATGATCGCCTCCACCAGCACCTGCGGACGGCGGATATCCAGCTTGTCGATCACCTTTTCCAGCGAGTTCATCACGTTCGGCTGGGCGGTGATCACCAGCGAGTTGGTGGCTTCGTCCGCGGTGATGTTCAAATCGCTGCTGGCTGAAGTGGTTTTGCCTTTCGCCGCCCCGGCTTTGTCTTTCAGCTGCTCGCCAATGCCGGTCAGCACCGGCACCACTTTGCTGGCGTTGGCGTATTTCAGGTAGAAGACGCGGGTGTTGCCTTCGTTGTTCTGCTCGCGATCCAGCTGGCCCACCAGCGACCGGGTGCGCGCCCGGGCTTCTTCCGGGCCGCTGATGATCAGGCTGTTGGTTTCGTCGTCGGCCACGACTTTAGTCGCCAGCTGCGGCGCGTTCTGCCCTTTCTGCTCCTCGTTATTGAGGTTGTTCAACATCTCGGAGAGCTCTTTGGCAGAGGCGTAGCGCAGCGGGACGATCTCCCGGCGCTGCACCCCGGAGCGATCGACGCGCTCCACCAGATCCACCAGCCGGTTAACCACCGAGGCGCGCCCGGTCAGCAACAGCACGTTGGAAGGCTCAAAGTGCACCACGTTACCGATGCCCGAGGCATCGTTCAGCTGACGTAGCAGCGGGGCCAGTTCGCGCACCGGCACGTTCTCCATGCGCACCACGCGGGTGATGATCTCATCGCCCTTGCCCGGATTTTTGCTGTCCGCTACCGGCACCCCGGCGGTGCGCGCCACGCTGGAGCGCACCACTTTGACCATGCCGTTATCCATCGGGATCACCGACAGGCCGTAGACATCCAGCACGCTGAGGAAGAACTGATAATATTCATCCTCGGTCAGCACGTTATAGGTTCTGACAGAAACGGTGCCCTGTACGGACGGATCGACCAGAATCGTCTTATTCAGGTTGCGGCTTACCGTATCGATAAATTCGCGAATATCGGTATTTTTAAAGCTGGCGCTAAAATTGGCCGCCAGCAATGAACTGGAATAGAGCGAGGCGGCGGTCAATACCAGACACGCCCAGGGAATTTTCTTCATGGCTTTACACTTGTTAATTGTTTAAAACATTAACCCGAATATTTTCAAGGTGAGCGTGACGTCTGACGACAACTTCCGCTTCTCTCATTTTCGACCAGCTGGCGATAATATTTTTCGCCTGTTCTTCTTTCGTCATGTCGACGGTATTCACTTTCACAACCACATCGCCTTTTTGCAGTCCGCTATGACTGAAAAAGGCGGAGGCATTCTTCGGCTTAATTTGATAGCCCTCGAGCTGCCCGTTATCGAACCAGGGCTTCAGCACGAAATAGTCGTTGAGATGTAAATTATCTAACCCCGCATCGGCCACGGGCCGCGGGGTGGGCGTATTACTGGTATCGCCTTTAAAGTAGTCGGGGCGTTTTATGGCCAGCGTCTGGGGAGTGCCCTGGTAGTTGATCACCACGTTGTCGCGGTTGATCTCCTCTATCCAGGCATCGTTGTAGCCCGTCAGGCTCTCGCCTTCCCGGTAGCTCTGCTGCCCGGAGGGGGGTTTTTATGACCGCAAACGACATCCATGCTTCGTCACTGTTGATAATCCCTTCCACCTCGGCGCTGATGGGTGCTTTTACCGCACGCTGGGGGACATCCTGATAAACGGCAGGCTGGAACAGGGCAAAATCCTGTGCCTTAACCGGCTCGCTTATCGCCTTGTCAGGATCCGATACCTTTTCGCTGACTTTTTTTATACTCTTTGAAGACCACATATCCCTGTTGTCCGCTAAATATCAGCGTAATAAACATTACGCAGGGCGTGATGAGTCCATATAAGCGCTGCATCTTCATTATTTAACGGGCCTTTTAAAATGCAGAAATACGCAGCCTGACGCTGCACCAAATTTCCGCTCATATTAATAAGGCCTTACCTGCCGCTCCATCGGCTTTGCCATTAACTTTAATGCAGAAAAATATTGACCCTCTACAGGGGGGGATGTTAGGCCCGATATTCAGGATATTTTTCTCCAGCCTGCAAATTGACCATCAATGCACCGTCCCGTACTTTCGGCAGCGAATATCTGTTTCTGTCATCCCAGGGTGTGTCGTTATGTATCTGAGCCATTTTAAATTCACCGGTCAGCCTTTCAGCAAGGTGACCCGTTCTGCGGGGGAGTTCTTCGTGCCCTACCACCAGGATGTGTTCGGCATGCTGAAGGACAAATCGCGCACACCTGGGATCGTGGGGCTGTTTTCCGACGACGAATCCCTGCTCGGCCAGTTCAGCAGCGAGCTGCTGGCGCAGACCTCTGCCGGGGTGGCGATCAATGCGTTTCCGAAACTGAGCGCCAGCGCCCTGCTCTATAAGCTCAATCCAAAGAACACCGATGCCAAAAACAGACTTCATGCCATTGATGCAGTGCTGCGCCAATGGCATGAGGCATTCCCGCGCTGTCGCACCCAGGGCCTGGTGCTGAGTATCTCGGCAGTCCAGGCGATGCGCGACAACAGTTGGGAGGTTCTGGGCATGCTGCTGACGCGGGCGCAGGAGAGCGCGTTGCCGCTGACCATCCTGCTGACCGGCACGGCGGATCAGGAGGCGCGTCTGCTGGCCGATACCGGCCTCGGCGCCCGGATGCATACCCGTCATACGCTGCGCGCCCTCACCGGCCGCGAGTGTCTGCACTATATTCAGGCGCAGATCGCCCACCACGGCGCAGATACTTCGCCGTTTACCCCGGCCCGCATTCGTCGGATGCAGGCCCTGACCAAAGGTTCCGTCAGCCAGCTGAACGCGCTGGCGCACCTGGCGTTGCTGGCCGCATGGACTGAACGTGCCGGGCTGGTGGGGACACGCCATCTGCGCCTCGCGGCGGGGGAAGTGTTACCGGTCAAACGCAGCAATAGACGTCTGGCGACAGTGGGGCTGTTTGCCTGCGTGCTGTTTGCTGCCTGCGGCTGGCACTTCTCTGACGCCATCACCGCGGCGCTGCCGTTCAAACCGCCGGTGCCGGCGCGCTGGATCCCGCAGGTGACTAAGACTCAGGCTCCGGTACAGCCGGCGATCGATCGCGAGGTGGTGAACCAGCCGGATGCCATGCATCAGCTCTACACCATGTGGGGATACGATGCCTCCGCCGAGGAGGCGCTGTGCCAGAATGCCGGGCGGGTGAATTTGCAGTGTAAACAGGGCAGCGCGCCGCTGGCGACGCTGGAGCAGGAGGGGTATCCGTGGATCGGCGAGCTAAAAACCGGGGATCATCTGAACTATGCGGTGGTCGCGCGGGTCGGGAAAGACTCTCTCGATCTGCTGATGAACAACCGCACCTAGCAGGTGAGTCGGACCTGGTTCACTCAACACGCTACCGGCAGCTATACCCTGCTGCACCGTCTGACGCCGTCGGGCAAAGAGGCGATCACCGCCGCCAGCGACAGCCAGGATGTGGGCTGGATCGATGCCCAGCTGAGCCAGGCCCTGAATGAGCCTGAAACGCATACCCACGTCTGGACACAAACGCTGGAGGCGCGCACTAAAGCCTTCCAGAAAAACATGCACTTAAACGTTGATGGCCTGCCGGGAGAAGAGACCCTGATGCAGCTGATGCGCGTCAATCACACCACACCCGCCATTCTGACGTCGGTGAGCGACAGCGCTTCCGCCACGCCGGTCCAGGGGAAAACGTCATAATGTCTACAATATGTCTTGCTGCCCAGCGCAGCTATACCACCGGCGAGGCGGTTTGGTTCTCATACCGCCTGCCGTCGATGAAACGCGTGCTGGGCGGAGTGCTGGCCAGTATTTTCTGCCTGTGCGCGATGGTTATCGCCGGACTCTACGCCCACCTTTACCATGACCTGCGCCATCCGGCGCCCGCGCCGAAACCGGTGGCCGTCGCCACGCCTGAAACCCAGGTGTCGGATATGCACTATGTATATGTGTCGAAACCCTTCCCGCAGCCGAAGCCAAAACCGGTGCCTGTGGCCCCGCTGCCTGCACCGGAAGAGAGCCCGATCGTAGACAGTGACGCCGACTGGCAACAGGCCCCGGACGGTGTACCTTTGGATCAGGCCCTGCCCGATACGCACGAGGAGGTACATACCCCCTCACTGCAGGAACGGTTTATGCAGGCCGTGAAAGAGCAGCAATTAGATTATTCTCAAGGGAAAATTCCGCCACAGCCGGAAGATGAGAACCTGGATACAGGACAAGAGGTAAAAAAATCTCCTCCGCTGGACACGAAGGAGATCGGGCGGGTGAATTTCAGTAGCGCTCCGGCAGATTATTAATGGTAATCAACTTGCCTTTTTCGACCACGATATAGTGACCTTTCTTAAGGTCGGAGAGAATTTTAATAATGGTGCTGCGTGCCAGGTTAGTGTATTCCTGAATATAGTCATAAACATTAACATCGCGTTTATGTAAAACGATCAAATCATTAATTTCGAGCAGGAATTCACGCACCACAGAATAGGCACTGCGGGCAACCAGGACATCGTCACGTTTAGTAAGGATGCCAATATACCAGACCAGAACCTGAGTCAGTTCAGCCCAGAGATTATTTTCGCGGATGATACGTTCGAAATCGGATTTTTTGATGGTGCGGATCACCGTGGTGGTGCGGGCCAGGCCGTACATGTGTGCCGCATTGTTGTAAACGGCTGCGACACCTAAAATGCTCTGATTACGCATGGTAAACATGCTCAATTCATCGGACATGCGGCGGATTTCTACCTCTCCGCTCACGACAACCTGAATATAATTGGTATCAGAAGTGACGATTTTCTGCCATTTCTTTAACGTTTTTTCCGGACAATCAGCAGTTGCTGCAATAATTGCTTCTATAGCCTGTTGCGGACGACAATTGTTACCGTAGATACTTAACATTATTATGCCTGTTTTCAATTTTTTATAAATAAAAGAGGTGCAGCGACAGAAATGTCACAGCAGATAAAAAGGGATCAGGTTCAGATAAAAAAGAAGATGTACGTTCTATTGAGAGTAACTCTCATATTTTGTTTTTATTTGCTAAATTGCTTAGCAAGCTATGCGTACATATTAAATGTGGGTAATTTTAAGTCAATTAACTAAAAATGAATTGCGGATGTACTTAAGATTAATCTCAATCAAATAAGGTAAAATTACTCAAAAAGGGTTATTTTTTAGGGCTATCCCTGCCCGTATTTTTCCAGTAAGGCTTCGGCAATGGCCATTGTTTCTTTATCAGAAACACCATTCCATAATTGTGGGCGAAAATGCATCTGAAACGCCATGATGACTCTTTTTTGCTGTGCTGAAGATATATTCTCCGGCACCTCATAACCGTAACGGGCTAACAGATCGAGCAAGGCCGACGTCTCCACCGGCTGATACGGCGACTGCCCGTTGAGGTAAAACGCCACCCGGGCCGGATCCGGCCAGGCCCCTATCCCCTGCTGCGCCAGCGCCTGCCAGGGAAACAGCGGCCCCGGATCGTCTTTGCGCTGCGGGGCGATATCAGCATGGGCCACCACGTTCTGCGGCTTGATGTCGTAGCGCTGAATAATGTCCTTTGCCAGCGGGATCAGGGCGGCAATCTGCGCCGGTTCAAACGGGACGAAGCGTTTCTGTCCGCCGCTTTTTTGCCAGCCGCGGTTTTCCAGCTCAATACCGATCGAGGTGTCATTAATCCGGGTCGCGCCGCGCCAGAAGCTGACTCCGGCATGCCAGGCCAGATCGCGCTCCGGCACCAGCTGCCAGATCCGCGGCTTGCCGTTGTGCTGCGGCGGGATCGCCGGGATCAAATAGTGGGAGCTGACGTTTTTATCGGTCAGGGTGGCCAGCGAGCTGTCGAAGTCGTCGGCGGTGTAGTGGATCACCAGCACTTTGATGCGCGGGTAAGCCGCCTGGGCCTGACGCCGGGTATCCAGCTCGTAAGCGCCTTTATCCACGACCCCTTTTTCTGTCGCACAGCCTGCCAGCAGCAGCGCCAGCAGGACGGGCACAATGGCACACTTCATCGGCGGGTTTTCACCGCCGTACCGCTGACGCTGACCATCAGCATGCTGGCGTCTTTACCGACGGTTTCGTAGTCGATGTCGATACCCACCACGGCATCGGCGCCCAGCGCCTTCGCCTGCTCGCCCAGCTCTTTGAAGGCGATCTCACGGGCTTTACGCAACTCTTTCTCATAGGCCCCGGAGCGGCCACCAACGATATCGCGGATACCGGCAAAAAAGTCGCGGAAGATATTGGCCCCAAGAATGGCTTCGCCGGTCACCACGCCGCAGTATTCGCTGATCGGCTGTCCTTCCAGAGTGGGAGTGGTTGAAAATTGCATCATTGTCTCCTTGTTACCTGCCTAACCGATTAAGAACAAAACCATTATCCGATCGTTACGCTATCATTTAAAGGTTAGTTAATTATTGCAGCCTAATAAGGAAATCAACATGCGCTATTCTGCTTTGACGCTTTTAGTGCCGTGCGCGCTGCTGCTCAGCGCCTGCACGACCCCGGTCACCCCGGCTTTTAAGGATATCGGAACCCGCAGCGGCAGCTGCATCACCGGCGGTCCGGATGCCGTGGCTCAACAGTTCTATGACTATCGCATTTCGCACAGCAGCAATGACTACACCGCGCTGCGCCCATACCTGAGCGATAACCTGGCCCAGCTGCTGAGCGATGCCAGCCGCGATCCGCAGCATAAAAACCTGCTGAAAGACGATCCGTTCTCCAGCCGCACCATTGCGCCGCAAACGGCCGAAGTTGCCAGCGCCTCGACCATCCCCAATACCGATGCGCGCAATATTCCGCTGCGGGTGAAACTGACCCAGGGCAGCGAAAGCTGGCAGGATGAAGTGCTGATGATCCGCGAAGGCCAGTGCTGGGCCATTGATGACGTGCGCTACCTCGGCGGAAGCGTCCATGCCCCGGCGGGCACCCTACGCCAGTCTATTGAGAACCGTTAAGCAGATAAAACCCCGCAAAATGTCTGGCATTTCGTGAGGAATGCCGACATTTATTCTCGTCGCCATCTCCGCTCGCTACTTTGTGCTATGTTTAGGGATAGATTCGGTTTATATTTAACTTTTAACGCATAAATATTGCATAACTATTCTGTCAACGGTACTATTTGCGGCCTCAATTGCTATAGATTGCCTGGATGAGTAAAGACTGCCCCGATGAGTATTCAACTAAACGGCATTAACTGCTTCTACGGCGCACACCAGGCGCTGTTCGACATCACACTGAATTGTCCTGAGGGCGAAACGCTGGTGCTGTTAGGCCCAAGCGGCGCGGGTAAAAGCTCGCTGCTTCGCGTCCTCAATCTGCTTGAAATGCCGCGCTCCGGTACTCTGGATATCGCCGGTAATCACTTTAATTTTGCCAAAGCGCCGTCTGAGAAAGCGATCCGCGATCTGCGTCAGAACGTCGGTATGGTCTTCCAGCAATACAATCTCTGGCCGCACCTCACCGTGCAGCAGAACCTGATCGAAGCGCCGTGCCGCGTGCTGGGCCTCTCCAAAGAGCAGGCGCTGGCCCGTGCCGAGAAGCTGCTGGAACGTCTGCGCCTGAAGCCCTACAGCGATCGTTATCCGCTGCACCTCTCCGGCGGTCAGCAGCAGCGTGTGGCCATTGCCCGCGCCCTGATGATGGAGCCTGCCGTGCTGCTGTTTGACGAACCGACCGCCGCGCTGGACCCGGAAATCACCGCCCAGATCGTCAGCATTATTCGCGAGCTGGCGGAAACCAACATTACGCAGGTGATCGTAACCCACGAAGTGGAAGTGGCGCGTAAAACCGCCAGTCGTGTGGTCTATATGGAAAACGGTCATATCGTCGAGCAAGGGGATGCGAGCTGCTTTGCCCAGCCGCAGACCGACGCGTTCAGAAATTATCTGTCTCACTAATCGAATCGAGAAAACGACAATGAAAAAACTAGTGATTGCCGCCCTGCTTGCAAGCGTTAGCCTCTCGGCAACAGCCGCTGAGACCATTCGTTTCGCCACCGAAGCCTCCTACCCTCCGTTTGAGTCTATGGATGCCAACAACAAGATCGTCGGCTTCGATGTGGATCTGGCGAACGCCCTGTGTAAAGAGATCGACGCCACCTGTACCTTCGCCAATCAGTCTTTCGACAGCCTGATCCCGAGCCTGAAGTTTCGCCGTATCGACGCGGTGATGGCCGGTATGGATATCACCCCTGAGCGTGAGAAGCAGGTTCTGTTCAGCACCCCGTATTACGAGAACTCTGCCCTGTTCATCGGTCAGAAGGGCAAATACGCGTCTATTGATGCGCTGAAAGGCAAGAAAGTGGGCGTGCAGAACGGTACCACCCACCAGAAATTCATCATGGATAAGCACCCGGAAATCACCACCGTCCCTTACGACAGCTACCAGAACGCCCGTCTGGATCTGCAGAACGGCCGTATTGATGCCGTCTTTGGTGACAACGCGGTGGTCACCGAATGGCTGAAGGCCAACGACAAGCTGGCTGCGGTCGGCGATAAAGTGACGGATAAAGATTACTTCGGTACCGGTCTGGGTATTGCCGTGCGCCAGGGTAACACCGCGCTGCAGCAGAAATTCAACACCGCGCTGGAAAAAGTGAAGAAAGATGGCACTTACGATTCCATCTATAAAAAATGGTTCCAGAAGTAAGATCTGATGAACGAAATTTTTCCATTAGCAAGCGCCGCCGGGATGACCGTCGGCCTTGCCGTTTGTGCGCTGATCATCGGCCTGGTGCTGGCGATGATCTTTGCCGTGTGGGAGTCGGCTAAGTGGCGACCTGTCGCCTGGACCGGCTCTGCACTGGTGACCCTTCTGCGCGGCCTGCCGGAAATCCTGGTGGTCCTGTTTATCTATTTCGGCTCCTCGCAGCTGCTGTTGATGCTGTCGGACGGCTTTACGCTCAATCTGGGCGTGGTGCAGATCCCGATTCAGATGCAGATCGAAAACTTCGACGTCAGCCCGTTCCTGTGCGGCGTGATTGCTCTCTCCCTGCTCTATTCCGCCTATGCCTCGCAGACCCTGCGCGGCGCGCTGAAAGCGGTGCCGGTGGGTCAGTGGGAGTCCGGTCAGGCGCTGGGGCTGTCGAAAACGGCGATCTTCTTCCGTCTGGTGATGCCGCAGATGTGGCGTCATGCCCTGCCGGGCCTCGGTAACCAGTGGCTGGTGCTGCTGAAAGATACCGCTCTGGTGAGCTTAATCAGCGTCAACGACCTGATGCTGCAGACCAAAAGCATCGCCACCCGTACCCAGGAGCCTTTTACCTGGTACATCGTGGCGGCGGCTATCTACCTGGTGATCACGTTGCTCAGTCAGTACATCCTCAAGCGTATTGACCTGCGTGCGACGCGTTTTGAACGGAGACCAGGCTGATGCTGGATTACTTACCCGAACTGATGAAAGGGCTGCACACCAGCCTGACGCTGACCGTCGCCTCCATTATCGTGGCGCTGGTGCTGGCGTTGATTTTCACCATCATCCTGACGCTGAAAACGCCGGTGCTGGTGTGGATCGTGCGCGGCTACATCACCCTGTTTACCGGCACCCCGCTGCTGGTGCAGATCTTCCTGATTTACTACGGCCCGGGCCAGTTCCCGACGCTGCAGGAGTATCCGGTGCTGTGGCATCTGCTCTCCGAGCCGTGGCTGTGCGCCCTGCTGGCCCTGTCGCTGAACAGCGCCGCCTACACCACGCAGCTGTTCTATGGTGCGATCCGCGCCATTCCGGACGGGCAGTGGCAGTCGTGCGGTGCGCTGGGGATGAGCAAGAAAGACACGCTGGCGATCCTGCTGCCGTACGCTTTCAAGCGCGCCCTCTCCTCGTACTCCAACGAAGTAGTGCTGGTGTTCAAGAGTACATCCCTGGCCTACACCATCACCCTGATGGAGGTGATGGGCCACGGACAGCTGCTGTACGGACGCACCTACGATGTGATGGTGTTTGGTGCCGCCGGGGTGATCTACCTGGTGGTCAACGGCCTGCTCACCCTGCTGATGCGTCTGGTTGAGCGTAGAGCGCTGGCGTTCGAGCGCCGCAACTAAAACTGCATACAAAGTGATTAAAAAAGGCGGGCAAGTCTAACAACTGTCCGCCTTTTTTTATGGTTAAAATAATAGTTAATCATTTTTATTGCATACAAATTCATTCAGTGGCATTGTAACTCCCAGCCGCAGACACGGCACATAATGACAAGATTGACAGACGGGAGCTTCACAATGAAAAAGTTAGTTCTGGCCGCTTTACTGGCAACCTTCGCCGCGGGCGCTTCTGCCGCCGATAAAATCAACTTCGGTGTTTCCGCTACCTATCCGCCGTTCGAATCGCTGGATGCCAGCAACCAGATCGTCGGTTTTGATATCGATCTCGCGAAAGCGCTCTGTACCCAGATGAAGGCCGAGTGCACCTTTACTAACCACGCCTTTGACAGCCTGATCCCGTCCCTGAAATTCAAAAAATATGACGCGGTGATCTCAGGTATGGACATCACCCCGGAGCGTAGCAAGCAGGTGACCTTCACCGAGCCGTACTACGCCAACTCTGCGGTGGTGATTGCGAAGAAAGGGGCTTACAAATCCTTTGATGAGCTGAAAGGCAAGCGCATCGGGATGGAAAACGGCACCACGCACCAGAAATACCTGCAGGATAAGCATCCGGAAGTGAAAACCGTGGCCTATGACAGCTACCAGAACGCGATTATCGACCTGAAGAATGGCCGTATCGATGGCGTGTTTGGCGACACGGCGGTAGTGAACGAGTGGCTGAAAACCAACCCGCAGCTGGGCACCGCAACGGATAAAGTCACCGACCCGCAGTACTTCGGTACCGGTCTGGGCATCGCGGTGCGTCCGGATAACAAAGCGCTGGTGGAGAAACTGAACGGCGCGCTGAAAGCGATTAAAGCGGACGGCACGTACCAGAAAATCAGCGACCAGTGGTTCCCGCAGTAAGATTGTTGTGCCGGGTGGCGCTGCGCTTACCCGGCCTACAAAACCGCATCATTCGTAGGCCGGGTAAGGCGAAGCCGCCACCCGGCGTTACTCACAGCGGCACAAAGAAGCGAAAACGGGCTCCGTTCGCCGCTTCCATCAGCCTGATCCCCCCCTCCGTGCAGCTCCAGCATTCTTTTGACGATCAACAGCCCCAGCCCGCCGCGATTATCCCGTGACGCCTGCTGGCTCAGCGCCGATGGCCGCATAAACAGCTGATCGCGCAGATGCTCATCCACGCCCGGCCCGCTGTCAGTCACCTCCACCTGCAGCTGCTCGCCCTGCAGCCACACTTTCAGGCCAATCTCGCCGCCCGGCGGGGTATGACGGATGGCGTTATCCAGCAGATTCGTGACGACCCGCTCGATCATTGACAGATCGGCATTGATCATCGGCAGCTGGCGCGGCACGTCGATATGCAGCCGGAGCTGGCGGGTCTCCACCGCCAGATCAAACTTTTGCGCCACGTCGGAGATCAGCTCCCCGATGGCAAAGCGCTCCCGCTGCGGCTTAATGCTGCCGTGCTCAAGGCGCGCCAGCTCAAACAGCTGCTGGGACAGATGGCGAACCTTATGCCCCTGGCGCAGGGCGATAGAGAGATAGTGCTGCGTCTCCTGCGGCGAGAGCGTGCCGGATTTCAGCGACAGAGTCTCCAGATACCCAAGCAGGGAGGTCAGCGGGGTGCGCAGATCGTGGGAAATATTGGCGATAAACTCCCGGCGCTGCCGGTCGCTGTCCGCCAGCTGATCCCACTGGCTGGCGATCTGCTGCGCCAGTTCAATAAAGGTGTTACGCAGCAGGGCCACCTCGTCAGACGGGGCGACCTGCGAAGGCTGGGCGGCCAGCTGCTTGATGACGTGCATACTTTCCCGATCCAGGCCGCTCACCTCGTCGGTTAACTGCTTCACCGGCCGGGTGACCCAGTACCAGACCAGGCCGCCCGCCAGCGCGCCGAAAAGGGCCACCAGCAGCAGCGACCAGAGCACCGTGCTCCACAGCGTTTTCTGCCACGCCCGCTCCGCCAGCGCGTTCAGCTCTTCCCCCCTGCAAAATGATGTACAGATAGCCGCGCAGCACGCCGTCCTGATGCAGCGGCACGGCGCTGAAAACCTTCTCTCCCGTCAGGGTGCGGGGATCGTCCCCGTAGACCGGCATCATCCCGCCGCTGAGAAACTGCTGAACCGGTGCCACGGCGAGCTTCTGCCGTTTGATATGCCCCGGCGGCGCGGCATCCGCGAGGATCTCCCCGTCCGGGGAGAGAATGTAGAGCTCCACGCTGGGGTTAAAGGTCATCAGCCGGTCGAACAGCGGCTTGAGCCGGGTGCGGTCGACCTGCCCGTTGGCGTCCAGCAGGGTTTCACGCTGGGCGATGTGCTGCGCCAGCCCGCCGGAGAGACGCTGCACCATGGCGTTGCCGTACTGCATGCTGGTCCAGAGCTGTACCGCGCAGGCCACCGCCGCACAGCCCGTCAGCAACAGGATAAACAGCAGGGTCAGACGACGCGTCATTCCGCCTCCCTGGCAAACCGGTAGCCTTTGCCCCAGACGGTGCGGATCACCTCCGGCTCGGCGGCGTCTTTTTCAATTTTTACCCGCAGGCGGTTGATGTGGGTGTTGACGGTGTGTTCGTAGCCTTCGTGCTGATATCCCCAGACCTGCTCAAGCAGGGCCAGGCGGGAGAAGACCTCCCCGGGATGGCGGGCGAAAAAGTAGAGTAAATCGAACTCACGCGGGGTGAGATCCACCACCTCGCCGTGCAGCAGCACGCTGCGGGCCAGCGGGTCGATGGTCAGGCCGTGGGCGGTAATAAGCCCGGAGGTCTGCTGGCCCATCGCCTGCTGACGGCGGAACAGCGCCCGAATGCGCGCCACCAGCTCCTGCACCGAGAAGGGTTTGGCGAGATAGTCATCGGCCCCGGTTTCGAGGCCCAGAATGCGCTCGGTTTCACTGCTGCGGGCGCTGATAATAATCACCGGCAGGTAGTGGTCGCGTTGGCGGATCGCCCGGCAGAGGGTCAGCCCGTCAACGTTGGGCAGCATCAGGTCGAGGATCACCGCATCCCAGTGGGCCTGGCCGAGCAGGTGCAGCGCCCTGCCCCCGTCCGCCTCATGGGTGATCGCATAGCCTTCGTCTTCTAAATTGAGGCGCAGTAACGCGGCGATATCGCCGTCGTCCTCCACCAGCAGGATCTGCTTCATCGGTCAGCCTTATTCAATCTCAACAGGTAAAGCTTACCCGATTTCAGGGGCGGGAAACGTTCACATTTTGTTTAAGATTGTGCGGGGTTTGCCCTCACCCCGACCCTCTCCCAAAGGGAGAGGGAGAAAACCGCCGGGCAAGGTCTCAGGACTTAACTAACAGGGTCAGCACTTCATAGTGTGCCGTATGGGGGAACATATCGAACAGCTGCACGCGCGCCAGGCGATAGCCCGGCAGTTCGCGGAGATCTTTCGCCATCGTCTGCGCATTGCAGCTGGAGTAGATAATAAACGGCGGGGCCATCTGGCTCAGGTAGTCGCAAAGCGCCTTGCCGATACCGCGGCGCGGCGGGTTAACCAGCACCAGATCCGGCACGTCGCCCTGACCGGTGGCGAACTGCGTTGAGTCGAGCGCCTGGAAGTGCAGATTCGTTAATCCCAGCTCGCTGGCCGACTGCGTCGCGCAGGCAATCGCCTCGGCGGAGATTTCGATGCCGGTCAGCTTCATCTGCGGGGTGGCGCAGTGCAGGCCAAAGCCGCCGACGCCGCAAAACAGATCCCACATATGGTTAACCGGCAGCTGCCGCACCCAGTCGCGCGCGGTGGCGTACAGCTGGCTGGCAACGGTGGGGTTGGTCTGGAAGAAGCTCTTCGGGCGGATCCACAGCGGCACGTTGTTAAACCGCTCCGCCAGCGCCTGGGCGTCGGTGAGGAAGATCTCCTCCTCACCCTCCATGATCGCCATATGCACCGGCTGAATGTTTGCGGTGATCACCTTCAGCTGCGGCAGCTGCTCCTGCAGCCACGGCAGCGCCGCGCGCAGCTGGGGCAGCTTAGCGTCGGATCGCAGCACGAAGCGCAGCATCATCCCGCCATCCAGCTGGCTTTCGGTGAGCAGAATGTACTTCAGCTCGCCGCGCTTGCGTTCCACGCTGTAAGGCGTGAGTCCTGCGCGGGCAATAAAGGGTTTCAGGGCGGCAAAGACCGGGGCAAACGAGTCGGGATAGAGCGGGCAGTCGGTCAGATCGACAGGGGTGCCGTCGCGGTGCAGCATCCCAAGCAGCGGCTTTTCGACGCTGCCGCTGACCACCATTTTGGCTTTATTGCGAAATGCCTGCTCCGGCCCGCTGACCGGCGCGCACCACTCCGCCACTGGCAGGCCAGACAGTAAAGTCTGCAGGTCGGCCATTTTGGCGGAAAGTTGAGAAGAGACCGGCTGCTCTATCCACTGACAGGAGCGGCAGCGACCGGCGTCATAGAGTGCGCACTGCATAACGAAACCTTAATACGTCTGGGGGCAGCGATTATACACGTTATTGCAGACGGAAAAACCGTCGGCTGGCGGCGGGCACAAACAGCAGGCCGAGCACCAGGATGTCGGGCAGTTTTTGCATCACCAGGGTGTGGAAGATCTCGCGTTTCGACTCGCCGGGGATGCTGAACAGTTCGGGATAACCGTAGCCCAGCGACGCGGCCCACAGATAGCCGGTGGCGATAACCTGAGTCAGCAGGTAGACGATCCGCGCCCAGTTACGCCCTTTCACCAGCGAAAAGGCGCAGTAAATTTCGATAAAGACCAGCATCAGGCTGGCGAAAAAGACCAGCGTCAGGTTCCATGTCTGGACGCTGCGGTGAATGAACTCACCCATACCGCGCACGCCCAGGGTATTGAAAATCATAAATACATCGAGGCAGCGGATCATAATAATGGCGAGCGCCGCCACCTGCACCAGAGCAGGAACATTCAGGCGGGCATGTGACCGGCTTGTTTTAGTGAAAAATCCCAACGTGATGTCTTCCATGAAACGATGCCGCGATAACGCGGCATCTCATTTACGCTTCTTTGCAGATTTTAGGAGCTTCAGCTGCGTCTTGCACGCTGGATATCGCGCTGACGCTGTTTTTCAGACCGCGCCATCAGATACCAGGCAATCAGCCCGATGATGCCGACCACGCCGAGAATGAGCGTCGCCAGGGCGTTGATCTCCGGGTTGACCCCCATGCGCACGCTGGAGAAGACCAGCATCGGCAGCGTGGTCGCCCCCGGGCCGGAGACAAAGCTGGCGATCACCAGGTCGTCGAGCGACAGGGTAAAGGCCAGCAGCCAGCCGGAGACCACCGCCGGCATGATCATCGGCAGGGTGATGATGAAAAACACCTTCAGCGGCGTCGCCCCGAGATCCATCGCCGCCTCTTCAATGGAGTGATCCAGCTCGCGCAGGCGCGAGGAGATGACCACTGCCACATAGGCGGTACAGAAGGTGACGTGCGCCAGCCAGATGGTCAGCATGCCGCGATCGGACGGCCAGCCGATAGCGTGCCCCATGGCCACAAACAGCAGCAGCAGGGACAGGCCGGTGATAACGTCAGGCATAACCAGCGGCGCGGTGATCATAAAGGCAAACCCGTTGGCACCGCGGAAACGACCAAAGCGCACCATCACCACCGCGGCGATGGTGCCGAGGATCGCCGCCATCGTCGCCGCACAGGCGGCAATGGTCAGGCTTAACCCTACCGCGCTCATCATCGCCTGGTCGTGGAACAGCTCGCCGTACCAGCGCGTGGACCAGCCTGCCCATACCGTCACCAGCTTGGAGCTGTTGAAGGAGTAGATCACCAGCATCAGCATCGGGGCATACAGGAAAGTAAAGCCAATCACCAGGATCAGGATCCGCCACGGCGAGCGCACTACCGGTAAGTTATTCATCCGTGATCTCCCATCTGTTTCTGCTGGTACTTGTGGAACCACATGATCGGCACGATCAGCAGCAGCAACATGACGATCGCCACCGCCGAGGCCACCGGCCAGTCGCGGTTATTGAAGAACTCCTGCCACAGCACGCGGCCAATCATAATGCTGTCCGGGCCGCCGAGCAGCTCCGGGATTACGAACTCGCCCACCGCCGGAATAAACACCAGCATCGACCCGGCGATAATCCCCCCCTTTGGTCAGCGGCACGATGACGCTGAAGAAGGTTTTCAGCGGACGGGCACCGAGATCAAGAGCCGCCTCTACCAGCGAATAGTCAATGCGCGTCAGGGCGGTGTAGATCGGCAGCACCATAAACGGCAGGTAGGCGTACACAATGCCGATATAGACCGCCAGGTTGGTATGCAGAATGGTCAGCGGCTGATCGATAACCCCCAGCCACATCAGGACGTTGTTCAGCACGCCGTTGTTTTTCAGGATCCCCATCCAGGCATAGACGCGGATCAGGAACGAGGTCCACGAGGGTAAAATCACCAACAGCAGCAGGATGTTACGCGTCGAGGGCTTGCTGTGCGCCACCGCCCATGCCAGCGGGTAGCCCAGCAGCAGACAGCAGATCGTCGAGATGGCCGCCACCTGCAGGGACTGCAGATAGGCGTCGAAGTAGAGCGGATCGTCGGTCAGCTGCAGGAAGTTGCCCAGGTTGAGCATGATCGACAGCTGGCTGTCCCCCCACTCCACCAGATCGCTGTAGGGTGGGATCGCACGCGCCATCTCCGCCAGGCTGATTTTAAACACAATCAGGAACGGCAGCAGGAACAGCAGGATCAGCCACACGTAAGGCAGCGCGATCACCAGCTTGCGCCCGTGGGCCATCTGCATCCGCGTCAGCCAGCTGGTATCAATGCCCGCCGCTCGGCGGGTTGCAGGTTCAGGTTTACTCATCGCCGTTCCTTATACCGTCAGCACAACGCAGCTGTCCGCTTCCCAGCACAGACGCACTTCGTCGCCCCAGGTCGGCAGCCCTTTGCGGTAGCGGTAAGTGTTCTGCAACTGGGCGCTGATCATCTGCCCGCTCTTCAGCCGGACGTGATAGATGGAGAGATCGCCGAGGTAGGCAATGTGCACCACCTCCCCCACCGCAAAGTTATAGCCGTCGGCAGGCGGCGCGTCGCAGAGGGTGATTTTTTCCGGGCGCAGGGCCACGTACACCGGGACGTTATCCACTACCGAGTTGTCGGCGGCGACCTTCAGCGGGTGGATCAGCCCCGGCGAGTCGAGCACCAGTCCGTCCTCTTCACGCGCTTTCAGCAGCCCTTCGAAGACGTTCATGGAGCCGATGAATTCAGCGCTGTAGCGGGTGGTCGGATGCTCGTAAATCTCTTCCGGCTCGCCAATCTGCACGAACTTGCCGCGGTTCATGATCGCGATGCGTCCGGCCATGGTCATCGCCTCTTCCTGATCGTGGGTCACCATCACGCAGGTTGCGCCCACCCGCTCCAGAATATCCACCACTTCCAGCTGCATGCGGTCGCGCAGTTTTTTATCCAGCGCGCCCATCGGCTCATCCAGCAGCAGCAGCTTTGGCCGCTTCGCCAGACTGCGGGCCAGGGCCACGCGCTGACGCTGGCCGCCCGAGAGCTGATGCGGCTTACGCTTCGCAAACTCCTGCATATGCACCAGGCTCAGCATTTCGGCAACGCGGGCGGCGATCTCGGCTTTCGGCATTTTGTCCTGCTTCAGGCCAAAGGCGATGTTCTGCTCTACGGTCATGTGCGGGAAGAGGGCGTAAGACTGGAACATCATATTGATAGGGCGCTGATACGGCGGCACCTGAGAGAGGTCAACGCCGTCGAGCATAATCTGCCCGGCGCTGGGCTGTTCAAACCCGGCCAGCATGCGCAGCAACGTCGATTTCCCGCAGCCAGATGCACCCAGCAGGGCAAAAATTTCGCCTTTGTAGATAGTCAGGCTGACATCATCCACGGCATTCTGACCATCAAAGGATTTGGTCAGGTTACGGATTTCAAGCAGCGGGGTCAGCGCTTTACGGGTTTTCGCCTGCGGGCGGGGGATCGCGTCGTTCACGGGGTGCTCTCCGGCATCAATCAAACTGGTGCAGGCGCACCAGAACGGTGCGCCTGTTGCCGGGGGCGCTACGCTTGCCCGGCCTACGAGGAGCGGTTATTTACCGCTTTTCACTTTGGTCCACGCACGGGTACGGACGCGGTCGATTTTCGGCTCCTGAACGCTCAGGGTGAACATCTTGGCGCGTACGTCGGCTGGGGGATAGATACCCGGATTGTCACGCACTTCGGCGCTGACCAGCTTCGTGGCCTCTTTGTTGCCGTTGGCGTAGAAGACGTGGTCAGAGATGTGGGCAATAACGTCCGGACGCAGCAGGTAGTTCAGGAACTGATAGGCTTCGTCTTTGTTTTTCGCATCAGCCGGCATCGCGAAGACGTCAAAGAAGGCCATCGCTCCCTCTTTCGGGATCGAGTAGGCGATATTCACGCCATTTTTGGCTTCTTTAGCGCGGTTCGCCGCCTGCCAGACGTCCCCTGCCCAGCCGATGGCCACGCAGATATCGCCGTTCGCCAGATCGTTGATGTACTGAGACGAGTGGAAGTAACGGATGTTCGGACGCAGCTTCAGCAGCAGATCGGTGGCCGGGCCGGTATAGTCATCCGCTTTGGTGCTGTTTGGGTCTTTGCCGAGGTAGTTCAGGACGGTGGCAAACACCTCTTCCGGGGCATCAAGGAACGAGACGCCGCAGCTTTTCAGCTTCTCGAGGTTCTCTGGCTTCAGTACCAGATCCCAGCTGTTCACCGGCGCATCGGCACCCAGCACCTGTTTCACTTTCTCGACGTTATAGCCGATGCCGGTGGTCGCCCACATGTACGGCATGGCGTACTTGTTGTCCGGATCGTGTTTGGCGATGAGCTTCAGCAGCTCGGGATCGAGGTTTTTCCAGCCCGGCAGTTTGCTTTTATCCAGCGGCTGGAACACGCCCGCAGAGAGCTGGCGCTCAAGGAAGCTGGCTGACGGCACGACCAGGTCGAAGCCGGTGCTGCCCGCCATCAGTTTGCCTTCCAGCACTTCGTTGGAATCGAAGACGTCGTAGACGACTTTAATGCCGGTCTCTTTTTCGAAATTCGCCACCGTGTCCGGGGCAATATAATCAGACCAGTTATAGATATGCAGCGTTTTTTGTTCCGCAGCAAGCGTGCCGGCAGAGACAGCCATCAGAGCACCTGCAACCAGACCCGATAACCATTTTTTATTTAAAGCGATCATAGCGGTAATCCTTCTGAAAGCGCGTTAACAAACGCGCTAAAAATGAACACTCTTAGCCTATGCAAGAAACGTGCATAATTTATCACTCTGCCTGCAGCAGAAGATGTTACTCAGGTGGCAGTATCTGCTCGCATTTAACAGCATCGCAAGAATAAACTGTAGCTTGTCTCCGTAGCTATAGCTCAGATTAAAAAACGCCTTTTAACAATTTTTTATGCAGTAAATGTCTATGTGATAAGCCGAATTGGCGGGATGGCGGTGAATAATTCTTTAAAGAAAGGTTAAATGCAGCAGAAACGAGGGTGTTATGCAGCCGCCACGACAGCGACTGCCTAAAAGTCAGACAGCTTTAGTGCAGAAAATTGCCGGAAGATTCAGGCTGTTCAGCGCCCTCTTCGGCGTTGTACAACAGATGATGGGCGCTGGCTTCAAGCATCACCATGGAGATCTGCTCTTCGCTCTGCTGAACGAAAGCCGCGAACTGTGGGAAGGTCAGCCCGACGGATACGGATAAAGACTGGCAAACCACCAGCTTTGGCAGATTATCATCCTGTATATCGAGAAATGCCTTCACCGTCAAAGAACTGGCATTGATGGCGGATAAATCCGATGCTAACGCCAGCAAGGCTGAGGGTTTGACCTCCGCCAGCGCGGAAAAAAGAATAACGTCGTTAATCAGATCGAGCTTGGCATCAAACACACCGTCAAAGTTTTGCATGTGCGGCAGGTGCAGCGCCTGGCAGGTGTCGCATTCGAAAAAGCTGACGCCCATGTTGTCGAGCCAGTGACGCAAGGTATCAAGTGTCGGTACTACAAGTGAATCCATAACGGTGGAACCTCTTAAAAAATAACAGTGCGTGGCAGGTCAGTTATCCGCCCGTTTTCAGGCAAAACTCCGGCGTGGCCTGACGCTCTATCCAGCCGATCATCTTCCCGGCGATATCCATCCCGGTGGTTTTCTCAATACCTTCCAGCCCCGGTGAGGCGTTAACTTCCATCACCAGCGGCCCGCGATCGGCACGTAAGATATCGACTCCGGCAATATCGAGCCCCAGCGTCTGTGCGGCCTTGAGTGCAATCTCCCGCTCGCGCGCGGTGATCTCGACCACCCGGGCAACGCCGCCCCGGTGCAGGTTGGAGCGAAAATCGCCCTCTTTGGCCTGACGTTCAATGGCCGCGACCACTTCATCGCCCACCACCAGACAGCGAATGTCGCGCCCTTTCGCCTCCTGGATGTACTCCTGCACCAGAATGTGCGCATTCAGGCCGCGAAACGCATCGATCACGCTCTCCGCCGCCTGACGGGTTTCGGCCAGCACCACGCCAATCCCCTGAGTACCTTCCACCAGTTTCACCACCAGCGGCGCACCGCCCACCATTTCGATCAGATCGCTGGTGTCGTCGGGCGAATGGGCAATACCGGTGATCGGCAGGTCGATCCCCTGACGGGCCAGCAGCTGCAGGGAGCGGAGTTTGTCCCGCGCCCGGGTAATGGCCACGGATTCATTCAGCGGATAACTGCCGAGCAGCTCAAACTGGCGCAGCGCGGCGGTGCCATAAAAGGTGATGGCCGAGCCAATGCGCGGGATAACCGCGTCGAAGTGCGGCAGCTGACGCCCTTTATAGTGAATGGAGGAGGCCGCCGGGCTGATATTCATATAGCAGGACAGCGGATCGAGGATTTCTACCTGATGGCCGCGCTGCTCCGCCGCTTCACGCAGGCGTTTACACGACCAGAGCGTTCCATCCCGGGACAATATGGCAATTTTCACCCTGCACCTCTCAGACATAATCCGGTAAAAGCCTGCGTATCATACACGCAGGCAGGCGCAGGATGAATGGACTTATCGCGTCGCCCAGCCCTGTTTATGCAAATAGTCGAGAATAAACGGACGGTTTTCTTTGATGATGGTGCGCCGGATATGGTCGCTCCAGGTGTCACGACGGTTATTGGTCGCGCGGCTGAGGTAGTAGTTCGCCAGCTCCTCGTCGTACTGCGCCAGCACCTCTTTATCGACCGGCTGATAGTGGTTTTCATGCACCACCATCGCCGCAGGCAGGCGCGGCTTGACGTCCGGGTTATCGGCCGGCCAGCCGAGGCACAGGCCAAACAGCGGCAGAACGTGCTTCGGCAGCTGCAGCAGTTCGGTCACCGCCTCAATGCTGTTGCGGATGCCGCCTATGTAGACGCCACCCAGTCCCAGCGACTCCGCCGCCGTCATGGCGTTCTGCGCCAGCATCGCGGTATCCACCACCCCGAGCAGCAGCTGCTCTGCCAGACCGAGCTGTGCCTCAGGGCAGATTTGCAGATGGCGGTTGAAGTCGGCGCAGAAAACCCAGAACTCCGCCGCCTGGGCGACGTGCTGTTGCCCGCCGGTGAGGGTCACCAGCTGTTCACGCATCGCGGGGTCGGTGATGCGGATAATGGAGCTGCACTGCAGGAAGCTGGAGCTGGAGGTGCCCTGTGCACCGGCAATAATGGCCTCGCGCTGGGCATCGCTGATAGGTTCAGGGGTAAAATGGCGGATGGAGCGGTGGGAACGTAGCAGATCAATCACTGGCGTCATCTTGTCTCTCTTTAAAGGCGTTACTGACATTTCGCCAGTATAGGCAAAGAAAAGGAGGCTGTAATTGGCCAAACATAGCCTGAAGATATCAATGCAACAGGCAGAACCTGCTTTCCATTACCGATAGTTATCGGCAATATAGCGTCATTCGCCGTCTGGCTTAGTTTCAGGAGAAAGAACATGTTTGCAGTGATTTTTGGACGTCCGGGTTGCCCTTACTGTGTGCGCGCAAAAGATCTGGCAGAAAAACTGACCGCTGAGCGTGACGATTTTAACTATCGCTACGTGGACATTCATGCCGAAGGCATCAGCAAAGCCGATCTGGAAAAAACCGTCGGTAAACCAGTTGAAACCGTTCCGCAGATTTTCCTCGACCAGAATCACATCGGCGGCTTTACCGATTTTGAAGCCTACGCCAAAGAGCACCTGGGGCTGTTCGCTGCCCAGTAAGCCTTTCACGCCCTCAACTTGAGGGCGTTTTTATTTTCTCGCGACGATTCTCGAGCGCCCGGCGCACAAACAGAAAGAACAGCGCACCTAACGCACACCAGAAAACGCCACTCAACAGCCAGGCTAACTCCTGCAGCAGCGAGCGTGACGAGATAAACATCATCCGCATCACCACCAGGCAGACCGGCGCGGCGAGTATTGCCCCCACCAGCGGCCTGATCACCTCTCCGCCACGGGAGAAGAAGCTGGCAGCGATACCCGGTAAGGTGAAGAACAGTAACCCCAGCCCAGGGTAGCCTGCGGAAATAAATGCCCCCCCTCACCTTAAACGTCAGACAGACGCAAACCGCGGTGAACAGTAAAAAGCAGCAAGCCACGCCAAACCAGTTACGTTTAATATTCAATCTATCCCCCCCTGCCAGTGTGGGCAAATAATTTTTCGTCCGGTGGACGCCAATTAGTTGAGTCACCCGGCATTCCTTGCCAAAATCAGCACGTCATTACGTCGTCGCTATCAAAAGGTGATATCTGTTAAAAATTAACTAATAGTTTGGTATTACTTTGTGGGATATATTATACTGCGCGATCAAGAGTGTTACTCCTTCTCTTACAGTGCAAAACAGTAGCCTAAATATCCCACCCATTCAACCACTTACTGGTAAACGAAAAGTTATCCTCCGTGAACATAAACGTCGCAGAATTGTTAAACGGGAATTACATCCTGTTATTATTTGTGGTACTGGCTCTGGGTCTTTGCCTGGGTAAATTACGTCTCGGCTCGATCCAACTCGGTAATTCTATTGGCGTTTTAGTCGTTTCGTTATTATTAGGCCAGCAGCATTTCAGCATTAACACCGACGCCCTGAATCTGGGCTTTATGCTGTTTATTTTTTGTGTCGGCGTCGAAGCCGGGCCCAACTTTTTTTCTATTTTCTTCCGCGACGGCAAAAATTATCTGATGCTGGCGCTGGTGATGGTCGGCAGCGCCCTGCTCATCGCGTTAGGTTTAGGCAAACTGTTTGGCTGGGATATCGGCCTGACGGCGGGGATGCTGGCCGGCTCGATGACCTCCACGCCGGTGCTGGTGGGTGCCGGGGATACGCTGCGCCATCTCGGGCTGGATAACGCCCAGCTGTCGCAGGCGCTGGATCACCTCAGCCTCGGCTATGCCCTGACCTATCTGATTGGTCTGGTAAGCCTGATTGTCGGCGCGCGCTATCTGCCGAAACTGCAGCATCAGGATCTGCAGACCAGCGCCCAGCAGATCGCCCGCGAGCGCGGCCTGGATACCGACAGCAAGCGCAAAGTCTATCTGCCGGTGATCCGCGCCTACCGTGTGGGTCCGGAACTGGTGGCCTGGGCGGACGGTAAAAATCTGCGCGAGCTGGGCATCTATCGCCAGACCGGCTGCTATATCGAACGTATTCGCCGTAACGGCATCCTGGCGAACCCGGACGGCGATGCGGTATTGCAGATGGGTGATGATATCGCGCTGGTGGGTTATCCGGATGCGCACGCCCGTCTCGATCCGAGCTTCCGTAACGGCAAAGAGGTGTTCGACCGCGACCTGCTCGACATGCGCATCGTCACCGAAGAGATCGTGGTCAAGAACCACAACGCCGTGGGCCGCCGCCTGGCACAGCTCAAGCTGACCGACCACGGTTGCTTCCTCAACCGGGTGATCCGCAGCCAGATTGAGATGCCTATTGATGACAACATCGTCCTGAACAAGGGGGATGTGCTGCAGGTGAGCGGCGACACGCGCCGCGTGAAGACCGTCGCCGACCGCATCGGCTTTATCTCCATTCACAGCCAAGTGACCGACCTGCTGGCGTTCTGCGCCTTCTTTATTGTCGGCCTGATGATCGGGATGATCACCTTCCAGTTCAGCAACTTTAGCTTCGGCATCGGTAACGCCGCCGGCCTGCTGTTCGCCGGGATCATGCTCGGCTTCCTGCGAGCCAACCACCCGACCTTCGGCTATATCCCGCAGGGCGCGCTGAACATGGTGAAAGAGTTTGGCCTGATGGTGTTTATGGCGGGCGTGGGCTTAAGCGCGGGCAGCGGCATTGGCCACAGCCTGGGCGCGGTGGGCTGGCAGATGCTTGTCGCCGGGTTAATCGTCAGCCTGGTGCCGGTGGTGATCTGTTTCCTGTTCGGCGCCTACGTGCTGCGCATGAACCGCGCCATGCTGTTTGGCGCGATGATGGGGGCCCGTACCTGCGCGCCCGCGATGGAAATCATCAGCGATACCGCACGCAGTAACATTCCGGCGCTGGGCTATGCGGGCACCTATGCCATCGCTAACGTGCTGTTAACCCTGGCGGGGACCTTGATCATCATCATCTGGCCGGGGCTGGGGTAAGGGAGAAATTTGCGCAAGGGCGAAAAAAATTCGCGATGTGCCGAACTTTTCTGTCAGACGTCAGTCATAACTATTGCCACTGCTTTTCTTTGATGTCCCCAATTTGTGGAGCCCATCAACCCCGCCGTTTTGGTTCAAGGTTGATGGGTTTTTTGTTGCCTGAAATTCATGATTATCCCCTCATCTACCATCGTTCATTACTGTGGCTGTCAAAACTAATACTGTTGGCATAACAAAAACCATCCACATCCGGAAAGAGAGTGAACTGCCTGATATCAAATAAACTCTCGAGCAAGCGCAAGCATTGCTGTTTAAGTTCAGGCGTAAGAGCAATCAGGTTGAGATAGTTCGGGTTCTCCCCAAAGACCAAACTGCCAGTCCGGGCATCGCTTACTCGGCTGTAAAGAAACTGTGCACTTTGAGCTGCGATTCTTTTCGTCACGACAGGAGGCTGCCAAAGTCTCGGAAAGTTTTCCAGCTCGTCGTCGGCTTTAGGGTCTCCCGTTCCGAAAATATCATTATAAGCACGAGGTTCAGGCCTTCCCTCAAAGCCATTAACTCCTGCCCAATACAGACCAAACAACAATCCTGTTTTGTCTCTCTCAGAATTACACGCAAACCAGAGAGCGACGAGCATGTTTCTTGAAAAATCGACCAGTCGCGTTGCTGCACCATGATGTTGCAGCTTTGCCAGGAGTTCAAAATCAGCCAGCATGCGACCATTTTCGTAATGGTAGCCTTGATGTTTAGCGTTTAATAAAAGCTCTCTCTCATAGTCACGCATACTTATTTCGGAAGGCGTACAGGTTTTGTTTTTCTCTAATCGCCTGTATGCCGAGCTATGTATTGGCCAGGCTATATTGCCTTGTCCTCTCCAGAGATAGATGTTTTTTGTCTCGCCCTCACCGGCAGAAGCAAGTTCGATGATTTGCCAAAACTCATCAGGTGCAACCACTGGACCAAATAAATCCGCATCAATTACTTTCACTGGTTCCCTCCGCTTCATTTCACTACAATTAAAATTAACAATAAAAATTAGCCAGCAGCACATCAGTATATACTCTGCTGTTATTTTTTCATAAATCTATCATTTACAGTCAGTACATTATAAAAGAACTAAGTTACCTTCACACCTTTACGGCCAACGCTTTTACTTAAGTCGTAATGGTGAGCATGCCTGATGCATTGCGCCAAAATCTTTAGATACAAATCGTAAACATATGGCTAAGCATAATTTTTCATCTCAATATACTGGCATTGTTAATAGCCTTGATGGTATTCTAACCATAGTTAAAGATATGGTGTTTAATAAAATAAATTTAAAGGAATGAGCTATGTCCATAGAAAATAATAAAAATAGCACTAACGATATTGATAAAAACAATAAAGATAATGACCTTATAATAAAAAGGTATCATGAACTTTTAAATGATGATTCAATTTACTTAAGTTTAAATGAACGCTCATATCTTAAAGAATTATTGACTAATGGCGAATTTAAGGAATTCGAAAAATACTATTGGCAAACTATTCGAAGAGAGAAAATGCAAAGAACGAACAAAAATGATGAATTTTTCATTCATAAAGATTTTGACATAAATGAGTTAACAATAGAAAAAAATGAACTTCGCGAGAGATTACGTATATTTACAAGTCGCCTGACTGCGCTTGAAGAATCTAATTCGACGTTACTTATCAAAAATGAGCATTTAGAAAACTTAAATTCTGAGAAAGACACATTATTAGAACAGACGGTATCTCGCATAAAGCAACTTGAATTGTCAAATAATGAATTACAAAGCCGAGTGCAACAAGAACGAATTGATGAGAAAATACCAGGGTATGTTGATAGTGTCAAAAACGAATTAAGTTCTGATGATAATTATTTTATTATAATGTCACAAATTTGGGCTGTTGTAGGTTGTATATTTGGACTACTTTCCGTATGCGCCTCATTTTATACTCTTTATACAACCATTGATTTTAACAATCTAAAGGGTTTCGAGTTAATATATTTCTTCACGCGAGGGTTAATTGGCATTTCCATTCTTTCTTGGTTAGCGTACATATGTCTTGGAAATTCTAAAAAATATACTCATGAATCAATCTTGAGAAAAGACAGAAGACACGCCCTTATGTTTGGACAAGTATTCCTTCAAATTTACGGCGCAACATCAACAAAAGAAGATGCTGTATTAGTATTTAAAGATTGGAATATGTCAGGAAATTCTGCATTTTCTGACAAAACAGAACTTCCTCCAGGAATTCAATCCTTATGGGATTCAGTAAAGGATAGAATGAAGCCAACTGATTCTGATAAAACATAGGATAGACAATAAGCATGTTTTTCTTTAGACATGTATTGTCTGATACTAAAATAAAAAAAACATAAAAGCCCTCAGACATAAGGGCTTTTTAATTAATTAAAAAATTCATTACCTGATAATAGATACATGGATGCTAATTTACTGGGCACAATGCATCGAGTTTTTGTAAGTAGTGCATTACTTAAGGCGAGGCGTTCGCTTGATACATTCATTTTTAGTATTTGAACTTCACAAAATGGAGGAAAAAGATGCAATGACATTAAATATGTGATGGGAGTATTATCGACCAATTCAATACCACTCCGGATTCAAAAACAGTCAAAAATCCATTTCTAATTTGAAACTTCTATTATACCCACCCTCAAAAGAACCTTGTAGTCTGGTTAATAATCCAACGTCAATGCCAAAGGATATATCTAAAGATAAATTGTGATTTACCTTTTTTTAAGTGATTTGGATTATCAATCATTTGTTTTGCTAATGCACGCAACGAAGGTACCAAATCTAATGAGCTAAGAGATTGTTCTGCTTTAAGAGTATCTAGAGTTCCGTTTAATTCAGAGTATAAGGCATAAGTTGACTTCCTATCAAAACTAAGGCCTATTTCAGCTGAAAGTTTCTTAAGTTCGCTTGTCAAGCTTATATTTGCATTACCATGTGACACTGTTTCATCTATCAAATTTATTTTTTTTGCATTTAAGTTTCCGAATACATTAATAATCCCTTCTCTAATATAAGACCACATTTGATCGGAATAATTAACTGAGGGGATGACTTGCCCAGCATTAACGACATAAATACCAACTGATGATATTTCCTCAATATAACAGGCATTAACTGTACCAATATCACAAATAAATATCTCAGAGTCGGTCGAAGGTAATGACTTTATTACCTCTTGAAAATGATTTTCTGTTTTAAATAACCCCTTAAATATTGAATTGTCGTACTTTACACCACCGGAAATAATAGCCTTTTTATTTATTATAAGAGAGCTTAGCATAATTTTAGACCAGATATCATTTTGGCCGGATGGCTTATCTATCTTTATAGTTTGCAATTCACATTCATCTTGATAAAAATATGTATAACCTGATTTCAAAAAAGAATAACTAAACATTAATTGGAATAAATTCTCTTTCTTCAAATTTTCTTTATAAATTTCCAAGAAATCTTTCTTTGTATTCTTAGTAACAAGGTAGCCTGGTTCGGCTTCCTTTGAATTAGTTATAAGTAAAAGTTTCATGATAATTGCTTACACTTCTCACAGAGGTTAGTGGTTCATATAATTCATCAGGGAATGATGTGTTATACAAGAAAATAATGATTTAACTGCTATATGTCAAATATTAATTTTGCAGCATAATTGTCCATATTTATTTTCTCATAGATCATGCTGACTAAATCTTTTTGTTTTCCCATACATGATTTGTTGAGGGCAACACTTTATCTTGCATCAACCAAAACTGGACACAGAAAATCTTTATACATTAGAAATGAAAACTTCGGAAACGTTAATGTAAAAAATGTGCGTCAAGGCAACTAGCGGCAGCAATAAGCAACTTGCACTAGCTACAATTCTTTAAAAAAAATATTATCCCCTTCAAGACCTAATATGAACTAATAAATTTTGTGGTCTACCATTCTGTTCGCCTAGTGCAAAAATTGCCCGTGATTTCTTTGCAAAATTCCATTGTTATCGTAGTAAACAGCCGTTCACGCAACTAATAGCACCTACCGCTCCCACTTTCCAACCAGTCCTTCAATTAAGTGTTACGCTTAATACCTGACACCACATCCCCCCCGAGCCCAAGGAGTACCAATGCTCGCGTTGTACAACACCATAATCGTGTTTTTAACCGTTGCCGCCATGGAGTTGGTCGCCGCCCTTGCGCATAAGTACATCATGCACGGTTGGGGTTGGGGATGGCATGAGTCGCATCACGAGCCGCGCACCCGCTGGTTTGAGGTTAACGATCTCTACGCGGTGGTATTCGCCGTGCTGGCGATTGTGCTGATTGCGCTGGGGACCTGGGGCCTGTGGCCGCTCCAGTGGATAGGTGCCGGGATGACGGCTTACGGCGCACTCTACTTTATGGTGCACGACGGGCTGGTGCATCAGCGCTGGCCGTTTCGCTATATCCCGCGCCGGGGTTATCTCAAGCGCCTGTATCTGGCGCACCGTCTGCACCACGCGGTGCGGGGCAAAGAGGACTGCGTCTCCTTTGGTTTTCTGTATGCGCCGCCGATTGAAAAGTTGCAGGCCACGTTACGCCAGCGCAAGGCCCGCAGTGCGGCTAGCGCGGGCGCTGCCAGAGCCCGGCGGGACGCGGTGCCGGCGTCGCAAAACGAGAAGTGAGTGCCAGCCCGGCGCCTTTCAGCAGTAATCCCGACTTCTCAAACGCGCTGGTTCCCTGCCGTGAATCCCAGGCGCGGGGGCCCGCTGCGCTGACCTTAATACCAATCTCACGATACACCCCGTGCGCCGAGGCGATCGCCCATGCGGATCGCAGCGGCAGCCCGGCCAGCCCCGCCCGGGCAGAGGCATAATAGGGTTCAGCTTCTGCCACCAGCCGCCGGGCAAGTCCCGCGAGGGGCTGACGCATCTGTGGCGTCGCAATCGCCTCCGGGGGGATGTTCTCCTCTACCAGCCACTGAGCCGGCAGGTAACAGCGGCCCACCCGGGCATCCTCGACGATATCCCGGGCGATGTTGGTCAGCTGAAACGCCAGGCCTAAATCACAGGCACGGTCGAGCACGGCTTCATCGCGTACCCCCATCACCCTCGCCATCATCAACCCCACCACCCCCGCCACGCTGTAGCAGTATTGCAGGGTGTCATCGAAGGTCTCGTAATGGGTCTCGCGCACGTCCATGGCAAAGCCGTCAAGATGATCGTAAGCCAGCTGGAGCGGGATATTGTGGCCCAGGGCCACCTCCTGAAAGGCGGCGAAGGCGGGCTCACTCATCTCGGCCCCTTCCCACGCGCGCAGGGTCTGATTTTTGAGCATCTCCAGGCGCTGTTCTGCCTGGACGCTGGCCACGGGCGTGACGTTAAATCCCAGCTCCTGGCCGTCGATAACGTCGTCGCAGTAGCGGCACCAGGCGTAGAGCATCAGCACGCTACGTCGGGTCGCCGGGTCAAAAAGCCTCGCCGCGGTGGCAAAGCTTTTCGATCCCACGGCGATGGTGTCGGTGGCGTGATCCATCAGGGTGGTGTTCATCGGGAAAGCGCCTCCAGCATCAGCCCTGCGGTGGCTTTGGCCGAACCGATCACTCCGGGAATACCGGCCCCCGGATGGGTACCCGCCCCGACGAGGTAAAGGTTGGGGATCCGGCTGTCGCGGTTATGCGGCCGGAACCAGGCGCTCTGGCGCAGGATCGGTTCGACAGAGAAGGCGGAGCCCAGATGAGCCCCCAGCTGGTCGCGAAAATCGAAGGGGGTGAAGATGCGGTGGGTCACCAGCTGGCTGCGCAGCCCCGGCATGTAGTGGGCTTCAAGCCAGGCAAAAATCCGGTCGCGCAGGCGCGGCCCTTCAATGTTCCAGTCGAGATCCGCGGTGCCTAAGTGAGGCACCGGGGCTAACACGTAATAGCTGCCGCAGCCCGGCGGCGCCAGGGAGGGATCGGTGACGCAGGGGGCGTGCAGGTAGAGCGAAAAATCCTCCGCCAGCGCGTTTTTATTAAAGATGTCGTCGATCAGCTCTTTATAGCGCGGCCCGAAACAGACGGTGTGGTGCGCGAGATCGTGCTGCTTATTGAGGCCGAAATAGAGCACAAACAGAGAGTTACTCATGCGTTTGCGCTTGAGCGATGCTGCCCGCGCGGCCCCCGCCGGATGATGACCCAGCAGCTTTTCATAGGTGTGCACCACGTCAGCGTTGGAGGCCACCGCCGCGGTCGGAATGGTCTGGCCGTCCTTTAGCTCCACGGCGCGAATATGCTCCCCCCTCGGCTACCAGCCGGGTTACTTCGGCATTCAGCTGCAGCTCGCCGCCGAGGTCCTGATAGAGCTTCACCAGCCCCTGCACCAGCGCCCCGGTGCCACCCCGGGCAAACCAGACGCCCCACTCACGCTCAAGGGCGTGGATCAGGGTATAAATGGACGAGGTCGCAAAGGGATTGCCCCCCACCAGCAGGGAATGAAAGGAGAACGCCTGGCGCAGCTGTTCATTCTCGATAAAGCGCGAGACCATGCCGTAGACGCTGCGCCAGGCCTGCAGGCGGGTGAGCTGCGGCGCGGCGCGGAGCATATCGCGAAAAGAGAGGAACGGCACCGTGCCGAGTTTGAGATACCCCTCGTTAAACACCTCCCGCGAGTAGGCGTGAAACTTGCGGTAACCCTCCACGTCGCGCGGGTTAAAACGTCTTATCTGCTCTTCCAGCCGGGTCTGCACATTGTCGTAATCAAACACCTCGCCCGTCTCCCAGCACAGGCGATAGAACGGCGTCACCGGCAGCAGTTCGACGTAATCCGCCATCCGCTTTCCGGCGAGGGTAAACAGCTCTTCGATGGCGCTGGGATCGGTGATCACCGTCGGCCCGGCGTCAAAGGTGAACCCTTTATCCTGATAAACGTACGCCCGCCCGCCGGGCTTGTCCCGCTGCTCCAGCAGAAGTGTGGCAATACCCTGCGCCTGCAGCCGAATGGCCAGGGCTAATCCGCCAAAACCGGCGCCAATAATCACTGTTTTATTCATGGTGAAACGCTCGCATCCGGGGAGTGAGTTTCAGTATGGCGAGCATCGCTTCGCCGACGGGAACGGGGGGCTTACCTGCCAGGATCCGCGCTTTATCGGCCAGGGTCAGCTGTCCGGCGTAAAAGCGGGCAATCAGCCCTTCGTTAAGAGAGTAAAAACGCTGCATCACCTGCCAGCGCTTATCGGCATCCCCCGCCAGGAACAGCATGCGGTTCAGGGCGCGGAAAAAACGCTGCGCGTGCCACTGGCACCGGGCATAGCGATGGATCACGGAAAAGATCGACGCCGCGCTGATATCCGCGGTTCCGGCAATGGCGTCGGCCAACGCCACCGCGTGCGGCAGCGAATAGCCGGTGGTGGCATGAAACAGACCGGCGCGCAGGCCGCTGCACGGCTGCTGAGCCCGCGCCTGCCAGTACGCCGGGAAATCGCCTCCCAGCATAATCGGCAGATGGCCCTGCTCTTCACGAATCAGGCTCTCCAGACACCAGCCCTGCTGGCGGGCATAGTCAGCAATGTGTTGCCGCGCAGCGCTGAGATGCAGGTCGGCGGCGTCAATGTAGTGAGTATCTTCGATCAGCAGTTCGGTTGCGGAAAGCGGAAGGGTATAGACAAAACGGTACCCGCCCTGCTGATTAACCGTGGCGTCCATCAGTATCGGCCGGGTCAGGCCGTGCGGCTGGCGCAGACGCCACTCCTGGCCGAGAAATGACTGGCTGCCGGTGTTGAGATGTCTTTCCGGGATAAAGCCCCGGCCATCGATCACCGTCCGGGCCCGGAGCGTTGTGCCATCGGCGAGCGTCACCGTCTCCGGGGTGAGTTCGGTGACGACGGCGTGGGTGTGCAGATTCACGCCCGCTGCGTCGGTCAGCACGGCAGCAAAACGCGCGGACGTGATGCTGAGATAGTCCCCGGCAAGGGTGCGGTTCAGATCGGGAAAGCGGACGTCGTACCCCTGCCAGCGGTGCGCGACCAGGGGGGGCAACCCACTGGTGCTGCTCAGGCGTAATGTCGCCCCCATGAAATGACCAGGTATGATTACCGCCAGGCCTGCCGTCGGCCTCGAGAAGCAGCACCCGCAGCTCCGGGCGCTGTTGCCACAGCTGCAGGGCGATCAGGCCGTTCGCCAGCCCACCGCCCACTAATATAAGATCCCACTCGTGCGCCATCAGGTTTGTGCTACCAGCGTGGCCTGACGCAGCTGCGCCAGGTTGGCGCTGCCGGTGCAGAAACAGGCGACGCGCAGCTGGTCGACGATCACCTGAAAATGGTCAATGACCGCCTCGCTGGAGACTAAAGCGCTTTGCAGCACCCCGGCCGCCTGCCCTACCAGGCTGGCACCCAGGCGGATGGCTTTGGCCACCTCGATGCCGTTGGCGATCCCGCCCGAGGCCACCAGCGGCATGTCGGGCAGCGCCTGATGCAGATCCTGCAATGCCGTGGCGGTGGGGATCCCCCAGTCGGCAAAGGCCATCGCCACCGCCCGGTCGTGTGCGGTGACGGCGCGTTCGCCCTCTACCGCCGCCCAGCTGGTGCCACCGGCACCGGCGACATCGAGCATCGCCACCCCCGCCGCGGCCAGCTGCCGGGCAACCGGTACCGAAATCCCATTGCCCACCTCTTTGACTACCACCGGGACGTGCAGCGCCTCGACGGTCTGATGAATGGCGTCGATAACCCCGCGCCAGTTGCGATCCCCGCCGTGCTGCAGCGCCTCCTGCAGCGGGTTGAGGTGGATAATCAGCGCGTCTGCCGCGAGCGTCTCTACGGCCCGTCGGGCATAGTCGAGCCCCTGCCGACCGGCGATTTGCGCGGCGCCGAGGTTGGCCATCAGCACCACGTCCGGGGCAAAGGATCGCAGTTCCCGCGTCAGGCCATAGTTCGCCTCGCTCTCCAGCGCCACGCGCTGGGAACCCACCCCCATCGCCAGCCCCAGTGCCTGCGCGGCAAGGGCCAGATGCTGATTGATCTGGCTCGCCCGGCGGGTGCCGCCGGTCATGGAACTGATCAGCAGCGGCGCGTTCAGGGTACGGCCAAACAGCCTGGTCGTGAGATCGATATCATCAAGATGCAGTTCGGGCAGCGCACAGTGCCCGAAGCGCCATTTTTCAAAGCCGTTAGTACACTTTTTTTGCGCCGGGCGCGCCGTTCAGTACGATATCGAGATGATCGCTTTTACGTTGCGACAGGCTGCTCATTGACACTCCGACAGGGATAACGACAGGCTCTGACTGATAAGCGTCAGCTGTTTTTCAAACCAGGCGTGAACATAGTAGCGGGCGGTGTTTCCCGGCTGACAGGCGGTGGCGATATGCTGATCGGCGCTGCGCACATGCTCGCGCAGCCGCAGGAACACGCTTTCAGCCCCGAGCACCGCGACCAGGGTCGATTTATCTTTATCCTGATGGGGATCTTTGCCGTTGGCATTTGAGCCGTCCGTCAGGTCATCGATCAGCTGGAAGGCCTGGCCAAGATCGCGGGCGAAAAAGCGCAGACGTTCGCTCACCTGAGGCGGGGCGTCGGCCGCGATGGCCGCCAGCTGCAGGGTGGCGTTGAACAGGCTGCTGGTTTTCAGCTCGTTGGTCAGCAGGATCTCATCCGCATTGCGGCTCTGCCGCGCCCCATTCAGATCGCGAAATTGCCCCTGCACCAGCCCCATGTGCCCCACCGAGGCCGAAAGCTCAGCAATCGCCCGCGCTTTTGCCTCGTGCGTCAGTGAAGCCGCGCGTGAAATCACGCAAAAAGCGTGGCTCAGCAGCGCTACCGCCGCCAGTATCGCGACGTTTTCACCGTACTGATAATGAACCGTCGGCCGCCCGCGTCTGAGCATGGCATTGTCCATGCAGGGCATGTCGTCGAGGATCAGGGAGGCGACGTGGACCATCTCAATTGCACAGGCCAGATCCAGAAGGCCGGTCTGCTCTGTTTTGTAGCCCATATCCGTCGCTGCCAGCAGCAGCAACAGAGGGCGCATTCGCTTGCCGGCGACAAGCGTGGCTTCACGCATGGCCGCATAGACCTGACCCTCCTGCGCGCCTTCAGGCAAAAGGTGTTCCAGACGCCGTTCAAACGCAGACAGCAGCATTTTTACATCATCTTCATGACTAAGGGTCATAGGGGCTTCCCCAGTGTTAGGTGGCGACTTCCGCAGAAGAGGTAAAAACGCTTGCCGCAGGGTGATTTACAAAGCGTAGCGTATCCTTCTGCGTTTTGTTGCCCGCCGGTAAAGGGGAAACCAGACTCCAATTTTATATCAATTAAAATCAATAAGTTAAAAGAAAACCCTCGCAGAAAATTGCACAGAAATTTACATTTGTAGAGATTTTTAGTCGCCCTGCTGTTCCTTACCAAACGCCAGCCGTAGCGCGTACTGGCGAATATCCTGCGGCCAGTTGCCGATACAGGCCGTAAACGCCGCCTCATCGTCAGCAAAGAGCGCGCGCAGGCTAGCCTCGTAGTCAGGCAGATCCCCCGCAATTTCGTACATAAAGTGGTAGGCGCGATCGTGACGCTGGCGCTTGTTATCCGCCACTTCCCCGGATTTTCTCGCCTGGTCGATAAGCCTGCGCAAGGTGGCGGAAGCGCCGCCGGGTTGGGTGGCTAACCACTCCCAGTGCCGCGGCAGCAATGTCACCTCTTTTGCCGAAACGCCCAGTTTCGGCCGTCCGCGGGTTTTTACTACAGGCGTCTCTGCCAGCTCCGGGTAAACCGCCAGGGTCGTCCCGATGTCGCCCTGAACGTGGATATCGAGACGTTTACCGCTGCGATCGTTAAAAATGAAAACGCTTTCATGCTGAATGTTAGCGGATTGGATCTGCTGTAACAGTTCGCTCAGTATCCCGTGGGCAATCTGCCGCTGCTGAGAGAAAGCAGTGAGGGTGATATTCGTCATACGGTTACCTTTTTTACCCGGATAAAAATAGAAGAGTACAGAGTGAGCCGCTTCCCGTCAATTATACCCGGGTAAAATTAGCGGCATTGGTCTGTAGCCGCTGGGGCATTACCCACCAGATTTGGAGATTGACGCATCAGCTCAACATGTTAAATTTCCTGAGATTTTTCTCATGGATGGTTCCCGAAAATAACCAACCAAAACGGACTTAACGGATGAATATGTCACGACACACTTTAACCCTGCGTAGCTTGCTGGTTCTGGCGTTAATTCTGGGGTTAAGTGGCTGCTCCGTCCGTTACGATAAAAACGGCAAGATTCTGTTCAATACCGATCTGGCGAGCGTGCTGGGAAACGAAGTCGGACAGTTCACCCTGGCGGATGGCTCGACCGGCGCATTGCGCGAGCTGAATGGTCGCTACAGCCTGAAGTGGAGCAATCTGATGATTGAGCGCCCAATCGAGGGCGTTAGCTGGGCGAGGATCATCAATCAATACCACATCGAAGGGCACACCCTGCTGGTGCTGAAAGTGGCTACCCCCTCCTGTCCGGCGCAGTATCGCCTGGTCGATCTGCAAAACACCCGTTCCCAGGAGTGGGCCTTCACTGGCGTATGTGATACCGGGCCGGAAATCACTCCCGGTGCCGACAAGCTGCAGCTGAACTTCCCCACCGGTAATCGTATCGAACAGTTCAACTGGCAGCATGGGGAGGTGTACCACCGTCGACTCCCCGTCCAACAGCAAAAAACGGTCGTGAGCAGCAGCAACGATAGCGTCAAAGCGGCCCGTAAAACCAAAGCACAGCCCGTGGCGAAGCCGGCAAAACGTACTCCGACCAAAACGGCGGATCCGCTGCCGCCTAAAGTGGCCCAGCCTGAGCTGGACAATTCCCTGCCGACGGAGATCTATGCTCCGACCAAAACCCGTCAGACCAGCCTGGATCTGAAGTCATGACCGACCAGGTTCAGGAACAGCAATGGGTGCAGAACGGCATCAAACGATCGGTTCTCCCCGCCTGGCAAAACTGGCTGGTGACGGGCATTACCCTCACCTATCTCATTTGTGAACTGGCGTTCAACTCTCGCCTGCTGGACCTGGTTGGCAGCGTGTCAACGGCCGACGAAGTGCACAATATGGAGCGCTACGGGCGGACCTTAACCGCCATCGCGGCGGCGCTGCTGGTGCTACAGTTCTCGCTGATCGGCATTGTCCGGCTGAAGAAAAGAGGCACTCATCTTACGGCTAAAGCCAGCACCGGCGCGGTGCTGCTGCTGTGCCTGATCGCCGGCACCCTGACGTGGCATGCGGTGGAATGGGTGATTGAACGCCAGGTATCGAAGAGCACGGGAGAATTTCGTCAGATGTCCCTGCTGGCGCAGCTCTACCAGCATGCGTTAATTGAAGGTCAGCAGACGCTGCAAGGCATCCCGCTGGACAGCGCCGGCGGACAGGTGCAAACCTGGACCAGCCCATCCGGGAAGGCGTTTCTGGCGACCTTACCGATCCTGTTAAGCGCCTCCGATCGCTACCGTAAGCTGCTGGAAAGCGGTACGGAGCATAATTTACGCGACAACATCAGCGCGCGTGAAGGTGGCCTCCTGGGCTACTACAAAGCCTGGCTCCAGGCGCGCGAAGAGGTGCATAAGCAGTACGTTGCCTATTACAACGATGAGATGGATATCACCGAAACGGTGCAGCTTGAGCAGGCCAAAGCCTGGCAACGCTATGAACGTTCCTTAGAGGCGAAGCGCCTGAAAACCTGGAACGTCCCGCGACGTTATTACGCCACCGTGCGCAACCAGGTTCGCGGCCAGGGCGTCCCGGTCAGCAATAACTGGTCGCCGTCAGATCGTTCCGGTTTCAATGCCGCGGTGGCGAAAGCCGCCAGACAGAAGTACCTCGCCCAGCGCACCGTGGTCTACAGAGGCGTGACCATTCCCAAGCGGCTCGACTGGGGCGTCTTTTTCCGCCTGAACGTGGTGCAGAAAGAGTTACGCGAAACGCTGCTGCTGCCGGCCAATACGCTTGTTCGGGAGGAGTACCCGTTAAACGACAAGTTAAAAAGTTTCGCCCTTGAGCTACACACGCCCCATCTTGACGAGGCGGTGAAGCGACAATTACCTGAACTGCGCGCGGCGGGATCAAGCTATAGCGCGGGTGGGGTAAATGAAAAGCTGGGTGAAGACGCCGCGCGAGCCGTGATTGTGCCGCCCATTGCGCTGATTTTCTCTCTTGCGGGGGCGCTCACGCATCTGGCAAAACTGCTCTATTTGCTTCTCGTGCCCCTGACGGCGGCGATCTTAACCCGTCGTGCCTCGCGCCCGGTGCGGTTCCTGAATCGTCATCCTCTGGCCTTACCCGTCGCGTTAATTGCCGCACTGGTGGTCACGTTCGGCGTGATCAATAACAGCATCACGGAATCCGGGACCTGGCAGAATCTCAAAGACGGATTAGCCGGCGCGAAAATTTCGATTACCGATGAACCCTTACCGCTGAGCGGCGGAGCGGTGTTGCGTGTGGTGCATGCCGTCAGTATCGGGCAGAGCTACAGCTATCCGATCAATCAGTATCTGCGTGAACATGTGCTGCAGGGCTTTGATTTCGGGTATGTGACACGTGAAGAATAGTTTGCAACACACCGGTAAGTGCTCATAACTACCCGTATCGAAAGGAGGTTTTCAATTCCATCTCCCAATGATGAATGATAAACTGAAGATTCGGTTAACTAATAATTCTCACATTAATCGTCGTGTTCACTTTAACATTTTTAATTCAGGGCTGAGGAATGAATCTGACAAGTATTAAACCCAGATATGATTGGGTAGATGCCATGAAGTTCTTAGGGATATCTGCAATATATTTGGGGCATTTAGGTGCATTCGCAGGAAAACTTTATCCTTTTGTATTTAGTTTCCATGTCCCCCTGTTTTTCTTTGCCGCTGGATTTTTTTCTAAGCATAAATCAAAAGTTAATTTTATTCAGTTTGTGGTCAGTAAAGGGCAACGACTTCTTCTGCCATACTTTGTTTTTGCCTTCATGACGCTGATCATCTCGTCTCTTGGCGCAGGCATCAGTTTTGGCGCATTAAAACAGAGCGTTATTGAGATTATTTTTGGCATTAGAAACGCCCCCGCAGTAGGCAGTCTGTGGTTTATTAATTGTCTGTTTACTATTTTCATCATTGATTTTATTTTTTCCAGAATTACGTCAAATCCTGTCGTGCTGTTAATCATCTCGCTAATAGCATATGTCTTATCACAAACTGTTTTGGGGCATAATCCCTTAGTCGATCCGAAATGGATTTTTAATGTCGACTCAGCGTTAGCATACTGGTGGTCTCTCGCGGCCGGGAGATGCTTATTTAACACATTGCAGAACAGTAAGGCATTTTCGAAATCTGTTTCCGGCGCTGTGTTATTTACAGTATTAGCGATTATCACTGCGTATCAGCTTTTCAATTCCAGCTCGCTGTTTTTAGCTGTTTTACAGAAAATCCAGCCATCCCTTTTAAGCTATGCTGCTATTGGCATGTTTAATAATATATTCACGACACTATCTTTAATTTTGATGTGCGTTTTTATTGCTAAAGGTATTTGCGAGTCAAATTATGTTGTTAGCGTAGGAAAGAACACGTTAAACATCTGTGGGCTTGAATACATTACAAAAGCGTTGATTCCTTTATTCATAGGTTTGCTGGGCTTGCAATTTACTATCCCAAATCCCCTGGCGGCCGTTATTTACGCGTGCATCTGCATCTACATCGCACACAGAATTGGCGTGTGGCTATCAGACATCGTGCGCGGCCCGTTTGTCATCAAATAAATCAAAGTCCGTCATGGACCCGGCGCGGTACATGACGGACAAGCCCTTATCCCTCCCCCGCTATCCTGCCCACCATCACCCGCAACGCTTCCCGCGTGAGCGGCTGGCGGTCGGTGACAAAATGCAGCGTCATCCCTTCGATAAACGCGTCCAGGGCGCGGGCGGTAACCGGGTCAAACCACTGCTCCAGCGTCGTCTGGCTGGTTTTCATCCAGTCCTGCATCACGGTTTTTAACGAGGCGCTGCGGTTCATAAAGGCATAAAGCTGGTACATCAATTCCATATTGTGCGGCGTGGTGACCTGGGAGCTGTAAATCAGGGTTGTGATCGCCTCGCAGGCCATCTCCGGCCCGGTGACTCCGGCAAAAAACTCGCGATACTGCACCGACATCTGCTGCGTAAACCAGGTGAAAGCCTCTTCGAGCAGCGCATCCATCCCGGAAAAATAGTAGGTCATCGACCCCAGCGGCACCCCGGCGCAGCTGGCGATTTTGCGATGGGTGACAGCGTTGAGGCCATGCTCAGCGATGGTGTCGAGGGTGGCCTGCAATATCCGTTCCCGCCGTTGCGGATCGTTGGGTCGTCTGTTCATTTTTACCTCAGCGCATTTATGTACAAATGTACACAAACTTGCTAGTGTTGTCTTCAATGTTGTCCTTCTGGTACAGAAACAATGACCGTCATCTCACCGCGCAAACTTCTGCAACGCCGCCTGTGGGCGCTGTTTATGTTCTTCTTTATCCCCGGCCTGTTAATGGCCTCCTGGGCCACGCGCACCCCCGCCATCCGCGACATTCTGTCGGTCTCGACGGCGGAAATGGGCATCGTGTTATTTGGCCTGTCGATAGGCTCGATGAGCGGCATTCTCTGTTCCGCCTGGCTGGTTAAGCGCTTCGGCACCCGGACCGTGATCCGCACCACCATGTGCTGCGCCATTGTGGGTATGATCCTCCTCAGCGTTGCGCTGTGGTTCGCCTCCCCGCTGGCGTTTGCCCTCGGGCTGACCGTGTTTGGCGGCAGTTTTGGCGCGGCGGAAGTGGCGATCAACGTCGAAGGCGCGACCATCGAGCGGGAGATGAACAAAACCGTGCTGCCGATGATGCACGGGTTTTACAGCCTCGGCACCCTGGCCGGTGCCGGGATCGGCATGGCCCTGACCGCCTCCGGTATCGCCGCTACAACCCATATCCTGCTGGCCGCGCTGGTCTGTATCGCCCCGGTTCTGCTGGGGATCACCGCCATCCCGGACGGCAACGGCAGGAACCTCGCGGGTGAAGCTAAATCGGGTGAAAAAGGGCTCCCCTTCTATCGCGATATGCAGCTGATGCTGATTGGTGTGGTGGTGCTGGCAATGGCCTTTGCCGAAGGATCAGCAAATGACTGGCTGCCGCTGCTGATGGTGGACGGCCACGGCTTCAGCCCGACCTCCGGCTCGCTGATTTACGCCGGGTTTACGCTGGGCATGACCGTCGGGCGCTTTACCGGCGGCTGGTTTATCGACCGCTACAGCCGCGTGACGGTGGTTCGTGCCAGCGCCCTGCTGGGCGGCCTGGGCATTGCCCTGATTATTTTTGTCGATGTCGACTGGGTGGCCGGCGTGTCGGTGGTGCTGTGGGGGCTTGGCGCCTCGCTCGGCTTCCCGCTGACCATCTCGGCGGCCAGCGACACCGGCCCGGACGCGCCGGGGCGCGTGAGCGTGGTGGCCACCACCGGCTATCTCGCCTTCCTGGTGGGCCCGCCGCTGCTCGGCTTCCTCGGGGAGCACTACGGCTTACGCAGCGCCATGCTGGTGGTCTTAGGATTAGTGATGATTGCCGCTCTGGTCGCCAGGGCGGTTGCCAAACCGGATTCGCAGGCTAAATCGGCCATGGAGAATGGATATGAGCGTTAAACTGATTGCGGTTGATATGGATGGTACCTTCCTGAACGATGCGAAGCAGTACAATCGCGCGCGTTTTCTGCGCCAGTACGCGCAGATGAAGGAACAGGGTATACGGTTTGTGGTTGCCAGCGGCAACCAGTACTACCAGCTGATCTCCTTTTTCCCGGAGATCGCCGATGAGATCGCCTTTGTCGCCGAAAACGGCGGCTGGGTGGTGAACGCCGGGCAGGATGTCTACAACGGCGAGCTGACCCAGGACCAGTTCGCCACCGTGGCGGAGTTTCTCTGCGCCATTCCGGAAGTGGAAGTCATCGCCTGCGGTAAAGGCAGTGCCTATACCCTGAAGCACTATGGCGAAGCCTTCCATGATCTCGCCGCCAAATATTATCACCGGCTGGAAAAGGTGGAGAACTTCGAGAACTTCAACGACATCTTCTTTAAATTTGGGTTGAACGTGCCGGATGACGAAATTCCGCGCATTCAGGCGATGATCCACGAGAAGCTGAGCGACATTATGGTGCCGGTTACCACCGGGCACGGCAGTATCGATCTGATCCTGCCGGGGATCCACAAAGCCAACGGTCTGCGTCTCCTGCAGGAAGTATGGGGCATCGACAACAGCGAAGTGGTCGCCTTTGGCGACAGCGGCAACGACGTGGAGATGCTGACCCAGGCCGGGTTTAGCTTTGCGATGGCAAACGCCCGGGATCACATCAAGGCGGTTGCCCGCTATGAAGCGCCGCACAATAACGACGAAGGGGTGCTGGCGGTGATTGACCGCGTGTTGAACCGGGAGGCCCCGTTCGATTAAGCAGGCGTAGTTTCGTAGGCCGGGTAAGGCGTAGCCGCCACCCGGCTTGATTGTTTACTCCGGCTGTAACGAACTGCCTACCCGCTTATCTTTCAGGAACACAAACATCAGCCCCAGCCACAGGATGCCGTTCGCCAGGTTGAACAGGCTGAACAGCCCGTTGCCGCCGCTGCTGAAGGCGTGTTTGCTGACCTCAATCCCGACGGTGAAGATCAGCATCTGCAACATCCCCATCGCCGCCGACACCGTACCTTTACTCATCTCGCTGGCAAACAGCGTCAGGCGCACCAGCCCGGCATTCGCCAGCCCAATACCAAACGCGTAGAGGCTCAGCCCGGCGGTCATCCACAGATAGGCGTGGGAAGAGACCACCGTCGCCACCGCAGCCACCACCAGCCCAATCACAATCGGCCAGCCGCCCATGATAATTAACGAGCGCACGGTGCGGCGTGAAGTCAGGCGGGCCAGCACCAGGTTACCGACAATCAGCGCGCCAAAAATCGGTACCTGCAGCAGGCCATACTCGTAGCTGCTGAGCTTTTCGCCGCTGATAATGATCACCGGCGACTGGGCGATCCACGCCAGCAGCGGCAGGCAGACAAAGCCAATCGCCAGCGACCCCGCCACAAAGCGGACATTCTTCAGCACCAGTTTATAGTCGCGCCCCAGCTCTTTTAGTGAGAGCTTCTCCCCGATGCGGGTCGCGGTTTCGGGCATCGCGCGGTACAAACCGTAAAACGAGATCGCCGCCAGGGCCGCAAACAGCACAAACATGCCTTCCCAGGGCGCGACGTGGACCCAGGCCGCACCCACCAGCGGGCCGAGCAGCGGCGCAATCAGCGCCACGTTAGCCATCAGGGCGGTGATTTTAATGCACACCGCCTCCTCAAAGGACTCCTGGATCGCGGCGTAACCGACGGCGCCGATAAAGCACAGGCTAACCCCCCTGTAAAAAACGCAGCACCATAAACTGCTCGATGGTTTGCGCCAGCAGGGTTGCCAGGCAGGTGACGATAAACCACACCACCCCGGTAAGCATCACCGGACGGCGGCCAATACGATCCGACAGCGGCCCGAGCAGCCACTGTAAAAACATCCCCCCCCGCCAGGTAGGCGGTCATGGAGGTAGGCACCCACTCGATCCCGGCGTTGTACTGCTCCACCACGGCCAGCATACCGGGCTGGATCATATCGTTACCGATATAGGTGGAGAATTCGTACAGCACCAGACACAGCGGGAACAGCAGCGCCTGACGCCCCAGGCGCGTGCGGGAAGAAGAACGGTTTAGCATGGAGTCTCAATATTCGATAAAAAATCGCGCAGAGTGTAATGAAATGGCTGCGCCAGAGATAGCAGATTAACGCAACTGGTCAGAAATAAAGCACAAATCGCCGTCGTTTAAGGTTTCCTTAAGTTGGCGTCCGTATGCTTGGGCTTTTCCAGTCATTGACCCTAATTATGACACAAATCGCCTCCGCTTCAGAATTGTCTAAGTTAAAGACTTCTAAGACAAAAGCCCTTTACCGCTTACCGGTTCGTTTTTATGGTTACCAGCTTATTGTGCTGCTGGTTCTGGCCGGGCTTTTTACCTGGCTTGCGCGGGATGAAACCCTCGACAGGCTGCTGACGGGCTACTGGTTTGACGCCGCGAGCCAGCACTTTCCGCTGCAGCGAAACGCGCTGCTGGATCTGCTCAATCATCGTCTGGCGAAATACGTGACCATTGCCGTGGCGGCCGGAACGCTGCTTTACGGCGCGTACAAACGCAGTCCGCGATTAGTCACGGCGGCGCTGCTGATGGGGCTGGGCACGGCGGTGGTGGGCATCCTGAAGGCCATCAGCCATCACAGCTGCCCCTGGGATCTGGTGGAGTACGGCGGCAAAGCGCTGGCGTATCCCCTGTTTGACGCGGCTCCCCTCGGTAGCGGCCCTGGCCGCTGCTTCCCGGGAGGCCACTCCTCAAGCGGCTTTATGGTGATGGGGCTGTTCTTCGCCTTCTGGCGCGAGCGTCCACGCCTGGCCTGGGGAATGGTGGTCGCCGGTGCCGTGCTCGGCCTGGTCATGGGCTATGGCCAGGTGATGCGCGGGGCACATTTCTTCTCGCACAACCTGTGGGCAGGTTGGTGGGTGTGGTTTTCACAGGTGGTGGCCTGGGGCCTGATTTCCACCTGGTTTGCAAAAGAGTAACGAGGGTATGTTAGAAAATCTGAACTACGGACTGTTTGAACTGATTAATGCCACGCCTGCTTCACCGGAGTGGAGCATCAAACTGGCCATCTTTGTGGCGAAAGACCTGATCAGCATTGTCCCGGCGCTGATTGCGATCCTCTGGCTGTGGGGGCCGCGCAAGCAGGTGGGTGCCCAGCGTCAGCTGGTGATTAAAATCGCCATGGCGCTGGCGATCGGCATGGCCGCTTCCTGGCTGCTGGGTCATCTGTTCCCTCACGATCGCCCGTTTGTCGATCGCGTCGGCTATAACTTCCTGCACCACGCCGCCGACGACTCCTTCCCGAGCGATCATGGCACCGCTATTTTCACCTTTGCCCTGGCGTTCCTGCTCTGGCACCGGGTCTGGTCTGGAATCGTATTGATGCTCGTGGCCTGCGCCATCGCCTGGTCCCGCGTCTATCTTGGGGTCCACTGGCCGATGGATATGCTGGGCGGACTGATGGTCGGGCTGCTGGGCTGCCTGAGCGCGCAGATCCTGTGGAACCTGTTCGGTCACGCGCTCTACCAGCGCCTCTCGCAGCTGTACCGCTTCTGCTTTGCCCTGCCGATCCGCAAAGGCTGGATACGTGACTAATTTGGGTCTCACGAGGTAAACTTGAGCCCCCGGCGTAACGGGGGTTCATTTATCGCTCTGAGGACCTATGGAAACACGACGTGACGAACGGCTGGCTCAACTGATTAATGCGCTTAAGCGCAGCGATAAACTGCATCTGAAAGAGGCCGCCGCGCTGCTCGGCGTCTCGGAAATGACCATTCGTCGCGACCTCAACAGTGAAAGCGGGCCCGTGGTGCTGCTCGGCGGCTACATTGTCCTCGAACCCCGCAGCGCCAGCCACTATCTGCTGAGCGACCAAAAAACCCGCCTGGTGGAAGAGAAGCGCAAAGCAGCGCGTCTGGCCGCCTCACTGGTGCAGCCGCATCAGACGCTGTTTTTTGACTGTGGCACGACCACGCCGTGGATCATCGAAGCCATTGATAACGACCTGCCATTCACCGGGGTCTGTTACTCCCTGAACACCTTTCTCGCCCTGCAGGAAAAACCCGAGTGCCGGGTGATCCTCTGCGGCGGCGAGTTCCACGCCAGCAATGCCATCTTTAAACCGCTTAACCTGCAGGACACCCTCAGCAATCTGTGCCCGGATATCGCCTTTTACTCCGCGGCTGGCGTGCATGTTCGCCAGGGCGCGACCTGTTTTAATCTGGATGAACTGCCGGTTAAGCAGTGGGCGATGAATATGGCGCAGTATCATGTGCTGGTAGTGGATCACAGCAAGGTGGGTAAGGTGCGCCCGGCGCGGATGGGGGAGCTGACGCGCTTCGACGCGATCGTCAGCGACTGCCGCCCGGATGAAGAACTGGTTACTTATGCTAAGGCGCAGCAGATTAAGTTGATGTACTGAGTGCGGCTTATTGCCCGGCGGCGCTGCGCTTGCACGGGCCTACAACACCTGGGAAACCCCGTAGGCCGGGTAAGGCGAAGCCGCCACCCGGCGATGCACGGAAGCTTTACTTAAACCAGCCGCCAAACCATTCGTGGAATTTCATCAGCACGTAATCCCACATCCGACCGAAGAACCCGCCCTCTTCCACCGCTTCCATCACGATCAGCGGACGCTGCTCAATGGATTTGCCGTTCAGCTGGAAGTCGATGGTGCCGACCACCTGGCCTTTTTTCAGCGGTGCGGTCAGCTGCTTGTCGGTCAGGGTGTAGCTGGCCTTCAGGTTTTTCAGCTGGCCACGCGGAATGGTGACCGAGCCGCCTTCACCGGCACCGAGATTCACCTCGCTCTTATCGCCAAACCAGACCCGCTGGCTGACAAAGGTGGCATCCGGCTTGATCGGGGTAACGGTTTCGAAGAAGCGGAAGCCCCAGGTGAGCAGTTTTTCTGACTCATTGAAGCGGATGCGGTCGGTTTTGGTGCCCAGCACCACCGAGATCAGACGCATATCGCCCTGGGTTGCCGAGGCCACCAGGTTGTACCCTGCCCCGGCGGTGGTGCCGGTTTTCATCCCGTCCACGTTGACGTTGCTGCTCCACAGCAGACGGTTGCGGTTCTGCTGGCGAATTTTGTTGAAGGTAAACTCTTTCTCTTTATGGATCGCGTACTCTTCCGGCACATCGTGAATCAGTGCCTTACCCAGCAGCGCCATATCGCGCGCGGTACTGAACTGGCCCGGCGCGTCCAGCCCGTGAACGGTTTTAAAGGTGGTGTTGGTGAGGCCTAATTTTTGCGCGTAGCCATTCATCAAACCAATGAAAGAATCCTGGCTGCCGGCCACATAATCGGCCAGCGCGATGCAGGCATCATTCCCCGACTGAATGATTACCCCTTTGTTCAGGTCGGAAACCGCCACCTGATCCCCCGGCTTGAGGAACATCACCGAGGAGCCGCGCAGCGCAGGGTTGCCGGTCGCCCAGGCGTCTTTACCGATGGTCACCATGTCGGTGAGCTTGATCTTACCCGCTTTCAGCGCCTGCCCTACGACGTAGCTGGTCATGATTTTGGTCAGGCTGGCAGGATCGAGTTTTTCATCTGCATTGCCTTCCGCCAGCACTTTGCCGCTGGCGTAGTCCATCAGGATCCAGGCGCGGGCATCAACGGGCGGAGCCTCTGGCGCCGCCTGTTCCGCTGCGTACAGCGAAGGTGCAAAAAGGACCAGCAGCGCAGAACCCGCTACCAGACCGCGTAAAGAAAAAGTGTTTCGCATCATAATGCCACCCGAGTTTCCATTCCAAAAATCACGTCACATCGCCGTGCCGCAAGAAGCGATGAGTAATAACGCACTCAAGACTTAAAAAAAACCAAAACCTGGTAAAGTTTTTAAAGTTTATGCAATAACAACCCGATACGCTTTGACCGCATCGATTTTTTTCGCGTCTGTTGCGTATTGGTTAGGTTTATCTCACCATGTAAAGCCATCAACACGGATTTCATCTTGATATCGGCTTTATTTATAAGAGGTTATTATGATTACTTTGTGGGGCAGGAACAATTCGACCAACGTTAAAAAGGTAATCTGGACGCTGGAAGAGCTGGATTTACCCTTTAAGCAGGTCATGGCGGGACTGGAACACGGGGTAAATAAAGAGGCCGAGTATCTGGCGATGAACCCCAACGGCCTGGTGCCGCTGCTGCGCGATGACGAAACCGACCTTACGCTGTGGGAATCCAACGCCATTGTGCGCTATCTCGTGGCGCAATACGGCCAGAACCGTCTGTGGATCGATGCACCTGCGAAGCGTGCCGTCGGCGACAAGTGGATGGACTGGGCCAACCAGACGCTCTCCCCTGCCCACCGGGTGATTTTGATGGGGCTGGTAAGAACCCCGGAAGCCGAGCGTAACTACGCGGCCATTGACGCTGCCAAAGCCACCTGCGAATCGCTGTTCGCCATGATGGATGAGACTCTGGCGGCACAGGCATGGTTCTCGGGCGACGACTTTGGCGTGGGTGATATCGCCGTCGCGCCCTTTGTCTGGAACCTGACCAACCTTGGCCTGGCGTGGGCACCGCGTCCGCACCTGGAACGCTGGCTGGCGAACCTGACCGAGCGCCCGGCCTACCGTAACGTGGTGATGATCCCGGTAACCTGATCTACTCCCTGGACGGGCTGACTTTTAGCAGTTGCCCGTCTGACTCATCGGTCAGGACGTATAAATAGCCATCCGGCCCGACCCGCACATCGCGGACGCGCTGATTGCGATCGCCGAGGATCCGCCCCTCCTCGGTAACGCTATTGCCGCTGACGTTCAGCACAATCACATCCTTATCCTTCAGCGCGCCGATAAAGAGTTTGTTTTTCCACTGCGGAAAGACGTCGCTGTTATAGAAAGCCATCCCGCTCAACGCCGGGGACTGTTTCCAGACGAAAAGCGGCGGCTCGGTTCCCGCAGCCGTTTCCCCTTTCGCTTCGGGGATCGGCAATCCACTGTAGTTGATGCCGTGGGTTGCCAGCGGCCAGCCGTAGTTTTTGCCTCTTTCCGGAATGTTGATTTCGTCGCCCCCGCGCGGCCCGTGCTCGTTGAGCCACAGGGTATTGCTCCACGGGTTCATCGCCATCCCCTGCGGGTTGCGGATACCGTAAGACCAGATCTCCGGTCGCGCCTGTTTGTTGCTCACAAAGGGGTTATCGTCCGGCACCGCGCCCTGATCGGTCAGGCGCACCACTTTACCCTGTAACTTATCCAGATCCTGGGCAGTCGGGCGCTGGTTATTCTCGCCTAACCCGATAAACAGATAGCCTTTGCCGTCGAACACCAGCCTGCCGCCAAAGTGATTGCCGGTAGAGAGTTTCGGCTGCTGGCGGAAGACTACCTTAAAGGCCTCCAGCCGGGCGTTATCCTCGCTCAGACGGCCATACCCCACCGCCGTGCCCGCTTTTCCGTCGTCCCCCGCTTCGGCATAGCTCAACCAGACCCGGCGCGAGGTGGCGAAGTCTGGGGCCAGCGCCACGTCGAGCAATCCACCCTGACCGCTATCCCAGACCTTCGGCACCCCGACAATGGGATCCGAGAGCCCTTTGCCCGCCTGCCAGCGCTTAAGCTGTCCGCCTTTCAGCGTGATCAGCATGCCCTGATCCTGCGGCAGGAACGCCAGCGCCCAGGGGTGATCGAGTTTATTTTGCAGCACCGAGACTTTCACTTCGGCAGGCGCGGCACACAGTGAAGCGGAGATGAGCAACAATGGCAGGGAAATAAGCGAGGATCGACGCATAATGCACTCCTTTTCGACGTATTCCTTAAAGGTAGCCACTCAGCGCAGGGGCATTGTTACTTTTACAAAAGCTTAATCAGATGGGGGGAGTTGCCTCCCCCGGGATCAGCTCTGAATCAGCGGTGCATGTGATTTCAGATACTGGATGCAGAGAGTGAGATCGTTCAGACAGTTTTCCAGCTTCTCTGCGTTGACGGCGATGAACGTCGGGCAATCGTGGTTGCCGGTCATCATACAGACGCCTGCGGTGGTGAGCGATCCGGCGGCGCGATAGAGCATCGCCTGCTCGTCGGCATTGCAGTACGCTCTCAGCTCCGGCGCTTTTTCACGCATGTAAGTACAGAGTTCAAAGAAGTTGTCACGCAGATGGTCGCTTTCGCTGACTGACATATACCCCTTCGCTTTTCTTAACTGCAGATAGGCCGCGAGATCGATGTGGGCATTAATCATCTTGTTAAGAAGATCGCGTTTCAGTCTGTCAACGGACATGCTATTTCCCCCCCTTGTCAGCTTTAGAACATCTTCAGATTATGTCTATTTTTTGTGCAGTTTAATGCGTCAGGTCAATAATCCGCGACGGATTACCGAAATTTACAATGTTAAAACTGCGGGCAAAAAGAGCTGCGAGAAGGCAGTGATTTTTGCTGGGCATAAAATCATGCTTCTCCCTCAACGCGGGGATCGGGAAGCCTGCTATTTTTGAGAGGGTTGCGGGGATGGTTGCAGAGGGCGTATGCCAACGATACCGGTGTCAGAAAAAATAATCTCGTTAAACCGGATCGACCTGAATCTGCTGACCCTTTTTTGCTTAATTTATAGCGTGGGTAGCATCTCGAAAGTGGCCGATATGCTGGACATCTCTGCCTCTGCCGTCAGCCAGTCGCTGCGAAAACTGCGCGAGCAGATGGGGGATAATTTGTTTGTTCGCAGCGGCAACACGCTGTTGCCCACCGTGTATGCGGATGAACTGTACGATAACATCCTGCCGATTATCGACAAGCTTGCCACCCTGCTCCCCCTCTCTTCCCGCATTAAAAAACGAAGACTGACCCTCTACACCGAGTCCTTTGTCTCGCCGTTAGTGGTGCCGGAACTGACGCAGAAGATCGTCGGGATGAACTCGGATGTCAGCCTGCTGCACCGCACCGCCGAGCTTAACGAAGCGAAGATTACCGAACTGTTGAACATGCGCCAGGCGGATGTGGTGTTCTCCACCTTTTCTGTTGAGAGCAGTAATATTTCTTGCCAGAAGATGAGTGATATGTCGCTGGTGCTGATTGCTGCAAAGGATAATCCTCTTTATGGGGATACGGTAACGGAAGAGATGTTCCGGGATGCCAATCTGGTGGGTTACAACACCAAAAACGAAAAGATCATTTATCATCGCAGCATCGTGGATAAAAAATTCCGCTCCAGCGAGCGCTGTCTGCTGACCACCTCTTTCGCCTCCATCTTACTGATTGTGTCTACCACCGACTGCCTGGGCATTATCCCGGAAAAAGTCTTTGCGACTTATTCCGGGATGTATCAGTTAAAAAGACTGGATACGCCATTTACATTGCCACAATTCAGTATCTATTCGTCCTGCCGGAAAGAGACCAATAAAATTCTCTTTTCCCTGTTGGCCGATTTTTACAGCAGTCAATCGGCCTGAAGCCCGGGACGTCATCAGTATGGTTTCGCCTGATGCCTGAATTCAAACTCATCGGCAATTTTTAATTCAGTGACTAATCTGGACGGGGTCAGCCCGGTGGCAACGGATATATGCGCCAGCTCGACGCCGTGGGTGTGGAGGGTTTTGGCCATTTCTAATTTGGATTGCAGATAGATATCTTTCATTACGTACCTCATTTAAGTAATCGACGAGGTGAAAGATAGATTATCTGTTTAGCGTATCCAATAAGGGACCCTTAAAGCCGGGATAAGTAAATCTAACTCGGCATGAAATAACACAACTTATTGATTATTCAATTAAAAATACGATAACCCACTTCTATGGCGAAATCGTTCAAGGCCTTGAACGCAAAGAGAGCGCGATGTGATTATCGGGCTGGCCGGAAAACGGCCAGCCGATGGAGTGGATGTTATTCCGCTTCAGCACCCACAATCACCATGCCAATCGCATGGCAGCTGTCCTTGTGCTTACTGCCCCTGCATTTACAGATATAGACCGGGTCATGTCGGTAGCTAAAGCCATTTTCCTTCAACCCACTTAACCTTTCGTCGGCCCGATTAACCGTCAGCGTTGAAAAATCCCGGTAAAAACCCACACCCCATATAGAGCGGCGTTTTTGTTTTGCTTTCGCGAAATGGGAGTTCACAACTTCATAATTCTTAATCAAATCTGTCGCTATGCTCTCGACAAGTTCGGTTGCTCGTTTGGCAAGCTTAAATTCAACATAAATAAACCTGTCCAGCCGCGTGCGTTTTTTCCTGAAAATGAGATCAACTATCACATGCTGTCGGCCACTTTGGTGTCTTTTGTCCGTATTTGCCCGTAATTCCCGTTTCGCTGAAAAGTCTAAATGATGTTCAAGGAAAAATTCGAACTCTATCTGAAGCCATTTTTCCCAGTCATTTGCTTCTTTATCGAGGATATGGGAGAGTTTTTCCTTTGTATTTTTATGTGCAAAAAAATCGGTTAACGCACCCTCAAGAACCTTTATATCACCGTTAACTGCCATAGTTATCCCTGGATGAAAGAGTAAAGTACATCATTGAATTCATTAGTTATCGGCGTATTTTAAAAGAACTTTAAGCAAAACTTTTTGGTTTTATAATACAAATACAGATCAGAAAATGATTGCCGGAATGTGAGGAAACATCTCCCCTATAAATCCTGCGCGGAAATCTGTACAATCCCTGCCCTGATAACTCCATAACTGACTACTTTTTAATCTATGAGCAATGTTACGCACCAGCCGAAAATCGGCTTCGTCTCGCTGGGCTGTCCGAAAAACCTGGTGGATTCCGAACGCATCCTGACCGAACTTCGCACCGAAGGCTATGACGTCGTGCCAAGCTACGACAACGCCGACATGGTGATCGTTAACACCTGCGGCTTTATCGACAGCGCCGTGCAGGAGTCTCTGGAAGCCATCGGTGAAGCACTCACTGAAAACGGCAAGGTGATTGTCACCGGTTGTCTGGGCGCCAAAGTCGATCAAATCCGCGAAGTCCACCCTAAGGTGCTGGAAATCACCGGCCCACACAGCTACGAGCAGGTGCTGGAACATGTGCATCACTATGTGCCAAAACCAAAGCACAACCCGTTCCTGAGCCTGGTGCCGGAACAGGGCGTGAAGCTGACTCCGCGTCACTATGCGTATCTGAAAATTTCCGAAGGCTGCAACCACCGCTGCACCTTCTGCATTATCCCGTCCATGCGTGGCGATCTGGTGAGCCGTCCGATTGGCGAAGTGCTGGCCGAAGCCAAGCGTCTGGCCGATGCCGGCGTGAAAGAGCTGCTGGTGATCTCCCAGGACACCTCCGCCTACGGCGTGGACGTCAAGCACCGCTCCGGCTTCCACAACGGCGAGCCGGTGAAAACCAGCATGGTCGGCCTGTGCGAACAGCTCGCTAAGCTGGGCATCTGGACGCGTCTGCACTACGTCTACCCGTACCCGCACGTGGATGACGTGATCCCGCTGATGGCGGAAGGCAAAATCCTGCCATACCTGGATATCCCGCTCCAGCACGCCAGCCCGCGTATTCTCAAGCTGATGAAACGCCCTGGTTCCGTTGACCGCCAGCTGGCGCGCATCAAGCAGTGGCGTGAGATCTGCCCGGATCTGACCCTGCGCTCCACCTTTATCGTCGGCTTCCCGGGCGAAACCGAAGAAGATTTCCAGATGCTGCTCGACTTCCTGAAAGAAGCGCGTCTGGATCGCGTGGGCTGCTTCAAGTACAGCCCGGTAGATGGCGCGACCGCCAACGAACTGGCCGATCAGGTGCCGGAAGAGGTGAAAGAAGAGCGCTGGAACCGCTTCATGCAGCTGCAACAGCAGATCTCTGCTGAACGTCTGCAGGAAAAAGTGGGCCGCGAAATTCTGGTGATCGTTGACGAAGTGGACGAAGAAGGCGCGATTGGCCGCAGCATGGCCGATGCCCCGGAAATCGACGGCGCGGTGTACCTGAATGGCGAAACCAAAGTGAAACCGGGTGATATCGTGCGCGTTAAAGTCGAAAACGCCGACGAATATGACCTGTGGGGTACCCGGGTTTAATCGACCCGGCCATAACGCCTGATGGCGCTGCGCTTATCAGGCCTACGGTTTTGTAGGCCCGGCAAGCTTGCGCCGCCGGGCGTTAATCTTAGTACTCGAACTGCCGGTAATAACGGCGAATATCCAGACTGTGGCCGGTGTAGTGCTCGAAATGGGCAGCCAGACGGTCCACCAGCAAGGTTGAGATCACGCACGGCGCCAGCAGCCAGCGGAACTCATCATCAATCCCCGCTAGCGCATACTCACGCGGATCAAACACCACCAGGTTATCGGTAATTTTCGCCGCGAAACGTTCAACACGGTCGTCCAGCGCCCGGCATTTGCCCTCACCTTTCACCAGGAACAGCGGAACGTCTTTCTCCAGCAGCTCCAGCGTGCCGTGGAAGAACTCCGCCGAGGAGACCGATTTGGTGCGCTTCCACTGCATCTCCTCCAGAATACACATCGAGAAGAGGTAAACTTCGCCCCACATCTCCGCCCCGCCAATCCACATCATATAGTCGGCGCTGTGGTATTTTTGCGCGATGGCGTCGGCCTGCGGATCAAATTGTTTTTTGGCGTTCAGGAGATTCTCAGGTAACAGCTCCAGCTGGCTGGCAAAGCGGTCATAGTGTTCAAATTCCCCGTTACCCTGCACCAGGCGGAAAAATACCCAATACAGCAGCATGTATTCATATTCCACGCCGTTTTTGTGGCGCATCGGAATATGCCAGGTGGCGGCATTGGCCAGCGGGGAATCGCTGTTTTTGGTGATCGCCACCACGCGGATCCCCTGGGCCTTGCACCATTCGGCAATCGCCACCGACTCTTTAGTATCACCCGATTTCGAGAGGGTAATCACCACGGAATCTTTATTTAAGCGTTTATGTCCGGCATGAATTAATTCCGCCGCCTGCTCAAGGTAAACCGGCATCTCGGTTATTTCCCGGGCGAAGGCGTTCATCGCCATCATCGGGGCTAACGAGCCCCCTACCGAGGCGAAAAATAACGTGCTGAAGCCCTGCTGAGTAATCTCGTCAGCAACCTGTTCCGCCTGTTTGCGCGCAGCAACAATCTCACGAGCACTGGTCAGGTACTCGTCCTGATTAAAACCTAACATAGTCATTCTCCTTTAGATTTTACTTTTTAAAACCCGATCGAAGTCGTCGAAAATACGCACCGAGAGATCGATGCCTTTGGCGCAGGCGGTACGCCAGGCCAGTATCTGGAAGGGGACAATCAGCAGCAGCGGCGAGAGCAGATGCGGCAGGCGGCAGTTCAGCGCCAGGGTATCCGGCCCCTCCTCGCCCGTCAGGGTGATCAGAAACGCCCGCTTCACCGCCGGGGCCATATAGTCCCGGAGCGCCCGCAGGCGTGGGTTCGGCGCATCCTCAATAAAGAACATCACATGCTCAGGGTTGGCCTCCAGATAGGGGCCGTGCATGTACGCCTCCAGCTCAAACCCGCCGGACGGCACCCGCACCGTTTCGGTGAACTTGGTCTCAAACTCTTTCGCCACCCCGGTCAGGGCCCCCTCGCCGATAGCGACGAAACGCGTCCCAGCCTGCAGGGTCTGAACATGCCGCTCGAAAAACGCCTCCGTGCGGGCGAGGGTGTCGGGGATCGCCGCCGCAAGCTGGTGCAGCGCCGCCAGATAGTCGTCCGTCTCCCGCTCATCGAGCTGCTGCTGCGCCCGGGCGATAGTCAGCGCGACCAGCAGCAGGTTCAGCACCGTGGCGCTAAAGCCGCGGGTCACGAAGCCCACCTTCTCGATCCCGGTATGGATATCCAGCACATGGTCGGAGCGGCGGCCTATCGGGCTGTCCGGATCTGAGGTCAGGGCAAACACCGGCAGGCCGGCGGCCTGCACTTTCTCCATCGCCGCCAGCGTCGAGGCGCTTTTCCCGCTCTGGGAAACGACCAGCACCATGTCGGTGTGCGGGTCGATGGCTTCATAGTGGACAAAGTTGTACGGCTCTTTGATCTCTACCAGCAGGCCAAAACGGTGTTCAAAGAAGTAGCGCGCGCACATCGCCGCATTCAGCGACGAGCCGGTCGCCAGCACCAGCAGGCGGCGCACCGGATGCTGGCGGGCAAAGGCCTCCACGGACGCCAGATGCTGCGGGTACGCGTTGAGGATCGCCCCCAGCGCCGCGGGCTGCTCTTCGATATAGGTCATCATTGTCGGTTGCATCGTTATCTCCGCTTAAAACAGGCCAATCCACGAACCCAGAATCCCCACCAGCGCCATGCCCCCAATGATGGTGAGCGGTTTAACCTTGCGCCCCAGCAGCCAGTAGACGATCCCGAAGCTGATGAGCGGCAGCAGGCAGGGCATGATGTTGTTGATGATGTCCTGAACGCCGGTTTTCGCCTCCCCCGCGCCGAAGGAGATGGGGATAGTGATGTTGATCATCGAGGCGGCCATCGCCCCCACCACCATCAGCCCGATAATCGACGCCCCGTAGGTGAGGCTCTCCATCATTCCGCTCTTCTGAACCCGATGGAGCACCCCGGTGCCGAGCACATAGCCCCAGCGGGTAAAGAGCCAGCGCACCAGAATATGCGGCACGTTAAACACCAGCAGGAACAGGATCGGCCCCAGGATGTTGCCCTGCAGCGCCAGGCTGGTGCCGATCCCGGTGGCGATCAGGCGCAGCGTGCCCCAGAAGAAGGAGTCCCCCAGCCCGGCCAGCGGCCCCATCAGGGACGCCTTGACGTTGTCGATCGCCGTGCCGTCCATCTCCTGCTGCTGGCTGTTCTTCTCCTCCATCGCGGTGGTGATGCCCAGCAGCAGGGTGACGATATGCGGCGTGGTATTAAAGAACACCAGGTGGCGTTTTAACGCCGCGGCCAGCTCTGCCTTTTGCGGGTAGAGCTTTTTCAGCACCGGGATCAGGGCGTAGACAAAAGCGAGGTTCATCTGCCGCTCATAGTTCCAGGAAAACTCCATCTGGAACGACCGCCAGAACACCCGGCGCAGATCGCGTGCGTTGATGGCATTCTCATCCTGCACCTGAGGCAGGGTCTCTTCAGAAATCTTCGTCGTCATCACTGACTCCTTGATCGGTCGTTGGACGAGGGGCGTTACGTGCAGTCGTGTTGACCATCACCACCGCCACAATGGCACCGAGAATGGCGATACCGGTGACGGGTATTTTCAGGTACGCCATCAGGGCAAAGCCGAGGAAGAAAAAGGGCGCCACTTTTTTGTTGATCAGCAAGCGGGCGAGCATCGCAAAGCCCAGCGCCGGAATGATCCCCGTCGCCACGCTGAGCCCGTGCTTAATAAACTCCGGAATGGCATCCAGTAAGGATTTCACCGCGCTGCTGCCCACCAGGAAGGAGACGGTGACCACCGCCGCCAGCATCAGCGACAGACCAAACCCGGCGATAAGATGCATTCGCTCGATACCGCGGGTGTCCGCCTGTTCGGCGTAGCCGTCGGCCTTCTGGCTCAGCATCGGGATAAACATGCCGAGATAGACGTTCTTCAGCACCAGGGTCAGGGTGGCGATCGGCAGGCCGAGAAGCAGCGCCGTTTCCGTGCCCGCCCCGGAGGTGATGGCAAACGCCACCCCCAGCACCCCGCCGGTAACCACATCCGGCGGGATCGACGCCCCCACCGAAAACGAGCCGATAAACGCCAGCTCCAGCGTCGCCCCCATAATCACGCCCGTCTGCACATCGCCTAACACCAGCCCGGTTAATAAGCCTGTGACAATCGGCCGGGAGAGCAGCGAGGTGCCCAGGGCATATTCCGACTGGGCGATAAACGCCACCAGCCCGAGTAAAAGTGCCTCTACCATAGTGAGTCCTCAGGAATTACAGCGATTCCGCTAATAACTGTTTGCGATCGTTAGGCACCTGACGTATTTCGACTTCAACGCCGCTGCCGACCAGCTGAGTGAGTTTTTCTATTTCGTCCGGCAGCAAATTGATGGCCTTCGAAATATTTCGCGCCCCCTCTTTCGCTTTAATACCGCCAAGGTTGATGCTCTTAATTCCGTCCACCGCCGAGGCTAACCGCCAGGCATCCTCCACCGACTCCACTACGATAAACAGGTTGTATTTATCAGTGACGCCGCTTTTGATGGCCTCGATTGAGTCGTTGATATTTTTAATCACCAGCTTGACCGACGGCGGCTTGGCCAGCTTGATGGTGGTTTTACGCAGTTCATCGTTGGGCACGCTGTCGTTGGCAATTAAGATGCAGTCCGCCCCGACATATTGCGTCCAGGAAAAAGCCACCTGGCCGTGTAATAAGCGGTGGTCAACACGCAGTAACGTAATCATTATTATTCCCCCCTGTTCAGAAGTCTTTATCTGCCTGTACCGCACTGGCAATGGTGTGGTTGCAATACTGAATACTTTCCCGGGCGCTTAATAACGCGTCATGGATTAATTTTTCGGTATCCTGTTCATCCGCGGAAATAAGCAGGCCGATGACCAGCGGCAAATTAAGCCCGGCGATCAGATGAAAATTCGGCTGATGCAGATAGCGGATAAATTCGTTATTGACGCTGCCGGCAAAAATATCGGTGATCGCAATCACCTCATCTTGTTCTGGTAGCCTGGCGAGCAGCTCGTCCACCTGCCCGGTGACGTCCTGGTGCTCGTCGACATAGGCGCAGAGGGTGTAGATGTCCTGCTGCTTGCCGAGGATCAGCTCGACCGAGTCGAGTACCCCGCGCGCTAAGGTGCCGTGACTGGCAAATATGTAATGTCGTTTCATCCTGTCCTCGAATGCTTATTCCACTTACCAGACAGAGATTGCAACCCACGTGCCAGGAAAAAGTGGCGCGTGGGCGAGGAGGAGAGAGGGAGGGATTAAAACTCTTGATCTGACTGAATAAATTCCGTTTCGAGGGTCAGAATATTGTGGATGTAGCAGAGCTCGACAACCGGGATTTTGACACTATAGCTGCTCTCAATGACACTAAAGGCCTGGCGCAGCAGCGCCAGCTCGCTTTCAGGACACTGTCGCCCGGCGTAGGTGGTGGGCGAGGCGTTGCGGATCAGCCGCTCAATCAGACAGCTGATGTGGACATAGAGCGCCACCTTACGTTCGTTCGGCACCTGACAGCCCGCCAGATGCTCATAGCGGAAGACAAACTGCTCCACCTGGTTGATCACTTTGGTGGTATCGAGAATGGTCACCGACTCAATCACCCGCCGCAGGGAGAAATTCTTCAGCAGCAGATTGTTGATCTCCGCCACCTGCTCCACCGTGGCGATATCGCCAAAGATGCGCATCAGCGGCCGCGTCCCCTCCCCGGCAATCAGTGAATCCAGCGAGATCCACGGCACATCCGGCACCTGTGGGTCGAAGGTGCCGACAATCGCCAGCATGTCGTAGCGGTTAAAGGCCACCGCCCGCTCCTGCGCGTCGCTGAGCATCTCGTAATCGCAGGCGATAATCTCAATCCCCAGCGCCTCCGGGATGCTGGCCTTCAGCAGCTGACAGAGATTGGCCGCCGCGCCGATCCCGGTGATGCAGGTGGTGAGAATGACCCGGGGCTTGCTGGCCTGCGGCCAGAAGAGCTGGTGCTCCACCGGCAAATCGCCGGCAATGTCGCTGGCAATCTCCTCGATGTGATGCCCCTGCAGGATCCGCTCCCCGACGTACAGCGCCATGCTGGTGGAGACATTATTCACAATCGCCACCGGGGTGGAGACCCGGCGCTGGAAGTGGCTGTGGATGGCGTTCAGCGAGCCCATATCCACCAGGATCATCAGCCCGGACGCCAGGGCGTTGCTTTCGATGTAGTGCATCACCTGCTGGGCAATCGCCTCCGGGGTGACGTCCAGCGGCATATCAAAAGATTCAAACACCGTATGTTTCAGCAGGCGGTTCGCCACGTTGGCAATGCTGCTGGCGGTGGCGTAGCCGTGGGCGAGGATCACCGCCCGCGTCACCTGGGACTGGCTCACCGTTCCCGCTTTATGCAGCCACAGCACCAGCAGCAGGGCGTCGATGCGCTGGGCCTCGATATCGAGCTTTTGCGTCAGGGCGGCGATCATCGCCTGGCAAAAGCGGTACAGCAGCGGATACTTTTGCGCCAGGAAGTCATCCAGCAGCCGGACCCGCTCCTCACTCAGGGAAGAGAGTGCGCTCCGGGCGCGATGCACCAGATAGTGGCTCAGGGCGTAGATGCCATTGCCGTTAAACTGGACGTTGAACTGCTGCTCCAGCCGGTAAAACTCCTCCCGCACCTGCTGGGTGGTGAGCTGTAAGACCGGCGAGGCGGTGGTCTCCCGGTGGTGAAACACCAGCCTGTCGAACAGGGTTTCGATCTCCTCCCCCATCCGCCGGTGAACCTCCTCCCAGCCCGAGCGACCGCTGAGCACCTCTTCGTACAGGGCCAGCACCTGACACTGGGTGTCGTGGATCATCCCCTGGGTGCGATCGTGGGCGCGAAGCAGCCACAGGAGGTTGGTCTCCGGCTCGATGGTCAGCGGCTCTTCCGCGACAGGGGCGTCGCTCATCAGTGGGATCGCGGCCAGCACCTTCTCCGGCAGATCCTGGATGGTGACGCCAATCGCCTCCTGCCCGCGCTGTCTGGCCCAGGCGGCGGCGACCGCATACCTGACCACGTTTTTCAGCTCGCCGACGTTGCCGCGATAGAGCGCGTGATGCAGCACCTGGCGCAGGCGGGGAGTCAGGTTCAGGCGCACGTTCAGCTTTTGCGCCTCCCGCCAGAAGAACTGGAGGATCAGCGCCTCTTTTTCCTGGCGGGATCGCGCTTGCAGGTCGGGCAGCGTAATCAGGATCGGAATGCGGCGCAGGAAGGTGGTTAAAAAGGTGCTGTGCAGCTCCTCGGTGGTGGCGAAGACCAGCCGCGTGCGGATGGGGCGACCCTGGGCGGTTTCCCCCACCCGGTAGATCTCCTTGCGGTCAAGCCAGGTAAAGAGTTTCTCCTGGCCCTCGGCGTTCAGGCGATGCACCTCGTCGAGAAACAGCATCCCGCCGTCGGCGGCCTCAAAAGCCCCCTGCTTATCGGTCTGCGCCCCGGTAAAGGCCCCTTTCACATAGCCGAACAGGTTCGCCGCCAGCAGCTCCGGGTTGCTGGCGTACTGGGCGCAGTTGAAGCTGACAAAAGGGGCATCGTCCGCCAGCAGCCCCTGGGAGATGGCGAAGGCGTGCATCAGGTTCGCCATATAGCTTTTGCCGGTGCCGCTGTCGCCGGTGATCAGCAGCGGCAGGCCGCCGTCGGGATAGAAGAGCGCGGTTTTCAGCTGGGCAATGGCCTTTTTCAGGCTGCCGTCATGACCGATGAGAAGCGAAAAGTGATCCGGCGGTTCCTGCCCGCTGTCGCCGTCGTTGAGCAGCTGGGCGATGCTGTCGTATTCGTTCCCGGCCAGGCCGAAAAACTGCTGGCTGAAGGCTTTTTTGTGCAGGAAGTAGACCGGGCGGGTGTTGATTTTGACCAGCTCCCCCTGAGCCACCAGCTGGTTCAGATAGTGGCTGGCGGTATTGCGTTTGAGGTCGAACCGCTGTGCGAGGTAGCGGGCGGTAAAGACCTCGCTCAGGTTTTCCGGGTCGAAAAAATCGGTCTGATTGGCGAGAAAGGTCAGGATTTCGTTGCGCATGGTGTATCCCACGTCTGAAGTGTCGTGGGGATATGATGCCCGCAAAGCTGCGGGCGAAGGGAGCGCGACGGCGGGGAATGTGCGCTTTTGTGGGGAAGTTCACAGGATTGCCTGAGGCAGGAATTGGCGGGGACTGCCCCCTCTCCCTCGAGGGAGAGGGCTGGGGTGAGGGGGAAAATGCGGCTCTGGTGGTGGTTCCGTTCACCTCACGTTCCTTGCTTCTCTGATACACCGGAACCAGTGAACGTGCCAGGTAGCCACTGTAAGTGCTTTATTCTTCCGGGGTTTCCTCGTTGCGTTAAAATTTTTGCGAGGCGCTTTCCAGGAATGATTTTCCCGGCTTGTCGCCGCGTTCTCCCCGCAGTATCTTCCTGATGCGCCTGCAAAATCAGGCGCCGGGATTGGCCTCCCGATAAAAGTTACAGGATCCATTCACTTAATCGGAGGCTGCCATTATGGCTACTACCCCAACCCATGCTCAGGCACTGTTTACCGTACCTTTCTCCCACAATACCGATTTCACCGAGCTGGCGAACCACTGCGAGCGCTTCGCCCATACCCTGCTGGAAACCGACGACCCGGCGGAGAAACTGGCGCTCTGCGCCCGCCTTTCTGCCTGTCTCACGCTGTTGCAGCCAACGCTTAACGAGCCCATTCCGCCGCACCTGGTTGAGCGCTTCACCCTGACCGATCTGCCGTCCCGCCTGCCCGCATTCGAACCGGAAAGCGAGCTGCTGGGGCTGTACTGCCAGACGCTCACGCAGCTGCTGATCAGCAACGCACTGCCGCGGGATATGGCAAAGGTGATGGAAGGACTGCTGTATGAGCTGGTGAACTTCTACGCCGACACGCTGAACGCGCCGCGCTGGCTGCACACGCCGGACGGACGCGTGGCGATTGATGCGTTGATTGACTGAGGATAGTCAACGGGGGAATGTGCGCGTTGTTCCCCCTCACCCTAACCCTCTCCCTCAAGGGAGAGGGAATTGACCCTGTAGGCCGGGCAAACGCAGTGCCGCCCGGCGCTGTTAAAGCGGAGTGCGCGTTGTTTCCCCTCTCCCTGACCCTCTCCCTCAAGGGAGAGGGGATCGTCCGTGCCAATCATTGCTAAATCGTAATCCGGTAGCGAACGTAATCATCCACCGCTGCCAGCTGGTCATACAGCGCCCGGGCCGGGTTGCCTGTTCGGGTCACCCAGTAGACCTTCGACCACGCCTTTTGCCGTGCCTCGTCAATGATGGCCTCAATCAACGCCCTGCCCGCCCCTTTGCCGCGCGCCGCGTCATCGACAAACAGATCTTCCAGATAGCACAGCGGCCGGGTCACCCAGGTGCCCTCATGGAGCACGCAGATGGCAAAGCCCACCACGCCCTGTTCGGTTTCTGCCAGTCGGCAAAACAGACCGGACTCCGGGGATAACACCCGCCGCCAGGTCGTCAGGGTCACCGCCTCATCCAGCTCGGTGCCGTAAAAACCCAGATAGTCCTTCCACAGTTTTAACCATGCGTCGAAATCGTCCGCGTTCGCCTCACGTATCTTAACCATCGTCGTTATTCCTTGTTCTGCCAGAGATAACCTTATGATACCAGGGTTCACCCCCTGCCTGCCCACCTCTTCAGAAAGCTATTTCTGGTAAATATATTGTTACCTGGTTGTTGTACACTCGCGCGCATTAGATTATAAATCGTCACTTTTGAGTGATTTCACTCAATCTTTGCCAATATCAGGGAACATTTATGTCCGTTCAAAAATTATCCAGAACCGCAGCGATATTGCTGGGGCTTCTGGGCGTCTTAATTCTGGCGATGGGGATATTCTTCGCTTACTACGGTGGGAAGCTGGTCAGCGTTAAAGGCAGCCCCTACTTTCTGATCAGCGGCTGTCTGCTTATCCTCTCGGGCGTGCAGATCCTGCGCCAGCGCCTGAGTGGCGCGGCGCTCTACTTTGTGGTGCTGGCGGGCACCGCCCTCTGGGCCCTGTGGGATGTCGGCCTCGATTTCTGGCCGCTGGTCTCCCGTCTGTTAACCCTCGCGGGCATCGCCATCCTGGTGGCGCTCTCCCTGCCCTCGCTGCTGCGCCGTGCCGGTAAGACGCCGTGCTGGAAAGGCGCAGGGGCGATGGCGGCGGTGCTGGCGGTTGCCTTCGCCGCCACCGTTGGCGGCATGTTTGTCCCGCACGATCCGGTGACGGCATCGGGCGCACAGCTTCCTCTCACCCCGGTCAAACCCGGTGAAGAGCAGAAGAACTGGGCCAACTACGGCAACACCCCCGGCGCATCGCGCTTTGTGGCCCTGGATCAGATCACCCGCGATAACGTAAAAGACCTGCAGGTGGCCTGGACCTACCGCACGGGCGATATTCCCGTCAGCCCGAACGGCGGCGGCGCAGAAGATCAGCAGACCCCGCTGCAGATCGGCAATACGCTGTTTCTCTGTACGCCGCATAACAACGTGATTGCCGTCGATGCGACCACCGGCAAGGAGCGGTGGAAAACCGAGATCAACGCCAGACAGAAAAAGTGGATGCGCTGTCGCGGTCTGGCGTACTTTGATGCCACAGCCCCGCTGCAGCAGCCAACCCTGCCGGGCTCTTCGCCGGTGGCCGCCGTTTCGCTGCCTGCGGATGCCCAGTGCAAACGCCGGATCATCATGAACAGCGTCACGCCGGAACTGGTGGCCCTGGATGCGGATACCGGTAAGTTCTGCGAAGACTTCGGCAATCACGGTCGCGTCAGCCTGAGCGCGCAGATGGGTAAAGGCGCCGATACCGGCCTGTACTATCCGACGTCAGCTCCGACCCTCGCCGGAACCACCGTGGTCGTCGGCGGCCGCGTGGCGGATAACGTGGCGACGGACATGCCGGGCGGCGTGGTGCGCGGCTTCGACGTCATCACCGGCCAGCTGCGCTGGGCCTTCGATCCGGGCAAACCGGACGATCAGAACGCCCCTGCCGATAACGAAACCTTCACCCGCTCCACTCCGAACGTCTGGGCCCCGATGTCTTACGATCCGCAGTCCAACACCGTGTTTATGCCAACCGGCAGCGCGGCGGTAGATCTGTGGGGCGTGAAGCACAACGCCCTGGATCGTCAGTTTGGTGCCTCGATGGTGGCGGTGGATGCCAGCACCGGTAAGGTGAAATGGGTTTACCAGACCGTTCACAACGACCTCTGGGACTTTGATGTCCCGATGCAGCCGACCTTCACCGACTTCCCTGCTGCGGACGGCAAAACCACCCCGGCGCTGATCTTCGGTACCAAATCCGGTCAGCTGTTTGTGCTGGATCGCGCGACCGGTCAGCCACTGACCAAAGTGGAAGAGCGCAAGGTAACCCAGGGCCAGATCCCGAAAGAGATCTACTCCCCGACCCAGCCCTTCTCTGTAGGCATGCCAACTATCAGCGCGGACGTGCTGAAAGAGTCCGACATGTGGGGCGCAACGCCGTTTGACCAGCTGATCTGCCGTATTGAGTTTAAATCCAAGCGCTACAACGGCCTCTTTACCCCGCCGGGGGATGATCCCTCGCTGAACCTGCCGGGATCGTTAGGCGGCATGAACTGGGGCGGTCTGTCGATTGACCCGGTGAATCAGTACCTGTTCATCAACGATATGCGCGTGGGCCTCGAAGTGCAGCTGATCCCGGCCTCCCCGGAGATTCAGGGCGCCAAAAATGACGGCAACGAAGCCGCGGCCATCAGCCGTCCGGTGCCGCTGGCCGGTACGCCGTACGCCATCAACGCCAAAGTGCGCTTTATGTCGCCGGTCGAGATCCCCTGCCAGAAACCGCCGTTTGGCACCCTGACGGCGGTGGATCTGAAAACCCAGAAAATTGCCTGGCAGGTGCCGGTGGGCACGGTGAAGGATACCGGTCCGTTTGGCGTGAAGATGGGGCTGCCGATCCCGATTGGGATGCCGACCATCGGCGGCACCATGGCGACTCAGGGCGGGCTGGTGTTTATCGCCTCCACCCAGGATTACTACCTGCGCGCGTTCGATACCTCGTCCGGGAAAGAGGTGTGGAAAGCCCGCCTGCCGGTGGGGAGCCAGAGCACGCCAATCAGCTACAAATCGCCGGTGGACGGGAAGCAGTATCTGCTGATCACCGCGGGCGGTGCGCGTAACTCGCCGGATCGCGGCGACTACGTGATTGCGTATAAGCTGCCGTAATAGTTCCGAATCAGCCATCCCTTCGGGGATGGCTGAGCCGAACCAGGCTACTTTTATATCTCGTATCATCACCGGAGATAACAATGAAAGTCTTAATGGTTCTCACCTCTCACAGCGACCTGGGCAATACCGGTAAGAAAACGGGCTTCTGGCTGGAAGAGTTTGCCGCCCCGTATTACATCTTCAAAGATGCGGGGGCCGAGGTGGTGCTGGCCTCCCCGGCAGGCGGCCAGCCGCCGCTGGATCCCAAAAGTGATTCCGCCGATTTTCAGACCGAACTGACCCAGCGCTTCAAAGCCGATCCGGCGGCCCAGCGCGAACTCGCCAACACCCTGAAGCTCGACAGCGTGCGTCAGGAGGATTTCGACACCGTCTTCTATCCTGGCGGCCACGGCCCGCTGTGGGATCTGGCCGAGTCACAGACCTCCATTGCCCTGATTGAAGCCTTCACTCGTGCCGGTAAACCCACGGGCTTCGTCTGCCATGCGCCGGGGGTGCTGCGTCATGTGAAGGCCGCCTCTGGCGAGCCGCTGGTCAAGGGCCGTAACGTGACCGGCTTTACCAACGGCGAAGAGGCCGACGTCGAGCTGACCGACATCGTTCCCTTCCTGGTGGAAGATGAGCTGATTGCCCTGGGCGCTAACTACCAGAAAGGCCCAAACTGGGGATCGTATATTGTTGAAGACGGCCAGCTGATTACCGGGCAGAACCCGGCCAGCTCCGAAGAGGCAGCAAAAGCGTTAGTCGCTGTACTGCGCTAATCCCCCCGCCCGGCCGTTGGCCGGGCAACTCTCTCCAGTGATTTTCGCATAGAGTGCTAAAGACAAAACGGTGCCGGGCTGTCAGGATTTTGCGATTCACACCGGAGATGCTATGAACACCATTATTGAACTCTTTAACGACCATAAAAGCGAGCGCAGTTTTACCGATCGCGCCATTGATGATGCCACGCTCGAACGCATTATCAGCACCGCATACCGTGCCCCTACCTCGGTGCATTCCCAGCAGGTGTCGGTCATCGTCACCCGCGATGCCGAAAAGCGGGCGCAGATTTCGCAGATCGCCGGCGGCCAGCCGTGGATTGCCAAGGCCCCGGTGTTTATCACCTTTGTGCTGGATATGTATAAAACCGGGGTCGGCATGAAGCTGGCGGGCAAGGAGCAGGTGGCGCATCAGAGCATTGAGAGCCTGGTGGCCGGCGCAACCGACGTGGGCATTGCCCTCGGCTCAGTGATGGCGGCAGCCCGCTCCGAAGGGCTGGGGATCGTGCCGATTGGCGGGATCCGTCTGCGCCCACAGGAGTTGATTGCGCTGCTCGACCTGCCGGAACACACCTTCCCGGTCGCGGGCGTGGTGATCGGTCACGTCGATGTCCCTTCGCATCACAAACCGCGTCTGCCGCTGGAGACTTTCCGCCACGACGAAGCCTATGTTACCAACGGGCTGGAGGCGAAAATCACCCGCTACAATCAGCAGATGACCGAACACTGGCAGGCCATTGACCGTAATGACGGTGATACCTGGAGTGAAAGCGTGAGCGGTTACTATCAGCACATTTACTTCCCGGACGTGCTCCCGGCGCTGCTTAAGCAGGGCTTTGGCGTCGATAAGTAACGTGTAAATTGCCCGGCGGCGCTGCGCTTGCACGGGCCTACGGGTTATGTGCCGGCTGCTGGCATTGCCCGGCGGCGCTGCGCTTGCACGGGCCTACGGGTTATGTGCCGGCTGCTGGCATTGCCCGGCGGCGCTGCGCTTGCACGGGCCTACGGGTTATGTGCCGGCTGCTGGCATTGCCCGGCGGCGCTGCGCTTGCACGGGCCTACGTGTGATGGGCCGGCTGCTGGCATTGCCCGGCGGCGCTGCGCTTGCGCGGGCCTACGGGTTATGTGCCGGCTGCTGGCATTGCCCGGCGGCGCTGCGCTTGCACGGGCCTACGGGTGATGGGCTTTTGTAGGCCGGGTAAGCGCAGCGCCACCCGGCAACAATGCAGGCAAAATGCCTTAATCAGGTCGGCATCGAGAAGGCGGTAACCTTATTGGTCTGCGGATCGATATTGATAATACAGATAGCGAAGTTGCCGCCAAAGCGGTCTTTACGATCGGAAATGCGCAGGTTGTAGCTCTCGGAGAAGGAGGTATAACCCGAGGAGTTGGTCTCGTTCAGCTTGAAGCCAACAATCTGTTCGAAATAGTCGCGGGATTTACCCACGCTGGTTTTGCACTGTTCATTGGTGATGGTGCCAGACTGTTTTGCCGCCGCCGCAGTTTGCGTGCCGGTGGAAGATTTCGGCGTCAGGGCCGTATTAACCGCTTTCATCCCGTCGCTCATGTTTTTCTGGAAATCAGCGCAAGAGGTAGAAAGTAAAACCATGCCGCATAAAAGGAGCTTTTTCATTGTAATCCTTACAATATTTAACGTTATTGAACCATTAAGCATTATAATTTTTACAAATAGTTAACTCCAGCAAACCTTTTACACGGCATTTACTAACTCACTGAATAACAATACCTTTCACAATAACTTCTACCATTATTGGTAGATTACCCCTTAATTCGCGGATCCAGCGCGTCACGCAGCCCATCTCCCAGAAGATTAAACGCCAGCACGGTGAGGAAGATTGCCATACTCGGGAACAGCGCCACGTGCGGAGCAATCACCATATCGGCCCGCGCCTCGTTGAGCATCGCCCCCCACTCCGGGGTCGGCGGCTGAGCGCCCAGCCCTAAGAACGACAGGCTGGCGGCCGAGATAATCGACACCCCGATACGCATGGTGAAATAGACCACGATGGAGGAGACGGTGCCCGGCAGAATATGGTTAAACAGGATGGTGGTATCGCTGGCGCCGATGCTGCGCGCCGACTCGATAAAGGTCTGCTGTTTCAGCACCAGAGTATTGCCGCGCACCAGACGGGCAAAGGCCGGTATCGAGAAGATCGCCACGGCGATAATCACGTTCGCCATGCCGTTGCCCATCACCGCCACCACCGCAATGGCCAGCAGAATACCCGGGAAGGCAAAGAGCACGTCGCAGATGCGCATGATAATGCGGTCCCACCAGCCCTCGTAATACCCGGCCAGCAGGCCCAGCACCGTGCCGATGGCCGCGCCGATCAGCACCGCAAACACCCCGGCGGCGAGCGAGATCTGCGCACCCATCAGTACCCGGCTGAAGATATCCCGCCCGAGAGAGTCCACGCCGAACCAGTGCATCATCGACGGCCCCTCGTTCAGCCGGTCGTAATCAAAATAGTTCTCTGCATCGAAGGGGACGATCCAGGGGGGCCAGCACCGCCACCAGGATCAGCAGCAGCACAAACAGCCCGGCGGTCATCGCCACCGGCTGCTTGCGAAAGCGCCGCCAGAATTCATGCCACGGGGTGCGGATCTGATCCGGTTTAAGTCCCGGCATCGCCTTTAACATCGCCTGCCGACGCCAGTTTAACAGTCGCATTTACTTGTACCTGATAGCCGGATTAATGGCGGCATAGAGCACATCCACCACTAAGTTGATAAGAATAAACTCCAGCGAAAAGAGCAGCACTTCCGCCTGGATCACCGGGTAGTCGCGCATGTCGACGGAATCGACCAGCAAGCGCCCGAGTCCCGGCCAGTTGAAGACCTTTTCCACCACGATCGAGCCGCCGAGCAGGAAGCCGAACTGCAGCCCCATCATGGTCACCACCGGGATCATCGCATTGCGCAGGCCGTGCTTGAGGATCACCCACTTCTCGCTGACCCCCTTCGCCCGGGCGGTGCGCATATAGTCTTCGTTCAACACGTCGACGAACGAGGCGCGGGTGAAGCGCGCCATCACCGCCGCCACCGCTGCGCCGAGCGTCAGCGACGGCAGGATGTAGTGCCGCCAGCTGTCGGCCCCCACGGTGGGGAGCCAGCCAAGCTCGACGGAGAAGACCTGCATCAGCAGCATCCCCAGCGCAAAAGCCGGGAAGGAGATCCCCGTCACCGCCAGCGCCATCCCCAGCCGATCCGGCCAGCGGTTACGCCAGACGGCCGCCACAATCCCGGCCCCCAGGCCAAACAGCACCGCCCAGGCCATGCTGGCAAGGGTCAGCCAGAAGGTGGGCATAAAGCGGCTGGCGATCTCTTCCGAGACCGGTCGGCGCGACACCATCGAGGTACCAAAATCGCCCTGTAGGACGCTGGTGATGTAGTGCCAGAACTGCCGGTAAAGCGGTTGATCCAGCCCCAGCTGCTTACGCACCAGCTCGATAACCGTGGCATCCGCTTCCGGGCCGGCAATCAGCCGCGCCGGGTCTCCCGGCAGCATATGGACGAATAAAAAGACCAGCACCGCCACAATCAGCAGCGTTGGGATCAGCCCCAGCAGGCGTTTAATCACATAATTCAGCATGCACATTCCTCTCATCCCGCAGGCGGATACCTGCGGGAATGAGTGCTCTATTTCAGATCCGCGTCGTCAAAGCTAAAGCCGGTATCCGGCATGATGTAAAACCCGGTCAGCGCCTTGTTGTGCGCCGAAACCAGCTTCTCAACCACCAGCGGCACCCACGGCGACTCCTTCCAGATGGTGTCCTGCGCGTCCTTGTACAGTTTCGCTTTCACTTCCGGTTGCGTGGTTTTCAGCGCTTCCGTCAGATCTTTATCCACCTGCGGATTGCTGTAGAACGCAGTGTTGAACAGGGTTGGCGGCTGGTTATTAGAGGCAAACAGCGGCGACAGCGCCCAGTCGGCTTCGCCGGTCGAGGCCGACCAGCCGGTGTAAAACATCCGCACCCCACTCTCTTTCTGCCCTTTACCTTCCACTTCCGCGGCACGCTGTCCGGCATCCATCGCCGTTACCTGCACCTTAATGCCCACCTGCGCCAGCTGCTGCTGGGTAAACTGCAGCACCTTCTGCGCGGTACTGTGATTGTGCGACGACCATAGCGTGGTGCTGAAGCCGTTCGGGAAGCCCGCCTCTTTCAGCAGCGCGCGCGCCTTCGCCGGATCGTACTCCCACGGATGATACTGCTGGGAGTAAGCGATGGACGGCGGCACCACGCCCGTGGCCGGGGTGGCGTAACCGGCAAAGGCCACCTTCACCAGCGCCTCGCGGTTGATGGCGTAGTTAATCGCCTCGCGCACTTTCGGGTTATCGAACGGCTTTTGCGTGACGTTCATGCTGATGTAGCGCTGCATGATTGACGGGCTGGCCACCAGCTCCAGCTTGCTGTTTTTGCTCAGCAGCGCCGCCTGCTCGTAGGGGATCGGGAAGGCAAACTGCGCTTCGCCGGTCTGGAGCATGGCCGCGCGGGTGTTGTTATCCACGACCGGACGCCAGGTGATGGTGTCCAGCTTCGGCAGCCCCTGCTGCCAGTAACCGGCGAATTTCTTCACCTTCACAAAGTCGGTCTGATTCCAGGTCACCAGCTCATACGGGCCAGTACCGACCGGATGGAAGCCGATCTCTTTGCCGTACTTTTTCAGCGCCTCCGGGGAGATCATCGCCGTAGCCGGGTGGGCCAGGATGTTAATAAAGGCCGAGAACGGCTCTTTAAGGGTGATTTTTACCGTAGTGGGATCGACCGCCTCGGTGCTGGCGATGTTTTTATACAGGTTATAACGCTTGAGGCTGTTTTCCGGGTTGCTGGCGCGATCGAGGTTGACCTTCACCGCTTCGGCGTTGAAGTCGGTGCCGTCCTGGAACTTCACGCCGCTGCGCAGCTTGATGGTATAGACCAGCCCGTCGTCCGAAACTTTATAGCTCTCGGCCAGCACGTTTTTCAGCTGCATCTCTTTATCGAGACCAAACAGCCCCTGATAAAACGACTTCGCCACCGCCTGCGACAGGGTGTCGTTGGCGTCATACGGATCGAGGGTGGTGAAGTTGGAGGCCACCGCCACCACCACGTCTTTTGCTGCAAAAGCCGGCGTGGCCGCCAGGGCTGCCGTTACGCTCGCGGCTAACAGCCATCTGCGAGCAACAAATTTTGTCATTGTTGTGTTCTCCTGTTGTGCTGTGCTGTTGTTCTTTATAGGTGTTTAAAAGCATTATCCTGACGCGGCGGCGCGACGAAGTGGCCGGGGGCGACCTCGCGCAATACCACGCGCTCGGTGACCTCCCCCCGCTTGCGAATGTTGCCGGGCAGTTCGTCCTGCAGCAGCACCCGCCGGGCCTGACGATGGGCCGGATCGGCCACCGGCACCGCCGCCATCAGCTTGCGGGTGTAAGGGTGCTGCGGGTTTTCAAACACAGCCCGACGCGGGCCAATCTCAACGATCTGCCCGAGATACATCACCGCCACGCGGTGGCTGATGCGCTCCACCACCGCCATATCGTGGGAAATAAACAGAAAGGCGATGCCCATCTCCCGCTGCAAATCGAGCAGCAGATTGATGATCTGCGCCCGGATGGAGACATCCAGCGCCGAGACCGACTCGTCGGCAATCACCACCTTCGGATTCAGGGCCAGCGCGCGGGCTATGCAGATGCGCTGCCGCTGGCCGCCGGAAAATTCATGGGGATAGCGCCAGGCGTGCTCCGGCTTGAGGCCGACGCGCTCCAGCAGCCACGCCACCCGCCGCTGGGCGGCGTCGCCATCCAGCAGGTTATGCACCCGCAGCGGCTCCATAATCGAATAGCCCACCGTCTGGCGGGGATCGAGGGAGGCGTAAGGGTCCTGAAAAATAAACTGAATATCCCGCCGCAGGGGTTGCAGCTTCCCGGCCGGCAGCGTGTCGATGCGCTCACCGTTAAAGGTGATGATGCCCTCCTGGGCCTCCACCAGCCGCATCAGCGCCCGTCCGGTGGTCGACTTGCCGCTGCCGGACTCGCCCACCAGCGACAGCGTTTCGCCGGGCCAGAGATCAAAGCTGACGCTCTCTACCGCGTGGACCTCGCGCTTAACGCGGTTCAGCAGGCCGCCGCGCAGCGGAAAACGGGTGACCAGATCGCGCACCTGTAAAATGGGTTCGCCGGGCACCACGGTATCCTGCTCGGTTTCGGCCTCCTGAAAACCCGGATTTGCCAGAGAGATCAGCGGAAAACGGCGCGGCAGGTCGCTGCCGTTCATCGCCCCGAGACGCGGCACCGCAGCCAGCAGCGCCCGGGTATAAGGGTGTTCAGGGGCGTGGAAGATCTGCTCCACCGGGCCGGCTTCCACCGCCTCGCCCTGATACATCACCAGCACCCGGTCGGCGATATCCGCCACCACGCCCATATCGTGGGTGATAAAGATCACCCCCATCTCCATCTCCTCCTGCAACACCTTTATCAGCTGCAGGATCTGCGCCTGAATGGTGACGTCCAGCGCGGTGGTCGGTTCATCGGCGATCAGCACCGCCGGACGACAGGAGAGCGCCATGGCGATCATCACCCGCTGGCGCATCCCGCCGGAGAGCTGATGCGGGTAGCGCCCCAGAATGGCGTCCGCCTCCGGGATCCGCACCTGCTCCAGCATGCGTCTGGCTTCGGCCAGCGCCTCCTCGCCGTTCAGCCCCTGGTGCAGGCGGATGGACTCGGCGATCTGCTCCCCCACCGGGAAGACAGGGTTGAGGGAGGTCATCGGCTCCTGAAAAATCATGGCGATATCCGCGCCGCGCACGCTGCGCGTCTGGGATGCGCTCAGGGTGGTGAGATCGCTCACCTGGCCGTTGCGGCGGCGCAGCAGCAGGCTGTCGCACTCCACCAGCCCGCCGGACTGTTCAATCAGGCGCATCAGTGACAGGGCGGTGACCGATTTACCGGAGCCGGACTCGCCGACGATCGCCAGGGTTTCGCCGCGTTTCAGCGAAAAAGAGAGATTTTTTACCGCCGGGATCGGCTGCCGTTCGCCGGGAAAGTCGACGTTCAGGTTATGCACCGCCAGCACCTGCTGGCTGTCGAGTTCATCGCTGTGCGGCATCCCTTTCCCCTTATTCACGGTAAATTCCGGTGCTCGGCGTATCGCCGGCATAGCCCCAGGCGCGGTACATGCCTTCGCTGTTGAACGGTAGTGCCACGTTGCCCTCGCGATCGACGGCGATCAGCCCGCCGCTGCCTTCCAGCGCCGGGAGTTTTTCCATCACCACCCGCTCGCAGGCTTCGGCGAGGCTTAAGCCGCCGTAGTCCATCAGCGCGGCGATGTCATAGGCCGCCAGGGTGCGAATAAACACTTCGCCGGTGCCGGTACAGGAGACCGCCACGCTGGCGTTATTGGCATAGCAGCCCGCGCCGGGCAGCGGGCTGTCGCCCACCCGACCGGGCAGTTTGTTGGTCATGCCGCCGGTAGAAGTCGCGGCGGCCAGATTTCCGGCTTTATCCAGCGCCACCGCGCCGACGGTGCCCGTTTTCGTGGATTCATCCAGGGGGGGCCGCGTGATCGAGCCGGGTCTCCCCCTGCGCTGCGTGCCGCCAGCAGCTGCTCGTAGCGTTCCGGCGTGGAGAAAATATCGGGCGACACTGCCTCCATACCGTGGGCGAAGGCAAATTTCTCTGCCCCCTCGCCCACCAGCAGAACGTGCGGGCTCTGCTCCATCACCAGACGGGCGGCCAGCACCGGATTGCGCAGATGGCTGACCCCGGCCACGGCACCCGCTTTCAGGGTAATGCCATCCATCACGCAGGCGTCCAGCTCATGGGTTTCGTCGCGGGTAAACACCGAGCCAATCCCGGCGTTAAACAGCGGGCACTCCTCCAGCAGGCGTACTGCTTCAGTAACCACATCCAGCGCGCTCTCCCCCGCCTCCAGCATCCGCTGGCCGGTTTCCACTATCGATGAGAGCGCCTCGATGTAGCGCCTCTCCTGCTCCTGACTGAGCTGCGCGCGGGTAATTGCCCCTGCGCCGCCGTGGATCGCGATGACTGCATTCCCCATCTACTTCACCTTTGCGCGCGTAAGTGCCGCTTTTTCTATAAATATCATTATCGTTGCCGGAACTTCAGATGATTTTTGAATATAGAAAGACGTAACTGTGATGTAAAGGCTAAGCCCATGGTGTCATACAGTTAAGGGCACTTTTCTGCCATAATGGCCGCCTTCGTTATTCTCTCGCTGGAGTGACCCATGGATTTTACCGCCGGACTGATGCCGCTTGAGACGGCCCTCACGCAGATGCTCGATCGACTTTCACCGCTGACAGAGCAGGAGACCCTGCCGCTGCTGCGCTGCTTTGGCCGCGTGACCGCTGCCGACATCGTCTCCCCTCTCAACGTACCGGGTTTTGATAACTCGGCGATGGACGGCTATGCCGTGCGGCTGGCGGATCTGGCGGCGGGTGCCGCGCTGCCGGTGGCGGGCAAAGCCTTTGCCGGACAGCCGTTCCAGGGTGAATGGCCTGCCGGAAGCTGCGTCCGCATTATGACCGGTGCCCCGGTTCCCACGGGCTGCGACGCGGTGGTGATGCAGGAAGAGACTGAGCAGACCGACGACGGCGTGCGCTTTACCGCCAGCGTGAAGCCGGGACAAAACATCCGTCGCAGCGGGGAAGATATTACCCTGGGCGCAACCGTCTTCCCGGCGGGTACAAAGCTGACCGCGGCCGAGCTGCCGGTGCTGGCCTCGCTGGGTATCCCGGAGATTGCCGTGGTGCGCAAGGTGCGGGTGGCGCTGTTCTCCACCGGCGATGAGCTTCAGCTCCCGGGCCAGCCGCTGGCCGAGGGGCAGATCTACGACACCAACCGCCTGGCGGTGCATCTGATGCTGGAGCAGCTGGGCTGCGAGGTAATTAATCTCGGGATTATCCCGGACGATCCGCAGAAGCTGCGCGCCGCCTTTATTGAAGCGGATCGCGTGGCCGACGTGGTACTCAGCTCCGGCGGCGTGTCGGTGGGCGAAGCGGACTACACCAAAACCATCCTCGATGAGCTGGGCGAGATCGGCTTCTGGAAGCTGGCCATCAAGCCGGGCAAACCGTTCGCCTTCGGCAAGCTGCCGAACAGCTGGTTCTGCGGCCTGCCGGGGAACCCGGTCTCCGCGGCGCTGACCTTCTATCAGCTGGTGCAGCCGCTGCTGGCGAAGCTCTCCGGCAACCGTGGGCACGGCCTCCCGGCCCGCCAGCGCGTGCGTGCCGCCACCCGCCTGAAAAAATCACCGGGTCGTCTCGACTTCCAGCGCGGCATTCTGGCGCGTAACGCCGACGGCGAGCTGGAGGTGAGCACCACCGGCCATCAGGGCTCGCATATTTTCAGCTCCTTCAGCCTGGGCAACTGCTTTATCGTGCTTGAGCGCGAGCGCGGCAACGTGGAAGCGGGTGAATGGGTTGAGGTTGAGCCGTTTAATGCGCTGTTTGGAGGCTGAGCATGGAACTGAGCGACCAGGAGATGCTGCGCTACAATCGCCAGATTGTGCTGCGCGGCTTTGATTTCGACGGTCAGGAAGCGTTGAAGGCGGCGAACGTGCTGGTGGTCGGCCTCGGCGGACTGGGCTGCGCTGCGGCGCAGTACCTGGCTGCCGCCGGCGTGGGGCGCATGACGCTGCTCGATTTCGATACCGTGTCGCTCTCCAACCTGCAACGCCAGACCCTGCACAGCGATGCGACCCTCGGCGAGCCAAAGGTGGTGTCGGCCCATGCAGCCCTGACGCGCATCAACCCCAACGTGCAGTTCACCCTGGTGAATGCCCTGCTGGATGACGCCTCGCTGTTGGCGCAGATTGCCCATCACGATCTGGTCCTCGACTGCACCGACAACGTTGCCATTCGTAATCAGCTCAATGCAGGCTGTTTCGCCCATAAAACGCCGCTGGTCTCCGGGGCGGCGATCCGCATGGAAGGCCAGGTGAGCGTCTTTACCTATGCCGAGGGCGAGCCCTGCTACCGCTGCCTGAGCCGCCTGTTTGGCGAGAACGCCCTGACCTGCGTGGAAGCCGGGGTGATGGCCCCGCTGGTGGGGGTGATTGGTTCGATGCAGGCGATGGAAGCCATTAAGGTGCTGACCCGTTACGGCACGCCCGCGGCGGGGAAAATTGTGATGTACGACGCGATGACCTGCCAGTTCCGCGAGATGAAGCTGATGCGTAATCCGGGGTGTGAGGTGTGCGGAGGTTAACGCAAACGGCAACCCGAAGGTTGCCGTTTTAGTGTTTGCTCCCTCTCCCAGTGGGAGAGGGCCGGGGTGAGGGCATCAGCGCGCACGAATCAACGCGCGCATTTCCCCCTCACCCTAACCCTCTCCCTCAAGGGAGAGGGGATTAACTGCGTCAGATCGATGTCCGTCCAAAAGCCCCCTGCCAGTCCTGCTCGAACTTCGCAATCGCCGCATCCACCGCCGGAGAGGTAATCAACTGCTGGGCGACATCCAGCGGCAGGGTAATGGATTCACAGCCTGCCAGCAGGCAATCCAGCGCCTGACGCGGGGTTTTGAAGCTCGCCGCCAGCACTTTTGACTGCGGCACGTGCAGGGTCAGCAGCTGCTGCAACTCGACCACCGTCTGGATCCCGTCCCCGCCCTGTGCATCAACGCGGTTCACGTAGGGCGCGACATACTCCGCGCCCGCCAGCGCCGCCAGCATCCCCTGCGCCGCGCTGTAGACCGCCGTCCCCAGGGTCGGCACGCCCTGCGCTTTCAGCATCTTGATTGCCGCCAGCCCTTCCGCCGTCACCGGCACTTTTACCACCAGATCGCCGACGATACCGCGCAGCTTCAGCGCGTCTTCCACCATCCCTTCTGCGGTCGTAGCCATCACCTGGGCAAACAGACGGCCCTGACCGCCCATCGCCTCCTGCAGCTGAGGCAGTAACACCTCCAGCGGCGTTTTGCCTGCGGCAACAATGCTTGGGTTAGTGGTGACGCCGGCCAGCGGAAACACGCGGGCCAGTTTTTTAACAGCGATAACGTCGGATGTGTCGAGATACAGTTCCATGATGGGGTCCTCAAAAATGACTATGCCGTAACCCTACACGGCAAAACCTGCTTCGGAGTTGATTTGCGTCAAGATAACTTTCATTCGAAAGTCATTTAATATTCATACGCAACAAGAGGCGACATTATGATCTTCAACATTCAGCGTTATTCGACACACGACGGCCCCGGTATTCGTACCGTGGTGTTTATGAAAGGCTGCTCGCTGGGCTGCCGCTGGTGTCAGAACCCGGAGAGCCGCGCGCGGTCGCGGGACCTGCTGTTCGATGCCCGCCTGTGCCTGGAGGGGTGCAACCTCTGCCAGCAGGTGGCGCCCGCGGTCATCGACCGGACGCTGAATGGCCTGGTGATCCACCGCGAGAAACTCGACGATACGCATCTGGATGCCCTCACCCACTGCTGCCCAACCCAGGCCTTGACCGTCTGCGGAGAAGAGCAGCAGGTGGAGGAGATCATGGCCACCGTCCTGCGCGATAAGCCTTTCTACGATCGCAGCGGCGGCGGGATCACCCTCTCCGGCGGCGAACCTTTTATGAACCCGGACCTGGCGCGCCAGCTGTTCCAGGCCAGCCATGAGCAGGGGATCCATACCGCGGTGGAAACCTGCCTGCATGTGCCGTGGCACTATATCGAGCCGTCGTTACCGTACATCGATCTGTTTCTCGCCGACCTGAAACATGTCGACGGCGCGGTGTTTAAGCAGTGGACCGACGGCTCCGCCAAACGGGTGCTGGATAACCTCAAACGCCTGGCCGCCGCCGGAAAACAGCTCACCATTCGCGTGCCGCTGATCCAGGGCTTTAACGCCGATGAGGCCTCCATTACCGCCATTACCAATTTTGCCGCCGACGAACTGAACGTCCACGACATCCATTTTCTGCCGTACCACACGCTGGGCATGAACAAATACACCTTGCTCGGCCAACCCTACTCTGCCCCAGATAAACCGCTCGATAACCCTGCTTTACTGGACTTTGCCCGGCAGTATGCCGCCCGGAAAGGGTTAACCGCGACCTTACGAGGATAATGTTATGACACAGCTGAATCTTACTACCCTGAGCGATCGCATTAAGGCGCACAAAACGGCCCTGGTCCACATTGTGAAGCCGCCGGTCTGTACCGAGCGTGCGCAGCACTACACCGAAATGTACCAGCAGCATATGGATAAGCCGATCCCGGTGCGTCGCGCGCTGGCACTGGCGCACCACCTGGCGCAACGCACCATCTGGATCAAACATGACGAGCTGATTATCGGCAACCAGGCAAGCGAAGTGCGCGCCGCGCCGATCTTCCCGGAATACACCGTCTCGTGGATTGAAAAAGAGATCGACGATCTTGCCGACCGTCCGGGCGCGGGCTTTGCGGTAAGCGAAGAGAACAAACGCGTTCTGCACGAACTCTGCCCGTGGTGGCGCGGCCAGACGGTGCAGGATCGCTGCTACGGCATGTTCACCGACGAGCAGAAAGGCCTGCTGGAAACCGGCATTATCAAAGCCGAAGGCAACATGACCTCCGGCGATGCGCACCTGGCGGTGAACTTCCCGTTAGTGCTGGAGAAAGGTCTCGACGGCATGCGTCATAAAGTGGACGAGCGCCGCTCCCGCATTAACCTCACCTGCCTGGAAGATCTGCACGGCGACCAGTTCCTGAAAGCGATTGATATCGTGCTGGAAGCGGTGAGCCTGCACATTGAACGCTTTGCCGACCTGGCGCGTGAGATGGCATCCACCGAAACCCGCGAAACCCGCCGCGACGAGCTGCTGGCGATGGCGGAAAACTGCGATGTCATCGCCCACGAACCGCCAAAAACCTTCTGGCAGGCGCTGCAGCTGTGCTACTTCATCCAGCTGATCCTGCAGATTGAGTCCAACGGCCACTCGGTCTCCTTTGCCCGTATGGACCAGTATCTCTACCCGTACTACCGCCGCGACGTGGAGCTGAACCAGTCCCTGGATCGCGAGCACGCCATCGAGCTGCTGCACAGCTGCTGGCTGAAGCTGCTGGAAGTGAACAAGATCCGCTCCGGCTCTCACTCCAAAGCCTCCGCCGGGAGCCCGCTGTACCAGAACGTGACTATTGGCGGCCAGAAGCTGGTCAACGGTGAGCCGATGGATGCGGTGAACCCGCTCTCCTACGCCATTCTCGAATCCTGCGGTCGTCTGCGCTCCACCCAGCCGAACCTGAGCGTGCGCTACCACGCAGGCATGAGCAACGACTTCCTCGACGCCTGCGTGCAGGTGATCCGCTGTGGCTTCGGGATGCCAGCGTTCAATAACGATGAAACCGTGATCCCGGAATTCATCAAGCTCGGCATCGAAAAAGCGGATGCCTACGACTACGCCGCCATCGGCTGTATCGAAACCGCCGTCGGCGGCAAGTGGGGCTACCGCTGCACCGGAATGAGCTTTATCAACTTCGCCCGCGTGATGCTGGCGGCGATGGAAGGCGGCCGCGACGCCACCAGCGGCAAGGTGTTCCTGCCGCAGGTCAAAGCGCTGTCGGCCGGTAACTTTAACAACTTCGACGAGGTGATGGCCGCCTGGGATCGCCAGATCAAATACTACACCCGGAAATCCATCGAGATTGAGTACGTGGTGGACACCATGCTGGAAGAGAACGTCCACGACATTCTCTGCTCGGCGCTGGTGGATGACTGCATTGAGCGCGCGAAGAGCATCAAGCAGGGCGGCGCGAAGTACGACTGGGTCTCCGGCCTGCAGGTGGGCATCGCCAACCTCGGCAACAGCCTGGCGGCGGTGAAGAAGCTGGTCTTCGACCAGGGTGCCATCGGTCAGCAGCAGTTGGCGGCGGCGCTGGCGGATGACTTCGAGGGGCTGACCCACGAGCAGCTGCGCCAGCGTCTGATTAACGGCGCACCGAAGTACGGTAACGACGATGACAGCGTGGATCTGCTGCTGGCGCGCGCCTATCAGACCTACATCGAGGAGCTGAAGCAGTACCACAACCCGCGCTACGGCCGCGGCCCGATTGGCGGCAACTACTACGCCGGGACCTCGTCTATCTCGGCTAACGTGCCGTTTGGTGCGGCGACCATGGCGACCCCGGACGGACGTAAAGCGCATACGCCGCTGGCGGAAGGGGCAAGCCCGTCTTCAGGTACTGACCACCTGGGGCCGACGGCGGTAATTGGTTCTGTCGGGAAACTGCCGACCGAAGCGATTCTGGGTGGCGTGCTGCTGAACCAGAAGCTCAATCCGGCGACGCTGGATAACGACAGCGACCGCCAGAAGCTGATGGTGCTGCTGCGGACCTTCTTCGAGGTGCACAAAGGCTGGCATATCCAGTACAACATCGTTTCGCGCGAAACGCTGCTGGAAGCGAAGAAACACCCGGACCAGTATCGTGACCTTGTGGTGCGCGTCGCGGGTTACTCGGCGTTCTTCACCGCCCTGTCACCGGATGCGCAGGACGATATTATCGCCCGTACTGAGCATACATTGTAAAAATGTATCCCCTCTCCCTTGAGGGAGAGGGTTAGGGTGAGGGGGAAATGCGCGCGCTGATGCCCTCACCCCGGCCCTCTCCCACAGGGAGAGGGAGCAAACCCAAAAAACGGCAACTCTTGTTGCCGTTTTGCGTTTACCTCGGCCACCCGGCTTTTTTTACTTTCATTCGAAATTAAATTTGTGCTCCACGTCACCTTGTTATTAGAATGTTTCAAACGCAGTGATTCAGGAGCGCAATGTATGACCGTTAAAGTTATCGTCACTGATATGGACGGAACTTTTCTTGATGACGCCAAGCAGTACGATCGTGACCGCTTTCAGGCGCAGTTCCAGCAGCTTCAGGCCCGGAATATTGAGTTCGTTGTCGCCAGCGGCAACCAGTATTACCAGCTCATCTCCTTCTTCCCGGAGCTGAAATCGCAGATCTCCTTTGTGGCGGAAAACGGCGCGCTGGTGTTCGATCACGGCGAGCAGATTTTCCACGGCGAGCTGACGAAGCACGAGTCGCAGATTGTGATTGGCGAACTGCTGAAAGATACCTCCCTGAACTTCGTCGCCTGCGGTCTGGAAAGCGCCTACGTCAGCGACCAGGCCCCAGAGGCGTTCGTCGCGCTGATGTCAAAACACTATCATCGCTTAAAGCGCGTCAGCGACTATCGCGACATCGACGACGTGCTGTTTAAGTTCTCGCTGAACCTGCCCGACAGCGATATCCCGAACCTGATCGATGCCCTGCATGTCTCGCTCGACGGCATCATGAAGCCGGTGACCAGCGGGTTTGGTTTTGTCGATCTGATTATCCCCGGTCTGCACAAAGCAAACGGCCTCAGCCGCCTGCTGAAGCGCTGGCATATCTCTCCGCAGGAGTGCGTGGCGATTGGCGACAGCGGTAATGACGCCGAAATGCTGAAGTTTGCCCACTACTCCTTTGCCATGGGTAACGCAGGCGAGAGCATTAAAGCCCTCACCCGCTATCAGGCCGACGACAATAACCACCAGGGCGCGCTGAACGTGATTCAGGCCGTCCTCGATAACACCCCGCCTTTCAGCCACTGATCCCCTCGCCGGAGCCTGCTCCGGCGAACCCCCCTTCTTTTTTCTCAGCCTGTGCACTTCATCAAGTTTTTTAACTTGCTTTAACTTATTTTTAACCTAAAGTATCACTTGTAATCACTTTTACTTTCGAATGAAAGATAGCGAGGCTGTTATGTCCTTAACCTTTACCAGCGAAACTTTGCCTGCTGACCATAAAGCGGCGATCCGCCAGATGAAACGCGAACTGCGGGCGCAGATTGGTGACGTGCAGGCGGTGTTCAATCGCCTGAGCGATAAGATTGCCAGCCGGGTGGCGGAAATTAACGCCCTGAAAAGCAAAGGCGATCCTGTCTGGCCGGTGATCCCCTTTGCCGACGTGCAGAGCGGTAACATCAGCCCGGAACAGCGCGAGGCGGTTAAGCGTCGCGGCTGTGCGGTGATCAAAGGTCATTTCCCGCGTGAGCAGGCGCTGGCGTGGGATAACGCGATGCTCGACTATCTGGATCTCAACCGTTTTGATGAGGTCTACAAAGGTCCGGGAGACAACTTCTTCGGCAGCCTGGCCGCGTCGCGCCCGGAGATCTACCCGATCTACTGGTCACACGCGCAGATGGAAGCCCGGCAGAGCGAACGGATGGCGCAGGTGCAGTCGTTCCTGAACCGTTTGTGGACCTTTGAGAGCAACGGCAAACAGTGGTTCAACCCCGACGTGAGCGTGATCTACCCGGACCGCATTCGCCGTCGTCCGCCGGGAACCACCTCGAAAGGCCTCGGGGCGCACACCGACTCCGGGGCGCTGGAGCGCTGGCTGCTCCCGGCGTATCAGCAGGTCTTCGCCCGGGTGTTTGATGGCAATATCGACCAGTACGATCCGTGGAATGCCGCGCACCGTACCGAAGTGGAAGAGTACACCGTGGATAACACCACCAAGTGCTCGGTGTTCCGCACCTTCCAGGGCTGGACCGCACTCTCCGACATGATCCCCAATCAGGGTCTGCTGCACGTGGTGCCGATCCCGGAAGCCATGGCTTACATTCTGCTGCGTCCGCTGCTGGATGATGTGCCGGAAGATGAACTCTGTGGCGTGGCGCCAGGGCGCGTACTGCCGATCTCCGAGAAGTGGCATCCGCTGTTGATTGAAGCCCTGACGAGCATTCCGGCGCTGGAAGCGGGTGATTCCGTGTGGTGGCACTGCGATGTGATCCACTCGGTGGCCCCGGTAGAGAACCAGCAGGGCTGGGGCAACGTGATGTACATTCCGGCGGCACCGATGTGCGAGAAAAACCTCGCCTACGCGAAGAAGGTGAAAGTGGCGCTGGAAACCGGGGCCTCTCCGGGCGATTTCCCGCGCGAGGATTATGAAGCTGACTGGCAGTCGCGCTTCACCACGGATGATTTAAACATCCACGGCAAGCGCGCGTTGGGTATGGCTTAAGCGTCGTACAGCCCGTCCCGCTCCACGGCGGTGCGTCTTTTCCCCGGACGTATCCGCCGTACCGACTCCCGCACTGCCAGCATTCCGTTCAGCAGCAAGGTGCCGGCCGGTGCCTCCGGGCGAATCAGCCGCTGCTGGAGCATATGCACCGCCTCGGTTCCCAGCTCATCGCGCGGCACATGCACCGCCGTTAAAGGCACATCCTGAATCGCCGCCAGATTAAAACCGTCAATGCTCATCACCGAGACATCCTGCGGCACCCGCAGGCCGTGTTTCTGGAGTGCGCTGATGGTCCCCGCCGCCATAAAATCGCCCCCCACCAGAAACGCCGTCGGCAGCGCTTTATCCGCCGTCTGGCTGAGCCAGGCGCTGACCTGTTCCCCGGTCTCTCTGGCGCTGAAGCTCGGCACCACCAGCAGATCGCGTTTGTCGTTGAATTTGAGGTTATGTCCCTGCCAGGCATCGCGGATCCCCGCCAGCCGCAGCTCCATGGTGTAGCGTCGCAGGCAGAGCACGTTCAGCACTTCCCGGTGACCCATCTCGAACAGGTATTCCGCCGCCAGCTCGCCAATGGCACGGTGATCGGGGGAGACGGCGGGCAGGCGCTGGCGTCGGTCGCGGCAGTTGATCAGCATGCAGGGTTTACCCACATCCACGGCGAGATCGTGGATGTGCGGATCGTCGATCCCCAGCAGAATGGCGGCCTGGGTTTCCGCTTCGTTCATCCGGGTCAGAAACAGCTGGGCATCGCTGTCGAACTCCTCCAGCGCGCAGTAGCGCAGCCTCACCTCATGCAGGCCGAGGGCTTTGCTCATGCTCTGGATCACCCGGTAATAAAAGATGTCGGACCGCTCGTCAAAGGCGCGCTGCGGCGCAAAAACCACCAGACTGTTAAGCAGCAGTCGTCCGGCAGCCATGCCCTCCATCACTCCCAGCTCCTTCGCGCAGGCCAGCACTTTGCTGCGCGCGGCGGGGCTGGTGTTGGCTTTTCCGGCCAGCACTCTGGACACCGTGCTGACCGAAAGCTGCGTCCGGGCGGCGATTTCCGCGATTTTTAGCCTTTTCTCCATTCTGTGATCTTGCCCCGATTGTTAAATGAATAAATTCTCACAACGTGAAAAGTGTGTCATAGCTGGCTTCATTAGCATCATCGCAAACTATTAATAACATTTATGAGAAAAATTGCACAAAATCCGCTACTGCTGATTCTTTTTCTGTCTTAAGTTCAATTTGTCACACAGCTTCCATACTAGTTGTATAGCAACACCATCAAAAACGACAAAGCGGTGTGACACCCTAACCTACGTACCCCTACAGTCCGTCTGGAGACAGAACAATGAGTCAGGACATCAATCACACCGTCGCGGTCGGCAAAACCCGCCGCGTTATCAAAAACCTGCGCTGGTATGTGCTGGTTCTGTTTTTACTGGGCGTCACCGTTAACTACATCACCCGTAACTCGTTAGGTATTCTTGCCCCGGAACTGAAAGAGAGCCTGGGCATTACCACAGAACAGTACTCGTGGATTGTCGGTGCCTTCCAGCTCGCCTATACCCTCTTCCAGCCGCTGTGTGGCTGGTTAATCGACGTTATTGGCCTGAAGATTGGTTTTATGGTCTGCGCCGGGATCTGGGCGCTGATGTGTATTTTCCACGCGGGCGCCGGCAGCTGGCTGCACCTGGCGATCCTGCGCTTCTTTATGGGCGCGTCTGAAGCAGCCGCGACCCCGGCAAACGCCAAAACCATTGGCGAATGGTTCCCTAAATCGGAGCGTCCGGTGGCGGCCGGTTGGGCGGGCGTGGGCTTCTCCATCGGGGCGATGCTGGCCCCGCCAATCATCTACTTCGCCCACGCCTCCTTCGGCTGGCAGGGCGCGTTTATGTTTACCGGCGTGCTGGCGCTGCTGTGGGTGATCCTGTGGTGGGCGTTCTACCACAACCCGGAGCAGCACCCGAACCTGAGCAAGGACGAGCTGGCGTTTATCAAGCAGGATAACGAGCCCCCGGCGGTGAAACTGCCCTTCCTGACCGCGCTGAAAACCGTCTCGAAGAACAAACGCTTCTACGGGATTGCCATTCCGGCGTTTATGGCGGAACCGGCCTGGGCGGTACTGAGCTTCTGGGTGCCGCTCTATCTGGCGAAAGAGCACGGCATGGATCTGAAGCAGATTGCGATGTTTGCCTGGCTGCCGTTCCTCGCCGCTGACCTCGGCAGCGTCGCGAGCGGCTATCTCACCCGTCTCTATACCCGCTGGTTCGGCTGCTCCCGCGTCAACTCGGTGGTGGCCAGCTCGGTTACCGGTGCCTTCCTGATGATCTCCCTCGGCATCGTCGCCCTCACCCGCGACCCGTACATCACCATTGCGCTGATCTCCATCGGCGGCTTTGGGCACCAGATCATCTCCTGCATGCTCAGCGCGCTGGTGGTGGAGTCTTTCGACAAGGGCCAGATGGCCACCGTCAACGGCATGCGCGGCTCGGCGGCGTGGATCGCCAGCTTCCTCTTCTCCCTGTTGATTGGTGTGACCGCCGACAAAATCGGCTTTAACCCGCTCTTTATTGCCATGGGGTTCTTCGACCTGATTGGCGCTGTTTTCCTGGTGGCATTTATTGCTGAACGTCGCGCCAAGCGCGCCTGATAGTGGATGTATTGCATATGAAAACCCTGAAAAACTGGACCGTAGATAAACAGTCAGCGAACCATCTGGAACTGCTGGTCGATAACCAGCATCGCCTGTGCCTGTACGTGCTGGAAGAGAACCTGTTCCGCGTGCTGATTAAGCGCCAGGGCGCACTGACCCTGGATCGTACCTGGAGCATCGCCCCCGAGCAGGACGTACCCTGGGAAGGCCGCCGCCGGGACGACCTCAGCGGCTTTACCTGCCCGGCCTGGACCCTGACCCAGCAGGACGATGTGCTGACCGTTGCCACCGAACAGCTGCGCGTCACCGTCCACCAGCCGCTGTGGCTGGAGTGGCACTATCGCGATGACGCGGGCGAGTGGCAGCCGCTGGTTAATGACCGTCCGACCAGCGCCTATCTGCTCAACGCCCACGGCGACGGCGTGGCGCACTACCTGAGCCGTCGTCAGGACGAGCGTTTTTATGGCCTCGGCGAGAAAGCGGGCGATCTGCAGCGCAACGGCAAGCGCTATGAGATGCGTAACCTGGATGCGATGGGCTATAACGCGGCCAGCACCGATCCGCTGTACAAGCATATTCCGTTTACCCTCACCCGCCGGGATGACGTGAGCTACGGCCTGTTTTACGACAACCTGAGCAGCTGCTGGCTGGATCTGGGTAACGAAATCGACAACTACCACACCGCCTACCGCCGCTGGCAGGCGGAAGCGGGCGATATCGATTACTACATCTTCACCGGCAAACGGGCGCTGGACGTCACCAAAGCCTTCGTGCGCCTGACCGGCAAAACCCTGTTCGGGCCGAAGTGGAGCCTGGGCTACAGCGGCTCGACCATGCACTACACCGACGCGCCGGACGCGCAGAACCAGCTGATGAACTTTATCCGCCTGTGCGAAGAGCACGCCATTCCGTGCGACTCGTTCCAGCTCTCGTCGGGATACACCTCGATCAACGGCAAGCGCTACGTCTTTAACTGGAACTACGACAAGGTGCCGCAGCCGAAGGTGATGAGCCAGGCGTTCCACGACGCGGGACTCAAGCTGGCAGCCAACATCAAGCCGTGCCTGCTGCAGGATCACCCCCGCTATAACGAGGTGGCGGAACGCGGCTTGTTTATCCGTGATTCTGAAACCGACGCACCGGAACGCTCCAGCTTCTGGGATGACGAAGGTTCTCACCTCGACTTTACTAACCCGCAGACGGTGCAGTGGTGGCAGGAAGGGGTAACCACCCAGCTGCTGGAGATGGGGATCGACTCCACCTGGAACGACAATAACGAGTTCGAGGTGTGGGACGGGGAAGCGCGCTGCCACGGCTTTGGCAACGAAATCGCCATCAAACATATTCGCCCGGTGATGCCGCTGCTGATGATGCGGGCTTCGCTGGAAGCGCAGCAGCGCTTTGCGCCGGAAAAACGTCCGTACCTGATCTCCCGTTCCGGCTGCGCCGGGATGCAGCGCTACGTCCAGACCTGGAGCGGCGATAACCGCACCAACTGGGCGACCCTGCGCTACAACACCCGCATGGGGCTGGGGATGAGCCTCTCCGGGTTATATAACGTCGGCCACGACGTCGGCGGCTTCTCCGGCGATAAGCCGGACGCCGAGCTGTTCGTGCGCTGGGTGCAGAACGGGGTGATGCATCCGCGCTTTACCATTCACTCGTGGAATGATGATGCCACCGTTAACGAACCCTGGATGTATCCGGGCGTGACGCCGGCCATTCGCGGTGCCATTGAGCTGCGCTACCGCCTGCTGCCGTATCTCTACACCCTGCTCTGGCAGGCCCATGCCGATGACGAGCCGATGCTGCGTCCGACCTTCCTCGACCACGAGCACGATGCGCAGACCTTTGAAGAGTGCGATGACTTCCTGCTGGGCCGCGACCTGCTGGTAGCCAGCGTCGTCGAAGCCGGTCAGCGCGAGCGCCGCCTCTGGCTGCCGGATAACGAAACCGGCTGGTACGATTTTTACACCCAGGAGTGGTTCTCGGGCGGGCAGTGGATCGTCCGCGACGCCCCGCTGGAAAAACTGCCGCTGCTGGTGCGCGCCGGGGCCGGTCTGCCCCTCAGCGAACGCATCACCCATGTGTCAGCCGAAAAAGACGATACCCGCGAGCTGAAGCTGTTCCCGGTGAAAGGCGTGGGTGCGACTTCGGGGCTGCTGTTTGAAGACGACGGCGAGAGCTGGGGTTATCAGAACGGCAATGCGCTGTGGGTGGAGTGGGAGATGGTGTGCGATGGGGCAACCATCAACCTGAAGATCAACGGGCGCGGGGATTATCGTCCGGCGTGGAAGGCGCTGAAGCTGTCGTTACCGGCCGGGGAAAAACGTAAGCTGCTGGTGAACGGTGTTGAAGGGAGTGAGTGGGTGATGTAGTGCGGCCTGATGCCCTCACCCTAACCCTCTCCCACCGGGAGAGGGAACAGATTCGTAGGCCGGGTAAGGCGAAGCCGCCACCCGGCTTTTTTCTAGTTATCGATACCTTTGCTGCGCAGGTAATCTTCATAGTTACCGCTGAAGTCCACCACGCGCTCTGGCGTAATTTCAATCACGCGGGTCGCCAGCGAGCTCACAAACTCACGGTCGTGAGAGACGAAGATCAGGGTGCCCTGATACATCTCCAGCGCCATGTTCAGCGATTCGATCGATTCCATGTCCAGGTGGTTGGTCGGTTCGTCCATCACCAGGATGTTCGGTTTCTGCATCATCAGCTTGCCGAAGAGCATACGGCCTTTCTCACCACCGGAGAGCACCTTCGCCGGCTTTTTGATGTCGTCCTGGCTGAACAGCAGACGGCCGAGGAAGCTGCGCACCACCTGCTCGTCATCGCCTTCTGATTTCCACTGGCTCATCCAGTCGAAAACGGTCAGATCGTTGTCGAAATCTTCGGCGTGATCCTGCGCGTAATAACCAATCTGCGCGTTCTCGGACCATTTTACGGTGCCGTTATCCGGGGCCAGTTCACCTACCAGGGTCTTCAGCATGGTGGATTTACCCACGCCGTTGGCGCCCAGAATAGCGATCTTCTCGCCCACTTCCAGCAGCAGGTTGAAGTTCTTAAACAGCGGACCGTTATCGAAACCTTTTGACAGCTCTTCGACGGCCAGGGCGTTACGGAACAGCTTCTTGTCCTGCTCGAAGCGGATGAACGGGTTCTGACGGCTGGAGGCTTTAACTTCATCCAGCTTGATTTTGTCGATCTGACGGGCACGCGAGGTCGCCTGACGCGATTTAGAGGCGTTGGCGCTGAAGCGGCTGACGAAGGATTGCAGGTCCGCAATCTGCGCCTTTTTCTTGGCGTTGTCGGCCAGCAGACGCTCACGCGCCTGGGTCGCGGCGGTCATGTACTCATCGTAGTTACCGGCGTACACGCGCAGTTCGCCGTAGTCCAGATCCGCCATGTGGGTGCAGACCATGTTCAGGAAGTGACGGTCGTGCGAGATGATGATCATGGTGCTGTTACGCTCGTTCAGCGTCTGCTCCAGCCAGCGAATGGTGTCGATGTCCAGGTTGTTCGTCGGTTCGTCGAGCAGCAGGATGTCCGGGTTAGAGAACAGCGCCTGCGCCAGCAGCACACGCAGCTTCCAGCCTGGTGCTACTTCGCTCATCAGACCGTAGTGCTGTTCAACCGGAATGCCCACGCCCAACAGCAGTTCACCGGCACGGGACTCGGCAGAGTAGCCGTCCATTTCGCCGTACTGCACTTCGAGATCGGCCACTTTATAGCCGTCTTCTTCGCTCATTTCGGCAAGGGCGTAGATGCGATCGCGCTCCTGCTTCACTTCCCACAGCTCACCGTGGCCCATGATCACCGTGTCAAGAACGGTGAACGCTTCAAAGGCGAACTGATCCTGACGCAGCTTACCGATGCGCTCGTTCGGATCGAGAGAAACGTTGCCCAGAGTCGGCTCTAAATCGCCGCCGAGGATCTTCATGAAGGTGGATTTTCCGCTACCGTTGGCACCAATCAGGCCGTAACGGTTGCCGCCGCCAAATTTGACGGAAATGTTTTCGAACAGCGGCTTACTGCCAAACTGCATAGTGACGTTGCTGGTAACTAACACGGGAGATTCCTGCGAGAAGTGTGATAAACCCGGCATTATGCCACAATTCCGAAATGAGATCCCGTGTAACAACATAACGCTAAACTTTAACGAAACGGAAAAAAGTGTGATTTAGTACACATCCGAATTCCATGCGGTCAGGAATGCACATATAATGCGCTCCCTAAACCGTTCAGACTTTTAAACAACCTGCCAAGTGGCACAGATACCTCGCACACCATGAATATGAAATTAACTTCGCTTTTTGCGGCGGCGTTTGCCGTAGTAGGGTTTTGCAAGACCGCTTCTGCTGTCACCTATCCACTGCCAACCGACGGTAGCCGTCTGGTGGGTCAGAACCAGGTTGTGACCGTTGAAGAGGGCAACAGCCAGCCGCTGGAATATTTCGCAGCTGAATACCAACTGGGCCTGTCCAACATGCTCGAGGCTAACCCGGGCGTTGATCCGTACCTGCCGAAGGGCGGTACCGTGCTGAACATTCCTCAGCAGCTGATCCTGCCGGACACCGTGCATGAAGGCATCGTGATCAACAGCGCCGAAATGCGTCTGTACTACTACCCGAAAGGCACCAACACCGTGATCGTGCTGCCAATCGGTATCGGCCAGCTGGGTAAAGATACCCCGATGAACTGGACCACCAAAGTTGAGCGTAAGAAAGCCGGCCCAACCTGGACCCCAACCGCCAAAATGCACGCGGAATACATCGCCGCGGGCGAGCCGCTGCCAGCCGTTGTTCCTGCTGGCCCGGATAACCCGATGGGTCTGTACGCCCTGTACATCGGTCGTCTGTACGCGATTCACGGCACCAACGCCAACTTCGGTATCGGCCTGCGCGTGAGCCACGGCTGTGTGCGTCTGCGTAACGACGACATCAAGTTCCTGTTCGAGAACGTGCCGGTAGGTACGCGCGTGCAGTTCATCAACGAGCCGGTAAAAGCGACCACCGAGCCGGATGGCAGCCGTTACCTCGAAGTGCATAACCCGCTGTCCACCAGCGAAGATCAGATCGACAACAACGTCACCGTGCCGGTTACCCTGACCAGCAACGTGCAGGCCATCACCGGCCAGCAGGACGTGGATGCGACCATCGTTGAGCAAGCGATCAACAACCGTTCCGGTATGCCGGTTCGTCTTAACTGATTGCGGAATGCGATATAAAAAAAGCGGGCCTGATGGCCCGCTTTTTTTATTGTCTGTTACTGCTGCGTGTGGCAATGCCCGGCGGCGCTACGCTTGCCGGGCCTACGGGTCGTTTGTAGGCCGGGTAAGGCGCAGCCGCCACCCGGCTGTGATTACTGCTGCGCCAGCTGATTACGGCGATACTCTCCCTGCCGCTCCAGCATCCACCCCGGATATTCACGCGGCAGCGCGCTCACCGCATCCAGCTGTTTCAGCTCCTCGTCGCTGAGATGGATCTCCGTCGCGGCGATATTGTCGTCCAGCTGATCCACCCGTTTCGCCCCCACAATCACGCTGCTGACCACCGGCTGATGGAGCAGCCAGGCGAGGGCAATCTGCGCGACCGACACCCCTTTGCTGTCGGCGATGTTGCGCATCACGTCCACACAGTCAAAGGCCCGCGCTTTATCCACCGGCGGGAAGTCAAATTCCTGGCGGCGGCCACCGCCCTGCACCTGGCCGTCGCGGTCATATTTGCCGCTCAGCAGCCCGCCCGCCAGCGGGCTCCAGACCATTAAACCTACCTTCTCACTCTGCAACATCGGCACCAGTTCGCGTTCAAGATCGCGGCCCGCGATGGTGTAGTAAGCCTGCAGGGAGGCAAAACGGGCCAGCCCCAGCCGTTCGGAAATGCCCAGCGCCTTCATTATCTGCCATGCCGCCCAGTTCGATACCCCGATGTAGCGCACATGCCCGTGTTGGACCAGATTGTCGAGGGCATAGAGCGTCTCTTCTATCGGGGTGGCCGGGTCAAAGCCGTGCAGCTGATAGAGATCGATATGATCCAGCTGCATGCGCTGCAGGCTCTCTTTTACGCTGCTGATGATGTGATGACGGGAACTGCCGCGGGAATTGACCCCGGCGGTGCCCGTCTCGCCAAAGACTTTGGTCGCTACCACCACGTTTTCACGCGGGATCTTCAGGTTTTTCAGCGCCTGGCCGGTGATCGCTTCCGAACGCCCTTCGGAATAGACGTTGGCGGTGTCGATAAAATTGATCCCCGCGTCCAGCGCACGCCCAACCAGCTGCTCGGCCTCCTGCTGCTGAAGCTGACCTATCTTGCCCCACATGCCGCCTTCGCCGCCAAAGGTCATGGTGCCGAGGCAGAGCTCAGAAACAAACAGGCCGGTATTACCCAGTTTTTGATATCGCATTTGACGCTCCTCGTGTGTTGAGTACCCGATAGTTATACCCGGCTCACGCCGACGGCGAATGTGCGGTTCCTGCCCGTTTCTTGCCCAATCCTCTGAACTTATCCGCGCGGGGCGTCGCCAAAGACGGCGTAGTCCGGCAGCTGTACCTGCTGGTACGGCTCCCAGCCCCCGCCGAGAGCTTTATAGAGCGCCACCAGATCCAGCGCGCTCTGTACCCGGGCCTGATCCCGCTGCTGCTGCGCCTGCGCCAGCTGGCGCTGGGCATCCAGCACGTCGATAAAGGTGGCGATCCCCTGGCGATAGCTGCTGCTCGCCAGATCGAAGGCGTTTTGCAGCGCATCGATGGTTTTGTTCAATCCCGCCTCCCGCTTCTGGTCGGTGCGATAGCTGACCAGCGCGTTTTCCACATCGCCCAGCGCGGTGAGCACCGTCTGTCGATACTCCAGCACGGCGGCGCCCTGCTGCGCGCGGGCAACCTTCACGCTGGAGACCAGCCGTCCGCCCTGGAAGATGGGGATAGAGACCTGCGGCCCGACGCTGTAGAAGTGGCTGCTCCAGTCGGTGAGCCAGCTGGCTTCGCTGTTACGCAGGCCAAACTGGCCGCTGAGCGAGACGCTGGGGAACAGCTGCGCCACCGACACGCCGATCTGCGCGGTGGCCGCATGCAGGTTGGCCTCGGCTTCACGCACGTCCGGACGTCGCCGCGCCAGCGTGGAAGGAATCCCGGTGGGGACAATCTCCGGTAGCGCGGGCAGCGGCTTGCTGGCCTGCAGCTCGCCGTCCAGCGCCCCCGGCGGTTTACCCAGCAGGATCGCCAGGCCGTTCATCGCCTGCCGCGCCTGGGCTTCATACTGCGGAAGCTGCGCCTCCAGGTTGCCGAGCTGGGCGCGGGCGTTCTCCACGTCCATCTGCGGAGACAGGCCGCCGCGCTGGCGGCTGTCGGTCAGCTCCAGGGTCTGCTGCGCGCTCTCGATCTGGGTGTTGAGGGTGGCGATGCTGCTCTGGGCCCCGCGCAGCTGGAGCCAGCCGCGGGCGACTTCGGCCTCCAGCGACACCAGGGCGTCGTTACGCTGCTCGATGGCCGCCTGCTGTTGGGCATCGGCGGCTTCCACCTGACGGCGCACCTTGCCCCACAGATCCAGCTCCCACTGGGCGTCAAAGCTGCCCTGATAGAGATTAATCGGCTGGGTCAGCGGCCCCAGCGCGCCGCGCAGCTCGGGATCGACGTCATCCAGCTGGTCGTACACGCCGTGGGATTTCAGCTCCCCCTCCAGCCCCAGCTGCTGCCGGGTGGCCTGCAGGTTGCCGTTCACCGCCGGGAAAAAGGCCCCGCCCGCCTGGTTGATCTGCTCCCGCGCCCCGGCAATGCGCAGCACGGTTTGCTGCAGCGACAGGTTGCCGGCAATGGCGCGTTCAATCAGGCTGTCCAGCTGCGGATCGCCGAAGGTTTTCCACCAGCGCGGGTTGATGGCGGTGGATGCGGTCTGCGATTTCACGCCGCCGTCGCCCGGATCGTTCCAGTGGGTCGGGGTTTGCGGCGCGGGCTGCTGGTAGTCGGGCCCCACGGCACAGCCTGCCAGCAACAGCATTAACATCAGGGGGCTTAAACGTCTGCAAATCATCAGTGTGCTCCTGCACTTCCCTCGCTCTTAACCGGCGAGAGCAACAAACAAAACGGAATCAGTAAGAGGGCCACCACGCTCAGAAGGGTGAAGACGTCGATGTAGGCCAGGAACCGCGACTGTTCGATCATCACCTGGTACATGCGCCCGGTGGCGATGCCGGCGGGGTCGCCTACCTGAGTGGTAAAGTTCTGCACCGCCTGCGCCATCTCGCGGATGGTGTGCTGGAACGGCTCGTCGAACGCCGAGGTATGCGAGGCCAGATGGGCGCTGTGGGCCTGCGAGCGTTCGGTAATGGCCGCCGTCGAGAGCGAAATGCCGATCGACCCCGCCACGTTGCGGAACATGGTAAAGAGCGCCGCGGCGTCGGCGTTCAGCTGCCGGGGAATCGAAATAAAGGCGATGGTGGTCAGAGGCACAAACAGGAACCCCAGCCCGATCGACTGAGCGCTGCGGAACAGCACCAGGGTCTCGAAGTCGATATCCGGCGTGAGCGTGCGCGACCAGAAGAACGACACCGCCAGGCAGGTAAAGCCGAAGGCGATGATCCAGCGCGTCTGCACAATCGGCATCAGCTTCAGCACCAGCGGGATGGTGAGAACGATCAGCACCGCGCCGGGCGAGAGCACCAGCCCCGACCAGGTGGCGGTATAGCCCAGATCCTGCTGCGCCAGCTGCGGGATCACCACCGAGCTGCCGTACAGGATCATGGCCATGCCGGCCATCAGCAGGCTGGAGACGGCAAAGTTTTTATCCTTCATGCAGTGCAGATCCACCACCGGCTTTTTGGCATACAGCAGCCAGTAGATGGCGCCGATAATGCCAATCAGCGTCAGCACCGCGAAGGTGCGGGTAAAGTTCGAGTTAAACCAGTCCTCGTCCTCGCCCCGGTCAAGCATCACCTGCAGGCAGCCCAGACCGAGTGCGATCAGGCCAATCCCGGTCCAGTCGATAGGGATCTTCTCTTTCGATTTACTCTCCCACGGCGGATCTTCCAGCAGCTGATAGATCGCCAGCACCGTCACAATCCCGACCGGAATGTTAATAAAGAACACCCAGCGCCAGGAGTAGTTATCGGTGATCCAGCCCCCGAGCGTCGGCCCCAGCACCGGGGCGACGATAATGGCGATGGACGACAGGCCAAAGGCCTTGCCACGATCTTCCGGCTTAAAGTAGTCGAGCAGCACCGACTGCTGGGTGGGCTGCAGGCCGCCGCCGAAGAAGCCCTGCATGATGCGGAACAGGATGATCTGCCACAGCTCGGTGGCGATCCCGCACAGGAACGAACAGACGGTGAACATCACGATGCAGATCAGGAAGAACTGCTTGCGGCCAAAGACCCGACTCAGAAAGGCCGAAATGGGCAGCACGATGCCGTTGGCCACCAGATAGCTGGTGAGCACCCAGGTGGATTCGTCGTAGCTGGCGGACAGCGAGCCCGCCACGTGGGGCAGCGCCACGTTCACGATAGTGGTGTCGAGGATCTCCATAAACACCGCGAGGGTGACGACGATCGCCACCGCCCACGGGTTGCTGGCGGGCCGCCAGTTTTCGTGGCTGTGCTCACTCATTCCACGGTTACCTTGGGTTCAACCGAGAGGCCGAGCGGCAGCGGCTGGTTGGGATCCAGCCCTTTATCGATAACGATTTTTACCGGCACGCGCTGGACGATCTTCACGAAGTTGCCGGTGGCGTTCTCCGACGGGAAGGCGGCGAAGCGCGAGCCGCTCCCCTGCTGGATAGAGTCGATATGCCCTTCGAGCTCCAGATCCGGCCAGGCATCCACGCTCAGCGTCACCTTATTGCCGGGGCGCATCCGCTCCAGCTGCGACTCTTTAAAGTTGGCGACCACCCAGATATCGGTCGAGACCAGCGAAAAGAGCGCGGTGCCCGCCTGCACCAGGGTGCCGGTCTGGACGTTGCGTTTGGTTATGTAGCCATCAAAGGGGGCGCGAACTTCGGTGTAAGAGAAGTTGAGCTCGGCGGTCTCCAGCTGGGCGCGGGCCTGCTCCACCTGGCGCTCCCGGGCTTCAACGTTGGTCTCCTGCTGGCGAATTTGCAGCTGCACCTGCGAGGCCACCTCAAGCTGCGCTTTGGCGCTGGCAAGCTGGGCCTGGGCGCTGCGCAGCTGGGCGTTGGCCGCGTCGATGCTCTGTTGCGTGGTGGCACGGGGATCGACGCCGCGCTGGCGGCGATACTCCGCCTCGGCATTGGCCAGATCCGCCTGAGCTTTGATCACATTGGCTTTGGCTTCATCGCGCTGGGCAGGATATTGCACCTTCGAGAGAGCCAGCTGCGCCTGGGCCTGATGTAGCTGGGCCTCGGCCAGACCTAGCTGGGCTTTGGCCTGGTCGCGCTGGGCGCTGGTGTCCCGGGGATCGATCGTCACCAGCAGATCGCCCTTTTTCACCCGCTGGTTATCGCGCACCCGCAGTTCGGTAACATAGCCTGCGGTTTTGGGGGCGATGGTCACGGCGTCGCCTTCGGTGAAGGCGTCATCGGTGGTCTCCTGGTTACGGGTCATAAACCACCACACCAGCGCCACGATGACCATCACGATCACCACAATGCCCAGAATGATCAGCGGCTTCTTGCCGGGGCGTTTACGTTCAGTCTCTTTATTATCGGTGTTTTCAGAGGGTTGGTTTTCTTCTGCCATAAACAGCATCCATCATGTTAGTGAACGGCATCACAATTTATGCCGCTCACTAAAGTTAGGACGTTGCTATACATTTGCCAGGAAAACCTGACAAATTTGGCACTATATGAGAAGGAATAATCCGAATCCGACGAGCGCCGCCCAAGCCAGCATTGGCAGGGACCAGAGGTGGAAGCGCCACCAGATCCGGCGATCGTTTGCCATCCGCAGGGCGATCAGGTTCGCGAGGGATCCCGGCAGCAGGCCAAAGCCCCCGACATTCACCGCCCACGCCAGCAGCGCCGTTGGCGGGACGTAGTTGAGCAGCAGGATGGTAGACGGCACGTTGCTGATAAACTGCGACAGCCCGATGGCCGTCAGCCAGAGGCCCGGCTGCGACAGATGGGTGACGTTTTGCAGCACGCCCTGTAGCGCCGGAACCTGAATCAGCAGATGCACGTCGATAAACATCGCCATAAACACCAGCAGCAGCGTCCAGTCGACGCTGATGAGCACCCGGCGCGCCAGCAGCAGGAATCCCCCCGCCACCAGCAGCACGCCCCACAGCTCCTGCTTGAGATCGAGGGCCACCAGAAACACCAGATAGAGCGCCAGACAGCTCCATGCCAGCCGCGGTTTCGACTGGGCCGCCGCGCTGCCGCTGTGATAGCGCAGCGCCGTTGCCGGGAAGGCAAACCAGCACAGGGCCATCAGGGTCAGCACCATCACCAGCGCCAGGGGGGCCATCTGCCAGGTGAAGGCGGCAAACGACAGCCCGGATCGTCCCCACAGCAGGATGTTTTGCGGGTTGCCGATCGGCGTCAGCAGCGATCCGGCGTTGACCGCCAGCGCCTCAAAGATGATCAGCCGGTTAACCGGGATTTCGCACAGCTTGCGCAGCGTGAGGGTGAGCGGCACCACGATAAACAGCGCCACATCATTGGTCAGAAAGGTCGACAGCAGCGCGGCAGAGAGGACCATAAAGAGCGCTAACCGTCGCTCGGTGGCGAAACGGCGCACCATCTTGCGCCCCAGCACATCGAAATAGCCGCTCTGCTCCACCCCTTTGGTCAGCATCATCAGCCCGGCAAGGGTAATGATGGTGTGCCAGTCAATGGCAGCAGGCCAGCGCTCAGGGGCGAAGGGCACCAGAAAACTGAGCCCGACCCCAACGACCAGTAGAAGATGGAAGAAACGATCGCGGGCCAGCGCCCGCAAGCCTGGCAGGGTCATTCTGCGGAGGATCCATATTTAAGCGTAAAGGCCTGGAACTGTTTCAGCGTCTCTTCGCTGACGTGATGCTCCATCCCTTCGGCGTCACGGCGGGCAATCTCCGGGCTGACGCCCAGCACCAGCAGGAAATTTTCGACAATCTGATGGCGCTCGCGGCTCGCCTGCGCCAGCTTCTCCCCTTCCGGCGTCAGGAACACCCCGCGCCAGGGGATCATTTCGATCAGGCCGACCGTTGCCAGGCGCTTGAGCATTTTTGCCACCGTCGGCTGCGAGACGCCAAGGCGTGCGGCCATATCCACCTGACGGGCCTCCCCCACCTCGCGGATCAGATCGGAGATCAGTTCGACATAATCATCGATCAGCTCGCGACGATGGGCTTCGCGAACCTGACGAAATCCTTCGACATGCTCTTCGACGTTGACCAGTTGCGTCATTCTTTTTGTTGTTGGTTTACCTGCACGGCGGTTCATTGTGCTTCCTCAAGCGGGGGACACATCAAGCGTATCAATAGATAAGCGGCCATTGTAAACCATCGCCCCACAAGCACAAAAAATTAACGATATAGCCGTAGCCATATAACATAGCCTGTGCTATATCTGTATGTAATGCAGTCACCCTTCACGGATCGAAGGGATCAACCCGCAGGAGGTAACAATGAACGAATTCAAGAGGTGTATACGCGTGTTCAGCCACTCTCCCTTTAAAGTACGCTTAATGCTGCTGAATATGATTTGCGACATCATTAACGGCAAACCACAGCAGAACAAACCCACCCACTAAGCGGCGTCGCGGTACGCCGCTTCATTTTTCTGTCATTTACCCCCTCTATACTGTTCGTCTTCACGCTATGCCCGGACCTTTTTTGCGGAAATGTAATCCCCTTCGCAAAACACCCCCTTTATAACTGTTGACCTTAACGGCCACTGGCTCTATCTTCTTGCAGCCCTGCACTATTTGCGGCTCGCAGATGCGGACCTCCTCTCCCCTTCTACGCATTCTCAGGCAGGTTTTGACCCTTGGCGCCAGGGTGAGCACATGGCGTTTTCACGATAGTGACCTATGAATTTAACCCTGAAAGACACGCTCATTACCCGCAGCCGGGCCTTAAGCCCGTGGACCGGATTCTACTTTTTACAGTCGCTGCTGATTAATATCGCCCTCGGCTATTCATTCAGCATCCTCTATACCGTCGCTTTCACCTGTATCCTGCATCTGCTCTGGCTGAGCGCGCCGCGCCTGCAAAAAGGGCTGCTCGGGATCTGCTCGCTGGTAGCGGCGATGTATTTCCCCTTTGGCCAGGCCTACGGCGCGCCCAACTTCAATACCCTGCTGGCGATGCACTCCACCAACATGGAGGAGTCGACGGAGATCCTGACCATCTTCCCGTGGTACAGCTACGTCGTCGGCCTGTTTATCTTTGCCCTCGGCGCGATCGCCGTGCGCCGCAAGCCGCAGCCTAAAAAGGCGTGGGGCAAAATCGACAGCCTGTGTCTGGTGTTCAGCGTGGTGGCCTTTTTCGTCGCCCCGGTGCAAAACCTGGCCTGGGGCGGCGTCTTCAAGCTGAAGGATACCGGCTATCCGGTGTTTCGCTTCGTTAAAGACGTGGTGGTGAACAACCAGGAAGTGGTGGAAGAGCAGGCCCGGATGGCCGAGCTGTCGCAGATGAAGGACACCTGGAACGTGCTGGCGGTGAAACCGAAATATCACATCTATATGGTGGTGATCGGGGAAAGTGCCCGCCGCGACGCGCTGGGCGCCTTCGGTGGACACTGGAATAACACCCCCCTTTGCCAGCAAGGTGAACGGCACCCTGTTTACCGACTACGTTGCCGCCAGCGGTTCAACCCAGAAGTCCCTCGGGCTGACGCTCAACCGGGTAGTGGACAATAAGCCGCAGTATCAGGATAACTTTGTCACTCTCGCCAACCGCGCGGGCTTCCAGAGCTGGTGGTTCTCGAACCAGGGGCAGATTGGTGAGTACGATACCGCCATCGCCAGCATCGCCAAACGGGCTGACGAAGTGCAGTTCCTGAAAAGCGGGGATTTCGAGGCGGATAAAAATACGCGGGATGAGGCGTTACTCAAGATGACCGAACAGGTCTTCAGCAGCCATCGCACCCAGCCGCAGCTGATCGTCCTGCACCTGATGGGCTCTCACCCGCAGGCCTGCGATCGCACCCAGGGGAAATATACCGAGTTCGTGCAGTCGAAAGAGACCTCGTGCTATCTCTACACCATGACCCAGACCGACGATCTGCTCAGCAAGCTCTATGCCCAGCTGCAAAACACCGGCGAGAGCTTCTCGATGGTCTATTTTTCCGATCACGGGCTGGCGTTTAAAGAGCGCGGCAAAGAGGTGCAGTACCTGGCCCATGCCGATACTTTCCAGCAGAACTTCCAGGTGCCGTTTATGGTGCTGTCGAGCGATGATAAAGCCCATCGCATCGTCAAGGCGCGCCGTTCCGCGAATGATTTTTTAAGCTTCTTCTCGCAGTGGACGGGGATCAGCGCAAAAGAGATCGCCAGTAAGTACCGCTTTATGTCGAACGACAAAGCGCCGCCGGTGTATGTGACCAACTTTAAGTTACAGAAAGTGGATTACAACCATCTGGGGACGGACCTGTTTGAGACGAAAAGCCGTTAACGGCGGTGCGGCCTGATGCCCTCACCCTGGCCCTCTCCCACAGGGAGAGGGAAAAAAGACAAAAAAAATCCGCCCCTTGAGGCGGATTTTTTTACTGGCTCACCGAAGTGATTAGAAGCGGTAACCTACGCCCGCGATCCAGGTGCCAACGTCAACGTTACGGATGCGGCTCTGCTCATAGGAGAAGTCCAGTGCAACGTTTTCGATTGGGTTGAACTGCATACCTGCGCCATAGGAGAAGCCGTAGTCGCTGGTGCTTGCAGAGCGGTTGAAGCCCTGGTTTTCAGTCTGCTGGAATTTACCGTAGCCAACACCCACAACACCGTAGATGCTTGCCCAGTCGTTCAGACGGTAAGCTGGACCTGCGGTGATGCCGTAGTACTGAGCTTTGTTGTAAGCGCCGTCTTCGGAACGGTCTTTCTCAGTGTAGGTGAAGGAACCGATAGCACCCAGCGGGTTGTTGTCCTGCTCGTAGCGATATTTCAGGTTGAAACCGTTGGTTTTATTCATCACGCCCTGCATATCGCTCTGAGCGTAACCGCCAGTCACGGTAGAGGTCGCTGCTACAGCGGAACCTGCGGAAACAGCCAGAACAGCTGCCAGTGCTGAAAGACATGCAATTTTTTTCATAACCACCTCAAATGTGCTTCAAGTAAATCCGTAAGTTTTAAATATATCAAAAAAAATTGTGAAACTCTTTGGGATTCGTGATGTCTAACGCGGGTTTTCATGTAACTAAACATTTCCACCAGCAGCTATCTTGTTCAAAAAACACCAGATTTGTGTTTCATAAAACTGATTTTGCGCGTCAGTCACAATACATTCATCCAGACGATTCCTAATCTGTTACAGAAATCACCCAGTGATATGAGGCTATTTTACGGATTTGCGGCGACTTTTTTTCAACAAAGTCTCAACCGCACGACGTTATTTCCTTTACACTCCCTCTCTTTACTTCCTTTGACAGAAATTGACAGGAGAAAGGATGCCTGGGTTGTCTCGCAGGGCGCCGGTCTGGTTGCCCGTAGTTGTCATTCTTATTGCCATGCTTTCGATTCAGAGCGGTGCCTCGCTGGCAAAATCGCTCTTTCCGATTGTGGGCGCCCCTGGCGTGACGGCGCTGCGTATTGCGCTCGGCACCCTGATCCTGGTCGTGATCTTCAAACCCTGGCGGTTGCGTTTCCAGAAAGAGCAGCGCCTGCCCCTGCTGTTTTACGGGCTGTCGCTGGGAGCGATGAACTATCTCTTCTACCTGTCGATTCAGACGGTGCCGCTGGGGATCGCCGTAGCGCTGGAGTTCACCGGCCCGCTGGCGGTGGCTCTGTTCTCCTCCCGTCGTCCGGTCGACTTTGTCTGGGTGGTGCTGGCAGTGCTGGGGCTGTGGTTTCTGCTGCCGCTGGGACAGGACGTCTCGCACGTCGACCTGACCGGCGCGGCGCTGGCGCTGGGCGCGGGTGCCTGCTGGGCGGTTTACATTCTTACCGGGCAGCGTGCCGGGGAAGAGCACGGCCCGGCCACCGTGGCGCTGGGATCGCTGATCGCCGCCATCGTCTTTGTGCCGCTGGGGATGGCCCAGGCCACCGAGTCGATCTGGCAGTGGTCGATCCTGCCGGTGGGTCTGGCTGTCGCGGTGCTCTCAACCGCACTCCCCTACTCGCTGGAGATGATTGCCCTGACCCGTCTGCCGACGCGCATTTTCGGCACCCTGATGAGTATGGAACCCGCGCTGGCGGCGATGTCCGGCATGGTGTTCCTCGGCGAAACCCTGACCTTTACCCAGACGCTGGCGCTCTGCTCGATCATTGCCGCCTCGATGGGGTCGACGCTCACCCTGCGCCGGGAGAGTAAAGTCGAAGAGGTGGATATCCGCTAGCCGGCGTTATTTTGCCGGGGAGCGACTTCCCGGCAAAATATTCCCATTCGCAATAACCGTCATTATTTTGAAATATGGCCCCCCCTTGCTCTGTAGTCTATTAAAAAATAAGATAAATTTACCCTTATATATAAATAGCCTTGCCATTTCAATAGGTTAACCATCACAACCCGCCTTTCACTATTAAACCAATAGGCAGTACCCAATCGCGCCTTCTATAGCCGGTGCTATACTTGATTTCGGAAATTACTTTGGACGCCAACATCAAGAGGAAATGAGATTATGCCTACCGCTAAACTGGTAAAAACGAAAGCACCTAATCTGCTCTATACCCGTAACGATGTCTCTGACAGCGATAAGAAAGCGACGATTGAGTTGCTGAATCGCCAGGTGATCCAGTTTATTGACCTGTCGCTGATTACCAAGCAGGCCCACTGGAATATGCGCGGCGCGAACTTTATTGCTGTACACGAGATGCTGGACGGCTTCCGTACCGCACTGACGACTCATCTGGATACCATGGCTGAACGTGCCGTGCAGCTGGGCGGCGTGGCGCTGGGCACCACTCAGGTCATCAACAGCAAAACGGCGCTGAAAAGCTACCCGCTGGATATCCACAGCGTGCAGGATCACCTGAAAGAGCTGGCGGATCGTTACGCTGTCGTGGCTAACGACGTACGTAAAGCGATTGGCGAAGCGAAAGATGAAGATACCGCAGACATCCTGACCGCCGCTTCCCGCGACCTGGATCAGTTCCTGTGGTTCATTGAGTCTAACATCGAGTAATCCATCGCGTTTTGCTCTTATACCCTCGCCTCTGGCGGGGGTTTTGCACTTTTATAGTGCAGTTATTTCCCCTTCCCCACCGCAAACGTAAAGCATTTGTAATAATCACCTCACACAATCGTTAACGAAAGATTGTTTTCTCATCAATATTTGCGCTTAATAGCATAACCGCTAGTGATGGCGTTGCCATGCACCAAAACAGTGCTTCGTTATGGTGCAATCGGCCGACATTGCTACACTTTTTGTGCAATGAAATGCGTACCAGCCCTTTAAAAACAATCTGTTGTAAAGTTGGCACGATTTTTTCATAGAGCCGTTCGTTCTCGCAGGGGATCGCCCCGTGGATATAAAAGGAAATGCTATGAAGTCTGTATTAAAAGTTTCACTGGCTGCACTTACCCTGGCTTTTGCGGTTTCTTCTCAGGCTGCTGATAAAAAACTGATTGTCGCCACCGACACCGCCTTCGTACCGTTCGAATTCAAACAGGGCGATCAGTACGTTGGTTTTGACGTGGATCTGTGGGCGGCCATCGCGAAAGAACTGAAACTGGACTACACCCTGAAGCCAATGGACTTCAGCGGCATCGTTCCGGCACTGCAAACCAAAAACGTTGACCTGGCGCTGGCCGGTATCACCATCACTGACGCACGTAAAAAAAGCGATCGACTTCTCTGACGGCTACTACAAAAGCGGCCTGCTGGTGATGGTGAAAGCGGACAACAACGACGTGAAGAGCGCGAAAGATCTCGACGGCAAAGTGGTCGCGGTGAAGAGCGGCACCGGTTCTGTTGATTACGCGAAAGCGAACATCAAAACCAAAGACCTGCGCCAGTTCCCGAACATCGACAACGCGTACATGGAGCTGGGCACCAACCGTGCTGACGCCGTGCTGCACGACACGCCAAACATTCTCTACTTCATCAAAACCGCAGGTAACGGCAAGTTCAAAGCGGTAGGTGAGTCTCTGGAAGCCCAGGAATACGGTATCGCCTTCCCGAAAGGCAGCGACGAGCTGCGTACTAAGGTGAACGGCGCGCTGAAAACCCTGAAAGAGAACGGCACGTATAACGAAATCTATAAAAAATGGTTCGGTACTGAACCTAAATAAAACTGCCTGTTAAGCAGGAACTGTACCGCCCGGTGGCGCTTGCGCTTACCGGGCATACAATTTTAGTCATCCCCCTGGCTAATTTTTTGTTTTCACCACGGTATACAGGAATACATCATGCAGTTTGACTGGAGCGCCATCTGGCCTGCCATTCCTCTCTTGCTTGAAGGCGCCAAAATGACCCTGTGGATTTCGGTCCTCGGTCTGGTTGGCGGGTTGATTATCGGCCTCGTGGCCGGTTTTGCCCGCACCTACGGCGGCTGGATAGCCAACCACGTAGCACTGGTTTTCATCGAAGTGATCCGCGGCACGCCTATTGTGGTGCAGGTGATGTTTATCTACTTCGCCCTGCCGATGGCCTTTACCGATCTGCGCATTGACCCGTTCAGCGCGGCGGTGGTCACCATCATGATCAACTCCGGTGCCTATATTGCTGAGATCACCCGCGGTGCGGTGCTGTCGATCCACAAGGGCTTTAGCGAGGCCGGTCTGGCGCTGGGTCTTTCCCGTCGCGAAACCATCCGCCACGTGATCCTGCCTCTGGCGCTGCGTCGTATGCTGCCGCCGCTGGGCAACCAGTGGATCATCAGCATTAAAGATACCTCACTGTTTATTGTTATCGGCGTAGCTGAACTGACCCGTCAGGGCCAGGAGATCATTGCCGGTAACTTCCGCGCCCTGGAAATCTGGAGCGCCGTTGCCGTGGTCTATCTGATTATTACCCTGGCACTGAGCTTCGTGCTGCGTCGTCTTGAAAGAAGGATGAAAATCCTGTGATTGAATTTAAAAACGTTTCCAAGCACTTCGGTCAGACCCAGGTGCTGCACAATATCGATCTGCAGATCCAGACCGGTGAAGTGGTGGTCATTATCGGGCCGTCCGGCTCCGGTAAATCGACCCTGCTGCGCTGCATCAACAAGCTGGAAGAGATCACCAGCGGCGATCTGATTGTCGACGGTCTGAAGGTCAACGACCCGAAGGTGGACGAGCGTCTGATCCGCCAGGAAGCCGGGATGGTGTTCCAGCAGTTCTACCTCTTCCCGCACCTGACGGCGCTGGAGAACGTAATGTTCGGTCCGCTGCGCGTGCGCGGTGCCAACAAAGCGGCTGCCGAGCGGCTTGCAAAAGAGCTGCTGGCAAAAGTGGGGCTGGCGGAGCGCGGGCATCACTACCCGTCCGAGCTCTCCGGTGGTCAGCAGCAGCGCGTGGCAATCGCCCGTGCGCTGGCGGTAAAACCGAAGATGATGCTGTTCGATGAGCCGACCTCGGCCCTCGACCCGGAGCTGCGCCACGAAGTGCTGAAAGTCATGCAGGATCTGGCGGAAGAAGGGATGACGATGGTGATCGTGACCCACGAAATCGGCTTTGCTGAGAAAGTGGCCTCGCGTCTGATCTTTATCGACAAAGGCCGTATTGCCGAAGATGGTAATCCGCAGGCGTTGATTGAGAACCCACCAAGCCAGCGTTTGCAGGATTTCCTCCAGCACGTTTCGTAATTTAACGCCGGGCGGCGCTGACGCTTGCCCGGCCTACGATTCCTCCGGAATCTTCCCAAAACTCCCCCGGTTCCGCTCGCCTTCTATACTTATCACTTTGCACAATATTGTCACCGGAGGACGCCGTGCCCTGGATCCTGCTGCTCCTGATAAGTCTGTTTTGCCTGCCTGCACAGGCCGTCAGCCTGCCGGGCGTCCCCGCTGCTACCACGCCTGAAGCGACTGCCCCGGCCGCCGAGCCGGATGTGGAGCAGAAGAAAGCCGCCTATTCCGCGCTAGCGGACGTGCTGGAAAATGACGCCTCGCGCCAGGAGCTGATCACCCAGCTGCGCAGCGTGGCTGCCACGCCGCCGCAGGATCCGGTGCCCAAAATCACCCCGCCGGCGATCGAGGAAGAGAAGACCGTGCTGGAGAACGTGACCGACATCAGCCGTCATTACGGCGATGCACTCTCCACCCGCTTCGCCCAGCTCTATCGCAACCTGATCGGCTCCCCGCATAAGCCCTTTAACCCGCAGACCTTCGTCGTTGCCGCGCGGCAGTTTCTGCTGCTCGCCGGTTTGGTGTTTGCCTTCTACTGGCTGGTCAGACTCTGCGCCTGGCCGTTGTACCGTAAGATGGGCAGCTGGGGGCGCAGAAAGAACCGGGAAAAAAGCAGCTGGGTCCATCTGCCGCTGACCATCGCCAGCGCCTTTATTATCGACCTGCTGCTGCTGGCGTTGACCCTGTTTATCGGCCAGATCCTCAGCGAATACCTGAATACCGGCAACCCCACCATCGCCTTCCAGCAGACGCTGTTCCTCAACGCCTTCGCGCTGATTGAGTTCTTTAAAGCGATCCTGCGGCTGATATTCTGCCCGCGGGTGCCCGACCTGCGTCCCTTTAATATCAGCGATCGCGCCGCCCATTACTGGTCGCTCCGCCTGAGCATTCTGAGCGGCATGATCGGCTATGGCCTGCTGGTGGCGGTGCCCATTATCTCCAATCAGGTCAACGTGCAGATCGGCGCCCTGGCCAACGTGCTGATTATGCTCTGCATTACCGTCTGGGCGTTGTATCTGATTTTTCACAACAAACGCGCCATTACCGAGGGGTTGCTGCACCTTGCCGATCGTTCGCTGGCCTTTTTCAGCCTGTTTATTCGCGCCTTTGCCCTGGTGTGGCACTGGCTGGCGAGCGCCTACTTTATCGTGCTCTGCTTCTTCTCCCTGTTCGATCCGGGAAACAGCCTGAAGTTTATGATGGGGGCGACCTTCCGCAGCCTGGCGATCGTCGGCGTCGCCGCCTTTGTGTCGGGGCTGCTGTCGCGCTGGCTGGCTAAAACAATCACCCTGTCACCGCACGTGCAGCGCAGCTACCCCGAGCTGCAGAAGCGTCTTAACGGCTGGATCTCCGTGTCGCTGAAGGTGGCGCGGTTCCTGACGGTGAGCGTCGCCATCATGCTGCTGCTCAGCGCCTGGGGGCTGTTCGACTTCTGGAACTGGCTGCACAACGGCGCCGGTGAAAAGACGGTGGATATTCTGATCCGCATCGCGCTGATCCTCTTCTTCTCCGCCATTGGCTGGACGATCCTGGCGAGCCTGATCGAGAATCGGCTCTCCTCGGATATTCATGGCCGTCCGCTGCCCAGCGCCCGCGCCCGCACGCTACTGACCCTGTTCCGCAACGCGCTGGCGGTGGTGATCAGCACCATTACCATCATGATTGTGCTGTCGGAGATCGGCGTGAATATCGCCCCGCTGCTGGCCGGTGCCGGGGCGCTGGGGCTGGCGATCTCCTTCGGCTCACAGACGCTGGTGAAAGACATCATCACCGGCATCTTTATCCAGTTTGAAAACGGGATGAACACCGGAGATCTGGTGACCATCGGGCCGCTGACCGGCACGGTGGAGCGGATGTCGATTCGTTCGGTAGGGGTGCGGCAGGACACCGGCGCGTACCACATCATTCCGTGGTCTTCGATCACCACCTTCGCCAACTTCGTCCGCGGCATTGGTTCGGTGGTGGCGAACTACGATGTGGACAGGCATGAAGATGCTGAGAAAGCGAAAGCCGCGCTGAAAGCGGCGGTGGATGAACTGCTGGAGAGAGAGGATATTCGCGGCCTGATTATCGGCGAGCCGTCGTTTGCCGGGATTGTCGGGCTGACCAGCACTGCCTTTACGCTGCGCGTGTCGTTCACCACCCAGCCGCTGAAGCAGTGGACGGTGCGTTTCGCCCTCGACAGCATGGTGAAAAAACATTTCGATCTGGCGGAAGTACGGATGCCGGTGCAGATGTATCAGCTGCTGCCGTCGCCGGGCTCAGCGCCGCCATCATCACAGGAACCTACGTTGTAGCCCCGGTAAGCGTAGCGCCACCGGGGACAAGGCCTGTCAGCGCTGGCGACGTTTGTCGTTATCCATAAAGGTCCAGGCGATAAAGCGGCTCTGCTTCTGACCCTGGGCCATCTCTTTTTTCACCACTTTCACCGCGCCAACGTCCGTCAGGGCGCGGTACAGCGGCGGCAGGTTTTCGCTGCGCGAGACCAGGGTGGTGAACCACTTCACCTGACGGGCGAACTGGGCGCTTTCGGCAATCATCTTCTTGATAAAGGCCACTTCACCGCCTTCGCACCACAGCTCCTGCTGCTGGCCGCCAAAGTTCAGCGCGGCATCGGCCGCCTGGCCGAGGTTGCGGCGCTTACGCTCGCTGCCCGCCCGGGCGGTTTCCGCCGAATCATGGAACGGCGGGTTGCACAGGGTGGCATCGTACTGTTCGTTTTTATGGATCACCCCGGCGAAAATGGCGGAAGCCTCTTTCTGACGGCGCAGACGAATGGCGCGGGCCATACCAGGGTTGCCGTTAATGATGGCGGTGGCGTTGGCAAAAGCCTGCGGATCCACTTCGCTGCCGGTAAAGCGCCAGCCGTACTCATGCACGCCAATCAGGGGATAAATCAGGTTGGAGCCGGTACCAATGTCCAGGATCGTCGCCTGGGCAGGCACCGCGCCGTTATTGCCTTCCGCCAGCAGATCGGCGAGATGGTGGATATAGTCGGCACGCCCAGGTACCGGCGGGCAGAGATAGCCGTCCGGAATGTCCCACTGCGCCACGCCGTAGAAATGGGCAAGCAGCGCCTTGTTCAGCGTCTTCACCGCCTGCGGATCGGCAAAGTTCACCGTCGGCTCGCCCGTCGGGGTTGCGGTGATAAATTCGCGCAGGGCCGGACAGCTCTCGCATAAGGCATTCATATCGTAACGGCTGCGGTGGCGGTTGCGTGGGTGCAACCCCGGCTTCTCGGGTGTCATGGCGTTCTCCTGTAAACAGCGGCGTAAGATACCCGTTGCGGACGCAACGGTAAATATTTCTCTGCGCCGCAGAATAAAACACCAAAAATCAGTCACCTGTATGTCGCTGATTTGTCATGAAATTGTCAAATAATGTCGTTCAAAAAATAAGCAGATCATCATCAGTTTTTTGCGCTAAATCACACTCTGACCCGTTCTACACTTAGTGTGCATCATCCGTTGTCAATCAGAGGAAGTGATTATGAAAAAATACCTGGTAATGCTCGCTGCCGCTTCTCTGGCAGGTGCGTCGTTTGCTGCATGGTCGATTGAATCACTCACCAACGGCGATACCAGTCAATTGAGGCCAGCCGGAACCGTGCAGGTTTCGGGTGCAAGAAACCTCGACGATCTGCAGGATAAACTGGCTGAAAAAGCGCGTGAACAAGGCGCCAAAGGCTATGTTGTTAACTCTGCCAGCGGCGACGACAATATGTTTGGTACGGCCACCATCTACAAATAGTTCCCCTCTCTGCACTCCACACTGCATCCTCTGGGGTGCAGTTCATCTTTTGCCCAAACTCCACTTTGTGAAGTTTTTTAGCAGACAATGTAAATTTACGTATTTCATTTTGTTGGCGAGAGTGATAAAACTTCACGCCAAATGATAATGTTTATCACAATTATTATCATTTGTAGGTTCATTACGGATATTCACGTGGCACAGGAAAAGGCACAGACCTGCCTGACATCGTAATGGAAACTCGATTCTAAAAATTATAAGTCGCTAAACAATATGGATAAAAATCGCAACGTTCCAAACAGCTTCAGCTCGCTGACCTTTTTTGCAGGGCTGTGTATTGGTCTCTCCCCTGTAGCAAGTGCTATCGCGGCGGATAATAACGATAAAAAGTCTGACGACACCCTGGTGGTGGAAGCGGCTCAGCCATCGCTCTACGCGCCGCAAAAGTCTGCCGACGCGAAGTTCAGCCGCCCGGTAGCGGATACCACCCGCACCATGACCGTGATCTCCGAGCAGGTGCTCAAGGATCAGGGCACCACCAACCTGACCGACGCCCTGAAAAACGTCCCGGGCGTGGGGGCCTTCTTTGCCGGTGAAAACGGCAACTCCACCACCGGTGATGCGGTGTACATGCGCGGCGTGGACACCTCGAACAGCATTTACGTTGATGGGATCCGCGACATCAGCACCACCACGCGCGACACTTTCAATACCGAACAGGTCGAAGTGATTAAAGGGCCTTCCGGCAGCGACTACGGACGTAGCGCCCCCAGCGGCTCCATCAATATGATCAGCAAACAGCCGCGTCTGGATTCGGGCATCGATGCCTCCGCCAGCATCGGCAGCGCGTACATGCGTCGCGGTACGATCGACATTAACCAGGTGATGGGCGACACCTCGGCGTTTCGTCTGAACCTGATGGGTGAAAAGACCCACGACGAAGGGCGCGATAACGTTAAAAACGAACGCTACGGGGTGGCCCCTTCCCTCGCCTTTGGCCTGGGGACGGAAAACCGTCTGTATCTGAACTACCTGCACGTGACCCAGCACAATACCCCGGATGGCGGCATTCCGACCATCGGGCTGCCGGGCTACTCTGCGCCATCGGCGGGCACCGCGGCGCTGAATCACTCTGGTAAAGTGGATACCAGCAACTTCTACGGCACCGATTCCGATTACGACGACTCCACCTCAGACACCGCCACGATGCGCTTTGAGCACGACTTCAACGACAACACCACCCTGCGTAACACCACGCGCTGGTCGCGGGTGAAACAGGATTATCTGATGACCGCCGTGATGGGTGGCGCGACCAACATCACCCAGCCCGATCGTAACAATATCGACACCTGGACCTGGTCGCGTAACGCCAACACCAAAGATGTCAGCAACAAGATCCTGACCAACCAGACCAACCTGACGACTAAGTTCTATACCGGCAGCGTCGGCCACGATATCAGCACCGGGGTAGAGTTCACCCGCGAAACCCAGACCAACTACGGCGTGGATGCCATCACCCCGCCGCCGGTGAATATCTATCACCCGAGCAGCAACGTCAGCCTGGGCGGCCTGAACAACAGCGGCGCTAACGCCAACGGCCGGACCGACACCTTCGGGATTTACGCTTTCGATACGCTGCAAGTCACCCGTGATGTCGAGCTGAACGGCGGGATCCGTCTCGACACCTATCACACCGAATATGACAGCGCCAGCGTCTGCGGCGGCACGGGTCGCGGCGCAGTGGCCTGCCCGGCCGGCACCCCGAAAGGCTCCCCGGTCACCACCGTGGATACCGCCACCTCGGGCAACCTGGTCAACTGGAAAGCCGGTGCGCTCTATCATCTGACCGAGCACGGCAATGTGTACGTCAACTACGCCATCTCCCAGCAGCCGCCGGGGGGGCAATAACTTTGCCCTGGCCCAGGGCGGCACCGGCAGCAGCGCCAACCGCACCGACTTCAAACCGCAGAAGGCCAAGACCAGCGAGCTGGGGACCAAGTGGGAAGTGCTGGATAAACGTCTCCTGCTGACCGCAGCGATCTTCCGCACCGACATCGAAAACGAAGTCGAGCAGAACGATGACGGTACTTACTCGCAGTACGGTAAAAAACGCATCGAAGGCTATGAGCTGTCGGCGGCGGGTAACATCACCCCGGACTGGCAGGTGATAGGCGGTTATACCCAGCAGCACGCCAGCGTGCGCACCGGCAGCGACGTGGCCCAGGACGGCACCTCTTCCCTGCCGTATACCCCGGAACATGCCTTTACCCTGTGGAGCCAGTACCAGGCCACGGATGCCATCTCCGTGGGGACCGGCGCGCGCTATATCGGCAGCATGCATCGTGGCTCTGACGGTGCGGTCGGCACCCCGTCCTTCACCGAAGGCTACTGGGTGGCCGATGCCAAACTGGGCTATCGCGTCAACCGCAACCTCGATATGCAGCTCAACGTCTACAACCTGTTTGATGAAGACTATGTCGCGTCCATCAACAAGAGTGGCTACCGCTACCATCCGGGCGAGCCGCGCACCTTTATGTTAACGGCGAACATGCACTTCTGATCCCGCGTGGGGCTTCGGCCCCACCCTCCGGAGAACCTTTTATGATGTATCACATTCCGGGCGTGCTGAACGCCGACGAGGTGGCGCAGTTCCGCTCTCAGCTGGATCAGGCCCCGTGGATCGACGGCCGCGCGACCGTGGGCAACCAGGGCGCACAGGTTAAAAACAACCAGCAGATCGACACTCAGAGCCCGCTGTACGCCTCCCTGCAGGCGGCGGTGTTGCAGGCGGTGAATCAGCACGCGCTCTTTTTTGCCGCCGCTCTGCCGCGCCAGATCTCCAGCCCGCTGTTTAACCGCTATCAGCAGCAGGAGACCTACGGCTTTCACGTTGACGGCGCCGTACGCAGCCATCCGCAAAGCGGCTGGATGCGGACCGATCTCTCCGCCACCCTCTTCTTAAGCGATCCCGACAGCTACGAGGGCGGCGAACTGGTGGTGAACGACACCTACGGCCAGCACAGCGTCAAGCTTCCGGCGGGGGATCTGGTGCTCTATCCCTCGAGCAGCCTGCACTGCGTGACCCCGGTAACGGCGGGCGTGCGGGTGGCCTCTTTTATGTGGATCCAGTCGATGATCCGCGACGATAAAAAGCGCAGCATGCTGTTCGAGCTGGACCGCAACATCCAGACCCTGCGCGCCCGTCACGGCGAAAGCGACGAAGTGCTCTCCCTGCTCAATCTCTACCATAACCTGCTGCGTGAATGGTCTGAAATCTAGCCCTGCGCCTTGATTGTGCGTTTTTTCACCCCATAGTTACTGTACAGCGCAATATCCTGTCAGGAGGGGTTTATGGCTTCCGGTTGGGCGAATGATGACGCCGTTAATGAACAGATCAACAGTACCATTGAAGATGCGGTGGCGCGGGCGCGGGGCGAGATCCCGCAGGGCGAAAGCCTGAAAAACTGCGAAGAGTGCGGGGAGCCAATCCCCGAAGCGCGGCGTAAAGCGGTGCCCGGCGTGCGGCTGTGCATCGCCTGTCAGCAGGAGAAAGATTCACATAACGCATCACACGCAGGATATAATCGCAGGGGATCGAAAGACAGCCAGTTACGATGACTGGCCTGGCGGCCACATCGCCACGCAAGCGGTTACTTCTTTGCGCACGATTTTTCGCCGCAGGTTTGGCAAAACGTGCCCTCGCTCTTCCCTCTGTAAAGCGCAACGGCAAGAAAGGTAAATTCATTCACTGAATTTATTAATATTCAATAACTTATTTGTCATTCAAATTTTTCGAATGATGACGTCAATTCTCTTCGATTTTATCTCTCGCAAAAAAAGCGTGATACTTATCACATCGACGGAACAACGTCCCCTTAACAGAATAACCTGCGAGATACTAACCATGAAAACCATCAAATATGCTGTTGCCGCTGTTGCCCTGACTACCCTATCCTTCGGTGCTTTCGCTGCGGAATCTGTGACCGCTGCGCAGGCAAACAGCATGAATAAAATCGGTGTGGTGAGTGCAGAAGGCGCGACCACCCTGGACGGTCTGGAAGCTCGCCTGGCGGCGAAAGCTGAAGCGGCTGGCGCGACCGGTTACACCATTACCTCCGCTAACACCAACAACAAACTCAGCGGCACTGCGGTTATCTACAAATAACCTGACCCTTATCTCTGCTCTGCTCGCCAGTTCGCTGGCGAGATGCTCCAACCCTCATTGACCCTGTTGTTATTTGTTTGGCCCGTCCATCGCTGGACGGGCCTTTTTTTATTTAAAAACTCAGGTTAACCCGCGCCAGCCCGGCGTCGACCGTCTCAACCTGGCCGGTAGCCAGCAGGCAGCAGGCCATCTGTAGTTTCAGGGAGTGCGGCACCGCTTCGCGCCCGGCCAGGCAGCTCTCTATCCAGCGGGCGGTAGTCTCCGGATCTTTGGCCGACGGCAGGGAGACGTCGCTGTTCTCTTCCCCGCGCTCCAGCACTACCCGGGTGCCCGCCGTGGGATCGATCAGGGTCTGCTGCGGACAGCGCTGCGGGTTGGCGTACACCTCCCCTTCGGTGCCGTGCATCAACAGCCCCCGGCCGCCGATATCGCCAAAGAAGGTGGCCACGCGGGTCACATATTCCGGGTGCGAGACGCTGGAAAGGCGCAGCGCGGCGTCTTCCGCAAAGGGCGTCGCCAGCTTGGCCAGGGTGTGCGCGCTGTTACGCACCCCCATCCGCCAGCGCATCGCGAGCTGTTTTTCCAGCGGCGGACACAGGGTGCTGACCGGGATATAGACCGGGTGATGGCCCTCAAGCTTCGCCTGCGCCTGGCCGCCGTGGCGGGTCGGCTCGATGCCCAGCAGGGTGAAAATGGTTTCGGTCAGCACGCGGGTGGGATCTTCGCTCACGCCGTGCACCACCACCGGGAACCCCAGCTTGTGCAGCAGGATGGCCAGCAGCGGGGTGAGGTTGGCCTGCTTGCGCGCGCCGTTATAGCTTGGGATCACCACCGGCATCGGCTTCGCCACCGGTGGCGTCAGGCGCAGGGTTTGCGCCTGCATCGCCTCATAGAAGCCGCGCATTTCGGCTTCGCCTTCACCCTTAATGCGCAGGGCAATCAGAATGCCGCCCATCTCCAGCTCCGGCACCTCGCCGTTGAGCATCGCGGTATAGAGCGCCCGGGCGGTCTCCTGATCCAGGTCGCGGGCGTGGTTTTTCCCGCGCCCGACCTCTTTAATAATCTTGCGATAATCCACGTTGTTTCTCCTTGTGACATCTTGTTAACACTATAGCGTTGATAAGGCGCCATCGGACAGACATTTCTCTTATCGCTGCCGGGCAGTAATAACACCATCCCTTTGTAATTACAGTAAAAATAAAAATTCAACCTGTAATGAAATCACTATTGACCCGGTCAATAGTTATCCATCAACGATTAATTTCGTAAATTAGCCCCCGATAAAAAGTCGCCCCGCTTTTTTCAAAAATTAATCACAACGGATGTTATTACCACCGGAATTCACTCAGGAATTATTATGCGTAAAATTGTCTCCGGCACCTTTATTGCCACTGCATTATGTTGTTCTGTTTCTGCCTGGGCTGCGAACAGCGGCGAGGGGCAAGTTAATTTCACCGGCGAAATCATCGACTCCGCCTGCCAGGTGGTCGATGGCACCAGCACCCCGCTGGACGTCTCGCTGGGCAAAGTGTCGCAAACGGCCTTTACCGGGTCAGGCTCCACCACCTCGACCACCCGTTTTGATATCCAGCTGAAAGACTGCCCGGAAACCATCACCAGCGCGGCCATCACCTTTGGCGGCTCTGCTGACAGCGCAAACACCAACGTGCTGGCCGTGACGCCGGGTACCGGTGCGGCGACCGGCGTCGGCATTCAGCTGCTGGATAAAACCGAAAGCCCGTTGAGCCTGTATACCGCCTCGACCAGCTATACGCTGCAGTCCGGTACCACCACCAACGACCTGATCTTTGGCGCCCGTTATATCCAGACCGGCAGCACCATCACCGCCGGCCCGGCTAATGCGGTCTCCACCTTTACCGTCATGTACAACTAATCCTGCGACGCCTGGCCCACTGCGGCCAGGCACCGTCAGCTTTATTCAGAGTCCCGCCATGCGTAAATCTGTTTTCATCGCCTCCCTGCTATTAATGACCACCGCCGCTCACGCCGGGGTGATTATCGAAGGAACCCGTTTAATTTATCAGGGAGATAAAAAAGAAGCGTCGTTAGGGATTTCCAACCCGGATAACCTCGACTACCTGGTGCAGTCCTGGGTGGAGAGCGCCGATATGGCGCGGGATAAAGCGCCGTTTCTCATCACTCCGCCGCTGTTCCGCCTCGATGGCAAACAGGATAACGTCCTGCGCGTGGTGCGTACCGGGGGCAATCTGCCGACCGATCGTGAATCGCTCTACTGGCTGAATATCAAATCCATTCCGTCCACCAATCGCGACGAGAGCAGCAACACCCTGCAGATCGCCATTAAAACGCGGATCAAACTGATCTACCGCCCAACAGGGATGAGCGGCAAGCCGGACGAGGTGGCCGATAAACTTCGCTGGCATAAACAGGGCAATACCCTGGTGGTGAGCAACCCGACGCCGTTTTACATGAACTTCCAGTCCATCACCCTGGGCGGTAAAAAGGTCAACAACGTCACCTGGGTTGCCCCCGACACCGACGCGCACTTTGCCGTGCCGGGCGGCATCTCCGGCAACACCGTCTCCTGGAAAATCATCAACGACTATGGCGCGGTGAGCCACGCCTGGTCTGCATCTGTGCAATAAGCCCGTCATGGCCTGGGACTACTCCACCAAAGCGCCGCGTAAAACCGCACGCAGCCTGCTGATTGCGCTGGGCTGTGCGGCGCTGAGCTTTTGCGTGCAGCAGGTGCTGGCGGAGGATTATTTCAACCCGGCGCTGCTGGATATCGATACGCCCGGCCAGGGCAAAACCGATCTCTCGCTGTATGAGAAGGGCCCCGGCATCGCGCCGGGAAGCTATCAGGTGGATGTCTATGTAAATAACAACAAAGTGGCCAACAGAAAGATCGCCTTTGGCCTGCAACAGTCGACCAGCGGACCGGCCACCCTGCAACCCTGCCTCTCGGTTGAAACCCTCAAGAGCCTGGGTATCCAGAGCGATAAATTCAGCGTCACGAAGGATGACGGCTGTGTCGATCTCTCTGGGCTCCCTGCCGCCAGCGCCACCTTCCGCCCCGGTCAGCAGCAGCTGCTGCTGAGTATCCCCCAGGCGGCCATCACTCCGGTGCCCCACGGTTACGTGGCACCGGAAGAGATGGATAACGGGATCAACGCCTTCCTGCTGAACTACAGCTACTCCGCCGGGGATAGCCGCAGCCGGGGCGAAGACGGCGGCCACCAGCGCAATGAGTACCTGAACCTGCGCCCGGGGCTGAACCTCGGCGCCTGGCGTCTGCGCAACTACTCCACCTGGAGCCAGACCCGGGACGATAGCACGACGCAGCGCGACTTCTCTTCGGTCTACAGCTATGCCCAGCGCAACATCCTGTCGCTGGGCAGCGTCGTCACCCTCGGACAAAGCTCCACCCCCTCGGACGTGTTTGACAGCCTGTCGTTCACCGGGGCGCAGCTCGCCTCGGACGACGACATGCTGCCGGACAGCCTGAAAGGTTTTGCCCCGCGCATCCGCGGCGTGGCACACAGCAACGCTCAGGTCGTGGTGCGCCAGAACGGCTACGTGATCTATCAGAACTACGTCGCCCCCGGCGCGTTCGAAATTAACGATCTCTACCCCACCGGCGGCAGCGGGGATCTGAACGTCACCGTCAAAGAGACCGACGGCAGCGAGCAGCACTTCGTGGTGCCTTACGCCTCGGTGCCGGTATTGCAGCGCGAAGGCCGGTTCAAATATAGCCTGACCGGCGGGCGCTACCGCAGCTATGACCACAGCGTGGAGAAAACGCCGTTCCTGCAGGGCTCCGGGATCTACGGCCTGCCGTACGATATCACCGCCTACGGCGGTATCCAGACCAGCCAGTATTACGATGCCCTGGCGCTCGGTACCGGGAAAAATATCGGTGACTGGGGCGCGTTTTCGGTGGATATAACCGCGGCGAAATCGCAGATGCAGGGGCAAAAAACCTCCCGTGGCCGCGCCTGGCGGGTGCGCTACAGCAAAGATTTCGTCACCACCGGCACCCACTTTACGGTGGCCGGGTATCGCTACAACAGCGCCGGGTTTGACACCATGGCGGATGTCCTGGACTCCCACACCCGCAACGACGACTGGAGCCCGGCGGATCGCCGCCGCAACCGCCAGGAAGCCACTGTCGATCAATCCCTGGGCGACACCATGGGCTCGCTGACGTTAAGCCTGGTAAAAGAGAATTACTGGCACAGCGACCAGAGCATGACCTCGCTGAGCGTCGGCTATAACGGCAGCTGGCACGGCATCAGCTACGGGATCAACTATGGCCTGAGCAAAAACGTCCAGGATGAGGACGAGGATAACCAGCGGGAGAGCGAGCAGACCTTCGGCTTCAACGTCTCGGTCCCGCTGGATCGCTGGCTGAGCAATACCTGGGTTAATTACACCCTCAACAACAGCAAGCATGACACCAGCCAGAGCATCGGCCTCAACGGCACCGCGCTGGCAGACAATAATCTCAGCTGGGGGGGTGCAGCAGGGTCACAGCCACGCCTCCGGCTACAGCACCAACCTGAACAGCGATTACAAAGCCACCTACGGCGAAATGACGGCGGGCTATTCTCAGGATAACCAGCAGCGCCAGCTCAACCTCGGCGTGCAGGGGAGCATGATTGTTCACGCTCACGGCGTGACCCTCGGCCAGCCGATGGGGGACACCGTCGCACTGGTGGAGGCGCCAGGGGCCAGCGGGACCGGAATCGACAACCAGACCGGGGTCAAAACCGATTTTCGCGGCTATGCCATCGTGCCTTACGTCACGCCGTACCATCACAACACCGTGGCGCTGGATACCGAAAGCCTGCCCGCGGGGGCCGACGTCGGCCAGGCGGCGAAAGTGGTTACGCCTACCCGGGGCGCGGTTGTGCGTGCCCGTTTTGATACCCGGGTCGGCAGTCGGATCCTGCTGACCCTCACCCGCGCCGACGGTCGTCCGGTACCCTTTGGCGCTACTGCGGCCCCGGCCCACGACAGCGGCGAATTTATCGTTGGCGATGGTGGCCAGGTCTACCTGACCGGAATGCACGCCCGCGGCAGCGTCAACGTCAGCTGGGGCAAAGGCGCAGACGCGCACTGCTCCGCCCACTATCAACTGCCGTCCCGATCCGCTGACCCGGTGATTAGCGTCACCGCCCAGTGCTCGTGACGGCGTCGAGGAAAAGATGAAACCCTTCCGTTACGGCTGTGTCCTGGCCCTGTTTGCCGCCCTGTTTCTGTTTATGCCGCCGGCCTTAGCCGCCTGCACTACATCGGATCTGCCCTGGACGGCCACGCCGGGCACGCTGGCGGTGCCCGCCACCCTCGGGGTCGGCAATGCCATTCCGGGCTCCGCCCGCTCGCATACGGTGAAAGGCCACTGCGATGCCGCCGACAGCGGCAAGCCGATCACCGCCTGTCATCTGGGCGAAGGGGAAGAGGTGCCGGGGATGCCGGGGGTCTACCGCAGCGGTATCGAGGGGGTGGGCATTGAACTGCTGAACAGCGCCGGCCAGCCGGTGCGCGGCCGCGCCGCCCACTGCGACAGCCGAAGCACGCCGCTGGGGTACGTCAGCAGCGACGGCTCCGGCAGCTTTAATGTGCCCCTGACGATGCAACTGATCAAAACCGCCAGCACGACCGGAAAGCAGACGACGACGACGGTGCGTAATGGCATCTGGTCGCTGGGCGTCTACCCCGATCGGCAGCTCGGCCAGCTGAATGCCGTGCGCTACGGCGGCAGCCTGGCGCTGAAGGCCACCACCTGCTCGGTGGATCCGAAAAGCCTGGTGATTACGCTGGGGGATTTCCCGGTCAGCCTCTTTACTCACGTCGGCAGCACCAGCGACTGGAAAACCTTCAACCTGACGGCGACCTGTACCGACACGGTAACCATGACCGCCCGGGTCACCAGCGCCAATGGCAGCACCTCGCTCGGTGACGGCGATGACGTGCTGAACCTGACCCCGGGCAGCGACAGCGCCACCGGCGTCGGGGTGCGAATGATGGTCGGCGGGGTGAAACTGCGCTACGACTACCCGATCCCCTTTGGCGATCGGACCGTTCCCAACCAGCCGTTCGACCTGCCCTTCCAGGTGCAGTATTACCAGGTTGACGCTCAGGCCACCGCCGGGCGTGCCAATACCATTGCCACCATCGACATTGAATACCAGTGAGAACCCCGATGAACTATGTAGCCCTGCTCGTGCTGCTGGCCAGCCTTCCCGCCTCGGCCACCGACGTGCTCCTCAGCATTAAAGGCAATATTTACGACACCGCCTGCGAGGTGGACAGCACCAGCCAGAACAAGGTGGTCAATCTCGGCCAGGCAGTGGCCAGTGATTTTAAGGCGGTGGGGGATACCGGGGTGTGGAAGAATTTTGACATCACCATCTCGCACTGCCCGCAAAGCCTGACCCTGGCGACGATCAACCTGGAGGGGCAGCGCGACACGCTCCACCCGTTCAAGTTCGCCAACACCGGTACCGCCCGAGGGCTGGCGCTGGAGCTGGCCGACCGCACCGACTCGATCATTCTGGCCCCGGAATCGCGCTTCAATGCGGTGATCGACCCGGTCACCCACACTGCCGATTTCCCGATGGCGGCACGCTATTACGCCTCGCATACCCCGGTCAGCGCGGGCGAGTTTTCAAGCGTGGTGCAGTTTACCTTCACTTACCAGTAGGACCGCGCCTCTTAGCATGGATGCTTTTTTTACGCCCGGCGGCAGGTTTAGCCGGGCGTTTTTTTACTTCGGGCACCTCGGGCTGCTCGATGGGAAAGATCGGCAGCGCGTTCAGCAGACGCTTGCCGTAGTTTTTGGTCAGCAGGCGCTTATCGTAGATCACCACTTCACCCCAGCAGCTGTGGCTGCGGATCAGACGCCCGACCTGCTGGATCAGGTTAAACGATGCCGCCGGCAGGCTCTGCACCTCAAACGGGAAGCGGTTGAGGCTTTTCAGCCACTCGCCCTCGGTGAGCACCACCGGGCTGTCGATGGGCGGGAAGGCAATCTTGTGGATATGCACCTGGGTCAGGTAATCGCCCTTCAGATCCAGACCTTCTGCAAAAGACTGGAGCCCCACCAGCACGCTGCGCTCCCCGGCCTCAATACGTTTACGGTGCAGCTCCACCAGCCGGTAGCGGGGCTGATCCCCCTGCACCAGCAACAGCAGGCGCAGATCGGTGACGAAGGTTAAAAATAGATTCATCGCCCGGGCGCTGGCGAACAGCACCAGCATGCCGGGATACTTTTTGCTTTCGAGCTGTTCGCGGAAGTAGGCCGCCATCTCGGCAAGGTGATTCTCTTCATTGTCGATCAGCGGCTCATGCTGCATGCGCGGGATCACCAGCTTGCCCTGCTCGCAGTGGTTGAACGGCGAGTCGAGAGCCACAAAGCGATCGCCCGCTTTCTCCTTCAGGCCGCTCATCTCCTGCAACCGCGAGAAGCTGTTGAGCGAACGCAGCGTGGCGGAGGTGACCACCACATGCGGAACGCTGCGCCAGAGCAGCTTCTCCAGCTGGTCGCTGACGCGAATGCCCGCGCAGTGGAAGAAGAGATGCACCTGCCCCTCTCTGACTTCCCGCGTCGCCCACTTGGTGACCGGCGCACCGGAGGCCTGGGCCATCGACGCCAGCCGCCAGAGCTTGCTCTGCCCCTCAAACATGCCCAGCGCGCGGTTCATCTGCAGCAGCACCCGGTGGACACGCACCACGTCATGGGTACCGGTCTTTTCACTGAGATCGTTCAAAAACAGCTCCGCCAGCCCGCGCAGCTTTTCGATAAGCTGGGCCAGCTCGCGGCACAGGGACATGATTTCATCCGGCAGCTCGCCCATCTCAAAGCGGTGCTCGGCTTCCTGGCCTGGCGGGAGATAGAGGTTAAGGATGTTGTTCAGCGAGGCGATATGGGTGTGGATGGTTTCGCAGTGCTCGCTGAGGCGCTCCGGGACCGCCAGCGGCGGGATGGTTTTCGGGCGGAACTGATCCATGCAGGTGGCGACCAGCTTGCAGAAGAGATCCAGTTGCAGGCGGAACCAGGGGGCGGTGATCTCGGCGCTCATCTCCAGCGCATCGCGGGCGACGTCCGGCAGGTGATGACCTTCATCCAGCACCAGCAGCAGGTGTTTCGGGTCCGGCAGTACCGATTCGCTCTCCATTGCCGCCATCACCAGCGCGTGGTTGGCGACCACCACTTCGGCCTCCTGAATTTCACGGCGGGCGACAAAGAACGGGCATTCGCGGTAGTAGTGGCAGTTGCGGTTCAGACAGCTGGCTTTATCGGTGCTGAGCCTGCGCCACAGGTCGTCGCTGATGGCCTGATCGGTGTGATCGCGCAGGCCATCCCACTTGTAGCCATCGAGATCGACCTTCAGCTTCGCGCACTGCTCCTGCTCGGCCTTGTTGTTGGGGGTCAGCTCGTCATCAAGAAACGCCAGCAGATCCTGCTGGCTCGGTTCGCTGCTGGCAAGGGCCGCCAGGTTACGCGGGCAGACGTAGCGCCCGCGCCCGAAAGCGGCGGTAAAGCGCAGCTCGGGGATAATCTTGCGCAGCAGGGGCAGGTCTTTGCTGTAGATCTGATCCTGCAGGGCCACGTTGGCGGTACTCACCACCAGCGTCTTTTGTTCTTCCCGGGCGATAGCGATGCCGGGGATCAGGTAGGAGAGGGTTTTACCGACCCCGGTCGGGGCTTCAATTGCCAGATGTCGGCCCTCGTCACCGGCCAGCGTTTTTGCCACATCGGCAATCATCTGCCGTTGCGGTGCGCGGGGGATAAAGTCGGGGATCTGCTCTTGTAGCGCCTTATACCAGGCGGCAATTTGCGCTTTCAGCGCGGCGGTTAAAGCCATGATGAACCTGAAACACTGTATAAACAGCCACTATTGTGGCACTTTCTTCAGCGGGCCGCAAAAGAAAAGCCCGGCTTTTCGACCGGGCTTCCAGATTACTGTGCGCTGGCAGGCTTGCGCGGACGGCGTCGGCGCTGGCCTTCCCCTGCCGGTTTCGCTTCACCATCGCGGCGCGGTGGCTTGCTGGCCGCTTTCGGCGCGCCGCCTTCGCTACGGCGCGGCTGCTGCTGACCACGACCGCCGCCGCCCTGCCCGCGTCCACCGCCCTGACCACGACCGCCACCCTGGCGACCGTTCTGGATTGGCTCGGCTTTGATGGACGGATCGACGTCATAACCCTCAAGAGCAATGCGTGGGATCTCTTTCTTCAGCAGACGCTCGATGTCGCGCAGCAGCTTAATTTCATCGACACAGACCAGCGACAGCGCTTCGCCGGTAGCCGCCGCGCGACCGGTACGGCCGATACGGTGGACATAGTCTTCCGGGACGTTCGGCAGCTCGTAGTTGACCACGTGCGGCAGCTCTTCGATGTCCAGACCGCGGGCGGCGATGTCGGTCGCCACCAGCACGCGGATATCGCCGGATTTAAAGTCTGCCAGCGCGCGGGTACGTGCGCCCTGGCTCTTGTTGCCGTGGATCGCCGCGCTGCGGATCCCGTCTTTGTTCAGCTGTTCCGCCAGGTGGTTGGCGCCGTGCTTGGTGCGGGTGAAGACCAGCACCTGCTGCCAGTTGCCCTCGCCAATCATCTGCGACAGCAGCTCGCGCTTACGCTTTTTGTCCACCATATGGAATTTCTGGGTCACCTGCTCGGAGGCGGTGTTGCGACGCGCCACTTCCACTTCCAGCGGGTTGTGCAGCAGTTTTTCCGCCAGGCCTTTGATCTCGTCAGAGAAAGTCGCGGAGAAGAGCAGGTTCTGGCGACGCGCCGGCAGTTTGGCCAGCACGCGGCGAATATCGTGGATGAAGCCCATGTCGAGCATGCGGTCGGCTTCGTCGAGCACCAGGATTTCCACGCTGTCGAGCTTGACGGCGTTCTGGTGTTCCAGATCGAGCAGACGGCCCGGGGTGGCGACCAGCACGTCCACGCCGCTGCGCAGTTTCATCATCTGCGGGTTAATGCTGACCCCACCGAACACCACCAGCGAGCGGATGTTGAGATAGCGGCTGTACTCACGCACGTTCTCACCCACCTGGGCGGCGAGTTCACGGGTCGGGGTCAGGATCAGGGCGCGCACCGGGCGACGGCCTTTGGCGTGCGGCTCTTTCTGAATCAGGCGTTGCAGCAGCGGCAGGGTAAAGCCGGCGGTTTTACCGGTACCGGTCTGGGCGCTGGCCATCAGGTCGCGGCCGGCCAGCACGGCAGGAATGGCCTGCTGCTGAATCGGGGTAGGTTCGCGGTAGCCCTGCTCTTCTACAGCACGCAGGATTTCCGGGTTCAGGCCAAGGGTATCAAAAGACATAACAACTCCGAACCGCCCCGACCATTTCAGGTGTAGTTTTCAGGGAGATAGTGACAAATAGAAGGACAAAAACCACGGTGTCGCGAAGCAGCGGAGTGTAGCAGCTTTTGTGACATGGCGCATAAAATATCCCGCCAGAAGGCGGATTTACGCTATTACGTAGGCCGGTTCCCGGCAACAAAACTGGACAAGCTCAAAAAACAGTCATAATCTTAATCAATCGATTGATTAATTTTCTATGACACTATGAATCCGATCCCGACCACCACCAAAGGCGAACAGGCCAAAAGCCAGCTGATTGCCGCCGCGCTGGCGCAGTTTGGCGAATACGGGCTGCATGCCACCACCCGCGATATCGCCGCCCAGGCGGGGCAGAACATCGCCGCCATTACCTACTATTTTGGCTCGAAAGAGGATCTCTACCTCGCCTGCGCCCAGTGGATCGCCGACTTCATCGGCACGAATTTTCGTCCGCACGTGGAGGCGGCTACCGCCCTGCTGGATGAGCCCGCGCCGGATCGCGCCGCCATTCGCGGCCTGATTTTAACCGCCTGCAACAACATGATTCAGCTTCTGACCCATGACGATACGCTGAACCTGAGCAAGTTTATCTCGCGAGAGCAGCTCTCGCCTTCCGCCGCTTACCAGCTGGTGCACGATCAGGTTATCGCCCCGATGCATACCCACCTGACCCGGCTGGTGGCGGCCTATACCGGCCGCGACGCCAGCGACACGCAGACCATCCTGCATACCCATGCCCTGCTGGGCGAAGTGCTCGCCTTTCGTCTCGGGCGCGAAACCATTTTGTTACGCACCGGCTGGACCGAATTTGATGAGGATAAAGCCCTGCAGATAAGTCAGGTCATCACCTGTCATGTCGATTTGATCCTGCAGGGATTAACGCAAAGGAGCCTGGAGTTATGAAAAAATCGGTCGTCATTATCGTGGCTGCGATCGTTGTGCTGGCCGCAGGGATCGGCGGCTGGCTGTGGTATCAGAGCCAGCAGGATAAAGCGCTGACCCTGTACGGCAACGTCGATATCCGCACCGTCAATATGAGCTTTCGCGTCGGCGGGCGGCTGGCGTCGTTAACCGTGGACGAAGGGGATACCATCGCCGCCGGGCAGACGCTGGGCGAGCTGGATAAAGCTCCTTACAAGAATGCCCTGTTGCAGGCTCAGGCGGGCGTCTCCGTGGCGCAGGCGCAATACGATCTGATGCAGGCGGGCTACCGTGATGAAGAGGTGGCCCAGGCCGCTGCCGCCGTCAAACAGGCCCAGGCTGCCGCGGACTATGCGCAGAACTTCTATAACCGTCAGCAGGGGCTGTGGAAAAGCCGCACCGTGTCGGCCAACGACCTGGAGAACGCCCGCTCCTCGCGCGACCAGGCCCAGGCGACGCTGAAATCAGCCCAGGATAAGTTGCGTCAGTACCGCTCCGGCAACCGCGAGCAGGATATCGCTCAGGCCAAAGCCAGCCTCGAACAGGCTCAGGCCCAGCTGGCCCAGGCGCAGCTGGATCTGCACGACACCACTCTGGTGGCCCCGGCTAACGGTACGTTGCTGACCCGTGCCGTCGAGCCCGGCAGCATGCTGAACGCGGGCAGCACGGTGCTGACCCTCTCCCTGACCCGCCCGGTGTGGGTGCGGGCCTACGTCAATGAAGCCAGCCTCGGTGAGGCTAAACCGGGACGCGAGGTGCTGCTTTACACCGACGGCCGCCCCGACAAGCCGTATCACGGGAAAATCGGCTTTGTCTCCCCTACCGCCGAATTCACGCCGAAAACCGTCGAAACCCCGGATCTGCGCACCGATCTGGTCTATCGCCTGCGCATTATCGTCAACGATGCCGACGACGCCCTGCGTCAGGGGATGCCGGTGACCGTCAGCTTCGACAACGGGCAAGCCCATGAGTGACGCGGTGATCCAGCTCTCCGGCCTGGTTAAGCGCTTTGCCGGAATGGACAAGCCCGCCGTTGCGCCGCTCGACTGCACGCTGCAGAAAGGCTACGTCACCGGGCTGGTTGGCCCGGACGGCGCGGGCAAAACCACCCTGATGCGGATGCTGGCCGGGCTGCTGAAGCCCGATGAAGGCACGGCCAGCGTGCTGGGGCTGGATCCCATTAACGACGATCGCGCCCTGCACGCCATGCTGGGCTACATGCCGCAGAAGTTCGGCCTGTATGAAGATCTGACCGTGATGGAGAACCTGACCTTGTACGCCGACCTGCGCAGCGTCACCGGCGAGACGCGGCAGAAGACCTTTCAGCGCCTGCTCGACTTTACCTCGCTGGGCCCCTTCACCGACCGGCTGGCGGGCAAGCTCTCCGGGGGCATGAAGCAGAAGCTGGGGCTGGCCTGCACCCTGGTCGGGGAACCGAAGGTGCTGCTGCTGGACGAGCCCGGCGTTGGGGTGGATCCCATCTCCCGCCGCGAGCTGTGGCAGATGGTACATGAGCTGGCGGGCGACGGGATGTTGATCCTCTGGAGCACCTCGTACCTCGACGAGGCGGAGCAGTGCCGGGACGTGCTGCTGATGAACGAAGGGGCGCTGCTCTATCAGGGCGATCCCACTAAGCTGACCCAAAGCATGACCGGGCGCAGCCTGCTATTGCACACGCCCCATGAGAACAACCGCCGCCTGCTGCAGCGGGTGTTGAAGCTGCCCCAGGTGAGCGACGGCATGATCCAGGGTAAATCGGTGCGGGTGATCCTCAAAAAAGAGGCCAGCATTGATGACCTGCGCCAGAGTGCGGATCTGCCGGATCTGGCCATCGAGGAGACCGCCCCGCGCTTTGAAGATGCCTTTATCGATCTGCTCGGCGGCGCAGAGACCGCCGAATCCCCGCTGGGGGCGATCCTGCATACCGTGGAGGGCACCCCTGGCGAGACGGTGATCGAAGCCAAATCCCTGACCAAAAAGTTCGGCGATTTTGCCGCCACCGATGATGTGAACTTTGCGGTGAAACGCGGCGAAATCTTCGGCCTGCTGGGCCCCAACGGCGCGGGCAAATCCACCACCTTCAAAATGATGTGCGGCCTGCTGGTGCCCACCGCCGGGAAGGCGCTGGTGCTGGATATGGATTTAAAGGTCAGCTCCGGCAAGGCGCGCCAGCATCTGGGCTATATGGCGCAAAAATTCTCCCTCTACGGCAACCTGACGGTGGAGCAGAATCTGCGCTTCTTCTCCGGGGTCTACGGCCTGCGCGGACGGGCGCAGAACGAGAAGATCGCCCGCATGAGCGAGGCTTTTGGTCTGAGCAGCATCGCCAGCCACGCCACCGACGACCTGCCGCTCGGGTTTAAACAGCGGCTGGCGCTGGCCTGCTCCCTGATGCACGAGCCGGATATTCTGTTTCTCGATGAACCGACCTCCGGGGTCGATCCTCTCACCCGCCGCGAATTCTGGCTGCATATCAACAGCATGGTGGAAAAAGGGGTCACCGTGATGGTCACCACCCACTTTATGGACGAGGCGGAGTACTGCGACCGCATCGGGCTGGTCTACCGCGGCAAGCTGATTGCCCACGGCACCCCGGACGATCTCAAAGCGCAGGTGGCGGACGCGCAGCAGCCCGACCCCACCATGGAGCAGGCGTTTATTTCGCTGATTAACGACTGGGATAAGGAGCATGGCCATGTCTGATACCGCTCTCTCCTGGCGCCGGGTGCGCGCCCTGTGCATCAAAGAGACGCGGCAGATCGTCCGCGACCCGAGCAGCTGGCTGATTGCGGTGGTGATCCCCCTGCTGCTGCTGTTTATCTTTGGCTACGGAATTAACCTCGACTCCAGCAAGCTGCGGGTCGGGATCCTGCTGGAGCAGCGCAGCGAAGAGGCGCTCGACTTCACCCACGCTATGACCGGCTCGCCCTATATCGACGCCACCATCAGCGACGATCGCCAGCAGCTGATCCAGATGATGCAGGCCGGGCGCATTCGCGGGCTGATTGTGATCCCGGTGGATTTTGCTGAGCGTATGGCAAGGCCGAACGACACCGCCCCGATCCAGGTGATCACCGACGGCAGCGAGCCGAATACCGCCAACTTTGTCCAGGGCTACAGCGAAGGGATCTGGCAGCTGTGGCAGATGCAGCGGGCGGAAGATCGAGGTGAAAAGTTTGAGCCGCTGATCGACGTTCAGACCCGCTACTGGTTTAACCCGGCGGCCATCAGCCAGCACTTTATTATCCCCGGCGCGGTGACCATTATCATGACCGTGATCGGCGCGATCCTCACCTCGCTGGTGATCGCCCGGGAGTGGGAGCGCGGGACCATGGAGGCGCTGCTCTCCACCGAAGTGACGCGCACGGAACTGCTGCTGTGCAAGCTGATCCCCTACTACTTCCTCGGGATGCTGGCGATGCTGCTCTGCATGCTGGTGTCCGTGTTTATTCTCGGCGTGCCCTATCGCGGCTCGCTGCTGGTGCTGTTCATCATCACCAGCCTGTTTTTACTCAGCACTCTGGGGATGGGGCTGTTGATCTCCACCGTCACCCGCAACCAGTTTAACGCCGCCCAGGTGGCGCTGAATGCCGCCTTTTTGCCGTCGATTATGCTGTCCGGGTTTATTTTCCAGATCGACAGTATGCCGGCGGTGATCCGCGCGGTGACCTACATCATCCCGGCGCGCTATTTCGTCAGCACCCTGCAAAGCCTGTTCCTGGCGGGCAATATCCCGGTGGTGCTGATTGTGAATCTGCTGTTTTTGATTGCCTCGGCGGTGATGTTTATCGGGCTGACGTGGATGAAAACCAAACGGCGGTTAAATTAGGTTGCGCCCGGTGGCGCTGCGCTTACCGGGCCTACGGGACCCGTTGATTTTGTAGGTCGGGTAAGCGAAAGCGCCACCCGACAAGAGGACGACACTATGCTTTACCGTTTATGGACATTGATCCGCAAAGAGCTGCAGTCCCTGCTGCGCGAGCCGCAGACCCGGGCGATTCTGATTTTGCCGGTGCTGATCCAGGTGCTGCTGTTCCCGTGGGCGGCGACGCTTGAGGTGACTAACGCCACCATCGCCGTCTATAACGAAGATAACGGCAAACATTCGGTGGAGCTGACCCAGCGCTTCGCCCGCGCCAAAGCCTTTACCCACGTGCTGATCCTCAACAGCCCGCAGGAGATTCAGCCGACCATCGACACGCAAAAGGCGCTGCTGCTGGTGCGCTTCCCGGCCGATTTTTCCCGCAACCTCGACACCCTGCAAACCGCCCCGATGCAGCTGATCCTCGACGGGCGTAACTCCAACAGCGCGCAGATTGCCGCCAACTACCTCCAGCAGGTGGTGAAGGAGTATCAGCAGGAGCTGATGGAGGGCAAACCGAAACCGAACAACAGCGAGCTGGTGGTGCGTAACTGGTACAACCCGAACCTCGACTACAAATGGTTCGTGGTGCCGTCGCTGATCGCCATGATCACCACCATCGGGGTGATGATTGTCACTTCGCTGTCGGTAGCTCGCGAGCGCGAACAGGGCACGCTGGATCAGCTGCTGGTCTCCCCGCTGGCAACCTGGCAGATCTTCGTCGGCAAAGCGGTTCCGGCGCTGATTGTCGCCACTTTCCAGGCCAGCATAGTGCTGGCGATTGGCATCTGGGCCTATCAAATCCCCTTTGCCGGTTCGCTATTGCTGTTTTACTTCACGATGGTGATTTACGGGTTGTCGCTGGTGGGGTTTGGGCTGCTGATCTCGGCGCTGTGTTCAACCCAGCAGCAGGCGTTTATCGGGGTGTTTGTCTTTATGATGCCGGCGATTTTGCTCTCGGGCTATGTCTCGCCGGTGGAGAATATGCCGGTGTGGCTGCAGAACTTAACCTGGGTGAACCCAATCCGGCACTTCACCGATATCACCAAGCAGATCTATCTTAAGGATGCGAGTCTGGATATTGTGTGGGGGAGTTTGTGGCCGCTACTGGTGATAGCGGCCGTGACGGGCTCAGTGGCGTACGCGATGTTTAGACGCAATATCGCGTAGCTTTTTGTCTTTGGTTAACAGTGAAACGACCGCAGGCCCTGCCAGGATCGCCAGGCCTGCGACGGCCAGCAAAAAGTTGTTTTGCAGCACGCGGGACAACAGCCATAGCACAATGACGGCCGCGCCAAAATACCAGGTGGTGGTCAGCTCTTCGAGCACGTCCGCCACTTCGCGCCAGCGCTCTTCATGATGACGCTGTAAAAAGAGCATTAACAGGACGGTGACGCCGTATACCACACATAAACCTAAGCCGACCCGCACCAGGGTTCCGCTCATCCAGGCCATCACCAGGACGGCTACCACCAATAAATGCAACATAATCTGCCAGCAACTGAGGCCGGTCGCGACGCGTATGCGTTGTTGCCACTTCATGGCACTCTCCTGAAGGATTTTACTCTGCTTGTTCAGACTATCGCACTTTACGGAAAATTCCGTAACACAGCACCTTTTTGTGACGACGACTACACTTTATTTTCATCAGGATAGTGACGCGGGAAGGAGTGTATGGCCCAACAAACCCGGCATTTTTCGCTTAAAGTCTTAACGATCAACATTCATAAAGGATTCGCGGCGTTTAATCGCCGTTTCATTCTGCCCGAACTGCGCGACGCCGTACGTACCGTCAGCGCGGATGTCGTCTGCCTGCAGGAAGTGATGGGCGCGCACGAAGTGCACCCGCTGCACGTGGAGAACTGGCCCGATACCAGCCACTACGAATTTCTTGCTGACACCATGTGGAGCGATTACGCCTACGGGCGCAACGCCGTTTATCCCGAAGGGCATCACGGCAATGCGATCCTCTCCCGCTATCCCATCGAACACTACGAAAATCACGATGTGTCGGTTGGCGAGAGCGAAAAACGCGGGCTGCTCTACTGCCGGATTGCCGTGCCGGAGCTGGCCATGCCGCTGCATGTAGCCTCGGTTCACCTTGGCCTGCGCGAGGCACACCGCCAGGCGCAGCTGCAGATGATGGCCGAATGGGTCAACGCCCTGCCGGAAGGGGATCCAGTGGTCGTGGCCGGAGACTTTAACGACTGGCGTCAACGCGCCAGCCATCCGCTGAAGGCGGAGGCCGGGCTGGAGGAGGTATTCACCCTCGCGCACGGCAGGCCTGCCCGCACCTTCCCGGTCAGGTTCCCGCTGCTGCGTCTCGATCGTATCTATGTCAAAAATGCCCATGCCAGCAGCCCAACCGCGCTGGCGCTGAGTAACTGGCGTCACCTTTCCGACCATGCGCCGTTAAGTGCGGAGATTCATCTATGAAATGTTCATGGCAAAGCGGCAACCGCATTAAGCTGCTGGAAAATGGCGATCAATATTACCCGGCGGTGTTTGCCGCCATCGATAAGGCCCAAAGCCGGGTGCTCCTCGAGACCTTCATCTGGTTCGATGACAGCGTAGGCCGCAAGCTGCATGCCGTTATTCTGCGCGCGGCCCAGCGCGGCGTGCATATCGAAGTGCTGCTCGACGGCTACGGCTCCCCCGATCTCGACGACGACTTCGTCGGGGAACTCACCGCAGCAGGCGTGGTATTCCGTTACTACGATCCGCGCCCGCCCCTGCTCGGCATGCGCACCAACGTCTTCCGCCGTATGCACCGTAAAATTGTGGTGGTGGATGAGCAGGTGGCCTTTGTCGGCGGGATTAACTACTCGGCTGAACATATGTCGGACTACGGTCCGGAAGCCAAACAGGATTATGCCGTCCAGGTCGAAGGCCCGGTGGTGCAGGATATTTTGCAGTTTGTCGTGGAAAACCTGCCCGGCAAAGCCGCAGTGCGTCGCTGGTGGAAGCGGCGTCATCGCGCCGAGGAGAACAGGACGCCGGGCGAGGCCCAGGCGCTGTTTGTCTGGCGCGATAACGAAGAGCACCGGGACGATATTGAGCGGCACTATCTGAAGATGCTGGCCAACGCCCGGCGCGAAGTGATTATCGCCAACGCCTATTTCTTCCCCGGCTATCGTCTGCTGCACGCCATGCGCAATGCGTCGCGGCGCGGCGTGCGGGTGAAGCTGATTGTGCAGGGCGAGCCGGATATGCCGATTGTCACGGTGGGCGCGCGCCTGCTGTACAACTATCTGGTGAAAGGCGGCGTGGAGATTTACGAATACCGCCGCCGTCCGCTGCACGGCAAGGTGGCGCTGATGGACGATCACTGGGTGACCGTCGGCTCCAGCAACCTCGATCCCCTCAGCCTGTCGCTGAACCTGGAGGCCAACCTGATTATTCACGATCGCCAGTTTAACCAGACCCTGCGCGAAAATCTTTCCACCATCATCGCCGAGGATTGCGTGCGGGTGGATGAGTCGATGGTGCCGAAACGCACCTGGTGGAATCTGGGTAAAAGCGTGGTGGTGTTCCACTTCCTGCGTCATTTCCCGGCCCTGGTGGGCTGGCTGCCGGCCCATACGCCCAAGCTGGCGCAGGTGCCGCCCCCGGTGCAGCCCGAGATGGAGACCCAGGATCGGGTCGAGGCAGGTAACACGGGAGTAAAACCCTGATGAGCAAAAAACATTCGCGCTGGCGTCTGGCAAAAAAGATCCTTACCTGGGTATTTTTTATTGCCGTTGCGGTGCTGCTGGTGGTTTACGCGAAAAAGGTCGACTGGACTGAAGTCTGGAAGGTGATTCGTGACTATGACCGTGTGTCGCTGCTGAGCGCGATCGCGCTGGTGGTGCTGAGCTATCTGCTGTATGGCTGTTACGATCTGCTCGGGCGGCGCTACTGCGGGCATAAGCTGGCCAAGCGCCAGGTTATGCTGGTGTCGTTTATCTGCTATGCCTTTAACCTGACCCTGAGCACCTGGGTTGGCGGCATCGGGATGCGCTACCGGCTTTACTCCCGCCTGGGGCTGCCCAGCAGTACCATCACCCGCATCTTCTCCCTGAGCATCACCACCAACTGGCTGGGTTATATCCTGCTGGGCGGGGTGATCTTCACCGCGGGCGTGGTGCAGCTGCCCGACCACTGGTACATCGACCAGACGACGCTGCGCATTCTCGGCGTGGTACTGCTGCTGGTGATCGCCGTCTATCTGTGGGCCTGCGCGTTTGCGAAGCGGCGCCATGTGACCATCAAAAAGCAAAAGCTGGTCCTCCCCTCCTGGCGCTTTGCAGTGGCGCAGATGGCTATTTCAGCCGGTAACTGGATGGCGATGGGGGCAATCATCTGGCTGCTGATGGGCGAGGACGTGAACTACTTCTTCGTGCTGGGGGTGCTGCTGGTGAGCAGTATTGCCGGGGTGATTGTGCATATTCCGGCCGGGATCGGCGTGCTGGAAGCGGTGTTTATCGCCCTGCTGGCGGGGGAGCATGTCTCCCACGGCACCATTATCGCCGCCCTGCTGGCCTATCGTATGCTCTATTACTTCCTGCCGCTGGGGCTGGCAACGGTCTGTTATCTGGTGCTGGAGAGCCGGGCGAAGAAGCTGCGGGCCAAAAACGAGCAGCAGATGGCGAAGTGATATCCCCTCACCCCAGCCCTTATGTCTTGATCTTATCTGCGAGGTGGAGAAGATCAAGACATAAGGGCCAGAGAAAGGGCATAAGACCGGATGTTATCGCCGAGCGTTATCATCCACTAAACGACGCTCATCATCTTCAAGGCGATGTCGAGCTTCGTCCAGCTGACGCTGGCGGTCATTCTGCTGGCGTCGCCGAGCCTGAGCTGCCTGCGACGGCTGTCTTAGAACGGCAGTAGCGGAGGAATCTCAAATTCTGTCGCGAGTAGTCCTCATCAGGCCTCAGACATCTCCATTGAGCGAATCACAAAAAAGTCCTGGGAGATACCCGCTCCTTTTTCAACGGTTTGCAGGTCGTGTACAAACCATGCGTACATTTCTGGCGGTGCAGCATCTATGGGAAATGGCTGGGGCTTACCGAGGTGCGCCGCATGGAAATAATCCAGAAATCGCTTCGCACGCCACAGCGCCGGCCCATACACATTCGGTACGATATCCCTGCGCCTGTCCATGGGGTCCTGTTCCATACTGTTTCGCATTCTGATGGCGGCATCCTTCACGTCATCAAGCCAGCCCCAGTTTTGCTGTAACACAGACAGTTCAGTGGCGTACTGCCCGGCGGTCTCTTTCGCCTCCTGAGTAATGCCTGCAAACCCTACTGATGCGCCAGCAGAGGCCAGCGTATCGCCGCGCTGCTTTTCGTATTTCATGCATTCCGTGCGGTACTGATAGTACTGACGGCCCAGCCAGTCGATATAGCTGTCCAGATGACGGTTCTGGCATGCGGTGCTTAATGCGGAAAAGGGCAGAGCGCTCTGGTACGCCTTTGCCCACTGCAGGACGGACTGGTTTTTGACATTGTCCTGGACGGTGAAATAAGCAGCCACATCCGTATCTGTTTTATCGAGTGACTGAAAATCAGGGAAAGGCACGCCCGCCATGGTCGCCTCACGGTACATTCTGTGGAGCGCCACGCGGCAGAGTTCCGCACTGGGTTTCTGTTCGTCCGGTTTCAGGCCCCCGCCGATGTCCTCCGCGCATCCGGGATAGAGTTCTTCCTTATGCGCCGGGTTATTGCCGGTGCGGTACAGGCAGCGCCAGACGCGGGTTTCATGGGCGGCAACCAGATGTAGGCTTTTCTTTACCGCCTCAGGCAAGGGGGGTGTCCTGGTCGATGGACTTGTCCCCCAGCAACACGCTAATCCCTTTTATCGGCCCGCCAAACGCCGAGATAAAGTAATCCACGCCGTTGTTGTTGCTGGCCGATGTGCGTCGCGAGCAGTCAAACAGGCCGGTAAAGACGATAAGCTCCCTGAACAATAGCGTCGTTGGCTCTGATGGCATTGAGGAGGCACTCGATACATATTGTGCCACTAAGCGGCGGATACTGACCCGGGAGAAGCGGAATGGGTAGCGGCATGGTGGCCGGGGCCGCCGCCATTGTCCTTTTTGTCCGGCGCAGGTAGGTCCCCAGGGTGCCGTACTCGATTTTCCCGGCTTCGAGCCGCAGATAGCTTCCGCCGCCGATGAGCGTGATGCGCTTCTTCCCGGTAAATGAGATATCGCTCACCGACGTCAGGGCGAGCTTCTTCTCCGCATACAGCTGCATTTTCCCGTTCTGCGCCTGTATCTCCACCGGGCCTTCACTGGCTTTCAGGCTCAGTTGCCCCGTTCTTGCAAACAGACCCAGTTTCTCCCCCGCCAGCGCCGTCATGTTCCCCATCACGCCGGTGCTGATATCGCCTCCGGCGTTAATGGCGACATTCTTCGCAGCCGTCATCTGCATATGTTCCCCGCTGGTCAGCGCCACCCCTTCCGGCGCGGAGAACAGCAGGGTTTCATTCAGCGGTTTCAGGCGCTTTTCAAACATCTGTATCTGGCTGTCAATGTCGGCTTTCAGCGCCTGCGCCTGCTCTGCCGCCACCTCAAGCTGCTGAAGCTGTTGCAGGCAGATGTCGATTTCCTTCAGGGCGGTATCCATATCCAGCACCTCGCCCGCAGCCTTCTGTTGCCCGTCAGCGGTGATAAACAGCCCTTTTGCGACGCGAATTACGCCATATTCATCGGTTCTGAGCTCAAATCCCTTTCCACGAGGTTTCTCCTGTGCATCCACCAGATGCCCGGTATTCAGCTGCGTTTTGCCGTATTCCGTGGCGAGCTTGATATGCTCCTCGCCGCGCTGGTCTTCCATCCGCATCTTGTTGTTCGCGGGCGTGCGCAGCACGTTGCGGGTGTGGTTGTCGCGGGCGACATGGTCCGGGTGCTCAGAATCATGCAGGGCGTGGGAGATATACGGCAGGTCAATGTCGCCGCTGCTGTACGCGATGACGACTTCAGCACCGTCGAGAAGCGGGGTGTGCCAGCCGTATGTTTCACCGGTATACGGCTTCGCCATCCGCAGCCACAGGTATGCAAATCCCTGCTCAGCAGCATCCCGGTCAAAGTCCAGCCTGACGCGGTAGCGACCCTGCTCATCCAGATGCGCGTAGATGTCATTCTTTTCCCGGCTTTCAACCCGCGCCGGGAGGGTGCCATGCACTTCCGGGCGTTCGGTTTCCGCCGGGCGGAAGCAGTAACGTTCGGTATACGGCATCCCGTCGACGGACACATGCAGGCGGGTGTCGCGGGCGGCGTGGTACTCCACGGTAGTGATGACTATCCCTTCCTTAAGCGCGCGAATCACCTCCCCCCTGCGGCTCCAGCACCTGACCGGGCAGCAGGCAGGCGGCGTTACTCTCAAGGTGAATATGGACCGAGGCGTTCAACTCCCGCTCAAGGTGGAGACGGGCATAAAAGGCACCGGACTCAGTTTCTGGCTCCGGGTCACTGTCATTGCCGGCCTCCCGGTACGGCTCCGCGTAGCGGTAGTACTCCCCGGTGGTCATCGCCTCACTGCGCACGAAGACGGACGCATCCATCGGCATACTGGCAGTACGGTAGTTGTAGTCCCGTGTGCTGACCATGCCCGGCACCACCTTATACCGGGTGTGCACGTCCCACACCGACTCCTGTGCCCCGTCGTACAGTCCTGACGGCTCGCGGTACGGTAGGCGGACGTCAAAGCGGTAGTTCAGCTGACTGTCGGCGAAAATCACCGCCTCCAGACCGCGCGCTTCGTCCATCTCCATGCGCCAGAAAATCCCGACCTCTGAAAGTATGCGCTGAATAAATTCCAGGTCCGTCTCCCGCCACTGGGTAATAAGCTCCCGCGCCGGGTAAGTGCGCTCCAGGCGGAAGTCAAAATCCGCGCCTTCCAGACTGTGGCCGCGCAGCACCTGCTCCACCACCTCCGGCACCGACAGGTTCTGAAAGAGGCGGCACTGACGGGTGCATCTGAGCAGCGCCAGACGGGAACTGAGCACCACCTGGTAATGCGACTGGTCGGCAGTAGTGGAAATCCACTCCAGACGGGTGATGATGCCGTGCACCGCCTTCCCGCTGTGCATATGCAGGGTGGCGTGTTTCATCAGCACATCCTGCGGGGCGATATTATCCTGCGGGGTGGTGAAGTCGATTTCCCAGCGGAACGGCTCGCTCAGAGCCTCCCTACCGCTGAAGCGCAGCACGTCGGGGGTGACGGCGGAGCCGGTAATCCGGAGGGTGTGGCGGGTCTGTCCGTCGAAAAGCGCCAGCCAGTTATCCATAACAAAGACTCAATTAACATGGGGTTAATGAGCGATGGTTGCACGGCGGGGGTAAGCTGTAAATGGCTGGAACAGGAGTCAAATTCTGAAAATTGCGGAGGAATCTCAAATGCTGACCGCTTTTTGCAGCGCCTGCGAGGCGAACAATAAAAATTCGGTACGTAATGACATGGTATCTCTCGCATCCCACGACATAAGCGACTCCATAACAGGGGGTTCTTATGCCTTAGTTGTAGGTGTCTACTATGTCCCCGAACAAGTGTTCATGATGTCACCGGACCGTACACCCCATAGTTGAAAGTGAGATATCCCTTGTAGGCCCGGCAAGCAACGCGCCGCCGGGCATCACAGTTAACGCCGGTTGCCGAAGATGCGCAGCAGCATCAGGAACAGGTTGATGAAGTCCAGATAGAGCGTCAGCGCCCCGAGAATCGAGTATTTGCGCAGGTTAGAGCTGTCGCGCACGTCGATCTGCTCCCCGATATTTTTCAGCTTCTGCGTGTCGTAGGCCGTCAGGCCGACAAACACAATCACCCCGATATAGGTCACCGCCCACATCAGCGCTTCGCTCTTCAGCCAGAAGTTCACCAGCGAGGCCAGCACGATCCCAATCAACGCCATAAACAGCATGTTGCCAAAGCCGCTCAGATCGCGTTTGGTGGTGTAGCCGTAGAGACTCATCGCGCCAAACATCCCGCCTGCCACCACGAAGGTGCTGGCAATCGAGGAGTAGGTGTAGACGATGAAGATACTGGAGAGCGTCAGGCCGGTGAGCGCCGAATAGAGCATGAACAGCGTGGTCGCCATCCCCGCGCTGAGCTTATGCACCATCCCGGACAGGACAAACACCAGCGCCAGCTGGGCGATAATCAGACCAAAGAAGGTAATTTTGCTGGAGAAGACAAACATCATCACGGCAGGCGTGTTTGCTGAAAACCAGGCGACAAAAGCGGTAAGCAGCAATCCGCAGGTCATCCAGCCATAGACCTGCGCCATATAGGTTTGCAGGCCGCTACGGGTCTGCACGATGGAATCGGAACGGGGAAATCTGTCCATAACGCACTCCTTTTTAAGTGGACACACTGTTATAGACTAACACATCCCGGCAATCCGGCTACCAGCGGCTGGCGGCTTCCTTATCGCTGTCGCGGGACTCCACCCAGCGATCCCCTTCCGGGGTGGCTTCGCGCTTCCAGAACGGGGCGCGGGTTTTCAGATAATCCATAATAAATTCACCCGCGGCAAAGGCGCTGCCGCGATGGGCGCTGGTGACGCCAACAAAAACGATCTCTTCCCCGGGCCACATCTCCCCGATGCGGTGGATCACCGTCACCCGGCCGAGCGGCCAGCGCTCGCGCGCTTGAACGACGATCTCCGCCAGCGCCTTTTCGGTCATGCCGGGGTAGTGTTCTAGCGTCAGGGCCTTCACGCTGTCGCCCAGATTATGGTTGCGCACTTTGCCGGTGAAGGTGACTACCGCCCCGTCTTCGTCGCGCTCCGCCAGCCAGCCGTACTCCGTGCCGACGTTGAAACGCGCCCGATCGACAACAATTTTGGTCTCAGTCATCTCAACCCCCGGTCACCGGTGGGAAAAAGGCCACCTCATCGCCCGGTTTGACCGGATGGGTGAACTCCACCAGCGTCTGGTTTACCGCCGCCAGCAGTTTGCCTGCGTCCAGCGCCAGCGCCCAGCGGTCGCTCTGCGCCGCCAGATGCGCCCGCAGCGCCTCCACGGTGTCGAACTCTGTATCCAGCGTCAGGCTGTCGGTATTGACCAGCTCGCGCACCTGCGCAAAAAACAGTACCTTAATCATTCTCTTCCGCCCTGAAATCACCTGATTTACCGCCGCTTTTCGCCAGCAGGCGAACCGGGCCGATAACCATATCTTTCTGCACCGCTTTGCACATGTCGTAGATGGTCAACGCCGCCACGGACGCGGCGGTTAAGGCTTCCATCTCCACCCCGGTTTTCCCCGTCAGGCGGCACAGTGACTCGATGCGAACCCGGTTATGCTCCGGCTCGGCCCGCAGGTTAACTTCCACTTTGCTGAGCATCAGCGGATGGCACAGCGGGATAAGATCCCAGGTGCGTTTCGCCGCCTGGATCCCGGCGATCCGCGCGGTAGCGAAGACGTCGCCTTTGTGGTGGCTGCCGTCAATGATCATTGCCAGGGTTTCAGGGAGCATGGTGACGAACGCTTCCGCGCGCGCCTCACGCACGGTTTCGGCCTTGGCGGAGACATCCACCATATGCGCTTCGCCAGCGGCGTTGATGTGGGTCAGTTGCGACATAGCTTACTTCTTAAGATGAGGATGGAAATTACACGGACGGGTGCGGGCATCCAGCTGCGGGGCAATGATATTTTCCCACGCGGTGCGGCACGCCTTAGTGGAGCCCGGCATGGCAAAAATCACCGTGTTGTTGGCGATACCGGCCACGGCGCGCGACTGCAGGGTGGAAGTGCCGATCTCTTCAAACGAGAGCATGCGGAACACCTCTCCGAAGCCTTCGATCTCGCGATCGAACAGTGGCAGCAGCGCTTCCGGAGCCTGATCGCCGGCGGTAAAGCCGGTGCCGCCGGTGATCAGCACCACCTGCACATCGTCGCTGGCTACCCAGCGCGACACTTCCGCGCGAATAGCGTAGCGGTTCTCTTTAACGATGGCCTTATCGACGATCTGATGCCCCGCCTCGTGGGCTGCCTCGCGCAGCCAGTGGCCGGAGGTGTCGTCCTCTTCGCCACGGCGTTCGGAAACGGTAAGGATAGCAATACGCGTCGGGATAAATTCAGCGCTTACCTGACTCATCTTCTGGTTCCTTTTGCGATTACCCGCCTATGTAGGACAGGTTCTGGGTGATCCCGGTGTTGCCCTGATGCAGGAAATGGGTCTGTTTTTTGTGCATCAGCGCCTCAGAAATGCGCCCTTCCAGCGCAGCCTGCTGGGCGTCATCGGCCAGCAGATCGCGCAGGTCGACGCCGCCGTCGCCAAACAGGCACAGGTGCAGCTTGCCCACCGACGAGACGCGCAGGCGGTTGCAGCTGGCGCAGAAGTCTTTTTCGTACGGCATGATAAGCCCGATCTCCCCTTCGTAGTCGGGGTGGCAAAAGACCTGCGCCGGGCCGTCGCTGCGCTGGCGAAGCTGATGGATCCAGCCGCGTTTGAGCAGTTCATCGCGCAGCACCATGCCGGAGATGTGATGACGGGAGAACAGGTCGCTGCCCTCGCCGGTTTCCATCAGTTCGATAAAGCGCAGTTGAATGCGGCGAGGTTTGATCCATGCCAGGAAGGTGTCCAGCTGATGATGGTTCACATCGCGCATCAGCACGGTGTTGACCTTCACCTTGTCGAAGCCGGCCGCAAAGGCCGCGTCGATGCCCTCCATCACCTGGTGGAATTTATCCTGGCCGGTGATGGCGTGAAACTGGCGGGCATCCAGACTGTCGACGCTGACGTTAATCGCCGTTAACCCGGCGTCACGCCACCCGGCAACGTCGCGCGCCAGACGATAGCCGTTGGTGGTGACTGCAATCTGGCGGATGGCGTCGTTTTCACGTACAGCGGCGATGATGTCGGTGAAGTCCCGGCGCAGCGAAGGTTCACCGCCGGTAAGACGGACCTTTTCTGTGCCCATGGCGGCAAACGCACGCGTCACGCGGCGCACTTCGTCCACGGAGAGAAAGCCGTTATTGGTGATGCCGCCGGGTTTGTAGCCGTCCGGCAGGCAGTAGGTGCAACGGAAATTGCACACATCGGTAATAGACAAACGCAGGTAAAAAAACTTACGCGCGAATGAATCGGTAAGTTGTGAAGCCATGTACACCTTTCCTGATACGGGAGGCACAGTCATTTCTTTCTGTACCCTGGTGGCGAAACCGCCACGGCCAGAGCACCATATCTGTCGACACAGGCGCAAAGGCTAGAGTGTATGTTTTCGATTAAGAAAACGTGGTTATGCCGATAGTAGCGTGTTAATAGCAGTTTCGCTATTCTCGTGTTTCGCTATATAAACTTGTATATATCGACATGTTCGTGCCATTTCGTTCCAGAATACGTCATTATCACATTCTTGCATTGATATATGTCATTTTGCCCCGGGCGAAGCATCGTCATTTAGGGGTAGTTGAGTTACTGTTAAGGTGTTCGTCTTACTAAGGAATTTCTATGCGCAATCGCACTTTTGCGGATCTCGACCGCGTCGTGGCTCTCGGCGGAGGCCACGGACTGGGCCGGGTGATGTCCTCCTTGTCATCGCTTGGCTCACGGCTCACCGGGATCGTTACCACCACCGATAACGGCGGCTCAACGGGGCGAATTCGCCGCTCCGAAGGGGGTATCGCCTGGGGTGACATGCGCAACTGTCTCAATCAGCTCATCACCGAACCCAGCGTCGCTTCCGCGATGTTTGAGTATCGTTTTGGCGGTAATGGCGAACTTTCGGGGCATAACCTCGGAAATCTGATGTTAAAGGCGCTGGATCACCTCAGCGTGCGGCCTCTGGAGGCGATCAATTTAATCCGCAACCTGCTCAAAGTGGATGCCTTTTTGATTCCGATGTCCGAACTTCCGGTCGATTTGATGGCCATCGACAGCAACGACCATGAAGTGTATGGCGAAGTGAATATCGATCAGCTGGACCTGCCGCCAAAAGAGCTGATGCTCTACCCCAGCGTTCCGGCGACCCGTGAAGCGGTAGAAGCCATTGGTGAAGCAGATTTAATTCTGGTCGGCCCGGGCAGTTTTTACACCAGCCTGATGCCGCTGCTGCTGATCAAGGATCTGGCCCAGGCGCTGCGCCGGACGCCCGCTCCCGTGGTTTACATCGGTAACCTGGGCCGCGAGCTTAGCCCTGCCGCCGCCGGGCTTTCGCTGGCCGCTAAGCTGGCGTTGATGGAGCAGTACGTCGGGAAGAAGATTATTGATGCAGTGGTGGTCGGGCCTAATGCTGATGTGTCAGGTATGGAAGGTCGGGTGGTAGTGCAGGAGCCGCTCGAGGCGAGCGACATTAAGTACCGCCATGACCGGCATTTACTGCGCGTAGCGCTGGAGAAGGCGGTGCAGGCGTTGGGTTAGGTTGGTGCGGTCTGGTGCCCTCACCCCGGCCCTCTCCCACAGGGAGAGGGTGCAAACACTAAAAACGGCAACTATGTTGCCGTTTTGCTTTTATTACGATGCCGCGATAAACAGATCCCGCAGCTGGTGCAGCTGGTCGCGGATCTGCGCGGCCTCTTCGAACTCCAGATTCTGCGCGTGCTGCATCATCTGCCCTTCCAGTTCGTGAATTTTCTGCTGCAGCGCTTTCGGCGTCAGGGCAACGGTATCGGCCTCCACCGGTGAGCGCGACTTGCCGCGTCCCTTGGCTTTGGTTTTGGCGATGTTCTGGCCGAGTGCCAGGATATCCACCACCTTCTTGTTCAGACCCTGCGGCGTGATGCCGTGCTCTTCGTTGTAAGCCTGCTGCTTCTCGCGGCGGCGTTCGGTTTCGCCGATCGCTTTCGCCATCGACGGGGTGATCTTATCGCCATAGAGAATCGCCTTACCGTTCACGTTACGCGCCGCACGACCGATGGTCTGGATCAGCGATCGCTCGGAGCGCAGGAAGCCCTCTTTATCGGCGTCCAGAATCGCCACCAGCGACACTTCCGGCATATCCAGCCCTTCTCGCAGCAGGTTGATCCCCACCAGCACGTCGAACTCGCCCAGGCGCAGGTCGCGGATGATCTCCATACGCTCTACGGTGTCGATATCCGAGTGCAGATAGCGCACCTTCTCGCCGTGCTCCTCGAGGTATTCGGTCAGGTCTTCCGCCATGCGTTTGGTCAGGGTGGTGACCAGCACGCGCTCGTTGATGGCCGCCCTGGCGCGGATCTCAGACAGCAGGTCGTCCACCTGGGTGGCAACCGGACGCACTTCGATAATCGGATCCAGCAGGCCGGTCGGACGTACCACCTGATCCACCACTTCGTCGCCGGATTTCTCCAGCTCGTAGTTGCCCGGCGTCGCGGAAACGTAAATGGTTTGCGGTGCCAGCGCCTCAAACTCTTCGAACTTCATCGGACGGTTATCCAGCGCGGACGGCAGGCGGAAGCCGTACTCCACCAGGGTCTCTTTACGCGCCCGGTCGCCGCGATACATCCCGCCAATCTGCGGGATGGTCACGTGAGATTCGTCCACCACCAGCAGGCCATCCGCCGGCAGGTAGTCAAACAGGGTTGGCGGTGCCTCGCCCGGCCCGCGGCCGGAGAGATAGCGCGAGTAGTTTTCGATACCGGAGCAGTAGCCGAGCTCGTTCATCATCTCGAGATCGAACTGGGTACGCTGGCTGATGCGCTGCTCTTCCAGCAGCTTGTTGTTATCCAGCAGCGTTTTGCGGCGATCCGCCAGTTCGACTTTGATATCTTCCATCGCCTGCACGATGCGCTCGCGCGGGGTCACGTAGTGGGTTTTCGGGTAGACGGTGAAGCGCGGAATAATCGACTCCACGTGGCCGGTAAGCGGGTCAAACAGCGACAGCCGCTCCACCTCTTCATCGAACAGCTCCACGCGCAGGGCGAAGTCGTCCGACTCCGCCGGGAAGATGTCGATAACTTCCCCGCGAACGCGGAAGGTACCGCGCTGGAACGCCTGATCGTTGCGGGTGTACTGCAGCTCCGCCAGACGTCGCAGGATGGCGCGCTGATCGATAATCATCCCCTGGGTCAGGTGCAGCATCATCTTCAGGTAGAGATCGGGATCGCCGAGGCCGTAAATGGCTGATACCGAGGCCACCACCACCACGTCACGGCGCTCGAGCAGGGCTTTGGTCGCGGACAGACGCATCTGCTCGATATGCTCGTTCACCGAGGCGTCCTTTTCGATAAAGGTATCGGAGCTGGGAACGTAGGCTTCTGGCTGATAGTAGTCGTAGTACGAGACGAAATACTCCACCGCGTTATCGGGGAAGAACTCTTTCATCTCGCCGTACAGCTGTGCGGCCAGGGTTTTGTTGGGTGCGAGCACCATTGTCGGGCGCTGCAGATCGGCGATCACGTTGGCGACGGTAAAGGTTTTACCCGAACCGGTCACCCCCAGCAGCGTCTGGTGTGCAAGCCCATCCTCCAGCCCCTCTTTCAGACGGCGAATCGCTTCGGGCTGATCGCCAGAAGGACGGAAAGCGGAATTCAGTTTGAACGGTTTACTCATGAACGGCGACCTGATGATGATTAATACGGCAGGTGTGTAATTTTACTCCTGATGGCTATTTTTGCCAGTAAATTATACTGGATATAAAACCAGTAACATATGCGCCATTTTGTGCCATCACCAGTGGGAATCAAGCAAAGCTGCGCAAAATTTCGGCTGCGGCGGGATAAAATTCCATCAGGGGTGGGTTATCCCCAGAATTTTTTGTTTTTTAACATTTGTCAAGGCGAGGCGCCGGTCTTTACCCCATCCAATTGACACTTTGATGACAATGATTGCTTTTATTTAACGCGTTGATCTGCAAAAAAAGTTTTCTAAAAGACGCGTTTCGCAGCAATTCAGGCGCAGGCCGCGTATTTTCTCGCTTACCGTGTGTTTTCTAACTCTAATGCACATGGTTATCCACAGGAATAGTGGATAACTGCCTCCAGCCCATACGGAACGTGACTCGGCCCGTTCCCGGTTTTTACCCCCAGCGCGGCGGTAAAAAATTTTTATCGCCTAATTATGGCGATCTTATGACAAAAAACAGCGAACGAATTGGTGCGGAGTTGCTCACATTTTAACCAAAATAGTACCTGCACCAGGCGCATCATACGGGGCACCGATGCAGTGCATTATCTTCTCGTCGTCTGGCTGTTTTTTGAACCTAATCCGAAAAAAGAAGGTTTAAGCGCCGTTTTCCGGGCAGTGGCAAGAGTCTTGCAGAGTATCAGGGGACACCGATGCCTGAAAAGGAGCAACAACATGTTAAGCCTGCGCGCCGTAAACCAGTATTACGGGGATCGCCACACCCTGTGGAACGTTGACCTCGATCTCCCTCCCGGCGTCTGCACCGGCGTTCTCGGGCTGCCCGGGATGGGAAAAACCACCCTTGTGAACTGCATTGCCGGCCTGCTGCCCATCGCCAGCGGCACCATGGTCTGGCATGACGCCGGTGCTTCCCCCCTGCGATTTACAGCAGGCCGGGGCGGGCATCAGCTTTGTACCGCAGGACAGGCGGATCTTTTCGCAGCTGACGGTTGATGAGAATTTGCATATTGCGCGGATGGCGAAAGGCATCGCGGGGGGGAACGGTGAGCCGCGACGTATTTGAGTTCTTTCCGGAGCTTTACCCGCTGCGCCAGCAGCGTGCCTCGGGCCTTAATGACGATCAGCAGTACCAGCTGGCACTGGCTAACGCGCTGGTGACTCGCCCTCGTCTGCTGATCCTCGACGAGCCCAGCCGCGGCACCGGCCAGCTGTTTACTCTCAAGCTGGCGCAGCTGCTGCTCAGGTTCAACCGGGAGCTGGGGTTATCGGTGCTGCTGGCGGAGCAGCACCTCTCCCTGATCCGTCGGGTGGCGGATCGCTTTTGCCTGCTTTACCGCGGGCGAAATGTGGCTCAGGGCCGGGTCAGCGAGCTGGATGACCCGCTGATTGCCCACTGGATGGGGCCGACGGCGTCAGCGCAGTAAGAGACAGATACTGCCCGACTGCCGCGGTGTCAGCCGCGTCGCCCAGCCACGGGATCTCGCCCAACAGCGGTGCAGGCAGCACGCGCTGCAGCGTCGCCATGTACTCGGCATGGCGTTTACCGGGCGGTACGACCCCGTTCGCCACCCAGCCGGCAAAATGCAGCCCCGCCTGCTGAATCGCCTGCGCGGTCAGCATCGCGTGGTTGATACAGCCCAGCTTCACCCCCACCACCAGGATCACCGGCAGACGCTCGGCCATCACCCAGTCGGCGAAGGTCTGCTCCTGCGACAGCGGCGTGAACCAGCCGCCCGCCCCTTCCACCAGCACCCAGTCGGCACGGCTCTCCAGGGTGCGTAACCCGGCGGAGAGCGTGCTGAACAGGATCGGGCGCTGCTCGTCGGCGCTGATGATGTGCGGCGATGTCGGCTCCGCGAAGGTGTAAGGGTTCACCGTCGGGTAGCTCAGCGTCACGCTGCTGTTGCGCTGTAACGCCAGCGCATCGCTGTTGCGCAGCCCCAGCGCAGTCATCTCGCTGCCGGACGCCACCGGTTTGTATCCGGCGGTATTACGGCCCAGGGCCCGTGCCGCCTGTAACAGGGCGGTGCTGGCGACGGTTTTACCGACCTCGGTGTCGGTGCCGGTGACAAAATAACGTTCAGTCACGTTCGATAATTCCATGAAAAAGTTGATAGGAGAGCGGGAATTTCCCCGCCTGCTGCGGCCAGGCCTGCGCCAGCTGCTGCAGCTGGCCGCGCGTTAAGGGCCTGTCGGCCCGCCCGGCGTGCAGATGGGTGGCGCCGATCCCCTTCAGGGACTGCATGGCGCTGAGCGCATCGTCAAACAGCAGGGTGACGGTCTGCACCGCACAGCGGTACTGCCAGCCGGACAAAGCGTCGTTCACCTGCTGCCCGCTCAGGAAGCGGTTGGCGTGCGGCTGGGTGTCCACCGCCTGCCAGGCCTGATTCAGCTCCGGCAGCGAGCCGTTGAGCAGCGTGGTGAAGGCCACCTTGCCTCCCGGCTGCGTCACCCGGTACAGCTCGGACAGCGCCTGCGGCAGGCTGGCGCACCACTGCACCGCCAGATGGCTCCAGACCAGGCTGAACTGCGCATCGGCCAGCGGAATGGCTTCGATATCGGCCTGCAGATAGCGGTCGGCCGCCTGGTTGCGGCGTGCTTCCTCCAGCATCGGAGCGCAGAGATCCATCGCCGTCACCACGCTCCCGGCCTGGCGCCATGCCAGGCTGTTGCTTCCCGGGCCGCAGCCGGCGTCCAGCACGCTGGCGAAGGTGTTCTCTGCGAGCAGGGCCCGCAGCCCGTCGGCACTTTGCCGCTGGAGTGCGTCGTGGCGTGAGTAGCTGTGCGCCGCCCGACCAAAGGCGGCGGCAATCGCCTGTTTATTCACTTGCGGCATGCAGCGCCTCCAGTAACGCGGTGATATCTTCCGGTTCATGCGCCGCCGTCAGGGTCAGGCGCAGGCGCGCCGTGCCCGCCGGTACGGTGGGCGGACGAATGGCGGTCACCCAGATCCCCTGCTCTCTGAGGGTTTGCGCCAGATGCAGGGCCCGCGCGTTTTCGCCGACGATCAGCGGCTGAATGGCGCTCTGCGAGGCGGTGATCGCCATCGGCAGATCGCGCACGCCCGCGCGGAACTGGTCGATCAAAGCAGCCAGCCGCTGGCGACGCGCTTCGCCTTCGTCGCTGCGAATCAGGTTAAAGGCCGCCAGCAGCGCCACCGCCTGGGCAGGAGGCATGCTGGTGCTGTAGATCAGATGGCGGGCGAACTGCAGCAGGTAGTCGGCGACAGAGTCGCTGCACAGCACCGCCGCCCCGCTGACGCCAACGCCTTTGCCAAAGGTCACCACCAGCAGCTCGGGTTTGATGCCCTGGCTGGCAGCGCTTCCGCGCCCTTCTGGACCGGTGACGCCGATGCCGTGGGCATCGTCCACCAGCAGCCAGCTGCCCTGCCGCCGGGTCGCCGCATGGATATCGTCCAGCGGGGCGCTGTCGCCGTCCATGCTGAAGATCCCTTCGGTCACCACCAGCTGTTGCCCGGCGCAGGGTTTATCCAGCAGCGAGGCCAGTTGGGCAACATCGTTATGGGCGAAGCGCCTGAGCTGGGCCGGGCTGTGGCTGGCGGCTTCCAGCAGGGAGGCGTGACTTAAGCGGTCGGCCACGATGCGATCCTCTTTGCCGGTCAGGGCGGCAATCAGCGCCTGATTGGCGGCAAAACCGGAGATAAACAGCAGCGCCCGGGGGGTAGCCGAGCCACCCGGCAAGGTGCTCCTCCAGCGCCTGATGCGCGTGAGTGTAACCGCTGACGTGGCCGGAGCCACCGCTGCCCACGCCGTACTGCTCCGCGCCCTGTTGCCAGGCACGGATGATGGCGGGATGCTGGCTCAGGCCGAGATAGTCATTGCCGGAGAAGTTGCAGTACCGCCGTTGCTCGCGGGTGAGAAAGCGCCCGGCGCCGTTCTCCACCGGGGTGCGTACCCGCAGGGCGTCTGCCGCCCGGCGTGCGTCGAGGGCGGCATCAATGCGTTGTTGCCAGGTCATACCGTTGCCGCGTTGTAGAACTGGTCGGTATCGGCGTTGAAAAGCTGCTGTTCGAGCTGGTGCTGCTGCTCGTTATCACCGGTCAGCACCGCCGTCTGCTGCGGGTTGAGCCCCAGCTTGCGGAACAGCTGGACGTCTTTGTCCTCTTCCGGGTTCGGGGTGGTGAGCAGCTTGCAGCCGTAGAAGATGGAGTTAGCCCCGGCCATAAAGCACATCGCCTGAGTCTGCTCGTTCATCTGCTCGCGGCCCGCCGAGAGGCGTACATACGAGGTCGGCATCATCACCCGCGCCACCGCGATGGTGCGGATAAAGTCAAAGGCGTCGACGTCGTCGTTATCGGCCAGCGGGGTGCCTTTCACCTTCACCAGCATGTTGATCGGCACGCTCTCCGGCGGGGTTGGCAGGTTCGCCAGCTGCAGCAGCAGACCGGCGCGATCGGTGACCGTTTCGCCTAAGCCGACAATCCCGCCCGAGCAGACCTTAATGCCCGCCTCGCGCACTTTGTCCAGCGTGTCCAGACGCTCCTGGTAGGTGCGGGTGGTGATGATGTTGCCGTAGAACTCCGGGGAGGTGTCGAGGTTGTGGTTGTAGTAATCCAGCCCCGCCGAGGCCAGGCGCTGAGCCTGGGTGTCGTCCAGCGTGCCGAGGGTCATACAGGCTTCGAGGCCCATCGCCTTCACGCCCTGCACCATCTGCTCGAGATACGGCATGTCGCGCTCGTGCGGGTTTTTCCAGGCCGCGCCCATGCAGAAGCGGGTCGAACCGGCATTTTTCGCCTGGCGCGCCGACTCCAGCACCTGCTCCACTTCCATCAGGCGCTCGGATTCGAGGCCGGTTTTGTAGCGCGCGCTTTGCGGGCAGTATTTACAGTCTTCCGGGCAGGCCCCGGTCTTGATCGACAGCAGGGTGCTGACCTGCACCTGCTGCGGGTCGAAATGCTGACGGTGGATCTGCTGCGCTTCAAACAGCAGTTCCAGCAGGGGTTTTTCAAATAATGCAGTGACTTGCGACAGTGTCCAGCGAGTCTGGTGAGCCATGGGGCATCTCCAAAAGGGGTTTTGTTCAGGATGGGTTCGGGTTATGCTTGTAAACCTAAATGTTTTCAAAATGGTTTACAAGTCGATTATGACAACGGACGATCTCGCCTTCGATCGGCAACACATCTGGCATCCCTACACCTCCATGACCCAACCCCTGCCGGTGTATCCGGTGACGGAAGCGCACGGCTGCGAGCTGACGCTGGCCAGCGGCGAACAGCTGGTGGACGGCATGTCCTCCTGGTGGGCAGCCATTCATGGCTACAATCACCCCCGGCTGAACGCGGCGATGAAAGCGCAGATTGACCGCATGTCGCACGTCATGTTTGGCGGCATTACCCATCAACCGGCGGTGGATCTCTGCCGTCGGCTGGTGGCGATGACCCCCGAGGCGCTGGAGTGCGTATTCCTGGCCGATTCCGGCTCGGTGGCGGTGGAAGTGGCGATGAAAATGGCGCTGCAGTACTGGCACGCGAAGGGCGAAAGCCGCCAGCGGTTTATCACCTTCCGCAACGGCTACCACGGCGACACCTTCGGGGCGATGTCGGTGTGCGATCCCGACAACTCGATGCACAGCCTGTGGAAAGGCTATCTGCCGGAAAACCTGTTTGCCCCGGCGCCGCAGAGCCGCTTTGACGGCGAGTGGGATGAGATGGACATGGTCGGCTTTGCCCGCCTGATGGCCGCTCATCGCCACGAGATTGCGGCGGTGATCCTCGAGCCCGTCGTGCAGGGCGCGGGCGGGATGCGCATGTACCATCCCGAGTGGCTGAAGCGCATCCGCAGGATGTGCGACCGCGAGGGCATCCTGCTGATTGCCGACGAGATCGCGACCGGCTTCGGGCGTACCGGCAAGCTGTTCGCCTGCGAGCACGCGGGCATTACGCCGGACATTCTCTGCCTCGGCAAAGCGCTGACCGGGGGCACCATGACCCTCTCCGCCACCCTCACTACCCGCCATGTGGCGGAGACTATCAGCAACGGCGAAGCAGGCTGCTTTATGCACGGCCCGACCTTTATGGGCAACCCGCTGGCCTGTGCGGTCGCCAGCGAGAGCCTCGCCCTGCTGGAGAGCGGTGAGTGGCAGGCTCAGGTGGCCGCCATCGAAGCCCAACTGAAAGAGGAGCTGGCGGCGGCGCAGGAATCAGAGTTTGTCGCGGACGTGCGGGTGTTGGGGGCTATCGGCGTCGTCGAAATAACCCATCCGGTGAACATGGCGGAACTGCAGCGCTTCTTTGTGGCGCGCGGCGTCTGGGTGCGGCCGTTCGGCAAGTTAATCTATCTGATGCCGCCGTATGTGATAAGCCCGGACCAGCTCAGCAGGCTAACCCGGGCGGTGGTGGATGCGGTACAGGAACCCGTGCACTTCAGGCTCTAGTTTTGCGTTACACTTCTGGCAGAGCTTATTACGGAGAAACGGTATGAAACTCATCAGTAAGGATCTGCGCGACGGCGATAAACTCCCGCTGCGTCATGTGTTTAACGGCATGGGGTATGAGGGAGATAACATCTCTCCGCATCTGGCGTGGGACGAGGTGCCGTCAGGCACCAAAAGCTTTGTCGTGACCTGTTATGACCCGGACGCCCCTACCGGCTCCGGCTGGTGGCACTGGATTGTCGCCAATATTCCCGCCGATACCCGCGTGCTGCCGCAGGGCTCCGGCTCCTCGCTGGTGGCGCTGCCGGAGGGGGCCGTCGAGACCCGCACCGATTTTGGTAAAGCGGGATACGGCGGCGCGGCGCCGCCAAAAGGCGAAACCCATCGTTATATCTTTACGGTGCATGCGCTGGACGTGGAGAGAATCGAGGTCGATGAAGACGCGAGCGGCGCGATGGTGGGCTTTAACGTCCATTTCCACACCCTGGGCAGCGCGTCGATTACGGCGATGTATTCGTAAAAAAAGCTGGCCTGAAAACCGCCCAAAACCGTAGGCCCGTGCAAGCGCAGCGCCGCCGGGCATTTGCCGGGTGGCGGCTTCGCCTTACCCGGCCTACGGTTTTGCCGTTCTGTTTACAGGAACGCAGGTAACAACCGGACCAGACTGCCTTCATCCAGCAGCCCCATCGCTGCATCAATATCCGGAGCAAAGAAGCGGTCGTCATCATAGTGCGCCACCTGCTCGCGCAGGATATGCCGCGCCTGCTCCAGCAGCGGGCTGGAGGTCAGACCGTCGCGCAGATCGCAGCCCTGGCAGGCCGCTAACCACTCTACCGCCAGCACCCCGCGGGTGTTGCCCGCCATCTCCCACAAACGGCGACCTGCCGCCGGGGCCATCGAGACATGATCTTCCTGGTTCGCCGAGGTCGGCAGACTGTCCACGCTGTGCGGGTGCGACAGGGCTTTGTTCTCGCTCGCCAGCGCGGCGGCGGTAACCTGAGCAATCATAAACCCGGAGTTCACGCCACCGTTGCGCACCAGGAACGGCGGCAGCTGGGACATATGTTTATCCATCATCAGCGCGATGCGACGCTCCGACAGCGCACCGATTTCGGCAATCGCCAGGGCCAGATTATCCGCCGCCATCGCCACCGGTTCGGCGTGGAAGTTACCCCCCGGAGACCACTTCGTTCTCCGCAGCGAACACCAGCGGGTTATCGGAAACGGCGTTGGATTCCACCAGCAGCACCTCTGCCGCCTGGCGCAGCTGGGTCAGGCAGGCACCCATCACCTGCGGCTGACAGCGCAGGGAGTACGGATCCTGCACCTTGTCGCAGTTGTGATGCGACTCGGCAATGGCGCTGGTGTCGGTCAGGACGTGACGGAACAGCGCCGCGGCGTCGATCTGTCCGCGCTGGCCGCGCACCTCGTGGATGCGCGCGTCAAACGGGCGGCGGGAGCCGAGCACCGCTTCGGTGGTGAGCGCCCCGCAGACCACCGCCGAGGCAAACAGGTCTTCGCCTTCAAACAGGCCGCGCAGGGCAAAGGCGGTGGAGGCCTGAGTGCCGTTGAGCAGCGCCAGCCCCTCTTTCGCCGCCAGCGTCACCGGCGCCAGACCCGCTTTTTGCAGAGCGGTGGCGGCCGGTAACCATTCGCCACGGTAGCGGGCTTTGCCTTCGCCGAGCAGGGTCAGGGACATGTGCGCCAGCGGGGCCAGGTCGCCGGACGCGCCGACCGAGCCTTTGGCCGGGATCCACGGGTAGACGCCGGCATTGACCATGGCAATCAGCGCCTCAATCACGCTCAGGCGGATACCGGAGAAACCGCGCGCCAGACTGTTGATTTTCAGCACCATCATCAGGCGTACGATATCGTCATCCAGCGGCTCACCGACGCCCGCCGAGTGGGACAGCACCAGCGAACGCTGCAGGTTTTCCAGATCGTGGGTGGCGATGCGCGTCTGCGCCAGCAGGCCAAAACCGGTGTTGATCCCGTAGGCGGTGCGCCCTTCGGCGACAATGGCTTCCACGCAGGCGACGCTGTCGTTGATGGCCTGGTGGGCGGTCTTATCAAGCGTCAGCTGTAGCGGCTGCCGCCAGACCTGGCGCAGCTGGGCCAGGGTCAGGGAACCGGGCGTCAGGGTTAAAGCGTTCATCAGTGCTTTCCTTGTTTAGCGGTGATCATCGGCAGGTTCAGGCCCTGCTCTTTCGCGCAGTCGATGGCAATGTCATACCCGGCATCGGCATGGCGCATTACGCCCGTCGCCGGATCGTTGTGCAGCACGCGGGCGATACGGGCCGCGGCTTCATCGGTGCCGTCACAGACGATCACCATCCCGGCATGCTGGGAGAAGCCCATCCCGACCCCGCCGCCGTGGTGCAGCGAGACCCAGGTCGCGCCGCTGGCGGTGTTAAGCAGCGCGTTCAGCAGCGGCCAGTCGGAGACCGCGTCGGAGCCGTCCTGCATGGCTTCGGTTTCACGGTTCGGGCTGGCAACCGAGCCCGAATCAAGATGGTCACGACCGATAACGATCGGTGCGGAGACTTCACCGCTGCGGACCATTTCGTTAAAGGCCAGACCCAGCTTCTGACGCCACTCCAGCCCTACCCAGCAGATACGCGCCGGCAGTCCCTGGAAGCTGATGCGCTCGCGAGCCATATCCAGCCAGTGATGCAGATGCTCATCATCGGCGACAATCTCTTTCACTTTGGCGTCGGTTTTGTAGATATCGTCCGGGTCGCCTGAGAGCGCCACCCAGCGGAACGGGCCGATCCCGCGGCAGAACAGCGGACGGATATAGGCAGGAACAAAGCCCGGGAAGTCAAAGGCATTGGCCACGCCCATCTCTTTCGCCATCTGGCGGATGTTGTTGCCATAATCGAAGGTCGGAACACCCTGCTGGCTGAAGGTCAGCATCGCATTAACGTGATCGGCCATCGAGCGCTTCGCCGCCAGCACGGTGCCTTCCGGATCCTGCTGCGCTTTCTGCTGGTACTCTTCCCAGCTCCAGCCTTTTGGCAGGTAGCCGTGCAGCGGATCGTGGGCGCTGGTCTGATCGGTGACCAGGTCCGGACGCACGCCGCGCGCCACCAGTTCCGGCACAATGTCGGCCGCATTGCCGCACAGGGCAATCGAGACCGCTTTACCCTGCTGGGTGTATTTGTTAATGCGCGCCAGGGCGTCGTCGAGCGAATCGGCCTGCTCATCGACGTAGCGGGTACGCAGACGGAAATCGATGCGGCTCTGCTGGCACTCAATGTTCAGGGAGCAGGCCCCCGCCAGAGTGGCCGCCAGCGGCTGTGCGCCGCCCATGCCGCCCAGGCCCGCGGTGAGAACCCAACGGCCTTTCAGGGAGCCGTTATAGTGCTGACGACCGGCCTCGACGAAGGTCTCGTAGGTGCCCTGGACAATGCCCTGGCTGCCGATGTAGATCCAGCTCCCGGCGGTCATCTGGCCATACATCGCCAGCCCTTTCGCATCCAGTTCGTTGAAGTGTTCCCAGGTGGCCCAGTGCGGCACCAGGTTGGAGTTAGCGATCAGCACGCGCGGAGCATTTTCGTGGGTTTTAAACACACCGACCGGTTTGCCGGACTGCACCAGCAGGGTTTCGTCGTTTTCCAGTTCGGTGAGCGCGTTAACAATGGCGTCATAGCACTCCCAGTTACGCGCCGCGCGGCCAATCCCGCCATACACCACCAGCTCGTGAGGATTTTCCGCCACGTCGGGATCGAGGTTGTTCATTAACATACGCAGCGGGGCTTCGGTGAGCCAGCTTTTGGCATTCAGCTGGGTGCCACGTGGGGCGCGGATCTCTTGCTGGCGGTACTTGCCTGACGACATGGTGTGCTCCTCATTGGGGACAGAATATACACTAAGATATACTTGTATAGACAAGTGCACACAAGGCCAGTTTTAACAATTACGATACATTTTTGTTATATTGCGTCAGCAATCACGCTTTTGGCTTATGACATGAAATGGCCCTGCAGCCGGTAGCGGTTGCCCGGGAACAGCAGTCTGGCGTGAGAGACAATATGCGAGGCTGACCAGGTGCGGCGGTGAATCAGCAGGCAGGGATCGTGCTCTTTAATGCGCAGCAGTTCGCACTCCTGCGGGGTGGCGCGTACCGCCTCGACGATATGCTCCCCTTCCGTCAGCGGTGCGACCAGCGACAGATACGCATGGGGCGTGGTGGCGGTGTAGTCCTGCTCCAGGTAATCCGGCACCAGCGCGGCATTGAGGCAGCGATCCTCGATCTGCACCGGGATGTCGTTTTCAAAGTGCAGCATCAGGGAGTGGAAGATGCGGGTGCCCTCTTTGACGTTCAACGCCGCCGCCTGCGCGGCGCTGGCCTGCGTCTCCTCAAGGAACAGCACTTCACAGCGGTGCTGATGGTTGCGGGAGGCGATTTCATCAGCAATGCTGCGAATCTCAAACAGCGCCGACTGCCCTTTCGGCTCGGCCACAAAGGTGCCGACCCCCTGCAGACGCACCAGCAGCCCCTCATCGGTCAGCTCCCGCAGCGCGCGGTTGATGGTCATCCGGCTAAAGCCGAACTGTGCTACCAGCTCTGCCTCGGACGGGATGCGATCGTGCGGACGCCAGACGCCGGTGGCGATCTGATGGCTGATCGCCTGTTTTACCTTTTCATAGAAAGGGGCTGGCGTATTAGCCTGCTGCTGCGGAGCGCGAGAGAACATAGCAATTCCTTAAGCCGTCATAAAAAGTCGAGTATATACAGAGATCAAATCCACCAGTGAGCAATTTGCCAGGCCAGCCGTGCGGCAAGCTTCGCCCCCCTGGCCGTCACGATCGAAGCCGGGGCTCAACTCCACCAGATCTGCCGCCTGCAGTTTGCCGCTGCGACAGATCCGCTCGATGACCGGAAGCAGATCCCGGGCGGGAACCCCCAGCGCGGCAGGTGCCGACACGGCGGGCATCTCCCCGGCAGGCATTACGTCGAGATCAATGGTGAGATAGACCCGATCCGCATCCTTGAGGATCTCCTCAAGTACCGGCAACGCCTGCCGCTGGAAATCGAGATCTTCGACCAGGGTAACGTTAAGACGAGCCGCCTCATCCCACAGCGCCTGAGTATTGGCCGCCCGGCTGACCCCGAGGCAGGCATAGTGAAACTCACGCTGCTGTTCTGCGCAGTACAGCGCCAGCTGGCGGAACGGGGTTCCGGAGGTCGCCTGGCTGGCGTGACGCAGATCGAGATGCGCATCGAGGTTGATAATCACCACCCGCTCGCCGGGAAAAGCATCCAGCACGCCGCGGCCGTGGGCCCAGGCGGTTTCATGCCCGCCGCCGAACACCAGGGTGCGCATGCCGGCCTGCAGGCAGGCGGTGACCGTCTCACTCAGCGCCTGTTGGGCGGCCTCCAGCGCTTCCCCTTCGACGCGGATGTTGCCCATATCTGTCAGCCGCGCGTGGCCCTGATGGCTGGCCATATTCCCCAGCGCACGGCGTAACACATCCGGGGCCCCGGCGGCACCGGTCCGGCCCTGATTGCGTCGGACCCCTTCGTCGCAGGCGAAGCCGATCAGGGCGATACCGTCCCCGGAGGGCGTTAGCGTGTCGCTACGTTGCACGGTCTGGAACAGGCGCAGCGCATTGCTGGCCTCGCTGCTATCGTCGCGCCCCTGCCAGATGTCAGGTGAAACCGGCTGCCACAGGTTCATTGTATTTTTCCTCTGAATACGCGCTGATAAAGCGGGTTACGACCCGGCTCATACACCATCTCCACCGGGCTTTTGGCATCCCAGATCGCCAGATCCGCGACAAACCCGGCCTTCAGCTGGCCGTGCGTTTCACCGCGGCCCAGCGCCCGTGCGGCGTGCCGGGTCACCCCTGCCCACGCCTCTTCCGGGGTTAAACCAAACTGCACGCAGGCCATGTTCATCGCCAGATGCAGGCTGGCAAAGGGGCTGGTGCCGGGGTTGTAGTCGGTGGCGACGGCCATCGGCACCCCATGCTGACGCAAGAGGGCAACCGGCGGGCGCTGGCGCTCCTGCAAAAAGTAGAACGCGCCGGGCAGCAGCACCGCTACGGTGCCGCTCTGCGCCATCGCGCTTACTCCGGATTCATCAAGATACTCAATATGATCGGCAGAGAGCCCGTGGTAGCGGCTCACCAGCGTGGTGCCGCCGAGGTTCGAGAGCTGCTCGACGTGGCCTTTAATCGGGATCCCCCGGGCCTGTGCCGCCTGGAATACCCGTTCACTCTGTTCCGGGGTAAAGCCGACATTCTCGCAGAAGACATCCACGGCTTCGAAAAGACCTTTCTCCCACAGCGCAGGCAGGGTGTGCTGACACACGTGGGCGATGTACGCATCGGGATCCTGACGATACTCTTTCGGCACGGCGTGAGCGGCAAGCAGCGTCGGGCTGATCTCAACAGGGTTGGTCAGGGCAAGACGCTGGGCCACGCGCAGCATCTTCTCTTCCGCCTCGTCGTTGAGGCCGTAGCCGGATTTAATTTCGATCGTGGTGACGCCTTCACGCATCAGCCGCTGTAAACGCTGCTGCGCCAGCTGCTCAAGCTGCTCGGGGGTGCTGTCCCGGGTGGCGGTTACCGTGGCGTTAATCCCGCCTCCCTGGGCGCTGATGGTCTGATAGGAGACGCCGTTCAGCCGCTGCTCCCATTCGGCGGCGCGATCGCCGCCAAACACCAGGTGGGTGTGGCAGTCGATCAGGCCCGGCGTGACCAGCCGCCCCTGTAAATCGTGGGCGTTGGGCAGATCCTGTGGCAGGTCAGATTCAGGCACGATCGCCAGGATGGTCTCACCGCGCACAATCAACGCCCGGTTCTCCAGCAGACCATAGGCCGTGCCGTGATCGGGATCCAGGGTCGCGAGGCGCAGGTTACGCCAGATTACGTCGTCGGGATGAAGTTGCAGCATCGGGCTTCCGCTTGTCATGAGTTGTATAGACATTTATTTTCATTCCCGTCGCTCTGTCAATCGGCTTTACCGAAATTGTTATTTATTTGTGACAACTTTCCCGCTAAGCGCGGGAATAAAAAGTAACTTTTTACCTTTTAATCTTCCCGTTTCGCTCAACTTAGTATAAAAAAGCAGGCTATTTCGGTTATCCCCCTATTGATATGCTTAGCAGGAGCTTTCCCTTGAACATTTCCAGGATTTCTCGTCTGGCGCTGGCCCTCGCATTTGGCGTGACGTTGTCTGCGTGCAGCTCTACTCCGCCGGATCAACTGCCTTCAGAGCAGGCCGCACCAGGCACGGCTTCCCGCCCGATCCTCTCCGCTGATGAAGCGAAAAACTTCCAGCAGGCTCGCTACTTTACGGCCATGGATCCAAACGCGGCGCCGTGGAGTCCTTACGCCATTCGCCTGCCTGAGCAGCCAAACTTTGTGGTTGGCCCGGCGGGAACGCAGGGCGTTACGCACACCACCATTCAGGCGGCGGTTGATGCTGCCATTGCTAAGCACAGCAGCTCCCGTCAGTACATCGCCATTTTACCCGGCGAGTACGAAGGCACCGTGTATGTGCCTGCCGCACCGGGTAGCGTGACTCTCTACGGTACGGGCGAAAAACCGATTGATGTGAAAATTGGTCTGGCGATCGACTCGGAGATGGATACCACCACCTGGCGTCGTCTGGTCAACCCGGGCGGTAAATATATGCCTGGCAAACCGGCCTGGTACATGTTTGACCGTTGCCAGAGCAAGCACAGCGCCACCGTCGGCGTGATGTGTTCAGCCGTCTTCTGGTCGCAGAACACCGGCCTGCAGCTGAAAAACCTGACCATTGAAAACAACCTGGGCGACAGCGTGGATGCTGGTAACCACCAGGCGGTCGCCCTGCGCAGCGATGGCGATCAGGTGCAGATCGACAAGGTGAATATTCTGGGTCGTCAGAACACCTTCTTTGTCACCAACAGCGGCGTCGAGAACACCCTGAAAAACAACCGTATCACCCGTACGCTGGTCACCAACAGCTACATTGAAGGCGATGTGGATATTGTCTCCGGTCGCGGTGCCGTGGTGTTTGATAACACCGATTTCCGCGTGATGAATACCCGTACCCAGCAGGAAGGCTATGTCTTCGCACCAGCGACGCAGTCTAATCTGTTCTACGGCTTCCTGGCGGTAAACAGCCGCTTTACCGCGATGGGTGACGGTGTGGCACAGCTGGGCCGCTCGCTGGATGTGGATTCTGCCTCTAACGGCCAGGTGGTGATCCGCGACAGCGTGATCAACGAAGGCTTTAACATGGCGAAACCCTGGGGCAACGCGGCGATTTCTCAGCGTCCGTATGCGGGTAATACCGGTGCGGTGGATGAGAAAGGCAACGTGCAGCGTAACCTTAACGACGCGAACTTCAACCGCATGTGGGAATACAACAACCGCGGTGTGGGTAGCAAAGTGATCGCAGAGCCGAAACAGTAATCGGATTAGCAAAAAGGGGGGAATCACTCCCCCCTTAATGCTGCGGCTGGGCACGTCAGGCACCGGTCTTAAGATACGCATCCAGCAGTTGCAATACTGCAACCATGAGTTGCAGGAACAGAATTATCCATCCCATACTGCTCATACGCCACTCCTTTGGTCAGGAGCACTTCCACTGACTTACCTTTTCGCTGCCTGTCACCAGTGGGCGTTGGTTTACATCGATGTGCTCCGCAGTTAAGGCACTGACGGCACCACCCGCCAGCCAGGACTTGAAAACGATCCCTGATAGCGGACTGCCACACATTGATACCAACAGCTGATTATAAACAGAGAAAGCTGTATATTTAAACAGCTCACCATCAAATAAGAATTTATAAAGAGCAGCAATTAAAATAATTTAAAATCAAATGGTTATGTTTATATCATCATAACCTGCTCTAGCATCGATACGTGTCTGAGGTTGTGTAAGCATTATCTGCGACGCTACAATAACTGAGTTGGTTTATGTCGATGTGCTCACCCGGCTACCACCGGGCATAAAAAAACCTCGCATTTGCGAGGTTTTTTTATTTCGTCCGCCTTAGCAGGCGTTAACCACTACCCACATTGGCCCCTGGCCGACGGCGTAACGCCCCTTCTCTTCCAGCAGCCCCTGCTCGCCCTGAATCTCATACAGTGCGATATGGTGCGATTTTTGCCCCGCCGCAATCAGGAACTTACCGCTGTGATCGACGTTAAAGCCGCGCGGCTGGGTCTCAGTCGGCTGGAAGCCTTCGATTGCCAGCACGCTGCCATCTTCAGAGATGCTGAAAATGGTGATCAGGCTTGAGGTACGATCGCAGGTATAGAGGTGGCGTCCGTCAGGGGTGATGTGGATATCCGCTCCCCAGCGCGTATCGGTGAAGTCAGCCGGCATCATGTCCAGGGTCTGCACACACTCGATATTGCCGTGCGGATCGCGCAGGGCCCAGACGTCCACCGAGCAGTTCAGCTCATTCACCACGTAGGCGTACTGTTGATTCGGATGGAACACCATATGACGCGGGCCTGCGCCTTCAACGGTAGTCACTTCTGCCGGCGTTTGCGCGGCCAGCTTGCCGTCGTCGCCCAGCGTGAACAGGCAGATACGATCCTGTTTCAGCGCCGGAACCCACAGGGTGCGGTTATCCGGGGAGATGTTGGCCGAGTGGCAACCTTCCAGGCCTTCAACCACCTCAACGGTCTCCGTTGGAATGCCGTCATCCAGGCGGGTCACGCTGACGCAACCGGCATTGTAAGAGCCGCTAAAGATAAAGCGTCCCTGCAGATCGGTTGAAATATGGGTCGGGCTACCTGGCAGAGCGGCTTCGGCCGTGTATGTCAGGGCACCATCGTCAGGAGAGATACGGTACGCCAGCACACGGAACTCCGGGCGCACACCCACATACAGGAAACGTTTATCCGGGCTGATCGCCATCGGCTGAACCTGGCCGGGAACATCGACGACCTGAACCAGGGTGAGTGTGCCTTCGGGATTCAGACGCCAGACATGGATCTGCTGGCTTTCAGGACTGGCGGTATAAACGGTTTGTTTCATGAATGCTCCTTTCCTCACTGCGCGTAAAAGTAATGTACCAGGATAGTCTTTTTTAACGGTGAATGCTGAATTTTAACCAGGAATTTTGCAGCGTTAGTCACGCGGTGTACCATCTGCACATCCTGCCATTTCAACATTAACCCGGAATATCAAATGACCTCGCGTGTGATTGCACTGGATTTAGACGGTACGCTGTTAACCCCGCAAAAAACCCTGCTCCCCTCTTCCCTCGACGCCCTGAAGCGTGCCCAGGAGGTGGGATACCAGCTCCTCATCGTGACGGGTCGACATCATGTTGCGATTCATCCTTTTTATCAGGCGCTGGCGTTAGATACACCTGCAATTTGTTGTAACGGTACCTATTTGAATAGTGGTAATAGTAAACAAACAAATTGTTACACCCTTCATTAATGCCTGCTTCTTACTGTCTCTTTGGCTTTGCCAGTACTATAGAGTAACGATTTTCAAGACTGCGGCAAGCCGTGTACTATCGGCAAAACCCTAACTCAATCAAAGTGAATAATGATGAACTATCAAGTAATTGCCCTTGATTTGGATGGCACACTTCTAACACCAGAGAAACGGATTCTCCCAGAATCATTAGTAGCCCTTCAAAATGCCCGTGAATCTGGGGCAAAAGTAGTGATCGTAACTGGACGACATTTTGTAGCCATTCATCCTTTTTATCAGGCATTAGCTCTTGATACACCTGCTATCTGTTGCAATGGTGCTTTACTGTACGATTACCACGAAAAAAAGGTGATTACGTCTGATCCGTTACAACCAGACCAGGCTACGCAATTAATTGATCTACTTGATAGTTACAATGTTCATAGTTTGATGTATGCCGATGATGCAATGTTCTATAGGGAACCTACGGGGCATATCATCCGTACTGAAAATTGGGCTAAATCATTACCAGAATCACAACGCCCGGTATTCAAACAAGTGAGTTCGCTACGTGAAACGGCTCAGAACGTTGCCGGGATCTGGAAGTTCGCCCTGACTGATACTGATACAGTCAAATTACAAAATTTCGGTCAGGTCGTAGAACGTGAACTTGGGCTTGCTTGTGAATGGTCATGGCATGATCAGGTTGATATAGCACAAGTGGGGAATAGCAAAGGTAAACGTTTAGCACAATGGGTTGAATCGCAAGGCTTATCAATGGATCAGGTTATCGCTTTTGGGGATAACCATAACGATCTTAGTATGCTTAAAAGTGCTGGTCTGGGTGTTGCTATGGGTAATGCCGTAGATGAGATAAAAGCCTGTGCTGATCTGGTAATAGGCAGTAATACAGAAACTGGAATTGCCGAGACGGTTAACAAGTACTATGAATGTGTGCCAGCCTAAAGAAAAAAGCCTGTACATGTACAGGCTTTAATAGCTATTCGTTTAGTGTTTAGGTTCAAAAACATCAAAGATAGAGACAGTATTTACATTCATTAACTTAAGATGGTTGTACAGGTCTTCTTTGATTCTTACTATTTCATTACATAACTTAATGCCTTCATCAACATTATAATTGTTAGAAAAATCCCATGTGAGATCTGTATATGCTTTTGAATCATCACCAGTAAAATCAATATTCCACGCAGATAATATAACTACAATATGTGTGCGGAGTTCAATCTCTTTATTTAAACACTGAGTAACTAAGTTTATATAAGAGTCCATATTACTTTTGTATTTACTGGTAACTGACCATGACAATACATTAAGAGTTTTCAAACCAGAGCGTAACTTAGATAATTCTTTAGATTCTCTTTTAATTATCTCACCATGTGGTTTCATACCGTTTCGAAAAGAAATTGTTTTAGGATAAGGAAAAAATTTATCGTCTTTAAATCCTAATAAATAACGTTCGGCCAACTTAATATATACTGTAGGGATAATTAGACCATTCAGCATTGGTATGGATTCTGTAAGTATTGATATAGAAACATCAACACCTTTACTTTGTGTAGCTTCTGCTTTCCATCTTTTAGCAACTAATAAACCCAACAAAGCAAAAAATGCCATAGATACATCAGCTATTGCTGATAATACGTCAGTACTTGAAAAGTCAGATTGTGCTTTATGTATTCCATAGAATGCGACAATGATAACTAATACTAAAAAAATGACTAAAGTAATATTCTTTTCGATTATAGCCTTAAATCTATTAATCCAATTCATACATTTCTCTTAATTGGTTAACTTCCGCCAATCAAGATTATAAGTATTTTCCATACTTCATCAAGTGGTATCAATGGGACTATTATACCTAACAATGCCAGTACTGGAATGATGATGAAGTTATAGATAACGATGAACACGAATACATACGCAATGTGATGCTTCCAGTTAACGTCTGATAGTCTATCGGTGGTCTTAGCAGTACCATCATCAGAATTAGTACCAGAACCTGTTAGAAAACGCTTTAAGTACTCAATCAATCCTTTCATGTTAAGTCCTCCAACAGTTCTCTAACCTTCTGCATATGTTCCTTGTTCATACGACCTGTAAACATGAACTTAGCCATCAGTGCTTTGTTAAGACTTCCCCACTGAGAACACAACATACAGATCAGTGCTGACTCACAGTGAAGTGCTTCGGCGTATGTTGGGTAACATGCCAGAATACGTTTACGGTACGGTTCACCCGCTTCAATCTTCTCTTTCACTGTCTTACTGCTACTACAATATTCTTCCCAGTTACTTTGTTTACTGTCTGCTTTAATTTCTGAGATATTTTTAATACCTTTCCATACTCTCTTTTGACCGATGTAAAATTCATCCGAATCGGTAAATTGAATTATATAGACAAAACACGCTGTTTCTTCTGGGATAAATTCTTCATCCTTGTACCACATTTGCCACTCACTTTCATTATTATCCATTTTCTTATTTTCCTTGATAAATACGTTATCAATTATTTATTAAGGATTATTAAAAATGAGCGTAAAACAGGAAGAAGTACTACAGATTATTAAGAGTCTTGAAGGTACTAAACAATATCAAGAAAAATTAGGTTATTTCAGAAACGGCAAGTTCAGAATTTATAAAGACTCATTAGGATATGAAACTATTGGATTTGGTCATTTAGTACTGTCAGAAGAAAGAGAGCATTTCGTTAATGGCATTACAGAACTACAGGCCGAACAACTTTTAGTACTGGATTATCAGAAAGCAGTTAAAGGTACTGATTCATTAAAATTAGGTCTACGTCCAGATGGTCGCTGGTATGCGATGGTAACGGTACTGGTATTCCAGTTAGGATTAGCAGGTTTCAGTAAATTCAAGCGTTGTATCTATGCCTTACAGAATCAGAACTATGCAACAGCATTAGCCGAACTACGTAACAGTAAACTATATCAACAGACACCAAACCGCGTTGATTATCTGATTAACTGGGTAACTAAGCAGTAAAAAAAAGCCAGCGTAATGCTGGCTTTAGTGTTTCTCATTTTTAACTTCCAGTAGTGTCAGAATACGGGATAACTTTACATCGATATCCAGCAAACGATTTTGTACTGATTTTAATTCTGTTTCAAAGAGTACCTGATCTTTACTCATCGAATCTATTTGTTGTTTTAATAATCGTTGTTCTGCTTCAAGATCTGAAATTCGCTTGTACAGTAAAGTAGAATCCATTTTATACTCTCTGTATCTTGTGAATAAAAAACCACCCAGTGCAATTACAGCACTGGTACAACCGATCACTGTTGTAGATATAACCATTTCCCTATCCTAATATAATTGACAGTACTATCACTACCCATAATGGTAAACCTGCAAAACAATGTAATGCTGCAAGTGCTATTACTGCTACTGCCCAAATTCCATATCCAATTTTAGATTTCTTCATAAATTACCCCATAAATTAATTGATACAGGGTATTTATTTTTATTCTTCTAAAAACGCCTCTTTTAACTGAACAAGAAACAAATGTACTTTAATACCTTTCACAAATAGTTTATAAGAATCGATAACCTGTACTTTATATTTCTCGTCATAATACTGCCATTCTGCCTGATCCCCCTTACTTAGTACTGGTACATCACCATCCTTAAATGCAATATTCATACAGTCAAAACCCATTACATCCAGGCCATAATCTTTAAAGTACTTTGCATCAAGTAATGATTGATTGAATGGAATATTACACATCAATACTGACCTGCCCCCAGGATTAGATACAACCTTCAGTTAGTAATGTCGGTTGGTTTTTCTTCATATTTCCCGTTTCGCCAGTCCGCTGCAAATTCAGCCGGAGTCTGGTAGTTCAGCGATGAATGTGGACGACACTCGTTATAATCCTGCCGCCAGTCATTAATCGTTTTCCTGGCGTGAACTATATCGCTGAACCAGTGCTCATTGAGGCACTCATCCCTGAATCGTCCGTTAAAACTTTCAATAAATCCGTTCTGTGTTGGCTTGCCCGGCTGGATAAGCCGCAGCTCCACCCCATGCTCATAAGCCCACTGGTCAAGTGCTCTGCAGGTAAACTCCGGCCCCTGGTCCGTTCTTATCGTCGCCGGATAGCCGCGAAACAGTGCAATGCTGTCCAGAATTCGCGTGACCTGAACGCCTGAAATCCCGAATGCGGCGGTAATCGTCAGACACTCCTTCGTGAAGTCGTCCACGCAGGTCAGGCACTTGATCCTGCGACCGGTGGCCAGCGCGTCCATGACAAAATCCATCGACCAGGTCAGGTTGGGCGCCTCCGGGCGGAGCAGCGGCAGACGTTCTGTTGCCAGCCCTTTACGACGTCGTCTGCGTTTTACGCCCAGCCCGTTAAGGTGGTAAAGGCGGTACACGCGCTTGTGATTAACATGAAGGCCTTCACGGCGCAGTAACTGCCAGATGCGTCGGTAGCCAAAACGCCTGCGCTCCAGTGCCAGCTCAGTGATACGCCCTGATAAATGCGCATCAGCAGCCGGTCGCTGAGCCTCATAGCGGCAGGTCGACAGGGACAAACCTGTAAGCCTGCAGGCACGACGTTGCGACAGACCGGTCGCATCACACATCAACACCACAGCTTCCCGCTTCTGGTCTGTCGTCAGTACTTTCGCCCCAGAGCCACCTGAAGCGCCTCCTTATCCAGCATGGCTTCAGCGAGCAGCTTCTTGAGGCGGGCGTTCTCTTCCTCAAGCGACTTCAGGCGCTTAACCTCGGGCACCTCCATACCGCCATACTTCTTACGCCAGGTGTAAAAGGTGGCGTCGGAAATGGCGTGCTTGCGGCAGAGCTCACGGGCAGAAACCCCGGCTTCGGCCTCTCGGAGAATACTGATGATCTGTTCTTCGGAAAAACGCTTCTTCATGGGGATGTCCTCATGTGGCTTATGAAGACATTACTAACATCGCGGTGTATTAATCAACGGGGAGCAGGTCATACTGACTCTTCATATGCACGTTGAGCAGACATCGTAACAATAGGTAGTAGCTGACTATTAGCAAGATTGATCCACATGTTGTTACTGGCATCAATCATCGTGATTTTATGACTTACTAACTCACTTATGTAACTTAGTACTGTAAATGGATTCAAGCGGCTAAAACGGTCAATACTTTCAACTACCAGTCTTGAACCATCCCACATACCTATACGTACTTGATCCATCCACTTTCCTAACTGCCCCTCAGACATATTTAAACCTTTGAATGCCGAGAGTGATTCGTCCAGTATCTCAACTACTTCTGGATCATCCATACCATCACATACGTTATGACGTTTGATGTACTCCCGTAGTACTTCTTTCTGACGGACAATTGATGCCCCATCACGTTGTTGTTCACTGCTGAAACGGTAGTAAACGAAGCATTTTTTCATTTGTTTATGCCTACACAAATTGTTTGTACAACTTAGTGTACATTTGTATGATTATCAAGCAAAAAAGGTTCTACAGGCCGATCCGCTGCCGGTTCCTCAGGCGCTGCAACTGATTGATCTGCTCGATGAACACGCCATTCACGGCCTGATGTATGTCGACGACGCGATGCTTTACGAACGCCCGACCGGGCATGTGATCCGCACCAGCAACTGGGCGCAGTCGCTGCCGGAAGCGCAGCGTCCTGTCTTCACCCAGGTACCTTCGCTGGCGCAGGCGGCCCGGGAGGTTAACGCCATCTGGAAATTTGCCCTGACCGATGAGGACACCACTAAGCTGAATGCCTTCGCTAAACACGTGGAGCAGACGCTGGGCCTGGAGTGCGAATGGTCCTGGCACGATCAGGTGGATATTGCCCGCAAAGGCAACAGCAAGGGCAAACGCCTGGCGCAGTATGTGGAATCCATCGGCGGGTCAATGAAGGATGTCATTGCCTTTGGCGATAATTACAATGACATCAGCATGCTGGAAGCAGCCGGTACCGGCGTGGCGATGGGCAATGCGGATGACGCCGTCAAAGCGCGCGCCAACATTGTGATTGGCGACAACACCACTGACAGCATCGCTCAGTATATCTATACCCATCTGCTGTGATCAGGTGGTAATCGACACGCTCTTGATCTGCGCATAGAGCCAGAGGCCAGGTTTGATCCCCAGTTCATCCCTGGCCCACGGGCTGATGCGCGCCCACAGCGTGCGGCTGCCAATTTCCAGCTGAACCTCAACCTGGCCGTTATCGTCGTAACACTGGGCTACTTTGGCGCGCAGAATGTTACGGATACTGCTCTGTAGCGGCGGCTGTAGCACCAGCGAGACATCCGACGCCTGAATGCGAATGCGCACACTAGTGTGCAGCGGTTTATCCAGCTTGTTGACCCAGACATGCTGATCGCCAATGGCCAGGGCGGTCATCGCGTAGTGCGGATGGTGCTCGAGCACGCTCACCTTGAGAATGCTGCTCTGCTGCTCCTGCGGCAGCCAGGGGTGCATCACGCTGCTCCCCCACACCTCTTCCAGATTACCGAACGCCTTCACGCTGCCGTTTTCCAGCACCAGCACCTTATCGGCCAGATGCAGGATCTCGTCCAGCGAGTGGCTGACATACAGCATCGGAATATTGATTTCACGCGCCAGGCGCTGCAGATAGGGCAGCAGCTCACGCTTGCGGGGAATGTCGAGCGAGGCCAGAGGTTCGTCCATCAGCAGCAGTTCCGGGGCGGTGAGTAGCGCCCGCCCTATCGCCACGCGCTGTTTTTCGCCACCCGAGAGCGACGACGGCAGGCGATCAAGCAGGTGCTCAATGCCCAGCAGAGCCACCAGCTTATCGAACTGCCCGGCCATGCTTTTCGCCATGCCGTAACGCAGGTTACCCAGCACTTTGTAGTGCGGAAACAGCCGCGCATCCTGGAAAACATAGCCGATCCGGCGCTTTTCCGGCGCCAGATAAATACGCTTTTCGACGTCGTTCAGCACCCGGTCGTTGAGCACGATCCGCCCGGACTGTGGCCGGGTCAGGCCGCTTATCGCATAGATCAGCGAGGTCTTCCCCGCCCCGGAGACGCCAAAAATGGCGGTGATCCCGCTGGCAGGCAGGGTTTCGTTGAGGGTCAGGCAGTGCTCGCCCAGCGTCTGGGTAAAATTGAGTTCCAGCATGATCAGTTCCCCATCCGTTCACGGCTCAGACGGGCCAGCCATTCCGACACCAGCAGCGACACCATCGCCAGCACAATGGAGATAATGCACAGACGCGCGGCAGCCCCTTCGCCACCGGGGGTCTGAATCAGGGTATACATCGCCGACGGGATGGTGCGTGTTTCGCCGGGTATATTGGAGACAAAGGTAATGGTCGCGCCAAACTCGCCCAGCGAGCGGGCAAAGGCCAGCACGGTGCCGACAATAATGCCCGGCAGCGTCAGGGGAAGCGTGATGGTCAGGAAGACGCGCCAGCGTCCGGCACCCAGCGTGCGGGCGGCCTGTTCAAGCTTCATGTCGACCCCTTCCAGCGCCAGGCGGATCGCCCGCACCATCAGCGGGAACGACATCACCGCCGCCGCCATTACCGCCCCGCGCCAGCTGAAAGCAAAGCTCAGGCCAAACCACTCGTACAGACGCTCGCCGATAAACCCGCGGCGTCCCATGGCGATGAGCAGCAGATAACCGACCACCACCGGCGGCAGCACCAGCGGCAGATGCAACACACTGTCGAGGAGCGCTTTGCCGGGAAACTTACAGCGAACCAGTAACCAGGCGAAGAAGATCCCAAAGGGCAAACTAAATGCTACCGCGAGGGTAGAGACTTTCAGGCTCAGCAGCACGGCCTGCCATTCAGGATCGGTCAATATCATTCGTGAGTCGTAAATCCGTAACGTTTAAAGATTGCCGACGCCTGCGGCCCCTTCAGATAATCGTAAAAGGCGCTGACGGTGGCGTTTTTATGTCCATCGACGATGGCAACAGGATATTCCACTTTCTTATGTGAGTCTTCCGGGAAGGTCCCCACCACTTTCACCCCTTTTCCGGCGACGGCATCAGAGCCGTAGACGATCCCCAGCGGCGCTTCGTTGCGCTCCACCAGCGCCAGCGCGCCACGCACATCTTCCGCCGGCGCCAGCTTCGGTGACAGCGTCTCCCAGGCCCCCAGTTTTTGCAGCGCCTCTTTGGCATAAATGCCCGCCGGCACGTGTTCCGGGTCACCCACCGCCAGACGCCCCTCTTTCAGCAGGCTGGTCCAGTTGGTCTCTTTATTGATGGCGATCTCGCCCTGGGCGCTCTCTTTTGGTGCCACGACCACCAGGCTGTTGCCCAGCAGGGTTTCACGGCTGGCGGTATCCATCGCTTTTTTCTCGACGGCGTAATCCATCCACTTCTGATCGGCAGAGATGAACAGGTCAGCGGGTGCGCCCGCTTCAATCTGGCGCGCCAGCGTCGAGGAAGAGGCAAACGACGACACCACCTCGACGTTTTTCTCTTTTTTATACTCCGCAGCAATATCCTGCATCGCATTCGTCAGGGAGGCCGCCGCGAAGACGGTAATTTTACCCTCATCCGCCAGGGCATGTCCGGTCAGGGTGAGGGTTAGCGTTGCCCCTGCGAAAAGGCGTAACCATGTACGTGCCATCTTTAACTCCTTTGAGTGTCGTTATATAAAAAGAAATATAACGATAACCACAGGGTTTTCCCAGCGCTAAATCGTACCGATTAGTGAGTAAATCAAATTGATGCCGTAAATAATATCGGCGCGGGAGGGGGAAACTTGAGAGCAAAACGCCCGGCGGAACCGGGCGTTTTTACAAGGAATTAATGCTGTTTTTTCGGCTCTTTTCTGTGGCCGATATTGGAAAAGATGTTGAACACCTCACCCAGGCCGTAGATGGCACCGAGAATGATAGCCATCACCACTGGCACCATGATCACGGCGAACACCAGACTTTTCAGCAACTCTAACATGGCTTTCTCCAGACAATGTGAATGCTTTATTCTAACCGGAAAAGCGAGAAATACATCCCCTTTTGTGCGGTTCAGTTTGCGCCCGAAACGAATTACGTCACAATAACCCTTTTGCCAGGACATTGTTATGCAGGCCGAAATTCTCCTCACCCTACGTCTCCAGCAAAAATTGTTTGCCGACCCACGCCGCATCGCCCTGCTCAAACAGATTGCGCAAACCGGCTCCATCAGCCAGGGGGCAAAAAACGCCGGCATTAGCTACAAAAGCGCCTGGGATGCTATCAATGAGATGAACACCCTCAGCGAGCAGACCCTGGTCGATCGCGCTACCGGCGGCAAAGGCGGCGGCGGTGCCATCCTGACGCGCTACGGGCAACGGCTGATCCAGCTCTATGACCTGCTGGCACAAATCCAACAGAAAGCCTTCGATGTCTTAAGCGACGACGACGCCCTGCCGCTGGACAGCCTGCTCGGCGCCATCTCGCGTTTCTCTTTGCAGACCAGCGCCCGCAACCAGTGGTTTGGCACCGTTACTGCCCGCGATGACGATCGCGTTCAGCAGCATGTGGATGTTTTGCTCGCCGACGGTACCACCCGCCTGAAAGTCGCTATTACCGCCCAGAGCGGCGAACGGCTGGGTCTGGATGAGGGCAAAGAGGTGCTGGTGCTGCTGAAAGCCCCCCTGGGTCAGTATCACCCTGGACAGGGAAAAGGCGAATCAGGCGGATAACCAGCTGCAGGGGATCATCAACCATATCGATCGTGGCGACGAGCAGTGTGAAGTGCTGATGACACTGCCCGACGGCCAGACGCTGTGCGCTACCGTGCCTGAGGCTCAAAGTCAGGGTTTAGAAGAAGGTGCTGAGGCGACGGCATATTTTAATGCTGACCGGGTGATTATCGCCACCTTGTGCTAAGCGCATTGACATTCGCCCCGACACTGGGTATCCCTGATGCTTATTGCTGCAAAAAATGGGATAAATCATGTCATCATTGCAAATCTCGCAAGGCACGTTTCGTCTTAGCGATACCCGAACGCTCACGCTCGCGGATTTTACGCTCAATGCCGGTGAAAGCTGGGCGTTCGTTGGCAGTAACGGCAGCGGCAAGTCTGCCCTCGCCCGGGCGCTGGCCGGGGAGCTGACGCTGCTGAAGGGTGAACGCCAGAGCACCTTTACTCGCCTCACCCGCCTCTCCTTCGAACAACTGCAAAAACTGGTCAGCGACGAGTGGCAACGCAATAACACCGACCTGCTCAGCCCCGGCGAAGAGGATACCGGTCGCACGGCCGCTGAGATCATCCAGGATGAGATCAAAGACGATGCCCGCTGTCGCCAGCTGGCGGAACAGTTCGGCATCGCTCACCTGCTGGACCGGCGCTTTAAATACCTCTCGACCGGCGAAACCCGTAAAACGCTGCTGTGCCACGCCCTGATGGCTGAACCCGAACTGCTGATCCTCGATGAGCCCTTCGACGGCCTCGATGTGAAATCGCGCGGGCAGCTGGCGGATCTGCTGGCCTCGCTCAATCAGCAGGGTTATACCCTGGTGCTGGTCCTGAACCGTTTTGACGAGATCCCCGATTTTGTGCACAACGCCGGGGTACTGGCCGATTGCACCCTGACGGCGGTGGGTGAAAAAGCGCACCTGCTGAACCAGGCCCTGATAGCCCAGCTGGCGCACAGTGAAAAGCTGAACGGCGTCACCCTGCCCGAACCGGACGCGCCCTCTGCGCGCCATGGCCTGCCGCAGAATCAACCGCGAATTGTGCTCAATGACGGCGTGGTATCGTATGACGATCGTCCGATCCTCGATCACCTGAGCTGGACGGTGAATCCCGGCGAGCACTGGCAGATTGTCGGCCCCAACGGCGCCGGGAAATCAACCCTGCTGAGCCTGATTACCGGCGATCACCCCCAGGGGTACAGCAACGATCTCACCCTCTTTGGCCGCCGTCGCGGCAGCGGCGAAACCATCTGGGATATCAAAAAGCATATCGGTTACGTCAGCAGCAGCCTGCACCTCGACTACCGCGTCAGCACCACGGTGCGCAACGTCATCCTGTCGGGTTATTTCGACTCCATCGGGATTTATCAGGCGGTTTCCGACAAGCAGCACAAGCTGGCGCAGCAGTGGCTGGATATTCTCGGAATGGATAACCGGGTTGCGGATGCCCCGTTCAGCAGCCTGTCGTGGGGCCAGCAGCGGCTGGCGCTGATCGTACGTGCACTGGTGAAACACCCTACCCTGTTGATCCTCGACGAGCCCTTACAGGGGCTGGATCCGCTCAACCGCCAGCTGATTCGCCGCTTTGTTGACGTGCTGATTAGCGAAGGGGAAACGCAGCTGCTGTTTGTCTCTCATCACGCGGAAGATGCCCCCGCCTGTATCACCCACCGACTGGAGTTCGTCGCCGACGGCGAGCGCTACCGTTACCAGACGGGAAGGGTTTGACATCCTGACGGGGGCCACGCCCCCGTCTTTTTCAGATAACCTGCAACATCCTTTACCGGGCGCTTTGATTTACAATCCTTTTTTAGCCGGGACGCTGCTGTTCTTCAGGCAGTGTAAACGATTCCACTATTTTATCCCATGTCACACTTTCCCGCGCTCTGTTATGCTAGGATTATCTCATACCCTAAGCCTAATGGAGCGAAATATGCGAGTTCTGGTAACAGGTGGTAGCGGTTACATAGGAAGTCATACCTGTGTGCAACTGCTGCAAAACGGCCACGACGTCATCATCCTGGATAACCTGTGCAACAGTAAGCGCAGCGTGCTGCCGGTCATGGAACGCCTGGCCGGTAAACAGCCTGCTTTTGTCGAAGGCGATATTCGTAACGAAGCGCTGATGACAGAGATCCTCCACGATCACGCCATTGACGCAGTGATCCACTTTGCCGGGCTGAAAGCCGTGGGCGAGTCGGTGTCAAAACCGCTGGAGTATTATGATAACAACGTCAACGGTACGCTGCGTCTGGTCTCCGCCATGCGCGCGGCGGGCGTGAAAAACTTTATCTTTAGCTCCTCCGCCACCGTCTATGGCGACCAGCCGCAAATTCCTTATGCCGAAAGCTTCCCGAACGGGACGCCGCAAAGCCCGTACGGCAAAAGCAAGCTGATGGTGGAGCAGATCCTCACCGACCTGCAAAAAGCCCAGCCGGACTGGAGCATCGCTCTGCTGCGCTATTTCAACCCGGTGGGCGCGCATCCGTCAGGGGATATGGGCGAAGATCCGCAGGGTATTCCGAATAACCTGATGCCGTACATTGCCCAGGTCGCAGTAGGCCGTCGTGATTCGCTGGCGGTATTCGGCAACGACTACCCGACCCCGGACGGCACCGGCGTACGCGACTACATTCATGTGATGGATCTCGCCGACGGTCACGTGGCGGCCATGCAGCAGCTGGCGGATAAACCGGGCGTCCACATCTACAACCTCGGCGCAGGCGTCGGCAGCAGCGTGCTGGATGTGGTTAACGCCTTCAGCGCCGCCTGCGGCAAGCCGGTGAGCTATCACTTTGCCCCGCGTCGCGACGGCGATCTGCCCGCCTACTGGGCGGATGCCACCAAGGCCGAAAAAGAGCTTAACTGGCGTGTTTCGCGCACGCTCGATGAAATGGCACAGGATACCTGGCGCTGGCAGTCTCGCCACCCGCAGGGCTATCCGGACTAAGGATCTGTCATGACCCAATTTAACCCCGTCGATCACCCACATCGCCGCTTCAATCCGTTAACCGGGCAGTGGATCCTGGTCTCTCCGCATCGCGCCAAGCGCCCCTGGCAGGGTGCCCAGGAGACGCCAGCTAAACAGACGCTGCCACAGCACGATCCGGACTGTTTCCTCTGTCCTGGGAATACCCGCGTGACCGGGGATATCAACCCCGATTACAAAGGCACCTTCGTTTTCACTAACGACTTTGCCGCCCTGATGACCGACACGCCGGACGCGCCGCAGAGTGACGATCCTCTCCTGCGCTGCGAAAGCGCACGCGGCACCAGCCGGGTGATCTGTTTCTCGCCGGATCACAGCAAAACCCTGCCGGAACTGAGCGTTGACGCCCTGACCGAGGTAGTGAGAACCTGGCAGGAACAGACCGCCGAGCTGGGGCAGAGCTACCCCTGGGTGCAGGTTTTCGAGAACAAAGGCGCGGCGATGGGCTGCTCCAACCCCCATCCCCACGGCCAGGTGTGGGCCAACAGCTTCATGCCTAACGAAGTGGAGCGGGAAGATCGCCTGCAAAAAACCTATTTCGCTGAGCAGCAGTCGCCGATGCTGCTGGACTATGTCCAGCGCGAGCTGGCAGACGGTAGCCGCACCGTGGTGGAGACCGAACACTGGTTAGCCGTGGTGCCATACTGGGCGGCGTGGCCGTTCGAAACCCTGCTGCTGCCGAAAGCCCACGTTCTGCGGATCACCGATCTGAGCGAAGCCCAGCGCAGCGATCTGGCCCTGGCGCTGAAAAAACTGACCAGCCGTTATGACAATCTGTTCCAGTGCTCTTTCCCGTACTCCATGGGCTGGCACGGCGCGCCCTTCAATGGCGAAGAGAATCAACACTGGCAGCTGCACGCCCACTTTTATCCGCCGCTGCTGCGCTCCGCGACCGTACGTAAATTTATGGTCGGCTACGAGATGCTGGCGGAAACCCAGCGTGACCTGACGGCTGAACAGGCCGCAGAACGCCTGCGTGCAGTGAGTGATGTCCATTTTCGCGAATCCGGAGAATAAAATGAGTCTGAAAGATAAAACCCACGCCCTGTTTGCTGAAAAGTTCGGCTACCCTGCTACTCACGCGATTCAGGCCCCTGGCCGCGTTAACCTGATCGGCGAGCACACCGACTACAACGACGGTTTCGTCCTGCCCTGTGCCATTGATTACCAGACGGTGATCAGCTGCGCGAAACGCGACGACCGCAAGGTGCGCGTGCTGGCAGCCGATTACGACAACCAGATCGACGAGTTCTCGCTGGATGCCCCTGTTGTTGAGCACGACAGCCAGCAGTGGTCGAACTACGTTCGCGGCGTGGTAAAACACCTGCAGAAGCGTAACAAAAACTTCGGCGGCGCGGATCTGGTGATCAGCGGTAACGTGCCGCAGGGCGCAGGCTTAAGCTCCTCCGCCTCGCTGGAAGTGGCGGTCGGCACCGTCTTCCAGCAGCTGTATCATCTGCCGCTGGACGGCGCGCAGATCGCCCTTAACGGCCAGGAAGCAGAAAACCAGTTCGTCGGCTGTAACTGCGGCATCATGGATCAGCTGATCTCGGCGCTGGGCAAAAAAAGGCCACGCATTACTGATCGACTGCCGCTCGCTGGGCACCAAAGCGGTCAGCCTGCCGAAAGGCGCGGCGGTGATCATCATCAACAGTAACTTCAAACGCACCCTGGTCGGCAGCGAGTACAACACCCGCCGCCAGCAGTGTGAAACCGGCGCGCGCTTCTTCCAGCAGTCTGCGCTGCGTGATGTCTCACTCGCTGAGTTCAATAAAGTGGCCCACGAGCTGGATCCGGTGGTGGCGAAACGCGTTCGTCACGTCCTGACCGAAAACGCCCGTACCGTGGAAGCGGCGGCTGCGCTGGAGAAAGGCGACCTGCGTCGGATGGGTGAGCTGATGGCCGAGTCGCATGCTTCCATGCGCGATGACTTCGAAATCACCGTGCCGCAGATCGACACTTTGGTGGAGATTGTCAAAGCGGCAATTGGCGAGCAGGGCGGCGTGCGTATGACCGGCGGTGGTTTCGGTGGCTGCGTGGTGGCGCTGGTGCCGGAGGCGTTAGTCCCGGTGGTTCAGCAAGCCGTTGAGCAGCAGTATGAAGCCAAAACCGGTATCAAAGAGACCTTCTATGTTTGCAACGCCTCACAAGGAGCTGGCCAGTGCTAAACGAAACCCCTGTTCTTGCCCCTGACGGCCTGCCGTACCGCCTGTTAACCCTGCGCAACAGCGCGGGGATGGTGGTGACGCTCATGGACTGGGGCGCCACGCTGCTTTCCGCCCGCGTCCCGATGCGCGACGGCAGCGTGCGCGAGACCCTGCTCGGCTGCGCGTCGCCCGAGCAGTACATTGAACAAACCGCGTTCCTTGGCGCCTCGGTGGGCCGTTACGCCAACCGTATCGCAAAAAGCCGCTTTGAGCTGGACGGCGTAAGCTATGCGCTGCTGCCGAGCCAGGGTGAAAACCAACTGCACGGCGGCCCGGACGGCTTCGACAAGCGTCGCTGGCGGATTGTGCAGCAGAACGATGGCGAAGCGCTGCTGGCCCTCGACTCCCCGGATGGCGATCAGGGCTACCCTGGCAACTGCGCGACGAGCGTCCATTATCGCTTAACGGAGGATAACCGGATCGCCATTACCTACCGCGCCACGGTGGATAAGCCCTGCCCGGTCAACCTGACCAACCACGCTTACTTCAACCTCGACGGCGACTGCAGCGACGTACGCAATCATAAGCTACAGCTGCTGGCGCAGACGTATCTGCCGGTCGATGAGATGGGGATCCCGCATGAAGGGTTAAAAGCCGTGGCAGACACCAGCTTTGATTTCCGCACCACCAAAGCTATCGCCCGGAATTTCCTGGCGGATGAAGACCAGCGCAAGGTGAAAGGTTACGATCATGCGTTCCTGCTCGATGCCCAGGGTGACCTGAGCCAGGCTGCGGCGCACCTGTGGTCTGCCGATGAAAAGCTGCAGATGACGGTCTACACCACCGCCCCTGCCCTGCAATTCTACTCCGGTAACTTCCTCGACGGCACGCCGGCGCGGGAAGACGGTGAGTACCGGGCCTGGCAGGGCCTGGCGCTGGAAAGCGAGTTCTTACCCGACAGCCCGAACCATGCGGAATGGCCGCAGCCCGACTGCATTCTGCGCCCGGGTGAAGAGTACATCAGCGTCACGGAATATCAGTTTACTGCGCAATAAAAACCGGCCCTCCTGAAGGAGGGCTTTTTTTTGCCCATCTTGCTGAAAATAGCGCCAGTTACGGACAAAATCACAACCCCTCATTCACAAGCATCTTACACTGCGACACTATTTTCGCTATGGTTAGGGTTAAGCGTTGCCCGTGGCTCAGCCGCGGCAATATAATGAGAATTGTTATCATTCAAATAATGCTTGTTCTGGAGGAGTAAAATATGGCTGTAACTAAGCTGGTTCTGGTACGTCATGGCGAAAGCCAGTGGAACAACGAAAACCGCTTTACCGGTTGGTATGATGTTGACCTGTCCGAGAAAGGCGTTGGCGAAGCGAAAGCAGCGGGCAAACTGCTGAAAGACGAAGGCTTCAGCTTCGACTTTGCTTATACCTCCGTGCTGAAACGTGCCATCCACACCCTGTGGAACGTGCTGGACGAACTGGATCAGGCCTGGCTGCCGGTTGAGAAATCCTGGAAACTGAACGAGCGTCACTACGGTGCGCTGCAGGGTCTGAACAAAGCAGAAACCGCAGAAAAATACGGTGACGAGCAGGTTAAACAGTGGCGTCGCGGCTTCGCAGTAACACCACCAGAGCTGACCAAAGATGACGAGCGCTACCCGGGCCACGATCCGCGTTACGCGAAACTGACCGATGCAGAACTGCCACAGACTGAAAGCCTGGCCCTGACCATCGACCGCGTTGTGCCTTACTGGAACGAAACCATCCTGCCACGCCTGAAAAGCGGCGAGCGTGTGATCATTGCGGCTCACGGTAACTCCCTGCGTGCGCTGGTGAAATACCTGGACAACATGGGTGAAGACGAGATCCTCGAGCTGAACATCCCAACCGGCGTGCCGCTGGTGTACGAGTTCGACGAAAACTTCAAACCAATCAAACACTACTATCTGGGTAACGCTGACGAAATCGCGGCTAAAGCTGCGGCCGTTGCGAACCAGGGTAAAGCCAAGTAATAAAAAAAGCCCGGTCATCGCGACCGGGCCTGAGGTTCTGAATGCCGGATGCTTATCCGGCATTTTTTTAGCCGCGACGGGCTTTCACCGCGTTCGCCAGCTGGCGCAGCACCGTTTCGGTATCGTCCCAGCCGATGCAGGCATCGGTGACGCTCTTACCGTAAACCAGCGGCTCGCCGCCTTCCAGATTCTGATTGCCTTCCACCAGGTGGCTTTCAATCATCACCCCGATAATGGCCTTTTCACCGCCGGCAATCTGCTGGCAGACATCGGTACCGACCTCCATCTGCTTTTTGAACTGCTTGCTGGAGTTAGCATGGCTGAAGTCGATCATCACCTGTGCTGCCAGACCCGCTTTATCCAGGCCCGCCTTCACTTCCGCCACGTGCGCCGCGCTGTAGTTAGGCTCTTTGCCGCCACGCAGGATGATGTGGCAGTCGCCGTTACCGCTGGTATTCACGATCGCGGAGTGACCCCATTTGGTCACGGAGAGGAAGCAGTGCGGCGCCCCGGCGGCATTGATGGCGTCGATCGCCACCTTGATGGTGCCGTCGGTGCCGTTTTTAAAGCCCACCGGGCAGGAGAGACCGGACGCCAGCTCGCGGTGAACCTGAGACTCGGTAGTACGTGCGCCAATGGCGCCCCAGCTCATCAGGTCTGCGAGATACTGCGGGGTGATCATGTCGAGGAACTCACCCGCCGCCGGCAGGCCGCTGTCGTTAATATCCAGCAGCAGCTTACGGGCGATGCGCAGGCCGTCGTTGATCTGGAAGCTGCCGTCCATATGCGGATCGTTAATCAGCCCTTTCCAGCCCACGGTGGTACGCGGTTTTTCAAAGTAGACGCGCATGACGATTTCCAGCTCATCCTTCAGCGCCTCGCGCAGCGTGAGCAGACGCGCCGCGTACTCTTTTGCCGCCGCAGGATCGTGAATGGAGCACGGACCGATTACTACCAGCAGACGATCGTCATTACCTTTCAGGATCTTATGGATCGCTTTACGGGCATGAGAAACGGTGTTGGCGGCATTTTCGGTGGCAGGAAACTTCTCAAGGAGCGCTACAGGAGGTAATAACTCGTTGATCTCTTTAATACGTAAATCGTCATTCTGATAATTCATGATCTTTCCAGCGTTGCCATACTTTTATAAATGAATGCAATGCCTTCAATCTATCTTGTCAGTCAGGAAGTGTAAACTCACTTTTACACTACGCACAGATAAATCCTGGAATTCGCTTAAAAAACGCCACAAAGTAGCGAAAAACAAGAACCGCCCTAAACTTTTTAACTGTATGCACTGCATTTATTACGTTTATCGCGATTCCATACTGACCTAAGTTTGGATCATGGCATCTTTAACCACTGAGCAGTATATCGATTTCGCATATGCACTGTGGAAAGAAGTTATCCAGAACATAACGACCAGAACAGGAGCAGCATGATGAAAATGACTAAACTCGCAACCCTTTTCCTGACCGCTTCCCTCACCATGGCAAGCGGTGCTGCGCTGGCCGCTGATTCCGCCGCCGGCTCTGACAGCAATAACGGCCAGGCCAATGCCGCCGCTGATGCGGGTGCAGTAGCGCCTGATGCGCGTCAGAATATTGCGCCAAATAATACCGGCAACAGCCAGATTAATACCGGTTCTGGCACCACAGGTACCACCAGTAGCGGTGGTAGCGGGACCATGCTTAATCCTGATGGTACTAACGCCACGACTAACGGTACGACTACCGGGAGCGGTAACAGCTCTACTACCGGTGGCTCCAATTCCATCATGGGTAATGACGACCCAAGCAAGATGGGTAATGACGGCATGAGCAAGGACGATCAGCACAAGAACTCGATGTGTAAAGACGGTAAATGCCCGGATCAGTCCGGCAAAGTGGATACCGAACGAACCCCACAAGAACAAAAAACTGACGGCACTACCCAGTAATTCACGGTAATGCGGTTTGATGAAGGAGAGCTACGGCTCTCCTTTATTTTTTGTGTAAGATGTTAAAAACGCTACACTTACAATAAAAATGGATCTGGACATCATACATGGCGCACTCCCACTCCCACGCCCCTTCTTCGCAGGACGACAATGTTAAACGGCTGAAGCTGGCTTTTGCCGTGACTGCCACATTTATGGTCATCGAAGCGGTCGGCGGGCTGGTTTCCGGCTCGCTGGCGCTGCTGGCTGATGCCGGGCATATGTTAACGGACGCGGCTGCCCTGCTGTTTGCACTGCTGGCAGTGATATTCGCTCGTCGCCCCCCAAGCCATGGCCGCACCTTTGGCTGGCTGCGTCTCACCACCCTTGCCGCATTCGTCAACGCCATTGCGCTGGTGTTGATCACCATTCTGATTGTCTGGGAAGCCTTCCAGCGCTTCCGCCATCCTCAGCCTGTCGCGGGCGTTACCATGATGGTAGTGGCGGTCGCCGGGCTGATCGCCAATATCCTGGCGTTCTGGATTTTGCATCGCGGCAGTGAAGAGAAGAATCTCAACGTGCGGGCCGCGGCGCTGCACGTGATGGGGGATCTGCTGGGTTCTGTAGGGGCCATCGCCGCTGCGCTGGTGATCCTCTGGACGGGCTGGACGCCGATCGACCCGATACTGTCGATTTTGGTCTCATGTCTGGTGTTGCGCAGTGCCTGGCGGTTATTGCAGGAGAGTGTGAATGAGCTGCTGGAAGGGGCCCCGGCATCGCTGGATATTCCGGCGCTGAAGCGCAACTTAACGCGCTCCATTCCTGAAGTGCGCGATGTACACCATGTTCACGTCTGGATGGTGGGAGAAAAACCGCTGATGACGCTGCATGTTCAGGTCATTCCTCCCCACGACCACGATGCGTTACTTGGGCGTATCCAGCATTTTCTGGAGCACCACTACGCTATTGCGCACAGCACCATCCAGATGGAGTACACCCCCCTGTAACGGACCGGACTGCCACCTCAACGAGATCGAGTCCGGCCACGCTCATCATCACCATTAACGTGCCAGCGCGTGGGAACCCCGTTCACGCGCGCTGTTAATCCACATCCTGCTGCCGTTCAGGGCAATAAAGGTGAGGATCATATACTCCAGCGACATGGCATAGACGCCCTGCAGGGCGAAGATCACCACGCTTATCACGTTGATGATCACCCACAGCAGCCAGTTTTCGACATATTTGCGGGTCATCAGGATCATGGCGGCAATCGACAGCACCATCATGCACGAATCCCAGAACGGGAAGGCGTCAGGCTGCAGCTCCGGCAGGGTGACGTTCAGGCCCAGGCTGCTCATCACCGATACCGCCACGCGGGTCAGGAAGGCGAACACCGGGTCGATATAGACCGTCATCAGGCCGATAGCCACCACGCAGGCGGCCAGCCAGCCGATGGCTTTTGGCAACGGCAGCCAGCGGATCTGCAGTTCCGCCTCCTTCTGGCTGTTCTGCCGCGACCAGGCGTACCAGCCATAGATATTGGCCACGAAGAAGAACAGCTGCAGCAGCAGGCTGGCATACAGCTGGATCTGGAAGAAGATTATGGCGAACAGCGTGACGTTCACCAGGCCAAACGCATAGTTGACGATCTTCTCCAGGCTGGCGAGCCAGATACAGAGCAGACCGGCAATCGTCCCGACGGCCTCAATCCATGACAAGTCATAGCCGCCGGTACCAATGGGTATATGTACCAGAATGTTTTGCGTGCTAAAAAAATCCATCTTTTTCCCTCAGCGTTACGTTACGTTGCTTAAGGACGTAGTGTAGCCGCAAAATCCAGCATCCGGTTAAGCGGAATTAACGCCCCTTCCCGCAGCGCCGCGTCGACATGGATCTCATGCGCTGCGCCGCCCGACTCCAGCCCCTCGGCAATCGCCTTCAGCCCGTTCATCGCCATCCACGGACAATGAGCGCAGCTGCGGCAGGTTGCCCCCTCGCCCGCTGTCGGCGCTTCCAGCAGCTCTTTCTCCGGCACCGCCTGCTGCATCTTGTAGAAGATGCCGCGATCGGTGGCGACGATAAGCTGGCGATGCGGCAATGTTTTCGCGGCATTGATTAGCTGGCTGGTTGAGCCAACGGCATCCGCCATGTTAACGATCGCCTGGGGTGACTCCGGATGCACCAGCACGGCAGCATCGGGGTAGAGGGCTTTCATGCGCTCCAGGGCCTGAGTTTTAAACTCGTCATGAACGATACAGGCGCCCTGCCAGCACAGAATGTCTGCCCCGGTCTGCTTCTGAACGTAGTTACCAAGATGTTTGTCCGGTGCCCAGATAATTTTCTCGCCCAGGCTGTCGAGATGCTCAATCAGCTCCACGGCGATACTGGAAGTCACCACCCAGTCGGCACGCGCTTTGACTGCGGCAGAGGTATTGGCATAGACCACCACCGTTCTGTCCGGATGGGCGTCGCAGAAGGCGGTGAATTCGTCGATCGGGCAGCCTAAATCCAGCGAGCACTCCGCATTCAGGGTTGGCATCAGGATGGTTTTTTCCGGGCTGAGGATTTTTGCCGTCTCGCCCATAAAACGCACCCCGGCCACCAGCAACGTCGATGCCGGATGTTTAGCACCGAAGCGCGCCATCTCCAGCGAGTCCGAAATGCAGCCGCCGGTCTCTTCTGCCAGCTGCTGAATTTCAGGATCGGTGTAGTAGTGCGCCACCATGACCGCATCACGCTCTTTGAGCAGACGCTTTATCTTCTCACGGTAAAACTGCTTTTCGTCCAGGCTCAGCGGAACAGGCTTCGGCGGGAAGGGATAGATAGCGGCTTCAGGATCAAACATCACACTCATTTTGGCTTCTCGTTTTACTGGCTTAACAAACCACCTTTATTTTGCGCGACATAGCAAAATGGACGGCGATTATGTTTTGTATACTAAACAAGATAGCGAATCTGGAGAGAAATGTCATCGGACTGGATAGCAAAAAGGCGCCTTTAGGGCGCCTTTTTACATTGGTGGGTCGTGCAGGATGACTCGGCTTCGCCTCGCCCTACGGGCCGTTGCTGACGCAACGTTATCCTTCACGTTTAACATCTGAACACGATGTTAAATTGGTGGGTCGTGCAGGATTCGAACCTGCGACCAATTGATTAAAAGTCAACTGCTCTACCAACTGAGCTAACGACCCCTTGCGGGATTTACTTCAATTTTATTCAGGCTGGTGGGTCGTGCAGGATTCGAACCTGCGACCAATTGATTAAAAGTCAACTGCTCTACCAACTGAGCTAACGACCCATTCGGGTGTTGCCTGAATTATCACTCGGACCAATAAAATTGGTGGGTCGTGCAGGATTCGAACCTGCGACCAATTGATTAAAAGTCAACTGCTCTACCAACTGAGCTAACGACCCGAGTGGTGGGTGATGACGGGCTCGAACCGCCGACCCCCCTCCGTGTAAAGGAGATGCTCTACCAACTGAGCTAATCACCCACTCTGTACTACCGGAACTGCTTTAAGTGGTGGGTCGTGCAGGATTCGAACCTGCGACCAATTGATTAAAAGTCAACTGCTCTACCAACTGAGCTAACGACCCACTATTTTGGCTGCTTTTGGGCTGTTTGATATCCCTTGGCAACGGCGGCATATATTACTGATTTAAGAATTCTGCGCAACTAATATTTTGATGAATATCACTTAACTGCTTAGGAAGTATGCGGCAAGACCAGAAAAAACACGATTTCTGGTCAACCGGCAATCATCCCATCGCAGCAAGACGTTTTTGCGCTTGTTTTGCACCTTCGGTGCCCGGGAACTTAGTGACCACCTGCTGGAAGACGGCCTTCGCTTTCGCGGTGTCGCCTTTGTCCTGCATGATCACCCCGACCTTGTACATCGCGTCAGGGGCTTTCGGTGATTTCGGGTAATTTTTTACCACGGAGGCAAAATAGAATGCCGCGTCGTCTTTTTTACCCTTGTTGTAATTCAACTGTCCCAGCCAATAGTTCGCATTGGGCTGATAGGTGGAATCAGGGTATTTCTTCACGAAGTTCTGAAACGCCGCCATCGCCTCGTCCTGGCGCGAACTATCCTGCACCAGGGCTATCGCCGCATTGTAATCAGTATTCGCATCACCGCTCTGTACAGGCGCGCCTGTTGAGGCTGACGCGTCAGCCTGCGGCGTTGCCGTGGCACCAGCTGCACCGGATTGATCGCCTGCGGCTGGCTGCGCTGCTGCGCCGCCACTGTTCAGGCTATCCATCTGTAGCAGGATCTGCTTCTGACGCTCCACAACCTGATTGAGCTGATACTGGCTTTCCTGGATCTGTCCACGGAGTGAGTCAATATCGGCCTGGTTGTCAGAGAGCTGCTGCTGAAGTTGGGTTAAAAGCTGGCTGTGAGCATTAGAAATACGCTCGAGTTGGGTGACCCGGTCTTCTACCGAGCCTGAGCCGACACTACTGATTGGTGCCTGAGCAAAAGCGGCCCAGGGGGCCGCTATACCAACCAGTAACGACAGACTCAACAGATGATGTCTGAAGTTACTGCTCATGCAATTCTCTTAGTAAACCAGTACGGCACGACGGTTTTTGGAGTAAGCCGCTTCGTCGTGACCCAGTACTGCAGGTTTTTCTTTACCGTAAGAAACGATGGAGATCTGGTCAGCAGAAACGCCTTTACCCTGCAGGTACATTTTAACGGCGTTAGCACGACGCTCACCCAGGGAGATGTTGTACTCAGGAGTACCACGTTCGTCCGCGTGACCTTCTACGGTGACTTTGTAAGACGGGTTGCTACGCAGGAAGTTAGCGTGCGCATCCAGCATCGCAGCGAAGTCAGAACGGATGTCGAACTTGTCCAGATCGAAGTAAACAATGTTGTTCTGCTGCAGCTGTTGCATCTGAAGACGCGCCTGCTCTTCAGAAGACATATTGCCGTTGCCGTTTGCGTCCATACCGGTGCCGGCACCCATCATGCCTTCGCCGCTCTGGTCGTTGCTGGCGTTCTTGTTAGAAGAACACGCTGCGATTGCCATAACAGGCAGAGCGATCATCAGCCCTTTCAGCACTTTGTTCAGTTGCATTTCTATGATTCCTTTATTATTCAATTAATTATTATTACAGGTACGGCGACCAGGCAGGTGATTTTACCTGTCCATCAGTTGCCGGAATACGCGCTTTGAAACGCCCATCGGTAGAAACCAGATTCAGCACGGATCCCATCCCCTGAGAAGAGCTGTAGATAACCATAGTGCCGTTAGGTGCCAGACTTGGCGTTTCATCCAGGAAAGTTGACGACAGAACTTGCACGCCACCCCCGCCCAGATCTTGTTTGGCAATGTGCTGCTGACCGCCGGCCGAGCTAACCATTACCATAAACTTGCCATCAGCGCTGACGTCCGCGTCCTGGTTCTGTGAACCTTCCCAGGTGATACGCTGCGGTGCACCGCCGTTAACATTAACTTTATAAACCTGTGGACGACCCGCCTGGTCAGAGGTAAAGGCCAGGTTCTGGCTATCCGGGAACCAGGTTGGTTCGGTGTTGTTGCTGCGACCGTCGGTGACCTGACGGATCTGGCCGGAACCGATATCCATCACGTACAGGTTCAGGCTACCGGTTTTAGACAGGGCAAATGCCAGTTTAGAACCGTCCGGAGAGAATGCCGGTGCACCGTTGTGACGTGGGAAGGAGGCAACCTGACGCACCGCGCCGTTAGACAGGGTCTGGATAACCAGCGCTGAACGACCGCTTTCGAAGGTCACGTACGCCAGCTTAGAACCGTCCGGTGACCAGGCCGGTGACATCAGCGGCTGCGGTGAACGGTGAACGGTGAACTGGTTGTAGCCATCGTAGTCAGAAACGCGCAGCTCATACGGGAACTGGCCGCCGTTGGTCTGCACAACATAAGCGATACGGGTGCGGAATGCGCCTTTGATGCTGGTCAGCTTCTCAAACACTTCATCACTCGCGGTGTGGCCCGCATAACGCAGCCACTGCTTATTCACCTTGTAGGTGTTCTGTGCCAGCACGGTACCCGGTGCGCCGCCGGTATCAACCAGCTGGTAAGCCACGGTATAACCGCCGTCCGGGTTAGGGGTAACCTGACCCACGACCACGGCATCAATACCCAGCGCAGACCATGCCGCCGGCTGCAGCTCAGCCGCAGTGCCCGGCTGCTGTGGCAGACGAGAACGATCTAAGGGGTTGAATTTACCGCTGTTGCGCAGGTCAGCAGCAACAATGCCACCCACATCTTCCGGCGCAGCGCCCGGCCCTTTCCACTGGAACGGAACCACGCCAATCGGACGTGCCGAGTCCACCCCCCTGGGTGATCTCGATACGCACTTCTGCGTGCAGCACAGCTGCCCACAGCATAAAGAAACCTACTGCTACACGTAATGCCTGCTTCATCATGTCTCCCATATCCGGGTAACCTTACCCGCGATAATTTAGCAGAATGTTAACAAACCCAAATAAACAAAACTACCAATCTACAGCCTCAAACTTAGACTGTTTTGCCAACTTTAGCGGGAAAAACGCTACAGTTTGAAGTCCAGTTTGGCATCTTTTACTTTTTCATAAACAGCCTGGCTAGGCGGTTTAGGAATTCTGGCAGTTTTAGCTGCCGTCAGGGCAGCCTGACACAACGCAGGATCGCCGCCTTCCTCACTCACATCCAGCAGCAAACCGTCTGGTGCTAGCTTGATATGCAGCACACAGGATTTACCGGCGTAGAGGTCAGCGCCGTATAAGCGGCTCTGAATGGCGTTACGGATTTGCGAAGCATAGGCACTAATATCAGCACCTGATGCACCACCATTCGCACCACTTGTTCCGCTATCTTTTGCCGGCTGGCCGTTACCTTTTGCCCCCCCCGATTTCGGCGCATTCTTACCTGAGCTCAAATCGCCGAACAGGTCGTCAACGTCCGAAGCGGCTGCTTTTTCCGCGGCGGCTTTTTTCGCTGCTGCAGCTTTCGCGGCGGCAGCTTTGTCAGCAGCAGCTTTATCGGCAGCGGCCTTCTTCTCTGCAGCCGCTTTTTCGGCAGCGGCTTTTTTATCGGCGGCGGCTTTTTCTGCAGCAGCAGCTTTCTTCTCAGCAGCGGCTTTTTCTGCGGCAGCAGCTTTCTCTGCTGCGGCTTTTTCAGCTGCAGCGGCCTTTTTAGCTGCTTCGGCAGCCGCTTTCTTCTCGGCTTCCTGGGCTGCCTGTTTGGCAGCTTCAGCTTCCGCTTTTTTCTGCGCGTCGGCAGCGGCTTTCTTCGCAGCTTCGGCTTCTACTTTCTTCTTCGCATCCGCAGCGGCTTTCGCTGCTTCGGCTTCCGCCTGTTTTTGCGCATCGGCAGCGGCTTTTTTCGCGGCTAATGCAGCGGCATCCGCGGCTTGTTTTGCCGCCTCAGCAGCTTGTTTCGCCTGAGCATCGGCCTGCGCTTTGGCATCCGCTGCGGCTTTGGCTGCTGCCTCTTCCGCCTGCTTCTGTTTTTCCTGCGCTTGCTTCGCTGCGGCCTCAGCCTGTTTCTGCTGCTCCGCCTGCTCTTTAGCTGCTTCCTGCGCCTGCAGACGTTCTTTCTCAAGCTGCTTCAGACGTTCCTGCTCGGCGGCCTGCTTTTCACGCAGCTCTTCCGCCTGCTGTTGCGCCTGTTTTTCGCGTTGCTCTTCAGCACGTTTTGCACTCGCCTGCTGTTGCTGCTGGCGGTTATAGTTTTGCACCACCGCGCCGGGATCGACCATCACGGCATCGATGGATGAACCTCCCCCACCGCCGGCAGCGGTATCGAGATGCTCATCGAACGAACTCCAGATCAGTGCTGCAAAAAGAATGACATGCAGCACCGCCGAGATAATGATCGCCCGCTTAAGCTTATCGTTTTGTTCGGTTGCCTTTGACACTATGGGTTCCCAAAAACTCTGTTGTGTACGCAGATGATCAAATAGGCTGCGTCATCAAGCCGACTGACTTAACGCCCGCGCTATGCAACAGGTTCAGCGCTTTTATTATTTCATCGTAAGGCACGTCTTTCGCACCACCGATTAAGAAGACCGTTTTCGGATTGGACTGCAGACGCCGTTGCGCTTCGGCAATGACCTGCTCCGGCGGCAGCTGATCGAGACGATCCTTTTCAACCACCACGCTGTACTGCCCTACTCCGGATACCTCAATGATGACCGGTGGATCGTCATTGGTGCTTACAGCCTGAGATTCTGTCGCGTCCGGCAGATCAACCTCAACGCTCTGGGTAATGATGGGTGCTGTGGCCATAAAGATCAGCAGCAGCACCAGCAGCACGTCCAGCAGCGGTACAATGTTGATTTCGGACTTTAGTTCGCGACGACCCCGTCCACGCTGTCTGGCCATGGTTTACCCCTTGTTGCTCTCGGTGCTGGTAAACGCCTGGCGGTGCAGAATCGCGGTGAACTCTTCCATGAAGTTGTCGTAGTTCAGTTCCAGTTTGTTCACGCGCTGATTAAGGCGGTTATACGCCATAACCGCAGGAATAGCGGCGAACAGACCGATTGCGGTCGCGATCAGCGCTTCTGCGATACCCGGTGCAACCATCTGCAGCGTTGCCTGTTTTACCGCGCCCAGGGCGATAAAGGCGTGCATGATCCCCCAGACCGTACCAAACAGACCGATATACGGGCTGATGGAACCAACGGTACCCAGGAACGGGATGTGCGTTTCCAGCGTTTCCAGTTCACGGTTCATTGAAATGCGCATCGCGCGGGATGCCCCTTCAACGACAGCTTCCGGTGCATGGTTGTTAGCGCGGTGCAAACGGGCGAACTCTTTGAAACCGCTGTAGAAAATTTGCTCGGAGCCGGAGAGGTTTTCACGACGCCCCTGGCTTTCCTGATACAAACGGGAAAGTTCGATACCGGACCAGAACTTATCTTCAAAGGCTTCCGCTTCGCGGCCTGCAGCATTGAGGATACGGGTTCTCTGGATGATGATGGCCCAGGATGCGATTGAAAAACCAATCAAAATCAACATGATAAGTTTAACCAGAAGGCTTGCCTTCAGGAACAAATCAAGGATATTCATGTCAGTCACTGCTTAAACTCCGCGACAATAGACTTAGGAAGCGCACGAGGCTTCATGATGAGTGGATCAACACAGACAATCAGGACTTCAGCTTCGTTCAGTACCGTATTTTCTGCATTGACGATCCGCTGCGTGAAAACCAGTGAGGTTCCGCGCATTGATGTTATTTCTGTTTGGACTTCGAGCATATCGTCGAGTCTGGCAGGTGCAAAATACTCCAGCGTCATCTTGCGTACCACGAAGGCAACTCGCTCCGCCAGCAGGACCTGCTGGCTAAAGTGATGATGGCGCAGCATCTCAGTGCGTGCTCGTTCATAAAAGGCAACGTAGCTGGCGTGGTAAACCACACCACCGGCGTCAGTGTCTTCGTAGTAGACACGAACCGGCCATCGAAACAGCGTTGTATTCACTTTACATCCCGGTAATACAAAAAGAGTAAGAGCTTTTAAACGTCGTTACTATACGCGCGGGAATGGTGGTTTGGAATGGGGGAAGGTAAACGGAGAGTAAATATTTATGGGCCAGGGTAAGCCCATAATATTAACGGATAGTTCTTATTCAGTTGAAAAAGAAAATCAGGCCGACAAGAAGCACCACATCAGCGATCAGCGGGCAGAAGATGCCCTGCCAGTGTACGGCTTTCGGCCGAAAGCCGACGCCGTGGATCACCCCAGCGCACACCGCCCATATGATGAGAAAACCGTGCCAGATTTCAAGCTCGCTGGTCTTCGCCGCAAAGCGCGACGGGTCCCAGAAGATGCAACCTGCCAGCAGCAAGGCCATCACTAAGGAAAGCGCCCGGAGCGGGCGCTTGTCCATGATCCCGTAGAGATACGCGATCATCAGTGTTTTTCTTCACCGGCTTTGGACGCTTCAACGTGCTCAAGCGCCAGGGCGGTAATCACACCAAATGCACAGGCAAGAAGCGTTCCTAAAATCCATGCGAAATACCACATATTCAGCTCCTTCCTTAATACATAGAGTGAGTATTGCTTTCGATATGTTCTTTCGTGATACGACCGTACATTTTCCAGTAACACCAGGTGGTGTAAGCCAGGATGATCGGTACGAACACGGCAGCCACAAACGTCATCAGGTTCAGGGTCATCTGACTGGAGGTGGAATCCCACATCGTCAGACTCGCATTCATCATGGTGCTGGATGGCATCACGAACGGGAACATCGCGATACCGGCCGTCAGGATGATGCACGCCAGCGTCAGTGAAGAGAAGACGAATGCCCATGCGCCTTTTTCCATGCGGGAAGTCAGCAGGGTCAGCAGCGGCAGCACCACGCCCAGGGCCGGAATAGCCCACAGAATCGGTGTGTTATTGAAGTTCACCAGCCAGGCGCCTGCCTGACGAGCCACTTCTTTGGTCAGCGGGTTAGACGGCGCGGTATGGTTAATCGCGGAGGTCACCACGTAACCGTCGATACCGAACATCACCCACACCCCTGCCAGCGCGAAGCCGACCAGGGTCACCAGAGCCGCAATCTGCGAAACGGCGCGGGAACGCAGGTGCAGTTCACCCACGGTACGCATCTGCAGGTAGGTGGCACCCTGAGTCAGGATCATCGCCACACTGACCACGCCCGCCAGCAGACCGAACGGGTTCAGCAGCTGGAAGAAGTTGCCGGTGTAGTAAAGGCGCATATATTCATCGAGGTGGAACGGCACGCCCTGCAGCAGGTTGCCGAACGCCACGCCGATCACCAGCGGCGGCACGAAGCTACCGATGAAGATGCCCCAGTCCCACATGTTGCGCCAGCGGGGGGTCTTCGATCTTCGAGCGGTAGTCAAAACCGACCGGACGGAAGAACAAGGACGCCAGCACCAGAATCATCGCCACGTAGAAGCCGGAGAACGCAGCTGCGTAGACCATCGGCCAGGCAGCGAACAGCGCGCCGCCTGCGGTGATCAGCCACACCTGGTTACCGTCCCAGTGCGGGGCGATGGAGTTAATCATAATCCGACGCTCGGTATCATTACGACCGAGGAAGCGGGTGAGCATGCCCACCCCCATGTCGAAACCGTCAGTGACCGCAAAACCAATCAGTAAGATCCCGACCAGCAGCCACCAGATAAAACGCAATACTTCATAATCGATCATTTGACGACTCCTGTCTTACCGTGCCGGCTGAGTAGTCACGGTGGACTGCTCGTAGTGGGACTGAGAAGCAACGGTTGACTGCTCATAGTGGTAGCGACCGGTTTTCAGGCTGCTTGGGCCAAGGCGCGCAAACTTGAACATCAGGAACAGTTCAGCCACCAGGAACAGGGTATACAGACCACAAATCAGCAGCATGGAGAAAATCAGATCCCCGGCGGTCAGGGATGAGTTCGCTACCGCGGTTGGCAGCACCTCACCGATAGCCCACGGCTGACGGCCGTATTCCGCAACAAACCAGCCGGATTCGATGGCGATCCACGGCAGTGGCATGCCGTACAGCGCAGCACGCAGCAGCCATTTACGCTGACCGATACGGTTACGAATCACCGACCAGAAGGAGGCAGCAATGATCAACAGCATGATGATGCCGCAGCCAACCATGATACGGAACGCGAAGTACAGCGGCGCAACGCGTGGAATCGAGTCTTTGGTCGCCATCTGAATCTGCTCTTCCGTCGCGTCAGAGACGTTCGGGGTATAGCGTTTCAGCAGCAGGCCGTAACCGAGGTCTTTTTTCACGTTGTTGAACTGATCGCGAACGGACTGATCGGTAGAGCCGGAACGCAGCTGCTCCAGCAGGGAGTAAGCTTTCATCCCGTTACGGATACGCTCTTCATGCTGCACCAGCAGATCTTTCAGGCCGATAACCGGCGTATCCACAGAGCGGGTGGCGATGATGCCCAACGCATAAGGGATCTGAATAGCAAAGTGGTTTTCCTGGGCATCCTGATCGGGAATACCAAACAGGGTGAACGCTGCCGGAGCCGGTTGGGTTTCCCACTCTGCTTCGATCGCTGCCAGTTTGGTTTTCTGCACGTCACCCATCTCGTAGCCGGATTCATCACCCAGAACGATTACGGAGAGGATAGCCGCCATACCGAAGCTCGCCGCGATGGCGAAGGAGCGCTTGGCAAAGGCGAAGTCACGACCACGCAGCATGTAGTAGGAGCTGATGCCCAGCACGAACATCGCGCCGCAGACATAGCCAGACGCCACGGTGTGAACAAATTTCACCTGAGCAACCGGGTTCAGCACCAGCTCGGAGAAGCTGACCATCTCCATACGCATGGTTTCGAAGTTAAAATCAGACGCGATAGGGTTCTGCATCCAGCCGTTGGCCACCAGGATCCACAGCGCGGACAGGTTAGAGCCTAACGCAACCAGCCAGGTGACAGCCATATGCTGCACTTTACCCAGACGATCCCAGCCAAAGAAGAACAGACCTACAAAGGTGGATTCGAGGAAGAAGGCCATCAGACCTTCAATGGCCAGCGGCGCACCGAAGATATCCCCGACATAGTGGGAATAGTAAGACCAGTTAGTCCCGAACTGGAACTCCATGGTCAGACCGGTGGCCACGCCCAGCGCAAAGTTGATACCAAACAACTTGCCCCAGAACTTGGTCATATCTTTATAAATCTGTTTGCCGGAAAGGACGTAGACCGTCTCCATAATGGCCAGCAGGAACGCCATACCGAGCGTCAGTGGCACAAACAGGAAGTGGTACATCGCGGTCAAGGCAAACTGTAAGCGCGACAGTTCGACTATATCTAACATCATGACTCCTTGCTCATCGCATGAAGACTCCGGGAGTGGATCCGTTAGAAAAGATCCACACACATGCCCCAATACAAATAATTATCAGCTTCCTTTCTTCGTAACTTAATCTTCCCAGGAGGAAAAAGCCATGATGAAAGGTTACAGATACGTTAATAAAAACCCGAAATTGATCCCGCAAATATATTACGCTGCAAAACCCTTACAATAAACAGGTTTTTATTGAAAGTGTTTTACGTTTTACGACGGTGATCAATATATAGCGAATTTACCACTTTTCGACCAGATTGATCGGGAGCAATTTAACGCTTTTTGATGCCCTTTTCCAGGCATTAAATATTGATATAAATCAATATTGATTGGCCGTGTTAAAGGTGTTTCTTGATGGTGAATCTGATGACTTTTTTGTTAATTTTATGTTGACGTCATGGGCTAATAGTTATTGAATCTGCGCTGTAATATCAATAAAGGTGATTTAAATTAACCTGTGGCGCGCCGGGAATTTTAATAAACCCCAGGACATGAAGCATTGTCACTTCGCCACATTTATTCAGAGAATGGATAGCGGGATAATTTAATAACAATTAATTTACTTTTAGCCCGCTTTAAATTAACACCACATGGTTATCATTTTGTATATCTCAAAAATAAAAAAGGCCATCTTACGATGGCCAACCATGTCGAAACGGACATTTATTATGTCAAAGCTCCCCGCACGGGGAGCAGAGAGGATTTACTTAATGATGGATTTCAGTGCTTCACCGATGTCAGCCAGGCTGCGTACGGTTTTCACGCCTGCTGCTTCCAGCGCCGCGAATTTCTCATCCGCAGTCCCTTTGCCGCCCGCGATGATGGCGCCTGCGTGGCCCATACGCTTGCCTTTCGGCGCAGTCACACCCGCGATATAGCCAACAACCGGCTTGGTCACGTGATCTTTGATGTAAGCAGCCGCTTCTTCTTCCGCGCTACCGCCGATTTCACCGATCATCACGATCGCTTCAGTCTGCGGGTCTTCCTGGAACAGCTTCAGGATGTCGATAAAGTTAGAGCCCGGGATTGGGTCGCCGCCGATGCCCACACAGGTGGACTGGCCGAAACCGTAGTCGGTGGTCTGCTTAACCGCTTCATAGGTCAGGGTACCGGAACGGGAGACGATGCCCACTTTGCCCGGCTTGTGAATGTGGCCCGGCATGATGCCGATTTTGCATTCGCCTGGGGTGATCACGCCCGGGCAGTTTGGCCCGATCATGCGCACGCCCGCTTCGTCCAGCTTCACTTTCACAGTCAGCATATCCAGGGTCGGGATGCCTTCGGTGATGGTGATGATCAGTTTGATGCCTGCATCGATGGCTTCCAGAATGGAATCTTTGCAGAACGGGGCCGGAACGTAGATCACGGTGGCGGTCGCGCCAGTCGCTTCTACCGCTTCACGCACGGTGTTGAACACCGGCAGGCCCAGGTGGGTGGTGCCGCCTTTACCTGGCGTTACGCCGCCAACCATCTGCGTACCGTAGGCAATCGCCTGCTCAGAGTGGAATGAACCCTGGCTACCGGTGAAGCCCTGGCAGATGACCTTGGTATCTTTATTAATTAAAACGGACATTATTTCCCCTCCACTGCGGCAACTACCTGCTGAGCGGCATCCGTCAGACTTTTCGCTGCAATAATATTCAGGCCGCTGTCAGCCAGTTTTTTCGCGCCGAGTTCGGCGTTGTTGCCTTCCAGACGGACAACAACCGGGACGTTAACGCCCACTTCTTCTACCGCACCGATGATACCGTCTGCGATCAGGTCGCAACGTACGATGCCGCCGAAGATGTTCACCAGAACCGCTTTTACGTTGTCGTCAGAGAGAATGATTTTGAAGGCTTCGGTCACGCGCTCTTTGGTCGCGCCGCCGCCCACGTCGAGGAAGTTTGCCGGCTCGCCGCCGTGCAGCTTAACGATGTCCATGGTGCCCATTGCCAGGCCCGCACCGTTAACCATGCAGCCGATGTTGCCATCGAGTGCAACGTAGTTCAGTTCCCACTGTGCAGCCTGCGCTTCACGTGGATCTTCCTGAGACTGGTCGCGCATTTCGCGCAGATCGGCCTGGCGGAACAGTGCGTTGCCGTCAGCGCCCAGTTTGCCATCGAGGCAGATCAGGTCGCCCTGCTTAGTGATCACCAGCGGGTTGATTTCGATCAGCGCCAGATCGCGCTCCAGGAAGATGTTAGCCAGACCCATGAAGATCTTGGTGAATTGCTGCACCAGTTTACCTTCCAGACCCAGTTTGAATGCCAGCTCGCGTCCCTGGTAAGGCATTGGGCCTGCCAGCGGATCGATAGCGACTTTGTGGATCAGGTGCGGGGTCTCTTCCGCCACTTTTTCGATTTCCACGCCGCCTTCGGTAGAGGCCATGAACACCACGCGACGGGAGCTACGGTCTACCACGGCACCAAGGTACAGTTCTTTTGCAATGTCGGTCGCCGCTTCAACCAGGATCTGGTTAACCGGCTGGCCGCTCGCGTCTGTCTGGTAGGTCACCAGACGTTTGCCCAGCCAGTGCTCCGCAAACGCACGAATCTCTTCTTTACTGTTAACAACTTTCACACCGCCCGCTTTACCGCGGCCGCCAGCGTGAACCTGACATTTCACTACCCAAGGACCGGCGCCGATTTTAGATGCGGCTTCTTCTGCTTCACGAGGGGTATTGCAGGCATAACCCACCGGAGCCGGCAAGCCATACCGGGCAAACAGCTGTTTTGCCTGATATTCATGTAAGTTCATGTGTTCTATCCATCCTTCAGGGTAATCGTTAGGTCATGCTTTTGTAGGCCCGGCAGGCAAAGCGCCGCCGGGCAGTACGGCTAAAAACTAAACGTCCAGCAGCAGACGGGTTGGATCTTCCAGCAGCTCTTTAATGGCGACCAGGAAGCCCACGGACTCGCGGCCGTCGATCAGACGGTGATCGTAGGAGAGCGCCAGGTACATCATCGGCAGGATCTCAACTTTACCGTCAACCGCCATCGGACGATCTTTGATGGCGTGCATGCCAAGGATCGCGCTCTGCGGTGGGTTGATGATCGGAGTAGACATCAGCGAGCCGAATACGCCGCCGTTGGTAATAGTGAAGTTACCGCCGGTCAGGTCATCTACGGTCAGCTTGCCGTCACGGCCTTTCACTGCCAGTTCTTTGATGTTCTTCTCGATATCAGCCATGCCCAGGGTGTCTACATCGCGCAGAACCGGGGTCACCAGGCCGCGTGGGGTAGAAACGGCCATGCTCACATCGAAGTAGTTGTGATAGACCACATCATCGCCATCGATAGACGCGTTCACTTCCGGGTAGCGTTTCAGCGCTTCAACAACCGCCTTCACGTAGAAGGACATAAAGCCCAGACGGATACCGTGACGTTTTTCAAACGCGTCACCGTACTGCTTACGCAGGTCCATGATTGGCTTCATGTTTACTTCGTTGAAGGTGGTCAGCATCGCGGTAGAGTTTTTCGCTTCCAGCAGACGCTCGGCCACGCGTTTACGCAGGCGGGTCATCGGCACGCGTTTTTCGCTACGTGCGCCCAGTGCAGGCTGTGCTGCCGGTGCCGCTGCAGGGGCTTTGGCTTCTGCTTTCGCGTCAGACGGCCCTTTTGCCAGATGCTTATCAATATCTTCGCGAGTCAGACGACCACCCACGCCGGTGCCTTTGATGGCTGCCGGGTCGAGGCTGTGTTCAGCCAGCAGGCGACGGATCGCCGGGCTGAGCGCGTCGTTAGTCTGCTCTTCCAGAGAGGCCTGCTGGCGCTGGGCTGGAGTAGAAGCTTTCTCATCTGATTTCGCGCTGGACTCTTTACCCGCGCTGTTGCCTTCGCGCAGGCGACCCAGGATCTGGCGAGAGGTCACGGTTGTGCCTTCATCTTCCAGCACTGCATCCAGAATACCATCCGCCGATGCCGGTACTTCCAGTACCACTTTGTCAGTTTCGATTTCTACCAGCACTTCATCGCGCTTAACGGCATCGCCAGGTTTTTTGTGCCAGGTGGCGACGGTCGCATCTGCTACGGACTCAGGCAGGTCGGGAACAAGAATATCTACGCTACTCATTATGTATCCTTTAATTAATCGACGTTCAGCGCGTCATTGACCAGATCTTGTTGCTGCTTCTGGTGAACGGATATATACCCTACCGCCGGAGAGGCGGAGGCCGGGCGACCTGCATAACGCAGGGCAGACCCAAATGGAATCACTTCACGGAAATGATGCTGGCTGCAGTACCATGCGCCCTGGTTAAGCGGCTCTTCCTGGCACCAGACAAAATCATGTACGTGAGCATATTGTTTCAGCACTTCCTGCATCGCCTGATGCGGGAACGGATAAAGCTGTTCGATACGCACGATGGCGACATCTTTCTGATCGTTCTTACGGCGCTGTTCCAGCAGGTCGTAGTAAACCTTACCAGAACACATCACCACACGTTTCACTGCCTGCGGATCCAGCTCGTCAATCTCGCCAATCGCCGGCAGGAAGGTGCCGTTCGCCAGCTCGTCCAGCGTGGAGACCGCCAGCGGGTGACGCAGCAGCGATTTCGGTGACATAACGACCAGCGGACGACGCATCCCGCGCAGCGCCTGACGACGCAGCATGTGGTAAACCTGTGCCGGGGTGGACGGAACACAAACCTGCATGTTCTGCTCGGCGCAGAGTTGCAGATAACGCTCCAGACGCGCGGAGGAGTGCTCCGGACCCTGCCCTTCGTAGCCGTGTGGCAGCAGCATCACCAGGCCACACATACGGCCCCACTTCTGTTCGCCAGAAGAGATGAACTGGTCGATAACCACCTGCGCACCGTTGGCGAAGTCACCGAACTGCGCTTCCCAGATGGTCAGGGTGCGTGGTTCTGCGGTGGCGTAACCGTATTCGAACGCCAGGACCGCTTCTTCAGACAGCACGGAGTCCCAGACCTTGAACTGGCCCTGACCGTTATGCACGTGCTGCAGCGGGGTGTAGGTGGAACCGTTGGTCTGGTTATGGATCACCGCGTGACGGTGGAAGAAGGTGCCACGGCCGGCATCTTCACCGGACAGGCGGACCGGAATGCCTTCGTCAACCAGGGTCGCGTAGGCCAGGTTTTCTGCACCACCCCAGTCGAACAGCTTCTCGCCAGCCGCCATTGACTGACGGTCAGAGTAGATTTTCTGTACGCGGGACTGCATCTCGATCGCTTCGGGTACGGTGCTGATGCGTTTAGCCAGCTCCTGCAGACGCTTCATCTCGACCTTGTTCGGGTAGCTCTCATCCCACTCGTGGTTGAGGTACGGCGACCAGGTAAAGGAGTGCATGTTCATCGGACGCAGCTCTTTCACCACGCATTCGCCGGCATCCAGCGCATCACGGTAGAGATTGACCATCTCGGTGGCATCTTCCAGCGTAACCACTTTCTCGCCTTCCAGCTTGTCAGCATAGATTTTGCGCGGGGTCGGATGCTTTTTGATTTTCTGGTACATCAGCGGCTGGGTTGCACTTGGCTCATCCGCTTCGTTGTGACCATGGCGGCGGTAGCAGAACAGGTCGATCAGTACGTCGCGCTTGAAGGTGTTACGGAAGTCCAGCGCCAGGCGGGTAACGAAGGCCACGGCTTCCGGGTCATCCGCATTCACGTGGAAAATTGGCGCCTGAACCATCTTACCGATGTCGGTGCAGTACGGCGTAGAGCGCGCATCCAGCGGGTTAGACGTGGTGAAGCCCACCTGGTTATTAATCACGATGCGAACGGTACCGCCCACTTCGTAACCACGTGCTTTGGACATGTTCAGGGTTTCCTGAACCACGCCCTGACCGGTGATCGCCGCATCGCCGTGAATGGTGATTGGCAGTACTTTGTTGCTGCTCGGCTCGTCCAGACGATCCAGACGCGCGCGCACGGAACCGATAACGACCGGGCTCACGATCTCCAGGTGCGACGGGTTGAACGCCAGCGCCATGTGGACCAGGCCGCCTTTGGTTTCGATATCCGATGAGAAGCCCATGTGGTACTTCACGTCACCGGTACCGAGGTGTTCTTTATGTTTGCCCGCGAATTCGTCGAACAGATCCTGCGGCTTTTTACCCAGCACGTTGATCAGGACGTTCAGACGACCACGGTGCGCCATGCCCAGTACCACTTCGCGGGTACCGCTGTTGCCCGCATGGCGGATCAGCTCTTTCAGCATCGGCACCAGCGCATCGCCGCCTTCCAGCGAGAAGCGTTTTGCACCCGGGAATTTGGCACCGAGGTAGCGCTCCAGCCCTTCTGCGGCGGTCAGTTCGCTCAGGAAGCGTTTTTTCTCGTCGGCATTGAAGGTGGATTTACCGGCAACCGATTCAATGCGCTGCTGGATCCAGCGTTTCTCTTCGGTTGAGGTGATGTGCATATATTCCGCACCGATAGAGCCGCAGTAGGTCTGCTTGAGTGCAGTCAGCAGCTCGCCCAGCTTCATCGTGTCTTTGCCAATGGCGAAAGAACCCACGTTGAAGGTTTCCTGGAAATCAGCTTCGGTGAGATCGTGATAAGCCGGATCGAGGTCCGCCACACGCTCCTGCTGCCACAGCCCCAGCGGATCCAGATTCGCATGCTGGTGGCCACGGAAACGGTAGGCGTTAATCAGCTGCAGGACTTTAACCTGCTTTGCATTGGTGTCAGGGTCGGAGATGGCGGAAGAGTAACGTGAGGCATCCTTCGCCAGACGACGGAAATAATCACGTGTTTTGGAATGAAATTGATCCGGTTTGACTCCTGTTCCAGGTAACTGCTGGAACATCGAACGCCAGTTAGCGTCCACTGAGTCAGGGTCGGTTAAGAAGTCTTCATAGAGCTGTTCGATCCAGCTTTGGTTTGCACCAGAGAGGAAGGAAGAGTCCAGCCAGGCTTTCATTGCGCCGTTCTGCATCGTGATCCCTTAAGCATTTTTATGCTTACTTTCGCCGTAGAAACTACCACGCACACCACGTGTACGTGCCGGGGTTCACCTGCGAGCTCTTCTTTATATAGCGGCTCGCGAAGGAACCTTTAGAAACTGTCTAAACTTCAGGGCAGTTTTTAAAGGTTTCTGCATTTTGCCCGGTGGCGCTACGCTTACCGGGCCTACTGTGACGTAGGCCGGATAAGCGCAGCGCCATCCGGCGTTGTTACTTACGCACTGCGCTGCAACAACATCGACTTAATGTGGCCGATAGCGCGCGTCGGGTTCAGCCCCTTAGGACACACACTGACGCAGTTCATGATGCTGTGGCAGCGGAATACGCTGAAAGCATCACTCAGCCCTTCCAGGCGGTTGTCGGTTTCGGTATCGCGGCTGTCAATCAGGAAGCGGTACGCTGCCAGCAGGCCAGCCGGGCCGATAAACTTGTCCGGGTTCCACCAGAACGACGGGCAAGAGGTCGAACAACATGCACAGAGGATACACTCATACAGGCCATCGAGTTTTTCACGCTGCTCTGGCGACTGCAAATGCTCGCGAGCGGGTGGATTTTGCCCATTATTCAACAAGTAAGGCTTAATCTTCTCATATTGTGCATAGAATTGCCCCATGTCCACCACCAAATCACGAACGACCGGCAGACCCGGCAGAGGACGGATCACAATCTTCTGTCCCGGACGGTTGAGCGCCGAAATCGGGGTGATACAGGCCAGACCGTTTTTGCCGTTCATGTTCAGACCGTCGGAGCCACAAACCCCTTCACGGCAGGAACGACGGAATGACAGTGTCGGATCTTTTTCTTTCAGCTGCATTAAGGCATCAAGCAGCATCATGTCGCGACCTTCTTCCGCTTCCAGGGTGTAATCCTGCATATGCGGAGCGTCATCAACATCCGGGTTATAACGATAAACTGAGAATTCGAGTTTCATTGTCCTGTCTCCGCATTAATAAGTACGAATCTTCGGCGGGAACGCCGGACGCAGTTTCGGTTCCATATTGACGCTACGACGTGTCATGGATTCCGACTCTGGCAGATACAGGGAATGGCACAGCCAGTTTTCGTCGTCACGATCCGGGAAGTCGAAGCGGCTATGCGCGCCACGGCTTTCGGTACGGAAGTTTGCAGAGACCGCGGTTGCATAAGCGGTTTCCATCAGGTTATCCAGCTCCAGACACTCGACGCGCTGGGTGTTGAACTCGCTGGAGGTATCGTCCAGACGGGCATTTTTCAGACGCTCGCGGATCGCTTTCAGCTGCTCAAGCCCTTTCGCCATCGCATCACCTTCACGGAATACCGAGAAGTTGTGCTGCATGCACTCCTGCAGCGCCTTACGGATTTCCACCGGATCTTCGCCGTTGCGGTTGCCGTTCCAGCGATTCAGACGTTCCAGAGAGGCGTCGATGTTGGCGTCGGTCGCATCACGCAGCGGACCCTGCTCGGCAATGGACTCCTGCAGATGCAGACCCACCGCACGACCAAACACCACCAGGTCGAGCAGGGAGTTACCGCCCAGACGGTTGGCACCGTGTACGGATACGCAGGCGATTTCGCCTACCGCGAACAGGCCCGGAATGACCACGTCTTCGCCCTGCTCGTTCACGGTCAGCGCCTGGCCGGTCACTTTGGTCGGAATACCGCCCATCATGTAGTGGCAGGTTGGGATAACCGGGATCGGCTCTTTAACCGGGTCGACGTGAGCAAAGGTACGGGACAGCTCCAGGATACCCGGCAGACGGGATTCCAGAACCTCTTTACCCAGATGATCAAGTTTCAGCTTAGCGTGCGGGCCCCATGGACCGTCGCAGCCACGACCTTCACGAATTTCGATCATGATGGAACGCGCCACCACGTCACGACCCGCCAGGTCTTTTGCATTCGGGGCATAACGCTCCATGAAGCGCTCGCCATGTTTGTTCAGCAGATAACCACCTTCACCACGGCAGCCCTCTGTAACCAGCACGCCCGCACCGGCGATACCGGTTGGGTGGAACTGCCACATCTCCATATCCTGCACCGGCACGCCAGCGCGGATTGCCATACCGACGCCGTCACCGGTGTTGATATGGGCGTTAGTGGTGGACTGGTAGATACGGCCTGCGCCGCCGGTCGCCAGCACGGTCGCGCGGGCTTTGAAGTAGACCACTTCGCCGGTTTCGATGCACAGCGCGGTACAACCCACAATCGCGCCATCTTCGTTTTTAACCAGATCCAGCGCATACCACTCGGAGAAGATGGTGGTCTTATTCTTCAGGTTCTGCTGATACAGGGTATGCAGCAGGGCGTGACCGGTACGGTCAGCCGCAGCAGCGGTACGTGCCGCCTGCTCGCCGCCGAAATCTTTCGACTGGCCGCCAAACGGACGTTGATAGATGGTGCCGTTCTCCAGGCGGGAGAATGGCAGACCCATATGGTCCAGCTCCAGAATCGCTTCCGGGCCGGTTTTACACATATATTCAATGGCGTCCTGGTCACCGATGTAGTCGGAGCCTTTCACCGTGTCGTACATATGCCATTCCCAGTTATCTTCATGGGTATTACCGAGCGCCACGGTGATGCCACCCTGCGCAGATACGGTATGGGAACGGGTCGGGAAGACTTTAGAGAGCAGCGCACAGCTCTGGCCGCTCTGGGAAATTTGCAGCGCCGCGCGCATACCTGCGCCACCGGCACCAATCACTACAGCATCAAATTCTCTGACTGGCAGTTTCATTACACACCCCACACCACAACGAATCCATAAATAACGTAAACCGCAAGCGCAACCACAATAGCCAGCTGCAGAACGAGGCGAATCGCCACGGGTTTAACGTAATCGGTCAATACCTGCCACATGCCAATCCATGCGTGGATCAGGATGGAGGCCAGCGCCAGCAGGGTAAAGACTTTGGTGAATGCCGAACCGAAGAAACCGGTCCAGATTTCCCACGTCAGGTCGCCGCTGGTGGCAAAGAAACCGATCAGGTAGATGATGTAGAGGGTGAGAACGATAGCGGTAGCACGGACCAGAATGAAGTCATGTACGCCGTTGCGTCCTAATGCGGAGGCGTTGCTTACCATACGAGAACTCCTGCGAGAAGTGCGAGCACGACAGTGATGACAAATGAAATGTTAGCGGTGCGTTTGCCAGCTTCGAAGGTCTCTTCCAGATAGCCGAAGTCCATCAGCATATGGCGGACACCGCCAACTACGTGATAGGCCAGCGCGGTCAGGATGCCCCACATGATAAATTTCACGAAGAAACCGTTCATGATGTCGGAGGCCTGCTGGAATCCTTCCGGAGACGAGAGGCTGGTACCCAGTAACCATAACAGGATACCCACCGCGACAAACGTGATCACACCGGATACACGATGAAGGATGGACGCTATTGCCGTTACGGGGAATCGGATCGTTTTGAGATCCAGATTGACAGGTCTTTGTTTTTTCACATTTCTTATCATGAATAACGCCCACATGCTGTTCTTATAGTTTCCTTCCTCCGGACTGCGATGCGGGTCAGACAGCGTGCCTTTTATATAACTGTGCGTCATGCAAAACATTGCTTCCAGATGCTTAAATGACACGTTACAACGCTGGTTGGCTCGGGATTGCAGGGTTTTCCGGAGACCTGGCGGCAGTATAGGCCGTTCACAAAATCATTACAATTAACCTACATACAGTTTGTCTGGTTTTATGCGGAACAGTGATCAGGGTCACGATAACAACATCTTTTTAATTTTTAATCATCTGATTTGACAAATGTTAAACATTATTGTTACAAACATCACCAGAAAAGGCATATAATGCGCAAAAGTTATGAGGTCTCTCTTTCACCTGAGAATAAGTTATGTAACAGTGTGATGGTATTGACCGCAGTTATCAGGACAGTTATTAGTGGTATACAGGTTTGAATAATTCGGACTGCACAAACACTGATTTGCTGTTATTTCTCTGATTTCTCATTTGTTTACCTGCTAGCGCCATTGCTCTGTACCCTGGTTTCTCCTCGTGAGCTGAGCGGCGAGCCAAATAACAAACTGGTAACAATGATAAATCAGCTGAATGCAAATCCGGTTAAGGGCAGTCTTAAGCAATAAGGCGCTAAGGAGACCGTAAATGGCTGATACTAAGGCAAAAATCACCCTAAATGGTGATACTGCTATCGAACTGGATGTGCTAAAAGGCACGCTCGGTCAGGATGTTATTGATATCCGTAGTCTTGGTTCTAAAGGTATGTTTACCTTTGACCCTGGTTTTACCTCCACCGCATCTTGCGAGTCCAAAATCACCTATATCGACGGTGACGAAGGCATCCTGCTGCACCGCGGTTTCCCCATCGATCAGTTAGCCACCGAATCCAACTATCTGGAAGTGTGCTACATCCTGCTGAACGGCGAAAAGCCGACCCAGGAACAGTACGATGAGTTCAAAACCACCGTTACCCGCCACACCATGATTCATGAGCAGATCACCCGTCTGTTCCATGCGTTCCGTCGTGATTCGCATCCGATGGCGGTAATGTGCGGGATCACCGGTGCACTGGCTGCGTTCTACCATGACTCCCTGGACGTCAATAACCAGCGTCATCGCGATATCGCCGCGTTCCGTCTGCTGTCCAAAATGCCTACCATGGCCGCGATGTGTTACAAATACTCCATCGGACAGCCGTTTGTTTATCCACGTAACGACCTCTCCTACGCCGGTAACTTCCTGCGCATGATGTTCGCTACGCCGTGCGAAGAGTACGAAGTGAACCCGGTTCTGGAACGCGCCATGGATCGTATTCTGATCCTGCACGCTGACCACGAGCAGAACGCCTCTACCTCTACCGTGCGTACCGCAGGCTCCTCCGGCGCTAACCCGTTCGCCTGTATCGCAGCAGGTATTGCCTCCCTGTGGGGACCGGCACACGGCGGCGCGAACGAAGCCGCACTGAAGATGCTGGAAGAGATCAGCTCCGTTGAGCACATTCCTGAATTCGTACGCCGTGCGAAAGACAAGAATGACTCCTTCCGTCTGATGGGCTTCGGTCACCGTGTTTACAAAAACTACGATCCGCGCGCAACCGTCATGCGTGAAACCTGCCATGAAGTACTGAAAGAGCTCGGCACCAAAGATGACCTGCTGCAGGTGGCGATGGAGCTGGAGCACATCGCGCTGAACGACCCGTACTTCATCGAGAAGAAACTCTACCCGAACGTCGACTTCTACTCCGGTATCATCCTGAAAGCGATGGGCATTCCGTCTTCCATGTTTACCGTGATCTTCGCGATGGCGCGTACCGTGGGCTGGATTGCGCACTGGAACGAAATGCACACCGACGGGATGAAAATTGCGCGTCCGCGTCAGCTGTACACCGGCTACGAGCAGCGTAATTTCGAAACTGACATCACCAAACGCTAAAAGTAACGCCCGGCGGCGCTACGCTTGCCGGGCCTACAAAACGACGTAGGCCGGGTAAGGCGAAGCCGCCACCCGGCTTTTTTACATCTGGCACCCAGGACACCAGTAAAACGGTCTCGATGACAGCGTCGTTTTCTCAATCACCCCGCCGCACCGCTCGCACTTTTTTCCCGCCCGATGAAACACTTTAAACCGGAACAACGCCCCGTGATGCTTCTTGTCATTCACCACCCCGCGGGTGTTGTACGACAGGCGCGGGATATCCAGCAGCGCGTGCGCCAGCGCATCGAGCTGTTCTTCGGTAAGCTGTGACGCCTTGTGCTGCGCCGCCAGCCCCACCTCCCACAGGATCTCGACCCGCAGATAGTTGCCTAAGCCGGCCAGAAACGCCTGATCCAGCAGTAGCCCGGAAAACTGCCGGTTGCGGAATTTTGCCGACAACAACCGCGCTTTCACATCCTCTGCCGTCAGGCGTAAATCCAGCACATCCGGCCCCACCCGCTGCAGGAAGGGATGGGTGCCGATCTGCTCCGTCTGCAGCATCTCAATATCCGAGGCGCTGTAGAGCAGAATGGTTTTATCGGCGGTCTGTAGCTTAACGCGCAGCACCCGCGTGGTCTGCGGCTCCTGACCGGTCTCCACCACCCGCCAGACGCCGTAAAGCTGGTTATGGCTGTAGAGCGTCATCTGGTTAGAAAAGTGCGTGAGCAGCGCTTTGCCGCGCGTCTCCAGATGCGTGACCTTCTCCCCGATAAGCCGGGACTCAAAGGGTTTTAACTGAGGGAAAGCAAACCACACGTCGGTGAGCGGTTTGCCTTTTATCGCCGCCTCCAGGCTATCCGCCGCGCGGCGGATCTCCGGTCCTTCTGGCATCATGACTCCTTATTTAGTGCGTCGCGCCGCCCACCACTTTGATGTCGTGCGCCTGACGCAGCGCCACGGCAATGGCAATTTCCAGCGCCTGCTTCAGGGTTTGCGTTGCCATGCTCGGGGCACCAGGATGCGCCGCCGCCTGCTCGGGCAGGTAAGGAATATGGATAAACCCGCCTTTCACCTCCGGCCGGTCGGCCAGCTTGTGCAGCACGCCATACATCACGTGGTTACAGACGAATGTGCCAGCCGTCTGCGAAACCGAAGCAGGAATACCGGCTTCGCGCAGCGCCTCTACCATGGCTTTGATCGGCAGCGTACTGAACCAGGCCGCCGGGCCGTCCGGCACGATGGCAACATCCACCGGCTGTTGCCCGCGGTTATCCGGGATGCGGGCGTCATCGACGTTGATCGCTACCCGCTCGACGGTCACATCCACGCGGCCCCCGGCCTGCCCTATCGCTAACACGACGGAGGGCTGAAGCGCGTCAATGGCCGCGTTCAGTACCTCCAGCGACTCGCCGAACACGCAGGGCAACTGCCGCGCCACCACGCGGGAGTCGTCAATAATCATCCCATCCAGCAGCTTCACCACTTCCCAGGACGGGTTAACGGTTTCGCCGCCAAAGGGCTCAAATCCCGTGATTAATACGGTTTGCATCATTTCTCCTTACAGGAACATCAGGAAGTAGAGCAGGAACACGTTGGCGATCAGCAGCAGTACCCCGGTCGGGACCTGCGCTTTGATGACCGCATTTTTATCGGGCAGCTCCAGCAGCGCGGCGGGCACGATGTTGAAGTTGGCCGCCATCGGCGTCATCAGAGTACCGCAGTAGCCGGAGAACATGCCAATCGCCGCCATCACCGCCGGGTTGCCGCCGTGTTGCAGCACCAGGATCGGAATGCCGATCCCCGCAGTGACAATCGGGAAGGCGGCAAAGGCGTTGCCCATCACCATGGTCAACAGCGCCATGCCCACAGCATAGACCACCACCGCGATAAACCGGCTGTCGACCGCCAGATAGGTCTGGGTGAGGTATGAAATCCCCTCCCCGACTCCGGCGGCAGTAAACAGCAGGCCAAGAGTGGCGAGGATCTGCGGCAAAATAAAGGCCCAGCCGATGGAGTCGAGCAGACGGCGCGCCTCCTGCAGGGGCTGATGCACTTTCTCATGGGTCATTTTGACCGCCATCGCCAGACCCACCAGCGAGCCGACGGTCATCGAGAACAGCGTCACCAGCGTCGAATGGTTACCTGGCCCGAACAGCGTCTCCTGCAGGCCCGGAATATGGTTAAACATCAGCACGCCCACGACCGTTACCACCGGAATGGCCAGCGCCGGTAAGAACAGGCGATTGCCCAGACGCTTCGCGCTGCTCTCGCGCTCTTCTGCCGTGCGCTGGTGATAGCTGCCCAGCCGCACGCCGCCAAAACCGGCGATCAGCGCCAGCCCGACCACCGCCACGCCCACCGCGATATGGACGGTGCGTTTGTCGCCCACCAGATCGTAAGTCCAGTTGCCGAGCAGGAACAGCAGGCCATAGATGCCCCAGAACAGCCCGGTGGTGATGCGTCGTGGGTTAGCTTTATCGCGAAACGACATCAGCGCCACGATGAGCAGGATCAGGCCTGCCAGCCAGTAGAGATAACTTTGCTGGAAATTCATTTCGCTTCTCCCTGCACTTTGGCCAGCTCACGCTGCAGATGCTTATCCAGGCGGTACAGGCGGGCAGAGTGGATCGCAAAGGCGCAGAGCGCGGTTGGGATCCCCCACAGGGCGATATGCAGCGGTTCGGTCTGGATCCCGCCGGATTCAAGCATAAAGTTATGCATAAAGATAATGGCGCCAAAGGCGACAAAGATATCTTCGCCAAAGAACAGCCCGACGTTATCGGTGGCCGCCGACATTGCCCGCAGGCGGTAGCGTACCGCCCCCGGCAGTTCGCCATATTGCTTCTCTGCTGCCCCTTCCGCCATCGGCGCCAGCAGCGGGCGCACCATCTGCGGATGGCCGCCGAGGCTGGTCAACCCCATCGCCGCGGTTGCTTCACGGACAAACAGATAGACGATCAGCAGACGACCGGCGGTGGCGCTGTGGATCTTCGCGATCCACGCCTGGGCCCGCTCTTTCAGGCCGTGACGCTCCAGCAGGCCGATAACCGCCAGCGGGATCAGCAGGATATACGGCAGGTTACGGGTATTGAGGAACCCTTCACCCAGTTTTTCCAGAATGGTGGCGATCGGCATCTGTGCCGCGAGGCCGGTGACGATCCCGGCGACTATGACCACCAGCACCGGGTTAAAGCGTAAGAGAAACCCGACCACAATCACCGCGATACCGATGAGTGGCCAGAGGGATAGCGTCTCTGCCATGTTAATGTTCCTTTGGTTGTGTTGTGTTTGCGGCCGTGCGTTACGCACTAATTTTTATATTATTTGCTTCAAATTCTGTGCGCAGGCGACGGGCAAAGGCCAGCGCGTGTTCTCCGTCTCCGTGGATGCATACCGTCTGCGCGTGTACGGTTGCCCATTCACCGGTAATACTCTTCACCCGGCCGTGCTGGATCATCTCCAGGGTTTGCGCCAGGGCCAGATCTTCATCCGCGATCAGTGCGCCGGCCTGGGTACGCGGCACCAGGCTGCCGTCAGCCTGATATCCGCGATCGGCAAACACTTCTTCCCGGGTAATCAGGCCATAGCGGGTGCCCGCGCGGATCAGCTCGCTCCCTGCCAGCCCCACCAGAATCAAATCCGGATCGACGGTAGAGATGGCCCGGGCGATGGCATCGGCCAGCTCGCGATCTTTTGCCGCCTGGTTATAGAGCATGCCGTGGGGTTTCACGTGATGCAGCTGCCCCCCTTCGGCGCGGACGATCGCCGCCAGGGCACCAATCTGGTACAGCATTTGCGCGTAGACCGTCTCCGGCGGCAGGGTCATGGCCGTGCGGCCAAAGTTTTCCCGATCCGGGAAGCTGGGGTGCGCCCCGATGGCGACCCCGTTTTTCAGCGCCTCGCGTACGCAGGCCAGCATGGTCTGGGCATCGCCAGCGTGAAAACCGCAGGCGATGTTGGCTGACGTCACCAGCTGTAACAGCGCGGCATCGCTGCCGCAGCCTTCCCCTAAATCGGCATTTAAATCAACCGCGATCATGCAACCTCCACGCCAGCTGTTCGATGTATTGTTTCTGTATGCGTCGCGCGTCGAGCGCCTCTTCCAGCGTACAGGGGACAAAGTGGATCGGCTGTCCGAGCGGGGCCTGCGCCAGGTGGTACATATCGGCCTCGATGATGCAGGCGATCCGCGGATAGCCCCCGGTGGTCTGCGCATCGTTCATCAGAACGATCGGCTGTCCGTTGTGTGGCACCTGAATTACGCCCGGCAGCAGGCCGTGCGACAGCATTTCACGCTCGGTAGTGCGCACCAGCTTCTGCCCCTGCAGGCGATAGCCCATACGGTTACTTTGCGGGCTGAGCTGCCACGGCAGACGCCAGAGCGCATCCTGCGAGGCTTTATCAAACTCGTGATACTCCGGCCCCGGCAGGGCGCGCACGCGGTTATCCCACAGCAGCTGCTTTACGCCCTGCGCTTCAAGGAACTTGCGCCCGCCAGGCCGGACGGCCAGGCGATCGCCATCTTTCAGCAGGCGCCCTTCGTGGCCGCCGAGGCCCACCTTCAGATCGGTGCTGAGAGAGTTCATCACCGACGGCACGTCGATGCCGCCCGCAATGGCCAGATAGCTGCGCATGCCGCGGCGGGGACGATTCAGGGTGAGCTGTTGTCCGGCCTTCACCGGCAGACGCCAGCCGGTCCAGACCGCCGCGCCGTCGAGCCGGGCGTCGCAGCCCGCGCCGGTCAGGGCAAACCAGCCGTCCTGTTCAAATTCGAAAGTACACTGCCCGAGAGTGATCTCCAGGGCGGCATCGTCCGGGTCGTTGCCCACCAGGATATTGCCAATCTGCAGGGCCGGTTTATCCAGCGCGCCGCAGTAGCTGATCCCCGACTGGCGAAAACCGATGCGCCCGCCGTCCTGCACCGAGGTATAGAGTCCTGCGCGAAGTATTTTTAGCATACCCCCTCCTTCTGCGGGATAAACCGCACGGTATCGCCCGGTCGCAGCAGCACCGGCTCGTCACGATGTGGATCGAACAGCGGCAACGGGGTGTGCCCGATCAGCTGCCAGCCGCCCGGGGTGGCTAACGGGTAAATGCCGGTTTGCGCCCCGCCAATCCCCACCGAACCCGCCGGCACCTGCAGCCGGGGTTCATCCCGGCGCGGCGTTGCCAGCTGCTCGGGCAGTCCGCCCAGATACGGGAAGCCCGGCTGAAAACCTAAGAACCAGACCACATAATCAATGGACGAGTGCAGCTCCACGACCTGTTTCTCGCTCAGCCCGGCGTGCCGGGCCACCTCGCCCAGATCCGGACCCGCGGCGGTGCCATACACCACCGGAATTTCGATATAGCGTGACTCAGGATCCAGCGCCTCGCTCTCCTCCCACCAGCGCTGCAGACGCTCAATGGCATCCAGCGCCAGCGAGTGGGGATTACGCAACACCACGGTGATATTATTCATCCCGGGTATGGCTTCCACCACCTCAGGGATTTCACCCAGTCGCTGGGTTAAGCGCCAGATCCGTTTTTGCGTCGCCAGGGTGACCGGCGGCTCCAGTTCCAGCACCACGGCGGTTTCACCTAACAGATAACAACGAGCTCTCTGCACTTATACACCTCTCATCAGGCTGGATTAGGGATATCCACAAAGGTGACATCCAGGTCAGTGGTTTCCGTCAGCCATTCGCTGAGGGCGCGAATGCCGCCGCGTTCCGTGGCATGGTGTCCTGCCGCATAGAAATGCAGCCCCTGTTCCCGGGCAGAGTGAATGGTCTGCTCTGACACTTCGCCGGTAATAAAAGCATCGACGCCAAAGCGCGCCGCGCTGTCGATAAAGCCCTGCCCGCCGCCGGTACACCAGGCGACGCGCTGTACTCTGTCCGGCCCGGTATCGCCGCTCCACAGCGGGCGACGTCCCAGACGGGCTTCAATCCACGATGCCAGCTCGAGACCCGGCACCGGCATGGAGAGCTCGCCCCAGGGCACCAGCGGCTCGATTTCACCCATGATGTTGATGCCGAGCAGTGCCGCCAGCTGGGCGTTATTCCCCAGCTCCGGATGGGCGTCCAGCGGCAGATGCCAGCCGTAGAGGTTGATGTCGTTTTCCAGCAGCGTTTTCAGGCGGTTGCGCTTCATACCGCGGATCACCGGGGATTCGCCTTTCCAGAAATAGCCGTGGTGAACAATCACCGCATCGGCTTGCTGGCGCACCGCTTCATCGATCAGCGCCTGGCTTGCGGTCACGCCGGTGACAATCTTCTGCACCTGCTCACGCCCTTCCACCTGCAGGCCGTTCGGCGCATAGTCGTTGAAGCTGCTGCTGTTCAGCTTGTCATTAATCAGTCTTTCCAGTTCACTGTTTTTCATTGTTGCTCCCTTACGCTTTACGAGCGGCTTCATACGCTGCCAGCGTGGCGACGCGTGCCTGTTTGTGATCGACAACCGGGCGCGGATATTCGAGGGTTACCCCCTGCTTGTCCGCCCAGGTCCAGGGGTCATGGAGGGCCTGGTCCGGCACGGTGGCCAGCTCCGGCAGCCAGCGGCGGATAAACACGCCGTCGGTATCGAACTTCTGCCCCTGGGTTGTCGGGTTAAAAATACGAAAATAGGGCGCGGCGTCGGTTCCGGTCGACGCCGCCCACTGCCAGCCGCCGTTGTTGGCCGCCAGGTCGCCATCGATCAGCTGCGACATAAAGTAACGTTCACCGGCTCGCCAGTCGATCAGCAGGTCTTTCACCAGGAAGCTGGCGGTAATCATCCGCAGGCGGTTGTGCATCCAGCCGGTTTCATTCAGCTGGCGCATGGCGGCATCGACGATCGGGTAGCCGGTCTGTCCATATTGCCAGGCCTTCTGCTGAACATCGTCAGACTGCCATTTCACGTTATCAGTCCAACGGATGAATGGTCGATATTTACATAAATCAGGGTGATACGTCATCAGATGACGATAAAACTCTCGCCAGATCAGCTCGTTGAGCCATACCGCGCCCGGACCACCCTCCAGCGCCTGGGGCTGCTCGGCCAGCAATCTGTGCAGGCACTGACGGGGTGATAGCACCCCCAACGCCAGACAGGCGGAGAGACGGCTGGTGCCTTCGATGGCCGGAAAATCACGCTGCGTCTCGTAGTTTCCTGCATCGTGCTGACAGAACTGGCGCAGCCGGGCAATCGCCTCTTTCTCGCTCGCCGGAAACAGGGCGGCATCGAACGCCTGCTGCGGATAGTCGAAATCCAGCGCCACCGGCGCGACCTTCTCGCCCTCGCGCGCGGCAGGCGCCGCCGCACAGTCGGGCAGCCCCTCTTTCAGCCGCCGCAGCCAGGCGTTTTTAAACGGCGTAAACACTTTGTACATCTCGTGATTGCCGGTCATCACGCTGCCGGGAGGGAGAATAACGCTGTCATCAAACCCCTGGCAGGTCACCTCCTCCAGCGCGCGCTCCAGCTGACGATCGCGCTGCTGCTCGTTCAGTTCGTATTGATAGTTGTAAAAAAAGATGGGTGACCTCATGCTCGGCACAGAGCTGAATCACTTTCTCAGCCTGCGCCGCAAAATCAGCGACCTGGGCATACAGCAGCGGAATGCCTTTATCAGCCAGCTGCTGCTGTAGACCGTTGAGATGGGCGTGAAGAAATGCGGCCTGACGCGGTGCCATCGCGTGCTGTTGCCACTGTTGCGGCGTGGCGATGAAAAGCGCCAACACGCGGGCGTTTTTGTCGCGACAGGCGGCGGCAAGCGCCAGGTTGTCGTGGATGCGCAGATCGGCGCGAAACCAGACCAGATGGGTGGCCATAACACTCCAGAATTATCGTCTGTAACATCTCCAGGTCATCGAGGATACTTCGCTTTAACAAGTGTAGCCATAATGGAATAAAAAAGGCCGCCCTGATGGCGGCCTTAACGCTACTTGTCCTGCGCGAACGGGGTAAGGGCAACGAAGACGTCTGGATCGTCACTTCTTACCACGAATACGCTGGCGACAATGAACGCGATACACAGATAGCGTTTCATTATGCGGTCCCTGCAAACTCACCGCTCCACCGTTCACCACCGGTGATAATCCGGCAGACACAAGTTCTGGAAGAACCTGATTTACGGTTGTGAATACACCTTTCCCGGGACCGGTGCCCATGTGCGAGATGGCGGAAAGGGACGACACATCATAGTCAACATCATGGGTCATATGCAGACCGCCACAGGCCTTTCAGAATTCATTTAGATTGCGCACATTTCTCCTGAGGGCGGTTAGGGATAAGATGGCGTTCTCTGGAAGAGCCTGGTAGCCCCTCCCAACGGACCGCGAATCCCGAGGGATAAAAAAACCGCCACATTGCTGTGGCGGTTTTTTTATTGCTGCAGGTGCTGTGTGTAGTCTTTCTAAAATTTAATAAAAATCACAAGTGGCTTTTTCGGCCTGATCCATCCACACCGGTTTATCGCTGGTTTTAGCCCAGACGCGATGCAGATAGCTATAAAAACGAGCACGTTCTTTCCAGAAAAGCATCACTGGTAACGCCAGAACCCCCGCCAGAACAGCGAAAGTGCGGCGAATAAAAACGATATGTGCCGGATATGCTTTGTAAAATTCCATCATTTTCTCCCCTTTCTCTGGCCGGAAACCCTCTCCGGAAAAGTAAAACTGGTTATCTGAAGAAAATAGTAACGCTTTGGCTGTAATTTTACTACTCATCCGACCACTTTTTCTCATCCATTTAGTGAATATTTACACTCCACGCCGTAATTTAGTTACAGGAAAGTTAAATTTATACTAACCATTAGTTAAATTAGGGTCTTATCCCTCTTTATACTTTTTTTACACCTCCCCCCTCTGATTTTTGCGAAATCTTTGCGACCGAAATTTTACGCTTTGCATCATTACTAATGTCACCCGGAGGTGAATTGTGAGTGCAGGTGTAATTGCGGGCATCGTGCTGGTGTTCCTGCTGCTGGGGTATCTGATTTATGCCCTGTTGAACGCGGAGGCATTCTGATGGCCGCACAAGGATTTCTGCTTATTGCCGGCTTTCTGCTGGTGCTGTTGGTGCTCGCCCGGCCGCTGGGGATGTGGCTGGCGCGGATGATTAACGGCCTGCCGCTACCCGGGGTGCAAGCCCTTGACGCAGGACTGCTGCGAATGCTCGGGATCGGCACCATAGAAATGGGCTGGCGTCACTATCTGGGCGCGATCCTGCTGCTGAACGGGGTGGGTCTGGTCGCGCTGTTCGCCATGTTAATGCTGCAGGGTTATCTGCCGCTCAATCCACAGCAGCTGCCTGGGCTCTCCTGGCATCTGGCGCTGAACACCGCCGTCAGCTTCGTCAGCAATACCAACTGGCAGTCCTATGCCGGGGAGACCACCCTGAGCTATTTCAGCCAGATGGCCGGGCTGACGGTGCAAAACTTCCTCTCGGCGGCCAGCGGCATTGCGGTGATCTTCGCCCTCACCCGCGCCTTCGCCCGCCAGAATATCGCCACGCTGGGCAACGCCTGGGTCGATCTGACCCGCATCACCCTGTGGGTGTTACTGCCCCTGTCGCTGCTCATCGCGCTGCTATTTATTCAGCAGGGCGTGCTGCAAAACCTGCTGCCGTATCAGCCCTTCACCTCGCTGGAGGGGGCCAAACAGCTGCTACCGATGGGGCCGGTGGCCTCTCAGGAGGCGATCAAAATGCTCGGCACCAACGGGGGCGGCTTCTTTAATGCGAACTCTGCCCATCCGTTTGAGAACCCGACGGCACTGACTAACGCCGTGCAGATGCTGGCGATCTTCCTGATCCCCACCGCGCTGTGCTTTGCCTTTGGCGATGCGGTGAGCGATCGCCGCCAGGGGCATGCGATCCTCTGGACCATGTCAATCATCTTTGCGATCTGCGCCGCGCTGGTGATGTGGGCGGAGTGGCAGGGCAACAGCCACTTTATGCTGCTGGGGGCAGACAGCAACAGCAATATGGAGGGCAAAGAGAGCCGCTTTGGCATTCTCGCCAGCAGCCTGTACGCCGTGGTCACCACCGCCGCCTCGTGTGGGGCAGTCAACGCCATGCATGACTCCTTCACCGCGCTGGGCGGGATGATCCCCCCTGTGGCTGATGCAGATCGGTGAAGTGGTGTTTGGCGGCGTCGGTTCCGGCCTGTACGGCATGCTGCTGTTTGTGCTGCTGGCGGTGTTTATCGCCGGGCTGATGATTGGCCGCACCCCGGAATATCTGGGCAAGAAAATCGACGTGCGCGAGATGAAGCTGACTGCGCTGGCGATCCTCGTCACCCCGGCGCTGGTGCTGCTCGGCACCGCGCTGGCACTGATGACCGAGGCCGGGCGCAGCGGCATCTTCAACCCCGGGATCCACGGGTTCAGCGAGGTGCTGTACGCGGTCTCATCGGCGGCCAACAACAACGGCAGCGCCTTTGCGGGCCTGAGCGCCAACTCGCCGTTCTGGAACTGCCTGCTGGCGTTCTGCATGTTGATCGGACGCTTCGGGGTGATAGTGCCGGTGATGGCCATCGCCGGATCGCTGGTGAATAAGACCCGCCAGCCCGCCTCTGGCGGCACGTTACCAACCCACGGCGCGCTGTTCGTCGGCCTGCTGATCGGTACCGTCCTGCTGGTAGGCGCCCTCACCTTTATCCCCGCCCTCGCCTTAGGCCCGGTCGCGGAACATCTCTCTTTACGCTGATTTTGCGGAGTATTGGTCATGAGTCGTAAGCAACTGGCCCTGCTCGAACCCTCGCTGGTTCGTCAGGCGCTGATGGATGCGGTTAAAAAAGTCGACCCGCGCGTGCAGTGGCGCAACCCGGTGATGTTTATCGTCTGGCTGGGCAGCCTGCTGACCACCCTGCTGGCCCTTGCCATGGCGGGCGGATGGCTGGCAGGAAGCGCCAGCTTTACCGCGGCGATCAGCCTGTGGCTGTGGTTCACCGTGCTGTTTGCCAACGTCGCTGAGGCGCTGGCGGAAGGTCGCAGCAAAGCGCAGGCCAACAGCCTCAAAGGGGTGCAGAAAACGGCGTTCGCCCGAAAGCTGCGCGAAGCGAAATACGGTGCCGATACCGACAGGGTTCCGGCAGACACGCTGCGCAAAGGCGATATCGTGCTGGTGGAGGCCGGGGACATTATTCCCTGCGACGGGGAGGTCATTGAAGGGGGCGCCTCGGTGGATGAGAGCGCGATCACCGGCGAATCCGCACCGGTGATCCGTGAGTCCGGCGGCGATTTTGCCTCAGTCACCGGCGGGACGCGCATTCTCTCCGACTGGCTGGTGATCCAGTGCAGCGTTAACCCTGGCGAGACCTTCCTCGACCGGATGATCGCCATGGTAGAAGGCGCTCAGCGGCGGAAAACCCCGAACGAGATCGCCCTGACCATTCTGCTGGTGGCGCTGACCATCGTCTTCCTGCTGGCGACCGCCACCCTGTGGCCTTTCTCATCGTATGGCGGCACGGCGGTGAGCGTGACCGTGCTGGTTGCGCTGCTGGTCTGCCTGATCCCGACCACCATCGGCGGCCTGCTGTCGGCCATCGGCGTGGCGGGCATGAGCCGGATGCTGGCGGCCAACGTTATCGCCACCAGCGGCCGGGCGGTGGAAGCGGCGGGCGACGTCGACGTGCTGCTGCTGGATAAAACCGGCACCATCACCCTCGGTAACCGTCAGGCCTCTGAGTTCCTGCCCGCCCCGGGCGTGGATGAAAAAACCCTGGCCGACGCGGCTCAACTGGCCTCGCTGGCGGATGAAACCCCGGAAGGCCGCAGCATCGTGATCCTCGCCAAGCAGCGCTTTAACCTGCGCCAGCGCGACGTCCAGAACCTGCATGCCACCTTTGTGCCCTTTACGGCGCAGACGCGGATGAGCGGGATTAACATTCAGGACCGGCTGATCCGCAAAGGCTCGGTGGATGCCATTCGCCGGCATATCGCCGCCAACAACGGCCACTTCCCGCCGCAGGTTGATACCCTGGTGGAGAACGTCGCCCGTCAGGGGGGCCACCCCGCTGGTGGTGGCCGAAGGCGCTACCGTGCTGGGGGTGATCGCCCTGAAGGATATCGTTAAAGGCGGCATCAAGGAGCGTTTTGCCCAGCTGCGCAAAATGGGCATCAAAACGGTGATGATCACCGGGGATAACCGTCTGACCGCCGCCGCCATTGCCGCCGAAGCAGGGGTGGATGATTTCCTCTCCGAGGCGACGCCGGAAGCCAAACTGGCGCTGATCCGCCAGTACCAGGCTGAAGGACGGCTGGTGGCGATGACCGGAGACGGCACCAACGACGCCCCGGCCCTCGCCCAGGCGGATGTGGCGGTGGCGATGAACTCCGGCACCCAGGCGGCAAAAGAGGCCGGGAATATGGTCGACCTCGACTCCAACCCGACCAAGCTGATTGAGGTGGTGCATATCGGCAAACAGATGCTGATGACCCGGGGCTCGCTGACCACCTTCAGCATCGCCAACGACGTGGCGAAATATTTCGCCATTATTCCGGCGGCGTTTGCAGCGACCTATCCGCAGCTGAACGCCCTGAACGTGATGCACCTGCACTCCCCCGCCTCGGCCATCCTGAGCGCGGTGATCTTTAACGCGCTGATCATTGTCTTTCTGATCCCGCTGGCGCTGAAGGGGGTGAGCTACAAGCCGCTCACCGCCGCCGCCATGCTGCGCCGCAATCTGTGGGTTTACGGTCTGGGTGGGCTGGTGGTGCCCTTTATCGGCATTAAGGCTATCGACCTGGTGCTCACCCTGTTCGGGCTGGTTTAAGAGGAAAATCAAATGGCTATGTTACGTCCCGCTATACTGTTGTTTATTCTGCTGGCCCTGATCACCGGCGGCGTCTACCCGCTGGTGACTACCGCGCTGGGCCAGTGGTGGTTTGCCGACCAGGCTAACGGTTCGCTTATCCGCCAGCAGGGGGAGATCCGCGGTTCACGCCTGATTGGGCAAGACTTTACCGGGGCGGGTTACTTTCACGGCCGTCCTTCCGCCACGGCGGAAAGCCCGTATAATCCGCTGGCCTCGGGCGGCAGCAACCTGGCGGGCAGCAACCCTGAGCTGGATAACGCCATTCGCGCCCGCGTAGCGGCACTACGCGTCGCCAATCCACAGGCCAGCCAGGCGGTGCCGGTTGAGCTGGTGACCGCTTCGGCCAGCGGGCTGGACTACAGCCTGACGCCGCAGGCCGTCGCCTGGCAGATCCCGCGCGTGGCCCAGGCACGTCAGCTCACCTCCGCGCAGCTCAGCCAACTGGTGGCTGAGCATACGCAAAAACCGCTGTTCAGCGCGATGGGCGGCGCGGTGGTCAATATTGTTGAATTAAATCTGGCGCTGGACGCACTAAGGAAAAACTAAATGATCGACGAGCCTCAGCGCCCGGACCCGGACAAACTGCTGGAGCAGGCTGCCGCACCCCATCGCGGCAAGCTGAAAATCTTCTTCGGCGCCTGTGCGGGGGTCGGCAAGACCTTCGCCATGCTCAGTGAAGCGCAGCGTCTGCGCGCCCAGGGGCTCGATATTTTGATCGGCGTGGCGGAGACCCACGGTCGCCAGGAGACCGCCGCCATGCTGGCTGGCCTGGCAACTCAGCCGCCCCGGCGCATTCATCATCGCGGACGTCTGGTAACGGAGTTCGATCTCGATGCCGCCCTCGCCCGCCGCCCGGCGCTGATCCTGATGGACGAGCTGGCGCACAGTAACGCCCCCGGTTCACGCCACCCGAAACGCTGGCAGGACGTTGAGGAGCTACTTGAGGCGGGCATCGATGTCTTTACCACCGTCAACGTCCAGCATCTGGAGAGCCTTAACGACGTGGTTAGCGGCGTCACCGGCATTCAGGTCCGGGAGACCGTCCCGGATCCGTTCTTCGACGCTGCGGATGAAGTGGTGCTGGTGGATCTGCCCCCGGACGATCTGCGCCAGCGCCTGCATGAAGGTAAGGTTTACATTGCCGGACAGGCCGAACGGGCAATCGAGCACTTCTTCCGTAAAGGCAATTTGATCGCCCTGCGCGAGCTGGCCCTGCGCCGCACCGCCGACCGGGTGGACGATCAGATGCGGGCCTGGCGCGACCATCAGGGCGAGGAGAAGGTGTGGCATACCCGCGATGCGATCCTGCTCTGTATCGGCCACGGCAGCGGCAATGAGAAGCTGGTGCGCACCGCCGCGCGTCTGGCGGCGAAGTTCGGCAGCGTCTGGCACGCCGTCTACGTTGAAACCCCACAGCTGCACCGCCTGCCGGAGAACCAGCGCCGCGCCATTCTCAGCGCCCTGCGTCTGGCTCAGGAGCTGGGGGCCGAAACCGCTACCCTGGCGGAACAGGCGGAAGACAAAGCCATCCTGCGCTACGCCCGGGAGCATAACCTCGGCAAGATTGTCATCGGCAGACGGTCCCATCGCCGGTGGTTTAACAGGGACACCTTTGCCGACAAGCTGGCACAGCGCGCCCCCGACCTCGACCTGCTGATCGTCGCCCTCGACGACAAACCCGCGGCCCTGCCCGCCAGAACCCCCCGATAACCGGACCTTCAGCGACAAATGGCGGATCCAGCTGCGCGGCTGTCTGGTGGCGGTGCTGCTCTGCGCCCTGATCACCTTTATCGCCAGTCAGTGGCTACCCGATTTTGACGCCGCCAACCTGGTGATGATCTACCTGCTTGGGGTGGTGGTGGTGGCGCTGTTTTACGGGCGCTGGCCTTCGGTGCTGGCGACGGTGATCAACGTGGTCAGCTTCGATCTCTTTTTCATCGCCCCACGCGGCACCCTGGCGGTGTCGGACGTGCAGTACGTGCTCACCTTCGCCGTGATGCTGGCGGTGGGATTATTAATCGGCAACCTGACGGCGGGGGTGCGCTATCAGGCGCGGATCGCCCGCTACCGCGAGCAGCGCACCCGCCATCTGTACGAGATGTCTAAAGCACTGGCGGTGGGCCGCACGCCGCAGGATATTGCCCACACCAGCCAGCAGTTTATCCACTCCACCTTTCACGCCCGCAGCCTGATCCTCGTGCCGGATCGCGAAGGTGTGCTGCGCCCGCTCTCCCCGGCCTCGGGCATGACGCCCTGGGATGAGGCCATTGCTCGCTGGAGCTTTGACAAGGGCCAGCCCGCCGGGGCAGGAACCGACACCCTGCCCGGGGTGCCGTATCTCATCCTGCCGCTGCAGCACCAGGGAGTGGCCATCGTCGAGCCGTCCAACCTGCGTCAGCTGATGATCCCCGAGCAGCAGCGCCTGCTGGAGACCTTCACCCTGCTGGTCGCCAGCGCTCTCGAGCGGCTGGCGTTGACCGCCAGCGAAGAGCAGGCGCGGCTAGCCAGCGAGCGGGAGAGTATTCGTAACTCCCTGCTGGCGGCCCTCTCTCACGATCTGCGCACGCCGCTGACGGTGCTGTTCGGCCAGTCGGAGATCCTGACCCTCGACCTGGCAGCAGAGGGCTCGCGCCACGCCCCCCCAGGCCAGCGAGATCCGCCAGCACGTGCTGAATACTACCCGGCTGGTGAACAACCTGCTGGATATGGCGCGGATCCAGTCCGGTGGCTTTAACCTGAAAAAAGAGTGGCTGACCCTGGAAGAGGTGATCGGCAGCGCCCTGAAAACGCTGGAGCCGGGGCTCGGTGGTCGGCATATCGCGCTGGATATGTCAGATCCTCTGGCGTTGATCCACGTGGACGGCCCGCTGTTCGAGCGGGTGCTGATTAACCTGCTGGAGAACGCCGGCAAATACGCCGGTAGCAGAGCGCAAATCGGGATTCACGCCAGCGTCACCCCTGACCAACTGCAGCTGGAGGTGTGGGATACCGGCCCCGGTATTCCGGTGGGTCAGGAACGGGCTATCTTTGATAAGTTCGCCCGCGGTAATAAGGAGTCGGCCATTCCCGGCGTGGGGCTGGGGCTGGCCATCTGCCAGGCAATTGTGGAGGTGCACGGTGGCACCATCACGGCCCATAACCGCCCCGAAGGCGGGGCCGGATTTTGTGTTACACTGCCGCGCGATACGCCCCCTGAACTGAATGAATTTCCAGAGGATTTGTGATTAACGTCCTGATTGTTGAAGATGAACTCGCCATCAGCCGTTTTCTGCGCGCCGCGCTGGAAGGGGAAGGCCTGCGCGTACACGATGCCGGGACGCTGCAGCGGGGCCTGATTGAAGCCGCGACCCGTAAACCGGATCTGGTGATCCTCGATCTGGGTCTGCCGGACGGGGACGGCCTCGACTTTATCCGCGAAGTGCGCCAGTGGAGCCAGATGCCAATCATTGTGCTCTCGGCGCGTCTGGAAGAGACCGACAAAATCGCCGCGCTCGATGCCGGAGCCGACGACTATCTCAGCAAGCCGTTTGGCATTGGCGAACTGCAGGCGCGTCTTCGCGTCGCCCTGCGCCGCCACGCGACCACCGCCCCCGTCGACCCGGTGTATAGCTTTTCCGATATTCGCGTCGATCTGGCCTCACGGCGCATTCAGCGGGGTGAAGCGGAAATCCATCTGACGCCTATCGAATTCCGCCTGCTGGCGGTGCTGCTCAACAATCACGGCAAAGTGCTCACCCAGCGCCAGCTGTTAAGTCAGGTCTGGGGACCGAATGCAGTGGAGCATAGTCACTACCTGCGCATATATATGGGTCACCTTCGCCAGAAACTCGAGGTGGACCCCGCGCGCCCTCGCCATTTATTAACTGAAACCGGTATCGGTTATCGGTTTGTGCTTTGAATAAGCATTCATTTTAATTTCACTTAAAAACAATACGCCGCGAATTTATATTTATAAAACAGCTAATCGTCTGTTTATTTCTTTATTTCCCGCCATTTAACACACTAAAAATACAGTGTATTAACATAACACCTACAAAACAGCATTTTGATCTGCGCTCAAAGCTAAATGTGGGGATTTATTTTTTAAATGATCGGCTAATGTTGATCATCTTCACGGTTTACCGCCCCTTTCCGGATAAAATGACCACGCTTTCAATTACTGAAAGGGAAAATAAAAATGGAAAACAACAATCGTTTCATGCCTCATATAAGACGGGTGACTCATATCATGAAGTTTGCCCATCGCAACTGCTTTGACTTTCATCTCTTCAACGCCCGGTAGTCCTTCGACTTCTGGCGCATTCGCTTACAGGCTTCCCTGAAAAGATCGCTTTTACAGTCAGTTGGCTGTGAACTCGTGCGCTCACCTCCCTTGATTCAGACACATCCGTAACCGGACGGACTGAATTTTATTGTGCAAAAAGCAATGTACTGATTTTTTATCAGCGGCCCGACTTTGCTTTTTTTCCGGCAACCAGCGATTTCTTTTTTATCAGAAATCGAAGGACCTCTATTATCTAAAATAAAGAGCGAAAGATGAAAACCTTAAAAATTGCCACCAGCCGTACCTGTCCACACTGCTTTACCACCAGCCGCGAAACGGTGGACGTGAACGACTCGGATTATATCGATGTCGCCGCAGTGGTACTGGCGGTCAGCGATATTGAAAATGGCACCATCGAAAAAATAGATGCGACGGGATTCAATATTCCCGTTTTTATTTCCACCCATAAAGAAGAGATTGTTCCGGCAGAGTATTTATCGCGGATTCAGGGCGTTTTTGAATGCGCCGATAACTGCAATGATTTCTACGGACGCCAGCTGGAAGCGGCCGCACAGAAGTACGAAACGCAGCTGCGCCCGCCGTTCTTCCGCGCGCTGGTTGATTACGTCGCGCAAGGCAACAGCGCCTTTGACTGCCCGGGGCATCAGGGCGGGCAGTTCTTCCGCCGTCATCCTGCGGGTAACCAGTTTGTCGATTTCTTTGGCGAGACGCTGTTCCGCTCCGACCTGTGCAATGCCGATGTGGCGATGGGCGATCTGCTGATCCACGAAGGCGCGCCGTGCATCGCCCAGCAGCATGCGGCGAAAGTCTTTAATGCGGATAAAACCTACTTCGTGCTGAACGGCACCTCCTCCTCTAACAAGGTGGTGCTTAACGCCCTGCTCACCCCGGGCGATCTGGTGCTGTTCGATCGTAATAACCACAAATCCAACCACCACGGTGCGCTGTTGCAGGCGGGGGCAACGCCGGTCTATCTGGAAACCGCGCGTAACCCGTACGGCTTTATCGGCGGTATCGATGCCCACTGCTTTGAAGAGGGCTATCTGCGCGAGCTGGTCTCAGAGGTGGCACCTGACCGCGCCCGTGACTCGCGTCCGTTCCGCCTGGCGGTGATCCAGCTCGGCACCTACGATGGCACCATCTATAACGCCCGTCAGGTGGTGGATAAGATCGGCCATCTGTGCGATTACATCCTGTTTGACTCTGCCTGGGTGGGCTACGAGCAGTTTATCCCGATGATGGCGGACTGCTCCCCGCTGCTGCTGGAGCTGAACGAGAACGATCCGGGGATCCTGGTCACCCAGTCGGTGCATAAACAGCAGGCGGGTTTCTCCCAGACCTCGCAGATCCACAAGAAAGACCGACACATTAAGGGCCAGCAGCGCTATGTCCCGCATAAACGCCTGAACAACGCCTTTATGATGCACGCCTCCACCAGCCCGTTCTATCCGCTGTTCGCCGCCCTGGATATCAACGCCCGGATGCATGAGGGACAAAGCGGCCGCAACATGTGGATGGACTGCGTGGTAAACGGCATCGAAGCGCGCAAGCTGATCCTGCAAAACTGCCAGTTTATTCGCCCGTTTGTGCCGGAAACGGTAGATGGCCGCCCGTGGGAGAGCGCCAGCACCGCCGACATTGCCACTAATCTGCGTTTCTTCCACTTCGTTCCGGGCGAGAACTGGCACGCCTTTGAAGGCTATGCCGAGCACCAGTACTTTATCGATCCGTGCAAACTGCTGCTGACCACGCCAGGGATCAACGCCCGCACCGGGGAGTATGAAGATTTCGGCGTCCCGGCCACCATTCTGGCTAACTTCCTGCGTGAAAACGGCATCGTCCCGGAAAAATGCGATCTCAACTCGATCCTGTTCCTGCTCACTCCGGCAGAGGACATGGGCAAACTGCAGCAGCTGGTCGCCCAGCTGGTGCGCTTCGAGAAGCTGCTCCAGACCGATGCCCCGCTGAAAGAGGTGCTGCCGTCGATCTGTAAGCAGTACCCGGAACGCTACGCCGGTTACACCCTGCGCCAGATCTGCCTGGAGATGCATGAACTGTACGCCCGCCATAACGTGAAACAGCTCCAGAAAGAGATGTTCCGCAAGTCGCACTTCCCTCGGGTGATGATGAACCCGCAGGAGGCCAACTTTGCCTACCTGCGCGGCGAGGTTGAGCTGGTCTCCCTGCGCGATGCGGAAGGCCGGATCGCCGCCGAAGGCGCTCTCCCTTACCCACCGGGCGTGCTGTGCGTAGTCCCGGGTGAAGTCTGGGGCGGCTCGGTGCTGCGCTACTTCGCGGCCCTCGAAGAGGGGATCAACCTGCTGCCGGGCTTTGCCCCGGAGCTGCAGGGTGTCTACGTCGAAGAGTGTGACGGACGCAAACAGGTTCGCTGCTACGTCATCAAAAAACCTGCCGCTCAGCCTGCGCTGCTGAAAGGAGAGAAATTATGAGTAAATCCAACAAAATGGGGGTGGTGCAGCTCACCATTCTCACCATGGTCAACATGATGGGCTCCGGCATTATCATGCTGCCAACCAAGCTCGCGGAGGTGGGGACGATCTCGATCATCTCCTGGCTGGTCACGGCGGTGGGTTCGATGGCGCTGGCGTGGGCATTCGCCAAGTGCGGGATGTTCAGCCGCAAGTCAGGCGGGATGGGCGGCTATGCCGAATATGCCTTCGGTAAGTCGGGCAACTTTATGGCCAACTATACCTACGGCGTGTCGCTGCTGATCGCCAACGTCGCCATTGCGATTTCGGCGGTGGGTTACGGTACCGAGTTGTTCGGTGCCACGCTCAGCCCGGTACAAATCGGGCTGGCAACCATCGGCGTACTGTGGATCTGCACCATCGCCAACTTTGGCGGGGCGCGTATCACAGGGCAGCTCAGCAGTATTACCGTCTGGGGGGGTGATCATCCCGGTGGTCGGGCTGTGCATCATCGGCTGGTTCTGGTTTAGCCCGACGCTGTACGCCAACTCCTGGAACCCGCACCATGTGCCGTTCTTCACCGCCGTTGGCTCCTCCATCGCCATGACGTTATGGGCTTTCCTCGGGCTGGAATCCGCCTGTGCTAACGCCGAAGTGGTGGAGAACCCGGAAAAGAACGTGCCGATTGCGGTGCTGGGCGGAACCCTGGGCGCGGCGGTAATCTATATCGTCTCCACCAACGTGATCGCCGGGATTGTGCCAAACATGGATCTGGCCAACTCTACCGCGCCGTTCGGGCTGGCCTTCGCGCAGATGTTCACCCCGGAAGTCGGGAAAGTGATTATGGGTCTGATGGTGATGTCGTGCTGCGGCTCTCTCCTCGGCTGGCAGTTCACCATCGCCCAGGTGTTTAAAACCTCGGCCGATGCGGGTTACTTCCCGAAAATCTTCTCCCGCGTCACCAGGTCAGAAGCCCCGGTACAGGGAATGCTGGCGATTGTTATCTTCCAGAGCGGTCTGTCCCTGATGACCATCAGCCCGTCGCTGAACAGCCAGTTCAACGTACTGGTTAACCTGGCGGTGGTGACCAATATCATCCCGTACATCCTGTCGATGGCGGCGCTGGTGATTATTCAGAAGGTGGCGAAAGTCGATCCGGGCAAAGCGAAGGTTGCCAATATTGTGGCGCTGGTGGGGGCAATTTACAGCTTCTATGCGCTCTACTCTTCCGGTCAGGAAGCGATGCTGTACGGAGCAATGGTGACCTTTATGGGCTGGACGCTCTACGGCCTGGTGTCACCGCGCTTTGAGCTAAAAAATAAACTGAGCTAATAAAAAAACGGCAACCCCAGGGTTGCCGTTTGAATTTCCAGGCCGGGCAAACGCAGCGCCGCCCGGCACACCTACCGCACTTATGCGTTCTTCAATACTTCACTCACAATCTCCACCGCTTCTTTCTCAATCAGCTGACGGTGCTCGTCGCCGAGGAAGCTTTCACAGTAGATTTTGTACGCATCTTCGGTACCGGATGGACGCGCTGCGAACCAGCCGTTCTCGGTCATCACCTTCAGGCCGCCAATCGACGCGCCGTTACCCGGTGCTGCCGTCAGACGGGCGGTGATCGGATCGCCTGCCAGGGTGCTGGCGCTGACCATTTCTGGTGACAGCTTAGACAGCGCCGCTTTCTGTGCCGAAGTAGCAGAAGCCTGCAGACGGTTGTAGCTCGGGGCACCGAAACGGGCTGCCAGCTCGTTGTAGTGCTCCTGCGGGTTCTTACCGGTGACGGCAGTGATTTCCGCCGCCAGCAGGCACATGATGATGCCGTCTTTGTCGGTAGACCACGGCGTACCGTTGAAGCGGAGGAAGGAAGCCCCCGCGCTCTCTTCGCCGCCAAAGCCGAAGCTACCGTCGAACAGACCGTCAACAAACCACTTGAAGCCCACCGGCACTTCCACCAGCTTGCGGCCCAGATCGTTAACCACGCGGTCGATCATGGCGGAGGAGACCAGGGTTTTACCCACGGCAACCTCTGCGCCCCACTGCGGACGATGCTGGAACAGGTAGTTGATGGCGACCGCCAGATAGTGGTTCGGGTTCATCAGGCCCGCCGGGGTGACGATGCCGTGACGGTCGTAATCCGGGTCGTTGGCGAAAGCGAGGTCAAACTTGTCACGCAGCGCCAGCAGGCCGGCCATCGCGCACTCGGAGGAGCAGTCCATGCGGATCGCGCCGTCTTTATCGAGGTGCATAAAGCGGAAGGTCTGATCGACGTGATCGTTGACGATGGTCAGATCCAGCTTGTAGTGCTCGGCAATACGTTTCCAGTACTCGATACCGGAACCACCGAGCGGGTCGACGCCCAGCTTCAGACCGGCTTTCTGGATCGCCGCCATATCGACGATATCCGCCAGCCCTTCGACGAACGGCTGCACCAGATCCTGCTCTTTCACATGACCTGAGGCCATCGCCTCGTCCAGCGAAATGCGCTTCACGCCTTTCAGGCCGTCGGCCAGCAGGGCGTTGGCACGATCTTCCACCACTTTGGTGACGTTGGTGTCAGCCGGGCCGCCATTTGGTGGGTTGTATTTGATGCCGCCATCTTCCGGCGGGTTGTGGGATGGCGTGATCACAATACCATCCGCCTGCGCGCCGCCCTTCTGGTTATGCACCAGAATAGCGTTAGAGACCGCAGGGGTCGGCGTATAGCCGTTGTTTTCCTGAATCACGACGTCCACGCCGTTGGCTGCCAGCACTTCCAGCACGGAAATAAAGGCGGGCTCTGACAGGGCGTGGGTATCTTTACCGACGTAGCACGGACCGGTGATGCCGTTTTTGGCGCGCTCTTCCGCGATGGCCTGAGCAATGGCCAGAATATGCGGCTCGTTAAAGCTGTGGCGTACCGCACTGCCGCGGTGCCCGGATGTACCAAACTTCACTGCGTGTTCTGCGTTACCCACTTCCGGCTTCAGCACGTAGTACTGCGCGGTAAGCTGGGCGACGTTAATCAAATCGCTCTGTTGTGCAGGTTGACCCGCACGATTGTGATTTGCCATTGCCTGGTCCTTCTGATGCAAGGGTTAGATAGTGCCGCAAACCTTATCAGTCAATTCCGCCGGGAACTGCATGGATTGCATGATGTGTTCGATCATGCTGCGCTTGCGTCCGGTGTTGGTATTGGTGATCACCCAGTACGGCGTACCAGGCAGGTGCTTGGGCTTAGTTTGATTGCCATTCTGTAACAGCGTTTGCTCGTCAGCCGCGAAATAGACGCGGGTACGACCGTGGAGAGACTCCGTCGCGTCGGCAAATGCGTTGTTATCCAGTGAATAGAGTGTAGTCAGCACCAGCATAAAGCGGTTAACTGCTTTCTTCTGCTCAGCGTATTCGTCAGAGAGCAGCAATTCGCGCATCGCACGCACTTTGTCTTTTACCGGTGACAGCGGCTTTTCCTGCGCGACAGCAGCGGGCTGGCGCGTTTCTTTGATGGCCGGAGCGGCAGACTGCGAGGCGGCGGCGATTTTCAGCATGCGCCGTAAAATGTCGGACGCGCTCTCACCAATGTGCCGCGTCTGGCTGGCGATATACTGATAAAGCTCGTCATCAACTTCGATTGTTTTCATCTTAATCCAGTGCGATATCTTATCTGAATACAAGTCGTTGGGAGTATAAGGTCAAAACCCAACAGCGGATAGCGTCAAGCCAGAATGGCGGCAAAAGTCAGAATTAACTGTTTCCTTGCAGCCGGGCGGCAGAATGGTCAACATGATACCCTAACCTGACATACGTAAAAAAAGAACTTTGCCATGAAATTGAATACCCGAGCGCAATCTGCACAATCGCCGCACAATAATTCTCCCATCGTCCTGGTGCATGGCCTGTTTGGCAGCCTGGATAACCTTGGCGTGCTGGCACGGGATCTGGTGACCGACCACGCGCTGCTGCAGGTGGACATGCGTAACCACGGTCTGTCGCCGCGCTCGCCGCAGATGACCTACGCCGATATGGCTCAGGATCTGCTGGATACGCTGGATGAACATAAGATTGAAAAGGCGATCCTGGTCGGTCACTCAATGGGCGGCAAAGCGGTGATGGCGCTGACGGCGCTCGCGCCAGAGCGGATTGCCGGCCTGGTGGCGATCGACGTCGCCCCGGTGGATTATGACGTGCGACGCCACGATGAGATCTTCGCCGCCATTAACGCCGTCACCGACGCAGGCGTCAGCACCCGCCAGCAGGCCGCGGCGCTGATGCGTGAACATCTGGACGAAGAAGGTGTAGTGCAGTTCCTGCTGAAATCCTTCGTCGACGGCGAGTGGCGCTTCAACGTGCCGGTTCTCTGGGATCAGTATGACCAGATCGTTGGCTGGCAGCCGGTACCGGCGTGGCCGCACTCTACCCTGTTCATCACTGGCGGCAATTCCCCCTATGTCACCGAAGCGTACCGCGACGCGCTGCTGGCGCAATTCCCTCAGGCCAAAGCGCATGTCATTGCCGGGGCCGGGCACTGGGTCCATGCCGAAAAACCAGACGCGGTGCTGCGCGCTATCCGCCGTTACCTCGCTGACATCAATAATTGATTAAAAAGAGAGCGACTGGTCGCCTGCGGGCCTCCAGTCGTTGGCGTGCCGTTTTCGGTGATGTATGATGGCGCGCTTATCGCCCGGGCATTAGCAGGGTGTCTTGTTTCCCCCGAAGTCTCAGAATCATGGCCAAAGAACACACGGACCGCACGACAATAGATCTGTTCGCGAATGAGCGTCGCCCGGGACGACCGAAAACCAATCCGCTTTCGCGTGATGAACAGCTGCGCATTAATAAGCGCAATCAGCTTAAACGCGATAAGAGTCGTGGGCTTAAACGCGTCGAGCTGAAACTGAATGCTGTAGCCGTCGATGCGCTGAACGAGCTGGCAAATGCCCGTGAGATCAGCCGCAGTGAGCTTATCGAAGAGATGCTGATTGCGCAGCTCGGGAAATGGCACGGCAAAGCGTAAGTCAGAAAACTCCCCTTCTTGTTGCTTTCATGTAGCACAGAGTGCAGTCCTGCGTGATAGCAGTTTCCGCAGGCTTCTCTGTTCTGCTATGATTGCCCTTATCCGTGGCTAAATTGCGCCACCATACCATTAAGTATCAAGAGGTTATTTTACTCATGGCAATCATCGGCATTTTTTTCGGCAGCGACACGGGTAACACCGAAAATATCGCAAAAAACATTCAAAAACAGTTAGGTAAAGACGTTGCCGATGTGCATGACATTGCGAAAAGCAGCAAAGAAGATATCGAAGGTTACGATATTCTGCTGCTGGGCATCCCGACCTGGTATTACGGTGAAGCGCAGTGTGACTGGGACGATTTCTTCCCGTCTCTGGAAGAGATCGACTTTAACGGCAAGCTGGTTGCCCTGTTCGGCTGTGGCGATCAGGAAGACTACGCAGAGTACTTCTGTGATGCCCTCGGCACCATTCGCGATATCATAGAGCCACGCGGCGCGGTGATTGTAGGCCACTGGCCAACTGCCGGTTACCACTTCGAGGCCTCTAAAGGTCTGGCCGATGATAATAACTTTGTGGGCCTCGCCATTGACGAAGATCGCCAGCCGGAACTGACCGCTGAACGCGTCGACAAATGGGTAAAACAGATTCGCGAAGAGCTGCACCTCGACGACATCCTTAATGCCTGATGATGTCGCGGCGCAACGCTAAAGTTGCGCCGCATCGATAGGTAATACCAATCAAAATAATTGCTACAAATTTTTAACTTTTGCTGCCATACCTGTACAATGATCCAGGAGTAAACGGGGAACCTTGTAACAACTTTGTTGGCGGTACCACGTTTTTATAAGCATACTTTACTTGAGACTTGCAGTTTTCATTACGTCATGGCAGTTCTATAATGAGACGCATTATCCCAGGTGCATTTTCTGTCACTTCTTCTTTAGAAGTGAATCGTTTAGCAACAGGACAGATTCCGCATGACTGACAACAATACCGCATTAAAGAAGGCCGGACTGAAAGTCACGCTTCCACGGTTAAAAATCCTGGAAGTGCTTCAGGGTCCGGATAACCATCATGTCAGTGCGGAAGACTTATACAAGCGTCTGATCGACATGGGCGAAGAGATTGGTTTGGCTACCGTTTACCGTGTACTGAACCAGTTCGACGATGCAGGCATCGTTACGCGTCATAATTTCGAAGGCGGTAAATCCGTGTTTGAACTGACGCAGCAGCATCACCACGATCACCTGATTTGCCTCGACTGCGGCAAAGTGATCGAATTCAGCGATGATTCCATCGAATTACGTCAGCGCGAAATTGCCGCACGTCATGGCATTCGTCTGACCAACCACAGTCTGTACCTGTACGGCCACTGTGCCGAAGGCGACTGCCGCGAAGATGACCACGCGCACGACACGAAATAATCTTTGCACTGATTCTGAGCCAACCTGACGGTTGGCTTTTTTTTTGCCTTTTACAGGCAAAAAAAAGAGCCCGGTGGCGCTACGCTTACGCGGGCCTACGGGCTCTGGGTGTGGCAAACAGCAGATTACTTCGCGTTGTTGTTGCTACGAATTTCCTGCCAAATCTTATCGCAGTTTTTGGTCACATCCTGATTGTTACCCGTCTTACGCGCCTGAATACAGGCCTGGTAATCCGCCACCCGGACGGTTTCCTGAGTCGCAAACTGCTCGTGCGCCTTCTCCTGACGCAGCACGTTCAGCACGCTCTGACAGGCTTCGATCTTTTCTGGTGACCCTTCAGCGGTATTGATGCACGCGCTGTAGGCCTCTTTCAGACGGGTGTCTTCTTTCTGGGTCTGGGGTTGTGCGCAGGCGGCCAGTCCTGATGCCAGCACCGCAACCAGTACGATTTTTTTCAGCATAGCGGTCTCCAGTCAGGCGGGGATCGTCCCCGCCTGGCTTGTCATCAGAAGATGGTGAACGGGGCGATAACCATAAACTTCACGTCACGCTCATCCTGGAAGATGTTGCCGTAACCGCCGCCGTAGCTTGGGATATCGGAGTGGTTGTCATACTGCGTGAAGTGCAGTTTGAACATGGTCCCTTTCGCGCGACCGTCCTGCAGGGTGTAGATCGCATCCAGGCTGTAGGCAGATTCCTTGATCTTGTTGGAGGCGATATCTTCACGCTGACCGGCGCTGTTGATTAACCAGTCTGCCGGTTTCGCATCCCAGGCGTAGACGTAAGACGCGCCGACGCTCCAGCCCGCCAGGTTCCAGTTGCTCAGGTCATACATGGCACCGAAGAAGACCGCTTTTTCGCCGTTGGCGTTAAAGTCGGAGCGGTTATCCCACCACACGTCCAGACGCCCGTTGGAAGAGGCGTAGGTTGGGGTCATACGCTGCAGGAAGTAGCCCTGCTGCCCTTCCGCCTTGACGTAAGTCCCTTCCAGACGTAAATCGACCTGGCCGACCTTGTAACCCAGCGTCAGCGCCTGCAGCCATGCCGTACCGTCGTAGATATCGTTCACGGTGCCGCTGTCGGCTTTATCACGCGTGCCGTAGAACTGATAGCTGGTAGAGAGCGGGCCGCCGATGATATCCAGCTTGTAGCTGGCTTTGGCAAAATACTGATCGATGAAGCCTTCAGCCTGACCAAAGGCGGCTTCCAGAATCAGGTTATTTTTGAAATCGTACTTCGCGCCGAAGGAGTGGAGATAGTCGACACGAGTTTTTCTGTCATTCTGATAGAACTTGTCCATCTCAAGGTGCCACGGCGCTTTGTACTCGTTGGTCCACATGTACGAGAAACTCAACGCACCGCTATCGCCGTAGTCAAAGTTGGCCCCGGCTTCGGCACCCTGATAGGTACCCGGCATAAAGCTCCAGTGCGGCGCTAACAGGGTTTGACCGGTTGGCTGCAGCCAGCCACCGCGCGCCCATACCGGACCGTATTTAAACTTTGCCGCCGCTTTATACAGGCTGATCCCGCTCTTATCACCGGACCAGTCCTCTTTATAGGCTTTGTTGCTGGAGGAGAAGGCAATTTCGTTCGGGTGGCCGCTGTCGCCGTTTTCCGCCATTTCGATAGCCGTGAACGCAGCCAGATCGAGACCGAACATGTCAGCGGCATAGCCGGACTGGAAATCAAGGTTGGCGTTCCAGGTGGAGTGAGCGAGGTTAGTTTTGTATTTGTCTGACTCGACATCTTTGCGGTCACGTTCACGCTGCCAGTAATAGACACCGCCCGTGAGGGTTGAATCATCGATAAAACCTTCGGCCTGGGCTTTCGGAGAAACCATCCAGCCTGACATTGCTGTAACACCGGCAATAGCCAGCGCAAGCGCACTACGTTTGCCACTAAACGTACGCATAATTAATCCTCTTTGACGTATTTAAAGCGCCTTAAACGGCGAAAAACAAAAAAATAAAAAGTGGAGGCAACCGGAAATACCCGCTTACATCTCCTGTCCTTAGACTATTTTTCGCGACGCGAATTATCAATGCTTTTCAGCGATCAAAAGTCAGGATTATGACAAAGCGCACATATTTGGTTGCGGTTTGTAACAAAGGAAACAGGGAAGAATATTTATTTAAAATAATGTGCAGAATGAGCGATTTATTTTTAATAAATAAAGGTTAATTACTTTAAGCGGTAGCAATAGCGGTTAATTTGCGAAAAAGAAGAGAAAGCTAACCGTTTTAAGAAACAGAATTAATTCGCAACGCGAAGATTTAAAGGGTTTAGGGTGCGATCGCCAGGCAAAAAAACGCCGCAGTACGCGGCGTTTTTTAAAAGGAGAAAGGGATTACTCGCCCGCTTTCGCCCAGGTATCACGCAGACCGACGGTACGGTTAAATACCAGTTTGTCAGCGGTCGCATAGCGACTGTCGAGGCAGAAGTAGCCTTCGCGCTCGAACTGATATGCGTGACCGGCAACGGCGGCTTTAAGGGATGGCTCGGCAAAGCCCTGCTTGATCACCAGCGAATCCTGGTTAATCACTTCCAGGAAATCCTCTGCCGCACCCGGGTTTGGCACGCTGAACAGACGATCGTACAGGCGGATTTCAACCGGCAGCGCATGTGCCGCGCTCACCCAGTGGATCACACCCTTCACCTTGCGACCGTCGGCCGGATCCTTGCTCAGGGTCTCGGCATCGTAGGTGCAGAAGATGGTGGTGATATTGCCTTCAGCGTCTTTCTCGACGCGCTCGGCTTTGATCACGTAGGCATTACGCAGGCGCACTTCTTTGCCCATCACCAGACGCTTGTACTGCTTGTTGGCTTCTTCACGGAAGTCGGCACGGTCGATCCAGATCTCGGCGCTGAACGGCACGTCACGGCTGCCCATCTCCGGTTTGCTCGGATGATTCGGCATGGTCACCAGCTCGCTTTCGCCCTGCGGGTAGTTTTCGATAACCAGTTTCACCGGATCGATAACCGCCATGGCGCGCGGCGCATTGTCGTTCAGATCTTCGCGGATACAGGACTCCAGCGACGCCATCTCGATGGTGTTGTCCTGCTTGGTCACGCCGATGCGTTTGCAGAACTCACGGATGGAGGCGGCGGTATAGCCACGACGACGCAGACCGGAGATGGTCGGCATACGTGGATCATCCCAGCCTTCAACGTGCTTGTCGGTCACCAGCAGGTTCAGCTTACGCTTGGACATCACGGTGTATTCCAGATTCAGACGAGAGAACTCGTACTGACGCGGATGCACCGGAATGGAGATGTTATCCAGCACCCAGTCATAAAGGCGACGGTTGTCCTGGAACTCCAGGGTACAGAGCGAGTGCGTAATGCCTTCCAGCGCATCGCTGATGCAGTGGGTGAAGTCGTACATCGGGTAGATGCACCACTTGCTGCCGGTCTGGTGGTGATCGGCAAACTTAATGCGATACAGCACCGGGTCGCGCATCACGATAAACGGTGAGGCCATGTCGATTTTGGCACGCAGACAGGCTTTCCCCTCTTCGAAGCCACCGGCACGCATTTTTTCAAACAGCGCCAGGTTCTCTTCCACGCTGCGATCGCGGAACGGGCTGTTTTTACCCGGTGCGGTCAGCGAACCGCGGTATTCGCGAATTTCGTCAGCGGAAAGCTCGTCAACGTAGGCCAGGCCTTTGTTGATCAGCTCAACGGCGTAGGCGTACAGCTGATCAAAATAGTCAGAGGAGTAGCAGATGTCGCCAGACCAGTTGAAGCCCAACCATTGCACGTCGTTCTTAATGGACTCTACGTATTCGATATCTTCTTTCACCGGGTTGGTGTCATCGAAACGCAGGTTGCATTGACCCTGATAGTCCTGCGCGATGCCGAAGTTCAGGCAGATCGATTTCGCATGACCAATGTGCAGGTAGCCGTTCGGCTCCGGCGGGAAACGGGTATGAACTGTGGTGTGCTTACCGGTGGCCAGATCTTCATCAATGATCTGACGGATAAAGTTGCTCGGGCGGGCTTCAGCCTCACTCATCGTGGATTCCTCAAAGCGTAAACGACATATAACGGCATATGATCTTATAAGCCGGGCGTAGTGACAACCTTTAGTTACGCAAAAAAAGGTCTCTGAAGAGAATTATCGGGGCGATTGCTGTAAAAAAAAGCGGCGGGGATATCCCCGCCGCTCAGGCATTAACGCTGACTCAGGAGCACTTATTTGCCTTTAATTTCATACAGAGGTGTCTGACCGGCAACAACCTGACCCTGCGCCTTAATGACCAGGCCGCTGAAGTCGTCGATATTGCTGCAGACAACCGGGCTGATCATGGAGCGTGCATTGGCGTTCAGGTAATCGAGATCCATCTCCAGAACCGGCTGACCTGCAACCACTTCGGCACCCTCTTCCACCAGGCGTTTGAAGCCCTGTCCACCCAGCGCAACGGTATCGATACCCATATGGACAACGATCTCCGCGCCTTTCTCTGTTTCCAGGCAGAACGCGTGGTTGGTGTTGAAGATCTTGACGATAGTCCCGGCTGCCGGGGAGACAACGGTTTTATCCGTTGGTTTCACCGCCACGCCATCACCCACAGCTTTGCTGGCGAAGGCTTCGTCAGGCACCTGCTCCAGGGCAACCACTTCACCGGTTACTGGCGAAACCAGCGCAGCGATGGTGGTGGCATTGGCAACGGCCTGCGGCTTAACGGCAGCAGCAGGTGCAGTAGCGGGTGCTGGTGCAGCTGCTGCAGCGGCAACCGGACCGGTAGTTTTCATTGCGTTAGCAATTTTCTCAGCCACAAAGCCGACGATAATCTGCACGCTGGTTTTGTTCAGGCGGATCACGCCAGACGCACCCAGGCGTTTCGCCATCGCTTCGTTAACCAGAGAAGAGTCTTTCACGTTCAGACGCAGACGGGTGATGCAGGCATCAATACCGGTCAGGTTGTCGGAACCGCCGACTGCCGCGATGTACTGACGCGCCAGACCGGAAACATCTTCCGTCGCGGTACCGCTCACGTTCACGTCCTGACCATCCGCTTCGCTACCGGCAACCGCCAGCTCGCGACCCGGGGTCATCAGGTTGAATTTGGTGATGGTGAAGCGGAACACCACATAGTAGATCACGAAGAACGCCAGACCCTGCAGGATCAGCATGTACCAGTGAACCGCCAGCGGGTTACGGGACGAGAGCACCATATCCACCAGACCCGCACTAAAGCCGAAGCCGGCAATCCACTGCATGCTTGCAGCGATGAACACGGAGATACCGGTCAGCACGGCGTGGATGACGTACAGTACGGGCGCAACGAACATGAAGGAGAATTCCAGCGGCTCGGTGATACCAGTGAAGAAGGCCGCGAATGCGCCCGCCATCATGATACCCAGCACTTTCGCTTTGTTCTCTGGACGCGCGCAGTGGTAGATAGCCAGCGCAGCACCCGGCAGACCGAACATCATAATCGGGAAGAAGCCCGCCTGGTAACGACCGGTGATACCGACAACCGCTTTACCTGCTTCGATGGACTGTGCACCGCCGAGGAAGTTAGGGATATCGTTAATGCCCGCAACGTCAAACCAGAACACGGAGTTCAGCGCGTGGTGCAGACCGACCGGGATCAGCAGACGGTTGAAGAACGCATACACGCCCGCACCGACGGAACCCAGTTTCTGGATGTGCTCACCGAAGTTCACCAGACCGTCGAAGATCACCGGCCAGATGTACATCAGGATGAAAGCGACAACGATCATCACGAAGGAGGTCAGGATTGGCACCAGACGACGACCGCTAAAGAAGGAGAGTGCTTTTGGCAACTCAACGCTACTGAAGCGGTTGTACAGTTCAGCGGAGATGATACCCACCAGGATACCCACGAACTGGTTGCTGATCTTACCGAAGGCTGCCGGAACCTGGTCCGCAGGGATCTTCTGGATCATGGAAACCGCAGCCGGGGAGCAGAGCGTGGTCAACACAAGGAAGCCCACAAAACCGGTCAGTGCCGCAGCACCGTCTTTATCTTTGGACATACCATAAGCCACACCAATGGCAAACAGTACGGACATGTTATCGATAATGGCAGAACCAGACTTAATGAAGAATGCCGCTAACGCGTTGTCTCCACCCCAACCCACCGGGTCAATCCAGTAACCGACACCCATCAGAATTGCTGCCGCTGGCAGCGTGGCGACCGGCACCATTAAGGCGCGGCCAACCTTTTGTAAATAACCTAGAATACTCAATTTGCTTCCCCCCTATGAGACCCCGTTAACGGTGTATTCTCAGCTGTGTTTTTATTGTGTCACTAACTTATATATACAGTTGATGATTCACTGGCTTTCTGAGTGTGTGGAAAATTAATTCGTATCGCAAATTAAACGCGTATTTTTTGTGAGTTTTGTCACCAAATATTGTTTATCACCCTCCCTTGCACTGGCAAACTGCCAAAACTTATTTTATGATACGAAAAATCAAGACAGATTGCCCCCTCTCGGTGTGAACCAGGTTAGTCTTAATCATACCCGGACAAGCAATCCGCCCACTTTTATGAAAACTTCAGAGGTGAATAATGAGACTGATCCCCCTGGCAACTGCAGAACAAGTCGGTAAATGGGCTGCCCGCCATATCGTAAACCGTATCAATGCGTTCAAACCCACTGCCGATCGTCCTTTTGTACTGGGTCTGCCAACCGGTGGTACACCTCTTACCGCCTATAAAGCACTGGTTGAGATGCATAAAGCGGGCCAGGTAAGTTTCGAACACGTTGTCACCTTCAACATGGACGAGTACGTAGGTCTGCCAAAAGATCATCCGGAAAGCTACCATAGCTTCATGCACCGTAATTTCTTTGATCACATTGATATTCAGCCGGGAAATATTAACCTGCTGGATGGAAATGCACCGGATATCGACGCTGAATGCCGTCATTATGAAGAAAAAATCCGCGCTTACGGCAAAATTCACCTGTTCATGGGTGGTGTAGGCAACGATGGCCATATCGCGTTTAACGAACCGGCTTCTTCTCTGGCGTCCCGTACCCGTATCAAAACCCTCACCCATGACACCCGTGTGGCAAACTCCCGTTTCTTTGATGGCGACGTAAACCAGGTGCCAAAATACGCCCTGACCGTTGGCGTGGGTACCCTGCTGGACGCGGAAGAAGTGATGATTCTGGTGCTGGGCAGCGTGAAAGCGCAGGCGCTGCAGGCCGCGGTTGAAGGCAACGTTAACCACATGTGGACCATCAGCTGCCTGCAGCTGCATCCTAAAGCGGTGGTGGTGTGCGATGAGCCGTCCACGATGGAACTGAAAGTGAAGACGCTGAAATATTTCAACGAATTAGAAGCAGAAAACATCAAAGGTCTGTAATGTAACGCCGCCTCTGTTCGCAGAGGCGGGATGCTATTTTTATACCGGGGGTCGTTATGTACGCTTTAACCCACGGTCGGATTTATACCGGCCATGAAATTCTGGATGACCATGCGATTGTGATCGCAAATGGCCTGATTGAACGTGTCTGCCCACTGGCCGAACTGCCGGCGGAAATAGAACAACGCTCGCTCAATGGGGCAATCCTCTCCCCCGGTTTTATCGACGTACAGCTTAACGGCTGTGGCGGCGTGCAGTTCAATGATACAGCGGAAGCCGTCACGGTTGAGACGCTGGAGATTATGCAGCGCGCCAACGAAAAATCGGGCTGCACCAGCTACCTCCCGACGCTGATCACCACCAGCGACGATCTGATGAAACAGGGCATTCGCGTAATGCGTGAATACCTGGCGAAATACCCGCACCAGGCGCTGGGTCTGCACCTTGAAGGGCCGTGGCTGAATATCGTCAAGAAAGGCACCCATAACCCGAGCTTTGTGCGTAAACCTGATGACGAGCTGGTCGATTTTATGTGTGCCAACGCGGATGTGATCACCAAAGTGACTCTGGCACCAGAGATGGTTGACCCGGAAGTGATTCGCAAGCTGGCGGGCGCGGGAATTGTGGTCTCTGCCGGGCACTCTAACGCCACGCTGAAAGAGGCCAAAGTGGGCTTCCGCGCCGGTATCACCTTCGCCACCCATCTTTATAACGCCATGCCGTACATCACCGGGCGCGAGCCGGGTCTGGCCGGGGCAATTTTCGATGAGCCGGACGTCTACTGCGGCATCATTGCCGACGGGTTACACGTCGATTATGCCAACGTGCGTAACGCCAAACGCCTGAAAGGCGACAAGCTGTGTCTGGTCACAGACGCCACGGCGCCAGCAGGGGCAAATATTGAACAGTTCATTTTTGCTGGTAAAACAATATACTACCGGAATGGACTGTGTGTGGATGAGAACGGAACCTTAAGCGGTTCAGCGCTAACCATGATCGAAGGCGTGCGCAATCTGGTTGAACATTGCAGCATTGCCCTGGATGAAGTGTTGCGTATGGCAACTCTCTACCCGGCCCGCGCGATTGGCGTGGACAAGCAGCTGGGCAGCATTGCCCCGGGCATGGTGGCTAACCTCACCGCATTCACACACGATTATAAAATCATCAAGACCATCGTTAATGGTAACGAGGTCGTCACAGAGTAAGTAAACGTATGACACCTGGCGGACAAGCTCAAATTGGTAACGTTGATCTGGTAAAGCAGCTGAACAGTGCTGCGGTATATCGACTGATCGACCAGCATGGCCCCATCTCGCGGATCCAGATTGCAGAGCAGAGCCAGCTTGCCCCCGCCAGCGTGACGAAAATTACCCGCCAGCTCATTGAGCGCGGGCTGATCAAAGAAGTGGACCAGCAGGCCTCCACCGGAGGCCGTCGCGCCATCTCGATTGTCACCGAAACCCGCAATTTTCACGCCATCGGCGTGCGCCTTGGCCGCCATGACGCCACCCTGACGCTGTACGATCTGAGCAGCAAAGCGGTTGCTGAAGAGCACTACTCCCTGCCGGAACGCACGCAGGAGACTCTTGAGCACGCCCTGCTCAACGCCATTGAGCTGTTTATCGAATCCTGCCAGCGCAAAATCCGCGAGCTGATCGCCATTTCGGTGATCCTGCCCGGGCTTGTCGACCCCGAAAGCGGCGTGATCCGCTATATGCCGCATATTCAGGTCGAAAACTGGGGGCTGATCGACGCCCTGGAAAAACGCTTCGCCGTCACCTGCTTTGTGGGTCACGATATCCGCAGCCTGGCGCTGGCTGAGCACTACTTTGGTGCGAGCCAGGACTGTGAAGACTCTATTCTGGTGCGCGTTCACCGGGGGACGGGGGCCGGGATCATCTCCAACGGGCGCATTTTTATTGGTCGGAACGGTAACGTCGGCGAGATTGGCCACATTCAGGTCGATCCGCTGGGCGAGCGCTGCCACTGCGGCAACTTTGGCTGTCTGGAGACGGTGGCCGCCAACGCCGCCATCGAGCAGCGCGTGCGTCATCTGCTGGAGCAGGGTTACCAGAGTCGCGTCACGCTGGACGACTGTAAAATCAACGCCATCTGTAAGGCCGCCAACAAGGGCGACGCGCTGGCCAGCGAAGTGATCGAGCAGGTTGGCCGGCATCTGGGCAAAACCATCGCCATCGCCATCAACCTGTTTAACCCGCAAAAAGTGGTGATCGCTGGCGAAATTACCGAGGCCGAAAAAGTGCTGCTGCCCGCCATCGAAGGGTGCATCAATACCCAGGCGCTAAAGGCGTTTCGTCAGAATCTGCCGGTGGTTCGCTCGGCCCTGAACGACCGTTCGGCGATTGGCGCCTTCGCGCTGGTAAAACGCGCCATGCTTAACGGTATCCTGTTGCAGCGTTTGCTGGAAAGCTGACAGCGTTTTATAGTGTCGCCTTCTTTTTTTGATGTCGGGAAGTCCATGACCATTAAGAATGTTATTTGTGATATCGACGGCGTGCTGATGCACGACAACGTTGCCGTGCCGGGCGCAGCCGAATTTCTTAACCGCATCATGGAAAAAGGTATGCCGCTGGTGCTGCTCACCAACTTCCCGTCGCAGACCGGGCAGGATCTGGCGAATCGCTTTGCCACCGCCGGTGTCGATGTGCCCGACAGCGTGTTTTACACGTCGGCGATGGCGACCGCGGATTTTCTGAAGCGTCAGGAAGGCAAAAAAGCCTATGTGGTGGGCGAAGGTGCGCTGATCCATGAATTATACAAAGCCGGCTTCACCATCACCGATGTGAATCCCGATTTCGTGATCGTCGGTGAAACGCGCTCCTACAACTGGGAGATGATGCATAAGGCAGCGTTCTTTGTCGCCAGCGGTGCCCGCTTTATCGCGACTAACCCCGATACCCACGGCCGCGGCTTTTATCCGGCCTGTGGCGCGCTCTGTGCCGGTATCGAGAAAATGACCGGCCGCATGCCGTTTTATGTGGGTAAGCCCAGTCCGTGGATTATTCGCGCGGCCCTTAACAAGATGCAGGCCCACTCGGAAGATACGGTGATCGTGGGCGACAACCTGCGCACCGATATTCTGGCGGGCTTCCAGGCCGGGCTGGAGACCATTCTCGTGCTGTCAGGGGTATCGACCCTCGATGATATTGATTCGATGCCGTTCCGGCCGAGCTGGATTTATCCCTCGGTCGCGGAAATTGACGTTCTGTAACCTGAAACCACGCCCCCGGGCGTGGTTTTTTCATTTTGTCGCGGTAAAAACAGAGCCGCATCTAACCAAAACAGCCATTCATTGAATAATCCTCAATAAAGTCGCTCAAGCCGTACGCTTTTTTCAACATTCGGCAATGACCGTTGAACTTTTTCTCTTTTACCCGGCAAAACGCTTGCCGCTTCTCCCCTTTTGCGGCATTTTCATAAGCAAGCAACATCACACTGCAACAGGGTTAATGGAGAAGGTTATGTGTTCAATTTTCGGCGTACTGGATATTAAAACTGACGCAGGCGAACTGCGTAAAAAAGCACTGGAGTTATCCCGTCTGATGCGCCATCGCGGCCCGGACTGGTCCGGTGTATACGCCAGCGATAAAGCAATTCTGGCTCATGAACGTTTGTCGATTGTTGACGTTAACGCCGGTGCCCAGCCGTTATATAACGAGAAAAAAACCCATGCCCTGGCGGTCAACGGTGAGATCTACAACCATCAGGCGCTGCGCGCAGAGTACGGCGATCGCTATGCCTTCCAGACCGGTTCAGACTGTGAAGTGATCCTGGCGCTGTACCAGGAAAAAGGCCCGGAATTCCTCGATGAGCTGCAGGGGATGTTCGCCTTCGCCCTGTACGACAGCGAAAAAGATGCGTATCTGATTGGCCGCGACCACATCGGGATCATCCCGCTGTACATGGGTCACGACGAATTCGGCAACTTCTATGTGGCATCAGAGATGAAAGCCCTGGTGCCGGTGTGCCGCACCATTAAAGAGTTCCCGGCAGGCAGCTTCCTGTGGAGCAAAGATGGTGAGATCCGCTCTTACTATCAGCGCGACTGGTTCGATTACGACGCTGTTAAAGACAACGTCACCGACAAAGTGGAGCTGACGCAAGCTCTGGAAGAAGCGGTAAAAAGCCACCTGATGTCAGACGTGCCTTATGGCGTGCTGCTCTCCGGCGGTCTGGACTCGTCCGTGATCTCGGCAATCACCAAAAAATACGCGGCGCGTCGCGTGGAAGATCAGGAGCGCTCCGAAGCCTGGTGGCCGCAGCTGCACTCCTTCGCCGTGGGTCTGGAAGGTTCTCCGGATCTGAAAGCCGCGCAGGAAGTGGCGAACCACCTCGGCACCGTGCACCATGAAATTCACTTTACGGTGCAGGAAGGCCTGGATGCGATCCGCGACGTTATCTATCACATTGAAACCTATGACGTGACTACCATCCGCGCCTCCACGCCGATGTACCTGATGTCGCGTAAAATTAAAGCCATGGGCATCAAGATGGTGCTCTCCGGCGAAGGTTCTGACGAAGTGTTTGGCGGTTACCTGTACTTCCATAAGGCGCCAGACGCCAAAGAGCTGCACGAAGAGACGGTACGTAAACTTCAGGCGCTGCACATGTTTGACTGCGCCCGTGCCAACAAAGCGATGTCTGCCTGGGGCGTGGAAGCGCGCGTGCCGTTCCTGGATAAGAAATTCCTCGACGTGGCCATGCGTATCAACCCGCAGGACAAGATGTGCGGCAACGGCAAGATGGAAAAGCATATCCTGCGCGAATGTTTTGAATCTTACCTGCCTGCAAGCGTGGCCTGGCGTCAGAAAGAGCAGTTCTCTGACGGCGTAGGCTACAGCTGGATCGATACCCTGAAAGAGGTGGCCGCGAAGCAGATTTCCGATCAACAACTGGAAACCGCAAGCTTCCGCTTCCCGTACAACACGCCGGGTTCAAAAGAAGCCTATCTCTACCGTGAGATCTTTGAAGAACTGTTCCCGCTGCCAAGCGCAGCAGAGTGTGTTCCGGGTGGCCCTTCCGTCGCCTGCTCCTCTGCGAAAGCCATTGAGTGGGATGAAGCGTTCAAAACCATGAACGATCCGTCAGGTCGCGCCGTAGGCGTACACCAGTCTGCGTATAAGTAAGCTAAAAGCGTTGCCATGAGGCCCTTCGGGGCCTCTTTTTTTGCCTCGCGTTTCGCTGGACAAAAACGATTAATAACCAATAATTGCCGAATATTCGGCCACGCTGTTCGCAACCTAACCAAACAGTCACATTCCAGACATTTTCGTTGAAAAAGGTGTTGACGCTGCAAGGGTCTATACGCATAATGCGCCCCGCAACGCCGATAAGGTAACGCGAAAAAAAGATGGCTACGTAGCTCAGTTGGTTAGAGCACATCACTCATAATGATGGGGTCACAGGTTCGAATCCCGTCGTAGCCACCATCTTTTTTGCGGGAGTGGCGAAATTGGTAGACGCACCAGATTTAGGTTCTGGCGCCGCAAGGTGTGCGAGTTCAAGTCTCGCCTCCCGCACCATTCCCATAAAAGCGTTGCACGGATGGGGTATCGCCAAGCGGTAAGGCACCGGTTTTTGATACCGGCATTCCCTGGTTCGAATCCAGGTACCCCAGCCATATTTCTTCGATTTTGCGGTTCTCCGCGGTTATTGGGGTATCGCCAAGCGGTAAGGCACCGGTTTTTGATACCGGCATTCCCTGGTTCGAATCCAGGTACCCCAGCCATCGAAGAAAGCAGTCTGGCTACGTAGCTCAGTTGGTTAGAGCACATCACTCATAATGATGGGGTCACAGGTTCGAATCCCGTCGTAGCCACCAAATTAGTAATTTATCGATTCTGTCGGTAAACTAGAAAAAATTGTTGGGGTATCGCCAAGCGGTAAGGCTCTGGTTTCTGATACCAGCATTCCGAGGTTCGAATCCTCGTACCCCAGCCAATTTAAAAAAGTCGTTAGATATTCTTTATTTAACGCAATTGGGGTGTCGCCAAGCGGTAAGGCTCTGGTTTCTGATACCAGCATTCCGGGGTTCGAATCCCTGCACCCCAGCCACACTAAAAAAGCTCGCTTCGGCGAGCTTTTTGCTTTTCTGCGTTTCTGAAAGTTATGCCGGGTGGCGGCTTCGCCTTACCCGGCCTACAACAGTTTTAAAGACCTAAGGCGTACTTCAGCGCCTGACGTTTTAGCCCGCCTGCGCGCTGTGCCGCCATCAATCCCACGTTACGCAGAACGCGCAGCGGCCCCAGATCGTTGCTGAACCCGGCATAAAACAGATCCATCCCGGACTGCATGATGAAGTTGTCCGCCATCCGTCGGGTCTGATAACGCTTAAGCACCTGGTGGCTGGCCCAGGCTTCGCCGTGGTTGCGGGCGTTGCTGAGGACCTCTATCAACGCGTCGACGTCGCGATAGCCAAGGTTTACGCCCTGCCCCGCCAGCGGATGAATGGTGTGTGCCGCATCGCCGACCAAAGCCAGCCCCTCCTGCGCATAATGCAGGGCATGACGGCGCGTCAGCGGGAAAGCACCCGCGGCGACGGGCGTGACCTTACCCAGCCGTGTCGGGAAATGGTGGGCGATTTCGCGCTGCAGCTGTTCCATCGACAGCCCCTGCAGCTGGCGAATACGTGCCGGAGTGTCATACCACACCAGGGAAGCCCAGCGATCGAACAGCGGTAAAAAGGCGTGCGGGCCGTTCGGGGTAAAGTGCTGCCAGGTGCTGTCGCCCGGATCGTTCTCGCAGTCGACGGTGATCAGCATGCAGGATTGTTGATATTGCCAGGCGTGAATGCCGATCCCGGCAAGCTCCCGCACCCGGGAATTCGCCCCGTCGGCACCCACCAGCAGTTTCACCGCCAGCTGCTCGCCGTTATCCAGCTCAATAAGATGCTGATCGTTGTGGCGGTGCAGATGCTTCACCGACGCGGGGACGCGCAGCGTAACCTGCGGATGCGCCTCCAGCGCCTGCCAGAGCGCCTGCTGCAGAACCGTATTTTCAACCATATACCCCAGCAGCGGGAGTTTGAGCTCTGCGGCATCAAACACCACATGCGCATTTTCCCACTCCCAGGTCTCCAGGCGGCGATAAGGGTGCGCGCGCATCGCCATGATGGCGTCCCAGACCCCCCAGTCCGCGCAGCAGATCGACCGACGCGGCGCTGATGGCGGAGATGCGGACATCCGGCTGCTGAGAAGCGTCAAAGGCTGGCGGCGGCGCCTGTTCGATCACCGTTACGTCGAAACCCTGTTGCGCCAGCCCCAGCGCCAGCGCCCCGCCGACCATACCGCCGCCGACAACGGCGATCCCGGTTTGTTGGATAGTCATGGTCATTTGTCCTTATTTGAGAATCCCTTAAGTTTACCGGATTTTTTCGCCTTGAGTCCGGGAACCTTCATACTGGTCACAACCGCACCAAAGCATTACAATACGCGCCCTGCAATCCTGAGCACGAGCAAGTCGATGACAAAAAAACTCCATATTAAAACCTGGGGCTGTCAGATGAACGAATACGATTCATCCAAGATGGCCGATCTGCTGGATGCCACCCATGGGTATCAACTCACCGACGTGGCGGAAGAGGCAGACGTGTTGCTGCTGAACACCTGCTCGATCCGTGAAAAGGCGCAGGAGAAAGTCTTTCACCAGTTAGGTCGCTGGAAGCTGATCAAACAAAAAAGACCGGAGGTGATCATTGGCGTCGGCGGTTGTGTCGCCTCGCAGGAAGGCAAACTGATCCGTCAGCGCGCCCACTACGTCGATATTATTTTTGGCCCGCAAACCCTGCATCGTCTGCCGGAGATGATCAACGCCGTGCGCGGCACCGGTCAGCGCAAGGCGATCATCGACGTCAGCTTCCCGGAAATCGAAAAATTTGACCGTCTGCCGGAACCGCGTGCGGATGGTCCGACCGCCTTCGTCTCGATTATGGAAGGCTGCAACAAATACTGTACCTACTGCGTGGTGCCTTATACCCGCGGTGAGGAAGTCAGCCGCCCTTGCGACGATATTCTCTTTGAAATTGCTCAACTGGCAGCGCAGGGCGTACGTGAAGTGAACCTACTCGGGCAGAACGTGAACGCCTGGCGTGGCGAGAACTATGACGGCAGCACCGGCTCCTTTGCCGAACTGCTGCGTCTGGTGGCGGCCATCGACGGCATCGACCGCATTCGCTTCACCACCAGCCACCCGATTGAATTCACCGATGACATCATCGATGTCTATCGCGATACGCCGGAGCTGGTGAGTTTCCTGCACCTGCCGATCCAGTGTGGTTCTGACCGCGTGCTGAACCTGATGGGCCGCACCCACACCGCGCTGGAATATAAAGCGATCATCCGCAAGCTGCGTGAAGCGCGCCCGGATATTCAGATCAGCTCTGACTTTATCGTCGGCTTCCCGGGTGAAACGGACGACGATTTTGAGCGCACCATGAAGGTTATTGGTGATGTGAACTTCGACGTGAGCTACAGCTTCATCTTCTCTGCCCGCCCGGGTACGCCAGCCGCCGATATGGTTGATGACGTGCCGGATGAGGTGAAAAAGCAGCGTCTGTATATCCTTCAGGATCGCATCAACCAGCAGGCTAACGCCTGGAGCCGTCGGATGCTCGGCACCGTGCAACGCGTGCTGGTAGAAGGCACTTCACGTAAGAGCATCATGCAGCTCTCTGGCCGTACGGAGAACAACCGCGTGGTGAACTTCGAAGGCACGCCGGATCTGGTGGGCAAGTTCGTCGATATCGAGATCCTCGAGGTACTGACCAACTCTCTGCGTGGAAAACTGGTGCGCACCGAAGATGAAATGGGTCTGCGCGTCGCCGAATCACCGGAGTCGGTGATTGCCCGTACCCGTAAAGAAAGCGATCTGGGCGTCGGCGTTTATCAGCCATAACGCCTCTGGCCTGCCATTTCCGGCAGGCCTTGTTTTCCCCTCTTCTCTCCCCCATATCCTTCGCAATGCTTGCGCCTTTATTCTGTGGCGTGAATACTTTCTTAAGACAGACCCACTGCCTTATGACACCCGAGACATTAAGAGGAACGGTTTGAATATAGAAACACGTGAAATTACCCTTGAGCCAGCAGACAACGCTCGCCTGCTGAGCCTGTGCGGGCCGTTTGATGACAACATCAAACATCTGGAGCGACGTCTGGGTATCGAGATTAATCGTCGCGATAACCAGTTCAAACTCACCGGACGCGCCATTTGCGTCAATGCCGCTGCGGATATCCTCCGTAGCCTGTACGTTGATACCGCCCCGATGCGCGGTGAAACTCAGGATATTGAGCCGGAACAGATCCATCTGGCGATCAAAGAAACGCGGGTGCTGGAGCAGAGCGCGGAGAGCGTGCCGGACTTCGGCAAAGCGATCCATATCCAGACCAAACGTGGCGTTATTAAGCCGCGCACGCCAAACCAGGCGCAGTACATCGCCAATATTCTCGATCATGACATCACCTTCGGCGTTGGCCCGGCGGGTACGGGTAAAACCTACCTTGCGGTGGCGGCTGCCGTGGATGCCCTGGAGCGCCAGGAGATCCGCCGTATTCTGCTCACCCGTCCGGCCGTTGAAGCGGGCGAGAAGCTGGGCTTCCTGCCTGGCGACCTGAGCCAGAAGGTCGATCCTTATCTGCGCCCGCTGTACGATGCGCTGTTTGAGATGCTCGGCTTTGAGAAGGTCGAAAAACTGATTGAACGTAACGTCATTGAAGTGGCTCCGCTGGCCTATATGCGCGGCCGTACCCTGAACGATGCGTTCATCATCCTCGATGAGAGCCAGAACACCACCATCGAACAGATGAAGATGTTCCTGACCCGTATTGGCTTTAACTCCAAAGCGGTGATCACCGGGGATATCACCCAGGTCGACCTGCCGCGCAGTACCAAATCGGGTCTGCGTCACGCCATTGAAGTCCTGTCCGAAGTGGACGAAATCAGCTTTAACTTCTTCCACAGCGAAGACGTGGTGCGCCACCCGGTGGTAGCCCGCATCGTCACGGCGTATGAAGCGTGGGAAGCAGCAGATCAAAAACGTAAAGCAGAACAGGCCGCGGAACGCAAACGCGAAGCCCAGGAGCAAGAGCAGAAATGAGTCAGGTGATCCTCGATTTACAGCTGGCCTGTGAAGACAATTCCGGTTTGCCGGAAGAGAGCCAGTTCCAGGCGTGGCTGAATGCCGTCATCCCGCAGTTTCAGGAAGAGTCAGAAGTCACGATTCGCCTGGTGGATGAAGCAGAAAGCCACGACCTGAACCTGACCTATCGCGGGAAAGATAAGCCGACCAACGTGCTCTCTTTCCCGTTTGAAGCGCCGCCGGGCATCGAACTGCCGCTGCTGGGTGATTTGATCATCTGTCGGCAGGTGGTTGAGCAGGAAGCGAAGGAGCAGCAGAAACCGCTCGAGGCCCACTGGGCGCACATGGTGGTGCACGGAAGCCTGCATCTGCTGGGTTACGATCATATTGAAGATGATGAAGCGGAAGAGATGGAGTCCCTCGAGACAGAGATAATGCTTGCTCTGGGCTATGAGGATCCGTACATTGCCGAGAAAGAGTAGTCTGTTCGGCGCTTTTGCGCCGGACTGACATAATGTGCCGTTGTGTCAGACCCAGGTCCGCGACGGCAGTTTTAAATCAACATGAGAACCCTTAACAAACGCCATGAGCGACGACAATTCACACAGTAGCGACACTCCAACCAGCAAAAAGGGATTTTTCTCCCTCCTCCTGAGCCAGCTGTTCCACGGTGAACCTAAAAACCGTGACGAACTTCTGGAGCTGATCCGTGACTCCGGGCAGAACGATCTTATCGACGAAGATACGCGCGAAATGCTCGAAGGGGTAATGGACATCGCAGACCAACGCGTTCGCGATATCATGATCCCCCGCTCGCAGATGATTACCCTGAAACGTAACCAGACCCTGGAAGAGTGCCTCGACGTCATCATCGAGTCTGCCCACTCGCGTTTCCCGGTCATCAGCGAAGACAAAGATCATATCGAGGGGATTCTGATGGCCAAAGATCTGCTGCCGTTTATGCGCAGCGAGTCTGAAGCCTTCAGCATGGAAAAAGTGTTACGTCCGGCGGTGGTTGTTCCGGAAAGCAAGCGGGTAGACCGCATGCTGAAAGAGTTTCGCTCTCAACGCTATCACATGGCGATTGTTATCGATGAATTTGGCGGTGTTTCTGGCCTGGTGACCATCGAAGATATTCTTGAACTGATCGTGGGTGAAATCGAAGATGAGTATGACGAAGAAGAGGATATCGACTTCCGTCAGCTGAGCCGCCACACCTGGACCGTGCGTGCGCTGGCGCCAATCGAAGATTTCAATGACACCTTTGGCACCCACTTCAGCGATGAAGAGGTGGATACCATCGGCGGGCTGGTGATGCAGGCCTTTGGACATCTTCCGGCACGCGGTGAGACCGTAGAAATAGACGGTTACCAGTTCAAGGTCGCAATGGCCGACAGTCGACGTATTATTCAGGTTCATGTAAGAATGCCGGACGACGCTCCGCAACCCACACTGGATGATTGATTTAAATGGCATTTGCCCCACTGCTTGAACGCCAGCGCATACGTCTGCTGCTGGCGCTGATCCTCGGAGCCAGCGGTACGCTGGCTTTTTCCCCTTATGACTTCTGGCCTGCGGCCCTCCTCTCCCTGATGGGACTGCAGGGGCTGACGCTTAACCGACGCCCTGTTCAGGCGGCGGCAATTGGCTATTTCTGGGGGCTGGGCCTGTTTGGTTCCGGTATTAACTGGGTTTACGTCAGTATCGCGCAGTTTGGCGGCATGCCGGGTCCGGTAAATGTCTTCCTCGTGGTGCTGCTGGCGGCCTACCTCTCGCTCTATACCGGTCTGTTTGCCGGTATTTTGTCGCGCCTGTGGCCGAAAACCAGCTGGCTGCGGGTGGCGATTGCCGCTCCGGTGGTCTGGCAGTGCAGCGAATTCCTGCGCGGCTGGGTGCTGACCGGCTTCCCCTGGCTGCAGTTTGGCTACAGCCAGATCGACGGCCCGCTGAAAGGACTGGCGCCGGTGATGGGCGTCGAGGCGATCAACTTCCTGCTGATGGTAGTGAGCGGCCTGCTGGTGCTGGCGCTGGTGCAGCGTAACTGGCGTCCGCTGGTGGCGGCGCTGATCCTCTTTGCCCTGCCTTTCCCGCTGCGTTATATCCAGTGGTTTACCCTTGAGCCGGAACGCGCCACCCAGGTGTCGATGGTGCAGGGGAATATTCCTCAGTCGTTAAAATGGGATGAAGGTCAGCTGATCAACACCCTGAAAATTTATCTGGATGCCACCCAGAAAGAGATGGGTAAATCCCAGCTGATTATCTGGCCGGAGTCGGCGATCCCCGATCTGGAGATTAACCAGCAGCGTTTTCTTGGCATGATGGACGACCTGCTCCGTGCCCGTGACACTACCCTGATCACCGGGATAGTGGATGCGCGTCTGAACAAGCAGAACCGTTACGACACTTACAACACCATCATTATGCTCGGGAAAGACAATCCGTACAGCTATGAGTCGACCAACCGCTACAACAAAAATCACCTGGTGCCGTTCGGTGAGTTTGTGCCGCTGGAGTCGATTCTGCGTCCGCTGGCACCGTTCTTCGATTTGCCAATGTCGTCCTTTAGCCGGGGCTCCTACGTTCAGCCTCAGCTGAGCGCCCACGGCTTCCTGCTGACCGCCGCCATTTGCTACGAGATCATCCTCGGTGAGCAGGTGCGGGATAATTTCCGCCCGAATACCGACTATCTGCTGACCATCTCCAACGATGCCTGGTTCGGTAAGTCGATCGGCCCATGGCAGCACTTCCAGATGGCGCGCATGCGCTCCCTGGAGCTGGCGCGTCCACTGCTGCGCAGCACTAACAATGGCATCACCGCCGTGATTGGCCCGCAGGGCGAAATTCAGGCCATGCTGCCGCAGTTCACCCGCGACGTGCTGACCGCAAAAGTCACCCCGACCAGCGGGCTGACGCCTTACGCCCGTACCGGCAACTGGCCGCTGTGGATCCTGACCCTGCTGTTCGGCTTTGGCGCCGTGCTGATGAGCCTTCGTCAGCGTCGTAAGTAACATTCCCCCTCTGTTGCCGGGTGGCGGCTTCGCCTTACCCGGCCTACATACGTAGGCCCGGCAAGCAACGCGCCGCCGGGCAATTTCTCCTCCGCTTCCCATTTCTGGCACGTCTATTGCTTTGTTTATTCATGTAAACGCGATTTGGCTTAACGTGCAACCGGGTCGCACCAGCATTGTTCACCGGTAGCACCGAAACGGTGCAACGGCAGATTTATGCCTCTGAATGGTGCGGCGCGCTTCGCAAAAATAAACAATAACGCAGCAAAATCTTTACATTAAGCCAAACTAAATGTTAACAAACACGTATAACACTGCACTCGTATCGCGCGAGCTATAACAACATCACACCGAATATCAATGCGCACCTGACGCTGATAAAAAAGGAGTTGGATATGCAATTACGTAAACTGGCCACAGCAATGCTGGTAATGGGATTGTCTGCAGGCGTCGTGCACGCCGAAGATGCTGCCCCGGCAGCGGGTGGCACCCTGGAAAAGATCGCTAAAAACGGCGTGATTGTGGTCGGCCACCGTGAATCCTCTGTTCCGTTCTCATACTACGACAACACGCAAAAAGTCGTGGGTTACTCTCAGGCTTACTCCAACGCCATCGTTGACGCGGTGAAGAAAAAACTGAACAAACCGGATCTGGAAGTGAAGCTGATCCCAATCACTTCACAAAACCGTATCCCGCTGCTGCAAAACGGCACCTTCGATTTTGAGTGTGGTTCCACCACCAACAACCTTGAGCGTCAGAAACAGGCTGCCTTCTCCGACACCATCTTCGTGGTCGGTACCCGTCTGCTGACCAAAAAAGGCGGCGAGATTAAAGACTTCGACGACCTGAAAGGCAAAGCGGTAGTCGTGACCTCCGGTACCACCTCTGAAGTGCTGCTGCACAAGCTGAACGAAGAGAAGAAAATGGACATGCGCATCATCAGCGCCAAAGACCACGGTGACTCCTTCCGTACCCTGGAGAGCGGCCGCGCGGTAGCCTTTATGATGGATGATGCCCTGCTGGCTGGTGAGCGCGCGAAGGCGAAGAAACCGGACAACTGGGAAATCGTCGGCACTGCGCAGTCCAAAGAGGCCTACGGCTGCATGATGCGTAAAGACGACGCGGAATTTAAGAAACTGGTCGATGACACCATCGCTCAGGTTCAGACCTCCGGCGACGCGGAGAAATGGTTCGATAAGTGGTTCAAGAACCCAATCCCACCAAAAAATCTGAACATGAACTTTGAGCTGTCTGACGACATGAAGGCGCTGTTCAAAGAACCGAATGACAAGGCACTTAACTAATTAGAACCATTAAGGGGCGGGACCTCCTGCCCTCTCGATTGTCGGGAAGCGCGGACAGACTAAACGTTGAGTGGTCGTTCCCCACTCAGCGCGAACATTAAAGCTTCTCACCAATCTTCGAGGGTAGCGCTGCTACCCTTTTTTTTCTGGAGTTTATTATGTCAATCGACTGGAACTGGGGCATTTTTCTGCAGCAAGCCCCGTTCGGCAACACCACCTATCTTGGCTGGCTGTGGAGCGGTTTTCAGGTCACGGTCGCACTGTCGATCACGGCCTGGATTATTGCCTTCCTCGTCGGCTCGCTGTTCGGTATTTTACGTACCGTGCCTAACCGTTTTCTCTCCTCACTGGGAACCTGCTACGTCGAACTGTTCCGTAACGTTCCGTTAATCGTGCAGTTCTTTACCTGGTATCTGGTTATCCCGGAACTGCTGCCGGAAGATATCGGCATGTGGTTCAAGTCTGAACTGGATCCTAACGTTCAGTTCTTTGTCTCCTCTATGCTCTGTCTCGGTCTGTTCACCGCAGCCCGCGTATGCGAACAGGTGCGCGCAGCGATCCAGTCCCTGCCCCGTGGACAGAAAAACGCCGCCCTGGCGATGGGTCTGACCTTACCGCAGGCCTACCGCTATGTGCTGCTGCCGAATGCCTATCGCGTGATTGTGCCGCCGATGACCTCGGAGATGATGAACCTGGTGAAAAACTCGGCCATCGCCTCCACCATCGGTCTGGTCGATATGGCCGCGCAGGCGGGCAAGCTGCTGGATTACTCCGCCCACGCGTGGGAATCCTTCACCGCCATTACCCTGGCGTATGTGCTGATTAATGCCGTGATTATGCTGGTGATGAACCTGGTCGAACGTAAAGTTCGCCTGCCGGGCAACCTGGGGGGGCAAATAATGTACGAGTTTGACTGGAGTTCCATTGTCCCTTCCATGCCCTACCTGATTGATGGCCTGATCATCACGCTGAAGATCACCCTGACGGCGGTGATTATCGGGATTGTCTGGGGCACGTTGCTGGCGGTAATGCGCCTGTCGAGTTTTAAGCCTGTCGCCTGGTTTGCCACCGCCTACGTCAACGTGTTCCGTTCTATCCCGCTGGTGATGGTGTTGCTGTGGTTCTATCTCATCGTGCCGGGATTGCTGCAGGATGTGCTGGGCCTGTCGCCTAAATCCGATATCCGCCTGATCTCAGCGATGGTGGCCTTCTCGATGTTTGAGGCGGCGTACTACTCAGAAATTATCCGCGCCGGGATCCAGAGTATCTCCCGCGGGCAGTCCAGCGCCGCCCTGGCGTTAGGCATGACCCACTGGCAGTCAATGAAGCTCATCATTCTGCCGCAGGCGTTCCGCGCCATGGTTCCGCTGCTGCTGACTCAGGGTATTGTGCTGTTCCAGGATACCTCGCTGGTCTATGTGTTGAGCCTGGCAGACTTCTTCCGCACCGCCTCCACCATCGGTGAGCGCGATGGCACTCAGGTTGAGATGATCCTGTTCGCAGGTGCGGTCTATTTTGCAATTAGTTTAAGCGCGTCGCTGTTGGTCAGCTGGCTGAAGAAAAGGACAGTGTAATGATTTCCCTGAAAAATGTTTCTAAATGGTATGGGCACTTTCAGGTGCTGACCGACTGCTCCACGGAAGTGAAAAAGGGCGAAGTGGTGGTGGTTTGCGGGCCGTCCGGCTCGGGTAAATCCACCCTGATCAAAACCGTGAACGGCCTGGAGCCGGTGCAGCAGGGCGAGATTATCGTCAACGGCACCAAAGTGAATGACAAGAAAACCAACCTGGCGAAGCTGCGTTCAAACGTCGGGATGGTGTTCCAGCATTTCGAACTGTTCCCGCATCTGTCGATTATTGAGAACCTGACCCTGGCCCAGGTGAAGGTCCTCAAGCGCGACAAAACGGCTGCGCGTGAAAAAGGGCTTAAACTGCTGGAGCGCGTGGGTCTTTCTGCCCATGCCGATAAGTTCCCGGCGCAGCTTTCTGGTGGTCAGCAGCAGCGTGTGGCGATTGCCCGTGCGCTCTGTATGGATCCAGTGGCCATGCTGTTTGATGAACCGACCTCCGCGCTCGATCCAGAGATGATCAACGAGGTGCTGGACGTGATGGTCGAGCTGGCCCATGAAGGGATGACCATGATGGTGGTGACCCATGAAATGGGCTTTGCGCGTAAAGTGGCGAACCGCGTGATCTTTATGGATGAAGGGAAAATCGTGGAGGACTCCGCCAAAGAAGAGTTCTTTGCTAACCCCCAATCCGAGCGCGCCAAAGATTTCCTCGCCAAAATCCTGCATTAATCTCTCCGGTGCGCAATCGCTCAGATTGCGCACTGCTTCACGCTTTTCATCTGTTTGCCTCGTCTGCTCCTCTCTTCAGCGTTAGCCTTGTCACAAAACAACACTGAGAAATGGAGAATTCTATGGCACTACCCATCATCCTCGATTGCGACCCGGGTCATGATGACGCGATCGCACTCGTCCTGGCTCTTGCCTCACCCGAACTGGAACTTAAGGCGGTAACCTCTTCTGCCGGGAACCAGACCCCGGATAAAACCCTGCGCAACGTGCTGCGGATGCTAACCCTGTTGAAGCGCAGCGATATTCCGGTTGCCGGAGGAGCGATTAAGCCCCTGATGCGCGACCTGATTATTGCCGATAACGTCCACGGGGAAAGCGGTCTTGATGGCCCTGCCCTCCCCGAGCCGGGCTTTGCCCCGCAGGGTTGCACTGCCGTAGAGCTGATGGCAAAGGTGCTGCGCGAAAGCCCGGATCCGGTAACTCTGGTCGCTACCGGCCCGCAAACCAACGTCGCCCTGCTGCTGAACAGCCACCCTGAGCTGCATGCTAAAATCGCCCGGATAGTGATCATGGGCGGTGCCATGGGGCTGGGTAACTGGACGCCCGCCGCTGAATTCAACATCTTTGTCGATCCTGAAGCGGCCGAAGTCGTCTTCCAGTCCGGTATTCCGGTAGTGATGGCCGGCCTGGACGTCACGCATAAGGCGCAAATTATGGCGGAAGATATTGAGCGTTTTCGTCGGATCGGTAACCCGGTGGCCACCTCGGTCGCCGAGCTGCTCGACTTCTTTATGGAGTATCACAAAACCGAGAAGTGGGGCTTCCAGGGCGCGCCGTTGCACGATCCCTGCACCATCGCCTGGCTACTGAAACCGGAGATCTTCACCACGGTGGAGCGCTGGGTAGGCGTTGAAACTCAGGGGAAATATACCCAGGGAATGACGGTAGTGGATTATTATTTCCTGACCGGTCATACCCCTAACGCTACCGTAATGACAGATATAAACCGTGAGGCCTTTGTTGAGCTGTTAGCCGAACGATTAGCCTTCTATTAATCGTCAGAATTAGCGTCTTCGCTGCCTGCTCAGGCGCTAATTCACCTTAAATCACATCGCTACTCATGACCGCGCCCTTCCTCATATTCAGAAACACTCAGTTCAGATATCATTTCATATAAAAAATGAGAAAAAGTCACTTCGTGGGCGTGCGGTTTTTCGTTACTCTACCACCCTTATTATTACAACGCAGCCTGTCTCGTGATAAACAAACCGCAACTTTCGAATGTTAACTCTTTCTTAATGCAAAATTAACTTCATTGTTAACCTGAATACGTTACTGTAGTGCTTCGGTGTCAATGTAATACATAGGAAAGGATTTCCTGTTGTACTTTTCTACCAGCCTTGATTATGAAACAAACGGATATTGCTTCATGCTGAAAAAAATCACCATTATTACTTTTAGCTCATTTATTTACTTCGCTTGCAGTATTTTCGCACAGGCGGAAATTGTTCATGCCAGCATCTATCAGTCTGAGCAGGATAAAGCGCGTAAAGAGGCGTTATCCCCTCGGGATCAAGATTATAAATCCAGTATCGCCCCCTCCGCTCGTGAAATAATAAACTTCCCCCATGAAAAACAGTGCAAATATATTCAGCACATTAACATCGAATCTGAAAATAATAATTTAACTAAAAAATTATTAGGAAAAATAATTAACCAGGCTAAAAATCGCTGTATGGGTGTCGCCAGTATTAAATTATTAGCGCAAACATTGCAAAATGAATTAATTGTGCGGGGATACGTGACGTCATTAATCGACGTTCCCACGCAATCGCTGGAAGACGGTACATTATCGCTGACGTTAAGCTATGGAAAGATTGGCCATATCGCCTGGGATGACCAGCAGGAAAACGATAAAACCCGTTTATGGAACGCCTTTCCAACACGGGAGGGCGAGATCCTCGTCGTGCCGGATCTGGAACAAGGGATGGCCAATCTGCAGCGTACGCCAGGTAGCAGCGCGCACATGCAAATTATGCCGGGTCGGGAGATTAACGAGAGCGACCTGATCCTAACCCGTAAAGCTAAAGATCGCTGGCAGATAGGTGCCAGGCTCGATGACGCAGGTAGCCGTACCAGCGGGCGCTACCAGGGAGGCGGAGCCCTTTATCTCTATAACCCCACCTCACTAAACGATGTTCTGTACGTTGCGAGAGGGGGGAGACGTTGAGTACAACCAGCATGATAATGGCAATAAAAATAAGAGCCTATATTATTCTGTGCCCTTTGGTTACTGGTCGGTAAGTGTGTATGCCGCTTACAGCCACTATTTACAACAGCTTAAGGGAAGATGGTCCACCACGGATTATGTGAGCAAAAACCGTTACTACAGCGCATCGCTATCCCGACTGCTTTCACATACTCAAACCCAGAAGACCACGCTTGAAAGCACAATATTTAAAAGCACGTCGCACTATTTTTTTGGTGACAGTGAATTAAGCATCATGCGTAAGCAAAACCCAGGCTGGCGAATTTCTTTGCAGCATCAGCACTATTTTGACAAAAAAATTGTGGATGTCAGTCTTGGTTTACAAAACAGACTGGCATGGCTGAGCTCAACGCCCACGCCTGAAGAGAAAGCCAGGATGTATAGCCACCACGCGAGAGTCTTCAACATTGATGCGCAATCGCTAATGAAATTCCGCATGACGGGGGATAAGTTTGCCTGGGCGCCCGCAATTAAAGTCCAGCTGAGCCCGGATGAATTATCTTCAGATAATAAATTCAACATCGGTAGCCGGTGGTCGGTCCGCGGCTTTGATGGGGAAAGATCGCTTTCTGGTAACCAGGGATGGTATTGGCGAAATGATTTTATATGGGATTTGTCTTTACCGGACCAGCAACTTTATGTCGGCCTGGATATGGGTAAAGTCATTGGAAAAGAGAAATATTATTCGGGCAATACCCTCTCGGGTGCAGTGAGTGGCCTTCGGGGAAAAATCCTGGCAACACAATACGATCTCTTCATGGGTAGCCCATTGGTTAAGCCAGGTAATTTCATGACGGATAAGTTCAATCTCGGTTTTTCATTACAATGGAGGTATTAACAAGCGCATCTTAATATTAACTTCGCTTTCATTTTTATGATGAATTTCTTATTTAAAGGGAAAATTAAATGTTTAAATTCAAACTCACCTGTGTTGCGCTTGTATCTGCTTTAACCTCGACTGTGACCTGGGCGGCTCCGGCATCTCATACCCTTAAGTCGGGCACCAACGTTATTGATATTGAAAGGCCAAACGCAGCCGGTGTCTCGCACAACGTTTACACTCAGTTCAACGTCAGTGAAAAAGGCGTTATTTTTAATAACAGCGGCACAGATACTAATCATGAAGTGCACGGCGCCATTGCTAAAAACAGTAATCTGACTGCGGGCAGTGCAAGCGTGATCCTTAATGAAGTGACGTCAAATAAAGCAAGCGTCCTCAATGGATTTCTTGAAGTGAATGGGCCACGCGCTGACGTAGTGGTTGTAAACCCGAACGGTATTACCTGTTCAGGCTGTAGCTTTGTTAATACCAACAAAGCCATTCTGACTACGGGTAATGTAACCCTGAGCGAGCAAGGGGCCATCAGTAAATATACCGTCACGGGCGGGGGAATTACCGTCGACAGCTTCGGTATGGAAGCACCTAACAGCTACGCGATGCTGATGGCTGATGCCATTACCTTAAGCGGGACGATCAATGCCGGGAATGCGCTGCTTGCAGGCGGAAATTTCACATATGATAACACAACCGGCGCAATGACCTCGGCGGGTAAAAGCGCCAACCTTATGCAAAGCCTGCTGCCAACATATAGCATTGACATCAAAAGGCTCGGCGGTATTAAAGCTAATAGCATCACTATGGTAGGAAATAACCTGGGTTTTGGGGTGCGTAACAACGGTAACATCACCTCAACGAACAATCTCAGTATGGCCAGCAATGGTACGCTAATGAATGTGGGTACCATCAACGGCGGTTTAGTGACGCAATTATCCAGCGCTGGTGACGTGTACAACAGTGGCACAATTAACACCAATAATATTGCCCTAATTAACAGCCAGAAGGCTGTTTTCAACTACGGCAACATTAAAAACAATAACCAAATGATTATTAATGCTTCAGGTGTTATTCAAAATAGTGGGACACTTAATGCCGCTAATACGCTGATTATTAATACGAACGGAACCCTGAAAACCAAGCATGGCTCCATCCTGAGGTCTGATAATGCGCTCAGTATTAGCGCCCTTGATAATGTTGAAAGCGCTGGCGCTATTGAGGCCCGCAGCACCTACATCACCTTTGGCGGCAGCAAGTTTTCCACCGGCGGCACTTTATCCGGAAGCGATACATTGATGGTTCAATCCGTTAAGAGCGGCGCCCTGAACAATGGCGACATTGCGAATACCGGTAAAATTTACGGCGGCAATACCATTCTTAATACCCGCGGTGCGATTACCCAGTCGCTGTATGGCACGATCACAGCCACAAAGGGCTTAACCGCAGCAAGCGACTCCCTCAGCAACCTGGGTGCTATCAATACCTCTGCGCTGACAATCGCAAACAACCAGACCAAAAATCAGGGCACAATTAATGCAGCGTCAGGCAACATTCAGTCTCAAACAGGCTTTACCAACGAAGGTAAAATTAACTCGACCTCGCATTTAACCATTACAACAAACAACCAGAGCACTGTGACTAACCGCGGCAGCATCCAGTCAGGAGGCACCTTAACCATGACGGGTAAAAAAGTCATCAACGGAGGCAGCAGCTGTGGATTCCTGGGTCTGTTCTCTTGTGGCAAAGGCACACTTTCTGCCGATAAAATCGTCGTAAACTCCTCACAGGAGTATGCACAGGATATCGGCGGAAAAATGACCTTCAAGAAATTTGAGATCAATACAGTAGAGTAAGTACAACTGGCGGTACGTTTAATCACACGTACCGCCAGCTTTTTTATGGCTCAAACGGCCGACGCTGGAACTGATCGTGCCCACATTTCGGACAAACGGGCAGCAGATCAGGGGTATAGACCGCAAGGTGGAAGTGACAATTTTCACAGACCAGGTTGCCGAGTCCGACCACCTCTCCACTGTGATACACCCCGTGATGGTTGAGATCCTGGAACACCTCGCGCCACTCCAGCTGCGTTTTATCGGTGATATCCGCCAGCTCCTGCCACAGACTCTCTTTGATCACCCGCATGAAGACGCTGTCAGCGACCTCATCCTGGCTCTCTTCATAGCTGCGGGCGAACTCTTCCAGATCGCGGCGCACCGCACGGGTCACCTCTTCCACTTCGGTACGTGTTAACTCACCCGTCTGCGTCACCCTCAGGCGCGCCTGCTCGACGAGCGCATCGATATCACGCTCACCATTACGCAGACGTTCAGTTAATGTGGCGACCAGTTCACGGTAAAATTGAGCAACCTTGTTCATCATTTGCCTCCCGGGTAAGTAACTCTCTCTAATGATAGACCTTATTTGCGCCCCGCTTTGTCAGGTCATCCACACTCTGCGTAAATTCCTGCAAGGCGCTTTTGAGGTAAAGGCTGTTTTGACGCGGGCGTTTGGGCTATGATATGCGGATCTGAATTACCACATCCATTGGCTACGTTTGTAGCTGTATTGAACACAGGACCACTGGCTGCCATGCAAGAGCAATACCGCCCGGAAGAGATAGAATCTAAAGTCCAGCAACACTGGGACGAGAAGCGCACTTTTGAAGTCACCGAAGACGAGAGCAAAGAGAAGTATTACTGCCTGTCGATGCTTCCCTATCCTTCTGGCCGACTACACATGGGCCACGTGCGTAACTACACCATTGGTGATGTGATCGCCCGCTATCAGCGCATGCTGGGTAAAAACGTTCTGCAGCCGATCGGCTGGGATGCGTTTGGTCTGCCTGCGGAAGGTGCTGCGGTAAAAAACAACACCGCACCGGCGCCATGGACCTACGACAACATCGCCTACATGAAAAACCAGCTCAAGATGCTGGGCTTTGGCTATGACTGGAGCCGCGAGCTGGCGACCTGCACCCCGGAATACTACCGCTGGGAGCAGAAGTTCTTCACCGAGCTCTACAAAAAAGGGCTGGTCTACAAGAAAACCTCCGCCGTTAACTGGTGCCCGAACGATCAGACCGTTCTGGCAAACGAACAGGTTATCGACGGCTGCTGCTGGCGCTGCGACACCAAGGTTGAGCGTAAAGAGATCCCGCAGTGGTTTATCAAAATCACCGCTTACGCTGACGAACTGCTGAACGATCTGGATAATCTGGACCACTGGCCCGATACCGTGAAAACCATGCAGCGCAACTGGATCGGCCGTTCTGAAGGGGTGGAAATCACCTTCAACGTTGAGAACTACGATCAGAAACTGACCGTTTACACCACCCGTCCGGACACCTTCATGGGTGCAACCTACCTGGCCGTGGCCGCAGGTCACCCGCTGGCGCAGAAAGCGGCAGAGAACAATCCGGAACTGGCTGCCTTCATCGACGAATGCCGCAACACCAAAGTGGCCGAAGCCGACATGGCCACGATGGAGAAGAAAGGCGTTGCCACCGGTTTCTACGCCACGCACCCGCTGACCGGCGAAGCGATTCCGGTCTGGGCAGCCAACTTCGTGCTGATGGAGTACGGTACGGGCGCAGTGATGGCCGTTCCGGGTCACGATCAGCGCGACTACGAATTTGCTACCAAATACAACCTCGCAATCAAGCCGGTTATCCTCGCGGCCGACGGCACTGAGCCGGATCTCTCCGAACAGGCGCTGACTGAGAAAGGCACCCTGTTCAACTCCGGTGAGTTCAGCGGCCTGAGCTTCGAAGAGGGCTTCAACGCCATTGCTGACAAGCTGGCAGAACTGGGCGTTGGTGAGCGTAAAGTTAACTACCGTCTGCGCGACTGGGGTGTTTCCCGTCAGCGTTACTGGGGCGCGCCAATCCCGATGGTCACCCTGGAAGATGGCACCGTCCTGCCTACGCCAGAAGATCAGCTCCCGGTGATCCTGCCGGAAGACGTGGTCATGGACGGTATCACCAGCCCAATCAAAGCCGATCCAGAGTGGGCGAAGACCACCGTGAACGGCATGCCTGCGCTGCGTGAAACCGACACCTTCGACACCTTTATGGAGTCCTCCTGGTACTACGCGCGCTATACCTGCCCGCAGTATCAGGAAGGCATGCTGGATTCCGATGCGGCAAACTACTGGCTGCCGGTGGATATCTATATCGGCGGGATCGAACACGCCATCATGCACCTGCTCTACTTCCGCTTCTTCCACAAGCTGATGCGCGACGCGGGCCTGGTGAACTCTGACGAGCCAGCAAAACAGCTGCTGTGTCAGGGCATGGTGCTGGCGGATGCCTTCTACTACGTCGGTGTGAACGGCGAGCGTAACTGGGTCTCCCCGGTTGATGCCATCGTTGAGCGCGACGAGAAAGGCCGCATCGTTAAAGCGAAAGATGCCGCGGGCCACGAGCTGGTCTATACCGGCATGAGCAAAATGTCGAAGTCCAAAAACAACGGCATTGACCCGCAGGTAATGGTTGAGCGTTACGGTGCCGATACCGTGCGTCTGTTCATGATGTTTGCCTCCCCGGCAGACATGACCCTTGAGTGGCAGGAGTCCGGCGTTGAAGGGGCTAACCGCTTCCTGAAACGTGTCTGGAAACTGGTTTACGAGCACACTTCTCAGGGCGAAGCACCGGCACTGGATACCGCGGCACTGACGGAAGATCAGCAGGCGCTGCGTCGTGATGTTCATAAAACTATTGCTAAAGTGACCGATGATATTGGTCGCCGTCAGACCTTCAATACCGCAATTGCGGCTATTATGGAATTGATGAACAAGCTGGCGAAAGCCCCGCAGGAAGGCGAGCAGGATCGTGCCTTGATGCGTGAAGCGCTGCTGGCGGTTGTCCGTATGCTGAACCCGTTCACCCCTCATGCCAGCTTTACCCTGTGGCAGGAGCTGAAAGGCGAAGGCGATATCGACAATGCACCGTGGCCGGTGGCGGATGAATCCGCAATGGTGGAAAACACCACGCTGGTCGTCGTGCAGGTCAACGGCAAAGTTCGCGGTAAAATCACTGTTCCGGTTGATGCAACCGAAGAGCAGGTCCGCGAGCGTGCTGGCCAGGAACATCTGGTGGCGAAGTATCTCGATGGCGTTACCGTACGTAAAGTGATCTACGTGCCCGGTAAACTGCTGAACCTGGTCGTTGGCTAAGCGCGGGAGGAAGCGTGCGACAACTGGCAACATTACTGTTATCGCTGGCGGTGTTAGTCACCGCCGGCTGTGGCTGGCACTTGCGTAACACTACACAGGTGCCGGAACAGATGAAAACCATGATTTTCGATTCGGGCGATCCAAATGGTCCGCTGAGCCGTTCTATCCGTAACCAGCTGCGCCTTAACGGCGTTGACCTGATCGAAAAAGGAACGCTGCGCCAGGATATTCCGTCATTCCGCGTATTAAGCTATACCCTGAGCCAGGATACCGCCTCCATCTTCCAGGATGGTCGTACTGCGGAATACCAGATGGTGATGGAAGTTCACGCTGCGGTACTGATCCCGGGTAGCGATATTTACCCTATCAGCACCAAGGTCTACCGTTCGTTCTTCGATAACCCGCAGACTGCGCTGGCGAAAGATGCTGAGCAGACCATTATCGTCAACGAAATGTATGACAAGGCGGCGGAGCAGCTGATCCGTAAGCTGCCGAGCGTCCATACCGCTGAAAAAGAGAATGACCGTAAAGCTGAAATTACCGCTCAGCCAGCGACATCCTCACCTCGCGTCACTACGACGCTGGGTCAGTAATGCTCCGGTTGTACCCTGAACAACTCCGCGCGCAGCTCAATGAAGGGCTGCGCGCGGCGTATCTGCTTCTCGGAAACGATCCGCTGCTGCTCCAGGAAAGCCAGGACGCCGTACGTCAGCTTGCGGCAACCCAGGGCTTTGACGAGCACCACAGTTTCACTCTGGATAACAGCACCGACTGGCAGGAGATTTTCTCTCTTTGCCAGGCGATGAGCCTGTTTGCCGCCCGGCAAACCCTGCTTATTCAGCTCCCGGAAAACGGCCCCAATGCGGTCATCAACGAACAGCTGGCCACGCTGGTGAGTCTGCTGCACGGCGATCTTCTGCTGATTGTTCGCGGCAACAAACTGACTAAAGCCCAGGAGAATGCCGCCTGGTTTACCGCGCTGGCAAACCATTCGGTGCTGGTGACCTGCCAGACGCCGGAGCAGGCGCATCTGCCGAAATGGGTGGCGGCCCGGGCGAAGCAGAACAATCTTCAGCTCGATGACGCGGCGAACCAGCTGCTCTGCTACTGCTACGAAGGCAACCTGCTGGCCCTTGCCCAGGCCCTTGAGCGGCTGTCGCTGCTCTGGCCGGATGGCAAACTGACCCTGCCGCGCGTCGAGCAGGCGGTTAACGATGCCGCCCACTTTACCCCTTTCCACTGGGTTGACGCCCTGCTCTCGGCGAAGAGCAAGCGCGCCCTGCATATCCTGCAACAGCTGCGTCTCGAAGGCAGTGAGCCGGTGATCCTGCTGCGCACCTTACAGCGGGAACTGCTGCTGCTGCTGACCCTGAAACGTCAGTCAGCGCACACGCCCCTGCGCGCGCTGTTTGATAAACACCGGGTCTGGCAGAACCGTCGCGGCATGACTACCGAGGCCCTGAACCGCCTGAGCGCGGAACAGCTGCGCCAGGCCGTTCAGCTGCTGACGCGTACAGAGCTGACCCTGAAGCAGGATTACGGCCAGTCGATCTGGTCCGAGCTGGAAAGCCTTTCCCTGTTGCTGTGCCACAAAGCGCTGGCCGATATCTTTATAGAAGGGTAAGAGATGCGCTCTCTCCAGGCCCTGTTTGGCGGCACCTTTGACCCGATACACTACGGGCACCTGAAACCGGTCGAAATTCTGGCGAACCAGATTGGCCTGCAGCGCGTCACTATTATGCCGAACAACGTGCCGCCGCACCGCCCGCAGCCCGAGGCAAGCCCTGCCCAGCGCAAAGAGATGCTGGAGCTGGCTATTGCCGATAAGCCCCTGTTTCACCTTGATGAACGCGAGCTGCGCCGGGACACCCCGTCTTATACCGCCGAAACGCTGCAGGTGTGGCGCACCGAGCAGGGGCCGGAAACGCCGCTGGCGTTTATCATCGGTCAGGACTCGCTGCTTAACTTTCCAAGCTGGTATCAGTATCAGACGATCCTCGATAACAGCCATCTGATCGTTTGCCGTCGCCCGGGCTATTCCCTGACGATGAAAGAGGAGCAGCATCAGCAGTGGCTGGAGCAGCATCTGACCTATCAGGTTGAAGATCTGCATACTCTGCCGGCCGGTAAAATTTACCTGGCAGAAACGCCGTGGTTTGATATTTCGGCCACGCTGATCCGCCAGCGTCTGCAGCAGGGGCTCCCCTGTGATGAGATGTTACCGGCTGCGGTGCTGCGTTACATTCAGCAGCAGGGTCTGTATCAGAAAAGCAGCAACTGACTGGACGGCGGGAGAAAAAGCGCGCCATTCGCGCTCTCGCCATTGACACCCCCGTCCAGGCTGATATCCTCCGCTGCCAGACTTCCCGCCAGCACTGTTTTACAAAAACTGTTTTACAAAAATGGCGATGCAATCTCCGGCATAGGGTGGGATGATACCCGCCTTCGCAGGCCCGTCCGGTGACATTTGTCCCGACACTGCGGCCAGTTCAGGTATACTGTCTGGCTACGAATTTACAGTTATTCAATCTCACTTTCCCAGGGGGGAAAACTTGCAGGGTAAAGCACTCCAGGATTTTGTTATCGACAAAATTGATGACCTGAAAGGTCAGGACATCATTGCCATCGACGTTCAGGGCAAATCAAGCATCACCGATTGCATGATTATCTGCACCGGTACCTCCACTCGCCACGTTGCGTCCATCGCTGACCATGTGGTTCAGGAATCCCGCGCTGCCGGTATGCTGCCGCTGGGCGTAGAAGGCGAAGCGACCGCTGACTGGGTCGTCGTTGACCTTGGCGATGTGATTGTCCATGTCATGCAGGAAGAGAGCCGTCGCCTGTATGAGCTGGAAAAACTCTGGGGTTAATGCGTGAAGCTGCAACTGGTAGCCGTCGGCACAAAAATGCCCGACTGGGTACAAACGGGGTTTACTGAATATCTGCGTCGTTTTCCGAAAGACATGCCGTTTGAGCTGGTGGAGATCCCCGCCGGCAAACGCGGCAAAAACGCAGATATCAAACGCATTCTCGACAAAGAGGGTGAACTGATGCTGGCTGCCGCAGGCAAAAACCGCATCGTCACGCTCGATATTCCGGGCAAACCCTGGGATACACCGCAGCTGGCGCATGAACTGGAGCGCTGGAAGCAGGACGGTCGCGACGTCAGCCTGTTAATTGGCGGTCCGGAAGGGTTATCTCCCGCCTGCAAAGCGGCAGCAGAACAGAGTTGGTCTCTCTCCGCGCTGACGCTGCCCCACCCGCTGGTTCGGGTGTTGGTTGCTGAAAGTCTCTATCGCGCGTGGAGCATCACGACTAACCATCCTTATCACCGTGAGTAATGATGACGTCCTGGATAAATTAAGCAGCGGATGAAACTACAGAATTCTTTTCGCGACTATACGGCTGAGTCCGCGCTGTTTGTGCGCCGGGCGCTGGTCGCCTTTTTGGGGATTTTGCTGCTGACTGGCGTGCTGATCGCTAACCTCTATAATCTGCAGATTGTCCGTTTTACCGATTACCAGACCCGCTCCAACGAAAACCGCATCAAACTCGTCCCCATCGCCCCAAGCCGCGGCATTATCTACGATCGCAACGGTACGCCACTGGCGCTGAACCGCACGATCTACCAGATTGAAATGATGCCCGAGAAGGTCGATAACGTGCAGGATACGCTTGAAGCGCTGCGCAGCGTGGTCGATCTGAATGATGACGATATTGCCGCCTTCAAAAAAAGAGCGCTCCCGCTCGCATCGCTTTACGTCGATCCCGGTAAAAACCAACCTCACCGAGGTGCAGGTCGCCCGTTTCGCCGTGAACCAGTACCGCTTCCCCGGTGTAGAAGTCAAAGGCTACAAACGCCGCTTCTACCCGTACGGCTCTGCCCTGACGCACGTCATCGGCTATGTCTCGAAAATCAACGATAAAGACGTCGACAGGCTGGATAAAGACGGCAAGCTCGCCAACTACGCCGCAACGCATGATATTGGCAAGCTGGGCATTGAGCGCTATTACGAAGATATGCTCCACGGCCAGACCGGTTACGAAGAGGTTGAAGTCAACAACCGTGGCCGGGTGATCCGCCAGCTGAAAGAGGTGCCGCCTCAGGCCGGGCATGACATCTATCTGACCCTGGATCTCAAACTGCAGCAGTATGTTGAAACCCTGCTGGCAGGCAGCCGTGCGGCGGTCATTGTGAGCGACCCGCGCAGCGGCAGCATTCTGGCGCTGGTCTCGACCCCAAGCTATGACCCGAACCTGTTCGTCGATGGCATCTCCAGCAAGGACTATTCTGGCCTGCTCAACGACCCGAACACGCCGCTGGTTAACCGCGCGACTCAGGGGGGTCTATCCGCCTGCCTCGACGGTGAAACCTTATGTGGCGGTCTCCGCGCTGAGCGCCGGGGTGATCACCCGCAATACCGGCCTCTTCGATCCGGGCTGGTGGCAGTTGCCCGGCTCGGAAAAACGCTACCGCGACTGGAAGAAATGGGGCCACGGTCATCTGAACGTCACTAAATCGCTGGAGGAGTCGGCAGATACCTTCTTCTACCAGGTCGCCTACGACATGGGCATCGACCGTCTGTCAGAATGGATGGGCAAATTTGGCTATGGTCATTACACCGGTATCGACCTGTCAGAAGAGCGCTCCGGTAACATGCCAACCCGCGAATGGAAGCTGAAACGCTTTAAAAAACCCTGGTACCAGGGTGACACCATTCCGGTGGGCATCGGCCAGGGCTACTGGACCGCCACCCCGATCCAGATGAACAAAGCGCTGATGATCCTCATCAACGACGGGGTGGTGAAAGTGCCGCACCTGCTGATGAGCACCGTCGAAGACGGCAAAAAAAGTGCCGTGGTCGCAGCCGCATGAGCCGCCGGTGGGTGATATCCACTCCGGTTACTGGGAAATTGCCAAAGACGGGATGTACGGTGTAGCCAACCGCGCGAACGGTACGGCGCACAAGTATTTTGCCGGCGCCCCTTATAAAATCGCGGCGAAATCCGGTACCGCTCAGGTGTTTGGCCTGAAAGCGAACGAAACCTATAACGCGCATAAAATTGCTGAGCGTCTGCGTGACCACAAGCTGATGATTGCGTTTGCTCCATACGATAACCCGCAGGTCGCCGTGTCGATTATTCTGGAAAACGGCGGTGCAGGCCCGGCGGTCGGTACCATCATGCGCCAGATCCTTGACCACATCATGCTGGGTGACAACAACACTGAACTGCCGAGTGAAAGCCCGGCTGCCGCCGGCGCGGAGGACCAATAATCGTGACGGATAATCCGAATAAAAAATCGCTGTGGGACAAGATCCACATCGACCCCGCCATGCTGCTGATCCTGCTGGCCCTGCTGGTCTACAGTGCGTTAGTCATCTGGAGCGCCAGCGGCCAGGATCTCGGCATGACGGAACGCAAGATTGGCCAGATCACTATGGGTCTGGTCATCATGGTGGTCATGGCGCAGATCCCTCCGCGGGTCTACGAGGGCTGGGCGCCCTATCTCTATATTTTCTGTATTATTCTGCTGGTGGCGGTGGATGCCTTTGGCGCCATCTCGAAAGGCGCGCAGCGCTGGCTCGACCTCGGTATTGTGCGTTTTCAGCCCTCAGAGATAGCGAAAATCGCAGTCCCCCTGATGGTGGCACGCTTCATTAACCGTGACGTTTGCCCGCCGTCGTTGAAAAACACCGCTATCGCACTGGTGCTGATCTTCCTGCCGACGCTGCTGGTAGCCGCCCAGCCGGACCTCGGCACCTCGATTCTGATCGCCCTTTCCGGCCTGTTCGTGCTGTTCCTCTCCGGGCTGAGCTGGCGGCTTATCGGCATTGCGGTGGTGCTGGTTGCCGCCTTTATCCCGATCCTGTGGTTCTTCCTGATGCACGATTATCAGCGCCAGCGCGTGATGATGTTGCTCGATCCGGAGAGCGACCCGCTCGGGGCAGGCTATCATATTATACAGTCGAAGATTGCGATCGGTTCTGGCGGCCTGCGCGGTAAGGGCTGGCTGCACGGTACCCAGTCGCAGCTTGAGTTTCTGCCCGAACGCCACACCGACTTTATCTTCGCGGTTCTGGCAGAAGAGTTAGGCCTGGTCGGGATATTGATCCTGCTGGCGCTGTACCTGCTGCTCATCATGCGCGGATTGTGGATAGCCGCCCGGGCGCAAACCACCTTTGGCCGCGTGATGGCCGGTGGCTTGATGTTGATTTTATTCGTTTATGTTTTCGTAAATATTGGTATGGTGAGCGGTATTCTGCCGGTGGTAGGCGTACCGCTTCCGCTGGTGAGTTACGGAGGCTCGGCCCTGATTGTTCTGATGGCCGGGTTCGGGATCGTGATGTCGATCCATACACACAGAAAAATGTTGTCAAAAAGCGTATAAGGGGCACGCAATGCGTAAGCAGTGGTCTGGGATCTGCATCGCAGTGAGTTTACTGGCAGCCTGTACAAGTGACGATGGTCAGCAGCAAGCGACCGTCGCACCGGCGCAGCCGGCAGTTTGTAACGGTCCGGTGGTTGAGATCAGCGGAGCCGATCCGCGTTTTGAACCGCTGAGCGCCACCGCCAATCAGGACTATGAACGCGACGGTAAAAGCTACAAAATCGTTCAGGATCCTTCCCGATTCAGTCAGGCTGGTCTGGCGGCTATTTATGATGCCGAGCCGGGAAGCAACCTGACCGCCAGCGGCGAAGCGTTCGACCCGATGCAGCTCACCGCTGCGCACCCGACTCTGCCGATCCCGAGCTATGCGCGTATCACCAACCTGGCGAATGGCCGGATGATCGTGGTGCGTATCAACGATCGTGGCCCTTACGGCAACGATCGTGCGATTTCGCTCTCGCGTGCTGCGGCCGACCGCCTGAATACGTCGAATAACACCAAGGTGCGCATCGACCCGATTATAGTCGCGCAGGACGGGTCACTCTCCGGCCCGGGTATGGCCTGTACCACCGTGGCGAAACAGACCTATGCCCTGCCCGCGCGTCCCGATCTGAGCAGCGGTATGGGTAGTGCATCGTCCGTTTCCGAACCTGCGCCGCAGGGTGACGTGCATCCCATCAGTAACGACACGCTGAAAAGCGAAGACAGCATGGGCGCGCCGGTCAGCAGCAGCGGCTTCCTTGGCGCGCCGACCACCCTCGCTCCTGGCGTGCTGGAAGGTAGCGAACCGCCTGCACCTCAGCCGGTGGTCACCGCGCCGGTGAACCAGACGGCACCGGTCACGGCTCCTGTCACAGCACCGACTCAGGCCCAGGTCACGGCACCCGTTTCTGCACCAGCCCAGACCGGCGGCTACGTCGTTCAGGTTGGCGCGGTCAGCGACCAGGCTCGTGCTCAGCAGTATCAGCAGCGCCTCGGCCAGCAGTTTGGCGTGCCGGGTCGTGTTGAGCAAAATGGCGCGGTATGGCGTATTCAGCTAGGCCCGTTTGCCAGCAAATCTGAAGCGGCTGCTTTGCAGCAACGTTTGCAGAATGAAGCGCAGTTACAGTCATTTATCGCTGTTGCAAAATGATTAATCAGCGGTATCCGAATTGTCATTTTTTGTCATGTTGATTCACACTCTCATGCTGAAAGTCGGATGCCTGCCTGTATAGCATTTGCTATAGTAAGGCACTTTTTTTTAATTCCATCACGGATGTCGTTGTTCTGACCATGAAGACCACTTTCTCCGCTCGTTTTATGCAGCGCATGGCGCTCACTACGGCGCTTTGCGCAGCAACGCTCTCCGTTGCTCACGCCGATGACCTGAATATCAAGACCATGATCCCTGGCGTTCCGCAGATCGACGCGGAATCCTACATCCTGATCGATTACAACTCCGGCAAAGTGTTGGCTGAACAGAACGCTGATGCACGACGCGACCCGGCCAGTCTGACTAAAATGATGACCAGCTACGTCATCGGTCAGGCCATGAAAGCAGGTAAATTCAAAGAAACCGACCTGGTGACCATCGGTAACGATGCGTGGGCCACCGGCAACCCGGTGTTCAAGGGCTCATCTCTGATGTTCCTGAAACCCGGCATGCAGGTTCCCGTTTCCCAGCTGATCCGTGGTATCAACCTGCAGTCCGGTAACGACGCCTGCGTGGCGATGGCAGACTTTGCCGCTGGCAGCCAGGACGCCTTTGTCGGCCTGATGAACAGCTACGTTACCGCGCTGGGTCTGAAAAACAGCCATTTCCAGACCGTTCACGGCCTGGATGCTGACGGTCAGTACAGCTCCGCGCGCGATATGGCCCTGATCGGCCAGGCGCTGATCCGTGACGTGCCGAACGAATACACCATCTATAAAGAGAAAGAGTTTACCTTTAACGGTATTCGTCAGACCAACCGTAACGGCCTGCTGTGGGATAACAGCCTGAACGTTGACGGCATCAAAACCGGTCACACCGACAAAGCCGGCTACAACCTGGTAGCCTCTGCCACCGAAGGCCAGATGCGTCTGATCTCTGCGGTGATGGGCGGTCGTACCTTCAAAGGGCGTGAAACCGAAAGCAAAAAACTGCTGACCTGGGGCTTCCGCTTCTTCGAAACCGTGAACCCACTGAAAGCGGGCAAAGAGTTCGCCTCTGAGCCGGTATGGTTCGGTGATAACGATCGCGCCTCTCTGGGCGTTGATAAAGATCTCTACCTGACTATCCCACGCGGCCGCATGAAAGATCTGAAGGCCAGCTATGTGCTGACCGCCAGCGAGCTGCACGCCCCGCTGAAGAAAAACCAGGTCGTAGGCACCATCAACTTCCAGCTCGATGGCAAAACCATCGATCAGCGCCCACTGGTGGTGCTGGACGAAATCCCGGAAGGCAATTTCTTCGGCAAAATCATTGATTACATTAAACTGATGTTCCATCACTGGTTTGGTTAAGAATTGAACACTTGAAAGTGTGATTTCCATCCCCATATACTATGTAACCTGATAACTCCCACCCGACGTGGGAGTTATTCTTTTTTTGACGTACTGCCGGAGCTCCCATGAAAACCAAACTTAATGAACTGCTTGAATTCCCTACTCCTTTTACTTACAAAGTAATGGGACAGGCGTTGCCTGAGCTGGTTGATCAGGTGGTTGAAGTGGTCCAGCGCCATGCGCCAGGCGACTACTCTCCGACGGTGAAACCAAGCAGCAAAGGCAACTACCACTCCGTGTCTATCACCATCACGGCAACGCATATTGAACAAGTCGAGACGCTGTACGAAGAGCTCGGCAATATCGATATCGTACGTATGGTGCTGTAACGCCTTTCGGTTACCCGCATCGCCGGGTAACCTGTTTCCCCTCTGTGATATACTCCCCGCTACAGTTTGTCCCTTCGTTCGGAGATATCGTTTTGTATCAGGATACTATTCTCGTCCGCCAGCTTGGGCTGCAGCCCTATGAACCTGTCTCCCAGGCTATGCATGAATTCACTGACACGCGCGACGAGAACACGCTGGATGAGATCTGGCTGGTAGAGCATTCCCCGGTGTTTACCCAGGGTCAGGCCGGTAAAGCAGAGCATCTGCTGATGCCTGGCGATATTCCGGTTATCCAGAGCGATCGTGGCGGGCAGATCACTTACCACGGACCGGGTCAGCAGGTGATGTATGTCCTGCTTAACCTGAAGCGCAGGAAGCTCGGCGTACGCGAACTGGTGACGCTGCTTGAACAGACGGTGGTCAATACGCTGGCAGAATTTGATATTGAAGCGCACCCGCGCGCGGATGCGCCTGGCGTCTATGTCGGCGAAATGAAAATATGTTCACTCGGTCTGCGTATTCGTAAAGGGTGTTCTTTCCACGGCCTGGCATTAAATATCAATATGGATCTTTCGCCTTTCCAGCGCATCAATCCTTGCGGTTATGCCGGGATGGAAATGGCGCAAATGCGTCAGTGGGTCGAGACCATTACCCCAGAAATTGCGCGGCCTCATCTGATTAATGCTTTTTTAGCCCTGCTAAACAATCCACCCCATAAATATATTACTGCTTAATTACCTCTCCCGTTTGGCTCATTATTTGGTGAGCCATTCTTATTTCAGGGCTTTTACGCTTTACAACAATCCGTAGTTTCTATATTTTCAAAAAGCCCGCAACGCGCCTGTGTATAAGCATTTACCTCTTTTCTGCTCCGGCATGGCCCACCGACTGGCACGGATTGCGCCTGCGCAAAGATTAGACAACGCAATGATTTAGCTTAAAATGTTTATTCGCAAAAACAGTTTGACCATAACAATAAGCACATTATTTAAATTCAACTATTATTTATATTGTGAATAAAGAGGGAGGAATAGCGTGGATAATAATAATTCACCAGAAAAGCGCTTGAGCGATCCAGATAGTGAAGCTAAACCACAAATTTTTCGGACTTTACGCAATATTGACCTCAATCTGTTGACCATTTTTGAGGCGGTGTATGTCCACAAAGGCATCGTTAATGCTGCGAAAATCCTCAATCTCACTCCCTCGGCAATAAGTCAATCCATTCAAAAATTACGGACAATTTTTCCCGACCCGTTGTTTATTCGTAAAGGCCAGGGCGTGACCCCCACCGCTTACGCCACGCATCTGCACGAATACATCAGCCAGGGGCTGGAGTCGATTCTCGGGGCGCTGGATTTAACCGGCAGTTACGATAAGCAACGCACCATCACCATTGGCACCACCCCGACCGTAGGCGCGCTGGTTTTGCCGCAGATCTACCAGGCCGTGAAGACGCATGCGCCGCACCTGATGCTGCGTAATATTTCGGTCAATGATGCCGAGACGCAGTTAGGCCAGTTCCAGACCGACCTGATCGTCGACAGCAACTCCCTGAATGCCCGTGCTTTGAGCCACAACGTGCTGTTCGCTGACAGACTGCTGCTGATCTGCCGTAAACACCATCCGGCACTGAGTCAGGCACCCACTGTGGACAATCTGCAGCAGTACGAGCAAACGCTGCTGATGCTGGAAGGGCAAAACCTGAATGGGCTGCGGCAACGTATTAACGACATTTTCCCTGAAAAGCAGGTGAACTTTAGCAGTTACAATCTCTTTACGATTGCCGCGCTGATTGGCAACAGCGATCTGATTGGTATCATCCCGGAGCGGCTGTTTAACCTGGTACGCCACTGCTGGCCGCTGGAGCAGATCCCCTTCGCCCCCCTCAACGCCGAATGTGTTGAAATCTCGCTGTATTACAACAAGCTGAGCCTGCGCGACCCGGTGCTTGAAAATCTGATTAACGTCATCCGCCAGGCCTTCTGAACAGAGGCCATGACCCGCAAAGCCGTGCTGACCCACACAAAAGGCACTAAACAACAACTATTTTACAATTTGGCGACCGGGCAGGCTGCTTTATCGTCCGTATCAATGATATACTGCCTGTCGTTCGTTCAAAAATAGTTGATAAATACAACATTCCCTTGAATTGAAACGCTTTCCTTCGATTTTCGCAACTGGAAGACGCACGCTATGAGTAAACCCATTGTGATGGAACGTGGTGTTAAATACCGCGATGCCGATAAAATGGCCCTAATCCCGGTTAAAAACGTGGCTACGGAGCGCGAAGCGCTGTTAAGAAAACCGGCATGGATGAAAATCAAACTTCCGGCGGACTCCTCGCGTATTCAGGGAATCAAAGCGGCGATGCGCAAAAACGGCCTTCACTCCGTTTGTGAAGAGGCCTCCTGCCCGAACCTTGCTGAATGTTTTAACCACGGCACCGCGACCTTCATGATCCTCGGCGCGATTTGTACCCGCCGCTGCCCGTTCTGTGACGTTGCCCACGGTCGCCCTGTTGCTCCTGACGCCAATGAACCGCAGAAACTGGGTCAGACAATCGCTGATATGGCGCTGCGCTACGTGGTTATCACCTCCGTTGACCGCGACGATCTGCGCGACGGTGGGGCACAGCACTTTGCCGACTGCATCACGGCTATCCGCGAAAAAAGCCCGAATATCAAAATCGAAACGCTGGTACCCGACTTCCGTGGCCGTATGGACCGTGCGCTCGAGATCCTTAACGCCACCCCGCCAGACGTGTTTAACCACAACCTGGAAAACGTACCGCGCCTCTATCGTCAGGTGCGTCCGGGTGCCGATTACAACTGGTCGCTGAAGTTGCTGGAGCGTTTTAAAGAAGCGCATCCGGAGATCCCAACCAAATCCGGTCTGATGGTCGGTCTGGGTGAAACCAACGAAGAGATCATCGAAGTGATGCGCGATCTGCGTCGTCACGGCGTTACCATGCTGACGCTGGGCCAGTATCTGCAGCCGAGCCGTCACCACCTGCCGGTGCAGCGCTACGTGAGCCCGGAAGAGTTTGAAGAGATGAAAGCCGAAGCGATGGCGATGGGCTTCACCCATGCTGCCTGCGGCCCATTCGTTCGTTCTTCCTACCACGCCGATATGCAGGCGAAAGGCGAAGAAGTGAAGTAAACCCGTCACAAAGGTTTACATTTCACCCATAAAAAAACCGGCATAAGCCGGTTTTTTTTCTATCGCAAGCCATGAGGCGTGGCCGTTACTCTTTGTGGGAGAGTTTCTCAGCAGTGATATCCGCATCGGCAGTTTTCTTCGCCGTGGCGTCATCGTCGTTCATCGCCTTCTTGAAGCCTTTGATAGCAGCACCCAGGTCTCCGCCCAGCGTACGTAATTTCTTGGTACCAAACAGCAGGACAACCAGTGCGGCTACCACCAGCAGTTTGGTAATACTAATCTCACCCATAGATACCTTCTTGACGTAAACAGGCTGCGTTTCGCGCCTTAAAAACCCGACGTTATTAACGGTCATTTGACGCCCGCACACAATAGCAATCTGTAACAAGGTGAATCAAGCGTTGTTTAAAAAACGTCACAATAATTGCGGAGGGGCGAAGCGTCGGTTGCGCAGGACCGGCAGCTGTTGACGCGCCAGGGTAACGCGCTCCCGGCTAATCTCAGCAAACAGCAGCGCTGGCCCCTCAGCCGCGGCCGCGATGGTCACGCCGAGGGGGTCGATAATACGGCTCTGACCGATATTCTTGTTGCCGCATTCCCCTGCTGCCACCACATAGCAGGTAGTATCCAGCGCCCGGGCGGCCAGCAGCGTTGACCAGTGGTGCTCCTTGAGCGGCCCTCTGACCCACGCCGCAGGCAGGACCAACACTTCTGCCCCCGCCAGCGCCAGATTCAACGCCATCTCCGGGAAGCGCAAATCGTAGCAGGTCATCAACCCCAGACGGATACCGTCGATCTCGATCAGCGGCGGCACCATCGTGCCCGCATCCACCAGCCTGGATTCCCGGATACTGAACGCATCGTAAAGATGCAGCTTGGCGTACTGCTCAACGATCCTGCCACCTCGCAGTACCACCAGGGTGTTTATCGCCCTGCCCGCAGTTGACGGGATATGCACGGTCAGCACGGTAGTCATCTGATTGTGGGCACTCTCCGCCCGCAGCATCGTCAAAAAGCCGCCGTCCAGCGGCTGGGCCGACTTCACGGACAGATCGGGATCGTTATCATCGCGGGCCAGCAGTGCTTCGGGCAGCACCAGCAGGGATGCCCCCTGCGCTGCCGCCTGCGCCATCAGCGAAGCGCAGGTTTCGGCATTTTTTTGCCAGTTTGCCGTTACTGCAAATTGTCCAACCGCAACATACATATTTTCCCCTTGCCGCAAACGGCGTTACACTCAAAGTCCTTACACATCAAATAGCAGGTATTGTTCGTGTTTCAACTTCTTTTAGCCGTTTTTATCGGTGGGGGCACAGGAAGCGTGGCTCGCTGGCTGTTGAGCATGCGGTTTAACCCTCTGCATCAGCAGATCCCGTTCGGTACACTCACGGCCAACCTGATCGGTGCTTTTATCATTGGGCTGGGTCTGGCGTGGTTCAACCGAATGACCCACATCGATCCGGTATGGAAATTGTTGATCACCACCGGCTTCTGCGGCGGGCTGACCACCTTTTCGACGTTCTCGGCAGAGGTGGTGTTTCTGCTGCAAGATGGCCGCGCGGCCTGGGCGCTGCTGAACATTGCGGTTAACCTGCTGGGTTCGTTAATGATGACCGCGCTCGCATTTTGGTTAATTTCTGCGGTTAATGCTCACTAAAAGACGCGGACCTTAATGTTGGCTTAATTTTTCTCAGGCAACCTGTCACCACAGACACTGAGGGTGACGCAATGAAAGAGAAAATAACAAATGCGGGGATGGTCGTACTGAGCGTGGCGATCCTGGCCAGCTTTTTGAGACTCTACTTGTTCAGCTGAGCCAGAACGAAAAAAACCCGCTCAGGGAGCGGGTTTTGAAATTCTTGCTGGTCTCGTCTGAATTACAGAGCGATGACGTTAGCAGCAGAAGGGCCTTTGGCACCGTTAGTGATTTCAAACTCAACGCGCTGACCTTCAGCCAGGGTTTTGAAACCATTGCTCTGGATTGCAGAGAAGTGTACGAACACGTCTTTGCTGCCATCTTCCGGAGTAATGAAACCGAATCCTTTGGATTCATTAAACCACTTAACGTTACCTTTAATCTTAGACATCAAAATTACCTTTACATGAAAATTGGACACAAATGCTGTGTCGGGTATCAGTACAACAATTGTGAGCGGTTTTGTCCAGCGCCTTTTTGAAGAAAAGTGACAAAAGTCGCGTTAATTTTTTGCCCCCAATTTTTATCCTTTACCTTCCAAGAAGTGACTATTAAATCACCAGTACGTAAAGTTTTTTCAGTTAAAACTGGAAGCGCATCCAGGCGAAGTAGACGTTACCGTTGTTATAGGTGCCCGGGATATAGGTCATCTGGAAAGTGGCCGGGCCGTACCCCACGGACGCCAGCGGCAGGACCAGCGGAACGGGGATATAGTTCCAGTTATCGCGCGCCGTCACGGCTGCGGTAAAACCGAGCCCCAGATGGAAATTATCATCGGCCAGCGGACGCCAGGTTTTCTCCCAGCCATAGCCCGCTATGGGCTCCCATTTATTGTAGGAGTCTTTGAATGCCATCGCGTAAAGGCCATGCCAGTTACCTTTGTCGTCCCAGCGTGACTGGCCAAACCCCGCCCCCCCACGGACGCTCATTATAACGATCGGTCTTCTCTTTATCGTAAGCAAAGCGGGCATGCCAGGTAATGGCAGGCACATAAAGATCGTAATGCTCGGGCGCTTCCCAGGTGTCAATCATATCGTTGTGGATAGTTTTGACCCAGGCTTTAAGAGGAGGAACGTCTTTAGCCGTTGCCACAGTCGAAAAAGTTAACTGAGCAAAAATAAAAGGAAAAATAATGAAAAACTTATTAATAATTGTCACAATCTTATTACCACTTAACTCTTCGCTGCGTGTTCTCGCCTAGAATAGTGGAATAGAAACCTGACGGCATGGGCGTTTATCTTAATTATTACGCCAGACAGTTAAGAATACTCCTGGTAAAAGCGTGTGCGCCTTAAAATATTTAAGGCGCAATTAAGGAAAATTAACGCTGATGCAATAGCTTATACAGCGCAGGAATTACCAGCATTGATAACAGCGGCGCGCTGACCATGCCGCCAATCATCGGTGCAGCAATGCGCTGCATCACCTCTGCACCGCTGCCTCCGCCCCACATTACCGGCAGCAACCCGGCCATGATGGTGGCTACGGTCATCACTTTGGGGCGCACGCGCAGGACGGCACCTTCGTGAATGGCCTGCATTAATACTGTATTCCCGTAATGTGAATCGCGCGTCCTGTGTTTATCCAGCGCCTGATTAAGATAGAGCACCATAATAACGCCAAACTCTGCCGACACCCCTGCCAGGGCAATAAACCCGACCGCCCCCGCCACTGATAAATTATATTCCAGCAGCCATAACAACCAGACACCTCCGATAAGAGAAAAAGGTAAGGTTCCCATGATGATAAGTACATCTGAAATACGTTTAAAGGTCAGCCAGAGCAGAACAAATATAATCACAAGGGTGACCGGCAGGACTATTTTCAGCTTCGCGGTGGCACGCTCCAGATATTCAAATTGTCCCGACCAGGCGAGCGATACCCCCCTGGGGTAAAATAACCTCCTGAGTCACCCGCTGCTGCATCTCCTCCACCGCCGATTTGAGATCGCGTCCGCGCAGGTCCACATAGATCCAGTTAGAGAGCCGGGCATTTTCACTTTTCAGCATCGGTGGCCCCTCGGTCACCAGGATATCCGCTAGCTCGCCCAGCGCAATCTGGCTGCCGTTGGCCGCCACCACCGGCAATGCCCGCAGCTTATCGACAGAATCCCGGCTATCGCGGGGATAGCGCAGATTGATAGGGTAACGCTCGCGCCCGAGGATCACCTCTCCCACCTTATCGCCCCCTACCAGCGTGGCGACCATGCCCTGCAGCTCCTCCACCGAGACGCCATAGCGCGCAGCCTTCTGGCGGTCGATACGGACATCGACATAACGCCCGCCAGCCAGCCGCTCCGCCAGCGCCGAGGTGACGCCGGGCACCTGTTTTACGACTTGTTCTATCTGCTGCGCAACACGTTCAATATCCGCCAGATTGTTGCCGTTGACCTTGATACCGACCGGGCTTTTGATCCCGGTCGCCAGCATGTCGAGGCGGTTACGGATCGGCGGCACCCAGACGTTGGCAATGCCTGGCACCCGCACGGTGCGATCCAGCTCCTCCACCAGTTTCTCCGGCGTCATCCCAGGTCGCCACTGGTCGCGCGGCTTAAAGTGAATGGTCGTCTCCAGCATGGTTAACGGCGCCGGATCGGTTGCCGTCTCCGCCCGACCGGCCTTGCCGAACACCGTGGCCACCTCCGGCACGCTTTTAATTAGCCGATCCGTCTGTTGCAGCAGCCGGGCCGCTTCCCGGGCCGAGATCCCCGGCAGGGTTGATGGCATATACAGCAGGTCCCCCCTCGTTCAGCGGCGGCATAAATTCGCTCCCCAGCCGACTCAACGGCCAGAGCGTGACCAGCAGCAGGAGCGCCGCCAGCGCCAGCGTCATTTTTGGAAAACGCAGCACCCGGTCCAGTAGCGGCTCATAGAGGCGGATCAGCACCCGGTTGATCGGATTCGCTTTCTCATCCGGGATGCGTCCACGAATGAAATAGCCCATCAGCACCGGCACCAGGGTAATGCCGAGCCCCGCCGCCACCGCCATCGCCCAGGTTTTGGTGAACGCCAGCGGGGCGAACATGCGCCCTTCCTGCGCCTCCAGCGAAAAGACCGGAATGAACGACAGAGTGATGATCAGCAGGCTGCAAAACAGCGCCGGGCCCACCTCAATGGCCGCCCGCTCCGCCAGTCGCCAGTAGTCAGCAGAAGTCGGTTCCTGACCCGGATTGTCGTGACGCCACTGCTCAAGCACCTTGTGCATGTTCTCGATCATCACGATCGCCGCATCAACCATCGCGCCAATGGCAATGGCGATCCCGCCGAGCGACATAATGTTGGCGTTGATACCCTGATAGTGCATCACCACGAACGCGCCCAGAATGCCCAGCGGCAGCGAGACTACCGCCACCATCGCCGAACGGAAATGGAACAGGAACAGGGCGCAGACCAGCACCACCACCACGAACTCCTCCAGCAGCTTGTGGGTAAGCGTTTCGACGGCATCCTCTATCAGCGTCGAGCGATCGTAAACCGGGACGATTTCCACCCCAACAGGCAGCGTTTTTTGCAGTTCAGCCAGCTTCGCTTTTACCGCATGCAGCGTCTCCAGCGCGTTCTGCCCGTAGCGCATCACCACCACGCCGCCCGCCACTTCGCCTTCGCCATTCAGCTCGGCCACGCCGCGACGGATCTCCGGGCCGTAGCCAACGCTGGCCACATCCCCCAGCAGGACCGGCACCCCGTCACGGGAGGCGATCACCACGTGGCGAAAATCCTCCAGGCTTTGCAGATAGCCGGTGGTGCGCACCATGTACTCCGCCTCGCCCTTTTCAAGCAGGGCGCCGCCGCTCTCTTTGTTGGCCGCCTGCAACGCCGTTACGATTTGGGCATGAGTGATGTTCAGGGCGCGCATTTTCGCCGGATCGGCAACCACCTGATACTGACGCACCATGCCGCCGATGCTGGCCACCTCAGACACATTGGCCACGCTTTTGAGCTCAAATTTCAGGGTCCAGTCCTGAATGGCACGCAGATCGGCCAGGCTGTGTTTGCCGCTGCGGTCGATCAGGGCATATTCGTAGATCCAGCCCACCCCGGTGGCATCAGGGCCCAGGGCGACGTTCACCCCGGCCGGCAGCTGCGACTGGACCTGACTTAAATACTCCAGCACCCGCGATCGCGCCCAGTACAGGTCAGTGCCATCCTCAAACAGCACGTAGACATAAGCATCACCAAACATCGAGAACCCGCGCACCGTTTTTGCGCCGGGAACCGAAAGCATTGAGGTCGTCAGCGGCCAGGTCACCTGATCCTCAATCACCTGCGGCGCTTTGCCCGGGAAACTGGCGCGGACAATCACCTGCACGTCCGACAGATCCGGCAGCGCATCCAGCGGCGCGCGCTGCACCGCCCAGAGGCCCCACCCCGCCATGATCAGGGCGGCGAGGATCACCAGCAGCCGGTTACGCAGGGACGCTTTAATCACCGCCGCGATCATTTCGCCACCTCCGGCAGCACGCTGCGCAGGCTGGCTTCGGAGTCGATCAGGAACTGCCCGGAGGTGACCACCTCATCCCCCTCCTGCACGCCGGAGCGAATTTCGGTCCACCCCTGCGCGGTCAGCCCGGTCTCCACCTTCACCGGCTGGAAATAGCCCTTGCCGCTGGCCAGCAGCAGGCGTTTGCTGCTCCCGGTGTCGATTACCGCCTCTTCCGGCACGGCCAGCACCGGCGCCCCCGCCGCCGACTGCGCCCGGGAGACGGTCAGGAACATGCCCGGTTTGAGCTGTTGCTGTGGATTGTCCACGACTATTCGCGCCTTCAGGGTGCGCGTGGCGGTATCCATCTGCGGCAGCAGCTCGCTGACCCGCCCGTGAAAACGCATCCCCGGGAAGCTCTCTGAGGTCGCCACCATCTCACTGCCGACGCTCAGGGCCTGCGCCTGCGCCTGGGGATAATCCACCACCAGCCAGACCGGATCGAGACGGGCTATTTCGAACAGCGCGGTCATTGCCGCCACCTGCGCGCCTTCGCGTACGTCCAGTTTCGCCACATAGCCCGCATGCTGGGCTCTGAGGATCAGCGAGGTCTGCGGCTTCCCGCTGCGTTCCAGCGCGCGGATCGCCTCCTCGGGCATAAACTGCAGCTTCAGCCGCTCGCGTGCGGCGGCGGATAAGGCGGCATCGCCAAGCGCACGCACCGCCAGATACTCCTGCTGCGCCTGCGTCCACTGGGGGATCCACAGCTGCGCCAGGGCTTCACCGGCCTGCACCTGCTGGAGCGGCGCCCGGACATACAGCTTCGTCACCACGCCAGCCGAGGGAGCTGAGAGCACAGTGACGCTGCGTTCATCCGCAGCGATGGTTGCAAAGGCCGTGAAGGGTGAAACCAGCTGACGCAGCTCAGCGCGGGCGGTCTTCATGCCCAGATTCTGCTGCTGGGCAGCACTGATCCCCACCCCTGCTGGCGCATCCTCCTCATCGGCATAGCGCGGCACGAGGTCCATATCCATAAATGGCGACCGCCCCGGCTTATCAAAACGCTGGCCTGGCACCATCGGATCGTACCAGTAAAGCACCTTGCGTTCGGCAGCGGCAGGCACTGCCTCGTGCGAAGCATGACGCTGCCCGGCGTAATAGCCGCCAGCGGCCAGCAGCAATGCCAGAGGCACTGCGACCCGGAATGTGATTTTCATTGTGCCAACTCCTGCGGGATTAACCATTGGATCGCAGCCCAGGTGCGCGCCATCTCGCGCTCGGCCTGATTGACAGCCAGTTCGCTGTCCAGCACGCTGCGCCGTGCCTCAAGCAGGGTGGGCAGCTCTGACTGACCCGAACGATATTGCGCATTCAGCACCGTCAGCCGCTGATGCTGTAACGGCAGCACCTCGTCGCGCTGGCGCTGCCACAGCGTCTGTGCGGCCTGGTACTGGGCTACCAGCGACTGCACCTGTGCGATGTGCTCCCGCTTTATCAGCGTGAATTCATCCACCGCCTGCAGCGAGCGGGAGACCTCTGCGGCATAGTCCTTGTCCTGGCGTCGCGACTGGAACAGCGGCAGATCGACCGTGAACATGACCCCGGCCATATCGTCATAGCCTTCGGCACGATGGGCGTAGAACACCTCGACATCCACATCCGGGATCGCCGCCACCGCCGACTGCGCCGAGCGGGCTTTCGCAGTCTCGGCTTCACGGAGTGCGGCTTCCACTTCCGGGTGACGGGCAATGGCCTCTTCGAGCTGGCTGACGTCGGCAGGCAGACGCTGGTAGCGTGGCAGCGGCCCCTTCACGTCCTCGACCCGCTGGCCGGTGAGTTGTAGCAGCCGACTCTGCGCCAGCTGGACGTCACGCCTGGCCAGGGTCGCTTTGTCGCGCATGGCGCTGAGGGTCATGCGCAGAGCCAGCACGCTGTCGGGGCTGGCGCTTCCGGCCCCCATGCTGGCCTTCTGCACGTTCAGCTGCTGCGCTGTCTCATCGACCAGCCGGCTGGCCGATTTCAGCCCCTGCTGCGTCAGGGCCAGCTCCAGCCAGGCCTGGGCAGTATCCCGCTGCAGGGCGGCACGCACCGCGTCCGCTTTCGCCAGCACGCCGCGCGCCTGAGCCTGCAGGGTTTGCGCCTTTCGCTCCCGCTTTTCATGACTGACGTAGCTCTGCATGATCCCGACCCGCTGCATGGTCATCCCTTCCCGGGTCAAGCGGCGGTCGTTGCTGCCCTGCACCGGCACGTTTTCAATGCCGAATTTCAGTTTTGGATCGGGCAATTGGCTGGCGGAATCCGCCATAGCATCCAGCGCCCGGGCCTCATTACGGCTGGCGGATAAGGCCGCCGAGTAGCGTTGGGCTTCGGCGAGGGTTTGCTCGAGCGTCCAGGGTGCGGCCTGCCCGGCCGCACTGATAAGCCCGAGCATCACCCCACCGAGCCAGATGCTCAGTGTTGCTCTTTTCATGGGATCCTCGCTTAGCGCAGCGGCGTGAGCGAGATTATCTGAAAGCCGTCGCCGGCCCGCGCCAGCGTAAATGCCACCCGCTCGCCCGGTTTCACGGCGCGGGTGTCGACATCGGCTGAAAAGGCAAACGGCATGGTCATGGCGGGCCACTTCAGGGCCGGGATAGGGTCATGCTGGATAACCAGCGCCCGGGCGTCGATCGCCCGAATAACGCCCTGTCCCTGCCACTGCGGAGTCACCGGAGAGGTGTTCGTGGTCGCCTGAACGGAATACGAAGAAAGGGTAAAGCACGCGCCAAGCAGCGCGGAAAAGAGTAAAGCACGCATGGTAAAGCTCCTGTTAAACGTAAATTTAAATAAAATCAACGGATTAACAGGTGGGTTTATTCCCGAAACCGGCAAAAGCGGATCGTTGCCGGCGGCCCCACGGCGGGCGGAGTGACGACGCTGGACGACGACGCGACAGCGGTGCAGTCCGGGTCATTGAGGGTAATCGTCATGGCGGCAGGCAGCGCCACCAGCTGCGGATGCCCGGTGTCTTTTTGCACCTGATCCGGCACGCAGTGTTTATCACATAGGCCCGACGGCGCAGGCGCGGCGTGATGCTGCGGCATCGCCATCATGTCCAGATGCTGAAGGGTGGCCGTCTCGCCCTGCACGTTGATGGCGCAGTCGTGTGAAGCCACCGCCACCTGGCTCTGGATCAACAGCCAGCCGAAAGCGAACATCAGCATCAGCAGATGTTTTTTCAGGTAGCGCAGTCGAAAGATCCAGCTGGCAGGCATAGCAGCGTCCTGGGGTCGCAAAAAGAGACCCGAGTATACGCAGGGATATTCCTGAGATAAAAGCCGTTTTAGATATATTTACGTTTTGTGTGGTTATTGCAGTCTTGGTGTCAGGACAGGACCAACACGTGCCCATTAACGTTACAACAGCAGCAAAATCGGGCTGGATACCCCTTTAGTAGTCGTTTTATTGATTTTGGTCAGCGAGGCCGGTCCATTATTTCGGCACATTTTGTCACCTTAATTTCATTGCTAATTTCTCCTTTCGCTCTGGGGCGTCGGGAACTGAGGGATCCATGCTAACGTTTATCGAGCTCCTGATCGGGGTGGTTGTCATTGTCGGCGTCGCGCGCTACATCATCAAAGGCTACTCCGCCACCGGGGTGCTGTTTGTCGGCGGCCTTGTCCTGCTGATCGTCAGCGCCCTGATGGGCCATAAGGTGCTGCCATCGAGCGCCACCAGCACCGGCTACACCGCAACCGACATCGTCGAATACATCAAAATTCTGCTGATGAGCCGCGGTGGCGATCTGGGAATGATGATCATGATGCTCTGCGGGTTTGCCGCCTACATGACGCATATCGGCGCTAATGATATGGTGGTCAAGCTGGCCTCGAAGCCGCTGAGCTATATCAACTCCCCCTACCTGCTGATGATTGCCGCCTATTTCGTCGCCTGTCTGATGTCGCTGGCCGTCTCCTCGGCCACCGGCCTGGGCGTCCTGCTGATGGCCACCCTGTTCCCGGTGATGGTCAACGTGGGGATCAGCCGCGGCGCGGCGGCGGCCATCTGCGCCTCCCCGGCGGCGATTATTCTCTCCCCGACCTCCGGCGACGTGGTGCTGGCCGCCAAAGCCGCCGAGATGCCGCTGATCGACTTCGCCTTTAAAACCACCCTGCCGATCTCCATTGCCGCCATTATCGGCATGGCGATTGCGCACTTCTTCTGGCAGCGCTACCTCGATAAAAAAGAGAACATCTCCCACGAGAGACTCGACGTCAGCGAAATCACCACCACGGCACCATCCTTCTACGCCATCCTGCCGTTTACGCCGATTATCGGGGTGCTGATTTTTGACGGTAAATGGGGCCCGGAGCTGCACATCATCACCATTCTGGTGATCTGCATGCTGCTGGCGGCGGTGCTGGAGTTTATTCGCGGTTTCAATACCCAGAAGGTCTTTAGCGGCCTGGAAGTGGCCTATCGCGGCATGGCGGATGCCTTCGCCGGCGTGGTAATGCTGCTGGTGGCGGCCGGGGTCTTTGCCCAGGGGCTGAGCACCATCGGCTTTATTCAGAGCCTGATCTCCATTGCCACCTCGTTCGGTTCCGCGAGCATTATCCTGATGATGGTACTGGTGGTGCTGACCATGCTGGCGGCGATGACCACCGGTTCCGGTAATGCCCCCTTCTATGCCTTCGTGGAGATGATCCCGAAACTGGCGCACTCCTCCGGGATCAACCCGGCCTACCTCACCATCCCGATGCTGCAGGCCTCCAACCTGGGCCGTACTATCTCCCCGGTCTCCGGCGTGGTGGTAGCGGTCGCCGGGATGGCGAAAATCTCGCCGTTCGAAGTGGTAAAACGCACCTCGGTGCCGGTTCTCGTCGGGCTGGTCATCGTGATTATCGCCACCGAAGTGCTGGTACCCGGCACCGCGGTGGGTTAACCGCCCTCACAGCATAAAGCGCCTGCGGGCGCTTTTTGTGCTTTAATAACTCCCAGCAATACCCTGCTTCCAACCACCAGGAATTGACATGTTCAGAAAGGATTTCGTTTTCGCTATCAGCGCAACCGCAGCTGCACTGTGCGCGCTCCCCGCGCAGGCAGCCCCGCTTCAGGCGACGCAATACGCGGATTTTGATCGCTACGTGCTGGCGCTCTCATGGCAATCGGGCTTTTGCCAGAGCCTGCATGACCGCAACCGCACGGCACCCGATGAGTGTCGCCTGCAAAAAGAGCGAGACGACAAAACCACGATCCTCACCGTTCATGGCCTGTGGCCAGGCTTACCGAAATCCATCGCCGCACGTGGGGTCGACGATCGCCGCTGGATGCGCTATGGCTGCGCCACCCGCCCCATCCCCAACATGCCGGAGGTGAAAGCGGGCCGTAAATGTGACGCCGCAGAGACCGGGTTATCGCTGACGGGTGCCGCGAAGCTGAACGAGGTGATGCCCGGCGCGGGGGGGGAACTCCTGCCTGGAGCGTTATGAATATGCCAAACACGGGGTGTGTTTCGGTTTCGATCCTGATGCGTATTTCGGCACCATGGTGCGGATGAACCAGGAAGTGAAGGCCAGCCCGCTGGGGCAGTTCCTGGCGGCAAACTATGGCAAAGCCGTCACCCGCAGCGCGTTCGACGCCGCGGTGGCTAAAAGCTGGGGCCCGCAGACGGTCAAAGCCGTCAAGCTCAGCTGCAGCGGCAATCCGGCCTATCTCACCGAAGTACAGCTCACGCTGACCGCCGCCAGCATTAATGCTCCGCTGGCGACCACCTCATTTATTGCCCAACCGCACCCGGGTAACTGCGGGAAGCAGTTTGTGATCGACAAAATCGGTTACTGACCGCTCGCTTTTCGGGCATCCGGACGCACCAGGTCAAAACGCTGCTCCTCCCCGATGGCGAAGTACGCCGTCGGGCCACCGGCGCGCAGTACCGGCTGCGCTTTTGCCGTCTGATAGATCCCGTCATGCAGCAGGCTTTCATCGATGTGGATCCCAACCACTTCTCCCAGCACCAGCCAGGTATCGATCTCCGCACCGTTTGCCGCCGTCAGCTGGATGCATTGCGACAGGCGGCATTCAAAGTTGACCGGGCTTTCCGCGACGCGGGGCACATTTACCACCCGGCTTTCCGCTTTGGTCAGCCCGGCACGTAAAAACTCATCTTCGCCGTGCGGCAGGCTGGCGGAGGTTTCGTTCATGGCGCTGGCCAGCTTGCGGGTAGTGAGATTCCAGACAAACTCCCCGGTTTCCACAATATTGCGCACGCTGTCTTTCCAGCCGGAGCTGGCAAAGCCAATGATCGGCGGATGGTAGTTAAAGCAGTTGAAGAAGCTGTACGGCGCCAGATTCGGGCGTCCTTCGGCATCGCAGGAGGCAATCCAGCCAATCGGGCGGGGTCCAACAATGGCATTTAACGGGTCGTGCGGCAGGCCGTGTCCCTGGGAAGGTTGGTAAAAATACATATTGCTCTCTGGAAAATTCAGGAAGAAAGACCGGCAGGCACGGATTACGCTTCGCTCATCCCCCCTACCCCAAGAGGATCAGCGTAACGCAATCCGTAGAAAAGTAAGACTGAATTTCGTGCTACAGTCTTCGTTGTTCTGCTGTTATGGGTGTTTCACGCTACATAACCTGCGCATAAAAAGGATAATCCAAATTGGCGAAGGATCACCTTTTTTGGCTGAATTTCATACTAATGACCCAGTTGACGCCCCCGGACTAAATCCACGCCATGAATGTGACATTCATCACTTCAAACCGGGGCACAGACTCAGTATTATCAGACATAGTTAAACCCTCGCTACCGGATGGCGAGGGTTTTCTTTTGGCATCTCTTCTGCGGTTGTCGCAGCATTAACGACATGGAGTAAATAATGTCCAGACCCACAATCATCATTAACGAACTCGATGCTGAGCGTATCGACCGCCTGCTGGAGCAACCGGCTTTTGCCTCGCTGCCCGTCGCCGCTGCTTTGAACGACGAACTGGATCGCGCGCAGATGTGCGCTCCGCAGGACATGCCCGCTGACGTGGTGACCATGAACAGTCAGGTGAAGTTTCGCGATCTGACCACGGGTGAAGTGCGCACCCGCACGCTGGTCTATCCGGCGAACATGACCGACAGCAGCACCCAGCTGTCGGTGCTGGCGCCGGTTGGTGCAGCATTAATTGGTCTGCGTACTGGCGATACCATCCACTGGGAACTGCCGGGCGGTACCGCCACGCATCTGGAAGTGCTGGAACTTATCTGGCAGCCTGAAGCGGCGGGCGAATACCTGCGCTGATCCCATCTGAACAAGCGTTAACCCGCTTTGCCCAGAGGATGCCAGGGCATCCTCTTTCCGCCTCTCCCGCTATCAGATAACGCCGCCCGGCATGGGGTTGACCAGCCCGGTAACCCGCTCTTTTGCCACTTCCGCGCTTTGTGCCCCGGGCACCAGAATAATTTTCCGGCAATCTTCCTGACGCTTATCAAAGATCTCGTAGCCGCGGGCCGCCTCTTCAAACGGCAGATAGTGGGTGACGATCTCTTCAGGCGTGATCAGCCCCTGCTCGATTAACGGCAACAGTTCACCCAACCAGGCGTGAACGTCGGTCTGCCCCATTTTAAAGGTCAGCCCTTTGTCGAAGGCGTCGCCAAACAGGAAACCGTGAATAAAGCCGGCATAGACGCCCGGTACGCTGACGATCCCCCCGCGCCGTACCGCGGCGATACACTGCCGCAGGGCTTTACCGCTGCTGCCCTCGAGCTTGAGGTTGGTCAGCACCGTTTCCGTGGTGCTCCCTTTTGCCTCAAATCCGACCGCATCAATGACCGCATCCACCCCGCGCTGACCCCGGGTCTGCTCGATGATTTTTTCCGCGGCATCGTCGTCACGGTCAAAGTTAATCGGGATCGCGCCGTACCTGTCCTGGGCAAAACGCAGACGGTAGTCGTGATGATCGACGATAAAAATCTGCTCAGCCCCGAGGTAGCGTGCGCAGGCGACGGTCAGGAGCCCCACCGGCCCGGCACCGAACACCGCGACGCTGCTGCCCTGGGTAATCTGGGCATTTTTAGCGGCCTGCCAGGCGGTGGGCAGGATGTCCGACATGAACAGGACTTTATCATCTGACAGCAGCGGCGGTACCTTGAACGGCCCGACGTTGCCTTTCGGCACGCGAACATATTCCGCCTGGCCGCCGGGTACGCCACCGTAGAGATGGCTGTAACCAAAGAGCGCAGCCGGTGGCGGGATCTGTTTTTTATTCAGGGTCGCGCCGGGCCCGCTGTTGGTGTTTTCGCAGGCGGCGTACTTCTGCATACGGCAGAAAAAACAGTCGCCGCAGGCGATGACAAAGGGGATTACCACCCGATCGCCCTTGGCGAGATTTTTCACCCCTCGCCCGGTCTCCACCACCTCACCCATAAACTCATGACCGAAAATATCGCCATGTTCCACCTTCGGTATCTTCCCGTGGTAGAGGTGCAAATCCGAACCGCAGATCGCGGTGGCGGTGATGCGCAGAATGATATCGTCATCTTGCTCGATGGCCGGATCGGGTACTGTTTCAACCTTAACGTTATGGGGTCCGTGATACGTCAATGCTTTCATTCGACCTCCGGATTCAGAGAAAAAATGCGGGTTTACCTTAAAAGGGTAGCCATCAGCAGGGATATACCGGGAAATTGCGCGGCTTTGGGATTATTCCTGGTTCTGAAGCGGTACGGCAAAACCTTAACAAACGGGGCGATATTAAAAAGTGTCAGCGAGCTATCAGAATCTGATTATATTTTGTGTTTGAATGGATTAAGCGTAAATAAACAGGGAGAAACGGTTATGTACCAGACGATTATTATGCCGGTGGATGTTTTTGAGATGGAATTGAGCGACAAGGCGATCCGCCACGCTGAATTCCTGGCGCAGCAGGATGGCATTATTCACTTACTGCATGTTTTACCCGGCTCCTCCAGCTTTGGTTTGCATCGCTTTGCCGCCGATATGCGCCGCTTTGAGGAGCATATCCAGAACGAGGCACAAACCCGCCTGAAGACCATGGTCAGCCATTTCAGCATCGATCCGTCGCGGATCAGGACCCACGTCTGCTTTGGTAATGTGCGCGACGTGGTCAATGAGGTGGCCAACGAGCTGAAAGCCGATATCGTGGTGATTGGGTCGCGTAACCCCTCCATCTCCACCCACCTGCTGGGCTCGAACGCCTCCAGTGTAATAGGCCACGCCCGGATCCCGGTGCTGGTGGTGAGATAAAAAAAAGAGGCTACCGTCAGGTAGCCTCTGTGCTTTGCAGGTGTAGTCTTACGTTCTTATGCTGTTTTGGTACGAATCAGATGATCAAAGGCGCTCAGGGAGGCTTTCGCCCCTTCGCCGGTGGCGATGATGATCTGTTTGTACGGCACGGTGGTGCAGTCGCCCGCGGCAAATACGCCCTTCACGCTGGTTTCACATTTGGCATCGATGATGATCTCGCCCATGCGGTTGCGCTCAATTGCGCCTTCCAGCCAGGTGGTATTTGGCAGCAGACCAATCTGTACGAAAATACCCGCCAGCGGCACGCTGTGTACATCCCCGCTCACGCGGTCGCGGTACTCAAGACCGGTCACTTTGCTGCCGTCGCCTTTCACTTCGGTGGTCTGGGCGTTCAGGATGATATCAACGTTTTTCAGGCTGCGGACTTTATCCTGCAGAACCTGATCGGCCTTCATCTCTGGTGCGAACTCCAGCAGCGTGACGTGCTCAACGATACCCGCCAGGTCGATGGCTGCTTCAACACCGGAGTTACCGCCGCCAATTACCGCTACGCGCTTGCCTTTAAACAGCGGGCCGTCGCAGTGCGGGCAGTAGGTCACCCCTTTGGTACGATACTGATCTTCGCCCGGCACGTTCATGTTGCGCCATTTGGCACCGGTGGCAATGATAACGCTGCGTGCTTTCAGCACCGCGCCAGAGGCCGTTTCAATCTGATGGAAGCCGCCTTCCTGCGCCGCTGGCACCAGTTTGCTGGCGCTCTGGCTGTCGATCACATCCACTTCATAGTCGTTGACGTGCGCTTTCAGGGCGCCAGCCAGTTTCTGACCTTCGGTTTTTGGTACCGAGATGTAGTTTTCGATATCGACGGTATCCAGCACCTGGCCACCAAAACGTTCGCCCATCAGACCGGTACGAATGCCTTTACGTGCAGAGTAAACCGCAGCCGCCGCACCCGCCGGGCCGGAGCCAACGATCAGCACATCGTAGGCGTCACGCTTGTTCAGCTCTTCTGCCGCGCGTTTTTCAGCGCCGGTGTCCACTTTAGCGACGATTTCTGTCAGCGTCATACGACCCTGACCAAACTCTTTCCCGTTCACAAACACGGCCGGAACGCCCATCACGTTGCGATCGGTGATTTCGTTCTGGAACACGCCGCCGTCAATTGCGGTATGTTTGATGCGTGGGTTCAGCACCGCCATCAGGTTCAGGGCCTGCACCACGTCCGGGCAGTTGTGACATGACAGCGAATAGTAGGTTTCAAACTCAAAATCACCGTCGATATCGCGGATCTGCGCAAGCATTTCCTGTGTCTCTTTCGACGGATGACCACCGGTCCACAGTAGCGCCAGTACCAGTGAGGTGAATTCGTGTCCCAGCGGGGAACCGGCAAAGCGCGGGCCCTGGGTGGAGCCTGGGTTAGCGATCAGGAAGGACGGCTTGCGCACCGGCAGGCTGTTGTCTTCCCTGAAGGTCACTTTCGCAGACAGTTCGGCAATTTCAGCCAGCAGTTCCTTGATTTCTGCCGATTTAGCGCTGTCGTCCAGCGTGGCAATCAGCTCAACAGGTTTGGTCAGCTTCTCAAGGTAGGCTTTGAGCTGGGTTTTCATATTTGTGTCGAGCATTATTCATCTCCTGCTTAAAAAACATCATCATGCAAGCGACCTTGTCCGGGCTGCCTGAATGCAACTTGCATCATGGTGTTAGGGAATAACGGGTGCGAAGCACCCGTTAAAAGCGAATCTGTAGGCCCGTGCAAGCGTAGCGCCGCCGGGCTTTTCAGATTTAGATCTTACCAACCAGGTCCAGAGATGGAGCCAGAGTCGCGTCGCCTTCTTTCCATTTCGCCGGGCAAACTTCGCCTGGGTGAGAAGCAACATACTGAGCCGCTTTGATTTTGCGCAGCAGGTCGGATGCGTCACGGCCAATACCTTCAGCGGTAACTTCGATGGCCTGGATGATGCCCTGCGGGTCAACGATAAAGGTGCCGCGGTCGGCCAGACCTTCGTCTTCACGCATGTTTTCAAAGTTACGGGTCAGGGCGCCAGTCGGGTCACCGATCATCGCGTATTTGATTTTGGCGATGGTTTCAGAGCTGCTGTGCCATGCTTTGTGGGTGAAGTGGGTGTCGGTAGAGACAGAGTAAACGTCTACGCCCAGCTTCTGCAGTTCTTCGTAGTGATCTGCAACGTCACCCAGTTCGGTCGGGCAGACGAAAGTAAAGTCAGCCGGGTAGAAGAAGAACACGCTCCAGCGGCCTTCGGTATCTTTCTCGGTGATCTCTACGAAGTCGCCGTTTTTGAACGCCTGGTTTTTGAAAGGTTTGATCTTGGTGTTAATTAAAGACATCTGTACTTCCTCCGTGTTTTCGTTGAGAGCTAAGGTAACCAACTTTGCCGTTTCGGGCTAATGCGTTTGCCGTATCAAATCAATCAGCAATACCTAACAACCCCGATGGAACCCACAAAGTAAAAAGGCCGCCTGAACGGCGGCCCTGATACCTGAGCTACCCGGGGGTAACATCAGTGCCAGCCGAAGCTGGCGATGTGTTGCGCTCTACATTACCTTTAGCAAGGTCGTAACAGCGAAGTGGATTACACCATCCACCCAAAGAAAGGGCAATTAGCCGACAGGGTAAAAATACCTATGATTGTGATAGGTTTTTCCGAATCCTCTCTTTGCTATTGATTTTATAAGGAATAATCATGTTCAGACCCGCCCTGCTCCTCGCCCTGTTCCCTCTCCTTGCCCATGCCGAAGAGCTGCCCGCCCCGGTTAAAGCCGTTGAAAAACAAGGCATCACTATCATCAAACCCTTCGAGGCACCCGGCGGGATGAAGGGCTGGCTGGGGAAATACCAGGATATGGGGGTCACCATCTACCTGACGCCGGACGGCAAACATGCCATCTCCGGGTATATGTACGATGAGCAAGGCAAAAACCTGAGCGAGCAGGTGATCCAGAAAGAGCTGTACGCCCCTGCCGGACGCGAGCTGTGGCAACGCATGGAGAAAGCCGACTGGCTGCTTGACGGCAAGAAAGATGCCCCGCGGGTGATCTATGTCTTTGCCGATCCCTTCTGCCCTTACTGTCTGCAATTCTGGCAGCAGGCGCGTCCATGGGTTGACGCCGGGAAAGTGCAGCTGCGCACCCTGCTGGTCGGGGTCATCAAGCCGGAAAGCCCGGCCACGGCGGCGGCCATTCTGACCGCCAGCGACCCGGCGAAAACCTGGCATGATTACGAAAAGTCCGGCGGAAAAATGGCGTTGACCGTCCCCTCGGCCGTGCCTCCCGCCCAGCAAAAAACATTAAAAAACCATCAGGATATAATGGATGCTCTTGGGGCCAGCGCCACTCCCGCGCTTTATTACATGAATAATGAAAATGAATTACAGCAGGTGGTGGGTCTGCCCGATAATGACCAGCTAAATATGATGATGGGCCCGCGTTAATACAGGAGTGGCGGCGTAAATTCAACAAAGCCGCCCTACTTTCGCGGATAAAATTATTAAAACAACTGCGCCGCCTTTATTTCATTAATCTACAGCCATGATATATTAAGCTGGAATTTAAACTCAGTTAAGTTAGCCAATCAAATGGATGGAGAATGGCTAACTTACTTCTATAGTTATCGTGTATAAGATTACGGTAACAGCACAGCTAATCAGGACGAATCATGGCTAATCTCTACGATCTGAAAAAATTTGATTTAAATCTGCTGGTCATATTTGAGTGCATCTATCAGCACCTGAGTATCAGCAAGGCGGCAGAAACTCTGTTTATTACCCCCTCTGCCGTGAGCCAGTCCCTGCAGCGTTTACGTAATCAGCTGAACGACCCGCTGTTTATCCGCTCCGGAAAAGGCATCACTCCCACCACCGTGGGCGTCAATCTGCATAAGCACCTTGAACAGAACCTGAACCAGATTGAGCAGACCATTAACATCATGCATGGCTCGTCGCTGGAAAAGAATATTGTTGTCTACGCCCCGCAGGCGCTGACGCCGGATCGCCTGTTCATGCCGATGAAGATGCTGATACGGGAACACAATTATGAGATTGAGTACCATGACCTGATGCTCTCAACGGAAACCGCGGAAGATTTGCTGGCCTACCGTAAAGCCGATCTCATCTTTTCGTTTATGCCTGTTAATAACCGCTCTGTTATCTGTACGCATTTTCTCACCGTGCCGATGACTATCGTTTGTCGGCAGGCGCATCCGCGCATCGGAGAAAGTACCACCCAGGAGCAGTTGAACGAGGAAAAATATACCTATTTCATCACCAACGAACCCGGCATCAGTCAGTTCCGCACAGAGACAGAAAAAAAATTCCCCGAGCGGAAGATCGGTTTTCGCAGCGACTCCTTTTTCTCGCTCGTCAACATGATCAGCGCCTCTAATTTGCTGGGTTATATTCCTGAGTTAGCCTATCAACAATATCGTGACTCGCTGAAACTGAAAAAGGTGAATGCCCCCTTTGAGTTGCCCACAGCAAATATCTATATGATGTATAATCGTGCGGCCCTGACCAGCAAAATTTTTTCCAACTTTATTGAGCAGATTAGTACGGAAGGATTTGAATATGATTGATGTAAAAAATAATATTCCCGATTTATTTTTCACATCAACAAAATACACCGGGGTTATTACATTACCCCGGTGTATTTAAATAGGCTAACGGCTCAGAGCGATACCAGCCGTTCCGCCGCCGCCAGCAGTGTCGCTTCCTGCTTGGCAAAGCAGAGCCGGATAAGCTTGTGTGGGAAAGGATCGGCGCAGAAGACCGATAACGGGATCGCCGCCACGCCCACCTCTTTGGTCAACCACTGGCAAAAACTGACGTCATCCAGATCGGAAATGGCGCTGTAGTCTGCCAGCAGGAAATAGGTGCCTTCGCAGGGTAAAATCTCCAGCCGGCTGGCGCTCAGGGCATCGATAAACAGATCCCGGCGGGCGCGATAAAAGTCCGGCAGCTCGCGGTAATGTTCCGGCTGGTGGCGCAGCATATCGGCAATCGCCAGCTGTGCCGGAGTATTAACCGCAAAGGTCAGGAACTGATGTACCTTGCGCAGCTCGGCACTGATGGCCGCCGGGGCCACACAGTACCCCACCTTCCAGCCGGTCATGTGGAAGGTTTTCCCGAACGACGAGACGGCAATCGCCCGCTCCCGCAGCTGCGGATGAGCCAGCACGCTGGCATGCCCCGCTTCAGCAAAGCAGATGTGCTCGTACACTTCATCGCTCAGAACATAAATTTCACGTTCGGCAAAGGCCTGCCAGAGGGCGGCGAAATCCACCTGCTGCCACACGGTTGCCGACGGGTTATGCGGCGTATTCAGGATCACCAGCCGGGTTTTGTCGCTCAGCAGCGCCGCAAAGGCCCGCCAGTCCGGGCGAAAATGCGGTGGCTGGAGCGCCACGCGCTTCACCACGCCACCCGATAGCTCAATCGCCGGGGCATAGCTGTCGTAGCTCGGGTCAAAGCAGATCACTTCATCGCCGGTCCGCACCAGGGCGGTAATGGCCGCGTAGAGGGCTTCGGTCGCCCCTGCGGTCACGGTGATCTCCGTGTTCGCATCGGGTTGATAGCCATACAGCTCAGCGGTTTTATCGGCAATTGCCTCGCGCAGCGGCTGCGCCCCTGTCATCGGCGCATACTGGTTAGCGCCGTTCGCCACGTGATAAGCCAGGCGTTGCTGCAGATAGTCCGGGCCATCGAAATCGGGAAAACCTTGCGACAGATTTATCGCCTTATGCTGCTGCGCCAGGGCGCTCATTTGAGTAAAGATGGTGGTGCCGAGAGCCGGCAGTTTACTCTCTGGAATCAAAGGCTTATTGCTCATTTCGACGGACCTGTATGTAATACATATGTTGCTGCCACTATAACACGATGTTAGTATTTGGCAATCAAGACGCTTAGACGTCTAAACCATAATGATATTCCTGGCCGAAGAGGTAAGAAGGATGACAGACAACCTGCAACTCACATCCCTGGTCGAGGCCTGCCACTGGATCGGCGCAAAGGGCTGGGCCCCCGCCACCGGCGGCAACATGTCGGTGCGTCAGGACGCCAGCTGGTGTTGGCTGAGCGAATCCGGTAAAGACAAAGGCAGCCTGACGCCCGATGACTTTCTGCAGGTTGAGATTGCCACCAACCGCGCCCCCTCCGGGCGTAAGCCCTCGGCAGAAACCGGCCTGCATACCCTGGTCTACCGCCTCTTCCCTGACGCCAACGCGGTGCTGCATGTGCATACGGTGAACGCCACGGTGCTGTCACGGCTGGTTAACGAGCCGGAGCTGCGCCTCAGCGGCTTTGAGATGCAGAAATCCCTCCGCGGCCAGACCAGCCATCTCGATACCGTGCCCATCGCCGTGTTCGATAACGACCAGGACATTGACGCCCTGGCCTCCCGAATCGCCCATTACGCTCAGGAACGTCCGCTTAATTATGGTTTTCTTCTGCGCGGTCATGGCTTAACCTGCTGGGGACGCGACGTGGCAGAGGCCCGGCGTCACCTTGAAGGCCTCGAATTCCTGTTCGAGTGCGAGATGCGTTTACGACAACTGGAGAGAGTATGATTCGCGCGATTGTGACGGATATTGAAGGCACCACCAGCGATATTCGTTTTGTCCACAATGTCCTGTTCCCCTATGCGCGCGAGCGGCTGGCAGCCTTTGTCAACGCCCAGCAGTATGCCGAACCGGTCAACACCATTCTGGACAATCTGCGCGAAGAGATTGCCGAGCCGCAGGCCAGCACCCGTGAGCTGATCGACACCCTGTTTACCTTTATGGACGAAGACCGCAAATCGACGGCCCTGAAAGCGCTGCAGGGGATCATCTGGCAGGATGGCTACGTCAACGGCGACTTTACCGGCCATCTCTACCCTGACGTTCTCCCTTCGCTGGAAAAATGGAAGTCGCAGGGCATTGATTTATATGTTTATTCATCGGGCTCCGTGGCAGCGCAAAAACTGTTATTTGGCTACAGCGACGAAGGTGATATTACTCATCTGTTCAGCGGCTATTTTGATACCCACATCGGTGCCAAGCGCGATGTGCAGTCTTATCAGAATATTGCGGCACAGATTGGCGCAGCCCCCTCGCAGATCCTGTTCCTGTCGGATATTCATCAGGAGCTGGACGCCGCGGAGCAGGCGGGTTTTCGCACCCTGCAGCTAATTCGCGGCGATGACGACGGCGCCAGCCATCATCATCAGGTGCACCAGTTCGACGACATCAATCCGGAGCAGATCCCTTCATGAGCGCATTGACCATTTTTTCCGATAAAGAAGCCCGCGAGCCGCAGTGGCACAGCACCGACCCTGAGGCGATCCGGCAGCAGCTGAATGCCCGCGGCGTCCGTTTTGAACGCTGGGAAGCCGACCGCGATTTAGGCCGCGATCCGGCTCCCGATGCAGTGATTAACGCCTATCAGCACGCCATCGACAGGCTGGTAGCAGAAAAGGGTTACCAGAGCTGGGACGTGATCAGCCTGCGTGCGGATAACCCACAAAAAGAGGCCCTGCGTGCGAAGTTTCTCAATGAACACACGCACGGCGAAGATGAAGTGCGTTTCTTTGTCGAAGGTGCCGGGCTGTTCTGCCTGCACATTGGTGACCAGGTCTGTCAGGTGCTGTGCGAGAAAAACGATCTGATCTCCGTGCCCGCCGGCACGCCGCACTGGTTTGATATGGGTTCCGAACCGAACTTCACCGCGATTCGCATTTTCGATAACCCGGAAGGCTGGGTGGCGCAGTTCACCGGCGACGCAATAGCGGATGCGTATCCAAGATTGCCTTAGGCACCGTGCCCTGCCCGGCGGCGCTGCGCTTGCACGGGCCTACAAACCAGGTTTTGTAGGCCGGGTAAGGCGATGCCGCCACCCGGCATTATTCAGACCGCACCGCTGCCAAAAACCCCCTTCGCTACATCTTCAGGTGTCACCACCCCGCTATCCAGCACCCAACCGCTAATCAGCGCCGCAGGCGTGACGTCAAACGCCGGGTTATAGACCTGCGCGTCAATCGGCGCCCACTGCACCGCGCCGAAGCTTCCCGCCACGCCGGTCACTTCCCGGGCATCGCGCTGCTCAATCGGGATCGCCTCACCGTTCGGGCACGCTGGATCGAGGGTGGTTTGCGGTGCCGCCACGTAAAACGGAACGCCGTGGAATTTCGCCAGCACCGCCAGGGAGTAGGTGCCGATTTTGTTCGCCACGTCGCCGTTAGCAGCAATGCGATCCGCCCCGACCCACACCGCGTCCACCTGGCCTTTGGCCATCAGGCTGGCGGCCATCGAATCGGTAATCAGCTGATACGGCACGCCCAGCTCGCCCAGCTCCCAGGCGGTTAATCTGCCGCCCTGCAACAGCGGACGGGTTTCATCCACCCAGACGTTGCTGACGTTGCCCTGCTGATGCGCAAGGGCAATCACTCCCAGCGCGGTGCCGACACCCGCCGTCGCCAGCCCGCCGGTATTACAGTGGGTCAGCAGGCGGCTGCCCGGCTTCACCAGCTGGCTGCCCGCCTGGGCGATGGCATCGCAGAGCCGCTTGTCTTCATCGATCAGGCGCAGCGCCTCAGCCACCAGCGCCGGGACAAAATCCTCCTGCCACAGGGCCTGCTTCATACGGTCGAGATTGTTCATCAGGTTGACCGCCGTCGGGCGCGAGGCGCGCAGGGCCTCCAGCGCTACCGCCAGCTGGTCCCGGCTGTGGCCGTTCTCCGCCAGCAGTGCTAAAAGCAGGCTGGCAGAGAGACCAATCAGCGGTGCTCCCCGCACGCGCAGGGCGTGAATATGCCCCACCAGGGCGTCAACCGTCGACGCATCCAGCCAGCGTTTCTCCTGCGGAAGCGCCTGTTGGTCGAGAATAAATAGCTGATTTTCCGTCACCCGCAGGCTGGTCGTCTGTAATCTCTGCATGTCGTTAATTCCCTGTTGCGTTGTTGTAGCACATTGTGTCAGGATAAAATTCAGATGTATAGACGTCTAAATGTCTTTATTACCGGAACAGATGAGGAACATGCAATGTCGCAATACCGTACCTTTACCGCTCAGGACGCCGTGGCTTACGCCCAACAGTTTGGCGGCCTGGAAGACCCCTCGTCACTGGTGGAGGCGCAGGAGGTAGGCGACGGCAACCTCAATCTGGTCTTTAAAATTTTCGATAGCGCAGGCGTCAGCCGCATCGTCGTTAAGCAGGCTCTGCCCTACGTGCGCTGCGTGGGTGAATCCTGGCCGCTGACGCTGGACCGCGCCCGTCTCGAAGCGCAAACCCTGGTGGAACACTATCAGCACAGTCCGCAGCACACGGTGAAAATCCATCACTTCGATCCTGAGCTGGCGGTGATGGTAATGGAAGATCTCTCCAGCCATAAAATCTGGCGCGGCGAGCTGATTAACAATGTGTATTACCCGCAGGCGGCCCGACAGCTGGGGGAATACTTGGCCCACGCCCTGTTCCATACCAGCGATTTTTACCTGCATCCGCACGCCAAAAAAGCGCAGGTGGCGCAGTTCATCAACCCGGAGATGTGCGAGATCACCGAAGACCTGTTCTTCAACGACCCGTACCAGATCCACGAGCGCAATAACTACCCGGCGGCGCTGGAGAACGACGTTGCCGCCCTGCGCAATGACGATCGGCTGAAGATTGCCGTCGCCGCCCTGAAACACCGCTTCTTCTCCCAGGCCGAAGCGCTGCTGCACGGCGATATCCACAGCGGCTCGATTTTTGTCGCCGAGGGTAGCCTGAAGGCGATTGACGCGGAGTTCGGTTATTTCGGCCCGATTGGTTTTGATATCGGCACGGCGATCGGCAACCTGCTGCTTAACTTCTGCAGCCTGCCGGGCCACCTTGGCATCCGCGATGCGGCGGCCGGTCGTGAACAACGCCTGATCGATATTCAGCAGCTGTGGAGCACCTTCGCCGAACGTTTCCAGGCGCTGGCTACGGAAAAATCCCGCGATGCGGCGCTCAGCGTGCCGGGCTATGCCAGTGAGTTTCTGAAGAAGGTCTGGCAGGATGCGATTGGCTTCTGCGGCACCGAACTGATCCGCCGCAGCGTGGGCCTGTCGCACGTGGCGGATATCGACACCATCCGCGATGACGAGATGCGCCACGAGTGCCTGCGCCACGCCATCACCCTCGGTAGGGCGTTAATTGTCATTGCTGACCGTATCGATAGCGTGGATGAGCTGGTGGCACGGGTGCGACAGTACAGTTGAGTTACGTGCGGCCTACGATTTTCTCCCTCTCCCTGTGGGAGAGGGCCGGGGTGAGGGCATCAAACCGCACTCAGCCCAGATACTCAATCACCGATAACCCGCCGTTATAATCCGTGCTGTAGATAATCCCCTGGGCATCCACAAACACATCGCAGGACTGGATCACCTGCGGGCGCCCCGGTCGGGTGTCCATCATCTTCTCCGGTGCGGCAGGCACCAGCGCCCCGGTCTCCACCGGACGGTACGGATCCGAAATGTCGTACGCCCGCACGCCCGCATTCTGATAGGTCGCGAAAATCAGCGTTGAGCTAACGAAGCTGCCGGGGCGGTTTTCGTGCAGGTTGTGCGGCCCGAAGTGCGCCCCTTTCGCCACGTAATCCCGCTCGTTCGGCTGCGGGAAGGTGGAGATACTCACCGGGTTCGACGGCTCGCGAATATCAAACAGCCAGATAAATTTCTCGCCGTCCTCCTGGTTGTCGAGCACCGCTTCATCGAGCACCACCAGCAGAGCCCGATCCGGCAGCGGCAGTGCGGTATGGGTGCCGCCGCCAAACGGCGGGCTCCAGTTGCGATGGCTGATAAGCTTCGGCTGGGTGCGATCCTTCACATCCAGCAGGGTCAGGCCGCCGTCGCGCCAGCTGCCGTAGGCGGTGTCCCCATTGATAATCGCGTGATGCAGGGCATAGCGTTTGCCCTCCGGCCATTCAGGTGCTTCGCCTGCCGCCTGGTTCATCCCCGGCAGCCACCAGCGCCCCGCCACCTCCGGCCTGCGCGGATCCGCCAGATCGATGGTCAGGAAGATGTAATCGGTAAAGCCGTCGATCAGCGCCGAGACATAGGCCCAGCGCCCGCCCACGTACCAGATGCGGTGAATGCCGATCCCATCCAGCGACAGAAAACCGATCTCCCGCGGCTTGTCCGGGGTGGAGATATCAAAAATGCGCAGTCCGGCGCTCCAGCCTTTGTCCTGCACGTCGCTGACCGTCTCCCCCACCTGGCGGGTGTAGTAGACCTTTTCGTCAGCAAAGCGGGCATCGGCGAACAGATCCCGGGCGTTGATCACCAGCAGCAGATCGTCGTGCGCCTGCAGGTGCACGTTCCAGGTACCCGGCGGCGCAGGCACATAGCCCGCCGCCTTCGGGTTCTTCGGATCGCGCACGTCGACGATCGAAAAGCCCTGCGACACCATATGGCCAATGTAAGCAAAGCCGCGATGCACCATCAGCTGCACGCCGTCCGGGCGTCCGCCCTGGTCGCTGTGGCCGATTAAGCGCATATTGCGGCTGTATTCGGGGGGTGGGTAATGCAGACACGCAACCTCCTGATGCCCGGTGGCGCTGCGCTTACCGGGCCTACGGACAGTAGGCCGGGTAAGGCGCAGCCGCCACCCGGCAAATGTTATTTTGCCTTCGCTTCTAAAGTAGCGAACCACGGGGCGATAAAGTCTTCGGTCTGGCCCCAGCCCGGGATGATTTTCCCCAGCGACGCCACGTTCACCGCGCCCGGCTGGGCCGACAGCAGCGCCTGCGGAATAGCCGCCGCCTTAAAGTCATAGGTCGCAGGGGTCGCTTCACCGGCAATCTTGTTGGCAATCAGACGCACGTTGGTGGCACCAATCAGCTTCGGATCCACCGCCACGCTCACCACCCACGGGCTGCCCGCCTCGCGCATCAGCTGCAGATCCTGGTTGGAGATGTCGATGCTGTAGAGTTTGATCTCGGTGCGGCCGTTCTCTTTCAGGGCCTTATAAGCTCCCTGGCTGAAGGCATCCCAGGTGCCCCAGATGGCGTCGATCTTGCCTTTCGGGTATTTTGCCAGCACCGCGCCCACTTTGTTGGCGGTGTCACCCTGCACGTCAGAGGAGACCGCGCCGATGGACTCCAGCTCTTTGATGCCCGGGTTCTGCTTCAGCAGTTCCTGATAGGCAGTCTGACGACGCTCCATCGGCGGGAAGCCGGCGACCCACAGCTTGATGATGTTGGCCTTGCCGTTGAAGTCTTTCACCAGCTGGCCGAACGAGAGGTTGGTCAGGGAGGCATCATCCTGCTGGGTCACGGTCACGCCCGGGATTTCCCCGTTCACCGCGGTATCGAACACCGCCACCTTGATCCCGGCATCGACCGCTTTTTTCACCAGCGCGGTGGAGTACGGATCGCGCCCCTGAGAGAGGATAATGCCGTCATATTTCTGGGTGATCGCCTGGTTCACGAAGTCCTGGAATTTGGCGTCGTCGCCGTTGCTTAAAAAGGTGCTGACCTTAAAGCCGAGCTTTTTCCCTTCCTGGATCGCCCCGGCGACAAACTGGGTGGTGTTGTCGTCAGAGCCGAGGTTACGGATCACCGCGATACGAATCTGCCCGTCGTGGTTGGCAATGGCCGCTGGCACCGGCGCAGGCGTCGCCGCATAGCCCGGCAGTGAACTCAGTAATCCCAGCGTCAGCAAAGAGAGTGCAACTTTTTTCAATTTTTTTTATCCCGTCGTGTTGTTAACGTTTTTGTACGTACGTAATCGCCAGTGCGACTGCCAGCACCAGCCCTTTTATAATGTCCATGGCGTAATACGGCACCGAGAGCATCACCAGCCCGTTGGAGAGCACCCCGAGGATCACCGCCCCCACCAGGGTGCCCAGCGCGTTCGGTTTGCCGGAGCCGGCGAGCGAGAAGCCGATCCACGCCGCTGCTACCGCATCCATCAGATAACCGCCGCCGGCATTTACCTGCGAGGAGCCAATGCGCGAGGCCAGCAGAATGCCGCCAAGCCCCGCCAGCAGCGAGGCAATCACGTAGGCCGCCACCTTGTAGCGGGTGGTGCGGATCCCGGACAGGCGCGCCGCTTCCGGGTTGCCGCCGATGGCGTACATCCGGCGTCCGTGGGTGGTCAGGGACAGCCCGAGCTGCGCCAGCAGGGTCACCGCCAGCATGATAATGACGATGGTTGGCACCTGCCCCAGCGCGCCAAAGGCCGCCGGGATGGTTCCCTCCGCCATGTCGCCGCTCGGCAGCACCATGTTTTCGGTAATCGACCCGCCGTAGCTGTAGGTCATCGCTACGCCCTGGATCACAAACAGGCTGGCCAGGGTCGCAAGCATGTCGGGAATGCGCAGGATGACGATCAAAAAGGCGTTAAACAGCCCCACCAGGGTGCAGAGCGCCAGGGTAATCAGAATGGATTCGGTGGTGCCGAAGCCGTGCCAGACAAACAGCGAGATCACCAGCGCATTGGCTAACGACGCGGTAGATCCGACCGAGAGATCAAACCCGCCAATGGTCAGCGAGATGGAGACGCCGATGGCAATCACCGTCACGATGGCGATAGAGCGCAGAATGTTGATGATGTTGTTCGGATCGAGGAAGTTCTCTGACGCCACGCCGAAAATGGCCACCAGCGCGACCACCGTCAGCAACATGCCCCACTTATAGAGAAAATCGAAAATTTGCTGACGGCCAGAGGCCGCCGCCGTCACTGAAAGGGCCTTGCTCACGACGCCGTTCCTCCGGTTGAATAATAAAGTAATGTCTCTTCGCGGGCGGTTGCCCCCTCGAGTTCCGCCACGATGCGCCCGTCCCACAGCACGCAGATGCGGTCGCACAGGCCCACCAGCTCGGCAAATTCGCCGGAGGCATAAATCACCCCTTTGCCTTCCCGCGCCAGGCCGTCAATCAGCTGGAACAGATCGGTTTTGGCCTTCACGTCCACCCCTTTGGTGGGCTCGTCGAAGATCAACACCTGGGCGTTGCCGCGCAGCCATTTGCCAATCGCTACCTTCTGCTGGTTGCCGCCCGACAGACGGCGCAGCACCTGCCCCGGCCCGCGGGTGCGCACGCCCACCCGGGCGATCACCTCTTCCGCCCAGCGCCACGCCTGGCGATGACCAAACAGGCTCCAGCGCGAGAAGCTATTATCCGCTGACACCGCCAGGTTCATGCTCACCGGCTCATCGATAAAAATGCCCTCTTTGCGCCGCTCTTCCGGCACCAGCGCCAGCCCGCGCAGGACCGAATCCGCCGGATCGCACGGCTTCCAGGGTTGTTGATTCAGTTCGCCCTGTGCCACCTGGCTTTTGCTGGCGCCAAACAGCGCCTTGCAGAGTTCGGTTTTCCCGGCCCCCGCCAGCCCGGCAATACCCAGAATTTCACCCTTGCGCAGGTGCAGGGAGATATCCTTCAGCAGCCCTTCGTCATGCAGCCCCTCCACCCGCAGCAGGGTTTCGCCGCTGTGAGGAGGACGCGCAGGCGGGTAGATATCGCTCAGCTCGTGGCCGAGCATCTTCTCGACGATGGCTTCTCCGCTGAGATCCGCCATCGGGCCGGACTCAATCAGCTTCCCGTCCCGCAGCACCGTTAAGGTGTCGCAGATCGCCTTCAGCTCGTGAATGCGGTGGGAGATAAACACCACGCCGATCCCCTGCTGCTGCAGGCGTCGCACCACGGCAAACAGCCGCTCGCTTTCGTGGGCGTCCAGCGGCGCGGTAGGTTCATCCAGAATTAAAAACCGGCAGTGGTGGGACAGCGCCCGCGCCAGCAAAATTTGCTGCTTTTCCGCCAGGGTGCAGCTGTCGATGGCGCGCCGCACGTCGAGAGTGACGTCCAGCTGGGCCAGCGCCTGCCGGGCCTGCTCACGCAGTTTCCCCCAGTGGAAGCGGTGTCCCGGCTGCGCCAGATGATCGAGCATGATGTTTTCCGCAATGCTCAGGCCGGGGATCAGCGCCACGTCCACCTCCTGCTGCACCAGATGGATGCCCAGCCGTTTGGCATCCACCGGCTCGCGAATGGTGACGGACTGGTTATTGATGCGGATTTCGCCTTCATAGCGCGCGTGGGTGCCGCACAGGACCGCCATCAGGGTGGATTTCCCGGCACCGTTCGCGCCCGTAAGCGCGTGTACCGATCCGCCCGTCAGCGTGAAATCAACGCGCGACAGCGCCTGAAAGCCAGAAAAAGCCAGGCTGATGCCGCGCATCTCGAGGCGACTGGTGGTCATTCGCTGCGATCCCTTATCATTAATCTTTTGATTTATGGAATTTTTCACAGCCGGGACTGGCTGGCAACGAAGGAAAAAGCATAAGATAAAGCAAAATAGTATTAGCCATCTGGATGTCTAGCTATAACATCGGGTTAGCGCTTCGTAAAAAGGACACCATCATGAGTAACACCGATATCCGCGTCGTTCCCGGCCCGGCCAACTACTACTCCCATCGCGGAGCCCTTGCCCGCCTGGACGCTTTTTTCACCCCGGAACAGCTCTCCCGGGCGGTATGGATCTACGGCGAACGCGCCCTTGCCGGGGCTCAACCTTTCCTGCCGCCGAGCTTCCACACCGAGGGAGCCAGACACCTGCTGTTTAAAGGCCACTGCAGCGAGCACGACGTAAATGCGCTTGCGGAGGCCTCCGGGGCGGATCGCAGCGTGGTGATTGGCGTCGGCGGCGGCGCGCTGCTGGATACCGCCAAAGCGGTGGCCCGCCGTCTGGGCCTGCCGGTGGTGGCCATTCCGACCATCGCCGCCACCTGCGCCGCCTGGACTCCGCTGTCGGTGTGGTACAACGATGCCGGGCAGGCGCTGCACTTTGAAATTTTTGACGACGCCAACTACCTTGTGCTGGTCGAGCCGGAGATCGTGCTTAACGCCCCGGCGGAATACCTGCTGGCGGGGATCGGCGATACCCTGGCGAAATGGTATGAAGCGGTGGTGCTGGCCCCGCAACCCGAACAGCTTCCGCTGACGGTCAGGCTCGGCATTAATGGTGCGCTGGCGATCCGCGACGTGCTGCTGGAACAGAGCGAGCAGGCGCTGGCCGACCAGACGCGCCGCGAGGTGACCCGGGAGTTTCATGACGTGGTGGATGCCATTATTGCCGGCGGCGGCATGGTCGGCGGCCTCGGGGAACGCTACACCCGCGTGGCGGCGGCGCATGCGGTGCATAACGGCCTGACGGTGCTGCCGCAGACCGCGCAGTTCCTCCACGGCACCAAAGTGGCCTACGGCATTCTGGTGCAGAGCGCCCTGCTCGGTCAGGACGAGGTGCTGCGCGAGCTGGTCGCGGCGTACCAGCGCTTTAACCTGCCCACCACCCTGCGCGCGCTGGAAGTGGACATCCACAACCGCGACGAGCTGGATCGGGTGATCGCCCATACTCTGCGCCCGGTGGAGTCGATCCACGCCCTGCCGATCGCCCTGACGCCGGAGATCCTGCGCGCCGCGTTTGAGAAAGTGGAAAACCTCAGCCGCTAAGCGCATTGACGCCGGACATGCGCCTTCTATACCTAATGAGGGTTCTCATCACTTAAGTTGAGGTCATCATGCAGATCGATTTAACAGGTAAGAAGGCGCTGGTTACCGGGGCCAGCCGGGGTTTAGGGCGCGCCATTGCGCTCTCGCTGGCCCGGGCGGGTGCCGATGTGGTTATCACCTACGAAAAATCCGCCGATAAAGCCCAGGCCGTCGCGGATGAAATTACGTCGTTAGGTCGTCTCAGCGAGGCGATTCAGGCCGACAGCGCCAGCGCAGAGGCCATTCAGGATGCCGTCACCCATGCGGCACGCACCCTGGGCGGGCTGGATATTCTGGTCAATAACGCCGGGATTGCGCGCGGCGGGCCGCTGGAGTCCATGACCCTGGCGGACATTGACGCTCTGATTAACGTTAATATTCGTGGGGTGGTGATCGCCACCCAGGCCGCGCTGGTGCATATGTCCGACGGCGGACGGATCATCAACATCGGCAGCTGTCTGGCCAACCGCGTTGCCCAGCCGGGTATCGCGGTATATTCGATGACCAAATCGGCGCTCAACTCCCTGACCCGCGGACTGGCGCGCGACCTCGGCCCGCGCGGCATTACCGTCAATCTGGTCCACCCCGGCCCCACCAACAGTGATATGAACCCGGAGGACGGTGTGCAGGCCGCATCCCAGCGTCAGCTCATTGCCACCGGGCACTACGGCCAGCCGGAAGATATCGCCGCCGCGGTCACCTTCCTCGCCAGCCCCGCCGCCGGGCAGATCTCCGGCACCGGTCTGGATGTGGACGGCGGCCTGAACGCCTGACGTCCGCTCGCAAAGGTTATGCATGCCTCTGTCGCCCGGCAGAGGTATTTTCGACCCGTCTCGACGATCCGCTTTTTGCCGCTTTTTTCGCTCCAGACCCCGACCTACAGTACCTCATAAGACATTCGGAATTTATCTAATAGTCTTATTATTTCCTTATATTTTGTGTGGGCGTACAGTGGAGGTACGGATGAAGATTTTCTGGTCACAGGCTGCGAAGAAGGCACTGGCTAAAATTGACAGCCGGTATCGGCAGCGAATAGAAGCAAAGCTTGCCCAACTGAATGACCGCTCGGCTCCCCGACCCGATATCAAGAAAATATCGGGTTCTGAGAACCGTTTCCGTCTGCGAGTAGGTGATTATCGAATCTTCATTACCCTTCAGGATAATCACCATCACGAATGTTATGTTTTAGCCATTAAACGCAGAACAACAACGACCTACCTGCACGAGGAGGATATGCCCTATGGCTGTTCAGATAATTAAGGACGATGAAGGGAAAGCACAGTACGCCGTTATCCCTTATGACGAATACTTTTGGATGCGCTTGCAATTATCAGAAATCGACGATGAAACGGATGACGACCTGGAAGATATTGAGATCGAGCACGATATCTACGATGACGTTTGGTTGCCCGGCGACGTGTGCAGCATCATGACCTGGCAGGAGGTCAGCCTGCAGGCCGCCTGGCGCATTCATCGCGGCTTATCGCAACAGGAGGTGGCCGACAAACTGGGCATCAGCCAGTCCGCCGTGTCACAGCTCGAAGCCGTCGACTCCCGTCCGCAGAAACGCACCCGTGAAAAACTGGCGGCTATTTACGGCTGTAAACAAGAGCAGATCAGTCTTTACCTGCCGAAAGAGGGTTAACAGCACTTCGCTCCGCCTTTGGCGCCGTAACGGGCGTCCTGGCGATCGCGGAAAAATGCTTCGTAGGTCATCGGGGTCTGGTCAGGATGGTTGACGCGCATATGCTCAACGTAGTTGTCGTAGTCCGGCACGCCGATCATCATTTTTGCCGCCTGGCCTAAGTACTTACCTGCTTTGGATAGGGTGTCGAACATAATTCGGTTTCTCGTTGTTTCCCCTCACCCTAACCCTCTCCCAAAGGGAGAGGGGGATAAGGATTGTAGGCCGGGTAAGCGCTAGCGCCACCCGGCATTGCCTTTAATGCGCCCCTTTCGCCTGGGTCACAATCTCTTCATAGTTGGCAGGCATCGGCTGATACGGCGTCTCTTTCGCCGTTGGCTTGTCCTGTTTCAGGGCGGCCAGCGCGGTCTTCAGAGAATACAGCGCCAGCACCACAACCACCACCATAAAGAAGATGGTCAGCCCGGCATCCAGACGGTTGTTAAACACCAGCTGTGACAGCTGCGACTCGGTGTACTGGGCCGGGATCTTACCGCTGTCGATCATCGCCTGGAACTTGTTGGCGATGGCGAGGAAGCCCACTTTATTATCCGGGCTGAAGGCTTTCTGCCAGCCGGCGGTCAGGGTACAGATCAACAGCCAGGCCGTTGGCACCAGGGCCACCCAGGCGTAACGCTGACGTTTCATCTTGAACAGCACCACCGCGCAGAGCATCAGCGCCATACCGGCCAGCATCTGGTTCGCGATCCCGAACAGCGGCCACAGGGTGTTGATGCCGCCCAGCGGGTCGACCACCCCCTGATGCAGGAAGTAACCCCACGCCAGCACGCAGAGCGCCGTTGCCAGCAGGTTGGCCGGCAGCGATTCGGTGCGTTTCAGGTTAGGTGAAATCACCCCCAGCAGATCCTGCAGCATAAAGCGCGCCGCACGGGTCCCCGCATCCACCGCCGTCAGGATAAACAGGGCCTCGAACAAAATGGCAAAGTGATACCAGAACGACACATCCATCAGGCCGCCCAGCGCGCCGTGCAGAATGTAGGCCATCCCCACCGCCAGGGTCGGTGCCCCGCCCGCACGGGAGATAATCGACTGCTCGCCCACCTCATTGGCAATCTGGCTCAGGGTGTCCGGGGTAATAGCAAAGCCCCAGCCGCTGACCACCTGCGCCGCAGAGGCCACCACGTCCGCCGTACCGGCCGGGGCCAGCACCGCCATCGGGCTGTTCATTGCAAAGTAAACGCCCGGATCGATAATGCAGGCCGAAACCAGCGCCATAATCGCGACGAAGGATTCCATCAGCATGCCGCCATAGCCGATCAGGCAGGCCTGACTTTCATTGGCCAGCATCTTCGGCGTGGTGCCGGAGGCGATCAGGGCATGGAAGCCAGAAACCGCGCCACAGGCGATGGTGATAAACAGGAACGGGAACATATTGCCGGTCCAGACCGGGCCGGTACCGTCAATGAATTTGGTCACCGCAGGCATGGTCAGGGTCGGGCGCATAATCAGAATGCCAATCGCCAGCCCGATGATGGTGCCGATTTTCAGGAAGGTGGAGAGGTAATCGCGCGGGGCAAGCAGCAGCCACACCGGCAGAACGGCGGCCACAAAGCCATAGCCCACCAGCATCCAGGTCAGCTGTACGCCGGTAAAGTCAAAATACGGCGCCCAGGTCGGGCTCTCGGCCACCCAGCCACCGGAGATAATGGCGAACACCAGGAAGAACAGGCCAATCACCGACACTTCGCCAATGCGCCCCGGGCGCAGATAGCGAATGTAGATCCCCATGAAGATCGCCAGCGGAATGGTGAAGGCAACGGTGTATGTCCCCCACGGGCTGTGGGTCAGTGCTTTCACCACGATCATCGCCAGCACCGCGAGGATGATCACCATGATCATAAAGGTCGCGATCAGGGCAATGACCCCGGCGGTCGGGCCCATCTCCTCTTTCACCAGCTCGCCGAGCGAACGTCCGTCGCGGCGGGTGGAGACGAACAGCACCATAAAGTCCTGCACCGCACCGGCCAGTACCACCCCGGCAAGGATCCAGATCATCCCCGGCAGATAGCCCATCTGCGCGGCAAGCACCGGCCCCACCAGCGGCCCGGCCCCGGCGATGGCGGCAAAGTGGTGACCGAACAGCACTTTTTTGTCGGTCGGCACATAGTCCAGACCGTCGTTATGCCGCACCGCCGGCGTCATGCGCGTCGGGTCGACGGAGAGCACGTTGCGGGCGATATACTGGCCGTAAAAACGGTAGGCAATCAGATAGATACAGACCGCTGCGACCACTATCCACAGCGCATTGATCTGTTCCCCGCGGTTGAGGGCGATATAGCCCAGCGCAAAGGCGCCCACCACGGAGAGCCCTGCCCAGATGAGGTATTTCCCTGAGTTGTTCATGATATGGTTTCCATCATCGCAGAAGTGAGATGTTACATTTTGTATCTATAACACTCGCTTAAGATTTAACAACTCAACCACACTTAAAAACAGACATCCAACCAGTCATTTACATAACATTGTTAAGCCGATCACTTTCACCCAGGACGAGGTTGTTAACTCGGTGCACGAAATGCCCGGTGGCGCTTCGCTTACCGGGCCTACAACATCCCTGAAACGTAGGCCGGGTAAGGCGAAGCCGCCACCCGGACAACAGCAACCCCGAACCGTAGGCCGGGTAAGGCGAAGCCGCCACCCGGACAACAGCAACCCCGAACCGTAGGCCGGGTAAGGCGAAGCCGCCACCCGGACAACAGCAACCCCGAACCGTAGGCCGGGTAAGGCGAAGCCGCCACCCGGAAAACAGCAACCCCGAACCGTAGGCCGGGTAAGGCGAAGCCGCCACCCGGCAACATCGCGCAACCTACCCCAACACCATCGTACTCAACCTGCACGTACAGCACCGCCGTCCCTGCTCGTCATACACCACGATCTCCCAGCTCTGGCTGGTGCGCCCGAGGTGCAGGGGCTGACATACCCCGCGCACCTTACCCTGCGCCACCGCCCGGTGATGGGTGGCGTTCAGCTCCGTGCCCACCACGCTCTGTCCGTCGCCGGTCATCAGGAAACCGGCCATCGACCCCAGGGTCTCCGCCAGCGCCGCCGACGCGCCGCCGTGCAATAAACCAAACGGCTGATGCGTACGGGCATCCACCGGCATCTCGGCTTCCAGCGTGTCGTCGCCGATCCGGGTATAGAGGATCCCAAGATGCGCCACCATCGTGTTCAGGCTGGTGTCGTTCAGCGCCTCCAGGGATAAATGTCGTTTCCAGATCATCTAGGCCCCCAGCGTGGAGCCGCCGTCCACCACGATATCCTGCAGGGTGATATGGCTGGCGAGGTCGGAAGCGAGGAACAGCACGGTATGCGCAATCTCCTGCGGACGGGCGATTTTGCCCAGCGGGATGCCGAGCTTGAACTGCTCGCCAAAGCCGCGAATGCGCTGCTGTTCGGCGTCATCGCTCACCCACAGGGTGCGCTGCATGTCGGTATCGGTCGAGCCCGGCGACACCAGATTACAGCGCACGCCGCTGCCCGCCAGCTCGAGGCCGACGGTCAGGGCCAGGCTTTTCAGCGCCGCTTTCGACGCCCCATAGGCGCTCATGCCGATGCGCGGCGTATGGGCCGCGTCGGAAGCCACGGTGACAATCGCCCCGCCCTGCTGACGACGGAACTGGCCCATCGTCTGCTGGAACAGGTTGAACGCCCCGCCGACGTTGACCGCAAAGGTCTGTTGCCAGTCCTCCTGCGACAGCTGGTCCGTCGCCCCCATCCGCAGGATCCCGGCGGCATTGACCAGCACATCCAGACGTTCGATCGTTGCCAGCAGACGCCCGCAAACCTCGTGCACCTGACCCGCGTCCGCCACGTTCAGCACTTCGGTGGCAAAGGGATAGCTCGCCTGCGGGAAGGCGACGTCAAAGCCCGTCACCTGTGCGCCCGCCTCCGCAAACGCCCGCGCGGTGGCGTAACCGATGCCTTTTCCGGCTCCGGTCACCCAGACGGTTTTCCCGGCGAAATCGAACCTGGCCATTATTTCACCTCGCGGGAGAGCAGCGCCCACCAGGCATCCAGGGTCGGGTTTTTCGCCAGCATCACGAAGTCGATATCGCCATGCACTTTGCGCCAGCGCGCCGCCAGGGCCATCATCTGCACCGAATCCAGACCGTAGTCGATCAGGTTTTCGTCATCCAGCGGCTCGTCGGACTCATCCAGCAGCGGCAGGATGAGTTCGCGCAGCGCCGCTTTCGAGACAGGAATAGACGGCAGCAGTTCGTCGGTCATCACCACGCGCCCGGAGCGACCGGCCACATACTTAAGCGACATCAGGTGCTCATCCCGGGTGAAGTCCGCCAGCGCATCGGCGACGAAGAACGGCTGGATGTCGCGCATAAAGGCGTCGGTGGCGGTGGTCATGCAGCCGATGTGGGCATATACGCCGGTGATGATCAGCTGGTCGCGGCCGGTCTCTTTGAGCATCTGCTCCAGCGGCGAGCGGTGAAACGCGCTGTAGCGCCACTTCACCAGCACGGTGTCGGCTTCATCCGGGGTCAGCTCTGCGACAATGCGCTGCTGTTCCGGCGAGCGGGTCAGGCCCGGTCCCCACATGTCATTCAGCAGGGCGCGGTCCTCATCGCTCTGCTCTTTCGGCTGGGCGGTATAATAGACCGGAATATTGTGCTGTTTGCAGTAGTCGCGCAGGCGGGCAATGTTCGCCACCACCTGGGCCATCATCGGGCAGTTATCGCCCCAGAAGTTGAGGAAATACTCCTGCATATCGTGGATCAGCAGCGCGGCGCGCGCGGGCTCCATGGTCCAGTTGACTTTGTTGGTCGGCATATCTGCCGCGCCTGGCAGCGCGTAACCGGTTAATTTTGGAATTGCCATCTTCTGCTCCTCAGCCCTGCGCCCGTTCGGCCAGCCACAGGCGTAATTGTTTTTTATCGACTTTGCCTACCGGCGTCAGGGGCAGTGCCTCCAGGCACTCCACGCGATCCGGCAGTTTGAATTCAGCCACGCCCTGCTCGCGCAGGAAGCGGCGCACTTCGACCGCGCGCAGGGGCTGTTTCACCACCAGATACGCGCAGCTCTTCTCGCCCAGCAGGCTGTCCTCCATGCTGACCAGCGCGGCGTGGATCACCGCCTCGTGGCGCAGGAGCAGGTTTTCCACCTCTTCGGCGGCAATCTTCTCCCCGCCACGGTTGATCTGATCTTTCTCGCGTCCCTGTACGGTGATATAGCCCTGCTCGTCAATGGCGATCAGATCTCCGGAGCAGTAAAAGCCGTTGGCATCAAAGGCGCTGGCGTTATGTTCCGGGCTTTTGTAGTAGCCGCGGAAGGTGTAAGGCCCGCGGGTCATCAGACGTCCCACCTCGCCGCGCGGCAGCGGATTACCCTGCTCGTCGGCCACCCACACTTCGTCATCCGCGCACATCGGACGGCCCTGGGTATTCATGATGCGTTCCGGGGCATCGTCCAGCGCGGTGTAGTTCACCAGCCCTTCGGCCATGCCAAACACCTGCTGGAGCTGGCAGCCCATCTCCGCCGGAATACGGGCGGCAAGCGTAGCGGAGAGACGCGCACCGCCCACCTGCAATAGCTGCAGCGACGCCAGCTGGGCATTGCCAGTCCCTTCCGCGATAGCCTGCAGCCACAGACTGACCGCCGGAGGTACCAGCGAGGTGACGGTGATCTGATGCTGTTCGATAAGCGGGAAGCAGAGCGTGGCGCTCGGATCGTTGGCCAGCACCACGCAGCCCCCGGCCATAAAGATCCCCAGCGTGCCCGGGGAGCTCATCGCGAAGTTGTGCGCCGCCGGGAGGGCATTCAGGTAACGGGTTTGCGCACTAATCCCGCAGATCTCGTTGCTGCGACGAATGCTGTAGTAGTAGTCGTTGTGGGTGCGCGGGATCAGCTTCGGCGTGCCGGTGCTGCCGCCGGAGAGCTGGAAGAACGCCACCTCATCGGCCGGGGTCGGGCTGGCGATAAAGTTATCCGCCGGGCGGGCAATGGCCGCCTCCAGCCCTTCGCCACGCAGCAGCACCATGCGCACAGAGCGGTGTTGATCGACAAAGGTGTTGAGGAAGTCGTCGCCGGCAAACAGGCCGTGGGCACGATCGGCAATCAGCAGCGCGGGTTCAATCTGGCTGGCGTAGGCGTTCAGCTCGCTGCGCTGATGACTAAAGAGGGCATTGACCGGGGCCACGCCCACCTGCAACAGCGCGAAAAAGGTGATGTAGAACTCGGCGACGTTGCCCAGCTGTACCAGGGCGGTTTCGCCCCGCTGGACGCCCTGCGCCTGCAGCGCGGCTGCGAGGTTATTAACGGACTGCTGGAGCTGGCGATACGTGAAGCGGCGTTCGCCGTCGATAAGCGCCAGCGCATCGCTGTCGGCGTGGCGGGTCAGGATCTCCGTCAGAGGCTGATCCTGCCAGTAACCTTTTTCACGATAGCGGCGGGCGAAGTCGTCGGGCCAGCGGGTAAAGGGAATAGTCATGATGGATCCTTAATGCAGGCCAAAAACGTTGAGCATGGTGGTCAGTTTGACGCCGGTTTCGCGCCACTCGGCCACCGGTGAGGAGGCAGGCACAATCCCGGCGCCGGCAAACAGGCGCACGCGGTTGGCGTGAAGGCGCGCGCAGCGGATGGTCACCACCCACTCGCCGTTGCCTTCGCTGTCGCACCAGCCGACGATGCCGCCGAACAGTTCGCGGTCGAACGGCTCCAGCTCGGCAATCAGCGCTTTCGCCGCCAGATGCGGGAAGCCGCTCAGGGCCGGGGTCGGGTGCAGCAGGCAGGCCAGCGTCAGGGCGTTTTCATCTTCACGCGCTTCGCCTTCCACCGGGGTGGCGAGGTGCCACAGGGTCGGGGTGGTCACCAACTGCGGTGAAGCCGGCATGGTCAGCTGATGGCTGCGCGGGGTCAGCACCGCCTTCATCGCCTGGGTGACCAGTTCGTGTTCGTGGCGATCTTTTGCCGAGGCCAGCAGCTTGTTGCCTGCCTCGCGATCGAGCATGTCGTCCGGCTGACGGCGGGCGGAACCGGCCAGCGGCAGGGAGCTGAAGTGGGCCCCCTCTTTGCGCAGCAGCAGCTCCGGGCTGGCACCCAGCAGCACCCCGCCATCCTCCAGCGGCACATGAAAGTTAAAGCTGGCCGGGTTCTGGGCAATCAGTTTTTCCAGCAGCGCGCCGCTGTCGAGGCTCTCTTCGGTGGCAATGTCGATCAGGCGCGACAGCACCACCTTGTTGACGCGTGGGGTAGCGGTCAGGGCGGCGGCGCGGGCGACCATCTCTTCGAAGGCTAACTGGGCCGGGATCTCGGTGCGGGATTTAACCGTCAGCGGTGAGGTTCGGGTGGCATAGCGGGCAGACTGCTGGCGCGCCGGGCGGGCAAAACTGTGCCACTCCTGCGGAATGAACAGCGACGACGGCTGGCGGGTATCAAAGGGGATCGCCCCTACCATCACCGGGTTAGCAATTCCGGCGGCTTTAGCATCGGCAAAGGCCTGAGCCAGCTGCTGCTGAAACGCGCTGGCCGGATCGTCGCCGCCAACGGCTGGGGTGGAAAATCGGGCAAAGCAGCCAGACGTGGTAAAGCTGCGATAGGGCGACATAAAGAAGAAGCTGTCTTTGTGCAGCGTGGTCGCGGTGTGCTGAACGTCCTCATCCAGTGACGTATCCATATCATCCTCCTGAAATGATAAAAGCAGTAAGAATTATTATCATTTATATTTTCGCTGGCTAACCTAATCCCAGAGCGCGATGGTGTCAACCGTCGACGGCGCATCTTGTGCGACTATCGCTTGCATCCCTGCGGCTCATTCATGAAAATGAGAAGCATTAACTTCAACGAAAACAGGATGCCCCTTAGTGAAACTGCCCGCTGCTTGTCGTAACACCCTGCTTTTAATGGGACTTTTAATTTCAGGATTAACCTCAGCGCTGGCCGCCGACTGGCCGCGTCAGGTCACGGATAGCCACGGAACCCACACGCTTACGAGCAAACCGACGAGGATTGTCTCCACCAGCGTGACCCTCACCGGCTCGCTGCTGGCGATTGACGCCCCGGTCATCGCCAGCGGGGCGACCACCCCAAACAACCGGGTGGCAGATGACCAGGGCTTTTTGCGCCAGTGGGGCGAGGTGGCCAAACAGCGTAAGCTCGCGCGGCTGTACATCGGTGAGCCAAGTGCCGAAGCCGTTGCCGCCCAGATGCCGGATCTGATCCTGGTCAGCGCCACCGGCGGGGACTCCGCCGTGGCGCTGTACGATCAGCTCTCGGCCATCGCCCCGACGCTGGTGATCAACTACGACGACAAAAGCTGGCAGGCGCTGCTGACTCAGCTGGGCACCATTACCGGCCAGGAGAAGCAGGCCGCCGCGCGGATTGCCGAGTTTGATACCCAGCTCACCCGGGTGAAGCAGCAGCTGAAGCAGCCCCCGCAGCCGGTGAACGCCATTGTGTATACCGCCGCGGCCCACAGTGCCAACCTGTGGACCGCCGAGTCGGCGCAGGGCAAGCTGCTGCAACAGCTGGGCTTCTCCCTTGCTACCCTGCCCGCCGGGTTGAACCCGTCGCAAAGCCAGGGCAAGCGCCACGACATTGTGCAGTTAGGGGGTGAAAACCTGGCGGCCGGGCTGAACGGCGAAGGGCTGTTCCTGTTTGCCGGCGATCGGAAGGATGTGGATGCGATCTACGCCAACCCGCTGCTGGCCCATCTGCCGGCGGTGCAAAACAAGCGCGTCTGGGCGCTGGGCACCGAGACCTTCCGTCTGGATTATTTCAGTGCGATGCGGGTGCTGGCGCGTTTAGAGGGGTTGTTTAAGTAAGGTGCGGCCTTGTGCCCGGCCTACGATTTTCTCCCTCTCCCTGTGGGAGAGGGCCGGGGTGAGGGCATCAAGCCGCACTATCGTTTAAAACAGGCTCCTGGCGGAACCGGCGTAACTCCGCCAAAACCACCAGCAGTATCGCCCCCATCATCGCCAGCACAAATCCGCTGCTGCTGGCCGAGGCCACCGGGGTCATAATCACCCCCAGCCCACCCAGAATGGCCGCGCCTATCGCATCGCCGGTGACGTTCTGCGCCGTCCACAGGCCGTTGATGCGGCCGAGCATCGCTTCCGGGGTCTGGGTCTGGATCAGGGTGTATTGCAGCAGGGAGCTGACCGCGCTCAGCCAGCCGAACAGCGCCAGGCAGAGCACGCCCAGCGCCCAGACCGGCATCAGGCTGAAGAAACCAATCGCAATAAACGAGGCCAGGGTTGCCAGCAGCATAATCAGCCCCGGGCGGGCACTCTGCGCCAGGTTACCGCTGGTCAGCGCGCCAAAAGCCGCCCCCAGCGGGATCGCGGCATACAGCAGGCCAATCTGCGACACGCTCATCTGCCACTCCATCGCCAGCGCCGGATAGAGCACCCGCACCGCACTTGCCATCGTCAACAGCCCCCCCCAGCAGGGCGATGCCGCCAATCAGCGGATTGCTGAACAGAAAACGGATTGCCGCCATCAGCGATTTCAGCGGATGTTCACGCGGCTGCGGCGGAGGCGGCAGTAAAGGCAGACGCAGCAGGGTTAAGGTGGTGATAAAGGTACCCGCAGCGGCCAGGCCGTAGTTCCAGGCAACGTTCCCGGTGCCGAGCAGCAGGCCGCCGACCATCGGCGAGATCACCGACCCCAGACGCACGGTCAGCATGGTGATAGCGCCTGCCTGCATCAGGTTTTCGCGCCCCACCAGCGCCGGGGTTGCCGCCAGCAGCGCCGTCACCCCTAATGAGGCAAAAAAACCGTCCCACAGGCCGAGGGCATAAATCGCAATTAATGACGGCTCCGGCAGCATCGCGTTCAGACACAGCCCAACAAAACCCACCCCGCAGGTGCCACGCGCCAGCAGAATCAGCTTTTTACGCTCGTAGCGATCCGCCAGCACCCCGCCGACCATCAGGCCGATAAACATCGCTCCGCCGGTCAGGGTGACGGAGAGCCCCACCAGCCAGCTGGAGTGGGTCATCATCTGGATTTGCACCGGTACGGCCACGCCGAGCAGGCCAAGGGATAAAATGGAGATAAAACGGGCAATAAAAACAGCACGAAACGCCGGATGGGTCTTCAGCAGGCTCAGATTGAGCAGCCAGGATTGTCGGGTCATTACAAAGCCTTAATGGTTTCTTTTGTACCAATTCCATGGCCGCACATGCTAACATAGCTAAATAAGATAGATAACGATAATTACTATCATTATCAAATCATGGACGTTGCTATGTCGTACTCCTCTTCCGCGTCACGCGCCCTTGCCGTGCCCGGTTTACTGTTACTGCTCACGTTTGCCGTCGCCCTCAGCCTGTCGGTGGGTGCGAAACCGCTGCCGTTCTCCGTGGTAGTGGATGCCCTCACCGCCACCTGTCAAAGCGCCGACTGCACCATCGTGCGGGATGCCCGCCTGCCGCGCACCCTCGCCGGGCTGCTGGCCGGTGCCGCTCTCGGTCTCGCCGGGGCGCTGATGCAAACCCTGACCCGCAATCCGCTGGCCGACCCGGGCATTCTCGGCGTTAACGCCGGGGCCAGCTTCGCCATCGTGCTGGGCGCGGCGCTGTTTGGCTTCTCCTCCCCCAGCGAACAGCTGGTGATGGCGTTGTGCGGGGCCTTTGCCGCCTCGCTGCTGGTGGCTTTTACCGGCAGCCAGGGCGGGGGCCAGCTCAGCCCGATACGCCTGACGCTGGCGGGCGTGGCGCTGGGCGCGGTGCTGGATGGCCTCTCCAACGGCATCGCCCTGCTCAACCCTGACGTCTACGATCAGCTGCGCTTCTGGCAGGCCGGCTCGCTGGATATCCGCACCCTGCAAACGTTACAGGTGGTGAGCGTGCCGGTGCTGATCGCCGCCGCCGTGGCGCTGCTGTTAAGCCGGGCGCTCAACAGTCTGAGCCTCGGCAGCGACACCGCGACCGCCCTCGGCAGTCGCGTGGCGCGCACCCAGCTGATCGGATTACTGGCCATCACCGTCCTGTGCGGCAGCGCCACGGCGGTGGTGGGCCCCATCGCCTTTATCGGCCTGATGATGCCGCACATGGCGCGCTGGCTGGTGGGGGCCGATCACCGCTGGTCCCTGCCGGTGACCCTGCTTGCCACCCCTGCCCTGCTGCTGTTTGCCGATATTCTCGGGCGTCTGCTGGTGCCCGGCGAGCTGCGGGTGTCGGTGGTCAGCGCCTTTATCGGCGCGCCGGTGCTGATTTTCCTGGTGCGCCGCAGGCGCGGAGGTGCTCTGTGATGGCCCCATCCCGTCGTTTAATTCTCAGCTGTCTGGTGCTGATGCTGGTCAGCCTCGGCGTGGCCCTGTTTAGCCTGCGTAGCGGGGCGGTAACGCTTGATTTGTCTCAGGTCTTTAATGCCCTCACCGGCAGCGCGCCGCGCAATATCACCATGGTGGTCACCGAATGGCGTTTACCGCGGGTGATGATGGCCCTGCTGGTTGGCGCTGCTCTTGGGATCAGCGGCGCGATTTTCCAGTCGCTGATGCGCAACCCCCTCGGCAGCCCGGACGTGATGGGCTTTAACACCGGGGCCTGGAGCGGCGTGCTGGTAGCGATGGTGCTGTTCGGTCAGCACCTGACGGCCATTACCCTGGCGGCGATGGCGGGCGGGATCCTCACCTCGCTGATCGTCTGGGCACTGGCGTGGCGCGACGGGATCGAAACCTTCCGCCTGATCATCATCGGCATCGGCATGCGCGCCATGCTGATGGCCTTTAATACCTGGCTGCTATTACAGGCCTCGCTGGAGACCTCGCTCTCTGCCGGGTTGTGGTTCGCCGGGTCGCTCAACGGCCTGACCTGGGCCAAAACCCTGCCCGCCGCCCCGCTGATCCTGCTGATGTTTGTCTGCGCATTACTGCTGGTGAAACGGATGCGTCTGCTGGAGATGGGCGACGACAGCGCCTGCGCGCTGGGCGTCAGCGTTGAGCGTTCGCGTCTGATGCTGATGCTGGTGGCGGTGGTGTTAACCGCCGCGGCTACCGCCATTGCCGGGCCGATCTCCTTTATTGCCCTGGTCGCGCCGCACATCGCCCGCCGTCTGAGCGGCACCGCCCGCTGGGGGTTAACCCAGTCGGCGCTGTGCGGATCGCTGCTGCTGCTGGCGGCAGATCTCTGCGCCCAGCAGCTGTTTATGCCGTATCAACTTCCGGTGGGGGTCGTGACCGTCAGTCTTGGCGGTATCTACCTCATCGTCTTGCTTGTTCAGGAGTCCCGCAAGAAATGAGTGCCAATCAAACCCGCTTGCGCGGCGAAAATCTGACCCTCGGCTACGGTAAAAAAACCGTGGCCGAGGATCTGCAGGTGGCGATCCCCGACGGCCACTTCACCGCCATTATCGGCCCCAACGGCTGCGGGAAATCGACCCTGCTGCGCACCCTCAGCCGCCTGATGACGCCGCTGCACGGCAACGTTTTCCTCGATGGCGAGCAGATCCAGCGCTATGCCAGTAAAGAGGTAGCGCGCCGGATCGGGCTGTTGGCGCAAAACGCCACCACGCCAGGGGATATCACCGTGCAGGAGCTGGTGGCGCGCGGACGCTATCCGCACCAGCCGCTGTTTACCCGCTGGCGTAAAGAGGATGAAGCGGCGGTCACCAAAGCGATGCTGGCCACCGGGATTACCGACCTGGCGGCGCAGAGCGTGGATACCCTCTCCGGCGGGCAGCGCCAGCGGGCGTGGATTGCGATGGTGCTGGCCCAGGAGACGTCGATCATGCTGCTGGACGAGCCGACCACCTGGCTGGATATCAGCCATCAGATCGATCTCCTGGAGCTGCTGAGCGATCTGAACCGCACCCAGGGCTTTACCCTGGCGGCAGTGCTGCACGACCTCAATCAGGCCTGCCGCTATGCCACCCATTTGATTGCCCTGCGCGACGGGAAGATTGTGGCCGAGGGTGCGCCGAAAGAGATTGTGACCCCGGAGCTGATCGAGCGGATCTACGGCATGCGCTGCATGATTATTGACGATCCGGTGGCGGGCACGCCGCTGGTGGTGCCGCTGGGAAGACGTGCGGTCTGATGCCCTCACCCCGGCCCTCTCCCACAGGGAGAGGGGGGAAAACCGTAGGCCCGGCAAGCGTAGCGCCGCCGGGCGTTTTCACTACCCCAATATCCCCTTCAATACCGGCCCTATCGTCTCAAACGCCTGCGGGGAGATGATGTCCACGTGGGCGCAATCCTGGCGATAGACCTCCAGCTCCCCTACCCATGGCGTCCAGGCCTGGTGCGGATCCATCGCTCGCGTGCGTTCGGCAACAAACAGGGTCGCTTTGCCGTCAAACTTCGCACTGTGCGCTGTGGTCAGCAGACGCACCGCATCGGCGTAGTTACCCTCGATCGCGCTGAACAGCTCCCCGGATGCCTGGCCCTGCTGGGCGGCGAGGAACGCCTGCCGCTCGCGCTCGATCTCCGCTAACACCTCAGGATCGAGACCGTTCGCCTCTTTTTCACGCCAGTTTTGCGTCTCCGGCGGCCAGGTATCCAGCAGGCCAAGGAACGTGACCTCTTCACCCTGCGCGCGCAGGCGGGCGGCGATGCCCTGTGCCAGCGTGCCGCCCAGCGAATAGCCGAACAGATGATAAGGCCCGTGTGGCTGTTGCGCCCGCAGCGTCGCCAGATGCCGATCGATCACCTCATCGAGCGTGGCGCAGTGCTGCATCGGCCCCGGTCGCGGCGACTGGATGCCGGTAATCGACCAGCGTGGACTGAGGTAGCGTGCCAGGACGCTGAACTGCCAGGCAAAACCGGAGGCCGGATGGAAGCAGAACAGCGTCGGGCCCTGGCTTTCGCGCAGGGGCAAGATCGTTTCGTAGCCCAGACGCCGGGCCTGCTCGTCGCTGATGTCGGATGCCAGCAGCGCACTCAGCTTGCCCACCGTCGAGGCCACCATCACCTGGCCGGGCGTCACCTGGCGGGCAAAGTGGCGGCTGAGGCTGGCGGCAAGGCGCATCGCCAGCAGCGAGTGGCCGCCAAGGGCGAAGAAATCCGCCTCGATGTCGTTGATCTCACAGCCCAGCAGAGTAGAAAACGCCGCGGCAATCGCCTGTTCGGTATCGCTTTCCGGGGCGCGGCCCTGAGTTTTCACCGTCAGCTCCGGCAGCGGCAGCGCCTTGCGATCCAGTTTGCCGTTGGCGCTGAGCGGCAGCGCGCTGAGTTGCAGTAACACCACTGGCACCATATGCGGCGGCAGCTGGGTTTTCAGGGCAGTTAAAAGCGCGTCGCGATCCAGCGGCAGGCCGGATTCCGAGACCATGTAACCCACCAGCTGACGGGCATCGCCGCCGGTGTTCGCCGCCTGGTTGATGACGCAGGCATGGGTCACCGCCTGAGCCACGTCCGGCAGGGTCAGCATCGCCCGGTCGATTTCCCCCAGCTCAATGCGCTGGCCGCGAATTTTCAGCTGATCGTCGCTGCGACCTAAATATTCCACCGCGCCGTTATCCAGCCAGCGGGCCACGTCACCGGTGCGGTACATGCGCTCGCCAGGCGCGAATGGGTCGGCGATAAAGCGGCTGGCGGTCAGGTCCGGACGGCCCAGGTAGCCCTGCGCCAGCTGGATGCCGGTGAGATAGAGATCCCCCGCCACCCCGAACGGCACCGGGCGCATCATCGCATCCAGAATGCGCAGGCCGGTGTTCCATACCGGGAAGCCGATCGGCACGCTGTTGCCTGTCACCAATGCCAGCTCCGGGCCAAAGGCCGGATACCAGCTGACGTCCACCGCCGCTTCAGTGGGGCCATACAGATTATGCAGCGGCGCGTGGGTGAGCTGCTCCCACTCCCGGCACAGGGCGGTGGGCAGAGCTTCGCCGCTGCAAAATACCTGTTTCAGGCTGGCGCAGCAGGCGGCGTTTTCCGGGGTCAGCGAGGCGACAAAGGCCGCCAGCATCGAGGGGACAAAGTGGGTGGTGGTGACGCCGTATTTCGCAAAGAAATCCTGCATCGCCAGCGGATCGCGGTGCGCCTCCGGCTCGGCCATCACCAGCTTCGCCCCGGCGATAAACGGCCACCAGAACTCCCATACCGAGACGTCAAAGCTGCACGGCGTTTTTTGCGCCACCACGTCGGCAGCGGTGAGCGGGTAGTGGTTTTGCATCCACAGCAGGCGGTTGACAATGGCGGTCTGGCCGACCATCACCCCTTTCGGCCGTCCTGTCGAGCCGGAGGTAAAGATGATATAGGCGGTTTGTTCCGGGGCACTGAGGTTGAGCGGGGCGCTGCCCTCAGAACTTAATAGTGTGTTGTAACTAAAAAGGGACACAGGCAGATGGCTGAAGCGCGGACGCTGGTTATCGTCGGTGATGAGCAGCGACGGCTTCGCGTCCTCGATCATCATCTGCAGGCGATCGTCGGGATACCCGGTGTCCAGCGGCAGCCAGGCGGCCCCCGCTTCGACAATGGCGTGCAGGGCCAGGGTCAGGAATACCGAACGCGGTAGCGCCACCGCCACGCTGTCGCCGGGCTTCACGCCCCGGGCACGGAGCTGGTTCGCCAGGGCCACCACCTGCTCGCGCATCTGGCGATAATTCAGTTCGTATTGTGCATCGGCCAGCGCCGGGGCGTCCGGGGTTTTCGCCGCCTGCTCCGCCACCAGCGCGCTCAGGGTGGTGAGCGGCAGAGGAACTGCTGTCTGGTTAATCTTTTCCAGCTGCTGATATTCGGCGTCAGACACCGTTTCGGCCTCGCCGCAGCGCAGATCGATGTTGGCAGCAAACTGCGCCAGCAAGGCATGGAGGCGCTCGACGTGGCGCACCAGGGTGGCCTCATCGTAACGCTGCTTGTTGGCGAGGATCTCAATGCTCAGGCCGCCCTCCTCGTCCGGGAACAGCGCCATCTCGAGGTCGTTGACCGGGCCGGTCGCCAGGGTGTGGGTGACTGCCTGAACGCCCTCGATATCCAGCTGGTAGTCGAAGACCTTGACGTTGAACACCGGGCCAAACAGGGCTTCGTCGCTGGCTGCGCGCCCGCTGTCGCGGACAATCTGCTCGGCGTCGTAACGCTGATGACGGCGCATTTTTTTCATCTGACCGGCCAGGCGCTGGGCCAGCTCCGGCAGCGTCTCCTGTGCCCTGATATTCACCGCCAGCGGCAGCACGTTCAGCACCGGGCCGGTGGCGGTCAGCGCCGCGGAGCCCATCCGGCGCATAAAGATAAACCCGGCGGCATAGTTCATGCGTCCGGTCAGGCGGGCGAGCCACAGGGCCACCAGCGCCAGGGCGAGGTCGGTGCGCTGGCTCTGGCTGACCGTGGTTAAACGGCTAAACGCCTGACGATCGGCGGTCAGCTTCAGGCGCAGAATATCGGTGGTGGCGGCACGTCCCGGCAGCGGCGCGCTGGAGAGCGATACCGGCGGCGGGAGCTGCCTGCGCTGTTCGGCCCAGAAGGCACCGTCGCGCACGTATGCCTCGCTGTCGCGGTAGCGCTGATATTCCTCTACCACTTCAGCAAATGGCGTAAACGGCGAGTCCGGCGTGGCGTCGCCGTTGGACCAGGCGCAATAAATGGCGGCGATCTGGCGGGTAATGGCCGGAAAGCTGAAGCCATCCACCACTAAGTGGTGATAGCGCTGATACCAGTACCAGCGGTTGTCAGCCACCTGCATCAGCAGGTGGAAGGCCAGCGACTGACCGCTGTCGACGCGCAGGTTCTGGTTAAGATCGGCGTGCATCTGCGCCTGCGCCGCAGCGTGCGGATCGGCGTGGGCGCGCAGGTCAATAATCTGCGGCTCCGGCAGGAGCATGGTGTCATCCACCCACTGGCGGATCTCACCGTTGTCCTCGGTAAACTGCGTGCGCAGGGTATCGGCCTGCATCATGCCCGCCACCACCGCTTTCGCCAGCAGCGGGGCATTAACCGGGCCGGTCAGCTCGACGTAGTGGGCTACGCTCCAGGCGTTGGGCAGGTCGGAAAGCTGTTCCGCCATCCAGATCCCCGGCTGGGCGGCCACGAGAGGAAGTTGTGCGCTCATGCGTTCACCTGTGCAAAATGGGCCGGGATCAGGGTTTGCCAGCGGTTGGTAAGCCACTGCTGACAGGCTTCCTGCGACTGCGGCTCGCATACCACGCGCCAGCCGTCGGGCAAGGCGCACTGCTGCGGCCACAGGCTGTACTGCTGCTGCGCGTTTTGCACAATGGCGAACAGACCCTGCGGATCGTCGAAGGGGTTACTGAATTCCATACCAGACTCCATTGTTAAATAAGCGGCTGCCAGAGAGTCATCAGCCCCTGCGTCAACCCTCCCCGCCAGCAAAGTGCATCATGTCCGCCGTCCACCGGACGCCAGAAAACAGGCTGCTGCGTATGCTGTAGCTCGGCGTACAGCGCCTGACAGGCGCGGTAGATCAGCGGTTCCCGTCGTCCCGCCTCCAGGACGATGCGCAGGCCCTTCGCCGACAGCTGTTGGTTTTTAAGCTGTTCGATAATCATGCCGTCCTGCTTGCCGCCGCGATGGGGCCACCAGAAAGAGCCCGACTGGCTGAGCACGCAGCCAAAACGCTCCGGCCAGTGCAGCCCGGCATAGAGGGCGGAGAGCCCGCCGAAGCTCTGCCCGGCGACCACCGTGCGGTCGGCGCGGTCGCTGAATGGCACCAGCTGATGTACCTGCGGAAGGAGTTCTTCCTGCACCGCCAGCCAGAAGTCGGGGTTGCACGGCAGCTCGCGGCTGCGGTGGGCGGTGTCGATCACGTCGATCAGCACGTAGACCGCGGGCGGCAGCTGGCCCTGGTCGGTGAGCGCCGTCAGCGCGGGCCACACAGGCATGCTTTCGGCCCAGAACTGGCCGTCGAGCAGCACCGCCAGCGGGCGCTCGTGAGGGGTTTCTTCGCCGGTGGTGAAGATCCAGACCCGGCGGGTGTTGCCGAGCCTGGCGCTTTCCCAGGAAATACAGTGTGGAGGAGGATAAGCGGTAGTAAGGCGATCCCAGCCCGGCTGAACCGGGGCTTCGGGCATCTCCAGCGCCGAGACCGGATGACCGCGCCCGCCGCGCCAGTGCTGTGGGTTAAGCGGATCGGCAACGGCGTGCGGCAGCAGCTTGCGCCAGCCTTCGCGCAGGGCCATGCGATCCGGCGGATCGGTGGCAAACACCGCCTCACTGAAGTCGTCTTCGTGAGCTGAGGGGATAAAACAGTAGCTGCCGCGCCAGTTTGGGCTGAACTCGCCCTGCCACTGCCAGACGTCGGTTCCGGCAATGCGCACCAGCGTCTGCGGACGGGCATTATGGTGGTGATCGGTCACGCCGGTGATGTAGAGCCACACCCGTTTCAGCGGCGACGTCTGCTCTGTTCCGCCCGGATCGCGCCACCAGAATGTGACCCGACAGTGATCCCCTTCCCGCACCCATTCGGGCCCCTGTTTCGACTGCCACCAGCCGTCACTTCCCGTTTCCCGCGTCGTCACCACTCTAACCCCATGACCTGTTCGGTTTTTTTGATAAAAGATAAACAATATCGATAATATTATTGATAACTATTTTCATTTGCAATAGCGTATGGGCGCGCTGTGGGAAGCGCGCACATTAAATAACCATGCCATGCGCTGCGTACTGACTCAGGACTGAGGGGTTTTCGCAGACTGCGGGCGATATCCTTCCGCCGCCTCACCCATTCGGGACGGAGCCATGAGGCATGCGGCATCGAAAAGCAGGACATACAATGAATAACAAGCTTCACTCACTGGCCTTACTGGTCAACCTGGGGATTTACGGTGTGGCACTGCCTGCAATGGCAGCCGATACCGCGGGCAACGAAGATACCATGGTGATCACCGCCGCCGAGCAGAACCTGCAGGCGCCGGGCGTTTCCACCATCACCGCGGATGAGATCCGTAAAAACCCGGCGGCGCGCGATGTGTCAGAGATCATCCGCACCATGCCGGGCGTTAACCTCACCGGGAACTCCACCAGCGGCCAGCGCGGCAACAATCGCCAGATTGATATCCGCGGCATGGGCCCGGAAAATACCCTGATCCTGATTGACGGTAAGCCGGTGACCAGCCGTAACTCCATCCGTCTGGGCTGGCGCGGCGAGCGTGACACCCGCGGTGATACCGGCTGGGTGCCGCCAGAGATGATCGAGCGCATCGAGGTGATCCGTGGCCCGGCGGCGGCGCGTTATGGCAACGGCGCGGCGGGCGGCGTGGTGAACATCATCACCAAAAAAGTGAGCAACGAGTGGCACGGCTCCTGGAACACCTATCTGAATGCCCCTGAGCACGACGAAGAGGGCTCCACCAAACGCACCAACTTTAGCCTCAATGGCCCGCTGGGCGGGGATTTCAGCTTCCGCCTGTACGGCAACCTGGATAAAACCCAGGCCGACGCCTGGGACATCAACCAGGGCCATCAGTCTGAACGTACCGGCGCCTACGCAGATACGCTGCCTGCCGGACGCGAAGGGGTCGAGAATAAAGACGTCAACGGCGTGCTGCGCTGGGACTTTGCTCCGATGCAGGCCCTGCAGTTCGAAGCCGGTTACAGCCGTCAGAACAACCTCTACGCGGGCGATACCCAGAACACCAACAACGACAACAGCAGCAACGGGCTGGTGAAGAAGAACTACGGCAAAGAGACCAACCGTCTCTATCGCCAGAACTTCGCCCTGACCTGGACCGGCGGCTGGGATAACGGCATCACCACCAACAACTGGGCGCAGTATGAACACACCCGTAACTCCCGTCTGGGTGAAGGGCTGGCGGGCGGTCTGGAAGGGCTGTTCAACAGCAATAAGTTTACCGATACCGACCTGTCCGACGTGATGCTGCACAGCGAAATCAGCCTGCCGATCGACTTTATCGTCAACCAGAACCTGACCCTCGGCACCGAGTGGGATCAGCAGCGGATGAAGGATATGTCCTCCAACGGCCAGGCCCTGCAGGGCGGCACCATTCCGGGCGTGAGCGACAGCCGCAGCCCGTACTCCGATGCTGAAATCTTCTCCCTGTTCGCGGAGAACAACATGGAGCTGACCGACAGCACCATGCTGACCCCGGCGCTGCGCTTCGATCATCACTCTATCGTCGGCAACAACTGGAGCCCGTCCCTGAACCTGTCCCAGGGGCTGGGAGATGACTTCACCCTGAAGATGGGCATCGCCCGGGCCTATAAAGCCCCGAGCCTGTACCAGACCAACCCGAACTACCTGCTCTACAGCAAGGGCCAGGGCTGCTACGCGAGCGCGGACGGCGTCGGCTGTTATATGCTGGGTAACGAGGATCTGAAAGCCGAAACCAGCATCAATAAAGAGATCGGTCTGGAGTGGAAACGCGACGGCTGGCTGGCGGGCGTGACCTGGTTCCGTAACGACTATCGCGACAAGATTGAAGCGGGCTATGCTCCGGTGGGTCAGACCTCCCTCGGCAAGACCAAAACCGATATCTACCAGTGGGAAAACGTGCCGAAGGCGGTGGTGGAAGGGCTGGAAGGCACCCTGAACGTGCCGGTCAGCGACACCATCAACTGGACTAACAACATCACCTACATGCTGCAAAGCAAGAACAAGGAGACCGGCGACCGTCTGTCGATCATCCCGGAGTACACGCTGAACTCGACCCTGAGCTGGCAGGTACAGCAGGATGTCTCCCTGCAGTCGACCTTCACCTGGTACGGCAAGCAGCAGCCGAAGAAGTACAACTACAAAGGCCAGCCGGCGAGCGGATCTGAGCTGGATGAAGTCAGCCCGTACAGCATCGTTGGCCTGAGCGCGACCTGGGACGTGACCAAATACGTCAGCCTGACCGGCGGCGTGGATAACGTCTTCGACAAACGCCAGTGGCGTGCGGGTAATGCCCAGACCACAGGGAATACCACCACCGGGGCCTATATGTATGGCGCGGGTGCGTATACCTATAACGAGCCGGGCCGCACCTGGTATATGAGCGTGAATACGCAGTTCTGACACCTCCCTCTCCCTGTGGGAGAGGGCCGGGGTGAGGGCATCAGGCCGCACCATTGCCTGTTCCCCCTCACCCTAACCCTCTCCCTCAAGGGAGAGGGAACCGTCCGGTGCTTGTGCTACCATAAGAGCCCTTTTTTCCACGGCGAGAAGCACATGCAGACCTCTTACTCCACGTTTCTTCTGGCCGGATACACCGTTCACCGCATCACCTTCGATCCTGCGACTTTTACCGAGGCCGATCTTCTGTGGCTGCCGCACTATCAACAACTGAGCCAGGCCGGGCGCAAGCGCAAAGCCGATCATCTGGCCGGGCGCATCGCCGCGTTTCATGCCCTGAACCGAAAAAATATTCCCGGCATCGGCAGCAGCGGCGAACCGCTGTGGCCTGCGGGCATAAGCGGGAGCATTTCCCACAGCGGCATGCAGGCTGTAGCAATATGCCGGGAAAATGGACTTGTGGGCATCGATTGTGAAGCCATTATCGTCGAAAGCGAAGCCCGTGAAATTCAGGATGGGGTGATTGATGCGCAGGAAGCTCAGCTTCTGGTCGCGAGTCATCTCCCCTTCGACCTCGCCTTCACCCTCGCCTTCAGCGCCAAAGAGAGCCTGTTCAAAGCCCTCTTCCCCCAGGTGCAGGCGTGGATGGGTTTCGACAGCGCGCGCGTGACGGCGCTTGCGGCCGACAACCTGACCTTAACCCTCACCCGCCCTCTCCCGCCCTTTGCACAAAATCAGGTATTTACCCTTCACTGGTGCCGGATCGACAGCATGGTCATCACCCTGATCTGCGATGCATAACCGCTCAGGATCGTGATCCTTTTCTCCTTTTAAACAAATTAGCTGCCTAAACCGTAGACAGTTTTATCAGGCAGACTTATCGTTACATTGAATAATAAATCATTATTGAATAAATATTCAATGTGGAGAAAAAGAATGAACACGACCTTTGTAAAATCCGCTTTACTGGCCTCAATGATCGCCGCTTCCGGCTCCCTGTTTGCCGCCGATAACGGACTCATTGCGATTATTACTCCCTCACACGACAACCCGTTCTTCAAGGCTGAAGCCGACGGCGCGGCGGCGAAGGCGAAAGAGCTGGGTTACACCACCCTTGTCGCCTCGCATGACGATGACGTGAACAAACAAAACCAGCTGATTGAGACCGCTATCGCCCGCAAAGCGAAAGCGATCATTCTGGATAACGCCGGGGCAGATGCCACCGTCGGTCCGCTGGAGAAGGCCAAAGCGGCAGGCGTCCCTGCCTTCCTGATCGATCGTGAAATCAACAAAACCGGCGTGGCGGTGGCGCAGATTGTCTCGAACAACTATCAGGGGGCGCAGCTGGGTGCGGAGAAGTTCGCGAAGCTGCTGGACGGCAAAGGCAAATACGTTGAGCTGCTGGGCCGTCCGTCGGACACCAACGCTCACGTCCGCTCCCAGGGCTACCATGACGTGCTGGATGACTATCCGGACATGAAGATGGTGGCGCAGCAGACCGCCAACTGGAGCCAGACCGAAGCCTTCACCCGTATGGAAGCCATCCTGCAGACCAACCCGGATATCGTCGGCGTGATCTCCGGTAACGACACCATGGCGCTGGGTGCCGAAGCGGCGCTGAAGGCTGCCGGGAAAAACAACGTGATTGTGGTCGGCTTTGACGGCAGCGACTACACCCGCGACTCGATCCTGAAAAAAGGCAACATCAAAGCCACGGTCCTGCAGCCGGGCTGGCAGCAGGCGCAAATGGCCGTTGAGCAGGCGGATTACTACCTGAAAAACGGCAAAGCGGAAAAAGACGAGAAACAGCTGATGGACTGCGTGCTGATCGATGAGTCCAACGCCAGCAAGCTGAATGTGTTCAACCTCAGCAAATAAGCGGAGGCAGTATGCGGTTAAAACAATGGGGCGCCGCGCTAACAGGCGCAGCCGCCCTGTTGCTGACGGCCTGCACCGTGGTGGATCTGGATGAGAACGGCAAGCCCATCATGCCTGCCGATCCCAACGCTAAAGCGAGCTTTGACAACCAGACCCCACAGCAGATCGCGCAACAAACCTGGCAGCCACGGATCCTCGATGCCGCCAAAAGCCATGCGCTGGACGCCAGTGCGCTTTCCACCCAGCTGAAAACGCCCTCTGACAACGCGCAGAGCGTGTTCGTGCGCCTCAGCGGCAAAGTGGAGCGCGTGGAGGCCAGCAGTGCCAACGAGCAGAAACTGGTGATGACGGTGAACGGCCAGCCGCTTCAGATCCAGACCGGGCCGGTGATGCGCGGCAACGCCATCCGCGACGCGGCGGGTTTCCGCTTCGATGAGTTTACCAACCAGGTCCAGTATGCCCAGCTCTCCCGGGCGTTAAACCGCGAGGCGGTGAAGCATCTGCCGAAAGTCGATGACAGCTGGAGCGGTAAAAATGCCACCGTGCTGTTCGCCACCACCCTGACGGGCGGCAAAGCGAATGAAGCGGCGGCGCTGGAACTGAAACAGGAGACGCCGTGATGAGCGATAACCCGGCAGAGGACATTATCCTCAGCACCCGCGGCATCTCGATGCTGTTCCCTGGTACCGTGGCGCTGGATAAGGTCGATTACCGCGTCTGGCGCGGCAAAGTGAACGTTATTATCGGCGAGAACGGCGCCGGGAAATCGACGCTGATGAAAATCCTTGCCGGGGTGCAGCAGCCCAGCCTCGGCGAGATGTGGCTCAACGGCAAGCAGGTGGCGTTCGCTAATACCCGGGATGCCGCCGCCCACGGGATCGGCATGGTGCATCAGGAGCTGAACCTGTTTGAAAACCTCAACGTGGCGGAGAACGTCTTCCTTGGGCGCGAGCTGCAAAAAGGGGTGACGCCGATTAACGAGGCGGAGCAGGAGTCCCGCACCGCGGCGCTGCTGAAACGCCTCGATCAGCCCATCTCCCCGCGGGAGCTGGTCGGCAACCTGAAGGTCGGGCAGCAGCAGCTGATTGAGATCGCCAAGGCGCTGGCCGAGGACGCCGACATTCTGATCCTCGACGAGCCCACCTCGGCGCTGAGTAAAACCGAGGTGGAGATCCTGTTTCGGGTGATCCGCGAGCTGACCCGCCAGGGGGGTCACCATCATCTATATCTCCCACCGGCTGGAAGAGCTGATGGCGATAGGCGATGTCATCACCATCCTGCGCGACGGCAAATTCCAGGCCGAGGCGAAGGTGCAGGATATCGACGTGCCCTGGATCGTGCGCGAGATGCTCGGCAGCGATCCGGTGAGCAACTTCCTCGAGCCGGGCCGCACCTTCGGCGCGCCAGTGCTGGAGGCGGAACACATCACCTGCGTCAATAGTGCCGGGAATACGGTGGTTAACGACGTCAGCTTCCAGGTGAACGCCGGGGAGATCGTCGGTATCTACGGCCTGATGGGTGCCGGACGCACCGAGCTGTTCGAGTGCATGCTCGGCACCGAGCGCAACTATCTGGGCAAGCTGTGGCTCGACAGCAAACCGGTGCCGCAGCGGCTCACCACCGCCGAGCGCATCCGCATGGGGATGAGCCTGGTGCCGGAAGACCGCAAGCGCACCGGGATATTTCCGGGGTCGTCGGTGGCCAGCAACCTGACCATCGCCAGCCTGTGGCGTCGCCTGCAGCGCGGTTTCACCATCGCCCAGAAAGCGGAGCAGGCGGTGGTGGCCAGCACCATCGGCAATCTGTCGATTAAGGTTTCCACCCCCGAGGTGGAGATCCAGGCGCTCAGCGGCGGCAATCAGCAAAAAGTGGTGATTGGCCGCTCGCTGCTGACCAATCCGAAGGTGCTGTTCCTTGATGAGCCGACGCGCGGCATAGACGTGGGCGCCAAAGCGGACGTGTTCCGCATGATGGTGCAGCTGTCTCAGCAGGGCATCGCGGTGGTGTTTTCCACCTCGGATTTGAAAGAGATTATGGCGGTATCGGACCGCATTCTGGTGATGTCCGGCGGCAAACTGACCGCCGATATTGTTCGCGATCGGGCCGAAGAATCGGCACTGGTCACCGCAAGTGCTCAGGGGTTCTAAGATGAAAACGACACAGTCTGTCGCGCTGACGCCGCAAAAAGGGGCCGCGCCTTCCCGGGAAAAATTACTTCTGCTGCTGCTGAAGATGCGCACCTTCATTGCGCTGTTTCTGATTGTCGGCTTTTTCACCCTAACCGTGCCGGGCTTCCTCTCCGCCGGCAGCCTGGTGATCATGATTAAGCATATCGCCATCAACGCCTTCCTGGCGTTGGGGATCACCTTCGTGATCATCACCGCCGGAATCGACCTGTCGATCGGTGCCACGCTGGGGCTGTGCGGGATGATCGCCGGGTGGATGATCACCAAAGGGATTGTGCTGCCGATGTTTGGCATCGCCATCTTCCCGAGCGTGTGGGTAATTGTCCCCATTGTGCTGCTGACTGGCGCGCTAATAGGCGCGATGAATGGCTGGATCATCACCCGCTATAACGTCGCGCCCTTTATCTGTACCCTCGGCACCATGTACGTGCTGCGCGGCGCGGCGATGCTCACCTCCGACGGCCAGACCTTCCCCGGCCTGTCCGGCAATCCGCAACTGGGGAATACCGGCTTCGATGAGATCGGTGCAGGCACACTGCTCGGCATTCCGTGGGCCATCTGGATGATGATCGTCCTGGCGCTGGTGATTGCTTACATCGCCCGCCGCCTGCCGTTTGGCCGCCACGTTTACGCCATCGGCGATAACGAACGCGCGGCTGAGCTGTCCGGGGTGCGGGTCAAGCAGGTGAAAGTGCTGGTCTATACCCTGTCGGGGTTCTGCGCCGCCATCGCCGGGATTGTGGTCTCGGCGCAGCTGCTGGCGAGCCATCCGGCCAACGGCACCGCCTTTGAGATGAACGCCATCGCGGCGGTGGTGCTCGGTGGCACCTCGCTGGCCGGGGGCCGTGGCACCATTCTCGGCACGCTGATTGGTGCCTTCGTCATCGGCTTTTTGGCCGACGGCCTGGTGATGATGGGGGTCAGCGAGTTCTGGCAGATGGTGATCAAAGGGATCGTGATTATCGTGGCGGTGATCATCGACCAGATGCAAAACCGGATGCAGCAGAAAGCAGCCGTGGTCGCGCAAAAGGCGGTGATGGAAGGGAGGTAAAAGCAAAATGGCAACGCAAGTTGCCGTTTTTAGTGTTTGCACCCTCTCCCCGTGGGAGAGGGCCGGGGTGAGGGCATCAAGCCGCACCGATCCCGTAGGCCCGTGCAAGCGCAGCGCCGCCGGGCATTTTCCTTATGCCGTTTTCAACAAACTTCGCGCCGTCGGGTAATCGGTGATCAACACGTCGATATACTTCCCGACCAACGCCCCGCGAATGGCGTTGCGCTTTTCTTCCCCACCGGCCAGGGCAATCACCTGCGGACAGGCGCGGATCTGCGCCAGCTCCATCCCAATTACCGGGTCCTCTTCCGGGCTGAGCACCGGCTCGCCGTTGGCATCGTAGTAGTGCAGGCAGATGTCCCCTACCGCCCCGCGTTCGGCCAGCAGTTTGAGCATGTCTTCGTTGTAGTAGTTACCGGAGTTTTTCAGCAACTGCGACGGCTCCAGCTCGCCGATGCCGACAATCGCCACGTCCACTTCGGCGAATTTACCCACCACCGCCGCCACGTCCGGGCTGCTCACCAGCCGGGCGCGCTCCTCCACCGAGTGCTCAATGCTCTGGGACGGCAGCAGCCCTGCCGGGCAGCCGAGGTGCGCCGCCAGCTGTTGTGTAAGAATGGTGGCCTGCACGTTGCCGTTGGGGCCGACGCCCCCCCAGCAGCTGGATCACCCCGGCGGCGCGGATATTCTGCGGGTGCATCTCATCCACCATGCAGCGGATGGTGCTGCTCCAGGAGGAGATCCCGACCAGGTCTTCCGGGCGCAGGCGGGTTTCGACATAGTGCGCCGCCGCGCTGCCGATGGCGTGCTTGATCTGGGCGTTGGTCGCGGTCTCCCCCACGTCCACCACGATGGCCTGGCGGATGCCGTACTGCTCTTCCAGCGCCTTTTCCAGCGACACAAAAATGTTGGTTGGCTGGACGACGGTAATTTTCACCAGCCCCTCTTTCTGGCAGCGCGTCAGCGCCCGCGACACAAAAGATTGCGAGAGATGCAGCAGCGAGGCAATCTCGGACTGCTTTTTATTCTCGCTGTAGTAAAGTGTGGCGATCTTGACCAGCAGTCGCTGTTCATCCTGCTTCGACATAACATTCCCCTTAATCGGCTGTCGTTATTTTTATTCATCCCTGAATATTTAACAAGCAAGCGCCATCGCGATCCGTCAGGCAAATGTGATCCTTTTCTCTTTTCTTCAAAATTTGCCTGCGCAAACCGTAGACAAACGCCTGAGCCGGGCATATCTTACTATCATGAATAATAAATCAGCATTGAATATATATTCAAAGCGGTCATAAATCCCTGCTCTGACAGAGAGAACAGGGAACTAACTTACCCGGCTGGAATAATTATTCACAACAGATTATAAATTCAGGAGGTATGTTATGAATCCGTTTTCGCTCTCCATCGCGGAGCTCGAAACCCGGGCGCGCTCGATTCGTCGCCGGATCATCGTGCTGAATGCCGAAAGCCCGGCAGGCGGCCATACCGGCGCCGATCTCTCGCAGGTCGAACTGCTGACCGCCCTCTACTTCCGCATTCTGAACTGCTCCCCGCAGCTGAAGGAGAGCGATGAGCGCGACATTTATATCCAGTCGAAAGGCCATGCGGTGGGCGGCTATTACTGCGTGCTGGCCGAAGCCGGGTTTATCCCCGTCGAGTGGCTCTCCACCTATCAGCATGCCGACTCTCACCTGCCGGGCCACCCGGTGAAACACAAAACCCCGGGCATTGAGCTGAATACCGGTGCGCTGGGCCATGGCCTGCCGGTGGCGGTGGGGATTGCCCTGGCCGCGAAGCGCAACAACAGCAAGCGCCGGGTGTTTGTGGTGACCGGCGACGGTGAGCTGGCAGAAGGCAGCAACTGGGAAGCCGCGCTGGTCGCCGCCCACTATCAGCTGGATAACCTGTTTATTATCAACGACAAAAACAACCTCCAGCTGGCGGGCTCTACCAAAGAGATCCTCAATACCGATCCGCTGGATGAGAAGTGGAGAGCCTTCGGCCTGGAAGTGACCGGCTGCAACGGCAACGACATGGCAGACGTGGTCGCCACCCTGGAAGGGTTAAAGCCCAACGGCAAGCCGCACGTGGTGATCGCCCACACCACCAAGGGCGCAGGAATTTCGTTTATTCAGGGGCGGCCTGAATGGCACCACCGGGTGCCGAAAGGGGAAGAAATTGAACTGGCGCTGGAGGAACTGAAAGATGAGTAATAGCGAACATCTCGCCACGGTGATGGTTAATGCCTTTATTGATGCCGTCGATCGCGGCGTGGATCTGGTCCCGGTGGTGGCAGATTCCACCTCCACGGCGAAAATCGCCCCCTTTATGCAGCGTTTTCCGGGCCGACTGGTCAACGTCGGCATCGCCGAGCAGACGCTGGTGGGCGCTGCTGCCGGTCTGGCGATTGGCGGCAAGATCGCCGTCACCTGCAACGCCGCACCGTTTTTGATTTCACGCGCTAACGAGCAGATCAAAGTCGACGTCTGCTACAACAACACCAACGTCAAGCTGTTCGGCCTGAACGCCGGTGCCAGCTACGGCCCGCTCGCCAGCACCCACCACAGCATCGACGATATCGCCATCATGCGCGGCTTCGGCAATATCGAAATTTACGCCCCGTCGAGCCCGAACGAGTGCCGCCAGATCATCGATTACGCCCTCGACCACGTGGGCCCGGTCTATATCCGTCTCGACGGGAAAAACCTGCCGGAATTGCATGACGAAAGCTACCGTTTTGCTCCGGGCCAGATTGACATCCTGCGCACCGGCCATGACGTGGCGCTGGTGGCGATGGGATCGACGGTACATGAAATAGTGGAAGCCGCCGCACAACTCGCGGAAGAAGGTATTGACGCCACTGTTATCAGCGTTCCATCTATTCGTCCCTGTGATACCCAACAGCTGCTGGCGGCGATAGCCCCCTGCAAGGCGGTGGTAAGCGTCGAGGAGCATAACGTCAACGGCGGCGTCGGCAGTCTGGTGGCGGAAGTGCTGGCCGAGGCCGGTTGCGCCGTGCCGCTGAAACGTCTGGGGATCCCGGATGGACAATACGCGATTGCCGCCGACAGAGCGTCAACGCGGGCACGTCATGAGATTGATGTCGCTGGGGTGGTGAAACACGCCCGGGAAATGCTGACGCGACAGATTTGCTGAAAATAACAACAACATCTTACTGGAGAAAAAAGCAATGTCCCGAATTCCTCAACAACTTACGATGGGCGTGATCATCGGCAACCGTGGGTTTTTCCCGAGCTACCTGGTGGCGGAAGCACGCGAGCAGGCGATTGCTCTGTTTGGCCGCCTCGGTATCAACACCATCATGCTCGATCCGAGCCAGACCGAACTCGGCGGCGTCGAAACCCGTCAGGATGCCAAAGTCTGCGCCGAGCTGTTTCGTGCCCATCGCGATCGGATTCATGGCGTGGTGGTGCTGCTGCCTAACTTTGGTGATGAGAAAGCGATTGCGGAAACCCTGCGTCTCTCCGGCCTGAACGTGCCGGTGCTGGTGCAGGCCGAAGAAGACAACCTCGACAAAATGGGGCTCGCCACCCGCCGGGACAGCTTCTGCGGCAAAATATCCCTGTGCAACAACCTGCGTCAGTACGGCATTCCCTTTACCCTCACCACCCAGCACGTCTGCGCCCTGACCGGCGAGGTGTTTGAGCAGGATCTGCGGCGCTTCGAGCAGGTTTGCCGCGTGGTGAGCAGCATGCGTGGCGTGCGCGTGGGGGCGATCGGTGCCCGTCCGGCAGGCTTCAACACCGTACGCTACAGCGAGAAGCTACTGGAACGTCTGGGCATCGCCGTGGAAACCCTCGACCTGTCCGAAGTCTTTACCCGGATTAAAACCCTGCGCGATGACGACATCCGCGTGGATGAAAAACGCCGGATCCTGATCGACAACGCTGACGCCAGCCGTATTCCGCCGGAAAAACTGGTCACCATGGCGAAGCTGTTTGTGGTCATCAGCGAGTGGGTGGTCGCCAACGACATCGACACCACCGCCATCCAGTGCTGGACCTCCCTGCAGGAGAACCTCGGGATTAACGTCTGCTCGATCATGAGCGTGATGTCCGGGCAGCTGATGCCGAGCGCCTGTGAAGTGGACGTGATGGGGGCGCTGTCTATGTTCGCTCTGGCGAGCAGCAATATGAATCCCGCCTCGATTGCCGACTGGAACAACAACTTCGGCGACGATCGCGACAAATGCGTTCTGTTCCACTGCGGTAACTTCGCCGCCTCCAGCCTTGAATCCCCGCACATGGGCACCGCCGATATCATCGGCACCACCGTCGGGAAAGAAAACACCTGCGGCGCGGTCCACGGTCGTCTGAAAAGCGGGCCGCTGACCTACTTCCGCCTGAGCACCGACGATCTGACAGGAGAGATTAAAGCCTACGTGGGCCAGGGCCAGTCGGTGGACGATCCGCTGGATACGGTGGGCTGTCGGGCGGTGATCCAGGTTCCGTATCTGGAGAACCTGCTGAACTGGATCTGCCGCAACGGCTTTGAGCATCACGTGGCGATGAACCACTCCGCCAGCGCGGAGATCCTGCATGAGGCCTTTACCCGCTATCTCGGCGTCTCAACTTACCTTCATCGTTAAGGCAGGAGGCCGCCATGTCGGTGAGTAAGGACATCATTATTGCCCTCGATGAGGGCACCACCAACGCCAAAGCGGTGGCGCTGGACGCAAGCGGTCATGTGGTGGCGAGCTTCTCCCGGGCGCTGGCGATCCAGACCCCGCACGACGGCTGGGTGGAGCAATCCGCCGAACTGCTGGTCGAGGCCTCATTTGAGGTGGTGGCCCGCGCCATTGCCACCGTCGGGGCGGATCGCGTTGCCGCGCTGGCCATCAGCAACCAACGTGAAACCGTGGTGGGCTGGGATCGGGCAACCGGCAAACCCATTGCCCCGGCACTCAGCTGGCAGTGCTCCCGCACCGCGGAATTTTGCCACCAGCTGCGGGAAAATGGCCACGGGCCGAACATCAAGGCGGCAACCGGCCTGCCCATCGCGCCGCTGTTTTCGGCCTCCAAAATGCGCTGGCTGCTGGATAACACTCCCGACGGCGCAGAGCGTGCCGCCCGGGGTGAGATCTGCCTCGGCACCGTTGACAGCTGGCTGCTGTGGCAGCTGACTCAGGGCCAGGCGTTCAGCTGCGACCATGCCAACGCCGCCCGCACCCAGCTGATGAACCTGCATACCGCCGACTGGGATCCGCAGATGCTGGCGCTGTTTGGCATCCCGCGCGCGGCGCTACCGGATATCAAACCCTCCAGCGGGCTGTTTGGTTACACCCGCGGCTGCCCGTCGATCCCGGACGGACTGCCGGTGATGGCGATGATCGGTGATTCCCATGCCGCACTCTTTGCCCACGGTCTGGGTGCCGAAGGCTGCGTGAAAGCCACCTACGGCACCGGTTCGTCGGTGATGGCGCCGGTCGCCTCAGCGCGCTGCGACGTCAGCGCGCTGGCCACCACTGTGGCATGGCATGACGGCGACAATCTGGTCTACGGCCTGGAGGGCAATATTCCCCACACCGGCGATGCGGTGGCCTGGATGGCGGACAGCACCGGATTAAGCGAGCTGTCGCAGGCGGAGCTGGCCCATGAGCTGAACACCCTGCCCCGATCGGTGGACTCAACCCTCGGTGTCTACTTTGTACCGGCCCTGACCGGCCTCGGCGCACCCTGGTGGGATGAAAACGCCCGCGGCATGATCCACGGCCTGAGCCGGGGCGTGAAGCGGGCGCACCTGATCCGCGCGGCGCTGGAGTCGATCGCCTATCAGATAGCCGACGTGGTGCAGGCGATGCGCGCCCATCCGGGCTTTAGCCTGAACGCGCTGATGGTCGATGGCGGACCGACGAAAAACGACTGGCTGATGCAGTACCAGGCGGACCTGCTCGGCTGCCCGGTGATGCGCAGCGACGTGCCGGAACTCTCGGCGATGGGCACCGCCCTGCTGGCGCGCAAGGCGCTGTTTAACCTGACCACCGCGCAGCTGCGCCAGTATCTGCCGGAACATGTCACTTTTACACCGGACATGGCGCGTCACGCCCGGCTGCAGAGCCGCTGGCAGGCCTGGCAGGAGACGGTTGAACGGGTAAGGACGTAAAAATGCCCCGTCCGGCGAGAAGCCAGACGGGGCAAATAAACGGGTGCCTGTACCAAACCGACAAATGGATAAGCGGGGATTGCTCCCCGCGTACCGCTACTTCTTCGTTTCGTAAGCGAGAACAGCTTTCACTTCCATATCGCGCTCCTTAAAGCTCACTTCGCATAACTGCTCGTGAACCAGAAACGTGACTCCCGATAAGGTTATTCCTCATCACCTCAATAAGAAGTGGTTGTCATCTGTTACTTAATCCTCGAACAACTTGAAAAGACCGTATCCAATAGCTGCAATAGCTGCAACTGGCGCCGCCGCAGTAATTATCGCCCCAGCCGCCATGCCACCACCGACAGCAGAGCCGACCGCAGCCATACCAGAAGAGATGGCTGCGCCGCCTGCTAATCCGGATGCGCCTGCCGCTGATGCTAAAGCTGCCCCTGTAGTACCGGCTGTGGCAGACATAATGGTTGCCGCAGAACCGCCAACAACGGCTGATGCTGTGCTTGCCGCTGTACCTGCTGTAGCCAAAGCACCAATAGCGCCTGCCTTCGTAGAGTTCTTGAATGTTTTTTCACTCATATCATCACCTTTAGAAAATTAAATAGTTAGACAAGGAAATTAGTTATTGATGAGATGTATCGCAGATAAAACATCGAAACTATGTTCGTCACTTAACATTTTTTCGAAAAAGATAATTGCATTCTTTGAAGGTAAATAATTCTAATTAGTCAAAAGTGTGTTCGCAGTCGCGACAAATATATTTATCAAAAACAAGACCATCCAGCGCAGCGCCCGTTGTAGCACCAGCAACTGCACCTGCAGAAGCAGCCGCAAATCGTCCAATTAAACCACCCACAACAGCGCCAATCGCCGTACCGACACCCGGGATGACAGAGCCAACAGCAGCGCCTGCGGAAGCACCACCTAATGCTCCACCGATACCGCCAACAACACCGCCAGTCTTTTTACCTAAATTTCGTTCTGCAACATTGTCGGATCTACATTTTGGGCAATTTGCCATTTCCAATTCCTTCTTATTAAATGATAGCAACCAGATAAATTCAATAGTTATAACAAGTTAGTTATCGTCATAAATTACTAATACTTTATATTTTTTCTTGTTCAGGAAGTTAGATGGGAACCCATAAGAATATCTTACAAATAACACATAGCTTCGCCCATTTATATCAACTGTTAATAATTCAAAATTGATGTAACTACTTTAAAAAACCAGCAAAAAACAATCAAATTTATGACCATGATCAGTTTAATAAGTGCAAATCATCACGCCTTGTTATCGACACTAAGAAAATATCCGACATAATAAACAGCATGAATTTTTTTGTAGCACGTCAAAAACAGGATGTACATCTAAAATAAAACCTGAAGATAATAAGTCAAAAAGTGAGCATTCAGAGATGCAGAAAAAACGGTAACTCCCTTAAAATGAGTTATCAATTCTTTACCCTTTTTAATCAGTGATGAATCTACGCCGCCCACCGGGTGTCGTGAATGCGTTTTTCAACTAACGGGTAACCCATCTTCCTCTACAGAAGGAAACAAAAATGGCCGGAATGGTAAATCTCCCTCACACCTGTCCTAATTGCAAAAAGAAAACGGCGCGTACATCAGGAGAACTACAAACCCTTTTTGGTTTCAGGACGCTTCCGTCAGGTGCGACAAACCAAAGCTGGTGCAGAGAATGCCGGTCAAACAAGAGTAACTGAAACTCTCCCTATTGACTGCACGAGTTAGCTATATCAATTTCTCCTCTCGATCTTAACTAGTCCAAGCCTGATGCTAACACTTATTGTGTCTGTCATTGCCTCCCTGCTAAGAAGAGGCTACCATCCAAATTGCTTAGGTTTGGGTAGGTAGCCCCGGTTGATGGAAACATCTCCGGGGCTTTTGCTTTCTGACTCACCACACCAGCCTGAGCTCAGAAAGCATCAGGCACCCGCCGCAATATTACTCCCGTACCGTCGAAAAAATCGCCTTTTAGCTGTATATTTAACCAGTTAAAACTCTCTTTCAGAATACGTTTAGGTTGGCAATTTAATAAATAAAAATGCCCCGCCTGACTCATCACCAGACGGGGCAAATAAACGGGTGCCCGAACCAAACCGACAAATGGATAGGCGGGGATTGCTCCCCGCGTACCGCTACTTCTTCGTTTCGTAAGCGAGAACAGCTTTCACTTCCATATCGCGCTCCTTAAAGCTCACTTCGCATAACTGCTCGTGAACCAGAAACGTGACTCCCAGCACCGTTAAACTCAGGACCAGGATCGCCGCAAAGGCGTACTTGTTAAGCATGTCATTGCCTCCTTGCTAAGAAGAGGCTACCATCCAAATTGTCTAGGTTTGGGTAGGTAGCCCCGGTTGATGGAAACATCTCCGGGGCTTTTGCTTTCTGTCCCACCACACCTGCCTGAGCTCAGAAAGCATCAGGCACCCGCCGCAATATTACTCCCGTATCGTCGAACAAATCGTCTTTTGACTGTATATTTAACCAGCAAAATAACCTTTTCGGAATACGTTCAGATTGCCGGGAAATCAGGCCGTTTCCGGGCGAACATGAAACGTCTCAAGCCGTCTGATTTGCCGTCCTTCCGCATCAAAATTATCCGCGGCCAGCCAGCCGCGAATGGCCGCGTCCCGTTTCGGCCATTCGCTGTCGATCATCGACAGCATATCGCTGTCGCGGTTGCGGCCTTTACGCACCAGTTTCTGCCGCAGCCGCCCTTCCCAGGTAAAGCCCAGCCGATCGGCGGCCCGACGCGAGGCAATGTTCATCGAATCGCACTTCCACTCCAGCCGACGGTAGCCCCGTTCAAAACCGTATTTCAGCAGCAGCCAGACCGCTTCGGTGCCCAGCGGGCTGTTTTTCATTTTCCGCGACCAGGTGACATGACCTATCTCCACCGAACCCAGCTGCTGTTCAATCGCCATATAGCAGACCAGCCCGACGGCACGCTCGCTGCGGCGATCGATAACCGCAAAGGGCACCAGGCCCTCATCCTGGACTTTGCCCTGCAGCCAGTCGACGGTCTCCTCAACGCTGGCAGGCTGATTGCTGGCAAGCCAGGTCCAGTCGCTGTCGTCACCCAGCGCGTACGCCTCGAACAGATCCACCGCATGCTCTACCGCATCGAGCGGTTCAAGCCGGCAAAAACGGCCTTCCAGTACGCCACGTTCTAACACACTGGCCCCCTGCCAGCCGGGAACGGGATCGTTAACGGTCTGCCCCCATTTATTGATTTCCGGCACGCTCTACCCCTTTTGTTTGTTAATAGATTGTTATTTCACAATACAGGATTGCCTGCATAACGGTACCGCTGACCCCGCTAATAACTATAAATAATTCGTTATGCGCTACGGTAATAAGCTAAGCAGAATTAAGACTTTCCTAATTTCTGTCCGCCCCCCCTAACGTAACGGTCTATAAAACAATCAAAAACAAGACGTTCAGGGATCGCTATGACCAAAAAACTACTGCCGTTACTGGTGCTGGCTGCGCTATCAGCCACCGCCCATGCCGCTACGCCGCCGGATACCCTGGTGGTCGCTCAGGGTCTGGATGATATCGTGAGCCTTGACCCGGCCGAAGCCAACGAACTCTCCAGTATTCAGACCGTCCCCAGCCTGTATCAACGTCTGGTACAGCCTGACCGCGATAACCCGGAAAAAATCACCCCGATTCTGGCCGAAAGCTGGGACGCGGATGCGGCAGCAAAAACCCTGACCATCAAGCTGAAACCGGACGCCAAATTTGCATCCGGCAACCCGCTGCGCCCGGAAGATGTCATCTTCTCTTATACCCGTGCCGTCACCCTCAACAAGTCTCCGGCCTTTATTCTTAACGTGCTGGGCTGGGAGCCAGGCAACATCGCTAACCAGCTGAAGAAGGTGGATGACCACACCCTGCAACTGCACTGGACGGCGGACGTGAGTCCGGCGGTGGCGCTGAATATTCTCTCTACGCCGATTGCCTCCATCGTGGATGAGAAGCTGGTCGCCGCCAACGTGAAGGGCGGAGACCAGGGCAACGCGTGGCTGAAGATGCACTCTGCGGGCAGCGGCGCGTATAAAATGCGCGTCTATCAGCCGCATCAGGCCATCGTACTGGAAGCCAATGCCAGCGCGCCGGGCGGCGCGCCGAAGCTGAAAAACATTATTATCAAAAACGTGCCGGATCCGGCCTCTCGTCGTCTGCTGATAGAGCAGGGTGATGCCGATGTCGCCCGCGATCTCGGTGCCGACCAGGTCGGCGCCCTTAATGGCAAACCGGGCGTCACCGTGCTGAGTATCCCCTCTGCGGAGCAAAATTACCTGGTATTTAACGCGGGTAACAGCGCCAACCCGCTGCTGAACAACCCGGCCTTCTGGGAAGCGTCACGCTGGCTGGTGGATTATGAAGGCATCACCAAAGATCTGCTGAAAGGCCAGTACTTTGTCCACCAGAGCTTCCTGCCGGTAGGCCTGCCGGGCGCGCTGGAGAACAACCCGTTCAAATTTGATCCGGCAAAAGCGAAAGAGATTCTGGCGAAAGCGGGTATCAAAGATGCCCACTTCACGCTGGACGTGGAGAACAAACCGCCGTTTATCACCCTCGCCCAGTCGATGCAGGCGAGCTTTGCCCAGGGCGGCGTGAAGATCGACCTGCTGCCCGCAGCCGGGAGCCAGGTGTATGCCCGCGTGCGCGCTAAACAGCATCAGGCCGCTATCCGCCTGTGGATCCCGGACTACTTCGACGCTCACTCCAACGCCAGCGCCTTTGCCTGGAACGACGGTAAATCCAGCACCGTGGCCGGACTTAACGGCTGGCAGATCCCGGAGCTGAACAAAGCCACGCTGGCGGCGGTCGCTGAGCCGGATCCGGCCAAACGCCTCGACCTGTATAAGCAGATGCAGGAGCAGCTGCAGCAGAGATCGCCGTACGTGTTTGTCGATCAGGGCAAAACCCAGATTGTGGTGCGCGATAACGTGAAGGGTTATCAGCAGGGGCTGAATGCGGATATGGTCTGGTACGATAAAGTGACGAAATAGGTCATTTTGTTGGTCAGGAAGTCCGAACAGCGTCCCCTGTACGTAGGCCGGGTAAGGCGTAGCCGCCACCCGGCATCAGGCCGCACATACAGCGAACGCCCGGCGGCGCTGCGCTTGCACGGGCCTACAAAATCGTTGTTACTATCCGCAACAAGAGATTCCCATGCCCCCTCTCTCCACCCACGTGACGCGCGTTTTGCAGGGTCTGTTGACCCTGTTCCTCACGCTGCTCGGGCTTTTGCTCGTGACCTTTGCGCTCTCCGCGCTCTCGCCGGTCGATCGCGTTTTGCAGATCGTCGGCGATCATGCCAGCCAGTCCACCTACGATCAGGTTCGCCACCAGCTCGGGCTGGATCGGCCGCTGCCGGTGCAGTTCTGGCACTATCTGGTTAATCTTGCGCAGGGCGATCTCGGTACCGCCAGCGCCACCGGGCAGCCGGTGCTGCAGGATCTGCTGCACGCCTTTCCGGCCACCCTTGAGCTGGCGACCCTGGCGCTCATCCTCGGTTCCCTGCTGGGGGTCATTGCCGGAGTGCTGTGCGCACGCTTTGCCGGTTCGCCGCTCGACATGGTTATCCGCACCCTCACTCTGCTCGGCAACTCGGTACCCATTTTCTGGCTCGGGCTGCTGATGCTGGCGCTGTTCTACGCGAAGCTGCAGTGGAGCGCCGGGCCCGGTCGGCTGGACGATATCTGGCAGTACACCGTCGAGCCGCGCAGCGGATTTGCGCTGATCGATACCTGGCTTTCCGGCGACATGGCGGCCTTTAAAAACGCCGCCAGCCATCTGGTGTTGCCGGTGCTGCTGCTGGCCTACTATTCGCTGGCGAGCATCACCCGTCTGACCCGCTCGGCGTGCCTGAGCGAGATGAACAAAGAGTACATCCTGCTGGCGCGGGCCAAAGGGGCGGGCGAGATGACCATCCTGCTGCGTCACGTGCTGCCCAATATTCGCAGCACCCTGCTCACCGTCATTGCGCTGGCCTACACCAGCATGCTGGAAGGGGCAGTGTTAACCGAGACCGTGTTCTCCTGGCCGGGGATCGGTCGCTACCTCACCACCGCCCTGTTCGCCGGAGATACCACCGCCATCATGGGCGGGACGCTGCTTATCGGCGTCTGTTTCGTGCTGATCAATAACCTGACCGACCTGCTGGTACGGTTCACTGACCCAAGGGTGCGCTGATGCCGTTTTATCTGTTTTTACGTCGTCTGCGCCGCTCGCCGGCGGCATTTTGCGGGCTGGTCATCATTACCCTGCTGCTGCTGGTGGCGCTGTTTGCCCCGTGGCTGGCGCCGCTGGATCCGAACTGGCAGGACGCCGCTGCACGACTGCAGCCGCCGAATGTCCAACACTGGTTTGGCACCGACAGCTACGGGCGTGACCTGCTCTCCAGACTGATCTACGGCAGCCGTCCGGCGCTGGGGCTGGTGGCTTTAGTGACGGTTATTACCTTGCCCGCGGGCCTGCTGGTGGGGATTTTGTCCGGCTACTACGGCGGCTGGCTGGAGCGGATATTTATGCGCTTTACCGACGTGGTGATGTCGATGCCGCGCCTTATCCTCGCCTTTGCCTTTGTCGCCATGCTCGGCCCGGGGCTGGTCAACGGCGCGCTGGCGCTGGCCTTAACCACGTGGCCGGCCTACGCTCGTCAGGCGCGCAGTGAGATCCAGCGTCTGCGCCACAGCGACTATCTGGCGGCGGCCGAGATGATGGGCATCCGCGGTTTTCGCCTGCTGCTGGGGCATATTCTGCCGCTGTGTCTGCCGTCGGCCATCGTGCGCCTGGCGCTGGATCTGGCCGGAATTATTCTGGCGGCGGCCGGGCTGGGGTTCCTCGGACTCGGGGCGCGTCCGCCAATGGCGGAGTGGGGAGCGATGATCGCTGACGGGATGCAGGTCATTTTCGATCAGTGGTGGATTGCCGCCATTCCGGGCGGGGCGATCCTGATCGCCAGCCTGGCCTTTAACCTGCTGGGCGACGGCCTGCGCGACGTGCTGGAGCCACAACATGACTGAACCCCGCATTATTGTTGATTCCCTGACGATTGATTATCCCGCCGCGCGGGTAGTGAATAATGTCAGCTTTACCCTGGGCAATGAACGGCTGGCGCTGGTCGGCGAGTCCGGCTCGGGCAAGTCAATGACCGCCCGGGCGCTGATGGGGCTGGTGCGCAAACCGGGCCGGGTCAGCGCACAGACGCTCAACGTGCTGGGTCACGATCTCACCACCCTGTCGCCGCGCGGCTGGCGTCAGCTGCGCGGCAACGAGATTGCGATGGTGCTTCAGGATCCGCGCTACGCCCTCAACCCGGTGAAAAACGTGCAGGCGCAGCTGGATGAAGCGTTAACCCTGCACCAGAAACTGTCGCGCCGGGAGCGGCTGGACCGCATCCGCGAATTGATCCACGCCGTGGGCCTGAGCGACGCGGTGCTGAGTCGTTATCCGGGGGGAACTCTCCGGCGGCATGGGCCAGCGAGTGATGATCGCCATTGCGCTTATTAACAATCCTCGGGTGCTGATTGCCGATGAACCTACCTCTGCCCTCGACGCCCGCCTGCGGAATCAAATCCTTGAGCTGCTGGTGGAGCAGTGCGCACAACGTCAGATGGCGATGCTGCTAATTAGCCACGATCTGCCCCTGGTGGCGGAACATTGCGATCGCGTGCTGGTGATGTATCAGGGCGAAAAGGTCGATGAGATGGCGGCAAGTCAGCTTTCTCAGGCCACCCATCCCTACACGCAGACGCTGTGGACCTGCCGCCCGGATGCCAGCACCTACGGGCAGATGCTGCCGACGCTCGACCGCTCTCAGCCCTGGAAGGAGGAACCTCATGGCACTCGTTAATGTGGATCAACTGCAGGTGATCTTCGGGGAGAAAACGGCGGTCTCAGCCGCCAGCTTTGCCATTGAGCAGGGCGAAACCTTCAGCCTGATTGGTGAATCGGGCTGCGGGAAATCGACCATTCTGCGGGTACTGGCGGGGCTCCAGCGCCAGTGGCACGGCAACATTCAGGTGCTGGGCGACAGGCTCCAGCCCGGTGCGCGCTTCACCGGCTCGCTGCGCCGCAACGTGCAGATGGTGTTTCAGGATCCCTGGGCCTCGCTGCATCCGAACCACACCATTTCTCGTACCCTGGCGGAGCCGTTACAGATCCACGGCGAAACGCAGATCGCGGAAAAGGTGGCGGAGGCGCTGCAGCAGGTGGGGCTAGCTGTCGACGCGGGCAAACGCTATCCCCACCAGCTCTCCGGCGGACAGCGTCAGCGCGTGGCGATTGCCCGGGCGCTATTGTTACGTCCGCAGCTTCTGCTGCTGGATGAGCCCACCTCGGCGCTGGATATGTCGGTGCAGGCGGAGATCCTCAACTTGCTGAATCGCCTGAAACAGCAGCACGGGATGACCTATCTGCTGGTAAGCCATGATGCGGATGTGATCGCCCATATGTCAGATCGGGCGGCGTTTATGGCGGGAGGTGTGATCCAGCGTTTCTTTAACCGTGAGGCCTTAAATGCAGGTAAACATCGGATGAAATAGGAGCATTGCCCGGCGGCGCTGCGCTTGCACGGGCCTACAAAATCTTGTCACGGCGGTTTTGTAGGCCGGGTAAGGCGTAGCCGCCACCCGGCACTGCAGATTACATCAGGTTCTTAAGCTGTTTCACCGTGGCATCGATATCGATTTCATCTTCGGAGAAAATGAACGTTTTGCCCTGGAAAGTGGTGATCGCCAGTTTTTTCAGCGTGCGCATCTCACCCGCTTTCGCCGTTGATTTCGGCGCGATATTTCCCATCAGACTCTTCACCGACAGCACCTCTTTATCCGGTTTGGTATCAGCAGATTCTTCTTCGCTGTACACCAGGTAAGACTTGATGGAGGTGATCTTATGACGCTCGCCATCAATGAAGATGTATTTGCTTTCCGGGATAACTTTCACCGCGAACGCTGACAAACCCTTGTTGTTGGTGGTGGGTTCAAACGTCACTGCGGCATCTTTCTTAATCAGATCGGGGTTGGAGACTTTAATCACGTGAAAATAGCGGTTATCGCCGTTTTCATCTTTGATAAATCCAAAACCCTTATCTGCAAACCACGTTGTGATTGTTCCGTTCATCGCCTTTACCGCCTGATTAATCGTTTACCAACTCAATTTTTTGCCGCGCGCAGTGTAAAGCACAACGCCTGCGTAGACTACGTCTTTCACGCAGGAACTACTCATTACCCCACTGATTGAGGAAATTGGCGATATCATCGATGCGCTGCGCGTTGATGCCCGCCTCCACCGCCATCTCGGTCTGCGCCTCTTCGCTGATCTCTTCGTTATTCATTAAACGGGTGATTAGCAGCTGGAAATAGAGCGCCAGGGCGTCGCGTTCTGCTTCGCTCACCGGCGTGGCGGCTTCCGTCGTGTACTCATCCACGATGTCATAATATTTAATCGGTACGTCGTTGCTCATTCGTTATCCTCAGGGTGTCAGTTGCTGCCTGGATAATAGCATCGTCAGGGCCTTTTTTCCGCGAGCTCCACAATAGACTTGCTCATGTTGACCCCCGTAACCCCAAAACCGCTGGTCTCGTAGAGATGCCGGGCACGGGCATTATCCCCTGCCACACGCAGTCTGATCTCTTTAAAACCCTTCTCGCGCAGATTCGCTTCCAAATCGCGGAGAGTCTGTTTACCCAGCCCCCGCCCCTGACAGGATGTGAAAATATGGAAATCATAGATAAACACTGAACGCATCATCGTATCGGGTTTGTACCAGAGATAGCCGACATGCCTGTTGGTTTGATCTATCGGCGCAACAAGAGAGAGTAAAACGTGTCCATGCGTATTAACGCCCTCAGGAAGCATTTCGGCGATTTCCTGCTTTGCTCTGGCAAGAGAATCATGTTGAGAGAGCCCGTAGTTTGAGGCGATCTCCCCGGCATAATCATGAATAAAATAATCCAGATAAGCAGGATACTCATCTTCTGTCAGCGGACGAAATGAGACCATCGCATACTCCTTAGTGTTAATAATCAGGGTACTATTAATAACGATAAGGACTCTGAAGCGTCAAGGCAGACTGGGCCTTTCCCATAGGAGGGAGAACCTCACCCGTTGTCTATACTCAACTCATCACAGACAACGGAGTGCGCTATGCCTTTACCCGACTTTCATTCCTCTGAACCCTATACCCTCGGCATCGAACTGGAGCTGCAGGTGGTTAACCCGCCGGGCTACGATCTGAGTCAGGACTCCTCCGCCCTGATCGCCGCGGTGAAAAACGACATCAAAGCCGGTGAAGTGAAGCACGACATCACCGAAAGCATGCTCGAGATCGCCACCGGCGTATGCCACAACATCGATCAGGCGGCGGCGCAGTTCTCCGCCATGCAGCAGAGCATCCTGCGTGCCGCGGCGGAGCACCATATCCAGATCAGCGGCGGCGGCACGCATCCGTTTCAGAAGTGGCAGCGTCAGGAGGTGTGCGAGGACGAGCGGTATAACGCCACGCTGGAGCGCTTTGGCTATCTGATTTTGCAGGCCACGGTGTTCGGCCAGCACGTCCACGTGGGATGTCGCACCGGCGATGACGCCATTTACCTGCTGCACGGTCTGTCGCGCTTCGTGCCGCACTTTATTGCCCTGGCGGCAACCTCGCCCTACATGCAGGGCACCGACACGAAGTTTGCTTCATCGCGGCTCAATATCTTCTCCGGCTTCCCGGATAACGGCCTGATGCCCTGGGTCAACAGCTGGCAGGAGTTCGAAGGATTGTTCCGTCGCCTGAGCCACACCAGCATGATCGACAGCATTAAAGATCTGCACTGGGATATTCGCCCCAGCCCGCATTTTGGCACCGTCGAGGTGCGGGTGATGGATACGCCGCTCACCCTCGCCCATGCCATTAATATCGCCGGGCTGATCCAGGCCACCTCGCACTGGCTGCTGACCACGCGGCCTTATAAGCATCAGGAGCAGGATTTTCTGCTGTACCGCTTTAACCGTTTTCAGGCCTGTCGCTACGGGTTAGACGGGATCCTGACGGACGTGCATACCGGGGAGCAGAAAACCATCGCGGAAGATCTCGCCTGGCTGCTGGAGCGCGTTGCGCCGTCAGCGGAAAAACTGGGTGCGTCGAGCGCGATTCAGGAAATTGCCCTGATGCTGAAACAGGGCAAGAGCGAGGCGCAGCGCATGCGGGACTTTATCGCAGACGGTGGCTCGCTCATCTCCTTAGTGCAAAAACATGCCGAACTGTGGGCGACTAGTCCGTAAGCCGGTGCCCCCACTCGCGCAGGCGCTGGAACAGCACGAACAGCGCCGGGATAAAGACAATCCCCACCACGGTGGCCACCAGCATGCCGCTGAACACCGTGGTGCCGATGATGCGGCGGCTCTGGGCCCCCGCCCCGCTCGCCAGCATCATCGGTAGTACCCCAATAATGAACGACACGGCGGTCATCATCACCGCCCGGAAGCGGCGGGATGCCCCTTCGCGTGCGGCATCTACAATTGCCATCCCCTCCATGCGCCTCGCGCGGGCGAACTCGACGATCAGAATCGCGTTCTTGGCGGCAAGGGCGATTAACAACACCAGACCAATCTGCACATACACGTCGTTGGCGTATCCCGCCATCCAGAGCCAGACCAGCGCCCCGCCGATGGCGAACAGCACCGAGAGCATCACGCTCGCCGGCAGCGTCCAGCTCTCATACTGGGCGACGAGGAACAGCCACGCCATCACCACCGCCGCCAGCACAATCCAGATCGCCTGATTGCCGGTCTGCTGCTCCTGATACGACATGCCGCTCCAGGCGTAGTCGTACCCGGCTGGCAGGTTCTGCGCCAGGATCTCGCCCATCACCGCCATCGCCGTGCTGCTGCTCACTCCTTCCGCCGCCGAGCCGCTGACCGACACTGACGGGAACTGGTTGTACTGCTGCAGGAACGGGGCGCCGACCGTCGGGGTGATGGTGACGAGGTTGCTCAGGCGCACCCGCTCGCCGCTATTGCTGCGCACGAACAGCTCGCTGATTTGCTCCGCGCGCTCGCGCCACTGCATCTCATTTTGCATCACCACGTGGTAGACGCGGTTGTTGACGCTGAAATCCCCGGCGCGGGTACCGCCAAAGGCGGTTTGCAGACTGCTGAAGATGCGCGAAACCGGTACGTCGAGGCGCGCGGCGCGCTCGCGGTCAACGGTCAGCGTCAGCTGGGGCACGTTGCTGCTCCAGGTAGTGAACACGCGGCTCAGCTGCGGATGCTGGTTGGCCTTCGCCAGCACCTCACGCGTCACGCGCTCCAGCTCTGCCGGACTTTGCCCCGCCTGGGCCTGAATACGCAGGTCGAAGCCGGAGGCGTTGCCCAGCCCCGGCAGCGTCGGCGGCGCGAAGCTCATGATGGTCGCTTCCGGCAGGGCCAGCAGCTGACGTTGCAGAGTGCCCATCACCTCGTCTAACGGCGGACGCTCGCTCCAGTCCTTCAGCATCACGGAGATAAAGCCGCCGTTGGAGGCGCTGGTGCCGTTGAGAATGTTAAACCCGGAAACCTGAATCACGTCCTCGACCGCCGGATTTTTAGCAATCAGTTCGCGTGCGGTGGTCATCACCGCTTCGGTACGCTCCAGCGAGGCCGACTCCGGTAGCTGGACGCTGGCGAAGAAGTAGCCCTGATCTTCCTGAGGCAGGAAGCCTTTTGGCATCGACATAAAGCTGAACATCACCACGGCAGCCGCGCCTGCGGTTGCCAGCAGCGCCAGCCACGGACGCAGGTTGAACAGGTTGACGATGCGGGTGTAGAGGTTGCGCGTCGCATCCAGCCCGCGGTTGAAGCCACGGTAAACTGCCGCCGGACGTTCAGGGCGTGGTCGCAGCAGCAGCGCGCAAAGCGCGGGCGTCAGGGTTAGCGCCACAAGGCTTGAGAGCGTCACGGCGGTAGAGAGCGTGACCGCAAACTGACGGTACAGCTCGCCGACGATCCCCGGCAGCAGCGCCACCGGCACAAACACCGCCAGCAGCACCAGGGTGGTGGCAATCACCGGCCCGGCAATCTGACGCAGGGCCTGCGCGGTAGCCGCCGTGCGGCTCTGCCCTTCCGCCATCAGGGTTTCCACACTCTCCACCACCACGATGGCATCATCCACCACCATGGTCAGCGCCAGAATAATGGCAAACAGGCTTAACGTGTTGGCGGAATAGCCCAGCGCATAAAGCACCGCAAAGGTACCGACCAGCGACACCGGAATGGCCAGCGCCACAATCAGCGTTGCGCGCCAGCTCTGCAGGAACAGGGAGACGACCACTACCACCGCCAGCAGGGTCAGCGTCAGCGAGACGCCAATCTCCTTGATGGTGGCCGCGACAAAGCGGGTGGTGTCGAATTTCACCTCCCAGGTCAGATCCTCCGGGAAGCGCGCAGAGAGACGTTCCAGCTCCGCCCGCACCGCATCGGCCACGCGCAGGGCGTTGGCGGACGGGGTCGGGTAGATGCCGAGATAGGCCGAGTCATGCCCGTTCAGCTGTGCGCCTGAGCTGTAGCTGCGCGAACCGAGTTCGATAGTGGCGACATCCTTCAGGCGCACCAGCTGGCCCATCTCGCCCGCGCGGATAATGATCCCGGCAAAATCTTCGGCCTGGTTTAAGCGCCCCAGCCCGTTAATAGTCAGAGTCTGCTGCTGGCCGTTAAACACCGGCGGCGTGCCGACCTGGCCTGCGGCCCCCTGCACGTTCTGCTCGCGCAGGGCCTGGGCCACGTCGTCGGTGGTGACGTTCAGGGCGTTCATGCGGTCCGGACGCAGCCAGATACGCATGCTGTAGTCGCGCGCGCCAAACATCTGCACCAGCCCGACGCCCGGCAGGCGGGAGAGCGCCTCACGCACCTGAGTGCTGGCGTAGTTGCTGACAAACAGCGGCGTGTGGCTCTTGTTCGGTGAGTAAAGACTTACCCCCATCATCAGGTTGGTGGCGCGCTTGCGTACCTGGACGCCGTTTTGCTGCGCCTCGGCGGGCAGTTGCGCCACGGCCTGGGCCACGCGGTTTTGCACGTCGATGGCGGCCAGATCCGGGTCGGTGCCCGCCGCGAAGGTGATGTTCAGGCTGTATGCGCCCTCATCCGAACTGGTGGACTCCATATAGAGCATATGATCCACGCCGTTAAGCTGGGTCTCCAGCGGCGTGGCGATGGCCTCCGCCACGTCGGCGGAGCTGGCACCCGGCCAGCTGGCCGATACATTCACTACCGGCGGCGTGATCTGCGGATACTGCTCCACCGGAATGATCCTCAGCGCGATGGCCCCCAGCAGGGAGATGACCAGCGCAATCACCATCGCAAAGCGCGGGCGTTTGATGAAAAACGTCAGCATGATGGCTCCTTAATTCAGTATCTGGACGGCAGCGCCAGGCTGCACGCGCTGCGCGCCGTCAGTAATCGCTCGCTCACCGGACGCGATGCCAGAGGCGATCCGGAACTGCTGGCCGATCTGCCCGGCCACTTTCAGCGGACGCATTTCTGCTTTGCCGTCGGCGTTAACCACCCAGGCAAAGAATCCATCGCCGTTTTGCTGCACCGCCGCCGCGGGCAGGGTCAGCACAGGCTGCTCGCTGGCAGGGCGCAGAAAAACATTCACATTGCCGCCGGGCAGCAGCTGATGGCGCGGGTTGGCGAACTCGGCACGCAGCATCACGCTGGCGGTGCGCGGATCGATGCGGTTGTCCACGGAGGTCAGTTCCCCGCTGACGCGCTGGCCGTTGCTGTCTATCAGCGCCTGCCACGCCTGCTTCATGGCGCTGATGTCCGGGTGCTGCCCCGCTTTGGTGGCAAAGGTTCCCTCCTCCAGCGCGAAGGCGATGCGGATCGGGTCGAGCTGCACCACCTCCACCAGCACGCCGCTTGCCGGGTTCACCAGGCTGCCCACGTGGAAGTTGCTGTGCCCCACGCGGCCATCAATTGGTGAGGTAATGCGGGTGTAGGCCAGGGTGACGTTGCGGGTGTCGAGCCGGGCTCTGGCCTGCTCCAGCGCCGCGCGGGCGACATCGCGCTGCATGCGGGCGTTGTCCACGTCGTGACGGCTGATGGCGTTGTTACTGCCCAGGCGTTCAAAACGGGTAAGCTGCTGCTGCGCCTGACGCAGGGTGGCTTCAGCGCTTTTGACTTCGGCCTGGGCCAGGCGCAGAGCGGCACGCGGCTCGGCGTCGTCCAGCGCAAACAGCAGGTCGCCTTTTTTCACATACTGCCCGTCGCGGAAGTGGACCTGGACGATCACGCCCTCCGTGCGGGCCCGCAGTTCAACGGTGTGAATGGCTTCGATGCGGCCCGGGATCTGGCGCTCTGCGGCGTGAGCGATCTGCTCCACGGTGGCGACACGCACGGGAACGGCGGCGGCAAAGGCGGGTTGCAGGGTACAGGCGAGAAAGGCGAACAGGAGTGGGAATTTCATGGGAGTATCTCAGATGTGTTCCCCTCACCCCGGCCCTCTCCCACAGGGAGAGGGAGGTCAGAGTCCCCTCTCCCTGTGGGAGAGGGTTAGGGTGAGGGCAAAAGGTTATGCAGCCTTATGGAACCTGCGGGTCAGTCGCTTCTCGATCTCGACGATGAAGAACATCGCGCTCGCTATGGCCAGGGTGACACCCCAGTAGCGCAGCGGCAGGGCTTCGGTGCCGAACAGCATCTGCATAAACGGCAGGTAGATAATCGCCAGCTGCAGCAGAAGCAGCACGCCCGTCACCAGCCAGATCCCTTTGTTCGCCAGCAGGCCGCGGTTCAGGGAGAAGCCTTCGGTGTTGCGGCAGTTAATCATGTAGACCCACTGGGCACAGACCAGCATCTGCAGCAGCACGGTGCGGATGAACTCGGCGCTGTGGCCGCGCGGAGCCAGCCAGGCTTCCAGCGTGAAGGCGGCGACGGCAATCAGGGTCCCGACGAAGGCCACGCGCCAGACGGCGTAGCCATCCATCACGTGTTTGCCGGTCTGACGCGGCGGACGCTGCATGATCCTGCGCTCGGCGGCTTCAAAGGCCAGGCCGAAGGAGAGCGTGGCGGAGGTGGCCATGTTCATCCACAAAATCAGCACCGGCGTCAGAGGAATGATATTCCCCGCCAGCAGGGCAATCACAATCAGCAGACCCTGCGCCAGGTTGGTCGGCATGATGAACAGAATGGTCTTCTTCAGGTTGTCGTAGACGCGACGCCCCTCTTTCACCGCGCTGGCGATGGTGGCGAAGTTATCGTCCGTCAACACCATGTCGGCGGCCTCTTTGGTCACTTCCGTGCCCTTGATGCCCATGGCGATCCCGACGTCCGCCTGGCGCAGGGCCGGGGCATCGTTCACGCCGTCGCCGGTCATGCCGACGATCTCGCCCTGCTCCTGCAAGGCTTTCACCAGGCGCAGCTTATGCTCCGGACTGGTGCGGGCGAAGATGTCGTACTCCACCGCTGCTTTCGCCAGCTCCGTATCATCCATATGCTCCAGCTGATAACCCGTTACCGCCTGGGCGCTGTTGGCGATCCCCAACATCTGCCCGATGCTCATCGCGGTCTGCGGGTGATCCCCGGTGATCATCTTCACGCGGATCCCCGCCTGCTGGCAGGCGTGAATGGCGTCGATGGCCTCCGGGCGCGGCGGATCCATCATTCCGGCAATGCCGAGGAAGATCAGGCCGTGGCTGAGATCGTCGTGGGTCAGCTCCTGCTCGCCGTTCGCCGGCTTGAACGCCGCGGCCACCATGCGTAGCCCCTGACGGGCATAGCGCTCCATCTCAGCTTCCCAGTACGCGCGGTTAAAAGCTTCTGCGCCGTTACGGGTCTGCTGCTGCGCGCAGAGGGCGAAAATCACGTCCGGCGCGCCGGTGATCAGGATCTGCTCCTCGCTACCAATCTGGTAGTGGGTGCTCATGTATTTGTACTGCGAGTCGAACGGGATCTTGTTGATAAGCGTGGTCATGACCGGCGCTAGGTGGGCTTTCGCCGCCAGCACCTTCAGCGCGCCTTCGGTCGGCCCACCGGTAATACCCCACAGGCCGCGCTCGTCCTGAATCATCTGGCTGTCGTTACACAGGTCGATGGTGCGCAGATACTGCTCCAGCACGGTGCCCGGCTGGATCTGCACCGGCTCGTCGCTGCCCTCAAGGCAGATGCTGCCTTCCGGAGCATAGCTGTCGCCTCCGACGCGATAGCAGCTGTCGGCGGTGATGATCGCTTTGACGGTCATCTCGTTCATGGTCAGGGTGCCGGTTTTATCCGAGCAAACCACGGTCATCGCCCCGAGCGTTTCTACGGTAGGCAGCTTGCGGATAATCGCCCGCTTACGCGCCATCGCCTGCACGCCCAGCGACAGGATAATCGAGATGATGGCAGGCAGACCTTCCGGCACCGCGGCCACCGCCAGGCTGATTAACGACAGCAGCAGCTCGCCGATCGGCATGTCGCGCAGCAGGAGGCTGAAGACAAAGAGCGCGGCCATCATCGCCATGATCAATCCGAAGATGGCTTTGCCGAGCTTGTCCATCTGCACCAGCAGCGGAGTGCGGTGCTTTTCAATTCCGGCCATCATCTGGTTGATATGGCCCAGCTCGGTCTCCTGGCCGGTGGCAATCACCACGCCCATGCCGCCGCCCGCGCTGACGGTGGTACCGGAAAACAGCAGGTTGGTCCGATCGCCCAGGGTTAACTCCCCTGTTAAGGGCTGAATATGTTTATCGACCACCGTGGATTCACCGGTCAGGATCGCCTCTTCCACGCGTAAATAATGCGCCTCGATCACCCGCATATCCGCCGGAATACGATCCCCGGCGCGCAGGACAATAATATCGCCCGGGACTATTTCAGTGGTCGGTATGGTTTCGTGCACACCCTCACGAATAACGCGCGCATCGCTGGCGAGCATATTTCGGATACTGCTCAGTGATTTCTCGGCGTTGCTCTCCTGAATATGACCAATTAGGGCATTAATCACCGCCACACCCAGAATCACCAGGGTATCGACCCAGTGGCCCATAATTGCCGTTAATACCGCGGCGGCCAGCAGGACGTAAATTAAGACATCGTTAAAGTGGGCCAGAAAACGCAGCCACGCCGGTCTGGCTTTTTTTTCCGGCAGGGCATTGGGGCCATGCTGCTGCAGGCGCGCCTGAGCTTCGGCACGGCTCAGGCCAGACGTGGTGCTGTGCTGCGCCGCGAGAGTCTCCCCAACGGTCTGCTGATAAGCCTGGGTTGGGGCGTGCCCCTTGCCCGGCGGTGGTGTCTGGGTATGGTGCATTTTAGTCATATTTCAGCTCCTTCAAATTGCGGTGAGCAAAAGCCTGAATTCCATTTCTGCTTTTATAAATCGTCGGGCGTTAATTTAATGGGTTGTCACGGCAATTAATTTAACGCACTATTATTTCTGTCGACGGCATTAAACAGCTAACGTTTCATTTCAATACGACGATTTTTACAAATTATTTCTAAACCTAAACTAAACGAGGGGTCAGCATGTTTGGAATTTATCGCGGGCGTCGACTGGCGTTATATATTATCGCTGCCATTGTTATTGCGACGTTAATTGGATATAGCACTTATACCTTTGTAAGATTATTTGCCGGAGGGTGACAATAATTTACATTAACGCAGATTAATTGAATTAGTGGACGCCTGCCGGAGAAATACCTGCGAAATAGCGGGCGATTATTTATCGCCCGCGCGCTTGACGGTTGATATTGCTTTACGAAGCCCTATCCGTGACAATGTTATTTTTAACTGACGATTAACATAATTATGAAGCACCCACTGGAATCGCTGTTAACGGCAGGCGGCATCCTGCTGATGGCATTTCTCTCCGTTCTGCTGCTGCCTGCACCTTCGCTGGGGCTGGTGGTGGCGCAGAAGCTGATGAGCACCTTCCATCTGATGGATCTCAACCAGCTCTACACCATTATCTTCTGCCTGTGGTTTTTACTGCTCGGGGCCGTTGAGTTCTTTGTCCTGCGCTTCATCTGGCGCCGCTGGTTTTCTCGCTCCGCCTAGCTCTATCAGTTCGGATCTGCATCCCTGGGACGCCACGCCCGGGGAGAAGCCTGATAACACATTTCACGCGTAAATAATTCCAATAGTATTTATAATCAATAACATATATTAATTAATGATATTCCGATTTTTTCAGCCAGGTGCCGCAATAAAACCCGTTAATGCTAACCTTGTCCGCCCGATGAAACTCGTACAAGGATGTCTTAATGCGACAAAAAGGATTGTCTCTGTTTTTAATGTTATTCGCTGGCCTGCCGTGGGCCGGTGCCCAGGCTTCAGGGCTGAATTTTGCCCCCGAAAGCGTCTCCGTGGCCTTATCCACGGGCATACTGGCGGGAGAATCCCACGAGCGGGTCTATAACCCGTCGACAGGGCATCAACAGAGCGAGCTGGACTGGAAATTAAAAAATACGCCAATTATAAAAGGCGATCTCTCCTGGGATGTATTGTCCCGCCTCACGCTTAATGCCCGCGGCTGGACAACCCTTGCTTCCGGCGCCTCGCACATGGATGACTACGACTGGATGGATCCCGACCAGGCGAGTCCGACAGACTGGTCAACCCATCCGGCTACCCGCCTCAACCATGCCAACGAATTTGACCTGAATGCGAAAGGCTGGTTATTAAAAGAGGAAAATTACCGGCTTGGGGCCATGCTCGGCTACCAGAAAACCCGTTTTAGCTGGTCCTCTCGCGGCGGCACCTACAGCTACGGCAATGGCGCCATCACTGGCGAAGCCCCGGACAATGAGCGCGGCATCTCATATAAGCAGCGTTTCGGCGTGGCCTATGCGGGCTTAGTCGGCATGTACCGCTATCAGAATTTTGAGGTCAACGGCCAGGTGAGATACAGCCCCTGGGTGCGCGCCCGGGATAATGACGAACATTACGAACGCCAATTTACCTACCGTGATGAGGCCAATAACGCCGATTATTACGCGGCGATGGTGGATGTCGGCTACTACGTCACCCCCAATGCCAAAGTGTTTGCTGAATTTAGCTGGACCCGCTATGACGAAGGAAAAGGGGGAACGGAAGTCAGGGATACGATGACGGGAGGCTCCGCCTTTTATATTCAGGGCGATGCGGCAGGCATTGAAAACGAAAACTACGTTTTTGCCGTCGGCGTGCAGTATCGTTTTTGATTGTTTGAACTTCACCCTCCCGCCCGGGAGGGTGAAGAGCATTAATGCGCCCGGCTGTGGTTATCCTTGCGATACGCGCCAGGCGGCTGGTTGAAGGTGCGGGTAAAGACGCGGGTAAAGGTCTGCTGGGAATCAAAGCCGTAGCGCAGACAAATGTCGTAGACCTTTTCGTCTGACTCCAGCAGATCCCGCGCCGCCAGCCGCAGCTTACGTTCACGAATATAGCGCCCCAGACTCTCGCCTTTATATTGCATAAACAGCCGCTGCAGGTGCCATTTGGAATAGCCCGCGTGACGGGCGATATCCTCGATTCGCAACGGCTGATGAAGGTTGTCGTCGATCCACTCGACAATGGTGTCGATAACCTGAGCGGAAATAGTCATGCTGCTCTCCCCCCTCTGCTCTTCGATTAAACATTATTCCCACCACGCGCGAAATTGTTGCGTGGCATCATCCACTCTGACCGGCTCACCAAGCTCCGGCGTCAGCAGGCGATACGGCTTATCCTCGCTGGCCTGCGAAAGCTTAATCAGCGGGTCGTTCCAGGTATGTTTTGCCAGCACAAAGCGGCCGGAGTGGCCCGGCACCACCGCCCTGGCATTCAGATCCGCGGCGGCCTGCGCCGTTTCGGCAGGCTGCATGTGGATGTACTTCCAGTCCTGGTCATACTGCCCGTTCTCCATGATCGCCAGATCGACGCTGCCGAACCGCTCCCCGATGGCGCTAAAGTGCGGGCCGTAACCGGAATCACCGCTGTAGAACACCTTCTGCTGCGGGGTGACAAACATAAAGCTGCCCCACAGCGTCTGGTTGCGCTTCAGCCCGCGCCCGGAGAAGTGGCGCGCCGGCAGAACGTGGACGATCAGCTCATCGCTGATGCGCACCGACTGCTCCCAGTCCCGCTCCTCAATGATGGACGGATCCATGCCCCAGTAGCGCAGATGTGACCCGACCCCGAACGGAGTAACCACGCGCTTCACTTTCGGCATCAGCGCCTTGATGGTGGCGTAATCGAGATGATCGTAGTGATCGTGCGAAATAATCAGCAGATCGATGTCGGGCATATCTTCGGCGTGCCAGGGGTAATCCCCGGCAAAGGCTTTGTTAAGGAAGGAGAACGGCGCGGCGTAGCTGCTGAATACCGGGTCGATCAGAATACGTTTACCCGCCAGCTGCAGATACCACGAGGAGTGGCCGAGCCAGACCAGGGTGTCCTGATCCAGCGGCAGCTGTGCCAGATCGGTTTTTACCAGCGGCAGCGGCTGGGCCGGACGCGCGTTTTCACGCTTCGTCACCAGAAAATCCCACCATGCCGCCAGCATGTTCTTGTTGCCGGTAAATCCCGGCGTGGGCAGGGTGTTATGGAACTGGCCGTCACGATACTGCGACGAAGCGGTAAACTCACTCAGCTGCGCGCCCTGTGGCGGCTGGCCGAATCCGGCATTCAGTACAAACGGCAGGCTCGCCGCGGATGCAATAATCATCACTACCACCAGGCTAATAATAAAACGCTTTTTCATATCCCGACCCGAATTCGCGCCCCATCCGATGGCCTGCGCGGGCAAAACTTGATTATGAGTGAGTAAGCACTCATTATAGAAGTGATGTGAAAGTCGTCAAGACGTTTTAAGATCTTTGACATTCCACGTTGCAGCCCCGCAAAGGGCATGATTCAATCAGGGTTTTTGCACATAAACTGGAGGAAATGCAGTGGCTCGTCCGAAAAGTGAAGATAAAAAACTGGCGTTGCTGGACGCGGCAACCACCGCTTTTGCCCAGTCGGGCATTGCGGCCTCTACCGCGTTAATCGCCCGCAGCGCAGGGGTGGCTGAAGGCACCCTGTTTCGCTATTTCGCCACCAAAGACGATCTGCTCAACGCCCTCTACCTGCACCTGAAACAGGATCTGTGCCAGACCATGCTGGCGAATATGGATCGTGCCCTCACCCAGCCGAAAGAGCATACCCGCAATATCTGGAACAGCTACGTTGACTGGGGGATCCGCAACCCGGTAGCCCACGGCGCCATCCGCCAGCTCGGGGTGAGCGAGAAGATTAACGCCGAAACCGAACAGGCGGTACATGAGATGTTCCCGGAGCTGCATGAGCTGTGTCGTCGTCATATCCGCCCGGTGTTTATGTCTGAGGAGTTTCGTCTGTTTGGCGACGCCCTGTTCCTGTCGCTAGCCGAGACGACAATGTCCTTCGCCACCCGCGAACCGGCGCGCGCCGCCGAATTTAAGGCGCTGGGCTTTGAAGCCATGTGGCGCGCGCTGGCGGAAGAGGATAATCATGGACAGTAAAACGCTCGCCGCCTGCGCTAAACACATAGCGCTGGAGCTGCCCTTTACCGAGCACTGCTGGCCGTTTGGCCCGGAGTACGACGTGTTTAAAGTGTGCGGCAAGATTTTTATGCTGATGGGCGTGGCGCACGGGCGTCAGCACGTCAGCCTGAAGTCCGATCCGCAAAAATCGCTGCTCAACCAGCAGATCTATCGGGGGATCGAGCCCGGCTACCATCTGAATAAAAAGCACTGGATCTCTGTATACGCGGCGGAGGATATCACCCCCGAGCTGATAGCCGATCTGGTCAACGATTCGTGGCATCTGGTGGTGGATAAGCTGTCGAAAAAAGAGCAAAAAAAAGTTGCGCCCCGGCGGTTAAGCGCCCGGAATGCCCTTACCTTTGTGATCTTCACTTTGTATTATTTTCCCTTTTGCACTGAACCCCAGGAGTAGTAATGGATATCATCTCTGTTGCCTTAAAGCGTCACTCAACAAAGGCCTTTGATCCGAGCAAAAAACTGACTGCCGACCAGGCGGAACAGATTAAAACCCTGCTGCAGTACAGCCCGTCCAGCACCAACTCACAGCCGTGGCACTTTATCGTCGCCAGCACCGAGGAAGGCAAAGCGCGCGTGGCGAAATCCGCAGCCGGTGGCTTTGTCTTTAACGAACGCAAAATGCTGGATGCATCTCACGTGGTGGTGTTCTGCGCCAAAACCGCAATGGACGATGCCTGGCTTACCCGCGTCGTGGATCAGGAAGAGGCCGATGGCCGTTTCAACACTCCGGAAGCGAAAGCCGCCAACCACAAGGGCCGCACCTTCTTCGCCGATATGCACCGCGTCGATCTGAAAGATGACGATCAGTGGATGGCAAAACAGGTTTACCTGAACGTCGGCAACTTCCTGCTGGGCGTGGGCGCAATGGGCCTGGACGCGGTGCCGATTGAAGGCTTCGACGCCGCGGTCCTTGACGAAGAGTTTGGTCTGAAAGAGAAAGGCTTCACCAGCCTGGTGGTGGTGCCGGTTGGGCATCACAGCGTGGAAGATTTCAACGCCACGCTGCCGAAATCGCGCCTGCCGCTGAGCACGATTGTGACTGAGTGCTAATACAAACGGGCCGCAGATAGCGGCCCGTTACTTTTTACTAATAACCAGTCTGCGATGCGGATCTACTTAGCCGATTTTCCTGCGTGCCAGATCCTCTCCGCATAGCGCCCTATCACCGCCAGCGAGGCCGCCAGGATCAGGAAAAACAGCACCTTGTTCATCCCGTCCCAGAAGTATTCAAAATAGCGGGTATAGAGGTTGATACCAAGAAACGTCAGGCCAAAACCGCGCAGCATACCGTCGTCGGTTTTCAGGCTGATATAAATACAGATCCCCGCCGCCACCGCGAACAGCAGCGCCCAGGGCAGCAGCGCCGCGCGGGTGGTGCCGTACCCGTTGTCGATATCGTAATTGCCAAAAATCGACAGGATCCACAGGGCAACAAACAGGTACGTCAGCCCCATCGCTTTACTGGTGGTGTACAGATGCCGTTTACGCAGCATCCCGCGCAGCCACCAGCAGAGCGCCAGTAAGGCCCCCCCCGAAGAAGATAAAGCGCACCGGGTAGCTCATCCCCAGCCAGTAGGCGCCCCAGCCGGACATATAGCCGGTTTCGGCGCCAAACCAGTTGCCAAGCGACAGCAAAAAGAACAGCCACACCAGGCCCGAGCGGCCGAAGAAGCCCACCAGCCCGTAAACGGCGCAGCCCAGCAGAAATAGCGGCGCTATGTGGCCGCTGCCGGTATCCAGCCGTTCACCCAGCTGCCAGAGGGCGATGGCGGTAAAGAACACCCCGAGGAACAAAATCGCCTCGGTGCTGTAGTGCCACTGGGTCTCCTGCCGCTGGCGGCTGAATCCCCACAGATAAAACAGTATTGCGGCCAGCGCAGGCAGTCCGATGCGGGCGATGGAGGAGAAGGCGAAGAACTCGATAATGCGCGCCATCAGTTCGCTGTCGGCAAACAGGCTGCCAATGGCGATGATGACGCAGACGATTGCCGTCCAGAAGGCGTAGCGGCTGAGGCGCTGCCAGTCCATGGTGACGCGTTTTAAGCTGCCGGCCAGTCGCTGATGCTCGTCGGCGGTTAACGCGCCCTCCTGCTGCCACTCGGTGAGCGCGCGGCGCAGGAGGCGTTCCTGTTTGCGGGTGACGTTCATGGTGCCTGCTCCGCCAGCCATGTCAGGGCGCGCTCGCCCTCGTCATCCACCGGGAGATAGACCAGCAGCCGCGAGCCGTTGCGCGGGGCGGAGTACCAGTACATCTGCTGGAGATGAAAATCGCCCAGTTCGGGATGAGTAAAGAGCTTGAGCTGATTTTCCACGCCGCGCACGTCGTTGCGCTGGTGCCACAGGGTTTTGAACTCTTCAGAGACGGCAAAGAAGCGCGCCAGTTTGGCTTCCCACTGCGGGTCGCCCCGGTGCTCGGCCATCGCCGCGCGGAAGTAGGAGACAAAAATGGGCAGCACGTCTCCGCGCTTACCGAGGCGTGCGCGCCACGCCGGATGGGTGAGGAACAGATAGATACAGTTGCGGTCTTCCGGCGGGATCGCATTGAAGTCGACGCCCATCAGATGACCGAAGCTGTCATTCCACGCCACGATATCGAAATTCGGCTTCTGAATGCTGGCGGGTTTCGGCATCAGGGTGTCGAGAAGACGGCGGGTGCCTTCGCTGATCCCCTCGCAGCAGACCGCCTGGGGCGCTTCGCCCGGCGGCAATCCGGCCAGCAGGAAGAGGTGGCGGGATTCGGTCGGGGTACACTGCAGCGCTTTCGCCACTGCCGCCATCACCGCGCTCGACGGGTTGACGTCCCTGCCCTGCTCCAGCCAGGTGTACCAGGTCACGCCCACGTCAGCCAGCAGGGCCACCTCTTCCCGGCGCAGGCCCGGCGTGCGGCGTCGGCCGCTGCGCGGTAAGCCGAGGCGCTGTGGATCGAGACTTTCACGCCGCGCGCGTAAAAATGCGCCCAGCTGTTTACGGGTGTCATCCTGGAGTGAGGTGACGGGTTCAGACATCAGCGCCATAGTGCCCCCTGCATGGTAGTGCCAGTACCAGTATAAGCAAGAACTGGTACCCGTTTATCAGATAGTTGATGCTACGACGCTACGCTGTTTGACGCAATGGAGTCACCATGAATACGTCAGTTGTTTCACCGGGCCGGGCAGGCCTGATATTGCTGTTAACCGGCCAGATGCTGCCGCTGATTGATACCTCAATCACCAACGTGGCGCTGGACTCCATCACCCACTCGCTGCACGCCACCGCCACCGAGCTGGAGCTGATTGTCGCCCTTTACGGCGTGGCCTTTGCCGTCTGCCTGGCGCTCGGCAGCAAGCTGGGGGATAACCTCGGCCGTCGTCGCCTGTTTATGTGGGGCGTGGCGAGCTTTGGCCTGGCCTCGCTGCTGTGCGGCATGGCGGGCAATATTGAGCAGCTGCTGGCCGCGCGCATCGTTCAGGGCGCAGGCGCGGCGCTGATCGTGCCGCAAATTCTTGCCACCCTGCACGTGACGCTGAAAGGCACCGCCCACGCCAAAGCCATCAGCCTGTTTGGCGGCATCGGCGGCATTGCGTTTATCGTCGGGCAGATGGGCGGCGGCTGGCTGGTGTCGGCGGATATCGCCGGGCTGGGCTGGCGCAACGCCTTCTTTATCAACGTGCCGATCTGCCTGCTGGTGCTGGCCCTGAGCCGTCGCTACGTGCCGGAGACCCGCCGCGACACGCCGTCGCGCATTGACTGGCCGGGTACCGCGCTGCTGGCAGCAATCCTCTGCTGCCTGCTGTTCCCGATGGCACTGGGGCCGCAGTGGCACTGGTCCTGGCCGCTGCAGGCCGCCCTGATCGCCATTGTCCCGCTGGCCTGGTTAATGGCGCTGAATGCACGTAAAAAAGAGCGCGAAGGGGCTCACCCGCTGATCCCGCCGCGTCTGATGCAGCTCGGCAGTATCCGCTTCGGCGTGCTGATTGCGTTGCTCTTTTTCAGCGTCTGGTCCGGGTTTATGTTCTGCATGGCGCTGACCATGCAGACCGGTCTGGGGATGGCGCCGTGGCAGTCCGGCAACAGCTTTATCGCCCTCGGGGTGACCTATTTCGTCTCGGCGTGGTTTGCCCCGCGGCTGATTGCCCGCTACAGCACCAGCACGATTTTACTGTCCGGGCTGGCGATCCAGATAACCGGCCTGCTGGCGCTGATCGTCACCTTCCGCATCTGGGGACTGGAGAACACCGCCCTGACCCTCGCCCCGGCCACCGGGCTGGTGGGCTACGGCCAGGCGCTGATAGTGAACAGCTTCTACCGCATCGGGATGCGCGATATTCAGCCCGACGACGCCGGGGCCGCCAGCGCCATTCTCAGCACCCTGCAACAAGCGGCGCTCGGTCTTGGCCCGGCCATCTTCGGTGCGATTTTGCTCCACGCCCTGCACAGCCATCACGGGGATTACGCAGAGGCAATTAACGTCTTCCTGATGGTGGAAACCGTCATGATGATCGTCCTGGCGTTGGCCACCCTGCGACTGCGTCATCGTCTGAGCCTGCCGGTGGTGAAGGCCTGTCAGGCGGTAAAATAGGCCTGGCGAATTTGCATAATAGATCCTCAGCCGCCATTATGGCGGCTGCTTTAATACAGGAGACGTTATGCAGGAGTTCATTTCCCTGGTCGAAGAGACCGGCATTGAAATAAATCACACCACCTCTTTAGTCATCATTTTTGGCATTATTTTTCTTACCGCCCTGATTATTCATTTTATTCTGCACAAAGTGGTGCTGCGGGCGTTCGAGAAACGCGCCCGGGCCAACAGCCATTTATGGCTGCAAATCATCACCGAGAATAAGTTATTTCACCGTCTGGCCTTTACCCTGCAGGGGATAATCGTCAACGTTCAGGCGGTATTGTGGCTGCAAAAAGGCAGCGACGCGGCGGAAATACTCACCACCTGCGCGAAGCTGTGGGTAATGGTTTACGCCCTGCTGGCGTTCTTCTCGCTGCTGGACGTGATTTTCAATCTGTCGCAGAAAATGGCCACCGCCTCGCAGCTGCCGCTGAAAGGCATCTTCCAGGGCATCAAGCTGGTGAGCGCCATTCTGGTGGGTATCCTGATTATTTCCCTGCTGATCGGCCAGTCCCCCGCCATTCTGATTAGCGGTCTGGGCGCGATGGCCGCGGTATTAATGCTGGTGTTCAAAGACCCAATTTTAGGCCTGGTGGCAGGCATTCAGCTCTCGGCCAACGATATGCTCAAGCTCGGCGACTGGCTGGAGATGCCGAAATACGGCGCTAACGGCACGGTGACCGATATCGGCCTGACCACCGTCAAGGTGCGCAATTTCGATAACACCATCACCACCATTCCGACCTGGGCGCTGGTCTCCGACGCCTTTATCAACTGGAGCGGAATGTCGGCCTCCGGCGGGCGGCGGATTAAGCGCAGCCTGAATATTGATACCACCAGCATCCATTTTCTCGACGAGCAGGAGCAGCAGCAGCTGATTCAGGCGAAGCTGCTCAAGCCCTATATGGCCACGCGCCACGAGGAAATTACGCTGTGGAATCAGGAAAATGGCGAAGGCGAGTCGGTGCTGAATATGCGCAGGATGACCAATATTGGCACCTTCCGCGCCTACCTGAATGAATATCTGCGCAACCATCCGCGTATTCGTCAGGATATGACCCTGATGGTGCGGCAATTAGCGCCGGACGCCAACGGTCTGCCAATTGAAATATATGCGTTTACCAACACCGTGATCTGGGCGGAATATGAGGCGATTCAGGCCGATATTTTCGACCATATTTTCGCGGTGATCGATGAATTTGGTCTGCGCATTCACCAGACGCCGACCGGGAACGATATTCGCTCCCTGGCGGGCGTACTGGGGAAATAACTCAGGTGCTGGCGCGGGAAATAAAGCGCCAGTTCATCATCACCCGCTCGGTGGCGGCGTCGGGGTTGTCGATTCTGTTCAGCAGCAGATCGACCGCCTTGCGTCCGATATCCCGCGACGGCTGTTCAATGGTGGTCAGCGAGACCATCTCCGACAGCTCGGTGCCGTCGAAGCCCACCACGGCGATATCCTGCGGCACGCGCAGCCCGGCCTTTTCGATAGCGCGTAACGCCCCCGCGGCGAGGGTATCGGAGACGGCAAATACCGCATCCGGCCGCGTCTCCGCCGCCAGCAGCTTGCTCATCGCCGCCGTGCCGGCCGCCGCGCTGAGATCGCTGGCATACTCCACCGCCTGATAGGCTAAATCGCGCAGATGCAGCACGCTTTTATACCCGCGCTCGCGCAGGCGGGCATATTTGTAGCTCAGATCGTGGTTGATAAGCGCAATCCGCTGACGCCCGCCGTCCGCCAGGCGGCTGACCACGTGCTGGGAGGCGTCGACATCGTTGATCCCGACGCAGGAGACCGCCCCGGCATCGGCGTATTCGGCGCACTGCACCCAGGGGGGCATCGCCAATCAGCGCCGCCAGTTCGGTGAGACGGGTAAAAGCATCCATGGTGATAATGCCGTCGACCATTTTGCCGGTCAGCAGGCTCAGCCCCGAGCGGGAGCGTTCAATATCGGAGCCGGAGTTGCACAGCAGAATGCGGTAGCCGTTTTTCTCTGCCTGCTCCTCGATGCCCTTCACCACCTCGGCGCAGAACGGGTTGGCGATGTTGGAGACCATCACCAGGATCATATAGCTGCGCGAGGTGCGCAGCTGACGAGCGAGAAGATTGGGCTGGTAGTTCGCCTCTTTAATCGCCTGCAAGACGCGATCGCGGTTTTTGGCTTTGACGGTATCGCTGTTATTCAGCACGCGCGATACCGTCGCCACCGAGACGCCCGCCAGTTGGGCGATTTTCTGAATTGACATAGCGACGAGTGATCCTGCAGTTAGCGTTAGCAGCAGGCTACCATAAATTCGTTGCCCGGCGTACCGGGCAAGCGGTTACTGCGCGACGCTGACCCAGCGCTGCTGCTGATGGCTTTTCACTATCGCGTCAATGATATACATCACGTTCGCCCCGTCATGGAAGGTGGCAAACAGCGGTTTTTCCGGCATGGCCCCCGCCTGCACCGCGCGATAAAACTGCGCCATCATGTTCTTAAAGGCGTCCGGCCAGCCCTCGATGTGGCCGCCCGGGAAGTGGGCGCTGTCGGCCACGTCGCGGTTCATCAGGCAAGGATCGTCCGTCAGGATCTGATTGGCCTGTGCGCGATGGCCGACCCACAGCTGCTGGGGCACCTCCTGATCCCAGGCCACCGAGCCTTCGCTGCCGTTGACCTCAAGGCTGAGGCGGTTTTTGCGCCCGGCGCTCACCTGCGAGACGGTAAAGCTGCCTTTGCTGCCATCGTCGAAGCGGAACAGCACCGAGCCAAAATCCTCGGTGGTGACGGGTTTATCTTCATAAACCGCGTCGCCCGCCTGGCTGAAGGTCTGGTTCCCGGCCATGTTGGCCTTGCGGGTCGGCCAGACTATCGACAGATCGGCCATCACCCCGGTGATGCGCCGCCCGGTCAGGAACTGGATAGTGTCGCACCAGTGGGAACCGATATCCGCTACTGCCCGGGATGCCCCGCCGAGCGTCGCGTCGACCCGCCAGTTGTAGTCGGTTTCCAGCAGCATCCAGTCCTGCAGATAGCTACCGTGGGCGGCAAACAGCCGTCCGAGCGAGCCGGCTTCCACCATGCTCGCCGCCTGGCGCACCATCGCAAACTGGCGATAGACAAAGCTCACACCGTGCACCACCCCCGCCTGCTCCGCCAGGGCCACCAGCTCCCGCGCCTCGTCCGGGGTCATGCACAGCGGTTTTTCAGAGAAGACATGCTTTCCGGCGCGCAGGATCTGGCGGTTGATCTCAGCATGCAGATGGTTGGGCGTGCAGTTGTGCACCACGTGTAGACCCGGGTGCGCCAGCAGTTCGTCCACGCTGCCGTAAGCGTGGGGAATGTTCAGCGCCCGGGCTTTCTCCTGCGCCTGGGCCAGCGAGCCGTCACACAGGGCGACGACCTGCACAAAGCCGAGACGGCGCAGGGCTTCGATGTGCGCCGGGCCGATAAAACCGCTGCCGATAATGCCGACGTTAATCATGAAGTTCTCCCGCGGCGAAATCGTCAAACGCCCGATCGGAAACCGGAATAATATGGCGGGAGATAAACTCGCGCCCTTCCCGCGCCCCGGTGTCGCCGTCTTTCAGGCAACATTCCCACTCCAGCACCGCCCAGCCGTCATAGTCGTACTGGGTCAGCTTGCTGAAAATACCCTTAAAGTCGATCTGCCCGTCGCCCGGGGAGCGGAAGCGCCCGGCGCGGTTGATCCAGCTCTGATACCCGCCATACACCCCGCTGCGCCCGTTCGGGCGGTACTCGGCATCCTTGACGTGAAACGCCTTGATGCGGGTGTGGTAGTGGTCGATAAAGGTCAGGTAATCCATCTGCTGTAACAGCAGGTGGCTTGGATCGTAGAGAATATTGCAGCGCGGATGGTTGTCCACCAGCGCCAGAAAACGCTCGAAGGTGACGCCATCGTGCAGATCTTCACCCGGATGGATCTCATAGCAGAGGTTCACCCCCTGCTCGTCGAAGGCATCCAGAATCGGCCGCCAGCGGCGGGCCAGCTCGCTGAACGCCTCCTGGAAACGCGCCTCGTTATGCGGCGGCCAGGGGTACATAAACGGCCAGGCCAGCGATCCCGAGAAGGTAGCGTGGGCGGTTAACCCGAGCCGGGCCGAGGCCACCGCCGCCTTTGTGACGATATCGGTAGCCCACGCCTGGCGGGCGGCCGCGTTGCCGCGCACCGCCTGCGGAGCGAAGTTATCGAACGCCTCGTCGTACGCCGGGTTAACGGCGATCAGCTGCCCCTCCAGATGGGTGGAGAGCTCGCTGATGACCAGCCCGTGATTCGCCAGCTTACCGCTAATTTCGTCGCAGTAGGTCTGGCTCTCTGCCGCCAGCTCCACGTCAAAAATTGCCTTATGATTGCAGGGAATTTGCAGCGCTTTGTAGCCCTTTTCCGCTGCCCAGCCTGCCAGCCCGTCGAGGGTGTTAAACGGCGGTTGCCCGCCGATAAACTGCGACAGAAAAATTCCCGGGCCTTTAATCGTCCTCATACCACCTCCAGAAATTACGCCTTGTCATCTTCATATTTGAACGAGACAAGGAAAACGAGTGCAATCACAGCAGCAGCCACCGCCGGGATCCACCAGAATGTTACCCACGCCTCGGGCACGGGTTGCCCGGCCACCAGACGGTTGTAGAGCGCGCCGGAAATCTGCGAGCCCAGCAGCATGCCGATACCGTAAGTGAACATCACGATCATGCTCTGCGCCTGGCCTTTTACCTTGTCGCCCGCCACGCGGTCGGTGTAGATAAAGCCCACCACAAAGAAGAAGTCATAGCAGACGCCGTGCAGCAGGATGCCGAGGTACAGCAGGAAACGCCCCTCTTCGCTTACGCCGAGGGCAAACATCGCATAACGCACGAACCACGCCAGCATGCCGATCAGCAACATGTACTTCACGCCCAGGCGGCGGAACAGCAGCGGGATCACCAGCATGAAGAAGATTTCGGACATCTGGCCGAAGGACATGGCGGTACTGACGTCGGCAATACCCGCATCCGCCAGATAGGAGGCGGTGTAGGCGTAGTAGGTGCCCAGCGGGACCGAGATCAGCATCGCGCACAGGCAAAAGATAAAGAAGTGACGGGTTTTCAGCAGCGCGAAGGCGTCGGCGCAGAAGAGATCGCGCATCTTCACCGGCATCCCTTTGGCCGGAGCCGGCGTGTGTGGCAGGGTCAGGCTATAGAGCGCCAGCAGGACGGAGCTGGCCGCCGCGACATGGAAGATGGTGACGCTGGAGGCCACGCCGGTGACGCCGATAAAGATCCCGGCCACAATCCAGCCGATGGTGCCAAACACGCGGACCACCGGGAAGGTCTTGTCGACGTTCGCCAGGCTGTGGAAGGCGATGTTGTTGGTCAACGCCAGGGTCGGCATGTAGCAGAGCGTGTAGCCAAACAGCAGGCCAATCAGCAGCGCACCGTTTTCCGCGATTAAGGCACCCGGCACGAACCACAGGATCGCCGCCCCGGCCAGGTGCATTACCGCCATCACCTTTTGCGAGGCGAAGAAGCGGTCCACCAGCATGCCGAGGACAAACGGCGACAGAATTGAGGCAATCGGCCCGGCGGAGAACGCATCCCCAATCAGCAATGACATGTTGTGCTGGGTCATCACCAGACCGAGGGTTACCGACCAGCTACCCCAGATAAAAAATTGCAGGAACATCATCAGCGACAGGCGCGGCACCAGCATTCGGTGCTGCCCTATCACCTTTCCACTACTTTCAGTTGTTGACACCATGATCAGCCCCACCCTTAAAAAGTAATCGATTACAAAACCGTATCACATGAAAAGTAATCGATTACAAAACAAAGATCCTGCGGATCGATTAAGAAGTGGGAGGGGGGGTCACGATAAAGATGAGGATGGGTGCGGAGAGGTGCCGGGTGGCGCTGCGCTTACCCGGCCTACGGTTCTGCTGTGTGCTCGCATTTCTGCCGGGTGGCGCTTCGCTTACCCGGCCTACGGTTTTGTAGGCCCGTGCAAGCGCAGCGCCGCCGGGCAAAAGGCGCACTACTTCTTGCGGGAGAGCTTAAACGCCACAAACAGGAACACGACCCAAACCGGGAGCAGGATTGCTGAGGTGCGCATGCCGTCCATGGTGCACATCAGCACCAGGATCATCGCCAGGAAGGCGATACAGATATAGTTCCCCGCCGGGTAGAGCAGCGCCTTGAACTGAGTCTCGCGCCCTTTGCGGCGCATCGCCGCGCGGAAACGCAGGTGCGCCAGGCAGATCATGATCCAGTTCAGCAGCAGAGTCGCGACCACCAGCGCCATCAGCAGGCCAAAGGCTTCGTGTGGCAGCAGGTAGTTGACCAGCACCACCAGCGAGGTGATGGCCCCGGAGAGCAGCAGCGAGTTGACCGGTACGCCGCGACGGCTGACGCGGGTTAAAAACTTCGGCGCGTTGCCCTGCACCGAGAGGCCAAACAGCATCCGGCTGTTGGAGTAGACGCCGCTGTTATAGACCGACAGCGAGGCCACCAGAATCACAAAGTTGAGCGCCGATGCCACCACGTTGCTGTTCAGATCGTGGAAAATCATCACAAACGGGCTGCTGTCGGACTTCACTTCCACCCACGGATAGAGCGCCAGCAGTACCACCAGCGAACCGATATAGAACAGCAGAATACGGTACACCACCTGGTTGACCGCTTTCGGGATACTTTTATGCGGATCCTGGGCTTCGGCGGCGGTAATGCCGATCAGCTCCAGCCCGCCAAAGGAGAACATGATCACCGCCAGGGAGAGCACCAGCCCTTTCCAGCCGGTGGCGAGGAAGCCGCCGTGCTGCCAGAGGTTGTCGATGGTCGCCCGCTCGCCGCCGTGTCCGGAGAAGAGCAGCCACAGGCCAAAGCCGATCATACCGACGATCGCCAGTACCTTGATTAAGGCGAACCAGAACTCGGTCTCCCCGTACAGGCGCACGTTCACCAGGTTAACGGCGTTAATGATGATGAAGAACACCGCCGCCCAGATCCAGGTCGGCACGTCCGGCAGCCAGTACTGCATATAGATGCCCGCGGCGGTCAGCTCCGCCATGCCCACCAGCACGAACATTACCCAGTAGTTCCAGCCGGAGAGGAAGCCAGCAAACGGGCCCCAGTATTTGTAGGCAAAATGGGCAAAGGAGCCGGAGACCGGCTCTTCCACCACCATCTCGCCGAGCTGGCGCATGATCAGAAAAGCGATAATACCCGCGATGGCATAACCCAGCAGCACCGCGGGGCCGGCCATCTGAATGGCGGGGCCTATGCCGAGGAACAGCCCGGTGCCGATAGCGCCACCGAGAGCGATAAGTTGAATATGGCGGTTCTGTAAACCACGGTGGAGCGTCGGTGTCTGTTCCGACGCGGCTTCAGCAACACTTTTATCTGAAGCGGATGAGGCGTTTCTCACGGCCTGGCCCTGTCTCTTTTTATGGAAGGGGCACCTTTTAACACTTCAGGCAGACGGGAGCAAGTTAAACGCCGGGCAACGGTTGCTGCCCGGCGGGAGGCGATCACGAACCGATAATGCCGCCGTCCGCTCTGGTGATGACCACCGTCGAGGCGCGGGGACGTCCCTGCGGATTGTTGTCCGGCCAGTTAGAAACGGCGCGCGGGTTTGCCGGGTCGGTAATGTCATCCCCGCCCTCGCCAGGATGCTGAATATTAATAAACAGCGTGCGGTTGTCCGGGGTGAACGCAATGCCGGTGATTTCGCACCCGCGCGGGCCCGTCAGGAAGCGGCGATACTCGTTGGTGCCCGGAATGGTTGCCACCATCTGGTTATTGCCCATCCCCTCATACGCTTTCTTGTTAATGGTGCTCGAGGAGACGTCGGTCTGGATCCAGAGCACGCCCTGATGGTCAAACGACAGGCCGTCCGGGCTGCCAAATTCGGCGCCCTTCATGCTTCCCTTCGCCTTTTCATCCGCGGTGTCCGTTCGCCCGGCCAGCACCAGGATGTCCCACTTGAAGCGTAACGCGGCAGGATCGCCGCCCTCTTCGTGCCAGTGCATAATGTGGCCGAACGCGTTGTTTGCCCGCGGGTTGGCGGCATCCACCGGCGCTTTGCCCTCTTTGCCGCGATCGCTGTTGTTGGTCAGGGTGCAGTAAACGCTGCCGCCGTTATGCGGATCGACCGCAATCCACTCCGGACGATCCATCTTCGTCGCCCCCACGGCATCCGCCGCCAGACGGGTTTTAATCAGCAGATCGCCCTGGCTTTCGAACCCGTTGCTTTTATCCAGGCCGTTCTGGCCAAACACCAGCGGCAGCCACTCGCCGGAGCCGTCGTCGTTGAATCTGGCGACGTAGAGCGTGCCGGCGGTCAGCAGCTGCAGGTTGGCTTCGCGATCCGCCGGACTGTATTTATTGTCGGAAACAAATTTGTAGATGTACTCAAACTTCTGGTCGTCGCCCATATAGGTGACCACGCGCTTATCGGCTGCCAGGGTGACGGCGGCGCCTTCATGCTTGAAGCGCCCCAGCGCGGTGTGTTTGCGCGGCGTGGAGTCGGGATTGTAGGGATCGATCTCGACCACCCAGCCAAAGCGATTCGGCTCGTTAGGCGTTTTATCCACGCTGAACCTGTCGTCCACTTCGCTCCAGCGGTAGGACTCATCGCTATCGCTGATGCCGTAGCGCTTTTCCAGCGCGTTACGCTCGCCTTTCTTGACGAAAATATCCGACCAGTTCTCTTCGCAGGTGAGGTAGGTTCCCCAGGGGGGTATAACCGTTGGCGCAGTTTTGCATGGTGCCGAGCACCCGCTCGCCCTGAGGATCGGCGGCGGTTTTCATTAACGTCTGCTGACGCGACGGGCCGGTGAGTTGCATCGGGGTGTTCACCGTGATGCGGCGGGCAAAGCCGGAGGGGCGCACCACTTCCCAGTCGCTGCCGTTCTTTTTCACTTCGATAATCGACACGCCCATGGCGTTCTGGCCTTTACGCGCCTTGTCCAGGCTCCAGCTGGCGGTGCCGTCGCTAAAGAGCATGCCGTTGTCGATATATTCGTGGTTCATCGCCAGCAGACCGTGGCCGGGATTATTCTCCCCTTGCGGCAGGCTAAACCACGCCATGCCGTCATGGTGCATGCCCGCCTGCGCCGCCTGCTCGTCTGCCGTGTTGCTGGCGTCATATTTGAATGCCGGCATATTCCCCTTGATGCCGGTGGCGTCACCCCAGCGGTAGAAAGGCCGCGCGATGTAGCCCTCGGGCACCCTGACCGTATCCTCCGTTGAGACCGGAATGCTGGTAAAGCCGAGCGCGACCGCTTTGCTCAGGGCTGACGGCTGGGAAACCGCGGCCAGGGCGTTTTCAGGTTTGAGTAAAAAAGGGAAAGAGGCGGCGGCACCGGCAACGGCACCCATCTGCAGGAAACGGCGGCGGGAGAGGAACATCTCCGCCACGCTGGAAAATACCGGGTTAGCGCTGGGATTGCTGACATCGTCGCGATGTTCTTTTTTGAATACGGACTTAAGAGGTTTACCCACGATGGCTTCCTTTCTTTAGGCTAAGAAATGACAAAGTGGGAACACTATAAGAACAATTGATTACATTTTTATAACAGTCGGAAGGTGGGGCATCCCTGCCCCGATAACGAGGGTCGAACTCAGAACTCGTAGCCGACGGAGACCTTAAAGGTGCGCGGCTCACCCTGGAACAGGTAGGTGCCGCCGTCGTCCACGCTTGACCAGTAGTTCTCGTCGGTGACGTTTTCAATTCCGGCGCGAACGGTCATCTGATTCTGGTCATTGTTGACCGCGAAGCGGTAACGCATGCCCAGATCCAGGGTGGTGTAGCTGTCCAGCTTTTTGCTGTTGGCCAGATCCGCATACTGAGAACCGGAGTGGTTCACGCGGGCGGTGGCGGTCAGGCCGTCGACGGGCTTGATGTCATACTCCGCGCCCAGCACGCCGTAGAACGACGGAACGCCAATGGCGTCGTTGCCCTGGTTCACTCCGTTGTTGGTTTTGGTCAGCTCCGCCTGCAGCCAGGTGGCGCTGGCGTTCAGACGCAGGCCCAGCATCGGCTCGCCAAAGACGTTCAGCTCAACGCCGCGGTTACGCTGTTCGGCATCCAGACCGTAATATTTGGTCTGGCTGTCGAGAATGGCGGACGGCATTTTGATCTCAAACAGCGCCAGCGAGCCGCCGACGCGACCGAAATCGGCCTTCACGCCCACTTCGTTCTGCTTAGAGTGGACGATGCCGGTGCTCTGCCCATAGTTGGTGGCGGTGTTAGGCGCGGTTTTACCCGGCTGCAGCGCCTCGGTGTGGTTGGCATACAGTGAGATCTCGTTCCACGGCTTGTAGACCACGCCATAGGTCGGCATCCAGCGGTCGCCGTCGAAGCTGTCGCCGGCGTTTTCCATCCCGGTCACTTTGTTATAGCCGCGGATCACCACCTTCTGATGACGGGCCCCGACGGTGAACAGCAGTTTGTCATCCAGCACGCCGAGGGTGTCGCTCAGCAGCCAGCCCTGGGTGCGGGTACGGCCGCTGGTCAGCGGATCGCTGTAGTTGCCGCCTGCGCCATTGGAGTTGGTGCTCGGCGGCGCATCCACGCCGGTGTTGTGGTAGATGTTGGTCACCGGGTTATCCTTCGCCGCCGACATTTTCCACGCAATTTTCTCGTTTTTGGTCATCGCCGAGTAGCCGACGTTGACCTTGTGGGTCACAAAACCGGTGGCAAAGTTGCCGCGAATACCCGCCATGCCGCTGACAGAATCGCTGATGCGGTTGGTATCCAGGCGGGACGCGGTGGCTTTGCCGCTCTTATCGACCAGCTTCGCGCCGCTGTAGAGCCCCTCTTCATGGGCGTGCTGGGCACCGAGACCGGTATAGGCGGTCCAGCTGTCGGTAATGTCGTACTCGCTGCGCCACATGCCGAATTCGTTTTCGATATTGCTGTAGGCCCATTTCTGGGAGTAGTTGCGATCGTTCTTCGGCGGTTCTGGCACGAAGTTCACGCCAGCCACGTTGACCCCGGTCTCCGAGCCGTGGAAGGTTTTCTTCTGATAGCCCAGGTCCACGGAGCTGCGGAAGTTGTCGCCCGCATAGTCGAGACCGGTGGAGAGCAGCGTGGTGCGGCGGCGGTCGTTCGCCACCGGCGCTTCGCCTTCACGGTGCACCACGTTAACGCGGGCGCCAAACTGGTCGCTGTCGCCGAAGCGACGCCCGGCATCGAGGGTGGTGCCAATCTGCGAATCCGAGGTGTAGTCCACGCCCACTTTCGCCTGCGGCGTTGCGCCCGCATGTTTTGGCTCAAGGTTGATCATCCCGCCGACGCCAGAGCTGGCCGCGCCGTTCATCAGGGAGTTAGCGCCTTTGAAAATCTCAATGCGGTCGACCATCTGCGCATCGACCACCTGACGCGGCAGCACGCCGGAGAGGCCGCCGAAGGTCATGTCATCCCCGTCGAACTTCAGGCCGCGAATGCGGTAGCTCTCCGCGCTGTTGCCGTAACCCTGCACGGACTGGACGCCCGCATCGTTAGCCACCACGTCGGCAATGGTGTGCGCCTGCTGATCTTCCACCAGCTTAGAGGTGTAGCTGATGATGTTAAACGGCACGTCCATGGCATTTTGCTGACCGAGCATCCCCATGCGTCCGCCGTTTGCCACCTGCCCGTCAAGGAAGGCTGGCACCAGCTGGTCGCCGCCGGGTTTAAAGTCGCTGGCAGCAGACTGGACCACGATGGTCTCTTCCTTTTTATCGTCCGCCGCCATGGCGGAATGGGCGATCGCACCAATGGCGAGGGCCAGCAGCGTTTTGTTCATTTTTCTGGTGTGGTTCATGATTAGCTCGTTCAAAGTTCGCGCAAAATGACCCGTTGCCGGGCCTTAATTGTTATGAGAAAGATTATTTCAGGGCGATACGCACAACGCTGTCCGGCCCGTTGGTGGAGTGGTCTTTGTTAAAGGCCTGCTTCACGGTGACGTACAGCGTCTGGCCGTCCGCCGACAGCAGCAGGCTGTTCGGGTTCGGCGGCAGATCCCAGCTCTGCTTCACGGCATAGGTGGTGGCATCCAGGCTCAGCAGCTTGCCGCTCTCGCGCTGGGTGATGTAGAGCTCGTTGCGTTCAGGGTTGAACTTCACCGCCAGCGAGTCGCCCACGTCGAGCTGTTTGATCACTTCACCGGTATGGATATCCAGCACCAGCGTGGTTTTGGCTTTAGAGTTGTCGGTGACAAACAGGCGGCCGGTCGCGGTATCTTCCGCCAGATTAAGCAGCAGCGCCGGTTTGTCGCCGAGCGGCTTCCAGCGTTTCTCGATGCGGTTGCTCTTAGGATCCAGCACCAGGATCTCCCCGCCGCCATTGGCCACGTAAATGCGCTGGGTTTGCTCAGACCACATCAGGCCGGTGACCCACTGCCCCGCGTTCTGGATCGTTTTTTTCAGCTTCAGCGTCCTGGCATCCACCACCCAGATCACCGCTGGATCGGCCACGCCGCCAATGTACAGCACGTCGTTATGAAGCAGCACCTGACGCGCGCCGTACGGGTAGCCCTCTTTGTTGCGCTCGGTAAACAGCAGGCGTTTTTTAACCTTGCCGTCGGCGGTGCTGATGGCGCTGATCCCGCCGTCCAGCGAGTTGGTGGCATAGAGGGTCTGACCGTCCTCAGAGAGTGCGAGGGCGAAGTTTTTCAGGTCGGTATGGCTACGGCCGAGGGTTTTCAGGGTCGTCGGATCGAGCTTGTACACCACCCCACCCTGCACATCCTTGAAGCCTTCCGAGCTGGCAACGTACAGCGCATCGCCTTTGGGGTTGAGGACCATTTCGTACAGGCCGTCAGCGAGATCGCGTTTGACGACGTTAGTCTGCGCCGGGGCAGCAGGTTTCGGGGCATCAGCAGCGGGCGCGGTTGTCGCGGTGTTTTGAGCGGCGCAGCCGCTGAGTGAGACAGCCACCATCAGCGCCAGGGCGGACAATTTTTTTGACATCAGGAACATCCTTTACCGTGCAAATCGAATTTGAGGTGGACGCCTGTGTCGCTTATGTTTTGCGATTAGGATTGTGATTTCGGGCCATCAGGCCAGTGCAGCGTCCACCGTTAACACTCAGTGTTCCGTGTGAGATCTGCACTCACTGTTGATGCGGGAAAGTCCCTACGCGCCCGCAAACACTAAAGAGAATGAGAACTATACTCATTATCTATCTGTAATCAAGTGTAAACAGAGGCAACAAAGTCAAAAAGGGGTGTCAAAACAACCCCCAGGGTGGCGCGGGATTACCCTTTCGTACAGTACATTACCGGCGCATTGCTGTAGGTAAAATAATAGCTGTCAGCATTGGCAGGAAGAATATTTAATCTTATTCCCCGCTCCCGGTGCTGAAAGAAATCCGGGACATAGGCGAGATAGTGTAAATGTTTCTTCGGCAGGACATTGGTTTGATTAGAGACCAGAATCACTTCGCCCTCTTCACGCCAGTAGGTAAATCCCACCTTATTACTGATCGCCACCGGCGGTTTATTCTCTTCGATATACTCCCCGGAAGCGTCATAGCTTCCGACGCCATCCTTAAAGGTAAAACTCATTATTATGTCGATTACCGCACGCTGTTCCACAATAGTGGTGTGAGTTTCGCAGCTAAAATTATTGCGCTGATAATGCAGATACCCGGCAACAAGCAGCGGGGAGACTGCCCCCAGAAAAATAATCCCCCAGCGCAACGCCTGCTTATTCATTGTCATAATATGGCTGCCTGTAAAAAATAGACTCACAGCGCGCCTCACGATTATCCGGCGCGCGGTCGCAAATTATCACCGATATGCCTAACTGCGCCCGGTTCAGGGTCATGTAGGCTATTTTCCCGGTTTTACAACTCAGCGGAAAACGCTGTGACAACGAGGCCCACATTCTTTGGCTTTTCTCTGTTTCGCGCCATGAGGAATAGACCTCACAGCCATCAATCGTACCAATGGGGTGATAACCCATAAAGACCGGTTCCGCAGGTGTCAACTGAGAATAAAGTACGCCGCAGGAGAGTAAAAAAAGCGCCGCTGCCAGCCAGTAAAGCATGGAGGATCGCCAGAAACGAGGTGCGCGCTGCGTCACTGGGGGCGGAGTTTCAGGTTGGGCTATTTCGGAGGATACATCGGCCAAAACAGGCGCTGAAACTGTTTTATTCTGCTCAACAAACTCCGCCAGGGTACCCACCCGCAGCTGAGCGACAGATTTAAACCCCGCTTTTGGGATAGTGATGATGACGTTCTCTTCCAGCCCGGCAGATTTCAGTGCTTTTCTGATCGAGGCGATGGTCTGGTAGAGCGCGTTGGTGGTCACGACGGCGCCCTGTTTCTCCCATACCGCGGCAAACAGGTAGCGCTGGGTCAGCACCTGCTCATTCTGTTCAAGGAGTTGAAGCAGGCACTCACTCACTGGCCCGTGCAGGATGACCGCGCGTGATGGGTAGTCAGCAAGCGAGCACAGGCGGCGGGCATCCGGCTCAAAGAGGACGGTTTCGTTAATCAGAAAAACAGGTTTCATTTCATGCCCACTGGCTCATTTTAAAATAGACAACGCTGATCAAATTTCTGATTCAGATTTTTTAGATTATTTATCAACAGGCTAGTTGTCAAAAAAACCCCTGCCGTAGCGGAAAACGTGGCGACAGCCCACCCCCTGATTCAGTATAAATCATTTAACTTCACTCCTCTTTTTTCGTCATTCATCGCATTCTGAGTGCACAGAAAAACGGTGTGCGGATCGGCAAACGCCATGCCCTCACGAATCAGTGCAAAATGCTAAGGTGACGCTTAAATACACCATATCCTCTTGATGCATGGCCTCATCACGCAAAATCAGGATAAAAGCAAAACCACAGCAAAACAGGCAGCGTTTAAGACCAAAAATAGTGTTTACGGCAACGAAAGCACTACACCCGAAGGATTCTCAACCGCTTTCATATAGCGCACCGGGGTGTGTATTGGAAAGCATTCATAGCAGCCATATAATCCCCCACATAAATGGTGTGGGCTTATGTTCGGCGTGCAGGTCGGGATCGGTATTTTATTTAATTATCCAGGTATGAAATAAATGGGCTATCGACTCTATGGATTTATGATCGGTGATGAGATTCACTTCGATATTTCTAATCGCAGGCTGTATCGGCTCACCGGTAGCCAGACCGATAAAAGTATAGCGTTTGCATCAATCTATTTTAATGAAACCATGCTCAGGCTTTTTCTCTATCTGCTGGAGCATGGTCGCCGCAGCGCGATCAGTAAAGAAGAGCTGTTCGATAAAATATGGGAGGAGAATAACTTATCGCCTTCCTCACAGCGGCTGTGGCAAGTATTAAACAACCTGAATAAAAAGCTGGGTCTGCTGGGGCTGCCCGCAGACTTTATCCGCAACATAAAGGGTCGCGGCTACATGATTAATTATCAGGATGTGATACCAGTATATTACAGGATGAGTGAACTCCCGCCTCAGCCTGGCAATACAAGGGAGAAACCAGATAGTCTGAGTGAGTGATGTCAACCCAGGCATTCGCCCTGAGCAATAATGCGAGGGGCTTTTTTTTTAGATTTTGAAAACCAACACCAGGGAATTTTATCCCCGCTAATGATGGCAAAAATAGCATAAAAACACTTTTTATCGGCATGCACCGATAGTGGAAGACCTATGAGCATAATCAATCGCTTTATGAATTTAAAAGTCGGCCGAAAATTATTTCTCGGCTTTTCGGTACTGCTGATTCTGACCCTGGCGATCCTCGCCTCCGGCCTGCTGGGGCTGAATAATATTCAGGACAAAGTCACGAAGAATGGCGTCACCACCAACCTGTTCAATGCCCTCTCCACAGTGCGTCTGAACCGGACTAATTTCCAGTACACGCTGGATCAGAAGTACCTGGATAATGTGAACGCTGCCACCGCCAGGATGCAGGACACCCTCGCCACGCTGAATACCTTTAGCTGGACGCCGGACGGCAAAGCGTCGCTGGACAGCACCGCAGCCGCGGTGAACAGCTATATCGAGACGCTGGTGCCTTTTACCCGGGCCTTGTCTGAAAAGAAAATCAGCGAGCAAAAGATCTCCTCTCAGGTGCTGAACGACAACGCCGAACTCGTTGCCGGAATGAGCCGGGACGCCGCGCAATCGCCTGAAACCGAGTTGCTGACGGCGCAGGTGGCGTTTGCCATGAGTGATATTGACTCTCAGGTGACGGCCTACCGGCAGCATCCGACCCCGGAGATGGAGAAGATGATCCAGAGTCGTCTGGAGGCAGGTAAACACAATATTACCCAGCTTATCTCGCTCATGCCGGAAGCCCAGAAGCCTATGCTGCAGGCGGCACTGGACAACATGCACAATATTGAAGGTGAGCTGGAACATTACCGCGCCATCTGGACGGAGCAATCCAACCTGTCCACCGCCTTAACCGGCAAAGCGCTCAACCTGACCAACGCCATCCAGGCGATGTACGACAGACAGCAGAAAAAAGTGGATGAAACCGTCAGCAGCGTGCAGATGCAGATGCCGACCGTAGCTGCAATCGGCATCGTGTTGGCCGTACTGCTGGCACTGGGTATCACCCATTCCATTACCCGTCCGCTTATCGAAACCCTGCGCGTGGCCGAGCTGATTGCCAAAGGCGATCTCACCGCGACTCTCAGCAGCAACCGCCGCGACGAGCCGGGTATGTTGATGAATGCCGTGGCGACCATGAATGAGAACCTGAAAAACATCATTCATGACGTGCGTAACGGCGTGGATAGCGTGGCACGTTCGGCCTCCGAAATTGCCGCCGGTAATATGGATCTGTCGTCGCGTACCGAGCAGCAGTCTGCCGCGGTGGTCGAAACCGCAGCCAGTATGGAAGAGCTGACCTCCACCGTGGCGCTGAACGCCGAGAACGCCAAACACGCGCGCACGCTGGCCCAGGAAGCCTCGGTGAATGCTACCGAAGGAAGCCAGATTGCGCAGAAAGTGATCGACACCATGAAGAACGTGCGTCAAAGCTCGCACCGTATCTCTGAGATCACCACGGTTATTAACAGTATTGCCTTCCAGACCAACATCCTGGCACTCAACGCTGCCGTAGAAGCCGCGCGCGCCGGGGATCAGGGCAAAGGCTTTGCGGTGGTCGCCGCCGAGGTACGCACCCTGGCCCAGCGCAGCGCCCAGTCCGCGAAGGAGATTGAAAACCTGATCGGCGAGTCGGTGGAGTTTGTCGACACTGGCTATAACCTGGTGGAAGGGGCTGGCGACGCCATGTCTCGCATCGAAGGCTCTGTCGCCCAGGTTCGCGACATCATGAGCGAAATTGCGGCAGCAACCGATGAGCAAAGCCGCGGCATCTCGCAAATCGCGCAGGCGATGGCTGAGATGGACACCACTACCCAGCAGAACGCCGCCCTGGTGGAGGAGTCCTCTGCCGCCGCCAGTTCGCTGGAGGATCAGGCCGTCCAGCTGGAGAAAGTTGTAGCCGTCTTTAAAGTCTCAGACTCCTCCCCGTCGCGGGCCGTTGCCGCCCGGACCGTCATGCCAGCCACGGTCAAAAAATCCGCGGCACAAGATTCGGGCGACTGGGTGCAGTTTTAATACCAGACGAGTGATCTAGCCCCGTCAGGCAGCCGGTTTTGCGGTTGCCTGACCCAAGCCGCGATGAAACTGACCATGATTAACGTACACACACTGCGGGCCAGCCTGAATGCCAGGTTCGCCCGCTACTTTTCAGGACGGTTTAGCGCCTCAGTCAACGCGCTACGCACGGCGATTGCACAGCGGCAGATTGTGCCCTTCTATCAGCCCTTTATGAATGCCAGCACCGGCCAGATTGCCGGAATCGAAGTGCTGGCCCGCTGGCGTCATCCGCTGTACGGCGCGGTGTCCCCCCGATGCCTTTATTCCGCTGGCGGAACAGCATGACCTGATCGTTCCCCTCACCCACCTGCTGATGCAGCAGGTGATTGCCGATCTGCAGGATCAGATCCACCGTTTCCCCGTAGGGACCTATATCTGTATCAACATCAGCGCGCAAAACTGTCTCGATCCCGGTTTTGCATGTGATACCCGCGACATGCTGAGTAAATTCACTGCCAATCAGAGCCACGTGGTGGTAGAGATCACCGAGCGGCATCCGCTGCATTTTACGCCGCAATTAAGTAACTGGTTTGCCGCGCTGCGCGAGGCCAATATTTCAGTGGCGCTGGATGACTTTGGCACCGGCTATTCGAATCTGTCGTATATCTCGGCCCTGAATCCGGAGTTCATTAAGATTGATAAGCTGTTTGTCAGCCAGATTGGCGTGAGTGAGGATACGCGGCTGGTGGACAGCGTGATCGAACTGGCGAAAAACATGCACCTGAAGATCATTGCTGAAGGGGTGGAGACCCAGGCGCAGGCAGACTATTTACGCCGTAAGCACATCGATTTTATGCAGGGGTACTTTTTCTATAAGCCGTTACCGGCCAGTGAGCTGATCCACCAGATGATTGCCCGGGATCGGGCGCTCGCCAGCTGATACTTTCAATACCGGCGTTGGGCTGTCCGAAAGCGCCGCCATCCCCAGCGCCGACGATATTCCGTTCGCGATCGTCTCATCGGAAAACGGCACGTTCCCATTCTCCTGATGAATAATGGCCTTGCTCAGCGCGGTTAAGATTGCGGGTGAGGCCACATCCAGCCGGGTGGTCGGTGAGACACCGAGGGCCTGACTGACGTTCTGAATGTACGCGGTGGTATTGTTATTATCCTGCGGCGGCGCCCAGCGGTTAATAATTTTACTGATGGTATCCAGCCCGCGCCGCTGGTAGGCAAGCAGGTTTACGCCAAGGGCGCGGATCCCGTGTTCCGGTGAAGCAAAGGTGGCGAACCGGCCGTCGGTGCCGTTCTGTCCCTGCCAGGTGAAGGCCCAGCTGGCCTCCAGATTGCCGGGATTGTTATTGCGGATCCCACGGATGCCTCCGGGGGGCGACCACGCGGGCCCGGAGCGGCTGTTTCGGTACTGAGGTAAGCGGTTCATCAGTGCAAGTTGATTTTCACGCCAGCCTTCGAGGCTGGCGTACTGCCCCAACTGTTCAAAGGAGGCGGGCGTGGCGGCAACTGCTGCCTGGCGGCGATCGGCGGATTGCGATGAGTGTGTTACTGGCTGGGCGACGATCGGCTGCGAAGCGTTAGTGACCTGCTGAAAGGAGGCGGGTACGCTGGTCTGCGTCATCCCGGCAGAGGACGTCTGCGCCGATAGCGAAGCCACCTGCTGCGGGCTGCTAACCTGCTGCTGTTCATAGTAATGCGCAATACCGGACATCATTCCCTCTTCATACTCACCCGACATCCGCGCGGGCGCTGCCGGCGCGTTCGTCGGTATTATACAGATGCGGGTCAGGGTAGCGAGCGTCAGACAAATCTTAGTGAGAAAGGGCTCAAGTCTCAGGCCGATACCCGGTGCAAAACCGCAGCCTGGGGCATACACTATCGCCATAAAAACCCACACAGTATACAGGGACAGAGGAGTATGGCAGAAGTAACGCCTTTTCAGGTACTTATCGTGGACGATCATCCACTGATGCGCAGGGGCATTCGTCAGCTGTTGGCGCTGAACAGCGACTTTCAGGTGGTGGCCGAAGCGGGCGATGGGGAGAGCGCCGTCGGCCTGGCGAACCGTCTTGAGCCGGATGTGATCCTGCTGGACCTCAACATGAAAGGCATGAGCGGGCTCGATACTCTCAATGCGCTGCGTCGGCACGACATTACCGCGCAGATCATCATCCTGACCGCCTCAGATTCCACCAGCGATATCGCTACCCTGATCAATGCCGGTGCCGACGGTTATCTGCTGAAAGACAGCGATCCGGAAGAGTTACTGGAGGACATTCTGCGAGGAGCCAGAGGCGGGAAAACCTTCAGCAAGCACGTCAGCGAATATCTGCGGGAGCGGGATACCTCCGGCGTGACCGCCGATCCGTTAAGCGTCCTGACTGAGCGCGAGCTGGACGTACTCCACGAGCTGGCGCAGGGGCTGTCGAATAAACAGATCGCCGCGGCGCTTAACATTGCCGAGCAGACGGTGAAAGTGCATATTCGCAACCTGCTGCGCAAGCTGAACCTGCGCTCGCGGGTGGCGGCCACCATTCTGTTCCTGCAGACGCGCGGCCTGTAACCGGGCCGGAGCGCTATTTCCCCTCTGCCCTCGCCTGCTGGATACTGCGCTCAATCACCGAACGGCGGGTATCACTGGCAGGAAGTAGCTTCAGCATCCTCTCCCAGGCCGCAATCGCCTCACTGAATCTCTGCTGCTCAAAGGCATTGAACGCAAACATGCTCAGGACGCGCACGTTGGCACGATCGCTTTTCACCAGCTGGCGCAGCAGCTCCCCGCCCAGACGGTTATCATCCGGATCGGTCGAGCGCGTCAGGGCTTCAGCGTAGCCTAAGGCGGCATCGCTATTGTCGGGCGCGCGTCGGTAAGCGTTGGCGTACGCCTCCGTTGCCGTCCTGGCATTGCCCAGCGCCATCCCGATACGGCCCAGCATGATCCAGCCTTCGACATTCCCGGCATCGCTTTGCAAACGGGTGCGAAGCCCGAGCGCCAGACGCGCCAGCTCCTCTTCATTCAGCGGCTGCGCCTGCGGATTTAATGCCCGCTCCAGCAGGACCGGCGTCTGGGCCGTCGCCTGCTGCCAGACCTTCACCTGCGGATAGTGCCCGGTCTGCCAGTAGCTCCCCGCCCCGATCGCCAGCGCGATCGCTACCCCAGGCGCATAAAGTCCTATGCCCGCGCGTTTGCCCTGCGGCACGTCGCTGTCGGTCACCTTCTCCTGCATCAGCCGCACCCGATGACGTGAGCGGGCATAAATCACCCAGCCCCCCGCGCCAATGGCGGCCAGCGGCAGGAGCCACAGCAGAATGGTCAGCGGGGTCAAAGGCGGATCGTAGGTGACGAAACTGCCGTAGCGCGCCACCATATACTCCACGATCTCTTTATTGCTTTTCCCCTCCTGTATCAGGGCGTAGACCTTATACCGCAGGTCGACGGCAATCATGGAATTGGAATCCGCGATGCTGTTGTTCTGGCATTTTGGGCAGCGCAGCTGCTCCGTCAGCTGGCGGAACTGCTGCTCCTGGGCTTCATCCTTAAAGGGCATCACGTCAATGGTGGCCAGCGCCGACCCGGCGACTACCAGCATCAGCATGGCCAGTAAAAATCTCATTGTGCGGCCTCCTTGCTGTAGCGATCCCACAGCGGTTTGATCTCACTCTGCCAGACCTGGGCGGTCAGCGCCCCCGCATGGCGATAGCGAACGATCCCTTTTCCGTCGATCAGGAAGGTTTCGGGCGCGCCGTAGACCCCCAGATCCAGCCCCAGCATGCCGTCGCCATCAAACAGGCTCAGCGCGTACGGGTTGCCGAGTTCGTTCAGCCAGGCGGTGGCTTTCTGGCGATCGTCTTTGTAGTTCATGCCCACCACCCGGATCCCCTGCGCGGATAGCTGGTTCAGGTACTGATGCTCGGCCCGACAGGTCGGGCACCAGGTCGCCCAGACGTTGAGCAGCACCGGTTTGCCCTGGGTCAGGACGTCGGCCTGATAATACTGGCCGGGGTTATCGAGCGACTCCAGACGGAAGCCAGGCACCGGTTTGCCGATCAGGGCCGACTCCAGCGTCGTCGGATCGTCGCCCTCAGCGTTGCGCGCCAGCTGCCACAGCAGAGCCGCCGCAATCAGCAGAAAAATAACGAAGGGCACTAACAGGATGTTGCGCTTCATACGGCCTCCGATGCCTTGTTGTGCCTGCGGTAGCGCGGATCGCCCAGGCACAGCAGCCCGCCCAGCGCCATCAGTAATCCCCCGGCCCAGATCCAGCGGACAAAAGGTTTGTAATAGAGACGCACGGCCCAGGCGCCATTATCCAGCTCCTCCCCGAGAGCGGCATACAGGTCGCGGGTGATGCCGCCATCAATCGCCGCTTCGGTCATCATGGAACGGGCGCTGTTGTAGAAGCGTTTTTCCGCCTGCAACACTGCTTCGACTTTACCGTTGCGCGTCACGCCAATCGTCGCCACGCCGCCCCGGTAGTTCGGCCCGGTAATGTCTTTTACGTCGCGGAAGGTGAAGCGATAATCATGAATTTCAATGCTATCCCCCGCCTTCATGCGCACGTCCCGCTCGACGCTGTAGTTCTGGCTGAAGGCGATCCCGACGAGGGTGACCGCCAGCCCGAGGTGCCCGGCGACCATCCCGCCATAGCTGAGGGTCAGCTTCGCCCCACGGGAGACGCGCAGCGCCACTTCGGCCAGCGCCAGCACAAAGACCCAACATGCCATCGCCAGCCCGACCACCGTCATGGCGACAATCCGGTTGCCGAACAACCATGGCAGCAGCAGTGAGAGCGCGAGGGTGCTCACCAGGGCGATCGCCAGCAGACCGCGGAGCTTACGCGGCCTGTCGCGGCCCCAGCGCACCAGCGGCCCGATCCCCACCAGCAGCGCAAAGGGCGCCATCAGCCAGCTGAACATCGTATTGAAGAACGGCTCTCCAATGGAAATACTGCCCAGCCCCAGCTGCTTATGCACCAGCGGCAGCAGGGTGCCCAGCAGCACCACCAGCATGGCGGTGAGCAGCAGAACGTTGTTGCCGAGCAGCAGCGATTCGCGGGACCAGAGGGCATTGTTCACCCGGGAGCGCACCCTGTGCCCGCGGGTGGCAAACAGCAGCAGCGAGCCGCCGATCACCAGCACCATAAAGGCGAGGATAAACATCCCGCGCGCCGGATCGGAGGCGAAGGCATGCACCGAGACCAGCACCCCGGAGCGCACAAGGAAGGTGCCCAGCAGGCACAGGGAAAAGGCGCAGATGGAGAGCAGCAGCGACCAGGCTTTGAAACTGGCGCGCTGCTCGGAGACCGCCAGGGAGTGCATCAGGGCGGTGCCCACCAGCCACGGCATAAACGAGGCGTTCTCGACCGGATCCCAGAACCACCAGCCGCCCCAGCCCAGCTCGTAATAGGCCCACGCGGAGCCGAGCACGATCCCCAGGGTAAGGCAGACCCACGCCGCCAGTGTCCAGGGGGCGGGCAAAGCGGGCAAAGGTGCTGTCCAGACGCCCGCTCAGCAGGGCGGCGATGGCAAAAGCAAAGGCCACCGAGAAGCCGACGTAGCCCATATAGAGCAGCGGCGGATGCAGGATCAGGCCCGGATCCTGCAGGAGCGGATTGAGGTCGCGCCCCTCAATCGGGAAGTCCGGAAGGGTGCGGGCAAAAGGGTTGGAGGTGAAGAGAATAAACAGCAGGAAGCCGACGCTGACCATCCCCATCACCGCCAGCACGCGCGCCACGATCTCCAACGGCATCCGCTGGCTGCACAGCGCCACGGCGAAGGTCCAGCCGCTCATGAGCAGCACCCACAGCAGCAAAGAGCCCTCGTGGGCACCCCAGGTAGCCGCCACGCGATACCAGACCGGCAGCTGGGTGTTGGAGTTGCTGGCGACATAAGTCACCGAAAAGTCATTCACCACGAAGGCATGGATCAGCACGATAAACGCGCCCATCACCAGCATAAACAGCAGCCAGGCGAACAGCCTGGCCGAGGCCATCATCTGCCGATCGCCCCGCGCCACGCCCCACAGCGGGTAGAGAGAGAGCAGGAGCGCCACGCCCAGGGCCAGACACAGCAGGGCGTTACCGAGTTCAGGCATCATGATGCGTTATCCCTGTAGACGCTCGCCGGACGGCGGTGATTCTCCTCCATCGCCTTTTTCACTTCCGGCGGGGTGTAGTTTTCATCATGTTTGGCCAGCACCTCTTTGGCCTGGACATGATTTCCCGCGCCCAGCTCCCCCTGCACCACCACGCCCTGCCCTTCGCGGAACAGATCCGGCAGGATACCTTCGTAGGTGACATCTACCTCCCCTTCGGCATCGTAGATGCTGAAGTTAACCTTCAGGGAGTGGGGGTCGCGCTTAACGCTGCCGGGCAGCACCATCCCACCCACGCGCAGGCGCTGGCCCACCTCGGGCAGCTGCTGCGTTTCGCGCTTGCCGTAGAGGATCTCCCCCGGGGTATAGAACAGGTCGATACTGGAGCGCAGGGCATAGAGCACCAGGGTGATGGTCAGGGCCAGCCCCGCCAGCACGGCGCAGGCGACCCACAAACGGTTTTTACGTCGGAGATTCATACGGCCTCCCGTGCCTGAGCGGCACGCAGGCGGGTTTCCCGCGCCCGCTGCTGGGCGATATCGCGCAGGATGGCGCGATGCTGCATGACGGTATGCGCCACCAGTACCGCCAGCGGGATAAGGGTCATCGCCACCGCCAGCCAGACGTAAAAGGCGTACCCGCCCATGGCAAAAAAATCACTCCAGGATGCAAATGCGCTGTTCACCGGCGGCCTCCTTTTAACATCAGTTCACCCACCCACGGGCGACGTTTTTCCATCAACAAAATCAGGTTCCGCATCCGCATCATCGTCAGCGTGATGAACAGCAGCAGCGTGCCGATAATCGCCAGCCGCAGCGGCATACGCATCGCCGGATCGATACTTTGCTGCATATTGGTAGAGCCCTGATGCAGGGTGTTCCACCACTCCACCGAGTAGTGAATAATCGGCAGGTTCACCACGCCGATCAGCACCAGAATCCCGGCGGCGCGTCCGGCCAGGCGGCGGTCATCAAAGGCGTGCCACAGGGCAATAACGCCGACGTAGAGAAATAGCAGCACCAGCTCGGAGGTCAGACGCGCGTCCCAGACCCACCAGGTGCCCCACATCGGTTTGCCCCACGCCGAGCCGGTCACCAGCGCAATAAAGGTCAATACCGCCCCGACGGGCGCCATCGCCGCCAGGGCCAGATTGGCCATTTTCAGCTGCCAGACCAGGCCGATAAAGGCCGCCACCGCCATCCCGGCGTAGATCCCCATCGACCAGATAGCGGCCGGGACGTGCAGATAGATAATGCGGTAGCTCTCTCCCTGCTGATAATCCGCAGGCGCGAAGCCAAAACCCCAGATCCAGCCCGCGGCCAGCACCAGCGTGCTGGCAATCGCCAGCCAGGGGATGAAGTACCCGCAGATCTGATAGAGCCGCGGCGGGATCGCCAGTTGATGAAGTGTTTTCCACATAATTCAGTTACCAGATTCAGACAAACGAATGAATACCGCGCTACTGCACGCTGATGCGTAGCGCAGCCGCCGTCGCGAACGGGCTTAACGTTGCGCTGCCAGCCAGCAGCGCGCCCAGAATAGCCATGTACCCCTCAACAGGGAGGCGCATGGAAGCCGCATCCATCGCGGCGGTAGCAAAAATCAGTAACGGGATGGTTAACGGCAGCACCAGTACGCTCAGCAGCACCCCGCCGCGCCTGAGCCCTACCGTTAATCCCACCCCCGGCGCGCCGAGAAAGCCCAGCGTCGGCGTGCCCAGCAGCAGCGTCAGGGCCATGATTTTCCAGCCGTAAAGGTCCATGCCGAGCAGGAGCGCAATCACCGGGGAGAGGATCAGCAGCGGCAGTCCGGTCACCATCCAGTGCGCCATCACTTTCGCCAGCACTACCGCCGGGAGCGGCAGAGGCAGCAGCATCAGCTGTTCGAGACTGCCGTCCTGCAGATCGTCACGAAACAGGCGCTCCAGGGCCAGCAGCGAGGCGAGCAGCGCGGCGACCCAGATAATGCCGGGGGCGATGCGCGCCAGCAGCTGCGGCTCCGGGCCAAGGCTCAGGGGGAAAAGGGTGATAACGATCAGGAAAAACCACAGCGGATTAGCGATCTCCGCGCTGTGGCGGAAGGCCACCCGCAGCTCGAGGCGGAAGATGCGCCACATCATGATGCTGCCCTCAGCGCGATACGGCGGATTTTGTCGCTCGCCACGTTCAGCGGCTGGTGGGTGGTCATGATCACCATCCCGCCCCGGGCGGTGTGGTCGGCCATGCGCCGGGTCAGGCGGTCAACGCCGTTCACGTCGATGGCGGTAAAGGGTTCGTCGAGGATCCAGAGGGTGGCGTGGGTCAGCCAGAGACGCGCCAGCGCCACGCGGCGCTGCTGACCGGCGGAGAGCTGGTTGACGGGAAGGTCTTCGTAGCCGGCGAGCCCGGCCTGCGCCAGCGCTTCCAGGCACCGGGCGGTATCGCCGTGGTGATGGAAAAAACGCAGGTTCTCCAGCGCCGTCAGCCGGGTTTTGATCCCCGGCTGGTGGCCAATCCACAGTAGATTCTGATGATAGCTGTCGCGCACCCGATGCAGGGGCTCAGCCTGCCAGCAGACCTCCCCGGCATCGGGGCGCGCCAGGCCGGTGAGCAGCCGCAGCAGGGTGGTTTTCCCCGCGCCGTTGCCCCCGACGATCTGGATCCACTCCCCGGCGTTCACGTCGAAGGAGAGATCGCTGAACAGTATTCTGTCATCCCGCTCGCAGAGCAGTCCTTTGGCTTCAAGTCGGCCCACGCATCAACATCCTGTTAAAAGCCTGGTTTGACGTCGCGCATATCCGGGAGCTTGTGCGCAATCCCTTTATGGCAGTCAATACAGGTCTGTCCGTCCTTCACCGCCTGGTCGTGCATTTTCGCCGCGACCCCTTTCTGGGCGGTGAGATCCATAAACTCGAAGTTGTGGCAGTTACGACACTCCTGGGAGTTGTTCTCTTTCATCCGCCGCCACTCGTTTTGCGCCATGGTCAGACGGTGGGCTTCAAATTTTTGCGGCGTATCGATAAGACCAAAGGCTTTGGCGTACAGCTCCTTGCTGGCCTGAATCTTACGGATCATCTTCGGCACAAACTCGTGCGGCACATGGCAGTCAGGACAGGTGGCACGCACCCCGCTGCGGTTGTTGTAGTGCACGGATTCCATATACTCCTGGTAGACCGTATTACGCATTTCGTGGCAGCCGATGCAGAACTCCTCGGTGTTGGCCTTTTCCATCCCGGTATTGAAACCGCCCCAGAAAATAATGCCGCCGACAAAACCGATTAACAGCAGCGTGCCCAGCGCCAGACGGCTGGGGCGACGCCACCAGTGCCAGAGGCGCTTAATCCAGCCAGGCTTACGGGTAGACTTTTCCATCGTGACCTCTTATTTTCCGTAACCTTTCGAGGGGGGTGAAGGTGTTCTCCACAATCGGCGCGGCGTCAGACTGCGGCACGTGACACTGCAGACAGAAGTAGCGACGCGGCGCCACTTCGGCCCCGACGTTGCCGTTGCTGTCCATAAAGTGGGTCGGGCTGATGCGCGGTGCGCCGGTGGTGCGATAGCTCTCCACGCCGTGACACTGCAGGCAGCGGTTGGTGTTGGTGGTGACCTGATAGCCGTCCACGCTGTGCGGGATCATCGGCGGCTGGTTAACATAGTTCAGCGGCATCCGGCCCTGCTCTTTCTGGATGCGGATCGCCCCTTCCTGGGTGCCGGAGACTTCCGGCGACTGACTGAGATCCACGCCATTTGCGGCCCAAACCGCGCCGCTCACCACCAGGGCAAGCCCGGCCATCCATTGACATAGCGCCTTCTTCAGGTCATGGCTTTTCATTGTTTCGCTCCCGAACTCCATCGCATAGTTATTGTAAAAACATCCTCAGAACAAACATCGACACAGCGACCGCAGACCAGACAGTCGCGGCTGGTCACCTGCACCGGGCTTTGCTCATCCAGCACCGGAGCACGCAGCACATGCGGTTCCGGGCAAACATGAAAACAGTCCATACAGCGGTTACAGCGGTGGCGATCGTGCGCGACCACCGTCAACACGCCTTTGCTTCCCAGCACGCCGTACAGGGCGCCTGTCGGGCAGAGATGCCCGCACCAGCCGTGTTCGACGACCAGTAAATCAAATAAAAACAGGGCGATAATCAGCAGCGCGCCGCTGCCGAATCCCATCACCAGGCTCCGCCCCATCAGCGAAACCGGATTGATCCACTCCCACAGCAGCGTGCCGGTCAGCGCACAACCCACCAGCACCATTCCCAGCAGGACGTACCGGGTATGGCGCGGAATCGCCGCGGACTGATTCAGGTCAAACCGCCTGCGCAAGCGGCTGGCAAAATCCGTCACCGGGTTCAGCGGACAGACCCAGCCGCAGAACAGCCGTTTCCCGGCCAGGGCGTACAGCAGGGTGATGATCACCGCTCCGGTCAGCGCCAGCGCGGCGGGCAGATGGCCGCTGGCGAGGCTTTGCAGGGCCATCAGCGGATCTGTCAGCGGCACCCTGTCCAGCAGCAGGCTGCTGCTGTAGTTGCCGTGCAGGATCCACACCCCCAGCCAGGGCCCGCTGAGGAACATCCCCAGAATGGCAAACTGGCTGAGGCGGCGCAGAACCAGCCAGCGGTGGCTGCGCCACCAGCCCTTTTTCGCCCGCGCTTCCTGCCCGGCATCGCGCTTACGGTTTGCCATCGTTGCCCTCCAGCCAGCCGAAGCGGTAGTGATGGCCCAGCTCCCCTTTCGCCAGCGACAGCGGCAGGACCTTGATCGCCGGTTGCTCCAGGACGCAGACCTTCTCGCATTTGCCACAGCCGGTGCAGGCGTTGCTGTGCACGGTGGGCAGAAAGCGCGCGTGCTTGCCGGTGCGCAGATTGCGATCCAGCTCGAGGGTGATGGCCTCGTCGATCTTCGGGCAGTCGCGGTAGCACACGTCGCAGCGCAACCCCTGAAAGTTGAGGCAGTTTTCCTGATCCAGCAGCACCGCCAGCCCCATGCGGGCATCGTCAATCGTGGCGATGTCGCGATCCAGCGCGCCGCTCGGGCAGACCCGGGCGCAGGGAATGTCCTCGCACATTTCGCAGGGGATATCGCGGGCGACAAAGTAAGGCGTTCCGGCCGACAGCCCCGAGGCCAGCGTCGCCAGCTTCAGGGTGTCGTAGGGACAGGCCTGCACGCACTGGCCACAGCGCACGCAGGCCCGGGCAAAAGCCTCTTCGCCCAAGGCCCCGGGCGGGCGCAGCCGCACGCCGGTGGCGCGGGCGGTGTGCTGCTGGAGTCCCAGCGCGACGCCCACGGCGGCCAGCCCCCCCCGCGGTGCGCATCACATCGCGCAGGAAGCGGCGGCGGCCGTTACGGGGTGTCGCCGAGCGGGACATCGCAATTACACCTTCGCCAGCTTAACGGCGCACTTCTTGAAATCCGTCTCTTTGGAGAGCGGATCCGTCGCGTCCAGGGTCAGGTTATTGACCATCTGCGCGGCATCGAAGAACGGCATATAGACCAGCCCCTGCGGAGGACGGTTACGGCCCCGGGTTTCGACAATCGAAATCACTTCGCCCCGGCGGGAGATGACTTTCACCTTTTCACCACGACGCAGATTGCGCGCTTTGGCATCCAGCGGGTGAATAAACAGCACCGCCTCCGGGAAGGCGCGGTGCAGCTCGGGAACGCGGCGGGTCATACTGCCGGTGTGCCAGTGCTCCAGCACGCGGCCGGTGGAGAGCCACAAGTCGAACTCGGCGTCCGGCGCTTCGGCAGCCGGTTCGAACGGCAGGGCGAAGATCACCGCTTTGCCATCCGGCTTGCCGTAGAACTTATAGCCCTCGCCCGCTTTGACGTACGGATCGTGGCCTTCGCTGTAGCGCCACTGGGTCTCTTTCCCGTTTACAACCGGCCAGCGCAACCCGCGCGCCTTGTGGTAATCGTCGAACGGTGCCAGATCGTGACCGTGGCCGCGGCCAAACCAGGCGTACTCCTCGAACAGCCCTTTTTGCAGATAGAAGCCCAGCTCGCGGGATTCGTCATTGAGCTGCTCTGCCGGGATCTCGCTCAGCGGGAACTTGCTGACCGCAGGGGTGGCGAACAGCACGTCGTATAGCGTTTTGCCCCGCAGCTCTGGCTTCTGCGCCAGCAGCTCTTCCGGCCACACCTCGTCGGTTTTGAAGCGGCGGGCGAACTCCACCAGCTGCCAGAGGTCCGATTTGGCCTCGCCGGGAGCTTTGATCTGCTGACGCCAGAACTGGGTGCGGCGCTCCGCGTTGCCGTAGGCCCCCTCTTTCTCCACCCACATCGCGGTAGGCAGGATCAGGTCTGCGGCCAGGGCGCTCACGGTCGGGTACGGGTCGGAGACGATGATAAAGTTGCGCGGATCGCGCCAGCCCGGCATACGCTCTTCGTTAATGTTCGGCCCGGCCTGCATGTTGTTGGTGCACATCGTCCAGTAGACGTTCAGCTTGCCGTCCTTGAGGGCGCGGTCCTGCGCCACGGCATGCAAACCGACTTTCGCCGGAATAGTCCCGGCGGGGATCAGCCACTGCTGCTCGCAGATCGCGCGGTGCTTGTCGTTGGTGACCACCATATCCGCCGGCAGACGGTGGGCGAAGGTGCCCACTTCACGGGCGGTGCCGCAGGCGGAAGGCTGGCCGGTCAGGGAGAACGGACCGCAGCCCGGCTGAGCGATTTTGCCGGTCAGCAGATGGATGTTGTAGACCAGGTTATTGGCCCACACGCCGCGGGTATGCTGGTTAAAGCCCATCGTCCAGTAGGAGATCACCTTCTTGTTCGGATCGGCATACAGTTTTGCCAGCGCCTCCAGCTGATCTTTCGGTACCCCGGTCATCTGTGCCGTTTTATCCAGGGTGTATTCCGCCACGAAGGCTTTGTACTCCTCAAAGCTCATCGGCTCGGAGGCATCGGAACCCGGGTTTTTCGCTGCTTTTTCCAGCGGATGGGTCGGACGCAGGCCGTAGCCAATATCCGTTACCCCTTTGCGCAGGTTGACGTGCTTGCTGAAAAAGTCCTGATCGATCGCGTCGTTTTGAATGATGTAGTTGGCGATGTAGTTGAGGATCACCAGATCGGTTTGCGGGGTGAAGATCATGCCGTTGTCCGCCAGCTCAAAGCTGCGGTGCTGGAAGGTGGAGAGCACGGCGACGGTGACGTTGGGATCGGACAGGCGACGGTTGGTGATGCGCGACCAGAGGATCGGGTGCATCTCGGCCATGTTGGCCCCCCACAGGACAAAGGCGTCGGTCTGCTCGATATCGTCGTAGCAGCCCATCGGCTCATCCATGCCAAAGGTTCGCATAAAGCCCACCACCGCCGACGCCATGCAGTGACGCGCGTTCGGGTCGATGTTGTTGGAGCGGAACCCGGCTTTGAACAGCTTGGCGGCGGCATAGCCTTCCCAGATGGTCCACTGACCGGAACCGAACATGCCGATGGATTCGGGGCCCTTCTCTTTCATCGCGGTTTTGAACTTCTCTTCCATGACGTCGAAGGCTTGTTCCCAGCTGATGGGGGTAAATTCGCCCTCTTTATGGTACTGACCGCCCTTCATACGCAGCAGCGGCTGGGTTAAGCGATCCTTTCCGTACATGATTTTGGGCAGGAAGTAGCCCTTAATGCAGTTCAGGCCGCGGTTAACCGGTGCTTCAGGGTCGCCCTGACAGGCCACAATCCGCCCCTGCTGGGTACCCACCAGCACGCCACAGCCGGTACCGCAAAAACGGCACGGCGCTTTATCCCACTTGATGGCTTCCTGCTGGCCGACCACCGCCCGGGCCACGCCCGGTACGCTTAGCCCGGCAGCCGCCGCAGCGGCCGCAACGGCGTTAGCTTTCATAAAGCTACGACGACTGAGTTTCATGGTGTTTCCTCACCTTGCTCATCCTGCTGGTGATAAACCAGCGACACCGCCAGTACGTCCGTAACGTTGCGTACCGACTCAATTGTTTGCATCAGCGTGTCGTGTTGTTCCGACTCGACCACCACGATCATCTGACCGGTCCCCCGGTCGCTGAGGGCGACCTCACAGCCCGCCAGCTCAGTCAGCCGGGCGCTGAGGGTGCTGATGTGCTGAGGTTTGGCCTGAACGATCAGGCTGCAGACTTGCCAGCTCGTGTGCATGGGGATACTCCGCGTTGATGGCCGATACCGGGCAGCTGGCGACACAGGCCCCGCATCCGTTACAGGCCTGGTTATCGAGCTGCGGCTGATAAATGCCTGACAGCCCGGGACGAAACGTAATCGCCATGGGTTCGCAGCTGTCCTGACAGCGATGACACTCAATGGACTGATATGCGAGGCAATGTGCCCCGACGGTAAAAATCAGATCCCAGGCCCTGGTGTGGCGCACAAGAAAGAGTGATTCAGGACAGACCTGCGCGCAGACCGCGCAGAAGCTGCATTCGCCCTGCTGAAAATTAACGGTCGGATAACCGCCCGGGCCGCGCGCCAGAATCTGGTTTTCACAGGCCTGAACGCAGGCATCGCAGCGGGTGCACTGGGCAAAAAAAGCGATCTGCTTCTCCGCTCCAGGGCGGGCGGATCCCGCTGCCGGCGCTACGCCATCTGCCTGTCAACATGCCCCGACGGGAGAGATCAACCATGACACCGCCCTTCCATGACGACACTTGCCTGGGTGGCTAAGCGACAAGAAAAACCGCACTGTCTGTGCGTGGTTATTTTTGCGGATAAGATATTTCAGGATGTGTTAGAGGTGCATACCCCAATGGAGGTAAATACAGTAGGTAGATCAACAAAGTAGCGGGTTAGGCGGCTGAACGCAGGTCAGCACAGGGTAATCCGTTGAAAACGGCAGTTTTACGACGGATAAACAGGGATAAGGGGGTAGCTGAGAGAGCTGAAATGGTACGCCCTAAAGGATTCGAACCTTTGACCTACGGCTTAGAAGGCCGTTGCTCTATCCAACTGAGCTAAGGGCGCACTGAGAAGCGGATACTTCGCTGTGGTGAAACGCGTGGGATTATACGGTCAATGCCGGTTGAGTCAATGCATTTTAGTACAATCCTCTTGTAGTTCATACCGATGGCTGACAACTGTCCTGCTTAACAGGAAAATCCGCAAAGTGTGACTGACAGCAGCGCGCGCTTCTGACAAAATATGCGCATCCCCCCCTTTCACTCCTTACAGATGGAATCTTCTCTCTGATGGCAGCAAAGATTATTGACGGTAAAACGATTGCGCAGCAGGTGCGCTCTGAGGTTGCGGAAAAAGTGGCAGCACGTCGGGCCGCTGGAAAACGCGCTCCCGGGCTGGCTGTTGTGCTGGTCGGCAGTAACCCGGCTTCACAAATTTATGTCGGCAGCAAACGCAAAGCGTGCGAAGAGGTGGGCTTTCTCTCCCGCTCTTACGATCTGCCGGAAACCACCTCTGAAGCAGAGCTGCTTGAGCTGATTGATACCCTGAACGCCGATAAAGAGATCGACGGCATTCTGGTCCAGCTGCCGCTGCCTGCGGGCATCGACAACGTGAAAGTACTGGAACGTATCGCGCCAGACAAAGACGTGGACGGCTTCCACCCGTACAACGTTGGCCGTCTGTGCCAGCGTGCGCCGCGCCTGCGTCCGTGCACCCCGCGCGGCATCGTCACGCTGCTGGAGCGTTATAACATCGATACCTACGGCCTGAACGCCGTGGTGATTGGCGCGTCCAATATCGTTGGCCGTCCGATGAGCATGGAGCTGCTGCTGGCCGGCTGCACCACCACCGTTACCCACCGCTTTACCAAAAACCTGCGCCAGCACGTCGAAAACGCCGACCTGCTGATCGTGGCCGTGGGCAAGCCGGGCTTTATTCCGGGCGAGTGGATCAAGGAAGGCGCGATTGTGGTGGACGTGGGGATTAACCGTCTGGAGAGCGGCAAAGTGGTAGGCGATGTGGTTTACGAAGATGCCGCCGCCCGCGCCTCTTACATCACCCCGGTTCCGGGTGGCGTAGGGCCAATGACCGTAGCGACACTGATTCAGAATACTTTGCAGGCATGCGAAGAGTATCACGACGTAGAGGAAGCGTAAGATGGCCACTTTTTCATTAGGTAAACACCCGCACGTTGAACTGTGCGATCTGCTGAAGCTCGAAGGCTGGAGCGAGAGCGGCGCCCAGGCCAAGATCGTCATTGCTGACGGTCTGGTCAAGGTGGATGGCGTGGTGGAAACCCGCAAGCGCTGCAAGATTGTTGCCGGTCAGACCGTGAGTTTTGAAGGTCAGAGCGTCACCGTCGTTGCCTGAGTCGTCTGATGCCCGGCGGCGCTTCGCTTGCCGGGCCTACATACGGGCTCTGCCTGTAGGCCGGGTAAGGCGCAGCCGCCACCCGGCAATGCTTTTCTAAAATCCCCCACACCTATCACGGTTAATTATCGATCAACTTCAAATAATCACTATTTCATCTGTTGAAATGTGAAAATTAAGTTGCGCGAATTTCAGGCTTTCATCACGATAAGTAGAACGTTCTACTAAAACGTTCTACTCACTATAACAGCGCTCACAGAGCGCACTCGGGGGAAATCAGAATGGGTCTGATATCAGGTTTTGTTAAATCGCTGTCGAAATTATCGATGATTGGTCGCGCCTTAATGCTGCCGATCTCACTGCTTCCTGCTGCGGGCCTGCTGTTGGCCTTCGGGGATAAGTTCCACCTGCCGCTGATGATGAACGCGGGCGGCGTCATTTTTGATAACCTGCCGATGCTGTTTGCCATCGGCTCGGCCGTCGGCCTGGCATCCGAATCCGGGATCGCCGCGCTGTCGGCAGCGGTGGCGGTGTTTGTCACCAACATCACCATCGGCACCGTGCTCGGCATTACGCCGGAGATGGCCTCCCAGGGCGGGAAATACGCCATGGTGGTGGGCATTCCGACGCTGCAGATGGGCGTCTTTGGCGGCCTGCTGTGCGGTATTCTCGCCGCATGGTGTTACAACCGCTTCCACACCATGCAGCTGCCGGAATTTCTCGGCTTCTTCTCCGGTAAGCGTTTTGTCGCCATTGCCACGGCGTTCCTGTCCTTCGTGATGGGCCTGCTGCTGCCGTACATCTGGCAACACATCCAGGCCGGTATCGACGCCCTGTCGGTGGTGGTTAACGGTGATAACCAGGCGGCATCAACCTTTATCTTTGGTCTGGTGGAACGTGCGCTGATCCCGCTGGGTCTGCACCACATCTGGTATCCGTCTTTCTGGTACTCGTTCGGGGATTACACCACCCAGGCGGGTCAGGTGATCCACGGCGACCAGACCATCTGGTTCAAGATGCTGGAAGAAGGCACCAAATCCTTCAGCAGCGACACCTATCAGAACGCCGGTAAGTTCATGCAGGGCGAATTCCCGCTGATGCTGTTCGCACTGCCTGCGGCCTGTCTGGCGATGTATCACGAAGCCCACACCAGGAACAAAAAGATCGCTGCCGGTATTCTGTTCTCTGCGGCACTGACCTGCTTCCTGACCGGGATCACCGAGCCGGTAGAGTTCACCTTTATCTTCGTGGCGCCGATCCTCTACGTCTTTAACGCCATCATGGCGGGCCTGGCGTACATGACCATGTACCTGATGCATGCGCATATCGCCAAATCCTTCTCCGCGGGCTTTATCGACTACCTGTCATTCGGGATCCTACCGTCGTTTAACGGCTACCAGACCAACTTCCTCAACGCCATTATCATCGGTATCCCGATGGCGCTGATCTACTACTTCACCTTCCGCTTCGTGATCCGTCGTTTCGACGTGAAAACGCCGGGCCGTACTGAAGTCACCGCCAATGCGAATGACAAAACGGATAGCGAAATCGCCACCGAAATTATCGGCCTGCTGGGCGGCGCGCAGAACATCGACTCCGTCGGCTCCTGCATCACCCGTCTGCGTCTGGAAGTAGCGAAAAGCGAGATGGTGGATAAAGACGGTCTGAACGGCCTCGGCGCACGCGGCGTGGTCTTCGTCGGTGACTCCGGCATTCAGGTTATCTTTGGCGCCCGGGCGCAGTTTATCGCCCAGACGATGTCCACCATGATCGGTAAATAATAAGCTGCCTGACCGACACGTCTCCTGTACTCTTACGGGAGACGTGGTTTTATCAGGCATTTCAGGGAGAAGATGTGAAGAAGGTCAGCATCATTGATGTCGCCAGAGAGGCAGGGGTCTCCGTCTCCACCGTCTCGCTGGTCCTGCGTCAGAAAGGAAAGATCTCCGAGGCGACGATCGAAAAAGTCCACGCCGCCATCACCGCCCTGGGTTACGTGCATAACGTGGCCGCCGCCAACCTTCGCGCCAACACCTCCAATCTGATCGGTCTGATCCTGCGTGATTTCAGCGACAGCTTTTCCATCAAGGTGATGGCGAGTATCGTCCAGGAGCTGGAGAAACAGGGTTTTATGGTGTTTCTCGGCCAGCCGCTGAACGACGGCGAGCACCTCGAGCGCTGTCTGCTCTCCTTTAAGCAGCAGGGCGTCGCCGGGGTGATCTATCTGGCCTCTAACACCCGCCATGCCACTCTCCCGGCGTTGATCCGTCAGTGTCCGCTGCCGCTGGTTGCGGTGTCGCAGTCGCTGCTGGATGAGACCTGCAATCTGGTGATGCGTGACAACCGCCAGGCGGCGCATCTGGCGACCCGCTATCTGATTGAGCGCGGACACCGAAATATTGCCTATATCGGCGGCACGGAAGGGGATCTGATCCGCGAGCAGCGCCTGCTCGGTTTTCGCAGTGCGATGACGCAAAACGGGCTGGTGTTCCGCGACGAATCCGCTCCGGCCTGCAGCGACGATACCCAGGCGGTGAGTTACGCAACCCGGCAGCTGCTGGAGAAGAACAATACTATTACCGCCCTGCTCTGCCACTCCCCGGACGCGATGCTCGGCTCGATCTCCGGTATTCATCATGTCGGGCGCACGGTGGGGAAAGATGTGTTTCTCACCCAGCAGGTGGCGCTGGTGGGGTTTGAGGATATGCTGCACGTCAATCTCACCTCTCCATCCTTTACCTATGTCTCCTCCGCCAGCGAAGAGACGGGACGTCAGGCGGCGGGGCTGATGATCCGCAAGCTGAAAGAGCCTGAGCTGCAAACCCAGCGCATTACCCTGTCGGGGCAGCTGATCGCCCGGGAATCGGCATAATTCAGATTTACGCCCGGCACTGCGTTTAGCCGTGCTCTGCTATATTTCCATGATTTGCCATGGATGATCGTTATGCCAACCATCATTACCCACGCCGCGGTGCCTCTCTGCCTGGGCTTAGGGCTGGGCACCCGGGTTATTCCCCCTCGCCTGCTGTTCACCGGGATTGTCCTCGCCATGCTGCCGGATGCCGACGTGCTGTCGTTTAAGTTTGGCGTCGCCTACGGCAATATTTTTGGCCATCGCGGCTTTACCCACTCCCTGCTGTTTGCCTTTGTGGTGCCGTTACTCTGCGTATTAGCGGGGCGACGATGGTTCAGGGCCGGGCTGGTGCGCTGCTGGCTGTTTTTAACGGTGTCGCTGCTGTCGCACAGCCTGCTGGACTCGGTGACGACAGGCGGGAAAGGGGTCGGCTGGCTATGGCCGTGGTCGGATGAACGCTTTTTTGCGCCCTGGCAGGTGATCAAGGTCGCACCTTTTGCGCTGTCGCGCTACACCACGCCGTACGGGCATCAGGTGATTCTGTCGGAGCTGCTGTGGGTGTGGTTGCCGGGGGTAGTGCTGATGGGGTTGTTATGGTGGCGGCGGAGGTAAAAAAAGCCGGGTGGCGCTGCGCTTACCCGGCCTACGTTCTATTCCCTCTCCCCTATGGGGAGAGGGTTAGGGTGAGGGGTTATTTACGGCGCCAGGTGGTGCCCTGCGGGCCATCTTCCAGAATGATCCCCATCTCGGTGAGACGGTTACGCGCGGCATCCGCTGCGGCCCAGTCTTTTGCCTGACGGGCTTCCAGACGGGCTTTGATCAAGGCTTCAATCTCCGCCACTTCACCATCATCCGTCTGCGCACCGCTCTGCAGGAACACTTCCGGCGCCTGCTCCAGCAGGCCAAGCACGCCGGCCAGCTTACGCATATGGGAGGCCAGCGCGTTAGCCGCATGTGCATCTTCGCCTTTCAGACGGTTCACTTCACGGGCCATATCAAACAGCGCCGAGTAGGCTTCCGGGGTGTTGAAGTCGTCGTTCATCGCCTCGATAAAGCGGGCTTCGAACGCCTCGCCACCGGCTGCCGCCACGGAGGTATCGGTCCCGCGCAGCGCGGTGTACAGACGCTCCAGGGCGGAACGCGCCTGCTTGAGGTTCTCTTCGCTGTAGTTCAGCTGGCTGCGATAGTGGCCGGACATCAGGAAGTAGCGGATGGTTTCAGCATCGTAATACTTCAGCACGTCGCGCACGGTAAAGAAGTTGCCCAGCGATTTTGACATCTTCTCGCGGTCAATCATCACCATCCCGGAGTGCATCCAGTAGTTCACATACTCGCCATCGTGGGCGCAGGTGGACTGGGCGATTTCGTTTTCATGGTGCGGGAACATCAGATCGGAACCGCCGCCGTGAATATCGAAGTGGTTACCCAGCTGTTTGCAGTTCATGGCCGAACATTCGATGTGCCAGCCTGGACGGCCCGCACCCCACGGCGATGGCCAGCTCGGCTCGCCCTCTTTGGACATCTTCCACAGCACGAAGTCCATCGGGTTACGCTTCACATCAACCACATCAACGCGGGCCCCGGCCTGGAGCTGATCCAGGTCCTGACGGGAGAGCTGACCGTAGTGCGGGTCGGTCGGGACGTCGAACATCACGTCGCCGTTGTCCGCCACGTAGGCGTGACCTTTGGCAATCAGCTGTTCGGTGATCTCAATGATCTCAGGAATATGGTGCGTCGCACGCGGTTCAAGGTCCGGGCGCAGGATATTCAGCGCGTCAAAATCCTTGTGCATTTCGGCGATCATGCGGTCGACTAACGCGACGAAGTTTTCACCGTTCTCGTTAGCGCGCTTGATAATTTTGTCGTCGATATCGGTGATATTGCGTACATACTTAAGCTTGTACCCGAGGAAACGCAGATAGCGTGACACCACGTCAAACGCGACAAAGGTACGGCCATGGCCGATATGACAGAGATCGTAAACGGTAATACCACACACGTACATGCCGACTTCCCCGGCATGAATAGGTTTGAATTCCTCTTTTTGGCGCGTCAGTGTGTTGAAGATTTTTAACATCGAAGATTCCATGTGAGACGTGTGTGGACGAAAACGGCATATTCTACACTAATTCAAACGCGAAGCGGCGCACAATGCAAGGTGATCGCGCCGTGAGGTTATGCTATAACAGGCGCTTATTGTGGCCCCTCACGGGGTCGAAGCACCACTATAACGGAACAGGATGCAAAAATGGTTACTTTCCACACTAATCATGGCGATATCGTAATCAAAACCTTTGATGACAAAGCGCCTGAAACAGTTAAAAACTTCCTGGACTACTGCCGCGAAGGTTTCTACAACAACACCATTTTCCACCGTGTGATCAACGGCTTTATGATCCAGGGCGGCGGTTTTGAACCTGGTATGAACCAGAAAGAGACCAAAGACGCGATCAAAAACGAAGCCAACAACGGTCTGAAAAACACCCGCGGTACGCTGGCAATGGCCCGTACTCAGGCGCCACACTCTGCCACCGCGCAGTTCTTCATCAACGTGGCTGACAACGACTTCCTGAACTTCTCCGGCGAAAGCCTGCAGGGTTGGGGCTACTGCGTGTTCGCAGAAGTGGTTGAAGGTATGGACGTCGTTGATAAGATCAAAGCCGTTTCTACCGGCCGCAGCGGTATGCACCAGGACGTTCCAAAAGAAGACGTAGTGATCACAAGCGTGACCGTCAGCGAATAATTCGTGGCGACACTCTTTATTGCAGATCTGCATCTGCAAACAGAAGAACCGGCGATCACCGCCGGTTTTCTGCGTTTTTTACAGGGTGAAGCCCGGCACGCCGATGCGCTTTACATCCTCGGGGATCTGTTCGAAGCCTGGATTGGCGACGACGATCCCAACCCGCTGCACCGCGAGATAGCGCGTGCGCTTAAAGCGCTGGTTAATTCTGGCGTTCCCTGCTTCTTTATCCACGGCAACCGCGACTTTCTGATCGGCAAGCGTTTTGCCCGTGAAAGCGGCATGACCCTGCTGGCGGAAGAGACCGTCCTCGATCTGTACGGCCGCCGCGTACTGATTATGCATGGCGACACGCTCTGCACCGACGATACCGGTTATCTGGCGTTTCGCGCCAAAGTGCACACACCCTGGATCCAGACCCTGTTTCTCGCCCTGCCGCTGTTTATCCGCAGCCGCATTGCGGCGAAGATGCGCGCCGGCAGCAAAGCCGCCAACAGCAGCAAATCGATGACCATCATGGACGTCAATCCGCAGGCCGTCATCAGCGTGATGGAAAAACATCAGGTGCAGTGGCTGCTCCACGGCCATACCCACCGCCCGGACGTGCACGATCTGACCGTCAACAATGAGCCCGCCCACCGCGTGGTGTTAGGGGCCTGGCATAGCGAAGGCTCGATGATCAAGGTCACGCCCGAAGGCGTGGAGCTGATCGCTTTCCCGTTCTGAACCCCCGCCTGAAATTCATTCAGTTTTTTTGAACTATTTCCGCAAATTGTTTTGATTTTAATCACACTTCGGTCGGCCTATGATTACTCACATCAGGGCAACAACGCCCTACTCCAAACAAAACAGCTTAAGGAATACGACCATGAAATCCATCAAAACTTTCGTTGCAGTTGCCGCTCTTTCTCTGATCTCTTTCGGTTCTTTCGCTCAGAGCGTCAGCGCCACCGCCTCAACCCTGGACCGTGCGGAAGCCAAAATTGCCGCTCAGGCCGCTAAAGAAGGCGCAGCGTACAAAATCACCAGCGCTCAGTTTGACAACCGCGTGCACATGACCGCTGAACTGACTAAATAATTTTACTGATTGCCGTGCCGCCAGATAAGAGACCAGCGTCAGCGACAATACGATGAAGAAGGAAAAGAGAATGAAAAATATCAGCATCGTCAGCGCCCTGCTGCTGGCCACCTCACTGTCATCTGGCGCAATGGCTGCAGCGCATCACGTCTCCACCCCGGAGGCGGGCTCGAATATGGACACGGCAATGCATCAGAATCATATTGATGTGAACCATGCCTTCGACAAAGAGAACCTGACCGCAGGCAATCTCCTGTAATAAGGGTTCAGAAATCCTGTTAAAGACCGCCGAAAGGCGGTCTTTTTCGTTGCAGCAGGTGGCAGCCTTTGGCGGAAGTTTTAGCCGCGCAACCGTTTTCCTTGCCTGTAGATCGTGCTATTCTCTGTCACCTCAAAAGCCGAGAGTTGTGCACCACAGGAGTTTTAAGACGCATGTCTTCCAGCAATAATCCGGCGCGTGTCGCCATCGTGATGGGGTCCAAAAGCGACTGGGCTACCATGCAGTTCGCCGCCGAAATCTTTGACATCCTGAATGTTCCTCACCACGTTGAAGTGGTCTCCGCACACCGCACCCCCGATAAACTGTTCAGCTTCGCCGAAGGCGCGGAAGAGAACGGCTATCAGGTGATTATTGCCGGTGCCGGCGGGGCCGCACATCTGCCCGGCATGATTGCCGCCAAAACCCTGGTGCCGGTGCTCGGCGTCCCGGTCCAAAGCGCCGCCCTGAGCGGCGTCGACAGCCTCTACTCCATCGTGCAGATGCCGCGCGGCATTCCGGTCGGGACGCTGGCGATTGGGAAAGCGGGTGCTGCTAACGCCGCCCTGCTGGCCGCACAGATCCTCGCAACGCACGATAAAGAACTGCATCAGCGCCTGGTCGCGTGGCGTAACGCCCAGACCGACGAGGTGCTGGAGAACCCGGACCCGCGAGGTGCGGCATGAAACAGGTTTGCGTCCTCGGTAACGGCCAGTTAGGCCGCATGCTGCGTCAGGCTGGTGAACCGCTGGGGATCGCCGTCTGGCCGGTCGGGCTGGACGATGAACCCGAAGCCGTGCCCTTCCAGCAAAGCGTCATTACCGCAGAGATTGAGCGCTGGCCGGAAACTGCCCTCACCCGCGAGCTGGCGCGTCATAACGCCTTCGTTAACCGCGACGTCTTCCCGATCATCGCCGACCGTTTGACGCAGAAACAGCTCTTCGACGATCTGCACCTCGCCACCGCCCCGTGGCAGCTGCTGACGGAGAAAGGCCAGTGGTCCGGCGTGTTTGCCACCCTGGGCGAGCTGGCGATCGTCAAGCGCCGCGTCGGCGGCTATGACGGACGCGGCCAGTGGCGTCTGCGCGCCGGTGAAACCGACCAGCTGCCGGACGAGTGCTACGGCGAGTGCATCGTTGAGCAGGGCATTAACTTCAGCGGTGAAGTGTCGCTGGTGGGCGCCCGCGCCCACGACGGCAGCACCGTCTTTTATCCCCTGACCCACAACCTGCATCAGGACGGCATTCTGCGCACCAGCGTGGTCTTCCCGCAGGCCAATGCCGCTCAGCAGGCGCAGGCCGAAGGCATGCTCTCGGCCATTATGCAGGAACTGGGCTACGTCGGCGTGATGGCGATGGAGTGCTTTGTCACCCCGGATGGTCTGCTGATCAACGAGCTGGCCCCGCGCGTGCACAACAGCGGCCACTGGACGCAAAACGGTGCCTCCATCAGCCAGTTTGAACTGCACCTGCGCGCTATTACCGGATTACCGCTGCCGCAGCCGGTGGTCAACAGCCCGTCGGTGATGATCAACCTGATCGGCACCGATCTGAACTATGACTGGCTGAAACTACCGCTGGTGCATCTGCACTGGTACGACAAAGAGGTTCGTCCGGGGCGCAAGGTCGGCCACCTGAACCTGAATGACAGCGATATCCCCCGCCTGAGCGCCACGCTCGAAGCCATTGTGCCCCTGCTGCCGCCTGAGTACGCCAGCGGCATCGCCTGGGCGCAGGCAACCCTGAGCTAAGTCATACCGCCGGGGAGTTGATCTTCCCCTTCCCCGGCGTAAAATCCTGCCCATCGCTGTTTTGAGGGATCCTTATGAACGATGGGACGGACTACCGCGCCATACTTGCTGCCGACACGCCGATAATCGACGTGCGCGCCCCTGTGGAATTTGCCCAGGGCGCCATGCCTGCGGCAATCAACCTGCCATTAATGAATGACGACGAACGCGCCGCCGTGGGCACCTGCTATAAACGCCAGGGGCCGGAGGCAGCGCTCGCGCTCGGCCATCGTCTGGTGAGCGGCGAGACGCGCGACCAGCGCATGGAGGCCTGGCGCACCGCCTGCCTCGCGCAACCCCAGGGTTATATTTGCTGCGCCCGGGGCGGGCAGCGCTCGCATATCGTGCAGGCGTGGCTGAAAGAGGCAGGCGTAAATTATCCGCTGATCCGCGGCGGTTATAAGGCGCTGCGTCAGGCGGCGATGCAGATCACCGTTGAGCAGGTGCAAAAGCCGACCGTGCTGATTGGCGGCTGTACCGGCAGCGGCAAAACGCTGCTGGTGAAGGCCCGTCCTGACGGAATCGATCTTGAAGGGCTGGCGCACCATCGCGGCTCGTCGTTTGGCCGCACGCTGACGCCGCAGCTTTCGCAGGCCAGCTTTGAAAATCATCTCGCGGTGGAGCTGCTGAAAAAGGACGCCGCGCGCTGGGTGCTGGAAGATGAAGGAAGGATGATTGGCTCCAACCATCTGCCGGAGTGCCTGCGCGATCGCATGGTGCAGTCGCCGATTGCGGTAGTTGAGGATCCCTTTGAGGTACGCCTGGAGCGTCTGCGGGAAGAGTATTTCGAGCAGATGTGGCAGGCCTTCCGCGCCGCGCGTGGCGAAGAGGCGGGCTGGCTGGAGTACGGCGAGTACCTGCACCACGGCCTGTTTGCCATCCGCCGTCGGCTGGGGTTACAGCGTTTTGCCGAATTTACCGCCCTGCTGGATAACGCGCTCGTTGAACAGCAGCGCACCGGCAGCACCGAGGCGCATTTCGCCTGGCTTGCGCCGCTGCTCAATGACTATTACGACCCGATGTACCGTTACCAACTGGAGAAGAAGGCGGAGAAGATTGTTTATCGCGGGACGTTTGAGGACGTTGCCGGGTGGCTGAGTCGTTGAAAAAAGCCGGGTGACGGCTACGCCTTACCCGGCCTACATGTTCCGCGCGATTTTGTAGCCCCGGTAAGCGTAGCGCCACCGGGGACAGACGTCTTAGAAGTCGTAACGCAGACGCACCAAGTTCATATCGCCCAGATCGTCGGTGCTGGAGGTGAACACGTGCTCGTAGTCAACACGGAAGCCGTAGTCCAGCTGGAAGCTGATACCTACGCCGTTGTCGATGCGCTGGTAGTTACGGCCATTCATGGTCTCAATACGATCACCCATGAAGTAAGGCTGGATGGATTTCACCGCATACTGACCAATCGGGAATTTATAGCCCGCGAAGTACTCAATCCCCCACGCATCGCCCGCGAAGTAGTCATTTACCGACACTTTTTTGCTGGTCATAAAGTTCTGATACCAGCCGCCGCCTGCGGAGAAGGTCCAGTTGTCCGGGGTCCAGCTCAGCGCGGTACCGAGGATGTTCTGATCCCAGGACTTGCTGTCGCCGTTATCCGGGTTACGCATGTCGGCGCGGGTGTAGTTCCAGGCCGCGCCCCAGGTCAGGTCGGTGGTCAGACGATAATCCACACCCAGTGAACCGCCGCCTTTACGCTTGTAACGCAGGCCGTTGCCCGGCAGGTATTCGCTGTCTTCGAACAGGTAAGAGGCGTAGATGTCGGCATCGCCGAGGGTTTTCTTGTACTTCAGCATCTGGCGTGAACGGTAAGAGCCGTCGTAGTCGCCGTTGATGCCGTTACCCGGTGCCTGGCCGATCATGTCGTAGTCCCAGATATCGGTTTTCGCGCCCACCACATCATAATAAACGCTGTTCTGCTGGCCGAAGGTCAGGGTGCCCCAGGTGTCGCTCTTCAGGCCGGTGTAGAGCATACGGCGGGAGGTGTCGTGCGCGCCTTCGGCATGGTGGTTGTCCCAGTCGAACTGGGCCGGAATGTTCACACCCAGCTCGTAGTAGCTGATCCAGCTGATGTCATCAAAGAGGTAGTAATCTGCTGCGAAACGGAAACGGGTGCCGCCGTCAAAGCCGTTACGCTTGTAGCTGTTCTTGCCGTCGTCGCCGGTCATGTTCTGGAACTGAGGACGGATGCTGCCGCCCACGGTGAAGTTCAGACGGCTCAGCGGGTTGCCCGCCTGCGGATCTTGTTTCAGTACGGTGATTTCAGCCTGGGATGCAAAAGACGCCAACGCCACTGCTGCGCCGATCGTTACCGCCAGCGCTTTTTTAGTTATGGTCATTATTTTTCCTTAATAGACACACTGCCATTTATTTAGCAGGTGAATATTAACCAGGATTTATCTGCTCGTGTTGACCGGTTTTTAATGATTTGTGCCACTAAAACGCAATGATTTATCTTTTTATGCTACTTAAGTGGAACGCGCCGGTATATTAACCGGCGCGTGATGGTTGCGGAGGGGGATTAACCGGAGAACTGACGGAACAGGGCTTTGCCTTTCAGCAGACGGGCACCCAGCCAGCCGCCGCAGAGCGATAGCATTACCGCCCCACAGAGCGGCAGGATCACCCACAGCCGCCAGTCTGGCTCCCAGGGGAAGTCGAACACCCGGGTTTGCAGCACCGCCAGCGCGGTTTCTGCGCCAATGGCCGCCACCAGGCCAGCCACCAGCCCCAGCAGGGCAAACTCGCTCCACAGGGTGGTACGCAGCAGCTTTTTGCCCGCCCCCAGGGTGCGGTAGACCACCAGCTCCTGATGGCGCTGACGCATCCCGACCTGCACCTGAGCCAGCAGCAGCAGTACGCCGCAAATCGTTACCAGCACCACCATCACCTCCAGCGCCCGGCTCACCTGCTCCAGCACCTGGCCGACCTGTCTGAGGATCGCCCCGATATCCAGCAGGCTGATGGTCGGGAACTCGCGGTTAAGCTGGGTGAGCATGCCGTTGCCGTTTTCCCAGCGGAAGCTGGTCAGCCAGCTCTGGGGCTGCCCGTCCAGCGCCCCGGAAGGGAAGATAAAGAAGAAGTTCGGCCGCAGGCTCTCCCAGTCAACTTTGCGCAAGCTTGTAACTTTCGCGCTGAAGTCCTGGGTATCGCCGGTAAAGGTCACCGTATCCCCCAGCGCAACGTTGAGACGTTTCGCCAGCCCCTCCTCCATCGACACCTCCCCCGCTTTCGGAGGCCAGCTACCGGCGACGATCGGGTTATGATCCGGGCGTTTATCCTGCCAGGTCAGGTTCAGCTCGCGGTTGAGGGATTCATCCTTATTGCCCTCGGTGGACTGGCCGTTGATCTGGGTCAGGCGCGCCCGCACGATAGGGTAGTAGGACTCGGGGATAATCTGATGCTCTGAGAGGAACCCCTTCAGCGGCGCGATCTGCTCCGGGGCGATGTTGATCAGGAAATAGTTCGGGCTCTCCGGCGGGAGCTGCTGTTGCCAGCGATCCAGCAGGTCGCCGCGCAGCACCAGTAGCAGCGCCAGCAGCATGAACGACAGCGAAAACGCCGACAGCTGGCTGAGGGTCGACCACGGCTGACGCAGCAGGCGGTTCACCGCCAGGCGCACCGGCAGCGATTTTACCGTCAGCCCTTTCAGCACGCTAAGCAGCATCCAGCCCAGCACGCCGCAGAGCAGCGCCAGCACTACCGCCCCGGCCAGCACAGCCCACAGCAGCATGCTGCCGCCCATCAGCCAGGCGAGCAGCACCACCACCACCGCCACGATTACCGGCAGGTAAAATTTTAGCGGCCAGACGCTGGCCACCACGTCGCGACGCAGGACGCGCAGCGGCTGGGTCGCCAGCAGCAGGCGGTACGGACGCAGCCCCACCAGCAGCGAGATGACGATCATCGCGCCAATGGCCCACAGCCACGGCCAAAGGCTCGCTGGCGGCAGGGCAGCAGGCAGCACCGGCTTGAGCAGCACCATCAGCACCTTTTCAAACAGCAACCCCATCGCTCCGCCGGTAATGGCGGAGAGCGCCAGCACCGCCAGCCACTGGCCGACGATCAGCTTACGCAGCTGCGCCCTGCCCGCCCCCAGGGTTTTGAGGATCGCCACCAGGTCGTAGCGGCTGCGGCAGTAGTGGCCCACCGCCACCGCCACTGCTGCGACCGCCAGCAGCAGCGTCAGCAGCGCCGAGAGCAGCAGGAACTGCTGGGAACGCTCCAGCGATTTGCCAAGCGCCCCGTCCTCCTGCTCCATTCCGGACCAGCGGTGCTCCGGCTTCAGCTGTGGCAGCAGCCACTTCTCGTAACTCGCTAACTGTGCGGGCGTGCCGCCAAACTTAATGCGCCAGGTGACGCGGCTCCCGGGCTGTACCGCCCCGGTTTTGGCCACATCCGCGGTATTCATCAGCAGACGCGGTGCCATCTGAAAGGGGTTAAATCCGGAATCGGGTTCCTGAACCACTTCCCCGGCAATTTTCAGGGTGGCATCCCCGACGTCAATGCTGTCGCCGGTTTTTAAATTCAGCAGCGCCATCAGACGCGAGGCCAGCAGCACCGTGCCCGGGGCCGGTTTCAGGCCCGGCGGGTTGGTCTGTAGCTCGCCGTACAGCGGATAGAGATCATCCACCGCCTTCACGCTCGCCAGCTGCGGCGTATCGGCGGCAAAGGTCATGGTCTGGAAGCTGAGCTGCTCGCTGACCTTCAGCCCCTCTTTTCTCGCCTCTTCAAGCCAGGCCTGCGGCACCTCGCGGGAGCTGCGCAGCGTCCGGTCTCCGGCCATAAATTCGCGGCTCTGCTGGCTGAGCCCCTTTTCCATCCGATCGCTGACGCTGCCGAGCGCCAGCACGCAGGCCACCGCCAGGCTTAGCGCCAGCCAGACGATGAGCAGCGAGGGGGAGCGCCATTCGCGCCAGAACCAGCGGGCAATCATGCTTCCTCCCGCAGTTCACCATTGACCAGGCGCAGGCGGCGGTCGCAGCGGGCCGCCAGCTGCGGGTCGTGGGTGACGAGGATCAGCGTGGTGCCGTGCTCGCGGTTCAGGGAAAAGAGCAGATCGGCAATTTTGTCCCCGGTCTGGCGATCGAGGTTGCCGGTAGGTTCATCGGCAAAGAGCACGTCCGGGCGGCCGTTAAACGCCCGGGCCAGCGCCACGCGCTGCTGCTCGCCGCCGGAGAGCTGCGCCGGAAGATGATCGAGGCGCTTTCCGAGCCCCAGCTGCTCCAGCAGGGCTTTGGCGCTCTCGCGGCTGTGGGCGGTGTTTTCGCCGCGCAGCAGGCCGGGCAGCTCGACGTTCTCCAGCGCGTTGAGCGTCGGAATTAACATAAACGACTGGAAAACAAAGCCGATGTGCTTTGCGCGCAGGGCGGCGCGCGCCTCTTCATCCTGCTGGTGCAGGGGTTGCCCGACCAGGTGGACCTCACCGCTGCTGCCGTCATCCAGCCCGGCGAGGATCGCCAGCAGCGTGGACTTACCGGAGCCCGACTCCCCAATCAGGGCGATGCTCTGCCCGCGTTTGACAATGAGTTCAACTCCGGTAAGGATGGAAAGCTCGTGTTCCCCCCTGACCCACGGACTTCTTAAGATGATGAACTTCAACAATGTTTTCCGCTGGCATTTGCCCTTCCTGTTTCTGATTCTGATGACATTTCGCGCCGCGGCGGCGGACACGCTATTAATTCTGGGCGATAGCCTCAGCGCGGGCTACCGAATGGCGGCCAGTGCCGCCTGGCCTGCCCTGCTGAACGATAAATGGCAGACCAGAACGTCGGTGGTCAACGGCAGCATCAGCGGCGATACCTCTCAACAGGGGCTTTCACGCCTGCCGGCCCTGCTGAAACAGCATCAGCCGCGCTGGGTGCTGGTGGAGCTCGGCGGCAATGACGGTCTGCGCGGCTTCCAGCCTCAGCAGACCGAGCAGACCCTGCGCAAAATTTTGCAGGATATTCGCGCCGCGAACGCCCAGCCGCTGCTGATGCAAATTCGCCTGCCCGCCAACTACGGTCGTCGGTATAATGAAGCCTTCAGCGCCATCTATCCGAAGCTTGCCAAAGAGTTCGATGTCCCGCTGCTGCCTTTTTTTATGGAAGAGGTCTACCTGAAGCCGCAGTGGATGCAGGATGACGGTATTCACCCCAACCGGGACGCACAGCCGTTTATTGCCGACTGGATGGCGACCCGGCTGGCTCCTTTAGTTAAACATGACTCGTAATTCAGCGGAGATCCTGACAGGTAAAGTTATGCAAAAATCGGTCTTAATAACAGGATGTTCCAGTGGAATTGGCTTTGAAAGTGCCCTTGAACTGAAGCGCCAGGGATTCTGGGTACTGGCCGCCTGCCGCAAACCCGAAGACGTTGAACGGATGAACGGCGTAGGTTTGACCGGCGTGCTGTTGGATCTGGATTGTGCCGACAGCATCGAGCGCGCCGCCGATGAGGTGATCGCTCTCACCCATAATCGTCTGTACGGGCTGTTTAACAATGCCGGTTTCGGCGTTTACGGCCCGCTGCAGACCGTTACCCGGCAGCAGCTTGAGCAGCAATTTTCCGCCAACTTTTTTGGCGTGCACCAGCTCACCATGCGCCTGCTGCCCGCCATGTTGCCGCACGGCGAAGGGCGGATTGTGATGACCTCCTCGGTGATGGGGCTGATCTCCACGCCCGGCCGCGGGGCCTACGCCGCCAGCAAGTACGCGCTGGAAGCCTGGTCGGATGCGCTGCGCATGGAGTTGCGCCACAGCGGCATCAAGGTGAGCCTGATTGAACCGGGCCCCATCCGCACCCGCTTTACCGACAACGTTAACCAGACCGCCGATAAGCCGGTCGAAAACCCCGGTATTGCCGCGCGTTTTACGCTGGGACCGGAGGCGGTAGTCGCCAAAGTGCGCCATGCTTTTGAGAGCAAAAACCCCAAAATGCGTTATCCGGTCACGCTGGTGACCCATGCCGTCAGCCTGCTGAAGCGTCTGCTGCCCGGCCGGATGATGGACAAAATTTTACAGGGCTGAGTTGAAGCCACGCGCCACGCCCCCATGTAAATAAAAACTCATAACCGAGAATGCCGCATGTCCGTACAGAATATTGTCAACATTACCGAAGCCAACCTGCACCAGACCCTTGAACAGTCGATGACCAAACCGGTGCTGTTCTACTTCTGGTCTGAGCGTAGCCAGCACTGTCTGGAGCTGACGCCGGTGCTCGAAAAGCTTGCGGCCCAGTACAACGGTCAGTTTATTCTGGCAAAACTGGACTGCGACGCCGAGCAGATGATCGCCTCGCAGTTTGGTCTGCGCGCCATCCCAACGGTTTATCTGTTCCAGAACGGTCAGCCGGTAGATGGCTTCCAGGGGCCGCAGCCGGAAGAGGCGATCCGCGCCCTGCTGGATAAAGTGCTGCCGCGTGAAGATGAGCTGAAAGCGCAGCAGGCGGCGGCCCTGATGGCTGAAGGCAAGCATGACGAAGCCCTGCCGCTGCTGAAAGAGGCGTGGCAGCTCTCCGGTCAGAACAGCGAAACTGGCCTGCTGCTGGCGGAAACGCTGATTATCCTGAAGCGCTCCGAAGATGCCGAAGGGGTGCTGAAGACCATCCCTCTGCAGGATCAGGACACCCGCTATCAGGGTCTGGTGGCGCAGATTGAACTGCTGAAGCAGGCCGCGGATACCCCGGAAATTCAGCAGCTGCAGCAGCACGTTGCCGCCAACCCTGCCGACGCCGCGCTGGCCAGCCAGCTGGCACTGCAGCTGCATCAGGTCGGTCGTAACGAAGAGGCGCTGGAACTGCTGTTCAGCCATCTGAAAACCGATCTGGCGGCCGCTGATGGTCAGGCGCGTAAAATGTTCCAGGAAATTCTGGCCGCGCTCGGCACGGGTGACTCCCTGGCTTCGACCTATCGCCGTAAGCTTTACGCCCTGCTGTACTGATCGCTCCCTCCTGTGCCCGGTAATACTTCGCTTACCGGGCCTGCTCATCTGATTTAACCTCTCCGTATCATTTCCGCCTGATAGCTGACGACTAAATATTTTCAGTCTATGGACAGATTGACTGTTTTTATTACCTTCTCAGTCGACCCTCACTTTAAAACCAATAAAGACTTAAATAAGTCTATATAAAGACTACTTACACGCACGCAAGAAAATAACAACATCTTCACGAACCAATAAAAAACCCGTCTGGCAACGGCCAAAAAGCGTTACCAAACGTAAATTTGATCACAATATTCTACCAAAAAGACTAATCACACACTTTATGTAACATTTTTCTCTAAGCGAAGCATACCCTTCTTTCGTTTGAAATTAGACTAATTGTAGACAATGAAAATTGATCGTTAATTGACTTACCAATAACTATTTAATGGTTAGAATCCAGAAAAAAATGACCATTAAAAATGGCTTTAGTTATACACAAGACAACAAAAAGACAATAAAGACATCTGCAAATACTTCAGAGCCAGAGCCCTCATACTCTCTGCCACTCTGCAATTTACATTTTGATCAAACGATTGACCTCAGGATATGTAGAGATGAAAACCACGTTGAAACTGATCGCATCGGCAGTGTCGCTGTGCGTTACTGCCCCGGCTGCGTATGCGATAAGTTCGGATCAGGCAGCAGCGAACCTGAAAGGCGCGCTGGAATTTGACCACTTTGCACAAAAAAATTACGCCGCCGCGCTCAGGGCCGAACGCGTGACCAATGTCGATATGATGAATGTGATCCATCAGTACCAGGCGGGATCGCCTGAAGCCGCAGCTGCCGCCCGGACGCATCTTGATGCTTTAAATTTAATCAGCCAACGCCGCAATGAGGTTAAATTTGCTCAGACGCAGCTGCAGGCCGCACGCAACGCATTCAAAGATGGTTCGATTGCGCCGACAGCCATTCCTGTCGCGCCAATGCCACAACCTCTCAAAGCCCCACCGCTGCCGGTACAGGCCGTTCCACCAAAGCCAGTGGTATATCACGTTCCACAGCCGATCGTTGCACCACCGAAGCTGGCCTATAACGTGCCGGTTAAACCGCAGACGCTGACGACCAACAACACTCCGCAGCCAATCGTGGCTCCGCCGAAACCAACCTATAACGTGCCGGTCAAACCACAAACGCTGACGACCAACAACGCCTCGCAGCCAATCGTTGCGCCGCCGACGCCAATCTATAACGTGCCGGTTAAGCCGCAGACGCTGACGACCAACAGCACTACGCAGCCGATCGTGGCCCCGCCGACGCCGACCTATAATGTGCCGGTTAAACCACAAACGCTGACGACCATCAGCACTCCGCAGCCAATCGTGGCCCCGCCGACGCCAACCTACAACGTGCCGCCAAAACCGCAGACGCTGACGACTACCAACAACACCCAGCAACCGATCGTCGCGCCGCCGACACCAACTACGCCACTAGCTCCGGCATATGAAATCAAAACCATTCAGCCTATCCTGAGCCTGCAGCCAGCGGCTGGTGATATTCCTTCACCTCAACCGCTGCCGACCACAACGGTGCAGGTCGTTAACCAGCAAACTATGCCAACCACGCTTGTTAAAGGGACGCCGGACAATACCGTCATCAACGCGCAAAAAGCAGATACCGGAAGTGTGACCCTGGTGGATAGTCAGACAACTCCACTGACCGTGACCAGCGCAGGTGCCGATGCCCAGCCGTCAGCACCTGCAAAGAAGACCGCCAGCACCAGTCAAACTGCGGACAACAGCTACACCGTCAGGATCGTTAGCGAGGTGAACAGCTACTATGTCGATCAAACTAACCGCAGCCAGATAGAGACTAACGGTCAACGCATCGCGAGCAATAGCCAGCGTATCGAGACCAACGGCCAAAATATCGACAACAACAGCCAGCGTATCTCGGGCAACAGCCTGCGTATCGACAACAACAGCCAGCGTATCTCGGGCAACAGCCTGCGTATTGATAACAACAGTCAGCGTATCTCAGGTAACAGCCAGCGTATCGACAGCAACAGTCAACGCATCTCCCGCAACAGCCAGTCGATTGAGCGTAACGCGAAAGAGATTGATGACACCCGTGAAGATCTTAAACGGGGTCTGAATAACGCCACGGCGATGTCCAGCCTGCATTATCACTCCGATAATTCATGGGCACTGTCGACGGGTACGGCGAATGGCGATGGTGCAGCTCTGGCTGCCGGTCTGCAGAAAGGCGTGACCCCGCATGTTGCCGTCAACATGCAGGCATCCAGCTCCTTCGATAACGGCTGGATGGCCGGAGCGGGCATCTCAGGCGATTTTTAATCCCCTCGCTCCGTTCTAAAACCCACTTCTGGCCGCCGTCATGGCGGCCTTTTTCATTTCAAAAGCGGCTTCACTTAAGTCTTATTAATGTTTAATTCTGGCAAACAGATAACGAGACTTATCTCTGCGCATCGCAGTCTTTAAAATGTCCTCATTTTTTTACACTACCCCTATCAGGAGTAACCTTTATCTTCCATTTGTGATCGACACAAACATCCCGCATCTGTAGCTAATGGCCTCATCCTGCAAGAGATGATAAACTTTTTCGCGTTTGAAATGGCAGGCTAATAACTAGAGGTAGTATGCGGCATGACACACATCTTTTATGAGTTTACCTCCCTGAAGCCGGGCGTTCCTGATGTAGAAACATTAATGCAAGTCATCAATTCCTCGACAGTCACCAGCTTTGTTATTGGCCCTGAAGTGGTTGATTTTGTAAAAAAAGCGTTAATCGTCAACACCACCATTATCAGCTTTAAAAACTGCAAATTTGCCTTCGATAATGGCACGCATTTCATTGAATTTGACGGGAAAGGGAAATCGAAACGCTACGATGAAGTTCCGGAGTGGTTTGTCTCCCCGGCTGACTTCTCCCGCACCCAGTGGCTTATCAACCATAAGCTGTCGGATGTGATGGCGACGACCTTTATCGACGTGCTGATGTCTTACCCGCTGAAAGAGCGTCGCGCCCACTGCAATCTGCTGTTCGGATTAGACTTGCATAAGACAGGAGTCGTGCCGTCCAGCACGCCTGCCGCAAGCAAGATCGGCAATAAAAATGGCAAAACCACCAAACCCAAAATCATCGAGCTGGGATCGTTCGAGCTGTTCAGCCAGTTCTTTGATCGTCTGAAAAGCGCCGTTGCGGAGGATCGGTTCCCAACCCTGCAGGTGCTGACCGGCATCGACAACCTGGCGAAAGCGCCAAACAACCTTAAGCAGGGGATCCGCACCTGGTTCAAAGCCATTACCGGCGACCTGCCGCCTAACAATAAGCGCGTCGAAGCCGGGAATGCCGGGTTGTTCTGCGCCCCGGTACGCGAACAGCTGCAGCAGATTGAAGCGATCGGTCTGGAAAAATACTATGCCGCGCTGTCACGCGCGATCAACGAGGCCGGCGAGCAGTATATCTCTGACTTCACCTGGACCGGGCCCAACGCCTGACCCACCGCATTCTGGTGATTTTTTGTCCCGCCCCGCTATTTTTAGCGGGGCTTTTTTTATGTCTGGATCCTGCCCGCACCGTTGATTCGGCGCGAATTCGTGCCTGTTTGCCGGTATACTTATGGACAACAAACGAACAGTTGTTATCGCAATATGGAATACAAAACAGGAGGTTTTATATGTTCATTGTCATCCCCATTCTGATCTTCGTCGCGCTGGTCATCGTTGCCGCCGGGGTGAAAATCGTTCCACAAGGCTATCAGTGGACGGTTGAGCGTTTTGGTCGTTACACCAACACGCTGCAGCCGGGCTTAAGCCTGGTGGTACCGTTCATGGACCGCATTGGTCGTAAGATCAATATGATGGAGCAGGTGCTGGATATCCCCTCCCAGGAAGTGATTTCCAGGGATAACGCCAACGTCACCATTGACGCGGTATGCTTTATTCAGGTGATCGACGCGCCGAAAGCGGCCTACGAGGTGAGTAACCTTGAGCTGGCGATCATCAATCTGACGATGACCAACATCCGTACCGTTCTGGGCTCGATGGAGCTGGACGAGATGCTCTCCCAGCGCGACAGCATCAATACCCGCCTGCTGCACATCGTTGATGAAGCCACTAACCCGTGGGGCATCAAAGTCACCCGTATCGAAATTCGCGACGTGCGTCCGCCTGCAGAACTGATCACCTCCATGAACGCCCAGATGAAGGCCGAGCGAACCAAACGTGCCTACATCCTGGAGGCCGAAGGGGTGCGCCAGGCGGAGATCCTGAAGGCCGAAGGGGAGAAACAGTCGCAGATCCTCAAAGCCGAAGGCGAACGCCAGTCTGCGTTTTTACAGGCTGAGGCCCGCGAACGTTCGGCCGAAGCGGAAGCCCGCGCCACCCAGATGGTCTCGGAGGCGATCGCGGCCGGGGATATCCAGGCGATTAACTACTTTGTGGCGCAGAAATACACCGAAGCATTGCAGCAGATCGGCTCGGCGGACAACAGCAAAGTGGTGATGATGCCGCTGGATGCCAGCAGCCTGATGGGCGCGATCGGCGGCATTGCGGAACTGATCAAAACCAGCGGCAACGAGCGCAAATTATGATCGAGACGATCGCGGCACATCCACATGTCTTCTGGCTGAGCCTCGGCGGCCTGCTGCTGGCAGCTGAAATGCTTGGCGGCAACGGCTACCTGCTGTGGAGCGGCGTGGCGGCGGTGATCGTCGGGCTGCTGGTCTGGGTACTGCCGTTCGACTGGGCATGGCAGGGGGCGCTGTTTGCGGTGCTGACCCTGACGGCCGCCTGGCTCTGGTGGCGCTGGCTCTCAAGGCAGGTGCGCAGGCAAAAGCCCGCCGATGCCCGCCTCAACCAGCGCGGACAGCAGCTGGTGGGGATGCAGTTTACCCTTGATACCGCCCTGGTAAACGGGCGCGGTCATATGCGCGTCGGCGACAGCTCGTGGCCGGTGATTGCCGACGACGATTTAAGCGCCGGCACCAAAGTTGAGGTAGTGGCCGTCGAGGGGATCACCCTTCGCGTCCGGGCCCTTTCACGATAAGAACAGGATGAGCATGATGGTCAGGAAGACAACGCTGGCATTCAGCGTTAGCGCACTACTGGCGAGCGCCGCCCCGGCATTCGCCTCCTTTGATATGGAAGACTGCAACTGGAGCGATGAGCACTGTCTGCTGAAAGGCGACCCGGTGCTGACGCCCGGCAACGACTCCCGCGACAACCTGCTGCGTCTGCTGAGCGAAGCCAAATCCTTCCCCCCTTCCCGTGCAGTCGACGCCTGCGGATATCACCCGCTCCCGCGACTTCTACTTTGCTTACCACCCTGAGTGGGATGACCTGGAGGCTCCGACCACCGCAGCGGCGGATAATCCGGCTGAAGAGAGCCTTCTCACTAAGCAGCTGGCCGCGTTGCAGCTTGAGCCCGTCGAAACCCATCAGGACGGCGAGCAGGAAAACCGCTTCGTCTCCAACAGTGCCGACAGCCTCAGCCAGTTTTTTGCCGCGCTGCTGGCCGACGACTCGCTGACGGCGGAACAGCGCCATGCGCTGGGCCAGGCGCGTCTGGGACTCTACGCCGGCGCGACCGACGCGCAGATTTCCGCCTCCCTGGCGTCCCTCCCGGCGGCGTCGCCTGCCCTGCTGTATAAAACCTATCTGACCGGGGCAGCCCAGTTTTATGCCGGGGATTACGCGGGCGCGGATCGGGCGTTTACCTCGCTTGTCGACAGCGATCGTCCGTGGCTGGCAGAGACCGCAAGCTATATGCTGATGCGCACGGCGCTGAATAAAAGCAGCCAGAACAGCACCGGAGAGTACGGCGATTTTGATATCGACCGCATTGACCGCCCGGCCGCTGAACAGGCGCAGAAAGCCGCCCAGACCTATCTCCAGCGCTGGCCGGAGGGCCATTATGCCGATTCGGCGCGCGGTATGCTGCGTCGCATCAACTGGTATCTGCAGGCCTGGCCGCAGTTGGCGAGCCTGTACGAGCAGCGGTTCCAGCAGGCTGAAAATGCTGAGGCGCTGCACGGCCTGGTGACCGAATACGATAACGTCTACGGCATGCAGTTCTACGGTCGCGCCGTGCGGGAGGCCTTCCCCGACGCGCCGCAGGTGAGCTATATCGAACTGCTGCGCGCCCTGCGCCTGAACAGCGACGAGAAACCGACCCTGTCGCAGGACGATCTCAACGGCAGCAAACCGGCGTTTGAACAGAGCGGCAAGCTGGCGCTGTGGCACAATTTACAGTTGAACCTGTGGCAGGCGACGAATAACCCTGCCGCCATCCTGCAGGACGTCAAACCCGCAGAAAAACTTCCGGCGCACGACATTCTCGCCTTCAGCGAGCAGGTTCTCTACGGCGAAGCGCTGATGGCGCAAAAGCAGTGGCCCGCCGCGCGGGATTTCTGGCTGAAGCTGCTGAAACTCAGCCAGGATCCTGAACAGCAGCAGTATGTGCAGGCTAAACTGGCGGCGACTCTGGTCTATAGCGGTAACGCAGAGGCAATTTTTGCTCCGGACAGCGCCGTCACCAGCCTGCGTTTTCGCTCCCGGGTGCTGAAAACGGTGGCCTCGCCTGAGCGGTTACGCCAGCAGGCCAGCCAGGGGCCGAACAACGAAGAGCGCACCATTGCGCTGCATACCCTGCTGGTACGCGATTTAACGGAAAACCGCTTTAGCGACTGGTTAAGCGACAGAAAACTCGTCAGCGCCATTACGCCGCCCGTTGTGGGCAAGGCGTTTGACGATGTAAACCTGAGCACCTTCGACTGGAACGGCGATGCTGCCGAAGCCGGTTACGTCTGCCGTAGTCTGGACAAAACCGTGCAGGTGCTCAGCCAGAACGCCAAAGATGCCCATGCCCTGAACTGCCTGGGGGAGTTCTTCCGCACCTCGAATACCCATGTCGATATCTGGAAAGACAGCGCGGGCAACGGCGTGCTGGAGAGGGCGATCCATCGCAAAGAACCCTTTGGACAGTTCGACAGACAGGCGTACTACCAGCAGGTTATCGCCTCACCGAAGGCGGAGCATGAAGACAGGAGCTACGCGCTCTATCGGGCCATCATGTGTTACGCCCCGTCCGGCTATAACGAATGTGGCGGACCAGACGTGGATAAAGCCCAGCGTAAAGGCTGGTTCTCGCAGTTAAAAACGCAGTATCCGGGCAGCCCGTGGGCGCAAAAACTCAAATATTACTGGTAGCCGCGCTGCTGGCCGGACAGGCGCAGGCGGCGGATATTGTCGCCGCCCGCGAGCATCCGGCCTTCTGGCTCTGGTCGGGCGTGAAAGCCAGCGAGGCACTGAAGGGGGCGCAAACGGTCTATCTGCATCAGGGCGAGGTGCTGGCCCGGCCGAATGAGGTGGTGTTTCAGCGCCTCGGGCTGCCGGTCAGCCGCCTGACGTTTCCCTCAATCTGGCTGACCGTGCGCTTTACCACCCTCGATGTGCCGCCGACCATTGTGCCGAGAATTGTCCGCCTGATGCAGCGCTGGCAGGCCGCCGGTAATCAGGTGGTGGGTTTGCAGGTCGATTTCGATGCGGCGACCCACCAGCTGGCGGACTACGCTCGCTTTTTACAGCAATTGCGCCAGCAGCTGCCGCCGGAATTTGCGCTGGGGGTGACCGGGCTATTGGACTGGGCGAAAACCGGGGATGTCGCCACGCTGAACGCGCTGGCGGTGGATGAGCTGGTGATCCAGAGCTATCAGGGTCGCCATACGGTAGACAACTATCAGGCCTATCTGCCCGCCCTGGCCCGGCTGCGCATTCCGTTTAAGCTCGGGCTGGTACAGGGTGGCAAACGGGATGTTCAGGCCGAAGCGCAGCTCCAGCGCTCCCCCCTGGTATCGCGGGACGGTGGTGTTTATGCTCAACCCGGAACGCGGTCAGGCCTTCGCCTTGCGGTGACAGCAGCCGGAGAGGTTATCGATGATCGGGCAGTCGGCGCTCTCATCCCCCGGGCAGCTCTCGGCGAGCGCAAGCAGCTGGTCGCGCATCGCCTGTAATTCCAGGATATGGCGTTCGATTTCGGCTACCTTCTCCAGGGTCCGGCTTTTCACATCGGCGCTGTGGCGGGCGGGATCGTTAAACAGATTCACCAGATCGCCGCACTCGTCCAGATTGAACCCCACCTGACGGGCCTGGCGCAGCAGCGTGAGTTCATCGAGGTGCTTTTGCGTGTAGCTCCGGTAGCCGTTCTCGCTGCGCAGCGGCGGCGTCACCAGCCCCTTCTCTTCGTAAAAGCGGATCGCTTTGCTGGTTAACCCGGTTTTTTTGGCAACATCACTGATATTCACTTTTCCCCCTTGACCTTCCCCTTGATGGAAGGTTTAACCTTCATAACAGTTAGATGAAAGTGTCCCTCCGGTCAATATCTGACTGGAGATTTATAAGGAGTATTCGTATGTCTCACACCATCGATCTGACACTGGACGGCCTCTCCTGCGGCCACTGTGTCAAACGCGTCAAAGAGAGTCTGGAGCAACGCCCGGACGTTGACACCGCAGAGGTCACCATCGACCACGCCGCCGTGACCGGCAGCGCCAGCGCCGATGCCCTGATCGACACCATCAAACAGGCCGGTTACGGTGCGGCGTTAAGCCACCCAAAGGCTGATCCGCTGACAGCGTCAACAACGCCGTCGGAAGCACTGACAGCGGACTCCTCTGAGCTTCCGGCAGCTCACGACAGTGATGACAGCCAGCAGCTGTTGATCAACGGCATGAGCTGCGCCAGCTGCGTCACCCGGGTACAGAACGCTTTGCAGGCGGTTCCGGGTGTGGCACAGGCACGGGTCAACCTGGCGGAACGCAGTGCGCTGATTATGGGCACTGCCTCCGCCGCTGATTTAGTCCAGGCCGTGGAAAAAGCGGGCTACGGCGCCGAGGCGATTGAAGACGATCTCAAACGCCGTGAACGCCAGCAGGAGACCGCCATCGCCACCATGAAACGTTTTCGCTGGCAGGCGATTGTCGCCCTGCTGGTGGGGATCCCGGTGATGGGCTGGGGGATGCTCGGTGACAACATGATGGTCACCGACGATAACCGCACCCTGTGGCTGGCCATCGGCGTTCTCACCCTCGGGGTGATGATTTTCGCCGGCGGCCATTTTTATACCAGCGCCTGGAAAAGCCTGAAAAACCGCACCGCCACCATGGATACGCTGGTGGCGTTGGGTACCGGCGCGGCGTGGCTCTACTCGATGAGCGTTAACGTCTGGCCGCAGTGGTTCCCGATGGAAGCACGCCACCTCTATTATGAAGCCAGCGCGATGATTATCGGCCTGATTAACCTCGGCCATATGCTGGAGGCGCGGGCCCGCCAGCGCTCCTCGAAAGCGCTGGAGAGATTGCTCGATTTAACCCCGCCGACCGCCCGGGTGGTCACGGAAAACGGTGAACAGAACCTGCCGCTGGCGGAAGTTCAGGCCGGGATGATCCTGCGCCTCACTACCGGGGATCGCGTCCCGGTGGACGGCGAAATCACTCAGGGCGAAGCCTGGTTTGACGAAGCGATGCTGACCGGCGAACCGGTGCCGCAGCAGAAAAGCGACGGGGAGAGCGTTCACGCCGGTACGGTGGTGCAGGATGGCAGCGTGCTGTTCCGCGCCAGCGCCGTCGGCAGCCACACCACCCTGTCACGCATCATCCGCATGGTGCGCCAGGCCCAAAGCAGCAAGCCGGAGATCGGCAAGCTGGCGGATAAAATTTCCGCCATCTTCGTGCCGGTAGTGGTGGGTATCGCCCTGTTCAGCGCCGCTATCTGGTACTTCTTTGGCCCCGCGCCGCAGATTGTCTACACCCTGGTGATCGCCACCACGGTGCTGATCATCGCCTGTCCATGTGCCCTGGGGCTGGCGACGCCGATGTCGATTATCTCCGGCGTTGGCCGTGCCGCGGAGTCCGGCGTGCTGGTGCGTGATGCCGACGCCCTGCAGCGCGCCAGCACCCTGGATACGCTGGTGTTTGATAAAACCGGGACCCTCACCGAGGGTAAACCGCAGGTGGTCGCCGTCGATACCACGGGCGCAATCGGTGAAGCCGAGGCCCTGCGCCTGGCCGCCGCGCTCGAACAGGGTTCCAGCCACCCGCTGGCGCGAGCCATTCTTGAGAAAGCAGACAGCGCCCTGCCGCTGGTGAATAACTTCCGCACCCTGCGCGGGCTGGGGGTGAGCGGAGAGGTCGATGGCCAAACGCTGCTGTTGGGCAATCAGGCCCTGCTGGCCGAAAATGGCATTGATACCGGGGCGCTGGATGCGCAGCTGCAGGCCCATGCCGCTCAGGGCGCCACTCCGGTGCTACTGGCGGTGGATGGTCACATCGCGGCGCTGTTTGCCGTTCGCGATCCGCTGCGCGCTGACAGCGTGAGTGCGCTGCAACGCCTGCACCGCGCGGGCTATCGTCTGGTGATGCTCACCGGAGACAATGCCGTCACTGCCCAGGCTATCGCCCGCGAGGCCGGTATTGATGAGGTGATCGCCGGGGTGCTGCCGGATGGCAAAGCGGACGCGATTATCACACTGCAGGGCCAGGGCCGCCGGGTGGCGATGATTGGCGACGGCATTAACGACGCCCCGGCGCTGGCCCAGGCGGACGTCGGGATTGCGATGGGCGGCGGCAGCGATGTTGCCATCGAAACGGCGGCCATCACCCTGATGCGCCACAGCCTGATGGGGGTGGCCGACGCGCTCGCCATCTCGAAAGCGACCCTGCGCAACATGAAGCAGAACCTGCTGGGGGCCTTTGTCTATAACGCCTTCGGCATTCCGATCGCCGCCGGGATCCTCTGGCCGCTGACCGGTACGCTGCTCAACCCGGTAGTGGCGGGTGCCGCCATGGCGCTCTCCTCGATTACCGTGGTGAGCAATGCCAACCGCCTGCTGCGCTTTAAACCCAAAGAGTAACGATTGCATAAGACAAGGACGTCTTGCACCGCCCCTCCCCACGCGCTAGCATGAATTTTTCCCTTCCTGGAGCGCGTATGAGTCTGTTTCAACGTATAAAAGCATCGTTTCGCGCCCTGTTCCCCCGCCGCTATCGCTGGCCGGGCCTCGATATCTCCCTGCCCGGCGGGCAGCATCTGCATCTGGTCGGTAGCATCCATATGGGAACCCGGGATATGTCTCCCCTGCCAGAGGGGCTGATCGCCAGGCTGCACAGCGCCGATGCGCTGATCGTGGAAGCGGATATCTCAGGTAATGAGTCGCCTTTCGAGGGGCTGGCGATCCCGCCTCCGCTGAATGAGCGCCTCAGCGCCAGCCAGCTGGCCGAGCTGGAGCGGCTTGCCGACGAGCTCGGGTTATCGCTGTCCATGCTGGAGAGCCAGCCTTTATGGCAAATCGCGATGGTATTGCAGGCCACCCAGGCACAGCGTCTGGGACTGCGGGGAGATTACGGTATCGATTACCAGCTGTTGAACGTCGCGCGCGCGCAGCAGTTGCCTATTATCGAGCTGGAAGGGGCCGCCAGTCAGATTGCCCTCCTGCGCCAGATGCCGAACGACGGGCTGCTCCTGCTGGAGGATACCCTGACCCACTGGCATACCAATGCGCGGTTGCTGCAAACCATGGTGAGCTGGTGGCTGGATTCGCCCCCCATCGTTGACAGACTGGCGCTGCCAGCGACCTTCAGCGAATCGCTGTATGACGTGCTGATGCACGAGCGTAATCAGGCGTGGTGCGAGAAGCTGCGCGCGTTGCCTGCGGGGCGATATGTGGTGGCGGTTGGGGCGCTGCATCTGTACGGCGAGGGGAATTTGCCGTCGTTGCTGAGATAAAAAAAGTGGCCAATATTTCTATTGGCCCGTCAAAGAGGAATTTCATCGTTGTTATTATGCCGGAGGAGACCCCCGGTTGAGCCGATTGTCGCTCAAAGTGACCATCACTGCCAACACTATATGCGCAAGATGGTGCTATTTTTTAGCCTCTTCTGAGGCGTATGCTTAGGACGTTTATTGTCCGGGCTAAGAAGGATTGCTATGACTCCCGCCGTTAAATTACTCGAGAAAAACAAAATCACGTTCCGGATCCATACCTACGACCACGATCCGAACGAAACCAATTTTGGCGATGAAGTGGTGCGTAAGCTGGGGCTCAATGCCGACCAGGTCTATAAAACCCTGCTGGTGGCGGTCAACGGTGATATGAAGCACCTCGCCGTGGCGGTGACGCCGGTTGCCGGACAGCTGGATCTCAAGAAGGTGGCGAAGGCGCTGGGTGCCAAAAAAGTGGATATGGCCGACCCGATGGTGGCGCAGCGCACGACGGGTTATCTGGTGGGCGGTATTAGCCCGCTGGGGCAGAAAAAGCGCCTGCCGACGCTGATTGACGCGCCCTCTCAGGGCTTTGAAACGATCTATATCTCGGGCGGTAAGCGCGGGCTGGATATTGAGCTGGCGGCCAGCGATCTGGCCAAAATGCTGGATGCGCAGTTTGCGGATATTGCGCGCCGGGATTAAGGCTGTGCGGCCTGTTGCCCTCACCCCGTCCCTCTCCCACCGGGAGAGGGCGCAAACACTAAAAACGGTAACGCCTGTTACCGTTTTGCTTTTACCTCGTAGGCCGGGTAAGCGAAGCGCCACCCGGCGCAGCTCCACGGTTACTGCCAGCTCACCTCACCTTTCGGTTCATAGGCATTCACATCCAGCGGAGAGTTCTGCTGGATGTACTGCTTCAGCACCTCGGCGTCGATAAAGCCGGTATTCACATAGCCCGGTTTGTCATCGATATGCGGATAGCCATCGCCGCCGGTGGCGTTAAAGCTTAACGTCGCCATGCGGTAGGTTTTCGCCGGATCAACAGGTTCGCCTTTGATTTTCAGGTCGTTGAGCACCCCGCCCTTCGCCACAAAGCTTACGTTGGCGAACTGCGGATAGGCTCCGGAGTCAGGCTTCATCTGCGCCACCGCGGTCAGGTAGTCCGTCACCTCTTTGCCGCTCATATCGACATACACCACCACGTTGCCGAACGGCTGCACCTTCAGCACGTCTTTATAGGTGATATCGCCGCCTTCAATGGAGTCGCGGATCCCACCGCCGCTCATCACCGCAAAATCGGCATTGGTGCGCGCCATTTGCGCCGCCAGCACCAGATGGCCCATGTTGGTCTGCACGAAACGCACCTTGCTGCGATCGCCTTCCAGTCTGCCATTGAGCGTACCGATTTTCACATCCAGCTGCGCTTTGCCTTTATTCTGGAACGGCGTCAGCAGGGAGAGCATCTGTGGGTTTTCCGCAATTTCCGGGGTATAGAGGACGCGCTCGCTCTGGCCGTTATCGTAAGTCACCTTCTTCTTCAGGTTGACTGGGATCAGCTGGTAGTGCACCAGCTTCATCTCGCCGTTACGGAACTCAAAATCCGCGCGCCCCACGTATTTGCCCCACTCATGGGCCTGCACAATCCAGATGCCGTTCTGCTTGTCCGGTGCGCACGGCGTGCCTGGCACATAGTCCACCTGCTTTTTATTTTCCGAGGCCATACAGACCGGATCCTGGGAGTGGCCGCCGACAATCATCGCCAGCGACCCCGCCGGCAGGCTGCGCGCCATCTCCACATCGCCCGGGGCGTTCGACCCGTGCTCGCCATTATCGTAATGACCCATGTGGGTGGTGGCGATAATCACGTCCGGTTTTTCGTTCTGCTGTAACTCCTGGATCACCAGCTTCGCTTCGTCGGCCGGTTTACGGAATTCGATATCGGTGAAATATTCCGGATTGCCAATTTTTGCCGTGTCGTCGGTGGTCAGCCCTATTACGGCGATTTTAATATCCTGGCGTTTGAAGATGGCCCAGGGCTTAAATAAACGCTCCCCGGTGCTTTTCTGGTAAATATTGGCGGAGAGGAACGGGAATTTGGCCCACTTCTCCTGCTGACGTAATACTTCGAGGGGATTATCAAACTCGTGGTTACCGACGGCCATTGCGTCGTAGCCAATCAAATTCATGCCGCGGAAATCGGGCTCCGCATCCTGTAAATCCGATTCCGGGACGCCGGTATTAATGTCGCCGCCAGAGAGTAACAGCACGCTGCCGCCCTTGGCCGCGACCTCTTTACGGATCCCGTCCACCAGCGTTTTCTGCGCCGAGAGGCCATACTCGCCATATTCGCTGCGCCAGAAGTGGCCGTGATGATCGTTGGTATGCAGGATGGTGATGTTATAGGTTTTATCCTGTTCCCAGGCCTGGGCTGGCAGGCTTAACAGTCCGCATGCTGCAATTATTGCCAGCGCAACGCCTCGCTTCATTAACTTCATCTCTTCACTCCCTGACTCATAGACAAACGCAAAAATTACAATGAGTAATCAGAATAGACAAATAAGTTTTCAGAATTGCGACTTTCCTCAAATGTCGGGGACAGGTATGTTAGCGGGATAATAATGACTCCCTGCACTTCCTATAACAATCGACGTGGTATTTATGGCTATCAGTGAATCTACTCCTCCGGTGTCGACCGCTAAGGCGCGCACCTCATTTGGTATTCTCGGTGCAATCAGCCTTTCGCATCTGCTGAACGATATGATCCAGTCGCTTATTCTGGCGATCTATCCGCTGCTACAGTCCGAGTTCTCCCTCACCTTCGTGCAGATCGGCATGATCACCCTCACCTTCCAGCTGGCCTCGTCGCTGCTGCAACCGGTGGTGGGATACTGGACGGACAAATATCCGATGCCCTGGTCGCTGCCGATTGGCATGTGCTTTACCCTGAGCGGCCTGATCCTGCTGGCTATGGCGGGCAGCTTTGAAGGCGTTTTAGTGGCAGCCGCGCTGGTGGGTACCGGTTCGTCAGTCTTCCACCCCGAGTCGTCCCGCGTGGCGCGCATGGCCTCCGGTGGCCGCCACGGGCTGGCGCAGTCGCTGTTCCAGGTGGGCGGTAACTTCGGCAGCTCCCTTGGCCCGCTGCTGGCGGCGGTGATCATCGCCCCGTATGGCAAAGGCAACGTGGCCTGGTTCGTGCTTGCCGCCCTGCTGGCCATCGTGGTGCTGGCGCAAATCAGCCGCTGGTACGCCGCTCAGCACCGGGTTAATAAGGGCAAACCACAAGCGCCGGTGATTAATCCCCTGCCGCGTAACAAGGTCATTCTGGCCGTCAGCATCTTGCTGATGCTGATTTTCTCCAAATACTTCTATATGGCGAGCATCAGCAGCTATTACACCTTTTATCTGATGGAAAAATTCGGATTATCGGTACAAAACGCCCAGCTTCACCTCTTCGCCTTCCTGTTTGCGGTTGCCGCAGGGACGTTCATTGGCGGGCCGCTGGGGGACAAAATTGGGCGTAAATATGTGATTTGGGGCTCTATCCTCGGCGTAGCGCCCTTCACGCTTATTTTGCCCTATGCAACCCTGTGGTGGACGGGTGTTTTAACCGTGATCATTGGTTTTATCCTCGCCTCGGCGTTTTCGGCCATTCTGGTGTATGCCCAGGAGCTGCTTCCGGGGCGTATCGGCATGGTTTCCGGACTGTTTTTTGGATTTGCCTTTGGGATGGGTGGCCTTGGCGCAGCGGTGTTAGGGCTGATTGCAGACCATACCAGCATCTTTTTGGTCTACAAAATCTGCGCTTTCCTGCCACTTCTCGGGATGTTGACTATATTCCTGCCTGATAACCGGCATAAAGCCTGATTTATCTGCGGCCAAATTCCAGGTTTGGCCGCGCCCTTTCCTGATGCCATAAGCCTTTCTTAGCACAGCCTCTCAAAAATCGTCCTGTTCTCCTTTTGTTTAACCCTTATTGCTGTTTTACTCAAATTTCAATAATTATTCATAAACATAATCATTAAATTTGTCATAAACTATTACTCGGCTTTTTGGTTTTTGACCAAAAATGGATTAACTCAGCAACGAAAGGAGACGGAATGCATCACGCCACACCGCTTATCACCACCATTGTCGGTGGACTTGTACTCGCATTTATACTCGGCATGCTTGCCAACAAACTTCGCATTTCGCCTCTGGTGGGCTATTTATTAGCTGGCGTGTTAGCCGGTCCTTTTACCCCAGGTTTTGTTGCTGATACGAAACTTGCCCCGGAGCTGGCGGAGCTTGGCGTGATCCTGCTGATGTTCGGTGTTGGTTTGCATTTCTCCCTGAAGGATTTGATGGCGGTAAAGTCGATCGCCATTCCCGGCGCGATCGCCCAGATAGCCGTGGCGACGTTGCTGGGTATGGCGCTTTCAGCGATGCTGGGCTGGCCGCTGATGACCGGCATCGTGTTTGGTCTCTGTCTTTCCACCGCCAGTACCGTGGTGCTGCTGCGCGCGCTTGAGGAGAGGCAGCTGATTGACAGCCAGCGAGGGCAGATCGCCATTGGCTGGCTGATTGTTGAAGATCTGGTGATGGTGTTAACCCTGGTGCTGCTGCCTGCGGTCGCCGGAATGCTGGAAAAAGACAACGTCGGCTTTGCCAGCCTGGCGCTGGATATGAGTATCACCATCGGGAAGGTAGTGGCCTTTATCGCCATTATGATGCTGGTGGGCCGGCGCCTGGTGCCGTGGATCCTCTCCCGCAGCGCCGCCACCGGCTCCCGCGAGCTGTTTACCCTTGCGGTGCTGGCTCTGGCGCTGGGCATCGCCTTTGGCGCCGTTGAGCTGTTTGATGTCTCCTTCGCCCTCGGTGCGTTCTTTGCCGGGATGGTGCTGAACGAATCGGAGCTGAGCCACCGTGCCGCCCACGATACCCTGCCCCTGCGCGATGCCTTTGCGGTGCTGTTCTTCGTCTCCGTAGGGATGCTGTTCGACCCGCTGGTGCTAATTGATCAGCCGCTGGCGGTGCTGGGCACCCTGGCGATCATCATCTTTGGTAAGTCGGTTGCCGCGTTCTTCCTGGTACGCCTGTTCGGCCACTCGCCGCGTACCGCGCTGACCATCGCCGCCAGCCTGGCGCAGATCGGTGAGTTTGCCTTTATCCTTGCCGGACTGGGCATGGCGTTGGATCTGCTGCCGCAGGCCGGACAAAACCTGGTGCTGGCGGGGGCGATCCTCTCAATTATGCTCAACCCGGTGCTGTTCGCGCTGCTGGAGAAATACCTCGAGAAAACCGAAACCCTCGAAGAACAGACCCTGGAAGAGGCGACGGAAGAAGAGAAGCAGATCACGGTGGATATCTGCAACCACGCCCTGCTGGTGGGCTTTGGTCGCGTCGGTAGCCTGCTGGGCGAGAAGCTGATGGCCCAGGGCATTCCGCTGGTGGTGATTGAGACCTCCCGCACCCGCGTGGACGAGCTGCGCGAGCGCGGCGTTCGTGCCGTGCTCGGTAATGCGGCGAACGAAGAGATCATGAATCTGGCGCATCTGGACTGCGCGCGCTGGCTGCTGCTGACTATCCCGAATGGTTACGAGGCCGGTGAGATTGTGGTCTCCGCCCGCGAAAAATACCCGCACCTGGAGATTATCGCCCGGGCGCATTACGACGACGAAGTGGAATACATCATGGAGCGCGGCGCGAATCAGGTGGTGATGGGCGAGCGTGAGATTGCCAATACCATGCTGTCGCTGCTGGAGAAACCACCGGTTGAAGCGGTGGTGACGGGGTGAAATTTGTGCGGCCTGATGCCCTCACCCTGGCCCTCTCCCACGGGGAGAGGGTACCTGAATCTCCCTCTCCCTTAGGGAGAGGGCTGGGGTGAGGGTGAAAGCATTATCTGTCCCAGTACGACTCTTCCAGGCTATCTTCTCTTTCCGGCAGACCGCGCGTCAGACGCGGTGAATGCTGGTTCAGCACCTGATAACTGACGCGGTTCGCGTACTTACACACCTGGGCCAACGACGAGTAGGTCAGCCATGAGAACTTGTGTTTGCTGGAGTTCGGCACGTTGGTGCGGTGGAAGGCGTTCGCGGTGATATCGTGCAGCAGCGCCGCCAGCGCGCCGTCGCCTGCACCGTTGGTGTTCATGATCTTCTCCGGCCCGCCCATATACGGGGCGATGTGCGAGAAGATACGCAGCGGATTAACACAGTCTTTGTGGCGCATGGCGCGGCTGAATTCAAACTGGTTAAACTCGGCAATCGCCCCCGGCAGCAGCGGATGCTGGGTTTTGCGCTTCGCCTCTTCTTCGGTGAAACCGGCCATATACAGGCCCACCGGCCCGGCGGTGCAGAGCACCAGATCGACCCAGTCCAGCGCCTTGTCGGACGCCAGGAGCGGATCGCTCTCCCCGGTCAGGGCTTCGGCCTCTTCTTCATTCATCGCCAGAATCGAGACGTGCTCTTTCAGGAACGCCTGCCACCACTCGGGGTTATCGGCGATAACGAATTTGGTGCCCAGGGTCAGGACCACCGGCACGTTGTACTTCTTTGCGTACTCCACCGCCTTCATGGTTGCTTCCGGCATCGGCTCGCCCGGCTTGCAGCGCACCAGATAGGAGGTCAGCACCAGCGCCGACGCCCCGGCAATGACCTCTTCCGGGATGCTCTCGGCGCGCAGCTTGTTCATGTGCCCCGGGCTGATGGCGAAGGTCCGCTCGCCGGATTCCCCGATCAGCGTAAAGCAGCGGCCAATCGCCCCGTCCACGCCCTGGAGGTAGTTCAGATCGGTACGGCTGGAGGTGTTGCACAGATAGCGGTAGGCGTAACTGCCAATTTCGATGTTGCTGCACATCACGCCCAGCAGCACGGAGCGGTCATCGGCCAGCACGGAGTAGTTGTGCATGGTGTTGCCGATGGTGCCCCCGGCAAACTGATGGGTGATCAGGTTGTCCCGTACCAGCTCCTGGTAGAGCGCTTCCGCCACATCGTCTTCGATAACCAGAGAGTGCCCGGCGCTCAGGCCGTAACGCGCGACAAACGCATCGTCCACTTTTGCTTCAATATCCACCAGCGTCTGATCGATACCCACCACCCAGGCGGCGTTGGTCTCATTTTCCGGCTGAATTTGCTGCAGCAGCGGATCGCGGGCGTTAACGGGAAAGTAGTGTTTGGATTTGCGTTTACCGGGAAATTTCATGTTCTGAGCTACGAGTGACGGTTGGGCCGGAAATGGTAGCATAAACCCGGCCCGGAGTGCGATTAGCGGCTGTTGGTCGCCAGGGAGACCATCATCTCGATGTGCTCAGGATCGTCGTTCAGCGCCGGAATGTACTCGTACTTTTCCCCGCCCGCTTCAAGGAAGAACTCCCGGTTTTGCACCGCGATCTCCTCCAGCGTCTCCAGACAGTCTGCCGCAAAACCCGGCGACATCACCTGAATATGCTTCACCCCCTTCTCACCCAGCATTTTGAGGGTTTCGTCGGTATAAGGGGTCAGCCAGGGCTCGCGGCCAAAGCGCGACTGGAAGGTCATCATCACCTTCTCCGGCGGCAGGCCGAGCGCCGAGACCAGCTCACGGGTGGTATCGCGGCAGCGCTGCGGATAGTCGTCCCCTTCGTCGGCAAATCGCTGCGGGATCCCGTGATAGGAGAGCAACAGCAGGTCCGGCTCGCCGTGTTTCGCAAAGGAGGCGCGCGCGCTGCGGGCAAGGGCGTTGATATACATGTCGTTATCCGCGTAATCGCGAATAAAGGTCACGGATGGAATGCGGCGACGGGTCGCCAGAATGCGCGCCAGCTCGTCCCAGACGGCGGCCACGGTGGAGCAGGAGTATTGCGGATAGAGCGCCAGCACCACGATGTGGTCCACGCCCTGCGCCAGCAGTTCTGTGACGGCGCTTTCCAGCGACGGTTTACCGTAACTCATCCCCAGCGCAACCGGCGTATCCGGCAGACGAGCGGCGAGCGCTTTCTCCTGACGACGGCTGTAGACCATCAGCGGCGAACCCTCTTCCATCCAGACGGACTGATAGAGTTTTGCCACGCGCGGCGAACGGATCGGCAGGATCACGCCGCGCAGCAATGGCCACCACAGCAGACGCGGGGTATCCACAACGCGCGTATCGCTCAAAAACTGGCGCAGATAACGGCTGACCGCTGCGGGGGTTGGGGCTTCGGGGGTACCTAAATTGGCAAGCAGGATGCCGGTTTTCGCCTGACTCATTCACGCCTCATAACCTTTTAACAGGCTGATAAGTGTATCTGAAAAGTGCGTAAACGGAACCCATTGCTGCGATAGACGAAATGAGAATTTTTCTCACCCGGGAGCCCGGGTGAGAGAGGTGCGATTAGCCGAGGATTTTTTCCAGCTCTGCACGGACTTCTGCGACAGGCTTAGTGCCGTCGACTTTGGCATATTGGGTGTTACCCGCCTGCGCTTCTTTCGAGTAGTAGCCGATCAGCGGCGCGGTCATCTGATGGTATTCCACCAGGCGCTTACGCACGGTCTCTTCCTGATCGTCTTTACGGGTGGTCAGCTCTTCGCCGGTCACGTCGTCTTTGCCTTCCACCTTAGGCGGATTGAATTTGATGTGGTAAACGCGGCCGGAAGCGGCGTGTACGCGACGACCGATGATGCGGTCAACGATCAGCTCGTCCGGTACGTCGAACTCCAGCACGTAGTCCACGTTGATGCCCGCTTCTTTCATGGCATCAGCCTGAGGAATGGTACGCGGGAAGCCATCCAGCAGGAAACCGTTGCGGCAATCTTCCTGAGTAATGCGTTCTTTAACCAGAGCGATCACCAGCTCGTCGGTTACCAGTTTGCCGGCGTCCATAATATCTTTCGCCTGTTTGCCCAGCTCGGAGCCAGATTTAACAGCGGCACGCAGCATGTCACCGGTAGAGATTTGCGGAATACCGTATTTCTCCATGATGAACTGAGCCTGAGTTCCTTTACCCGCGCCCGGAGCGCCAAGCAGAATAATACGCATTGCGAAAATCCCCTCAAAAGTTGGTTCAATTTTTCAAAAGCGCTAAACAATACCATCAGAACGGATGTGGCTCAAGGAAGGCGGGGAGGCTGAAACGGTTAATGAGGGGAATTTATTAGAGGGTGCGGTAATGTCCCCTCACCCCGGCCCTCTCCCCAAAGGGGAGAGGGTGTTCGAGTTCCCTCTCCCCTTTGGGGAGAGGGTTAGGGTGAGGGGCTGTTTATTAGCTCAGCAGCAATGCATTCACGCGCTTGATGAACTGGTTTGGATCTTCCAGCGTGCCGCGCTCGGCCAGCAGGGACTGATCCAGCAGAAGTTCAACCCACTCGGCAAAGCGCGTCTCGTCCTGAGTCTCGGCCGCGCGTTTCACCAGGGCGTGATCCGGGTTCAGTTCAAAGATGTACTTCACTTCCGGTACGCTCTGGCCCGCAGCGGCGAACAGCTTCGCCATCTGGGTGCTCATCTCGTCGGCTTCGGTAGTCACGATGGCCGGAGTATCGGTCAGACGGTGGGTGAAACGCACCTCTTTCACGCGATCGCCCAGATGGGTCTTCACGCGCTCAACAAACGGCTCCAGCGCTTTTTCCGCCTCTTTCGCGCTTTCGTCCACTTCATCCGCCAGCTTGTCGATGGACTCATCGGCTTTGGCAACGGACTGGAACGCTTTACCGCTGAACTCGGTCAGGTAGTTCATCATCCACTCATCGATGCGATCGGAAAGCAGCAGCACTTCGATGCCTTTCTTACGCAGCAGCTCCAGGTGCGGGCTGCTCTTCGCCGCGGCATAGCTGTCGGCGGTGATGTAGTAGATCTTCTCCTGCCCTTCCTTCATGCGGGAGATGTACTCTTCCAGCGACACGGTCTGCTCGGAAGAGTCGGTGTGCGTGGAGGCAAAGCGCAGCAGTTTGGCAATGGCTTCAACGTTAGACGCATCTTCCGCCGGGCCCTCTTTCAGCACCAGGCCGAACTGTTTCCAGAAGGTCTGGTATTTTTCCGCGTCGTCTTTCGCCAGCTTGTCCAGCATCTGCAGGGCGCGTTTGCTCAGCGCGGTGCGCAGGTTGCGGGTCACGGTGCTGTCCTGCAGGATCTCACGGGAGACGTTCAGCGGCAGGTCGTTGGAGTCGATCAGGCCACGCACAAAACGCAGATAGTTCGGCATGAACTGCTCGGCTTCGTCCATGATGAACACGCGCTGGACGTACAGCTTCAGACCGTGCTTGTGATCGCGGTTCCACATATCCCACGGCGCCTGCGCCGGGATGTACAGCAGGCTGGTGTACTCCTGCTTACCTTCCACACGGTTGTGGCTCCAGGTCAGCGGATCGGTAAAGTCGTGGGCGATGTGTTTGTAAAACTCGGTGTACTCGTCGTCTTTGATCTCAGACTTGTTGCGCGTCCACAGCGCCTGCGCCTTGTTGATCTTCTCCCAGGAGATGACGGTTTCGCCGTCCTGCTCTTCCTGTTTTTCGATCTCGACCGGCAGGGCGATATGGTCAGAATATTTGCTGATAATAGAGCGCACGCGCCAGTCGTTGAGGAAGTCGTCTTCCCCTTCGCGCAGGTGCAGGGTGATCTCGGTGCCGCGATCGGCTTTGGTGATATCCGCAACGGTGTATTCGCCTTCGCCGTGGGATTCCCAGAACACGCCGCTTTCAGCGCTTTCGCCTGCGGCACGGGTGCGCACGGTGACTTTATCCGCCACGATGAACGCCGAGTAGAAGCCCACGCCGAACTGGCCGATCAGCTGGCTGTCTTTCGCCTGATCGGAACCCATCGACTGCAGGAAGGCTTTGGTGCCGGATTTCGCGATGGTGCCCAGATGGTCGATCGCTTCATCGCGGGTCATGCCGATGCCGTTGTCGGCGATAGTCAGGGTGCGGTTCTCTTTATCAAAGGAGACGCGCACGCGCAGTTCGCCGTCACCTTCGTACAGCTCTGGCTTCGACAGCGCGCGGAAACGCAGCTTGTCCGCCGCATCAGAGGCGTTAGAGATAAGCTCGCGCAGGAAGATTTCTTTATTGGAATAAAGAGAATGGATCATCAGGTGCAGAAGTTGTTTTACCTCTGACTGGAAACCGCGGGTTTCTTGTCCTTTCATACTAAGTCGACCTCAACAATGCCATTTAATGGGGTTTAAAAGCGTTGAGGGAGAGATGGGGATAAGCGGGAAGGTTTTCAAGCGGAGGCCACGGCTGCAGCCTCCGTTTGGTCAGAAAATAATCTTGTGACGCCCGGCCAGAGAGTGTGACAGCGTGGTGCCGTCCACCATCTCCAGCTCGCCGCCCACCGGAACGCCGTGGGCGATACGGCTGGCGTCGACGCCAGACTCCGCGCACAGCTCGGCGATATAGTTGGCCGTCGCCTCCCCTTCCACCGTTGGGTTGGTGGCGAGGATCACCTCGCTGATCGTTTCCGATTTGAGACGCTGTTCCAGACGGTCCAGACCGATATCATCCGGCCCGATACCGTCCAGCGGCGACAGGTGGCCCATCAGCACAAAGTAGCGCCCGGAAAACTGCCCGGTCTGTTCGATGGCGTAGATGTCCGCAGGACTCTCCACCACGCAGATCTGACCGTTTTCCTGACGACGCGGATTAGCGCAGATGTTGCACACCTCCTGCTCGGTAAAGGTGCGGCAGTCCGCACAGTGACCGATTTCTGACATGGCGCGGGTCAGAGCCTGCGCCAGACGCATGCCGCCGCTGCGATCGCGCTGCAGCAGGGTAAACGCCATGCGCTGCGCTGACTTCGGGCCTACGCCCGGCAGGCAGCGTAGCGCTTCCATTAACTGCGTGAGCAGCGGACTGGTTTGCATCAGAACGGCATCTTAAAGCCCGGTGGCAGCTGCATTCCGGAGGATACAGAGGCCATTTTTTCTTTCTGGGTTTCGTCGATACGGCGCGCAGCATCGTTGAATGCAGCGGCGACCAGATCTTCCAGCATATCTTTGTCGTCTTCGAGCAGGCTTGGGTCGATCTCCACGCGACGGCAGTTATGTGCGCCGTTGATGGTCACTTTAACCAGACCTGCGCCAGATTCGCCGGTAACTTCCATCTGCGCGATCTCTTCCTGCATCTTCTGCATTTTTTCCTGCATCTGCTGGGCCTGCTTCATCAGACCACCCAGACCGCCTTTACCACCAAACATAGGCTTCTCTCTTCTTTCACGTTAAAGATAACAACCGTAAGTCAGACTCACGATCAAATGGGTCGAATACTCTCTTCATCCAGTTCTGCATCAAAGTAGCGCTGCAGGGTCTGAATGTTATTATCCGCGATAATCGACTCACGCGCCTGCGCGAGTTTCTCTTCATAGATGGCCTGACGCCACTCCAGCGGCGTACGCACCGCCGGATTATCATCTTCAATGATGGTCAATTCAACCGGCGCGCCCCGTAATGTGGAGAGCGCCTCAGTCAGCACCTGCTGCGCGCTCGCGGAGTTCAGGTGACGCTGGCCCGGACGCAGATGCAGGCAGATGCGGTTGCCGTCCTGTTCACGCCAGGCGTTGAGGGCGACCTGCTCCACCAGCTTGGGCAGCTTCAACTGGCTGACCTCTGCCGCCCAGGCATCACGCTCCAGCGACTCTTCAGCAAGCTTCGCCGAGAGCTCCGGCGTCTTCTCATGCTCCAGCGCCTTTTTCAGCGCCTTCGGCGTGGCGACTTCCACCTTCACCACTTCGGTGACGGTAGTGGCTTTCCAGCGATAGGCCTCTTTCTTAGCCGGAGCCTGCGGCTCAGGCGTAGCCGATGCAGAACGTGACTGCACCCGATCCGTGACCGAGGCCAGACGTTCAAGCGCGGCGTTATTTACCGGCCGCGCTCTTGCAGGCGCTGCCGGTTCACTCTTTTTTGGCTTGGTTGCTCCCTGCGCGCGTTGCAACTGACTGCGGGCGGCGAGCACCGAACTGGTGGCATCCGACAGCGGCGCATCCTGGCGCGGCGGCGGTGGCGCACTCTGCTGTGCAGGCACCTGCGGCGGCGTCAGCACCGCTGTGGGCGCGACTGGGGCAAACGACGGCGGCTGCACCTCGGGCTCGGGCAGCGGCATGCGTGGATGGAACGCCAGCGCGCGCAGCAGGGTCATTTCGACCCCCATACGTCGGTCGGGGGCGAACGGCAATTCCTTGCGGCCAATTAACAGCGTTTGATAGTAGAGCTGCACGTCCGTTGGCGGAATAGTTCGCGCCAGCTCGCGCATCCGCTGTTCAATGGCGGCCATGTCCGGGCCCAGCGCCGCCGGGGAGAGTTGCACCATCGCAATGCGGTGCAGCAGGCTGAGCATCTCAACCAGCAGGGCTTCCCACTCGATGCCGCGTGACGCCGAGGCGTTAACCAGCTCCATCACCCGCTCGCCGTTGGCCTCGACCACTGCCTCAATCAGCGACAGGGCCTGATCGTCGTCCAGGGTGCCGAGCATGGTGCTGACCGCCAGGGTTGTCAGCTGTCCGTCGCCGCTGGCAATCGCCTGATCGGTGAGGCTGAGGGCGTCGCGCAGGCTGCCGTCGGCGGCACGCGCCAACAGCTGCAGGGCACGCGGTTCATGCGTCACCTGCTCTTCATTCAGAATATGTTCGAGCTGATCGCGGATCTGCCCGACGTCCAGCGCCTTCAGATGGAACTGCAGGCAGCGGGATAAGATGGTCACCGGCAGCTTTTGCGGATCGGTGGTCGCCAGCAGGAATTTGACGTGCGCAGGCGGCTCTTCCAGCGTTTTCAGCAGGGCGTTAAAGCTGTGGCGCGACAGCATGTGCACTTCATCGATCAGATAGACCTTGAAGCGGCCGCGCGCCGGGGCGTACTGGACGTTATCCAGCAGATCGCGGGTATCTTCGACTTTAGTGCGCGAAGCGGCATCGATCTCAATCAGATCGACAAAGCGCCCCTGCTCGATTTCACGGCAGTTATCGCAGACGCCGCACGGCGTGGCGGTGATCCCGCTTTCGCAGTTGAGGCCTTTCGCCAGCAAACGGGCGATAGAGGTTTTACCGACGCCGCGGGTGCCGGAAAAAAGATAGGCGTGATGGATACGTCCTAGCGATAAGCCGTTCGCCAGGGCGGTCAGCACATGTTCCTGGCCGACAACGTCAGCAAAGGTTTGGGGTCGCCATTTACGGGCTAACACCTGATAACTCATGGGCAGGCTCTGCAACGCTGGAAGGTGGATATTCAGGGGGGTAATGCTAACACAACCTCACCCGTTGGGCGAGGTTGCGGGCGGGAGGATTAATGTCCCGGGAATGGCACGAGGCTGTAGCTGGTGATGCCCTGTTTTTCCAGGCGCTGCTCGCCACCCAGATCGAACAGATTGATGATGAAGGCCGCATCGGTCACTTCGCCACCCAGACGACGGATCAGCTTCACGGTCGCCTCAATGGTGCCGCCGGTAGCCAGCAGATCGTCAACCACCAGCACTTTGTCGCCTGGCTTGATCGCATCAACGTGGATCTCCAGCTGGTCGGTACCGTACTCCAGCTCGTAGCTCTCGGCGATAGTTTCGCGTGGCAGTTTGCGCGGCTTACGCACCGGCACAAAACCGACGCCCATTGCCAGCGCTACCGGGGCGCCAAACAGGAAGCCGCGGGCTTCGGTGCCAACAACTTTGGTGATCCCGGCGTTTTTGTAACGCTCAACCAGCAGTTCAATGCTGAGGGCGTACGCTTTCGGGTCTTCCAGCAAGCTGGTGACATCACGGAAAAGAATGCCAGGTTTCGGATAGTCCTGGATGCTTTTGATGCTGTTTTTAAGATATTCAAGCTGCTGCGCAGTTGCGGTCATAAATGGATGCCTGATGAAAACGGTGTTACTCACGGAGCGGATAGAGGGTCGGTCAAGGTAACAATCGTTTAACCTTTAACCAGGCCTGCCCGTGCTCGAAAACGGTCGAATTTACTGGCTGCGCACAAGAATTGCAACAGCCATCCTGATGATTATTACTTTTGTTGCTTTTCATCAACAACCGGGATCCGCCACATGAAAATCAGCAGGCAGGAGAGGATCCCCAGCAGCAGGATCCGCACCCACATGATTTTTACCATCCATAATGAAAAGGCGAAGGTCACAAGGATCACCGCAATGGCCCGCGGCTTCGCACCAGGCGGCATGGCGCGGTGCTGTTGCCAGTGGCGCAGATAGCCGCCAAACCATGAGCGGTACAGCAGCCAGTGGTGAAAACGCGGCGAGGAGCGCGCGAAGCACCAGGCCGCCAGTAATATAAAGGGCGTGGTCGGCAGCAGGGGTAAAACGACGCCCAGCGTGCCGAGCACTACCGCAAGCCAGCCAATGATGATTAGAATAGTACGCTGCATAATGCGAATCGTTATCAAACTGAACGGCTACTGTACCACTGGAGAGCGGATTGAAAACAGCCTTGCTTTTACAGACGCTGCAAAATCAGCTGACGGCCCTGCGTAACCAGGCCGCCCCTCTGATGCAGCACGCCACCCTGAAGCCGCGATTTGACCGGCAGCTGTTCCGCACCCGCAGCACCCTCATTAAAGATTATCTGGATGAAGCCCAGCACAATCTGGATGAGCTGGGCCACGCGGTGGAGAAAGCGCAGACTGAACAGGTCAACTGGCTGGCCACCCACCTGGCGGAGCAGATCTCTGCCCTGCACCGGGAGATCGCCGCCTGGCCTCTGCGCGTCTGGGACAGCCCTTCTGCCGGAGCGACAAAGTGGCAGCGCAAGCGGCTCAAGCATCAGGAGTTTGAGCGGCGGCTGTGTGAAATGAAGTCTGAACGCGAAACGCGGCTGAACCAGGCCGAAACGCTGGAAGAGCAGCAGATGCTGATGCGCGAAATTACCGCGCTGGAGGGGCGGCTTGAACGCTGTCGTAAGGCACTGGATGATATTGAGCGCGTGATTGCGCGCCTGACCCGTTAACAGGAGTAGTGTGTGTCACTGGAAAACGCCCCCGATGAAGTGAAGCTGGCCGTCGACCTGATTATGTTGCTGGAGAACCATGATATTCCGGCGGAAACGGTGCTGAAGGCGCTGGAGATTGTGAGGCGGGATTTTGAAGGAAAAATACCCTCACCCCTGCCCTCTCCCTGAAAGGGAGAGGGAGCAAACCATTCCCTCGCCCCTTTGGGGAGAGGGTTAGGGTGAGGGGAAACGTTAAGCTGGCGTCGGATCGTCCCCCTTCACTTCACGTTTCACTTCCGTATGCTCGTCGCCCTTCTCATTGCGCAGATGCACTTCAAGCTGGTTGAACGCGATGTTGATATTGTTCTCGCGGCACAGACGCTCGATGGTGCGGTTCAGCTCATCGACCGTGTAGCTGCGATCGCGCAGTTCACGCACGTACAGACGCAGTTCATGATTCAGCGTACTCGGGCCGAAGGTGGTGAAGAAGACGGCTGGCTCCGGATCGTGCATCACTTTCGGGTGATCCATCGCCGCTTTCAGCAGCACTTTTTTCACCGCGTCGAGATCGGAACCGTAGGCCACGCCCAGACTGATCACCACGCGGGTGATGGTGTCGGAGAGCGACCAGTTGATCAACCGCTCGGTCACGAAGGCTTTGTTCGGGATGATCACCTCTTTACGATCAAAGTCGGTGATAGTGGTGGCACGGATACGGATCTTGCTGACGGTCCCCGAGAAGGTGCCGATAGTCACGGTATCGCCAATGCGCACCGGACGTTCGAACAGAATAATCAGACCTGAAACGAAGTTACCGAAGATCTCCTGCAAACCAAAACCAAGACCGACCGACAGGGCTGCCGCCAGCCACTGCAGTTTGTCCCACGAGACCCCGAGCGAACCGAAGACGGTCATCGCCCCCGCCACCAGAATCACATAGTTGAGGATCGTGGTGATGGCATACGACGCCCCCTGGCGCATATTCAGGCGCGAGAGTACCAGCACCTCCAGCAGGCCAGGCAGGTTGCGGATCAGTGCCCAGGCTACCACCGACGAGACCAGCGCAAACAGCAGACTGCCCATAGTGACGTTTTTCACCACCGCCGCGCCCGCTTCGGTGCCGTTGTAGTGCCACAGGGTAATACTGTCGAGATAGGCAAAGACGGTGATTAAATCAGACCAGATAGCCCAGAACATCACGCCGAACAGGGCGATCATCACCAGCATGGTGATACGCAGCGTCTGCTGGTTCACCTGCTCCAGGGCGATGGTCGGCTCTTCCTGCGGTTCAGCCCCTTCGGCCCCCTCTTTCACCATATTCTGCCGACGCGCCAGCGCACGACGATAGGCGATACGCCGGGCGGCAACGCTAAGTCCGCGCAGGACGGTCTGGTACAGCAGGTTCCAGAAGATCACCAGATAGACGGTTTCAATCCAGCGGCCTGACAGACGCAGAGTGGTATAGAAATAGCCGGTGGCCGTCAGCACCATCAGCGCCAGCGGGATAATGGACAGCACGGTGACCGTCGCCAGGCGGATGGCGTGGGACTCTTTATCGCGCCAGCTGTCACGGCACATCGGCCACATCAACACGCTGATGAGCAGCAGGTTCAGCAGGATCACGAACTGCCCCAGCACGTCGTCCATCAGGTGCAGCGGGGAGAGTTCCGCCACCACTGACCAGAAGTGCAGCGGCAGCAGCGCGAGGCTGATGCGCACAATCTGGCGTCGCCAGTGGCTGGTCAGCTGGGCAGGCATATTGAAGTGGCTCACCGCCACGCCGTCTTTCTCCAGCACTTTCCAGCACAGGCCAAACACCAGCCAGAACAGCGCCAGCTTTTTACTGAAGGCCCACAGCAGATCGCTGACGTTGAGCTGCATGGTGAGCAGGATCAGCCCCGCAGCCAGAATTAACAGGCAGACCGGCAGGGCGCGGATCAGATCGATAAGAATCGCTTTCGGGGTATGAAGCTGGCTGTCATTACGCAGCTGCCCCACTTCATTCGCCAGCTTCGCCTGGTACTTTTTCAGCCAGCCGAGACGCCAGCGGATTAACCCGGCAATCAGCAACAGCGGCAAACCCGCCAGGAAGGCAAAGGCCACCGCCGGACCGGCTTTTTCCCAGTTAACGGTGATTTTCATCCCTTTAATCTGGTCTTTCAGCATGCCCGGGAAGGATTTGATCCAGTCCCAGTCCATCGGTTTGTTGCTGTTTACCCAGAAAATTTGCTGGGTGAGGATCTCCTGCAGGCTTTTGGAAACGCTCACCAGCTGCTGCTGGTTAATCTGCAGGTTAATGGCCATCATCAGCTGGTTGCCCAGCTGTTTATTCAGCTGGTCGAGCAGCTCGCGGCGCATATCCACCACCTGCAACAGCGCATCGTGGACTTCATCATTGACGTCGCTGCTGTGGCCCTCTTCCACTTTGGCAACAAAGGCATCGCTCTGGAACAGGGCGTCGCGCTGCTGGTTGACCTCAAACTGCTCCAGACGCAGATCCGCAATGCGGTTGGTCATGTCTTCCAGTTCGTCGGCGGAGGGTAAGGTCTGCTGTTGCTGATACAGAATACGCGACAGCAGCAGGCTGCCTTTCAGGACGGCGATCTGCTCTTTGATGTTGCGTTCTGACTGCAGGGCACGATCCAGCCAGTTTTTGACTTTAATGTTCTGCTGAACCAGCGAGTTGCCGTTTTCGGTGGCGGTAATCAAACGCTGGCTGAGCTGATGGTTGGCATCCAGCTCCTGCTTCACCAGCGGGTTTTCCTGGATACGGGCAGTTTCGTCCGGGTTGACGGCCTCCTGCGCGGTCTTCTCCGTCAGGGTCAGTCGCTTGCTGTTGACCGCCTCCTGCAACAGCTGCAGCTGATGCTCCAGACGGTTGATGTTGGCGGTGACGTAGTCGCGCTGTTTTTGCAGGGTATCCTGCAGCACGGTGTTGCCTTCCAGGCTCTTACGCTGCTGTTCGATCTGCGCATTCAGCAGCTGCTGCTGTGCCAGCAGTAGCGTTTGCTGGGTGGGGCGTAATGCCGCCTCGCCCGCAGAGGTGCCGTTCAGGCGATTGCGGATCTGCTGCAGCTGCTGAGACGCGGTGTACATCGCATTCTGCACCCGCTCCGGCTGGGTTTGCAGTGAAACCAGCTGGCTGTTGTAGGTGGCGAGATCGCTTTGCGCGGTTTGTAAATCATCGAGCAGCTGCGCCACGCGCAGTTCCAGCTGACGCAACGACAAGGTCGCCAGCGTTTTGCGGGTCTCTGCATCGTTATCGACATCGCCCAGCGCGTTGAGGCTCTCGGTCGCCTTGCGCATCGCTTCCGGCGCCTGAGCCACCTTCTGGCGAAGCTGCGTGGTTTCCGCTTTGACCCGTTCGAGCTTGTCGACGGTCTCCAGGGTTTCCGTCAGATCCTGCTGGACCAGCTTGTCCTGCGGAGTAAGCTCTTTCTGTTTACTCAGGGCATCGAGCTGGCTCTGGATATCTGCCCGCGTTGGCGTGTCACTGGTATTATCGGCACGCGCCAACGCAGCCGATGAAGCCGTCAATGCGAGAAAGAAAACCAGAATAAAAGCCAGAAGAGGATGCTGTTTGCGTGTGTAGTGCAACATAGTTATGTGTAATTCGTGTGATGAATGACGAAAAAAGACCGGCGTGAAGAATATCACGGCAGTCGGGTGCAAAATAGCGTCAACTGTCGGCTCCTGGACAATTCCTGGCCGTCAGGCAGGGAGCGACTCCGGCTGCGCGCGCAGCGTCGGGCAGAGCTGATACATCTCCAGCAGGATAGCCACATAATCACGGGCTTCCCGTTGCAGATCAAAAGACTGGGGGGCGAAAAGCCAGTTTTCCATAATGCCGGAAATATAGCTGCGCATCAGAATAGCGGCGCGACGGGTCAGCAAATTAGCGGGCAGCATTTTGGCTTTAATACAGTGCGTCAGGGTCTGTTCAATACGATCGTAACTTTCGAGGCATAAACTGCGCTGTGCCTGTTGCACAACGGCCATTTCCCCGACAAACTCGCATTTGTGGAAAATGATCTCCATCATCAGGCGGCGACGCTCCTCAATAACAGTCGCCTCAAGGATATAGACCAGAATCTCTCTTAAAACTGAGAGTGGATCGTCGGGGAATTTTGCCCGATACTCAGTCTCGAGATCCCCAATACTGGATTCTGACAGCTCCCAAATTTCACCAAATAAATCTGACTTATTTTTGAAATGCCAGTAAATCGCTCCCCGGGTTACCCCCGCCGCCTGAGCAATCTGTGCCAGCGAAGTGGAAGAAACCCCCCTGTTGCGAGAACAAGCGCAAAGCAACATCAAGGATGTGCTGGCGTGTCGCAAGTGCTTGTTGTTTGGTTTTTCGTGCCATACCTTGGTGAATTTACAGGAGTCAGATTTACATACATTTATGAATGTATGTACCATAGCACGACGATAATATAAACGCAGCAATGGGTTTGTGGACGCGTGATCCATTGATCAATTTGAAATCGGAAACTCGAGGTTTACATATGAACAAAAACAGAGGGTTAACGCCTCTGGCGATCGTTCTGATGCTCTCAGGCAGCTTAGCGCTTACAGGATGTGACGAAAAACAGGCTCAACAAGGGGCTCAGCAGGTGCCAGAAGTTGGCGTCGTGACGCTCAAATCCGAACCTCTCCAGATAACAACAGAATTACCCGGCCGAACCAGCGCTTACCGCATTGCTGAAGTGCGTCCACAGGTGAGTGGCATCATCCTGAAACGTAATTTTACGGAAGGTGGTGATGTTAAAGCAGGTGATTCTCTGTATCAGATTGATCCCGCTACCTATCAGGCTAATTACGAAAGTGCAAAAGGCGATCTGGCTAAAGCCCAGGCTGCGGCGAAAATTGCCCAGCTGACCGTCAGCCGTTATCAGAAACTGTTGGGTACTCAGTACATCAGCCAACAGGAATACGATAGTGCCCAGGCCGATGCCCAGCAGGCTAACGCTGCCGTTACCGCTGCGAAAGCCGCCGTTGAAACCGCACGTATTAACCTGGCCTATACCAAAGTGACCTCGCCTATCAGCGGTCGCATTGGCAAATCGTCCGTGACCGAAGGTGCCCTGGTGCAGAGCGGCCAGACCAACGCGCTGGCTACCGTGCAGCAGCTTGACCCGATCTATGTCGATGTCACCCAGTCGAGCAATGATTTCCTGCGTCTGAAACAGGAGCTCGAAAACGGCACCCTGAAGCAGGAAAACGGCAAAGCGAAAGTGGAGCTGGTTACCAGCGACGGCATCAAGTTCCCTCAGGCCGGCAGCCTCGAGTTTTCTGACGTAACGGTCGATCAGACCACCGGTTCTATCACCCTGCGCGCCATCTTCCCGAACCCGAACCATACGCTGTTACCGGGTATGTTCGTTCGTGCAAGCCTGGAAGAAGGGACTAACCCAACCGCATTGCTGGTTCCACAGCAGGGTGTGACCCGTACGCCGCGCGGCGATGCCAGTGCAATGGTCATTGGCGCTGAAGACAAAGTCGAAGTCCGTCAGATCACCGCCACCCAGGCGATTGGTGACAAATGGCTGGTCACCGACGGTCTGAAAGATGGCGATCGCGTCATTATTACCGGTTTACAAAAAGTTCGCCCGGGCGCCCAGGTTAAAGCGCAAGAGGTCACGTCTGACAATCAACAACAAGCCTCCGCAGGCGGCCAGTCAGAACAACCTAAGTCTTAACTTAAACAGGAGCCGTTAAGACATGCCTAATTTCTTTATCGATCGCCCCATTTTTGCGTGGGTGATCGCCATCATCATCATGCTAGCCGGGGGACTTGCGATCCTGAAGCTGCCAGTCGCGCAATATCCAACCATTGCGCCACCAGCAATTTCAATCGCCGCAACCTACCCAGGGGCTGATGCCAAAACGGTGCAGGACACCGTGACTCAGGTTATCGAACAGAACATGAACGGTATCGATAACCTGATGTACATGTCCTCCAACAGTGACTCCACCGGTACGGTGCAGATCACGCTGACCTTCGAATCCGGTACGGATGCGGACATCGCGCAGGTTCAGGTGCAGAACAAACTGCAGCTGGCTATGCCGTTACTGCCGCAGGAAGTTCAACAGCAGGGTGTAAGCGTGGAGAAATCCTCCAGCAGCTTCCTGATGGTTGTCGGCGTTATCAACACCAACGGCACCATGACGCAGGAGGATATTTCCGACTACGTGGGCGCCAACATGAAGGACGCCATCAGCCGTACTTCAGGCGTGGGTGACGTGCAGCTGTTCGGTTCCCAGTACGCGATGCGTATCTGGATGGATCCGAACAAGCTGAACAACTTCCAGCTGACGCCAGTAGACGTGATTACCGCGATCAAAGCGCAGAACGCCCAGGTGGCGGCCGGTCAGTTAGGCGGTACGCCGCCGGTCAAAGGCCAGCAGCTAAACGCCTCGATCATCGCGCAGACCCGTCTGACCTCGGCAGATGAGTTCAGCAAAATCCTGCTGAAAGTGAATCCGGACGGTTCTCAGGTTCGCCTGCGTGACGTGGCGAAGGTAGAGCTGGGCGGTGAGAACTACGACGTCATCGCCAAGTTTAACGGCCAGCCGGCTTCCGGTCTGGGGATTAAACTGGCAACCGGTGCTAACGCCCTGGATACCGCTGAAGCGATCCGTGCCGAACTGAAGAAAATGGAACCTTTCTTCCCGTCAGGCCTGAAAATCGTTTACCCGTATGACACCACGCCGTTTGTGAAAATCTCTATTCACGAGGTAATCAAAACGCTGGTGGAAGCGATCATCCTGGTCTTCCTGGTGATGTATCTGTTCCTGCAAAACTTCCGCGCGACGCTGATTCCAACCATCGCCGTGCCGGTCGTTCTGTTGGGGACCTTCGCGATCCTCTCGGCCTTCGGCTTCTCGATAAACACCCTGACGATGTTCGGGATGGTGCTGGCGATAGGCCTGCTCGTGGATGACGCCATCGTGGTGGTGGAAAACGTCGAGCGTGTGATGTCCGAAGAAGGGCTACCGCCGAAGGAAGCGACCCGTAAATCGATGGGTCAGATCCAGGGCGCGCTGGTCGGTATCGCCATGGTGCTGTCGGCGGTATTTATCCCGATGGCCTTCTTCGGTGGCTCTACCGGTGCGATCTATCGTCAGTTCTCAATCACTATCGTTTCGGCAATGGCCCTGTCGGTACTGGTTGCGTTGATCCTGACCCCGGCACTGTGCGCCACCATGTTGAAACCGGTGGCAAAAGGCGATCACGGCGAAAACAAAAAAAGGCTTCTTCGGCTGGTTTAACCGCATGTTCGATAAGAGCACGCACCACTACACCGACAGCGTGGGCAACATCCTGCGCAGCACCGGTCGTTATCTGCTGCTCTATATCATCATCGTGGTCGGCATGGCATACCTGTTCGTTCGTCTGCCAACCTCCTTCCTGCCGGACGAAGACCAGGGCGTATTCCTGACCATGGCCCAGCTGCCAGCAGGTGCATCCCAGGAACGTACCCAGAAAGTGCTGGATGAGGTGACGGATTACTACCTCACCAAAGAGAAAGCCAACGTTGAATCGGTGTTTGCGGTTAACGGCTTCGGCTTTGCTGGTCGTGGCCAGAACACCGGTATTGCCTTCGTTTCTCTGAAAGACTGGGCCGAGCGTCCGGGCGAAGAGAACAAGGTTGAAGCCATTACTGGCCGTGCGATGGGCACTTTCTCGCAGATCAAAGATGCGATGGTCTTTGCCTTTAACCTGCCAGCGATCGTTGAGCTGGGTACGGCGACCGGCTTTGACTTCCAGCTTATCGACCAGGGCGGTCTGGGCCATGAAAAACTGACTCAGGCGCGTAACCAGTTGTTTGGCGAAGTGGCAAAACATCCTGAGCTGCTGGTGGGCGTGCGTCCTAACGGCCTGGAAGATACGCCGCAGTTCAAAGTGGATATCGATCAGGAAAAAGCCCAGGCGCTGGGCGTCTCTATCAGTGACATCAATACCACGCTGGGCGCAGCCTGGGGCGGTAGCTACGTCAACGACTTCATCGACCGCGGTCGTGTGAAGAAGGTGTACGTGATGTCTGAGGCGCAGTACCGTATGTTGCCGGGCGATATCAATAACTGGTACGTTCGCGGCAGCAACGGGCAGATGGTGCCATTCGCCGCCTTCTCCACCTCACGCTGGGAATACGGCTCGCCGCGTCTGGAGCGTTACAACGGTCTGCCATCGATGGAGATCCTGGGTCAGGCGGCACCGGGCAGAAGTACCGGTGAAGCCATGGACCTGATGGAACAGCTGGCACAGAAACTGCCGGCGGGTATCGGCTACGACTGGACGGGGATGTCCTATCAGGAACGTCTGTCCGGCAACCAGGCCCCTGCCCTGTATGCCATCTCCCTGATCGTGGTATTCCTCTGTCTGGCGGCGCTGTATGAGAGCTGGTCGATTCCGTTCTCCGTTATGCTGGTTGTACCACTGGGGGTCATTGGCGCCCTGTTGGCGGCCACGTTCCGTGGTCTGGGTAATGACGTGTACTTCCAGGTAGGCCTGCTGACAACCATTGGCTTGTCGGCGAAGAACGCGATACTTATCGTGGAATTCGCCAAAGATCTGATGGATAAAGAGGGCAAAGGGCTTATCGAAGCTACTCTGGAAGCGGTTCGTATGCGTCTGCGTCCAATTCTGATGACCTCCCTGGCATTTATCCTCGGGGTTATGCCGCTGGTCATCAGCTCGGGTGCAGGCTCCGGTTCGCAGAACGCCGTAGGTACTGGCGTAATGGGCGGCATGGTGACCGCGACCATCCTGGCGATCTTCTTCGTTCCGGTCTTCTTTGTGGTGGTACGTCGTCGTTTCAGCCGTAAAAACGAAGATGTCGAACACAAACATCCGGTTTAAGACACCAGGATCCTGCTGTTAACAGCTAAAAAGGCCGCATTTGCGGCCTTTTTTTTGGCAATTGAAAATCATAAAATAAGCTTATTGGCGGTTTATATATTTTATGTCACCTTTAAACGACTTATCATATTTAACCCAATCCTCTTACACAAATTCTCAAATTCTTGCGTTGCTTCTTAGTTATTAAGAGTATTCCTGGTGTTTTTTTGTATATGATCGCGCCTGGTTGCGATTATAGAAACGACTAAAAAACCGCGTCTGGTGATAAGACAGGATCGCCATCAGGATTAAACAATATATAACATAGTATCCGTGAGACTCTTTAAACTGCTGCGTAATTGTAATTTTTCGTAATAGCGCGGTGAAATCCTGATCAGAGTAGATTATAGTTAAAGGCAAGAGGCATAACAGTAGCCGTTGACGCTAAGTCAGTTGTACCCTTCCCGACAACGATGTTCGGTGAGTAAAAAATCACTCAAAAAGGGGATACGCTATGGACGAATACTCGCCCAAAAGGCAAGATATTGCACAGTTGAAATTCCTTTGTGAATCCCTGTACCATGACTGCCTTTCCAATCTCGATGAAAGCAACCATGGCTGGGTCAATGACCCTACGTCTGCCATAAATTTGCAGCTAAACGAGTTGATTGAGCATATAGCAACCTTCGCCCTTAATTATAAAATTAAGTATAACGAAGATAATAAGTTGATTGAGCAAATTGACGAATACCTGGATGACACTTTTATGTTATTCAGCAGCTACGGCATTAACGCGCAGGATTTGCAAAAATGGCGTAAATCGGGCAATCGGCTTTTTCGTTGTTTTGTCAATGCAAGCAGGGCTAACCCGTTAGCTACTCCGGTTAAAATTATTACAAACAATTAGGTGAATTTATGTCTGATAAACCATTAACCAAGACTGATTATTTGATGCGTTTGCGACGTTGTCAGTCAATTGACACCCTTGAACGTGTGATTGAGAAAAATAAATACGAGCTTTCTGATAATGAGTTAGCGGTATTCTATTCCGCAGCGGATCATCGCCTGGCTGAACTCACCATGAATAAGCTGTACGATAAAATTCCTACCGCGGTATGGAAATTTGTACGCTGATTGGGTGACATCCACTGAACAGATTCACCCCATCATCTGACCCGCCCTTTCCTGGCAACTGTTATGTTTTTTCTTAGCGTAACTGTTACTTTCCACAAACATTGTGGTCACTTAAAATACACGGATCCCCCGTTTTAAGATGATTTGAGAAAGGGCAGAAGATGACCGAGATACAACGCCTGCTTACCGAGACCATTGATGACCTCAATGTACGCGAGAAGCGTGACAACAAACCGCGCTTTAGCATCAGCTTTATTCGCAAACATCCGGGGCTGTTTGTCGCCATGTATGCCGCCTGGCTGGCAACGCTGGTGGTAATGCTGCAGTCGGACACGCTGATCGGTTCCGTCTGGCTCCTGGTGGTATTGTTTGTCGTCTTTAACGCCTTCTTCTTCTTTGACGTTAATCCGCGCTACCGCTACGAAGATATTGATGTGCTCGATTTTCGCGTCTGTTACAACGGCGAGTGGTACAACACCCGTTATGTGCCGGACCAGCTGATCGACAGTATTCTGCACTCCCCGCAGGTTGAGTCGCAGCAAAAAGAGAAGCTGCAAAAAATGATCGCCACCAAAGGCGAACTCTCTTTCTACGACGTCTTTACCCTTTCCCGCGTGGCCGCCTGACGCCCGCGCAGACCTGCCGCCGACAGTCTCACTGTTAGCGGCAAGCCTTCTGTTCTGACCTAACGTTTTTTCTTACGCCCCTGCACCGCCTTGAAGCGCGGGTTGGATTTGCAAATCACATACAGCCGACCCTTACGTTTGACGATCTGGCAATCTGCATGACGTTGTTTTGCACTGCGCAATGAATTGAGAACCTGCATATTTACCCTTACTCGAATGAATTGTTATAACATAACAATTAGCATATCCGAGTGACAATGGAAAAACAACCCACGACGGATAAGCGGCTCGTAAACTCACCTAAAATAGTTCTACACTTCAACGTGGCTTTCCGTTTTAATGTCATCGACTTGCGCGCCCCACGCCCGGCGTTTTAAAAAGGAAACAGGAGCATGACAACCCGACACCTGGTGAGTGTGGTGACCTGCGTACTCATTATTGCAGTGCTTGTGCCTGTCTGCCTGAGCGTCTGGCTGGCGCACCGTAATGCGGAAGATAAGTTTGTTGACGATCTGAGCGACTACTCTTCGCGCGTCCAGATTCGTACTGACAAAGTGATTACTCAGGCCAAATCCGCGCTCAACGAAATGAAGGCTTTCAAAGGGATCCCGTGCAGTCGCGAACATGCGCTGGTGATGCGCCGCGCCTCTTTCTCCTGGCGCTATATCCAGGAAGTGATCTACGTTGACGATCTCAAACCGCGCTGCTCTTCGCTGGAACAAGAGAGCCAGGCCGCCCCCTTTCCCCCGGCATTGCGGATCACTCCCGATGGCTATCGGGCCTGGGTTACCTCACACAACGATCTCAACCTGAAGCGCTATATGGCCGCCATCGGCACAGGCCATTACATCGTGATGATCGACCCGGCCTCGCTGATCGACGTGATCCCTTTTGGCTCCTGGCCAATCGACGTTGCCCTGGTCGGTATCCGGCGTAATATCGTGTTCGCCAGCAGTAACAGCCTGGATATGCAGGTGTTCAATCAAATGCAGCGGGATGGCAACTCGCATTTTCAACATAACGGGGCGATGTACGATGTCCACAACGTGCCCGACCTGGGGTTTGCCATTGTGGCCTGGGCGTCCCTGAAGCCGTTAAAAGAGAGCTGGCATCATCAGCTTTATTTCTGGCTGCCGTTTGGCATGCTGATCAGTTTATTGACGGCCTGGTTTGTTTTGCGCGTGTTACGCCGCCTGCAATCGCCCCGGCATCGCCTGCTGGATGCCATCAACGCCCGGGAGTTCCAGGTTCATTTCCAGCCGATTGTCGCGCTAAACAGCGGCAGGCTGACCGGGGCGGAAGCGCTTGCCCGCTGGCCGCAGCAGGACGGCAGCTATCTCTCCCCCCGATATTTTCGTCTCCCTGGCGGAGCAGACTGGCCTGATGAATCAGCTAACCACGCTTATCATCGAAAAAGTGTTCGAGGAGATGGGCGAATGGCTGCGCCAGCACCCGGATCAGCATGTTTCGATTAACCTTGCCCCCGCGGATTTGATCTCAGGTACGGTGCCACCGCTGCTGAGCCGTCTTCTCAATCAATGGCAGATCCCGCCGTCGCAGATTGCGCTGGAGCTTACCGAGCGGGGATTTGCCGATCCCACCGTCAGCGCTCCCGCCATTGCCGGGTTCCGGCGCTCAGGGCACTCGGTCTATATTGATGATTTTGGCACCGGCTACTCCAGCCTCAGCTACCTGCAGGATCTGGACGTTGATACCCTGAAAATCGATAAGTCATTCGTGGACGCGCTGGAGTACAAAAACGTGACGCCGCATATCATTGAGATGGCCCGATCGCTCGATCTGGATATGGTGGCGGAAGGGATTGAAACCGAAGGCCAGCTGACCTGGCTGCGCCGCCACGGCGTGCAGTACGGTCAGGGCTGGTTTTACAGTAAAGCGCTGCCAAAAGAGGCCTTTATTCGGTGGGCTGAGCACAATCTCGACCCGGAAGCACACCAGTAACGCCCGGCAGGAAGCACCGCCGGGCATCAGTATTATTCGTCCAGCAGCGGTGAGAAGCCGCCATAAATCATCCGTTTACCGTCGAACAGCATCGATTCGCCAAATTCTTTCATTCTGGGATCGCTCATCATCTTGCGGTTCGCTTCATCGCGAACCTCTCTGGAAGGGTATTCGATCCAGCTGAAGACCACTTCTTCGTTCTCTTCCGCCTTCACCGCCAGGCGAAAGTCCGTTAATTTTCCGTCGGGCACGTCATCTGCCCAACACTCCACGATACGAAGCGCGCCAAACTCTTTAAACAGCGGCGCGGCCTTCGCGGCCAGCTCGCGATAAGCCTCCTTATTTTTCGCGGGAACGGCAACCACAAAACCATCGACATACTTCATCAGATAAACCTCCGAAGTGAATGTGCGGCCACATGGCGCGACCGCATCAGCGATTAAGTTTAGTTCTGTTGCCAGCTAAAGGCGTAACGCACCTTTTTCGCCTGCAGGATAAACTCCGGCGACACGCTGGGGCTCCAGGAGTCGTCGCCGCCGACGCCCATATGGAATGCATCCAGATTCAGCCAGCAGCCGGGCTCTTCCCGTAACAGATGGTGATGAGAGGTCTCGCGCAGCTGCGTCTGGCTATAGCGACTAACGCCGAAGTGGAAATCGCCGTCCAGCTGATGCTGCCCCAGTTTCAGCTGCCGGGTATCACAGCGCAGGCCGTTTTCGGTCGGGAAAATGTAAGGGGTATGCAGTGCCGCCAGCGGCAACTCCCAGCGCCCCTGGCGGGCGGCAAGCTTGCGATCCGGGTAGTTCTCATATGGCCCAAGGCCGCTCCAGCGCACGGTTTGCGGTGCCTGCGCCAGCTGACAGCTCAGCCCGATACGCGCCGGCTCCGGCATGTCGCTTGCCACCTGCACCTCAACATCGCCGTGCAGTACGCCCTGGCTGTCGATGCGCCAGCATTTACGGCTCAGGAACAGAACCTGGCTGTCGTGCTCCCAGGCATGCAGTGTAGTGATGGTCACCGCCTGCTCCAGCTGCTCGCCGTCGCACTCCAGCAGGCGCGGCGTCAGGCTGTACATCCCCGCGGCCTTCCAGCGTTCCACCCAGGCATTCGGATCGATGCGGGTCGCTTCGCTGACCCCGATATCATTGTCCAACGGGGCGCGGGTAAAGTTATCGGTCAGCGGCGCAAGCAGCGTCGCCTCCCCCCTCCCGCCACCACTGGGTCAGATCGCCGCTGGCGCGGTTAAACTGCCAGCGCTGCTGCTGATGGGTCACCACCAGCGCGTCATCTTCACGCGTGAGCTGAGGTGTAACCCCGGCAGCCTTCAGCGGTGCGATGAATAACGGAGCGGGAAGCGGCCATTGATCCCAGGCGCAGAGATGGTTCTCTCCGGACCACGGCGTGGCGGCGGGCTGGAATACCTCAACGTTCAGCCACAGCTCGCCCGGTGCCGTCGCCCACTGCGGCAGCGCGATCGCCAGCCGTTGCGTACCTTGTGCAGGAATATTGAGTGCCACCACTTCAGAGGCCAGCACCTCGCCATCACGCATCACCGACCAGCGCAGCTGCTCGTTGTCGGTCTGGCGGAAGAGATAATCGCTTTGCACCTCCACCACCAGCGGCGAGTGGCTGATGAGCGTAAAGGTAAAGAATTGCTGGGCGCGCTGGGCCTCATACAGGGCCGGATGCGGCGTACGATCCGGGAACACCAGCCCGTTCAGACAGAACTGGCGGTCGTTAGGTTTATCGCCAAAATCGCCACCGTAGGCCCAGAAGGGGTTCCCCTGCTCGTCATGCTTCGTCAGCGCCTGGTCCACCCAGTCCCAGACGAAGCCGCCCTGCAGCCGAGGGTGTTTGCGGAAAGCATCCCAGTATTTAGCGAACCCGCCAAAGCTATTGCCCATCGCGTGGGCATACTCGCAGAGGATCAGTGGACGCGTCTCATCCGGCATGCCTATCCACTTTTTAAGGGACCATTTCGGTACCGCCGGGAAGGGCTGATCCTGATCGACGCGGGCATACATCGGACAGACGATGTCGGTTGCCGCGGTGTTGGCCCCGCCGCCCTCATACTGCACCGGACGGGTGGGATCCGTCGCCTTCACCCAGCGATAAAGGGCGTCGTGATTGGCTCCGTGACCGGACTCATTGCCCAGGGACCAGATAATGATCGACGGATGGTTGCGATCGCGCTGCACCATGCGGGTAACGCGCTCGCTCATGGCAGGCAGCCAGCGCGGATCGTCGGCCAGACGGCTCATCGGCACCATGCCGTGGGTTTCGATGTTGGCTTCATCCACCACATACAGCCCGTAACGATCGCACAGGCGATACCAGAGCGGGTGGTTAGGATAGTGCGAGCAGCGCACGGCGTTAAAGTTGTGCTGCTTCATCAGCTCAATGTCGCGGCGCATGGTGGCTTCGTCCATCACCTGCCCGCGCTCAGGATGATGCTCGTGGCGGTTCACGCCGCGGATCAGCAGCGGCTTACCGTTGAGCTTCAGCAGCCCGTTACTGATTTCAACCCGACGGAAACCGACGTCGCAGGCTTCAACGTCCAGCACCTGGCCCTGCCCGTCGCACAGCACGAGGGTTAAACGGTAAAGGGCGGGGATTTCCGCGCTCCACAGCGCCGGTTGATCCACCTTCAGGGAGACATGCACCCTCTCCTGCCAGTGACCGCGCTCGTCGACAATGGCCGAGCCCGGCGTGCCGGTAGCGCTGGCGATACACTCCCCTGCCCGCCACAGATTGACGTTGACCTCGCAGCCCGCGTAGTCGGCTCCGCCGAGGGTCAGCGCCAGCTGCAGTTGGGCGCGGTCGTAGTCGGCGTTCAGCTCGGTGACGACATGGTAATCGGCAATATGGGTGTCAGGTTTATGCAGCAGGGTCACATCCCGGAAGATACCGCTCATCCGCCACATGTCCTGATCTTCCAGGTAGCTGCCGTCGCACCAGCGAAGCACCATCACCGCCAGGCGGTTGCTGCCCGGGCGCAGGAACGGGGAAACGTCAAACTCCGCAGGCAGACGGCTGTCCTGGGAATAGCCGACCCACTGCCCGTTGCACCACAGATAAAACGCCGAGTTGACGCCCTCAAACACCAGCCGCGTCTGCCCGCTCTCGAGCCAGCTTTCGTCCATGTCAAATGTGAGCGAGTAACAACCAGTCGGATTCTCTGCCGGTACAAACGGTGGGTTGACCGCAATCGGATAGGTCACGTTGGTGTAGATCGGGGTGTCAAAGCCCTGCATCTGCCAGTTGGAGGGAACCGGCATCACCACCGCATCCGCACAATCCTTCTGCGTCCAGCTGTCGGGAACCTGCTCTGGCGCAGTAAAGAAACTGAACCGCCAGTCGCCGTTAAGCGAGCGAACGGAAGAGGAGTCCCCCTCCTCTCGCGCCGTCTGCTCGTCACGCCAGCCGTTGAGCGGCACGTGGGCAGGGAGTCGATTCCATTGGGTGACACCGGGGTTTTCCCAGTCACGGCGAGTTATCAAAGTGCTGAGTGTCAGCGGAGCAGGATGGGACATAGTTACCTCTTTGCGAAGCGCTCACAATTTTTATCTACAATGCCCTGTCAGGGTGACAGGGTAAAGCAGGAGAGCGTCATGAAGCGATGGCGATCACAAAAGCGTTAGCGGCGCGCCAGCTGTTCGGCCAGCAGGGCCAGGGATTTTAACTGCTGGGCCAGATCGTCACTGCCCTGGGGGATCCCTTCCCGGGCGGTGGAGTGACGCTCGATCAGGGTAACAGGAAGACGAGTTTGGGCGGGATCCTGCCCGGCGTGCCCCTGCTGCGCCAGCAGCCACTCCACGCTGCGCAGCCCGGCCTCGCGAAAGGCCTGGCGAACGGTGGTCAGCGGCGGAGTAAACCAGGCGCTGTCAGTGGTGTCGTCAAACCCCACGATCGAGAGCTGGCCTGGCACGGTAATGCCCTTTTCAGCACAGGCGCGCATCACGCCGAGCGCCATCTGATCGTTTGCCACCAGGATCGCCTGCGGAAGCGTGGCCCCGGCCAGCAGCTGATGGCCTTTCTCGTAACCCGAGGCGGCGCTCCAGTCGCCCTGGGCAATGGCGCAGGGCTCTATGCCTGCTGCCGCCAGCGTGGAGAGCCAGCCCGCCAGACGGGCACGTGCAGAAACGGAACTTTGCGGCCCGCCGAGCAGGGCGATCCGCTGGTGGCCCAGCGTCAGCAGATGCTGCGCGCCAAGGGTTGCCCCCTGTTCGGCATCAAACACCAGGCTGTGCACCCGGGCGGTGGGTGAGACATCGAGAAAGAGTACCGGCACCGGAACGGCCTGCGCCTGCAGGCTTTCTGCCAGTTCGTCCTCCAGCGGCACGTTGACCAGCAACCCCTCCACGCGCTGGGCCAGCAGCTCCTGCACGGCGGCCAGACACTGCTGCGGGTTTTCGACCATCGAGATCAACACGCTTGCCCCGCGCTCGCCTGCCCGGGTCTTGACCGCCGAAGCAATTTGCGAGGGAGCATGCAGGGCCAGATCGGTGGTGATCAGACCCAGGGTGCGGGTGCGCTTTCCTGCCAGCTGCTGGGCGCCACGGTTAGGGACATAGTGCAGCTCGGCCATCGCCTGCAGTACTTTCTCCCGGGTCCGGGCGGAGACATGCGCCGCATCATTAATGACCCGGGAGACGGTTTGATAGGAAACGCCCGCCAGGCGGGCAACATCGTAAAGGGTTATGGCTTTCATGCGCGTCGCATTGCAATGACTGATGTGCGTATTCTGTCATAACCCACTGCGTAAAGCATGTGAGCGCTTCGCAAAATCAGACAACGCGCTCAGGCTGCGGGGCTAAGATGCGCGGCTTTTGACGAAACCACGGCAGACAGATCTGGATCAGCGGGCCAATGCTCAGGGCATACAGCACAGTCCCCACGCCAAATGTGCCTCCCAGCACCCAGCCAAGCAGCAGGACTGAAACCTCAATCGCCGTGCGCACGCTGCGTACCGACCAGCCGGTACGGGCGTTGATCCCGGTCATCAGGCCGTCGCGCGGTCCGGCACCAAACCCGGCGCCGATATACATGCCGGTCGCCAGCGCATTGACGATCACCGCGCTGACCAGCAACAGGCTGCGCGCCATCAGGGAGTCGATAGCCGGGATAAACGTCAGCGCGACGTCGGCAGCCAGGCCAATGGCAATCACGTTACTGATGGTGCCGAGCCCCGGACGCAGTCGCAGCGGGATCCACAGCAGCAGCACCAGCACGCCGGTCAGAATGATGACGGTGCCAATATCCATGGCCAGCAGTTTTGCCACCCCGAGGTGGAAGACATTCCAGGGATCGGCGCCCAGATCCGCTCGTACAAACATCGCCGTTGACAGGCCATACAGGCTTAATCCGACGTAAAGCTGAAGTAATCGACGTAACATGATCTTTCTCCGGTTAGCTATGCTTTCATCATTACCTGAAATGGCACTATGATTAATGTCCAGTTTTGAAAAAGTGGACTGCATATGTCATCGCGTCGTTTTGGAAGCCAGTCATTAGTTCGCCTGCTGGGCCACTGGCAGCAGGAGACCTCCCGTACCCCGTTGTGGCGTCAGCTGGGCGATGCGCTCCGCCTGCTGATCCTCGACGGCAGGCTGGCGCTGGATACGCGCCTGCCGGGCGAACGCGAGCTGGCCTTAACCCTGGAGGTGAGTCGTACCACCGTCAGCAGCGCGCTTGCGCATCTGCGCGATGAAGGCTACCTCGAAAGCCGCCATGGCAGCGGATCCCGGGTGATCCTGCCCGACAGCCGCACGCCCCCGACCCGCGCCAACGCCAGCGCGGCGTTGGATCTCTCCACCGCAGCACTGGGTGCCGGGCCGGAGATCCATCAGGCCTATACCCACGCCCTGACCGCCATTACGCAGCATCTGACGCAAACCGGCTACGACCAGCTGGGACTGCTGGCGCTGCGCGAGGCCATCGCCGCGCGCTACACCGCACGTGGACTGCCTACCCGACCGGAAGAGGTGATGGTGGTTAACGGTGCGGTCAGCGGGCTGGCGCTGGTGCTGCGGATGTTCACCGGCCCCGGCGATCGGGTGGTGGTGGATCACCCTACCTACCCGCTGGCTATCGCCGCTATCCAGGGCGCCTCCTGCCGGCCGGTTGGCGTATCGCTACCGCACACCGGCTGGGATATCGACGGCTTTGCCGCCACCCTCGCCCAGACCGCGCCGCGGCTGGCGTACCTGATGCCGGACTTTCACAATCCCACCGGCCGCTGCATGGACGCGGCCAGCCGTGAGTCCATCGCCGCCATTGCTGCCCGGGCCCGCACCACGCTGGTGGTGGATGAAACCATGGTCGATCTCTGGTTCGATACCCCTCCCCCGCCGCCGCTGGCCTCCTTCTGCCCGAACGGCAATGTCATTACCCTCGGCTCGGCGGGAAAAAGTTTTTGGGGAGGCCTGCGTCTGGGCTGGGTTCGCGCTCCGGCGCGCACTATTGCGACCCTGGCGCAAACCCGCGATACGCTCGATCTTGGCTCGCCGCTGCTGGAGCAGCTGGCCACCCTGTGGTTGATTGAGAATGGCGACACCTTTTTACCGGCGCGGCGGCAGATGCTACGCGAGCGACGCGATTGCTGTGCGGCGTTACTGCGGGAACATTTTCCGCAGTGGCGTTTCCAGATGCCGGAAGGCGGGCTCTCCTATTGGGTGGAGTTGCCGGATATGCTGGCCACCCAACTGGCTGCCCGCGCCGAAGCGGCAGGTATTCATCTGGGCACCGGTACGCGCTTTGGCCTTTCCGGAGCCTTTGACCGCTATCTGCGGATGCCCTTTTCGCTGGAACCTGCTGAGCTGGAAAGTGCGCTGGTGCGGATCAAGCCGCTGTGGTTGGCCCTGAATACAAGCGGACAATCATTAAAACGCACACTTGTATAATTACCTGTCCGCAATGGAAGCGGCTGCAACGACGAGTTTTATTACCGGGAAAAAGTGAGCGGGTGCACAAATAACGATGCAGTAAGGACGATTTAAAAATGTCTGACTGTAACGGTTACAGTCAGACATTTTCAGCAGGAAGGAAATCAGTGCTGAGCAGGGATAGGGAAACCTTTCAGGGAAATAACAAAACTATCGCCTTCTTTCTTTATTTTTGCGCCGGTATCACACCAGTCAGACGCAATTCGAAAGAACTCATCACTGCCAACATCCCAGCCCAGGCGGACATGTTTGACATAGCCAGAGCGCAGAAGCGTGCAAGCTTCCGAGTAGCTGCTGGCGGTTGATTGCTGATACTGTTTCATTTTTTTCTTCTTCAGAATTTTTCTTAATGCTTTGATTTCTTTAGGAGTAAAAGGTGCTACGCTCTCTTCTTCCGTATGTTGATTGTCGATATCCTCTTCCGTTACTCCCGCCTCGTCTGCTACAGCAAAGGCCATTTGCAGCAGTTTCTCTGTGGTAACGCTGAGATTCTCATTATTCACTTCTGCGTAATGACGAAGCTTCTCTTTTAGCGCTTCGTCAATTTTTACATTCAGCACGGCAGTGGTCATGGTGGCTACGTCCTTGACATCAATTTGTTAAATTAATACACGAAGTTATCATTATTATCCAGATATATATTGCCTGCTTATATATCATAAAAATGTCACACTTACCCTGCACACCATTTGTGACAAAATAATGACAACCACATTTCAGTATGATGACAATTAACGAAATAAACAGGGCAGCTCAGAAATATATCATGTGATGACTAATGCCATGGGTAAACGAGCCTGCGGCATGAAAATGCTGAATGATGGATGGAGACGAGGAATTTTGCGGAAGGCAGAAATGGGTGGGGGGCCCTGCCAGCTACATCCCGGCACACACGTCGTCTGCCCTGGCTGCTTCCTTCCGGACCTGACCTGGTGAACAGAGTAGCGTTGCGGGAGAACCAACAGAGCCCCCCATTGAGAGCGTTGTTAACCAACGCGCTGGCGCATTATCACTGTACCAGATAGCAATTGCAAGTTAACGGCGTCCGGGTGATGGTTTATTGCGCAAAGCGTTTACAGAGTGCGCGCTTTCTTCCTGGTATGTCGAATATTCTTTATCATGCTCGCTACACAGGAGCAAAAAATGGACGAGCACGACTCTTTTCCCCAGCGGGTCTGGCAGATAGTGGCCTCGATTCCCGAAGGTAGTGTCACCACCTATGGCGAGGTGGCACGGCTGGCCGGTTCTCCGCGCGCTGCGCGACAGGTAGGTGGCGTACTTAAACGGCTGCCGGAAGGGAGCACGCTGCCCTGGCATCGGGTCGTAAACCGCCACGGGGCGATCTCCTTAACTGGCCCTGATTTACAGCGTCAACGTCAGGCCTTGCTCAGTGAAGGGGTACAGGTATCAGGCAGTGGGCAGATCGATTTGCAGCAATACCGCTGGCGGTATTAAACAGCCCCTCTCGGACGAGAGGGGCTGGCGACATTAAAGCTGGGTCGGTGCCGGGGTGGCCGTAGACGGGCTCACCTGAGTGGGCGAGGTCGAGGGTACGGTAGTGGGTGCACCGCCGCCAGGCTGCAACGGCAACGAGGTCTGCTGTACGGGCACCAGCACCAGATCGGCTTTGGTACCGCCCTGGTTAATCACCGGTTTCACGATGTCAGTCATTAGCACAACCTGATCGTTAATGGTGATCGCGGCGCTTAGCAGGATACGCGCGTTAGGCTGTACGTCCGCCGGGTTAAACGGCAGTTCAAACTTGAACGGGGCCTGTTTACCTTCGGTACGGGTCGCCTGCTGCGCCAGCACTTTCGACGGTGAATCGGCCAGAGAGGCATCAGACAGAGTGACGGTTAATACCGCATCCGGCGGCAAAGCCACTTTCTGACGGATCCAGATGGTCCCGGAAACATTTGGCTGCTGAATGGTCGGTTGCGCCGCCACGGCAGCAGTGTTTGGGTTTGGCGCTGGCGTCTGGATGTCTGCACTTTTATCTGCACAGGCAGAGAGAGCAACCGCTACCGCTAAACCACTTAACGCGTGCACGAGTTTCATTGAGTTCTCCTTATCATCAATGCACCAGCGGGATCGATACCGCCAGATGAGTGGTTAATACCAGGTTAACGAGAGTAAGTGTGGCACACATCAATTATTTATGCCTGGAATCTCCCTGTTATTCAGATTATTGCACCCATCGGACCACTTCCATTTCTGCGTTATACTCTGCCTATCTTTCGCCACGGCGTTTTAATTGAGGACGACTATGAGTCAGGCACTAGGCAATCTGCTGACATTATTAAACCTGGAAAAAATTGAAGAAGGACTCTTTCGGGGACAAAGCGAAGATCTGGGTTTACGCCAGGTATTCGGCGGTCAGGTTGTGGGGCAAGCCCTCTACGCAGCTAAAGAGACAGTACCTGCAGAACGCTTTGTGCACTCCTTTCACAGCTACTTTTTGCGCCCTGGCGACAGCCAGAAACCGATCGTCTATGACGTGGAAGTCCTGCGTGACGGTAACAGCTTCAGCGCCCGTCGCGTGGCGGCAGTGCAGAACGGCAAGCCGATCTTCTATATGACCGCCTCATTCCAGGCGCCAGAGCCGGGCTATGAGCATCAAAAAACGATGCCCCCTGCCCCGGCACCGGACGAGTTAAAGTCTGAAACGGACATTGCCCGCGCGCTGGCGCATCTGCTGCCTCCGCAGGTAAAAGAGAAGTTTCTTTGCGACAAACCGCTGGAGATCCGCCCGGTAGAGTTCCATAACCCGATGAAGGGCCATACCGCCGAGCCGGCGCGTCAGGTCTGGATCCGCGCCAACGGCACGGTGCCGGAAGATTTCCGCGTCCATCAGTATCTGCTGGGTTATGCGTCCGATTTCAACTTCCTGCCGGTTGCCCTGCAGCCGCACGGCGTGGGCTTCCTTGAGAAAGGGATGCAGGTTGCCACTATCGACCATTCGATGTGGTTCCACCGTCCGTTTGATATGAACGACTGGCTGCTGTACAGCGTGGAGAGTACCTCCGCGTCGAGCGCGCGCGGGTTTGTTCGCGGTGAGTTTTATACCCAGGATGGGGTGCTGGTGGCTTCTACGGTGCAGGAAGGGGTGATGCGCAACCGGGGATGATGTGAAAAAGCCGGGTGGCGGCTTCGCCTTACCCGGCCTACAAAAGCACTTTCCGTAGGCCCGGTAAGCGTAGCGCCACCGGGCAATACCTTCAAATCAGGCGTTATACGCATTCTCACCGTGGCTGTTGACGTCCAGACCTTCGCGCTCCTGCTCTTCCGGTACGCGCAGACCCACCGTCATGTCCGCCAGCTTGTAGCCGATAAAGGCCACTACGCCCGACCAGACCACCGTGATGGCGATACTTTCCAGCTGAACCAGCACCTGATGACCCATGCTCACGCCTTCTGCGTAGCCGACACCGCCCAGCGAGGTTGAGGCGAAGATGCCGGTCATGATGCAGCCGACGATGCCGCACACGCCATGCACGCCAAAGACGTCACAAGGATCGTCCACACGCAGCACGCGTTTCAGCGCAGTAACACCCCACAGACCGGCCAGACCCGCCACGATACCGACGAGCAGCGCGCCGCCGACACCGACAAAACCACAGGCCGGGGTGATGCCAACCAGACCCGCAATCGCACCGGAACAGGCACCCAGCAGGGAAGGTTTACCGCGTACCGCCCACTCGCCAAAGATCCAGGAGAGAATGGCACCTGCGGTCGCAATAACGGTGTTCACGAAGGCCAGCGCCGCGATTTCGTTGGCTGCACTGGCGGAACCGGCGTTAAAGCCAAACCAGCCGAAGTAGAGGATCGCGGTGCCGGTGAAGACCATCGGCAGGTTGTGCGGTTTGAAGGCTTCTTTGCCAAAACCGACGCGTTTTCCAATCAGGTATGCGCCCACCAGGCCTGCCACCGCGGCGTTGATGTGAACCACAGTACCGCCCGCGAAGTCCAGCGCGCCATGGGAAGCCAGCAGACCACCGCCCCAGACCATATGCGCCACCGGCACATAGGAGAGCGTCAGCCAGACCACTACGAAGATCAGCACTGCGGAGAAGCGAATACGTTCCGCCAGCGCGCCAACAATCAGCCCGACGGTGATACAGGCGAACGAACCCTGGAACGCCACGTGGATGTACTGATAGAAGCTGCCCATTACCGCGGTCAGCTCAATATTTTTCAGCATCGCCCAGTTGAAGCTGCCGAAGAAGGCGTTGCCTTCCCCGAAGGCCAGCGAGTAGCCGTAGACTACCCACAGGACGCAAACCAGCGCGAAAGTTACCGTCACCTGAGTGAGCATGGAGAGGACGTTTTTGCCGCGGATCAGGCCACCGTAAAACAGCGCAATCCCCGGGATGGTCATAAACAGCACCAGCGCGGTGCAAATCATCATAAAGGCGTTATCGGCTTTGTCTGCCACCGCCGGTGCCGCCATTGCCAGCCCCGGCAGCAGTGCCAGAGACCCCAGACCTGCTTTGAGTGTTGTTGTGTTCATTTTCTCGATCCCTATCACTGTGTGCCTGATTTTTTACAGTGCCGCTTCGTCGGCTTCGCCTGTACGAATGCGAATGACGCGTTGCAGCTCAGCAACGAAAATTTTGCCGTCGCCAATTTTGCCGGTGTAGGCTGCTTTGCTAATTACGTCGATAACTTCATCCAGCTGATCGTCGGCGATCGCCACGTCAATCTTCACTTTTGGCAGGAAGTTGACGCTGTATTCAGCGCCACGGTACAGCTCCGCATGACCTTTCTGTCGCCCAAAGCCTTTCACCTCGGTGACGGTCAGCCCCTGAATACCCATTGAAGAGAGTGCTTCACGCACGTCTTCGAGCTTGAATGGTTTGATGACCACGGTAACCAGCTTCATATATCTCTCCAGTCAGAATTCGGAAATGGCTAGCGAACTGATTTGGTATTGCAAGCGGTGTGCCAGAATTGAAAAGAGAGGAAGGATGAGGCGTGGCGGAGAGAGAACGAAAAAAAACGCACCATGACAGTGCATGATGCGTTTCATTTTTGCACCAACCGATTCAGCGGCTGGCAGGATGCTTAATTTTAGTGCATCAGGCGCTGAGCGACTCTTCACGCGTGCTGGCGGCCAGCTCTTCCCCGGCCAGCTGCAGCTGATACATCTGCCAGTAACGCCCTTTCGCCTCAAGCAGTTGCTTATGGGTACCGCGCTCAACCGCCTGGCCGCGATGAAGCACCAGAATGGTATCCGCCTCGACAATGGTCGACAGGCGGTGGGCAATCACCACCAGGGTGGTATGTTCACGCACTGCGGCCAGCGCCTGCTGGATCGCCTGCTCGGTACCGGAGTCGATGCTGGCCGTGGCTTCATCGAGGATCAGCACCTGCGGCGTATCAATCAGCACCCGGGCCAGGGCCAACAGCTGTTTTTGCCCCACCGAGAGGTTATTCCCCTGCTCACCCAGCCGGGTATGAATACCGTCGTGCAGGCCGCGCGCCAGCTCCGCCAGCTGCACTTTCTCCAGCACGTCCCACACCTGCTCCTCGCTAAACGGCCGCCCGAGCGTAACGTTGGCGAAGAAGGTGTCGGCCAGCACTACCGGATCCTGTTGCACCATCGCCACCCCTTTACGCAGCACGGCGTGGCTCAGGGTCGAAAGCGGACGCCCGTCGAGGCGAATTTCCCCTTCGGTGAGCGGGTAGTAGCCCATCAGCAGGCTGGCGAGGGTACTTTTACCGCTGCCGGTATGGCCGACCAGCGCGACGAAACTGCGGGACGGCACCTTCAGATCGATATCCTGTAAGACCAGCCGGTCCTCGCGATAGGCAAAGGAGACCTGATCAAACTCAATGGTGCCGCTTTGCAGGTCGCGATTGTCATCGCCGTAGGCCTGACGCGGGCGATCCATCAGCTCAAAGACGCGCTCGCCGGCAACCACCGCCTGCTGCAGCATCGACTGCTGAGTGGTCAGCTCGATCAGCGGCTCGTTAAGACGACCCAGGTAGCTGATAAAGGCATACAGCACCCCGACCTCAATGGTGCCGCCAGCGGCAAAACCAAACTGCATCAGCAGCCCGCACAGCACCAGCGCCGAGAACAGGCTGAGCAGCGGCCGCAGGAGAAAACCATCCAGCCGCAGCGTCTGCATACGGGCCATATAGTGGGAGCGGCTGGCCTCGCCCATCCGCTCGCCAAAACGCTCCTGCTGGCGGAACTGTTGGATGACGCTCATGCCGTTGATGACTTCGTTGAAGCCATCGTTGATATCCGCCAGATAGGCCCGCACGCGACGGACAATCGGCGTGCTGTAGCGCTGGTAGATAATCATCACAATCATCACCGCCGGGAAAATCGCCATCGCCACCAGCGCCATGCGCCACTCCAGACTGAACATCGCCACCAGCATGGCACCGACCAGGGCGGCGCTGCGCAGCACCGTGGCCACCACCGTGACATAGAGATCGCGGATCACTTCGGTATCGTTGGTGACACGGGAGATAATCTGTCCGACGGGCTGGGTATCGAACGCGCTCAGCGGCTGGCGAAGAGCGGCATCCATCACGTCGGTACGTAACTGCTGTACCACCCCGACGGCGGCCTGGTTAAACAGCAACGACTGAGCATAATGCAGCCCGGCCGCCAGCAGCTGCAGGCCGACATAGGCCACCGCCAGCCCGGTCACCAGACCGAGCGGGAGATAGTTTTTGGCCACCATGTTGTCGATGAAATAGCTGATCAGCAGCGGGCCGGTCACTTCGGCAATCGCCGCAATCCACAGCAACACTACGGCCAGCGACAGCGGTTTGCGCCACGGCGAGCCATACGCCAGCAGGCGTTTCAGGGTGGGCCACAGCTGGGAAAAACTACGCATCGGTGGCCTCCTCGGTCATGTCCGGCACGTCATCCAGCGCCGCTTCCAGTTGTTGATAGCGATACATATCGCGATACCATCCTGGCTGCTCCGCCAGCTGTTCATGCTGTCCACGCTGGGCAACGTGCCCGTGCTGCATCACGAGAATTTCGCTCGCCTCGGTCAGGGCCGACAGGCGATGGGCGCTGATGATCACCGTGCGCCCCTCCCCCCACTGGCGCAGATTATGCAGGATCTGATGTTCGGTGCGGCCGTCGACGGCGGAAAGCGCATCGTCGAGGATCAGGATCTCGGCATTGAGCAGCAGCGCGCGGGCAATAGAGATACGCTGCTTCTGCCCACCCGAGAGCATCACGCCGCGCTCGCCCACTTCGGTTTCATAGCCCTGGGGCAGGCGCAGGATATCCTCATGCACGCTGGCAAGGCGGGCGACGTGCTCGATCGCTTCCCGGGTCGCTTCAGGACAACCCAGCGCAATATTATTGGCAACCGTATCGGAGAAGAGGAACGGCGTCTGGCTCACCACCGCCAGCCGGCTGCGCCAGCTGTCGAGTTGCAGCCGGGTGAGCGGAATGTCGTGGAAACGGATCTCGCCCTGGTCTATATCAAAGTGGCGCTGGATCAGGGAGAGCACGGTACTTTTCCCCGCCCCGGTCGGGCCGCAGATCCCCAGCATTTGCCCCGGTTGCAGCGTGAAATTGACGTTTTCGAGCGTCGTTTTTTCCGTATGCGGATAGGCAAATGCCCGCACCGAAAATTTCAGCTCGCCGCGCCCGTCCGGCACACGCTCGCTGCCGTCGTTGACCACCGGCGCTTCGGCGAGCATGGCGCGGATCCGGCTGTAGGCCGCGCTGCCACGCTCGACAATGTTAAACATCCAGGCCAGGGCCAACATCGGCCAGATCATCAGCCCCAGATACATGGCAAAGCTGGTCAACTGACCGAGGGTCAGCGAGCCGTTAATCACCATCCAGCTACCACCGCCGATGGCCAGCAGGTTGGCGGTGCCAATGGCGATATAGATAGTGGGATCAAAGCGGGCGTCGATCCGGGCGACGCGCAGGTTTTTAGCCCCGGTATCGGCGGCATCGGCGGCAAACAGCGCCGACTGGCGATCTTCCAGACCAAAGGCTTTGATCATCCGGATACTGGTCAGGCTCTCCTGAGTCCGGTCGTTGAGCGAGGAGAACGCCGCCTGCGCCAGCTTGAAGCGCTGGTGCAGCTGGTCGCCGTAGCGTTTAATGGCCAGCGCCATAACAGGCATCGGCAGCAGCGCCAGCAGGGTTAACTGCCAGCTGATTTGGGTCGACATCACAATCAGCACCGCGCAACCCATCACCAGCGAGTCGACCAGAGTTAATACCCCTTCCCCGGCGGCAAAGACCACGCGATCCACATCGTTGGTGGCGCGGGCGATCAGATCCCCGGTGCGGTGGCGGAGATAAAATTCCGGATGCTGGCGGCTGAGCTGGCGGTAAAAATCTTCCCGCAGCTCGACTGCCAGCTGGTAAGAAGCCCCGAACAGCAGCACGCGCCAGACATAGCGCAGCAGATAGACCACTACCGCCGTCAGCACCAGCGTGCCGATCCACATCATCACCCGTGCGGTGGTGTAATGCTGTTCCGTTACGCCATCCACGACATAGCCCACCACTTTTGGCGGGATGAGCTGCAGAACGGCAATGATAATAAGCAGGGCCACTGCACCGAGATAGCGTTGCCACTCCCGGCGAAAGTACCAGCTTAACTGAGCAAATAATCGCACGCGGTCTTTTCCTGAGGATCGTATTCCGGCAGCACCGGGAAGTTATTCAATGGGTAAGGCGGTGGTGTATTTTATCTGTTCCATCGCGAAGCTGGAGGTGACATTCGACAGACCTGGCACGCTGTTGACCAGCCGTTTGTAGAAATCATCATAGCGTTTCATGTCCGCCACCTGAACGCGCATCAGGTAGTCGTATTCGCCCGCCATGCGCCAGAAGCCCAGCACTTCCGGCATCTCCGATACCACGCTGACGAACCCGCAGTACCAGTCGCTGCTGTGGTGCTGCGTTTTTATCAGAACAAAGGCGGTCAGTCCAAGCCCCAGTTTTTCAGGATCGAGCAGCGCCACGCGTCCCAGCAGGATCCCTTCATCTTCGAGTCGCTTGAGGCGTTTCCAGCAGGGCGTGGTGGTCAGATTAACGGCATCCGCCAGCGCCTGCAAAGAGAGGGTGCAGTCGCTTTGCAGTAAGGACAGCAGCTTACGGTCAATTTTATCTAGCATACCCACCCTCCAGAGAAAATTTTTCTCCTTACATTCTATTTTAAAGGCCAGATAGCAACAATTTTTTCTGTGCTTTTCGCTATGCTGGGCACAAAATGACAAACGGATTACCGCGATGAATAGCACCTGGGTTAAAAACGCCATCAGTGAAATTAACGCCGATTACCAACGTTCGGCGGATACACACCTTATTCGCCTGACCCTGCCGGGTTTTGCCGGTATTCAGCTCTATCTGAAAGACGAAAGCACCCACCCGACCGGCAGCCTGAAGCACCGTCTGGCGCGCTCGCTGTTCCTGTACGGGCTGTGTAACGGCTGGATCAATGAAGGCACCACGATTATTGAATCCTCTTCCGGTTCAACCGCCGTCTCAGAGGCCTATTTCGCCCGCCTGCTCGGCCTGCCGTTTATCGCCGTGATGCCTTCCTGCACGGCGAAACGCAAAATCGAACAGATCGAATTTTACGGCGGCCGCTGCCACTTTGTGGAAAGCGCCTGTGAAATTTATGCCGCTTCAGAGATGCTGGCCCGGGAGCTGAACGGTCACTATATGGATCAGTTTACCTTCGCGGAGCGGGCAACGGACTGGCGCGGCAATAACAACATTGCCGACAGTATTTTCCGCCAGATGCAAAATGAGCCCCATCCGGTGCCGGCCCATATCGTGATGAGCGCCGGCACCGGCGGCACCTCGGCCACGATTGGCCGCTACATTCGCTGCCAGGGGTACGATACCCGCCTGATGGTGGTGGATCCGCAAAACTCGGTGTTCCTGGATTACTGGCAGCAGCGCGATCCCGCCCTGCGCAGCCCGGTGGGCAGCAAAATTGAAGGGATTGGCCGCCCGCGCGTCGAGCCGTCGTTTATCCCTGACGTGGTGGACGAGATGCTCCGGGTGCCGGATGCCGCCAGCGTCGCTACCGCCCACTGGCTGGAAACGCAGCTTGGCCGCAAGGTCGGGGCCTCTACCGGAACCAATATGTGGGGTGCACTGCAGCTGGCCGCGCGGATGCGCGACGCGGGGCAAACCGGCTCCATCGTCACCCTGCTGTGCGATAGCGGCGAGCGCTACCTGGATACTTACTACAACGCCGAGTGGGTGAAAACTAACATTGGCGACGTGACGCCGTGGCTGGCGGAGATTGCCCGGCTGGTGAAATAAAAAAAGCCAGACTGTCGTCTGGCTTGCTGGAAGGGCCTCACTATTCGGGGGAATAAGGAAGATCGGGTGTATCCAGCCAATGGGTTAAGAAATGGGACACGGCCTCGTTGCGGCAGTGTCCGATAACCGGTAAATGCGAGAGCTCGGCGATCAGTTGTGGCATCGCATTGCCCATAATCAGGCCGCGGCCCACGCTGCCCAGCATCTCGCGATCGTTCATCGCGTCGCCAAACGCCATACACTCCTGCAAGGTTAAGCCCAGATGATCGCTCAGCACTGCCAGGGCGGACCCTTTGTTGCACCCGACCGGCAGTACCTCCAGACAATCGATCGCCGAGAAGGTCAAATGAGCGCGAGTGCCCAGCGCCTCGTTGAGCTGGATACGCAGACGGCACAGATCGTCGTGATCGCCGCAAAAACAGATTTTGGTCACCGCATGGGCCGGAATACGGCGCAGATCGGTGAGTTGATACTGGAAGCCGCTGTAGACGTGCGCTTCCAGCAGCGCCGGGATCTCTTTTCCAGTCAGCCAGCCGGTGTCGTTAAACACGTGAATGCTGGCCTGGGTGTCCCAGGTGGTATGCAGCACCTGCTCCGCCACGTCCGGGGCCAAATCCTGACGATAAAGCACCTCGCCCTCCAGGGAGTGAATGCGCGTCCCGTTGCCGGTAATCAAAAACGCATCGAGGGAGAGCGCGCCCATCAGATGACGCATCTCCAGCACATGCCGTCCCGTGGCGAAGGTGAGCGTAATATCGCGCTCATGCAGCCGCTTCAGCGTGCTCAACGTCCTGTCGCCTAAACGGTGGTCCGGCATTAACAAGGTGCCGTCCATATCAAATGCAGCCAGCCGCGCCATGGGAACTCCGAAATTGTGAGGAGGTTAACTTGTGCATCAGTATTGCGTGATATATACGGAAGTAATACTGAATAGATGGAAATTATTGTTCCGGGTTTTTATATGCGCCAGCTTAATCGACTTAATCAGTACCAGCGGCTGTGGCAGCCCTCAGCCGGTGCTCCGCAGCAGGTGAGCGTCGCCGAACTGGCCAGCCGCTGCTTTTGCAGCGAACGCCATGTGCGCACGCTTTTGCGTCAGGCCCAGGAGGCAGGCTGGCTAAGCTGGCAGGCGCAGTCCGGGCGCGGCAAGCGCGGCGAGCTGCGCTTTCACGTCACGCCGGAATCACTGCGCAATACGATGATGGAACAGGCGCTAAAAAGCGGCCAGCAGCACAACGCCCTGGAGCTGGCTCAGTTAGCCCCCCCAGGCGCTGCGTGCCCTGTTGCATCCTTTTCTCGGTGGGCAGTGGCAGAACAATACTCCCACGCTGCGCATTCCCTATTACCGGCCCCTCGATCCGCTCCATCCGGGCTTTTTGCCCGGGCGTGCCGAGCAGCATCTGGTGGGGCAGATCTTTTCCGGTCTGACGCGCTTCAACGACACCAGCAGCGAGCCGGGCGGCGATCTGGCGCATCACTGGGAGATCGCTGCCGACGGGCTTCGCTGGCACTTCTACATTCGCTCCACGCTACACTGGCATAACGGGGACAAAGTCGAGACAGCCCAGCTCCAGAGCCAGCTGATGCGTCTGCTCACTCTGCCCGCGCTGCGCAAACTGTTTAACAGCGTCAGGCAGATTGAGGTGACCCACCCGCAGTGCCTGACCTTCCTGTTACAGCAGCCGGATTACTGGCTGGCGCACCGTCTGGCGAGCTACTGCAGCCGCCTTGCCCACCCTGAACAGCCCCTGACGGGAAGCGGGCCGTTCCGGCTGGCGATCTTCGATGCGGATCTGGTCCGGCTGGAAAGCCATGAGCAGTACCATCTGGGACATCCGCTGCTGAAAGCGATCGAATACTGGATCACCCCCCAGCTTTTTGACCAGGATTTAGGCACCAGCTGCCGCCATCCGGTGCAGATCGCCATTGGTGAACCGGAGGAGCTTGCCAGTCTGCGGCTGGTCAGTAACAGCATCAGCCTCGGTTTTTGCTATCTCACGCTGAAACAGAGCGGTAAGTTAAGCGAGGCGCAGGCTCGCAGGCTGATCGACATCATTCATCACACCTCGCTGCTGCATACGCTGCCGCTGGACGAGAATCTCATCACCCCGACCCAGGAGTTGCTGCCAGGCTGGACAATCCCGCAGTGGCCGCAGGCGCACACCACCGCCCTGCCGGAGACGCTCACCCTGATCTATCATCTGCCGGTGGAGTTACACACCATGGCGGAGCAGCTTAAACGCTACCTGGCGCAGGAAGGCTGTCAGCTGACGGTGATTTTCCATGATGCGAAAACCTGGGATGGCTGCACCGCCCTTGCGGATGCCGATATCATAATGGGCGACAGGCTGATTGGCGAAGCGCCAGAATACACCCTTGAGCAGTGGTTGCGCTGCGATGCGCTGTGGCCACACCTGCTCAGCGCCCCGCAGCTCGCACACCTGATGGCGACGCTGGATGCGGTTCAGGTTCAGCCCGACGCTGCGGCGCGCCATCTGGCGTTGAAAGAGGTGTTCTCGCAATTAATGGAGCGAGCCGTCCTCACGCCACTGTTTAACTATCAGTATCAAATCAGCGCCCCGCCGGGGGTAAACGGCATCCGTCTGAATCCTCGCGGCTGGTTTGATTTTACCGAGGCCTGGCTGCCGGCACCGAAAACGTGAAGAAGCTGGTCGCCGCCACGGGCAGACGTTACCATACGTTTTTAACCGTCAAAGTTGGGAAGATTAATGAAACGTGCCGTTGTCGTGTTCAGTGGAGGCCAGGACTCCACCACCTGTCTGGTTCAGGCTCTGCAGCAATATGATGAAGTCCACTGTGTGACTTTTGACTATGGTCAGCGCCATAGCGAAGAGATTGAGGTCGCGCAGAAACTGGCGGTGAAACTCGGCGCACGGGCGCATAAGGTTCTGGATGTCACCCTGCTGAACGAACTGGCGGTAAGCAGCCTCACCCGCGACAGCATTCCGGTGCCGGACTACGAACCGGATGCCGAAGGGATCCCGAATACCTTCGTGCCGGGACGTAATATCCTGTTCCTGACCCTGACGGCAATCTACGCTTACCAGGTCAAAGCCGAGGCGATCATTACCGGCGTGTGCGAAACCGACTTCTCCGGCTACCCGGACTGCCGCGACGAGTTTGTGAAAGCGCTCAACCATGCTGTGAACCTGGGGATGGCCAAAGATATCCGCTTCGAAACGCCGCTGATGTGGCTCGATAAAGCCGAAACCTGGGCGCTGGCCGACTACTGGGGCAAGCTGGATCTGGTGCGTAACGAAACGCTGACCTGCTACAACGGCATTCAGGGCGATGGCTGCGGCCAGTGCGCCGCCTGTAACCTGCGCGCCAATGGCCTGAACCACTACCTGGCGGATAAAACCGGGGTAATGGCAGCGCTGAAAAAGAAAACCGGTCTTAACTAATCGTGGCCAGTCTGCCGGGGGAAGGATCCGCTTCGCCCGGCATCAGAATGCGAGGCTATTTGATTAACAGCTCCAGCTTCTCACGTAACTCTCCTTCCAGCGGAAACGCTTTCTGGGTTTGCAGATCGATGCAGACAAAGGTAATCAGCGCATCAGCCACCACCTGCCCTTCTGGCTCAAGCGTCACTACCTGACTCAACACTCCACTTTTGCCGTTCAGCTGCTGCAGCTGGCTGGTGACGGTGAGGAGATCGCTGAGGACTGCGGGGCGGCGGTAGTTAATGTTGATGTTCGCCACCACAAAGGCGATACGATGCTCGGTCATCCACTTAAAGCTGTCGCTATTTTCCAGCCCGTCCCAGCGCGCCTCCTCGAGAAACTCAAGATAACGTGCGTTATTAACGTGTTGGTAAACATCCAGATGGTAGCCGCGTACTTTGATTTGAGTCTGCATAGCGCAATAGCCTTAAGAGTTGTTATTTATAAGATTCAGAGGTCATAACTGGTATGACCTCTTTATCCTGGCAAATTTTTGCCACTGTGCAAGTTATTACAGCGTCAGGAATGGAAGATTACGCTCCACCAGCGCCCCACCCATGCCGGGGACCTGCTTCAGATCATCGAGCGTTTTGAAGGGGCCATACTCTTCACGGTAGCTGACGATCGCCTGGGCTTTCTTCAGCCCCACGCCGTTCATCACCCGCGCCAGCTCCTCCGCCGGGGCGGAGTTGATGCTGATCCGTCCCTTCTCCGCTTCCGCCGCTTTCGACTGCTGGGGTGAGGTGGCGAGGGTCGGCGCATCAGACCGGCCTTGCGCGGTCTGCGTTTTGGCGGCAGGTGTCGCCGCAAGGGAGCAGTGGCTCATCCCGGCAGACATAAAGGCAAGCGTAATAAAGAGGGCTTTGATTCCATGTTTCATGCTGTTTTCTCCTTGTTTGTTGACAGCCCACTCACCATAAACGGGCCGCTTTTCCGGGACAAACAGCAGATTGCAGAAATGGAAAAGGCCGCGAAAGCGGCCTTCTGGAGTTGCAGTACGTTGCTCAAATTTGCGAGCAGCAACGTAATTATTGCTGAGTGATGATATCGCCCAGCTTGATTTTGGCTTCTTTACGCAGGTTGCTCATCAGTGCTTCGAAGGCAATCTGTGCGTTGTTCTGGGTGATACCCTGAACCATCGCTTTCTTCTGCGCTTCCGGCATAGTGCCCGCTTTCACTTCGTCCAGCGCCAGTACCACCACGTTGCCCTGCATATCGTTGGCGATACCGAAGCTCGGCTTGTCTTTCGCCGGCAGGCTCAGACCGAATGCCGCCTGGCTGATCGGATCCTGACCGGTACGACTCAGCGTCTTCGCCTCGCCAAAGCTCAGGCCAGCCTCTTTCAGCGCCTCGTCACCTTTACCGGCTTTCAGCTCGGCCAGCAGCTTCTCAGCGTCCAGCTTAGCCTGTTGCACGGCTTTGTTATGTTTCACCAGCGCAGTGATTTGGTCTTTCACCTCATCCAGGGGCTTGATCGCTTCCGGCTTGTGCTCGCTCACGCGCAGAACGAAGGCGCGATCGCCGTCAACGGTGATGATGTCAGAGTTGCTGCCCGGAGTACCGTTTTCGCCAACCAGACCGCCATTGAAGATGGCATCCGCAACCGGTTTGAAGTTCAGCTCTTCCGGCAGGTTGTCATGACCAAACCAGCCGGTAGTCACTGCTTTCGCACCCGCAGCCTGCTCAGCGCCCGCCAGCGATTCGTTGTCATTGCTGGCCGCGTCGCTCACTTTCTGCTGCAACGCATAGAAGCCATCCAGCGCTTTCTCCTGCTTCACTTTCGCCGCGATGTCATCATGAACCTCAGCCAGCGGTTTAGTAGTCGCAGGGGTGATGTCATCGAGACGCACCACCAGGAAGCCGACGGAGGATTTGATCACACCAGAAAGTTGACCTTTCTCTTTCAGACCGGCATTTTTCAGCTCGTCCGGCGTAGTGCCCTCTTCCAGCCAGCCCATGTCACCGCCGTTTTTGGCGGAGATGATATCGGTGGATTTCTCTTTCGCGACCGTTGCGAAGTCGGTGCCTTTATTCAGCTCGTCCAGCGCCGCTTTGGCGTCGGCTTCAGTTTTAGTCTGAATCACGCTGAAACGGTTACGCTGTGGCTGAGTAAACTGATCCTGATGCTGATCGTAGTAAGACTTGATCTCCGCATCGGAGGCGTTTTCCTGCATCGCAGCCGCATCCAGCTTGATGTAGCTCACGCGGAACTGCTCCGGAGCGGTAAAGTTGTTTTTGTTCTGCTCGTAGTAGCTCTTCACCTCTTCGTCGCTCGCCTGCTGCTTAGCGGCCAGGGCGTTCACGTCGAAAGTGGCTTCACGTACGACGCGCTGCTGAGAAACCAGCGTCGCCAGTTCATCCGCTTCGCCTTTGAGCATGAAGTCGGTGCCCACGACGGCGTTGATCAGCTGCTGAGTGGTCAGCTGGTTACGCAGCGCCTGAGCGTATTGATCCGGGGTCATACCCATCTGATTCACGATCGCGTTATAGCGGGTGTTATCAAATTTGCCGTCATTCTGGAAAGCCGGGGTGGAGAAAATGGCTTTCTTGACCTGATCGTCGCTGATGCTCAGACCGAGGTCACGGGCGTACTGATCCAGCAGCGCTTCGTCGATAAGACGGTTCAGCGTCTGCTGACGCAGGTTTTTCATGTACCCTTCATTCGCCGCCAGTTCAGAGAACTGATCGCCCAGCTGTTGCTGCATGCGGTTACGTTCACCGGCAAATGCATTCTCAAACTGCCCACGGCTGATTTCCTGGTCGTTCACTTTTGCGGCGTAGTTTGCACTACCGCCAATCAGGTATCCGCTCACGCCGGTCAAAATGAACGACACGATAATGATACCGAAAATAATCTTGAGCACGAGACTGTTAGCAGCCGTGCGTAAGCTGTCCATCATGGTGTAACCACACTCCGCTGTAGGTGACTGGTGACCTGACGCTGGCGGAAATCCTGACCGCAGCGCGTAAAGACGTATTGTGACAAGAAACCGGGGCGATTGTCAGCCCACAACTCGCATAAACTCACATAAATCAGGCCTGGACAAACAAAAAAGGCACATCAAATGATGCGCCCTTGTACTTTTCAACTTCCCTGAAGTAAGAAAGCGATCAGTTTACTGCGTCTTTCAGCGCTTTGCCGGCGCGGAAGCCCGGAACTTTAGCAGCAGCGATGGTGATCTCTTTACCGGTCTGAGGGTTGCGGCCAGTACGGGCAGCACGCTCTTTAACAGCAAAAGTACCAAAACCTACCAGCGCCACGTCGTCCCCAGCCTGCAGAGATTCGGTAACAGAAGCAATCAAAGCATCTAACGCACGTCCAGCCGCAGCTTTGGAGATATCAGCACCCGCAGCAATTTTGTCAATCAGTTGAGATTTATTCACTCTTCTCTTCCTCTCTTTATAATTTATATCGCGCCTGAATCCTTCACAACGCGACCGCGCAGCAGTTATATCAGGCCTGCCATGACCTTACAACACCCGTTGTTGATGGCTGGCCCAATCAGCAATCTAAATTAGCTATACAAAAAAAGGCTGGCAAGCCCGAAATGGCTCACCAGCCTTGTTTTTATTGACGCTCTTTGCGCGAGGTCACTATTTTGCGGTCACAACCTGCATTCCGTAAGGCTCGTTCTGCAGTGCAAGGGTCAGAACTTCCTCGATACGTTTCACCGGATGGATATCCAGATCGGCGATAACGTTATCCGGAATCTCTTCCAGATCGCGCTTGTTCTCATACGGGATGAGGACCGTTTTAATGCCGCCACGGTGAGCTGCCAGCAGTTTTTCTTTCAAACCGCCAATCGGCAGGACCTGGCCACGCAGGGTGATTTCACCGGTCATCGCCACATCGGCACGCACCGGGTTGCCGGTCAGGCAGGAGACCAGAGCGCTACACATCGCGATACCCGCGCTTGGGCCATCCTTCGGCGTTGCCCCTTCCGGCACGTGAACGTGAATGTCGCGTTTTTCGTAAAAGTCCGGATTAATACCCAGTTTTTCCGCACGCGCGCGCACCACGGTCAGCGCAGCCTGAATGGACTCCTGCATCACTTCACCCAGCGAGCCGGTATAGGTCAGCTTGCCTTTACCCGGTACGCAGGCGGTTTCGATGGTCAGCAGATCGCCGCCCACTTCCGTCCACGCCAGACCGGTCACCTGGCCTACGCGGTTTTCGCTGTCCGCACGGCCATAGTCGTAGCGCTGAACACCGAGGTATTCATGCAGGTTGTCGCCATTAATTACAATGTGCTTCAACGTCTTGTCGAGCAGCAGCTGTTTCACCGCCTTACGACACAGCTTGGAGATTTCACGCTCCAGGCTACGCACGCCCGCTTCACGGGTGTAGTAACGAATAATGCCGATGATTGCGCTGTCATCAACGGTCAATTCGCTTTCTTTCAGTGCGTTACGTTCAATCTGCTTCGACAGCAAATGACGGCGGGCAATGTTCAGTTTTTCGTCTTCGGTGTAGCCAGAAAGACGGATCACTTCCATACGATCCAGCAGCGGGGCCGGGATATTCATGGAGTTGGAGGTCGCTACGAACATCACATCGCTGAGGTCGTAGTCCACTTCCAGGTAGTGATCGCTGAACGCCACGTTCTGCTCAGGATCCAGCACTTCAAGCAGGGCTGAAGCCGGATCGCCGCGCATGTCGGACGACATTTTGTCGATCTCATCCAGCAGGAACAGCGGGTTTTTAACCCCCACTTTCGCCATTTTCTGGATCAGTTTGCCCGGCATTGAACCAATGTAGGTCCGACGGTGACCGCGGATTTCCGCTTCGTCACGCACGCCGCCCAGCGCCATACGGATGTATTTACGTCCGGTGGCTTTAGCAATGGACTGTCCCAGAGAGGTTTTACCCACCCCCGGCGGCCCGACCAGGCACAAAATCGGGCCTTTGAGCTTGTTAACACGGCTTTGAACCGCGAGATACTCAAGGATGCGATCTTTGACGCGCTCAAGACCGTAGTGGTCGGTATCCAGGATCTCCTGGGCCTGACGCAGGTCTTTTTTAACCTTGCTGCGGGCGTTCCACGGAACCTGAACCATCCACTCGATATAGCCGCGTACAACGGTCGCTTCGGCCGACATCGGAGACATCATTTTCAGCTTCTGCAGTTCTGCTTCGGCCTTCTCTTTTGCCTCTTTCGGCATTTTCGCCGCGTCGATCTTACGCTTCAGCGCTTCGTTTTCGTCCGGTGCGTCATCCATCTCACCGAGCTCTTTCTGAATGGCCTTCATCTGCTCGTTCAGATAGTACTCGCGCTGAGATTTCTCCATCTGCTTTTTCACGCGGTTGCGAATGCGTTTCTCAACCTGCAGCAGATCGATTTCAGACTCCATCATCGCCATCAGATATTCCAGACGCTCGTTAACGTCGGACATCTCCAGCACGGACTGTTTGTCAGCCAGCTTCAGCGGCATGTGCGCTGCGATGGTGTCAGCCAGACGTGCCGGATCGTCGATGCTGTTCAGCGACGTCAGCACTTCTGGTGGGATTTTTTTGTTCAGCTTGATATAGCCTTCAAACTGACTGATCGCGGTGCGAACCAGCACCTCCTGCTCACGCTCGTCAAGCTGAGGCGAGTCCAGGTATTCGGCTTTTGCTGCGAAGTGTTCGCCATCATCAGATAGCGTGGTAATACGCGCACGCTGCAGCCCCTCGACCAGCACCTTGACGGTACCATCAGGCAGCTTCAGCATTTGTAAAATAGAGGCCACGGTCCCGACGGTGAAAAGATCGTTTACACCCGGCTCATCCGTTGATGCTTCTTTCTGCGCAACCAGCATGATTTTTTTATCATGATCCATGGCGGCTTCAAGGCAACGGATAGATTTTTCCCGCCCTACAAATAAGGGTATGACCATGTGCGGATAAACCACCACATCGCGCAACGGCAATACGGGGATTTCAATGCGTTCAGAACGCTCAGGATTCATAGAGCTCTCTCTTAGTTTAGTGTCCGCCAGGTAATCAGGTTGCAGGACTGTGCTTCATGCAACCATTAACATGTAATCCAGTATATGGGGATGATTCCCACACATTCAACGCCATGTTTACGGAAAAATAAAAAGGGGGGGATTAAATCCCCCCCTTTTTGATTAACTGCTTGTATGGCCTGGTGAATTATTCGCCAGATGCCTGCTGCGCTTCCGGCGTACCGTAAATCAGCAGCGGCTTGCTTTGGCCGGCAATGACCGACTCATCGATAACCACTTTTTCGACCTCTTCCATTGACGGAAGATCGTACATGGTATCGAGCAGAGCAGCTTCAACGATTGAACGCAGGCCACGCGCACCGGTTTTACGTGCCATCGCTTTCTTGGCAATCGCGTCCAGCGCTTCGTCACGGAACTCCAGCTCAACGCCTTCCAGATTGAACAACGCCTGGTACTGCTTGGTCAGGGCGTTTTTTGGCTCTTTCAGGATCTGAATCAGCGCGTCTTCACTCAGTTCTGTCAGAGTGGCAACAACCGGCAGACGGCCGATGAACTCAGGGATCAGACCAAACTTGATCAGATCTTCTGGCTCAACCTGGGTCAGCAGCTCGCCCTCTTTCGCTTTTTCAGACTTCGCCTTCACCGTAGCGCCAAAGCCAATACCCGAGCCGGTTTCAACACGGTTAGCAATGACTTTATCCAGGCCGGCAAACGCACCGCCACAGATAAACAGGATTTTGGACGTATCAACCTGTAGGAACTCCTGCTGAGGATGCTTACGGCCTCCCTGCGGTGGAACAGCAGCAACCGTGCCTTCGATCAGTTTCAGCAATGCCTGCTGCACACCTTCACCGGAGACGTCACGGGTGATCGACGGGTTATCGGATTTACGCGAGATTTTGTCGATCTCATCGATATACACGATACCGCGCTGGGCTTTCTGTACGTCGTAATCGCACTTCTGCAGCAGTTTCTGGATGATGTTTTCCACATCCTCACCCACATAACCGGCTTCGGTCAGGGTGGTGGCATCCGCCATGGTAAACGGAACATCCAGCAGGCGTGCCAGTGTTTCTGCCAGCAGGGTTTTACCGGAACCGGTTGGGCCGATCAGCAAAATGTTACTTTTGCCCAGCTCAACGCCGTTGCTGTTATCCCCGTTACGCAGACGTTTGTAGTGGTTGTACACCGCCACTGCCAGCACTTTTTTTCGCCTGTTCCTGGCCGATGACGTAATCATCAAGATGATGACGGATCTCATGCGGCGTCGGTAACGCGCTGCGCTCACGGTGTGGTGCGACTTCTTTAATCTCTTCGCGGATGATGTCGTTACATAAGTCGACACATTCGTCGCAGATATACACGGATGGCCCGGCAATCAGTTTGCGCACTTCATGCTGGCTTTTGCCGCAAAAAGAGCAGTAAAGCAGTTTGCCCGATCCATCTTTGCGTTTATCTGTCATGAGTCAAAACCTCTTTTTAAGTTCTTTGTGCCGCACATGACGACGCAAATGCCATTCTCAGACGCAGGCTGCTGGTAAGCAAAGTGCCGCCCTACCATAGTATAGCGGCACACCCGCGCCGTGGGCATCAATTACGGTGGGTCAAAATGGAGTCGACTAAGCCGTACTCTACTGCCTCTGGTGCGGACAGGAAGCGATCGCGCTCGGTATCACGCTCGATCTGCTCTAATGATTGACCCGTATGATGAGCCATAAGTTCATTCATGCGTCCTTTTACCTTCAGGATTTCACGGGCATGAATTTCAATATCTGTCGCCTGGCCCTGGTACCCGCCCAGCGGCTGGTGAATCATTACGCGCGAGTTTGGCAGGCAGAAACGCTTGCCTTTCGCCCCTGCGGTCAGCAGGAATGCGCCCATCGATGCCGCCTGGCCCATACAAATGGTGCTCACATCAGGCTTGATGAACTGCATGGTATCGTAAATGGACATCCCGGCAGTGATCACGCCACCAGGGGAGTTGATGTACAGGTAAATGTCTTTTTCCGGGTTTTCCGCTTCCAGAAACAGCATCTGCGCTACGATCAGGTTCGCCATGTGGTCTTCCACCTGGCCGGTCATGAAGATAACGCGTTCTTTAAGCAGACGGGAGTAGATATCAAAAGAACGTTCACCTCGAGAGGTCTGTTCAATAACCATTGGCACCAACGCCATATGGGGTGCAAAGTTATCTCGTTCGCCACTGTATGACATTTCCGTCTCCTGGATAAAAAATGAAAATACCTGCTGTACTGATTGTAACCTTGCGGACGGATTATCAGCCAGTCTCTTTAATACTGCTTCCCCACTAATGGGGGCGGCTCAGCCCTATTTCAAGCATAACAATCTTTTGTTTTAACGCTAACACTGAAAAAGCGTTTTATCACGCTTTGGGATTTATAACTGTGATAAAAAAAACCCGCCGCCGGGAGGCAACGGGTTTTTTTGCTCAAACTTTAAACGAAGCAGGCAGAATTAAGCCTGTTGGTTCATCAGTTCGTTGAAAGAAGTGGCTTTTTCGGACACTTTCGCTTTGGCCAGAACGGCTTCAACAGCCTGCTCTTCCAGAGCTACGTTGCGCATGTTTTCCATCAGCTCTTTGTTGCTGCCGTAGAAAGCAACCACTTCTGACGGATCTTCATAGGCAGAAGCCATCTCTTCGATCAGACCTTTAACGCGCTCTTCGTCAGCTTTCAGCTCGTGGGTACGAATCACTTCGCCCAGCAGCAGACCAACAACAACGCGGCGTTTAGCCTGCTCTTCGAACAGCTCGCGTGGCAGTTCCAGAGCTTGTTTCTCGTTGCCACCGAAGCGCTGTGCAGCCTGGCGACGCAGAACGTCGATTTCGCTGTCGATCAGGGCCGCAGGGATCTCGATTTCGTTAGCTTTCACCAGACCGTCGATCGCCTGAGACTTAACGCGGTTACGCACTGCGCCTTTCAGCTCGCGTTCCATGTTTTTACGCACTTCTGCACGCAGGCCTTCAACAGAACCATCTTCAACGCCGAAACGTTTGATGAAATCTGCAGTCAGTTCTGGCAGTTCGCGGTCTTCAACTTTCTTCAGGGTAATGGCGAATTTCGCCGCTTTACCTTTCAGGTTTTCAGCGTGGTACTCTTCCGGGAAGGTCACGTCGATGGTGAACTCTTCGCCCGCTTTGTGGCCTTTGATACCGTCTTCAAAGCCTGGGATCATACGACCCTGACCCATCGCCAGTACGAAGTCAGACGCTTTGCCGCCTTCGAACTCTTCGCCGTCTACAGAGCCGGAGAAGTCGATGGTGACACGGTCTTCTGCATCTGCAGCGCCGTCTTTATCTTTCCAGGTCGCCTGCTGCTTACGCAGGGTGTCCAGCATGCCGTCAACGTCGGCTTCAGTCACTTCAACGATTGGTTTTTCAACTTCGATCGCGTCCAGACCTTTCAGCTCAACTTCCGGGTACACTTCGAACTCTACCGCGTAGGTGAAGTCTTCGCCCAGTTTGTATTCGCCCGGAACATAGGTCGGGGAACCGGCTGGATTGATTTTTTCTTTGATGATCGCGTCAACGAAGTTGCGGCTCATCAGGTCGCCCAGCACGTCCTGGCGAACAGAAGCGCCATAACGCTGAGCAACGACATTCATCGGTACTTTGCCCTTGCGGAAGCCGTCAATACGGACTTTCTTTGCTACGTTGACCAGCTCGCTTTTTACAGCGTTTTCGATGCTGTCAGCAGCGATTGTAATCGTTACACGGCGGCCAAGGCCTTGAGTGGTTTCAACTGAAACTTGCATCTTGTTACCTCAAAAAAATCACAGTGCTCGGTCAACTCTGAATTTGCCTCGCAATACCGGGATGCTCTCTTAGCAGATTCACATTCCCTGTCGCCAGAATCATCCCGAAGACATTCATATTAAGACGCGGCATTATAGCGGCATCACTTTAGTGAGTCGAGAACGGTTGGCGCATGTTGCTGCGGCTTTTTTCACAATTTCAGGCTATTTTCGGCCTTAAAATCGCGCCACCGGCCCAAAACCCGGACAAAACAAAACGGCCCGCAGGCCGTTTTGACGTAATCTTTATGCAACATACTGGAAAAGCTCCCGCTGTTGCAAACAGGATTTATTACGCGATCGTCCCGGCTCCCCGGCACGGTGGCGATGCGAAAATCGTATCCTGCAAGCCCTTCCACTCTTTGATCGTATAAGTGTGCAACGCCAGCGCATGGACCGTGGTCGAGAGCTCTTCCGTCAGGGTTCCGTAAATCATACGGTGACGGTTAAGAAAACGCTCACCAGCGAAACGATCGCTGACCAGCACCACTTTAAAGTGGCTCTCAGAGCCTGCCGGTACGTTATGACGATAGCTTTCGTCGACGACTTCAAGGAACACAGGTTCGAACGCCGCCCTTAACTTATCTTCAATCTGTTCACGTATCATCATGAAATTACTCCTCCGACAACGCTGAGATGTCACCCATCCCTTTAAATGTTAGCCGCTTTTACCGCTTGCATAACAACAAGACAACAAAAATTTAGCTTTCGTCTGATTTTCTCATTCAACCGTATGAAGTCCTATAAGGGGGGAGTCGTTTTGTCGCCTGGATAACGGAAAAGCGTTTCAGGTGGTCAGTTTTCAAACAAGGCGATGAATTTACATGCGTTGACCACTTCCCCTTGCCGTTGGCGATGTTATGATGGCGGCAATTTTTTTCTATATATGCTTACGATTCGTTGAGAGCCTGAACATGTTAAAAAAACTCCTTTTCCCTTTAGTCGCCCTCTTTATGCTGGCCGGCTGTGCTACCCCGCCAACTACTATTGATGTTTCGCCGAAGATCTCTCTGCCGCAGCAGGACCCAAGCCTGATGGGCGTCACCGTCAGCATCAACGGCGCGGATCAGCGCACAGACCAGGCGCTGGCGAAAGTCACCCGTGATAACCAGCTGGTGACGCTGACGGCCTCCCGCGATCTGCGTTTCCTGCTGCAGGAAGTGCTCGAGAAGCAAATGACCGCACGCGGCTACATGGTTGGCCCAAGCGGCGCGGTAGATCTGCAGATTATCGTCAACAACCTGTACGCTGACGTCTCTCAGGGCAACGTGCGCTACAACATCGCGACCAAAGCCGATATCGCCATCATCGCCACCGCGAAGAACGGCAATAAGATGAACAAGAACTACCGTGCGAGCTACTCTGTTGAGGGCGCATTCCAGGCAACCAACACCAATATCGCTAATGCCGTAAACAGTGTGCTGACCGACACCATCGCCGATATGGCGCAGGACACCAGCATTCACGAATTCATCAAGCAGAACGCACGTTAATTCTGCCTGCTGACCCGACTCACGGTCGGGTCAGCTAGCCTGCCCATGTCCAGTCAATACTTACGTATTTTCCAGCAGCCTAAATCAGCTATCCTGCTGATCCTCGGTTTCGCCTCCGGTTTACCCCTCGCTCTGACATCCGGCACGCTTCAGGCGTGGATGACCGTAGAAAATATCGATCTCAAAACCATCGGCTTCTTCTCGCTGGTCGGCCAGGCCTATGTCTTCAAGTTCTTATGGTCGCCGATGATGGACCGTTACACACCGCCGTTCCTCGGCAGGCGTCGTGGCTGGTTGCTGATGACCCAGGCGATGCTGCTGCTGGCGGTTGCCGCGATGGGCTTCCTCGAACCCGCGTCGCAGCTGCGCTGGATGGCCGCGCTGGCGGTAGTGATCGCCTTCTGCTCCGCGTCGCAGGATATCGTTTTTGATGCCTGGAAAACGGACGTGCTCTCGGCCGAAGAGCGTGGCGCCGGGGCCGCTATCAGCGTGCTGGGCTATCGCCTGGGGATGCTGGTCTCCGGCGGGCTGGCATTATGGCTGGCAGACCGTTATCTGGGCTGGCAGGGCATGTACTGGCTGATGGCTGCCCTGCTGATCCCGTGCATGATTGCAACGTTCCTGGCTCCTGAACCGAGCGACGTTATTCCCGTTCCCCGCTCCCTCGAACAGGCGGTTGCCGAACCGCTGCGCGACTTCTTTGGCCGCAACAATGCCTGGCTTATTCTGCTGCTGATTGTGTTGTATAAGCTCGGGGATGCGTTTGCCATGAGCCTGACCACCACCTTTTTAATCCGCGGCGTAGGCTTCGATGCTGGCGAAGTGGGGGTGGTGAATAAGACGCTGGGGCTGATTGCTACTATTATCGGCGCGCTGTATGGCGGCGTCCTGATGCAGCGCTTAAGCCTGTTCCGCGCGCTGCTGATCTTCGGCATCCTGCAGGGCGTGTCGAATGCCGGTTACTGGCTGCTCTCCATCACCGATAAGCATATGCTCAGCATGGCGGCGGCAGTGTTCTTTGAAAACCTGTGCGGCGGGATGGGGACGGCTGCGTTTGTCGCCCTGCTGATGACCCTGTGCAACAAATCCTTCTCCGCGACCCAGTTCGCCCTGCTCTCTGCGCTCTCTGCCGTGGGTCGGGTGTATGTTGGCCCTATCGCGGGCTGGTTTGTGGAAGCGCACGGTTGGGCTGAGTTTTATCTCTTTTCCGTCTTTGCGGCTATTCCGGGGCTGTTGTTGCTCTTAATATGTCGTCGCTCGCTGGAATATACCCAGCAGACGGAACACTTTATGGTCCGGACGCGTTTCCCGACGGCCTATCGCTTTGCATTAAGAATATTGCTGGTGGGATCGCTGTTACTGGCGCTGTGGCTCATCGTGACGATTCTCAATGCCACCACCACCCTCGCACTGCCGTTTAGCCTGCTCCTGCTGGACACAGGCGCTCTTCTGGCGCTGACCGGGATCCTGACGGGTGCCCTCCTTGACTACCTGGCCATGCGTGAGAGCCACAGGGTGTGAAACAGGCGTAAAATGTTATTTTCCGTTGTAATCACCCATGTAAATTATAACGGTAAATAAATTTGGCCATGGAAAAATAATATTTGTTGTTTCGTGCCACTTAGAATTCCGGAAATTATTGGAACGTGGGAACCAGGCTATTTTTCGTTAACCGATTCAGCAAACGAAACATTAATTTTACGTTTTTTAGTTGTCTTTTTATTGATAATTATTTGTTAATGATTTGTGTGTTTTTAGCAATGGTTATACCAATTGCCCTTTTTACCCTACCTACCGAGTCTGTTTCGTTATAACGCCCGTCTGGCGGTGCTTGCGTCTGAAAACCGGTTATAATTTGCAACATCTGTGACTTCCCTGGCAGAACCTGGTAACACGTTCCTGACACAGGTCTAATGATGTTTACAGTAATGTAACGTTCCCGTAAAATGCCCCCACACTTTAAACGCCACCAGGTCCCCGTGGAATTGAGGTCGTTAAATGACACTTAGGAAATACAATAAAAGTTTGGGATGGTTGTCGTTATTTGCAGGCACTGTATTACTCAGTGGCTGTGATTCTGCGCTGCTAGACCCCAAAGGACAGATTGGACTGGAGCAACGTTCGCTCATTCTGACGGCTTTCGGCCTGATGATGATCGTCGTGATTCCCGCCATCTTGATGGCTGTTGGTTTCGCCTGGAAGTATCGTGCGAGCAATAAAGATGCGAAGTATAGCCCTAACTGGTCACACTCCAATAAAGTGGAAGCTGTGGTCTGGACGGTGCCGATCCTGATCATCCTGTTCCTTGCCGTTCTGACATGGAAAACCACTCACGCGCTTGAACCTGCAAAACCGCTGGTTCACGATGAGAAACCGATTACGATCGAAGTCGTCTCCATGGACTGGAAATGGTTCTTCATCTACCCGGAACAGGGCATTGCTACCGTGAACGAAATCGCCTTCCCGGCGAACGTACCGGTGCAGTTCAAAGTAACGTCTAACTCCGTGATGAACTCCTTCTTTATCCCGCGTCTGGGTAGCCAGATTTACGCGATGGCCGGTATGCAGACCAACCTGCACCTGATCGCGAATGAAGCAGGCACCTATGATGGTATCTCCGCCAGCTACAGTGGCCCGGGCTTCTCTGGTATGAAGTTCAAAGCCATTGCCACACCTGACCGTGCCGCTTTCGACCAGTGGGTTGCTAAAGCGAAACAGTCTACGAACACCATGTCTGACATGGCCGCGTTCGACAAAGTGGCAACACCTAGCGAATACAACAAGGTGGAGTACTTCTCTGACGTGAAACCTGATTTGTTTAAAGACGTTATCAACAAATTTATGGGCCACGGCAAGAGCATGGACATGACCCAACCGGAAGGTGAGCACGCATCACACGAAGGAATGGAAGGCATGGACATGAGCCACGCGGAAACCTCTCACTAAGGGGCCGAGGAAGAAAATGTTCGGAAAATTAACACTGGATGCAGTGCCGTACCATGAGCCGATTATCATGGTTACGATTGCTGCCATTGTCATTGGTGGCGCAGCCTTAGTTGGCTTGATCACTTACTTCGGTAAGTGGAGCTACCTGTGGAATGAGTGGCTGACTTCGGTTGACCACAAAAAACTCGGTATCATGTACTGCATCGTCGGTATCGTCATGTTAATTCGTGGCTTTGCCGATGCAATCATGATGCGTAGCCAGCAGGCGCTTGCCTCCGCTGGCGAAGCAGGCTTCCTGCCACCGCACCACTACGATCAGATCTTTACCGCCCACGGCGTTATCATGATCTTCTTCGTGGCGATGCCGCTGGTTATTGGTCTGATGAACGTGGTTGTGCCGCTGCAAATCGGCGCGCGCGACGTTGCGTTCCCGTTCCTGAACAACCTGAGCTTCTGGTTCACGGTTGTCGGTGTGATTCTGGTTAACCTGTCTCTGGGCGTCGGTGAGTTCGCGCAGACCGGTTGGCTGGCCTATCCGCCGCTTTCGGGGATTGAATACAGTCCTGGCGTAGGTGTTGATTACTGGATTTGGGCGCTACAGCTCTCCGGTGTCGGTACTACCCTGACCGGTATTAACTTCTTCGTGACCATTATCAAGATGCGTGCCCCTGGCATGACCATGTTCAAGATGCCGGTATTTACCTGGGCATCTCTGTGCGCCAACATCCTGATTATCGCGTCATTCCCAATCCTGACTGTCACCGTCGCGCTGCTGACCCTGGATCGCTATCTGGGCACCCATTTCTTCACCAATGATATGGGCGGCAACATGATGATGTACATCAACCTGATTTGGGCATGGGGTCACCCTGAAGTGTACATCCTGGTTCTGCCGGTCTTCGGTGTGTTCTCCGAAATCGCAGCGACCTTCTCGCGTAAACGTCTGTTTGGTTACACCTCGCTGGTGTGGGCAACCGTGTGTATTACCGTTCTGTCGTTCATCGTTTGGCTGCACCACTTCTTCACCATGGGTGCGGGCGCGAACGTAAACGCCTTCTTCGGTATCACCACCATGATTATCGCGATCCCAACCGGGGTTAAGATCTTCAACTGGCTGTTCACCATGTACCAGGGCCGTATCGTGTTCCACTCAGCAATGCTGTGGACCATCGGCTTCATCGTCACCTTCTCCGTAGGTGGGATGACCGGCGTACTGCTGGCCGTGCCGGGTGCTGACTTCGTTCTGCACAACAGCCTGTTCCTGATTGCGCACTTCCATAACGTCATCATCGGCGGTGTGGTGTTCGGTTGCTTCGCTGGTGTGACTTACTGGTGGCCAAAAGCCTTCGGTTACACGCTGAACGAAAAATGGGGCAAACGCGCGTTCTGGTTCTGGATCATCGGCTTCTTCGTAGCATTTATGCCGCTGTACGTGCTGGGCTTCATGGGTATGACCCGTCGTCTGAGCCAGCAGATCGATCCACAGTTCCACCCAATGCTGATGGTTGCAGCGGGCGGTGCGGTGCTGATTGCCTGTGGTATCGCGTCTCAGCTGATTCAGTTCTACGTCTCTATTCGTGACCGCGACCAGAACCGTGACCTGACCGGTGACCCATGGGGTGGCCGTACGCTGGAGTGGGCAACCTCTTCTCCACCGCCGTTCTATAACTTTGCCGTTGTGCCGCACATTCATGAGCGTGACGCATTCTGGGAAATGAAAGAAAAAGGCGAAGCGTATAAGCAGCCTGCGCATTACGAAGAGATCCACATGCCGAAAAACAGCGGTGCGGGCATTGTGATTGCCGCCTTCGCGACGGTATTTGGTTTCGCGATGATCTGGCACATCTGGTGGCTTGCGATCGTCGGCTTTGCTGGCATCGTTATCAGCTGGATTGTGAAGAGCTTTGATGAGGACGTGGACTACTACGTACCAGTCCGTGAAGTTGAAATTCTGGAAAAACAGCATTTCGACGAGATTGCTAAAGCGGGGCTGAAAAATGGCAACTGATACTTTAACCCACGCGACTGCCCATGCGCATGATCACGGGCACCATGATACAGGGCCGATGAAAGTCTTCGGCTTCTGGATCTACCTGATGAGCGACTGCATCCTGTTCTGCTGTCTGTTCGCGACCTATGCCGTTCTGGTGAACGGCACAGCGGGCGGCCCGACCGGCAAGGACATTTTCGAGCTGCCGTTCGTTCTGGTTGAAACCGCACTGCTGCTGTTCAGCTCCATCACCTACGGCATGGCGGCTATCGCCATGTACAAGAACAACAAGAGCCAGGTCGTCTCCTGGCTGGCGTTGACCTGGCTGTTTGGTGCTGGATTTATCGGGATGGAAATCTATGAATTCCACCACCTGATCATGGAAGGTTTCGGTCCGGATCGCAGTGGCTTCCTGTCAGCGTTCTTCGCGCTGGTCGGTACCCACGGTCTGCACGTGACTTCCGGTCTGATCTGGATGGCGGTACTGATGTTCCAGGTATCCCGTCGCGGCCTGACCAGCACTAACCGCACCCGTATTATGTGCCTGAGCCTGTTCTGGCACTTCCTGGATGTGGTCTGGATCTGTGTGTTCTCTGTAGTGTATCTGATGGGGGCGATGTAATGAGTCATTCAAACGATCATGGCGCTTCCCACGGTAGCGTAAAAACCTACATGACAGGTTTCATCCTGTCGATCATCCTGACGGTGATCCCGTTCTGGATGGTGATGAGCGGTACTGCTTCTCACGCGGCAATCCTGGGCACTGTCCTGGTTACCGCGGTAGTGCAGATTCTGGTGCATCTGGTTTGCTTCCTGCACATGAACACCAAATCTGATGAAGGCTGGAACATGACGGCATTCATCTTTACCGTGATTATCATCGCAATCCTGGTAGTCGGCTCCATCTGGATCATGTGGAACCTCAACTACAACATGATGGTTCACTAAGAGCGGCGAGTATGTTTAAGCAATACCTGCAAGTCACAAAACCTGGCATCATCTTTGGCAACCTGATCTCGGTGATCGGAGGGTTCCTGCTGGCCTCTAAGGGCAGCATCGATTACACCCTCTTTATCTACACGCTGGTTGGGGTGTCACTGGTTGTCGCGTCCGGTTGTGTATTTAACAACTACATCGACATGGATATCGACAGGAAGATGGAAAGGACCAAAAATCGGGTGCTGGTAAAAGGCCTGATGTCCCCTGCCGTCTCGCTGGTGTACGCCACCTTGCTGGGTATTGCTGGCTTTATGCTGCTGTGGTTCGGCGCCAACCCTCTGGCCTGCTGGCTGGGGGTGATGGGTTTCGTGGTGTATGTGGGCGTCTACAGCCTGTATATGAAACGTCACTCCGTCTACGGTACGCTGATTGGTTCACTCTCCGGCGCTGCGCCGCCGGTGATTGGCTACTGCGCGGTTACCAACGAGTTCGACAGCGGTGCGCTGATCCTGCTGGCTATCTTTAGCCTGTGGCAGATGCCGCACTCCTACGCCATTGCGATTTTCCGCTTTAAGGATTATCAGGCAGCGAACATTCCGGTACTGCCGGTGGTGAAAGGCATTTCCGTTGCCAAGAACCATATCACGCTCTACATCATTGCCTTTGCGGTTGCTACGCTAATGCTCTCTCTGGGCGGTTACGCCGGGTACAAATATCTGGTGGTTGCTGCGGCGGTAAGCGTCTGGTGGCTCGGTATGGCACTGCGAGGTTATAAAGTGGAAGACGACAAAGTCTGGGCACGCAAACTGTTTGTGTTCTCTATTGTCGCTATCACTTCCCTGTCGGTGATGATGTCCGTCGACTTTATGGTGCCGGATTCACATAATCTGCTGACCTACGTCTGGTAAGTTCGCCAGACGGCGTCACTCAACAGCCCGCTACCTTAATGGTCGCGGGCTGTTTTTTTATGTCATATCAAAAATTAATTATTACCGCACGACAGATCACCCTCAAATATTAATTAAGTTAAAAAAAAGAGCATATAAATCCTTTCGCTACTTTTTGCCTGTCTGATTGTTATTCCCTGGTGGTACTCTTCCGCCGTGAGTTTTTTGCTCACGCCCTTTTTCATTTAATAAGGAAATAAAAGTGAAAGAATTATCACTGAATGAAATGCACTACATCTCCGGCGGCTTTAATCTGTTCGGCGCCGCAACCGGCTTCACCAGCTTTGTGTATAACTCCGCGGTTGGCTTCGGTTCCTTCGTTGCCACCTCTGGCACCGCCTTTGCTGACTTCGTGGTTGACAGCGCCATTGCGTTTGGCTCGTTCGTGGTGGGTGCCTCTAACTGGCAAACCTTTGTCAATACCGGTTCAAATAACTGGAATGGTTTTGTCGAAACGGCAGGAAATAGCTGGTCATCTTTCGTGAACAATGCTGCCGGTGACTGGAATAACTTCCTGGTCAAAGCTAACGCGTAAAATACGTACCGCTACAGGAACAGGTTATTCACCCTGTTCCTGGTTCATTATTAATTATCTCACCTCGAAGCACGATTATCCCCTCCCCTTTCGTCACTCCTTTCTCTGCTTAATAGCACAGATCATTCATGTAATTTATATTTGTTCACCATCGCTCTGTTTACCGGAACGCCCACTCGCACTACACTGAACGCGCTTTTTAGACAGAGGTGGTAATGAACGATTATAAAATGACGCCAGGCGAGCTACGCGCCACCTGGGGTTTGGGCACAGTTTTTTCGTTGCGTATGCTCGGCATGTTTATGGTCCTGCCTGTTCTGACCACATACGGCATGGCGTTACAGGGAGCAAGCGAGGCGTTAATTGGCCTTGCCATCGGTATTTATGGCCTGGCGCAGGCGGTCTTTCAGATCCCCTTTGGCCTGCTCTCCGATCGCGTCGGCCGCAAGCCGCTGATCGTCGGCGGGCTGCTGGTGTTTGTCGCCGGTAGCGTGGTCGCCGCCCTCTCCCACTCCATTTGGGGCATCATTCTCGGCCGTGCGCTGCAGGGCTCCGGGGCCATCGCCGCTGCCGTGATGGCGCTGCTGTCCGATCTGACCCGCGAACAGAACCGCACCAAAGCGATGGCCTTTATTGGCGTCAGCTTCGGCGTGACCTTTGCTATCGCGATGGTGCTGGGCCCCATCATCACCCATGCGCTCGGGCTACATGCCCTGTTCTGGATGATCGCCGTGCTGGCGACCCTCGGCATCGCGCTGACCATTTGGGTCGTTCCCGACAGCAAAAACCATGTCCTGAACCGCGAATCGGGGATGGTCAAAGGCTGCTTCAGCAAGGTGCTGGTCGAGCCGCGTCTGCTGAAGCTCAACTTCGGCATCATGTGCCTGCATATCCTGTTGATGTCCACCTTTGTCGCCCTGCCCGGCCAGCTGGCCGCTGCCGGTTTTCCGGCGGCTGAGCACTGGAAAATCTACCTGGTCACCATGCTTATCTCTTTTGTGTCCGTGGTGCCGTTTATTATTTATGCCGAAGTAAAGCGCCGGATGAAGCGCGTCTTCCTGGCCTGCGTCGCCCTGCTGTTGATCGCCGAAATCGTGCTCTGGGGTTCCGGCCCGCACTTCTGGGAGCTGGTCGCAGGCGTGCAGCTGTTCTTCCTCGCCTTTAACCTGATGGAAGCCCTGCTGCCGTCGTTAATCAGTAAAGAATCTCCGGCCGGCTATAAAGGAACGGCGATGGGGATCTACTCCACCAGCCAGTTTATCGGTGTGGCAATCGGCGGGTCTCTGGGAGGCTGGGTCGATGGCATGTTTGATTCACAAACCGTCTTCCTGGCGGGTGCGCTGCTGGCAACGGTCTGGCTGCTGGTAGCCAGCACCATGAAAGAACCGCGTTATGTCAGCAGCCTGCGGGTGGAAATTCCGCAGGAAGTTGAAGTGAGCGAAGCATTAAAACAGCGACTTGAAGCTAAAGAGGGTGTCAGCGAGGTATTACTGGTGCCGGAAGAGCGCAGTCTGTATGTCAAAATCGACAGCAAAGTGACTAACCGCTTTGAAGTTGAGCAGGCGCTTAAAGCCTGAAAAAAAGCCCGGCATCGCCGGGCTTTTTCTTAATCGCGGAAGTTCTTGAACTGGAACGGCTGGCCCAGATCGCCGCCGCGCACCAGTGCCATCACACCCTGCAGATCGTCGCGGGATTTGCCGGTGACACGAATCTCTTCGCCCTGAATCTGTGCCTGCACCTTCAGCTTGCTGTCTTTGATGAGCTTGACGATTTTCTTCTGCATCGCGCTCTCAATGCCCTGCTTCAGTTTGGCTTCAACAAACCAGGTTTTGCCGCTGTGAACGAAAGTCTCCGGCACGTCGAGGGAGGTCCCTTCGATGCCGCGCTTCAGCAGCTTGGCGCGCAGAATGTCCAGCAGCTGGGTGACCTGAAAATCGGACTCGCTGAGGATCTTAATGGTCTTATTTGCGTCGTTCAGCTCAAAACTGGCCTCAACGCCACGAAAATCGAAACGTGACTCAACTTCACGGCTGGCGTTGTCCACGCCGTTACGTACTTCCTGGATATCAACTTCAGAAACAATATCGAAAGATGGCATCTTTTCTTCTCCCTTCACTTTTGTTGCGTTGCATAATACCCGCTACGGGGCATAACTCAACAGAAGCTTAGTTGTCGACGCTATACTACATGTTGTAACACCTGGCGCAGTTGCAGGTGAGGAGGAACGATGAAAATTACCGTGCTCGGATGCGGGGCACTGGGACAACTTTGGCTCGCCGCACTTCGCAAACAGGGACATGAAGTCCAGGGCTGGCTGCGCGTGCCGCAACCCTATTGCAGTGTAAACCTGATTGAAGAAGACGGGAGTATCTTTAACGAATCGCTTATCGCTAACGATCCTGATTTCCTGGCGCAAAGCGATCTGCTGTTGGTCACCCTGAAAGCCTGGCAGGTTTCCGATGCCGTGCGGGCGCTGGCGTCCACCCTCCCCTCTTCGTCACCGATTATGTTGCTGCACAACGGAATGGGCACCATTGAGGAGCTCAAAAGCGTTCCCCAGCCGTTGCTGATGGCCATTACTACCCATGCGGCTCGCCGTGACGGCAACGTGATTGTTCATGTTGCCAGCGGGATGACCCACATCGGCCCGGCCAGAGCGCAGGAGGGGGATTACAGTTATCTGGCAGATCGTTTCCAGCAGGTGCTGCCGGATGTCGCCTGGCACGATAACATTCGCCCGCAGATGTGGCGCAAGCTGGCGGTAAACTGCGTGATCAATCCGCTGACTGCCCTGCTGGATTGCCCGAACGGTGAGCTTAAAAATCATCCGCAGACGGTCGCAACGCTGTGTGCTGAGGTCGCTGCCGTGGTGGAGCGCGAGGGTATTCACTCCTCGGTGGACGATATTCGTTATTACGTTGAAGAGGTCATTGAAAGCACCGCCCAGAATATCTCTTCGATGCTGCAGGATATCCGCGGGCTACGCCATACCGAAATTGACTACATTACCGGTTACCTGCTAAAACGCGCCCGCGCGCACGGTATCAGCGTGCCGGAAAATGTCCGGCTGTATGAACAGGTTAAACGTAAGGAGAGTGAGTATGAGCGCGTCGGCACTGGTATGCCTCGCCCCTGGTAGCGAAGAGACCGAAGCGGTCACTACTATCGATCTGCTGGTTCGCGCCGGGATTAACGTCACGACAGCAAGCGTCGCCAGCGACGGTAATCTGATTATCACCTGCTCGCGCGGGGTGAAGATCGTGGCCGATGCCCCGCTGGTGGAGGTTGCCGACGGTGATTACGACGTCATCGTCCTGCCGGGTGGTATTAAGGGTGCGGAGTGCTTCCGCGACAGCCCGCTACTGGTCGAGACGGTCAGGCAGTTCCACCATTCCGGACGCATCGTCGCTGCCATCTGCGCGGCCGCGGCCACGGTGCTGGTTCCACATAATATCTTCCCGATTGGCAATATGACCGGTTTCCCGACGCTGAAGGATAAAATTCCCGAAGAGCAGTGGGTGGACAAGCGTATGGTCTGGGATCCGCGCGTCAACCTGTTAACCAGCCAGGGGCCGGGCACGTCGATCGATTTTGCGTTGAAGATTATCGAGCTGCTGGTCGGGCGGGCAAAAGCCTATGAAGTGGCCTCATCGCTGGTGATGGCGGCGGGGATTTATAACTATTACGAAGCGTAAGTATTGCCCGGCGGCGCTGCGCTTGCCGGGCCTACTCGATCTATGTAGGCCGGGTAAGACGAAGTCGCCACCCGGCATCGAAACTATGGTCGATACACCTTCACATTGGTAAAGCCCTGCTCGCGCAGATAGAGCGCCTGCAGACGGCTCATCACCCCGCGCTCGCACCACAGCAGATAGGTTTTGCTCTTATCCAGATCGCCAAACTTAGTGCTCAGCTTGTAGAACGGCAGCGAGGCCACTTCCACACCCTCCGGCTCAAACGGCTTCGCATCCTGTTCATCCACAGAGCGGATATCCAGCAGCACGTCGTCAGGACCGAAACCGTTCACGGTCTCCACTTCGACCACATCCTGCTCGGTCTGCTGGGCGATCTCGCGGATATCAATGTTAGAGGCTTCAGCCACCACTTTCTCAAGGATGCTGAAATCGAAGTTCTCTTCTTCCGCTTCAATCTTCGACTTCACCGCTTTCACGGTCGGGCTCTTGGAAATCACGCCGCAGTATTCCGGCATGGTGCGGGCGAAGTCTTCCGTACCGATTTCACGCGCCAGATCGATGATGTGCTCTTTATCGTGGGAGATCAGCGGACGCAGGATCAGCGTATCAGAGACGTTGTCGATAAGACGCAGGTTGGTCAGGGTCTGGCTGGAGACCTGGCCCAGCGCTTCGCCGGTCACCAGCGCCTGCACGCCGTAACGCTCAGCCACTTTCGAAGCCGCACGCACCATCATGCGCTTGAGAATTACGCCCATCTGGCCGTCGTCGACTTTCTCGAGGATCTCGCCAACTACCGGCTCAAAGTTGATCGCCACAAAACGCACGCGGTGGGAGCTGCCGAAGCGGTTCCACAGATAGTGAGCCACCTGACGCACGCCAATTTCGTGCGCCGCGCCGCCGAGGTTAAAGAAGCAGTAGTGTACGCGGCAGCCGCGACGCATCAGCATATAGCTGGAGACGCCGGAGTCGAAACCGCCGGAGATCAGTGACAGCACATCTTCCTGGGTGCCGATCGGGAAGCCGCCGATACCTTCATAACGGCCTTTCACCAGCAGCAGACGGTCGTTTTCAATTTCCAGGTTAACGGTCACTTCCGGGTTGGTCAGACGCACGCGCGCAGACTCAACGTGCTGATTCAGCCCGCCGCCAACGTAGCGTTCAACTTCAATGGAGCTAAACTCATGTTTACCGCGACGCTTGGCGCGCACGCAGAAGGTTTTGCCTTCGATCTGGTCGCGATACTGCGCCAGCGCTTTTTCGAAGATGTCGTGCAGGGACGTGAAAGGTACATCTTCCACTTCCAGAATATGGTGGATACCCGGAATACGGGTTAAGGCATCACGAATGTCCAGGCGCTTGTTTTCATCTTTAGCGCGGACTTCAACGTGATCCCAGTGACGCACGACGGCCAGCGTCTCGTCGTAGTGCTTCAGAACGTTACGAATGTTCCCGGTTAAAATTTTAATAAAGCGCAAACGCACAGATTGGCTTTTGATGGTGATTTCCGGGAACAATTTAATGATAAACTTCATGGCGGCAATGTTTCTTAGGCAAGCGATAAGGCTTGTAATGGAAAAGTACAGCAGCCCACATTTCCAGGGCTGCATCCAGGCGCGGAAGTATACCACCATCCCGTGGGTCCTGTGCACATTGCGCGTTATTTGATAATTACCCTGAGTCCGATACCATATCAGGGATAAAAAACTGAGAGTCAGACATTCACTATGCCGAAGAAAAACGATGCACCCGCCAGTTTCGAAACTGCGCTGAGTGAACTGGAGCAAATCGTTACCCGTCTGGAAAGCGGCGACCTGCCGTTAGAAGAGGCGCTTAATGAATTCGAACGCGGCGTGCAGCTTGCGCGCCAGGGCCAGGTTAAGCTGCAACAGGCGGAACAACGCGTGCAGATCCTGCTCTCCGATAACGAAAACGCTGCCACGACCCCCTTCACCCCGGATGCCGAGTAGATGGATTTTTCGAACCAGCTTCAGGCGTGCGTCGGGCGCGCTGACGACGCCTTGCGCCGTTTTATCGCTCCGCAGCCTTTTCAGAACACTCCACTGGTTGAGGCCATGCATTATGGCGCACTGTTAGGCGGCAAACGCCTGCGTCCTTTTCTGGTGTATGCCACCGGTGGGATGTTCGGCATCAGCGCCGATACGCTGGATGCGCCAGCGGCCGCGGTCGAGTGTATTCATGCCTACTCGCTGATCCATGACGATCTGCCGGCGATGGACGATGACGATCTGCGTCGCGGCCAGCCGACCTGCCACATTAAGTTTGGCGAAGCGAACGCCATTCTGGCAGGCGATGCCCTGCAAACCCTGGCGTTCTCGATTCTGAGCGATGCCCCAATGGTGGAAGTCGCGGATCGCGATCGTCTGGCGATGGTTTCCGAACTGGCGATGGCCAGCGGCGTGGCCGGCATGTGTGGCGGTCAGGCGCTGGATCTTGAGGCGGAAGGTCGTCAGGTTAATCTGGAACAGCTGGAGCGTATTCATCGCCACAAGACCGGGGCATTGATTCGCGCCGCCGTGCGTCTGGGCGCGCTGAGCGCGGGTGAGCAGGGTCGCAAAGCCCTGCCCGTTCTGGATCGCTACGCAGAAAGTATCGGTTTAGCCTTCCAGGTTCAGGATGACATTCTGGATGTCGTGGGCGATACTGCAACATTGGGTAAACGTCAGGGTGCCGATCAGCAGCTTGGCAAAAGTACCTATCCCGCCCTTCTGGGTCTTGAGCAAGCCCAACAAAAAGCCCGGGACCTGATTGCGGATGCCCGCCAGTCGCTTGAACAACTGGCCGCGCAGTCACTGGATACCTCGGCACTGGAAGCGCTAGCGGACTATATAATCCAGCGTGATAAATAACGAAAACACCACGATGAGTCTCTGATGAGTTTTGATATTGCCAAATACCCGACACTGGCGTTGGTTGACTCCACCCAGGAGTTACGTCTGTTGCCGAAAGAGAGCCTGCCGAAGCTGTGCGACGAGCTTCGTCGCTATCTGCTCGACAGCGTAAGCCGCTCCAGCGGCCATTTCGCCTCCGGGCTTGGCACGGTGGAGCTCACCGTGGCGCTGCATTATGTCTATAACACGCCTTTCGATCAGCTGATCTGGGACGTGGGTCATCAGGCTTATCCGCACAAAATTCTCACCGGCCGTCGCGATAAAATTGACACCATTCGCCAGAAAGGTGGCCTGCATCCGTTCCCGTGGCGCGGCGAGAGCGAGTACGACGTCCTGAGCGTCGGCCACTCCTCTACCTCCATTTCTGCCGGGATCGGTATTGCCGTTGCCGCCGAAAAAGAGAACAAACAGCGCCGCACCGTCTGCGTGATTGGCGATGGGGCGATCACCGCCGGGATGGCCTTTGAGGCGATGAACCACGCGGGTGATATCAAGCCCGACATGCTGGTGGTCCTCAATGACAATGAAATGTCGATTTCCGAAAACGTCGGGGCGCTGAACAACCACCTGGCGAATCTGCTTTCGGGCAAGCTCTACTCCAGCCTGCGCGAAGGCGGCAAAAAAGTCTTCTCCGGCGTACCGCCGATTAAAGAGCTGCTGCGTCGCACTGAAGAACATATCAAAGGCATGGTGGTGCCCGGCACGCTGTTTGAAGAGCTGGGCTTTAACTACATCGGCCCGGTTGACGGGCACGACGTGCTGGGGCTGGTCTCGACGCTGAAAAACATGCGCGACCTGAAAGGCCCGCAGTTCCTGCACATCATGACCAAAAAAGGCCGGGGCTACGAACCGGCGGAAAAAGATCCCATCACCTTCCACGCGGTGCCTAAATTCGACCCGACCAGCGGCTGCCTGCCAAAAAGCAGCGGCGGGATGCCGAGCTACTCAAAAATCTTCGGTGACTGGCTGTGCGAAACTGCCGCCAAAGACAGCAAGCTGATGGCCGTGACCCCGGCGATGCGCGAAGGCTCCGGTATGGTCGAGTTTTCCCGCAAATACCCGACGCAATATTTTGATGTTGCTATTGCCGAGCAGCATGCGGTGACCTTCGCCGCGGGCCTGGCGATTGGTGGTTACAAGCCGGTGGTGGCGATCTACTCCACCTTCCTGCAGCGCGCCTACGATCAGGTGATCCACGACGTCGCCATCCAGAAACTGCCGGTGCTGTTCGCCATCGATCGGGCAGGCATTGTCGGCGCCGACGGCCAGACGCACCAGGGAGCGTTCGATCTCTCCTTCTTGCGCTGTGTCCCGGACATGGTGGTGATGACCCCGAGCGACGAGAACGAGTGTCGTCAGATGCTGTTCACCGGCTACCACTATCAGGATGGCCCCACCGCCGTGCGTTATCCGCGCGGTAATGCCGTGGGCGTCACCCTGGAGCCGCTGGCAAAACTGCCGATTGGCAAAGGCGTCGTCAAACGTCGCGGTGAAAAGCTGGCGATCCTGAACTTCGGTACGCTGATGCCGGAAGCGGCAAAAGTGGCGGAATCCCTTAACGCGACGCTGGTGGATATGCGCTTTGTGAAGCCGCTCGATGAAGCGCTGATTCTGGAGATGGCCTCACGGCACGAGGCGCTGATCACCCTGGAAGAGAATGCCATTATGGGTGGCGCTGGCAGCGGTGTGAACGAAGTGCTGATGGCGAAGCGTAAAGTCGTGCCGGTGCTGAACCTCGGCCTGCCGGACCACTTTATCCCGCAGGGTACCCAGGACGAAGCGCGCGCCGACATTGGCCTGGATGCCGCCGGCATCGAAGCCCGCATCACCGCCTGGCTGGCATAATCCCTCCCCTTTCCGCTCCTGCTATGCTTAACGGTACGTTTTAAGTAATCAGCAGGAGTGGAACCATGCAATACAATACATTAGGAAAAACGGATCTTAAGGTTTCCCGTCTTTGCCTGGGCTGCATGACCTTTGGCGAGCCGGACCGGGGTAAGCACGCCTGGACGCTGCCGGAAGAGAGCAGCCGTCCGATCATCAAACACGCCCTTGAGGGCGGCATTAACTTCTTTGATACCGCCAATAGCTACTCCGACGGCAGCAGCGAAGAGATCGTCGGCCGGGCGCTGCGCGACTTCGCCCGCCGCGACGAGGTGGTGGTTGCCACCAAGGTTTACCATCAGGTAGGCGATCTGGCGGAAGGGCTCTCCAGAGCCCAGATCCTGCGCTCCATTGACGACAGCCTGCGACGCCTGAATATGGATCACGTCGATCTGCTGCAGATCCACCGCTGGGATTACAACACCCCAATTGAAGAGACGCTGGAAGCGCTGAACGACGTCGTCAAAGCCGGGAAAGCGCGCTACATCGGCGCCTCGTCGATGCATGCCGCCCAGTTTGCCGAGGCTCTGGCGCTGCAGGAACAGCACGGCTGGGCGCCGTTTGTCACCATGCAGGATCACTACAATCTTATTTACCGTGAAGAAGAGCGCGAGATGTTGCCCCTGTGCTATCAGCACGGCGTGGCGGTGATCCCGTGGAGCCCGCTGGCGCGCGGGCGCTTAACCCGTCCGTGGGGAGAGACCACAGCCCGCTCGGTATCGGATGAGTTTGGCAAAACGCTGTATGAAGAAACCGAAGCCAATAATGCGCAGATTGCCGAGCGTTTAACGCGGATTGCCGAGGAGCTTGGCGCGACGCGCGCCCAGGTGGCGCTGGCATGGGTGCTGAGCAAGCGGGGCGTTGCCGCACCGATTATCGGCACCTCGCGCGAAGAGCAGCTCGACGAGCTGATCAATGCCGTGGATATCACCCTGACCCCGGAACAGATTGCCGAGCTGGAAACGCCGTACAAGCAGCATCCGGTGGTGGGGTTCAAATAAAAAAAGCCCGGTGGCGCTACGCTTACCGGGCCTACGATCGCATTTGTAGGCCGGGTAAGGCGAAGCCGCCACCCGGCAACACATCACGCGAAGTGATCGTACCCTTTCCAGTCGTGCGTCACCGGCGCGCCGTTCTGCACAAACTGCATCCCTTCGCTTTCCGGCATGATCTGGCCGATACAGGTAAACCCGGCTCCCAGATTGGCTAACGCTACATCCAGCGTGCCGCGGTTCAGCTCGGGAACGGTAAAGCACAGCTCATAATCTTCACCGCCGGAGAGCGCCCAGCGCAGCGCCTGCTCTGGCTCCACGTGCCTGCGCATCGCGTCAGAGAGCGGGAAGAGATCCAGGTCGATCCGCGCACCCACGCCGCTGGCTTTCAGGATATGGCCCAGATCGGAGATCAGGCCATCGGAGAGATCGATAGCTGAACTGGCGCGGTCGCGCAGTGCCTGGCCGTGCAGAATGCGCGGCGTCGGGCGCAAATGGCGTTGTAAAAAGTACGCGGCGTCATCCGCATCCGGCACGGTTAAATGTTTCTGTAAAATAGCCAGCCCAGCTGCGCTGTCACCCGGCGTACCGGTGACGTAAATCCAGTCGCCCGGTTTTGCGCCAGAGCGTTTCAGCGCGCGCCCTACCGGCACATAGCCGTGGATCGCCAGGGTCATCGACAGCGGACCGGCGGTGGTATCGCCGCCGATCAGCTGCATATCATAATAGTTAAGCTGTTCAAACAGCGCGTCGCTAAAGGCCTCAAGCCAGCTTTCATCAACCTTTGGCAATGTCAGGGCCAGCGTTAACCACGCCGGATCGGCGCCCATCGCTGCCAGATCGCTCACGTTCACCGCCAGCGCTTTATACGCCAGGTCGGCAGGATCGATATCCGGCAGGAAATGATGCCTGGACACTAAGGTGTCGGTGCTGATTGCCAGCGTTTGTTTTTCGGGGATATTGAGAAGTGCACAGTCGTCGCCGATGCCGGTTTCCACATCGAGACGCGAGCTTCTGACTCGGTCAAAATAACGGGCAATCAGGGAAAATTCGCCACATGCCATACGTTATGCCTCAGCAAATAAAATAAAAAAACCGGAGCCCGCACCGCCCAAAGGCGATACGAAACTCCGGCTTGCGGATCACTTTTTACGGGGACGGATCGCAGGTGCAGCTTTATCCAGCACGCCATTCACAAATTTGTGACTGTCTTCAGCACCGAAGGTTTTCGCCAGTTCGATCGCTTCGTTGATGGCCACTTTGTAAGGCACATCATCACGTTTAGACAGTTCAAACAGTGCGATACGCAGCACCGCTTTTTCAACCTGGCCCAGCTCTTCGAGCAGGCGGGACAGGTACGGCTTCATCAGGCCGTCGAGATACGCGCTATTAGTCGCCACTCCCGACAGCAGTTCACGGAAGTACACGACGTCAACGTCTTTGACGTCTTGTTCCGCCAGGAACTGGTATTCAACATCAGCGATGTCGTTCTGGGACAACTGCCAGGAGTAAAGTGCCTGAACGGCACATTCACGGGCGCGGCGACGAGCAGCAGGTTTCACGGAATTCCCCTTACAAAAAAATCAGGCCTTGATGGCTTTCAATACATTGATCATTTCAAGCGCGGTCAGTGCAGCTTCTGCACCTTTGTTACCGGCTTTGGTGCCAGCACGTTCGATGGCTTGTTCAATACTTTCAGTGGTGAGTACGCCGAACGCGACAGGGATCTCTGCATCCTGTGCCACGTGCGCCAGACCGTTGCTTGCGCCACCCGCAACATATTCAAAATGCGCGGTGCCGCCACGAATCACAGTACCCAGCGCAATAACCGCATCGTACTTGCCGGTTTTCGCCAGTGCGCCCGCTGCCAGAGGCAGTTCGTAAGCACCCGGAACCCAGACAACGGTAATGTTTTCGTCTTTCACCTGGCCGATACGTTTCAGGGCGTCAATCGCACCATCCAGCAGGCTGTCGTTGATGAAGTTGTTGAAACGCGCAATGGTGATGGCGACGCGAGCGTCCGGGGTAGCAACGGCTGCTTCAATAATGTTCATACTCTTCCTTAACGGGTTCATTTGGTGGCCCCGCAGGGGGGCGGATTTTATCATAATATTTTGCGCACTGCTTCCCTATTTAGGCAAGCCTTACGCGGTGGTCAGGTGGAGACACAGATCCGGCCCAACCGGGCGTATCTCGCTAAAGTTAAACGCGGGCGCATCCGCCAGTTTTTCCAGCCCTGGCAACATGCACAGACCGCGGGCGTCGCTGCCTAACAGTTTAGGTGCCAGATAGACAATCAGCTCATCCACCAGCCCGGCCTGCAACAGTGCCCCGGCCAGGGTTGGGCCGGCTTCGACCCAGATGCTGTTGATCTGCTGCTGTTTACCCAGCAGCATCATCAGCACCACTAAATCCAGATGCCCGTTGTGCTCCGGCACCATAATGCTGCGCACGCCTTCCGGCCAGTTGCGCGCATCTTCCTGCGTGCGGGCAAACCAGGTCTCGCCCGGCTGCTGCACAATGCGGTGCTCAGGGGTGACCCGATTCTGCCGATCAACCACAATCCGCAGCGGCTGGCGTAAATTCTCCTGCGGGTAGAGCGCCTGGGTATCAGCGTTTAGCTCATCCCAGCGCACGGTCAGCGCAGGATCGTCGGCCAGTACGGTAGCATGGCTGGTGAGAATAGCATGGCTTTGCGCCCGCAGACGTTGCACATCACGCCTTGCCTGCGGAGAGGTGATCCACTGGCTTTCGCCGCTGGCCATCGCCGTGCGGCCATCCAGCGAGGCGCCAAGCTTCAGCTGGATATAGGGAAAACCGGTGCGCATCCGCTTGAGGAAGCCTTTATTCAGGCGTTCGGCTTCGCTCATCATCAGGCCGTGGCTGACCTCAATACCCGCCTGCTGCAGGCGATAGAGACCGCGACCGGCCACCTGCGGGTTGGGATCCTGCATGGCTGCGACGACACGAGAGACACCGGCCGCGATAAGGGCATCGCAGCACGGCGGCGTGCGGCCATGATGGCTGCAGGGCTCCAGAGTGACGTAGGCCGTAGCGCCGCGCGCCTTCTCGCCGGCCATGCGCAGGGCATGTACTTCGGCATGCGGCTCACCGGCACGGTAGTGAAAACCTTCTCCGACGATCTCGCCATCTTTAACGATAACGCAGCCGACGTTCGGGTTTGGGTGGGTGGTAAACCGCCCACGTTGCGCCAGCTTCAGCGCTCGCGCCATGTAAATCTCATCCTGCATGTGCTTAATCCTGTAGGCGGGCGATCTCTTCCCCGAACTCTTTGATGTCTTCGAAGCTGCGGTAAACAGAGGCAAAGCGGATATAGGCCACTTTATCGAGCTTTTTAAGCTGCTCCATCACCAGGTTGCCGATCATTTTGCTCGGCACCTCGCGCTCGCCGGTGGCGCGCAGCTGGGTTTTGATGTGGTTAAGCGCCATTTCGACGTCATCTGCGCTGACTGGCCGTTTTTCCAGTGCTTTTAGCATCCCGCTGCGCAGCTTTTCTTCGTTAAAGGGTTCGCGGACGTCGTTGCTTTTCACGACGCGGGGCATCACCAGCTCCGCCACTTCAAAGGTGGTGAAGCGTTCGTTACACACCAGGCACTGACGACGGCGGCGCACGGATGAGCCCTCTCCCACGAGTCGGGAGTCGATTACTTTGGTATCCACGGCGAGACAGAATGGGCAATGCATACGGTGTCCTGGCTATCGGGTTGACTGAACTCCATTTTACCCCGAACTGGGCTGACAACAAAGAAGGAGCGTTTTTGAGATAAAGGATCTATGCGCGGGGCAGCTCCGTTGACTACCCTTAGCAGAATCCGTTATTTCAGGGAAATAATTGCCATGACAAGACGTTACCTTCATGTTCTGCTGCTGGGAAGCCTTTTTAGCCTCAGCGCCTGCGCACAGCAAAGCGAAGTGCACCAGATGAAGCAGAGCATCAGTTCACTGAACACCACCATGAACAAGCTCAACCAGGAAACGGTCAAAATCACCCAGCAGAATGCGCTGAACGCCAAATCAACCAGCGGCGTCTATCTTCTGACCGGATCCAACACCCCTGCCCGGCTAAACAGCCAGATTGGTACGCTGAAGATGTCGCTGGTCAACGTCGCGCCTAATGCCGACGGCACCCGCGCCACGCTGCGTATTCAGGGGGGAATCAAACGATCCGCTGCCGGCCTTTAGCGCCACCGTGGAGTGGGGCCAGATCCAGGGCACCACCGACAGCTTCCAGGAGCTGAACGTCCAGACCCAGCTAATTAACGCCCCGGCCAGCGTCCTCGCACCCAGCGATGTCGACATTCCGCTTCAGCTCAACGGCCTGACGCCCGATCGGCTCGGTTTTATCCGTATCCACGATATTCAGCCCGTCGCGCAATAATCCCCCCCTGCGGAACGTGTTACACGTTCCGCCCTCTTCTGAGCTTTCAAACATTGGCAACAGAAATGTTTGCCATTACAATCCGCTCCGTTAAAAATACGCAAACGTGAACGCAATCGATTACGTATGTGAGAGAACTGTGAAACAACACATATTTTTGTGAGCAAGGATTCCTATAATAGGCTCCCAGAAACACGAAATATTTAGAAACGCAATTCGCGCCTTTTTCACTCCCGTAAGGGATTTCAAATCAGTGGCATTATTATGAAAAAAACATTACTGGCAGCCGGTGCAGCGCTGGCACTCTCCTCTACTTTCGCTGTGCAGGCAGCCGAAAACGATAAACCAGAATACGTTTCCGACTGGTGGCACCAGAGCGTCAACGTCGTCGGCAGCTACCACACCCGTTTTGGACCACAGATCCGCAACGATACCTACCTGGAATACGAAGCGTTCGCCAAGAAAGACTGGTTTGATTTCTATGGTTACATGGATGCGCCGGTCTTCTTCGGTGGTAACACTGACGCGAAGGGTATCTGGAACCACGGTTCCCCACTGTTCATGGAGATCGAACCGCGCTTCTCCATCGACAAGCTGACCGGCACCAGCCTGGCGTTTGGTCCGTTCAAAGAGTGGTACTTCGCAAACAACTACATCTACGACATGGGCCGCAATAAGTCCGGTCGCCAGAGCACCTGGTACATGGGTCTGGGTACTGACATCGACACCGGTCTGCCGATGAGCCTGTCCATGAACGTGTATGCGAAATACCAGTGGCAGAACTACGGTGCAGCGAACGAAAACGAGTGGGATGGCTACCGTTTCAAAGTGAAATACTTTGTGCCAATCACTCAGCTGTGGGGCGGCAACCTGAGCTACATCGGCTTCACCAACTTTGACTGGGGTTCAGACCTGGGCGACAACGACTTCCGTGACCTGAACGGTAAGAAAGCGCGTACCAACGACTCTATCGCCTCCAGCCACATCCTGGCGCTGAACTACGATCACTGGCACTACTCTGTTGTGGCCCGTTACTGGCACAACGGTGGTCAGTGGAACGACGACGCCAGCCTGAACTTCGGCGACGGCGACTTCAGCGTCCGTTCTACCGGCTGGGGTGGTTACCTGGTTGTAGGTTATAACTTCTAATACGCTGTGCCTGTATCGCCGGGTGGCGGCTACGCCTTACCCGGCCTACAAAACCCGATAACGGCACAAACCGTAGGCCGGGTAAGCGAAGCGCCACCCGGCATAAAAGCCAGCTAAAAAGCTGGCTTTTTTATTGCTTCACCTTCCTCAAAAAATCCGCCAGTGACCTGTCCGCGCTTTCGCTAAAGCGTCTGTCCGTCAGGGTGATATTCAGACACCTGTCGAGCCGGAAACAGCGATAGTCATCGCGCCTTTCGCACCATGCCGCCAGCAGCCAGTGCTCGCCCCAGAAGAACAACCCCAGCGGCTGCACGTCGCGGGAACTCAGCTGCCCGCTCTCATCACGATAGTGCAGCCCCAGCACCCGCTGAGCGGAGATCGCCTGATGGATCACATCGAAGCCGCTGCGGGAGTGGGGTTGCATGGCGATATCCGGCGCGTAAATCCGGATCTGCTCGGCCTTGCGACGGCTCTCCTCCGGCAGGATCGCCAGCACTTTTTCCTGCGCCGACTCCAGCTCACGCGACAGCGACTCCCCGCCCCAGGTTTTGAGCAGGCGGATCGCCACCATCAGCGCCTCGGATTCCTTATTGGTCAGCATCAACGGCGGCAGGTCAAAGCCCGACATCAGCCGATAGCCACTTCCTGCCTCCCCTTCCACCGGCACGCCAGACAGGGACAGATCGCGGATATCGCGATACACCGTGCGCTCAGAAACGCCGAGCCTCTCCGCCAGATGCGCAGCGGTGGTCAGCCGCCTGCCACGCAGGATCTGCACAATCTGAAACAAACGGTCGGCGCGTCGGGTCATCGGTTCTTCGCTTTACAGGTGGATATCAGGCGGGTTGATGAAGTCCAACCCGGTTGCCTTCGCTGTCGCTAAACAGTGCAATAGTGCCAATACCATGCGGCAGCTCCAGCGGGCCAAAAACGCACGCGCCGCCGGCTGACGCCACGCGATCCAGGGTTGCCGCCAGGTTGTCAGTATGCAGGTAAATAATAGCGCCCTGCGACGAGGGTGTAATGCCGTCAAATTTTGCCAGCGCGCCGCCGGTGGCCGGATCCTCATGCGGTAAAACGGCCAGCTCAGCGCAGTCCATTTTCTCGCGTCGCAGCGCCACCTGCATCACCGGCTCGTAAAATTTGATGGCACGATCCATATCCGCGACCGCAATTTCAAACCAGTTAATCACACTTTTCATACATCCTCCTGCCTGTTGTTTGGGTTCAGAAGGAGTCTACGACAGGCCTCCTGACAGCATACTGTCAGGAGTGTTTGTCAGGAGCAGACAAAAAAAATCCCGGCCATAAGACCGGGATTTCGTGGACGATAAACGTCGTATTACGGCAGAATGGACGGCTGATCCGCCCCTTCTTTTTCTACTTTCTGCTGGAGCAGGTGCTCGCGCTTCATGCCCAGCTTCAACGCCAGCGCGGACGCGACGTAGATGGACGAGGCTGTACCGATGGAAACACCGATCAGCATGGTCAGCGAGAAGCCTTCCAGAATCGGGCCGCCGAAGAGATACAGCATCAGGATCACCATCAGGGTGGTCCCGGAGGTGATCAAGGTACGGTGCAGCGTCTGGGTCAACGACACGTTAAAGATCTCGTACGGCGTACCGCGACGGATCTTACGGAAGTTTTCACGGATACGGTCCGATACCACGATACTGTCGTTCAGCGAGTAACCGATAACCGACATCAACGAGGCCACAATGGTCAGGTCGATCTCGATATGGAACAGCGACAGAACGCCCATGGTGATCACCACGTCGTGCGCCAGGGCGATAACCACCCCGGCAGCCAGACGCCACTCGAAGCGGAAACCGACATAGGCCAGGATACAGAGCAGCGCCACCAGCAGTGCCATCGCACCGGTCTGGGCCAGATCTGCACCCACACTCGGGCCAACGAATTCGATACGTTTTACCGTCGCATTCTGGCTGGTCGTTTCGTTAATGACGGTCACGACCTTGCTGCCCAGCTCCTGGCTGCCGTTGGCATCTTTCACCGGCGGCATGCGCACCATGATGTCGCGGCTGCTGCCGAAGTTCTGCAGCAGCGGCTCTTCAAAGCCCGCCTTCTCAAGCGACTGACGCATCTGGTCCATATCGACCGGTTTTTCCAGGGTGATCTCAATGACCGTACCACCGGTAAAATCGAGACCCCAGTTAAAGCCCTTCACGCCGATAATGGCGATGGACAGGATCAGCAGAAAACCTGATATGCCAAAGGCCCAGTAGTCCCAGCGCATAAAGTCCCAGACTTTACGGCCGTAGTTCAATTGTTCAACAGTATATTCCTGTGCCACAACGCACTCCTCAGATAGACAGCTTTTTAACGCGCTTGCCGCCGTACAGCAGGTTCACGATGGCACGGGTGCCGACGATAGCGGTAAACATTGACGTTGCCACACCAATACCGGTGGTGATAGCAAAGCCCTTGATCGCGCCGGTACCCACTGCATACAGGATAATAACCTTAATCAGTGTTGTTACGTTCGCATCAAAGATGGAGCTGAAAGCACCACGGTAACCTTCGTCAATCGCCTGTTGGACAGAGCGACCGTTGCTCAGTTCTTCTTTGATACGTTCGTTGATCAGTACGTTGGCGTCGACCGCCACCGCAAGGGTCAGAACGATACCCGCAATGCCTGGCATGGTGAGCGTCGCCCCCGGCAGCAGGGACATAATGCCCACAATCAGCACCAGGTTAGCGATCAGCGCACTGGTCGCAATCAGGCCGAACTTCTTATAGAAGAAGATCATAAAGATGATGGAGATAATCAGACCTGCCAGGCAGGCTTCCAGACCCTGAGTGATGTTCTGCATACCCAGTGTTGGACCGATAGTGCGCTCTTCAACAATCTGAATCGGCGCAATCAGCGCACCGGCACGCAGCAGCAGCGAGAGCTGACGTGCTTCGTTCGGGTTGTTGATACCGGTGATACGGAAACTGTTACCCAGGCGAGACTGGATGTTGGCGATGTTAATCACCTCTTCCTCTTTCACCAGGATGGAGCGACCGTTAGCATCTTTTTTACCGCTGTCTTTGTACTCCACGAACAGGGTCGCCATCGGTTTACCGATGTTGTCCTTGGTGAAGTTTGACATGATGTTACCACCCGCGCTATCCAGCGAGATGTTAACCTGCGGCTGGTTGTATTCGTCCTGGCTGGAGGTCGAGTCGGTGATGTGGTCACCGGTCAGGATCACCCGCTTGTACATGACAACCGGCTGGCCTTCACGGGTCTGCTTCACTTCAGAGTCGCCCGGAACGCGGCCAGAAGTGACGGCGGACTGATCGACGCTGGTGTTTACCAGACGGAATTCCAGGGTCGCGGTCGCGCCCAGAATCTCTTTCGCACGGGCGGTATCCTGGATACCCGGCAGCTCAACCACGATACGGTCAGCACCCTGACGCTGTACCAGCGGTTCGGCAACGCCAAGCTGGTTTACACGGTTACGCAGGATGTTGATGTTCTGCTGAACCGCGTATTCACGCGCTTCTTTCAGACGCGCATCGGTCATCACCGCGCGCAGCTGGTTGCTGCCCTGAGAGGAGAGCACCAGGTCACGGTGACGCTGGGTCAGATAATCCATCGCCTGATCGCGGGCGCTGCTGTCGCGGAACGCGATGCTCATCCCGTAATTCTCTTCCTTACGCACGGTGGTGTAAGGAATGCCTTTGTCGCGCAGATCGCTACGCAGGCTGTCGATGTTTTGTTCCTGGAGTTTGCCCAGCGCGGTTTCCATATCCACTTCCATCAGGAAGTGCACGCCGCCACGCAGGTCGAGACCGAGTTTCATCGGCTCCGCGTTGATAGAAGCTAACCAACGCGGCGTTGCAGGAGCAAGGTTCAACGCCACGACATATTTATCACCCATCACGCCCATCAGCGCTTCACGAGCGCGGAGCTGCGTGTCGGTGGAGTCGAAGCGAGCAAGAATAGCGCCCTCTTCCAGTGCCACAGACTTAGCGGTAATTTTTTCTTCTTGTAAAGTTTTCTGGACCTGGATCAGCGTTTGCTCACTGGCGGCGACGCCGCGCGCGCCAGTGATTTGAACAGCCGGATCCTCACCATACAGGTTGGGAAGCGCATACAGCAGGCCGACGACAATAACGACGACCAGCATGACGTACTTCCACAAAGGATAACGGTTTAACACGGCAGTTCCCTTTGGGAAAAGTTAATTACAGCGCTTTCATGGTGCCTTTCGGCAGAACGGCAGCGACGAAGTCACGTTTGATCACTACTTCAGTGGTATCGTTCAGCGCGATAACGATGTAGCCGTTATCGGCAACTTTGCTCACACGACCTACCAGACCACCGTTAGTCAGCACTTCATCGCCTTTCGCGATGGAGTCCATCAGCTTTTTGTGCTCTTTGGTGCGCTTCTGCTGTGGACGCAGGATCATGAAATAGAAGATCAGACCGAACACCACCAGCATCAGAATCAGAGACATCGGGCTGCCCTGCGCCGGTGCACCTGTTGCCGCTACCGCATCAGAAATAAAAAAGCTCATTAAAATTCCCTCATTAAATAAATTAATCAACGTTCAAAGGTGGGACATCCCGACCCTGTCGTTGGTAAAAATCGGTCACGAAGCTCTCTAATTTACCCTCTTCGATAGCCTTGCGTAAACCAGCCATTAAGCGCTGGTAATAGCGAAGGTTATGAATCGTGTTGAGACGCGCGCCCAGTATTTCATTACAACGATCAAGATGATGCAAATAGGCACGAGAATAATTGCGACAGGTATAGCAATCGCACTCGGCATCGAGCGTGCTGGTATCGCTTTTATGCTTCGCATTACGGATTTTTACCACGCCGTCGGTCACGAACAGGTGACCATTACGGGCGTTGCGGGTCGGCATAACGCAGTCGAACATATCAATGCCGCGACGTACGCCTTCAACCAGATCTTCTGGCTTACCGACGCCCATCAGGTATCGAGGCTTATCTGTTGGAATTTGCGGGCAAACATGCTCCAGAATACGGTGCATATCTTCCTTCGGTTCCCCCACAGCCAGACCGCCGACAGCGTAGCCATCAAAACCTATCTCTACCAGACCTTTAACAGAGATATCGCGTAAATCTTCGTAAACGCTTCCCTGAATAATGCCGAACAGCGCATTTTTGTTACCGAGGCCATCAAAGCGGTCGCGGCTGCGCTTCGCCCAACGTAGAGACATCTCCATTGAGCGCTTGGCGTAGTCCCAGTCTGCCGGGTATGGCGTACATTCGTCGAAGATCATTACGATATCGGAACCGAGATCGTACTGAATCTCCATCGATTTTTCCGGATCGAGGAAGATCGGGTCGCCGTTGATAGGGTTACGGAAATGAACGCCTTTTTCGGTGATCTTACGGATGTCACCGAGGCTGAAGACCTGGAATCCGCCGGAGTCGGTCAGGATTGGGCCTTTCCACTGCATAAAATCATGCAGATCGCCGTGCAGCTTCATCACTTCCTGGCCCGGGCGCAGCCACAGGTGGAAGGTGTTGCCGAGGATAATTTGCGCGCCCGTGGCTTCGACTTCTTCCGGCGTCATCCCTTTTACGGTGCCGTAGGTGCCCACAGGCATGAAGGCTGGCGTTTCGACTACGCCACGATCGAACACCAGACGGCCACGGCGAGCGCGGCCATCGGTGGTATCAAGTTCAAATTTCATTTTTATTCCTTTGTGCCAGAAAAACAGTCCAACACATTATTCTGGTGCCGCGGCGTTATTCCCCGACACGTTCATTCAAAGCCTGCGGATTGTACGTGATAAACATCGCGTCCCCGTAGCTAAAAAACCGATATTTTTGTTCTACCGCAGCCTTGTAGGCATTCATGGTGTTTTGATAACCCGCAAATGCCGACACCAGCATGATTAAGGTCGACTCCGGCAGGTGGAAGTTGGTCACCAGCGCATCAATCACTTTGTACTGGTAGCCCGGGTAGATAAAGATCTGCGTATCGCCAAAGAAAGGTTCGATCAGATCGTTTTTGGCGGCCTGAGCGGCACTTTCCAGCGAGCGAACCGAGGTGGTACCAACGGCAATCACGCGGCTGCCACGGCCTTTCGCCGCCAGAACCGCATCCACAACCTCCTGCGGCACTTCGGCGTATTCGGAGTGCATAATATGATCTTCAATGCTGTCCACACGCACCGGCTGGAAGGTACCCGCGCCGACGTGCAGAGTCACAAAGGCCATCTCAATGCCTTTTGCGCGCAGTTTTTCCAGCAAAGGCTCATCAAAGTGCAGACCCGCCGTCGGCGCAGCTACCGCGCCAGGCTTCTGGCTGTAGACGGTCTGATACAGCTCGCGATCAGCCTCTTCATCCGGACGCTCAATATACGGCGGCAGCGGCATATGGCCGATGGTGTTCAGAATATCCAGCACCGTGCGCTCGTCATTAAACTCGACTTCAAACAGCGCGTCGTGGCGCGCCACCATGGTGGCGTTGATGCTCTCGTCATCGCCCAGCAGCAGCTCCGCGCCCGGCTTTGGCGCCTTGGAGGCGCGAATATGTGCCAGAATACGTTTATCATCGAGCATTCTTTCGACCAGCACTTCGATCTTGCCGCCGCTGGCTTTACGGCCGAACAGACGGGCCGGGATCACGCGGGTGTTGTTGAACACCAGCAGATCACCCGGGTTGAGCTTGTCGAGTAAATCGGTGAACGTACCGTGCGTCAGCGCACCCGTCGGCCCATCCAGCGACAATAAGCGACAGCTACTGCGCTCAGGCATAGGATAGTGGGCAATCAGGGACTCGGGTAATTCAAAGGAGAAATCGGCGACGCGCATGGCATATACTCGTGACTTAAAAACAGGCGGCTTAGTCTAGTGCTCACACCTCTTTGCTGCAACAACTAGCCGACTCCGGATAACGAATCGCATGAATTTTCTCGCTCACTTGCACCTCGCTCATCTCGCTGACAGCTCCCTTTCCGGCAATTTGCTGGCTGATTTTGTGCGCGGCAATCCCGCCGAGGATTACCCCGCTGACGTGGTGGAGGGCATTTTCATGCACCGCCGGATCGACGTCATGACCGATAACCTGCCCGAAGTGCAGGAAGCCAAGGCGTGGTTCCGCCCGGAAACCCGCCGGGTCGCCCCCATTACGCTGGATGTGATGTGGGATCACTTCGTCTCCCGCCACTGGGAACAGCTCTCCCCGGAAATGCCCCTGCCGGCGTTCGTGCGCTATGCCCGCGCTCAGGTGGCGATCATCCTTCCGGACTCTCCACCGCGCTTTGTGAATCTCAATAACTACCTGTGGTCAGAGCGCTGGCTTGAGCGCTATAGCGAGATGGATTTCATCCAGCGGGTGCTCAACGGGATGGCCAGCCGCCGCCCGCGTCTCGACGCCCTGCGCGACTCCTGGCAGGACCTGGATGCCCATTACGACGCGCTGGAGACCCGCTTCTGGCAGTTCTATCCGCGGATGATGGAGCAGGCAAAATCTAAGCAGCTTTAATAGCGATGTGATTGATAGGTAAAAGCTGGGTTAACGATTGTCAGCGCCTCTTTGTCTTTAGGGAAAACACTCTCTATACTGGCCCGCGTTGCGTTCCAAATAACCTTAGTATCTACAGGAGAATCATATGGTTCTGGTAACTCGTCCGGCCCCGGATTTTACAGCTGCAGCCGTTCTGGGCAACGGTGAAATCGTTGAGAACTTCAACTTCAAACAGCACACCAACGGTAAAGCCACCGTTCTGTTCTTCTGGCCAATGGACTTCACCTTCGTTTGCCCGTCTGAACTGATCGCGTTCGACAAGCGTTACGAAGAATTCCAGAAGCGTGGCGTGGAAGTGGTTGGCGTCTCCTTCGACTCTGAGTTTGTACACAACGCATGGCGTAACACCCCTGTCGACAACGGCGGCATCGGTCAAGTGAAATACGCGATGGTTGCGGACATCAAACGCGAAATCCAGCAGGCTTACGGTATCGAGCATCCGGACGCGGGCGTTGCCCTGCGCGGCTCCTTCCTGATCGACGCTAACGGTATCGTGCGTCACCAGGTGGTGAACGATCTGCCACTGGGTCGTAACATCGACGAAATGCTGCGTATGGTTGATGCGCTGCAGTTCCACGAAGAGCACGGTGAAGTGTGCCCGGCTCAGTGGGAAAAAGGTAAAGAAGGTATGGCCGCTTCTCCAGCAGGCGTAGCTAAATACCTGACCGAGAACGTATCCAGCCTGTAATCGGCACGGTTTACGAAAAAGGCCCGCAGATGCGGGCCTTTTTTATAGCGTTACGCCGCGGGGTCCTTTTTGACTTCGCGCCAGATCCGCCATGCCATCAGCGCCAGAGCCGCAACGCCCAGGATCAGCGTCCCCCACACCAGCAGCGTTTTCCAGCGACTCTGTTGTTCGGCGGCTGAAGTAGCAGTCAATCTCGCCTTACCACCCAGCATCACGCTTTCCTGCGCCCCGGCCCAGGGCAGGTCGTTGAGATCGTCAGCATTACGCAGCGACGCCGGGATCAGCATATCCAGCCCGATATCCGCCTTTTGCGCTGCCCGGTTTCCCCAGGCCAGCATATAAGGCCCTTTGCCTTGCGTATTAAATACCAGCTGATAGCTGTCGCGCGCGCCGCTCAGTTCAGGCAGCGTTTCCGGCAATCTGGCGTTGATCGTCATCATCCGTACCGCTTCGACCTGTTGACCCGACAGACGAAGATCGGGCGAACGCTTGCCGTCCCACTGGTAAAGCACGGTTTTTGTCAGCGGTTGCCAGGGGGCTTTTTCACCACTTCTCCAGCTTAACTCCACCGGCAACACCCCTTCGTTTTCCAGAGCGATCCGCAGGGAAGTGAGCGGCTGCGCCTGTGTCCAGCGCCAGATGACCTGATCATCTCCTACTTTATCCGGCCGGGCAGCGACCACGATGCGTTCGGCTGCCGGTTCACTGCTGTCGGCAATGGCCGTCACGCTGTTCAGCGCCAGCGCCGGACTTTGCGAATCGAGGATCACCAGCAGATAACGGTTCCACTGCGCAGAGAGCGTCAGGCTGGCATTGATGGTATCCATTTTCAGACGATCGTTATCACGCACCAGATCCATCAGCGGTGCACCTTCCTGCACTGGCCGCCAGTCGCGTAAATCCTGACTGGCATAGACCGACGCCTTCCCCTGCCAGTTGCCCGCTGGCGTATTCCAGTTCAGGCGTAATTGTGCCAGTGAGAAAGGCTCTTGCCGCGCTTCCGGCAGCGTCAGCAAATAGCTTTGGCCGATCGTGTTGACCTCGTCACTTTCCAGCCGAATTTCAACCCCGGTTTGGGAGCGTAAAATAAAGGCCGCAGAATCTCGTCGATCCGGCTCCCGCGGCGCGACTGGCGATACAGCCAAAGGAAAAAGCCGCAGTGCTTCCGTCTGTGGTGTGGCAGGTTGCGTTTTCTGCACTTCAAGGGCAAAAGGCACCGCATCGCCCTGATGGTTGAAAACCCGAACATCGCGTAAATCCTGCCAGGCCGTACCCTGATAGACCGCCTGCGGCAGCGAAACGCGATACCAGGGCGATGAGCCGGTCGTATCCAGCATTACACCCGTGGCGTAATCCTGGGGGGCTTCCCGTACCGAATCGCTGCCGGAGACTGAACCCGCCGCACTCAACAGCGCCCCCCATAACACTGCTTTCATCCATTTCATTTTTCTTCTCCTGTTTTTGGCGGTAATGGGGAGAAATACCCGATAATTAACACCAGGATAGCCACGCCGATAAATGCGATCGCCCGCGCCAACCCGCCACCGCGCGCGCTATCTACCAGCATCAATTTCACAATAACCACGCCTAACAGAACCGCGCCACAAAGCCACTCGCGGCGGGAACGGCACCGGGTCGCGTGTAGCATCGCCACCAGCGCCGACAGCATCCAGAACAGCGCAAAGCTGGTCTGAATCAGGCGCGAATGCCACAGCGATTCCATATTCCAGGCGATGTCGCCGTACCAGGCCAACGCGCGCAGCAGCATGCCATTCAACCACCAGAGACCCAGCGCCAGCAGGGCAATAACAGGCCATGGACGACAGACCGATTCATAGACCGGAAAATAGCGCCGCGCCGCGCAATAAAATACCACCAGCCCCAGCAATGCGAAGGCAGCCCCTTCCTCCAGCGGATTCACCAGCGGCAGCCAGGTCTGACCATACACCACGCCATCCTGTAAATTGGTCAGTACCAGCAGGCCGGCTAAGGCCACCGCGAACGGGATCATCGCCTGAGCGGCATAGAGCGCAGGCCAGACCCGGAACGGCCAGATGTCCCGACGCACCGCTTCCCCCGTCAGGAAGATAACCAGGCCACCCGCCGCCATCATCAGGCCGCTTCCCCATGCCGTCATGCCCCACGGCAGGTCGCGCGCAAACCAGAACAGCTCGACCGCCAGCGCCAGCAGAAGCAGCCAGAAGAGGGAGATATGCGCAAGCCTGGACAAGCGCGGCGGCAAGGCCTTTCCGTCAAGCCAGAGAAGCGCCAGCGCCGTGGGCAGCGCAAAACACCAGGCCAGATTCGCCCCGCCAGCGGCAAAAATCTGCTGTCGGGATATCTGGTCCATCAACATCACCAGCATCATTGGCCACAGTAGCCATTGACTGGCATTCAGCTCCTGCCATGCCAGTCGACCGGCAAGACGGCGCCAACCCCAGGCCGATATCGCCAGCAGTGCCAGTACGCCAGATATCAGCAGTGAATCCTCCTTCAGCACCCATTGTGATGCGCCCGCCAGCGCCACTATCCAGAACAGTAAACCGCTGGCGAGAAGCCCCCAACTGACCTGCAGTTTAATCGCGCGCCACAACCACGCCGCAGCCAGCCAGCTCAGGCTGAGGACCGCGAAGATCAGCATTAATGACAGTGAGGAGGTGCCATTGACCTGCGCCCAAAGCGCACTGCCGACGGCCAGCACCAGTAGCCCTGTGCCGCTGTAACGCATCTGTCGCTGCTGTTGCTGCACGCCCAGCCAGAGGATCCCCAGCCCTTCCAGTGACCAGGCCATCGCCGTCCAGTGTGCCGAAAGCGCCAGGGGGATAGCGAGGGTGGTGAATGCCCCTCCGAGGGCCAGCGCGGCGAGCACCAGCGGTCTCCCCCAGGGACGGGTAGCGGCGCAACGCCAGCCAGGCTAACGCCAGATAGAACCCCCCGTATCCCAATGCGCTGAGGGCCGGACCGTATTCCATATGGCGGGTAATGGCATACTGCATGCCAAAGCCTATCAGCGGCGGCGCGAACAGCAGAACCCCATCAATAATTTGCTTACCTTTCTCCTGCGCCCGCAGCGACAGCGCCACGCTCAGCACGCCAAACAGGATGGTGTTGGCAATCAGGAACAGCTGACAACTCAGGTAGTATGCCGGTTGATAGTCATTCAGCCCCCACAGGCCACCGACGCCAAAGGTAAACAGCAGGCCGAGCAGGTTAAGCTCTCGCCAGTGCTGCCAGATGCTGATGGCGAGAATGCCTGCCGACAGGAGAAGGTAGAAAGAGAACAGCGCCACGTGACTGCCGCCCCCGGTGGACAGCAACAGCGGCGCCAAATAACCGCCAAGACTCGCCAGCATCGCCAGGCTGAGCGCTTTTTGCAGGATCGCCAGCCCGACGCTTGCGGCGCAAATTACCACCAGCAGGGCAAAGGCCAGCGTCATCGGCAACATTTGCCACAAGCGGAACGCGCCAAAGACGGTCAGATAGAGCGCACCTGTCGCGCCGCCCTGCAAAATCAGCGCATAGACCGGCTGTTTATGGCGCAATCGCCATCCAACCGCCAGCAGGACAATGGCAAACAGCGCAGCCGCAACCAGACGCAATTCAAGAGGGAACAGGGAATGCTCAACCGTATAGCGCAGCAGGAACGAGAGGCCGAGAAACAGCAGCAAAATGCCCAGCTTCGCCAGCGGGTTACCCTGCATAAACCACCGCACCAGCGACGACATCACGCCGCCAAAGGCAGAAGGCTGTTCGGTTACGGGAGTAGCGGTCACCCTGGGTTCTGGCGTCGGTTGCGAACGCCACGGATCGACCACAGGCGCAGGGGCAGCCTCAGCTGCCGGCTCCGCAGTCGGTACGGGCTCAGGCGGGGTCTGCACCACTGTGGTGGCCTGCGCCACAGGCGTTTCTGTTACACCACGCTGTTCAAGTTCCTCGACCCGGCGACGCAGGACGGACAGCTCATAGCGGACCGCCGAACTGCGGTTAAGGGCGACAATCGCGAGGATGGGAACCACCACCCCCACGAAAAGTAAAACTATGCAGCCAAGGATTAGCAGCTCATCCATGTTTCCACCTTCACTGTTCAGGGAACAAGCAGATTGTCATAAATTGTTGCATTTACGCTATCAATGACTGCAAAACGAGTCGCTTTTCAGAAAAACGATAACCCTGAATAACCCGACGAATCGGGCCTTTCCGCAAGATTAATGACCAAACCACACGGATGCAGAAATCGCCGGTAACGACAGCACGCCCTCCTGCGCCACCCCTTTCCCCTCTTTCAGCTGCCACTGTTTGACGTTCAGCAGCGGCGAATGGTCGATCACCACTTCACAGGCCTCACCCCGGTTGATGGCTACCAGCACCCGCTGCTGGTTGTAGACGCGCATAAACACCACCACGTTGTCGTGGGCGTAGACCACCTGACAACCGCCGTAGCGCAGCGCCTGGCTCTGCTTGCGCAGTTTAATCAGCCGCTGATAGAGCCTGAACAGCACCGGGTCCTGCCTTTCGGTCTCCCACGGGAAGGTCTTACGGCAGAACGGATCGTTATTGCCGTCCAGCCCCACCTCGTCCCCGTAGTAAATGCACGGTACTCCCGGCCAGGTAAAGAGCCAGGTGACCGCCAGCGGCAGACGCGCGACGTCTTTGCCGAGCAGCGACTTAAAGCGGGCGGTGTCATGGCTGTCGAGCTGGTTGAACATGCGTAGCTGCTGCTGATGCGAAAGGCTGGCGCGGTAGTTATCCATCCATTTCATGCAGGTTTCTGCATCAATCAGCTGAGGATCGTAGGAGATATCGGTATTGGCGAGGAAGCCCCACAGCGGGAAGGTGAAACCGCGGTAGTTCATCGCCGAATCTTCCGCGTCGGCCTGCAGCCACTGGCGGGCATCACCAAAGTGCTCGCCAAAAACGAAGGCGTCGGGTCGGGCCTGCTTCGCGGAACGGGTGATCCCGGCCACGTGCTGCAGGTTATTGCGCGCCCCGCCGCCTTCTCCAAGCATATGCACCACATCCAGCCGCCAGCCGTCCATATTCCACGGGGCTTTCAGCCAGTGGCGAACGATACTGTCCTCGCCGCCGTAGATCTCATCCACCATTGTAGGTGACTGGTAATCCAGCTTCGGCAGGCTGGCGTAGCCCAGCCAGTCGAGGGCGCGGCCTTCGTCGTCAAAGCTGTACCAGTCCCGCTGGGTCGAGTCCGGGTTATGGCAGGCGCCGCCCGTTCCGCGGTTGTGGCGGTCGAACCAGGCGTGGGAATCGCCGCTGTGGTTAAACACGCCGTCCAGGATCAGGCGCATCCCTTCCCGGTGGGTATTCTCCCGCAGGCGCAGCAGGGCCTCGTCGCCGCCAAACTGCTCATCCACGTGGCGGTAATCTTCGGTGTCGTACTTGTGCACGCTGGGGGCGACAAACACCGGGTTGAGGTACAGCGCCGTGACGCCGAGTTTTTTCAGATACGGCAGCTTCTCGCTGATGCCGTCCAGATCGCCGCCGTAAAAGGTGGAGCCCCCCGCCTGAGCGGTAACCGGTTCATCCCATTCATGGAAGATGGTCTCGTGACCGGCGGCATGGTGATAGTAGGTTTTGTCCCGCTCCGGGTCGCGCTGCTGGCTGCGGGCGAAGCGGTCCGGGAAGATCTGATAGAAGACCTGCTCGACCACCCACTCTGGCCCGGCATCCGGGAAATCGACGGCGAACTGCTCCAGCCGGGCGGGAGGAAAACGGCTGAACCCCTGCGGGGTAAACCACAGCTGGCGGTTATGCCAGAGCATTTTAAAGCTGTAGCGGTGCCGCGGCTGCCCTTTCGTTGTGTCGATGGTTGCCCGCCAGGCGGTGACGCCGGGCTGCGGCTGGCTGCGCAGCTTGTGCATCGGCAGCGAAGTCTCTTCATTATCGAATTCAGCGCGCATCGTCACCCGCTCAGGCAGGTGCTCACCCGTCAGCCACAGCGTGATGACGAGTTTATCGTTGTTTTGCTTAACAAATGGGGCAACCGGCAGGTGCCATGCATTCAACATCTTTTATCCCCTATCCCAGAAATGAGGTCACCTTGCCACAGGGTAGTGGATGTTCACTCCTCACGCAGAGGATTATTGGGGGGAGGAGGAAGGGGGAGGAGAAAAATGCCCGGCATTTGCCGGGCATTCTGATTACTGCACTTCCGCTAACTGGCGCTCGCGGCGGCGTTTAAACACCCAGCCCACCAGCAGCAGGGCAATCCACGCGAAGCCGACATACAGCGAGATGCGGGTTTCCGGATGGTAACCAATCAGGCCGATAATAAAGACCAGGAAGATCAGGCCGCCAACGGTACTTGCCACGCCGCCCGGCACTTTAAACTTCAGCGCTTTCACCTCTTCAGGCGACAGACGACGGCGGAAGCCAATCTGCGACATCAGGATCATGATCCACACCCAGACGGTGGCGAAGGTCGCCAGCGACGCAATCACCAGGAAGACGTTCTCCGGCATGATGTAGTTCAGATAGACCGACAGCAGCAGTGCTACGGTCATCACCAGCACCGTCACCCACGGCGTGCCGCGGCTGGAGGTTTTGGCGAAGGCCTTAGGCGCGCTGCCCTGCTCTGCCATGCCGTGCAGCATACGCCCCACGCCAAAGACGTCGGCGTTAATGGCGGAGAGCGACGCGGTCAGCACCACAAAGTTAAGGATGCTGGCGGCAAAGGTGATCCCCAGATGCTGGAAGGTGAGTACGAACGGGCTGCCGTTGGTGCCGACTTGGTTCCACGGATAGATGGACATGATCACAAACAGCGTCCCCACGTAGAACACCAGAATACGCATCGGCACCGAGTTGATGGCGCGCGGGATAGACTTCTCAGGATCTTTCGCTTCACCGGCGGTAATGCCGATGATTTCGATCCCGCCGTAGGCGAACATCACCATCTGCAGCGACATCACCATGCCAATCCAGCCGTTGCTGAAGAAGCCGCCGTTGCTCCACAGATTGTGGATCCCGGTGGGTTGTCCGCCGTTGCCAATCCCCCAGATGATGATGCCAATACCGGCGGCAATCATGATGATGATGGTGGCGACTTTAAAGAAGGAGAACCAGAACTCCAGCTCGCCAAACACCTTCACGCTCATCAGGTTGATGGCGCAGATGATCAGCACCACGCTGAGTACCCAGACCCAGTGCGGCACGGTCGGGAACCAGACGCCCATATAGATGCCGAATGCCGTCACGTCGGCAATCGCCACAATCAGGATTTCGAAGCAGTAGGTCCAGCCGGTGATGTACCCGGCGAGCGGGCCCAGGTTTTCCTGAGCATAGCGGGAGAAGGAGCTGGCCGACGGGTTATGTACGGACATCTCCCCCAGCGCACGCATGATGATGTAGGCGGCAACACCGCCGATAAGATATGCCAGCAGAACGCTGGGACCGGCCATTTTGATGGCATCTGCCGAGCCATAAAAAAGACCGGTGCCGATTGCAGAACCCAGCGCCATAAAGCGGATGTGGCGGGCGCTCAATCCACGCTTGAGTTTGTTAGTGCTTTCCATTTGTTGTCATGCCATTCAGACTAAAAAAAACAAAAAACCACGGGGCATTACGCCCCGTGGTTTAACATTCAGCCGTTGATTAGTGCGCGTTCGATGTAACCTGACGCCCTGCAGCACGATCCCAGATAATAGCCAGTACCAGTGCAACAACGGTAGGCATCAGCCACGCCAGACCCTGTTCAGACAGCGGCAGACGCTGTGTCCAGGCGGGCAGCATGGCGCTGATTGCCGATGCCTTAATACCGTCAAGCATACCAAAAAGCAGACTGATAAACATGGCCGAGGCAATAATTCGTGTGGAATTATTCCACCAGCCGCGGGTGAAGCTCAGCACCACCAGCACGATACACGGCGGGTAGATGGTGGTCAGCACCGGAATAGAGACCTGAATCAGGTGGCTCAGACCCAGGTTCGATACCGCCATCGAGAAGCCGCCGAGGATAAACACCAGCGTGCGATAAGAGAGCGGAACGTACTGAGCAAAGAACTCCGCACAGGCACAGGTCAGGCCAACCGCCGTCACCAGACAGGCCAGGAAGATCAGGATAGCCAGCATCATGCTGCCCGCGCCGCCAAAGGTGTGCTGCACGTAAGCATGCAGAATCGCCGCACCGTTTGCGCCCTGGTCAACCAGCACGCTGCTGTCGGAACCCAGACGGAACAGCGCCAGATAGAGCAGCGCCAGTCCAGCACCTGCCATCAGGCCAGCCCAGACGGTGTAGCGGGTCAGCAGACGCGCTTCGGTCACGCCACGGGAACGCGCGGCGTTAACGATCACGATACCGAAGGCCATTGCACCCAGCGTATCCATGGTCAGGTAGCCATTCACGAAACCGTTAGAGAAAGCGGCATTCTGATAGGCTTCGGTCGCGGAGCTTAATGGGCCAGCCGGCCAGATAATCGCCGCAACCGCCAGCACCAACAGGGCCAGAATCTTCATTGGCGCCAGGAAGTTGCCCACGGTATCCAGCAGTTTGCCCGGATAGAGCGACACCAGGATCACGATAGCGAAGTAAACCAGGCTGTAGATAAACAGTGGCAGCGGGCCATCGCCGGTCAGCGGGGCAATCCCCACTTCGAAGGAGACGGTCGCGGTACGCGGGGTGGCGAACAGCGGACCAATCGCCAGATAGCAGACCACGGCCAGCATGACCCCGGCCACTTTACCAATAGGCGCGCTGAGGCTGTCAACGCCGCCGCCCACTTTCGCCAGCGCCACGACGGTCAGTACCGGCAGGCCTACTGCGGTGATCAGAAAGCCGATCGCCGCGGTCCAGACGTGTTCACCCGCCTGCAGGCCAACCATAGGTGGGAAGATGATGTTGCCAGCGCCAACGAACAGCGCAAATGTCATAAAGCCCAGTGCGATGATGTCACGCGATTTCAATTGATGGGTCATAAAACCTTACTGCCTGTGGATGTGGTGTTGAAAACGTTGAATTTTTCGCTATCCCATGCGGAACAAAACAGCGGAAAAAATGTGCAATTTCAGCGGGAAATGCTCCCCTGCTGCCGTGGTCAGGAATATTTTTTCGATTTACCACGCAAATACAGTCTGTCCGACGATATCAGGAGGGCAATTTAAACGCTTATAACGTTTAAAGGCAATATGGGATCGCAAAACCAGAACAATATGCCAGCCTGAAAGCCAGAGCTGAAACATTACACCAATTATAAGAAAAACCCATGGCTAATCATGCGAACAAAAAAAGCAACAAGCGTATAAAATTTACCCGCGCTTCGGTTGACTGCAAAGCAAACAGGCCAGCTTACGCTGGCCTGTGGCAATATCTGATTACAGGGGGGATTGTCAGGCGCTGTTACTGGCAATCAAACGTTCCGGGATCACGAAACTGAAACGCGTGCTTTTACCCGGCGTGCTGACGATATCGAGACGGCTGTCGTGGTGATTGATGGCGTGCTTAACGATAGCCAGTCCCAGACCGCTGCCGCCCGTCTGGCGGGAACGGGCTTTATCCACCCGATAAAAACGCTCGGTCAGGCGAGGAATGTGCTCCGGGCCAATACCGGGACCATCATCCTCCACGCTGAACTCCGCCCCCGTGGGCGCATGCTGCCAGCGCACGATAATGTGGGTGCCCGCCGGAGTGTGATTCACCGCGTTATAGACCAGGTTGGAGATAGCGCTGCGCAGTTCATCGTTACTGCCACGCACTTTGAGGCTGTTATCCACCTCGAAGGTGATCTGGTGCTGCTGCTGGCTTAAGGTTTGCGCCTCACGCTCTAACATCCGCAGCATCATCGGCACATCGATGGTTTCATTGAGCGCCAGGGTTGGCGCGGCCTCAATGCGGGAGAGGGTCAGCAGCTGCTTCACCAGCCCTTCCATGCGCTGCGTCTGCTCGCGCATGGTCTGGAGGGCTTTTTCCCGCGGCGCGCCCTCGAGCGTCTGCTCCTGCATCATCTCCAGATAGCCCTGCAACACCGTCAGCGGGGTGCGTAACTCGTGGCTGACGTTAGCGAAGAAGTTGCGCCGCGCCCCTTCCAGCTGGTGCATTTGCGTCACATCGCGCGCCACCATCAGCCACTGTTTGTCGCTGTAAGGCATGACGCGGATCTCCAGATGGCGACCGTTGTTCAGCACCAGATTATGCGGCCGGGTGAAATCGCGTTTTTTCAGATACTGCGCGAACTCGGGGTAGCGCAGCAGGTTGAGGATATTCTGTCCATTATCGTCCGGCCAGCGCAGGCCCAGCAGCTGTTGCGCCAGTCCGTTGCACCAGAACATCGCCCCCCTCTTCGGTGGTGAGCACCACCGCATCGGGCAGAGATTCGGCGCCGCTGCGAAAGCGTTTGATCAGGCTGCCCAGCTCGCGTCGGCGTTTTTTATTACGCATCTGCATCTGGTGCAGGCCATACAGCAGAGGTTCCCAGCTGCCGCTTCCCGGCGGTGGGGTCATACTTCTGTCAACCCACAGCCACCATGAGAGGCGGAGCAGATTCCAGAAGTGCCAGATCAGCAGTCCGGTGACGGCCGCCAGCAAAAACCAAGGTAAATAACCGAAAACGGCCCCGAGGATCAGGGCCGGGATACAGCAAAGTACCAGTTCAAAACAGAGCCTTTTCCATGACAGCCGTTCCAGCACGCGTCACACTCCTGTCATTGTTCAGAAACGGGTTGAGAAACGATAACCCGTGCCGCGGACGGTCTGTACCATGCGATCGTGACCGCTGGTTTCAAGGGCCTTACGCAGACGACGAATGTGAACATCCACCGTCCGGTCTTCAACATAGACGTTAGTTCCCCACACATTATTGAGCAACTGCTCGCGGCTGTAGACGCGTTCCGGGTGGGTCATGAAGAAGTGCAGCAGTTTGAATTCGGTCGGTCCCATATCGAGGGGATTTTCACCGGTCATCACGCGGTGCGAAGTGGGATCCAGGCTCAGACCCTGCATCTCGATCACCTCTTCCACCGCCATCGGTGAAATACGGCGCATCACCGCCTTGATACGCGCCACCAGCTCTTTCGGTGAGAAGGGTTTGGTGATGTAGTCATCCGCCCCGGTCTCCAGACCGCGAACGCGATCTTCCTCTTCGCCGCGGGCCGTCAACATCATTACCGGAATATCGCGGGTTAAGGCTTCACGTTTGATATGTTTGATGAATTGCAGACCAGAGCCGCCGGGCAACATCCAGTCGAGCAGGATCAGATCGGGCCAGGGTTCGTTGAGCTGATTCACCGCGCTGTCGTAATCTTCGGCTTCCACCGGTTGAAAGCCATTTTGTTCGAGCACGAAACAGACCATTTCACGAATGGGTGCTTCATCTTCTACGACCAGAATACGTCTCGCCATACTTAGCCCTGTCTTATTTAGGTTACATGTTTGTAATACGGCGTCATTATGCGTCAGATTTATGACAGATTTATGAAAAACCTGCCCACCAATAAAGGCAAGCCGTTGTTTTCTGGCCGCCCTGATTGTAGCGGTTATCTTCCTTCCCCTGAATGTTTATAATCCCGCTTACTTTTTTTTGCCACGGATCTGTTATGCGCATACTTCACACCTCGGACTGGCATCTGGGACAGAACTTCTACAGTAAAAGCCGCGCCGCCGAACATGAAGCGTTCCTCAACTGGCTGCTTGAGATGGCACAATCCCATGAAGTCGACGCCATCCTCGTGGCCGGGGACATCTTCGACACCGGATCGCCACCCAGCTATGCGCGAGAGCTGTATAACCGTTTTGTGGTGAACCTGCAGAAGACCGGTTGCCATCTGGTGATTGTGGCCGGCAACCATGATTCCGTGGCCACGCTGAATGAATCCCGTGAAATTCTGGCGTTTCTTAACACCACCGTGGTCGCCAGCGCCGGTCACGGGCCGCAAATTCTGCGCAAACGCGACGGGACGCCCGGCGCGGTGCTCTGCCCGATCCCGTTCTTACGCCCTCGCGACGTGATGAAAAGCCAGGCGGGCCTCTCGGGGATCGAGAAACAGCAGCAGCTGTTAGAGGCCATCACCCACTATTATGCCGATCAGTATACTGCCGCCTGCCAGCTTCGCGGCGACAGCGTCCTGCCGATTATCGCCACCGGGCACCTTACCACCGTCGGTGCCAGTAAAAGTGACGCGGTGCGTGACATCTATATCGGGACGCTGGACGCCTTCCCGGCACAGCATTTTCCGGCGGCCGACTACATTGCGCTGGGCCATATCCACCGCGCACAGAAGATTGGCGGCTGCGACCATATTCGCTACTGCGGCTCCCCCTATCCCCCTCAGCTTTGATGAAACCGGCAAAAGCAAATGCGTGCATCTGGTGAGTTTTGACGAGGGTAAGCTCAGCGCCGTCGACTCCCTGGAGGTGCCCATCACCCAACCGCTGGCGGTGCTGAAGGGCGATCTGGCAGCCATCGCGGCCCAGCTGGAGCAGTGGCGCGGCGTGGAGCAGACGCCCCCCGTCTGGCTGGATATCGAAATTGCCACCGAGGAGTACCTGCACGACATGCAGCGTAAAATTCAGCACCTGACGGAAGATCTGCCGGTGGAGGTACTGCTGGTGCGGCGCAGCCGCGAGCTGCGCGAGAAGCTCCTCGCCAACAGCCTGCGTGAAACCCTCAGCGAGCTGCGGGTGGAGGAGGTGTTTGAGCGCCGCCTGGCGCAGGAGACCCTCGACGATGCCCAGCGGGCCCGGTTAAACGAGCTGTTCAGCCATGCGCTGCATGCTCTTGATAATGAGGAGGATAACGCATGAAAATTCTCAGCCTGCGTCTGAAAAACCTCAACTCGCTCAAGGGTGAATGGAAAATTGACTTTACCGCCGAGCCTTTTCTCAGCAACGGCCTGTTTGCCATCACCGGCCCGACCGGCGCCGGGAAAACCACCCTGCTGGATGCCATCTGCCTGGCGCTCTACCACGAGACGCCGCGCCTCAACACCGTATCGCAATCGCAGAACGATCTGATGACCCGTGACACCGCCGAGTGTCTGGCGGAGGTGGAGTTTGAGGTGAAAGGGGTCGCCTATCGCGCCTTCTGGAGCCAGAACCGGGCGCGCAATCAGCCGGACGGCAACCTGCAGGTGCCGCGCGTGGAGCTGGCCAAATGTGAAGACGGCAAAATCCTCGCGGATAAAGTAAAAGATAAACTGGAGCTTGTTGCCTCGCTGACCGGGCTGGACTATGACCGCTTCACCCGCTCGATGCTGCTCTCCCAGGGGCAATTTGCCGCCTTCCTCAACGCCCGGCCGAAAGAGCGCGCCGAGCTGCTGGAGGAGCTGACCGGCACCGAAATTTACGGTCAGATCTCAGCGATGGTATTTGAAAAACACAAAGCGGCGCGCAGCGAGCTGGAGAGACGCGAAGCTCAGGCCGCCGGCGTGGTGTTGCTCAGCGACGATCAGCAACAGCAACTTCAGCAAGGTTTGCAGGTACTTACTGACGAAGAACAACAGCTGCTGGCTCAACAGGAAGCACAGCAGAAAGAGTTTCACTGGCTGACCCGCCACGATGAACTGGTGCGCGAACAGCAGCGGTCGATGGCCGCGCAGCAGCAGGCGCAGCAGGCCCTGACCGACGCTACCCCCGAGCTGGAAAAGCTGCATCTGGCCCAGCCCGCCGCCCTCCTGCGCCCGCAGTGGGAGCGGCAGCAGGAGCAGATCGCCCGTCTGGCGCAAACGGAACAGCAGATGCTGGATGTGAATACTCGCTTACAGTCCAGCGAGGCGCTGCGCGCGCGGATCCGCAACGGGGCGCTGCGCGTACAGGATCAATTGCAGACGGAATTCACCGCCCTGACAACGTGGCTGGCCGACCACGACCGCTTCCGTCAGTGGGGTCAGGAGATGGCGGGCTGGCGCGCGCATTTCACCCAGCTGAATCGGGATAAAACGCAGCTCGCGACGCTGCACCGGCGTATCGCGGAATTACGCCAGAAGCTGGCGGGCCTGCCGGAAAACACCCTGACGCTCACGGCAGAACAAGCGGCCGCCGAAATGGCGCTGCAAACCCAGGCCCGCGCGGCGCGCCAGCGTCTGACCACCCTGCATGCCCGCTATCAGCCCCTGCAAAAGCGACTCAGCCAGAATAATGAGAGCGTGCAAAAGGCGCAGATCGAGCTGGCAAAACTCAACGACACGCTGACGCTGCGCCGCCAGCAGTACAAAGAGAAAAACCAGCACTATCTCGATCTGAAAGTTTTGTGTGAGCAGGAAGAGAAGATCAAGAAGCTGGAGAGCTATCGGGCCGAACTGGAGGCCGGGAAACCCTGCCTGCTCTGCGGATCTACCGAACATCCGGCGATTGCGCAGTACCAGGCCTTAGCGCTCACGGAGAACCAGCGCCGCCGGGACGCGATGGAAAAAGAGGTCGCCGCCCTCAAGGAGGAAGGTCTGCTGGTGCTGGGCCAGGTGAATGCCCTCACCACCCAACTGCAGCGCGAAACAGACGAAGCGCAAACGCTGGCCCGGGACGCCCAGTCCCTCACCGAAGAGTGGCAGCAGGTTTGTGCCTCCCTGACGGTGACGCTGAATATTCAGGATGATATTGCCCCCTGGCTGAACCAGCAGGAGCAGTACGAACAGCAGCTCTACCAGCTTAGCCAGCGCCTAACGCTGCAAAACCAGCTGAACGAAGAGGAAGCTCAGGAGCAAGGCTATCACCAGCAGCTGGCAGCCACGCGCGTCGCCATGGAGACATCCCTCAAGGAACTGACGCTGACGATGCCAGATGACGGCGCAGAGCAGGCCTGGCTTGCTGAACGTGAAAAAGAGTCGCAGCACTGGCAGGCGCAGCAGTCTCAGCACAGCGCCCTGCGGGAACGCATGGCTGCCCTGACGCCGCTGCTGGAGACCCTTCCGGCGACGGCGTCGACTGAAGCAGAAAGCGTTATCCCGGAGAACTGGCGCGACATTCATACCGAATGCGTCTCTCTGCACAGCCAGCTTGCCACCCTGCAACAGCAGTTCAGGCTGGAAAGCGAACGCCTGCAGCAGGCCCAGACGCAGTTTGCCGCCGCGCTGGCCGCCAGCGTCTTTAGCGATCGCGAGGCGTTTCTCGCGGCCCTGCTGGATGACGCGACCCTTCACCGCCTGGAGCAGCTGAAGCAGAGCCTTGAGAACCAGATCCAGCAGGCCACGGCGCTGCTTCAGCAGGCTGGCCAGCGGATGAACGCGCATCTGGAACAGCGTCCGGACAACCTGACGGCCGACGTGCAGCTTTTACAGGCGCAGCTCCAGCAGCTCGCGCAGCAGCTACGTGAAAACACCACCCGCCAGGGGGGAGATCCGCCAGCAGCTCAGGCAGGACAGCGATAACCGCCTGCATCAGCAGGCGCTGATGCAGGAAATTGCGGCTGCGGCCCGGCTGGCGGATGACTGGGGTTATCTCAACGCGCTGATCGGTTCTAAAGAGGGGGGATCGCTTCCGTAAGTTTGCCCAGGGCTTAACCCTCGACAATCTGGTGTGGCTCGCCAACCAGCAACTGACCCGCCTGCATGGCCGCTACCTCCTGCAACGCAAGGTCAGCGACGCGCTGGAGCTGGAGGTGGTGGACACCTGGCAGGCGGACGCCGTGCGCGATACCCGTACCCTCTCCGGCGGCGAAAGCTTCCTCGTGAGTCTGGCGCTGGCGCTGGCGCTCTCCGATCTGGTGAGCCATAAAACGCAGATTGACTCGCTGTTCCTCGATGAGGGCTTCGGCACCCTGGACAGCGAAACGCTGGATACCGCCCTGGATGCGCTGGATGCGCTGAACGCCAGCGGCAAAACCATTGGTGTGATCAGCCACGTCGAGGCGATGAAAGAGCGCATTCCGGTGCAGATCAAAGTGAAGAAGATTAACGGGCTGGGGTACAGCAGGCTGGATAAGGTGTTTGCCGTAGAGTGACGCTATCCTGGTGCGGTCTGTCCCCCCTCACCCCGGCCCTCTCCCTCAAGGGAGAGGGGGGATTCAATTCCCTCTCCCCGTGGGAGAGGGTTAGGGTGAGGGCATCAGACCGCACAAGTGGATGTATCAGTGTGGCCACAGCCAGGCCGCGCCGCGCACGCCGCTGGAGTCACCGTGCACCGCTTTGCGGATCGGGGTTTCGCATTCGCCGCCAAACACCCACTGCTTCACCAGCTGCGGAACGGTGGTATACAGACGATCCACGTTGCTCATCCCGCCGCCCAGCACGATCACATCCGGGTCGAGGATATTCACCACGTGCGCCAGCGATTTGGCCAGCCGCATTTCGTAGCGGCTGAAGGCCAGCTCCGCCACGGCGTCCTGCTCTTCCACCAGGCGCATGATCTCGTTACCTTTCAGCGGATGCCCGCTCAGGCGGCGGTAATCGGTGGCGAAGCCGGTGCCGGAAATAAAGGTCTCGATACAGCCCTGTTTTCCGCAGTAGCACGGCACTTCGGCGCGGTACTTCAGCTCATCCTCATCCATCCACGGCAGCGGATTGTGTCCCCACTCGCCTGCGGTGCCGTTGCCGCCGATATGGGCCCGGCCATTAAAGGCCACGCCGGCCCCGCAGCCGGTCCCGATGATCACCGCAAATACCGTCTGCGCGCCCGCCGCCGCGCCGTCGATCGCCTCCGACACCGCCAGGCAGTTGGCGTCGTTCGCCAGCCGCACTTCGCGGTTCAGGCGCTGGCTTAAATCGCGGTCGAAGGGCTGGCCGTTAAGCCAGGTGGAGTTCGCATTTTTCACCACCCCGGTATAGGGCGAAATCGAACCCGGAATGCCCATGCCCACCGTGCCCGTCTGGCCGGTGGCCTTTTCGGCCATCTCCACCAGGCTGGCGATGGTTTCGATGGTCTGCCGGTAGTCATCGCGCGGAGTCGGCAGGCGATGGCGGAACAGCTGTTCCCCCTGCTCGCCAAGGGCAATGACTTCTGTTTTGGTGCCGCCGAGATCAATACCAATTCGCACAGGACGTTCCTCATTTTTTTGATTATCAACAGAGTAGAAGCCCACTACCCGATTAGCAATGCAAGCGATGCGACAATTCGCTATCATGCCCGCTGAATTAAACGACAAGACCGTGGAAATTATCATGCTGTGGTTCAAAAATTTGATGGTTTACCGTCTCAGCCGCGATATCGAGCTGCGCGCCGACGAGATGGAAAAACAGTTAGACCTTTACGCATTTACCCCGTGTGGCAGCCAGGATATGGCGAAAACCGGATGGGTTCCGCCTATGGGATCACAGAGCGATGCGCTGACCCACACCACCAATGGTCAAATCATTATCTGCGCGCGTAAGGAAGAGAAGATCCTGCCGACGCCGGTGGTGAAACAGGCGCTGGAAGCCAAAATTTTCAAGCTGGAAGCCGAACAGGGCCGTAAGCTGAAAAAAACCGAAAAAGATTCGCTGAAAGATGAAGTTCTGCACTCGTTGCTGCCGCGCGCCTTTAGCCGCTTCAGCCAGACAATGATGTGGATCGACACGGTTAACGGCCTGATTATGGTCGACTGCGCCAGCGCCAAAAAAGCGGAAGATACCCTGGCGTTGCTGCGTAAAAGCCTCGGTTCGCTGCCGGTGGTACCGCTGACGATGGAAAACCCGATTGAGCTGACCCTCACCGAGTGGGTGCGCGCCAATAACGTTCCGCAGGGCTTCCAGCTGCTGGACGAAGCCGAGCTGAAAGCGATCCTCGAAGACGGTGGCGTGATCCGCGCCAAGAAGCAGGAGCTGGTCAGCGACGAGATCGCAGTACACATCGAAGCCGGCAAGCTGGTGACCAAGCTGGCGCTCGACTGGCAGCAGCGCATTCAGTTCATGATGTGTGACGATGGTTCGATCAAGCGCCTGAAGTTCTCCGATGAGCTGCGCGATCAGAACGACGATATCGACCGGGACGACTATGCCCAGCGTTTTGATGCTGACTTCATTCTGATGACGGGTGAGCTGGCGGCGTTGATTAAGAGCGTGGTAGAAGGGTTAGGCGGCGAAGCGCAGCGTTAATGCTTCATGCCAGGCTTTATGCCAGAAACAGGAGCCGGGTTAACCCGGCTCTTTTATTTTACAGATAACGACACAGATAGGAGGCTGGTTCAGCTACCTGCAGATGGAATTCGCTGTGGCCTGGTACGTTGAAAACATCGCCCGGGTTATAGATCTTCCACTCGGTTTCCCCCGGCAATAACACTTTCAGTGAACCGCTGACGACGGTCATCTCTTCAGGCTGTGCGGTACCGAAGGCATACTCCCCTTCCGCCATCACGCCAACACTGGCACGGCCAGTAATGCTGCTGGTAAAACCAATGGACTTCACTTTACCGGAAAAGTATTCATTACTCTGAAGCATGGACTGGTCCTTATTGTCGTTGGATGTGAATCCAATATAGGGGTGACACTCCATGGCTGTCACGCAAAATCATCAGACCAGCAATTCCGAGGCCAGACGGGCAACCAGCACGTTTGACAGTAGCACCGGTACATCCAGGGCTTTTTGCAGTAAATCGCGGTGGCGTTGATGAAAACCGAGGCAATCGAGCATTAAAACGTCCGCGCCGCGCTCCAGCAGATCGCGCCCGGCGTCGATCAATTTCGCTTCGCTGTCCCAGAACGGATTCGCCACGGAGAGCAGCGGCGTTTTGACCAGCCCGCGCCATTTGTGCGACTGATTCGCCAGCAGTTCAGACATAGGCACGATCACCCCTACCTGATGGCTGTCGACAATCGATCCCACCAGCGGCGGGATGATCCGCATCGGTTCCAGCAGGATCGCCTTGCGGGCCACAAGGCCAGTGATGGGCGCCGTGCTCATCAACAGGATCACCTCATAATCCCGGTTATCCAGGACTTCGATCACGCCCTGCAGGGCACGTTCGATCTTGGGCAGCGAGACGTGGCCCACCTCACCGTCGCTGAGCAGGGTTGGCAGCAGCGCGTCACCCGGTTCGGGGGCGTAGTCTTCCATGACCTCTTCCCTGCTCAGCGTACCGAGCAGGCTGTGGTGCGTGATCTGTTGTTCAGAGATATGCTCCGTTAAGAGCGGGAGTACTTCGCTTACCGGGACTACCCCAATGGTGAGGATCGCCAACGTCGCTTTCATTATTCTCGCCTTTCTTTACTACCACTAACGTGACTGTGACACAGAGACAGGCTCGCTTCGCTGTACAGTGCGCTGTTCAGAAAAAGTGCTGAAAAGCGTAGCAGCAGATTAACGTGCCGGAATGTAAAGATCCGCGAGCCTGACAGGATGTGTCTGTTAAACCTGTACATTACCCTCCGTTGAACGTTAGCGCTTTTTAAATAGTGTGATAAGCGTTCGGTTTTTCCCGGTTTCAGATTTTTATCAGGCCTTATCAGGGTCTTCGTAACGCACTTTGGCGTCCTGCGCTTCCAGCTCCGTTTCGTGCTCGCTGATCAGCGAATCGGGTTTCGGGTGGTCGGCACGCAGCTGATACCAGGTGACAGTCTGGCCCGTCGCGCCTTTTTCAACGGCAACAATACGGGCTTCACGCGGATAGGGAGGTCTGGTTGGCATAGTTCATCCTTTTTTTAATGGCTGAACTATCAGTATAGACATCAGTTAGCTGGCGCATGCCAGATGCAGTGCGGTTACGATGTTTTGTACCACCTGAGCCGGTGGCAGCGAAGCATCCACCACGTGATGAGCGGCTTCACGATAGAGGGCGTCGCGCTCTGCCAGTACCGCACTCACCTCTTCGCTGATGGGCTTGCCGGTCAGGGTCGGACGCTGGCCCTCTTCCGGGAAGGCTTCAAGGCGTTCGACCAGCACCGGCACCGGCGCGCAAAGGTAAATCACCATTCCCTTTTCGCGCATAAACTGCCGATTATACGCCGACAGAATAATGCCGCCGCCGGTGGCAATGATGCCGACACCTGCCGTCACCGCCTCGAGGGTGGCAGTCTCGCGGGCGCGGAAACTCTCCCAGCCTTCCTGCTCAACGATCTCGGCAATGCTCTGACCGGCGTGGGTCTGCAACCAGTGATCGGTATCGACAAATTCGCTCTGACACAGACGAGCCAGTTCCAGACCGACGGTTGTTTTTCCACAGCCGCGGGGGCCAATTAAAAAAATAGGCTGGGTCATAACCAGGAGTTCCCTTTGAGGCCGCGCACATGCGGTAGATAAAGTCGAAAAGCGTGCAATGATACCATTAAACTAGTACATAAGTTAATCGTAAAAATATTATTACACCAGATGTGGTATTAAAATGACATTCCAGTCAACCCCGGATACTTAAGGGAAGATTCTGTAAAGAAAAAATGGCACTGAATGGTGCGCTCACCTTACCTGAACCCACCCGCCGTTGACAACCCCGGAACGGGGTAATAATGGCCTAATCATATGTCACAGTGATGATTAACCCTGGCGGCGCTTCACTTCCAGCAGCCATTTATCGAGTTCGGCGGCAAACAGTTGCCTGTCGCGCGGGGATAAACTGTCTGGCCCGCCGGTCTGGACGCCGCTGGCGCGCAGGGTATCCATAAAATCGCGCATCGTCAGCTTTTCGCGGATGGTGGCCGGGGAGTAACGTTCCCCGCGCGGGTTCAGCGCCGCGGCCCCTTTCTCCAGCACCTCTGCCGCCAGCGGGATATCGGCGGTGATCACCAGGTCGTCAGCGCTGCACAGGCGCACGATTTCGTTATCGGCCACGTCAAAACCAGCCGGCACGCGCAGGGTGCGAATAAAACGGGACGGCGGCACGCGCAGGTTCTGATTCGCCACCAGCGTCATTGGCATCTGCACGCGCTCGGCGGCACGAAACAGGATCTCTTTAATGACATTCGGACACGCATCGGCATCCACCCAAATCGCCATCTTCTCTCTCCGGCATATAATGCTGCGTAATAAAACCTGATAGGCTAAAGTTCCACAATCATAACAAAGTTTAAGAGGGAGACGTGATGGAGAAGAAAATCGGTTTTATCGGCTGCGGTAATATGGGCAAAGCCATTCTCGGCGGTCTGATTGCCAGCGGTCAGGTGCTGCCCGGCCAGATTTGGGTCTATACGCCGTCGCCGGACAAAGTTGCCGCCCTGCACGACCAGTACGGGATCAACGCCGCGCAAAGCGCCCAGGAAGTGGCGCAGGTGGCCGATATCGTCTTCGGTGCGGTGAAGCCGAACATGATGGTGAAAGTCCTGAGCGACATCACCTCCAGCCTGAATAAAGATACGCTGGTGGTCTCCATCGCTGCAGGCGTCACCCTCGATCAGCTGGCGCGCGCGCTGGGGCACGACCGTAAAATCGTCCGCGCCATGCCTAACACCCCGTCGCTGGTCAATGCGGGCATGACCTCCATCACTCCTAACGCGCTGGTGACTGCCGAAGAGGTGGCCGATGTGGTCAACATTTTCCGCTGCTTCGGGGAAGCCGAAGTGATTGCCGAGGCGATGATCCACCCGGTGGTCGGCGTGAGCGGTTCTGCGCCCGCCTATGTGTTTATGTTTATCGAAGCGATGGCCGATGCGGCCGTTCTCGGCGGGATGCCGCGCGCGCAGGCCTATAAATTTGCCGCGCAGGCGGTGATGGGCTCAGCCAAAATGGTGCTCGAAACCGGCAAGCATCCGGGCGAGCTGAAAGATATGGTCTGTTCCCCGGGCGGCACCACCATCGAAGCGGTGCGGGTGCTGGAAGAGCGTGGCTTCCGTGCCGCCGTCATTGAAGCCATGAATAAGTGCATGGAAAAATCAGAGCTGCTGAGTAAATCCTGATCGACTGCCGGACGTCAGGCCGCCACTTCGGTGCGGTTACGTCCGGCATTTTTCGCTTTGTAGAGCGCGATATCCGCCGCTTTAAGCCACTCCTGATAATGCACCATCGACGTCGTGAGCGGCGCTACGCCGACGCTGATGGAGATCTTTACCTGGGGCGATCCCGGCAGATGTAAATCTGCCAGCCGCTCGTGCACCCGCGACATCGCCGCAATGGCGCTTTCTGCCGTCGTACCGCTCATGATCACCGCGAACTCATCCCCACCGAAACGGCCAATAATATCGCTGGCGCGTAGCGTGAGCTGCAATTGCCGGGTGACGGCGACGATCGCCTGATCCCCCACGTCGTGGCCCCAGCTGTCGTTAATGCTCTTGAAGTGATCGATATCGATCAGCAGAAGCGTGGCGCTACGGTGGTAGCGGCGGCAGTTTTCATATTCCGTACGCAGCAAAACTTCCCAGTGGCGACGGTTAAAGACGCCCGTCATGCCGTCGAGGGTACTCATCAGTTCCAGCCGACGTTTATGTTCCACCAGCCGACTGGTGGTATGGAAACTCACCCAGGCAAACAGCATCGGGTAAAAGACGATCACCGGCAGCGCGAGCCAGATCTCCAGCGGCGTACTGACATAGTCCGGCGTCACGCGCGTCAGTTGCAGGGAGATCAATGCCGTCAGGCCGGTCATCATCACTCCGGGGCCGTACAGCCGGATGCCACCCACGCCGATCAGGTTCATGCTAATCATCATGATCAGCGCCGCGCTGGGCATGGCGTTAATCCCCATCACCCCGATCCAGACCCCGGCCATAATGGCGTCGGCTCTGAGGTTAAACATCTCGCTGTTCCAGGGATTGGTCGAACGCGCGGCTAATTGCCAGGCCAGATGGGGCCAGACGAACGCCCAGCCAACCAGCAGCAGCCACCAGACGCCGTTGACCGGTTGCGCCACCAGCACGCTGGCAATCGGGAAAAAGAGGATCGCCAGACCTACCGCGCGCGGTAAACGTAGCCGACGCGCCAGGCGGATACCCGAGCGATGATGCTCATCCGCTGAACGCGCCTGACTAATTCCTTCCCGGGCAAAGACTTTGCTGTAAAAGTTTTCATCATTCATGGTTTTTGGGAACACTCAAAAGCATTTTCCCAAATTATAGAAAGGCTTACTTAAGGCTAAGTATGATATTTCGGGTGAGCCGCCGCGCTCGCTCACCCGTTTGAACTAGCCGTTTTTCTTCAGACAGGCGCTCATAAACTTGTTCCGGTCGTCGCCTTTGAGCGATTGCTGGGTCGCCTGCGCGTTGCATTCGCGCATCTTCTGTTGCTGCGGATTCAGGCTTTTTTCGGCGGGTTTAGAGGAGGCGTTTTTCAGGCAGTCGCTCATATAGGTCTTGCGGGAATCGCCCTTCAGGGCCTGGGCGGTGGCCTGTTGATTGCAGGTGGTCATGCGTTGCTGCTGCGGGGTCGGCTGTTTATCCTGCGCTCCCACCGGGGTAAGAGAAAAAAGACCGAAGAGCAACGTAACCAGCAGTGTGATTTTCATAGCACTTTCCTTCTGTGGATGATCACAGTAAGTCTGGTTCGTGCTGCTGAAAAAACCACCCGGCAGGCGTTTTTTCCTGCCGGGCAGGGAGGTTATTTCAGACCTAACGCGGCTTTCATGGTGTAGAACAGATCGGTCTGATCCGTCAGGCCCACCACGTTAGCGGCATGCGGACCGTAGGCCGCAACGCGCAGCTGGCTGCCGGTATGCTCCATCGACTCCCCTTCCGCGTTGCCGTAGCTCATCGCCATCACCGCACCGTCTTTGGTGGTCAGCGCCTGCGTCAGACCCGGTGCTTTGGTATCCGGCGCGACGATCTGGCTGGAGTGGGCATGATCCGCGGTCACAATTACCAGCGTGTTGCCGTCCTGCTTCGCAAATGCCAGCGCCTTCTGCACGGCCTCATCCAGATCGACGGTTTCGCCAATCTGCCCGCACGGGTTCGCGGCATGATCCTGTTTGTCGATCGAGGCGCCTTCAACCTGCAGGAAGAAGCCTTTTTCGTTTTTGCTCAGCAGGGAGATGGCTTTGTCGGTCATCGCCGCTAAGGTCGGCACGCTGTCATTACGCTGCGGATTAGGGGTACAGGTGACGGGCGGCTTGTCGAGGTTGCCATGATAGCTGGCTTTCGGCCCTTCCCAGCGTACCGGCATATTGCCTTCCGCAAACAGCCCCAGCAGCGGCTTATCCTGGCCCGCATCGGTAATGGCGGCAAGCGTCGAAGCATCGCTCACCAGCTGATAGCCGCGCGCCAGGGCCTGCTCGCGCAGGGTTTTGCCCTGCCACTCGCCGGTGGTGGCGGTTTCCGCGAAGGTTTTCGCCCCGCCGCCGAGGGTGACGTCGGCGCGGGCGTTCAGCAGCTGTTCGGTAATGGAGCCTTTCCCGCCTTTTTCCAGCGCGTTGCTGGCGCACTTTTCACTGGTGACGGACGGGCCGTAGCATTTACGGGAGGTCACATGGGCGACCAGCGCCGCCGGGGTCGCATCCTGCAGTTCGGCGGTCGAGACGTTGCCGGTGGCCAGCCCCGCCGCTTTCGCCATTTCGAGGATGGTCTGATGATCTTTTTCATGGATATCCACGCCCAGCGCACCGTTGTAGGTTTTCACGCCGGTGGTCCACGCCGTTGCAGAGGCGGCAGAGTCGGTGACGTAATCGGGCTTGCCGGACTTTTTATCCAACGCATAGTGGGTATATTGCCCGGTCAACGGTAAAGCATCGATACCTTTAAAAAAGCCGCCCGCGCCTTCGGCATAATTTCGTGCTGCGGTTATTTCGGAGTCGCCCATCCCGTCGCCAATCAGCAGAATAATATTTTTAGCTGGCTTGTCATTCAGCGATGCGCGTATTGCGGCGGTCTGATCTTCTGTCAGACGGCGGGCCCCGCCAGGCTGGGTGATATCCCCCTGGGCGGCACGATTATCCAGAACCGTGGTCGGTGCCACAGTTTCAGCATAAATTGTGGGGGTAACTAACAGGGGCAGTAATGCTATATAAAGTGCGCTCTGTTTCACTTATTTTCTCCATGTAGAAATACATAAAAAAATAAAACAGAGCGACTATAGGCAACCGATGTGACGGTTCTATGACAGGGAATTACGTCAGATGAACGTTCAGCTGCGCGGGTGCCGTAACAGCTTTTTTACGTATTGTTGCAGCATCTCGCTGTCCTGCTCAGACACTGGCGCGTCTGGTCGGGCCTCATCCAGCGCGCCTTCCACGCTATCAATCAGCGCCTGCTGGTCACTTTTCGCCATCTGTCGTAACAGCGCAGTCACGACAATTTCTAAGGCTTCGACCTGGGCTACCAGCTCTTTTGACTCTTCTTCCTTTTGGGCAAGCTTCAGCAACAACTCAGCAATGAGGTTTTTCACAGCGCTATTTCCTTATGAGATTTTTTCCGACGTTATCATTATGCCTGAGGCTTGCAAAGTAGTTAAAAGTACTATTTTTAGCCAAACAACGCACTACTGATTAAATAATGTGGCTGAGCGCAAGGAAAGAGGTGCCTTAAATTAAATTTAAATTCTCGTGACCACGCAAAATAAAAGCAGGACCGCCATTTCAAATTAAAGATAAGGTCAGTCCGGCTAAAATATATTATACAGTGTCGCTACAACCGCTTAATCGCCCGCGTCCGGGCCTCCTGCTGGCGTCGACGCCGCATGGCCCAGGCCAGCTGGATAATATTCAGCAACACCACCACCGCGGTGGCGGCAAATACCCAGCGGAATCCGGCCATCGCCGAGACCGCCGCCCCCATCAGCGGGCCGGCGACGTTCCCCAGATACATAAACGACTGGTTATAGCCGAAGATCCGTCCGGTCACCCGATCGCTGGAGTATTTTATCAGCAGCGTTTGCACCGCAGGCAGCATAGCCCCATCGGCAAAGCCCAGCAGGAAGCGCAGCACCCCGAGCTGGAAGGGAGTGGTGACAAAGGACATGGCGAAAAAGAGCACCACCGCCACGATAAGGGTCGCCATCAGAATGCGGCCGGTGCCGATGCGATCTCCCAGCTTGCCCAGACGTGGGGCAGACATCAGCGCCGAGATCCCCGGCACGGCGGCAATCATCCCGCTGAGGAAGGCGATATTGGTGCTTTCGGGCGCCATCGACTGAATAAAGAGGGCGAGGATCGGCCCCACAGAACCATTGCAGAGCTGGATCACCATGGTGGTGATAAACAGGCTGATCATCAGCCACGGATAGGGTAACGAGGCAAAGACCGCCTTGCCGCTCAGCCGCTCCGCCTTGCTGGTGGTCGGCCGGCCCCCCCTCTTTAATCAAAAACAGCGTCACCAGAAAGCTGATCACCAGCAGGACGGCGGTGATGAGGAATACCGCGCGCAGGCCCACGTGGTCAGCCAGAAAGCCGCCCATCAGCGGGCCGCCAATCACGCCGCTGATCTGCGCCGTCGACAGCGTACTGATGGCCCAGCCGCTGCGCTCCCGGGGCACCTGCGAGGCCACCAGCGCCATGGCATTCGGAATATAGCCGGAGGTCAGCCCCATCAGCGCGCGCAGCAGGAACAGCTGCCAGACGTTGGTAGCAAAGGCCTGGAGCAGGATCGCAATCGCCATCCCCAGCGAGGCGCGCAGCAGCATCAGCTTGCGCCCTTTGCGGTCGGCAAGGCTGCCCCACATGGGCGAGACGATGGCGGAGACCAGAAAGGTGACGCTGAAGGTCAGTCCCGACCACATCGACAGCGCCTCGTGGGACGAGACCCCAAGCTGGGACACGTATAGCGGCAAAAAGGGTAAAATCTGGCTGATAGCGAGGCCGGTGAAAAAACAACCGAACCAGACCGAAATGAGGTTAACTTTCCAGGATTCCATAGGCGGACAGGGTCTTCATTTTGCGTAAATTCGCTATCAGATTAGCAACTCAGGCTGCGCCGAAAGTTATCAGAGATGCGCCTGCCGCGACTTCGGTTTTTTATCTTCCCAGTCATCATATTTGTGAAACATGTCACATATTTTCACCTTTTGTCTGGTGATTTATGCTTTGCGGGCAGTAACCAAAACCCCGCATTCCCAGATGAAAATGGTTGGCGTGGGCGGCGTTGTAATCCGGGCCGAGGGCATTACCGAAGTAGCCGCAGCTGGCCCCCAGCAGCGCGTGCAGCCAGGGCCCGGTGGTGGCATTTTTCCAGCCGCGCAGGACGGAGATGCGCTGTCCGTTCTCCAGCGTAAAACCGCTGATATCCAGCGCCTCGGCGGTGGCATGCTCGCTGCGCCGGGCATTGGGGCGATGGTAGATATTCCGGCAGGCAAAGCTGCCGAAATGGTCAATGCGCGTCAGGCTGCTGCCCATCATGGTTTGGGTCAGGGGCCGGGCCTGCTGGTTGACGAACAGTGCCGAGCTGAGCGCCAGCGGGCAGCTGGCGAGAAAGCTGCTGCTGAGGCTGACGCGGCCAAAACTCCGCACCCGCACCACATCACTCAGCGGACACTCTCCCGTGCTGTCGGCCACCGTCTGGGTGCGGATCAGCTGGCGCGCATTGGCCTGCGCCAGCAGGGTTTCACAATGTTCAGGGGTCAGGCGTCTGAGCTTAAACTGGGTCAGGGTACCGGGGGGGATCGTCGAGGGAAAGCGGCGTAAAGGGGTTGTAATACGACGGCAGCCAGCGGTAGCCCGCGATGGCCGCCGCAATGACTGCAAGACAGATAATCAGGCTTTTCCCTTTCACTCACCTTCCTGAAACAATGTGCCAAAACATTATGGCAGAAGGCGGCGAATTCCGCCGGGCATCGTGATAGGGTAAGGGTTTTGAGTCAGAGTGGATGAGCGAAGTGATGGCGAAGTTGCGGGTAGGTATTGTCTTTGGGGGAAAATCAGCCGAGCACGAAGTGTCGCTGCAATCGGCCAAAAATATCGTTAACGCGATTGATAAGAGCCGCTTTGAGGTGGTGCTGTTAGGAATCGATAAACAGGGTCAATGGCACATTAACGACGAGCAGGGCTATCTGCTTAACGCCGACGATCCGGCGCATATCGCGCTGAACCCGTCCGAGATTAGCGTTGCCGCCGTACCAGGCGTGCAGCAGGGCCAGCTGATCAATGCCAGCACCGGAGAGACGCTTTCGCACCTCGACGTCATTTTCCCGATTGTCCACGGCACGCTGGGCGAAGACGGCTCCCTGCAGGGGATGCTGCGGATGGCCAACCTGCCGTTCGTCGGCTCCGACGTGCTCGGCTCCGCCGCCTGCATGGATAAAGACGTCACCAAGCGCCTGCTGCGCGATGCCGGGCTGAACGTGGCACCTTTTGTCACCCTGACGCGCGCCAACCGCGACCAGCACAGCTTTGCCGATCTCAGCGCCCGCTTTGGCCTGCCGCTGTTCGTCAAACCGGCGAACCAGGGCTCCTCCGTCGGCGTCAGCAAAGTGAACAGCGAAGCGCAGTTCAGCGAGGCGGTGCGCCTGGCCTTCACTTTCGATCACAAAGTGGTGGTGGAACAGGGAATTAAAGGCCGTGAGATTGAGTGCGCGGTACTGGGGAATGATTTCCCGCAGGCCAGCACCTGTGGCGAAGTGGTGCTGAACAGCGAGTTCTACTCTTACGACACCAAATACATCGACGACCAGGGCGCGCAGGTGGTGGTACCCGCCGCGCTGGATGCTGAGGTCAACGACGCGATCCGCGCCATTGCCATCGAGGCGTATCAGGCGCTGGGCTGTCGCGGCATGGCCCGTGTCGATGTCTTCTTAACGGCGGATAACCGCGTCGTTATCAATGAAATCAACACCCTGCCAGGCTTCACCAACATCAGCATGTATCCGAAACTGTGGCAGGCCAGCGGCCTGAGCTATCCGGATCTGATCTCCCGCCTGATTGAACTGGCGCTGGAGCGACATGCTGCTGACAGCGCGCTGCAGGTTTCCGTAAACGGTTAATCCACGTTCTCTGCCGTCGTCTCTTCCGGGCGACGGCGAATGATAAAGCCCGCCAGCCAGAAACTGACCACCCAGGTCACCAGCCCTACCGCATAGGTTTGCCAGCCCTTCGCCTCGAAGCCCAGCAGCCCCACCACTCCGTTCAGAATAAAGATCAGCCCAATCGCAAAGGCGTAAAAATGCCAGTCACGGCGGATTTTGGCAGGCAGTTTCATGGTCGCTCCAGAAGAAAAAATCTATCCTCGCACAGTTTTGTCGTCAGGTCTGCGGCCTGTGCGGAAAATCTGAAATGAGAGTGAATTTCACTTAAGTAAAAAATCTGTGATGTATGGCAAAAATCGCACATCCAGGAGAATTCCCCAGGCCAAATTACCATCATTCCGATATTGACATCTGCCATGAGCTGTCAAACTCAGCGTGTACAACAGGCATTTAGCCAGACAGAACATTGCGGAGGTAGTTATGGCAGACTTTACTATGTCGAAGCCGATTTTCAGCACCAGACAACCTAAGACCTCCACGGCAGGAAATATTGCATACGCTCTGTTTGTGCTGTTCTGCTTTTGGGCAGGCTCACAGCTGCTGAACATCCTTGTGCATGCGCCTGGCGTGTATGAACACCTGATGCAGGTCGAAGACTCTGTCCGTCCCCGCGTGGAGATTGGGCTGGGCGTCGGCACCGTGTTTGGGCTGATCCCGTTCCTGGTGGGTCTGGTGGTATTGGGCGCCGTTGCCCTGGTGGTGCGCTGGCGCCGCTACCGTTAATTTAGCGCCATACACTTCGCCCGGCGATCGTCAACGCGCTGGGCAAACCAGGCGGTCGTCAGATTACGGGTGATTTTCGGGCTCTCAAGCTGTATCCCCGGCAGTATCGCCTTCGGTAGCTTCTTGCCGCTCTTCTGCTCCGCCAGTTTATACACCTGCTGATAAAGCTCGGTTTTCTCAAAGGCCAGGCTGTCGCCCTTCGCCAGCTGCTTGTGGATTTCACTGTCGCTCATCCCCAGCTTACCTTTCAGCTTGCGCACCGCCAGCTCGGTCTTGCCTGCCTCGCTGCTGCCGTAGACGATCAGATCCCCGTCCAGCGCCAGCTTCACCCCGCTGGCGCGGCTGACGGCACTCTGGAAGGCCGCATTGCGGCTGGCATACCAGCCGGCGTTAAAGTCAGCAAAGCGATAGAGCGGCACATCATAGCTGGCGGGATAGTTCAGCAGATGGTAAGTGCCGAACCACAGGCCCCCGCGCAGGGAGAAAACCTCCTGGCGCACCGTATTCTCGATTTTCCACGGATAGCCGTCGGTATGCTTTTCCGCGAAGGCGATACTCACCTGCATCGGCCCGCCGGTATGCACCGGATTCAGGGAACCAAACAGGGTCTGCCCCATCGGCACCGTACCGATCATATCGTCGAAGATGGCGCTGAGCTGTTTCTCGGTTTTCACCGTATCCAGCCGCTCGCTGTAACTTTTGCCGTTCGGCGAGGTGATTTTCAGCGCGGTATGGACCAGAAACGCCGGGACGTGCAGCTTCTCCGCCCGGCGGTCGATCTCTTTCCAGGCGATCTTGTTCAGCCCCGGCACCGCCGGATCGGACTGGTACATCGACTCCTGCTGCGCTACCGCCAGCACCGAGCAGATATTCTCCTCGGTGGGGGCGATCTTCTGGCTCTCAAAGGTTTTTGCCAGCGCCGAGGCCCACTGGTCCCGGTCTTTCACCGTGGCAGGCATTTTTTGTCGCACTACGCTGGCCACATCCACAGGCTTCTCACCTTTTTTGAGCGGAGCGGCCCCTTTTTCGGCACAGCCCGCCAGCACAAAGGCAGCGAGCAAGGACAGCGGTAACGCACGCGGTACGGTAAAAGACATAACGACTCCCTGTATTAACTCAATGTATGGGTCACTTCCTGTAGATCCTGACCATCCAGCTCACGTTCGAAACTGCGCAGACGTTTATAGATGGACATCAGCTCCACCAGCGTGGTCCATGAACTGATCAGATACTGGAACGAACCGCGTACCTGTCCAAACACGTTGGTGATTTGCGTCATCAGACCCAGGGTGATAGTACCGGCCACAATCGACGGGAACAGCAGGAACAAGCCGAAAACGTTATCCACCTGCAGATAAAGGATGCGGGCGATGTTGAAATACATGTAGTGGAAATAGAGGCGGAAATAGTTGCGACGCACCGCGCCGAACAGCTCGCGCACCGTCGGCGGCGAGGCGCGGCTGGCATCGTCTTCGCCATAGACCAGCTCTTTACGGTAGGCCGCCTCGACGCGCTGGTTTTTGAACTCCAGACCAGGAAGTTTGATCCCCACCACCGCCAGCAGACCGGTACCAATCAGCGACCAGACAATCGCGGCGATCACCAGACCGTACGGCAGATGACCAACAATCGGCAGATCCGGCACGTGGGCCGACAGCGTCACCAGCACCGGCAGGAAGGCGATCAGGGTCATAATGGCGTTGATAAAGCTGACCCCCATGTCCTCCAGCGTGGTAGCAAAGCGCATGGTGTCTTCCTGCACACGCTGGGCGGCACCTTCGATATGGCGCAGCTGCTGCCAGTGGGCCATATAGTATTCGTTCATCGCGGTACGCCAGCGGAACACGTAGTGGCTGACAAAGAAGTTATTCATTACACCAATAACAACGGCGATCAGCGCAATCCCGAGGAACACGCCCACCTCGTGATAAAACTGGTTGATGGTGACTTTATGCGGCGCGCTGAGCGCGGTCTGGATCAGGTCATAGAAGGGGGCATACCAGGCGTTGACCGCCACCCCGACCTCCACCAGAAACCAGGTAACAAAGATAATCAGCGAGGTGCCGAGAATCGACCAGTACTGCCAGCGGTGCGGCGAGTAGATAAACCAGAACAGGGCAAACACCCCGACGCAGAACGCGTAATAGGCATAAAAGAGCAGATAGCCCGGCGACCAGAAGCGCGCCGCGCTGATGGGCACATCGCCCGTGGCACCGATCAGGCGCGCAAACCCGTCACCGCCACCGGCCTGCCAGAAAATGACAGCGATCAGAGCCCAAATAAAGGCCGAAAGGAAAAAGGGTCCCGGTTTGGGGAAAAACGACTTAAACATAACGCTTCCTTCTTGTAGTTATCGCTACTGCTGTGGACGACGGATTATCAGACCTGCCGGCCTGGTTTTAGTTCGCCGTCAACCGCCACCTGCGCGGAAAAGTAAATGAACCTGACGGGTATCATAAGCGTAATGTCACAAAACATGAGATCGGTAATAACGAAATTGTTTGTATTTACCCATGGTTACGTTTTTCACGCTATCGTTATGCTGTTCAGGCCTTTGCAATACGCCGTTTAGTAGTATAAATACGCATACTTTTTCATTCACTTCATGGATGCTTTCGTTGAAACGTAGTCTGTTACTCTCCGCCGCGCTGTATGCGGCCACCCTCACCTGCGTGCAGGCTGCCCCTGCCCAGCCGATTGCCGATCCGGCCTTTGCTTCGGATGTGGTCGATCGCTATGCGAATCATATTTTTTACGGCAGCGGCGCAACGGGGATGGCCCTGGTGGCGATTGACGGCAACCAGCGCGTATTCCGCAGCTTTGGCGAAACACGTCCGGGGAACAATGTCCATCCGCAGCTCGATTCGGTCATCCGCATTGCCTCCCTGACCAAATTAATGACCAGTGAGATGCTGGTGAAGCTGCTCGATCAGGGTGTGGTGAAGCTGAACGATCCGTTAAGCAAATACGCCCCGCCGGGTGCCCGGGTGCCGACTTACCAGGGCGCGCCTATTACGCTCGTTAACCTTGCCACCCACACCAGCGCCCTGCCGCGCGAACAGCCGGGCGGCGCCGCGCATCGTCCGGTGTTTGTCTGGCCTACCCGGGATCAACGCTGGAACTGGTTATCGACGGCAACCCTGAAATCGGCGCCGGGTTCGCAGGCCGCCTACTCAAACCTCGCGTTCGATCTGCTGGCCGATGCGCTGGGCAACGCGGCGGGCAAACCCTATGCCCAGCTGTTCGACGAGCAAATCGCCCGTCCACTGGGGATGAAAGACACCACCTTTACCCCCTCCCCCGATCAGTGCAAGCGCCTGATGGTGGCGGAGAAAGGGGCCAGCCCGTGTAACAACACCCTGGCGGCAGTGGGTAGCGGCGGGGTTTACTCCACCCCGGGCGACATGATGCGCTGGATGCAGCAGTTCCTCACGTCTGATTTCTACGCGCGCAGCAATCAGGCCGACAGAATGCAGACGCTGATTTATCAACGCAGTCAGTTAACGCGGGTAATTGGCATGGATGTGCCAGGCCGCGCGGACGCGCTGGGCCTCGGCTGGGTCTATATGGCACCGAAAAACGGTCGTCCGGGTATCATCCAGAAAACCGGCGGCGGCGGCGGATTTATCACCTATATGGCGATGATCCCGCAGTCTAACGTGGGTGTGTTCGTGGTGGTGACGCGCTCGCCGCTCACGCGTTTCGTCAATATGAGCGACGGCGTCAACCAGCTGGTGGTCGAACTGAGCGAGAACAAGCCGCGGGCTATCCCCGCGTCCTTAGACTAATATTCAGCGGGCAAACGGTTGACGCTAACCAGTTTGCCCCTGTCCATCGTAATGTAGTTCCCCTGCCGTAACGCCGCCAGCACCTCAGCCACCACCGAACGCGAAATGCGCGTGCGACGCTGAATGTAGCTCATGACCCCGACCCGCATCCGTAACGACTCATCCCACTGGGCCATATCCAGCAGAGTGGCGCGGATCTGGCTGTAGGAGTTATTGCCCACCAGCTGCTTATCGCGGATCTCCATCACCCGATGGTGCCAGGAGAGCCAGCAGAACGCATCAGACCATAGACCGGCCTGCTGGATCAGATGGCGAGCGCTGGCGGCGGGAAGGTAGAACCCCGAACAGGGGGGATTGCGTCACCAGCAGATACTCTGTGCTGCAGCCCATCATGCCGGCGTTAATGCCGAAGATGTAGGGCGCGGCGACAATCTCGACCAGCAAATCATCCTGCTGGCGGTGAATACTGAGCGATCCTGACTGCAGCACGACGGCGCAGTGATTCTCTTCATTGCGCTCCCCAAACACCGGAAGCTGGGCAGACAGTTTGAACGGCGTGCTGTGCGCAAAGAGGCACTTTTCGAGCCGGGAGAATTCAGAAAGGGGTTTTGCATACCGGTTCATGCAGGTCTCGAGTCATCCTTAACTTACGCTAAAAAGCGGGGAGGCATGCCTCCCCGCATCAGGCGTGTTACCAGGTGTATTTCACACCGAGGTTGGCGCCCCAGTTTTGATCAACATCACCACCACCGAGGTATGTGGCATCAGTGTAGGCACTGAAGTTTTTGGTGAAGCTAAACTGCGTACCCAGGCCCACGCGAACCGCGGAACCTTTCACACCGTTATCGATGTTGTCGCCGTTAACTTTGGCATCTTCACCGGCATCGTCATACACCCAGGCCAGCTTGAAGAACGGTGTCAGCGCCTGATCGTCGCCGTAACCGATGGTGTAACCCGCGTCGAAACCGGCTTCATAACGCATGCTGTCGTAAGACTGGCTGCCTACGCGCAGATCGTTGCTCAGGCGGTAGTCGTCGCCAGACTGGAACAGGCCGGAAATTGCGGCATACGGCGTGAGGTAACCAGCATCGTTCGGTTTCCAGTCGTAGCCCAGTTTCAGCCCAAAGCCCCAGGCGTCGGTCGTGGTGTTGCCATCGACGTATTCACCCGTGCTCATGTTGGCAGAGAGATCGTTATTGAAGCGCGAGTAGCTCAGGGAGCTGTCGATGAAGACATCGTTAGCAAAGCGCGCCGCGGAGTACAGCATCGCGGTCTGGCTGTCCTGATCCACCTGGCCGCTGCGATCGTTCATATCCCCTTTGGCAAAGCCCGCTGCCGCACCGAAGATCCAGTCGGCGTTGTTGCCGTCAATATGGGTATCGAGACCCACCATGATGCCGCTGACGTCCTGATCGTAGTGGATAGTGCCGTTATCGCCGTCGAAATTGCCGCCGAAGACGTTCACCCATGCACCACCGTTGTCGGTCAGGCCGTGACGGCTGTTGGTCAGACGGTTAGCCAGTGCATCCTGCTGCAGATGCCAGATGTTGGTATTGGCTGACGGAATGCTCAGCGCCATGTTGGCGTAATCGGTCAGGCGCTCCTGATGCAGCACCACGGTGTCGCCCTGCTGCTGAGCCTGATAGGTATAAGCCCCAAGATCGGCTTTGTTAGCCGCGGTGAAGCTGGCCTGCGTATCCGCGTTGTTATCGTAGATGCGGACGATCTCTTTGTTTTTGTAATCGGCAACGGAACCGGCACCGGTTGCGTTATCCAGACGCACTTTGTAGTTACCGGATACTTCACCGTTCACCGCCAGGTGACCATCCGAGTTCAGGGCGATTGTCCCGAAGTCGTACTCTGCCTGGTGGATATCGTTGGTGACGTAGCGGGCGTTGTTCAGATCGGAATTGAACACGTAATCGCGGCTGGCAACGTTCAGCACACCGCCGTCGGTCAGCGCCAGTTTGTGGGTATCGACCTGGCCCAGACCCAGCGCCAGCTCTGCACGGTTATCCACGGTAATGGTGTTAGCGTACAGCTCTGCCGTTTCCTGAGTCAGGGTGGTCAGGCTGGCACTGTCGAGGTACAGGCTGTCGGTTGCCACACCACCGGAATCACCGATATTCATGGTTGAGGCGTTAGTCAGCGTGATGCTGTCAGCCAGCAGGCTGGAGCTCTCCACGTTCACCTGCGAACGGTTGTTGACGGTCAGGGTATCGATATTGGACTGCTTACGGGTATCCCACTCGGAACCGTTATCCAGCGCGACGTTGAACAGGCCGCTCTGATAAACCTGGTTACCCACCAGGTGACCGTTGCTGTTGAAGGTCGACTCTGGCCAGATGCTGTTCGGCACCAGGCTGCGCCAGTCGACGCTGCTGTAGCCGAGGCCATACATCTGAGCAGGCCCAATCGCCTCAACGCTGGAGACTGCCGCACCGACCCACTTGCTGCCGTTGGTCAGGGTCAGATCCAGTTTGTCGGTCCCGTCCCAGCCGTTGGTGGTCGGGTTGTAGACGCCGTCAGCGGTGGTATCGGTGGCCGGATCGCCATTCGGGTAGAAGTTATTGTCGAAGGTGCTGGTGAACAGCACATCGCCGGTCAGGGTGGAGTGATCGAAGTTCGCCGTGGTGCGCATGGCGTTATCCGCGCTGCTTGCGCTAACAATCAGCGCCGCATCGTCAGAGGCGGTGGCTGAGCTTTCGCCGTAATCGCTCGGTTTAGCCGACTGGCCATAAAAGCCGCTGGTGCCCAGATCGCTATAGGCGCCGGAGGTGACAACGGAATCCTTCACCTGCAGGGTGTTGGTGAAGACATGGCTGTTGTCTTCGATGCCGATGACAGAATCGTACGGGGTGTTATCCAGCTGGTGATAACCCTGAGTCAGGGTGATCCCGGCGATGCGGGAGTTGTTCTGGATAACGATGTCAGATTCCACGTCGAGGGTAATGGCGTTGCCCAGCGCGTGAGTATCCCAGTATTGGGTAGTGGTCGTGGAGCCGTTCACCACCTCGTAAGCGTAATGCTCATAGGTGTCGTTGATGGTGGTGTTGTCCACCGTCAGCGCAAAACGATCGTACTGCTGATGCGTCGTGCCGTCGGCGTTCAGCCTGCCCGCGCACTCGGTGGTCATGCACTCAGAGGTGATCATCCCGTTGATGGTGCTGTTGGAAATAGACAGAGAATTGGCGCGACCGCCCGCGCCATCATCCAGGTAATACGCTGAGATCACGCCGTTTACGGTCGACTTATTGATGACGGGATAGATATCGCCATCGTGGGCCGCAGAAGAGTAATTCCAGTCGGTATATCCGTTATACCAGGCCGAGGTGGCGGTATTATCGTAACCAAAGGTGTTGTAAGTGCTACCAGAAATATCTTTTGCATTGGCCTGAGAAGCGATAGCCAGCGTGCAGGCTAATGCAAGTTGAGATACAACAAGTTTCTTTTTCCATGTTTGCATTGGGTCATCCCTCCTCAGGGACGTAAGCAAGTTTGTCCGTAAATACAGTGCAAATATATTGCGAGGCGAATTATGCAGCCTCGAAACAAAATGGTTCAATGAATCCAGCAATTATGTCCGGAAACAGACAGAATAAGTTAAATACTTTTTGAAATATAAAAAATAATAAAAATACAGATAATTTTCAAGAAGTTAACTTTATTCGAAAGAAAAGATATTAAAGGTGAAAGATCATTGAGAGTTATAAAACAAAAGCAAACAAGCGATAAAATAAATAAGTAACACCGCGCACATAAAAATAGAATCACGCCAGGTTAGGATGTTACCTGGGTTGGATATATTTTTGGCACAGATTTATCTTACGTAAATAGAGCGTAAACTTATTTCAAACGATGAAATGTAAACAGGGAAATAAAGCCAGACCACCCCGCCCCGCATTCTGCGGGCTAAACGACAACTTTAGTAAAACAGACGACGGGCATTTCGGGTACACTGGCTCTCTTTGATTCACACTCGTCAGGCATATCATGAACGATTTAATTGCTCGTCCCCGTCGTCTGCGCAAATCCCCGGCTCTGCGCGCGCTTTTTGAAGAGACAACACTGACCTTAAACGATCTGGTGTTGCCGATTTTTGTTGAAGAAGAGATCGATGACTACAAAGCCATCGAGGCCATGCCGGGCGTAATGCGTATTCCGGAGAAACACCTCGCGCGAGAAATTGAGCGCATCGCCAACGCCGGTATCCGGTCGATCATGACCTTCGGCATCTCCCACCATACCGACGCCACCGGCAGCGATGCCTGGAAAGAGGACGGTCTGGTGGCGCGTATGTCGCGCATCGCCAAAGAGACGGTGCCAGAGATGATCGTCATGTCCGACACCTGCTTCTGCGAATATACCTCCCACGGCCACTGCGGCGTGCTGTGCGATCACGGCGTGGATAACGACGCAACCCTGCTCAACCTCGGCAAACAGGCGGTGGTAGCTGCCGCCGCAGGCGCTGACTTTATCGCCCCGTCCGCCGCAATGGACGGCCAGGTGCAGGCCATTCGCCAGGCGCTGGACGCCGCGGGCTTCACCGATACCGCGATCATGTCCTACTCCACCAAATTCGCCTCCTCCTTCTACGGTCCGTTCCGTGAAGCGGCGGGCACCGCGCTGAAAGGCGATCGCAAAACCTACCAGATGAACCCGCTGAACCGCCGGGAAGCGATCCGCGAATCGCTGCTCGACGAAGCTCAGGGTGCCGACTGCCTGATGGTGAAACCGGCCGGCGCCTATCTGGACATTCTGCGCGATATTCGCGAGCGCACCGACCTGCCGCTGGGCGCCTATCAGGTGAGCGGTGAGTACGCGATGATCAAATTCGCCGCGCAGGCGGGGGCGATCGACGAAGAGAAAGTGATCCTCGAAAGCCTGGGGGCGATCAAACGCGCGGGCGCGGATCTGATCTTCAGCTACTTCGCGCTGGATCTGGCCGAGAAGAAAATTCTGCGTTAATCGGCAGTGCCGGGTGGCGGCTTCGCCTTACCCGGCCTACGACAAACCTTCACCACACTGCAATACAACCGACATCTGGCGCTTCTACTGTCTGAGCAGGACAGCAGGAGGTGCCACCATGTTTAGTCTCGACAGCGTTCTCGATGACCTTTGGCCGCAGGCGAGGCCTGCACCCTGGCAAAAAAGGCTGTTAAAGAAGTTATTCCACGAAGAAGAGTTTCAACAGTTTGCCGCCGACCACCGCCACCTGAAGGGGCTGGATATGGTGGAACAGGTTCTGGAACATCTCGATATCCTCTGCACCATTCCGGCTCACGACCTCGAACAAATTCCCGCTCACGGCCCGCTGATCGTTATGGCTAACCACCCCACCGGTACGCTGGACGGACTGGCGCTGCTGTATGCCGTCTCCCGGGTGCGCCGGGATGTGAAGGTGGTGACCAACCGCATGCTGACGCATCTGGAGCCGCTGAGCTCGCTGTTTATCCCGGTGGACAATATGGGCGGACGGACGGCGAAATCGTCATTCACCCTGATGGAGCAGCACCTGCAAAATGCCGGCGTGCTGATCTTCTTCCCGGCCGGGGAAGTCTCCCGCCCGACGCGTACCGGGATCCGCGATAAAAAGTGGCACCCCGGCTTTATCAAGCTGGCGGGCAAATTCCGCGCGCCGCTGCTGCCGATGAATATCCACGCCCGCAACAGCCTGCTGTTCTATGCCAGCACCCTGCTCTCCCCGAACCTGTCGATGCTGCTGCTGATGCAGCAGATGTTCCGCCGTCGCCATAGCCGCCTGCCGGTGAAAATCGGTCAGCAGATCGGCTGGAGTCACTGGTTCAGCCCCACGCTCTCCCCGCGTGAGATGGCCGAGCAGTGTCGCCAGCACGTGCTGCGTCTCGGCAAAGGGCTGCCGGGCGTGTTCAAAACCGAATCCGCCATTGCCCGGGCGGAAGACCGGGTGACGCTGAAGCGCGAGCTGGCGCAGGCGGAGTGTCTGGGTACCACCGCCGATGGCAAAAGCATCTATCTGTGGCAGCGCAACGGCCAGGAAGAGGCACCGATCCTGCGGGAATTGGGACGGCTGCGGGAGATCGCCTTTCGCGCGGTGGGGGAAGGCAGCGGCAAGCGCCGGGACACCGACAGCTTTGATGATGACTATCTGCACCTGATTTTGTGGGATGACGAGGATCTGGAGATCGTCGGTGCCTACCGCTTTATCCCGACGGCGATGCGCGAACCCGAGGCGCTCTACAGCTACAGCCTGTTCCACTACGACGACAAAATGCAGGATATCCTTGAGCACGGCATTGAACTGGGGCGCAGCTTTATTCAGCCGCGCTACTGGGGACGGCGCGGGCTGGACTACCTGTGGTCCGGGATTGGTGCCTATCTGGCGCGCTATCCGCACTATCGCTACCTGTTCGGCCCGGTCTCTATTTCCGGCGGATTACCGCCCGCGGCGCGGGATCTGCTGGTGGCTTTCTACCGGCTGTGGTTCCCGGCCAGCCATCCGCTGGCCGCCTCGCGACGCCCTTATCCCGCCTCGCTACCCGAGGTGCTGGCGCAGTTTGGTGGCGAGGATTACGTGGAGGACCTGACCCGGCTGAAATCGCTGCTCGGCAATCTGGGATGCGGCATCCCGCCGCTCTACAAGCAGTATTCCGAGCTGTGCGAGCCCGGCGGGGTGCAGTTTATTGATTTCGGCAGCGACCCGGCGTTCAGCAACTGCGTGGACGGGCTGGTGCTGGTGGATTTGTGTTACCTGAAGGCGAACCGCTATCAGCGGTATATCGAGGCGCATTTGTAACGCCCGGTGGCGCTACGCTTACCGGGCCTACGGGAGCAGGTGTTGTAGGCCGGGTAAGGCGTAGCCGCCACCCGGCAATCAGCCCGCACGGAAGAAAGGTTTATCCCCCAATATCGTCGCCCGCTGCATAATCCGCCGCTGCGGCAGATAATCGGCGTTGGCGTAATGCTGCGTCACCCGGTTATCCCAGATCGCCAGATCGTTCTCCTGCCAGCGCCAGCGCACCTGGAACTCCGGCTTAGTGATATGGGCAAACAGGAACCCCAGCAGCGCCTCGCTCTCTTTCTCGCTCAGATCCACAATCCGCGTGGTGAAGCCTTCGTTGACGAACAGCGCCTGCTTGCCGCTGACCGGATGGGTACGCACCACCGGGTGCAAAAGCGGCGGATGTTTCGCCACCGCCTCCAGCCAGCGCTGGTGCTCCTCTTCCGTTTTACGGTACTTGTACTCCGGGAAGGATTTCTTGAAATCATGCTCCGCCCGCAGGCCGCTCAGCAGCTGCTGGAACGGGGCGGATAACGCCTCAAATGCCGCAATCCCGCTGGCCCACAGGGTGTCTCCCCCGCTCTCCGGCAGCTGTTTCGCCGCGAGGATCGCCCCGGCAGGCGGGGTCTCAATAAAGGTCACATCGGTGTGCCAGTTATCGTTGTCCGGCGGATTATCGTTATGGGTATCCAGGACGATGATCTCCTCCACCCCTTCCGCGTGCGGATAGACCGGATGAATATGCAGATCGCCAAAGCGGAGCGCCAGGGCGCGCTGCTGCTGCGGGGTGATCGCCTGCTCGCGCAGGAACACCACCTGATGGCGCAGCACAGCGTGATAGAGCTGTTCAAACTGGTTATCGCTTAATGGCCGGGTCACATCCAGACCGGAAATCTGCGCGCCAATGTACGGCCCCAGCGGGGTAATGGTCAGACGTTCACTCATTGTATCTCTCCATGCCAGGGCGTCAGGCGGCGCTGAAGCGCGCGCAGCCCCAGTTCTAATCCGAAGGCGATCACGGCGATCACCGCGATCCCTGCCAGTACCACGTCCGTCGCCAGGAACTCCCCCGCCGACTGGACCATAAAGCCTAACCCGCGCGTGGCGGCGATCAGTTCAGCCGCCACCAGCGTCGACCAGCCGACCCCGAGCCCGATACGCAGTCCGGTCAGGATCTCCGGCAGTGCGCCGGGCAGAATCACAAACCACAGCACCTGGGCGCGGCTCGCCCCCAGCGACTGCGCCGCACGGATCCGCACCTGCTGGGCGCTTTTGACCCCCGCCACCGCCGACATCGCCACCGGGGCGAAAATCGCCAGGTAGATCAGCAGGATCTTCGAGGTCTCGCCGATGCCAAACCAGATCACCATCAGCGGCAGATAGGCCAGCGGCGGCACCGGGCGATAAAGCTCAATCAGCGGATCGAGGATCCCGCGCACCGTCGGGCTTAAGCCCATCGCAATGCCCACCGGGATACCGAGGATCACCGCCGCCAGCAGGGCCACCAGAATGCGCCCCAGGCTGGCCGCCAGATGCTGCCACAGGGTGGCATCCATAAACCCCTGCGGACCGGCGATGGTGAACAGTTTCACCAGCACCTGGCCCGGCGGCGGCAGGAACAGCGGGCTTACCCACTGCGCCGCCGCTACGGCCCACCACACGGCCAGCAGCACCAGCAGGGTGCTGACGCTGAGCGTCAGCTGGCGGGAGAAGGGCCAGCGCAGGGTCAGGCGTTTGCCCGCCGTTTTGTCATTCACCACAATGCTCATGAGAAGGCCTCCCGCTGCTCAAACACGCGGCTCAGCACGTATTCGCGCTGGGCGATAAATTCGGGATCAGACTTGATACTGCGCACCGGTTCCCCGCCAACAAAGCGGCGGGCAAAGTTGAGCGGCAGACGCTCGAGCACCCGGCCCGGCCCCGGTGAAAGCAGCACCAGTTCGGTAGCCATAAACACCGCTTCTTCGATGTCGTGGGTGATCAGCAGGACCTGCTTGCCGGTCTCGTGCCACAGGCGCAGAAGCAGGGTTTGCATCTGCTCGCGGGTAAAGGCGTCCAGCGCCCCGAAGGGTTCATCCAGCAGCAATAGCTGCGGATTGGCCGCCAGCGCCCGGGCGATGCCGACGCGCTGACGCTGGCCGCCGGAGAGCTGCCAGATAAAGCGTTTTTCCGCCCCTTCCAGGCCCACTTTTTTCAGCATCTCGCGCGCAATGGCCAGCCGTTGTTCCCGCGAGGTGCCCGCCAGCTGCAGGCCGAAAGCGACGTTCTCCTGCACGTTACGCCACGGCAGCAGCCCTTCGTTCTGGAAGACCACGCCGCGCTCGGCGCCGGGGCCCTCCACCTTTTTCCCTTCGAGTTGAATGGTGCCGTGCTGATAGGGTACAAACCCGGCGATCAGATTCAGCAGCGTGGTCTTCCCGCAGCCGGACGGGCCGAGCACCACCAGCAGCTCGCCGCTATCCAGCGTCAGGTTGATATCTTCCAGCGCAGGCTTGCCAGCGTAATCGGCGTACAGATTTGTAATATTCAGCATACGGCCCCCTTACTTCACAAAGCGATCGGTCACGTACTGGCTGTAATCCGCCGCCACCGCGGGCACTTTGCCCTGCTCTTTCAGGAAGCCGGCGGTATCAATAATGGCTTTGTTCACCGGGCCTGACAGCTGCTGCTGTTGCTGGGCAGGCGTCAGATAGGTATTGCCTTTCACCAGACCCGGCACGTCGGCCTCCGGCACGCCGCTCAGGCGGGCGAGTTTCTCCAGGTTGGCAGGCTGTTTCAGCCACTCATCCGGGTTGGCGATGTAGGGTTGCTGGGCATCGATGGCGCTTTTGGCGAAGGCTTTCACCACTTCAGGATGCTTCTCGGCAAAGTCTTTACGCACTACCCAGACGTCGAGGGTTGGCGCGCCCCACTGGCCCACCTGGGCGGAGTCGGTCAGCACGCTGCCGTCTTTCTCCAGCTCGTTCACCGCAGGCGACCAGACATAGGCGCCATCAATATCGCCACGCTGCCAGGCGGCGATAATGGCCGGCGGTTGCAGGTTGATGATTTCCACCTGCCCCGGCTTAATGTTCCAGTGTTTCAGGGCCGCGAGCAGGCTGTAGTGAGTGGTGGAGATAAAGGGCACCGCGATGCGTTTGCCGATCAGATCTTCGGGCTTAGTGATGTTTTTCTTCACCACCAGCGCTTCGGAATTGCCGAGCTGCGAGGCCAGCAGGAAGACTTCGATCGGCACCTGCTGACTGGCCGCGACCGCCAGCGGGCTGGAGCCGAGGTTGCCAATCTGCACGTCGCCGGAAGCAAGGGCCCGCACGATGCTGGCGCCGCTGTCGAACTTACGCCAGTCAACTTTCGCGCCGCTCGCTTTCTCGAAGGTTTTGTCCGCCTGCGCCACTTTTGCCGGCTCGGCGGAGGTTTGATACGCGACGGTGACGTCCACAGCCTGCGCCTGAACGGCCCAAAGCGCCAGTGCGCCAAATAAGGTAAACCGCGATGAAATTGCCATAATGTCTGCTCCCCTCTGTTGTTATGAGGGCAGTATTTCCGGCAGCGGAATTTTGATAAAGGAATTAAAAAGCATCGTTAATGCCGAATCGTTTTTAGAAAAAATTCGGCAATAGACAGGCGCTAAAAGCATAACGCCGACACCCCAAAGTAGGCCGGGTAAGGCGTAGCCGCCACCCGGCAAACAAAGGGCGCTACTGTCAGGTTAACGGCTGGCAGGCTGGTAAGGGGTATAAACCCCGGTCAGGCTGTCGAGGAAGGCAACAATATCGTCCACCTCGTTTTGCGGCAAACTGGTACCGACCTGGTAGCGCAGCATCAGCTTCACCGCCTCGTCGAGGGACGGCACATCCCCACGGTGGAAGTACGGCGCGGTTAAGGCCACGTTGCGCAGGCCCGGCACCTTCTGACGCAGACGGTCACGTACCTCTTTGGTGACGTTCATGCGCCCGATATCGGCGGCGGTCAGCTCCCCGAAGTCATACTCTTTTTTCAGCCCCAGCGGTTCAAACGAGCGCCCGCCGAGGATCACCCCGCCGTGGCAGGTGGCGCATTTGTTCTCCTTGAACAGCGCATAGCCGTGCTTCTGCTGCGCCGTCAGGGCGTTTTCATCTCCGCGCAGCCACTTATCGAAGGGGGCATCGGGGGTGATCAGCGTTTTTTCATATTCGGCAATGGCATCGGTGATGGTGTCGCCGTTGAAGCCCTGCGGGTAGACCGTCTCAAAGGCGGTTTTCAGCACCGGATCGGTATCCAGTTTGGCGACGATCTCATCCCAGGATTTCGAAGCCATCTCAATCGGGTTCAGCGGCGGACCACCGGCCTGTTTTTGCAGATCGGCGGCGCGACCGTCCCAGAACTGCTCGAGGTTAAAGGTGGCGTTAAACACCGTCGGGGCGTTGATCGGCCCAATGGCGCCGTTGACTCCCCGCGAGGTTTGTCGGCCATCCACGCCGCCCGCGTTCAGCGAATGGCAGCTGGCGCAGGAGATTGTGCTGTCCCCGGAGAGGCGGGTATCGTGATAGAGGCGGAAGCCGAGCGCGACCTTCTGCTCCTCCACCGGTAAGAATTTCGGTACCGGCTGCACCGGCTCATTGCGACGGGCGGCGGCCATGTCCGGGCTGGCGTAATGGCTTTCGCGCTGCTTCTTAATCCAGTTGAGGATCAGTACCTGCTCATCGTCATCCATTTTTCCGGCCCAGTGCAGCGCAACGTAGCGCGTCGGCGGCATGGTGTTATGCTGCATCACCCATTCGATTTTATTTAAATCGCTTTGCGAGACGGCGCGGTCATTAATTAACGCGCTGCGCACCGCTTCGAGGTTAAAAGATTTATAGCCGAGGCGGGTGTCATATTCCATCAGCTGTTTGGCAACGGGGAGCGAGGCATAAAAAGGTAAGGCGGCGGAAGGGGTATGGCAATAATCGCACCCCTTTTCCCGGAACAGGCTCAGAATTTGATTATTTTCTTTTATTGCTGAAAGCTGAACATCACTTTCCTGAATACGGGCTTTATCGTGATACCAGACGTAGCCTGATAATCCCAGATAACAGACCACCGCCCCTGCGGCGCACAGGGCGGCAATTCGCGTTATTATTTTCATTTTCCATCCTTAAGAACAGAGTATCCAGATTACGAATTTGTTTTCTCTTTTTTAGCCTGTTGATCATAAAAGGATGCGGGTGAGTTATGTTGACAGTTATCAAGGATGATTATTGGCAAAGACTATTGTTTAAATAGGATTTAACGATTGATGCCAAATAAACATTCAGCTGAATAATATTTTAAAAATATTAATTTATATTAAAAATATACGTAGGCCGGGTAAGCGTAGCGCCACCCGGCAAGCCAATCGCACCGCACCCCATTTATTGCAATTTTGTTACATTCGTTACATAACCGCAGGCACGTGATTGCCAGACAACCATTGGCAGGCATCATAGGTGGATTATCCCGCTGAGGTGTTTGAGATGATCAAAGTGGTGCTGGTGGACGATCACGTGGTGGTGCGTTCCGGGTTCGCCCAGCTGTTAAATCTGGAAGAGGATCTGGTGGTGGAAGGCCAGTACAGCAGCGCCGCCGAGGCCTGGCCCGCGCTCAGCCGCGATGTCATCGACGTGGCGGTGCTCGACGTCGCCATGCCCGATGAGAACGGCCTCAGCCTGCTCAAACGCCTGCGCCAGCAGCGGCCGGGTTTTCGCGCGATTATCCTCAGCATCTACGACACCCCCGCCTTTGTGCAGAGCGCGCTGGACGCCGGGGCCAGCGGCTATCTCACCAAACGCTGCGGCCCGGAGGAGCTGGTGCAGGCCGTGCGCTCCGTCGGGATGGGCGGCCATTATCTTTGTGCCGATGCGGTCAAAGCCCTGCGCGGCGGCGAGCCGGTGTCCCGGGCGCTGGCGGGGCTGACCCCGCGCGAGAAAGAGGTGTTTGAGCTGCTGGTTCAGGGCGAAAGCGTGAAGGAGATTGCCTTTAAACTCGAGCTCAGCCACAAGACCGTTCACGTGCATCGCGCCAACGTGCTGGGCAAACTGCAGTGCAACAGCACCATCGAGCTGGTGCATTTTGCCCTCGACAACCAGCTGCTGACCGGCCACTGATGCGGCGCTCCCTGCGGCACATCATCCTCTCGCTGTTTATTATGCTGGCCTGGGGCACCGGCTGGCTGATGCTGTGGACGCTCAGTTTTTACCTTACCCGCAACGGGCAGCAGGCGGCGCTGTTTTTGCCCCAGGGCGTGTATCTGGCGCTGCTGATCCTGCTCTCGCGCCGCTTCTGGCCGGCGTTGATTCTCCCCCCGCTGGCCGCCATGCTCTGGCTGCACGGCGAACAGCTCCTGACCCATCACCTGATGCTGGTGGTGCCGCTGGTGGGCACCCTATGTGCGTGGCTGGCGCAACATTTCTGGCACCGCTTTCCGCTCTACTGGCAGCGCCTGTCGCTGCTGATCGCCGCGGTGACCCTTAACGCCCTGCTCCAGACCCTGATCCTGGCGCCGTTTCTCGCCAGCCCAACCACCCTGCTGGCGCTGGCCTCCTTTACCGGCGGGGTGCTGCTGACCCCGTTCGTCTACCTGGTGTTTGAATTTTTACGCCAGCAGCACCGCTATCATCTGCTGGGGCTCGATACCAGTAACCCGCCCCTGCGCACCTCGCTGATCATCTGGTGCAGTCTGTTTTTTATCATCGGCATCGGCACCCAGATGGTGCTCTCCCCGGCCCTGGAGCGGCTGCTGCTGATCGTGGTGTTCCTGCCCAACGTGGTGATGGCGTGGAAGTTCGGCTGGCAGGGGGGCGTGCTCTCCGGGCTGCTGGGCAGCATGATGATCACCATCGCCCGCCAGGTCGGGGTGGGGTTCAGCGACCTGCTGGAGCTGGAGATCTTCCTCGCCACCCAGTCGCTGCTGGGGATTGGGCTGGGGATCGCCATCAGCCGCCAGCAGCATCTGGCGATGAACCTCGACCACTATCGCCGTCGGCTGGAGGCCGAACTCCAGGCCCGCCGCGCGCTGGCGGAAAAGCTGATCCACACCGAAGAGGACACCCGCAAGCACCTGGCCCGGGAGCTGCACGACGAGATTGGTCAGAACATTACCGCCATTCAGATCCAGTCCCAGCTGGTGAAGCGGGCGGGCGATACCCCGCAGGCGCTGGAGGCCGCCGGGCAGATCAACGAGCTGGCGCGGCGCATCCATCACTCCACCCGCCAGCTGCTGCGCCAGCTTCGCCCCCCGGTGCTGGACGAGCTCTCCTTAAACGAGGCCCTGCACCACCTGGTGAACGAGTTCGCCTTTGCCGAGCGCGGGATCCAGTGCCGGTTCGATTACCGCCTGACCACCCCGCCACAGAGCGAAACCCTGGTCTTTACCCTCTATCGCCTGCTGCAGGAGCTGCTGAATAACGTCAGCAAACACGCCGATGCCAGCGAGGTCAGCATCCTGCTCTGCGAGCACCACGACCAGCTACGCCTGGAGGTGCGGGATAACGGCAGCGGCATCAGCCCGCAGCAGCTCCCCGGTTTTGGTATTCAGGGAATGCGCGAGCGCGTGCATGCCCTCGGCGGGGAGTTAACCCTCGAGTCGCAGGGCGGCACGCGCGTAATTGTTAACCTGCCCACAGTTTTGCACCAAACACACCGCTAACCAGGAAAAAGTCTTAGTCACGCCAGACTTTCTCTCATCCCTTTTTCGTCGCGCTTTCATACAGTCATTGCAAACGGAGAACGCCATGCCCGCACTGTCCGCAGAACAGGTTACTCAACGCTACCGGGCACTGCGCCCGCGACTGCTGATCTGCATGGTCATCGGCTACGCCGCGTTCTACCTGACGCGCAAAAGCCTCAACTACGTGCTTCCCGCCCTGCAGATGGAGCTGGGGCTGAGCAAGAGCGATATCGGCCTGATCGGATCGCTGTTTTACCTCAGCTACGGCCTGTCGAAATTTGCCGCCGGGCTGTGGCACGACAGCAAAGGCCAGCGGGCATTTATGGGCATCGGCCTGATGGCGACCGGGGTGCTGAACGTGCTGTTCGCCTTCGGCGACTCCCTGCCGCTGCTGCTGTTTATCTGGACGCTGAACGGCTTCTTTCAGGGATGGGGATGGCCGCCCTGCGCCAGACTGCTCACCCACTGGTATTCGCGCAACGAGCGCGGTTTCTGGTGGGGATGCTGGAACACCTCTATCAATATCGGCGGGGCCATTATCCCGCTGATCTGTGCCTTCGCCGCCCATCGCTGGGGCTGGCAGGCAGCGATGCTGACACCGGGGATCATCAGTATCGTGCTCGGCCTGTGGCTGACCACACAACTGCGGGGCACACCGCAGGAAGAGGGTCTCCCGACGGTCGGGGAGTGGCGCAACGATCCGCTGGAGCTGCGCCAGCAACAACAGAGCCCGCCGATGGGGCTGTGGCAGATGTTACGCACCACCATGCTGCAAAACCCGATGATCTGGCTGCTCGGGGCGTCGTATGTGCTGGTCTATCTGATCCGCATCGCCCTCAACGACTGGGGCAACATCTGGCTGGCGGAGAGCCACGGCGTGAATCTGTTGAGCGCCAACGCCACGGTGATGCTGTTCGAAGTCGGCGGCCTGCTCGGGGCGCTGTTTGCCGGCTGGGGCTCGGATCTGCTGTTCAGCGGCCAGCGGGCGCCGATGATTTTGCTGTTCACGCTGGGGCTGATGGTATCGGTCGCCGCCCTGTGGCTGGCCCCGGTCCATCACTACGCCCTGCTGGCGATGTGCTTTTTTACGGTGGGATTTTTTGTCTTTGGTCCGCAGATGCTCATCGGCCTTGCCGCCGTGGAGTGCGGGCACAAGCAGGCCGCGGGCTCGATTACCGGTTTTCTCGGCGTGTTTGCCTATCTGGGGGCGGCGCTGGCCGGGTGGCCGTTGTCACTGGTTATTGAACGCTACGGCTGGTCGGGGATGTTCAGTTTGCTCTCGATTGCCGCGGTGCTGATGGGTTTACTCCTGATGCCCCTGCTGATGGCGGGCATCACCGCTTCTCGCAGTCACATAACGTCATAACAAGGGCTGAATAATGAAAACAACGCTTCTCTCTACCCTCATTGCTTCCGGGATCGCGCTGGCCACCTTAACCGGTGCCGCACAGGCCAAAGGCCGTCTGGTGGTTTACTGCAGCGCCACTAACGAAATGTGCGAAGCCGAAACCAAAGCGTTTGGCGATAAGTACGACGTCAAAACCTCGTTTATCCGCAACGGCTCCGGCAGCACGCTGGCGAAGGTGGATGCCGAGAAGAAAAACCCGCAGGCTGACGTCTGGTACGGCGGCACCCTGGATCCGCAGTCTCAGGCCGGTGAGATGGGGCTGCTGCAGCCGTACAAATCCGCCAACCTCGAGCAGATCATGGAGAAATTCCGCGATCCGGCGAAGGTAAAAGGCAACCTCTCCTCCGCAGTCTACGTCGGCATTCTGGGCTTTGGCGTTAACACCCAGCGCCTGAAAGAGAAGAACCTGCCGGTGCCGCAGTGCTGGAAAGATCTGACCAAACCGGAATACAAAGGCGAGATCCAGATTGCCGATCCGCAAAGCTCCGGCACCGCCTACACCGCGCTGGCAACCTTCGTCCAGCTGTGGGGTGAAGATCAGGCCTTCGACTACCTGAAGCAGCTGAACGGCAACGTCTCCCAGTACACCAAATCCGGTATCGCCCCGGCGCGTAACGCCGCCCGCGGCGAAACGGCCATCGGCATCGGCTTCCTGCACGACTACTCGCTGGAAAAAGAGCAAGGGGCCCCGCTGGAGCTGATCTCCCCGTGCGAAGGCACCGGGTATGAGATTGGCGGCGTCAGCATCCTGAAGGGCGCGCGTAACGAAGAGAACGCGAAGCTGTTCGTGGACTGGGTGCTGTCGAAAGAGGCCCAGGAGCTGGCGTGGAAACAGGGCAAGTCCTATCAGATCCTGACCAACACCACCGCAGAGACTTCCCCGAACTCGCTCAAGCTGGATGACCTGAAGCTGATCAGCTACGACATGGATAAGTACGGCTCAACGGACGTGCGCAAAGCGCTGATCAACAAGTGGGTCAGCGACGTGAAGATGGGTAAATAAGCCTGCTCCTGCGGTAATTGCCGGGTGGCGCTACGCTTACCCGGCCTACAACTTCCTCAACACCCGGAATTGCTATGTCACAGACACTCGCTCTTCATCCCGTGAAAAAACGGGATGCGGTCTTCCTTTGGGTTTTCGTCGGCTGGCTGGCCTTTGCGCTGCTGCCGAGCTGGAGCCTGGATTATGGCCTGCTGGAATCCACCGGCGACGAGATCCTCGCGGCCTACAGCTGGTCGCACTTCAACATCAGCTGGCTGTGGTATCTGCTCCCCACCCTGCTGCTGGTGCGCCCGTTCAGCGAGGCGAAGCGCGAGCAGCGCAGCCGCCACTACCTCGACGCCGGCTGGGCGCTGCTGTGCATGGCGTTTATCGTCATCAGCGCCACGATGGAAGGCCGCGGTTTAGGCTACGCCACTATTGTGCTGTTTGTGGCGCTGGGGGCGATCATGACCCTCGCCCTTACCCGCCTCGAGTGGCTGGGCGGTGACCGCTTTGTGATTGGCTCGCTGATCGCCATCGTCGCGCTGATCGGCATCTTTATCGTCTGGCCGAGCATCGCCATCTTTATTCCGATGTTCACCAACGACGCGGGGGAGTTCGCCCCGCTGGCGTTTATGAACGTGCTGTCCCAGTCGCACATCATTCAGGTCATCATCAACTCGATCCTGCTCTCCATTGCGGTGGGCATCGGCTGCACCTTCTTCGGCCTGGTGCTGGCGATCTACACCACCCGCATCGCGAAACGCAGCGCCATCATTGGCCGCATCTTCTCGATCCTGCCGATCGTCACCCCGCCGTTCGTGGTGGGCCTGGGCGTGACGCTGATGATGGGCCGCTCCGGCTACGTCACCGAGCTGATGGTCGACTGGTTTGGGCTGACCAACACCAACTGGCTGTACGGCTTCACCGGCATCTGGCTGGCGCAGGTGCTGGCCTTCACCCCGATGGCCTTTATGATCCTCGACGGGGCGATCAAAACCATTCACCCGTCGCTGGAAGAGGCGTCATATACCCTGCGCGCCAGCCGCTGGCAGACCTTTAACGGCGTCTTTGTCCCGCTGCTGAAACCGGCGCTGGCGAATGCCTTTTTGATCGTCATCGTCCAGTCGCTGGCCGACTTCAGCAACCCGCTGGTGCTGGGGGGGTAACTTTGACGTGCTCGCCACGCAGATCTATTTCTACATCACCGGCTCGCAGCTCGATTACCAGGCGGCCAGCACCCTGGGCGCGTTCCTGCTGCTGTTCTCGCTGCTGGTGTTCTGCATTCAGTACATGTGGATCGGCAAACGTTCTTACGTGACGGTGTCCGGCAAGTCCTATCGCGGCGACGTCCAGCCCCTGCCGGTAACCCTGGTGTGGAGCGTGATCGCGATTCTGGCAGTGTGGATCGCCTTTAACGCCCTGCTCTACGGCAGCATTTTCTACGGCAGCTTTACCGTCAACTGGGGGGGTGGATTACACCCTGACGCTGGATAACTTTATCAAGCTGTTCGGCCAGGGGATGAGCGACGGCGCATGGCCTTCGCTGCTCGATACCCTGCTCTACGCCGGGATCGCCGCGCCGATCACCGCCGCCTTCGGGTTGCTGATCGCCTGGATCGTGGTGCGCCAGCAGTTCAAAGGCAAAAAGACCATCGAGTTCACCACCATGCTGTGCTTCGCCGTACCGGGCACCGTGGCGGGCGTCTCCTACATCCTCGCCTTTAACAGCGCCCCGGTGTACCTGACCGGCACCGTCGCCATCGTCATTATCTCGATGGTGATGCGTAACGTCCCGGTGGGCATTCGCGCCGGGATCGCGGGTCTCGGCCAGATCGACAAGTCGCTGGATGAAGCCTCGCTGAGCCTGCGCGCCGGGTCGCTGCGCACCATTACGCACATCCTGCTGCCGCTGCTGCGCCCGGCCATTCTGTCGGCGCTGATCTACAGCTTTGTGCGGGCCATTACCACCGTCAGCGCCATTGTGTTCCTCGTCACGCCGGATACCCGCGTGGCTACGGCCTACATTCTGAACCGCGTGGAAGACGGCGAATACGGCGTGGCGATCGCCTACGGCTCGATCCTGATTGTGGTCATGCTGGCGATCATTTTCCTCTTTGACTGGCTGATCGGCGAGGCACGTATCTCTCGCTCAAAAGCCAAAAACCAGGCGTAACACTATGACTCAGAAACATTTCGTTGAACTGCGTAACGTGACCAAGCGCTTTGGCGCGAACACGGTGATTGAAAACATCAACCTGGCGATCCCGCAGGGGCAGATGGTGACCCTGCTCGGCCCGTCCGGCTGCGGTAAAACCACGGTGCTGCGTCTGGTGGCCGGGCTGGAAAAACCCACCGACGGGCAGATCTTTATCGACGGCGAGGACGTGACCCACAGCTCCATTCAGCAGCGTGATATCTGCATGGTGTTCCAGTCTTACGCCCTGTTCCCGCACATGTCGCTCGGCGAGAACGTCGGCTACGGCCTGAAGATGCTCGGCGTGCCGCGCGCCGAGATCAAAACCCGCGTCAAAGAGGCGCTGGCGATGGTGGATCTGGAGGGCTTCGACGATCGCTATGTGGATCAGATCTCCGGCGGCCAGCAGCAGCGCGTGGCTCTGGCCCGCGCCCTGATCCTCAAACCGAAAGTGCTGCTGTTCGATGAGCCGCTGAGTAACCTCGACGCCAACCTGCGCCGCAGCATGCGCGACAAGATCCGCGAGCTGCAAAAGCAGTTCAATATCACCTCGCTGTACGTGACCCACGATCAGAGCGAGGCCTTTGCGGTCTCGGACACCGTGCTGGTGATGAACAAGGGCAACATCATGCAGATTGGCTCCCCGCAGGATCTCTATCGCCAGCCGGCGTCGCGCTTTATGGCGAGCTTTATGGGCGATGCCAACCTGTTCCCGGCCAGCTTCAGCCACGAGTCTGTGGCAATCCACGGCTACCGCCTGCCGCGCCCGCTGCACTTTGCCGCCCAGGGGACGGGTACCGTCGGCGTGCGCCCGGAGGCGATCACCCTGAGCCAGCACGGCGAGGAGAGCCAGCGCTGCGTGATCCGCCACGTCGCCTATATGGGGCCGCAGTACGAGGTGATTGTGGAGTGGCACGGGCAGGAGATTTTGTTGCAGGTCAATGCCACACGATTGCAGCCGGACGTCGGGGAAACGTATTACCTGGAGATCCACCCGTACGGGATGTTTGTGTTGGCTGAAGTAGCCTAGTGTGTGCTCCCTCTCCCTGTGGGAGAGGGCCGGGGTGAGGGCACCAGACCGCACATCACCCTCGGCAGCGATATCGCCCGGCGGCGCTGCGCTTGCACGGGCCTACAAAACCCCAAAAAGTAGGCCGGGTAAGGCGCAGCCGCCACCCGGCAAAAAATCAGCGCTGCGCGTTCAACTCCGCAATATCCTTCGGCGTTGTCCTGCAGCACCCGCCGATCAGCTTTGCGCCTGCCGCTAACCACTGCGGCAGATATCCCACCAGCGTTTCGCACGCCTCACCGTGGTGATGCCAGGTTTTGCTTACCGCATCGTAATGCTCGCCCGAGTTCGGGTAGACCACCAGCGGCAGCGCGGTCAGGCTTTGCAGGTGTTGCAGCGCGGCGGTGGTGTTCTCCAGCGCGATACAGTTAATGCCCAGCGCAATAACCTGCGGATAGTTCGCCAGCACCGACACCACCTCGCGCAGCGGAGTGCCGTCGCTCAGGTGTTCGCTGTCGCGCAGGGTAAACGAGAACCACGCCCGGGCGCGCGGCCAGGCGGTCAGCAGATCCGCCAGGGCTTTAATTTCAGCGAAGGATGGCAGGGTTTCGCAGGCCAGCAGGTCGGCCCCGGCATCCAGCAGCGCCTCCACCCGCGGGCGGTGAAACGCCTGAAACACCTCCGCGCTGCGCACGTAGTCGCCACGGTATTCCGACCCGTCGGCCAGATACGCACCGTAGGGCCCGACCGAACCGGCCACCAGCAGCGTGCCCGCCTGCGGGTTCTCAGAGAGATACGCTTCCCGCGCCTTGCGCGCCAGCTCCACGCTTTTACCAATCAGCGCCCGGGACTGCGCCTCGTCCAGCCCGCGGGCAGCAAACCCGTCCGGCGTGGCCTGATAGCTGGCGGTGATCGCCACCTGCGCCCCGGCGCGGAAGTAGTCGAGGTGGACGTCGCGGATAAGCGAAGGGTTTTCCATTAATACTTTGGCCGACCACAGGCTGTCGGCCAGGTTACAGCCGCGCGCTTCCAGTTCCGTTGCCATCGCCCCGTCCAGCACCACAAACGGCTGGGTTTCAAGGAGGGCGGTAAGCGGATTATTCTGCGACATGTTCAGGCTCCTGCGTTTTCAGATTTTGAGTAAGGTAGTACGCACCGTAGCACAGCGCCACAAACGGCAGGCCACAGTAAAGGGCGATGCGCTGGCTCGGGTCAAAGGCCAGGCCGATGCAGGCCACCAGGCACAGGATAAAGCCCAGCACCGGCACCAGCGGATACCAGGGGGCGCGGTAGTGCAGATCGTCGAGCGGCTTACCGGCCTGCAGATGGCGACGGCGGAAGACAAAGTGCGAGGCGCAGATGCTGATCCACACCGCTACCACCGCAAAACCCGAAATGGCCGACAGGGCGACAAACACCGTATCCGGAGCAATCACGCTGGAGAAGAGCGCCAGCACGCCGCCGAGCATCGACACCGAAAGCGCCGTCAGCGGCACGCCGTTTTTGTTCACCCGGGCAAAGCAGCGCGGCAGGGTTTTCTCGTTCGACAGCGACCACAGCATGCGCCCGGAGGCGTACAGCCCGGAGTTAGCCGCCGAGAGGATCGCCGTCAGAATCACAAAGTTAACGATATCCGCGGCATACGGAATACCGACCTTCTCAAACACCAGCACGAACGGGCTTTTCTCCACCCCGGCCTGCTGCATCGGGATCAATGCCGCCAGCACGAAGACGGTGCCGATAAAGAAGATGATCAGGCGGGCAATGGTGGTGCGGATGGCAACAGGGATCACCTTGTGCGGATTCTCAGTTTCACCCGCCGCGATGCCGATCAGCTCGGTGCCGGAGAAGGCAAAGTTGACCGCCACCATGGTCATCAGGATTGGCAGCCCGCCGTGCGGGAACCAGCCTTCGGCGGTGATGTTCGACAGCCCAGGCGCGGGAGAACCGTCCTGCATCGGGATAAAGCCGAAGATCGCCGCCCCGCCGAGGATAATAAAGGCGATGATGGTGATGACCTTTACCAGCGAGAACCAGAACTCCCCTTCGGCAAAGAAGCGGGTCGAGATGACGTTGAGGGCAAAAATGACCGCGCAGAAGACCACGCACCACACCCAGACCGGTACCTGCGGGAACCAGTACTGCATGCAGAATCCGGCGGCGGTAAAGCTCGATCCCAGCGCCACCGTCCAGGTGAGCCAGTAGAGCCACGCCACGGTGTAGCCGGTCGCCGGGCCAAGGTAGCGCGCGGCGTAGACGTGAAAAGCGCCGGTCTCCGGCATTGCTACGGAGAGCTCGCCGAGGCACTGCATCACCAGCCAGACCACCAGCGCGCCAATCAGATAGGCCAGTAGCGTCCCCGCCGCCCCGGTGGTTGAAATAATGTATCCCGTATTAAAAAACAGCCCGGTGCCAATCACGCCGCCGAGGGAGAGCATGATCAGATGGCGGGTCTTCATGGTGCGCTGTAGCTGCCCGTTTTGTTGTGTTTGCATATCACCTTCTATACGTATGGACATCTAAACATCCAAAGAAGGTGTTTTTATACCGCGATTGTTAACAAATTACTAGCCATGCACCAGACGAAGACGCGCGCGACGGGCGCTCAGCCGGGGCCGCACCGTGTAAATCACGTAAAGATAGGGTCGCCATGCCATAGGACACCTCCTGCAAGCCGGTACTTACAGCATGTACCGCGCCGGTCATGCCGTCGGTCAGGCGAAAGTGGTATCTGTTTTTCAGGCGCTAAACTGGCGGGCGGTGAGGCCTGTTGCCGGGTGGCGGCGATGCCTTACCCGGCCTACGTACGGATGGCTTGTGTAGGCCCGCGCAAGCGCAGCGCCGCCGGGCAATCCCACCCCTACTAAAGCATGAGAATGTTAAATCATCCAAAACACTCTATAGTCGTAGTGTTTCATTAAAAAAGGATGAGCTAATGCGATTTAACGGACTGACCAAAGGGTTTTTCATTCTCATACTCCTGCTCGTTACCTGGGCGTTTTTTGATGTGTTGTCGCCCTACTTCTCGGCGATCCTGTGGGCCGCGATCCTGGCAGTAATTTTCTACCCGGTTAAAAACGCGCTGCGTATCCGAATGGGAGATCGCAACGGGCTGGCGTCGCTGCTGAGCGTGCTGCTTATCTGCCTCATCGTCTTTATTCCGCTGATGGTGATCTTTTCTTCGTTAGCCTTTGAACTCAATATCGTTTACACGCGCCTGCAGCAGAACGACACCCAGTTCTCCACCGTGGTGGCGAGCCTGTTCGCCCACCTGCCCGGCTGGCTGCGCGCGCTGTTGATCGAGCACGATCTGGATACCGCAACGGAGATCCAGAAAAAGCTCTCTGACGCCGCGTTAAGAGGCGGACAATACCTTGCCGGCAGCGCGTTCCTGATAGGTAAAGGTACCTTTGGCTTCGCCATCAGCTTTGGCGTGATGGTCTATCTGCTGTTCTTCCTGCTGAAAGATGGCCCCTGGCTGATGCGCCAGATCCTAGACAGCCTGCCGCTGTCGGATTTTGCCAAACAGCATCTGTTTGCCAAGTTCGCCGGCGTCGCCAGAGCGACGGTAAAAGGCACGGCCGTGGTCGCGCTGGTGCAGGGTTTTCTCGGCGGGCTCGCCTTCTGGATAGTCGGCATCAACGGCAGCATTTTGTGGGGTGCGCTGATGGCGTTCCTGTCGCTGATCCCGGCGGTCGGCTCGGCCATCATCTGGGTCCCGGCAGCCATCTTCCTCTTCGCCACCCATCAGCTGTGGCAGGGCCTGTTTATCGTCGGGTTCTTTGTGCTGGTGGTGGGTCTGGTGGATAACCTTCTGCGTCCGCTGCTGGTGGGTAAAGACACCAAAATGCCTGACTACCTCATCCTCATCACTACCCTCGGGGGGATGGAGATTTACGGTATCAACGGCTTTGTGATTGGTCCGTTAATTGCCGCCCTGTTTATCGCCTGCTGGAACCTGCTTTCGGGTCGCGATCATGCCGGCAATGTCGAAGAGATTGACGACGCGATTATCGAAGAAGGGAAAAATTCACCTGATTTATGAAGAAGGAATAAGCCGTGCGTATCGCCACAATCACTAACTGGGCATACGGCGCCACGGTCTGTCTGACCCTCGCTTCCGGCGTGGCCATGTTGATGGCCTCCAGCGCCGAAAACGTCGAGCGGCAGGCCGTTGAACAGCGCTATATCTTCGATCGGCTCACTGAAGAGGTGGAGACCGACGCCTGGGCGCTCTCCGACCTGGCGCGGCTATACGTCGTCAAACAGGATCCGGCTGTGGCAGACGCGTATCGTCAGAAAGCGGCGGCGATGGCCGGAATCGAGCATCGCCTGCTTAAGCTGAAAGACGCGGGTGCCAGTGAGGATGAGCTGGCGCTGCTGCATGAGGGTTTGCAGGTGGCCGATGCCCTGCAGGATGAGCAGCAGAGCGCCATCGCCAGCGTGGGGCGTGGGGAGCAACCCCAGGCCATCGCGCTAATTTATGGCGAGCGTTACGAGAACGAGCTGGAGCTGGTTCAGAATCAGCTCGACCATTTTCGTCAGATGCTGGACCGGCGTACCGATGCGGCCATTGACGATGCCACGGTGAAATCCCGCGGGCTGCGTACCCTCTCCGAGGTGATGGTCGGCCTGACCGCGCTGATGTTCCTGTTTGTCCTTGGTTTTATCCTCAAACGTCGGGTCTTACGCCCGGTGGTGCGCCTGAGCGACGTGGTCAACCGGCTGGCCTCGCAGGACTATGCGGTGGAAGCGCCGGACTATCGCCAGATCGATGAGATTGGCGATATGGCGCAGGCGATCCGCATCTTCCGCGAAAACGGCCTGGTGCGACAGCGGCTGGAGCAGGAGCGTGATGCCGACTGGGCGATACGTGAACTGCTGGCACGCATGACTCAACGGCTGCAGGGCTGCGAGTCGGTTGAAGATGTCCTGAACGTGGCGCGGCTTTTCGCGCCCGGCATTGCGCCGGGTATCCCCGGACAGCTCTGGCTCCTCGAACGGGATCCGTGGCAGATGCACTGCGCCGCGGGATGGCTCGATCCGCAGGGGGGAGGCCGAGCCCTTCCACCCGGACCAGTGCTGGGCGGTGCGTCGTGGGCAGAGTCATCCGCCAGTGACCGGCGAGCCGGATATCCTCTGCTATCACCTGCCAGACGCCTGCGCCAGCCATGCGCTCTGCGTCCCCCTGATTGCCCAGGGTGAGACCATCGGCCTGCTCTCGTTCCAGAACGTCACCCCGGCGATGGCCCCGTCCCGCGCCTATCTGGAGCTGATGGCCGAAGCCCTCGGCCTGGCGCTGGCCAACCAGCGTCTGCGCGACGCCCTGCTGGAGAAAGCCTTGTTCGATCCCCTGACCAACCTGCGCAATCGTCATCATCTGGAGGATGCCCTGCGCACCCAGATGAGCCAGGCATTGCACACCGGTCAGCCGGTAAGCTGCCTGATGATTGATATCGACCATTTCAAAGCCATTAACGACAAATTCGGGCACGATGCGGGCGATCTGGTGATTAAAAGCGTGGCGACAATCATTCAGCGTGCGGTTAGCGACAAGGGGATGGCATTCCGCTATGGCGGGGAGGAGTTTCTGGTCCTGCTTCCGGGGGCGGACGAGGCGGCGGCCTTTGCCTGTGCCTCCGATATCCATAGCAACGTGCACAGCCTGGCGCTGCGGTATGAGCTGGCGGAGATTGGCACGGTGGATGTGTCGATCGGCATTGCCAGCTATCCGCAGCACGCCCAGAGCGACAACCTGCTGCGCGCCGCGGACGTGGCGCTGTACCGGGCAAAGGAGCTGGGACGCTCAAGGATTGTCAGTTTCGGGGGGCTGGAGGCGGGGTGATGGGCCAGCCCAGCGGAACGCCTGTTCCAGCCAGGCTGGCGTAAAGGGGATCAGTTCATGGCCGCCAGCAATGACAATGCCTGGGGGCTTTTTTGTACAATGCGGATCAGCAATGCCGCCTGTCGATTAGGTTTTGCCAGGCCTTGTTCCCAGTTCTGATAGGTCCTGGTTGCGGTATGCAAATATCTCGCGAAAAGCGCCTGGGATAAATTCAAATCACGACGGATCTCTTTGATTTCATCAGGCGTTAAAGCCGTTTCCTTACGGATAGCAACGTGGTGCGTACGAAGCGTCCGTTTGCCTTCCTTATGCTCCTGTAAGGCATCCATACCTTCCATCAGTTCTGAAAATATGTCTCTACTCATCATTCCCCCCTTGATACGCTCTAAAGCGTGCCTCAAAGTCTGGCGCTGCTCTTTCGTTAAATCACTTGCCTGGTCTTTGTCATATAAAGTGAACAAATAAAATTCTGTCTCTGTTTTCCACCAGTAATAAATAACCCGAATTCCCCCGCGCTTACCCTTCCCTCTGCGTTCGTCGACAAACCGAACCTTTCTTAACCCTCCGGAGTCCTTGATAACCTCTCCGGCTGTGGGGTTAGCGAGCAGCACATTCTGAAATTCACGATAAGCGTCATCGGAAAGGTACTCGGCGCGATATCGTTCAAACGCGGGTAATTCAATAAAAATCGCTTCCATTGCGTCACCTCATCCTGTTCCCTGACTCATTATATACCCAGGTTGGGTATATTTGTATTCAAAAGTATTTCGTATGAACACGGTTACCGCACTGCCGTCGGGCGCGAAGAGGCGATCTGCCTGGCAAAACGGTTAACGGACCAGGCCTGATTACTCTTCCGCCAGAATCACGTATCATTGCCCTCCCCTGTTTTCGCTCATGCCGTTGCTCTCCTATGAAACTCAATTACCTCTGTTACTTTCTTCTGGCCCTCGCCGCTGCGGGCAGTGCATCGCTGCCACACCCTTTGCCAGTTTGGTTTGTACTTGCCAGCGTGCTGACGTTCGTTATCTATGGCGCGGATAAAATGGCGGCCCGTAGGGCCTGGCGCCGGGTGCCTGAAGCCACGTTGTTGATATGCGGATTTGTGGGTGGCTGGCCGGGGGCAATACTCGGCCAGCAGCTGTTTCGTCATAAAACCCAGAAACAGCCATTTAAGACGTACTTTATGATCAGCGTGATTCTGAACGTCGCGGTGCTGCTGGCAGCGTGGCGGTTCTGGCCTTAATTGACAGCCACTTGTGAAACATGGTTGTATAGTACAACTATATTTTACAGGTTAAGGTTAATGATGGCTGATTCATCGATTGTTGAAGAAATCCGTATTTCGTCGCGCCTGATGGTACGGGAACTCGGGTTCATGAACCACACGCTGGCGGCAACGGACTACTCCCCTTCGGTTGTGCATACCCTACTGGAACTGGAGGCCCGGGGCTCAATGACGGCAGCCCAGATAGTGCAGGTTCTGGGACTTGAGAAATCCAGCGTCAGCCGCATGCTCGCCAAACTCGTCAAATCCGGTGAGCTGGAAGAAACCCCCTCCACGGAAGATGCACGGTTCAAGCAGCTGAGCCTTAGCGCACAGGGCAGAGAAACGGTGCGGAAGATTAATGCCTACGGTAATGAACGCGTCATTTCAGCCCTGCAAAAAATGGACGCCAGCCAGCAGCGCGTCGTTTCCCAGGGTCTTAGCGTCTATGCCCACGCCCTGAAAGCCTGCCGCGATGATGCCGACCTGAACACCAGAAGCGCCATCGAAATTGTCTCTGGCTATCACCCGGGAATGATTGGCCGCATAACGGAAATGCACGGCAGCTTTTATGCACGCGAACATAATTTCGGCAGTTTCTTTGAGAGTAAGGTCGCCGCTGGCCTGGCGGAATTTTCAGGGCGGCTGGACAATCCCTGTAATCAAATCTGGCTGGCAATGCTGAACGGGCGCATCGTCGGCTCTGTCGCTATTGATGGCGAAGACCTGGGAAACAACGAGGCGCATTTGCGCTGGTTTATCCTGGACGACGGCTGTCGCGGCAGCGGCGTGGGCAGAAAGCTGATTGCCGAAGCGATGAAATTTTGCGATGAAATGACGTTTTCTGCGGTGCAGCTGTGGACCTTTAATAAGCTGACGGCGGCGAGACGTTTGTACGAGTCATTCGGTTTTGAATTAGCGAAAGAGTGGCAAGGCGATCAGTGGGGCAGCACCATCACCGAGCAGCAGTTTACGCGCAGATGAGCTGTTCCCCTCACCCTGACCCTCTCCCCAAAGGGGAGAGGGGACAGTCCGTAGGCCGGGTAAGCGCAGCGCCACCCGGCAGTTCGGCTGAGACGGCCAGCGTTTTAGCTGAATACTATACCTCCAGCCCCGCCCGGAACTGGCCCCATTTCAGCACAGAGTTCACGCCAATCGACAGGAACGGCTCCGGCGGGGTTCTGTTCGGGCCCGGCGAGGCCACGAGGAAATCGATCAGCTCGTTGCGCTCCCCGGCGATCATATCCGCCAGCAGTTTGCCGGTGGCGGTACCACGGGTGATCCCCAGACCGTTACAGCACAGCGCGCCATAGACGTTCGGTGCCAGTTGCCCGAAGAAGCCTTCATGGTTATCCGACAGGCAGATAGCCCCGCTCCAGGAGTATTCGAAATCAACCTTGCTTAGCATCGGGAAGCGGCGCTCGAACGATTTACGGTGGGTCTCAATATTGTGCTTCAGCTGTTTTTCACGCGGGCGACCGTCGGGATGGAAGCTAAAGCTGTTGCGCATCAGGATGCGGTTATCCACCGTGCGGCGCACGGTGCTGCCAAACGGATGCGCCGGGATAACGCCCCACACCGGCTTACCGCCGAGCTGCGCCTGCTCTTCAGCGGTCAACGGGCGGGTCAGGCTGCCATAGAGGAAGGTCGGCAGCAGGCGACCGCGCAGAAAACCAAAGTGAGCAGCAAAGGCGTTGTTCGCCAGGATCAGCGTGTCGGCGGTGATGCTGCCGTGGTCATGCACCAGCGTCACTTTGTCGCCATAGTCGATGGAGGTAATGGGCGTGTTTTCATACAGGGTCACGTTAGACGGCAGGCTGTCCGCTAGCCCTTTCACCAGCGCCGAGGGCTGGAGCAGAATGGTGCCCGGAATGTAGAGCGCCTGCTGGTAGTAAGAGGTGCCGATATGGTCCGGCAGATCTTTCCCGGGGATCATCTCTGCGTGGCGGCCAATTTTCTCCAGCCCACTGCGGTAAGCCTCGAGAATAGCGATCCCCTTCTCCCCCACTGCGGCCTGATATTTGCCGGAATCGCTCATCTGACATTCAATGCCGTGCTCCTTCACAATCTCACGCAGGTAGTTCTGCCCGAGGGTATTGAGCTTGAGGATCAGATTCGCGGTGGTGACGTCACCGATATAGTCCTTGGCCCCGATATCGTGCGGAACATCAATGGCGAAACCGGCGTTACGTCCGGAGGAGCCGTAACCCACGTCCTGCGCCTCAATCAGCACCACTTCACTATCCGGGAAGTTGAGCGCCAGCTGGCGGGCCGCGGCCAGCCCGGTTAGCCCGGCCCCGACTATCGCCCAGCGGGCATTTTTTTGCCCGACATGGGCAGGACGCGGGGTACGCGGTTGACTGGTGTGATACCAACCCGGCAGGGCGTCGTCAGCAGGTAGAGAAGTGATCTTTTGCACGTGGGTTACTCCGGTAAGTAGCGTTGAATCAATGTTAGCCATCCCGAGAAAATGTGTATGTGATGTATATCTCATGTATACATCAAGTATAAAAATAGTTGCGAGAATGATAAAAAAGGCGTGCGAAGTCCGGCGCAGCGGGGCGTCAGAGAAGAAATACGAATGGGGAAAGGAGGCCTGTCAGCGGGTGCCAGCAGGCCTTAGCGGGATGCGATCAGCGGTTATCGCCCTCCGGGAATGGCGCGAAATTATCGGCCTTCAGCCCCTGCGGCGCGATGAAGATTTCCATGTTTTCCCGCGACAGCTCCCAGTGCTCAAACACCAGATCCACCACCGCCTGTTCGTCACGCGCCTCAATGGCAACGATAAAGGCGTCGTGATGATCCGCGGCCAGCTGTAAACGGCGCTCCATATCCTCGTTTTGCGGCCGGAAGAAGGTATGCCCGATGCGACAGTGGTCGATCAGCAAACGCCCCAGGCTCGGCTGCAGATAGGGGTTGGCCGCCATCTCGCCCATGATCTCGTGAAAACGGTTGTTCTCCAGCGCCAGCGCCTCGGCATCGCGGGTTTGCACCGCCTTGCGAAAACGCTTTTGAGTCTCTTTCAGCGCCTTGAGCTGCGCCGGTTTGTAGTGCTGCACGGCGAGGCGTCCGGTGGCGGCATAGATCATCGGTGCCACGAGGAAGAAATTGCGCAGCGTCGAGTGGCTCATCGGGATCACCCGCACGCCGCGTTTTTCCACAATTTCGAGATAACCTTCCCCCGCCAGGCGCTGGAACACTTCGCGTACCGGCGTGCGGGAGAGGCCGTACTGCGCGGTCAGCGCGGCTTCATCCAGCAGCTCGTCCGGATCCAGCTCCATGGTCAGAATATGTCGCTTGAGATCCTCATACAGCGCTACCTTTCCCGTTCTCATTGCCGCCTCCTGAAAATCGATCTGTGATGCTTAACTATGATGTTGCTTAACCTACAGATAAAGATGAGCAACAGCAAAATTATCAGCCACAGCAATCATGCTCTGCGCATCTCACTGGCAGTCTGATAGATCAGCCTCAGGAGGGGCTCCGGATCCCGGTCCGGTGGGTGGCGAAGGATCTCCCCACGCAGCCAGACAATTTCACTGCTGGCAGCCTGGCGAAACGACTGCAGCCGCCCGGCATTTTTTAGCCACTTCATAATAAAGGCATTTTTCTGCCGGTTTGAGCCAATGCGTCCCTGCTTTTTGGACAGGCCAACCGCCGCCAGAAGACAGAAATAGAAATGAATTCTCTCTTCCAGACCGTTAAAAACGGCTTCAGGCGTCGTCTTCAGAGAGATCGATCCAGACAGTCTTCAGTTCGGTGTACTGGTCGAGGGCGAAAACAGATTTATCGCGCCCGCCAAAGCCCGATTGCTTGTAGCCGCCAAACGGCGTGGTGGCGTCGCCTTCCCCGAAGCAGTTCACCGTCACCGTGCCGGCGCGAATGGCGCGCGATACGCGAATGGCCCGGTTCAGCCTGCCGGTGTAGACCGACGCGGCCAGGCCGTACTGGGTATCGTTGGCCAGCGCGATGGCCTCGGCTTCGGTTTTGAACGTGGTGACGCACAGCACCGGGCCGAAGATCTCCTCCCGGAACAGCGCGCTCTCCGGCGTTACGCCATCGATAATGGTCGGCTGGACGTAAGCGCCCTGCTCGGTATCACCGCCCTGCACGATCCGCAGCCCTTCCTGGCGTGCGGTGTCGAGATAACCGCTCACCTTGGTGAAATGCTCCGTCGAGACCATCGCCCCCAGCCGGTTGTTCGGATCGAGCGGGTTGCCCATCGGCCAGTCGCCAATCTGTTTGGCCATCTCGACCAGCAGCGTCTCTTTGACACTTTCCTGCACCAGCAGGCGCGAGGTGGCGGAACAGTTCTCGCCCATGTTCCAGAATGCGCCGTTCAGCACGTGACCAGCCACGGTTGCCAGATCCTCGGCATCGTCAAAGACGACCGCCGGGTTTTTACCGCCGCACTCCAGCACCACCTTCTTAAGATTGGACTCTGCCGCATAGTGCAGGAAACGCCGTCCGGTGGTGGTGGAGCCGGTAAAGCTCACCATGTCGATATCCGGGTGCAGGCCAATCGGCTCACCCACGTCTTTGCCGGTGCCGGTGACGATATTCAGTACCCCTGCCGGAACGCCCGCCTCAAATGCCAGCTCTGCGACCCGCAGCGCGGTGAGCGAGGTCTGCTCCGCCGGTTTGACTATCACCGAGCAGCCCGCCGCCAGCGCCGGGCCAATTTTCCAGGCCAGCATCAGCAGCGGGAAGTTCCACGGCAGGACGCAGCCCACCACGCCAATCGGCTCGCGCACCACCAGCGCCATCGCGCCGTTACCCACCGGGGCGGTATGGTCGTAGAGTTTGTCGATAGCTTCCGCGTGCCACTTCAGCACGTGAATGGTTTCCGGCACGTCCACCGCCAGGCATTCGCTGACCGGTTTGCCGCTGTCGAGGCTCTCCAGCACCGCCAGTTGGTCGATCTCCTGCTCCATCAGCGCCGCCAGCTTCAGCAGCACCGCTTTGCGTTCGCCCGGTGCCCGCTTGCGCCAGCTTCCGGCCTCGAACGCGCTGCGCGCCCCCGCCACCGCCGCGTTGACGTCGGCAACGTCGCAGGCGGCGATATGGCCGATGGTCTCCCCGGTAGCCGGGTTGGTGGTCGGCAGCGTTTTGCCGGATTGCGCGGCCACGAAGCGTCCGTTGATAAAGGCCTTGCTCGCCAGGGAGAGTTCCCGGGCGATGGCCGTTACGTCGTCCAGGGTGTGCAGCTGACTCATAGTGCCTCCTTACAGCGCCGCAGCGACGTTGCGTTTCACATCGGCAATTACCGCTTTCAGCTGCACTTTCTCTTCTTCATTCAGATCCTGCAGCGGCGCGCGCACCGTGCCGGAAGTCAGGCCGTTCAGCTCGCAGCCGTAACGGATCGACTGCACGAACTTGCCGCCGTCGAGGAAGTTCATCAGCGGCATCATCGCGGCCATGATCTTGCGGCCTTTGGCGAAGTCTTTCTCCACCACGCAGGCTTCATACAGCGCCACGTGTTCACGCGGGATAAAGTTGGAGCCGGCACAAACCCAGCTTTGCGCGCCCCAGGCGAAGAACTCGAGGGCCTGATCGTCCCAGCCGCAGGAGAGCGCGATGTTCGGGAACTTACAGGCCAGCAGGTGCAGGTTATTAAAATCGCCGGAGCTCTCTTTAATGGCGACCACGTTTGATGAGCGGCTCACTTCGCGGAAATAGGTCTCGCCCATGGTGATGCCCATGCGGCCCGGGTAGTTGTAAAGCATGATCGGCAGCTGGGCGGCTTTATCCACGGTCAACGCGTGATGGGCGTTCTCCAGCTCGGTCGGCAGGGCGTACGGCGGTGAGGTCACCAGAATGGCATCGGCTTTGGCCTCACGGGCATGTTTGGCGTAGTCCACCGCGTCTTCAGTACGGATCGCACCGGTGCCGACAATCAGCGGCAGGCGGGTGCCAATCACCTGGCGGGCGTGTTCCACCAGCGCTTTACGCTCTTCCGGGCTCTGCGCGTAGTATTCACCGGTAGAGCCACCAATGATGATGCCGTGAACGCGGGCCTCGATCAGCGACTCCAACACGTCGGAAAAGCGTGCAAAATCAATGCTGCCATCGGCTGCGTAAGGGGTAATTGCCGGGGTGTAGATACCTTCAAATGTCAACACGATAACCTCCAGGGGGGAATTCACGACCATCACAGTCTGCTACGCAACCCTGATGGACTGCGTTTGTTAAAAATTTGCATACGGGGAGGGAAAAGGTCAATGAATGAATATTTTTTGTATACATCAAAAATACAACGTAAATACGTAATAACAGAAGATTTTGACAAACACTGAAAATTTATATTTTATAAATCAATAAATTAAATACTTTATTTCGTCGTAGTAATTTTCTATATGATTTCCGATAGCGATCACATTCCCGACTTATCACCCTCTGAGACGTATTTACAGCGCCTTTCCGGCGGCATAGTTTTAATGCTGTGGTTAACCATAATTTAACAAAGCGGCACACCGGAACGCCGGATTGTGACCAAAATGTAAACAGAGGTACAGGGTATGCCCCATAAGAAAGCGACACTTATCGGCCTGATCGCCATCCTGCTCTGGAGCGCGATAGTCGGCCTGATTAAAAGCGTGAGCGAAGGCTTTGGCCCGGTGGGCGGGGCGGCACTGATCTACACCTGCAGCGCGGTACTGCTTCTGTTTACCCTTGGCTTTCCGAAGATCAAAAGGTTCCCGGTGAGCTACCTCATCATTGGCAGTGTGCTGTTCGTCTGCTATGAGCTGTGCCTGTCGCTGTCGCTGGGCTTTACCCACTCCGGGCGGCAGGCGATTGAAGTGGGGATGGTGAATTATCTCTGGCCGAGCATGACCATTTTACTGGCGGTGATTGTTAACCGGCAGAAAACCAGCCCGTTAATTATTCCTGGGGTGATTTTAGCCATCGTCGGAATAGGCCGGGTATTAGGTGGCGATAACGGATTTTCGCTGACGGAGATGATGAATAACGTTATGGATAATCCGTTGAGTTACGGGCTGGCATTCAGCGGAGCGGTGATCTGGGCGATTTATTGCGTAGTTACCCAACGTATCGCTCAGGGAAATAACGGTATTACCTTGTTCTTTATCTTAACGGCGCTGACGCTGTGGGTGAAATATCTCACCTCACCCCAGCCGGAATTTAATCTGTCGTGGCATGCGTGGATCAGTCTGATGCTGGCGGCGATGGCGATGGGCTTTGGCTACGCCGCCTGGAACGTCGGGATCCTGCACGGCAACGTCACGGTGCTGGCGGCGGCGTCCTACTTTATTCCGATTATCTCGGCAGTGCTGGCGGCCTTTATGCTGGATTCGCACCTGACCCTGGCCTTCTGGCAGGGAACGGCAATGGTCAGCCTCGGATCGCTGATCTGCTGGTGGTCGACGCGTACGGTTGCTGTAAAACGATTATCTGACGAAGCATCTTAAAAATAACAAACACAGTAACAACATAATAAATATAAATAACATCTTATCCGACCATCATGCAGCGGAGGAGTATTTGCCATGAATTACGCGAAATAACGCACACTTTTATTTAACGCTTGAACCTTCTTAGACCTATATTTATTCCGTAATCGATTGATTAATGGAAAGCGGTTTCGCTCGGCCTGAATAAACATTCATCGCTAGTGATGTTTATTCCTGCTGTGACCCATTAATTCAACGATATCGGGGAAAGACAGGAGTTACCATGTCAAATACCGTTTCTGTTGAAGACGTACCACTCAACCGCTTTCACCGTCTGCTGACCGTTCGCTCCGGCGGCGGCTCCTTCGTCGATGGTTATGTGCTGAGCATTATCGGCATCGCCATGATGAAGGTCTCCCCGGCCCTGGGGCTGACCGCCTTCTGGGAGGGCCTGATTGTCGCCTCGGCGCTGATCGGCATCTTCTTTGGTGGTTTTATTGGCGGCGCCCTCACCGACCGACTGGGCAGACGGATGCTCTATTTCGTCGGTCCGACGCTGTTTGTGGTCTGCTCCGTGGCGCAATACTGGGTGCAGAGCGGCGAGATGCTGTTTGCCCTGCGCTTTTTAAACGGCGTGGCGGTGGGCATTGAGTACCCGGTGGCGACCGCCTTCCTGGTGGAGTTTCTGCCGAAGAAAAACCGCGGGCCGTGCCTGGCGACCCTCACCATCCTGTGGTTTGCCGGTGCCGCCACGGCCTATATGACCGGTGAAGCGCTGCTGCACTTTGGCGGCCCGGACGCCTGGCGCCTGACCCTGGCGAGCACGGCGGTCATTGGTGCGCTGCTGTTTCTGGTGCGTATGGGCACCCCGGAATCCCCGCGCTGGCTGATCAGCAAAGGCCGTCACGCCGAAGCCGAAGCGATCATTCGCAAGGTGTATGGCCCTGATTTTGGCCTGGACAATCTGCCGGAGCAGACGGAAAGCAAAAACCTCTCCTTCTTCAACCTGCTGCACTCGGGTTACGGCAAACGCATGGCTTTCGTGACCATCTTCTGGACCTGCTCGGTGATCCCGGTGTTTGCGGTGTATGCCTTTGCGCCGAAAGTGCTGGATGCCCTGCACCTCAGCGGCAAATGGGCTTCATACGGTTCGGTTGCCATCACCCTGCTGTTCGTGGTCGGCTGCATTATCGCCACCCGGCTGGTGAACACCCTGGGTCGCCGCAAGCTGCTGCTGCAAAGCTTCCTCTGGTCGGGACTGGCGCTGCTGCTGCTGGGCCTGCTGCGTGATGGTCCGTCGATGATCATTCTGCTGATGTTTGGGGCCTACGCGCTGTTTATCGGTGGGGCGCAGGTGCTGCAGTTGGTCTATCCGAACGAGATCTTCCCGACAGAGATCCGTGCCGGTGCGGTAGGCGTGGGAACCTCGCTGTCACGCATTGGTGCCGCGGTCGGGACCTGGCTGGTGCCTGCCTCGCTGCAGAGCCTGGGGATCGGCACCACCATGTATATCGCCGCGGCGATCACCTTTGTGGGCTTAGCTGTCTCCTGGTGGCTGGCACCGGAAACCAACGCCCGCAGCCTGGCAGATGCGGCTTCGCTGGATGACACCCCGTCACAGAAAGCGAGTGCGCCAGGGCCGATGGCGAAGCGTCATATGCTGTAACGTCCGTAAAAAGTGCCGCCGGGTGGCGCTGCGCTTACCCGGCCTACAAAACCTGTAGGCCCGTGCAAGCGAAGCGCCGCCGGGCAATGGCCCTTTACTCTTTCACCAGTTTTTCCACATCCCTGCGCCGCTTTCTGAACGAACTGGGGGGTTTCACCGTACTGCTTACGGAACCAGGCGATCAGGTGCGAGGCATCCGCAAAACCGGTGGCGGTGGCAATGGCGTTAATGCTGTTGCTGGAGTCGGCCATCAGCTTACGCGCCTGCTCAAGGCGCATCCGCCGCCAGTACACCGCCGCCGAGTGGCCGGTACACTGGGTAAAGATCAGATTGAGCTGGCGGAAGGTTACCCCGGCAAACTCTGCCACTTCCGCCAGCGGCACCGGCGAGTCGAGATGGTGCTTCATAAACTCAATCACCCTGGTGACCAGCGGGTTCTCGTAAACGTCGGGTTCGCTGAGCGACGCTTTGTGCTTCGTTTTTGGCGTGGGCACCTCATCCACCAGCAGATATTTCAGCACCTTTTGCGAGCGCACCAGCCCGCAGTGCTGGCGGATCAGATCCGCCGCCAGGTCAATCGCCGTGCCGCCCGGACAGGAGATAATCCCGCCGTCCTTGATGTAGGTTTTATCGATCACCGGAATGGCTTTCGGGAAGCGCAGCCGGAACTCATCCCGGGTGGTGAAGTGGATCGCGCAGTGGCGACCGTCCAGCAGCCCGGCGTTACCGGCGACAAAGGCCCCGCTGCACAGGGTAATGATCGGGATATTGCGGGCATGCAGGTCCCGCAGGGCCTGCAACAGCCACTCCGGCGACTGGCGGGTCTCTTCCAGCAGTCCGCCCGCGACCACGAAGTAATCCCACTCTTTTGAGAAATCGAGCTTAGCGGTGGGTGACACCGGCAGGCCGCAGCTGGCGGTAATCGGCTGGTCATCGCAGGTCATCCACTCCCAGCGGCAGAAGATCTGCCGGCTGGAGAAGGACTCGTCCGCCGCAAAGCGCAGGGACTCCACCAGCCCCGCCACCGAGGCCAGCGTAAAGTGCTTCATCAGCAGAAAGCCGATCGTCAGATCGGGCTTCGGCTCACTGTCAGGCAATTTCGTTGGAGGCATAGTCATCAGGCTCCTGCAATCCCCCCCAGCTTGCTCAGCAGACGCTTCAGGTCAGCGATATCCTGGGTATTCAGACCAGCGGTAATCATCTTCTCGGCGCTTATGGCCTGCTCAATCATCCGGGCCAGCATCGCCTCGCCCTCTGCGGTCATGGAGACCAGCTTGCGGCGGCGGTTGGCGGGATCGGTCTCTACCGTCAGTAACCCGCTTTTGGTCATACGATCAATCACATAGGTGCCGGTGGCTTTATCAAACCCGGCGCGGCTCCCCAGCGTTTGCTGGTCGCAGGTGGTTTCTTCCGCCAGCACTACCAGTATGGCGTACTGCACGGCAGATAACCCGGTATCGACGCACTGGCTCCAGCAGGTGGTGGAATGCTGCCCTGCGCGGCGCATCAGGTGCATTAATGAACAATCGCCGTGCGGCCACAGGGGCGCGGCAAAGATTAAGTCGCGATTTTCTGCCATCGACTCTCTTGACTCCTGAAAACGACAAACATATAGTTCGAGCACAAACAGTTTGAACTCAAACTATACATGAAAGAACACATTCCGGGAACCCGCATGAAGCTTGTTGTAGGCATGACTGGCGCTACTGGCGCTGCAATTGGCGTTCGTTTACTGGCCGCGCTAAAGGATCTGGACGTCGAAACGCATTTGATCATCTCCAAATGGGCGCGCGCCACCATTCAACTGGAAACGCCCTACAGTGTACAGGAGGTTATCGCGCTCGCCTCGAAGACTTACAGCGAGCACGATCAGGCGGCGGCCATCTCCAGCGGCTCCTTTCGCGTCGACGGGATGATCGTGGTGCCGTGCAGCATGAAAACCCTCGCCGCCATCCGCTGCGGCTACGGCGATGGCCTGATCGCCCGCGCCGCCGACGTGACCCTGAAAGAGCAGCGCAAGCTGGTGCTGGTGCCGCGCGAATCGCCGCTCAACGCCATCCATCTGGAGAACATGCTCGCCCTGACCCGCGCCGGGGCTATGATGCTGCCGCCGATGCCCGCCTTCTATAACAACCCCACCAGCACTGACGACATCATCAACCACTTTGTGTCGCGCATTCTGGATCAGTTCGGCCTGGATAACGCTTTAACAAAACGCTGGGGTGAACCTCACTCCGCCCCCACGGCTTAAGGAGAGCCTGATGAACTATTACGGTGATTTACGCAGTTATATCGATGCCCTCGACGCCATGGGCGACATCATGCACGTGACCCGCGAAGTGGACGGCGATTTTGAACCCAGTGCCATTACCCGCCGCAGCTATGAGATCCAGTCCCCTGCCCCGCTGTTCCACAAGGTGGCAGGTGTAGCCCCCGGTTTCCGCCTGTTCGGTGCCCCGGCCAGCCTCTCCTCCCGTCAGGAGATACCTTATGCCCGCGTGGCGATGTCGCTCGGCCTGGCCCCCGAGTCCACCGGGCCGCAGATTGTCGAAGCGCTGTCGGCGGCGCGCCATAAGCCCGGCATTCCACCGGTGCGGGTGGCTTCTGCGGATGCCCTGTGTCATCAGAACATCCTGCGTGGTGAAGAGGCGAACCTTGATCGCTTCCCGATCCCCTTTGCCCACGACAAGGACGGCGGTCGCTATGCCAATACCTGGGGCACGCTGATCGTCAAAACGCCGGACGGCAAATGGGTGAACTGGTCCATCGCCCGCGTGATGAAGGTCGACGGCAAACGGATGGTGGGGCTGATTGTGCCGAGCCAGCATATCGGCCAGATCTGGACTGAGTGGGTCAAGCTCGGCCAGCCGATGCCTTACGCCCTGGTGCAGGGCCCGGCTCCGGCGATCTCCTGCGTTTCCGGTATTCCGATCCCGGCCCATGCCGACGAGGCGGATTACATCGGTACCCTGGCGGGTGAGCCGGTGCCGGTGGTAAAGGCGGTCAGTATCGATCTGGACGTGCCTGCCACGGCAGAGATTGTGATTGAGGGCCATGTCTCTATTGAGCGCGATTGCGAGGAAGGCCCGTACGGCGAGTACGGCGGCTATCTTGGCGAGGGTTCTTCTGCCCAACCGACCTTCCACGTCGAGACCATTACCCACCGGGACGACCCGATCTGGCCGATGTCGATCACCGGCCGCCCGACCGACGAATCGCACACCCTGTGGGCGATGGGGCTGGCCGCCGATGCCCTGACGTATCTGCGTGAAGCGGAGCTGCCTGTTGTCACCGCCTGGATCCCGGAAGATTCGACCGTCCACTGGCTGCTGGTGGTAGTGCCGCAGAACTGGCGCGAGCTGCTGCCGGGCGTTTCCAGCGAGGCGCTGGCGCAGCGCATTGGTGAAGTGCTGTTTAAGACCGACGCGATGGTGTTTATTCCGAAGGTCTACGTGGTGGATGATGATTTTGATCCGACTAATCTGCGTGAAGTGGTGTGGGTGCTCTCAACCCGCGTTCACCCGGTTGGCCGCCGCGTGGTGTTCGACGATCAGCGCGTGATCCGCTTGCCGCAGTGTTATGAAGAAGAAGAGTACGTGGCCGGTAAGGGGGCAAAAGTGGTGTTTGATACGCTGCAGTCCACCCGCCATCTGCATGCCTCGTTCGAGCAGGGCTATCCGGAAGAGGTGCGTCAGCGGGTGCTGGAGAACTGGCCAACGGAGCTATAAGTCTCTTAAGCCTGTCTGTTTTAACAACAGACAGGCATTTCTGGATTCCCATCGCCCACTTATCTCCTCACCTCATAACAGCATTCACGATTTAAGAATAATCCCGCTCCCATCGCCGTCTATGCTTAACGTTTAAAAATCAGACGACACAGTCGCACCCTCTTTCTTTTTTATCCCCCTTTAAATACCGGAGGCCTGGCATGAGCAACCAAGGCGAATATCCTGAAAACGGACAGCAACACGATTTCAGCCTGTCCCGACGGGATCTGATCAAAGTCAGTGCCGCAGCGGCGGCAACTGCGGCGGTTTACCCCTGTGGCGCACTGGCCGAGGGCGAGCCCGCCGTCACGCCCCCGCCGGAGATGATGCCCCTGACGCTGCGCGTCAACGGCAAAAGTCAGCAACTTGAGGTCGATACGCGCACCACCCTGCTGGATGCGCTGCGCGAGAATTTACAGCTTACCGGCACCAAAAAAGGCTGTGACCACGGACAGTGCGGGGCCTGTACGGTTCTGGTGGAGGGCCGCCGGATTAACGCCTGCCTGACGCTGGCTGTCATGCATCAGGATGCCGAGATCACCACCATCGAAGGGCTGGGTACGCCTGACAACCTGCACCCCATGCAGGCGGCATTTATCAAACACGATGGTTTCCAGTGCGGGTACTGCACATCAGGGCAGATCTGCTCTTCTGTCGCGGTACTGAAAGAGATTGAGGCGGGCATTCCCAGCCACGTTACCCTCGATCTGGTCTCCCCGCCGGAAATGACGGCGGATGAAATTCGCGAACGCATGAGCGGCAATATCTGTCGCTGCGGGGCGTACGCCAACATTCTGGACGCCATCGAAGACGCCGCGGGGGGAGTTCAAATCATGAAAGCCTTTACTTACGAACGGGTAAAAACCCCGGCCGAGGCGGCTGTCAGCGCCAGGGATAAAAGCGGCGCAAAATTTATCGCCGGTGGCACCAATCTGCTCGATCTGATGAAGCTGGAGATTGAGACGCCCACCCATCTGATCGACGTCAACGGGCTTGGTCTGGACGAGATTGTCGCCACCGACGAGGGCGGCCTGCGCATTGGCGCGCTGGTGCGTAATACCGATCTGGCCGCCGATGAACGCGTGCGCCGTGACTATGCCGTGCTTTCCCGGGCGCTGCTTGCCGGGGCCTCTGGTCAGCTGCGCAACCAGGCCACTACGGCCGGTAATCTGCTGCAGCGCACCCGCTGCCCCTATTTCTATGACACCAACCAGCCCTGCAATAAACGCCTTCCCGGCAGCGGCTGCGCGGCGCTTGAAGGTTTTAGCCGTCAGCACGCCGTCGTGGGCGGCAGCGAGGCCTGTATTGCCACGCATCCGGGCGATATGCCTGTCGCCATGCGGCTGCTGGATGCGGTGGTGGAAACCATTTCCGCCGATGGCAAGGCACGCAACATCCCGCTGGCCGACTTTTATCGCGCCCCGGGAAAGACGCCCCATATCGAAACCGTCCTGACGCCAGGGGAGCTGATCACCGCCGTCACCCTGCCGCCGCCGGTGGGTGGGCAGCATATCTACCGTAAAATCCGCGATCGCGCCTCCTACGCCTTTGCGCTGGTATCGGTCGCGGCCATTGTTCAGCCCGACGGCAGCGGACGCGTGGCGCTGGGCGGCGTAGCCCATAAACCCTGGCGGGTTGAGCAGGCCGATGCGCAGATCCCCCAGGGCGCACAGGCCGTCTATGACGCGTTGTTTGCCGACGCTCATCCGACGCCTGAAAACGCGTTCAAATTAACCCTGGCGAAGCGAACGCTTGCCTCCGTGCTGACAGAAGCGAGGGCTGTGGTATGAAATTCGATAAACCAGCAGGCGAAAACCCGATCGATCGCTTAACGGTGGTCGGTCAGCCCCGGGATCGTATCGACGGCCCCTTAAAAACCACCGGCATGGCGCACTACGCCTACGAGTGGCATGACACTGCGCCCAACGCGGCCTATGGCTATGTTGTCGGATCGGCGATCGCTAAAGGTGAGATCATCACCATCGACACGCTGGCCGCGAAAAACGCACCGGGCGTGTTAACGGTGATCGCCGCCGGTAACGCGGGCGAACTCGGCAAAGGCGAAAGAAACACCGCCACGCTGCTGGGCGGCCCGAAGATAGAACACTACCATCAGGCCGTGGCGCTGGTGGTGGCAGAGACCTTTGAGCAGGCCCGGGCGGCAGCGTCGCTGGTGCAGGTGAGCTACCGGCGTGAAAAGGGATCGTACTCGCTGGAGGATGAAAAACCATCCGTCAACCAGCCGCCCGAGGATACGCCGGATAAAAACACCGGTGATTTCGAATCCGCCTTTTCCGCCGCCGCGGTGAAGCTGGATGCCACCTACACCACCCCCGACCAGAGCCATATGGCGATGGAGCCGCATGCCTCGATGGCCGCCTGGGAGGGCGACAAGGTGACCCTCTGGACTTCCAACCAGATGGTGGCCTGGTGCCGTACCGACCTGGCGGAGACCCTGAAGATCCCGCAGGAGAATGTGCGCGTTATCTCCCCGTATATCGGCGGCGGTTTTGGCGGCAAGCTGTTCCTGCGAAGCGATGCCCTGCTGGCCGCACTGGCCGCTCGCGCTATCAAGCGCCCGGTTAAGGTGATGCTGTCGCGTCCGACGATCCCCAATAACACCACCCACCGCCCGGCCACCCTTCAACATATCCGCATCGGGACTGACAGCGCTGGGAAAATCACCGCCATTGCGCACGACAGCTGGTCCGGCAACCTCCCCGGCGGTACGCCGGAGACGGCGGTTCAGCAGACGGAGCTGCTCTACGCGGGCGCAAATCGTCATACCGGCCTGCGGCTGGCAAAACTGGATCTGCCCGAAGGCAACGCCATGCGCGCGCCCGGCGAAGCGCCGGGTCTGATGGCGCTGGAGATCGCTATCGACGAGATGGCGGAAAAAGCGGGCGTCGATCCGGTTGAATTTCGCATCCTCAATGATACCCAGGTCGATCCGGCCGATCCCAGCCGGCCTTTTTCACGCCGTCAGCTTATCGAGTGCCTGCGTACCGGGGCCGAGGAGTTCGGCTGGAAACAGCGCAACGCCACGCCCGGACAGGTTCGCGACGGTCGCTGGCTGGTGGGCATCGGCATGGCGGCCGGTTTTCGCAATAACCTGTTAGAAAAATCCGCCGCCCGGGTGCATCTCGACGCGGCCGGAAACGTGACGGTCGAAACCGACATGACCGACATCGGCACCGGGAGCTACACCATCATTGCCCAGACGGCGGCGGAGATGCTGGGCGTGCCGCTGGAAAAAGTGACGGTTCACCTCGGTGATTCCAGCTTCCCGGTCTCCGCCGGTTCTGGTGGCCAGTGGGGCGCGAACACCTCCACCTCGGGGGTCTACGCCGCCTGCGTGAAGCTACGCGAAACCATTGCCACGAAGCTGGGATTCGATCCTGACCAGGCGCAGTTTAGCGACGGCAAGATCGCTAATGACACCCGCAGCGCGGACATTGCCGAAGCCGCCGCCAACGGCACGCTGACCGCCGAAGACGATATCGAGTTCGGCGATCTCGATAAGCAGTATCAGCAGTCGACCTTTGCCGGACATTTTATCGAGGTGGGCGTGGATAGCGTGACCGGAGAGGTGCGGGTGCGCCGGATGCTCGCGGTATGCGCGGCCGGACGCATCCTCAACCCGAAAACCGCCCGCAGCCAGGTGATTGGCGCGATGACTATGGGTCTGGGCGCGGCATTGATGGAAGAGCTGGCGGTGGATACCCGTCTGGGCTATTTCGTCAATCACGATATGGCCGGGTATGAAGTCCCGGTCCACGCCGATATTCCCGAGCAGAAGGTGATTTTCCTCGATGACACCGACCCGATCTCCTCTCCGATGAAAGCCAAAGGCGTCGGCGAGCTGGGCTTGTGCGGCGTCGGCGCGGCCATTGCCAATGCGGTCTATAACGCGACGGGGGGTGCGAGTGCGGGACTATCCCATCACCCTGGATAAGCTGATCGGCGACCTGCCGGACGTGGTTTAAGGAGGAGCGATGCCCCAACTTTTTAATCTGGCAGACGATCTGCGCCGGACGCCGGAACGGGCGTTTCTGACCGACGACAGCCGGGAGATATTGCGCTTCGCGATAGAGACCCTGATGTCCGGCCAGCAGGCGGCGCTGGTGATGCTGACGGAGATACGCGGCGGCGCGGCGCGATCCCTGGGGGCGCAGATGGTGGTGCGTGAGGATGGCCAGTACTGTGGCTTCGTCTCCGGGGGCTGCGTCGAAGCGGCGGCGGCCTTTGAGGCGCTGGACGTCATCGCGACAGGAGAGGATCGCGAGGTGCGTTACGGTCAGGGCTCGCCCTGGTTCGACATTGTCCTGCCCTGCGGGGGTGGGATCACGCTGTCGATTCATAAGCTGCGTTCGGTGCAGCCGCTGTTGGCGGTGCTGAACCGCCTTGAGCAGCGCCAGCCTGCCGGGTTGCGCTACACGCCAAAGACGCAGACGCTCACCTTCCTGCCTGCGCCAACCCTCACCGGCTGGCATAACCAGAGTATCGAGATTGGTTTCCACCCCTGCGTGCGGGTGCTGATCCACGGAGGTTCTATCGAAGCGCAGGCGACGGCGGAACTTGCGGCAGCCGCCGGGTATGACATCTGCCACTTCGACCCCTGCTCCGGTACCCCTGCTTCGCAAATTGATGCTGACACGGCGGTGATCCTGCTGTGGCACGATCTTCACCGGGAGCTGCCCGTCCTGCAGGCGGCACGCGATGCGAAACCGTTTTACATCGGCGCGCTGGGCAGCCAGCGAACCCACATGCAGCGGCGGCAAAAGCTCAGCGAGCTGGGCTGGCGGGAGGAAGAGATCGACCGCATCAAGGCCCCGATCGGCATCTTCCCGAAAGCCCGGGATGCCCGCACCCTCGCCCTGTCCGTTCTGGCAGACGTGGCTGCTGCGCGCCTGCGTCAGGACGAAAATTAATGTCCTCGCCGGTTGTGATAATTCTCGCCGCCGGACGCGGCGAACGCTTTCTCGCCTCGGGGGGCAAAACCCATAAGCTGGAGGCGCTGCTGGGCGGGCAAACCGTGCTGGCGCACGTGATTCAGGCGGTGGAGGCTGCGGCACTTCCGTGGCATCTCGTGAGGCCCGAGGGCGGCACGCGGGGTATGGGGGGAGTCGATTTCGCTGGGGGTCCTGGCCACTTCTGAGGCGTCCGGGTGGTTGATTTTGCCTGCGGATCTGCCGCTGATCCAGCCAGCCTCTTTGCTGAGGGTCGCTGAAGGGCTTGGGGAGAAAGGGGTTGTGGTGCCTTACTATCAGCAACAGGCAGGGCACCCGGTGGGGTTCCGGCGGGAATATGGCGAGGCTTTGCTGGGGTTAAGTGGAGACAGGGGCGCAAGGGAGATAGTCATGCTTGCGCGCAGTCAGGGGAATGTTCTGGACCTTTCGCTGGCGGATTATGGGGTTACGTTTGATATCGATACGCTGGCAGATTTACGGACAGCGCAGGAAATACGGTACGTAACCTCCGACGTTCCTGACTGAGACTGTTTTAACTACCCTTATCCAGGGTAGTAGAATTTAATTTCAATCTGAATGGCCTTTAATACATCAACGGAAAGCCCGTTAATTTGACTGGCGGACATGCCGGTCAAGAAAATCACGCACGTCGATACCTATCTCTTGAGCATGCGTTTCAAGTGCGAAGTGGCCGGTGTCATAAAAGCGTATTTCAGCTTCAGGCAGATCACGTTTCCAGGCTTCTGCTCCCGCCGCCATGAAAAACGGATCGTTTTTTCCCCATACGGCTAATAACGGAGGCTGATACTGGCGGAAATAGTGCTGAAACAGGGGGTACATCTTCACGTTAGAAGCATAATCCAGTAACAGATCCAGCTGTATCTCCGCATTACCCGGCCGTAATACCTGTATCCCTTCAAGCGTATAACCATCAGGTGAAACCAGACTCTGATCGGCAACGCCTTCCAGATACTGCCATTTGATTGAAGCTGGCGTCGGGAATTCACTCAGCGAACGTCGGTTTTCAGAAGTGGGTTCGCGCCAGTATTTCTGGATAGGTGCCCAGGCCTCTCCCAGGCCCTCTTCGTAGGCATTGCCATTCTGGGAAATAAGGGCTGTCACGCGCTGCGGATGGGCTAACGCCAGACGCCATCCGACTGGTGCCCCGTAGTCGTGGACCATCAGAGCATAGCTATCGAGATTGAGCGCTTCGACAAACTGCCCAATGGTCTTAGCAAGCTGGTCAAAGGTATACGCATATTCACCTCGTGCTGGCGCCTCGGTAAAACCAAAGGCCGGTAAATCTGGCGCGATGAGATGATACCGATCGGCCAGCTGGGCAATAAGGTCACGAAACATAAATGATGAGCCCGCGAAGCCGTGAAGCATCAGCAATACAGGTGCTGCCGGATCGCCTGCTTCCCGGTAGAAAACGTTAACATCGCCTGACTGTTGATAGCGGTAATGGATCTGCGTAGCTGACGAGGCAGATGCGTTATCTGTTGTGGAAGTGGCGGCCTACCGAAACAGAAAGGGTTCATAGCGATTCTGGTCGCCTGGTGTTTGTCTGATGACGCGTTCAGGCTGGCCGTCCCCCTCTCCTTAACCCATCTGGTCAAAAAGAGTGTTGACGCGCACTTGACCGAGGAGAACGATCGTTCTACCATTAATCCATGAACAAAAACACGACTGATACCCGAGAAAAAATTCTCGCGACCGCTGAACAGCTCATTTACCAGAACGGTATTCATGCCACCGGTATGGATCTGCTTGTAAAGACTTCAGGTGTGGCGCGCAAAAGTATTTATCGCTATTTCGCCAACAAAGACGAAGTGGCGGCAGCAGCGCTGAACGCACGAGATGTTCGCTGGATGGAATGGTTCAGGGCTGAGTGCGACAAAGCGGATACGCCGCAGGAACGCATCCTGAATATGTTCACCGTGCTCAAAGAATGGTTTGAGTCAGAAGGCTACCGCGGGTGCGCATTTATTAATACTGCGGGGGAAGTGGGTGATAGTGCCGATCCCGTTCGCCAGATTGCCAGACTGCATAAACAGAAAATACTGGATTACGCGCTTGAACTTACCGGACAGTTGAATATTGAGCACGCCTCATCCCTGGCAAGGCAGTTGCTGTTATTGATTGAAGGTGCCATCACCATGTCACGTGTTATGGGCGATTACAGCGCCGCAGATGATGCCAAAAATATTGCTCAGCTATTACTGAAACAGGTCTCATAACAGAGACCTGAATTCCAGAGATAAAATACTCACTGAATATCCAGTATTACTGGAGGCTTTGACACATATGTGATTAATTTAATTCCACACTGCACTCTGAAATATTAATACCCTGCATCTGTTTTTATTAGCGTTAATCCACACTTAACGATAGATATCGTATTCATTTTTTCCTCCCTCTTACCTCTACCGCTATTCTGTATCTCACCAAAACCTTATTAATCAGCATCTTAAAAACTTTATCGAGATGTTTTTTGTTTTTTAACTATTTTCATAAAAACTATATTGACGAGGTAGAACGATCGTTCTACCATCAATTCATAGACACCACGCCCCCTCTGAAAATGAATGCCAGTGCTAATAGACAATGCTGAACCATCAAATAACAGTGGAGGAATTTATGTCTGAGTTTCATAAAGCAGGATCATACCGATCTACCCAAATTTACAGGAGTCTTTACCATGTCTGATGCACAAATTCGTCCACCGCTTCCGCCGTTTACCCTTGAATCAGCGATTGAAAAAGTAAGGCTTGCTGAAGATGGCTGGAACAGCCGCGATGCTGAAAAGGTCTCGCTGGCCTATTCTCTGGATACCAAATGGCGTAACCGCGCAGAATTTGCCAATAATCGCGAAGAAGCCAAAGGATTCCTTGAGCGCAAATGGAAAAAGGAACTTGAGTACCGTCTTATTAAAGAATTATGGGCCTTTGGCGGCAACCGCATTGCGGTCCGATATGCCTACGAGTGGCGCGATGATTCAGGTAACTGGTTCCGTTCTTACGGCAACGAGAACTGGGAATTCGGCGAAGATGGTCTGATGCAACGTCGTTTCGCGTGCATCAATGATATGCGCATCAAGGAAAGCGAGCGCAAGTACCACTGGCCGCTGGGGCGTCGTCCGGACGATTATCCAGGGTTATCAGAGCTGGGCCTGTAACCTTCCGGTTTAATCCGTAAAGCCCGGCTACTGTCCTGGTCGGGCGTGTTTTTTATTCCTCTACAGATAAGATTTTCAAATTTAAATAATGCCCAGGGCAGTTGCAGGGGCTGCCACCCACGCTGATTCAGACCGCTGAACTCGATGTGCTGCGCGATGAGGGTGAGGCTTTTGGTCGAAAACTTAATGCCGCCAGTGTAGACGTGACGGTTATTCGTTACTAAGGATTAATCCATGATTATGGTCTGCTGAACGCTCTGAGTGACGTTCCCGCTGTGCGGACTGCTAAATTAGTCTCTCCCAAGAGTGTTCTTTAAGGTTCAGCGTTTCATGAATCTACTGATACTCAGTATTAATGAATACCATTCATAGTCTCTATCCTTCCCCCTGTGATTATCAGCGAGCACAAACCCGTTAACATACCCCCCTATCTCTTTATGTCCAACGGATCACCATGCTTAATCAACAGGCACAAACACAGTCGACTACAGCTAACAAAACAGGTCTCTCGTTTCTACTCATTCTCAGCGCCCTGATGGCTGTGACCTCTTTATCAACCGACATCTATCTTCCAGCTATGCCTGTCATGGCCAAAGATTTGCAGGGTGACGCAGAGCTGACAATCACAGGGTTCCTTATCGGTTTTTGCATTGCACAACTGATTTGGGGACCGATTAGCGATCGTTATGGTCGTCGACTGCCGCTGTTTATCGGTTTAGGTCTATTCATCGTCGGCTCGGTGGGCTGCGCGTTATCAACAGATATCGTGCAAATAGTCTTCTGGCGTGTTTTTCAGGCGTTAGGTGCCTGTACCGGGCCGATGCTGGCACGAGCAATGATCCGTGACCTGTTTAGCCGCACTCGTGCAGCACAAATGCTTTCGACACTGATGATAATCATGGCCATCGCGCCGATTGCCGGGCCCCTGATCGGCGGGCAGATGATTAAAGTCACCTCATGGCATGCCATTTTCTGGCTGCTGGCGATTATCGGAACATTAATGCTGATTTCTTTATTCTGGTTGCCGGAGACATTACCTGCTGAAAAACGCTCGCAAGCCTCCGTAACCAGAGCATTTCACAACTATTATGCCTTGCTCACCAACGCCAGATACATGCGGTTTACTTTGTGCCTGACCTTCTACTATGTTGCAGCCTACGCCTTTATCACCGGTTCTCCGTTTGTTTACATCACGTACTTCGGCGTTGACCCGCAGCATTACGGTTGGCTGTTTGCAGTAAACATTGTTGGACTGATGGCGGTGAGCATGGTCAACAGACGCCTGGTTCACCGCTATCCACTGGAAGCGTTGCTCAGGAATGCCGTATTCATCGCCGCTATTGCGGCAATCGTGCTGGCGGTCACGACCGGCCTGGGTGTCGGTGGAATTACCGTGATTGTCGGCGCTGTGTTCGTATTCTTCTCCATGAATGGCATCATCGCTGCTACGTCCACAGCTTGCGCACTTGACGCAGTGCCTAATGTTGCAGGCTCCGCGTCGGCGCTAATGGGCGCGTTACAATACGGCAGTGGCATCATCTCTTCACTTCTTCTTGCCCTGTTCAGTGATGGCACACCATGGACGATGGGCTGGATAATTGCGTTGTTTACAGCAGCCAGCGCCCTGATGGCACTGACCGTTCAGATAAAAAAATAAAACGTCGTTATTGATGCCAGACGACACTTTCGTCCAGAGATACCCGTCCTTCCCTGTAACTCAGGGAGGGATGCGTTTTATCTGGGCTCCCAAATGAAATACCGTAAAGCAGCCTGAAACCTTCAGGAACATTCAATAGTCTACGCACCGTTTGGGCAAAATAACTCAGCACTGCCTGTGGAACACCTGCGTAACCGCGGGCAGCCAAGGAAAGCAGGAATGTCTGCGCATACATACCGGCGTCCGAGGCTACGCGAACGTTGTCCCCTACAGCAGGAATGAACAGCAGGGCAACATGAGGCGCGCCGAAAAATCTCACATTACGCTCGACCACTTCTGAGCGACTTAAGTTATCCCCCCGCGCAACGCCCAGTGCCTGATAGTACGAGCGCCCCTGCTCCGAAGCCCGTTGCCTGAATGGCTCGGGATAAGCTTCTTTATCAAAGGTAAAATCAAGACTGTAGTTCCCAGCTCTCAGAGCTTCCGTCAGCGCATGGCTTAGTTCACGAAGTTTATCTCCTGCAGCGATATGCAGGGACCAGGGCTGAGTATTGCAGTTGGATGGTGCGCATTGCGCTTCGAGCAAAATGTCTTTGAGGATATCGCTGGGGATGGGAGATGGAAGAAAGGCTCTAGCCGAGTATCTGTTTTTTACTACCTCACTAAATGTTGGCTCTTGCGTACTCATTTGCTTCTCCGCCTGAAAGTAATTTGAAGTGAATGATTCACTCTCTCCCGAACAATCCTGTCACATCAGGCTCATCGTTTTCATTCCCGGTTCCAGATTAGGTCTATGAATTCCATTCATAGCGTCTATTTAAGCAGCGTAATTATCTTTAACCGCAACTTCGTTAATCTGGGTCTATCGCGTGAACACGCAAGCGGAAAATGGCTACAGCTGATGGACATACCCCAGCCTACACGGCTGGGGCGTCATCGGAGGCTAACTAAATATTTTTATCGAAGAAGACGTCTAACTTTTGCATTGCCTGGTCAACGTATTTTGGCACCCAATACGTCTCGATATGGGTAGCGCCCTCGATCAGGAAGAGTTCTTTGTCCTTCGTACCTGTGGCTTTCGCGAACGCATCTTCAGTCATATAGAGCGTATCCGCTTTTGTACCGGCAATCATCAGCAGCGGTTTATTGATGAGATTGATATGGTCCGTTACGTCAAAGCTCATCAAATCCAGCAGACTGCTGGTGGTGTATTTAAACGTGGAGTTCGGATGCGCGTGGGTTTTCCAGTAGTACTCGTAGCCCTGGCGATATAAGGCAAAGGGTAATTTAGCAATCTGTTCAACAGTCAGGTTGGCATCGCCGGAGTAAAGCACTTCTCCTCCGGCGGCTTCCTGAGCACGTGCCTCAGAAGCCTGCTGAAGACGCTGCTGGATAGTATCCAGCTGTGAATCCTGCATACCATTGCGGCGCACAAGGCCTGAATTAAACATGCTGATGGTTGCTATCGATTTGAACCGCTTGTCAGTTTCAGCCGCAACAAGTGAATACCCGCCGCCTCCGCAAATACCCAGCAGACCAAGGCGGGCGGTATCTACACCAGGATACTGACTGATGTAGTCAGCCATGCCGTGGATATCCTCAATGCGATTAGCGGGTTTATCCACGCTGCGAGGCATCCCACCGCTGGCACCCTGATAAGCCGCGTCGGCGGTAATAGTGATGTAGCCCTGCTCGGCGAGACGCTGGGCATACAACCCGGCGACCTGTTCTTTTACGCCGCCATTAGGATGTGCAACCACCACGGCAGGATATTTTTTTGCGGGATCGTAGTTAGCAGGGGTATAGACATTCGCCGCAATCTGGATGCCATGCAGATCGTATTTCACTGGGTGAATGTTGACCTTACCTTTGACGTTCTCGGTGATGGCTCCGTTATAGACGAGAGTGAATGGATTTTTTTTGTAATCAGCCGCATTGACTGAGGTCACTCCAGCCATTGCCGTGAGTAGCATTGCACTGATAAGCGTGAATTTCATGGCCTCTCCCGATGAATGTCGGCCTGGTTATTCAGGCTCGCGGAATCAAATTTGCAGGCTCAGATTAGGCGGAGAGGGCTGTCAGCATCGTGACAGGGAAATAACATTTTTGTCAGGAAACAGACTGGATAGGCAGGTGTTTCTGACAACGCTGTCAGGTAGCCGTCAGCTTTATGTTGGCAATCCAAAGGCAGAATGGTCTCGCTTAAATGAGATTCATGTTCAATTTTCTGAGAAACGGAGCGATCAATGAAAAGCCAGAATGCCCCAACAATGCCAGAGCGGCGCAAGCTATTAGTCGCCGGGGCCGGTATTGCCGCCGCCTCGCTGATTCCGCACGTATCAGCGGCGAGCCAATCCTCTCAGGTCGATTCATCCAGACAATCCAGCCAACGCAATGCTGCTCCGGGCAAGCGTAAACTCGGGAAGCTGGAAGTTTCTGCCGTCGGTCTGGGCGTGCAGAACATGAGTCGCAAATACGACACCTCCGTTCCCTGGCGTCCCGAGATGATCAATGTTATCCACCGGGCATTTGATGAAGGGGTAACGTTCTTCGACGCTGCTGAAGCCTACGGCCCGTTTGAAGTCGAAAAAATTCTCGGGGAAGGCGTCGCCCCGTTCAGGGACAAAATCGTTATCGCCACCAAGTTTGGCTGGAACATTGACCAACAGACGGGTAAGCGTCTGCCGGGCCTTAACAGCAGACCTGAGCATATCCGACAGGTCGTCGACAATATGCTCAAACGCCTGCGTACCGATCGTATCGATTTACTGTATCAGCACCGGGTTGATCCTCAGATCCCGATCGAAGATGTCGCCGGTGTGGTTAAGGATTTAATGGGTCAAGGGAAAGTCCTGCACTGGGGTCTGTCTGAAATGGGCATCAACACGTTGAGACGCGCCCATGCCGCATTGCCCGTTACCGCCGTGCAAAGTGAATACTCCATGCTCTGGCGCGGCCCTGAAAAACAGGCGCTTCCGGTGTGTGAAGAGCTGGGCATTGGGTTCGTGCCATGGAGTCCACTCGGCGTGCAGTTTTTAACAGGCTGGATTGATGAGAATACCCGGTTCGCTGCAGGTGATTTCCGCGCGACAGAAACACGCTTCTCGCCTGATAACCTTCCACACAACTTACAGCTGGTTGAGCTACTGAAGTCCTGGGCAATACGAAAAAATGCCGCGCCGGGGCAGATTGCACTGGCATGGCTCCTGGCCCGTAAAGCCTGGATTGTTCCCATCCCTGGCACCACCAATAAAGACCATATGCTGCAAAACACAGCGGCTACCACCGTGTTGCTGACTTCCGCTGAGATGACCGAGCTCACCCGTTCACTGGATGCGATCACTATCCAGGGGCAACGTCTGCCGGATGCCGTGCAGGTTTATTCCGATGTTGAAGCACCAATGAAAAGTTAAGAGGAAGTCCCGTTATGCGCCTGTTGTTAGTCGAAGATGAAGAAAAAACGTCAACCTATCTCTCCCGTGCGCTGGGTGAGTCCGGGTTTACGGTAGATGTCTCTGCAGATGGCGCGGAAGGTCTTCATTACGCGCTGGAGTTCGACTACGACGCGATAATACTGGATGTGATGCTGCCAGGGATGGATGGCTATCGGGTTCTCGAGGGCGTGCGGGCAGTCAAACAGACGCCGGTGCTGATGCTCTCGGCACGGGGATCGGTCGACGAGCGCGTTAAAGGGCTTCGCCTTGGCGCGGATGATTATCTGCCCAAGCCCTTTTCGCTTATTGAGCTGGTGGCGCGTATTCAGGCCCTGGTGCGCCGCCGCTCTACGGATGGCGCAGACATCACCCAGCTGCAAATTCACGATCTGCATCTCGACCTGCTGGCTCGTCGCGTATTTCGCGCCGGAACAAGACTGGAGCTGACCGCGAAAGAGTTTTCCCTGCTGAGCCTTCTGGCCCGGCATCAGGGGGGAGATTTTGTCAAAAATGATGATTGCGGAGCAGATATGGGACATGAATTTCGACAGCGATGCCAACGTGGTTGAAGTGGCCATTAAACGACTTCGAGCCAAAGTGGATGCCCCGTTCGATATCAAGCTGTTACATACGGTTCGTGGCATGGGGTATGTCCTCGAAGTCCGGTCCGAATAAATGAAGGGGATAAGCATGCCTAAGCGTTCCATCTCCGTTCACCTGGCGCTGATGTTTGCCTTATCCGCGCTGCTGATTGTGTCCGTTATCGGCATCCTGCTCAGAAGCTCCCTGCATGACTCTTTGCAAAAGCAGATGCACAACGAGCTGTTGTTCCGCGAATCATTAATGAGTCCGTGGATCACCGCACGAACCTCTGCTGACGGCTGGTCGACGCTGGCCAATAAATTCACCGTGTTAACCAATTCTGAAGGTGAACGCGTTCGCTACTGGATAGTGAGCGATAACCCACGCTTTAGCATGGGGGGGAACACCACCGGTGGGTGTTCAGTGGTCTTCTTTGCAGGAAGGCTTTAATAAAGTGCCCGGCGCATCAGAAGGTGCCTGCTCGCTGTTTCTGTTAGTGAAAACGATCCCCGCCAACGGTGAGCGGCCTGAGCTGCGCTATGTGGTTGCCATCGACTCCACGCCGTACATGGGCACACTCAATGCGTTCACGCGTACATTGCTGATCATTACCGCACTGGGCGTCGTGATTGTCGCCTTACTGGGATACGTCGTTTCAAGGATCGGTCTTCGTCCCGTTGGGGCGCTCAGTAAACAGGCCCGGCAACTCGCTCCCGGGGACCATGGTCAGCGCCTGAATACCGAAGCATTACCTGACGAATTACAGCAGTTAGCATCATCTTTTAATGGCGTGCTGGAACGGCAGGAGGTCGCCTGGCGGCAGCTCGAAAGCTTTAATGCCGATGTTGCGCATGAACTCCGGACTCCGCTGACTAACCTGATCGGTCAGACGCAACTGGGGCTTTCGCGCCGACGCTCGCAGGATGAACTGGAAGAGTTATTGGGTTCTAATCTGGAAGAACTTGAACGCATGACGTCTATCGTTAACGACATGCTGTTCCTGTCCCATGCCCATGCGGGTGAACATGCGTCCCAGCTTACCCAGATGTCCCTGCGGGAAGAAACCCTGAAAACAGCGGAGTATGTGGAACCCTCTTTTGCTGAAAAACAGCTCTCTCTGGATGTTCAGGGCGACGTCACCGCGCACATCGACCGACGACTGTTCCACCGCTCACTGGCTAATTTACTGGAAAATAGCGCAAGACACTCGCCATCCAACAGCACGGTTACGGTGCGGTTAAGCGAAACCGGTCATCAAGCCTGTGTTGAAGTTTCAAACCCGGGCGATCCGATAGCACCAGAGCACTTACACCGGCTTTTCGAGCGGTTCTATCGCGTTGATACCTCCCGAGCCAGGAGTGATACCCATCATGGACTGGGCCTGTCGATCGTGCGTGCCGTCGCCATTATGCACCGGGGAGATATCTTTGCCCGTAGTGAAGGTGGCATCAATACATTTGGCCTCACCTTTGCGATACAAGCGGATAAAGCGGCGGGCAATGCACAATCCGGCGCTGAGCCGGGACCCGGGTTAACTGACAGAATTGTCAGGGGGGGCGTCAGCCTGACGTCATTACCCTCCCGATAAAATCATCGCAGGCAATCCCCTCTTCATTGATAAGGACGCTTTGCATGATCGGACATTTACGTTACCTCGGGCTGTTACTGCCCTTCTTCACATTTTCATCCTGGGCAGCGGAGCAAAATCCCGCTGACCATATCGCCCCTGCAGGAAGTCAGAACGCGGTGTTCGGGCCAGCCGAGAACTTTACCGGTCGTGTCAGGGTTGATCCTCTCTTCAAACCGGATAACGACATCCCTGTTTCCGGGGCTTATGTCACGTTTGAACCCGGCGCTCGTTCCGCCTGGCATACGCATCCGGCAGGTCAGCGGCTGATTGTGACCTCGGGTGTTGGGCTCACCCAACAAGAAGGCCAGCCGGTGCAGGTTATCCGCGCCGGTGACGTTGTCTCTTGCCCGGCGGGCGTCAAACACTGGCACGGGGCGGCACCCGGCAGCGCGATGACGCATCTGGCGATAACCGGGATTGTGGATGGCAAAAGCGTTAACTGGATGGAGAAAGTGACAGATGAACAATACCACGCCCATTAAAGCATTAGCGGCATCGGTACTGCTGACCTTTGGTTTTGGTCTCGCGGCACATGCTGCGCCCGTCAATAAAGGAGCCTCAGAAATGAACCACGAAAAAACGGTTTCAGATACGCTGTCAGCCAGCCAACAGGCTATCCCGTTGATAGCGGCATCGACGGCCAGCAGTCAGATGGATAAGCTGAATGCAGCCCTGAATCAGGGTCTTGACGCCGGGCTCACAATAAACGAAACCAAAGAGATTCTCGTCCAGCTTTATGCCTATACGGGCTTCCCCCGTAGCCTGAATGCGCTTAGTGAACTGATGAAGGTCGTCGAAGCACGTAAACAACGTGGTATCAAAGACGTTGAGGGTAAAGAACCCGTTGCCCCGATCCCTGTTGGGGATGAGCTTCGCCGTGTCGGTACCGCAAACCAGACTAAAATCTCAGGTACTCCCGTCCAGGGTCCGCTGTTTGATTTTGCCCCGGTCATTAACCAGTTCCTGCAAACGCACCTTTTCGGCGACATTTTCGCCCGCGATAACCTCGACTGGCAAAGCCGCGAACTGGCAACGGTTGGCGCATTAGCCGCCACCCCAGGCGTTGAAGCCCAGCTGTTATCCCATACGCGAGCCAGCATGCGGGTCGGCCTGACGGCAGCGCAGCTGCGCCAGCTGGCACAGGTTCTGCGTGAACATGGCGAAAGTGATGCAGCAACGCGAGCTGAAAAGGCGCTGCAGCAGGCGCTCGCAAACAATTAGGAGTGGATTATGGAGCATGATCCCAACCGCAGAATGTTAATCACCGCACTTGCCGGGCTCACGCTGGCGAACGTTTCTTTTGCCTCAGCTGCGACCGGAACCGCAAACGTACAGGGTAAAAGCCGTGTTCTGGTGGTGTACTTTTCCCGGAGCGGAAATACACGAGTCATTGCGGGCGTCATTCACCGCAGCCTGAATACCGATCTGTTTGAAATCGAACCGGCTACGCCTTATCCAGAAGACTATTTTCAGACCGTTGAACAGGCGAAAAATGAGCGTGAGCGAGGCGTAAAACCGGCATTAAAAAATAGCGTTGCAGATATCTCACGTTACGAGACCCTGTATTTAGGCTTTCCGATCTGGGGGACCAGCGTGCCGCCTGTAGTGCAAACATTTCTCAGCGACCACAACCTTGCGGGCAAGTTAATCATCCCCTTCATTACTCACGGTGGCTACGGCAAAGGAGACAGCGACAACATCCTTACCCGTCTTGCCCCGACTGCACGTCGGGAAAAACCGCTGGTCATTGAATGCGACCAGGAGCGAAGAACCACTGAAACGGTCACCAGCTGGTTAGAGACGATACGCAGCTGATTTATTAATAAGAGGAAATACCTTTGAAAACACTTTTAAAAACACTGTCCGTCTGCGTGATAGCGAGTGGCCTGGTGGCTCAGTCGGTATATGCCGAGCCACTGGTCATTCAGGAACAGGGAAGTTTTTCTGCGGGTGGCACTATCATCACCGCACCAGGGACTTTTGACGCGAAAAAGCCGCTGGACTCTGCTGGTCAAACTTATCATGGCGATCATGCGTCTGTGTTCTACCAAATCCCGGAGAATCCGCATAAATACCCTATCGTCATGCTGCACGGCGCAGGTCAGTTCTCCCGTACCTGGGAAAGTACCCCGGATGGTCGCGAAGGGTTCCAGAACATCTTCCTGCGTCGCGGGTTCTCAACTTATCTTGTCGATCAGCCGCGTCGGGGCAGCGCCGGACGTACGACTGTAGAAGGTACTGTTACGCCTAAACCGGATGAACAGATGTGGTTCAATCAGTTCCGCGTTGGCGTGTGGCCAGAGTATTTTAAGGGCGTTCAGTTCTCTCACGACAAAGAAGCACTGAACCAGTATTTCCGTCAGATGACCCCAAATACCGGGCCGTTTGATATCAATGTCATCTCTGATGCGATGTCCGCAGTAGTGGATAAATCTGGCCCCGCTATCCTCTTCACCCACTCTCAGGGTGGCGGACCAGGCTGGTACACGGCGATGAAAAATGACAAGGTCAAAGCCATTGTCGCCTTTGAGCCTGGCAGCAGCTTTGTCTTCCCGGAAAAAGAACTCCCAGCCCCTATGCCAAGCGCGTTCGACACGCTGAAGGGTGAGCCTGTGCCAATGGAGCAGTTTATGGCACTGACCAAAATCCCGATTCTGATTATTTACGGCGATAACATACCGGATAAACCTGTCGCCATGCCTGCGCAGGACAGCTGGCGCGTAAGACTGGCGATGGCGCGTGAGTGGCGTGACGTGGTGAACAAGCATGGCGGGGATGTGACTGTGACGCATCTGCCTGAAGTGGGAATCAAAGGAAATACCCACTTCCCGTTCTCTGATTTAAATAATGTGCAGATTGCTGATTTGGTGAGTAAATTCCTGAAGGAAAAAGATCTGCAGTAGGAAAAGCTAGTATTGAGCCTTCATTGATGAAGGCTCAATACACACATCAGTTTTATCAAAAAAATTAACTGGCCTCATGTTGACAAAAAACCGTTTAACATGATTTTCGACCTTGAGCGAACACTGATGTACTTGCTCATTGCTCTTCCGGCAGATCAACATGTGGAAGCTTAATAGCACGGGACATGTTTATCGTAGTACTTTGAGCGTTTTACGATTTCGTTAAGAGGTGAGAAATCAAAATCTCTGAATGAAACATTGGGATACTTAGTTCTCGCCTCGGCGAGTAAACCTGTCAGGGTATTATTTGTATTTCCCAGCATTGTGTTAACGCTAAGTACATGCTTAAACTCTGGGCGTTTATCTATTCCGTCAGTGATGGCTTCGTTTAGAACATATGCTAATGGAGTTTGGCCTTTACTGGTGGAGTCCCATAACATCATCAGCAACCTTGCAGCATCTATAAAAAGTCTCTTATCTGCATTTGGTTTGATACCTGCACTGGAACCACCTGATGATGAACCAGAACTACTCCCACCTGTAGTACTCTCAGATTTTAGTGGGTTAAACAAAGGCAACTCAGTTCCATTGATCAGTTGAATAAAATCTTTGGCGACGTCTTTTCCACAGAAAAAAGCGCCTGAGTGTTCTTTGTATATTCGTCCCTGGAAAGCAAAACAATAGTACTGGTCCGTTAGCGGGTATTTGGAATAACTTGTCTTTACCTGCCCCGGAATTAATTTCAGATGGGCCACTGGTTGAATAATATAATCTCTAACTATAGCTGATTTCACTTCATCGCCGCGATGGCAGTAGCTTTCAGGCAGTCCATTATGTTCTTTTTTTAACACCCATCGGCATCACTTCCCTCCGTCAACTTTTTTTGGTGACTAACGTTTAACCATATATCACAAGAGGTTATTTTCTGTCCAATATACTTTGGGATGCACTCGAAATTATGTGGTTTACTGAATTTAGGTATCCGAACAGAGGATTACCATGCCCGCTTCTGACACAAAACCGCTCTTCATCCTCTCTAAATTAATGAGCACATCTAATAAACCCTAGCTAATTACCCCATCTAATCGAATAAATCACTTTGCGTTATGCTTTTCCAACACAACAGCTGAAGGATAACGTCATGCAAACTGTAAAACTGAACAACGGTATTGAAATGCCTTTGGTGGGCTTTGGTGTCTTCCAGATGACGGATGCTGCTGAATGCGAAAGAGCCGTTATTGATGCGATCGATACGGGATACCGCCTGATCGATACCGCAGCGTCTTACCAGAATGAAACCCAGGTCGGGAACGCACTGAAACAAACCGGTATTGCCCGTAACGAACTCTTTGTAACGACCAAACTTTGGCTACAGGATACCCATTACGAAGGCGCTAAAGCACAGTTCGAACGTTCTCTGAACCGGCTGCAACTTGATTATGTTGACCTGTACCTGATTCATCAGCCTTACGGTGATGTCCATGGGGCATGGCGTGCTATGGAAGAACTGCAACAGGCAGGCAAAATTCGCGCCATTGGCGTCAGCAATTTCCATCCTGACCGACTGGCCGACCTTATCGCCTTCAACAAAGTTGCCCCTGCGGTGAACCAGATTGAAGTTAACCCCTTCAACCAGCAGCTGCATGCCGTTCCATGGAATCAAAGCCGTGGCATTCAGCCGGAAGCCTGGGCACCGTTTGCTGAGGGTAAAAATGGCCTGTTCCAGCATCCCGTGTTAACGGCAATTGGTCAGAAGTACGGCAAAAGCGTGGGCCAGGTTGTGCTGCGTTGGATCTTCCAGCGAGGCATCGTTTCGCTGGCAAAAACAGTGCGCAAAGAACGCATGGCAGAGAACATCAACATTCTTGATTTCGAACTCAGCGCTGAGGATATGCTGCAGATTACCGCTATTGATACCGCCACCAGCGCTTTCTTCTCCCACCGCGATCCTGCCAGAGTTGAATGGTTGGCCGGCCGCAAACTTGATGTTTAAGTCGCGATAAAAGAGGTATTCATTCAATGCAAAAACGTTATCTGGGTAAATCCCGACTCGAAGTCTCCGCGCTTGGGCTCGGTTGCATGGGCTTAAGCCACGGCTACGGCCCGGCGACCGATACCAGACAGGCTATCGAGCTCATTCGCGCAGCGGTTGAACGTGGCGTCACCTTCTTCGATACCGCTGAAGTGTATGGCCCCTTCCTTAATGAAGAAGTTGTTGGCGAAGCCTTAAAACCATTCCGTGACCGCGTGGTCATCGCCACCAAGTTTGGTTTTACTTTTGGCGGCGACAACAAGCAGCAGATTTTAAACAGCCGTCCGGAGCATATCCGTGACGCGGTGGAAGGATCATTACGCCGCCTCAAGACTGATGTTATTGACCTGCTATATCAACACCGTGTCGATCCGGATGTCCCGATTGAAGACGTTGCGGGAACGGTGAAGGACCTTATCGCTGAAGGCAAAGTTAAACATTTCGGTCTGTCCGAAGCGGGCGCGCAAACCATTCGTCGTGCGCATGCCATACAACCGGTCACTGCGCTGCAAAGCGAATACTCCATGTGGTGGCGCGAGCCTGAGCGGGAGATCCTGCCGTTGCTGGAAGAACTGGGCATTGGTTTTGTGCCCTTCAGCCCATTAGGCAAGGGCTTCCTGACGGGCTCGATTAAGCCAGGAACCACTTTTGGGAAGGATGATTACCGCAGCACCGTGCCGCGTTTCGCCGAGCAGGCGATTGAAGCCAATGAAAAGCTGGTCTCATTGCTGGGTGAACTGGCGGCAGAGAAAGGCGTGACGTCTGCACAAATCGCGCTGGCATGGCTGCTGGCACAAAAGCCGTGGATTGTGCCTATCCCTGGAACCACCAAACTGCACCGGCTGGAAGAAAACCTGGGGGCCGCCGATATCATTCTGTCGCAGGATGACTCACGGCAGATAACCCAGGCGCTTGAGACGATTAAAGTCGTCGGCGAACGTTACTCTCCTGAGCACCAGGCCCGCGTAGGCCGTTAATACCCGGACGGGTCCGCTGAGATTGGCGGACCCGTTATTCCTGATAGCGAAGTGCATCGATCATCAGCGCAAAAGCGGGGGGGATGCTGCTTGCGGCTCGGGTAGTAGAGGTAATATCCGGGGAAAGATGGGCACCAGTCCTGCAAAACCTGAATAAGCTCTCCTGACTTTATATAATCCTGCACTCTGTCTTCAGGTATACAGGCGATACCAAAACCGGATAAAGCAGCATCAATCCTTTCCGCCTGCAGATTAAAGGTTACCTGCCCCTCCACTCTGACCCGCAACGGCTTCCCTTCCTTCTCAAACTCCCAGTGGTAAAGCCCACCGGCTGTCGGCAGGCGCATATTGATACACCGGTGATTTTGTAACTCGTGCGGCGTTTCAGGTGCAGGGTTTGCAGCGAAATAAGACGGTGCTCCCACCACAGCCATTCTCATGTCCGGCCCAATTCTTACCGCAATCATGTCCTTATCCACGCTTTCGCCCAAGCGGATCCCGGCATCAAAACGCCCCTCAACAATATCGACAAAGCCGTTATCCACCACCAGTTCGAGATTGATTTCCGGGTATTCCCTGAGGAAGGGTTTCAACTTCGGCCATACCAGACTTCGCGCGGCATGCTCTCCGGCAGATAAACGAATATTGCCGGAGGCGGTGCCGTTCAGTTGAACCAGCGATTCCAGCTCCTGCTCAAGATCCGCAATACGCGGTTCAAGGCAGGCAATAATTCTCTCACCGGCCTCAGTAGGGGCAACGCTTCGGGTCGTGCGGGTCAGAAGGCGGATATTCAGCCTTTCCTCCAGGGCCTTCATCGCGTGGCTGAGTGCAGACTGAGAAACGCCCAGTTTTCCCGCTGCTTTGGTAAAACTTCGCTCCCTTGCCACCACAAGAAAGATTTGCAGTTCGTTGAAATTTTCTTTGAGCATGAGCGGTTTCCTTGTTCAGTCGTTTCCCCTCAACGCGTATTCACTAAGGGTCTTCACAGACCTCTTCATTTTAGCGCCGTTGCTGACACTGCTGTCATATCGCCGTCAGTCTGCTGACAGTTCGGATCGGTATATTACCGGATAAGGTCATGGAAAAGGTTCCATGGCAGAAACAACCTGATGCAGACAGTTATTTAAAGAGGTAAACAACATGAAAGCAACACTTGTGACAGTCCTTTTCATGGGGTTCATGACGGCGAATACCGCATCGGCTGCTCAACAAATAAGCCATGCTGATGGAAAAGAGAAAATAGGCGTTGTCTCCGCCAGCAATGCTTATACCCTGGATAATTTAGCCGATGAACTCTCACGCAAGGCGGATGAAAAAGGGGCCAGCGCCTACAAAATACTCTCTGCCACCGGCAAGAATCGTCTGCATGGCGTAGCTGAAATCTATCAGTAAACCGTTATTGTCCTGAGCGGGATGGTGTCATCAACCTTTCATAATGGGCGGCAAATTATGTTTAGAACAAAAGACATCATCAATGAGATAACGCTGTGGATTGATTCAAACTTGCATAAGCCGCTGAGGATCGAGGATGTTGCCGCCCGGGCGGGCTATTCAAAATGGCATCTTCAGCGGCTGTTTGTTCAGGCTAAAGAGGTCAGTCTGGGGAAATATATTCGCGATAAAAAACTGAGGCTGGCAGCAAAGGATCTTGTTGAGACCAATGAGTCGATTATGGATATCGCGTATAAATACGGGTTTGACTCGCAACAGACGTTTACCCGGGTATTTTTGAATTACTATCAATTGCCGCCGTTACGGTATCGAAATGTTAAGCGATAAAAGTTGGGATAGATGGGGGTGATTTCGTTGCATCTAAAATGCGTCAGAAATGGTGCCGATAATAGGAGTCGAACCTACGACCTTCGCATTACGAATGCGCTGCTCTACCAACTGAGCTATATCGGCTTTCAGGAGAGAGATTACGGTGTAAAAGGGTAAGAAAAAGCGTCCACCCCGTCAACCCCTCACCTTTTAGTCGTTGATTTTTGCAGCAACACGCGCAAAAACCATAAACAATAAAGGGTTAACCCCCATCTTTCGTTCTTCCATAACGCATACTCGTCATATTTTGCGGCAATTTGCCCACGCCAGCGACCACGTCTCACTTCTTCCCTTCACGATCGGCTATCTTCAAATTTACCTTTTTGAAATCAAGCCCCGCCAGAACAGGTCGATATTCATTAGATCGGAACACAGAAATGCCTGAGAGAGTGGGTCAATAATGCATAAATTTTTTGTCACCGATGACATATCCGGTACGGATCTGGAGCCGAAAAGAACGGCGACCTTTGTCAAACGTGCCCTGCTACTGATGGTTGCCATGCTGTCAGGGCTGTTTATCATCGCCATTATCGCGCTGCTGACGATCGTGCAAAACATCAATCAGGACAGCGATAAGCACAGCACCATGCTGCTGGAAAAGGCGATCCATAACCGCGTGGATACGCTCACCACCCATATCAAAGACTATGCCTGGTGGGGCGAAGCCTACCAGCATCTTCATCCGAGGGTCGATACCGACTGGGCCTATACCCGGCAGAATATGGGTGGCACGCTGTGGCGCGATTTTGAGTACGAAGGGGTGTTCGTGCTGGACGGCAGCGGGCAGACCCGTTACAGCGTAATTGACGGCAAGCTGGTGAAAGCCTCTCTGCAATCCTGGCTGGGAGACGACCCCCTGCCCGAGTTGATTCAGAAAATAAACAAACCGGACGCTATCCCTCTGTCCAGTACGGTGGTGATGAAGGACGGCCATCCGGCGCTGGTGGCCGCGGCACGTATCACAACGGGTGACGACTCGAGTATCCAGGTGGCTCCCGGCCCGGCCTCGGTGCTGGTCTTTGTTGATGTGCTGGATGACCGTAAGCTCGTCGCGCTGGGGGAAGAGTACGGCATCGCCCAGACCCGCGTGCAGCACAAGGGTGCCCCGAAGCTGGCAGGGCGACGCGGGGTGGCAACGCTCCCCATTGATGGCCAGCAAATCACGTTTGAGTGGAAAAGCGAGAACCCGGGACGGGAGCTGCTGCGCTATATCCTGCCGCTGCTGGTCCTGCTGGCGCTCTTTACCGCGATCCCCGGTCTGATGCTGGGGCGCAACGCGCTGAAAAAGGCGCGGATGTATGATGAAAACACCTACCTGCTGGCGCAGAACCGTCTTGCGCTCACCGCCAGCGAACGCCGTTTTCGTGACGTCGCCGAGGCCACCACGGACTGGATCTGGGAGACCGATCCAGAGCTGCGTTTTACCTGGCTTTCCGAGCGTTTTCCCGGCATTACCGGGCACAGCATATCGGCCTGGATCGGTCGCTCGCTCAGCGATTTTATGGCCGCAGACAATCAGTCGCTGGCGGAGTGGATCACCCAGCCAGGCCAGACGGGCCATCGCCGCCTGCTGCACTGCCGCTATCTCTCCGCGATGGGCCACCAGCGCTACTGCCATATTGCGATCAAACCGGTGATCACCCCGGAGGGAATCACCGGCTACCGCGGCACCGCCACGGATGTCACCCTGGAGGTCGAGGCCCAGGCGCGGGTGGAGTATCTCTCCCGCCACGATGAACTCACCGGGCTGCCCAACCGGGTGCGGATGCGCGAGTTTCTGGAAGGCAAGCTACAGGCGCAGCCCACCCAGGCGCATCCGCTGGCGATGCTCAGCCTCGATCTCGATAAGTTTAAGCCGGTCAACGATCTGTTCGGTCACGGCGCCGGGGATACCGTGCTGCATGAGGTCTCAGCCAGGCTCCGGCACTGTATCCGCGATTACGATCTGGTAGCGCGCCAGGGCGGCGACGAGTTTATTCTGGTGATCTCCGACATTCATGACCGCCGCTACATTGATACCCTGTGCGAACGCATTATTGCTGAGCTGACGCGCCCCTTCATGATCAACGGGAATGAGATCGTGATCGGGGCCAGCATCGGGATCGCCATGGCGCCGCATGATGCCGTCGACGCGGGCGAGCTCCTGCGCTTCTCGGACATCGCGCTGTACAAAGCCAAAAGCACCGGGCGCAACAGATGGGTGTTCTATATGCCTGAAATGGCCGAGCAGATGGTACAGCGTCGGGAGATGGAAGAGAGCCTGCGCGATGGGATCAAAAAAGAGCAGTTCCGTCTGGTCTACCAGCCGCGCTACGGCCATGACTCGTCGCGGATCATCGCCGTGGAGGCGCTCATCCGCTGGGATCACCCCGAGCTTGGCCTGATCATGCCGGATCAGTTTATTTCGCTGGCCGAAGAGACCGGGCTGATTATTCCGCTCAGCGACTGGGTGCTGAAAACCGCCTGTCGGGACGCGCAGCAGACGCTGCACGGCCTCTCTGTCTCGGTGAATATCTCTGCCGTCGAGTTCCAGTCCTGGCAGGTAGTGGACCGCATCAGGGATGCACTGCAGGCGTCGCAGTTAGATCCGGCCCGGCTGGAGATCGAAATTACCGAAAATGCCACCCTTTGGAACCCGGAAAACAGCCTCGAAATCATGCTGGCACTGAAGAAACTGGGCGTGAAGCTGCTGATGGACGATTTCGGCACCGGCTACTCTTCCCTGAGCTATCTGCGCAATTTCCCGTTCGATGGCATCAAGCTGGATAAATCCTTTATCGACGGCATGCCGGAAAGCGACAGCGCCAATACCATCGTCGAGAATATTATCGGCCTGGGCAAAGCCTTCTCGCTGACTATTACGGCTGAAGGGGTGGAAACCGAAGGGCAGCTGCAGAAGCTGATGATGATGAAGTGCGATGAAACCCAGGGTTATTTAATCAGCAGGCCGCTCAGCCTGGCGGCATTGCAGGAGCAAATCGCCGCCCTGGACTCGGCGGCGCAGGAACGGATAGAGCAGAATTCACAAGGATAGCGCGGGCAGCAGAGGCCGCCCGCGTAGGGGATTATGCCCGGATGGTATCGTCACCAAAGCCGACCCACTTGTAGGTGGTCAGCGCTTCCAGCCCCATCGGGCCGCGCGCGTGCAGCTTCTGGGTGCTGACCGCCACTTCTGCGCCGAGGCCAAACTGGCCGCCGTCGGTGAAGCGAGTGGAGGCGTTCACATACACGGCAGACGAATCCACTTCGTTCACAAAGCGGTTGGCGTTGCTCAGGGTGCGGGTAAGGATCGCGTCCGAGTGCTGGGTACCATGGGCGCGAATATGGGCGATGGCGTCGTCCAGGTCGGCAACCACTTTCACATTCAGATCCAGCGACAGGAACTCGTCGTCGTACTGTTCTGCTTTCACTTCCTCAACCTTCGCCGGGCCGTCTTTCAGCTGAGTCAGCGCATGGGTATCGGCGTGCAGGGTGACGCCGCTTTGTGCCATCTGCTGGCTTAAGGCAGGCAGGAAGCGGTCAGCGATAGCCTGATGCACCAGCAGCGTCTCCACGGTGTTACAGGTACTCGGGCGCTGGGTTTTGGCGTTGACGATGATCTTCAGGGCCGGTTCGATCTCGGCAGTCTCATCGACAACGATATGGCATACGCCGATGCCGCCGGTGATCACCGGGATCGTCGACTGCTCGCGGCACAGTTTGTGCAGCCCTGCCCCGCCGCGCGGGATCAGCATGTCGATGTATTTGTCCATCCGCAGCATCTCGTTAACCAGCGCACGATCCGGGCTTTCAATTGCCTGTACCGCACCGGCGGGCAGGCCGCACTCTTCCAGCGCCTGCTGGATCACTTTCACCGTGGCGGCGTTGGTGCGCCAGGTCTCTTTCCCGCCGCGCAGGATCGCGGCGTTGCCGGTTTTCAGGCACAGGGAGGCGACATCAACGGTCACGTTCGGGCGCGCTTCGTAGATCACCCCGATCACACCCAGCGGCACGCGGCGACGTTCAATGCGCAGGCCGCTGTCCAGCAGTCCACCGTCGATCACCTGCCCGACCGGATCGGCCAGGCTGCACACCTGACGCACGTCGTCGGCAATGCTTTTCAGGCGCGCGGGGTTTAAGGCCAGGCGATCGAGCATCGCCTCGCTCAGGCCGTTGCGGCGGGCTTCCAGCAGATCCTGCTCGTTGGCGAGCAAAATCTCGTGAGACTGGGCTTCCAGATACTCTGCGATTTTTTCCAGCACGCGGTTTTTCTCGCGGCTGGAAAGGAGCGCCAGTTTGTACGAGGCGGCTTTGGCAGCGGCGCCCATTTGTTCCAGCATGTCCTGCTCCTTAACGGGTGATCATATCGTCGCGATGGACAGCAACCGGGCCATACTCATAGCCGAGAATGGCATCGATCTGCTGTGAATGGTGGCCTGCAATACGGCGCAGCGCGTCGCTGTTGTAGCGGCAGACGCCGTGGGCAATGTCGCGCCCTTCCAGATTACAGATACGGATCACTTCACCACGGGAGAAGTTGCCTGTCACGTTTTTAATTCCTTTTGGAAGCAATGAGCTGCCTCGTTCCAGAATCGCGGCGGTGGCACCTTCGTCAACGGTTATCTCCCCGGCAGGCGGTGCGCCGAAAATCCAGCGTTTGCGGTTCTCCAGCGGCGTGGCTTCGGCGTGGAAACGGGTTCCAACCGAAATGCCTTCCATCACATCGCCAATCACGCCCGGACGGCTGCCGGCGGCGATAATAGTGTCGATACCCGCCCGGCACGCCACGTCGGCGGCCTGCAGCTTGGTGCCCATCCCGCCGGTGCCAAGGCCCGACACGCTGTCGCCTGCAATGGCGCGCAGCGCATCGTCGATGCCTTTTACATCGGTGATCAGTTCAGCCTGCGGGTTGGTGCGCGGGTCAGCGGTAAACAGCCCCTGTTGATCGGTGAGCAGCAGCAGCTTATCGGCGCCCGCCAGAATCGCGGCCAGCGCCGAGAGGTTATCGTTGTCGCCAACCTTAATTTCGGCGGTGGCGACCGCATCGTTCTCGTTAATGACCGGCACGATGTTGTTATCCAGCAGCGCGCGCAGGGTATCGCGGGCGTTGAGGAAACGCTCGCGGTCTTCCATATCGGCGCGGGTCAGCAGCATCTGCCCGACGTGGATGCCGTATATAGAGAACAGCTGTTCCCAGAGTTGAATCAGGCGGCTCTGCCCCACCGCCGCCAGCAGCTGCTTGGAGGCGATGGTGGCGGGGAGCTCGGGGTAGCCCAGGTGCTCACGTCCGGCGGCAATCGCCCCGGAGGTCACAATTACAATACGGTGCCCTGCGGCATGCAGCTGTGCGCACTGGCGGACCAGTTCGACAATGTGGGCGCGATTAAGGCGGCGCGATCCGCCTGTTAACACACTGGTACCGAGTTTTACCACCAGCGTCTGGCTGTCACTCATGATTCTCTGCCGTTCAACAATAGGGGAAATGATATCAATCAGACTTTTTATCAGGACTGGGGCCCGTTGCCAACCGCCTTAACACAAAGGCCGCGACTTTGTTGCGCGGGATCAGGAAGCGTAGCGGCAAACTTTGACACTTTTATTACTGAAATAAAAAAACACGCTTTTTTAAACTTATTCTGGAATTGTCATAAAACGTTCATTTCATAAAGTTAAAACCCTTCCTGTTTTTTCACGGAACATAAGCATGAGCTGACTGTTCAGCGAATATTAGCGCGTTTATAAGAAACCAGGATTGAAAATGAAAAAGAGTACTCTGGCATTAGTGGTAATGGGCGTTGTAGCAACTTCATCTGTACAGGCAGCCGAAGTATTTAATAAAAACGGCAATAAACTGGACGTGTACGGAAAAGTAAAAGCCATGCATTATCTCAGCGATGATGATGCCAAAGATGGTGACCAGACTTATGTGCGTTTCGGCTTTAAAGGCGAAACTCAGATTAACGAACAGCTGACCGGCTATGGCCGTTGGGAAGCTGAATTCTCCGGTAACAAAGCCGAAAGCGACGCGACGCAGAAAACCCGTCTGGCTTTTGCCGGTATTAAGCTGAAAGACTTCGGTTCATTCGACTACGGTCGTAACCTCGGCGCGCTGTACGACGTTGAAGCCTGGACCGATATGTTCCCGGAATTCGGCGGTGACTCTTCCGCGCAGACCGACAACTTCATGACCAAACGCGCCAGCGGCCTGGCAACCTACCGTAATTCCGACTTCTTCGGCGCCATCGATGGCCTGGACCTGACCCTGCAATATCAGGGTAAAAACGAAGGCCGCGAAGCGAAGAAACAGAACGGCGACGGTTTCGGTACCTCTCTGACCTATGATTTCGGCGGCAGCGACTTCGCCATCAGCGGTGCCTACACCAACTCTGACCGCACCAACGCCCAGAACCTGCTGGCACGTGGCGAAGGTGAAAAAGCGGAAGCCTGGGGCACCGGTCTGAAATATGACGCCAACAACCTTTACCTGGCAACCATGTACACCGAAACGCGCAATATGACGCCAATCTCCGGCGGCTTTGCGAATAAAGCACAGAACTTCGAAGCCGTGGCGCAATATCAGTTTGACTTTGGTCTTCGCCCGTCCCTGGGTTATGTCCAGTCTAAAGGCAAGGATATTGAAGGCATCGGTGATGAAGATATCGTGAAATATATCGACGTTGGCGCGACCTACTATTTCAACAAAAATATGTCCGCGTTTGTTGATTATAAAATCAACCAGATTGACGACGATAATAAACTGGGCGTGAGCAGCGATGATATCGTTGCTCTCGGTATGACCTACCAGTTCTGATTGAGCAAAATAAAAAACCCGGCGCTGGATGGCCGGGTTTTTTTATTGTCTGTTTTTCACGTCGGACGTTAAGCGGTCAGCTTTACCGGCTCGTTGGTGAAATCATCAGCAGGCTCGAGTTTCAGATCGAACGTCGTCAGCAACGCACGGGCCTTCTCGTGGAATTCACGCAGGGTATGCTCCAGGCGCTGGACCACTTCAGGATCCTTAATCGCCACCGCCTGCCAGTGACCGTCTTTATCGAACAGGCCAAACTGGTAGCTATAGGTGAAGCGTGATGCTTCGGCTTCCATTTCCATCCACCATCCCCAGAATTCGCGCTTTTCCGGCGCTGGCTTTACGTTAACGCACACGGCCAGGCAGTCGAAAAAAAAGCGATTCTCTTCGCACTGCTCTTCGCGGATGTAGGGGCCAAGAGCCATAAACTTCTTGATCATTCTACTTTTCGGATGTCCACTCGGTAACGTCATTGCGATCTCCTTTAATGAAGCCACTGTTGTACCAAACCTTAAGAAATTAGCAATCTCTTAACACAATCTCTGATGGATCCAACGCGTAATCTGCTGCAATGCCTTGTCGAAATTCTCATACACCGGGCTGAACGGCACCTCCAGCAGCTTACCGTCGACAGATGACGAGGTGATTAAGCGGGACTCCTCCTCCGGGCTGAAGGGATCGTTTTTCCAGAAGCCAGAGAGCATCGGCGTCGGGCAGCGGCGGCCCAGTAATCCCTGAGTTTTCAGCGAGTAGCGATTAAGCTCCACGCGCAGCGCCTCGTCGGAAGCATCATGCATGCCGAGGCTACTGGCCAGCACGTCAAGGTACATTTCCGGCACGTTGCCCTGGCGCGCAGGTTCGCTTAACAGCGCATGCACCACCGGTCCCAGACAGGCCACCGCTTTCAGGCGTGAGGATTCCAGATAGGCCAGACGCACGGCGACGTTAGCGCCAAAGCGGAAGCCAAACGCCGCCACCCGGGTATGGTCCACCCACGGATTCTGTTCCAGCGCTTTCAGGGCATGCTGGTGGAGCAAGCTGGAATCCTGGGTCAGTTTCCATTTGGACGAGAAGCCGATCGACGGCATGTCGAGGGTCAGCATCGCCAGCCCTTTCGGGGCTAAGTAGCGCTCATAGAGGCTGTAGTAATCGGTTTGCAGCGAGTCGAGGCCGCCGCACATCATCACCGTCGGGAAGGGGCCATCGCCAGGGGGCATATGCAGAAAACCGGTCACCGCCGGGCCGCCGGGAACGGTAAAGGTGAGTTCGCGCATCTGGCCCGGCAGATGCTGGGCCGCTTCCTGGTAGGCGCGGTTCGCCAGGGCTTGCGCCTGCTCCGCCAGTTCGTCGCCTTTCAGATGCGGGTAAGCCGCGATACTGTAGAGGTTACAGGCATGCAGCCAGTGCTTGCCGCTTAACAGGGGATCCTCTTCCTGGCTCGCCTTTTGCTGCCAGATCATCGCCTGTTTTGCCCACTCGTAGATCCAGTTGCCGCCGCGATAGCCCACCACCGTGTCGTACAGATCGTCGTCGGTCCGTTCGGCCTGGCTCATCACGATACGCGCCTGCACATCCAGAATTTCACGGGGATCGATGCCGCGCCAGATCCACATCAGACGGTTAACCATGCGATACCAGTGCGGGATGTTTTTGCCATCCAGCGCCGATTGCACTGACGGTTGTACGCCACTGTTAAAGCGACGAACCAGCGTCGAGGTTTCCGGATGTTTGAATTTGGGCTTGAAGAGAATTTCGCTGAGATTCGCCTGGGACATTGCGCGCTGCCTCTTAAGATACGTCAGAGGGCATCATTGTAACGCGACAGGGGCGAAAAAAATAACGCCCGGCATCACCGGGCGTTAAAAATGTATGGATTAGCGACCTGAAATAGGCGGGATGAATGCTACGCCCATATCCCATGGCTGTTCGATCCAGGTATCCTGAGGGATATCAATCACATAATCGTCAACCAGTGGTTTACCCGCCGGCTTGGCGAAGATGGTCACGAAATGCGCTTTTGGATACATTTCGCGGATGGCAACCGCCGTACCGCCGGTATCAACCAGATCGTCAATCACGATGAAACCTTCACCATCGCCTTCAGCGCGTTTCAGCACGGTCAGCTCACGCTGGTTGTCGTGGTCGTAGCTGGAGATGCACACGGTATCGACATGACGAATACCCAGCTCACGTGCCAGCAATGCCCCCGGTACCAGGCCACCGCGGCTAACAGCGATGATGCCTTTCCACTGTTCAGATGGCATCAGGCGTGCAGCCAGTTTACGTGCATGAATCTGCAACATGTCCCAGGTGACGATGTATTTTTCGCTCATGTGAATTGTCCCAGCCTGTTTATATACGGCTTAAAAAGTGTTCGAGGGGGAAAATGGTTGCGCGAGATTATAGAGATCTGAAGCACTAAAAACCAGTGCTAAGCGGTTCCGCCCGGAGTTTTTACTTGCTTACCCCTACCAGCCGCCAGAGAAAGTGGTATTCTCGAACCCACCTCGCAAGTCTGACTTGTGGTAACTCTAAACCTGCTAACCCCGTGACCTGCAACATTGTCTGCCGGCCATCGACAAGGAGACTTACTGTGTCTGAACTGTCTCAGTTATCGCCACAACCGCTGTGGGATATTTTTGCCAAAATCTGCTCCATTCCTCACCCGTCCTATCACGAAGAACAGCTTGCCGAACACATCATGGGCTGGGCGAAGGAAAAAGGGCTGCACGCCGAACGCGACCAGGTTGGCAACATTCTGATCCGTAAACCTGCCACCGCCGGGATGGAAAACCGTAAACCGGTTGTGCTGCAGGCGCACCTGGACATGGTTCCGCAGAAGAACAACGACACCGTACACGACTTCACCAAAGATCCGATTCAGCCGTACATCGACGGCGAGTGGATCAAAGCCCGCGGCACCACCCTGGGTGCGGACAACGGCATCGGTATGGCCTCTGCGCTGGCGGTGCTGGCCGACGATCGCGTTGAGCATGGTCCGCTGGAAGTGCTGCTGACCATGACCGAAGAAGCCGGTATGGATGGCGCCTTCGGTCTGCAGGCGAACTGGCTGCAGGCGGATATTCTGATCAATACCGATTCCGAAGAGGAAGGCGAAATCTACATGGGTTGCGCGGGCGGTATCGACTTTATCTCCACCCTGCCGCTGACCCGTGAAGCGATTCCGGCGGGCTTCCAGACCTTCAAGCTGACGCTGAAAGGGCTGAAAGGCGGCCACTCCGGCGGTGATATTCACCTGGGGTTAGGCAATGCCAACAAGCTGCTGGCCCGTTTCCTGGCCGGCCATGCTGCCGAGCTGGATCTGCGTCTGGTGGACTTCAACGGCGGTACGCTGCGTAACGCGATCCCGCGTGAAGCCTTCGCCACCGTGGCCGTTGCCGCAGACAAAGCCGATGCGCTGAAAAAGCTCTCCACCGTCTATCTGGATATCCTGAAAAACGAGCTGGAAGCGAAAGAGAAGAATCTGACCGTAGTGCTGGAAGCCGTCACGACGGATAAAGCCGCGCTGACCGAACAGTCCCGCGACCGCTTTGTTCAGCTGCTGAACGCAACCCCTAACGGTGTGATCCGCAACTCTGACGTGGCGAAAGGCGTGGTGGAAACCTCCCTGAACGTCGGCGTGGTGACCATGGCTGACGACAGCGCAGAGATCATCTGCCTGATCCGCTCCCTGATCGACAGCGGTAAAGATTACGTGGTGAGCATGCTGGAATCTCTGGGCAAACTGTCCGGCGCGCAAACCGTTGCCAAGGGTAGCTACCCGGGCTGGCAGCCGGATGCGAGTTCACCGGTGATGGCGCTGGTGCGTGAAACCTATCAGCGTCTGTTCAACAGCACGCCGAACATTCAGGTGATCCACGCCGGTCTGGAGTGCGGTCTGTTCAAGAAACCGTACCCGGATATGGATATGGTTTCCATCGGGCCAACCATTACCGGTCCTCACTCTCCGGATGAGCAGGTTCATATCGAAAGCGTGGGCCATTACTGGACCCTGCTGACCGAACTGCTGAAAGCGATCCCGACGAAGTAATCAGCCTTGTTGCCCGGCGGCACTGCGTTTGCCGGGCCTACGGGGCATGCGCCTTTTGTAGGCCCGGTAAGCGTGAGCGCCACCGGGCAGTAGTTCGTAGGCCCGGTAAGCGTGAGCGCCACCGGGCTTTTTTTACAGCCCCAGCACCAGCTGCCGCTCCAGCTGCGGATCCAGCAGCGTGACGTGTAACCCCACCAGCCGCACACCCCGCCCTGCCCGTCGCTCTTCCCAGGTTTTCTTCGCGGTCGCAATCAAATCCTCTTTGTTCAGCCGCGGCCAGACGTGCTCCTGGGTGGTTTGCTGAAAGTCGTTAAACTTGAGTTTTACCCCCTGGCGGGCAATCAGCAGATCCGGTTTGACCTTTGCCAGCCGCCGCTCCAGCTCAGGGTAAAGCTGCCCGACGATTATGGCTTCGCAGTCTGCCCAGTCATGAATATCCTCGGCCAGGGTGCGTTCCACGCCCACCGATTTACGCAGCCGCTCGCTGTTAACGTTGCGCTCATCAATGCCCTGGCTCCGCTCCCACAGTACCCGACCAAACTTACCGAAGCGCTTCAACAGCATCCCCAGATCGCTGTTCTGCACATCCTCGCAGGTGCGCAGCCCCATGTTCTCCAGCTTTGCCGCCGAGACTTTCCCTACGCCGGGGATCTTGCCGAGCGGCAGCGTTTTGATAAACGCCGGCACCTCGTCAGGGGTGATCACATACTGGCCGTTGGGCTTATTGAGATCGGAGGCAATTTTGGCGAGAAATTTTACCGGCGCGACGCCCGCCGAGGCGGTCAGCTGTAGTTCATCGAAAATCGTCTGGCGGATCTCCTGAGCCATCAGCGTGGCGGAGCCGTGACAGTGCAGGCTGTCGGTGACATCCAGGTAGGCTTCGTCCAGCGACAGGGGCTCAATCAGGGAGGTGTAGCGGGAGAAGATCTCACGAATATGGTGGGACGCTTCTTTATAGGCCTCAAAGCGGCCGGGTAATAAGGTCAGGTGCGGGCAGAGTTTTAAGGCCATCGCGGTCGGCATGGCGCTGCGCACGCCAAACTTACGCGCCGGGTAGTTCGCGGTGCTGATCACCCCGCGTTGTACACGGCTGCCGCCAATAGCAATGGGGATATCCCGCAGCGCCGGGTTGTCGCGCATCTCTACCGCAGCAAAAAAACAGTCCATATCAACATGGATTATCTTGCGCATCATCTTCACCACACCTGTAATTATGCACAGTATAACAAAGAGCTAAAAATGCGTCAGCAGATTTACCGTCTCACTCCTGTCATCAAAGCGTGGTACAAGGGTAAGCCTTCACACACCTACAAATCATTGAATTACATGATTTAAAATGGAAAATTATTCATGAAAAAGATGATTATCGCCTCACTTCTGCTGACGTCCACGGCCTGGGCCAGTCCACAAATTATCGCTCACCGTGGCGGAACCGCCGACGCACCGGAGAATACCCTCCCGGCCATCAAGCTGGCGCTGGAAAACCGCGCGCAGGCTATCTGGATCACCGTGCAGCTCAGTCGCGACGGCGTGCCGGTTCTCTATCGTCCCAGCGATCTCAGCGCGTTAACCGCCGCAAAGGGCAACGTCTCCCAGTACACCCAGGCCGAACTGGCGACATTTGATGCCGGGGCAAAATGGAAAGAAAAGGTCGCCGGAACCACCATTCCGACCCTGAAAGCGGTGCTTGAACGCTGGCCTGACGTCCCGTTCTATATCGACATTAAATCCCCCGACGCCGATCCGGCTGAGATGGGCAAACAGCTGCTTGGCGTGCTGAAAGCGACCAACAGCCTGACACATGTTCGCGTCTATTCAACAGAGGATCGCTATCTGGATGCCCTGCCTGCAGAGGTGCCGCGCTTTGTCACCCGCAGCGAAACGCGCACCCGGCTGGCGAATATCTCCCTGAACCACGAATGCCTGCCGCCAGCAAAGAAAATGGATGCCTGGTGGTACGGGCTGGAGCTGAACCGCAAGGTGGAAGTGGTAGAGAAATTCACGCTAGGCGATGGCATCTCCCCGGCCACTCTGACGTGGGACAAAGAGGCGATGGACTGCTTCCGCTCTCAGGGGAATGCCCATGTGATCCTGCTTGGCGTTAACTCCGCCGAGGATTACCAGAAAGCACTAGGTTTGGGGGCCGACGGCGTGATGGTGGATTCACCCGCCCAGGCCAGAGCCTGGATGAAGTAAAAAAAACAGGCCGCTGCTGCGGCCTGTTTCGTTCAGAGGATCCGGTTTTGCTGGCGCTGAGCTTCGCGTTCCATGCGCTTTTTACGCGCGTCGCAGGGCTCCGGGCAGTCGCAGACTTTATCCATCCCCAGCGAGGAGATGCCGCCGCAGCTGCCCTGAATGCTTTTGCGCTTGATAATCCAGCCGAGCGACATGCCAAATATCACCAGAACAAAGATCGCAAAGGTCAGCAGGAAGGTCACCATCATCAGCCTCCAAAATCATCCAGCATGATGTTCTCATCTTCCACGCCGAGATCCTGCAGCATTTTGATCACGGCGGCGTTCATCATTGGCGGCCCGCACATGTAGAACTCACAGTCTTCCGGCGCGGCGTGATGTTTGAGGTAGTTTTCATACAGCACGTTATGGATGAACCCGGTATAGCCGGTCCAGTTATCTTCCGGCTGCGGATCGGACAGCGCAATGTGGAAACTGAAGTTCGGGTTATCCCGCGCCAGCTGTTCAAACTCCTCCTGATAGAACATCTCCCGCAGCGAGCGGGCGCCGTACCAGAAGCTGATCTTACGTTGACTGCCGAGGCGCTTAAGCTGGTCGAAGATATGCGAACGCATCGGCGCCATCCCGGCGCCCCCGCCAATAAACACCATTTCGGCGTCGGTCTCTTTGGCAAAAAACTCACCAAACGGCCCGGAAATGGTGACCTTATCCCCGGCCTTCAGCGACCAGATATAGGACGACATGATCCCCGGCGGCGCATCCGGTACGCCCGGCGGCGGCGTGGCGATACGCACGTTGAGCATGATGATGCCTTTCTCGTCCGGGTAGTTGGCCATGGAGTAGGCGCGCAGCGTCGGCTCTTTCACCTCAGAGACAAAGCGGAACAGATTGAATTTGTCCCAGTCGCCGCGGTACTCGTCCGGCACGTCAAAGTCTTTGTATGCGACGGTATGCTCCGGACATTCGATCTGAATGTAGCCGCCCGCGCGGAACGGCACGTCTTCCCCATCGGGAACGCGCAGCTTCAGCTCTTTAATGAAGGTGGCCTTATTATCGTTAGAGATAACCTCGCACTGCCACTTTTTCACGCCGAAGATCTCCTCCGGCAGCTCAATCTTCATGTTCTGGCGCACTGCCACCTGACAGGCCAGACGGCAGCCCTCTTTCGCCTCACGCTTGCTGATGTGCGACAGCTCGGTCGGCAGAATATCCCCGCCGCCCTCTTTAACCGTGACCCGACACTGTCCACAGGAGCCACCGCCGCCGCAGGCAGAAGAGATAAAAATGCCATTGCCGGAGAGGGTGTTCAGCAGCTTATCGCCCGCAGGGGTGCGGATCTGCTTATCCGCCTCATCGTTAATCTCGATGATCACATCGCCGGAGTTCACCAGCTTTGACCGCGCCACCAGGATCAGCCCCGAGAGCACCAGCACAATCAGCGTGAACATCACTACGCCAAGTATAATTTCCATACATTTAGCCCTTACAGCTGCACACCGGAGAAGGACATGAAGCCCAGCGCCATCAGACCGGTGGTGATAAAGGTGATCCCTAAGCCGCGCAACCCGGCCGGCACGTTGGCATACTTCATTTTTTCGCGCAGGCCCGCCATCGTCACGATAGCCAGCATCCAGCCAATGCCGGAGCCGAAGCCGTATACCACCGACTCGCTAAAGTTGTAATCACGCTGCACCATGAACGACACGCCGCCGAAGATGGCGCAGTTCACGGCGATCAGCGGCAGGAAGATCCCCAGCGCCGTGTAGAGTGACGGGAAGTATTTATCGAGGATCATCTCCAGGATCTGCACAAGCGCCGCAATCACGCCAATAAAGGTGATGAAGTTGAGGAAACTCAGATCAACGCCATCCACCAGCGCGCCGTCGCGCAGCACCAGGTTAAAGACCAGATTGTTGATGGGAACCGACAGCCCCAGCACCACCGTAACGGCAACGCCCAGGCCGAAGGCGGTCGACACCTTTTTCGAGACAGCAAGGAAGGTACACATGCCGAGGAAAAACGCGAGCGCCATGTTTTCAACAAACACCGCCCGCACAAACAAACTCAGGTAATGAGCCATTGTCGGTTACTCCTTTTCCTGCTGCTCGGGGCGCCAGGTTCTCACCGCCCAGATCAGCAAACCGATAATGAAGAACGCGCTGGGAGCCAGCAGGAACAGGCCGTTCGGCAGATACCAGCCGCCGTTTTGCACGGTATCGAGCACGGTGATGCCAAACAGCTTGCCGCTGCCGATGAGCTCACGCAGAAAACCGACCGTCAGCAGGATCACGCCATAGCCGAGACCGTTGCCGATGCCGTCCATAAAGCTCGCCAGCGGCGGCATTTTCATGGCATAGGCTTCTGCGCGCCCCATCACGATGCAGTTGGTGATGATCAGGCCGACAAATACCGACAGCTGTTTTGAGGTTTCGTAGGCAAAGGCCCGCAACAGTTGATCCACCACGATCACCAGCGAGGCGATGATCGCCATCTGCACGATGATGCGCACGCTGTTGGGGATGTGGTGGCGGATCATCGAGATGAACATGCTGGAAAACGCCGTCACCAGGGTGACGGCCAGGGTCATCACCACCGCAGTTTCCAGCTTGGTGGTGACCGCCAGCGCTGAACAGACGCCCAGCACCTGCAGGGTGATCGGGTTGTTGGCGATGAGCGGCCCGATAAGAACCCGTTTAACTTCTTTCAGTTCGCCCGCATCAGCCATTGTTCAGCTCTCCTTCACGTACCTTTTTAAGAAAGGGTCCAAAACCCAGCTCACCCATCCAGAAATCAAAGCTGTGCTGCACGCCGTTTGAGGTCAGCGTGGCACCGGACAGGCCATCGACGGCGTACTCATCGCCCGGTCGCGCGGCCCCTTTCATCACCTTCAGCGCCGGCTGGCCGTTATCATTCAGCACTTTTTTGCCGACAAACTGCGCCCGCCAGGCCGGGTTTTCCACTTCACCGCCCAGCCCGGGGGTTTCGCCCTGATCGTAGTAAGTGATGCCTTTAACCGTGCGGCCATCGGTGTTGAGGGCGACAAAGGCATACATCATCGACCACAGCCCGTTGCCGTACACCGGCAGGACCAGCTCCTGAACGCGCTTTTGCTCATCGCGCACCAGATAGATCTCCGCCGTATTGCTGCGGCGCTTAATGCCAGCCGGATCCTGGCTGGCTTCAAGTTCGGTGCTGCGCTGCGGATCTTTCAGCGCCTGCGCCTGGTTGTAGCTGGACGGATCGCTCTCCAGCAGCTCGCCGGTATTGAGATCCACCAGACGCGGCGTGATGCGTTCAGCAAAGATCTGCGCCACATCATCGGCGCTCATTTCGCCCTGCATCAGCCCGGCCACCGCCAGAATGTTACGCTGCTTGTCGAGAGCGCGTTGCTCCTGCTGGCGCGACTTGAGGCCTACCGCAGAGCCCGCCACCACGATGGAGCAGACCAGACACAGCACGACGACCACCATCAGCGTCTTGCCGATGCTGTCATTATTTTTTATCTCAGCCACGCGCCTTCCTCCGTTTGATGTTGGCCCGTACTACCAGGTAATCGAACAGCGGCGCAAACAGGTTGGCGAACAGGATCGCCAGCATCATCCCTTCCGGATAGGCCGGGTTCACCACGCGGATAAGCACGCACATCACGCCAATCAGCGCCCCGTACCACCATTTGCCTTTGTCGGTAAAGGAGGCCGACACCGGGTCGGTGGCCATAAACATCATGCCGAAGGCAAAACCGCCCAGCACCAGATGCCAGTACCACGGCATGGCAAACATCGGGTTGGTCGCCGAGCCAATCAGGTTAAACAGCGTCGCGGTGAGGATCATGCCGAGCATCACGCCCGCCACAATGCGCCAGGAGGCGACGCGGCCAAACAGAATAATGGCGCCGCCAATCAGGATCATCAGGGTCGAGACTTCACCTATCGAGCCCGGGATGGTGCCGATAAAGGCATCGAACCAGCTGACCGGCTGCCCGGTGGCGTTGTTGACCAGCGCCTCGCCACCGTGGGCGGCCCACTGCGACAGCGGCGTCGCACCGGAAAAGCCGTCTGCCGCCGACCAGACCAGATCGCCGGAGATTTGCGCCGGGTAGGCAAAGAACAGGAACGCGCGTCCGGCAAGGGCCGGGTTAAGGAAGTTGCGGCCGGTACCGCCGAAGATCTCCTTCGCCATCACCACGCCAAAGCTGATGCCCATCGCCGCCTGCCACAGCGGCAACGTTGGCGGCACAATCAGGGCAAACAGAATGGAGGTGACAAAGAAGCCTTCGTTGATCTCGTGCTTGCGGATAATCGCGAACAGCACTTCCCAGAAGCCGCCGACCAGAAATACCGTCAGGTAGATGGGCAGGAAGTAGACCGCCCCCAGGGTCATCATGCTGATCCAACCGGCATCAGGGGTAAAGCTGACGCCCAGCATCTGCGCCACCCGGTAGTGCCAGTCGCCTGCGATAATCTGCGGCAGCTGCTGGGCATCATACAGATGCGTCAGCGCCGGGATGGTCTGCAGGCCGACGTTGTACATGCCCCAGAACATCGCCGGGAACACCGCGAACCAGACGAGGATCATCATGCGCTTGAGGTCGATGCCGTCGCGCACGTGCGCGGCCCCTTTGGTGACCTGGCCTGGCGTATAGAGGAGCGTCGCGGTCGCTTCAAACAGCGGGTAATACTTTTCCAGCTTGCCGCCTTGGGTAAAGTGCGGCTCCAGCTTTTCAATGAAATGTTTCAGGCCCATCAGTTATCCTTCCTGCTCAATGCGGGTTAACACCTCGCGCAATACCGGTCCGTATTCGTATTTACCGGGACAAACGTAGGTGCACAGCGCCAGATCTTCTTCGTCCAGCTCAAGGCAACCCAGCGCCTGAGCGCCATCGGTATCGCCCGCCAGCAGATCGCGCAGCAGCAGGGTCGGCAGGATATCGAGCGGCATCACGCGCTCGTAGTTGCCGATAGGCACCATCGCCCGCTCGCCGCCGTTGGTATCGGTGGAGAAGTTAAACAGCTTGTTGCGCAGGAAGTGGCCCAGCGTGGTGCGGGTAACGGAGAACTTCTCTCTGCCGGGCATCACCCAGCCAAACAGCTCTTTCTCGCGCCCTTCTCTTACCACGCTGACCTGTAAATGAAAGCGCCCGAGCCAGGCCTGCGCGCCTGTGGCATGCCTGCCGCTCAGTACGGAACCCGAAATATGACGGTTTTCGCCCTCCAGGGTTTCGTCCACCAGCAGGTCGTTGATGTCTGCGCCCAGGCAGGTGCGCACCAGGCGCGGGTTGCGCATCTGCGGGCCGCCCAGAGCGATAACCCGCTCGGTGCAAAGCTCGCCGGTGAGGAACTGTTTGCCGATGGCGATAACGTCCTGGTAGTTCAGATGCCAGACCTGTTTTGTCAGGCTGACGGCTTCCAGGAAATGGATGTGCGTCCCTGGCAAGCCTGCCGGATGTGGCCCGGCGAAGGCGTTAAACGTCACTTTCCCCTGCGGATGTCCGCCCAGCTTGCCGCCGCCCGCCTGGCAGACATGTACTTTGCCCTCCGTCAGGCGCGTGAGGATCGTCAGCCCGGCATCAAATGCCTGACGCTGCGCCAGGATAATCGGCTGCGGGTCGGCGCTAAGGGGATTGGTGTCCATGGCGGTGACGAAAATGGCAGCCGGCACGGTGCCGGGCACCGGGGTTTTGCTGAAGGGACGGGTACGCAGCGCCGTCCACAGGCCTGACTCCAGCAGCTGCGCCTGCACGGCCTGGCGGGAGAGCGTGGGCAGTTCAGCGACATCGTGGCGAGTAAACTCGCGCTGGCGATCGCCTTCCACGCGGATCACCACCGATTGCAACACCCGGCGCTCGCCGCGATGGATAGCCGCGATCGTCCCGCTGGCGGGTGCGGTAAACAGAACGCCGGGATTTTTTTTATCCTCGAATAGCGCCTGGCCCTTAATGACGCTGTCGCCTTCCTGCACCAGCATGGTGGGACGTATACCCACATAGTCGTCCCCGAGGATCGCCACATGGCGAGGTGTCGCACAGGGCGAAATCTGCTGTACGGGGATGCCGGAAATCGGCAAATCAAGTCCTTTTCTGATTCTAATCATAGTGTTATTTGTTATCCATGAATAACCGTTCCGGCCAGAAAGCCGGACGAGTCAGAAGTCGTTGCACAGGATGAAGAAAGGCGGCGAGAACTCGCCCGTGTGACCAGCAGGATCGCGGATGATCCTGAAAAAGCTTCCTTTCTTACCCTTCGGTCATAAGACGGGCGCAGTGTACCATTTTCACCGATCGGGCGGCAGCGATAACGCAGCGGCGGGTGCTAAAATGCGACCGATTACGCAAAGTTCTCAAAGCCAGCGAGGTTAAACCAGGTTATAAGGTAAAACTATTTTGTAAACCGACGTGCTGACGCTTGCGAAAAAATGCAGTGGTGCTAATGTGAGCACGCCTAATGCAGATAAATCTGATTTCGGGTCTCTTTTGCCGTCCTGGCAAGTTGGTTATGTTTTATCAAGGAACATGTAGTATGCGTAAAATCGCATTGTTCATTGCGATGCTTCTTATTCCGTGCGTTTCGTTTGCCGGGCTGCTCAGCAGCAACAGCTCTACGACGCCTGTAAGCAAAGAATACAAGCAGCAGTTGATGGGCTCTCCGGTCTATATCCAGATCTTTAAGGAAGAGCGCACGTTAGACCTGTACGTGAAGATGGGTGAGACGTATCAGCTGCTGGACAGCTATAAAATCTGTAACTACTCCGGCGGCCTCGGCCCGAAACAGCGTCAGGGCGATTTTAAAAGCCCGGAGGGGTTCTACAGCGTTCAGCGCAGCCAGCTCAAACCAGACAGCCGCTTCTATAAAGCCATCAACATCGGCTTCCCTAATGCCTATGACCGTGCCCATGGTTATGACGGTAAATACCTGATGATCCACGGAGCCTGTGTTTCCGTTGGCTGCTACGCCATGACCGACAGCGGGATTGATGAGATCTTCCAGTTTGTGACCGGCGCGCTGGTGTTTGGCCAGTCTGCGGTGCAGGTAAGCATCTATCCGTTCCGGATGACCGACGCCAATATGGCGCGTCACAAAACCTCGTACTACGCGGATTTCTGGAAGCAGTTGAAGCCAGGTTATGATTACTTCCAGCAGACGCGTAAGCCGCCGACCGTTTCGGTAGTGGATGGACGTTACGTAGTCAGCAAGCCGCTGAGCCACGAAGTCGTCCAGCCACAGCTGGCGTCAAACTACGCGCTCCCCGAGACAAAATAAGATCCACTCGCCTGGCATAATCTTTTGCCAGGTTTCGTTGCCCGTCAGCGGCTGCGTCGCAATCACAGTGACCACATCGTTCGGTGTGGTCTCTGTCTGAAAATCAATTTCCACATCCTGATCCAGAAGCTTTGCCACGCCGAACGGTGCCCGCCGGGTGATCCAGAACAGGTTCGTGGAGCAGAACGCCATCACGTAGCGCCCGTCAGACAACAGCATGTTGAACACGCCCTTCTCACGTAGCTCGGACGCCAGCGACGCAATGTATTTAAACACCGCGGTCATGTTGCTGGGGGTACGGGGATAACGCTCGGTCAGCTTGTGCAGCAGCCAGCAGAAGGCCTTTTCACTGTCGGTTTCCCCTACCGGGCGGAAGTTGCCGGTTTCCAGCGACTTATAGCCGCTCAGCTGGCCGTTATGGGCGTAGGTCCAGTTGCGTCCCCACAGCTCGCGGGTAAACGGATGGGTGTTTTCCAGCGCGACTTCGCCGCGGTTGGCCTGGCGAATGTGGGCCACCACCGAGCGGGATTTAATCGGATAATCCTGCACCAGTTTGGCTATCGGTGAGTTGAAGCTGGGTTGTGGATCCTTGAACGTGCGACAGCCTTTCCCTTCGTAGAAGGTGATACCCCAGCCGTCTTTATGCGGCCCGGTTCCTCCACCGCGCTGCACCAGCCCGGTGAAACTAAAGCAGATATCGGTCGGCACATTGGCGCTCATCCCGAGCAGTTCGCACATACATCACCTCCACAACAGCGGGGGGCGCTAACCCCCCCAGCGAAGTCTTATTTAACCATCTCTTTTTCGATCAGCTGGATCAGGATGTGAATAACTTTGATATGAATTTCCTGAATACGGTCAGCGTAACCGAAGTGAGGCACGCGAATTTCGATATCCGCCGTACCGGCCATTTTGCCGCCGTCTTTGCCGGTCAGAGTGATGACTTTCATCCCCTTCTCACGTGCCGCGTCAATTGCCTTGATCACGTTGCCGGAGTTGCCGGAGGTGGAAATCCCCAGCAGGACATCCCCTTCACGGCCCACCGCTTCAACATAGCGGGAGAAGATGTGATCGTAACCGAAGTCATTGCCCACGCAGGAGATGTGGCTGACATCAGAGATCGCAATCGCCGGGTAGCCCGGGCGGTTTTCACGATAACGACCGGTCAGCTCTTCGGCAAAGTGCATGGCATCGCAATGTGAACCGCCATTGCCGCAGGAGAGCACTTTACCGCCCGCTTTGAAGCTGTCGGCCAGCAGGACCGCCGCGCGCTGAATAGCGTGAATATTGGCTTCATCTTTCAGAAAGTTAGCCAGCGTTTCCGCCGCTTCGTTCAGTTCGTTACGAATAAGATCCTGGTACATGAGGATAATCCTTCAGTATTGATGAAATAACAGAGCAAGTTTACCGGATAGCGGGAAAAGCGAGAAGCTAAAGCCGCATGAATCGACGGGCGTTTTGCTTATTTGTGCCGCGTAAAACATGAACAATGTGAACCAGGTTGTAATTATTTTGTGAATGCATTGCTAAAAGAAATAACATCCACTACAACCATATCATCACAAGTGGTCAGACCTCCTACAAGACAGGGAGCATTTCTTTATGATGATTTTAAGTATTCTCTTATCCGTTGTTCTGCTCGGGGTGTTGTTCTATCACCGGGTCAGCTTACTTCTGAGCAGCTTCATCTTACTGGCCTGGACGGCTGCGCTTGGCGTCGCCGGCATCTGGACGACCTGGGTGCTGGTCCCGCTGGCAATCATGCTGGTGCCGTTCAACGTCCGCTCCATGCGTAAGTCGCTGATTTCAGCTCCGGTATTTCGTGGCTTCCGTAAGGTGATGCCGCCGATGTCGCGTACCGAGAAAGAAGCGATTGATGCAGGCACCACCTGGTGGGAAGGCGAGCTGTTCCAGGGTAATCCTGACTGGAAAAAGCTGCATAACTATCCGCAGCCGCGCCTTACTGCTGAAGAGCAGGCGTTTATCGATGGTCCGGTTGAAGAAGCCTGCCGGATGGCGAATGACTTCCAGATCACCCATGAGATGGCCGATCTGCCGCCGGAACTGTGGGCATTTTTAAAAGAGCATCGCTTCTTCGCGATGATCATCAAGAAAGAGTACGGCGGGCTGGAGTTCTCTGCTTACGCTCAGGCTCGCGTACTGCAAAAGCTGGCTGGCGTCTCCGGGATCCTGGCGATCACCGTTGGCGTGCCTAACTCCTTAGGTCCGGGCGAACTGCTGCAGCACTACGGTACTGAAGAGCAGAAAGATCACTATCTGCCGCGTCTGGCACGCGGTCTGGAAATCCCCTGCTTCGCACTGACCAGCCCGGAAGCGGGTTCCGATGCCGGTGCCATCCCGGATACTGGCGTGGTCTGCATGGGCGACTGGCAGGGTGAGCAGGTGCTGGGCATGCGCCTCACCTGGAACAAGCGTTATATCACTCTGGCGCCAATCGCTACCGTGCTGGGCCTGGCGTTTAAACTCTCTGACCCGAACAAGCTGTTAGGCGGTGAAGAGGATCTGGGCATTACCTGTGCGCTGATCCCTACCTCTACCCCGGGCGTGGAAATTGGTCGTCGTCACTTCCCGCTGAACGTGCCGTTCCAGAACGGCCCGACCCGCGGTCAGGATATCTTTGTGCCGATTGATTACATCATCGGCGGCCCGAAAATGGCCGGTCAGGGCTGGCGTATGCTGGTGGAATGTCTGTCTGTTGGCCGCGGCATTACCCTGCCGTCGAACTCAACCGGCGGCCTGAAATCGGTGGCGATGGGGATTGGCGCTTACGCCCACATCCGCCGTCAGTTCAAAATCTCTATCGGTAAGATGGAAGGGATTGAGGAGCCACTGGCCCGTATTGCAGGCAACGCCTACGTGATGGATGCCGCAGCATCTTTGATTACCTACGGCATCATGCTCGGCGAGAAACCGGCCGTGCTGTCGGCAATTGTGAAGTACCACTGTACCCACCGTGCGCAGCAGTCGATCATTGATGCGATGGATATTGCCGGCGGCAAAGGCATTATGCTCGGCGAAGGCAACTTCCTGGCGCGCGGCTATCAGGGCGCACCTATTGCCATCACCGTGGAAGGGGCCAACATTCTGACCCGCAGCATGATGATCTTTGGTCAGGGTGCGATCCGCTGCCATCCATACGTGCTGGAAGAGATGGCGGCCGCGCAGAATAACGATGTTGATGCGTTCGATAAACTGCTGTTCAAACACATCGGTCACGTCGGCAGCAACGAAATGCGCAGCTTCTGGCTGGGTCTGACCCGCGGTTTGACCAGCGCCACGCCAACCGGCGATGCGACCCGTCGTTACTATCAGCATCTGAACCGTCTGAGCGCCAACCTTGCGCTGCTGTCCGACGTGTCGATGGCGGTGCTTGGCGGCAGCCTGAAACGCCGGGAACGTATCTCCGCGCGTCTGGGTGATGTGCTGAGCCAGATCTTCCTCGCCTCGGCGGTACTGAAACGCTACGACGATGAAGGCCGTCATGAAGCGGATCTGCCGCTGGTGCACTGGGGCGTGCAGGATGCGCTCTATCAGGCAGAGCAGGCCATTGACGATCTGCTGGTGAACTTCCCGAACCGCTTTGTCGCAGGTGCCCTGCGCGTGGTCATCTTCCCGACCGGTCGTCACTATCTGGCGCCGTCCGATAAGCTGGATCATAAAGTGGCGAAGATCCTGCAGGTGCCGAGCGCAACCCGCTCCCGTATCGGTCGCGGCCAGTATCTGACCCCGAGCGAGCATAACCCGGTGGGTCTGCTGGAAGAGGCGCTGCTGGATGTGATGGCGGCCGATCCGATTCATCAGAAGATCTGCAAACAGCTGGGCAAAAACCTGCCGTTCACCCGCCTGGATGAGCTGGCGAAACAGGCCCTGGCTGGCGGTATCATTAATAAAGATGAAGCCGCCCTGCTGATCAAAGCTGAAGAGAGCCGTCTGCGCAGTATTAACGTTGATGATTTCGACCCGGAAGAGCTGGCGACGCAGCCGGTAAAGCTGACAGAAATCGTACGTAAACCTGAAGCCGCCTAACCTGTTTCAGCACTAAACAACCCCGCCTGGTGCGGGGTTTTTTTATTGCCACCCGTTTCTCTGATTGTCGTGCTACAGTGTCAAAATGTGGTTCTTCGAGGAGTCTTACTGTGCCTGGTTTGAAGATTACGCTTTTGCAACAACCGCTGGTGTGGATGGATGGCCCCGCCAACCTGCGCCATTTTGATCGTCAGCTGGAGGGGATCGCCGGGCGCGATATCATTATCCTGCCGGAAATGTTCACCACCGGGTTTGCCATGGAAGCGGCAAAACAGTCCCTGCCGCAGGAAGATGTGGTCGCCTGGATGCAGGCCAGAGCCCAGCAAACCCAGGCGTTAATCGCCGGGAGCGCCGCGCTACAGACTGAACGTGGGCCAGTTAACCGTTTTCTGCTAGTTGAGCCCGAGGGCAAGGTGCACTTCTACGATAAGCGCCACCTGTTCCGCATGGCGGATGAGCACCAGCATTATGAAGCGGGTAACGAGCGGCTGGTGTTCGAGTGGCGCGGCTGGCGCATTCTGCCGTTAGTCTGTTACGACCTGCGCTTCCCGGTGTGGTCGCGTAACCGTAACGATTATGACCTGGCGCTGTATGTCGCTAACTGGCCAGCTCCACGCTCGCTGCACTGGCAGGCGCTGCTGACCGCACGGGCGATTGAGAACCAGGCCTATGTTGCGGGCTGCAACCGGGTCGGTACCGACGGCAACGGGCATCACTATCGTGGCGACAGCCGGGTGATTAACCCGCAGGGCGAAATCATCGCCACCGCAGAGCCGCACCATGCGACGCGCATTGACGCCGAGCTGTCGTTGACGGCCCTGAGAGAGTATCGGGAGAAGTTTCCTGCCTGGCAGGATGCGGATCCGTTTAGCATCAACTAAACAACTGCCGGGCGGCACCAGCGCTGCTTGCCCGGCCAAATCAGCAGCACGATAAAATGAGAAAGGCCTGAATCATTGCTGATTCAGGCCTTCTGAATAGTGGCGGAACGGACGGGACTCGAACCCGCGACCCCCTGCGTGACAGGCAGGTATTCTAACCGACTGAACTACCGCTCCGCTGTGTTCCCTTGGGAACGAGGCAGATATTACGGTTTGCCTCCGATCCCGTCAATGCTTTTTCTCTGCTTTTGAATCGTTTGCTGCAAAAACGATCCAAACGGTTATTTTACCAGCATTTCCGCCGCGTTTAACCGCGCCAGAGGCAGCTTCCGCCCTTCTTCTGCACCAGATCGAGACGTGATTCATGAGCCACCAGCTCTTCATCGCTGGCGAGAATGACGCGTAAGGCGCTGGACTGACGAATAATGCGCTGGATTTCGCCCTCCCCGACCTGCTGCTGCGAATCGTTATCGGCATTAAAGGCCAGGGCTGTCTGGCCACCCGTCATGATCAGGTAGACTTCGGCCAGGATCTGGGCATCGAGTAATGCCCCGTGCAGCGTTCGTTTGCTGTTATCTATTTCATAGCGCGAGCACAACGCATCGAGGCTGTTACGCTTGCCGGGGAACATCCTTCTCGCCATCGCCAGACTGTCGGTGACTTTACAGAAGGTGTCGGTCTTCGGCAGGCCGCGGTTGAGCTTGCTGAATTCATAATCCATAAAGCCGATATCAAATGAGGCGTTATGAATGACCAGCTCGCCGCCTTTGATGTAGTCGATGAATTCATCGGCGACGTCGGCAAAGGTGGGTTTATCCAGCAAGAATTCATCTGCGATACCGTGAACGCCAAAGGCTTCCGGGTCCACCAGCCGGTCTGGCTTCAGGTAGACGTGGAAGTTATTGCCGGTAAGACGGCGGTTGATCACCTCTACCGCACCGATCTCGATGATCTTGTGCCCTTCATAGTGAGCACCGATCTGGTTCATACCCGTGGTTTCGGTATCGAGGACGATGATCCTGTCGGCGTTATGTGTGTCTGCAATACTCATTCTGAAAACCTGCTCTGTTCAACGGCGACATTGTAAACAACCTGACCAGGCGTTCAAAGGCTAATTCGCATCGACTCTATTTTGCAGTGCTGATGGCGACCATTTATGTCAGACTTACCGTTTTGATTACAGGATGTCTGCCAGGATGCGTAAACAGGTAGAGATTTACACCGACGGATCGTGCCTCGGCAACCCGGGCCCGGGGGGGATACGGTGCGATTTTGCGATATCGCGAACACGAAAAAACCTTCAACGAAGGTTATCGTCTGACCACTAACAACCGTATGGAGTTGATGGCTGCGATTGTGGCCCTCGAGGCGCTGAAAGAGCACTGCGATATTGTGCTGAGCACCGACAGCCAGTATGTGCGCCAGGGGATCACCCAGTGGATCCATAACTGGAAAAAAAGGGGCTGGAAAACCGCTGACAAAAAACCGGTTAAGAATGTCGATCTCTGGCAGCGCCTGGATGCGGCACTCAGCCAGCATAAAATCCAGTGGGAATGGGTGAAAGGCCACGCGGGACACCCCGAGAACGAACGTTGCGACGAGCTGGCCCGCGCTGCCGCCATGAATCCGCAGCATGAAGACGTAGGGTATAAACCAGAAGCTTGATCAGGGCTTACGGTATTGTCGCGTGGCGCCCACGGCGGCACGCAGCCGCGTTTTCGCCTTGCTTTGCTTCATGGGATTGAGCGTCAGGGGGATGGTTCGCTTACGCGCCACAATCAGCTGCATACAGCCCAGCGCCGGGAAATGGGTGGTGAGCATCTTCCCGCCCTGCCGCGTCCAGGGTAAGACCTGAAAACCGCTATGATGCATCACCTCAAAGTTGAGCAGCGACAGCCAGTCCAGCTGGCGCATCAGGGTGAACATCCGGCTATTGTACGGCGGGGTACGGCGCAGCACCGGCACCAGCTTGCGCAAGCCCATCAGACTCATCGGATTAAATCCGCTGATCACCAGCCAGCCGTCGTCAATCAGTACCCGGTCGGCTTCGCGAAGTAACCGGTGCGGATCGTCGCACCAGGGCAGCGAATGCGCCAGCAGGCAGGCAACCACGGACTTTTCCGCAAACGGCAGATGCAGCGGATTGGCCTTCACCTGAACCGGCTCCCCCCCCAGCGAAACGTTGACCTGATGTGAAATCCCACAACTTTCAGTGTTGATTTCCGCGCTCAGATTGCCAATCTTAAGCAGGTGAAAACCATACATTTTCGCGAACCAGGGCTTAAGCTGCTGCTCAAGCGCTTCGCGATAGTATTCACCCCAGGGCAATTCCGCCCAATGTGCTGGTGCTGAGACAATCTGAGGTATCCTTGCCGGTTTCATCAAAACACCCGCCACGCTATGAGAGGTAATGTATGAATCTTATCAGTATTCCTGCTTTTCAGGACAATTACATCTGGGTTTTAACCAATGATGAAGCTCGCTGCATCATTGTCGATCCTGGCGAGGCTGAGCCGGTGCTGAAGGCCATTGAGCAAAACCAGTGGCAGCCGGAAGCAATACTACTGACCCATCATCACCACGACCATGTGGGCGGCGTGGCGGCGATCTGTGCAAAATTTCCGCATCTTGTGGTCTACGGACCCGCTGAGACACAAGATAAGGGGGCCACACGCATAGTCGAAGATGGAGAAAAGATCCTCATTCTTGAGTCGGAGTTTTCCGTAATTGCCACCCCGGGTCACACTTTAGGACATATCTCGTTCTTCAGTTTTCCTTATCTTTTCTGTGGTGATACCATGTTCTCTGGCGGCTGCGGAAGATTGTTTGAAGGCACGCCAGCCCAGATGTACCAGTCCTTCCAGAAAATTAACGCCCTTCCCGAAGACACCCTCATTTGCTGCGCACACGAATATACTTTAGCGAATATGAAGTTTGCAATGCACGTTCTGCCGCAGGATGTGGCGATTCAGGATTATTACCGCAAAGTTAATGAGTTACGTGCAAAAAACCAAAAAACACTCCCCGGAATTCTGAAAAATGAACGTAAAATTAATTTATTTCTCAGAACAGATGATATTGATTTAATTAACAAAATTAATGAAGAAACAAATATGCAACAACCAGAAGAGTTTTTCGCGTGGTTAAGGGCCAGGAAAGATAACTTCTGATAATTGCGTGTTGCCTTTTTAAATATTCGTCGTTATCATCGCTCGTCTTTTAAGCAACTATTGACACACACATGAAGGCAAAAGCGATATTACTCGCCTCTGTCCTGCTTGTGGGTTGCCAGTCGTCTCAGAACACTGGCAACGTACAACAGCACGCACAGAGCCTTTCTGCAGCTGGTCAAGGGGAAGCAGGGAAGTTTACAAGTCAATCGCGATGGGCAGACGATGGGACGTCTTTCGCACAGGATCAAGACTTGTGGGTCTCTATTGGCGACGAGCTGAAGATGGGAATTCCGGAAAACAGCCGGATTCGCGAACAGAAACAGAAGTATTTAAGCAATAAGAGCTATCTCCACGATGTAACTTTACGGGCAGAGCCGTATATGTACTGGATAGCAGGGCAAGTTAAGAAACGTAACATGCCTATGGAACTGGTACTACTACCCATAGTGGAGAGCGCTTTTGACCCACATGCAACGTCTGGCGCCAAGGCCGCAGGTCTTTGGCAGATCATACCGAGCACAGGGCGAAATTATGGTTTGAAACAGACCCGCAACTACGATGCGCGTCGTGATGTGGTCGCTTCGACGACTGCAGCACTCGACATGATGCAACGTCTGAACAAGATGTTCGACGGTGACTGGTTATTAACTGTCGCGGCGTATAATAGCGGTGAGGGTCGTGTACTGAAGGCAATGAAAGCGAATAAAGCACGGGGTAAACCCACCGACTTTTGGTCGCTTCCACTGCCACGGGAAACCAAAATATACGTACCAAAAATGCTGGCTTTGAGTGAGATTTTCAAAAACAGCGAACAGTACGGCGTGAAGCTGCCGACCTCGGACGAAAGTCGTGCGCTGGCGAGAGTGCGTATCAACAACCCTGTTGAACTGCGACAGGTTGCGGATATGGCAGGTATCTCGGTCACCAAACTGAAAGCCTTTAACGCAGGTGTGAAGGGCTCTACGTTGGGTAACAGCGGACCTAAATACGTTCTGGTGCCGCAGAAACACGCTGAACAGTTACGGGTATCTCTGGCAGCGGGTGAAATTGCTGCGGTTCAGTCTACGCTGATCGCGGATAATTCACCGGTTAACAGCCGTAGCTATCAGGTACGTACAGGCGATACGCTTTCAGGTATTGCGTCACGTCTTGGCGTGAGCGCAAAAGATCTGCAGCAGTGGAACAAACTGCGCGGCTCTACCCTGAAAGTGGGTCAGAACCTGACGATTGGCGCGGGTAACAGCGCGCAGCGTCTCGCCAATAACAGCGATAGCATTACCTATCGCGTGCAAAAAGGCGATTCGCTCTCCAGTATTGCTAAGCGTCACGGCGTGAACATCAAAGATGTGATGCGCTGGAACAGCGATACCGACAATCTGCAGCCTGGCGATCGGATAACGTTGTTTGTGAAAAACAACGCCACCCCGGATTCCTGATTTCAGAGACCAGATGTAAAAAAGGCACCGATTCCCCCCGGTGCCTTTTTTGTTTTATCCAGCCTTCCGGGCTTCAGCGAAGAGCGTATCGCTGGTGAATGAGCCCTCTTCCTGCAGTTCAAAGTAGGCTTTCACCTCTGCGGAGGCACTCTCCTGATACAGCCTGATCGCCTGGCTTAATGCTTCTGGCGTGCGCATACGGGCAATCCACGAGGAGAATTCCAGCGTCAGCCTGTCAGTCTGCAACGCACGCGTAATCAACCCGGCTTCTGTGAACATCGATAACCACTCGCCGCTGGAATAGTTGCGCACATGCGAGGTGTCGCGCAGGGCTTCAACCGTCTGCAACCAGATATCACGCACAGGATGGCCCGGCGACATGATATCCATGATGATGACCAAACCGCCTGGCTTCAGCACCCGTTTTACCTCGCGCAATGCCTGGCCGACATCGTGCCAGTGATGCGCCGAGTAGCGGCTGATGACGATATCAAAGGAGCTATCGGCGAAGGGTAATGATTCGGCATACCCCTGGCGGGTGGCGATATTCCCCAGCCCTTTCTCACCGGCAGCCGCAGAGACGACCTCCAGCATCTGACTGGATAAGTCGTAAGCCGTAACATGAGCGACCTGCTGCGCCGCCACAAAGCTGGCATGACCCGCTCCGCAGCCTAAATCCAGCACGCTGGCATCGGGAAAGTCGGCCAGACGTTCAGCCAGACGCTGCAGATCGCGCCCGGATGCGTGAACCGCGCTGGTGAGATAGGCCTTCGCCTGGGAGCCAAACTGTTTTTCTACGTTGTCATGATGGGACTGTGTTGTCATTTTTTGCTGTCCTTCGGTTGATGAAAAATAAAGGGCAGCACCCGCGCAGGCCTGCCCCACGGCAGACCTGACACACCTCTATCTCTCAGGCTTGCCGGGACTGAATTCGACGAGTAGCGGATTGTGATCGGATGCGCGCGTCACCAGCACTGAGGCTTCATGCACGTTCAGACCACGATAGAAGACAAAATCGAGGGGACGCCCAAACGCCTTGCGACGCTGGTCATCGGTAAAACGGACTTCGCGCAGCGACATCTCACGCGCAAAGCGGTAAAGCGCATTCATCCGCGGGCGGCTCCAGGCATTGAAATCACCAGCCATTACCACCGGACCGCTGTGATGCGCGATCTGATCGCCGATGGGCAGTAACTGTTTGCTGTAGACGTCAACGCCGAGGCTGAAATTGACCGCGTGAATATTTACCACCATCAGCAGACGGGTGTCCGGCAGTGGGTAGACGGTCACCAGGGCAGATTTTGCCAGACGCAGGAGCGGTTCACGCTCCCGCAGTGGGCAGCAATAAACAGGATGCGCGGCAGAGAGCGTCATTACGCCTGACGGATGCTGAGGCAGGACAAATGCCGGTACCTGGTCAGCCGCAAGGTAGTTAGTGGTCGCAAACCTGACCAGCTCAGGAGTGGTTTGCGCCTCCTGCAACAGCACCAGGTGCGCATCCTTACCAAAGTTCTGCAGAACGGATAACCATTCGGCGCGCTGCTGTTTGAAGATATTCCACACCAGCACCCGGATTTTCTCATCACTGCTTAAAGGTGCGCCGGCGGGCAACGCCTGGCCAATGCTCGCAAACGACCCCGGAGGTAAGATCCTCTCCGCAGGTTGTCCGGCAACATAACGCATGGCATAGGTATTTTTTCGCACGATGTGAAACGACCTCTATAGACAGAACCCGTCCAGAAACAGGAGCGGGTTCTAATGTTATAGGGTTTTCAGCTCACACTTTCAACGCAATTACCGATAAACCGCTGTTTCGTTTTGTTAGCAAGTGCTTACACCAGACTTATCCCAGCACAACACGAGCGGGCTTATCCAGGCGGCCGCTAAGGCCAATCAGCAGAAATGCCGCGAGAACGATAACCGCCCCAATCCACGGCGTTTGCGCCAGACCGAAGTGTTCTACGGTCTGCCCGCCAATAATGGACCCCAGCGCAATACCCACGTTGAACGCAGCGATGTTCAAACCAGAGGCCACATCCACGGCGTTCGGGGTATACAGCTCGGCTTTCTGCACCACGTAGACCTGCAGGCCCGGTACGTTGCCGAAGGCGAAGATCCCCATCACCAGTACCGTCGCCAGCGCGGCATACTGAATCGATGCGGTGAACTGGAAGACCAGCAGCAGGACAACCAGTGCGGCAAAGATAATTTTCAGTGCCGGAACGGCGCCATGCTTATCGGCCAGCTTGCCGCCCCAGATGTTGCCGATCGCTACCGAAACGCCATAGCCCAGCAGGATCCAGCTGACCGCACTCGGTGAGAACCCGGCCAGATCCTGCATCATTGGCGCGAGGAAGGTGAATGCGGTAAACACGCCGCCATAACCCAGCGCGGTAATGGCATAGATCATCAGCAGACGGGGATGGGTCAGCACCTTCAGCTGATCGCGCAGCGTCGCTGCCGCACGCCCGGGAATGTTGGACGGGATCAGCACCAGGCTGCTGATCAAGGCAATTACCCCAAGCAGTGAGACTGCAAGGAAAGTTTCCCGCCAGCCAAAGTGCTGGCCGATAAAGGTACCCAGCGGAACACCGGTCACCAGCGCCACGGTTAATCCGCCAAACATGATGGCGATAGCGGAGGCGGCTTTCTCTTTAGGCACCAGACTGGTCGCAATGGTCGAGCCGATAGAGAAGAAGACCCCATGGGCAAGGCCGGTCAGCAGACGGGCAATCACCAGGGTCATGTAATCAGGCGCCTGCCAGGCAAGAAGATTGCCTGCGGTGAATAGCACCATTAGCGCCATCAGCAGCTGCTTACGCGGCAGCCGGCCTGTAAGGGCCGTCAGCACCGGCGCACCGATCGCCACGCCGAGGGCATAGATGGAGACCAGCAGACCCGCAGAAGGCAGGGAGATGGCAAGTTGGTCAGCAATCGTAGGAACCAGTCCTACAATAACAAATTCGGTTGTGCCGATTGCGAAGGCACTGATCGTCAGGGCAAGTAGCGCCAGAGGCATAAAAAACTCCGTCTCATCAGGATTAAGATGACACGGAGTATGCGCCAGTGTTTAAATAACAAAAATGCTCAAAGTATCAATACAATTTTGCGGATTAAGCAACAATGAAAGCAACCTCTGAGGAACTGGCGATCTTTGTCGCCGTCGTTGAGAGCGGCAGCTTTAGCCGCGCCGCCGAACAGTTGGGCCAGGCCAATTCTGCCGTCAGCCGGTCGGTCAAAAAGCTGGAGATGAAGCTGGGGGTCAGCCTGCTGAACCGGACCACACGGCAGCTCAGCCTGACAGAAGAAGGCGAACGTTATTTCCGGCGCGTGCAGTCTATCCTGCAGGAAATGGCGGCGGCAGAAACCGAGATTATGGAGACGCGCAGCACGCCACGCGGCCTGTTGCGTATTGATGCCGCCACGCCCGTGGTGCTGCATTTCCTGATGCCTTTAATCAAACCTTTCCGCGAACGTTATCCGGAAATGACCCTGTCTCTGGTCTCGTCAGAAACCTTTATCAACCTGATTGAGCGCAAGGTGGATGTCGCGATCCGCGCCGGAACGCTGACCGACTCCAGCCTGCGGGCACGCCCGCTGTTCACCAGCTATCGCAAAATCATCGCCTCTCCAGCCTATATCGCCCGTTACGGCAAGCCTGAGACGATTGAGGAGCTAAAGCAGCATCTGTGCCTGGGCTTTACGGAGCCGGTATGCCTTAACACCTGGCCCCTCGCCTGCCATGATGGCCAGCTTCATGAAGTGGTCAGCGGTTTATCGTCCAACAGCGGCGAGACGCTCAAACAGTTATGCCTTGAAGGGAACGGGATTGCTTGTCTTTCAGATTATATGATTGATAAAGAGATTGCGCGGGGTGAGTTAGTCGAGCTGTTGGCAGATAAGCGCCTGCCTGTAGAAATGCCCTTCAGCGCGGTCTACTACAGCGACAGAGCGGTGAGCACCCGGATCAGGGCATTTATCGACTTTCTGAGCGAGCATGTAAAACAGCTCCCGAAGGAGCTGTAAGAGGGTTTAGTGAGGGTACAGAGGGAGGGTTAAATTAATCCCACTTCGGCGCAAGGCCTTCCGGGCTTACCAGGCGATCGTTGCAATCCAGTGCGGCGATCGCTTTTTTATCGTCCTGATCCAGGGTCAGATCCTGTGCCAGCAGGTTGCTTGCCAGATTTTCACGTTTGGTGGAAGAAGGGATCACTGCATACCCCTCTCCCATTGCCCACGCCAGGATAACCTGCGCGGCGGTAGCATTATGTTTGGCAGCAATACGCAGAATGGTTTCGTCTTTCAGCGCTTTACCGTAAGCCAGCGTCATATAAGAGGTGATATGGATGCCGTGCTGCTGCGCCCATTCAACCACCTGACGGTTTTGCAGGTACGGAGAAAGTTCGATCTGGTTAGTCGCGATATTTTCTGCGCCAACGGCCGCAATCGCTTTTTCCATCAATGGGATAGTGAAGTTAGAAATACCAATTTCGCGCGTCAGCCCCTGGGCTTTGGCTTCCAGCAACGCCTGCATAAACTCTTCAACTGACACCGCATCGTTTGGTGATGGCCAGTGGATCAGAGTCAAATCGACATAATCGGTGCGCAGCTTTTTCAGGCTCTCTTTCAGGCTTGGGATTAACTTCTCTTTGCTGAGGTTCTCAATCCAGATCTTGGTGGTAATAAAAAGCGCGTCGCGCGGTACGCCGCTCTCTTCAATTGCCTGGCCGACCGCAGCTTCGTTATCGTAGATCTGCGCGGTATCAACCGTGCGATAGCCAAGTTCAAGGGCAGTTTTAACGGATGCGATCACAACGTCGTCTTTCAGGCGGAAAGTGCCCAGACCAAATGCAGGGATAGTCATTGAATTCCTCTTTTCTTCATCATGTTTGTTAATAAAGAGGATTATCACCGCGGGGGATGTGTGAAAAAAGAGCGTATTAAGCAGAGGATTTTTGCGTTTAAAGCAATAATCAGACGGCAGACAAGAAAAAAGCCCTGAGCGTTAGCTCAGGGCTTTCAATAGGTGGCGGAACGGACGGGACTCGAACCCGCGACCCCCTGCGTGACAGGCAGGTATTCTAACCGACTGAACTACCGCTCCACCGAATATTTCTGTAACCACCGGTTTAATGCCCCGGTTCACTACGTAATTTGATGCCTGGCAGTTCCCTACTCTCGCATGGGGAGACCCCACACTACCATCGGCGCTACGGCGTTTCACTTCTGAGTTCGGCATGGGGTCAGGTGGGACCACCGCGCTACAGCCGCCAGGCAAATTCTGTTGTTCACCCCGCCCTCGGGCGCAGTGATTAATCTGGTTCAGCTGAAAATCGTCTCAAATCCGCCGAAACAGCTTCGGCGTTGTAAGGTTAAGCCTCACGGTTCATTAGTATCGGTTAGCTCAACGCATCGCTGCGCTTACACACCCGACCTATCAACGTCGTCGTCTTCAACGTTCCTTCAGGAGCCTTAAAGGCTCAGGGAGAACTCATCTCGGGGCAAGTTTCGTGCTTAGATGCTTTCAGCACTTATCTCTTCCGCATTTAGCTACCGGGCAGTGCCATTGGCATGACAACCCGAACACCAGTGATGCGTCCACTCCGGTCCTCTCGTACTAGGAGCAGCCCCCCCTCAATTCTCCAGCGCCCACGGCAGATAGGGACCGAACTGTCTCACGACGTTCTAAACCCAGCTCGCGTACCACTTTAAACGGCGAACAGCCGTACCCTTGGGACCTACTTCAGCCCCAGGATGTGATGAGCCGACATCGAGGTGCCAAACACCGCCGTCGATATGAACTCTTGGGCGGTATCAGCCTGTTATCCCCGGAGTACCTTTTATCCGTTGAGCGATGGCCCTTCCATACAGAACCACCGGATCACTATGACCTGCTTTCGCACCTGCTCGAGCCGTCACTCTCGCAGTCAAGCTAGCTTATGCCATTGCACTAACCTCCTGATGTCCGACCAGGATTAGCTAACCTTCGTGCTCCTCCGTTACTCTTTAGGAGGAGACCGCCCCAGTCAAACTACCCACCAGACACTGTCCGCAACCCGGGTAACGGGTCCACGTTAGAACACCAGCCATTAAAGGGTGGTATTTCAAGGTTGGCTCCACGCAGACTGGCGTCCACGCTTCAAAGCCTCCCACCTATCCTACACATCAAGGACCAGTGTTCAGTGTCAAGCTATAGTAAAGGTTCACGGGGTCTTTCCGTCTTGCCGCGGGTACACTGCATCTTCACAGCGATTTCAATTTCACTGAGTCTCGGGTGGAGACAGCCTGGCCATCATTACGCCATTCGTGCAGGTCGGAACTTACCCGACAAGGAATTTCGCTACCTTAGGACCGTTATAGTTACGGCCGCCGTTTACCGGGGCTTCGATCAAGAGCTTCGCGTTGCCGCTAACCCCATCAATTAACCTTCCGGCACCGGGCAGGCGTCACACCGTATACGTCCACTTTCGTGTTTGCACAGTGCTGTGTTTTTAATAAACAGTTGCAGCCAGCTGGTATCTTCGACTGATTTCAGCTCCACCCGCAGGGGCTTCACCTACATATCAGCGTGCCTTCTCCCGAAGTTACGGCACCATTTTGCCTAGTTCCTTCACCCGAGTTCTCTCAAGCGCCTTGGTATTCTCTACCTGACCACCTGTGTCGGTTTGGGGTACGATTTGATGTTACCTGATGCTTAGAGGCTTTTCCTGGAAGCAGGGCATTTGTTACTTCAGCACCGTAGTGCCTCGTCATCACACCTCAGCGTTGAAAAGGTACCGGATTTACCTGGAACCTCCGCCTACATGCTTAAACCGGGACAACCGTCGCCCGGCCAACATAGCCTTCTCCGTCCCCCCTTCGCAGTAACACCGAGTACAGGAATATTAACCTGTTTCCCATCGACTACGCCTTTCGGCCTCGCCTTAGGGGTCGACTCACCCTGCCCCGATTAACGTTGGACAGGAACCCTTGGTCTTCCGGCGAGCGGGCTTTTCACCCGCTTTATCGTTACTTATGTCAGCATTCGCACTTCTGATACCTCCAGCAGACCTCACAGTCCACCTTCGACGGCTTACAGAACGCTCCCCTACCCAACAACACATAGTGTCGCTGCCGCAGCTTCGGTGCATGGTTTAGCCCCGTTACATCTTCCGCGCAGGCCGACTCGACCAGTGAGCTATTACGCTTTCTTTAAATGATGGCTGCTTCTAAGCCAACATCCTGGCTGTCTGTGCCTTCCCACATCGTTTCCCACTTAACCATGACTTTGGGACCTTAGCTGGCGGTCTGGGTTGTTTCCCTCTTCACGACGGACGTTAGCACCCGCCGTGTGTCTCCCGTGATAACATTCTCCGGTATTCGCAGTTTGCATCGGGTTGGTAAGCCGGGATGGCCCCCTAGCCGAAACAGTGCTCTACCCCCGGAGATGAATTCACGAGGCGCTACCTAAATAGCTTTCGGGGAGAACCAGCTATCTCCCGGTTTGATTGGCCTTTCACCCCCAGCCACAAGTCATCCGCTAATTTTTCAACATTAGTCGGTTCGGTCCTCCAGTTAGTGTTACCCAACCTTCAACCTGCCCATGGCTAGATCACCGGGTTTCGGGTCTATACCCTGCAACTTAACGCCCAGTTAAGACTCGGTTTCCCTTCGGCTCCCCTATACGGTTAACCTTGCTACAGAATATAAGTCGCTGACCCATTATACAAAAGGTACGCAGTCACACCACGAAGGTGCTCCCACTGCTTGTACGTACACGGTTTCAGGTTCTTTTTCACTCCCCTCGCCGGGGTTCTTTTCGCCTTTCCCTCACGGTACTGGTTCACTATCGGTCAGTCAGGAGTATTTAGCCTTGGAGGATGGTCCCCCCATATTCAGACAGGATACCACGTGTCCCGCCCTACTCTTCGAGTTCACAGCAGGTGTATCTTCGTGTACGGGAGTATCACCCTGTACCCTGCGACTTTCCAGACGCTTCCACTGACACACATGCTGATTCAGACTCTGGGCTGTTCCCCGTTCGCTCGCCGCTACTGGGGGGAATCTCGGTTGATTTCTTTTCCTCAGGGTACTTAGATGTTTCAGTTCCCCTGGTTCGCTTCGTTAAGCTATGTATTCACTTAACGATAGTGCAACGGATTGCACTGGGTTTCCCCATTCGGAAATCGTCGGTTATAACGGTTCATATCACCTTACCGACGCTTATCGCAGATTAGCACGTCCTTCATCGCCTCTGACTGCCTAGGCATCCACCGTGTACGCTTGGTCGCTTAACCTCACAACCCGAAGATGTTTCACTTCTGATTGCGAAAATTTGAGAGACTCCAACACACCGCTTATCTGCTCTTATTACGGAGAGCAGACACGGCGTGTCGTTTCAATTTTCAGCTTGATCCAGATTTTTAAAGAGCAAAACTTCGCAGCGCACCTTCTCAGGTACACTCTGAAGTTTTCTTGTTGTTGCAGTAAAGGATGGTGGAGCTATGCGGGATCGAACCGCAGACCTCCTGCGTGCAAGGCAGGCGCTCTCCCAGCTGAGCTATAGCCCCATCGTAGTTATATCTCTTCAAATTTGCGGGGCAAATTTGGTAGGCCTGAGTGGACTTGAACCACCGACCTCACCCTTATCAGGGGTGCGCTCTAACCACCTGAGCTACAAGCCTGCAGAGATTTTTTACTGCTTACTTTTCATCAGACAATCTGTGTGAGCACTGCAAAGGCAGGTTCTTTAAGGTAAGGAGGTGATCCAACCGCAGGTTCCCCTACGGTTACCTTGTTACGACTTCACCCCAGTCATGAATCACAAAGTGGTAAGCGCCCTCCCGAAGGTTAAGCTACCTACTTCTTTTGCAACCCACTCCCATGGTGTGACGGGCGGTGTGTACAAGGCCCGGGAACGTATTCACCGTAGCATTCTGATCTACGATTACTAGCGATTCCGACTTCATGGAGTCGAGTTGCAGACTCCAATCCGGACTACGACGCACTTTATGAGGTCCGCTTGCTCTCGCGAGGTCGCTTCTCTTTGTATGCGCCATTGTAGCACGTGTGTAGCCCTACTCGTAAGGGCCATGATGACTTGACGTCATCCCCACCTTCCTCCAGTTTATCACTGGCAGTCTCCTTTGAGTTCCCGGCCTAACCGCTGGCAACAAAGGATAAGGGTTGCGCTCGTTGCGGGACTTAACCCAACATTTCACAACACGAGCTGACGACAGCCATGCAGCACCTGTCTCAGAGTTCCCGAAGGCACCAAAGCATCTCTGCTAAGTTCTCTGGATGTCAAGAGTAGGTAAGGTTCTTCGCGTTGCATCGAATTAAACCACATGCTCCACCGCTTGTGCGGGCCCCCGTCAATTCATTTGAGTTTTAACCTTGCGGCCGTACTCCCCAGGCGGTCGACTTAACGCGTTAGCTCCGGAAGCCACTCCTCAAGGGAACAACCTCCAAGTCGACATCGTTTACGGCGTGGACTACCAGGGTATCTAATCCTGTTTGCTCCCCACGCTTTCGCACCTGAGCGTCAGTCTTTGTCCAGGGGGCCGCCTTCGCCACCGGTATTCCTCCAGATCTCTACGCATTTCACCGCTACACCTGGAATTCTACCCCCCTCTACAAGACTCTAGCCTGCCAGTTTCGAATGCAGTTCCCAGGTTGAGCCCGGGGATTTCACATCCGACTTGACAGACCGCCTGCGTGCGCTTTACGCCCAGTAATTCCGATTAACGCTTGCACCCTCCGTATTACCGCGGCTGCTGGCACGGAGTTAGCCGGTGCTTCTTCTGCGGGTAACGTCAATCGACAAGGTTATTAACCTTATCGCCTTCCTCCCCGCTGAAAGTACTTTACAACCCGAAGGCCTTCTTCATACACGCGGCATGGCTGCATCAGGCTTGCGCCCATTGTGCAATATTCCCCACTGCTGCCTCCCGTAGGAGTCTGGACCGTGTCTCAGTTCCAGTGTGGCTGGTCATCCTCTCAGACCAGCTAGGGATCGTCGCCTAGGTGAGCCGTTACCCCACCTACTAGCTAATCCCATCTGGGCACATCTGATGGCAAGAGGCCCGAAGGTCCCCCTCTTTGGTCTTGCGACGTTATGCGGTATTAGCTACCGTTTCCAGTAGTTATCCCCCTCCATCAGGCAGTTTCCCAGACATTACTCACCCGTCCGCCACTCGTCACCCGAAGAGCAAGCTCTTCTGTGCTACCGTTCGACTTGCATGTGTTAGGCCTGCCGCCAGCGTTCAATCTGAGCCATGATCAAACTCTTCAATTTAAGTTTGATGCTCGTGAATTAAACTTCGTAATGAATTACGTATGTTCACTCAGAGACTTTGGTATTCATTTATTGTCCGAAGACATTAAGAATCCATGTCACTTTGAGTGCCCACACAGATTGTCTGATAAATTGTTAAAGAGCAGTGCAACGCGGCTTTCGCTCACCGTTGCGAGGTGGCGTATATTACGCTTTCCTCTTTCAGAGTCAAGCGATTATTTCACGCTTTTCTCTTCAACCAGCCCGGCTGTTTGTGTGAAGTGATTCACATCTGCCGTGTCGATGGAGGCGCATTATAGGGAGTTATCTGACAGTGACAAGCGGAAAACGACAATTTTATTTCAACCGCTCACCTTTTCGCCAGAACGCCTATTTTTGCTGCTTTTTGATGGTTTCCGGCAGCGCCGCCAGGCTATTAATCACCCAATCCGCTGCATTTTCTGCTTCTGGGGTGACGGGCTTACCGGTACGCACCAGAATTTTATGCCCTACACCTGCCGCGGCAGCTGCCTGCATATCTTCCAGTTTGTCGCCCACCATATATGAAGCGCTCATATCTATATGAAGGAACTCTTGTGCCGAAATGAACATGCCCGGATGCGGTTTACGGCAATCACAGGTCTGACGATACTCTTCTACGGTTCCCTGCGGGTGATGAGGACAATAATAGATACCGTCCAGGTCAACGCCACGATCGGCCAGCGACCAGTCCATCCATTCGGTTAAGGTCTCAAACTGTGCTTCAGTGAATTTACCGCGCGCGATACCTGACTGGTTGGTCACCACCACCAGCGCAAAACCCATCTCTTTTAATTCACGCATGGCATCTATAACGCCATCGATGAATTCGAATTCGTCTATCTCATGAACGTAGCCATGATCGACATTAATCGTGCCATCACGATCGAGAAAAATTGCGGGTACTGATTTTGCCACCGGTTTGCTCCTGAAAAGGGATGTCCGGCTAGTATCTCATGAATCACCGCGCAATAAAGTGCTCATCGCGCAGAGTTGGATTGATTTAGACGTCTGGATGCCTTAACATCCGTTTTGTTGACGGTCATCGCCCGTACAAGGCAGCAGAAAATGCCACGGCTAACTTACATACGATAAAAATAATCTAATGATTAAACTTTCGAATATCACCAAAGTGTTCCAGCAAGGGAACCGTACCATTCAGGCGTTGAACAACGTTAGCCTGCATGTTCCGGCTGGACAAATTTATGGCGTCATTGGCGCCTCAGGTGCAGGTAAAAGTACGCTCATCCGTTGCGTTAACTTGCTCGAGCGCCCGACCGAAGGTCAGGTTCAGGTTGATGGCCAGGAGCTGACAACCCTTTCTGAATCAGATTTAACCAAAGCGCGTCGCCAGATTGGCATGATCTTCCAGCACTTCAACCTGCTCTCCTCGCGCACCGTGTTTGGCAACGTCGCCCTGCCGCTGGAGCTGGACAACACGCCTAAAGACGAAATCAAACGTCGCGTCACCGAGCTGCTGGATCTGGTCGGCCTGAGCGATAAGCATGATATCTACCCGGCGAACTTATCCGGCGGGCAAAAACAGCGCGTCGCCATTGCGCGTGCGCTGGCAAGCAACCCAAAAGTACTGCTCTGTGACGAAGCCACCAGCGCCCTGGATCCTGCAACTACCCGCTCGATTCTGGAACTGTTAAAAGACATTAACCGTCGGCTGGGACTGACCATCCTCCTTATTACGCATGAAATGGACGTGGTTAAACGCATCTGCGACTGCGTGGCGGTGATCAGTCAGGGTGAACTGATTGAACAAGACACCGTGAGCGAAGTGTTCTCGCACCCGAAAACCCCGCTGGCGCAGCAGTTTATTCAGGCCACCCTGCATCTGGATATTCCGGAAGACTATCTGGCACGTTTAAAAGCGCAACCAGAAGCCAACAGCGTTCCGATGCTGCGAATGGAGTTTACCGGCAAGTCAGTGGATGCCCCGCTGCTGTCTGAAACCGCCCGTCGTTTCAACGTGAACAACAATATTATTAGCGCGCAGATGGATTACGCCGGTGGCGTGAAGTTCGGCATCATGCTGACCGAAATGCACGGCACGCAACAGGATACCCAGGCGGCTATCGCCTGGCTGCAAGAGCATCATGTAAAAGTAGAGGTACTGGGTTATGTCTGAGGCCATGATGTGGTTACTGGCGCGCGGCGTATGGGAAACGCTGGCGATGACCTTCGTATCCGGCTTTTTCGGTTTTGTCATTGGCCTGCCGGTGGGCGTGCTGCTGTACGTCACCCGCCCGGGTCAAATTATTGAGAACGCAAAGCTGTATCGCACGCTCTCTGCGCTGGTGAATATCTTCCGTTCGATCCCCTTCATTATCCTGTTGGTGTGGATGATTCCATTCACCCGCGTTATTGTGGGAACCTCCATCGGCCTGCAGGCGGCGATAGTTCCTCTTACCGTAGGTGCAGCGCCTTTTATTGCCCGTATGGTTGAGAACGCGCTGTTAGAGATCCCGTCGGGTCTGATTGAAGCCTCACGCGCCATGGGTGCGACGCCGATGCAGATCGTTCGTAAAATCTTACTGCCAGAAGCCCTGCCGGGTCTGGTCAATGCGGCAACCATCACGCTGATTACCCTGGTAGGTTACTCTGCGATGGGCGGTGCTGTCGGTGCAGGCGGTCTGGGTCAGATCGGTTATCAGTACGGCTACATTGGTTACAATGCCACCGTCATGAATACCGTACTGGTTCTGCTGGTTGTGCTGGTTTATCTCATTCAATTCTCTGGCGATCGCATCGTCCGGGCTGTTACGCACAAATAACGTTACACAACACAAACTCGACGAGTTAAGGATAAGAACATGGCGTTTAAATTGAAGACCTTTGCTGCGGTAGGCGCGCTGATCGGCTCTCTGGCACTGGTAGGCTGCGGTCAGGATGAAAAAGATCCAAACCACATCAAAGTGGGCGTTATCGTCGGTGCGGAACAGCAGGTTGCCGAGACGGCAGCCAAAGTGGCGAAAGAGAAGTATGGCCTCGATGTCGAGCTGGTGACCTTCAACGATTACGTTCTGCCGAACGAAGCGCTGAGCAAAGGCGATATCGATGCTAACGCCTTCCAGCACAAACCGTACCTGGATCAGCAGATCAAGGATCGCGGCTACAAGCTGGTTGCAGCAGGCAATACCTTCGTATACCCAATCGCAGGCTACTCTAAAAAGATCAAATCTTTAGAAGAGCTGCAGGACGGTTCTCAGGTTGCAGTACCGAACGACCCAACTAATCTCGGCCGTTCCCTGCTGCTGCTGCAGAAAGTGGGCCTGATCAAACTGAAAGACGGTGTTGGCCTGCTGCCGACCGTTCTGGACGTTACCGAGAACCCAAAAAACCTGAAAATTGTTGAGCTGGAAGCACCACAGCTGCCACGTTCTCTGGATGATGCGCAGATCGCCCTGGCGGTTATCAACACCACTTACGCCAGCCAGATCAACCTGACCCCAGCGAAAGACGGCATCTTCGTTGAAGACAAAGAGTCTCCATACGTTAACCTGATCGTGACCCGCGAAGATAATAAAGACGCAGAGAACGTGAAGAAATTCGTCCAGGCTTACCAGTCTGACGAAGTTTACCAGGAAGCGAACAAAGTCTTTAACGGCGGAGCAGTTAAAGGCTGGTAATCTGACCTCTGTGTAATATCATTCAGGACGGGCGAAAGCCCGTCTTGTCATTTATGCAGGCAACTGATTCAATATCTGACGATTTGATTATTCATAGAGGAAATATTATGCGTGCTTTACCGATCTGTCTTTTAGCACTGATGCTGAGCGGCTGTTCTATGCTAAGCAGATCTCCTGTTGAACCTGTTAAAAGCACAGCAACCCCGCCTAAAGTGGAGCCTGAAAAGCCAAAAGCGCCCCGCCCTGCGCCCGTCAAAATCTATACCAGCGCTGAAGCCTTAGTGGGTAAACCGTTCCGCGATCTGGGTGAGGTCTCCGGCGATTCCTGCCAGGCCACCAATCAGGACTCTCCTCCGAATATCCCGACTGCGCGCAAACGCATGCAGGTTAATGCCTCTAAAATGAAGGCCAATGCGGTTCTGCTGCACAGCTGCGAAGTCACCAGCGGCACGCCAGGCTGTTACCGTCAGGCCGTTTGCGTGGGTTCTGCCCTTAACGTCTCGGCGAAATGAGTGCATTCCAGTTCGAGCAGATAGGCGTTATCCGCTCGCCCTATAAAGAGAAGTTTGCCGTACCCCGCCAGCCCGGGCTGGTAAAAAGCGGTGGCGGCGAACTTCACTTGCTTGCCCCGTATAATCAGGCCGATGCCGTGCGCGGACTGGAAGCGTTTAGCCACCTGTGGGTGTTGTTTATCTTTCATCAGACCATGGCAGGCGGCTGGCGACCCACCGTGCGCCCGCCTCGTCTCGGCGGTAATGCCAGGATGGGGGTATTTGCCACGCGCTCGACCTTCCGCCCGAACCCTGTCGGGATGTCGCTCGTGGAGCTGAAAGGCATTCGCTGTCAGAAGGATCAGGTGATCCTTGAGCTTGGCAGTCTGGATCTGGTCGACGGTACGCCGGTGGTGGATATCAAACCCTATCTGCCCTTTGCCGAAGCGGTGCCGGATGCGCGTGCCAGCTATGCCCAGCAGGCCCCGCAGGCGGATATGCCCGTTTACTTTACCGACGAGCTGGCTCCCCGGTTAGTTGAGCTGGAAAAGCGCTACCCTCGCCTGCGTGATTTTATCGTTGAGGTGCTGGCGCAGGATCCCCGTCCGGCCTACCGAAAAGAGGAAGAGACCGGGAAAACCTACGCCGTTCTGCTGCTGGATTTTAACGTTCGCTGGCGCGTCACGGCGGTGGGCTTCGAAGTGTTTGCCCTCGAGCCGCAGTAATTTTATTCTCTTCTCTTTTGGCATCATGGCCACACTGGTAAACTAAACCACTTTTTTTGTGTCAGGCTGCCTGTCAGCCTGTTCCAATCGTCGAAATGGAACCGTAACAACATGCGTACTAGCCAATATCTGCTCTCCACCCTGAAGGAGACACCTGCCGACGCCGAAGTTATCAGCCACCAGCTGATGCTGCGCGCCGGGATGATCCGCAAGCTGGCCTCCGGGTTGTATACCTGGTTGCCGACCGGCCTGCGCGTCCTGAGAAAAGTCGAGAACATCGTGCGTGAAGAGATGGATAACGCCGGTGCCATTGAGGTGTCCATGCCCGTGGTTCAGCCCGCAGATCTGTGGGCTGAGAGCGGCCGTTGGGAGCAGTACGGCCCGGAGCTGCTGCGCTTTGTTGACCGCGGCGAGCGTCCGTTTGTTCTGGGTCCGACGCATGAAGAAGTGATCACCGACCTGATCCGTAACGAGCTGAGCTCTTACAAGCAGCTGCCGCTGAACTTCTATCAGATCCAGACCAAGTTCCGTGACGAAGTGCGCCCGCGTTTTGGCGTGATGCGCTCCCGCGAGTTCCTGATGAAGGATGCATACTCCTTCCATACCTCACAGGAATCTCTGCAGGAGACCTATGACAAGATGTACGACGCGTACAGCAAAATCTTCACCCGTATGGGTCTGGATTTCCGTGCTGTGCAGGCCGATACCGGTTCCATCGGCGGTAGCGCATCTCATGAATTCCAGGTGCTGGCGCAGAGCGGCGAAGACGACGTGATCTTCTCTGATACCTCTGACTACGCGGCCAACATCGAGTTTGCTGAAGCCCTGGCGCCAACAACGCCACGCGCAGCAGCAACGGAAGAGATGAAAGTCGTTGATACGCCGAACGCCAAAACCATCGCCGAGCTGGTTGAGCAGTTCAATCTGCCGGTTGAAAAAACCGTGAAAACCCTGCTGGTGAAAGCGGTTGAAGGCAGCAGCTACCCGCTGGTTGCCCTGCTGGTTCGTGGCGATCACGAGCTGAACGAAGTGAAAGCCGAAAAACTGCCTCAGGTTGCCAGCCCGCTGACCTTCGCAACCGAAGCGGAAATCCGCGCGGTGGTGAATGCCGGCCCAGGCTCCCTCGGCCCGGTCAATATGCCGGTCCCGGTCGTGATCGACCGTACCGTTGCGGCGATGAGCGATTTCTCTGCCGGTGCCAACGTGGATGGTAAGCACTTCTTTGGCATTAACTGGGATCGCGACGTGGCGACCCCGGAAGTGGCTGACATTCGTAACGTGGTCGCAGGCGATCCAAGCCCGGATGGCCAGGGTGTGCTGCAGATCAAACGCGGTATCGAAGTGGGTCACATCTTCCAGCTGGGCACCAAGTACTCCCAGGCGCTGAACGCATCGGTTCAGGGCGAAGATGGCCGTAACCAGATCCTGACCATGGGCTGCTACGGTATCGGGGTAACACGCGTGGTGGCGGCTGCGATTGAGCAGAACCACGACGAACGCGGTATCGTCTGGCCGGACAACATTGCGCCGTTCCAGGTGGCGATCCTGCCAATGAACATGCACAAGTCCTACCGCGTGCAGGAGCTGGCCGAGAAGCTCTACAGCGAGCTGCGTGCCCAGGGTATCGAAGTGCTGATGGACGATCGTAAAGAGCGTCCGGGCGTGATGTTTGCTGATATGGAACTGATCGGTATTCCTCACACCGTGGTCATTGGCGATCGTAACCTCGATAACGAAGAGATCGAATACAAGCATCGTCGTAATGGCGAGAAGCAGATGATCAAAACCGGTGATGTGCTTGATTACCTGGTGAAAGCCATCAAAGGCTAAGCCACAAAAAACCCCGCTCCGGCGGGGTTTTTTATTTTAGCTATTTGCTGTCGCAATTCTTACCTGCTTCAAACCTGGCGTTCCGGTCCGGCACCAGCGTTTTCACTTTCTCGCCGCTGTCCGGGTTGGCTTCCAGCGTAAAATGTCCGTCGACCGTGAGCAGTACCGGTTTGGTATCACTTCCGCGCGCCGCCGCATAATCCCGCTCAAGCTGGGCGTTATTCGCCACGCTCACCTTTTTGCCGGTGGCACAGTCGGTGAAGATCGCTGCATCAGCCATATAGAAATACATGCCGCGCATCGCCATCGGCGTCGCCGGCAGCGCGGCGGTTACAGGTGCCAGCGTGTAATTGAACTGTGACTCGATGGGATTGCCCTGCATGTCGAGCATCTCCAGCCCTTCGCCTTTGGCACGGAAGTAGCGCTTTTCACCCGCCGTATCCGTCAGCACCAGCTTATCGGCGGTTCGCGCCCAGGTACCGTAGCTGGCAAACGAGGAAGGCGCTTTGGCCCCCTGGTAGTGTTGATTCATCACCCAGGAACCATCTTTTTCCAGAAACAGCGAGGTTTCGATACCTTCGCAATCGGCGCAGGGCAAGACGCCACGCCAGCTCTGCTGCATCGGTTTTAACGCCTCTGCCTGGGTCGGTTCCAGTGCCTGCATCTCTGCACGGTTATGGCACCCCATCAGGATGAACAGCGTGCTTGCTGCCACCACTGAAAATATCGCTGTTTTCACTTTTTTATTCCTTATCGTATCCCGACTGTCGCCCGTTAATCCTGAGGGCGTCGAACTTTGCCGCGCAGCGCCTTAACGGACGATTTCTGTGATTTCGAAGCCAGACGACGCTCTTTCGAGGCGCGGGTCGGGCGGGTGGCCCGACGGCTTTTTTGCACTGCCGTTAACTCCTGGATCACCGCCACCAGCCGGGCCAGCGCCGCTTCCCGGTTCATCTCCTGGCTGCGGTACTCCTGCGCCTTGATGATAATCACCCCTTCGCTGGTGATCAGATGATGGCTGGCGGCGAGCAGGCGTTCTTTATAGTACTCTGGCAGGCTGGATGCCCGAATGTCAAAGCGCAGATGAATGGCCGTTGAGGTTTTATTCACATGCTGGCCGCCCGCACCCTGTGCGCGGATCGCGGTGATCTCAACTTCATTATCAGGAAGGGTGACCGTTCGGGACAGCACAATCATGAGCGGGACTGCCAGGCTTCAGGATGAATTTCCAGATTATTCTCAGCATCCGATAACCAGATGGCGCCGTCCTGAATCGTTGCCTGCAGAATCATGGTTCGCCCGGCAAAGGCGCTCAGCGCAGAAAGCTGTTCATCATCCAGGTACCAGACCGACAGGTTATTGAATTGTGAACATTTATTTTTGTTCTGCTGCCACCAGATCTCCGCGGCACGGCTGTTATAGGTAAAGAGCGCCACTTCGGCAGACTGTGTGCAGGCTTTCTTAATGCGGCGCTCATCCGGCAGGCCAAGTTCGATCCACAGATCGATGCCCAGATGGTCGTTGAGCAGCCAGGCTTCCGGCTCGTCTTCCGCGCTCAGCCCGCGGGTAAACTGCAGTCGCTCGTTGGCATACTTAATCCATGCCAGCAGACGCAGCATCATGCGCTCCTGCGTTTCTGAGGGATGACGCGCCAGCGTCAGGGTCGCATCCAGAAACTGATTGCGGTCTAAATCCGCCACATTGACCGCGGCTTTGTAAATTGTCGCTTTAAGCGCCATGAGAGAACTCCTTTCGAATCAGGTGCGCATTGTAGCGAAAACTCCGCCAAAAGGCTGTTACAGGCTCGCGAATGTCTGCGACATCAACCTGCTGATATTGCTTAAATGAGTATGGTATAGTCACCTTGCTAAACCGGGTTTATGCTCGTAGGCTTAATTGTATCTCACAGTAAAGTCAGTGCGCTGGCAGGAGGGGATGTGAATAATTATTGTGAGCTAATTCGCAAACGGTATGCGGAAATTGCCAGCGGCGATCTGGGATACATCCCTGATGCGTTGGGCTGTGTATTGAAAGTTCTGAATGAAATTGCGTCGGATGACACGCTTTCAGAATCGGTCAGAGAAAAGGCAGCATATGCTGCTGCGAATTTACTGGTGAGCGATTATGTCAATGAATGAAACTTATCAACCCATCAATTGCGATGACTATGACAACCTCGAACTCGCCTGCCAGCATCATCTGGTTCTGACGCTGGCGTTAAAAGATGGCGAAGTCCTGAAGGCTAAAGCGAACGATCTGGTATCCCGTAAAAATGTGGAGTACCTGGTGGTCGAGGACGGCGGCGCAACGCGCGAACTCCGTCTCGATAAAATTGCCAGCTTCAGTCATCCCGAAATCGGCACCGTCGTGGTGAGCGAGTCCTGATCCGCTGTAACGGGCAGCCCGCTGTCCGTTACGCTTTCCACTCCAGCTGTACGCCCGTATCCGTATCCGCCGCCCCTTCCCGCGTCACAAATACGCCCGCAGCCGCAACCAGCGTTTCGCCGTAAAACAGCAGCGGCGTGGCATCCCGACGCCAGGGGGCAACATTGAGCTCCTGCCAGATCTTTTTGATCTTACGCCCACCGTTTCGCCCGACAATGTGCAGCGTTCCGCTGGCACGAAAGCGTACCGTCACCGGTTCATCGGGCCGCGGCAGACGTAGATTACCGCCCACCTGAATGTGCAGAGCGCCCAGGCCTTCCGGCAGCTGTAGAGGTTGACCCAGCGAAGGCCAGTCGATAACCCGATCGGCCAGCGAGGCATGGCTTTTCACCCACCACAGCTGCCCCCTGAAGCGCCGGATCTCTCCCTCGCCGGAACGCAGTTGCGGTGCCGCATCTTCCCGGGCCAGCGCCACCTCCTCCCAGAGCCGGGTGAGCATGGACCGGGACGGCATTAAGGCCCCGTGCGCCGCCAGCCATCTTCGCAGAAGCGCCGCCCGCCGCACCGCGCTCATCGCCTCCAGCGGCGCGATAGCCAGCGCCCCCCTCGTCGGAAACCAGGGACGACAGCTCGTTAACCAGCAGCTCATCAAGCAGCTGCTCCTGCTCCGCGCACAGCGTGGCGCTGCGGGAGGTGGCCTGAGCAAAATGCGGCCAGCGCTGTGCCATCAGGGGCAGGACGCGCAGCCGCAGGAAATTACGGTCATAGCTGTCGTCCTGGTTGCTCTCATCCTCTATCCAGCGAAGGCCCCAACACAGGGCCTTCTCCTGCAGCGATTCGCGCGTCTCACCCAGCAGGGGACGGATCTGTTCGGTATCGGCAAAACGCGCACGCGCAGGCATGGCCGACAGCCCCGCAGGGCCACTGCCGCGCTTTAGCGCCAGCAGAAAGGTTTCACACTGATCGTCCAGGTGTTGCGCCGTGACCAGCGCTTCACCGGGCAGAAGCGCCTCGCGGAAGGCAGCATAACGCGCCTTCCGCGCCTGCGCTTCCAGTCCCAGCCCCTCTTCCGCCAGCGTCACCCGCGTCACGATCAGCGGGATAGCCCATTCGTGGCAGAGGCTTTCGCAGTGCGCAACCCAGCTGTCCGCGTGCGGGCTCAGACCGTGATGAATATGGATAGCGCGCAGTTCGAGACCGGGATCCTGTTCACGCCAGCGCATCAGCTGATGCAGCAAAACCGTGGAGTCCAGGCCACCGCTAAATCCCACCAGCAGTCGGCGGTACGGATGGAGGGCTTGCTGAAAATCGGCTGTGGTCATCGTCGTTATTCATGCAGGAAGATGCCCGGCACGTTACCGGGCATTTCTTATAGAGGCAAGCGTTACTGCTGGTACAGCTCCAGCGGGAGGCCATCAGGATCGTTGAAGAAGGTGAAACGTTTCCCGGTGAAGGGGTCGATACGAATGGCTTCACACTTTACGCCATGCGATTCGAGATGCTGCACGGCCTGGTCGATATCATCCACGCTAAAGGCGAGGTGGCGTAAACCGCAGGCTTCCGGTCGGGACGGACGTGCCGGCGGGAAGGGGAACGAAAACAGCTCAATGACGTACTGGCCGTTCAGCGCCAGATCGCCCTTCCAGGAGTCGCGCTCTTCCCGGTAAAACTCACTCTGCAGGGTAAATCCCAGCGTATCGCAGTAAAACGCCTTACTGGCGGCGTAGTCGGTGGCAATAATGGCAATATGGTGAACCTGCTTTAAGCCCAGCATAGTCTCTCCTTTTTAATGTGCCTGAACGTTATATCCGAATCCCCATGCCGTGCAAGGGATCACTGCGCTTTTAAGACCCGTACCCGGTAGATGCCGTTTTCGTCCCGTTTGGCACCGTGGATATCGGTTTCGAACCCCGGATAGTGACGACCAATCGAGCAGAGCATCAACAGGAAATCGAGCACCGCCCTGCTCTGCTCGGTGATCATCTCCCCAGGCATCAGCAGCGGCACACCCGGCGGATAGGGCAGGATCATGTTGGCTGAGATCCGCCCGACCAGATCTTCCAGATCGACCGTTTCCACCTCCCCTTTCACCTGGCGCTGCCAGGCATGATGCGGGGTGAGCTTCATTTCCGGCAGAACGTCAAACGCCTGCAGCATCAGCCGCGGCAGATCGTGCTGGCGGATCAGCTTATGGATCCCCTGAGCCAGATCCTGGATGCGCATGTTACGGTAAAAGTCAGGATCCTCGGCGTAGAGATCCGGCAGCATGTTCTTGACCCGCAGATTGAGATCGTAGGCGCGCTTAAACTCCATCAGCCCGCGCAGCAAGCCCATCGCCCGTGTTTTATCGATGCCGATACTGAACAGAAACAGCAGGTTATACGGCCCGGTCTTTTCGACCACCACGCCGCGTTCATCAAGGAACTTCGCCACCAGCGCGGCCGGGATCCCCTCCTCGCTCATGACCCCCTGCTCGTCCATTCCCGGCGTGAGAATGGTGACTTTGACCGGATCGAGGAACATATGATCCGCATCGGCATCGCGGAAGCCGTGCCAGCTCTCACCCGGCGCAACCGGCCAGCATTCAGCTTCGTCGATACCGTCCGGCTGCCAGATATCGAAGAACCAGCCGTCGGCTTCATCTTTCAGCCGCTGGACCTCTTTACGGAAATGCAGGGCGCGCTCAACGGAGCGGTTGATCAGACGCTTGCCGGGATTGCCGCGCAGCATCGCCGCGGCGGTTTCAATCGAGGCCACCAGGGGGTAACTTGGCGAGGTGGTGGTGTGCATCATAAAGGCTTCGTTGAAGGTCTCTTCGTCGTATTCGCCCTTAATGTGGATCAGCGAGGCCTGCGAAAACGCCGCCAGCATCTTGTGCGTGGACTGGGTTTCGAAGAACACTTTTCCCGGCACCCGATCGCCGCTCATCCCGCTTTTACCGGCATAGATTGGGTGGAAATTGGTATAGGGCACCCACGCCGAGTCAAAATGGATCGAGGGCACATCCAGGGTCTGTTTCACCCAGTTGGTATTGTAGAGCAGGCCGTCGTAGGTGGAGTTGGTGATCACCGCGTGAACCGGCCAGCTTGCGCCCGGTACGGCGGCCACTTTGCTCTCAATCGCCGCATGGGAAAACTCCCGGCGCGGGATCCCGCCCAGAATACCCAGCGCGTTACGGGTGGGTGACAGCCAGATCGGTACCACGTCGCTCATCATCAGCAGATGCGCCAGCGATTTATGGCAGTTGCGGTCAATCAACAGGGTACTGCCATCCGGGGCGGCGTACATGCCGACAATCTTATTGGAGGTCGAGGTGCCGTTGGTCACCATGTAGCTCTGTTCGGCGCCAAAGGTGCGGGCGATATACTCTTCGGCTTCAAGATGCGGGCCGGTATGATCCAGCAGCGATCCCAGCTCCGTCACCGAGATCGACACATCCGCCTTCAGCGTATTCCCGCCAAAGAAATCATAGAACAGGCAGCCCACCGGGCTTTTCTGATACGCCGTTCCCGCCATATGGCCCGGAGTGCAGAAGGTGTACTTCCCCTCTTTCACATAGGTAAAGAGTGCCCGGGTAAACGGTGGCGTGATGGTATCCAGGTATTCGCCGGTATATTGCTGTATGCGGGTGGCGATATCCTCTGCCACGCCCAGCGAATACTCAAAGAACCACAGCGCCATCCGCAGATCGTGGGCGCTGACGTCCATCGTGGAGTGGGTATTGATAAAGGCGTATAGCGGCAGATATTCATTGAGTTGATTGATATCGCTGCACAGCTCGAGATCGTATTCGTCCCAGTCGAAGATGACGCCGCAAATGCGCGGGTTGTGTTCGATGAACTTCAGTAGATCGGCGCTGTTTTGCGGCCAGATGAGTTGAAACCCGCGCGACGCTAACGCCTGCTCCAGCTCCTTGATGGGTTCGTCTTTATAAAAGACGCCGTGCGGCCCCATAATGGCAATGATGTTCACGGTTTACCTCCTTAAAAAACATTCACTAAGCATAGTTGAGGTAAACCGCAGGCATAAAAAAAAGCCGCAACGATGTGCGGCTTTTCGGAGTATGACCTGACTTACGCGTAACCGTAGCTCATCAGACGCTGGTAACGACGGTTAAGCAGATCTTCTTTGCTCAGCACGTCGAGGTCTGCGAGGTCAGCCAGCAGCTGTGCCTTCAGTGAGGCCGCCATCACTTCTGGCTTACGGTGCGCGCCACCCAGTGGTTCCGGGATAACGGTATCGATCAGCTTCAGCTCTTTCAGGCGTGGGGCGATAATGCCCATCGCTTCTGCGGCCAGCGGCGCTTTGTCGGCGCTTTTCCACAGAATGGATGCACAGCCTTCCGGAGAGATAACGGAATAGGTGCTGTACTGCAGCATATTCACTTTATCGCCCACGCCAATCGCCAGCGCACCACCGGAACCACCTTCACCGATAACGGTGCAGATAACCGGCACGCTCAGGCGTGACATTTCGCGCAGGTTGCGGGCAATAGCTTCAGACTGGCCGCGCTCTTCTGCACCGACGCCCGGATAAGCACCCGGGGTGTCGATAAAGGTGATGATCGGCATGTTGAAACGCTCGGCCATCTCCATCAGACGCAGGGCTTTACGGTACCCCTCCGGCGCTGGCATCCCGAAATTGCGGCGAATTTTTTCTTTGGTTTCGCGCCCTTTCTGGTGGCCAATAATCATCACCGGACGACCGTCGAGGCGTGCGATACCGCCAACGATAGCTTTATCGTCGGCATAGGCGCGATCGCCTGCCAGCTCGTCGAATTCATCGAACGCCAGGCGGACATAATCCAGGGTGTACGGACGCTGTGGATGGCGTGCCATCTGGGCAACCTGCCATGCGCCGAGATCGGCAAAGATTTTGCGCGTCAGTTCTACGCTCTTTTCACGCAGACGATGCACTTCTTCGTCGATGTTAATATCCAGTTTTTCATCCTGACGGCCAACGGCGGTCAGAGAATCGATTTTCGCTTCCAGCTCTGCAATCGGCTGTTCGAAATCAAGGAAATTCAGACTCATAGTATTCCTGTATTAGTCAAACTCCAGTTCCACCTGCTCCGAACCAATGAGGCCACGGAGATCGTTAAGTAAACGATCGCTCGGAGAGACACGCCACGACGCACCAAAGCGCAATCGTGCACGCGCATCCGCCCTCTGATAGTAGAGATGTACTGGAATGGTCCCCGAGCGGTGGGGTTCCAGAGACTGACGGAGTCGGTTTAAAAGCTGGTCATCAATTTGCCTGTCCGTCAGCGAGATAGCAAGCCCGCGAGCATATTTTTCCCGGGCTTCGTCAATGTCCATCACTTCGCGGGCGGTCATTTTAAGCCCCCCCGCTGAAGTCATCAAAGCTGACCTGTCCGCTGACGATAAGTATGCGGTCTTTTTCCAGCAACTGCTGGTATTTATCCAGCGCGTCGGTGAATAACATCACCTCCAGACGCCCGGAACGGTCATCCAGCGTACAGATGCCGATACGATTGCCGCGCTTGGTGACCATAACCCTCGCGGCAATGACGAGCCCCGCAGCCGTGGTAATCTTACCACGTTCTGTCGGATGCATGTCTTTCAGCCGGTAGCCTCCGACATAGCGCTCAATTTCTTTAAGATACTGGTTGATCGGGTGCCCGGTCAGGTACAGACCCAGCGTTTCACGCTCGCCGTCCAGTACCGTCTGTTCCGGCCACGGCTGACAGCTGGCATAGGATTGTTCGATCTGCTCCGGCTCTTCTGCCAGCACGCCAAACATATCTGCCTGACCAATGGCTTCGGCTTTCGAGTGCTGATCGGCAGCCTTCAGGGCGTCGGCCAGCGAATTCATCAGCGCGGCGCGATGCGGCCCAAGGCGGTCAAACGCCCCGGACATGATCAGCTTTTCCAGCACCCGGCGGTTAAGCTTTTTGATATCGGTACGGGCGCAGAGGTCGAACAGCTCGCGGAAGTAACCTCCCTGGTTACGGGCTTCGATGATCGCTTCGATCGGGCCCTCACCCACGCCTTTAATGGCGCCGATACCGTAAACAATCTCCCCGTCATCGTTAACGTGGAAATGGTACTGACCGGAGTTAATGTCCGGTGGCAGGATCTTCAGCCCCATGCGCCAGCACTCATCCACCAGACCCACCACCTTCTCGGTGTTGTCCATATCGGCGGTCATTACCGCGGCCATAAACTCTGCCGGATAGTGTGCTTTCAGCCACAGCGTCTGATAGGAGACCAGCGCGTAGGCAGCGGAGTGTGACTTGTTAAACCCATATCCGGCAAATTTCTCTACCAGATCGAAGATTTTTATTGCCAGTTCGCCGTCAACGCCGTTTTTCCTGGCCCCTTCTTCAAAGGTGCCGCGCTGCTTGGCCATCTCTTCCGGCTTTTTCTTACCCATCGCACGACGCAGCATGTCCGCACCGCCGAGGGTGTAGCCGGAGAGCACCTGGGCGATCTGCATAACCTGTTCCTGATACAGGATGATGCCGTAGGTAGGCTCCAGTACCGGTTTCAGGCTTTCGTGCTGCCACTGCACATCAGGATAAGAGAGCTCTTCGCGACCGTGCTTACGGTCGATAAAGTTATCTACCATTCCCGACTGCAGCGGCCCCGGACGGAACAGGGCCACCAGCGCGATCATGTCTTCGAAGCAGTCAGGCTGCAGACGTTTGATCAGATCCTTCATGCCGCGGGATTCAAGCTGGAAGACCGCGGTGGTCTCCGAGCGCTGCAGCATGTCGAAGCTTTTCTTGTCATCCAGCGGGATCGCCGCGATATCAATCGGCTCCAGGCCCTGTTTGGCCCGCCGCGGGTTGATCATCTTCAGCGCCCAGTCGATGATGGTAAGCGTACGCAGGCCGAGGAAGTCGAACTTCACCAGGCCGGCGTATTCAACGTCGTTCTTATCGAACTGGGTGACCGGGTGCGAGCCGGTTTCGTCGCAGTACAGCGGCGCAAAATCGGTAATTTTGGTCGGGGCAATAACCACCCCACCGGCGTGTTTACCGGCGTTACGGGTGACGCCTTCCAGCTTGCGCGCCATGTCGATCAGCGCTCTGACCTCTTCGTCGGCCTCGTAGATTTCCGGCAGCTGCGGCTCTGCTTCGAAGGCTTTCGCCAGGGTCATACCCGGGTCGGGCGGCACCAGCTTCGAGATGCGGTCAACAAAACCGTACGGATGCCCCAGCACGCGGCCCACGTCGCGGATAACCGCTTTTGCCGCCATCGTACCGAAGGTAATAATCTGCGATACCGCGTCGCGCCCGTACATATCCGCCACGTGTTCGATAACCTGGTCGCGTTTCTCCATGCAGAAGTCGACGTCGAAGTCGGGCATCGAGACACGTTCCGGGTTAAGGAAACGTTCGAACAGCAGATCAAACTCCAGCGGATCGAGATCGGTAATTTTCAGCGCATAGGCCACCAGCGAGCCGGCACCCGAACCACGGCCCGGCCCAACCGGTACGCCGTTGTCCTTCGACCACTGGATAAACTCCATCACGATCAGGAAGTAGCCGGGGAACCCCATCTGGTTAATAACCTGGAGTTCAATATCCAGACGTTCGTCATATTCCGGGCGCTTTTCGGCGCGAACGGCCGGATCCGGGAAGAGGAATTCCAGACGTTCTTCCAGACCCTCTTTCGATTTCATGACCAGGAAGTCTTCGGTGGTCATGTCGCCGGTCGGGAACTGCGGCAGGAAATATTCACCCAGGCGGACGGTGACGTTACAGCGTTTGGCAATCTCTACGCTGTTTTCCAGCGCTTCCGGAATGTCGGAAAACAGCTCGCACATCTCCTCTTCGCTGCGCATGTACTGCTGCGGCGAATAGTTGCGCGGGCGTTTCGGATCGTCGAGGGTAAAGCCGTCGTGGATAGCAACGCGAATCTCATGGGCGTCGAAATCGTCGGCGTTGATAAAGCGCACATCGTTGGACGCCACAACCGGCAGCCCATGCTCTTCTGCAAGGGCAACCGCGGCGTGCAGATAGTTCTCTTCATCAGGACGGCCGGTACGGATCAGCTCCAGATAGAAGCGATCCGGGAAGAATTCTTTATAAAAATCGACGCACTGTTCCACCAGCGCGCCATTGCCGCGCAGCAGGCATCGACCTACGTCGCCCATGCGCCCGCCGGAGATCAGCAGCAGCCCCTTATTCAGCTCCGCCAGCCACGCGCGATCGATCCACGGGCCCTGCGGGCCGTAGCCGCGCTGATAGGCCCGGGAGATCAGCAGCGTCAGGTTCTGATAACCGGTGTTATTCATCGCCAGGACGGTGATCTGCGTCATTTCATCCGCAAGAAGCTCGCTCTGAACGTGAAAATCGGCACCAATCACCGGCTTCATACCGGCACCGTGCGCCGTTCCGTAGAACTTCACCAGACCGCACAGGTTGGTGAAGTCGGTGATCGCCAGCGCAGGCATGCCAAGCGCGGCCGCCTTTTTCACCAGCGGCCCGGTTTTCGCCAGCCCATCAATCATGGAATAGTCGCTGTGCACCCGCAGGTGTACGAAACGTGGTTCAGCCATCTTCAGATTCCGCGTTACTTATTGGCGTCTTGATTCAGGACATCAGTCCCAGTGCGCGTTTCACCGGTCCAAAACTGCGACGGTGATGTTCAGTTGCGCCGTGTTCAGCCAGTCTTTCCAGATGGAAAGCGGTAGGATACCCCTTATGCTGGGCAAAGCCATACTGGGGAAAAGTGAGATCCAGCGCGGCCATTTCGGCATCGCGGGTGACCTTAGCAACGATCGAGGCGGCGCTGATTTCAGCCACCCGGCTATCGCCTTTGACAACCGCCAGCGACGGCATAGGCAGCGCCGGGCAACGATTTCCGTCGATCAGCACATACTCCGGCACCACGTTAAGCCCGGCCACCGCACGCTGCATCGCCAGCATGGTGGCATGAAGAATATTCAGGTCGTCGATCTCATGCGGCTCCGCCCGCCCCAGACTCCAGGCCAGCGCTTTCTCTTTAATTTCATCGTACAGCGCCAGGCGGCGCTTTTCGGATAATTTCTTCGAGTCATTCAGACCGATAATCGGACGAGCAGGATCGAGGATCACCGCGGCCGTGACAACGGCACCCACCAGCGGCCCACGCCCCACTTCATCCACACCCGCCACCAGATGGGTGTGAGGGTATACAAATTCCATCATTGTGCTAACTCCAGCACCGCGTCAGCCGCCTGCTCGTCGGCATTACAGCGGATTTGCTGATGCAGTTCCCGGAAGGTGTCATGCATCTCATGGCTGGTTTTACCGTCGGCCAGCAGCGGTAACAGCGCAGCGGCTAACGCCTGCGGCTGGCACTCATCCTGCAGCAGCTCTTTCACCAGCTCGCGTCGGGCGAGCAGGTTTGGCAGGGAGACGTAATCGGTTTTCACCAGCCGTTTCGCCAGCCAGAAGGTGAACGGCTTCATGCGATAGCCCACCACCATCGGACATTTCGCCAGCATGCACTCCAGCGCGGCGGTGCCCGATGCCAGCAGCGCGGCATCGCTGGCGACCATCGCCTCACGGCCCTTGCCATCCAGCAGATGAACATGCAGATCCGGGGCGACCTCCGCCTTAATGCGCTCGAACTGCTCCCGGCGTTTGGCATTCACCAGCGGCACGACCACTTCGAGGTCAGGGTAGGTCTGGCGCAGGATCTGCGCCGTTTTCAGGAAATCTGCGCTGAGCATTTCCACTTCTGCACCACGGCTCCCCGGCAGCAGAGCCAGACAGTGAGCGTGATGGGGAATGCCGAGCGCGTCGCGGGCCGCATTTTTATCGGGATCCAGCGGCATGGCATCGGCCATGGTGTGGCCGATAAAGCGGCACGGTACGTTGAATTTATCGTAAAACGCTTTTTCGAAAGGCAGGAAAGCCAGAACGAGATTCGTCGATCTGCCTATTTTGAAAACGCGTTTCTGTCGCCACGCCCAGACGGACGGACTGACGTAATGGATGGTTTTGATCCCCTGCTTTTTCAGATTACCTTCGAGGGTAATGTTGAAATCAGGTGCATCAATACCGACGAACACATCGGGCTTAAGTTTGGTAAAACGGCGCGTCAGATCGGCGCGAATGTGCAGTAAACGACGCAGACGGCCCAGCACCTCGACGATGCCCATCACCGCCAGTTCTTCCATCTCATACCAGGCTTCACAGCCCTCAGCCTGCATCAATGGACCGGCAACGCCGACAAAGCGCGCGTTGGGAACGCGCGCTTTGAGCGCTCGGATAAGACCGGCACCAAGAATATCGCCGGAGGTTTCTCCGGCGACAAGGGCGATCGTCAGCGGGCGACTATCAACCATTAACGAATCAGACCGCGAGTTGAGCGTGCGAAGAATTCCACGAACGCGTTCACCTCAGGATGCTGTTTCGCCAGTTCAGCGATTTCCGGTTTCGCCTCTTCCAGCGTTTTACCGTTACGGTAGAGCTGTTTATAGGCGTTACGGATAGCCATAATCGCTTCACGGCTGAAGCCGCGACGCTTCAGGCCTTCGATGTTAACGCCAAACGGCGTCGCATGGTTACCCTGCGCAATCACATACGGCGGGACGTCCTGCGCCACGCCGGAGCAGCCGCCAACCATCACGTGCGCACCAATGATGCAGAACTGATGGACTGCGGTCATGCCGCCAATGATGGCATGATCGTCAACAGATACGTGTCCCGCCAGCGTTGCGTTGTTGGCGAGAATACAGCGGCTACCCACGGTACAGTCATGCGCGATATGCGCGTTGACCATAAAGAGGTTATCGCTGCCCACCTTCGTCAATCCACCACCCTGTTCGGTACCACGATGAATGGTGACGCTTTCGCGAATGCGGTTACGATCGCCAATTTCCACACGGGTCGGTTCGCCAGCATATTTCAGATCCTGGTTCACTTCACCGATGGAGGCGAACTGATAGATCTCGTTGTCGCGGCCAATGGTCGTATGACCATTCACGACAACGTGAGATTTCAGTACGGTACCCTCACCAATTTCGACATGGGGTCCAACAATACAAAATGGACCAATGTGGACGTTAGCACCGATAACGGCACCCTCTTCCACAATGGCGGTTGGATGAATAAAGGCGGTTTTATCAATCACGTATCAGGCCTCCCGGCTACGCGCACACATCATGGTTGCTTCGCAAACAACTTTGCCGTCAACCAGAGCTACGCCTTTAAAGCGAGTCAGGCCACGACGCGTTTTTTCAAAAGTCACTTCCATGATCATCTGATCACCAGGCACAACCGGGCGCTTAAAGCGCGCTTCGTCGATACCTGCGAAGTAATACAGCTCACCCGGCTCCAGTTTACCAACGCTTTTAAACGCCAGAATACCGGTAGCCTGAGCCATCGCTTCCAGGATCAATACGCCCGGGAAGATAGGCTTCCCAGGGAAATGCCCCTGGAAGAATGGCTCGTTTACAGAAACATTTTTCACTGCGCGCAGAAAACGACCTTCTTCAAAATCCAGCACACGGTCTACCAGCAAAAACGGGTAGCGGTGCGGCAGAAGTTCTAAAATCTCTTCAATATGCAGAGTATGAGTGTCAGTAGTCAAAATACTCTTCCTGTCAAAATATCTGAATGGCAATAATAACACGGCCTGCCGGTTTATAAGAAAGCCGACAGGCCGGGAAGTGTGCGTTAATCGGGTGAACGCTTAGTCTTGTTGATCGATTTTGCGCTCAATAGCCTTGAGGCGCTTGCTCATATCATCAATATTCATCACCAGGGCAGCAGTTTTACGCCACGCCTTGTTAGGCTGCAACGGTATGCCTGAGGAGTAGACGCCCGGTTCGGTGATAGGACGCATAACCATGCCCATCCCTGTAACCGTGACTTTATCGCATATTTCCATATGCCCGTTAATGACGCTGGCACCGCCAATCATACAGTAACGGCCAATCTTCAGGCTGCCTGCCATAATAACGCCACCGGCAACCGCGGTATTGTCGCCAATCACAACGTTATGTGCAATCTGGCACTGGTTATCGATGATAACACCATTACCGATAATCGTGTCATCAAGCGCACCACGGTCAATGGTAGTGCATGCGCCAATTTCGACGCGATCGCCGATGATCACCCGGCCCAGCTGCGGGATCTTCACCCAGTTACCACGATCGTTCGCATACCCGAAACCATCCGCGCCAATGACGGTGCTGGACTGGATCAGGCAGTGTTGACCGATTTCGATCTCATGGTAAACGGAGACATTGGCCCACAGGCGGGAGCCTGCACCAATTTTTGTTTTTTTACCCACGAAGCAACCGGCACCAATCACCACGTTATCGCCCAGCACGACGTCTGATTCGATAACCGCATTAGCACCAATTGATACGTTGTTACCCAGCTGCGCCGTCGGATCAATCACCGCACTGGGTGCGATGTTCTGTGCCGGCTGCGGCGTGGTATCAAGAATTTGTGCCATACGGGCATACGTCAGGTAGGGATTCTTCACTACCAGCGCAGCACCTGCGGCAAACAGCAAATCGTCCTGCGTCAGTACGACAGCAGACGCCTGGCAAAGCGCCAGATGTTCACGGTACTTCGGGCTTACCATGAAGGTGATAGTGCCTGCTTTAGCAGACTGCATGGACGCAACAGCGGTGATGACGATATCGCCATCACCGTGTAATTCTGCATCCAACTGCTGAGCTAAATCAGCGAGTCGAATTGAAGGCATTACTTATTTAACCTGTTTCAGGACATCAGCGGTGATGTCTTTAACATCGCTGCTGTTGAATGCAACAGCGTTGCCATCAACAACCAGATCGATGTTCTGATCGGCGGCAACAGCTTTCACAGCGGACTGGATACGGGTAACCAGCTTGCCACGTTCTTCGTTAGAACGGCGCTGACGATCCTGCTCAAAAGCTTGCGCTTTCTGAGAGAAAGTCTGACGCTGAGCCATTACGTCTTTTTCCAGTTTGCTACGGTCGCTCGCTTTCATGGTAGAACCATCGCGCTGCAGACGCTGCATTTTGGATTGCAGATCTTTTTCCATACCCTGCAGTTCGCTTGCACGGCCTTTGAACTCGTTTTCCAGAGTGGCAGAAACACCTGTTTTCTGCGCAACCTGCTGGAACAAGTTACCCATATTGACGATTGCAATTTTGTCCGCTGCCTGAGCAGAAGTTGCCATCGCTAAACCGAGACCTGCAGCTAATAACCACTTTTTCACAATTAACTCCTTACCATCCCATTGGTACCCGAAGGTACCGTTCTTTGCGTGGCAAGGCGATCCTGCGATCGCCAGTTGTCAGCGCTACACTGCCAACGCATTCCATTGCGACGGACAATTACCAGGTTTTACCAATGTTAAACTGGAACTGCTCCGCTTTGTCTCCCTCGTATTTCTTAAACGGCTGGGCGTAGGAGAAGACCAACGGCCCCAGCGGTGACATCCATTGTAGTGCGAGACCGGCAGACATACGAATATTGCTCGGATCGCTGTAGTCCGGAATGCCTGCAGCTCTGGTCGCACTGGTATTTTCCCAGTTAGTATCCCATACGGTACCCGCATCCAGGAAGAAGGAGGTACGTACGGAATTGGCATACTTATCGCTGATAAACGGCGTAGGAGTAATAAACTCCAGGCTGGCGACGCCCATGGCGTTACCACCGACTGCATCATCAGAGCTACAGACTTCGCTCGATGAAGCCTTATCGCAGTTATCTTCGTCGTTTCCGCCGTAATATGCGGCTTTCGGACCAATGTTGTTGGACTGGAAGCCACGTACGGTGCTTGAGCCGCCCGCGTAGAAGTTCTCATAGAATGGCAACTCTTTACCACCTAAGCCGTCGCCGTAACCCCAGCGCGTACGACCCAGAACGACCCATTTATGATCTTCGTCGATCGGGAAGTAGGACGCGGTATCGAGGGTGACTTTATAGAACTCATTATCAGAGCCCGGAACCGTGACTTTACCGTTCAGGTTGACGCGCGAACCTTCGGTCGGGAAGAAACCACGGTCGAGGCGGTTGTACGTCCAGCCATAGTTGAAGGTGAAGTCATCTGCGGCAAAGCCGTTGTCATCATTCGAGGTGCTGGCAGACTGTCCGATAGAGTCCAGATAACGCCACATTGCTACCTGCGGCTGCATGTTGGACAGGTCGTTATGCACATAACCTAAGCCAGCACGCAGAGTGTTGTACTCGTTAATCGGGAAGCCGAGCGTACCATCAACACCGTAGCTTTTGTTGGTATACGAAGACAGGTCCGCATCATCCGCTTTAAAGTCGTTATAGAAGATACGACCACCCAGACTTACACCATCAACGGTGAAGTAAGGGTTAGTAACGGAGAGTTCAGAGTAGGTCTGGTAGTCGTTCTTGGTACCGTTGATACCCACAGAATAGCCGGTGCCTAACCAGTTATCCTGCTGCACGCCCACCTGGAAGCTGACGCCACTTTCCGTGCCGTAACCGACACCAAAGTTGAAGCTACCGGTATTACGCTCTTTGACCTTGTAGACGACGTCTACCTGGTCCGGTTTACCCGGCACGCGCTGCGTGTCAGTGTCGACGGTTTCGAAATAACCCAGACGGTTCAGACGCTCTTTACCCTGATCGACCAGATCGCTGCCCAGCCACGCCCCTTCCATCTGGCGCATTTCGCGGCGCAGAACGGCATCTTTAGAGGTATCGTTGCCTTCGAAGCGGATCTTACGTACGTAGAAACGGTTACCCGCATCGACGTTAACGTGGAGCTTAACGGTTTTATCCGTATCGTTGATTTCAGGCTGAGTCTGCACGCGCGGGTAAGCATAACCATAACGGCCGAGCAGCTTTTTAATGCCGTCTTCCATTTTGGTCACTTTCGCGCCGCTATAGAGTTCACCCGGCTGCAGTTTGGTCAGGCTTTCGATCTCGGCAGAGTGACCCGCGAGGTTACCACTCACTTCCACACCAGAAAGCTTGTACTGATCGCCTTCGGTAATGTTAACGGTGATGTAGATGCCTTTTTTGTCCGGCGTCAGGCTGACCTGCGTCGAGTCGATGTTGAAGCGCGCGTAGCCGCGGTCCAGATAGTAGCTGCGCAAGGTCTCGAGATCGCCCGCCAGTTTCTGTTTCTGGTATTTGCGGTCGCCCACCACGTTCCACCACGGCACTTCGTCACGCAGCTGGAAGGTGGAGATCAGCTCATCGGTGCTGAATGCATGGTTACCGACGATGTTGATCTGCTGAATCTTCGCGGAAACGCCTTCCTGGAACACCAGCTTCAGATCGACACGATTACGTGGCAGCGGAGTCACCACCGCCTTCACGCTCGCGCTGTATTTACCGACGCTGTAGTAGAAATCTTCCAGCCCTTTCTCGATATCAGAGAGGGTGGTGCGATCCAGAGATTCGCCGACACGCACGCCAGAGGCCTCAAGATTTTGCTTGAGCATGTCATCTTTCACCGACTTGTTGCCGGAGAAGGTGATGCTGGCAATCGTTGGACGCTCTTTTACCTGAACCAGCAGCGTGTCACCATCGCGCAGAACGCGAACGTCCTCGAAGTTGCCGGTGGCAAACAGGGCGCGAATGGTATTACTAATGTCTTCATCATTAACCGTGTCGCCTGGGCGCACTGGCATACTGAGGAGGGCCGCACCAACGGCGACACGCTGAAGGCCTTCGAAATGAATATCTTTCACTACGAACCCGTCAGCACCGTATACGGTCGCGCTGCTAAACAGCAGCGACGCTATGAGCAACTTTTTCATCGCCATCGTTATTATGCGTTCTTCCTAACACTCTCTTACAACCGAGAGAAATCATTGAAAAGTGCAAGCCCCATTAACAGCACCAGTAAAATCGAACCAATGCGATAACTAAAGTCTTGAACTCGCTCGGATACCGGCCCGCCTTTTAGCTTCTCAATCGCTAAAAACAGCAGATGACCCCCGTCTAAAACAGGCAGTGGGAACAGGTTGATTATCCCGAGGTTCACGCTAATGAGCGCAAGAAACATGAGATAGTAAATCACCCCGAACTCTGCTGACATCCCAGCCCCCTGAGCGATCGAAATCGGCCCACTGAGGTTGTTCAGTTTTACGTCACCGGTAATCAATTTCCCCAGCATTTGCACGGTCAGTTTCATCAGTTGCCATGTTTTATCCGTGGCTTCAAGGATGGCACTGAACGGCCCATACTGGCGTATTGTCTTGTACTCATCAGGCAGCGGGATCACTTTCGGCACTACGCCTGCAAACCCTTCTGCCTTTCCACCGCCCGGTTTGGTATCCGGGATAAGCGTTAAGGAGAGCGGGCTCCCCTGCCTTTCTATCTCCAGCGCCAGCGGCGTACCTGGATTATCACGCACCAGAGTAACAAAGGTCATCCACTGCGTTAAAGGTTGACCATCGACTTTAACGATCCTGTCGCCCGCTTGCAAACCTGCTTTACGCGCTGCGGAATCAGACTGGACTTCTGCCAGCACCGGTTCAATCTGTGGGCCGCGTGGACGAATGCCTAGCGCCGCAACGGGATCTTCCTTATCTGGCTCAAAGGTCCAGTTGCGTAAATTCAGGATTTTATCCTGACGCGTACTGGAACCGAAAGGTGACACGCTGACGGTGGTCTGCTCGTCACCAATTTTGGCAACCAGTTGTAACCGCACGGCATCCCAATCAGGGGTTTCGATGCCATCAATCGCTTTAAGTTCCATGCCCGGATTAATTTGCGCGCTTGCCGCGATGGAGTTGGGTGTAATTTCGCCAACAACCGGACGAACGCCAGGGACACCGATGATAAACACCAGCCAGTAGGCAAAGATGGCGAAGATGAAGTTTGCCACCGGACCGGCAGCAATGATCGCGGCGCGCTGGCCGACGGTTTTGTTGTTGAACGCGTAGTGGCGCACTTCGGGCGCCACTGGCTCTACGCGCTCATCCAACATTTTGACGTAGCCGCCGAGTGGGATAAGGGCAATAATAAATTCTGTGCCGTGGCGATCGTTACGACGCCAGAGCGCTTTCCCAAAGCCAATTGAAAAGCGCTCTACCCGTACGCCACAGCGCCGAGCAACCCAGAAATGGCCAAATTCATGCACCGTGATAAGTACACCCAGTGCAACAATGAACGCCGCCAGATTCCAGAGAATGCTAAGCATAAAACCTTCCGTTAAATCGTCCCAAACACCAGCAAAAACAGGCAAGCAAACACGGGAACTGCCGCCGTCAGGCTGTCTATGCGATCCAGGATACCGCCGTGCCCTGGAATAAGATTGCCACTGTCTTTGATCCCTGCTTCACGCTTAAACATACTTTCGGTCAAATCACCCAGCACGGAAGCCAGCGCTGCGACAATAGAACAGACCAATAATGTTGCCGGTGCGACCTCAAGGTTGGCCCATACGCCATAACCCCAGGAGATAATCGCCGCTGTAAACAGCCCGCCGATAAAGCCCTGCCAGGTTTTCCCAGGAGAGACCTTTGGCGCCAGTTTATGTTTGCCAAACAGTTTACCAAACATATAGGCGCCAGAGTCAGCCCCCCCAAACGAGAATCATGACATAAAGCAGCCATAACGCCCCGCTGTAAGGGTTGTCGTCGTAGTGCCAGGTACGGAGGGCAAGCATTCCCCAGAAGAAAGGAACGATGGTGAACAGCCCAAAGCAAAGGCGCATTATTTTAGAATTACGCCATAGCGACGCAGAGCCGGGATAGAAGAGCACCAGCAGCAGTGCTGCCAGCCACCATCCCAGCGAAAGCCAGAGCGAACCCGCTATTATCGGCTGATGAATATTGTGATGGTACTCTGGCAGCATAAAGAGCATCAGCGCCAGCATCAGCCCACACAGCACCGCCAGCCATACCCGCTGAGAACGCGAGGTAAAGCCGCTAAGCTGCCCCCATTCCCACGCTGCCAGCATGCACACGACCAGTGTGACAATAGCGAAGCCCACCGGTGGCAGTAAAAACAGCGCCGCGATGACAACAGGTATTAAAACAAACGCAGAAATCAGGCGATACTTCAGCAAAAGCTACCCCCATCAGGCGTTGTCGCCACCAGGCTCGGTACCACCGAAACGACGCTCTCGATTGGCAAAGGCATGCAGCGCACCTTCAAAGTCTTGTTCATCAAAATCGGGCCAAAGAACATCTGTAAAGTAAAGTTCGGCGTAGGCAATTTGCCACAGCAAAAAGTTACTGATGCGATGTTCTCCCCCTGTCCTAATTACTAAATCCACGGGTGTCAGTTCACTCATGCAGATTTGCTGACTCAGCGCCTCTTCATCAATCTGGTCCGGCTGTAATAGCCCTTCCTGAACCTGTTCAGCCAAATGCCGTACACCCTGGACAATATCCCAACGTCCGCCATAATTCGCCGCGATATTGAGCGTTAAGCCGGTGTTTTGACCGGTCAACGCTTCCGCTTTACGAATGCGTTCCTGGAGACGTGAGTTAAAACGACTGGTATCGCCGATAATACGCAGGCGAACGTTGTGGCGGTGCAGGCTTTTTACTTCGCTGTCGAGCGCCCACACGAACAATTCCATCAACGCGCTAACTTCCTGCGCAGGTCGATTCCAGTTTTCACTGCTGAAAGCATAGAGCGTTAACGCGTCAATGCCGTTATTGGCGGCAAAAGAAACGGCGCGGCGCACAGATTTCGCCCCAGCTTTATGCCCAAAGGCTCGGATCTTCCCTTGTCTTTTCGCCCAGCGGCCATTGCCATCCATGATGATTGCTACATGACGACAGCCATGTGCTGGCAAGTTCTCGCTTATTGGTTGATTCGCAGACAACATAACGCGTTTTTGGTCCCTGAAAGGATTTAACGGTACTCAGGAATACTGAAGCCTTTACGTAAAAAAGCCGTGTCATACCACGGCTTACCTGACCACGTAACGTCAACTACCCGTAATCAGGTGGCGCAGACTATATCACTGAAGCCCAACGCTAACAAATAGCATGACCACACGCGGCTGGATTATCACCAGCTTGCGAGGTGCGTCACCGCTTTTTGCGCCGTGAGCCTGGCATTCGCATCGACGGTCAGCACATCATCCACACTCTGCGGCTCGCGTAGATCCATCGCCTCAAGAACAGACAGGTTCAACGCAGCGATATCCGTAAAGCGGATCCGCTGTTCGAGGAAGGCGGCGACAGCAATTTCGTTCGCCGCATTGAGGGCGGTTGTCGCCGCTTGTCCCTGCTCGAATGCCTCCATTGCCAGCTTCAGGCACGGATAGCGCTGATAATCCGGCGCACTGAACGTCAGCGCACTTAATTTGCAGAAGTCGAGCGGCTTAACGCCGGAGACCACGCGGTTGGGCCACGCCATCGTATGGGCGATAGGCGTACGCATATCGGGTTCGCCCAACTGCGCCATCACGCTGCCATCCCGATAACGGACCATGGAGTGGATCACCGACTGCGGGTGAATCAACACTTCCATCTGCGCTGCCGAGGCGTTAAACAACCAGCGGGCTTCAATGTATTCCAGACCTTTATTCATCATGGTGGCAGAATCAACGGAGATTTTACGCCCCATCGACCAGTTCGGATGACGACAGGCCTGATCCGGGGTCATTGAGACCAGGTCAGACAATGGCGTATCACGGAACGGGCCACCAGACCCGGTAAGCAGGATAGAAGAGACACCATTCTGCTCCAGATCAGCGTACCCCAGGTTTTGCTGAAACGGTTGCGGTAAACTCTGAAAAATAGCGTTATGTTCGCTATCTACCGGCAAAAGTTGCGCGCCGCGCTGCTTCACCGCCTCCATAAACAGGCGTCCGCAGGTCACCAGCGACTCTTTGTTGGCCAGCAACACCGTTTTCCCGGCATCAATTGCCGCCAGTGTCGGCAGCAGGCCTGCAGCACCCACGATGGCCGCCATCACCTGGTCTACGTCATCCAGGGCGGCCATGTCGCAGGCAGCCTGCTGACCGCTTAATACCTCGGTCCGACTGCTGTGCTCTGTCAGCAACGCTTTTACCTGGCGAGCACTCTCCTCGTCGTCCATAACCGCATAGCGTGGCGAAAACTCGAGACACTGCTCAACCATACGCTGAACGTTTTTCCCGGCCACCAGCGCGGCCACGGTGTAGTGTTCAGGATTGTGGCGAACGACGTCGAGCGTGCTGCAACCGATAGAGCCGGTTGAGCCGAGGAGTGTTAATTGCTTCATGAATTGTCCAGAAGTAGTGAAACCAGCAAAGCAAAACGCCGCCAGCAAAGCCCATCGGGCCTTCTGTACGGCGTTTTATCAGAGTACGTCAGAAATCAGAACTGCATCAGTTCCGCTTCTTTTTCTGCCAGCGCCGCATCAAGTTTCTTGATAGCCGCATCGGTCAGTTTCTGTACATCGTCCTGAGAGCGGCGATCGTCATCTTCGCTGATCTCTTTATCTTTCAGCAGCGCTTTCACTTTATCGTTCGCGTCACGGCGAACGTTACGCACGGCCACACGGCCCTGCTCTGCTTCACCACGTACCACTTTGATCAGATCTTTACGACGCTCTTCGGTCAGCGCTGGCAGTGGAACACGGATATCCGTGCCTGCAGAGCTTGGGTTCAGACCCAGATCGGACGCCATGATGGCTTTCTCAACGGCCGGGCCCATTGAACGATCGAAGACGTTGATTTTCAGCGTACGGGTATCTTCTACCGTCACCTGCGCCAGCTGACGCAGTGGGGTTGGCGTACCGTAGTATTCCACGACGATACCATCCAGCAGGCTTGGAGAAGCACGGCCAGTACGGATTTTGCTGATTTGGGTTTTGAACGCTTCTACGCATTTGTCCATGCGTACTTCAGCATCTTTTCTGATGTCGTTAATCACGTTACGAATCCTTGGAAACTTGTCTCAGGCAGACTATCCACCAGCACATCGCTACAGGTGTGCTAAGTATAGTCGCGTTTAATTCATGACAACGCCAAAGGCGCGTCCAGGTAAGATATCACTACAAAGTAAAGCGGAATCTTACCTGTATTTATCGTCGACGGAAATTATTCCGTGATCAAAGTGCCTTCTTTTTCACCCATGACCACACGACGCAGCGCGCCAGGTTTGTTCATGTTGAAGACACGGATCGGCAGTTTGTGGTCGCGAGCCAGCGTGAAGGCGGCAAGATCCATCACTTTCAGCTCTTTATCCAGCACTTCGCTGTAGGAGAGCTGATCGTACATGGTCGCAGCAGGATCTTTTGCCGGATCGGCTGTAAACACGCCATCCACTTTGGTCGCTTTCAGTACCACATCGGCTTCGATCTCGATACCGCGCAGGCAGGCCGCTGAATCGGTGGTAAAGAACGGGTTACCCGTACCGGCGGAGAGGATCACCACGCGGTTGTTGCGCAGCAGGCTGATGGCTTCGGCCCAGCTGTAGTTATCACACACGCCATTCAACGGAATAGCGGACATCAGGCGTGCATTCACATAGGCACGATGCAGTGCATCACGCATAGCCAGGCCATTCATGACCGTTGCCAGCATACCCATGTGGTCGCCCACCACGCGATTCATGCCTGCTTTTGCCAGACCCGCGCCACGGAAAAGGTTACCACCGCCAATGACTACGCCAACCTGGATGCCCAGTTCAACCAGTTCTTTGATTTCCTGCGCCATGCGGTCAAGGATGCTTGCGTCAATACCGAAGCCTTCCGACCCTTGCAGCGCTTCGCCACTCAGCTTAAGCAGAATGCGTTTGTAAACGGGTTTTGCATTGGTAGCCATATTTCTTTCCTGGGACTGTCAACGATTAAGATGGGGTTAATTCTGGCGACATGATATATCGCATCTCAACACAGACACTATAGGCATCTGGCTGATTTACACATAACGTACACAAAAAGAAGCCGCCCTCAGGCGGCTTCTTTTCGCTGATTAAGACTGCTTGGACATTGCAGCAACTTCTGCTGCGAAGTCAGTCTCAACTTTCTCGATGCCTTCGCCCACTTCGAAGCGGATGAAGCCAGTTACGTCAGCGTTGTGCTCTTTCAGCAGCTGAGCAACAGTTTTGCTTGGATCCATAACGAATGGCTGGCCAGTCAGAGAAACTTCGCCGGTGAATTTCTTCATGCGGCCTTCAACCATTTTCTCTGCGATTTCTTTTGGCTTGCCAGACTGCATGGCGATGTCCAGCTGAACCTGGTACTCTTTTTCTACTACTTCAGCAGACACGTCTTCTGGCTTAACGAATTCTGGCTTGCTTGCAGCGATGTGCATTGCCAGCTGTTTAACCAGCTCTTCGTCAGCGCCTTTAGCCGCAACCAGAACACCGATACGTGCGCCGTGCTGGTATGAACCCAGTACTTCGCCTTCCAGGGAAGAAACGCGACGGATGTTGATGTTCTCACCGATTTTAGCAACCAGTGCAACACGCTCTTCTTCGAACTGTGCTTTCAGAACTTCAACGTCGGTGATTTTGCCAGCAATAGCTGCGTCCAGTACTTTGTTAGCAAATGCCTGGAAACCGCCATCTTTAGCAACGAAGTCAGTCTGGCAGTTAACTTCCAGAATGATGCCGTAGGTGCCGTCGATCTTAGTGATGATCACGCCGTCAGCAGCAACGTTGCCTGCTTTTTTTAGCTGCTTTGATCGCACCAGATTTACGCATGTTTTCGATTGCCAGCTCGATGTCGCCGTTCGCTTCGGTCAGCGCTTTTTTGCAATCCATCATGCCTGCGCCAGTACGCTCACGCAGCTCTTTTACCAGGGATGCGGTAATTTCAGCCATTCTTAAATCCTCGGGAGGTGTGAACTGCCCGGCCAGAAGCCAAACAGTATAAATTGAAAAAAGGGGCCGATAATGGGCCCCTATTCATACACGGTACTAATAAGGGGTAGAACCTTATTATTCAGCTTCTACGAAGCTTTCTTCCGCCTGAGAAGCCAGATCCTGGGAACGGCCTTCACGAACGGTAGTAGCTACAGCGCTCAGGTACAGGCTAACAGCACGGATTGCATCGTCGTTACCCGGGATAACGAAGTCAACACCGTCCGGATCGGAGTTGGTATCAACGATTGCGAATACTGGGATACCCAGGTTGTTAGCTTCTTTGATTGCGATGTGCTCGTGGTCAGCATCGATAACGAACAGCGCGTCTGGCAGGCCGCCCATATCTTTGATACCGCCCAGGCTGTTTTCCAGCTTGTCCAGCTCACGAGTGCGCATCAGCGCTTCTTTTTTGGTCAGCTTTTCGAAAGTACCGTCCTGAGACTGGGTTTCCAGATCTTTCAGGCGCTTGATAGACTGACGAACGGTTTTCCAGTTGGTCAGCATACCGCCCAGCCAGCGATGGTTCACGAAGAACTGGTCGCAGCTGTTAGCAGCTTCTTTCACAGCTTCGCTTGCAGCGCGCTTAGTACCAACGAACAGAATCTTACCTTTACGGGAAGAGATCTTGTTCAGCTCAGCCAGGGCTTCGTTGAACATTGGTACAGTTTTCTCAAGGTTGATGATGTGAACTTTGTTACGCGCGCCGAAGATGAAAGGCTTCATTTTCGGGTTCCAGTAACGGGTCTGGTGACCGAAGTGAACACCAGCCTTGAGCATGTCGCGCATGGAAACAGTTGCCATGTTTAAAACCTCTATTTAAAAGTTGGGGTTATGCCTCCACGTATCCCATATTACCGACCCCAAAGGGCACCCCGGAATATGTGCCGATACGTGTGTGTTGTTACACAAAGTGAGATTTGTCGCTCCCGTCCATCCTGTGTATCTGAAATGGATCGGAAGTCCGGCGCGCTTTATACCACAAAATGCTACCCGAAACCAACAATTGTTGGCGGTGTGTGCGGTGAAGGAATCTCAATTTGGCAGCATGTGCGCCAGACTGATACCATTGACAACACTTAGACTAGTATTGTCGAAAAAAACGACACTGATGGACAGATTACATGGCTATCTCTATTAAGACACCTGAAGAAATTGAAAAGATGCGCGTCGCCGGTCGTCTGGCCGCTGAAGTGCTGGAAATGATCGAACCGTTCGTCAAACCGGGCGTCAGCACCGGCGAGCTGGATCGCATCTGCAATGATTACATCGTAAATGAGCAGCAGGCAGTCTCCGCCTGCCTTGGCTACCACGGCTTCCCGAAATCCGTGTGTATCTCTATTAATGAAGTGGTTTGCCACGGCATCCCGGATGACGAAAAGCTGCTGAAAGATGGCGACATCGTCAACATCGACGTAACCGTCATTAAAGACGAGTATCACGGTGACACCTCCAAAATGTTCATCGTTGGCAAACCGACCATTCTGGGCGAGCGCCTGTGTAAAGTGACCCAGGAGAGCCTCTACCTGGCCCTGAAGATGGTCAAGCCAGGTATTCGTCTGCGTACCCTCGGTGCGGCTATCCAGAAATTCGTTGAAGCAGAAGGTTTCTCCGTAGTACGCGAATACTGCGGTCACGGTATTGGCCGTGTCTTCCACGAAGAGCCGCAGGTTCTGCACTATGATGCAGATGACGGCGGCGTGGTGCTGCAGGCGGGCATGACCTTTACCATCGAGCCGATGGTCAACTCCGGCGACTACCGCATCCGTACCATGAAAGATGGCTGGACGGTGAAAACCAAAGACCGGAGCTTGTCTGCCCAGTACGAGCATACTATTGTGGTGACCGACAACGGCTGCGAAATTCTGACGTTACGCAAGGATGACACCATCCCGGCGATACTCTCGCAAGACGCATGATAAGAAGCCGGCGAATGCCGGCTTTTTTTAATGGCTATCGTTTTTTCTTATGGGTGGCGCGCAATGAGTAACCTTTTACCCGAACAGTATGCCAATACGGCACTCCCCACCCTGCCCGGTCAGCCGGATAACCCCGGCGTCTGGCCGACGGCCGAGCTGACCTGCGCCGGCATTAAAGCACATATCGATACCTTCCAGCGCTGGCTGGGCGATGCCTTTGACAGCGGCATCTCCGCCGAAGCGCTTATCGAAGCGCGCACGGAATTCATCGATCAGCTCCTGCAGCGCCTGTGGATTGATTACGGTTTTGGCCAACTGGGCGATGTGGCGCTGGTCGCCGTCGGCGGCTATGGCCGCGGCGAGCTGCACCCGCTTTCGGATATCGACCTGCTGATCCTGAGCCGGAAAAAGCTGCCGGACGAACAGGCGCAGAAAATCGGCGAACTGCTGACCCTGCTGTGGGACGTTAAGCTTGAAATCGGCCACAGCGTGCGCACCCTGGAAGAGTGTCTGCTCGAGGGCTTATCCGATCTCACCGTCGCCACCAACCTGATTGAAACGCGCCTGCTGATTGGCGACGTAGCCCTGTTCCTAGAACTGCAAAAGCACATTTTCAGCGACGGCTTCTGGCCGTCGGAGAAGTTCTTCGCCGCCAAGGTCGATGAGCAACAGGTGCGCCACCAGCGCTACCACGGCACCAGCTACAACCTGGAGCCGGATATCAAAAGCAGCCCCGGCGGCCTGCGCGATATCCATACCCTGCAGTGGGTCGCCCGCCGCCATTTCGGCGCTACCTCGCTGGATGAGATGGTCGGCTTTGGCTTTCTCACCGAAGCCGAACGGACCGAGCTGAATGAGTGTCTGCATCTGCTGTGGCGCATCCGTTTTGCCCTGCATCTCGAAGTGACCCGCTACGACAATCGTCTGCTGTTTGACCGTCAGCTGAGCGTCGCCCAGCGCCTGCACTACCGCGGTGAGGGTAACGAGCCGGTCGAGCAGATGATGAAGGACTTCTTCCGCGTCACCCGTCGCGTGGGTGAACTGAATCAGATGCTGTTGCAGCTGTTCGACGAGGCGATCCTCGCCCTGACCGCGGATGAAAAACCGCGCCCGATTGATGATGAATTCCAGCTGCGCGGCACCTTAATCGACCTGCGCGACGAGACGCTGTTTATCCGTAAGCCGGAAGCGATCCTGCGGATGTTTTACGCCATGGTGCGTAACAGCACCATCACCGGGATCTACTCCACCACCCTGCGCCACCTGCGCCACGCCCGCCGCCATCTGACCCAGCCTTTGTGCTATATCCCGGAAGCGCGGTCGCTGTTCCTGAGCATGCTGCGCCACCCCGGTGCGGTCAGCCGCGGGCTGCTGCCGATGCACCGTCATAGCGTGCTCTGGGCCTATATGCCCCAGTGGTCGCATATTGTCGGCCAGATGCAGTTTGATCTGTTTCATGCCTATACCGTTGATGAACACACTATCCGCGTGATGCTGAAGCTGGAAAGCTTCGCCAATGAGGAGGTGCGCAGCCGCCACCCACTCTGCGTTGAGCTCTGGCCGCGTCTGACCAACCCGGAGCTGATCCTGATTGCCGCCCTGTTCCACGATATCGCCAAAGGGCGTGGCGGCGACCACTCGATCCTCGGCGCGGAAGATGTGCTGAAATTCGCCGAGCTGCACGGACTCAATTCGCGCGAAACCCAGCTGGTGGCCTGGCTGGTACGCCATCACCTGCTGATGTCGGTCACCGCCCAGCGGCGCGATATTCAGGATCCTGAGGTGATCAAACAGTTTGCCGAAGCGGTGCAGACCGAGAATCGCCTGCGTTTCCTGGTCTGCCTGACGGTAGCCGACATCTGCGCCACCAACGAGACGCTGTGGAACAGCTGGAAGCAGAGCCTGCTGCGCGAACTCTACTTCGCCACTGAGAAGCAGCTGCGTCGCGGTATGCAGAGCACCCCGGACATGCGCGAACGCGTGCGTCATCACCAGATGCAGGCCCTGGCGCTGTTGCGGATGGAGAGTATAAATGAAGAGGCGCTGCATCAGATTTGGGCGCGCTGCCGCGCCAATTATTTTGTGCGCCACAGCCCAAACCAGCTGGCCTGGCATGCCCGCCATCTGCTGCAGCACGATCTGACTAAGCCCCTGATCCTGCTCAGCCCGCAGGCCACCCGCGGGGGAACGGAGATCTTTATCTGGAGCCCCGACCGCGCTTACCTGTTTGCCGCGGTCTGCGCTGAACTTGACCGACGTAACCTCAGCGTGCACGACGCGCAAATCTTCACCACCCGTGACGGTATGGCGATGGATACTTTTATCGTGCTGGAGCCGGACGGAAGTCCGCTGTCGGCGGATCGTCACGAGCCGATTCGCTACGGGCTGGAGCAGGCGATCACCCAGCACAGCTGGCAGCCACCGCAGCCGCGTCGACAGCCGGCCAAACTGCGCCACTTTACCGTCGATACCGAGGTCAATTTCCTGCCGACGCATACCGACCGAAAATCTTTCCTCGAGCTGATCGCTCTTGACCAGCCGGGGCTGCTGGCCCGGGTCGGACAGGTGTTTGCCGATCTGGGAATTTCGCTGCATGGCGCCAGAATTACAACCATTGGCGAGCGAGTAGAAGATTTATTTATAATCGCCACAGCCGACCGTCGTGGGCTTAATAATGCCCTGCAACAGGAAGTGCAACAACGGTTGACAGCAGCCCTCAATCCAAACGATAAAGGGTGATGTTTTTTTTTACCTGGAAAGAGTTGAACTATGCAGCAGTTACAGAACGTTATTGAGTCCGCTTTTGAGCGTCGCGCCGAAATTACTCCGGCAAATGTGGATACCGTGACCCGCGAGGCGGTTAATCAGGTGATTTCTCTGCTTGATTCCGGCGCGCTGCGTGTAGCCGAAAAGATCGACGGTCAGTGGGTCACTCACCAGTGGCTGAAGAAAGCGGTACTGCTCTCTTTCCGTATTAACGATAACCAGGTTATCGACGGTGCGGAAAGCCGCTACTTCGATAAAGTCCCGATGAAATTCGCTGATTACGACGAAGCGCGTTTCCAGAAAGAAGGTTTCCGCGTGGTACCACCGGCCGCGGTGCGCCAGGGTGCATTTATTGCCCGCAATACCGTGCTGATGCCATCCTATGTGAACATCGGCGCTTACGTTGACGAAGGCACCATGGTAGATACCTGGGCGACCGTAGGTTCCTGTGCGCAGATCGGTAAAAACGTACACCTCTCCGGCGGCGTGGGTATCGGTGGTGTTCTGGAGCCGCTGCAGGCGAACCCGACCATCATCGAAGACAACTGCTTCATCGGCGCGCGCTCCGAAGTGGTTGAAGGCGTGATCGTGGAAGAAGGCTCCGTGATCTCCATGGGCGTTTACATCGGCCAGAGCACCCGTATTTACGATCGTGAAACCGGTGAAGTGCATTACGGTCGCGTACCGGCGGGTTCCGTGGTGGTCTCCGGCAACCTGCCATCAAAAGATGGCAAATACAGCCTCTACTGTGCGGTCATCGTTAAAAAAGTCGATGCGAAAACTCGTGGCAAAGTGGGTATTAACGAACTGCTGCGCACCATCGATTAATCGGGTATAACAAAAAGCGGGGGCAACCCCGCTTTTTTTATATCTGAGGGTGGCGAAAATAGATTTTTTTCGTGAATTATTCATGGGTTATGTTGAGATCAAGGGTACCGCTATGTACGATAATCTGAAAAGTCTGGGCATTACTAATCCTGATGAAATTGACCGTTACAGCCTCCGTCAGGAAGCCAACAACGATATCCTGAAAATCTATTTCCACAAGGATAAAGGCGAGTTCTTCGCCAAGAGCGTGAAGTTCAAGTACCCACGTCAGCGTAAAACTGTCGTTGCCGATGGCGTCGGCCAGGGTTACAAAGAGGTGCAGGAGATCAGCCCGAATCTGCGCTATGTGATTGATGAGTTGGATCAGATTTGCCAGCGCGATCGCACTGAAGTGGACCTGAAGCGGAAGATCCTGGATGACCTGCGTCATCTGGAAAGCGTTGTTACCCACAAGATCGCCGAAATCGAAGCCGATCTTGAGAAGTTGACCCGTAATAAGTAAGTCGCTTTATTGCCCGGTGGCGCTACGCTTACCGGGCCTACATGTTTTCGTAGGCCGGGTAAGGCGCAGCCGCCACCCGGCAAACAACCTCACCGCTGCTCATCCAGTTGCAACGCCACATACAGCAACAGCCGGTCGTCAAAATTCCCCAGATCCAGCCCCGTTAACTCCGAAATACGGTTCAGACGGTACTCCAGCGTATTGCGATGAATAAAGAGCGCCTTTGACGTGGCCAGCGGCTGGACGTTATGGCGGAACCACGCCTGCAGCGTACGCCGCAACAGGCCGTTGTTATCCATCGCTTTCAGACGTACCAGCGGGCGGGCCAGTTCGTTGGCCTGCCAGCCGCCGCGCAGGCTGTCGAGCAGCACCGGCAGCATCAAATCCTGATAAAAATAGCTGCGGTTTTCCGGCATACGCTGCTTGCCGACCATCATCGTGGTGCGGGCCGTACGCCAGGAGCGGGCAATACTGCCCGGGCCGGTAAAGTAGTTACCTAATGCCACCCGGAAACGCAGCTGCCCATTCTCTTTCATCCGCGCGATCAGCTGCTCCACCCGCCGACGATGATCTTCCGCATCCCAGCGACCAAACTGGTTTAACGCCGGTTTGAGCACCACCATCTCGGTCAGCGAGACGATCGCCACCAGGTTATTGCGCTCCGGCGTCGCCAGCGCGTTTTGCAGCTGCTGTAGCTCCACCATCGCGCTGTCGACGCCCAACTGACCGCTATCGACCTCGATCACCGCTACCACGCGGGGCTGGTTAAGGTCGATGCCCAGACGCTGCGCCCATTCCGTCAGCGCCGGGGTATGTTCTTCTGCCTGAATCAGGTTCATGACCAGCTCTTCACGCAGGCGGCTGTCCTGCGCCAGGAGGTGCATCAGGCGGGATTGTTCCAGCATCATCTCTGCCGTCATACAGACCAGCTCGCCGTATTTGCGCAAGGATTCTGGCTCGCCGGTCAGGCCGATAACTCCGACGATCTCGCCTTCCAGACGCAACGGCAGGTTGATCCCCTGGCGCACGCCATGCAGATGCCGCGCCACCGCGTCATCAATATCCACCACGCGCCCCTGAGAGAGCACCAACAGCGCACCTTCGTGCAATTCCCCAATACGCTCGCGATCGCCACTGCCAATAATCCGGCCACGTGCATCCATCACGTTGATATTGGTGTCGATGATGCGCATTGTTCGCGCCACGATATCCTGCGCCATTTTGGTATCAAGATGCCAGCCAGCCATGTCGCCCTCCTCTGAGCAGAGCTCAAGCATAAGGAAGATTAATCAGGGCCGCATTGTGCGAATGCACAAACTCACAGGGAGAAGTATGGACTTGTGGGAGGGTTCACAGAAAGGAGTGAAAAAAGCCCCTGTTTCCAGGCAGAAACAGGGGCGGAACAGATTACTGCATCAGCAGATAGAGGGAGGTGTCGCCACGCTGGATGTTCAGCGCCAGCACCGACGGTTTGCTGTCGAGAATTTTGCGCAGTTCGTCGACGTTCTTAATCGGCTGCTGGTTGGCACCAATAATCACATCCCCTTTCTTCAGGCCGATACGGGCAGCCGGGCTGTTGGCTTTGACGTTATCCACCGATACGCCTTTATCCTGGCCTTTGTTGCTCATATCCGCACCTTCGATCCCGCTGAAGACAGCGGCAGCACCGGCCTGATTCTGCTGGCTGCTCTGCTGCAGTTCCAGCGTCACCGTTACCGGCTTCCCTTCACGCAGCAGGCCCAGGGAGACCTTGCTGCCCACTGGCATGGAGCCGACTTCCGCACGCAGTGCCGCGAAGCTGCTCACCGGTTTGCCGTTCAGGGTGGTGATGACGTCACCGGCCTTGATCCCCGCTTTCGCCGCGGAGGAGTTTGGCATCACCTGGCTGACAAAGGCGCCGCGCTGGGCGTCAACCTTCATCGCTTTCGCCAGCTCGGAGTTCAGCTCTGTACCCAGAATCCCCAGCTCGCCGCGTTTCACCTGGCCAAACTCAACCATCTGCGCGGTCAGGTTTTTCACCATGTTGCTTGGGATAGCAAAGCCAATCCCGATGTTGCCGCCGTCCGGGGCGAGGATCGCGGTGTTAATCCCGATCAGCTCACCGTTCAGGTTGACCAGCGCACCACCGGAGTTACCGCGGTTAATCGCCGCATCGGTCTGGATAAAGTTTTCGTAGTTTTCTGCGTTCAGGCCGCTACGGCCGAGGGCAGAAACGATACCGGAAGTGACCGTCTCACCCAGACCAAACGGGTTACCGATCGCCACGGTGTAGTCCCCGACGCGCAGCGCGTCAGAGTCGGCCAGCTTAATCGCGGTCAGGTTTTTCGGATCCTGAATCTGAATCAGGGCGATATCAGAGCGTGGATCTTTCCCGACGACTTTCGCGTCAAGCTTGCGCCCGTCGCTCAGCTGAACCTTGATGGTGCTGGCATTGTCCACCACGTGGTTGTTGGTGACGACATAGCCTTTGGCCGCGTCAATGATCACGCCGGAGCCCAGCGCCATAAACTTCTGCTGCTGGCCGCCGCCATTGCCGCCGTCATCGCCCGGACCAGCGCCCTGGCAGAACGGTGAGCTCTGGAACGGTGAACCTTCCTGGCAGAACGGCGAGTTATCACCGAAGAACTGCTGGAAGTTACGCGGCATACGCGGCGTGTTGACGGTGGTACTGCCTTCGACGTTGATACTCACCACCGACGGCATCACTTTTTCCAGCATCGGTGCCAGGCTTGGCATCTGTTGCGCAGTGGCTGCGGAAGAGACGGTCTCTGCTGCGCTGGCAGACAGAGGGGATAACGCTAAACCTAAACTCAGAGCCAGTGCACTCATTGCTAAAGTGGTTTTTTTCATGTTTCTTAATCTCGATTTACAGGTCACGCACAATTGCTGTGTATATCAGATTCGTTTCGACGCGCTTAGTTCCGGCATTAAGTTTCTGGAAAAAGTAAAAATTTATTGGCCGTCTTTACAAAACTCAGCCTTATTCCACCGCCATCAACTTGCGGTATTCATCCCAGGCATACAGGTCTGTCATTCCGCTGATATAGTCCTGAATCAGGCGGCAGCGATAATAAAACTCCAGCACCGGCCAGTCTGGCTGCTGCCGGTCAAATTTACTCACCGATTCCACATACGCCAGCCGATGGCGCGGTGACAGTTTATGAAATAGGCGGGATTCAATCGGGAAACGGCGGATCCGTTCCTTTTCAACCAGCTCGCTGAACTCCTCGGCGGATAATTGTAGCAGCGGGCGGTAAATCTCCAGCAGGCCGGTTATCACCCGATAGCCCTGTAATTCCAGCTGCTCCACTTCCGGGTGGCTGAACACATGACGCATAGCAACATTTTTATAGAGTTCAAGCAGTTGGCTAAAGCTGCTATCGTCCTCCAGCAGCGCATGGTTGAATTCACCCTGGTAGATCTGTTCGATATTGTCGATAAAACGCTCAGCCGCGTAAGGCACCAGCTTATTTAATGTATTGACGCGTAAATACATAAAGAACTGATCTTCGGTGCTGCGACTGAGGGAATTGGAGCGTGATTTCTCCCAGGCATTTTCAACCACCTGGGAAAACAATGACCCTTTCTCGTGGTTGCCCCAGGCATCATAAAGATGCTGATAAAGCCCCTCGACGCTGAATATTCTTTTTTCTACCGCATCTTCCAGATCGGCCACGCAATAGGAAATATCGTCAGCCGCTTCCATAATCCAGGTCAATGGAAAACGGGCATACTGCGTGAGGGAGAGTTCCTGACGCAGACGCTCGATATACGTCTCTTCCGAGAAATAGTAGCCCGGTTTTTTCATTAAATAGTTGTGCGTCGCGGGAGGGTCACCCTGCCACCAGGCGGGGCGGGTATATTTCAGAATGCATCCCACCTGCGCCCAGGTGAGGTTCATGCGCATCAGGGAGTGCACCAGACGGATGCCCTGCGCGTTGCCTTCAAAATGACACAGATCCTGACGCACCTTGCGCCGCAGCCCGTTCAGCGCCTCTTCACCGTCACGCAGCCGCAGAGCCTGCACCAGACAGCGGTCGTCGCTCAGCGGCTGGCTGGCGGCATCGGAGGGGAACAGGCGCTGGCGGAACCAGTCATTGATGGCCGCTTCGCCAAAATGACCAAAGGGGGGGATTACCGATATCGTGCATCAGGCACGCCATCTCAACGATACTCTCGAACGGCCCGGTCAGTTCATCCAGCCCGTAAGTCTCCAGCAGGCGCTGCTCCTTGAGGCGGCTTAAGATCTCTTTGGCGATATAGCGGCCCACCTGCTGCACCTCCAGCGAATGGGTCAGACGGGTGCGCACGGCGGCGTTGCGTTCGAGGGGAAAGACCTGCGTTTTTTGCTGCAGACGGCGGATCGCCGGCGAGTTAACGATGCGCCCGCGGTCGCTTTCGAAGATCCGCAGGATCTCATGTTCGCTCTTGTTCCCCTGCGGCGAGCGGTACCGGCGATGCCAGTTAATTTTGGTGCGAAAATCGATTGGTGCCATGTGCTCCCCCGCGTGAGAATGCGTTTCCCCTGAAGCGCATGATAGACTATGCATCTTAACAAGGCACATCGCGAGTAAATCTATGAAAATCGGTATTATTGGAGCAATGGAAGAAGAAGTTACGCTGCTGCGTGACAAAATTGAGAACCGTCAGACCCTCTCCCTGGGTGGCTGCGAGATTTACACCGGCACGCTGAACGGTACAGAAGTTGCTCTGCTGAAATCGGGTATCGGTAAAGTTTCCGCCGCGCTGGGCGCTACCCTGCTGCTGGAACGCTGCAAGCCAGACGTGATCATCAACACCGGCTCTGCGGGCGGCCTGGCGCCAACCCTGAAAGTGGGCGATATCGTGGTTTCTGACGAAGCGCGCTATCACGACGCCGACGTAACCGCCTTTGGTTACGAGTACGGCCAGCTTCCGGGCTGCCCGGCCGGTTTTAAAGCCGATGACAAGCTGGTTGCTGCCGCAGAAAGCTGCATCGCAGAGCTGAACCTCAACGCCGTGCGCGGCCTGATCGTCAGCGGCGATGCCTTTATCAATGGCTCCGTGAACCTGGCAAAAATCCGTCATAACTTCCCGCAGGCAATTGCCGTGGAGATGGAAGCGACCGCCATTGCCCACGTCTGCCATAACTTCAGCGTACCCTTCGTGGTGGTTCGCGCCATCTCTGACGTCGCGGATCAGCAGTCTCACCTGAGCTTCGACGAGTTCCTCGTGGTCGCCGCCAAACAGTCCAGCCTGATGGTTGAGACCCTGGTACAGAAACTGGCGCGTGGCTAAGCCGCTCCTCAGGGCGCTTCTGGCGCTGTTTCTGCTGACACCGGCGTGGCTTCTGGCCGCGCCGCGTGTTATTACCCTCTCCCCCGCCAATACCGAACTGGCCTTTGCCGCCGGGATCACCCCCGTCGGGGTCAGCAGCTTTTCCGACTATCCCCCTGAAGCGGCGAAGATTGAGCAGGTCGCCACCTGGCAAGGGATGAACGTCGAACGTATCGTGGCCCTGAAGCCCGATCTGGTGCTGGCCTGGCGTGGCGGCAACGCAGAACGTCAGGTGAACCAGCTCGCCTCGCTCGGGATAAAAGTGCAGTGGATCGATGCCACCAGTATCGAACAGGTCGCCCAGGCCCTGCGCGATCTTGCTCCCTGGAGCCCGACGCCAGACCAGGCCCAACGGGCCGCACAGCAAATGCTCAACGATTACGCCGCCTTAAAAGCCACCTACAGTATCCTGCCGAAAAAGCGGGTGTTTATCCAGTTCGGCCAACAGCCGCTGTTCACCACCAGCCAGGGCTCTCTGCAACATCAGATAGTTGAACTGTGCGGCGGGGAAAACATCTTTGCCGCCAGCCGCGTTCCCTGGCCTCAGGTGAGCCGCGAACAGGTGCTGGCGCGCCAGCCTCAGGCAATTGTGGTGGGCGGTTCACCGGGTGATATTCCCAAAATAGAACAGTACTGGCAAAGTCAGCTAAAAATACCCGTAATTCCGCTGAACAGCGACTGGTTTGAGCGCGCGAGCCCGCGTATTATCCTCGCCGCAAAACAACTCTGCTCTGCGCTGTCGCAGAGCCACTAATTTCTCGAGGATGACGATGCTCGTCTATTGGCTGGATATTCTTGGCACAGCCGTTTTTGCAATCTCCGGCGTTCTGCTGGCCGGTAAATTACGCATGGATCCGTTTGGCGTGCTGGTATTAGGGGTGGTCACCGCGGTGGGCGGCGGGACGATCCGTGATATGGCGCTCGATCATGGCCCGGTATTCTGGGTCAAGGATCCTACCGATCTGGTGGTGGCGATGGTCACCTGCATGTTAACCATTATCCTGGTCCGTCAGCCGCGCCGCCTGCCGAAATGGCTGCTGCCGGTGCTGGATGCCGTGGGTCTCGCGGTGTTTGTCGGTATTGGCGTGAATAAAGCCTTTATGGCCGGCACCGGCCCGCTGGTGGCGATCTGTATGGGGGTAGTCACCGGCGTGGGTGGCGGGATTATCCGCGATATTCTGGCGCGCGAAGTGCCGATGATCCTGAGAACGGAAATCTATGCCACGGCCTGTATTCTGGGTGGGATCGTCCACGCTACGGCCTGGTATACGTTTAACGTCCCGCTGGAACAGGCGGCGATGTTGGGAATGGTGGTCACGCTGGGGATCCGCCTCGCGGCAATTCGCTGGCACCTGAAGCTGCCAACCTTTGCGCTGGATGAAAACAGCAGGTAAAGGGAAGGGTTTTGTAGGCCCGGTAAGCGAAGCGCCACCGGGCATAACTATCAGATGCTGAACGACGAGCCACACCCGCAGGTGCTGGTTGCGTTCGGGTTGGTTACCACAAAGCGGGAACCTTCCAGACCTTCGGTGTAGTCCACCGCACCGCCCACCAGATACTGCAGGCTCATCGGGTCAACGACCAGCGCAACGCCCTGCTTCTCAATGGTCATGTCGCCGTCGTTAACCTGATCGTCAAAGGTGAAACCATACTGGAAGCCGCTGCAGCCGCCGCCCGTAATGTACACACGTAATTTCAGCTCCGGGTTGTCTTCATCGGCAATCAGGTCTTTTACTTTTTTGGCTGCTGCTTCGGTAAACTGCAACGGCAGCGCTACGTCATCACTCATCTTATGCTCCCATGAATACTGCTAGTGGGTAAAAATCACCCAATTCTTGTTGTCATTATCTAATACCCTGGTAATTCATTCAAGTATTCTGCTTCGCCAGGGTACGGGCAAGAATGGTGGAGTATAGCGGTTTTCCGCCAAGGAACTGGGCTAATAGTGTGGCCCCCAGGCAGGTAATGATCATTGGCAAAATGAGCTGGTAATTGTCGGTCATCTCCAGCACCAGCACGATGCCGGTCAGCGGCGCGCGCAGCGATGCCGCCAGCAGCGCCCCCATTCCGGCGATGGCAAAGGTGCCGGCCTCAAGATGCCAGGCCGGGAAACCTGCGGCAGCGGCCATGCCAAAGGCCGTGCCCAGCAACGTGCCCAACGCCAGCATCGGAGCAAAAATACCCCCGGGCGCGCCGGATGAGAAGCAGAGTACGGTGGTGATAACCCGGGAGATAAACATAAACAGCAGCAGACCGATGCTGAAATTACCCGCCGCCGCAATGGGGATCAGGCCAAAGCCACCGCCTGCCGCGTTGGGTTCGATAAAGCCCAGCACGCCGCACACGCCCCCCAGCAGGCCGCCCACCAGCACCCATTTGGTCGTATTACCGCCGTGGATCCGCTGGAACATATCCTGAGCGCGAATAATGAGGGCATTAAACAGCGGGCCGACAATGCCAAAAATCATGCCGAGGATCAGATACAGCCACAGCGTATTGACCGGCGCGTTGGTCAACTTACCGACCTCAATCACCGCCCCTTCGCCATTGAAAAGCCGAAAGACAATGCTCGACATAATCACGCCGGTGAATACCGCTTTAATCGAGATCAGGTTATAGCGAAACTGAGCGCGCATCTCCTCGATGATAAACAGGATCCCCGCCAGCGGGGCATTAAAGGCGGCGGAAAGCCCTGCGGCGGCACCGGTTGCCAGCAACGTATGGCGTGCTTCCGCGCTGCGCATCCTGAACAGGTCGCTGACCATACGGCCAACGTTACCGCCCAGCTGTACGGTCGGCCCTTCCCGCCCGAGCACCATCCCTGCGCCCAGCGTCCCCATCCCGCCAATAAACTTGACGGGAAGGACGCGCCACCAGCGGACCGGGCGCAGCTCTTCAAGCGCCCCTTCTATCTCAGGGATCCCCGAGCCACCCGCTTCCGGGGCGAATTTACGCACCAGAAAATAACCGACCATCGCCAACAGGGCAGATAAACCAAACGCCAGGATCCAGACCAGCACGTCACGATCGGCATAACCCGCCACGGTGCCAATACGCCAGTTCAGCACGGCATTGACGGCCTTTTCGAACGCGACGCCTACCAGCCCCGCCAGGGTGCCGACAACCGCCGCGCCCAGCAAAATCGCCAGCGGTGTTTTGTCGCGGTTGAGCAGCCGCCGGATGCTGATACGGTATCGCGCCCGCGCAAACTGTTGTTCTTCAAATGAGGGAGAATCTGATTTCATGGTCTGTTATTTTTCGTCATACAAATAGCCGCAGGGATTTTACCAGAGACCGTCCGGCCGTCTCCGGAAAATTGCTTAACAATTGTTAATGGATTACCAGGGTAAACATTTCATAACCTTCCACGAATCACTTAGAATAGTGGGCTTAATCATTTTATACGAGCCAGGAACGATGCCATGAGCAAGTCTGAAAACCTCTACAGTGCAGCCCGCGAGCTTATCCCCGGCGGTGTGAACTCCCCGGTCCGTGCCTTTACCGGCGTGGGCGGTACACCGCTGTTTATCGAACGTGCCGATGGTGCCTATCTGTACGATGTGGATGGCAAAGCCTATATCGATTATGTCGGCTCATGGGGCCCGATGGTGCTGGGTCACAACCACCCGGCGATCCGCAACGCGGTGATCGAAGCGGCACAGCGCGGATTAAGTTTCGGCGCGCCGACCGAGATGGAAGTGAAAATGGCAGAGCTGGTGACCGAGCTGGTGCCAACCATGGATATGGTGCGCATGGTGAACTCCGGTACCGAAGCCACCATGAGCGCCATCCGTCTGGCCCGCGGCTTTACCGGTCGCGACAAAATCATCAAATTCGAAGGCTGCTACCACGGTCACGCGGACTGCCTGCTGGTGAAAGCCGGTTCCGGCGCGCTGACCCTCGGCCAGCCGAACTCCCCGGGCGTACCGGCGGACTTCGCGAAGCATACCCTGACCTGCACCTATAACGATCTCGACTCCGTGCGTGCAGCCTTTGAGCAGTATCCGCAGGAGATCGCCTGCATTATCGTCGAACCGGTAGCGGGCAACATGAACTGCATTCCACCGCAGCCGGGCTTCCTGCAGGGCCTGCGGGCGCTGTGCGACGAGTTCGGCGCGCTGCTGATTATCGACGAAGTGATGACCGGTTTCCGCGTGGCCCTCGCGGGTGCGCAGGCCTATTACGACGTTGTGCCTGATCTGACCTGTCTGGGCAAAATCATCGGCGGCGGCATGCCGGTAGGCGCCTTTGGTGGCCGCAGGGAGGTGATGGACGCGCTGGCACCAACCGGCCCGGTCTATCAGGCCGGTACGCTCTCCGGTAACCCGATCGCCATGGCGGCCGGTTTCGCCTGCCTGACCGAAGTGGCGCAGCCGGGTATTCATTCCACCCTCACCGAGCGCACCACTCAGCTGGCAAACGGCCTGTTGGATGCAGCTGAAGACGCGGGTATTCCGCTGGTGGTTAACCACGTCGGCGGCATGTTCGGCATCTTCTTCACCGACGCGAAAACCGTGACAAGCTATCAGGACGTGGTGAAGTGCGACGTTGAGCGCTTCAAGCGTTTCTTCCATCTGATGCTGGAGGAAGGTGTCTACCTGGCGCCGTCGGCCTTTGAGGCAGGCTTTATGTCGGTCGCGCATAGCGAAGAGGATATCAACAACACTATCGACGCGGCGCGTCGGGTGTTCATGAAGCTCTGAGATGTGATTTGCCTGGTGCGGCCTGATGCCCTCACCCCGGCCCTCTCCCACAGGGAGAGGGTGCAAACATAAAAAACGGCAACCATGGGTTGCCGTTTTGCATTTACTTCGTAGGCCGGGTAAGGCGGAGCCGCCACCCGGCTTTTTTACCGGCTCTGTTTCCGCAGCAGATAGATAAAGTACGGCGCCCCGATAAAGGTGGAGAGCAGCCCCGCCGGGATCTGATACGGGAACAGCACCATCCGACCGCACCAGTCGGCAAACACCAGCAGGATCCCCCCCCGTTAACGCCGACATCACAATATGCGGCATCGTCCGGCGGAAGCCCATCATCCGCGCGATGTGCGGCGCCATCAGCCCGATAAAGCTCAGCGGACCAATGGTCAGGGTAGCGGTGGCCGTCAGCGACGCCGCCAGTAGCAGCAGGCCGATGCGCGAGGCGCTTAGCGCCATCCCCACCGAACGGGCCGTGTCGCCCCCCCAGCGGCAGTACCGTCAGCCAGCGACGACACAGCGGCACCAGCGCCAGCAGCACGATCATCGCCAGCCCGGTGCTCACCACCTGTTCGTTGGTGGCGTTATAGGTCGAGCCGGCAATCCAGGTCAGGATCTGCGCCATGCGCGGATCGCCGCTGGCCTGCAGCATCATAAGCAGCATGGTGAAGGCGGTGCTCAGCGCCATCCCCGCCAGCAGCATCCGGTGCGGCGAGAAACCACCCCGTCCGGCGGCAATCATGATGATCAGCAGCGTGACCGCCGCACCGATACTGCCCGCCGGCATCAGCCAGCCGAAGGCATTACCCGGCACAAAGAAGAGCATCAGCACCACGCCGAACGCCGCACCGGAGCTGATCCCCAGCACTTCCGGGCTCGCCATCGGGTTGCCGGTCAGACGCTGGATAATGCAGCCCGCGACTGCCAGCATCACCCCGGCAATCAGCGCGGCGAAAATTCGGGGAGCGCGCCACGGCAGCAGCTCATCGAGCATCGCCCCGCTCGCCCAGTGCCAGCCCCCCGGCATCCCGGCCAAACGCCAGGGCTGCAATGACCGCCAGCAGCAGCACCGCGCCGCCCGCCAGGGCAAACCACAGCACGTGATGACGCTCCGCCTGCACTTTATCTCCGGCGTTCATCGCCGGGGCGCTCATGCTGCGCAGGCGTGGCAGCAGCCACAGCAGCAGCGGCGCGCCAATCAGCGCCGTCACCGACCCGGTGGAGACCTCCATCCACACCCGCGTCAGCCAGAGGATCACCTGGTCAGAGAGCCAGAGGATCAGCGCGCCAATCAGCGGGGCGAGGATCAGGCGGGAGAACAAGCGCCGCGCGCCGAGCATTTTTGCCAGCAGCGGCGCGAACAGGCCGATAAACCCGATGATGCCCACCGCATTCACCAGCAGGGCGCTGATGACAATCGCCAGGGTCAGCGCCGCCAGACGGGCCAGCGACAGCGCCAGGCCGAGGTTACGCGCCACGCCATCGTCCAGCCCCATCAGGGTCAGCGGACGCAGCAGCAGTAGGGTCAGCAGCACGCCACCGAGCAGCTGCGGCCACAGACGCTGGACGATGCTCCAGTCGGTTTGCGTCAGCGTCCCGGTGCTCCAGAGGAACATGCTCTGCAGCTGGTCATGATGGAAAATCACTAACAGCTGGTTCACCGCCCCGCAGTAGAGGCTCACCACCAGCCCGGCGAGGATCAGCGTCACCGGCGAGAGGCGTTTGCCCCAGGCCACGCCAAAGACAATCGCCCCCACCACGCAGGCACCCACCAGCGCGGCAAACTGCGGTGCCAGCGCCCCCCGGCAGCGCCCACAGGGTGATGATGGTCATCCCCAGCTGCGCACCGGTGGCCACTCCGAGGGTGGTCGGCTCCGCCAGCGGGTTACGCAGCACCTGCTGGAACAGCACGCCCACCAGCCCCAGCCCGGCCCCCACCAGCAGCGAGATCGCCAGTCGCGGCAGCAGGCTGTAGTGGAACAGCATCTGTTGAATATTGTCGATATCCGGGGCGACCAGCGCGCTGCCCCACTGGCTGCGTGGCAGCGCAATGCTCAAGTTCCACCAGGTTAAGCCCAGCGCAACGACCAGCAGCAGGGTCATTAACAGCGCCGGGAAAAAGGCGATCCGTGACCTCATGCCTGACCTCCCAGCGCGCTATCCAGCACGCGGGCAAAGTGCATGGCCGACAGCGTCGCACCGTAGAACCACACCGCCGGGACGCGTTTGACGCGCTGCTGGCGGACAAACGGCATCGCCTGCCACAGCGGCGTCGCCATTAAGGTCTGCATCTCACGCTCGTTGCCGTGATCGAAGCACAGCACGTCCACATCGCGGAACATGGCCAGACGGTCGATGCCGACGGCGGTGCTGCCCCAGAAGGTCATCTCCCCTTCCCAGGCGTTTTTAATTCCATAGCGATCCAGCACTTCCTGGAACAGGCAGTTATTGCCAAACACCAGCATATGACGGGCATCGAGCAGGGTCACCATCAGCAGCGGGCGATCGCCCCGGCCGGCAAAACGCGGTTTGTAGCTGTCGATCACGCTGTCGAAATGATCCAGATGCTCGCGGGCCGCCGCTTCCATATTCAGCAGCTGCGCCATCTCGCTTAAGGATTTACGGGCGTTGATCAGCGGTTTTTTGCCGTCGCTAAAGGCGAACCCGCGCCCCGGGGCAATCCGCGCCAGCTTCTCTTCCGACGGACCATACCCGGCCGACCAGACCAGGTACGACGGTTTCATCTGGGTGAGCAGCTCGAGGTTAGGCTCGGTACGCAGGCCAATGTCGATCACCGTTTCCGGCAGACGCGGCTCGTTCACCCAAAGGGTGTAGTTGGGAATATCGGCCACGCCGTAGGGAGTAACGCCGAGCGCCAGCAGCAGCTCGACCGGCAGCCACTCGAGGGCCACAATGCGATGGGGATCGACGGCGGCGGCATGCGCCGTACCCATTTTCCACAGCAGCGGCGAGAGGGCCATGGCCGTCAACAGCCGACGACGGCTAATCATTAAATCAGGCATCAATAGACAAAGCTCACCGGTGCAGCTCCCGCAGGATGCGGCAGAATACCCATTGGAATTCCGTAGATGTGTTCCAGCGTTTCACTGCGCATCAGCTCGGCAGGCGTGCCCCGGGCAATCATCTCCCCGCCGCGCAGCGCCACCAGATAGTCGCAGTAACGCGCCGCCATATTGATATCGTGCAGCACCGCAATCACCGTCAGGCCGCGCTGCTGGCTTAAACGATGCACCAGCGCCAGCACGTCCACCTGATGGGCAATGTCCAGCGCCGAGGTGGGTTCATCCAGCAGTAAACAACGGCTGTCCTGCGCCACCAGCATGGCGATCCACGCCCGCTGGCGCTCGCCGCCGGACAGGCTATCCACCAGACGGTGGGCCAGCGGCTTTAACCCCACCAGCGCAATCGCCTCCTCCACTTTCTCGCGGTCGGCCACGCCGAAACGACCCAATGCGCCATGCCAGGGATAACGGCCAATCGCCACCAGCTCGCGAACGGTCATGCCCTCCGCCTGCGGCAGCTGCTGCGGCAGATAGGCCACCTTGCGGGCAAAGGCTTTACTGTTCCAGCTCGCCAGCGGCTGGCCGTCGAGCAGAATATCGCCCTCGGACGGTGGCTGATGGCGGCCAAGCATTTTCAGTAAGGTGGATTTGCCGGAGCCGTTATGGCCGATCAGGCCGGTCACCTGGCCTGCGGGAAAGGTCAGCGAAAGTGGATGCAGCAGCGTGCGTCCGGGAACGCGAAAGGAGACGCCGTCGAGCGCAAAGGTGGTATCGGACTGCGGGTTGTTTTCCTGCATGTTAGCCAACTTAAGTAAAGAAAAGGGCACGAAAAACGTGCCCAAGTTTAACGATTAGAAGCGGAAGGTCGCGGTCGCAACAACCTGGCGTTCTGCACCCCAGAAGCAGCCATAGGTGTTGAAGCAGCTGGCGACGTATTCACGATCCAGCAGGTTGTTGACGTGCAGCGCCACGTTCGAGCCCGCCATGCCAACGCGCGCCAGATCGTAACGGACCAGGGCATCCATCACCGCATAGCTGCCCACCTTGAAGGAGTTCGCCGGATCGCCATAGCTGGAGCTGGAGAAGCGACCGCCGGTACCCAGGGTCAGGCCAGAGAGCGCGCCATCATAGAAGGTGTAGTCACCCCAGAGGGAGGCCATGTGCTCCGGCACCTGCGCCGGGGTGTTGCCTTTGTAGGTCGTGTCGGTGGTGTACTCTACGTCGGTGTAGGTATAAGACCCCACCACGTTGACGCTGGCAGACAGTGCCGCTTTAGCTTCGATTTCCACACCACGGGCGCGGATCTCGCCGCCTTCAACCGAGAAGAACGAGCCCGCAGGATCGGCCATCAGGTTGTTGGTTTTGGTCAGTTGATACAGCGCACCGGTCAGGACGATCGGACGATCGCTCGGGACATACTTCACGCCCACTTCGTACTGCTTGCCTTTTGACGGAGCAAACGGCTTGCCTTGTGCGTCAGACTGGGAAGACGGCTCGAAGGATTCGCTGTAGCTGAAGTAAGGGGTGACGCCATTATCAAACAGGTAGTTAACCCCGCCACGCCAGGTGAACTGATTGTCATCACGTGATGCAGTGGTACCCGCAACGCGGTTAATGGAGTCCTGATCGGCCCAGTCGTAACGACCGCCCAGGGTGACCAGCACTTTATCCCACTGCGCCTGATCCTGGACGTAGAGACCGGTCTGCTGCTGTTTGTTCAGGATCTGATACGGGCCGGAGTTGTCCGGGTTTTGTGAGCCGAAATCGAAATCGCTATACACCGGATTGTAGAGATCCAGCAGCGGGACGGAACCGTCATAGCCGAACCAGGAGTTGATGTCGTTACGCATGCGCATAAAGTCAACGCCGGTCAGCAGGATATGGTCAACTTCGCCGGTAGCGAATTTGCTCTGCAGCTGGGTATCCACGGTGAAGTTTTGCAGCTTCTCATGGTCAACCACGTATTTACGCGCCAGGTAATGACCTTTGTCCGCAGGGGATAACGCGTTACACAGGGCGTTTCCGCTGTTCGCCGCATCGGAGCAGACGCCGTAACCGTAGACGCTGTTCTGCGAGGTTTTGTTCTCGGCAAAGCGCAGGTTCTGACGCACGGTGAAGGTGTCGTTAAACTCGTGATCGAAGCTATACCCGACCATTTTCTGGTTACGGGAATAGGTATTGTTCTTCGCCCCTTCGTTGAAGTCGGTCGACAGACGATCGCCGTTTGGCAGCGGATCAACCGTGCCCTCTTTCGGCAGCCAGCCGTAGTAACCGGTCTCCGGTTCGTTCTGGAAATAGGAGAGGAAGGTGAAGTTGGTTTTATCAGACGGACGCCAGGAGAAGGACGGCGCAATGGTATAACGCTGCTCTTCCGCGCGCTCCTGCTGGGCGTTGTTGGAACGCGCCAGGCCCGTCAGGCGATAAGAGTAAACGCCGTCATCATCCAGCGCATCGCTGAAGTCAAACCCGGTCTGGAACAGGCTGTCCGTCCCGACCTTGAACTGGATCTCTTTCAGCGGTTCGGTCAGCGGACGTTTGCTGACCATGTTCAGCAGGCCACCCGGGCTGCTTTTGCCGTACAGAACGGAGGTCGGGCCGCGCATAACTTCCGCGCGCTCGATCATATAAGGGTCAATTACCGCGTCGTTATAGAAGTTGCCCTGCATCTTCATGCCGTCAAGGTAGTTGTTCTGGCTTTGGCCATCGGCAGCAAAACCACGAATAATCAGGTAGTCATACGTATTAGACGCGCCGCGCGTGCCTACTGCCACCCCTGGCGTGTAGCTCAGTGCTTCTTTCACCGAGCGTGGCTGGTGCAGCGCCATCTCTTCCGCGGTCACCACGGAGATAGACTGCGGTACCTTCTCAATGGAGGTATCTGTCTTGGTCCCGGTGGCGGACTGGCGTGCTGCAATGGTCGCAGCAGGACCCCAGGCACTTTCCTGCGCAGCAGGCGCTGCGGTTACGGTGATGGTTTCTTCTTTTTTAGGGGTGTCAGCAGCCTGAGCGTAAGCAGACATGCCGCTAACCGCTGTGGCTACAACGACTGCGATTTTACGCAGCGAAGATTGCATTGGCTGAGCAGTTTTTGAATGCGCCATTGGTATGTCTCTGATGAAAGCGTGAATGATAACGTAAACGAGAATTATTATTATGACCGCAGCATATTATGCGAAACATTCACGGCATAGCAAGTGATATGCGCCCCTACAGGAATTGAGGGTATAAGAAATAAACAACGGAAAATGAAGGGTTAATAAACGGGGTTTTTACTGTTGGAGGGATGTTGAATTGAGGTGAAAAGCCCCTCTCCCGCAGGAGAGGGACTTTTTATCAGTTACCGCCGAACATATCCTTGATCCAGCCGGCGACGCCGTCACTGTCCTTCTTCTCATTCTGCTGCTGCGGCTGCTGCTGTTGTTGCTGCGGCTGCTGAGGAGATGACTGCTCGAACGGGTTACCCGTCGGCTGCGGCGCTGGCGCCTGGCACAGGGAGTCCGGATTGGTGGTCCAGACCGGAACGCTACGCATCCCGCCGCCACACACGAAGGTACCCGACTCATCCACGCCCATATCCACGATATCTTCCGGTGGCGTCAGGGTTAATGGAACCGGCGACTGGTTAGCCAGATAGCGCTGGTAAATCGACATCGCCCCGCTGGCACCGTACAGTTTCGTCGGCTGGTTGTTATCGCGGCCTACCCAGGTGATCACCACTTCACGTCCGTCGATGCCTGCAAACCAGGTATCGACGTTGTTGTTGGTGGTCCCGGTTTTACCCGCCAGATGCAGGCCCGGATACTTCGCGCCAAGCTGGCGACCGGTTCCGCGCTGCACCACCTGCTGCATGGTCCACAGGGTCATGTAGGCAGCCTGCGCCGGAACGGCACGCTCCGCCTGCGGGAAGCTCTGGTACAGCGGCGTGCCGTCTTCAGCAATCACCGAACGCAGCGCAGAGAGCGGAGCGCGGTTACCGCCGCTGGCGATGGTCTGGAACGCCTGCGCCACTTCAATTGGCGTCAGGTTCAGGGCACCTAACAGCATGGCCGGAACCGGATGCAGCTGATCTTTCGGCACGCCCAGCTTCAGCCAGGTATCGGTGACCGCTGGCAGACCCAGCGCCATCCCGAGGTTGACCGTCGGCACGTTCATGGAACGCGTCAGCGCGTCCACCAGCATCACCTGACCGCTGTACTGTTTGTCGTCGTTCTGCGGCGACCACACCTGGCCGTTCGGCTGGCGCAGGGCGATCGGGGCATCGGCAATCCAGGTGTTCAGACGATACTGGTTCGGCTGGCTCAGGGCGGTGAGATAGGTCGCTGGTTTTGCCAGAGAACCGATCGAACGGCGTGCCTGCATGGCGCGGTTGTAGCCCGCAAACTGCGGCTCTGCCCCGCCGACCATCGCCCGCACTTCACCGGTGGTGCGATCGACCACCACCATCGCGGTCTCAAGATCGCTCAGCTTACGCTGTTTTTTCAGCGCCGGAATGCCTTCCACCGCCGCTTTCTCTGCGGCGTCCTGCGCCACGGAGTCAAAGGTGGTGAAGATCTTCACGCCGGAGAGATCTTTAACTTTATCGCCCAGTTTGGTCTGCAGCTCCTGACGCACCATCTGCATAAAGGCAGGCTGCGGGGAGATCACGCCGCCGCGCGGCTGGACGCCTAACGGACGCGCGCTGAGCATGTCGTACAGCTCCTGGTCGATCACCTGCTGCTGTTGCAGCAGACGCAGGACCAGATTACGACGCTCCAGGGCCAGTTTCGGGTTACGCCACGGGTTGTAGATCGACGCCCCTTTCACCATGCCCACCAGCAGCGCCTGCTGGTCGAGGCTCAGCTCTTCCACCGGACGGCCAAAGTAGTAGAGGCTCGCCAGCGGGAAGCCGCGGATTTCATTGTCACCGCTCTGACCGAGGTAGACCTCGTTCATGTACAGCTCAAGAATGCGATCTTTGCTGTAGCGGGCGTCCATCAGCACCGCCATGTACGCTTCGTTGGCCTTACGCCAGTAGGAGCGTTCGCTGGAGAGGAACAGGTTCTTCACCAGCTGCTGGGTCAGGGTACTTGCCCCCTGCACCGTCCGTCCGGCTGTCAGGTTCGCCAGCACCGCACGGCCAATGGAGTACAGGCTGACGCCATCGTGCTCATAGAAGTGACGGTCTTCGGTCGCCAGCAGGGTATCCACCAGCAGATCCGGGAAACCGTTACGCGCGACGAACAGACGCTGCTCGCCGTTTGGCGAGGAGAGCATGGTGATCAGTCGCGGATCGAGACGGAAGAAACCGAACTGGCGGTTGTTATCCATGTTCTCGATGGTGTCGATATGATCGCCGTCGAAGGTCAGACGCGCGCGCACCTGCCCCTCTTTGCTGTCCGGGAAGTCAAACGGACGGCGGATCATCTCGATGCTTTTCGCCTGCACCGTAAACTCGCCGGGACGGGTCATCTTCGTCACCTGGCGGTACTGGGTGGCCTCCAGCAGCTTGACCATCTCATTCTTGCTGATGGTCATCTCCGGCTCGAGGTTGACCATTCGGCCATACACCGCCGCTGGCAGCTGCCAGACTTTACCGTCGATACGGCTACGGATCTTCTGATCCAGATAGACGCCGTAGATCGCCAGCAGGACGATGAAAACAATTAACAGCTTCAGCAGCAGCCAGAACCAGCCGCGCTTGCCGCGAGGTTTTCCTTTTTTGCCTTTCCCTTTACGTGGCACGGACGCTTCATCCTCATACTCATTATCAACGTCGTCATACTCCTCATCACTGAGGCGACGACGGCCTGCCTTTTCTTTCGCCGGACGCGTTGGTTTCCCTTTACGTCCTATTGGCTCGCGGTCATTCCCCGCCATGCTCTCTCTCCGCAACTATCAGGCGCAAAGGCCCGATTCTCAGTTCTTCCCCCCTGATGGAGGAAGAAGAAATCTCTCAAAATAAACCGCGTTTTCCCCCCTCTCCCCGTGGGAGAGGGTCGGGGTGAGGGCATCAGGCCGCTCGGTCCCCATTGCCGGGTGGCGCTACGCTTACCCGGCCTACAATGACCATCACGAATACTTTTTAGTCCGCCGGGTGGGCGCGGTATTCGCCGGATCGTCCGGCCAGACATGTTTGGGGTAGCGTCCCTTCATCTCTTTTTGCACCTCGCGGTAGCTTCCGGCCCAGAAGGCACCCAGATCGCGGGTGATCTGCAGCGGGCGCTGGGCCGGCGACAACAGCTCCAGCACCAGCGGCACACGCCCCTGGGCAATGGCAGGCGTGGTCGCCTCGCCAAACATCTCCTGCATCCGTACCGCCAGCGCCGGAGGATTATCCTCATGATAACGAATGGCTATCCGGCTGCCGGTCGGCACAGTGTAATGCCCCGGAAGCTCAGTATCCAGACGTTGACGTAACGACCAGTCGGTTAAGTTCTGTAACGCCGCCTTAACATCCAGTGATTTCAGGGCGCGAAGCGAATGCACGCCCTGCATTTGCGGCAGCAGCCACGTCTCGAGCGACGCCAGCAGCGAGGCTTCATCCACCGCCGGCCAGTCAAACTCCGGCAGCCACTGCGCCGCACAGTGCAGGCGGATCCGGTACTGCTCCGCCTCCGGGGTCCAGTTCAGCACGTTGAGCCCTTTGTCGCGAATGCCGTTAAGCATCGCCTGGTGCAGCTCCTCTTCCGAGGGTTTCGCCAGCGGTTTGACGTTCACCGTCAGCCGGCCAATCTGTGCCCGGCGAAAGGCCTTCAGCGTGCCCTGGGTATCGTCCCACTCAACGGTGTCAGACTGTTCCACCAGGCCCGGTGAGGCCGCGATCAGGGCCTCGATATCCACGGCAACGGCCTGCAAAATACGGGCATCGGGTGACTGACTGCCCTGCAACAGCAGCGGAGCAATCAACCACTCGTGGCGGGTCATGGCGTCGTCGCTCTGCAGCATCGCCCCCATGCCGTTCGCCAGCTGATAGCGCCCGTCGAGCCCGCGGCGGCGGGCAATCCGGTCGGGAAACGCCTTTGCCAGCAGCGCAGGAATGCAATGGCTGTCCGGCGCTCCGCCGCGGCTGTTGAGGCGCGAACTTAACTGCCGGGCGCGCTGCTGCCACTCCGGCTGATTGCGGGAGAAGGCCTGGGCCAGATCGCTGCTACCGCCTCGCGGCGGCTGTTCAAGGATAGCCGCCAGTTTTGCCGCCGTCGCAATTTCGTCTTCGCCGACCGCGCTGACCAGCATCGCCGCCAGCCGCGGATCGTTGCCGAGCTTCGCCATCTTCTGACCAAAGGCGGTGAGTTGTTCCCCCGCCAGCGCCCCAAGCTGGGTTAACAGACGGCGGGCCGCAGCAAGATTAGTCGCAGGCGGCAGATCCAGCCAGCTCAGCTGGGAAGGATCCCGACAGCCCCACTGCAGCAGCTCCATCAGCAGGCCACTGAGATCGCTTTGCAAAATTTCCGGCGTGCCCTGGGCCGCCGCGCGTTCGGCCTGCTCAAACGGCGTCAGGTGCAGGCAGATACCCGGCTCCAGTCGCCCGGCTCGCCCGGCGCGCTGGGTCATCGAGGCCTGGCTGACGCGCTGGGTCAGCAGGCGGGTCAGGCCGGTGCGCGGATCGAAATTCGCCACCCGCTCCTGGGCTGAATCCACCACCAGCCGAATGCCTTCGATGGTCAGGCTGGTTTCGGCGATATTGGTCGCCAGCACCACTTTTCGCTGTCCGGCTGGCGCGGGCAGGATCGCCTTACGCTGCTCGGTCAATGACAGCGCGCCATACAAGGGACAGAGCACCACGTCGTCGGCCACCCGACGGGCGAGCTGCTCCTGCACGCGCTGGATCTCGATCACCCCCGGCAAAAACAGCAGCAGCGAGCCTGACTCCTGACGCAGCAGTTCGGCGGTAGCGACCGCTACCGCTTCGTCGAAACGCAGCTGGGTGGAGAGCGACTGATAGCGCCGCTCAACCGGAAAGGTGCGCCCCTCCGAGACGATAGTGGGCGCGTCAGGCAGCAGGCGCTGGAGCCGATCGTTATCCAGGGTCGCGGACATGATCAGCAGCTTAAGATCCTCGCGCAGCCCCTGCTGGACATCCAGCAGCAGCGCCAGGGCCAGATCCGCCTGCAGGCTGCGCTCGTGGAACTCATCGAGGATCACCAGCCCGACGCCGGTCAGCTCGGGATCCTGCTGTAACATGCGGGTGAGGATCCCCTCGGTCACCACCTCCAGCCGGGTATTGGCCCCCACACAGGTCTCGGCCCGCATCCGGTAGCCGACCGTCTCCCCCGGTTTTTCCCCCAGCAGATCCGCCAGCCGCTGCGCCACGTTGCGGGCGGCGATCCGCCGCGGTTCGAGCAGAATAATTTTGCCGTTAATCTCCCCCTGGGCCAGGATCTGCAGCGGCAGCCACGTCGACTTGCCCGCACCGGTAGGCGCAGTAAGCAGAACCTGGGGGGGCGTGTTGTAACGCGAGGAGAAGATCGGGAAGGACAGCGGCGACCGGCAACAGGGACACGAATGGCTCCAGAGGGTTAACTTTAGACGGCGTACATTGTAGCATCGCCACAATTCATTACCGAGTGCCCCGTATGTCTGAGTCGAAAAGGCTGTTTTTTGCCATTGAAATGCCGGCCCCGATCCAGCGCCAGATCGTGCGCTGGCGCGCCGATTCCTTTGCCCCGGAAGCGGGCCGTCCGGTGGCCGGGGCAAACCTGCATCTGACGCTGGCGTTTCTGGGCGATGTCAGCGAGGAGAAACGTCAGGCGCTGGCGGCCATGGCCGGACGCATCCGCCAGCCGGGGTTTACCCTGACGCTGGACGATGCCGGTCAGTGGCTGCGTTCGCGCGTCGTCTGGCTCGGCACGCGCCAGCCGCCCCGGGGATTATTGCAGTTAGCCAATATGCTGCGGGCCCAGGCGGCGCGCAGCGGCTGTTACCAGAGCCCGCAGCCGTTTCATCCGCATATCACCCTGCTGCGCGACGCCAGCCACGCGGTGGCCATTCCGCCGCCGGGTTTTCAGTGGGCGTTTCCGGTGAATGAATTTGTCCTCTACGAGAGCCGTTTTACCGGCGGGCGCACGCGCTACACGCCGCTCCAGCGCTGGCGGCTTACCGAATAACAAGGAATCTGTATGCAGTTTACCCCTGCCCTCCAACCCGCCACGCTGGTGCAACGCTACAAGCGTTTTCTGGCCGACGTGGTGACGCCTGAAGGCGAAATGCTGACCCTGCACTGTCCCAATACCGGCGCCATGACCGGCTGCGCCACGCCCGGCGATACCGTCTGGTACTCCACCTCCGAAAATATCAAACGCAAGTACCCCCACACCTGGGAAATAACCCAGACCGCCGACGGAGACTTTATTTGCGTTAATACGCTGCGGGCCAACCAGTTGGTCAAAGAGGCGATTACTCTGGATTTAATTCCTGAACTGCGCGGCTACAACACCTTAAAAAGCGAAGTGAAATATGGTGCTGAAAGCAGCAGAATCGACTTTATGTTGCAGGCAGAGGATCGACCCGAGTGCTATATTGAAGTGAAATCAGTGACGTTAGCTGAAAGGGATAACGGCTACTTTCCGGATGCGGTGACGCTGCGAGGGCAGAAGCATCTCCGGGAGTTGATAAGTATGGCGGCGGCGGGCAAGCGAGCGGTGCTGTTATTTGCGGTATTGCACAGCGCAATTGAACGATTTTCACCCGCCCGCCATATTGACCTTAAGTACGCGCAACTGTTGAATGAGGCACAAAAGCAGGGGGTAGAGGTTTTGGCTTATAAAGCGGAACTTTCTGCCGATAATATGACTCTGAGATCCGCTCTTCCCGTCTCGTTATAAAAGGGGTTGAGCGTTGTTTATTAAGTGTTCTGGTCGTGTGCGCAAATACGCTTTTCCTCACAGGCTTGTCAAGTGTTACGTTTAGATAATTGCCATACGGAAAAGCATCTGCTATTTATAGCGGCCTGATTTTTCCCCCAACACGGGGATCGATAGTGCGTGTTAAGGAGAAGCAACATGCAAGAAGGGCAAAACCGTAAAACATCGTCCCTGAGTATTCTCGCCATCGCTGGGGTGGAGCCGTATCAAGAGAAGCCGGGCGAAGAGTATATGAACGAAGCCCAGCTGTCGCACTTCAAGCGAATTCTTGAAGCATGGCGTAATCAACTCAGGGATGAAGTGGATCGCACCGTTACTCATATGCAGGACGAAGCAGCTAACTTCCCGGATCCGGTAGACCGTGCCGCCCAGGAAGAAGAGTTCAGCCTCGAACTGCGTAACCGTGACCGCGAACGCAAACTGATTAAGAAGATTGAGAAGACGCTGAAAAAAGTCGAAGACGAAGATTTCGGCTTCTGCGAGTCCTGCGGTGTCGAAATCGGCATTCGTCGTCTGGAAGCCCGTCCAACAGCCGACCTGTGCATCGACTGCAAAACGCTGGCAGAAATCCGCGAAAAACAGATGGCCGGTTAATTCCGACCCTGTCGAAACGCTATCACAGGCGGGAGTCTTCTCCCGCCTGATTACTTTCTGCGCTGTGTGATTATGCCTGCTGACTATATTGGGCGCTTCGCGCCATCCCCCTCTGGCGAACTGCATTTTGGCTCGCTCATTGCCGCGCTTGGCAGCTATCTGCAGGCCCGTGCCCACCAGGGTATCTGGCGCGTGCGTATTGAAGATATTGACCCCCCGCGTGAAGTTCCCGGTGCAGCAGAGACCATCCTGCGTCAGCTGGAACATTACGGCCTGCACTGGGACGGTGACGTCCTGTGGCAGTCTCAGCGTCACGATGCCTATCGCGAACGCCTGGCCTGGCTGCATGCCCAGGGACTCTCTTACTACTGCACCTGCACCCGCGCGCGCATTCAGAGCGTCGGCGGCGTCTATGACGGCCATTGCCGCACCCTGCATCACGGCCCGCAAAACGCGGCAGTGCGCGTAGTGCAACAGCATCCGGTCACCCGCTTTACCGACCAGCTCCAGGGCGAACTCCACGCCGATCCACGGCTGGCGGACGAAGATTTTATTATCCATCGCCGGGACGGGCTGTTTGCTTACAATCTGGCGGTGGTGGTGGATGACCATTTCCAGGGGGTAAACGAAATTGTCCGCGGGGCCGATCTTATCGAACCGACCGTGCGACAGATTTCGCTCTACCGGCTGTTTGGCTGGCCGGTGCCGGACTATATCCATTTGCCGCTGGTGGTGAATGAAAAAGGGATGAAACTCTCGAAACAGAATCATGCCCCCGCATTACCGACGGGCGATCCTCGCCCTGTTCTTATCAATGCTTTACAATTTCTAAACCAGGATGTAACACATGAGTGGCAGGATCTGCGAACCGAAGAATTACTGGAAAAAGCGGTGGCCCAGTGGTCGCTAAACCGCGTGCCGAAAATCCAGCATTCTCAAATGCGTCTCGCTGAGCTATGATTAGCCGCTATTTTTTGTCCTGAATTCTGAAACACACACTACCGAGGTGTACTATTTTTACCCGAGTCGCTAATTTTTGCCGTAAGGTGCTGAGCCGCGATGAGAGCATGGCGGATGACGTCATTGTTCAAAACACGATGTCGGTTATTCCGCGCGAGCAGCATGCTATTTCCCGCAAAGATATCAGTGAAAACGCCCTGAAGGTCCTTTATCGTCTGAATAAAGCTGGCTATGAGGCGTATCTCGTTGGTGGCGGGGTGCGTGACTTACTGTTGGGCAAAAAGCCAAAAGATTTTGACGTGACCACCAGCGCCACGCCTGAGCAGGTGCGTAAATTATTCCGCAACTGCCGCCTGGTCGGTCGTCGCTTCCGTCTCGCCCACGTCATGTTTGGGCCCGAGATCATTGAAGTGGCAACCTTCCGTGGTCACCACGAAGGCACGCCATCAGACCGGACGACCTCGCAACAGGGTCAGAACGGCATGCTGCTGCGTGACAACATCTTTGGCTCTATCGAAGAAGATGCCCAGCGTCGCGATTTCACCATCAACAGCCTTTATTACAGCGTGGCTGACTTTACCGTCCGCGATTTCGTGGGTGGGGTACCGGACCTGAAAGCCGGGGTGATCCGTCTGATCGGCAATCCGGAAACGCGCTACCGTGAAGATCCGGTGCGTATGCTGCGTGCCGTGCGTTTTGCCGCCAAGCTGGATATGCAGATCAGCCCCGAGACCGCCGAGCCGATCCCACGCCTGGCCACGCTGATCAACGATGTGCCCCCGGCGCGTCTGTTTGAAGAGGCGCTGAAGCTCCTTCAGGCGGGCCACGGTTTTGCCACCTATCAGCTGCTGCGCGAATACAGCCTGTTCCAGCCCCTGTTCCCGACCATCACGCGTAACTTCACCGAAAAAGGTGACAGCGCGATGGAACGCATCATCGACCAGGTGCTGAAGAATACCGATAACCGCATTCAGAACGACATGCGTGTTAACCCGGCATTCCTGTTTGCTGCGATGTTCTGGTATCCGCTGCTGGAAACGGCGCAGAAGATTGCCCAGGAAAGCGGTCTGGCTTACTACGATGCCTTCGCGCTGGCCGCCAACGACGTGCTGGATGAAGCCTGCCGCTCGCTGGCGATCCCGAAACGCATTACCACGCTGGTGCGTGATATCTGGCAGCTTCAGCTGCGGATGTCCCGTCGTCAGGGTAAACGCGCCTGGAAGTTAATGGAGCATCCTAAATTCCGCGCGGCTTACGATCTGATGGCCCTGCGTGCCGAAGCGGAAAACAACTGCGAGCTGCAGCTGCTGGTGCAGTGGTGGGGTGAGTTCCAGGTTTCGGCACCACCGGCGCAGAAAGACATGCTGGGCGATCTCGATGAAGATCCGGCTCCGCGTCGTCGTCACCGTCGTCCACGCAAGCGCGCTCCGCGTCGCGAAGGCGCGGCATGACGCTGGCGTATATCGCCATTGGCAGCAATCTGGCCTCTCCGCTGGAGCAGGTCAATGCTGCCGTCCAGGCGCTGGGCGATATCCCGCAGTCCCGCGTTGTCGCCCTCTCCTCGTTTTACCGCACACCTCCGCTGGGGCCCCAGGATCAGCCCGACTACCTGAATGCCGCCATCGCACTCGACACAGCGCTCAGCGCCGAAGCGCTGCTGGACAACACCCAGCGCATCGAGCTGCAGCAGGGTCGCGTGCGCAAAGAAGAGCGCTGGGGACCGCGCACCCTCGATCTGGACATCATGCTGTTTGGTGATGCGGTGATTAACACCGAACGCCTGACGGTGCCGCACTACGACATGAAGCGCCGCGGCTTTATGCTCTGGCCGCTGTTCGAAATCGCCCCTGATCTGATCTTCCCCGACGGCGAAAGCCTGAGCGCCCTGCTGACGCAGCTGAACGCCGAAAAACCCGCCCGCTGGTAACAGCAAAATTTTATTGATTAACCATAAAATATTTGTGGTTAATCGGTTGCCTAAAATCATTGTTCCCTCGAATGTTACTGTTAGAATGCGCAAAGATTCGCTTTGGGCTATCAGGAAACAGTATGAAACCAACCACCATCGCTACCCTGCAGAAATGCAAACAGGACAAGCAGCGCTTCGCCACCATTACCGCCTATGACTACAGCTTCGCCAAACTCTTTGCCGAAGAGGGCATTAACGTCATGCTGGTTGGCGACTCGTTAGGGATGACGGTCCAGGGACATGACTCCACGCTGCCGGTGACGGTAGAGGATATTGCTTACCACACCCGGGCGGTGCGTCGCGGAGCACCCGCCTGCCTGCTGCTCGCCGACCTGCCGTTTATGGCTTACGCCACGCCGGAGCAGGCGTTTGCGAATGCCGCCACGGTGATGCGCGCCGGGGCCAATATGGTCAAAGTGGAAGGCGGTGCCTGGCTGGTTGAGACCGTCCGCATGCTCACCGAGCGCGCAGTGCCGGTCTGCGGCCATCTGGGATTAACCCCGCAGTCGGTCAATATCTTTGGCGGCTATAAGGTGCAGGGACGCGGCGACGCCGCCCAGACGCTGTTTGATGATGCGCTGGCTTTAGAAGCCGCGGGCGCCCAGCTGCTGGTGCTGGAGTGCGTGCCGGTTGCGCTGGCGAAACGCATCACCGACGCGCTTACCATTCCGGTGATCGGCATTGGTGCCGGTAACGTTACCGACGGCCAGATCCTGGTGATGCACGATGCCTTTGGCATCACCGGCGGGCATATCCCGAAATTTGCGAAGAATTTCCTTAGCGACGCAGGCGACATGCGCGGCGCGGTCAGGCAGTATATTGCCGACGTTGAATCGGGTGTTTACCCGGGTGAAGAACACAGTTTCCAGTAAGGAGTCTTGTTGTGCTAATCATTGAAACCCTGCCGCTGCTGCGCCAGCACATTCGCCGTTTGCGCCAGGAAGGTAAACGTATCGCGCTGGTGCCTACCATGGGCAACCTGCATGACGGCCACATGAAGCTGGTGGACGAAGCCAAAGCCCGCGCCGATGTGGTGGTGGTGAGTATTTTCGTTAACCCGATGCAGTTCGACCGCGCCGACGACCTGGCGCGCTACCCGCGCACGCTGCAGGAAGACTGCGAGAAGCTGAAAAAGCATAAGGTGGATTTTGTCTTCTCCCCTGCCCCGGCGGATATCTATCCGAAAGGCACGGAAGAGGCCACCTTTGTCGACGTGCCGGGTATCTCCACCATGCTGGAAGGGGCCAGCCGTCCGGGTCACTTCCGCGGCGTCTCCACCATCGTCAGCAAGCTGTTTAACCTGGTGCAGCCGGATATCGCCTGCTTCGGCGAGAAAGATTTCCAGCAGCTGGCGCTGATCCGCAAGATGGTGGCCGACATGGGCTACGACATCGACATCGTTGGCGTGCCGATCGTGCGGGCCAAAGACGGCCTGGCCCTGAGTTCGCGTAACGGCTACCTCACCGCCGAACAGCGTAAAATCGCCCCGGGTCTGTACAAGGTGATGAGCACCATGGCGACCCAGCTGAAAAACAAAGAGCTGAGCAGCGAAGAGATCGTGGCCCTGGCGGAACAGGCGCTGAACGATGGCGGCTTACGGGCTGACGATGTGCAGATCCGCGATGCCGACACCCTGCTGGCGCTCTCCGCTGACAGCAAACGCGCGGTGATCCTGGTGGCCGCATGGCTTGGCCAGGCGCGTCTGATTGATAACACAGTAGTTGAACTGGCTCAGTAAGCGCTGAGCATATCCATGCTAACGGATTAGTTTTCATCAGCCCCTTCTTCGGGAGGGGATACGACAAAGAGTTAAGGTAACGTCATGATTCGCAAAATGCTGCAAGGTAAGCTTCACCGTGTGAAGGTCACGCAGGCCGATCTGCATTACGAAGGCTCCTGCGCGATAGATCAGGATTTTCTCGACGCAGCGGGTATTCTTGAAAACGAAGCCATCGATATCTGGAACGTGAGTAACGGCAACCGTTTCTCAACCTACGCTATCGCGGCTGAACGTGGTTCTAAAATTATCTCCGTCAACGGTGCGGCAGCGCACTGCGCCAGCGTGGGTGACATCGTCATCATCGCCAGCTTTGTCATGATGTCCGATGAAGAAGCGCGCCGCTGGCAGCCAAAAGTGGCGTATTTTGAAGGGGATAACGACATGAAACGTCTCGCGAAAGCGATTCCGGTTCAGGTCGCCTGATCGTTATCCTTGCGGCTGATTACTGATCAGCCGCGACATCGTCTCTAACGAGTCCGTCCTGAGAACGTATAAGCGCTTCAGCAGGAATGGATTATCCCCCGGTTTTACCTTCCCCTTCACCGTGGTCACCGCCAGGTGAAACCCTGCGTCGTTAGCCGCTTTCACCGCGATATCGTTATAGCCGCCGAACGGGTATGAGAGATAGAGCACGTGCGGGTTAAACTGCGCCAGCGCGCGGCGGGAGTGTTTGAAATCCATTAACACGTTCTGATAGCTGCGGCTCAGCAGGATCGGGTGGCGATTGGCATCCACTCTGTGCAGGAAGTGGGTATGCGACTGCACGTCAAACACGTCCTGGATCTCCCGCAGCTCGGAAATGCTCATAAACTGCAGCGTTTTTGGATCCCATTTCAGCGGATGGGCTTTGATCCGCGAGGAAATAATGAACGCCGTGGCGTGAAAACCGTACTGCTTCAGGATCGGCCAGGCATAGCGGCTGACCGACTTCAGGCCGTCGTCAAAGGTGATCGCCACCGCGCGCGCCGGCAGGTTCATCTTGTTACGCACGTAGCCTTCCAGCTGATACAGGGTCAGGGTGGTGTAGCCCCGATCGCGCAGCCAGGCCATCTGGTTATTGAAGGCACGCACGCTGGTGGTGGTTGAGGTATGGCGATAGCGGGTGTTCTCTTCATCGCGGAGGATATGGTGATAGGTCAGCACCGGCAGGCCGTTATCCTCCTGCGCATCCAGGCTGCTGACCCATGCCAGGCGGTTGGCGATGCGGATCTGGTACCAGGTCTGATTAAGCCGATCCTTCAGCTTGCTGAGGATGGGATAACGCAGGTTGTCCGCCAGGGTGCCGAACGGCGCGCTGCCGGCATTGGGGGCGTTGTAGACCGGCGTATCCTTCCAGGTGATCAGATTCTGGTTGCTGAGCGGCTTGTTCAGATCGCCGAGGCTGTCCTCCACGCGCTGCTTTCCCTGCACCTCGCCCAGATGCTCTTTGTCGATAAAGCCGGTGCCAAAGCCAAAGCGGAACTCATAATAATCCGCCGCGGTGGGCACCACCGCAATAATCTGCCCGGCGCGTACGTTGCCGACGGTGACGACCTTATTACCCACCTGCGCCCAGATAGCGGCATCTTCGGTGGTTTGCATATAGCGGGACGGGAGCCCTTGCTGACTGAGCAGACTGGCAGACACGCCGCCGGAGACCAGCAGCAGAAGCAGGAAAAAAATACGCGAGAGCATAGGGATTTATTCAGTACGAAAAACTGTCGCCATTGTAACAAAAGCGCCAGTAATACCAATGCTTAATATTTCTCCAGGCCATGGAGCAGGACAAAGGGCGGGTTTTTCTGCTGCTGATGCCACAGGCTGCTGACCTCTGGCGCACCGCGGGCAACGATGGTGTCGCGAAAGCCGATGCTGTCGGTCAACTCCCGTAGGGGATACATCATCTCCAGCAATGGATAGCTAATCCCAGAGATGACTTCGCAGTTGTCGTGCTTGTGGCTGAGCAGCGCCGCCGCGCGATAGGGTGCCGCGCCGGAGATATCGGTCAGGAAGATCACCCCGTCACCGCTGTCGACATGATGTTGGGCATCGCACAGCATGCGGCTGAGCATATTGACGCTTAATCCGCGCCAGAAATTGACCACCTTGCACTGCACCAGCGGCCCAAAGCGGACGGCGAGCTTCTCCGCCATCTCCTGCGCATGTTCATCATGGCACGTGATTACCCAACCCAGCATCGTCACCTCTCATCAGAAAGGGGTAGTCTAGCGGGGTCGGGGAAGTAAAGGGGTGATGATGGTCAATAAACCGGCCCGGCAACAGAACGCCGCCGGGCCTGAGGATCAGCTGCGCAGTCCGCGTCCGCGCTGGATCAGGTTCCAGCACAGCAGATAGAAGGCCACGATAAAGATCACCAGCACGCCGACGGTAGTCACCAGCGGCACGTCGGATATGCCGAGGAAGCCAAAGCGGAAGCCGCTGATCATATAGACGATCGGGTTCAGGTGTGACAGCCCCTGCCAGAACGGCGGCAGCAGCGTCAGGGAGTAGAACACCCCGCCGAGGTAGGTCAGCGGCGTCAGGACGAAGGTCGGGATCAGGCTGATATCGTCAAAGGTTTTGGCGAATACCGCATTCAGCAGGCCAGCCAGCGAGAACAGCACCGCCGTCAGCAGCAGCGTCAGGCCGACAAACAGCCAGGAGTGTACCTGGAACGGCACAAAGAACAGGGAAATCGCCGTCACCAGCACGCCGACGCACAGGCCGCGCGCTACCCCGCCGCCGACGTAGCCGGCGATGATCACGTGGGTAGGCACCGGGGCCACCAGCAGCTCTTCAATGTTGCGCTGGAACTTGGCGCTGAAGAACGACGATGCCACGTTGGCGTAGGCGTTGGTGATCACTGCCATCATGATCAGGCCGGGCACGATAAACTGCATATAGGTGAAGCCGTGCATCTCACCGATCCGCGAGCCAATCAGGTTGCCGAAGATAATAAAGTAGAGGGTCATGGTGATCACCGGCGGCACCAGGGTCTGGATCCAGATGCGCATAAAGCGGTTGATCTCTTTGGCCCAGATACTTTTCAGCGCCACCCAGTAAAGCTGCATCATGCGCGATCTCCTTGTTTCTCATGGACCAGCGAGACGAACAGCTCTTCCAGTCGGTTGGCTTTGTTACGCATACTTAATACCTGAATCCCCTGCTGGCTCAGCTGGCTGAAGACGCTGTTGATCCCCTGCTCGCGCAGGACTTCCACTTCAAGCGTAGAGGTATCCACCAGACGATAGTTATACCCCTCCAGCTTAGGCAGCGCGCTTTTCGCCGCCAGATCGAGAATGAAGGTTTCTGATTTCAGCTTGGAGAGCAGGTTCTTCATCGAGGTGTTTTCTACCAGCGTACCGTGCTGAATAATGCCGATGTTACGGCACAGCATCTCCGCCTCTTCAAGGTAGTGCGTCGTCAGAATGATGGTGGTGCCTTTGTCGTTTAAATCCTTCAAAAAGCCCCACATTGAGCGGCGAAGTTCGATATCCACCCCGGCGGTCGGTTCATCCAGAATGAGCAGTTTTGGCTCGTGCATTAACGCCCGGGCAATCATCAGGCGACGCTTCATGCCGCCGGACAGCATCCGCGCACGTTCGTTGCGTTTTTCCCACAAATCGAGCTGTTTGAGGTACTTTTCGCTGCGCTCAACCGCCTCTTTGCGCTCCACGCCGTAATAGCCCGCCTGGTTGACCACAATCTGCTGCACGGTCTCAAACGGGTTGAAGTTGAACTCCTGCGGCACCAGCCCCAGCTGGCGCTTGGCGTTCACGACGTCCTTCTCCAGGTCGTAGCCGAAGACCTTTACGTGGCCGGAGGATTTATTCACCAGCGAGCTGATAATGCCGATGGTGGTGGACTTACCTGCCCCGTTGGGCCCCAGAAGCGCATAAAAATCACCGGCTTCGACTTTAAGATCTATGCCGCGCAGTGCCTGGACACCACCCGGATAGGTTTTTTTAAGCTGCTCGAGCTCCAGTGCAATGGTCATGAAATAGAGTTACCTATAGTGCTGACACGCGAAGTGTTGTTTTAAAAGAAATCGAGTTGCCCTATATTAGCGCAACGCATTAACCCGGTTACAGGCCGTTTATCTCCATGAATGACATAGATACACTCATCAGCAATAACGCACTATGGTCAAAGATGCTGCTGGAAGAAGATTCCGGATTTTTTGAGAAACTGTCACAGGCGCAGAAACCACGCTTTCTGTGGATTGGATGCTCCGACAGCCGCGTTCCCGCTGAACGTCTGACTGGCCTCGAACCGGGCGAACTCTTTGTTCACCGTAACGTCGCAAACCTGGTGATCCACACCGATCTGAACTGTCTGTCCGTGGTGCAGTATGCGGTCGACGTGCTGGAAGTGGAACACATCATTATTTGCGGTCACTACGGCTGCGGCGGCGTCCAGGCGGCGGTCGAGAACACGGAGCTGGGTCTGATCGACAACTGGCTGCTGCACATTCGTGATATCTGGTTCAAACATAGCTCACTGCTGGGGCAAATGCCGCAGGAGCGTCGCCTGGATACCCTGTGTGAACTGAACGTGATGGAGCAGGTGTACAACCTGGGCCACTCCACCATTATGCAGTCGGCCTGGAAACGCGGGCAGAAAGTGACGATCCACGGCTGGGCGTACGGCATTCACGATGGCCTGCTGCGCGATCTGGAAGTGACCGCCACCAACCGGGAAACCCTGGAGCAGCGTTACCGTCGGGGCGTCTCTAACCTGACCCAGAAGCACGATAATCACAAATAAGCCCGTAAAAAAAGCCGGGTGGCGGCGTCGCCTTACCCGGCCTACAAAAGCACGATCCGTAGGCCCGGTAAGCGTAGCGCCACCGGGCAATACCTATCTACTCGTCCAGCAGCACCACTTTGCCGACATACGGCAGATGGCGATAGCGCTGAGCGTAGTCAATACCGTAGCCCACCACGAATTCGTCAGGAATCGAGAAACCGACATACTCCACGGGAACCTGCACTTCACGGCGCTCAGGTTTGTCCAGCAGGGTACAGATCGCCAGCGATTTAGGTCCACGCAGGCTGAGAATTTCGCGCACCTTCGACAGGGTGTTGCCGGAGTCGATGATGTCTTCAACAATCAGAACATCTTTGCCGCGAATGTCTTCATCCAGGTCTTTGAGAATTTTCACATCACGAGTGGTCGACATCCCGCTGCCATAGCTGGAGGCGGTCATAAAATCGACTTCATGGGAAACCTGCACTTCGCGGCAGAGATCGGCCATAAACATGAAGGAACCGCGTAACAGACCCACCAGCACCATCTCGCTGCCGCTGTCTTTATAGTGTTCGGTGATCTGACGACCGAGTTCGGCGATACGCGCTTTGATCTCCGCTTCCGGGATCATCACTTCAACAGTATGTTTCATTTTACTAACCGTATGTTTTTATAACGAATTTCTCAATGCCGATGGCTTCGCGTCCGGCATCGCTACATAAGCCCTGAAGTATACCAGCAAATAGATCCTCCTGGCGCATCTGTTCATAAAAGCCAGATTTGTGATTCCGATCACACTTGTTAAGTCCTATACTTAATTGCTATCAAAAAATTAACAAACCTGAAGAGTACTTTTTATGGCGGAAACAAAAGTTCAACATTCACGGTTACTCGTGAAGCTAACAGCGCTGTTCGCAGCCTTGTGCGGGCTCTACCTGTTAATAGGTGGCGTCTGGCTGGTAGCAATTGGCGGCTCCTGGTACTACCCGATTGCTGGCGTAGTGATGCTGGGCGTTGCCGTGATGTTATGGCGCAGTAAACAATCGGCACTGTGGCTTTATGCCGCCCTGCTGCTTGCCACGATGATCTGGGGCGTCTGGGAGGTCGGTTTCGACTTCTGGGCCCTGACCCCGCGCAGCGATATCCTGGTCTTCTTCGGTATCTGGCTGATCCTGCCCTTCGTCTGGCGTCGACTGTTCGTGCGCTCCGGCGGTGCGGTCACCGCGCTGGTCGTGGCGCTGCTGATCAGCGGCGGGATCCTGACCTGGGCTGGCTTTAACGATCCGCAGGAGGTGAAAGGCACCCTGAATGCCGACGCCACGCCTGCCGCACCGATCTCCGAAGTAGCCGATGCCGACTGGCCTGCCTACGGTCGTAATCAGGAGGGCCAACGCTTCTCCCCGCTGAAGCAGATTAATGCCGATAACGTGCATAAACTGAAAGAGGCCTGGGTGTTCCGTACCGGCGACCTGAAAAGAGAGAATGACTCCGGGGAAGTGACCAATGAAGTCACGCCGATCAAAGTGGGCAACATGCTCTACCTGTGCACTGCACACCAGCGTCTGTTCGCGCTGGATGCGGCAACCGGTAAAGAGAAGTGGCACTTCGATCCGCAGCTCAACTCTACCCCCTCTTTCCAGCACGTGACCTGTCGTGGCGTCTCTTACCACGAAGCGCGCGCTGATAACGCCAGCCCTGAGGTGGTTGCCGACTGTCCGCGCCGCATTATGCTGCCGGTCAACGATGGTCGTCTGTTCGCGCTTAACGCCGAGACCGGCAAGCCGTGCGAAACCTTTGCCAACAAAGGCGTGCTGAATCTGCAGACCAACATGCCGGATCAAACGCCGGGTCTGTATGAGCCGACCTCACCGCCGATCATCACCGATAAAACCATCGTGATCGCCGGTTCGGTAACGGATAACTTCTCCACCCGCGAAACCTCCGGTGTGATCCGTGGTTTTGACGTCAATACCGGTAAACTGCTGTGGGCCTTTGACCCGGGTGCGAAAGATCCAAACGCTATCCCGTCGGATGAGCACACCTTCACCTTCAACTCACCAAACTCCTGGGCACCTGCGGCCTATGACGCGAAGCTGGACCTGGTCTACCTGCCGATGGGCGTGACCACGCCGGATATCTGGGGTGGCAACCGCACGCCGGAGCAGGAGCGTTACGCCAGCTCCATCGTGGCGCTGAACGCCACTACCGGTAAACTGGCGTGGAGCTACCAGACCGTTCACCACGATCTGTGGGATATGGATATGCCGTCCCAGCCGACGCTGGCTGATATCACCGTTAACGGCCAGACCGTACCGGTGATCTACGCCCCGGCGAAAACCGGTAATATCTTCGTGCTGGATCGTCGTAATGGCCAGCTGGTCGTGCCGGCACCGGAAAAACCGGTTCCGCAGGGCGCGGCGAAAGGCGACTACGTCACCAAAACCCAGCCGTTCTCGGATCTGAGCTTCCGTCCGAAGAAAGATCTCAGCGGGGCAGACATGTGGGGCGCCACTATGTTTGACCAGCTGGTGTGCCGCGTGATGTTCCACCAGATGCGCTATGAGGGCATCTTCACACCACCGTCCGAGCAGGGCACGCTGGTCTTCCCGGGTAACCTGGGGATGTTCGAATGGGGCGGCATCTCCGTCGATCCGAACCGTCAGGTGGCGATTGCCAACCCGATGGCGCTGCCGTTTGTCTCTAAGCTGATCCCACGCGGCCCGGGCAATCCGATGGAACAGCCGAAAGACGCGCAGGGTACGGGTACTGAGTCCGGTATTCAGCCGCAGTACGGCGTGCCGTTTGGCGTGACGCTGAACCCGTTCCTCTCTCCGTTTGGCCTGCCGTGTAAACAGCCTGCCTGGGGTTATATCTCCGCGCTGGATCTGAAAACCAATCAGGTCGTATGGAAAAAACGTATTGGTACGCCACAGGACAGCATGCCGTTCCCGATGCCGATCCCAGTGCCGTTCAATATGGGTATGCCGATGCTGGGTGGCCCAATCTCCACCGCCGGTAACGTGCTGTTTATTGGCGCGACTGCCGATAACTACCTGCGCGCATACAACATGAGCAACGGTGAGAAACTGTGGCAGGGCCGTCTGCCAGCGGGTGGACAAGCCACGCCAATGACCTATGAGGCCAATGGTAAGCAGTTTGTGGTGATCTCCGCGGGTGGTCACGGTTCGTTTGGCACGAAGATGGGCGACTATATTGTTGCCTATGCGTTGCCTGACGAGAAGTAAAAGCAAAACGGCAACGAAAGTTGCCGTTTTTAGTGTTGGTACCCTCTCCCTGTGGGAGAGGGCCAGGGTGAGGGCATCAGGCCGCACCGTGCTCACGTAGGCCCGGTAAGCGTAGCGCCACCGGGCTTTTTTTATACTGTAAAACCGAGCATCATCCCCGTATCTTCATGCTCCAGCAGATGGCAGTGCGCCATATAGGCGTACTCTTTCGGCGCGTCATGATCGAACTTCACTAACACCTCGCTTACCCCGCCCTCAACGCGTACCGTATCCTTCCAGCCCGCGCGATGCACCGCTGGCGCTTTGCCGTTTTCTGTCAGGATGCGGAACTGGGTGCCGTGAATATGGAACGGGTGCAGCATCATGTCCCCTTCCCCGGAAATCACCCAACGCTCATACTGCCCTTTAGCTGCGGCGAACTGCGGCGTGTGCATATCGAAGGCTTTACCGTTGATCCGGTTGCCGTTACGGAAATCGAACCCATGCATGCTGTGATCCATCCCGCCCATTTTGCCGTGATCCATCTGGCCGTGATTCATACCCGCCATGGCCTGATGACCGTACTTCTTCATTAAAGCCTGCATGCCCATCATGTCGAGCATCGGATCCATCGACAGCTGTAGCTTCCGCTGGGTCAGCCCTTCCAGCGACGGCAGAGCCGGCATGGTGGTCAGCGTATCCGGCAGCTCGCCGGAAGCCGTCACCAGCAGCGGCTGAATGCGCAGCACCGGCTGCGGCTTATCGAACGGCGCCACCGCCATCCCCATCTGGCCCACCGGCAAAGTCACCAGGTCAAACGCCTTGCCGTCGCTGATATCCACCAGCACCTCAAAACGCTCGCCCATCAGCATCGGCAGCTCGGTCACCTTCACCGGCTCCGCCAGCAGCCCTCCGTCGCTGGCGACCACGTACAGCGGGCGTTTATCGCTGGCGGCGAAGTTAAGCGAGCGGGCATTACAGCCGTTGAGCAGACGCAGGCGCAGCCAGCCTTTCGGGGCATTATGCTGTGGGTAAAGCGCGCCGTTGGTCAGCAGCGTGTCGCCAAACCAGCCCACCGCAGCGCTCATCACATCCAGCTGATAGTCAATTTGCCCCTCAGGGGTGAATTTTTTGTCCTGCACGATCACCGGCACATCGTCGATGCCCCACTGCTTCGGCAGGCGCAGCAGACGGCTTTCGTCATCCTCAATCAGTACCAGTCCGGCGAGCCCCATCGCCACCTGATGCCCGGTTTTACCGTGCTGATGAGGATGGAACCAGCAGGTTGCCGCCCGCTGTTCCGGGGTAAAGGTCACCGTCCGCTGGCCGCCGGGTTTAATGATGCCGTGCGGGCCGCCATCTACTTCGCCCGGTACTTCCAGACCGTGCCAGTGGACGGTGGTCTCTTCATTAAGGGTGTTGTGGATGTTAACGGTCAGCGCTTTTCCCTTGCGCAGCTGCAGGGCCGGGCCCAGCAGATTGCCGTTGTAGCCCCAGGTGGTGGCGTTGTGTGGCCCAAAGGTGGTTTTGCCCGCCTGTACCACCAGATTCACCTGATTACGCGCATCGGGGGTGAGTAAACCGGGGATTGGCAGCACGGGACGCTCGGCCGCAAAAGCGGCACGGCTCCACAGCGGTAGCGCACTGGCGACACCCAGTGCGGCAGAATATTTTAAAAAATCACGGCGTTGCATGTTCATCTCCTTATTCGCAGCAGTCGATGTCATGAGCATAAACCCTCCCCTTGCCGGAAGGTCAAGAAAAGCGGAAATAATAAAGATCGTCGCACCGGCGGGAAGTGTGCTAACGTTGAATTTCCGTGACGTATTGGTAGAAGCAATGAAGACGTTTTTCCGAACAATCCTGTTCAGCACCCTGATGATGAGTTGCGCAAACAGCTATGCGCTGAGTGAAAATGAAGCCGAAGATATGGCGGATTTAACGGCGGTGTTTGTATTCCTGAAAAACGACTGTGGCTACCAGAATTTACCTAACGGTCAGATTCGTCGCGCGCTGGTCTTCTTTGCTCAACAGAACCAGTGGGACCTGAGCAACTACGACAGTTTCGATATGAAAACCCTCGGTGAAGACAGCTACCGCGATCTCAGCGGCATCGGCATTCCCACGGCAAAAAAATGTAAAGCCCTGGCTCGCGATTCGCTGAGCCTGCTTGCCTACGTTAAGTAACTCCCCTCCCGATGCCCGATTGCTGAACAGATGGCCGTGCAACCACGGTCATTGTTAGCTATGATGTTTCGCCCGTTTTAACCGGGTGTTAACAAAGGAGGTATCATCCCATGGCCGAAAAGAAAATGTGGCATGAAACGCTGCATGACCAGTTTGGACAGTACTTTGCCATTGATAACGTGCTCTATCATGAGAAAACCGATCATCAGGATCTGATCATTTTCGAAAACGCGGCTTTTGGCCGGGTGATGGCGCTGGATGGCGTGGTGCAAACCACCGAGCGTGATGAATTCATTTATCATGAGATGATGACCCACGTTCCGCTGCTGGCCCACGGCAATGCGAAACATGTGCTGATCATCGGCGGCGGCGACGGCGCCATGCTGCGCGAAGTCTCCCGCCACAAAAGCATTGAAAGCATCACCATGGTAGAGATCGACGCTGGCGTGGTCTCCTTCTGCCGCCAGTATCTGCCTAATCACAATGCCGGAAGCTACGACGATCCGCGTTTCACGTTGGTGATCGACGACGGCGTCAATTTTGTTAACCAGACGACGCAGACCTTTGATGTGATCATCTCCGATTGCACCGATCCGATTGGGCCGGGTGAAAGTCTGTTTACCTCGGCGTTCTATGAAGGCTGCAAACGCTGCCTGAACCCTGGCGGGGTCTTTGTCGCCCAGAACGGCGTCTGCTTCCTGCAGCAAGATGAGGCTATCGACAGCCACCGTAAGCTGAGCCATTACTTTACCGATGTGAGCTTCTACCAGGCGGCGATCCCGACCTACTACGGCGGCGTGATGACCTTTGCCTGGGCGACGGATAACGAAGCTCTGCGCCATCTCTCTACCGGCATCATTCAGGCGCGCTTCCAGCACGCAAACTTAACCTGTCGTTATTACAATCCGGCCGTCCATACCGCAGCCTTTGCCTTACCGCAATATTTGCAGGATGCTCTGAGGGGGGTGAATGAATTGAAAAAGCTGAAACTGCATGGCTTTAACAACCTGACCAAAAGCCTGAGTTTTTGTATTTACGATATCTGCTATGTCAAAACGGCGGAAGAGCGCGATGGTTATATCGCCTATATCGATGAACTCTATAACGCCAACCGACTGACCGAGATCCTGTCAGAAACCTGCTCCATTATCGGCGCCAATATCCTGAACATTGCCCGTCAGGATTATGAACCCCAGGGCGCCAGCGTCACCATTCTGGTCAGCGAGGAGCCGGTTGACCCCACCCTTATCGACCACACCGAGCGCCCCGGCCCGCTGCCGGACGCGGTGGTAGCCCATCTCGATAAGAGCCATATCTGCGTGCACACCTACCCGGAGAGTCATCCGGAAGGCGGGCTGTGTACCTTCCGTGCCGATATTGAAGTATCGACCTGCGGTGTGATTTCGCCCCTCAACGCGCTGAATTACTTAATTCATCAACTCGAGTCCGATATCGTGACTATCGATTACCGCGTGCGTGGTTTCACCCGTGATATCAACGGCATGAAGCACTTTATCGATCATGAAATTAACTCGATTCAGAACTTCATGTCCGACGATATGAAATCGCTGTATGACATGGTGGATGTAAACGTCTATCAGGAAAATATCTTCCATACCAAGATGCTGCTGAAGGAGTTCGACCTGAAGCACTACATGTTCCATACCCGGCCGGAAGATTTAAGCGAAGATGAGCGCAAGGTCATTACTGACCTGCTGTGGAAAGAGATGCGCGAAATTTACTACGGCCGCAACATTCCGGCCGTATAAGATGCGTACGGAGCAGGGACGCTCCGGATATTACTTCTGCTTCATGAAATCGCGATAGGCCGCCACCACCTGAAGGAAGTCCTCCACGCCACACAGTGACAGGCTCTCTTCATCGTAGTAGTTCATCCCCTCTTCCATCTCGTCACCGGAAAACTCCAGCTGGTTGGCGCGCACCATCACCTCTTCGCCATCCATCCACAATGTGTATTCATGCCCGGTGCGTTGCCAGGATCGTTCACTGCCTTTTACCGTGCGCGCAGCCTGCTCCACTTCATCGAGCAGGCTCAGGTTCTCTTTCACTTCCTCATTGAACCAGTGACCGACCACTTCGTGGCCCATCGACATACGCACTTTCACCACCCCGGTGATATCACGCAGAAATTCGTAATCCATAGTATTTTCCTCTGCAAAGCCCTTGCAGTAATTATCGCAGCAGCGAGGAAGAAAAAAAGCGGAACGCGTGGAAGGAATGAAAATAAAAAAAGCCCCTCACCCTAACCCTCTCCCCAAAGGGGAGAGGGAACTGGTCCCCCCCTCGCCCCTTTGGGGAGAGGGGCTGGGGGTGAGGGGTTGGGTTTTACACTGCCGTCTGGAAGATAACCCCGTCAGCCTTCTCGGTGTACTGAGACAGCTGGTCGAAGTTCAGATAGCGATAGGTATCTACCGCCGTCTTATCTACCTGCGCCACGAAGGTCTGATACTCCTCCGGCGTTGGCAGTTTGCCAATCAGCGCCGCAACCGCCGCCAGCTCCGCAGAGGCCAGGTAGACGTTTGCCCCGGTACCTAAACGGTTCGGGAAGTTACGGGTTGAGGTGGAGACCACCGTCGCACCGTCAGCCACGCGCGCCTGGTTACCCATACACAGGGAACAGCCAGGGATTTCGATACGCGCCCCGCTCTTACCGAACACGCTGTAGTAACCCTCTTCGGTCAGCTGTGCCGCGTCCATACGGGTTGGCGGTGCCACCCACAGACGGGTCGGCAGCTGGCCTTTGTGGGTATCCAGCAGCTTACCGGCAGCACGGAAGTGACCGATGTTGGTCATGCAGGAGCCGATGAACACTTCGTCAATCTTGTCGCCCTGCACGTCAGAGAGCAGGCGCGCGTCGTCCGGATCGTTCGGCGCACACAGGATTGGCTCTTTGATGTCGGCCAGATCGATGTCGATCACTGCCGCGTATTCTGCGTCAGCATCGGCTTCCAGCAGCTGTGGATCCGCCAGCCATTTCTCCATGCCCTGAATACGACGCTCCAGGGTACGACGGTCGCCGTAGCCTTCAGCAATCATCCACTTCAGCAGCACGATGTTGGAGGTCAGATACTCTTCGATCGGCGCCTGGTTCAGCTTGATGGTACAGCCCGCAGCGGAACGCTCAGCGGAGGCATCGGTCAGTTCGAACGCCTGCTCCACTTTCAGATCCGGCAGACCTTCGATCTCGAGAATGCGGCCAGAGAAGATGTTCTTCTTACCTTTCTTCTCAACGGTCAGCAGACCCTGTTTGATCGCGTACAGCGGGATCGCATGCACCAGGTCACGCAGGGTGATGCCCGGCTGCATTTTGCCTTTGAAACGCACCAGCACGGATTCCGGCATGTCCAGCGGCATTACGCCCGTCGCAGCGGCAAAGGCCACCAGGCCGGAGCCCGCCGGGAAGGAGATCCCAATCGGGAAACGGGTGTGGGAGTCACCACCGGTACCCACTGTATCCGGGAGCAGCATGCGGTTCAGCCAGGAGTGGATAACGCCATCACCCGGACGCAGGGAGACACCGCCGCGGTTCATGATGAAGTCCGGCAGCGTGTGGTGGGTAGTCACGTCAACCGGCTTTGGATAGGCCGCGGTATGGCAGAAGGACTGCATCACCAGGTCAGACGAGAAGCCCAGGCACGCCAGGTCTTTCAGTTCGTCACGGGTCATTGGACCGGTGGTGTCCTGAGAGCCCACGGAGGTCATCTTCGGCTCGCAGTAGGCACCCGGACGGATACCGGCTACGCCGCAGGCGCGGCCAACCATTTTCTGCGCCAGAGAGTAACCACGGTTGCTTTCGGCCACGTCTTTCGCCTGACGGAATACGTCGCTGTGCGGCAGACCCAGCGCTTCACGCGCTTTGGTGGTCAGGCCACGGCCGATGATCAGCGGGATACGGCCACCGGCACGCACTTCGTCGATCAGCACGTCGGTTTTCAGCTCGAAGCTGGCCAGCAGTTCGTTGGTTTCGTGGTTACGCACTTCGCCTTTGAACGGGTAAACGTCAATCACGTCGCCCATGTTCAGGTTATTCACGTCCACTTCGATTGGCAGTGCGCCAGCATCTTCCATGGTGTTGAAGAAGATAGGCGCAATTTTGCCACCGAGGCACAGACCACCGCCGCGCTTGTTCGGCACGTGAGGGATATCATCGCCCATAAACCACAGCACGGAGTTGGTCGCGGATTTACGGGAAGAACCGGTACCGACCACGTCACCAACGTAGGCCAGCGGGAAACCTTTCTGCTGCAGCGCTTCGATCTGTTTGATCGGGCCTACGGCACCCGGCTGATCCGGCTCAATGCCTTCACGGGCGTTTTTCAGCATCGCCAGGGCGTGCAGTGGGATATCCGGGCGTGACCAGGCATCCGGCGCCGGAGAGAGGTCATCGGTGTTGGTTTCGCCAGTCACTTTGAAGACGGTGACGGTCATTTTTTCCGCCAGCGCAGGCCGGCTCAGGAACCATTCGGCATCAGCCCAGGACTGCATGACCTGCTTCGCGTAGCTGTTGCCCGCTTTCGCTTTCTCTTCTACGTCGTAGAAGTTATCGAACATCAGTAGCGTATGGGACAGGGCTTTGGCAGCAATCGGTGCCAGCGTGTCGCTGTCCAGCGCATCAATCAGCGGATGAATGTTATAACCACCCTGCATGGTGCCGAGCAGTTCAATCGCTTTTTCAGGGGTAACCAGTGGGGAGGTTGCGTCGCCTTTGGCAATCGCAGCAAGGAAACCGGCTTTGACGTAGGCGGCTTCATCGACGCCTGGCGGTACACGGTTGATCAACAGATCTAACAGGAATTCTTCTTCGCCTTTAGGCGGATTCTTCAGCAGCTCGACGAGCCCAGCCATCTGGGTAGCATCTAAGGGTTTCGGTACAATCCCCTCGGCGGCACGTTCTGCTACGTGCTTACGGTATTCTTCTAGCACGACGGTTCTCCTCGCTCTCATTGTCATATGCGGCCGGCGTTCTCTTCACGCTCCTGTGAGACAGCAGTTTGTAGGGTAAATGCCCGATACCGCGTCGGGCAGCATAGCAGGATTTTCACACAGTGTTAATCCGTTTACAAAAAAAGCAACATTAAATTGTTTGCTGAATCGTTAAGCATGGTATAGCGGCGAGGCGGGAAGAATTTTGGACACAAAAAAACCGCCCTTAAGCGGTTATTTTGTTGCCTTGCGGTGGTAGCACACCGGGTTGGCAGATTTGCGGCAATACACTCGACACAAATAATGCTCCTGAGGCAGTAAATCTGCAAGCCCCTGTTTAGCTTTTACGAGCCGCCATCCAGTATCGAATGAAAAAGGATGTAACTGCGTTTCCATCCTTCTCAGCCTGTAGCGACTGTAATACTGTTGCTCCCGGCCTGCTTCGCTGGTGTAGCAACCAGTCACCGGGCCCGGGAGCAGTTCAGTAACCTACGCGGCAATACACTTATTTGCCTGGTTCTGCCTTTCCCGGTGAAGAATGAACCCGCGTAGCCTGCAAAGGAACGCTCGCAATGGAGATGCGATTCTATACGCTGATCGTTGTGATCGGTTTACTGCTGACGGCACTACACGGTGGCTGGAGCATATCCGACATCACAGTGCTGTTTGTGATTAACCTCGGCAACTAGCTACTGGCCGCTCGCAAGAGCGGCCATTTGAATACCCCAACGGCTTTTGCACAATCGGATATAATCTGTGTAATAATTGCTCACACTCTTTATCCGGCCATTCGGGACAGTTCCCAGTTTAAGTCAAAAAAAGTAATACCCGGGTGCATATACTCGCGGCAACGTAAACGCCTTACGGCCTCGCTCTCGTCGGAGTCTTATTATGAAGTTGCCTCTTAAGCCTCATCTGCTTGCTCTCATATGTAGCGCCGGGCTATTAGCCGCATCTGGCGTTGTGTACGTTAATAGCCGCGCAACGGATACCATCACTCAGCCACCAACACCTGCCATGCAGCCCGCGCCGACAGCGCAAACCGCTCCGGCGGCAGCGCCTCAGGTGCCGGTGGCCTACACCGCAGCGCAAATCGATCAGTGGGTCGCCCCGGTGGCCCTCTATCCGGACGCACTGCTGTCGCAGGTTTTGATGGCCGCCACCTATCCGGCGAACGTGATCCAGGCAGCCCAGTGGTCGCGGGACAATCCGAAGATGCAGGGGGATGCGGCGGTTCAGGCCGTGGCGGGGCAGCCCTGGGATCCGAGCGTCAAATCGCTGGTCGCCTTCCCACAGCTGATGTCGCTGATGGGGGAAAACCCGCCGTGGGTGCAGAATCTGGGCGACGCGTTTCTTGCCCAGCCGAAGGATGTGATGGACTCCGTTCAGCGCTTACGTCTGCTGGCGCAACAGACCGGCGCGCTGCAGTCCACGCCGCAACAGACGGTGACCACGGTGGCGAAAACCGAACCGCCAAAAGCCTCTACTTCGACCTCAACTTCAACCTCAACCTCAACGTCGACATCAACTCCTGCCCCGACGGTGATCAAGATTGAATCCGCGGATCCGCAGGTGGTGTATGTCCCGACCTACAACCCCAGCACGGTTTACGGTACCTGGCCTAATACCAGCTATCCGCCGGTCTATTTGCCACCGCCTCCGGGGGAGCAGTTCACCGACAGCCTGGTCAAAGGGCTGGGCTTCAGCCTCGGGGTCGCCACGACTTACGCCATCTTCAGCAATATCGACTGGGATGACGATGACGACTGGGATCATGACCATCATGACGGGGATCATCACGGCGGATATTCACGTAACGGCGATAACAACATCAATATCAACGTGGACAACTTCAATAAGATCAGCGGTGAGCGTCTGACCGATGCCAACCGCGGCTGGCAGCATAATCCGGCCTATCGCGGCGGCGTACCCTACGCCACCAGCCAGTTGAATAACCGCTATCCGCAGAACAACACCGCAGTGCGCCGGACCGCTAACGCCAGCCTCACGACACCACAAGGGACCGTCAACCGCGACGCTCAGCGCCAGGCAGCAATGAGCCAGATGGAGCGCTCAACGGGCAAAAACCTCTCCCAGACCGCGCGTCCGGTCACCCGTGACGGGCAGCGTCAGGCGGCAAACCAGCAGCTGAATCAAATCTCCCAACGCAATAACTACCGGGGATACGACAACGATCGCCCGCAAACGACAAAAAAGGCAAACAATACCCAGCGCGATACCCAGCGTACGGCGGCACGTCAGGAGACCACCCGCAAGGCACAGCCGCAGCAGCGTACCGAGCAGACCCGGCAGCGATCCACGCAGACGCACCAGCGGGCCAACGCCCTCAGCGGCAACGACAGCCGCTCGGCCAACTGGCAGGCGCAGCAGCAGCGTGGGATGCAAAGCCGTCAGCAGTCGACCCGCAACCTCGAACAGCGCAGCGGCGGCCGAGCCCAGATGTCTGAACGCCGGGGCGGCGGTGAACACCGTGAATTACGTCATCGTTAAGGGAGACGACAATGAAAAGTAAATTACTCAGCGGAATGATGTTGTTCATGGTATCGACCGGTGTCTTTGCCCAACAGCATTTCAGCACGCCCGAACAGGCGACCGATGCGCTGGCGAAAGCCATCAACGAGCAGAACGACAAGGAACTGGGCAACCTGCTCGGTGAGGACTGGCGCACCTTTTTACCCTCCGACGGCGTTGATCCAGAAGCGGTGGATCGCTTCAAGCGCGACTGGCAGGTGAACCATAACACGGTGATCGACGGCGATATGGCCTGGCTCACCGTGGGCGAGTACCACTGGCAGTTGCCAATTCCGGTGGTGAAACGCGCCGAGGGCTGGCAGTTCGATATGCAGGAAGCCAAAGAGGAGATCCTCAACCGCGAAGTGGGCCGCAATGAGCTGGCTGCCATCGAGGCGCTGCACGCCTACGTGGATGCACAGGAGAGCTATTACGCCCTCACAACCCAGTATGCGCAGAAAATTGTCAGCAGCGAGGGTAAAAAAGATGGACTCTACTGGCCGGTGAAACCCGGTGAAACGCCCAGCCCGCTCGGCCCGGCCTTCAGCCCGAAAGAGCCAGGTCAGGGGTATCACGGCTACCATTTCCGCATCCTGCCGGACAATAAATCAGGCTTTGCGATGATCGCCTGGCCGGTGATCTACGGCGAGACCGGGGTGATGAGCTTTATGATTAACGGCGACGATCGGGTCTGGCAGGCCAATCTGGGCGAGAAGTCAGCGGAGGACGCGAAAGCGATGCCGTCCTTTAACCCGGACGATCGCTGGCAACTTGTCGCGCAGTAGGTTTTTGCAGGATAAAAAAAAGCGGCTCAGGAGCCGCTTTTTTCATGCCGGAAGAAAATTACTTCTTCTTCGCTTTCGCGTTTGGCAGGTCGGTGATGCTACCTTCGAACACTTCTGCCGCCAGGCCAACAGACTCGTGCAGAGTCGGGTGAGCGTGGATGGTCAGCGCGATGTCTTCAGCGTCACAACCCATTTCGATCGCCAGACCGATCTCACCCAGCAGCTCGCCGCCGTTGGTGCCGACAATCGCACCACCGATCACACGGTGAGTCTCTTTGTCGAAGATCAGTTTGGTCATACCGTCTGCGCAGTCGGAAGCGATAGCACGGCCAGAAGCAGCCCACGGGAAGGTGGCGGTTTCGTAGCTGATGCCTTTCTCTTTCGCTTCTTTCTCAGTCAGACCAACCCAGGCAACTTCTGGCTCGGTGTACGCGATGGATGGGATCACTTTCGGGTCGAAGTAGTGCTTCATGCCGGCGATAACTTCTGCGGCTACGTGGCCTTCGTGAACACCTTTGTGTGCCAGCATTGGCTGACCGACGATGTCGCCGATAGCAAAGATGTGCGGCACGTTGGTGCGCAGCTGCTTGTCAACGCGGATGAAGCCACGGTCGTCAACTTCCACGCCCGCTGCGCCTGCATTGAGGTTTTTACCGTTCGGCACACGGCCGATGGCTACCAGCACGGCGTCGTAACGCTGCGCTTCTGCAGGGGCTTTTTTGCCTTCCATGGAAACGTAAATACCGTCTTCTTTCGCTTCAACGGCAGTCACTTTGGTTTCCAGCATCAGGTTGAACTTCTTGCTGATGCGTTTGGTGAAGACTTTAACGATGTCTTTGTCAGCAGCCGGGATAACCTGGTCGAACATTTCAACCACGTCAATCTGTGAACCCAGCGCATGGTATACGGTGCCCATTTCCAGACCGATGATACCGCCACCCATAACCAGCAGGCGTTCAGGAACGGTTTTCAGCTCCAGCGCATCGGTGGAGTCCCACACGCGTGGATCTTCATGTGGAATGAACGGCAGTTCGATCGGACGGGAACCCGCCGCGATGATTGCGTTGTCGAAGTTGATCACGGTTTTGCCGTTTTCGCCTTCCACTTCCAGGGTGTTTGCCCCGGTAAATTTACCCAGACCGTTTACCACTTTCACTTTACGGCCTTTGGCCATACCGGCCAGACCACCGGTCAGCTGAGTGATAACTTTCTCTTTCCAGGTACGAATCTTGTCGATATCGGTTTTCGGCTCGCCGAAGACGATACCGTGTTCAGCCAGCGCTTTGGCCTCTTCGATAACTTTGGCTACGTGCAGCAGCGCTTTAGAAGGGATACAGCCGACGTTCAGACAAACACCACCGAGGGTGCTGTAACGTTCTACGATGACGGTTTCCAGACCTAAATCCGCGGCACGGAATGCTGCGGAATAACCTGCCGGGCCTGCCCCAAGTACTACGACCTGAGTTTTGATTTCTGTGCTCATCATGACCTCTTAATTTATACCCGTCGTCCACCGGGTCGTTCTATCCGCTCGCATTTTACAAAATTGTTAACAATTTTGAAACAACAAACGGCTCACGAATTTTTGCTTTCGCCAATAAGCTCACGCACTGCATGAGATTACCAGAAAAAAGCCGGCCGTCAGGCCGGCTCTTCGATTACATCACCAGGCGGCGAATGTCGCTCAGGGTGTTGTTGATAATGGTAATGAAGCGCGCACCATCAGCACCGTCGATCACGCGGTGGTCGAAGGAGAGAGAAATCGGCATCATCAGACGCGGAGTAAACTCTTTACCGTTCCACACAGGCTCCATCGCAGACTTGGAGACACCGAGGATCGCCACTTCCGGCGCGTTAACAATCGGCGCGAAGTGGGTGGTACCCAGGCCGCCGATGCTGGAGATGGTGAAGCAACCGCCCTGCATTTCGCCAGCAGTCAGCTTACCGTCACGCGCTTTCTTGGAGATCACGGTCAGTTCGCGGGACAGCTCAGTGATGCTCTTCTTGTTCACGTCTTTGAAGACCGGAACAACCAGACCATTTGGCGTATCAACCGCAACACCGATGTTGATGTATTTCTTCAGCGTCAGCTTCTGGCCGTCTTCGGACAGGGAGCTGTTGAAGCGTGGCATCTGCTCAAGGGCAGCGGCAACCGCCTTCATGATGAAGACCACTGGGGTGAATTTCACGTCCAGTTTACGCTTCTCAGCTTCGGCGTTCTGCTGTTTACGGAACGCTTCCAGATCGGTGATATCAGTTTTGTCGAAGTGCGTAACGTGCGGGATCATCACCCAGTTACGGCTCAGGTTAGCACCAGAGATCTTCTGGATACGGCCCAGTTCCACTTCTTCGATTTCGCCGAACTTGCTGAAGTCGACTTTCGGCCATGGCAGCATGCCCGGGATACCGCCACCGGTGGCAGCAGCTGGTGCCGCTTCAGCGCGCTTAACCGCGTCTTTCACGTAAGCCTGAACGTCTTCGCGCAGGATACGGCCTTTACGACCGGTGCCTTTCACTTTCGCCAGGTTCACACCGAATTCGCGCGCCAGGCGACGAATCAGCGGAGTCGCGTGGACGTAAGCGTCATTCTCAGCGAACTCAGATTTGCCTTCTGCTTTCGCAGCAGGAGCCGCAGCAGGTTTAGCAGCCTGAGCCGGTGCAGCAGCAGGTGCCGGAGCGGCAGCAGCAGCCGGAGCCGCAGCAGGCGCAGCGCCTTCCACTTCGAAGACCATGATCAGGGAGCCGGTAGACACTTTGTCGCCGGTGCTGATTTTGATCTCTTTAACGGTACCCGCGAACGGCGCAGGAACTTCCATAGAAGCTTTGTCGCCTTCGACGGTGATCAGTGACTGTTCAGCAGCAACTTTGTCGCCCACTTTCACCATCACTTCGGTCACTTCAACTTCGTCACCGCCGATGTCCGGTACGTTAACGTCTTTCGCACCGCCAGCCGCAGCTGGGGCAGCAGCGGCCGCCGGAGCAGCTGCCTGAGCTGGAGCAGCAGCAGGCGCTGCGCCCGCTACTTCGAAGACCATGATCAGGGAGCCAGTAGACACTTTGTCACCGGTGTTGATCTTGATCTCTTTAACGGTACCTGCGAACGGCGCCGGGACTTCCATAGAGGCTTTGTCGCCTTCTACGGTGATCAGGGACTGCTCAGCGGCAACGGTATCGCCCACTTTCACCAGGATCTCGGTAACTTCAACTTCGTCACCGCCGATGTCAGGCACGTTCACTTCTTTCGCTGCCGCGGCAGCTGCTGGAGCAGCGGCGGCCGGAGCGGCTTCTTTCTTCTCTTCCTGCGCAGGTGCAGCAGCTGCTGCACCGTCGGCGGAATCGAAAATCATGATCAGTTTGCCAGTCTCGGTTTTATCGCCAACAGAGACTTTGATCTCTTTAACGATGCCAGCCTGAGGAGACGGGACTTCCATAGAGGCTTTGTCGCCTTCTACGGTGATCAGCGACTGTTCAGCTTCAACTTTGTCGCCTGGTTTGACCAGGATCTCGGTGATTTCAACTTCATCAGCCCCGATGTCCGGTACATTGATTTCGATAGCCATTATTCTTTTACCTCTTACGCCAGACGCGGGTTAACTTTTTCTGCATCGATGTTGAATTTGGTAATTGCGTCCGCAACCACTTTCTTATCGATTTCGCCACGTTTAGCCAGTTCGCCCAGTGCTGCTACAACCACGTAAGAAGCATCAACTTCGAAGTGGTGACGCAGGTTTTCGCGGCTGTCAGAACGACCGAAGCCGTCAGTACCCAGAACGCGATAATCATCAGCTGGAACGTAAGTACGAACCTGCTCAGCGAACAGTTTCATATAGTCAGTTGAAGCGACCGCTGGAGCGTCGTTCATCACCTGAGCGATGTACGGAACGCGCGGAGTTTCCAGTGGGTGCAGCATGTTCCAGCGCTCACAATCCTGGCCATCACGCGCCAGTTCGGTGAAGGAGGTTACGCTGTACACGTCAGAACCGACGCCGTAGTCGTTCGCCAGGATCTGTGCTGCTTCACGGACGTGACGCAGGATAGAGCCGGAGCCCAGCAGCTGAACTTTACCTTTGCTACCTGCAACGGTTTCGAGTTTGTAGATACCTTTACGGATACCTTCCTCGGCACCTGCTGGCATGGCCGGCATGTGGTAGTTTTCGTTCAGGGTGGTGATGTAGTAGTAAATGTTCTCTTGCGCTTCACCGTACATACGGGTCAGACCGTCATGCATGATGACTGCCACTTCGTACGCGTAAGACGGGTCGTAAGAGATACAGTTAGGGATAGTCAGAGACTGAATGTGGCTGTGGCCATCTTCGTGCTGCAGACCTTCACCGTTCAGGGTCGTACGACCAGAAGTACCACCTACCAGGAAGCCGCGAGCCTGTTGGTCGCCAGCCTGCCAGCACAGGTCACCGATACGCTGGAAACCGAACATGGAGTAGTAGATGTAGAACGGGATCATCGGCAGGTTGTTGGTGCTGTAAGAGGTCGCAGCAGCCAGCCAGGATGCGCCTGCACCCAGTTCGTTGATACCTTCCTGCAGGATCTGACCTTTCTCGTCTTCTTTGTAGTATGCAACCTGCTCGCGGTCCTGCGGAGTGTACTGCTGACCGTTCGGGCTGTAGATACCGATCTGACGGAACAGACCTTCCATACCGAAGGTACGCGCTTCGTCAGCGATGATTGGAACCAGACGATCTTTGATCGACTTGTTCTTCAGCATCACGTTCAGGGCACGCACGAAGGCGATAGTGGTGGAGATCTCTTTGTTCTGCTCTTCCAGCAGCTGAGAGAAGTCTTCCAGCGCTGGCAGTTCCAGTTTCTCAGTGAAGTTCACCTGACGGGACGGCAGGTAGCCGTTCAGTTTCTGACGCTGCGCGTGCAGATAGGTGTGCTCTTCCGAACCTTCCGGGAAGGTGATGTAAGAGAGGTTTTCAACCTGCTCGTCGGTCACTGGAACGTTGAAACGGTCGCGGATATAACGCACGCCGTCCATGTTCATTTTCTTAACCTGGTGCGCGATGTTTTTCCCTTCGGCAGTGTCACCCATGCCATAACCTTTAACGGTATGAGCCAGGATTACAGTTGCTTTGCCTTTGGTTTCCTGCGCTTTTTTCAGTGCAGCGTAGACTTTCTTCGGATCGTGACCACCACGGTTCAGGGCCCAGATCTGATCGTCAGTCCAGTCTGCAACCAGGGCTGCGGTCTCAGGATATTTACCGAAGAAGTGCTCACGAACGTAGGCACCGTCTTTGGATTTGAAGGTCTGGTAGTCGCCATCAACGGTTTCCTGCATCAGCTGGAGCAGTTTACCGCTGGTGTCTTTACGCAGCAGCTCATCCCAACGACCGCCCCACATGACTTTAATCACGTTCCAGCCAGCACCTGCGAAGATGCCTTCCAGTTCGTTGATGATCTTGCCGTTACCGGTTACCGGACCATCCAGACGCTGCAGGTTACAGTTGATGATGAAGCACAGGTTGTCCAGCTTCTCACGGGTCGCGATGGTGATCGCACCTTTAGATTCTGGCTCATCCATTTCGCCGTCGCCCAGGAAGGCGTAAACGGTCTGCTGGGAGGTGTCTTTTAGACCACGGTGTTCCAGATATTTCAGGAACTTAGCCTGGTAGATCGCACCGATTGGACCCAGACCCATAGACACAGTCGGGAACTGCCAGAATTCTGGCATCAGTTTCGGGTGCGGGTAAGAAGACAGGCCTTTACCGTGAACTTCCTGACGGAAGTTGTTCATCTGCTCTTCAGTCAGACGACCTTCCAGGAACGCACGTGCGTACACGCCCGGAGAGATGTGGCCCTGGAAGTACACCAGGTCGCCGCCGTCTTTCTCGGTGCGCGCGCGGAAGAAGTGGTTGAAGCACACTTCATAAACGGTTGCAGAAGACTGGAAGGAAGCCATGTGGCCGCCCAGCTCCAGATCTTTTTTGGACGCGCGCAGAACGGTCATGATGGCGTTCCAGCGAATTGCAGAACGGATGCGGCGTTCCAGATCCAGATTGCCCGGGTATTCCGGTTCGTCTTCGACGGCAATCGTGTTTACGTAGTTGTTAGCCCCTGCACCTGCAGCTACTTTCACGCCACCTTTGCGGGCTTCAGAAAGCATCTGTTCAATCAGATACTGAGCACGCTCAACACCTTCTTCACGGATGACCGATTCGATCGCCTGTTGCCAGTCGCGAGTTTCGATCGGATCCACGTCATTTTGGAGACGTTCTGACATGGGGGTATTCCTTATCTATCTAATACGTTGATTTGTCTGGAACCTGTCCCATTGTATTCTTGGGCAAGAACACAATAAGACAGGTTCTGCGTTTAGTTGCCGCGCTCTAAAAAAACTGGCGCTTAATCCTTTCGTTGCTGTATGCGGCGCAGTGAACGTTCTCGACGACTCTGTTCACGGCTGCGGTCCAGCAAGATTTCCTCAATGAAAGCCAGGTGACGGTGCGACGCTTCACGCGCCTGCTCCGGCTCCCCGGCCATTATCGCCTCGAATACTCGGGTGCGATGGTTGCTGACCAGCGGGAGCATCTCCCGACGGGCATACAACAATTCAAAATTTTGACGAACGTTCTGGGCAAGCATTGGCTCCATGCAGCGTAGCAGATGGAGGAGCACCACGTTGTGGGCTGCTTCTGTGACGGCAATTTGATACTGGACGACGGCGTCGGACTCGGCGTCGAGATCGCCGGACTGCTGGGCCCGTTCAATGGCCTGATGGAGTTCGCGAATACGTTCACGATCTTCATCGTTGCTGCGCAGCGCCGCGTAGTAAGCCGCGATGCCTTCAAGCGCGTGACGGGTCTCAAGCAGATCGAACTGGGATTCTGGGTGGTCGGAGAGCAGCTCCACTAACGGGTCGCTGAAGCTCTGCCACAGGCTGTTTTGCACAAAGGTTCCGCCACCCTGGCGACGAAGCAGTAGGCCCTTGGCTTCGAGACGTTGAATCGCCTCACGCAGCGAGGGACGGGAAACGTCGAACTGTTTAGCCAGTTCGCGTTCAGGTGGCAGTTTTTCACCGGGGCGCAGGGTCCCCTCAAGGATCAAAAACTCCAGCTGCTGCTCAATCACATCGGATAATTTTGGTTGGCGAATTTTGCTGTAGGCCATATTCCCTGTCTTACGCCTTTTTGCCCGGAGTCAATTGGTCTTACCAATTTCATATTCGTATCGCTAAAGTAACAAAGTATTCACCTTCTGTCCATATTGGTTTTGATTGAAATCAGTAAACCCTGCTTATTTTAACAACCTTACAGAAATAACGTTTCAAAAATGTAACTCTGCACAAATGAATTGATTACTCCTAAGGAGGCAGTTTTAACTTTATCGAAACGGTGAAAAGTGCGATCTGAACCGATTTAGCGGAGCAAAACATGAAAAACTGCCCACTTATGGAGCATTTTTATTCTATAGGTTGATAAAGGGACTTAAACGGGACGATTTACAAATGCTTTCTTTTTATTCGAACTCGCTTTCTCCGCGCATAAAGCAGGTGCATTCGCCGTCGCTTAACACTATTCTTCCGAATACGGAAGACACATCCGGTTTTTTCAGCCAATTGAACCGTAAACTAATAAATACATGAAATGGAATTTCATAATTACACACGCCAGAGCGTGAACATAACAACCACACACGAGGTTTCATAATGGATGGTCAACAGCATGGCGATCAGCTGAAGCGCGGCCTTAAAAACCGCCATATTCAGCTTATCGCTCTCGGTGGCGCTATCGGTACCGGCCTGTTCCTGGGCAGCGCATCGGTTATTCAGTCTGCCGGTCCGGGTATTATTCTGGGTTACGCCATTGCCGGTTTTATCGCCTTTCTTATTATGCGTCAGCTGGGTGAAATGGTGGTCGAAGAGCCGGTCGCCGGTTCCTTTAGCCATTTTGCCTATAAATACTGGGGCAGCTTTGCCGGTTTCGCCTCCGGCTGGAACTACTGGGTGCTGTATGTGCTGGTGGCGATGGCGGAACTGACCGCGGTCGGTAAATACGTCCAGTTCTGGTGGCCTGAGATCCCAACCTGGGCCTCCGCAGCGGTCTTCTTTGTGGTGATTAACGCCATTAACCTCACTAACGTGAAAGTATTCGGTGAGATGGAGTTCTGGTTCGCCATTATTAAAGTTATCGCGGTTGTGGCGATGATTCTGTTCGGCGGCTGGCTGCTGTTCAGCGGCAACGGCGGCCCGCAGGCAAGCGTGAGCAACCTCTGGGATCAGGGCGGCTTCCTGCCGCACGGTATGACCGGCCTGGTTATGATGATGGCAATCATCATGTTCTCCTTCGGTGGTCTGGAGCTGGTGGGTATCACCGCCGCTGAAGCAGACAACCCGGAGCAGAGCATCCCGAAAGCCACCAACCAGGTGATCTACCGTATCCTGATCTTCTATGTGGGCTCGCTGGCCGTGCTGCTCTCCCTGCTGCCGTGGACCCGCGTTACCGCTGACACCAGCCCGTTTGTCCTGATTTTCCACGAGCTGGGCGATACCTTCGTGGCCAACGCCCTGAACGTGGTGGTACTGACCGCGGCGCTGTCGGTCTATAACAGCTGCGTTTACTGCAACAGCCGCATGCTGTTCGGCCTGGCCCAGCAGGGTAACGCCCCGAAAGCGCTGCTTAACGTGGATAAGCGTGGCGTGCCGGTGAACACCATTATCGTGTCGGCCATCGTTACCGCGCTGTGCGTGCTGATCAACTACCTGGCACCGGAATCGGCCTTCGGTCTGCTGATGGCGCTGGTGGTCTCCGCTCTGGTGATCAACTGGGCGATGATCAGCCTGGCGCACATGAAGTTCCGTCGTGCGAAACAGCAGCAGGGCGTGAAAACGCGCTTCCCTGCCCTGCTCTACCCGCTGGGTAACTGGGTCTGCCTGATCTTTATGGCGGCGGTACTGGTTATCATGCTGATGACCCCGGGCATGGCGATTTCGGTCTACCTGATCCCGGTCTGGATTATCATTCTCGGCGTCGGCTATATGTTTAAAGAAAAGAATGCCAAAGCCGTAAAAGCGCATTAATGCTCTTCCCCTCTGCGTCCCTCAGGACGCAGAGGGTTGTTACCTTCCTCACACTTTCCCGCCAACAGCCATTTTATCCATATCACCGACGTTATACTGCAACGCAAATTTTGCTTCGGCAGCGAATAATTCTCTCCATACCGAACTCGGAGAATCGTCGATGGATAACAATAAACTTTCAGTAAAAGAAAAGATCGGCTATGGAATGGGGGATGCCGGATGCAATATCATCTTTGGCGCCATCATGTTGTTTGTAAACTATTTTTATACAGATATTTTCGGCCTGGCCCCGGCGCTGGTGGGCGTACTGCTGCTCTCCGTGCGCGTCATCGATGCCGTTACCGACCCGATTATGGGCGCCATTGCCGATCGTACCCGCAGTAAGTATGGGCGTTTTCGTCCATGGCTGTTATGGATCGCCTTCCCCTATGCGCTGTTCAGTATCCTGATGTTTACCACCCCGGACTGGACCTACAACAGCAAAGTTATCTATGCCTTTGTCACCTACTTCCTGCTCTCTCTGACCTATACGGCGATCAACATTCCCTACTGCTCGCTGGGCGGCGTGATCACTAACGATCCCAAAGAGCGCGTGGCCTGTCAGTCCTATCGCTTCGTGATGGTCGGTATCGCCACGCTGCTGCTGTCCCTGACGCTGCTGCCGATGGCTGACTGGTTCGGCGGCGAAGACAAAGCTAAAGGCTACCAGATGGCGATGACCGTGCTGGCGCTGATTGGCACCTGCATGTTCCTGTTCAGCTTCTCTACCGTGCGCGAGCGCGTGCGCCCGGCAGTGCAAACCAATGACGAGCTGAAAAACGATCTGAAAGACGTGTGGAAAAACGACCAGTGGGTACGCATTCTGCTCCTGACCCTGTGTAACGTCTGCCCGGGCTTTATCCGCATGGCGGCAACCATGTATTACGTCACCTGGGTCATGGGTCAGAGCACCCACTTCGCCACCCTGTTTATCAGCCTGGGCGTGGTGGGCATGATGCTCGGCAGCGTGCTGGCAAAAGTGCTGACCGACCGCTGGTGCAAGCTGAAGGTCTTCTTCTGGACCAACATCGTGCTGGCGATCTTCTCTACCGCCTTCTACTTCTTCGACCCGAAAGCCACCGTGACCATTGTGGTGCTCTACTTCCTGCTGAACATCCTGCACCAGATCCCGTCACCGCTGCACTGGTCGCTGATGGCCGACGTGGATGACTACGGCGAGTGGAAAACCGGTAAACGCATCACCGGGATTAGCTTCTCCGGCAACATCTTCTTCCTTAAGCTGGGGCTGGCGATTGCCGGGGCGATGGTAGGCTTCCTGCTCTCCTGGTACGGTTATGACGCGGGTGCCAAAGCGCAAAGCGCGGACGCCATCAACGGCATCGTGCTGCTCTTCACCGTTATTCCTGGCGTCGGCTACCTCATTACCGCGGGCGTGGTCCGTCTGCTGAAGGTCGATCGCGAAACCATGAAGCAGATTCAGTCCGATCTTGAAAAACGCCGGAACAACTATCGCGAGCTGAACGATTTTCAGGAACTCAAAGCCGCTGAGACGAAATAAGGAAAGCCGAATGCAAACCTGGCCAAACCCGTTTATTGAACAACGCGCTGACCCGTACATTCTTCATCATGAAGGGCAATACTATTTTATTGCCTCGGTGCCGGAATACGACCGGCTGGCGATCCGCCGCGCCGAGACGCTGGAAGGGCTACGCAGCGCCGACGAGGTGGTTATCTGGCGCAAGCCGGCCACCGGCCCGATGAGTCAGTTGATTTGGGCTCCGGAGCTACACAGCATTGACGGCAAGTGGTACATCTATTTTGCCGCTACGCACACCCAGGCGCTGGATAAGCTCGGGATGTTCCAGCACCGGATGTTCGCCCTCGAGTGTGCCGACAGCGACCCGCTCACCGGCACCTGGGTAGAGAAAGGTCAGATCAAAACCCCGTTCGACACCTTTGCGCTGGATGCCACCACCTTTGTTCACCAGGGGAAACGCTGGTATCTCTGGGCGCAAAAAGCCCCGGATATCACCGGTAACTCGAACCTTTACCTGTGCGAAATGGAGAACCCCTGGACGCTAAAAGGCGAGCCGGTGATGCTCAGCAAACCGGAATATGACTGGGAGTGCCGCGGATTCTGGGTCAACGAAGGCCCGGCGGTGCTGTTCCATGGCGAGCGGTTGTTTGTCAGCTACTCCGCCAGCGCCACGGATGAAAACTACTGTATGGGGCTGCTGTGGATCGATCTGCATGCCGACCCACAGAACCCGGCGAACTGGCATAAATCACCGCAGCCGGTATTCACCACCAGCTACGAGAACCGTCAGTACGGGCCGGGACACAACAGCTTTAACCGGACACCGGACGGCGAAGACGTGCTGATTTACCATGCGCGCAACTACACCGAGATCGAGGGCGACCCGCTTTACGATCCGAACCGCCACACCCGCCTGAAACTCGTTCGCTGGAATGAAAACGGGATGCCTGATTTTGGCATCCCGTCAGCAGATACAGTCTAAGGCCTGCGGCACGCTGGTTTAGATCAGCGTGCCGTAAATCGTCAGCAGCGCCACAATCACCACCACCACAAAAGAGGTTTTCTTGGCCATTGAGACCGCCGCTTTCGGCGTTTCGATCTTATCGGTGTGCGGCTCGCGCGCCAGCGAGAACTGCGCCAGACGCGTTAATACCAGGTACTGCGAAGTATGGCGATCCCCCAGCGAGGCGAACCACGCCGGCAATGCTTTCTCGCCATGCCCGATCAGGGCGTAAACCACCCCGAACAGCCGCACCGGCAGCCAGTCCAGCACGTGCAGAATAGCGTCGATCCCGGACTGCAACCGCTCGTGCGGGGTCAGGTAGCGCGCCAGCCAGCTCTGCCAGGCGCGTAAAAACGCATAGCCCATCAGCAGGACCGGCCCCCACGCGCCGCCCACCACAAACCAGAACAGCGGTGCCAGATAGAAGCGGAAGTTAATCCACAGCAGCGCGTTCTGCAGCTCGCGTAAAAACTCGCGTTCATCGCACTCCGGCGGCACGCCGTGGATTAAGGTTAACTCGCTGGCCATCGCCCCGCGGGCATGGGCATCATTGTTGGTTGCCGCCTTCAGGTACGCATGGTAGTGCAGACGCACCTTGCCCGCGCCAATGCAGAGGACGCCGAGCAGGATCCACACTACCAGCAGCGGCACATTAAAGAACAGGCCATACAGCGAACGCAGCAGCAGGAACACCACGAGCATTACCCCCGCCGTCATCAGCAAGGTGCGGATCATGGAGAAATGGCGGATGCGACGAAACAGCACTTCCATCCGGTGATCCAGATGCCAGTGTTCGCCCAGCTTGAACAAACGCTCAGCGATCAATACCAGCAGCATGGTAAATAACGTCATGTCATCTCCTTTTCTGACAGGGCGGTAAGCATTGTGTTGAATCGTTGCCAGTCAAACGCCGGGCCGGGATCGGTCTTGCGCTGCGGGGCAATATCGCTGTGTCCGGTCACGTTGCGGGCGATAGCCGGGTAGAGGCTGATAAGGGTGCGCGTCACTGCGGCCAACTGCTGATACTGCGCATCGGTATAAGGCAGCGTATCCGTCCCTTCCAGCTCGATACCAATAGAGAAGTCATTGCAGCGTTCACGCCCCTGATACTGAGAAACGCCCGCATGCCAGGCTCGTTTATCGAAGGGAACATACTGGACGATTTCACCGTCACGGCGAATCAGACAATGGGCAGAAACGCGCAGGTGGGCGATCTCCGCAAAAAAGGGGTGAGCATCGGGATCGATTGTCCCGGTGAATAGCGCGTCAATCCACGGACCGCCAAATTCGCCAGGCGGCAGGCTGATGTTATGCACCACCAGCAGCGACGGGATCTCATTCTCCGGGCGGCAATCGTGGTGTGGCGAAGGAACACGCCGTGCATCTGCCAGCCAGCCATGTTCTGAGTGCATGCAGGATCTCCTTATATATGGTGCTGATTCCCGGTTCAGAGTAGCATGTTTCAATCTTATGATTCGTTACCAATTTGGAGTTTTAACATGCCGCCTCGCCGCTACAACCCCGACCACAGACGTAACGTACTGCTGGAACGTATAAATCTCGATATTCCGGCAAGCGTCGCCAATGCGCTGCGCGAAGATCTGGGTGGAGACGTCAATGCTGACAACGACATTACCGCCCAGCTGCTGGCGGAAGATGCCCGTTCCCATGCGGTCGTGATCACCCGTGAAGACGGTGTTTTCTGTGGTAAACGTTGGGTGGAAGAGGTCTTTATCCAGCTGGCCGGTGACGGTGTGAAGGTGACCTGGCATGTTGAAGATGGCGACAGCATTAAAGCTAACCAGCCGCTGTTTGAGCTTGAGGGCTCATCGCGCGTTCTGCTGACCGGCGAGCGCACCGCGCTGAATTTTGTTCAGACGCTCTCCGGTGTCGCCAGCGAAGCACGCCGCTATGTCGACCTGCTGGAAGGGACAACTACCCAGCTGCTGGACACGCGTAAAACGCTGCCGGGCCTGCGTACTGCCCTGAAATATGCCGTGCTGTGCGGCGGCGGTGCCAACCACCGTCTGGGGTTATCCGATGCGTTCCTGATCAAAGAGAACCACATTATTGCCTCAGGATCCGTTCGCCAGGCGGTAGAAAAAGCCTTCTGGCTGCACCCGGATGTGCCGGTCGAAGTGGAAGTGGAAAACCTGCAGGAGCTGGACGATGCGCTGAAAGCCGGTGCCGACATCATTATGCTGGATAACTTCAAAACCGAAGAGATGCGTGAGGCGGTGAAACGCACCAACGGCCAGGCCCGCCTCGAGGTCTCCGGCAACGTGACGCACGAAACCTTACGCGAATTTGCCGAAACCGGCGTCGATTTCATCTCCGTTGGCGCACTGACCAAACACATTCGCGCCCTCGATCTGTCGATGCGCTTTCGCTAACTGACAGAAAACCCGGTCTGCACAGGCCGGGCAAGCCCGATTTACGACCCGCCCCGCAAACCTGCTGCAGTGTACTGTAACGCCCGCACATCCCGCTGAATCACGCTTCACGAATCGATTTTTGCCCCTCGCCCCTGGCCTGACCCGCTGCCACAGTAGCGTGCGTCAACATAAGGAGCGACCCATGGAAAGACAAAAAGGATTTACCCTCATCGAGTTAATGGTGGTCATCGGCATCGTGGCCATCCTCAGCGCAATTGGCATTCCGGCTTACCAGAACTATCTGCGAAAAGCCGCCCTCACCGATATGCTGCAAACCTTTATGCCCTACCGTACCGCGGTGGAACTCTGCGCCCTCGATCATGGCGGGACTGGGAGCTGCGATGCGGGCGTTAATGGCATTCCCTCCCCGGCGACCAGCCGCTATATCTCCGGGATGAGCATCGCAAAAGGTGCCGTCACCCTGACCGGCCAGGAGAGCCTCAACGGTCTCGAAGTGGTGATGACCCCGCAGTGGGATAACGGCAACGGCATCACCGGCTGGAAGCGTCTCTGCACCGTGGCTGAAGATAGCGCGCTGAAGCAGGCCTGCGAAGAAGTATTCCGCTTTACGGCTGAGCAGGAGAGCGAGCAATGAATGCCGATCGTTTAACGGCCCTTTGTCGGCGTCACAATGCCGTGCTGCTGACCTGCGCCCCGGACAGAATCAATATTGCGGTGGTCGACAATCCACCGCCCGAACTGCTGGAGGCGTTACGTTTCGCCACGCAGAAGAGAATCGATATCGAATGCTGGACCGCCGAGCGCATGGAAAAGCACCAGCAAAACACGTCGGAAGCGCATCTGCCCGCGATCGCCAGCTCGACGCGTTCCGCTATCGACATTCTCAACCACACCCTGACCCAGGCGCTGAGCCAGCGGGCATCGGATATTCATATCGAGCCCGCCGACGAAAGCTGGCAGATCCGGTTGCGCATTGACGGCGTGCTCTACCCGCAGCAGCCGCTTTCGGCTGAACTTGGTACCACCCTTATCGCCAGGCTGAAAGTGCTGGGCAACCTGGATATCGCCGAGCGTCGCTTACCTCAGGACGGGCAATTTACGGTGGAGCTTTCGGGCTCTCCCGTCTCGTTTCGTATTGCCACGCTCCCCTGTCGCAGCGGCGAAAAGATTGTCCTGCGACTTCTGCATCAGGAGCAACAGGCGCTCCGGCTCGAACAGCTGGGAATGAGCGAAACCCAGCAGCGACTGTTCGCCAGCGCGCTGCACAAAACCCAGGGGCTGATCCTGGTGACCGGTCCCACCGGCAGCGGCAAAACCGTCACCCTCTACAGCGCGTTGCAGGCCCGGAACACGCCCGAAGTGAACATCTGCAGCGTGGAAGATCCGGTCGAGATCCCGCTGGAAGGACTGAATCAAACCCCCATTAACCCCCGGGCGGGGTTAACCTTCCAGAGCGTGCTGCGGGCGTTTTTGCGCCAGGATCCCGACATCATCATGGTGGGTGAAATACGCGATGGCGAAACGGCGGAGATCGCCATCAACGCCGCGCAGACCGGCCATCTGGTGCTGTCGACGCTGCATACCAACTCCACCGCGGAGACGCTGGTGCGCCTACAGCAGATGGGCGTGGCGCGCTGGATGATCTCCTCGGCGCTGTCGCTGGTGATCGCCCAGCGGCTGGTGCGTCGCCTGTGCCCACACTGCCGTACCGAGGTGCGCCGGGACGCCCCCCTTACCCCAGGCGCTGTGGCCCCGGCCATTGCCGCACTGGCAGCCCGTGGGCTGCGACCGCTGCTATCACGGCTTTTATGGCCGGGTGGCAATCTTCGAGGTGATGGTGATCACCCGTGAACTGCGCACTGCTATCGCCAGCGGCGCGCCGGTCGAGGAGATCGAAAAGCTGGCCAGACAGACGGGCATGGTCACGCTGTTTGAGCATGGCTGCATGGCGGTCGAACAGGGCCACACCACGCTCGGGGAGCTGGTGCAGATGCTGGGCGAATCGGATGGCAGGTAATCAACTCTGGCGCTGGCGGGCGCTCAGCCAGCAGGGGGAGCAGCAGTCAGGTGCGATCTGGGCTCCCGACAAACAGACGGCGTGGAACCTTCTGTTGGGTCGGGATCTTTTCCCCCCTCGAACTTAAACGAAGCCTGCAGCAGACGCGGTGGCAGGCGCAGCATCGCTACGAAGCGATCCACCAGCTGGCGACTTTGCTGCAGGCGGGCTTAACGCTTTCGGCCGGTCTGGCGCTTCTGGCGCAGCAGCACCCCGCCCGGCAGTGGCAAGCGTTGCTCCAGAGCGTGGCTGACGATCTCAGCGCCGGGTGCGCCTTCTCCGATGCCCTGAAAAAGTGGCCGCATGTCTTCCCTCCCCTCTATGTTTCGATGATGAAAACCGGGGAGCTGACCGGCAAGCTCGATGAATGTTGTCGTCAGCTGGCCCGGCAGCAAAAAACGCAGCAACTGCTCAGCGCGAAGGTGAAAAAGGCGCTGCGCTATCCGGTCATTATTCTCGCCCTGGCCGTCGCCGTGGTGCTGGCAATGGTGACCCTGGTGCTGCCGGAATTTGCCGCGATCTATAAAACCTTCAACACGCCCTTACCGGCCCTGACCCGGGTCGTAATGGCGCTGGCCACCACGCTTCAGGAGCGGGGCGCCGGGCTGATGCTAACTCTGCTGGCGGCGGCGTCGGGCCTGATGTTTATTCGTCGCAACCGACGATGGCAACGTGCTACGCAGCGTTTGCTGCTGAAAAGCCCAGTGGTTGGCCCGCTGGTGCGTGGGCAAAAGCTCAGCCAGATCTTTACCGTTCTGTCGCTCACGCAGCAGGCAGGCATCGCCTTTATTCAGGGCCTGGAAAGTACCGAAGAGACGCTGACGTGCCCCTTCTGGCAGGAGACATTACAGGCGGCACGCCAGCGCATCATGCAGGGTGCGCCCATCTGGTCAGCCCTGAATGAAGCGGCGATCTTTACGCCGCTCTGCATTCAGCTCGTGCGCACCGGCGAAGCGTCGGGGGCGCTGGATACGATGTTAGGTAATCTGGCGCAGCATCATAATGAACAGACTTTTCAGCAGGCCGACAATCTGGCCTCGCTGCTGGAGCCGCTGCTGCTGATTGTGACGGGATTAATCATCGGCACGCTGGTGGTCGCGATGTACCTGCCGATTTTCCATCTGGGGGATGCGATGAGTGCGGGATAACGCTGGCGCGGGGCGCGCCAGCGAGAGAGCATTACAGGCTATTGAAAACGCGGTTTTCCTGTTCCTGAACGCGGATAAAGGTGGTGCGCTTGGTCAGCTCTTTCAGACGGGATGCACCCACGTAGGTGCATGCAGAGCGCAGGCCGCCCAGGATATCACGCGCGGTATACTCAACCGGGCCGCGCAGTGGCAGCTTGACGGTTTTACCTTCTGCCGCACGATACTGTGCAACACCGCCCACGTGACGGTTCATCGCTGATTCAGAGCTCATGCCGTAGAACAGCATGAATTTTTCACCGTTTTCATCAACCACGGTACCGCCGCTCTCTTCGTGACCTGCCAGCATCCCGCCAAGCATCACGAAGTCTGCGCCGCCGCCGAAAGCTTTCGCCACGTCACCCGGCATGGTGCAACCGCCGTCGCTGATGATCTGGCCGCCGAGGCCGTGAGCGGCGTCAGCACATTCGATTACCGCGGAGAGCTGCGGATAGCCAACACCGGTTTTCACGCGGGTGGTACAGACGGAACCCGGGCCAATGCCCACTTTCACGATATCTGCCCCGGACAGGATCAGCTCTTCACACATTTCACCGGTAACCACGTTACCCGCAATAATGGTTTTGGTCGGCCAGGCCTGACGCGCTTTGCTGACGAACTGTACGAAATGCTCAGAGTAACCATTCGCGACATCAATACAGATGAAGTTCAGGTTCGGATTAGCAATAAGAATCTGTTTCGTTTTTTCGAAATCGGCGTCAGAGGTGCCGGTGGAAACCATCACGTGCTTGAGAACGGTTTCAGATACGGAGCCTGCAAAGGCATTCCACTCTTCAACGCTGTAGTGCTTGTGCACGGCGGTCAGAATGTCGAAGGAGGCCAGTGCTTTTGCCATCGCAAAAGTCCCAACCGTATCCATATTGGCGGCGATAACAGGTACGCCAGACCAGGTCTGACCGGAATGCTTAAAGGTGAATTCACGTTCGAGTTCAACGTCGGAGCGACTTTTCAGAGTAGAACGTTTAGGGCGGATAAGAACGTCTTTGAAACCTAACTTCAGATCTTCTTCGATACGCATTTGCGGATTCCTGGGGTACTGGGGTAAATGTCGAAAAACGAAACACACAACTCCAGTGACGCTATCATACGCACTAATACCTGTTGCGCAAGACTGCGAAAATCACTTTTTTTACGCTACAATCCTATAAATTTACCTGGTAAAAAGTCTGTAAGCAGAGCTTAACCTTTGCTGTTAAAAGATTAAATCTTAAGCAATTGATATCAATAATGAATATTTCCCAGGATTTTAATTAATGGGGTACATCGTTGCATTAACGGGGGGGCATTGGCAGTGGCAAAAGCACTGTGGCCGACGCCTTCTCTCGTCTGGGTGTCACGATTATTGATGCCGACATCATTGCCCGCCAGGTGGTAGAGCCCGGTACACCCGCATTACGTGCTATTGCAGAACATTTCGGCCACGACATCATCTCGCCTGACGGAACCCTTAACCGCCGGTTGCTGCGCGAACGCATTTTCTCGCACCCTGAAGAAAAAGCCTGGCTTAATGCCCTGCTGCATCCGCTGATCCAGCAGGAGACGCAGAAGCAGGTATCGCAGGCCTCCTCCCCATATGTTCTCTGGGTTGTACCGCTTCTGGTGGAAAATAAGCTCCACGACAAAGCTGACCGGGTGCTGTTGGTGGACGTCTCTGTGGCAACCCAAATTCAGCGCACCATCGCCCGCGATAATGTCGCGCGCGAACATGCTGAACAAATTCTTGCCGCGCAGGCTACGCGTGAAGCGCGCCTTGCCGTCGCGGATGATGTTATTGATAATAACGGCGCACCGGATGCCATCGCCTCCGATGTTGCCCGCCTGCATCAGTTCTACCTGGCGCAGGCCGTTTTACAGGAAAAAGCCTAATGCACACCCACGTTCTTTTTGAGCATCCCCTCAATGAAAAAATGCGTACCTGGCTGCGCATCGAGTTTTTAATCCAGCAGCTTTCAGGCCTCCTGCCGGTACACGACCACACCACGGCGCTGCATTTTTTCCGTAACGTAAGCGATCTGCTGGATGTGTTAGAGCGTGGCGAAGTCCGCACGGAATTACTGAAAGAGCTGGAGCGTCAGCAGCGTAAATTACAGGCATGGGCCGAAGTCCCGGGCGTGGATAACAGCCGCATCGACAGCCTGCGTCAGCAGCTGAAACACAACAGCACGGTATTGATGGCTGCACCGCGTATCGGCCAGTTTTTACGGGAAGATCGCCTGGTGGCGCTGGTACGTCAGCGCCTGAGCATTCCTGGCGGCTGCTGCAGTTTCGATTTGCCGACCCTGCATATCTGGCTGCATATGGCGCAGGAGCAGCGCGATGTCCAGGTCCAAAGCTGGCTTGGCAGCCTTGAGCCGCTGAAGCAGGCGCTGTCGCTGATCCTCGATTTGATCCGCAACTCCGCGCCGTTCCGCAAACAGACCAGCCTGAACGGTTTTTATCAGGATAACGGCGAGGATGCCGATCTGCTGCGCCTGCAGCTGACCCTTGCCGATCAGCTTTATCCGCAAATTTCAGGTCACAAGAGCCGCTTTGCGATTCGTTTCATGCCGCTCGACAGTGAACATGGTCTGGTGCCGGAACGTCTCGACTTCGAGCTGGCGTGTTGTTAAGGAGTCATGATGTCTGATGTTACCACCGTAAACTGCCCCACCTGTGGGAAGCCCGTTATCTGGGGCGAGCAGAGTCCATTCCGTCCTTTTTGCTGCAAACGCTGCCAGCTGATCGATCTCGGTGAATGGGCCGCAGAAGAGAAACGCATTCCAAGCGAAGGCGGTCTCTCCGACAGCGATGACTGGAGCGAAGACCAGCAGTAACGGTAACAGCCTGCTGGCGCTTCGCTGAGCAGGCTTACTGGTTACCCACTAATCGGGTAATGACGGGCGCATTTGCCGGCGGGAACTTGTCGGCATCCAGCGCGCTCAGGGCAACCCAGCTTCCCGGCTGCCCCTCTTTGCCCCACGGCTCCCCTTCCCAGCTTTCGACCAGCCAGAACCACAGGGTGATATGGCGATCGGGAAACGCATATTCCAGTTTATCGAACAGGGTTGCACCAAGCGGAGTGATACCTACCTCTTCCTGAAGCTCGCGGATTAGCGCCTGCTCCGGCGTTTCGCCAGACTCGATCTTGCCGCCCGGAAACTCCCACTTATTCGCCATGTGGGCATCGGCCGCACGCTGGGTAATAAAAATTTGGTTATCGGAATTGCGAATGATCCCGACAGCGATTTGCAGTGTTTTCATTGTCCTGATTCCATAAAAAAGGCGCAGATATCTGCGCCTTTTCAGTTGGTTTAATGCTTAGCTCAGACGGCCATGGCACTGTTTGTATTTTTTACCTGAACCACATGGGCACGGATCGTTACGGCCAACCTTACGCTCACCGGACTGCGCGGCAATCGCGGCAGCGGCGGCTTCTTCGTCGTCCTGATGGCTGAGCTGCTGCATCTGGGCCAGACGTTCAGCCTCTTCTCGACGCTGCTGCTCCATCTCTTCAACTTCTTCCGGCATCCGCACCTGAACTTTGCTCAGGGTGCTGATCACTTCGTATTTCAGGGATTCAAGCATTGAGGCAAACATGGCGAAGGATTCGCGTTTGTACTCCTGCTTCGGATCTTTTTGCGCATAGCCGCGCAGGTGGATCCCCTGACGCAGATAGTCCATCGCCGCCAGGTGCTCTTTCCAGAGGGAGTCCAGCGTTTGCAGCATCACGCCTTTCTCGAAGTGACGCATCATCTCAGCGCCGACCACTTCTTCTTTACGCTGATAAACCTCAACGGCGGTAGCAAAAATACGCTCGCGCAGGCTCTCTTCGTGCAGGTCCGGCTCTTTATCCAGCCACTCCTGAATTGGCAGGTCCAGGTCGAAGTCATTTTTCAGACGCGCCTGCAGGCCTTCGATGTCCCACATCTCTTCCAGAGACTGCGGTGGGATGTGGCCATCGAGAGTCGCTTTGAAGACATCTTCGCGGATGCTGTTGATGGTTTCGCTCACGTCGGACACGTCCAGCAGTTCGTTACGCTGGGTGTAGATCGCGCGACGCTGGTCGTTGGCCACGTCATCATATTCAAGCAGCTGCTTACGAATATCGAAGTTACGGCTTTCAACTTTACGCTGGGCGTTGGCGATGGCTTTGGTCACCCACGGGTGCTCAATCGCTTCGCCCGGCTTCATGCCCAGTTTACGCATCATGCCTGACACACGGTCAGAGGCGAAAATACGCATTAGCGCATCTTCCATCGACAGGTAGAAGCGGGATGAACCGGCATCACCCTGACGACCCGCACGACCACGCAGCTGGTTGTCGATACGGCGGGACTCATGACGTTCAGTACCGATAATGTGCAGACCGCCCGCGGCCAGTACGGCATCGTGACGAACCTGCCAGTCGGCCTTAATCTGCGCGATCTGTTCCGGGGTTGGATCTTCCAGCGCGGCCACTTCTGCCTGCCAGCTACCGCCCAGCATAATGTCGGTACCACGACCCGCCATGTTGGTGGCGATGGTCACGGCTGACGGGTAACCCGCCTGGGCAACGATATCCGCTTCTTTGGCGTGGAACTTGGCGTTCAGAACGTTGTGCTTGATCCCGGCTTTGGTCAGCTCTTCGGAGACCACTTCCGATTTCTCGATGGAGATGGTACCCACCAGAACCGGCTGGCCCGCGGCGGTACGATCGCGAATATCTTCGATGATCGCCTGAATTTTTTCCGCTTCGGTCATGTAGACCAGGTCCGGCATATCCTTACGGATCATCGGACGGTTGGTTGGAACCACCACGGTATCCAGCTTGTAGATAGAGCTGAATTCAAAGGCTTCGGTATCCGCCGTACCGGTCATCCCCGCCAGCTTCTCGTACAGACGGAAGTAGTTCTGGAAGGTAATGGAGGCCAGCGTCTGGTTCTCATTCTGGATATCGACGTTCTCTTTGGCTTCAACCGCCTGATGCAGACCGTCGGACCAGCGGCGACCCTGCATGGTACGGCCGGTGTGTTCATCGACGATAATGACTTCGCCATCTTTAACGATGTAGTCCACGTCACGGGTAAAGAGCACGTGGGCACGCAGCGCTGCGGTCACGTGGTGCATCAGCATAATGTTGCTCGGGGAGTAAAGTGACTCACCCTCTTCCATAATGCCTTCCTGCACCAGCAGCTCTTCAATCTGGACCAGACCACGCTCGGTCAGGTTCACCTGACGGGCTTTTTCGTCCACGGAGAAGTGACCTTCACCCTGGAAGGTGTCGGAGTCCTCTTTCTCCTGACGGATCAGGTGCGGAATGATCTTGTCGACTTTGCGATACATCTCGGAGCTGTCTTCAGCCGGGCCGGAGATGATCAGCGGGGTACGGGCCTCATCGATCAGGATGGAGTCAACCTCATCCACCAGCGCATAGTGCAGTTTACGCTGGACGCGCTCTTCCGGACTAAACGCCATGTTATCGCGCAGGTAGTCAAAACCGTATTCGTTGTTGGTGCCGTAGGTGATGTCTGCGCCGTAGGCTTCACGTTTCGCCGGAGCCGGCAGGCCTGACATGTTGATCCCGACGCTCATGCCGAGGAATTCGAACAGTGGGCGGTTGTTTTCGGCATCACGCTGCGCCAGATAATCGTTGACGGTGACAACGTGCACGCCTTTACCCGACAGGGCGTTAAGGTACGCCGGCAGGGTCGCGGTCAGGGTTTTACCTTCACCGGTACGCATCTCGGCGATGCAGCGGTCGTTCAGGACCATACCACCCAGCAGCTGCACGTCGAAATGACGCATGCCGAACACGCGCTTACTTGCTTCACGCACAACGGCGAAGGCTTCCGGGATCAGGCTCTCAACGGTTTCGCCTTTTTCGAGGCGGGCACGGAATTCGGCAGTTTTGCCTTTCAGCTCGTCATCAGAAAGTTTTTCCATCGCTGGCTCAAGGCCATTGATGACGCTGACAGCTTTGCGCATACGGCGCAGAGTACGATCGTTACGACTACCGAAAACTTTAGTTAGTAATTTGATTAACATAATAAATTCTCAAACGCCCCATCATGGGCAGTTAAATTAAGGTATTGAAAAGCGTTAATTTAGCTGAGGCGTTGAGGTCCGGCGCGAATGCCCTGCACCTGGCTAATCCAGGCGGACACGGAGAAAACGGATTGAGGATAGAACGCGGCAAGAGCAACCTGCCGAACAATGACCGGCGGCTCGCTCTGCTGGGTAAGCAGCGTATTCAGCGTATCCAGCAGCGCCAGATGGTGCGCCTGAACCGGCAGGGACTCTTCAACGGCAGGCAATGCCTGCGGCGCCATGGCGAAAGAGAGGTGACGAATAACGGTGCGGATAGCGTGCTGGTGCCAGTAATCCACCGTGAAGTTTGGACGGCGGTTTGCTTCCAGCAGGGCAAGATTAGTGAAATTTACCCGCGTGTTCAGGTCTTGTCGTGAGGTGGCGGTCTTCGCAGGATTAGCCGCTTCGGCGTTGCCGCTGAGCGCAGGCAGGCCAAGGCTTGCCGCGACCATCCCCAGAAGGAGATGCGGCCAGAAGTAACGTCTGCCAAATTGTCGCCAGCGCGTCAGAATTCCGCTCAATTGCCCCACCACAAGTAAGTAAACCTTCAGGCTTACCGTATGATTTTTATTTTTTCGCGCCCAGATATTACCATCAATGCGACGGCGCAGCAGCAGTAATAAGGCATACAGGAGGTTAAAAATGATGATGAAACCAGCAAACGCGCCATTGACTACGGCAATTCAGGAAGGACAAAAACAAAAACGACTGGTCTTGCTGGCCGGAGAGAGTGCCAGGTCAACCAGTCGAATTTAGATAACGTAGTCTACCGTTACGCCAGAACCGTGCTCGGTGCTTTGAATGCCAGTGGCAGTTCAGCTTCGTCTTCGAAGGTCACATATTCCCAGGCTTCCTGTTTTGCCAGAACAGCCTGCAACAGTTTGTTGTTCAGCGCGTGACCGGATTTATACGCGGTAAACGCACCAATGATATTGTGACCACACATGAACAGGTCCCCAATCGCATCCAGCATTTTGTGACGAACGAACTCATCTTCAAAACGCAGGCCGTCTTCGTTCAGTACGCGATAATCGTCAACAACGATGGCACAATCGAAGCTGCCGCCCAGGCACAGGCCGCGGGACTGCAGGTATTCGATATCACGCATGAAACCGAAAGTACGTGCACGACTGATTTGACGCATAAACGCATCAGCAGAGAAGTTCATCGCATAGCGCTGGGTGCTGGAATCAATCGCCGGATGGTTGAAGTCGATGGTGAAATCCAACGAAAAACCATTAAACGGCTTAAATTCAGCCCATTTGTCGCCATCCTGGACACGAACGGTCTCTTTGATACGCACAAATTTCTTCGCACTGTTCAGTTCTTCAATGCCGGCATCCAGCAATAGATAAACGAACGGTGCAGCGCTACCATCCATGATCGGGATTTCTGGCGCATCGACTTCAATAACGATGTTGTCGATACCCAGACCCGCCAGGGCGGCGTTCAGGTGCTCTACGGTAGAGATCCGCACGTCATGCTCGTTCACCAGGCAAGTACAGAGCATAGTATCACGCACAGATTTGGCATCAGCCGGGAAATCTACCGGTGGATTCAAGTCGGTGCGACGATAGATGACCCCGGTATTGGCCGGCGCAGGGCGCAACGTCAGAGTGACTTTCTTGCCGGTATGTAAACCGACACCTGTCGCCTGAACGATACGTTTTAATGTCCTTTGTTTGATCATCGTATAATCTCGCCAAGTTACTTATCCAACCGAGAGTGTATATCACTATCGGGCGGCCAGTTTAGCACAAAGAGCGTAAATTCCCTAATTCCAGCTAATTCTTAATCAGCTTGCTTACGCAGGAACGCAGGGATATCCAGATAATCTGGCTCTTTCTGGGTCTGTGTTGTGTTGTCATTGACCACTTTCGCGGCCGGTTTCTGCTCTTGCGTCAGCGGCGCCATGCCGTGCGGCTGATAGCGATCCATCACTGGCTGCTGCGCAGGTTTGTTGGTCACAAGGGTGATCTCAGGACGTTTGTCCATGCCGATACCGGTAGCCACAACCGTTACGCGCAGCTCATCGTTCATTTCCGGATCAAGGGAAGTACCGATAACCACGGTGGCGTTGTCAGAGGCGAACGCACGGATGGTGTTACCCACGGTTTCGAACTCATCCAGACGCAGGTCGAAGCCCGCAGTGATGTTGACCAGCACGCCGCGCGCGCCTGACAGATCGATATCTTCCAGCAGCGGAGAAGAGATTGCCATTTCAGCGGCTTCTTCTGCACGGTCTTCGCCTTTCGCCACGCCGGAGCCCATCATCGCGTAGCCCATTTCGGACATCACGGTGCGCACGTCAGCAAAGTCGACGTTCATCAGGCCCGGACGGGTAATCAGTTCTGCGATACCCTGCACTGCCCCTTTGAGAACATCGTTCGCGGCGCCAAAAGCGTCCAGCAGAGAGATGCCACGGCCCAGCACTTTCAGCAGCTTGTCGTTCGGGATAGTGATCAGCGAGTCCACGTGTTTGGACAGCTCGGTGATACCCTGCTCGGCAAACGCCATACGCTTTTTGCCTTCAAAGTTGAAAGGCTTAGTCACGACAGCAACCGTCAGGATACCTAAATCTTTAGCGACTTCAGCAACCACTGGCGCAGCACCGGTTCCGGTACCACCGCCCATGCCCGCGGCGATAAACACCATGTCTGCACCATCAAGCGCAGCACGCAGGGCTTCACGATCTTCTTCTGCAGCATTACGGCCGACTTCCGGGTTTGCCCCGGCGCCCAGCCCTTTGGTGATGCCGCCACCGATTTGGATCGTCTGGCCAACCGCCGTTTTACGCAGCGCCTGCGCATCGGTGTTCACCGCGAAGAACTCTACACCTTCGATGCGCTCGCGCACCATATGCTCTACAGCATTACCGCCGCCGCCACCGACGCCGATGACTTTAATCACCGCGTCGTTGGTCAGTTCCATAGGTTCAAACATAGTTTCTCTCCGTTTTGTGCCTGTCGCCCGAAACCGTTAATTCTCGCCGGTCTCTTACTAAAATTAAAATTCTTTTCGCAGCCAGGTATTGATTCGTTTGAACCACGAACCTACCGACGCGCGTTTTTCTACTTCTGCTTCACCACTGAGATGCGTTTCTTTCCCGTAATGAAGCAAGCCCACGGCCGTTGAGTAATACGGCTCCTGAGCATAATCCGTTAAACCGGTGATGTTCAGCGGTGCACCAATGCGCACCTGCGTATGGAATACGCGCTGAGCACAGGCCGCAAGACCTTCAATTTGCGCCGCGCCGCCGGTTAATACAATCCCCGCTGCAAGATGGTGTTTGACACCCTGCTGGCGAAGCTGTTCCTGTAACTGCAAAATCTCTTCGTTGACCAGGTTGAGCAGCTCGGTATAACGCGGCTCAATAACCTCGGCTAACGTCTGGCGCTGCAGGCTGCGCGGTGGACGTCCACCCACGCTCGGCACTTCAACGCTCTCATCTTTGCCCACAATGGAGCCCAGTGCACAACCGTGGCGCACTTTAATCGCCTCTGCATCGCTCGGTGGCGTGCCAAAGGCGTAAGCGATATCGCTGGTCACCACGTTCCCCGCATACGGGATAACTTTGGTATGGCGCAGCGCACCGCCGGTATAGACGGCCATGTCCATGGTACCACCACCGATATCCACCACACAGACGCCCAGTTCACGTTCGTCTTCGGTCAGCACAGAATAACTTGCCGCCAGACCGGCGAAAATCAGTTGGTCAACTTTAAGACCACAACGTTCCACGGCTTTGACAATGTTCTTCGCCATATCGTTGTGACATGTGATCAAGTGCACTTTTGCCTGCATACGTACGCCGGAAAGCCCTACCGGATTTTTAATCCCTTCCTGGTAGTCGATCGCATACTCCTGCGGAATCACATGCAGGACGCGATGCTCGTCGCGAACGCGCACAGACTTCGCAGTATGCACGACGTTTTCGACGTCTTCCTGCGAGACTTCTTCTTCTGAGATCGGCACCATGCCAATCTCGTTCTGGCAGCTGATATGCTTGCCAGAGAGCGCCAGATACACGGAGGAAATCTGGCAATCTGCCATCAATTCGGCCTGATCGATGGCGCGCTGTACGCATTTCACCACCGACTCAAGGTCGTTTACCCCACCTTTATCCATACCACGAGACGGGCAGCTACCCACACCAATGATATTGACCATACCGTCGGGCAGAACTTCCCCTACTAAAGCGGCAACCTTCGCAGTGCCAATCTCCAGTCCTACTACCAGTTTTCTGTCCGTCGCCTTGATCATTGTTATTCTGCCTGTACCTGAGCCTGATTCTGTTGCTGATTAGGTTCCTCAACCGGCGCCGGGATCCACCCGACCGATGCGCCTGAGTCATAGCGCAAATCAACGTAGCTAATCCTTTTGCCTTCAGCCTGCGCCTGCTGCTGCAGAACGGGATAAAGTTCTACAAAACGGGCCAGACGCTTCATCGTGTCACCCCGGCCAAGATTCAGCTTAATGTCGTTCGTCAGCGTCAACTGCCAGGAACGACGCGCCGTCATCGCGGCTTGCTTCAGGGTAAAACGATCTTTAGCCAGCACCTGCCCCATGTTACGGAAACCTTCCAGCACCTCGTTTTCGCTGCCTTCCGGACCATACAACATGGGTAAATTTTGCTTGCTGACACGATCGGCCGGGACGCTGAAAGAAATTCCATCTACGTCAACCATATGCTGATCATTCCAACGCGCAATGGGTACATATTCAACCAGATGAATCTTCAATTCATCCGGCCACTGCTTTCTTACGCTCGCCTGTTTAATCCAGGGCAAACGCTCAATCTGGCTCTGGATAATATTCACGTCTTGCGTCATGAAGGTGCCGGGCGATCCTAATGCCAGAATCGACTGCCGGATATCATCATTACGCGTGTAGTGACGGTCACCCGTCACGACCAGTTTCGACAGAGGCAGACGTTGTGCATCTTCCATCCAGCCGAGCACCATCCAGCCGCTGACAAACACCGTACACAGCACGGCGAGCAGGAAGGTAATCCCTGCAAGACGCGTTCCATTACTCCGCCGTGAAGAGGAATACTCTTCTTCTTCCTCACGGTTTCGCGTGTTCAGCGCAGCCTGAGACATATCAGCCCGCCTGATCCAGAATGCGAACCACTAACTGCGAGAAGCTCATCCCCGCCTGGCGCGCCGCCATCGGCACCAGGCTGTGGCTGGTCATCCCCGGCGAAGTATTAGCTTCCAGCAGATAAAACTGTCCATCGCTATCCTGCATTACGTCGATTCGTCCCCAGCCACGGCAGCCCAGTACATGCCACGCTTTTAGCACCAGAGCGTTTAAAAGGGCTTCACGCTCCGCTTCCAGACCACTTGGGCAGAAATATTGCGTCTCATCAGAGAGATACTTCGCCTCATAATCATAGAAGGTTCCAGCTGGTTGGATACGAATTGACGGTAAAATTTCTTCCCCGAGCATCGCAACGGTAAATTCCGGTCCGCTTAGCCATTTTTCGATCAGAACTTCTTCATCATGTTGAAATGCCAGCGCTAATGCAGATGATATATCGCCTGCTTCGTCGACTTTAGACATTCCTACGCTTGAGCCTTCACGGCTGGGTTTCACAATCACCGGCAATCCCAGCGCCGCAATACGTTCCATAACGCGGGCATCAAAGCCCTGCTCAAATTCACGACGGGTCAATGCCACCCACGGCGCAACCGGCAAACCGGCCCCCTGCCACAGCAGTTTGCTGCGCAGTTTGTCCATGGAGATGGCCGAGGCCATCACGCCGCTGCCGGTGTAAGGCAGGCCGATGATGTCCAGCAGGCCCTGCAGCGTACCGTCTTCACCGCCGCGACCGTGCAGCGCGATAAAGACTTTAGCAAACCCCATCTCTTTCAGGCGCGTCACGTCAGTCTCTTTCGGATCGACCAGATGCGCATTCACGCCGCCTTCGCGAAGCCCTGCCAGCACCGCCGCGCCAGAATTCAGGGAAACCTCGCGCTCTGCAGAGGTGCCGCCAGACAGGACCGCAATCTTATCAGCCATGACGCTCTTCCTCCGAAATTTGCGGCTTAAGTTTGATTTCAGCCAGCGTACGGGCGATCTTGCCGATATTTCCCGCACCCTGCACCAGAATCAAATCATTGCCGGTCAATACCGGGGCAAGCATCGCTGCCGCCTGGGCATGATCGGAGACCAGAATCGGGTCGATCTTACCGCGGCCACGAATGGTGCGGCACAGAGAGCGACTGTCTGCGCCCGGAATCGCCGCCTCGCCCGCCGAATAAACATCCAGCATCAGCAGGGCATCCACCTGTGACAGCACGTTTGCGAAATCGTCGTACAGGTCACGCGTACGGGTATAACGGTGCGGCTGGAACAGCATAACCAGATTTTTGTCCGGCCAGCCCGCGCGCGCCGCTTTGATCGTCGCATCCACTTCGGTCGGGTGATGGCCGTAGTCATCAACCAGCATTGCGGTTCCGCTTTTGCCGTTAACGGTCTCCAGCGGGAACTCACCGAGGAAATCGAAACGACGACCGGTGCCCTGGAAGCTTTCCAGCGCCCGCAGAATATCCTCGTCGTCGATGCCTTCTTCTGTTGCGACCGCCACGGCCGCCGCGGCGTTCAGGGCATTGTGACGGCCTGGCGCATTCAGCGTTACCTGCAGCAGCTCTTTATCCTGACGCGCGAGGGTGAAATGCCCCTGCGCACCGCTCTGCTTGTAACTTTCCACACGCACGTCGGCATCTTCGCTGAAACCGTAGGTGGTGATTTGACGACCGACGCGCGGCAGCAGCTCGCGGATCACCGGATCGTCAACGCACATGACCGCCCGTCCATAAAACGGCAGATTGTGGAGAAAGTTTATAAATGTTTGCTTTAAATTTTCGAAGTCACCCTGGTAGGTATCCATATGGTCGGCTTCGATGTTGGTGACAATCGCCACCATCGGCTGCAGATGCAGGAAAGACGCGTCGCTTTCATCTGCTTCGGCAATCAGATAGCGGCTGTGGCCCAGGCGCGCATGCACGCCCGCGGCTTTTACCAGACCGCCGTTAACGAAGGTAGGATCGAGACCCGCTTCGGCATAAATACTGGAAACCATCGCCGTAGTGGTGGTTTTACCGTGTGTACCGGCAATGGCGATGCCGTGACGAAAACGCATAAGCTCGGCCAGCATCTCCGCCCGGCGGATCACCGGGATACGCGCTTCATGTGCGGCAACGATTTCCGGGTTGTCGGCAGAGATGGCGCTGGAAACCACGACCACGCTCGCATCAAGCACGTTTTCCGGGCGATGGTTAAAATAGATGGTTGCGCCAAGCGACGCCAACTGTTGCGTAACAGGGTTCGGCGCCAGATCGGAACCGCTGATCTGGTAGCCTTCATTCGCCAGCACTTCGGCAATACCGCCCATACCGGCGCCGCCGATGCCAACAAAGTGAATGTGCCGGACGCGACGCATCTCGGGCACGATTGAACGCAGTTTCGCCAGTTGTTGTGTATTCATTCTCTAAACGCCATCGACTACTTCAAAAAATTCGTGCAGCGCAACACGCGCTGCGAGGGTTAAACCTGGGCTGCCAGGCTCACTTCTTTCGCCACCCGCTCCGTTGCATCCGGGATCGCTGCGGCACGTGCGTGCTGCGCCATCTCCAGTAATGTCTCCCGGTTCCAGCCCGCCAAGGTGGTGGCGACCGCGTCTGCGGTAAACTGCGGCTGTTCAAAAATTTTCGCGGCACCGGCTTTCTCAAGCGGCAACGCATTCCAGTACTGCTGACGGTCCTTGTGCTGGAACGGCACAAACAGCGCCGGTAAGCCTGCGGCGGCAATTTCGCTCACCGTCAGCGCGCCGGAGCGGCAGACCACGACATCGGCCCAGGCATATGCCGCCGCCATGTCGTCGATAAACTCGGTTACTTTATGCTGAGGCTGACCCGCGTCGGCATACGCCTGCTCGACCGTTTGCTGACCGCCCTTCCCGCTTTGATGCCAGATGGTCACCGCGTCGCCGAGCTTTGCGGCCACCTGCGGCAGGGTCTGGTTCAGAATGCGCGCACCCTGAGAGCCGCCCACCACCAGCACACGTACCGGGCCCTCACGCCCGACAAGTCGCTCCTGCGGCAACGGCAGCGCCAGCACGTCGACACGCACCGGGTTACCCACCACGTCTGCCTTCGGAAACGCGCCGGGGAAGGCCTGCATCACTTTGCTGGCGATGCGGGAGAGCCATTTGTTAGTCAGGCCGGCAATACCGTTCTGCTCGTGCAGCACAACCGGGATACCCAGCGACCACGCCGCCAGTCCGCCAGGGCCAGAGACATAACCCCCCATTCCCAGCACCACATCCGGCTTAAAGCGCTTCATGATCGCCCGCGCCTGTCGCCAGGCGTTGAAAATACGCACCGGCGCCAGCAGCAGGGCTTTAACACCCTTGCCGCGCAGGCCGGAGATATGGATAAAGTCGATCTCAATCCCGTGCTTCGGCACCAGATCGGCCTCCATGCGGTCTGCGGTTCCCAGCCAGCGTACCTGCCAGCCCTGATCCATTAAATGGTGCGCAACCGCCAGCCCCGGGAACACATGTCCGCCGGTACCGCCTGCCATCACCATTAACCGCTTCGGTTGATTCATCGTGAACCTCGTGTAAACGCCTGGGCATTTTCCAGACGCGTTTCATAATCTATACGTAGCAAAAACATGATGGCGGTCGACATGATCAGCAGACTCGAACCACCATAACTGATTAACGGCAGCGTCAGACCTTTGGTCGGCAGCATACCTGCTGCAGCACCTACGTTAACTAAAGCCTGAAAACTGAACCAGATACCGATTGAACAGGCTAAAAAACCTGAGAAACGGTGGTCGATAACCAGTGCTTTCCGGCCGATCGACATCGCACGGAAAGCCACGAAGAATACCATTAAAAGTGCCAATACCACACCGATATAACCCAGTTCTTCCCCAATGATGGAGAAGATGAAGTCGGTGTGTGCCTCGGGTAAATACTCCAGTTTTTGCACTGAATTCCCCAGCCCCTGGCCCCACACTTCACCGCGGCCAAAGGCCATCAATGACTGGGTCAGCTGATAGCCGCTGCCGAAGGGATCTTCCCACGGGTTCCAGAAAGAGGTCACACGGCGGATACGGTACGGCTCGGCGAGGATCAGCAGCACTACTGCGGAAATCCCCATCCCGATGATGGCGATGAACTGCCAGAGTTTCGCCCCTGCCAGGAACAGCATTGCCAGGGTGGTGACGAACAGCACCACCACGGTACCCAGGTCAGGCTGGGCCAGCAACAGAACCGCCAACACCAGGATCACGCCCATCGGTTTTAAGAAGCCGCGCAGGTTGTTACGAACCTCATCCACCTTACGCACCAGGTAGTTGGCGAGGTAGCAGAACAATGACAGCTTGGTGAATTCGGCAGGCTGAATACGCAGCGGGCCAAAGGCAATCCAGCGCGATGCCCCGTTCACCGAGCTACCCACCACCAGCACGATCAGCAGCATGACGATCGAGGCGATCAGCATCGCGGTACTGTGGCGCTGCCAGAAGGCCATCGGCAGACGCAGGGTTACCATCGCCAGACAGAACGCCAGGATGATGTACAGCCCGTCACGCTTGGCGAACAGGAAGGGATCGTTAGCCAGACGCTGCCCGACGGGCATCGAGGCCGATGTGACCATAATAAAGCCAATCGCCGCCAGCCCCAGCGTGAGCCAGAGCAGCATGCGGTCGTACATCACCAGGCTATCGGAATCTTTATCCCGGGAGCCCATGACCCAGCCTTTTAACGCCGACGAGATCCACACCAGGATGCCAAATCCTGGCAGGCGCGGCATTTTCGGGCGAGGGAGAGAGAAGCGCATCAGCCTAACTCCTTCGCCAGGCGGGTGAACAGATCGCCGCGTTGCTCGAAATTCTTAAACTGATCGAGGCTGGCGCAGGCCGGAGAAAGCAGCACCATGTCGCCCGGCTTCACGCGCGGGGCAATCAGCCGCATTGCCTGCTCCATGGTGTCGGTCTGCTCAGCAACTTCGGGACGCAGCGCCGCCAGTTCGGCACCGTCACGGCCAAAGCAGTAAAGACGCACGTTATCACCGCCGAGATACTGCCTCAGCGAAGAGAAATCAGCCGATTTGCCGTCGCCGCCCAGCAGCAGATGCAGGGTGCCGTCAAGGTGCAGGCCATTCAGCGCCGCTTCGGTGCTGCCGACGTTGGTGGCTTTTGAGTCGTTGATCCAGCGTACGCCGTTACTCTCCAGCGCCAGCTGGAAGCGATGCGCCAGACCGTTGAAGGTAGTCAGGGCTTTCAGGCTGGTGGCACGCGGCAAGCCGGCGGCATCCGCCAGCGCCAGCGCGGCAAGCGCGTTGGTGTAGTTATGCTGGCCCGTCAGATGCATCTCTTTCACGTTCAGCACCTTCTCACCCTTCGCCCGCAGCCAGATTTCCCCCCTGCTGACGGTTCAGGTGATAGTCGCCCATATTGATGCCAAAGCTCACGCAGCGCTCATCCGCCCCGCGTACCGGCATGGTCAGCGCATCATCGGCGTTCACCACGCAGACGCGGGCATTTTCATAGATACGCAGCTTGGCGGCGCGGTACTGCTGCAGGCCAAACGGATAGCGATCCATATGATCTTCGGTCACGTTGAGGATGGTCGCCGCTACTGCCTGCAGGCTTGAGGTGGTTTCCAGCTGGAAGCTGGAGAGCTCAAGAATGTACAGCTCGCGGGCGGCATCCAGCAGCATCAACGCCGGCAGGCCGATATTGCCGCCCACGCCCGCATTGACGCCCGCCGCTTTCGCCATTTCACCGACCAGGCTGGTAACGGTGCTTTTGCCGTTGGAACCGGTAATGGCGACGATCGGCGCCTGAGCTTCACGGCAGAACAGTTCGATATCGCCGACGATTTCAACGCCCGCGTCCGCCGCGGCGCTTAACGCCGGGTGGGCCAGGGCAATGCCCGGGCTGGCGACAATGAGATCGGCGGCATTCAGCCACTCGTCATTCAGACCACCAAGGTGGCGTTCAACCTGTTCCGGCAGTTTATCCAGACCAGGCGGAGAGACACGCGTATCCATCACGCGTGGCGTTACGCCCCGCGCGAGGAAAAAGTCCACGCAGGAGAGGCCGGTTAAGCCCAACCCGATGATAACGACTTTTTTACCCTGGTAATCTGCCATGATTAACGTACCTTCAGCGTTGCCAGGCCAATCAGGACCAGCATCAGCGAAATAATCCAGAACCGCACGATGACGCGCGGTTCCGGCCAGCCTTTCAGTTCATAGTGGTGATGGATAGGTGCCATCCGGAAGATGCGCTGTCCGCGCAGCTTGAAGGAGCCTACCTGCAGGATCACCGACAGGGTTTCAACCACGAACACGCCGCCCATGATCACCAGCAGGAACTCCTGACGCAGCAGCACGGCGATAATGCCCAGCGCGCCGCCCAGTGCCAGCGAACCGACGTCGCCCATAAAGACCTGCGCCGGGTAGGTGTTAAACCACAGGAAGCCGAGACCCGCGCCGACAATCGCCGTACAGACGATCACCAGTTCACCGGCATGACGCAGATACGGAATGTGCAGGTAGCTGGCGAAGTTCATGTTGCCGCTCGCCCAGGCCACTAAGGCAAAGCCCGCCGCGACGAAGACCGTGGGCATGATCGCCAGACCGTCCAGGCCGTCAGTCAGGTTTACCGCGTTGCCGGTACCGACAATCACGAAGTAGGCCAGCAGGATGTAGAACAGACCCAGCTGCGGCATCACGTCTTTAAAGAACGGCACGACAAGCTCGGTGGCCGGGGTGTCTTTGCCTGCCAGATAGAGCGCAAAGGCCACGCCCAGCGCAATCACCGACATCCAGAAATACTTCCAGCGGGCGATCAGCCCTTTGGTATCTTTGCGCACCACTTTGCGGTAGTCGTCGACAAAACCGATAACGCCATAGCCCACCAGCACCACCAGCACGCACCAGACGTACGGATTTGACGGATACGCCCACAGCAGCACCGACACCACAATCGCGGTGAGGATCATAATGCCGCCCATGGTCGGCGTGCCGCGTTTACTGAAGTGTGATTCCGGACCGTCGTTACGCACAACCTGACCGAAAGAGAGTTTTTGCAGACGGGCAATCATGCGCGGGCCCATCCACAGCGAGATGAACAGCGCAGTCAGCAGGCTGACGATGGCGCGAAACGTCAGATAGGAAAAGACGTTAAAGCCGGAATAATATTTGACCAAATGTTCGGCCAGCCAAACTAACATGTCCCATTCTCCTGTAAAGCGTGCACAACCTCTTCCATGGCGGCACTGCGTGAACCTTTCACTAAAACTGTCACAATTTGTTGTTCTTCGACCAGGGCCTTAAGGCGGGCGATCAACGCCGCTTTATCGGCAAAATGCTCACCGACGCCGCTGGCCTGGCTGATATTTTTACTGAGATGACCCGCGCTTAATACGCGATCGATACCGGAGGCTTTCGCCGCTTCACCCACCTGGGTGTGGCAGGCTTCACTTTCATCGCCCAGTTCTGCCATATCGCCGACCACCATCACGCGATAACCCGGCATCTCAGACAGCACCTGTACCGCAGCAGTCATGGAGCCAACGTTGGCGTTGTAGGAGTCGTCCAGCAGCAGTTTGTTTTCCGCCAGCGGGATGGGGAACAGGCGTCCGGGGACGGCTTTCAGGTTTGCCAGCCCGGTTTTGATCGCCGACAGCGGCGCGCCGACGGCCATCGCCAGCGCGGTGGCGGCCAGGGCATTGGTGATATTGTGACGACCCGGCAGCGGCAGCAGCACGTCCACATTCCCCGTCGGGGTCTGCAGCGTAAATTCGGTGCCGTGGGAAGTCACGTGAACGTTGGTAGCGGTGAAGTCGCTGTTGGCGGCATTCGGTGAGAAGCGCCAGGTTTTGCGATCCCCGATGACGCTTTTCCAGTTCAGCCAGTCGTTGTTGTCGGCATTCATAATGGCGATGCCGTTAACCGGCAGGCCGGTGTAGATCTCGCCCTTGGCTTTCGCCACGCCTTCCAGCGAGCCGAAGCCTTCCAGATGCGCTGCCGCGAGGTTATTCACCAGCGCCGCTTCCGGCTGCGTCAGGCTCACGGTCCAGGCAATTTCGCCCTGATGGTTCGCACCCAGCTCAATCACCGCATATTCATGCTCACGGGTCAGACGCAGGAGCGTCATCGGTACGCCGATATCGTTATTGAGATTGCCTGCGGTATAGAGCGTGTTGCCACACTGACTGAGGATCGCGGCGGTCATCTCTTTAACGGAGGTTTTACCGGAGGAGCCGGTCAGCGCCACAATGCGCGCCGGCACCTGCTGGCGAACCCATGCTGCCAGTTCACCAAACGCCAGGCGGGTGTCTTTCACCACCGCCTGCGGCAGGTCGATATCCAGTTTACGGCTTACCAGCAGCGCACCCGCGCCTGCGGCTTTCGCCTGCTCAGCAAAATCGTGCGCATCGAAACGCTCACCCTTCAGCGCCACAAACAGGCAGCCAGGCGTGATTTTACGCGTGTCGGTGGTAACCGCATCGAAGGTCAGCTCGCCGCTGACGTCTGCGCCCAGGATAGTGGCCAGCTGGCTTAGCGTTACGCTAATCATGCCATCACTCCCAGCAGACGCGCCGCGGTCACACGGTCGGAGTAGTCCAGACGGTTGGTGCCAACGATCTGATAATCTTCATGGCCTTTACCGGCCAGCAGCACCACGTCGTTCTCACCGGCCTGCATGATGGCGTTAGTTACCGCTTCGGCGCGCCCCTCGACAACACGTGCGCGCCCGGCATCGAGCATCCCGGCCAGAATGTCGTTGATAATGGCGCGTGGCTCTTCGGTGCGCGGGTTGTCATCGGTCACAACCGCGATATCCGCGAACTGCTCGGCAATGGCCCCCATCAGCGGACGCTTGCCTTTGTCGCGATCGCCGCCGCAGCCAAAGACGCACCACAGCTTACCGGCGCAGTGCAGACGCGCCGCTTCCAGCGCTTTTTCCAGCGCATCCGGGGTGTGGGCGTAATCCACCACTACGGTGGGTTTGCCTGGGGCGGTGAACACTTCCATACGCCCGCAAACCGGCAGCAGACGTGCGGAGGTGCTGAGCAGCGCCGGCAGCGGATAACCCAGCGCCAGCAGAGTAGCAAGAGCCAGCAGCAGGTTGCTGACGTTGAACGCCCCCATCAGGCGGCTTTCGATTTCGCCTTCACCCCAGGAGGAGGCAAAGCGGATGGTCGCGCCGCTGTCGTGGTAGGTCACGTCGGTGGCTTTCAGCCAGCGACCATGACAGTTCGGATTGATATGGTCGGCCATGGAGACCGCAACGGCGTCCGGCAGCTTAGCCAGCCAGCGGCGACCCACTTCGTCATCAGCGTTGATAATCGCCTGACCGGCGTGGTGCGTGGCATACAGCTGCCATTTCGCCGCTTCGTAGTTTTCCATGTCGCCATGGTAGTCGAGATGGTCCCGGCTCAGGTTCGTGAACACGGAGGCGGCAAACTTCAGCGCCGCGACACGGTGCTGAACCAGCCCGTGGGAAGAGACTTCCATTGCCGCGAAGGTTGCACCCTGCCCTGCCAGACCGGCCAGCACATGCTGCACGTCGACGGCGGAGCCGGTGGTGTTTTCCGTTGGGTTCACTTTGCCCAGCAGGCCGTTCCCCACGGTACCCATCACCGCGCTGGTTTCACCCAGCAGCTGCGCCCACTGCGCCATCAGTTGCGTGGTGGTGGTTTTACCGTTGGTGCCGGTTACGCCAACCAGGCGCAGCTGGTCAGAAGGTTCATTATAGAAACGCCCCGCCAGCGCGGAGAGACGTTCGGTTAACTGGCTGAGATAGATGACCGGCACGCCGTGCATTTCACGGATTTCACCATCGGCGGCTTCATCTTTTGCCTCAGCAATAATGGCAGCTACACCTTGCGCTATCGCCTGCGGGATATACCGACGCCCGTCCGCCTGATGACCCACCACTGCCACAAAAAGATCGCCCGAGGCAGCCACACGGCTGTCGAGTACCATCTCCCGCAGTTCTCGCGCAGGTAAACCAGCTACCCACGGAGCAAGAAGGTCGCGCAAATTACGATCTGCCACCTGTTCCCTCGCCTTGATTAATTACAAATTCACTTTTCTCGCCCGTTGCCAGCGCATCCGGCTCGATGTTCATGGTGCGCAGTACGCCGCCCATGATGGCACCGAAGACCGGCGCGGAAACGGCGCCACCGTAGTATTTACCCGCCTGTGGATCGTTGATGACCACCACCAGCGCAAAACGCGGATTACTCGCAGGCGCAACGCCTGCGGTATATGCAATGTATTTATTGATGTAGCGGCCATCCGGCCCGACTTTTTTCGCCGTACCGGTTTTAATTGCGATGCGATAGCCTTTGATCGCCGCCTTCACGCCACCACCGCCTGGCAGGGCCACGCTCTCCATCATGTGCACGACGGTACGGACGATTGACTCCGGGAAGATACGCTCACCGGGAACCGGCGGATCGACTTTGGTAATCGACAGCGGGCGATAGACGCCATAGCTGCCAATCGTTGCATAGACACGCGCCAACTGTAACGGGGTTACCATTAGCCCGTAGCCGAAAGAGAAGGTGGCCCTCTCTATGTCAGACCACCGTTGTTTTTGAGGATATAAGCCACTGCGTTCTCCGACCAACCCCAAATTGGTCGCTTTTCCCAGCCCAAAACGTGAGTAAGTTTCTACCAACGCTGAGGACGGCATCGCTAACGCCAGCTTAGAAACGCCGACGTTACTCGACTTCTGTAAAACCCCGGTGAGGGTCAATTCGCTGTAACGCGCCACATCTTTGATTTCGTGACCGTTGATTCGGTAAGGTACCGTGTTGAGCACGGTGTTTTCATTGACGATGCCGCGCTGCAGGGCCGTCATCACCACCATAGGTTTGACCGTTGAGCCCGGCTCGAAGACGTCGGTGATGGCGCGGTTACGCATCGCATCTTTGGCGGTGCCGGTGAAGTTGTTCGGGTTGTAGGACGGGCTGTTGGCCATCGCCAACACTTCGCCAGTGCTGACGTCCACCAGTACCGCACTGCCCGATTCCGCCTTGTTGAAGGCCACGGCGTTATTCAGCTCACGGTACACCAGCGCCTGCAGACGCTCGTCGATGCTCAGCGCCAGGTTGTGCGCCGCCTGGCTGTCCGTGGAAGAGATATCTTCAATCACGCGGCCATAGCGGTCTTTACGCACTACACGTTCGCCAGGCTGGCCGGTCAGCCACTTATCGAAACTCTTCTCGACGCCTTCAATGCCCTGGCTGTCGACGTTGGTAAAGCCGATCAGGTGTGCGGTCACTTCCCCGGACGGGTAGTAGCGACGCGACTCTTCCCGCAGGTGAATGCCGGGCAGCTTCAGCTTTTTGATGTAGTCGGCCATATCAGGGTTAACCTGACGCGCCAGATAGATAAAGCGCCCTTTCGGGTTGGCGTTAACGCGGGCTGCCAGCTGATCGAGCGGCATTTTCAGCGCGTCAGAGAGGGCTTTCCAGCGGTTATCGAGGGAGATCCCGCCGGCGTCATGCAGCTCTTTCGGATCCGCCCAGATCGCTTTCACCGGCACGCTGACCGCCAGCGGACGGCCGGAACGGTCGGTGATCAGGCCACGCGATGTCGAGACTTCCTGCACGCGCAGGGAACGCATATCGCCCTGGCGCACCAGCATATCGGGGGCAATGATTTGCAGCCACGCCACACGTCCCAGCAGGAAACCCAGCGCCAGTAAAATGCAGCCGCAAAGCAACGCAAAACGCCAGCTGATAAAGCTGGCCTGTTCTTCCTGACGTTTTGGTTTTAGCGCCTTCGCCGCCGATTTCATGCGTCGCGTTTTCCCTTATTTTTGTACTACGATATTTTCCTGAGAAGGATCAACATGCTGCATTTGCAGCTTTTCCGTTGCGATCCGTTCAACCCGGCTATGATCGCCGAGCGCATTTTCTTCGAGGATCAAATTTCGCCACTCGATATCCAGCGCATCACGCTCCAGCACCAGCTGTTCGCGTTGCGCCGTTAACAAACGGGTATGGTGAGCGGTGGTCACCACGGTGACCGCCGACACAATAATGCAAATGAACAGACACAGTGGCAGCTTGCCGAAACGCAACAGGTCGTCCCAGATGACGCCCGGCAAGGCATGACGCTCGTTGCTGCCTAACGTCTCTTTTACCTTGCTGAGGGTATCTGCCACTCTGCCGATCATGCACTGGTCCTTTCTGCGATGCGCAGCACTGAACTGCGGGCGCGTGGGTTCTCGTCCACTTCCGCTTCGCCCGGCATTAATTTGCCTAAGGCGCGCAGCTGGCGGCCGCCCAGTTTTTTGAGCTGTTCTTCCGTCATCGGTAATCCGGCCGGCACCTGTGGCCCACGGCTTTGCTCACGCATAAAGCGCTTCACAATGCGGTCTTCCAGCGAGTGGAAGCTGATCACCGACAAGCGGCCACCCGGCGCCAGCACGCTAAGCGAACTTTTCAGCGCCTGCTCGATCTCATCAAGCTCGCTGTTGACCCAGATACGAATCGCCTGGAAGGTGCGGGTCGCAGGGTGTTTATACTTGTCCTTCACCGGTGTTGCCGCAGCGATCACTTCCGCCAGCTCTTTGGTGCGGGTCATGGGTTCGATGCGGTTACGTTCAACGATGGCGCGGGCAATACGTTTGCCAAAGCGCTCTTCCCCGAAGGTTTTGATCACCCATGCGATATCGGCTTCTTCTGCCGTTTGCAGCCACTCGGCGGCTGACTGGCCGCGCGTCGGATCCATACGCATGTCCAGCGGGCCATCACGCATAAAGGAGAAGCCGCGTTCAGCATCGTCAAGCTGCGGTGAGGAGACGCCAAGATCGAGGAGGATCCCGTCAATTTTACCGGTTAAATCGCGCTCGCTGACGTACTCAGCCAGCGCGGAGAAAGGTCCATGTACGATGGAAAAGCGTGGGTCATCAATGGTTTTCGCCACGGCGATAGCCTGCGGATCGCGATCGATTGCCAGCAAACGGCCTTCCGCGCCCAGTTGGGAGAGGATCAAACGTGAGTGGCCACCCCGGCCAAAAGTGCCATCAATATAGATGCCATCAGGACGAATATTCAGGCCGTTGACGGCCTCATCCAGTAGCACCGTCGTATGTTTATAATTTTCCATCATATTTATAGAGACAAATCCTGCAATCGTTCCGACAATGTTGCGGAATCGGACTGCTCAGCGTCGATATCTTCCTTGACCCGTTGATACCAGGCCGTTTCATCCCACAGTTCAAATTTATTGAACTGTCCGACCAGCATCACTTCTTTTGTCAGACCGGCATGCTGCCGCAGCACGGGCGCAATCAATAAACGCCCCGCGCTGTCCATCTGACATTCACTGGCATGACCCAATAACAGCCGCTGCACGCGGCGTTCCTGCGGGTTCATGCTCGACAGTCGAGACAGCTTTTGCTCAATGATTTCCCATTCAGGCAAGGGGTAAAGCAGCAGGCAGGCGTGGTTGATGTCAATGGTGCAGACCATTTGACCAGAAGCGCTCTCGTTCAGCTGGTCGCGGTATCGGGTTGGTACCGATAAACGCCCTTTGCTGTCGAGATTGACTAACGTCGCTCCACGGAACATGCCAGTCTCACCCCTCCTCACCACTTTAACCCACAAATTCCCACTTAAGGGAGTTTACGGAGCGATGGAAAAGCTTGTCAAGCCAGGACTTCCGCGACATCTCTCTAAATGTCACTGATTTACGAATGGAAGTTAACCCGGCTATTAACTGCACAACTGGCGCGGCAAAAATAACGTGATGAATATTTGCGAGAAAAAACGCGAATAGGCATACCCGTCTTAAAAACCCCTCATATCATCGGAGGGAAATATAAAGTGTCAGTTTGCGACGCGGGCGGCATTTTAAGCCATATTGCGGGGGGATAACAGCGCCAGATGCAGCGCGGGCGCGAAGCTTGTCGCGGGCAGGCGCATGTCGGCAAAACCAGAGGAAAAAACGGCTGATAATTCAGCACTGGCCGTTCGGTTATGTAACAAAATAATACAATTGGCTGCACTACTGACAATAAAATAAATATGAAACGACGTTTTTACCTGTAAAGGGAATTAAAACGCGTAGCAGACAAAGAGTTTAAAGGAATTATCTTAAAAAGAATGTGGGAATTACCAGGTTGATTCCGGATGAGAAATTCAGAGCAGCTTGCGCTGCCCTGACGTCATTACGAGCGGCTTAAGATACCGCGACGATAGAGATTACGACGGATGCGCGTCAGGCCTGGTTTCGGCTTACGCGGCTCATCGAGGCTCGCCAGCACAATCTCCAGCACCCGCTCGGCCACGTCGCGATGACGCTGCGCAACGGCCAGCACCGGGCACTGCAGGAAATCGAGCAGCTCATGATCGCCAAAGGTGGCAATCGCCAGATCTGACGGCAGTTTGCCTTCACGACGCAGGGTCACGTCCATCACCCCCTGCAATAGCGCAAACGAGGTGGTGAACAGAGCCTGCGGCATCGGATGGGTCTCCAGCCACTTCTCGAACAGCTGAGCCGAGGCTTCACGCTCGTAGCTGTTGGCATAGAGGTAATCGACTTCACGGGGATCGTCTTTCCAGGCGGTGCGGAAACCCTGCTCGCGCAGGAAACTTACGGAGAGTTCCGGCAGCGCTCCCAGATAGAGGACGTTTTCCGCCGGGAAGGTGCGCAGCTCGGCCGCCAGCATTTCAGCATCGTCCTGATCCGCACCTACCACGCTGGTGAAATGCTCGCGATCCAACGCACGGTCGAGGGCGACAATCGGAAATGCATCGTTGGCCCAACGCTGATAGAAGGGATGCTCAGGAGGTAACGAGGTGGAAACGATAATGGCATCAACCTGACGTTGCAGCAGGTGCTCAATGCAGCGCATTTCATTATCGGGCTGATCTTCTGAACAGGCAATCAGCAGTTGGTAGCCGCGTTGACGCGCCTGGCGCTCAAGGTAGTTTGCGATCCGGGTGTAGCTGGTATTTTCCAGATCCGGGATCACCAGACCGATCGAACGGGTGCGCCCGGCACGTAAACCTGCCGCGACGGCGTTCGGATGGTAGTTATGTTCACGAACCACTGCCATGACTTTCTCAACGGTCTTGTCGCTGACACGATACTGCTTCGCTTTACCGTTAATCACATAACTTGCCGTCGTTCGCGACACACCGGCTAGCCTGGCGATTTCATCCAGTTTCACAATTGCCCCTTAAAAAAAAGAAAAGAGTCCATGACCTCGTCAGGGTTATGGCTAAATCTTGTAACATCTAAGCGCAGAATAGCCTGTCCGGCAACCGCTTTTGTCGGTGCAGCGACATCTGTAAGCAAAAAAAAGCCCGGTCATTCACACCGGGCAAGCTAGAGGCGAACCTTTTATGCTTAACGCATCACTTTGTCGCCGCGGGAAAGTCCCACGACGCCCGAACGCGCCACTTCAACAATTTTGGCGACATCCCGCACCGAGGCGAGGAAGGCATCCAGTTTATCGCTGGTACCGGCCAGCTGAACGGTATAGATAGAGGGGGTGACGTCGATGATCTGCCCGCGGAAAATGTCCGCATTGCGTTTCACCTCTTCCCGCCCGTAACCGGTAGCCTGAATTTTCACCAGCATGATCTCACGCTCAACGTAAGCCCCTTGCCCCAGCTCGCTGACGCGTAACACATCAACCAGCTTATGCAGCTGCTTTTCGATCTGCTCCAGCACCTTTGCGTCGCCGACCGTCTGGATGGTCATGCGCGAGAGTGTGGGGTCGTCCGTCGGGGCTACCGTCAGGCTTTCGATGTTATAGCCGCGCTGTGCGAAGAGCCCAATCACGCGCGACAGCGCGCCGGACTCGTTTTCCAGTAATACAGATAATATCCGGCGCATATCAGGTTCTCTCCGTTTTGCTTAACCACATTTCATCCATACCGCCACCGCGAATATGCATCGGATAGACATGCTCGGTGCCATCAACCACGACATCGACAAATACCAGGCGGTTGTTGTTGACGTGCTCAAGGGCTTCGCTGAGCTTCGCCTCCAGCTCTGCCGGATTGCTGATGCGCATACCAATATGGCCGTAGGCTTCAGCCAGACGAACAAAATCAGGAAGCGACTTCATGTACGACTGTGAATGGCGGCCGGAATAGATCATGTCCTGCCACTGCTTCACCATGCCCAGATAGCCGTTGTTCAGGTTGAGCACCAGCACCGGCAGATCGTACTGCAGGGCGGTGGACAGCTCCTGAATGTTCATCTGAATACTGCCATCGCCGGTCACGCAGACCACCGTTTCGTTCGGCAACGCCAGCTTCACGCCCAGCGCGGCGGGCAGGCCAAAGCCCATGGTGCCCAGGCCGCCGGAGTTGATCCAACGACGCGGCTTATCAAACGGGTAATAGAGGGCGGCAAACATCTGGTGCTGACCTACGTCCGAGGTCACATAAGCCTCGCCTTTTGTCAGTCGCCAGATAGTTTCAATGACCGCCTGCGGCTTGATGCTCTCGCTTTGGGTGTCGTATTTCAGGCACTGACGGGCGCGCCACTGCTCAATCTGCAACCACCAGTCGCGGATCTCATCGAGCGGCTGGGCGTCGCTTTCCTGCCCCAGCAGCTCCAGCATCTGTTCCAGCACCAGACGCGCGTCGCCAACGATAGGCACGTCCGCCGGGACGGTTTTGGAAATGGAGGTCGGATCGATATCAATGTGCAGCACAGTGGCGTTGGGGCAGTACTTCGCCAGGTTGTTGGTGGTGCGATCGTCAAAGCGTACCCCCACGGCAAAAATGACGTCGGAATTGTGCATCGTCATGTTGGCTTCGTAGGTGCCGTGCATACCGAGCATGCCAAGCGCCTGACGGTGGGTGGCCGGGAAAGCCCCTAAACCCATTAAAGATGAGGCCACCGGCAGATTCAGCTTTTCGATAAGCGTGCGCAGCTGCGTTTCACACTTAGCATTCACCGCCCCGCCACCGACATACACCACCGGCTTTTTGGCGGCGATCAGGGTTTGCAGCGCGCGTTTAATCTGGCCTTTGTGCCCCTGGGTGGTAGGGTTGTAAGAGCGCATGCTGACCGACTCCGGCCAGACGTACGGCAGTTTGTTCGCCGGATTGAGGATATCTTTAGGCAGGTCCACCACCACCGGCCCCGGACGCCCGCTCGCCGCCAGCCAGAAGGCTTTCTTCAATACGCCTGGAATATCTTCCGTCTGTTTGACCAGGAAACTGTGTTTCACCACCGGGCGGGAGATGCCGACCATATCGCACTCCTGAAAGGCATCGTAGCCAATCAGCGAGGTCGCCACCTGACCAGAAAGCACCACCATCGGAATGGAGTCCATATAGGCGGTGGCGATGCCCGTAATGGCGTTGGTCGCGCCGGGACCGGATGTCACCAGCACCACGCCAACCTCTCCTGTGGCACGCGCCAGTCCGTCGGCCATATGCACGGCAGCTTGCTCATGACGCACCAGGACGTGATCGATACCGCCCACCGTATGTAGTGCATCGTAAATATCGAGGACCGCGCCCCCCGGGGTAACCGAACACTTGCTTCACGCCCTGATCGATTAACGATCGGACGACCATTTCGGCGCCAGACAACATCTCCATGATTAGCCTCCAGGCTTATCGTTTCAGACGGACAGGGAAAATATGCACTGAGCCGTCTTTTTTTGTCAGGGTCACCCCTGGCGATTTTTATTGTGCAGAGTGACAGTTACCATAACCGCTCGCCGGAAGGCAGGCAATTAGCAAACCTGCGCGCGCGCATAAACGCGAAAGAAGAAATATGAGGTATTAATATTTGTTATGGATAAATCAACTACGATAACGAAGAGGCGTACGCATTCATCATTTAAAAAGGGAAAGGTGCAGTAATTCATGCAATTTTACGGCCTGGAAGCGGCAGTAAAAAAAAGTAGCGACAGAATAAAATTTCAGAAACAAAAAGAAAGTCAGGATAAATAACAACAACAGCGCCATTTATCCTGAGGTCAATTAGCGGCGGCAGACGCTCACCAGCAGCTCTTCCATCCACTGATGGCCTTTATCGCGGCCGGCGGCTTCATGCCAGGAGAGATAGCACGTACGCGAGTTAAGGTTCAACGGCAGCGGTAATATCCGTAGATTCAGCGGCTCGGCAAACTCTTCCACCAGCCAGCGCGGCGCAATGGCCACCAGCTGCGTTTGCGAGACCACATTTAATACGCTGACCATTGCCATTCCCTGATATGCCACGCAGGCCTGCTTATCCGGGGTGTCGTACCACGGCTGGCTAAAGGAGGCGTAGCGATCGAGAGCGACAACCGCATGCTGTTCACGATAAATATCGCTCTCCAGCAGAGCACCATGCAGGCGCGGGTGTGTTTTACTGGTCACCAGCACCATTTCATCTTTGAATAACGGTACGCAGGAAAATTCCGGACGGCGGAACTCTTCATAGCCAATCACAAACTCAGTTTCCTGATAGCGCAGCTGATGTTCCGTATTCTGGTTAAGGGAAGACTTGAACACCAGATGAATATTAGGTGCGACCTCTTCAACCTTATTATAAATAAGCGAGGTCAGATAATTATCGAGAGGACTGCAGACGCACAAATGGAAAATACGCTCACTGCTGGAGGAGTCAAACCCTGAGCCCGGCAGCTCATTCTGCACCAACTGCAGCGCCTGACGCACCGATGCAAACAGCTGGAAAGCTCGCGCGGTAGGCTGGATCCCACGGCCATAGCGTACAAATAATTCGTCATTAAACATAACCTTGAGCCTGGCGACGGCATTACTGACGGCGGGCTGTGACATCCCCAGCGACTGGGCTGCGCGCGTGATATTTTGCTCCTGCATCACCGCATCAAATACCGTTAACAGATTCAGATCCACCGTACGGAGCTGCGGTTTTGCCCCGTCGAATGCTGCCGGTTTTTCACTTTTTTCTTCAGACATACCCTGCTCCACTGTCACGCTAAACTCCCTTTACTCGTCAGCAACAATCATTTTTAAAAATATGATTTACCACGCATATAAAACAAGAAAAAGAGAAATGTTACAAATTAGGAATATATAAATACCCGTCAGCCGTGACAGGGATACGGAATTAAACATGAGAACATATTCAGATAAGGAAAAACATATCTGCGAGTTAATGATTCGAATGAAACCATAAATTACACGAATAAACAATATAGCGTTTAGTTAAGCCTTATTTAAGTTTTAATGAAATATTAATAGCAATTTAATTTTTATACTTAACATTTTATTATCACTAACATTACCTTCGCATGCATTATGCGCATAGGATCAGGCTAACATAATGAAAGTTAACGCATTCAAAAGGCGGAGCTATTGTTTCGAAAGTTTGAACAATTGCAATCAAGTATATTCAAATAATTCTGACGATGTATTCAGTGACATCCGACAGAGGAACAAAATTGTCTGAAAGGGAAAAACCAGCACAATAAGCTAATTTCATGGATTGAGTTCGGAAGGCCGAATCACCGTTTTCACCTCCCGGGGGTTGACATCAAACCGCGTATCCAGTACCACTAAAAGCATATCTTATTTATCTGGGGCATGATTCATGATTCGCAGCATTCGTTTCACCGGTCTACTACTACTAAACGCATCCACTGTGCGCGGTAGACTGGCGGGCGAAATTCAGCGTTGAATCGTTCTCTGGTAACACAAAAAACCCGCGCCACTGCGCGGGTTTTTTTATGCTCGTAGCAAGGCGCCCAAATTCAGACAAGGACCTAACCCATGAGCCAGCAAGTCATTATTTTCGATACGACCTTACGTGACGGTGAACAGGCATTACAGGCAAGCCTGAGCGTTAAAGAGAAATTGCAGATTGCTCTGGCCCTTGAACGTATGGGCGTAGATGTAATGGAGGTGGGCTTCCCGGTCTCTTCTCCGGGTGATTTTGAATCCGTTCAGACCATTGCCCGCACCATCAAAAACAGCCGTGTGTGCGCCCTGGCCCGCTGCGTCGAGAAGGACATCGATGTGGCCGCTGAGTCGCTGAAAGTCGCTGAAGCCTTCCGAATTCATACCTTTATTGCTACCTCGCCAATGCACATCGCCACCAAGCTGCGCAGCACGCTGGATGAGGTGATTGAGCGTTCCATTTATATGGTAAAACGCGCCCGTAATTACACCGACGACGTTGAGTTCTCCTGCGAAGACGCAGGCCGTACGCCGATTGAAGATTTAGCCCGTGTGGTTGAAGCGGCGATCCGTGCCGGTGCCACCACCATTAACATCCCGGACACCGTCGGCTACACCATGCCGTTCGAGTTCTCCAACATCATTACCGGGCTGTATGAGCGAGTGCCTAACATTGATAAAGCGATTATCTCCGTTCACACCCATGACGATTTGGGCCTGGCGGTGGGTAACGCGATCGCAGCCGTCCACGCCGGTGCGCGTCAGGTTGAAGGCGCCATGAACGGTATCGGTGAGCGCGCGGGCAACTGTTCGCTGGAAGAAGTGATCATGGCGATCAAAGTGCGCAAAGACATCATGAATGTGCAGACCCGCATTAATCACCACGAAATCTGGCGCACCAGCCAGACCGTCAGCCAGATCTGCAACATGCCGGTCCCGGCGAACAAAGCGATTGTCGGCACCGGGGCCTTTGCCCACTCCTCCGGTATCCACCAGGACGGCGTGCTGAAGAACCGCGAAAACTACGAGATCATGACCCCGGAATCTATCGGTCTGAACCAGGTGCAGTTGAACCTGACCTCCCGCTCTGGCCGTGCCGCGGTAAAACACCGCATGGAAGAGATGGGTTATAAAGAGACCGACTACAACATGGATCACCTGTACGACGCCTTCCTGAAGCTGGCTGATAAGAAAGGTCAGGTCTTCGATTACGATCTGGAAGCGCTGGCGTTTATCAACAAGCAGCAGGAAGAGCCAGAGCATTTCCGTCTGGACTACTTCAGCGTGCAGTCAGGTTCAAGCGATATCGCCACCGCCTCCGTTAAGCTGGCCTGCGGCGAGGAGATCAAAGCCGAAGCCGCTAACGGTAACGGTCCGGTCGATGCCATCTACCAGGCCATTAACCGCGTCACCGAGTACGACGTTGAGCTGGTTAAATATGACCTGACGGCCAAAGGACAGGGTAAAAACGCGCTGGGCCAGGTTGATATCGTGGTCAACTATAACGGCCGCCGCTTCCACGGCGTGGGGCTGGCGACCGATATCGTCGAATCCTCCGCCAAAGCGATGGTTCACGTCCTGAACAACATCTGGCGCGCCGCCGAAGTGGAAAAAGAGTTGCAACGCAAAGCTCAGAATAAAGAGAACAATAAGGAAACCGTGTAATGTCGAAGAATTACCATATTGCTGTGTTACCGGGCGACGGAATTGGCCCCGAAGTTATGGCACAGGCGCTGAAGGTTCTGGAAGCGATCCGCACCCGTTTTGCGATGAAAATTACCACCAGCCACTACGATGTGGGCGGTATCGCCATCGATAATCACGGCACGCCGTTGCCGCAGGCGACCGTGACCGGCTGTGAGAATGCCGACGCGGTGCTGTTTGGCTCCGTGGGTGGCCCGAAATGGGAACACCTGCCGCCGGCCGAACAGCCAGAGCGCGGCGCGCTGCTGCCGTTGCGTAAACATTTCAAGCTGTTCAGCAACCTGCGTCCGGCGAAGCTGTACCAGGGGCTGGAAGAGTTTTGCCCGCTGCGCGCCGATATCGCCGCCAACGGTTTCGACATTCTGTGCGTTCGCGAGCTGACCGGCGGCATCTACTTTGGTCAGCCGAAGGGCCGTGAAGGTAGCGGTCAGCACGAAAAAGCCTTTGATACTGAGGTGTATCACCGTTTTGAGATCGAGCGTATCGCCCGTATCGCGTTCGAATCGGCCCGCAAGCGCGGCCATAAAGTCACCTCGATCGATAAAGCGAACGTGCTGCAATCCTCGATCCTGTGGCGTGAAATCGTCAACGAAATCGCCCGGGAATACCCGGACGTGCAGCTGTCGCATATGTATATCGACAATGCCACCATGCAGCTGATTAAAGATCCGTCCCAGTTCGACGTGCTGCTGTGCTCCAACCTGTTCGGTGACATTCTCTCTGACGAGTGCGCGATGATCACCGGCTCGATGGGTATGCTGCCGTCCGCCAGCCTGAATGAAGAAGGCTTTGGCCTGTACGAACCGGCAGGCGGCTCGGCACCAGATATCGCGGGCAAGAACATTGCTAACCCGATTGCGCAGATCCTCTCCCTGGCGCTGTTGCTGCGCTACAGCCTGGATGCCAACGACGCAGCCACGGCGATTGAAAGCGCCATCAACCGTGCGCTGGAAGAAGGCATTCGCACCGGTGATCTGGCCCGTGGCGCTGCTGCTGTTACTACCGATGAAATGGGTGACATCATCGCCCGCTATGTCGCTGAAGGGGTGTAATCATGGCGAAGACGTTGTACGAAAAATTGTTTGATGCGCACGTGGTCTTCGAAGCACCGAATGAAACCCCACTGCTCTATATCGATCGTCACCTGGTGCACGAAGTGACCTCGCCGCAGGCGTTTGATGGCCTGCGTGCGCATCATCGTCCGGTGCGTCAGCCAGGCAAAACCTTTGCGACGATGGACCATAACGTCTCGACGCAGACCAAAGATATCAACGCCTCCGGCGAGATGGCGCGCATTCAGATGCAGGAGCTGATCAAGAACTGCAACGAGTTTGGCGTCGAACTGTACGACCTGAACCACCCCTATCAGGGCATTGTTCACGTGATGGGTCCAGAGCAGGGTATCACCCTGCCGGGGATGACCATCGTCTGCGGCGACTCCCATACCGCCACCCACGGCGCCTTTGGCGCGCTGGCGTTCGGGATCGGCACCTCTGAAGTGGAACACGTGCTGGCGACGCAGACCCTGAAACAGGGCCGTGCGAAGACCATGAAGATTGAAGTCACCGGCCAGGCAGCGCCGGGCATCACTGCCAAAGACATCGTGCTGGCGATCATCGGTAAAACCGGCAGCGCCGGCGGCACCGGCCATGTGGTGGAGTTCTGCGGCAGCGCGATCCAGGCCCTGAGCATGGAAGGTCGTATGACCCTGTGCAACATGGCCATTGAAATGGGCGCAAAAGCCGGTCTGGTTGCCCCGGATGAGATCACCTTCGCCTATGTGAAGGATCGTCTGCATGCCCCGAAAGGCCAGCACTACGACGATGCGGTCGCTTACTGGAAAACCCTGAAAACGGACGATGGCGCGCAGTTTGACACCGTGGTGACCCTGCAGGCCGAGGCCATCGCGCCACAGGTCACCTGGGGTACTAACCCAGGTCAGGTGATCTCCGTTAACGACAGCATTCCTGACCCGGCCTCGTTCGCCGATCCGGTTGAGCGCGCCAGCGCAGAGAAGGCGCTGGCCTATATGGGGCTGAAACCGGGCGTGCCCTTGACCGACGTGGCGATTGATAAAGTGTTTATCGGTTCCTGCACCAACTCGCGTATCGAAGATTTGCGCGCGGCAGCAGAAGTGGCGAAAGGCCGTAAAGTGGCCCCGGGCGTGCAGGCGCTGGTGGTGCCAGGCTCCGGCCCGGTAAAAGCGCAGGCCGAAGCCGAAGGTCTGGATAAGATTTTCATTGAAGCAGGTTTCGAATGGCGTCTGCCAGGCTGCTCCATGTGTCTGGCCATGAACAACGACCGCCTGAATCCGGGTGAGCGTTGCGCCTCTACCAGCAACCGTAACTTTGAAGGTCGTCAGGGGCGCGGCGGACGCACGCATCTGGTGAGCCCGGCGATGGCCGCGGCAGCCGCAGTGACCGGCCATTTTGCCGATATTCGCAGCCTGAAATAAGGAGACCATCATGGCAGAGAAATTTACCCAACATACTGGCCTGGTGGTCCCTCTGGACGCGGCCAACGTCGATACCGACGCCATTATCCCGAAGCAGTTTTTGCAGAAGGTTACCCGCACCGGTTTTGGTGCCCATCTGTTTAACGACTGGCGTTTTCTGGATGACAAAGGCGAAGTGCCGAATCCGGAGTTCGTGCTGAACTTCCCGGAATTCAAAGGCGCATCGATCCTGCTGGCGCGGGAAAACTTCGGCTGCGGCTCCTCCCGCGAGCATGCGCCCTGGGCCCTGACCGACTACGGTTTCAAAGTGGTGATCGCGCCGAGCTTTGCTGACATCTTCTACGGCAACAGCTTCAACAATCAGCTGCTGCCGGTAACCTTAAGCGATGCGCAGGTCGACGAGCTGTTTGCGCTGGTGCAGAGCAACCCAGGGATTCGGTTTGTAGTGGATCTGGAAGCGCAGGAAGTGAAAGCCGGGGAGAAAACCTATAGCTTTAACATCGATGCGTTCCGTCGCCACTGCATGATCAACGGTCTGGACAGCATCGGGCTGACGCTGCAGCACGAAGACGCCATTGCGGCCTACGAGAATAAACAGCCGGCCTTTATGGGTTAATTTAATGGCCCGCAAAGCGGGCCATTAAAAAGGTGCCTGAGCCAACCAACCGCTCTGGAAAGGCGGGGAGAGATCTCCCCGCCCTCGCCTTAACGTTTCACTTCACACGCTAACACTGCCGCCAGCTCTGTATGATCCTGTCGGTATCGCAGCTCACACAGCGAGTCGCGAACCATCCAGGTGAAGATCAATAACGTCATACAGATCATCAACAAACCTAACAGCAGAGTACGTTTTGGCATTCCAGCCTCCTTATTGCTTTCCAGCGATGAAGAGGCTACCCTCATAGGGTCAAGTATGTTTGGTTGGGTAGCCTCACATCAATGTTAAGTTGAGTGGGGCTTTCTTCTGTCTACCCTTCCAGCAATGCTTCAGGCAAACAGCCTCAAGCACCCGCGTGAACTCTATGCGTTATCCGTCCTGCTGTCAGAATGGGCTGTCATTTCGTGAAGCCGCCTTCCAGAATTTCACTCTCTTTTACCCGCCACGTCATTATCAGCGCCACCAGCGAAATCGCTGCGATTACCCAGTACACCAGGCCATGACCATAGTTTTGCGCCACCGCGCCCTGGACGATCCCCGCCAGAATCACCCCGGTTGAAATGCTGTTGGTAAACAGGGTGGTGGCCGAACCTGCCCGCCCCGGCATCAGATCCTGGAACCAGAGCATGCCAATCCCGGCGACAATGCCGATAAATACCGCGTTAAACAGCTGCAGGGCAAGTAACGCTTCGCGGCTGTGAAAGAGGATCAGCCCCAGATAAAACAGCACGCCCGCCGCTACCGCAATCACCATCATCCGCCGCTTACCGAAGTGTTTGACGTAATAACCGGCGAGGATCATCGCCGGGATTTCCAGCCCGGCGGCGGTGCCCATTAAGATCCCGGCGAGCTTGTCCGGCAGGCCCAGATCGCTGCTGATCCACAGCGGCATGTCGATGATGTACATGGTGTTGCAGGTCCACATCAGGGTGGAGGCGATAAACAGCCTGCGGACATTTTTGTCTTTCCAGCCGCTGACCTGGGTCACCGGTATCGCGCCTGCAGAGTCCACCCGGGAAACGGAGGGCAGCGCGAAGGCGATCAGCCCCAGGCTAATGGCAAAAATGGCCGCTGCAATGGAGAACATGGCGGTAAAGCCATAGTTGAGGGCCAGCATAAAGGCCAGCGGCGGGCCAATGACCCACGCCAGCGAAAGCTGGGCACGCATTACCGAGCTGAACATCACCACTTCCCGCGCGGAGCTGTCGGCATATTCCCGCGCCAGGGCAAAGAGCTGCGGCATGGCGGTATTGGCAAGCGAAGCCAGCAGCACGCCGCAGGTGAGTAAGGTCAGATAGTGACGGTTAAAGGCAAACAGCAGCGCGTTGCCGATTGCCATCGCGCAGCAAAAGAGGATCAGCTTCCGGCGGTCGCCCTGGCTGTCCGATCGCTTTGCCAGCCACAGGCTGACCAGGATCCCGGCAACGGCGTTGACGGTGTAAAATATCCCCACCCAGAAGGGCTGGGCGCCTACTTCACGGCTCAGGAACAGGCTCAGGGTCGGAGCCTGCAGCGCCCCGGCAACGCCCATCATAAAAGCCACCATTAAGAAGGCGGCATAAACACCGTTGAGACGGCGTCCCATCGTCATTAACCAGAGCATTACCTGTTCCCTTTAGCGCAAGTGAAAACGAAAAAAGCCAGCAGATAATACCTGCTGGCGTGGTGATTCGCACCAATACTCAGTCACACATGATCGAAGCCATTCAGCGTTCCGAGGTCGATGTTGTCACCTCCCACTGCATCAGATCTTCCAGTATTTTCAGCCGCTGCTCTGCACACCGGCGGGCCAGCCAGGACACTCCCTTTGTCGCTGAGAAGTACTGTTGGTAAAACTGATTCGCGGTAGACCTCTTCATATTCACCTCCTCGCTTCATCGAAGTGAATTATTGGCTTAATATAGGGATTAATAAATTGCTGATTTTTTGTCAGGAGTTCCCCTTTTATGCCCTCTGGTCGTCTGCAACAACAATTCATCCGCCTGTGGCAGTGCTGTGACGGCCAGACCCGGGACACCACGCTCAGCGAGCTGGCCGAGTTGCTCAGCTGCTCGCGCCGACATATGCGCACCCTGCTTAACACCATGCAGCAGCAGGGCTGGCTGAGCTGGGAAGCTGAAGCCGGGCGCGGCAAGCGTTCCCGTCTCACCTTTCTTTATACCGGCCTCGCGCTGCAGCAGCAGCGGGCGGAAGATCTGCTGGAGCAGGATCGCATCGAGCAGCTGGTGCAGCTGGTGGGCGATAAGGCCGCGGTGCGCCAGATGCTGGTCTCCCATCTGGGCCGCAGCTTCCGCCAGGGCAGGCATATTCTGCGGGTACTCTATTATCGACCGATGAAAAACCTGTTGCCGGGCAGCGCATTACGACGCTCCGAAACCCACATGGCGCGGCAGATCTTTAGCGGGCTGACGCGCATAAATGAGGAAAATGGGGAACTGGAAGCCGACATTGCCCACCACTGGCAGCAACTTTCTCCCTTGCACTGGCGCTTTTTCTTGCGGCCTGGCATCCATTTTCACCACGGACGCGAGCTGGAGATGGCCGACGTTATCGCCACCCTGCAGCGCGCCCGCGAGCTGCCCCTCTATTCGCATATCACCCGGATCCAGTCCCCCACCGCCTGGACCCTCGATATCCAGCTTTCGCAGCCCGACCGCTGGCTGCCGTGGCTGCTGGGGTATGTACCTTCGATGATCCTGCCGCGCGAGTGGGAAACGATGCACAACTTTGCCAGCCAGCCGGTGGGCACCGGGCCCTACGCCGTTTCCCGCAACAACAATAACCAGCTCAAGATCCGCGCCTTCGATGACTACTTTGGCTACCGGGCGCTGATTGACGAGGTGAACGTCTGGGTCCTGCCGGATATCAACGAAGAGCTGAGCGTCGGCCTGACGCTGGAAGGGCCCACCGAGGGGGAAAAGGCGGTGGAAAGCCGGCTTGAAGAGGGCTGCTACTATCTGCTGTTCGACAACCGCTCCCACCGCGGAGCCAGCGCCGAGGTGCGCCAGTGGGTCAGCCGGATCCTCTCCCCGGCCAATCTGATCTATCAGGCCGAGGAGGTTTATCAGTCCTACTGGTTCCCGGCGTATGGCCTGCTGCCGCGCTGGCACCACGCCCGCCCGGGTCGCGGCGACAAACCGGCCGGGCTGGAGAGCCTCACCCTGACCTTCTACCGCGAGCATATTGAACACCGGGTGATCGCCAGAATGATGAGTGAACTGCTGGCCGCCGAACAGGTGACGCTGAACATTCAGGAGGTCAGCTATGAGGAGTGGCATCGGGGCGAGACGGTGAGCGACATCTGGCTCAACAGCGTCAACTTTACCCTGCCCCTCGACTTCTCGCTGTTCTCGCATCTGTATGAAGTCCCGCTCCTGCAGCACTGCATTGCGCGGGACTGGCAGCAGGACGCCGCCGAGTGGCGCGCGGGCGAGATGAACCTTGCCGTCTGGTGCCAGCAGCTGCTGTCCCAGCAGGCGATTGTCCCGCTGATCCACCACTGGCTGATGATCCAGGGCCAGCGCAGTATGCGCGGCTTACGCATGAACACCCTGGGCTGGTTTGACTTTAAATCGGCATGGTTTGCGCCGCCGGAACCATAATACTTTCGTAATATTCACCAAATCATTACAATACCGCCGTTCTCAACGGGGTGCTGCGCGCAAGCGTGTGCTGAGAAAATACCCGTCGAACCTGATCCGGATAACGCCGGCGAAGGGATTTGAGGCTGTCGCTCAAAATCCTTTGCCACTCTCACATACAGAGGTGCAAAGTGTTCAAAACTGTTCTTCCCCTGCTGGCGCTGGTTGCGCTGCCTGCCGTTGCCAGTCCTGTCCTGACGGTCTATACCTATGACTCTTTCGCCGCCGACTGGGGCCCAGGCCCGGCGGTCAAAAAAAGCCTTTGAAGCCGACTGCCACTGCGAGCTGAAATTCGTGGCGCTGGAAGATGGCGTCTCGCTGCTTAATCGCCTGCGTATGGAGGGCAAAAACAGCAAAGCCGACGTGGTGCTGGGTCTGGATAACAACCTGCTGGAAGCGGCCACCCAAACCGGACTGTTCGCCAAAAGCGGCGTGGCGACCGAAGCGGTTAACGTCCCTGGCGGCTGGAAGAATGACACCTTTGTGCCCTTCGATTATGGCTACTTCGCCTTCGTGTACGACAAAAACAAGCTGAAAAACCCGCCGAAGAGCCTGAAAGAGCTGGTTGAGAGCGATCAGAAGTGGCGCGTGATCTACGAAGATCCGCGCACCAGCACCCCGGGGCTGGGTCTGCTGCTGTGGATGCAAAAAGTGTACGGCGATAAGACCCCGGAAGCCTGGCAGAAGCTGGCGGCCAAAACCGTCACCGTCACCAAAGGCTGGAGCGAGGCCTACGGCCTGTTCCTGAAAGGGGAAAGCGACCTGGTGCTGAGCTACACCACCTCTCCGGCGTATCACATTATTTCGGAGAAAAAAGAGAACTACGCTGCCGCTGATTTTGCCGAAGGTCACTACCTGCAGGTCGAAGTTGCCGCCCGCACCGCCGCCAGCAAACAGCCGGAACTGGCAGAGAAGTTCCTGAAATTTATGGTCTCCCCGTCGTTCCAGAATGCTATCCCGACCGGCAACTGGATGTACCCGGTCACCAACGTGGCGTTACCTGCCGGTTTCGACACTCTGGTGAAACCGAAAACCGCGCTGGAATACTCCCCGCAGGAAGTGGCCGGGAAACGTGCCGCCTGGGTCAGTGAATGGCAACGCGCCGTCAGCCGCTGATCGCCGGTTGGTTACTCCCGGGGCTGATAGCCGCCACCCTGATGGTGGCCGTCGCCCTGGGGGCATTTCTGGCGCTGTGGTTTAACGCGCCAGCCACCGATGTCAAGGCGCTGCTGCACGACGGCTATCTGTGGCACGTCATCCGCTTCTCGTTCTGGCAGGCGTTTCTTTCCGCCCTGCTCTCCGTTGTGCCCGCTATCTTCCTCGCCCGCGCGCTCTACCGGCGGCGTTTCCCCGGCCGGCAGGCGCTGCTGCGCCTGTGCGCCATGACCCTGATCCTGCCGGTGCTGGTGGCGATATTTGGCATTCTCAGCGTTTACGGGCGGCAGGGCTGGCTTGCCGCTCTCTGCGAGGCCCTCGGGCTGGAGTGGACCTTCTCGCCTTATGGCCTGCAGGGCATCCTGCTGGCGCACGTCTTTTTCAACATGCCGATGGCGACGCGGCTGCTGCTGCAGGCGCTGGAGAATATCCCCGGCGAGCAGCGCCAGCTCGCCGCCCAGCTCGGCATGCGCGGCTGGTCCTTTTTCCGCTTTGTGGAGTGGCCGTGGCTGCGCCGACAAATTCCGCCCGTCGCCGCGCTGATCTTTATGCTCTGCTTTGCCAGCTTTGCCACCGTGCTCTCGCTGGGCGGCGGGCCGCAGGCCACCACCATTGAGCTCGCCATCTATCAGGCCCTGAGCTACGACTACGATCCGGGCCGCGCGGCGCTGCTGGCGATGGTGCAGATGTTCTGCTGCCTGGGGCTGGTGATGCTGAGCCAGCGGCTGGGTAAAGCTATCGCCGTGGGCAGCAGCCAGCTTGTCGGCTGGCGCGATCCGCATGACAGCCTGCGCAGCCGCCTGACCGATGGCCTGCTCATCACCCTCGCCCTGCTGCTGTTGCTCCCGCCGCTGCTGGCGGTGGTGGTGGATGGCCTGAACCTTAACCTGCTGGCAGTGCTGCAACAGCCGGTGCTGTGGCAGGCGCTCGGCACCTCGCTGCGCATTGCCCTGGGGGCGGGTCTGCTCTGCGTCCTGCTGACCATGATGCTGCTGTGGACCAGCCGGGAGCTGTATGCCCGTCAGGCGACAGTGGCCGGCCAGGCGCTGGATCTGAGTGGCATGCTGATCCTGGCGATGCCCGGCATCGTGCTGGCGAGCGGCTTCTTCCTGCTGTTTAACAGCACCGTCGGCCTGCCCGAGTCGGCCGATGGCATCGTCATCTTCACCAATGCCCTGATGGCTATTCCATATGCGCTAAAGGTACTGGAAAACCCAATGCGCGACCTCAGCGCCCGCTACACTCTGCTCTGCGATTCACTGGGGATGCACGGCTGGCAGCGGCTGAAGGTGGTGGAGCTCCGCGCCCTGAAACGCCCGCTGGCGCAGGCGCTGGCTTTTGCCTGCGTGCTGTCGATCGGTGATTTCGGGGTGGTGGCGCTGTTTGGCAATGATGATTTCCGCACCCTGCCGTTCTGGCTGTATCAGCAGATAGGCTCGTATCGCAGCCAGGATGGCGCCGTCACGGCGCTGCTGCTGTTGCTGCTGTGTTTTGCGTTATTTACCGTTATCGAAAAACTCCCGGGGCGTGATGTTAACTCTCACTGATGTAACCTGGCTTTATCAGCACCTGCCGATGCGCTTCACCCTGTCCGTGCGCCAGGGAGAATCTATCGCCGTGCTCGGCCCCAGCGGCGCGGGGAAAAGCACGCTCCTCAATCTGGTGGCCGGTTTTCTGCAACCGGCCAACGGCCGTATCACCATTGAGGGCCAGGATCATACCCATACGCCGCCGTCACAGCGCCCGGTGTCGATGCTGTTTCAGGAAAACAACCTCTTTACCCATCTGACCGTGCGCCAGAACATCGGCCTCGGCATGCATCCGGGGCTCAGGCTGAACGCCGGGCAACAGCAAAAGCTGAGTGATATCGCGGCGCAAATGGGAATTGGCGAGCTGCTGGAACGGCTGCCGGGCGAGCTCTCGGGCGGTCAGCGTCAGCGCGTCGCCCTCGCCCGCTGTCTGGTACGCGAGCAGCCGATCCTGCTGCTGGATGAGCCCTTTTCGGCGCTCGATCCGGCGTTACGTCAGGAGATGCTGCTGCTGGTTAAAGAGGTGTGCGAACGCCAGAACCTGACGATGCTGATGGTGTCCCACAGCGTGGAAGATGCGGTCAAAATTGCCCGTCGGTCGGTGGTGATTGCCGATGGCCGTATCGCCTGGGACGGCGATACGGAACAGCTGGTGAGCGGAAAGGCCAGCGCGTCGCGCCTGCTGGGGATCCACTGACGGCGGTCAGCGGCTGACCACCTTCAATAAGATCTCCCCGTAGACCGGCATCAGCGGATGGCGGATCAGCGCCACCAGTGCCACCACGGCGATGCCCAGGGTGACGGGTGCCAGCCAGAATAAGCGCCCGCGCGGCAGAAAATTGCTCAGACGATCCGTGGAGGCTGTCCCGCTGCGCCACAGCCGCCAGCAGAGCCATGCCGCCAGCCACAGCAGCAGCGCGGTTGCCAGCAGCAGCCACTTAAAGCCGCCGCTCTGCACCCCGGCAGGAATATCGATGGCCGCCCCGGCCAGGATCCCCGGCAGGAAGTAGATCGGCGGCCAGAACAGGCAGCCCAGCAGGTTCGGCACAATAAACTTGGTCACCGGCAGATCCAGCATCCCCGCCACCATCGGCACCAGCGGACGCGTCGGGCCGACAAAGCGGCCTACCAGAATAGTAAACATGCTGTGCTGATGCAGGGCGTGCTCGGTCTTATCGAGCAGGGCTTTGTTCTTCTTCATGAACGACCAGCGGTGAAGCGGTTTTTTAAAGCGCCAGCCCAGCCAGAATGAGATCCAGTCCCCCAGCAGACACCCGACGATCCCCGCCAGCCACGCCTGCCAGAAGTTAACCTCGCCGCTGCCGATCAGGGCACCGAGCCCGCTCATCATTACCGTGCCGGGTAAAATCAGACCGACCAGCGCCAGGGATTCAAGAAAGGCCACTAACGCCACAGCGATAAGCGAGTAAGTAACGGACTGGGTAATGAAATGTTCCAGCAATGCCTGCATAACAGTTCCGGTCAGGTGACGAAGCAGGGATTCTGCGAAGAGAGGCCTGCTGCGTCAAGACAACAATTGTCTGAATAGTTTACCGGGTGTGAACGGCATTCAGCGAATATGTTTAGTTTTATTTACCTACTATTCACAACCTGCGCGAAATTCGCTCGGGCTGGCGCCGGTGCATTTTTTGAAGACCCGGGAGAAATAGAGCTGATCCTCAAAGCCGACGTTGCGTCCGACGGTGGCAATCGGCATCCGGGTGGTGCTAAGCAGCAGCTTGGCCTGGCTGATGCGCTGATCCTCGCGCCAGCTCAGCACGCTCACCCCCAGCTGCTGTCGGAACAGGTGCGACAGACGCGACGGCGAGAGGCAAACATGCTGAGCGACGCTGGCGATATCAAACTGGCTGTCCGCCAGATGATCGCTGATGTACTGGCAGGCTTCGCGCACCCGGTGATCCAGCGGCGGGTTAAGAGATTCGTTGATCGCCTCCATCCGGCGCAGCAGAAGCTGCTCCAGCAGGTTGATCGCCAGCAGCTCGGCATAGCGCCCGCCGGCCTGCCCGGCCTCGATGATCTGGGCAAAGAGTTCGCGGAACTGCGGCTGATGAACCTCATCCGGGCGATAAAAACCGGTATGGGCAAACATCGACGGCCAGGCCAGCCACTCATGCCAGTAGGCGCGCGGGCGGAAGTAGACCCACTGGTGATACCACTCCCGGGCATCGGGATGGCGGCCATAGTGATGAATTTCGCCCGGCGGGAAGAGCAGGATATCTCCCGGACGGCAGACAAAGGTCCGATCGCCATTCTTGATCACCCCCCTCCCCGCGCACGGTCAGGTTGAGGATATAGCCCTTCATCCCCAGCGGTCGGTCAACGTAAAAATCGAGATAGCCTTCGGCCTCAATGGGCGTCAGCCCCGCCACCAGATGGGCGTTGAACGAGTAGCCCGGCAGCAGGGGATCGCTTTGTGTTTCAGCCATATTGTCTGTACTCCTGACAGTCGTGAAGGAAACCATTTGTCCATATCAACAAAAGCGGCATAAAAACGGGCCAGCCAAAGAGCGAAAAGGTATCAGCCCACTTTAAGGTCCGCCATCTTAACGCTTCCGTTGCGATTTAACCGTAACATCGAGCGGGTCGGCAGTAACAAAAGTGTCTATAACCACGGCAGAAATGTCCACATGGATTATTTGCACGGCGTCACACTTTCCCATGTCACAGCAAAATCATCCATAAGATTAGCGGATCCTGCCTGACGATTTTCCCCCTCACTCTCTAATGTTCATTCATATCTGTTTTTTGATGGAGCAACACCATGGCAATTGCGATTGGCCTCGATTTTGGCAGTGACTCAGTACGCGCCCTGGCAGTGGAGTGCACAACGGGTCAGGAGATAGCGACCAGCGTTGAGTGGTACCCGCGCTGGCAAGAGGGGCGCTTCTGCGATGCGCCGAACAATCAGTTCCGCCACCATCCCCGCGACTATATCGAGTCGATGGAAGCGGCGATCAAAACCGTGCTGGCCGAGTTAAGCGAGGCGCAGCGCAGCCAGATCGTTGGCATCGGGGTGGATAGCACCGGCTCGACCCCGGCACCGATTGACGCCGAGGGCCACGTGCTGGCGCTGCGTCCGGAGTTTGCCGACAACCCGAACGCCATGTTCGTGCTGTGGAAAGACCATACCGCGGTGGAAGAAGCCGAGGCCATCACCCGTTTGTGCCATCAGCCTGGCAAAAGCGACTACTCCCGCTACATCGGCGGCATTTACTCCAGCGAATGGTTCTGGGCGAAGATCCTGCACGTTACCCGCCAGGACCGGCACGTTGCCGAGGCGGCGGTATCGTGGATTGAGCTGTGCGACTGGGTTCCGGCCCTGCTCTCCGGCACCACCCGTCCGCAGGATATCCGTCGCGGCCGCTGCAGCGCCGGGCATAAATCCCTCTGGCATGAGAGCTGGGGTGGCCTGCCGCCTGCCGCCTTCTTTGACGAACTCGACCCGATCATCAACCAGCATCTCGACTACCCGCTGTTTACCGATACCTGGACCGCCGATATCCCGGTGGGCACGCTGTGCGCCGAGTGGGCGGAACGTCTGGGCCTGCCGCAGCACGTCGCCATCTCCGGCGGTGCCTTTGACTGCCATATGGGTGCGGTCGGTGCCGGTGCCCAGCCGAATACGCTGGTGAAAGTGATCGGCACCTCCACCTGCGACATCCTGACGGCGGATAAAACCAGCGTCGGCGACCGCGCCGTGAAAGGCATTTGCGGCCAGGTGGACGGCAGCGTGGTACCTGACTTTATCGGTCTTGAAGCGGGCCAGTCCGCCTTCGGGGACATCTACGCCTGGTTTGGCCGGGTGCTGGGCTGGCCGCTGGATCAGCTGGCCGCTGCGCATCCGGAGCTGAAAACCCAGATCGACGCCAGTAAGAAACAGCTCCTGCCGCAGTTGACCGAGGCCTGGGCCAAAAATCCGTCCCTCGACCATCTCCCGGTGGTGCTCGACTGGTTTAACGGTCGCCGCACACCGAATGCCAACCAGCGCCTGAAAGGGGTGATTACCGATCTGAATCTCGCCACCGACGCCCCGGCGCTGTTCGGCGGGCTGGTGGCCGCCACCGCCTTCGGCGCGCGCGCCATTATGGAGTGCTTCACCGAGCAGGGGATCGCCGTCAATGAGGTGATGGCCCTGGGCGGTATCGCCCGTAAGAACCCGGTGATCATGCAGGCCTGCTGCGACGTGCTGAACCGTCCTCTGCAGATTGTCGCCTCCGATCAGTGCTGCGCCCTGGGTGCGGCCATCTTCGCCGCGGTCGCCGCGGGGGTCCATGCCGATATCCCGACGGCACAGCAGCATATGGCCAGCCAGGTGGAAAGCACCCTGCAGCCGCGCGCCCAGCAGGCGCAACGTTTCGAACAGCTTTATCAGCGCTACCAGCAGTGGGCGAAGAGCGCTGAACAGCACTATCTCCCTGTCGCCGCCCCGGTTAAGAGCATCCCGGAATCTACGGCAACCCTGACACATTAAGGACACGATAATGACGATTTTTAATAATTATGAAGTGTGGTTTGTGATTGGTAGTCAGCATCTTTACGGGCCGGAAGCCCTGCGGCAGGTGACTCAGCACGCAGAACATGTGGTCAACGCCCTGAATGCGGAAGCAAAACTGCCGTGCAAGCTGGTGCTGAAGCCGCTGGGCACCTCGCCGGATGAAATCACCCATATCTGCCGCGACGCTAACTACGACGACAAATGCGCCGGCCTGGTGGTGTGGCTGCACACCTTCTCCCCGGCCAAGATGTGGATCAACGGCCTCGCGATCCTCAACAAACCGCTGCTCCAGTTCCATACCCAGTTCAACGCGGCGCTGCCGTGGGACAGCATCGACATGGACTTTATGAACCTGAACCAGACCGCGCACGGCGGCCGCGAGTTCGGCTTCATCGGCGCGCGTATGCGCCAGCAGCACGCGGTGGTGACCGGCCACTGGCAGGATAAACAGGCCCACCAGCGTATTGGCTCGTGGATGCGCCAGGCGGTATCGAAGCAGGATACCCGCCAGCTGAAAGTGGTGCGCTTCGGCGACAACATGCGCGAAGTGGCGGTGACCGACGGCGATAAAGTGGCCGCGCAGATTAAATTCGGTTTCTCCGTCAATACCTGGGCGGTGGGCGACCTGGTGCAGGTCGTCAATGAGGTCAGCGACGGCGACGTTAATGCGCTGTTGGATGAGTATGAAAGCAGCTACCGCCTGACTGCAGCGGCACAGGTAAGTGGTGACAAACGCCAGAACGTGCTGGATGCAGCGCGCATCGAGCTGGGCATGAAGCGCTTCCTCGAACAGGGCGGCTTCCATGCCTTTACCACCACCTTTGAAGATCTTCACGGCCTCAAGCAGCTGCCGGGCCTGGCAGTGCAACGTCTGATGCAGCAGGGCTACGGCTTTGCCGGAGAAGGCGACTGGAAAACTGCCGCTCTGCTACGCATCATGAAAGTGATGTCGACCGGTCTGCAGGGCGGCACCTCCTTTATGGAGGATTACACCTACCACTTCGAGAACGGCAACGATCTGGTGCTGGGCTCGCACATGCTGGAAGTCTGCCCGTCGATCGCCGTGGATGAAAAACCGATCCTCGATGTTCAACACCTCGGCATTGGCGGCAAAGCCGATCCGGCCCGTCTGATCTTCAACACCCGCACCGGTCCGGCGATTAACGCCAGCCTGATCGATCTGGGGGATCGCTTCCGCCTGCTGGTCAACTGCGTTGACGCCGTTGAAACGCCTCACGCCCTGCCAAAACTGCCGGTGGCCAACGCCCTGTGGAAAGCCCAGCCGGATCTGGCGACCGCTTCCGAAGCCTGGATCGTGGCGGGCGGTGCCCACCATACCGTCTTCAGCCATGCGCTGGATCTCAACGACATGCGTCAGTTCGCGGAGCTGCACGACATCGAGCTGACCGTGATTGATAACGACACCCGTATGCCAGCCTTCAAAGACGCGCTGCGCTGGAACGAAGTCTATTACGGTTCAAAACGTTAACAGGGGAACCTTTGGCCTGCCGCAGGGCGGGCCTTTTTTCCTGGAGGATACATGCTGGAAGATCTCAAACGTCAGGTGCTTGAAGCCAACCTGGCCCTGCCGGAACACAATCTAGTCACCCTGACCTGGGGCAACGTCAGCGCGGTTGACCGCGAAGCTGGCGTGTTCGTCATTAAACCGTCCGGGGTCGACTACCGGGTGATGACCGCCGACGATATGGTGGTGGTGAGCATTGCCACCGGCGAGGTGGTGGAAGGAACGAAAAAGCCCTCCTCCGATACGCCGACGCACCGTCTGCTGTATCAGGCTTTCCCGTCGATTGGCGGCATCGTCCACACCCACTCCCGTCACGCGACCATCTGGGCGCAGGCCGGGCAACCCATCCCGGCAACCGGCACCACTCACGCCGACTATTTCTATGGCACCATCCCCTGCACCCGCAAGATGACCGATGCCGAGATCAACGGTGAGTACGAGTGGGAAACCGGCAACGTGATTGTCGAAACCTTCGAGAAACAGGGGATCGACGCGGCGCAGATGCCCGGGGTGCTGGTTCACTCCCACGGCCCGTTCGCGTGGGGCAAAAATGCCGAAGACGCGGTGCACAACGCCATCGTGCTGGAAGAGGTGGCCTATATGGGCATCTTCTGCCGCCAGCTGGCGCCACAATTACCGGATATGCAGCAGACCCTGCTGGATAAACATTACCTGCGCAAGCACGGCGCAAAAGCGTATTACGGACAGTAAAACCCGCCCGGTGGCGCTACGCTTACCGGGCCTACGGGACCTGTAAGCCGGATAAGCGCAGCGCCATCCGGCAGAAACACCCCTGTATAAAACCCCAGCAAAACACCCGCAACCAGGCTATACTCACGCCTGGTTTTGTTTATTGAGAAAACGGCGTGGCGCAGGCGCAAGAAGGCTTTTTTACTGACCCGACACTGGCGGGATACCCCGCAGGGTACCGAAGTGGAATTCTGGCTGGCGACCGATAACGGCCCGCTGCACATCACCCTGCCGCTGCAGGAGTCCGTGGCCTTTATTCCTGAGCCTGACGTCGAAAAGACAAAACAGTTGCTGCACGGTGAGAGCGGCTGGCGGCTGACCCCCCTTGAACTGAAAGATTTCCATCGTCGTCCGGTCTACGGCCTCTACTGCCGCGCCCATCGCCAGCTGATGCGCTATGAAAAACTGCTGCGCGAAGCGGGCGTGACCCTGTACGAAGCCGATGTTCGCCCCCCCGGAGCGCTTTCTGATGGAGCGCTTTATCACCGCCCCGGTCTGGGTGGACGGGACGCCCCAGGGCGATCGGCTGGTCAATGCCCGCCTCAAACCCAACCCACACTATCGTCCGCCGCTGAAATGGGCGTCGGTGGATATTGAAACCACCCGCCACGGTGAGCTGTACTGCATCGGCATTGAGGGCTGCGGCCAGCGGGTGGTTTACATGCTGGGCCCGGCCAACGGCGATGCTTCCGGGCTCGATTTTGATCTCATCTACGTGAGCAGCCGCCCGCAGCTGCTCGAGAAGCTCAACGCCTGGTTTGCAGAGCACGACCCGGACGTGATTATCGGCTGGAACGTGGTGCAGTTCGACCTGCGGGTGCTGCAAAAACACGCTGAACGCTACCGCATCCCGCTGCTGCTCGGGCGCGGCAACAGCGAGCTGGAGTGGCGCGAGCACGGCTTTAAAAACGGCGTCTTCTTCGCCCAGGCGAACGGGCGGCTGATTATCGACGGTATCGAGGCGCTAAAGTCGGCGTTCTGGAGCTTCTCATCGTTTTCGCTGGAGTCGGTGTCGCAGGAGCTGCTCGGGGAAGGCAAATCCATCGACAACCCCTGGGACCGGATGGACGAGATTGACCGCCGCTTCGCCGAAGATAAACCGGCGCTGGCGACCTATAACCTGAAAGACTGCGAGCTGGTAACGCGGATTTTTCACAAAACCGACATCATGCCGTTTCTGCTGGAGCGCGCCACGGTCAATGGCCTCGCGGCCGACCGGCACGGCGGCTCCGTGGCCGCCTTTAGTCATCTCTATTTCCCGCGCATGCACCGGGCGGGCTACGTGGCGCCGAATCTCGGCGACGTGCCGCCCCAGGCCAGCCCCGGCGGCTATGTGATGGACTCCCGCCCCGGTCTGTACGACTCGGTGCTGGTACTGGATTACAAAAGCCTCTATCCGTCGATCATCCGTACCTTTCTTATCGATCCGGTCGGGCTGGTGGAAGGCCTCGCCCAGCCGGATGAGCAGCACAGCACCGAAGGTTTTTTGGGGGGCGCGTTTCTCCCGGGACAAACACTGCCTGCCGGAGATCGTCAGCCAGATCTGGCACGGGCGCGAAGAAGCCAAACGCCACGGCAATAAGCCCCTCTCCCAGGCGCTGAAGATCATCATGAACGCCTTTTACGGCGTGCTCGGCACCAGCGCCTGCCGCTTCTTCGACCCGCGGCTGGCGTCGTCGATCACTATGCGCGGCCACGAGATCATGCGCCAGACCAAAGTGCTGGTGGAATCCCGGGGCTATGACGTGATTTATGGCGATACCGACTCGACCTTCGTCTGGCTTAAGGGCGCACAAAGCGAAGCGGAGGCGGCCGCCATCGGCCAGGGGCTGGTGGCTTACGTCAACGACTGGTGGCGGACTCACCTGCAGCAGGCCGGCTTGACCAGCGCCCTGGAGCTGGAGTATGAGACCCACTTCTGCCGCTTTTTAATGCCGACCATCCGCGGCACCGATCAGGGCAGCAAAAAGCGCTACGCCGGGCTGATCCAGGAGGGGGGAGAAGCAGCGGATGGTGTTTAAAGGGCTGGAGACCGTGCGCACCGACTGGACCCCGCTGGCGCAGCACTTCCAGCAGGCGCTGTATCTAAAAATCTTCCGCCGCGAGCCCTATCAGGAGTTTGTTCGCGAAACCATCGCCAGCCTGATGGCGGGCGAGCTGGACGATCAGCTGGTCTACCGCAAACGCCTGCGCCGCCCGCTGGCGGAGTATCAGCGCAACGTGCCGCCGCACGTGCGCGCCGCCCGGCTTGCCGATGAGGAGAACGTCCGTCTCGGGCGGGCGCCGCAGTACCAGAACCGTGGCACCATCAAGTACGTCTGGACCACCAGCGGCCCGGAGCCGGTGGATTATCAGCGTTCGCCCCTTGACTATGAGCACTACCTCACCCGCCAGCTACAGCCCGTCGCGGACGGAATATTGCCCTTCAAGGACGATGACTTTGCTACACTGATGACAGGTCAGTTGGGGCTATTTTGACAGGTGACGAAATCGCTGCCATCCAGTACCATAGCGCCCTTTCCATTCCCGGACCCATTATTCGATTACCGTCATTTTTGATCGGTGGTTGAACTATTGCCTGCAATTAAAGATTAGAGCCGAACAAATATGCCTTTTACACTTGGTCAACGCTGGATCAGCGACACAGAAAGCGAACTTGGATTAGGAACGGTAGTGGCGCTGGATGCGCGTATGGTCACTCTCCTCTTCCCCGCCACCGGTGAAAACCGTCTGTATGCTCGCAATGATTCCCCTGTTACCCGCGTGATGTTCAACCCGGGCGACACCGTTACCAGCCATGAAGGCTGGCAGCTGAAGATTGAAGACGTAAAAGAAGAGAATGGACTGCTCGCCTATATCGGGACTCGCCTCGATACCGACGAGACCGATGTGATGCTGCGCGAAGTGCTGCTCGACAGCAAGCTGGTCTTCAGCAAGCCGCAGGATCGCCTGTTCGCCGGTCAGATTGACCGCATGGATCGCTTCTCCCTGCGCTACCGCGCGCGTAAGTTCCAGAGTGAGCAGTACCGCATGCCGTGGAGCGGCCTGCGCGGCCAGCGTACCAGCCTGATCCCCCACCAGTTAAACATTGCCCATGATGTCGGCCGTCGCTACGCGCCGCGCGTCCTGCTGGCCGATGAGGTGGGTTTAGGTAAAACCATCGAAGCAGGCATGATTTTGCATCAACAGCTGCTCTCCGGCGCGGCCGAGCGCGTGCTGATTGTGGTGCCGGAAACCCTGCAGCACCAGTGGCTGGTGGAGATGCTGCGCCGCTTTAACCTGCGTTTCTCCCTGTTTGACGATGAGCGCTACGCCGAAGCCCAGCACGATGCCGATAACCCGTTCGAAACCGAACAGCTGGTGATCTGCTCCCTGGACTTTATCCGCCGCAGCAAGCAGCGTCTCGAACACCTGTGTGATGCCGAGTGGGACATCATGGTGGTCGATGAAGCCCACCACCTGGTCTGGAGCGAAGAGGCCCCAAGCCGTGAGTATATGGCGATTGAACAGCTGGCCGAACGCGTGCCGGGTGTATTGCTGCTGACCGCTACGCCGGAGCAGCTGGGTCTGGAGAGCCACTTTGCGCGTCTGCGCCTGCTGGATCCCAACCGCTTCCACGACTTTGAGCTGTTTGTCGAAGAGCAGAAAAATTACCGCCCGGTCGCCGATGCGGTTGCCCTGCTGCTGGCGGGAAATCACCTCTCCAACGAGGAGCTCAACACCCTGAGCGAACTGATTGGCGAGCAGGATATCGAGCCGTTACTGCAGACCGCCAACAGCGATCGTGACGGTGCCGAAGCCGCACGCCAGGAGCTGGTCTCCATGCTGATGGATCGCCACGGCACCAGCCGCGTCCTGTTCCGTAACACCCGTAACGGGGTGAAAGGTTTCCCGAAACGCGAGCTGCACACCATTCGTCTGCCGCTGCCAACCCAGTACCAGACGGCCATTAAGGTCTCCGGCATCATGGGTGCGCGCAAAACGGCGGAAGAACGCGCCCGCGATATGCTCTATCCGGAACAGATTTATCAGGAGTTTGAAGGCGACAGCGGCACCTGGTGGAACTTTGACCCGCGCGTTGAGTGGCTGATGGGCTATCTGACCGCCAACCGCTCCCAGAAGGTGCTGGTGATCTGCGCCAAAGCCACCACCGCGCTGCAGCTTGAGCAGGTGCTGCGCGAGCGGGAAGGTATCCGCGCAGCGGTGTTCCATGAAGGCATGTCGATTATCGAACGCGACCGCGCGGCGGCGTGGTTCTCCGAAGAGGACAGCGGCGCCCAGGTGCTGCTCTGTTCCGAAATCGGCTCCGAAGGGCGTAACTTCCAGTTCGCCAGCCGTCTGGTGATGTTCGATCTGCCTTTCAATCCGGATCTGCTGGAGCAGCGTATCGGCCGTCTGGATCGTATTGGCCAGGCACACGACATTCAGATCCACGTCCCGTATCTGGAAAAAACTGCCCAGTCGGTACTGGTGCGCTGGTTCCACGAAGGGCTGGATGCGTTTGAACATACCTGCCCGACCGGCCGCACCATTTATGACAAAGTGCATAGCGAGCTGACAGGCTATCTGGCGACGCCTGAAAACACCGACGGCTTCGACGATCTGATCAAAGTCTGTCGCGAGCAGCACGAAGCGCTGAAAGCACAGCTGGAGCAGGGCCGTGACCGTCTGCTGGAGATCCACTCCAACGGCGGTGAAAAAGCCCAGGCGCTGGCGGAGAGCATCGAAGAGCAGGATGACGATACCAGCCTGATCAGCTTCGCCATGAACCTGTTTGATATCGTCGGTATCAACCAGGACGATCGCGGCGAGAACATGATTGTGCTGACCCCGTCCGATCATATGCTGGTTCCGGACTTCCCGGGCCTGCCGGAAGATGGCTGCACCATCACCTTTGAGCGTGATGTGGCGCTGTCCCGCGAAGACGCACAGTTCATCACCTGGGAGCACCCGCTGATCCGCAACGGTCTGGACCTGATCCTCTCCGGCGATACCGGCAGCAGCACCATTTCGCTGCTGAAGAACAAGGCACTGCCTGTGGGTACGCTGCTGCTGGAGCTGATCTACGTGGTGGAAGCCCAGGCGCCGAAACAGCTGCAGCTCAGCCGCTTCCTGCCTGCCACCCCGGTGCGTCTGCTGCTGGATAAAAACGGCACCAACCTGGCGGCGCAGGTCGAGTTTGAGAGCTTTAACCGTCAGCTGAGTGCGGTCAACCGCCACACTGGCAGCAAGCTGGTGAACGCGGTGCAGCAGGACGTGTATACCATTCTGCAGCAGGGCGAACCTCAGATTGAGAAAGCGGCGCGGGCCCTGATTGACGCAGCACGCAGCGAAGCGGATGAAAAACTGTCAGCGGAGCTGTCGCGTCTGGAAGCCCTGCGCGCGGTGAACCCGAACATTCGTGACGATGAACTGGCGGCGATTGAGACCAATCGTCAGCAGGTGCTCGAAAGCCTGAATCAGGCCGGATGGCGTCTGGATGCGCTGCGTCTCATCGTTGTGACGCATCAGTAAGCGGAGCGCAACATGTTGATGGAACCCTACAATCCGCCGCAGGATCCGTGGCTGGTCATTCTGTATCAGGATGAGCACATCATGGTGGTCAACAAGCCGAGCGGCCTGTTGTCCGTGCCGGGCAGGCTGGACGATCATAAAGACAGCGTGATGACGCGCGTTCAGCGCGATCATCCGCAGGCGGAGTCTGTTCATCGCCTGGATATGGCAACCAGCGGTGTGATTGTGGTCGCGCTGACCAAGGCGGCAGAGCGTGAGCTGAAGCGTCAGTTTCGTGAGCGGGAGCCGAAGAAACAGTACCTGGCGCGCGTCTGGGGACATCCACAACCGGCGGAAGGGTTGGTTGACCTGCCGCTGATCTGCGACTGGCCGAATCGCCCGATGCAGAAGGTCTGCTACGAGACCGGGAAGGCGGCGCAAACCGAGTATGAAGTGCTGGAGTACGCGGCGGATAACAGCGCCCGCGTGCTGTTAAAACCGATTACCGGTCGTTCGCACCAGCTGCGTGTGCATATGCTGGCGCTGGGTCATCCGATTCTGGGGGATCGCTTTTACGCCACCCCGGAAGCCCGGGCCATGGCGCCGCGTCTGCAGCTGCATGCGGAGATGCTGACCATCACCCATCCGGAATACGGTACGCCGATGACCTTTAAGGCTCCGGCGGATTTCTGATGTCTTGCCCGGCGGCGCTTCGCCTGCCGGGCAACTCTCTTTACTTGAAGCCCTTCTGCTCTTTGATGAGCTCGTAGGCTTTCTGAATTTCCTGCGCTTTTTGCTTCGCCATCTCCATCATTTCCGGCGGTAACCCTTTCGCCACCAGCTTATCCGGATGATGCTCGCTCATCAGCTTGCGATAGGCACGCTTGATGGTCGTCGGCTCATCGGTCGGCTTCACGCCCAGCACGTTACAGGCATCTTCCAGAGTAGGACCGCGCTGCGCCTGCTGCCACCCGCCGCCACCGCCCGCCTGCTGCTGTTGATAGCCGTCGCCAAACTGCGCACCGCCCTGCATCATGCGCAGGAACTGATCGAACTGGGTACGGGAAATGCCCAGCTCTTCGGCAATCACATAGAGTACCGCACGCTCGTTCGGGTGGAGCGATCCGTCGGCAAAGGCCGCCTGGATCTGAATCTCCAGAAACATCCGAATTAAGTCGAAGCGGCCAAAGCAGATACTGCGAAACTGGCGCATTTTTTCGCGCAGGGGATAGTTATCCGCCTTGCCGATGCGAAAGGCGTGCTGCGCCGCCGCCCGCGAGTCGCCGTGCAGGTTCATGCGGTCCATAAACTGGCTGGCGATATGGATGTCGGCCTCGGTCACCCGCCCCTTGGATTTGGTCAGATGCCCCATCACCTCAAAGGTCGTGGCAAAAAAAAGCGCCTGACGTTCACGCTGGTTGGCAAACCAGGCCATCTTACGACTTCGAGCTTTATCAAACATATGGCCGATAATCAGGCCCAGAATGATACCCCAGAAGCCCGCGCCCATCAGTAAAGCGAACGCCACGCCGATAATTTTTCCCCAATACTGCATATACTCCCCAAATGGTGATGTATTTGATCCCGCGAACGCCATCATTCCAGTGGCCTGGCCACGGTCAATTGAAGGACATCGCCTATAATTTGCATTATCATACTCGTCATTCAATAACGAGCCTATCACCACGGCTTGTTTACGGGCAGGATTAACGCTGGCACTGTGATGATGAGTAAGATAGTCTCTGACCGTTTGCCAGCGATAAGCCACTGATGACGGAACAATAAATAAAACGTATGAAAAAACGTATCCCCACCCTCCTGGCCACGATGATAGCTACTGCCCTGTACAGTCAACAGGGTCTGGCAGCCGATCTCGCCTCGCAATGTATGCTGGGTATCCCCAGCTATGATCGCCCACTGGTTCAGGGTGATACGAACACGCTACCGGTCACCATCACTGCTGACAATGCGAAAGGGAATTATCCTGACGACGCCGTGTTTACCGGCAATGTGGATATTAACCAGGGCAACAGCCGTTTGCTGGCCGATGAAGTTCAGTTGCACCAGAAACAGCCAGAAGGCGCGGCAGAACCGGTACGAACCGTGGATGCACTGGGTAATGTGCACTATGACGATAATCAGGTCATCCTGAAAGGTCCGAAAGCCTGGTCGAACCTGAATACCAAAGATACCAACGTCTGGGAAGGTGATTATCAGATGGTGGGCCGTCAGGGGCGCGGTAAAGCCGACCTGATGAAACAGCGCGGTGAAAACCGCTATACCATTCTGGAAAACGGGACCTTTACCTCCTGTCTGCCGGGTTCCGATACCTGGAGCGTGGTCGGCAGCGAAGTGATCCACGACCGCGAAGAGCAGGTTGCGGAGATCTGGAACGCCCGCTTTAAGCTCGGCCCGGTGCCGGTCTTCTATAGCCCGTATCTGCAGCTGCCGGTGGGCGACAAACGTCGTTCAGGCTTCCTGATCCCGAACGCCAAGTACAGCTCGACAAACTATTTTGAGTTCTACCTGCCGTACTACTGGAACATCGCGCCCAACATGGACGCCACGATCACGCCGCACTATATCCATAAGCGCGGCAATATCATGTGGGAAAACGAGTTCCGTTATTTAACGCAGGCGGGTTCAGGCCTGATGGAGCTGGACTATCTGCCATCGGATAAGGTGTTCGAAGACGAGCATCCTACCGAGGGCGATCGCCACCGCTGGCTGTACTACTGGCAACATGCCGGGGTCATGGATCAGGTATGGCGCTTCAACGTTAACTACACCAAAGTCAGCGATCCGTACTATTTCAACGACTTCACGTCGAAATACGGTTCCAGTACCGACGGTTACGCCACGCAGATCTTCAGCGCCGGCTATGCCGTTAAGAACTTTGACGCCACCGTGTCGACCCGCCAGTTCCAGGTCTTCAGCAGCCAGAACGCCAGCACCTATGGTGCGGAGCCGCAGCTGGACGTCAACTGGTACCAGAACGATGTCGGCCCGTTTGATACCCGCGTCTACGGCCAGGCCGTACATTTCGTGAATACTAACTCCGATATGCCGGAAGCCACCCGTATTCATCTTGAGCCGACAATCAACCTGCCGGTGTCGAACGACTGGGCCAGCCTGGATACCGAAGTGAAGCTGATGGCGACCCACTATCAGCAGGACAATCTGGAAACCTACAACGCCAACAACGGGACTCACCTGGAAGAGTCCGTTAACCGTACGCTGCCGCAGTTTAAAATGGACGGCAAGCTGGTGTTCGAACGCGACATGAACTGGAGCGAGGGTTACACCCAGACGCTGGAACCACGTGCACAGTACCTGTACGTGCCGTATCGCGATCAGAGCAAAATTAATAACTACGACTCTTCACTGCTGCAATCCGACTATAGCGGTCTGTTCCGCGACCGTACTTACGGTGGTCTGGACCGTATTGCCTCGGCCAACCAGGTGACCACCGGCGTCACAACTCGCGTTTATGATGATGCTTCCGTTGAACGTTTTAATGCTTCTGTGGGTCAAATCTACTACTTCACAGAATCGCGTACCGGCGATGACAACATTAACTGGGAGAAAAACAACAAAACGGGCTCCCTGGTCTGGGCGGGTGACACCTACTGGCGCATGACCGATCGCTGGGGACTGCGTGGCGGTCTGCAGTACGATACGCGTCTGGATAACATTGCCACCAGCAGTGCAGCCATTGAGTATCGCCGTGATGAAGACCGGATGGTTCAGCTGAGCTACCGTTACGCCAGCCCGGAATATATCCAGGCGACGCTGCCTAACTTCTCGACGGCCGATCAGTACAAAGAGGGCATTTCGCAGGTAGGCGGTACCGCCAGCTGGCCAATTGCCGATCGCTGGTCGATCGTTGGGGCGTACTACTTTGATACCAATCAGAGTAAGGCGGCCGATCAGATGCTGGGCCTGCAGTACAACTCCTGCTGCTACGCGATCCGTGTCGGATACGAACGTAAGCTTAACGGCTGGGATGTCGACAAAAATCAGAGCGAGTACGATAACGTCATCGGCTTTAACATCGAATTGCGTGGCCTGAGTTCCAACTACGGTCTGGGTACTCAGCAGATGCTGCGCTCACCGATTCTGCCGTACCGTAGTTCCTTATGATGTGCTTGATTTACAACGTAATCCGCATTGCGGTTAATTGATATGGAAAAAGTATGAAGAACTGGAAAACGCTGCTGCTCGGTATCGCTATGGTCGCGAATACCAGCTTCGCGGCCCCACAGGTTGTCGACAAAGTCGCTGCCGTTGTGAACAACGGTGTGGTACTTGAGAGCGACGTTGATGGTTTAATGCAGTCTGTGAAGCTCAACGCGGGTCAGGCAGGTCAGCAACTTCCGGATGATTCCACACTGCGTCATCAGATCCTTGAACGTCTGATCATGGATCAGATCGTTCTGCAGATGGGTCAGAAGATGGGTGTGAAGATCTCTGATGAGCAGCTCGATCAGGCTATCGCCAATATTGCGAAGCAGAACAACATGTCAGCTGACCAGATGCGCAGCCGTCTGGCCTATGACGGCATCAGCTATTCGACCTACCGTAATCAGATCCGTAAAGAGATGCTGATTTCTGAAGTGCGTAACAACGAAGTGCGTCGTCGCGTGACGATCCTGCCGCAGGAAGTGGAAGCGCTGGCAAAACAGGTGGGTAACCAGAATGATGCCAGCACCGAGCTGAACCTGAGCCACATCCTGATCCCACTGTCAGAAAACCCGTCTTCCGACCAGGTTGCTGAGGCGGAGAGCCAGGCACGTTCCATCGTCGATCAGGCGCGTAACGGCGGTGATTTCGGCAAACTGGCGATCACCTATTCGGCTGACCAGCAGGCGCTGAAAGGCGGCCAGATGGGCTGGGGTCGTATTCAGGAGCTGCCATCTATCTTTGCTCAGGCGCTGAGCACGGCGAAGAAAGGCGATATCGTGGGTCCAATCCGTTCCGGCGTTGGCTTCCACATTCTGAAGGTGAACGATCTGCGCGGCCAGAGCCAGAGCATCTCCGTCACCGAAGTGCATGCCCGCCATATTCTGCTGAAACCTTCCCCGCTGATGAATGACGATCAGGCGCGGGCAAAACTGCAGCAGATTGCCGCCGATATCCGCAGCGGTAAAACTTCCTTCGCCAACGCCGCGAAAGAGTTCTCTCAGGATCCAGGTTCTGCGAATCAGGGCGGCGATCTGGGCTGGGCGGCAGCGGATATTTACGATCCGGCCTTCCGCGATGCCCTGATGCGTATGACCAAAGGTCAGCTGAGCGATCCTGTTCATTCCACCTTCGGCTGGCACCTGATTGAGCTGCTGGACACCCGTAACGTGGATAAAACCGATGCGGCCCAGAAAGACCGCGCGTACCGCATGCTGTTCAACCGTAAGTTCTCTGAAGAAGCGGCAACCTGGATGCAGGAGCAACGCGCCAGCGCTTACGTCAAAGTTCTGAGCAAATAATGAAACACCATCGTGTTGTCATCACTCCCGGCGAACCCGCCGGGATTGGTCCCGATCTGGTCGTCCAGCTTGCCCAGCGCAGCTGGCCGGTCGAACTGGTGATCTGCGCCGATGCCAGCGTGCTTGAGGCGCGGGCGAAACTGCTCAATCTGCCGCTCACGCTGCTGCCGTATCAGGCAGAAAATGCGCCCCTCCCCCAGCAAGCGGGCACGCTGACGCTGCTGCCTGTCCCGCTGCGTACGCCCGTTATCCCTGGTCAACTGAGTACCGAAAACGGCCACTATGTGGTGGAGACTCTGGCGCGCGCCTGTGATGGCTGCCTGAACGGCGAATTTGCCGCGCTGATCACCGGGCCGGTGCATAAAGGGGTGATCAACGATGCCGGCGTGGCCTTTACCGGCCACACCGAGTTTTTTGAAGAGCGTTCCCACAGCGCGAAAGTAGTGATGATGTTGGCAACCGAGGAGCTGCGCGTTGCGCTGGCTACCACCCATCTGCCGATCAAAGCGGTTTCCGACGCTATTACGCCGGATCTGCTGCGCGAGGTGATTGCCATCCTGCATCATGACTTACGCACCAAATTCGGTATTGCCGATCCGCACGTGCTGGTCTGCGGCCTCAACCCGCACGCGGGCGAAGGCGGTCACATGGGTACGGAAGAGATCGATACCATCATTCCGGTGCTGGACGAAATGCGGGCCCAGGGGATGAATCTCAGCGGGCCGCTGCCTGCGGATACCCTGTTCCAGCCTAAATATCTTGATCATGCAGACGCCGTGCTGGCGATGTACCACGATCAGGGCCTTCCCGTGCTAAAATACCAGGGATTTGGCCGCGGCGTGAACATCACCCTCGGTTTACCCTTTATTCGCACTTCTGTTGACCATGGCACTGCACTTGATTTAGCGGGCCAGGGGAAAGCAGATGTCGGCAGTTTTATTACGGCGCTTAACCTCGCCATCAAAATGATTGTTAATACTCAATGAATAATCGCGTCCACCAGGGCCATTTAGCCCGTAAACGTTTCGGGCAAAACTTCCTCAACGATCAGTTCGTGATCGAAAGTATTGTTTCGGCTATCAATCCACAAAAAGGCCAGGCGATGGTCGAGATCGGGCCGGGCCTTGCCGCTCTGACCGAGCCGGTTGGCGAGCGTCTGGACGAGCTGACCGTCATCGAACTGGACCGCGATCTGGCAGCACGCCTGCAGACGCACCCGTTCCTTGGGCCGAAACTGACTATTTATCAGCAAGATGCCATGACCATGAACTTCGGCGAGCTGTCGGAGAAAATGGGGCAACCGCTGCGCGTGTTTGGTAACCTGCCGTATAACATCTCAACGCCGCTGATGTTCCACCTGTTTAGCTATACTGATGCCATTGCCGACATGCACTTCATGTTGCAAAAAGAGGTCGTTAACCGACTGGTTGCAGGGCCAAACAGTAAAGCGTATGGTCGTTTAAGCGTGATGGCACAATATTTCTGCAACGTGATCCCGGTACTTGAAGTGCCGCCATCTGCGTTCACGCCACCACCAAAAGTGGATTCTGCAGTGGTGCGTCTCGTGCCGCATAAAACGAAGCCGTACCCGGTTAAAGAGCTGCGCGTTCTGAGCCGTATCACTACTGAAGCCTTTAACCAGCGCCGTAAAACGATTCGTAATAGCCTTGGCAATCTGTTTACCGTTGAGGTGTTAGCTCAGTTGGGTATCGACCCGGCAATGCGTGCGGAGAACATCTCCGTAGAACAGTACTGCAAGCTGGCTAATTACATCAGCGAAAATGCGCCGCCGAAGGAGAGCTAAGCCATGATTGATTCGCCCCGCGTATGTGTTCATGTACAAAGCATCTATATTGAGTCCCAGTCCACCCCGGATGAAGAGCGCTATGTTTTTGCTTATACGGTAACCATTCGCAACCTGGGGCGGATGCCTGTGCAGCTGCTCGGGCGCTACTGGCTTATCACCAACGGCAACGGTCGTGAAATTGAAGTACAGGGCGAAGGTGTGGTCGGTGAACAGCCGCACATCGATCCCGGCGAAGAGTATCAGTACACCAGCGGCGCGGTAATCGAAACGCCGCTGGGCACCATGCAGGGCCATTATGAAATGGTCGATGCCGACGGCAATGCATTCCGCATTGCCATTCCTGTTTTCCGTCTGGCTGTTCCAACACTCATTCACTAAACATGTCTACATATCTCATTGGCGACGTTCATGGTTGCTACGATGAACTGATCGCGTTGTTAAAGCAGGTGGATTTTACCCCAGGTACGGACACGCTATGGCTCACCGGCGATCTTGTTGCGCGCGGACCTGCCTCGCTGGAAGTGCTGCGTTATGTGAAGTCGCTGGGTGACAGCGTACGGCTCGTCCTTGGCAATCACGATCTGCATCTGCTGGCGGTTTACGCCGGGATCAGCCGTAATAAGCCGAAAGACAGGATCACCCCGCTGCTGGATGCGCCTGACGCCGATGAGCTTATTAACTGGCTGCGTCGCCAGCCGCTGCTGCAGGTTGATGAAGAGAAGCAGCTGGTGATGGCGCATGCGGGCATTACGCCGCAGTGGGATCTGCAAACCGCGAAAGAGTGCGCACGCGACGTTGAAGCCGTGCTCTCCAGCGACTCTTATCCCTTCTTCCTCGATGCCATGTACGGCGACATGCCCAACAACTGGAGCACGGAGCTCAGCGGTGTGGCGCGCCTGCGTTTTATCACCAACGCCTTCACCCGCATGCGCTACTGCTTCCCGAACGGTCAGCTGGATATGTACTGCAAGGATGTGCCGGAAAACGCGCCGACGCCGCTCAAACCCTGGTTTGCGATCCCTGGGCCGGTGACGGATCATTACAGCGTGATCTTCGGTCACTGGGCGTCGCTGGAAGGCAAAGGCACGCCAGAGGGCATCTACGGGCTGGATACCGGCTGCTGCTGGGGTGGGGAACTGACCTGTCTGCGCTGGGAAGATAAAGCGTATTTTGTTCAGCCGTCGAACCGGCATCAGGACTTAGGCGAGAACGAAGCGGTAGCGTCGTAGCGGAGAGCTGCACCTCTCCCGTCGGGAAAGGTGCAGAAAAACATTAGCGGCGTTCAAGGATCTCGAAGCAGTAGCTATGCGAATTTTGCGCATCCGCGTCGTGGAATTCGCTGAATACCGATTCCCATTCGTCAGGATCGTAGTCCGGGAAATGCGTATCTCCTTCCACTTCAGCATCAATGTGTGTCAGATATAATTTCTGCGCTTTCGGCAGGAATTGCTCGTACACACGGCCTCCACCAATCACCATTATCTCTTCGGCATCGCCGCAGGCAGCGATAGCTTCGTCAATGGATTTAACCCACTCAACACGCTCATCCGTGCCGGGCTGGCTGCTTATTACGATGTTTTTACGGCCCGGTAAAGGACGCCCGATTGACTCCCAGGTCAGGCGCCCCATTACTACTGGCTTGTTCAACGTAGTACGTTTAAACCACGCGAGATCGGCAGGCAGATTCCACGGCATGGCGTTTTCCATACCAATCACGCGATCTACCGCAAGCGCCGCAATCAGACTGATCATTGATTATTTCCCGGATGCAAAAAATTGCCGCCACTATACGGAAAGCTTAATCTTTCGTCGACTGGCGGCAGAGTAAAGAACAGGAAATTTTTTATATTTGCTGGCAACCCCTCTTCACGCCAGCGGTTTACTCTCCGGCTCGTCTCCCGGATCGCCCGTATGCTTACCTTCTTCCGTGCCCTGCCAGCCGTGACGCTGGGTCAGCGAGAGGTGATTACGATCTTCGTTGATGATATCCATCAGCATGGCGCTGGTGCGTTTAACCACCGCCGCACGTGACGTGGCATCGTTCTCCGCCATTGCAGCCATCTCCTCGACCATCTCAATATTAAACCGGCGGAACAGATCGGCCCGCTCCCGGGCTTCATACGCCCCGAGCCCGAGACTTTCCAGCGCCAGCCGACCGGATTTCAGCGCCCCTTCGAAGGTTTCACGCTCCGGCGCATCAACACCGATCTGGCGCAGCTTGATGTAATGATCGATATCGCGGGCGCGGGAGATGATTTTCAGATGCGGGAAATGGGTCTTCGCCAGTTCAACCAGCTGCAGGCTGTTCTTCGGATCGTCAATCGCGTTGATCAGCACTTCGGCCTTCTGCGCCCCGGCGGACTCCAGCAGATCCACGCGCGTGGCATCGCCGTAAAAGACCTTCATGTCAAACTTACGCAAGGTCTCAATATGGTCGGGATCGTGATCGAGGATGACCATCTTCACCCCACTGGAGAGCAGCAAACGGCCGGTGATCTGGCCGAAGCGACCAAACCCGGCAATGATCACCCGCGGCTGTTCTTCGTCGATTTCATCCGCCTCACGCTCCTGACCACTGTTGGCCGCTTCCAGGCGGGTCAATACCACCAGCAGCAGCGGCGTTACCGCCATCGAGAGCGCTACCGCCAGCGTCAGCGCTTTCGCCCACTCCGGATCGAGCACGTTTGCCATGTTAGCCGCGCCAAATACCACGAACGCAAACTCACTCCCCTGCCCCAGCAGTACCGCAAACCAGCGGCGCTGTTTCCCGGGCACCTTCAGCGGACGAGCAACCAGCCAGAGCATCGCCATTTTAATCACCAGGAAGCCCACCAGCAGGATCGCAATGCGCAGCGGATGGGTCACTAAGGTGCCGAAGTCGACGGACATGCCGACGCCGATGAAAAACAGCCCCAGCAGAAGCCCTTTAAAGGGCTCGATGTCGCTTTCCAGCGCGTGGCGGTACTCCGAGCTTGCCAGCAGGACGCCGGCCAGGAACGCGCCCATCGCCATAGAGAGTCCGGCCTCTTCCAGCATCAGGCCAAAGCCGAAGACCAGGAACAAGGCCACGGCGCTGAACACTTCCCGCAGGCCGGAACGGGCTACAAAGCGCAGCAGCGGTCGGCTGACGTACCGTCCGAGCAGGACCACCAGGGTCAATGCTCCGGCGACTTTTAATGCCGAGAGAGCAAAGGCGCCAAGGGTGGTAGAGGCTCCGGATACGGCGAGCAGCGGGATCATCGCCACTAAAGGAATGGCCGCGATATCCTGGAAGAGCAGCACCGAGAAGGCGCTGCGCCCCATCTGAGAAACCGTCAGGTTGCGCTCGTTCATGGCCTGCATGGCGATGGCCGTGGAGGAGAGAGCCAGCGTCATGCCGATCAGCTCCGCCACCTTCCAGTCCATGCCCAGCAGGATGCAGAATCCACCCAGCAGCAGACCGCAGGCCAGCATCTGCAATGCCCCACCACCAAACACCGACGCGCGTAGCTTCCACAGACGACGCGGATCCAGCTCCAGGCCAATGACAAACAGCATCAGCACCACGCCGATCTCCGCAAAGTGCAGGATCGACTCGGCGTCGGTGACCAGCCGGAATCCCCACGGGCCAATCACGCAGCCGGCAATCAGATATCCCAGCACCGAGCCGAGCCCAAGGCGTACCGCAACCGGCACAATCAGCGCTGCGGCGCCTAAATAGATCAGCGCCTGAATCAGCGTATGGCTATCCATGGTGCGCCTCCTGCCAGTCGAGTAAACGTTGTTTATAGTGTCGGGCCTGGGCTTGCAGCGTTTCGTCGTCACAGACAAAGGTGCAGTGCATGGCAAACGGAGGAAGCCAGTTCAGACCACAGTAAAGCGCGGTCGCCTGCAGCGGCTGCGCCAGTACCTCAAAGCCGGGGAAGGAGCCGATATCAAAATGGCTTTCACCGCCCCCGGTCGTCACCGCCCACAACAGGCTTTTGCCCCTGAGCGCTTTGCCGTTATGACCATATGCCCAGCCGTGTGAAAACACTTTGTCGATCCACAGTTTCAATAAAGGCGGAGTGCTGTACCAGTGCATCGGGTGCTGCCAGACAATCAAATCGGCCCTGGCGATCGCCTCCTGCTCGGCGGCGATATCAATATTAAAGTCAGGATAGAGCTGGTAGAGCGAGCGGATCTCTACGCCCTCCAGCGTCTTTACCTGATCAAGCATCCGTTTATTCGCATGGGAGTGATGCGGGTAAGGATGGGCATAAATAATGAGGATCATGATTACCCTGGTTGAACTGCTTTGTGGTTGTGACAGTCAGTGTAGACAGGAAAGCGAGGCGTTTGAAGGGGTCTGCGGCCGTGATGACGTTAACCGCAACGATTGGTAAATCCATTTTGTGGCAGCTTTTATCATTTCATTCAATACATAGTCAATCTGAATAATATATATTATTCAGATTGAGCACGCCCAAACAATATAATTTTCGGAAAATTAAATTAAATTAAATCCATAATTTAAAATAAATCGCTATACGCAAATGATCACAGAATCAATAATTTAAGCTTCATTTCATTCTTTTATTCTTAAAAAACACTTATTTACAAAAAAACACACCCTCATTAAAATGCGCGCTCTTAAATCACAAAATGGATGTGGCAATGAACAACAATACCCCGAGATTAAATAAAACGACAAGATCGTTAAAAAGTCTATTCCCCGCTTTAATTGTATTTACGCCGTTAATGGTAACAGCAGAAACAACTATTAGTGGCTCAACAGATGTCCCTCAAACTTTTGCTACTGATACTGCCTATATCATTCCTGAGAGTATCAGCATTAGCTCTTCCACTACTGCACCCGCTGTCACTGTTTCCGAAGATGTAATCCGTAGCGTCACGAACAATGGGTTGGTGACTAGCGCGGGCGACGGAATGTATATCTCTACGCAAACACAAAAAGTTGTGGTGAATAACCAGCAAAATGCGCGAATCGAGTCCACCGGTGCCAACGGAATTACCGTCAATAACATGGCTGGGGACATAAACAATGCCGGAACAATTAGTGGCGCAGAGAAAGGCATTAAGATTCAACAAAACTCAACCGAAATCAATAATACCGCAACAGGCGTTATCGAAGGTAAAACAGCGCTCTCTGCTGATGCTGGTGTCGCAATCAATAATGAGGGCCTTATTAACGGCAGCGTCGGGAACGGTGCAGAATTTAATACTACAGGTAGTAGTAATATTGAAAATAGCGGAACCATTCACGGTTCCACAAACGGCGTTATCGCGACCGGCGATCACAGGCTTCTGCTCGGCAATACCGGGGTGATTGAGGGTTCAGACAGCGCAATTACCTTTGCAAGTAATCAATCTAACGTGTTGATACTGAGAAGCGGATCGGTGCTTAACGGCGACGTTATCTCAACCAATTCGAGGACTAACACCTTAACATTACGTGGACAAGGTGCCGAAGACAGCAACTTCCGCGGCCTGAATGAGGGAGACGGTTTCGCTTCGCTGACCATGAATGGTACTGATTGGGCACTGTCCGGCAATGTCGATATTATCGGCGCAAACGACTCAATTAAGGTCGATGCGGGTAAACTGACCCTGACTGGCAACGTAAAAAATGACGCCGGTAATACCCTGATTTCTAACGTCGGCACGCTGCAGCTGGGTGACGGCACCCATACCGGCGCACTGACCGGTACGGTTACCAACAACGGTACCTTTATCTTTAACCAGGGTTCCGATTCCACCTTCGCGTCTGATATGACCGGCAGCGGCAATGTGGAAAAAATCGATGCGAATCTGTTAACCCTGACCGGCAACGATAGCTACACCGGCAACACCCTTCTGCGCAGCGGCACAACCCTGGTAGCCGAAGGCGCAACCTTTGCCAGCGCAGGCAGCGTAAACAACAACGTTGATATCCTCAGCGGCGGCGTGCTGGCATCCTGGAATGCCGTGCAGGGGAACAGCGCGTCCAGCTCTTCTACCCTTAACACCATCAACGGCAACGTCACTAACAGTGGCACGCTGCAGATCGCCGGGCTGAATGACAGCGTAGGCAACAATTTCACCATCAACGGGGACTATACCGGCGTAAGCGGTAGCCTGATCGCCATGAACAGCGTGCTGGGTGATGACAGTTCAGCTACTGACCATCTCACCATTACCGGCAATAGCGCCGGTGAGTCTGGCATCCGCATCTCCAATATCGGCGGGATGGGCGCGCAGACCGTCAACGGGATGCAGGTCGTCAGCGTGGGCGGTAACTCCGATGCGGCGTTTTCTCTCTCCAGACCAGTCGTGGTCGGGGCGTGGGAATATAGCCTGAACCAGCACACTGATGGTAACTGGTATCTGGAATCTTTAGATACTACGCCTGCGCCTACACCGGATCCAACACCAGATCCAGCACCAGATCCAGCACCAGATCCAACACCAGACCCAGCACCGGCTCCAACGCCAGACCCAACACCAGATCCAACACCGGATCCAACGCCTTCACCGGCACCGGCACCAGCCAACCTCGCACCTGAGGTGGGCGCCTATTTAGGTAACTATCTCGCCGCCCAGGATATGTTCCTGCACAAACGCGACGATCGCGATCAGCTGACGCTGCGCAATGAAGACGATCTCAACACCTGGATGTACGTCAAAGGTCGCTATCATGAAAATGACGTAGCGGGTGGCAAAGTTAACTATGACACTACTCAGTACGTGATGCAGGTCGGCAGTGATTTCATCAGTAAGAAGATGGACACCGGGGTTCTGCATAGCGGGATGATGTTCGGTGCCGGTCAGGCCAAAACCGACTCTACCTCAGCGACCAGCAAACGTTCTGCGCAGGGTAAAGTGGATGGCGTTAACGTCGGCGTATACGCCACCTGGCAGGAAGATCAGCAGCTGCGTAAAGGCAGCTATATCGACAGCTGGGCCTCTTTCGGCTGGTATCACAACAAGCTGAGAAGCGACGGTCGTGACAACGAGTCCTACAACAGCCACGGCTTTGCCGCCTCGCTGGAAGCAGGTCATGCCTGGATTGTGGACTCAGAAAGCGAAAGAACCTGGAAAATCGAACCGCAGATCCAAGCCGTCTACAGCTATCTTGATCAGGAAAATCACACTGACGCCGACGGCGTGCGTATCTCCACTCTCGATAACGACAGCGTGCTGGGACGTGTGGGTGTGAAAACCAGCTACTTCAATCAGAAAGATGTGCAGGCCTGGCAGCCTTATGTAGCGGTTAACTGGCTGAAGGGTGCCGGGCAGAACGATATCGCCTTTAACGGCGAAGCGTTCAGCAACGATACTCCGGACGATCGCGGTCAGCTGGAGCTGGGCGTCACCGGCAAGTTGAACGAGACCACCTTGATCTCGCTGCGCGCCAGCGGCGAATGGGGTGAAAACAGCTACGATGCCTACGGCGGTCATATTCTGCTGAACCACCGTTGGTAATCGCGTTACTTCAATCAAACGTGCAGTGGCTCAGGCCACTGCATTTTTTTATCAGTTATCCAGCTCACCCATGGATTTAACCTGATCGCGGTTAATCTGTTCCGTCTGACCGGTTTCGGCATTATCAATAGACATCATTCCAGTATCATCATCCACCTTTGGTTTACCGTCGGTGACAATGGTTTTGCCGTCGGTAGTTTTCACCGCCTGATTAGATGAACAACCGGCAACGGTGAACAGTGCTGCGGCAGTAAAAATAGAGGTCAGCAAAAGATTATTTCGCATGGTGTTCTCCCTGCTTTTCAGTTGGATTTAATTATCGACCTGATAATTTTAGGCTAACTGACTGATGGGAGATGGAAAAGCAGAAGGTTCTGAAGAGGGAGCTAGCCATCGTAGGGCGGGTAAGCGAAGCGCCACCCGCCGTTTGCCCGGCGGCGCTTTCGCTTGCCGGGCCTACGATAACCTGGGTTTTACTTGTTAATCTGCGCGTGCATCTCCTGCACGGAAATCACCTTCTCGGTCGCATCCGCGTTCAGCGCCATGGCTGTCGCGAAACCGCCGTTCAGGGTGGTGTCGTAGTGCACTTTGTACTGCAGCGCGCTGCGGCGAATCAGCTTGGAGTCTTCAATCGCCTGACGCCCTTCGGTGGTATTGATGATGTAGGTGTATTCGCCATTCTTGATACGGTCCTGAATGTGCGGACGACCTTCATGCACCTTGTTCACCAGACGCGGATTGATACCGGCTTCACCCAGTACAATCGCGGTACCGTGGGTCGCATCCAGTTCAAAGCCCTGCTTCAGCAGTTTCGCGGCCAGGTCCACCACGCGCTCTTTATCCCCTTCACGCACGGACAGCAGCGCACGGCCCTGTTTCTTCATGGTGGAGTTGCTGCCGAGCTGCGCTTTAGCGAATGCTTCTGCGAAGGTGCGGCCCACGCCCATCACTTCCCCGGTAGAGCGCATTTCTGGCCCTAACAGCGGGTCAACGCCCGGGAATTTGTTGAACGGCAGCACCACCTCTTTCACCGAGTAGTACGGTGGGATGATCTCTTTGGTCACGCCCTGCTGAGCCAGGGTCTGGCCCGCCATCACGCGCGCCGCCACTTTCGCCAGCGGTACGCCGGTGGCTTTGGAGACGAACGGTACGGTACGCGCTGCACGTGGGTTAACTTCAATCAGGTAGACTTCGTTGTCTTTCACCGCAAACTGCACGTTCATCAGACCGCGCACCTGCAGCTCAAAGGCCAGCTTCTGCACCTGCTCGCGCATCACGTCCTGAATCTCTTTGCTCAGCGTATAGGCTGGCAGAGAACAGGCGGAGTCGCCGGAGTGCACGCCTGCCTGCTCAATGTGCTCCATGATGCCGCCAATCAGCACCATTTCGCCGTCGCAGATGGCATCCACGTCCACTTCCACCGCATCATCAAGGAAGCGGTCCAGCAGCACTGGCGCATCGTTAGAGACGCTGACCGCAGTCTGGAAGTAACGGCGCAGGTCGGCTTCGTCGTAGACGATTTCCATCGCCCGGCCGCCCAGCACGTAGGATGGACGCACCACCAGCGGATAGGTGATCTCTTTGGCCTTCTCAACCGCCTGCTCAATCGCCGTCACGGTGGCGTTAGCGGGCTGCTTCAGCTTCAGACGGTCCACGGCATGCTGGAAACGCTCGCGGTCTTCCGCGCGGTCAATCGCATCCGGGCTGGTACCGATTACCGGTACGCCTGCGGCTTCCAGCGCGCGCGCCAGTTTCAGAGGGGTCTGGCCGCCGTACTGGACGATAACGCCTTTTGGCTTCTCGATGCGTACGATTTCCAGCACGTCTTCCAGGGTTACCGGCTCGAAGTAGAGGCGGTCGGAAGTGTCGTAGTCGGTAGAGACGGTTTCCGGGTTACAGTTGACCATAATGGTCTCGTAACCGTCTTCGCGCAGCGCCAGTGAGGCGTGTACGCAGCAGTAGTCGAACTCGATGCCCTGGCCGATACGGTTTGGACCGCCGCCCAGTACCATAATCTTGTCGCGGTCAACGGACGGGTTCGCTTCGCACTCGTCTTCATAGGTGGAGTACATATATGCGGTGTCGGTGGCGAATTCTGCCGCACAGGTATCCACGCGCTTGTAGACCGGATGCAGGTTGTACTGGTCACGCAGCTTGCGGATTTCCGCTTCGCGCACGCCCGCCAGTTTTGCCAGACGCGCATCGGCAAAGCCTTTACGCTTCAGCATGCGCAGGAAGTCAGCGTCGAGGCCGTTGATGCCCAGCTCGGTAACTTTCTCTTCCAGACGCACCAGCTCTTCAATCTGCACCAGGAACCAGCGGTCAATATTGGTCAGGTTGAAGACGCCATCGACGGACAGGCCGGCGCGGAAGGCGTCAGCGATGTACCAGATACGCTCGGCACCGGCATCTTTCAGCTCACGACGGATTTTGGTCAGCGCTTCCGGGTCATCCAGGCTCACTTTCGGGTCGAAACCGGTGGCGCCCACTTCCAGGCCGCGCAGGGCTTTCTGCAGGGACTCCTGCTGGGTGCGGCCAATCGCCATCACTTCACCGACGGACTTCATCTGTGTGGTCAGACGGTCGTTAGCACCGGCAAATTTCTCGAAGTTGAAGCGAGGAATTTTGGTGACAACGTAGTCGATAGAGGGTTCGAAGGAGGCCGGGGTACGGCCGCCGGTGATGTCGTTCATCAGCTCGTCGAGGGTGTAACCTACCGCCAGCTTCGCCGCCACTTTGGCAATCGGGAAGCCGGTGGCTTTCGATGCCAGCGCAGAGGAGCGGGATACGCGCGGGTTCATCTCGATAACAATCAGACGACCGTTCTTCGGGTTAACCGAGAACTGCACGTTAGAGCCGCCGGTTTCGACGCCAATCTCACGCAGTACCGCCATCGAGGCGTTACGCATGATTTGGTACTCTTTGTCGGTCAGCGTCTGGGCAGGCGCCACGGTGATGGAGTCACCGGTGTGGATACCCATGGCGTCGAAGTTTTCGATGGAGCAGACGATGATGCAGTTGTCGTTTTTATCACGCACCACTTCCATCTCGTACTCTTTCCAGCCAATCAGCGACTCATCAATCAGCAGCTCTTTGGTTGGGGAAAGATCCAGACCGCGCTCGCAGATCTCTTCGAACTCTTCGCGGTTATAGGCGATACCGCCGCCGGTGCCGCCCATGGTGAAGGACGGACGGATGATGCACGGATAACCCACGTCAGCGGCAACCGCCAGCGCTTCTTCCATATTGTGTGCGATACCAGAGCGCGCGGTGTCGAGGCCGATTTTTTTCATCGCCACGTCGAAACGGCGGCGGTCTTCGGCTTTATCAATCGCGTCGGCAGTGGCACCAATCATGGTTACGCCGAACTCGGCCAGCACGCCCTGACGCTCCAGCTCCAGCGCGCAGTTCAGCGCCGTCTGGCCACCCATGGTTGGCAGCACCGCATCCGGGCGCTCTTTTTCGATGATTTTACGTACCACTTCCCAGTGAATCGGCTCGATGTAGGTCGCATCGGCCATTTCCGGGTCGGTCATGATGGTCGCCGGGTTGGAGTTCACCAGAATAACGCGGTAACCCTCTTCGCGCAGGGCTTTACACGCCTGGGCGCCGGAGTAGTCGAATTCGCAGGCCTGGCCGATAACAATCGGGCCAGCGCCAAGGATCAGGATGCTTTTTATGTCTGTACGTTTTGGCATGGTCTTCTCGGCTCCTGATTATTTAGCGGTCTTACGGTATTGCTCAATGAGTTCGATAAAGTGATCGAACAGCGGCGCGGCATCGTGCGGGCCAGGGCTGGCTTCCGGGTGTCCCTGGAAGCTGAACGCCGGTTTGTCGGTGCGATGAATCCCCTGCAGGGTGCCATCGAACAGCGACTTATGTGTTACGCGCAGCGTGGCAGGCATGGAGGCTTCGTCCACCGCAAAACCGTGGTTCTGTGCGGTAATCATGACCGTGTTGTTGTCGATATCTTTCACCGGGTGGTTACCACCGTGGTGACCGAACTTCATCTTCACGGTTTTCGCACCGCTCGCCAGCGCCAGCAGCTGATGGCCGAGGCAGATACCGAATACCGGAATATCGGTTTCGAGGAAGCTCTTAATCGCGTCGATGGCGTAGTCGCACGGGGCCGGGTCACCCGGGCCGTTGGAGAGGAAGATCCCGTCCGGATTCATCTTCAGCACGTCGTCTGCCGGGGTCTTCGCTGGTACAACGGTCAGACGGCAGCCACGATCCACCAGCATGCGCAGGATGTTGCGCTTGGCGCCGTAGTCGTAAGCCACCACGTGGAACGGCAGCTCCTCTTCTTTTTTCGCTTCCGGCAGTTCACCTGCCAGCGTCCAGCTACCCTGAGTCCAGCTGTAGGCTTCAGCGGTGGTCACTTCTTTTGCCAGATCCATGCCGTTCAGCCCCGGGAAGGCTTTGGCTTTTTCCTGCGCCAGAGCCGCATCCAGGTTGTCGCCGGCGATGATGCAGCCGTTCTGGGCACCTTTTTCACGCAGCAGACGCGTCAACTTACGGGTATCGATATCGGCAATCGCCACGATGTTATGGCGTTTCAGGTAGGAAGAGAGGTCTTCGGTATTGCGGTAGTTGCTGGCAATCAGCGGCAGGTCGCGAATAATCAGACCTTGTGCATGTACCTGGGAGGACTCTTCATCAGCAGCGTTGGTGCCGACATTACCGATATGAGGATAAGTTAGAGTGACGATTTGGCGGGAATAGGAAGGATCAGTGAGGATTTCTTGATAACCGGTCATTGAAGTATTGAAAACGACTTCCCCAACCGCCGAACCTGTTGCCCCAATGGCCCGACCGATAAACTGGGTTCCGTCTTCCAGAACCAATAGCGCTGACTTAATCAAAACACCCTCCAGAGAATATTCACTCACTTTATTTGCATATTAATTCATAACCGTAGTACGAAGCAATGCAAATCTGCTGCCAGTGGATTTTCGGCAAACGGCGGCATTCTGGAGATTTGGCAGGGGAAAGTCAACTTAAAAAGCAGCTTTTGTTTGTAGTTTTTGTGGCACTGATGAGCGGGATGGTTGTTAACGGGCAAAAAGATCAACTAAATCACGTAAGAAAACGCTTGCGGCTCGTTTTTATTGTTAAGAGGGCATCCATAACCGTAAAAAGTGGACCATTTGGTCAAAATTCACAATTTTGAAACAGAAATAATGGAGATAACTTATATTTATAAGCACTTCAAATTAAAACAGACTTAAAACAGGCTAAAATTAAAGGGCAATAAATTATTGCCCTCTGCAATCAACTAATTATGACTGCAATAACCACATCACGAAGGGTAAACTTGATTATAAATTGTTAAGATCGAGCACGTCACGCATGTCAAAGAGACCATCTTTTTTGCCTTTCAACCAAATTGCAGAACGAACAGCCCCATTTGCAAAAGTCATACGACTGGACGCTTTATGGGTGATTTCAACGCGCTCGCCGATATCGGCAAACATCGCAGTATGTTCGCCTACGATGTCACCCGCACGCACGGTGGCAAAACCAATGGTGCCAGGGACACGTTCGCCGGTATGACCTTCCCGGGTGTAGACCGCACACGCTTTCAGATCTTTATCCATCGCCTGTGCAATCGCCTCACCCATCGCCAGCGCGGTGCCTGAAGGGGCATCGACTTTATAACGATGGTGCGCTTCGATAATTTCGATATCGGTGTAATCCCCCATCACCTTCGCCGCCTTCTCCAGCAGTTTGAGCATGACGTTCACGCCCACGCTGAAGTTCGCTGCAAAAACGATTGCGATATCTTTGGCTGCATCCTGAATAGCCTGCTTGCCCGCATCATCGAAACCGGTGGTGCCAATAACCATTCCTTTGCCGTGCTGACGGCAAAACGCCAGGTGAGTGAGCGTACCTTCAGGGCGGGTGAAGTCGATGAAGACATCAAAGTCGTCTTTAACCGCCTCAAGGCTGCTTTGTATGGTGACGCCTGACTTGCCTGCGCCCGCCAGTTCCCCGGCATCGGCACCCAGCAGCGATGAGCCTTCGCGCTCCAGAGCCGCGCCAAGCGTGACGCCATCCATCTGCAATGTCGCCTGAATTAACTGACGGCCCATGCGGCCACCCGCGCCCGCAATGGCGACGCGGACCTGTGCATCATGCATAGTTATTCTCTTACGTTAAAATGATGTAAACCGTTTTCAGATTAACCAGCCCTGACGAAGGCTGCCACTGAAAACGGCGATAATTAGAATTTAATGATAAACAGGAAGAGATATCAGTGAAAGACATGATCGTCAGTGAACATCCCTGTTAATCGAGGGCATAGGTGACGACCAGCTGGCCCTTTTTCATCTTCAGCCCGAGGATCTGCACCATCCCAATATCCGCCAGCTGTACAACGTGCGTTCCTCCGCACAGGTAGGCCGGGAGATCGCCAAAGCGAACCTTGCGTCTGCCGGATTCAATTTCGGTATGGCGAAGCAGGTTGTCGGCTTTCCAGCCGTCAATTATGGCCATCAGAGCGCTGGCATCAGGCAGAAGGCCCTGAGGCTCGCCGGGCATAAAGGTAATCCGCCCTTCACCGGGCCAGTGATGGGCTTTTACCGGCTTCCAGCCAAACTGCTCGCCGGCATAGCCAATCAAATGGCCTGCGCTGTGCCAGCGGGCGTGACGTTCTCTCACATCTTCATCCACCTGTATCTCCACCTCGCCTGGCGCAAGCGCGCCGGACAGAATATGGACGACCTGCTCTTCGCGCAGGGAGACCGCTTCTACCACCATCCCGGCGATCGTTCCTCGATCCGCGGGCTGTCCGCCTCCCTGCGGATGGAAAAGGGTTTGATTGAGTTCAATGGCGTAACGGCCGTCAGGCTCTTCAGTGCAGCGGATCACCTGCGCCCGGCCTGCTGTCGCGTCACTGGTGTAATAAAGTCGTTCTGTCATGGTTGTTCTCCTCTGTACCCTGACAGTATATTCATCACTTAAATGTCGATAATCTGCCACTCACGCATTGCACTCTTGCCTGGTATGCACAAATGAAACCTACCCTGCTTCCCGATCTCGCCACTTTTGTCACCATCGTAGAACATGGAAATTTTTCAACCGCAGCCCGGCTCACCGGCGCAACGCCCTCCGCGATTAGCCGCTGTGTTTCACGGCTTGAAAAGGAAATGGGATGTAAATTACTGCACCGCACCACGCGCAAACTGGCCCTTACCGTGACCGGAAAATCGGTTTATGAACATGCGCTGGATATGCTGGACGCAGCGCAGCAGGCGATGGATTCAGGCAGCAGCCTGCAGACCGTTGCGCAGGGAAAGCTGACAATGAGCGTGCCAAAAGCCGTGGGACGTTTTGTGATCCATCCTTTAATCCCTGCATTCCTTGAGCGCTATCCGCAAATTGATGTCTGTCTGCGTCTGGAAGATCGCTATATGGATTTGATCGACGACGGTGTCGATCTGGCGTTACGGATCACCAATACCCCCTCTCCAGGCCTGTACGGTAAACCGCTGATGCCGATCACCCATGTGATCTGCGCCACGCCAGAGTATCTTCGCCGTATGGGTACGCCACAGCATCCGCACGATCTTCGGCACCATAGCTGTATTTCGCTCGGTGAAATCCCGGCCGATTCACGCTGGAAGTTTGCGTTAAACGGGAAAACGGAAACGGTACAGACGCACGGACGTTATGCCGCTAACCACACGGGCGTGAGGCTGGATGCGGTAAAGCGCAGTCTGGGTATCGGGAGTTTACCGCTGTTCACGGCGCGTGAGGCGCTGGAAAGCGGAGAGATTGTGCAGGTACTGCCGGATTGGGAGTTTATCAGTAGCTATACGGGCGATCTCTGGCTGCTGTGGACACGTAACAAAAATATGCCAGCCAGAATGCGGGCGATGATCGACTACCTGAATGAAAAAATGCCAGTCATTCAGTGACTGGCATTTTTTTAATCTTACTCAACTTCGCGGGCATCGATACGCAGCTCTTTCGGCACTTCGAAGACGATATTCTCTTCGCGCCCCGCCAGTGGGATGGCTTCTCCTCCGCCCAGCTCCTGCAGGCGTGCAATCACGTTCTGCACCAGAATATCAGGGGCAGACGCGCCCGCAGTCACACCAACACAGGCCGCATTCTTGACCCAGGCTTCCTGAATATCAGTCGCATCGTCAATCAGGAATGCCGCTTTCCCCATCCGCTGCGCCAGTTCGGCCAGACGGTTAGAGTTCGAGGAGTTTTTCGAGCCGACGACCAGCACCACATCTGCCTGCTCCGCCAGAGCGCGCACCGCTTCCTGACGGTTGGTGGTGGCGTAGCAGATATCGTCCTTACGCGGGCCGACGATTTTCGGGAAGCGCTTACGCAGCGCATCGATCACGTCGGACGTATCATCCACCGAAAGCGTGGTCTGGGTCATAAACGACAGCTTCGCTTCGTTTTTGACGTTCAGCGTCAGCACATCGTCCGGAGACTCCACCAGGTACATCCCCCCCTTGCGGGTTGCTGTACTGGCCCATTGTGCCTTCCACTTCCGGGTGGCCTGCGTGACCAATAAGGATCGACTCTTCGCCGCGACGGCTGGCACGTGCGACTTCCATATGCACTTTGGTGACCAGCGGACAGGTGGCGTCAAAGACGGTCAGATCGCGATTTTTCGCTTCGTTACGCACTGCCTGAGAGACGCCGTGCGCGGAGAAGATCAGGATCGCGCCATCAGGCACTTCGTCGATCTGCTCAATAAAGATCGCCCCGCGGGTACGCAGGCTATCCACCACATAGCGGTTATGCACCACTTCGTGACGGACATAAATCGGCGCGCCGTAAAGCTCCAGCGCGTTTTCAACAATGCTGATAGCGCGGTCTACTCCGGCACAGAAACCGCGCGGGTTAGCCAACAGGATCTGCATTCACATCCTCCAGTACCGGGTCAATTTCCAGCACTTCAACATCAAAATGGACGGTACACCCGGCAAGCGGATGGTTAAAATCGACGGTGATGGAATCGCCGTTGATTTCACGGATCACGCCAGGCATTTCGCTGCCATCCATAGCGGTAAAGAGCATAATCGCCCCGATTTCCGGTTCACCCGCATCCATAAATTCACGACGCGAGAAGTACTGGATCAGGTCCGGGCTCGGCACACCAAACGCAGCATCCGGCTCCAGAGAAAAGGCTTTTTTCTCCCCCCTCTTTCAGCCCCAGCAGCTGCTGCTCAAGACCTTCGGACAGGGAGGTATCGCCAAGACGGAACAGCGCCGGTTTGCCGTTATTGCGGGTGGACTCCGCGGTGGAGCCATCATCAAGTTTCAGCGTGAAATGAACCAGCATCGCGCTGTTGGACTGTACGGATTTGGTCATGCAGAGTGCTCTTTAATATTGTCTCGCCTGTTTGCCGGGTGGCGCTTCGCTTACCCGGCCTACAGGATCGGCATATTCGGTAGGCCGGGTAAGCGTAGCGCCACCCGGCATTGACAATTACGCCTGCTCTTTCGCTGCGGGTTTAGGCAGGAAGCCTTCCAGCACAATCAGCGCCGCACCGATACAAATCGCCGTATCGGCCAGGTTGAAGGTGGCGAAGTGCCAGTTGCCGACATAGAAGTCGATCATATCGACCACAAAGCCATGCCACAGACGGTCGAACAGGTTGCCCAGCGCGCCGCCAATGATCAGCGCGTAGGCGATATTATTCAGCTTTTGCGTGGCTTTCCCGCGGTACATCAGCACGGCCAGCACCACACAGATACCGAGAGCGATACCTGCGAAGAACCAGCGCTGCCAGCCGCCGCTGTCAGCCAGGAAGCTAAACGCCGCGCCATAGTTGCGCGCATAGTGCAGATTAAGCGACGGGAACAGCGGAACCGTATCCCCCAGAGCAAAGTTCTGGAGGATCAGGTACTTGCTGCCCAGATCGATAATCAGCACGACCACTACCAGCCACAGCCAGCGCAGCCCTGTTGAAGAGAGTGATTTACTCATCAGGCAAACTTACGTTTTTCGCCATCACCGGCGACGTTGCTGACACAGCGTCCGCAGATCTCTGCGTGTTCCGCCACCTTGCCGACATCGGTAGTGTAATGCCAGCAGCGCGAGCATTTCTCACCTTCGGCTTTTACCAGCGCCACTTTCAGCCCTTTGAGCAGTTCGCTCTGCTGGGCATCCGCGCTCGCGTCGGCATAATCCGCAACATTCGCCCCGGAGGTCAACAGGACAAATCGTAATTCATCGCCCAGCGCCGTCAGCTTCGCCGCCAGCTCAGGTTCAGCGTACAGGGTTACTGACGCTTCCAGAGAGCCGCCCACTTTCTTGTCGGCACGCGCCTGCTCGATCGCCTTGTTCACTTCTCCGCGCACTTTCAGCAGCTCGTCCCAGAAGCTATCGTTCATGGCTTCGGTCTCTGCCAGGCCAAACAGCCCTTCGTACCACTCGCCGGTGAAGACATACTTCTCACGATCGCCTGGCAGGTAGCCCCAGATCTCATCCGCAGTAAAGGACATGATCGGTGCCATCCAGCGCACCAGCGCTTCCGCGATATGGAACAGTGCGGTCTGGCAGCTGCGACGCGCCACGCTGTCCGCTTTGGCGGTGTACTGACGGTCTTTGATGATATCGAGGTAGAACGAGCCCATCTCGATGGAGCAGAAGCGCATCAGGCGCTGCACCACTTCGTGGAAGTCGTAAGACTCGTAGGCTTTCAGGATATCTTCCTGCGCCGCTTGTGCGCAGCCTACCGCCCAGCGATCCAGCACCACCATCTCTTCCGGTTTCACCATGTCTTTCGCCGGATCGAACCCGTTCAGGTTCGCCAGCAGGAAGCGCGCGGTGTTACGGATACGACGATAGCTGTCGGCGGCACGTTTCAGGATCTCATCGGACACTGCCATTTCGCCGGTGTAGTCGGTTGATGCCACCCACAGACGCAGAATATCGGCGCCCAGCTTGTTCATCACATCCTGCGGCGAAACGGTGTTGCCGATAGATTTGGACATCTTACGGCCCTGACCATCCACGGTGAAGCCGTGGGTCAGTACCTGACGGTAAGGTGCTTTACCTTTCATGGCGGTGGAGATCATCAGGGATGACATGAACCAGCCGCGGTGTTGGTCAGAACCTTCCAGATACATGTCGGCAGCGTGGCCGGCAAACTCAGGACGTACGTCAACTACGGAGGAGTGCGTAGAGCCGGAGTCGAACCAGACGTCCAGGGTATCCGGCACTTTCTCGTAGTTGTCCGCGTCAGCGCCCAGGATGTCGCGGGAGTCGAGATCCCACCACGCCTGAATGCCGTCCACTTCGACGCGCTTCGCCACTTCTTCCATCAGTTCCAGGGTGTTCGGGTGCAGTTCCTGGGTCTCTTTATGCACGAACAGAGACATTGGCACACCCCAGGTACGCTGACGGGAGATACACCAGTCAGGACGGTTGGCGACCATGGATTCGATACGCGCCTGGCCCCAATCCGGGATCCACTGCACGCCTTTGATCTCAGAGAGCGACTGCGCGCGCAGGCCTTTCTGATCCATGCTGACAAACCACTGCGGCGTCGCACGGAAGATGATCGGGGTCTTGTGACGCCAGCAGCACGGATAGCTGTGCTGCATTTTCTCAACGTGCAGCAGCGAGCCGTTGTCGCGCAGCATATTGACGATGATGTCGTTGGCTTTGAAAACGTTGATGCCGTCCAGGGTCGGATATGTGCCTGGCAGGTACGCGCCGTCCGGGCCAACCGGGTTAGCGATCTCCAGACCGTATTTCAGGCTGATAGTGTAGTCGTCCGGGCCGTGGCCACCGGCGGTATGCACCGCACCGGTACCTGCTTCCAGGGTGACGTGTTCGCCCAGAATCGCTGGCACATCGAAATCGAGGAACGGATGCTTAAAGCGCAAATGCTCCAGCTCGGCACCTTTAACGGTACCCAGAATGCTGTACTCGGTGATGTTCGCGCGTTTCAGCACGCTCTCCACCAGGTCTTTCGCCAGGATCAGCGCGCGGCCTTCAACCTGCACCAGCGCATAGTCGAACTCCGCAGAGAGGGAGATCGCGCGGTTGGCAGGCAGGGTCCACGGGGTAGTGGTCCAGATCACCAGCGAGATTGGGCCGTTTACGGCCGGCAGGCCAAATTTGCCCTGCAGCGCTTCCTGATCGACGCCTTCAAAGGCCACGTCGATGGACGGAGAGGTTTTGTCGTAATACTCGACTTCCGCCTCAGCCAGCGCAGAGCGGCAGTCCACGCACCAGTGCACCGGCTTGGCGCCTTTGTGCAGGTGGCCGTTGCCGATGATTTTGCCCAGCGCACGGATGATGTTGGCTTCGGTTTTGAAGTCCATGGTCAGGTACGGGTGCGACCAGTCGCCCAGCACGCCCAGACGGATAAAGTCTTCACGCTGGCCGTCAACCTGGGTCGCAGCGTATTCGCGGCATTTGGCGCGGAATTCAGCCGCGGTGAACTTCTCACCCGGCTTACCGAACTCTTGCTCGACTTTCAGCTCGATCGGCAGACCGTGGCAGTCCCAGCCAGGAACATAAGGCGAGTCAAAGCCCGTGAGGCCTTTGGACTTCACGATAATGTCTTTCAGAATCTTGTTTACAGAGTGACCAATATGAATGCTGCCATTCGCATAAGGAGGGCCATCATGCAGAATGAAGGTTTTTTTGCCTTTTTTGGCTGCACGGATGATGCCGTACAGGTCATCATCGGTCCAACGCGCCAGCATTCCCGGTTCACGCTTGGCGAGGTCGCCGCGCATCGGGAACCCTGTTTCCGGCAAATTCAGGGTTGATTTATAGTCACTCATCAGATTCTCGGTTCCGTATTTATATCTCAGGCATTAAGCCGGGTTTGATAGCCCAAAAATTTCGCGGGCTGTTAACTCATCTCTCGCGATTTGCGCTTTCAGCTCATCAAGCGAGGCGAATCGCTGCTCATTGCGTATTTTTTTACGCAGGATTACATCTATATGGCGACCATAGAGGTCCATTACAACGTCCAGCAAATGCACTTCGAGCTGCTGGCGTACGCCAGCCACTGTCGGACGGGTACCAATATTGGCCACGCCGGGCAGAGGCTTATCGCCCAGCCCCGTCACTTCTACCGCATAGACCCCTTTTACCGGGGAAACCTGACGACGCAGCGGTAAGTTCGCCGTAGGGAAACCAATGGTGCGACCCAGTTCATCGCCATGCACGACGCGCCCGGAGATAGAGAACGGGCGTCCGAGCAGCGTTGCGGCGGCATCCAGATCGTCTTCAGCCAGCGCCTGGCGTACTGCCGTGCTGCTGATACGTACGCCGCCTTCGCAGAAGGTCTGGGTGCTGGTGACGTCAAAGCCATACTCCAGGCCAGCCTTCTGTAATAGCAAGAAATCCCCCCTGACGACCAGCGCCAAAGCGGAAATCATCTCCCACCGCCAGAAAGCGCACGCCAAGGCGATCAACTAACAGGTCGCTGACAAAATTTTGTGCCGTCAGGGCGGCGAAACGCCGATCAAAACGGACGCACAGGACGTAGTCCACGCCGCACTGCGCCAGGTAACGTAACTTTTCACGCAGGCGGGTCAGGCGCGCAGGCGCCTTCTCGCTGGCAAAAAGCTCCAGCGGCTGCGGCTCAAAAATCATGACTACTACCGGCAGACCTCGTGCCCGCCCCTCTTCACGTAACCCCTGCAACAGCACCTGATGTCCACGATGCACGCCGTCGAAATTACCAATAGTCAGCACACACCCATGCGGGGCCTGACTGAGATTATGTATGCCGCGTATCAGCTTCATGACTGGCTCAAAACAGTGAAAATCGCCAAAGTATACCTTGTACAGCGGTTAAGGTTAACCGGCGATTGTTCACGCAAAACAGAAAGCCGTAATGATTTCATCAGGGTTGCCTTTCACAGCGAAAAAATCTGTCCGCAGATGACGATTTTTATGTCGAAAAGCTGTATTCAGGAGAGACAAGCTGGTAGAATCCTGCGCCATCACTACGTAACGTAGCGTCGCTAATTAACGGCGCTTATTTGCACAAATCCATTGACAAAAGAAGGCAGAGAGGGCATATTCCTCGGCCTTTGAATTGTCCACATAGATCATATTTGGGAGTTGGACTTGGCTAATATCAAATCAGCTAAGAAACGTGCCGTTCAGTCTGAAAAGGCTCGTAAGCACAACGCAAGCCGTCGCTCTATGATGCGTACTTTCATCAAGAAAGTATACGCAGCAATCGAAGCTGGCGACAAAGCTGCAGCGCAGAACGCATTTAACGAAATGCAACCAATCGTGGATCGTCAGGCTGCTAAAGGTCTGATCCACAAAAACAAAGCAGCGCGTCATAAAGCAAACCTGACCGCGCAGATCAACAAACTGGCTTAATCGCTACTTGTTGTTGCTTGTTTAAAGAACCCGCTTAACGCGGGTTTTTTTATGCCTTCAGATTGCCGGTGGCGTAAACAGCGCCGAGTAGTCACGGTTACAGATACGCTGCACCGCCGGATGCTGAATCATCCTTTCGGCAAATATCGCGTGATACTCCTCCATCACGTTATCTACCCTGCCAATCTCCGTGATCCTGATGTCCGAATAGAGATCCTGTGCGTAAAGCGTCGGGGCAACGAAGATGGCGTTGTGCGCTTCGCCAAAGGCCTTCATCAGCGCCGCATCATCAAACTCTCCCAGAATCTCCACATTCAGCCCCTGCGAGTTAAACCAGTTCAGCAGCTTGCGTCCGAGCATGGAGCGTCTGCCTGGCACCAGCAGTCGGCGCTCCTCCAGGCAGGCCGGGAAAGGTTTTTCCGGCGGCGGGTTGATGCACCAGAAGCTAACGCCACATTCGCCAATCTTCACCGAGAACAGCCCTTCCTGCTGGGTGGAGTCGATGGGGCAGTCGGAGATAATCATATCCAGCTTATGCTGGCTCAGCTGCTCGAGCAGCATCTCGTGGGTGGATTCAAAACAGCGCAGGTGGATCTGTTCATCCTCAACCACCGCCGCATCCAGCACGCCGCTGACCAGCCGTTTTGACAGCGCATCCGCGACACCGACGTCAAAGAGCAGGTTCGACTCCTTGCGGTAATTGACGATATCGAGCATCTCCTGGCTCAGGGTGAACATTTTGTCGGCATAGCGAAATACCAGCTCGCCGAGCTCGCTGGGTTCGATCCCCCTTCCCTTACGCTTGAATAACTTCCCCTGCAGCCGCTCTTCCAGGGCTTTGATCTGCCCGGTAATCGTCTGCGGCGTCAGGTAGAGCGCCTCTGCAGCGCCGACAACCGAGCCCTCTTTATAGACATGCCAGAAGTAATACAGATGGTTGTAGTTAAGATGAGACATGCGATCCTCGCTCCCTGATAGTGTTTACGGGAGGGCGGCCTGCCCTCCCGACGTTCCGTTACGCCGGATGCACCTGCCCCGACAATTTCATTTTCAGTAAGGCATAGCCAATAAACGCTGCCAGCAGCGACCCGGTCAGAATACCCAGTTTAGCCCAGACGATAAGCTCCGGGGCATGCGGGCCAAACGCCAGCGTTGAGATAAAGATCGACATCGTAAAGCCGATCCCGCACAGCACGCCAACGGCCATAATCTGCCGCCAGGTGGTGCCGTGCGGCAACGAGGCCAGCTTCAGTTTCAGCGCCAGCCAGCAGAAGAGGCTAATGCCCAGCGGCTTGCCGATAAACAGACCGGCGATGATCCCCAGCGGCAACATCGACGTCAACCCACCGAAGGTGACCCCCCTCCAGGGAGACGCCCGCGTTAGCAAAGGCAAACAGCGGCAGGATCATAAAGGCAACCCACGGATGCAGAACATGCTCTAACTGTTTTGCCGGAGATTTGCCCTCCTGCGACTTCAGCGGCACGAAGAAGCCAATAATCACCCCGGCCAGGGTAGCGTGCACGCCCGATTTCAGTACCGCCGTCCACAGCACCATCCCCACCAGCACATAGATGCCGATCCGACGGACATTGCAGATATTCAGCAGCGCCAGCGCTGCAATGGCTGCCGCCGCGACGCCCAGCGACAATACCGACAGCTCGCTGGTGTAGAACAGGGCGATAATGATAATCGCGCCCAGGTCATCAATGATCGCCAGCGCCATCAGGAAGATTTTTAGCGCCATCGGCACGCGGTTGCCCAGCAGGGCCAGAACCCCCAGCGCAAAAGCGATGTCCGTTGCGGCCGGGATCGCCCAGCCGTGGCGGGCAACGGGATCCTGCCAGTTAAAGGCCAGGTAGATCAGCGCCGGTACCACCATCCCGCCGATGGCGGCAATCACCGGAAACGCTGCGCGCTGACGGCTGGCCAGTGAGCCCTGAACCAGCTCACGCTTCACCTCCAGCCCCACCAGCAGGAAAAAGACCGCCATCAGCGCATCGTTGATCCACAGCAGCATGTTCTTGTTGATTTCCAGCACGCCGACGCGAAGTTCAACGGGAGTTTCCAGAAAAGCGTGATACAGATCGCGGGTAACGCCCAGGTTAGCCAGCAGCATTGCGAGCGCTGCGGCCAGAATAAGAATGATGCCACCGGAGGCCTCATTCTGGAAAAAACGATGCAGAAGTTTCACTTTTACTCTCTCTCTTTACGACCATACCTCGTTAAAACCATCATACTCGCGGATATTCATCGGTAAAAGCAGGTTAATATTGAGGATGAGCTCGCTTTTTCCGAGCTATCTTTCAGCCATAAAAAAAGCCCGGAATCGCTTCCGGGCTTTGAGAATAACGTCAGCTCACCGATTAGCGAGTCAAATCGTCAAAGAATTTTTTCACGCCATCAAAGAAGCTTTTGGAGCGCGGGCTGTTGTTCTCACCCGTTGGGCCGCCAAAGCTCTCCTGCAGCTCTCTCAGCAGCTGCTTCTGTTTTTCATTCAGGCCAACCGGGGTTTCGACCACCACGCGACACAGCAGGTCGCCCTGCGCGCCGCCACGCACCGATTTCACGCCTTTACCGCGCATGCGGAACAGCTTGCCGGTCTGGGTCTCCCCAGGCACTTTCAGGTTTACGCGACCGTCGAGAGTTGGCACTTCGATTTCGCCGCCCATCGCCGCCATCGCAAAGTTGATCGGCACTTCGCAGTACAGGTTGTTGCCTTCACGTTCGAAAATCGCGTGCTGCTTCACCTGCACCTGAACGTACAGATCGCCTGCCGGTGCGCCATGTTCACCCGCTTCGCCTTCGCCAGACAGACGAATACGATCGCCGGTATCCACGCCTGCCGGAATTTTAACGGACAGGGTTTTCGTCTTCTCAACGCGACCATGACCGTGGCACTTGTTGCACGGATCCTTGATCAGCGTACCGCGGCCCTGACAGTGCGGACAGCTCTGCTGCACCGCAAAGAAGCCCTGACGCATCTGCACCTGACCGGAACCGTGACAGGTTGGACAGGTCTGTGGCTTGGTACCGACTTTCGCACCGCTGCCGTGGCAGATGTCGCACTCTTCCAGGGTCGGAATGCGGATCTCTTTCGTTACGCCGCGTACGGCCTCTTCCAGCGACAGCTCCATGTTGTAACGCAGGTCTGCGCCACGAGCCGCACGCTGACGACCGCGACCGCCGCCGAAGATGTCGCCAAAGACGTCACCAAAAATATCGCTGAAATCTGCGCCGCCGCCACCAAATCCGCCGCCGCCGCCCATGCCGCCCTGTTCAAACGCAGCATGACCGTACTGATCGTATGCCGCACGTTTCTGGGCATCGGTCAGGATTTCGTAGGCTTCTTTGATCTCTTTAAACTTGGCTTCGGCCTCTTTGTCACCCTGATTGCGGTCCGGGTGAAATTTCATGGCCAGGCGCTTATACGCCTTTTTGATTTCACGCTCTTCCGCTGTTTTGGAAACGCCTAAAATCTCGTAATAGTCTTGCTTAGCCATCTTGTTTTATCTGCCCCTAACATGCGTGCACGGGCGGAGAGGAAACCTCTTCGCCCGTGCCAGTGTATTACCCGTTCAAAGGGCGATTATTTTTTGTCTTTCACTTCTTCAAACTCTGCGTCGACAACGTCGTCATCTTTCGCGTTATTTGCAGAAGCGTCAGCACCCGCGCCAGCCTGCTGCTGAGCGTGTTGCTGCTGCGCGATCTCCATCAGCTTCTCGGAAACCTGAGCCAGCGCCTGCATTTTCGCTTCGATATCAGCTTTGTCTTCGCCTTTCAGGGATGCTTCCAGCGCGCTCAGCGCAGACTCGATAGCGGTTTTGTCGTCAGCTGGCAGTTTGTCGCCGGCTTCTTCAACCTGCTTACGGGTGCTGTGCAGCAGATGGTCACCCTGGTTACGGGTCTGAACCAGCTCTTCGAACTTACGGTCAGACTCGGCGTTAGCTTCCGCTTCGCGAACCATTTTCTGGATCTCTTCTTCGTTCAGACCGGAAGAGGCTTTGATGGTGATCTTCTGCTCTTTACCGCTGTTTTTGTCCTTCGCGGAAACGTGCAGGATACCGTCAGCATCGATGTCGAAGGTGACTTCGATCTGTGGCATACCGCGCGGCGCCGGGCTGATACCATCGAGGTTAAACTGACCCAGATCTTTGTTGTCTGCGGCACGTTTACGCTCACCCTGCAGCACATGGATGGTTACCGCAGACTGGTTGTCTTCAGCGGTAGAGAACACCTGGCTGTGCTTGGTAGGGATGGTGGTGTTTTTGGCGATCAGCGCCGTCATCACACCGCCCATGGTTTCGATACCCAGAGACAGCGGGGTAACGTCCAGCAGCAGTACGTCTTTAACTTCACCGGTCAGTACGCCACCCTGAACTGCAGCACCGATAGCAACGGCTTCGTCCGGGTTAACGTCTTTACGTGGCTCTTTACCAAAGAATTCAGCCACTTTCTTCTGAACCATTGGCATACGCGTCTGACCACCCACCAGGATAACGTCCTGGATTTCGGATACGGACAGACCTGCATCCTGCAGAGCAACTTTCAGCGGCTCGATAGAACGGTTAACCAGGTCTTCAACCAGGCTTTCCAGTTTCGCGCGAGTCACTTTGATGTTCATGTGTTTTGGACCGGTCGCGTCTGCAGTGATGTACGGCAGGTTCACGTCGGTCTGCTGCGCAGAAGAGAGCTCAATTTTCGCTTTTTCTGCGGCTTCTTTCAGGCGCTGCATGGCCAGCGGGTCGTTACGCAGGTCAATGCCCTGATCTTTCTTAAATTCGTCAACGAGGTAGTTGATCATACGGCTGTCGAAGTCTTCACCACCCAGGTGGGTATCACCGTTGGTCGCCAGAACTTCGAAGGTTTTTTCGCCGTCAACTTCGTCGATTTCGATAATGGAGATATCGAAAGTACCGCCACCGAGGTCGTATACCGCGATAGTACGGTTGCCGACTTCTTTATCCAGACCGTAGGCCAGTGCCGCTGCGGTTGGTTCGTTGATGATACGTTTGACTTCCAGACCCGCGATACGGCCGGCGTCTTTGGTTGCCTGACGCTGAGCATCGTTGAAGTATGCAGGTACGGTGATAACCGCTTCAGTTACCGCTTCACCCAGGTAATCTTCAGCCGTTTTCTTCATTTTCTTCAGCACTTCAGCAGAGATCTGCGGCGGTGCCATTTTCTGACCTTTAACGTCAATCCATGCGTCGCCGTTCTCAGCGCCGATGATTTTGTACGGCATGATGGCTTCATCACGCTGCACTTCTTCGTCCTGGAAGCGACGGCCAATCAGGCGTTTGATCGCAAACAGGGTGTTCTGCGGGTTTGTCACTGCCTGACGTTTAGCCGGCTGACCAACCAGAGTTTCACCATCCTGGGTATAAGCAATGATAGAAGGCGTGGTGCGATCGCCCTCGGCGTTCTCCAGCACACGTGCAGTAGTGCCATCCATAATCGCTACACAAGAGTTGGTAGTACCCAGGTCGATACCAATAATTTTACCCATCTAAACGTCTCCACTAAAAATTCAGTCAACATGTGGTTGTGTACCTGTAATAAGGGCAGAAGGTACTTTTTCAACTGTCCAGATTTGAATTTTTTCAGGTCCACACACTGCGGTTGACTACAAGATGGGGTCGCAACGGCATCCATCAAGGGGGGAAGGATAAAAAAATTTTTAATTTCACCCTGATTAGATCATAGACGGCGTTGATGGCGCCCATTATGATGCCGCGCCCCGCCAGGGAGAATTGGCGTGGGATTCACCATTTCACCATATTAATGATGATTTTTTTGAGGACTTATGGGCAACACTAAGTTGGCTAATCCGGCTCCGCTGGGCCTGATGGGTTTTGGCATGACCACCATTCTGCTGAACCTGCACAATATCGGGATGTTCCCGATGGACGGCATTATCCTGGCGATGGGCATTTTTTACGGCGGTATCGCACAGATCTTCGCGGGCCTGCTGGAATATAAGAAAGGCAATACCTTCGGTTTAACCGCATTCACCTCTTACGGCTCTTTCTGGCTGACTCTGGTCGCCATTCTGCTGATGCCGAAAATGGGTCTGACCGAAGCGGCGAACCCACAGTTCCTGGGCGTCTATCTGGGCCTTTGGGGCGTCTTCACGCTGTTCATGTTCTTCGGCACTCTGGTGGGTAACCGTGCGCTGCAGTTCGTGTTCCTGAGCCTGACCGTGCTATTCGCCCTGCTGTGTGTGGGCCACCTGGTGGATAACGGCGAGTCCATTATTCACGTGGCGGGCTGGATTGGCCTGGTCTGCGGCGCCAGCGCCATCTACCTGGCGATGGGTGAAGTGCTGAACGAGCAGTTCGGTCGCACCGTTCTGCCGATTGGTGAAAAACACTAATCCCCTTCGTGCCCGCCCTGCGGGCACGAATCGCCTCCCTGCGAATGCCCCTTCTCGTTTAAACCCGGTCAATTTTCAGCCACAACAGAAACGATTAATAAACGGGATGACAATAATCACCTCATTCAATTGATAAGCATTATCATTGCGATTAGTGTGACCCGGCGCATCCCGGATAATGGATATCAGGTAGTACCCGACATGGAACGCAAAGGGATGAAACGATTCTGTTGTGTTGCATAAGGTTAACTGATGAATTCCAGCCTTGCCGCCAGCGAACAAACTGGCGAATCCATTATCGCGTCCCATTACCGTAAGGTTCTCGCCCGGCGCTTTGCCCTGGCAGGGGTGCTGTTCTTCTTTATTATTTGCTCCCTGATCCTCGACTTCACGCTCGGCCCGTCAGGCATCTCCATTTCCACCCTCTGGCACACCTTAATCAACTCCGCCGCGGCCGACGCCGGGACGCGAGTCATCGTCTGGGAGTTGCGGCTACCGTTCGCCCTGATGGCCGTCGCCGTCGGTATGGCGCTGGGGCTGGCCGGGGCCGAGATGCAGACAATCCTCAACAACCCGCTCGCCAGCCCGTTTACGCTGGGCGTGTCTTCTGCCGCCTCCTTTGGTGCCGCGCTGGCGATTGTGCTCGGCTTAGGCATTCCCGGCATTGCCGATAAGTGGATCATTCCGGCAAATGCCTTTGTCTTTGCCCTGCTGGCCTGCTTTATTCTGGACGGCATCAGCCGCTGGACTCGCGTGGCGACCTCCGGCGTGGTGCTGTTTGGTATCGCCCTGGTCTTTACCTTTAACGCGCTGATTTCCATCCTGCAGTTCGTTGCCAGCGAAGATACCCTGCAGGGGCTGGTCTTCTGGACCATGGGCAGCCTGGCGAGAGCCTCGTGGGATAAGCTGGCGATCCTGGCCGTAGCGCTGCTGATTATCGTGCCGCTGTCGTTGAAGAACGCCTGGAAACTGACGGCGCTGCGGCTGGGTGAAGATCGTGCCGTCAGCTTTGGCATCAACGTGAAAAAGCTGCGCCTGGCGACGCTGTTACGCATCAGTATCATCTCGGCCCTGACGGTCGCCTTTGTCGGCCCGGTCGGCTTTATCGGCCTGGTGGCGCCGCATATCTCGCGCATGATGTTTGGCGAAGATCACCGGTTTTATCTCCCCGGTAGCATGCTGATTGGCGCGCTGGTGCTCTCGCTGGCCTCGGTATTTTCCAAGAACATCGTTCCCGGCGTCATTATTCCCGTGGGCATTGTCACCTCACTGGTGGGCGTGCCGTTCTTTCTTAGCATTATTATTCGCAACCGGGGGGAACGTATGACCGACGGCCTGCGCGTCTGCGATCTGCACACCGGCTATCGCAAGAAAAAGATTATCAGTGGGCTGAGCACTCCCCTGCTCCCCCGCGGACAGATCACTGCCCTGCTGGGGCCGAACGGTTCGGGCAAATCCACTCTGCTGCGCGCCCTGGCTGACCTTAACCCCGCTCAGGGAGAGTTGCAGCTCAACGGCGAAGATCTGATGACCCAGCCTGCGGCAAAGCGGGCGCAAAAAGTGGTTTATCTGCCGCAATCCCTGCCGCAGGGGGTGCATCTGCATGCGCTGGAGTCGGTCATCGTCGCCCGCCGGGCCAGCGGCAGCCCTTCAGGTTTTAATGTCGAGCAGGAAGCGTATTCCATCCTGGAGAAACTGGGCGTCGCCCATCTGGCGATGAGCTTTCTCGATCAGCTCTCCGGCGGGCAAAAACAGCTGATTGGCCTTGCCCAGTCACTCATCCGCGAACCGGATCTGCTGTTGCTGGATGAACCCTTAAGCGCCCTCGACCTCAACTACCAGTTCCATGTAATGGATATCGTTGCTCGCGAAACGCGGCTGCGCAATATCGTCACCGTCGTGGTGATCCACGACATTAACATTGCCCTGCGCCATGCGAATTTTGCTCTGATGCTGAAAGGCGGCGAACTGATTGCCAGCGGCCTGCCGGGTGAGGTTGTCACCCCTGCCAATCTGGCGACGGTGTACGGCGTGGATGGCCGGGTTGAATACTGTTCCCGTGGACTGCCGCACGTGGTGGTCGACGGGTTAACGCCATAAGAAGAAGACGGGGAAAACATGACGCTGAAAAAACTCATTGCCGCCGCAGGCGGCCTGGCACTGTTACTTTCACCTTTACTCGCCCAGGCGCAGAGCTGGCCGGTGACGGTTAACGATCTGGATAACCGCACGGTTACCGTTGAACATGAACCGCAACGCATCATTCTGCAGGACGGGCGCGACATCTTCGCCCTGGCCCTGCTGGAGCGCGATAATCCTTTTGCCAAAGTGGTGGCGTGGAACAACCTGCCGAAAAAGCAGGACACCGAAACCTGGAACGTCCTGAAGCGTAAATGGCCGGAAGCGGAAAAGATCCTCGACATGAAGTTTTCTGACCAGGGCAATGTCGATCTCGAAACGGTGATCTCCCGCCAGCCCGACCTGATGATTGCTCAGCTTCGCGCTAAACCGTCGCTTGTTCAAACCGGCGTGCTGGCTAAGCTGGAAGCCCTGCACATTCCGGTGGTGTTCGTTGACTATGAGCTGCATCCGGTGGAGAACACCCTGCCAAGCATCGCCCTGCTGGGTAAGGTGATGGGCCAGACCGACCGTGCGCAGGCCTATATTGATTTCTATCAGCAGCGTCTGGATACGATCCACCAGCGTCTGGCAACGGCCAGCAAAAAACCGCTTGTCTTTATCGAACCCATTGCCGGTGTCGGCGGGCTGGATAACGGCTGCTGCTTTACCCATGCGCGTAACGGCTGGGGCGGGCTGGTCGAAGCCGCAGGCGGGACCAACATCGGCTCACAGCTGCTGCCGGGGGCAACCGGGAATATCGCGGTGGAGAAGATTATCTCCCTGAACCCGGATTACTACCTGATGACCGGATCAAAACGTCCGGGCAAAGGTACGGCGATCATCCCGTTTGGCTATAACGTCCCGGCAGGCGATGTCAGCGCAGCCTTTAACGCCCTGCTGACGCGTCAGGGCGTTGCCAGCATTCCGGCGGTCGCGCAAGGCCATACCGGGGCGCTGTATCACCACTTCTATAACAACCCGTACAACATCGTCGCCATTGAGACGCTGAGCAAAATTTTCTACCCGACGCTATTTAAGGATATGGATCCGCTGGCGGACTACCACGCCATTATCAAAGACTTTACCCACATTCCGGATGACAACATCATCCTGAGCTTTACCCCTTCGCACTAACGAAAAGGCCGGGCACATTGCCCGGCCTTGTCATTATCCGGCGAGGGCCGGTGCTTCTACAGGCTTCTGACGCAGCCAGATACCTAACGCCAGCCCCATCAGCGAGAGCGCCAGCACGTACCACGCGGGAGCCATTGGTGACACCCCCATCAGCAGGGTAACGGCAATCGGCGTCAGCCCGCCGAAGATGGCGTACGAGACGTTATACGAGAAGGAGATCCCGGTGAAGCGCACTTCCGGCGGGAAGGCGCGCACCATGACGTAAGGCACGGCCCCCACCACGCCGACGCACAGCCCGACCACGCCGTACAGCAGGAACAGCTGCTCAGGATGGCTGCCCGCCAGATGATAAAATGCCCAGCTTGATGCAGCCAGCAGCAGGCTACCGATGATAAAGGTCAGACTGGAACCGATACGATCCACCGCCAGTCCGGCAATCAGACAGCCGAAGCACAGCATGATGGTCGCGATACTGTTGGCCTGCAGCGTTACCGCCGGGGCAAAGCCGTACTGTTTTTGCAGCCAGACCGGCGACATCAGGATCACCACCACAATGCCCGCCGACAGCAGCCAGGTGAGCAGCATCGACACCACCACCGCTTTCCTGTGCCGCACCACCACCGCTTTGACCGGCAGCTCCTGCGCCAGCGCCTTGCGCTGCTGCATCTCGAGGAAGACCGGCGTCTCCTGCAGCCAGCGGCGCAGATACATCGCCACCAGACCAAAGGCACCGCCCAGCAGGAACGGAATACGCCAGCCCCAGTCGTGCACCGCCTGTTGGGTCATGCTGGTATTCACCAGCGTCGCCACCACCGAGCCCAGCAGAATGCCCACCGTCAGCCCTGCGGTCAGCGTACCGCAGGCAATGCCGATCCGCCGGGCCGGAACATGCTCCGCCACAAAGACCCAGGCGCCGGGCACTTCACCGCCAATCGCCGCCCCCTGCAGGATCCGCATCAGCAGCAGCAACACCGGCGCGATAATGCCCATCGAGGCATAGGTAGGCAGCAGGCCGATAGCGAGGGTCGGGACGGCCATCAGCAGGATGCTGAGGGTAAACATCTTTTTGCGTCCCACCAGATCGCCGAAGTGGGCCATCACGATGCCGCCCAGCGGGCGCGCCAGATACCCGGCGGCAAAAATGCCAAAGGTCTGCACCTGACGCAGCCATTCGGGGATATCTGCCGGGAAGAACAGCGCCCCGACGACCGCCGCGAAAAAGACGAAAATGATGAAGTCATAAAACTCAAGAGCGCCGCCGAGCGCGGCCAGCGTGAGAGTCTTATAATCCTGACGATTGAGAGGCCGGTTGTAATGTGACATAGCGAACCATTATGGGCTGAATTGTTGAGTAATATTTACAGCGATCGTAAAGAAAAAATTACTATACCGTAAATCAATTAGCACGCTACCGTCGTTACAGCTTATGTCACATTATTGTTAATTTCAGGAGATTGTTTCACGTCTCGCGCTTTTCGGGCGAAAAGCTGCTACCACCTGCGGGTCGGTCTCAACGTAAGGCCCCTCAAGGAGCTGTACACAATAAGGTACACTGGCGAAGATACCCGCCACTACCACCTTACCGTCGGCCTCTTTCACCCCTTCCAGGGTCTCTTTAATCGACTTCGGCTGGCCCGGTAAGTTGAGGATCAGGGCCTGTTTGCGGATCACGCCCACCTGGCGGGAGAGGATCGCCGTCGGCACAAAGTGCAGGCTGATCTGACGCATCTGCTCGCCAAAGCCCGGCATTTCACGATCGGCAACGGCGAGGGTGGCATCCGGCGTCACGTCACGACGCGCCGGCCCTGTGCCGCCCGTAGTCAGCACCAGATGGCAGCTCATCTCATCAACCAGTTCACACAAGGTTTGCTCGATGATCGCCTGTTCATCCGGGATCAAGCGGGTTTGCACTTCAAAAGGGGTGGTCAGGGCAGAAGCCAGCCAGGCTTCCAGCGCGGGAATGCCTTTATCTTCATAGACACCGCTGGAGGCGCGATCTGAGACGGAAACTAAGCCAATGCGTAAGGTATTCATATCTATTCCATTCAAACAATACAGATTGAGGGAATGATACACGCAGAGGGGGGGATTCAGACAGGGAACAAGAGAAGTAGCGTGACCGGGAGCCCGGTCACGCAGGAATGATTACAGCAGTTCGCCGATCATTTTTTCCAGTTTTTCCTGGTCGATAGCAAACTTACGGATACCGTCCGCCAGTTTGTCTACGGCCATTGGATCCTGGTTGTGCTGCCACAGGAACTCGGACTCAGTGATGCGCTCAGGACGGGCTTTCACTTCGCCGCTGAAGCTCAGCTTACGCTCAATCGCGCCTTCGCTTTCTGCCAGCTCTTTCAGCAGAGCAGGTGCGATGGTCAGGCGGTCACAGCCAGCCAGTTCCAGGATTTCGCCCACGTTACGGAAGCTCGCGCCCATCACCACGGTTTCATAGCCGTGCTGTTTGTAGTACTCGTAAATCTCGGTAACGGAAACCACGCCCGGATCTTCAGACGCCGCGTACTCTTTCTTGTCGGTATTGGATTTGTACCAGTCAAGAATACGGCCCACGAATGGAGAGATCAGGAACACGCCCGCTTCTGCACAGGCACGCGCCTGAGCGAAGGAGAACAGCAGGGTCAGGTTACAGTTGATGCCTTCTTTTTCCAGCTGTTCTGCAGCGCGGATGCCCTGCCAGGTGGAAGCCAGTTTGATCAGGATACGGTCGTTGCTGATGCCAGCATCGTTGTACAGTTTGATCAGGCGTTTGGCTTTAGCGATGGACGCTTCGGTGTCGTAGGACAGACGCGCATCCACTTCGGTAGAGATACGGCCCGGAACCAGCTTCAGGATCTCCAGACCGATGTTTACCGCCAGTTTGTCGGTAGCATCCACAACCTGCTGTGCGCGATCGCTGCTCTGGCTTTTCGCCCAGGCAACGGCGTCGTCGATCAGTTTGCGGTATTCAGGGATCTGTGCAGCGTTAAGGATCAGAGAAGGGTTCGTTGTGGCATCCTGCGGCTGGTACAACTTCATTGCCGCGATATCTCCGGTGTCAGCGACAACAGTCGTGAACTGACGAAGGGAGGTTAATTTATCCGTCATGATAGTGTTTCTCTTTAACTTGCCCTGGATAATTCGCGTTACCAGCGGAGCGCCAGAAACGGAAAAATGACAGGTTTACTTGTTAGGGGGATGTAACCGGTCTGCCCTGATGATAACACGACGGAAGGTCAGCGCAACCGCAGACAATGCGCTGAAGGATCCTGTGATAAACTCGACAAAATTACTGACTGCTAATTACCTGTTTACTCACTCATTAGTAGCGATTACCTATGCACTTTGGCATCAACAAGAGGGACGTTAATGCCTGATTACCTGTCGTTTATTAATGAAATTTTGTGGGGTTCGGTCATGATTTACCTGCTGTTTGCGGCAGGGATCTGGTTCACTTTTCGCTGCGGTTTTATTCAGTTTCGCGCCATTCCCCAACTGCGCACTAATCTGAAAAATAGCCTCAGCCCCCAGCCGGGAGGTTTAACCTCGTTTCAGGCGCTTTGCACCAGCCTGGCGGCCCGGGTTGGCAGCGGTAATTTAGCCGGGGTAGCGCTGGCGATCTCGGCGGGCGGCCCGGGGGCCATCTTCTGGATGTGGATGACCGCCATCATCGGCATGGCGACCTCCTTTGCCGAATGCTCGCTGGCCCAGCTGTATAAGGAAGCGGATAAGCAGGGACAGTTTCGCGGTGGCCCGGCCTGGTACATGGCCCGCGGCCTCGGTATGCGCTGGATGGGCGTGCTGTTTTCTCTCTTTTTACTTATCGCCTACGGTCTGATCTTTAATACCGTGCAGGCCCACTCTGTTGCCCACGCCCTGCGTTTCGCCTTCAACTGCCCGGAAATCGTCACCGGCGGGGTGATGGCGTTCTTCACCCTGGCGGTGATCGTGACCGGCATGAAAGGCGTCGCCCGGCTGATGCAGTGGATGGTGCCGGTGATGGCGCTGCTGTGGGTTATCGCCAGCATGGTGGTCTGCGCCTGGCATGCCGACCAGCTACCGGCGGTCTTTAGCCTGATCGTAAAAAGCGCGTTTGGCTGGCGCGAAGCCGCCGCCGGTGCGCTGGGCTATACCCTGAGCCAGGCCCTGACGGCCGGTTTTCAGCGCGGTATGTTTTCCAACGAAGCGGGCATGGGGTCAACCCCCAATGCCGCCGCGGCGGCTGCCTCCTGGCCTCCTCACCCGGCCTCCCAGGGGATTGTGCAGATGATTGGCGTCTTCGTTGATACCATCGTTATCTGCACTGCCAGCGCAATGATCGTGCTGCTGGCAGGCCCGGTGGATCTCCCGGACAATACAGCAGGCGTGCAGCTGGTGCAGCAGGCGCTGGTCAATCTGACCGGGAGCTGGGGTGCCGATTTCGTGGCTTTTATTATCCTTTTGTTCGCCTTCAGCTCCATCGTGGTGAACTACATCTATGCCGAAAACAATCTGATCTTCTTGCACCCCGATGCCCGGAAATCCCGCTGGCTGTTACGGGGTGGCGTGGTGCTGATGGTGCTGCTCGGCTCCCTGTTAAGCCTGCCGCTGGTCTGGCAGCTGGCGGATATTATTATGGCGCTGATGGCGATCACTAACCTGACGGCGATCCTGCTGCTTTCGCCGGTGGTCACCCTGATTGCCCGGGATTACCTGCGTCAGCGAAGACTGGGCGTCCAGCCTGTTTTTGATGTCTCGCGCTATCCCGAAATAGAACAACAGCTTGCTCCCGGCGCATGGGATGATTTGCCGCGTCAATAACAGTCATCGATCAATCGAGGCGGTTTTTTTGTTAAAATCGCACCAAATCTCCTGCAAGGACTGGATATGCTGATTCTGATTTCACCTGCTAAAACGCTCGACTACCAGAGCCCACTCGCCACCGAGCGTTATACCCAGCCTGAACTGCTGGATCATTCGCAACAGCTGATCCGCGAAGCGCGCAAGCTTTCGGCGCCGCAAATTGCCAGCCTGATGAGCATCAGCGACAAGCTGGCGGATCTCAATGCCACCCGCTTCCACGACTGGCAGCCGGATTTCACCCCGGACAACGCTCGTCAGGCAATTCTGGCCTTCAAAGGCGACGTTTATACCGGCCTGCAGGCAGAAACCCTCAGCGAAGCTGACTTTGATTTTGCCCAGCAGCATTTGCGCATGCTCTCCGGTCTTTATGGCGTGCTGCGCCCGCTGGATCTGATGCAACCTTACCGTCTGGAGATGGGGATCCGTCTTGAGAACACGAGAGGCAAAGATCTGTATCAGTTCTGGGGCGAGACCATCACCGATAAGCTGAACGATGCACTGAAGGCGCAGGGCGACACTATCCTGATCAACCTGGCGTCGGATGAATACTACAAATCGGTGAAACCGAAAAAACTGAACGCGGAGATCGTGAAGCCGGTGTTCCTCGATGAGAAGAACGGCAAGTTCAAAGTGATCAGCTTCTACGCCAAAAAAGCGCGCGGGCTGATGAGCCGCTACATCATCGAAAACCGTCTGACGCAGCCAGAGCAGCTGAAGGCATTCAACAGCGAAGGCTATTTCTTTGACGAGGAAGCGTCAGGGAAAGGTGAGCTGGTGTTTAAACGCCACGAGCAGTAACGCAAAACCCCGCCGGTTGGCGGGGTGATTTTAATGGTGCTTCCGGTCCGGTCCAGGACGGTGATCGTCATGACGGTCGTCGTGGCGATTATCATGATGCTCGCCATGCGGATGCCAGCGATTGTCACGCCACTCATAGTGAGACTTCCACCAGTCATGGTCGCGCCAGCGGCCGCCATCCCAGTAGTGTCCTTGCTTGTCCTGATCGCCAATTTGCAGTTTGACCGCCGGTACCAGGGTGATTTCAGAGGCCTGAACCGCCATCGGAGCCACCAGCATCAGCGAAAGTGCGATAAGCACAGGTTTAAGTTTAGACATAGGGTACTCCTTCTTGCTCTTGCCCGTTGTGGGCCGATGTGAGGAGATTACGTGAGGGACGGGGAGGATGTTATTCTCTGCAATCCTATTCTGTAAGTGACCGCATTTATTGGGAATTTCTGCTTTTTTCCTGCTATTTTTCTCCTTAATTTCTCCATAAAAAAAGCCGGGTGGCGATGGCGCGCACCCGGGCTGGATTTATGCCGGGTGGCGGCTTCGCCTTACCTGGCCTACAGATGATTTGCGTAGGCCCGGTAAGCGTAGCGCCACCGGGCAAACAGGCTTACCCGCGGGTCATCATCAGCTTACGCAGCTCGGCAAAATCGGCTGGCAGGCTGTGCGACAGCAGCGGCAGATCCGCACGCTCGGCCAGTTCTTTCGGCAATGGAAGCGACTCACCGAGGATCTCGTCCACGCTCTCTTTAAACTTCGCCGGATGGGCGGTGCCGAGGAACAGGCCGTACTCGCCCGGGTTAAGCTGATCGCGCAGGGCGCGATACGCCACCGCCGCGTGTGGCTCAGAGGTGTAGCCCACCTGCTTCAGCTCACGCATGGTCTCTTTGGTGGTGTCGTCCGTCACCGCAGCATAGCCCAGCTCGTTGAGACGCCAGATTTTACGGCGGAACAGCTCTTCCACACGCGGCCAGTTGTTAGGCTGTGACACATCCATCGCATTGGACAGGGTGGCCTGCGTGGTGTTTGGCGTCCACTTGCCCTCTTTCAGGAAACGCGGCACCGTATCGTTGGCGTTGGTGGCAGCGATAAAGCGTTTCACCGGCAGACCCAGCGACTTCGCCAGCAGGCCGGCAGTCAGATCGCCAAAGTTGCCGCTCGGCACCGAGATCACCAGCTGGTTACGCGCTTCCTGCGGCAGCTGAGCAACCGCTTCGAAGTAGTAGCAAATCTGCGCCAGCAGACGGCTGATGTTGATGGAGTTCGCGGAGTTCAGACCCAGCGCCACCTTCAGCTCTTCGTCGTCGAAGGCCTGCTTAACCAGCGCCTGGCAGGCATCGAAGTCCCCGTCGATAGCGACGGTTTCAATGTTGCCGCCCAGCGTGCAGAACAGTTTTTCCTGCAGCGGGCTGATTTTGCCCTGCGGATAGAGGATCACCACGCGCACGTTTTTCAGGCCGTAGAAGGCATGCGCCACTGCCGCACCGGTATCGCCGGAGGTGGCGGTCAGGATGGTGACCGGCTTATCGCCGCTGATATGGGTCAGCATCTGCGCCATAAAGCGCCCGCCGAAATCTTTAAACGCCAGCGTCGGGCCGTGGAACAGCTCCAGACAGCCGACGTCCGGCTCGACCTGGCTTACCGGTGCCGGGAAAGCGAAGGCCGCGCGAACGCGCTCTTCCAGCAGCTCCTGCGGGATCTCATCCCCGATAAAGGCGGAGAGGATTTTGGTGCTGCGGGTGACGAAATCCTGTTTCAGCATCTCGTCGATTTCGGTCAGACCAAATTCCGGCAGATCGTGCGGGAAGAACAGCCCCTGATTTTTGCCCAGGCCCTGCGTGACGGCCTGTGCAAAGCTCACCTGCTCGTTATGATCTTTAAGATTGTAGAGTTTCATTGTTTATCCCAGTACGCGTGCGCCGGCCGTATCCAGACGGCAAATATGAACAAAGCCTTCCTGATTTTGCAGGTAATTTTTCCCCAGCCACTCCGCGACCCGCTGCGCCGTATCCGGCTTGTCGCACAGGGCAAACAGGGTCGGACCGGAACCGGAGATACCGCAGGCCAGAGCGCCGATATCCAGCGCCGCGCTGCGCGCTTCGTTGAAGCCCGGCAGCAGCCTGGTGCGGTATGGCTCGGCAATAACATCTTTCATCAGTTTTGCCGCCAGCAGCGGCTGACGGGTATAGCAGGCATGAATAAAGCCCGCCAGATGACGACCGTGCGCAATGCAGTCCTGACGACGGTACTGCGCCGGCAGAATGGCGCGCGCTTCGGCGGTCGATACTTTAATGCCCGGGTAAGCCAGCACCCACAGCCACTCGTCAAAGCCTGGCACCTGCTGGCTGATGATGCCGTTCTCTTCGATCATCAACTGCATGCCGCCCAGGAAACAAGGGGCGACGTTATCGTAATGAATACTGCCGGAGATGCGCCCTTCCAGCTCGCCCATCAGGGCCAGCAGGCGGGTGTTGTTCAGCGGCTTGCCGCAGTGCTCGTTCATCGCCACCAGCGCGGCCACGACCGAACAGGCGCTGGAGCCCAGCCCGGAGCCAATCGGCATGCTTTTTTCCAGGGTCATGGCAACCGGCACGTTTTTGCCGATCTCCTGACAAAAACGCTCCCAGCACTGATAAACGATATTCTCACGCGGATCGGTCGGCAGCTTGCTGGCGAAACGTCCGACGTTGCTCAGACTGAAACTGTCCGCGGCCTCTACCGTGACAGTATCCCCCAGCGATGAACCATCTACCGGCGTCACCGCCGCGCCCAGCACATCAAACCCGACGCTCATATTGGCGCTGGAAGCCGGGGCATAAACTTTGACCATGTTAAACTCCTAACTTCCATGACAGGGTACGCAGCAGATCGGCAAACACGCCCGCCGCCGTCACATCGTTCCCTGCGCCATAGCCGCGAAGGACCAACGGCAGTGGCTGATAATAGTGGCTGTAAAACGCGAGGGCGTTTTCGCCATTTTTCACTTTAAACAGCGGATCGTTACCGTCTACCGCCGCCATCTTCACCCGGCAGACGCCGTCTTCTTCGATATTGCCAACATAGCGCAATACCTTCCCTTCATCACGGGCTTTTGCAACGCGCGCCGCGAAGGCATCGTCCAGCTGTGGCAGATTCGCCATAAAGGTCGCCACGTCGCCGGCGTCGTCAAAGCTTTCTGGCAGTACCGGTTCAATCACGATATCCGACAGCTCCAGCTCACGCCCCGTTTCACGGGCGAGGATCAGCAGCTTGCGCGCCACGTCGGTGCCGGAGAGGTCGTCACGCGGATCCGGCTCGGTGTAGCCCAGCTCGCGCGCTACTTTGGTCGCTTCCGACAGGCTCATGCCTTCGTCCAGCTTGCCAAAAATAAAGGAGAGCGAGCCCGACAGGATGCCGGAGAAACGCTGCAGTTCATCACCGGCATTGAGCAGGTTTTGCAGGTTTTCAATAACCGGCAGCCCCGCCCCAACGTTGGTGTCGTAGAGGAACTTACGGCGGGATTTCGCCGCCGCGTGGCGCATCTGATGGTAGTAATCCAGCGAAGAAGTGTTGGCCTTTTTATTCGGCGTCACCACGTGGAAGCCTTCACGCAGGAAGTCGGCATACTGATCGGCTACCGCCTGGTGCGACGTACAGTCGACGATCACCGGGTTCAGCAGATGGTACTCTTTCACCAGGCGGATCAGGCGGCCCAGATTAAATGGCTCTTTCGCCTCCGCCAGCTCTGCCTGCCAGTTCTCCAGGTTCAGCCCGTGAACATTGGTCAACAGCGCTTTTGAATTCGCGATGCCGCAGATGCGCAGATCGATATGCTTCTTCTTGAGCCACTCCTGCTGACGCTTAAGCTGCTCCAGTAACGCGCCGCCCACGCCGCCGACGCCAATCAAGAACACTTCGATCACCTGATCGGTGTTGAACAGCATCTGATGGGTGACGCGCACGCCGGTGGTGGCATCGTCGTTATTCACCACCACGGAGATGGAGCGCTCGGAAGAGCCCTGGGCAATGGCGACAATGTTGATGTTCGCCCGCGCCAGCGCCGCAAAGAATTTCGCCGAGATACCGCGCAGGGTGCGCATGCCGTCCCCGACCACAGAGATGATCGCCAGATGCTCCTGAATGGCCATCGGCTCCAGCAGCTCTTCTTTCAGCTCGAGGTAGAACTCCTCCTCCAGCGCCCGGCGGGCACGCAGGCAGTCCACCTGCGGCACGCAGAAGCTGATGCTGTATTCGGAAGAGGACTGGGTGATCAGCACCACCGAGATGCCGTTACGCGACATCGCGGCGAAGACGCGTGCCGCCATCCCCACCATGCCCTTCATGCCCGGGCCGGAGACGTTGAACATCGCCATGTTGTTAAGGTTAGAGATGCCCTTAACCGGCAGGCCGTCTTCGTCATTGCTGGCGCCAATCAGCGTGCCTGGCGCCTGCGGATTGCCGGTATTTTTAATCAGGCATGGGATCTGGAACTGGGCGATAGGGGCAATGGTGCGAGGGTGAAGCACTTTGGCGCCGAAGTAGGAGAGCTCCATCGCCTCCTGATACGACATCGACTTCAGCAGGCGGGCATCAGGCACCTGGCGCGGGTCGCAGGTATAAACACCGTCGACGTCGGTCCAGATTTCGCAACAGTCGGCGCGCAGACAGGCAGCCAGCACGGCGGCAGAGTAGTCGGAGCCGTTACGGCCCAGCACCACCAGCTCCCCTTTTTCATTCCCGGCGGTGAAGCCCGCCATCAGGATCATATGGTCAGCAGGAATTTTGCCTGCCGCAATGCGACGGGTAGATTCGGCAATATCTACGGTAGATTCGAGGTAATGGCCAACAGCGAGCAATTTTTCAACCGGGTCGATCACGGTGACGTTATGACCACGCGCTTCCAGCAGGCCCGCCATAATGGCGATAGAGAGTTTTTCACCGCGGCAGATCAGCGCCGCGTTAATGCTGTCCGGGCACTGCCCCAACAGGCTGATACCATGCAGAACGTGTTTAATCTGGGCAAATTCTTGCTCAACAAAGGCTTTCAGCTGGGCATGCGGAAAGCCGGGTTGGGCATCCGCCAGGCCCTGCAGCAGGTTGGCAAAGATCTGCTCTGCGTCGCTGATGTTCACCAGTGCATCCTGCCCCCCCGATGGTTTTTTCAATCATCGCCACCAGGTGGTTGGTAATTTTAGCCGGGGCAGAGAGTACCGTCGCCACCTGCCCCTGCCTGGCATTGCTCTCCAGGATGTCGGCAACACGCAGAAATCGTTCTGCATTTGCCACTGATGTACCGCCGAACTTCAACACTCGCATGGTTGTTACCTCGTGATCTTTAGCCGAAAAAAAAGCCCGCACTGTTCAGGTGCGGGCTTTTTTCTTTCTTTCCTGTACGCGTCAGCCCGCACCGTTACCTGTGGTAATGATGATGGTTGTGGTAATGGTGGTGATGCTGATGCGTTTCATGGATGTTGTGTACTCTGTCATTATTATCTGTCTGTGCTGTCTGACTCTATTGGTTAAAGCATACGTGCCGCTAAGTCAACGAATTTCTGATTTAAGCGCCTTTCCCGACCCTGTCAGGTCTCGCTGTCTGAGATTTTATTTCTGCCCGGATCGGGCCGTATGTAACCCATAAACTGGAATCTTTAACCATAACTAAAAGCTATGACAGATGTTTATTCTGCCAGATTTTTTTCGATATCGTGCAGCAATCGGTGCAACATTGCCGTGTCTCGCTGAGCTAGCAGACCCAGCCGCTGCTGTAACCACTCCACCATTTTTTGATCGTTAGCGACGTTCAGCGAGTCCAGCAGGCGATCGATTCGAACACGTAAAGCGGCAAGCTGGTTTTCATCTACGTCTGCTACCGGGGCAACCGGCATTTGTATCAGTGAGGCTAATTGATAGCAATACACCATCACCGCCTGACCTAAATTCAGCGACGGGTAATCCGCCACCATCGGCACACCGGTCAACACATCTGCCAGAGCCAGCTCATCGTTAGTCAGGCCGGAATCTTCGCGGCCAAATACCAGCGCCATCTTCGGCATCCACTGGCTTTTCTCTGCCATCAGCGGCACCAGTTCCGCCGGCGTGGCGTAGTAGTGGAACTTCGAACGGCCGCGGGCAGTGGTGGCGACCGTAAACGAAATATCGTGCAGCGCGTCGGCGAGCGTGTCGTAAGTCGTTATATTATCGAGAATATCTCCCGATCCGTGCGCGACACGTCGTGCCGCCGGATCGTTATGCGCGTCGCTGGCAACGATACGTAGATCGGTAAACCCCATGGTCTTCATGGCGCGCGCAGCGGCGCCAATGTTTTCTGCTCTTGCGGGGGAAACCAGTACGATGGACAAATGCATTTATGCTCTCTTTTTTAGGCAGTTAGCCGATAAAAATGTGATGGACATCATCATATTACGCAGCACGAATTTACAAAATTGCAACACAAATCACCGAAATAGCGTTTCACTACAAATTAAAATCACTAAACTATTTCATCAATGAACTTTACGCGATAATGTTAAAGAATAGCACTTATCCTTATGTTTAATAATGATATTGCATTCCTGTGCTGGGTGTTGACATTGGATTCGCCTTGTTTATTAATCAATGAACGCAACTGGTTGGTTTATTGAAAAAATGTGACAAAGGCTAGCAATCCGCTACGATGATTTCATCAAACTGTTAACGTGCTACAATTGAATTTGATATATGTCAACGAAGCGTAGTTTTATTGGGTGTCCGGTGTCTCTTAACCTGTTATGTTGCTGTTAAAATGGTTAGGATGACAGCCGTTTTTGACACTGTCGGGTCCAGAGGGAAAGTACCCACGACCAAGCTAATGATGTTGTTGACGTTGATGGAAAGTGCATCAAGAACGCAATTACGTACTTTAGTCACGTTACGCCGGTCATGTTAATTTGTGACATGTATCAGGCAGGTCAGGGACTTTTGTACTTCCTGTTTCGATTTAGTTGGCAATTTAGGTAGCAAACATGCAGACCCCGCACATTCTTATCGTTGAAGACGAGTTGGTAACACGCAACACGTTAAAGAGCATTTTCGAAGCAGAAGGCTACGATGTCTTTGAAGCGACCGATGGCGCAGAGATGCATCAGATCCTTTCTGAAAATGATATCAACCTGGTTATCATGGACATTAACCTGCCGGGTAAAAACGGCCTTCTGCTGGCACGCGAGCTGCGTGAGCAGGCGAACGTTGCGTTAATGTTCCTGACCGGCCGCGACAACGAAGTTGATAAAATTCTTGGCCTGGAGATCGGTGCGGATGACTACATCACCAAACCGTTTAACCCTCGCGAGTTAACCATTCGTGCACGCAATCTGCTGTCCCGTACCATGAACCTGGGCACGGTCAGCGAAGAGCGTCGTAGCGTAGACAGCTACAAATTCAACGGCTGGGAACTTGATATTAATAGCCGTTCACTGGTGAGCCCACAGGGTGACCAGTACAAACTGCCGCGCAGTGAATTCCGCGCCATGCTGCATTTCTGCGAAAACCCGGGCAAGATCCAGTCCCGTGCAGAACTGCTGAAAAAAATGACCGGCCGTGAGCTCAAGCCGCACGACCGTACTGTTGATGTCACCATCCGCCGTATTCGTAAACACTTCGAATCCACGCCGGATACCCCAGAAATCATCGCCACCATCCACGGTGAAGGCTATCGTTTCTGCGGTGACCTGCAGGAGTAATCCCGCACATCCGTCATAAAAAACGGCGCTTTCGCGCCGTTTTTTTATTTCCATAACCGCATCGCCTCTTTATCCGGTTCCGCAGGTGGCTGCGGGCGCTTCGGCTGGGAAAGCGAGTACCAGTCAAAGTTTCGGGTGAGATACATCACCGCGAACAATGCCAGCGCCAGTACGGCCGAGCCCAGCAGCAGCGCGCTGTCCTCCGAACGCAGCAGGAACCACATCACCACGTCCAGCCCCAGCAGCGCCAGCACAAACATGCCGCTGCGCTTCCAGCTTTTCAGCACCGCCTGCAGATAAACGCCGTTCATGACCGCCCCCACCAGGCTGGCAATAACCCAGGCGGGTGTAAAGCCCACGTGCTCTGACAGCGCCAGCAGTACCAGATAGAACAGCACCAGCGACAGCCCGACCAGCAGATACTGCATCGGGTGCAGGCGCAGCCCGGTTAAGGTTTCGAAGACAAAGAAAGCCATAAAGGTCAGGGCAATCAGCAGAATGGCGTACTTAATCGCGCGATCCGTTAGCTGATACTGATCCGCAGGGGTCGCGACCGTCACGCTAAAGGCCGGGATCGCGCTCCATTCAGGGACCTCGTTGTCGTTGAACCAGCCACCGAGGTTATTGGCAAACCAGCTGCTCTGCCAGTTCGCCTGAAAGCCAGCATCGCTAATCTGATGTTTAACCGGCAGGTAGTTGCCCATAAAACCCGGATGTGGCCAGTTGCTGTTGAGGGTCATGGCGCTACTACGCCCCACCGGCACCACCGCAAAGCTGCCGGTGCCTGTCAGGTTCAGAGACATCTCCAGCGGGAAGCTTTTCGACGCCAGCGCTTTATCACTCAGCGGCATGTGAATGCCGGATAACGCCCCGTAAACACCCGCTCCGGGCTCGATGCTTAACGCCTCACCGTTGATTTTTGAAACGCTGACTGCGCCAATTCCTCGCGCATCACCGACGCCGACCACGATAAACGGCTGCCCCAGGGTCATGGTTTCACCCTTCAGCTGATCCAGCTCCTCGAGCGTAAACCGGGCGCTGATTTTAAGCTCGGTATTCCAGATCTGCCCGTCATAGATCCCGATACTTCGCGACTCAACGTGCTGATTACCGTTGACCTGTAGCGACTCCGGCAGGATGAAGTGCATGTAGCGTTTCTTATATTCAACCTGCTTTCCATCCTCGGCCTTGAACCAGGTTTCCGTCACCGGAATGGCGACAAGCGGGCCCACCAGCTGCTGTGGGCCACTGGTGCTCTGACGCAGCGTGTTTTCGACCTCGTTGCGATAGCTCTCACGCTCCGAGATCAGATTACCCACCATAAACAGCGGGACGAGTAACAGCAGAATGCACCCCAACAGGGTGCTGACTTTCCAGAACAGGGGGGATTTCATAGTGGCTCTCCTTTGTGATGAGGAGAGCCTAACTGCGCTATGTGGGGCCAGTTTGAAGTTATGTGAAGGGACGGTGAAGCGTCAGCGTGGCCACCACCCCGCCTGCGGGCCGATTGTGCAAATCAATGCTGCCCTGATGCAGACGCGCCACCTCCTGCACAAAGGCCAGCCCGAGCCCGCTGCTTTTCAGGCCGTTCTCGCGCGGGAGCGAGTAGAAGCGTTCAAAAATCCGCGCCAGGGCGTAATCCGGGATCCCGCTGCCGCTGTCGGTCACGGTGATGTTCACCTGCCCGTGGGCTTCCGTGGCCGCAAGCTGGATCGTCCCACCCGGCGGGGTGAAGTCGATGGCGTTGCCCAGCAAATTGCCCAGCGCCTGCTCAAGCAGCTCGGGATCGCCCTCCACGCAGCACGAGGTGCCCTGACGGGTCAGGGTGATGTTTTTCGCTGCCAGCGTTGCCGCCCGCGCATCGGCAAGCCGCGTAAAGAGTGCATCAACGCTGACGCTCACCGGAATAATCTCTACCCGGTTCTCAAGCCGCGCCTGGGCGAGGAGCTTTTCCACCAGCGACTGCATGCGCGCGTTTTGCACCAGAATATTGTCGATAAACCGGGCGGCCACCTGGGGCGGCGGCTGTTCGGCCAGGATCTCCGCCGCGCCGCGAATCGCGGCCAGCGGGCTTTTCAGCTCGTGGGTGAGCGCATGGACGTAGTGTTCAATGTAGTTTTTCCCCTCGAGGCGAATACGCATATTCTCCAGCGCCTGGGCCAGCTTGCGCAGTTCGCTGCTGCCCGGATCGGGCAGCGGCAAGGGGGTATCGCTGGTGACCGAGTCGGCATAGCGCGACAGGGTGTGAATCGAGCGGTTGATCCACCAGGCCACCGCCAGGCCAATCAGCAACGCAATGCCCAGCAGCGCCCCGCCGGCCCACAGGATCCGCCGCTCGCTGCGCTTGATGACCGGCGCCATCGCGCTGTTGGGTTTCCCGACCGACAGCACACCGATAATTTTGCCCCGTTCGACCACCGGCGCGGCCACGTACATCACCGTACTCTCGGGATCGTCCGGGTTGCCCGGCGTACTGCGGGCACCATATTCACCGCGCAGGGTCAGCCAGACGTCGTTCCAGCGCGAATAATCCTGCCCCACGGCACGCCCGGCGGAATCAAACACCACCCGGCCCCGGGCATCGGTCATGTAGACGTGATACTCGTTACGTACTTTGTGAATGCCGCTGATGTTGGCGCGAAAGGGCCGCTGATGAAGCTGCGAAAAGGCCTGCGCCAGCCTGCCGTGCTGCGCATCGCCCGAGAGCAAATCGTCCCGTCCGACTTCAGCCAGCAGCGTCGCGGTGTCGATCAGCGTCCCTTCCGTGGCCCTGCGCACGCCGGGCTTTACCTCCTGGACAAAGATCGACAGCACAAACCACGCCGCGATGGCCACAATCAGGAAGTACCCCAGCAGCAGCCGCATGCCAATGCGCATTAATACAATCCCAGGCTGTAGCCCATGCCGCGGTGCGTGCTGATGGGGGAAAGTCGATCATTCACCGCCCGCAGCTTGGCGCGCAGGGTCTTGATGTGGGTATCCACGGTGCGATCGAAGCTGTCGCCCTCCTCTCCCCAGACTTTATCCATCAGCTGCTGGCGGGAATAGACGCGGCCCGGTGCCTGCAGCAATGTTTTGAGCAGCAGGAATTCGTAGCGCGTCAGCGGCAACGGCTCCCCGCACCAGCTGATACGGGCGGCAGGCTCGTTCAGTTCAAACTGGCCAATACGGAGGATCTCAGACGGCGCAGCGGATTTCTGCATCCGCCGTAAAATGGTGCGCACCCGGGCGCACACTTCCCGGGGCGAGAAAGGTTTGGCGACGTAATCATCCGCGCCGATCTCCAGCCCGAGCAGCTTATCCACCTCATCGCTGCGGGCGGTCAGAAACAGCACCGGCAGCGTGGGATGCTGTGCCAGCAGCTGGCGGCACAGCTCAAAGCCGCTGATGTCCGGCAGGCCGACATCGAGAATGGCGAGCGCCGGGATCTGCCGGCGCGCCTCCTCCAGCACGGGCAGGCCGCGTTCAAAGGCCTTCACTGCAAAGCCCTCCTGCTGGAGCATGTAGACCAGCGTCTCAGCGATGCTGATTTCATCTTCAACCAGCCACACCACAGGTTGTTGCATGGGCTATCCCTGAATTAATGCCACGGCATAATCGGCACCGCGCTGAGGGCGTTTTTCGGTGACCCTTCCACGACCTTATCGGAGTAGGCCAGATAGGCCAGCGCGTTACGCTTCGCATCATAGAAACGCACGACCTGCAGTTTTTTGAACACCAGCGAGGTGCGTTTCTGGAACACCACTTCGCCCTGCGACTTGCCGTTTTTGATCTTATCGCTCAGCTCAACCGGCCCGACCTGCTGGCAGGATATCGCCGCATCGGAGGTGTCTTCCGCCAGCCCCAGCCCGCCTTTGATCCCGCCGGTTTTCGCCCGGCTGATATAGCAGGTCACGTTTTTCACATCGGGATCGTCAAAGGCTTCTACGACGATTTTATGGTCAGGCCCGAAAACCTTAAATACGGTATCAACGGAGCCAATTTCTTCTGCCTGCGCGGCATAACCGGTTAATAACAGCAGCGTGGTGAGGATCAATGTCTTGTATTTCATATTGTTACCATATTTAAAAATTACATTGCGTCATTATTCAACAACCATGAGAAAAAAAGTAGCAAGATCACAGGATTAGAATATATCCGCCCGGAATGGAGGGCAAAGCGCATTTAAGCGCAAAAAAAACACTGAATGCTAAAACATCAAAAAATGCTATTATCCGCTAACCTGTTAGCAGGGTGTCTGCTGTATTAAGGATGAGGATAGTATATGGATCAGGCTGGAATTATTCGCGATCTTCTTACCTGGCTGGAAGGCCATCTGGACCAGCCTTTGTCACTGGATAATGTGGCGGCAAAAGCGGGATATTCTAAGTGGCATTTACAACGGATGTTCAAGGATGTCACCGGTCACGCCATCGGCGCCTATATCCGCGCGCGTCGTCTTTCCAAATCCGCCGTAGCGCTTCGCCTGACTGCGCGTCCTATTCTGGACATCGCCTTACAGTATCGTTTTGATTCGCAGCAGACCTTTACCCGCGCGTTCAAAAAACAGTTCTCCTTGACCCCTGCACTCTATCGTCGCTCGCCGGACTGGAGCTCCTTCGGCATGCGTCCGCCGCTGCGTCTGGGCGAATTCGAAATGCCGAAGCACGAGATGGTCACCCTGCCGGAAACCCATCTGATCGGCACCACCCAAAGCTACTCCTGCTCGCTGGAGCAGATCTCCGAGTTCCGTCATCAGATGCGGGTCCAGTTCTGGCGTGATTTCCTCAGCCACGCCCCGGCCATTCCGCCGCTGCTGTATGGCCTGAACGAGACGCGTCCAAGTCTGGAAAAAGATGACGAGCAGGAGGTCTTCTACACCACGGCGTTAACGCCTGAGATGGCCAACGGCTATATCCAGGGCTCGAAACCGGTGGTGGTGGAAGGCGGTGAATACGTGATGTTCACCTATGAAGGGCTGGGAACCGGCGTGCAGGACTTTATCATGACGGTCTACGGTACCTGCATGCCGATGCTGAACCTGAACCGCAGAAAGGGTCAGGATATTGAGCGTTACTATCCGGCAACCGATGTTAAGCCGGACGAACGCCCAATCGATTTGCGCTGCGAATACCTGATTCCGGTTCGCCGTTAACGCTGTAGCTCATCTAACGCAGGGGCATCGAGATGCGAGATATCCCCTGCCATCTCCACAATCCAGCCTGACGCCAGCCACGGGCTCTGCTGATAGTCGATGCGGGAAAGCGAGCAGTTGCGCAGACGCAGACGGCGCTCAGCCCATGCTGGCAGCCCGAGGATGGTACTGACCAGGCAGCCCAGCGCCATACCGTGACTGACCAGCAGCGGTCGACTGCCCTCAGGCAGTTCCAGACAGGCCGCCAGCGCCGCGTGCATACGCTCGCTCATCTCCAGCATCGATTCGCCTTCCGGTATACGGCCGTCTTCGGAACCGTTAACCAGCGTACGACGCCATGCCTCCTCCTCTTCGGTCAGGGTATCGATAAGACGCTTTTCCAGCACCCCCATATCCAGCTCGCGCAGACGGGCATCCACAGTGACATCGCAGCCGCAGGCCTGCGCGATAATCTCTGCTGTGCGTCGCGTGCGACCTAAATCGCTGGCGATGATATGGGTGATGCCCAGCGTTCTGGCGCGTTCGCCAACCTGGCGGGCCTGTTCTTCGCCTTTGGCAGTAAGTGGACTGTCTGACTGGCCTTGAATACGTCGCTCGGCGTTCCACTGCGTTTCACCGTGGCGAACAAGGTATACCTGTAACATGCTTTTTTTCCGTTATACTGCGATGATATTTTTAGAGTTAGGCTTAATTATGCACCAGGTTGTCTCTGCTACCACTAATCCTGCCAAAATTCAGGCAATTCTAAGGGCATTTGACGAGATCTTCGGCGAAGGATCCTGCCACATTGCCTCCGTCAGCGTCGAGAGCGGCGTCCCGGAACAGCCCTTCGGCAGCGAGGAAACGCGCGCTGGCGCACGAAACCGCGTGGCTAACGCCAGGGCCGCCTGTCCGGATGCGGACTTTTGGGTGGCGATTGAAGCGGGCATCGACGAAGGGGCCACCTTTAGCTGGGTCGTTATCGAGAGCCGGGAACAGCGCGGTGAAGCCCGCTCGGCCACCCTGCCGCTACCGGAGGTCATTCTGGGCAAAGTGCGCGAAGGTGAAGCGCTCGGCCCGGTGATGTCGCAGTATACGGGCATCGATGAGATTGGGCGTAAAGAGGGGGGCGATTGGCGTCTTTACCGCCGGGGCGCTGACGCGCTCAAGCGTTTATCACCAGGCGGTGATTCTGGCGTTGAGCCCGTTTCATAACGCGATTTACCGTTAATTGCCGCTGCATTGCCGGATGGCGGCTTCGCCTTATCCGGCCTACGGTCGTCTTTTGTAGGCCTGATAAGCGTAGCGCCATCAGGCATTGTTCAGCAGCACCTGTTCGAGCCAGTGGCGCAGTTCAACCGGCGCCGATTTCAGGCTGTTCGAGCCGCGGGTGATGGTCGCGATCCCCGCCCCCAGCTCGCTTTTCAGCTCGCGCTGGCTCATCTCGCCGCGCAGCAACTCCTCGATGATCCGCACCCGCGTGCCCAGCGCCTCGCGCTCGTCGGGGGTGAGCATCAGCTGCAGCAGGGGCAGATGCAGATCCTGTTCATAAGACTGACGAAGCAGCTCCACAAAACGAAGCCACTCCTGATGACGTTGCTCGGCCATAGCCGATGAATAAGGGGAATGCTGGGTCATGTTATGCCGCCTGTTGTACTCTTAAACGAGTACAAGCATAACATAACCCACACCGATCAGTAACGTCGCTGCCACTCGCTGTCGCTCATCAGGGCATCTTTCTGTCCCATGAAGTAGCGATAGTAAGCATCATACGCCAGCACGTTCTTCACATAGCCGCGGGTTTCCGAGAACGGAATGCTCTCGACAAAGGCTACCGCGTCGATGCGTCCGGCGCTGTTGCCGAGCCAGGTGCGCACCCGTCCCGGGCCGGCGTTGTAGGCCGCCGAGGCAAAGATGCGGTTATCGCCGAACTGGTCGTAGACGCTCTGCAGATAGGTGGTGCCGATGTTAATGTTGGTCTCCGGATCCAGCAGCTGCGACGGACTGCTGTAGCCCGGCAGATTAAACTTCTTCACCGTATGGGCGGCGGTGGCTGGCATCACCTGCATCAGACCGCTGGCTCCTACCGGCGAACGCACTTTCGGATTCCAGGCGCTCTCCTGACGGGCAATCGCCATTGCATAGCTCTGCGGAATGTCTTTCCCGCTGGTGTAACGATCGAAAAGATCTTTATAGGCCAGCGGGAAACGCTCTTCGAGATGATCCCACAGCTTGCCGGCGATCGTGGCCTGCACGCTCAGATCCCACCAGCGGTTATCGAAGGCATAGCGCGCCAGCTGGGCTTTCTCGTCCACGGTGCGGCTGGTGACCAGATTCGCCCATTCACTGCGGGCGGTGTTATCCATGTTCCAGTACATCAGCTCGCGCACCCGGGCCATCTCCGGCCCATTCACCAGCGCCGCATTGACGCCGGACGGCGCTTTATCAATCTTAAAGGTGTACTCTTCGCCCAGCCGCTGGGCTGCCGCCATCGGATAGAAACCGCGCTGCTGCATCAGGGTACGCAGGATCGATTTCGCCTCGTCATCGCGCCCCCGCTCCAGCAGGAGATCGGCCTGCCAGTAGCGCCACTCGTCCTTCTCTTTGGCCTCCATCGGCAGACGCGCCAGCCAGGTGTTCAGGCCACGGCGATCGCCGTTGCCCAGCGCCATGCGCACGCGCCGCTCCACCAGCGAGGTGGACTGGGAGCGCATGATCGCATCATCGCGCCAGCGCGCCTGTTCATCGGTGACATCGGTCCCCATCAGTCGCCACGCCACGATATCGCGCAGCTCCTGGATCTGATCCTCATTCAGCTGCTGTGCCTGGGCCAGGGTTGGGATCATCAGCCGGGCGTTTTCCACGTCGTCCCGCGCCACGCTGGTAAAGGCCACCGCCGCCATCTGACGGGTAAAATCGGTGGAGTCGGTGTTACGGGCAAAATCCATCACCGTCTTCGGATCGTTTGCCAGCTGGATCAGGGCGCTGGAGATAGTCTGGTACTCCGGCGGCATCTGTCCGGCGAGGGTGGTCACCAGACGGGTATTACCCGCTTTCATCGCCAGACGGATCCGCTCGAGGTAAGCCAGCGGATCCTGCTTGCCGGAGGCGCGCCAGGCGCCAAACAGCGAGTCGCAGGCGTTGGGCTGGCTTTTACCGGTGAGCCACAGCTCTTTGGCGCCGTTCCAGGCCTCTTCCTGCTGGCCCGTCGCCCACTTCGCATAGTAGTAGTTACACTGCGCTTCGGTGGTGCCGGGCTTCTCCGGGCTGAAGGCCAGCAGGCCACGCCAGTCTTCACGACGCGCCAGCTCGTTCACAAAGCGCGACTGCAAAGTACGCGCGGGCGGCAGGGTCGGGTTGGCCTGAATAAAGTTTTTGACGGTGATCGTCGGCTGGTTCATCAGATCGTCGGTCAGCTGACGGTATTCCAGATAGGGATACAGCGGATACTCTTTCAGCGTCGGCATCAGGGCCTGCACCGTCTCCATCTGTCGCTGATCCCACGCCTGTTTGATCTGGGCATAGCGGTTACGTTGTTCATCCAGTGAATCGGCTCGCGCCGCGCTGCTGATGGTCAGCACGCATACGCTGGCAGCAAGCACTTGCCAGGCCACCTGTTTGGCTTTTACCACACGCTCGTCCTCTGTTAATCGTCATTAAATGCAGCATCGTGCCGCGCAAAAGCGTAATTAACTTATGCTAACCAGGCATCCCTTAACGCGCCACGTTACGGACACATTTTTACCTTTCTTGCGCGCTTTAACACTCCCGCAGTCGATAGCTGGGATTAGAGAGGGAAAAAGGCTACACTTCGCCACTATTCTCATCACGATAAAAGAGGCGAAGTCCAACGTGGCTCAATTCGTTTATACCATGCATCGTGTCGGCAAAGTGGTACCGCCGAAACGTCATATTCTCAAAAATATCTCGCTGAGCTTCTTCCCGGGCGCAAAAATCGGTGTTCTGGGTCTCAACGGTGCCGGTAAGTCCACCTTGCTGCGCATCATGGCGGGCATCGATACAGACATCGAAGGTGAAGCCCGTCCACAGCCTGGCCTCAAAATTGGTTACCTGCCGCAGGAGCCGAAGCTGAACCCGGAGCACACCGTGCGTGAATCCGTCGAAGAAGCCGTGGCCGAAGTGGTTAACGCGCTGAAAGGTCTGGATGAGGTGTACGCGAAGTACGCCGAGCCGGACGCTGACTTCGACAAGCTCGCGGCTCAGCAGGGCAAGTTTGAAGAGATCATCCAGGCACACGACGGTCACAACCTGAACGTGCAGCTGGAGCGCGCGGCCGATGCCCTGCGCCTGCCAGACTGGGATGCCAAAATTGAAAAACTGTCCGGTGGTGAACGCCGCCGCGTCGCGCTGTGCCGTCTGCTGCTGGAAAAGCCAGACATGCTGCTGCTCGACGAACCGACAAACCACCTGGACGCGGAATCCGTCGCCTGGCTGGAACGCTTCCTGCACGACTTCGAAGGTACCGTTGTGGCGATCACCCACGACCGTTACTTCCTCGATAACGTCGCGGGTTGGATCCTCGAGCTGGACCGCGGGGAAGGTATTCCGTGGGAAGGTAACTACTCCTCCTGGCTGGAGCAGAAAGATCAGCGTCTGGCGCAGGAAGCTTCTCAGGAAGCGGCACGTCGTAAGTCGATTGAGAAAGAGCTGGAGTGGGTTCGTCAGGGCGCGAAAGGCCGTCAGTCTAAGGGCAAAGCCCGTCTGGCACGCTTTGAAGAGCTGAACAACGCCGAATACCAGAAGCGTAACGAAACCAACGAACTGTTCATTCCACCTGGAGCCCGTCTGGGTGACAAAGTGGTTGAAGTCAGCAACCTGCGTAAATCCTACGGCGACCGCGTGCTGATCGACGATCTGAGCTTCTCGGTACCGAAAGGCGCGATTGTGGGCATCATCGGTCCGAACGGCGCGGGTAAATCGACTCTGTTCCGCATGATGTCCGGTCAGGAAGCCCCTGACAGCGGCACCATCACCCTGGGTGAGACCGTGAAGCTGGCCTCCGTTGACCAGTTCCGTGACGCAATGGATAACAGCAAAACCGTGTGGGAAGAAGTCTCCGGCGGGCAGGATATCATGCGTATCGGCAACACCGAGATGCCAAGCCGTGCCTACGTGGGCCGCTTCAACTTCAAAGGTGTTGATCAGGGTAAACGCGTGGGCGAGCTGTCCGGCGGTGAGCGTGGTCGTCTGCACCTGGCTAAACTGCTGCAGGTTGGCGGTAACGTCCTGCTGCTCGATGAACCGACCAACGACCTGGACATCGAAACCCTGCGCGCGCTGGAAAACGCCATGCTGGAGTTCCCGGGCTGCGCGATGGTTATCTCCCACGACCGTTGGTTCCTCGACCGTATCGCGACCCACATTCTGGACTACCAGGATGAAGGTAAAGTGGAGTTCTTCGAAGGTAACTTCACCGAATACGAAGAGTACAAGAAACGCACGCTGGGCGCCGACGCGCTGGAGCCGAAACGTATCAAGTACAAGCGTATCTCCAAATAAAACGCAAAACGGCAACCAACAGGTTGCCGTTTTTTTATGTCAGGATCAGGGCATCAGGCCGCACAGCCCTGATTGCCGGGTGGCGGCTTCGCCTTACCCGGCCTGGGAAACCGTAGGCCCGGCAAGCATAGCGCCGCCGGGCAATTAGCGGCAGAGGGCCTACCCCTTCTCCCCCCATCATCTCTTTCACCAGCTCCACGCAGCGCAGGAAGCGGGCGTCATAATCCGCCTCTTCCACATGCACAAAGTCGATATTGTTCGCTTCAAGCATCTCCACCAGCATGGTCTGGAACTCTCTCCGGTCCACCGAGCTACCCAGGCTGCGCATCCCATCGGCGACCCACGGAGTGTTGTTCTCCAGCAGGATCACCAGGTCAAAGCGGTACTCGTCGATCAGCGCCTGCACAAAGGGATGCTCGCGCCCCTCGTATTTCTTACAGAACGCCTGGGTAGTGACGAAGTCGGTATCGACAAAGGCCACTTTATTGGCGTACTTCACCGCAAAATCAATATACTGGGCATGCCCCAGGGCGATTTTGTCATAGTCGGAATACTGGAGCGCCATCTCATCCCCGCCGAGGTGCGAGAAGACATAGTCCCGGCCATACTCCCAGGCGCTGGTGGTATTGAAGATGTTGGCCAGCTTGTTGACCAGCGTGGATTTGCCGCTGGACTCCCCGCCGAGGATCGCCACGGTACGTACAAAGAACGGCTTCACTTCTGTCGGGATGTACTCCCAGTAGCGGAACGGGTTCTCGCGGATCTGGGCCCCGCTGATGTTCATAAAGGTGCGTTTCGGATCGATCAGTACCGTTTCGGTTCCCAGATGCTGGGGATACTGCGAGGCATCGGACTCTTCAGAAGTGTAGATCCAGTTAGGCTGGATCCCTTTCTCTTCCATAAAGGCTTTGATGCCGTTGCTCCACACGTCCCAGCCGTGGGGATAGGGTTCCATGCCCTCTTCGTTAAAGGCATGAATGCGGATGTTTTTCTGGTACTTAAAGGTCTGTAGCAGCCAGCGCAGGCGATCGGAAACCGTAGGCTGCTGGGACATGGCGCTGGCTTCAAACAGCTCGCGGTCGCGCGTGTCATCGTAGCCCATGATGATATGCAGTTCGTCCACCTGGCTACAGGCGCGCTGGATCAGGTAGACATGCCCGGTGTGCAGCGGATAAAACTTGCCGAACACCACGCCGATGTTCTTCTGCATCCGCGGAAACTCAAGCCCCAGAAAGCGATGCAGCGCTTCCAGCTTCTGCGCGCTGGGGCTTTTGATTTTGGCATTCAGCAGCTGGCTTAAATAGCCCTTGGTCATACCGCTGGCTTCCGCCACCTGCTGCAAGGTGCAGCCCTTCTGGCGGATCGCGGTCTTGATATAGTCAAATGACGACATAAATTACGGTGCCTCCTGCAACAACGAATAGGTAATTATAAGTCGTCAAAGACACTTAGCGCATCAGAGAGTTTTTTAACGGGGAAAACCGTCATTCCTTCCGGCAGCTTTTTCGGCACGTTGGCAGCCGGCACAATTGCCCGGCGGAAGCCGTGTTTTGCCGCCTCGGAGATACGCTCCTGGCCGCTCGGCACCGGACGGATCTCGCCGGCCAGCCCAACTTCGCCAAACACCACCAGATCCTGCGGCAGCGGACGGTCGCGCAGGCTGGAGACCATCGCCAGCAGCAGCGCCAGGTCGGCGCTGGTTTCGGTCACTTTTACCCCACCGACCACGTTGACGAACACGTCCTGATCCGCCATCTGCAGACCGCCGTGGCGGTGCAGCACCGCCAGCAAAATCGCCAGACGGTTTTGCTCAAGGCCCACCGCCACGCGACGCGGGTTGCCCATCATCGAATGATCGACCAGCGCCTGGATCTCCACCAGCAGCGGACGCGTCCCTTCCCAGACCACCATCACCGAGCTGCCGGACGTCACTTCATCGCCGCGGCTCAGGAAGATGGCCGACGGGTTGCTGACTTCACGTAGCCCCTGCTCGGTCATGGCAAACACGCCCAGCTCATTCACCGCACCAAAGCGGTTTTTGTGGCTGCGCAGGGTACGGAAACGGGTATCGGCATCGCCATCCAGCATCACGGAGCAGTCGATACAGTGCTCGAGCACCTTCGGACCGGCCAGGGCGCCATCTTTGGTGACGTGACCGACCATGATGATCGCCACCCCGCGGGTTTTGGCGAAGCGTGTCAGGTAGGCTGCGGTTTCACGCACCTGGGCGACGCTGCCCGGGGAGGACTGCACGTCGGCCATGTGCATCACCTGGATGGAGTCGATCACCATCAGCTTCGGCTGCTCTTCTTCGGCAATCATGCAGATCTGCTCGATGCTGGTTTCGGAGAGCATATTCAGGTCCTGGGTCGGCAGCGCCAGACGGTGCGCGCGCATCGCCACCTGCTGCAGGGACTCTTCCCCGGTGACGTACAGGGTCTTCATCTGCGACGCGAGCTTGCACAGGGTCTGCAACAGCAGGGTGGATTTGCCGGCGCCCGGGCTACCACCAATCAGAATGGCGCTCCCCGGTACCACGCCGCCGCCCAGCACCCGGTCAAACTCCTTAAACCCGGTGGAGAAGCGCGGCAGGGCCTCAAGGCTGATGTCGGAGAGCTTCTGGACTTTCGATACGCCCGCGTTGCCCGCATAACCGCTCAGGCGCTCGTTACGGGCGACGGTGGGTGAAGCGGCAACTCCGCGCACTTCGGTGATGGTGTTCCAGGCATGACAGGCGCTGCACTGCCCCTGCCAGCGCGGATAATCCGCACCACATTCATTACAGACAAATGCGCGTTTTGGAGCTTTCGCCACGTTTTACCTCTTTATTTCTGATTCACGCTGCCGGAGAGAATGCAGAACACCCCCATCAGGTCAGCATGACGGATAATGACTTCCGTCTTTTCATTCACGGTCGGTTTGGCATGGTAAGCAATGCCCAGCCCGGCCACTTTAATCATCGGCAGATCGTTCGCGCCGTCGCCAATCGCCACGGTCTGGGCAACCGGGATATCATATTTTTCCGCCAGACGCGTCAGGGTGCTGGCCTTGAACTGAGCATCGACGATCTGGCCAATCACGTTTCCGGTCAGCTTCCCGTCTCTGATCTCCAGTTCGTTGGCGACCACGGCATCCAGGCGCAGCTTGTCGCGCAGATACTCAGCAAAGAAGGTAAAGCCGCCGGAGGCGATGGCCACTTTCCAGCCCAGCGTTTCCAGCTTCAGTACCAGCTGCACCAGACCCGGCATCAGCGGCAGCTTTTCGCGCACCTGCATCAGAATATTGGCGTCGGCATCCTTCAGGGTCGCCACGCGCTGTTTCAGGCTGGCGGTGAAGTCCAGCTCGCCGCGCATGGCGCGTTCGGTCACTTCGGCCACCATCTCGCCGGTACCGGCCAGTTTGGCGATCTCGTCGATGCACTCGATCTGAATGGCGGTGGAGTCCATGTCCATCACCAGCAGTCCCGGGGTTTTGAGGTGCGGAATTTTACCGAGCGGGGCGACATCCAGCCCGGCGTCGTGTGCCAGACGGGTGGCGCGCTGGGTCAGGGAACCGGCCAGGCGGATGACCTGATAATCTTCCACGCACCAGGCGGCGACGATCACCATCGCTGCACCCAGCTTGCTCTGATACTGGGTTAACTGCTGTTTATCCAGGCCGCGTCCATACAGCAGCCAGCCGCTACGGCCAGCATGGTAGTCCAGAGGCATTACCTCATCACCACTTAAAGAGAGCGGCAATCCTGGCCAGAGAGAGACATCATTGGGCAGGTCGCACCAGGTAATGTTTGGCATTAAAGCTCCTGTAAAATCGTTCGCGCCGGGAATCATCCAGGGGGGAAAATAACGCATGAGGCTACCTTGTAACCATCACTTCTGGCAACATTAACCCCGAAAATTTTCAGCAGGTGGAATATGGCTCGTGCAAAACTGAAATTCCGGCTTCATCGTGCCGTGATTGTCCTCTCCTGTCTGGCCCTGTTAGTGGCGCTGATGCAGGGCGCATCCTGGTTCAGTCAGAATCATCAACGACAGCGTAACCCACAGCTTGAAGAGCTGGCGCACACCCTGGCGCGCCAGGTGTCGCTCAACATCGCCCCGTTGATGCGTACCGAAACGCCGGATGAAAAGCGGATTGCGCAGGTGCTGCGTCTGCTGACCGACGAGAGCCGCATTCTTGATGCCAGCGTCTATGACAATGAGGGCGAGCTGATCGCCCGGGCAGGCGAGCATGTCGAGGTGCGTGACAGGCTGGCGCTGGATGGCAAGAAAGCCGGCGGCTACTTTAACCAGCAGCTGGTGGAGCCGATTCAGGGGAAAAACGGCCCGCTCGGCTACCTGCGGCTGACCCTCGACACCCATACCTTAGCCACTGAGGCAAAACAGGTGGATAACACCACCAATATCCTGCGCCTGATGCTGCTGCTGTCGCTGGCAATAGGCGTAGTGCTGACCCGCACGCTGCTGCAGGGCAAACGCACCCGCTGGCAGCAGTCGCCGTTCCTGCTCACCGCCAGCAAGTCGGTGCCCGAAGAGGAAGAGAGCGAGAAGAAGGAATAGTGTTAAAGTAGCCAGACGATTCAGAAAAGGAACTTTGCCATGACGACGTTACGCCTGCTTATCTCTGACTCCTGGGATCCCTGGTTTAATCTCGCGGTGGAAGAGTGCATCTTCCGCCAGATGCCCGCCACGCAGCGGGTGCTGTTCCTGTGGCGCAACGCCGATACGGTGGTCATTGGCCGGGCGCAAAACCCGTGGAAAGAGTGCAACACGCGGCGCATGGAAGAGGACAACGTGCGCCTGGCGCGTCGCAGCAGCGGCGGCGGCGCGGTGTTCCACGACCTCGGCAATACCTGCTTTACCTTTATGGCGGGAAAGCCAGAGTACGACAAAACCATCTCTACTAACATCGTGCTGAGCGCATTACAGGCGCTGGGGGCAACGGCGGAAGCCTCCGGGCGCAACGACCTGGTGGTGAAAACCCCCGATGGCGATCGGAAGGTCTCCGGATCGGCCTATCGCGAAACCCTGGATCGCGGTTTCCACCACGGCACCCTACTGCTGAATGCCGATCTCAGCCGCCTGGCAAACTACCTCAATCCCGACCAGAAAAAGCTGCAGGCCAAAGGTATCACCTCCGTGCGCGGCCGGGTGGCGAATCTGGTGGATCTGCTTCCGGGCGTGACCCACGACCAGATCTGCGACGCGATCCGCGAGGCGTTTTTCGCTCACTATGGCGAACGCGTGGAGGCCGAAGTAATCTCCCCGGACAAGACGCCGGATCTGCCAAACTTTGCCGAGACCTTTGCCCGCCAGAGCAGCTGGGAGTGGAACTTCGGCCAGGCTCCCGCCTTCTCGCACCTGCTGGATGAGCGTTTCACCTGGGGCGGCGTGGAGCTGCATTTCGACGTTGAAAAGGGCCACATCACCCGCACGCAGGTCTTTACCGACAGCCTGAACCCGGCCCCGTTAGAGGCGCTGGCGGCGCGGCTGCAGGGCTGTTTGTACCGGGCGGATATGCTGCAACAGGCATGTGATGCCTTGATCGGCGATTTCCCGGAGCAGGAGATGGAGCTGCGGGAGCTGTCGGCGTGGATTGCGTGGGCGGTGAGGTAATAAAAAAGCCGGATGGCGCTGCGCTTAGCGGGCCTGGAAAACCGTAGGCCGGGTAAGGCGAAGCCGCCACCCGGCACAACAGCTCTTACTCTTTATCGCCCAGCAGAACGGATTCCAGCGCGATTTTGATCATGTCGTTGAAGGTGGTCTGACGCTCAGCGGCAGTGGTCTGCTCGTGAGTACGGATATGGTCAGACACGGTGCAGATGGTCAGGGCTTTCGCACCGAACTCAGCCGCTACACCGTAGATGCCTGCCGCTTCCATTTCCACGCCCAGGATGCCGTATTTTTCCATCACGTCGAACATCTCGCCGCCGTCCGGCGCGTAGAACAGGTCCGCAGAGAAGATGTTACCCACGCGCGCTTCCACGCCCAGCGCTTTGGCAGCGTCAACCGCGTCACGCACCATGCCGAAGTCTGCAATCGCCGCGAAGTCGTGATCTTTGAAACGCATGCGGTTCACTTTGGAATCGGTGCAGGCACCCATACCGATAACGATGTCACGCAGCTTAACGTCCATACGCACGGCGCCACAGGAGCCCACGCGGATGATTTTCTTCACGCCGAAATCGGTGATCAGCTCTTTGGTGTAGATGGAGCAGGATGGGATACCCATGCCGTGACCCATTACGGAGATTTTGCGGCCTTTGTAGGTACCGGTGAAGCCCAGCATGCCGCGGACGTTGTTCACTTCACGCACGTCTTCGAGGAAAGTTTCCGCGATGTGCTTCGCGCGCAGTGGGTCGCCAGGCATCAATACGACGTCAGCGAAATCACCCATCTCTGCATTAATGTGAGGAGTTGCCATCTTCAGTTCCTTTTAATTGGTTTATTCTTTTCACCCTCTCCCTGTGGGAGAGGGTCGGGGTGAGGGCATCAAGCCGCACCCATCAAAATCAGAACATGGCCTTGCCATATTCCATGTCGGACGTACCAAAGTATTTCGCGATGGTCTGGCCGATATCCGCGAAGGTTTCACGGTGCCCCAGCGAACCTGGTTTGACTTTCGGGCCGTACACCAGCACCGGAATGTGCTCACGGGTGTGGTCGGTACCGGTCCAGGTCGGGTCGCAGCCATGGTCAGCGGTCAGGATCAGAATGTCATCTTCCCCCACCAGCTCCATCAGCTCCGGCAGACGGCGGTCGAAAAGCTCCAGACCCGCAGCATAGCCTGCAACGTCGCGACGGTGGCCCCAGGAGGAGTCGAAGTCCACGAAGTTGGTGAAGACGATGGTTTTGTCACCCGCGTCTTTCATCTCTTTGATGGTGGCGTCGAACAGCGCGTCCAGACCGGTAGCTTTCACTTTTTTGGTGATGCCGCAGTTGGCGTAGATATCCGCAATTTTACCCACGGAAACCACCTGGCCATCTTTTTCGTCGACCAGTTTCTGCAGCACGGTAGGTGCCGGTGGCTCAACGGCCAGGTCGTGGCGGTTGCCGGTACGCTGGAAGTTACCCGCTTTGTCGCCAACAAACGGACGCGCGATGACGCGGCCGATGTTGTAGCCGCCTTCGGTCAGCTCTTCACGGGCGATTTCGCACAGCTCATACAGGCGATCCAGGCCAAAGGTCTCTTCGTGGCAGGCAATCTGGAACACAGAGTCCGCCGAGGTGTAGAAGATCGGTTTGCCGGTTTTCATGTGCTCTTCGCCGAGCTGATCCAGAATCACGGTACCGGAAGAGTGGCAGTTGCCGAGGTAGCCCGGCAGGTTGCCACGTTCTACCAGCTTATCCAGCAGCTTCTGCGGGAAGCTGTTTTCGTGGTCAGAGAAATAGCCCCAGTCGAACAGAACCGGTACACCGGCGATTTCCCAGTGCCCTGACGGGGTGTCTTTCCCGGAAGAGAGCTCGTGCGCCCAGGCGTATGCGCCTACCACTTCCGCGTTGCCATCCATACCGGCGGCAACTTTACCGGTAGAGCCTTCGTGAGCTTTCACCAGACCCAGACGGGTCAGGTTTGGCAGATTCAGCGGGCCCTGACGGCCGTTGTTCGCTTCGCCTTTTGCACAGGCTTCTGCGATGTGACCCATGGTGTCTGCACCAGTGTCACCAAAGCGATCTGCGTCTTCTGTAGCGCCGATGCCGAATGAGTCCAGCACCATAATAAATGCACGTTTCATATGTTCTCCGTACTCAGTGCTTCATAAAAAAGCGATCAGATCAGTATACCGCTATTCGGTAATGCGACGATAGACGGTCGGTGTGCTTTCTGGCGCTTTATCTGCCAGGGTGATGGCCGCTTTCACGGCTTTCGCCGCGTCCTGCCAGCTGTTTTCATCTTTGGCGTGGATCACCGCCAGCGGACGTTGGCCGTCAACGCTGTCGCCCAGACGGGCCATATCGGTGAAGCCGACGCTGTAATCGATGCTGTCCGATGCCTGACGACGACCGCCGCCCATCGACACCACCGCCATGCCCAGCGCGCGGGTATCCATCGCCGAGACAAAGCCTTCGGTATCCGCGTACACCGCTTTGCTGAGCATCGCGGTCGGGAGATATTTGTCGTAGTTTTCCACGAAGTCGGTCGGGCCTTTCTGCGCCGCGACCATGCGACCAAAGATGTCGGCCGCTTTGCCGTTATCCAGCACCGCCTGCAGTTTAGCGCGCGCTTCGGCGTCGTCTTTGGCGAGGTTACCGGAGATCAGCATCTCGACGCACAGCGCCATGGTCACGTCGAACAGACGCGGGTTACGGTATTCACCGGTCAGGAACTGCACCGCTTCGCGCACTTCGACCGCGTTACCGGCGCTGGAGGCCAGCACCTGGTTCATGTCGGTGAGCAGCGCGGTGGTGCGCACGCCTGCGCCGTTGGAAACCCCAACGATCGCTTCGGCCAGTGCGGCAGAGAGTTCATAGGTCGGCATAAAGGCGCCGCTGCCCACTTTCACGTCCATTACCAGCGCATCAAGCCCTTCAGCCAGTTTCTTGGCGAGGATAGAGGCGGTGATCAGCGGGATAGAGTCGACGGTCGCGGTAATGTCACGCGTGGCGTAAAAACGCTTATCCGCCGGGGCAAGGGAGCTGGTCTGGCCGATAATTGCCACACCAACGTCCTTAATAATGTCGCGGAAGCGATTGTCATCCGGGAAGATATCGAAGCCCGGGATGGCTTCCAGCTTGTCGAGCGTGCCGCCGGTATGGCCGAGGCCGCGCCCGGAGATCATCGGGATATAGCCGCCGCAGGCAGCGACCATTGGCCCCAGCATCAGCGAGGTGACATCACCCACGCCGCCGGTGGAGTGTTTATCCACGATCGGGCCGTTGAGGTTAAGGCTCTTCCAGTCCAGAACGGTTCCTGAATCCCGCATCGCCATGGTCAGCGACACGCGCTCCGGCATCGCCATATCGTGGAAGAAAATGGTCATCGCCAGGGCCGCAATCTGCCCTTCAGAGATGGTATTGTCGCGAATGCCGTTGATAAAGAAACGGATCTCTTCGTCGTTTAAAGCATGACCATCACGTTTTTTACGAATAATTTCTTGTGCGAGAAACAAAATAACCCCCCTGAGGAATTAGTCGAAGGCTAACCGTAGGCCGGGTAAGCGTAGCGCCACCCGGCGAACCGGAACAACGCCGGATGGCGGCTACGCCTTATCCGGCCTACAGCGAACAATGCTATCAGTAGCTGCTTGCGCTCTTACCGTCGCCGTGACCCAGCGCTTTCAGCAGGCTGGCCAGCAGGCTGGAGGCGCCAAAGCGGTAGTGACGGGAGTCGGCCCAGTCGGCACCGAACAGCTCGTCGGCAATCGCCAGGAACTGCTGGGCGTCTTCAGCGGTACGCACGCCGCCCGCCGGTTTGAAGCCCACGGTTTTTTCCACGCCCATATCGCGGATCACTTCCATCATGATGCGAGCGCTTTCCGGGGTCGCGTTCACCGGCACTTTACCGGTGGAGGTTTTAATGAAATCGGCACCCGCTTTGATGGAGATTTCTGACGCTTTACGAATCAGCGCTTCTTCTTTCAGTTCGCCGGTTTCGATGATCACTTTCAGCAGCACGTTTGCCGCGGCGCAGGCCTCTTTACAGGCTTTCACCAGCTCAAAGCCCACCTGCTCGTTACCGGCGATCAGCGCGCGGTACGGGAAGACCACGTCCACTTCGTCAGCACCGTAAGCGATAGCGGCGCGGGTCTCAGCCAGCGCGATCTCGATATCGTCGTTACCGTGCGGGAAGTTGGTGACGGTGGCGATGCGCACGTCCGGCGTACCCTGCTCTTTCAGGGTCTTACGCGCGATCGGAATGAAACGTGGATAGATACAGACGGCCGCGGTGTTGCCCACGGCGGTTTTTGCCTGATGACACAGGGCGATCACTTTCTCGTTGGTATCGTCGTCATTCAGGGTGGTCAGATCCATCAGTTTCAGGGCGCGCAGGCTGCTTGCGGTTAAATCGGTCATAACATTCTCCCGGCGTATAGCCGTAAAATTTTACCTTGCGGGTCTGTGAGTATTCTAACATCCACCCGCATTCTCACTTCGACATTCATCACAGTTAATGAAATACGCGTACAAATTTGCATAACCGTAATGAGATCAACTTCAAATAATTTGGCTACAACTGCTGATTAAAGCGTCAGGCACACGCGCAGGATCAAAGGCGGCCGACGGGACTCTTTTTACAATCCTTCCCATTACTGCAGAACAATAAGGAAGCGACCATGTCCCCATCCAGCCCCGATGCCCTGCAACAACGTTGCCAGCAAATTGTGACAAGCCCGGTGTTAAGCCCCGAACAAAAACGCCATTTTCTGGCGCTGGAGGCGGAAAACAACCTGCCCTACCCGACGCTGGCCCCCGAAGCGCACCAGGCGCTGGAGGCGGGATTTATCTGCGATATGTTTGAGGGCCACGCGCCGTACAAGCCGCGCTATGTGCTACCCGACTATGCGGTGTTCCTGAAACAGGGTTCAGAGTGGCTTGAGCTGGAAGGGGCGAAGGATCTGGACGATGCCCTGTCGCTGTTAACCATCCTTTACCACCATGTTCCGTCCGTGACCGGCATGCCGGTGTTCCTCGGCCATCTCGATTCGCTGCTGCAGCCGTATGTTAGAATTCTAACACAAGAAGAAATCGATATTCGAATAAAACGTTTCTGGCGCTATCTCGATCGCACCCTGCCGGATGCCTTCGTGCATGCCAACATTGGCCCGGCTGATGGTCCGGTAACGCGCGCCATTTTACGCGCCGATGCAGAGCTTAAGCAGGTCTCACCCAATCTGACCTTTATTTATGATCCAGAGATCACCCCGGACGATCTGCTGCTGGAGGTGGCCAGCAACATTTGCGAATGCAGCAAGCCACATATCGCCAACGGGCCGGTAAATGATAAAATTTTCACAAAAAATGGCTTTGGCGTCGTCAGCTGTTACAACTCTCTGCCGCTGGCAGGCGGGGGCAGCACCCTGGTGCGCCTCAACCTGAAAGCCATCGCGGAGCAAAGCGATACGCTGGAGACGTTCTTCACCCGCACGTTGCCGCACTACTGCCAGCAGCAGATCGCCATCATCGATGCACGCTGCGACTTCCTTTATCAACAATCTGGCTTCTTTGAGAATAGCTTCCTGGTTAAAGAAGGGCTGATCGATCCCGACCGTTTTGTGCCGATGTTCGGCATGTATGGCCTGGCCGAAGCGGTGAACGTGCTGTGCGAGAAAGCCGGGATGAAGGGACGCTACGGTAAAGATCCGCAGGCCAACGCGCTGGGCTACCGCATCAGCGAGCAGCTGGCGGCCTTTGTGGAAAATACCCCGGTCAGATATGGCTGGAAGCAGCGCGCCCTGCTGCATGCCCAGTCGGGGATCAGCTCTGACGTCGGCACCACACCGGGGGCGCGCCTGCCCTATGGCGATGAGCCCGACCCGATCGGCCATCTGCTGGCGGTAGCACCGCACCACCGGCACTATCACGCCGGGATCAGCGACATCCTGACCCTGGACGAAACCATCAAGCGCAATCCGCAGGCGGTAGTGGAACTCTGCCTGGGCGCCTTCCGCGCCGGGATGCGCGAGTTCAGCGCCAATATCTCGGGTAACGATCTGGTTCGTGTCACCGGCTATATGGTGCGACTCTCCGATCTGGAGAAATACCGCGCCGAAGGTTCACGCACCAATACCACCTGGCTGGGTGAAGAGGCCGCCCGCAACACCCGCATCCTGGAGCGCCAGCCGCGCGTGATAAGCCATGAACAACAGATGCGCTTTAGTCAGTAAGGTTATCCCCTTCTCCTGCGTCGACGGGCCCGGCAGTCGCCTGGCCCTGTTTCTGCAGGGCTGTAACCTGCGCTGCAAAACCTGCCACAACCCGTGGACGATAGGCCGGTGCAACGACTGTGCGGCCTGCGTGCCGCACTGCCCGCACGAGGCGCTGAACATTCAGGCCGGACGGGTCTGGTGGGATGACGCCCATTGCCAGCAGTGCGACACCTGCCTGCAGATATGCCCGCAGCAGGCGACGCCGATGGCGCTGCGTTTAAGCGTAGAGGAGGTCGTGGCCGAGGTCCGCAAGGTGTCGCCCTTTATCTCCGGCATCACCGTCAGCGGCGGGGAAGCCACCACCCAGCTGCCGTTTCTGGTGGCGCTGTTTTCGGCTCTGAAAGCCGATCCGCAGCTGCAGCATTTGTCCTGTCTGGTGGACAGCAACGGTCTGTTAAGCGAAACCGGCTGGCAAAAACTGCTCCCGCTGTTTGACGGCGCGATGCTGGATCTCAAGGCCTGGGACAACGAACACCACCGCTACCTGACCGGACGCGACAACACCGTCATCAAGCACAGCATCCGCTGGCTGGCCGCCCACAACCGGCTGAGCGAGCTGCGTCTGCTGGTGATCCCGGATCGCTGTGATTACCTGACGCACCGTCGGGAGCTGATCGCGTTTATTCGTCGGTTAGGGGATGTGCCTGTCAGGATCAACGCCTTTCACGCGCACGGCGTCTACGGTGAAGCCCGGCACTGGCGGAGCGCCACGGCGGAGGATGTCGAACCGCTGGCAGAGGTGCTGGAGCGGGAGCGGATCAGGGTGATCCGCCCGTCGCTCTACCTATAGCGGCAGATCGAACAGCGTGCGGGTGTTGTGCAGCAGCGCATCGGCGATCTCATCCGCGGGCTCATCACGCAGTTCACACAACGTAGCAAATACCCGCGCCGCCTGTTCCGGACGGTTCGGCTGGCCCTGAAAACCATTGAGCGGCATGTCGGGCGCGTCCGTTTCAAGTAGCAAAGCGGATAGCGGTAACTGCGCCATCACGTCGCGGGTTTTACTGGCCCGGGGATAGGTGATGGTGCCACCGACGCCGATTTTATACCCCATCTCCACAAAGCGCTGCGCCTGCTGCAGGCTGCCGGCAAAGCCATGTACCACGCCGGTCCGCGGCAGATCCTGGCGCCTAAGGTGCATCGCCAGTTTGTCGTGGGTGCGCCGGGAATGGAGGATCACCGGCAGATCGTAGCGTTTCGCCAGCTTCAGCTGTGCGTCGAGGATCGCCTCCTGACGATCGAAGTGAGGATCCTCCCGATAGAGATCGAGGCCGATCTCCCCCACCGCCACCAGCCTCTCCGGCCGTGCGGCCAGCGCCGCTTCCAGCTGGTCAAGGTGCGCATCCTGATGGGATTCGATCACAATCGGGTGCAGGCCCAGCGCCATATAGAGCGTCGGATAGCGCGCCCCGAGACGCAGAACCCGGTCGATGCTCGCCACATCAATGGCCGGCACCACAATCCCCATTACCCCGGCATCGGCAGCGCGCTGGATGCTGGCGGGTTCATCGTCAGTGAAAGGCGGGAAATCAAAGTGACAATGGGTATCGATAAAGCGGTAAGTCACGCCAGATCCTCGTTATCAAACAGGGTGTCATTGGCCTCAGGGGCCATCACCAGCGGCGTGGTGATCGCGTCGTTGGCCACGCTTGCCGGGGGGAACCACCAGCGGCGCGGGAGTGATGAGCTGCTGATGGCGGCGCAGCGGCGGACGCTCGGCCAGCAGCTTGCCCACCGTCGCCAGGAAATAGCGCCCGCACAGGCGCCCGGTTTTGTAGTCGTCCCGCAGGGCGGGCACGCGGCTGCCCAGCGCCATGCTGTTGAGCGGACGTGGGGGATAGATTTCAAAGATCCGCAGTTTGCCCGGCGGCTTCTCGATAAAGCGCTGGATGCTGTGGTAGCTGGCCTCATGATGTGAAACCAGGTTCAGCATCGGCTGCAGGCTGCTGTCGCCCAGCCAGCGCTCCATCCGCTTAAACCACTGCGGCGTATAGTACATCTGCGAGGGTACGGTGCGGATCACCACGATGGTCTGAGCCCCGCGTCGGGCCGCCTCCTGCACCGGGATCGCGTCGCTGACCCCGCCGTCGAGATAGGCGATGCCGTCCAGCGCCGCACCGGTGCGGTAGAAGCCGGGGATCGCGCTGGTGGCGCGCAGGATATCCAGCCAGTTCTCTTTTTGCGGGGAGAAATAGCTGGCCGAGTAGTCGTCGCCGCGACAGGCGCACATCCAGAAGGTTTTACCGGTATCGAACAGGCGGGAGGCGTTATCCATTGCCAGCGGCATTTTGCTGGCGGTGGCGTCCAGCAGCCAGTCGAGATCGATAAGATTACCGCCGCGCACAAAGCGCAGCGGATCGAAGAAGTCGCGGGAGGTGGTGTAACGCATGATCACTTTGCGGGCGTAACCCGGCTGATTGCAGACGTAGGCCGAGAGATTTTGCGCGCCGGCGGAGGTGCCGAAATAGAGATCGAACGGATTAAACTGCGCGCGCATAAATTCGTCCAGCACGCCGGCCGTGAAGATCCCTCGCTGTCCGCCGCCCTCACACACCAGGGCTATCTGGCCTGGTCGAAAAGGTTTCAGCGCCAGCGGCGCAATGTTGCCGAGCGTTACCGGAATTCGCTGCCCCACCTCTGCTTTCCTGTTTTTTTATTTGTTCTGTTACTACACAGTAGCGTAGACAGGGTGTTTTACTCAAATCGGATGCGGGTAAACGTCAGGCATAAAAAAAGGCTCATGCTATGCATGAGCCTTTTTCATCAACGTACCCATAACCTGAGCTATGGACGACGGCGTCCGGTGAACAGGCTAACCAGGAACAGGATAATACCGACGACGAAGACAATTTTCGCCGCGCCCGCCGCTGTACCTGCCAGACCACCAAAACCCAGAGCGGCGGCAATTAACGCGATAACCAGAAAAATGATGCCCCAACGAAACATAAGACTCTCCTTACCATAGTTAATGTCGACCGCATGGTGAGCGCTCAGGTTGCTCACGGCGATACTAAGGTTTAATTCTTATCTCGCCTTCTGGCCTCAGCCAGAAGGGCGATTGTGGTGTTTTATTTAACTTTCAGATCGTTTTTAACGCTTTTCACGCCATCAATGGCTTTTGCGATGCTCTCAGCACGGTCGCTTTGTGCCTTAGAATCCACCGTACCGCTCAGCTGAACCACACCGTCGGTGGTTTCAACTTTCACTTTACGTGATGGCACGATGTCATCAGCTAACAGTTTAGCTTTGATTTCGCTGGTAGTTGCAGTATCGCCGGCATAGCCTTTGGCAGACTGCTCTTTACCGTCACGCACGTGCAGTTTGTCGCTGACAGAGGTCACACCCTCTACCTTTTTCGCCACGGCGACGGCTTTTTCAGCCTGCTCCTGGCTTTCGACAAAGCCACTCAGGGTGACGACGTTTTTCTCAGTTTCTACGGAAATATCGGTGCTCTTGATATCATCAGCGTCTACCAGTGCAGCTTTTACTTTAGCTGTGATAGAGCTGTCATCCATGAAGTTACCGACTTTATTCATAGAGTTATCGATTTTTTCCCCTGCGGTGTTCGCTGTGGAGTGCGCTTTTTCCGTGGTCGTGGTTTCTGCCATTGCAGAACCGCACACCAGAGCACTACCCATCATTACCGCCAGCAGAGTTTTCGAAATCTTCAGTTTTTTAGTATTCATCGATGTATTCCTGTGGTTTGCTCCGAATTCGAGCGTAAATCATCATGCCTAAGTAGTCTTTCATACTACCAATCAACACTCGGGCGAGATGAGAACCTTATCAACACGCATTGAGTGGAGCTTTCATCTGCGCCCGGTGTTAAACACTGAGTTAAATATAGATCACTCTCGCGGCGCTGCTTTCAGAATTGGCTAAAAAACGAGCAACAAGTAACAAAAGATGATGAATTAAGAACATTCCGTAAGGGTTTAATAAGGCAGGGATTTAAGCAGAGCACGGCGGCTGCCGTGCTCTGAGAAGGGATTAGTGCTCGCGGGTTTTACGGAACTGAACGTCCGGGTAACGATCGTGCGCCAGGTTCAGGTTAACCATGGTTGGGGCGATATAGGTGAGGTTATCGCCGCCGTCCAGCGCCAGCTGGATCTCGTTCTTACGCTTAAATTCTTCGAATTTCTTCACGTCAGAACACTCAACCCAGCGCGCCGTCGCCACGTTGACCGATTCGTAAATCGCTTCAACGTTGTATTCGCTCTTCAGACGGGCAACCACCACGTCAAACTGCAGCACACCGACGGCACCAACAATCAGATCGTTATTGGAAATTGGGCGGAACACCTGCACCGCACCCTCTTCCGACAGCTGAACCAGCCCTTTCAGCAGCTGTTTCTGCTTCAGCGGATCCCGCAGGCGGATACGACGGAACAGTTCCGGCGCGAAGTTCGGAATACCGGTGAACTTCATCATCTCACCCTGGGTGAAGGTATCACCAATCTGAATGGTGCCGTGGTTATGCAGACCAATGATGTCACCCGGGTAGGCCTCTTCCACGTGGGAACGGTCGCCGGCCATAAAGGTCAGCGCATCGGAGATCACCACGTCTTTGCCGGTACGCACCTGGCGCAGCTTCATGCCCTTTTCATATTTGCCGGACACCACGCGCATAAAGGCCACGCGGTCACGGTGTTTGGGGTCCATGTTGGCCTGGATCTTAAATACGAAGCCGGTGAACTTCTCTTCGCTGGCGACCACTTCACGGGTGTCGGTGTTACGCGGCATCGGCTGCGGCGCCCACTCCACCAGGCCATCCAGCATATGGTCTACGCCGAAGTTGCCCAGCGCGGTACCAAAGAAGACCGGGGTGATTTCACCCGCAAGGAACAGATCCTGGTCGAACTCGTGGGACGCGCCTTTCACCAGCTCCAGCTCGTCACGCAGCTGCTCTGCCAGCTCATCGCCGACCGCCGCGTTCAGCTCCGGGTTATCCAGCCCTTTAACGACGCGTACTTCCTGGATGGTGTGACCTTTACCGGTCTGATACAGGTAGGTTTCGTCTTTATAGAGATGGTAGACACCTTTGAACAGCTTGCCGCAGCCGATTGGCCAGGTGATTGGCGCACAGGCGATCTTCAGCTCGCGCTCCACTTCGTCCATCACTTCCATCGGATCGCGGATGTCACGGTCGAGTTTGTTCATAAAGGTGAGGATCGGCGTGTCGCGCAGACGGGTTACTTCCATCAGCTTGCGGGTACGATCTTCAACGCCTTTCGCGGCATCGATCACCATCAGACAGCAGTCCACCGCCGTCAGGGTACGGTAGGTATCTTCGGAGAAGTCTTCGTGCCCCGGGGTATCGAGCAGGTTCACCAGGCAGTCGTGATACGGGAACTGCATCACGGAGGTGGTGATCGAGATACCACGCTGCTTTTCCATCTCCATCCAGTCAGATTTTGCATGCTGGCTGGAGCCACGGCCTTTTACCGTACCGGCGGTCTGGATCGCCTGTCCGAACAGCAGCACCTTTTCGGTGATGGTGGTTTTACCGGCATCCGGGTGAGAGATAATGGCAAAAGTACGGCGCTTGGCCACCTCTTGCAGATAAGGAGACAACGTCATAGTAAAATCTTCTTTAATAAGCGCGGCAGCACGCCACGCATCTGGAATACGAATTTGCGGCTATTTTACCCATCAATGGGGGGGCAGGCAATCAATGTTTACACAGGAGTTGCTCCAGTTCGCTCAGGGAGGCTACGGTCCAGGTCGGTTTGATTCCCTCCGGCAGGGGGCGGTTGTGCGCATTCAGCCAGCAGGTGGACAGCCCGGCATTCATGCCGCCGAGGATATCGGACTCTGCCGTATCCCCCACCATCAGCACTTTTGCCCGGTCAGGGTTGCCGGCCTGGTCCAGCGCATAATCAAAGATTTTCCCTGCCGGTTTGGCCACGCCAACCTGTTCGGAGATCACTAAGAGATCAAAGTAGTCACGAAAACCGGTGCGCTCCAGGCGGATCTGCTGCAGCGCGGTAAAGCCGTTGGTAATGATCCCAAGCTTCGCCTTGCCTTTCAGGGAGGCGAGCAGCGACGCGGCGCCCGGCAGCGGGGCGCAGATTTCTGCCATCGCGTTAAGAAACGCGTGGTTCAGATCGCCAGGCGGAACCTTGAGGCGCTCGGACCAGCCCTGAAAACGCTGATGCTGCAGCTGTAACGCGGTGATCGCCCCGTTCTGGTAATCCACCCACAACGGTTTGTTCACCGTCTGGTAATCCTGGAAGTCTTCAGCGGTGAAGGTCACGCTGTAGTCGAGAAACATCCGCTGTAAGCCGCCGAACGAATCAAACGTAAACAGCGTTTCGTCAGCATCAAAGAAAATCCAGTCCCAGTTCATCGTTACAACCTTTTTTAGTTATCCAAGCGGCAGAGCCATGATAATGGCGTCTTCACGTCCTTCTGCGGTGGGGTAGTAGTTACGGCGGATCGTCGCCTCGTTGAAGCCCAGGCTTTCATAGAGTGCGATGGCGGCGGCGTTCGAGGCCCGTACTTCCAGCCACAGCGTGAAAACGTCTCGTGCTTCCAGCTCGCGAATTAAATGTTCCAGCAGTTCTCTGCCCAGCCCACGGCGCTGAAAGGCAGGATCTACGGCGATGTTAAACAGCGTCGCCTCATCCAGAACGACCTGCGTAATGGCGAAAGCCGCCAGGGTATTATCGACATCCAGCCGATAGTTGAGGTAACGCTCGCCCTGGTTGCTGGCAAAGGTTTTTTCACTCCACGGAAAGGCGTGGGCGCGTTTTTCGATATCAAAAGCCTGCGCTAAATCAGTCGTCGTGAGGGAAGAAATTGTGTTCATGTTCGCAGATTTGTTGCCACAGCGCGCGACGTGCCGCCGGGTTCGCTTTAAGTTCGTCCAGTACCGGAGTGGCCAGATTGCCGCCCTCCAGCGTCATCTCTTCCGTCACGCCAAGCTGCCAGCTGTTACAGCGGCCCTCCGGGGGCAGCATCGCCACGCGTTCGGGCGTCAGCTGCAGCACCTGATCGGCACTCAGCTTAAGTGCGCGCAGCACATCGGCAATCAGCGGCTCGCTCAGCGCGGGCAGGCTCTGCGCCACCATCACCAGACGAACGTGCGCCGGAAGCGAGATGGCGATTTCGCCCTGCAAGGCCGCCGGGCGGCGCAACGCCCACTGGGTAATGCCCAGTTGCTGTAATTGCCTGTCTCGTCGGGATGCCATTGCGAAAACTCCTGTCTGTCAGGCGCGCAAATATAGCAAATGTGTCGAATCTGCGCCATCTACCTACTATAATCCCCGCCTGAGTTTATTGAGGAACAATTCATGTCTGCATTTACCCCGGCAAGTGAAGTCTTGCTGCGCCACAGTGATGATTTCGAACAAAGCCGTATTCTGTTTGCCGGAGATATGCAGGATGACCTGCCTGCCCGTTTCGAGTGCGCCGACAGCCGCGCGCACACCCAGCAGTATCACCACTGGCAGGTGCTGAGCCGCCAGATGGGCGAGCGCGCCCGTTACAGCCTGGTGGCTGAACAGAGCGACGTGGCGGACTGCGATACGCTGATCTACTACTGGCCGAAGAACAAACCTGAAGCCCAGTTCCAGCTGATGAACCTGCTCTCCCTGCTGCCGGTGGGTTGCGATATTTTCGTGATCGGCGAGAACCGCAGCGGCGTGCGCAGCGCCGAGCAGATGCTGGCGGATTACGTCACGCTGAACAAAGTCGACAGCGCCCGTCGCTGTGGCCTGTACCATGGCCGTCTGGACAAAAAACCGACCTTCGACGCGGAAAAATACTGGGGCGAATACCAGCTGGATGGCCTGACCATCAAAACGCTGCCGGGCGTCTTCAGCCGTGACGGACTGGACGTCGGCAGCCAGTTGCTGCTCTCCACCTTCACGCCGCACACTAAAGGCAAAGTGCTGGATGTCGGCTGTGGCGCGGGCGTGCTCTCCGCCGTACTGGCCAGCCACTCGCCGAAAGTGCGTTTAACCCTGACCGACGTTGGCGCTTCTGCCATTGAAGCCAGCCGCGCGACCCTTGCCGCTAACGGTATTGAGGGCGAGGTGTTCGCCTCTAACGTGCTCTCCGACGTGACCGGCCGTTTCGATATGATCATCTCCAACCCACCGTTCCATGACGGGATGGAAACCAGCCTCGAAGCAGCACAAACGTTGATCCGCACCGCGGTACGCCATCTGAACAGCGGCGGCGAGCTGCGCATCGTGGCGAACGCCTTCCTGCCGTATCCGAAAGTGCTGGATGAAGTCTTCGGCTTCCACGAAGTGCTGGCTCAGACCGGTCGCTTTAAGATCTACCGCGCGATCATGACCCGTCAGGCGAAGAAATAACGTCTCACTCCGGCCCGATCTCCCCGATCGGGCCATTTTTGCAACAATCAAAACATCCGGCACAATTATCTGTTGACGAATAGCTGAAAACATCTAGAATGCGCCTCCGTGGTTGCGATACTTTTTTGTATCGTTGGTATGCGAAGGTGGCGGAATTGGTAGACGCGCTAGCTTCAGGTGTTAGTGTCCTTTGGATGTGGGGGTTCGAGTCCCCCCCCCTCGCACCAACAACCATGATTGATATTGCTCGCACTGGGCGAAGGTGGCGGAATTGGTAGACGCGCTAGCTTCAGGTGTTAGTGTCCTTAGGATGTGGGGGTTCGAGTCCCCCCCCCCTCGCACCAACGAGGCGATATCAATAAAATAAGATGACTGTGCGAAGGTGGCGGAATTGGTAGACGCGCTAGCTTCAGGTGTTAGTGTCCTTAGGATGTGGGGGTTCGAGTCCCCCCCCCCTCGCACCAATTATCTTATCTCTCCCTGAAATTCTCCCTTGTTATCCTCTCATTTCAGATTCATCGCCAGCACCCATATTCCCGCAATCAGCGCGACACAAGATGGCAGCAGCACAAAGTGCCGCAGTTGTTTATGCCAGATCATGACCGATGACATCAGTAATCCCGACACGATAATCAGTTTCCAGACCGCCAGCGACAGATCGGTAAAGGCCAGCCCGGCAATCATCGCCCCCGGCAGTATCACACCCCATCCACTCCCTAACGCTCTGCTCAACATGATCCGTCTCTCACTTCGATAATGATAACCAATATCATATGATATAATTTCTCATTTGTCAGCGTAGAGCCTATTTGTGTAAAAAATCTTGCGCACGGTTTTATCTATAGTTAGGATTGGCAATCATTATCATTTAGATTTTTATCCAGCCCAATTATGGCCATACGCTCTGCACACGTCATTGAGAATGTTATCTGGCAAACCCGCCTTCCGGCCGGGCCTTCCGGGCTTGCGGATGCGGTACGTGATGCCATTGCCGGGACGCGTGCGCATATGCTGGACGTCATCAAGCTGGATGAGACCCCTCCGCATCACGCCCTGACGCTGGCGCAGTGGCAACGCCCTGCCGAGCTGCAGTCGTTGCTGGCAACCTACTCCGATCATATCTACCGCAATCAACCCACCCTGGCGCGCGAGAACAAGCCGCTGCTGTCGCTGTGGGCGCAATGGTATATCGGGCTGATGGTGCCGCCGATGATGCTGGCCCTGCTTACCCAGGACGTAGCGCTGGATCTCTCCCCTGAGCACTTCCACGTTGAGTTTCACGAAACCGGGCGCGCCGCCTGCTTCTGGATCGACGTCCACGAAGACAGCCAGACGACCTCGCTTTCTGCGCAGCAAAGAATTGAAGTGCTGATTACCCGAGCGCTGATCCCGGTCGTTGAGGCGCTGGAAGAGACGGGTGAGATTAACGGCAAACTTATCTGGAGCAATACCGGGTATTTAATTCACTGGTATCTGAATGAAATGAAAAGCCTGCTGGGCGATGAGAAGGTCGACGCGCTGCGCCAGTCCCTTTTCTTTGCCCGCCAGCTGTCGGATGGGCGTGATAACCCGCTTTACCGCACAGTGGTTCCGCGCGACGGGCTGCTGGTGCGTCGCACCTGCTGTCAGCGCTATCGCCTGCCGGATGTGCAGCAGTGCGGGGACTGCACGCTTAAATAAACGGGTGCGGCCTGAAATTGGGTGCGGGCCTGATGCCCTCACCCTGGCCCTCTCCCACGGGGAGTGGGAACAAATACTAGAAACGGCAACCTCTGGGTTGCCGTTTTGCTTTTACCTATGCCACCTGCTGACTTTCCTCGTCGGCACGCTGGGCCTCTTCGGCCTCCTGCGCCAGCAGCTGCTTCTCGTACACTTTAAAGAACGGGTAGTAGATGATGGCGGAGACGAGGGCTAACAGCACCACCAGTACCGCCGCGCGGAAATCCCAGCCCAGCGCCCAGGCGGCCCCCACCGGCGCAGGCGCCGTCCACGGCACCACGGAGATCACGCGGCCAATCAGATCCAGCTTCATCGCCGCCCACGCCAGTACCGCATTCACCATCGGCGCCAGCAGGAACGGAATGAAGAACACCGGGTTCATTACGATCGGCGTACCAAAGATCACCGGCTCGTTAATGTTAAAAATACTCGGTACCACGCTCAGACGGCCAATCGAACGCAGGTGCGCCGAGCGGCTGCGCAGATAGCAGAACACCAGCCCCATCGTCGCCCCGGAGCCGCCAATTACAATGAAGAAGGTCCAGAACGCTTCCATAAAGATGTGCGGCAACGGCGCACTGTTCGCCAGCGCGGTCTGGTTCATCCCAAGGTTGGTCAGCCAGAACATCTGCAGCATCCCGGAGACAATCGCCGCCCCGTGGATCCCTGCAAACCACAGCAAATGCCCAATCAGCACCGCCAGCAGGATCGCCGGCAGGGAGTCCGCCGCGGAGACCAGCGGCTTGAAGATGGCCATAATCGCCTGCGGGATCAGCATGCCAAACTCGGACTGGATGAACAGGCTCAGCGGATAGAGGGTTAACACGACCACCAGCACCGGAATCAGCAGATCGAAGGAGTTCTTGATCATCGGCGGCACCTGGTCGGGCAGGCGGATACCGATATTGTGCGCCTTCAGGAAACGCATCATCTCCACGCAGTAGATCGCCACCAGAATGGCGGTGAAGATCCCCGTCCCACCGAGGCTATCCACCGGCAGCGCGCCTTTGGTTTTCGGCGCAGCAATCAACAGGAAGGCCATCAGCGACAGCATGGCGCACATGAAGGGGTCGAGCTGGTGCGACTTAACGTAGTGCTTGCCGAGGTTATAGGCGATAGCAGCACAAATATAGAGGGACATTACCCCCATTGTCATATCAAACGGAGTCAGGATCTGGCCTTCAAACTGTTTCGCCATATCCAGCCAGGCGCGGGCAAAGCCCCAGGTGGTGTCCGGTGAAAACGGCGGGTAGGCAAACACCAGTAAGAACGAGCCGACGATCATAAATGGCATGGCGGAAATAAAGCCGTCGCGGATGGCCATCACGTGACGCTGGGAAGAGATGCGTCCGGCAATGGGGCTGACATAGTTTTCAACAAAGCGGAATATCAGGTTAAACGCAGCATGGTTGGCAGACATAACGGCTCTCCTGTCAGACGATCGTTTCGGGCGCAGACACGCCGCACGGTGTTCCATATACCACTTTCACCACCTTGCTGGTTCGCTTACCAGCGGTACTGCTCAAACGGATAGGTTTCATAATCGACTCTTATTATTTATGGGATACAGGGGAAATGACGTAATCAGTATTAATCTCTGCTTCACGGTCTGCAACCGGTTACTGTAACCGGTTTCCGTGATTGTGAAGAGGATCCAGAAATCGCTGATGTTGGAGTTTTGTTACTTAGGGAATATTTACAGAGCATAATTTCATATGACAGATTACGCAGAGTATTTTTCTGGAGGAAACAATGAGTTTGCAGTCTGTGCGCCAGTTTTTTGCTGAGCATGCTCCTGACGTTGAAGTCATCGAGCTGGGTCAAAGTACCGCTACCGTTGCGCTGGCTGCCGAGGCGCACAAGGTCGCGCCGGGTCAGATAGCGAAAACGCTGTCGCTGAAAATTAAAGATGAGGTGATCCTGGTGGTCGCCAAAGGTGACGCGCGCCTGGATAATAAAAAGCTGAAGCAGACCTTTGGCTCGAAAGCCCGAATGCTGAGCAGCGATGAGGTGGTGACGGTAACCGGGCATCCCGTCGGCGGCGTGTGCCCTTTCGGGCTGGAAAATCCGCTGGCGGTCTACTGTGATATTTCACTCAGGCAGTATGCCGAAGTCCTGCCTGCCGCAGGGGCCATACACAGCGCGGTGCGCATTTCTCCGGAAAGAATGGCCGAACTGACCAAAGCGACCTGGGTGGACGTTTGCCTGTAAGCCCTGCGCCAGACCCATGTCTGGCGCAGGTGCGGTATCGCGGATCAGGAGTGGAGTGCGGAAAGGAAGCGCGGCGTGCGGTGATCGGGCACGGGGAAATGCGTCAGAATATCTGCCGCGTCCAGTAGCCCCACGTCGGAATGTACGCCGAGTTTCATCATGGCATTAAATTTATGCGCACGAATGGTTTTGATGTTGCGATCCAGTCGGGTGGCAATGTCCTGGATGGAGTAGCCACAGGACATAAACTGTAAAATGGCGCGTTCGGTCGGACTCAGCAGCCTTCCACGATGAATATTCCAGTGATTGTTCATGCTGTCATTCACCCGGCGGTTCTCATTCAGCAGTTTGACCAGCTGCTCCTGCAGAGCGACCAGCGGATCGGATTTGAGCATGATCCCGTGCAGACGTGAAGGGGAAAGCTGATTCATCAGGCTTGCTTCTTTCTCATCTGACGCCAGCACAATGCGCTGAATGGTACCGTGGGCAGTGGCCAGTTCTTTAATACATACCAGACAATTGCGTCGCTCTTCACGCTCATCCGAGAGGGAATAAATTAACGTTGCATACGGGACGAAATTCAGTGTGGATTGAAAACTGGCGATGTTATTAAACAGATGTATTTCGTAACCATTAAATGCGGGGCTGGTAAAAAGGTGCTTCAGCCCCATAGCACTCATCATGCACTTTTCGACGATAGCGATATGTCTTTTTGCGGCGCTCTTTTCCATTCGTCTTGCTCTCCATAGGCAGAGAATAAACTCAGCTCTTTCATTCCCTTGGTGCTGTTAATCCACGCATACATTTCGGCATTACTGGTTAAGGAGAGTCTTCTCATGGCGCTGTTCTTTTGCGCGTTTACCGTTTTATTACTTTTCTTTAGTAATGCCGCGATCTGATTAATTCCCCATCCTTTGCCTAGCAGGCGCAGTACTTTTCGTTCCGAAAAGGTCAACATGACATCATCCTGATTGTCATAAAGCTCTTCCGGCTCGGGTTTCAACAATGTCTGACTAATACGTTCCGCATGTTCACTCCCGGATCGAATAGCGTTCACCACGCTTTCAATGGGCTCTATATCGGAAAGCAACGTACTTTCTGGCCGCATTAAGAGTTCGACGGCGAGGGGATAAATGGCGCGCGGAACCAAATAAATCCAGTGAATTTCCCGATACTGATTTTGTAGTCTGTAATACTGTTCGCAGAGGGTACGCGCGTTGCGCTGATCGCCTGACATATCCACGATAACCACGATGGCGCGGCGTAATTGAAGCAGCGTCAGCTCTTCCTGAGACCGGCTAAATGCGCGTTCATAGTCCGGGAAATAACGAGACATAATGCTACCGAGACCGGTTTGCATTATGGGTGATTTGCTGATTATTATTGCGCTTTTACAACTTATAGACGGCATTGGCGCTCCGAATCCATTCATAAAATCATTCCACGTCTTTCATCCATTTGAAATACCCGCGTCTTTTACAGGGCGACGTAAAAATGTAATGTTTTTCCTTTTTCATTAGCTGAGCGAAATGAGAGTGCGATAAGAACCAGCATCACAAATTTATACACCGCCAAAACCGGCATTAATATCGCAAAAATAGCATTAAATGTTAATCCCTTAGCCGTGATATTATCCACAACAGCACGTTAGATATTCTAAATATAAAAAATCTAACTATATAAATATAAAACCCATAATAATTAATAATTAGTCGTTCCACTCTTCCGTTTTCAGCCAGCGGTAATCTGCTTAAACCTTGATCTAACCCAGAGCAAGCCTCACCGGGTTGTGTGCTAAAAGTAACCCTTCTAAACATCCAACCGTCACTCTCTCCTCAGGGCAACAGATGCAGGCAGATCAGTCATCACAACGCGCCGCCACGCGGCTGTGTATTCAGTGCGGCCTTTTTTTATTACAGCACGGTGCCGAGAGCGCCCTGGTCGAGGAGCTTTCCACCCGACTGGGACTGGCGCTGGGTATGGACAGCGTGGAGAGTTCGATCTCCTCGAATGCCATTGTGCTGACCACCATTAAAGCGGGCCAGTGTCTGACCTCCACGCGCAAAAACCAGGATCGCGGGATCAACATGCACGTCGTCACCGAGGTGCAGCACATCGTCATCATGGCGGAGCATAAGCTGCTGGATGCGCCGGGGGTCGAAAAACGCTTCAGCCAGATCAAGCCGCTGCGCTATCCACGCTGGCTGGTAGTGCTGATGGTTGGCCTCTCCTGCGCCTGCTTCTGCAAGCTCAATAACGGCGGCTGGGACGGCGCCTTTGTCACCTTAATCGCCAGTACCCTCGCCATGTACGTGCGCCAGGTGCTGACCCACCGGCATCTGCACCCGCAAATTAACTTCTGCATCACCGCCTTTGTCGCCACCACGGTCTCCGGCCTGCTGCTGCGGGTCCCGGCCTTTGCCACCACCCCCACCATCGCCATGGCCGCCAGCGTGCTGCTGCTGGTACCGGGGTTTCCATTAATTAATGCGGTGGCCGATATGTTTAAAGGGCACATCAATACCGGCCTGGCGCGCTGGGCGATTGCCAGCCTGCTGACTTTGGCTACCTGTATCGGGGTGGTAATGGCCATGACCTTGTGGGGGCTTCGCGGATGGGCGTAATCGATTTTCTGTGGGCGCTGGCCCAGGACATGCTGCTGTCGGCCATTCCGGCGGTGGGCTTTGCCATGGTGTTTAACGTTCCCCGTCGCGCCCTTCCCTGGTGTGCGCTGCTGGGGGCCATCGGGCACGGCTCGCGGATGGCGATGATGACCGCCGGGCTGAATATCGAATGGTCGACCTTTATGGCCTCAATGCTGGTTGGCAGTATCGGGATCCAGTGGTCGCGCTGGTATCTGGCCCACCCGAAGGTCTTCACCGTCGCGGCGGTGATTCCGATGTTCCCGGGGATCTCAGCCTATACCGCAATGATTTCGGCGGTGAAGATTAGCCATTTTGGCTACAGCGAAGCGCAGATGATCATGCTGCTGACCAACTTCCTGAAAGCCTCGTCGATTGTCGGCGCGCTCTCCATCGGGCTGTCGATCCCCGGGCTCTGGCTCTACCGCAAGCGCCCCCGGGTCTGAGAGTTGTGTTATCCCGCCTGCGTGGCGATAATCCTCTGTTCTCTTGTGGCCAAGTAAGGAACGGATGTGTCTACCCCTGACAGCGAACACGCAGAAAACAGCGACGGATCCCGCCTGAAAGACAAAATTTTTCTCAGCGCCCTCTCGCTGTTTGCCGAGTACGGACTGAACGGCGCGCGCATGGAGCAGATTGCCGAGAAAGCAGGCACCACCAAACGCATGGTGGTGTATCACTTCAAAACCAAAGAAAACCTTTATCTGCTGGTACTGGAGTATGTCTACACCCAGATCCGCGCCAGTGAAAAGCAGCTCAGTCTGGATGCGCTGCCGCCGCTTGAAGCCCTGGTGCATCTGGTCGAAACCACCTTTGATTATCACGCTGATCACCCGGACTACATCCGCATTATCTGCATGGAGAACATGCAGCGCGGGCGGTTTATGCAGCAGTCGGCGCTGCTGCGCCAGGTGAACCGCAGCGCGCTGGAATTGCTGGAAACTATCCTTGAGCGCGGCAAAGCGAAGCAGCTGTTTAACCAGACGGTCAACGCCCGGGATCTGCACCGCCTGATCAGCAGCTTCAGCTTTCACTATGTGGCCAATAGCTACACCTTCACCCTGCTGTTTGAAGACGGGGCCGATGAGCAGGCCCAGCGCCAGCACTACCGAAAGATGGCGGTTCAGGTTGCCTTGCGTTATACCTGTCCATAGCTTGCACACAACCCTGAGATAAGGATCCCAACATGTCTTTAGAGAAAGTTGTCTATACCGCCAAAGCCAAAGCCACCGGGGGCCGTGATGGCCGCGCGACATCGTCCGACGGCGTTCTGGATGTCAAACTGGGTGTCCCCAAAGAGATGGGCGGCGCGGGCGGTGAAGTGACCAACCCGGAACAGCTGTTTGCCGCCGGCTATTCGGCCTGTTTCCTCGGCGCGATGAAGTTTGTGGCTAACCGCGACAAAATCACCATGCCGCAGGATGCCTTTATCGAAGGAGAAGTAGGGATCGGCCCGCTGCCGACCGGGTTTGGTATCGAAGCGAAGCTGAATATTCATCTGCCGGGGATGGACGCCGCCGAGGCGAAAAAGCTGGTCGATGCGGCGCATATTGTCTGCCCGTACTCCAACGCCACCCGCAATAACATTGACGTGACGCTGAACGTTATCTCCTGATTTTCAGGGGAGCAGGGAGCGGGTATCAGACCCCTGCCTGCCCCCTCCTCTCTGTGCTACCATAAGCCCATATCACGTCCGCAGTAATCCAGTAGAGAAGTATTATGTCCTCCAGAATCCTGACCACCAGCGTCACTGGCATTGATGCCTTTATGCACGATCCCCGCGGCGTGCTGGCCAATGCTGAAGGCGGTACTGTCGCCGTTTTTGCCGATAACGCGCCGGCTTTTTATGCCATCACGCCACAGCGTCTGGCGCAGCTGCTGGAGCTGGAAGCGCGCCTGTCGCGCCCAACCAGCGATGTCACTCTGGATACGCAATTCTTCGAGGAACCCACCAGCGCGCCGGTTGCCGTGCCGATGGGCAAATTCGCCATGTATAACGGCTGGCAGCCCGATCCCGATTTTCAACGCCAGGCGGCGCTGTGGGGCATCGCCCTCACCCAACCTGTTGCCCCGGAAGAGCTGGCCGCCTTCACTGCCTACTGGCAGGCGGAAGGCAAAGTCTTCCATCATATTCAGTGGCAGCAAAAGCTGGCCCGCAGCGTGCAGATCAACCGCGCCAGCAGCGGCACACAGCCAAAACGCGACGTGAATGCCTTTTCAGAACCGGATAAACAGATCCCCCACGGATTCCGAGGTGCCAAATGAAAGAGTTCGGCGAACTGATGAAACGTCTGCAAAAGATGATGCCCGCCAACGTCAAACCGGCCTTTACCACCGGCGAAGAGCTGCTGGCATGGCAGAAGGAGCAGGGCGAGATCCGCGCCGCGGCGCTGGCCCGGGAAAACCGCGCCATGAAAATGCAGCGCACCTTTAACCGCTCCGGCATTCGTCCCCTGCATCAGAACTGCTCCTTCGACAACTACAAGGTCGAGAGCCAGGGGCAGCTAAAAGCCCTGCAACAGGCGCGCCAGTACGTAGAAGAGTTCGACGGCAACATCGCCAGCTTTATCTTCAGCGGCAAGCCGGGCACCGGCAAAAACCACCTCGCGGCGGCCATCTGTAACGAGCTGCTGCTGCGCGGCAAATCGGTGCTGATTATCACCGTGGCCGACATCATGTCGGCGATGAAAGACACCTTCAGCAACCGGGAAACCAGCGAAGAGCAGCTGCTGAACGATCTGAGTAACGTGGATCTGCTGGTGATTGACGAGATCGGCGTCCAGACCGAATCGCGCTATGAAAAAGTGATCATCAACCAGATCGTCGACCGTCGCTCCTCCTCCAAGCGCCCGACCGGCATGCTCACCAACCATAACGTGGATGAGATGACCCGCCTGCTGGGCGAGCGCGTAATGGATCGTATGAAGCTCGGCAACAGCCTGTATGTGATTTTTGACTGGGAAAGCTATCGCAGCCGCGTTACCGGTAAAGAGTATTAGGATATTTTCCCGGGAAGTCGGGTGCCGCGCGGGTTTATACTGCCAGCCAATCCGCCCCGGCGGGCAATCGACAGAGTAGCTCCTATGAAAACACATTTTCTTCTCAGCGCCGCAGTAAGCGCCCTGCTGGTCACCGGTGCGGCACAGGCGGCCTCCTCCTGGCAGGATACGCTCAACAGCGCCGCCAGCCAGCTTAGCGCGGGCAACAGCAGCACCACCACGTCCCAGAACGGCGGTCTCTCCCTCTCCTCGCTGACCGGCCTGCTCAACAGCGGCACCGAGTCGCTCAGCGCCAGCAACATGAATAACGCAGCCGGGATCCTCGAATACTGCGCCAAAGAGAAGCTGGCCTCGATGACCGATGCCACCAACATTAAAAATCAGGTGCTGGGGAAACTGGGGCTGGATACCCCGCAAGAGCAGCAGCAGGACACCAACTATCTGGAAGGGATCCAGGGTCTGCTGAATGCCAGTAACGGCGAACAGCTGAATCTGGAAACCATCGGCAACACGCCGCTGGCGAAGAAGGTCAAAGCCCAGGCCTGTGATTTTGTTCTGAAACAGGGACTCAGCTTTATCTCCTGATCCTCCTGCGCCGCGACGAGAGCCGCGGCGCCTGGCCCTTCCGCGTAAAGCGACGCCCGTCAAACATTGCGTTTTCTAAACCAAATCCTAACAACAGCACAATTACGTGACACTACAATTGCAGCTAAATGGCATCGCCATTACATTGTATAACCCAAAAATTATACAGTTAGTCCGCTAACCAGCGACTGCCCTTACTGAGGATAAGTTGTTGTCAGAATTAATTTCTCTTGCCCTGTTTCTCGCCTCGGTGGTTATTTATTCCCGCAAGGCGGGACGTAATCCCTGGTGGTTTGCCGTCACCCTTCTGGTGCTGGGGCTTTTTGTCGTTTTAAACATTACCCTCTACGCCAGCGACTATTTTACCGGGGATGGTATTAACGATGCTGTCCTCTATACCCTGACCAACAGCCTGACCGGCGCCGGGGTTAGTAAGTACATACTTCCGGGCCTTGGCGTGGTGGTTGCGCTGGTGGGCGTGTTTGCCCTGCTGGGCTGGATCCTGCGCCGCCGCCGTCATCATCCGCACCACCTCGGCTATAGCCTGCTGGCGCTGGTGCTGGCGCTCGCCTCGGTGGACGCCAGCCCGGCGTTTCATCAGATCACCGAGCTGGTAAAATCCCAGTCGCGCGACGGCGATCCCGACTTCGCGGCTTATTACAAAGAGCCGGGTAAAACCATTCCCAACCCGAAGCTGAACCTCGTCTATATCTACGGCGAGAGCCTGGAGCGGACCTATTTCGATAACGACGCCTTCCCGGATCTGGCCCCGGAGCTGGGCGCTATCAAAAACGAAGGGATCGATTTCAGCCACACCGCACAGCTGCCGGGCACCGACTACACCATCGCCGGGATGGTCGCCTCCCAGTGCGGCATCCCGCTGTTTGCCCCCTTTGAAGGTAACGCCTCGGCCTCGGTTTCCAGCTTCTTCCCGCAGAACATCTGCCTTGGCGATATCCTGAAGAACTCCGGGTACGAGAACTACTTCATGCAGGGTGCCAACCTGCGCTTCGCCGGGAAAGACGTGTTCCTGCAGTCCCACGGCTTTGACCATCTCTACGGCGCGGAAGAGTTAAAAACCACCGTTGCAGACCCCGCTTACCGCAACGACTGGGGCTTCTACGACGACACGGTGCTGGATGAAACCTGGAAAAAATTCGAGGAGCTGTCGCAGTCCGGCAAGCGTTTCTCGCTGTTTGCCCTGACGGTGGACACTCACCACCCGGATGGCTTTATCTCCCGCACCTGCCAGCGCAAGAGCTATGCCATTGACGGCAAACCGAACCAGTCGTTCAGCGCGGTGGGCTGTAGCCAGGAGCATATCGCGGCGCTGATCGAAAAAATCAAAGCCTCGCCGTACTTCAAAAACACGGTGATCGTGGTCTCTTCCGACCATCTGGCGATGAAAAATACCGCCTGGGATGCGCTGAACAAACAGGATCGCAGCAACCTGTTCTTTGTCCTGCGTGGCGATAAACCTCAGCAGGAGGTGATGGCCGTGAAGCGCAACACCATGGATAACGGCGCAACGGTGCTGGATATTCTCGGCGGGGATAACTTTATCGGCCTCGGGCGCAGCAGCCTTTCCGGGCAGTCGCTGTCCGAAGTGTTCCTCAACATGAAGGAAAAAGTGCTGGCGTGGAAACCGGACGTTATCCGCCTGTGGAATTTCCCGAAAGAGCTGAAAGACTTCACTATCGACAGCCAAAAAAACATGATGGCCTTCTCCGGGAGCCATTTCCGTCTGCCGCTGCTGTTGCGCGTCTCCGACAAGCGGGTCGAACCGCTGCCGGAAAGCGAATACTCCGCCCCGCTGCGCTACCAGCTGGCCGACTTCGCCCCACGGGATAACTTCGTCTGGGTCGATCGCTGCTACAAGATGGGTCAGCTATGGTCGCAGCCGCTGGCGCTCTCCACCGACTGGTGTGTTTCTCAGGGCCAGCTGGGCGGCGAGCAGACAGTGCAGCACGTCGATAAAGCACAGTGGAAAGGCAAAACCGCCTTTAAAGATACCGTGATCAGTACCGACCGCTATCAGCGCAACGTCGATATGCTGAAAGTCTCCGACAACGATATCCGCTATAAAGCCGACAGCTTCGTCTTTAACGTGGCCGGTGCGCCGGAAGAGGTGAAGCAGTTCAGCGGCATTTCCCGCCCGGAATCCTGGGGACGCTGGTCTAATGCCCAGCTGGGGGATGAGGTGAAGATCGAATACAACCAGCCGCTGCCGGCGAAATTCGACCTGGTGATCACCGCCAAAGCCTGGGGGCCGAACGCCAATAAACCGATTCCGGTGCGCATTGGCAACGCTGAACAGACCCTGACCCTCGGCAACGACGTGACCACCACCACGCTGCACTTCGACAACCCGTCGCACAGCAGCACGCTGGTGATTGTGCCGCCTGCGCCGGAGTCCACCAACGAGGGGAATATCCTCGGTCACTCCCCGCGTCAGCTGGGGATCGGCATGGTGGAGATCAAAGTGGTGAACGCGGAAGGCTGATTACAGGAGAGATTCTCGGGAATTGCCCGGCGGCGCTTCGCTTGCACGGGCCTACGGTCTTGCAGGCCGGGTTAGGCGAAGCCGCCACCCGGCGAAAACAGCGCCCTGCCTGAACAGGGCGCTTTTTACATCAGAAGGTTTCCCAGTTATCACCGCTGTCGGAAACGGCCGCTTTACGCGTCGTTACCGGCGATGCAACGGTCTTCACCGCCGCGTGCGCGCGGGCTTTCTGCTGCTCCTGCTGAATACGGAACACCGCCACGGCCTGAGTCAGGCGGCTCGCCTGCTCTTCCAGTGCCGCTGCCGCTGCCGCAGATTCCTGCACCAGGGAGGCGTTCTGCTGCGTGACGCGATCCATCTCGGCAACCGCCAGACCCACCTGGTCGATACCGCGGCTCTGCTCGTCGGAAGCAGAGGCGATTTCGCCCATGATGTCGGTCACGCGGGTGACCGCGCTGACGATCTCACCCATGGTTTCACCGGCGCTTTCAACCAGAGTAGAACCCAGCTCAACGCGACCCACGGAGTCTTCAATCAGGCTCTTGATCTCGCGAGCGGCCTGGGCACTGCGCTGGGCCAGGTTACGCACTTCACCGGCAACCACCGCAAAGCCACGACCCTGCTCACCGGCACGCGCGGCTTCCACCGCGGCGTTCAGCGCCAGGATGTTGGTCTGGAAGGCAATACCGTCGATCACGCTGATGATGTCGGCAATCTTCTGCGAACTGCCAGCGATGTCACGCATGGTCTGCACCACGTTATCCACCACTTTACCGCCTTTCTGCGCGGTTTCGGACGCGCTCAGCGCCAGATGGCTCGCCTGACGGGCGTTCTCGGCGTTCTGCTTCACGGTCGCGGTCAGCTCTTCCATGCTGGCTGCGGTCTCTTCCAGCGAGGCCGCCTGCTGCTCGGTACGGGAGGAGAGATCGTTGTTGCCCATGGAGATTTCGCTCGCGCCGCTGTAAATGGCATTGGCGCCATTACGCACGTCGCCCACGGTACGCATCAGCTCAGCCTGCATATGACGCAGCGTGTCGGCCAGTTGGCCCATCTCGTTGGAACCTTCCACCTCGATGCGTTTCACCAGGTCGCCGCTGGCGATATGACGAATGCTGTCGGTCAGGCGGTTCAGCGGCACGATCAGGGCGTGACGGATGCCACCCCAGACGGCAACGATTACCACCAGCACCAGGATCAGCACGCTTAACAGGATCCAGACAGCCTGGCTGTAGGAGCTGTTGCTGTCATCGACAGCGGTCTGATACAGATGATCGTTCTGCTGCAGATAGTTAACGTACTGCTTCTCAAAGCCGTCCTGATAGCCCTGGGTCGGCTGATCGAAGAACTCGTTGATCTTGCCCGCACCCAGGAGCTGGATCAGCTCGGCCAGCGCACCATGATAGATATCGTAGTTACGTTTGATTTCCAGCGCGGCACCTTCACTCTGACGCGGGTCGCGCGGCAGGGCTTCGTACTCCGCCCAGTTTTTTTCCGCCTGCTTCAGGGAAGCAGAAGCAATTTGCATCAGATCGTTTACGGTCGCGCCGCTACCGATGTTGTTCTGATCCATCATGTAGCGGATGCCCGCGCGGTTCAGGGTGTTACGGGTTTGCAGCAACGCCACCCAGCTGCCGTTAAGCGTGGATTGTTGCTGACGAATGGTTTGCAGAACGGTGAAGTTTTCTTTGTCATGCTTCAGGGCATTAAAGAAAAGACCACCGGATGTGAGTTGTAAAAGGCCAAAAATAACCAATACCAGCAATAAGCTGGTAACAATCTTGATACGATTTAACATGATTTCTCATTCCACCAGACAGGTACAGAATTTTCGGCCTGGAAAACGAAAACTTTACGGAAATCGTGTTGATGAATGCACAACTCTACTCATCTTCCTGGCTGTCATTCTGCCGATCGCCCAGTGCAATAAACTCCTGCAGCAGCGCGGTGAGCTGCTGCATCTTCTCGGGCGAATATTCCGCCTCAATGCGCTGATAGGCCTCTTCCACCTGTGCCTGTGCGAGCTCATACAGCGCGTTGCCCCCTTTGGTGAGCGACACGTACAGTTTGCGCTGGTCGTTAAGCGGCTTTAAGCGCAGCACCAGCCCGTCGCGCTCCATGCGCGTGAGGATCCCGGTCAGGCTCGGGCGCAGAATGCAGGTGCGAAACGCCAGATCGTGAAAATCCATCGACGGATGTTCCGCCAGCACGCGCACGATCCGCCACTGCTGCTCCGTCAGATTGTGCTGCTTGATAATCGGGCGAAAAAAGGTCATCGCGGTTTCCCGCGCCTGGAGTAGTGCGATAGTTAACGAATCGTGCATGGCGCTCCCACCTCAACATCATTAATAACGAAACAATCAATGCCTCACGCGGCTTTATGACGCCAGCGGTGCGGGCAAAAAGTCTAACAGATATCACACAAAAATATTAACAGGCTGATAACTAAAACAAAATTAAACATGATGTAAATTTATTGTTATTGATATCACAAATTATTTACTTCTGTTTGCCAAACAAACCCTGAGGGGCTAAAACCTAATCATTAACATATTAATGAACTCAAAACCCGATACCCGGGCCCGAGGAGAAAGAAATGAAAGGTACAGTTTTCGCGGTGGCGCTCAATCACCGCAGCCAGCTTGATGCCTGGCGCGACGCATTTCACCAGCCCCCTTACAACACGCCGCCGAAAACCGCCGTCTGGTTTATCAAACCGCGCAATACCCTGATCCGCTCCGGCGATGCCATCCCGCATCCCGAAGGCGAACAGGTGCTGAGCGGCGCGACGGTGGCGCTGATTGTCGGCAAGACCGCAAGCAAAATCAGCCCGGATGAGGCCGCCGAATACATTGCCGGCTACGCGCTGGCAAACGAAGTCAGCCTGCCGGAAGAGAGCTTCTACCGCCCGGCGATCAAAGCCAAATGCCGGGACGGGTTCTGCCCGGTGGGCGATCGCGCAACGATCGGCAACATCGATAACCTGACGATCGTTACCGAGATCAACGGCCGGGAAGTGGATCGCTGGAACACCGCCGATCTGCAACGCAACGCCGCCACCCTGCTGAGCGAGCTGAGCGCCTTCGCCACCCTTAAGCCGGGCGACGCCATTCTGCTGGGCACCCCGCAGTCCCGCGTGGCCCTGCACCCGGGCGACCGCGTGCGCGTGCTGGCTGAAGGATTACCGACGCTGGAAAACAGCGTGGTCAACGCCCGCGAGCTGCCTGCTCAGCAAACCTTCGCCTGGCCGCTCTCCACCAGCGGCACGCTGTTTGCCCTGGGGCTGAACTACGCCGATCACGCCAGCGAGCTGGACTTTAAACCGCCCACCGAGCCGCTGGTGTTTATCAAAGCGCCGAACACCTTCAACGAGCACAACCAGACCTCGGTACGTCCGGACAACGTCGAGTACATGCACTACGAAGCCGAGCTGGTGGTGGTGATCGGCAAAACCGCGCGCAACGTCACCGAAGCCGACGCCATGGACTACGTGGCGGGCTACACGGTCTGCAACGACTACGCGATCCGCGACTACCTGGAAAACTACTATCGCCCAAACCTGCGGGTAAAAAGCCGCGACGGCCTGACGCCCATCGGCCCGCAGATCGTCGATAAATCGGCGATTGCCGATCCGCACAACCTCACCCTGCGCACCTGGATCAACGGCGAGCTGCGCCAGCAGGGCTGCACCGCGGATCTGATCTTCAGCATCCCATACCTGATCGCCTGGTTGAGTGAATTTATGACCCTGCAGCCGGGCGACATGATCGCCACCGGCACGCCAAAAGGGCTGGCCGACGTGCGCCCGGGCGATGAAGTGGTGGTGGAAGTGGAAGGCGTTGGCCGTCTGGTCAACCGGATTGTCAGCGAGGAGACACGGTAATGAAAAAGATTAACCACTGGATCAACGGCAAGAACGTGGCGGGTAATGAGTACTTCCACACCAACAACCCCGCTACCGGCGAGGTGCTGGCGGAGTTGGCCTCGGGCGGTGAAGCCGAGATTAACCAGGCGGTAGAAGCCGCCAAAGCGGCGTTCCCGAAATGGGCCAACCTGCCGATGAAAGAGCGCGCGCGCCTGATGCGTCGCCTGGGGGATCTGATCGACCAGAACGTGCCGGACATCGCGGCGATGGAGACCGCCGATACCGGCCTGCCGATCCACCAGACCAAAAACGTGCTGATCCCGCGCGCCTCGCACAACTTCGAGTTCTTCGCCGAGGTGTGCCAGCAGATGAACGGCAAGACCTACCCGGTCGACGACAAGATGCTGAACTACACCCTGGTGCAGCCGGTGGGGGTTTGCGCCCTGGTGTCGCCGTGGAACGTGCCGTTCATGACCGCCACCTGGAAGGTTGCGCCCTGCCTGGCGCTGGGCAACACCGCGGTGCTGAAGATGTCGGAACTCTCCCCGCTCACCGCCGACCGTCTGGGCGAGCTGGCGCTGGAAGCCGGCATTCCGGCGGGCGTGCTGAACGTGGTGCAGGGCTACGGTGCCACCGCAGGTGATGCGCTGGTGCGTCATCACGACGTGCGCGCCGTGTCGTTCACCGGCGGCACCGCCACCGGACGGCGGATCATGCAGACCGCCGGGCTGAAAAAATACTCGATGGAGCTGGGCGGTAAATCGCCGGTGCTGGTGTTTGAAGATGCCGATATCGAACGCGCCCTGGACGCCGCGCTGTTCACCATCTTCTCCATCAACGGCGAACGCTGCACCGCCGGCTCGCGCATCTTTATCCAGCAGAGCATCTATCCGGAATTCGTCAAGCGCTTTGCCGAACGCGCCAACCGCCTGCGGGTGGGCGACCCGACGGATCCGAACACCCAGATCGGGGCGCTGATAAGCGCTCAGCACTGGGAGAAAGTCTCCGGCTATATCCGCCTCGGCATTGAAGAGGGTGCCACCCTGCTGGCGGGCGGCCCGGACAAGCCGACCGACCTGCCTGCGCACCTGCGGGGCGGCAACTTCCTGCGCCCGACGGTGCTGGCGGATGTCGACAACCGCATGCGCGTGGCTCAGGAGGAGATCTTCGGCCCGGTGGCCTGCCTGCTGCCGTTTAAGGATGAAGCGGAAGGACTGCGGCTGGCGAACGACGTGGAGTACGGCCTGGCGTCGTACATCTGGACCCAGGACGTCAGCAAGGTGCTGCGCCTGGCGCGCAATATCGAAGCGGGCATGGTGTTTGTGAACACCCAGAACGTGCGCGATCTGCGCCAGCCGTTTGGCGGCGTGAAGGCCTCCGGCACCGGACGCGAAGGCGGCGAGTACAGCTTCGAGGTGTTTGCGGAGATGAAAAACGTCTGCATCTCCATGGGCGACCACCCGATCCCGAAATGGGGGGTATGAGATGGGCAAGTTAGCGTTAGCCGCAAAAATCACCCACGTGCCGTCGATGTATCTCTCTGAGATACCGGGTAAAAACTTTGGCTGCCGTCAGGGGGGCCATCGACGGGCATAAAGAGATCAGCAGACGCTGCCGCGAGCTGGGGGTCGATACCATCATCGTGTTCGACACCCACTGGCTGGTGAACAGCGCCTACCACATCAACTGTGCGGACCATTTTAAAGGCATCTACACCAGCAACGAGCTGCCGCACTTTATCCGCGACATGACCTACGACTACGACGGCAATCCCGAGCTGGGCCAGCTGATCGCCGACGAAGCGGTGGCGATGGGCGTACGTGCCAAAGCGCACAACATCCCGAGCCTGAAGCTGGAGTATGGCACCCTGGTGCCGATGCGCTACATGAACGCGGATAAGCACTTCAAAGTGGTCTCCATTTCGGCTTTTTGCACCGTGCATGACTTTGCCGACAGCCGCAGGCTGGGTGAGGCCATCGTCAGCGCCATTAAAAAATATGACGGCACCGTGGCGGTGCTGGCCAGCGGCTCGCTGTCGCACCGCTTCATTGACGACCAGCGTGCCGAAGAGGGGATGAACAGCTACACCCGCGAGTTTGACCGTCAGATGGACGAGCGGGTGGTGAAGCTGTGGCGCGAAGGCCAGTTTAAAGAGTTCTGCAGCATGCTGCCGGAGTACGCCGACTACTGCTACGGCGAAGGCAATATGCACGACACGGTGATGCTGCTCGGCCTGCTCGGCTGGGACAAATACGACGGCAAGGTGGAGTTCCTCACCGAGCTGTTTCCCAGCTCCGGCACCGGCCAGGTTAACGCCGTTTTCCCTCTGCCCGCTTAAGGACGCCCCATGCCGCACTTTATTGTCGAATGTACTGAGAACATCCGTGAGCAGGCCGATCTGCCGGGCCTGTTTGCCCGCGTCAACGAGGCGCTGGCCGCCACCGAGATCTTCCCGCTCGGCGGGATCCGCAGCCGCGCGCACTGGGTGGACACCTGGCAGATGGCCGACGGCAAGCACGATTACGCCTTTGTGCACATGACGCTGAAAATCGGCACCGGGCGCAGTCTGGAGAGCCGTCAGCAGGTGGGCGAGATGCTGTTTGCGCTGATTAAAGACCATTTCGCCGGGCTGATGGACGCCCGCTACCTGGCGCTGTCGTTTGAAATCGAAGAGCTGCACCCGACGCTGAACTTCAAACAGAACAACGTGCACGCCTTGTTTAAGTAGCGCGCCCTCATGCCCGGTGGCGCTTCGCTTACCGGGCCTACAACGTCAACGGCCCCGATCCCGGGAACGCAACGCGCCCCCGAACCGTAGGCCGGGTAAGCGCAGCGCCACCCGGCAACAGCAGCACGAAGGATATCGCCATGCTCGATAAACACACCCATACCCTGATTGCCCATCGCCTGCATCAGGCGGAACAGACCCGGGAGCAGATCCGCGCGATCTCGCTGGATTACCCGGCGATCACCATTGAAGACGCCTACGCCGTACAGCGCGAATGGGTGAGCCTGAAAATCGCCGAAGGCCGTACCCTGAAAGGCCACAAGATCGGCCTGACCTCGAAAGCGATGCAGGCCAGCTCGCAGATCAGCGAGCCGGACTACGGCGCCCTGCTCGACGACATGTTTTTCCACGACGGCAGCGACATCCCGACCGATCGCTTTATCGTCCCGCGCATCGAAGTGGAGCTGGCCTTCGTGCTGGCGAAACCGCTCCGCGGCCCGAACTGCACGATGTTCGACGTCTATAACGCCACCGACTACGTGATCCCGGCCCTGGAGCTGATCGACGCCCGCTGCCACAACATCGACCCTGAAACCCAGCGTCCGCGCAAAGTGTTCGACACCATCTCCGATAACGCCGCCAACGCCGGGGTGATCCTTGGTGGCCGTCCGATCCGCCCGGACGAGCTGGATCTGCGCTGGATCTCCGCCCTGCTCTATCGTAACGGCGTGATCGAAGAGACCGGCGTCGCCGCGGGCGTGCTCAACCACCCGGCCAACGGCGTGGCCTGGCTGGCGAACAAGCTGGCACCCTACGACGTACAGCTGGAGCCGGGACAGATCATCCTCGGCGGCTCCTTCACCCGCCCGGTCACCGCCAGCAAGGGCGACACCTTCCATGTCGATTACGGCAACATGGGCTCCATCAGCTGCCGCTTTGTATAAGGAGTTCACCATGCAAAACGCATTCAAAGCGGCGCTGAAAGCAGGCCGCCCGCAAATCGGCTTATGGCTGGGGCTGACCAGCAGCTACAGCGCCGAGCTGCTGGCCGGAGCAGGCTTCGACTGGCTGCTGATCGACGGCGAGCACGCCCCCAACAACGTGCAAACCGTCCTGACCCAGTTACAGGCCGTGGCCCCCCTACCCCAGCCAGCCGGTGGTGCGTCCGTCGTGGAACGATCCGGTGCAGATCAAACAGCTGCTGGACGTGGGGGCGCAGACCCTGCTGGTACCGATGGTGCAAAATGCCGACGAAGCCCGTCTGGCGGTGCGCTCGACACGTTATCCACCTGCGGGTATTCGCGGCGTCGGCAGCGCCCTGGCGCGGGCGTCACGCTGGAACCGCATTCCGGATTACCTGCAACAGGCCAACGACGCCATGTGCGTGCTGGTGCAGATCGAAACCCGTGAGGCGCTGAAAAACCTGCCGCAGATCCTCGATGTGGAAGGGGTGGACGGCGTTTTTATTGGCCCGGCGGACCTCAGCGCCGACATGGGCTTTGCCGGTAATCCGCAGCATCCGGAGGTGCAGGCCGCCATCGAACAGGCGATTGCGCAGATCCGTGCTGCGGGGAAAGCCCCCGGCATCCTGATGGCCAACGAACAGCTGGCTAAACGCTATCTCGAACTCGGGGCGCTGTTTGTCGCCGTCGGCGTCGACACCACCCTGCTCGCCCGCGGCGCCGAGGCGCTGGCGGCACGTTTTATCGATAAACCGGTTACGTCAGTTAATAACAATAAATCCGTCTACTGAATGTAAGATCTGGAGCGCACCATGACGACCTCTACCCTGCAAGATAATAAAGCCGTTGAACATCGCGTTATAAATAAGCTGTTCCGTCGTTTGATCGTCTTTCTCTTTATCCTGTTTGTCTTCTCGTTCCTAGACCGCATCAACATCGGCTTTGCCGGGCTGACGATGGGCAAAGATCTGGGCCTCACCTCGACGATGTTTGGCCTGGCCGCCACGCTGTTTTACGTCACCTACGTGCTGTGCGGGATCCCGAGCAACATGATGCTGGCGAAGATCGGCGCGCGCCGCTGGATCGCCGGGATCATGGTGGTGTGGGGCATCGCCTCAACCTGCACCATGTTTGCCACCAGCCCGCAGACGCTCTACGTTCTGCGCATGCTGGTGGGGATCGCCGAAGCCGGTTTCCTGCCGGGGATCCTGGTCTATCTGACCTGGTGGTTCCCCGCCTGGCACCGCGCCCGTGCCAACGCGCTCTTTATGATCGCCATGCCGGTGACCATGATGCTGGGCTCGATCCTCTCGGGCTATATTCTGGCGCTGGACGGACTATGGAACCTGAAGGGCTGGCAGTGGCTGTTCCTGCTGGAGGGGCTGCCCTCGGTGGTGCTCGGGGTGGTGACCTGGTTCTTCCTCAACGACACGCCGGATCAGGCTACCTGGCTGGACGACGAAGAGAAGCAGACCCTGAAAACGATGATCGCCCGCGAGCAGGAGAATGCCGTGGCGCACGCCGCCACGCCGCGCTCGACGCTGCGCGAAGTGCTCACCCCGGCGGTGCTGCTCTACACCCTGGCCTACTTCTGCCTGACCAATACCCTGAGCGCCATTAACATCTGGACGCCGCAGATCCTGCAGAGCTTTAACACCGGCAGCAGCAATATCGTGATCGGCCTGCTGGCGGCGATCCCGCAGTTTTGTACCATTCTCGGGATGCTGTGGTGGAGCCGCCGCTCGGACAGATTGAACGAACGAAAAAAGCATACCATCCTGCCGTACCTGTTCGCGGCGGCGGGATGGCTGCTGGCGTCGGCAACGGATCACAGCCTGATCCAGCTGCTTGGCATCATTATGGCCTCAACCGGATCCTTTACCGCCATGGCGATCTTCTGGACCACCCCGGATCAGGTGATTAGCCTGCAGTCCCGGGCGGTGGCGCTGGCGGTGATCAACGCCATCGGCAACGTCGGTTCCGCCGTCAGCCCGCTGCTGATCGGTATTCTGCGTGACGCGACCGGCAGCTTCAGCTCCGGGCTGTGGTTCGTGGCCGGACTGCTGGTGGTGGGTGCGCTGGTGCTGACCCGGATCCCGATGACCCGCCAGGAGAGCCGTGAAAGCGCGCCGGGGATGGCGGCGCAGAAGAGTCATTAAGGAGCGGCTATGTGCCAGAGCCCGATTGCCAATATCGATATCAGCAAAGAGTACGACGAGAGTCTGGGTACGGACGATGTGCATTATCAGTCGTTTAGTCGGATGGCAGCCTTTTTTGGCCGCGACATGCAGGCCCATCGCCACGACCACTATTTTCAGATGCACTTTCTGGATACCGGGCAGATTGAGCTGCAGCTGGACGATCATCGCTACTCGGTGCAGGCGCCGCTGTTTGTCCTGACCCCGCCGTCGGTGCCGCACGCCTTTTTTACCGAATCGGACAGCGACGGCCACGTGCTGACGGTGCATGAAGATCTGATCTGGCCGTTACTCGAGGTGCTCTATCCCGGCACCCGGGAGACCTTCGGCCTGCCGGGGATCTGCCTCTCTTTAGCCGACAAACCGGATGAGCTGGCGGCGCTTTCTTACTACTGGCGGTTGATTCAACGGGAGTCCACCGCCCAGCTTCCCGGACGGGAGCATACCCTGGTGCTGCTGGCCCAGGCGGTGTTTACTCTGCTGCTGCGCAACGCCAGTCTTGACGATCATGCGGCCAACGGCATGCGCGGCGAGCTGAAACTGTTCCAGCGCTTTAACCAGATGGTCGACGGACATTTCCACCAGCACTGGACGGTGCCGGATTACGCCAGCGAGCTGCACCTCACCGAATCGCGGCTGAATGACATCTGCCGCCGCTTCGCCAACCGCCCACCCAAACGCCTCATCTTCGACCGCCAGCTGCGCGAGGCCAAACGGCTGCTGGTCTTCTCCGACAGCGCGGTGAACGAAATTGCCTGGCAGCTGGGGTTTAAAGACCCGGCCTACTTCGCACGGTTTTTTAACCGGCTGGTGGGGTGCTCGCCGAGCAGGTATCGGACGCAGAAGGTACCGGTGTCGTGAGTTTTACCCCTCACCCTAACCCTCTCCCCATAGGGGAGAGGGAACAATCTGGCACGCTCATGTAGGCCGGGTAAGCGCAGCGCCACCCGGCAACCAGATCGCCACGCTGGACGGCCACTAAAGCCGAATAAAAAAAGCCCGCGATATACGGGCCATCATCAGGAAGCTAATTACTCTTTTTGGCTAATTTAGCCAGATACTCAAATGTAGCGACAGAAACTATGCCGACGATGACGTTAAGGAACACATAAATGTACAGCCAGGCATTTTCCAGGTTGTCCGAGTAGTAATCCGCATACAGAGTGAAATTATCATGGTTAATCCAGGTCATAAATCTGGCGATAGGTACTCTCAGGCTTTCAGCCAGGGGATCGAAAATGCCGCTTATCAGGAAAAGAAACGTAATTGCTAAAAATATAACAATGCGCAGCAACCATTTAAGGGGCCCTAACATTACACACTCCATTCGTGTTGCCAATCACGGTAATGTCGCCGTAAGCCCATAACTCATTTCCACCCAAGACCTTATGCTTATGTGCCCGCAGAAGCGCGGCCCTTACTGTGTAAAAATCCACGTTACGAAAGAACGTAACGCAACCCTCACTAATACCTGAGCCGTCCGGGCGGGGCGGATGTAGCCGGAAATGTTTTCGGTTGTAATGGAATGTACCGACATCAAATCGCATCACATCATCAATCACCCCATCTTTGCGAAACAGAGCAAACCAGTCGTAATAATTATTCCCGGTAAAAGCATGTTTTAACCAGGTTTCTGCGCGCGAACGCTTCCCACCAGTTGGCCTGTCAACAATCCAATAACTGCCCGGCGGAACGGCTGCATTCGAAAGATAAGAGCATTCAGGTTTATTCGCTAACTCCCCAAGACCGCTGAAAACGGGGAATGAACCTACGCCGCCTACATCGAGGCGTGCAACCCGGCCATTGTCATAAAGATTATTAAAGTCCAACCGACAATGGATCATGACGTCATCCTCTGATTCCACGAATCAGTAAATTTGATATTACCGTCGAGATAGAGCCAGGTAATTCTCTCGTAGGCCAGCGATATTGATTCAGTAGGATTACTGCTTAATCCAGATGCACTCTTGAAATTATGCATTACCGGCGTTACCGCCACGATTTTCACATTTTCGAGGATGAAGTGCATAAACTCTTCCTCTACGCCTGCGTCGTTGATGCGATACCATTTAATTATCGCCTTCTGAAGAGGTTCGCCTGTTGATACAGCACGGTAAAGATAGGGCGTGGCTTTATCGAACTCTTTCGTGATACTCAACTGATCATGAACGCGAGTACCCGTAAGTCGCCCCATATTGTAATCGTAGGGAATATGTACGCCGTGGTTAAAGCTTTGCATTTCTATTGCACCTTCACGGCTCAGAACATTGCTTCCACCAGGGATAAGCGTACCGGATTGATTATAAAGCCAGAGATAAGCAGGAACTGCCATGATGATTTCCTTATGCATTTTATGGTTAATCCTTATTAATCTTCCTGTAAAAAAATATCATGCTAAATCGTATGGTTAATTTCTGAATTTTGAAATTTACTATTTATCCACTGGCCTAGCGGACGCTTTCCCCCCGGTGGCGCTTCGCTTACCGGGGCTACGTAACCGTAGGCCGGGTAAGCGCAGCGCCACCCGGCAACCACACCGTACTCCCATCAAATCCCACCCCGATCACAAATCTCGCACCCGCCTGAAAAGTACCCGTCGTTGACCCATTCGTCCCTTCACGTCCTGCCTCTCTCACGCTTCAATTAAACAACAAAAACAACACATAAATTTAACAACACATTCCGATACGAGGTCCCTATGAAACCTGAAGATTTCCGCGCCAGCACCACACGCCCGTTAACCGGTGAAGAGTATCTGAAGAGCCTGCAGGATGGCCGGGAGATCTACATCTACGGCGAGCGCGTGAAAGATGTGACCACCCATCCGGCGTTTCGCAATGCGGCGGCCTCGGTCGCGCAGCTGTACGACGCGCTGCACAAACCTGACATGCAGGATGCGCTGTGCTGGAACACCGATACCGGCAACGGCGGCTACACCCATAAGTTCTTCCGCGTGGCGAAAAGTGCCAACGACCTGCGTCAGCAGCGCGATGCTATCGCCGAGTGGTCACGCCTGAGCTACGGCTGGATGGGTCGTACCCCGGATTACAAAGCGGCCTTTGGCTGTGCGCTGGGCGCTAACCCGGCCTTTTATGGTCAGTTCGAGCAGAACGCCCGCAACTGGTACACCCGCATTCAGGAGAGCGGCCTGTACTTTAACCACGCCATCGTCAACCCGCCGATCGATCGCCACAAGCCGGCCGATGAGGTGAAAGACGTCTACATCAAGCTGGAAAAAGAGACCGACGCCGGGATCATCGTCAGCGGCGCGAAAGTGGTCGCCACTAACTCGGCGCTGACCCACTACAACATGATCGGCTTTGGCTCGGCGCAGGTGATGGGCGATAACCCGGACTTCGCCCTGATGTTCGTCGCCCCGATGGATGCCGAAGGCGTGAAGCTGATCTCCCGCGCCTCCTACGAGCTGGTGGCCGGTGCGACCGGTTCCCCTTACGACTACCCGCTCACCAGCCGCTTCGACGAGAACGACGCCATTCTGGTAATGGATAACGTGCTGATCCCCTGGGAGAACGTCCTTATTTACCGCGATTTCGACCGCTGCCGTCGCTGGACCATGGAGGGCGGTTTCGCCCGCATGTATCCGCTGCAGGCCTGCGTGCGCCTGGCGGTGAAGCTCGACTTCATCACCGCCCTGCTGAAAAAATCGCTGGAGTGTACCGGCACCTCCGAATTCCGCGGCGTGCAGGCCGATCTCGGTGAAGTGGTGGCCTGGCGCAACATGTTCTGGGCGCTGAGCGACTCCATGTGCTCGGAAGCGACCCCGTGGGTCAACGGCGCCTACCTGCCGGACCATGCCGCGCTGCAAACCTACCGCGTGATGGCCCCGATGGCCTACGCCAAAATCAAAAACATCATCGAGCGCAACGTCACCAGCGGCCTGATTTATCTCCCGTCCAGCGCCCGGGATCTGAACAACCCGCAGATCGACAAATACCTGGCGAAATACGTGCGCGGCTCCAACGGCATGGATCACGTTGAACGCATCAAGATTTTGAAACTGATGTGGGATGCCATCGGCAGCGAGTTCGGCGGCCGCCACGAGCTGTATGAGATCAACTACTCCGGTAGCCAGGACGAAATCCGCCTGCAGTGCCTGCGCCAGGCGCAGACCTCCGGCAACATGGACAAGATGATGGCGATGGTCGACCGCTGCCTGTCTGAGTACGACCAGAACGGCTGGACGGTTCCGCACCTGCACAACAACACCGATATCAACCTGCTCGACAAGCTGCTGAAATAACGCAGCGGGAGGTCAAGATGCAACATGATGAACAACGCCTGCGCTTTCGCGACGCGATGGCCAGCCTCTCTGCGGCGGTCAATGTGGTTACCACCGATGGTGAAGCCGGACGCTGCGGCATTACCGCTACCGCGGTCTGCTCGGTGACCGATACCCCACCGTCGGTGATGGTGTGCCTGAATGCCAACAGCGCCATGAACCCGGTATTTCAGGGCAACGGCAAGCTGTGTATTAACGTGCTCAATCACGAGCAGGAAATAATGGCGCGTCATTTTGCCGGGATGACCGGCATGGCAATGGAAGAGCGCTTTACGCTCTCCTGCTGGCAAAAAGGTCATCTGGCCCAGCCGGTATTGAAAGAGGCACTGGCCAGCCTGGAAGGTGAAATAAGCCAGGTGCAGACCATCGGCACCCATCTGGTCTACCTGGTGGAGATCAAAAATATCCTCCTGAGCCAGGAGGGACACGGGCTGATTTACTTTAAGCGCAGATTTCATCCGGTGTTAATTGAACAAGAAATAACCGCCTGACATCCTCTCTCGCGCCAGTCGCACCCGCAGCTGGCGTTTTTTTATTCGATTTAATTTCACTTAGAAATAATCACCAGCAGGAATACTGCTTTATCTAACCGTGCTTTTCTTACCCCCACCAAAGTTAATAGTTGTGCGCTTTCGGATGATGCTTAATGACAAATTTGAATGAAATTCAAATGACAGATACCACGTAATTATGTAATCTTCGACACACAAACATTTTAGTGAATAATAAAATCCATATTAGTTGTTTACTGAATAGTCCCTCTGCGACATTACAGTAAAATCTGTGCATCTTTTGACCGGAATCGTCCATTTCCGTGCGGTAGCCTACCCTTTTTTTGGCTTTCCTTGCTTCATTTCTGCGTTTTTTGCTTTTCCTGCACCTGCATGACATCTCAACTGCTTAGCTATTAATCGCGGTTGATCACCATCGACATTTTATTTCGCATTCCAGTTACTGATTGTTGGAAAATATTGAGCTATGAAGAACGCAACTCGCCTTCTGGTGATTTCGCTCGCCCTCATGCTGAGTGGCTGTGCATATTCACCGAAGCAGGTTGAAGCCTCCCGACCGCTTGTTAATCCGGCCGCTTCTACCGACCTCCAGACCATGTCAGCCAACCTGCAACAACCTCTGAACACCCTGCCTCAGGGCGCTGCACTTAGCGCAAACGGCAACACCTATATTTTAGGCCAGCGTTATGTCTCCGCCCTGGGTCTGGAATGCATTGAACTGCTGCGTAACCGGAACTACAACCAGTCACAGCGCGGCGTGACCTGCAAGAACGGGGATACCTGGTATCTGGTACCGCAACTGGAACAGGCCTCTGCCAGCAACCTGCTTGCCGTGCAATAATTTTGAAGAGAAATGTTGTGAAGATAACGAATTTTCGGCAATTGAGTGCCATTCTGCTGCTGGCCTGCGCCTCTTGCGCGGCCTTTGCAGCACCCACTAAGGAAGATGCTCAGGCCTTTGGCATGAACACCCCGGCAGATACCGGCGATGGCCGACTGCAGCTCGGCGGTGAACAGGCGATGAGCGGTCAGGCGAATACCTCCTCCACCACCGGAACCTTTGCGCAGCAAAACCGCCAGGGCATGTTACTGCCGGGCGAGTCCGACGTGCGTAAACTCCTCCCGCAGTCCGAGTCCGGCCTGCCCCCTCCTTATGGCGCTAACCTGTTTGCCGGTGGCTATGAAACCGAGCGCAGCGACGGGTTAAACGATAACTATCTGATCGCTCCCGGCGATAAGCTGAATATCTGGATCTGGGGCGCAGTCAATTTCTCCAACGTGGTCACCGTTGATAATCAGGGAAATATTTTCATTCCTGATGTCGGTCCAATAAATGTCAAAAACGTGGCGGCAAGTAAAGTCAATAACTTAGTCACCAGCCACATCAGTGAAGTATTCACCAATAACGTTAATGTTTACGTTAATTTACTAACCGCGACTCCGGTAAGCGTATTTGTGACCGGCCCGGTGATCCGTCCGGGACAATATGCCGGCCAGTCTTCCGATAGCGTTTTATATTTCCTGAAACGCGCAGGCGGTATCGACTCCGATCGCGGAAGCTACCGTCATATTAAGGTGTTACGTCAGAACCGCGTCGTCCAGCAGATCGACCTGTACGAGTTTATGCAGCAGGGCAAAATGCCGAAGCTGTCGCTTAAGGACCAGGATGTGATCCTGGTGGAACCGCAGGGCCCGATGATCAACGTGGCCGGTAAAGTGCGTAACCCGTTCCGCTTCGAATTAAAAAACAGCACCGCGCTCGGCTCCGAGCTGATCAACTATGCCCTGCCGCTCGCCAAGGTGAGCCACGTGGGCGTGATTGGCGATCGCTCCAACGGCCCGTTCTCGGTCTATATGCCGTATAAAGATTTTGATCGCATTCAACTGAGCGACGGCGACAAGGTTCTGTTTAACGACGATATGCATGCTCAGGTTTACGACGTGCAGGTAATGGGCAGCTACCGTGGGCCATCTTACTTCACCGTGCGTAAAGAGACCCGTCTGCACGATCTGCTGAACCATATTCCGATTGACCCGAACATGGCGGATTACGGTTCGATCTACATCATGCGTAAGAGCGTGGCCGCGCGGCAGAAAGAGATGCTGGAAGATTCCCTTAACCGCCTGGAGCGCAGCGTGTTTACCGCGCCTGCCAGTTCCGACGGTGAAGCCTCCATTCGCACCAAAGAAGCCGAGCTGGTGATGCGCTTCGTGGAAAAAGCCCGCAAGATCCAGCCGCTGGGGAAAGTGGTGGTGTCGGATAAAGGCGTGATTGCCAACATCCTGCTGGAACAGGGCGACCAGATTGTGATCCCGAACAAGACCGACCTGATTCAGGTGGGTGGCGAAGTGATGATGCCGCAGGCGGTGGTCTTCAACAAAAGCGCCAGCCTGGAAGACTATGTGGCCTGGGCGGGCGGCTTTACCGACCGTGCGAACGACAAGCGTATTGCCGTGGTGCATGCCAACGGGCTGATGGAGTTTAAAGACGGCGGTGATGTAATGCCGGGCGATCAGATTCTGGTCATGCCGAAAGTGGACAGCAAAATGATGCAGTCCATCAAAGACATTACCCAGGTCATCTATCAGGTTGCCGTGGCGGCCAACGTGGTCCTGAACTAACCCTCAAAGCGGGCTCGCCTCAGCGCGGGCCCGTTCTGTTATATCGGCCTTCTCATGCTTAAACCTGTTCTCAATCAAACGCCCCGCAGCTCGTTTCAGGTGCTGCGGGATGTGACCTTTGGCCTGCTTATCCGTGAACTGAAAACACGATTTGGTAGTTACCGGCTGGGGTATGCCTGGGCGCTGCTGGATCCGTTGTTGATGATTAGCCTGTTTAGCGCGATTTTTGGGATGCGTAGCCAGAGTGGTTTTGGTGGTGTACCTGTGCAAGTTTTCATAACTGCAGGTTATTTGCCATTCATGTTTTTTAACAAAGTTGTCAGCCAACTGAAATCTGCAGTCAATGCCAATATGGGGTTGTTCTGCTATCGACAGGTGACACCATTTGCTACTTTCGTTGCCCGTTTTATCCTTGAAGCCATCATTGGGCTCGTGGTGGGATTTATTCTGGTACTTGGATTACTGTGGTTTGGTTTTGATGCAATACCCAGCGATCCATTAGAGGTCATTCTTACCTATTTCCTGCTAATGATCTTTTCATTTTCGTTAGGCATCGTTTTTTGTGTGCTGGGCAGTTTATTCAAGGAAGCAGATAAATTCCTGAGCCTAATGATGATGCCACTGATGTTTATCTCCTGTGTGATGTATCCCCTTGCAACCGTACCTACGCAGTTTCAGCACTGGTTTTTATGGAACCCATTAGTTCATGCTATTGAGCTGATTCGCTCTGGCTGGATTGGGGGTTATGTCAGTCCGAATGTCAGTTGGACTTATTTGGCTGGAGTCACATTGGTACTACTGACCTTTGCGATGAGTTGCTACCGTCTGAGCCATCGTCGCCTGATTGCCAGCTAAAGCGAATTACGATGATTATTCTAGATAACGTCTCAAAGTATTACCCCACCAAGTTCGGTCGAAATTATGTGTTGCGTGATGTAAACATCACCCTGCCCCGCGATCGCAACATTGGTATTTTGGGTGCCAACGGAGCAGGAAAATCAACGTTACTGCGTCTGCTGGGTGGGATGGATGCGCCAAGCAAAGGAAAAGTAAGTCGACACTGTCGCGTCTCCTGGCCACTTGCATTGAACGGTGGATTTCAGGGCAGCATGACCGGAAGAGAAAATACCCGCTTTGTCTGCCGCATCCACGGTGTGCGTGAAACGCAGGCCATTGAAGAATGGGTGAAGGAGTTTTCGGAAATCGGCCAGCATTTCGAACTGCCTATTAAGGCTTATTCAAGCGGGATGAAATCAAAATTCGGCTTTGCCGTCAGTATGGCTTTTGATTTTGATATCTACCTGACCGATGAAATCACCTCCGTAGGTGATGCACGCTTTAAACAAAAATGCATTGACGTCTTCAACCAAAAACGTGAGACCGCCAGCCTGATCATGGTGTCGCATGATATGAAGAACTTACGTCAACAGTGCGATATGGGTATTTTGCTGCGTAACAGCACCCTTGAAATATTCGACAATATCGAAGATGCCATCAGTATTTATCAGAAACTATAACAAGCCCAAAAATCATGACCCAACCAATTCGCGCTAATAAATCTTCCGGCTTGATGCGTAAGCTGCATAAATTAAAAACCAAGCCAAAACATTTTATTATTGATTCCAGTGGTTACAAGCTTGCCCACCGATCCTGGAGACAGAGTCTCAAACTTGGTAGTTTTCAGTGGGTTGTGGCCTGTTTTGCCATCGCTGTTATCTATTTCGGATTCATTGCCTCCGATCGCTATGTGAGCCGGGCAGAGTTAGTCGTTAAGCAAGCTGACCAAATTAAAATGCTGCCCGATGCTCTTTCCATGCTGGGACTAGGGGGGAAATAATCATCAGGATGTGCTGCTCATTCAGGACTATCTTAAGTCTGCCGATCTGCTTAACAAACTGGATAAAGAGTTAGGTCTGAAAGCCCATTATCAGAGCCATAAAGTCGATTACTTCTCTCGCCTGCCTGACAATGTTAGCCGGGAGGAATTTCTGAAGTATTACCGGGAACACCTCACATTACGCATGGATGATATCTCCGGTGTGCTGACGATTGAGTTGCAGGCGTTTGACCCAGCCTATGGTCAGAAAGTGGTAGGCGTGATGCTGAAAGAGTCCGAAGGATTTATCAATAAATTAGGACACCAGGTCGCACTGGAACAGCTGGCCTTTGTCGAAAAAGAAGTTGATCACGCCTACCAACGATTACAGGCAGAAAAAGCCAAAGTGCTGGAATTTCAAAACACCCATCACCTTATTAGTCCTGAATCGACCAGCACAGCCCGCATGGGTGTAGTAAGCCAGATTGAAGGTCAGTTGGCCCAGCAGCAGGCTCAATTAAAGCAGCTGCAAAGCTATATGAAAGCTACCGCACCGGCTGTTGTTTCTGTTCAAGCCCGAGTTGATGCTTTAACCGAGCAACTGGCTCAGGAACAATCCAGACTGACCGGTGCGGATAAAAATTCAATGAACGAAGTGACCGCCAGCTATATGGATGTACAAACGCAGGCCACGCTCGCGGCCGACCTCTACAAAACCGGGCTTATCAGCCTGGAACAAGCCAGAATAGAGGCGTACCGCAAACTTAAGCATCTGCTGGTCATTAGCCAGCCGACGCTGGCAGAAGATGCCGAATACCCACGCCGTCTTTATAACCTCGCCACCATCGGCGTACTGCTATGCCTGTTATATGGATTGATCGTGATGGGCCTTGCAACCCTGCGTGAGCATCAGGATTAACAACCTCATCCGTTAAATCAGGACCAGAACTCCTACGCGGGTTCTGGCCTTTCGTAACCTAATCATAAAGTGGTCATCTGACGATCACGCTAATTAATCATTGTTCTCATATTGAAGGGATATCCCCATGGGCACTCAGCAAAGCAGCCGTATACAGGCAACCCGGAAGCAAGCATCAGTGAAACAAACAAATACCGAGCTGGATGTTATTTTTAAGCGCCCTATTTTCTGGCGCCCGTCTTACATCGCGCAATCCTCCTGGTTGGAACATATTCCTTTTGCTTTCTGGTTGGTTGATACCCTGCAGCCTCGCAACATTGTCGAACTGGGTACCCATTACGGTAGCTCCTATTTTTCTTTCTGCCAGGCGGTGACAAAACTTGATCTCGGAACCCAATGCTATGCGGTAGATACCTGGGGTGGTGATGAACATGCCGGGCAGTATGGTGAAGAGGTTTATCGCCAAGTCTCCGAATACAACCAGCAACATTACTCTGATTTTTCGACGCTGGTGCGCAGCACATTCGATCAGGCACTGGAGCATTTCCCGCAAGGTAGCATTGATTTGCTGCATATTGATGGTCTGCATACCCTCGAAGCTGTTCGTCACGATTTTGAAAGCTGGCTGCCGAAGCTGTCTGACAGAGCCGTTGTCATCATGCACGATACTAACGTACGCGAACGCGGCTTTGGGGTATTCCAGCTTCTGGACGAACTTAAGCAGCAGTATCCTCATTTTGAGTTCGCGCATGGTCACGGTTTGGGTGTGATTGGCGTAGGTAAAGAGCAATCATCAGAGATGATGAGCCTGTATGATCTTTCTGGTAATGCCTCTGCGACAAGACAGGTTCAGGAAGTCTTCTCCCGTCTAGGAAAAGCTTGCGGCCATAGCTGGGAAAACAGCGAGTTAAAACGCCAGATGGTCGCGCAGCAAGCAGAAGCTCAGGAAGATATGGAACAACAGGCTCTGGAAAGGGGCCGTCTGGCAGAGCGAATCACCGCCCAGCACCATGCCTTGAAAGACCTGGAGGGCAAACTTCAACAACATGCCGATCAAAACGCAGAACTGGTGCAGCTAAAACAGACTGCCACCGACATGCAAACAGCCCTCATCCAGTGTGAACAACAACGCGACAAGAGTCTCGCAAGTCAGCAAAACCTGGAAAGCGAGCTGGCAGATACCCGACGGGAACTTACACAGATAGTTGTAGAACGTGATCGGGTTGCACAGGAACAGCAGAGCGCACTACAACAGATTGATGAACTGACTAATGCGCTCAAAGCTGCGCATGAGCAGCAGGATGAGCTAAGCCAGACTCTGGCGACCGAAACCTGCCATTGGCAACAGCAACAACAAACACTGACTCAAACTCATCGTCAGTTGCAGTTACAATATGATGGTCTTACCGCCGACTTAGAAGCGAGAGCAGTTGAAATCATCAACCTGAGACAGACTATTGATAAGCAAAGTGTTGAGATTGGGCAGACGCGTAACCAGTTAGTGCAAAAGCAAGCGGAACTATTTAACCAAGAGAGTGTGCTAAAAGAACGCTTTAATGAGATAGCAACACTTACTGGCTGGCTGGAAGAACGTGAAGAGGCATTAGCAATTGCGGCCAGCGAACAACAAAAAATCAAAGAAGAGCACCAGACTTATCAAGAAACGTGGCGCGATAAGCAGTTGCAATATCAAACCGAGCAGGCAGAACATCAGCAACAGTTGAGTGAACTTCAGCAACAACTGGATGAACTTAAGCAAGCATTGAGTGAAAGGTTTATCGAGATTGCGACGCTTACTGGTTGGCTGGAAGACCATGAACAGATAATAGAAAAATCATCAAACGAGTATAAACAAGCTATACAAGAACATAATTTTCACCAGCAAGCATGGCGAACCGAACAACAACAACTGACCGCACACGCTGAACAAGCAACTCAGCAGAAAGCCGACCTGAATAAGCAGATTAGTGAGCTGGTGAAGCGTAATAAAGAACTTGAAACAAATATCGCTGAGCGATTCCACGAGCTAGCGATTATGACTAATTTGGTCGAAGAACAATCAAGAGAACTCAGAAACGGCGAACAACAGACAGAACAGCTTAAGGCTCGTATCAATAACTTAAAAGGCACTGTCTCGTGGCGTCTGACAGCACCTGTCAGAGCTCTGGCAAAGCCTTTTAAAGAAAGTCCTAAGTACAGTGTTAAACAAATCAATGCTATTGCTGAATCAGGCTTTTTTGATGAACAATGGTACCGTCAACAATATCCAGACTCTGTAAATGCCAGCTCAGCAATCGTGCATTATCTGAATACAGGTGCAAAAAAACGTTATAACCCCAGCCCTAAATTTGATACCAGTTGGTATCTAAATATGTATCCGGATGTCGCTAATGGAGAAGTGAATCCTCTCTTGCATTACATTTTGCATGGGCAACACGAAGGACGACTGTGTCGCTCACAGTCCTGATCTTTTAATAAACAATAAATAATACAGGAATGAAAATGCAGTTTTTCAAAGATATTCTGAATGGTTCTGAACTATTTGACAGCGAATGGTATACAGAGACATATCCCGATGTAGTGCATTTAGGTATGGACCCCGCTGAGCACTACTTGAAATATGGCTGGAGACTCCTTCGCGATCCGAGTCCTGAATTTTCAACTAAGTTTTATTTGAAATTCAATGCAGATGTAAAAGAGGCAGGTGTTAACCCACTTGTTCATTATATTACGCAAGGTGCTAATGAAGGGCGCGTATGTAAGCAAGCAAGCTCTTCTTTGTTTAAAGACGGAATCCCGGCTCCAGTATATATCAAAAAGAGTCAGCTTGATTTTGAATTTGAATCACCTGTAAGAACTATTTGTTTCTATCTACCGCAATTCCACGCAATTCCTGAAAATAATGAATGGTGGGGAGAAGGATTTACCGAATGGTCAAATGTAAAACCAGCTAAGCCACAATATAAAGGCCATCATCAACCTCATGTCCCGGATGAGCTTGGCTATTATAACTTGCTTGATATTGGAGCCCAGCGTCGTCAAATTGCACTTGCAAAACAATATGGAATTGATGGCTTCTGTTTCTACTTCTACTGGTTTGCTGGTCACCGTCTGCTGGAACAGCCCCTGCTTAATTATCTGGAAAATAGCGATCTTGACCTGCCATTTAGCCTATGCTGGGCTAATGAAAACTGGTGCCGACGCTGGGATGGGCTCGAGAGCGAGATTCTAATTGCCCAAGACCATAGCCCTGCTGACGATATTGAATTTATCAAATACGTTGCGAAATATATGCGTGATCCTCGCTATATTCGTGTCGATGGTAAGCCATTACTCACTATCTACCGTCCTAGCTTATTGCCAGATGCTAAAGCCACCGTTGAACGCTGGCGGAAATGGTGTCGTGAAAATGGTATCGGTGAAATATATATGGCTTATACGCAATCGTTTGAAAAAGAGTCGCCTAAAGTATATGGAATCGATGCAGCCATTGAATTCCCACCGAATAACTCAAATATTCCTAACATTACGCATATGATCCCTGACTTGTCTGATGATTTCACAGGCAACGTCTATGATTGGACTGAACTGGTTAAACGCAGCGAGCATTACAGCGATCCAGGCTACCAATTCTTCCGAGGTGTGACCCCTAGCTGGGATAATACAGCACGCCGCAAAAACAATGGCACCATTTTGTATGGCAGTTCCCCATGCCAGTATCAAAAATGGTTATACAATGCAGCAATGGACACGACTCAGCGTATTTCAAATCCAGACGAACGTTTTGTCTTTGTCAATGCATGGAACGAGTGGGCGGAAGGTGCGCATCTTGAGCCAGACCAGCAATATGGATTTGGCTATCTTGAAGCAACTCGCACCGCTCTAATTAGGGCACAACTAGCCAGTCAACCGGTCACTAAAGGACAGGAAAAATTGGCAGTAGTCATTCATGCTTTCTATCTCGAAATTCTTGAAGATATAATCGCAGAACTGCAAAGTGTATCCGTTTGTCCAATAAAGCTTTTTGTTACGACTACATTCCAGAATGAACAGAATGCGCGCGCAATTCTACAAAAATCAGGTCTTTCTTATCATCTTCTACCATTGGAGAATCGTGGCCGCGACGTCTTACCTTTTCTCAAAATAATGAAAATAGTAACTGAGCAAGGGTATGATTATTTAGTAAAGGTGCATACCAAACGCTCTAAGCATCGTGAAGATGGCGATAAATGGCGTGATGATCTTTATTCCAAATTAATTACTCCTACAGCTATTAATGATGCAATTAATATTTTCCATCAGCATCCAAATATAGGCATTATCGGTCCAGAAGGGCATATTGTACCAATGAATTTCTACTGGGGATCCAATGCTGAAAATGTCGAGAAGCTCTGCTATCGTTTAGGGTATAAGCTTGACGATATTCGTGAACTCAATTTTGTAGCTGGTACCATGTTCTTTGCACGGATCAATGCACTGAAGCCATTAATAAGTCTTGGTTTAAATGATAGTGACTTTGACGTTGAGGAAGGGCAGGTAGATGGCACTATTGCCCATGCAATTGAAAGAATATTATCAGTAACTTGCATTTCGGCTGGATTAGAAATGACAACCATGTCAAAAATTAAAGGTAATCAAGCGTCGCTTAATGAATTTGAATATGAATATGCAAGGTTTGGATAATATGAAAATTTCTAAAAAATTCCACAAACTTCCAGATTATATTATTAATGCAAATCTTGAATCACCTAAATTAGATAATGTTTATCAAGCTGAACAATTAAAAATTTCTGGTTGGTTTTTGGCAAAGTCAGATGCAACAGCGTCCGACGTTCAAATTATTATTAAAAACCTAAGTAATGATACTAAATACTTAATAAATTCTGATGTAGAAAGGCAAGATGTTATCGATGTGATTCTTGGAGGTGAAAATGTTAATCAATTAAAACCAGGTTTCCAAAAAATAATACCTTGGTCTAACCATATTCAGATTTTATTTTATTACAATGGTATTGAACATTTATGGTATGAAATACTAACATTAAATGAAACAGACTACCATGCATTCACTGAAAAGTGGAAAAAACTAAACTCAGAAGAGTATGAAATTCTCGAAAATGAAAAACTAACTGATATTGAAAAGAAATGGTTATATAATGAATATATTATTTCCTATGATATCAATCATATTATAAATCGTATATGTTCAGAGCAAACTGAAAAAGATGTATTTTATAATTTCATAGAACGAGTTGATCGATGGGACTTTCTTTTAGAACTATGCGATTATAAAAATAAAAAGTATATAAGATCATGTTTCAACAATAGCAAAGCCAATATAATAGGTAGCTTGTGCGTTGGAAATCTAAATATTTTAAAAGTTAAAGACTCTGTTCGCATTTATTATATATTTCAAAACATCTCATCCTGCGATGCTATTTACATCCCTGATCGAAATATTTTATTATGCCTCTCTTATATCGAGTATTATCAATATCTTGCATTTATTGACAATATCCACCTTTTCAATGAAAAAGCTAAAGACCCAGTATTTGGTGGATATATAACTTACTATAATCGCCCATATCATTATATGTATGACATGATGCTAGGCCTCTATTATGCCAACTCTAATGGTGTTCTATCTGATGATGATAGATTCATAGCTAAATCAGGTAGCGATTTTCTTAACCTTGAAAAATTATTCAATATAAGTACAGTTACAAATGATGATATTACATTTAGTAAAGATATGTATTATATTCGAATAGGAGTTAACTTCGGAGTAGGTGCCAAAGAAAAGAAAAAAGCAAATTACATTGAATGTTTAGATAATTATCTACGAGCTCAAATTAAATCAAATAAAAATATTAACAATGACAATAGCTTCACTCTTTGGTTCGGAATAACTAGCCAAAAACGTGCATGGATTGAGCAGGTTGAAGCTATAGCTTATATAACTAATAACCTAGAAATTCAAAATAAAAAGTTAAGAATAATATTTGATGGTTGGACATCACCGTTAAACAAAAGCGAATTAGATAAAAAAGAGATTATTTCCGATCAGAAGCTTGTTGATGAAATCATTAGTAAGATCAATAGGGATGTTGAAATAATTAATCTTATTGGCTCAACAATAGAAGAAAAAATAAATGTAGCTGAAGAGATTGACTTTTTTTGTAGTTAATTACGCCACAGGTTCATTAAACGTAGCTAGGGTTTGTAAAAAACGTGGTATTGCGCATATAAGTAATTCTTTCATTAAGCATGCCGCCGGTCAACATTTTCACCCTAACTCGATTTTGATCGATCCTGAGTTTGTTAACGAAATACCTTCTATTTATGATTTTGCACATTATAGTTACAGTATAAAAAAAGAGGTTGTATTTGAATTAACGCAGAAAAGTATTAGTGCTTGCACGTTAATTTAATTTCATTATCCTTTCTTATAATTATCAAAAACAAATGCTAGTATAAAGACCATATCCCTGTTAAATATTTGCAGCAGTTATAAATGTTTGTTGAGGATATTTATACCAATATATTCTCATTAATAAGAGATTATTTCATGAAAAAGACAGTTGCTTTTGTTCCATTAAAATTAAACAACGAAAGACTGCCCCAAAAAAACACAAAAAAATTAAGCGATGGCACACCTTTACTAACTTTAATTCTTAGTACATTGCAGCAAGTAAACGGTGTTGACGAAGTATATGTTTATTGTAGCGATGAATCTGTCGTCAAATATTTACCCGTCGGCGTAAAATATTTAAAGCGTTCTACTGAGCTTGATCTTTCAACTACAAAAATCAATGAAGTATTAGGCTCATTTGCTCATGATGTTAAAGCAGACATTTATGTGCTGGCGCACGCCACCGCCCCGTTCCTGACAACGGAAAGTATTCAGAAAGGGGTAGATAAAGTTCAGTCTGGTGATCATGACTCCGCTTTAACAGTACATAAAATGCAAGAGTTCGTCTGGAAAGATGGTTGGCCTATGAATTATGACCTTGCAGCTGTTCCTAGAACACAAGACTTAGATCCACTCTTTATCGAAACCACTGGCCTGTATATTTATACTCATGATTTAATAACTCAACGTAACGCCAGGATCGGAGACAGACCTTACTTGGTTGAGGTTTCTAGCATTGAGAGTTTAGATATCAACAATCCGATTGATTTTGATATTGCAGATGCGGTCTATACTCATATCTTAGCTAAAAGAAGCGATAATTAATGAAAAAGCATTGCTATGAAATCACTGAGATTATTAAACAGAACCTAAAACATATCGTTTCGTTAAGGGGAAATTTAAGCTTAAAGCCTGATAACAGCTATGTAAGTGAAGGCGACCTGTTGGTTCAAAAGCTCGTATTAGATTATTTAACGAAGGAGCTTCCTGAACATCAACTCATTTCAGAAGAGCTAGCACCTTTCACTGATGTAATCTGGGACAAGAATGGAAGTTATGTTGTACTTGATCCTATCGATGGCACGGAAAATTTTGTCTCTGGCCTAAAAGAATGGGGAATTGGTATCAGTATCTATACCAACGGTCTTCATCAAGAGTCTTGCATTTATTTGCCAGAGCTGAACGATTTGCATATCACCGGCATGCCAATGACTCATCATCGCTCTCGTATTCGTGGCCTTTCTTCCTCATTGACTAAGCAAGATTTACTGCAACTGGAAGAAGGCTTTGAATACCGAATTATTGGTTGTTCAATGTACAACATGCTCGCAGCCGTACGCGGTGCGTATGCGAGCTTCGAAAATGTTAAAGGCGTAAACTGCTGGGATATTTTACCTGGCCTTAACTTTGCGCTTGAACACAATTGCGAAGCTTTTGTTGATGGTGTTGCTTACGAGGGACAAATTCTTTTCCCTACTCAAAAATATAAAATCAACATTAAAAAAAGACATGAGGTACCGGCATGAATTCGGCATTGCAACAAGTCGTCGCGCAAAAAAAAGGATGTGACATCGTAATTATTGGTAAAGGACCCAGCGTCGATAAAATTGACCTGTCTTTGCTTAAAAATTGTATTGTCATTAACACCAATGACTCTGAACTGATCTATCCTGGTGATATTGCCGTGTTTCACCATGGTTGGGTGCTTGATATCTTTGATGAAAAAGCACCACAGTGTAAATTGTATGTATCAGATCGTTTTCTCCCGGAAGGTGTTGGTCATTTAGCCGCTGAATACGTACCTTATACTCCAGAATCAGCAGACTTCCTGATCCATCGTTTCTTCGAAGACACTATTTACATTGAAAGTGCTATTGTCGTATCGGCACTGAAAATCGCTAACCAAATTGCTAAACAGGAAAACGCCACTAAGAACGTTTATTTACTTGGTTTTGATTTCACCACAAAGGACGGCTTCACTAATAAAATCCCAACAGCGGCGATGCATGCTGAACCTGAATATCAGGAGCGGATCATTAGCAGCCAGGAACAGCTTCTGAAGATGCTGTTGGCTGAAAAATCACGTCTGAATATTAATATCAGCCACGTTGGTAACAAACCTTATAGCGTCTACTCAGTCGATGCCTTTAACCAGGTGTTTACTGCCCGCCATCGCGGCGTGACGTTACCGCAAACCAGCCCTGCGCAAAACACCTCGAAAAAGTATGACGTAAAAGTGATTGCAGAAATCACTACCAACCACTTTGGTGATATGGATCGCCTGAAGTCGATGATCGTTGCAGCCAAACAGGCTGGTGCTGATTATATCAAGTTGCAAAAACGTGACGTTGAGAGCTTCTACAGCAAAGAAAAATTAGACTCTCCATACAACTCACCGTTCGGCACGACTTTCCGTGAATACCGTCATGGTATTGAGCTGAACAAAGAGCAATTCGCTTTTGTCGATACCTTCTGTAAAGAGATCGGTATTGGCTGGTTTGCTTCGATTCTGGATATGCCTTCTTATGATTTTATCCGGCAGTTTGAGCCGGACATGATTAAACTGCCGTCAACAATCTCTGAGCATAAAGATTACCTGGCCGCAGTTGCTGCAGACTTCACTAAAGACGTTGTTATCTCAACAGGTTATACCGATGAGGCTTATGAAGGATTCATCCTCAATAGCTTCACCAAAGCTCGTAACATCTACCTGTTGCAGTGCACATCAGCTTATCCAACCCCGACTGAAGATACGCAGATTGGTGTGATTAGACACTATTACAATCTCTCGAAAAAAGAACCTCGCATTATCCCGGGTTTTTCAAGCCATGATATTGGTAGCCTGTGCTCTATGATGGCGGTCGCAGCGGGTGCCAGAATGATTGAGAAGCACGTCAAGTTTGGTGACGTCGCCTGGTCCCACTTCGATGAAGTGGCTATTGACCTGGTCAATGGTGATTTCACTCGATTTGTAACGGATGTTCGCAAGGCAGAACGTATTGTTGGCAGTGAAGTGAAAGAGATCCAGGCAACTGAGCACCATAAATATTGGGTCGCTCCAAAGTAACCCCCTGGTGCCGAAGTCATCATTTTCAAGACTCGTTGTTACCACTTTAGATCTACCAGCCACTTGCGTTGCAAGTGGCTTATCCAACCATCAATGATTTGATGCTGTGCAACCGAATGGTTGGATAACTAGCTGATATATTAGATAAAATACACATAATAGCTTTTTTTTTGGATCTGTTTGATTTGTAACCACGTTTAAATGAAATGCATTGTCCATAGCAACACCGGGTACCTCAATTTCCTTGCCCTCAGTGTCACTTAAACTAGTATTGCAAATGATTAAGCGAGTAACGGTGCTTTAATCGGGCCTTATGAACTACTAAAGTTTTCTATAATTTGGTCGCTTACTATGTAAGTAGTTCATCCAACCTAACAATACTAATAATAACGTGAGTGTTTAAACCGAATGACAAACCGTTACACGCTTTCTGCAACACCATTGATTGCCTCTAATGCGCAGTTGCGCTGGAACATTGATTCATCGTCCAACCAGGCACCCTTAACGCTGACCCATGGTCGCGTTGAAGTTTGTGGCTGGCTACTGGCAGACGGCGAACGTGCTCCACGTGTCGCCATTAAGAACGATTACGCTACCTATAGCTATCCGTTCAATGTCAAACGCCCTGATGTAATAGCTGCCATCCTGCAGGAACCCGCGGATAATCATTCCCGCTTAGGCTGTGGCTTCAGGATTAATGTGCCCTTCTCGTCTCAAATCACCATTGGACTGGAGTCTGATGGCTTGATTACCTGGCTGACGGAGCTGAACTTCTCCCCAGCCTGATAAGCAATGCTTCACCTTGCCAGCCTTCAGCGTTTCTGCTGAGGCTGGCACGGTTCTGATAATCGGTTGGATAAAAATTTGAATCTCTATATTGCCGCCATCGTTAAAGATGAATTTGCAGGCCTGCTTGAGTGGATAGCGTATCACCGGGTTTTAGGCGTGAATGGATTTGTAATTGCAGATAATGGCAGTCGTGACGGAAGCCGCGAGTTGCTCGCTTCCCTGGCGCGTCTGGGGATTGTGACGGTTATCGATCAACCGGATGTAGTAAATCAAAAACCGCAGCTTCCGGCCTACGAGCGCATTTTACGTAGCTGCGATCGCAACATCGATCTGCTTGCCTTTATCGATGCCGATGAGTTTTTATTGCCCTTATCGGCTGACGTAAATGTCGTCGATTTCTTGGCGTCACAGTTTACTGATGAAAGCGTCAGCGCCATTGCCCTTAACTGGGCCATTTTTGGCTCCAGTGGCGAACTCTTTGCCGAGGAAGGCCTGGTCACAGAACGTTTCACTCGCCATGCACCTATAAAATTTAATGTTCACCACAACTTTAAAAGCGTGGTGAAACCTGAGCGCGTGAACCATTTCCATAATCCACACTGTGCCGATCTGCGCTATGGCCGCTACATCGATGCGCTGGGCAACGACATGGTTTTACACCCGAAACATGGTCACGGCGTCAGTGCCGAAGTGGTCTGGAACGGCGTGCGGGTTAACCATTACGCGGTCAAATCGCTGGAAGAGTTCTTACTCGGTAAACACCTGCGCGGCAGCGCAGCCTCGGCAAACCGCGTAAAACACAAAGCCTATTTCAAAGCCCACGATCGCAACGACGAAACCTGCCTGCTGGCGGCCGCCCTGGCCCCGAAAGTCAAAGCAGAAATGGCAGCGTTGCAGGCGCAGCTGGATGCCTTGCCAGAAGAAGAGAGCCCGCAGAAGAGCGACTCCTGGCTGGCGACCCGCGTTAAAAAGTTAATCGGTTAATCGACGTTTTTCCCCATATTCGACAGGAGTCAGAAGTGGCCTTCCCCACTTCCGGGTTGTGAATCCTCTAATGCATAGCGATTACCACTGGCACCCTCTGGCGCTGCCAGACACCTCTTTATCCCGCGCGGGCTGGTTCCTGATCCAGGGCACCCTGCGTGCCCGCCAGCCGCGGGGTGAAACTCGCCTGCGCTGGCAGTGTCAGGGCATCTGGCATGAACAGATCCTCCCGATAACCCGTCGCGGCACCCTGCAGGAGCTGGTCTGGCTGCCGGTGGGTGCCAGCCAGGTGGGGCTGCTCGCCAGCAGCGAAGGGGCGGAATGCGAACTGAATATTACCCGCTTTGCGCAGGTGTCTGCGGGCAAGAGCCTCTGGCGCAGGTTGCGCCGGGTGTGGCCTTTTTATCAGCGCCTGAATGCGCAAAAGCGCAAGCGTCTGGGGCTGTCCTGGCACCTGTGGTTTACCGATTTACAGCAGGCTTACGATCTGGTGGGCAAGATCCGCGACGACAGGCCGCTGCACGCCTACGAACACTGGCTGGCGAATTTCGATACCGTGCAGCCCGGTGAGCGCCGGCTGATCGATCGTCTGCTGGCCCGCTGGGGCAACCTGCCCCGCGTCTGCCTGCATCTGGTGAACGGCGGCGATGAGGCGGCACGCCAGCGCACGCTGGCCAGTATCGCGGCGCTCTGTTATCCGGCAACGCATATCACCGTGCTGGAACAGCCGTCTGACGCTGCCAGGTCTGAGGGTGAATGGCAATGGGCCATTCCCGTAGGGGCCGAACTGGCTCCGGCCGCGTTAGTGTGGCTGGCGCACCAGCTGCGCCAGACCCCGGACGCAAAATGGATCTACGGCGATCACGATCTGCTGGATGAGAAAGGCAAGCGCCACTCGCCGGACTTCAAGCCGGACTGGAACGAAACCCTGCTGCACAGTCAGAACTATATCGGCTGGTGTGGCCTCTGGCTTGAACAGGGCACCACTGCCATTCCGCAAGATGGGGCCGACAGCTATCGCGGGTGGTTGCAGCTGGCCCACCAGCTCGCCCCGAAGGATATTGCGCACATCCCTGCCCTGCTGATGCACGTCCCGGACGCGCTGCCGCAGCAGGACGGGTATGAAACTCTGGCAAGCCTGCTGCAGGACCTGCCCGTCGGGGTGACGCTGGAGTCGGCTCCGCACGGCATCTGCCGCTGGCGCTGGCCGCTCCCGGCAGAGCTGCCGCGGGTATCGGTGATTATTCCCACCCGCAATGGTCTGGCGCATCTCAGGCCGTGCATTGAAAGCCTGGTGCAGCATACCCGTTATCCGAATATCGAAATCATGGTGATGGATAACCAGAGCGACGACCCTGAAACCCTGGCTTATTTTGAACATATCACCCAGGCGTACGGGGTCCGGGTTATCGCCTGGAACCATCCGTTTAACTACTCCGCCATCAACAACGCCGGGGTACGCGAGGCCACGGGCGAGCTGATCTGCCTGCTCAACAACGACACCGAAGTGATCAACCCGCTGTGGCTGGATGAGATGGTCTCGCACCTGCTGCGGCCGGGCGTCGGGATCGTCGGGGCAAGGCTCTTTTACGGCGATGGCCGGGTGCAGCATGCGGGCGACGCGGTCGGACCGGGTGGCTGTGCCGATCACTTTCACAGCGGGCTGGCTGCCGATGAACCTGGCTACCAGCGCAGAGCGGTGAGCGCTCAGGAGCTGTCGGCGGTGACGGCGGCCTGCCTGCTCACCCCTCGCCAGCTCTTTTTGTCCCTGAACGGCTTAGATGAGGTGAATCTGCCGGTGGCCTTCAACGACGTGGATTACTGTCTGCGGGTCGGTGAGGCAGGCTGGCGGATCGTCTGGACCCCCTTCGCCGAGCTGTACCATCATGAGTCGGTCTCCCGCGGCAAAGATGTCACGCCAGAACAGCTGGCGCGCTCCCAGGGTGAGCTGCGCTACATGAAAAAACGCTGGGCACAGCGGCTCAAGCACGATCCTGCATACAATCCCAACCTGAGCTACGACCGACCCGATTTCTCGTTAAGTCATACTCCTAATGTGGTGTTGCCATGGACGAACTGATCAGAAAGGCACTCTTTAAACCGTATCTGAAGTTGAATAAGCAGAGCAGCGAGACGCAGCCGGACAGCTGGCCCGAATGCCGCTCGCTGTTGATCCTGCATGAGGGGGATTCCCCGACGCTGGCCTATTTTGAAGCGGCAATCAGAAGCCGTTTTCCCGGCGCCCGGTGTCAGCTGGTGGATACCTTAACCACACCGGCTATCGAAGTGGATAAAGGGACCGCCATCGTGGTTATTCGCTTTATCTCCGCACAGTGGCAGCGCGAAATTGTGCGCAATATCGATGACCTTTCGCAGGTGATCTATTTTATGGATGACGATCTGTTCGATCCATCAGCCTTAACCGCGTTACCCAAGGCCTACCGGACGAAAATCATCCGGCGCTCTGCGGCGCAGCACCGCTGGATCACCACCCACTGCGACACTATCTGGGTCTCGACGCCGTACCTGGCCAACAAATATGCGCACCTGAATCCCGATGTGGTGCCCGCCCAGCCCACGCCGCGGCTGCTGGCCGTCACCCGGCCGGTAAAAATAGCCTACCACGGCTCCAGCTCGCACCAGGCAGAAAAGTACTGGCTGCGGCAAGTGGTCGAAGGCGTGCTGAGGCAGTGCCCGCAGGCCAGCTTCGAAATATTTGGTGAGCACGAAATCTATAAGCTTTACCGCGACTTACCGCGCGTGACGGTATTACACCCGATGACCTGGCAGAACTATCTGGATTACACTCAGCATCACCGGGTGGATATTGGGCTGGCCCCGCTACTGGAGTCGGAATTTAATATGGCGCGCGGGCCGGTAAAATTTTATGATTTCGTGCGCATGGGCGCGGTGGGGGTCTACAGTAATTGCGCCCCGTACAGCGACTTTATCGAACAAAATATCAATGGCGTGCTGCTGAACAACGATCCGCAAAAGTGGATCGAGGCGCTGTCGCTGCTGGTCAATTCCGGGCAAAAACGTCAGGCGCTGGCGAATAATGCGAAGGAATATACGTACTCATTAATGAGTTAAAAGAGAACAGTACGGGAAATTTGTTATTCCCAACCTGCATCAGGCCTTGTTTCAACCTGTGCCTGCCGCTAAAACACGGTCTGAACGGATAGCAGAGACTGTGTTCTGGTGAACATTTCATCCAATAGAAAAGTAAAAAACGCTTATGAAAATCCTTGTAACCGGTGGAGCCGGTTTTATCGGTTCTGCTGTTGTTCGCCACATCATCCGTGACACTCAGGATGCGGTGATCAACCTTGATAAGCTCACCTATGCGGGCAACCTCGAATCGCTGGCAGACGTGGCAGCAAGCGACCGCTACGCCTTTGAGCAGGTGGATATCTGTAACCGTGCGGAGCTGGATCGGGTCTTCGCCACCCATCAGCCGGATGCGGTGATGCATCTGGCCGCCGAGAGCCATGTGGATCGCTCCATTACCGGCCCGGCCGATTTTATCGAAACCAATATCGTTGGCACCTACACGCTGCTCGAAGCGGCCCGCGCCTACTGGAGCGAGCTGGATGAAGCCCGCAAGCAGGCGTTTCGTTTCCACCACATCTCCACCGACGAAGTGTATGGCGATCTGCCACACCCGGATGAAGTGAGCGCTGGCACCGAGTTACCGCTGTTTACTGAGACCACCCCGTACGCGCCAAGCAGCCCGTACTCGGCGTCGAAAGCCTCCAGCGATCATCTGGTGCGCGCCTGGCGTCGTACCTACGGTCTGCCGACTATCGTCACCAACTGCTCCAACAACTACGGCCCGTATCACTTCCCTGAGAAGCTGATCCCGCTGGTGATCCTCAATGCGCTGGATGGCAAAGCGCTGCCGATCTACGGCAAAGGCGACCAGATCCGCGACTGGCTGTACGTTGAAGATCACGCCCGTGCGCTCTACACCGTAGTGACCACCGGCGTGGTGGGCGAGACCTACAACATCGGCGGCCACAACGAGAAGCAGAACCTGGACGTGGTCCACACCATCTGCGACCTGCTCGACGAGATGGTGCCGAAAACCGGTTCTTACCGCGACCAGATCACCTACGTGACTGACCGCCCGGGCCACGACCGCCGTTACGCCATCGATGCCAGCAAAATGAGCCACGAGCTGAACTGGCAGCCGCAGGAGACCTTCGAGTCCGGCATCCGTAAAACCGTGCAGTGGTATCTGGATAACCAGCAGTGGGTCAACAACGTGAAAAGCGGCAGTTATCAGGACTGGATCGCGAAGAACTATCAGGAGCGTAACTGATGCATATTCTGCTGTTCGGCAAAAATGGCCAGGTGGGCTGGGAGTTGCAGCGCGCGCTGCTGCCGCTGGGGCGTATTACGGCGGTGGATTTTGACTCTACCGATTACTGCGGTGACTTCAGCAACCCGGAAGGCGTGGCCGAGACCGTGCGTCTGCTGAAGCCGGACGTGATCGTCAACGCCGCCGCCCATACCGCGGTGGACAAAGCCGAAAGCGAGCGCGACTTTGCCGAGCTGCTCAACGCCACCAGCGTTGCCGCTATCGCCAAAGAAGCCGAAGCGCTGGGCGCGTGGCTGGTGCACTACTCCACCGATTACGTTTTCAACGGCAGCGGCGAAAAGCCGTGGGTGGAGACAGACCAGACCGCCCCGCTGAACGTCTATGGCGAAACCAAGCTGGCGGGCGAACAGGCTGCCGCGCTCTGCTCCCGTCATCTGATCTTCCGCACCAGCTGGGTGTATGCTGCTCGCGGCGCTAACTTTGCCAAAACCATGCTGCGCTTTGGTAAAGAGCGCAGCGAGATGTCGGTGATCAACGATCAGTTTGGTGCGCCGACCGGGGCAGAACTGCTGGCCGACTGCACGGCCCATGCGATCCGTATCGCGCAGGATAAACCTGAAGTGGCCGGGCTCTATCACCTGATTGCCTCCGGTACCACCACCTGGTTCGACTATGCCCAGCGGGTGTTCGCTACCGCTCGTGCGGCGGGCGTTGAGCTGGCCGTAACCCAGGTCAATGCCGTTCCGACCAGCGCCTTCCCGACCCCGGCTAAGCGTCCGCATAACTCACGCCTCGATACCAGCAAATTCCAGCGCACCTTCGGGATGACGCTGCCGGACTGGACCATCGGTGTCGATCGCATGCTTGCAGAAATTCTTGGAAAGTAAATGCATCAAGGTATGCTATGCGTGCCTTGTTTTAAGCGACACGGACTCTTGTCAGGGTGAGGCGTTTTGCCCCCCCTTTTACAGCAATCAAACACCTCTCAGAGGGTGGCGTCTTGCCTCCCTCCAGAGCAAAACAGAAGAATGAAGGATTATGAACAAGCGTAAAGGTATTATTCTGGCCGGTGGGTCAGGGACTCGTCTCTATCCGGTCACCATGGCGGTGAGCAAACAGCTGCTGCCCATCTACGACAAACCGATGATCTACTACCCGCTGAGCACCCTGATGCTGGCTGGTATCCGCGATATCCTGATCATCAGCACCCCACAGGATACGCCGCGCTTTGAGCAGCTGCTGGGCGACGGCAGCCAGTGGGGCCTGAACCTGCAGTACAAAGTGCAGCCAAGCCCGGACGGTCTGGCTCAGGCCTTTATCCTCGGCGAAGAGTTCATCGGCGACGACGACTGTGCGCTGGTGCTGGGCGACAACATCTTCTACGGTCACGATCTGCAGAAACAGCTGGAAGCCGCCGCGGCGAAACCTGCGGGCGCCACCGTCTTTGCCTATCATGTACACGATCCTGAGCGTTATGGCGTGGTGGAGTTTGACCGTGAAGGCACCGCGATCTCCCTGGAAGAGAAGCCGCTGGAACCGAAGAGCAACTATGCGGTAACCGGCCTCTACTTCTACGACAACCGCGTGGTTGAGATTGCCAAAAGCCTGAAACCGTCGCCGCGCGGCGAGCTGGAAATCACCGACGTGAACCGCATTTACCTTGAGCAGGGGAATTTGTCGGTCGCCATGATGGGCCGTGGTTATGCCTGGCTTGATACCGGCACCCATGAGAGCCTGATTGAGGCCAGCAACTTCATCCAGACCATCGAAACCCGTCAGGGGCTGAAAGTGGCCTGTCCTGAAGAGATTGCCTACCGTCTGAAGTTTATCGATGCCGACCAGGTGCGCAAGTTAGCCGCGCCGCTGGCGAAGAATGCTTACGGGCAGTACCTGCTGAAAATGCTCAAGTAATCATTATTAACTCCTGGGGCGTAAAGCCCCATTTATGAATCAGGCCGACATCATGAACGTAATTCAGACCGCAATTCCCGACGTATTCATCTTTGAGCCAAAAGTGTTTGGCGATGACCGTGGTTTCTTCTTCGAAAGCTTTAACCACCAGCAGTTCGAAGCCGCCATTGGCCGCAGCGTAAACTTCGTGCAGGACAACCACTCCAAATCCTCGAAGGGCGTATTGCGTGGCCTGCACTACCAGCTGGCACCGCATGCGCAGGGCAAACTGGTGCGTTGCGTGGCCGGCGAAGTGTTCGACGTGGCGGTGGATATCCGTAAAAGCTCCCCGACCTTTGGTCAGTGGGTCGGTGTGCATCTGTCCGGCGAGAACAAGCGTCAGCTGTGGATCCCGGAAGGCTTCGCCCATGGCTTTATGACCCTGAGCGACACCGCAGAATTCCTGTACAAAACCACCAACTACTATGCGCCGGAGAGCGATCGCGGCATCCGCTGGAACGATGAGACCATTGGGATTACATGGCCAGAAATCGACAGCGAGATCCTCACTTCCGCCAAAGACAGCGTTGCCAAATCCTTCCCTGACGCAGAGTACTTCTGAGTCACACGCCCCGCAGTGACGCGGGGCGTTTTCTGATGCACAGAGCGCACATGAAATTCTACACAGGTTCAGCCGGGATCCTGGCCCGAAAAGCACAGCTCGAGCCAATGCTTGGCCGCCCGTTACACGCCTTCAAAAGCGGCATGGAACTGGCGCAGGACGACGTGCTGGTCGGCTGGGGCCAGAAAGCCAATACCCGACAGATCAAACAGAAAGCCCACGAACTCGGCCTGCCGTACTGGCAGCTGGAAGATGGCTTTATCGGTTATATTGGCCACCCCGCCAGAGGGGGCAAGGCCGTCTCCCTGATCGCCGATCCTGTGGGCATTTACTACGACGCTCGCCAGCCCAGCCGCCTTGAGCAGCTGATCGCCACGCCGTGCGATGCCCGAATGCTGGCGCGCGCCGAGGCACTGGTAAGTGAGCTGCTGCGCCTGGGCATCACCAAGTACAACTGTTATACCGCCGACAGCGGCCTGCCCGACGCGCTGGCTGCCCGCCTGCACAACGACGCCCGCCCTAAGGTGCTGCTGATCGACCAGGTGGCAGGGGATCTCTCTATCCCCGGCGCGCTCGCCAGCACGGAAGATTTTGTGGCGATGGTCGCGGCGGCGCGGCGTAACCACCCTGACGCCCGCCTGCTGCTGCGCACTCATCCGGATACCCGGCTGGGCAAAAAGAGCGGCGTGCTGGCGCAGATGCAGCTGGACGACGTGGAGCTGGTCACCGATCACTGCCACCCCCATGCCCTGCTGAATGAGGCAGAGGCGGTCTACACCGTCTCCTCGCAGATGGGGTTTGAAGCCCTGCTGCTGGGCAAAGCGGTGTACTGCTTCGGCATGCCGTTTTACGCCGGCTGGGGGCTGACCCACGACAGCAAAGGGTGTGAACGTCGCGAGGCACGAATTAGCCTGTCGCAGCTGGTAGCTGCGGCGCTGATCCTCTATCCCCGCTATCTGGATCCGGTCCTGGGCCAGCGCTGCGAAGTGGAGCAGGTGCTGGAGGTCATTGCGGGTCAGCTGAACCCGGCTCCGCGCTATCGCCGTCTGTATATGGTGGGCTTCTCGCTGTGGAAACGCGCCTTTATGCGCGCCTTCTGCCAGCCGCTGGCCACGGAGCTGCGCTTTGTGCGCACCCCGCCTGCTCAGCTGGCCGCCGACGAGCAGGTGCTGGTCTGGGGCAGCCGTTATCCTGAGCTGAATAACCCGATCCGGGTGGAAGATGGCTTTATCCGCTCCCGGGGGCTGGGATCGAACCTGTGCCGCCCCTCATCGCTCTCCATCGACCCGGTGGGGATCTACTTCGACAGCCGCCGTCCGAGCGGGCTGGAGCAGTTGCTGAATCAGCAGCCGCTCAGCGAACAGGCGCTGGCACGCGGCGCGGCGCTGGTGGATCTGCTCCGCCAGCATGGGGTCAGCAAATACAACGTCGGCACCGTGCAGCCCTTCACGCCGCCCGGCGACGGGCGTTCGCTGGTGCTGGTGGTGGGCCAGGTCGATGGCGATGCCTCGATCCTGACCGGCAGCCCGGTGATCCGCAGCAATGAGCAGCTGCTGTGGGCGGTACGCGCCGCCCGGCCGGAGGCACATATCCTGTTTAAACCGCACCCGGACGTGGTGGCGGGCAACCGGGCCGGGGCTATCTCGGCCGAATGCCTGGCGAGCTGCGTAGACAGCCAGGTGCTGGATCTCGGCCTGACCAGCCTCTATCCCCATGTCGACGAGCTGCACACCATGACCTCCCTCAGCGGGTTCGAGGCGCTGGTGCAGGGGGTGAAGGTCACCACCTGGGGCCAGCCGTTCTACAGCGGCTGGGGGCTGACTGAAGATATTCACCCAGCGGAGCGCCGTCAGCGCACCCTGTCGCTGGCCGCGCTGGTCTACCTGACGCTGGTCGCCTATCCGCGCTATATCGACTGGCAGAGCGGCCTGTGGATGAGCCCGGAGCAGCTGATCCGCCAGCTGGCGGTGCAGGGAAACTCCTCATCGCAGAAGGCCAGCCGCTGGCAGCGCTGGCAGCTCAAACTGAGCTATCTCGCACAGACACTTCGCTAGCGAACTATTTATCCTGATTTATTAAAGAAAAGCGGTCATCAAGCCGTTACACACTGTTCATCAACGGACCGATCTGGGAAAAATAATGGAAGAGCAAGCTATCCGCCATCTGCTGAATGGCCGTCGATATCTTTTACTACAAGGACCGATGGGCCCCTGCTTTTCACGTCTGGCAAGCTGGTTGCAGAGCAGCCACCGTGAAGTGAAGCAGGTCTGCTTCAATGCCGGAGACTCATGGTATGCCGCGAAAGAGACCGCGCTGCACTACACCGGCTCAGTAAAGAATTTTGCCTTCTGGCTGCGCGAGTTACACAAAACCTACCCCTTCGACACCATCGTCTGCTTTGGTGACTGCCGTCCGATGCACATCGAAGCGAAGAAGTGGGCGCGCAGCAAAACCATCGATTTCCTGGCGTTTGAAGAGGGCTATTTCCGCCCGTTCTACATCACCCTGGAAAAAGGGGGCGTGAACGCCTTCTCCTCGATGCCTGTCGATGCGAAGTATTATCGCGAGCAACCGCTGCCGGAGGTGAAAACCCCGACGCCGTGGAAACCGAGCTCCTTCAACCGTGCCGCTCATGCCATGCTCTACTACGCGGCGGGCTGGTTTGGCCGCCATCGCTACCGGGGCTACCGTCACCACAAGTCGTTCTCTCCGTGGTACGAGATGCAGTGCTGGTTCCGCGCCGGTCGCCGTAAGCTGTGGTACCGCTGGCAGCAGCGCCATATGCTGAGCCATATCACCAGCACGCTGGATAACGAGTACTACCTGGCGATTTTGCAGGTCTACAACGACAGCCAGATTATTCACCACAGCCCGTATAAAGACGTGCGTGACTATATCGAAACCGTGATCCGCTCCTTTGCCCGCCATGCGTCAAAAGAGCGTCATCTGGTGTTCAAGCATCATCCAATGGATCGTGGTCACCGTTATTACGGCACCCTGATTAACAAGCTGACCGAAAAATACGGCATTACGGGCCGGGTGATCTACGTTCACGATCTCTCCCTGCCCGCCCTGCTGACCCACACCCGGGGAGTGATCACCGTCAACAGCACCGCGGGCCTGTCGGCGCTGATCCACAACAAGCCGCTCAAGGTGATGGGCAAAGCGCTGTACGACATCGAAGGATTAACCTGGCAGGGGCCACTGAACCAGTTCTGGCAGGCGGATTTCGCTCCCGATAAAAAGTTATTCCAGCGTTTTCGTACCCACCTGCTTTACCACACGCAGATCAACGCCGTCTTTTACGGCAAGTCCGACTGGCTCAACATCCCGACGGAAAACCCTCTGCCGGCGCCGCTTGCCGATTCCGAACTCGAACGATAATTCATCCTCGCGCCGGGGAAATTACCCCGGCGGATCCGATCTACGCCGCGCTTTTAACCCTCCGTTGTAAAAACCCCTAATGTTTATCCCAAATTTTGCCGTTATAACCTAAGACAAATTTTCATGCCGAATTTTGCACTGACATATTTTGTCAGCCGCGCCGGCATAATTCACAGCAATGGCTAAAATAACGGGAAAGCTAATATGACAATTCCGACCAGGAGTCGCTCGGCTGAAAGGTTGGTTGATATTCTGCTGGAGCTTCATTTACACGGCGTGGTTAACCGCCAGGCATTGATGCATAAATTTAATATCACTGAGCGCACGGTCTATCGCGATCTGAATGCACTTTCGCCCATTGTGGAGCGCTGCGGAGACGGGCAGTACAAGCTTATTCATGCTGGCCCAGGGCTGCATCACGCTATTGCTAACTTTCTGAATGTGGATGACTTTTTCCCGGAAACGGGCCGCGAATTCTGGGACAAACTGGAGACGCGGGTCGAGGAAAACCATATTATGATCCTCGGCAACGATGCCGAGCGAACCGGGCCCAAAGATATTCACGCCCTGTTAGCGGACTTTGAAAAGGCGATTAAGGGCCAGCAGGTTTGCCAGATCCTGTATAAAGGAAAGTCGCGAAAGATTAACCCCTATAAAGTAATTAACAAAAAGAACATATGGTATTTACAAGCCACCGAAGAAAAGCGTTTGAAATCGTTTTCTTTAAGCCTGATCCAGTGGCTGGATATTCGTAGCGAGACCTTCACGCCAGATAATGACACCCTCGACCTGCTGGCAAAAAACCCCGATCCCTGGGTCAGCGAAGAGACGTTCGAAGTGGACGTGTTTATTCCCACCCGCATTGCGCACTATTTTAAGCGTCGCGATCTGCTGCCCGACCAGGAAATTCTGGCTGAGGATAAAAAGGGCATCACCCTGCGCTGCCATGCCGCGCATGAGAACCAGATCCTGCCGCTGCTCTTCTACTGGCTGCCCAATATTCAGGTGCTGGAACCGGCCTGGCTTAAGCAGAAGTTTGTCGGCACCTTAGAAAGCTATCTGGCCACCGCGGAGTGATCCGCGCCTGACGGCGTGATCCCCTTCACACTATTTTCCCCACTGACGGCGAGCCTGAACCACTCGCCCTCGCCTTTGACCGCTCATCCCGCCATATAACCACTCACCGATTTACCTTCCTTTACACGCGCAAGGCTCTGGCAAGATCGCCTCAGCATTACTCAACATCTCTCACAGCGAACCCTGACCCTTTTTTCATCTAAAAAACCAGGTTTTATTATGGACATTAAAAAACTACTTAAGCACGTTCCCTGGCTGCTGCTCGGGATCCTCGGTGCCTGTTGCCTTGCCGTGGTTGCCCTGCGCCGCGGCGAGCACATCAGCGCCCTGTGGATCGTCGTGGCCTCGGTGTCGGTCTATCTGGTGGCGTACCGCTACTACAGTCTCTATATCGCGCAGAAGGTCATGAAGCTTGACCCGACGCGTGCCACTCCGGCGGTCATCAACAATGACGGCCTGAATTACGTGCCAACCAACCGCTACGTGCTGTTTGGCCACCACTTTGCCGCCATCGCCGGCGCTGGCCCGCTGGTCGGCCCGGTGCTGGCCGCGCAGATGGGCTACCTGCCGGGTACCCTGTGGCTGCTGGCCGGCGTGGTGCTGGCGGGTGCGGTGCAGGACTTTATGGTGCTGTTTATCTCTTCCCGCCGTAACGGCGCGTCTCTCGGTGAGATGATCAAAGAAGAGATGGGCCGCGTGCCGGGGACCATCGCCCTGTTTGGCTGCTTCCTGATTATGATCATCATCCTGGCGGTGCTGGCCCTGATCGTGGTGAAAGCCCTGGCCGAAAGCCCGTGGGGTGTGTTTACCGTCTGCTCCACCGTGCCGATTGCGCTGTTCATGGGGATCTACATGCGATTCCTGCGTCCGGGCCGCGTGGGTGAAGTGTCGGTGATCGGTATCGTGCTGCTGGTGGCCTCCATTTACTTCGGCGGCGTGATTGCGCACGACCCGTACTGGGGCCCGGCGCTGACCTTCAAAGACACCACCATCACCTTCGTGCTGGTTGGCTATGCCTTTGTCTCTGCCCTGCTGCCGGTATGGCTGATTCTGGCGCCGCGTGACTACCTGGCGACCTTCCTGAAAATCGGCGTGATCGTCGGTCTGGCGATCGGCATCGTGATCATCAACCCAGAGCTGAAAATGCCTGCGGTGACCCAGTACATCGACGGTACCGGTCCACTGTGGAAAGGCGCCCTGTTCCCGTTCCTGTTTATCACTATTGCCTGTGGCGCGGTCTCTGGCTTCCATGCCCTGATTGCTTCCGGCACCACGCCGAAGCTGCTGGCGAACGAAAACGACGCCCGTCTGATCGGCTACGGCGCGATGCTGATGGAGTCCTTTGTGGCGATCATGGCCCTGGTGGCGGCGTCCATCATCGAGCCGGGTCTCTACTTCGCGATGAACACCCCGCCTGCGGGTCTGGGCATCACCATGCCGAACCTGCATGAGATGAGCGGTGACAATGCGGCGCTGATCATGGCGCAGCTGAAAGACGTGAGCGCCCACGCGGCGGCAACCGTCAGCTCCTGGGGCTTTGTGATCTCGCCTGAGCAGATCATGCAGACCGCGAAAGACATCGGGGAACCGTCGGTGCTGAACCGTGCCGGTGGCGCACCAACGCTGGCGGTAGGTATCGCCCACGTGTTCCACAAAGTGCTGCCGTGGGCGGACATGGGCTTCTGGTACCACTTCGGTATTCTGTTCGAAGCGCTGTTCATCCTGACCGCGCTGGACGCCGGTACCCGCGCAGGCCGCTTTATGCTGCAGGATCTGCTGGGTAACTTCGTGCCGTTCCTGAAGAAAACCGACTCGCTGGTCGCCGGGATTCTGGGTACGGCGGGCTGCGTCGGTCTGTGGGGCTACCTGCTGTATCAGGGCGTTGTCGACCCACTGGGCGGCGTGAAGAGCCTGTGGCCGCTGTTCGGGATCTCTAACCAGATGCTGGCAGCCGTGGCCCTGGTGCTCGGCACCGTGGTGCTGGTGAAGATGAAGCGCACCAAATACATCTGGGTGACCGTGGTCCCTGCCCTGTGGCTGCTGCTCTGCACCACTTGGGCGCTGGGTCTGAAACTGTTCAGCACCAACCCGCAGCTGGAAGGCTTCTTCTTTATGGCTAACCAGTACAAAGAGAAGATTGCCGCAGGCGGCGGTGAGCTGACCGCGCAGCAGGTTGCCAACATGAACCATATCGTGGTGAACAACTACACCAACGCAGGTCTGAGCATTCTGTTCCTGGTGGTGGTTTACAGCATCATCTTCTACGGCATCAAAACCTGGATGAAGGTGCGTGACGCCGACGGTCGTACGGATAAAGAGACCCCGTATGTGCCGGTACCGGAAGGCGGCGTGAAGACCTCTTCACACCATTAAAAAAACGGCGGGTGGCGCTACGCTTACCCGCCCTACAATGTACTCGTAGGCCCGGTAAGCGCAGCGCCACCGGGCTTTTCCTTATCAGGATGCGTTATGTTTGGTAACTTAGGCGAAGCTAAAAAATACCTCGGTCAGGCGGCAAAAATGCTGATTGGCATCCCGGACTATGACAACTACGTTGAACATATGAAGACCAACCATCCGGATAAGCCGTACATGACCTACAACGAATTCTTCCGCGAGCGTCAGGAAGCGCGCTACGGCGGAGGAGGAGAAGGCGGCGTACGCTGCTGCTAAAGGAGAGACCATGACACCGATTGCCGTTACCCTGCTCACCGGCTTTCTTGGCGCGGGCAAAACTACCCTGCTGCGCCACATCCTCAACGAACAACACGGCTTCAAAATCGCGGTCATCGAAAACGAGTTCGGGGAAGTCTCCGTTGATGACCAGCTGATTGGCGATCGCGCCACCCAGATCAAAACCCTGACCAACGGCTGCATCTGCTGCACCCGCTCGAATGAACTCGAAGACGCCCTGCTCGACCTGCTCGACAGCCGCGATCGCGGCGAGATCGACTTCGACCGGCTGGTGATTGAGTGCACCGGCATGGCCGACCCCGGCCCGATTATTCAGACCTTCTTCTCCCACGAGATCCTCTGCCAGCGCTACCTGCTGGACGGCGTGATCGCCCTGGTAGACGCGGTCCACGCCGACGAGCAGATGAACCAGTTCACCATCGCCCAGTCGCAGGTGGGCTATGCCGACCGCATCCTGCTGACCAAAACCGACGTGGCGGGAGAGAGCGAAAAATTGCGCGAGCGCCTGACGCGCATCAACGCCCGCGCGCCGATCTATACCGTCACCCATGGTGATATCGACCTGGCGTACCTGTTCAACACCAACGGCTTTATGCTCGAAGAGAAGGTAACCTCCAGGCCGCGCTTCCACTTTATGGCCGACAAGCAGAACGACGTCTCCTCTATCGTGGTCGAGCTGGATTACCCGGTGGATATCAGCGAGGTCTCCCGCGTAATGGAGAACCTGCTGCTCTCCTTTGCCGACAAACTGCTGCGCTATAAAGGGATGCTGTGGATCGATGGCGAACCAAACCGCCTGCTGTTCCAGGGCGTGCAGCGCCTCTACAGCGCCGACTGGGATCGCCCGTGGGGCGAGGAAGCGCCGCACAGCGTGATGGTGTTGATCGGGATTGATTTGCCGGAAGACGAGATCCGCGCGGGTTTCGCTGGCCTGAAGAAATAATCCCGGCACTCCCTGTTTACAACGATGGGGAGTGCTTTTTTGGGCGCTTCAGGCGATGAATCAATGTAAATAAAGGTTATAAACTGTAAAACTGAAAACGTCTTGCGTAATGATAATAGTCACCCTTAATTCGTCACTGGCTATTATTTCTGCGTTATTCACGCTCCGTTTAGGGAATAAACTAAATCGATCTTAAACACGATAAAATCAATCATTGACCCTGCAGTAAAGTCACCATTGCGCAACAATAATCCCGTAATAAATTTACACAATCAGCATAAAACCTCGACCCCCATCACATTTGCAGTCATAAACTTCGCTTGTTAAGGTGCCTTCAGATTAATTTGATGACGAGGCATAAAACATGAAAAAGCTTAATATCCTTCTCCTTTCCGCTCTGACTGCTGTATCGGGCTCCGCACTGGCTATGGGCGGCAGCATTGAACAGGGTAAGAACTTCACCAACCTGAATGTGGAAATGGGTAAATCCTCCTCCGGTTTATATACCGAAGGAAACTGGCTCAAAAATACCGACGACGGTACCCAGACCGGTGGCGTTGGCGCAGGCTACAACTTTGAAGTGGGCCCGGTGATGCTGAATGCAGGTGCGAAAGCGATCTACATCGGCCCGAAAAAAGGCGATAACGGCGTGGCATTCCCGGTTGGCGGCGGTGTGAACGTTGCGCTGACGGACAGCATTAACGTGTTCGGTGAAGGTTACGTGGCTCCGGATGGCCTGAACAACAGCGTTAAAAACTACGTTGAAGCTAACGGCGGCGTAAGCTGGACCCCAATCAAACCGGTTACGCTGAAAGTGGGTTACCGCCACGTGAGCGTTGATGGCAAAGACGGCCGTCCAAACCACACTCTGATTGACGGCGCCTATGTTGGCGGCGGCGTGAGCTTCTAACCCAAAAAACTGCCGGGTGGCGCTGCGCTTACCCGGCCTACAAATCCGTGGGTTTGTTCCCTCTCCCCTTTGGGGAGAGGGTCAGGGTGAGGGGAGAAATACCTAGCGGCGAATAACCACCAGCTTCTGGTTCACAAACTCTTTAATCCCCAGATCCGACAGCTCGCGCCCGTAACCGGAACGTTTCACGCCGCCAAACGGCAGCTCCGGCGCGGTATCGGTAAGCCAGTTGATCCACACCATCCCGGTTTCGATTTTCGAAGCCATCTTTTTAGCGCGTTCGATATCTTTACTGAACACCGCGCCGCCCAGACCGTAGTGCGAGTCGTTGGCAAGCTTCACCGCCTCATCATCGTTTTTCACCACATAGATCTGCGCCACCGGGCCGAAGAACTCTTCGAAATACGCGGGGTTATCGCGGCTGATGTTGGTCAGAATGGTCGGCTCAAAGAAGCTACCTTCGCGCTGGACCGGTTTGCCGCCGTAATGCAGCGTCGCGCCGTTCTTCACCGCCTCATCTACCTGTTTCGTCAGGGTCTCCAGCGCCTCTTTTGAGGAGAGCGGCCCAAGCCGGGTGCTTTCGTCCAGCGGATCGCCGATTTTAATCGCGCGGAATGCCTCGGTGTATTTCTCCAGGAACTGCCCGGCCACCTTCTCATGCACGATAAAGCGCTTGGCGGCGGTACAGACCTGTCCGGCATTGGCGAGACGCGCGTTGACGCCGATCTTCACCGCCTTCTCAAGGTCCGCATCGTCCAGCACCACGAACACGTCGTTGCCGCCCAGTTCGAGGGTCGATTTCTTGATGTGCTTCGCCGCCTGGGCAGCCACCACGCTACCGGCCTTCTCGGACCCGGTCAGCGCAGCACCCTGCACGCGATCGTCGGCGATGATATTTGCCACCTGATCGGAAGAGATAAACAGGTTAGTCCAGGCTCCGTCCGGGGCACCGGCTTCGCGCACCAGATGGGCGAAGGTCTCCGCACAGTGCGGCACGATGCTGGCATGTTTGGCAATCACCGGGTTACCTGCCGCCAGGTTCGGGGCCAGCACGCGCATCAGCTGGTAGTAAGGGAAGTTCCACGGCTCCACGGCCATCACCACGCCGATCGGATGGTGCTCCACCCACGCCTCGCCCATCTCAGACGGGTACTTCACCGGGGCGAGGAATTGTTTGGCGTTATCCGCGTAATAGCGGGCGATCTGCGCGCAGAGTTTCACCTCGCCGCGGCTCTGGGCAATGAGTTTACCCATCTCCACGCTGGCAATTTTCGCCAGCTCTTCGGTACGGGAATCAATCAGATCCGCCAGCTTATGCAGCACCGCCAGGCGTTTATCCATGCTGCCCTTCGACCAGTCGGAGTGGTAGAGCGCATCGGCGGTGTTCAGCGCCGCCTCGACATCAGCATCGGTATGAGAAGGATATTCTTTGATGAGTTTGTTGTTGGCAGGATTCACTGTCTTATAGGCCATTGTTGCCTCCTTTTTTACCGCGTTGGGTATTAAGGGTAGTCAAAATGGCTGAGCTTGCAGGTAAAGTTAGGTATACAGGTTAATGTACTCCTGTGGCAGTAAGATTAATCACCGGGATAACCAGATTTTCCTGAGCGTAGAACATCGTCAGATTACTGAAAGAATAGATACGCCCTGATAACTTAACATTGATGGTATTACCGTAGCCGTTAATTATGGCAAGGCCATTATCTGAAACGAGAAAAGGCTCGCTTTTTCTTAGCTGCTCTATCGTCTGATTTTTATCATCCAGGTAATAGCGATAAATATCAGGTACGGTTGCCCCGCCCCCATACTGCGTGACGTAAAGCGTCACCTTATCTGAAATCTCCTTTTTCATCACTAAACGATCGTCGCTTCGGCTCTTCATGAAGTATTCATAAGAAAAATAGCCTGCAACGATAATAAGCAACAGGACGGTGGTGAGCCGATGTAACCATTTAATAGCCGAGCTGACGTGCATAGTTTATTCCTTTAATAATTTTCCCAGATATTACTGTGATGCAGTTGCGGTATTATATGTACCATTATTCTTATCACATAACGACCTCTCCCCAAATTATCACAGGCGACACCCTTCTCCGCTCATGCTATAAACACCTAAACCTTTCCGGTAACCACTATGACCCACACGCGCCACGTCAATCAGACCTTCCGCCGCCAGCCCGGCGTTGAGCTGCGCAGCACCTGGCAAAGCACCCAGGCCTATAAGCGTCACAGCCACGGGCAGCTTTCCATTGGTGCCATCCTCGAGGGGCAAACCTGCTGCACCTGCAACGGCGAGCCGTTCACCCTTTATCCTGGCGATCTGATCGTCATCCCCGCGCATCTGCCGCACAGCTGTAATCCGGTCGCAGGGCAGTCGCGCAGCTACCATATGCTGTATCTGGAGACCGACCTTCAGCCCGCCATGCAGGTGATCCGCAATGAGGTACTGTTCCGCCAGTATCTGACGGTCGTTGAGACACTCTCGGCGACGGCCATCGACGCGCTTCTCTTCCTGATTGCCGCTGAGCCAACGTCGCCCGTTCCCCTGCGTCCCACCAGCCTTGCGCTTCAGCAGGCACTTCGCCACAGCCTGCAAACGCCGCCGTCTCTGGACGTCTTAGCCCGGCGCTTCTCGCTGCGCAAAGAGACGCTTATCAGAACCTTTAAGCAGGATACGGGCCTGACGCCCGGCACTTTCCTGAACATTTCCCGGATAGAGTTCGCCAAAGCGCGCCTGCGCGCCGGAGATGACATTGCCGACGTCAGCTACCAGAGCGGCTTTGCCGATCAGAGCCACTTCCATAAAACCTTTGTCAGCTACACAGCCGCCACGCCGCGCCAGTACGCCACCGGACGATCAATATCTGACAATAATTAGCGCTCGCCTCACTGTAGCCTGACCTCAGTTTTGCTGATGAGGTCACTATGGAACTGCTTACCCCTCTCTTTCCGCCCGCTTTTTTGGCCCTCGCGCTGGCACATTTTGTTGCCCTGCTCAGCCCCGGCCCGGATTTCTTTTTGCTGTTGGGCTTCGCCGCCCGCCATCGCCTGCGCGGCAGCGCCGGGCTGTGCGTGGGGATCGCCTTGGGCAACGGGCTCTATATCCTGCTGGTGATACTGGGCTGGAGCGCGCTGCGTCAGTTCACGCTGTTGTTCAATGTTATCGAGCTGCTGGGCGCGCTGTATCTGCTGTGGATCGGCTGGCAGCTGGCGCAAAGCCGCGCCCGCACGCTGGCACTGGATAACCCGGAGCCGGAGCGCCCCTCCTGGTCCAGGCAACTCCTGCTCGGGCTGGGATCGGCGGTGCTGAATCCGAAAAACGCGCTTTTTTATCTGGCGCTGATGACAGCGCTGCTCGGCCCGAACGTCACCCTGCTGCAGCAGTCGGTCAGCGGGATCTGGATGGTCACGGTAGTGCTGGTGTGGGATCTGGCGGTGGTGTCGTTTATTGCCCTGCCCACCGTCCAACGGCGGCTCAGCAACAACATCTGGAAAATTGAGCGCGTGGCGGGAGTGGTGCTGATGGTGTTTGGTGCAGGGATCCTGTGGCGATTTTTCACCTCACTCTGAACTCAGAAAACGCCTGATGGCGCTGCGCTTATCAGGCCTACAAAACTGGAAAACACACATCGTAGCCCCGGTAAGCGCAGCGCCACCGGGGAAAATGCCTGCTCCCTTGCCCCTTCGCCTTTTCTCCCTCTATCCTTAACCCTATGGAAAAACTCGCTGAACTCAAACGCGCCAAGCTGCTGGCGCTGTCGCTGCTGCTGATTGCCGCCGCGACCTTTATCGCCACCCTCTTCCTGCCGCAGACCTTCTGGGTGCGGGGGGGTGAAAGCCATTGCCGAAGCGGCGATGGTCGGCGCGCTGGCTGACTGGTTTGCCGTGGTGGCCCTGTTCCGCCGGGTGCCGATCCCCTTTATCTCGCGCCATACGGCGATTATCCCACGCAATAAAGACCGGATTGGCGACAATCTTGGCCAGTTTGTGCAGGAGAAATTCCTCGATACCCAGTCGCTGGTGGCGCTCATCCGCAAATACGAACCGGCGTTGCTTATCGGCAACTGGTTCAGCCAGCCGGACAACGCCCAGCGCGTCGGGCAGCATATTATGCAGGTGATGAGCGGCTTCCTTGAGCTGACCGACGATGGGCGCATTCAGCGCATGCTCAAGCGGGCGGTGCATAAGGCGCTGGATAAGGTCGATTTCAGCGAAACCAGCGCCGCCATGCTGGAGAGCATGACCAAAAACAACCGTCATCAGGTGCTGCTGGATGCGGTGATTAATCGCCTGATTACGCTCCTGCAGCGCGACAGTACCCGCGACTTTATCGCCGCGCAAATCGTCCACTGGCTGAAGACCGAGCACCCGCGCAAGGCGATGATTTTACCCACCGAGTGGCTGGGGGATCAGAGCGCCGAGCTGGTGTCGAATGCGGTGAATGCCATTCTGGATGACGTCAGCCACGACCGCACCCACCAGATCCGCCAGGCCTTCGATCGCGCGGTGCTGAAGCTGGTGGAGAATCTGAAAAACGATCCTGAAACCGCCGCCAAAGCCGAAAACATCAAAGAGTATCTCAAGAACGACGAGGCCTTTAACCGCTATCTGGGGGAGATGTGGGCCGATCTGCGCCAGTGGCTTAAGGCCGACATGCAGAGCGACGACTCCCGCGTGAAGCAGCGCCTCGCCAACGCCGGACTGTGGTTTGGTGAAACCCTGGTGGCAGATACCAACCTGCGCGCCTCCCTGAACGAACATCTGGAGCAGGCGGCGCACCGCGTGGCACCGGATTTTGCCCGCTTCCTCACCCGCCATATCAGCGACACGGTCAAAGGCTGGGATGCCAAAGATATGTCCCGGCAGATTGAGCTGAACATCGGCAAGGACCTGCAGTTTATCCGCGTCAACGGCACCCTGGTGGGCGGCACCATCGGGCTGATCCTGTTCCTGCTGTCGCAGCTGCCCGAGGTGCTGCCTCTGCTCACTCGCTAACAGGATTACGGATTGCGGATCACGTAGCGCGTCGGGGCAAAGCAGTTCAGGATCAGGTGCATAAGGAACACCATGGTCAGGGTCGCCACCAGCGCTACCGTCACCGAGACGATGCGGTAGAGATCGCTGAACACCAGGTCGCCGTCCGGGTGCATGTTCTGGCCGAACATGATCCCGATGGTGGTAATGCTGGCAAAACCGACCCCGGCCCCCACCTTCTCCATCACGTGCAGCCGCGCGCCAAACGCCAGCCCGAGGCCGATCAGCGGCATCATCAGCAGCATGTGACTACTGTGATCGTACAGCACCAGCTGCACCACCAGAATGTAGAGGCAGCCGAGCACCACTCCGACCACGCGCCACAGGGAGCTCATCACCGCCCCGCGGTAGTGCATCGGGAAGAGGATCAGCACCCCCGCCATCAGCGCCGACAGGGAGTCGCTAAGATCGCTTACCTGGAACACCACAAAAATCATGGTCGCCACGGTACCGGAGAGCAGCGACTCATGGCGCACCCGGGCGGCATCTTTCTCCAGCCGCGGCGGCGGCGTGCGCGGTTCGACATCCGGCAGCAGGAAGTGCATCAGCGCGCTCAGGCACACCGCCATCACGCTGGCTTCGAGGTTGGAGAACAGCAGCGTGTGCCAGTTGGTGGTCGGGTAGCTCATAAAGTTGAGCATGGTGCTCTGGCACACCACCCCCATCGAGCCAAACAGAAACAGCGGCCCCTGGCTCATAAAGCGAAAACGCATCACGTAGAGGCCAAACACCACCAGGGTCATGATCGCCGGCCACTGCGCCAGATAGCCGATAATGAACACCATTTCGATACAGTTCAGCGCAGAGCTGAACACGAACTGTTTGGCGACGTGGCGGTTAAACACCGGCACCAGCGACAGGAGCATGATCGGATAGATCACGAAGAAGACGCCGTAGCTGGTGTTGTAAAAGCTCGACACGCTGAGGGCAATCATCCCGGCAAAGACGATGCGCAACGTCTGGCGAAAGTCGTTGGCGGTGTAGACGATATTGCCGTGCGGGGTAAAGACCCGCGCCAGGGTGTTAATAGACATAGTGCAGCAGGCTGACGAGGTGGATCTGCATCCCGGAGAAGAAGCGGGCAAACGGACCTTCGCTGTTATAGAGCTGCACGGTGGCGCGCGCCCCGGTCGGCAGATGCTTCGGCAGGGCCTCGTCCAGCGCCACGTGGATACGCATGCGCTGCGCGTCACGCACCCAGCGGTTGGAGGTCTCCGGCTCCGACAGCTGGCCGTTGACCGCCTCCTGTCCCGCTAAAATACCGGCATCGCTGCTGGTGACGTGGGCGCGGAACACGCGGCCCGGGAAGGCGTCAAACACCACCGCGGCGTCGGTGTCCTGGTGGGTATGGCGCAGGCTCTTCTCGCGGAAATCGGCGACGATATCGCTCTGGTTGTTCACTAGCGCCAGCGCCGCTGAGCCTGAGGCGGCATAAAAGCCGGGGCTCAGCTGGACGTTGCTGACCGTACCGTCGGCCTCGGCGTAGATCTTCGTCCAGCCGAGATTGAGTTGAGCCTCGTCCAGCGCGTTGCGGTATTTTTGCAGCGTCACGTTATGCTGTTCATCGCGCTCGCCGCGCTCAATGCCCAGCTGATGGATGCTGGCCTGTAGATTCGCCACCGACTGTTCACTGCTCTGCCAGGTGGTGCGGACCTTATCCAGATCCGCCTGCGAGACGTTCTGCAGGGTGCTGAGTTTCTGATAACGCTCAAAGGTCACTTTGTCGTTGCGGGCGGTGAGCTGGGCGGTTTTCAGGCTGGCCTGGGCCGCCACGATCTGCGCATCCAGCTGCTGGTTGGCGAGACGCGCCTGCTGCAGGGCGATCTCTGCGGCCTCGACCTTATTGCGGAACGGCGTCGGGTCGAGCTCAAACAGCAGATCGCCCTTCTTCACCTGGCTGTTATTGTGGACATGCACCGCCGCCACATAGCCGGAGACGCGTGCCGACACCGGCGTGACCACGCGCATTACCGTAGCGTCCGGCGTCAGCGGGATCCAGATATCCGCGACAATAAAATAGACAAACATCAGCAGGAAAGAGGCAATACTCACCCTTACCCAGCGGGCAAACTTTTGTTCAGGCGTCATGATTATTCGGTCTTGTTATCTTCTTCGCGGATTGTCCGCAAATTGCAGGCGATTTGATTGAGTGTGGCGCTGAAAATCTCGAGATGCTCCGGGGCAATATTCTGCGATACCCGTTCCTGGAACGTTTCGATTACCCGGGTCAGCGTTTTCAGCACCGCGTTCCCTTGGGGTGTGAGCGTCAGCAGCCGGATGCGCTTGTCGTAAGGCGATGTGGTGCGCAGCAGATAGCCCTGCTTTTCCAGCTGTGAAAGGGTGCGCATCAGCGGCGGCAGTTCAATGCCCTGCACCTCCGCCAGTTCGCTTACCGAGACGTTATCCCCCAACTGTTTCAGCTGCATCATCACCGTCCAGCTCGACTGGGTTAACCCGGTCTCGAGAATGGCGTCGTCAATCACCGCGCGCCACTGACGCACAATCATTGCCATCCGCATGCCCATCGGCCGGCGGCAGAACAGATCTTCTTCACGCATGGGGGAACCTCGCTTCACACGCTGAGAAGATAATAGTTATCAGGGTAAGTATCAAGAAACGGAGGTGTTAAGAGCAGGAATTGCGAAAGCGTGGCGAGGCCTGTTACTTAGCTGCAAATACGTCTCTGCCTGCGGAGATAGGTTTCAATGGAGATCCATTCGGTCAGACGTTTATAGAGGAGAAGCATGGCCATCGGTAGCAGGCTGTTGATCCCCAGGCTAATATCGGGGCCCGCTGGCGACATCCTGCCGAGGTTATTGAACGGCACGTTGGCCAGCCTTAACAGATTGAAATAATCCATGCGTAAAAGCTGCGGGAAGCTATGCTGCGTAATGTTGCACAGACATTCATGGTAAATCCGCAGCTGCTTCTCCTCGCTATCGGCAGGCTCACACAGGATCAACAGCGCTTTTTCCAGACTTTTTTGTGCAGTAATCATTCGTTCCATACAGATCCCTTTCGGCATCAAACACGTTCATCAAATTTTTTATACAACCCGGTCAGACTGGTGACGGCAAACTTGCGATAAATATTGCGCCGATGATGGCTGACGGTTTTTCCGGTCACGTCCAGGTAGCGCGTAATCTCTTTATTCTTTTTCCCTGACACGATATAGGGCAGCAGCATGGTCTCCATTCGGGTTAAAGGCTGTTGTTTTTCAAGTTGATGCCAACGAACATTTTTAAAAATAGTGACCGGCTGATCCTCCCGCGCAAAATGGGCAAGGCATGCGCGTAACTGGCGTACGGCGCTTTTACAGTCGATGGTGTAATCCGCGATAGTATTGATGAGAATATTTTCAATCGTGCTTTCGTAGCACACATCCCGGGTAATAAAAATAAAATAGCTCTGCTCGTAACGGTTTTTGACCTCCAGCAGGGCATTCAGAACGTTGATATCAGACTCACCATAATCCACCACAATGGCTTTGGTGCGGGCCAGATCGTCCTTTGTCGCGTTTTTTATATCATCGAGGTAAAGCACCCGTTGAAAAGATGGCGCATCGGTCATTAATTGTTCGACCAGCATGGAAAAGCCCTGCTGAAAATATCTACAGGATGTTAATGCAATAATCATCGTCTATATCCTTATCATCACTGTGGACTCAGTCATAATCCTTGAGAATGTGATAATTTTCAATTAACACTTTTCCCGATGATTATAGGAATAGTCTTAAGCGCTTCGCAGCAATTCGTGCTTTCCTTCACAAAATAGCTATTTCAGAGCAACGGTGTTGTGTAATAACAGCGAGATAGCTGCCGAATAAAAAAGAGCCGCATACTGATACAGGCGGCTCTTTATTTATTAATGCGAAAAAGTTAATTGATCACGTTATGCGAAGGATGTTGAATTCCATTTTTAGCTTCGGAAAATAGAAGAAACTGTGACGCCGAGATGTACTGCTCAACCGCATTCCAGGCCACCACGTCGGTATACAGCTCTGTAATCCGGGTCAACAAACACTGATGCTTACTCGCCATGCTCTCATAATCACTTGTATTGCATGGGTTTTCCTCGATCATTGCGGCCAAAAGGGCCTTAACGTCTTTAAGCGCTTTCCGCAGTGTAACGGGAACATCGTTATGGCCGAGCCGTGAAATATAATTCTCTGACAGACAGGCAAGACCACCGGGTGTACAGGTCGTATTCGATAATGAAATAACACTCTGGAACAATATGCTTTCGGCGTAGCTTTTTATTTTAGACACAATATATCCCTTCCCTGTTAATAAATTACATCATGTAAGCATTCGAATAGTGAACTGGCAACAGCACAGGCTAATTTTTCATGTCGTGCTAATTTTGGCAAGCGCAATAATAATAAATTTTGACATGAGACAATTCTCACGATTCGTATATTTAGATAAGAAATGAGAGGTGTGCTGTATATAATTTGTATGAATAGATAACCGCAGGAATGATGCATTTTATTGTGCGCGCTGATGCCGGGTGGTGTTTTTGTAGGCCCGGCAAGCGTGCGCCGCCGGGCGTTTCCTCAGCGGCTGAAATGCCGATCGATGGCACGCTGACCTGACGCGGTCACACTCACCTCGCGAAACCCCGCTACCCGCTGGATCCAGCCTTTGGTTTCCATGTGAACCAGCAGCGCCGCCCCCGCCTCACCGCCCAGATGGAACCGGCGCTCGCTCCAGTCCAGACAGGCACAGCAGGCTTTACGCCGCGTACTGGCATTCAATACGATCCCCAGGGACAGAAACGCCTCGCGCCCGCTCAGGGTGAGAGCCGATCCATCCGCCACCAGCCAGCCCGCCGCCTGCATAAAGTCATACATCTGCACCGAGACCGTACCTGCCAGATGATCGTAGCAGGTGCGGGCGTGACGCATCGATTCCGGTGCCGTGGTCTGCGGCGGCGTAATGCGCCCCCACGACAGCCCCATCATCTGCTCCACCAGCTCGGCGACCTCGTGCCCCGCCAGGCGATAATAGCGATGCCGCCCCTGAGAAAGACAGCTTATCAGCCGCCCCTCCAGCAGTCGGGTGAGATGCCCGCTGGCGGTAGAGGGGGCTACATCCGCCACGGCGCTGAGTTCGGTAGCGGTCCATGCCCGCCCGTCCATCAGGGCACAGAGCATTTTCACCCGTGACGGGTCGGCCATCGCCGCGGCAACCGCAGCAACGGCCAGCTCCAGCGCGGCGCTGTTATCAGGAGGTAAACTGGTCTTTAGCATTTGCAACCCACGGCCCGGTGATCTCTGCGGCCAGCTTATCATTATCCGTCAGCAGAATAAGATGGTTCGCATGATCGCTGTACTGGATCAGGATGGACACTCCCTGCGCTGCCAGCGCGGCGGCAATCTCCCCCAGCTCGCCGGGACGTTCCTGCTTCAGCTTGCGGATCAGCGGCTTGCGCACCGCCTGTACGTTAAAACCGCCGTCGAGCAGCACGCGCCGGGCTTTTTCGCCCTCCTCCACCAGAAAATGCGCCTCTACGCCAAAGACGCCGCCCCCCCTCCAGCCCCACGCCATGCTGCCCCAGCAGTTGACCAAAGCGCGCCAGCTCCCCGGGCGCGTCGTTGAAAATCACATGGACGTCATACATCGGCATGCCCTCCGGTTTCTGAGGCGTATTCCCGCACCACCTGGGCCACGCGAATGCGGTAGCAGGCAAAGATCGCCGCCCGCCCTTCGGCCTGTGCGGCCTGGTGAAAGACGTTTTGCTTCCAGCTTCGGATAGCCTCTTCGTCCCGCCACCAGGAGAGGGAGAGGATTTTGCCGTCGTGGGTCAGGCTCTGAAAACGTTCGATATCGATAAAGCCGTCGATATCCGCCAGCAGCGGTTTTAGCTCGGCGGCCAGCTGCAGGTAACGCGCCTGATGCGCGGGTTGCGCTTCGGCTTCAAACAGGACTGCAATCATGAGGATCTCTCCGTTGTGAGGTTAAGGAGAGGATGAAGGAAAGGAAAACGTGATGCTTCGGTGAGGAGCGAAATAACGCGTCAGGATTGAAAAATGCCTCAGCCCACTTTATAGTCATCGTACGGAAATTATCCGTACAAAAGATACCCCGGAGTAAAAATGCCAGCCCTGAAAAAACAGCGCATCGACCTCAGGTTAACTGACGAAGACAAAAATCTGATCGAAGAAGCTGCGGCGATGACGAACCAGACAATCACCCAGTTTATGGTTAACAGTGCCTCTGAACGCGCTGCCGAAGTGATTGAGCAACATCGCCGGTTGATCCTTAATGAGGATTCATGGGATCGCGTTATGGATGCACTCGACAACCCGCCAGAGCCTGATGACAGGCTGAAACGCGCAGCAAGACGTCTGCAAAACATGGAGTAAGGCGTGGCTAATCTGACGATAAGGATGTTTTCGCAAGAGACTCACTATGATTTAACAGGCTTCAACTGCGGGGAAGACACCCTCAACCGTTTTCTGTGTGAGCATCTTGCGCGCCAGCACGGTGGTCGTCTGTTACGCGCTTATCTTCTCGTTACTGACGATCCCACGCCAAAAGTGCTGGGCTACTATACGTTATCCGGAAGTTGCTTTGAGAAAGAGACCCTGCCCTCAAAAACGCAGCAGCGCAAAGTACCGTATGTCAATGTGCCCAGCGTCACACTCGGGCGCCTTGCGGTACACCAGGATCTGCAAGGTCAGGGCTGGGGGATAATGCTGGTGACCCATGCCATGAAAGTGGTCTGGCTGGCATCTCAGGCTGTGGGTATTCACGGCATGTTTGTGGATGCACTCAACGATAGGGCGAAAGATTTTTATCTGAAGCTCGGCTTTATTCCTTTGACGGGTAGCAACGCCGATGCTCTTTTTTATCCCACAAAATCCATTGAAAAGCTTTTTGTCGAGTAAGCCTGGGTTGCCGGGTGGCGCTGCGCTTACCCGGCCTGGAAAGGCCCGAACCGTAGGCCCGGCAAGCCTGCGCCGCCGGGCGGTGTTTTAGCCGAGGATCGACTTAGGCTCCATAAACGCGCTTATCCCCCATACGCCCATCTCGCGCCCCACGCCGGAGTGTTTGAATCCGCCAAAAGGGGCTTTGGGCTCATGGGTCAGGGTGTTGACCAGCACGCGACCGGACTGGATCTGCTCTGCCACGCGCCGCGCCCGTTCCGCATCACCACCCAGCACCAGCGCGCTCAGGCCGTAGTCGGTATCGTTAGCAATGGCGATGGCTTCGGCCTCGTCGCGGTAGGCGATCACGCACAGCACCGGGCCAAAGATCTCCTCCCGGGCGATAGCCATCTGATTATGCACGTCGGTAAACAGCGTCGGGCGGACAAACCAGCCGTCCCGGGTGCCTTCCGGCCGCCCTTCTCCGCCAGCCAGCAGGCGTGCTCCCTCTGTCAGCCCTCGCTGGATATACCCCTGCACCCGCTGCCACTGTTTCTCGCTCACCATCGGGCCGACTTCGGTGGCGTTATCCCGCGGATCGCCGGACTTCACCGCCGCGATGGCTTGGGCCAGCGCCTGCTCGAATTCCGCTTTCCGCGACTGCGGCACCAGGATGCGCGTCCCGGCCACGCACGCCTGTCCGCTGTTCATCAGCCCGGCCTGCACCGCCAGCGGAACGGCCTGTTTGATATCGGCATCGTCGAGAACGATCGTCGGGGATTTGCCGCCCAGCTCCAGGGTGACGCGGGTAAAGTTCTCCGCCGCGTTGCGCAGGATCGCTTTGCCGGTCTGCGTTGAGCCGGTAAACGAGATTTTCGCAACATGAGGGTGACGGCTGATGGTCTCCCCCACCGTGTCGCCGCGCCCGGTGACGATGTTGAACACCCCCGGCGGCAGGTCGGCGGCGTGTAACGCCTCGGTCACGATCTGCGTTTGCAGGGCGCTCATCTCGCTGGGCTTGATCACCGCCGTGCAGCCCGCGGCCAGCGCTGCCGCCAGTTTGCCGCAGATAAAGCCCGCATCGCTGTTCCATGGAGTGATCAGCCCGGCAACCCCCAGCGGGGTCATCTCTACCCGTGCCGCCCCGGCAGTGAGCACAAATTCAAACGCCTCCAGCGCCGCGATGGCCTGGCCGATCGCTTCCGCCGGATAGCTTGCCATCCACGCCGAGCGCGACGCGGGCGCGCCGTACTCCTCGATCACCGCCGCCAGCAGATCGTCGTGACGGGCCGCCACCGCAGCCTGCATCCGCTGCAGCGCGGCAATACGTTCCTGCTTCGTGGTTTGTGACCACCCCGGAAAAGCGGCTTGCGCGGCAGCAATCGCGCGTTCGGCATCCACCGCGTCGGCCAGACGTACCTGGCCTATTACCCGGGCCGTCGCCGGGTTATAGAGATCAAAACGCTCGCTGCCATGTGGGGTGACAAATTCACCGTTGATATAGATCTGTTCGATGTGATGCATAACAACCTCCTCAGAGTGGATGGAGACAGTCTGGCACGCCTTCTCCGTTGCGATAATCCACGCTATGCTGCAAAGGTTGTTTCGATTTTCAGGATAATCTATGCACCGTTCAGGACTGACCGAGCTGGAAGTAGTGATGGCCGTGGTGCGTCGCGGCAGCTTTCGCGCCGCCGCCCAGGAGCTGGGGATGTCGGCCACCGCCGTGAGCAACGCCGTTGCCGGGCTGGAGAGCCGTCTGCAAACGCGGCTGTTTAACCGCACCACCCGCAGCGTGGGGCTCACCGACGCCGGGCAGCGCTATGTGGCGCGGATCGGCCCGGCGTTACAGGAAATTCGTCAGGCAGATGAAGAGATCCACAGCGACACCGACGAGCCTGCCGGCACTCTGCGCCTGAACGTTCCGAACAACGTCGGCACGCTGTTCCTGGATGCGCTGCTGATCGACTACATGATCCGCTACCCGAAAATGCGCGTCGAGGCGGTGAGCGAAGCGCGGATGATCGATATCGTGGCGGAGGGGTACGACGCCGGGGTGCGCCTCGCGGAGTCAGTGCCGCAGGACATGATCGCCGTGCCGCTCACGCCGGATATTCGTCAGCTGGTCACCGCCACGCCGGACTATTTTGCCCGCTACGGCACCCCGCAAACCCCGGACGATCTGCTGCATCACCAGGGGATCGGCATGCGGATGGCCCACGGGGGGGATCTATCGCTGGGAGCTGGCGCGACGCGGGGAGCAGATCGCCCTGGCGGTGCCGCCGCGTTTTGCCACCTCGGATCTGTTTGCTTCGATCCGGGCAGTCAAAGCCGGGTTGGGGGTGGGATTTTTACCGGAACTCTATATCCAGCAGGAGCTGGAAAGCGGGGAGCTGGTGAGCGTGCTGGATGAGTGGTCGCAGCCCTTTGCCGGGCTGCGCCTTTACTACCCCGGCCATCGCCACGTCCCGCCCGGGCTGCGGGCGCTGGTGGCGATGATCCGCGAGCGCGGTCTTACTCGAGGTTAGCTTTGTTCAGGCCGTAGGCGCCATCCAGCGCGCCGGGTTCCATACGGGAGGTGATCCCTAAACGGTTCCAGGCGTTAATCGCCACGATCGCAAAGTTCAGCTCGGAAATCTCAATCTCCGAATAGTGTTCCGCCACGCTGCGGTACAGCACGTCGCTGACGCCGTGCGGGCCGATCTGGGTCAGCGCTTCGGTGAAGGCCAGCGCCGCTTTTTCACGGGCGCTGAACAGCGGTGACTCGCGCCATGCGGTCAGATGATACAGGCGCAGCTCGCGCTCCCCGGCGATTTTTGCCTCTTTCGAGTGCATATCCAGACAGAAGGTACAGCCGTTGAGCTGGGAGACGCGGATGTCGATCAGGTGCTTCAGCGCCGGGTCGATGGAGGTCTGGCTCACCGCCATGCTCAGGTCGGACAGCGCTTTAGCGAGGGCAGGTGTGGCTTTATGGTGGTTAACGCGAGTGCTCATTGTCTTTCCTCTTGATGTGCGGCATATGAAATGCGATAGGGCAAATCTACGCCGTTCATGACATAGTAAAAAGATACAAAAAGCGCGAAATGAGGTAGGACATGAAGCCGGGCTATCACGACATCTACACCCGCTATCGGGACAACATCACCCGCGGCATCCTCAAGCCTGGCGATAAGGTGCCTGCCATTCGCGTGCTGGCGGAAGAGCTGAAGGTGGCGCGTAAAACCGTCGAAACCGCCTACGCCATTCTCATCGGCGAAGGCTATCTGGTGAGCCAGGGCGCGCGCGGCACGCGGGTCAACCCGGATTTAACTCTCCCCGTTACGCCTCCGCCGCCCGATGACCCGCTGACGGGCCAGCTGCCGGAATCGCTGGTCAGCCAGCGGGAACGGGCAGGCTTTTTGCGCCCCGGCGTCCCGGCGCTGGACAGTTTCCCGTATAAGAAATGGCTGCTGCTGGCGGGCCAGGCGGTACGCGCCATGCGTCAGGAGGAGATGCTCAACCCGCCGGTGATGGGCTGGGGGCCCCTGCGCCAGGCGATCGCCAGCTACCTCAACATCTCGCGCGGCTTGTCCTGCACGCCGGAGCAGGTGCTGATCACCAGCGGCTACAGCGGCAGCCTGCGGCTGATCCTCGACACCCTCGCCAGCCGCAACGACAAGGTGGTGTTTGAAGATCCGGGCTATTTTATGGGCCAGCAGCTGCTCCGGCGGATCGTACCGCGCCTGCACACCGTGCCGGTGGATCGTTCCGGCATCGACACCGATTACCTGCTGCGCCACCACGCCGACGCCCGGTTTGCCATCGTGACTCCGTCGCACCAGAGCCCGCTGGCGGTCACGCTGTCGCTGCCGCGCAGACAGCAGCTGCTCGACTGGGCCGGGCAGAACGAGGCGTGGATCATCGAGGACGACTATGACGGCGAGTTTCACTACACCCGCAAGGTGCTGCCGTCGTTGAAAAGCCTCGATCGTCAGGATCGGGTGATCTACATGGGCACCTTCAGCAAAACCGTGATGCCGTCCCTGCGCCTCGGCTACGTGGTGATGCCCGCCAGCACGGTGTCGGCCTTTAACGACTGCGCCGATCTGCTCGCCAGCGGCCAGCCGGTGCTGACGCAGAAGATCCTCGCCGCCTTTCTCAACGATGGCCACTTCTTCCGCCATCTGAAAAAGATGCGCGCCCTCTATCAGCAGCGGCGCGACTGGATGATTGCCGCCCTGCACGAGGTCTACGGGGATCGGTTCTTCACCGAGCAGAACGACGGCGGGATGCATATCGTGGCCTTTTTAACCAACGGCAGCTGCGACCAGGAGATCGCCCACTGCTGGCAACAGCAGCAGCTGCAGGTCAATGCCCTGTCGGCGTGGTACAGCGGGTCGGTCAAACGCTACGGGCTGGTGATGGGGTATAACAACGTGCGCAGCTACGACGAGGCCGTTGCGCTGCTGACGCGGCCGAAGATCCAGACCTGCAATCTTCTTAAATAGCAACCCCCTGATTTTGCATCATAAAAGGCTGTTTTCAGATAGTGATAAAGGTATGAATTACCCTGACTACATTTATAATCAACGCGCAAAATGACACTTCTAAGGACAAGAAAAATGAAATCACTACTGGGATTCGACTATCTGTTAACGCCGCGCGTGCTGGTCTTCTTCTACTGGATCGCCATGCTGTTTATCCTGATCGGCGGGATCTACTCGATGTTTACCGAGCATCTTATTGCCGGCTTCTTCGGCATGCTGTTCAGCCTGATCGGCACCCGCGTGATGTTCGAATTGATCATGGTGGCGTTTAAAAATAACGAATATCTGCGCCGCATTGCGGAGAACACCGGGAAATCCACCGTAGAGTGAGGCCATTATGCCGGGTGGCGGCTGCGCCTTACCCGGCCTACGATTCGTGCCCCTGTAGGCCCGGTAAGCGTAGCGCCACCGGGCAATCCTCTACACATCAAACCGTGACAACCCGACATCCTTGAGCTGCTCATCGCTCATCTGGCTCAGAATGCGGCGCGTGCGGTTAATGCGATACCACTTTTTCACTGCCCGCCCCATCCAGATAAACACCGCAAAGGGCCGTTTGGCCCGGTTTTCGTAAAATTCCATGATGCGCTCCTCATCGTGTCAGTGGGGTTATCATCACGGAAATCGGGACCTGCAATACAGATTCAAAAACAACTTTTGTTTAACATACAGATCCGCTAAAACAGTATCTGAATGCCGTTTTACGCGGCAATCTGTACTGGTTTTTAGATCTGTATGGTGACAACCGAGGATACAGCATGACGCGCTACCAACATCTGGCCAATCTCCTGGCACAACGCATTGAACAAGGGCTGTATCGCAGCGGGGAGCGTTTACCCTCGGTGCGCGCGCTGAGCCAGGAGCACGGCGTCAGCATCAGCACCATACAGCAGGCCTATCAGATCCTCGAAAACTTACAGCTGATCACCCCCCAGCCGCGCTCCGGCTACTTCGTCTCCTCGCGCAAAGCGCAGCCGCCTGTGCCAGCGATGACCCGCCCGGTGCAGCGGCCGGTAGAGGTGACCCAGTGGGATGAGGTGATGATGCTTCTCGATGCCCGCGCCGATAAGGAGATGATCTCCTTTGGCGGCGGCTCGCCGGATCTGAACCAGCCAAGCCTGAAGCCGCTGTGGCGCGAGATGAGCCGCATTGCCCAGCACCACCCCGGTGAGATGCTGAGCTATGACGTGCTGGAAGGCAGGCAGGAGCTGCGCGAGCAGATCGCCCGCCTGCTGCTGGACGGCGGCTCGACGGTGGCGGCGAACGAGATTGTGATCACCAACGGCTGTCATGGGGCGCTGTCGCTGGCGCTGCTGTCGGTGTGCCAGCCGGGAGATATCGTGGCGGTGGAGTCGCCGTCTTTCCACGGCACCATGCAGATGCTGCGCGGATTTAACATCAAGGCGATCGAGATCCCCACCGATCCGGAAACCGGGATCAGCATTGAAGCGCTTGAGCTGGCCCTGGAGCAGTGGCCGATCAAAGCGGTGATCCTGGTGCCCAACTGCAATAACCCGCTCGGATTTATCATGCCGGAGGCGCGCAAACGTCAGGTGCTGGCCCTGGCCCAGCGCCACGATATCGTCATCGTGGAGGATGATATTTACGGCGAGCTGGCGGCGGAGTACCCGCGCCCGCGCACCATCCACTCCTTTGATATCGACGGCCGTGTGCTGCTGTGCAGCTCCTTTACCAAAACCGTGGCCCCCGGGCTGCGCGTCGGCTGGATTGTGCCGGGACGGTATTACGACCGGGTGATGCACATGAAATATGCCGCGGGCGGGTTTAACGTGCCGGGCACCCAGATGGCGGTGGCGGCCTTTATCCGCGACGGGCACTACCATCGCCACGTGCGCCGCATGCGCCAGATTTATCAGCAGAATATGGAGCGCTACACCTGCTGGGTGCGGCAGTATTTCCCGGCAGAGATTTGCGTCACGCGCCCGCAGGGCAGTTTCCTGCTGTGGGTGGAGCTGCCGGAACAGGTGGATATGGTGTGCGTCAGCAAGCAGCTGAGCCGCCTGAAGATCCAGGCCGCGGCGGGATCGTTGTTTTCAGCATCGGGGAAGTATCGCAACTGCCTGCGGATCAACGTGGCGTTACCGCCGAACGAGAAGAACCGCGAGGCGTTGAAGAAGATGGGCGAGGCGATTCATATTGCGATGGAGGCGTAGTGCGGCATGGTGCGGCCTGATGCCCTCACCCAGGCCCTCTCCCACAGGGAGAGGGAGAAAACCGTAGGCCCGGTAAGCGTAGCGCCACCGGGCGATGTTGACGATGGTGCGGCCTGATGCCCTCACCCCGGCCCTCTCCTACAGGGAGAGGGAGAAAACCGTAGGCCCGGTAAGCGTAGCGCCACCGGGCGATGTTGACGATGGTGCGGCCTGATGCCCTCACCCCGACCCTCTCCCACAGGGAGAGGGGAGAAAACCGTAGGCCCGGTAAGCGTAGCGCCACCGGGCGATGTTGCGATGGTGCGGCCTGATGCCCTCACCCCGACCCTCTCCCACAGGGAGAGGGAGAAAACCGTAGGCCCGGTAAGCGTAGCGCCACCGGGCGATGTTGACGATGGTGCGGCCTGATGCCCTCACCCCGACCCTCTCCCAGAGGGAGAGGGAGAAAACACTTACATCAGAACTTCCACGACACGCTGCCGACGATACTGCGCTCGGCACCAAAGTAGCAGTATGAGAGCGAGTTACAGGCCGCCACGTAGCTTTCGTCCGTCAGGTTGTTGACGTTCAGCTGGGCGCTCACGCCGGTCAGCCCGACCTTCGACAGATCATAGCCTACTGCCAGATCCACCAGCGTATACGATGGCAGCGTGTGGGTGTTCATGCGATCGCTGGTCACGCCGTTGACGTAACGCACGCCGGATCCCACCGTCAGGCCATCGAGCGGCCCGGTTTTAACGTCATAGCTGAGCCAGCCGCTGGCCATATTACGTGGCGCATAGACCGCCCGCTTGCCCTCTTCCTCCGGGCTGCTCTTCTTGTAGCGGATGTCGGTATAGGTATAGGCCGCCTGCAGACGCAGGCTGTCGGTCAGCTGCCCTACCGCTTCCAGCTCCACCCCTTCGGATTCGATTTCACCGATAGAGCGGTACGGATCGGTCGGCTCCTCTTTGGTGGCGATATTTTTCTGGTTGATGCGGAACACCGAGGCGCTGAACTGGCTGTTCATCCCTTCCGGCTCAAACTTCACGCCCGCTTCCCACTGCTTGCCTTCCATCGGATCCAGCAGATCGCCGTTGGCATCGGCAAAGCTGGTCGGCGTAAAGGCGGTGGAGTAGCTGATGTACGGCGCGATGCCGTTATCAAACAGGTACAGCAGCGCCGCACGGCTGCTGAAGTTGTTTTTGTCCAGATCGCTGCGGGTATCGTTGAGCTTGTCGATATTCGAGACGCTCACCTGATCGTAGCGCCCGCCCAGGGTCAGACGCCAGCGGTCCAGCGAGAGCTGATCCTGCAGGTAGTATCCGGTCTGGCGCAGCTTGTGCTTCTCCTGGCTGTACATGGTGATGTAGTCCGGCTTCGCGCCGTACACCGGGTGGAAAGCGTCGATCGGCGGGAAGCCGCCGTAGTAGCCGGTGGTATTGTTGCTGCGATCCTGATAATCGAGGCCAATCAGCACCCGGTGGTTCACCGCCCAGGTATCGAAGCTGCCGTCGATCTGGTTATCGAGGGTGATGGCATCCATCTTCTCGTCCGAGCCGGAGTAGCCGCGGTTAAGCTCGGTTTCGTTCAGCCAGCCGGCGGCATAGACCTGATTCAGCTCCACTTTGGTATGCAGATAGCGCAGCTTCTGGCGCACCGACCAGCCGCTGTCAAACATATGCTCGATGTTGTAGCCGACCATGTTCTCGCGGCGATCGTACTTGTCGTAATCGTCCTCGCCTTCGAAGAAGGTGTTGGAGATCATCTTGCCATCGTGCGGAACCACGGTGCCGTCGTACGGCAGACCGGAGTGGCTGCCGCCCTCAGGGTCGCGGTGCAGATAGGCCATCAGATCGAGGCGGGTGTTATCGGTGATGCGCCAGGTCAGGCTCGGCATCAGGGCGTAACGCTCCTCCTTCAGCGGATCGAACTGGGAGTCGGCGTAGCGGGTCATGCCGCTCAGGCGCGCCGCCACGCGGTCGTTATCATCCAGCGCGCCGGTGACGTCAAACATCGCTCCACGCTGATCGTTATTCCCGGCGAACAGCTTGATCTCGCCGCCCGGATCGAACGAAGGTTTGCGCGAGGTGAGCGCTACGATCCCGCCCGGTGAGGAACGACCGTACAGCACCGAGGCCGGGCCGCGCACCACTTCGATATTTTCCAGGAACCAGGGATCAACCACCAGCGAGCTGTGGGAGTTGGTGTCGCCCATCATCTTCAGGCCGTCGAGGTAGACGTTGTCCAGGCTACCGTCGGAGAAGCCGCGCAGCACGATGTAGTCGAAGCGGTTCGAGGCGCCGATCTGGTTGCTGTAGACGCCCGGGGTGTAGCTCACCGCCTGACGCACGCTGGTGGCACCCTGCTCTTCAAACTGCTCGCGGGTCACGATCGACACCGCCTGCGGGGTCTCGATATCCGGGGTCGCCAGCTTGGTGGCCCCGCTCTGCATCTGTGAGGTGACCACCACGGTTTCGGTTTTCGGCGTCTCCTGCGCCATCAGGGGGGAGCGCGACGCTCCCGGTAACCCATCCCACCAGCAGTGCCAGCCGCGTTTTAGCGAACATGAAAATCTCCAAAGGCATTTCTAATTGTTAATAAGAATTATTACCTTTTTCATTTCGAAGATAGCTATGCGCGCCGCCAGAGTGCGTATGCGCAATGCCAAACCGCACAAACGGCGTTGGCGATCGGGGAAAAGCGGATTAACGGTCGCTGCGCACCGCGCCAGGGCAGACGCCGTAGCGGCGACGAAACGCGGTGGCAAAGTTGGTAGCGTGCTGATAGCCCGACATCCACGCCGCCTGCTGCACGCTGTGGCCTTCCAGCAGATAGCGCCGCGCCTGAGCCAGACGGCAGTCGCGCAGATAGTCGAAGACGGTGCAGCCGTAGGCCTGGCGGAACTTACTCCGCAGGCTGCTGGGGCTCATCGCCGCCCGGGCCGCCAGTTGGGCGAGGGTGTAGTCCTGCTCGGGGGCCTGTGCCAGCAGATGACGGATCTGCTCCAGCCGGGCGTGCTCGCCGCCGGAGGTGCCCGGCAGCGCCGTGCCCTGCTGCTCCCGCAGGTGCAGGCCGTGGCCCAGGAGCTGATACATTACCCCTTCCAGCAGCAGCTGGCGCGACAGGCTGCTGCGCTCGCGCTGCCGGGCATGCTGAATGCCGGCCAGCACAAAATCCGGCACCTGCCAGACAAAGGTGGGGGCGTTGAGCTTCTCCCACTGCTCCAGCAGAGAGGCGAGCAGGCTTTCGCGACGGGCATCGTCGGGGTAAACGCCAAAAGAGAGGGTTTTGAGGGCGATATTGGCATCATGACGGGCAGACATCGCCTGCTGTTCGCTGAGCCTGGCGCTAAAAGCCATGCCGGGGTGCACCGCGTATACCTCACCGCTGAGGGTCAGGGTCACACAGCCTTCCAGCACCACCAGCACATACAGCGGGCTGCTGTGGCGGGAGGTGGTTTCATAGGGTTGCAGAACGCGCACGTCGGAATGGGTTAAGGAGATGCCGGACGGGAGGATCATCTCTTCGACATCGCCGTGCAAAACGGGGCTGGTGCTGGCACAGGTATCCGTCAGCAGCGGGAAGCGGTAGTCGATACCGTAGCGCTCGCCAAATACCTTAAAGTCTGCCACGGAAAAGGTTTTTTTCGTTGCAGCGGTCGGATTATTGAGCGTTGTGTTGGACATGCCTGCGCCTGGAGGAAGCTATCAAAAATAAAACAGTATCACTCCTTTAACGCGGCGGCAATGCAGGTATATTCCGCCTCGCTTAATACATATTTAAACGCTGGCATGACGCCAGCGTTTAAATATTATTTTAAGGCACTGCTGTTAATCAAGCTTCTTGCCAGCTGGCGAAAGTCTCTTCGTGATTCTTATTCAGCACCACTTTATTGCCTTCAATTTTATCGACCCATTCCAGCGGGATATAATGGTGTTTACCGCCGGACTCAGAGTCGTTTTTTGCCAGCTTAATACGTTCGCCATCAAGATGGTCAACCGTGCCGACATGGTGACCGCAGCTTGCAACAACCGGAGTATGTTCCTTGATTTCACTCTTGTTTACCATAATTAATTCTCCTCAACAGGTTTCTACGGGTTGTGACACGAAACTAACTGTAGACCATAATTACGCTATTTTCCGTCCCATTAGCATTTCGAAACATTATTCCCGCTGCGCGTTAGAGGGTTTAAATATATAAGAATGAACTGATAAATATTCCAGGCCCGTTATTATGCCGCATAATTACCATCACGCACTCAACATGGAGGCATATATGGTAGAAGCCAATCGTACCGAAATATCCCTGGCTCTTGGTGAAGCGGTTTTAGATGTTGTGCAAAAAGGCCAGGAGGTGTCGAGAGAAAATCTGGCACGGGCCATGAAAAGTAAAGCCGAGCGCGAAAGCGATGACGAGCGCCTTCTTGATTACTGGAAAGCCTGTCATATCCTCGCGGCGTAAAGATGGCGGCGTGGGGCTTGTGCCCCGCGCCGCCTGTGCGATTACTCGTCGAAGAACCAATATCCCTGGTTAATCAGCCCGGTCAGCTCTTCCACAAACGCCGGGTTTTGCAGGGCAGCGCCCAGCTCCGCCTGGCCCAGCTCGGTGTAGCGGCACAGCGCATCCGCCGCCGTCGCGTCCACCGTCTCCAGCTGTTCGCTGTTGATAAAGAAGCTGCCGCCGATGTTCAGCACCCGCAGCCCGCTCAGGCGAGTCAGGGTTTCGCCGCCCTGCAGCGCGTCGAGCACCTCTTCCGGCGTGTACTCCGGCTCGGCAGGCGCAATATCCAGCTCGTGACGCGGGGTGGAGATAAAGCTGCCAAACCACTGCTTAAAATCGTCCGGCTGGCTAATCATCTCGATCATCATCTTACGCAGGCGTTCGAGTTCGTACTCCTCAACACGGCCCGGATGTTCACGGCAGGTCAGATCCGGATCGCTGTAGTGCTCCCCACCCAGATCGTTCTCCAGGGCGTAATCGGCAAAGCTGCTGATCAGATCCCGGCCGTTTGGCCCGCGGAAGCCCACCGAGTAGTTAAGCGCCGTCTCGTGGGTGAAGCCGTCGTGCGGGAATCCCGGCGGGATGTACAGGATATCGCCCGGGGCCAGATCTTCGTCGATGATCGGCTCAAAGGGATCGACATGCAGCAGCGCCGGATGCGGACAGAACTGACGCATCGGCAGCTTGTCCCCCACGCGCCAGCGACGGCTGCCCATCCCCTGAATGATAAACACATCGTACTGGTCGATATGCGGGCCAACGCCGCCGCCCGGGACGGAGAAGGAGATCATCAGATCGTCCAGACGCCAGTCCGGCAGCACGCGGAACGGGCGTACCAGCTCGGCAGCCGGTGCGTGCCAGTGGTTGACCGCCTGGGCCAGCAGCGACCAGCCGGTTTCGCCCAGGCCGTCGAAGTGCTCGAACGGACCGTTGCTGGCCTGCCATTTACCCTCTTTATGGCTGACCAGGCGGCTGTCCACTTCCGGCTCCATCGCCAGCCCTGCCAGCTCATCCGGGCTGATAGGATCGATAAAATTGGGCAGGGCGTTCTTTAAAACGACAGGTTTCTTTTGCCAGTATTTTTCTAAAAATTCCGGCCAGTTCAGGTTGAGTTGATACGCCATGGTTAGCACCAGTGAAAAGACAAACGGGCCTGATTATAGAAAGAGGCCGGGCCAGGCTGCCTTGTCGTGGGTCAAGCGGGGATGAAATCTGCCGCATTCAGCCTTTCGCATGACACAGCCTGACAGTTTCACGCTTTATCGTGATCGCGAGATAGAGAGCGACTTATATCGTTAATCACAAAGAGTGCACTGTTATGAGGCCTGTCATGAGCCCGTTCGTCGAACTTCCCGTTTCCGCCAGTGTGAAGACCCTGATGGGTGTCTATACGCGTAAAGAGAGTCCGTCCGTGTTTGCGCCTGTGGCCCGCGAGTTGCCTGAGGGGAGCCGTATCAGCGTGCAGGCGACGGTGGTGGGTGATGCGGTGCAGGGCAATCCGCACTGGTACCGGATTGATGAAGACACCTTTATCTGGTCGGGAGCCTGTACCCATATCGACCCCTGCCCCGAGTTTCCGCCCTGTACCCGAGTCAACTGGACGGCGGTGGTGTTTGAGGTGCGTTAAGCGGCTTTCATGGGGTGCCGCCTGGAAAATAGTGATGTAATGATTGTCGCCAAACTTGACCGCCCTGAACGCAACGCGATAGATGCCAGAAAAACAGTTGAGCGTTGGCAGCAGTGGATGGCCGCAGCAGTGTTCAACACTGCTGCCTGTCTAATATGTCACTAATTATATTATGCGTATCTAAAAGGGAATCTACTCACAACCAAGTGATGAGTCCTTATCACAGGTCAGTTTTGCTGACAAATCACTCAGGCGATCAATCCCAACGGGCTTACAATCATAAACTGATTCCTTTTTGCTATTCAGACTCGTAACAATGACTCCACGGCTTTCATTCCCATCTTCATAGTTACTAAATATCGTGTATTTATACTCCGAGTTTATGAATGACACATTGAAGTAATCAGTTTGAAATCGTGAGTAATGATTGTATTTAAATCCCGAAAAATCATCACCTTTTGACTCATAGTCAAATTTTTTTTTACCATCTTTAATTAATGAATAATGCAACACACCTCTATCTTCATCTAATTTTATATTTCCTTTTACTGTGTCACATGAAAAATATACATCATGCGCAAATGATGAGCCGCACAGAAACATTGCAATTAATGCCATAAGATTATAATGACGCATTGTAGTTTTTCTCCATTTTTAAATCATATCCCTTCTGCCTCGGACCATTGTACCTTTTGGCGAATGAAAGCCAATCCTTGTTTCGAATCGATCGCAGCAGAACATTATCAGCCTCAATAAAGTGAACAAATGCTTTTAGTTGATTTTTCTCAGATTGACTTAAGGCCAGGACGAAATCCTCAGGACTGGCATAACCAGCTGCTGCATAGTTTGACGCCAGAATCTGGAATTTACCCCATGATGCTGATTTTAAGGCTGCTTTTTTATCGAGTCCATATGCCTTTACTAACTTTCTATATTGTATTGATGTTTCTCCATATCCACCCGCAACTGCGTTTGATATATCTTCATATTGGTCATATTTCCCACCCGTATATTTATGAAAATGATGCCTTTCAAATAAGATTGCAGGTACATAATCATCATCTTCCTGAAATTTAAAATAGGAGCCATAAGAACCAGTTTCAGTTTTTGCTACAGCCTTAATTGCTGCAACTTCACAATTTAGATTTTTTGCTGCCTCTTCATAATCAGACTCTTCAATTTCATCTCCATTATAAAAATTAATAAACTCAATAGACGTTAACTCTCCATTGATTGGAGTTTTAGGAAAGCCTGCATTTCTTAGCATCTCTAAAAACTCAAGTGGGTGAAAATGCCATACCGATCGCTGACTGGCGAATGGCGGGACTTTATCCATCCAGCGTGTAGCGTCCAGAAATCCCCCCGTTGACCTTCTTAACAATCGGACTTTCTTCTCTGTCCTTGAAGACCGATGACCAGCGTGTATCATCGCGGGTACTATGCCAATAGCTGTCGTGCTTCACTATCAGACGCCGCGCATATTCCGGAATGCTCATCTGGTTGGTATGCAGTGCGCCAAACAGCTGCGCATCCTGTAATTTATCCGTATAACGTCCACTCAAATCCCGATTTTCAGCACTGCGGATCAGGCTGTCATAAAACATTTTCGCCTGTGAGCTTTGCGGCCCTTTCTCCCCATCAAAGTGAGAGTTGAAGCTTTTCAGAGCATTGATTAACCAGCTTTCGTCCAGCGTGCGGGTAAAATCTGTGGTGGGCTCCGCTTCAATACAGTGAAAGTTTAACGCCGTTAAATCATGCTGACTAAGTTGCTCCACATCATCCTGGTGCATCCAGCTGTGTGGGCGGATCTGAAAGTACGTTACCCCGGTTTTATCCGTAAACGGATACGTGGCATCGCGCGGGATGATTCTTCCGGCATCAGCACGAGTAATGGCGCTCATCTGTTCAAAAGTGCTGTCTTCACCCTCACCATTTCGTAGGAACAGCGGCCGTTTCAGCTTCAGCTTGATATACTGTTTGCCCGTTTTGATGCCTTTCACGTTGGCCACAAAATCAGAGATATGCTCATCAAGACTCAGCAACTCGATATGAGTTTTGTATTCCGTGGTAATAACCTGCGGGTAATTATCTTCATCTGCCAGATCCTCAGCACCGAGGAATCCGACCGGTTCGCCTGCCTTCACCGTCACTTTCAGCGGAACGGTCGGCACCACCACATCATCAAACACGCCGTGATTCAGCGCATTGTGCATCCAGTCAGGCAGACATATGTAACATTCCCCGTCAGGCTCCAGATATTCCGGGCGCATCGCGACCCAGAAAAGTGTTCCCGAAGGTTTTCCCGCTTCAAGGCGCTGCACCAGTGCAAACGGCTCAGGCTGACGTTCCAGCAGAAACGATTTTTGCTGCAGTACGGCCAGTATTTCACCCTGCTTCAGTGTTCTGGCATGACCCTGTTTATTTGCCAGTACATCCGGAACAATCTCGCGACTGTGATCATGGCGGGAATGGCGACGAATCCGCACACCGTGGCCTTTCTGCGTGACCCGGTATAGCGGGCGTTGCGGGTATTCTGAAAGGGGGGGCCATATGCATGTACAGTTGATACAGCGTCAGCCAGGAGGATTCATCCTCCTCGTCTGGCTTGTACACTGACCTGACCAGCACAAAGGTCCCGGACTCGCGCAACGGCCTTTCCTGACGACAGTCAGTCTTCGCGTAATCCCGGTTAAGCCGCCACGCCACCACCTCACCGTCCATCATAAACTGGAGCGGCACTGACTTTTCCGGCGCATCCTGACTCAGCACCGACGCCGGAGAAGATGACGCTCCGATGTGAATGCCACCATGCCAGAACCAATTTACGCCAAGTAACCACCAACCATGGGCGTTTTTTCGAGTGTCAGTTAACAACTCGTCATAGTTCTTATACTCCCGACCATCGGCTTTCCGTACCGGATAACGTATGTTCATCGTCTTCCCTTAAGTTAAATCACTAAGACCATGATAATCGCAGGGAGTTAAGAAGAAAGGGAGTAAAATTTATGCAGCTTTTAGTACTGAGATATTTACTAACGTAGATTGTTCTACGAAGGGTGCCGCTAAGATTTTGCTGTTAATGTTAGGTATTTTGCGCTTTCCAGGCGACCCCCATCAGACGTTGATAACCTGCACATCCTGCGCCGCAAAAGCTGCGATCGCCTCCTGATCCAGGCTCGCCTCCACCACCAGCACGTCGATATCGCTGCTTTTCGCCACTACAAAGCGCGCCACGCCGGGGATTTTATCGGTGGTGAGCGCCACAATGGTCTGGCTGCTCTGGCCGATCACCGCCTTCTTGAACTCGCAGTCGGCAAAGTCGAACCCGGTCAGCCCCATCCCCGGATCCATCGCGCAGCCGCCGATAAACGCCTGATCGAAAATAATCCCCTGGATCTGACTCGCCGCCGTGGCCCCCACCGCGCCGCCAGAGGTCCGCTGGATCTGGCCGCCGGTGATGATCACCTCGCACAGGGGATGGCGCAGCAGCTCCGCGGCGATGGCCGGAGAGTTGGTCACCACGGTGAGCGCCAGATCCGGCGGCAGGGCCTTCGCCAGCGCGAGGTTGGTGGTGCCGGTATCGATAAAAATGCAGCTCCCCGCTTTGATCAGGGTTGCCGCTTTCTGCGCGATCGTGACTTTTTTTGCGTGATTTTTTTGCTCGCGGCTGTAGAAATTTCCGGCATCCGCCAGCTGCAGCACCGCCCCGCCGTAGACCTTCTTACAGAACCCCTCTTTGCTAAGTTCATGTAAATCCCGGCGAATGGTATGTTCCGACACCTGCATCCGGGTCGCCAGTTCGGCGCAGACCACTCTGCCATTTTCCTGCAGGATCTGGCGGATCAGATCTTGTCGTTGTTCCGGGAAAGCTGCATAATCGAGCATAAATTATCTTCTCTGGATTTGAATCGAGCAACAATGCGCATAATGTTGCATGACGGCGCGCTCTGTCAATCCACCAGGCCCGAAACCGGAGCGTCACGATGAAATACTATGATGATTACCGTCAGCAGGTACCCGCCACCAACCCCCATGACGGCTTTCTGTTTGCGCCTGTGACCGCAAATTCGCGCCCCGGGGAGCAGGTGCAGCGCAAAATACCGGCCTCCCCGTTACTGAAACCTTATAAGGATGTGAAATGACCCCTCAGACCACCGGAGCCGTCCATCGGCTTGCCACCCGGATCGTCTTTTTTATTGCCGGCTACGTGACCGCCACCTGGGCGGTGCTGGTCCCTTACGCCAAAGCCAATACCGGCGTTAACGAGGCCACGCTTGGCTCGCTGCTGCTGTGCCTGGGGATGGGGGCGTTAATTGCGATGCCGCTCACCGGGATGCTGACCAGCCGCTACGGCTGCCGTCGGGTGATTGTTACCGCGATGGCGATCGTGCTGCTCACCACTCCGCTGCTGGCGATCGTTCCGGATCCGCGCCTGCTGGCTGCCATCCTGCTGCTGTTCGGCGTCGGCGTGGGGGTGACGGACTGCGCCATGAACATCCAGGCGATCATCGTCGAGCGCGATTCACCTAAGCCAGTGATGTCCGGCTTTCACGGTATGTACAGCGTCGGCGGCATCGCGGGCGCGGGTGCAATGACCCTGCTGCTGACCCTCGGAGCCAGCGCCTTTGTCGCCTGCCTGATCGTTATCCTGAGCGTTATTCTGATGCTGGCCTTCAGCCTGAAAGGGCTGCTGCCGTGGGCTAACCCTGCCTCCGGCCCGGCGTTTGCCGTGCCGCGCGGTGTGGTGCTGCTGATTGGTGCCATCTGCTTTGCAGTGTTCCTCGCCGAAGGGACGGTGCTGGACTGGAGCGCGGTGTTCCTCACCGAAGTGCGCGGCGTACCGGAGTCGCTGGGCGGGCTGGGCTTCACCTGCTTTGCGGTGGCGATGACGATTTTCCGCTTAACCGGCGACAAACTGATCGCCCGCACCGGGGCCCTGCGCGCGGTAGTGGGTGGCGCGATCGTTGCCGCCCTCGGCTTTGCGCTGGTGACCTTTATGCCGCTGTGGCAGCTGTCGCTGCTGGGCTACGTGCTGGTGGGTGCCGGCTGCGCCAATATCGTGCCGGTGATGTTCTCCGCCGTTGGCCGTCAGACCCGCATGCCGCAGGCGGTCGCCGTCCCGGCCATCACTACTCTGGGCTATCTCGGCGTGCTCGCCGGGCCCGCCATTATCGGCTATGTGGCGCATGCCACCTCCTTAACCCAGGCGTTTATGGTCATTATGCTGCTGATGCTGGTCGTCGCCGCGCTGTCCATGACCGTCACCGCTAACCAACCCGCCCGCAGCGAGGGATGATATGAATATTGCACACGTCGCACTCTGGACTCACAACCTGGACGCCCAGGTTCACTTCTGGGAAACCGTATTTGGCGCACGCCGCAACGAACGCTACCTGAGTAAAAACCGCCCTGGGTTTGCGTCGCACTTTATGACCCTCAGCGACGGACCGACCATCGAGCTAATGACCGTCCCGGAACTGGCCGGTTCTCCTCAGCACGCGGAGTTTGTCGGCTGGGCGCATATCGCCCTGAACGTCGGTAGCAAAGCAGATGTGGATCGCATGGCGGAGCAGGCGCGGTTAAACAACACGCTCCTGGGCGCCCCACGGATGACCGGCGATGGCTATTACGAAGCCGTGATTGCGGATCCAGATGGGAACCGTATTGAGCTGGTGGGGGAGTGATTTCCCGCTGAATAATATCTAAAGCACAAGCCCCGCAATGCGGGGCTTTTTCGTTTATTTCGTTTGTTGTGCTTTTCGTTTGTTTCGATTACAGTTCTCTATGGTGTACTTTTACTCACCATAACTATGAAACTCGACACTAACTGGAATACTGAAATGACAAACTCACTTCTGAACAGCCTTACGTTACCGGCTCCAAAGGAGATTGAGGCAGCTGTACGCGGACAAAGGGAGCTTGCTACGTTTCTGTCCACAAAGCAGGAAACGCAAAAAATTACGATCCAGGATGCACAGGATGTCACTCATCAAATAGAGCTGCCAACCTCTTCACTGACGCTTCTGATGAGCATCCTGGGTGAGCTGGCTGCGGGCAATGCCGTGCAGGTTGTGCCCGTGCATGCTGAATTAACCACGCAGGAGGCAGCCAATATCCTGAACGTTTCGCGCCCACATATGGTGAAACTTCTCGAGGAAGGCAAGCTACCTTTTCATAAAACTGGCCGTCATCGCCGCATTCTTTTCGCAGACCTGATGAAGTACAAAGATCAGCGTGATGCAGAAAGCATACAAGCCCTTCGCGAGCTGGCGGAACAAAGTCAGGAGCTTGGCTTTTACTGATGACGCACTCACCTTATCCCGTCGTTCTTGATGCCTGCGTACTGTACCCATCAATGCTGCGGGATCTCCTCATGCATATTGGGAAGATGGGCTTATATCAACCCAAATGGACAATTCAAATACATGATGAGTGGCAGCGAAATCTGCTTATCAATCGCCCTGATATCACGGCAGGCCAGCTGAAGCGCACCGAAATGCTCATGAATAAAGCCTTCGGCGACGCCTGCGTATCAGGCTATGAGAGCATTATTGATGGTCTTAGTCTGCCTGATCAGGATGACAGGCATGTACTTGCCGCGGCTATTCGTTCGGATTCCGAAGTGATTGTGACCTACAATCTTGACGATTTCCCGGCTGGAATCCTCGCTGAATTTGATGTCGAAGCGCTTCATCCGGATGAGTTTCTGTCGGACCTTTTCGACCTGAACCATGCGCTGGTTCTTGAAGCGGTAAGAATGCAGCGCTCGCACCTGCGTAATCCTCCCCTCACGCCAGATCAATTTTTGCAAAGCCTGCTGCAGTTGGGTTTACCGAAAACAGTGACTGAGCTGGAAAAATATAAACTGCTACTATAGACCTTCTCAATTGGCGACAATTTAACCATTCCTGGCCTACGCTTACCCAGTGTGAAAAGCGGTTTTGAAAAACCACATATCGCTTTCATATAGTTATCATATTGTTAAATGATAATGATAATTAATGTGTTAGAGTTGTTGCGTTCGAAAGCTGCCGCCATAACCGCTTGAACAGTACGGAGGTGGTTTTCACGCTGGGCGAAATCCTCTCATCTCTGTCAGGCTGAATCATTGGGGCTATTAATGGAACACATTGTTTACGTCGTTGATGATGATCACGCTGTCAGGCGGTCCGTGGTTGGGCTGCTGGAATCCGCAGGGCTGAACGCCCTCGACTTCTCCTCGGCAGAATCTTTTCTGCAGCACACTTTTGAAGATGTGCCCTCCTGCGTGATCCTCGATATGCAGATGCCCACCATCAGCGGGTTTGAGGTGGCGGATACCCTGAAGGCCAGCGGGCGCGAAATCCCGATTATCTACCTCACCGGCCACGGCACTATTCCCATGTCGGTGAAGGCGATGAAGGGCGGCGCGTATGAGTTTCTCACCAAACCGGTGGCGTCGAACGATCTGATCGACTCGATTGGCGCGGCGCTGAAGCTGGCGGAAGATAACGCCTCGCACCTGCGGGAGCAGTACTCCCTGAAACAGCGCCATCTCTCCCTCACCCCGCGCGAGCAGCAGGTTTTGCAGCTGGCGATCAGCGGGATGCTGAACAAGCAGATCGCCGCCGAGCTCGGGGTGAGTGAAATCACCGTCAAAGTCCACCGCCGTCGGGTGATGGACAAAATGCAGGCCCGCTCGCTGGCGGATCTGGTCAGGGCCGCCGAGCGCCTGACCTGAATCCTGCCCTCAGAGTGACGCCTCGCTCGCCGCCAGCGGCAGGGTAAAAGCAAACACAGAGCCGTGTGGCTGGCGGTTGCGGGCCGTCAGCTTGCCCCGGTGGCGCTCGATAATGCTGTAGCTGATGGTCAGCCCCACTCCCATCCCCTGGGCTTTGGTGGAGTAGAACGAATCAAAGATGCGCTCGCTCAGCCCCGGTCCGATGCCGGTGCCGCTGTCGGCGATTTCAAAAGCGATCCCCCCGCCCTCCGGGTTTGAGGTGGAGAGTTCCAGCGTGCCGGGCCGCTCTTTCACCTCGGCCATCGCCTCTATCGCGTTCATCACCAGGTTCAGCAGCACCTGCTGGATCTGCACGCTGTCCCCCACGATAAAGCTGTCCGTCGCCGCCAGGGCATAGCTGACGCTGATGCACCGCTGCTCCAGCTGGCTGCGCGACAGGGTAATGATGTGCCGCACCAGATAGTGCAGATCGATGCGGGCGAAGACCGGATCCTGCTTGCGGGTGAGGGACTGCAGGCTGCGGATGATCTCCCCTGCCCGCTCGCCCTCGGAGACAATCTCCTCCAGCCCGAGGCGGGCCTTATCCAGCCGGGCCGGATCGCGGTTGAGCCAGCGCAGGCTGGCCCCGGCGTTGGCGACAATCGACATCAGCGGCTGGTTGATCTCATGGGCGATGGACGAGGTGAGCTGCCCGACGGTGGTGGCGCGCGATACGCGGGCCAGCTCCGCCTGGGCCACGCGCATGGCGTCTTCCGCCGTCCGCTGGGTGGTGATGTCGGTGATGATGCCGTAATACTCGTTCACTTCACTGCCCACCCCCACCGGATCGCCAATCCCCAGAATGGTGCGGGTGGCACCGTCGGCGCGGATAATGCGGAACTCGGCGCGCATGGTCAGGCCGTTGCGGACGCTCTCGGTGACCAGGTGCTGATGCGCGGATAGTCATCCTGATGCACGAAGGTGAGGAACTCGGCCATCGAAATCATCTTCTGTTTCTCCGGCAGGCCGAGAATGCGGGCGTACTCTTCCGACATAAACATCAGATCCTGCTGCAGCTCCCAGCGCCAGCTGCCGGTGTGGCTGATCTGTTCCCCGAGCATCAGCGAGGTCTGGCTGGCCCGCAGTTCTTTCTCGACCCGACGGCGCTGGAGGTTCTCTTCCAGCAGCTCGGCGTACAGCCGGGCGGTCTCCAGCGAGATGGCGGCGTGCGCCCCCAGCAGGCTCACCACCCGGGAGTGTTCCACGGTAAAGACCTCCGGCATCAGGCGGTTCTCCAGATAGAGCACCCCCACCAGCCGGGCCTGCTTGAACATCGGGACGCACATCACCGCCGCCCCGGAGGTCACCAGATACGGGTCCTGGCTGAAGGGGTGGAACTCCTCCGGTTTGCCGGTGTGGATCTCCTGCCCGGTGCGGATCACCGCCGCCAGCACCGTCAGCGGCATGTCGGTGGCCATCGGCACCTCTTTGCGGATCTGCACCCGCACCCCGTCGGTAGTGGTGCTGGCGCTGGCCTCGATCTCCGGGATGTTATTGTCATTCACCCGGATCAAAAAGCCGCGCTGGGCGCCGGCCCGCTCCAGCAGGATGGTCATCAGGGTTTCGATCAGCCGCTCGAGGTTGATCTCCTCCGACAGGGCGCGCGAGGCCTTGATCACGCTCTGCAGATCGCGGATCTCCTCGTTACGGGCAAAGGCCACCGTGTCCCAGGCGTTGGCCTGGCCGGGGGCCAGCAGGTAAGGGAAATCCCGCTCCAGCTGGCGTATTTTGGACTGTGCCCCGGCCCGTCCCCAGGCGGTCATCGCCCCGCGGAAATGGGCATCGGCGGCGGTGGTGTAGCCGCAGGCATGGGCGAAGCGTCCGGCCAGCTCGTGGGCCAGGGCGTTGAATGGGTTAAAACCGCCGTCGCGCGACAGGCGCACCGCCTTCTCGTACTGCTCAAGGGCGATGCTGTTCATGCCGTCCAGGCGCACGATCTCGGCGTAGATCAGCGCCTCTTTATCGGCAAAGGTGCCCGGGTTGATCCGCGCCCAGAGGGCGATTTTGTCGTAGTGCAGATGGATCTGGCGGCGCAGGTCGGCGGAAAAGGTCTCCGGGGTCAGCTGCTGGGAGAGCGCCAGGGCGCTGTAAAGATGGTAATCCAGCAGATGAATATGGCCCGGCGCGGACCAGGCGAACTGCCCGGCCTGCTCGAGATTCTCTGCTGCCTGCGGGAACTCGCCGCAGGCGAAGTGGGCCATCCCGCGATAGAGCCAGAACCAGAACAGCATGGTGGAGGTCTGCTCCGTGGCCTGCTCTGCGGCGGCGGGCAGCAGGGAGTGCGGCAGCACCTCGCTGGCGGTCCAGTGGCCGCTCACCGGGGTGCGCAGATGTTCCACGTAGTGGCGCTGCATCAGCAGGATCGCCTCCACGTCCTGGTAATGGGTTTTGCGCACAAAGGCCAGGCCGCGCTCGATGCTGGTCAGCACCCCGTCAAGGTGATCGCCCCGGGTAAGGAAGTTGATCACCTGATGACAGGCGGCAAAGCAGGCCACCGTCATGTCCCCGTGGGTGACGGCAGAGGTGAAGCAGGCCTTGGCGCACTCGATGGTGTAGCCCAGCGGCTGGGTCCAGACGCTGAGCTGATCCAGCGGCAGCAGGGTTTTGGCCTCAAAGGCGTCGTAGCCGTGGCGGTTGACCAGCTCCCGCGCCAGGGTGCCGTACTGAAAGCCGAGGCGATACTCGGCGTAGCGGTGGCCAATCAACACCCCGAACCACGCCATCGCCGGGGCGGACGCGCCGGTAATGCCGTGATCCAGGGTCAGGTGCATCATCCGGCACAGCAGAATGAAATGCAGGCGCGAGCGGGTAAAGCTGGCGAACACGCAGGCGCTGTTGAGCAGGTTCATCACCGCCTCGGTGTCGCCGTCGTTCATCAGCGGCAGCCCGGCAAAATGGCCCTGCGGGTTATCGCCGACGCGGTTGCACAGGCTGTGCCAGGCCTCGTCGCACTCGGCGGCCTCCGGGTAGCGGCTGACGTGAATGCCAAACACCGCCAGCCAGCTCAGGGCCGCCTCCAGCGCCAGCCGGTTGTCGGACTGGCGCATATAGACTTCGGCCAGCAGGTTCGCCGCCAGCGCTTTTTCCGCCAGCCCGCCAGGGGAGTTGAGAATGCGGTCGCACAGTCGGCGGGTGCAGTCGAGATTGCCCAGCGCAAACTGGCACCCGGCCTCCTCGCTGTCGAGCGTGAAGTCGCTGGCGCTCTCCGGCAGCGCACCGACGTTGCCCAGGGCGCGGGCGGTCTGGATATAGCTCAGGGCCGAGAGGTAATCCCCCGACCGGCGGGCGCGGCGGGCCGCCAGCAGGCTCAGCTCACGGAACATCTGGCGCTGGGGCGCAGGCTGAATGCAGTCCAGCGCCGCCGTGACGTGATGCACGGCGCGGAACAGGATCTCGTTGCCCGCCGCCTGACGGGCCGACTCCGCCAGCAGGCTGGCGGTGGTAAGGTGCAGACGGCTGCGCTCGGCGTTATCCAGCAGGGCAAAGGCCGCCTCCTGAACCCGGTCGTGGGTAAAGGCATAGCTCCCGGCGTTGAGCGTGATCAGCTGCGCCGTCACCGCCGGGTGCAGGGCATAGCGGATCTCCGCGACCGACATCGCCACCACCCGGCACACCATCTCCAGCTCGCCGCTGCCGCCGAGGCAGGCGATGCTGCCCAGCAGCAGCTGGGTCTCTTCAGGCATCTCCTCCAGCTGCTGCAGTACCAGGGTGACCACGTTTTCGGTGTAGTGCCGGGTGCGGATGGCGTGCAGATCGTAATGCCATTTATCCTGGTACTTGTTGTGCGTCACCAGCCCGTCATCGACGATGCGGCGGAAAAACTCATGGACAAACAGCGGGTTGCCGCCGGTTTTTTCATGGATCAGCCCGGCCAGATCGAGGGTGCTGGCCGAGCGGGTATGGAAGATATCCGCCAGCCAGCGCGACACGGCCTTCACCGACAGCGGCTCCGGGCGCAGCTCGGTGGTATTACGCGAGGCCAGGTGCAGGCTCGCCAGCTGATGATGCAGGGTGTTGTCCGGCAGCGAGCAGGCATCCCGGTGCGCCACCACCATCAGCAGCGGCACGGTGCTGGCGTGGGTCAGCAGATACTCCAGGATTTGCAGGCTGGCGGGGTCGATCCAGTGGATATCGTCCAGCAGCAGCACCAGCGGGTAGCCCGCGCTGGCGAAGGCCTTCACCAGGGCCAGCACCATATGGCTGAAGCGCGCCCGGGCGTCGATAGAGAAGATGTCGCTGGAGAAGCGCGGCTTGTTATCGAGCAGCAGCCGCAGCTCCGGCACCAGGCTGACGGCCAGAGCTTCGTAGCCCTCCAGCTCGCGGGACAGGCGGATCTTCCACTGGGCCACCTCCTCCGCCGACAGCCCCAGCAGATGCAGCGTCAGGTTACGAAACGCCGAGGTCAACGCCGCGTAGGGTAGCGTGGGGGAAAACTGGTCCACCTTGCCCACCGCCAGCAGCACGCTGCGGTTTTGCAGGGCCTTCAGCCCCGAGGCGATCAGTGACGATTTGCCGATCCCCGACGGGCCGCTAATCGCCACGAATCCGGCGATAGCGTCGCGATTGACCCGCTCAAAGGCGTGGAGCAGCTCCGCCGCCTGGGGATGGGCGGTGTACAGGGTGTCGGTGAGATGAAAGGCCGGGGAGCGATCCTGCAGGCCGGGGGTAAAGGCAGCGATCTCCCCGTCGTCACTGAGGGTGGCCTGGCAGCGGCGCAGGTCGGCAATCAGGCCATCAACGGTCTGGTAGCGGTTCTCCGGCTTTTTCGCCAGCAGCTTGAGGACGATGGTCGACAGCATGGCGGGCACGCCGGGACAGACTGCGCCCGGAGCGCGGGGCTCGGAGGCGATATGATAGTGCGCCCACTTGCCCTGATCCTCGCCGCCCAGCTCAAACGGCAGGCTGCCGGTGAGCAGCTCGTAAAGCACTACCCCCAGGCTGTAGAGATCGCTGCGGTTATCCACCGCGCGATGGGTGCGGGTGGTGTGCTCCGGCGACATGTAGGCGGGGGTACCGCCCACCACCGCCAGCCGGGATTGCTGAAGCTCTTCCGAGGTGCCGGACGACAGGCCAAAGCCCCCCCAGCCGACAGCGGTTGTCATCGTGAATAAAAATATTGCCGGGCTTGATATCGCCATGCACCAGGTTGCGCAGATGCATCAGGCGTAAAGGCAGGCTGATGCGGATCGCCAGATCGAGGAAGCTCTGGATACAGGCCATCGGCGCGCCGACGATCCGGGTTAACAGCACAAACGAAAAGGGAGCATAAACCAGTGCAAAGCGCCCGTGGTATTGCGTGCTGGCCACCGGGCGAATGGCCCAGTCGTCGCTCAGGTACTCCCGCAGGGCAAACTCGTTGCGCAGCAGGCGCGTTGCGCTGGCCTCTTCTTCATCGCTCACCCCGGTGGCGATGATAAACGATCCGCCGGAGGTGGGCAGGCGGGCATTGAGCCAGCAGAGGCTCCCCTCCTGCCCCAGCGGGGTAAAAATGACGTCTTCTTTAAGCACAAAAGCCCGCCCTTCCGCTAAATTTTCGGGGGCAGGCCAGAGCGCAGGCAGCGATGTGTTGTTCATCCACGTTCCTTATTTTTCTTCGTTAATGGTTCTCGTGGGATCGGTTGTGCAGGTGTTGTCAGGTGGCGAGCGCGCGTTGAATGTGCGCCAGCAGCACATCGACATTAATCGGTTTGCGCAGAAAAACAACAGCGCCGTGTTCAACAGCGTAGCGTTGAATATTTTCATCCGCATGACCGGAGATAAAAATAAGCGGCGGCGGCGAGGGGGCGATAAGGTGCAGTTTGTCGAGCATCTCGAGACCCGTCATCCCCCGCAGGCGGATGTCGGCGATCACCAGCGCCGCGTCTGCCAGCGCGGTGGGGTGGCTGAGAAACACTTCCGCCGAGTCGAAGGCTTCTGTGGCATACCCCTCCGACTGCAACAGGTTGCTTAACCCGCTGCGAACAGACCGTTCATCATCAATGATGGCTATGCGCTGCGGCATGCTCGTGTTCCTCAAACTAAAGGTGATTAACCCTCGCTACCGTCACCGGGACGGGCCGGAGGTGGAGTGCCGCTGATTTTGGGGACGCATTCATGGCGAAACCAGGTCATCGTCAGCTGACGGCTAAACAGGCGGCGGCCAATCGGGATCAGCTGTTCGCCCACCAGCATGCCAAACAGCCCCAACAGGGCGACAACCGGCGGCGCGGGCGAGTGTACATCAATTGCGGCATAAATCACCCCTGCCAGAATTCCACAGCTCAGCGAAACGACCCAGGCTTTCATGACGAGGCTCCTGTGGTAACGGCGACGGGGGCTTTTTGCGCGGTGTCATCAGCATGCAGAAAATGGCGGGTGGCCTGTTCGCCAGCCAGCATCCCCAGCAGACCAATTAGCGCCAGCGCGGGCGGCGCGGGGGAACGGACTTTCAGCAGCGCGTACAGCAGGCCGATCAGCACGCCTGCCGCGAGGGAAATTAACCCAGTACTCATGATGGACTCCAGAGAGGTCAACGGCAGGCCGGATGAGGGCCCAGCCTGCCGCTGAAAACTTAGCGAACCGGGGCCGGAACCGGCGCCAGGGTTTCGTGCTCGCTCTTCTGGCGAGACGGGGCTTTGTGCACCATGGTGTAGGCGTAGTCCACACCCATGCCGTAGGCACCGGAGTGCTCACGCACGATATCCATCACCGCGTTGTAGGTCTCTTTGTGGGCCCAGTCACGCTGCCACTCCAGCAGCACCTGCTGCCAGGTTACCGGGATCACGCCGGCCTGGATCATGCGCTGCATGGCAAAGTCGTGGGCCTCTTTCGAGGTGCCGCCGGACGCGTCAGCCACCATGTAGATCTCGTAGTCGCCTTCCAGCATCGCGCACAGGGCGAAGGTGTTGTTGCATACTTCGGTCCACAGGCCGGAGACCACCACTTTCTTCTTGCCGTTGGCTTTCAGGGCGTCACGCACTTTCTGGTCATCCCAGGAGTTCATGGAGGTACGCTCAAGAATGTCTTTGCCCGGGAAGACGTCCAGCAGTTCCGGGAAGGTGTTACCGGAGAAGCTCTGGGTTTCAACGGTGGTGATGATGGTTGGGATGTTGAACACTTTGGCCGCTTTCGCCAGCCCTACCACGTTGTTTTTCAGCACCTGACGGTCGATAGACTGCACGCCAAACGCCATCTGCGGCTGCTGGTCGATGAAGATCATCTGACAGTTATCGGGGGTTAACACTTCGAGTTTTGAGTTAGACATAATGGTATCCAGTGAGGTTAACAGGTGAAATCCGTCGCACGACGCGGCGACGATGCGATACCTGTATCCTGGATGACTCTCCGCCCTTGCGTAATTATCTCTTTGTATAATTAACCTTTTGTATAGTTATACGCAGGTATAGTTATACTTTGGTATAGCTATCCCTTTGTATAACTGGTTTTTTCCGGTAACCGGTTCCAATAATCCTGACATTTCCCCTCTCAGTCAGGAGCAGTTATGACTTCCTCTGCTACAGCAGATTTGATTCTGGTGAATGGCCAGTTTCATACCGTCGATCGTGAAAATCCCCTCGCCGAAGCGGTTGCCGTGCGTGACGGCAAATTCCTTGCAGTGGGCACCGTTGCCGAGGTGATGCAGTACCACGACGACGCCACCAAAGTGGTGGATCTCAAAGGCCACACCGCCATCCCCGGCCTGAACGACTCACACCTGCACCTGATCCGCGGCGGGCTGAACTACAACCTCGAGCTGCGCTGGGAGGGCGTGCCGTGCTGGCCGATGCCCTGCGAATGTTAAAAGAGCAGGCCCTGCGCACCCCGTCACCCCAGTGGGTGCGGGTGGTGGGCGGCTGGAGCGAGTTCCAGTTTGCCGAGCGCCGGATGCCGACCCTGGACGAGATCAACGAGGCCGCGCCGGAGACGCCGGTGTTTATCCTGCACCTGTACGACCGCGCCCTGCTCAACCGCGAGGCGCTGAAGGTGGTCGGCTACACCAAAGACACGCCGAACCCGCCGGGCGGCGAGATCCAGCGCGACGCCAACGGCAACCCGACCGGGATGCTGATCGCCCGTCCGAACGCCATGATCCTCTACGCCACCCTCGCCAAAGGGCCAAAACTGCCCCTGGAGCAGCAGGTGAACTCCACCCGCCAGTTTATGCGCGAGCTGAACCGTCTGGGCTTAACCAGCGCCATCGATGCCGGCGGCGGTTTCCAGAACTACCCGGAAGACTACGAGGTGATTGCCGAGCTGCACGACAAAAAGCAGATGACGATCCGCATCGCCTACAACCTGTTTACCCAACGCCCCGGCCACGAGCTGGAAGATTTCGAGAAGTGGACCGACATGCTCAAGCCGGGCCAGGGCACCGACTTCTTCCGCCATAACGGCGCGGGCGAAATGCTGGTGTTTTCCGCCGCCGACTTCGAGGATTTCCTTGAGCCGCGCCCGGATCTGGCCCCCGGCATGGAGGACGAGCTGGAGCGCGTGGTGCGCCATCTGGTCGAGCACCGCTGGCCGTTCCGCCTCCACGCCACCTACGATGAGTCCATCAGCCGGATGCTGGACGTCTTTGAGAAGGTCAACCGCGACATTCCGTTCAACGGCCTGCACTGGTTCTTTGACCACGCCGAGACCGTCACCCAGCGCAACATCGACCGCATCAAGGCCCTGGGCGGCGGCATCGCCGTGCAGCACCGCATGGCCTTCCAGGGCGAGTACTTCGCCGAGCGTTACGGGATGGAAGCGGTGCGCCACACCCCGCCGGTCACCCGCATGCTCGAAACCGGCGTGCCGGTGGGTCTGGGCACCGACGCCACCCGCGTGGCGAGCTACAACCCGTGGACCGCGCTCTACTGGCTGGTCTCCGGCCGCACCGTGGGCGGGATGCAGATGTACGATCACAGCGCCCGTCTGGATCGCGACACCGCCCTGATGCTCTGGACCCAGGGCAGCGCGTGGTTCTCCAACGAGCAGAGCCAGAAAGGCCAGATCAAAAAGGGCCAGCTCGCGGATCTCGCGGTACTGAGCAAAGACTTCTTCCGCGTGCCGGAAGAGGAAATTAAAGGCATCGAATCGGTGCTGACGGTGGTGGATGGCAACATCGTTTACGCCGCAGGCAGCTTCGGCCCGCTGGCGCCGCCTGCCATCCCGGTCCTGCCGGAGTGGTCGCCGGTGGTCAAAGTGCCGGGTCATTACCGCAGCGCGCCACCACAGGCTGCCCGCGTGGGGATGCAGGCCGTGCACCACTGCAGCGGCCCGTGCGGGGTGCACAACCACGCACACGATTTTGCCCGTACGGCAGAGATGCCGGTGGCCGACGATAACGCCTTCTGGGGAGCGCTGGGCTGCAGCTGCTTCGCGTTCTGATCATGATGAACTCAACCCAACCTAACCTGCCCCGGATTGACCTGGGGCTGTTCTTCCTGCGGATCGCCGGCAGCCTGCTGCTGCTCTACGTGCACGGCCTGCCGAAGATCATGCATTTCAGCGAAGAACTGACGCGGATCGAAGATCCCTTTGGCTTCGGGCCGTACTTCAGCCTGATCCCGGCGATCGTCGCCGAGGTGATCTGCCCGATCCTGATCCTGTTCGGCGTGGCGACCCGGCTGGCCTGCGTGCCGATCATCGCCGTGCTGCTGGTGGCGATGCTGGTGGTGCATCCGGGCTGGTCAATTGCCGAAGGCCAGTTTGGCTGGCTGCTGCTGATTATCTTCACCACGCTGGCCATCACCGGCCCCGGCGCGTGGCGGGTCCGTTCGCGCGCCACGGAGAGATTCGCATGACCCAGATCACCGACGCGCACGTGGAGCATCCGCCTGCCCCAACGATGTCCACCTGGCAGCCGCTGCACCAGCGGGTGTTCCGCATGCTGTGGATCGCCACGGTGGTCTCCAACGTTGGCTCGTGGATGAGCGACGTGGGGGTCAACTGGAGCATGCTGACCCTCAGCGCCGATCCGCTGGATATCGCCCTGGTGCAGGCGGCCAGCAGCCTGCCGATGTTCCTCTTCGCCCTGCCTTCCGGGGTGATGGCGGATATCGTCGACCGGCGTAAGTACCTGCTCTTCTCCCAGCTGTGGATGTTTATTGCCGCAGCGGGGCTGGCGATCCTCTCCTTTACCGGGCAGGTCACGCCGACGGTGCTGCTGGCCGCGGCCTTTCTGCTGAGCGTCGGCAGCGCCATGAGCTCGCCGCCGTTCCAGGCGGTGGTGCCGGATCTGGTGAGCAAGGCGGAGCTGGGCCCGGCGGTGGCGCTCAACTCGCTGGGGGTCAACATCAGTCGCGCCATCGGCCCGGCGCTGGGGGGGCTTTTTTACTCTCGCTGGCCGGACCCTGGATGGTGTTCCTGCTCAACGCCCTGTCGGTGCTGGGCGTGGCCTGGGTGCTGTGGCGCTGGAAGCCTGCCGCCTCGGTGCAGCGCCTGCCGCCGGAGCACTTCTTCTCGGCGGTGCGCACCGGGGTGCGCTACGTGCATGCCGCACCGGTGCTGCGTAACGTGTTAATTCGCACCGTGGCGTTCTTCGTCTTCGCCAGCGCAGGCTGGGCATTGCTGCCGCTGGTGGCGCGTCGGGAGCTGGGCCTCGGCCCGGCGGGGTACGGCATCATGCTGGCCTGTATCGGGCTGGGGGCGATTGCCGGGGCGGTACTGCTGCCGCGTCTGCGCCAGCGCCTGAACGCCGACCGGCTGATGGTGGCGGCGAGCCTGGTCTTCGCTATCACCATGCTGGCTCTGGCCTTTGTGCGCCACTTCTGGCTGCTGAACCTGTTTGAGTTCTTCACCGGCTTTGCGTGGATCGCGGTGCTCTCGACCCTCAACCTCGGGGCGCAGCGCAGCGCCGCACGCTGGGTAAAAGCCCGGGCGCTGGCGGTCTATCTGACGGTCTTTTTCGGCTCGATGACCGCGGGCAGCGCCCTCTGGGGACAGATAGCCTCGCACGTGAACACCGCCACCTCACTCTGCGTGGCGACGATTGGGATGCTGCTGGCCAGCGCTACGGTGCTGCGCTGGAAGCTGGAGAAAGATCCCAACCTGAACCTCGATACCAGCGGCCTGATTGCCGACGACGCGCGGGAGAGCATCCCCAACGAGCGCGGCCCGGTGCTGGTCTCCTGCGAGTATGTTATTGATCCTGAAGCGGTAAGCGATTTCCTGCAGGCGGTCCACGAGCTGCGCCGGGTGCGCCGCCGCGCGGGTGCCATCAGCTGGGCGGTGTATGAAGATATCGACCAGCCGGGTCTCTTTGTCGAGACTTTCCTGATGGGATCCTGGGTGGAACACCTGCGCCTGCAGGAGCGCCACACCATGAATGACCACCTGCTGCAAAGCCGCGTGCTGGCTTTCCATCAGGGCGATGCACCCCCGGCGACCCGCTATCTGGTGGCGCCGGTTTAAAACCTAAAACAACACTTTGAGGAAGAGACTATGGCGACGATTAAAGCGAAAGATGGCACTCAGATTTACTACAAAGACTGGGGTGCGGGTAAACCGGTGCTGTTCAGCCACGGCTGGCCGCTGGATGCCGACATGTGGGACAGCCAGCTGAACTACCTGGCTGAGCGCGGTTTCCGCGCCATCGCCTTCGACCGCCGCGGCTTTGGCCGTTCGGATCAGCCGTGGAATGGCTATGACTACGACACCTTTGCCTCCGACATCAACGATCTTATCACCGCGCTCGATCTGCGCGACGTGACGCTGGTGGGCTTCTCGATGGGCGGCGGCGACGTGAGCCGTTATATCGGCACCTACGGCACCGATCGCGTAGCCGGTCTGGCGCTGCTGGGTGCGGTAACGCCAATCTTTGGCAAATCCGACTCTTATCCGCAGGGCGTGGATCAGTCTGTTTTCGCCGGCATTCGTGACGGGTTGCTGAAAGATCGCGCTCAGTTCATCAGCGACTTCGCCACCCCGTTCTACGGCCTCAACGCCGGGCAAAAAGTGTCTGAAGGCGGGCTGACCCAGACCCTGAACATCGCTCTGCTGGCATCGCTGAAAGGCACCCTCGACTGCGTGACCGCCTTTGCCGAAACCGACTTCCGCCCGGATATGGCGAAAGTCGACGTCCCGACGCTGGTGATCCACGGCAGCAACGACCAGATCGTGCCGTTCGAAACCACCGGTAAAGTGGCGGCGGAGCTGATTAGCAAGGCGGAACTGAAGGTGTATGACAATGCGCCGCACGGCTTTGCGCTGACCCATCAGGACCAGCTGAACGAAGATCTGCTGACGTTTGTGAAGTCGCTGTAAGGGTTAGGTTTGTTGCCGGGTGGCGCTGCGCTTACCCGGCCTACTTCCGTTTGTAGGCCCGTGCAAGCGCAGCGCCGCCGGGCAAATTACGCGCAAGTTAAGCCTGATCTGATGTTTACTATGCGATGTCTATGGGATCAAATTATCACATCGCATGGCCGTGAAAATACCTTAGAACCTAGTTGATTAAGAAAAATCATATGCGTATTACGCAGATGGTCAGTCAAACTCTCTCGCTATACGCCAAAGGCATGTCTAAGCGTAAAATCGGCTCAACATTCAAAGAAATTTACGACTCCGATGTCTCAACCACACTGACTCCAAAAGTTACCGACGTCGTTAAAGTTTGTGAGAATGGCAGCGTAATAAATAGGGCCGTCTTACTAGCGCTCCTGATCAGTATCGAAGGCGAAAAAGAGTTAGGTAAAAGTTACACAAAATTACTAGCGAGATCTCTATTTACCATTTTCCTGAACTGTATGTGTTGTAAAGATTGTTACTTGAACGGAACCAAGCTTGTCGATTACGTTAAAATTAACGTATACTCCACATTCTGAAAAGCAAAAATGAGTGGTGGACGCTCCGCAGAGTTTTTGTTTTTCTAATGAGGGACTGTTTTCTGACAGTCCCTCATCCCTTTTCAGTAATAATCCAAGAGCATTAAAAATGCTACAGCGTCATCACATTACTCGGCCATCCCGAAAAAAAATGGTTACCTGCGACAATGTCAAATTCAAGCTCTGGATATGCATAGCCCATTTCTACTATGCATTAATCATTCTCAGACAAGGTATATTCATTAGATTGTTTTCATTGGGCAAATCACTTTTGTGAACGACTTCTTAAACTGCTCTCAACTCGCCTCCAGTTTATACAGAACCATTTCTGCCGTTTCTTTTAATCCTATACATTATATCGGATTCCAGGCAGCCATACCATAAATGCTCTTATGTCTGCAGATAAATGCTGCATATAGCCTCCGGAAGAACAGACAGCCCATCCATGCAGTGGATTGGGATACCTTCAACGCCACGGTTTTGCAGGCCGCTTACAAGTAGTTCGCAGTTTCACTATCTCACATGTCAATCGAAGAGATGGTACAAGTGCCATTCCTTTTTACCTTTATGTTATTGGAATGACACATTATTTATAACATTATCTTTTAACGTGACACAGAATTCTGAATGTTGTCTGGAGAGTCACTAAAGGCATTATCTTCTTCTATTGCATCTTCGCTCTCAGCAGTGTCTGAAGCGGTACCCAAGAAAAAGTGATGCTCGGAAGATTGGTCCAAATACTTGCGGAATCCATCTCTAGCCTGTGCCAACCCCTCATAATAGTCTTTAAATGGCTTGGATATTTCATCGGCATGCACTCGATCCTTTGGAATCGGCACGCGAATGTCAAAATATCGCTCACCTACATCTTCTCTATTTGTTTGCATGAAAATGACTCGACGCCACTGGTCTCGAACAATATTTAATGACATCGCCCACATTAAATAGAATGCATCAAAATTCGCGTTTTCACCTGGTCGAATAACAATTACTTCCTTTGTAGTAACAACCTGCTCCTGCCCTGGCATCAGCATACAAAAATCGCCGATATTTTTAGATGTACGTTCCGGGCAGATAAGATCCCACGCCTGAAGACCTGATATTTTACCCTTCCAAAAACCTTCAGCGACTGCAAGGGGGGACACGATTTGTAGGATTTATATTAACCAATCCCGCCCGTAAATCGCTTACCTTTATATATGGCACAGTCCCAACTCGCACGCTCTGAGTCGGTGAGCCGTGCCCATTCCTTACGGTGAGTATTTCCTTTTCAATCAACTTTCCTATTGTCATTGATGTAAATGAACTGAAACGATGAGTTGACATGGCTGCATCGAACGCATCATCAAATCTCCGATCAAAATAAGTGGGGACAGCGATGCGCATCGAAACATCATTTTGAGCAACAAATCGAAGAGTTGGAGTCAGCTTACCGTCACGCAATGCTTCCATATCGGTTTTAAGCTGGTCGTCAATGGCATCAATCAGTTCTCCAGTCTCTGAATCCAAAACTTGTACACGTTTACCTGTTTTTCTATCAACTAATGGAAGAAGGCGACCACCTTTTGTGAGGCCGCACGTAGGAGCGGTAGAAACCATTACCTCATTTTCACGGAACCATGATGGCTTATGTATCACTTGTCGTTATCCTCGATTTGTAAAGTGTCGCTATCAACCTCAGCGATCTTTTCAAATATGTAGAAGTTAGTCTTTGCCCGGCAAAATTCTTCGAATGCCTCCATGGGGATATTCACCATACCCCTTAGTTTAAATCGATTTTCAAGCCAATTAGATAACCAGCGATAACTAAAGGAGAAAAAATAAGTTTCAGGGAGGATAATTCCTACTCGCCCCCCCTATTTGCAGCAAGCGATATGCATGCTCTAGGAATATAAGCCCAATTTCTAAATCAACATACTCTGTTTTTTTCCCTCAGCGGCGGCCCGTGAGATAGTATAACGGCCTAAGCGAGCATCAGCGGCTGATACCTTAAGCTTTTCACCAAAGGGGGGGATTCGTGACGACAACACTAAATTTACGAGCGACTTTATCGGAAGTTTGATTACTTCCAATTTCTTCATGTAGACGTGGAAATTGGCTTTTCCAATTATGAACACGTATTGAATCGCCTTGCAGAACATGCGTTGAGCCGTCGCGGAACGCTATCATTAATGCTTTTGTTAATTTAACACCGATATTGTCCATATCGACACCATAGAGGTTGTCATTTGCGTATTTAACGATGTGATAACTTTCTGACTCATCAGGAAATTCATGTTCTTTAACTTGACGTAATGCCTCATGTAAAAAGCCGCCAGTGCCACATGCAGGGTCTATTACTGAATCTAAAGAAGTAATTTCGAGGGCCATTATGCAGGGTCTGATAACGCGTTGAGGCGTTAGGAACTGACCCTCGCCGGATTTGAGGGCACTAGCTCGAAAGATCTGAAATGCTTTGGACAAAACCTCCATGTCATCGCCAAGAACTCGATAAGGACTGAGTTCTGCAACAACTCGATATAATGTTTCATCGGTTAATTGAAGTTCATCTCGATCATCTTGACTAAAAACTCGGTTCTGCTGCCGTGCATAATAATCCTTGAACTGCTTACGAATTTGCTCAGCAGTTTTTATGATTTTTGTTTGCTCATCTCCATAAATACGAAACCGCACTGGCTCATCAGCATGCTTACGTAATGAAAAATGCGCATCATTATCAAGCTTTACAAGCATAACATGAAGCAATTCACGAAGCTGATCTTCGCGTCTAGTTGATCTAGAGTCTTGAACCACGACGGTAGCAACCAAGCGACGTAACGCTGCGCTGAGTTGAACATCTGTGGGAAGCTGAAGCGTGTTCCATGTCAGAGGTTGTTCGGGGGGGTCTAGTTAAATCATCATCTGGTTGCGGAAGAGGAGCACCTTCAACAAACAACCAATCGTTTACGTGTCGCTTATATATCGCCAAACTTGCACTGCCGTTAGTCCAGAAACCTAATTTTGCCATTGGCTCCATCGACAGGTAACGCATTAATTGCTCGCGACCAGAATCAAGATGAGGGGCTTTAAATTCGAAAATTACCTGTAAAGCATGCGATGCCCCACTATTGTCAGCGAAAGCAACAAGATCAGCGGAACCCGCTATGTTGTATTTTTGACCTTTTTCTCGTTTTGATAAGTCATGTGGGGTTGCCGGGATTGGCCACTCTGGCTTCCAGCGAAGGCGGTCATGAGACCAACCAGCAGCTTCAAGTTTTTTGATTACTTTTTGACGAACTGATTCCTCTGGCTTCATCGATATTCCTGTACTACTGCAAAAATGAATAATGCGTATCATAATAAAAAATTGTCATGTTTGGGATAATGAGTTGCTCATTTTTGAGTAACTTCTTTGCTATGTTAATTGCTGATACAACGAAATAGTCCAGCCGAAAGCACTGCCTAGTGTCTAGCGTCTATCTTTGACACCTAGCATATCTGCTACCATAGGCATCCGCGATGGCTACACACAGCCCCTACCGTTCGACACCACCGGTAAAGTGGCGGCGGAGCTGATTAGCAAGGCGGAACTGAAGGTGTATGACAATGCGCCGCACGGCTTTGCGCTGACCCATCAGGACCAGCTGAACGAAGATCTGCTGACGTTTGTGAAGTCGCTGTAAGGCGTTGCCCGGGGGACGTGGGTTCCCCGGTTATCCTTTTTTCCCGTCGTGTTCACACTCGTCGTTACCGACAATACTTTTCCTCCCCTTCTCCCCTTACACTCAAATCACTGAATACATTGCCCGGAAGGTGAAATGAACAGCACTGTCTTTGACGCATTCCGTTGCCTTAATCTGCTGGCGACAGGGAATCGTGCCTTTGGTATTCGTGAGATTGGCCGTGAGATGGGGCTGGATCCGGCGAAAGTCTCCCGCCTGATGCAAACGCTGCTGGCGCTGGAGATGGTGCAGCAGGATGCGAAACGCAAGTACAGCCTGGGGATGGGTATCCACCGGCTCTCGGCCAGCGCGATCCATAACTCAGCGTTTTACACCGCGGTGCTGGAGATGCTGGAGGAGACCGGCAGCCACTCGGTATCGATCGTCGTGGGGGTGCTGAGCGGGAAGAATGTGGTGTATCTCATTCATACGCGTGGGGGAAAAAGCATTGCCAGAGCCATTGGCAACTATGCCTCTTATCCGGTGCATGACTCGGTTATTGGCATTAAATTGCTCGCCGCCATGAGTGATGAAGAGATCGTTGCCCGGCTCGGAAGCCATGATTACCAGTTGCTAAAACGTGATATCGAAGAGGCCCGCCGTCATCAGGTGTTTGGTAAAACCTTTAACGACACAGATTACCGGATGGCCTGCATCATTCCGGGCATGCAGGCCGCCATCGCCCTGTCGAACATTCAGGGCGATAAGCTGGACATCGCGAAGTTACGTGACTTTTTGATCTCCGCCGCGCGCAAAATCAGCGGTGCCGCCCTCCCACAACTGTAGCAGCCTGAAGCAGCGCTCCGCCGTAGTGGCCACCGATTGCCCGGGGCGATAGAGCGCACTGCCGATCCCCACGCTGTCGTAGTAGCGCAGGTAATCGGCGGCGTTATTGACGTCCACGCCCCCCACCGCCGAAAAGCGCACCGGCGCTGACAGCGGGCCCTTGATCAGTTGCGGATAGTTTTCCGGCAGGGCGCTGGCCGGGAAAATCTTCAGCACGTCGGCCCCCGCCTCGCAGGCGCTAAAAATCTCGCTGGGCGTCATCACCCCTGCGCACACCCCCAGCCCCTGGCGTTTTGCCGCGTGGATCACCCGCAGATCGAGGTTGGGGGTGAGGATAAACTGCCCCCCCGGCGGCGGCGCAGATAGCGACATGCTCTGGCGTTAACACCGTGCCTGCGCCCACCGTCACCCCCTCGCCAAAGGCATCACGCAGCCGTTGCAGGCTGGCGATCCACTCCGGTGAGTTGGTGGTGATCTCAACCGTGGTGATGCCATGATCGCGCAGGCAGGCCACCTGCTCCACGCAATCGGCAGGGGTGATGCCACGTAAAATCGCGATAATCCCTGCGCTAGTCATCATGTCGAAATACCTCATTGAGCCCGGCAATCAGCGCGGTTTCCGCCTCCAGGGTGGAACAAGGCAGCCCGATTTGCTCGCAGGCCTGCTGGTAAAGGGGAAGCAAGGCGCGGCTGCCGATAAAACAGACGCGCGTATTTTCCGGGTGACCGCACAGGATCTCGTGCCCAATCAGCAGGCCGGAGAGCCAGCTGGCGGCGCTGGCCGGGTCGAGATCCCCCAGAATGTACCGCCCCCGGCAGCGGAACAGCTCGCTCACCAGTTCGCCCTGCCCGGCCTCGACCGATTGCGCCACGGCAACGCCCTCGCTGAAGGCGCTGGCGGAGGTCACCTGAGGCGGGAGCCCTCTACCCACCACCGAATGATTTAACACCAGGTGATAGAGCTCGCCGGTCATCAGGGTGCGCAGGCCCGTCACGCGCTGCTGCTGGCGGTCAATGGTCATCCATTTGCTGTGGGTGCCCACGGCGGCAAAGGTGCAGGCGTCCGTCAGGGCGATGGCCCCGGCTAACTGCATCTCCTCGCCACGGCAGACTTCGTTGGCCTGCGGATCGCAGATACCGGGTCGCAATGTCAGAGGGTTGCTAAGGATGCCGGGCAGTTCGCGGCCCTTACCCAGCAGGTCGCGGAAGCTAAGCGGCAACGCCATGTAGCCCGCATCGGCAATACCAATATTGCTGCCAATCATGCCGCACAGCAGCACGGGCAGATGCGGGTCCCAGGCGTCTTCCAGCCGCAGCAGCTGTTTACGCAGGATCGACGGCAATTCAGCGCGCTCGCAGGTCGCCACGCCGCAGGTGTCCTGCACGGTGCGGATCACCTGGCCGTCACGCACGGCGATCGCCCGAAAATTACTGGTCCCCCAGTCAACGGCAATGTAATTCATACCCGCGATCCAAACACTGCCAGCGGCAGCGCGTCGGTGAGATCCTGCAACTCGTCGCGGGTGACCGCGTCCAGCCGTTTGGCCGGTTCGCGCACCACGTCGGTGGTGAAGATCCCCGCCCGGTGCAGCACGGTTTTGTGGATCGCCACGCCGATGCCCGGCTGCACGCCATAGCGCAGGAAGGGAAGATAGCGATAGAAGAGCGACTGCGCTTCCCGCGGATTGTGCTGCCAGGCCTGCAAAATCATGTTGATGACGTCCGGGAATTCGCAGGCGGGCATGGTGCCGATCACGCCGCGGCGTAGCTCTTCATAGAGAAAACCGGCGTTCAGGCCGCCGAACAGCCCGACGCTGTCGCCCAGCGCCTGCTTCAGGGCGGTGATTTTCAGCGTGGTGGGCGGTTGCTCCACTTTGATGTACTTGATAGCCGGAAACGACTGGCACAGCGTGACCAGGGTAGCCACCGGGATGTTGACCCCGGTCATCAGCGGCGCGTCCTGAATCATGATGTCGATATCGCAGGCCGCGCAGATATCCCGGTAAAAATTGACGATCTCCTCCGGGCCGGGTTTCACCACCGACGGCGGATTGACCATCGCTACCTGAGCCCCCCAGCGCTGTATCCGGACGATTTCTTCAATCGCCACCGCAGAGGCGGCCCCCCCCGGCGGCGGCCACCAGCGGCAGATCGCCGGTGAGGTTTTTCACGCAGGCGAACAGCGCCTCTTTCTCGTCCAGGGTCAGGGCATAGCCTTCAGAGGCATTGCCGAACAGCGCCAGGCCATCGATGCCCTGTTGCAGGAGGAATTTCACCAGCCGCTCAATCGAGGCGAAATCGACTTCGCCCTCTGCATCAAACGCGGTGGCCAGAATCGGTACGTTGCCTTTTAACATGTTGCCTCCATGACGGCGTCTTCATTGATTTCAATACCCAGCCCCGGCCCCTGCGGCAGCTGGTACGCCCCCTGCTGGCAGATGAGCGGCGTGGTGAGAAGTTGGTTGGCAATCTCAAAGACCGGAGGCTGATACTCCAGCATGTAGAGATTGGGGATGGCGGCTGCGACGTGCAGCGATGCGGCGATACAGGGCGCAAGACCGACGCTGAGATGCGGAGCGACCTTCAGGTTCCAGGTCTCCGCCAGCGAGGCGATGTGCATCAGCTCGCTGATGCCGGTGCGGCCCACGTCCGGCTGCAGAATGTCCGCCGCCCGCTGCTCGATAAAGGGTTTGAACTGGTAACGGGTGCGCTCGGTTTCGCCCAGCGCAATCGCCACCGGGCTTTTGGCCCGCAGCTCACGGTGCCCTGCCACGTCTTCCGGCAACAGCGGCGCTTCGAGAAAACCGACGCCGTATTCGCGCAACGCCGTGGCCAGCTCAGCGGCTTCTGCCACGCTGTAATTCCAGTGGGCATCGAGGAAGATTTTCGCCTCTTCGCCCAGGGTTTCACGTATGGCCTTCACGTTGGCAATGTCCTCCCGCACGCCGTAGCCCAGCGCCAACTTGACGGCATTAAAGCCCTTCTCCTGCCAGCGTTTTGCCAGCTGACAGCGGGCGGGTAGATCCGGCTCCGGCAGCCCGGAAACATAACAGGGGATCGTCTGGCGATAAGCGCCACCAAGCAGTTGCCACACCGGTAGGCCAAGCAGCTTGCCTTTGAGATCCCACAGGGCGATATCCACGGCGGCGAGGGCGTCGATGTGGTACCCGGTAATATGGCCACGATCGCGCATCGCATCGTACATACGCGAGTTAAGCACTGCGCTGGCAAAAGGTGATTGCCCTTCCAGCAGCGGAGCAAAAAGTTGGGTGATCAGTTCCGCGATCACCTGTGGGACCACCGGGGCCAGCGCTTCACCCCAGCCTACGCAGCCGTCGTCGGTGGTAATTTTGACGAGGCAGGTCTCCATTTTGCGCGAGTAGACGCAGCGGTACTCCGGGCGATAGTAGTAATCGCTGTCGTGACCCTCGACGCTCCCCCCCGAGATAGGCCTGCTTTGGGGTAATCTTTAGCGGGAAACATTCAACGTGACGTATTTTCATAACAACTCCGGGAACGGTTAATCCAGCACCTTGCCGGCGGTCTCTTTGGCCAGCCACACGGCAATGAATGAGATAAGCGCGGTGATCATCACGTACCACGCCGGGGAAAGCGGATCGCCGGTTAGCGAGATCAGGCTGGCGGATGCCAGCGGCGTGACGCCGCCGAAGATCGCCACGGTAAGGTTGTAGGCGATGGCGATGCTGCCGTAGCGAATGGCGGTCGGGAACAGTTCAACCATCGCCGCGCCGCAGCCGCCGTTAAACATGGCGACAAAGATGCCCAGCATGCTCATGGCCGCGATGGAGGAACCCACCGACCCCTGGCTCATCACCAGCATTGCCGGGTAAGTGAGCAGGATGAAGCCCCCGCAGCCCATCAGCATCAGCGGGCGGCGCCCCCAGATATCGGAGAGATAGCCGGTGATGGGCATACAGACCGCGACGCTCAGTAATCCGAGCGTGGTGATGAGATAGGCGTCGGTTTTGCTGTAGTGCAAATGGGTCGAGAGATAGCCCGGCATAAAGGACTGCAACACCCAGCTGCTGACCGCTTTTACCACCACGAAGCCGGTGCAGAACAACAAGGCGCGTGAAGAGGTGGAGAGCGATTTGCGCAGGGGCGCTTTCTCCAGCCTGCCGGTCTGTTTCAGCTTTTTAAATTCGCTGGAGTCTTCCATATTTCGGCGCATATACAGCCCGCCTAACCCGAGCGGGGCCGCCAGCAGGAACGGAATGCGCCAGCCCCAGTCGTTCATGGCGCTTTCGCCGAGGGTATGGGTGAGAAACAGCACCAGCCCGGAGCCACAGACGAAGGCCATAAAACTGAAGTTTTCACTCCAGCAGGTGAGCGTGGCGCGACGGTTGGGTTTGGCGCTTTCGGCCAGATAGGTAATGACGCCCGAGCTTTCACCGCCAGCGGCAAAGCCCTGCACCAGACGGGTAATCACCAACAGCACCGGGGCGAGTATCCCTACCTGATGCCAGGTCGGCAAAATGCCCATCACGAAGGTGGAGCAGGAGGTGATGACGATGACGGTCACCAGCACCTTGCGCCGCCCTAACCGATCGCCCATCGAGCCAAAGAAAAGCCCGCCCAGCGGACGCATCAGAAAGCCAGAGCCGAAGACCGCGAAGGATTTCAGCAGGCCGATAACCGGATCGCCGCTGGCGAAGAAGTTGGTGGCGATAATCGCCGCCAGGGTGCCGTACAGTCCAAAATCAAACCACTCGATAAAATGCCCGATGCCCGCCGAGAGCATCATTTTGGTACGGCTTTGGGCAGGTGCGCCCTGCTCTGTAGACGAATAGCCGTCGGTGTATTGAGAATCGGTGTTAGCCATTTAACCTCCCGAGGTTAAGCACGGAGTTAATCTGCGTGATGTGTTTGAACTGAGTGTAAGGAATGCAGGGAGGCTGGCGAGCGAGGGCGCTGGTTGCGTGAGGGATATCAAAGAAGCTGTGAGAGAAATGATTCACATAGTGAAACACCGGTTAAAACACTGACGCCTGCTCAGCAGGCGTCAGGCTTTTTTAGTTTGCCGTCGCCGGGCGATCCAGCCGCCCCTCATCGTGTGTATCCACCGTGCCACTCCGACGCTCCGCCAGCAGCCGGCAGATCTCCGCATGCTTCTCCTCGGTGAAGGTAAAGCGCGACATCACCCCAAGGCGGATCAGCGAGCCTATCGCCGGCAGCAGGCAGATACCGAAGAACAGCCCCGACAGCACGCTGTCGCTCTGGGTTTGCGCCTGCGGCACATAGTCAATCAGGGTCAAAAATACCCCGATTAACCCGCCGCCCACCGCCACCGACATCTTGCCGGTAAAGGTCTGCCCGGAGAAGGTAATGGCCGCGCAGCGCTTGTTGGTGTGGTACTCGGCATACTCAATAGTGTCGGCAATCATCGACGAGGTGAGGATGTTGGTCATCATCACGAACAGGGTGCTGAGGCCGAGCAGGATAAACAGCAGCGCCGTGTGCTGATAGCCGACAAACCACATCACCACGCGCACCGCGATATCCAGCCCGCAGAGGATCATAAACAGCTTTCGCTTCTGCATCCGGCGCGTCAGCATCGGGGCAATCAGGCACACTACCGCCGCCACAATCCCCATAATGCCGATCGCCATCTGCAGGCCGCCATCGCCCATGTTGTAGATAAAGAAGTAGATGTAGATACCGCCCGCGACGTTATGGAATACGCAGAAAAAGAACGAAATCAGGATGACAAACAGCGGCTTGTTCTGACGCAGGTTGTGGAAGGTATCGCGCATCGTCACCTTTTCCGGGCTCGGCGGCACGCGCTCCTTGATCTGCATAAAGCCGTTGAGCATCAGCGGCAGGCCGACCAGCATCATCACCAGGGCTGCCATAAAGTAGCCTTTGTCGTTGCTGTGCTGGGCGAAGAAGGCCGCCAGCTTCGGAAAGAAGATGTTGGCGCAGGCAATCCCGGCATTCACCCCCAGCATCGCCGCCGTCACCGCGCGGGTGCGCTGACCGGAGTCGTTGGTCATCACCGAGGACATCGACCAGAACGGGATATCCGAGATGGCGTACAGCGTCCCCCACAGAATATAGGTCACCCCGGCGTAGAGAATTTTGGTGGTCATGTCCGCTTCGATTTTATAGAACGACAGCAGGGTGACGCCGGTGATCAGCAGCGGGGCAATCAGCATAAAGTGACGAAACTTGCCGAAACGGCTGTTAATGGTGTCCATAATGCTGGCAAACAGCGGATCGTGAACCGCATCCCATGCCCGGGCAATCAGAAAGATGGTGCTCGCCGCCAGGGCGGAGATCCCCAGCACGTCGGTGTAAAAATAGTTAATAAACGAACCCACTAAACCAAAGCTAAAACACTGACCTAAACCATAGCCAAAGTAAGACCACAACTCGCGAGACGGTATTTTCATTGTCATTGCCATAGTGCGTACCTGGTAGCCCGGCGGCGAACCGCCGGGTCGTTATTATTAGACTTGCGCGTTCGGAGCGATATTGCGCAGCTTGCGCATCAGCGCGATTTCCGTGCGTGAGAACGGGATGCCGTTCTCTTCGAATACATCGTGGAACCACAGGCGGCAGTAGTCGGCGGACTCTTTCATCACCACCGGCCACGGCAGCCAGGTCTGGGTTTTGCCGCGCACCAGCCCCCACTGATAGGGTGCGACTTTCGCCATATACATCAGCGGCAGCTGCTCTTCGATGGTGCCGCCCACGTGGCGCGCCAGCCATTCGGTACAGAAGATCGGGCGGCCCAACTGCTGGAGCTGCTGGATAATCGCCGTCATGCGGCCGGTGTTGGTGTAGGCGTGGTAGCTCACCACGTCCGACAGTTCCAGCGCGGTTTGATCCAGCGGGTGCTGATAAAAGGTCTCGCCCTCCTCTTCCGCCGGCAGGCGCCACGCGCAGACCGTGAGCGGCTGGGAAGGAGCTTCTTCACGCGCCCACTGGAAGGCCAGCTTCATCAGGTCATGGGCATAGGTTTCCAGTTTTGCGTCGTACAGCACCTCTTCGGTACCGGTGGCAAAAATGCCGCGGTTGCCCGGCTCGTTGTAGAGATCCCACAGCAGCACGCGCTTATCGTCGCGGAACTGGCGGATAACGTCGCGAATATAGCGCTCAATCTGCGGCCAGCAGTCGGGATCGCAGACCTTGTCACGCCCCGGACTGGCCGCCGCCTGGCTGTTGTGTTTCCCCGCCACGGGTGCTTTTTGCGGCCCGAGGTAGGGCTCATCCCCGGAAAAGCCGCAGTCGTCCATTAACGTCAGCATGGTGCTGATGCCGTGGCTGTCGGCGATGGTAAGGAAGCGATCGATACGCGCCATCAGGCCGTCGCGGTCGTGCTCCCAGACGATAAACGGCAGGTTGATGCGCAGCGTGTTATATCCCGCGTCCGCCGCCCAGCCCAGTTCGCGGTCGATAGTGGTGGCATCGAAGGTCTCTTTTTGCCAGATATCGGTCCAGTTCACCGCCGTGGACGGCAGATAGTTAAACCCGCACAGCCAGCCCTGCTGCTGATACCACGCCTGCGCCTGCGGCTTGCTCCATTGCTCTTTCATCGTTGTTCCTCTTGCTGATAATATTTAGCTAATAAATATTAGCCGAAGCGGGAATGCGCAAATCGTGATGCGCAGAAAAGCGACCGCACTCACAAAGATCGCTGCTGCGTGAAGAAGAAACGTGATCGGCGGCGCTAAAGCGGACAGTTAAGGTATGATGCGATGTCGCAGGAGGGAGAGAACGGATGAAGCGGAAAAACAAAGTCACGATGAATGATATTGCGCGAACGGCGGGCGTGTCGCAGGCGACCGTTTCCCTGGTGCTCAATCAGTCCCGTAACATCAAGCTTAGCGACGAGACCCGCCAGCGGGTGATCGGCGTGGCGACCGAGCTGGGCTACGACCGCCTGCCCGCGATCCATGCCCCGCGCAACCAGGAGGAGATCGCCCTGCTGGTCAGCTCCCTGCAGAGCTACGATCCCTTTATCGATGCCATCAGCCAGGCGCGGGAAGCGGCCTGGCGCAACGAAGCGCTGCTCACCGTGTATGATTACGGCGACGACGTGAAGCTGGCCCTGAACATCATTCGCCAGCTGGAAAAGCGCAACTGTGTGGGAATTATTCTCGCCTCCCCCGTCACCACGCTGGTGGATATGACCGAATTTCAGGACTGCACCCGCATTCCGCTGGTGCTGCTGAACCAGCGCGACCCGGCATCGCCGCTGCTGCCGTCATTTATCCCGGACGACTTCGCCAACGCCTTTCAGGTGACGAAACATCTTATCGCCTGCGGCGCGACGCGCATCGCGCACATCACCGGGGAAAACTGGATGGAGGCTTCCCGCCAGCGGCTGGCAGGCTATCAGGCCGCGTTGCAGCAGGCCGGACTCCCCAACGAAGACCGTCTGGTGCGCCAGACCAACTGGCAGTTCAGCGAGTCTTACACCGCCACCCGGGCGCTGCTGGACCTGGACGAACGCCCGGACGCCATCTTCTGCGCCAGCGACTGGCTGGCGATTGGCTGCTATCAGGCGTTGACGGTCGGCGGCGTGAGGATCCCGGACGATATGCTACTGGCCGGCTACGACGACCAGAAGATTTCCGAGCAGCTTACCCCGTCGCTTACCAGTATTCAGCTGCCTTACAGCGAGCTGGGCCGGCTGGCCGTGGAGTATTTGTGCAATCAGGAAGATGCCGCCACGCACGTGACTCTGGCGGGCAGGCTGAAGGTGCGGGCATCCAGCTCGCGCTAAGCTTCGTCTGAGGTAAACACCATTCCCGAATAAGGCTTCTGCCGACAGGTTGCTGACGGCAAGAATCAGGTGGTTGAGGGCGTGGAGCATGGGGCTAATCCTGGATATGGGTTAAGGTCACTTCTTTAGCCTGGTTATCGACGTATAAATAGACACGATCGCTGCATGTTTCTTTGGGTTGGCACCACACCTCCATTCCACGCTGTTTTCGTTGCTGCCGGATGTACCCTGAACCAGCAAGATAGGCTCGAAGCGGTTCAGGGTCAGTAGCGTCTTTGAATATAATGGCATTTGATGGCGTATATCCATCGCCGGATTGAAATTCGAAATAGTAATTTTGCGAGATTCTTGGCGCGTTTTTAATTTGTTTGTAGGTGAGGGAGTAATAGTTATAACGATCGGCTTCTTTGTAAACCGTCACCCCATTTATGTTGAAAGCGATTAAATAGATAAATATTCCGCCCAGGATTAAAGTGGTGATGGATATAGCAATGAGGAATCTAACAAACGTGGAGAGCATCATCTCATTCCTGTATAGCCAAATGCTGTACCATTTTCTGTAAGGACGTTAACAATGCCAGAGGTAAAATCATCCCAGGGATATAACCATTTCATAAACATCGGAAGCTCAGCGATGTAAGGCTCATGCTTAACACAGGGGTCGTCAGGATCGGGAAAAATGATGGGTTTGAAACCTCGATTTTTAAAAGTACCAATAGCCCCATAATAATCCCAACGCCGTAGTGCAGATTCATAGCTGACAGGCTTTACCTGATCGGTATAGAATCCGGGCCTGATAGCACGATAAAATCCAAACAAATCAGAGACTAAATCTTCTCCACTAAAGCCACTATCAGTATACCAGTTAAATAATCGATAGCTTTGTAAGTCTTCGAAATTCAATGCGGTACTCATCATCATTGCCAACATCATACGATTGATATCTTGCATATCACGGCCGCGTTTGATTTCCCATCTGGCAAACCTCCCAATACCCAGGCGAGTGCAAAATTTTGTTATGTACATATCCTGACGATACATCACGACATAGTAATCTCGCCCGCTTCCTTCACCCTGCATGAACTGTCTTCTTAGATCTTCGACATCATCGCCACGAGCATGGCCCATATCTATCCACCCCAGCACATCGGTGTAAACCAGCCCTCTCAATGAATGTTCGAAGTCGGCACCATCCTTGATATCTTGTCTTGAGCTCACGATGTATATCCTTACAGGAGTAAAGCTCTGATGGTACGTACTCTATTTTATTGTTGTCTATGCCAGGTTTAATTATTCGGAATTTAACCCGAATAATTTTATAACTACGTTATTACGCTTTATTCAGGCGGATTTTATCATTGCATAGGTTGCTTAATTATTTAGGCATTAAGAATCAGTGGAAGTATTCTCTATTGCTCATCAGCCTTTACGCCGGGTGGCGAGATCCCCCACGTGCAGTTCCAGCTTGTGCACGTCCGGGTCGAGAAAGTAGAACGACTCCCCTTCGCTTTTGTTCTCTTTCCAGACGGTGACGCCTGCGTCTCTGAGCTTTTGCGTAAAGGTTTCGAAGTGTTCTGGTTCGATAGAAAAGGCGTAGTGGGTGTAGTCGCTGTTCTGCGGCGGGATGAATTTTCGGGTGTCATCATAAGAGAGGCAGAGCCAGAGATCGCCACAGGTGAGATACGCCCCGGTGTGCCATTCGGCGTGCAGGCGCAGGCCGAGAAGATCGCGCCAGAAAGCGATGCTGGCCGGCAGGTTGCTGACGGCGAGAGTCAGGTGGTTGAGGGCGTGGAGCATGAGGCTAGTCCTGGATATGGGTTAATGTCACTTCTTTAGCATGTTTATCGACGTAAAGTCAGGCATATCAGCATTTACGCCGGGTGGCGGCTTCGCCTTACCCGGCCTACAAAAGCCCGCAATATTAAACCCGATGCATTCCCCGTAGGCCCGTGCAAGCGAAGCGCCGCCGGGCAATGCCGGTTACCCTCTTTTAGCCCATGCGGCACGCATAACCGGAATAAACACTGGCGGGATCACGCCCATTTTGGGCAACGGCGTAGCGATCTCTACGCCCGGCGCAACTGCAAACCACTCCGTATTAAAAGGCAGCTTTTGCAGCCGGTTAAGATCAAACTTCGTCGCCCAACTTAACCCTGCCGTTTCAAGCTGGCTATCGATTACAAACTCGCCTTTGTAGACAGTTTCCGTACGGGATGTGCCGTAGACGATCAGGACGGCATGGAGGTCCGGGAAGACATTCAAAATCAGACCGGGGCGCGCTTTTGGCCCCGGATGACCGAGATCCTCATGTTGAGGAAACTTACACCAGATAATGTCACCGATTGCCGGTAACGGATGGTAATTATTAATCATAAGCATCCTGCTTATTTAAATAATGGAGAGTCCAGATCGTCCTCGGCAATGTCGAGGCCTGACAGTTTTTTGACGGCGGCGTGTTGTGCGTCAGTCAGCGGGCCATCGTCCTGTTGGTAGGCTGGCAGCACCTCTTTCGCGAGGTTGCGTAACGCCTTGTGGACTAACTCGGTCTGGTTCAGGGAGAGCTCAGCCATCAGCCGGGCAAAAGTGTCCTCGCTGACGCCAAACTCGTTATCAACAGAACGGAGCTGGAACAGGAATTTTTTCGGCGCGGTACGGGTTGGGGTGGGCATGATTATCCTCTCTTCTTTACAGCTATATGCAAAGTATATAGAGAGATGAAAAAATGATCCATATAGAATGTATATATCCGTTCCGGCGGCAACATCAGCTGATATTGCCGCCGGATAATATTAGTGCTTCACCATCACATGCCGTACCACGGTGTAATCCTCCAGCCCGTACATCGACATATCCTTGCCGTAGCCGGACAGCTTCTGCCCGCCGTGCGGCATTTCGCTCACCAGCATAAAGTGGGTGTTCACCCAGGTGCAGCCGTACTGCAGGCGGGCGCTCATGCGGTGCGCGCGACCCACATCCTGAGTCCACACCGACGAGGCCAGGCCGTATTGAGAGTCGTTGGCCCACTCCAGCACCTGCTCTTCGTCGTCGAACACAGTGACGCTCACCACCGGGCCGAAGACCTCGCGCTGGATAATCTCATCCTCCTGCTTCGCCCCGGCCAGCAGGGTCGGCTGGAAGTAGTACCCGTTGCCGCCCGCCACGTTTCCGCCGGTCACCACGTGAATATGCGGCAGGGCTTTGGCGCGTTCTACCGCCTCGCTGACGCGGGTGAGATGAGCGGCGGAGCTGACTGGCCCCAGCTCGGTGGTCTCATCCTCCGGGGCGCCCATTTTCAGGCTGGCGACGGCGACGCCCAGTTTTTCCACCAGCGCGTTATAGACCTCTTTCTGGGCATAGATACGGCAGGCCGCGGTGCAGTCCTGCCCGGCGTTGTAGAAGCCAAAGGTACGCACGCCCTCGACCACCGCGTCGATATCGGCGTCGTTAAAGACGATCACCGGCGCCTTGCCGCCCAGCTCCATATGGGTGCGCTTAATCGACGGCGCGGTATGGGAAATGATGTGCTCCCCGGTGGCGATGGAGCCGGTCAGGGAGACCATCCGCACCTTGTCGTGGCCGGTCAGCGGGTCGCCGACGGTTTTACCCCGGCCAAACAGGACGTTAATCACCCCGGCCGGGAAGATATCTTTGGCCAGCTCGGCCAGCTTCAGGGCGGTCAGCGGAGTGATCTCCGATGGCTTGAGCACCACGCAATTCCCCGCCGCCAGCGCCGGGCCCAGCTTCCACGCCGCCATCATCAGCGGGTAGTTCCAGGGGGGCGATGGAAGCCACCACGCCCACCGGATCGCGGCGGATCATCGAGGTGTGCCCTTCCATATACTCCCCGGCGGCGAGGCCGTTCAGGCAGCGGGTGGCACCCGCGAAGAAGCGGAACACATCGACAATGGCCGGGATCTCGTCGTTCAGCACGCAGTGCAGCGGTTTGCCGCAGTTCAGGGACTCCAGTCGGGCGAAGGTGTCAGCGTTCTGCTCAATCACATCCGCCAGCTTCAGCAGGCATTCGGCACGCGCTTTCGGCGTGGTCTGGCCCCACTGGCGGAAGGCGCGATCGGCGGCCTGCACCGCGGCATCCACCTGCTCCGGGCTGGCTTCGGCAATCTCCAGCAGCACCTCGCCGGTGGCCGGGTTATAAACCGGCTGCTTCTCACCTGAACCCGCAATCAGTTCGCCATTGATCAATAAGTTGTCTTGCATAGCCGACTCCATTGTTTTTATGTTCCGGGAAATTACAGAGGTTGTCCTGCGTTGAGGCGTTTTGCATGCTCGATCGCGTCATTTTCCGGCGCGTTCGAGCGCCCGAACGGCCGGGCCAGCGCCATGTAAATCAGGCCGGAGATCACTACCACCGCCAGACCCACCAGCACCGTCCAGCGGTCGATAAAGCTCGCGCTCTCCGCCGGTTGCGCCAGCAGCCAGATGCCGCACAGGCCATAGGCCAGCGCCAGGATATTGACCAGCATCCCCCAGCCGCCGACGCTCCACTCTCCGGCCGGCTTCCAGCCTTTCAGCCGCTGGCGCAGCGCCGCCAGAACCACCATCTGGAAGGAGATGTAGATCCCGATAACCGCAAAGGCGGTGATGCGCGCCAGGTTATCCGGCTGGAAATAAACCCACACGCAGATGAGCACCGGCAGCAGGCAGCTGACGATCATCGCGTTGTCCGGGACGCTGTTTTTCGACAGCTTCGACATCCAGGCGCTACCCGGCAGCATCTGGTCGCGGGAGAAGGAGAAGATCAGGCGGCTTAACGCGGCCTGCAGCGACAGGATGCACGACAGCATGGCGATCACCGCGATGATGATAAACACCGTGGCGCCGGTCTCGCCGAGGGCTTCGTTGAGGATCGCCGGAATAGGATCGGCGATCTGCCCGTTGACGATATTCATCAGGTTCGGGGAGGCCAGCAGGTAGCCGAGGATCGACACCATCGCCGAGAGGGCGCCAAATACGATGCTGAGGATCATCGCAATTGGGATCTTTTTGCTCGGGTTTTTCACCTCTTCCGCGACGTTGCCGCAGGCTTCAAAGCCGAAGAACATAAACAGGCCGATCAGCGCCGCGGCCATAAACGCCGGCTGGTAGCTGCCGTCTTTGGCGATCACCCCCATCGAGTCGAAGACCACCGAGAAGGGCTGCGCGCGGTGGAACAGCAGGAGATAGATCCCCAGCGCAATCACGCTGACGATCTCACACCAGAAGCCAATGCGGGCGACCCGGGCGAGGTTTTTGGTGCCCGACATGTTGATGGCCATCATCATCAGCAGCAGCACCACTGAGGTGATCAGCATGTTGCCCGCCGAGGTCTCAAAGCCGAATAGCGACCCGACGAAGGTGGCGGTATATTCCGCCACCGAGGTGATGGTCACCACCAGCGCCCAGAGGTAGATCCAGGCGGCGATCCAGGCATATTTGCGGCCCCACAGGCGGCGCGCCCAGGGATAGAGACCGCCGGTGATCGGGTACTGCGACGCCACTTCACCAAACACCAGCGCCACCAGCAACTGCCCGCAGGCCACGATCGGGATCCACCAGATCGCCGGTGGCCCCGCCAGCGTCACCGCCAGCGCAAACAGGGAGTAGACCGCCGTCAGCGGCGAGAGGTAGGTGAACCCGAGCGAAAAGTTAGAGATAAGGCCGATGGAGCGGTGAAATTGCTGTGTATTATCGCTATGAATTGCTTCACTTTTCTTGCCAGAAGTCTGTTCCATACGTTTATTCTCTGTGATGTGGTTGAGTCGCAGGTAACACGAATCAAGGTATAGAAGAGCGCCGGAAGGCCGTACAGCGTCGCTCGGGCGATTTGTTAAGATTTGTATGGATATGTCACGTTTTTGTTAAGGATAACCCCAATTTTCCGTGAGCCGCATCACGTCAGGTTTTTAAGATCCTGCCCTGGACACGCATTTTCCCCGCCATTTCGCCGTTTTTCACGCCTTCATCACAAAATTCAAACATTCGCTGCTGAACAGGCCCATTTCCTAAAAATGTAGATATTTTTAATTTATGGCTACGAAATGCACTGCCCTGCTCCTGAAACTTTCTGAGAGGATTGATTCTGATGAATGCACTTACCGCCGTAAAACAGCCCGACGAGGCGTTGTCCCGGACCATCACCGGTTTCAGCATCACGACATCCGTGCAGTCTCCGCGCTTGCTGGAGCTGACGTTCTCAGCGGAGGTCACGCAGCAGTTCCTGCGGGAGGTGGAGCAGTGGCCCATTCAGGCCCTGGAGTACAAATCCTTCCTGCGCTTTCGGGTGGCGAAGATCCTCGATGACCTGTGCGGCAACCAGCTCCAGCCCCTGCTGCTGAACACCCTGCTCAGCCGGGACCAGGGCGCGCTGCTGATCGACGCCGAGGGGGTGGATAACGTCAGTCAGGCCGACGAGATGGTGAAGATCGCCACCGCCGTCGCGCACCTGATTGGCCGCTCCAACTATGACGCCATGAGCGGCCAGTACTACGCCCGCTTTACGGTAAAAAACGTTGATAACTCCGACAGCTACCTGCGCCAGCCCCACCGCGTGCTGGAGCTGCACAACGACGGCACCTTTGTCGATGAAGTCACCGACTACGTGCTGATGATGAAGATCGACGAGCAGAACATGCAGGGCGGCAACTCCCTGCTGCTGCACCTCGACGACTGGGAATCGCTGGATACCTTCTTCAGCCATCCGCTGGCCCGCCGCCCGCTGCGCTGGACCGCGCCGCCGAGCAAAAACGTCGCCGCCGATGTGTTCCACCCGGTGTTTGACGTCGACCAGCAGGGCCGCCCGGTGATGCGCTATATCGACCAGTTCGTCCAGCCGAAAGATTTTGAAGAGGGCGTCTGGCTGAGCGAACTTTCTGACGCGCTGGAGGGCAGCAAAAACATCGTCTCCATTCCGGTACCGGTGGGTAAATTCCTGCTGATCAACAATATGTTCTGGCTGCACGGCCGGGATCGCTTCACTCCGCACCCGGATCTACGCCGGGAGTTGATGCGCCAGCGCGGGTATATCAGCTACGCCACCACCCACTATCAGACTCATCAGTAGGGATGGCGCGGATGTATGACTTCGTGATTATCGGCGGCGGCATTATCGGCATGTCCACCGCCATGCAGCTGATTGAGCTCTACCCGGACGCCCGCATCGCCCTGCTGGAGAAGGAGGCGGGCCCCGCCTGCCACCAGACCGGGCACAACAGCGGGGTGATCCATGCCGGGGTCTATTACACCCCCGGCAGCCTGAAGGCGCAGTTCTGCCTGGCGGGGAACCGGGCGACCAAAGCCTTCTGCGATCGGAACAACATCCGCTACGACACCTGCGGCAAGATGCTGGTGGCCACCTCCACGCTGGAGATGGAGCGCATGCGGGCCCTGTGGGACCGCACCGCCGCCAACGGCATCGAGCGCGAATGGCTCAGCGCCGCCGAGCTGCGCGAGCGTGAGCCGAACATCACCGGCCTGGGCGGGATTTTTGTCCCCTCCAGCGGGATCGTCAGCTATCGCGAGGTGGCGGCGGCGATGGCGAGTCGCTTCCAGGCGAAGGGCGGCGAAGTCATTTATCGCGCCGAGGTCAGCGCCCTGAAAGAGCACGCCGACCAGGTGGTGATCCGCACCCACGACGGACGCGAGTTTGCAGCCACCACCTTGATCAGCTGCTCCGGGCTGATGGCCGACCGGCTGGTGAAGATGCTCGGCATCGAACCCGGCTTTATTATCTGCCCGTTCCGCGGGGAGTATTTCCGCCTCGCGCCGGAGCACAATCAGATCGTTAACCACCTTATCTACCCGATCCCCGACCCGGCGATGCCGTTTCTCGGGGTGCATCTCACCCGGATGATCGACGGCAGCGTGACGGTGGGGCCGAACGCGGTGCTGGCCTTCAAGCGCGAGGGCTACCGCAAGGGCGATTTCTCCCTGTCCGATATGCTGGAAATTATGGGCTCATCGGGCATCCGCCGCGTATTGCAGAACAACCTGCGCTCGGGCCTGGGCGAGATGAAAAACTCGCTGTGCAAAAGCGGCTATCTGAAACTGGTGCAGAAGTACTGCCCGGGGCTGACGGTGAAAGATCTGCACCCCTGGCCTGCGGGTGTGAGGGCGCAGGCAGTTTCGCCAGAAGGTAAGCTGATCGACGACTTTTTATTTGTCACCACGCCGCGCACCATCCATACCTGTAATGCCCCCCTCACCGGCGGCGACCTCAGCGATCCCCATCGGAGCGCATATTGTGAGCAAGGTTCAGACCCTGCTCGCCAGTCAGCACAACCCCGGGCGTTCGCTGCGGGCTGCCGGTAGTGTGGAGACCTTACATGCCGCGTTTACCCGTTAATCATTCAGACAGGAAGCCATCATGCAACTCAACGATCCCAGCTTATTCCGCCAGCAGGCTTATATAGAAGGAGAGTGGCGCGACGCCCACCGTGGTGAGACCCTCGCCGTGACCAACCCGGCGAACGGCCAGACCCTGGGCAGCGTGCCGAAAATGGGCGCAGAGGAGACCCGCGAGGCGATTGAGGCCGCGAACCGCGCCCTGCCCGCCTGGCGCGCGCTCACGGCCAAAGAGCGCGCCAACATCCTGCGCCGCTGGTTTGATTTGATGATGGCGAACCAGGACGATCTGGCCCGGCTGATGACCCTCGAACAGGGCAAACCGCTGGCGGAAGCCAAAGGCGAGATTAGCTATGCCGCCTCCTTTATAGAGTGGTTCGCCGAAGAGGGGAAACGTGTCTACGGTGATACCATTCCGGGCCATCAGGCGGACAAGCGGCTGATCGTGATTAAGCAGCCGATTGGCGTGACGGCGGCCATCACCCCGTGGAACTTCCCGGCGGCGATGATCACCCGCAAGGCCGGCCCGGCCCTGGCGGCCGGCTGCACCATGGTCCTCAAACCCGCCAGCCAGACCCCCTACTCCGCGCTGGCGCTGGCGGAACTGGCGCAGCGGGCGGGGATCCCCGCCGGGGTGTTTAACGTGGTGACCGGTTCGGCGTCCGACATCGGCAACGAGCTGACCGGCAACCCGCTGGTGCGCAAGCTCTCCTTTACCGGCTCGACCGAAATTGGCCGCCAGCTGATGGCCCAGTGCGCGAAGGACATCAAAAAGGTCTCGCTGGAGCTGGGCGGCAACGCGCCCTTTATTGTCTTTGACGATGCCGACCTCGATAAGGCCGTGGAAGGGGCGCTGGCCTCGAAGTTCCGCAACGCCGGGCAGACCTGCGTCTGCGCCAACCGCCTGTACGTGCAGGACGGCGTCTACGACCGCTTTGCCGAAAAACTCCAGCAGGCGGTGGATAAAATGCAGATCGGCGACGGTCTGACCCAGGGCGTGACCATCGGGCCGCTGATCGACAGCAAGGCTGTCGACAAGGTCGAAGAACACATTGCCGACGCGGTGGAGAAAGGCGCGCGGGTGATTACCGGCGGATCGCTGCATAAACTCGGCGGCAACTTCTTCCAACCGACTATTCTGGTAGATGTACCTGGTGATGCCAGAGTGGCCAAAGAGGAGACTTTCGGCCCGCTGGCCCCGCTGTTCCGCTTTAAGGATGAAGCAGATGTTATCCAGATGGCTAATGACACCGAATTCGGCCTCGCCGCCTACTTCTATGCCCGCGATTTGAGCCGCGTGTTCCGCGTCGGCGAGGCGCTGGAGTACGGCATCGTCGGGATCAACACCGGGATTATCTCCAATGAAGTGGCCCCGTTCGGCGGCATTAAAGCCTCCGGTCTGGGTCGGGAAGGTTCTAAATACGGCATCGAAGATTACTTAGAAATCAAATATATGTGCATCGGCCTTTAATTCAGGAGCATCCAATGAGCACCAACAAAGAGTTAATGCAGCGTCGTAGCAATGCTATTCCCCGTGGCGTGGGTCAGATCCACCCGATTTTTGCCGCCCGGGCCGAGAACTGCCGGGTGTGGGACGTCGAAGGCCGAGAGTATCTTGATTTCGCCGGGGGGGATTGCGGTGCTGAACACCGGGCATCTACATCCGGAGGTGGTCAGCGCCGTGGAAGAGCAGCTGAAAAAGCTGTCGCACACCTGCTTCCAGGTGCTGGCCTATGAACCCTATCTGGAGCTTTGCGAAACCCTGAACCAGAAAGTGCCGGGCGATTTCCCGAAAAAGACCCTGCTGGTGACCACCGGCTCCGAAGCGGTCGAGAACGCGGTGAAAATTGCCCGCGCGGCGACAAAGCGCAACGGTACCATCGCCTTTACCGGGGCCTATCATGGTCGCACCCACTATACCCTGTCGCTCACCGGGAAAGTGAACCCTTACTCGGCGGGTATGGGGCTGATGCCGGGCCACGTCTATCGCGCGCTGTATCCGTGCGCCCTGCACGGCATCAGCGATGACGACGCCATCGCCAGCATCCATCGCATCTTCAAGAACGATGCCGCGCCGGAAGATATCGCCGCCATCGTAATCGAACCCGTGCAGGGTGAAGGCGGCTTCTACGCCACCTCCCCGGCCTTTATGCAGCGCCTGCGCGACCTGTGCGACGAGCACGGCATCATGCTGATCGCCGATGAAGTGCAGAGCGGCGCGGGCCGCACCGGGACCTTCTTCGCCATGGAGCAGATGGGCGTGGCGGCGGATATCACCACCTTCGCCAAGTCCATCGCCGGCGGCTTCCCGCTGGCGGGCGTCACCGGACGCGCCGAGGTGATGGACGCCATCGCCCCGGGCGGGCTGGGCGGTACCTACGCCGGGAGCCCGATCGCCTGCGCCGCCGCGCTGGCGGTGATCAAGGTCTTCAAGCAGGAAGATCTGCTGGGTAAAGCCAACAAGCTGGGCAACACCCTGCGCGAAGGCCTGCTGGCGATTGCGGAAAAACATCCGGAGATCGGCGACGTTCGAGGCCTGGGGGCGATGATCGCCATCGAGCTGTTTGAGGAGGGCGACCATCATAAGCCGAACGCCGCACTGACGGCGCAGATTGTGGCCCGGGCGCGGGACAAAGGGCTGATCCTGCTCTCGTGTGGCCCGTACTACAACGTGCTGCGCATCCTGGTGCCGCTGACCGTGGAAGAGGCGCAGCTTAAGCAGGGGCTGGCGATTATCGCCGAGTGTTTTGACGAGGCGAAGCAGGGTTAATCTTTACGCCCGGTGCAGGCCGGGCCGTATTCAAGGAGCACGACCATGACCATCATTTCCCAGGCAACGGCCATCGACGGCTACCGCTGGCTGAAGAACGACATTATCCGCGGGGTGTATCACCCGGATGAGAAGCTGCGGATGAGCCTGCTGACCTCCCGGTATGAACTGGGCGTCGGCCCGCTGCGCGAAGCGCTGTCGCAGCTGGTTGCCGAGGGGCTGGTCACGGTCATTAACCAGAAAGGCTACCGGGTGGCCCCGATGTCCGAACAGGAGCTGCTCGATATCTTTGATGCGCGCGCCAATATGGAGGCGATGCTGGTGCGCCTCGCCATCGAGCGCGGCGGCGAAGAGTGGGAAGCGGAGCTGCTCGCCCGGGCGCATCTGCTGAACAAGCTGGAATCCCGCGACGCCAGCGAGACGATGCTGGACGAGTGGGACCAGCGCCATCAGGCGTTTCATACGGCGATGGTGGCGGGGTGTGGGTCGCAGTATTTGATGCAGATGCGGGAGAGGCTGTTTGATCTGGCGGCACGGTATCGGTATGTGTGGCTGCGGAAGACGGTGTTGTCTGTGGCGATGCTGGAGGAGAAGCACGTGGAGCATCAAAAGCTGATGGATGCGGTGCTGGCGCGGGATGGGGATAAGGCGGGGGAATTGATGTATCAGCATTTGTTGACGCCGATTCCGATTATTAGGGGGGGCGATGGGGGGGTGGGTTTGACGAGCTGAAGAGGGAAATGCACCTTAAAACAGGCACTTTGAAGTAGAAATGTGTTTGTGGACCAGGAAGCTATGCGGCAATGGCGGATGCGCCGCGCCCCGTCAGAACCCGTAAAACATAAAGTCAATCGCGCCTTTAATCAGGTCGCTCTGGTGGCGCAGGTCCGCCACCTTATCCCCAAAAAGTTCATTTGGCGCGGCCACGATATCGGCCGTAATAAGTCGGTATTGCTGCCCGTTGATGACTACCAGCGGGAACATCCGCTCAGGTATTTTGCTGGAGAAAAAATCACTTTTCGCGAGCGGGATCACCAGCTTCGCCCCCAGATAATCATCCGCCAGTGGGGACTGCACCTCCAGCAGGTACGGATAGGCCTTGTTCTTTCCTTTATTGCGGTAAACGCAGAATTGCATCACAGCTTCCCTAGTTCGTCAGAAAAACGGCCGTGGGTTTCAAAGAAGCGGCGCATCTCTTCCAGCCCTTCCTTGTTCTCTTCTGTCCAGCGAGCGGCCTGCAGCCGTTTCTGTTCGTCGAGCAATGCTTTATTAAGGAGAGCGGATATGTTCGCCCCAGATTGCTTCACTTCATCATAGAGGGCCGGGTCCACGGTCAGGGTAACGGCTCTCTTTGGTTCTGTACGAATCATGATATTTACCTTTATACGTATTGCGGTACATATCTATTATGGCTGGTTCCTTAGTGAAAGCAATCTGCCTTTAAGCACAACCTTCCCACAAGATGATCGGGGAGGCCGTATCAGAACGCGAGGAGGAATGACTAAGAGACGCTATTTTTGCTTACCTGCGGGCTTAACATCCGCCACCCAGGTGGGTAAATGCCAGGTACCACCGAGGTGCAAATTACGGCACATTCCGGTTGTGGCCAGGCTACTTTTACGGAATGTCTCACCATCCCAAACCCAGCTTGCCAACGTCCAGCAATCCCCGATGCCACGTCCTTTCTGACTCATAGAAATCACACCCTCACCGTAATCAGAGCCGGATTCTGTAATCAGAACCGGTTTGCCTTCAAGCTTGCTATCAACCACCCAGTAACCTTTACCTTCGTTATACGCCGCCCGCCAACAGAGCGCAGAAATCAGCGAGTGCGCGTCATCCAGTGGTGTCAGGCTGATCGTTTCTGCCTCTTCATCCTCTGTAGGCTGGATGCGATCGCAGTCGCCATCCTCATTCAGGGTTGCCAGAAGTTTTGGCTTCAATACTGCCAGCTCAGGCGCTGTGAGGGGTCTTTCTTGAGATTTCTCAGGCTTAACCTGGTGAATAACCGGAGCAGGAACGGCAGTCCGGACGCTGCTTTCAGGGTTGACGCCTTTTTTGGTCAGCGCGCCCGGCGTTCCGAGCCGCCCCTGAACATCATCCATTTTCAGCAGGACGGCATAAGCCCCATCACCCGAGAGCACGAACGGATCGGGTCCACCTTTAAACTCCACTTTACCGCTGCCTTTGACCGCCGTAATAATGCCCTGGGTCTGTCTGGCCGACAGTGTCCAGCCCTCTTTTTCAGACTTCACTTCTCCTGCTGGCTGGTCATTGATCCAGAGCGTCAGTTTTTCAGGTATAACATCGCTTTCACTCAATTCCGCCAACATTACCTCTCCCGAGACAGCAGTATTCGTTCCAGCCTGACGGGTGAACAATACCGACCCACCGATTCCGTCTTCAGAAGTGTACCCTGCAGCCCGGCAGGTCAGCGTGTTATCGCACACGACTTCCCAGTCCTTATGGCTGAAGGATACGCCGCTTTGTTGCGCTATTCCTGGGGCGCTCAGTATCGCCAGAGCCAATAAGCCGGCCTGAATTCCGTTTTTCATGTCATCTCTCCGTAATGGGTAATACCTGTAGTTTGACCATAATGCACCTGCGAATAGTGCAAATATTATGGAGTTTTAGAAACGCTTTTAATTATTTTCGTAATAAATCTGTAGCCAAAAACTGCAGACAGCAGGTGAAAGCCAAAGGCAGCTGTCATGGCAAAGTCGGAGTATGTCTCACCGGCAGGAAAAATCACATCATAGGGCAGCAAACGGAGCAGCGCCCAAAACAGGAAAGTGAAAAGGAGTATTTTCCCGAACCGCCTTAATGTGGATAACGCCCACTCTTTTGGCAACTCAGCAGGCTTCGTTTTACGAGTAATAGCGTTATAAGCGCTAATAATCACACCCATTAAAGGAACGCTGATTAGCGTGTTGATGACAAGGCTTATGTAGTCGCTGATTGAATCATAGGGTTCCGGATCGGGCTCGCCCAATACCAGTTTCGCTATTTTCCCGGCATCAGTATAGCTAATATGCGTATAGATAAAGGTATCTACGAGATCTTCATAGGGCACCACCCATGCGACAGCAAGCATGACGATAAAGAAAAGTACGATCCTGATTGATGTCCACATTCCCTGTAAAAACATACTCCACCTGATGTGCCTGAATAATATGCACGCTATGGTAAAAGGTTTATATTAATCACTCCATATTAACCGTCTGGATAGATTCTTATTTCAGTACCAGGATGATTGATTAAAGGGAGATTGTATTTATGGAACCAACACTTGAGCAGGTTATTGAGATCATTCAGGAAAACTTCGGGCCTTATCGCAAACCTATCGACGGGAATTCACGCGTTGAAGAGGACCTGCATATCTGTGGCGACGATGGCATAGACCTTTTAGAGGCCTGTGAACAAGCCTTTATTATTTCATTTGATACTGAGGATAATAGCTTCCGTAACAGGTTCTCGCTCGCCGAGGATGAGTACCTGTTTACCGGTGAAGGACTTGATCTTTTTGGCATCTGCCGGTTTGTTGACTGGCTACGCGGCATACCGAAGCCGGTTATTCGGGATATCACGGTAAGTAAATTGCATCGTGTAATAGTTGAAGCTGTTAGAGAGCAAACCAAACAGGATTGAATGTATATAAATTTATTATCATTAATGCAGCACCAAGCCATTCATTATATTAATGGCTAAAAGCTGTCTATTCGCGCTTATTACATTTTATATTAATCTGGACTTAATTTTATTTACTGGGTAAATTTACAGGTGTTATTTAACGCAATACGGGCATGCGCCAACATGCCCGTATCGCTCATCACAATCACTATTTATAGGGAATAGTAACCATGACTGATATCGATTGTATTGCAGAATCACTGCAACCAGAAGTATTTGAAGCTGACGACCGCGTATTTACCGTGAGTTATGCGACGCGGTATGGAGATTATACCCGTATCCCTGCGTTTATCATGAAAGGCCTCTGGCTCAATGAAGCCGGGTTCAGCACCGGAACGAAGGTGGATGTGAAGGTGATGAAGGGCTGCATGGTACTGACATCCCGCCAGGGAGAACCGGAGATTGAGAAGCTGATGCGTGAGGTGAGTCAACTGTCGGACCATAAGCAACAGCAGGTGATGGACTTTGTTGGAGTGATCTCCGGGAAACTTCGAAAGGCTTAAGACAGCGATTGAATGAGAAAGGCGCCGGTGGGCGCCTTTTGTACTGGTTGTTAGAGGCTGGCAGATAAAAAGACCGACTCCCTGAAAATATACCGCGAGCCCTGATCGTATTATCTTACTAACTCAGCAACCCAGCGAATTAATTCGATTAACGAATACTGCCCAAACAGTTCTCCCTCATTTGTCACCCAGATCGGGAAAAACAGTAACAGGGACGTTGTGAGCAGGCTTGTCAAAATAAAACTCATAAACCAGCCGCTACGTAAAATCTTCTTATTCACCGCCCAGCTCGCCAGATGCTGACCCATTCGCCAGCGGACCCATCCCCTGCGCCATAAATAACCCAGGAAAGCGATCGCAATGGCAACGATGGCAATAAACAGGCCACAGTAACGCGCCAGTACCTCCAGGGAAACGAGTAAATTCTGCTGGTTATCCCAGCGCAGGAACGGCGTAAGATAAACCCGTCCTGTCATATCGTTGAACCAGATGTTGCTATAGGCGGTATAAAGCGGCATCAACAGATAAATAAAGACAGCGCTGAAGATTGCCCACTTCACCATCGACCAGTTTTGCACAGCCTGCGTAATGGCTTTCAGGCTGGTCAGGGCCTCGTCAATATAGGTTGTAGTCACTCCACGATTCATCGCTTCGCGGAGCATCTCCCCGGATTTACCCGCACGATTCGCATCCAGCATATCCTGGTGAGCTTCCGACTCCATAAAGGTGGCCACCGTTTTACGGCTAACCGCCGCAACAAGCGGGTTCAGCAACTTCCCTTTTGTGCTTCGATAGACAAGCTCATTGAGATCGTTTTTCAGCATCAACTCAACGACATGTCCCGCATCCAGTATTTGCGGATGACGACCGTAAACGACCCAGTTAACAGGTTGTTCAGCAAGCTGAGCCTGACGTAACTGGCTCGTAAATCGGGCAAAGGGTACGCTGGCGTTGTAGATAAAATTAACGTTACGCAAACCCTCATCAATACTGGAATCTTCCAGCTCAACGGCGCCATAACTTGCCAGTTCCGGGATGCCCGCTTTGTAGAGGCCATCTTTAATGAACGTCGGCACATCTTCACGATGGTAGATCAACTGGTAACGAGGCACGGCAACGCTGGCAAGCCGGGTAATGCGGGTTGTTTCGCCTGTTCCGTCGCACGGGGAACAGCGCTGGTTTCCCGAGCCGCTACAGTGGCCGCAGTTCACCTTACCGCCTGTGCAGGTGTAGCACATCCGGTAGTGGCTCTCCGTGCGATACTGATTGGTGTAGTGATCGAAATGGCTTCGCTGTTCCAGTACCTGCCCACTTCCTCCACAGGTGGTGCAGCTCACGCGACCAGAACCATAGCACCAGGAGCAGTTGACCTGTCCGCGTCCATTGCAGCTAGTGCAGTTTTCAATTAAACAGAGGCGTGTTGGATGGGAATAGATTTCTTGCTCTTTTTCAAGAGCCCCGTAAGGCTGGGAAAGGACCAGCGCGTGAGCTTCACGCAGTGTTTCTGCCCGAGACAAGACCGCGCTGGTTTCCGCCTGGAGAGCCTCGTTGTACTGGAAACTACCCGTAAAAATCCGCGTGCCGCTCCCGGGGCTGACTCTCCCCACCTGAGTATATTCTGTCGCCTTAATACGAAAATCGAGACTTAAGTTAATCTGGTAGTCAAAATCAATTTTTTCGACCAGGTCCAGTTCAAGATTATCTGGCTGTAGCCTCGTAGAGCGTTCCACGAAGTTTTGGATGGTGGTAGAGCACGTATCCAGCCACGCGTCTTTCATCTTTATTACCTGAATTGAGATTTGTTTCGGCAGAATGATATGGCTTTGCCTACGTCAGGCAACTACTAATAAACGGAGTTGGGGGCATTAAGCATGACGCATCTTGCATATATAAAACAAAGTGAGTGGAAATCGAACTGAATTAACGCCTCGCGTAAAGCCAATAATTATTTCATTTTTATGAATGTCATCCCACGCCTGAAAGTCCTAAAAAACGCATAACCTCAATTTTTTAAAGGTTGCTGATGGACTGAAGCCGGAGCCAGCGCTCTTAGCCTCAGCGCATCTTCGATTTAAACCTCCACCCGCTCAAGGATCCTTCCCAGATATTCCCCAAGCTGATGTTTATGCAAATAAACCTCAATCTCCCGCGCCCAGTTTTCTCCGTCGCCAAGCAGGGCGCGACTACGGGTTGAAGCATAGAGATAGCGGGTATCATAGAGATTAATCAGCGTCTGATTTATCCCCTCAACGTTGTATGCGGGGTTTTTACGTTGCTGTAGCTCCAGCACACGGACAATACGCTCCTGATGCTGCGGATCGGAGGGAAACTCTCTTTCATGCAGTTCACTGAGTACCAAAAACTGCGGCGGGATCCCTTCTGCAATGGCCGCCTGCAGACGATAATGGCCATCAAGGATCACAAAAGACGCCAGCCCGGCAATGTGCCTGACCAACACCGGCGGCAGTGTGCCCTCACGGCATTTTTTACGCCACCATTTCAGCCGCCCTGCATCGGTATTTATCGGGTAACGTCCCAACAGCAAATTACCGCCCCACCACCAGTCCACGTGCCTGACTTTTTGCGGGTCCGCTAAATCAGGGAAGTCCTCGCCATAGAGTACCCAGTCGCAGCCCATATTTCCGGCGCTGGCGGGGGAATCAAAACGCCAGTCTGCGATGGGTACAGAGGGTTGCGCGGAGCGACTTACCGGTGCCATAGGCCTTAACAGCCACCGGCCGGCAGTCAGCACTGGCGCTGGCGAATCCATCAGCCGCCGGGCAAAGTAGCGACACCATTCGCCTGTCCATGCCTGCGCGCCCTGCGCTTTAACCGACTCCACATCTGCCGAGGTCACTGACGGTAATAGCGACTGCTGACCGGGATGGTCGGCGTTAAAGACCAGCCAGACGCCGGAATGATCTTTCAACACTGTGGCCCAGAACAGCGTCTCGCCCTGAAACTGCAATGCCATGCGCCCATGGTGGCCGCTGAGCATCTCCATGGCATGACCGGGATGCTGCTCAGCCCGGACCGTCAGCTCCAGCCCCTGCCAGCAATTGTTCCGATCCAATAAATCTTTCCACCAGTATTGCGTCATTTTCCCTTCCCTGTGAGCGGCTTGCAGAGCATTAAAAATATAGGTGATGGGAATGGCAGAGTAAATTTGGTCACCTGATTTAAGGCATTGGAGTCCGCCCTTCAACTGTAAAACCTCACAAATTCACCAAATACATAGATTCACCGTTTACATCACCATTCATTTATTGTGTGATCCTGTTACAGGTTTCGGTAGTTAGCTACCTCTTCCACCGTAACAGGATTTCATTGATGGATTTTTACCAGGCTGACCCTACGCTGGAGAACTACTGGCGTGGGGTGATTCTTTTTGGAAAGAACGTCGCATCTTACAAGTTCGCACTGGCCCATGCCCTGTATGAGATTGATAAGACGGGCAGCGACATCATCACTCTCGACGAACTCGCCGTGCCGTTCAGCCGCCATCTTTGCGAACACCTGAAACACGCTCCGAAGCAGATCACCTCGAGCCGCAGCCAGTTTCTGGATACCTGCGCGCAGTTTAATAACGATGAGATCTCCCATAACCAGCTGATTGAAACCACGGTACGGCGAGGCTTTGCCAACGTGATTGACGCCTTCCACAATGTGAATGGCGGCGAGATCGACAAACGCTTTTTCATTGATGAGCGTAAGACCCATAACGGCATCCGCCTGACGGATAACTTCTTTCATCTGGGCGAACGCCAGCAGTATCAGAACCTGGCTTTTGAAACCACTGCACGCTGGAACCTGGTCGAACAGGCCTGGGCGATGGGCGTGTCCCGCAACGTTATTGGTGTTGAGTTCGACGAAGACAATCAGTTGTTGTTTAGCCATGTGAACGCGCGTCGGGTGAATATCACCAGCTGTCGCGACAGTTTAAACGGCTACCAGAAAGGACGCTGCTTCTACTGCTTCAAACCCATTAGCCTGACCCCGGGCGATCCTGACCTGGCCGACGTTGACCACTTTATTCCCTGGGCGGCCCGCGATGGGGTCGCCAATATCAATGGCGTGTGGAATCTGGTGCTGGCCTGTAAATGCTGTAATCGTGGTGCTGAAGGGAAGTTTGCGCGCCTGCCTGGACGCACACTGCTGCAACGGTTAAATGCCCGCAACGAGTACTTTATTCAGAGCAAACTTCCACTGCATGAAACCATTGTCCAACAGACCGGAAACCAGCCCGCCGCGCGGAAAAACTTTCTTGAAAATAACTGGAACGCTGCCAAAGTGAGGCTGTTCCATACCTGGGAACCTAAAGCTGAAGGCGAGGCCACATTCTAATGACGCTTAAATACTATCAGGACAATGCGCAGACCTTCTTCGACGGGACGGTGAATGTCGATATGTCCTCGCTTTACGAAACCTTTACCCAGCATCTTGTCCCTGGGGCGCGGGTGCTGGATGCGGGGTGTGGCTCGGGGCGGGATGCGAAGGCGTTTATGGAGATGGGGTATCAGGTGGAAGCGTTTGATGCGTCATCTGCGATGGTTGAGCTGGCGCGGGAACATACCGGGTTGCCGGTTCAGGTGAAGACCTTTGCGGATGTGGACTGGAAGGATGAGTTTGACGGGATTTGGTGCTGTGCTTCGCTATTGCATGTTCCGGCGGTGGAGTTGCCCGGGGTAATGCGGTGGTTGGCGGATGCGCTTAAACCGGGTGGGGTTTGGTATGTGTCTTTTAAGTATGGCGATAGGGAGCGGGAGGTTGATGGAAGGAGGTTTACGGATATGGATGAGCTGGGGTTGCGGGCGCTGTTGGGTACGGTAGTGGGGATTGAGCTCGCTGAGATGTGGGTGACGCGGGATAAGCGTCCGGGTAGGGATGAACGTTGGGTTAATGGAGTGTTGAGGAAGGGGTAAAGAGGCTGTGCCTGTCTGACATTTTTTGTGTGGCGTCAGCTCTCTTCAATTTAACAATGGGGAAATAGTGCGGCTCGATAATCTTAATATTATCTTTCCCCGTCCGTCGTAATTTTCATATCGCTATAAACACATATATTTCTTTTCAAGATAATTATGCCAATATTTTAACAATTTCGGTGTGATGACTAATGGCGCACATAGTGCCATTATAAAAAACAACGCATAAACTCCAAAAACCAATAATAGCACACCAACAAAAACACGATCTACTTCAAATTTATCAACAAGCGCTTTTATTTTTACGCGTTCTTTATCAAGCCCTACAGTTGTACACACCATAAAAAGCAAATCATAACTAATGTTGAAATTCTCGCTTAGATTTTGATAAGTATCAGAATGACAAACATCTTGGTTTAAACGCCATTGAGATTTATCAGGATAACTAATGGCATCATGCTCAGATAGAGTGAATTTTTCATTTGTGTCTATAAACTTAAGGTTAGTATAACCTTTTGGTGTTTCAATGACTATCTTTACTGTGTAATACGAAAACCCTCCAATTATCAAGGCAATGATAAAAGAGCAAGAAATTGCAACCTTTTTCTGTTTAGCTGATAAAGGTTTGATTTTTTCTAGCGGAATTTCTTTATAAAAGAAACGAAAAAGAAGAGAACTTACTCCAGCCTCCTTTACATAACCAGGGATTTCCTTGAAGAATTTTTTATTTGGTCTTAATGATTGATTATTAATTTGTAGTAAAGTAGCTAGAATTACACAAACCACGCCAGAAATAAGAGGCGTGTTTAATAAACTCCATAAACCATCATTTTCCATGATAACTCCATAAACTTTCATTTCCGAACAATATAAAGAAAATCATGTGAACAATTTTCTCCACCAAACAATACTTGCATTTCCCGATCACAACAGATTAATCATACAGATGCAATATTATATAAATAAAAGAGGTTCTAATGAAAGAATATCCGCTCTAGTTTTGGGTGCATAACAATACTCAAATAAAGCCATATCAGTATGACCTGCTCCCCGTTGATTAATACACCCCGATGTTAGTAATGTCTTCATAAGCCACATGAGGACATCCCCATGAAGAAGCGTTTTTCCGACGAACAGATCATCAGTATTCTCCGCGAAGCGGAAGCCGGAGTTTCTGCCCGCGAGCTCTGCCGTAAGCACGCCATTTCAGATGCCACCTTTTACACCTGGCGCAAGAAGTATGGCGGTATGGAGGAGCCCGAGGTTAAGCGGCTTAAATCTCTTGAAGAGGAGAACGCCCGCCTCAAGAAGCTACTTGCCGAAGCCATGCTGGATAAGGAGGCACTTCAGGTGGCTCTGGGGCGAAAGTACTGACGACAGGCCAGAAGCGGGAAGCCGTTGAGTTTATGTGTGATGCGACCGGTCTGTCGCAACGTCGTGCCTGCAGGCTTACAGGTTTGTCCCTGTCGACCTGCCGCTATGAGGCTCAGCGTCCGGCAGCTGATGCGCATTTATCAGGGCGCATCACTGAGCTGGCACTGGAGCGCAGGCGTTTTAGCTACCGCCGCATCTGGCAGCTGCTGCGTCGGGAGGGCCTTCACGTCAATCACAAGCGGGTATACCGTATTTACCACCTTAATGGACTGAGCGTAAAACGCAGACGACGCCGTAAAGGGCTGGCAACCGAACGGTTTCCGCTTCTGCGCCCAGATGCGCCGAACCTGACATGGTCGATGGATTTCGTTATAGACGCACTGGCCAACGGTCGGAGGATCAAGTGCCTGACCTGTGTGGATGATTTCACGAAGGAGTGTCTGACGATCACCGCTGCTTTCGGTATTTCAGGCGTTCAGGTCACGCGTATTCTGGACAGCATCGCGCTGTTTAGGGGCTATCCGGCGACAATAAGAACCGATCAGGGCCCGGAATTTACCTGCCGCGCGCTCGATCAATGGGCCTTTGAGCATGGTGTGGAACTACGGCTTATCCAGCCAGGTAAGCCAACGCAGAACGGATTTATTGAGAGTTTTAACGGACGCTTTCGCGATGAGTGTCTGAATGAACACTGGTTCATCGATATTCTTCATGCCCGGAAAACGATTAATGACTGGCGGCAGGATTATAACGAGTGCCGTCCCCATTCATCGCTGGATTACCAGACACCAGCTGAATTCGCAACGGACTGGCGAAACAGGAAATATGAAGAAAAACCAACCGACATTACTAACTGAAGGTTGTATCTAATCCTGGGGGCAGGTCACCACGATATGCAGCAAGACGAGTAAGAAACTCTGGGAACCGACTGGAGGGTAAAGCGGGGTAATGCCGCGCTTTGGTTGTCGATAGCGCACCGGCCATATCACTGGCTGGATTTGAGTCGATGTAATCATTCTGTACGGCGTAACGCATTATGGCTGAGACACGCTGAGCAACATCATGCTAACCACTGGCATCAACTTTTTTAATCGGGGCTAACAGGTAACTGGTTTTAAGCTGGCTAATGTCGGACGAACCGATATGAGGGAAAATATAAAGCTCAAGATAGCGAAGAACGCGCGATCGATGGTCTTCGCTCCAGCGCTTGTTACTGTCATGCCATTCACGAGCGATAGTTTCGAAAGTATATGCCCCCGAATTCTCAGCCTGAGCTTCTTTCTGTTCGGCTTTTGGGTCAATGCCCTGCACTAACAGCTTTTTAGCTTCATCTCGCTTTGCTCTTGCCTGCGCGAGCGTCACTGTAGGCCAAACACCAAAAGCGAGGCGATCCTTTTTTTGTCAGAGGGGCGTCGGTATTTCATGCGCCAGTATTTAGAACCCTTGGCCGAAACCTCAAGATACAAACCGCCGCCATCGGCCATTTTGTAGGTTGTGTCTTTTGGCTTTGCGGTCTCGATCTGTCTGGCGTTGAGCTTCATTTGGGGGCACATTTCTAATCGAAGTTAAGATGCCCCCAATTATGCCCCCATTAGCATCCGGATTTCAACGGACTACCTCGGACAACTTAGGACATAAAAACCGCTGCAAGCATTGATTTTAAAGGGTTTGGTGGACTTTCTCGGATGGTCTTGGAAGTACTAATGGTGCCGAAGGCCGGACTCGAACCGGCACGTATTTCTACGGTTGATTTTGAATCAACTGCGTCTACCGATTTCGCCACTTCGGCACTGAAGGGGATGCGGAAACGTTGTGGATTATACCTGTCGCGCGCCGCCATGCAAGCGGCGACGCGCTAAACCGCGCTAAGTGCCCAAAAAACCAGCGTCCCCTCAATCCTGCTCGGTCACCGCCATCCGAATCACCCTCGCCGCCTTCTGCTCCGGCAGTGCCAGCACCTTCCCCCACATCGCCTGCACCATCTCACAGGTGAGCTTCTCTTTACCCACTGCGTTCTCCGGCATCACCAGCAGCTGTATATCCTTACCGTACTTGCTGGACAAGGCCTGCATAATCGGCCGCACATCTTCCACCGCAGCAGCGTGTTCTTCCGGACTAACGGTGTGGCGATCTTTACCCCAGCCCGTGCGCATCATGTCGGCGTCGGCCTGCAGGCGGCGCTGCATCATCTCTTTATCCAGCACCCGCATCGGGTTGACGCCGCCCTTCACGGCAGGGAATAAAAAGCGGAAACAGGCATCGTCACTCACCTTCTGAATGGCGGCGGTCTGCTCCATGTTGATCGTCATCCAGGCCACCGCATTCGCGTCGGGGGCATATTGCAGTCGCGACATCTGCAGGTCGAGGATCTGCGGCTGGACCACGTCGATGATCTCCTGCTCAGACTCCCCCGCTTTCTGCATGGTGAGGATCTGCTCGCGGATGCGTGCCACAAATCGGGGGTCCTGCTCTTTCAGCACCTGCCAGGAGGGCATGGCGTTAAGGACGGTATCAAGTCGATGTTCGGGGGTGTTCTGCTGACGCTGCTTGTCGTAATAAACCCAGAAGGCCACTGCTGCGGAGATAACCGCTACCACTGCTATACGAGTCCACGCTCTTCTCATCGTTACGCATCCTTGATCCTTTAGCTATGCCGGTTTACACCGGCACGCCGCTATGGAAGCGAAACGCATTGTCCGGTGATGAGATCAGTGTGGCTTCTATTTCGCCAAAAAGCTGTATGCGCGGAGAGATATCGTTGTCGCTGACCTGTTGGGCAAGCGTCAGATAGTCCTGATAGTGCCGCGCCTCAGAGCGCAGCAGCGACAGGTAAAACTTCTGCAGATCCTCGTCGAGGAACGGCGCCAGCGCGGCGAAGCGTTCGCAGGAGCGCGCTTCGATATAGGCTCCGCAGATCAGCTTGTCGATCAGCGTCAGCGGCTCGTGGGTGCGCACGGCTGACAGCATCCCTTTGGCGTAGCGGCTGGCGGTGATTTTGACGTAGGGGATGTTGCGGGACAGCATCGCCTCGCGCACCTGCCAGAAGTGGTGCAGCTCCTCTTTGATCAGCAGCACCATGCTGTCGATAAGCAGCTGGCCCCAGGGGTCGTCGGTCTTCGGCATCACGCTTTTGCCAATCTGCTTATGCAGGGCGACAAAATCCGGTTCCGGGCCTTCGCGGAAGGTAAAGGCTTCGTAGGGCTTGAGCCACTCGAGCAGCGCGTCGGCACCGCTCTCATCGGCGACGTATTTTCGCACTAGCAGCAGCGCGGTCTGGGCGGCTTTGAGTTCGCACACCATATGGTCGGTGAGCAGCAGCGGCAGGTTAGCCGGGTCGCGGGCTTTATCAATCCACGCTTGCGGGGTCGGGCACTGGAGGAAGTTTAAAACAGGGGCGAGTATCTGCGGGTAATCCATTATTAAACCTTGCAAAGCGGCAGCCGAAGCTGCCGCGATAATACTTAGTGACGCACGCCGTCGTCGTCTTCATCAACGAAATCTTCGTCGTCGTCTTCGTCACCCTCTTCGCCGTTCGGATCTTCAAAGTAGGTGCCCCAGCCGTCGTATTCCACTTCAAAACGTTCGGCCAGGTCCATCAGCTGTTCAACCTGGGCGTCGATCAGCTCGGCTTTCAGCGCGCCTTCGCTCAGGATGTCGCAGCAGATGACGGTGTCGCCCTCTTCCACTTCCAGCTCTTCTGGCTCGGTCACTTCGTAACCCAGACGGAACGCTTCTACCGCCAGCTTTTCCAGCGCTTCGAAATCATCCGCAGAGAAATGGTGCTCGATGGTGTACAGCGCATCCGGATCGCTGCCGTCTTCCAGCAGTTCTTCAATAATCAGTCGCGTCTCTTCGCGCTGTTCTTCCAGCAGTTCTGGGTTTGCCATGGCTCGTTCCTCTTTAAAGTGCGGCAGATACTTCTATTTTCACACACGGATGTGTTTGCCTCCACCTTTGTAAGAAAGATTTGTGAAACGGGGTTGCAAGTGAATATTGATACAGATAAAGTGAATTTTAATTCAATAAGTGACCTTTGCCATGTGAGGATAAAATGTCTGAACTGTATAAAAAACATTTCCTGAAATTGCTCGATTTTACCCCTGCACAGCTCACCTCCCTGCTTGCCCTCTCGGCACAGCTGAAAGCCGATAAGAAAAAAGGGACTGAAGTACAGAAGCTTACTGGCAAAAACATCGCGCTCATCTTCGAAAAAGACTCAACCCGCACCCGATGCTCTTTCGAAGTTGCCGCATTTGACCAGGGCGCTCGCGTGACTTATCTCGGGCCGAGCGGCAGCCAGATTGGGCATAAAGAATCAATTAAAGATACCGCGCGCGTGCTGGGTCGGATGTATGACGGCATTCAGTATCGCGGCCATGGTCAGGAAGTGGTCGAAACCCTGGCGGAATTTGCCGGCGTACCGGTGTGGAACGGGCTGACCAACGAGTTCCACCCGACCCAGCTGCTGGCGGACCTGCTCACCATGCAGGAGCATCTCCCGGGCAAGGCCTTTAACGAGATGGTGCTGGTCTATACCGGCGACGCGCGTAACAACATGGGTAACTCGATGCTGGAAGCGGCGGCGCTCACCGGGCTGGATCTGCGTCTGGTGGCCCCGAAAGCCTGCTGGCCGGAAGCGAGCCTGGTGGCGGAGTGCAGCGCCCTGGCAGTGAAGAACGGCGGCAAAATCACCCTCACCGAAGACGTGGCGGCGGGCGTGAAGGGCGCAGGCTTTATCTATACCGACGTGTGGGTGTCGATGGGCGAAGCCAAAGAGAAGTGGGCAGAGCGGATTGCGCTGCTGCGTGGCTATCAGGTGAACAGCCAGATGATGGCGCTGACCGGTAACCCGAACGTGAAGTTCCTGCACTGTCTGCCGGCGTTCCACGACGACCAGACCACGCTGGGCAAGCAGATGGCGAAAGAGTTCGATCTGCACGGCGGGATGGAAGTGACGGACGAGGTATTTGAGTCGGCGGCGAGCGTGGTATTTGATCAGGCAGAGAACCGCATGCATACCATTAAAGCGGTAATGGTCGCCACTCTGGGTGAATAACCTCTGCGTTTAAATTAACGGGAGGGTTATCGCCCTCCTGCTCTTTATATTATCCGTCTGGATATTATTAATTTGCCCTCACCCGCACCTTACCGTAGGGGCATTTTTTAAAGATGCACTTTGTCGGGGCATCGCACGTCTCGCTCTCCGGCTCCCGATGGCCGGGGCAACTGGACATCTTGTGCATCACGCGCCACAGGGTATGGCTGTATTTGTCGATCTGCAGAATATTAATATCGCAGGGCTCGTCGTTAATAAATAAACGATTATAAATGACTTTTATCCGATCGCCGGGTTTAAAAAGCTGCTCGCCGTTATACCACAGAATATATTTATGATTATGCTGAGTGAGAATTTTTGAAAATAACGTTCCAGTAGCCGGACTGGCAATTGTACCCAAAGAGATCCATGTTTTCGAAGCAGTCATAAAATACCTTTTAAACGAGCCATGCAGAATGCGGAAAGCCATACGGTTAATGAGTGTAAAAGAACAATTAAAATGTGAGTAATAGGCACAGCCTATCTTTTTAATTCGGATCCATAAGCATCAGATATGACTTAAGTCAAATTTCACCGCCTCTGTTGCCAATGCCGATATTGAGATCGGCCGAGGCCGCGCCTGCCGGGTCGATTGATTTTTCAGCGTAAACAGGGTACGTTTTGGCCTTAATTCCAGCGCGGATGTCCGATCTTATGCCTATTATTCAATCTGTTGAACGTGCCTTACAGATCCTCGATCTGTTTAACGAACAGGCGACGGAACTCAAAATCACCGACATCAGTAAACAGATGGGCCTGAGCAAGAGCACCCTTCACTCGCTGCTTAAAACCCTGCAGCTGCACGGCTATATCGATCAGAATCCGGAGAACGGTAAATATCGCCCGGGCATGAAGCTGGTCGAGCGCGGCCACTTTGTGGTGAGCACCATGGATATTCGCCAGAAGGCGAAGCACTGGCTGACGGAGCTGTCGGAGCGCACCGGGCAGACCACCCATCTGGGCATTCTGGACGGGCGCGAAGGGGTTTATATCGAGAAGATTGAAGGCAAGCTGGCGGCCATCGCCTACTCGCGCATTGGCCGTCGCCTGCCGGTGCATGCCACCGCTATTGGCAAAGTGCTGATCGCCTGGCTGAGCGACGCCGAGCTGAACACCCTGCTGGAGGGTTATCAGTACACCACCTTTACTCCCGCGACCCTGGCCTCACGCGAGGCGCTGCTGGCCGCGCTGGCGCAAACCCGCGAGCAGGGTTATGCCCTCGACAGTGAAGAGAACGAACAGGGGGGTGCGCTGCGTGTCGGTTCCGGTGCGTAACCATGAATCCCGCGTGATCGCCGCCCTGAGCCTGTCGACCCTCACCTCCCGCGTCAGCGATGAGGAACTGACCCACTTCCGCGAGCAGCTGCAGGAGGCCGGGCGCCAGCTCTCACGCGCGCTGGGCTACCCGGCCTGAGCCGTTATACCGGCTCGTAGGTGAAATAGTCGAAGTCGGCGTGGCAGCCATCACCGCTGATATCCTCGCAGTGCAGCCCGACAAAGGCGCCGGTAAAGAAGCCGCGCCCGCCGATATAGTCATCCGACAGCTTCCACGCCTCGTACGTCACCGGCACGGTGTGCCACGTTTCGCCGTCGAATGAGTAGCTGTAGCGGTAGACCAGCTTATCCACGTCAACGCGCAGCCAGATGCTCTGCGCCTCATCCGGCACCGGAATGGGCTGCTCGTGCAGCGGCCACGACGGCACGTTGTGGTCAAGCTGGATCACCTTGATGGTTCTGCCCTGCCCCTCCTCGTAATCGACAAAGCAGTAGCTCCAGTTTTTGCTGTTGTAGTAGCAGGTCAGGCCCGCGCTCTGCTGGAAGTGACGCGGGGCGAACTCCATTCGCGTTTCGGCGCGGAAAGTGAAGTGCTGCCAGCGGCGCGCCACGGTGGACTGGGTGAAGGTCGAGTTGAGGGAGTCGTTGCCGTACAGGCGTAAAAAGCCTTTACGCGCCCGCAGGGAGCCGAGACTCTCGTCGAACGGAATGCGCAGGGTCTGCAGCTCCGGGTCGAGGCGCTCGCCGTCGAAATCGTCCCGCCAGTCGGGCTGCACCGCGCTCGGGCTCTCGGTCATTTGCGGGCCTGGCACCGTCAGTTGGGCATGTTTACCCCCTTCCACGTACGGCCAGCCGTCGCGCCACTCGATGCGTGCGATCCCCGTCTCACGCCCCAGCGAGCAGTATCCGCGCCCGCCAGCTCCCAGCAGCGGAATACCCGGCAGACGCTGCGGGCGGCTGGTGAGATAGGCCATGTACCACTCCCCGGTGTGGGTCTGGAGCAGCGAGCCGTGGCCGCTTTTTTGCAGCGGGTTCTCCGGCAGGTGCCAGCTGGTCATCATGGTCACCTCCGGGTGCAGCTCATACGGGCCGTCCAGATTTTTTGCGCGCAGCACCACTACCGCGTGTTCGTAGCTGGTGCCCCCTTCGGCGACCATTAAATAGTACCAGCCGTCCTTGCGGTAAATATGCGCCCCTTCGGTGTAGCACAGCGGCGTGCCGGTGAAGAGGGTTTTACGCTCGGGCGACAGGGTGCGGGTCTGCGGATCAAACTCCTGCATCACGATGGTGTTATGCGGGTTGCTGTGATGGCGCGGCCCCCAGGGGCGATAGATGTAGTATTTGCGGCCATCGTCGTCGTGGAACAGGGAGGGATCGAACCCGCCGTTGCCCATCGGGATCGGCTCACTCCACGGGCCCTCGATGGAGGGGGCCGTCACCAGGAAGTTACGCCCGTTTTTCCACGGCGAATCGACAATTTTCACATCGGTATAGAGCAGCCAGAACTGCCCGTCGGCGTAGCTCAGGCACGGGGCCCAGATGCCGCCGGAATCCGGATTGCCCTTCATATCCAGCATCGACACGCGATCCAGCGGCGTGCTCACCAGCCGCCAGTTTTTCAGGTCGCGGGAGTGGTAGATACGCACGCCCGGGAACCACTCAAAGGTCGAGGTGGCGATGTAGTAATCCTCGCCCTGACGGCACATCGAGGGGTCCGGGTTGAAGCCGGTCAGAATCGGGTTGGTAATGGTGTACATAGTGCCTCCTCCTTAATGAGATGCCGCCGTCGCCGCGTCGGGGATAGCTTCGCCCTGCGCCGCACGATGTTTGAGTAACTGCTGGCTGATGGCTTCCACTCGCGCATCCGAGAGCTTATAGAACGACAGCATGGTAAACATGCCCACGTAGAGCACCACCGGCACCACGCAGAACAGAATTTTGATGGTGGTTAACACCTCAACCGGCTGGACGCTGTTGCTGGCGGAGTAGTTGACGTACGCCAGGATCCAGCCCACCACCGCGCCACCAATCGCCAGGCCGATCTTCAGGCTGAACAGGTAGGTCGAGAACACCAGCCCGTCGAGACGGCGGCCGCTGCGGCTCTCTTCGTAATCCACCACGTCGGAGGCCATCAGCCACTGCAGCGGCGTGGTGGTGTTAAAGACAAACAGGAACAGAATGTTAAGGGCGAAAATCAGGGCCATATGTTCGGCCGGGGTGAAGAAAATCAGCAGGCTGATCAGGGAGTAGATGACGATAATCCACTTGAAGGCCTTCACGCGGTCGAAACGGCCCAGCAGGCGGGAGGAGCAGAGCGAGCCGAACATGGTGGCGATGCTGCCGTACAGCAGGAACTGGGTCGCCATCTCCGGATGGTCCATCACGTATTTCACGAAGTAGAGCGTCGCCCCGCCGCGCACCACGTTGGAACAGGTGGCCATCATCTTGAAGGCGCACATGATCCGCCACTGGCTGTTGCCGAGCAGCAGCCTGAGATCTTTCGCCACCGACGATCCCGGCTGCACCTCAAAGGTGTAGCGCTCTTTGGTGGTGAAGAAGCAGACGTACAGCAGCACCACGCCGCTCAGCCCCAGCACGCACATCGCGCCAAAGTAGCCAAGCTGTTCGTTGCCTCTGCCGATGATCCCTACCAGCGGCAGGGCAATGCCGCTGATCGCCAGCGATCCCGCCGCAGCGAGGAAGAAGCGCCACGACTGCAGGGCGTGACGCTCTTTCGGATCGGCGGTGATCACTCCCGGCATGGCGCAGTACGGCACGTTGACGAAGGTGTAGACCAGGGTCAGCAGGATGTAGGTGACGCAGGCGTAAATAATTTTGCCGTTGGCGGAGAAATCCGGGGTGTAGAACGTCAGCATGCAGACGATGCCAAACGGGATCGCGCCCCACAGCAGGAACGGGCGGAACTGGCCGTGGCGGGTGCGTGTGCGGTCCACCAGCAGCCCCATCAGCGGATCGGTTACCGCATCCAGCACGCGGGAGACTAAAAACAGCGTCCCCATGATCCCGGCAGAGAGGCCAAACACATCGGTGTAGAAGTAGGCGAGCAGGAACATGGTTGCCTGCCAGACAAAGCCGCAGGCGGTATCACCCAGCCCGTAGCCAATTTTATCTTTCATGGTTAATTGCATCATCAGATATACACCCTTATTTCGTGTGCTGAATTCACAACATCGTGTTAATGGAGTGTAATGAGCCGTTCAATTAACCAGCAATGGTCATATCTTGTTTCTGAATTACGTTATTTTGCTTTTGTGATGCCGCGCGATATATATCAACTTATTGTTTTAAATGATAAATAAAAACAAACGAAAACAGCCCGCGGGATATTTCCCGCAGGCTAAAACCGTTAAAAATATAATTACAGCCCGAGCGCTTTTTTACCTGCGTTAATTACCTCGATAATTTTATCGGTATCGTAAATACAGCCTTTCCAGGTCCCGCCGCTGACCGACTGTAATGCTGCCCACAGGCGCGTATCGTCGGGTAAAAAATCATGGGCGTGCATTTCCGGATGCGGCAAACGACGCGCCAGCTCCATCGCCCCCTCTTGCGGCGTGAGCGGTACCTCCCGCGTGCCGATAAAGTTGACGCTGCCGGTCAGGGAGAGGCGGTCCACCGCAATTTCGATGATGTCGTTATCGCGCAGCTTGCCAATCGGGCCACCGGCCAGCGCTTCGGGGGCCACATGGCCAAAACAGGCGCCGGTCGAGACGCCCGAGAAGCGGGCATCGGTGATCAGCGATACCGTTTTACCCCAGGAGACATGCTTGAGCGCCGAGGTCAGCTGGTAGGTCTCTTCCATCCCGGTACCGGACGGTCCACCGCCGATCACCACCATGATGTCGCCCTGTTCGATCTCGCCGCTTTTGATCGCCTTGATCGCCCGGGCTTCCGAGACAAACACCCGCGCCCGGCCGGTGTGGCGATAAACCCCATCTTCACCCACCACCGACGGGTCGATGGCCGTGGCCTTGATCACCGATCCTTCCGGGGCGATGTTGCCCACCGGGAAGGCCACCGTGGAGGTGAGTCCGCGAGCTTTGGCGCGCTCCGGGGGCAGGATCACATCGTCCGGATCGACGCCGTCCTGCTCGCGCAGGCACTGGCGGAAGCGCTCCCGGCGTTCCGAGGCCTGCCACCAGTCGAGGTTCTCCCCCACGGTCTGGCCGGTGACGGTCATGGCATCCAGATGCAGCAGACCGAGATCGCGCAGATGGAGCATCACCTCCGGCACGCCACCGGCGAGGAACGCCCGCACCGTCGGGTGATAATCCGGCCCGTTCGGCAATACGCTCACCAGCCGCGGCACCTTACGGTTGATCCGCGTCCAGTGGTCAACGTCAGGAATAGTGCAGCCCGCCGCATGGGCGATGGCCGGAATATGCAGCAGAAGGTTGGTGGAGCCGCCGAACGCGGCGTGGATCACCATCGCGTTCTCAATGGCTTTGTCGGTGAGGATATCGCGGGTGGTGATGCCGCGGTTATCCAGCTCAACCACCGCCCGCGCGGACTGGCGGGAGATCTCCAGCCACACGTCCTGCCCGGACGGGGCCAGCGCCGAGTGCGGCAGTGCCAGACCCAGGGCTTCGGCCACCACCTGGGAGGTGCCTGCGGTGCCCAGGAACTGGCAGCCGCCGCCCGGTGAGGCGCAGGCGCGGCAGCCCAGCTCGGCGGCCTCCTGCAAGGAGAGTTCATGGTTGGCGTAACGCGCCCCGATGGTCTGCACCTTCCCGGCGTCCTCGCCGAAAGTTGGCGGCAGCGTGGCCCCGCCCGGCACCAGGATGGTCGGCAGGTTGTGCATCGACGCCAGCGCAATCATGGTGGCGGGCAGGCCTTTGTCGCAGGTCGCCACGCCAATCACCGCCCGGCGCGTGGGCAGGGAGCGGATAAGACGACGAAATACAATCGCCGCATCGTTGCGGTACGGCAGGGAGTCAAACATGCCGTGCGTGCCCTGCGAGCGCCCGTCGCACGGGTCGCTGACAAAGGCAGCAAAGGGGATCCCGCCGTTGCGGGTGATCTCTTTTGCCGCGGCCTGCATCTGCAGGCCGATCTCCCAGTGCCCGGTGTGATAGCCCAGCGCCACCGGCCGGCCGTCGCCCGCGCGGATCCCGCCCTGGGTGCCGATAATCAGCACCTCTTTGCCGGTGAGTTTGTTGGCATCCCAGCCCATCCCGGCGTTCTGCGTCATGCCAAACAGGTTGCCGCTCGGGGATTCCATCAGCATCTGCGGGGTCAGGGGCAGTGCCCCCTGCGGCCCCGCCGCGTGGGTGATCACCGAATAGAAGGCGTCATCCTGCGGGGTAAAAATCTTCTCTATCGACATCGTGACCTTCCGGTTCAGCAGAGCTTGAGCTGTTGCAGCAGCGCTTTCAGCTGCGCCTTGCGCGGTTCATCCAGCGGCCCGGCAGGCGGCAGCACGTGAGTGGAGACCGGGCGCACGCAGAGCGCAATCGCCTCTTTAATCACGTTCACGAACGGGGCATCCAGCTGATACATCTGCGGGATTTGCAGCAGGGTCTGATGATAGTGCGCCGCCTGCGCCAGGTCACCGTCGCGGAAGGCCTGCAGCAGTTTCACGGAGATCTGCGGGGCAAAGTTGCCGCTGGCCGAGATCGCCCCATCGCCGCCCAGCAGCAGGGTGTTGAACAGGTGATCGTCATAGCCGCACAGCACCACAAAGTGCGGGTGCGCCGCCTTAACGGTGAGGATCATGCTGCGCAGATGGGCCACGGAGTCGATGGTGTCTTTAATCCCGACAATATTGCGGCGGGAGTCCACCAGGGTTTTGACCAGCGCCGGGGTCAGATCCTGCCCGGTCAGGGCCGGGAAGTTATAGAGGATCACCGGCAGGGTGACGCTGTCGGCCACCTGCTCGAAGTAGCGGATCAGGTTCGCTTCAGAGACTTTCCAGTAGTAAGGATTGATCACCACGATGCCGTCTGCGCCGATCTGCTGCGCATGCTGGCTCAGTTCAATGGTTTCCCGGGCGTTGGTGCCGCCGGTGCCGATCAGCACCGGCACGCGACGATCCACATGGGCAACGGCAAATTCGGCGATCGCTTTACGCTCGTCGGTGTTGAGCTGGGAAAACTCCCCGCCGCTGCCTAAAAAGAACAGGCCATTGACCCCTGCGTCGATCATGCTGTCGATTAACGCGGCGGTACCGGCTTTATCCAGTGCGCCGTCGGCGGTGAAAATAGTGGAGACGGGAGGAATAATCCCCGAGAACTGTACGGTCTGCTGCATGCGATCTCCTTGCTGACTCATTTTGTTCTACATTATAGAACAGTGTTCGTTTATTTAACGATCATACTATGACGCAGAAAAAGCGCAGGACAATGGGAGGAGGAGAAGGAGTGCGGGAAATTTAAGCTGGATCACAGAATGGGTGCGGAGCCGTCGGTGCCCCTCACCCCGGCCCTCTCCCCATAGGGGCGAGGGGGAAAAGAAAGTTCCCTCTCCCTTTGGGAGAGGGTTAGGGTGAGGGAAAATCACCCCACCAGCATCTTAACAACCACCTTGCGCACCTGCGCCGGATTACCCACCGCGCACAGCGGTTTGTGCACTTCGCCCGGGTAGAAGACCACGAAATCGCCTTCGTTCAGCACCACGGTTTTCTCCTGCTCGCCTTCCGGCAGAAACGCGATGTCTTTATCCGCCAGCCAGTCGGTGTCCGGGGTGCCGTTTGGCAGGGTGCTGAAGGTCATTCCTTCCTGGCCTTTCAGCACGATCTGGATGTCCAGATAGCGGGCGTGATACTCCGCGCGACGCTCGGCGAACGGCTGGGTCATGTCTTCGGAGACCAGATAGAACAGGTTATTGCCGTCGATATCGTGCTTGCCGGTTGGGGTCGCGTCAGTCACGTTTGCTTTAACGTGGTCGATCGCCTGACGCAGCGCTTGCGGCAGCCAGGACTGGAGGTTGTGAATGTTGCCAACGATCATGGTGAAATCCTCAATATAAAACATCGTTTCATTTTCAACTTTTATACGAGAATTACAGCTGCCATACCACCCCTTTTTGTCCGGGATTTGCTCTTGCGCATAACCATGCATACGGAAACCTTTACCTTGCGTAAAGTGTGCATTATTCGCTTGATCCGCGATTCAGGCTGCGTATAATGCCCCACAATTTGCCAGGAGGAAGCATGCTCAAACATGTTCGACAGAGTGCCGTAGCGCGTCTTAAAACAGACGCTGGCCTGCCGTTTTTCTTCCCGTTGCACCCCCTATTCCAGAAGCCCCTCATTTGAGGGGCTTTTTTTTTGCCCGGCGTCAGGAGATAAAAATGAATCCCCTTTATCAAAAACACATCATTTCCATCAACGACCTCAGCCGTGAAGAGCTGGAGCTGGTTCTGGCAACCGCGGCAAAACTGAAAGCCAATCCGCAACCGGAGCTGCTGAAGCACAAGGTAATCGCCAGCTGCTTCTTTGAAGCCTCCACCCGTACCCGCCTGTCGTTCGAGACCTCCATTCACCGTCTGGGCGCCAGCGTGGTGGGCTTTTCCGACAGCAGCAATACGTCGCTGGGCAAGAAAGGCGAGACCCTGGCCGACACCATCTCGGTGATCGGTACCTACGTTGACGCCATCGTGATGCGTCACCCGCAGGAGGGCGCCGCGCGTCTGGCGACCGAGTTCTCAGGCGGGATCCCGGTGCTGAACGCCGGGGACGGCGCAAACCAGCACCCGACCCAGACCCTGCTGGATCTGTTCACCATTCAGGAGACCCAGGGCCGTCTGGAGAACCTGAACATCGCCATGGTCGGTGACCTGAAATATGGCCGCACCGTCCACTCTCTGACCCAGGCGCTGGCGAAGTTCAACGGCAACCGCTTCTACTTCGTCGCCCCGGACGCGCTGGCGATGCCGCAGTACATCCTCGATATGCTCGATGAGAAAGGTATCCAGTGGAGCCTGCACGCCAGTATCGAAGAGATGATGGCCGAGGTGGATATTCTGTATATGACCCGCGTGCAGAAAGAGCGTCTGGATCCGTCGGAGTACGCCAACGTGAAGGCGCAGTTCGTCCTGCGCGCCAGCGATCTCGAAGGGGCACGCGGCAACATGAAGGTACTGCACCCGCTGCCGCGTATCGATGAGATCACCACCGACGTAGATAAGACGCCGCACGCCTGGTACTTCCAGCAGGCCGGAAACGGCATCTTCGCCCGCCAGGCGTTACTGGCACTGGTTCTGAATCGCGACTTAGCTCTGTAAGGGGAAATGACCATGACACACGATAACAAACTCCAGGTCGAAGCCATCAAACGTGGCACCGTAATTGACCATATCCCTGCGCAGGTGGGCTTCAAGCTGCTGACCCTGTTCAAACTGACCGAAACCGACCAGCGCATCACCATCGGCCTGAACCTGCCGTCGGGCGAGATGGGCCGTAAGGACCTGATCAAGATCGAGAACACCTTCCTGACCGACGAGCAGGTTAACCAGCTCTCCCTCTACGCGCCGGACGCCACCGTCAACCGCATCGACGACTACGAAGTGGTGGGCAAATCCCGCCCAAGCCTGCCGGATCGCATCGAGAGCGTGCTGGTGTGCCCGAACAGCAACTGCATTAGCCACGCTGAGCCGGTTAACTCCTGTTTTGCAGTGAAAAAACGCGTCAATGACATCGCGCTCAAATGCAAATACTGCGAAAAAGAGTTTTCCCATAATGTGGTGCTGGCCAACTAATCCGGGTGGTAATGCATGCCTGCCTCTTTATAATGGCAGGCCTACTCACAACGCTGTAATTCAGGAGAAATCATGACCAAAGTACTCGCGACGGAAAATGCACCTGCAGCTATCGGCCCATACGTTCAGGGCGTTGATCTTGGCAGCATGATCATCACCTCCGGCCAGATCCCGGTGAACCCAAAAACCGGTGAAGTGCCGGAAGACGTCTCTGCGCAGGCGCGTCAGTCGCTGGAAAACGTCAAAGCGATCGTGGAATCCGCTGGCCTGAAAGTGGGCGACATCGTCAAAACCACGGTCTTCGTGAAAGATCTCAACGACTTCGCCACCGTTAACGCGACTTACGAAGCCTTCTTCACCGAGCACAACGCCGGCTTCCCGGCGCGCTCCTGCGTGGAAGTGGCGCGTCTGCCAAAAGACGTGAAAATCGAAATTGAAGCGATTGCCGTACGTCGCTAAGCGTTTATTTTAATATGCAAAAGGCAGCCCCGGCTGCCTTTTTTATTTCCTGGATACACAGAGCGAAATATCCTTCAAGCATTTTCACTATTCTTTTTCATCGCAGCTTGAAATGACTAATTTTTTATTCCGGACGACACTAGCCGTGCCCAAAAAGCATTAATCCCCTTTAATGGAATAAAAAATGAAACTTTCAAAAATTGCGTTGGCACTTGCCACACTCACGGTTGCTTCATCGGCTTTAGCACATGGTTATGTAGAATCCCCGGCCAGCCGCGCTTATATGTGTAAGCTCGGTAAAAATATCGACTGCGGTACTGTTCAATATGAACCACAGAGCGTTGAACGCACCTCTGGCTTCCCGACTGGCGCCCTGCCGCCGGATGGCCAGCTGGCCAGCGCCGGTATTTCACAGTATTCCCAGCTGGATCGCCAGAGCCTGAATGCCTGGACCAAAACCCCTATTACAGCGGGTGCAAATAAATTTACCTGGTACCATACCGCACCACATAAAACCGTTAACTGGCGCTGGTATATTACCAAGCAAGACTGGAATCCAAATAAACCGCTGACCCGCGATCAATTTGAATCCACGCCATTCTGTACCGTTAACGGTAATGGCCAGGCGCCAGCTCAGCGTCAGGAAATGAATTGTAATGTTCCACAGCGTACTGGCTACCAGGTTATTTACGCGGTATGGGAAATTGCGGATACCACTAATAGCTTCTACCAGGCGATCGACGTTGATTTCGGCAACGGCGGCAACGTAACGCCAGACGAAACCCCGGCAGTGGTTTCCGAGTGGACCAAATCTCTCGACGGCCAGATCTCCGGTAATAACGTCAACGCAGGCGACAAAGTGATCGCTCGCTTCTTCGACGCAAACGGCGAAGTGACCTCCATGCGTACCGAGCTGACCGTCTCCTCTGCATCCCAGGGTCAGGCAAGCCAGTGGTCCTACGACCTGGCGCAGGCGATCAACGCAGCACACAGCGATGTGCGCGTCGGTATGAAAGATGAGAGCGGCGTGGTTAACCCGGTTCACGGCGCGAACAACGTCTACGTGAAAGACGGTAGCTCCCTGAAATCTGTCGCCATCTCTTATGAAGAGCAGCAGACTCAGGCCAGCGAAGATATCGCTGTAACCAACGTACAGTTCAGCAAAATCAAAGACGGTGCGGCAACCGTGACCTTCCACGTGAACACCCAGGGTGATGTAAACCTGGAAGCCCGTGTGATGAACCACGCTGGTGCTGAAAAAGGCTATGTGAAGCAGGACATGAACAACGCCAACCAGGATGTGACCATGAACCTGTCTGACGTGACTCCAGGTCACCACATGCTGAAATACTACGCCACCAATAAAGATGGCGTGCTGTTCGCGCAGGACGTGATTGACATGATGCTGGAAGGCGAAGCGTCAAGCACCGACAACGGTACTGCGGGCAACTACGAGTTCACCTTCCCACAGAACATCGCCTCCTACAAAGCAGGCACCGTGGTGCTGCAGCCGAAAAATGGCAAAACTTACCAGTGTAAGAAAGCGCCATACAACGGCTACTGCGTCCAGTACGCAGCCGGCGCTAACCAGTTCGAACCGGGTGTAGGTTCCCACTGGCAGATGGCGTGGACCCTGAAGAACTAAGTTCTCTTCATGCCCGGCGAAAAGGCCGGGCATAGAGGTTCGTGCGGCCTGTGTGCCGGGGGCGCTTCGCTTGCCCGGCCTACGGGTTGGTGCGGTTTGTTTGTCCGACAAACGAAACCGTACGGATTTTGTAGGCCGGGTAAGGCGAAGCCGCCACCCGGCATTTTTTACTGATTGCGCGTCGCGCGCAGCAGTTTCTCCAGCGGATAAACCGCCGCAATCACCACTTCATCCTGGATCTGCGCCGCCTTATCCAGCTCCCCCTGAATCGACGCAATCTCGGTATCGTCCAGCGTCCCCTGTCGCGCCACCAGATCCGTTAAGCGCAGCCCTATCGCCGCCAGCTTATCCACCGTCTGAATCACCGGTTTCAACGCCTTCAGCTGATAGCTGTTCTCGGCCTGCGCCAGCGCGTCGGGCGTATTGGTCTGCCAGCGGGTAAACAGATGACGCAGCGACTCCGCGCTTTCGCTGTCTTCGGCATCGCTCACCAGCCGCTCCACCCAGCGGTTCATCTGCCGCACCGTACTGCTTTCCGGCGTCAGCGCGTCGGCCAGGCGGTTCAACGGCTCAAAAAGATCGTAATTCCCGGCCTGGAACTTAAGATGGTTGCGGGTGTAGTACTGGGCAGGCTCCAGCGCCTGGGCAAGGATGTTCAGCGCCATGGTGTCGGTGGTGTTCCCCAGACGGGTAAACTGCACCTGCTGACGGGCATGCTGCTGTAGCCCCACCGATACGGTCGACCAGCTGTCCATCGCCTGCAGGCGGGTGTACATGTTATCCACATCGTTCACCTCCTGCGCCGACCACAGCCGCTCCGCTACCGCAAACGCCCGCGGCCAGAGCTTGATATCCAGCACCGGAGCCGCAACGTTTTCCGCCCACAGCGCCGCCTCGCCGCCCAGCAGATTGGCCTGCTGGCTGGCGTCCGGCACCGCCGGGGCGATCCCTTCCGGCACCGCATCCAGCCGCTGGCCCGTCACCGGATAACGGCTGTTGCTCAGCAGGAAATAGCCCTCAATCTTGTCGTCTTTCACCGTCACCACCGGGCGGGTCTTCCCCATCCAGGTATCGACGGTAAAGCTCACCTGGTTGTCGCTGCGCCAGTCGATGTCCTGCACCGCCCGCCGCGATTTGCCGTTGAAATCGATAAACCCGCGCCAGCCCGCGTCGCCTTTCACCAGCGTAAAGCTTCCCTCCAGCGGCTTGCCCTTCAGGCGCGGCAGGGTGAATGACCAGCTCTGGGCGCTGTCGCGGTCGGTAATGACATCCACGTTGTTCAGCCCTTGGGGGAGGATCTCATTGCGGTAGTGATAGGCGGTGTACTGGGGCTGATCGAGATAAAAACCGGTGGAGAGGATCCCTTTGTAGCCCTGCTTCGCCACCTCGCCCAGCGCGTCCTGCCCCTGCCAGGACTGGATCAGAATGCTTTTCGGCAGATCCGGGTGGAAGATCTCATCCCAGCCCACCATCTGACGCTGGTTTTTCTCGAGGATCGTCTCCAGCTTGCGGTTGAAGTACGCCTGCAGGGCGTGGCTGTCGGCCAGCTTGTTGTCGCGCATAAACTGCTGGATGGCAGGATTCGCTTTCCACTGGCTGTCGTCCACCTCATCGCCGCCGATGTGCAGGTAGGGATCCGGGAAGATCGCCGCCAGTTCGGCGATCATCGTGCTGGCGAAGGTATAAGTGGCCTCTTTGGTGGGATCCATCACCGGCTTAAGTACGCCCCAGTGACGCTCCATCTGGTAGGGACCCGGAGCGCTCATCAGCTCCGGATAAGCGACTGCAATGGCCGAAGCGTGGCCGGGCATGTCAATTTCCGGCACCACGCGAACGCCACGTGCGGCGGCGTAGCGCACCACGTCACGCATCTGATCCTGGGTGTAGAACAGGCCGTCGCTGGCGAGCTCGGTCAGTTTCGGGTAGCGCTTCGAGGCAAAGCGCCACCCCTGATCGTCGGTTAAGTGCCAGTGCAGCACGTTGAGCTTCGCCGCCGCCATACCGTCGATCTGGCGCTTGATGTCCTCCAGCGGAATAAAGTGGCGGGCCGAGTCGAGCAGCAGGCCGCGCCACGGGAAGCGCGGCGCATCCTCAATGGCGACCCACGGCAGGGAGGTGTTCTCCGGTCCGTTCTGGATCAGCTGCAGCAGGGTCTCCATCGCCCGCAGGGCGCCGAAGCGGGTGTTGGCGGTGATATTTACCCCGCTGGCGTCAACGGTGAGTTTATAGCTTTCATCGCTGTCCGGTTTAGGCAGCGGGGCCACCTTCCGGGCGATGGCGATGGTTACCGTCGGTTTTTCGGGTTTGTCGACCTGGGGCTGGAGGGTCCAGCCGGTTTGCAGCGCCACCCGCTGGCGCAGACGCGTTACCGCATCGCCGAGATCGTCCCCGGAGACGCTGACGGAGAAGGTATTGTTGATGACCAGCGCGCCCTGGGTAGCAGGACGTTCAACCTTCGCAGGCCAGGGCATCAGGGGGAGATCGCCCACCGGGGCGGCAAACGCAGAAAAACCGAGCATAAGCCCGGCGGTCAGGAGGCTGTACCGTAACATGAATGTTCCTTATTTGACGGGCCGAAAAAAGGAAAAACATTCTGTTAACATGTGCGCAAATTAGCGTCAAGCGCGGCGGGTGATGAAGATCACAGGTTGTTGAATTTGGGACAAAAGCGATGTGCCGGGTGGCGGCCTCGCCTTACCCGGCCTACGTGAGGATCGTAGGCCCGGTAAGCGCAGCGCCACCGGGCTTTTTTTTACTGCCACCCGTACCGGCGCGCATAGAACCCTTTCACTATCTGGGTCAGCACCATGTACCCCGCGAGGATCGCCACCAGCCACGGGAAGTAGCTCAGCGGCAGGGCCTGCAGCTGCAGATAGCCCGCCAGCGGCGAGAACGGCAGCGCAATGCCGAGCACCATCACCAGCCCCGTCATCAAGATCAGCGGCCAGGCGGCGCGACTCTGGAGGAACGGGATCCGACGCGTGCGGATCATATGCACAATCAGCGTTTGCGACAGCAGCCCGACCACGAACCAGCCGGACTGGAACAGGGTCTGCTGTTCCGGGGTGTTGGCGTGGAACACAAACCACATCAGGCAGAAGGTCAGAATGTCGAAGATCGAGCTGATCGGGCCGAAAAAGAGCATGAACCGGCCGAGTTCTGACGGATCCCAGCGCTGCGGCTTCTGGATCTGATCCTCGTCGACGTTATCGAAGGGGATCGCCACCTGGGAGACATCGTACATCAGGTTCTGGATCAGCAGATGCAGCGGCAGCATCGGCAGGAACGGCAGGAACGCGCTTGCCACCAGCACGCTGAAGACGTTGCCGAAGTTCGAACTGGCGGTCATTTTGATGTACTTGAGCATGTTGGCGAAGGTGCGGCGGCCTTCGATTACTCCCTCCTCCAGCACCATCAGGCTCTTCTCCAGCAGGATGATATCCGCCGCTTCCCGGGCGATATCCACCGCGCCGTCGACCGAAATCCCGATATCCGCCGCACGCAGCGCGGGAGCATCGTTAATACCGTCTCCCATAAAGCCCACCACGTGCCCCTCGCGCTTCAGCAGGGTGACGATGCGCTCCTTGTGCATCGGGGTCAGGCGCGCGAACAGCGTGGTGCGCTTCGCCAGTGACGCCAGGTCGTCATCGGAGAGGGTTTCGATCTCGCTGCCCGTTACTACCTCGCCCGCGTCCAGCCCCACTTCGCGGCACACTTTGGCCGCCACCAGCTCGCTGTCGCCGGTGAGGATCTTCACCGTGATACCGCTGTTTTTCAGCGCCTTGAGCGCCGGGGCGGTGGTCTCTTTCGGCGGATCGAGGAAGGCGATATAGCCTTCGAGGATCAGATCCGATTCGTCGATGCGCTGGTAATCCCCGACACGTGCCGGCAGGAACTTGCTGGCCACCGCCACCACTCTTAGCCCCTGGCGGTTGAGATTGTCGGTGACGCGACGGATGCGCCGCAGCATGCTGTCGTCCAGCGGGACAATCTCGCCGTTATGCCACACCTGGGTGCAGACGCTGAGGATCTCCTGCAGCGCCCCTTTGCAGATCAGCTGATGCACGCCCTGCTCTTCACTGACCACCACCGACATGCGGCGGCGCTCGAAATCAAAGGGGATCTCATCCACCTTCTGCCAGCGGGTTGAGAGGGTGCGGGCGGCGGCTTCATCAACGCCTTCGAGCACCGCAACGTCGAGCAGGTTCTTCAGCCCGGTCTGGTAGTGGCTGTTCAGCCAGGCGGTATTCAGCACCCGCTCGCAGACCTTGCCCGACACGTCGGTGTGGTGCTCCAGCACGATCTTGTCCTGGGTCAGGGTGCCGGTTTTGTCGGTGCAGAGAATATCCATCGCACCAAAGTTCTGGATGGCGTCGAGGTGCTTGACGATCACCTTTTGCTTCGAGAGTTTTACCGCTCCGCGCGCCAGGGTCGAGGTGACGATCATCGGCAGCATCTCCGGGGTGAGCCCCACCGCCACCGAGAGCGCAAACAGCGCCGCTTCCCACCAGTCGCCTTTGGTGTAGCCGTTAATCAGCAGTACCACAGGGGTCATCGCCAGCATAAAGCGGATCAGCAGCATGCTGACGCGGCCTATTCCCTGCTGGAAGGCGTTAGGTTCGCTCTCCTGCTCGCTGACGCGCCCGGCGAGCTGCCCAAACCAGGTATTGCCCCCGGTGGCGATCACCATCGCCTGCGCCGTGCCGCTGACCACCGTGGTGCCCATAAAGCACAGGGTGTCGCACTCCAGCGGGTTGCTCTGCTGCGGATCGCGGCTGTGGGCGACCTTCTCCACCGGCAGGGATTCGCCGGTCAATGAGGCCTGGGCCACGAACAGATCCCGGGCCTGGAGAATACGCAGGTCCGCCGGGATCATGTCCCCGGCCGCCAGCTTCACCAGATCCCCCGGCACCAGCTGGTCAATGGGCACCTCCCGCCAGCCGCTTTCCCCTTTGTCGTTAAGGGTGCGTATGACGGTGGCGGTGTTGCTGACCATCGCCTTCAGGGCATCCGCCGCCCGGGTGGAGCGGGCCTCCTGGATAAAGTTCAGCAGCGTGGAGATGCCCACCATCAGGGCGATCACCCCGGCGGCAAACAGGTCTTCGGTGGCATAGGAGATAACGCCCAGCACCGTCAGCAGCAGGTTGAAGGGGTTGCGGTAGCAGGCCCACAGATGCACCCACCAGCGGGCCGGTTTTTGCGCCGGGATCTGATTCTCGCCGTGCGTGGCGCGGGCGGCCTGAACCTCAGCGGCCGTCAGCCCTTCCGGGTGGCTGGCAAAGGTCCGCCACAGGGCGGGCTCTTCCATCGCGGCCACCCGCAGACAGTGGGCGGCCAGCGCGCCGGGGATAACGGTATCGGTTTTGCCCGTCGCCATCGGGTCGCGCTGCACCAGACGGCGCGGCAGGTGGCGGCTCAGCCGGGCCAGCAGCTGTTGTGTGAAACTTTTGAACATAACACGTCCCCCGCACCCGTGAAAACGGGCGCAGTTTTGCCTTCAGACGTGACAAAGCCACGCCTGAGCGGCGGTATCAGTTATGCAGGAACGTTGAATAACGTCACTGCCTTACGCATCCGGTAAGGCAGTGAGACCAGGCTTACCGGAAAGAAAGGGTTCTCCCTCGCGGGAGAGGGGTGGGATCGGGATCCATGTCGCCTCCGGTAAGTAAAAAAAGGTAAGTCGGCGCGCAGTATAGTGTTTTAGCCATACCGTTCGTGACAATTCGGGCGGTATGATACCGCCCGGGCATTAAACCAAACGTAAACCAGACTTTGCCCATTGCGGAACCGGACACCCGATTTAGGCTTAATGATTATTTCATCAATGCGTTACAGGAATGAAAGCATGCAGAATCGCCTCACCATTAAAGATATCGCGCGTCTGAGCGGCGTGGGTAAATCCACCGTCTCCCGGGTGCTGAACAACGAAAGTGGTGTCAGCGAGCGCACGCGCGAACGCGTTGAGGCGGTCATGAATCAGCACGGCTTCTCCCCGTCCCGCTCGGCGCGCGCCATGCGTGGGCAGAGCGACAAAGTGGTGGCGATCATCGTCACCCGTCTGGATTCGCTGTCGGAAAACCTGGCCGTACAGACCATGCTGCCCGTCTTTTACGAGCAGGGTTACGATCCGATCATGATGGAGAGCCAGTTCTCACCGCAGATGGTCGAGGAGCACCTCGGGATGCTGAAGCGCCGCAACATCGACGGCGTGGTGCTGTTTGGCTTTACCGGTCTCAGCGAACAGATGCTCACCCCATGGCAATCGTCACTGGTGATGCTGGCCCGCGATGCCCGCGGTTTTGCCTCGGTCTGCTATGACGATGAGGGGGCAATTCACGTTCTGATGCAGCGCCTGTACGACGGCGGTCACCGGCATATCAGCTATCTTGGGGTGCCGCACAGCGACGTCACCACCGGCCAGCGCCGCCATAATGCCTACCTGGAATTCTGCAAACTGCACGCGCTACCAGCGGTGGCGGCGTTACCCGGTCTCGGGATGAAACAGGGCTATGAAAAGGTGGCCGACGTGCTGACCCCGCAGACCACTGCGCTGGTCTGTGCCACGGATACTCTGGCCCTGGGTGCTAGTAAGTACTTACAAGAACAGCGCATCGACAGCCTGCAGCTGGCGAGCGTCGGCAACACGCCGCTGATGAAGTTCCTCCACCCGGAGATCATCACCGTCGATCCGGGCTACGCCGACTCCGGCCGCCAGGCCGCTATGCAGCTGATTGAGCAGGTAAACGGCCGCAGCGAACCGCGCCAGATCGTCATTCCCGCCTCCCTCTCCTGAGCGTCAAAAGACGCTTTATTGTGATCCTCGCCCGGTTTCGGGAACGTTCCCATTTTCCGCGTTACGCTGAAAGAGTAGGCTTGCCACCAGTCCATAACCCCCTACCATCTGTCATGAGGTTTCATGATGAGCAAAGTAAAACAAACGGATATCGACCAGCTGATCGTGCTGGTTGGCGGACGTGACAATATCGCCACGGTCAGCCACTGCATTACCCGCCTGCGTTTTGTATTAAACGACCCGGCCAAAGCCAATCCCAAAGCCATCGAAGAGCTGTCGATGGTGAAAGGCTGCTTCACCAACGCCGGACAGTTCCAGGTGGTGATCGGCACCGAGGTGGGCGACTACTACAAGGCGCTGCTGGCGACCACCGGCCACTCGTCGGCCGATAAAGAGCAGGCCAAAAAGGCCGCGCGCCAGAACATGAAGTGGCATGAACAGCTCATTTCACATTTCGCGGAAATTTTCTTCCCGCTGCTGCCGGCGCTGATCAGCGGCGGTTTAATCCTCGGCTTCCGTAACCTGATTGGCGATGTGCCGATGAGCGACGGCAAAACCCTCGCCCAGATGTACCCGGCCCTGCAGAGTATCTATGACTTCCTGTGGCTGATTGGTGAGGCGATCTTCTTCTATCTGCCGGTGGGCATCTGCTGGTCGGCGGTGCGCAAAATGGGCGGCACGCCGATTCTGGGTATCGTGCTGGGCGTAACCCTCGTCTCTCCGCAGTTAATGAACGCTTACTTACTTGGGCAGCAGGTGCCTGAGGTGTGGAACTTCGGCCTGTTTACCATCGCTAAAGTGGGCTATCAGGCCCAGGTAATCCCGGCCCTGCTGGCCGGTCTGGCGCTGGGGATGATTGAGACCCGCCTGAAGCGCATGGTGCCGGATTATCTCTATCTGGTAGTGGTGCCGGTGTGCTCCCTGATCCTCGCGGTGTTCCTCGCCCACGCCTTTATCGGTCCGTTTGGCCGCATGATTGGCGATGGCGTGGCGTACGCGGTGCGTCACCTGATGACCGGCAGCTTCGCCCCGATTGGCGCCGCGCTGTTTGGCTTCCTGTACGCCCCGCTGGTGATCACCGGCGTGCATCAGACCACCCTGGCGATTGATATGCAGATGATCCAGAGCCTCGGCGGCACCCCGGTGTGGCCGCTGATCGCCCTGTCGAACATTGCGCAGGCCTCGGCGGTGACGGGCATCATCATCGTCAGCCGGAAGCATAACGAACGTGAAATCTCGGTGCCGGCGGCGATCTCCGCCTATCTCGGGGTCACCGAACCGGCGATGTACGGCATCAACCTGAAATACCGCTTCCCGATGCTGTGCGCGATGATCGGCTCCGGACTGGCGGGCCTGCTGTGCGGTCTGAACGGCGTGATGGCTAACGGCATCGGCGTCGGCGGCCTGCCGGGCATCCTCTCTATCCAGACCAGCTACTGGCAGGTGTTCTCCCTGGCGATGGCCGTGGCGATCATCGTTCCGATGGCGCTGACCACCATCGTCTATCAGCGCAAGTTCCGTCAGGGCACGCTGCAGGCAGTTTAATCTCTTTCGGGGCGCAGTTGCGCCCCTTCCCATTTGCAGGAACGCATCATGAATACCCTTCCTCACTGGTGGCAAAACGGCGTCATCTATCAGATCTACCCGAAGAGTTTCCAGGACACCACCGGGCGCGGCACCGGGGATTTACGCGGCGTCACACAGCGTCTCGACTATCTCAAAAACCTCGGCATCGACGCCATCTGGCTGACGCCCTTCTATATCTCCCCGCAGGTGGATAACGGCTACGACGTGGCGAACTACGTCAGTATCGATCCGGCCTACGGCACGCTGGATGATTTCGACGAGCTGGTGGCCGAGGCCCATCAACGCGGGATCCGCATCGTGCTGGATATGGTGTTCAACCACACCTCCACCCAGCACGCGTGGTTCCGCGAGTCGCTCAATAAAGAGAGCCCGTACCGCGAGTTCTATATCTGGCGCGACGGCACCCCGGAGCAGCTGCCCAACAACTGGCAATCCAAGTTTGGCGGCAACGCCTGGCGCTGGCATGCCGAAAGCGAGCAGTACTATCTGCACCTGTTTGCCCCGGAACAGGCGGATCTCAACTGGGAAAACCCAGAGGTGCGCGCCGAGCTGAAAAAAGTGTGCGAATTCTGGGCCGATCGCGGCGTGGACGGCCTGCGTCTCGACGTGATTAACCTGGTGTCGAAAGACCAGGACTTCCCGATGGATGAGATCGGCGATGGCCGCCGCTTCTACACCGACGGGCCGCGCATTCACGACTATCTGCAGGAGATGAGCCGGGACGTCTTTATCCCCCGCAACCTGATGACGGTGGGCGAGATGTCCTCCACCCGCCTGGAGCACTGTCAGCAGTATGCGGCGCTCGACGGGCGTGAGCTGTCGATGACCTTCAACTTCCACCATCTGAAGGTCGATTATCCCAACGGCGAGAAGTGGACCCTGGCGAAACCCGATTTCGTGGCGCTGAAAGCCCTGTTCAGCCACTGGCAGCAGGGGATGCACAACCGGGCGTGGAACGCGCTGTTCTGGTGTAACCACGACCAGCCGCGCATCGTCTCGCGCTTTGGCGATGAGGGCGAGTACCGCGTCCCGGCGGCGAAGATGCTGGGGATGGTACTGCACGGCATGCAGGGCACGCCCTACGTCTACCAGGGCGAAGAGATTGGCATGACCAACCCGCACTTCACCCGCATCACCGACTACCGCGACGTGGAGAGCCACAACATGTTCGGCGGGCTGCGCACCCAGGGACGGGATGCCGACGAGCTGCTGGCAATCCTCGCGAGCAAATCCCGGGATAACAGCCGCACGCCGATGCAGTGGGATGCCTCGCCGAATGGCGGGTTCACCACCGGCGAGCCGTGGATCGCCCCGGGCAATAACGCGGAAGCGATCAACGTCGAGGCGGCGCTGGCCGATCCCGACTCGGTGTTTTACACCTATCAGAAGCTGATCCGGCTGCGTAAAACCCTGCCGGTGCTCACCTGGGGGGGATTATCAGGATCTGCTCCCGGATCACCCGTCCCTGTGGTGCTATCGCCGCCAGTGGCAGGGCCAGACGCTGATGGTGGTTGCCAGCCTGAGCCGCGAGTGCCAGCCGTGGCAGCCGCAGGCGATTGAGGGTGACTGGCAGGTGGTGATGAGTAACTATGCCGAAGTGTCACCGCAGCCGGGCACCATGACCCTGCGGCCGTTTGAAGCGGTATGGTGGCTGCAGGCCTGATGATATTCGTCGGGCACCGCACGGTTGCCCGGCGCACGCTTTTTTGATGGAAAATCAACCAGATTAGCCCTTGAAGAATTTACAAAGCCCGGATCGCCCGTCATCTGTACACTTCGTTTTTTACCTTGTCCTGAATCAAATAAATCGCAAACTTGTTTGATGCAAATCACTATATATAGAACTTAGAATGCTCGCCGACCCAATATGTTGTATTCGTCGTCTATTATTGCCACAAGACGATGCCAACCACAGTGCACAAAATTGTGGATAAAAAGGGTCGATATCAGGAGAAATCGCGGGCGAGTCGGCAGTTACGGACCTGACCCCTTTCCCTGCCTCTGTGGATAACCTGTTCTTAAATGGAGTGATCATGACACCGCATGTGATGAAACGAGATGGCTGTAACGTGCCTTTCAAATCAGAGCGCATTCAGGAAGCGATTCTGCGTGCAGCTAAAGCAGCGGGAGTCGATGACGCAGATTACTGCGCCACCGTCGCAGAAGTTGTCAGTCATCAGATGCAAAACCGCAGCAAGGTGGATATCAACGAGATCCAGACCGCGGTGGAAAACCAGCTGATGTCTGGCCCCTATAAGCAGCTGGCGCGTGCCTACATTGAGTACCGTCACGACCGGGATATCGAGCGTGAAAAACGCGGCCGCCTGAATCAGGAGATCCGTGGCCTGGTGGAACAGACCAACTCTGCGCTGCTCAACGAAAACGCCAATAAAGACAGCAAAGTGATCCCCACCCAGCGCGACCTGCTGGCCGGTATCGTCGCCAAGCACTATGCCCGCCAGCACCTGCTGCCGCGCGACGTGGTGCAGGCGCACGAGCGCGGGGATATTCACTATCACGATCTCGACTATTCGCCGTTCTTCCCGATGTTCAACTGCATGCTGATCGACCTGAAGGGCATGCTGACCCACGGCTTCAAGATGGGCAACGCCGAGATTGAGCCGCCAAAATCGATCTCCACCGCCACCGCGGTGACGGCGCAGATCATCGCCCAGGTCGCCAGCCATATCTACGGCGGCACCACCATCAACCGGATCGACGAAGTGCTGGCCCCGTTTGTTACCGCCAGCTTTAACAAGCACCGTCAGACGGCAGAAGAGTGGCAGATCCCGGATGCCGACGGTTACGCCCATTCCCGCACCGAGAAAGAGTGCTACGACGCCTTCCAGTCGCTGGAGTATGAGGTGAATACCCTGCACACCGCCAACGGCCAGACGCCGTTTGTCACCTTTGGCTTTGGTCTGGGCACCAGCTGGGAATCACGTCTGATCCAGCAGTCGATTCTGCGCAACCGTATTTCCGGTCTCGGCAAAAACCGCAAAACCGCGGTGTTCCCGAAGCTGGTGTTCGCCATCCGCGACGGCCTGAACCACAAGTTCGGCGATCCGAACTACGACATCAAACAGCTGGCGCTGGAGTGCGCGAGCAAGCGCATGTATCCGGACATTCTGAACTATGACCAGGTGGTGAAAGTCACCGGCTCGTTCAAAACTCCGATGGGCTGCCGCAGCTTCCTCGGCGTGTACGAAGATGAAAACGGCGAGCAGATCCACGACGGGCGCAACAACCTCGGCGTGATCAGCCTGAACCTGCCGCGCATCGCGCTGGAAGCCAAAGGCAATGAAGACGCGTTCTGGAAACTGCTGGACGAGCGCCTGCTGCTGGCGCGTAAGGCGCTGATGACCCGTATCGCGCGTCTGGAAGGGGTCAAAGCGCGCGTCGCGCCGATCCTCTATATGGAAGGGGCCTGCGGCGTGCGCCTGAAGGCTGACGACGACGTGTCTGAGATTTTCAAAAACGGCCGCGCGTCTATTTCGCTGGGCTATATCGGGATCCACGAAACCATTAACGCCCTGTTCGGCGACCAGCACGTCTACGACAGCGAAGCCCTGCGGGCGAAAGGCATCGCTATCGTCCAGCGTCTGCGAGACGCGGTGGATCGGTGGAAAGAGGAAACCGGCTACGGGTTCAGCCTCTACAGCACCCCGAGCGAAAACCTGTGCGACCGCTTCTGCCGCCTCGACACCGCCGAGTTTGGCGTGGTGGAAGGCGTGACCGATAAAGGCTACTACACCAACAGCTTCCACCTCGACGTGGAGAAGAAGGTGAACCCGTACGACAAGATCGACTTTGAAGCGGCCTACCCTCCGGTGGCGAGCGGCGGGTTCATCTGTTACGGCGAGTACCCGAACATACAGCACAACCTCAAGGCGCTGGAAGACGTGTGGGATTACAGCTATCAGCACGTGCCCTATTACGGCACCAACACGCCCATCGACGAGTGCTACGAGTGCGGCTTTACCGGCGAGTTCGAATGCACCAGCAAAGGCTTCACCTGCCCGAAATGCGGTAACCACGACGCCGCCCGCGTCTCCGTGACCCGCCGCGTGTGCGGTTATCTCGGCAGTCCGGACGCGCGTCCGTTTAATGCCGGGAAGCAGGAAGAAGTGAAGCGCCGGGTTAAGCATCTGGGGAATGGGCAAATCGGTTAATTCCGTAGATCGATTTTCCCCCCCTCACCCTAACCCTCTCCCTCAAGGGAGAGGGAACCGATCGAGCAGATTGTTAAGCCCGACACCGGTTTTCTCCCTCTCCCTGTGGGAGAGGGCCGGGGTGAGGGCATCAGGTTAACGCTATGAACTTCCACCAATACTACCCCGTCGACATCGTCAACGGCCCCGGCACCCGCTGCACCCTGTTTGTCTCCGGCTGCATTCATGAATGCCCCGGCTGCTACAACAAAAGCACCTGGCGGCTCAATTCCGGCATGCCGTTTACCAGCGAGATGGAACAGCGGATCATCGACGATCTCAACGACACGCGCATCAAACGCCAGGGGATCTCCCTCTCCGGCGGCGATCCCCTGCACCCGCAGAACGTGCCGGATATTCTGAAGCTGGTGCAGCGCATTCGCGCGGAGTGCGCTGGCAAAGATATCTGGGTATGGACCGGCTACAGGCTGGAGGAATTAAACGATGCCCAGATGCAGGTAGTGGACCTGATCAACGTGCTGATCGACGGCAAGTTTGTGCAAGATCTGAAAGATCCGATGCTGATCTGGCGCGGCAGCAGTAATCAGGTGGTGCATCATTTGCGTTGAGTTTTACAGCCGCTGATTTGCGTCACGGTAGACGGCTGATTTTTCGCGTTTTCCCACTGCGACCACAAATACCGTGATGACTTCATCCCTCACCTGATACACCAGCCGATAACCGGACGCTTTTAGCTTGATTTTGTAGCAGTCCGGCAAGTTATGGAGCCTGGCAGATTCTATCCGCGGGTTGGACAGTACGACCGCCAGCCTCTTTTTAAACTGAGACTTAACAGTCTCACCCAGTTTCTGCCACTCCTTTAGCGCACGCGGATCGAATTCAAGCTCATAAGTCATCCAGACTAACCTTGATCCCTTTTTGCGGATCCGCCAGCCGTTCCCTGACCGTTCTGATCAGCTCATCTTCGCTGTCGCTCACCGTCACGGTTTTGACCGGCATGCGGCCATTTTCTGCGACATACTGGAACAGAAGCCGGACGGCTTCCGTCGGGGTAATATTCAGTTTTTCCAGCACGGCATAAGCCTCGTTTTTGAGTTTGTCATCCAGACGGACATTCAGCGTGGCCATTATGCCTCCGATAAGATCGAATTTGTAATGCAGTTTAGCATTACATTCGCATTACATCGAATTCTGGATAACGCCTCTCAAAACCGGCTCAAACACTCCATCGCCACGGTTTTAAACTCTTCAAAGTCGTGGCAGCCGCACAGCCGGGACATCGCCCGTTCGCGCAGGAAAGTGACGAAGATATCGTAGATCGCCATCGCCTCCTCATACTCGCTTTTACTGATCGCCAGCAGGAAGATCACGTGCGCGGTGTCGTCGCCCCACTGGATGCCCTGCGGGGCCAGCACGGTGTAGACCACGGTTTTTTGCGCCAGCAAACCGAGGGAGTGCGGCAGGGCAATACCGTCGCCGAGCAGGGTGCTGACGATGGCTTCACGCTCCACCACCGAGTCGAGAAACTCCGCGTCAACAAACCCCTCCTCCTGCAGCTGGCCGCACAGCTCGCGGAACAGCGTCTGCTGGTCGATGGGGCGATCGATAACCCGGAAATGGCTGGCGTCGAAGAACTTCTCCAGCATCCACGGGCGGGTTCTGTCCACCAGCACCAGCTTGCCGATCTGCTCTAACTGGTAGTCGGTCGGGAACGGGGCGATCAGTACCACCGGCTTGGCTTTTTCCGCGATCCGCGCGGTGGAGATGACAAAATCCTCACTGATGCTTTCGCACTGTTCGTACTCCCGCAGCGTCAGGGTGCGGGTCACCTCGATTTGCGGATACTTACGTTGCAATACCGCCTCGATCATCCGCACCATCGCGTTGCCCGCGTCGCAGACCAGCAGCACCCGCGGCTGGCGCTGATAGCCGATATTGTAGTGGCGCTCCAGCCCGACGCCGATGTGCAGCACCAGGAAACCGATCTCGTTTTCGCTGATCACGTACGGGGTGTATTTCCCCCAGCTGGAGACCGCCGCGAGGGTCATGTCCCACGCCATCGGGTAGTGCTGCTTGATGTTATCCAGCAGCGGATTGGGGATCATGATCTGGTAGCGCACGCGGGTGATCATGGTTTTTATATGGGTCAGCAGATCCGCGTGCAGCTGGGTGTCGTCGAGCAGGTTGTAGTTAAAGTGGGTGTTGATGTAGCGCAGGATGTAGTTTACCAGCGCCTCTTCATCGTCGGCGTTGATGGCGCTGGGGGAGATCTCCTGCACCTGGCGCGCGGCGATATGCACCCCCAGCCAGGTCTCTTCCGCAGGTGAAAGCGTCTTATCCGCCAGCCGGGCGATGGCGCTGGCGATATCCCGCGCCGCATCGCGCACGTTCTCAGCCACCTCTTCGGCGTTAAATTCCGGCAGCGGATAGCCTTCGCTGATGCGCCGTACCGTTACCGCGCCGTAGAGGCGTAAAAACAGCTCGCCTTCGTCGGTCAGGCGAATGTGGTGACGGGTGAAAGTCTCATGCAGCACGGCGGCGAGCTGTTCCGGCACGCCAGCGTTGAGCGCCACTTCCGTGACCAGCGGATTGAGGTTGTCCTGCTGCGCCAGCTGCCACAGCAGATCGGTCAGGCAGGCGCGGATGGCCATCTCGCTGCCAAAGAGCTTCATGCCGTGGCGCGGGCGGGTCTCCAGGGTCAGGCGATAGCGGTGAAACCACTCGCGCACCTCCGCCATATCGCTTTGCAGCGTGGCCCGGCTGACAAACCACTCGTCGGCCAGATCTTCCAGCTTGAGGGAGAACGCCGAGGTGAGAAAGCGCACCACCAGGTAGTGCACCCGCTCCGGGCCGGTGCGCGGGATCCGCAGCATCCGCGGGTGGGAATTCTGCAGCTGCTGATAGCGGGCCTGATCGTCGATCTTCAGCTGATAGCCGTTCCCGCGGCTGAGGATAAACTGCGCCCCGTTCCCCGCCAGCAGCGCATTCAGCGCGGTAATGTCCGCCCGGACGGTACGCGTGGATACCGACAACCGTTGCGCCAGTTCGTCCTGAGGCAGCGTTTCGTTTTGCAACATCTCAAACAGTTGCGCTAAACGTTGGTTGGGAAATCGCACGGGGTTGTCCTCTTACTGCTTAGGGTGAAATGACCATCTGGGATGGGCTGCCGAGCGGGGTGTAGTCAGGCTCGAAGCTCAGCTTACCGTCCTGCGCCACACGGAAACGGGTGATGTTGTCGCTGCGCTGGTTCATGACGTACAGCCAGCGCCCCTGTTTATCCAGCGTCAGGGTGCGCGGGTAATCGCCCCGCGTCCAGACATCGTCCTGATGCGTCAGCGTGCCATCCGCCGTTACGGTAAAGTGCCCGATGCTGTTATGCAAACGGTTAGCGATATACAGCTGCTTTCCATCGGCACTTAACGCCAGCCCGGCAGCAAAACTGGTGCCTTTGTAACCTTCCGGCAGGGCAGAAACCGTCCTGCCCTCTTTCAGGGTGCCGTTGGCCTCCACGGCATAATGGGTCAGCGTAGACGCCTCTTCGTTAATCAGCCACAGGGCATCGCCTTTTGGCGTAAAGACGAAGTGGCGCGGCCCGGCCCCTTTCGAGGAGGCGCTGATAAACGGCGGGTCGTTCGGGGTCAGCTTTCCGCTTCGATCGTCAAAACGGTACTGATAGATGCGATCCAGCCCAAGATCGGTAGAAAAAACATATTTCCCGCTCGGATCGGCGGCGATCATGTGCGCATGCGGGCCGTTGTGATCGCTGATGGCGAAACTGCCTTCTGCCGCCGCTTCGGGTTTCGCCGCGCCAGGTTCACCCCGATCCTGCTGTTTATCTGTTGCCTCGCCCAGACTGCCGTCGGCATTGATCGGCAGAACGGCGATCGATCCGCTGACGTAGTTCGCCACCAGCAGGTGCCGGCCGTTCGGCGTCAGGGAGAGGTACACCGGCCCCGCCCCGCCGGACGCCACCTGATTGAGCTCGGTCAGCTCGCCGTTATCGCCCACCCGCAGCGCCTGCACCACGCCCTGCTCCACTTCGCTGGCCAGATAGAGCGTTTTGCCATCGTTTGAGGCGGTTAACTGCGCGGCGTTCGGCAGTTTGCTCACCAGCGTTTTATTGCTGAGCGCACCGGACTGCGGGTCAACGCTAAAGCGATACAGCCCCTCACCGTTCGGGTTGTAAGTACCCACCCAGGCATATTGCGTCTGGGCGACAGCGGCGGTAGCAAGTAAAGAGAGTGAAGCGACAAGCAGGTTACGGGTATGCATGGTGGCTCCTTCAGGTTTGTGCGGAGTTTCCCCCTCACCCTAACCCTCTCCCCAAAGGGGAGAGGGGACGATTACACCCTCTCCCCTTTGGGGAGAGGGCTGGGGTGAGGGGGTGTTGTTTTTATTACTTCACCAGTTTCTTCGTCATTTCCAGCAGCGTACGCACATCTTCCGGACGCGTATCGCCGCTGGCTTTGTCGATGATCGAGCTGTAGATGTGCGGGATGATCCTGCTCACGCCGGCATCCAGGGCGATCTGCAGGATCTCTTCATAGTTTTCCAGATCGATACCGCCGGTCGGCTCCAGCCAGAAGTCGTGACGGGCGCAGGCTTCCGCCACCGCTTTGTACTCGTCACGACACTTCAGGCCGCCCATCGGGAAGTATTTGATCGAGCTGCCACCGAAATCTTTCAGCAGGGCAATGGCGGTTTCCACCGGGACGATACCGTCCGGTGCCGCGCTGCTCAGCGGACCGGTAGAGATCTTGACCATCCCGACGGTGCCGGTCGGCGAGACCAGACCGTTGACCACGGATTCACTCTGCCCCAGCAGCGCGCGGCTGGTGGCCACGCCGGTGAAGACCTGGTTGACGTGCTGCGGCTGCACCTGGCGGGAGATTTCGCTCACCATCGCCGACTGGTTCGGATCGCCCGCGCCGAGGCCTACGGAGAGCGCGTTGTCGATAAGCTGAGCATACTCGCGCATGTCGGCCACGGCGCTTGCCACGTCCGGGTAGTTTTTGGAGAGCACGCCCACCAGCACATGGCCCTCTGCCGCTTCATAGATGGCGCTGGCGTTGGCTTTGGAGCCGGCCAGCACGTTCAGGCAGACGCGGTCACGGTAAAAATTGGGGGTCAGTTTCATGCTTTTTTCTCCTGGCCTAATACTTCGCTGATGCGGCGATAGACGATATTCAGTTGCTCAGCGCTGACGCTGCGCACGTCGGCTTCGATGATCCCTTCGTTGGCCTTGTAGCCGCGGAAGTAGATGGCGTATTCGCCCTGCTTCAGCGCATGCACCAGGTCGCCGGTGCCGACGCCGGTAGTGGCTTCGTCGAACTTGATTTCGGTGCGGGCGATGTCGCGCCCGGCGCTGTCCCAGACCACGCGTGCGGTCACGCCGTTGAGGGTGTTGAGCGCATCAATAAACGGAGTCATCTTCGCCACCATCTCATCGCCGCTCTCTTTGGTCGCCGTCAGGTAGTGTTCGATGGCGCAGGTCAGGCCCAGAATGCCCTCTTTACCCACCTTCATGGCGCGGCCAATGCCCGCCGTCTGGCGCTTCACCCACTCAACGTACCGGGTTCTGCCGATCACCAGGCCGCTGGTCGGCCCTTCGATGGCCTTCGCGCCGCTGTAGATCACCAGGTCCGCACCGGAACGGTAGTAAGCGTGCAGATCTTCTTCCGCCGCCGCATCGACGATCAGCGGCAGATCGTGCTTACGCGCCACCACCGCGGCCTGCTCCACGCTGAGCATGCTCTTCTGCACGCAGTGGTGGGATTTGATGTAGAGGATCGCCGCGGTGCGCGGGGTGATCGCCGCCGCCAGCTGATCGGCGGAGCATTCGTTGGCGTAGCCCGCTTCCACCAGCCTGCCGCCGCCCAGTGCTACCATGGTGCCCACCGGCGCGCCGAAGTTCACGTTGTGGCCTTTCGGCAGGACGATCTCGTTGTTCTCAATCGGGGTGACGTGCAGGTTCTCCAGCAGCCAGTCACTGTCTTTCACCAGTACCGCCGCCACCGACTGGGCGATGCCCGCCGAGGCGCAGGAGACCACGGTCGCCCCTTCCACATCCAACAGCTTCGCGATGTACTCGCCGGTTTTGTTGACCAGATCCTTCATCTCGAAGTACTGGTTCATACCGTCCATGGCCGCCTGCACCACTTCCGGGCGCGGGGTGGAGACGCCGAGCGCGGTCATGCGTCCGGAGGTATTAATCACCTGTTTTAAATTGTATTTCTCAAAAATTGAAGGCATGTTCCGTGCTCCCTTGTTCGGTCATGTAGCCCTTGCCCGCGCGGATCGCGGCAAGCGGCACCAGAATGTGTTCAGCCTGCAGGCTGTCGTTTTCGGCATCCGTCAGTACGGTTGGCTGGCGTTTAATCGTGAACAGCGTCAGGTCGGCGTCGAGGCCAGGCTGAATGCGGCCTTTATGGGCCAGGCGCAGGCCGTCGGCGGCGTTGGCGGTCACGCACTCAATCACCTGCGGCAGCGACATGCCGATGGCGAGGAATTTCGACATCACGCTGGCCAGCGAGCCCACCGGGCCGTTAATGCGGTTGCGGCAGTAGATATCCGAGCTGATGGTGTGCGGCAGAATGCCCATCGCAATGGCGCGTTTCGCCACCTCAAAGCTGAAGCTCGCCGTACCGTGGCCGACGTCCAGACGCACGCCGCGTTTCAGGGCGCTGGTGACAGAGGCACGCAGTTCGCCGGAGGGGGGTCAGAATGCGGTTCGGCTTGCCGTTGTAGCAGTGGGTAATGATGTCGCCGGAACTCAGCAGGTCGGCGATTTCGTCGAGATTTGGCGGATTGTTGCCGATATGCACCATCAGAGGCAGATCGCCATTCTCTTTCTGGATGGCTTTGGCGCGTTCCAGCGGCGTAATGCCGTTCTCACCGACCACGCTGCTGCTCATGCGCGCTTTCAGGCCGACGATAAAATTCGGGTGGCGTTGTACCGCCTGCTTCACCGCCCCGGCGTCGATGTTGGCCATATTGGCCAGCTCGTTCTGGGCAATCAGCCCGACGCGGGAGATGTTCAGCAGGGCAAAGACCTCGGTGGAGGCCTTGCGGGTGATGTTGTAGAAGTCGTCCACGTCATCCGCCCCGGTGCTGCCGGCATCCACTACCGAGGTGACACCGGTGGCAATGCCCACGCTGTCCGGCTCGTCATGGTAAATCGGGGAGTTCGGGTAGCAGTGGACGTGGGAGTCAATCCAGCCTGCGCTAACAAACACTTCGCCGTTCAGCTCCACCGTTTTTTGGGCAGGCGCGGCGATGTCGCCCACCGCTGCGATCTTCCCGTCCTGAATGGCGATATCGGTCAGGGTATCGTCGGTGAGGCGCGCACGGCGCAGGAGTAAATCAAACATGGGGTTCTCCTGATAAGGCGGGCGCCTGAGCGCCCGCGGGTATTAAAGGGCGACCGGGAACAGCCAGCCCAACAGCATCGCGCCGAGGATGGCGCCACCGGTAATCGGCTTCTGCCAGATGTAGAACAGCAGTGCGCCCAACAGGGAACCGATGCCGATAGGAATCGACGCGGTCATGGCGCTGAGGATAATCAACGGCCCGAGGAAGCGACCGGAGGCGTTACCGGCCCCCATCATCACGTCAGCCCCGTAGGTGGAGTTGCTCTGGTTGATGGTGAACTTACGCGCCAGGATGATGATGTAGCCAATCGCCAGGCCAATAATCAGGCCGGTCGCCAGCGAGGCGATAAAGTTGGTCACCGGGAACATGATGCCCGCCCCCAGCAGCAGCGCCGGAACGCCGAGGCCCACGCCGGTCTGGATCGCCCCGCCGATATCGAGGATCCCCACCAGGGAGCCTTCGATAATACGGGCGAACAGGAAGCTGGCGCCGAACGCCGCCACCGCGCCGTAGGCACCGGTATCGATGCCCGCTTTCAGCATCGCCACGAAGGCCACTTCGTTAAAAGCGCCGATGCCGTAGAGGTAGTACATGTGCGTCCCGGCGAACACGCCGGAGGAGAGCAGGCCAACGAAGATCGGGAACGACCAGTCGGCATACCAAAAACCTTTATTCTGTTCCATTTAGAGGCTCCTGTTACTTGCCGCTGAGCGAGTTGTGGATCATGTCGAGCCAGTTCGGCACGGTCAGATGGAAGGATTCAATCATCTTCATGTCGAAGCCGCGGAAGAAGCCGCTCAGCACGAACAGCAATACGATGGCGACCATCATCACTTTGGTGACGTGGTTCCAGCCGCTCTCTTCCACGCCCTTACCGATCAGAATACCCAGCACCAGACCCGGTACGGCGTTACCCATGATCAGCTGCGCCGCGCCGCCAAAGACGGTGGCCCAGAAGCCCGATTTTTTACCCGCGTCGATGGCCGCCAGCCAGAAGATCACCGGCATCACGGTGTTCACCAGCAGGTTGGCAGCAGGCACCAGCACCTTCACGGCGGTGACCTGGAGCGCAGCAGGAACGGACGAGGCGGTGAGGTTGAGGAAGGTGACGACAATCATGCCGATCACGCCGCAGGCAATTGCCATTTTGCGGGGATCGTGCAGCGTCTCGCCGACGTTGCGGTTTTTGATCATCAGCGCCGCGGCACCCCAGTTTGGGATGATGCGATGGTCAACGTCCTGCGTGAAGGAACCCGCCGCAACCGACGAGGCCCAGGCGTTGAAGAAGAAGCCTAACCCAAAGGAGAAGTGAGACGCCGGATCTCCCTCACAGGAGTTCAGCTCCCCCAACGTACGAAACGCGCCCATACCCTGTGTGGTAGGCGCATGAAACATGCGTGCAGCCCCGGCGCCTACGCCGACGCCAACCAGGCCGCCGATGATGAGCGATTTTATTAAAATTATCAGGAACATTCGTCTGCCCTATTTAGTAAGAATCAGCGTTGCGTGACAAAATCCACCTGGTCGAGATTGATGGCAGTCACGTTGACGGTCACGTCCAGCTCCACGCTGTAGGTGCGTCTTTCCCGGCGCAAAAAGAAGAACAGAAACGCCTCTTTACGCACCGCTTCTTGCGCCTGAACAACCTGCACATCCTGTGGCTCAATACGCAGTAAGATATGCGGTGATGCTTTCATCACCGCGGCCTGAACGTGGTTCAGCGCGTCGGCAAAGGCGCGCGCTTTGGCGTCACCCTTGCCTTTCACTCTCACCGTGGTGGTGAACTGTTCTTTCATGCTTATGCGCCGTGCTTCTTCTGCCACGCCTGTACCAGACGCTCGCCCAGCTCTTCTTTATCCATAAAGCCAAAGCCGAGCACGTTGCAGCCTTCGTTGATGGCGGTGACGCCCTCTTCCACGGAACGCATGCCGTACTTCGCTTTGTAGCCATATTTGGTCTGGGCGGTGATGGCACCCGCGCCGCCGCTGCCGCAGAAGGAGATGCCGAAGGTGGCGTTTTCCGCCTTCATCACGTCACCCAGCTTCATGTCTGCCGCCACGCCTGGCACAACCACTGCGCGACCGCCCGCCTTTTCAACGCCTGCTGCAACCTTCTGACCTTTACCCAGGCGATCGCCGATAACGACTGTAATTTGTTCCATGATGTGCTCCTTAAAGGTTGTCTTTTGCGACTTCAAAGTGAACGGAGAGCAGCCAGGCTTCTTCATCAGGAAGGTTGCCAAACTGCGCCACGACTTCGCGGGCAAGCCGCATTGATTCAGGTGAAATTTCGTCGAACAGGTCAGCCTCGACCTCCGGCAGCGGCTCGCCGGTCACCGACCGGTGCGCCATGGCGCGAACGTGGGAGGTCAGCATCTGCTCCTGAACGGCATTGGGGATAATGTGGTGATGACTAAGCAGCGTGAACGTCTGCTTGAGCATGGTGTCGGCCAGCTGTTCAGTTTGCGCCGCCTGGTCTCCAGTGTCGTTTATTACCGTTCCGTTAATCACTCGTCTTACCCCGTTATTGGCTCTGGGATAAAACTAACGCCGGAGGTTACGGGTTTGTAGCGAGTTGTTTTCCACTTCGAAGTGGAAAGGAGAGCGGCACCAGTGATCTGTGCCACATAATTGACCTGAATGATGATATTCCGCTGGTTTTACGTGATGAATATCACGCTCTCGCGCGGGTAAAACGGCGTTGTGGAAGTGAAAAAGTTTACGAGCAGACACGTAGAAATGTGAGCTGGATAAGGTTTTCTTATGCGGATTGGGTAGAGTGGCCGTGGGTGCTTGAGACTGACCGTCTCATGCATGGGACGGGAAGTGGAAAGCCCCGCCTGACTAAAAATCAGGGCGGGGGCTCGAAACGACACGTCACACCGTGGAGTTCGCTACCTCGCCTGCTTTAAAAGCAAGGAGGCATCCATGAAAAGCACGAAACTTATTATCAGAGTGGCAACGATTGCCGCAGTAACAGCAATCCTGCTCAAGCTGATAACCCGGCGAACCCTTTGCGAGATTAGCTTTCGCAACGGTTCACTGGAAGTGACTGCCCGACTGGACTGCAGCTCTGGCAAGGAGTAGAGCTAATATGCGGGGGGAGCGCAATCCCCCTGCATTTCATAAGTGTATCAAGGACGTGCGGCTCAGGCACCCATTAACGGTATTTTTTGTGATAGGTGTTACGGGTAGTGACGAACCCGTCGGCTGCCGCCTGGGCCTCTTTCACTTTGCCTTCATTGGCCAGCTTCAGCGCGCCGTCAATCTGCCCGACCAGCGTCTCCAGACCGTGACGGAAATCTTTCATCTCCGCGCTGTCTTCTGCTTTGCCTTCCAGCTTCGGCGGGGTCTCTTTTTGCGCATCTACCGCAGCAGCACGCATTTTGGTCAGAGCGCCTTTCATCTCCGCCGCGTTGTCCGTTTTCTGCACCACCTTCAGGTTTTCGCTGAGGGTGTCCATATTGTCTTCCAGGTCGGCAAATACCGACGAACTCAATACCAGCGTTGAGGCTGCGAGGATGGCTAACAAGTTTTTACGCATTGCTCACTTCCTTTTTTATTATCAAAAAAAAGCGCACCGGAGTGCGCTTGAGTGTTACTGGCCGGCGATCTTCATCTCCGGCAACAGCACCGATCCGCACTGGATATTGCTGCGGGTTTCAATATCGTTGCCCACCGTCACGATATTGCGCCACATATCCTTTAAGTTGCCGGCGATGGTAATTTCGCTCACCGGATACTGAATTTCACCGTTCTCAACCCAGAAGCCGGACGCTCCGCGCGAGTAGTCGCCGGTTACGCCGCTGACGCCCTGGCCCATCAACTCGGTCACCACCAGTCCGGTGCCCATCTCTTTCAGCATCTGTTCAAAGCTCAGGCCGCGGCCTGGGATACGCCAGTTGTGGATCCCGCCCGCATGGCCGGTGCTTTGCAGCCCCAGTTTGCGTGCGGAGTAGCTGGTCAGCAGCCACTGGGTCAGGATGCCGTCTTTGATGATATCCCGACGCTCCGTACGCACGCCTTCGCTGTCGAACGGCGTGGAAGCCAGCCCTTTCAGCAGGTGCGGATGCTCTTCAATGGTCAGCCATTCCGGCAGGATTTGCGTGCCCAGCGCGTCGAGCAGGAAGGTCGACTTACGGTACACCGCGCCACCGGCAATGGCGCCCACCAGATGCCCGAACAGTCCGGTTGCCACTTCATTGGCAAAGATCACCGGTGCTTTCATGGTAGACAGTTTTCGTGGAGCGAGGCGGGACAATGTGCGTTTTGCGCACTCCATCCCAACCCACTCTGGCGACTGAAGGTCGCCCATCGCGCGGCCGATGGTGTAGGCGTAATCACGCTCCATATCGCCGTTCTCTTCGGCAATCACGCAGCTGGAGAGGGAGTGACGGGTGGAGCTGTAGCCCTGCAGCATGCCGTGGCTGTTGCCGAAGACCTTGATGCCGTAGTGGCTGTTAAAGCTACCGCCTTCGGTGTTGGTGATGCGCTTGTCGGCGTTAAGGGAGGCCTGTTCCGCGCGAGCCGCGAACTCAATGGCTTCGTCAGGGGTCACTTCTGCCGGGTGGAACAGATCCAGATCCGGGGCTTCAAAAGCCAGTAATTCCCGGTCTGCGACGCCGGCGTAAGGGTCCGCAGAGGTGTAGCTGGCGATATCCAGCGCCGCCTGCACGGTACGCGCAATGGCGTCTGGGCTGAGGTCGGTGGAGGAGGCGCTGCCTTTACGGTTCTGGTGATAAACAGTAATCCCTAACGCGCCATCGCTATTAAATTCAACGGTTTCCACTTCGCCATAGCGGGTGCTGACGCTCAGGCCGGTGGTTTTACTGACGGCGACTTCTGCCCCGTCGGATTTCGCTGACGCCAGCTCCAGAGCCATGGAGACAGCTTCTTCCAGTGCTTTACGCTGCGCTGCAACTTGTGAGATCACTTTCATCGTAAATGCCATAATGTAAGGTGTAGTTAGCTGAAGTCTATCAGAGAACCGTTTCTCAGTACGCGCCTAAACTGGTAAGATTAGCCTCTTTTTTTAAGGAGCCTGACATGACTAAGCAGCCCGAAGACTGGCTCGACGACGTTCCCGGTGATGACATCGAAGACGAAGATGATGAGATCATCTGGGTCAGTAAAAGTGAAATTAAACGCGACGCCGAAGAGTTAAAACAGCTTGGTGCGGAAATGGTAGAGCTGGGTAAGAACGCGCTGGATAAAATCCCGCTCGATCCCGACCTGCGTGCCGCTATCGAACTGGCACAGCGCATCAAGAAAGAGGGCCGTCGCCGCCAGCTTCAGTTGATTGGTAAAATGCTGCGCCAGCGCGACGTAGAGCCTATTCGCCAGGCACTGGATAAGCTGAAAAACCGCCACAACCAGCAGGTTGCCCTGTTCCACAAGCTGGAGCAGATCCGCGATCGCCTGATTGATAATGGTGATGACGCTCTGGCGGAGGTGCTGAACCTGTGGCCGGACGCCGACCGCCAGCAGCTGCGCACGCTTGCCCGTAACGCGAAGAAAGAGAAAGAAGGGAATAAGCCGCCGAAGTCTGCGCGCCTGATCTTCCAGTATCTGCGCGAACTGGCAGAAGCCGAAAGTTAATCCTCGTGCATGCTGTTCGCCGGATGGCGGCGTAAACGCCTTATCCGGCCTACAAATGCGCACGAAATGTTGGCCCGGTAAGCATAGCGCCACCGGGCTTTTTTATTACTCTGCCGCTTCTGCTTTCTTCGCCAGACCGTCCAGCAGTTTCTGATGGATCCCACCAAACCCGCCGTTGCTCATCACCAGAATGTGATCGCCCGGCTGCGCGGTTTTCACCACCATCTCCGCCAGCGTATCGACATCCGCACTCCAGTGCGCAGGCTGAATGCAGGCGTCCGCCACTTCCGCTACCTGCCACGGAATATGCTGCGGCTGCAGGAGGAAGACTTCATCCGCCCGGCCTAACGACGGGGCGAGGTCATCTTTGCAGACGCCCATCTTCATGGTGTTAGAGCGCGGTTCCAGTACGGCCAGAATACGCGCCGTGCCGCCCACTTTGCCGCGCAGCGCCGCCAGGGTCGCGAGGATCGCCGTCGGGTGATGGGCAAAATCGTCATACACCGTCACGCCATTCGCTTCGCCGCGCAGTTCAAGGCGGCGACGGGCGTTAATGAACGATCCCAGCGCATTGGCCGCATCGGCAGGCAGCACGCCCACATGACGGGCTGCGGCAATCGCCATCAGGCCGTTGTGCATGTTGTGTTCACCCACCAGCGCCCAGTGCACTTCCCCGACTTTTTCACCGTCCAGCAGCACTTCCCACTGGGAGGCGTCGTTGGTCAGTTTTTTCGCCTGCCAGTGGCCCTGCTCGCCCACCAGCTCCTGCTCGCTCCAGCAGCCCATTGCCATCGTCTGCTTCAGGTTAACGTCGTTTTCCGGCAGGATGATACGTCCCTGGCCCGGCACGATGCGCACCAGATGGTGGAACTGCTTCTGAATCGCTTTCAGGTCGTCAAAGATGTCCGCATGATCGAACTCAAGGTTATTGAGGATCAGCGTGCGCGGGCAGTAATGAACAAATTTAGAGCGCTTGTCAAAGAAGGCGCAGTCGTATTCATCCGCTTCAATGACAAAGAACGGGCTGTCGCCCAGGCGGGCAGAAACCTCGAAATTCCCCGGTACGCCACCGATCACAAAGCCCGGCTTATAGCCGCAGGCTTCGAGGATCCAGGTTGCCATCCCGGCGGTGGTGGTTTTGCCGTGCGTCCCCGCAACGGCCACAACCCAGCGATCGCGCAGTACAAAGTCGTGCAGCCACTGCGGGCCCGACATGTAGGGAATATTCCTTTCCAGCACGGCTTCAACGCACGGATTACCGCGGGTCATGGCGTTACCAATGATCACCAGATCCGGCTGCGGATCCAGCTGGCTGGCGTCGTAACCCTGAATAAGATCGATGCCCTGGTTTTCCAGCAGCGTGCTCATCGGCGGATACACATTGGCGTCCGAACCTGTCACTTCATGGCCAAGAGCGCGCGCCAGCATAGCCAGGCCGCCCATGAAAGTGCCACAAATCCCCAATATATGAATGCGCATACGTCACTATCCTTCTTCAATGTGGCGCACATTTTACGCATATGTCAGCAGCAGAGAAACGCATTTCAGGAAAATCTGTACCCAGCTGGCGCGATTCACCTCTGCGCGACTATTTGAAAGTTTGTTAAGATTGTTGGGCATCAACAACTTTACTCAACATCCAATGCAGGGAAGGTGTTATGAAAACGTTAGGTGAATTTATTGTCGAAAAGCAGCACGAGTTCTCGCATGCTACCGGTGAACTCACTGCTTTGTTGTCGGCAATAAAGCTGGGCGCCAAGATCATCCATCGCGATATCAACAAGGCCGGTCTGGTCGATATCCTGGGTGCCAGCGGTGCTGAAAACGTGCAGGGCGAAGTTCAACAGAAACTCGATCTGTTCGCGAACGAAAAACTGAAAGCTGCACTGCGCGCACGCGACATCGTTGCGGGGATCGCCTCTGAAGAAGAAGACGAAATCGTGGTCTTTGAAGGGTGTGAACATGCAAAATATGTCGTTCTGATGGATCCTCTGGATGGCTCCTCCAACATCGACGTTAACGTCTCTGTCGGCACGATTTTCTCCATTTACCGCCGCGTCACCCCTGTCGGCACGCCGGTAACCGAAGAAGATTTCCTGCAGCCGGGCAACAAGCAGGTTGCGGCGGGCTATGTGGTTTACGGCTCCTCCACCATGCTGGTCTACACCACCGGCTGCGGCGTGCATGCCTTTACCTACGATCCGTCGCTGGGCGTGTTCTGCCTGTGCCAGGAGCGCATGCGCTACCCGCAGAAAGGCAGCACCTACTCCATCAACGAAGGGAACTACATTAAATTCCCGTCTGGCGTGAAGAAGTACATCAAATTCTGCCAGGAAGAGGATAAAGCCACCCAGCGTCCGTATACTTCGCGCTATATCGGCTCCCTGGTGGCGGATTTCCACCGCAACCTGCTGAAAGGCGGGATCTACCTCTACCCAAGCACCGCCAGCCATCCGGAAGGCAAGCTGCGTCTGCTGTACGAGTGCAACCCGATGGCCTTTCTCGCCGAGCAGGCGGGCGGTAAAGCCAGCGACGGTAAAGAGCGGATTATGGACATCATTCCTGAGAGTCTGCACCAGCGCCGTTCGTTCTTCGTCGGCAACGATCATATGGTGGAAGACGTTGAGCGTTTAATCCGTGAATACCCGGATGCCTGATTTTTGATGTTGACCAAAAGGGGCCGCTCGGCCCCTTTTATTTTTCCAACCATTTATACCTTTGTCGGTATAAAACTATATAAAAATGCTGCTGTAACCCGCTGAACCAATCCGTCATCATTACGGCGTTCAAATAGTGTTCAATGGAAATCAGCCGATATGAAAAACCTCTCTCGCTCATCCACTGGAATCGACCTCAATCTGATTCCGGTATTTATTGAAGTCGTCCGGTGCGGGAGCATGGCCAAAGCCTCTTTACGTCTTGATATGTCCAGACCGGCCGTGAGCCTGGCGCTGAAACGCTTTGGGATGCTTTTTAATGCGCCGTTGTTTACCCGCAAAGGCCTTTTTCTTGAGCCAACGCCTTATGCGCTGCATTTGACCGTCGAGATGGAAAAGCTGCTGGGTTTGATCCACGACCATATCGCCAGCGCGCCGTCTCCGGGCGAGAGCTTCCCGACGCCGGTTGCGGCGCCGGAATGCGATGAGGCTATGCCTGTTGCATCGACAGTTTAAACGACGACATCGCCTCGATCAGCTCGCGTGATTGCTCCTCCAGCGAGCGCGTCGCGGCGGAAGACTGCTGGACCAGAGCCGCGTTTTGCTGCGCGGTTTCGTCCATCTGATTGACCGCAATATTCACCTGCTCAATACCCCGGCTCTGCTCGTGCGACGCGTTAGCAATCTCACGCATCAGGCGGGTCATGCGCATCACCTCGGTGGCGATCTCATCCATGGTTTCACCCGCCTGCTGGGCCAGCTCGCTGCCTTCGCTGACGTGTGACTGTGAATCGCTAATCAGGGTGCGGATCTCTTTTGCCGCATCGGCGCTGCGGCTGGCGAGGATACGTACTTCACCGGCCACCACCGCAAAACCACGGCCCTGCTCACCCGCGCGCGCGGCCTCAACCGAGGCGTTCAGCGCCAGGATATTGGTCTGGAAGGCAATGCCGTCGATAACGCTGAGAATATCGGCGATGCGGTCGGCGCTGCCGGAGATGTCGCGCATCTTCTCAATGACGTAGCACACCATTTCGCTGCCGCGATCGGCGGTATCAGACATCGTCTTCGCCACCTGATGCGCCTGCTCGGCGTTGTGGGCGTTCTGTTTCACCGTAGCGGTAAGCTCTTCCATGCTGGCTGCGGTCTGCTCCAGAGAGGTCGCGGTCGATTCCGTGCGCTGGGCAAGGTGCATGTTGCCAGCGGTCAGCTCCCGGCTGCCGGTGTCGATCTGGGAACTGGCATCGCGCACGCGCAGCACCGAGCCCATCAGCGACTGGCGCATCTCTTCGATGGCGGCATTCAGGCGGTTAAACTCCTGGCTGGCCGGTGCGGTCAGGGCGTGGGTTAAATCCCCGGCGGCCACGTGCTCAAGCTGGGCGATGGATGCAGAAAGCGGCTTCAACAGCATATGACGCAGCGCCAGCCAGGCCAGCACGATGATGCCCGCGGTCAGCAGCGCGGCAACGATAATCAGCAGCATCACCCGCTCTTTACTGGCCTGCACCGCCGCCACTTCGGCTTTGCCACGGCTTTCGCTCCAGGCCTGGAAGGCCTGCATATCGTTGTCAAACTGACGCGCTACCGGCACCAGATGGTTCTCCAGCAGATCGTAATAGGCATCAGCACTCTGCTCTTTCAGGGCGTTCTGCATCGGCACGATCCCCTGGGCGTTATAGGCCGCGAGGCTCGCTGCGACCTTCTTCAGCAGCGCTTCGCCTTCGGGATCGTTCACCCCGCCATCGATCACGTTTTTCAGCGTGGTTTGTGCCTGGGTGATTTCGTCATTGATGTTCTTCACCGATTTCGCGGCATCATCCAGCAGGCCGACCTCCATCATGCGCACGGCCTGGCCCGCTTCGTTGCGCGCGCGCAGGATCAGGGTATAGCCCGAATTGAGCTGCACCAGCTGTTCACCCTGAAGATGATTAATGCGCTGCAGTGAAGAGGAACTTTGCGTGAGGGCATAAATGCCAATACCGCTGACGAGCAGCAGCAGGAGGGTCATGACGGCCAGTAACGAAAGCAAGCCGGTACGAATCGATAGCGTTTTAAGCATGATGTAATTTCCGGTAGCGAGATAAATCTGGACAGAATTAAGGGTTATCGGCCGCTACCGGAAAAGATTTAGACTGCACGCAAATTCAGCGAGTTATCACTTGATGGTCGTGGTGCTCACGCGGGTGACAGGCGAGCTCTGGCGGTTTTCCCACAATACCGTCAGACCGCGCTGCAGGGCGATAAAGATGAACAGCAGGATGCCAATCGCAATCTTGGTCCACCACGAGCTGAGGGTGCCGTCGAAGTTAATATAGGTCTGGATCAGCCCCTGGATCGCCACCCCGAACAGCGTGCCCAGCACCGTGCCAACCCCGCCGCTCAGCAGCGTGCCGCCAATCACCACCGAGGCAATAGCATCCAGCTCCACGCCCACCCCCGCCAGGGCGTAGCCGGCCTGGGTATAGATGGAGAAGACGATCCCCGCCAGCGTCGCCAGCCCGGTTGAGAGCATGTAGATCCGGATGGTGGTGCTGCGGGTAGAGATCCCCATCAGGTTAGCAGAGGTCGCGCTGCCGCCGATGGCATACACCTCATTGCCGAAGCGGGTGCGATGGGCAAGGAAAATGCCAATCACCACTACCCCCAGCATCACCAGCCCGAGAATGCTCAGACGGCCGCCGCCGGGGATTTTCCACGCCAGGCTGGAGAGGGTGTCGTACACCGGATGGTTGATCGGGATCGACTCCTCCGAGACCAGATAGCTGACGCCGCGCAGGAAGAACATCCCGGCGAGGGTGATAATGAACGCCGGGATCTTCAGGGCGTCGATCAACAACCCCATAAAGGCCCCGAAGGCGCAGCCCATCACCAGCACCAGCGGGAAGGCCAGCAGCGGGGAGATCCCCCCAGTAGCCGATCGCTTTCGCCAGGAAGACGCCGGTAAAGGCGATCACCGACCCGACGGAGAGGTCGATCCCGCCGGAGAGGATCACAAACGTCATGCCGACGGCGATGATCCCAAGGAAGGCGTTATCGGTCAGAATGTTGCAAATCACCCGCGTCGAGGCAAAACCGGGGAATTGCGTCAGACAGTAGAGATAGCCCAGCACGAATACGCCCAGGGTGATCATTAACGGTAAATTACGTTTTATCATGGCCACGCATCCCCTTAATAAGACTGATAAAGCGCGGCGACTGGACGATCAGCACGCAGAGCACCACCACCGCTTTCACCACCTGGTTGAGCTCCGGCGGGAAACCGGACAGCAGAATGCCGGTGTTCATCCCCTGGATAATCAGCGCGCCTATCACCGACAGCAGCAGGTTGAAGCGCCCGCCCATCAGCGATCCGCCGCCAATGACCACCGCAAGGATGGCGTCCAGCTCCAGCCACAGGCCGGCGTTGTTGGCATCCGCCCCGCGAATATCCGCGGCAACAATAATCCCGGCAATGGCGGCGCACACCCCGCTTAAGACGTAGGTCAGCATCACCATCAGGCGCGTGCTGACCCCGGCGTTTTTCGCGGCGCGAATGTTGATCCCCACCGCTTCAATAAACATCCCGAGCGCGGTTTTGCGGGTGAACAGCCAGAAGGCAATCAGCGTTACCACCACGATGATCACCGGCGTCGGGAAGAACAGCAGCGAGCCGCTGCCGATCCACGCCAGATTAGGGGCGTTGAAGGTGACGATCTGCCCGGAGGTGATCAGCTGCGCCACGCCGCGTCCGGCCACCATTAAAATCAGGGTGGCGACGAAGGGCTGTATTTTGAGGATCGCCACCAGGATGCCGTTCCACAGCCCCGCCAGCACCCCGGTGCCCAGGGTCACCAACAGCACCACCGGCAGGCTGTGTCCCGCCACGGTCATCGAGGCCGCGGTGGCACCCGCGATGGCCATCACCGCCCCGACCGACAGGTCAATACCGCCGGTAGCGATCACCAGGGTCATGCCAATCGCCAGCAGTGCCACCGGCGCGGCGCGGTTTAAGATATCAATCGGGCTGCCGAACAGGCGGCCATCCTGGAGGATAATCTGATAAAAATGCGGCGAAACGAGGCTATCTACCAGCAGCACCAGCACCAGCGCAATGATTTGCGGCGTGCCGGTGGGCCAGCTGAAGCGGCGCTTCGGCTCGCCGGTCTGAGAGAGTGAACGTGACATCACGATGTACTCCTTATGCCGCAATGGCGTTCATGATTGCCGGAACGGACAGCGCGTCCAGCGGGATCTCGGCCACCTGCTGCCGGTCGCGCATGATGATCACGCGATCCGCATAGCCCACCAGCTCCTCCAGCTCCGACGAGATGACCAACAGCGCCAGGCCGTCGGCGCAGAGGGTTTCGATCAGGCGGATGATCTCCGCGTGCGCCCCCACGTCGATACCGCGCGTCGGCTCGTCGAGGATCAGGAACTGCGGTTTGGTCAGCAGCCAGCGCGACAGCAGCACCTTCTGCTGGTTGCCGCCGGAGAGAAATTCGATCGGCTGTTCCGCGCTCGGCGTGCGGATCCCCAGCTGGCGAATAAAGCGCTCGGCAATGGCGTTCTGCTCTTTACGCGGGATTGGCCGCAGCCAGCCGCGCTGGGCCTGCAGGGCCAGAATGATGTTTTCGCGCACCGAGGCGGCGGCAATAATCCCGTCGGTTTTCCTGTCTTCCGGGCAGAAGCCAATCCCGAGGCTGGAGGCCTGATGCGGGGAGCGCAGCGCCTGGGGTTTGCCTTTGATCAGGGCGCTGCCGGTGTCGGCAGGCTTGATACCGAAGATCACCTCGGCGGTTTCGGTGCGCCCGGAGCCTAACAGCCCCGCCAGACCGACAATCTCCCCAGGGCGAACCTCGAGGTTAAAGGGGGCAATGGTGCCCTTCCTGCCGTAATCCTTGAACGCCGCAATGGGTTTCTCGCTGAGCAGGGTGCGGCCCGCACGCTGCAGGGCGTTGGTCTCCAGCTCGCGGCCGAGCATCATTTTGACCAGCTCGATTTGCGGCAGCTCGCGGGTTTCGCGGCAGCCGACAAAGCCACCGTTACGCAGGACGGTAATGCGGTCGCTGACGGCGTAGACCTGATCGAGGAAGTGGGTGACGAATATCAGGCTCACCCCCCTGATCGCGCAGCTGGCGCATCAGGGTAAAGAGCATCTCCACCTCCTGGGTATCCAGGCTTGCGGTGGGTTCATCGAGGATCAGCACTTTGGCGGAGAGGTCGATGGCGCGGCAGATGGCGACGATCTGCTGCATCGCCACCGAAAAACGGTTCAGCGGTTCGCGCACGTCGAGGGAAAAGCCGTAGGACTCCATCAGCCGGGTGGCGCGGGCCTCCATCTCTTTGCGGCGCAAAAAGCCAAAACGCCGCGGCTCGCGACCGATAAACAGGTTATCGGCCACCGACATGTTCGGCAGCAGGTTCACTTCCTGGTAGACGGTCCCGATTCCCAGCTGCTGGGCATGGGCGGTATTTTTTGGCGATATGGCCTGGCCTTCCAGCCAGATGGTGCCGCGATCGGCGTGATAGACACCGGTCAGGGCTTTAATCAGCGTGGATTTCCCGGCGCCGTTCTCTCCCAGCAGGGCCATGATCTCGCCACGGCGCAGGCTGAAATCGACGCTATCCAGCGCTTTTACGCCGGGAAAGTACTTACTCAATCCTTCTGTGCGGAGGATTTCCTGGTGTTGGTTTGTGGTCATAATGTCGTCCCCCGGCACAACCCGTAGGCCGGGCAAGCGCAGCGCCGCCCGGCAATTCCCCTCACCCTACCCTCTCCCGGAGGGAGAGGGAAAAAGGCTTAGTAGCCCATATTTTTCTTCTTCTCTAACTCTTCTTTAGCGGTATCAGGCAGGTAGAGGGTGGATTTGGTGATGGTGACTTTCTCCGGCATGGTGCCGTCTTTCTTGAATTTTTCCAGCGCGTCGAAGGCCGGGCCCGCCATGTTCGGCGTCAGTTCAACACTGGCATTAGCCTCTTTGTCGATCATCGCCTTATAGATATCCGGCACGCCGTCGATGGAGCCGGTCAGGATATCGGTGCCCGGTTTCAGACCCGCTTCTTTAATGGCCTGAATGGCGCCGATCACCATGTCATCGTTATGGGCGTAAACCATGCAGATGTTTTTGCCGTTGTTCTCAGCTTTGATGAAGCTCTCCATGACCTCTTTCCCTTTACTGCGGGTGAAGTCGCCGGACTGAGAGCGGATAATTTTGATGTTTGACGCTTTGGAGATGGCATCAGCAAAGCCTTTCTTACGGTCGATGGCCACGCTGGCACCGACGGTGCCCTGCAGCTCAACCACGTTACACGGCTTGCCATCCACCTGTTTTACCAGCCACTCACCGATCAATTTACCTTCCAGGACGTTGTCGGCGGTGACGGTGGTCATATAGAGAGATTTGTCTTTTACATCGATGGAACGATCGAGCAGGAAGACCGGAATTTCGGCATCTTTAGCTTCTTTCAGGACCGGCTCCCAGCCTGTTGCCACGACCGGTGCAATGAAGATGGCGTCAACGCCCTGAGCGATGAAAGAACGCACCGCTTTGATCTGGTTTTCCTGTTTTTGCTGACCATCGGCGATTTTCAGCGTAATGCCGCGCTTTTGGGCCTCGCTTTTCGCGACGTTGGTTTCAGCCGCTCGCCAGCCTGATTCCGAGCCGACTTGTGCGAATCCTACGGTTAATGGTGCGGCCATTGCCATAGACGACATGGCTGCTGAAACTGCTGTGACAAGAAGTAAGCGCTTCCACATAAGAACGTCCTCGTAGGGTAGTTTATTGTTGGGTAAAAGGTGTTCTGCGAAAAAACTATAGACAATGCGAGATGTAACGGAGTGTGTTACATCACACTTCGGAGAAGTGAATAAAACGTTAATCACAAGTTTGTAATCGCTTTCATTGGACCATTAAAAAAGCGGCTGAGTTTATGGATTATCTTGTCATGAGAATGGGCTGATAGTGACATCAGGGAACGGCGAATGGCGAAAACAGGCGGAGACATTCCGTGCCAGTTGGCTATAATACTCGCCACTTGATTACCAATCATTTTAAAGGACACAGACATGAGCTTACTCAACGTCCCAGCGGGTAAAGAACTGCCGGAAGACATCTACGTAGTTATCGAAATCCCGGCGAACGCTGATCCTATCAAATACGAAATCGACAAAGACACTGGCGCGCTGTTCGTTGACCGTTTCATGTCTACCGCGATGTTCTATCCGTGCAACTACGGTTACATCAACCACACCCTGTCTCTGGACGGTGACCCGGTAGACGTGCTGGTTCCAACGCCATACCCACTGCAGCCTGGCTCCGTGATCCGCTGCCGTCCGGTTGGCGTTCTGAAGATGACCGACGAAGCTGGTGAAGATGCGAAACTGGTTGCGGTACCGCACACCAAGCTGAGCAAAGAGTACGATCACATCAAAGATGTGAACGACCTGCCAGAACTGCTGAAAGCGCAGATCGCCCACTTCTTCGAGCACTACAAAGATCTTGAGAAAGGCAAATGGGTGAAAGTGGAAGGCTGGGACAATGCAGAAGCGGCGAAAGCTGAAATCATTGCCTCCTTCGAACGCGCTAAGAAGTAATTCTTACTGCGTGAAGAGCCCCGACTTGTCGGGGCTTTTTTTTGTCTGTGCGGCCAGCTGCCGGGTGGCGGCTACGCCTTACCCGGCCTACAAAACCGTCTGCGGATGTCAAAAAAAACAACGCCACCCGAGGGTGGCGTTGTTTATCTCAGTACTGGTCTCTGTCTAACCAGTTACCGCTTTCAATCAGCGTCAGGCCGTCGACCGAACGTTGGTACACGTACATCCATGCACTGCCGTAGGGTGTCTGGATCAACTGGCGAGCGTATTCCCCGCCTTTGGTGCGCAGGGCATCAAGTTCGGCCAGCGTGGCATTATCAATACGATAAACTTCCCCCTGTACTGCTCCGTTCCCCGGAACCGCGCCTGGATAGTGGCCCAGGCTGTACAGCTGGTAGTTTTCGATACTGTAATCCCCCAGCAACTGGGCGTTGGTCATCCAGTGGCTGTTGCCTTGCTTGGTTCGTAAACTGCCGTAAACAAATATTCGCATTGCTAAAACTCAAACTGATAGAGCAAATCGAGTGCCTGGTCTACGCCAGACACCGCTTCCAGATATAGCTTAGGCATCAGGCGATAGCGTAACGTGAGTGTCGCCAGCGAGTCAAAGATCCCCACGCCATATTTCACCTGCAGACCCGGCAGTACATAGCCGCTGACCACCACCTGAGAAGAGTCACCGACCCCCTGGGTGTCCAGCGCCAGATTGCTTACGCCAAACGTCTCCCCGATTTTACCCACAACCTGACCACTTTGTGCAACCCCCAGGCCGACTAACATTGAGGTCATCGCCGCACTGTCGCTCTGATTGCTGTCCAGACCTTGCCCACGCAGCAGGTATGAGAGCGCTTCCTGCTGGGACATTGCCGGGTCGGAGAAAATTTCCGCTTTCGGTTCGTCGGCGGTGCCGGTCACGCGCACCCCGGCGATCACGTCATTCTCGGTGGCTTCCGGGTTACGGATCGCTTCGATGTTCAGCAGCGGCTGATCCGGCGGACCGGAGAACAGCAGCTCGCCTTTACGCACGATCAGATCCTGGCCGTAGGCGTGGAAGCGCCCTTCCGGAATAGTGATCTGCCCGTTCAGGCCCAGCCCCTGTTTATCCTGCGCGACCTTCAGATCGCCGGTCAGCCTCGCCTTCAGGCCAAAGGCATCCAGCCGCACGTTGTTGCCCACGTGCACGATCAGGTTGCTGTTGATCGGGATAGAGGCCCGTTTGGTCTCCTCCGGCTGCAGGTTTTTGTCGAGCATCACCTCATCGCTGGAGACGCCTACCGCGCTCTCCGGCAGGTCATGAACCACAATACGTGCCCACGGCACATCAACCCGACCGTCGAGGGTGAACAGCTGCGGCGTGGCCTCAAAGACCACGTCCGGCGAGACGTCCAGACGCACCATCGGCGGCACCGTGATGCGCACCTTGCTGCCCTTGGCCGCCACCCGCGCGCGCCAGTTATCGATCTGGCTCCAGTCGGCATCGCCGCTGAGGTTGATCTGCCCCTGCTGGGTACGCACGGTCCCGGTCAGCGTGGAGCTCATGCCGTTGAAGTTCATCGCCAGCTGGCTCGGCTGCATATCGAACGGCATAAAGTTGCCGTCGATATCCACCCCGTTGAGCTGCATCTGACCAAACAGCTGCGGGCTCTGCGCGTTACCCGCCAGCCGCAGGTTGGCATTCAACATGCCTGCCGCCTTCTCGCCGCGGGAGAAAATGGCGTTCGCCATCGCCAGGTTGAGATTGCGGATATTGACGTTGCCGCCCAGGTTGCGCTGACCCTGCGGATCGGTGACCTGGATCTGGCCGTCAAACTGGCCGTTGTTGGCGAGGCGGATCAGCCAGCCCAGCTCGGCGCGGTTGTTATGCAGATCGGCGGTGAGGTTCAGGGTAGTGAACGCCAGCGGCAGCGGCGCGTCGTTCACCACCTGCGTGACCTTCACGTTCCGCCCGGAGAGCGTGACGTTGCCCTGCGGCAGTCCCGGTTTGGTGGCATCCCAGGCGACATCCGCCTTGCCGCTGAACACGCCGCTGGCCTGGGTAGACTCCGGCATAAACGGCTTGAGCATCGCCAGGTCGAAACGGTTGAGGTTCACCACCGCCCGCCCTTCGGCACCTGCGTCAACGGTCTGCGGCACGCAGAGCTCGGCATTCGGGTTGGTCCAGCAGTGCGGCCCGATGCTGATCTTCTGCTCCGCGTTGCGGTAATCCAGCGCAATGGAGCGGGTTAACGACCACGGCCCCACCGGAGTGGCGAAGCGGGTGTTATCCAGGGTGCCCTTCCAGCGCATCTCTTTGCGGTCAAAACTGCCCGCCAGGTGCAGCTGGCCGGAGACCGGCTCGCCCTGGACGCGCAGCTGGAGGTCGTGCTGCTTCTCGCTGCCTTTGGCCTCCAGCGTCACCTGATTAAGGTTCACGCCCGGCTGGGATATGCGATCGACGCGCAGGTTGAGGTGTCCGGCGATCTGATCGGTGGATTTAACGTCGCCGTCGACCCGCACGCGGGCAATGGTGAGCTCCTGCCAGCGCAGTCCGTTGGCGGTGATATCGGCCAGCAGCTGCGGGGCCTCGACCGTACCGCGCACTTTGACCAGCCCTTTCGCCGTTCCGCCCAGCCCCGGCAGGGCATTATCAAGATTCGGCGCGTCGATGGTGGCGTCCAGATCGAGATCTTTTACCCCCAGCTCGCCCTTGATGTCGGCGGTATTGCGGCCCAGCGCCACGTGCAGCCCCGGAATGACCCACTGCAGGTAGCTGTTACCCTTCAGCGAACCTTTTACGTCCACTTTGTTCTGCTTCACGTTGCCGGTGATTTTCAGCTCCGGCACCTCCATCTGCCAGCTGCCGCCGTACAGACTGCCGCGGGTTTTAATCAGCCCGTCGAGCTTCGAGGGCCAGTCGGGCACCTCTTTGGCGGTATTGATCCCGGTGAGCTTCAGCTCTCCGCGCCAGCTGATCGCCTTCTGCCAGTCGAGCAGCGCCGTCAGCTCGGTTTTGCCCTCCAGCGCCGCAACCGTCAGCTTATCGAGGTTGATCTGCTGCTCGTTGCCCTTCGCATCCAGCGTAATGCCCGCGGGAGGTAGCCCCTCCCCTTTCACCGCGGTGCGGAACGACAGGGTGTAGTCGGTCATTTTGCCGGTGAGCTTCAGCTTCACGTCATCGGCCTGGTACTGCTTCTCGCCGGTGAAGGGCCAGTAGAGCTGTTCGCTGACCACTTCCAGGTTGAGCGGCAGGCCCGCCTCGGCAAGCCGGGTCTGGCCGCGCAGCACCAGATCCACCGGGCCGGAGAGGTTGACGCCAAACTCCAGCTGCTCGCGCAGGGCGCCGCCGACCTTCAGCTTCACCTTCTCGCCCTTGATCGGGTCGATGTTCAGGCTGCTGTTGAGGGTGATATCCACCGGCCAGTTATCCCGCAGCAGGGCGTTGCCGGTGGCGTTGACGCTCCCCTGGTTGGTGTCGATATCCAGCGCGTCGAGCTTCATGTTGCCGTCGATGCTGCTCACCTTCAGCAGCATGTTGAAGACCGTCAGATCGGTATCACCGGTCAGGCGCAGCTGCTCGCCCTTAAACTCTTCGATATTGAGGTTCAGCGGCAGATGAACGTCGGTCATCTCCGGCAGGACCGGCTTAGAGAAGAGATCTTTCAGCGTTTCGCCCAGCGGCTTCTCTTCCGGCTGCGGGTTCTGAATTTTAGGCTCGACGATCTCTTCCTGCGCCACCTCCGCCACTTTCGGCAGGGCAATCAGCAGCCCCTGCAGGGCGGTCGGGGTCAGGGTCAGGTTCTTCTCCTGCCAGCGCAGGCCGGAGGTGAAGTCCATCACCGACACGGTAGTGTCGTCGATTTTGACATTGACGTTGTTCAGCGCCACCCGGCTCAGGGCAATCGGGTACGGCGTAGAGAGATCCAGCGGCCCGCTCTCCTCTTCGGCGACCTGTTCCGATTGCGGCATTTTTTTCGAATCGATGGTCACGAAGACATCTTTTAGCGACAGATCGTTGATGCACAGGCTGCTGTCGCGCAGACAGCTGAGCTTCACCGCCAGGTGTAGATCCCCGGCGTTAACCGCCACGCCCGGCTGGTCATAGCGGACGTTTTTCAGATGCAGGTCGCGCCAGCCGCCGGTGACCTGGCCAATCTCCAGCCCCGGCACCCAGCGGTTAGCCGCCTTAAACAGCAGATGCAGCCCGCTGGTGGTGCCCACCAGAAAGGCCACCGCAGACAGCAGCAGCAGGATAAACAGCACAACGCCGAGGCTGATTTTCTTCCATAAACTCATAATTCAGGCCCCAGACCGATGTAAAACTGTAAACCGTGTTCATCTTTATCACCCACCGGCACGGCGAAATCGAGCTTGATCGGCCCGACCGGTGACTCCCAGCGCACCCCGACGCCCGCGCCGGTTTTAAAGTCGCTGCGGCGGATATCGCTCACCGCTTCCCCGCTGTCGATAAAGGTCGCCCCCCACCATTTTCCGGTGACGTTGTACTGATACTCCAGCGAGCCGGTGGCCAGCTTCGAGGCCCCGATCAGCTTGCCGTCGTCATCTTTTGGCGCGATGGATTTGTATTTATAACCACGAATGCTGCGATCGCCCCCGGCGAAGAAGCGCAGATCCGGCGGCACTTTTTCGAAGTCGCCGGTTTCAATCCAGCCCAGATTGCCGCGCATCACGAAGCGATGCCGGTCATAGAGGGTGCGGATCCAGGCGTTCTGCGCCTGCACCACCACAAAGTCGACATCCGAGCCCCAGGCGGTATTGGAGTAGTCCACCGAATAGCGCTGGGAATCGCCCCAGGTCGGCATCAGCCCGCCGCGGGAGCGGGTCCGGCTGATCATCACCCCCCGGATAGAGCAGCATGGTGGTATTGGTGACGTTGGCTTGGGTAAAGTGGTCGAGGCTCCAGCGCAGGTTAATGGCGCGCTGCCAGCCGCTGGAGAGGTCCCAGTAGCGCGACACGGCGAGGGTCGTGGAGTCCGCTTCGGTATCGTTCAGATCGGTGCGCTTAAAGCCGCCCTGCACCAGGTAATACTGCTCAAGCGGGTTTTTCAGCAGCGGCATTTTATAGCTGAAATCGAGCTGCTGTTCGGGCGCGGAGATACTGGCGTTGGTGGTCAGGCTGTGGCCGTAGGAGTTCATCCACGGCTTTTTCCACGTTGCTTTCACGCGCGGGCCGACGTCGGTGGAATAGCCCACCCCGGTCTCAATGGTGTTCTCGGTGCGTGGCGACACTACGCCGTGCAGCGGCAGCACTTTGGTCTTGCGCGCCTTATCAAATTCCGGGGCCACCACTACTGAGTTAAACCAGCCGGTGGCAGAGAGGCGGCGGTTAAGCTCGGCCAGATCTTTCGACTGGTAATAGTCGCCCTCTTTAAAGGGGATCAGGTTCTGCAGGTACTCGTCGCGGATCTGTGAGCCTTCAAAGGTGACGTCGCCAAAGCGGTAGCGTTCCCCGCTGTCGTAATCGATGTCCCAGAACGCCTGATGCCGGTCGAGAGAGACGCCCAGCTGGCTTTTGTTGAACTGGCTGTCGAAGTAGCCTTTGCGCAGCGCCACCTTAGTGAGATCTTTTTTGAAGCCGTCATAGTCGCTGTGATTAAGCACGGTGCCGTTCTTTGGCCGCGTATTCAGCAGATCAAGGTAGTCACGGTCGGTGCGCGCGCCGCCACGCAGCACCACGTCCGTGCCGCCGATCAGCACCGGCTCGCCCGGCTTGACGCGGGCAATCAGCACCTGCCGCCCTTTGGCCGGAGGTGGACGCAACTCAAAATCGATGGTGGGTTCGTAATAGCCGAGCGCTTTTAAGCCGCCGCGGATGGCGTCATCCACGCGGGCACGGAAGCGACGGTCTGGCGTCACTTCGTCGCTCTGGATCGTGGAGAGCTGTGCGCGGACGTTTTTTTGCAGCGCGCCAGATAACCCCTCGACCTGCAAACGAACATTCGCCGCATCGGCGACTCCGCTTGTCAGCAAGAAACTGACTAAACATAACTGGCGGATTTTTGGCACGTTTTCTCCTGAATATCCTTGTTTCCACCCCTGGAAGCAGATGAAGTGCCGCTCCGCAGCAGATCACGGCATAAAGCCCAAAACCCAATTCACGGGTTGAAAAATGGTTAATCACCCTAATATTTCTTATGTTTAAATCTAGACTCATTCACCGCATTTATTGTGTTCAATTAAACGCGTCGTGACAACCTTAACCCAAACATCACCTGTCCGGAGGTCACACCGTGAGTTTATTCGATAAAAAGCACCTGGTTGCTCAGGCGGACGCATTACCGGGACGTAACACCCCTATGCCCGTCGCCACCCTGCACGCCGTGAACGGTCACTCGATGACCAACGTTCCCGACGGGATGGAGATCGCCCTGTTCGCGATGGGCTGCTTCTGGGGCGTGGAGCGCCTGTTCTGGCCGCTGCCGGGGGTTTACAGCACCGCGGCGGGCTACACCGGCGGTTATACCCCTAACCCAACCTACCGCGAAGTCTGCTCCGGCCAGACCGGTCATGCCGAGGCGGTGCGGGTGGTGTATGACCCGAACGTCATCAGCTACGAACAGCTGCTGCAGGTGTTCTGGGAAAACCACGACCCGGCGCAGGGCATGCGTCAGGGCAATGACCACGGCACCCAGTACCGCTCGGCGATCTATCCGCTCACCCCGGAACAGGACGCGGCGGCCCGCGACAGCCTGACGCGTTTCCAGCAGGCGATGCGCGAGGCGCACGACGATCGTCAGGTCACCACCGAGATCGCCACCGCCCTGCCGTTCTACTACGCGGAAGATGACCACCAGCAGTACCTGCATAAAAATCCGTACGGCTACTGCGGCATCGGCGGCATCGGCGTCTGCCTGCCGCCTCAGCTGGCATAACAGTAAACCGGTTCTGCCCCTTTGTGGGCAGAACCGGCTCAAAAAGTGATCTCTGGCGGCTTTACAGACATTTACGCTATACTAGCCGCTGAAATAACCGGCCTACCGCTTCGGACCGGTGTTCATAAACGCTACAACCCTGTATGACCAACTTCCCTCCGAGGATCTGGCGAGAAGCCGGATAAGATATGTTAAACAGTATTTTAGTAATACTTTGTCTGATAGCCGTCAGTGCATTTTTCTCAATTTCAGAAATTTCCCTGGCCGCGTCCCGTAAAATTAAACTTAAACTTCTCGCCGATGATGGCGATATCAACGCTCAACGTGTGCTGAAAATGCAGGAAAACCCGGGGATGTTCTTCACCGTGGTGCAAATTGGCCTTAATGCAGTCGCCATCCTGGGCGGTATTGTCGGCGATGCCGCGTTCTCTCCCGTCTTTCATAGCGTTTTCTCACGGTACTTCTCCCCTGAACTCTCCGAGCAGCTGAGCTTTATCCTCTCCTTCTCGCTGGTAACCGGTCTGTTCATTCTGTTTGCCGATTTGACCCCGAAACGCATCGGTATGATTGCGCCCGAAGCCGTGGCTTTGCGCATCATCAACCCGATGCGCTTCTGTCTGTTCGTGTTCCGCCCGCTGGTGTGGTTCTTTAACGGCCTGGCGAACACCATTTTCCGCCTGTTCAAGCTGCCGATGGTGCGTAAAGACGACATCACCTCTGATGATGTTTACGCGGTGTTCGAAGCCGGGGCGCTGGCGGGGGTGCTGCGTAAGCAGGAGCATGAGCTGATCGAGAACGTGTTTGAGCTGGAGTCGCGTACCGTACCGTCGTCAATGACCGGCCGCGAGAACGTGATCTGGTTCGATCTGCACGAAGACGAGCAGAGCCTGAAGAACAAGGTGGCGGAACATCCGCACTCCAAGTTCCTGGTCTGTAATGAAGATATCGACCACATCATCGGCTATGTGGACTCCAAAGACCTGCTGAACCGCGTGCTGGCGAACCAGAGCCTGGCCCTGAACAGCGGCGTGCAGATCCGCAATACGCTGATCGTGCCGGACACCCTGACGCTCTCCGAAGCGCTGGAAAGTTTCAAAACCGCCGGAGAAGACTTCGCGGTGATCATGAACGAATACGCGCTGGTGGTGGGGATCATCACCCTCAATGACGTGATGACCACGCTGATGGGCGATCTGGTGGGCCAGGGTCTGGAAGAGCAGATTGTGGCGCGCGATGAGAACTCATGGCTGGTGGACGGCGGCACGCCGATTGACGACGTGATGCGCGTGCTGGATATCGACGAGTTCCCACAGTCCGGCAACTACGAGACCATCGGCGGCTTTATGATGTTTATGCTGCGTAAGATCCCGAAACGCACCGACTCGGTGAAGTTCTCGGGCTACAAGTTCGAAGTGGTGGATATCGACAACTACCGCATCGACCAGCTGCTGGTGACGCGCATCGACAACAAACCGACCGTGCTGGTGCCGAAACTGCCGGATGCCGAAGAGAACGTCTCGGCCTAAGCCAGAAACATCAACGGCTCCCTCGGGAGCCGTTTTTTTTACTGCATAGCACGTTGGTTAAGCCATCTCAGTTTGCAGACGCATAACCTGACGGTTGACTTCGGACATCACAGAAAAGTGCTGTTTATCCTTCACTTTTGGGACAAGGATTTTGCCCTTATCAAATTCAAAAGCGCCAACATCCTTGATATACAACCGTCCACGGAACAGGATTTTTACGTATTTCGCCACCTGAAGCGGATTGTAGCGTTGGAAAATTTTCATTCTATTATCTCCTGCGAATCATACGCTCTTGCGGCGCCACAATCGGGCCGACTCTCTGGAGCGCAAATTTATTGCCCAATGACTATAGTCCAGAAAAACTGCGATACCCAGTCTGCATAAGTTTATTTACCTTTTGATGACAAATAATCAGAATATTCTTTGCAATCGTAACTTTCGGGCAGTATAAGCCTTCGTTTTTGTGCAGATATGTGCGTTCCCCCTCACTCTGGCACCGGGATTGCGGGTAAAGCGCCGCGATCGCACTTATGATTAAAACGTATGACCAAGTGGTCGGATCACCTGCCAAAAAAATAAGGAAACACCATGACCCTACGTAACATCCTGGCAACTGCCTGCCTGTTGCTGCCACTGATGGCTTCTGCACATAATTTCGAGAAGGGACAACGTGTGCCGCCGGTGGGCATTGCCGACCGGGGAGAATTGATCCTCGACAATAATGAGTTTAGCTACAAAAAATGGAATAGCGCGCAGCTCCCAGGCAAAGTGCGAGTTGTGCTACATATTGCCGGCCGCTCGTCGGCAAAAGAGAAAAACGCAACCTTGATTGAAGCGATCAAGTCGGCACATTTACCAAAAGATAGCTACCAGACCACCACCATCGTTAACACCGACGATGCGATCCCGGGCTCCGGCATGTTTGTGCGCAGCAGCCTGGAGAGCAATAAAAAGCTCTATCCGTGGTCGCAGATCGTGGTCGACAGTAACGGTACGGCACGCGGCGCGTGGCAGCTGGAAGAAGAGAGTTCAGCGGCGGCCGTACTGGATAAAGAGGGCCGCGTTCAGTGGGCGAAAGACGGGGCGCTGACCCAGGAAGAGGTGCAGCAGGTGATTGCCCTGCTGCATAAGCTGCTCGGTCAGTAAAGCGAGACCCGGAAGCCGGGATTAAGGAATGATTCACGCGGGGTATAGTCGAGCGGCTTGCCCTGCCAGTCGTGAACATGCGCACCCGCGGCGGCGGCAACGGCGTGACCTGCCGCCGTATCCCAGACGTTGGTTGGCCCGAAGCGGGGATAGAGCTGCGCCTGCCCTTCTGCCACCAGGCAGAATTTCAGCGAGGAGCCAATCGACGTCGTCTGATGCTCACCCAGCTGATGCAGATACTCCTGCAGTTCATTATCCGCATGCGAGCGGCTGATCACCACCAGCGGCGGCCGGGCGTCACGCACCTGAATCTGCTTACGCACGCCGCACTCCTCTTTCCACGCTTTGCCGTCGGCGGCGCTGTACATCACCTTCAACACCGGGGCATAGACCACACCCAGCACCGCTTTGCCTTTCTCAATCAGGGCAATATTGACGGTGAACTCACCATTACGTTTGATGAACTCCTTGGTGCCGTCCAGGGGATCAACCAGCCAGTAACGCTGCCAGTGCTGGCGTTCATCCCAGGGCTGAGGATCTTCTTCTGACAGCACAGGAATATCGGGCGTCAGCGCCTGCAAGCCCTGGAGGATCACCCCGTGCGCCGCAAGATCGGCGGCGGTCACCGGTGAGTCATCGATTTTTTGGATCACGTCCATCGGGATCTTGCCATCATAGACCTGCATGATGGCATCGCCCGCATCCCGTGCGAGCTGACAAATTTTATCTAACATTCTCCACCTCTTTGTTAACACAGTGGGTTTAACTCTTTGTTTTATTTATATCGCATTGTGAATAAATCCGCTATCTGTGAAGCAATTCCGGTTTCAGGGCACTTTTTTTCTGGCAGGATTCACAATTCTGTAAGCAAAAAAATATAGATACATATTCTTTTGTGGCCTGGTTCAAAAAAAGGACTCCTCTGATGATTAAGTTTAGCGCAACGCTCCTGGCGACGCTGATTGCCGCGAGCGTACAGGCGGCGACGGTCGATCTCCGCATTCTGGAAACTACCGACCTGCACAGCAATATGATGGACTTCGACTACTACAAAGATGCGCCGACGGAAAAGTTTGGCCTGGTGCGCACCGCCAGCCTGATTAATGCCGCCCGTAGCGAAGTGAAAAACAGCGTGCTGGTCGATAACGGGGACTTAATTCAGGGTAGTCCGCTTGGGGATTACATGGCGGCGAAAGGTCTGAAAAAGGGCGATATCCACCCGGTTTACAAGGCGCTGAACACCCTCGATTACGCGGTGGGCAACCTCGGTAACCACGAGTTTAACTACGGCCTGGATTATCTGCACATGGCGCTGTCCGGGGCCAAATTCCCGTACGTTAACGCCAATATCATCGACGTTAAGACCAATAAGCCGCTTTTTACCCCTTATCTGATCAAAGAGACCACCGTGACCGATCAGGACGGCAAATCGCAGACCCTGAAGATTGGCTATATCGGCTTTGTACCGCCGCAGATCATGACCTGGGATAAGGCCAACCTGAGCGGCAAAGTGACGGTCAACGACATTACCGAAACCGCCCGCAAGTATGTGCCGGAGATGCGCGAGAAAGGCGCCGACCTGGTGGTGGTGGTGGCCCACTCCGGTCTCTCTGCCGATCCGTATCAGGCGATGGCGGAAAACTCGGTCTACTACCTCAGCGAAGTGAAAGGCGTCGACGCTATTCTCTTTGGACACGCCCACGCGGTATTCCCGGGCAAAGATTTCGCCAGCATCAAAGGGGCGGACATTGCCAAAGGGACGCTGAACGGCGTGCCGGCGGTGATGCCGGGCATGTGGGGCGATCACCTCGGGGTGGTGGATCTGGTGCTGAATAATGACGGCGGCAAATGGCAGGTGACCGAGTCGAAGGCCGAAGCACGGCCGATTTACGATCTGGCGGCCAAAAAAGCGCTGGTCGGAGAGGATAAAAAGATCGTCGAGGTGCTGAAGCACGATCACGACGCCACCCGCGAGTTTGTCAGCAAACCGATCGGCAAGTCTTCCGACAACATGTACAGCTACCTGTCGCTGGTGCAGGACGATCCCACCGTGCAGGTGGTGAACCTGGCGCAGAAAGCCTACGTGGAGCGCTATATTCAGGGCGATCCGGACCTGGCGAAACTGCCGGTACTCTCCGCCGCCGCGCCGTTTAAGGTGGGCGGACGCAAGAACGATCCGGCCAGCTATGTCGAAGTAGAGAAAGGCCAGCTGACCTTCCGCAACGCCGCCGACCTCTATCTCTATCCGAACACCCTGGTGGTGGTCAAAGCCACCGGTCAGGAGGTGAAGGAGTGGCTTGAGTGCTCGGCCGGACAGTTCAACCAGATCGATGTCAACAGCACTAAACCGCAGTCGCTGATTAACTGGGACGGGTTCCGCACCTATAACTTCGACGTGATCGACGGCGTGGAGTACCAGATTGATGTCTCTCTGCCAGCGAAATATGACGGCGAGTGCCAGGTGGTGAATGCCCAGGCGGAGCGTATCAAGAATCTGACCTTCAACGGCAAGCCGATTGATCCAAAAGCGACCTTCCTGGTGGCAACCAATAACTACCGCGCCTACGGCGGCAAGTTTGCCGGGACCGGCGACAGCCATATCGCCTTCGCCTCACCGGACGAGAACCGCTCGGTGCTGGCAGCGTGGATCGGAGAGCAGTCGAAAAAAGCAGGCGAAATCCACCCGGCAGCGGATAACAACTGGCGTCTGGCGCCGATCCACAGCGACGTGAAGCTCGATGTGCGCTTTGAGACGGCACCATCCGAGAAAGCGGCGGCGTTTATCAAAGAGAAAGCGCAGTATCCGATGCAGCAGGTCGCCACCGATGAGATCGGATTCGCGATTTATCAGGTGGATTTAGGCAAATAGCAGCAGGTGCGGTTTTTGTAGGCCGGGTAAGGCGCAGCCGCCACCCGGCAATCAGACCGCGCAGTGCCCGGCGGCGCTTCGCTTGCCGGGCCTACAAAACCGTCAGCCAGGCAATCACGCCGCACAAGGTAAAAGCAAAACGGCAACGCACGTTGTCGTTTTTAGTGTTTGTACCCTCTCCCTGTGAGAGAGGGCCAGGGTGAGGGCATCAGGCAGCACGTTCCACGCGGTTACTCATCACCTGCGGTAAATTCAGCTCGATCCAGTCGGCCAGCGCCGCCACCTTTTCGCTCACCTCTTCCCCCAGCGGCGTCAGACTGTACTCCACGTGCGGCGGCACCACCGGATACGACACGCGATTGATAAAACCATCCTGCTCCAGCGCCTGCAGCGACTGGGCCAGCATCTTCTCGCTTACCCCGCCCATCTTGCGCCGCAGATCGCTAAAGCGATGCGTCCCCTGACGCAACGCCACCAGGATCAGCACGCCCCAGCGGCTGGTCACATGCTTGAGCACATCCCGGGAAGGACACTGCTCGGCAAAGAGATTGCCGTCGCGCATTTGCTCGCTGAGGGTTGGATTGGTCATTTGATACTTACCTTTTTGTACGTACTTACTAAAAGTTAGTTTGAGTGATAGTGTGCCACAACATTCACACGAGACGAAGGATATTCATCATGATCGCGATTACCGGCGCTACCGGCCAGCTTGGCCAACTCGTTATTGAACAGCTCCTGAAAACCGTTCCGGCCAGCCAGCTGGTCGCCATTGTGCGTAACCCGGCGAAGGCCGACGCGCTGAGCCAGCAGGGCGTGGCCGTCCGTCAGGCCGATTACACCGACCAGGCCGCCTTCACCGCCGCGCTCGCGGGCGTGGATAAACTGCTGCTGATCTCCTCCAGCGAAGTGGGCCAGCGCGCGCCGCAGCATCAGAACGTGATTAACGCGGCGAAGGCGGCGGGGGTGAAATTTATCGCCTACACCAGCCTGCTGCATGCCGACACCTCACCGCTGGGGCTGCACGTGGAGCACGTCGCCACCGAAAAAGCGCTGGCAGAATCCGGCATTCCTTACGCCCTGCTGCGTAACGGCTGGTATACCGAAAACTACCTCGCCAGCGCCCCGCCGGCTCTGGAGCACGGGGTGTTCATCGGCTCTGCGAGTGAAGGCAAGATCGCCTCTGCGACTCGCGCCGACTATGCCGCCGCCGCGGCCCGCGTTATCAGCGAAGAGGGTCATGCCGGGAAAGTGTATGAGCTGGCGGGCGACCAGGCGTGGACCTTAAGCGAGCTGGCTGCCGAACTGAGCCGCCAGAGCGGGAAAAACGTGGCCTACCAGAACCTGAGCGAAGCTGATTTTGCCGCCGCGCTGAAGGGCGTGGGCTTACCGGCGGGTCTGGCCGATATGCTGGCCGACTCCGACGTGGGGGCCTCGAAGGGCGGTCTGTTTGATGACAGCCGTACCCTGAGCGCGCTGCTGGGTCGCCCGACGACCTCCCTGGCCGAGAGCGTGAAGGGTATCCTGTAATTGTTAAAAGCTGGTTAATTATTGTGGCATCCCTCCGGGTCATCTCTGATAATGAAATCTGACCCGCGAGGAGGCTCACCGTGCAAGGCGTACCCGAACAGTTCTTCGATGAGAGAGATAGCGCGCGCTTTCGCCATCTGGCGCAGGTGCCGGGCGTGGAGCTGTATCACGCCCATATCTCACGCTACGCCTTTGAGCCGCATACACACGAGGCCTTCGGGATCGGTGCCATTGAAGCCGGTGCCGAACGCTTTCGCTATCGCGGGACGCAGTACGTCGCCCCCGTCCATTCCGTGGTCACCATGAATCCCGACGAGCTGCATACCGGCGAGGCCGAAACCGCCGACGGCTGGCGTTACCGGATGATCTACCTCGAGCCGGATCTGCTGGAAGAGGTCACAGGTATTCGCCACTGGTGGTTCAGCGACGTGACCCGGCACGATCCGCGACGTTCGCAGCAGATCTGTCAGCTGATCTACGGCCTGTGGCACACCGACGATCCGCTGGCGCAAAAAGGCCTGCTGCTGGATCTGATTGATACCTTCCAGCCGCTGGCGCGCCATGCCCCGGTGCGGCACGAAGGGGCGCATCGCTTCGAGCGCGTGCGCGACTATCTGCATGACAACTATATGCACTCCCTGACCCTCGACGAGCTGGCGCAGGTGGTGTCGCTCAGCCCATACCATTTCCAGCGCCAGTTCAAAGCCCATTTTCACGTCACGCCCCATCAGATGCTGATGGCGATCCGCCTGTGGCGCGCCAAAGCTTTTCTCACTCAGGGGCTGCCTGCGGCTGAAGTGGCCGCCGCGACGGGCCTGACCGATCAGTCGCATCTGACCCGGGCGTTTACGCGTCGGTATGGCATTACCCCCGTGCGCTACCAGAAACAGGTCGCGAAGCGCTAATGCGCAATCTCATACAATACGTCCCCCTTTTGCCTTTCTACACTGCCAGCAGGTTCAGCAAAGATGGATAGAAAAATGGTTAGCGGCGTGTTGTATGCCCTGCTTGCAGGGTTAATGTGGGGGCTGATTTTTGTCGGCCCGTTGATTGTGCCGGAGTACCCGGCGGCATTGCAGTCGATGGGGCGCTATCTGGCGCTGGGGCTGATCGCCCTGCCGATCGCCTGGCTCGGAAGGGGGCGGTTACGCCAGCTGAAACGACAGGACTGGCTGACCGCGCTGGCGCTGACCATGATGGGCAACCTCATCTATTACATCTGCCTGGCGAGCGCCATTCAGCGTACCGGGGCCCCCGTCTCAACGATGATCATCGGCACGCTGCCGGTGGTGATCCCGGTGTTCGCCAATCTGCTCTACAGCCAGCGCGACGGCAAGCTGGCGTGGTCGAAGATGGTGCCCGGCCTGGTGGCGATTGCGCTGGGGCTGGCCTGCGTCAACATTGCCGAGCTGCGGCACGGCGTGGCCGGGGGCAGCGGCTGGCGCTATGTCTCGGGGATCCTGCTGGCGTCGGTATCGGTGGTCTGCTGGGCGTGGTATGCCCTGCGTAATGCCCGCTGGCTGCGGGAGAATCCGGACAAACATCCGATGATGTGGGCCACCGCCCAGGCGCTGGTGACGCTCCCGGTGTCGCTGCTGGGCTATCTCGCCGCCTGCGCCTGGCTGAACGTGCAGCAGCCGGACTTCGCCCTGCCGCTGGGGCCGCGGCCCTGGGTGTTCCTCGGGCTGATGGTGGCGATTGCTATTTGCTGCTCGTGGGTGGGTGCCCTGTGCTGGAACGTCGCCAGTCAGAAATTGCCGACGGTAGTCTTAGGGCCGCTGATCGTTTTCGAAACCCTGGCCGGGTTGCTGTATACCTTCCTGATGCGCCAGAGCCTGCCGCCGTTGTTAACCGGTACGGGGATTGTGTTGCTGGTGGTGGGAGTGGTGATTGCGGTGAGCGCGAAGCCGGAAAAACCGGCAGTAGTGCCGGTTTCGTAGTTCCGTAGGCCGGGTAAGGCGAAGCCGCCACCCGGCAGGTTTCGTAGGCCGGGTAAGCGTTAGCGCCACCCGGCAGGTTTTAGAAGGTTTCCCAGTTAGCGTCCGTCGTTGCCAGCACCGGTTTCGCTTTTGCGGTATAGGTTTTCACGGGTGCCGCTTTAGCTGCCTGGCCGTGAACAATCTTAAACACCGCCACCGCCTCGTTCAGACGCGCCGCCTGCTCTTCCAGCGCCGCCGCCGCCGCTGCAGACTCCTCAACCAGCGAGGCGTTCTGCTGGGTCACACGATCCATTTCGGCCACCGCCTGACCTACCTGGTCAATACCGCGGCTCTGCTCATCCGAGGCGGAAGCGATTTCGCCCATGATGTCAGTCACGCGGGTGACGGCGCTGACGATTTCCGCCATCGTCGCCCCGGCTTCATTCACCAGTGCGGAACCCGCACTGACGCGCGCGCCAGAGTCGTCAATCAGGCCTTTGATCTCTTTCGCGGCCTGGGCGCTGCGCTGGGCCAGAGTACGTACTTCCCCTGCCACCACCGCAAATCCGCGGCCCTGCTCGCCGGCACGCGCTGCTTCTACCGCCGCGTTCAGCGCCAGAATGTTGGTCTGGAAGGCAATGCCATCGATCACGTTGGTGATCTGGGCAATCTTGCTGGAGCTGGTGGCGATTTCGTCCATGGTGCGCACCACGCCTTCGACCACGTTGCCGCCTTTCTTCGCCGTAGAAGAAGCGTCCAGCGCCAGACGTGACGCCTGACGGGCGTTATCGGCGTTCTGCTTCACGGTCGCGGTTAACTGCTCCATGCTGGCCGCGGTCTCTTCCAGGGAGGCCGCCTGCTGCTCGGTACGGGAAGAGAGGTCGTTACTGCCTGCAGAGATTTCACCGGCGCCGGTGAAAATAGTATCCGCCCCATCACGCACCACGCCCACGGTGTTGGCCAGCGCCTTTTGCATCTCGTGAACGTTATGCGCCAGCAGCGCCATTTCATTCTGACCCTGGGCATCGATCGGCTGCGTCAGGTCGCCAGCGGCGATGGCGCGAATATGCGCAATCACCTCATGCAGCGGCTTCAGCAGCACGTTGCGCATGGCGATCCAGCTGGCGACAATCACCGCCACCACAATCACCATAATGGCCGACAGGATCCACAGGATACGCTGGTAGTCGTTCTCGTTATCGGTGATGCCCGCGCTGGTCAGTTTCGCCTGCGCTTCACGCCATTCGCGGTACACTGCCTGCATTGCCACCTGCTTCTTCTCGGCATTCTGCTTGAACATATCGTCCAGCTTGCCCTCGGCCAACAGCTCGTTCATTTTCGTCAGCGTGGAGTGGTAAGCGCGGTACTGCTCTTCCAGTCGATCGGCCAGCTTCTCATCCAGGCCCGGGGTTTCCGGCAGGGCATAATATTTGTCGTAATGCCCCTGGGCTTCGGTAAGCAGGGCTTTCCCGGCGGTGACCAGCTCGCCCAACTGCGTGCCGTTGATCTCGGTCGCCGTGCTGCTTTGCAGACGGAGCATGCCGCGGTTAAGGGTCACGCGTGCCTGGTTCAGGCTGATCCACGCGTCGGTAAACTCTGCCACGTTCTGGCTGGACAGCTGGGAAACAGTGAAATTGTCCTTATCATTGTTCAGGGCATTGATAAAAACCGTCGCGGCGATGATTTGCATCAGCCCGAGCACCAGCAGTACCGAGACTAACAGGGTGATTACTTTAATCCGTTTAAACATTCTTAACCTTATGTGCAGGACATTGTCTGTTGAGGACATATCGGCAAAGCAGGCGTGTTATTTAACGTTTCGTGGTCTAACCACCCTGTTTTTCGGAAATAATTAAATCCTTTCAGCAAGTTAAAACATAAGAAAGTTTTTAGAATCGCCCGCCTTTTTACCCTCTGCTCCTAAAGGGTTATATCCTCACCTTAAAGATGCATTTAAAATACATCTTATCAAATAACGATGAGGTAACGACCATGGCCTTCCGCGACCAACCTTTAGGCGAGCTGGCGCTCTCCATCCCACGCGCTTCTGCGCTGTTTCGTAAATACGATATGGATTACTGCTGTGGCGGTAAGCAAACCCTGGCGCGGGCGGCATCGCGTAAGGAACTGGATCTGGACCTCATCGAAGCTGAACTGGCGAAACTGGCTGAGCAGCCGCTGGAAAAAGACTGGCGCAGCGTGGCGCTGGGCGAAATCATCAATCACATCATCGTCCGTTACCATGACCGCCACCGCGAACAGCTGCCGGAACTGATCCTGCAGGCGACCAAGGTTGAGCGCGTTCATGCGGAGAAAGCCTCTGTCCCGCGCGGCCTCGCGAAGAACCTGACCATGCTGCACGAAGAGCTGTCCAGCCACATGATGAAAGAGGAGCAGATCCTGTTCCCCATGATTAAACAGGGGATGGGTAGCCAGGCGATGGGGCCCATCAGCGTGATGGAAAGCGAGCATGACGACGCCGGTGAACTGGTCGAGGTGATCAAGCACATCACCAATAACGTGACTCCGCCTGCGGATGCCTGCACCACCTGGCGCGCGATGTATAACGGGATTAACGAGATGATCGACGATCTGATGGAGCACATCAGCCTCGAGAATAACGTGCTGTTCCCACGGGCGCTGGCCGGGGAATAACAAAGGCGCTGCGGCCTGATGCCCTCACCCACAGGGAGAGGGGGGAACACATAAAAAACGGCAACCGAAGTTGCCGTTTTGCTTTTATCTTACGCCTGCCATTCTTTTCTTACCGATAAACAGCCAGCCCAGCCCCAGCGCGATAAACCACAGCGGCGTGACGATCAGCGCCTGACGGGTATCCTCTTCCAGCGTCAGCAGTACCAGCACAAACACGAAGAACGCCATGCAGACCCAGCACATCAGCTTGCCCAGCGGCATCTTGTAGATGGATTTTTCATGCAGGTGCGGACGCTGCTTGCGGTACACCAGGTACGAGCACAGGATGATGGTCCAGACGAACATGAACAGGATCGCCGACACCGTGGTGATCATGGTGAACGCGCCAATCACGCTTGGGTTCACATAGAGCATCACCACGCCGCCCAGCAGGCAGATACAGGAGAAGGTCAGCCCTTTTGCCGGTACCGCACGCTTTGACAGCTTGGCGAACGCGCTCGGCGCCACGCCTTCCTGCGCCAGACCGAACAGCATACGGCTGGTGGAGAACACGCCGCTGTTAGCCGACGAGGCCGCGGAGGTCAGCACCACGAAATTAATCAGGCTCGCCGCTGCCGGCAGACCCACCAGCACGAACAGCTCAACGAACGGGCTCTTGGTTGGGACAACGGAACTCCACGGCGTGACCGACATAATCACGATCAGCGCGAAGACGTAGAACATGATGATACGCACGGGAATCGAGTTAATCGCCCGCGGCAGAGACTTCTCAGGATCTTTGGTTTCAGCAGCTGTCGTACCTACCAGCTCAATCCCCACGAAGGCGAAGACCGCAATCTGGAAGCCGGCAAAGAATCCACTCAGCCCTTTCGGGAACCAGCCGCCGTCATTCCACAGATGGGAGAACGAGGCCTCAACGCCGCTCGGGGAGGTAAAGTGAGTCATGACCATCACCAGGCCGACCACAATCAGGCCGACAATGGCGACAATTTTGATCATCGCGAACCAGAACTCCATCTCACCGAACATTTTTACGGTGGCGAGGTTAAGGCTCAGCAGCAGGACAATCACCGCCAGCGAGGCAACCCAGTCCGACAGCCCCGGGAACCAGAACTGCGCATAGGCCGTAATGGCGACGACGTCAGCCATCCCGGTAACCACCCAGCAGAACCAGTAGGTCCAGCCGGTGAAGTAACCCGCCCACGGCCCGAGAAGGTCGGAGGCAAAGTCGCTGAAGGATTTATATTCGAGATTCGAGAGCAGCAGCTCTCCCATGGCTCGCATAACGAAAAAGAGCATAAAGCCGATGATCATATAGACAAAAATGATCGACGGACCGGCAAGACTAATGGTTTTGCCTGACCCCATAAACAGCCCGGTGCCGATAGCGCCGCCGATGGCGATAAGCTGAATATGACGGTTTGTGAGATTACGCCGTAGCGACTGTTCAGACGGTGCCTCTTCGTCGGCAACGACTTTTACCTGATCTACCATGTGATGTTTTCCTGTTGTTACTGCCTGTGTTGTTTAGGCTCTTCTGGCCCTTTATTACGTCGAAAAGCGACGGCCCGATTAAGGACTCATCGATATTAGGTAAGAATCGGCGGGATGAATACTATGATTTAAATATTATGTTAATAATATGTTGGAAGTGAGTGTCATATCACTTAAGCAACGCAAAACAGCTCACAAAAATACACTTACTGTGACCATTTGCAAGATAATCTGTTGATTAGCGCGTAACTATAGGTTTTTTAACTGAATTCCCCTCCCCCGTCGGGGAGAGGAAAGCGTGCGGAATTAGAGGATTTCCAGCAGCTCAACTTCGAAGACCAGGGTGCTGAATGGCGGAATGGACGCGCCAGCGCCGCGCTCGCCGTAGGCCAGGTTCTGAGGAATAGTCAGTTCCCACTTGGAGCCAACCGGCATCAGGGTCAGGGCTTCGATCCAGCCAGGGATCACGCCGTTTACCGGGAATTCAGCCGGTTCGCCGCGGGCTACGGAGCTGTCGAACACGGTGCCGTCGATCAGTTTACCGGTGTAGTGCACGCGAACGTGGTCGGTACGCGCCGGGATTGCGCCGTCACCCTGATTGATCACGCGGAACTGCAGGCCGGTTTCGGTGCTGTTCACGCCTTCACGCTCACGGTTCTCTTCGAGAAACTTCTCGCCTGCCGCTGCCATCTCTTCAAAACGCGCGCGACGCACGGAGTCAGCACGCTCGTGGATTTCGCGCAGCGCGCGGTGAACCACATCAACCGGAACCGCCGGGTGCTTACCTTCCAGCGCATCGGCGATACCCGCCACCAGCGCTTCCGGTAACAGACCCTGCAGACCTGATTCGCTCAGCTGCTGTCCTACCTGCAAACCAATACCGTAGCTTGCCTGCGCTTCGATTGTGTCAAAAGTCGGGGTGGTCATGGGATTTCCTTCCATCACATTTAAAGTAGCGGGCAGCATAACAGCCACCTTCCATCCGGTAAAACTTTGTCTTATGGAAAGATGACAAATTGCGATGAAACGGAAACAATAGAGACTATCTGGATTTTTCCCGAATGTGTGTCACGGAAGCCGGCTTTGCAATGTTCATCAGGCAGTTAGCAAACTATACTTCTCGGGACAGGAAAAAAGACGCGGAGCAGGAGGAGAGCCATGCCCGGGCCATTTGAATTAAAACCTACCCTGACGAAAATCTGGCATGCGCCAGACAACTTTCGCATCATGGACCCGCTGCCGCCCCTGCACCGCAGAGGTATTATCATCGGTGCGCTGATGGTGATTATTGGTATTCTGCTGCCAGGCGCTGATGACAGCACGACTGCGCCTGTCCGTCGGGATGCCGAACTGGATTTCCGCTCGCAGACCCAGCCGCAGCCAGACGCACAGCCGATGCAGACGCAGCTGGTCGCGCCGTCAAACGATCCGGGCCAGGTCGCCCCGGTCGAGCCGGAGCCGATTCAGGAGGAGCAACCGCAGGAGCAGGCCGCCGCGCCCGTGCAGTCGCAGCCGGTGCCAGGTATCGAACAGCAGTGGCGTTCCTACCGTGTGGAGCCGGGCAAAACGATGGCGCAGCTGTTCCGCGATCACAACCTGCCACCGACCGACGTCTATGCGATGGCGCAGGTTGAAGGCGCAGGCAAGCCGCTGAGCAACCTGCAAAACGGTCAGATGGTGCAGATCCGCCAGAATGCGAGCGGCGTGGTGACAGGGCTGACCATTGACAGCGGCAACGGCCAGCAGGTGCTGTTTACCCGTCAGTCTGACGGCAGCTTTATCCGCGCCAGATAGTAGGTTGCCCGGTAGCCTGATGCTTACCGGGCCTGTTTTCCACTTACTTTGTTGACCCACCAGATCCCCGAGCAGACCAGCACCAGCGCCACGGCATATTTGATCTCGAGGATATTCTCGCCGAGGAAAATGGCAGAGAGTACGGTGCCGGCCACCGGCACCAGGAAGTTGAATGGTGCAATCATGCTGACGCGGTTGTACTTCAGCAGCAGACTCCACAGCGCGAACGCCACCGAAGAGAGCAGGGTCAGATAACCGAGGATGGCCGCCGCTTTGACGCTGGGAACTGCCAGCGTACCGCCGGTGATATAGCCTCCCACTACCAGCATCACCCCACCTATCGCCAGCTGCCAGCCGGTCATGACCATCGGATCGACCGTCTGAGAGATGCGTTTGCCGTACAGCGTGGCGGCAGAGAGGATAAACGCCGCCAGCACCACAAATCCGTCGCCGTTCCAGACAAAGTGGAAGTCCTGCAGGCCGCTATTGAAGTTGACGATCATCACCCCGGCAAAACCGAGGATACAGCCGAGGGCTTTGTTGTAGCTGATTTTGTCGTTCTGATAGATGAAGTGCGCCAGCATGACGCTAAAGAAGGTGGCGGTCGCATTCATGATCGACCCTTTGGCGCCCGTGGTGTAAGCGAGACCGATATAAAAGAAGGTGTACTGGATAGCCGTCTGCGTCAGGCCGAGTACCGTCAGCTGCCCAAACTGCCGTGGGCTGAGCCGACCAATCGGCTTGCGCTGGGCAAGGGCTAACAGCAGCAACAGCAGACCGGCGAACACAAAGCGATAACCCGCAAAGACCACTTTTGACGAGATGTCGTTGGTGGCGATCTGAAAAAGTTCGTAGCCGCTTTTAATCGCGGGATAGGAGCTTCCCCAGAGCAAACAGCACAGCGTCGCGCTGGCGAAAACGATGTTTTTACGGGCAAAAATCGGCGTGGGCAGAACGGCGTCCATAGCTAATCTCGAAGATAAAATGGCGTTTCATTTTATTATCAGAGATCGCGACAGGAATAGCTACCATACAAGGTAAAAAGGTGGGACAGGTCGCGTTAAAAAGCAAAACGCCGGCACAAGGCCGGCGCTTCGACGTGGTGACGAGTAATTACTTACTCAGCAACAACGTTAACAACCAGTTTAGCGAAGACTTCGCTGTGAACCTGGAAGTCCACTTCGTGCTCACCGGTGGTACGCAGAACGCCGTTCGGCAGACGAACTTCGCTCTTAGCGACGTCAACGCCAGCTGCAGTTACAGCGTCAGCGATGTCGCGAGTACCGATGGAACCGAACAGTTTACCTTCGTCGCCTGATTTAGACGCGATAGTAACGGTGCCCAGTGCGTTGATTTTCTCAGCGCGAGCGTTAGCAGCCGCCAGAACGTCAGCCAGTTTGGCTTCCAGTTCAGCACGACGTGCTTCGAAAAACTCTACGTTTTTCTTGGTAGCAGGAACAGCTTTACCCTGTGGAACCAGGAAGTTACGAGCGTAGCCCGCTTTAACGTTTACCTGATCACCCAGGCTGCCCAGGTTTGCTACTTTATCAAGCAGAATAACTTGCATTACCTTATCCTCTTAAAGTCGTATTAATGGACCGTGCCCGATTACTGATGACGATCAGTGTACGGCAGCAGGGACAGGTAGCGAGCGCGTTTGATAGCGCGAGCCAGCTGACGCTGGTATTTTGCACGAGTACCGGTGATACGGCTTGGGACAATCTTACCGCTTTCGGTGATGTAGTTTTTCAGCGTTGCGATATCTTTATAGTCGATCTCTTGAACGCCTTCCGCGGTGAAACGGCAGAACTTGCGACGACGGAAATAACGTGCCATATGGCTAGTCTCCAGAATCTATCAAATCAATCTGCTCGGCATGCAGAACCATTTTGCTCAGACCGTTCTTTGCCTTGTGGCAAGAAATGAACCCCTGAACGGTTACTGCGCTACCGACCGTTATACTGTGAGTAATGGCCTGGTTTTCGTGTCCGCTAATAATAACGGGCATTTGGCACCACGCCTGCCGGTGAAACCCGGCTTCCTCCTGCACTGAACGATGCTCAAGCACGAACTGGCAGTGAGGAATTCCTGATGGGCTGACCTTACGAAGGGGGGGTCCTGCACACGGTACCGGACAACACCAGACGGTTGGTCATCAGAAATTACTCTTCAGAATCCCCAGCATCAGAATCATCTGCGGTTTCGTTTGCGAAATCATCGCGACGCTCACGGCGCTCGTCTTTCGCTTTAACCATCGGAGATGCTTCGGTCACTGCGTTTTTGGTACGCATAACCATGCTGCGGATAACGGCATCGTTGAAGCGGAAGTTAGTTTCCAGCTCATCGATCGCTTCCTGCGGAGCTTCAACGTTCAGCAGAACGTAGTGAGCTTTGTGCAGTTTGTTGATCGGATAAGCCAGCTGACGGCGGCCCCAGTCTTCCAGACGGTGGATCGTGCCTTCTGCTGCAGTGATTGCACCAGTGTAGCGCTCGATCATACCCGGAACCTGTTCGCTCTGGTCAGGATGGACCATAAAAACGATTTCGTAATGACGCATCGAATTGCTCCTTACGGATTATTCAGCCTCCTGTCTGGGTCAGCCGAGGCCCGGGGAGGCAAGGAACGTGTTAAAGGTCGGCTGAAAAATTGACGCGTCATAATACTTGCGCCCCCCCTGGAAACTCAAGCTGATTGCACAAATAATTCGCACAAAGCGCAAAGCTCGTCTAAGTGGGTGATTTACCATGGCTCACAGGCGATCGCGGCGCTTTTTTGAACAACAGCATCAGAAATGGTCGCCAATGCCGGCCAGATAAGGGGTTACACTTTAATCAGACCCCTTCTGAGGACAAAACCCGAAGTGATTATCGTCGCACCGTAGTTTGTCGTGGAGCGCATATCATGAAAAAGATAAACCTTGCCATTCTGGCTGCGCTTTTGCTCAGTGCAAACGCGACAGCAGCGATTCAGGTTGATGGCCGTCAGGCCAGAAATATGGATGATGTGCAAAGCCTTGGCGTCATTTATATCAACCACAACTTCGCTACCGAAAGCGAAGCGACAGAAGCTATTACTGCAGAAGCCGAGGCGCGGGATGCCCGCTACTATCACGTCATGCTCACCCGTGAACCGGGCAGCAACGGCAATATGCACGTCAGCGCAGATATCTATCGGTAATGCTTTGACGCTAGCACCAGGAAAGCCAACAACGAAAATATTGTCATAGTTTAATTAGCCCCCATGCCCGGGGGCTTTTTTTTATTTTTGCCCGTAATAGGCATTCGGACCATGCTTGCGCATAAAGTGCTTGTTCATCAGATAGCTGTCTATCGGTTGCAGGTGCGGGTTAATACCGCGGGCAATCCACGCCATTCTCGCCACCTCTTCCATTACCACGGCGTTATGCACGGCATCGTGCGCATCTTTGCCCCAGGCGAAGGGGCCATGCTGATATACCACTATCCCCGGCGTGTGCAGCGGTTCGCCCTCACCCAGCGTTTCCACGATCACCTTGCCGGTATTGAGTTCGTACTCGCCCTGCACCTCCTCTTCGGTGAGTGCCCGCGTACAGGGGATATCGCCAAAAAAGTAGTCTGCATGGGTGGTGCCCAGCGCCGGGATGGCCAGCCCCGCCTGCGCCCAGGCCGTCGCATGGGTGGAGTGGGTATGCACTACGCCGCCAAGGGAGGGATAACGCCGGTACAGCGCCAGATGGGTAGCGGTATCGGACGAAGGTCGCCACTGGCCCTCCACAACCTTGCCGTCGAGATCCACCACCACCATGTCTTCCATGCGCATGGTCTCATAGGCCACGCCGCTGGGTTTGATCGCCACCAGCCCGCGGCTCCGGTCAATCGCGCTGACGTTTCCCCAGGTGAAGGTGACCAGACCGTAACGCGGCAAATCCATGTTTGCCTCAAACACCTGCTGTTTAAGCTGCAGCATTTTCGCCTCCCGTCAGCCCGGCCCGCGCCATCCGCTCCAGCACCCAGTCCCGGGCTTTCGCCACCTCTTGCAGCGGATCCTCTGCGGTTTCACTCCACATCTCAATCAGGTAAGGCCCGCAGTACCCGCTGTGGCTGAGGGTGGCGAAACAGGCTTCGAAATCCACTACGCCCGTACCGAAAGGCACATTTTTGAATACGCCAGGCCGGGTGTCTTTGACGTGGACCGCCACGATATGGCCGATCCCCGCCTGCAGCTCCATGGGCACATCGTTATCCCAGGCGGACAGGTTGCCGATATCGGGATAGAGCTGGAACCATGGATTATTAAGGTAGTGAGCATAACCCAGCGCCTTGCTGATGGAGTTCATCAGCGGGTAATCCATGATCTCCATCGCCAGCGTGACCTGGGCGCGGCTTGCCATCTCCACGCTCTCTTTGAGCCCCTCGCGAAAACGCCGCCGGGTTTCGTTGTTGGCCTGCTGGTAGTAGACGTCATAGCCCGCCAGCTGGATGACACGGATCCCCACGTCCTGGGCAAAGCGAATCGCTTTACGCATGATCGCCAGCCCCTGCGCGCGCACGGCGTCATCTTCACTGCCGAGCGGAAAGCGACGATGGGCGCTCAGGCACATTGAGGGGACGCGCACGCCGGTTTCGGCCACCGCGTTCACCAGCGCCAGGCGCTGCTCGCGACTCCAGTCGAGTCGGGAGAGGCGCGTATCGGTCTCATCCACCGACATTTCGACGAAATCGAAACCCAGAGACTGGGCCAGTTTCAGCCGCTCGAGCCAGCACTCCCCGGCGGGGAGTGCCTTTTCATAGATGCCAAGCGGCACCTGCTTGCTTAACATAGCCGCTCCTTATCCCCACAGCTGGGCGATGGAACGTTTAAACTGGCGCGCCGCTTCCACCGGCGAAGCGGCATCACGGATGCTGCGCCCGGCGATAAAGACATGAATCGGGATACCTTTGAACAACGGCAGATCCTCCAGCGCCAGGCCGCCGGTGACGGTGACCTTAAAGCCCATCTCCGCCAGACGTTTAACCGCGGTGATATCGGCCTCACCCCAGGCGACGCCTGCGGCCTGCGCATCGCGACTGCGGTGATAAACCACCTGCTGAATGCCGGCTTCTCGCCACTCTTCCGCCTGCTTCCAGGTCCAGTAACCGGTGAGTTCGATCTGCACGTCGCCGTTAAACTCTTTGGCGACATCCAGCGCCCCTTTGGCGGTGTTGATATCCGCGCAGCAGATCACCGTTACCCAGTCGGCGTTGGCTTCGAAGCACATCCGCGACAGGATTTTGCCCGCATCGGCGATCTTGGCATCTGCCAGCACAATTTTGTGCGGATAGAGCGCTTTCAGATCGCGCACGGCGCGAACGCCCTCTCCCACGCACAAAATGGTGCCCACTTCGATGATGTCCACCTCTTCGGCAATCAGACGCGTGGTTTCGTAAGCGTGGGCCAGAGTTTGGTTATCCAGCGCGACCTGCAACATTGGTAATGACATTTCAGTTCCCTCTCAGACTGCCGCCGCAGTGGCGTTATCGATTAAATCCAGCACGTCCTGCTCGGTACGGCAGGCGCGTAAACGGTCGAAATTGGCTTCATCTTCAAACAGATTGACGATCTGCATGATGCCCACCTCCTGGTGGGTGTTGGCATCAACGGCCGCCATAGTGATGAGGATATCGACCGGATCGTTGTCTTCGTGGTTAAACGCCAGCGGCGTTTTCAGAGTGACCAGGGCGAAGCCGGTTTTTTTGACCCCCCTCCTCCGGGCGGCCATGCGGCATTGCCAAACCCGGCGCAATCACAAAGTACGGACCAAACTGCTCCACGCCATCGAGAATGGCCTGGTAGTAGCGCGGCTCAACAACGTCAGCCTTAACCAGCAAATCAACGCTCAGCTTTACCGCTTCCTGCCAGGTGCTGGCTTCGGCCTGTAACAGGATGGAGTGGTTTTCTGCCAGTGAATCACGGAGTTTCATAGGGCCTCCTTACTTCACGTCTTGCGGGAAGTGTTCTTTGATCACGTCCAGCAGTTTTGGGCCAAAATCCGCAGGCGACAGCATGTTGCGTACGCCCACCACATATTTATTGCCTGTCACGCTAATTTCCCCGGCGATATGGGTCGAGGCGATGATGATGTCCGCGCCGTTCAGTTCACTTTTGTATTCACCCACCGCGCAGCTGTTCACCGTGTGGTCAATATTTGACTGGGTTAAAAACTGGTCCACTTTCATTTTCATGATCATGGAGCTTCCTTGTCCGTTGCCACATACAGCCAGAATACGTACGGTCATAGTCAAAACTCCTTAGTGAGCAGAAACTTCTGCTGTTTGTTTTTCTGCATCTTCTTCCGCCCGCAGCGAACGGCCAGCGAAGAACATATACGCCAGGGCAATAAAAATAATGACGGCCATAAAGACAATGCCGAGGGAGGCGAAGCCCTGCATCATTGGCGGCGCCAGAATTGACCAGTCAGCCATGCCCATCCAGGCGCTCATGCCGGTGAGCTTGACCGCCCACACGCAGCCGAAGATTTCAATCATCCCCATCACCAGACAGATCTTGAGCGCCGCGCGCCAGCCGCCAAAGTGGTTGGCAAAGACGCCAATGGTGGCGTTGGAGAAGAACATCGGGATAAAGCCAGGAATGATGAGGATGGAGGAGCCGAACCCGACAAGAATGCCAACCGCAATCAGCTGGCCGATGGTGCCCCACATAAAGCCCCAGACCACCGCGTTTGGCGCAAAGCTGTAGATAGCCGCGCAGTCGATCGCCAGAACCGCACCGGGGATCAGGCGCTGCGAGATGCCGTTGAAGGCTTCGGACAGCTCGGCCACGAACATGCGCACGCCCTGGGTAATAATGAAAATCGCCACTGCGAAGGAGAAACCGGTTTGCAGGATGTAGATGGTCCAGTGGGTTTTACCCGCCATGGCCTGGACAACGTCAATCCCGAACGAGAGCAGGATCGCGCCGAAGAAGATGGTCATCACAATCGCCGTCGAGACGATATTGTCGTGGAAAATATTGAGCCAGCCCGGCAGCTTGAGCTCTTCCACGCTCTCCTCTTTCTTGCCGAGATAAGGCGCGACTTTATAGGCGATCCAGGAGGCGAACTGCTGCTGGTGGCCGATAGAGAAACCGCAGCCGTCGGTCACGTCCTGGGTTGGCTTGAACATCATGTTGGAGGTGATGCCCCAGTAGAGCGACACCAGCACTGCGGTGCAGATGATGGTGGTCCACATCGGGTAGCCGACGATGTAGAAGAAGACGGCAATCAGCCCGGCCTGCTGAAACATGATATGGCCGGTCAGCATGATGGTACGGATGCCCGTAATCCGGCGCAGCAGGACATAAATAATGTTCAGCGCCAGCGCCAACAGCACGGCATATCCCACCCAGCTATAGGCGTCGCCCATCCGTTCGATGGTGGCCATCATTGACGCATAGGTGTCTGATATAGCGCCGTTAATGCCGTAAACCTCAGACATTTTGGCGACGACGGGTTTAAAGGTGCTGGTTAAAATGCCGGACCCCGCCTGTAGGAGCATAAAACCGATGATGGTTTTGATGGTGCCTTTGATAATGACGCTGACGCTCTTGCGTAGCAGGATGTAGCCAAGACACGTCACGATACCCAGCAGCAGCGGGGCATTGGTCATTACCTGATTAAAAAAGACGGTAAAGACGCTGTAGAGGATCTCCATAACACTCTCCGATAAAGGCAGTACGCTGCGTAATGCACGTACAACAGGCCCCCACTCTAGTAATCACAAATAATCACCACAAGATTGCATTTGATTATTTGTGACGCATCACGCAAATTATTTCCCTTCATACAGTAATGACATTCATTTCAATTCAATACCTCTTTATATGATCTTATATTTCAAGGCATTGACAGAACACCGACACATGGGAAGAGGCGCTTTACGTATCAGGAAACGGCCTCACAGGCGAGAGTGCGCTGCAAAATGCGCGTTGCAATGCTGATTTATTGGTGACAATATAAATCATATTGAATCACCAATTGATTACTTGTGAGAAGAAGAGGGAGTCTGGCAATGAGTAAAGTGAACACTATCACCCGCGAATCATGGATCCTCAGCACCTTCCCGGAATGGGGAACCTGGCTGAATGAAGAGATTGAACAAGAGCAGGTCGCGCCTGGTACCTTTGCCATGTGGTGGCTGGGCTGTACCGGGATCTGGTTGAAATCCCAGGGCGGTGCCAATGTCTGTATCGATTTCTGGTGCGGGACCGGCAAGCAAAGCCACGGTAATCCGCTGATGAAGAAAGGGCATCAGATGCAGCGTATGGCGGGGGTGCAAAAGCTGCAGCCGAACCTGCGCACCACGCCGTTTGTTCTCGATCCGTTCGGCATTCGTCAGATCGATGCCGTACTGGCGACCCACGATCACAACGATCACATTGATGTGAATGTCGCCGCCGCCGTCATGCAAAACTGCGCACCGGACGTGCCCTTTATTGGCCCGCAAACCTGCGTGGATATCTGGATGGGCTGGGGCGTGCCGAAAGAGCGCTGCATTGTGGTGAAGCCGGGCGACGTGGTGAAAGTCAAAGACATTGAGATCCACGCGCTGGATGCGTTTGACCGCACGGCCCTGATTACCCTGCCGGCCGACCAGAAGGCCGCCGGTGTGCTGCCAGACGGCATGGATGAGCGTGCGGTGAACTATCTGTTCAAAACCCCGGGCGGTACGCTGTACCACAGCGGTGACTCACACTACTCCAACTACTATGCCAAACACGGCAACGAGCATCATATCGACGTGGCGCTGGGATCCTATGGCGAGAACCCGCGCGGCATCACCGATAAGATGACCAGCGCCGATATTCTGCGCATGGCAGAAGCGCTCAATACCCAGGTGGTGATCCCGTTCCACCACGATATCTGGTCCAACTTCCAGGCCGATCCGCAGGAGATCCGCGTGCTGTGGGAGATGAAAAAAGATCGTCTGAAGTATGGCTTTAAGCCGTTTATCTGGCAGGTGGGCGGCAAATTTACCTGGCCGCTGGATAAAGACAATTTTGAGTATCACTACCCGCGCGGATTTGACGACTGCTTCACCATTGAGCCAGATCTGCCGTTCAAATCATTCCTGTAATTGCCCCCCCTTACCGCCAGGCACAGCGCCTGGCGGTTCCATCTTTTACTTAGTAATTTCAGGCTATTTCAAATATCATCTTTTAAAATCAATTTATTTCGGAATAGCTCATGACAGAAGCACAGCGGCATCAAATTTTACTGGAACTCCTGGCGCAAACGGGGTTTGTCACCGTGGAACAGGTGATTGCCCGGCTGGGCGTTTCCCCTGCCACCGCGCGCCGGGATATCAATAAACTTGATGAGAGCGGGAAGCTGAAGAAAGTCCGTAACGGTGCCGAAGCCATCAGCCAACAGCGCCCGCGCTGGTCTCCGATGAATATCCATCAGGCGCAGAATCACGACGAGAAAGTGCGTATTGCCCGGGCCGCCTCCCAGCTGGTGAATCCTGGCGAAAGCGTGGTGATCAACTGTGGTTCAACCGCCTTCCTGCTGGGCCGCGAAATGTGCGGCAAGCCGGTACAGATCATTACCAACTACCTGCCGCTGGCCAACTACCTCATCGATCAGGAGCACGAAAGCGTGGTGATCATGGGCGGGCAGTACAACAAGAGCCAGTCCATTACCTTAAGTCCGCAGGACAGCGAGAACACGCTCTATGCCGGGCACTGGATGTTTACCAGCGGGAAAGGGCTCACCGCCGAGGGGCTGTATAAAACCGATATGCTGACGGCAATGGCGGAGCAGAACATGCTGAATGTGGTCGGAAAGCTGGTGGTGCTGGTCGACAGCAGCAAGGTTGGCGAGCGCGCGGGCATGTTGTTCAGCCGCGCCGAGCAAATTGATCTGGTGATCACCGGTAAAAGTGCTGACCCACAGATCCTCCAGAAACTGGAAGATCAGGGGGGTGAAAATCCTGCGCGTTTAAAGGTGCTGGCGGAAAAACGCCACCGTGGCATCAAGGGCGGTCGGCGTGATGCGGTGTTTGACGCCCGCTTCCCACAGACAGGTCAGATTTTTATCCAGCCCTTCCCGCTGCAAAGCCTGCTGCAGACGGAAGGTCTCCGCGGCTGGCACCACATCATCCTCCTCCCCATGCCACAGCAGCAGCGGGCGGTCGGCCAGCCGGGGTAGCGCGGTCGTGACCTCCCATTCGGCAAGCGGAGAGACCATTGCCGCGAAGTCCGCCGGTGGCTGCGGCGGAAACAGCGTGCGGGCCAGGGAGGTAAAGTAGCCCGAGCCCATCAGGCTTGCCACGCATTTCACTTCCGGATGGCGCGCCATGATACCCAGTGCGGTCATCCCGCCCATCGAAGCTCCGGCGACCGCAAGGCGCTCATCCGCCACCAGCCCGGCCTGATACAACCCATCCCGCAGCGCGGCAAATTCGGTGAGGTTGCCATGCAGGATCGGCCAGAACTGCCCCAGACGAGCCTGCTCATCCCCCGTAAAGCGGGCGCCGTGATCCGGTGCGTCCGGCATGACCACCCGAAAACCGGCCTGCGCCAGGGCCACCGCAAAATAGCTGTAAACCAGCTTTGATGAGGTAAATCCATGATAAAAAATAACAACCGGCAACGGTTGAGACCGTTTTCCCGCCGGAACGGCGTGTACACTCTCATGGTCGCCAAATTGTCGTATTTCAAGTTCAATCATCACTGGGCCTCATGCTAAAGGGTGATTTAAAATGTTGAGAACTGGATTACGCTTTCGCACAATTTTCATTCGAAATTTACGCCACAGCTAACAATTTGGGAACATTCCCCCAATCCTAAATCAACAGAGTTCTACACTATGGCTATCAGGAAACGAGATATGGTTATGCGAAGGTTTGCTGCTTTATTGCTGATGCTGGTGTTGGGCGGATGTAGCGTCCTGGAAGGCACGCCACAGCCTGCACCTCCGGTTGCCGACCACCCACAAGAAATTCGTCGTAATCAGACGGAAGGATTACAGCGGATGGGTACCGTCACCGCACTTGAGCGAGGCTCTCCCGATGATGTGGAAGATGCCATTAAAGCAAAAGCCGTCGCCGCGAAAGCTGATTATTACGTCATTGTCCTTATCGATGAAACTATCGTGACGGGACAATGGTATTCGCAGGCCATTTTATACCGTAAATAACGAGCGGTATTTAAACGACATTTACACTGCTTTGCGTCCATAGACGTTTTCCTGTCCACAATAAACTCCATGCCTGCGGCAATGGAAGCGAGTTTATTAGCGAAGGATTGCCCGGCGGATACCGGGGACACGTAAAATGGAGCTGACGATGAAACGATCTCTTGCTTTGACCTCACTGTTACTCTCAGCCGGTCTGGTGAGTACTGCCGCACAGTCAGCCGAATTTGCCAGCGCTGATTGTGTGACGGGTTTAAATGAAATAGGACTGATTTCGGTGAGTGATATCTCCGGGAGTCCGCAGGATGTAGAGCGCGTGGTCGCGCTTAAAGCAGATGAACAGGGAGCGTCCTGGTATCGCATCATAACTATGCAGGAAGACAGCCATGTTGATCGCTGGCGGGTACAAGCCATTCTCTACGCCTGAAAAGCGCCAATAAAAAGCCACTAAAAAAGAGTGGCTTTTTAATATTTACAATTCTATTATCCTTGCCGTTACTACCCCGAGACAATCTTGTAACATTTTGTTACATAAACCCCATAAATGTTATCCCCGCTCTGCCGTTGAAAAGCGTTACCTTTTTAGCAATGAGCAATTTATGATCAACTTTTTTCGCCGTGCAGGTCTGGGCACAAAGCTATCGCTGCTTACCGGCTTGAGTGTTGCCACTCTTTTTCTGCTTTTCACTTTTCTCCTGAGCTATAACACCAGTCAAAAACTCAAAGCGCTGGCCATTGAAGACCTGCATAACCAGTCCACCGGCGTGGTCGACATGGTGCAAATGTTCAATACCAGCCTCACCGAAGAGGTGGAGAGCTACACTCGCCTGTTCACCACCTTTTTGCCACAGCCGCTGAATATTGACGCCAGCCAGACCCGCACCATCAACGGTCAGAACGTCCCGCTGCTGAAGGGCGGGGATACGGAACTCCATGAGAACAACACCACGCCCGATGATTTTCTGAATCGCACCGGGGCCATCTCCACGCTGTTTGTCCGCAGCGGCGACGACTTCGTCCGCGTGGCGACTTCACTGCGTAAAGAGAACGGCGATCGGGCCATCGGCACGGTACTGGATCATGCCAGCCCGGCCTGGGCGGTGGTCAGCAAAGGTGAAGTTTATCGCGGCCTTGCCCTGCTGTTCGGCAAACGCTACATCACCCAGTATCAGCCGGTAAAAGACGCGGGCGGACAGGTGATCGCCATTATCTTCGTTGGGGTCGACATTACCCACTCCTGGAACGTCATGCGTGAGAAGATCCTCAGCCGCCGTCTGGGCGAGAGCGGCCACTTCTTTGTGCTGGACCGCAGCAATGGCAAAAATCACGGTCAGTACCTGTTCCATAGCGCAGAAGAGGGGCAACTGCCGAAATGGGAGAACGATGTTCAGCTGCTGCTGCTGGGGGATAAATCCGGCACCCTGGAGCGTCAGAGCGCCGAGGGTCGTACGCTGATTATGGCCTGGACGCCGCTGCCGGGCTGGAACTGGACCATCGTGGGCGAGGTGGATAAATCCGTCCTGCTGGCCGATGTGACCAGCCTGCGCGATCGCTTCCTGCTGGCCGGTGTCGTCCTGTCCGCGCTCTTCGCCATGCTGTTCGTGTTTATTATTCGCCGCTGGCTTTCACGCCCGCTGCGCGATGTGATTGGTCTGGCAGAGCAGTATGCCGCCGGGGATCTGCGTGCAACCCTGCCTGCTAGCCGTCAGGATGAGGTGGGTCAGTTAATCAATGCCATCAACGGCATTGGCGGCGGGCTGCAAAAAAATTGTGCTGCAGGTGCGCGAAGCCGCAGGGGATATCCATCTGGGCACCAACGCCCTGGCGGCGGATACCGGCGAGATCTCCGAGCAGATCAACAAGCAGGCCAGCAGCGTGGAAGAGACTTCCGCCAGCATGGAGCAGCTGGCAGCCAGCGTGCAGCAGAATGCGGCCAATATGGAGCAGACCCAGCAGCTGGTGGGCGAGACCTCCCGGGCGGTGCATCAGGGCGGGGAGACCGTCAGCAATGCTGTCGCCACCATGGATGATATTCGCGAGGCATCGAAACGTATCGAAGCCATCACGCGGGTGATTGAGGGTATCGCTTTCCAGACCAATATCCTGGCGCTGAACGCCGCCGTAGAAGCCGCCCGGGCGGGCGAGCACGGTAAAGGCTTTGCCGTGGTGGCTCAGGAAGTCCGCGCCCTGGCAGCGCGCAGCGCCAACGCGGTGAAGGAGATTGAACAGCTGATTGGCGATACGCTCAGCAAAGTGAGCGAGGGCCACGCCCTGTCGGAGCAGACCCGGCATGCAATGGAGAGCATCATCGAGCATATCGACAATATCAACCAGCTGGTCACGGAGATTAACCATGCCTCCCGCGAGCAGTCGGCAGGCATTGGTCAGGTGAACCTGGCGATGACGCATATTGGCGAAGCGTCGCATATCAACGCCGACCGCGTCTCGCGCAGTGAACAGACGGCGCAGGTTCTGCGTGGGAAAGGTTCTCACCTGACCGAGCTGGTCAGCCTGTTCCGCCTGTAAGGATCAGGCCACGCCGCCCGTGGCGCGCAGCAGCAGGTCGTCCTGGACCTGCTCGCTGAGCAGGGAACCTCCACGGGCATCGAGCATTTCACGGCACCAGGCCTGCGCCACCGGCGGTGACGCATGGCGCAACATCTGTGCCCCCGCGCCCAGCAGGAAGATCTGCCGGGCGATCTCCCTGCCCTGCGCCTCCTGGGGTTTACGCAGCTTCTGCTGTAACTGACGCCAGCTGCGATCGAAGTGCCGATCCTGTCCCTTCACGCCGGCAAAATCATCGGCCAGCAGATCCATTACCGCAGGCTGCTTCGCCAGCACCCGCAGCACGTCCAGCCCCATGATATTCCCCGAACCTTCCCAGATACTGTTGACCGGCATCTCCCGGTACAAGCGCGGCAGCTCGCTCTCTTCGCAGTAGCCGATACCGCCCAGCACCTCCATCGCTTCGGCGACGAACGGGATCCCCGCTTTACAGATCGTCAGTTTCGCCGCCGGGGTAAACAGCCGTGCCCACAGGGCTTCATGCTCGTTATCCCGGCGATCCCAGGCCCGCGCCAGACGGAACAGCAGCGCCGTCTGCCCCTCCAGCTGCAGCGCCATGCGGCTGAGCACGTCGCGCATCAGCGGCTGATCGATCAGGTTTTTGCCGAAGGTCTGCCGCTGGTGGGCATGGTATAACGCCACCGAGAACGCCCGGCGCATCAGGCCGTGGCTGCCGAGCGCGCAGTCGAACCGGGTGAGGCCGCCCATTTTCAGGATCTGGCGTACCCCTTCCCCCTCTTCCCCCAGCAGCCAGCCGGTCGCCTCAAGGAACTCAGCTTCGCTGCTGGCGTTGGAGCGGTTGCCCAGCTTGTCTTTCAGCCGCTCCAGATGCACGGCATTGCGCAGGCCGTCAGGCAGAAAACGCGGAACGAAGAAGCACGACAGGCCGCCTTTGGCCTGCGCCAGCACCAGGTGCGCATCACTCTGCGGCACCGAGAAAAACCATTTATGGCCCACCAGCCGGTAGCTACCGTCGCTGCAGCGCTCTGCCCGGGTGGTGTTGCTGAGGACATCCGATCCGCCCTGCTTCTCCGTCATCCCCATACCAATCAACAGACCGCGCTTCTGGTTGCCCGGCGCCAGATGGGAGTCATAGCGGTCGCTAAGGAGCGGCGTCAGCCAGTCATGGAAAGCGCGCGGTAGCGCCTGCAGCAGCAGCGGCGTGGCAGCATGGGTCATGGTGATCGGGCAGAGCGTGCCGGCTTCCACCTGCGCATGCAGGATAAAACGCGCCGCCCGGGCCACGAAGGCCCCTTTGCGCGCCTCCTCTTCCCACGCCAGGTTATGCACACGGTTGGCGCAGAGTCCCTGCATCAGCAGGTGCCACGCGGGATGGAAGCGCACGTCGTCCAGCCGGGCACCGCTGGCGTCAAAGCGCAGCAGTTCGGGTGGATTGACGTTGGCGAGGCGGCCCAGTTCCAGCGATTCTGCGGTGCCCAGCTGCTGACCGATGCTGGCGAGCAGCTCGGCGTCCCAGTCGGCGCCTTCACGGTTGACCGCTTCGCACAGGGCACGATCGGAAAGGAAAAGGTTGCTGTTGGTGAGTGGCGCAGGCTGGTTAAAAACAGTGTGCGTCTGCCAGTGCATTATGTATCCCTCCTTCTATGGCAATGAGGTAATTATGGACAGACCGGGCAGACGCTGCACGGAAGCGGGCGCAAAATTTCGCCATCTACAAGCGTGAATCTGGTCACATAACGAACGAATAATAAATTTCTTATCTGCATTTATAGTGAATAATTTATTCACACCTCATGGAGAGAATAACAATGCAAAACATTCACCGGGCGCCGGATGCCCATAAGCGCGCGTTAATCGCGGGCTCAATTGGTAACTTTATCGAATGGTACGAATTTGCGGTGTACGGTTTTCTGGCCACCGTGATTGCGAAAAACTTTTTCCAGCTCAGCGGTGAGGCGGGGCTGACCAGTCTGATCCTCACCTACGCCTCGTTTGCCATCGCCTTTTTCTTTCGTCCATTGGGTGCCATCGTCTTCGGGCGGATCGGCGATCGTATCGGGCGCAAGCCTACGCTGATCGTCGTGCTGGTGATGATGACCCTCGCCACCGCGGCGATTGGCCTGGTGCCGGTGTATGCCAGCATCGGCATTGCCGCCCCGCTGATGATCACCGGTCTGCGGATCCTGCAGGGGCTGTTCGCCGGTGGCGAGTATGGCGGTGCGGTGTCGCTGATGACCGAGTTCGCCCCGCGCGGCAAACGCGGGCTGTACGGCGCCTGGCAGTCCTTTACCGTTGCGCTGGGTCTGCTGGCCGGGGCGGGGATCGTGGCGCTGCTCTCGGCACTGCTGACGCCAGAAGCCCTGCATGACTGGGGCTGGCGCATCCCGTTCTTTATCGCCCTGCCGCTGGGGGCGGTGGCTCTGTGGCTGCGGGTAAGCATGGAAGAGACGCCGAGCTTCGTGCAGCAACAAACCAAACCGGTGGTGGCGAAGGCCCGAACCCGCGACACGCTGAAAGCCATCGTGATGGGGATTGGCCGGGTGATGGTGTGGTCTGCCGCAGGTTATACCTATCTGGTGATCATGCCTGCCTACCTGCAATCGGCCCTGCATACCGGCTTTAACCAGGCGCTGCTGATTGCGGTGATCTCCAATATCGGCTTTGCGCTGACCATTATTCCCTCCGGGATGTTGAGCGACCGCATTGGACGGCGCACGGTAATGGTGATTGCCGCCGCCCTGCTGCTGATCCTTGCCCTGCCGCTGCTGAAAATTTTGCAGGCGGAGTCCAGCACTCTGGCGATAAAAGCGATTGTGGTGCTGATTGCCGGTGGTCTGGTGGGGATGCTGGCAGGGCCTGGGCCGGCCATGCTGTCAGAGATGTTCCCGACGCGGGTGCGCTATACCGGGCTGGGGCTGGCCTATTCGCTGTCGAATGCCATCTTCTCGGGCTGTGCGGGGTTAATCATTACCGGGCTGATCAAAGAGACGGGAAACCTGGATATTCCAGCGTATTACGTGATGGCGACGGCGGTGGTGAGTATTTTTGCGCTGATGACGCTCAGAAAGGATGACCATTTGCGGTCGCTGGAGGAGTGAGTTATGTGCCGGGTGGCGCTACGCTTACCCGGCCAGGACGATCACCGTCTGGTGCCCTCACCCCAACCCTCTCCCACAGGGAGAGGGAGAAAACACTAAAGGCCTTCAAAGAAGGCCTTGCTGTTTATTTCCCGCGCTGGCGCACCGCTTCAAACAGGCAGATGCCGGTTGCTACGGAGACGTTCAGGGACGAGACGCTGCCCGCCATCGGAATGCTGATCAGCTCGTCGCAGTGCTCGCGGGTCAGACGACGCATCCCTTCCCCTTCCGCACCCATCACCAGCGCCAGACGGCCGGTCATTTTGCTCTGGAACAGGGTATGGTCCGCTTCACCGGCGGTGCCGACGATCCAGATATTCTCTTCCTGCAGCTGACGCATGGTGCGCGCCAGGTTGGTCACGCGGATCAGCGGGACGTTTTCCGCCGCGCCGCAGGCCACTTTTTTGGCCGTGGCGTTGAGCTGTGCGGAGCGATCTTTCGGCACGATCACCGCGTGCACGCCCGCCGCATCGGCGCTACGCAGGCAGGCACCAAGGTTGTGCGGATCGGTCACGCCGTCGAGGATCAGGAAGAACGGGTTATCCAGAGAAGCGATGAGATCCGGCAGATCGTTTTCCTGATACTGGCGACCCGGTTTGACGCGGGCGATGATCCCCTGGTGCACCGCACCTTCGCTTTTCTCATCCAGGTACTGACGGTTCGCCAGCTGGATCACCACACCCTGCGCTTCCAGGGCGTGGATCAGCGGCATCAGGCGTTTGTCTTCACGCCCTTTCAGAATAAAAACTTCCTGAAAACGCTCCGGTGCGCGCTCCAGCAGGGCCTGCACCGCGTGGATGCCGTAAATCATTTCACTCATTGATGATTCTCATTAATAACTGATCTCCTCTCCCAAAAGGGAGAGGATCAAGGTCAGGGGGGAGATTATTCCGCCACATTTTTCTTCGCTGCGCGCTTCGCTTTGGTCGCGGCGGCGATTTTCTGGGTTTTAGCCGACGGCTTTTTCGCTGCTCTGGCTTCTTTCTTAGCGGCCTTCGGCTTCTGTTTTTTCTCGCCACGGAAGGCGCTGTCCGGCTCGAAGTTTACCTTCTTACCCGTCTGACGGCGTTTGCCGCTGGTTTTACCGGCGGATCCTTTCTTCGCATTGTCGCGCGCGGTTTTACCCACGTTGCGCGGCGCACGTTCGCTGGAGATCAGGCTGAAATCGATCTTGCGCTCGTCCATATTGACTGCTTCAACTTTCACTTCCACGCGATCGCCCAGACGATAAGTCTGGCCGCTGGATTCGCCAGTCAGACGCTGTCCAACCTGATCGTAACGGTAGTAGTCATTGTCCAGGCTGGAAACATGAACCAGACCATCAATAAAGAGTTCATCAAGACGCACGAAGAAACCAAAGCCGGTGACGCTGGCAATCACGCCTTTAAACACGTTCCCAACCTGATCCAGCATGAAGTCACACTTCAGCCAGTCAGCGACGTCACGGGTCGCTTCATCCGCACGGCGTTCCGCCATCGAACAGTGCTGGCCCAGCTGCAGCATCTCTTCCATGGAGTAGTGGTAGCCACCGGTTTCCGTGGTGTTGCCTTTGTGTCCCTGCTCCTGCGCCAGCAGATACTTAATGGCACGGTGCAGAGAGAGGTCCGGGTAACGGCGAATCGGTGAGGTAAAGTGGGCATAAGACTGTAATGCCAGGCCGAAGTGGCCGCGGTTTTCCGGATCGTAAATTGCCTGCTTCATCGAACGCAGCAGCATGGTTTGCAGCATTTCGGCATCAGGGCGATCGCTGATGGACTCCAGCAGCTCAGCGTAATCGCGCGGCTCCGGTTTGTTGCCACCCGGCAGCTCAAGGCCCAGCTCCGCCAGTACGGTACGGAACGAGGTAATAGCTTCGGTGGTCGGCTTATCGTGAATACGGAACAGCGCTGGCTCTTTAGCTTTCTCAACGAAACGTGCCGCGGAGATGTTGGCCAGGATCATGCACTCTTCAATCAGCTTGTGCGCATCGTTACGCTGGGTCTGTTCGATCCGCTCGATGCGGCGCTCGGCGTTGAAGATGAACTTCGCCTCTTCACTCTCAAATGAGATACCGCCGCGCTCTTCACGCGCCTGGTCCAGCACTTTATAGAGGTTGTGCAGCTCTTCGATATGCTTCACCAGCGGCGCATACTGCTCACGCAGATCCTGGTCACCCTGCAGCATGTGCCACACTTTGGTGTAGGTCAGGCGAGCATGTGAACTCATCACCGCTTCATAGAATTTGTAGCCGGTTAAACGTCCTTTGGTGGAGATGGTCATTTCACAGACCATGCACAGACGGTCAACCTGCGGGTTCAGGGAGCAGAGGCCGTTAGAGAGCACTTCCGGCAGCATCGGCACAACCTGGGACGGGAAGTAGACCGAGGTGCCGCGGTTGCGCGCTTCGCCATCCAGCGGGGTGCCCGTGCGAACGTAATAGCTCACGTCCGCAATCGCCACCCACAGCCGCCAGCCGCCGCCGCGTTTTTTCTCGCAGTAAACGGCATCATCAAAGTCACGGGCGTCTTCGCCATCGATGGTGACCAGCGGCAGGCTGCGCAGATCCACACGGCCTGCTTTTGCCGACTCTGGCACCTGCTCTTTCAGGCCTTCAACCTGCTCTTCAACCGCTTTTGGCCAGACGTACGGGATTTCGTGGGTGCGCAGCGCCATGTCCACGGCCATGCCGGTGCCCATGTTATCGCCCAGCACTTCGACAATCTTACCGACCGCTTTGGTACGACGGGTTGGACGCTGGGTCAGTTCAACGACCACCACAAAGCCCATCCGCGCGCCCATCACCTCTTCCGGTGGAATAAGGATGTCAAAGCTCAGACGGCTGTCGTCCGGCACCACAAAACCGACACCAGCGTCGGTGAAGTAGCGGCCCACGATTTGGCTGGTTTTTGGCACCAGTACGCGCACCACGCGCGCTTCACGACGGCCTTTACGATCGGCACCCAGCGGCTGGGCCAGGATCTGGTCGCCGTGAATGCACATCTTCATCTGTTCAGAGGAGAGATACAGGTCGTCCTTGCGGCCTTCGACGCGCAGGAAGCCGAAACCATCACGGTGGCCAATCACCATGCCTTTCAGCAGGTCGAGGCGTTCTGGCAGGGCATAGCACTGACGGCGGGTAAAGACCAGCTGTCCGTCACGCTCCATCGCGCGCAGACGACGGCGAAGGGCTTCAATTTGCTCTTCGCCTTCAATGTTTAATTCAACGGCAAGTTCTTCACGATTAGCGGGTTTTTCGCGTTTGGTTAAGTGTTCAATGATGAACTCGCGGCTTGGGATAGGATTAGCGTATTTTTCAGCTTCGCGTTCCTGGAAAGGATCTTGTGACATAGCGGTTCCTCCGTTGTCATCTCCGGTGGAAATTTTCTTCATTCCACCAGCAATAATTTATACAGCGGTTGATTCTCTTCAACCAAATCGGCCAGCGTGTAGTTATCCAGCTCCATGAGAAAACTTTGCACGGCCTTAGAAAGCGCCTGTTTCAGACGACAGGCAGGGGTAATGTGGCAGAACGCACTGCTGCAGTTCACCAGAGTCAACGGCTCCAGTTCACGTACCACATCGCCAACACGAATAGTCTGTGCCGGTTTACCGAGGCGAATCCCGCCATTTTTCCCGCGGACGGCAGCAACGTATCCGGCACGGCTAAGTTGATTGATTATTTTGACCATATGATTACGGGACACACCGTAGACCTCTGTCACCTCAGAGATACTGGTCATCTGTCCATCGGGTAACGACGCCATGTAGATCAGCGCACGTAATCCGTAATCGGTGAAGCTTGTTAACTGCACATCAACCTCAGGAAAAGGGTAAATCGCGGTATATCCGCAGAGATATTCATTAATGATGATAAACCAGCCAGATAGTCAACGGCGAATTTATTTAAACGGAAAGGGGTAAAAGCGGGAATCAGAGGGCGATCGCCGGATGGCGCTACGCTTATCCGGCCTACGGGTTACCCCGCAGGCCAGCATTAACAAGGATTATGCGTCGAACGGGTCGCGCAGAATCATCGTTTCACTACGGTCCGGGCCGGTAGAGATAATATCAATCGGCACACCGGTCAGCTCTTCAATACGCTGGATGTAATCCAGTGCCGCCTGCGGCAGGCCGCTACGCTCTTTCACGCCGAAGGTGGTTTCGGACCAGCCAGGCATGGTTTCGTAGATCGGCTCGATGCCCTGCCAGTCGTCAGCTGCCAGCGGAGTGGTCGTCACTTCGCGGCCATCCGGCATACGGTAGGCAACACAGATTTTCACTTCTTTCAGGCCGTCCAGGACGTCCAGTTTGGTCAGGCAGAAGCCAGACAGGGAGTTGATCTGCACCGCACGGCGCACAGCAACTGCATCCAGCCAGCCGGTACGACGACGACGACCGGTGGTCGCGCCAAACTCGTTACCCTGCTTGCAGAGGAACTCGCCGATGTCATCAAACAGCTCGGTCGGGAACGGACCTGCACCCACGCGAGTGGAGTAAGCTTTGATGATACCCAGAACGTAATCCACATAACGTGGGCCCAAGCCAGAGCCGGTTGCCACGCCACCTGCGGTGGTGTTAGAGGAGGTTACGTACGGATAGGTACCGTGGTCGATATCCAGCAGCGTACCCTGCGCACCTTCGAACATGACGAAATCGCCACGCTGACGCGCCTGGTCCAGCAGATCGGACACATCAACAACCATACCGGTCAGGATGTCGGCAACGGCCATGACATCGTCCAGTACTTTCTGGTAGTCAACCGCGTCAACTTTGTAGAAATTCACCAGCTGGAAGTTGTGATATTCCATCACTTCTTTCAGTTTTTCAGCAAAGGTAGCTTTGTCGAACAGGTCGCCAACGCGCAGGCCGCGACGAGCCACTTTATCTTCGTAAGCCGGGCCGATACCACGACCGGTAGTACCGATCGCTTTCGCGCCACGCGCTTTTTCACGTGCCAGGTCCAGCGCAACGTGGTAGTCGAGGATCAGCGGGCAGGCTTCGGAGAGCAGCAGACGTTCGCGAACCGGGATGCCACGGTCTTCCAGGCCTTTCATCTCTTTCATCAGCGCAGCAGGAGACAGCACAACACCGTTACCGATGATGCTGGTCACATTGTCACGAAGAATGCCTGATGGAATAAGATGGAGGACGGTTTTTTCACCGTTGATTACGAGAGTATGGCCCGCGTTGTGACCACCCTGATAACGTACAACAAATTTAGCACGTTCAGTCAGAAGATCGACGATCTTCCCTTTACCTTCGTCACCCCATTGGGTGCCCAGTACGACGACGTTGTTACCCATTTTTCAAAATCACCGATTGCTTAAAAATGGATTCTACCATCGGTTTTGATGATGTTCAGCTTTTTTTGTATACAAATTTCGTCGAAATTGCCGGGTTCATCGCCAGTTAATCGATTACCTCAATATCTTGTGTGGCTCGCGGATTTTCATCACAAGAGAAGCACTTTTTATACAGCGTTAGCATGTTGAAATGATAACAACTTTTATTTCAGTTTCAGAAGCGGGTATTTCCGTTTGCCAGGCAATGTGATTCCAGATGATGAATTAAAATTCATAACCCTTTGGTATTGCTGAATTTTTCAAAAGTTGTCAGGATCTTTTCGCGTCTCAAGAAGGAGACGTCGTACAACTGAATAATTAGGATGATTAACATGAAAGAATTAACAGCATTTGAACTCGAATGTGTGAGTGGTGCCGGCTGGTTGCAGGATAACCTGGCGTCTCTGGGCAGCAAAATCGGCGCGGCAGCATGGTCAAAAAGCAGCAGCCTGCTGAATATCGACGTTCCACTGATTGGTACCATTAATCTGACCACTATCGCCCCGGATCTGGGCGAAACCGTGGGCAAAACAATTGGTTCAACCGTGGGTGGGACGATTGAATCAGCCCTGGCGGGTCTGCCGGTTGTTGGCAGCCTGCTGAATAAATGGCTGGGTAACTGATGTAAAAAAAGGGCGCCTCATCGAGGCGCCCTTTTATTTTTCACGCGGTTAAAATCAGCGGCTGGTCGTCGGTGATTTCATATAGCGGAAGAAATCGCTATCCGGGCTCAGAACCATTACGTCCTGATTGCTCTGGAAGCTGCTTTCGTAAGCACGCAGGCTACGGATAAAGGCATAGAAGTCCGGGTCCTGGCTGAACGCATCAGCAAACAGTTTCGCCGCTTCGGCATCACCTTCACCACGCTGGATACGACCCTGACGCTCCGCTTCTGCCAGCGTTTTCGTCACTTCATAGTCTGCGGTTGCACGCAGCTTTTCAGCCTCTTCCTGACCCTGTGAACGATGGCGACGGGCTACCGCTTCACGCTCAGCGCGCATACGGTTGTAAATCGCTTCGGACACTTCGGTCGGCAGGTTGATCTGCTTGATACGCACATCCACCACTTCGATACCTAACGCTGCCATACTGTTCGGGTTGATCACCGGCACTTTACCGTTGGTTTCAGCCTGAACACGCTCAGCTGCTTTGGCGATCGCATCGTCCGCCGCTGGGGTGGTCACTTCATCTTCCGTGCCTGCAGAGCCGGAGTTCAGGGCATCGCGCACTTCCAGGGTCAGACGACCACGGGAATCGGTAACGATGTCTTTCACATCCAGACGACCAATTTCAGAACGCAGGCGGTCAGAGAACTTACGTTTCAGCAGCACTTCGGCCTGGGAGACGTCACCGCCGCCGGTCGCCAGGTAGTAACGGCTGAAATCGCTGATGCGCCACTTGATGTACGAGTCGACAATCAGGTCTTTCTTCTCTTTGGTTACGAAGCGATCGGCCTGGTTATCCATGGTCTGGATACGCGCATCCAGGGTTTTAACCGATTCGATCATCGGGATCTTAAAGTGCAGACCCGGCTCGTAAACCAGCGGCTTGTTTTCGCTGTCACGCAGGACTTTGCCGAAACGCAGGGTAATTCCGCGCTCACCCTCTTTGACGACAAAGATAGAGGTATAAAGCACGACCAGCACGATGATGATGATCGCAATAACTGACTTACGCATCGTTATTCCCCCCTGACGCTGGTAGTCGTTACGCTGCGCGTTGGCGCGGCGTTGGTCCATGATGTCACCATCGTTTGAAGAAGAGGTGGTATTTGCGCTGGAGTTGCCTGTTGACGCCGGTGGCAGACGCAGCAGGTTATTCGCCCCGCTGGTGTCATTCTTCGCGCCAGCGGCGTTACCGCCTTTCAGCATCTGATCCAGTGGCAGAACCATCAGGTTGCCATTTTTGCTGTCATTCACCAGTACCTTACGGGTATGGCTCAGCACCTTCTCCATGGTCTCGATATAGAGACGCTCGCGGGTAATTTCCGGCGCGGCTTTATATTCAGGCAGCAGCTTCGCGAAACGCGCCACTTCACCCTGAGCTTCGAGGATGGTCTGAGTCTTATAGGCGCGCGCTTCTTCGAGGATACGCTGTGCCTGACCGTTTGCACGCGGCTGTACTTCGTTGATGTACGCTTCCGCTTCACGGATGTACTGCTGTTCGTTTTCACGGGCAGCAATTGCATCGTCAAACGCCGCTTTCACCTCTTCCGGCGGACGAGCAGCCTGGAAGTTGACGTCCAGCAGGGTGATACCCATGTTGTACGGACGGATGGTCTCTTCCAGCTCGCGCTGGGTATCGCTACGAATAACGGTACGACCTTCGGTCAGAATACGGTCCATAGTGTATTTACCGATCACGCCGCGCAGGGCGCTGTCGGTAGCCTGACGCAGGCTGTCATCGGCACTGGTCACGCTAAACAGATAGTGCTGTGGATCGGTCACGCGATACTGCACGTTCATCTCAACGCGCACCACGTTTTCGTCAGACGTCAGCATTACGCCGGACGCCGCCAGCTCACGCACCGACTCAACGTTCACCGCCGTGACGTCATCGATAAAGGTTGGCTTCCAGTTCAGGCCTGGCTCAACCAGATGGCTGAATTTACCAAAACGGGTGACAACACCGCGCTCGGCTTCTTTGATAGTGTAGAACCCGCTGGCAGCCCAGATAATCACGGCTGCTGCCGCAACAATGCCAACGACACGACCGCCCATATGAGGACGCGGCCCCTGGCCAGTACCGCCGCCAGTGCCCTTACCACCGCCAAGACCGCCCAGCTTTTTACTCAGCTTGCGGAAGATATCATCCAGATCGGGTGGCCCCTGCTCGCGACCACCTTTGTTGCCATTTCCCCCCGGAGTTGCCGCCTTGATTATTGCTGCTCCCCCACGGGTCGCGGTCTTGTCCGTTATTACCGGGCTGATTCCACGCCATGTATGTGCTCCATATTTGTTATGCGGTGATATACCTTCAAACGCCTGGCATGCCGGAGCATCCATGGCGATTCGGGTATCCCAAAGGGCAAAAACCTTCAGGCATCTCCTTTCCGGTCAGACGACGTAGTCGACCAGCGCAGGTTCTTGTTTACAGAGGCGACGCCAGTCAACGATCGGCATACGCACTTGCAACCCCACGCTGCCGTCATCCTCCATCCACTCTTTTTCTATCGCCTGAAGCTGATAAAAACGGCTGCGCAGTCGGCCTTCCTCGGGTGGCAGACGCAGCGTGTGCTGGGCCACTTCACCGGAAAGACGTTCTGTTAAGGCCTGGAAAAGCAGTGGTACACCGACACCGGTCTGGGCAGAAAGCCAGACCCGAATCGGTATGTTCTCTTCATTCCTGTCGATACGCGGCTCAAAACCGTCCAGCATATCGATCTTGTTCATCACCAGCAGCGTCGGGATCTCGTGCGCGTCAATTTCTTCCAGCACGATATTCACTGCGTCAATGTTTTCCTGCAGGCGTACATCCGCAGCGTCAATCACGTGCAACAGCAACGTCGCCTGACGGGTCTCCTGCAGGGTGGCTTTAAACGCGGCCACCAGATCGTGCGGCAGATGACGGATAAACCCAACGGTATCCGCCAGCACGGTCTCACCGACGTCCGTCACATCAATGCGGCGCAGCGTCGGATCCAGGGTCGCAAACAGCTGGTCTGCGGCATACACCTGGGCCTCAGTTATCTGGTTAAACAGGGTGGATTTACCGGCGTTGGTATAACCGACAAGCGACACCGTCGGGATGTCTGCTTTCTGGCGGGAGCGGCGCCCCTGCTCACGTTGCTTCTCAACTTTTTCCAGCCGAGAGAGGATCTGGGTTATACGGCCACGCAGCAAGCGACGGTCGGTTTCGAGCTGGGTTTCACCCGGGCCGCGCAAACCAATCCCGCCTTTCTGTCTTTCAAGGTGTGTCCAGCCACGCACCAGGCGCGTCGCCAGATGGCGCAACTGCGCCAGCTCAACCTGCAGTTTCCCTTCATGGGTACGTGCACGTTGAGCAAAAATGTCTAAAATCAAACCCGTCCGATCGATAACACGGCATTCACACAGACGTTCCAGGTTGCGTTCCTGGGCCGGTGTCAGGGCGTGATCAAAAAGCACGACCGATGCGCCGGTCGCTTTAACGGCATCCGCAATCTCTACTGCTTTACCTTCACCAACAAAATACTTTGGGTGCGGCGCTTTACGGCTACCGGTAATCACCTGCATTGCTTCGACACCGGCGGAAGAGACCAGAGCTTCAAACTCCTGGAGATCTTCCATATCTTTGTCTTGCGAAAAATAGATGTGTACCAGCACCGCCTGCTCACCGGCATCATAACGGTCAAACAAGCGTAAACCTCTCAAAAAAGATCAGCGGGGAACGCAGAAACCTGGCTCCCCGATATGGAAATAACAGCCAGTAACCTTATTCGGTTTCTTCACTGTCCTGCGCAGGCGCAGAAGAACCCTGCGCGTTGCTGCCATGATGGTAGTTACTGGACCCGCCGCCAGCGTTATTGCTGTGATGAGATACCGGGCGAGACGGAACAACAGTAGAAATCGCGTGCTTGTAGACCATCTGGCTGACCGTGTTTTTCAACAGGATCACGAACTGATCGAAGGACTCAATTTGACCTTGCAGCTTAATACCATTCACCAAATAAATAGAAACTGGAACACGTTCACGACGCAGTGCGTTCAAGAACGGATCTTGTAAAGATTGCCCCTTAGCCATTCTATCTTTTCCTTATATGCTTGTTTTGTACTTAGAACCTTGCGATTCTGAAAAATTGCGCACGATACGGCTTAATTGTACACATTCAGTCTGCGATATCACCAACAACCTGTAATACATCATGTAACGCCTGTTGTGGCTTTTCACTGTCTAACCAGTGAACACCATCCCAACCGCGCAACCAGGTTATCTGGCGCTTCGCCAACTGTCTCGTGGCGCAAATACCTCGATAAACCATTTCATCATGTGAAATCTCACCTTCAATGTATGACCACATCTGGCGATAACCCACACAACGAATGGAAGGCATATCCGTATGCAAATCTCCACGGGCAAATAGCGCCCGCACTTCTGCTTCAAAATCTGAAGCTAACATCTGATGAAAACGCTGCTCAATTCGCTGATGGAGCAGTTCACGGCTCGCCGGGGCGATGGCGAACTGATGCACCTGATACGGCAGAGCCTCTCCTGACGTTTGCGTCAGTTCCGTTAAAGTTTTACCCGAAATGAAAAAAACTTCCAGTGCCCGGGAAAGCCTTTGCGGATCATTTGGATGAATACGTGCTGCGGCAACAGGATCGATTTCAGCCAGTTGCTCGTGCAGCGCACCCCATCCCTGCTCTGCCGCCTGTTGCTCAATTTTTGCTCTTACCGCCGGGTCCGCCGATGGCAACGGCGATAACCCTTCCAGTAAGGCCTTGAAATAGAGCATTGTTCCACCCACTAACAGGGGAATACGCCCTGCTGCAGTGATCTCTGCCATCTCTGCCAGCGCATCGCGACGAAAATCTGCCGCTGAGTAAGCCTGTGCCGGGTCGAGAATATCCAGTAATCGGTGCGGTGCCGCGCGTAATTCATCCGCGTTAGGCTTTGCCGTACCAATATCCATCCCCTGATAAATAAGGGCGGAATCAACGCTAATCAACTCTACTGGCAAAACTTTACGTAACTCAATGGCTAACGCGGTTTTACCGGAGGCCGTTGGCCCCATCAAAAATATCGCCTTAGGCAGGCTGGTATTACTCAAGTCACTCATTTTTCAGGGCGTTCATCGCCGAATGTAGATCTACAGGTTGCAACAAACCACCCGGCGGTGCTTTCACAAGCTGCGGACAGAGGCGTTCGACCTCCGCCAGCACCGTGATCGCCTGCGCCATACTCCACGCCGAATGTTCGCTGGCCAGCTGGCGGGCGATCCACTGCGCGGTGTTGGCGGCATCAAACGTCGTTTGTTGCGCCAGGTAGCCTATCAGTTCAGGAATCAAGTTTTGTAAATTTTGTTGGCGTAAGGGTAAAGGCACCGCCCGAAGCGTGACATGGTGCGCTTCGGTCACTACTTCGATGCCCATTTCAGCCAGCGCCTTTTGATAGCGCTGGATAACCTGCGTCTCCTGCGGCGAGATTTTTATCCGCACCGGGATCAACAGCGGCTGGGCGCAGGCCTGATGCGGACCGGGCGCAAGCTGCGCCTGTTTCAACCAGCGTTCGGCCACTGGTAGGGATAGCAGCGCCAGCTGGCCATCACGCTCCAGCAGGGCCGCATCCGGCGCTACGATGGTCAGCACCCGGCCAAAACTCTGGCTATGTCCCACCAATCCAGAGGTCGCAGGCGCAACCTCTTCTGTTTTCTGTACCGGGGCCTGGGCTGGGGTATCCAGCAGCGTGCGATAGACCGCGCCCGCCTGTTTTTGATAGCCCGGCTGGGCATGGGGATAGCTGGCACCCGATGCACGAGAAGTTGTGCCGCCGGAGGCAAAGCGCGGCGCCGCCGGTTCACGGGCGACTGCCGGTTCAGCAAACTGGTTTCTGCCCGCCGCAACGCGGTTTTCCGGGATCGGACGCGGCGCAGGCTCCACGTCGCTCAGCGGCAGGGTTGGCTCGGCCTGCTGCTGCAATACGCTCAGCACGCCCTGGTAGATGAAATCATGCACCAGCCGCGACTGATGAAAACGCACTTCATGCTTCGCCGGATGGACATTCACATCCACCTGATGCGGGTCGATCTCCAGATACAACACAAAAGCGGGCTGCTCCCCGGCACCGAGTTTATCCTCGCACGCCTGTCGGATGGCATGGTTGATCAGGCGGTCACGCATCATGCGCCCGTTGACGTAGCAATACTGGATCTCCGCAAACGCTGCACTGCTTGCTTTGGGGTCCGCCACCCAGCCGCGCAGGATCAGATCGCCGTGCTGCCACTCAATGGCCAGCGCCTGTTCCAGAAACGGCGTACCGCAGATGGCACCCAGCCGGCGCTCTTTCTGTCCACCCTGCGCCACGGCGCGATACTGGCGCATCATCTTGCCGTTATGGCTCAGGTTGATGGTGACATCGAAACGCGCCAGCGCGATGCGGCGAATAATCTCGTCGATATGGCCGAATTCGGTTTTCTCGGTGCGCATAAATTTGCGCCGCGCAGGGGTGTTGTAGAAGAGATCCAGCACTTCCAGCGTGGTGCCCACCGGATGCGCGGCAGGTTTCACCGTCACGTCCATATCCCGGCCTTCGGCATAAGCCTGCCAGGCTTCCGGCTGTTCTGCGGTGCGGGAGGTGAGCGTTAAGCGGGAGACGGAGCTGATGCTGGCCAGCGCTTCGCCGCGAAAACCGAGGCTGATAATGGCTTCGAGATCGTCGAGGGAGGCGATTTTGCTGGTCGCGTGACGGGCCAGCGCCAGCGCCAGCTCCTCTTTTTTGATGCCGCAGCCGTTATCGCGGATCCGAATGAGCTTCGCACCGCCGCGTTCAATATCAATGTCGATGCGGGTCGCGCCCGCATCGAGACTGTTTTCCACCAGCTCTTTCACTACCGACGCAGGGCGTTCTACCACCTCACCGGCGGCGATTTGGTTCGCAAGCTGCGGCGGCAGAACCTGAATCGGCATGAAATCTCCTTAGTTGGTCGAGGTCGACTCGCCCGGTAAAACGGCGCTGGCGGTCTGCCCCGCGCCACCCTGCGGTGCAGACTGGAGCGGATGCGTATCAAAATAGTTACGCAGGCCTTTGTAAATTGCTTCGGCAATCTGCTGCTGGTAGCTGTCGCTGCCCAGCAGACGCTCTTCGCCGTTATTACTGATAAAGCCCGTTTCCACCAGGATGGACGGGATATCCGGCGAGCGCAGAACGCCCAGGCTGGCATGTTCCGGGCGGCGCTTGTGCAGGGAACCGACACTTTGCAGCTGATTCAGGACATTAGTCGCCACATCATACCCGACGCGCTGAGAATGGCCGAACTGTAAATCCAGTACCGCCTGGCTCAGGTAGGGATCCGACTGGCTGTTTGCCAGCACATCACCTGCCCCGCCTAACAGCTCGGATTGTTTTTCATGTTCCTCAAGCCAGTTTGCCATTTCGCTGTTAGCACGACGGTTGGAAAGCACCCATACGGATGCCCCCGTCGCGTTGCGGTTGGGAGCCGCATCGGCATGCACAGAGACGAGGAAATTAGCGTTCTGCTGACGCGCCACGTCAGAACGGCCCATGACCGAGATAAAATAATCGCCGTCGCGGGTCAGGACGCCTTTAAACATCGGGTCGTCATTCAGCAACGTCCGCAGCTTACGGGCAATGGCGATGGTCACGTTCTTCTCACGCGTCCCGCCCGGCCCGATAGCGCCCGGATCATCGCCACCGTGTCCGGCATCAATCGCAATAATGACTTTATCGCCGTTGACCTGGCGCGCCTGTGCCGCCGGACGGGTCACCGTGTTGCTGCTGGTGACGCTGGTAATACGATCGCTGCCGGATTTAAACGGATTGCGGGCCGGCTCTGAAGGGCGCTGTGCCACAACAGGCGCTTCCACCCGCTTCACCACCACCGGCGGTGGCGGAGGCGGCGGCGGTGCATCAGCGTTGATGGTAAAGATCACCATATAGTTCGCGCCGTTCTGCTGCTTCACCGCCCGGGTCTTGCCGTTCTGTGTTAAATCGACCACCAGGCGCAGGGACTGATCGTCTTTCGGCGTGCCGGAACGAATGCTGTGCACCAGGTTGTTGCCGCTGAACTGGAGCGGCAGTCCTTTAATGACACCGGTCTGTTTAATATCCAGCGCGACGCTGCGTTTATCGTCCTGCGAAAACGCATACTCAGGATCGCCCATAAAGCTGAAGGTGATCCTGGCCTGATTGTCGCCGTTGGATACCTGAATATCGGACAAGGTTGCCGCCCCGGCCTGCGCACAAAACAGCACCGTTGCAGCCATCAACCAACTCTTAACGCGATTAATCATCCCGTTATCTCTTCTTTTAACCGGCTAACCGGGCCAGTATGGCGTTACCTGATTCGGAGACAGCAGTGACGCGGGCTTCACGCCCTTGCGCCTGATACTCCAGGTGAATTTCAACATCCGGATCAGGCAAGACGCCTGTTCCCTGCTGCGGCCACTCTACGAGGCAGATGGCATCGTTGGCGAAATAGTCACGGATCCCCATAAATTCCAGCTCTTCAGGATCGGCAAGGCGATAGAGATCGAAGTGGTACACCATCAGGTTGTCGAGGGTGTAGGGCTCAACCAGGGTATAGGTCGGGCTTTTCACGTTTCCCTGATGTCCCAGCGCCTGTAAGAAGCCCCGGCTAAAGGTGGTCTTACCCGCGCCAAGGTCGCCATACAGATAAATGACGGTTGCGCCCTCGCAGGCCTGCGCCACGCGCTGGCCAAGATCTAAAGTTGCCTGTTCGTCGGGTAAAGGGATCACTCGATTAATCATTTTCTACGTCAATTATTTCCGGGTTAACAACACGCCGCAGCGTGTCAAAAAGATCGGTTGCCAGCATGCCGCGCGTGCCGTACTGGTCAGCCAGCCCGTCGGCGGCTGCACCATGGGCGACGCAGCCTGCGCAGGCGGCATCATAAAGCGCCAGTTTCTGTCCGAGCAACGCCCCGATAATACCGGAAAGCACATCGCCCATGCCGCCGCTCGCCATGCCAGCATTACCTGCATCAATGATGCCTGCCAGCCCGCTTTCACTGGCGACGACGGTGCCAGCGCCTTTCAGCACCACCACACCACCGTAACGTTTTACCAGACGCTGGGCAGAATGTAAGCGATCGCTTTCAATTTCTGCAACGCTGCAGTTAAGCAGGCGCGCGGCCTCGCCAGGGTGCGGCGTCAGGATGCGATTGTGACGTTTATCCGGGTTGATTGCCAGAAGGTTCAGCGCGTCAGCGTCCCACAGCATGGCATGGCGAAAATTCTCCACCTTCCGTAGCGCCTCTTTCCCCCACGGCTCCTGACCCAGGCCGGGACCAATCACCACCACCTCGGCCCACTGCAGGCTCTCGTCCAGCGCCTCGGCCGTCAGTTCGTGCACCATCAGCTCAGGCCGGGCGGTCACGATCGGGGCAATATTTTCGCGGCGGGTCAGGACGCGCACCAGCCCGGCACCCGTCCGCAGCGCCGCTTCGCCGGTCATGCGGATAGCGCCCGCGGTGCCGTGGTCGCCGCCGATAATCACCAGCCGGCCGTGATCGCCCTTATGGGAGGTGGGCCGACGCGGAGGGAGCCAGTGAGCCAGTTGCGCGGCATCAAAGCGGCTGATTGTCGTCTCCTGCCCGGCGAGCCAGCCCTCCAGGCCGAGGGCGTTATGGTGCAACACGCCAACCACATCCCGCGCTTTCCCGGTCAGCAGGCCGGGTTTAAGAGCGATAAAGGTCACCGTATGGTCAGCGTGGATGACTTCGCCGGGCGTGGTGCCCGTCTGTGCGTTCAGCCCGGAGGGGATATCCAGCGCAACGACGGGAGCCGGATGCTGGTTGGCGTGCGTGATTAATCTGGCAATCTGATTGCGTGGTGCGCTGCGTAAACCGGTGCCCAGCAGGCCGTCAATAATCAGATCGACGCCTTCGGGCCAGACTGTATTTGCGGCATGGATAACCCCCGCCGCCTCCAGCCAGGTTTCCCGCGCTTTTGTCGCCTCTTCGGGAAGCGGTTTTTCGCTCTCCAGCGCCAGCAACGTCACGGTTATACCGGCGGCAAGCGCCAGTCGGGCAACCACATAGCCATCGCCGCCGTTGTTGCCATGGCCGCACAGGATCAGCCAGTGTCTGGCCTGCGGATACGCTGTGCGGGCAACGGCAAAAGCCGCCTCGCCCGCGCGCTGCATCAGCTCATAAAGCGTCATGCCAATGCTGTCTGCCGCCTCTTTTTCGAGGCGACGTAGCGCCTCCGCTGGCCAGACAGAGTGTGGTATACTTGCGGGGTTTTTCTTCACAGTATGGTCCGTCATGTCACAGCCCCTCGATCTCAATCAGTTAGCGCAAAACATTAAACAGTGGGGCGCTGAGCTTGGTTTTCAACACGTGGGTATCACCGATACCGATCTCTCTGCCAGCGAGCCTAAGCTCCAGGCATGGCTGGATAATCAATACCACGGCGAGATGGAGTGGATGGCGCGTCACGGCATGATGCGCGCCCGTCCGCATGAACTGTTGCCAGGGACCCTGCGCGTGATCAGCGTACGTATGAACTACCTTCCCGCCCGGGCCGCCTTTGCCAGTACGCTGAAAGACCCCACGCTGGGATACGTCAGCCGTTATGCCCTGGGGCGTGATTACCACAAACTGTTGCGTAACCGGCTCAAAAAGCTCGGGGAAATGATCCAGCAGCAGTGCGCCACGCTGAATTTTAGACCCTTTGTCGATTCCGCGCCTGTACTTGAGCGCCCGCTGGCTGAAAAAGCGGGGCTTGGCTGGACAGGTAAGCACTCACTTATCCTCAGCCGTGACGCCGGCTCCTTCTTCTTCCTCGGTGAACTGCTGATTGATCTTCCCCTGCCGGTGGATAAGCCGGTCGAGGACGGCTGCGGGCGCTGTGTGGCCTGCATGACTATCTGCCCTACCGGGGCCATCGTTGAGCCTTACACCGTCGATGCCCGACGCTGCATCTCCTACCTGACCATAGAACTTGAAGGGGCGATCCCGGAAGAGTTTCGGCCGTTAATCGGCAATCGCATTTATGGCTGCGATGATTGTCAGCTGATCTGCCCGTGGAACCGTTATTCGCAGTTAACGGAGGAGGACGACTTCAGCCCGCGTAAGGCCCTGCACGCGCCGCCGCTCATCGAGCTGTTTGCCTGGAGCGAAGCCTGGTTTCTGAAGGTAACGGAGGGATCGGCGATTCGCCGCATCGGGCATCTGCGCTGGCTGCGAAATGTCGCGGTCGCGCTGGGAAATGCCCCCTGGGACGAAGCCAATATTCAGGCCCTGGAAAGTCGCCGAGGTGAGCACCCACTTCTTGATGAACACATAGAGTGGGCGGTTGCGCAGCAAATCGCCAAGCGAAATGCCTGCGTCGTCGAGGTGCAATTACCGCAGAAAATCAGGCTGGTACGGGTGGTGGAAAAAGGGCTGCCGCGGGATGCATGATGTTTCCACAGGCTGTGAATAAAATTTAAAAGCCAGAGTTAGTCCGGGCCCGGCTACAGGTCAAGTGATCGGCTTAACATTTTGAAATGAAATTTTCTTTATTATTTTCAACAAATTATAAAGTTACTATTCATCAGGCGAAGTATTTGGCTATTCGCTGAAAAAAGACAAAGCTGTGGATAAGTCTGTTAAGAAGAGTTTGTCAGAAATGAAACAAATCATCCCCGGCGGGGCTTTCCGCGGTGGATATCTGGAGGAGGAGAAAAAATTTGGAGCGGGAAACGAGACTCGAACTCGCGACCCCGACCTTGGCAAGGTCGTGCTCTACCAACTGAGCTATTCCCGCTTAATCTTCGTCTTTCAAGCCGCTTTGTTGCAACCTGAAATCCTGCGATTTTGGTGGTGCGTATCTTGCGATACCTTTCAAATTTTGGAGCGGGAAACGAGACTCGAACTCGCGACCCCGACCTTGGCAAGGTCGTGCTCTACCAACTGAGCTATTCCCGCTTGGGTGGTCTTACTGCGCAGCGAAAGATTTGGAGCGGGAAACGAGACTCGAACTCGCGACCCCGACCTTGGCAAGGTCGTGCTCTACCAACTGAGCTATTCCCGCAAAATCTGTGCTGTCGTAACGATGAATTCTCTGTCGTTACGGGAGGCGCATTATACGAGAAATCCTTTCTGCTGCAACCCCCCCCAAAAGCGTTTTTTTATAAATTTAGTTCAAGTGCTGCAATATTCGTCACATTGCGCATTTTTAAATCGTTTTAACAGTTTAGACCCGGCAAGTGCTGCCCCGCCGGGCCTGCCGCTTATAATTTAATAAAATGTTCGCGGTAGTAAGCCAGTTCCGCCACCGACTCGCGGATATCGTCCATGGCCTGATGAGTGCCCTGCTTCTTAAAGCCATCCAGTATTTCCGGTTTCCAGCGACGGGCCAGCTCTTTCAGGGTGCTGACATCAAGGTAACGGTAGTGGAAATACGCTTCCAGCTCCGGCATGTACTTAAACAGGAAGCGGCGATCCTGGCCGATGCTGTTGCCGCAGATCGGTGACTTGCCCTGCGGCACCCACTGCCTGAGGAACTCAATCGTGGCCAGTTCGGCTTCACGATCGCCAAGCTGACTGGCTTTAACGCGATCCACCAGCCCGCTGCCGGTGTGGGTGCGCACGTTCCAGTCGTCCATCAGCGCCAGCTGCGCATCGGACTGGTGCACGGCAATCGTTGGCCCTTCCGCCAGCACATTCAGGTGCGCGTCGGTCACCAGCGTGGCGATCTCAATAATGCGATCGCGCTCGGGATCCAGTCCGGTCATCTCCAGATCGATCCAAATCAGATTGTTTTCATCTGCACTCATGTTATTTTCCACCCTTCTCGCATAACCGGCCGTGGCAGGTTAACTAGTATTAATTAGTGTGTATCATAGAGGTTTTGCCCAATATGGGCGACCAGGAGCCAGCACGATTGAGTAAAAATAAACTCTCCAAAGGGCAGCAGCGCCGCGTGAAAGCCAATCACCAGCGCCGTCTTAAAACCACTTCGGAGAAGGTCGATTACGACGACAACCTGTTTGGCGAGCCCGCGGAAGGCATCGTGATTAGCCGCTTCGGTATGCATGCCGACGTGGAATCAGGCGATGGCGACGTTCACCGCTGTAATATCCGCCGCACAATCCGCTCGCTGGTGACCGGCGATCGCGTGGTATGGCGTCCGGGTAAAGCCGCAGCAGAAGGTGTGACGGTGAAAGGTATCGTAGAAGCCGTGCATGAGCGCACGTCGGTTCTGACGCGCCCCGACTTCTACGACGGCGTAAAACCTATTGCCGCCAATATCGATCAGATCGTGATTGTCTCAGCGATCCTGCCCGAACTGTCGCTGAACATTATTGACCGCTATCTCGTCGCCTGCGAAACCCTGCAGGTTGAACCGCTGATTGTCCTGAACAAGATTGACCTGCTCGACGGCGAAGGCATGGACTTTGTTAATGAGCAGATGGATATCTATCGCAAGATTGGCTATCGCGTACTGATGGTCTCGAGCCGGACGCAGAATGGCCTGAAGCCGCTCGAAGAGGCATTGACCGATCGCATCAGTATTTTTGCCGGTCAGTCCGGGGTGGGTAAATCCAGCCTGCTGAACAACCTGCTCGGTCTGCCGCAGGAGATCCTGACCAACGACGTCTCTGATAACTCCGGTCTCGGTCAGCACACCACCACCGCTTCGCGCCTGTATCACTTCCCGCACGGCGGCGATGTGATCGACTCCCCGGGGGTGCGTGAATTTGGCCTGTGGCATCTCGAACCCGACCAAATCTTTAACGGCTTTGTCGAATTCCTCGACTATTTAGGCGCGTGTAAATACCGCGACTGTAAGCACGATAACGACCCTGGCTGCGCCATTCGTGCCGCGGTCGAAAACGGTGAAATTGCGGAAACCCGTTTTGCGAACTATCACCATATTCTTGAAAGCATGGCGCAGGTAAAAACGCGTAAAAGCTTTTCTGAATCTGATGACTGACAACTAAGCTAAGCGTCGCTAAAATCGTCCCCCTTTTTTCAGGTTCCGGCTGTCTGACAGCCGGATCAGGAACGACAAAAACAATGGCCTGGAGGCTACCTTGTTAAACTCATTTAAACTTTCGCTTCAATACATTCTGCCAAAACTGTGGCTCACTCGCCTGGCGGGCTGGGGCGCGAGCAAACGAGCGGGCTGGCTGACCAAGCTGGTGATCGATCTGTTCGTGAAATACTACAAGGTCGATATGCAGGAAGCGCAGAAGCCGGATACCGCCAGCTACCGCACCTTCAACGATTTCTTTGTCCGTTCACTGCGCGATGAAGTGCGTCCGCTGAATACCGACCCGAACGTGCTGGTGATGCCTGCTGACGGCGTGATTAGCCAGCTTGGCGCGATCGAAAACGACAAGATCCTGCAGGCCAAAGGCCACAACTACAGCCTGGAAGCCCTGCTGGCCGGTAACTACCTGATGGCGGATCTGTTCCGCAATGGTTCTTTTGCCACCACCTACCTGTCGCCGCGCGACTATCACCGCGTACATATGCCGTGCAACGGCATTCTGCGGGAGATGATCTACGTGCCGGGCGATCTGTTCTCGGTAAATCACCTGACCGCGCAAAACGTACCGAACCTTTTCGCCCGTAACGAGCGCGTTATCTGCCTGTTCGACACCGAGTTTGGCCCGATGGCGCAGATTCTGGTGGGTGCCACCATTGTCGGCAGCATTGAGACCGTCTGGGCCGGCACCATTACGCCGCCGCGCGAAGGCGTAATCAAACGCTGGACCTGGCCTGCGGGTGAAAGCGAAGGCTCAGTGGCGCTGCTGAAGGGTCAGGAGATGGGCCGCTTCAAGCTCGGATCGACTGTCATCAACCTGTTTGCCCCGGGTAAAGTGCAGCTGGTTGAGCAGCTCGAAAGCCTGTCCGTGACCAAACTCGGCCAGCCGCTGGCGGTGTCGACAGAGCCCTTCGTGACAACGGACGCAGAGCCTGCCCCGCTGACTGCAGAAGAGATCACTGCCGAGCTCGACGCCAGCCCACTGGTTGATGACAAAAAAGACGAAAGCTAAGCAAAGGTAAACTGACGTGCGCCTGATTATCACTTTGCTGATGGCCTGGTGCCTCAGTACGGGGGCGTACGCAGCGACGGCCCCCGACAGCAAACAAATCTCACAGGAACTGGAGCAGGCGAAGGCGGCAAAGCCCGCCCAGCCGGAAACCGTTGAGGCGCTCGAGGCTGCGCTTAACGCGCTTGAGGAGCGTAAAGGCTCCCTCGAGCGTGCCACGCAGTATCAGCAGGTCATCGATAACTTCCCCAAACTGTCACAAACCCTGCGCGCGCAGCTGAGCGATCTGCGTGAAGAGCCGCGCCAGGTGCCTGCGGGCATGACCTCTGACACCCTCAATCAGGAGATCCTGCAGGTCAGCAGCCAGTTGCTGGAAAAAACCCGCCAGGCGCAGCAGGAGCAGGAGCGCGCCCGCGATATCGCTGACTCCCTCAACCAGCTGCCTCAGCAGCAAACCGATGCCCGCCGTCAGCTCAATGAGGTTGAACGCCGGGCCGGTTCGCAAACCGGCAATACCGCCCTCAGCCAGGCACAAAATCTGGGTATACAGGCAGAATCGGCCAGATTAAAAGCCCTGGTGGATGAGCTGGAGCTGGCCCAGCTCTCGGCCAACAATCGCCAGGAGCTGGCGCGGATGCGCTCTGAGCTGGCGAAAAAACAGGGCGAGCAGCTCGATGCTTATCTTCAGGCGCTGCGCAATCAGCTCAACAGCCAGCGCCAGCGTGAAGCCGAGCGGGCGCTGGAGAGCACAGAACTGCTGGCAGAGAACAGCGAGAACCTGCCTACCGGGATCGTCGAGCAGTTTAAGGTCAACCGTGAGCTTTCTGCTGCCCTCAACCAGCAGGCCCAGCGTATGGATCTGGTGGCCTCCCAGCAACGTCAGGCCACCAATCAAACCCTACAGGTGCGTCAGGCACTGAATACGCTGCGCGAGCAGTCGCAGTGGCTGGGTTCGTCGAACCTGCTGGGTGAAGCCCTGCGTGCCCAGGTTGCCCGCCTGCCAGAAATGCCGAAACCGCAGCAGCTTGATACCGAAATGGCGCAGCTGCGTGTGCAGCGTCTGCGCTTTGAAGATCTGCTCAATAAGCAGCCCCAGCTGCGCCAGATCCACCAGCCGGACGGCAAGCCGCTGACCGCCGAGCAGAACCGGATCCTCGAAGCCCAGTTAAGAACGCAACGCGAGCTGCTGAACTCCCTGCTCCAGGGTGGCGATACGCTGCTGCTCGAGCTGACCAAACTCAAGGTCTCCAACAGCCAGTTGGAAGATGCGTTAAAAGAGGTTAACGAGGCCACGCACCGCTACCTGTTCTGGACCTCGGACGTGCGGCCGATCTCCTTCTCCTGGCCGATTGATATTGTTCAGGATCTGCGGCGTCTGATTTCGCTGGATACTTTCAGCCAGCTCGGCAAAGCCAGCGTGATGATGCTCACCAGCAAGGAGACGATTTTCCCGCTGCTGGGGGCGCTGATTCTGGTCGGGTTCAGTATTTACTCCCGCCGTCACTTCACCCGCTTCCTCGACCGCTCCAGCGCGCGCGTCGGTAAGGTGACACAGGACCATTTCTGGCTCACGCTGCGCACGGTCTTCTGGTCGATTCTGGTCGCCTCCCCGCTGCCGGTGCTGTGGATGACCCTCGGCTATGGCCTGCGCGAGGCCTGGCCTTATCCGCTGGCGGTGGCCATCGGCGCCGGGGTGACGGCCACCGTGCCGCTGCTGTGGGTGGTGATGATCTGCGCCACCTTCGCCCGTCCGAATGGCCTGTTTGTCGCCCACTTTGGCTGGCCGCGCAATCGCGTGGCGCGGGCAATGCGCTACTACCTGATGAGCATCGGGCTTATCGTGCCGCTGATCATGGCCCTGATCATGTTTGATAACCTGAACGATCGGGAGTTTTCCGGCTCGCTCGGTCGTCTGTGCTTTATCCTGATTTGCGGTGCGCTGGCGGTGGTGACGCTGAGCCTGAAAAAAGCCGGGATCCCGCTCTATCTCGACAAAGAGGGCAGCGGCGACAACATGGTCAACCATATGCTGTGGAACTTGCTGCTTAGCGCCCCGCTGGCGGCGATTCTGGCGGCAGCCGTTGGCTATCTGGCCACCGCCCAGGCGCTGCTGGCGCGTCTTGAAACCTCGGTGGCGATCTGGTTCCTGCTGCTGGTGGTCTACCACGTTATCCGCCGCTGGATGCTAATTCAGCGGCGTCGTCTGGCCTTCGACCGGGCGAAAAACCGCCGGGCCGAAATCCTCGCTCAGCGCGCGCGCGGTGAAGAAGAGCCCGCCCACATGCTCAGCACCGAAGGGGTGGTGGACGTCGATGAAACGGAGCTGGATCTGGATGCCATCAGTACCCAGTCCCTGCGCCTGGTCCGTTCCATTCTGATGCTGATCGCCCTGCTGTCCGTGATTGTGCTGTGGTCGGAAATTCATTCGGCGTTTGGCTTCCTGGAAAACATCACCCTCTGGGATGTGACCTCGACGGTGCAGGGGGGTGGAGAGCCTGGAGCCGATCACGCTCGGGGCGGTGCTGATCGCCATTCTGGTGTTCATCATCACCACCCAGCTGATCCGTAACTTCCCGGCGCTGCTGGAGCTTGCCCTGTTGCAGCATCTGGATTTAACCCCTGGCACCGGATATGCCATCACCACCATCACCAAATACCTGCTGATGCTGTTTGGCGGGCTGGTCGGCTTCTCGATGATCGGCATTGAGTGGTCGAAACTGCAGTGGCTGGTGGCAGCACTCGGGGTCGGGCTCGGGTTTGGTTTACAGGAGATCTTTGCCAACTTTATCTCTGGCCTGATCATCCTGTTTGAAAAGCCGATCCGTATTGGTGATACCGTGACGATCCGCGATCTGACCGGCAGCATTACGAAGATCAACACCCGTGCCACCACCATCAGCGACTGGGATCGTAAAGAGATCATCGTCCCCAACAAGGCGTTTATCACTGAGCAGTTTATTAACTGGTCGCTGTCGGACTCCGTGACGCGTGTGGTGCTGACCGTACCGGCCCCGTCGGATGCCAACAGCGAAGAGGTGACGCAGATCCTCTATACGGCGGCCGAGCGCTGCTCGCTGGTGATCAGCACACCAGAGCCGGAAGTGTTCCTGGTGGATTTACAGCAGGGGATCCAGATTTTCGAGCTGCGTATTTACGCGGCCGAGATGGGTCATCGTATGCCGCTGCGCCATGAGATCCACCAGCTGATTCTGGCGGGCTTCCGTGAACACGGTATCGACCTGCCGTTCCCACCGTTCCAGATGCGTCTGGAAAGTCTGGACGGGCGTAAGACGGGAAGAACCTTAACGTCGGCGGCGAAGAAGCGCCCGGCGGGGAGTTTGTAAGTCTGCGTGCCCGGCGGCGCTTCGCTTGCACAGGCCTACGATTTAGTAGGCCGGGTAAGCGCAGCGCCACCCGGCAAACGCTTAAGCGCGATCTACGGTAAACGCAATCACATCACCCAGCTGTTCGGCGCCCAGCGCCAGCATCACCAGACGATCGACACCCAGCGCCACGCCGGAGCAGTCCGGCAAACCGGCTTTTAACGCGCCCAGCAGATTGTGGTCGATAGGCTGCTGCGGCAGGCCGCGTGCGGCACGCTTGCGGTTGTCCTGATCGAAACGCTGCTGCTGTTCGCGGGCGTCGGTCAGTTCGTGGAAACCATTCGCCAGCTCAATACCTTTAAAGTAAACCTCGAAACGCTCCGCCACGCGGTGATCTTCGGTGCTGATCTGCGCCAGTGACGCCTGGCTTGCCGGGAAGTGATAGACAAAGGTCGGGCGATCTTTGCCAATCTGCGGCTCAACGCCAAAGGTAAAGAGCAGCTGCAGCAGCGTGTCGCGATCTTCTTCTGTATCGGCAACGTTGCTGAGATCCAGTTTTGCCGCCGCTTCGCGCAGCTGGGTTTTGTCCGCCGAGAGCGGATCAATCTCCAGATGGCGCTGGAAAGCCTGCTGATAAGAGAGAGTTTCGGCTTCCGGGCACTCCAGCACCTGCTGCAGCAGATCGTCCACCTCATTCATCAGGCGATACATATCATAGTGCGGGCGGTACCACTCCAGCATGGTGAATTCCGGGTTGTGATGACGCCCCATCTCTTCATTGCGGAAACTGCGGCACAGCTGATACACCGGCCCACATCCCGCCGCCAACAGGCGCTTCATGTGGTATTCCGGGCTGGTCATCAGGTAGAGATTCATTCCCTGGGAGTGACCAGGGCCAACAAAACGGGTTTCAAACGGCACCAGATGAATATCCGTTACCGTCGCCTGGCTCATGCAGGGCGTTTCCACCTCCAGCACACCGCGGTCGGCAAAGAAGCGGCGAATCTCCGCCATAATTGCTGCGCGTTTTAACAGATTGGGGATGGATGCGCTCGGCTGCCAGGTGGCCGTTTCGCTCATGAGAATTTCTCCGATTTCAGACAAGGGGACGAAGTCTACTCGTAACCCATGGCAGAGACAAATTTTGCACAGTCAATTTTGGGGTTTTTATAACTTCCAATAATTTCGTGACGTGATTCATCAATTGGAATGATAAATCGAAGGAAAGAACCGCAAAAAAATCGAACACGTCAAATTTCCCTTCCTTTCCTACGGCTATACTGCGTTACCCATAAAGGAGCAGTGGAATCGCTTTCGCATTTGCCCTCCCGGGCCGTGCACTACCTTAAGGTAGGTGAGATGCGAAATATCAAAAATCTGGAGGAATGTCGTGCATACCTTTCAAGCCGATCTTGCCATTATTGGCGCTGGCGGAGCGGGATTACGCGCAGCAATTGCTGCAGCCCAGGCTAACCCAACCGCTAAAATTGCCCTGATTTCAAAAGTCTATCCAATGCGCAGCCACACGGTCGCCGCAGAGGGGGGGGTCCGCCGCAGTCGCGCAGGATCATGACAGCTTTGAATATCACTTTCACGACACCGTAGCCGGTGGCGACTGGCTTTGCGAACAGGATGTCGTTGATTATTTCGTACATCATTGCCCGACGGAGATGACCCAACTGGAGCAGTGGGGCTGTCCGTGGAGCCGCCGTGATGACGGCAGCGTCAACGTGCGTCGCTTCGGCGGCATGAAAATTGAGCGTACCTGGTTTGCCGCCGATAAGACCGGCTTCCATATGCTTCACACCCTGTTCCAGACCTCACTGCAGTTCCCCCAGATCCAACGCTTCGACGAACATTTCGTCCTCGACATTCTGGTTGACGACGGCCAGGCCCGCGGCCTGGTGGCGATGAACATGATGGAAGGCACGCTGGTTCAGATCCGCGCCAATGCCGTGGTGATGGCGACCGGTGGTGCCGGCCGCGTTTACCGCTACAACACCAACGGCGGCATCGTGACCGGCGACGGGATGGGCATGGCGCTGCAACACGGCGTTCCGCTGCGCGATATGGAATTTGTACAGTATCACCCGACCGGCCTGCCGGGCTCCGGGATCCTGATGACCGAAGGTTGCCGCGGTGAAGGCGGAATTCTGGTCAATAAAGATGGCTATCGCTATCTGCAGGATTACGGCATGGGCCCGGAAACGCCGCTGGGTGAGCCGAAGAACAAATATATGGAGCTTGGCCCGCGCGATAAAGTCTCTCAGGCCTTCTGGCATGAGTGGCGCAAAGGCAACACCATCCCTACGCCACGCGGCGATGTGGTCTATCTCGACCTGCGCCACCTGGGTGAGAAAAAACTGCTGGAACGTCTGCCGTTCATCTGTGAACTGTCGAAAGCCTATGTCGGCGTCGACCCGGTTAAAGATCCAATTCCGGTACGTCCAACCGCGCACTACACCATGGGCGGTATCGAAACCGATCAGCAGTGCGAAACCCGTATTAAAGGCCTGTTTGCGGTGGGCGAATGCTCCTCCGTCGGCCTGCATGGCGCTAACCGCCTGGGATCTAACTCGCTGGCCGAGCTGGTGGTGTTTGGCCGCCTGGCGGGCGAGCAGGCCATGGCGCGCGCCGCGACTGCCGGTGCCGCTAACGGTGCCGCGCTTGATGCGCAGGTTGCCGATATCGAGCAGCGCCTGAAGAATCTGGTCAATCAGGAAGGCAGTGAGAGCTGGGCGAAGATCCGCGATGAGATGGGGCTTTCCATGGAAGAAGGCTGCGGTATTTACCGTACGCCGGAGCTGATGCAGAAAACCATCGACAAGCTGGCTGAGCTGCAGGAGCGCTTCAAGCGCGTGCGTGTGACGGACACCTCCAGCGTCTTCAATACCGATCTGCTCTACACCATTGAGCTGGGCCACGGTCTGAACGTTGCCGAATGTATGGCGCACTCCGCCATGGCGCGTAAAGAGTCGCGCGGCGCACATCAGCGTCTGGACGAAGGCTGTACGGAGCGTGACGACGTTAACTTCCTCAAGCACACCCTCGCTTATCGCGACGCAGACGGCACTACCCGTCTGGACTACAGCGACGTGAAGATCACCACGCTGGCACCAGCGAAACGCGTTTACGGTGCAGAAGCGGAAGCAGCCGAGAAGAAGGAGACGACAAATGGCTGAGATGCAAACTCTGAAAGTAGAAGTGGTGCGCTACAACCCGGAAGTGGACAGCGCGCCGCACAGCACGTTCTATGAAGTCCCTTACGATGAGCAGACCTCTCTGCTGGACGCGCTGGGCTACATCAAAGACAACCTGGCGCCGGACCTGAGCTACCGCTGGTCCTGCCGGATGGCGATTTGCGGCTCCTGCGGGATGATGGTCAACAAGGTGCCTAAGCTGGCCTGCAAGACCTTCCTGCGTGAATATCCGAAAGGGATGAAGGTCGAAGCTCTGGCTAACTTCCCGATTGAGCGCGATCTGGTGGTCGACATGACCCACTTTATCGAAAGCCTGGAAGCCATTAAGCCGTACATCATTGGCAATCCGCGCACACCAGATCAGGGGCCGAACAAGCAGACCCCGGCGCAGATGGCCAAGTATCACCAGTTCTCCGGCTGTATCAACTGTGGCCTGTGCTATGCCGCCTGCCCGCAGTTTGGCCTGAATCCGGAGTTTATCGGCCCGGCCGCTATTACCCTGGCGCACCGCTATAACGAAGACAGCCGCGATCATGGTAAGAAAGAACGTATGGCGCAGCTGAACGGCCAGAACGGCGTCTGGACCTGTACCTTTGTCGGCTACTGCTCGGAAGTCTGTCCGAAGCACGTCGACCCTGCCGCCGCGATCCAACAGGGCAAAGTAGAAAGCTCGAAAGACTTTCTTATCGCCACCCTGAAACCACGCTAAGGAGTGCATGATGACGACTAAACGCAAAGCCTATGTACGGCCAATGCCGTCCACCTGGTGGAAAAATCTGCCGTTTTATCGCTTCTATATGCTGCGTGAAAGCACGGCAGTGCCGGCGGTGTGGTTCAGCATCGAACTGATGTACGGCCTGTTTGCCCTTAAGCACGGTCCGGAAACCTGGGCCGGCTTCGTTGGGTTCCTGCAGAATCCGATTGTGGTGATCCTGAATATCATCGTGCTGGCGGCAGCGCTGTTGCATACCAAAACCTGGTTTGAACTGGCGCCGAAAGCGGCAAATATTATCGTCAAAAACGAAAAACTGGGGCCAGAGCCAATCATTAAAGGGCTCTGGGCGGTAACTGCGGTCGTGACCGTGGTAATTCTTGGCGTAGCCCTGTTCTGGTAAGGAGACCACTGTGATTAATCCAACTCCAAAACGTTCTGACGAGCCCGTCTTCTGGGGACTCTTTGGGGCAGGTGGCATGTGGTGCGCCATTATCGCGCCGGTCATTATTCTGCTGGTGGGCATTATGCTGCCGCTGGGGCTCTACCCTGGCGATGCGCTGAGCTATGAGCGGGTACTGGCCTTTGCCCACAGCTTTATTGGTCGGGTATTCATCTTCCTGATGATTGTTCTGCCGCTGTGGTGTGGTCTGCACCGTATCCATCACGCCATGCACGACCTGAAGATCCACGTCCCTAACGGGAAATGGGTGTTCTACGGACTGGCGGCCATTCTGAGCGTGGTCACCCTGGTTGCCGTGGTCTTTATGTGATCTCTCCCCCCGCTCTCCCGCCTGCCGGTGGGAGAGCAAAATTCCTGACAGGTTCTACACTTAACAAAAATCCTGTAAGGAAACGCCTATGCGCATCCTGCCCGTCATCGCCGCCGTTGCCGCTGCATTTCTGGTTGTTGCCTGTAGTGCTCCCACCCCGCCCCCTGGCGTGACCGTCGTCCGCCCCTTCAACGCCCGGCAATTCATGGGCACCTGGTATGAAATTGCCCGTTTTGACCACCGCTTTGAAAGCGCCCTGCAAAAGGTGACGGCCCACTACAGCCTGATGAGCGACGGCGGGATCCAGGTTATCAACCGGGGCTATAACCCTGAACGCGACATGTGGCAAAAAGTGACGGGGAAAGCCTACTTTACCGGCGCGTCTGACACCGCAGCGTTGAAAGTCTCTTTCATCGGTCCTTTTTATGGCGGCTATAACGTGATTGCGCTGGATAAGGATTACCAGCATGCGCTGGTGTGCGGGCCCAATCGTGACTACCTGTGGATCCTCTCCCGCACACCAACGATTTCAGATGAGATGAAACAGAGATTACTGGATTCTGCCATCCGGCAGGGCTTTGATGTCAGCCAGTTGGTCTGGATTGAACAGCCCCATTAGTGGGTGCTAAGTTTAAGTCCAATAATACCGGCGACAATTAATGCGAGGCTGGCAATACGCGCCAGGCTCGCAGACTCACCCAGCAGTAAAATGCCGGTAATGGCTGCCCCTACCGCACCAATCCCCGTCCACACCGCATACGCCGTCCCCACGGGCAGCGAACGCATGGCCCATGAGAGCAGCACAATGCTCACGATCATGGCAGAAACGGTAATAATGCTCGGCGTGAGACGCGTAAACCCGTGAGTATATTTCAGGCCAATGGCCCACACTACTTCGAGTAAACCGGCAATAACAAGAATAAACCAGGACATACAGGCTCCTTAACTTAAACAACAGTCTGGGGCCGTCCCCGATGAAAGAAGTGCTTATGGGTCGTCCCATAAGACAGATGAATTGCTTATTGTGAAGAGCATGAATTCATTTTTCAACCTGTTTGTTTCAGCCCCCAGTTAAGCGATTGAAAGCAAGAAATAGACGTAATTCGCAGCGAAATTCCATCATTTATCACTCATCCGACTTCTTTATTATTGAGGCACTTTCTGAATGCAGGAAGCGACTACACTTTGCCGATTGTGAAAACCTAATGTTCAAAATTCTTTTGATTGACCGGTGTCATTACACCCGCATGGGCCTGGAAATGTGGATCAATCATTCAGGGCTGTTCCCCTCCCCGGTACTGGTGACGGGCCTAAACAATCTCTTTCTGGCCAGGGAACATATTCTGCAGTGGAAACCCACGCTGGTGATTGCAGATTTGCAGGGATTTACGTCAGACATCCAGCAGCTCTCTATTCTGATGAGCGCCAGTGAAACCGTGCCTTTTGTTTTGCTACATGCAGAAGAGCAACCTGAAGTATCGGCATTTATGAATACATTTCCTCTGTGGGCATCGTTAGCCAAAACGACATCGCTTGAGCTACTGGCGCAAACAATTAATGCCGCGTTAGCTTCAAAGGGAATCAACGAGCCTGCACCTGCCGCTACGCCATTGCTGACACGCCAGGAAGAGAAAGTGTTAACGCTGTGGATGGAGGGTGCAAGCAACCAGAAAATTGCCAGCAAATTGAGCATTCATGGGAAAACGGTCTACACCTACAAACGCAATATTCGGATGAAATTGCACATGGATACGCGATACTCGCCTTTCCTGTCGCTGCCCTGAGCAGAAAACTGAGGGTACGGAGACATATTCAGCCCCGTACCGCCCAAGATTACTGCTGTGCTTTAGTTGCCGCACCAGAGATCGCGCTGCCGCCAGTAGAGATATCTTCGCCGACGCCGCGAGTGGTATTACAGGCAGTTAGTACTGACGAAAGCACCAAAACAGAAAAGATCGCTACAAATGTTTTCTTAAGCATAATGTCTTCCTTTTTTAGCCAAAGTTATTGTGTACAGCTACATAAGCATAGCCAGGATCCTGGCGAGTGACGGAAAAGGAAGAATTTTTAGGAAAAGTAGAAATATCAGGAGGCGGCGTGCGAAATAGCATGACCCAGGCTTCTGATGTCTTCCCCGACGCCACGGGCGGTATTGCATCCGGAAAGCAGTGAGCTGGCAAGAATCATCAGTAGAAGAATTTTGATTGTGCGCGGCATCGTCCATGAACCTTCTTTAGATTGATAAGGCGCAGCACAACACTGCGCCTCTCATCCCGAAGTGAATTACTTCACGCGAGAAACGTATTCACCAGAGCGGGTATCCACTTTGATGACTTCGCCGGTCTGAACGAACAGCGGAACTTTAACCACTGCACCGGTAGACAGCTTGGCTGGCTTACCGCCAGTACCTGCGGTGTCACCTTTCAGACCTGGATCGGTTTCTACGATTTCCAGTTCAACGAAGTTTGGCGGGGTCACAGCGATAGGCTGGCCGTTCCACAGGGTCACGATGCACTCCGCCTGATCCAGCAGCCATTTAGCGCTGTCACCAACCGCTTTCTCGTCAGCTGACAGCTGCTCGAAAGTGGAGTTGTTCATGAAGTGGTAGAATTCACCGTCGTTGTAGAGGTAGGTCAGGTTCATATCTACAACGTCTGCGCCCTCAGCGGAGTCGGTGGATTTGAAGGTTTTCTCTACACGGGTACCGGTCAGCAGGCGGCGCAGCTTAACGCGTGCGAATGCCTGACCTTTACCTGGTTTAACGAATTCGCTGGCTTCAACCGCGTACGGTTCGCCGTCCATCATGATTTTAAGACCGGCACGAAAATCGTTGCTATAGTAAGTCGCCATAAGGCCCTCTGAAATTGTTAACTGGTAGCTAAGCCACAAAATGGCGCATATTGTAACCCTAAACACCCCATCCAGAGAAGATTGGTTATTGCAACTTGCCGATGTAATCACCAGTCCTGATGAACTCCTGCGTCTTTTAAATCTGGACGCTGATGAAAAACTCCTCGCCGGACGTGATGCGAAACGCCTGTTTGCCCTGCGTGTTCCGCGTGCGTTTGCGGCACGTATGGAAAAGGGCAACCCTGACGATCCGCTCTTAAAACAGGTGCTTACCGCACAGGACGAGTTTATCGCTGCCCCCGGTTTCAGCACCGATCCCCTTGAAGAACAGAACAGTGTGGTTCCCGGTTTACTGCATAAGTACCGCAATCGCGCGTTGCTGCTGGTGAAGGGCGGCTGCGCGGTGAATTGCCGATATTGTTTCCGACGTCACTTTCCGTATGCGGAAAATCAGGGCAACAAGCGCAACTGGCAGGCGGCACTCGACTACATTGCCGATCATCCTGAGCTGGATGAGATTATTTTTTCCGGCGGCGATCCCTTGATGGCGAAAGATCACGAACTGGACTGGCTCATCACCCAGCTGGAAGCAATTCCGCATATTAAGCGGTTACGTATCCATAGCCGTTTACCCATTGTGATCCCGGCGCGTATTACTGAAGCGCTCAGCGCAAGGCTGGCGCGCTCTTCGCTGCAAATCTTGTTGGTTAACCATATCAATCATGCTAACGAGATAAATGAAGAATTCCGCGCGGCAATGGCGCTTCTGCGTCAGGCAGGCGTAACGCTGCTCAACCAGAGCGTGTTGCTGCGCGGCGTTAATGATAATGCCCGAACGCTCGCCAACCTGAGCAATGCTCTGTTTGATGCCGGCGTGATGCCTTACTACATTCATGTGCTGGACAGAGTTCAGGGTGCCGCACACTTTATGGTGAACGATGAGGAAGCCCGCGCGATCATGCGTGAACTGCTGACGCTGGTCTCCGGTTACATGGTCCCTAAACTCGCACGTGAGATTGGTGGGGAACCGAGTAAGACGCCATTGGATCTGGGATTGAAGCAGCAATAGTGTTTCATGTCTGGTTTGATTCAAACCAGACATGAGATGTAAACCAGCTATTCGATATAGCGTAAAATTAACGAAAAAATCTCAAGAGCAACACAGAAAATTATTAAAACGATGACCCATTTTGGAATTTTAAGATGTGTCTTTTCCAAATGAACCGATAAATTTTTATTAGTATTTTCATTATTAAGTAGCAACGTGCTATTAATGACTCCCGTATTTAAATGGGGCTCAGCACGATCGGAATTCATATTTACAGCAACATAAGCCGGAGACTTTTCATCTTCCACAAACTGTACACGAGCATCAGGTGAGAAAATGAATCCCACTCCACGTACGGTAGCGATAATATCTGCGTTTAATCCTACTTGCTGAAGTGATTTACGAAGCAAGGATATGTTTTGATAAAACGTATTTTGTGATACGACGATTCCCCGGGCCTGCCATACCTCTTGCATAAAGTCTTCACGCGATACAACTTGCCCCACTCTCTCAAGCAGAAGTTTTAAGCATCGAGCAGTGGGTGCATTTAAGGTGATCACCTCATCTCGATTGTTAATCGGTCTTAATTCGAAAACATTCGCATTAAAAATGACTTCTTCATTAATAATAAATAAATTACATATCATTGTTCGCTTACCTTCCTTGTACGTTCAATACTGACAATAATAGTAAGTACGCCCTGAAGTTCGTTTGGCATCCAGCCAGTAAAGAACCGCAAGTACAGCTTAACTTCATACTATTCATACTTTGAAAAAAGAATCATACCATAAGTGTTTTTCCTTGCGGTAGACCTTCTACTGTCGCGAAAAAGAGATGATGACACAAGTATTCACCTTTTATTAATACTAAAATGAGAATATTGTCAGATTAAATATTGACGGAAGGATTGATTACCATAATTCTTAAAATTCAATAGATTAGGATAGACTTCTCGCTTCTGAGCCTATTTTTCTCGCCCATATAGATATTGAATAATTTATCGCAAGATTCTCAAATCCCAGAGAAGGCGCTAACACGAATAGCACATTGAACCCTATCGAATAAATAACATTTTAATAACAATAGCGGCTTATCTGTCTTTGCGGTAGAAAATCATACGCTAAACATATAAGTGAAAAATCAAAATTCACAACACATATTAAATTCACAAACAAAATGTACACCCACATTTAAAAAACATATAAAAATGAATAGGCGTAGCAGCACAAAAAGTGAAGTTAAATTCAAAATAATTCACATGCATATTGCCAGTCGAATCTATAAATTCCTTCTCAGCTCAATGCGTCTCGATTTAATGCTTATTCCTACGGCGTGCTAGGTAATAGGCTTTGTTTTTTTGAGATAGCGAAAAGAAACAAACGGACTCATAGAGCCAAAGACAAATAGAAAGACTGCATAGATCACCTTACAAGGCTTTCTATTTAAAATGGGAATTGAAATTTAGTTAAATATGGATTTAGCAAATGAAAAAGAATATTCTGGCAGTTATTGTTGCAGCAGCATCCGTACTGAGCGTTCAGGCTTTCGCCGCCGGTAACAATGCTCAGCTGGTTATTAACGGTACCGTTACTGATACTGACGAGTCCTGTAACGTGACCCCAGGCGGCGCTATCACTGGCGGCACCGTAGTTCTGGATGATATCAAAGCATCTGCACTGGAAGCTCTGGCTATCAATACCCCGGCAATGGCTTCAGCAAAAAACATTACTTATAAAGTTGAAGACTGCAAAAAAGCAGGCGAAGACTTTACTGGTGACCTGAGCGTGAACGTTACCGGCAACTACATTTCTGGTACCCCGGATGTACTGAGCAACGAAGCTGCAAGCCCAGCAACCAACGCTGCTATTGCAATGATTCACAGCGACTCTACCCGCGTTAAATTCGACGGCACCGGTTCTAAAACTGTTTCTTACACCGCTGGCACCCCAACTATGCTGAACTACAAAGCAGCATACGTTAAAACTGCTGAAGGTGTTACCCCAGATGATGTTAAAGGCGTAGCTACCTTTACTATCACTTACTAAGTTTTCCAAAAGAGCCACCTGCTTGCGCGGGGGGGCTCTTTTTTTTATATAGAGATATCATCATGTGGAAGTCATTACTTAAATTATCGGCTACCTTAGTCTTATCCGTTAGCTATATGGCTAACGCAGGTGTTGTCGTCGAATCAACTCGTTATCTTTATAAAGAAGGCGCACGAGAAATCAGTGCTCAGTATGAAAATAAAGATGATACGCCGTATTTAATGAAATCATGGATTGAGCCTCCTGAAGGCGCCAGCAATAGTTATTTCATGGTTACCCCACCCCTTTTCCGTCTGGAAGCTAAGCAGAGGAATACCGTAAGGGTTTTTCCTAACGCTTATATCTCAAACGCACCGAAGGATCGTGACTCACTTTATTTCTTCAACATTATGTCGATTCCACCATCGAGCGATAGCGTTGATGGCGAAAATACGCTGCAACTGGCAGTGCGTCACAGAATGAGACTGATCTATCGGCCAAAAGCCATTCAGAACATCAATATTAATGATGAAGTAAAAAAACTGGAGTGGAAAAAAAGCGGGACGACTATCACTCTAAAAAACCCGACTCCTTTTTTTATTTATTTTAAATCCGTTAAGATCAATAACAAAGAATTTATGAACGCCATACCCCACATTGGGCCTTATTCCACACAAGATTATAAGTTGCCCTTCGACGTTAGCGGAAAACAAATAGAGTGGAGAATCGCTACCGAGCATGGGGGCATGGGATCCATAAACACATCATCAATTAGATGATTTATTTTTTTATTGAATGTTCAGGGTGAACACATGTCTCTGCAAAATAAGAAAAAAACTTATTTATTTACCGGAAATACGCCTAAATACGTCGCTCTGGTACCGGCTTTGATTATCAGCTTAAGTAATAATAATGCCCTGGCTCGAGATTTTTTTGATCCTGCATTTATAAAATCAGTGGGTCAAAGTGACTCAACTTCGCCGCTCGATTTATCGGCATATTCCAATAAAGACTCCCAGGCGCCGGGAGAATACCGTGTTGAAGTATTACTGAATAATGACTTTCAGGAATCCAGTACAATACGCTTCGTAGAAGCCAGCGGCAGCGAGGGGGCAACCCTTGTTCCATGCCTGAGTATTAAGAAATTAGAAAGCTATGGTGTGCGGATCGCCGCTTTCCCTGGTCTGAAAGAGGATGCTAATGGTTGCACTAATACCAGCAGCATCCCTGATTTCAAAACTGAATTTAACTTTAATACGCAGCAGCTCTTTATTTCCATACCTCAAGCTGCGCTTGTTAACATCGCACAAGGCACTATTTCGCCTGAAGAGTATGACGAAGGTATCAACGCTTTACTTGCGAACTATCAGTTTACTGGCGGTCAGGACTTTAAGACTAAAGATGAAAACTACAATCTTAACCTTCAGTCCGGCTTAAACGTTGGAGCGTGGCGTCTCAGAAACCTTGGCGCATGGAGTAAAGAAGCGGGCGGAAAAGGGAAATGGGATTCCGTTTATTTGTACGCCCAGAGGAACATCATTCCTCTTAAAAGCTCATTAGTCGTTGGTGAAAGTTCATCCCTATCAACGATTTTTGATGGTGTTCCTTTCACCGGTATTCAATTAGCCTCCGATGATGAGATGCTTCCTGAAAGCCAGCGTGGCTATGCACCAGTCATTCGCGGTATCGCAAAAACAAACGCCCGCGTTGTGGTTAAGCAAAATGGTTATCAAGTGTACCAGGCTTTCGTGGCACCAGGCGCATTTGAAATCAGCGACATGTACGCTACCGGCGGTAATGGTGACTTATATGTTACTGTAGAAGAGTCAGATGGTACTCAGCAAAGATTTATCGTGCCTTTTGCTTCTCTGCCATTGATGCTTCGTGAAGGGCAAATGCAATATGAAATCACGAGCGGGAAGTACCGCCCTTATGATAAAGCCACCGATGAAACGCCCTTTACCCAGGCGACAATCACTTATGGTGCCCTCACTAACACAACATTTTATAGTGGCCTACAGGCTGCTTCGAAGTATAAATCAATCGCGCTTGGTATAGGTCATAACCTGGCAGAGTTCGGGGCGATTTCGGCGGACATTACCCAGGCATGGTCCCAATTAAAAAATGCTGCTAAAACGTCAGGTCAATCCTGGCGTATTCGCTACGGTAAAAATATTCTTGAAACCGGCACGAATATTACAGTAGCAGGTTATCGCTATTCGACTGAAGGATTTAATACTTTAGCAGAAGTGTTCGATTCCTATAATAATAATATTTCCAACTCGTCGACAAGGTCGGTGCGTAACAGAACAAACCTCACTGTAAACCAAAGCCTCGGTGAAGGGTTGGGAAGTATTTCAATTTCAGGCGTCTTTGAAGATTACTGGAATAATAAGAGACGTAACAGTTCGCTTAGCGTTGGCTATAATGGCGGTTGGAAACGCCTTAACTATTACTTAGGTTATAGTTACAACCGTTATTCATGGGAAAACAGCCGGTCCGATCGTGTTAAAGAAGATGACCATCTGTTCTCATTGTCAGTTTCTGTTCCACTGGGTGATTGGATTCCGAACACCTATGCTACTTATGCTCTGAACAACAGTAACCCAGGCTCGACTGAACAGTACGTATCATTGGGTGGCGTTGCACTGGAGAATAATAATCTCGACTGGAACGTGCAGCAGGGTTATAGCAATCGCGAAAGCGCAAGCGGCGGAGTTTCCAGCACTTATAAAGGTTCTTTAGGCTCCGTTAATGCTGGCTATAGCTACAATAAAGAGAGCCAGTTGATCAACTATGGTGCCAGTGGTGGGGTTCTTGTTCATGCTGATGGTATTACGCTTGGGCAAGAAATGTCAGACACAGCTGCATTAGTTAAGGCTCCAGGGCTGAGTCATGTTCGTCTGGAAAATGATCCAAGTATTGAAACCGATTATCGTGGTTACGCTATTGTTCCTTACCTGAATCCTTATCGTCGTACCAGTGTTTCATTGGATAGCACGACGCTGGCTGAAAATATGGAACTGCCAAAAACCACTAAGAAGATCGTTCCGACACGTGGCGCAATCACACGGGCTAACTTCGAAGGTAATATAGGACATCGTGCATTCCTTATCTTAAAACTGCCTACAGGTGGATTTGTTCCTTATGGTTCAACGGTAACAACAGACACCAGGAAAGACTCCCAGGCGAGTATCGTCTCTGACGGCGGCATGGTTTATATGTCTGGCCTGAAAGATAACGGTCAGGTATATGCTCAATGGGGAAGCAAACCTGAGCAGCAGTGCTCAGCGACATATAGTCTGTCGATGGTACCAGGGAATATTGCGCAATCAACCGTCGTTTGCCGATAATAAGGAAATATAAGATCATGAGAAAAATCATTACTCTTATTGGCTTAATGTGTTTTTATCATCAAGCCAGCGCCACATGCGAATATAAAGGCTCAGAGCAGTCGGTGGGCTTTAACTTGAGTGGCATGAAAATTTTATCAGATGCGACTATACCCACTGGTACCGTTTTAGCCGCCAAAAAAATCGGCGGTAACGTCGCAAATATGAAAACTTTTTATAATTGTGGCCCAAGCGATGTTTATGCTGTGCTTCCAATGACACCAACGGCAGAAGCTGTTGGCGTTAAAGGTATTCAGGGCGGTAAAGTCTATGAAACGGGGATTCCAGGTATTGGTTTTCAAATTTCAGATGCTATCAAAGGAACAAACTTCCGCCCTAGCCCAGTGGAATTTGGCACAGTAAATGCCTGGAAGCTCAATTCAACGTCTTCGGCTGTACAGCAGCTTATCGTATGGTTAATCAAAACTAATGAAGATATTGATACCAGTGTTACGACTGCAAAAACGCTGGCAGTTTCGTACAGAGCAGGTTCAGTGTCACAGGTGGAAAGTAACTCTACAACCGCAAGGCTGTTAAGGGCGAACCTGACTTTTGGTCCCTTTACTTTTAGACAGACATCATGCGATATAAAAGCCGTGGGTGGTAGCACCATTACGCTGGACAAAATCAAAGTATCGAAGCTTGTGGCTACTCTTTCTGGTACAGCAACGGGTAATCAAAAATCATTCACGATGCAGGTCGATTGTCCTAAAACATCTGTAGGGAATTCATTTATCTATTGGTTTAACCCATTGACTGAAAACTCATCTTCAAAAAATGGCGTATTACTCAACTCCATACCTACGACCGCTGGTGGTGCTGGGGGGACAGGCTTCATCCTTAAACAGGATATGTCACCGATTAAATTCTATGATTATACGAGTTACTCAATTTTAAGTGCGAAGGCAACTCAGCAGTTGACGTTCAATGCCGATTATATTCGTACTGGAGAAACGGTAACGGTTGGTCAGGTTAGGGCCATGTTCGAAATCGTACTGCAAGAAAGATAGTCATTTAATAGCAACTGTATTGCTTATACTAAATCAGCCAGGTTTGTCCTGGCTGATTTCATTTTTATGAACAGCCATCCTGTGTACTCGTATTGGTATTTATGAAGCACCTTCTGGCAAAGCAGAAGTTAAGCCTTACTTAAATAAATTAAAGATTTAATCACAATCTTTCACCTATCCAGAACGAGACTATTTTGTCATTAACATTTTTTAGATATGAAAGTGATGACTTCAGATAAATGAATACTAAAAAAACATGATTTATACGAAATCATTATTGGGAAATTTATTTTTTTGGCTACAATCGTTTTCGAAAGTTGCCCATAAAGCGATAAGTGGTAGGGTGATTATTTCTTCGTAGAACTTTATTGGATAAAGACCTGTTCAGAGAATAAAGTTTTGCCTAACAAATTTTAAAGGATTAAAAAATGAAAGAATTAACAGTCGTAGAAATGAACAATGTTTCCGGTGCAGGTGTACGCCAGATTCTGGATGGTTCTCAGGGCCTGTTTGCTGGTATCGTTGACAGTGTTGTTGGTTGTGCCATCGGTTTGATCGGGTACGCTTCCGGTGGTGCGCTGCAGGGCGGTCTGGCTTCAGGCAGCTCCGGCGACCTTCTCGGTTTCGCTAACATCGCAATCGGTGTAGGTGCGTTGTGGGGCGGTATCCAGGGTGCTCTGTTTGGCGGCATCATGGGCGTTTATAACGGCGCTGACTATATCAACGGCCAGATCACTCGTCTGATCGACGGTATCCTCGATGGTACTGCGGGCGGCTTTAAACCTTATTAATCAATACTACATTGACTAATGACTTTGCATACAGGACCATATGGTCCTGTATGTTTTTCTTGATATAACATACGTTTTAGCTAATCAACAACTTATTTTCTAAATTATAAGGATTGTAATAAATAAGTTGCGCCCCGTTCAGATCGATTACTCCACTGATAACGGTTAAATTCTGGCAGCTATATAAAAGTGATCACCGATGACAAATAAATTATATCGAAAGGAAGCGATTGAATATAAAAAGAATTACTGGAAAGGGAAGGCTTTGCTTTTAGCTGGCATGCCAACCAGATATATTGTTGCATTTTCATTTTTATTTTTATTCATACTAATATTGACTTTAACCAAGTGCAAATATACTCAACGTATAGATGTCAGAGGCGAGGTCATTACCCTGCCGCATTCTATTAATGTTTTTGCACCTCAACAAGGCTTCATCACTAATAAATTTGTGGAAAATGGCGAAATTGTAAAAAAAGGAACGCCACTCTACGAACTGGATGTTTCACGCTCTACGCTTTATGAAAATGTCAACGAGGCAATGTCTCAGGTCATCAATGAAAAAATTGCCAACGCAGATGAAATAGTCAGTAAGACGCTGAAAAATAAAGAAGAGACGCTTGAAGCATTAGCTAAGCAACAAAAGCAATATGAAGATTCTCTTAAAGAGACTAAAACAATGTTATTGGACACTGGCAAAGGGCTGCAAAAAATGCGCGAAAACCTTTCCAGCTACGATACGTATCTCAAGAAAGGTCTTATAACTAAAGACCAATATAATTATCAGCATTCCCTTTATTTTCAGCAGCAGAGTACTTATCAGTCGCTTGTCAGCCAAAGAATGCAACTCGAAACACAGCTTACCCAGTTGAAAAGCGATCTGGTCGTCAAGGGAGCCGATTTTGACAATCAAATCTCAAGCCAAAAAAACACGATTAATGATTACAAAAATCAGAAGGTTGAGTCTAACGCTAACGGCCATTTAGTCATCAAAGCAACTACAGACGGAAGAATTGAATCACTGACCGTCACTGTTGGCCAGATGGTGGACAAGGGCAGCAGCCTCGTTCAAATCAAGCCAATCGAAAACGTTGAATATTTTTTAGTTGTTTGGCTGCCAAACAACAGCCTTCCGTATGTCAAGCCGGGTGACATAATGAACATACGTTATGATGCGTTTCCTTCCGATAAATTCGGGCAGTTCCCGGGCGAAATCGTATCAATTTCATCAGTACCCGCATCCCGGCAAGAAATGGGTGAATATACGAATGTTTCATCTGGTATGAATCAGCAGGAATTAGCACTTTATAAGTGCATTGTTAAAATTAAAGATACGGCATTTAAATACAATGGAAAAGAACTCACGCTAACAAATGGGCTTAAAGCCCAGGCAATAGTTTTTCTTGAGGAAAGACCTCTCTATATGTGGATGTTTACCCCACTGATTAAAATTTCACAAAGCGTGAGTGGACCAATTCATGGATAAGACTTTATTCAAAAGTATTGTTTCTAAACTCAATTTTTCGTTGAGAAGAAAAACGCCGGTAATCATTCAATCAGAGGCGGCAGAATGTGGCATCGCCTGCCTGGCGATGATCTCTGGTTATTATGGTTATAGCATTGATTTATTTAACTTCCGTAATAAATATGGCAGCCCTTCCCACGGCGTGACACTTTTGTCGTTGAGCAAAACAGCTGAATATGCGGGACTGAAAAACCGGGCACTGTCCTTAGATCTTGATGAAATTAATCAACTCAAATTGCCCTGTATCATTCATTGGGGAATGAACCATTACGTTGTATTAACCAAAGTTCGTAAGTCCAGTTTTGTCGTGCATGATCCTGCGCTTGGTAAGCGCATTATTAGCATGCAGGAAATGTCTAATCATTTTACGGGTATTGCCTTAGAACTCTGGCCCGATCACAATTTCAAGCAAGAAAAGGTCAAATCAAGACTTCGCTTACTTGATTTGATGCGTAATATCGTTGGTTTAAAAGCTGCGCTAGTAAAAATATTTGCTTTATCTGTTGTAATCGAGGCTATCGGCCTGTTGATTCCCGTCGGTACGCAATTAGTGACGGACCACGTAATCATTGCGCACGACCAAAATCTTTTAGCCGTAATCTGTATCGGATTGGTTTCATTCACGCTTTTTCGCGCCTTTATTAGTATGTTACGAGCGTGGACTTCACTCACATTAAACACACTTACTAATATCCAATGGAAAACCTCCCTGTTTGATCACCTGGTCAGCTTGCCACTGTCGTTTTTCGAAAAACGGCAACTGGGCGATATACAGTCTCGCTTTTCATCGTTAGATACTATTCGTTCTACTTTCACGAACAGTATCGTTAGCGGTGTTATCGACACCATTATGACCATTGGCCTTCTCATCATGCTGACGCTTTATGGTGGCTGGTTAGTGTGGGTGGTTGTCGGTTTTACAACCTGTTATGCCGTTATGCGCCTGGCAACCTACCGTTTTTACCGTCGTGTCTCAGAAGAACAGGTGGTCAAAGGCGCCCGTTCCAATTCACATTTTATGGAGTCGCTTTACGGTATCGCAACGATTAAAGCATTAAACCTGAGAGAGCGTCGTTCCCAGCACTGGCTCAACATAAATATTGATGCCTGTAATGCAGGTATAAAGCAAACGCGTTTCGATATGTTATTCAGCGGCATCAATACCTTCATTTCGTCCATTGATCAGGTGGTCATACTGGGGCTGGGTGCTTTGATGGTCATTGATAACAAAATGACACTCGGTATGTTCATGGCCTTTAATGCCTATCGTGGGCAGTTTTCGCAACGGGCTAGCGGCTTGATAGATCTCTTCATGCAGCTGCGTATGTTATCTTTGCATAACGAACGTCTCTCAGAAATCGCTTTTAATGAACCTGAAAAGGAGATGCCTTTACGTCGGGTATTTGAAGAAAATCATGGCGTTAAGCTTGAAGTTAAAAATTTAACTTATCAGTATGATCCTTTCGCTCAGCCCATATTTTCAAATTTGAATATTACAGTGGCCCCAGGCGAATCAGTCGCGCTCGTAGGTCCGTCAGGTATTGGTAAAACGACATTGCTTAAGGTGATGAGTGGCCTGCTAGCGCCTACGCATGGTGATGTTCTGGCAAATAACCTACAGATAGATAAAATTGGCCTGAATAACTTCCGCCTTTGTACGGCCTGCGTGCTTCAGGAAGATCGACTGTTCTCAGGTTCTATATCTGAAAATATCAGCGGTTTCGACGATAATCCGGATCAGTCATTCATCGAAGAGTGCGCACGTAGAAGTAATATTCATGATGAAATTATGAATATGCCGATGGGTTATGAAACGCTTATAGGAGAGCTTGGGTTAGGGATTTCCGGCGGACAAAAACAGCGTGTGCTTATTGCCCGTGCGCTCTACCGTAAGCCAAGCATTTTGTTTATGGATGAAGCAACAAGTCATCTGGATCTTAATAACGAAGCCAGCATTAACAAGGCTATATCTGGTTTGAGCATAACGCGTATCATTATTGCACACCGGCCATCTACTATCGCTTCCGCAGACCGTATTATCGATCTGTCTAAGCACGCTCCTGCAGCGTAACACACTAAATTAAAAGGAATTAGTTATGACCATTAAAGTACAAGGATTGAATACAGCATCGATTAAGTATAATAATCGTCTGGCGTTAATGATGTTAAAGGTTAAATCTGACTCTAATGAAATTCAGAATTTATATTTATCTGTAAATACGCTTGTGGATTTACTTTCTATCCTTCGACACCGTATGATGATTACGGTACAGCGTTTACAAGATAAAGGTGATATTTATAAGTCACAAATTCAGGCTGACAGCGAACTAATGCTGCAAAACACACCAGAAATAAAATTAGAAGAATTAGAACAACCTGACTTACAGGATCAAATCGCATCGTTAGCGCCAAAATTCAGTGACGAACATTTTACGCTAATTGTTATGTTACAAAACAATAGCGTCGTGACTCTTCATATTGAAGATACACAAGTAGAGTTTCTTTTGCTGGCACTGAACCAGGCACTTAATACCAGTGGTGATAAAGAGACGATGCAAGTGATAGGTTCCCTACTCGACTTTATTATGCTTTATTTCGTTGACTTAACGAATCTTGAATATTTGAATTATCGCCATGTCGAACATGAGGTATGGAAACAGAATTTATTCTTAAACCATATGCTGGTTCTGTATGTTTTCGAAACGGATAAAGGCAAACAAATTATGGCCGGTACTGTACTTAAGACCAATATTACGCCGGGTACCGCAGAAATTGAAAACCTTATCAGTCGGGTCGCGTCATTGACCCCTGGGCTTCAGGCCATTCAGCAGAAGTTCCGCGTTTGCCAGACATTCTATCGGCCAGTAGCTACGGCTCAGGAAGGGGTGCTGTCAAAAGAAGAATACCTCCGTGCCCTGCACGCATTCTGTCTTGAAATGCAGCCAGCCGTTAATGCATAACATCGGTACTGAAATAGCCCTCTTCTGAAGAGGGCTACCTTGGCTATATCAATTCGGGCACTTATAAACCTGGCCCTGCATTTCACTGGCGGTCGGAACAAAGCTTGATAACAAACCTTGGGTCGGGCTGCTCACACCATAAATCACGTTTCCGCCCATTTCGGCAGCCTGGTTACGCAGGCCATTCGCCGCACCACGCATTGAGCCGCCCTCTTCGCCATGCTGACCTGAGAGCCAGTTGCTTTGCTTGCCCGTTGCGGTGCCAACCAGCTGACATTCGCTTCCCGGCTTATCTTCTACAAAGCGAACGCTCTGCCCACCTGCAGACAGCTCATTGCCGGAGCTGCAACCCGCCAGCAGCAGCGCTGCTCCCACAATCCCTGCACAAACGTTAACGCGCATGTTATTCCTCGTTTTCAATAAGCTGGGCAGGTGCTGCCCGCGTCTAAACCTTATACTAAAAAGATGACCAAAAGAAAAACCCCCCGATCATTTCTGACCGGGGGTTTTTTTATTTCTGCGAGGAGCAGAACAACATGATTACATCATGCCGCCCATACCACCCATACCGCCCATACCACCAGCAGCACCTAAATCAGGCGCGTCGCCTTTTGGCAGGTCGGTAACCATGCACTCGGTAGTGATCATCAGACCAGCAACAGATGCCGCGTACTGCAGAGCAGAACGGGTTACTTTAGTTGGGTCCAGGATACCGAAGTCGATCATGTTGCCGTATTCTTCAGTCGCCGCGTTGTAACCGTAGTTACCTTCGCCCGCTTTCACCATGTTTGCTACAACAGACGGCTCTTCGCCGGCGTTGGAAACGATCTGACGCAGTGGAGCTTCCATTGCGCGCAGCGCAACTTTGATACCCACGTTCTGGTCTTCATTCTGAGCGGTCAGGCCAGTCAGTTTCGCTGCAACGCGAACCAGAGCAACACCACCACCCGCAACCACGCCTTCTTCTACCGCAGCACGGGTCGCGTGCAGGGCGTCGTCAACACGTGCTTTCTTCTCTTTCATCTCAACTTCGGTAGCAGCACCGACTTTGATAACTGCCACGCCGCCTGCCAGTTTCGCTACGCGCTCCTGCAGTTTTTCACGGTCGTAGTCAGAGGTCGCTTCTTCGATCTGCTTACGGATCTGAGTAACACGGCCCTGAATGGCATCTTCTTCACCCACGCCATCGATGATGGTGGTGGTGTCTTTGTTGATAACAACGCGTTTCGCCTGACCCAGATCTTCCAGCGTCGCTTTTTCCAGCTCCATACCGATCTCTTCAGAGATGACGGTACCGCCAGTCAGGGTTGCGATATCCTGCAGCATCGCTTTACGACGATCGCCGAAGCCTGGTGCTTTAACCGCAGCCACTTTCACGATGCCACGCATGGTGTTAACCACCAGGGTCGCCAGCGCTTCGCCTTCAACGTCTTCAGCGATGATAACCAGCGGTTTGCCTGCTTTCGCAACGGCTTCCAGCACTGGCAGCATTTCGCGGATGTTGGAGATTTTCTTATCAGCCAGCAGGATGAACGGGCTTTCCAGTTCTACTGCGCCAGTTTCCGGCTTGTTGATGAAGTAAGGGGACAGGTAGCCGCGGTCAAACTGCATACCTTCAACCACGTCCAGTTCGTCTTCCAGACCGGTACCGTCTTCAACGGTGATCACGCCTTCTTTACCGACTTTATCCATCGCTTCAGCGATCAGTTTACCTACGGTTTCGTCGGAGTTAGCGGAGATAGTACCAACCTGAGCAATCGCTTTAGAGTCAGAGCACGGTACGGACAGCGCTTTCAGCTCTTCAACAGCAGCAACGACAGCTTTGTCGATACCACGTTTCAGATCCATCGGGTTCATACCCGCAGCAACGGCTTTCAGACCTTCGGTGATGATAGCCTGCGCCAGTACGGTTGCAGTGGTGGTGCCGTCGCCCGCAGCGTCGTTCGCTTTAGAGGCAACTTCTTTCACCATCTGGGCACCCATGTTTTCGAACTTGTCTTCCAGCTCGATTTCACGCGCAACGGAAACGCCATCTTTGGTGATGGTCGGCGCGCCGAAGGATTTGTCCAGAACCACGTTACGGCCTTTCGGGCCCAGGGTCACTTTAACTGCGTCTGCCAGTACGTTTACGCCGCGCAGCATTTTCACACGAGCGTCGTTACCGAATTTTACGTCTTTAGCTGCCATTTTAATCTTTCCCTTAAATTCGTATGTTCAGTGTCGTTCGCGGATTACGCTTCAACAATTGCCAGAATGTCGCTTTCGGACATGATCAACACTTCTTCATTGTCGATCTTCTCGGACTTCACACCGTAGCCATCGTTGAAAATGACGATGTCACCAACTTTAACGTCCAGAGGCTGCACATTTCCGTTTTCCAGAATGCGACCCTTACCGACAGCGATGATTTCGCCACGAGTTGATTTTGCTGCTGCAGAACCGGTCAGAACGATACCGCCCGCAGATTTGGTTTCAACTTCTTTACGTTTGACGATCACACGATCATGTAACGGACGAATACTCATTGATAGCTCTCCTTTGAGAAAGTCATTATCAGTTATGGGTGACGCCGGGCCGTAAGCGGTTTTCCGGCTAGTGCCCTGAGAGATGGGGATGGGGTTTTACCCCTTCAAGGGGTAGTCGAAAAAAAATTTGCGAAAGTGTTACCATCGCCTCTCTTTTGATGGTGGCAGGACAACGGAATGAGTGGACTCAAACAGGAGCTGGGACTCGCGCAGGGTGTTGGCTTACTTTCTACCTCTTTATTAGGCACGGGGGTGTTTGCCGTGCCGGCGCTGGCTGCCTTAGTCGCGGGGGATAACAGTCTGTGGGCATGGCCAGTATTAATAGTCCTGGTGTTCCCGGTGGCGATTGTCTTTGCCATTCTCGGGCGACATTTCCCGAGTGCCGGTGGCGTGGCGCATTTTGTCGGGATGGCATTTGGCCCGCGTCTGGAGCGCGTCACCGGCTGGTTATTTCTCTCGGTGATCCCCGTGGGTCTGCCTGCCGCCCTGCATATTGCGACGGGTTTTGGCCAGGCGCTGTTTGGCTGGCATGATGCGCAGCTGTTGCTGGCCGAACTGGGTACGCTGGCCATCGTCTGGTGGGTTGGCTCACGCGGGGCCAGTTCCAGCGCCAATCTGCAAACTCTTGTTGCGGTGCTGATTGTGGCGCTGATTGCCGCCATCTGGTGGGCAGGCGATATTCAGGTCACAGAGATCCCCTTCCCTGCCGTAACCGCTGTTGACCATTCGCAGCTTTCCGCCGCGCTTTCCGTTATGTTCTGGTGTTTTGTCGGCCTCGAAGCCTTTGCTCATCTGGCGTCGGAATTTAAACAGCCGGAGCGCGATTTCCCGCGGGCTTTGATGATCGGCCTGCTGCTGGCGGGCACAGTCTACTGGGCCTGTACGGTGCTGGTCCTCCACTTCACCGCCTATGGTGCCGATATGGCGGCGGCAGCCTCGCTGCCAGCCATTGTGGTGCAGCTGTTTGGCGTGAAGGCATTGTGGATCGCCTGCGTTATTGGCTACCTCGCCTGCTTCGCCAGCCTCAATATTTACATCCAGAGCTTTGCCCGACTGGTGTGGTCCCAGGCACTGTATAAGCCGGAAAGCCGCCTCGCACGCCTGTCCAGACGTCAGCTGCCGCTCAACGCGCTGAATACCGTGCTGGGCTGCTGCGTGTTGAGCACGCTGGCAATCTACTGGCTGGATATCAACCTCGATGCGCTGATTGTCTATGCCAACGGCATATTTATCATGATCTATCTGCTGTGCATGCTGGCGGGCTGCCGGCTGCTGAAAGGCCGCTATAAGGCGCTGGCCGTCATCGGTGGGGTGCTCTGCTTACTGCTGCTGGCGATGGTGGGATGGAAGAGTCTGTACGCCATTGTGATGCTGGCGGGGTTGTGGGTCTTTTTTACCGAAGCGTAGCCCGGTGTAAATGCCGGATGGCGCTGCGCTTATCCGGCCTACATCCGTAGGCCCGGCAAGCGCAGCGCCGCCGGGCAATTTCTCTTAACGGTCGTCTTTATGATCCAGACGGTCGCGCTGGTCATCCTTACGCTGATACTCCCCGTCAAAGGTCTCGCCACCGCCCGTTCCGGCGCTGAATCCGCCGCCCGGCATCCGGTTAAACCGCAAATGCGGCATCAGTTTCAGCGTCAGAAGCTTCTGCACTGGCGGGACGAGCAGCAACAGGCCGAGGAAATCGGTAAAAAATCCGGGAATAATCAGGAGGATACCGCCAATAATCAGCGACACGCTTTTGACCATCTCCGCCGCCGGACTCTCGCCTGCGGCCATTTTCTGCTGCATTAACAGGAAGTTTTTGAAACCCTGATTGCGCACCAGCGACATGCCAATGACCGAGGTGAAAATCACCAGTATCAGGGTCAGCAGGACGCCAAACACATGGGCGACCTGAATAAAAATAGAAATCTCTATATAAACATAGAGAAAGATGGCAACTAACGGTATCCAGCGCACTGGCTTCTCCTGTGTGGCAGACGCCGTTGTGGCCCCTGTCGGTATCAATTTGCGATTCGCGTCTGTCAGAAATGGAGGCGTTTAGTCAAAATTCAATCGGTTTGCACGGATATTTTTTCTGGAAATATTAAAGCGGTGATTCATTTCACAGATTGATAAATATCATGTCACCGGGTCGATAATAAGTGATCCAGGTTACGGCATTTCGCTATCATCAGCATATCATTCCGGGTATCTGGCCGATTCAGGGGATAATCGTCGGTCAGAAAATAGACATAACCACAGATGTACTGTGTGTTTAGTACAATCAATCGGCAGCTTGAAAAGAAGGTTCACATGTTAAACAACATTCGTATCGAAGAAGACTTGTTGGGTACCAGGGAAGTTCCAGCGGATGCCTACTATGGTGTTCACACTCTGAGAGCGATTGAAAACTTCTACATCAGCAACAGCAAAATCAGCGACATCCCTGAGTTTGTGCGTGGCATGGTGATGGTGAAGAAAGCCGCAGCCATGGCAAACAAAGAGCTGCAAACCATTCCGAAAAGCATCGCCAATACCATCATCGCCGCCTGCGATGAAGTGCTGAACAACGGCAAGTGCATGGATCAATTCCCGGTCGACGTCTATCAGGGCGGCGCGGGTACATCGGTGAACATGAATACCAACGAGGTACTGGCCAACATCGGTCTCGAGCTGATGGGTCACCAGAAGGGCGAGTACCAGTACCTGAACCCGAACGATCACGTCAATAAATGCCAGTCCACCAACGACGCCTACCCGACCGGCTTCCGTATCGCCGTCTACGCCTCCGTGGTGAAGCTGGTGGATGCTATTAACCAGCTCGGCGAAGGTTTCCAGAACAAAGCCGTCGAATTCCAGGACATCCTGAAAATGGGCCGCACCCAGCTGCAGGACGCGGTGCCGATGACCCTCGGTCAGGAGTTCCACGCGTTTAACGTGCTGCTGAATGAAGAGACCCGTAACCTGCTGCGCACCTCTGAACTGCTGCTGGAGGTAAACCTCGGGGCAACGGCGATTGGTACGCGCCTGAATACCCCGGATGGCTATCAGCAGCTGGCAGTGCAGAAGCTGGCCGAAGTCTCCAACCTGGCGGTTGTGCCAGCAGAAGACCTGATTGAAGCCACCTCCGACTGCGGCGCTTACGTGATGGTGCATAGCGCGTTGAAACGTCTGGCGGTGAAGCTGTCCAAAATCTGTAACGACCTGCGCCTGCTCTCTTCGGGCCCACGTGCGGGTCTGAACGAAATCAACCTGCCGGAACTGCAGGCGGGCTCGTCCATCATGCCAGCCAAAGTGAACCCGGTCGTGCCAGAAGTGGTCAATCAGGTGTGCTTCAAAGTCATCGGTAACGACATTACCGTCACCATGGCCTCTGAAGCGGGTCAGCTGCAGCTGAACGTGATGGAGCCAGTGATTGGCCAGGCGATGTTTGAGTCGATTCACATTCTGACCAACGCCTGCTACAACCTGCTGGAAAAATGCATCAACGGCATCACCGCCAACAAAGCGGTCTGTGAAAGCTACGTCTATAACTCCATCGGCATCGTGACTTACCTCAACCCGTTCATCGGTCACCACAACGGCGACATCGTCGGTAAGATCTGTGCCGAAACCGGTAAGAGCGTACGAGAGGTCGTACTTGAGCGTGGCTTGCTGACAGAAGCCGAGCTGGATGATATCTTCTCGGCACAAAACTTAATGCACCCGGCCTATAAAGCAAAAAGATACACGGATGAAAGTGAACAATAACAGTTCAGGTTAAACTTCATGAAGGCACGTCACTTGACGTGCCTTTTTTGTTTTTAGGCGTTACCAAACCACAACAATTCAATATCAACTTGTTAATAAGCAAGGTAGGCACTCATGTTTGGAGCAGAACTCGTCGTCGTCCTGTTGGCGATATACTTAGGCGCAAGACTCGGGGGGGATCGGTATCGGTTTCGCCGGTGGACTTGGCGTGCTTGTACTTACTCTCTTTTTTCAAATTAAACCCGGCGCTATCCCGTTCGACGTCATTGAGATCATCATGGCGGTTATCGCCGCCATCGCCGCCATGCAGGTCGCGGGCGGTATGGACTACCTGGTAAGTTTGGCGGAGCGTATGCTGCGTCGCCACCCGAAATACATCACCTTCCTTGCCCCACTGGTCACCTGGTTTATGACCATCCTGGCCGGTACCGGCCATACCGCGTTCTCCACCCTGCCGGTGATTACCGAAGTGGCGAAAGAGCAGGGCATCCGTCCATCTCGTCCGCTCTCCATCGCCGTGGTCGCATCGCAGATTGCCATCACCGCGTCACCTATCTCCGCCGCGGTGGTGTTCTTTGCCGGGATCCTTGAGCCGTTGGGCGTAAGCTACCTGACGCTGCTGGCGATCTGTATTCCGGTCACCCTGATTGCGGTGATGATCACTGCGGTGTTCTGTAACTTCCTCGGCGCCGAGCTGAAAGACGATCCGGTCTATCAGGAACGTCTGGCGAAAGGTGAAGTGAAACTGCGCGGCAGCCAGGCCTTTGTCCTGAAGCCACACGCTAAACGCTCCGTGCTGCTGTTCCTGATCGGGATTATCGCGGTGATGTTCTACGCCACCGCCATCAGCGATACCGTAGGGCTGATTCAGAACCCGGTCCTGCCGCGTAACGAAGCGATCGTGGTGTTCATGCTGACCATCGCCACGCTGATTAGCATTACCTGTAAAATCGACACCAGCGAAGTGCTCAACGCCAGCACCTTCAAATCCGGTATGAGCGCCTGCGTCTGCGTACTGGGTGTGGCCTGGCTGGGCGATACTTTCGTGAAAGCCCATATCACCGATATCCAGACCGTGGCGGGCGATCTGCTGCATAACTATCCGTGGCTGCTGGCGGTAGTGCTGTTCTTTGCTGCGACCCTGCTTTACTCCCAGGCGGCAACCACCAAAGCGCTGATGCCTGCGGCACTGATGCTGGGCGTCTCTCCACTGACCGCGATTGCCTCTTTTGCTGCCGTTTCCGCGCTGTTTGTTCTGCCAACCTACCCGACCCTGCTGGCCGCGGTAGAGATGGATGACACTGGCTCCACCCGTATTGGTAAGTATGTGTTTAACCACGCCTTCCTGATCCCGGGCGTGATTGCTATTACCCTGTGTGTGATCCTCGGCTTCATCATTGGCGGGATTGTGCTGTAAACCGCTTTTGGTTGTAAAAAGAGTTAAAGTCGGGCCGCTTAGCGGCCCGATTCATTAATGAGCAACGGCCGGTCGTGATATAGTGATTTTTTTCGCGATACCGAGGTCGACTTGTGAATACGCCCGACACTGTTGTTGTTCTGTGTACCGCTCCCGATGAAGCTACCGCCCAGGATCTTGCCGCCAAAGTGCTGGCAGATAAACTCGCTGCCTGCGTGACCATCCTCCCCGGCGCCACCTCCCTTTACTACTGGGAAGGCAAGCTGGAGCAGGAGTATGAAGTGCAGATGCTGCTTAAATCCAGCGTGGCCCATCAGCAAGCACTCCTCGACTGCCTCAAATCGCATCATCCTTACAAGACCCCGGAGCTGCTGGTGCTGCCAGTGCTCCACGGCGATAACGACTATCTCTCATGGCTCAACGCTTCCTTACGCTGATCCTGCTGCTGTGCAGCACATCAGTCTTTGCCGGGTTGTTTGATGCACCCGGCCGCTCGAATTTCACGCCTGCCGACCAGGCTTTTGTCTTCGACTTTCAGCAAAACCAACATGAACTGAATCTCAACTGGAATGTGAAGGAGGGCTATTACCTCTATCGCAAGCAGATCGCGATCACGCCCGCTCAGGCGCAGGTCGGCGCACTTCAGCTGCCCGCCGGGGTGGCGCACGAAGATGAATTCTACGGCAAAAGCGAAATCTACCGCGGTCAGCTTTCGGTGCCCGTCACCGTCGCGCAGGCGGATAAAGGCGCTACGCTGACAGTGACCTATCAAGGCTGTGCCGACGCCGGTCTGTGCTATCCGCCCGAAACTAAAGTCATTCCGCTTAGTGAAGTGAAAGCGGCCGCCGTACCTGCAGTTTCCCCTCTCCCCACAGAGGAGAAGACCGGTGAAAGAGGCGAACTGCCCTTCTCCGCTTTCTGGGCGTTGTTGATTGGCATTGGTATCGCCTTCACCCCTTGCGTGTTGCCCATGTATCCGCTGATCTCAGGCATCGTTCTCGGTGGTCAACAGCGGCTCTCCACCGGCCGTGCGCTGCTGCTGGCGTTTATCTACGTTCAGGGGATGGCGCTCACCTATACCGCGCTCGGTCTGGTGGTCGCGGCGGCCGGGCTGCAGTTCCAGGCGGCGCTCCAGCACCCCTGGGTGCTGATCGGTCTGTCGGCGGTCTTTATCCTGCTGGCGCTGTCGATGTTTGGCCTGTTTAGTCTGCAATTGCCCTCCTCCCTGCAAACCCGCTTAACGCTGATGAGCAATCGCCAGCAGGGCGGATCGGTGGGCGGCGTCTTTGCGATGGGTGCCATCGCCGGGCTGATCTGTTCGCCCTGCACCACCGCCCCGCTCAGCGCGATCCTGCTCTATATCGCCCAGAGCGGGAATATGTGGCTCGGCGGCGGCACGCTTTATCTCTACGCCCTCGGGATGGGTCTGCCGCTGATCCTGGTGACGGTATTTGGCAACCGCCTGCTGCCGAAGAGCGGCCCGTGGATGGAGACGGTAAAAACCGCCTTTGGTTTTGTCATTCTGGCGCTGCCGGTATTCCTGCTTGAGCGGGTGATCGGCGATGTCTGGGGCCTGCGCCTGTGGGCGATGCTGGGCGTCGCCTTCTTTAGCTGGGCCTTTATCAGCAGCCTGAACGCCAGCAAGCCGTGGATCCGCATCGTGCAGATCCTGCTGCTGGCCGCCGCGCTGGTCAGCGTACGCCCACTGCAGGACTGGGTCTTTGGCGCACCTGCCGCGCAAAGCCAGGCGCACCTGAATTTCACGCCGATCGAAAACATCGACGGGTTACATCGCGCGCTGGCGCAGGCAGAGGGGAAACCGGTGATGCTGGACCTCTACGCCGACTGGTGCGTCGCCTGCAAAGAGTTCGAAAAATACACCTTCAGCGACCCACAGGTGCAAAATGCCCTGAAAGATACCGTCCTGCTGCAGGCCAACGTTACGGCGAACAGCGAGCAGGATAAGGCCCTGCTGAGGGCGCTTAACGTGCTCGGCCTGCCCACCATCTTGTTTTTCAACGCACAAGGTGAAGAGCAGCCCGCACAGCGGGTAACCGGTTTTATGGACGCCGCATCGTTCAGTGCGCATTTGCGCGATCGCCAACCGTAAGCGACACTTTTAAGCGGGAAAGTACGAAAGTAAACGGAGGAGAAAACCGTGCAACGTGAAGATGTTCTGAGCGCAACCCTGAAATTGCTTGAAATTCAAGGGATAGCCAGCACCTCGCTGGAGATGGTTGCCGAACGTATTAATTATCCTCTGGATGAACTGCGCCGTTTCTGGCCCGATAAAGAGGCGCTGCTGTACGATTCCCTGCGTTATCTCAGCCAGCAGGTGGATACCTGGCGCAGGCAGTTGATGCTCAACACCGAGCTTTCGGCAGAGCAAAAGTTACTGGCGCGCTACTCTGCGCTCACCGAATGTGTGCGTAACCACCGCTATCCGGGCTGCCTGTTTATTGCCGCCTGTACCTTTTTCCCGGATCCGGGCCATCCGATCCACCAGCTTGCCGATCAGCAAAAGCGCGCCTCGCATGACTTTACCCATGAGCTGCTGACCACCCTGGAAGTGGACGATCCGGCGATGGTGGCTAAGCAGATGGATCTGATCATGGAGGGGTGCCTCAGCCGGATGCTGGTGAACCGCAGCCAGGCCGATGTCGATACGGCACAGCGGCTGGCGGAAGATATCCTGCATTTCGCGCAGTGTCGCAAAGGTGGCGCGCTGACTTAAGCCAGCATCCCCGCCCAGGCAGAAATGAAGAGACACAGCGCCATCAGGCGCTGAAAACGCACCATCGCCGTAGTGGTCCGAAACAGCCTGTTTACCGCCTGTCCCAGCCATGCCCAGCACAGCAGGCAGGCAATGGAGATCAGCAAAAACCACAGCGCCATCAGCGCGATATCACGTAACGCATGCTCTCCCGCCGGGGAAAACAGGCTGACGACCGCCAGCGCCATCATCCAGGTTTTAGGATTGATCACCTGCAGTAACGCCGCCGCGCGTGCGGTAAAGCGGGTATGCGTATGGCGGGAGAGGTTTGCCGCGGGCGCGCAAAACAGCTGCCAGCTCATCCAGCTTAACCACAGTACCCCGGCCCAGCTCATCACCTGACGCACCAGCGGATACTGGCGCAGCAACTCCCCCGCCCCGGCACCCGAAATCAGCACAATGGCGCTGGCCGCCGCACAGGCACTCACCAGCGCAGGCAGAGTAGCCTTCACGCCATAGTGCTGGCTGTTGGTCAGAACAAGAATATTGGTGGGCCCCGGCGTTATCGAGGCGACAAAGGCAAATAACAGAAACGGCATCAGGTTCACAGGTAGCTCCTTTTTATCAGAGCCCTGACATTGCCGCTATTTTCTGGAAACGTCTGGAAGGTTTGTGCACAACCGACGGTAGTGGGCTGGGGTGATCCGGTAGGCCCGCTGGAACCAGCGCCCTAAATGGCTTTGATCGGCAAACCCCAGCGCCGCCGCCACGTCGACGGGCTGATCCCCGCGCGCCAGAAACTGCCGCGCTTTGGCCAGCCGCAGCTGAATAAGCCAGGCATGTGGTGCCAGGTGGAACTCGCGCTTGAAGCAGCGGGTGAGCGTGAAGCGATCGGTACCGGTCTCCCGGGCCAGGTCGGAGAGGCCGATGTTGTCGCCCAGATGGGCGTAAAGATAGTCCCGGGCCCGGTGCGCCACCGCCGCGCTCTGCAATTGTGAGGGTAATTTTTTGCGCCAGTGGCAATGGGAGGTGAGCTGTGCCAGCAGATTATCCATCGTGCTTTGCTGGACGATCTTCATCTCGTCATTGTGCAGGGTCGCAAAGGTGTCGCCAATGGTGCGCACCAGCTGCGGCTCGCGGGTCAGGGTTTGCTTAAAATGCAGGGAGTAGCTGCCGGGCGTCGAGTCATACAGGCCATGCAGGGTGTCAGTGAGCCAGCGCTCGTCGAGGTAGAACGTCAGATAGGTGAAGCCGCCGGCAACGGGCGCATCGCCGTCGTGGATCTCGCCCGGCTCAAGCAGGAACGCATCCCCCCGGATGGCTACGGTGGCGCTCACGGCGGCAATGGAACTGCTGGGTGCCGCTGAGGGTGATCCCCACCAGATAGCTGTCGTGCCAATGCGGATCGTAGGCGTGCCCTTCAAAGTGCGCCTTGATGGTTTCAATTCCTGTATCCGCATGCTGTCGCAGCTCAAGCCAGTCGTTCACTGTCGCGCCCCCCTTTTTCGCTGTCAGCATTGCCTGAGCTTATCTTCCTGTCTGGAAGATTTGTGCAAAATCGACGCGCAAACCGACAGATTGCCGCAATCTTAAGCAGTTGAACAGCTTTTCCCGAAATAAGGTTGACGACCGTACGTGATTGCGGTTTAATGCGCCCCGTTGCCCGGATAGCTCAGTCGGTAGAGCAGGGGATTGAAAATCCCCGTGTCCTTGGTTCGATTCCGAGTCCGGGCACCACTATTCTAAAGAACCCGCCCAAAAGGCGGGTTTTTGCTTTTCGAGAAGCGGACTCTTCATCGAACACCGTTCGATTATTCGCTGCAAGCAGCTCACCCCTTCGGGGCCAGCGCGTCAAGCGCGCTGTTCAACGCCTTCGGCGTTAGTCCGGGTCCGGGCACCACTATTTAGAAGAACCCGCCTATGGCGGGTTTTTTTGCTTTTGGGGTTCCGGTAGATTTCTGGTCGCTTCTGTCACAGCCCTGTTTATGGCTTCCAGCCTGAGCATTTCTTTTCAAACTGTTACCAACCCCTCTCTGGCCGCTATGGGGTTGTACTGTCAGACTTCACTTTGCTAATAAATACTATTTCCATCATCTGGTCCTGGCTGACATTGGGTCTGCGTCAGGTAGTCATTCAGGAACTAAATGACTTTCAGAAAATGACTGCCAGAGGAGATTTTAACTCAGCAGATCGCTTCTATAAGAAAAATGAATGCCTTAATGAGGTAAAGTCTACAGAGATTATTGCGAAACACCTGAATTTAAGACTTCAACCTGAGGGCATCACTATAAATTCTGAGTATCGGTTGAAAGGGAAAAACAGGCGTGATTTCACGACATCTAAATTGATTGGCGGAAGAAGACGACTGTTCATTACGGAAGTCAAAGAGCAATGACACAGAGAGTTATACTCTGCCGCTCCAGCCCAACTCTTGACCATTATTCCATTCATCCTGATACCGAGCAGCGGGGTATCTTTATTGTCATATGGTTTGGAGAAAGCGAAATCGTTGCTGGCCGAAAACCCACGGAATCATAACCGCTCAAGAACTTAAAATTAGCATTGAAGCAGTACTTACCGGCTGAGCTCCGGGTTTAATTAATGTTTTGGTTTTAGATGTTTCACGGAACGGTGGCCGCTAACGTTAGCAATGTTCATATTCTAACTAAAATATAATATGAACATTATTTGATATATATCAAATAATTTTAGTTGATTACATGGCTGTATATGAATGTAGTGCAGATAACATAAAGTATATTTTATAAAAAACGATACTACTTGTTCAAAAGTGTAACTCTACATAGGTACTAATACACATGCCAAATAATACAAAGAAAACCTCTTCAAAAATTGCATCACAAGCAGCTCAAGTGCTGAAAGATCCTAATGCTTCAGCAATTCAGAAGAGTTTAGCCGGATCTGCCTTATCCCAATCTGGGACTTCAAACCAAACAGGTGGAAAAATGGAGACTACAGCCTCAAAAGTTTTAAATAGCTCTAAATACAATGACCAAACAAAGACTCTTGCTGCTTCTGTTCTTTCCCAAGCCAATAAGGAGCGGAAATAATAGCATTTCTATATCTATAAGCAGCTACATGTAGCTGCTTTTCTTCTGATGATTTTAAATATCTACAATGGAAATAACTGTATGGACCAATGTAAAAATGACGCTATATTAGAACATATCAAAGATTATAGTAAACATATTGATGAATTTAGCACTCAGGCTAATTCACAAGGGATCTGGTTATTTATTTCAACTCTAGGATGCTGGAGTGTAACTATACCATCAATTCAAGTTATCGCGGCAATCTTGTTATTATGTATATTTGTATTTAATTCCAGACAGGATATGACTGACAAGAGAGCTTTTCATGAAATAGAAAAAGACATAAAAAAGATATTGATAGTAACCTAACAGGAGACACCAAGAAAGCCAGATTATTTGACCTGGGATTAGTTGAGCAATATAGAAAATCACTTAAACCCGTTTTAAAAACCTCACCGATATTTATTGTGTGTTATATTTTCTATACCATTAGCTTTTTGATCTTTTTTTCTAATCTTCTTCCCCAAATGAAATTAATCTTTGAATTTTGAATTGCAATCAGACCTCAAGTATTAAGATAATGTTTGAGGTTATACGTGGTTATTATACTTTACAGTAATGATTAAAATAGAGATGATGGATTCAAACAGCGGACATGCTGGAAAAAATATATCATTGATATTTTGATTCATAAAGCCACCACCTTATTGGTTCCAAATAATATCAATCATGCATTAACCAAATCCCCCAACGTCACCATCAACATCATCGGATCCATCGGCGACGGCTCAAACCCCACCCGCAGGTAAAACTCTCGCGCTTCATCCGACAGAGCGTGAACAAGCATCCCGCGAATGCCGATAATTTCTGCCACCTGAATCACCCGCAGCCCGGCATCCCGAATCAGCGCTCGCCCAAGGCCCTGCCCGTGCAGCGATTTATCCACCGCCAGACGGCCCAGCACCACAACCGGGATAGGATCAGGCATATTGCGGCGGAAGCGACCGGGCGCATTATTTGTCACCACAGCGCTTGAAGCCAGAGAGTAGTAAGCCATCACATTAGCATCGTCGCAGCAGACAAACGTACGGGATGCGCCAGAAAGCTGGTTCTTCATCGCCCGCTGTTTCAGCCAGTTATCCATAGAATCCACACCGCAGCAAAACGAGGTAAGAATATGCCCGGCATGAAGTGGTTCTGGCGCGGAGATCACTTTTCCTGCTCCCACGGCGCAGGGGTCTGCATGGTTTTACGCAGCGCGGCATTGGGCGCAGGAGCCTGATCCAGACGGGCAAGAAATTCCTGATAAGCTTGCGGATCGGCCATGATGATACGTTGCTCGATCAGCGCTTCCTCGGCAGCGGCACGGGCGGCCTCCAACACAAAGTCAGTGCGGTTTTTCCCTCTGGCTTTCGCCGCCCGATCGATGAGATCGCGTTCAGCGGGCCTGATGCGCAAGTTCAGGGTTTCGCGTTTAATCGCCATACTGTTTGCGGCTGGCATGGAGTTGTCCTCCTCTGTTTCTGTGGATAATAAGTATACAACACGCGTAACGCAGATGTCATTACGATAAATTAGAAGGAAACGAACCAGAGTATTTGAATGTTTACAAGCCCGGAAACCACTATTTAAAGAACCCGCCCAAAAGGCGGATTCTTGCTTTTCAGCGCCCATCACCTAATCATCACCGACGACAGCCGATACCAGCCATCGCTCAGCTTCCCCTCGTTAGCAAGCTGAATACGCGCCTTACCATTTTTATCCACCAACGCCACGTCCAGCTGGTAGCGCCCTGCCGTCAGGCTATGCGGGGTGGCCAGCTGATACGTTGAGCTGGATCTGCCCGGCAGCCACTGGCGGATATCATCTCCGGCGTTGCCCTGCACGACCGTGTTACCGCCCAGGTCCTGTAAACGCCAGGCGAGGGTATAGCGCAAATAAATCGGCGCCACGCCGTCGTTGGACCATTCGCTGTTGAGTGCAACGGCCTGCCCGGCGCGGGCGCTTGCCGGATGGGTCAGGGACACCACCCGGAAGCGGTACCCTATTTTTGTCAGCGCCTTGTCGAGGATATCCCGGTACGCCTGCGGCACGTCGGTGGATTTCAGGTTCAGGGTGCTGGCATGCTGCGCCAGGGCCCAGTCAAAGGTGGCCTGCACCTCTTCCCGGCTATACTTCTGCTCGCTCAGCCATTCCGCCATGTGGCCGCAAATCTCCAGGCTGACGGGGGCTTTTTTCCATGCCTGATTAAACCCCGACCAGGCCGTCTGGGCCGCCGCAATGCGCTCCGGATAATCATTGCTCATATGACTCCAGGTGGGACTAAAGTTGCGCCAGTCGCCCCAGCAGTCTGCGCGCCAGCCTGCCCCTTTCCTGACCGCATAGGCCACTGAGTCATAGCCGTTGAGCAGCATGATTTTGGGGGTATCAGGGAAGGCACTGAAGTGCATGTCGACATAGCGGTTGAGCTGTTCGGGTGGGTAGCGTTCCTGCAAAGGCTTCAGGGTCGGGAAGTTGCTGTTATGCCACTCCCCCCACGAGCCCACCATCCCGATATCGATAAAAGCCAGCTCCGGGTTGTTGTTGTAACGCGCGCCAAAGGCCTGAATAAGGCGCTGGGCGTAGGCAATATAGACAGGATCGTCCAGATCGGGGACAAAGGTCTTATGATCCGGCGTCCAGGTGCCTTTGATCCCTTTATCGATCAGCCACTGCGGGATCTCAGAGCCCGACTCCGGCCCATCAAGGATCATAAAACGCAGGCCAACGTTCATCGCCGGCTGATGCGCAGCCGCAGCGGCAAACCCCTCATCCACCAGCGCAAAATTGTACTGCCCTTCCCGCGGTTCCACTTCGCTCCAGTAATAGCGACGATACTCAAGGCCCGTCGCCGGATATTGCGCGATGCTTAAGTCCTGACTGTGAAAACGGGCCACGCCATTGCCCGGGTTGGCCAGCAGTCCGCTGATGGCCGGAGGATTCACCGTTTGCAGTGGTTCCGTACTCTCAGCCTTCGCCCACCCCGATGAGAGCGCGAGCGCCCCGGCGACCAACAACAAATACCGATTTTTTTTGCATGGCAGATCGTATAAATGCATCAATGCCCCTTTTCCCAGGAACGAGTATTATAGGTGCGGCTGACAAGCCCGCGCGAAAGATGACCTCATTTTATTTCATAAGATATATCCCGGACTCACCCTTTTACATTATTTATTTAAAGAAACATTGGTCATATGGTTGTTATACACATGACGTACCGCTTTTCCTCGTGCTGTTTATGACAGCACATTCTGGATTTATTAATATTTCCTCTGAGAAGCAGGATAAAATGTTTAATAAAAATAACAGGATAATCAAAAAGCTGTTCTTCCATGAGTCCTGGGATATCATGGTCATTAACAGCAATGGCCAGCACGTTTTCCCGGAAAACACGTTGGATATCCTTAGAAACTCCAAAGCACAGCAGCTTGATAAAAAATATATCTTCCAGGCCGATCCTTTTATTATTGATAAAGACGATCTGCTGTATGTTTTTTATGAAGCGTTTTCCTTTCTTAACTCGAAGGGGGTGCTGCGCTGCCGCATCCTCAATAAAGATCTTGAAGAGATTGATGACGTGAAGCTGGAAGGATTTGATGACTTAAAATGTCACCTCTCGTTCCCGTTCCTGTTCCAGCTCGACGGGAAACTGTTCATGATCCCGGAGTCGTCAGAACGCAAAGAGGTGATTCTGTTCCAGTCCGTCGATTTCCCCGCACGCTGGGAAAAGGTCAAAGTGCTGGTCTCTGATATGGCCGTCACGGATAACGTGGTTTTTGAGTTGAATGGCGTCAGCTATCTGGTCTCAACCAACATGGATAACGAGCTGGTTATTCACACCTCAGAGGGCATTCTTGGCGACTGGAAGCTGATCTCCCCGAACCTCGATGTCTGCAACGTGCATTTCCGCGGGGCCGGCAAGCCGTACTCGGTCAACAACAAAACCTACCTCTTTACCCAGGAGTGTAATCCTGAGGTATACGGTAAATCCATCTTCATCAAAGAATTGACCAGCCTGACTCCGAATAAGTATCAGGAGAAACTGGTGGGGAGAATAAGCGCGTCGATTAATAACAGTGACGGTATTCACACCTTAAACTTTACCGACAACTATATTGTCTACGATACCAAACACCTGACGTTCAGCCTGCTCTCCACGCTTAAAAAGCTGACGTATAAAATTATGGTTAGCCACCGTAAGCGGCTGTTTAACTAAGTGACAATATCGGGAACTCACACTACGCTAACCAGAGCGGCAAAATAAAACACTACGAAAGCGCATCTCTGCTCTGGCACCTCCTGGTGCCGGACGGCGATGGCTTTTTGGGAGATTTATTATGGCAATTCTGGTTACAGGTGGCGCAGGCTATATTGGTTCACATACGGTGCTGGCATTACTGGAGAGAGGTGAAGATGTCGTCGTCATCGATAACCTCTCTAATGCCTCACAGGAGTCATTAATCCGGGTCGCAGAATTAACGGGCAAACAGCCGGTGGTCTGCATCGCTGATATTCTGGATCGCGACGCGTTAAAAACGCTTTTCACACAACATAACATTACCGATGTTATCCACTTCGCCGGTCTTAAATCCGTTTCAGAGTCCATTGCGAAGCCTCTCGCCTATTATGAAAATAATGTCGTCGGGACCATGGTGCTGATGGATGAAATGCAGCGTGCGGGGGTGCACAGCCTTATTTTCAGCTCATCGGCCACGGTATATGGCAACCCCGAATCGGTTCCTTTAAGCGAACAGTCGCGCACCGGCGGGACCACCAATCCGTACGGTACCTCCAAGCTGATGGTAGAGCATATTTTACGTGACTTCTCCGTGGCCGAACCGCACTTCAGGATCACCTGCCTGCGCTATTTCAATCCCGCTGGCGCGCACCCCTCCGGGCGGCTGGGGGGAAGATCCGAACGGTATTCCGAATAACCTGGTGCCCTATATCTCTCAGGTGGCCATCGGCAAGCTGGCGTGTCTGACCGTCTTTGGTGATGACTATCCGACGCCGGACGGCACCGGCGTGCGGGACTATATTCACGTCATGGATCTTGCCCACGGCCACCTGGCCGCGCTGGACCATAAAGACGACGGCGAGGCATTTAAGGCCATCAATCTCGGTACCGGGGTGGGCTATTCGGTGATGGACCTGATCAAGGCCTTTGAAAAAGCCGCGCAGACCAAAATCAACTACCGGATTGTCGGCAGACGCTCCGGCGACGTGGCAGAGTGCTGGTCGGATTCCTCGCTGGCGCGCCAGCAGCTGGGATGGCAGGCCACGCGCAACCTGGAGGAGATGATGCGCGACGCCTGGAACTGGCAGAAGAACAATCCCGGGGGGCTACAACGCCTGAGCCCCGGCAAGGTAAACAGGTGCCGTCATCCGGCACCTGCTCGTCACTGGTATTTCAGGTTGAGCCACCAGTCCCAAATCCCGACGTGGAAATGCTGGAAAACGTCGATTCCCAGCGCGGACTTGATCATATAGAGCGTCAGCAGCACGCAACAGAGCAGGAACAGCGTGGCGAACAGGATAAGAAACGTCACCACGATCCGCGACAGCTTTGACTCCGGGCGCGAGCGCGAGCGCAGATCCCGTCCCAGTAAGAACACCATATAGAGGCGTTTGCCGAAGAAAGGAAAACTTTTACGGATATCGATCCGGTGCCGCGATGCCAGAGTAATCGAGACGATAGCGCTCTCGATCTCCTCTTTTTGCTCCGGGGTCAGCTGGGCGCTAACGTCCTTATCAAGCACTTCATAAAAACGATCGATAACAATCGGGTTTCTGGTGTTACTGGTCAATTTTAACCTATTGTTTTATCTAATCTATGGTAAATGGACACGGTCTTTCGGGCGATCTCATCCCAGTTGTAACGCTGCAGAAAATCGCCGTAATCAATCCGGGGTGAGTCCGCCCATCTGGACATTTTATCTGCCAAATCAGCAACATCACCCAGCTTAAAACTGGTCTCTGCCGGTAAGCCGACCTCAAGGTTCGGCAAAATATCGCTCACCACCACCGGCAGCGAAAACGACATCGCCTCCAGCAGCGCAATGGGTAATCCCTCATGGTACGAAGGCATCACAAACAGCGAGGCCTGAGAGAAGACGACCTGCAGCTCCTCACCTTTTAAAAAGCCGGTCATGACGACGCCAGGCGTCTGAAACGCCAGCTGTTTCAGGTGTATGCTGTACTCCGTGTCATGATCCGCATCCCCGACCAATACCAGCGGCAGGGTCAGGCCCGATCGCTTGTAAGCGGCGATCGCATCGTGCATCCCCTTCTCTTCAACGAACCGACCGACCATTACGATATAACGCCCGGCATGCAGCTCATAACGCCCGAGGATCCTGTCGATCGTCTCGTCAGCCAGCTTCTCCGGCACGTTAACACCGTTATAAACCAGGTGCGCATTGTAGCGATGGTATTTCTGCTGGATCAGCTGATTGATGACCTCAGAGATCACAATCACTTCGTTGGCATACTTCACCGCCACTTTCTCGCCGAGCATCAGAATTTTTTTCGCCATCCTGCCCCACTTCTGGCGCTCGTAGTCCGGTCCATGATGGGTAAAGACCACGCGTTTACCCAACAGGCGTAACAGCGGTACCACGAGGCCGGGTCCGATGGCGTGAACATGCACAATATCGGATCGGTCAACGAATGTCCTCAACGCCGCAATAACAGAGTGCACAATGGCTTCGAAACTGCGTTTTTTCGGCGCCCAGAGCGCCAGCGTCTCGACGTTTTTATAGCTCGAACGCCGGTAAGGAACATAGGGTGACCGGGCAATCACGCAAATCTCCACGTCATATTGCTGCCGGATAGCCGGGTACAGATTCTGACAATGGGTTTCGACGCCGCCTAATACATCGGGGATGCCGCGTGTACCCAATACCGTGATTTTTTTTGACATGTTATGGCCTGTCGAGCAGCTCGCGATAGAGCGACTGCAACGTTTCCATGTGCTTGCGCAGTGAGTATTTCTGGCAAAGCCGTACCCGGCCTTTCAGCCCCATCTCATGGGCCTGCTCCGGGTTTTCCGCCATCACGTCCAGCGCATCGGCCAGATCCTGAGCGTTGCCAGGTTCGAACAGCAATCCTTCCACACCGTGACGTACCTGCTCCGGGATCCCGCCAATGCGGGCCCCCACCACTGCCCGGGCGAACGACATCGCCTCCAGCACCGACATGGAGCAGTTTTCATAACACTCTGACGGCAGCACCACGGCCCGCGCGTTCTGAATCAGCGCATCCAGCGCCGGACCCTGCTGCACATAGCCAAGGAACTCCGCATTGGGGAAGTCCACCACCATCTCGTCATACAGTGGCCCGTGGCCGACGATTTTTAACGGCATTTTATTGCGCATTAACTGGTGCGCCCGGGTCAGGGTGGGAACCCCTTTCTCCCGGCTCAGACGCCCGACGTACAGCAGATAACCCTGATCCGCACCCGCCTCCGGCGTGTGGCTGTCGTCGATACCGTTCACAATCACATCGATGCGGGAGTCCGGCAGGGAGCGTTTCAGCTCGTTACGCAGAAACTCGCTCGGGGAGACAATCACGTCCAGCGCCTGATAATTCTGGGCGATGTACTGCCAGGTCGCCTCTAATGACAGCAGCAGGCTCTTCAACGCCGAGCCCTCCTGGCAGCGATAGCGAAACGCATTAAACACGCTGCCCGTAACGCAGGCATCGCACACCTTGCCGTCACGCAGCATCGAGTACGACGGGCACATAATCTTATAGTCGTGGGCGGTTAAGACGGTCTTACAGCCGAAATCCCGGGCGACCTTGATCAGGGCCGGCGTCAGCTGGTGATAGATGTTGTGGAAATGGACGATCTCCGGGCGCGTCTGCTCCAGCAGCGCCTGCATTTTTTTACAGGCCTCCCGGTTGTGAATAAAGCTGATGGCGGTCTTCACCCCCGCCAGCAATCCACCCTCTTTGTGATAATCGACATTGCTGACGAAGTAGTCGGCATAGTCAGACGGAAAGTTCTTCTCATGCTGCATGGAGAAGTCGATCACCTCCACGCCGGCCTCTTTCAGCATATGGCGTTCCTGAAAATAGACCGTCTCCGCTCCTCCCTTGATAAAGAAGAACTTATTCACCAGTAAGACTTTCATTACTCTACCTGTTCATGAATAACTTTATTGTCCGGCGGAATCCGGGGATCGCGCTGCGGGTGGAAAAGACCTTTCACCAGCCCGGCAGAGAGTACGGCAAGGTTGATCACACTGTTCAGGCCGTTTTTTAATGAGCGGTTCTGAATGGTTTTTAGCAGGATAAAGGCCAGCAGCGGCAGCAGGGCGATATCAATCAGGCTGACGTCGAAGGTAAAGAACGCAATCAGCACGAGGATGATATAACTCGCAAAGATCACTTCGTTTTTCACCAGCATCAGCGCATCGCGGAACCAGGGTTTACCCCAGGCGCTGCGCAGCAGTTCACCGGGCGCCTGATGGAAGCCGCTCTTCCAGCGATAGCGCAGCATCCGGAAGGTCGGCATCGTATAGGAGGTATGCCGGAAATAGGGCACGTTCAGGCGATGCAGCTTATAGCCTGCGGCCAGCAGGCGAATGCCTAACTCCGCCTCTTCATAGGCGTGCAGGCTGCGGTTGGTCAGGTAGCCGATATCGGCAATCGCTGACAGACGGTACAGGCCGCCGCCGCCCAGATGGTCGCTGTCGCCCAGCGGGTAGATTTTATTGATGCGCTGCTTGCGGGAGGTAAATTCATAGTTTGAGGCGCCATCCATCTCCACCGTACCGGCTACGCCCGCGTACGTCGGGTTGCTCTGCAGAAACGCCACCGCATGATCGATAAAACCGGGCTCCAGCTCCATATCGCCATCCATCAGCAGAATGAACTCCCCTTCGCTGTGAAGGTAGCCCAGCTGATGTCCGACGCCGCAGCAGCGGTCTGCCGGTTCGGTTAACGACACCACTACCACCCCTTTATCGCTGGCCAGCTGCTGGGTGTTATCCGTTGACAGACTATCAGCAACAATAATCTTATGCGGATATTCACCGATCTGGCTGCGAATGCTGTCGATGGTTTTTTCAATACATTCGGCTTCGTTAAAGGTCTTGATACTTACAGTAATAAACGGTTTATACATCAATAGAGCCCCGTATAACGGCGTACGGTCCGGCGAATAATTAAGCTGGAACCTAAAGATAAATAGAACAGGAATTGCAGCATGGGCACGATCATCAGGATCTGGCTGTAGGGAATACTGAGCAGACAGGCGATTGAAAACACATTAAAGGCCGGCGCAAAGCTCAGGAGCTGGAGATCCTGCTTATCAATCTGGTCAATCGACAACAGCGGTTCAGGCTGAACCACCTTCAGAATATAAATAAACAGCCCGATAAAGATGAGGGTTCCCACCAGACCCACCTCCCATAACAGCATACTCAGGGCGGTACTATCGAGGGTCAGGTTGTAGACCTGGTTCAGGAAGCCCGGGGAGAGGAAGCTACCGCTGTTGGTGGCATTCAGCCCGTAGCCGAACAGCGTGCCCGGCAAGCCCGACAGATCGTTATGCTGTAACCAGAACGTCAGGGTGGTGAAACGTCCTATCTCCCCGCCAGGCAGGATGAAGTTCGGGTCAAAAATATAGCTCAGGGAGTCAAAGAAGACGGTGAACGGGTTTTCCGACATGTCGATGCCATAGGCTGCCGTATAGCTGTAGGCCAGGATGACGATGGCCAGCCCGATGAGCAGCACCATCGCCACCACAATGGAGAGCAGCACGGCTAAGTTGACCTTACTCGCCTCCTTGACCCAGGAGGGCATAATCCACACCCAGGCCAGCAGCAGCGGCGACAGCAGGATCACGAACTTCACTTCACCGATAATGCACATCACAAAACCCAGCATGATATGCAGCGCCATGTTTTTAAAGCTGGTCAGCCCATGCTTATACTCCGAGACTTTTAGCAGCATGATCAGCAGACAGAACAACCCCATCGCGGCGGTGTTACCCCCGCCCATCGGGTCGCCGCCGAATGTCCCCACCACGGAGTCCCATTTTTCCTCTTCGCCGCGCAACGCCACGCGTTGCGGTACGACAAAGATAAGCTGGTACAGCGCTACCGGGAACTGGATATAAAAAATCCAGTACAGGCCACGCGTCACCTGATAGATCTGTGATTCCCGGCAGAACCCCAGCAGCAGGCAGAGCATCACCAGCGACAGCGCTATCTCATTCTTGAACCCGATAAGGGTAATCAACGCCCCGCCCTGAAACAGGGTCGAAATACCCGCCAGCACGATAAAGGAGAGATACAGCGTCAGAACAATGGCTTCCTGAGCATCCAGCCGCACGGGTTCATAACGGGTCTGCAGCACCAGGAAACCGGTCATCAGCATGGTCATGAAGAAGGGGAGCCACAGCACCGTCAGTTCACCGGTGAAGTACTGCACCAGCCCGATGAAGATGAGGGTCAGCAGGGTGAACGTTTGTAAGTAATGTCCGGTATTAAGATTCATGATGCCACTGACCCGTTTTTCAGAATGTCGGCGCGCTTATTCACCTTCAGGTAGATGAAGGCGTAGCGAATGAACGTCAGAATCGAAAATAAGATGATGGAGGTCGCGTAGTCATTGTAGAAATACGGTACAGCGACAAACGCGATCGCCACGATCGCCAGTTGCTCAAGCTGGATCCGCAGGAAATAGCGATGCGAACCGAAAATCAGCTCAATCACCGTCAGCGGACAGACCGCCAGCGCCGGGAACAGGTACGGCAGCATGTAGCGCGAGGTCGGCACGGAGGCGATCCACTCCTCGCTGAACCCCAGATTCATCACAATCGGATAGAAGATAAATACGCCCAGGGTGCAGACCACGCCCAGCACCAGCAGCAGCAGACGGACCTTTGTGTACTCTTCGTAGTTGAAGACGTTGTTTCTGAAATCAATCGACCATTTAGAGAAAATGGTATTGCGCACCGCATTGCCAATAATCACCACCGGGGCCAGGCAGAAGCGGCTGACCACCGAGAAGTAGCCCGCCGTTAAGGCCGAGAACCAGAAGTTGATTAGCATAATCGGCAGGTTATTGCTCGCCATCGCCAGCACTTCGGCACTGCCCACCTTGGTGACGTGGTGAATATTCTTCTTCAGGAACGCCAGGTTGCTGGAGGGCTGCAGGTGATGCAGGGTGACGGTGCGAATATCAAATGCCCGCAGGATGCAGACGCTGGTCAGCGCCATCATCAGGATCGCCCACATCCAGTAAAACGCCATCACCTGGTTCGTGAGCAGGACAGACACCACCACCACCACCGAGACGGAGATACGCTGGACCACCAGAAAGCGAAAGTTTGCCGTCCGCAGCGACAGGTTTTCTGCCACCAGCACCCAGGTATTCGAGAGCGTGAGCAGGTAGAGGAAGAGCATATTCTGATGAAACAGCCAGCCCGTCAGCACGGCATAAGGAACGGCGATCGTCAGGCTTTGCAGCAGACAAAACACCACGTTCTGGGCCAGCTCGTCATCCGGTTGCCTGGGGATCAACAGCTGCGAGGCAAAGGTACAGACCTGCGCCCCGATCAGGGCAATACTGTAGTTGAGCGCGTAGAGCCCCACCTCGCCAAGATCGTACTTATGCGAAATAAGCCAGATCGACAGGGCACCAATCAGCTGTGAAATGACTGATGACCCGGCGATCGTGGACGCGCTCCTGAGCAGACTCATGCCCGGCCTGTGTTATTCATCAGTTCATGGGTATGGTAGTTGAGTGAACGCAGCCCCTCTTTGCTCTCCAGATTTTTATCCACCACCTGATTCAGCACGCCGCCGATCAGTACGGTGCGATCGTTGGTCGCTTTCTCAATAGCCGGTCCAATGGTGTCGGCAGAGTTCAGGCCCGCTTTCAGGACGAAGATCAGACCGTCCGTCGCCTCGCTCACCAGCTGCACTTCCTGGCTCTGATTCACCGCCGCCATATCGATGATGATGCGCTGGTAACGGCTGCGCAGGGAATCAATCAGTGGTTTCAGCCGTTCAGGGGACAGCAGCAGCAGCGCCGAGACCGGCGTATTGCCGCGCGGCAGGAAGTCGAGATTGTCGCTCATCTTCACCAGCACGTTCTCGGTCACGCCCTCACCGCGCAGCACTTCCGCCACGCCCGGCGCCTTAGGTGAACCCAGCTCGCCCGACAGCCCATCGTTGTTGAAGAAGTCCATATCGATCAGCAGCGTTTTCTGGTCAAAGCTGAAGGAGTTCGCCAGCAGGTTCGCCAGCAGGGTACGCCCCTCCCCGGCTTCCGCCGACGTAACGGCAATCACCTGCAGCGGGTGACTGCTCAGCATGATTTGCGTGCGCATGCCGTGAATGACGTCGGCATTCAGCGGGTCGCTGGTGATGAGGTCGCGGATTTTGCCGCGTCCGCCCACGCCCTTAAAGCGGCGGATCTCACCCAGCGGCACCAGATTGAGCCGTTTTTGCATCTGGCTGAGGGTGTTGACCGATTTGTCGGTGGCCGTTTTCACCATGATGTACATCACGTAGAAGAGCATCACCAGCAGCACAACCATCAGCATCAGCAGCGGCTTATTCGGTTTTGCCGGCAGCGCGGCGGGCACGGCAGGATCGTAGATCTCCGCATCAGCATCGGAATAAGAGCCGGGTAAGGTCAGCTCCTGCGTGCGCTGATAGGCCATCTTGTACATCTCTTCCGTTTTATCCAGCGCCAGCTTCAGGTCATTGTAGCCATCACGCTTCATGGACAGCTTCTGGAAGTTCGCCTTCTGTTCTTCCAGCTGCTTCTGGTAATTTTTTTCGTCCGCCAGCGCCGCCTCGTAGCTCTGGCGTAATCCGGCCTGCTGCTCTCTGAGCGTCATCGCCGTTTGCGCCTGGATCGCATTAACATGCGCCCGGGCTTGTATCACTTTGTCATGCTGCGGTCCGTAGGATTTCTCCAGTTGGGAAAGCTCGCTGTTCGCCTGGATAAGCGCAATGCGTAAATCCTGGATCTGGGCATGATTTGAAATCGACGGCAGTGAGATAACGTTCCCCCCTGCCGGAACGCACCTCGTTATAGAGCGATTCAGCCGCCACCCGACGCTCGGTCGCATTCGCCAGGCGGTTGGTGATAATGCCCATCTGCTCCGTTTCAAAACCATCAACGCCACGGAAGGTCAACAGCCCCTCTTTCGCCAGATAGCTGTCCAGCGCGGTCTTTTGTTGGACCATTTGCTTCTGAAGGTCCTGCAGCTTCTGCTGGTTATCTTCCCTCGCCTTCGCCGTTTTTTGCTGCTTGAGCGACAGGGTGTAGTTGATAAACGACTCCGCCACGCCGTTGGCAACATCCGCCGCCAGCTGTGGAGAGGTGGACTCATAGGAGACGGTGGACAAATGGGTGGTACGCACGTTGTTAATTGTGAGATCTTTCAGCAGCGTTTTCAGGGCATTATCAACCCTCTGCTGTTCGTTCTCAGGGGCAGGGCCACTGCCAGAACCCTCGCCGTTAAAGGCGGGGTTTTGATCGAGTTTCAGGGTGCGAATGGCCTGCTCAAGCACCACGCGCGATTGCATCAGCGCATTTTGCGTTTCGTAGTATCCGTTACGGGTGGAGTCATAGCCTTCCACCCTCTGGAATGGTGAAACGTTGTCCGGCTGAGCTTTAATCAGTACCGTGGCGGTGGATACATACTTCGATGACATCAAACTCATTAATGGCCAGGCAATCGCCCCGGCAATCACGCCGGAGAGAACGATTTTCCAGGAGTTCTTTTTAATTTCTCTGGCAAATCTGGCGATATCGATAGCGCTTTCTCGCTTTTTGCCATTTTCCACTATTGATAGTTTCATGGTCAGAAGAACCCTATGCCAATAATTACGAGATCGCCCGGGAGAACGGAATGGGTAACATCAACATTTTCGAGTAACTCACCGGTGGATGACTGACGAATATTGAGATCCGAACGGTCTGCCCGGTCGGTATAGCCACCCGCAAGGGCAATGGCTTTTTCCACGGTCAGGCCTGGCTCATAGGAATAGCCATTTGGGTTCTCAACTTCACCAGAGATATAGAACTTACGGAATTCGGCGATATTGACCGTCACCATAGGATTAAGCACAAAACCTTTACGCAGGCGTTGCGTAATCTCTGCATCGACCTGACTTGCGGTTTTGCCTTTTAAATCCAGCTTGCCAATATAGGGATAATTAATAGCCCCACTATTATCAAGTACTACTTTCATGGTCAGGTCAGGTTGACCGGCAACGTTAATGTTGACGGTATCGCCGGAGCCCAGTAAATAATTTGCTGTATCAACCACGCTATTGTCCATTAACGTCGGCTGCGGTGATTTGCAGCCGGCAAAAACAACGCTGAGGAGTAAAAACGCGCACAGTTTCATTATTTTCATTTTAAATCTGAACCTTAGCTGTAAGCATAATCAAAGATTGATCATAGCCCAACGTTTCAGTCACTACGCGATCGTCGTTGGGGCCAATGGTGAACGTATCCGTATCTTTATTAGACTTAAGCGTATCAAGATGATATTCCACACCAAAGTTAATCGATGGTGTGAGGTCATAACCTACGATAAATGAAAACACGCCATTCTTGTCGTGACGGTCCTTGTCCTGATCTTTGTAGTCTTCGGTAATGTATGCGTAATCAAGCAACGTCGTTAATCGGTTGTTCATCCACAAATGTTTGTATGAAATTCCGTATTCCGTTACTAAATTATATCCTCCCGCTTCGGAAGGATCCTTAATACTTTGTGATGTTCTTAACGTAAACAGTGCCTGTTCAAGAGGCCGCCATTCACCCAGAATATCCCAGTTGATCCCGTTGAAATCCTTCGAGCCGGGGTTATTTTCAAAGGTTTTATAGAGCCACGATACGTTCATATCAACGTTCGTTTTACCCGTCAGCTGCGACTGTATTCCGTAACGCAAATAGTATTCATTACTATCTTTCTCGGATGCATGGTCGTAATGAAACTGGTTGGTAATAAAACTATAGCGAAAACGCGTCTTGGATGTGTATTGATCGAAAATTTCTGCAATCAGGGTATTTTCGGTCCACTCCTGCTCGCGGATATATTGCGCGAAGTCCTCATCCTGGTTTTCAACCTGACCGGTATTGCCAAAGGTCCACTTGCGGTGCATTAACGCCAGGTCTGCCCTTCCTCGTCCGTCCGGTGCACCATAACTATAGCGTAGCTCGCTATTGAACAGATTGGTGGTTAAGGGTGACGTGACGCCAAATTCGCGGAACTGTTCCGGCAGGAACCCTTCCGTCACCCCGCGCCCGCGCTCCTCATGGCCGAGCGTATCTTCCAGGTTCAGGGTCAGGCCATGCATCTGACCAAAACGCCAGTCGCCTTTGAAGCGGAAAAAATGATCGTCGTAATCATCGGTAGAATCGCTGGAGTAGTGGCGATAATCCCCGGAGTACATCAGCAGATACTTATCCTGGCCGCGCTCGCCGTTCATGGACAAGACGGGCTTGAGCCCCTGGAAGTCGGAGCTTTTCGCGTCGCTGTCGTGAGGCTGGAAGGTCACGTTATCGTTACGGCCATAATCCACACCGACGTTGCTCTGAAAGTCGATACCTGCCCAGCCGATGTGTGATTTTGGTGTTAATTCTGCCAGAGCGACCGGAGACGCCATAATCCCAGCGATAATAATAATTTTAGTATGCATTCTTACCAACAAATCCCTTAAAAATGGTTTTAATGATGATTTTTATATCTAACCAAAAGGACCAGTTCTGAATATATTCAATGTCGTACTGGACTCGCTTTTCCATTTTGTATAGCGCATCAATTTCGCCGCGATAGCCATTAATTTGCGCTAAACCTGTGATCCCAGGCTTTACTTTATGGCGAATCATGTAGTTTTCGACCTGCTTACGGTAAAGCTCGTTGTGCGCCACAGCGTGCGGCCGTGGACCGACAATAGACATATTCCCCTGTATGACATTAATGAACTGCGGCAGCTCATCCAGTGATGTCCGGCGTAAGAATGCGCCAAAGCGGGTGACCCGAGGATCGTCTCGTGTCGCCTGTACCACCGTGTCGGTATTTTCCATGACTTTCATCGTCCGGAACTTCCAGACTTTAATCTTCTGCCCGCTCAGGCCATAGCGATCCTGTTTGAAGAAAACAGGCCCACGTGAAGTGAGTTTGATGCCGATGGCAATAGCGATCATTAACAGCACAATCATTACCATAATCACGCTGCCCAGCACCAGATCTTCAGCGCGTTTAATAAACGACCCACCGCCGTCCAGCGGAGAGGTAAAGATACCGATGGTCTGCAGGTTATGGATGGACCGGATCTGGGAGGTGTTGGTGCTGTAGGCGTAAAAATCCGGCACGATATAGGTATCCACCGTGGTATCCGACATCATCGCCAGAAAGTGGCGGATGCGCTGCAGCGCCACCATCGGCAGAGCAATATAGATTTCGTCGACCCTGCTGGCTTTGGCCTCCTCAACCAGATTAATCACCGGCCCGTTATAGGGGCTGGTAATTTTGGTGGCCAGTTCACCGAGCCGCTCCGGGCCGCGCTCATCGTAGAAGGCGAGGTCCAGCTGCACGTCAGCGTATTCCAGGCGCAGAGCCTGCTCGGCCGCAAGGCCGTTTTCCGTAATGCCGATAATAGCCACCCGTATTTTCTTTTTTGCCGACAGTTTGAAAATAATCAGGCGGACAACGTAGAGAAAAGGGACAGGCGCGGCATACCAGAGCGGCATGGCAGGAATATTACGTACGTCGATAAAGTTGAGGTAGCCCAGGGCGTATAATTTCCCGACCAGCAGACGCACCAGACCGATAAAAAGAATGGCTAAAAAAGCGGTAAAAAACAGCCGTCGCTGATTACGCAACTTGTTGTTTTTAGGGCGATAAAGATAGCACTGCGTGTATTCACCAAACAGCAAAAAGGCGGTGGAGTACAATAAGCTGATCAAAATTACAGTATCGAAAGACTCCATTTTCAATACCCAACCACTCAGTATTAAAATTAAATTAATTGAGAAGAAATCAATTAATTTAATAAACACCGAGTAACCTCCATGGGTGATCTTTTGCGAATTTCTCAGCATGTCCAGACCTACTTATAATTAAGATTTGGTATTATTATTTTTGTACTAATTGCATTAGCAAAGGTTTTAAAAAATAAAATGCTGTTTCGTGCAGAGAGACGTGACAGAAAATGCCAGCATCCCAGGTGATGTGTGCGTTTACATCTATGTCGGTGTAAAACTCAGCATACACACCCCTTATAGAGAAGAAAGCGTCGATTTTATAGAGACATCCGCTTATATACAGCGTAAGCACTATTCAATAAAACCGCCAATAAACTTTCGCTGGATTCCATTTGGGCATGAAAAAAAACCCGGCCGGAGCCGGGTTTTTTTATTTACTCATTGATGCGGGGATGTTGATCGACCAGTCGGGAACGCTTCGCCTGCAGCTCGGCAATTTCAGCATCAAGATCTTCTATCTTCTGCTCAATGTTGTCGTGATGCTCACGCAGGATCTCTTTGGCTTCCTGAAGGTCAGACGCGGCAGGCGTCGCCCCTTTCAGCGGCAGGTTCGCCGTCTCTTTCATGTAAATGCCGGTAATCAGACCAATCACCGCAATCACCATCAGATAGTAGGCAGGCATCATCAGGTTCTGGGTGCTCTCCACCAGTGAGGCCGCCAGCGTTGGCGTCAGACCGGCAATCAGTACCGAGATGTTAAAGGCCGCCGCCAGCGCGCTGTAACGGATGTGCGTCGGGAACATCGCGGGCAGGGTCGAGGCCATCACGCCGATAAAGCAGTTGAGGATCACCGCCAGCATCAGCAGGCCGGCAAAAATCAGGCCGATCACATCGCTGTTAATCATCATGAAGGCCGGGATAGCCAGCACGAACAGCGCAACACTGCCGAAAATAATGAACGGGCGACGTCCAAAGCGGTCGCTCAGCAGACCCATAATCGGCTGCACAAACAGCATCCCCACCATAATGGCGATGATGATCAGCACGCCGTGATCTTCTGAGTAATGCAGGTTATGCGACAGGTAGCTCGGCATGTAGGTCAGCAGCATGTAATAGGTCACGTTGGTGGAGATCACCAGACCAATACAGGTCAGTAGGCTACGCCAGTGGCGGGTGGCAATCTCTTTGAACGAGACTTTCGGTCCATCCTGCAGACCTTCGCGATCGCCCTGCTCCAGCTTATCGACATGCTGCTGGAACGCCGGGGTCTCTTCTAACGCGTGACGCAGATAGAGGCCAATAAGCCCCAGCGGCAGCGCCAGGAAGAACGGAATACGCCAGCCCCAGGAGAGGAAGTTCTCTTCGCCCACCACGGTGGAGAGCAGCACAACCACGCCCGCACCCAGCACGAACCCGGCAATAGAGCCGAAGTCGAGCCAGCTGCCCATAAAGCCGCGCTTGCGGTCCGGAGAGTATTCGGCAACAAAAATGGACGCACCGGTATATTCACCGCCGACCGAGAAGCCCTGAGCCATCTTACACAGCAGCAGCAGGATCGGTGCCCAGATGCCTATGCTCGCATACGACGGGATCAGGCCGATACAGAAGGTACTGACCGACATAATGACTATCGTGATGGCGAGGATTTTCTGGCGGCCATACTTGTCCCCCAGCATCCCGAAGAACAGACCCCCTAACGGGCGGATAAGGAAGGGAACAGAGAAGGTCCCGAGGGCGGCAATCATCTGCACGCTGGGATCGGCACCAGGGAAGAAGACTTTACCCAGTGCATAGGCCACAAAGCCATACACACCAAAATCGAACCATTCCATCGCATTACCGAGCGAGGCGGCGGTGATCGCTTTGCGCAGCTTACCGTCGTCAATAATGGTGACGTCGCGCAGGGTGATCGGTTTAACTTTTTTCCTTTTCAGCATTGCTATCCTCGTTGACTAAGCCCAGCGCTCACCACAGCGCATAAAATGGCGCTCTGTGGAACCCGGGAAGCGCCTCATGCGCATTCTCCTTTCTCAAGCGTAGCAGGTTTACTTACACTGACCTTTCGGAGCGGTACAACCGAACCTGTGACGCCTGTCTGGGCTGTTAATGATGCCTTTACCCTACCAGCGTTTATATTTGTGATCAACTTCACATATATTTTTAAGTTTTCTACCAGAAGTGTCAAAAGTGTAAATAACGCGTAATGCGTTGTTTCTTATACCTGCGCCTGTAAATACTCTTTCAGGCGTTATTATTTGCTGTGAAATCAAAAAAGAACGACATTTATTTACAATGCGTTCACAGCCATTTTATTAATCAAGATGCGAATCACGTGTTTCCGTAAAATATGTGATCGAGATAACTAAAACACTGTTTTATTTTCATTGAATCATCATTCCAACGATCGCATCATAAGCCCGTCAAAACGAGTCTGGTGACCTTCGGATGAAGGGTTAAAAAAACCAAACTGGTTATATCTGCTGTATGAATGACGAATCGTCTGACGCCTTCATGTCACAATTCGTTGAATTCATTAGATTATCAAATATCACTTGTCCGCTGGCGATGCGTGATGAGATGTGAGGGTTAATGATGAAGATTAAAGCCGCGATTGAACGCATCCCCGGGGGGGATGATGCTGGTTCCGCTGGTACTGGGTGCAATTTTAAATACCTTAGCACCTAATACCGGAGCCTATTTTGGTGGATTCACCAAAGGCATGATTACCGGGACAGTTCCGATTCTGGCGGTATGGTTCTTCTGTATCGGCGCCTCCATTAATTTACGGGCGACGGGCACCGTATTACGTAAATCCGGTACGCTGGTGATTACTAAAATTGCCGTCGCCTGGGTTGTGGCGATGATTTGCGCCATGTTTATTCCGGAAAACGGGATTCAGACCGGCTTCTTCGCAGGCCTCTCCGTGCTGGCGATTGTCTCTGCGATGGACATGACCAACGGCGGCCTGTACGCCAGCCTGATGAACCAGTACGGCACCAAAGAAGAGTCCGGCGCCTTCGTTCTGATGTCTCTGGAATCCGGCCCGCTGATGACCATGCTGATCCTCGGCTCCGCCGGTCTGGCCTCCTTTGAACCACACCACTTTGTCGGCGCCGTCCTGCCGTTCCTGATCGGTTTTGCTCTCGGTAACCTCGACCACGATCTGCGCGACTTCTTCAGCAAAGCCACCCCGGTTCTGATCCCGTTCTTCGGCTTCGCGCTGGGTAACACCATCAACCTGAACGTGATTCTGGATACCGGCCTGCTGGGTATCGTGCTGGGTGTGGCGGTGATCATCATCACCGGTATTCCGCTGATTATTGCTGACCGTGTTATCGGTGGAGGGAATGGTACTGCGGGTGTCGCCGCCTCGTCCGCAGCGGGTGCTGCCGTGGCGAACCCGGTTATTATCGCCCAGATTAACCCGGCGTTCGAACCGGTTGCCGCTTCCGCTACCGCGCTGGTTGCTGCAAGCGTCATCGTGACGGCGATTCTGGTTCCGATTATTACCGCGCTGTACGCCAGACGCTTTGGCCAGGTCCCGGCGAATACTGCGGAACAGACCCCGGTTGAATCACTGCACCACTAATTACTATATCGGCCCTCTCCCCATCCGGGGAGAGGGTAAAAACCTTACTCCCCAAACACCTCTTCCACCATCGCTTTTGCCAGCCTTGCCGCCGAACAGAGTCTCGGCATTCCCAGCGCCACGTTCTGCCAGCTCTGCGTCACCGACCAGCACACCGGATGCCTGTCGGCATCACACCAGTCTCCCAGCCAGCCAAGCATATCTTTATGATCGATAATCCCCGGCGTACTGGGCGTGGTCAGCCACTGATGGTAAAAATGGCGGGTCGCGGGCGCGGCATTAATCCCCTGCGCCAGGTAGTTAGCTACCATGCTGCGCAGGTTATCTTTCAGCATGGCGCTGACATCGGCGTTCGCCAGTCGACAGGCGTCACCGAACGCCCCCCCAGCGCAGCTCCTCCAGCACCACATAGCCACGCCCGGCCAGCGACCAGCCGTCATAGTGCCCGGCCCGCCAGCGGGTAAAAATCTGTTCGCTGTGAATGCCTGCCTGCACCGTTAACCCGCGCTGGGTTAACGCCTTCTCTTTAAACTGGGCGCGTTGATGGAAATGAGCGGAGAGGACTTCGTACTGATGCACCACGCCAATGGGGGGGTTGGTTACGCAGGTTGGCCTGCTGGCGCAGCGTGGTCAGGGTCTGTGTCATGCGGGTCAGCGCCAGATGGCCGGGATCAACCATGCCCGCCAGTTTCTCCGCCAGCCCGAGCCGCAGCACAGCATTTTCGCTGAACATTCCCCCCCATTGCCCACTGGCGAAGCTGAGCCTGCGCCATGATCTCCTGGGTTAAACGTTCACGAAAGTGCTGCTGTTGCGACCCCACAGAGGTGTGACGCTGCGCGTCAACCCCCTGCACCAGGTCGACCATAAATTTAGGATGAATACATTCCAGCGTCCGCCCGGGACCGTCCAGTAAGTGTTTTGTCATGGTTGCTCTGCCGCGAATAGCGTTTGAATATCATCGCGTAACAGTCGGGTATCTTCCTGAATCCACGTCGCAGTCGTAATACATTGCTGCAACAGCTGGCTGAGCGCACGTGTGGCATGCTCATTCTGCTGACGCACCGCGAGGCTATCACGCAAGCTTTCCTGTAACCCTGCCAGGCATAACGAAAATTCTGCAAAGAATGTCGCCATACCCGCTGTAACAGAGACATCGACCTGCGCGCGCAAAGCTTTACGGATTTGTTCACAAAAGTGATCTATATGCTGATTAAATTTCTCATGAAGCTGTGACACGTTGATAACATAACGCGTCCGCGTCATCACAAAATCTTCCCAGCCCCAGCCCGGATTATTCAACCAGCGGGAGACCGTCTCGCGCAGCGCGCTGCCGGCTCCCTGAGTCTGACCAGCAGGCTGACTCTCCTGGGCGATGGCGTCGTTGAACAGCCCACGGGTGTTGAAGTTAAGCTGGTTGGCCTGAAACGCCGGGAAGCTGATCCGCGCGCGGAAGCCGGCATGGCTCAACTCTTCTTTAATGCGCGTTTCAATTGGGCGCATGGCGTCGTTCAGCGACCGCGCCAGCGTGGTCTCCAGCTGGTCGAAACGCAACGCCAGCTCACGACCAATTTTTGCCTGCGCATCCAGCATGATCATCTCGCAGGAGGAGCGGATTTTACTCAGCAGGATCTGCGCCTGGCCTTCATCGTCCAGTACCAGCTGGCCGGGCGTTGCCGTGGCATCAGCCCGCTGTTTATGCGGGTCAAACCCGGCCAGATCGAGCAAATTGTCGGGATTAAAGATGTGCGCGACGGCGTGTTTAATCTCGTTCTGCTGGGAGGTAAGAAACAGGTCCGTGGCGCTCAGGGCCTGGCCCACTTCATGCTGCACCTCATCGCTCACCGTGGCCTGGCGGGAGTGCAGCAGCGCCATATCCTCTTCCAGACGGGCAATATTGTTCTGCAACTCGTCGAAGGCCACCGTCAGCCCCTGATAGCGGAAATCCAGGTATTCGCGGGCGTTCTGAGCGTAGTTCAGCAGCTTATGCGACGCGGAGCGTAACGCGTACAGCGAGGCGTTAGCGTAGGCGGCATAGATCAGCTTGCGGATCGGCTGCTCAAACAGGGAGTCTTCCCACAGCAGATCGGCGGAGTGACGGACGTGTTCAATATCATCCAGATCGGCAGTCCGCCAGCGGCGGCCCAGCGCGGCTTCGGCAAAGTCCTGTACCCAGCGCTGCTCCTGGTGATCGGGCAGCTTGCCGTGCATCTCCAGTTCGTGACGCGCCCGGTTCGCCAGGTATCCCCACATCGACGAGACCGGGAATATCTGGCCGGGGGAAATATGGCCCTTCATCAGGGTACCGGAGATCATCGCCCGCACCTGCTCTTCATCATCGCTGTTACGGTCTTTCTGATCGAACTTATTGACCAGGGCGTACAGCGGCACCGACTTGCCGACGGCAGAGATGGCCAGCCGCACTTCGGCATCGGAGATCGACTTCAGCTGGGTATAGTCCATCACCGCCAGCACCGCCGACGCGCGGGCGAGCTGCTCGGTGAGCATTTTTTGCAGATGCGGCTGTCCGGCCTCGTTCGGCCCGGGGGTATCCAGCAGGGTTAATTGTCCCAGATGGGCATCCAGTCCGGCCAGATGGACAAACTCCACCTCGATGACCGGGATATTCTCGATCGCGGCATAGGCCGGGAAGGGAAATTCGGTGCCCAGCGCCTGGGAAAGCCGTACTAAATCGTTCAGGCTTTTTAAACAGTTAAATATTGGCTGCGCACCCAAATAATGTTTTTCAAATGCCTCGCCGGTTTCAATGCGCCCCAGTAGCGCATTCATATCTTTGTCAATTTCCAGCTGCTGCGCCAGCTTGCCGCGATCGTAATTGGCGAGCTTCTTTTGCATTTGCTTTATTAATGTATCGATGGGCGCAACGTGAGAAAAATGCAGCACCGGCTCTTTCTGGCCCGGGGTATGACGGATCAGCGTCGGCAACGCGGTCATCGGGCGGTTGCGATTGGGTAATACTTCGGTGCCCACGATGGCGTTAATGGTAGTGGACTTCCCGGCCTTCATGGTGCCCACGATGGCCAGTACCATCTCCAGGCGGGTAATTTTGCGCAGTTCGTTATTGAGCATCGACTGCTGTGCCTCTAAGCCACGGGCACTAAAATGCAGAGGTAAGACATTGCTGGTTTCGCCGGTAATGGCCGACGTAGCGTTGTCCAGCATCGCCGCAGGCATGGCACTCAGCGCCTCAAGATTTTGCAATGAGAGCTGCAGCAGCCTTTCGGCTTCCTGGCTTAATTCAAATATGGTTTGTGTGTGCATAGTAAAAAGCCTTCCCTTAACACAAATTTTATATAACCGAATTGTTTTTAAGAATGAAGGATCGGCTTATATGATTACGTGTTGTAAATATGTTCGAAGCAATATAATTCTGTAATGACAGTAAAAATATATTCTTTCAGCGCATAAAGCAGCGGAGCGCGCTTCTTCGGTCAGGGAAACCGAAAGATTAAGAGCGTAGCTCAATTTTTGAAAACTTCAGGAAAATTCATCATTAGTTACCCACCAAAAATGAGGGGTAAATCATCCCTTGCAGACCAGGGATGGCAATTAAAGCAAGTAAGTGAAATATCATTAGCGTCTTAACCTTATCTGAAATGACACGGCGTATCAATTTGCCGCAATAAAATATTGTCGCTTTTAATCAGGCGCGTTTCGTTCCTGCGTTTGACCCCCAGCATCGCTCATGTCGCTGACAAGCCATGTCATTGAAAAGCGTTTTTTTCGTCAAAAGCGAAAAATAATGTCACCGACAACAGTAAGGACATGCGTTATACTTGCCGCCTTTTTCGACAACCTGTCGATTTTTGGCGGGCCTGATTGCCGCCGGTTCGCACTATTTTGAGGAGAACACCATGTCACTGCCACACTGTCCAAAATGCAGCTCTGAATATACCTACGAAGATAACGGTATGTTCATTTGCCCCGAATGCGCTTACGAATGGAACAATGCAGAACCTGCGCAAGAGAGCGATGAGCCGATCGTTAAAGATGCCAACGGCAACCTGCTGGCCGATGGCGATAACGTCACCGTCATTAAAGATCTGAAGGTCAAAGGCAGCTCGTCGATGCTGAAGATCGGTACCAAAGTCAAAGGTATCCGCCTGGTTGAAGGCGACCACAACATCGACTGCAAAATTGACGGCTTCGGCCCGATGAAGCTGAAATCCGAGTTCGTGAAAAAGAACTGATTTGTCTTTTGTAGTTCCGTAGGCCGGATAAGCGCAGCGCATCCGGCAAAAGCGCCCGGTGGCGCTTCGCTTACCGGGCCCACAAAGACTAGACTTAACGGGCTTCTCTTTACCTGAGGTAATGATTATGCCATTAAGTCCCTACATCTCATTCGCCGGTAACTGCGCAGAGGCCACCGCCTTCTATCAGCAGGCCGTCGGCGCTGAACTCCTCTATAAAATCACCTTCGGTGAAATGCCCAAAGACGACAGTAGCGAAGAGGGCTGCCCTTCCGGCATGTCATTCCCGGACTCCGCTATCGCCCACTCCAACGTGCGCATCGCCGGCAGCGATATCATGATGAGCGACGGCACGCTCAGCGGCAATGCCACCTATTCCGGCTTTACGCTGGTGCTCGACACCCAGGACGTCGCGGAAGGCAAGCGCTGGTTCGATAACCTGGCGGCGGGCGGCACTATCGATATGGCCTGGCAGGAGACCTTCTGGGCGCACGGCTTTGGCAAAGTAACCGATAAATACGGCGTGCCCTGGATGATCAACGTCGTTAAACAGCCATGATCCCGACGGCGGGCGCCCGCGCCCGCCTGTCATCGCTTTCACGTTAACTCTTCAAACTCCCGCAACCAACACTTAACCTAAATGTCACATTTATCCGCCAGCATGAGGCCACATTTGAATCGAGGCCTCACCCATGCAAACTGTCATCCGCGTCGAGAAACTGAGCAAGACCTTCCATCACAATAAGGCTCTGCATGCCGTTGATCTGACCGTCCAGCAGGGCGAAATGGTAGCGCTGCTGGGGCCATCCGGTTCAGGTAAATCCACCCTTCTGCGCCACTTAAGCGGCCTTATCACCTGCGATAAAACCTCAGAAAGCCACGTTGAGCTGCTGGGCAACACCGTGCAGCGCGCGGGTCGTCTGGCGGGTGATATCCGTAAAAGCCGTGCGCAGACCGGCTACATCTTCCAGCAGTTCAACCTGGTGAATCGCCTGACGGTGCTGGAGAACGTGCTGATCGGCGCGCTCGGCAGCACCCCGTTCTGGCGCACCTGTCTGCGCTGGTTCTCTCCTTCCCAGAAGCAAGAAGCGCTGCAGGCCCTGACCCGCGTTGGCATGGCCCACTTAGCCCACCAGCGCGTCTCCACCCTGTCCGGTGGACAACAGCAGCGCGTAGCGATTGCCCGGGCGCTGATGCAGAAAGCCAAAATCATTCTCGCCGATGAGCCGATTGCCTCGCTGGATCCGGAGTCGGCCCGCATCGTGATGGAAACCCTGCGCGACATCAACCAGAAGGACGGCATCACCATCGTGGTGACGCTGCATCAGGTGGATTACGCCCTGCGCTACTGCGAGCGCATCGTCGCCCTGCGCCAGGGGCACGTGTTCTTTGATGGTGCCAGCCATCAGTTTGATAACGACCGTTTTGACCATCTCTACCGCAGCATTAATCGCGTCGAAGAGAACGCGCAGGCTGCTTAACTAAACCCGATCCGAGGAAAGTCCATGAGCTACAAAGCCGTTGCCGCGCTGGCCTTTACCAGCATGTTCAGCCTCAGCACCCTGTTAAGCCCGGCGTACGCCCAGGAACAGGAAAAAGAACTGAACTTTGGCATCATTTCGACGGAATCACAGCAGAACCTGAAGCCGCAGTGGGAACCCTTCCTGAAAGACATGGAAAGCAAACTGGGCATCAAAGTGAACGCCTTCTTCGCACCGGACTACGCGGGCATCATTCAGGGGATGCGCTTTAACAAGGTCGACATCGCCTGGTACGGCAACCTCTCCGCCATGGAAGCGGTGGATCGCGCCAACGGTCAGGTCTTCGCTCAGACGGTAGCCGCCGACGGCTCCCCGGGTTACTGGAGCGTGCTGATCGTCAATAAAGACAGCCCGATCAACAACCTCAACGACATGCTCGCCAAACGTAAAGATCTGACCTTTGGCAACGGCGACCCGAACTCCACCTCAGGCTTCCTGGTCCCGGGCTACTACGTCTTCGCCAAAAACAACGTCTCCACCAGCGAATTCAAACGCACGGTCAACGCGGGGCATGAAACTAACGCCCTGGCCGTCGCCAACAAGCAGGTGGACGTTGCCACCAACAACACCGAAAACCTCGACAAGCTGAAGACCTCCGCTCCGGACAAGCTGAAAGAGCTGAAGGTGATCTGGAAATCCCCGCTGATCCCGGGCGACCCGATTGTGTGGCGCAAAAACCTCTCCGAAAGCACCAAGGACAAGGTGTACGACTTCTTTATGAACTACGGCAAAACCGCGGAAGAGAAGACCGTGCTGGAACGCCTGGGCTGGGCACCGTTCCGCGCCTCCAGCGACCTGCAGCTGGTGCCGATTCGCCAGCTGGCGCTGTTCAAACAGATCCAGGGCGTGAAGGACAACAAAGGCCTCAAGGAAGAAGAGAAGAGCAGCAAGATGTCTGAAATTCAGGCTCAGCTGGACGATCTCGACCGCCTGACCGCCGCGCTGGGCGCGATGACCAGCGTGAATAAAGTGGTGCAGTAGTGCCTTTCTCCCTCTCCCTGTGGGAGAGGGCCGGGGTGAGGGCATCAGCGCGCACATTTCCCCCCTCACCCTAACCCTCTCCCTCAAGGGAGAGGGAACTTAAACACCAAGGAACCGACATGCAAACCATTACTCTCCCACCGCCCAAACGCAGCTGGTTCTCGCTAATTAGCTGGGCCATCCTGCTGGCGGTGCTGGTTGTCTCCTGGAAGGGGGCGGAAATGGCGCCGCTCACGCTGATTCAGGATTCCGGCAACATGGCGACCTTTGCCGCCGACTTCTTCCCGCCGGACTTTAGCCAGTGGCAGGACTACCTCAGCGAAATGGCCGTCACCCTGCAAATCGCCGTCTGGGGCACCGCGCTGGCGGTGGTGCTCTCCATTCCGTTTGGCCTGATGAGCGCCGACAACATCGTGCCATGGTGGATTTACCAGCCGGTGCGTCGCCTGATGGACGCCTGCCGCGCCATCAACGAAATGGTCTTCGCGATGCTGTTCGTGGTGGCCGTCGGTCTCGGGCCGTTCGCCGGGGTGCTGGCGCTGTTCATCCACACCACCGGCGTGCTCTCCAAGCTGCTGTCGGAAGCGGTAGAAGCCATTGAGCCCGGCCCGGTGGAAGGCATTCGCGCTACCGGCGCTAATAAGCTGGAAGAAATTCTGTACGGCGTCCTGCCGCAGGTGATGCCGCTGCTCATCTCCTACTCCCTATACCGCTTTGAGTCCAACGTTCGCTCCGCAACGGTGGTGGGCATGGTCGGCGCGGGCGGGATTGGCGTCACCCTGTGGGAAGCGATTCGCGGTTTCCAGTTTCAGCAAACCTGCGCCCTGATGGTGCTCATCATCGTGACGGTTAGCCTGCTGGATTTCCTTTCTCAACGTTTGCGTAAGCACTTCATCTGAGAAGCGAGGCTTTGATTTGTATGCACTTATCCAGACATCCGACCAGTTACCCCACCCGCTGGCAAGAGATTGCCGCGAAGCTCGAAGTGGAGCTGCGCACCCACTACCGCTGCGGGGACTACCTGCCTGCTGAGCAACAGCTCGCCGACCGTTATGAAGTGAACCGCCACACCCTGCGCCGCGCCATTGACCAGCTGGTCGAGCGCGGCTGGGTGCAGCGCCGCCAGGGTGTCGGCGTGCTGGTGCTGATGCGCCCCTTCGACTACCCGCTCAACGCCCAGGCGCGCTTCAGCCAGAACCTGCTGGATCAGGGCAGCCACCCCACCAGCGAAAAACTCCTCTCGGTGCTGCGCCCGGCCTCCAGCCACGTTGCGGACGCGCTGGGGATTTCGGAGGGCGATAACGTCGTCCACCTGCGCACCCTGCGCCGGGTCAACGGCGTGGCGGTATGTCAGATCGACCACTACTTCGCTGACCTGGCCCTCTGGCCGGTGCTGCAAAACTTCGCCAGCGGCTCGCTGCACGACTTCCTGTTTGCGGCCACCGGGATTGCGCTCAAGCGCACCCAGACCCGCATCAGCGCCCGCCGCGCGCAGGCCAAAGAGAGCAAGGTGCTGGAAATTCCCAACATGGCGCCTCTGCTCTGCGTACGCACCCTTAACCACCGTGACGGCGAGATCAACGCGACGGAGTACTCCGTCAGCCTGACCCGCGCCGACATGATTGAATTCACCATGGAGCACTGAATGCATTTCGATACCTCCACCCGCCAGCACTGGATGGCCGTACTGGCCCACAGCCAGCCTGCGGCCCTTGCCGGGCGGATGTCGGCGCTGAGCCTGACGCCCGCTTATGAACCGATCCGCGCCCCGGAAACCGGGCTGGTGCAGATCCAGGCGCGGATGGGCGGCACCGGGGCACGCTACTTTGCCGGTGATGCCACCCTGACCCGCGCCGTGGTGCGCCTGGCCAGCGGCACGCTCGGCTACAGCTACCTGCTCGGGCGCAACAAAGCGCATGCCGAGCTGTGCGCCGTCGTGGACGCCCTGCTGCAGGAAGCCCCGCACTTTCAGACCTTAATGGAAACCCTTATTGCCCCGCTGGAAGCCGACCGCGCCGCACGCCTTGCCGCGCGCCAGGCCGAGGTCAACACCAGCCGGGTCGACTTCTTTACGCTCGTTCGCGGAGACAACGCATGACCCTTCAACCTGCTTTTACCCTTGCCGTGCAGGATGCCCAACACAGTTTTCGCCGTCTGCTGAAAGCGATGAGCGAACCGGGGGGTGATCGTCTCCCTGCACCAGCTGAAACACGGCTGGCAGCCGCTGAACCTCGCCACCACCAGCGTCCTGTTGACCCTGGCCGATAACGACACCCCGGTCTGGCTGTCGGGCGCGGTGAGTAACGATATCGTCAGCTCTAACCTGCGTTTTCACACCAGCGCCCCGCTGGTGGATCAGCCCCAGCTGGCAGTGTTCGCCGTCGCGGACGAGCAGATTAGCCACGAGCAGCTCAACGCCCTGAGCGAAGGCAGCGCCGTCGCGCCGGAGACCAGCGCCACCCTGATTTTGCAGGTCCCGAGCCTGAGCGGCGGGCGCATGCTGCGCCTGACCGGAGCCGGAATTGCCGAAGAACGCATGGTCGCCCCGCAGCTGCCGGAGTGCATCATCCATGAGCTGACCGAACGCCCGCACCCATTCCCGCTGGGCATCGACCTGCTGCTGACCTGCGGCGAACGCCTGCTGGCGATCCCGCGGACCACCCATGTGGAGGTGTGCTGATGTACGTTGCCGTTAAAGGGGGCGAGAAGGCGATCGCCGCCGCCCATGCTTTGCAGGAGCACAGACGCCGGGGCGATGAGCAGCTACCCGAGCTGAGCGTCGCCCAGATCGAACAGCAGCTCAACCTCGCCGTGGATCGGGTGATGACCGAAGGCGGCATTGCCGACCGCGAGCTGGCGGCGCTGGCGCTGAAGCAGGCCAGCGGCGATAACGTCGAAGCCATCTTCCTGCTTCGCGCGTACCGCACCACCCTGGCGAAGCTGGCGGTGAGCGAGCCGATTAACACCGCGGAGATGCGCCTTGAGCGCCGTATTTCGGCCGTTTATAAAGACATCCCCGGCGGCCAGCTGCTCGGCCCGACCTACGACTACACCCACCGCCTGCTCGATTTCACCCTGCTGGCGAACGGCGAAAATCCGCCTCTGAAAACCTCAGACGCCCCGCAGGATGCGGCCCCGCACGTCTTTAGCCTGCTGGCCAACCAGGGGCTGGCGAAAGCGGAAGAGGATAATGGCAGCGAGCCGGACGACATCACCCGCACCCCGCCGGTCTACCCCTGCTCCCGCGCCTCGCGCCTGCAGCAGCTGATGCGCGGCGACGAAGGCTATCTGCTGGCGCTGGCCTACTCCACCCAGCGCGGCTACGGGCGTAACCACCCCTTTGCCGGCGAGATCCGCAGCGGCCACGTCGATATTGAAATCGTGCCGGAAGAGCTGGGTTTCGCGGTAAACGTCGGCGAACTGCTGATGACCGAGTGCGAAATGGTCAACGGCTTTGTCACCCCGGATAACGACGCCCCGCACTTCACCCGCGGCTACGGGCTGGTGTTCGGCATGGGCGAGCGCAAGGCGATGGCGATGGCGCTGGTCGACCGGGCGCTCCAGGCCCCGGACTACGACGAAACGGTTTCAGGCCCGGCGCAGGACGAGGAGTTCGTGCTGGCCCATGCCGATAACGTTGAGGCCGCCGGGTTTGTCTCGCACCTCAAGCTGCCGCACTACGTCGATTTCCAGGCCGAGCTGGAACTGCTGAAACGTCTGCAACAGGAGCGCGAACATGGCTAACCTCAGCGGCTATAACTTTGCTTATCTGGATGAGCAAACCAAACGCATGATCCGCCGCGCCATCTTAAAAGCGGTGGCCATCCCCGGCTATCAGGTACCGTTCGGCGGGCGTGAGATGCCGATGCCCTACGGCTGGGGCACCGGCGGGATCCAGATCACCGCCAGCGTGATTGGCGAAGCCGACGTGCTGAAGGTCATCGACCAGGGCGCTGACGACACCACCAACGCCGTGTCGATCCGCCAGTTCTTTGAGCGCGTCACCGGGGTGAATACCACCGAGCGCACCGAAGACGCCACGCTGATCCAGACCCGCCACCGCATCCCGGAAACCCCGCTGGTTGAAGATCAGATTTTGATTTTCCAGGTGCCGATCCCGGAGCCGCTGCGCTTTATCGAGCCGCGCGAAACCGAAACCCGCACCATGCACGCCCTGGAAGAGTACGGCGTGATGCAGGTGAAGCTGTACGAGGACATCGCCCGCTTCGGCCATATCGCCACCACCTACGCCTACCCGGTGAAGGTCAACGGGCGCTACGTGATGGACCCATCGCCGATCCCGAAATTCGATAACCCGAAGATGGACATGATGCCCGCCCTGCAGCTGTTCGGTGCCGGGCGCGAGAAGCGCATCTACGCCGTGCCGCCGTACACCCGGGTCGAGAGCCTCGATTTCGACGACCACCCGTTCAGGGTCCAGGAGTGGGACGAGCCGTGCGCCATCTGCGGATCGAAACACAGCTATCTCGATGAAGTGGTGCTGGATGACAGCGGCAACCGAATGTTTGTCTGCTCCGACACCGATTTTTGCCGCCAACAGAGCGAGGCCAACAGCCAATGAAACCGCTGCTTTCGGTCAATAACCTGACCCACCTCTATGCGCCGGGCAAAGGCTTCAGCGACGTGTCGTTTGACCTCTGGCCGGGCGAAGTGCTGGGGATTGTCGGCGAGTCCGGCTCCGGCAAAACCACCCTGCTGAAGGCGATCTCCGCCCGTCTGGCCCCACAGCATGGCGAGATTTTGTATGAAGACCACTCCCTGTACGGCATGAGCGAGGCCGAACGCCGCCGCCTGCTGCGCACCGAGTGGGGCGTGGTGCATCAGCACCCGATGGACGGCCTGCGCCGCCAGGTATCGGCGGGGGGCAACATCGGTGAGCGGCTGATGGCCACCGGCGCGCGCCATTACGGCGATATCCGCGCCACCGCGCAGAAGTGGCTGGTCGATGTGGAGATTCCGGCATCGCGCATCGACGACCTGCCGACCACCTTCTCCGGCGGGATGCAGCAGCGTTTACAGATTGCCCGCAACCTGGTCACTCATCCGAAGCTGGTGTTTATGGACGAGCCCACCGGCGGGCTGGACGTGTCTGTTCAGGCGCGTCTGCTGGATCTGCTCCGCGGTCTGGTGGTGGAGCTGAACCTGGCGGTGGTGATTGTCACCCACGATCTGGGCGTTGCCCGCCTGCTGGCGGACCGTCTGCTGGTAATGAAGAGCGGCGAGGTGGTGGAAAGTGGGCTGACCGACCGGGTGCTCGACGATCCGCACCATCCCTACACCCAGCTGCTGGTGTCATCGGTATTGCAGAACTGAGTTTCGCCGGGTGGCGCTGCGCTTACCCGGCCTACGGACCGCGCTCTTTGTAGGCCGGGTAAGCGAAGCGCCACCCGGCAAGAAAACGCCACGAGGCCAAGATGATCCACGTACAAAACGTCAGTAAAACCTTTGTGCTCCACCAGCAAAACGGCGTGCGCCTGCCGGTGCTGCAAAATGCCTCCCTTGAGGTCAACAACGGCGAATGCGTGGTGCTGCACGGCCACTCCGGCAGCGGCAAATCCACCCTGCTGCGCTCCCTGTACGCTAACTATCTGCCGGACGAAGGCCACATTCATGTTCGGCACGGTGACGAATGGGTGGATCTGGTGCAGGCCCCGGCGCGCAAGGTGCGGGACGTTCGCCGCACCACCATTGGCTGGGTCAGCCAGTTTTTACGGGTTATCCCCCGCGTCCCGGCGCTGGAGGTGGTGATGCAGCCCCTGCTGGATCTCGGCGTGCCGCGCGACACCTGTGCCGCCAAAGCCGCCAGCCTGCTGACGCGCCTCAACGTGCCGGAGCGCCTGTGGCATCTCGCCCCCTCGACCTTCTCCGGCGGGGAGCAGCAGCGGGTGAACATCGCCCGCGGCTTTATTGTCGATTACCCGATTTTACTGCTCGATGAACCGACCGCTTCGCTGGATGCGAAAAACAGCGCGGCAGTTATAGAACTGATCGAAGAAGCCAAAGCGCGCGGCGCGGCGATCGTCGGGATCTTCCACGACGACGCGGTGCGGGATCGCGTGGCGGATCGTCTGCACCCGATGGGGATCACCGCATGATCGTAAACAACGTAAAACTGGTGCTGGAAAACGAGGTCGTTGACGGCTCGATCGAGGTTCAGGACGGCATCATCCGTACTTTTGCCGAAACCCAGAGCCGCCTGTCGGAGGCGATGGACGGCGAAGGCGGCTGGCTGCTGCCGGGGCTGATCGAGCTGCACACCGACAACATGGACAAGTTCTTCACCCCGCGGCCAAAGGTGGACTGGCCCGCCCATTCGGCGATGAGCAGCCACGACGGGATGATGGTCGCCAGCGGCATCACCACCGTGCTGGACGCGGTAGCGATTGGCGACGTCCGCGACGGCGGTGACCGGCTGGAGAATCTGGAGAAAATGATCAACGCCGTGGAGGAGACGCAGAAGCGCGGCCTCAACCGCGCCGAGCACCGCCTGCACCTGCGCTGTGAGCTGCCCCATCACACCACCCTGCCGCTGTTCGAGAAGCTGGCGGGCCGCGAGCCGGTGACCCTGGTGTCGCTGATGGATCACTCCCCGGGCCAGCGTCAGTTCGCCAACATCGAGAAATATCGCGAATATTATCAGGGCAAATACTCCCTCAATGACGAACAGATGGCGCGCTACGAAGAGGAGCAGCTGGCCCTTGCTGCACGCTGGTCGCAGCCTAATCGCCAGGCCATTGCCGCCCTGTGCCGGGAGCGTAATATCGCGCTGGCCAGCCACGACGACGCCACCGCCGATCATGTGTTTGAATCCCGGCAGCTTGGCAGCACGATCGCCGAATTTCCCACCACCTTTGCCGCTGCCGAAGCGTCACGCCAGCACGGCATGAACGTGCTGATGGGCGCACCGAACATCGTGCGCGGCGGCTCGCACTCCGGCAACGTGGCGGCCAGCTCGCTGGCGTCGCTCGGGCTGCTGGATATTCTGTCGTCCGATTACTACCCGGCCAGCCTGCTGGATGCGGCGTTCCGGGTGGCTGACGACGAGGACAACGCTTTTACCCTGCCGCAGGCGATCCGTCTGGTGACGAAAAACCCGGCGCAGGCCCTGAACCTGCACGATCGTGGCGTGATTAGTGAAGGCAAGCGGGCGGACCTGGTGCTGGCGCACCGCAAAGGCGAGCATATTCATATCGACCACGTCTGGCGTCAGGGAAAACGGGTGTTCTGATGGGAAGAGTGATCTGGTTAATGGGGCCGTCGGGCTCCGGAAAGGACAGCCTGCTGGAGGCGTTACGCCAGCAGACCCACCCGCAGCTGCTGGTGGCGCACCGCTACATCACCCGCCCCGCCAGCGCGGGAAGTGAAAACCATATCGCCCTCAGCGAGCCCGAGTTTTTTACCCGCGCCGGGCAGCAACTGTTTGCCCTGAGCTGGCACGCTAACGGCTATTATTATGGGGTGGGTCTGGAGATCGACCTCTGGCTGCACGCCGGGTTCGACGTGGTGGTCAACGGCTCGCGCGCCCATCTGCCGCAGGCTCAGGCGCGCTATGCAGAGGCGCTGCTGCCGATCTGCCTGCAGGTATCGCCAGAGATCCTGCGCCAGCGCCTGCAAAGCCGTGGCCGGGAGAACGCCCGAGAGATCGACCAGCGGCTGGAGCGCGCCGCCCGCTATACCCCGTCCGATTGCCCTGTCCTGAATAACGACGGCAGTTTGCTCCAGTCTGTCGAACACTTTCTTTCACTCATTCACCAGAAGGAGAAAACCCATGCCCGAGTGTGAGTTGCGTCCCGCCACCGCGGAGGACGTCGACGCCGTCTATGGCCTTATTTGTGAGTTAAAACAGGCGGAGCTGGATCGGTCAGCGTTTCATGCCGGTTTTGCGGCCAATCTGCAGGATCACAATATGCGCTACCAGCTGGCCGAGCAGGATGGACACATCATCGGCATGATCGGCCTGCATATGCAGTTTCACCTGCATCACGCCAACTGGATCGGCGAGATCCAGGAGCTGGTGGTGATGCCGCAGGCGCGCGGGCTCAGGGTTGGCAGCCAGCTGCTGGCCTGGGCAGAAGAAGAGGCCCGCCACGCCGGGGCGGAGATGACCGAGCTTTCCACCAGCGTAAAGCGCCTCGACGCGCACCGCTTTTATCTTCGTGAAGGGTACACACAGAGCCATTTCCGCTTTACCAAACCGCTGTAAGGGGGCGCGATGAGTCTGACCATGACGTTAACAGGAACCGGTGGTGCCCAGCTGGTGCCCGCTTTTGGCTGTGACTGTCCGGCATGTCGCCGGGCGCGTTTGCAGGACGACTATCGCCGTCGCCCCTGTAGCGCGGTGGTCAAATTCAACGACGCGGTGACGCTGCTGGATGCGGGGATCCCGCACCTGATGGACGACTGGCCGGCGGGCAGCTTTCAGCAGATTTTACTCACCCACTACCATATGGATCATGTCCAGGGGCTGTTCCCGCTGCGCTGGGGCGTGGGGGCGACCATTCCGGTCTACGGCCCGCCGGACGACGCCGGCTGCGACGATTTGTTTAAGCATCCCGGCATTCTCGACTTTAGCCATACCCTGGAGCCCTTTGTGGTGTTTGAACTGCAGGGGCTGCGGGTGACCCCGCTGCCGCTTAACCATTCTAAGCTGACGTTTGGCTATCTGCTGGAGAGCGCCCACAGCCGGGTGGCCTGGCTGTCGGACACCGCCGGGCTGCCGGACAAAACGGTGAAGTTTTTACTTAACAACCACCCGCAGGCGATGGTGATTGACTGCAGCCACGAGCCGCGAACGGAGACGCCGTGCAACCATTGCGATCTGAATACGGTGATCGCCCTGAATAAGGTCATTGGCTGTCCGCGGGTGATCCTGACCCATATCAGCCATCAGTTTGACGTGTGGATGATGGACAACCCGCTGCCGGAGGGGTTCGAAGCGGGATATGACGGGATGGTGCTGGTACTGGATTAACGATTTTCTCCCTCTCCCTGTGGGAGAGGGCCGGGGTGAGGGCATCAGGCCGCACGTTACTGCCGGGTGGCGGCTACGCCTTACCCGGCCTACGGTTCGCGGCCATTTGTAGGCCCGTGCAAGCGAAGCGCCGCCGGGCATCAGCGCCGATCGTAATCATCCTCTAACCGACGCTCGTCATCTTCCAGCCGACGTCGGTCTTCGTCCAGCTGGCGCTGGCGCTCATCTAAACGCTGGCGTCGGTCCTCAAGCTGCCTGCGACGATCGTCATACTGACGGCTGTCGCTGCTGCGACGGCTATCTTCATAGCGATCGTCATCGGAATCACGATTGTTGCTGTTGGGGTTGTAGGCGTCGTTGATCGCCTGCTGAATATTGCCGATCGCATCATCAACGACGTCGGCATGCGCCAGCTGGCTGGTTAAAGAGAGCAGACCAAATAACAGAGCAGTAGAGGTACGTTTCATAAAGCCAGTCTCGCAGGATAAGCTGGCCTTACGGTAATAAACGGCAGGTAGAGCGAGTAGCGGAGGAATCTCAAATTCTGTCGCGTGAACTCTCCTCCATCATTTGATTCGCTCGTTGCCTGTTTTCCGCCACTAAAACGACACCATGACATTTTTGGTCAGGCGAAATACTCCAGATACGCTCCTCAGGAATACAGCCGCCATCGTAAATCACTTTGCTGCCATCACAGGGCCAAAATGCGCCTTGCTCAGTATCCAGGACGAAAACAGCGATTTGATCGGACTCACGCGCTATCTTTTGCCAAAGCATCTTACCGCCTTCGTACTGGTCGAAATCGCTTACCAGTGTGATACCACAGCGCAGGATCAACGCCTCATACAACCGGGTTGCCAGCCCTTTATCTCGCTCTGCGGGATCGACACATATCCCCTCGACCTGAATAATATTGGCATCTTCCCAGCAGCGTTCGACAGCAACAATATCTTTGCCCAGGGTGGGTTTTCGCTGCAAATCCAGCGCCGCCACCACCCGATGGCGCGGTACTCCCTCAAAGGTTTCGATATCCGCTTCAATAATGGCCGCACGAGGCGTCTGTGGATCGTAAATAACATGCAGCAGTCGCCCGGAGAGTTCAAACTCTTCCACCTGTTTAAAGGCGCGTGCGACTGTCATCGGGCTATAGGTTGTAGGCATCACGATCATATGTGAGTCCCCTCTCGTCAGTACCGGCATAATTCCCTTTATATCCTAATCCGCTTATTTTTGCGCAGATTAGCACCACCGATACCGCAGAAACGATTGATTAATTCTTAAACACTGCGGCGGATTTTCTCCGCATTCGTACCGATTTTACGCAGCGCCTGCGCCAGCTGCCCGCGGGTGAACGGCTTACGCAGCAGCTCCACCTCGGGCAGCTGCGGGTTGTGCGCCGGACGCAGATCCTGACCGCTCATCAGCAGCACCGGAAGATGGGGAAAATGCTGGCGCACATGCTGGATCACCTCCGCGCCGCTCAGATTGCCGGGCAGCATTAAATCGCTGATAAACATCTCGATATCCGCAGAGGCGTCCAGCATCTCCAGCGCCTGCTCGCCGGTTTCAGCCTCCAGGGTCAGGTAGCCCAGCTGGTGGAGCTGCTCGCACAGCGTCTGTCGGACGTCGGTCTGATCGTCCAGCACCAACACCAGCCGGTCGCCTGGCGGCGAAGTCAAAGTAGCACCGGCTTCCGGGGAGGGGACCGCCTGTAAGGTGGCGCGCGGCAGATGCAGCCGCACGGTGGTGCCCTGTCCCGGGGCACTTTCGATCTCCACCCGTCCGCCGGACTGGCGCACGAAACCGTAGACCATCGACAGCCCCAGCCCGCTGCCGCTGCCGGTCTGTTTAGTGGTGAAGAAGGGTTCAAAGACCTGGGATTTGATCGCCTGCGACATCCCGGCGCCGTGGTCGATGACCTCCAGCGCCACCATGTCCTGCCTGCGCCCGTCGCTGCGGGTGACACGCTGGTTCCAGGTGCGGATTTTGATGGTCCCGCTGTGCCCTTCCATCGCATCGCGGGCGTTCATTACCAGGTTGATGATGGCGTTTTCCAGCTGGCCAACGTCAATCCACGCCGGCCACGCCGGGGACTGCGCTTCGATATCCAGCGCCACCGTGGCGGGCAGGGAGTGGCGCATCAGCTCGGCCAGGTTCTCCAGCAGGGGCTTCATCTCCACGGCGTGTGGGTTCAGGGACTGTTTGCGGGAGAAGGCCAGCAGGCGCTGGGTCAACAGCGCCCCGCGCTCGGCGGCCTTCAGCGCGCGGCCGATGCGCGGGGCATCCGGCGAATGGGGATCGGCCAGCTCCAGGCTGCCGATGATCACCGCCAGCAGGTTATTGAAATCATGCGCCAGCCCGCCCGTCAGTTGCCCAACCGCCTTCATCTTCTGGCTGTGCAGCAGCGCCTCCTCCAGCCCCTGGCGTTCGAGGCGATCCACCTCCATCTGCGAGGTCTTCTCCTTCAGCAGCCGGGTGGTGTGCTCCAGCGAGGCGGTATTGCGGGCAAAGACGTTAAACGCCCGCGCCAGCTCGCCCAGCTCATCCCGTCGTTGCAGCGCAGGCACCGAGACATCCTGTTCGCCGTGGGCCAGCCGCGACATCGCCCGGGAGATGGCGGTCAGGTTGGTGCCCAGATTGCGGTAGATATACCAGCAGGCAAAGGCGGTGATGATCAGCGCCAGCACGGCGAACAGGGTGATAAAGACGCTGATGGAGCGTAGCTCCTGATGACTCTCGGCGGTGCGTAATTGCGAGGCCTGGGCCACCTGCTCCACGTAGCGGTTGATATCGCTGTTCAGGATCGCCACTAGCGCCTTGATGTGGAACATATACCAGTTGATCGACAGATCGCTCTCTTCCAGCTGCCCGGAGAGCGGGCCGAGCTTGTTGAGTTCGGCATTAAAATCGGGCAGGACGAAGCTCACCACCGGCTGCGTGGCCTGGCGGGGCAACATCGCCGTCACCGTATCCAGCTGCTGAAGGGTTGCGCGCGGCGAGGGGGTTTCGATGGCGGCGACGATCAGCCGGTCCATCTCGCTGAGCAGCCGGGCGTCAGGCAGGTTACTGGCATCGCGGCGGTTGATGTCCTGCAGATGGCGAAGATAGCTCTGGCTCTGGTAGAGCGAACTGAGCAGGGCGTTACGCTGCAGGTGGCGTCGCTGCCCGCGCTCCAGCATGCCGGTCACGCTTTGCTGAAGTTCGTTGCTGCGCTGGATGATCCGCGCCACCAGCCCCGGCTCCTGCTGCGCCAGCGGCGCATCGGCAAGCTGCTCCAGCGCGTGACCGAGCGCCGTCTGGGTCTGTTTCAGGCGGTTGGCTTCGTCTTTATACTCCAGCGCCCCCACCACCTGCGACAGCCGCACCGCCGCCGTCGCCACGTTGGCGGTTTCCCGCGCCAGGTTCATGCTGCCGGTCATGTCATCCAGGGTCTGACGCTGCACCTGCTCCTGGATATGACTGGCATGGCGAAAGCCCAGCACCGCCACGCCGCTGACCATTAACGTCACCGCCACCACCAGCAGATTGAAGATCAGCAGGCGGCCACGGGCGCTGGTGAAGAAGGGGGGACGGCGTGAGGGCATTTATGTCAGCTCCTGTGCGGTGTGATGCCCTTACCCCTCACCCTAACCCTCTCCCCAAAGGGGAGAGGGAACGATTACACCCTCTCCCCTTTGGGGGAGAGGGCCGGGGTGAGGGGAGAAAGCGATTAAGTAGCGTAACTGTGATCCACATTAACTATTCATAACTATGACAAATATGAACGACTTCTGACATTTTGCATTTACCGGGGTGTGATGAAGTGCGGATATCGAACGTCACAGGAGATCCGCCATGAGCAGAACCCCGGTTTTAGAGATGCGCAACATTGCCAAAACCTTTGGCAACTTCCACGCGCTGAAGGGTGTGGATCTGACGGTCTTCCCCGGTGAAATCCACGCCTTAATGGGCGAAAACGGTGCCGGAAAAAGCACCCTGATGAAGATCCTCGCCGGGGCCTACATTGCCAGCGGCGGTGAGATCCTGATCGACGGCAAGCCGTTTCATATCAAAGGCCCGAAAGACGCCCTGGCGGCAGGCATTACTCTGATCTATCAGGAGATGCAGCTCGCCCCCAACCTCACCGTGGCAGAGAACATCTTCCTCGGCAGCGAGCTATCGCGCGGCGGGCTGGTACAGCGCAAAGAGATGGCGGCCCAGGCCCAGGCGGTGATCGATCGCCTCGGCGCTAACTTCAAAGCCACCGACCTGGTGATGAAGCTGACCATCGCCGAGCAGCAGCAGGTGGAAATCGCCCGCGCCCTGCACCGCAACAGCCGCATCCTGGTGATGGATGAACCCACCGCCGCCCTCTCCTCGCGCGAAACCCACCGTCTGTTCGAGCTGATTTTGCGCCTGCGCGACGAAGGGATGGCGATTATCTATATCAGCCACCGCATGGCCGAAGTCTATGAACTGTCGGATCGCGTTAGCGTGCTGCGTGACGGCCAGTACGTCGGCAGCCTGACCCGCGACAAGCTCAACGCCTCTGAACTGGTGCGGATGATGGTCGGGCGGCCGCTGAGCGATCTGTTCAATAAAGAGCGCGATATCCCGCTCGGCAGCCCGCGCCTTAACGTCCATCACCTGACCGACGGCGGCAAAGTGCAGCCCTGCAGCCTGCAGGTGCGTTCCGGCGAAATCGTCGGCCTCGCCGGGCTGGTGGGGGCCGGACGTTCCGAGCTGGCGCAGCTAATTTTCGGCGTGCGCAAGGCCACCGGCGGGATGATTGAGGTGGATGGCGAGCCGGTGGTGATCCACTCACCGCGCGCCGCCATCGATCACGGGATCGGCTTTTTAACCGAGAACCGCAAGGAGCAGGGGCTGTTTCTCGAGCTGGCGGCGCAGGAGAATATCACCATGGCGACCCTGGAGCGCGACGCCAGTTTCGGCATGCTGAACCGCAAAAAAAGCCCAGTCGATCTCCGATGACGCCATCGCCCTGCTCAATATTCGCGTGCCGCACTCTCAGGTGCGGGCAGGCGGTCTCTCCGGCGGCAACCAGCAGAAGCTGCTGATCTCCCGCTGGGTGGCGATTGGCCCGCGCATTCTGATCCTCGACGAGCCGACCCGCGGCGTGGACGTCGGGGCCAAAAGCGAGATCTACCGGATCATGAACCAGATGGCGCGTAAAGGGGTGGCGATCCTGATGATCTCCAGCGAACTGCCGGAAGTGGTCGGCATGAGCGATCGCGTGTACGTCATGCGTGAAGGGAGCATCGCCGGGGAACTTCATCGGGCCGATATCACACAAGAAAACATCATGACGCTGGCGACCGGCGTTAACGACTCTCACCATCGGGCGGTATAACCATGACGCAACCTAACACTCCGCAACAGGTGGCCAAAGCGGCCTCCGCCAAAAAAATGCTGATGGGCGATCTGATGCAAACCATCGGTATCCTGCCGATATTGATCCTGATTGTCGCGGTATTTGGCTTTATCGCGCCGAACTTCTTTACCGAGAGCAACCTGCTGAACATCACGCGTCAGGCGTCGATCAACATCGTGCTGGCGGCAGGGATGACCTTCATCATTCTGACCGGCGGCATCGACCTGTCGGTGGGCTCGATTCTGGGCACCACCGCGGTGGCGGCGATGGTGGTCTCGCTGATGCCGGAGCTGTCGATGCTCTCGGTGCCGGCGGCGCTGATGCTCGGTATGGTGCTGGGGCTGTTCAACGGCGCGCTGGTGGCTTTTGCCGGGCTACCGCCCTTTATCGTCACGCTCGGCACCTATACGGCGCTGCGCGGGGCGGCCTACCTGCTGGCCGACGGCACCACGGTGATCAACTCCAGCATCAGCTTTGAGTGGATCGGCAATAACTATCTCGGACCGGTGCCGTGGCTGGTGGTGATTGCCCTGGCGGTGATCGTCGTCTGCTGGTTCATCCTGCGCCGCACCACGCTCGGGGTGCATATCTACGCGGTGGGCGGCAACATGCAGGCCGCGCGCTTAACCGGCATCAAGGTCTGGATGGTGCTGCTGTTTGTCTACGGCATGAGCGGCCTGCTCTCAGGCCTCGGCGGGGTGATGAGCGCATCAAGGCTGTACAGCGCCAACGGCAATCTCGGCACCGGCTATGAGCTGGATGCTATCGCGGCGGTGATCCTCGGCGGCACCAGCTTTGTCGGCGGGATCGGTACCATCACCGGTACGCTGGTGGGGGCGCTGATTATCGCCACCCTTAACAACGGCATGACGCTGATGGGCGTCTCCTATTTCTGGCAACTGGTGATCAAAGGGGCGGTGATCATCATTGCGGTGCTGATCGACAAATACCGTACCCGACACCATCAAAGTGCATAACAACAATATTTCCCTAAATCATTCTGGTCGCAGGAAGGCGGCAAGTGAGTGAATCCCGATGAGCTTACTGTAGTAAGTGATTCGGGTGAATGAGCGCAGCCAACGCATCTGCGGCCAGAAGGATGACGGGAAACCCTACGTGAGGAATACAGCATGAGATTAAAGCCATTAGTTACCGCGCTCTGTGCTGGCGCACTGCTTGCAGCAAGCCCGTTTGTTCAGGCCAAAGAGCTGAAGTCCATCGGCGTGACGGTGGGCGATCTGGCCAACCCGTTCTTTGTGCAGATCACCAAAGGGGCGGAACTGGAAGCGCGCAAACTGGCGGGGGATAACGTGAAAGTGACGCTGGTGTCCAGCGGCTACGATCTCGGCCAGCAGGTTTCTCAGATTGATAACTTTATCGCCGCCAAAGTCGATATGATCATTCTCAACGCCGCCGACTCGAAAGGGATCGGCCCGGCGGTGAAGCGCGCGAAAGACGCCGGGATCGTGGTGGTGGCGGTTGACGTGGCGGCAGAGGGCGCCGATGCGACCATCACCTCCGACAACACCCAGGCCGGTGAGATGGCCTGTAAGCTGATCACCGACCGCCTGAAAGGCAAAGGCAACGTGGTGATCATCAACGGACCGCCGGTGTCTGCAGTACAAAACCGGGTGGAAGGCTGCAAGACGGAATTTAAAAAACACCCGGATATCAAAGTGCTTTCCGATAACCAGAACGCCAAAGGCAGCCGCGATGGCGGGCTGGAGGTGATGACCTCCCTGCTGGCAGCCAATCCGAAGATCGACGGTGTGTTCGCCATCAACGATCCAACGGGGATCGGTGCCGATCTGGCGGCGAAACAGGCGCAACGTAACGAGTTCTTTATCGTAGGCGTCGATGGCTCGCCGGATGCGGAAGAGGCGCTGAAGCGCGAAAACTCCCTGTTTATTGCCACCCCGGCGCAAGATCCGCAGGTCATGGCGGCAAAAGCGGTGGAGATCGGCTATGACATTCTACAGGGCAAACCGGCACCGAAAGAGCCGGTGTTGATCCCGGTGACGATGATCGATAAGAGCAACGTCGGCAATTATAAGGGCTGGACGGTTAAGTAAGACACTGTGCGGTCTGATTCCCTCACCCTAACCCTCTCCCACGGGGAGAGGGAAGTTATCCCCCCTCTCCCTTGTGGGAGAGGGCCGGGGTGAGGGGGTTTTGCACATCACTTAAGGAGTCCACATGAAACGCTCCGAAATTAACGAGATCCTCGGCCACACGCGACAGTTTTTCTCCATGCACGACGTGCATCTGCCCCCCCTTTGCCAGCTTTCCTCCCACCCGCTGGCAGCAGCTTGATCCCGACGCCTGGCAGGAAGTGTTCGACCTGCGGCTCGGCTGGGACGTGACCGCGTTCGGCGGCGACAATTTTGCGGCACAGGGCTTAACCCTCTTTGCCCTGCGCAACGGCTCTCCGGGCGGCAAGCCGTGGGACAAATGCTACGCCGAGAAGATCATGCACGTGCGTGAGGGCCAGGTCACGCCCCTGCACTTTCACTGGCGCAAACGTGAGGACATCATCAACCGCGGCGGCGGGAATCTGATCGTCGAGCTGTGGAACGCCGATGAAAATGAACAAAAAGAGGACGGCGATATCCAGGTCGCCATCGACGGATGCCAGCAGACCCACGTGGCGGGCAGCCATATCCGCCTCGCGCCGGGGGAGAGCATCTGTCTGCCGCCCGGTCTGTACCACAGTTTCTGGGGAGAACAGGGCTTTGGTGACGTGCTGGTCGGGGAGGTCTCGTCGGTGAATGACGACGAGCACGATAACCACTTCCTGCAGCCCACCGCCCGCTATAACAACATCGACGAAGACGAACCGGCCGTGCTGGTGTTGTGCAACGAGTACAGCCTGTTTCGCCTGTAAGGAGTGAACATGCCGCTTATTTCTCTCGCCGACGGGCTGGCGCACGCCCGCGAGCACCGTTACGCGTTGGGGGCCTTTAACGTCCTCGACTCTCACTTCCTGCGGGCGCTGTTTGCCGCCGCACGTCAGGAGAACTCGCCCTTTATCATCAATATTGCCGAAGTGCATTTTAAGTATGTGTCGCTCGACTCGCTGGTGGAGGCGGTCAAATTCGAAGCCGCCCGGCATGACATTCCGGTGGTGCTGAATCTCGATCACGGCCTGCATTTCGAGGCGGTGGTGCGGGCGCTGCGCCTGGGGTTCAGCTCGGTGATGTTCGACGGTTCCACGCTGAGCTACGAGGAGAACATTCGCCAGACGCGGGAAGTGGTGAAGATGTGCCACGCGGTGGGCGTGTCGGTGGAGGCGGAACTGGGTGCCGTGGGCGGCGATGAGGGCGGAGCCCTGTACGGCCATGCCGACGAAGCCTTTTTCACCGATCCTGGGCTTGCGCGGGAGTTTGTCGACCAGACCGGCATCGACGCCCTGGCGGTGGCGATCGGCAATGCCCACGGCAAATACAAGGGCGAGCCGAAGCTCGATTTCGCCCGCCTTGATGCCATCCGCCAGCAAACTGGCCTGCCGCTGGTGCTGCACGGCGGGTCTGGCATCAGCGACGCCGATTTCCGCCGCGCCATTGAGCTGGGGATCCACAAGATTAACTTCTACACCGGCATGTCCCAGGCGGCGCTGGCGGAGGTGGAGCAGCGAATGGCCAACCGCCAGCCGCTGTACGATGAGTTTGCCGAACTGCTGCTGGGCATCGAAGAGGCAATTACTGATACCGTTGCTGCGCAGATGCGCACCTTTGGCAGTGCGGGGTACGCCTGATGGAACGCCGGGGGGATTATCGCGGCGGGCAATATGCTGGTGGATCACGTCCACCAGATTGTGCAGTGGCCGGAGCGCGGCTGGCTGGCTGAGATCGTCCACAGCGAACGCGCCACCGGCGGGGCGCCGCTCAACGTGCTGCTCACCCTGGCAAAAATGCATGCCGGCATCCCACTGCAGGCGGTCGGCCTGGTAGGGGATGACCACGACGGGGATTACATTCTGGCCATGCTCGACCAGTATCACGTCAATCGCCAGCGGGTGCAGCGCACCACCTTTGCCCCCACCTCCATGTCGCAGGTGATGACCGACCCCAGCGGCCAGCGCACCTTTTTCCACTCTCCGGGGGCCAACCGGCTGCTGGATCTGCCCGCCTTCGACCGACTCGACAACAGCCTGAAGATCTTCCATCTGGGCTACTTGCTGCTGCTGGATAGCCTCGATATGCCGGACGAAGAGTACGGCACCCGCAGCGCGCGGCTGCTGGCGCAGATGCACGAGCTGGGATTTCAGACCTCCCTCGACCTGGTGTCACGCAAGGGCGATCCGCGCTACCAGCCGCTGGTGCTCCCTGCACTGCGCCATCTCGACTATCTGGTGATCAACGAGCTGGAGGCGGGCGAGTTCAGCGGCCTGCCGATGCGCGATGACCAGGATGCGCCCGTTATCGGTAATATTGCCGCGGCGGCGGCCGAGCTGCTGGCGGCGGGCGTGAAGGCGCGGGTGGTGATGCACTGTCCGGAAGGCGCCTGGGGGCAAGAGCCTGATCGGGAGGGGTGCTGGATCCCCTCGTGGCGGCTGACGCAGGAGGAGATTGTCGGCAGCGTCGGGGCGGGAGATGCCTTCTGCGCCGGATTTTTGTATGGCTGCCACGAATCGCTGTCGCTGGCGGAGAGCATCCGGATGGCGCATGCCTGCGCGCGGGCCAGCCTGCTGGCGGCCAATGCCATCGACGGGGCGAAAACCCTGTCGGAGCTACAGCTGTTTATTCAGGAGAACCCGCTGACCTAAGCCGCCCTGTCGCCGTGCTGCACGTCGGCGGCAAAGACGTAGCCCAGCCCGCGGATGGTTTTAATCAGCAGCGGCTGATGGGGGTTGATTTCGATTTTGCGGCGCAGGCGCATGATCAGCACGTCGATGGTGCGATCGAACACCTCCGCGCTTTCGCTGTGGGTCAGCTCCAGCAGCTGTTCACGGCTCAGCACCCGCCGGGCGTTTTGCGTCAGGGCCAGGAGTAAACCGTACTCGCCCTGGGTCAGGGCGACCACGCCGCGCTGAGGGTCAATCAGTTCACAGCGGGTGGTATCCAGGGTCCAGCCGTTAAAGCCGATCCCGGCCGTCCGCGCAACGACCGGTTCGGCCGCCAGCGCGCCGGTGCGGCGCAGCACGGCTTTGACCCGCGCCACCACCACCCGGGGGTTGAAGGGTTTGCCGATGTAATCATCTGCCCCCATTTCGAGGCCCACCACCACGTCCGATTCACTGCCGAGGCCGGTGAGCATAATCACCGGCAGCTCCGGGCGCTGCTTTTGCAGCTGCTGGAGCACCTGCAGGCCGTTGATATCCGGCAGCATCATATCCAGCAACACCAGCGCGATCTCCGGTACCTGCTGCGCCAGCCGCAGAGCATCCTGGCCGTTGTGGCACACATGCACCGTGAAGACGTGCTCGTTGAGCACATCCTGCAACAGTTCGCAGACCGCGGTGTCGTCATCGACCACCAGAATTGCTGGTTTCATTACGGGATTCCATCAGGGAGATAGAGATCAGTCTGGCCCATTCTGTGCAAGGCTCCAGCCAAAACGCCCTTTCCATCACGGATCTTCAACCGCCGTCACATCCCCATCGCTTCTGCTGCCGCAATTTTTGACGCGGGCCTGTTTTTCGTCAGGGTTTTGACCAGGATTCGCCCGTAAAGTCAGGGTAATCCCACAACAAAAATGTGGTATAGAAGCGGCATACTAAACCGACATGTCAGCATCATTTGAATCTGGAGCGAGACCGATGAAAAACGTCATCACGGTGTGCCCCTATTGCGCCTCAGGATGCAAAATCAACCTGGTGGTCGATAACGGCAACATCGTCCGGGCGGAGGCGGCCGAAGGGAAAACCAACCAGGGCACGCTGTGCCTGAAGGGCTATTACGGCTGGGATTTTATCAACGACACCCAAATCCTCACCCCGCGGCTGAAAACCCCGATGATCCGGCGCGTTCGCGGCGGCAGGCTGGAGGCTGTCTCCTGGGAGGAGGCGCTGGACTATGTTGCCCACCGGCTCAGCGAAATTAAAGCGCAGCACGGTCCGGATGCGATTATGACCACCGGCTCCTCGCGCGGCACCGGGAATGAAACCAACTACATCATGCAAAAATTTGCCCGCGCGGTGATTGGCACCAATAACGTCGACTGCTGCGCACGCGTCTGACACGGCCCCTCGGTTGCAGGTCTGCACCAGTCGGTCGGAAATGGCGCCATGAGCAATGCCATCAACGAGATTGATGACACCGATCTGGTGTTTATTTTTGGCTATAACCCGGCGGATTCGCACCCCATCGTCGCCAATCACATTCTGCGCGCGAAGCAGAACGGGGCAAAAATTATCGTCTGCGATCCGCGGCGCATCGAAACCGCGCGTATTGCCGATATGCACATCGCGTTGCGAAACGGTTCGAACATCGCCCTGCTCAATGCTATCGGCCACGTGATTATTGCCGAGGAGCGCTACGATCGGGCCTTCGTTGCGACCCGCACGGAAGGCTTTGATGCGTATCGTCAGATTGTCGAACGCTACACGCCGGAGTCGGTCGAGGCCATTACCGGCGTAAGCGCGCGGGAGATCCGCCAGGCGGCGCGACTGTATGCCGGAGCGAAAACGGCTACCCTGCTGTGGGGAATGGGCGTTACGCAGTTCTGGCAGGGGGTGGAGACCGTGCGCGCGCTCACCAGCCTCGCCATGCTGACCGGCAACCTCGGCAAAGCCCACGTCGGGGTCAACCCGGTGCGCGGGCAGAATAATGTGCAGGGTGCCTGCGACATGGGGGCGCTGCCGGATACCTATCCGGGCTACCAGTTTGTTAAATTCCCGGAAAACCGCGAGAAATTCGCCAGGGCCTGGGGCGTTGAGAGCCTGCCGGCGCACCCCGGCTACCGTATCAGCGAGCTGCCGCACCGCGTGGCCCATAAAGAGGTGCGGGCGGCGTATATTATGGGTGAAGATCCGCTCCAGACCGATGCCGAACTTTCGGCGGTGCGGAAGGCGTTTGAGGATCTTGAGCTGGTGATTGTCCAGGATATCTTTATGACCAAAACCGCAGCGGTGGCGGACGTTGTCCTGCCCTCCACCTCCTGGGGCGAGCATGAAGGGGTCTACACCGCGGCCGATCGCGGCTTCCAGCGCTTCTTCAAGGCCGTCGAGCCGAAGTGGGATTTGAAAACCGACTGGCAGATCATCAGCGAGATTGCGACCCGGATGGGTTATCCGATGCATTACGACAACACGCAGCAAATCTGGGATGAGCTGCGCCAGCTGTGTCCGGGCTTTAAAGGGGCGACCTACGAGAAGATGGGCGAGCTGGGCTATATCCAGTGGCCGTGCCGGGACGCGTCGCCGGAGGATCAGGGCACTTCTTACCTGTTCGAGGAGAAATTCGATACCCCGAACGGGCTGGCGCAGTTCTTCACCTGCGACTGGATGGCGCCGATCGACAAGCTGTCGCCAGAGTATCCGTTGGTGCTCTCTACCGTGCGCGAAGTGGGTCACTACTCCTGCCGCTCGATGACCGGCAACTGTGCCGCCCTGTCGGCGCTGGCCGATGAGCCCGGCTACGCGCAGATCAACACCGAGGATGCCAAACAGCTGGGCATTGAGGATGAGGCGCTGGTGTGGGTCACTTCACGTAAAGGTCGGGTTATCACCCGCGCCCAGGTAAGCGATCGGCCTAACGTCGGGGCGGTATACATGACCTATCAGTGGTGGATCGGGGCCTGCAACGAGCTGGTGACAGAAAACCTGAGCCCAATAACCAAAACGCCGGAATATAAATATTGTGCCGTGCGCGTCGAGCCGATAGCGGATCAGGCTGCCGCCGAGCAATATGTAATTGATGAATATAATAAGCTGAAAAAAGCGTTACGGGAAACCGCGATGGGTTGATGCAATTAAAGGAGCAATTAATAAAAGCGGGGTGAAATATTCACCCCGCTTTTACTTGCATAATAACAACGAAATATGGCGAATATTATTTTGCGAGCATGATTCCAGATAAATGTAATTGCCCACAAATTGAATTACATCTTTTCTTTTTAGTTCATAGGGATAAGGTTACCGACGGGTGCTTAAGGCTTTCTGTCTTGAGCATAAGTTGAGGGACAGAAAGTGAAAAACCCCGGAAATGTTTCCATTAACCGGGGCTATCCCTCAACTCCAAACAAGTCGAGGATAGCCTCTTATTCTTTTCTTAGCAAGGAGTAAAAGGCATGACGCCATTAAAAGCAGCGTTAGGGATAATATTTATTATCTGTCTGACCATCGGGATATTCACCTTTATTAATCGCGGGAAGTTATGCGAACTGACAATAAAGACGAAACAACACGAAGTGGCGGCTAAATTAGCCTGCGCAGCAGGCTAACGTCAGCGGGCGGGGAAACCCGCCCGGCTTGTGGGGAGTGGAGGTCTTAACGCACCCATTTTTTTCTGCTCTTCCCGCGCTTATACTGCCCGTTATCTATCCCTACGAAAATAACGCATGAAACCTCTTTATCTGTTGTTGATCCTGTTTTCTTCCCTGGCAGGCGCCGAGGAGATTGGCAGCCAGTATTTGAAGCAGGCTGAGGCGGGCGACAGCCGGGCTCAGTATTACCTTGCCGAAACGTATTACAGTTCGGGTGATGATAAGCAGGCCGAAACCTGGGCCGAAAAAGCCGCCAAAAACGGCGACGTGGATGCCATGGCGCTGCTGTCGCAAATCAAGTTTAAGCACGGCGATCTGGCGCAAGCGAAAGGGCTGGCGCAGCAGGCTACCGTGGCGGGCAGCTCGCCAGGTGCGGTAATGCTGGCGCGGTTGCTGGTCAATACACGGGCCGGAAAAACCGATTACCCGCAGGCGCTGAGTTTGCTGCATAAAGTGGCAGAGAATACCGAAGATGACGCCGCCGTTGATGCCCAGCTGCTGCTGGGGCTGATCTACGCCAACGGCGTGGAGGTGGCGCAGGATGATGTCCAGGCCGCGCGGTGGTTTAAGCAGAGTTCCACCCTCTCGCGTACGGGTTACGCGGAGTACTGGGCAGGTCAGGTGTTTCAGCAGGGCGAGGACGGGTTTATCACCCCGAATAAACAGAAGGCGCTGTACTGGTTAAATCTGAGCTGTAGCGAAGGCTTTGATACCGGCTGCGAGGAGTTTGAGGCGTTAAGCGGAGAGTAGTGCGGTCTGCGTGCCGGGGGCGCTTCGCTTGCCCGGCCTACAGGACCGTAGGCCGGGCAATGTACTTTACTGGTCTGCGGTTTTATCGAAACGACCCAGCACATCGCGTTCATACGCCAGGGCTTTCTTGCGGTCGAACTTGTGTTCCCACTTGGCAATCACCAGCACCGCCAGCGCATTACCCACCACGTTCAGCGCGGTACGCGCCATGTCGAGGATACGGTCAACACCGGCGATAAACGCCAGTCCTTCCAGCGGAATACCCACGCTTCCCAGGGTCGCCAGCAGCACCACAAAGGAGACGCCCGGTACGCCGGCAATCCCTTTTGAGGTCACCATCAGCGTCAGCACCAGCACGATCTCCTGCCACAGGGAGAGGTCGATACCGTACAGCTGGGCAATAAAGATCGCCGCGATACTCTGGTACAGCGTAGAGCCGTCGAGGTTGAACGAGTAACCTGTCGGCACCACGAAGCTGGTGATCGACGCAGGCGCCCCGTAGGCTTCCATCTTCTCAATAATACGCGGCAGCACGCTCTCGGAGCTGGCGGTGGAGTACGCCAGAATCAGCTCGTCTTTCAGGATGCGGATCAGGATCCAGATGCTCAGGCCACACATCCGCGCCACCAGCCCCAGCACCACCAGGGCGAAGAACAGGATCGCGAAGTGCACCAGCAGCACCAGCTTCGCCAGCGGCCACAGGGAGGCAAAACCGAAGTTCGCCACGGTGACGGCGATAAGCGCAAACACCCCTACCGGCGCGTAGCGCATCACCATGTGGGTCACTTTAAACATGGTTTCGGAGATAGAGCGGAACACGGTCACCAGTGGTTCGCGATGCGTCGCTGGCAGAGAAGAGAGTCCCAGACCAAACAGCACCGAGAAGAAGATGATCGGCAGCATTTCGCCCTTCGCCATCGACGCTACGATGTTGGTCGGCACCAGCGACAGGATGGTCCCCATCAGGCCATGAGCATGGCTTTGCACATCTGCGGTCGTGCTTTGGTATTTCGAAATATCCACCGTCGCCAGCTGCGACATATCAATGCCCGCGCCAGGCTGGAACACATTCGCCAGCGTGATGCCGAGAACGATCGCCACCGTAGTGATCACTTCGAAATAAAGGATGGTTTTTGCGCCGATGCGGCCAAGCTGCTTCGCGTCACCGACCCCGGCAATCCCTACCACCAGCGTCGAGATGACAATCGGCACCACAATCATCTTGATCAGATGGATAAAGATATCACCCGCAGGCGACAGTAAGTTGGCGATCAGCCATTCGCGGCTGTCACTGTGATAATGCAGATAACTACCCAGCAAGATACCCAGCACAAGGGCCAGCAAAATTTGCCAGGCCAGGCTGACTTTCAAATTTTTCATGACAAGAAACTTCCTCAATGAAGTGTTCGTACTCGTAAAACGATGGGGACGACACATACTGAAAGGGTATGAATTGTGTTGCGTTCATTTATGGGGTTTTTTAACGCGCGGTATCAGTACCATTTGCACGGCATGCTGCGCAAGCCTTTAAGAACAAGGCATTTGACTGACAAAAGGCGTTATTACGCTAATTTGTATTAGTGATGATAAATAACCTTTTGTTATAAAAACGCTTTTTTATCCATAAATGCAAATAATCCGCAAGAGTAATTATTTTTCTTCAAAGTGTCATTTGCTCAATTTTCGAACTCTTTAATTTTTGCGTGATCTGTCGCCCAAATAGTAAACAAAGGTCCCAAAGCCCCTACAATTAACGTTTTTGCGACATATTATTAACATTCTACAAGGAGAACAAAAACCATGAGCCAGGTCCATAAACACGACATTCCCGCAAATATTGCGGACCGCTGCCTGATTAACCCGGAGCAGTACCAGGAGAAGTATCAACTGTCTATTACCAACCCTGACGCCTTCTGGGGCGAGCAGGGCAAAATCCTTGACTGGATCACCCCGTATCAGACGGTCAAGAACACCTCTTTTGCGCCCGGCAACGTCTCTATTAAATGGTATGAAGACGGCACGCTGAACCTCGCCGCCAACTGCCTGGATCGTCACCTCGCCGAGCGCGGCGACCAGACGGCGATTATCTGGGAGGGCGATGACGCCACCCAGAGCAAAAATATCACCTACCGTGAACTGCACCGCGATGTCTGCCGCTTTGCCAATGTGCTGCTGGCACAGGGCATCAAAAAAGGCGACGTGGTGGCTATTTATATGCCGATGGTGCCGGAAGCGGCCGTGGCGATGCTGGCCTGCGCCCGTATCGGCGCCGTGCACTCCGTGATCTTCGGCGGCTTCTCGCCGGAAGCGGTCGCCGGACGCATTATCGACTCCAGCTCAAAACTGGTGATCACTGCCGATGAAGGCGTGCGTGCTGGTCGTGCCGTTCCGCTGAAAAAGAACGTCGACGACGCGCTGAAAAACCCGAATGTGAACAGCGTTAACAGCGTGATTGTGCTGAAGCGCACCGGCAATGCCATTGAATGGCATGAAGGCCGCGACCTGTGGTGGAGCGACCTGATCGAGCAGGCCAGCGACCAGCACCAGCCGGAAGCGATGAACGCGGAAGATCCGCTCTTTATCCTTTATACCTCCGGATCCACCGGCAAGCCGAAGGGTGTGCTGCACACCACCGGCGGCTATCTGGTCTATGCCGCGACCACCTTCAAGTATGTCTTTGATTATCATCAGGGCGATATCTACTGGTGTACCGCCGACGTGGGCTGGGTCACCGGTCACAGCTACCTGCTGTACGGCCCGCTGGCCTGCGGCGCGACCACCCTGATGTTCGAAGGGGTGCCCAACTGGCCGACCCCGGCGCGCATGAGCCAGGTGGTGGATAAGCATCAGGTTAATATTCTCTACACCGCTCCAACCGCCATCCGCGCCCTGATGGCCGAAGGCGACAAGGCGATTGAAGGGACCGACCGCTCCTCCCTGCGCATCCTCGGATCCGTGGGCGAGCCGATCAACCCGGAAGCCTGGGAGTGGTACTGGAAGAAGATCGGTAACGAGAAGTGCCCGGTGGTCGACACCTGGTGGCAGACCGAAACCGGCGGGTTCATGATCACCCCGCTGCCGGGCGCTACCCAGCTAAAAGCCGGCTCCGCGACCCGTCCGTTCTTTGGCGTCCAGCCTGCGCTGGTGGATAACGAAGGTAACCCGCTGGAAGGGGCCACCGAGGGCAACCTGGTCATCACCGACTCCTGGCCGGGCCAGGCGCGAACCCTGTTTGGCGATCACGATCGCTTCGAGCAGACCTACTTCTCCACCTTCAAAAACATGTACTTCAGCGGCGACGGCGCGCGTCGTGATGAAGATGGTTACTACTGGATCACCGGGCGCGTGGACGACGTGCTGAACGTCTCCGGCCACCGTCTGGGGACCGCCGAGATTGAATCGGCGCTGGTGTCGCATCCGAAGATTGCCGAAGCGGCGGTCGTCGGTATTCCGCACAGCATCAAAGGCCAGGCGATCTACGCCTACGTCACCCTGAACCATGGCGAAGAGCCGTCACCGGAGCTGTATACCGAAGTGCGTAACTGGGTGCGTAAAGAGATTGGCCCGCTTGCCACCCCGGACGTGCTGCACTGGACCGACTCGCTGCCGAAAACACGCTCCGGCAAGATCATGCGCCGCATTCTGCGCAAAATCGCCGCGGGGGATACCAGCAACTTAGGAGATACCTCAACGCTCGCCGATCCTGGCGTGGTTGACAAACTGCTCGAAGAGAAGCAGGCCATCGCCATGCCATCGTAATTTTTTTTCACCCTCTCCCTGTGGGAGAGGGCGGGGTGAGGGTATTCCACCGCACCTTCCCCCCTCACCCTAACCCTCTCCCTCAGGGAGAGGGAATAAAAACAAGCCCTACCTTACCTCGGAGACTTCTGTGATGAATGACAATATTTGTCAGCAGATAGAGAATAGTGCGCACTACAGGGAGCTCGTCGATAAGCGGCAACGGTTTGCCTTCACTTTATCTATCATCATGTTAATCATTTACGTCGGCTTTATTCTGCTGATCGCCTTCGCCCCTCACTGGCTGGGCACCCCCTTACATGCCGGGACCAGCGTCACCCGCGGCATCCCTATCGGTATCGGGGTGATTGTCATTTCGTTCGTGCTGACCGCCGTGTACGTCATTCGTGCTAACGGTGAATTTGATCGTCTGAATAAAGCGGTTCTGCGTGAGGTAAAAGCATCATGAAGCGAGTTCTGACGGCGCTTGCCGCCACCCTCCCCTTTGCGGCAAATGCCGCCGATGCCATTACCGGCGCCGTTGAACGCCAGCCAACCAACTGGCAGGCGATTGTGATGTTCCTGATCTTCGTGGTGCTGACGCTGTATATCACTTACTGGGCGTCGAAACGCGTGCGCTCCCGTAACGATTACTACACGGCGGGCGGCAACATTACCGGCTTCCAGAACGGGCTGGCGATCGCGGGCGACTTTATGTCGGCGGCCTCCTTCCTCGGGATCTCCGCGCTGGTCTACACCTCCGGCTACGACGGGCTGATTTATTCCCTCGGCTTCCTCGTCGGCTGGCCCATTATTCTGTTCCTGATCGCCGAACGTCTGCGTAACCTCGGGCGTTATACCTTTGCCGACGTGGCCTCCTATCGCCTGAAGCAGGGACCGATCCGTACCCTCTCCGCCTGCGGCTCGCTGGTGGTGGTGGCTCTGTACCTGATTGCCCAGATGGTGGGTGCCGGTAAACTCATCCAGCTGCTGTTCGGCCTGAACTACCATATCGCGGTGGTGCTGGTGGGCGTGCTGATGGTGATGTACGTCCTGTTTGGCGGCATGCTTGCCACCACCTGGGTGCAGATCATCAAAGCCGTGCTGCTGCTGTTCGGCGCCAGCTTTATGGCCTTTATGGTCATGAAGCACGTCGGATTCAGCTTCAACAACCTGTTCAGCGAAGCGATGGCGGTCCACCCGAAAGGGGAAGCGATCATGAGCCCGGGCGGGCTGGTGAAAGATCCGATCTCGGCGCTGTCGTTAGGCCTCGGCCTGATGTTTGGTACCGCAGGTCTGCCGCACATCCTGATGCGTTTCTTCACTGTGTCAGATGCGCGTGAAGCGCGTAAGAGCGTGCTCTACGCCACCGGCTTTATGGGTTACTTCTACATCCTGACCTTTATCATCGGCTTCGGCGCCATCATGCTGGTGGGCGCTAACCCGGCGTTCAAAGACGCGGCGGGCGCGCTGATTGGCGGCAACAACATGGCAGCGGTGCATCTGGCTGACGCGGTGGGTGGCAACCTGTTCCTCGGCTTTATCTCCGCCGTGGCCTTCGCCACTATCCTGGCGGTGGTCGCAGGCCTGACGCTGGCCGGTGCTTCGGCGGTCTCCCATGACCTCTATGCCAACGTCTGGCGTAAAGGGGCCTCCGAGCGCGATGAGCTGAAAGTCTCCAAAATCACCGTGCTGATCCTGGGCGTGGTGGCGATCCTGCTGGGTATTCTGTTCGAGAACCAGAACATCGCCTTTATGGTGGGACTGGCCTTCTCCATTGCCGCCAGCTGTAACTTCCCGATCATCCTGCTCTCCATGTACTGGTCAAAACTGACCACCCGTGGGGCGATGGTGGGCGGCTGGCTGGGCCTGCTGACCGCGGTGATCCTGATGATCCTCGGCCCAACCATCTGGGTGCAGATCCTCGGCCACGAAAAAGCCCTCTTCCCTTACGAATACCCGGCGCTGTTCTCCATTGCCGTGGCGTTCATTGGGATCTGGTTCTTCTCCGCCACGGATAACTCGCCGGAAGGGAATCTGGAGCGTGAGAAGTTCCGCGCTCAGTTTATCCGTTCCCAGACCGGCCTGGGTGTCGAACAGGGCCGCGCGCATTAACATCCCCTCCCCGGCCGCTGGTCGGGGATCACATTTTTTTCCCCTTCTGGTGACCTTTATCACGTCGCCAGAACGGAAAAAGCCGATGCACATCACAGCCTTTATCTGCGATCCGCAAAGGCCATCACACTTTTCCCGTTTTCACGTCAATCCCCGTCTTTCCCTCTGCCCCCCCGTACAGACAATTCCCGTCTCAGTTTTTATTCTTTGGTTACAGCGACGCGCTCAGGCTTCTGGCAAAGCGCTCCAGCCGCTCCGGGCTCAGCAACAGCGGCAGGAATAACGGGCCGCTGGCGGGTGGATCAGTCAGCCAGCGATCCAGAGTGTCGGCGTACTGAAGCAGCCGCTGCTGATGCTTCTGCAGGGTGTCGGCAGGCAGGCTGTTGGTGCCGTAATGGTCGAGCCACAGCACGTCGGTCACCGCAGCGGCCACGTGGGAGAACATCTGGCTGTAGATCTCCGCGCTGCGCCAGGCGGCGAGCAGGATCGCCAGGCTGTCGTCCGGGCAGGTAATACGCGGCATCAGCTCACGCAGGTTTTGCAGCGTGCGTGATGCGAGGAAGCAGGCGGCCTCTTTCTCCAGCGCCATTCGCTCCCGCTGCTCTTTGCCAAGCGCAGGATCGTCGGTGGGCATCAGCGGCTGCCAGGCGTGCAGCCAGTTGGCGCTGCGGGTGTCCATATGCAGCAGCTGCTGCGCCTGGGCAATGCTCTCCGGGATCTGGCTCTGATAGTGCAGCCGTCGTCCGAGGAGGTTCGGCGTTTTGCACAGCCAGTCGTAGCTGGCATGGACGATGGCAGAGAGCTGATGCCTGTCCTGCAGGGAGCGAAAGCCGAGCTGATGGTGTTCCGCCCAGCGATCGAAGGTGGCGGGCAGCGCCGCATCGGCAGCCTGGTTGGCGGCGGTAAGCCCGAACAGGTTAATGGCGTTGGCGGAATCCATCACCCGGCTGTCGGGCAGCCACTGCCAGCTCACGCGGGAGGTAATGGCTTCAATTTCGTTTTCGGCGGCGCTGAGCGCCCAGCTTAAGCGGCCGCTGATTTCATCGGCCAGATAGCACGGCAGCGCGGTCCAGCCGTAGCCGGTGCCGAAGAGGTCGTACTCGATCCACTTTTTATGCCCGGGCAGGGTGGCGATGTGCGGATGGTTGGCAAAGCCAGGGTGATAATCCAGCTCGGTGGCTTTTACCGAGGCACGTACGTCGTCCGGGAGCGTCGCCAGGATGTTAGAGAGCTGCTGGCGTGGCCAGCTGTTATCAATGAAGTCGCGCAGGATCAGCTTCTTGCCCCGGGCGCGCAGCAGGCTCCAGACATCATGCAGGCTTTGCTGCCAGCGGGCGGTCTGAAAATCCGGTGTCGTCAGGCTGAGAATAAGCCCGCTGAGATGGGGCAAGGCGTGTAATAGCGGATGCAATATCGCGGCATAAAAAGGGTGCCAGAAATCGTGCGCGCTTTTTTCGTCGAACGTCAGTTCCGGAAATTTACGCTTAATAATGTCGTCATCAGGCGCGGCTTCACCCTGAAGCCAGAACGACAGGTTATTTTCCGCCAGATAACGATCGACGCGGATTAAATATTGCAGGGCGTAATTTTGCTGATGAATAAGGTTCTCGACGTTGAGTTTCTGGCTCAACGGTGAGGGCGTCGCAAGTACCGAAAGCAGTTCCTGTTGGTGCAGGATGATCCCAGTGAAACCGTGCTGTTTCGCGCTTTTTACCCCCTGAATAAACCAGGGCCAGTGCCAGATAAAAGTGCTGTTCAGCTCCATCAGTTGATGGGGAATACGTTTCATTGGGCCACCTTGCTGATTTTTTATTATTCATATTAATCGAGGATGCCATGAAAACTTATGCTCTGGTAGGAACCGGTGGACGCGCAGGTTTATATATTTCCGCCATCGGTGGCACCTGGCGGGAAAATGCCAGAATGGTCGCGTTCTGCGATACCAACACCACGCGCATGCACTACGCTAATCAGCTATTAAAAAACGAAGGGGCAGCGCCGGTCTCCACCTGGCAGGCTGCGCAGTTTGAGGAGATGATCCGCGAGACGCGCCCTGATGTGGTTATTGTCACCACCATGGACCGCACTCACGACGACTACATCGTTCGCGCCCTGCACGCCGGCTGCGATGTGATCACCGAAAAGCCGATGACCATCGACGAACAGCGCGCCCTGCGCATTCTCGACGCCATCGAAGAGACCGGTCGCAGCGTGCGCGTGGCCTTCAACTACCGCTACGCCCCGCACCACAGCAAGGTGCGCGAGCTGCTGATTCAGGGGACGATTGGCAAGGTCACCTCGGTGCACTTCGAGTGGCTGCTCAACACCGAACACGGCGCGGACTACTTCCGCCGCTGGCACCGGGAAAAACGCAACAGCGGCGGCCTGCTGGTGCATAAATCCACCCACCACTTCGACCTGATGAATTTCTGGCTCGGCAGCTATCCGGAACGGGTTTACGCCGAAGGCAGCCTGCAGTTCTACGGCCGGGAGAACGCGGAGAAGCGCGGGGTGACACAATTCTACCCGCGCGCCCACGGCTTTGCCGAAGCGAAAGCGGATCCCTTTGCCCTGCAGATGGCAGAGAACGCCCAGCTCAAAGCGCTCTATCTCGATGCAGAACATGAAGATAACTACTTCCGCGACCAGAGCGTGTTCAGCGACGGCATCACCATCGAAGACACGATGTCAGTGTTGGTGAAGTACCAGAACCAGGTCCAGCTCACCTACTCCCTCAACGCCTACCTGCCGTGGGAAGGGCTGAACGTGGTCTTTAACGGCACCGAAGGCCGCCTGGAGATGAAGATCGTCGAGAAATCCTACGTCAACGCCGGGGGCAAGCGCGAAAACGAGGGCAGCCTCGAGCAGTGCGATCTCACCGTCTTCCCGATGTTTGCCGAACCCTGGAAAGCGGAGTTCAGCCTCGGCGAGGGGGGCCACGGCGGCGGCGACAACGCCATGCTGGCCGACCTGTTCGGTACGCCGGGCCATGACCCGCTGCAGCGCGCCGCCGACCACCGCGCCGGGGCGATGTCCATCCTCACCGGGATTGCGGGCAATATCTCCATGCAGCAGCAGCGTCCGGTCAACTTTAAGGAGTTTGAGCTGGTTTCCCGTCTGAAGAAGCGCTAAGGACGTTGGGCCGTTATTCACCTGTTTAATAATAAAAGTCACGGAGAAAAATAATGAATAAGCTCCTGTCAGGTGTCATCGCATCGCTGTTATTTTCCTGTACCTCTGCCTGGGCGCAGCCCGTTGAATTACGCATGTCGTGGTGGGGTGGCAACAGCCGCCACCAGGCTACGCTGAAGGCGCTCGAGGCCTTTGAAAAAGCGCATCCGGAGATCAAAGTGAAGGCCGAATACACCGGCTGGGACGGTCACCTTTCGCGCCTGACTACCCAGATGGCGAGCGGCACCGAGCCGGATGTGATGCAGACCAACTGGCCGTGGCTTATCGTCTTTTCTAAAAACGGCGAAGGCTATTACGATCTCGACAAGCTGAAAGCGGAGCTGGATTTAAGCCAGTACCAGGCGCAGGATCTGCAGTCCACCACCGTCAACGGCAAGCTCAACGGCCTGCCGATCTCGGTCAACGCCCCGGTCTTTTACTACAACGACGTCACCTGGCAGAAGGCCGGGCTGGCGTACCCGAAAACCTGGGACGACTTTTTTGCCGCCGGGAAAGTCTTCCAGCAAAAACTGGGTAACAACTATTACCCCTACGCGATGGTCGATCAGGACGTCATTCTGCTGCTCAATGCGTATATGATGCAGAAACACCAGAAGCCGATGTTCAACAGCGACGGCACCTTTGCCTGGAACGACGCTCAGTGGGAGGAGGCCTTCAGCTTTGTGAAGCGCCTGAGCGACGACCATGTTCTCCCGTCGCCCAAAACCCTCTCCTCCTACGGCAAAGGCAATTTGTATGAGATGAAGCCGTGGATTAACGGCGAATGGGGCGGCCTGTTCACCTGGAATATCACCATCCGCATGTTTGCCAACAACATGACGCCGCCGGCGAAGCTGGTGCTGGGCGACTACGTGATGCAGCCCGGGACGGAGGAATCGGGGGTGTACTTCAAAACGGCGCAGATGCTGTCGGTGGCGAAATCCACGAAGCATCCAAAAGAGGCGGCGATACTGGTGAACTACCTGCTTAACGATCCGCAGTCGGTGGACGCCCTGGGGCTGGAGCGCGGTATTCCGCTCAACAAGGCGGCAGAGACGCAGCTTACGGAGAAAGGGGTGATTGACCCACAGGATCCGGTGATTGCCGGGCTGCGCCAGGCGCAGGCGCTGCACACCACCGCCGTCGCCACGCCTTATATTGAGGATTTGCAGGTGATCGACCAGTTCACCTCAGCGCGGGAGAAACTGGAGCAGGGCCAGACGCCCGCCCAGGTCGCGGCGGATTTCCGTCAGAAAGTGGAGCGGATTGTGCGTCGTTTGAATCGTTAGCATTCATTGCCCGGCGGCGCTACGCTTGCACGGGCCTACGGTTTTGTAGGCCGGGTAAGCGCAGCGCCACCCGGCAGAAAACGGCTCAGAACATCAACCAGCCCACCAGCGGGGCCACCAGCACCATCACCACTCCGGAGAGCATCATCACCAGGCTGGCGACCACCCCCTCCTGCTGACCCAGCTCATAGGAGCGGGCGGTGCCGGCACCGTGCGAGGCCGCACCAAACCCGGCCCCTTTCGCCATCCCTTCGCGGATCGAGAGCCGTAAAAACAGCATATCCCCCACCGCCATGCCAAACACCCCGGTTACCACCACGAACAGCGCCACCAGATCCGGCTGCCCGCCGAGTGGTTTTGCTGCGGCCAGCGCAAAGGGGGGTGGTGACGGAGCGCACCGCCAGGCTGCGCTGGATCTCGTCCGACAGAGTAAACAACCGCGCCAGCCAGACCGAGCTGGTGACCGCCACCACCGTGGCGGTGATCACCCCGGCGGAGAGCGACATCCAGTGGCGTTTGATCACCGCCAGGTTGTCGTACACCGGCACCGCAAAGGCGATGGTCGCCGGGCCGAGCAGCCACAGCAGCCAGTGCGCTTCCCCGATATAGTTCTGCCAGGAGATATGGCCCCACACCAGCATCATCACCAGCAAAATCGGGGTGAAGACCAGCGGCATCAGGGGCAGTTTACGAAAGCGGCGGTACAGGCGCTTGTTGGCAAAATAGATCGCCAGGGTTACCACCAGACAGAGGACGCTGACCTGAAAGTTAGTCATGTTTCTGCCTGCTGATTTCATAGCGGTAGACTTTATCCACCACCCAGGCGGTGGCACCCAGCACCATCAGCGTGCTCAGGGCAATCACCGCAAAGATACGCCAGCCGTCCACCATCAGCAGCTGGACGTAATTGACCACCGCCACCACCGCCGGCACAAAGAACAGCAGCATTTCCGCCAGCAGCCAGCGCGAGCCTGCCCGCACCCAGTTCAGGGGAATGATGCGGCAGAGGATCAGGCTGAACATCAGCACCATGCCAACCAGATTGGCCGGCAGCGGCAGATGTAGCCAGCCAACAAGGTATTCAGCGAAGACAAAAAGACCCGCATAAAGCAGTACCTGAACCGGTACCTGGAGTCGTTGCACGACGGCAGGCGTAACGCGACCTAACGCCACGGTCATGGGGGATTTCCTCAAAATGAGAGAGAGCGCCAGTATAGTCAGCGCCCGTAATTGACTGAAATGAATTAAAATCATCAAAGGTATAGTTTCGAGGAATAGTCATGGACATACGCACGCTGCGTTACTTTGTCGAAGTGGTCCGCCAGCAGAGTTTCACCCGCGCCGCGGAGAAGCTTTTTGTCACCCAACCCACCATCAGCAAAATGCTGAAAAACCTCGAAGATGAACTGAACTGTACCCTGCTGATCCGCGACGGACGCAAGCTGCTGTTAACCGACACCGGCCGGGTGGTGTTTGAGCGCGGGCTGGCGATCCTCGCGGAATTTCGCCAGCTGGAGGCCGAGCTTGGCGACATCAACCACCTGAATAAAGGCGTACTGCGCCTCGGGATCCCGCCGATGGTGGGGATGATGATGGCCGGGCCCATCGGCCTGTTTCGCCAGCGCTATCCCGGCGTGGAGCTGAAAATTTCTGAATTTGGTGGCTTAACCGTCCAACAGGCGGTGATCAACGGCGAGCTGGATCTGGCGATGACCGCCCTGCCGGTGGAGGAGGACAGCGGTCTGACGGCGCTGCCGCTGTTCAGCCATCCGCTGTGCGTGCTGGTGCCGCGCTCCGGCAGCTGGTTGACGCTGGAGGCCATTAATCCGGAGCTGTTGGCCGAGCACCCGCTGCTGATCTACAACGAAGATTTTGCCCTCAGCCGCCAGCTGATGCAGCTCTTCAGCCAGCACGGCGTGAAGCCGCGCATCGCGGTGCGCAGCGGGCAGTGGGACTTTCTGGCGGCGATGGTGCAGGCGGGGGTGGGGATTGCGATATTGCCGCAGCCCATCTGCGAGCGGCTGGACAAAAACACCCTGCGCTGGATCCCGCTGCAGAGCGATCTGCACTGGCAGCTGGGGATGATCTGGCGTGAGGGGGTCTATCTGTCGAACAGCGCCCAGGCGTGGCTGAAATGCTGTGAGGGATTCTGGACTTCGGTGGAATAGCGCCGGGTGGCGGCTTCGCCTTACCCGGCCTACGGTCAACATGTAGGCCCGGTAAGCGCAGCGCCACCGGGCAACAAACGGTTACTGCTTCTCTATCAACAACGCTTCCATCAAATCGAGATCGTGCAGCAGCTTCTGCAGCGTCTCGTTGCTGATCTCCCGGGTCGCGCGCAGGTGGTACAGCTCCGCGCGTTCAGAGCGCAGCGCGGCCAGACGGAAGCGGCGTTCGAGATTCTCTTCCATCAGCGAGCTTTCCACATCGTTGCGGCCATCCGCGCGGCGGCGCAGGTTGCCAATTACCCGCGAGCTCACCTCTTTCAGCAGCTGGTTATCGATGTTCTCTTCGGTATCGGCGGCCAGACGCTCCTCCATCTTCTGGATGGCGACAATCGCCACTTCAGCGGTTGCTGCCCGGGCAATACGCGCCTCTTTATGCTGCTGAACGTGATCGCCGACCTCCATATGTTGCAGCAGGATCGGCAGCATCACCACGCCGACAAACAGCGAGAAGAGGATGACTCCGGCGGCCAGGAACACCAGCTCGTAGCGGGCCGGGAAGACGTCGCCGGTCGGCAGCAGCAGCGGAATGGAGAGCACACCGGCGAGGGTGATGGCCCCACGTACCCCGGCGAAAGTGGAAATCAGCAGTTCACGGGTGGTCCAGGAGCCAAACTCCATCGGTTTCTTTTTCAGGAAACGCACGCTGAACTTTTTCATCGTCCACAGCCAGCCGAAACGCACCAGCATCAGCGCGGCGTAAATCAGCACGATGTCGGTAAACAGCATCCAGGTTTCGACATTCGGATCGGCCTCGGCCGCCACCAGCGAGGACTCGAGGATCCCCGGCAGCTGCAGGCCCAACAGCAGGAACACCATGCCGTTAAAGACAAATTCCAGCATCGACCAGGTGCTGTTGGCGCGCAGGCGCATCGCCAGCGGCGCACGGCGCATAACCCCGGCGCGGGTGATGGTCATCCCCGCCGCCACCGCGGCCAGAATACCCGACACCCCGATGTGTTCTGCAATCAGATAAGAGGCGAACGGCAGCAGGAACAGCAGCACGATTTGCGTGGCGGGTTCGTCGCCGCCCCAGCGGCTGAGGAAGCGCAGCGAACGGCCATACAGCCAGCTCACCACAAACCCAGCCAGAATGCCGCCAATGGCCACTTTGAAGAATTCAACGGACGCCCCGCCGATGGTGAAGACCATGGTGCCCATCGCCACGGCGACGGCAAATTTCAGCGCCACCAGGCCGGAGGCGTCGTTCATCAGCGCCTCGCCCTGCAGGATGCCCATGATTTTCTTCGGAATGCGCCCTTCACCGACGATCCCGGACAGCGCCACGGCATCGGTGGGTGACAGTACCGCCGCCAGCGCAAAGGCCGGTATCAGCGGGATCCCCGGCACCACCCAGTAGATGAGGAAACCAATCCCCACCACGGTGACCACCACCAGCGCCAGCGCCAGGCCGAAGATTTCGCGCCCGTGTTCGAGAAACTCACGGGTCGGGGTTTTCCAGCCGTCGGCAAACAGCAGGGGAGGAATAAACAGTACCAGAAACAGTTCGGGATCAAACTCGACGTGCAATCCGAACGTCGGCCACGCCAGCAGAGCACCGATGGCGATCTGCATCAGCGGAAGCGGTAACTGGAAGGGCAGTACGCGGGTAACTACCCCGGAGAGGGAGACCAAAAGGGTCATGATGAGTATTGTGAAGAAGATTTCCATGCGTTCCCTGTTTGCGAGATTTCTGTACGTTTACATCACTGGCATCTTGCCACAGTGTATCTCCCCCCAGAGTAACGCATAAGGCAACAAGATGTGTTCCGAAAATAAAAACGGGCGGCCTGAGCCACCCGTCTTTTTACGCAGTTGACAGCTTAGATAGCCCAGCCGCCCGCGTAGAACGCCACCAGCGCCACGGCAATCACTACCGTTCCGATGTTCAGCTTGCGCCATTCACCGGAGACGATACGGCCGATCACCAGCGAGGCGAAACCGATCATGATGCCGGTGACGATGTTACAGGTCAGCACGATGAACACCGCGGTGATCAGCCCGGCCATCGCATCAACGAAGTCGGCAAAATCGATTTTCGCCACGTTGCTCAGCATCAGCAGGCCAACATACATCAGCGCAGGTGCGGTCGCGTATGCCGGAACCAGATACGACAGCGGAGCAAGGAACAGGATCAGCAGGAACAGCACGCCGATGGTGATCGCCGTCAGACCGGTTTTACCGCCTGCCGCCGTACCCGCCGCAGATTCGATATACACGGCTGCCGGCGCGGCACCCACCAGACCGGAGAAGACGCTGCTCAGGGAGTCGGTGGTCAGCGCTTTGCCGCCATCGATAATCTGACCGTCTTTATCCAGCAGGTTCGCCTGGCCCGCTACCGCGCGGATGGTGCCGGTGGCGTCGAAGACCGCGGTCATCACCAGCGCCAGCACGCTTGGCAGCACCACCGGGTTCAGCGCGCCCATGATATCCAGGCTGCCGATCAGCGAGTTGCCGTTTTCATCGCTCAGGGATGGCATGGCGAACACGCCGGAGAAGTGTACTGCCGGATCGAAAATCAGCCCCACCACAGAAACGCCAATGATGGTCAGCAGGATGCCGCCCGGCACTTTCAGTTTTTCCAGACCAATGATCACCGCCAGGCCAATCAGCGACATGATCACCGGGAAGCTGGCGAAATTACCCAGCGCAACCGGCAGACCGTCCAGCGGATTCTTGATCACCAGACCTACGCCGTTAGCGGCAATCAGCAGCAGGAACAGGCCGATACCAATCCCGGTGCCGTGCGCAACGCCCTGCGGCAGGTTGCGGAGGATCCAGCTACGGATACCGGTGGCGGAAATAATGGTAAACAGCACACCCATCAGGAACACAGCACCCAGCGCAACCGGCACGCTGATGTGCTGGCCCAGTACCAGGCTGAATGCGGTAAAGGCGGTCAATGAGATGGCGCAACCGATCGCCAGCGGCAGGTTGGCCCACAGACCCATTACGATGGAGCCGACACCGGCCACCAGACAGGTGGCGACAAAGACCGCCGCCGGTGGGAAACCGGCTTTGCCCAGCATGCCCGGCACCACGATCACCGAGTAGACCATCGCCAGGAAGGTCGTCAGACCGGCAACGATCTCCTGACGCACGGTACTGCCGCGGGCAGAAATTTTGAACATGGCGTCGAGTGAACCGCCGGTACGCGCAGATGGCGTAGACATAGAAAACATCCCCTGAAAATTATTATCGTCGTCGGTCAGCGTGATGGACACTCCACGACCAGCGAAACGTCATATCCCTGTGCTGCGTTTATGACAAAGAGGGGCGTCATAAAAAAAGCAAACGTTTAGCTTCGCGCTGACAAAACGGGTGTTGAATTAAAGGCAAACGATTATCCGGCTTAAACATGGGCATTTTCAACTTAACTTTGCCGTTTTTCGCTAATTTCCGTACGGGGTGGTGAAGAAGTAGACAGAGTATGCGCAAACGTTATCGTGAATGCGCAATTTGATAACATTTTCAGGGCTCGCCGGGGATTTCGAACGGACCGCCCTGCTGGATCGCCCGCTGCCAGGCTGGCCGCATTTCGACGTTTTTCTTCCACGTCTGCAGGTGAGGAAGATCCTCTATGCCGCCACGCTCCAGCAGGGCAAACACCGGAAAGCTCATCTGCACATCCGCCATGCTGAGACGATCCCCGGCAAACCAGCGGTGATCCTTAAGCCAGGACTCCAGAAAACGGGCGTGGGTTTCCAGCTGTTTGTTGAGATACGCTTTCTGCACCCCCCTGCCCCAGCACTTTGCCCAGCGAGCGCAGGCCAAACGGGATCGGCGGTTTACCGAGGCTGGAGAAGACCAGCTTCATCAGCAGCAACGGCATCAGGGAGCCTTCCGCGTAGTGGAGCCAGAAACGGTAGTGCAGTTTCAGCTCGCGATCCTGCGGCTTAAGCTGCGAGCCGGGATCGTAGGTCTCCTGCAGGTATTCGAGGATCGCGCCCGACTCCGCCAGGATCAGGCCGTTATCCTCCAGCACCGGAGATTTGCCCAGCGGATGGACTTTGCGCAACGCGGCGGGCGCCATCATTGTCTTATCCCGCTGATAACGTTCAATCTGATAGGGCAGTGAGAGCTCTTCCAGCGCCCAGAGCACACGCTGGGATCGGGACTGGTTGAGGTGGTGGACCTTAATCATGGTCATCTCCAGTTGGGCTTATCCACTAACTATAGAAAATTGCACAACCTGGCGAAAAAATTTCGCCGAGTTTTTGTACTGTGCCGCTGGCAAACCCGGGCTCCCGGCCTAGACTTAAATTGTCAGCACAAACCGGAACCTCCAAAGCATGCTCGACTGAGGGGTGTTGATGTCGGGGGAAACCCTCCTGTGAACCAGCGGGATAGAGAGAAAGACAAAGACCGGGAATAAACTAAAGCGCCTCTGTGGCGCTTTAGTTTTTACTGCGTCGGGCTAATCTTCTTCCAGCAGCCGCGCGCCGGTGCCCTGTTCGCCCAGTCTGTCGCCAGGGTTACGCAGAGGGCAGTCACTGCGCGACAGGCATCCGCAGCCAATGCAGCCGTCAAGCTCATCGCGCAGCGCCTCCAGGGTATGAATGCGCCGATCCAGTTCGTCGCGCCACTGGGAGGACAATGCTTTCCACTCCTTCGCACTCAGGGTATGCCCCTCCGGCAGGATGCCAAACGCCTCGCCAATGGTGGCGAGCGGGATGCCAATGCGTTGGGCAATCTTAATGATCGCCACGTAGCGCAGCACGTCGCGGGTATAACGCCGCTGGTTACCGGTGTTGCGAATGCTTTTAATTAACCCTTTGCTTTCATAGAAATGCAGTGCTGACACCGCCACGCCGCTACGCCTGGCCACCTCGCCCGGCGTCAGCAGCGGTTTTATCCGCGGTAATTTCTTTTCCATAAAATCTCTTTACCTCAAGTTAACTTGAGGAATTATACTCGCCCGCAGACAAAACGACGAATCTATAGACACAGGTGTACCCAGAGGGAGGCTGCTTTATGTCGCATCAACAAATTATTCAGACACTTATTGAATGGATGGATGACCATATCGATCAACCCTTGAGTATTGATGTGGTGGCGAAAAAGTCAGGTTATTCGAAGTGGTACTTACAGAGGATGTTCCGCGCCGTGATGCACCAGACGCTGGGCGAGTACATTCGCCAACGCCGGTTATTATTGGCCGCTCAGGCGCTGCGCACGACCCAGCGACCTATTTTTGATATCGCCATGGATCTGGGCTATGTCTCGCAGCAGACCTTTTCCCGCGTATTCCGCCGCGAGTTTGATCGCACCCCCAGCGACTACCGTCATCAGCTGAATTAGTGGCTGTGGGCGAGTGATGCCGCGACAGGCTGTTGCTGCCAGGTCATGAAATCCTGCGGCGACATCGCCTTCGCAAAGTGCCAGCCCTGACAATACTGCACGCCGCGCTTGTTTAACCACGTGACCTGTTCCGCCGTTTCCACCCCTTCCGCGATGGTTTTTAAGCGCAGGCTCTGGGCCATTTCGATAATGTGCTCGACGATCAGGTGGCTGGTGCTGTTGGTGGTCAGCGTATCGATAAAGGATTTATCGATTTTCAGGATATCGACGTTCAGGGAGTAGAGGTTGTGCAGGTTGGAATAGCCGGTACCAAAATCATCGATCGCCACTTCATATCCCGCCTGACGAAACGCCTGGATCACCGGTGTGGTTCTCGGTACGTCGATGAACCCGCGTTCGGTCACTTCGATTTTAATCTGCTGGGCCCGAACGTTGTAGTGACGGGCCTTATCGGTGATCATCGCAATCAGGCGTGAAGAGTGGAAGTCCGTGGCTGACAGGTTAATGGAGATATAGATATGCGGGTTGCAGGCCAGGAAAGGGCCCAGATCGCTGAAGACTTCTTCCACCACGTAGTCGGTAATGCGCTCGCTCATGCCTTCTTCTTCTGCCAGCGGGATAAATTCTACCGGGCTCATCACCGGGCCGTTAAAACCAGGCCATCGCAACAGCGCCTCTGCCCCGACACAGACGTTGGTTTTAATATCAATAATCGGCTGGTAGTGCAGGCAAAGCTGTCTTTTATTTAATGCCCGATGCAATAAGCGACCCGGGGAATTAAATTCCCGTCGCGTCCGCGACCACATCAGTAAAATAATAATGCTGCTGATCATCCCCAGCGGCAGGGTTAATGTCGCCTGATGATAGAGCACTTCGTAAAATCGCTGGTTTGTCGTTGAAACAATGGCGGCAATCGGGCGTTTGTCCGAGCGCACAATAGTATAAAAGCGGCCTTGTTTCTGGAACGAAAGATCGTTATCGCCAATCAGCGTTTTTAATTCATTTTGATTAGCCTGTTCGCTGACCGAGAAAAAAGCATTGGTCACTGTATCAAATACACCCCACGCCAGAGAGCGATCCGAAGACATGACTTCGCTATAGGTCAGGGGGTTAACCACCACCACATAATGCCCTATTTGCATATAAGTCATCTTATATCCCGCGTAAAACGGCGTATCGCGGTAATAATAGATAGAGACGTCAGGCTGGCGTTGGTAATTGGCGTCGGAAATTGTATAGGGGTTATCGGGGGTGCTCGTCGTGGAGCAGAGGAATTCACGGCCATCAGCATAGAGCAGGTCGGCAATGTAAAGTCGGCCCCGGACGATATTTAACATATTCTGTCGGTGTGCCGGCGTGCAAATATCACCCGAATACTGTTCAGCCGCCTGACGCGCCAGCTCCACCTGCTGAATCACCAGTTCAGTTTTGTCTAAAGCGAGTTGAGCAAAGGAGCTGAGTTGGCTGCGTGTTTCGTTGACCGCGCGTTGCTGGGCAAACCATAGCGCAAGCATCACAGGTAGCGAAACTACCATGATAACCCCGACTATCCTCAGCACCTTGTCCCGTGCGCTACGATTCATTTCCGCCCTTTTTCCCTGCTTTTTATGTGCCTGTAATCATGAAGGCCGGATGCTTTGCTAAACAGGTGATTACGTTGCATGAATCATGCGAAGTTAGCAACTGACTTTTAACACCAATAACCTAATATTTGGTTATGCCGATAATATTTGTCCGTAAGCCAAACTGAAAGTATTCGTTTCCTGTTTATTAAGTAAAATAATTACCCATTTCGAAAGCCAGGCTCCCGGATAACTCAACAGAATGTCGTCGATTAAGTCAAACTACCGACAGCGTGAAAAAAGCGCAACTTCCTCATGAAATTTTGTGCTATTTATCCCACGATAATGATTAAAGTGATTTATAAATAATCAACCGCAACGATTGTTTTTCCTCTTCCCGCGCGTTTGGCATCATAAAGTGCCTTATCTGCGCTAATGAGTAACGAGGAGGTATCGTGCTGTTCGCCGCTTACCTCTACCACTCCCGCGCTAAAAGAGAGGATCAGCGTCCGGCTGCCAACGTTAAGCGGCGTCACCGACAGCGCCTGGCGGAGCCGGTTGGAGAGATGCACCGCCGCATCGCTGCAGGTTTTCGGCAGCAGCAGTAAAAACTCTTCTCCGCCGACCCGACCCAGCGCCGAACCGGGCGGAAGCAGCGCCCGCAGGCAGTCGCAGAAGTGCACCAGCGCCGCATCCCCCACCAGGTGGCCCCACTGATCATTGATCTGCTTAAAGAAATCCAGGTCGAACATCAGCACCGAGAAGTAGCTGTCGGCCTCCTGCCGCTGGCTGGCCTCCAGGGCGGCGGCAATCTGCTGCAGGATGGCAAAGCGATTCAGGCAGCGCGTCAGATCGTCGGTCATGGCCTTCATCTCCAGCTGCCGCTCCGCTTTTTTACGGGCAGTGATATCGAGCCCGATATTGAGGATCGAGCCGTCCGGCAGGGAGATGTTCGACCACAGGATGGTCAGCTGCATACCGTCCCGGCGCACCGGGTGCCATTCATACATATCGTTCAGCGGGGTGATGTTAACCGAATCGTGCACCCGGCGGCGCACCTCCGGGTCAGGATAAAACAGCGCCAGCGGATCGGCATGGGCGTTGATCTCCGCCATCGTCCAGCCAAACACCTTTTCACATTCGGCATTCCACAACACGCAGCGGCTATTCCTGTCGAAAGAGTTCATCAGCACCGGCGCCCGTTCAAACAGCGTTTTATACTGGGCGAGCATCCGCTGCATCTCTTTTGCCGTGCGTTCACGGGCGACGAGCCCGGTGACAAAATCCTTCAGCTTTTCCACCAGGATAATCACCACCTCTTTCAGCACGGTAATGCTGCTTTGCGGTTGCGCAAAGCCCAGGAAAAAGTAGCCGTGCTGATGCGGCGCCATTTTACACAGCACCCCGCACTGTAATTGTTGATGTCCTGGATGGCCGGAAGGAAATATCAGCGCGCCCATATTCTCTTTCCAGCCGATGACCTGCCATGAACGGCGTTGGCGCTGCAATAACAGGCTGGCAAGAAACGCATTAATTTCCAGCGGATGGCAGGTTAATTCACCGGCACTGACAAACTGCGGCTGGCCCGTATCATCCTGCATCATCACCCAGCTGAGCTGGGCGCCAAAGGTATGATTAATCGTCCCCAGCAGATCCGTTAAGGTGACGTGGGATGATAACTTTGGCATTAATTTAGCTAATGCGTGCAGGGCTCGGGTACTGTCTTTAATATTCTCTCGATTTACTTGCTTCATTGTTTATTCGCAGCTCATTAACGAGACAGAAATACCGCAACGAATTAATCAGGAATAAAGTGATATTCAGTCGACATAAATTAATGCGACTCTCTTACAGGGATGCGTGTGTAAAAATTAAATGACAAAGAATAATAAAAAACAAAAAGCGCTAGCCTGATTTATTTATTACGAACTGAGTAAGCAACCGCAAGAAGCATAATCCATAGCCCTGAGGCTGTAAATATTGTACATCGACGCCCGCTCTGTACACGTTTTCTTATCCCGATGAATTATCAGTAAAGTTATCATAATTACACCGATTAGCAGGCTAAATATATATTTCAGATCGCAATAACCATGATAATAACAGGGTTAAAAAAGACCATTTTTATGCATTTGCCCAGTGGTGAATAAAAGAACAAACGTGATATAGTTCACATATCTTATGTAACAAGAAACATTGTTTCATTGTTGTGAGTCTGAGCCTGCCGATAGCCAGTTTGCCACAGTGTCTGGGCAACGTCGCGCTTTACCCGGCGGCGGTTATCTTTGAGGATCGTTTTTATGGCAGCTATTACCACCGGTGTTGTGTTTGCACGCTGGGAGTTGTTGAGCGCAGTGCTGATGTTTCTGGCCAGCACGCTGAACATTCAGTTTCGTAAATCAGATTACACCGCGCTGGCGGTGGTCAGCACCTGTCTGGGTCTGGCGGCAGCATGCTGGTTCGCTACCGGCCTGCTGGGCATCACCCTGCTGGATGTGGCCGTTATCTGGAACAACGTTAAAGAAGTAATGGTCGAGGCGATGAGCCATACGCCACCAGACTGGCCAATGATGTACACCTAGTGAATATAAAAAAACCCAGACATCGTCTGGGTTTTTTGTGGTTGCGAAACGCAGGTTCTGCTTATCAGAACGGGATATCGTCGTCGAAATCCATTGGCGGTTCGTTGGACTGCGCCGGTGCAGACGGCTGCTGCGGACGGGACTGTGCGCCGCCGCTGAACTGGTTGCCGCCCTGCGGCTGCTGAGGTTGACCCCAACCGCCCTGCTGCTGCTGGCCGCCACCTGCTGGTGCGCCACCGCCCTGACGGCCACCCAGCATCTGCATGGTGCCGCCGACGTTAACCACTACTTCGGTAGTGTATTTTTCTGCGCCGGACTGATCGGTCCATTTGCGGGTACGCAGCTGGCCTTCGATATAGACCTGGGAGCCTTTACGCAGATATTCACCGGCCACTTCGGCCAGTTTGCCAAACAGCACAACGCGGTGCCATTCGGTCTGCTCTTTCATCTCACCGGTCGCTTTATCGCGCCAGGATTCGGACGTCGCCAGCGTAATGTTGGCCACTGCACCACCACTCGGCATATAGCGTACTTCCGGGTCCTGGCCCAGATTACCGACGAGAATCACCTTGTTTACGCCTCTGCTGGCCATGATCGTGTCTCCTGAAAACGTGTCTGAAAATAGTGTAAGCGCGCGAGTGTACCATTTCCACGTGGTCTTCCGATAGTTTCGAAGCATCTTCCAGAGTTCTCACGAAGGTTACATTGTTGCACAAGTAATCAGAAGATGCATTCCAATACTGTATATCCAGCCAGGTCAGTTTGTGTCATAATTAATCGTTTCTGCCGGTTGTCCTTCAAACAAACCAGGCATTCCGTGTATCTACCTACCGGGAAAGGTGAATGGATAAGATAGAAGTTCGGGGCGCCCGCACCCACAATCTCAAGAATATCAACCTCGTCATCCCTCGCGACAAACTGATCGTCGTGACCGGGCTTTCAGGCTCAGGCAAATCTTCACTGGCTTTCGACACCCTGTATGCCGAAGGGCAGCGTCGTTACGTTGAATCGCTCTCTGCGTATGCGCGTCAGTTTCTGTCGCTGATGGAAAAACCGGACGTCGACCATATCGAAGGGTTGTCGCCGGCCATCTCCATTGAGCAGAAGTCGACCTCCCATAACCCGCGCTCCACCGTCGGGACCATCACCGAAATCCATGACTACCTGCGTCTGCTGTATGCCCGCGTGGGCGAGCCACGCTGCCCGGACCACGATGTCCCGCTGGCGGCCCAGACCGTCAGCCAGATGGTGGATAACGTGCTGGCGCAGCCGGAAGGCAAACGCCTGATGCTGCTGGCACCGATCATTAAAGAGCGTAAAGGCGAGCACACCAAAACGCTGGAGAACCTGGCCAGCCAGGGCTATATCCGCGCCCGTATCGACGGGGAAGTGTGCGATCTCTCCGATCCGCCGAAGCTGGAGCTGCAAAAGAAACACACCATCGAGGTGGTGATCGATCGCTTCAAGGTGCGTGATGACCTGACCCAGCGTCTGGCAGAGTCGTTCGAAACCGCGCTGGATCTCTCCGGCGGTACGGCCGTGGTAGCCGATATGGACGACCCGCAGGCGGAAGAGCTGCTCTTCTCCGCCAACTTCGCCTGTCCGGTGTGTGGCTACAGCATGCGCGAACTCGAACCGCGCCTGTTCTCGTTCAACAACCCGGCCGGCGCCTGTCCGACCTGTGATGGCCTGGGCGTGCAGCAGTATTTCGATCCTGACCGGGTGATCCAGAATCCGGAGCTGTCGCTGGCTGGCGGCGCGATCCGCGGCTGGGATAAGCGTAACTTCTATTACTTCCAGATGCTGAAATCGCTGGCTGAACACTATAAATTCGACGTCGAAGCGCCGTGGGGCAGCCTCAGCCCAACCGTGCACAAAGTGATCCTGTTCGGTTCTGCGAAAGAGAACATCGAGTTCAAATACATGAACGATCGCGGTGATACCTCGGTGCGCCGTCATCCGTTTGAAGGCGTGCTGCACAACATGGAGCGCCGTTACAAAGAGACGGAATCCAGCGCGGTACGTGAAGAGCTGGCGAAGTTCATCAGCAACCGCTCCTGCGCCACCTGTGACGGCACCCGTCTGCGCCGCGAAGCGCGCCACGTGTATGTTGAAAACACGCCGCTGCCGACCATCTCTGACATGAGCATCGGCCATGCGATGGACTTCTTCAACAACCTGAAGCTCTCCGGCCAGCGCGCGCAAATCGCCGAGAAAGTGCTGAAAGAGATCGGCGATCGCCTCAAGTTCCTGGTCAACGTCGGCCTGAACTACCTGACCCTTTCCCGCTCGGCAGAGACCCTGTCCGGCGGTGAAGCGCAGCGTATCCGTCTGGCGAGCCAGATCGGTGCGGGCCTGGTGGGGGTGATGTACGTGCTGGATGAGCCGTCCATCGGCCTGCACCAGCGCGACAACGAACGCCTGCTCGGAACGCTGATCCACCTGCGTAACCTCGGCAACACGGTGATTGTGGTTGAGCACGACGAGGATGCTATCCGCGCGGCCGATCACGTGATCGACATCGGCCCGGGAGCCGGCGTCCACGGCGGCCAGGTAGTGGCGGAAGGTCCACTGGACGCCATTATGGCGGTACCAGAATCCCTGACCGGCCAGTACATGAGCGGCAAGCGCAAGATTGAAGTGCCGAAACAGCGTGTACCCGCCGACCCGGAAAAAGTGCTGAAGCTCACCGGGGCTCGCGGTAACAACCTGAAAGACGTGACCCTGACCCTGCCGGTTGGCCTGTTCACCTGCATCACCGGGGTGTCGGGTTCCGGTAAATCAACGCTGATTAACGACACCCTGTTCCCGATTGCTCAGACTCAGCTGAACGGCGCAACCCTGGCTGAACCGGCGCCGTATCGCGAGATCCACGGCCTTGAGCACTTCGACAAGGTGATCGATATCGACCAGAGCCCGATCGGTCGTACGCCGCGCTCCAACCCGGCGACCTATACCGGCGTGTTTACGCCGGTACGTGAACTCTTTGCCGGCGTGCCGGAATCGCGTTCACGCGGCTATACGCCAGGACGTTTCAGCTTTAACGTTCGCGGCGGTCGCTGTGAAGCCTGTCAGGGCGATGGCGTCATCAAGGTTGAGATGCACTTCCTGCCGGACATCTACGTGCCGTGCGACCAGTGCAAAGGCAAGCGCTATAACCGCGAAACGCTGGAGATCAAATATAAAGGCAAGACCATCCACGAAGTGCTGGATATGACCATTGAAGAGGCGCGTGAGTTCTTTGATGCCGTTCCGGCGCTGGCGCGCAAGCTCCAGACCCTGATGGATGTCGGTCTGACCTACATTCGTCTGGGCCAGTCAGCGACCACCCTGTCGGGCGGGGAGGCGCAGCGCGTGAAGCTGGCGCGTGAGCTCTCCAAACGCGGTACCGGGCAGACGCTGTACATTCTGGACGAGCCGACCACCGGTCTGCACTTTGCTGATATCCAGCAGTTACTCGACGTGCTGCATCAGCTACGCGATCAGGGCAACACCATCGTGGTGATTGAGCACAACCTGGACGTGATTAAAACCGCGGACTGGATTGTCGATCTCGGTCCGGAAGGCGGCAGCGGCGGCGGCGAAATCCTGGTTTCCGGCACCCCGGAAACCGTCGCGGAGTGCGAAGCCTCGCACACGGCCCGCTTCCTTAAACCGCTTCTGAACTAGTCACACCGAAAGCTGCTGCCGGGTCATCTCCGGCAGCAGTTCCACCGCCTGCTTGTACGAGGCATCCACCAGGTAGTAAATCTGCGAATCCGGTATCGACCCATCGAGATAGACCGTGCTCCAGTGCGCTTTATTCAGGTGCTTGCTGGGACGCACGTCGGTGTGCTGCTGGCGCAGCAGATCCGCCAGTTCCGGGCTGGTTTTTAGCGAGGCAGCCGGACGCCCCTCCACATCTTTCACCATCGCAAACAGCACGTCTGCGACCTTAATCTGGGTTGCCTTCCAGTCACTGTGCACGCTCTGCTCCGCACCCGGCTTATTCATGCAGTACTGAAGTATCTCCGAAATTGTCATCATTATTCCCCTTGTAGCGTAGCGATAATTTTGCGCGAACCGCCATGGATACGATGTTCTCCCAGCCAGATCCCCTGCCAGGTGCCGAGCTGCACGCGGCCGTGATTCACCGGCAGCAGCAAAGAGACGCCCAGCAAGGAGGATTTAATATGGGAAGGCATGTCATCTGGCCCCTCGTCATCATGTTCCCAGCGAGCATCGTCGGGAACGGATTTGAGAAAATGCTGCTCCATATCGGAACGGACGGTGGGATCGCAATTCTCGTTGAGAGTGAGAGAGGCTGACGTATGTTGCAGCAACAGATGCAGTAAACCGACCTTGATGCGGGGGGAGATCGCGGATCTGTCCGAGGACCTCGTCCGTCACCAGGTGAAAACCACGAGACCTGGCGCGCAGGGTCAGGGTTTGCTGATACCACATGTGCTGCTCCGTATTACAGGATAATCCTTCTAAGTGTGCAGCAATACGACGAAAGGTAAAACCCGTAGCGGGTAAATCTGCTTAAAAAAGCGTCTTTTCTGCCCGAATACTCAATATTCTGAATTGACGATCACCTCTTCACCAAACGCCCCTGCCTGTGGCAGCGGTTTCCAGGTCGAGTTCGAGGCGCGCAGCACCCGGATGCCCCGGGCACCCGCCTCGCGGGCCGCGATGATGTCGCTGTCGGCGTCACCGTAATAAATTTTGACCTGTTTCTGCTCTATCCACCGGGCTTTGTTATTTATGCCAGCCTTCTCACCGGCAAAAATGACCGGGTTCATAGCCGCGGCGGGGATCAGAAAGGCATCCTGCAACGCTTTGGTGACGGTTTCGGTTTTAGTGGGATGGCGCCCGGTAATAAACCAGATCCTGTCGCCACGCTTAACGTGCATGGCAATCAGCGCGCGGGCCACCTCTTTCGGAATGCTGAACTCATCCCAGCCGTTGTTCATCTGCTGCCAGAAGGCCGGGTTTTTCAGGTAATCGTCGCTGTCCGGCGACCAGGTTTTTTTACCCCGCCAGAAGCCCGGGCTGGAGAACAGCACGGTGTCATCAATATCAAATCCCACCGACATCGGCGGACGGCCCATCAGGCTGTTTTCAATCTGGGCAACGGACACCCAGTGGATCGGTGCCTGCTCGGCCAGTCTGGCGGCGTTGGTGCCGGTGTATAACGGTGGAGGTGATGAGGGGCGCGCCACCACCGGGTGGCTGAGCGAGAGCAATAAACAGACAGCGCTGAGCGCCAGTGTGATTTTGCGCATGTTTTCCCCTGAATATTCAAACCGTTATTTTTTATTTTGATCGGATGGTCAAAAACCACCCCGAAAATAACCGTAGCCGGAGGGGAATGAAAGGGAATTTTTTATATAAGTCACAATAAAAAGAGGGGTATCACAAAGCGGGGTTTTACCCATTCCGGCCCCCTTCGCAACCGAAGGAGGCCGTGAGTAAGTGCTTACATTACCGCGGCAAAGGCCTGTGCCACGCGCTGAACGTTGCTGCTGTTCAGGCCCGCTACGCACATGCGTCCGCTGGCAATCAGGTAAACGCCGAACTCATCACGCAGGCGATCCACCTGCTGCGCGCTGAAGCCGGTGTAACTGAACATGCCGCGCTGCTGCAGCAGGTAGTCGAAGTTGTGCCCCGGCACCGCCTCTTTCAGCACGTCGACCAGCGTCTGTCGCATGGACAGGATACGGGTACGCATCGCTTCCACTTCAGCCAGCCACTCCGCTTTGAGTTCATCATCGCCCAGCACGGTCGCCACCACCTGCGCACCAAAGTTTGGCGGGCTGGAGTAAATGCGGCGCACGGTGGCTTTCAGCTGGCCGAGCACGCGCCCGGCAGCATCCTGATCTTCACAGACCACCGACAGGCCGCCGACACGCTCGCCATACAGCGAGAAGATTTTGGAGAAGGAGTTGCTGACCAGCGCCGGCAGGCCTGCGCTGGCGATGGCGCGAATGGCATAGGCGTCCTCTTCCATCCCGGCACCAAAGCCCTGATAGGCAATGTCGAGGAACGGGATCAGGTTGCGGGCCTTCAGCACCTCAATCACCGCATCCCACTGATCGTTAGTCAGATCGGCACCGGTCGGGTTATGGCAGCACGGGTGCAGCAGCACGATACTGCGTTCCGGCAGGGTGCTCAGTTTTTCCAGCAATGCGCCAACGCGCACGCCGTTGGTCTGGTCGTCAAACCACGGGTAGGTTTGCACCGTGAAACCTGCGCCTTCAAAGATGGCAACATGGTTTTCCCAGGTCGGGTCGCTCACCCAGACCCCGGATTCCGGGAAATACTTGTGCAGGAAGTCGGCACCGACTTTCAGCGCGCCCGAGCCACCCAGGGTCTGGATAGTGGCAACGCGCTTTTCCACCAGCACCGGATGCTCTGCGCCAAACAGCAGCGGAGCAATTGTGTGACGATAGCTGTTCAGCCCTTCCATCGGCAGATAGAGCGACGCGCCGTGCGGCGTGGCATTGAGACGCGCTTCGGCTTTGGCCACCGCCTGCAGCTGCGGAATAATGCCTGCTTCGTTGTAGTACAGACCGATACTGAGGTTAACTTTATCGCCCCGGGGATCTTCTTTGAAACGCTCCATTAAGGAGAGGATGGGGTCGCCAGCATAGGCGTCGACTTTCTGGAACACGCGATGGTTCTCCGGATAATAATGAGGCAGGGAATTCAACAATAAACCGGAAGCGGGAGAAGATCGAGAGGATGTTAAGGAAGATGGGGCATGGGCGACAGAACCTGCGGTGCGGTCTGTTCCCCCCTCACCCTGACCCTCTCCCCACAGGGGAGAGGGAACATAGCCATCAGTCGAGGTAGTGCATCGCCACCCGCGACGTCAGGCGCGTGATAAGTTCGTAAGCACTTACTTTTGTGATTTCCGCGATCCGCTCTACGGGTAAACCTTCGCCCCACAGGGTTACCGGATCGCCCGCTTTCTCCTGCGCCTCTGGCCCGAGGTCAACGCAGATCATGTCCATCGCCACACGTCCGACGATGTTCACTTCGCGGCCGTTCACCAGCACCGGCGTACCTGAGGGTGCAGCGCGCGGGTAGCCATCGCCGTAGCCCATCGCCACCACGCCCAGACGGGTATCGCGCTCGCTCACCCAGGTGCCGCCGTAGCCCACCGGCTCTCCGGCTTTGTGCTCGCGCACCGCAATCAGGCTGGAGGTGAGCGACATCACCGGCTGAAAACCGAAGTCCGGTCCCCAGGGTTTACCCTCCAGCGGCGAGACGCCATACAGGATTATGCCCGGACGCGCCCAGTCGAAATGGGACTGCGGCCACAGCAGAATGCCGCCGGAGGCCGCGATCGAGCGCATCCCCGGCTTGCCTTCGCAGAAGGTGTTGAAAATATCGAGCTGCTGCTCGGTCGCGCCACACTCGGGTTCGTCGGCGCGGGCAAAATGGCTGACGATGTTGACCGGCTGGCGGACGTTGTGGCACTGGCTTAAGCGCTGATAAAAGGCCTCTGCCTGCTCCGGCCGCACGCCCAGACGGTGCATGCCGGTATCGAGCTTCATCCAGACGGTGACGGGCTCGCTGAGTACCGCGTTTTCCAGCGCCTCGAGCTGCTCAAGGTTGTGCACCGCGGTGTGCAGCCTTTTTTCGGCGATGGTCGGCAGGTCATCGGCATTAAAGAAGCCTTCGAGCAGCAGGATCGGCTGGGCGATCCCCCCTTCGCGCAGGCGCAGGGCTTCTTCGAGACGGGCGACGCCAAAGGCGTCGGCATCGGGGAGCGTTCGCGCGGTCTCGATCAGACCGTGTCCGTAAGCGTTCGCTTTCACGACTGCAACCAGTTTGCTGGCGGGAGCCAGTTCACGCAGGCGTTGCAGGTTGTGTCGCAGAGCGCGGCGGTTAATCACTACAGTTGCCGCTTGCATTTGAATTCCTTAGAAATTACTCATCATCATATTGAGGACCGGCATAGTTGTCGAAACGCGACCACTGTCCGTTAAAGGTCAGACGCACCGTACCGATAGGGCCGTTACGCTGCTTACCGATAATAATTTCTGCGATCCCTTTCAGGTCGCTGTTCTCGTGATAGACCTCATCGCGGTAGATGAACATGATCAGGTCGGCATCCTGCTCGATGGAGCCGGATTCACGCAGGTCGGAGTTGACCGGGCGCTTGTCGGCGCGCTGCTCCAGGGAGCGGTTAAGCTGCGACAGCGCCACCACCGGCACCTGCAGCTCTTTCGCCAGCGCTTTCAGCGAGCGGGAGATTTCGGCAATTTCCAGGGTACGGTTATCCGACAGTGACGGGACGCGCATCAGCTGGAGGTAGTCGATCATGATCAGGCCAATGCCGCCATGCTCACGGGCAATTCGGCGCGCGCGGGAACGCACTTCCGTCGGCGTCAGGCCGGAGGAGTCATCGATATAGATGTTCCGTTTTTCCAGCAGAATACCCATGGTGCCGGAGATCCGCGCCCAGTCCTCGTCGTCCAGCTGGCCGGTACGAATGCGGGTCTGATCCACACGCGACAGCGAGGCCAGAGAACGCATCATAATCTGCTCGGAGGGCATCTCCAGGCTGAAGATAAGAACCGGTTTATCCTGCAACATCGCCGCATTTTCGACCAGGTTCATCGCAAACGTCGTTTTACCCATCGACGGACGCGCGGCGACGATGATCAGATCCGACGGCTGCAGACCGGCGGTCTTTTTGTTCAGATCGTCATAGCCGGTGTTAACGCCGGTGACCCCGTCGTGCGGCTGCTGGAATAGCTGCTCAATACGCGAGACGGTGGCATCCAGCACCTCGGCAATGTTTTTCGGCCCTTCGTCTTTATTGGCGCGGCTTTCGGCGATTTTAAACACCCGGGACTCGGCCAGGTCGAGCAGTTCGTCGCTGTTACGCCCCTGAGGATCGAAACCCGCTTCGGCGATCTCGTTGGCGACAGAGATCATGTCGCGCACCACCGCACGTTCGCGAACGATATCGGCGTAAGCGCTAATGTTCGCCGCACTTGGGGTGTTTTTCGATAACTCGGCCAGATAAGCGAAGCCGCCCACGGTTTCCAGCTGCCCCTGACGCTCCAGCGATTCCGCGAGCGTGATCAGGTCGATGGGGCTACCGGATTCCTGCAGACGCGCCATCTCGGTAAAGATATGGCGGTGCGGGCGGGTATAGAAATCGTCGGTGACAACGCGCTCGGCAACGTCGTCCCAGCGCTCGTTATCCAGCATTAAACCGCCCAACACCGACTGTTCCGCTTCAATCGAGTGCGGCGGGACTTTTAACCCGGCTAACTGCGGATCGCGTTCACGGGGTTCAGTCTGTTTGTTGAAGGGTTTGTTTCCTGCCATAGTGAATGGAGTTACCGAGATAGAGAGTGGGTCGAAAGATTACCATATTTTCTAAGTCTAATGGAGGGAGCATGGCAACGCGTATTGAATTTCATAAGCACGGCGGCCCGGACGTTCTCAGGGCGGTAGAGTTCACGCCCACCGCGCCTGGCGATAACGAAGTCCAGGTCGAAAACAAAGCCATTGGCATTAACTATATCGACACCTATATCCGCGGTGGCCTCTATCCGCCCCCGGCCCTGCCAAGCGGGCTGGGCACAGAGGCGGCCGGGGTGGTGATCAAAGTGGGCAGCGCCGTTAAGCATATAAAGGAGGGCGACCGCGTGGTGTATGCGCAATCCGCCCTCGGCGCCTACAGCTCGATCCACAACGTCCCGGCGGATAAAGCTGCCATCCTGCCCGACGCCATCTCCTTTGAGCAGGCCGCCGCCTCCTTCCTGAAAGGGCTGACGGTCTTTTATCTGTTGCGCAAAACCTATGAGATCAAACCTGACGAACAGTTTCTGTTCCACGCGGCCGCAGGCGGCGTCGGGCTGATTGCCTGCCAGTGGGCAAAAGCGCTGGGGGCCAAGCTGATCGGCACCGTCGGGAATGCGCAAAAGGCGCAGCGCGCGCTGCAGGCGGGCGCCTGGCAGGTGATCAACTACCGCGAAGAGAGCATCGTTGAGCGGGTGAAAGAGATCACCGGCGGTAAAAAGGTACGCGTGGTCTATGACTCGGTGGGCAAAGATACCTGGGAAGCCTCGCTGGACTGTCTGCAACGCCGTGGCCTGATGGTCAGCTTCGGCAACGCCTCCGGCCCGGTGACCGGCGTCAATCTGGGCATTCTTAACCAGAAAGGCTCGCTGTTCGCCACCCGCCCTTCGCTGCAGGGTTACATCACCAATCATGACGAACTGGTTGAGGCCAGTAACGAGCTGTTCTCGTTGATTGCCAGCGGCGTGATTAAGGTGGATGTGGCGGAGGCGCAGAAGTATCCGCTGAGTGACGCGCAACGCGCGCATGAAGTGCTGGAGAGTCGGGCGACACAGGGGTCAAGTTTACTGATCCCCTAAAAAGAAATTGGGCTTCCCGTAGGAAGCCCTTTTCTTTTCTTTTTTTAGTTCGGCTGTATGTAGGGTACAGCGCGATGAATTCTTTAACGGCGGCAATAGTGACAGATTCGATAACTAAATCCTATTCTGTTCTAAGCAATGCTGCCGTAAAAGTTGCAAGGATGTGACGAACCGCTCAATACCTTAGTAACGAAAGCGGTTATTGCGCTGATAGCGTGGGATTTTTGGCGATTTAATCGCCCGTATCGCCCACACCACCGCCACGGCCAGCAGCAACCACGGCAGCAGTTTCAGCATCAGGGCAAACAAGCCGCCGATAAACATCACCACGGTGGCGACCACCAGCGCGGCAATAATCCCCAGCAGCGAGACGCCGGTTACCAACAGCATGACAAAAAATCCAATCACAAAAAGTAGTTCCAGCATGGCTCTCTCCCGAATGCATCACAACGATACGCTGCTATGACCTTTACAAGATCCGTGCCAAAACGTAACTCCTTGAGATAAAAACAAAACGCCCGGCAACAGGCTGCCGGGCGTGGTGAATTTGACGAACTTTTGGTGAAAATTATCGCTTGTCTGCTACCAGACGTAGCGCCTGCTCCAGCACCTCGATATCGGCACCCGCTTTATGGGCGTTTTCACTCAGGTAACGCCGCCACTGGCGCGCGCCCGGGATCCCCTGGAACAGACCCAGCATGTGGCGGGTCACGTGGCCCAGATAAGTGCCGTTGCTCAGCTCGCGCTCAATGTAGGGATACATCGCCCGCACCACCGCCACCGGATCGCGATCGGCGCTATCCATACCAAAGATTTCGCGATCCACTGCCGCCAGCACACCCGGATTCTGGTACGCCTCGCGGCCCACCATCACGCCGTCCATATGCTGTAAATGCGCTTTGGCCTCGTCAAGAGACTTGATGCCGCCGTTGATCGACATGGTCAGCTGCGGGAAATCGCGCTTCAGCTGATAAACGCGCGGGTAATCCAGAGGCGGGATCTCCCGGTTCTCTTTCGGGCTCAGGCCAGAGAGCCAGGCTTTACGGGCATGGATGATAAACATCTCGCACTCGCCCTTCCCGGCCACCGTGCCGATGAAGTCACAGAGGAATTCGTAGCTGTCCTGATCGTCTATCCCGATACGGGTTTTGACCGTCACCGGAATGGAGACCACATCGCGCATCGCTTTCACGCAGTCGGCCACCAGCTGCGCATTGCCCATCAGGCAGGCACCAAACATGCCGTTCTGCACGCGGTCGGACGGGCAGCCGACGTTGAGGTTAATCTCGTCGTAGCCGCGCGCCTCTGCCAGCTTCGCACAGTGCGCCAGCGCGGCCGGATCGCTGCCGCCGAGCTGCAACGCCACCGGATGCTCCTCTTCGCTGAAGGCGAGATAGTCGCCCTTGCCATGAATAATCGCCCCGGTGGTCACCATCTCGGTATAGAGCAGGGTATGGCGCGACAGCAGGCGCAGGAAGTAGCGGCAGTGTCTGTCTGTCCAGTCGAGCATCGGCGCGATGGAAAAACGATGAGCAGGATAGAGGGACGAATTTTCTGACGACATGGCGAAGTTTTAAGCATCTGCTGAAAATGGGGCGCTACTATAGCACATATTCGCCGGAGGCAGAGCGCCTCCGGATCCCCTCAGAAGGTGACGCTGAACTGCGCCCCGGCACCCCAGGTTTCATCCTCGCCGTAAATGCCGGTTAAATCGATATGCACGGTATTAAAGGGAGCGAAGCCGAGACCGCCGGTAACGACGTTACTGTCGTTGCCCTTCACGTCCCCGCGAAAGCCGCCGCGTACCGCCAGCCAGCCCAGCAGGGATACCTCTGCCCCCACCCCGACATACTGGGCGTTCTCTTCGCTTTTGAAGCCCCGGGTTTCGGTCAGATCGCCATCGGCGCTGAGGGTGAGCAGGCCGGTGTGCCAGGCCACCCCCGCCGTGACCAGAGGGCGGATCTGGTACGTGTCCTGATAGCTCACCTCCTGCCCGGTACGCCCGTTGAGAATGCGGATATCGTTGGTATCAATATCCCGTGAGAACAGGTTCTGCCCGCTCAGGCCGACCGTCCAGTTTTCACCAAAGTCGACCGCGACGCCGACATCGACGTTAAAACTGGTATCGTCATTGCGGTTACGACTGCTGTTAAAATCGCCGCTGTCGTAGGTATAGATGGAGGTGGTGTAGTTGTAGAGCCAGGTTTGTTGCAGTTTTGGCGTTACGCCGACCGATACCGGCAGGCCGTTGAACTCAAACTGACGGGCAACCGCCACGCCGTAGTCGGAGACGATCGCCGCCCTGCCCATGGCAACGGAGTTGAGGTTACGGGTAATGACGTCGCTGCCGTTCCGGGCCGCCCCCAGCGCCATCTGGTTGGTCATCCCTGCGTTGCCCTGTAGTCTGCGCAGAAAATCGATATCCTGCTGATCGATCTCCGAGCTGATGCGCGCGTGGGCATTGGCCTTAGCGACAAACGCCAGCGACAGCCCCGAGCCCGGGATACTGACGGCTATCCCTGCCCCGGCGTTACCGTGCGCGGTTTTGCCCTCGAGGAACTCCAGCTGATCGGCCAGATTGCCTGCGGCGCCCTGAAGATCGCTGAGCGTCCCCTGCGGATCGGCCAGGATCCTCGCCACGGTCAGATCGTCGATCATCTCCCGATCGGCGCTGATCTCATCGCTGATTTCATCGATCTTGTCCTGCAGATTGTCTTTATCGCTGATTTGCGCCCCCACCGAGGGGAATATAATGGCGACGTCGTCTTCTGCTTTCGATTTTGCCAGCAGGGCCGGGTTGATCAGCACCCCGCTGCTATAATGCGCCGACGCAACGCCCGTTCCACCCATTGCATCGCCGCGTGCTTCCGTCCAGGTATTTGCTGCTCCAGCATGATTAGGCAAAAGGAAAGCGGTGGCAATTCCCGCCACAGAAATTTTGAATTTAATTTTCACAGGACACCTGACTTATTGTGGGTGAATAAACCCCGGCGGCTAAATACCGCGCAGGGGCATACGTCCTTTGTGAAAAAAGTATGAGGAGCCGAATTTATCTAAACTTTAGTATTAGATTAAGTTATTGATTTCCTTATTTCTTTAATATGTATAGAACAAGAAATTACTTTTGCCCTGGTTTTCCGTCATGCGGTCCAAAAAATTGCGGCGGATGATCTATCCAGCGATCTTCGCGCGTCGCGGCATATACAGCATTTAGCGGATAATAAATTCGGTTATGTTTTTTATTCGCTTCACCCACCACTAATAACCGCACTTCTTCACTGGTATTATTAATAAAGGTGTGGCAAACGCCCGTCCCGGCAGGAAAACCGACGCTGTCCCCCGGTTCCAGCTTCCATAAATAACCGTTGATCCAGGCTTCGGGATAACCTTCGAGCACAAAGATAAACTCCTCTTCATCGCTTTCGGCATGAGGATAGGAGGTGCGACGCCCGGGTGGCAGGCGTTCATGGTGGATACCGAGGCGGCCCAGTCCCAGCGCACGGGCCAGCGGTGCGCCAATGGAGAAATGCTCTGTGCTGTCAGGGTAGGTAGAGTCGTCGGCGCCTTCTACTTCACGCCAGTGTCGAATGCAGTCAGGTCTTTTCATCTTTCCATCTCCTGTGGTTTTTCGTCAGGGTAGCATACCCGCGGGATCTCGGCGTTTAGGCCAGAACATGGTAAACTGGCGGTTTGTTATTCCACGTCATTCGAGGTGCAAAATGGAAACGACCACAATGCAGGCACTGTTAGCGCAAGCCGAAAAGCTGTGCGCGCAACGCAATGTGCGCCTGACTCCGCAGCGCCTTGAAGTGTTGCGTCTGCTGAGCCTGCAAAACGGGGCCATCAGCGCCTATGACCTGCTCGACCTGCTGCGCGAGAGCGAGCCGCAGGCCAAGCCGCCTACCGTCTATCGGGCGCTCGATTTCTTACTTGAGCAGGGCTTTGTGCATAAAGTGGAATCGACCAACAGCTACGTGCTGTGCCATCTGTTCGATCAGCCTACCCACACCTCAGCGATGTTCATCTGTGACCGCTGCGGCAGCGTGAAGGAAGAAGGCGCGGAAGGGGTGGAAGATATCATGCATAGCCTGGCGGCGAAGATGGGCTTTGCCCTGCGCCACAACGTGATTGAAGCGCACGGACTGTGCCGCAACTGTGTGGAAGTGGAAGCCTGCCGCCATCAGGAAGATTGTCAGCACGATCACTCTATCCAGCTAAAGAAAAAGCCGCGCTGAGGGCAAAAAAACGGGCGACCTGAAAGGTCGCCCTGGGCGTACATCCGTGTACCTGCGGGTATAGGTTAATTACCAGCGATAGTTGTTACGGGTTTCCCAGTCACCAACTTCTTTCTCTGCCTGGTCTTTCTCATAACCATAGCGTTCCTGGATTTTACCCACCAGCTGGTCACGTTTACCTTCAATGACGGTCATATCGTCATCAGTCAGATCGCCCCACTGTTCTTTTACTTTACCTTTGAATTGCTTCCAGTTACCGCCGACTTGGTCTTTATTCATCATCGATTCCTCTTCGTTCGGTCGTTAAGGTTAAGTTCGTCCTGAAATACGTTTCGTGCTGGACGTGATAATTATTATAGATAACCCTGCGGCGTTAGGTTTGTTATTCGGAATCTTTTACCATTCAGCCAGGCGAAGCCGCTATGAAAACCAGCTGCCGTTGCGCCAGTGACGGTGCCAGATCCAGGCCAGAGAGAGCCCCCGCAGGGCCAGGAACACGCTCAGGGCCAGCCACAGGCCGTGGTTACCCAGCCACGGGAGGGTGAACAGCGTCAGGCCAAATCCGGCGGCCGCCACGGCCATGCTGTTGCGCATCTCTGCCCCACGGGTTGCGCCGATAAACATGCCATCCAGCAAATAGCACCAGACGCCCACCACCGGCAGGACCACCTGCCAGATAAGATAGTGGCTCGCCAGCGCGCGCAGTTCAGGCAGCGAGGTCAGCAGGGCAATGATCCTGTCTCCTGCAAGGGCATAGACGAGCGCAAAGGCCAGCGCCACCAGACCGGACTGTCGGCAGGCCGCCCGCCACACTTCCCGCAGCTGGCCGCTTTCCCGTGCGCCGTATGCCTGCCCGGAGTGCGCCTCAACCGCATAGGCGAAACCATCCAGCGCATAGGCGGTAAAGGTCAGCAGGGTCATCAGCACGGCATTGACGGCGATAATTTCCGGCCCCAGCCGCGCGCCCATCACCGTCAGCGCCCCGAAGCAGAGTTGCAGCAGCAGCGAGCGCAGCATGATGTCGCGATTGAGGGCCAGCAGCTTGCGGATGTTGCCCCGCCAGCTCGCTTTCAGCAGCGCCAGCGAAATACCGCGCAGGGCCAGCACCCGCCAGACCATCCACAGGCCGATTAACAGGGTGGCGTACTCTGCGATAGCGGTTGCCAGCGCGGCCCCCTGCACGTTCATCTGCAGGCCCATCACCAGCCACAGATCCAGCACGATATTGAGCAGGTTGCCCACCACCAGCAGGATCACCGGCGCCCGGGCGTACTGCACGCCCAGCAGCCAGCCGAGCAGCACCAGGTTAGCCAGCGAAGCCGGGGCGCTGAGCCAGCGGATCTCAAGGAAGCGCCGCGCCTGATGGAGAACGGCCTCGCTGCCGCCGACGATATGCAGCGCCAGATCGATAAGCGGCGTGCGCAACAGCACAATCAGCAGCCCGGCACCCAGAGCCAGGATCAGCGGCTGCACCAGCGCGCGGGCCAGACGCAGCGGATCCTTTGCGCCATAGGCCTGGGCGGTAAGCCCGGTGGTGCTCATGCGCAAAAAGAGCAGCAGCATAAACAGGAAGCTGGTTGCCGTCGCGCCGATGGCGACACCGCCCAGATAGACGGGCGAATCAAGATGACCAATTACTGCCGTGTCCACCAGCCCAAGCAGAGGGACGCTGATATTGGAGACGATCATGGGAAGTGCAAGACGCCACAACGCCTTGTCTGAAGCAGTCAGGAGAGACATGAAAATGTTCGCCAGAGGCAGGAAAAGCAAACTGCGGCAGCGCCGCAGTTTGTCAGAAATCAGTTATAACCATTCACCGTTGCGGATGACGCCAACCGCCAGGCCTTCGATGGAGAAGTTATTTTCACGCAGGTCGACAACTATCGGGGAAAACTCGCTGTTTTCCGGCAGCAGCTGCACGGTGTTGCCCTGCTTTTTCAGGCGCTTAACGGTGACTTCATCATCTATGCGCGCCACTACGACCTGACCGTTACGCACGTCCTGCGTTTTATGCACCGCCAGCAGATCGCCGTCCAGAATACCGATGTCTTTCATCGACATACCGCTTACACGCAGCAGAAAATCTGCGCTCGGTTTGAACATGCCTGGATCGACCTGATAGTGGCCTTCAATGTGCTGTTGCGCCAGCAGCGGTTCCCCGGCAGCGACGCGACCGACGAGCGGCAGGCCCTCTTCGGCTTCAACCAGCAGGCGAATACCACGAGACGCACCGGAGACAATCTCAAGCACACCCTTGCGCGCCAGTGCCTTAAGGTGCTCTTCGGCGGCATTTGGAGAACGGAAGCCAAGACGCTGCGCGATTTCTGCACGCGTCGGCGGCATACCCGTCTGGCCGATATGATCCCGAATGAGATCAAACACCTCTTGCTGCCTGGTCGTTAACGCTTTCATTCCGCCCCCCTGGGTGTATATACAGTTATGCTGTGAGTATATACAGCTAAAGGTGATTTTGGAACCACAAACCGCATAAAAAACCAGAGACTTGTTCGGTTTCTGAAGGCTTATCGTAAATGTCCCCAAAGCAGCGTGACCCAGGTAAACAACGCAACCATAATCGCCATCAGCACTGCGGCAGAGCCCATATCTTTGGCCCGGCCCGACAGCTCGTGAAAATCAGTGCCGATGCGGTCGACTACCGCCTCGATCGCACTGTTCAGAATTTCGACTATCATCACCAACATCACCGAGCCAATCAGCAATACGCGGGTGATGGGATCAACATCCAGCCAGCAGGCAATAATAATCGCCGCGACGACCGCAACCCCCCTCCTGGCGAAATGCGGCTTCATTGATCCAGGCAGCACGGATGCCCTTCCATGAATAGCCGGCAGCTTTAATGATTCGGGTTAACCCAGTGGTATTATTGGCCATTAAAAGAAACCTTTCTTCGAAAATAGCGTCAGAAACGGTGGCTTAAGCGCCTGGCGCAGCCACCGGAAGTATGACGGGTAACAACAGAAATTTTGCGCGCTTTCTGTTATCCTTGCGCCGCAATTGCATTTTTAACCAGAGGCTTTACATCGTTTATGTCTGGCTGGCCACGAATTTACTACAAATTACTTAATTTACCATTAAGCGTCCTGGTAAAAAGCAAGTCTATTCCGGCGGTTCCGACGCTGGAGTTAGGACTCGATACCTCGCGTCCTATTATGTACGTTTTGCCTTATAACTCGAAGGCCGACTTGCTGACGCTGCGCGCCCAGTGCCTGGCGCACGATCTCCCCGATCCGCTGGAGCCGCTGGAGATCGACGGCACCCTGTTGCCGCGCTACATCTTTATCCACGGTGGCCCTCGCGTGTTCACCTGGTACACGCCGAAAGAAGAGTCGATCAAGCTGTTCCATGACTACCTCGATCTGCACCGCAGCAACCCGCTGCTTGACGTGCAGATGGTGCCGGTGTCGGTGATGTTTGGCCGCCGTCCGGGGCGCGATAAAGGCGAGGAAAACCCGCCGTTGCGCATGCTCAACGGGGTGCAGAAATTTTTCGCCGTCAACTGGCTGGGCCGCGACAGCTTTGTGCGTTTCTCGCCGTCAGTCTCACTGCGCCGCATGGCCGATGAGCACGGTACGGATAAGACCATCGCCCAGAAGCTGGCACGCGTGGCGCGCATGCACTTTGCCCGTCAGCGTCTGGCCGCGGTAGGCCCGCGTCTGCCGGCTCGTCAGGATCTGTTTAACAAGCTGCTGGCCTCGAAAGCGATCGCCCGCGCTGTCGAAGACGAAGCGCGCAGCAAAAAAATCTCCCATGAGAAGGCGCAGCAAAACGCCATCGCCCTGATGGAAGAGATTGCGGCTAACTTCTCCTACGAGATGATCCGCCTCAGCGACCGTATCCTGAGCTTTACCTGGAACCGTCTCTATCAGGGGATCAACGTGCACAACGCCGAGCGTGTGCGCCAGCTCGCTCACGACGGCCATGAGATTGTCTACGTGCCCTGCCACCGCAGCCACATGGACTACCTGCTGCTCTCGTACGTGCTCTATCACCAGGGGCTGGTGCCGCCGCACATCGCTGCGGGTATCAACCTTAACTTCTGGCCGGCAGGCCCGATCTTCCGCCGTCTGGGTGCGTTCTTTATTCGCCGTACCTTTAAGGGCAACAAGCTCTACTCTACGGTGTTCCGTGAGTATCTGGGCGAGCTGTTCAGCCGCGGCTACTCGGTGGAATATTTCGTGGAGGGTGGCCGTTCCCGTACCGGGCGTCTGCTCGATCCGAAGACCGGCACCCTGTCGATGACCATTCAGGCGATGCTGCGCGGCGGTACGCGTCCAATCACCCTGGTGCCGATCTACATCGGTTACGAGCACGTGATGGAAGTGGGTACTTACGCCAAAGAGCTGCGCGGTGCTACCAAAGAGAAAGAGAGCCTGCTGCAGATGCTGCGCGGCCTGAGCAAGCTGCGTAACCTCGGCCAGGGGTATGTCAACTTCGGCGAACCTATGCCGCTGATGACCTACCTCAACCACCGTGTGCCGGAGTGGCGCGAGTCCATCGATCCGATCGAAGCGGTGCGTCCTGCCTGGCTGACGCCAACGGTGAACGCCATTGCTGCCGACCTGATGGTGCGCATTAACAACGCCGGGGCGGCCAACGCCATGAACCTGTGTTGTACCGCCCTGTTGGCCTCTCGCCAGCGCTCGCTCACCCGCGAGCAGCTGACCGAGCAGCTCGACTGCTACCTGAACCTGATGCGCAACGTGCCTTACGCGGCAGATGCCACGGTGCCGACCGCCAGCGCCAGCGAACTGATCGAGCACGCGCTGCAGATGAATAAGTTCGAGGTCGAGAAGGATACCATCGGCGATATCATCATTCTGCCGCGCGAGCAGGCGGTACTGATGACCTACTACCGTAACAACATTGCGCATATGCTGATGCTGCCTTCGCTGATGGCTGCCATCATTACCCAGCATCGCCAGATCAGCCGTCAGGCGCTGCTGGAGCACGTCACCGCCCTCTATCCGATGCTGAAAGCCGAGCTGTTCCTGCGCTGGAACAACGAGGAGCTGGTTGAGGTGCTGGATCAGCAGATTGCAGAGCTGACCCGCCAGGGACTGATTTCGCAGAAAGAGGACGTTCTGCTGATCAACCCATCCCGGGCACGCACGCTGCAGCTGCTGGCGGCGGGCGCACGCGAAACCGTGCAGCGCTACGCCATTACCTTCTGGCTGCTGAGCGCTAACCCGTCGATCAACCGCGGTACGCTGGAGAAAGAGAGCCGCACGCTGGCACAGCGTCTGTCGATGCTGCACGGCATCAACGCGCCGGAGTTCTTCGACAAAGCGGTCTTCAGTTCGCTGGTGTTGACGCTGCGTGACGAGGGTTATATCAGCGACAGTGGTGATGCCGAGCCGGAAGAGACGATGAAGGTGTACCAGATGCTGGCAGACCTGATTACCTCCGACGTGCGCTTAACGATTGAGAGCGCGACGCAGGGCGAGTAGTGCATAAAAATGCCGGGTGGCGGCTCCGCCTTACCCGGCCTACGATTTAGCAGAACCTGTAGGCCCGGTAAGCGCTAGCGCCACCGGGCATTTTTTTATGCCCAGTAGCTAATCGCTAACCCGACAAACAGCACCAGACCGACGTAGTTGTTATTAAGAAACGCTTTAAAACAGGCGTCGCGCTCGCGGTTGGCGATAAGCTTCTGCTGGTAGATAAACAGTATCCCTGCCGCCGCGACTGCGGCGTAAAAGGCCCCGTTCAGCTGGTTCAGATAACCAATCGCCACCATCAGCCCCAGCACTGCCACCTGTAAAATCCCGATGATCAGCTTGTCCTGACGGCCAAACAGAATGGCGGTGGATTTGATGCCGATTTTCAGGTCATCGTCCCGGTCGACCATCGCGTACTGGGTATCGTAGGCTACCGCCCAGAGGATATTCGCCAGGAACATCAGCCAACAGCTCAAGGGCACGCTTTCGCTGACGGCGGCAAACGCCATCGGGATCGACCAGCCAAAGGCCGCCCCCAGCACCACCTGCGGCAGATGGGTGTAGCGCTTCATAAACGGGTAGACCCAGGCCAGGGCCAGCGCTGCGACGGAGAGCAGAATGGTCATGGTGTTCAGGGTCAGCACTAACAGGAACGACAGCAGCACCAGCACCACAAACAGCGTGCGCGCCTCTTTCTCGGTGACATCGCCGCTCGGCAGCGGACGATTCGCGGTGCGTTTCACATGGCCGTCAAACTTACGATCGGCATAGTCGTTGACGACACAGCCTGCCGCACGCATCAACCAGACGCCCGCCACAAATACCGCCAGGATCCACAGCGGCGGCAGCCCGGGGGTTGCCACCCACAGCGCCCACAGGGTCGGCCACAGCAGCAGCAGCGCACCGATCGGCTTGTCGGTTCGCATCAAGCGGTGGTACGCCAGCAGCTTGTTCTGCGTCAGACTCCACTCCATTTTTTCTTCCTCTTAGTACAACGGCGACGCCGGTAAAAACAGCTCGGTCAGCATCAGGGGCTTACCACTTAAGCGCAGGCGGGAACGGCGTCCCCACAGCCCGGCATCGCGACCAATTTCAATAAAATCTCGGGTAAGTTCGGAGGAGGTGAACAGATAACGCCCCAGCGGGGTTTTGCCCATCTGCTGCAGCGCCAGCTCCGGCCCGGTGAGCGTGGATTCAGGCACCACGGTGCGTCCGGCCAGCCACGGCTCGCCGTCGGCACAGAGCAGGATCTCCCGCAGCCAGTAGCGTGCCTCCTGCGGCAGCAACGGCAGCTCATCCGCGACCGCGTCAGGCGTGACAAATCCCTCCTGAATGAGGGTGACGGTGACCTTTTTGCCCTGCTGCTCAAAACGTTTGGTCATGGAATCTTCCAGCAGCAGCCAGTCGAGCTGCTCCGGTTCCAGCGCAGGGATTTCGTCAAAATAACGCAGCGCGCGCAGTTGCGTTAGCGCGGGGTGTGACATGCCAGACTCTCCGATACATAACGTGAAGCTATTGTATCGCAGAAACGCGGAATGGGGGCGGGCAAACGTGAACTAGCGAACATTATCGCAACAGAGATGCAACAGCGGCAGACCGTGCAAAAAAAAGTGCGCCCGTAAGGGCGCACCAAACTACTGACAAAATCAGCACTGTGGGGAGACGGTCACCCCTTGCCTTTTACACTGCTGATAAAGGTGGAACGGGCAGTGGTCGAGCCTAAACGCTCGGCTTCATCAAGGAGTTTCAGCGCCTTGTCGACATCGCCTTTATCTACTGCCTGTTTAATGGCCTGATTGAAGTAGGTTTCGGTGTCGTTAAGCACCGGCTCGCTCTTCTTCGCAGCGACCGGGGCAGCAGCGGTCGCCGGTGTAGCGGTGGCCGGGGCTGCGACTGGCGCGGCATAGACCGGAGCAGGTGCTGCGGTGTTACCCACGGTCACCGGGCCGGTGCCGGAAGAACCAAACAGCGGGCCAACCAGCACGCTGGAGGCGCTGTTGGTGGAAACTTTCAACCGCAGCTCACCGTCGGTGACGTGGCGGGCAAGCGGGTCAGGAATATCCGGTACGGCGTTGCCGGTGCCTTTGGCATAGGCTTTTGCCGGGTTGATGAGTTTGGTGGATTGCTGCAGATCTTTATCGGTAGTAAACACCAGCACATACAGTTTTTGCTGGCCCAGTGCAGGCGTCAGGCGCATTACCCCTTCCAGGCGGTCAGCGCTCATTACGCCCGGCTCCTGGTAGGTGAAGTACTCGCTCGGGAAGTAGGCCGATGGCGTCAGGTTCTGATCCAGAATCAGCACGTTCGGGGCGAAGACGCTGGTTTGCTTGTTCACAATACTGTTCAGCGTCAGGGTGATTTCACCGATATTGGCAGGCACGCTGTAGGCCGCCACCGGGCCGGCGATCCCCGGCACATTCAGGGACTGACCGCCGGTAGAAAGCTGAGTGGTCTGGGCTTTCGACTGGTCGACAGGCGTCCAGACCAGCTGTTGCAGCGCAGCGGCCGGAACTGCAGGCGCGGCGCTGGTGTTTTGCGGTACAAAGTTGACGTTAGCGAGAGTGATGGCTGGGGCACTTGCCAGCAACCCTGCAGAGAGGCACAGCGCGACGAGACTTTTCTTCATTTTCATTGTTTTTACCTCAGATAGCATAAGCACTGCGGTGGCCAGGCAATAGCGCGCAGGACTCTACGAAGAGAGGGGCTTACGCCCCTCTTTTAGGTCAGTACATCAGGTGTTACGTATTACCACCAGATTTCCATCTGGGCGCCGAAGGTCCACTCATCGTTGTCGCCGCGGCTGAAGGTTTTGGTAGAGGTGTCGTTATACGCGATGCCAGAGGTGTAGCCAGTATCGCCGTTGTTTGCGTAACCCCATTTCTCATCCCACTTGGCGTAGGTTGCGAATACACGGATAGCCGGACGAGACCAGATGCTGTCGCCTGCCTGCCACTGCTGTGCCAGGGTGATTTTGTACTGGCTGTTGGTGTCGTCAGTTTTCTGAGATTTGACGTTGTCGTAGCCCACTTCCAGCAGGGTGGACATGATTGGTGTCCATTTGAACATTGGACGAACACCGACGGTCCACCACTCGGTACCGTTGTTGTTGTCACGGTCGATGTTCTGGTACATACCGACGTACATCAGATCCCACTGGTCAGCCAGGGTGATGGCACCGTGGTCGAGAACGCGCAGCAGAGAGCCGTCGTTATCAACGTTACCGCCCTGTGGAATACCTTTGCCGTTAGAGGTCATGGAGTCCGTGCCGTACTGCAGAACGAACTTGTTGAAGCCTTTCAGCATGCTCTGGGTGTGTTCAGCAGTGAACAACCAGCCATCTTTAGAGGCGCCAGGCTGCAGGTAGAAGTCGTCAGGAATGTTGGTATGACCGTAGTCAACGCCCAGCTCCAGGGTACCGCCTGGGTTGATTTCCATGCCCGCTAAACGGATATCGAAGACATCGTTTGGCACGACGTTGTCATAAATACGGTCGCCATTCGCATCACGATCGGCGAAGGTCGCAGAACCGCCGGACTCAGAAGAGCGGGTGGCTGCCAGAGAGAGTTTACCGAAGCCCAGATCGATGTTTTCGATACCTGCACCAGGACCTGAAATATCCCAGTAGTAGAAGTCGATCATGTGGACGTCATGACGCTGATAGAAGCGCTTACCGGCCCAGATGGTAGAGCCTGGCAGCCATTCAATCAGGTTTTTACCCTGCACGTTTGCTTCACGGAAGGCCGGGCTGGTTGATTCCCAGTCGTTCTGCTGTGAAACAGAGTAGGCTACGTTGGTGTCGAAGTAGAAGCTCTTGTCGCCTTCTTTCCACACTTCCTGGCCCAGTTTCAGTTCGGCATAGGTTTCACATTCGTTACCAAGACGGTATTTACTTTGTGCACCTGTTGCCTGGAAACACTGCTGTTCGCCACCACTCCCGGTCCAGCCAATGCCAGAACGAGCATAACCTTTAAAGTCTACAGCGCCGGCCTGGGCAGACAGGATGCCTGCCGCAATGGCGACCGCCAGAGGGACTTTGCGCAGAGTAATCATTATTCTATCTCCTGAGATCATTGCTTTTCTTTGAACACTTCACCTGATGGTTTCGTGCTTATTATTGGGATTGCTTAAACGCCTGGCTCCTGATGCAACCGACGACATGCAGTGCCATCTTCCCGGAAGAGATGGCAGCGCTCTGGCGGCAAGCCGATAGCGAATGTGGCACCCTCTTTTACCAACACCACGTCATTCTGGCGGTACACCAGGTTCTGACGAATGGCGGGGATCTGGATATGAATCTGTGTTTCATGACCAAGTTGCTCAACCACCTGAACCTCGCCTTCCAGCGTCACATCAGCGATGTGGCTCGGCAGCAGATGCTCAGGGCGGATCCCGAGGGACATGTTTGCCCCCACGTTGACGTTTGCACTGTCTACCGGTAACCACACCTGCTGGCGGTTCGGCAGCTCTACCTGAACCTGTTCGATAGCGGTGGCGGTGACTTTGACCGGCAGGAAGTTCATCTTTGGCGAGCCAATAAAGCCCGCAACAAAGCGGTCTGCCGGGTAGTGATAGAGTTCCAGCGGTTTGCCCACCTGTGCCACGCGACCGGCATCCAGCACCACAATCTTGTCGGCCAGGGTCATCGCTTCGACCTGATCGTGGGTGACGTAAATCATGGTGCGACCCAGACGCTTGTGCAGACGGGAGATTTCAATACGCATCTGCACGCGCAGCGCGGCGTCGAGGTTCGACAGTGGCTCATCGAGCAGGAACACGCGCGGTTCCGCCACCAGCGTACGGCCAATCGCCACACGCTGACGCTGGCCACCGGAGAGCGCCTTCGGCTTACGATCTAGCAGGTGCGCCAGCTGGAGCACCTCGGCGACCTGGGTCACGCGCTGGTTGATGGTCTCTTTTTTGGCGCCGGCCAGCTTCAGGCCGAACGACATGTTCTCGGCAACGGAGAGATGCGGATAGAGCGCATAGGACTGGAATACCATCCCGACGCCGCGCTCCGCAGGTGGGATATCGTTCATCCGGGTATCGCCAATCATCAAATCACCGCTGGTGATGGTTTCCAGACCGGCAATCATGCGCAGCAGCGTGGATTTACCGCAGCCTGACGGGCCAACAAAAACCACGAATTCGCCTTCCTGGATATCGAGGTTGATATCTTTTGATACCACCACGTCACCCCAGGCTTTCGTTACGTTACGCAGTTCTACGCTCGCCATGCCCTACTCCCTTCGTTACAACCTGTCATCGACAGAAACATTCAATATGGGCTGACTATGCGGTATCGCGCGGCGTCGCGAATCCTCCACCCCCTGCCTTTTTTATGGGGGGAGGAGGCGGGAGGATGAGAGAGAGGACTCAGCCAGCGCGGCCGGGGGGCTGAGGCTAAATTCGTGATGTCACTGGCAAAATTCACCGTACTTTTATGTGCGCTGGGACACATAACTCAATTTTATGCAACGCAGATCACATAAAACGGGGGTGGGGCGTAGGGGACGGGAGGATGGAAAGAGGATGTCAAATAAGGAGACTGAGCGACGTTGAACCACCTCATGTATCCACAGCACATCACCAAAAAGGATGGCAGATATGAATATCAAGACTGGCGCACGCGTTTTCGCATTGTCCGCCCTTGCAGCAATGATGATCTCCGCTCCGGCGCTCGCCAAAATTGAAGAAGGTAAGCTGGTAATCTGGATTAACGGCGACAAAGGCTACAACGGCCTGGCCGAAGTGGGTAAAAAATTCGAGAAAGATACCGGCATCAAAGTCACCGTTGAACATCCGGACAAACTGGAAGAGAAATTCCCGCAGGTTGCGGCGACCGGCGACGGCCCGGACATTATCTTCTGGGCGCATGACCGTTTCGGCGGCTACGCACAGTCTGGCCTGCTGGCGGAAGTCTCTCCGGATAAAGCCTTCCAGGACAAGCTGTTCCCGTTCACCTGGGATGCCGTGCGTTACAACGGCAAGCTGATCGCGTACCCGGTTGCGGTTGAATCGCTCTCCCTGATCTACAACAAAGACCTCGTACCTAACCCGCCGAAAACCTGGGAAGAGATCCCGGCTCTGGATAAAGAGCTGAAGGCGAAAGGTAAGAGCGCGCTGATGTTCAACCTGCAGGAGCCGTACTTCACCTGGCCGCTGATTGCTGCCGATGGCGGTTACGCGTTCAAGTTTGCTGACGGCAAATATGACGTGAAAGACGTCGGCGTGGACAACGCAGGCGCGAAAGCGGGTCTGACCTTCCTGGTTGACCTGATCAAGAACAAACACATGAACGCGGACACCGATTACTCCATCGCCGAAGCCGCCTTCAACAAGGGCGAAACCGCGATGACCATCAACGGTCCGTGGGCGTGGTCCAACATCGACAAGAGCAAGATCAACTACGGCGTTGCGGTGCTGCCAACCTTCAACGGCAAGCCGTCTAAACCGTTCGTTGGCGTGCTGAGTGCCGGTATCAACGCCGCCAGCCCGAACAAAGAGCTGGCGAAAGAGTTCCTGGAAAACTACCTGCTGACCGATCAGGGTCTGGAAGAAGTGAACAAGGACAAACCGCTGGGTGCCGTGGCGCTGAAATCCTTCCAGGAGACGCTGGCGAAAGATCCACGTATCGCCGCCACCATGAGCAACGCCGAGAAAGGCGAAATCATGCCGAACATCCCACAGATGGCTGCCTTCTGGTATGCCACCCGTACTGCGGTGATCAACGCCGCCAGCGGTCGTCAGACTGTGGATGCCGCGCTGAAAGATGCTCAGGGTCGTATTACTAAGTAGTAAGTAACAGCGGCGGGTGGCGCTTCGCTTACCCGCCCTACAACTACGGTTCGAACCGTAGGTCAGGTAAGCGGAGCGCCACCTGACAATAAGTTTTCACAGTTGTAGAGGAAGATCCCCATGGATGTCGTTAAAAAGAAACACTGGTGGCAAAGCGACACGCTGAAATGGTCAGTGATTGGTCTGCTGGGCTTGCTGGTGGGTTACCTTATTGTTTTGATGTACGCCCAGGGGGGAGTACCTGTTTGCCGCCATGACGCTGATTTTAAGCGCGGTCGGCCTCTATATTTTCGCCAATCGTAAAGCCTACGCCTGGCGCTATGTCTATCCGGGCGTGGCCGGGATGGGGCTGTTTGTCCTGTTCCCGCTGATCTGCACCATCGCCATTGCCTTTACCAACTACAGCAGCACCAACCAGCTCGCGCAAGAACGTGCCCAGCAGGTGCTGATGGACCGTTCCTATCAGGCCGGTAAGACCTTCAACTTTGGCCTCTACCCGGCCGGTGATGAGTGGAAGCTGGCGCTGACCGACGATGCAACGGGCAAAAACTACGTCTCCGACGCCTTTAAATTTGGCGGCGAGCAGAAACTGGCCCTGAAAGAAGCCGACGCCCTGCCGGAAGGCGAGCGCGCTAACCTGCGTGTCATCACCCAGAACCGACAGGCATTGACCCAGATTACCGCCGAGCTGCCGGACGAAAGCAAAGTGATCATGAGCTCGCTGCGCCAGTTCTCCGGCACCCGCCCGCTCTACACGCTGGGCGATAACAGCACGCTCACCAACAACCAGACCGGCGTGAAGTACCGTCCGAACAACGAGATTGGCTTCTATCAATCCGTGAATGCCGACGGTAACTGGGGCGACGATAAGCTCAGCCCGGGCTATACCGTCACCATTGGCTGGGACAACTTTACCCGCGTCTTCACCGACGAAGGCATTCAGAAGCCGTTCTTCGCCATATTCGTCTGGACCGTGGTCTTCTCGGTACTGACCGTGATCCTGACCGTGGCCGTCGGCATGGTGCTGGCCTGCCTGGTGCAGTGGGAAGCGTTAAAAGGGAAAGCGATTTACCGTGTCCTGCTGATCCTGCCGTATGCCGTACCGTCGTTCATCTCGATTCTGATTTTCAAGGGCCTGTTCAACCAGAGCTTTGGTGAAATCAACATGATGCTGAGCGGGCTGTTTGGCATCAAGCCGGCCTGGTTCAGCGACCCGACCACCGCCCGCACCATGATCGTTATCGTCAACACCTGGCTCGGCTATCCGTACATGATGATCCTGTGCATGGGGCTGCTGAAGGCGATTCCGGACGACCTGTACGAAGCCTCGGCGATGGACGGTGCGACCCCGTTTCAGAACTTCTTTAAGATTACGCTCCCGCTGCTGATCAAGCCGCTGACGCCGCTGATGATCGCCAGCTTCGCCTTTAACTTTAACAACTTCGTGCTGATTCAGCTGTTGACCAACGGTGGCCCGGACCGTCTCGGCACCACCACGCCAGCCGGTTATACCGACCTGCTCGTGAGCTACACCTACCGTATCGCCTTCGAAGGCGGCGGCGGTCAGGACTTCGGTCTGGCGGCAGCGATTGCCACCCTGATCTTCCTGCTGGTAGGCGCGCTGGCGATTGTGAACCTGAAAGCCACACGCATGAAATTCGACTAAGGAGGGCACAGAACATGTCTATGGTCCAACCCAAATCTCAGAAGCTGCGCCTCTTCGCCACGCACTTAGGCCTGCTGATTTTTATCGCGGCGATCATGTTCCCGCTGCTGATGGTTATCGCCATCTCCCTGCGTTCGGGTAACTTCGCCACCGGCAGCCTGATCCCGGATCAAATATCCTGGGAGCACTGGAAGCTGGCGCTGGGCTTCAGCGTGGAGCACGCCGATGGCCGCGTCACGCCGCCGCCGTTCCCGGTCCTGCTGTGGCTGTGGAACTCGGTGAAAGTCGCCACCATCACTGCGATCGGTATCGTGACGCTCTCCACCACCTGCGCCTACGCCTTTGCCCGTATGCGCTTCAAGGGGAAAGCGACGCTGCTGAAAGGGATGCTGATTTTCCAGATGTTCCCGGCGGTACTGTCGCTGGTGGCCCTGTACGCGTTGTTTGACCGTCTCGGCCAGTACGTGCCGTTCATCGGTCTGAACACCCACGGTGGGGTGATCTTCGCCTACCTCGGCGGGATCGCGCTGCACGTCTGGACCATCAAGGGCTATTTCGAAACCATCGACAACTCGCTGGAAGAAGCGGCCTCGCTGGATGGCGCCACTCCGTGGCAGGCGTTCCGCCTGGTGCTGCTGCCGCTCTCCGTGCCGATTCTGGCGGTGGTCTTTATTCTGTCGTTTATCGCCGCTATCACCGAAGTGCCGGTCGCATCGCTGCTGCTGCGTGATGTGAACAGCTACACCCTGGCGGTAGGGATGCAGCAATACCTCAACCCACAAAACTACCTGTGGGGCGACTTTGCCGCAGCCGCCGTACTCTCCGCTATCCCGATCACCGTCGTGTTCCTGCTGGCCCAGCGCTGGCTGGTGAACGGCCTGACCGCGGGGGGGCGTGAAAGGTTAAGTTTCATTGTTATGCCACTGCAACCCTCAACTTTGCCTTGATGTCTTGATCCAAACTTGTGACTGTATTCGGCGGCCCTCGGGCCGCCTTTTTTTATTCCCGCTTCAGTCGCTTCGAGTTGCACAGCCAGAGTGTCACCACCAGCAGCAGGATCGCCGCCGAGTAGAGCAGCACGTCGAGGGGCGATTTATGATCGACGATAATCAGTCGCACAATCGCGGTGATACCAATGTAGACAAAGTAGCGCAGCGGGAAGTGAAAGCCAGACTGAAAGTACTTGACGATCAGGGCGATAAATTCGAAGTAGAGAAAGTAAACCACCAGCCCTTCAACCAGCTCGTATTTGCTGGTTTGCTCAGGGGCAAAAAGCACATCAGCCAGATGCACCGTCTCTTTACCGAGGAAGACGACCAGGATCAGGCCAAGGCTCAGCAGACCCAGGTTCAGCACGGTCTGCAGAATGGTTGAGATAAACTCAACGCGCGGGCGAGTCAGGGATGTCATACAGCACCTCATTCTCCGGGGCGAGGTTCCTGTATAACGCAAAAATGTGACGGGGATCTATATTTTTTGTTTATATTTTGTTCAGATCTGCCGGGCGGCACTTCGTTTGCCCGGCCTACAGGGTTTTGTAGGCCCGGTAAGCGTAGCGCCACCGGGCACACAGACCGCAGCAGACTTACTTATGCGCGCCAGGCTTTGTAACGGTTAATCAGACCGTTGGTGGAGCTGTCGTGGCTGCTGATATCCTGGTTATCACCCAGCTCCGGCAGAATGCGGTTAGCCAGCTGTTTGCCCAGCTCTACGCCCCACTGGTCGAAGGTGAAGATGTTCAGGATCGCACCCTGGGTGAAGATTTTGTGCTCATAGAGGGCAATCAGCGCGCCCAGGCTGAACGGGGTGATCTCACGCAGCAGGATGGAGTTGGTCGGGCGGTTGCCTTCGAACACTTTGAACGGCACCACGTGGTCCAGAGTCGCCGGATCTTTACCCTGGTCGCGATACTCCTGCTCAACCACATCACGCGCTTTACCAAACGCCAGCGCTTCAGTTTGCGCGAAGAAGTTCGACAGCAGCTTCGGATGGTGGTCAGACAGCGGGTTGTGGGTAATGGCCGGGGCGATGAAATCGCAAGGAACCATTTTGGTACCCTGGTGGATCAGCTGGTAGAACGCGTGCTGGCCGTTGGTGCCTGGCTCACCCCAGATGATTGGGCCGGTCTGGTAATCCACGGCGTTGCCGTTACGGTCAACGTATTTACCGTTGGATTCCATGTTGCCCTGCTGGAAGTAGGCCGCGAAACGGTGCATGTACTGGTCGTACGGCAGGATCGCTTCGGTTTCAGCGCCGAAGAAGTTGTTGTACCAGATGCCGATCAGCGCCAGCAGTACCGGCAGGTTTTTCTCTGGTGCGGTGGTGGCGAAGTGGTTATCCATCGCGTGCGCGCCGGAGAGCAGCTCAACGAAGTTGTCGTAGCCCACGGAGAGGATGATCGACAGGCCGATAGCGGACCACAGGGAGTAGCGACCGCCCACCCAGTCCCAGAATTCAAACATGTTGGCGGTGTCGATGCCGAACTCGCCCACCGCTTTGGCGTTAGTGGAGAGCGCCGCGAAGTGTTTCGCTACGTGCTGCTGGTCACCGGCCGTTTTCAGGAACCAGTCGCGCGCGCTGTGGGCGTTGGTCATGGTTTCCTGAGTGGTGAAGGTTTTGGACGCTACCAGGAACAGGGTGGTTTCCGGGTTCACGTTTTTCAGCACTTCGGCGATGTGGGTACCATCGACGTTAGAAACGAAATGCATGTTGAGGTGGTTTTTGTACGGACGCAGCGCTTCGGTCACCATGAACGGGCCGAGGTCGGAGCCGCCGATACCGATGTTCACCACGTCGGTGATCGCCTTGCCGGTGTAGCCTTTCCAGCTGCCGGAGATGATCGCTTCAGAGAAGGATTTCATCTTTTCCAGGACGGCGTTCACTTCCGGCATCACATCTTTGCCGTCAACGATAATTGGGGTATTGCTACGGTTACGCAGGGCCACGTGCAGCACCGCGCGGTCTTCGGTGCGGTTGATCTTCTCACCGGAGAACATGGACTTGATGGCACCGCTCAGATCGGTCTCTTTCGCCAGATCCTGCAGTTTTGCCAGCGTCTCTTCAGTGATGCGGTTTTTGGAAAAATCCACCAGCATCCGATCGTCGAAGGTCGCGGAGAACTTGCTGAAACGATCGCCGTCTTCCGCGAACAGTTCCGCGATGGTGACGTCTTTCATTTCTTCAAAATGTTTCTGTAATGCCTGCCAGGCTGAAGTCTGCGTTGGGTTGATATTTTTCATAGCAATACTCTTCTGAATTGAGAATTGTGACCTCGGTCGATTGTAGCCTCTGTCGCCAAAAATTGTGATGGTTTTTATGCCATTGGCCTGGCCTGCATCAAGTGCAGCGTAAAAGCTCCAAAAGTATAGCTGTTATAAGTCCTGTTTCTCATATGGAAGGCAGCATGAAAAATCCGCATAATCCCGGCGTTGACAGGATCCCCTGCACATTTTATTTATACACACGGTATTTGCGCCTGCACCGATAAAACTATTTTGTCCTTGTGCCATGGTCGCTTTTTTCCTTCCCTGACACGAGGTTGTTATGACGAGTTTTGTTGTCGCCAAATTTGGCGGTACCAGCGTGGCCGATTTTGATGCCATGAACCGCAGCGCCGATGTGGTGCTGGCCGATCCTGATACCCGCCTGGTGGTGTTGTCCGCTTCGGCTGGCGTCACCAATCTGCTGGTCGCCCTTGCTGAAGGGCTGGAAGCGAGCGAGCGCCAGGCGAAGCTCGAAGCGCTGCACAAAATTCAGTTTGATATTCTTGGCCGCCTGCGCAATCCGAGCGTGATCAGCGAAGAGATCGAGCGCCTGCTGGAAAATATCATCACCCTGGCGGAAGCCGCCTCTCTGGCCACCTCCACCGCCCTGACTGACGAGCTCGTCAGCCACGGTGAGCTGATGTCGACCCTGCTGTTTGTCGAAGTGCTGCGCGAGCGTAACGTTCAGTCGCAGTGGTTTGACGTGCGTAAAGTGCTGCGCACCAGCGACCGCTTTGGCCGCGCCGAGCCGGACGTGACCGCCATTGCCGAACTGACCACCCAACAGCTGGCGCCGCGCCTGGCGGAAGGGATTGTCATCACCCAGGGCTTTATCGGCAGCGAAGCCAAAGGCCGCACCACTACCCTGGGTCGTGGCGGCAGCGACTACACCGCAGCCCTGCTGGGTGAAGCCCTGCAGGCCTCCCGCGTCGATATCTGGACGGACGTGCCGGGTATCTACACCACCGACCCGCGCGTGGTGCCTGCGGCAAAACGTATTGATGTGATTGCCTTTGAAGAAGCCGCTGAGATGGCGACCTTTGGCGCGAAAGTGCTGCACCCGGCGACGCTGATGCCTGCGGTACGCAGCAATATCCCGGTCTTCGTCGGTTCCAGCAAAGATCCGAAAGCGGGCGGCACTATCGTGTGCAACACCACTGAAAACCCACCGCTGTTCCGCGCCATCGCCCTGCGTCGCAAACAGACCCTGCTGACCCTGCACAGCCTGAGCATGCTGCACTCCCGCGGCTTCCTGGCAGAAGTGTTTAGCATCCTGGCGCGCCACAGCATCTCGGTGGACCTGGTGACCACCTCAGAAGTGAACATTGCCCTGACCCTGGATACCACCGGCTCAACCTCCACCGGCGATACCCTGCTGACCCAGTCCCTGCTGATGGAGCTGTCGGAACTGTGCCGCGTCGAGGTGGAAGAAGATCTCGCCCTGGTGGCGATCATCGGTAACGAGCTGTCCCGCGCCAGCGGCGTGGGCAAAGAGGTGTTTGGCGTGATGGAGCCGTTCAACATCCGCATGATTTGCTATGGCGCATCCAGCTACAACCTGTGCTTCCTGGTGCCTGGCGCTGAAGCCGAGCAGGTCGTGCAGAAGCTGCATCATAACTTGTTTGAGTAACAGAAACGGCCCGGGAAACCGGGCCATTTTTTTATCCCGCCAGCACCGTTCTCATCAGCAGTGAATCCAGCGAGGCTATTTTGCCATCCCGGCTGTCGGGCAGCGCGGGCGGGTTTTCGCCCCGTTCCAGCTCATGCTGAATAAAAGCGTGCAGCAAAGGGCGCCTCAAACCGTATTGTGCTTCTCCCGCGCGCTGTTTTATCGCCAGCAGAGCATCGATTTCCTGACGTAACGGCGCATCAAGATCGCTTCCCGCCAGCAGCTCGGCAAAACGCATCGGCGGTATCCCTTTTCCGGCCTCCACCCAGCGCACCGCGAGCAGCGGCCGCAGGACGTAAAAGTACTTCTTCAGCCGCACCTCCTCGCCCTGTAAATAACCGCGGAAGTTTTTACGCGCCATGGAGTAGTAGTGCCAGCGCGCACGAACCGGGGAAAACCAGGCGGGCACCTGCGCGCGTAGTTCCGCTATCACCGTTTCGCTCTGCTGATAGACCACCGGCGAATCCAGCCACTCGATAAGCGTAGGGTTGGCCGCTTTCAGCAGGCCAAGCGCCTTGCGCCACTCCCAGCCGCTCACGTCCAGCTCGTCGTCTATCGGCAGCTCGATCACGTCCCGCTGCGGCTCTACGCGCAAATACCAGTCAGATTTATGCACATACAGGAAGCGCACGTCATAATCGCTGTCCGGCGACGCAAAGCCCCAGCCCCGGCTGCCCGATTCACAGGCGTAAAGCACGGTCACATTAAATCGTTGTTCTATTTCGTTGAGTTGCTGCCGTACGCGCTCGCGCATGGCGGTATCTACACCGTTATCAGCCATCTGCTTTATCCTTTTACACATACCACCTGGCGCAACGTATGGACGATTTCGACCAGGGATGCTTGCGCCGCCATGACGGCATCGATGTCTTTATAGGCCATCGGGATCTCGTCGATGACCTCGTTGTCTTTTCTGCACTCGACGTGGGCCGTGGCGCGGATCTGATCGGCAACGGTGAAGCGTTTTTTGGCCGCCGTGCGGCTCATCACCCGCCCTGCCCCATGGCTGCAGGAGCAGAAGCTCTCTTCGTTGCCCAGGCCGCGCACGATAAAGCTTTTCGCCCCCATCGAGCCGGGGATGATCCCCATCTCGCCCTTCTGCGCCGACACCGCCCCTTTGCGCGTCACCAGCACCTCTTCACCAAAATGACGCTCTTTCTGCACATAGTTGTGATGGCAATTCACCGCCTCCTGCTGGGTCAGGAAAGGCTTTGGCACGATGCGCGACAGCGCGGCCAGCACCCGCGACATCATCACCTCGCGGTTATGGCGGGCAAAATCCTGCGCCCACTCCACGGCTTCGATGTAGTCGTTATAGTGCCGGCTTCCCTCCTGGAAATAGGCCAGATTTCTGTCCGGCAGGTTGGCGATGTGCTGCTGCATATCTTTCTGCGCCAGGGTGATAAACACGTTGCCGATGGCATTACCCACGCCACGCGAGCCGCTGTGCAGCATGACCCACACGCGCTGCTGCTCGTCCAGGCAGATCTCGATAAAGTGGTTCCCGGTGCCCAGCGTCCCGAGATGCTGATGGTTATTGGTTTTCAGCAGTTGCGGATACTTATCCGTCAGACGCCTGAAGCGTGGCGCCAGCTGACGCCAGTGGTTATCCACTTCATCCGGCGTCTTTTCCCATGCCCCTTTGTCGCGGCGGGAGCGGGTGTTGGTGCGCCCATGCGGCACCGCCTGTTCAATGGCGCTACGCAGCCCGTGAAGGTTATCCGGCAGATCGCCTGCCAGAAGCGACGTCCGCACGGCGATCATCCCGCAGCCGATATCCACCCCCACAGCCGCCGGAATAATGGCCCCTTTGGTGGGGATCACGCTGCCAATGGTGGACCCTTTTCCGAGATGCACATCCGGCATTACCGCCAGATGTTTAAAAATAAACGGCATTTTCGCGGTATTCAGCAGCTGCTCGCGCGCCTCTGGCTCAACGGGCACCCCGTGCGTCCACATTTTTACCGGGGCGCTGTGTTGCGCCGTTAACACGTCAAAATCATTCTGTTTCATGGTGCTGACCCTCAGGGCTGTCTGTTACTGAGAAGTATTGCCAGAAGCGTGCCAGAATATTTAGTCTCCACAAATAAAACATATCCTTTTGATTATATTAAATTTAATTAACAGGCCTTCTTCAATTATTGCTTAACCCGCAGAATATTTTTATCTTTTAGTATCGGTTTTTATCTTGCAGGATAAACATGAAAAAGCGGCAGGTGGTTATTGGGGTCTTGGGCACGGTGATGGACAAACGCGGCAAGCGGGCTAACCGCTTACGCAAATGGCGCCCAACGGTCGCGCTTTGCCAGCAGCCCGATCTCCCCGTCGACCGGCTTGAGCTCCTCCACCAGCCCCAGGATCGGGGGGATGGCAGAACAGATAACGGAAGATATCAGGCTGCTTTCACCCCATACCACCGTGCGCCCGTGCCCCGTCACCATTGCCGATCCCTGGGATTTTGAAGAGGTCTACGCCGCGTTCCTCGACTTCGCCACCCACTACAAGTTTGACACCGAGCATGAAGAGTACCTGGTGCATATCACCACCGGCACCCACGTGGCGCAGATCTGCTGGTTTTTGCTGACCGAAGCGCGGTATCTCCCCGCCAGCCTGATCCAGACCGGCCCCGCCAGCAGGGATGCGCCGGAAGAGGCCGTACCCGTCGGACGTTACTCGATCATCGACCTGGATTTAAGCCGCTATGCCACGCTGACCAGCCGCTTTCAGCGTGAACAGCAGGAGTCCATTTCGTTCCTCAAAGCCGGGATTGATACCCGCAATGCCACCTTTAACGCCCTGATCGATCAGATTGAACGTGTGGCGCTGCGCTCAACTGCCCCGGTGTTACTGACCGGCCCAACGGGGGCCGGAAAATCCTTCCTCGCCAACCGTATCTACCAGCTTAAGCAATCCCGCCATCAGCTGGCAGGCAGGCTGGTGGCGGTAAACTGCGCCACGCTGCGGGGTGACAACGCTATGTCGACCCTTTTCGGCCATGTCAAAGGCGCCTTTACCGGAGCAGCCACGGCGCGCGCCGGGCTGCTGCGAGAGGCCGACGGCGGCGTGCTGTTTTTAGATGAGATCGCCGAACTGGGCCTCGACGAACAAGCCATGCTGTTGAAGGCTATCGAAGAAAAAACCTTCTTCCCGTTTGGCTCCGATAAAGAGGTCAGGAGCGATTTTCAGCTGATTGCCGGCACGCACCGGGATATGCGTCAGTGGGTGGCGGAAAGCCGTTTCCGTGAGGATCTCTACGCCCGCATCAATATGTGGAGTTTTGCCCTGCCCGGCCTGGCGCAGCGCCGGGAGGATATCGCCCCTAACGTGGAGTACGAGCTGCAGCGCTTTGCGGCCGAAGCACAATCTCAGGTTCGCTTCGATAAAGAGGCGCGCGAGCGCTATCTGCGTTTTGCTGACTCGCCTCAGGCGTTATGGCGGGGTAACTTTCGTGAACTGGGCTCTTCTGTGGCACGAATGGCTACCCTTGCCGAGCAGGGGCGTATCACCTTAGCGCTTGTTGAGGAAGAGATCGCCAGGCTGCAGGAGAGCTGGCAAACCGCCACGCCATCAGCGGCGATGGAACGCGATCTCTTCGACCAGCGACAGCTGGAAACCGTGCTGGAGGTGTGCCGTCGTAGCGCCTCATTATCCGAGGCCGGTCGGGAACTTTTTGCAGTCTCCCGGATGAAAAAGGTCAACCCTAACGATGCCGACCGGCTGCGCAAATATCTCGCCCGCTTTGGGCTGAGCTGGGAAAGCCTTCACCCGGGATCATGAAGAAAATTTGGTTGAACAAAATTCATTAGCAGGATAAACACTATCTCTAAGCCGGGCTCGAACCCGGCTTTTTTTATAACTACATGACACAACACAATCGCAAGGAATCCGTATGTTATCCGCCATCACCCGGCTGTTCCCATTATGGGCGCTGCTGCTCTCTGTTCTCGCGTATTACACGCCATCCACCTTTACCGCTATCGGCCCGTGGGTCACCACGCTGCTAATGCTGATCATGTTCGGCATGGGCGTGCACCTGAAAGTCGATGATTTTAAACGCGTGCTGTCACGCCCGGCCCCGGTCGCGGCGGGTATTTTCCTGCACTACCTGGTGATGCCGCTGGCGGCATGGGCGCTGGCTATCGCCTTTAAAATGCCGCCGGATCTCTCCGCCGGGATGGTGCTGGTAGGCAGCGTGGCCAGCGGTACGGCCTCCAACGTGATGATCTATCTGGCGAAAGGCGATGTGGCGCTGTCGGTGACCATCTCCTCCGTCTCCACCCTGGTGGGCGTGGTGGCGACCCCGCTGCTGACCCGTCTGTACGTGGATGCCCACATTCAGGTGGATGTGATGGGGATGCTGCTGAGCATTCTGCAGATCGTCGTGATCCCGATTGCGCTGGGGCTGATTATCCACCACCTGTTCCCGCGGCTGGTGAAAGCCGTGGAGCCGTATCTGCCGGCGTTTTCGATGGTCTGCATTCTGGCGATTATCAGCGCCGTGGTGGCCGGTTCTGCGGCGCATATCGCCTCTGTCGGCTTTGTGGTGATTATCGCGGTGGTGCTGCACAACACCATCGGCCTGCTGGGTGGTTACTGGGGCGGGAAGCTCTTCGGCTTTGACGAATCCACCTGCCGTACGCTGGCGATTGAGGTAGGGATGCAGAACTCCGGCCTGGCCGCTGCGCTCGGCAAAATTTACTTCTCGCCGCTGGCGGCACTGCCTGGCGCGCTGTTCTCGGTATGGCATAACCTGTCCGGCTCGCTGCTGGCGGGTTACTGGTCGGGTAAGCCGATCGATGAGCAAAAGAAACGCGATGTGGTGAAGGAAGGGTAATTCAGCTTCGCGACAGCGAAGGCATGCTTTACACTGAAGCCTCGTCCACAGGAGGCTTCAGGTATGTCCACACCGAGATTGACCCAGAAAGAGATGACGGAGAGCGAGCAGCGCGAGCTGAAAACCCTGCTCGATCGCGCCCGTATCGCCCATGGCCGACTGCTGACCAACGCCGAAACCAATCACGTTAAGAAAGAGTACATCGACAAACTGATGGCGCAGCGTGAACTGGACGCTAAAAAAAGCCCGCAAGCTTAAAAAAGAGCAGGCTTATAAAGTGGATAAAGAGGCGACATTCTCCTGGTCGGCAAATACCCCAACCCGTGGAAGGCGCTAATCAGCGCCCTTTCTTTTTGCGCCCTGGCTGGGTAAAGCGTTTCCCGTTCCCGGCCGGTTTGGCTTTACTTTTCTCTTCCGCCTGCGGGGCTTTGACCACCGGTCGTTTAATGCCCTGCGCTTTCGGTTTTGCCTTCGCTTTCGGCTTGGCTTCTGAGGAGGAGTTCTCGATCAGCCTGAACAGCTCAATCAGTTCATCGCCAGTCAGATCGCGCCACTCGCCCAGCGGGATGCCGGAGAGGCTGACGTTCATGATGCGGGTACGTTCCAGCTTCGTCACTTCAAAGCCAAAATGTTCGCACATGCGGCGGATCTGGCGGTTTAGGCCCTGAACCAGGGTGATACGGAAGGCGAACGGCGCCTCTTTCTTCACCTTGCACTTCTTCGTGACCGTGCCGAGGATCGGCACGCCCGCCCCCATGCCGCGAATGAATTCGTCCGTCACCGGCTTGTTAACCGTGACGATGTACTCTTTCTCGTGGTCGTTACCGGCACGCAGGATCTTATTCACCAGATCGCCGTGGTTGGTGAGGAAAATCAGCCCCTGGGAGTCTTTATCCAGACGACCAATCGGGAAGATACGGCTGCTGTGGTTGACGAAATCAACGATGTTGTCGCGCTCGCCATCTTCTGTGGTACTGACAATGCCAACCGGTTTATTCAGCGCGATAAACACCAGGTCCTCTTCGTCCCGGGGCTCGATCAGTTGACCATTTACTTTTACGACGTCGCCAGGGACGACCTGATCGCCAATGGTGGCGCGTTTACCATTGATAAACACGTTGCCTTGTTCGATATAACGGTCAGCCTCGCGACGCGAGCAGATCCCGCTCTCGCTAATGTATTTGTTTAATCGGGTGGATTGAGTTGGCAGCATAATTTCTCCTGTAGAGGCGAAATATACCTTAGGTTTGAGCTGGTAAAAAGTTAAGTACCAAGAAATACGAGACGCATTCAGAATCACCGATATCCCTCTTTACTTGCCCGCTATCGCCTCCTAATTTTTCTCGTCCACTTGTTAATCCGCATTGTAGTTTATAAAATACAGGGAGGTATGATGAAGACGATTGTCCAGACAGAAGTCTTTCGGCGCTGGCAAAATAGCATTAAGGACAGACGTGTAAACACGCTGATTGCGACCCGGCTATCGGCTCTACTATCAACAACGAGGGGATGTTCTCATTATCCTGCTCTGTGGTGGCGATAAAAGCAGCCAAAAAAAAGATATAGAGATGGCTAAAATCCTCGCCAGATCGCTCGACAATCAGGAGATCATTTGCGATGAATAAATTGACCCACTACGATCCTGCCAGCGCGCTCATTAATGATGAGGAAATAGCTGTATTCATGGCCGATGCGCTGGAAACGGGTGATGCGGCCTATATAGCGCAAGCCCTTGGCGTAGTTGCCCGCGCCAAAGGCATGACGCAGATTGCGGCCCAGACAGGACTTTCGCGCGAACAGCTTTATCGCTCGTTCAGTGAGAAAGGTAACCCAACACTTAAAACCACCCTGGCAGTGATGAAAGCATTGGGTCTTGGGTTAGCCATTAAAAACGCAACAGATTAATACTCATCCCGGCCATCATCTTCATCCGGCTGTTCCATCACGCTGTACGCCACCGCGCAGAACAGGGAGTTAAGACGCTTCATGTCGCCCAGCAGCCCCATATGCAGGGAGCTGGTCTCGATACTTTGCACGTTCTGCTGGTGCAGCCGGTCGACGTGCGCGTGGGAGTAGCGGCGGTTGAGGATGCGGAAGCGGTGCTTGTTGCGGCGCAGACGACGGGCGCTGGCCAGATCGCTGGAGAAAAAGACCGACATCGCCAGCCTGAGGTTAGCCAGCAGCTGATCGTGCAGCGCATCCAGCTCTTTGACCCCTTCGAGGGAAAATGCCCGGCGGGCCGCCAGCGATTTATCAGCGATTTCACTCCCCATGCGCTCAACGATATCGGAGGCCTGCTCAAGGTTGAGCGACATCTCGATAATCTCCGCCCAGCGGCGGGACTCCTCCTCCGCCAGCTCATCTTTTGGCATCCGCGCCAGATAGAGCTTAATGGCGGTATAGAGCACGTTGATGTCATCGGCGAGCTTGCGCAGATCTTTTTCCTCCCGCGGTTCGCCATGCATCACCTTTTTCAGTCCTTCCAGCATCAGCTCCATGGCATCGCCCATGCGCAGCGTTTCCCGGGCAGCATTGGCCAGCGCCAGCGCTGGCGTATCCAGGGCTGAGGTATCCAGATGTTTCGGTTTCAGGCGTGCATCCAGCTCCGGCTCATCGCGGATCACCCGCTTACAGAACCGCGCCATCGGCTCAGCAAAGGGCACCATCGCCACGCAGCGGACCAGGTTGTAGAAGACGTGGAAGTAGATCACCAGCTCCGATTTCGGCAGCGGCAGGTTGTCCATCAGGTTCGCCAGCGGATAGACGAATGGCAGGATCACCAGACTGCCCACCAGCTTAAACAGCAGGCTGCCGAGGGCCACGCGACGGGCCGCGGCGTTGGCGGCACTGTTGTTGAGCATCGCCAGCAGGCCGGAGCCGAGGTTAGCGCCTATCACCAGACACAGGGCCACCGGGAAGGAGATAATTCCTGCCGCGGTGAGGGTGGCGGTTAACAGTACCGCCGCCAGGCTGGAGTAGCTGATCAGGGCAAACACCGCGCCAATCAGCGCATCCAGCAGAATATCACCGGTCAGCGAGGCGAAGATGACCTGCACACCGCTGGCCTGGGTGATGGGGGTGACGGCCTGGACGATCAGCTCCAGCGCCAGAAGGATCAGCCCCAGGCCGATCCCCACGCGTCCCAGCTGTCCGGCGCGGGTCTGTTTACGGCCAAGGAAAAATATCACGCCGATGAAAATCAGCAGCGGCGACAGCCAGGAGAGATCGAAGGTTAATACCCGCGCCATCAGCGCGGTCCCCACGTCAGCACCGAGGACAATCACCAGCGCAGGGGTCAGCGCCACCAGATCCTGGGCCACAAATGAGGTGACCAGCATGGTAGTGGCGTTGCTGCTTTGCACCAGCGCGGTTACGCCAATGCCGGCGCAGAACGCGAGCGGTTTTTTCTCAACGCTACGGCTGAGGACGGTGCGTAAGCGAGCACCAAAAACACGCATCACGCCGGTACGGACAATGTGCGTGCCCCAAACCAGCAACGCCACGGCAGAAAGCAGATGTAGCAGTGTCAGCACGGATGTAGGTCCTCCTTTTCGTTATCCATTTTCCTGAGGCTCTTAGCGCGCTGTATTGCCGGATGGCGGCGATGCCTTATCCGGCCTACCTGTAGGCCCGGTAAGCGAGAGCGCCACCGGGCAATGCCGAAGGAGCCTTCGTTCAGTATAAGGGTTCAAACGTAAGAAAGAGACAGGGCACCCGGTGGGTGCCCTGTTTGTTGTAAGGAAACGTGACCTTAGTCTGCGTCATACCCCAGATTCGGTGCCAGCCAGCGCTCCACTTCAGAAACGCTCATCCCTTTACGCAGGGCATAATCTTCCACCTGATCGCGCTGGATCTGCGCCACGGCGTAGTATTTGCTGTCAGGGTGGCTGAAATACCAGCCGGACACCGATGCCCCCGGCCACATGGCGAAGGATTCGGTGAGCTTCATGCCGGTATGGGCTTCGACATCCAGAAGCTGCCAGATGGTGCCTTTCTCGGTATGCTCCGGGCAGGCCGGATAGCCTGGCGCCGGGCGAATGCCCTGGTAGTTCTCGCGGATCAGCTCCTCGTTGCTGAGGTTCTCGTTCGGCGCATAGCCCCAGTACACTTTACGCACCCGCTCATGCAGGTATTCCGCAAAGGCCTCGGCCAGACGGTCGGCAATCGCTTTGATCATGATCTTATTGTAATCATCGTGCTGCGCTTCGTAGGCCTCCGCCAGCGCGTCCTCTTCCAGCCCGCCGGTCACGGCAAAGGCGCCGATGTAGTCGGCTTTACCGCTCAGCTTCGGCGCGACGAAATCGGCCAGGCAGTAGTTGGCAAAACCGATCTTCTCGGTCTGCTGACGCAGATGATGGCCGACCGTCAGCACGTGGGTACGGGTTTCATCGCGATAGATCTCGATGTCATCGCCCACGCGGTTGGCCGGGAACAACCCCACCACGCCGCGCGGGTTGAGGGTTTTCTCCTCGCTGAGCTGGTCGAGCAGGTCGTTGGCATCTTTAAACAGGCGCTGGGCCTCTTCACCCACCACTTCATCTTCAAGGATGCGCGGATATTTCCCGGCCAGCGACCAGGTCATAAAGAACGGCGTCCAGTCGATGTAGTTGCGCAGGGTTTCGATGCTGGCCGTCACCTCCTGCACGCCCAGACGATGGGCGACCGGCGGCGTGTAGCTTGCCCAGTCAAAGGCCAGGTCGTTATCCCGTGCCGCCGCCAGGGTCACCGGCGGGGTGCGCGGCTTTTTGCGCGCGTGCTGGATGCGCACCGTTTCGTACTCTTTGCGGGTTCTGGCAACAAAGTCGTCGCGCTGGGTCGCGGAAAGCAGCGCCGAAACCACGCCCACCGTGCGCGAGGCGTTCTGCACGTAAACCGTCGGCCCGCTGTAGTTCTGCTCGATCTTCACCGCGGTGTGCGCTTTCGAAGTGGTCGCGCCGCCAATCAGCAGCGGCAGGGTAAAGCCCTGGCGCTCCATCTCTTTCGCCACGTTGACCATCTCGTCCAGCGACGGGGTGATCAGCCCCGAGAGACCAATCAGGTCAGCATTCACTTCGCGCGCGGTTTTGAGGATTTTATCCGCCGGCACCATCACGCCCAGATCGATAATCTCGTAGTTATTACACTGCAGCACCACGCCGACGATGTTTTTGCCGATGTCATGCACGTCGCCTTTCACGGTGGCGATCACCATCTTGCCATTACTGGAGCCTTTTTCTTTACTGGCTTCGATGTAAGGTTCTAGGTAAGCCACCGCCTGTTTCATCACGCGGGCCGATTTCACCACCTGCGGCAGGAACATTTTGCCCTCGCCGAACAGATCGCCCACCACGTTCATGCCGTCCATCAGCGGGCCTTCGATCACCTCAATAGGACGCGCAGCCTGCTGGCGGGCCTCTTCGGTATCCAGCTCGATAAATTCGGTGATGCCTTTTACCAGCGAATATTCGAGACGCTTTTTCACGTCCCAGGAACGCCACTCCGCCTGCTGGACGTTGGCGCTGTCATCAGCTTTGCTGCCGCGATATTTTTCGGCCAGCTCCAGCATGCGTTCGGTGGCATCGTCGCGGCGGTTGAGGATCACGTCTTCAACCGCGTCGCGCAGCTCCGTCGGCAGATCGTCATATATCGCCAGCTGGCCGGCGTTGACGATGCCCATGTCCATCCCGTTGCGGATGGCGTAGTAGAGGAATACCGCGTGGATGGCTTCACGCACCGGGTCATTGCCGCGGAACGAGAACGACACGTTGGAAACGCCGCCAGAGATCAGGGCGTGCGGCAGCTCGCGTTTGATGTCTTCACAGGCACCGATAAAGTCCTGGGCATAGTTGTTGTGCTCTTCTATCCCGGTCGCAACGGCAAAGATGTTCGGGTCAAAGATAATGTCTTCCGGTGGGAAGCCGACCTCTTCGGTCAAAATCTGGTACGCGCGGCGGCAGATCTCAATTTTGCGCTCGCGGGTATCGGCCTGGCCGACTTCATCGAAGGCCATCACCACCACGGCGGCACCGTAGCGGCGCACCAGTTTGGCGTGATGGATAAAGGGCTCAACCCCCTCTTTCATCGAGATCGAGTTAACGATGCCCTTGCCCTGAATGCACTTCAGCCCTTTCTCGATCACCTCCCATTTCGAGGAGTCGATCATGATCGGCACGCGGGCAATGTCCGGTTCACCGGCAATCAGGTTGAGGAAACGCACCATCGCCGCTTCGGCGTCGAGCATCCCCTCATCCATGTTGATATCGATAATTTGCGCGCCGCTCTCTACCTGCTGGCGGGCAACGTCCAGCGCTTCGCTGTATTTCTCTTCTTTGATCAGGCGCTTGAACTTCGCGGAGCCGGTGACGTTGGTACGTTCCCCGACGTTCACAAACAGGCTCTCATCGCCGATGTTCAGCGGCTCAAGACCGGCCAGTCGGCAGGCCACCGGCAGCTCGGGCAGCTTGCGCGGAGGCAGGCCCGCCACCGCGTTGCTCATAGCGGCGATATGCTCCGGCGTGGTGCCGCAGCAGCCGCCGACGATATTCAGGAAACCAGATTCAGCCCATTCGCGGATCTGCGCCGCCATGGTCGCAGCGTCGAGATCGTATTCCCCAAAGGCGTTCGGCAGGCCAGCGTTCGGGTGGGCGGTTACGTAGCAATCCGCAATGCGCGACAGCTCCTGCACATACTGGCGCAGTTCGTCCGGCCCCAGGGCACAGTTCAGGCCAAAGCTCAGGGCATCGGCGTGACGCAGGGAGTTATAAAAGGCTTCGGTGGTCTGTCCGGACAGGGTACGACCAGAGGCATCGGTGATGGTGCCGGAGATCATGATCGGCAGATCCACGCCCAGGGCTTCAAACTCCTCTTTCACCGCATAGATAGCGGCTTTGGCGTTGAGGGTATCGAAGACCGTTTCAATCATGATCAGATCGGAACCGCCTTCCACCAGCGCACGGGTCGATTCGCGGTAGGCGGCCACCAGCTGGTCAAAGGTGATATTACGAAATGCCGGATCGTTGACGTCCGGTGAGATAGAGGCGGTGCGGTTGGTCGGGCCGAGCACCCCGGCCACGTAGCGCGGTTTCTCCGGCGTACGGGCCGTCCACTCGTCGGCACAGGCACGGGCCAGCTTCGCCGCCTCGTAGTTGATCTCCGCCGACAGGGATTCCATCTCGTAATCCGCCATGGCGATGGTTGTCGAGTTGAAGGTGTTGGTCTCAACGATATCCGCACCCGCCTCGAAATAGGCGTAATGAATGGCGGCGATAATCTCTGGCTTACTGAGCACCAGCAGGTCGTTATTACCTTTCAGATCGCAGGGCCAGTCGGCGAAGCGGTCGCCGCGAAAGTCGTCTTCACTCAGACGATAGCTCTGGATCATGGTGCCCATACCGCCATCCAGCACCAGAATGCGTTCATTTAACTGCGCACGCAGTTGATCTACTTTGCTGCTCACACTTGCTCCCGACAACGCTCAACCAGGCCAAAAGGCCAGCAGACCATACTGGCATAATCTTGCAAAGGGGAAAAGTCACACTGCGGTAACATGAGACATGTTCACCATAACTCCTCCGATCAGTAAGGATAGCGGTTGCAAAACAGCCAAATAAAACGAAAATGATTTCCACGATACAGAAAAAGGAGCCTGTCATGGTCGCCACCGTTCCCGCTAAACGCGGCAGAAAACCCGCCGCCGCAACCGCCCCGGCGGGCGGACAAGTCCAGTCCCTGACGCGGGGCCTTAAACTGCTGGAGTGGATAGCCGAGTCGCACAGCAGCGTGGCGCTGACCGAGCTGGCCCAGCAGGCTGGCCTGCCGAACTCCACCACCCATCGCCTGCTGACCACCATGCAGCAGCTGGGCTTTGTCCGTCAGGTGGGCGAGCTGGGGCACTGGTCCGTGGGTGCCCATGCGTTTATCGTCGGCAGCAGCTTTTTACAGAGTCGTAACCTGCTCGCTATCGTGCACCCGATCCTGCGCAAGCTGATGGAGGACTCCGGCGAGACGGTCAACCTGGCGGTGCTCGACCAGAGCGATCACCAGGCGATTATTATCGACCAGGTGCAGTGTACTCAGCTGATGCGCATGTCGGCGCCGATTGGCGGCAAGCTGCCGATGCACGCCTCCGGGGCCGGGAAGGCGTTTTTATCCCAGCTCAGCGAGGAGCAGGTCACGGGCCTGCTACACCGTAAAGGGCTGCACGCTTATACTCATGCGACGCTGGTCTCACCGGTGCATCTGAAAGAGGATTTGGCCCTGACGCGCAAGCGCGGCTACTCCTTTGATGACGAAGAGCATGCGCTCGGTCTGCGCTGCCTGGCAGCCTGTATTTTTGACGAACACCGCGAGCCTTTTGCCGCCATCTCCATTTCCGGGCCGATCTCGCGAATGACCGATGACCGGGTGACCGAGCTGGGGGCGCTGGTGATTAAGGCGGCGAAAGAGGTGACGCTGGCGTATGGTGGGATCCGTTAAGTCTTAAATGCCCGGCGGCGAGGTAAATGCAAAACGGCAACCTTGTTGCCGTTTTTAGTGTTTGTTCCCTCTCCCCGAGGGAGAGGGTCAGGGCACCAGACCGCACGTTATGCAGCATACCGCACGCTAAACCGCTGCTTACGCCGGTAAGCATATACATCTTCCACATGCCCGTTCTGGATGCGCGTCTGCAGGCTCCGCCAGTAGTCAGCGCGGAACAGATCGGCATGCATCTCCTCAAACAGCGTCCCGATGCGTGGGTCGGCGCAGAGCCAGTGACGAAACTCCTCCGGGAAGACATCCCCCGGTGAGACGCTGTACCAGGGCTCGCTGGCGAGTTCATCTTCCGGATAACGCGGGGGCGGGATCTCACGGAAATTCACTTCCGTCATGTAGCAGATTTCGTCGTAATCGTAGAACACCACCCGCCCGTGGCGGGTGACGCCGAAGTTTTTAAACAACATATCGCCCGGAAAGATGTTGGCCGCCGCCAGCTGACGGATAGCGTTGCCGTACTCTTCGATGGCGTCGTGCAGCGCCTGCCCCTCCGCCTGCTCCAGCCAGATATTGAGCGGCACCATCCGCCGTTCGATATAGAGGTGGCTGATGGCAATCCGGTCGCCCAGATCGCTGATTTTTCCCGGCGCCTCCTGGAGCAACAGCGCCATCAGTTCCGGCGCAATCTGCCGCTTATCCAGTACGAAGTTCTCAAACTCCTGGGTATCCGCCATGCGCCCGACGCGATCGTGCTCCTTAACCAGCTGATAGCAGGCACGGACGTGAGCAGCAGTCATCTCTTTTTGCGGGGCGAACCTGTCCTTAATCACCTTAAAGACCCGATCAAATCCCGGCAGGGTGAAGACCAGCATCACCATACCGCGAATGCCCGGCGCCTCGATAAACTGCTCGTCGGCACGGGCGATATAGTGCAGATACTCCCGATAGCTCTCTGTTTTGGCGTGCTTCTGACACCCTATCGCCATATAGAGCTCGGCGGTGGTTTTACCGGGCAGGATCTCCCGCAACCACTCCACCAGCGCGCCCGGCTGCGGGGCATAAACCATAAAATAGGAGCGGGCGAAACCGAAAACGATGCTGGCCTCGGCGTTGGTGGTCAGGCAGGTATCCACCGCCAGCTCCCCTTCATCGCTGCGGTGAATGGGCAGCAGAAACGGCAGCGTGGCGTCCGGCGTAACCAGCTTGCCCACCAGCCAGGCGGCTTTGTTGCGATAAAAGAGTTCGTTAGCGACCTGCAGATGGCAGTTGCGCAGGTTGTCTGCACCCAGCGTTTCAGACAGATGGGCGATGATATACCCGACATCACGCGGGCGATTTTGCCAGGGCAGACGCAGAGGAAGGTCGGCTAACACCTTGGTTAACAGCGCCTCCCAGCCCTGGTCGGGAAAGAAATCTTTCGCCAGCGGGCGCGACAGGGTGCGAAAACGTTGTCCGGGCTGAGAGCTGAAAATAAAGAGCCGCTCCGGTGACAGGGAGCGGTGGTCAAACAGCCGACAGTAGACGGAGTTGAAAAAGCTCTCCGCAATTTCAAAGCGAGGGTAATCCGGCAGCAGATGGGTGTAATGCTCTTTCACACGCAGTAAGAACGCGGCATCGGTACTGGTGTGCCCGGTGATGCAGCGCAGTTGCTCCACTACCAGGCCCACATGGTGATCGTAGAGGTGGATACGCTGCTTCATGGCCTGCTGCACCGCGTGCCAGTCGGCCTGCTCAAAGCGCTGCTGCGCCCCGGCAGTCACCTCCAGAAAGCGGCCATACTGGGCATCAAAGCCCTGCAGGATGGTTTGTGCAATCAGTAACTCCATGCCACGCGACATAGCTTCCCCTCACCCTAACCCTCTCCCAAGGAACCGTAGGCCCGGTAAGCGTAGCGCCACCGGGCGTTTCCGTTATCAGAACTGTGCTTCTTCGGTCGACCCGGTCAGCGCGGTTACGGAGGAGGCGCCGCCCTGAATGATGGTGGTGACGTTATCGAAGTAGCCCGTTCCCACTTCCTGCTGATGCGAGGCAAAGGTATAGCCCTTTTGGCTTGCTGCGAACTCCGGCTGCTGGACCTTCTCGACGTAGTGCTTCATGCCCTCGCCCTGGGCGTAGGCGTGCGCCAGATCGAACATGTTGAACCACATGCTGTGAATGCCCGCGAGGGTGATGAACTGATACTTGTAGCCCATGTCCGACAGCTCTTGCTGGAAGCTGGCGATGGTTTTATCGTCCAGGTTTTTCTGCCAGTTGAAGGATGGTGAGCAGTTATAGGCCAGCAGTTTGCCCGGATATTTCGCATGGATGGCATCAGCAAAGCGTTTAGCCAGGGCCAGGTCCGGGGTGGAGGTCTCGCACCACACCAGATCCGCATAAGGGGCGTAGGCCAGACCGCGGCTGATCGCCTGTTCAATGCCGGCATGGGTACGATAGAAGCCTTCGCTGGTCCGCTCCCCGGTAATAAACTGACTGTCGTAAGGGTCGCAATCGGAGGTGATCAGGTCCGCGGCATCGGCATCGGTACGGGCAATCACCAGCGTCGGGACGCCCAGCACGTCAGCGGCCAGACGGGCGGCCACCAGTTTCTGAATCGCCTCCTGCGTTGGCACCAGCACTTTGCCGCCCATGTGTCCGCACTTCTTCACCGAGGCTAGCTGATCTTCGAAGTGAACGGCCGCTGCACCGGCTTCAATCATCGATTTCATCAGCTCGAAGGCGTTCAGCACCCCGCCAAACCCCGCTTCAGCATCGGCGACGATCGGCAGGAAGTAATCCACAAAGCGCGGATCGTTTGGCTCAATCCCGGACGCCCACTGGATCTGATCCGCCCGACGGAAGGTGTTGTTGATGCGCTCCACCACTGCCGGGACAGAGTTCGCCGGATAGAGGGACTGGTCCGGGTACATGCTGGACGCCAGGTTGGCATCCGCCGCGACCTGCCAGCCCGAGAGGTAGACTGCTTCAATGCCCGCTTTCGCCTGCTGTAACGCCTGGCCACCTGTCAGCGCGCCGAGGCTGTTGATATAGCCCTTTTTCGATTCACCGTGCAGCAGACGCCACATTTTTGCCGCTCCCAGCTGCGCCAGGGTGCACTCCGGATTGACCGAGCCGCGTAACTTCACCACTTCCTCTGCGCTATAAGGGCGTTCAATGCCTTCCCAGCGCGGTTGAGTCCACTCGTTCTGTAATGCGTCGATTTGTTGGGTACGGGTTTTCATGTGCAGATGCTCCATTATTGTTATGTGGTGAAATCAGGCCAGCAAGCGGTAGCCAGGCAGCGTCAGGAAGTCGATGAGCTCATCTGAGGTGGTGATCTGCTCCATCAGGCGTGCGGCGGCGTCGAAGCGACCGCTGCTGAAGCGGTGCTCGCCCAGCTCTTCCTGAATGTTCAGCATCTCTTCTGACAGCATCTGGCGGAACAGGGCTTTGGTGACCGGTTTGCCGTTGCTGAGGGTCTTCTGATGGTGGATCCACTGCCAGATAGAGGTACGCGAGATCTCGGCGGTGGCGGCATCCTCCATCAGACCGTAAATCGGCACACAGCCGTTGCCGGAGATCCACGCTTCGATGTACTGCACCGCCACGCGGATATTGGCACGCATTCCCTCTTCGGTGCGCTCGCCCTCGCACGGCTCGAGCAGCTGTGCGGCGGTGACTGGCGCATCCTCTTCGCGGGTTACGTGCAGCTGATTTTTGTTATCGCCCAGAATGCGGTTGAACACCTCCATGGCGGTATCGGCCAGCCCGGGATGCGCCACCCAGGTGCCGTCATGACCGTTGCTGGCTTCCAGCTCTTTGTCGGCCTTCACCTTGTTCAGCACCTGATTGTTACGCTCGCTGTCTTTGCTCGGAATAAAGGCCGCCATACCGCCCATCGCGAAGGCGCCGCGCTTGTGGCAGGTTTTGATCAGCAGACGCGAGTAGGCATTCAGGAATGATTTATCCATGGTCACCACCTGGCGATCCGGCAGGACGCGATCGGGGTGGTTTTTCAGAGTCTTGATATAGCTGAAAATGTAATCCCAGCGGCCGCAGTTCAGGCCAACGATATGGTCACGCAGGGCATGCAGGATCTCATCCATCTGGAACACCGCCGGCAGGGTTTCAATCAGCAGCGTGGCTTTGATGGTGCCGCGCGGCAGGTCGAAACGATCTTCGGCATAGCTGAAGACCTCGCTCCACCAGGCCGCTTCCTGCCAGGACTGGGTTTTCGGCAGGTAGAAATAGGGGCCGCTGCCTTTTGCCAGCAGATTTTTATGGTTATGGAAGAAGTAGAGGGCAAAGTCGAACAGGCTGCCCGGGATCGCTTCCCCGTTCCAGGTAACATGCTTTTCCGGTAAATGCAGGCCGCGCACGCGGCAGACCAGCACCGCCGGGTTGGGCTTGAGCTGATAAATTTTGCCAGCTTCGTTGGTGTGGCTGATGGTGCCATTCACCGCGTCGCGCAGGTTAATCTGGCCTTCGATCACTTTGTTCCAGTTGGGTGCCAGCGAATCTTCAAAATCCGCCATAAAGACTTTCACATTGGCATTCAGCGCATTGATTACCATTTTGCGCTCTACCGGCCCGGTGATCTCGACACGTCGGTCCTGCAAATCCTGCGGAATGCCGCGGATCGTCCAGTCACCTTCACGAATGGAAGCAGTTTCCGAAATAAAGTCAGGCAGCTTTCCGTTATCAATGTCTTGCTGCTGCTGGATACGTGCGGCCAGTAACTTATTGCGTTTTGGCGTGAAGCGGGTCACCAGCTCGGTAAGAAACTCAACGGCATCGGGGGTCAGGACCTGCTGCTCCTGCTCGCCATGCGGTTGGTTAAAGGCCAGTTCATCGATAATGGTTGCCTGTTGATTCATTCCACTGCTCCTCGTCGTTGATCCGAATTCATTTCCCCCACGCGAACGAAAGATCGTTGTGTAGTTTTCGTTCAGCAAAATTAAGACTATCTGGATTTATGGCAAAATCAAAAACTATTTCCATTTTAAAATTTAAATGCATTTAAGAGATTGATATTTATCAGATTAAAAATAATTCATAACACGGAGTAGATTTCGGAAATAAAAAAAGCACCCGAAGGTGCCTTAACTGGAGAGCTGAAACGCTACAGGATCACGATCCTCAGAGGATTACTCCAGCGTCGGATTCATGTGGCGCAGATCGTATGGCGTGATCTGGTAGACGTAGTAGTTGAGCCAGTTAGTAAACAGCAGGTTGCCATGGCTGCGCCAGGTTGCCCGCGGTTTGTTCTGCGGATCGTTTTGCGGGAAATAGTTGTAGGGCACGTCTGGGTTCAAACCCGCTTCCACATCGCGGAAATATTCGCTCGCCAGAGTATCGGGATCGTACTCCGGATGGCCGGTGACAAAAGCAATACGCTTATCTTTGCTGGCGAACAGGTAGGCATCACCCTCCTCGCTCTCAGCCAGGATCTCCAGATCGGTGTAGTCACGGATCAGTGCCGCCGGGAAATCGGCATAGCGTGAATGGGGCGCCAGGAAGGAGTCATCAAAGCCCCGCGTCAGCAGTGCATGGGGGTGCAGAATATGGTGTTCGTAGACGCCTGAAAGTTTTTCACTGCGGGTTTGCTTAGGGATGCCGTAAAGAATGTTGAGGGCCGCCTGTACCGCCCAACAGACAAACAGCGTGGAGGTGACGTGATCTTTGGCCCACTCCAGCACCTGCTTAATCTGCGGCCAGTAGGCCACGTCGTTGAACTCAACCAGGCCCAGCGGCGCACCGGTGACGATCAGGCCATCAAAATTCTCGTCGCGGATGTCGTCGAAGTTACAGTAGAAGTTATTGAGATGCTCTGACGGCGTGTTGCGGGACTCGCGCGCATCGATACGCAGCAGCTGGATATCGACCTGCAGCGGGGAGTTTGAGAGCAAGCGGAGGAACTGATTCTCCGTCTCAATCTTCTTTGGCATCAGGTTGAGGATAAGCACCTTCAGAGGACGAATTTCCTGACCTGTAGCGCGCGATGCCTTCATGACAAAGACATTTTCCTCACGCAAGAAATTGACGGCTGGTAGCTCGTCCTGCACCCGAATCGGCATAACCTTAAATCCTCACAGCATACGTATAAACGTTTAGACATCCAGATAGCTGACAATAACCAGGAATGCAGCAAATGTCGAGTCTGCATGTGAAAGGTGAGAAAGTTTCAAGAAAGGGGGGTTGCCAGGGCTGGCGCTGTTTTCCCTAACGCAAAAAAACCCCGTACCTTGCGGTACGGGGTTTCCTTAATTGATGCCTGGCAGTTCCCTACTCTCGCATGGGGAGACCCCACACTACCATCGGCGCTACGGCGTTTCACTTCTGAGTTCGGCATGGGGTCAGGTGGGACCACCGCGCTACAGCCGCCAGGCAAATTCTGTTTATCAGGGCGCTTGTGCGGCCTGATTAATCTGTATCAGCTGAAAATCGTCTCAAATCCGCCGAAACAGCTTCGGCGTTGTAAGGTTAAGCCTCACGGTTCATTAGTATCGGTTAGCTCAACGCATCGCTGCGCTTACACACCCGACCTATCAACGTCGTCGTCTTCAACGTTCCTTCAGGAGCCTTAAAGGCTCAGGGAGAACTCATCTCGGGGCAAGTTTCGTGCTTAGATGCTTTCAGCACTTATCTCTTCCGCATTTAGCTACCGGGCAGTGCCATTGGCATGACAACCCGAACACCAGTGATGCGTCCACTCCGGTCCTCTCGTACTAGGAGCAGCCCCCCCTCAATTCTCCAGCGCCCACGGCAGATAGGGACCGAACTGTCTCACGACGTTCTAAACCCAGCTCGCGTACCACTTTAAACGGCGAACAGCCGTACCCTTGGGACCTACTTCAGCCCCAGGATGTGATGAGCCGACATCGAGGTGCCAAACACCGCCGTCGATATGAACTCTTGGGCGGTATCAGCCTGTTATCCCCGGAGTACCTTTTATCCGTTGAGCGATGGCCCTTCCATACAGAACCACCGGATCACTATGACCTGCTTTCGCACCTGCTCGAGCCGTCACTCTCGCAGTCAAGCTAGCTTATGCCATTGCACTAACCTCCTGATGTCCGACCAGGATTAGCTAACCTTCGTGCTCCTCCGTTACTCTTTAGGAGGAGACCGCCCCAGTCAAACTACCCACCAGACACTGTCCGCAACCCGGGTAACGGGTCCACGTTAGAACACCAGCCATTAAAGGGTGGTATTTCAAGGTTGGCTCCACGCAGACTGGCGTCCACGCTTCAAAGCCTCCCACCTATCCTACACATCAAGGACCAGTGTTCAGTGTCAAGCTATAGTAAAGGTTCACGGGGTCTTTCCGTCTTGCCGCGGGTACACTGCATCTTCACAGCGATTTCAATTTCACTGAGTCTCGGGTGGAGACAGCCTGGCCATCATTACGCCATTCGTGCAGGTCGGAACTTACCCGACAAGGAATTTCGCTACCTTAGGACCGTTATAGTTACGGCCGCCGTTTACCGGGGCTTCGATCAAGAGCTTCGCGTTGCCGCTAACCCCATCAATTAACCTTCCGGCACCGGGCAGGCGTCACACCGTATACGTCCACTTTCGTGTTTGCACAGTGCTGTGTTTTTAATAAACAGTTGCAGCCAGCTGGTATCTTCGACTGATTTCAGCTCCACCCGCAGGGGCTTCACCTACATATCAGCGTGCCTTCTCCCGAAGTTACGGCACCATTTTGCCTAGTTCCTTCACCCGAGTTCTCTCAAGCGCCTTGGTATTCTCTACCTGACCACCTGTGTCGGTTTGGGGTACGATTTGATGTTACCTGATGCTTAGAGGCTTTTCCTGGAAGCAGGGCATTTGTTGCTTCAGCACCGTAGTGCCTCGTCATCACACCTCAGCGTTGAAAAGGTACCGGATTTACCTGGAACCTCCGCCTACATGCTTAAACCGGGACAACCGTCGCCCGGCCAACATAGCCTTCTCCGTCCCCCCTTCGCAGTAACACCGAGTACAGGAATATTAACCTGTTTCCCATCGACTACGCCTTTCGGCCTCGCCTTAGGGGTCGACTCACCCTGCCCCGATTAACGTTGGACAGGAACCCTTGGTCTTCCGGCGAGCGGGCTTTTCACCCGCTTTATCGTTACTTATGTCAGCATTCGCACTTCTGATACCTCCAGCAGACCTCACAGTCCACCTTCGACGGCTTACAGAACGCTCCCCTACCCAACAACACATAGTGTCGCTGCCGCAGCTTCGGTGCATGGTTTAGCCCCGTTACATCTTCCGCGCAGGCCGACTCGACCAGTGAGCTATTACGCTTTCTTTAAATGATGGCTGCTTCTAAGCCAACATCCTGGCTGTCTGTGCCTTCCCACATCGTTTCCCACTTAACCATGACTTTGGGACCTTAGCTGGCGGTCTGGGTTGTTTCCCTCTTCACGACGGACGTTAGCACCCGCCGTGTGTCTCCCGTGATAACATTCTCCGGTATTCGCAGTTTGCATCGGGTTGGTAAGCCGGGATGGCCCCCTAGCCGAAACAGTGCTCTACCCCCGGAGATGAATTCACGAGGCGCTACCTAAATAGCTTTCGGGGAGAACCAGCTATCTCCCGGTTTGATTGGCCTTTCACCCCCAGCCACAAGTCATCCGCTAATTTTTCAACATTAGTCGGTTCGGTCCTCCAGTTAGTGTTACCCAACCTTCAACCTGCCCATGGCTAGATCACCGGGTTTCGGGTCTATACCCTGCAACTTAACGCCCAGTTAAGACTCGGTTTCCCTTCGGCTCCCCTATACGGTTAACCTTGCTACAGAATATAAGTCGCTGACCCATTATACAAAAGGTACGCAGTCACACCACGAAGGTGCTCCCACTGCTTGTACGTACACGGTTTCAGGTTCTTTTTCACTCCCCTCGCCGGGGTTCTTTTCGCCTTTCCCTCACGGTACTGGTTCACTATCGGTCAGTCAGGAGTATTTAGCCTTGGAGGATGGTCCCCCCCATATTCAGACAGGATACCACGTGTCCCGCCCTACTCTTCGAGTTCACAGCAGGTGTATCTTCGTGTACGGGAGTATCACCCTGTACCCTGCGACTTTCCAGACGCTTCCACTGACACACATGCTGATTCAGACTCTGGGCTGTTCCCCGTTCGCTCGCCGCTACTGGGGGAATCTCGGTTGATTTCTTTTCCTCAGGGTACTTAGATGTTTCAGTTCCCCTGGTTCGCTTCGTTAAGCTATGTATTCACTTAACGATAGTGCAACGGATTGCACTGGGTTTCCCCATTCGGAAATCGTCGGTTATAACGGTTCATATCACCTTACCGACGCTTATCGCAGATTAGCACGTCCTTCATCGCCTCTGACTGCCTAGGCATCCACCGTGTACGCTTGGTCGCTTAACCTCACAACCCGAAGATGTTTCACTTCTGATTGCGAAAATTTGAGAGACTCCAACACACCGCTTATCTGCTCTTATTACGGAGAACAGACACGGCGTGTCGTTTCAATTTTCAGCTTGATCCAGATTTTTAAAGAGCAAATATCTCAAACGTAACTCACTGAGTTAGTTTTGAGATATAAAGGCAGGTGACTTTCACTCACAAACCAGCAAGTGGCGTCCCCTAGGGGATTCGAACCCCTGTTACCGCCGTGAAAGGGCGGTGTCCTGGGCCTCTAGACGAAGGGGACACTAAAGTCTGCTTCGGCAAGACGCCTTGCTTTTTACTTTTCATCAGACAATCTGTGTGAGCACTGCAAAGGCAGGTTCTTTAAGGTAAGGAGGTGATCCAACCGCAGGTTCCCCTACGGTTACCTTGTTACGACTTCACCCCAGTCATGAATCACAAAGTGGTAAGCGCCCTCCCGAAGGTTAAGCTACCTACTTCTTTTGCAACCCACTCCCATGGTGTGACGGGCGGTGTGTACAAGGCCCGGGAACGTATTCACCGTAGCATTCTGATCTACGATTACTAGCGATTCCGACTTCATGGAGTCGAGTTGCAGACTCCAATCCGGACTACGACGCACTTTATGAGGTCCGCTTGCTCTCGCGAGGTCGCTTCTCTTTGTATGCGCCATTGTAGCACGTGTGTAGCCCTACTCGTAAGGGCCATGATGACTTGACGTCATCCCCACCTTCCTCCAGTTTATCACTGGCAGTCTCCTTTGAGTTCCCGGCCTAACCGCTGGCAACAAAGGATAAGGGTTGCGCTCGTTGCGGGACTTAACCCAACATTTCACAACACGAGCTGACGACAGCCATGCAGCACCTGTCTCAGAGTTCCCGAAGGCACCAAAGCATCTCTGCTAAGTTCTCTGGATGTCAAGAGTAGGTAAGGTTCTTCGCGTTGCATCGAATTAAACCACATGCTCCACCGCTTGTGCGGGCCCCCGTCAATTCATTTGAGTTTTAACCTTGCGGCCGTACTCCCCAGGCGGTCGACTTAACGCGTTAGCTCCGGAAGCCACTCCTCAAGGGAACAACCTCCAAGTCGACATCGTTTACGGCGTGGACTACCAGGGTATCTAATCCTGTTTGCTCCCCACGCTTTCGCACCTGAGCGTCAGTCTTTGTCCAGGGGGGCCGCCTTCGCCACCGGTATTCCTCCAGATCTCTACGCATTTCACCGCTACACCTGGAATTCTACCCCCCCTCTACAAGACTCTAGCCTGCCAGTTTCGAATGCAGTTCCCAGGTTGAGCCCGGGGATTTCACATCCGACTTGACAGACCGCCTGCGTGCGCTTTACGCCCAGTAATTCCGATTAACGCTTGCACCCTCCGTATTACCGCGGCTGCTGGCACGGAGTTAGCCGGTGCTTCTTCTGCGGGTAACGTCAATCGACAAGGTTATTAACCTTATCGCCTTCCTCCCCGCTGAAAGTACTTTACAACCCGAAGGCCTTCTTCATACACGCGGCATGGCTGCATCAGGCTTGCGCCCATTGTGCAATATTCCCCACTGCTGCCTCCCGTAGGAGTCTGGACCGTGTCTCAGTTCCAGTGTGGCTGGTCATCCTCTCAGACCAGCTAGGGATCGTCGCCTAGGTGAGCCGTTACCCCACCTACTAGCTAATCCCATCTGGGCACATCTGATGGCAAGAGGCCCTAAGGTCCCCCTCTTTGGTCTTGCGACGTTATGCGGTATTAGCTACCGTTTCCAGTAGTTATCCCCCTCCATCAGGCAGTTTCCCAGACATTACTCACCCGTCCGCCGCTCGCCGGCAAAGTAGCAAGCTACTTTCCGCTGCCGCTCGACTTGCATGTGTTAGGCCTGCCGCCAGCGTTCAATCTGAGCCATGATCAAACTCTTCAATTTAAGTTTGATGCTCGTGAATTAAACTTCGTAATGAATTACGTATGTTCACTCAGAGACTTTGGTATTCATTTATTGTCCGAAGACATTAAGAATCCATGTCACTTTGAGTGCCCACACAGATTGTCTGATAAATTGTTAAAGAGCAGTGCAACGCGGCTTTCGCTCACCGTTGCGAGGTGGCGTATATTACGCTTTCCTCTTTCAGAGTCAAGCGATTATTTCACGCTTTTCTCTTCAACCGGCCCGGCTGTTTGTGTGAAGTGATTCACATCTGCCGTGTCGATGGAGGCGCATTATAGGGAGTTCTCCCGGAGCCGCAACCCTTAAATGACAGAAAAATGACTGACTGCTGCATTCCCCAGCAAAACCCCGCTTTATACCTGATTACACACAGACTTATCCACAATGCGACGAAAAAGTGAAAATGTGCGAGCGTTGCGCAAACGTTTTCGTTAAAATGCTCGCGCTAAATAAAGCGCCCCCACCAGGTGTGTTAGTTGAGTTTTTATGTGGAAAATTCACCTAACGCTCTCTGTAATCGTCAAATCCAGGGGATTTACCATGCAACAACGTCGTCCAGTCCGCCGCGCTCTGCTCAGTGTTTCTGATAAAGCCGGTATCGTCGAATTCGCTCAGGCACTTTCTGCACGTGGTGTGGAGCTGCTGTCCACTGGCGGTACTGCCCGCCTGTTAGCAGATAAAGGCCTGCCGGTAACCGAAGTGTCCGATTACACCGGTTTCCCGGAAATGATGGATGGACGCGTCAAAACCCTGCACCCGAAAGTTCACGGCGGCATTCTGGGTCGTCGCGGTCAGGACGACGGCATTATGGATCAGCACGGGATCGCACCGATCGATATGGTTGTCGTTAACCTCTACCCGTTCGCCCAGACCGTTGCCCGTGAAGGCTGCTCCCTGGAAGATGCGGTAGAGAATATCGATATCGGCGGCCCGACCATGGTGCGCTCCGCCGCCAAGAACCATAAAGATGTCGCCATCGTAGTGAAGAGCAGCGACTACGACGCCATTATTAAAGAGATGGACGCCAACGAAGGCTCACTGAATCTCGAGACCCGTTTCGACCTCGCCATTAAAGCGTTCGAACATACCGCCGCCTACGACAGCATGATTGCCAACTACTTCGGTAGCCTGGTGCCAGCCTATCACGGCGAAAGCAACGAACCTTCCGGCCGTTTCTCTCGCACCTTAAACCTGAACTTCATTAAGAAGCAGGATATGCGCTACGGTGAGAACAGCCACCAGCAGGCTGCCTTCTATATAGAAGAAGAGGTAAAAGAAGCCTCTGTTGCCACCGCACAGCAGGTTCAGGGCAAAGCACTCTCCTATAACAACATCGCAGACACCGACGCGGCGCTGGAGTGCGTGAAGGAGTTCAGCGAGCCAGCCTGCGTGATCGTCAAGCACGCCAACCCATGCGGCGTAGCGGTCAGCACCTCGATTCTGGATGCTTACGATCGCGCGTACAAAACCGACCCGACCTCTGCGTTCGGCGGCATTATCGCTTTCAACCGCGAACTGGATGCCGAAACCGCTCAGGCGATCATCTCCCGCCAGTTTGTTGAAGTGATCATCGCCCCTTCTGCCACTGAAGAAGCCCTGAAAATCACTGCCGCAAAACAGAACGTGCGCGTGCTGACCTGTGGCCAGTGGGCGGAACGCGTTCCGGGCCTGGACTTCAAGCGTGTGAACGGCGGTCTGCTGGTACAGGATCGTGACCTGGGTATGGTGACAGAAGCCGACCTGCGCGTGGTCAGCAAACGTCAGCCGACCGAACAGGAACTGCGTGATGCGCTGTTCTGCTGGAAGGTGGCGAAGTTCGTGAAATCCAATGCCATCGTCTATGCGAAAGAGAACATGACCATCGGGATAGGTGCAGGCCAGATGAGCCGCGTCTACTCTGCGAAAATTGCCGGTATCAAGGCAGGCGACGAAGGTCTGGAAGTGAAAGGCTCCGCCATGGCCTCTGACGCCTTCTTCCCGTTCCGTGACGGTATCGATGCGGCTGCGGCTGTGGGCATTACCTGCGTGATCCAGCCTGGCGGTTCTATCCGTGATGATGAAGTCATTGCCGCTGCCGATGAACACGGCATCGCGATGATCTTCACCGACATGCGTCATTTCCGCCATTAATCCCCGGAGCAGAGAATGAAAGTATTAGTGATTGGTAACGGCGGGCGCGAGCACGCCCTGGCGTGGAAAGCGGCGCAGTCTCCGCAGGTGAACACCGTCTTCGTGGCACCGGGTAACGCCGGTACTGCTTTGGAACCTGCTCTGCAGAACGTCGCCATCGGCGTGACCGATATCCCGGCGCTGCTGAGCTTTGCCCAGAACGAGAAGATCGATCTGACCATCGTCGGCCCGGAAGCACCGCTGGTGATTGGCGTGGTGGATGCGTTCCGCGCGGCGGGCCTGACCATCTTTGGCCCGACCGAAGGTGCCGCCCAACTGGAAGGCTCTAAAGCCTTCACTAAAGATTTTCTCGCGCGTCATAACATCCCGACCGCGGAGTATCAGAACTTCACCGAAGTGGAGCCAGCCCTTGCGTATCTGCGTGAGAAAGGCGCGCCGATTGTCATCAAGGCCGACGGCCTGGCCGCCGGTAAAGGCGTGATCGTGGCGATGACCCTCGAAGAGGCTGAAGCCGCGGTCCAGGATATGCTGGCGGGTAACGCTTTTGGCGACGCGGGCCACCGTATCGTGATCGAGGAGTTCCTCGACGGTGAAGAGGCGAGCTTTATCGTGATGGTCGACGGCGAGCATGTGCTGCCGATGGCCACCAGCCAGGATCACAAGCGCGTTGGCGATGCGGATACCGGCCCGAACACCGGGGGGGATGGGTGCCTACTCTCCTGCGCCGGTAGTAACTGATGAAGTCCACCAGCGCACCATGGACCGCATCATCTGGCCAACCGTTAAAGGCATGGCGGCGGAAGGCAATACCTACACCGGTTTCCTCTACGCTGGCCTGATGATCGACAAGCAGGGCAACCCGAAGGTGATTGAGTTCAACTGCCGCTTTGGCGATCCGGAAACTCAGCCGATCATGCTGCGCATGAAATCCGATCTGGTGGATCTGTGCCTGGCAGCCTGCGAAGGCAAGCTGGACACGAAAACCTCCGAGTGGGACGAGCGTGCGTCGCTGGGCGTGGTGATTGCTGCGGGTGGCTACCCTGGCAACTACAGCACCGGGGATGAGATCCACGGTCTGCCGCTGGAGCAGGTGGAAGGCGCGAAGGTGTTTCATGCCGGCACGACGCTGTCTGAGGACGATCGCGTGCTGACCAACGGTGGCCGCGTTCTGTGCGCCACCGCGCTGGGTCATACCGTCGCACAAGCGCAGCAGCGCGCCTATGCCCTGATGGCGGATATTCGCTGGAACGGTAGCTTCAGCCGTAACGATATTGGCTATCGTGCCATTGCGCGGGAGCAAGGGGAGTAATTTTTCCCTCAACCTGACCCTCTCCCTCCAGGGAGAGGGGATTTAAAAACTCTTCTCGGTTGGCTGCCAGGTACAGAAATCTTCGTTCGCCACCAGCAGCAGCTGTGACCCTTCCGGCGCTTCCAGCCACGCCACGCTGACTTCCATGGAGGAATGGCTCTGACGCCGTCCGATATGTTCCGTCGCCCAGCTATCAAGATCCGGTTTCAGGGTCTGGCCTTCGCAGGTGGTCACGGTGCCGTCGGCATGCCAGCGCCCCTGATGCAGCACTACCCGTCCCTGTCGCAGCGCGTCGCTGGTCTGACGCACCTGGTCGGCACGGTAGCGGTAGAGGTCAATTTGATCGGTGGAGAGTTGCTGCTTAAGACCGCCGATTTCGCGCTGCATAAAGCTCAGCTCACCGTGGTCGTCAAAACGCACCCGCACATGCTCGGGCACCTTGCTGTAGATGTTCACGTCAATAAAGGCCAGCGTATCACCCTGCCAGCGATATTCACTGGTGGTGGTACTGCCGCTATGCCAGGGACTGAAAGCGGAGAGCAGATGGACTTCATCGTCCGTGTCTTTACGCCAGATACGTACCGCACCCTGATCGTCAGCGTAACCGCTGGCGGTAAAAGGCGGCAGAGAAGAGTCATGGCTGCAGGCGGACAGCAAGAGTATGCCTGCCAGCGCCATTGCCTGGCGCCAGACAGACAAAAGGGGCGAAACCGCCCCCTCGATAAAACTGTTCACTGCTACGCGGCTTACTTAACTGCGTCTTTCAGTGCTTTGCCAGAAACAAATGCTGGCACGTTAGCTGCAGCGATTTTGATTTCGTTACCGGTCTGCGGGTTGCGGCCAGTACGCTCAGCGCGGTGGTTCACTTTGAAGGTACCGAAACCTACCAGTTGTACAGCATCGCCTTCTTTCAGAGACTCAGTAATAGCAGCCAGGGTGGATTCCAGAGCAGCTTTAGCCTGTACTTTAGACAGATCAGCCTTGTCCGCAATTACATCAATCAGTTGAGTCTTGTTCATAAGTTATCCTTTCAATGTGTTTATCGCTTGCTAAGCATCGAGTGCGACGAAAATGCCAAAAAAAGCACTCTCCTGCATACACGCACCGATAGCCACTTTTTTTCGCCCCCCCAAATGTAGACCAGACGGGGGGGCGAAAGGGAAGAGTACAGGTATGACAAAACAGGCGTAAAATCACGTTTTATTGTTTCACTGGTGAAGATTTATACCAATGTTACTCTCGCCTGCCTCACGCAAGTCTGCACGCAGACCTTTAATCAGCTCGATATCGCGTTCTTCGCACTCTGCCAGCAAACGGAATATTTCCCACTGGATGTCCCATTCCTGCTCAACCGCCGGGTTTAAACGGAGCTCTTCATCGGTCATTTCACGACCAGCCTGGGTCATCTCCAGCATCGCTACGGAAGTGATTGAGGCCTTACTGACTTCGATGGCATGTTCCAGAGTTTCGCCACTCAGGCGCGAGTGAATCAGTTCACTTAATGCCACGCAGGCATCAATTGCCGGATAGACACCATAGACATCATAGTCATCGGCAACGGGGATCGCCTCTTCCAGCTTATCGAGCTGAGAATCGAAGTTCACCTTCGCATCTTTGACCGTCAGCGTCTCCCACACCAGATCGAGAATACGGCGATACAGCTGGCCGTCACCAAATTCAGTCTGCTTGCAGAACATGGCGTAGTTCGGGTACATGCGTTCGCACAGGCAGGCCATAAAGGTGACATGCTGCCAGCTTTCCAGCTTCTCGAGGCGCAGGTGGATCGGGTTTTGTAACATGATGAAGTCTCGAATCGAAAATTAGCCGCAGTTTACCTGAATCAGCGCTGAATTTCCTGCCAACGAACAAAAGCGGGACGCCCGGAAGCCACCGCATCGGCCCAGCGGGTCGGCTCCGGTAATCGATAACCCTTCATGCAGCGCTGAACCCACGCCAGCGCGGTGTCAGTACTGACGCGATGGCCGGTGGCGATGAATAGCGGATTGCAGCGCGCCTTGCTGCGCCAGACCCACGCCAGCTGTTCGCCTTTGTCCATCAAGGGTGCCAGCGCGCCGGGTTCGGCAGACAGGGGTTCAAACTTACCGCAGAGGCGCTTTTTCGCTACCCCGATAGTCGGAACATCCACCAGCATACCAAAATGGCTGGCGACACCGAGACGGCGCGGATGGGAGATCCCGTGGCCATCGACAAACATCAGGTCGGGTCTTCGCGAAAGCTGATCCCACGCGGCCAGCAGCGCGGGATATTCACGGAAAGAGAGGAATCCGGGGATGTAAGGCATGGTGGTGGCGATGCGCGCCACCTGATACTCGACCAGCTCCAGTTCGGGCCAGGTCAGCAGGACTATCGCCGCCCGCGTCACCTCACCGCCCTGCTCAAACCCGACATCTGCCCCGGCAATCAGCGCGGGAGGGTCTTTATCCAGCCGGTCTTCACGGGATACCGACGCAGCAAGTTTAAGTTGTTGAGCGCGAAGTGACGCAAGATCCATAACGACTCCTTACAGGTGATACTGGGCAGAAAGTCGGTGCACCGCCTCCACAAACACGCCTGCATGTTCTGGCGGTACATCCTGATGAATACCGTGCCCCAGGTTAAACACATGGCCTTCGCCCTGACCGAAGCCCGCCAGAATGGTCGCGACTTCTTCTTCAATACGGGCGGCCGGAGCATACAGCATAGACGGATCCATGTTGCCCTGCAGGGCGACTTTGTCCCCAACGCGACGGCGCGCGTCGGCAATATCGGTAGTCCAGTCAAGGCCCAGCGCATCACAGCCGGTCTCCGCCAGGGCTTCCAGCCACTGCCCACCGCCTTTGGTGAACAGGGTCACCGGCACGCGACGGCCTTCGTTTTCACGCAGCAGACCATCGACGATTTTATGCATGTAGTAGAGCGAGAACTGCTGATAATCGCGGCCCGTCAGCACCCCACCCCAGGTATCGAAGATCATCACCGACTGAGCGCCCGCTTTGATCTGGGCGTTCAGGTACAGGGTGACGCTTTTCGCCAGCTTATCCAGCAGAGCATGCAGCGCCAGCGGATCGGCGTACATCATCTTTTTGATTAGGGTGAAGGCCTTACTGCTGCCGCCTTCGACCATGTAGGTCGCCAGCGTCCACGGGCTGCCGGAGAAGCCGATCAGCGGCACTTCGCCTTTCAGCTCGCGGCGAATGGTGCGCACCGCATTCATCACATAACCGAGCTCCTGCTCCGGGTCCGGGATTGGCAGGTTATCGATGTCCGCTTTACTCTTAATCGGCGAGCTAAAGCGTGGGCCTTCGCCAGTTTCAAAGTACAGGCCAAGCCCCATCGCATCGGGGATAGTCAGGATATCGGAGAAGAGGATCGCCGCGTCCAGCGGATAGCGGCGCAGCGGCTGAAGGGTCACTTCGCAGGCCAGCTCCGCGTTTTTGCACAGCGACATAAAATCGCCCGCCTGCGCGCGCGTGGCTTTGTATTCCGGCAAATAGCGGCCCGCCTGGCGCATCATCCATACCGGGGTGAAATCAACGGGTTGGCGCAGCAGCGCACGCAGATAACGATCGTTCTTCAGTTCGGTCATTTTTGCAGTTCCTTAAGCGTCTTATCCCCAGTGTACCACGTCATTCATAGTCGGCCCGACACATTGCCACCGTATCTTCTATCAGCCGGCGGGCCACGGTGCCCGGCGGTGGTAACAGCGGTAAATCGTCGTAGCGATACCAGTCGGCTGACAGCAGTTCTTTCGGGTCGATGACGATCTCACCGCTGTCGTACTCGGCCATAAAGGCGGTCATCAGCGACTGTGGGAATGGCCACGGCTGTGAGGTGACATAGCGCAGGTTCTTCACCTTGATACCGCTCTCCTCCATCACTTCCCGTGCGACCGCCTGCTCCAGGGTTTCGCCCACTTCGACAAACCCGGCCAGCACGGTATGCACGCCGTTGCGATGACGGGTGTGCTGCGCCAGCAAAATGGAATCATCCCGGCGGATGGCGACGATGATGCACGGCGCGATTTGCGGGTAATAGCGTTCCCGGCAGTGGCTGCAGAGCATCGCCCACTCGGTTTTGCTTGGGTGCATGGTGTGGCCACAGTAGCCGCAGAACTTATGCGAGCGATAAAACTCGGCCAACTGCACAGCACGACCTGCCAGCTGGAACAAGCCGACATCAAGATCGAGCACCTGACGCACCGATCCCATATCGTGACGGCGATTTTGTTGGATCAACCACACAGAATCGCCCTTCCACTCGCCAATATTTAGTGCGGGCTGTCCCGCAAGATCGAAATTTCCGGCCTCGCCGTATGGTAATTCACCGCCGGGCAACCATAATTTTTGTTCATGACTGACTAACCACCAGCCACGATCCGATTTTTCAATTATACGATCCATATCTATTGCACTACCTTTGCTTCACAGGCATGTTGGTAACAATACTATTACATTTTGGGTGGGCAGCTTTTAATCTTAACCTTGCGGAGTCAAACATGCTAAACCAGCTAGAAAACCTGACAGAGCGCGTTGGCGGAAGTAACAAACTGGTCGATCGCTGGCTGCACGTGCGGAAACATCTGCTTGTTGCCTACTACAATCTCGTTGGCATTAAGCCTGGCAAAGAGTCCTATATGCGCCTGAACGAAAAAGCGCTGGACGATTTCTGTCAGAGCCTGGTCGACTACCTTTCCAACGGTCATTTCAATATTTATGAACGCTTTATCCGTGAAATGGAAGGTAAGAGTCCGTATTTAGCGGCAACCAAACTCTATCCCCTACTGGAAGCCAATACCCAGCAAATCATGGATTACTACGACTCCACGCTGGAAAACGCCATCGATCAGGATAACTACCTGGAATTTCAGCAGGCGCTTTCCGATATCGGCGAGGCGCTGGAGCAGCGCTTTACGCTGGAAGACAACCTGATCGCCCTTGCGTTGGATCACAATCTGAAAGCGAGCAACGAAGATAACGTCGCCCGACCGGCTTGAGTTATTCCTCGTTAACGCGTAGTTTACATTCACTGCTCCCGCTGTAGGGGAGCTTATTCTTGTCGGAGTGCCCAGTGCGAAAGCCGGGCTGAGACCGTTAATTCGGGATCCGCGGAACCTGATCAGGTTAAGACCTGCGAAGGGAACAAGAGTCAACATATTGCATCGCCCCCGGGCGATCCTCTCTTGCTTCATCCGTCGTCTGACAAGCCACTTCCTGCACTTACTGGAACGAGCTATGTCTGCCACAAAAATGACCCGCCGCGAACAGCGCGCACACGCCCAACACTTTATCGACACTCTGGAAGGCACCGCTTTCCCGAACTCGAAACGCATCTATCTGACCGGTTCGCAGGAGGATATCCGCGTGCCGATGCGCGAGATCCAGCTCAGCCCGACCTTGATCGGCGGCAGCAAAGAGAATCCGCAGTTTGAAGAGAACGAAGCGGTCCCGGTCTACGACACCTCCGGCCCGTACGGCGATCCGGATGTGGCGATTAATGTCCAGCAGGGGCTGGCCAAGCTGCGCCTGCCATGGATAGAAGCCCGTAACGACAGCGAAGCCCTGAACGAGCAAAGCTCGGCTTACACCCGGGAGCGCCTGGCCGATGACGGTCTGGACGAGCTGCGCTTCACCGGGCTGCTCACGCCGAAGCGTGCACGAGCGGGTAAATGCGTGACCCAGCTGCACTACGCCCGCCAGGGGATAGTGACGCCGGAGATGGAGTTTATCGCCATCCGCGAAAATATGGGCCGCGAGCGCATTCGTGGCGAAGTGCTGCGCCACCAGCATCCAGGCGAAGGCTTTGGCGCCCGCCTGCCGGAGAACATCACCCCGGAATTTGTGCGTGACGAAGTGGCCGCGGGCCGTGCCATTATCCCGGCCAACATCAACCACCCGGAATCAGAGCCGATGATCATCGGGCGTAACTTCCTGGTGAAGGTGAATGCCAACATCGGTAACTCGGCGGTCACCTCCTCCATCGAGGAAGAGGTGGAGAAGCTGGTCTGGTCCACCCGCTGGGGTGCCGACACGGTGATGGATCTCTCCACCGGCCGCTATATTCACGAAACCCGCGAATGGATCCTGCGTAACAGCCCGGTGCCGATTGGTACGGTGCCCATCTACCAGGCGCTGGAGAAGGTTAACGGCATCGCGGAAGATCTCACCTGGGAAGCCTTCCGCGATACGCTGCTGGAGCAGGCCGAGCAGGGCGTGGATTACTTCACCATCCACGCAGGCGTGCTGCTGCGCTACGTGCCGATGACCGCTAAACGCCTGACCGGCATCGTCTCCCGCGGCGGTTCGATCATGGCGAAATGGTGCCTGTCCCATCATCAGGAGAACTTCCTGTATGAGCACTTCCGCGAGATCTGCGAAATCTGCGCCGCGTACGACGTGTCGCTGTCGCTGGGCGATGGCCTGCGTCCGGGCTCCATTCGCGATGCCAACGACGAAGCGCAGTTTGCCGAACTCCACACCCTGGGCGAGCTGACCAAAATTGCCTGGGAGTATGACGTGCAGGTGATGATTGAGGGCCCGGGCCACGTGCCGATGCAGATGATCCGCCGCAATATGACCGAAGAGCTGGAGCACTGCCACGAAGCGCCGTTCTACACCCTGGGGCCGTTGACCACCGACATCGCGCCGGGCTATGACCACTTCACCTCCGGAATTGGTGCAGCGATGATCGGCTGGTTTGGCTGCGCCATGCTCTGCTACGTCACGCCGAAAGAGCACCTCGGCCTGCCAAACAAAGAGGACGTGAAGCAGGGGCTGATCACCTACAAGATCGCCGCCCATGCCGCCGACCTGGCGAAGGGTCACCCGGGGGGCGCAGATCCGCGATAACGCCATGTCGAAAGCACGCTTTGAATTCCGCTGGGAAGATCAGTTCAACCTCGCCCTCGACCCCTTCACCGCCCGCGCCTATCACGACGAAACCCTGCCTCAGGAATCCGGCAAAGTGGCGCACTTCTGCTCCATGTGCGGGCCAAAATTCTGCTCGATGAAAATCAGCCAGGAGGTACGCGACTACGCCGCGGCGCAGACCATTGAAGTGGGGATGGCCGACATGTCGGAAACCTTCCGCGCCAAGGGCGGCGTGATCTACCTCAAAAAAGAGGAGGCGTAATGTATCAACCCAACTTCCCGCCGGTACCCTTTCGTCTTGGGCTCTATCCGGTGGTCGACAGCGTGGCCTGGATTGAGCGTCTGCTTGCCGCGGGCGTAAAAACGATCCAGCTGCGCATCAAAGATAAGCAGGATGACGAGGTCGAGGCCGATATCGTGGCGGCCATTGCCCTGGGGCGTCGCTACGACGCCCGCCTGTTTATCAATGATTACTGGCGGCTGGCGATTAAACATCAGGCTTATGGCGTGCATCTCGGCCAGGAAGACCTGGAGACCACCGATCTTGCGGCCATTCGTGCTGCCGGGTTACGCCTCGGCGTCTCAACCCACGACGACATGGAGATCGACGTGGCGCTGGCGGCGCGTCCGTCCTACATCGCCCTCGGGCACGTTTTCCCGACCCAAACCAAGCAGATGCCTTCCGCCCCTCAGGGGCTGGAGCAGCTGGCCCGCCATATCGAACGGCTTGCGGATTACCCTACCGTCGCCATCGGTGGTATCAGTCTCGAACGCGCCGCGGCGGTGCTGGCGACCGGCGTGGGCAGCATTGCGGTGGTGAGCGCTATCACTCAGGCCGATGACTGGCAGGCGGCAACGGCACAGCTACTGCAACTGGCGGGGGCGGGCGATGAATGACCGTGACTTTATGCGCTACAGCCGCCAGATCCTGCTGGAGGATATCGCCATCGACGGGCAGCAGAAGCTGCTCGCCAGCCGGGTATTGCTGGTCGGCCTCGGCGGATTAGGCGCTCCGGCGGCGCTGTACCTGGCCGGTGCCGGGATCGGCACCCTGGTGCTGGCCGACGATGACGAGGTGCATCTGAGTAATTTGCAGCGCCAGATCCTGTTTACTACCGACGATATCGCCCAGCCGAAAGCGCAAGTGACGCAGCGCCGGCTGCAGCAGCTTAACCCGGACATCCGGCTGATTGCCCTGCAGACCCGCCTGGAAGGCAAAGCGCTGCAGGAGGAGATCGCCCGCGCCGACGTGGTGCTGGACTGCACCGATAACATGGCCACCCGCCAGGCGATCAATGCCGCCTGCGTGATGCTCAACACCCCGCTCATCACCGCCAGCGCCGTGGGATTTGGCGGGCAGATGATGGTGCTGACACCGCCCTGGGCGCAGGGCTGCTATCGCTGTCTGTGGCCGGAGGATGACGAGCCGCAACGCAACTGCCGCACCGCAGGCATTGTCGGGCCGGTGGTTGGCGTGATGGGAACCTTGCAGGCGCTGGAGGCGATCAAGCTGCTGAGCGGCATCGAGACCCCGCGCAATGCGCTGCGCCTGTTCGATGCCCGGGCAGGAAGCTGGCGACAGCTGGCCCTGCAGCGCGCCAGCGGCTGTGAGGTATGTGGAGGCCAGCATGCGGATCCTGTTTAACGACGAACCGATGCAGTGCGTGGAAGGCATAACCGTTGCCACTCTGCTCCACCAGCTGCGCCAGTTAAAACCCGGGGTCGCGCTGGCCCTGAATCAACAGATCCTGCCGCGCGAGCAGTGGGATAAACAGCAGGTCTGCGAAGGCGATCGGATCCTGCTCTTTCAGGTGATTGCCGGAGGCTGAGATGTTACGTATTGCTGATAAAACCTTTGATTCACATCTGTTTACCGGCACCGGGAAATTCGCCTCGCCGCAGCTGATGGTGGACGCCATTCGCGAGAGCGGCAGCCAGCTGGTGACCCTGGCGATGAAGCGGGTCGATCTGCGCAATCACAATGACGCTATTCTGGCGCCGCTGCTGGAGGCAGGTGTCAGCCTGCTGCCCAACACCTCCGGGGCCAAAACCGCGGAGGAGGCGGTGTTCGCCGCCCGGCTGGCGCGCGAGGCGCTGGGAACGCACTGGCTCAAGCTGGAGATCCATCCCGATGCCCGCTGGCTGCTGCCCGATCCCATCGAGACGCTGAAAGCGGCGGAAATGCTGGTAAAAGAGGGATTCACGGTGCTGCCCTACTGCGGTGCCGATCCGGTGCTGTGCAAACGGCTTGAAGAGGCGGGTTGCGCGGCGGTGATGCCGCTCGGCGCGCCGATAGGCTCCAACCAGGGGCTGGAAACCCGCGCCATGCTGGAGATCATCATTCAGCAGGCGACCGTGCCGGTGATCGTGGATGCCGGGATCGGCGTTCCCAGCCATGCCGCACAGGCGCTGGAGATGGGGGCCGATGCCGTGCTGGTCAACACCGCCATTGCAGTCGCGGACGATCCGGTGATGATGGCGCGGGCGTTTCGTCTGGCGGTAGAGGCGGGCGTGCTGGCACGCCAGTCTGGCCCCGGCTCGCGGAGCCCTGAAGCCCAGGCCACCAGCCCGTTAACCGGATTTCTGGAGGCCTTCTCATGAATACCTTTACCGATCGCTGGCACCAGCTCAACTGGGACGATATTCGCCTGCGCATCAACAGTAAAACCCCGGCGGACGTTGAGCGCGCTCTGACTGCCCGGCAGCCGACGCGCGAGGATATGATGGCCCTGCTCTCCCCCGCCGCCAGCGCGTATCTTGAGCCGATGGCGCAGCGGGCCCAGCGTCTGACCCGCCAGCGCTTTGGCAACACGGTGAGCTTTTATGTTCCGCTCTATCTCTCCAACCTGTGCGCGAACGACTGTACCTACTGCGGCTTTTCAATGAGCAACCACATCAAGCGCAAAACGCTGGATGAAAATGAGATTGCCCGGGAGTGTGCCACGATCCGCGAGATGGGGTTTGAGCATCTGCTGCTGGTGACCGGCGAGCACCAGGCTAAGGTCGGAATGGACTATTTTCGTCGCCATATCCCGGCCATTCGCCGCCAGTTCGCCTCGTTGCAGATGGAGGTTCAACCCCTGTCAGAGGCCGAATATGGCGAGCTAAAAACGCTGGGGCTGGATGGCGTGCTGGTCTATCAGGAGACCTATCACGAGGCGGTCTATGCTCAACACCACTTGAAAGGTAAAAAGCAGGACTTCTTCTGGCGACTTGAGACCCCGGATCGGCTGGGCCGCGCCGGGATCGACAAGATCGGACTCGGGGCACTGACCGGACTCTCCGACAGCTGGCGGGTCGACAACTTTATGGTGGCGGAACACCTGCTCTGGCTACAGCAGCACTACTGGCAGAGCAGGTACTCGATCTCCTTTCCCCGGCTGCGCCCCTGCGCTGGCGGGATCCAGCCCGCGTCGATCATGGATGAACGTCAGTTGGTGCAGACCATCTGCGCGTTTCGTCTACTGGCGCCGGAGGTGGAGCTGTCACTGTCGACCCGGGAATCCCCCGCGTTTCGCGATCGCGTCATTCCGCTGGCCATTAACAACGTCAGCGCCTTTTCAAAAACCCAGCCAGGCGGCTATGCCGATGACCATCCCGAGCTGGAGCAGTTTGCGCCGCACGATAGTCGTCGCCCGGAAGTGGTTGCCGAAGCGCTCAGCCAGCAGGGATTGCAGCCGGTGTGGAAAGACTGGGATAGCTGGCTGGGACGCGCCTCGCAGCCGGGCTGAAAAAGAGTGTAACCCGATGAAGTTATTACGAGGCGTCACGTAACCTCATCAACGGGCCATTGTCAGCCTGAGCATGTTTTTTTTACGCTTATTCCGTCAGCCGGGGATGCTGACCAGGGCGGAAAGCTTCTTCCTCGTTCCGCCCTGCCTTTCCCCGTTCTGTAACAATTGTAACCGGTTTCAGAAAATGCGGGTTTCTTTGTGATGCCTCACACACAATCGCGGTAACGCGGTTGTCGAAGCGGGCTACGCGGGATAATTATCAATAAACACATGTACATTGAGGCTGACTATGAAGAACATCGTTTTATGCTGTGCAGCGGGAATGTCCACCAGCATGCTGGTTCAACGCATGAAAGACGCCGCGCAGAAAAAAGGGGTCGAAGTAACCATTAAAGCCGTACCGGTTGCTGAGTTTAAAGATGAAATCGCCGCAGCCGACATTGTGTTGCTTGGCCCGCAGGTCAAATACGAACTCAATAATCTTCAGGCACAGGCAGAACCGCTGGGCAAAAAAGTCGCGGTTATCGACATGATGGATTACGGCATGATGAAAGGCGATGCCGTCCTCGAAAAAGCCCTCAAGCTGCTGGAGTGACCCATGGAAGATTTAGAAACCATTATTATGGAGCTGCTGGTGAATGCCGGTGCAGCCCGCAGTTCAGCATTAACCGCCCTGCAGATGGCGCGTAAAGGTGAATTTGCCGACGCGGAAAAAGCGATGGAAGAGTCGCGTGAATTCGTTAAGCATGCGCACACCATCCAGACGAAGCTGATCGGTATGGATGAAGGCACCGGCAAGCTACCGGTTAACCTGATTACCGTTCACTCTCAGGACCACCTGATGAACGCGATGGTGATTCAGGATCTGGCGGGAGATATGATCGAGCTGTATCGCCGGTTACCGCTGGTGAACTAACACGCCCGGTGGCGCTACGCTTACCGGGCCTACAACGACCCCGAACCGTAGGCCGGGTAAGCGCAGCGCCACCCGGCAACAGCCGCACCAGACACGCAAAAAAAAACCCGCCGAAGCGGGTTTTTTTATGGGCTGACGTCACGATTACTCGTTGTCAGAACCGCCCAGGCCTGCGTTCAGCAGCTCTGCCAGGCTGGCAGAGGCGTCTTCAGCAGTCACCTGTGGTGCAGCTGGGATTTCGCCCGCTGCGCGACGGCGCATACGATCCTGGTGGTACGCATAACCGGTACCGGCCGGGATCAGACGACCCACAATAACGTTCTCTTTCAGACCGCGCAGTTCGTCGCGTTTGCCCGCAACAGCTGCTTCGGTAAGCACACGAGTGGTCTCCTGGAACGATGCCGCGGAGATGAAGGACTCGGTTGCCAGAGACGCTTTGGTGATACCCAGCAGGTCACGTGCGAAGGTCGCACTGAGTTTGCCGTTCGCTTCCAGATCGCGGTTAGCGATCTTAACGCGAGAGTATTCAACCTGCTCACCTTCGAGGAAGTCGGAGCTACCGGCATTCACGATGGTGGCTTTACGTAGCATCTGACGAACGATAACTTCGATGTGCTTATCGTTGATCTTAACGCCTTGCAGACGGTAAACGTCCTGTACTTCGTTGGTGATGTAACGCGTTACCGCGTGGACGCCACGAAGACGCAGAATGTCGTGCGGTGCTTCCGGACCGTCGGAAACCACGTCACCACGTTCTACACGTTCACCTTCAAACACGTTGAGCTGACGCCATTTTGGAATCATCTCTTCGTACGGATCGCTGCCATCCAGCGGCGTGATCACCAGACGGCGCTTCCCTTTGGTCTCTTTACCGAAGGAAATGATACCGCTGATTTCAGCCAGGATTGCCGGCTCTTTCGGACGACGTGCTTCGAACAGGTCCGCAACGCGTGGCAGACCACCGGTGATATCTTTGGTACCGCTGGATTCCTGTGGAATACGCGCCAGAGCATCACCCGCACCGATCTGAACACCATCTTCCAGCTGAACAATCGCTTTACCTGGCAGGAAGTACTGAGCCGGCATGTCGGTGCCCGGGATCAGAACATCGTTGCCATTAGCATCAACGATTTTCAGTGCTGGACGCAGATCTTTACCACCCGCGGTACGTTCTGCAGAATCCAGAACCACCAGGGAAGAGAGACCGGTCAGGTCGTCGGTCTGACGAGTAATCGTCTGGCCGTCGATCATATCGGTGAAGCGAATGAAACCAGCCACTTCGGTGATTACCGGCATGGTGTGTGGATCCCAGTTCGCTACGGTTTCGCCGCCAGCAACCTGTTCGCCATCGCCTTTCGCCATAACAGCACCGTAAGGCACTTTATAGCTCTCTTTGGTACGACCGAATTCGTCGATCAGCTTCAGCTCGGTGTTACGAGAAGTCACAACCAGCTTGCCGGAAGAGTTAACAACCGACTTCGCGTTGTTGAGCTTGATGCTACCTTTGTTTTTCACCTGGATGCTGGATTCAGCAGCCGCACGAGATGCCGCACCACCGATGTGGAACGTACGCATCGTCAGCTGTGTACCCGGCTCACCGATGGACTGTGCCGCGATAACACCGATCGCTTCACCTTTGTTGATGATGTGGCCACGCGCCAGGTCACGACCGTAGCAGTGCGCACATACACCAAAGTCGGTGTCACAGGATACAACGGAACGTACTTTCACTGAGTCAACAGAGTTGGCTTCCAGCAGGTCACACCAGTGCTCGTGCAGCAGCGTGTTGCGTGGAACCAGGATGTCTGCAGTACCCGGCTTCAGAATGTCTTCCGCAGTAACACGACCCAGAACGCGATCGCGCAGTGGCTCTTTAACATCACCACCCTCGATAACCGGGGTCATGGTGATACCTTCGAGGGTGCCACAATCGTCTTCGGTAACAACCAGATCCTGCGCAACGTCAACCAGACGACGCGTCAGATAACCGGAGTTCGCAGTTTTCAGTGCGGTATCCGCCAGACCTTTACGAGCACCGTGCGTGGAGATGAAGTACTGGAGTACGTTCAGACCTTCACGGAAGTTCGCGGTGATTGGCGTTTCGATGATGGAGCCATCTGGCTTCGCCATCAGACCACGCATACCTGCCAGCTGACGAATCTGTGCTGCAGAACCACGCGCACCGGAGTCGGCCATCATGTAGATGCTGTTGAAGGAAACCTGCTGCTCTTCGACGCCGTCACGGTTAATAACGGTTTCGGTCTGCAGGTTGTCCATCATCGCTTTGGATACACGATCGTTCGCCGCTGCCCAGATATCGATAACTTTGTTATAGCGTTCGCCCGCGGTGACCAGACCAGACTGGAACTGCTCCTGGATCTCAGCAACTTCGGCTTCCGCTTCAGAGATGATCTCGTGTTTCTTCTCTGGGATGACCATGTCATCGATACCAACAGAGGCACCTGAACGCGCTGCATAAGCAAAGCCGGTGTACATTGTCTGGTCAGCGAAGATTACGGTCGGCTTCAGGCCCAGGATGCGGTAACAGGTGTTCAGCATCTTGGAGATCGCTTTCTTGCCCAGCGCCTGGTTGACGATGGAGAAAGGCAGACCTTTCGGTACGATCATCCACAAAATCGCACGGCCAACGGTCGTGTCAATCAGGCTGGTTTTCGCAACGAGTTCGCCGTTTTCAGCTTTTTCATACTCGGTGATACGCACTTTTACACGCGCATGCAGAGAGGCCAGGCCAGCGCGATAAATACGCTCAGCTTCTTTCGGGCCAGTCAGCACCATGCCTTCGCCTTTGGCGTTAACACAGTCACGGGTCATGTAGTACAGACCCAGTACAACGTCCTGAGAAGGAACGATAATTGGTTCACCGTTCGCTGGGGACAGGATGTTGTTGGTAGACATCATCAGCGCACGCGCTTCGAGCTGGGCTTCCAGCGTCAGCGGTACGTGAACAGCCATCTGGTCACCATCGAAGTCGGCGTTATAGGCCGCACAGACCAGCGGGTGCAGCTGGATAGCTTTACCTTCGATCAGTACTGGCTCAAAGGCCTGGATACCCAGACGGTGCAGGGTTGGTGCACGGTTCAGCAGTACCGGGTGTTCGCGGATCACTTCGTCCAGGATATCCCAAACGACAGCTTCTTCACGCTCAACCATCTTCTTAGCGGCTTTGATGGTGGTGGCCAGGCCACGCAGTTCCAGCTTGCCGTAGATGAACGGTTTGAACAGCTCCAGTGCCATTTTCTTCGGCAGACCGCACTGATGCAGACGCAGGTATGGACCTACGGTGATTACAGAACGACCGGAGTAGTCAACACGCTTACCGAGCAGGTTCTGACGGAAACGACCCTGTTTACCTTTGATCATGTCGGCCAAAGATTTCAGAGGACGTTTGTTCGAACCGGTGATCGCACGACCGCGACGACCGTTATCCAGCAGGGCATCTACCGCTTCCTGCAGCATACGTTTTTCGTTGCGTACGATGATATCTGGCGCAGCCAGATCCAGCAGACGTTTCAGACGGTTGTTACGGTTAATGACGCGACGATACAGATCGTTCAGGTCAGAAGTAGCGAAACGACCACCATCCAGCGGAACCAGCGGACGTAGATCTGGCGGCAGAACCGGCAGAACGGTCAGGATCATCCACTCTGGTTTGTTACCAGACTGAACGAACGCTTCCAGCAGTTTGATACGCTTGGTCAGCTTTTTACGCTTGGTTTCGGAGTTGGTTTCGTTCAGCTCTTCACGCAGCTGCTCGCACTCCTGCTCCAGATCCATGCTCTTCAGCAGGGCCTGGATAGCTTCCGCACCCATCTTCGCGTCGAATTCGTCACCGAACTCTTCCAGCGCGTCCAGATACTGTTCTTCGGTCAGAATCTGGTTGCGTTCCAGGTTCGTCATCCCGCCTTCGATAACAACATAAGATTCGAAGTACAGTACACGTTCGATATCGCGCAGCGGCATATCCAGCAGCAGACCGATACGTGACGGCAGAGATTTCAGGAACCAGATGTGGGCAGTCGGAGACGCCAGCTCGATGTGGCCCATGCGCTCACGACGCACTTTAGTCTGGGTCACTTCAACGCCGCACTTCTCACAGATCACACCACGGTGTTTCAGGCGCTTGTACTTACCGCACAGGCACTCGTAATCTTTTACTGGCCCGAAAATACGCGCACAGAAAAGGCCGTCACGCTCAGGTTTGAACGTACGGTAGTTGATGGTTTCTGGCTTTTTAACTTCACCAAAAGACCATGAACGGATCATGTCTGGCGAGGCCAGAGCAATTTTGATCGCATCAAACTCTTCGGTTTTAGTTTGCGCTTTCAGAAACTTTAATAAGTCTTTCACGGATTTGCTCCCGTCGGAGTTAGCACAATCTGGTGCCGGAAACTACTCCGGCACCAGTGACCTGTTTGAGCGAGAGTTACTCGTCTTCCAGTTCGATGTTGATACCCAGCGAACGAATCTCTTTCAACAGTACGTTGAAGGACTCTGGCATGCCCGGTTCCATCTGATGGTTGCCGTCCACGATGTTTTTATACATCTTGGTACGACCGTTCACGTCATCAGACTTAACGGTGAGCATTTCCTGCAGGGTGTATGCCGCGCCGTATGCTTCAAGCGCCCACACTTCCATCTCCCCGAAGCGCTGACCACCGAACTGCGCCTTACCACCCAGCGGCTGCTGAGTAACCAGGCTGTAAGAACCGGTAGAACGCGCGTGCATCTTGTCATCAACCAGGTGGTTCAGTTTCAGCATGTACATGTAGCCAACGGTTACCTGGCGCTCGAACTGCTCACCGGTACGACCGTCGAACAGAGTGATCTGGCCAGAACTTGGCAGGCCACCCAGCTGTAACAGTTCCTTGATTTCAGACTCTTTCGCACCATCGAAGACTGGCGTTGCGATTGGCATACCTTTTTTCAGGTTCTCAGCCAGACGCAGCACTTCTTCATCGCTGAAGGTGTTCAGGTCGACTTTCTGACGAACATCAGTACCCAGATCGTACGCACGCTGGATGAACTCGCGCAGTTTCGCGACTTCCTGCTGCTGTTTCAGCATGGCGTTGATCTTATCGCCGATGCCTTTTGCAGCCATACCCAGGTGAGTTTCAAGGATCTGACCAATGTTCATACGAGACGGTACGCCCAGCGGGTTCAGTACGATATCTACCGGCGTACCGTTAGCATCGTGCGGCATATCTTCGATCGGGTTGATCTTAGAAATAACACCCTTGTTACCGTGACGACCTGCCATCTTATCACCAGGCTGGATCTGACGTTTAACGGCCAGATAAACCTTAACAATCTTCAGCACGCCCGGTGCCAGATCGTCGCCCTGAGTGATTTTACGGCGTTTCGCTTCGAGTTTTTTCTCGAACTCGTGTTTCAGTTCGTCATACTGCTCAGCCAGCTGTTCCAGCTGATTTTGTTTCTCTTCGTCGGCCAGGCCCAGTTCCAGCCAGCGGTCACGTGGCAGCTTGTCGAGCTTCTCAGCTTCAACACCACCGGCAACCAGCACCGCGTAGATACGACCAAACAGGCCAGCTTCAAGGATCTGCAGCTCTTCAGACAGGTCTTTCTTAGCCTGCTTCAGCTGCATCTCTTCGATTTCCAGCGCACGTTTGTCTTTTTCTACGCCATCGCGAGTAAAGACCTGAACGTCGATAACCGTACCGGAAACACCGTTAGGCACACGCAGAGAAGAGTCTTTAACATCAGACGCTTTCTCACCAAAGATCGCGCGCAGCAGTTTCTCTTCTGGCGTCAGCTGGGTTTCACCTTTCGGCGTAACCTTACCAACCAGAATGTCGCCGCCGGTCACTTCTGCACCGATGTAAACGATACCGGACTCATCCAGCTTGGAGAGCGCAGCTTCACCCACGTTAGGGATGTCAGCGGTGATCTCTTCTGGCCCCAGCTTGGTGTCACGGGACACGCACGCCAGTTCCTGGATGTGAATAGTGGTGAAACGATCTTCCTGAACCACACGCTCGGAGACCAGGATGGAGTCTTCGAAGTTGTAACCGTTCCACGGCATGAACGCTACGCGCATGTTCTGACCGAGCGCCAGTTCACCGAGGTCGGTGGACGGGCCGTCAGCCAGCACGTCGCCGCGCTCAATTGGCTCACCCAGAGACACACATGGCATCTGGTTGATACAGGTGTTCTGGTTAGAACGGGTGTACTTGGTCAGGTTGTAGATGTCGATACCTGCTTCGCCTGCATGCATCTCGTCTTCGTTAACTTTGATAACGATACGGGAAGCATCGACGTACTGAACAGTACCGCCACGTTTAGCAACTGCAGTAACACCGGAGTCAACGGCAACAGCACGTTCCATACCGGTACCAACCAGCGGCTTATCAGCGCGCAGAGTTGGAACGGCCTGACGTTGCATGTTCGCACCCATCAATGCACGGTTGGCGTCATCGTGTTCCAGGAACGGGATCAGGGACGCACCGACGGAAACCACCTGCTGGGTGGAAACGTCCATGTAGTCAACCTGGTCGCGGCTGAACAAGCTGGATTCGCCTTTGCTACGGCAAGTTACCAGGTCTTCTACAAAGTGGCCTTCGTCATCCAGGTTGGAGTTCGCCTGAGCGATGACGTAGTTACCTTCTTCGATAGCAGACAGGTAGTGAATTTCATCGGTTACAACACCGTCAGTCACTTTACGATACGGGGTTTCAAGGAAACCGTATTCGTTAGTCTGTGCGTACACGGACAGGGAGTTGATCAGACCGATGTTTGGACCTTCAGGCGTTTCGATTGGACATACGCGACCGTAGTGAGTCGGGTGTACGTCTCGAACTTCAAAGCCTGCGCGCTCACGGGTCAGACCGCCCGGGCCGAGTGCAGAGATACGACGCTTGTGCGTGATCTCAGACAGCGGGTTGTTCTGGTCCATAAACTGAGACAGCTGGCTGGAACCAAAGAACTCTTTCACTGCTGCAGAGATCGGCTTGGCGTTGATCATATCCTGAGGCATCAGGGTATCCAGATCGCCCAGAGACAGACGCTCTTTCACCGCACGCTCTACACGTACCAGGCCAACGCGGAACTGGTTTTCCGCCATTTCGCCTACGGAACGGATACGACGGTTGCCGAGGTGGTCGATATCGTCCACTTCGCCTTTACCGTTACGGATATCGATGAGCTTCTTCATCACTTCGATGATGTCTTCTTTGCTCAGGATACCGGAACCTTCGATCGCGTCACGCAGCAGAGAACGGTTGAACTTCATACGACCAACCGCGGACAGATCGTAGCGGTCTTCGGAGAAGAACAGGTTCTCGAACAGGCTTTCAGCCGCTTCGCGAGTCGGTGGCTCACCCGGGCGCATCATGCGGTAGATTTCTACCAGCGCGCTCAGACGATCGGTGGTTGGGTCGACACGTACGGTTTCGGACATGTACGGACCGTGGTCCAGATCGTTGGTGAACAGCGTTTCGATACGCTTGTGGCCAGACTGGCTCAGCTTAGCCAGCAGATCCAGGCTCAGCTCCATGTTAGCCGGGCAGATCAGCTCGCCAGTGGATGCATCAACGTAGTCTTTTGCAGCTACTTTTCCAGCAATGTACTCAACCGGAACTTCGATGTGTTTGATATCATCTTTTTCCAGCTGACGGATGTGGCGCGCGGTAATACGGCGGCCTTTTTCCACATACACTTTGCCGTCGGCTTCGATGTCGAACGATGCGGTATCACCACGCAGACGCTCAGGCACCAGCTCCATTTGCAGCTTGTTGTCGCGAATTTCAAAGACAACTTTTTCAAAGAACAGATCAAGAATCTGCTCAGTGGTGTAGTTCAGTGCACGCAGAATGATGGTCGCAGGCAGTTTACGACGACGGTCGATACGGACAAACAGGTTGTCTTTCGGATCGAACTCGAAGTCCAGCCAGGAACCACGGTAAGGAATGATACGCGCGTTATACAGTACTTTACCGGAAGAGTGTGTTTTACCTTTATCGCTGTCGAAGAAGACGCCCGGGCTACGGTGCAGCTGGGAAACGATAACACGCTCAGTACCGTTGATAACGAAAGTACCGTTGTCGGTCATGAGCGGAATTTCGCCCATGTAGACTTCTTGTTCTTTAATGTCTTTAACGGTGCCTTCCGGCGCTTCGCGCTCGTAGATCACCAGACGCAGTTTAACGCGCAGCGGTGCCGAGTAGGTCACGCCACGGATTTGACATTCCTGAACGTCAAATACCGGTTCGCCAAGGCGGTAGCTGACGTATTGCAGCTCGGAATTACCGCTGTAGCTCTTAATCGGGAACACGGAACGGAAGGCTGCTTCCAGACCGTACTGCCCTTCAGGATCTTGCTCGATAAACTTCTGGAACGAGTCAAGCTGGATAGAAAGGAGATATGGAATGTCCAGAACTTGTGGACGTTTACCAAAATCCTTACGAATACGTTTTTTCTCGGTATAGGAGTAAACCATAGGGTTCCTCAGCTCGCTGACAAGTCGACCCATCTGTCCATTGGCGGACAGTTTGTGCAACACCATTTTGTTGATCGGAAAATCGAACACTTTCCGCAATGCCTGTTGCTATCACGCTTAAACCATTTCATTGCGATTTACCCAGAGCGAGCACCCTGTCGCAGTATATTAAGTCGTCGATAGAAACAAGCATTGTCAGGACAGCCAGCAGTCAAACAGTGTGAAACTCTACTGGCGCCTTACAGCGCAAAAAAGGCTGGTGACTAAAAAGTCACCAGCCATCAGCCTAATTTCTCAGGCTGCAACCGGAAGGGTTGGCTTATTTAACTTCAACTTCAGCGCCAGCTTCTTCCAGAGATTTTTTCAGTGCTTCTGCGTCGTCTTTGCTCACGCCTTCTTTCAGCGCAGCTGGAGCAGATTCTACCAGGTCTTTAGCTTCTTTCAGACCCAGGCCAGTTGCAGCACGTACTGCTTTGATTACAGCAACTTTGTTCGCGCCAGCAGCTTTCAGAACTACGTCGAATTCAGTTTTTTCTTCAGCAGCTTCAGCCGGGCCAGCAGCTACAGCTACAGCAGCAGCAGCGGAAACACCGAATTTTTCTTCCATTGCAGTGATCAGTTCTACAACGTCCATTACGGACATAGCTGCAACTGCTTCAATGATTTGATCTTTAGTGATAGACATTTAAATTGTTCCTGAAAATCAGAATAAGTTTATACGTAAGCGAATACTTGATAAAGATGACTGCTATTAAGCAGCTTCTTTCGCATCGCGAACAGCAGCCAGAGTGCGAACCAGTTTGCCAGCCGAAGCTTCTTTCATGGTTGCCATCAGGCGTGCAATTGCTTCTTCGTAGGTCGGCAGGGTTGCCAGGCGATCGATTTGCGATGCCGGGATCAACTCACCTTCAAAGGCTGCAGCTTTAACCTCGAATTTTGCATTCGCTTTCGCGAACTCTTTGAACAGACGAGCAGCAGCGCCCGGGTGTTCCATAGAGTATGCAATCAAGGTTGGACCAACAAACGTGTCTTTCAGGCACTCGAACTGAGTACCTTCAACTACGCGGCGCAGCAGGGTGTTACGAACAACACGCATGTAAACGCCAGCTTCACGACCTGCTTTACGCAGTTCAGTCATTTTATCTACAGTAACGCCACGGGAATCCGCAACTACTGCAGACAGCGCGCCTTTGGCTACTTCGCTGACTTCAGCAACAATCGCTTGTTTGTCTTGAAGATTTAAAGCCATTAGCTTTGCTCCTGGATGTTTGCCGGAACTCATGTTCCGGAACTCACTTCACTCTTCCCAACGGGAAGAGCGTCTTAATACGGTGAGCAGAAACAAGCCAGAGTATCCAAAAATAATCTTAGCGTTCTGTCACCGTCTACGCAGGGCATTAAGTCTCTTGCGAAACACCTGCGGTCTTCGACGGAGGCCTGGATTAGGCCAGGCTCCAACGAACAAATCTTTTAGCCGCTAACTATTGTTAGCAAACGTGGGGGTAAGATTGTAGACAAATCCACCGCCCACGTAAAGGCATTAGTTTGCAGCAGCGCTCAGGCCAGCCTGGTCAACTGCAACACCTGCACCCATGGTGGTGGAGATGCTAACTTTCTTGATGTACACGCCTTTCGCCTGAGTTGGTTTTGCTTTTTTCAGCGCAACCAGCAGAGATTCCAGGTTTTCTTTCAGTTTGTCAGCGTCAAAGTCCACTTTACCGATGGTGGTGTGGATGATGCCGTTTTTGTCGTTACGATAACGAACCTGACCTGCTTTAGCGTTCTTAACCGCTTCAGCAACGTTAGGGGTTACGGTACCAACTTTCGGGTTTGGCATCAGGCCGCGTGGACCCAGAACCTGGCCCAGCTGGCCAACAACGCGCATTGCATCCGGGGAAGCAATAACAACGTCAAAGTTCATTTCGCCTTTCTTGATCTGATCAGCCAGATCTTCCATACCTACCAGTTCAGCGCCGGCAGCTTTAGCAGCTTCAGCGTTTGCACCCTGAGCAAATACAGCTACGCGTACGGAACGGCCAGTACCGTGTGGCAGTACAGTTGCGCCACGAACGTTCTGATCGGATTTACGAGCATCGATACCGAGGTTAACAGCAACGTCAACGCTTTCTACGAACTTAGCGGTAGCCAGTTCTTTCAGCAGAGCGATTGCTTCGTTGATGTCGTATTGTTTGGTCGCATCAACTTTGCCACGGATTACGGACATGCGCTTGGTCAGTTTAGCCATTTCTTAGTCCTCCACTACCAGGCCCATGGAACGTGCAGTACCTTCGATGGAGCGAGTCATCGCTTCAACGTCGGAACCAGTCATGTCGGCAGCTTTGGTCTGCGCGATTTCCTGCAGCTGAGCGCGGGAAATTTTACCCACTTTGTCTTTGTTCGGCTTGCCGGAACCAGACTTGATACCAGCCGCTTTTTTCAGCAGAACTGCTGCCGGCGGGGTCTTGGTAACGAAAGTGAAAGAACGGTCAGCGTAAACAGTGATTACGACTGGGATTGGCAGACCTTTTTCCAGGGATTCGGTTTTGGCGTTGAACGCTTTACAGAATTCCATGATGTTAACACCCTGCTGACCCAGAGCTGGACCAACTGGTGGACTTGGGTTTGCCATACCAGCTGCAACCTGCAGCTTGACGTAGGCTTGTACTTTCTTAGCCATTGTAAAATCCTCTGATTGGGTTTTAGCGCCTCAAGGAGGCTCCCCGTGATAAAATTCGTTTTACGGATGCAATCCATAAAAACAAAAGGCGCGAAATTGTAGTCCAATCTCGCGCCCTGTGCAACGATTAAATCGTCGCTTTTTTGATCGCTGCTTAGGCTTTTTCTACCTGGGCAAAGTCCAGTTCTACCGGGGTCGCACGACCGAAGATAGAAACGGAAACTTTCAGGCGGGACTTCTCATAGTCCACTTCTTCAACCACGCCGTTAAAGTCAGCAAACGGACCGTCATTAACACGAACCATTTCACCCGGTTCAAACAGCGTTTTAGGACGCGGCTTATCACCAACCTGCTGCAGGCGGTTCATAATCGCATCAACTTCTTTGTCGCTGATTGGCGCCGGACGGTCAGACGTGCCGCCGATAAAGCCCATTACGCGCGGGACGCTACGCACTAAGTGCCAGCTTGCATCGTTCATCACCATCTGAACAAGCACGTAACCCGGGAAGAATTTGCGTTCGCTTTTGCGACGCTGGCCGCCACGGATCTCGACCACTTCTTCGGTCGGAACCATAACTTCGCCAAACAACTCTTCCATATTATGTAATTTGATATGCTCACGCAGCGACGTTGCTACGCGGCCTTCAAAACCGGAAAACGCCTGAACGACGTACCAGCGCTTTTTAGGGGCTTCAGACATCTCAGAACCTCAGGCCAGTGATAAAGGATACCAGGCGAACCAGAATACCATCCAGTCCCCACAGGATCAGTGACATTACAGCGGTAACCGCAGCTACAATCAGCGTGGTGTGCAATGTTTCCTGGCGAGTCGGCCAAATGACCTTACGGACTTCGGTTCTCGCTTCGCGGGCAAAAGCGACGGTCGCTTTACCTTTGGTCGTCAACAGCGCGACACCACCCGCTGCAGCAATCAGAATTACCACTGCCAGCGCGCGTAGCGGCAGCATCATGTCGCGATAAAGGTAGTTGCCAACGATTGCCACGATCAACAATACGGCTACCACTACCCATTTCATCGCTTCCAGGCCGCGCCCGCTCCCTTGAGCTTCGGTATTCGCACTCATAAACCAACCTGTCAGAAGTATTCTACAAACATTTTCACCCCGCGATAGCGAGGCGAACCAAACCGAAATGCTCTGTTGCGTTTCGGACTAAAACGCCCTCTTCAGAGCCTGTCTCAGCAATGATTATGACAAATAAAATCACTGATGAGCCAGGTTCTGGTTCGAAAGCGTGCAAAAAGGGCATCAAATGATGCCCTTTTCATGCGCATTGCGTCAAATGTTATCAGCAATTAGCCGAGAACTTTAGCAACAACGCCCGCGCCAACAGTACGGCCGCCTTCACGGATTGCGAAACGCAGACCGTCATCCATCGCGATTGGGTGGATCAGTGTAACAACCATCTTGATGTTGTCGCCTGGCATTACCATCTCAACGCCTTCTGGCAGTTCGATGGTACCGGTCACGTCAGTAGTACGGAAGTAGAACTGTGGACGGTAGCCTTTGAAGAACGGAGTATGACGGCCGCCTTCGTCTTTGGACAGGATGTACACTTCAGATTCGAACTTGGTGTGCGGCTTGATTGAGCCTGGCTTAGCCAGAACCTGACCACGTTCGATTTCTTCACGTTTGATACCACGCAGCAGAACACCAACGTTCTCACCGGCACGGCCTTCGTCCAGCAGTTTGCGGAACATTTCAACGCCGGTACAGGTAGACTTGGCAGTCTCTTTGATACCAACGATTTCAACTTCTTCGCCAACTTTAACGATACCGCGCTCTACACGACCGGTAACAACGGTACCACGGCCGGAGATGGAGAATACGTCTTCGATAGGCAGCAGGAACGGCTTGTCAATCGCACGCTCTGGCTCTGGGATGTAGGAATCCAGGTAGCCAGCCAGTTCGATGATTTTCTCTTCCCACTCTGCTTCGCCTTCCAGCGCTTTCAGCGCGGAACCGCGAACGATTGGGGTGTCATCGCCCGGGAAGTCGTACTGAGACAGCAGCTCACGCACTTCCATCTCAACCAGTTCCAGCAGCTCTTCGTCATCAACCATGTCGCATTTGTTCAGGAACACGATGATGAAAGGAACGCCTACCTGACGACCCAGCAGGATGTGCTCACGGGTCTGAGGCATAGGGCCGTCAGTCGCAGCAACAACCAGGATCGCGCCGTCCATCTGCGCAGCACCGGTGATCATGTTTTTAACATAGTCGGCGTGGCCCGGGCAGTCTACGTGTGCGTAGTGGCGAGTCGGGGTGTCATATTCAACGTGGGAAGTGTTGATGGTGATACCACGAGCTTTTTCTTCTGGCGCGTTATCGATCTGGTCGAATGCACGAGCAGAACCACCGTAGGTTTTAGCCAGTACGGTAGTGATTGCAGCGGTCAGCGTTGTTTTACCATGGTCAACGTGGCCGATAGTACCGACGTTAACGTGCGGTTTTGTACGTTCAAACTTTTCTTTAGACATCGATTGTCCCTCTAAGACACGGATAAATCGGTGATATCACCACATCAACCAGGCGAAATGCCTGAACTGTTGAATACATTTAAATTGAAACAGAGAGAAACGGGAGGGAGAAGTGAAGTGGTGCTGATACCCAGAGTCGAACTGGGGACCTCACCCTTACCAAGGGTGCGCTCTACCAACTGAGCCATATCAGCACGTATTGGAGCGGGCAGCGGGAATCGAACCCGCATCATCAGCTTGGAAGGCTGAGGTAATAGCCATTATACGATGCCCGCATCCTGAAACTCGGCTACCCAGTTCTTTCTGTAACAAAAAAAGAGATTTCTCTCTTTTTAAGTTCGAGCTGGCTAATTTTTTCAACCAGCTCCGGCGGCGCTAACGCTGCCAGAAAGTGGTGGTGGGGGAAGGATTCGAACCTTCGAAGTCTGTGACGGCAGATTTACAGTCTGCTCCCTTTGGCCGCTCGGGAACCCCACCGGACTTGATGGTGCCGACTACCGGAATCGAACTGGTGACCTACTGATTACAAGTCAGTTGCTCTACCTACTGAGCTAAGTCGGCATCAAGTAGCGCGCATTTTAGGGAGACCCGCAGGTTCATGCAACTAAAAATTTGCATAAATCGTTCTTTCGCTCACATTTTGTGCGAGAAGAGCGAATAACGCTGTAATTCCAGGCAAATGCGGGCAAATATTCATCATTTACAGCCCTGAAAAGGGGGCAAACCCGGTCTGTGACGATTCCCGCTTAACGCAACACCGGGCCATATTTTTTCTTATTATTCGGCCCATCTGATGTTAACCTCCTGCGCATTGTCCAAAATTAACTATTATGTGATGTGCCCTACCCCGCACGGCTAACCTCTACTGTGGGATAAGACGCCTCACTCAAGCATGCTTATGAGCAAAAAAGAGCAAACGTTAATGACGCCTTATCTCCAGTTTAGCCGCAGCCAGTGGGCTGCTCTGCGTGACTCCGTCCCCATGACCTTAACGGAAGGCGAAATCGCACGGCTAAAAGGGATAAACGAAGACCTGTCGCTTGAAGAAGTGGCTGAAATTTATTTGCCTCTATCGCGTTTGCTGAATTTCTATATCAGTTCCAACCTCCGCCGACAGGCCGTACTGGAGCAGTTCCTCGGTACTAACGGGCAGCGCATTCCTTATATCATCAGTATTGCCGGCAGCGTCGCCGTGGGTAAAAGCACCACCGCACGTGTTCTGCAGGCGCTGCTGAGCCGCTGGCCGGAACACCGCAGCGTGGAGCTGATCACCACCGACGGCTTCCTGCACCCTAACGAGGTGTTAAAGGAACGCGGGCTAATGAAGAAGAAGGGCTTCCCGCTCTCTTATGATATGCATCGTCTGGTGAAATTCGTGTCGGACCTGAAGTCCGGCGTACCAAACGTGACGGCGCCGGTCTATTCGCACCTGATTTACGACCGCATCCCTGACGGGGATAAAACGGTGGTGCAGCCGGACATCCTGATTCTGGAAGGGTTAAACGTTCTGCAGAGCGGAATGGATTATCCCCACGATCCGCATCATGTTTTTGTCTCTGACTTTGTCGATTTCTCTATCTACGTCGATGCGCCGGAAGATCTGCTGCAGAACTGGTATATCAATCGCTTCCTTAAGTTCCGCGAAGGAGCGTTCACCGATCCTGACTCTTACTTCCATAACTACGCCCAGCTCTCGAAAGACGAGGCCGTTAATGTGGCGACGTCGCTATGGAATGAGATCAACTACGTGAACCTGAAAGAGAACATTCTGCCAACGCGCGAGCGCGCCAGCCTGATCCTCACCAAGAGTGAGAAACACGCTGTCGACCAGATTCGTTTACGGAAATAGTCTTGTATTGTCCCAATAAAAAACCGGCTTATCGCCGGTTTTTTTATGACTTACGCCAGAGGCTTTTCGCCGTTTTCATCCTGATCGACAGCGAAGCAGGCCACCAGTTGACCGCCGTAGTCTTTCAACTGCGGTTGTAGCTGGGTGCAGGGTCCAAAGCGACGACGGCAACGGGCGTTGAAGGCACAGCCCGGCGGCGGATTGAGCGGGCTTGGCAGCTCGCCGGTCAGCTTAATGCGTTCCCGACGATCGTCCGGGTTCAGGCGCGGTGTCGCTGAGAGCAGCGCCTGGGTATAAGGATGGCGAGGGTTATTAAAGATCTGATCTTTCGTCCCCTTCTCCACGCAGCGCCCCAGATACATCACCATCACTTCATCCGCAATGTGCTCTACCACCGACAGGTCGTGAGAGATGAAGACGTACGACAGGCCTAAATCCTGCTGCAGATCCATCATCAGGTTCAGCACCTGCGCACGAACGGACACGTCGAGCGCGGAGACCGGTTCATCGGCGATCACCACGTCCGGGTCGAGCATCAGGCCACGGGCGATAGCGATACGCTGACGCTGGCCGCCGGAGAACATATGCGGATAGCGATCGTAGTGCTCGGTCTTGAGTCCCACTTTTGCCATCATCGCCAGCGCCTTCTCGCGACGCTGCTCTTTGCTCAACGTGGAGTTAATCTGCAGCGGCTCCTCCAGAATCTGCCCCACTTTCTTACGCGGGTTCAGGGAACCATACGGGTTCTGGAACACAATCTGGATTTTCTGGCGACGCAGCTTCTGCGCGTCGGGATCGTGCTTGAGCAGATCCTGCCCCTGATAGTACAGCTCACCCCCGGTCGGGGTTTCAATCATAGTCAGCAGACGGCCCAGGGTGGATTTCCCACAGCCGGACTCCCCTACCACCGCCAGCGTTTTGCCGCGCTCCAGGGTAAAGGAGACGCCGTCCAGCGCTTTCACCAGGCGTTCCGGGGCAAACAGCCCCTTCTTCACCGGGTAGTGTTTTTTCAGATCGATAGCCTGCAACAGCGGCTGTTGCATGGTGGCCTCTTGCGTACTCATAGTGTGGGCCTCCCGGCGTCATCGAGTGGGTAGTGACATTTAGACTGACGGCCGTCGCTGAGAGTATAGAGCTCCGGCTCATCAACGCGGCATTTGTCCGTGGCATACGGGCAGCGCGGGTTCAGCAGACAGCCGGTCGGGCGGTCGTATTTACCCGGAACCACGCCCGGCAGCGACGCCAGACGCGCCTTGTCCTGGGCAAACTCCGGCAGCGCGCGCAGCAGCGCCTGGGTATAAGGATGACGCGGGGCGCGGAAGATATCGTGCGAGCTGCCGGTTTCCACTACCTGTCCGGCGTACATCACGATGATTTTATGCGCCGCTTCGGCCACTAACGCCAGGTCATGGGTGATCAGGATGAGCGCCATGTTCTCTTTCTGCTGCAGCTCCAGCAGCAGCTCGATGATCTGCGCCTGAATGGTCACGTCCAGCGCGGTCGTTGGTTCATCAGCAATCAGCAGCTTCGGACGACAGGCAATCGCCATGGCAATCATCACGCGCTGGCTCATCCCACCGGACAGCTGGTGCGGATAGACATCCAGGCGCGAGGACGGGTCAGGAATACCCACCTGGGTCAGCAGGTCGATCGCCCGCTGACGGCGGGTTTTCTTATTCCCACCCTGATGCACCTTAATCGCTTCCATAATCTGGAAACCGACGGTATAGCATGGGTTGAGGCTGGTCATCGGATCCTGGAAGATCATCGCCACTTCGGCGCCGACCAGATTGCGACGCTCTTTTTCAGAGATACGCTTCAGATCCTGACCGTTGAACGCCAGGCTTTCCGCCATTACGCGGCCTGGGTAATCAATCAACCCCATGATCGCCAGCGAGCTGACCGATTTACCGGAACCTGACTCACCCACGATGCCGACGACTTCACCCTGATTTACGCTGTAGCTGACCCGATCTACGGCGCGAAACTCGGAGCCCACGTCACCGAAGTGCACCGATAATTTATCTACATTTAATAACGCCATCTCGTGCCTCTTACTGCTTCAGTTTGGGATCAAGTGCATCACGCAGACCATCACCCATCAGGTTAAATGCCAGCACCGTCAGGAGGATCGCCAGACCCGGGAAGGTCACAACCCACCAGGCGCTTTGCGCGAACTGCAACACGTCGGAGAGCATGGTGCCCCACTCCGGTGTTGGCGGTTGCGCACCCATGCCAAGGAAGCCAAGAGCGGCCATATCGAGAATGGCGTTAGAGAAACCGAGCGACGCCTGAACAATCAGCGGCGCAAGGCAGTTTGGAAGAATATTGACGAACATCTGACGCATCGCGCCCGCACCCGCCACGCGAGACGCAGTAACGTAGTCACGGTTCACTTCCACCAGCACCGCCGCACGGGTTAATCGCACGTAGTGAGGAAGCGCCACGAAGGTCAGGGCCAGAGCGGCGTTGCCGATTGACGGGCCAAAGATCGCCACCAGTACCAGCGCCAGCAGCAGGCTCGGCAGGGCCAGCATGATGTCGACAATACGCATGATGGTATTATCCACCAGACCGCCGAAGTAACCCGCGACCAGGCCGAGAACAACCCCTAGGACCAGCGAGAGCACGACCACCAGACAGCCCACCAGCAGAGAGAGACGCGCACCGTACATCAGACGCGACAGCACATCGCGGCCTACGTCGTCGGTACCTAACAGGTGGGCGAATGTTCCGCCCTCCTGCCAGGCCGGCGGTGCCAGCAGCATGTCGCGGAACTGGTCCGCCGGGTTATACGGCGCCAGCACGTTGGCAAATACGGCGATAAGGATCATGATGGTGACATACACCAGACCGACAACCGCGCCTTTGTTGCGTTTGAAGTAGTGCCAGAACTCCTGCAGCGGCGTCATTGGCACCGGTGCAGCGACAACTTTGTTTTCAGAAACGTGTGACATGATGGCCCCTTACTTCTTATGACGAATACGCGGGTTCACCACGCCGTACAGCAAATCGACCAGCAGGTTGACGAGGATAATCATCGTCGCCACCAGCAGTACACCGCCCTGCACCACCGGATAATCACGGCGTTGCAGTGCGTCAATCAGCCAGCGCCCCAGGCCCGGCCAGGAGAAGATGGTTTCGGTCAGGATCGCCCCTGCCAACAACGTCCCCACCTGCAGGCCGATAACCGTGACGACCGGCAGCATGGCGTTACGCAGAGCATGAACGATGATCACCCGCATGCGGGTCAGGCCTTTGGCGCGGGCGGTACGGATGTAATCCTCACCCAGCACTTCCAGCATCGAAGAACGGGTCATACGCACGATAACCGCCAGCGGGATCGTACCCAGCACCATGGCTGGCAGGATCATATGCGCCAGCGCATCGATAAAGTTGCCCTCTTCACCCCAGATGGCCGTGTCGATCAGCATAAAGCCGGTCAGCGGGTTGGAGTCATCGAGGAAGACCATATCGCTGACGCGTCCGGAGACGGGGGTCAGGTTCCACTGCACCGATACCAGCATGATCAGCATCATGCCCCACCAGAAGATAGGCATGGAGTAGCCGGTCAGCGCCAGGCCAACGGCGGTATGATCGAAGATAGAGCCACGTTTTACCGCAGCCAGCACGCCCACCGGGATACCCACGGCGACGGCAAAAATCATGGCGCAGACACCGAGTTCCAGCGTTGCTTTAAATCGTGGTACGAACTCTTCCCACACCGGCAGACGGCTTTTCAGCGAAATACCTAAATCACCATGCATCACCCCCCAGATATAGTGGAGATACTGCTGCCACATCGGCTTATCCAGCCCCAGTTCGGCTAACAGCTGCGCATGACGTTCAGGAGAAATTCCACGCTCACCCGCCATAATCATGACCGGGTCACCGGGGATCATATGGACGAAGGCAAAGGTGAGAAGGGTGATACCGATAAACGTGGGGATAACAAGTCCCAGACGTCGGAGGATGAACTGCAACATAACCCGGATTCTCTCTAATGACGTACGCCTGGAGGCGCGACGTCTGTATTGCTCACAAATGTAAATTCCCTCTCCCTTTGGGAGAGGGTTAGGGTGAGGGGATGCATGCACGACCCTCACCCCTGCCCTCTCCCAAAGGGAGAGGGAGAACACCCTACTTATTATTCAACAGACACGTTTTCGAAGTGGTGTTTGCCCAGTGGATCAACCACATAGCCTTTAACTTCTTTACGCACTGGCTCATACACGGTTGAGTGAGCCACGATCAGTGCTGGCGCCTGGTCATGCATCACAACCTGAGCCTGTTTGTACAGTTCGATACGTTTGTTGTGATCTTCTGCAGCACGCGCTGGCTGAATCAGATCTTCAAACGGCTTGTAACACCAGCGAGAGTAGTTAGAACCGTCTTTCGCCGCGGCGCAGCTGAACAGGGTCGCGAAGAAGTTATCCGGATCCCCATTATCGCCGGTCCAGCCCATCATCACCGCCTGGTGCTCACCGGCTTTAGCACGCTTCAGGTACTCGCCCCACTCGTAGGTCACGATCTTGGCCTGAACGCCGATTTTCGCCCAGTCAGCCTGAACCATCTCGGCCATACGGCGCGCGTTCGGGTTGTAAGGACGCTGTACTGGCATCGCCCACAGCTCAACGGTAAAGCCTTTATCCTGGCCGGCTTCTTTCAGCAGCGCTTTCGCTTTCTCAGGATCGTAGCTGTAGTCTTTCACATCGTCGTTGTAGCCCCACATGGTTGGTGGGATCAGGTTCTTCGCGGCAACGCCAGCGCCCTGATAAACGGCCTTGATGATCGCTTCTTTGTTCACCGCGTAGGTCAGCGCCTGACGCACTTTCACGTCATCAAACGGTTTCTTCTCGGTGTTGAAGGAGAGATAGCCGACGTTCAGACCCGCCTGCTCCAGCAGGTTGATGTTTTTGTCCTGCTTCATGCGCGCGATGTCAGCCGGGTTCGGGTACGGCATCACCTGGCACTCGTTCTTCTGCAGCTTGGCGTAACGCACGGAGGCGTCAGGCGTGATGGAGAAGACCAGACGGTCGATCTGCGGCTTGGTGCCCCAGAAACCTTCGAACGCTTTGTAGAGAATACGGGAGTCTTTCTGATACTGCTGCAGCTGGAATGGACCGGTACCGATTGGGTTCAGGTCAACTTTCTCCGGCGTGCCGGCTTTCAGCATGTTGTCAGCATATTCTTTTGACAGAATAGAGGCGAAGTCCATGGCCAGGTCAGCCAGGAACGGTGCTTCAGGACGAGTCAGCACGAACTGAACGGTGTTGTCGTCCACTTTTTTGATTTCGCTGATCAGGTCTGGCAGGCCCATCCCTTCGAAGTACTCATAGCTGCCGCCAGAGACTTTATGGTACGGGTTCTGGGCATTCTTCTGACGATCGAAGGAGAACACCACGTCGTCTGCATTCAGATCGCGCGTTGGTTTGAACTCTTTGCTGTCCTGCCACTTCACGCCAGGACGCAGGTGGAAGGTATAGGTTTTACCGTCTTCGCTGATTTCCCACTTCTCAGCCAGACCCGGAATAACTTCCGTGGTGCCGGTTTTGAATTCAACCAGACGGTTATAAATGGGTACAGAGCTGGCGTCGTACGTCGTACCAGAGGTAAAGAGCTGTGGGTTAAAGCCTTCCGGCGAGCCTTCAGAACAGTAGACCAGGGTTTTTGCCTGTACGCCTGCTGCGACGGTCATGGCCACCAGGCTCAGACCAAGCTTCAGCATCCCTGACTTCTTCAAGGAAATACTCATTGTTATTCTGCTCCAATGTGATGTTTTTTGTTGTGTTACTCCGCCTGACCTTTAATTTATTTTTTACCCGGTCCGGTCGGTGTTGCCCTGAGGCGTTATAAGGGATGGAGATTCCTTTCAGAAGAGCGACTGAGTTGCAGCGCAGATCCTCCCTGAATTGCCCCTCGTGCCCTACAATCTGTCAACAGAATGTGAAAACGTCAATACAGGTGACGGGGATTTACGCTAAGTGTGAGAATTGGCAAACAAAGATTAAAAAAACTACCGAGGCGTATTTTCAGCAGGGAAATTTATGCTACCCGCCATGATGCAGCACAACTCTCTGTTCATTCTGCTACAACCAGTGATTAACATTTATTCAACCGGGGTAAATTTTCTTACGGAATGGCGATTATCTGCGCACTAAATGCCATGAACGTTAAAACGCACAGCGGAAAATGCTGAGGTTATCCATAAGCAACGCGAAAAAAGATCATTCCATATATAAAAAAATACAATGGAATATGTCACAAAAACGTTAACAGGCAGGGGGGAACGAGAGGTAAACCGTATTTTAAGACGTCTGGGAAGATAAGGCTTTAATGCGATGAATTTCTGCGGACGATAAATGCAAAAAAACCCCTGCTCAAAGAGCAGGGGTTTCGAATGTGGTCGGCGAGAGAGGATTCGAACCTCCGACCCACTGGTCCCAAACCAGTTGCGCTACCAAGCTGCGCTACTCGCCGAATGCGGAGCGCATCTTACTGCTACGCTCTGCCTCCGTCAATCCCTTATTTTGCAAAAGCCTTTCGATCGGTTATAAACTCGCCAGGCCTGTTACTTTGCGGCTTTCGCAGCGCCGTCCGGCACTTTACACCAGTTGTTATTCTCGTTAATCCCGCCGTCTGGCGAGGTATAACCGAGGCAACCGAGGATCGTGTCGTACAGCTCCACATGACGATGCGCCACTTTCATATCCGCCTGCTCTTTAAGATGCGCGAACATTTTGGCTTTCTCCGGGTTCTCCAGATACTTGTCGGACATCCACACCATCATCGGCACGCGGAACTGCTCCGGTGGAGCCATCTTGCGCGGCGTACCGTGCAGGTGCTCTTTCTCGTTAATCGACTCACCGTGGTCGGCAGCGTAGAAGACAATCGCCTTCTTATCGCGCACCTGGTCAATCACGCTGTCGATAAAGTGATCCACGTAGGTCACCGAGTTGTCGTAGGAGTTGATCAGCTGCGCTTTGCTACAGTCTTTATCCACGCCCTTACACTCCGGCGTCCATTTCGCGAAGCTGCGCGGATAACGCTGGGTGTAGTTGAAGTGCGACCCTTTGGTATGCAGGATGATCATGTGCTTACCGTTCTGGTTGCCCTGCAGGGAGCGCTGCATCTCGTCGATCAGCAGCATGTCGTCCACGCTCTTACCGCGGTTACGCGGCTCGGCGCCAATCTGCTCGCGGTAGGCGATATTGTTGGCCATGGTGTTGCTATAGAACCACATCTCGCTCTGCATCGCGTAGAGGTCGGAGCTAAAGCCCAACTGACGCAGTACCGAGAAGACGTTCTGCTCTTTCAGCGTCCGCTGCGGGTTATCGCTCGCCCCACCCTCACGCACGAACATGCAGCGCAACGAGAGCTTGGTGGCGGTATCACAGGAAGTACCGCGGAAGGCGACGAGGTTTTTCTCCTGCGCCAGCTTCGGTGTGGTATCCCGCTCATAGCCCAGCATACCCATATGATCCCAGCGCGTGGTTTCGCCAATAATGAAGATCACGTAGGTATCGTCGATATCAGACGGTGCCTGATAGGTGAACTTCTTCGCCGGGTTCATCAGCGATTTATTATCGGAAGACTCATCCACCTGCGCCCAGGCATATAACCCCAGCGCGGAGATCCAGTTGGACGGCAGATAGGAGTTCGCCACCACGCCGCCGTAGCTCGGCATATCCACGCCGGAGGTACGCTCAACGTTCTTCTGCTGCAGATCCAGGAGACGGATTGGCCCCCAGACCATCAAACCCGCCAGCACCACTACCGCGGCGCTACGGATGCGCTGCCCTGGCGTACGCAGCTGGCGCAATAACGTATAGCGACAGCGGTTGTTCCAGATAAGCAGCAGCGGCAGGATGCTGACGCAAACCAGCCAGAGAATAAAGTGTATACCGACCACCTCTTTCGAGAGATCGATATCCGTGGTCATTACCGAGGCAATAATGCCGTAGCCAATCACCACGTTCATAAAGGTCATGTAATAGCTGGCACCTGCCGAGCACAGCACCACCAGCGTGGCGAGTACGCGCCAGATCCGCCGTCCAAACAGCGACAGCAGACGCAGCAAAAAGAAGGTGACCAGCACAGTGCCCACCAGTTCAACGACCGCAGCGACTCCTTTCCAGGCGGTAAAATCTTGCGCATAACCATCAAACCGACGGAAAAAAACTGCGCCATTCATAAACAGACCGATGTACAACGCGAGCAAAAAGCTGAGCTTTTGTTGCGTCATCGCTTTGATATATTTCATTAATGCAACCTGGAAAAAGGTAAAGTAGAGCCGCTTCACTCTTGGTCAAAAAGTGAACAGGATATTTCATTGCTCAGGGGACAGTTATCGGAAACGTCTTTAAGCGCGGTAAGTAGACCACAGGGAAAAGAAAAAGTGGCAGCAGAGAATGTGATCCCTGCAAATATTTACAAAAAAACAAGTCCGATGACATACCTTCGGCCTGTGCTTTACGGATTGCAGAAACAAAAAAAGGCCGGAATATCCGGCCCTTAGAGGGTATTTTAATCAGGCATGCGCTTCCTTAAATATTTCGCGCTGCGGCTGGCGAATAGTGGTGGAAAGCGCCAGAGAGAGGATCAGCAGGGCGAATATAACGCAGAAGGTGACATAAAAGCCGCCGAACAGCGAAGCAATAAGCGAGCCGCAAATACTGCCGATACCAAATCCTAAATAAATAACGCCGTAGTTTTTCGCCAGGTTATTCAGACCGAAGAATTCACTCACCAGCGACGGGAAGACGGTAATAGTGCCGCCGAAGTTAAATGCAACGCAGGCAATAGCGGCAAAGAAGGTCACTTCGTTAAGCGGGGCGAATAACAGCGCCGCCATCCCCACCAGCGACACCACCTGGCCAATAGTAATGACGCGGATACGGGCGATTTTATCGGAGAGGATCCCCAGCACCAGGCGGCCAGAGAGGTTGGCGATGGAGATGATGGTGACTGCGTTAGCCGCCGTTGCGGCATCCAGTTTCACCATCCCCTGCGCGATATCCTTCGCCACGCCAATCACATACAGACCACTCATACAGGCGGTCAGGAACATCACCGCCAGCATCCAGTACTGCGGTTTACGCATGGACTGGGCCAGGGTGAAGTCGTTCTCCACCACGCCGTTAACGGATTTCACTTCCTGCTGAGGAGCATCTTTCATCAGGGTGGCGCCGAACAGGATCATCACCAGTACGATAGCGCCCCAGATCATGAAGGTCTTTTCCAGACCGACGGTGGCCAGCAGATGGCTGTCGATAAACTTAAAGCCCAGGCTGCCGAGACCATAAGAGCCAATGGCAAAGGCGGAGATCAGCCCTTTACGCTCCGGGAACCACTTCACGCAGTTCGACAGGGTCAACAGATAGCCCGCGCCGTCCGCCAGACCCACCAGCACCCCGGCGCTCAGCCACAGCATCATCAGGTTGCTGGAGTGGGCGGTCAGGAAGAAGCCGACCCCCAGCAAAATCCCGGAGGCCATGGTGACGCGTTTCACGCCGAAGCGTTCCTGTAATTTACCGGCCACGGACGATGAGAGCGCCAGCCCCAGGCTCAGCAAGCCAAAGGAGAAGGCCACCTGGCTGACCGGGGCATCGAGTTTATCGGAGAGGGCGCTGTTAAACAGGCTCCAGGTATAGACTGAACCCAGGGCAAACTGGGTCACGATGGTGCCGATAAGGGTCAGCCAGCGGGTGCGGTTGTAAGTTGAAGTGTTCATGGCAGTTGTCCTGCAGCAGAAAAAAGGGAAATTCACTGCTGACAACGATAACCAAAACCCCACATGAACAGGGGTAAAACGGCATGAAATGCAGAGGCGCTGGAATGAAATGCCAAAAATCAGGAATGAATGACCTGGACTGCCGTCGGAACCCGCCCCGGGGAAGAGTAATTCCCGGGGCTGCTCAGGTCATTCATGCGCTGATTTCAGAACCTGGCGCTGACGCCGAGGGTATAGAGATAATCTTCTCCGGTGGACATGTTTTCGGCCTGCGACATCGAGGCATAGGCCGCCATATACGGGTTGATCAGCATGTCGGCCCCGACGGTGACGTCCATCCAGTTGCCGTACTGCGTCGACGGCGCCAGACGCCCCAGCCCGGACTGCATCTTCCACTGATTATCACCAAACTGCTGGTTATAGCTGATTTGCGCCCAGGGTCGCACATCGCCCAACCGGGTATCAACGCGCCAGCCCAGCGTGCTGACGCTGGCATGCCATAGCGGATCGATCAGCGACTGTGTACTCACGCTGTCACCAAACTCGTTAACCATATTGGGCGTGGAGCCGTCGTAATGCCAGGCGGCAACCGGTCCGGTGGTAAAACGGCGGGCAACGGGAATACTCCAGCCCACGCTCATCGTGCTGGTCGCGTCCGTCGGTGACGAATCGGGCAAATTCAGCGCCAGACCGGGCGTATTCTGTGAAGAGAGGATCCGCTCTTTGAGAATGTCCTCATAACGCGGTTGGTGATCGTCATCCCATGTATAACGCTCAGTAGTATTACTTTTTGTATCCGAAACGATATATTCCTGTTGCCAGGCATTTGCTGTGTTGCCTGTCAGCAGACAGGCCAAGAAACTCACCAGACCGGTTACGGCATGGCGGCCACTTATTTTTTTTATAATCATCAAAGCGACTCCAGAGAAGAGCCGAATTCGGCGATATTTGTGATTGTTTATAGTGAGGCTACGCGGCTACATGAAGAATGTTGCGTATCAGCCTGTATTAACTATTGTCTCTTTAGATGACACGTCAAGCCGGGTCGATTGAAATTTTTGCAATTTCAGGAGCAACAAGGGAGAGAACCAATGCAACGTTGTGGCTGGGTTAGCCAGGATCCGCTCTACATCGCCTATCACGATAAAGAGTGGGGGGTGCCAGAAACTGACGGAAAGAATTTGTTTGAGATGATCTGCCTTGAAGGCCAGCAGGCCGGGTTGTCCTGGATCACCGTGCTTAAAAAGCGGGAAAACTACCGCCAGGCCTTCCACCAGTTCGATCCGGTACTTGTCGCCGGAATGACCCCCGCCGACGTCGACAGGTTAGTGCTGGATGCGGGCATTATTCGCCATCGCGGCAAAATCGAAGCCATTATTGGAAACGCCCGGGCTTACCTGGCGATGGAAGAGAACGGCGAGCGGTTTACCGATTTCGTCTGGTCCTTTGTCGATAACACCCCGCAGGTGACCCGGGCGGCGACGCTTGCTGAGATCCCTACCTCAACGCCCGCCTCAGACGCCCTGTCGAAAGCGCTGAAAAAGCGCGGCTTTAAGTTTGTCGGCACCACCATCTGTTACTCCTTTATGCAGGCCTGCGGGCTGGTTAACGATCATGTCACCGCCTGCCACTGTCATCCCGGAGGTCAACATGATCCGCAAATGGCTCAGTGACGATGTCGAGCCGCTGCTGACTCTCTGGCTGGAGAGCACCACCGTTGCCCATCCGTTTATCGACGCGCAGTACTGGCAGGAGAGCGAGGCGGTCGTGCGGGAGGTCTACCTGCCGTCGGCAGAAACCTGGGTGTGGGAAGAGGACGGTCAGCTGCGGGGCTTCATCAGCGTGATGCAGTCAGTCTATATCGGCGCGCTGTTTGTCGACCCGGCTTTTGCCGGACAGGGCATTGGGCAGGCGCTGATCCATCATGTGCAGCAGCGCTACCCGTCTTTAAGCCTCGAGGTTTACCAGAAGAACAGCCGGGCGGTGAATTTCTACCATGCTCAGGGCTTTCGGATTGAAGACAGCGCCTGGCAGGAAGATACCCAACACCCGACCTGGCTTATGAGCTGGCAGGCGGATCAAACGCCGTCAGCGTAAGCGTCGGCCCCTGATACTTTTCCAGCCACGCCAGCGCGGTATTCCCCGCACAGCCATTCCCCAGCTTCGAGCTGGGGAGATCTTTGGTCAGCACGTTGACCGCCCCGTTCTTACAGATCCCGCCATTTTCAGCATCCAGGTCTGGCCATGCCCCCTGATGAATGCAGATCACCCCCGGCTTAATGCCGTCGCTGACCACCGCCCCGGCCAGCACCTGACCGCGATGGTTCCAGACGCGCACCAGGTCGCCGTCGGCAATACCGCGCGCGTTGGCGTCATCCGGGTGCAGCGTTACCGGCTCGCGTCCGGCTACCGCGTACTGCTCGCGCAGTGAAGAGTAATTGAGCTGGCTGTGCAGACGGTGCGCCGGGTGGGCAGAGAGGATCTGCAGCTGCTCCGGCTCGGCATTGCCATGCCACTCGTCCGGCTCCAGCCACATCGGGTGCGGCGGACAGTCGGCATACTGGAAGCTGGCGATCCGCTCAGAGTGAATCACAATTTTACCGCTTTCGGTTTTCAGCGGATGGCTCTCAGGATCGCGGCGGAAATCGGCGAAGCGCACGAACTTCGCGTTCTCGTCGGACTCCGGCATTTCAACGATGGCATTGGCTTCCCAGAACTCGGCGAAAGGTGGCAGCGTCACCCCCTGCGCCGCGCCGCGCTGCCCGGCGATCTGATAGAAGGTCTCCAGCCACTCCAGATCGGTTTTGCCTTCGGTAAAGCGCTCCCCGCCGCCCTGCTCCCAGCGCTCGCTCAGCTCGGCAAACACCTCCAGGTCATCACGCGCTTCATCACGCGGCGGCACGACCCGCTTCATCGGCACCATATGCTGGTTGCTGTAGTCTCCGGTCATGGTCATGTCGTTACGTTCAAACGAGGTGGTGGCCGGCAGGACGATATCGGCATGCTTCGCCGCTGCGGTCCAGAAGCACTCGGAGATCACCACCAGCTCCGGCTTTTGCCAGGCGCGGATCAGGCGGTTGGTGTCCTGATGATGGGTAAAGTTGGCGCCGCCCGCCCACCAGACGAAGCGAATGTCCGGGAAGTGTCGATCCAGCCCGTTGTGCTGATAGAAACCACCCGGGTTTTCCAGGGCCTCGACAATCCGGGCGACCGGGAATTTATCCACCGCGTCCGTCCCGCCCTTGACCGAGCCCTGCATTGAGGCCAGCACCGCCGCGCGCCGCGTCGGGTTGCCGCCGTTGGCAAAGTGGTACGACAGACCAAAGCCGCCGCCCGGGGTGCCGATCTGGCCGAGCATCGCCGCGAGGGTGACCAGCATCCAGTGCTTCTGCTCGCCAAACTGCTGGCGCTGCATGCCCCAGCCGGACATCAGCATGGTAGTGTTACTGTGGAATAACGCCGCCAGTTCGCGAATTTTCGCCGCCGGAACGCCGCAGATGTCGGCAGCCCACTCGGCGGTTTTGGCGATACCGTCGGTCGCACCGAGAAGGTAGTCGGCAAATTTTTCATAGCCGCTGGTACAGCGCGCGAGAAACGCCTCGTCCTGCCAGCCGTTCTCCACCAGCGTATGGGCGATCCCCAGCATCATCGCCACATCGGTGCCCATATGCGGAGCGATCCACTCGGCGCTCTCGCCAAAGAAATCCATGGTTTCGGAGCGCATCGGATCGATACAGATCAGGCGCTTGCCGCTTTTACGCAGCGCGTCGAAGTACGGGATGCCCTGCTCGTCGCTGGCGTTCCAGGCAATTTTCAGGGTGTTAAGCGGGTTGGCACTCCACAGTACCACCACGTCGCTGTGCTCCAGCACCAGCGGCCAACTGGTCTGCTGCTGATACACCTCGTTGCCGCCCACCACATAGGGCATGATGGCCTGCGCCGCACCGGTGGAGTAATCCCCCAGATGACCGGTATAGCCGCCCGCCAGGCTCATATAGCGCTGAAGCAGGGTGGCGGCTTTATGCAGAACACCGTTCGAGCGCCAGCCGTACGACCCGGCAAAAATCGATGACGGGCCATAGTTCTCACGGATACGTTTGTGCTGCGCGTCAATAAGATCCAGCGCCTGATCCCAGCTGACGCGCACAAACTCATCCTGCCCGCGCACCCCCTGTGGGTTATCCGGTGAAGCCAGAAACCCTTTACGGACCATCGGCCAGCGCACGCGGGTTTTGCTGTGCACCTGGTCGCGCACTGCGGTTTGCAGAGAGTTAGGGTGCTGCGTCGGCAACGCGCCACGGGACGAGATCACCGTGTCGCCGTCGGTTTCGACCAGCATGGGCCCCCAGTGGGCTGCCGTCAGAATGGTTTTTGTAGAAGTGGTCACAGCGTGTGCTCCTGGATTGCCGGTTGCAGGTTTTCTCAGCCTTCATTGAGGCTGTTTATGATTCGTCACAAATTTAAGAGTTATCCCCGGAATTTTCTCCGTAACTGCACGTCATAATCAACCGCCACGCCCGTCGTGGCAAAGAATAAAAAAGCTTAAGGAAAGAAGATGAAAAAAAGCGCACTTATGATTGCCGCCGTAGTCAGCGGCGCACTGGTTGTTTCAGGCTGCACCACCAACCCTTACACCGGCGAACGCGAAGCGGGTAAATCAGGCATCGGCGCGGGCATCGGCTCCCTGGTCGGCGCAGGCGTTGGCGCCCTCTCCTCCTCGAAAAAAGATCGCGGCAAAGGTGCCCTGATTGGTGCCGCAGCAGGCGCAGCGCTGGGCGGCGGAGCCGGTTATTACATGGACGTGCAGGAAGCGAAGCTGCGCGACAAAATGAAGGGAACCGGCGTGAGCGTCACCCGCAGCGGCGATAACATCATTCTGAATATGCCGAACAACGTGACCTTCGACAGCAGCAGCGCGACGCTGAAACCTGAAGGTGCCAACACCCTGACCGGTGTGGCGATGGTGCTGAAAGAGTACGAAAAAACCGCGGTGAACGTGCTGGGCTATACCGACAGCACCGGCAGCCAGGATCTGAACATGCGTCTCTCCCAGCAGCGTGCCGACGCGGTAGCCAGCGCCCTGATCACCCAGAACGTCGCGGCGAACCGTATTCGCACCAGCGGCATGGGCCCGGCGAACCCGATCGCCAGCAACAGCACGGCGGAAGGCAAAGCGCAGAACCGCCGCGTGGAGATCACGCTTAGCCCGATCCAGTAGGTAAAAGCAAAACGGCGACCTGGTTGCCGTTTTTAGTGTTTGCACCCTCTCCCCGTGGGAGAGGGCCGGGGTGAGGGCATCAGGCCGCACAAACCCCAGGCCCGGTAAGCGTAGCGCCACCGGGCATTTTCGCGCTAAGGTGTACGCATCAATAGCAAGGAAATCAGCGATGAGCAAATCAACACGGCCCACCATCAGCGACGTGGCGAAAGCCGCAAAAACCGGTAAAACCAGCATCTCCCGTTACCTCAACGGCGAAAAACACCTGCTGTCCGACGCGCTACTGGCCCGTATTGAACAGGCTATCGCCGAACTCGACTATCGCCCGAGCCTGATGGCCCGCGGTCTTAAGCATGGCAAAACCCGTCTGATCGGCCTGATCATCGCCGATATCACCAACCCCTACTCCGTTAACGTCCTCAGCGGCATTGAAGCCGCCTGCCGGGAAAAAGGGTTTACCCCGCTGGTGTGTAACACCAACAACGAAGTCGACCAGGAGCTGCACTACCTCGATCTGCTGCGCAGCTATCAGGTAGAGGGCATCGTGGTCAACGCCGTGGGGATGCGCGAGGAGGGGCTAAACCGCCTGCAGCAGTCGTCCCTGCCGATGGTGCTGATTGACCGCAAAATCCCCGATTTCGCCTGCGATGTAGTGGGGCTGGATAACACCCAGGCCGCCACAACCGCCACCGAACACCTGATTGAACAGGGCTTTGAAGCGATCCTGTTCCTGAGCGAGCCGCTGGGAATGGTCAATACCCGCCGCGAACGCCTGAGCGCCTTTCGCACCACCCTCGCCCGCTATGCCGGCGTGGTAGCCGAGAACGTCGAAATCCCGCTTCACGAGTCGGAGCAGCTGGACAACGCCCTGCGCCAGTTTCACACCCGCCATCGCGGAATGCGCAAGGCGGTCATCTCCGCTAACGGCGCGTTAACGCTGCAGGTCGCCCGGTCGCTGAAGCGCATTGGCCTGCACTGGGGCAGCGACATCGGTCTGCTGGGCTTTGACGAGCTGGAGTGGGCCGAGCTGGCAGGCGTCGGCATCACCACCCTCAAACAGCCCACCTGGCAGATTGGCTTTGCTGCCGTCGAGCAGGTGGTCCGCAGGATCAACGGTGCCGATGAAGCCGTGCGCGAGCAGGTCTTCTCCGGCGAACTGATCGTACGCGGTTCCACGGCACGTTAATCCCCCTTCGTGATGGCGATCATAAATCCAGCATCCTGAACTTTTCTTTGGAACCGGTTCCATCTAGCGTAAAGAGTATCAGCTACGTGATGGAGTCCGCCAATGGGCAGAAAAATTATTGTTGTCACCGCCGCGTATGGCGCTGACAAGGTACGTGAAGCAGGTGGCCAACGCGCCATGCTGCACGTGATCGCCGGCGCGGGTGCCGACGGGGTCGAGATCCGCCGGGAGTTATTCAGCGACGCCGAACTGGCGTCTTTACCCACGCTGGCCGGATCCATTGAACTGCTCGGCCTGCTGGCCTGCTACTCCGCCCCCGATGCCCTCTTTACCCCGGACGGCACCCTCAATCCCATGCTGCCCCGCTACCTTGCCGAAGCCGCGACGCTCAACGCCCTGTGGCTGAAAGTCTCCCTCGGTCATTTCAGCGATAAGCAGCAGCTCGATGCGCTGCGTGCGCTGCTCAACGAAACCGGCATGACGCTGGTAGTGGAAAACGACCAGACGCGCTGCGGCCAGCTGGCCCCGATGCAGCGTTTCAAGGCGGCCTGCCGGGTGATGAACCTGCCGGTTACGCTGACTTTTGATATGGGCAACTGGCTGTGGGTGGGTGAATCCCCGGAGGAGGCCGCGAAGCATCTGGCGCCTGCGGTAAGCTATATCCACGTCAAAGCCGCCGTGCCCCATCAGCAGCAGTATCGCGCCGTGCCGCCGGATAACGATAGCGCCCGCTGGCAGGCGCTGCTGGATCAGCTCCCCGCCGACGCTCCGCGCGGAATCGAGTTTCCGCTGGAAGGGCCAGACCTGACGGCTGTCACCCGTCACTATGTCAATTTACTGCGCGAGGAGTAACCCCATGCCGCACGCTCTGGATGTAATCACCATTGGCGAAGCCATGGCCATGTTTGTCGCCACAAATACTGGCGAACTCAGCGCCGTCGACCACTTTATCAAGCGCGTTGCCGGGGCAGAGCTGAATGTCGCTACCGGGCTGGCGCGCCTTGGCCTGAAGGTGGGCTGGGTGAGCCGCGTCGGCAATGACAGCTTCGGCCAGTTTGTGCTCGACACCCTGAAAAAAGAGGGGATCGAAACCGCTGGCGTCACCCTGGACGGCCGTTATCCGACGGGCTTTCAGCTCAAGTCAAAAGTCACCGATGGAACCGATCCCATTGTGGAATACTTCCGCAAAGGCTCGGCGGCCAGCCATCTGTCGGTAGAGGACTTCAACCCGATCTGGTTTACCGCCGCAAGGCATCTGCATCTGAGCGGCGTGGCGGCGGCGTTGTCCGCCAGCTCTTACGCCCTGCTCGATCACGCGGCAGGCGCAATGAAAGCCGCGGGCAAGACCATTTCGTTCGACCCGAACCTGCGCCCGGTGCTGTGGAAAAGCGAAGCGGAGATGGTGGAGAAGCTGAACCACCTCGCCTTCCAGGCCGACTGGGTATTACCCGGCGTGAAAGAGGGCCAGATCCTGACCGGAGAAAAAACGCCGGAAGGGATCGCTGATTTTTACCTGAACCGGGGCGTGAAGGCGGTGATCCTGAAGACCGGAGCCGACGGCGCCTGGTTTAAAACCGCTGAAGGTGAGCAAGGTGCCGTGGCGGCGATAAAGGTCGAGCACGTCGTTGATACCGTCGGCGCGGGAGATGGCTTTGCCGTTGGCGTGGTCAGCGCCCTGCTGGAGGGGAAAACGCTCCAGCAGGCCATCACCCGCGGCAATATCATCGGCTCGCTGGCGATCCAGGTTCAGGGCGACAGTGAAGGATTACCCACCCGGGAACAGTTAGGGGAATAAATTCCCTCACTCTGCCCCTCTCCCCGGATGGGAGAGGGTATAAACAAACAGACCCCCCCTGTACCCTACAGACAGCGGCGGTTACTCCCTCAACCACAGAGGCAAGCCTATGAACAGTGCAACAAATGCAGTAAAACGCTGGTGGTACATCATGCCCGTCGTGTTCATCACGTACAGCCTGGCGTATCTCGACCGCGCGAACTTCAGCTTCGCGTCCGCCGCAGGCATCACCGAAGATCTGGGGATCACCAAAGGCGTCTCATCGCTGCTGGGCGCCCTGTTCTTCCTCGGCTATTTCTTCTTCCAGATCCCCGGCGCGATCTACGCCGAACGCCGCAGCGTGCGCAAACTGATCTTCGTGTGCCTGATCCTCTGGGGCGCCTGCGCCTCCCTGACCGGGGTGGTGAATAACATCCCGGCGCTGGCGGCCATTCGCTTTATCCTCGGCGTAGTGGAAGCGGCAGTCATGCCGGCGATGCTGATCTACATCAGCAACTGGTTTACCAAATCCGAACGCTCGCGCGCCAATACCTTCCTTATTCTCGGTAACCCGGTCACGGTGCTGTGGATGTCGGTGGTTTCCGGGTATCTGATCCAGTCCTTCGGCTGGCGCGAAATGTTCATTATTGAGGGCGTTCCGGCGGTGATCTGGGCCTTCTGCTGGTGGGTGCTGGTGAAAGACAAACCGGCGCAGGCCAAATGGCTCTCTGAAGATGAAAAAGCGGCCCTGCAGGCGCAGCTGGATAAAGAGCAGCAGGGGCTGAAAGCGGTGCGTAACTACGGCGAAGCCTTCCGGTCACGCAACGTGGTGCTGCTGTGCATGCAGTACTTCACCTGGAGCATCGGGGTTTACGGTTTTGTCCTGTGGCTGCCGTCCATCATCCGTAGCGCGGGCGATAACCTCGGTATGGTCGAGGTGGGCTGGCTGTCATCCGTGCCCTATCTGGCAGCCACCATCGCCATGATCGTGGTCTCCTGGGCATCGGATAAACTGCAAAACCGTAAGCTGTTCGTCTGGCCGCTGCTGTTAATTGCTGCCTGCGCCTTTATCGGCTCGTGGGCGGTGGGCGCAAACCACTTCTGGGTTTCCTATACGCTGCTGGTGATCGCCGGTGCCGCGATGTACGCCCCGTATGGTCCGTTCTTTGCCATCATCCCGGAAATGCTGCCGCGTAACGTGGCGGGTGGCGCGATGGCGCTGATCAACAGCATGGGTGCGCTGGGCTCGTTCTTTGGTTCATGGTTCGTGGGATATCTGAATGGCGCAACCGGCAGCCCGTCGGCCTCGTACATCTTTATGGGGGTGGCGCTTTTTGCCTCGGTGTGGCTTACTTTAATTGTTAAGCCTGCTAATAATCAGAACCTTCCCGTCGGCGCACGCCACGCCTGAACCCTTTTAAAATCAACGGAGATTAGCATGAAGCCGTCCGTCATTTTGTATAAAGCCCTGCCTGATGCGTTACAGCAGCGCCTCGAAGATCATTTCACCGTTACCCGGGTCAACAACCTGAGCCCGGAAACGGTGCAGCAGCACGCTGACGCGTTCGCCGGTGCCGTCGGGCTGCTCGGCTCCAGCGAAAAAGTGGATGCTGCGCTGCTGGAGAAAATGCCGGCGCTTCGTGCAACCTCCACCATTTCGGTGGGCTATGACAACTTCGACGTTGACGCGCTGAATGCCCGTAACGTCGTGCTGATGCACACCCCAACCGTGCTGACCGAAACCGTGGCCGATACGCTGATGGCGCTGGTGCTTAGTAGCGCGCGTCGGGTGGTGGAAGTGGCCGAGCGCGTCAAAGCCGGGGAGTGGACCAAAAGCATCGGTCCGGACTGGTTCGGCACCGACGTGCACGGCAAAACGCTGGGTATCGTCGGGATGGGCCGCATCGGCCTGGCGCTGGCGCAGCGCGCCCACTTCGGTTTCAACATGCCGATCCTCTACAACGCGCGTCGCCAGCATAAAGAAGCCGAGGAGCGTTTCAACGCCCGCCACTGCGACCTGGACACCCTGTTGCAGGAAGCGGACTTCGTCTGCCTTATCCTGCCCCTGACCGATGAGACGCATCATCTGATGGGCAAAGCGCAATTTGAGAAGATGAAGAAGTCCGCCATCTTTATTAATGCGGGTCGAGGGCCTGTGGTGGATGAACAGGCGCTGATTGCGGCGCTGAAAAACGGTGAGATCCATGCGGCGGGGCTGGACGTGTTCGAGCAGGAACCGCTGCCGGCCAGCTCAGAACTGCTGAAGCTGCCTAACGTGGTGGCGCTGCCGCACATTGGCTCTGCGACGCACGAGACGCGCTACAATATGGCGGCCTGTGCGGTGGATAACCTGATCGACGCCCTACAGGGCAAGGTCGATAAAAACTGCGTTAATCCCCAGGCCAAACCTTAAAACGAAAAAAACCCGCCAGAGGCGGGTTTTTTAAATTCTTTTAGCTGAGTTGGAAGCTTACAGGCTTACAACGTTACCAGCTGCTGGGCCTTTAGCGCCGCTTTCGATGGTGAAGGAAACTTTCTGACCTTCGTCCAGGGATTTGTAGCCATCGTTCTGGATAGCAGAGAAGTGTACGAACACGTCTTTTGAGCCATCGTCAGGAGTGATGAAGCCGAAACCTTTATCAGCGTTGAACCATTTTACCAGACCAGTCATTTTACCAGACATAGATATTACCTTTTTAAAAATTTGTTTTGCCTTCCGGCGCGATGATGGAATGTGTTACAGATTTTTAAGCGATGAAGGAAGGGTCACTACGAAGGGTATCTAAGGATAACGCATCTGGACTGCTTAACTAAACTGCTTTAGGTCTGTGTAACAAACCGACGAGGACTATTAAACATAGTTACGGGATCAAAGACAAGCTTTATTTTCTGGCAGAACAAAAAACCCCGCTTTTAAGCGGGGTTTTATTATGGTGCATTCGCCCGGCGGCGCTTCGCTTGCGCGGGCCTACAGATGTTGTAGGCCGGGTAAGCGCAGCGTCACCCGGCAAAAATGCGAGCACGATGACTGACGTTATTCCGTTGCAGCCGTAGCCGCGGCCCAGGCCTGGCTAAACGCCTGATGCTGTGCTGCCAGCGGTCCAATCAGCGTATTGTACTGGCTGGCCTGCTGTGAGGTCGGGAACTGGATGCCGTTAGAGACAAAGCTCACCTGAGTGCCCTGCTGCGAAATAAAGTCCGCCACCTGCACCAGCTGCTGGGTGAAGATCTGCGCAGCCGGAATGAGCGGCTGCAGCGCATCGGCAGGCTTGGTCACCACCTTTTCATACACTTTGTCGAACACAGGTTTCAGGTCTTCACCCTGTTTCAACGCAGAGCGCGCGCCATCAGCCTGCATTTTGGCGTTCTGCAACTGCTGGCCCAGCACACCCAGTGCACCGTTTGACTGGCTCAGCGGCTCACGCTGGGTTACATAGTCCTGCGGGACGCGAATCGCATTCACGCTATCCACTACCGGACGCAGACCTGCGTCCATCGCCTGATTCACCTGCTGTGAATAGCCATACAAAATGGCATAGTCGGAAACGAAGGGACCGAACTGTTTTTTCTGATCCGCAGTCAGCGTTGGCAAACGCTCGCCACTGCGCATCGCAGTATTTTGCAGGAAATCGATAAACGCTTTGCGCTGATCGCCTTCCTTATCGAAACACCCACTCAGGCTCACTACCATTAACAACGCCGCAAGCGGCGCAAACCAGCGAGAGCAGAGCTTTCCTGTCGCCATTGTTATTACTCCTTTCACCCAAAAAAGCGCACACCGGCACACGCGTGCCCGACGCTGCCAAGGATAGTCCAGGTCAGGCCTGCAAGATACTCTTTTCATGTAAAACGGCTATTGCCATATAAATTCTTACCATTTACAAAAAAATACCTGATGCTATTGCGCTACTGAATAATCAAGTCATTAGCATACGTAATCAGTCGGAAAACAAGCGAGCGAAACGTATCGCCTGAAATTAATCACGCACGTTACGATCTCCTGTCAGTTTTAGCGACTATTCTTAAACTGCTCTCTAATGTTCACGATCCCGCAGTGTGATTTAAGAGGAGTTCTCAATGGAATTAAAAGATCCTATGTTCGATCTGCTAAGCAGTCTGGAACAGATTGTTTTTAAAGATGTACCGCAGACGGTGACCCGTTCGCAAAAGTCTAACCCCTTTACGGAATTTGAGCGCTTACGCAAAGGGACAGGGATGAAAACCGATGATTTCGCCCGAGCAATGGGTGTCAGCGTGGCAATGGTTCAGGAGTGGGAATCAAAAAGAGTGAAGCCCTCCATGACCGAGCTGAAGCTGATGAGCCTGATTCAGGCTAACCCGGCACTCCGCAAGCAGTTGACTGAATAACGTTGTTTTTTGCCCCCGCATTTGCGGGGGTTTGTGTATTTATCACCGCCGTTCACCGCGCCACTCCCCGTCCAGCCATACCAGTTCATGCGTCAGGTTAAGCCCCTCCAGAAAATGCTCGTCATGCGACACCACCAGCAGTGCACCCGTAAAACCTGCCAGCGCCGCCTCGATGGCCTGGGTTGAGGCCAGATCAAGGTGATTGGTCGGCTCATCGAGTAGCAACAGCTGCGTCGCCTCTTCTCGCCACAGCACGCAGGCCAGCGCCGCTTTTAACCGCTCGCCGCCGCTCAGCTCGGCCAGCGGCAGCATAACCTTATCGGCACCCAGCTGCAGCTGCGCCAGACGACTGCGCAGCACCCCCTCCTCCAGCGGCGTGTTGTGCAGATTGAGATGGCTGATGACCGACTGCGTCAGATCCAGCTGCGACAGATGCTGGTCGAGGTACGCCGTATTGACCGGGACGCGGCAGGTTCCGGCGACGGGCGTGCACTCACCGAGGATCGCTTTCAGCAAGGTGGATTTCCCGCAGCCGTTCGGCCCCCGCAGGGCCACCCGCATCGGCCCGTCCATGCGCCAGGTCAGCGGCGACATTGTGACATACGGCAGCACCAGCTCGTCCAGCACCAGCACCTGTTTGCCCTCCGCAATCTGGCTGCCCGGCAGGGTAAAGATCACCGGATTGTCCTCTTCGACCCGCTCCCGCGCCTGATTGACCGCCGCGTTCAACGCATCCTGTTGTTCGTGATGCTGTTTACGCCACGAGCCCGGCCGCTCCTTTGCCGCCCCTTTATACTTCACGCGCTCAAACGAGGCGATGTTGAGGGTGTCCACCGTGCGCAGAGTCTTAGCCGAGCGGCGCAGGCTATCGTCGTGCTCTTTCTGCTGACGTGCGCGGGTGCGTTTGCGCTCGTTTGCCGCATGCTCCAGCGCCGCGCGGGCGGCCTGCTGTTCCGCATCCCGCTGACGCTGATAGTCGGCGTAATTTCCGCCGTAGCTGTGTAAACCGGAAGCGCTGAGTTCCAGTATGCGCGGCACCTGCGCCAGTAGCTCACGATCGTGGGACGCGACCAGCACGCCGCCGGAGTACCGGGCCAGACGGGCGTAAAACCACTCCCGCGCCTGTCGATCGAGGTGGTTAGTCGGTTCATCCAGCAGCAGATAGTCTGCATTCGCCGTAAACGCGCCGCACAGCAGGGCGCGAACCCGCTCTCCGCCGCTCAGCTCAGCTGCCGGCCTGTCGGGTGCAAAGGCTGGAAGCTGCGCGTCCCTGAACGCCTCGCTCAGCCGTTCGGCGATATCCCAGAAACCCTCGAGGCGTTCCAGATCGTCAGGCTGGTAATCACCGCTGTCGATCCGCGCCCGGGCCGCGAAGAGTTCCTGATAGCCAAGCAGTTCGGCCAGCGTGGTCTGCGGGGCGATATCGTGCTGTTGCGCAACGTAACCGTGCGTGCCGAAACGTTCGATATGGCCGCTGGCGGGCTCGTCCAGCCCGGCCAGCAGGCGCAGGAGGCGGGTCTTGCCGCTGCCGTTGCGGCCAACCAGCGCGCAGAGCGAAGGCTCCAGCGAGAAATTCAGCGGACCAAAAAGGGTATCGCCCGTCGCAAACTGACAGGTGACCTGATGCAAAATAAAAGAAGGGGGATTGCACAAAATGAGCCATAAGCACTCCTGAATGAAATCAAAACATCCCCTGCCGACGCGGTGGCGTTTAGCAAGGATCGAAATTCATCAGTCGTGTTTGTTCATTTTTGGGGGGGCGCTCCGGAGGGAGAAAGTTAACGGGGGTAAGGATAACGGTAATTTGTTGAACGTTTCAAGGTTAAATTTTCAACGGCGCGACATAAAAAAACCCGCCGAAGCGGGTTTTAAACAACTCCAGGCCCGTGCAAGCAAAGCGCCGCCGGGCAAAGCCACTTACTGCAGCAGGGAAATGTCCGCCACGCGCAGGAACAGCTCGCGCAGTTTTTCGAGCATAGAGAGACGGTTGATACGCAGATCTTTATCTTCTACGTTCACCATCACTTTCTCGAAGAAGGCGTCGATGACTTCACGCAGTTCGGCCAGTTCCACCAGCGCTTCCTGGTAACGACCTTCCGCGAAGACCGGCTCAAGCTTGTCGCGCAGCACCACAACCTGCATCGCCAGGGCGATCTCTTCCGGCTCTTTCAGCGTCGCAGCGTTCACACGCTCGTTCAGCTTCTCATCGGACTTCGCCAGGATGTTGGAGACACGCTTGTTGGCCGCAGCCAGGGCAGATGCCGCTTCCAGGGTACGGAAGTGGGATACCGCCTTCATACGGGCATCGAAATCTGCTGGACGGGTCGGACGACGTGCCAGCACCGCCTGAATGGTGTCGACGGTATAACCTTCGTCCTGATACCAGGCGCGGAAACGGCCCAGCATAAAGTCGATCACGTCATCCACCACGTTGGCGTTGGTCAGCTTGTCACCGTACAGACGCACCGCTTCTTCGGTCAGGGTCTGCAGATCGAGGTTCAGGTTCTTCTCAACGATGATGCGCAGCACGCCCAGCGCAGCACGACGCAGTGCGAACGGGTCTTTATCGCCTTTCGGATGCTGACCGATACCGAAGATACCCGCCAGGGTGTCCATCTTGTCGGCAATCGCCACGGCACAGGCCACCGGGTTAGACGGCAGATCGTCACCGGCAAAGCGCGGCTGATACTGCTCGTTCAGGGCCACGGCCACATCTTCCGCTTCGCCATCGTGACGCGCGTAGTGCATGCCCATCACGCCCTGGGTGTCGGTAAATTCGAACACCATGTTGGTCATCAGGTCGCACTTGGAGAGCAGGCCTGCGCGGGTAGCGTGGTTAACGTCGGCACCGATTTCACGGGCGATCCAGCCGGACAGCTCCGCGATACGGTCGGTCTTGTCGCGCAGCGTACCCAGCTGCTGCTGGAACAGCACGGTTTGCAGACGCGGAAGGTGATCTTCCAGACGCTTTTTACGGTCGGTATTAAAGAAGAACTCGGCATCCGCCAGACGCGGACGAACCACTTTCTCATTACCGGAGATAATCTGAATCGGATCTTTCGATTCGATGTTGGCGACGAAGATGAAGTTCGGCAGCAGTTTGCCGTCGTTGGCATAGACCGGGAAGTACTTCTGGTCGCCCTTCATGGTGTGAACCAGCGCTTCTGCCGGTACCGCGAGGAATTTCTCTTCGAACTTCGCGGTCAGGACTACCGGCCACTCCACCAGGGAAGTCACTTCTTCCAGCAGGCTTTCGCTCAGATCGGCGTTACCACCAATCTGACGTGCCGCTTCTTCTGCGTCAGCTTTAATACGGGCTTTACGCTGTTCGTAGTCAGCAATGACTTTACCGCGCTCCAGCAGGATTTCCGGATACTGGTCGGCATTGTCGATGGTGAACTCCGGCTCGCCCATAAAGCGGTGGCCGCGGATCACGCGATCGGACGCCACGCCCAGAATGGTGGCAGGGATGACGGTATCGCCCAGCAGCAGGGTCACGGTGTGAACCGGACGCACGAAGTGCACGTCGCTTGCGCCCCAGCGCATCAGTTTTGGAATGGGCAGCTTAGCCAGCGAGGTGGCGATCATGTTTGGCAGCAGCGCTTCTGCGCTCTCGCCTTTCACATGGGCGCGATAGAGCAGCCATTCGCCTTTATCGGTGGTCAGACGCTCGGCCTGGTCAACGGTGATCCCGCAGCCACGCGCCCAGCCTTCTGCCGCTTTGCTCGGTTTGCCTTCAGCGTCGAACGCCTGGGCAATCGCCGGGCCGCGCTTTTCAACTTCGCGATCGGGCTGAGATGCAGCCAGGCTTGCCACTTTCAGCGCCAGACGACGCGGGGCAGCAAACCATTCAATTTTACCGTGTGCGAGGCCAGCGTTATCCAGCTCGGCAGTCACGTTCGCAGCAAAGGACTCCGCCAGGCTGCGCAGGGCTTTTGGTGGCAGCTCTTCGGTGCCGATTTCCACCAGGAAAGTTTTATCAGACATGGCCGCCTCTTATTTGTTTCGGTTGCACATCGGGAAGCCAAGGGCTTCACGGGACGCGTAGTAAGCTTCTGCAACGGCTTTGGTCAGGGTACGAATTCGCAAAATGTAGCGCTGACGTTCAGTCACGGAGATCGCTTTACGGGCGTCCAGCAGGTTGAAGCTGTGGGCGGCCTTCAGAATACGCTCGTAGGCTGGCAGCGGCAGCGGAGTCTCCAGCGCCAGCAGCTGCTGGGCCTCTTTCTCGTACTGCTCGAAGCAGGTGAACAGGAAGTCCACGTCCGCGTATTCGAAGTTATAGGTGGATTGCTCCACTTCGTTCTGATGGAACACGTCGCCGTAGGTGGTTTTACCCAGCGGGCCGTCGCTCCAGACCAGGTCGTAAACGCTGTCTACGCCCTGAATGTACATGGCCAGACGTTCCAGACCGTAGGTGATTTCACCGGTGATCGGTTTACATTCCAGACCGCCAACCTGCTGGAAGTAAGTGAACTGAGTCACTTCCATGCCGTTCAGCCACACTTCCCAACCCAGACCCCAGGCACCCAGCGTTGGGTTTTCCCAGTTATCTTCCACGAAACGAATGTCGTGAATGGTCGGATCCATACCCAGCTCTTTCAGCGACCCGAGATACAGCTCCTGAATATTGTCCGGAGAGGGCTTAATGACCACCTGGAACTGATAGTAGTGCTGTAAGCGGTTCGGGTTTTCACCGTAGCGACCATCGGTCGGACGACGGGATGGCTGCACATAGGCGGTCGCCATTGGCTCTGGCCCCAGCGCTCGCAGGCTGGTCATCGGGTGTGAGGTGCCGGCGCCGACTTCCATGTCCAGTGGTTGAACAATGGTGCAGCCCTGACGAGCCCAGTAATCCTGTAAGGTCAGGATCAGGCCCTGGAAGGTCTTAGTATCGAACTTTTGCATAGTATTTCGTGCTGGATACGTGTGGTTTTAAATGGAAGGGATCAGTATACCCGTCGGATGCAAGATATACAGTACGAAACGGGGTTGTTTAAGGAAAATTGGGAAATAAGCAGTGCTGACAACGCCCTCGGGGCGCAGCCAGCTCATAACGCGGCGGCCCTAGCGCATCGAAAGATGTAAAAAATGGCCTTCTGCGTCAAAAGAACAGATGAAACTCTCATTGCGGGCAGTGAAGCCCTGCATTTCATAGCTACCCTGGAACTGTTCGAATGCGGTGACGTCGATTTTTTGCGCACCGGTATTGTAGCGCTGCGCCGCCCGATCCTTACACAGCTGTTCCATGTCCAGCGAACGCACCGGACTGACTTTCTTCGTTTGCCCTTTTTGCGCCGGGGTCGACTCCTGAGCCGCGCAGCCGGCCAGTAACGCGGGAAGCAGGATCCACATTGCACGCATCATCATTTTTATTACCGCCCTGTGCTGTGGCTGTTATTTTTAAACTCTAAACTTTATAGATTATGGCCCGGCATTCTGCGAATCTCACCGCCCCGGCACAAGCAGGACGATGCAAACTCAGAATTTTCCAGCGAGCGTCTGTAGCAATACCACAGTCAGACTCTTTTTAAAGCGTAAACAGAGGGATGAATGCAGGAAAAAATAAACTGGATCGATAATTTGCGGGGAATTGCCTGTTTAATGGTGGTGATGATCCATACCACCACCTGGTATATCACCAACGCCGCAAGCGTCAGCCTTGCTAACTGGGATATTGCCAACGTTCTTAACTCCGCCTCGCGCGTGAGCGTGCCGCTATTTTTCATGATCTCCGGCTATCTCTTTTTTGGCGAGCGCAGCGCGCAACCGCGCCACTTTTTACGCATCGGGCTGTGCCTGCTGTTTTACAGCACCGTGGCGTTCCTCTATATCGTGCTGTTTACCTCGATCAACAGCGAGCTGTCGCTGAAATACCTGCTGCAAAAGCCGGTCTTCTATCACCTGTGGTTTTTCTTCGCCATTATCGTCATTTACCTGCTCTCGCCGCTGCTGCAGGTGAAAAGCGCGAACGGCAAAATGCTGCTGGCGCTGATGATTGTGATTGGCATTGTGGCCAACCCCAACACCGTCTCGCAAAAAATTGGCGGATTTGAATGGCTGCCGATCAACCTCTATATCAACGGCGACACCTTCTATTACGTGCTGTACGGCATGCTGGGCCGCGCTCTGGGCATGATGGATACCCACAAACGCTGGATGAATGGGATTTGCGCTGCGCTGTTTATTGCTGCGGTTGCGATTATCTCCCGCGGGACGCTGCATGAACTGCAGTGGCGCGGCACCTTCGCCGATACCTGGTATCTCTACTGCGGCCCGATGGTGTTTATCTGCGCGGTTTCATTATTTACCCTGGTGAAAAATAGGCTCAATGCACGCCCCCTGCCGCTGCTGGGGTTAATTTCACGTAACTCACTGGGGATTTATGGTTTTCACGCGCTGGTGATCCACGCTCTGCGCACGCGTGGCCTGGAGTTAAAAAGCTGGCCGCTGCTGGATATCGTCTGGATCTTCTCGGCTACGCTGGTGGTCAGTCTGCTGCTGTCGATGCTGTTACAGCGCATTGATACGCGCAGGTTTGTGAGCTGAGTGCAGTTGCTTGCCCGGCGGCGCTTCGCTTGCACGGGCCTACAAGGCTGTGCAAACGAAACGCCACCCGGCAACGTTTCACGACATCAGCGGCAGAAGCTGCTGATAGATCTTGCGAAACACCTCGCGTCGCTCGGCATAGCGTGCATGACGCACGGCATCCGGAATGTGCTGCTGTTCCAGCGCCAGCTGCGGCAGTAGCGCCGACAGCGGCTTATCCGGATTCATCGCGATCTGCGCCAGACGCGCAGCACCCAGCGCAGGCCCGACGTCCCCGCCGGTACGGTAATCCAGCTGCTGTCCGCTGATATCCGCCAGCATCTGACGCCAGTACGGGCTACGCGCCCCGCCGCCGATCAGCGTAATGCTGGTCGGTTTGAGTCCGCACTCATGCACCACATCCATGCCGTCGGCCAGGGCATAGCCCACTCCTTCCAGTACGGCGCGCGCCAGTTCGGCCGGGCCATGCTGATGGGTTAAGCCAAAGAACACCCCTTTCGCCTGTGGATTGTTATGCGGCGTGCGCTCGCCGGAAAGATAGGGCAGGAACCAGAGGGCGCCAGCGTTTTCATCGGCCTGCTGCGCGGCATCGAGCAGGGCCGGAACGCTGTCTAATCCGGTCAGTTTGGCCGCCCAGTCCAGGCAGGACGCCGCGCTGAGCATCACTGACATCAGGTGCCATTTGCCGGGCAACGCGTGGCAGAAGCTGTGCACCGCGCTGTCAGGGTTACTACGATAGCCGTCGCTGACGGCAAAGTAGACCCCGGAGGTGCCCAGCGACAGCATCGCCTGTCCGGCATCGGCCATCCCGACGCCAACCGCACCCGCGGCGTTATCTCCACCCCCCTGCCACGACCGGAACGGCTGGCATGTTCCACCGCTGCGCGGCCGATGGCAGCAGCGTGCCGGCCTGCTCACAGCCTTCGAACAGCGCAGGCATATGGCCCCGGGTGAGATGGCAGGCATCGAGCATCGTCTCGCTCCAGTCGCGTTTTGCGACATCGAGCCACATGGTGCCTGCCGCATCGGACATATCGCTGGCGTATTCGCCGGTCATCCGCAGACGCAAATAATCTTTTGGCAGCAGTACCTTCGCCACCTGGCTAAAAATCTCGGGTTCGTGGCGCTGGACCCACAGCAGTTTCGGTGCGGTAAAGCCCGGCATCATCAGGTTGCCGGTGATCTCCCGCGATGTCGGCACGCGTTCTTCCAGCAGGGCGCACTCTTCACCGCAGCGGCCATCGTTCCATAAAATGGCCGGGCGCAGCACGCGGTTGTCTTTATCCAGCAGCGTGGCGCCATGCATCTGTCCGGCAATGCCCAGGGCTTTGACGTCCTGCAGCGAGTGCTGCTCGCCCAGCGCCTTCAGGGCGCGATCCGTTGCCAGCCACCAGGCTTCAGGATCCTGTTCAGACCAGAGTGGGTGTGGCCGTGAAACCTGCAATTTTTCTGTTTGCGCTGCCAGCACCTCGCCCTGTTCATTTAACAGAATGGCTTTCACACCCGATGTGCCAAGATCGATCCCGATGTACATACCCTGGGCTCCTTAAAAATTGTAGGCCGGGCAAGCGTAGCGCCGCCCGGCGGTACCCGTTACTTATCGAACAGGTAATGATTCACCAGGTTTTCCAGCAGCTCCTGATGACCACTCTGGTGCTGCGGCGCCAGGTTATGCTGTTCAGCGTACTTCGCCAGCTCCGTCAGCGATAACTGGCCTTTCAAAATTTGCTGACCCAGCTCACTGTTCCAGCCGCCATAGCGTTTCGCCACGCGCTTATCCAGCTCACCGTCTTCAATCATGCGGGCAGCTACCTTCAGCGACAGCGCCATGGTGTCCATCGCCCCAATATGGCCATAGAAGAGATCGTATTTATCGGTACTCTGACGGCGCACTTTGGCGTCAAAGTTCAGGCCGCCGGTGGTGAACCCACCCGCTTTGATGATTTCGTACATCACCAGCGCGTTCTCTTCCACGCTGACCGGGAACTGATCGGTATCCCAGCCCAGCTGCGGATCGCCGCGGTTGGCATCTACGGAGCCGAAAATGCCCAGCGCGATAGCGGAGGCGATCTCGTGGTGGAACGAGTGGCCGGCCAGGGTCGCGTGGTTGGCTTCGATATTCACTTTGATCTCTTTTTCCAGCCCGAACTGCTTCAGGAAGCCGTACACCGTCGCCACGTCATAATCGTACTGATGCTTGGTCGGCTCCTGCGGTTTTGGCTCGATCAGCAGCGTGCCCTGGAAGCCGATTTTGTGTTTATGCTCCACCACCATCTGCATGAAGCGGCCAATCTGCTCGCGCTCCTGGCGTAAATCGGTGTTGAGCAGCGTTTCGTAGCCTTCGCGTCCGCCCCACAGCACGTAGTTTTCCCCGCCCAGCTGATGGGTGGCGTTCATCGCGGTCACCACCTGGGTGGCTGCCCAGCTGAACACTTCCGGATCCGGGTTGGTGGCCGCCCCTGCGCCATAGCGCGGGTGGGTAAAGCAGTTGGCGGTGCCCCACAGCAGCTTCACGCCGCTCTGCTGCTGTTTTTCGGCCAGCACGTCGACCATCTGCGCGAAGTTATTCAGGTACTCTTTCAGCGAAGCGCCTTCCGGGGAGACGTCCACATCGTGGAAGCAGTAGTAGGGCACGTTCAGCTTGTGGAAGAACTCAAAGGCGACGTCCGCTTTACGCTTCGCCAGCTCCAGCGCTTCGCCCGGCTGCTGCCACGGGCGATCGAACGAACCCACACCAAACATATCGGCCCCGTTCCAGCAGAAGGTATGCCAGTAGCAGGCGGCGAAACGCAGGTGATCTTCCATGCGCTTACCCAGCACCAGCTCGTCCGGGTTGTAATGACGAAACGCTAAAGGATTAGAGGATTTCGGGCCTTCATAACGAACGCGATCGAGTTGATCGAAATAAGCTTGCATATTGAGCTCCATAATCAGGGGTGCGGCGAAAAGTAGATACTGGAGTAATACTGAATAGTGATCGCAGGTTGCTCAATTACGTTATTTCACACTGCTATTGAGAGAATGCACAAACGTGCGCTGGCTCGCAAAATCAATTTGCAGCCGAACGAATTTCACAGCGTAAATTCCAGATTCATGTGTAATTAATAAGTTATGTAATTTAAAATCAGATCGCGGTCATAAATTCGAAAATAAACCAAATATCATAACGAGAAGATAAAAATCTGTAATTGCCAGTCTGCCGTTCCCCGTTAAGAATTTGCTACGTCTCTTGCAATGATTGTTTCTTTTATCTCAGCAACCTAACCCTACAAAAGGCAATACAATTATGAAGATAAAGAACCTGTGCCTCACTCTCTGTGCATCGCTGCTGCTGGCGAGTACGGCGAGTCATGCAAAAGAAGTCAAAATCGGCATGGCGATTGACGACCTCCGTCTGGAGCGCTGGCAAAAAGATCGCGATATTTTTGTCAATAAGGCAGAAGCATTAGGTGCGAAAGTTTTTGTCCAGTCTGCGAATGGCAATGAAGAAACCCAGATGTCGCAAATCGAAAATATGATAAACCGCGGCGTCGACGTGCTGGTTATTATTCCGTATAACGGTCAGGTTTTAAGTAACGTGGTCAAAGAAGCCAAACGCGAAGGCATTAAAGTGCTGGCCTATGACCGCATGATTAATAACGCTGACATCGATTATTATATTTCCTTCGACAATGAAAAAGTCGGTGAATTACAGGCGCAAAGTCTGGTGGCGAAAGTGCCGCAGGGCAACTATTTCCTGATGGGCGGCTCGCCGGTGGACAACAACGCCAAATTATTCCGCGCCGGGCAGATGAAGGTGCTGAAGCCGTATATTGACGAAGGCAAAATTAAAGTGGTGGGCGATCAGTGGGCGGACGGTTGGCTGCCAGAAAACGCGCTGAAAATTATGGAAAACGCCTTAACCGCCAACAATAACAAGATTGACGCCGTGGTAGCCTCTAACGATGCCACCGCAGGCGGCGCTATCCAGGCGCTCAGCGCCCAGGGGCTGGCCGGTAAAGTGGCGATCTCCGGGCAGGATGCGGATCTTGCCGGGGTGAAACGTATCGTGGCCGGTACCCAGACCATGACGGTCTATAAACCGATCACCGAGCTGGCCAACACCGCCGCGGAAATTGCCGTTGAGTTGGGCAATGGCCAGCAGCCTAAAGCGGACACCACCTTAAACAACGGCCTCAAAGACGTGCCGTCCCGACTGCTGACCCCTATCGAAGTCAATAAAGAGAACATTGACGCCACCGTTGTGAAAGACGGTTTCCATAAAAAGAGCGAACTGTAATCCATCATCGCCCCTGCCTGGCGGGGGCGCATCGACTTGTTCTGTTTTCCTTCGGGTCATGTGGGGCAGTTATGTCTTATCTCCTTGAAATGAAAAGTATCACTAAGGCGTTTGGCGCGGTGAAGGCCGTGGATAACGTCAGCCTGCGCTTAAATCCCGGCGAGATCGTCTCGCTGTGCGGCGAAAATGGCTCGGGCAAATCCACCCTGATGAAGGTGCTGTGCGGCATTTACCCCCATGGCAGCTATGACGGCGAAATCGTATTTGCCGGCGAAACCCTGCAGGCCACGCACATCCGCGACACCGAGCGCAAAGGCATCGCCATCATTCACCAGGAGCTGGCGCTGGTGAAGCACCTCACCGTGCTGGAGAACATTTTCCTCGGTGCTGAGATCACCCGTCACGGGGTACTGGATTACGACACCATGACCCTGCGCTGCGAAAAGCTGCTGGCGCAGGTGAGCCTGGCGATCTCCCCCGATACCCGGGTGGGCGAGTTAGGCCTGGGGCAGCAGCAGCTGGTAGAGATCGCCAAAGCGCTCAACAAGCAGGTGCGGCTGCTGATCCTCGATGAGCCAACCGCCTCGCTGACGGAACAGGAAACCGCGGTATTGCTGGACATCATTCGTGACCTGCAACACCACGGGATTGCCTGCATTTACATCTCCCACAAGCTCAACGAAGTGAAAGCCATTTCGGACACGGTCTGCGTCATTCGCGACGGGCAGCATATTGGCACCCGCGAAGCGCAGGGGATGAGCGAGGACGACATCATCACCATGATGGTGGGCCGCGAGCTCACCGCGCTCTACCCGAATGAGCCGCACACCTTTGGGGAAGAGGTGCTGCGCGTGGAGCACCTCACCGCCTGGCATCCGGTCAATCGCCATATCAAACGGGTGAACGACGTCTCCTTCTCCCTGCATCGCGGTGAGATCCTTGGCGTGGCCGGGCTGGTCGGCGCCGGACGTACCGAGGCCGTGCAGTGCCTGTTCGGCGTCTGGCCCGGGCGCTGGGAAGGCCGCATCTATATTGACGGGCAGCAGGTCGACATTAAAAACTGCCAGCAGGCCATTGCGCACGGCATTGCGATGGTGCCGGAAGATCGGAAAAAAGACGGCATCGTGCCGGTGATGGCGGTGGGTAAAAACATCACCCTCGCCGCCCTGGATCAGTTCAGCGGCAGGCTGAGCAGCCTGGACGACGCCGCCGAGCAGCACTGCATTCTGCAGTCCCTGCAGCGACTGAAGGTCAAAACGTCTTCGCCGGACCTCGCCATTGGTCGCCTCAGCGGCGGCAATCAGCAGAAAGCGATCCTCGCCCGCTGCCTGTTGCTCAATCCGCGCATCCTGATCCTCGATGAACCGACACGCGGGATCGATATCGGTGCGAAATACGAAATCTACAAGCTGATCAACCAGCTGGTCCAGCAGGGTATCGCGGTGATCGTGATCTCCTCGGAACTGCCTGAAGTGCTGGGTCTGAGCGACCGGGTGCTGGTTATGCACGAAGGAAAACTGAAAGCCAACCTGAACAACCAGAACCTGACGCAGGAACAGGTGATGGAAGCCGCATTAAGGAGCGAACGCCATGTCGAAAAGCAATCCATCTGAGTTAAAAGCCACGGCGCCCGCACCGGGTCTGTTTTCAGGGTTAAAGGCGCTTAATCTGCAGGTATTCGTCATGATTGCCGCCATTGTGGCGATCATGCTGTTCTTCACCTGGACCACCGACGGCTCGTATCTCAGCGCCCGTAACGTCTCCAACCTGCTGCGTCAGACCGCCATTACCGGCATTCTGGCGGTGGGGATGGTGTTTGTGATTATCTCGGCGGAGATCGACCTCTCCGTGGGGTCGATGATGGGCCTGCTCGGCGGACTGGCGGCGATTTTCGACGTCTGGCTGGGCTGGCCGCTGCCGCTGACTATCGTGGTGACTCTGGTGCTCGGTTTACTGCTCGGTACCTGGAACGGCTGGTGGGTGGCCTACCGCAAAGTGCCGTCGTTTATTGTCACCCTGGCGGGGATGCTGGCCTTCCGCGGCATCCTGATCGGCGTGACCAACGGCACCACCGTCTCCCCCACCAGCGCCTCTATGTCGCAGATTGGGCAGAGCTATCTCTCCAGCGGGGTCGGTTTTAGCCTCGGCGCGATTGGCCTGATGGCGTTTGTTGCCTGGCAGTGGCGGAGCAGAATGCGTCGTCAGAGTTTAGGGTTAGCCACGGCACCGTCCACCTCGGTCGTCGGACGCCAGGCGCTGACGGCGGTGATTGTCCTCGGGGCGATCTGGCTGCTGAACGACTATCGCGGCGTGCCGACGCCGGTACTGCTGCTGGTTCTGCTGCTGCTGGCCGGAATGTTTATGGCAACCCGCACCGCCTTTGGCCGCCGCATTTATGCCATTGGCGGCAACCTCGAAGCCGCACGCCTGTCCGGTATCAACGTTGAGCGCACCAAGCTGGCGGTGTTCGCCATTAACGGCCTGATGGTTGCCGTCGCCGGGCTGATCTTAAGCTCGCGCCTGGGAGCGGGCTCACCGTCGGCGGGGAACATTGCCGAACTCGACGCCATCGCCGCCTGCGTCATTGGCGGCACCAGTCTGGCCGGGGGGGATCGGCAGCGTTGCCGGAGCGGTAATGGGGGCCTTTATTATGGCGTCGCTGGATAACGGAATGAGTATGATGGACGTCCCGACATTCTGGCAGTATATCGTTAAGGGCGCCATTCTGTTGCTGGCGGTATGGATGGATTCCGCGACCAAAAGGCGCGCCTGAGGATGCTATATCATCTGTCACTGATTCTGGAAAAAGAGCGCCATGTTTGAGAAGCGTCACCGCATTACGTTGTTATTCAATGCCAATAAAGCCTATGACCGTCAGGTTGTAGAGGGTGTGGGTGAATACTTGCAGGCGTCGCAGTCCGAGTGGGATATCTTCATCGAAGAGGATTTCCGCACCCGTACCGATAATATCAAAGAGTGGCTGGGCGACGGCGTCATCGCGGATTTTGACGATGCCGTTATCCAGCAGCTGCTGGTCGATGTCGACGTGCCCATCGTCGGCGTCGGCGGCTCATTCCATAAGCCGGAGAACTACCCGCCCGTTCACTATATCGCGACCGACAACCACGCCCTGGTTGAGAGCGCCTTTCTCCACCTGAAGGAGAAAGGGGTGCACCGCTTCGCCTTTTATGGCCTGCCCGTTTCCAGCGGCAAAGGCTGGGCGGCGGAACGCGAGTATGCCTTCTGTCAGCTGGTGGCAAAGGAGAAGTATCGCGGCGTTGTCTATCAGGGGCTGGAAACGGCTCCGGAGAACTGGCAGCACGCGCAGAATCGCCTCGCCGACTGGCTGCAAACCCTGCCGCCGCAGACCGGGATTATCGCCGTAACCGATGCCCGCGCCCGGCACGTGCTGCAGGTGTGTGAGCACCTGCACATTCCGGTGCCGGAGAAGCTGTGCGTTATTGGCATCGATAACGAGGAGCTTACCCGCTACCTGTCACGGGTGGCACTCTCCTCCGTGGCCCAGGGAACCCGCCAGATGGGCTACCAGGCCGCTAAACTGCTGCACCGTCTGCTGGACAACGAAAACCTGCCCCTGCAGCGCCTGCTGGTGCCGCCGGTGCGCGTTGTGGAGCGGCGCTCAACCGATTACCGCTCGCTGAACGATCCGGCGGTGATTCAGGCGATGCACTACATTCGTAACCACGCCTGCAAAGGCATCAAAGTGGATCAGGTGCTGGATGCGGTAGGGATTTCGCGTTCAAATCTTGAGAAGCGTTTTAAAGAAGAGGTGGGCGAGACGATCCATGCGGTTATTCACGCCGAGAAGCTGGAAAAAGCCCGCAGCCTGCTGATTTCGACCTCGCTTTCCATTCACGAGATTTCGCAGATGTGCGGTTATCCGTCGCTGCAGTATTTCTATTCGGTATTTAAAAAAGAGTATGACACCACGCCGAAAGAGTATCGCGATCGCTACAGTGAAGTGCTGATTTAAATAAAAAAAGGCCTTCCATGCGGAAGGCCTTTTTTAATATTACATATGGGCGGCGATTAAGCGCTGGTTATCCTGGTACATCGCAAACAGATAATTGTTATAGCGTTGGCCCTGGGTTGAGTAACCTTTCAGCTTATGGATCATGGTGCTTGCCGTCACTTCCTGGTCTGCTTTGCGCAATTGCGCGCGCGACTTACGGAAGGATTTGTAAGCAGGATGCGTGTTCAGGTTCACAACATAAGCATTCACGGAATCTTTTACCGATTCAAACTGTGAGTAGCCTTTCACTTTGCCCGGTGCATTGTTACAACGACCTTTCGCACATTTCATGCCGAAGAGGTTGTTATTACTGCGCGCAAGCTTAGAGGTACCCCAGCCACTTTCGGCTGCAGCCATCGTTGCGACCATGCTGCCTGGAATAATATCTACGCGCTCTAACAGCGAGTTCCACGGCACACGACGCGTGTTTCCGTTCCAGCTCACCTTATAGCGTTTTGAAATTTCTTTCAGACGCGTGCGTTCTGATGGCGACCAGCGGCTGTCGTACTGCTTAGAAATAAGCCAGTTACGATCCGCAGTAATCGCGGCATTTTGACTTGTAATGTAAGGCATTACCGTCCGGAGAAACGCTTTTTTCCTTGGTGTCCCGGAAGGGTATTTTCGCAAATCAGGAAGTGAACTACTCTTTGCACTATTGCGAGAATACTCTTGTTTACTGCTAACCTTACTACTTGTCGTCTTTATGACGTGGGCTTTCTTACTCGTTGTATCCGTGTGCGTCTTCGCAAGCACCTCACCAGAAATTGCCATGGTGAGTAACATGAGTATCGCGGCCCCATATCGTCGAATGGGAGTCGATATCATTAGGTCTCCTGGTCGGATAGGAACATTCCAACACCTTATTTTTTTCGTAAAATGAGAAGTGAATCTCAGATCCTAGCAAAAATAGACGAGAAGAGCATTCAAAGAAATAGTCTAAATCCGAAACCCTGTCATCTGTTAATCGCGCGTTTAAGCATCATTTTCACCAAAATGTGCTCAATATCGCAGTTAAACAGCCATCTAAGCGTGAGATCACTCACCCTCATTGCTCCTCCCTGCGCGATAGCGCCAGGGGATGAGTTAGCCCTCTACAATAGATGGCAAACTGAGCAAAACGCTGTGACAGGAAACCGGTATGAAACGTTCCGCTCTCGCTCTTCTCCTCTTGCCTGCCATGGCCAGCGCCGACTGGTCAGCACCGGGTTTTCCGACCTTTACCGCCGAAGGCTCGGGAGTCTTCACGGCACAGGCAAAGCTGACGAAGGGTACCCGCCCGCTCACGCTGAATCTTGACAAGACGTGCTGGCAGCCCACAAACGCGATAAAACTCAATGAGATGATGTCACTCAAGCCGTGCGAGGGCGCTCCGGTGCAGTGGCGTCTGTTCCGCGACGGCGATTATCAGGCACGGATTGATACCCGCTCCGGTACGCCAACTCTGATGTTGACCGTCGCCAGCGAGAGCGAAAAGGCGGTGACCAACGTGGTGCGTCAGTGCCCGAAATGGGACGGCGAACCTTTAACGCTCGACGTCAGCAACACTTTCCCGGAAGGGAGCGTGGTGCGCGATTTTTACAGCAAACAGACCGCCACCGTGCAGCAGGGCAAAATCACCCTGCAACCCGCGCCGGGCAGCAACGGCCTGCTGTTACTGGAGCGTGCAGAGACGGATAAACCCGCCCCGTTCAGCTGGCAAAACGCCACCGTCTATTTTGTCCTGACCGACCGCTTTGAGAATGGCGATCCGGCCAACGACAACAGCTACGGACGCCATAAAGATGGCATGCAGGAGATCGGCACCTTCCACGGCGGCGATCTGAAAGGTCTCACCAGCAAACTGGACTACCTGCAACAGCTCGGCGTTAACGCCCTGTGGATCAGCTCGCCGCTGGAGCAGATCCACGGCTGGGTCGGCGGCGGCACCAAGGGTGATTTCCCTCATTACGCCTATCACGGTTACTACACCCAGGACTGGACCCGGCTCGATGCCAACATGGGGACGGAAGACGATTTACGCCAGCTGGTGGACGAGGCCCATCGCCGGGGGGATCCGCATCCTGTTTGACGTGGTGATGAATCATACCGGTTACGCAACGCTGGCCGACATGGAGGAGTTTCAGTTCGGCGCGCTCTATCTGCAGGGTGACGAGCTGAAGAAAACCCTCGGCGAGCGCTGGACCGACTGGAAGCCTGGCGCCGGACAGAGCTGGCACGGCTTTAACGACTACATCAATTTCAGTGATAAAGCCGCATGGGAAAACTGGTGGGGCAAAAAGTGGATACGCACCGACATTGGCGACTACGACAACCCCGGTTTCGACGATCTGACTATGTCTCTCGCCTTCCTGCCGGATCTGAAAACCGAATCCACCACCCCGTCGGGCCTGCCGAATTTCTATCGCCATAAATCGGATACCGGGGCAAAAGCCATCGAGGGCTACACGCCGCGCGACTACCTCACTCACTGGCTGAGCCAGTGGGTACGGGACTACGGCATCGACGGCTTTCGCGTTGATACCGCCAAGCACGTGGAGCTGGCGGGCTGGCAGCAGCTGAAGAACCAGGCCAGCGAGGCGCTAAAAGCCTGGAAGCAGGCCAATCCGGAGAAAAAACTCGACGATGCCCCTTTCTGGATGACCGGTGAATCCTGGGGGCATGGGGTGATGCAGAGTGATTACTACCGCCACGGCTTCGATGCGATGATCAATTTTGATTATCAGGAGCAGGCGGCAAAAGCGGTGGATTGCCTGGCCAACATCGACCTGACCTGGCAACAGATGGCTGAAAAGCTGCAAAGCTTTAACGTCCTGAGCTACCTCTCCTCTCATGATACCCGCCTGTTCCGCGAGGGCGACCAGCGTGCGGCAGAGCTGCTGTTACTGGCCCCAGGTAGCGTGCAGATATTTTACGGCGATGAATCCGCCCGACCGTTCGGCCCGACGGGCTCCGACCCGCTGCAGGGGACGCGCTCGGACATGAACTGGCAGGATATCAGCGGCGCGCAGGCGGCGACCGTTGCCCACTGGCAGCTGCTCGGGCAGTTCCGCGCCCGCCATCCGGCAGTGGGTGAAGGAACGCAGACCACGCTGACGATGCCTCAGGGCTACGGCTTTGTGCGCGAGCATCAGGGCGATAAGGTCATGGTGGTGTGGGCAGGTAACCGCTGATCGTTACGTTCAGAATCCCTCTCCCACCGGGAGAGGGAAAATACAGAATAATTCGCTGCCTGATGGCAAACTGATAACACAAAACAACCCTTCTCCGTTTCCACGCTGATTTGCACCCGCGCAGTTGTAGCGTTATGGTGAGCCACTCTTAGAACAAGCCCGACAGAACACCTGCTATGACTTTTTCACTTTTCGGCGACAAATTCACCCGCCATTCAGGCATTACCCGCCTGATGGAGGATCTCAACGACGGGCTGCGCACACCGGGCGCCATCATGCTCGGCGGCGGTAACCCGGCACAAATTCCGGAGATGAACGCCTATTTTCAGACGCTCCTCGCGGACATGCTGGAAAATGGCAAAGCCACTGATGCGCTGTGCAATTATGACGGCCCGCAGGGGAAAACCGAGCTGCTCGCTGCCCTGGCGAAGATGCTGCGCGACACCCTGGGTTGGGAGATCGAACCACAGAATATTGCACTGACAAACGGCAGCCAGAGCGCGTTTTTCTACTTATTTAACCTCTTCGCGGGCCGACGTGCCGACGGCACTACCAAAAAGGTGCTCTTCCCGCTGACGCCGGAGTACATCGGTTACGCCGATTCCGGTCTTGAGGATGACCTTTTCGTCTCCGCACGCCCGAACATTGAGCTGCTGCCGGAAGGCCAGTTCAAGTATCACGTCGATTTTGAGCACCTGCATATTGGTGAAGAGACGGGGATGATCTGCGTCTCCCGGCCTACCAACCCGACCGGGAACGTGATCACCGACGAAGAGCTGATGAAGCTGGATGCGCTGGCGAATCAGCACGGCATTCCGCTGGTGATTGATAACGCCTATGGTGTGCCCTTCCCGGGCATTATCTTCAGCGAAGCACGCCCGCTGTGGAACCCGAACATTGTCCTGTGCATGAGCCTCTCCAAGCTGGGCCTGCCGGGCAGCCGCTGCGGGATCATCATTGCCAATGAGAAAATCATCACCGCCATCACCAATATGAACGGCATTATCAGCCTGTCACCGGGCGGGATTGGCCCGGCGATGATGTGCGAGATGATTAAGCGCAACGATCTGCTGCGCCTTTCGAATGAGGTGATTAAACCGTTTTATTATCAGCGTGTACAAGAGACGATCGCCACGATTCGCCGCTACTTACCGGAAGATCGCTGCCTGATCCATAAACCCGAAGGGGCGATTTTCCTCTGGCTGTGGTTTAAGGATCTGCCGATCACCACCGAGCTGCTCTATCAGCGTCTGAAAAAGCGTGGGGTACTGATGGTGCCGGGGGATTACTTCTTCCCGGGGCTGGATAAACCCTGGCCGCACACCCACCAGTGCATGCGCATGAACTACGTGCCGGACCCGGAAAAAATCGAAGCCGGGGTGAAAATCCTGGCCGAAGAGGTTGAGCTTGCCTGGCGGGAAAACGGCAAGTAACGCTTTACGCCAGATAACGTAGCCGTTCGGCGCGTAATCTTGCGGGATCGACGCAGCTTAACGCATGAGTGGGACAGGCCGCTATACAGGCCGGTCCCGCTTCGCGATGCGCACAGCGGTCGCACTTCAGGGCCTGAACCTGCTCAGCACTCCCCGTCACCTGCATCGCCCCGAACGGACAGGCGACCATACAGCTTTTACAGCCGATACAGCGCGCCTGATCCACCTGCCACACCCCTGCCTGACGCTGGATAGCCTGGGTCGGACAGACGTTGGCACAGGGCGCATCTTCACACTGATGACAGGTGACCGCCGTGGTAAACGCACCGCCCTTCACCACCCGAATGCGGGAGGTAAAACTTTTTGCCGTCACCGCCGCACAATTTTGATCTTCCTGATGCGACACCACGCAGGCCACTTCGCAGGTGCGACAGCCAATACACTTCGCCGGATCGGCAACAATAAAGGGGTTCATCACCTGCACCATCCTTGCTGAAAAAAGTCAGGTTGCCAGAGGGATCGGGGCGAGCGCTTTGATCAGACAGGGTAAAAGGCCCGATTTGTGCGCCCTGCCGTGAAAACTGGCCATCTGCCCCAGGACTCAGGCGGAGTTAATGTGCTCTTTGCAGTAGCGGCGTTTCCAGACCCCGGGCGTTAACCCGGTATGCTTGCGAAAAATCTGCCGGAAGTAGCCCGCATCGTTAAACCCACACCGCACCGCCACCTCTTTCAGCGAGACGGCATCGTTGAGCAGCAGCTTTTCCGCCGCCCGGACGCGCTGGCGGTGGATCGCCTCAGTCAGGGTCAGATTGAAGACCCGGCGAAACACCCGCCCCAGGTAGTCCGCGTTGCAGTGCAGCTCTTTGGCCAGGGATGAGGTGGAGAGCGGCAGGTGAAACTGGGTGCCGATCAGCTGCCGCGCCTTCCACGCCAGATTCACTCCCGCTTCATCCGGCGGCAGTTCCTGCCCGGCCGTCCGGGAGAGCTGCTGCAGGATCAGCAGCAGAATAAATTCCAGCGCCGGGCTGCGCTGAAGCTTCTCCTGCTCGGTCAGAAACTGGCGGAAAAGCGCAACCATCGCCTGCGGATCGCCGGTTTTACCGTGCTGTTGCACCGACAGCAGCGAGCTCCAGGTGGAGGGCGGACTCTGCTCGTTGACCTCAAAATGCAGCCAGTAAAAGCGTAAATCGGCGGGAAAATCCTCGATGCCCTTATGCCGACGATGGGGCCAGAGCAACAGGCTCTCACCGGCATGCACCTCGAAAACACTCTCCTCCTCCTGGATCGTTAATGTCCCCTTTTCGACAAAAATTACCTCCCACGAATCGAGCCTGCGCGCCGGATGTCGCCCCACGCCCCGGGAGATGAAATAGCCGCCATTCTGTACCCTGATCGGAAGTGCTATGGATAATTCGAGCATCGCTATTCATTTTTCCGCTATTAACAGACAAATTATGAACCTTTATTACTGATTATTAACAGGTAATTGCCTTTCGTCCCGATCTAAATCACATTTTGAGAACAAGGTCGGAATCCTCACCTTTTTATACTTTTCCCTTCCCTTGTTGAGGCCGGGGATCGGTGCAAAATTAATCGGGTACCTGACAAAACAATATAAAAAACCCGATAACCCGAGGAGTTACCTCATGACTTCCACTCCGATTACACAGACAGAGATTGCCCAACAGGCCATCAACGATCGCCTCTCGGTACGCGAAAAAATCGGCTACGGCCTGGGCGATGCGGGCGGGACGGTGATCACCTGTCTGATCATGAATTTTCTCACCTTCTTCTATACCGATGTCTTTGGCTTAACCCCGGCGCTGGTCGGCACGCTGTTTATCGCCCTGCGTATTTTCGACGCCATATCCGACCCGGTGATGGGGATCATTGCCGACCGTACCCAAAGCCGCTGGGGACGCTTTCGCCCGTGGCAGCTGTGGGTCGCCCTGCCGATTGGTGTGATCGGGGTGCTGACCTTCACCGTGCCGGATGCCGGGATGGGGGTCAAAATCGCCTGGGCGTTCGGCACCTATCTGCTGCTTTCGGTGGGCTATACCGCCATCAACGTGCCCTACTGCGCGCTGATCAATACCATGACCACCCGCCACAGCGAGGTTCTCTCCTGCCAGTCCTGGCGTTTTGTCCTGTGCGGCGTGGCCGGTTTCCTGGTCTCGGTCGGCCTGCCGTGGCTGGTCTCGGTGCTCGGTCAGGGCAATACGGCCCAGGGGTATCAGCTCGGCGTGGGGGTGCTGTGCGCCATTGCGGTGGTGATGTTCCTGTGCTGCTTCTTCTGGGTGCGCGAGCGCGTGCCGCTGGCGTTGATGGGCAAATTCACCCTTAAGGAGCACCTCGCCGGCCTGCGTCAGAACGACCAGCTGCTGCTGATGCTGGTGATGTCCTTCCTGCTGATCAACGTCTTCAACATCCGTGGCGGCGGCTACATGTATTTCATCACCTATGTGCTGGAGGGCAGCACCGCCTACACTTCGCTGTTCTTCACCATGGTGACCTTTGCCGCCATTCTCGGAGCGGTGATCGTCAACCTGCTGTCGCGCCGCAGCGATACCGTCAAACTTTACTACTACACCAACCTGGTGCTGGCCGTGCTGGCGGCAGGAATGTGGTTCCTGCCCGGCGGCCCGGCGCACCAGACTCTGTGGCTGGTAGTGATTCTGGCGAACGGGGTGATCCTCGGTTTTACCCTGCCGCTGCACTTCGCATTAATGGCCTTTGCCGACGACTACGGCGAGTGGAAAACCGGCGTACGCTCTTCCGGGATGAACTTCGCCTTTAACCTGTTTTTCATCAAGCTGGCCTGGGCCTCCAGCGCCGGGATCATCAGCCTGGTGTTCATTTTTGTCGCCTATCAGCCTGGCGCGGGCAACCAGACGACCGCCTCGCTGCAGGGCATCACCACCATGGAGACCCTGCTGCCTGCCCTTTTCCACCTGCTGCTGGCGCTGGCGATCCGCAAGTGCCGACTCAATAACCCGATGATGGCGCGCATTGCCACCGACCTGCGCCAGCGTCACGCTCACTCCTGAGGAGAACATGATGTCCATAATGGAACCCGACCTGCATAAACTGAAAATCAGCGACCCGTTTCTCGGCCAGTATCAACAGCTGGTGCGCGATGTGGTTATTCCCTACCAGTGGGATGCCCTGAACGATCGCATCACCGAGGCCGAACCGAGCCATGCGATCGCCAACTTCCGCATTGCGGCAGGCCAGCAGAGCGGTGAATTTTACGGGATGGTTTTTCAGGACAGCGACGTAGCGAAATGGCTGGAGGCGGTGGCCTGGTCGCTGTGCCAGAAGCCCGACCCGGAGCTGGAAAAGACCGCCGATGAGGTGATCGATCTGGTAGCCGCCGCGCAGTGCGACGATGGCTACCTGAATACCTACTTCACAGTCAAAGCCCCGGAGGAGCGCTGGACGAACCTCGCGGAGTGCCACGAGCTCTACTGCGCCGGGCACATGATTGAGGCGGGCGTGGCCTACTTCCAGGGCACCGGCAAACGCCGTCTGCTGGAGGTGGTCTGCAAGCTGGCCGACCATATCGACAGCGTCTTTGGTCCGGGCGAGCAGCAGCTGCACGGCTATCCGGGTCACCCGGAGATTGAGCTGGCGCTGATGCGCCTGTTCGATGTCACCCAGGAGCCGCGTTATCTGGCACTGGTGAAATACTTCGTCGAGCAGCGCGGCATCCAGCCGCACTTCTACGATATCGAATACGAAAAGCGCGGCAAAACCTCGTACTGGAACACCTACGGCCCGGCGTGGATGGTGCAGGACAAAGCCTACAGCCAGGCGCATCAGCCGCTGGCCGAGCAGCAGACGGCCATCGGTCACGCGGTGCGCTTCGTCTATCTGATGACCGGCGTCGCGCACCTGGCTCGCCTGAGCCAGGACGAAAGCAAACGCCAGGACTGCCTGCGTTTATGGAACAACATGGCCCAGCGCCAGCTGTATATCACCGGTGGGATTGGCTCCCAGAGCAGCGGCGAAGCCTTCAGCAGCGATTACGATCTGCCGAATGACACCGTCTATGCCGAGAGCTGCGCCTCAATCGGCCTGATGATGTTCGCCCGGCGCATGCTGGAGATGGAGGCCAACAGCCAGTACGCCGACGTGATGGAGCGGGCGCTGTACAACACCGTCCTCGGCGGCATGGCGCTGGACGGGAAGCACTTCTTCTACGTTAACCCGCTGGAGGTGCATCCGAAGACGCTGAAGTTTAACCATATCTACGATCACGTGAAGCCGGTTCGCCAGCGCTGGTTCGGCTGCGCCTGCTGCCCGCCGAACATCGCCCGGGTGCTGACCTCAATCGGTCACTACCTCTATACCGTCCGTAATGATGCACTGTTTATCAACCTCTATATCGGCAACAGCATGGCCTTCCCGGTGGGCGACCAGGAGCTACAGGTGCGCATCAGCGGCAACTACCCGTGGCAGGAGCAGGTCACTATCGAGATCATCTCTCCGGTGGCGATCGACCATACCCTGGCCCTGCGTCTGCCGGACTGGTGCGACAACCCACAGCTGACGCTGAACGGCGAAGCGGTCACCGGCGAGGTACGCCAGGGTTATCTCTACCTGACCCGCCGCTGGCAGGAGGGCGACAGGCTGCAGTTAACCCTGCCGATGCCGGTGCGTCGGGTTTACGGGAATCCGCAGGTACGCCAGCAGGCCGGGAAAGTGGCGATTCAGCGCGGGCCGCTGGTCTACTGTCTCGAAGAGGCGGATAACGGTGCCGGGCTGCATAACCTGACCCTGCCCGCCGATAGCGAATTTAAGCTCTTGGAAGGAAAAGGGATTTTTGCCCACAAGGTGCTGATCCAGACCCAGGGTTATGTACGCCATGCCGAGAACGCCGAACAGCAGCCGCTGTGGCAGTACGATCGTGCCCCGACCACGCAGCAGACGCAGACGTTGACCTTTATTCCGTGGTTTAGCTGGGCGAACCGCGGCGAGGGAGAGATGCGCATCTGGGTGGATGAGGCGTAAGAAGAAAACGATTGAGGCTGCCCTCGTCCCTGAGGGCAGATTGCTGAAAATCAGAACTTCCAGGAGAGGCCGGTCATCAGCGCGAAGCTGTCGTCACGGTCGATCATTGGGCTGTTTTTCACTTCGTCAGGCAGTACGGTATAGACTGCGCTGGCGTTCAGATAGAGGTTCTGCGTCAGCTGATATTTCGCCGCCAGGCCGATATACGGCGTCACGGCTTCACTGGCGGTGTACTGCTGCAGACCGCTGCGACGGGACTCTTTCTCAGAGACGCCGTAGTAGTAATCGTTGAAGCTTTCGTCATAGTAGAACACCCCCACTGACGGCGTCAGGGTCAGGCGCTCCATGCGGATCGGACGGAAGTAAGACATCTCGCCCACCACGCCGCCGCTCTCGTCCATCGCATCGGCCGCCAGGGCAAACTTCAGGCTACCCCAGCTTTCATGACGGTAGTATGCCCCGCCCAGCATCGCGGAAGCTTTACGCTCATCCAGCTGCTTCATCGCATGGTCGTCGTTATCTTCCGGGTCGAAATGCAGCGGCATCCAGGAGGCGGTCAGGCTGAGCTCGTTTTTCGCATCTTTCCAGACGATCCAGCCGCCGGTGGTCTGACGTACGTAGAAGAGCTCGCCTTCGTAGCTAATTAACGGGACAGCGGTGACGTTCTCGTTATAGCCTCTATAGGGTGATTCATTAAAAACTGCGCCAGCGCCAACTGAAAAGTCATCGGCCATTACGGGCATTGCCGTAAATAACGTGGCCGCGATGAGTAAATTCTTTTTAAACTTCATTGTTTGTAATCCATTAAATGTCATACGACGCGGCGCATAATAATGGTTACAAAAATCGCGATGCAATGCGGTTATTTGTATAATATTATATATAAATTCATATAGATGGGCGTCAGGCAATGAACAAGCTGCAAATCAAACCGCGAGAATTAAAAATTATTTCCGTCATTGCCGCGACTCACAGCATTGGCGATGCGGCTGCATTGCTGGGAATGGCTCAGGCTAATGTCAGTAAATATCTTGCTGATTTCGAAACCCGCGTCGGCCTGAAGGTATTTGAGCGCACCACCCGCCACCTGGCGCTGACCCAGTTCGGTGAATCCTTGCTGCCGTTCATTGACGCATCGCTGGAAAAAAATGAGCAACTGATTAATTTTATTGCTGATTACAAACACGAAAAACGCGGCAAGGTCACCCTTTATGCCCCCCTCGGGTATCGTCACTTATCTGGCCCGCCACGTGATTCATGAGATCGAAAATATTGGCGATATCCGTATTAGCCTGAAAACCTACAACCTGGACCGGAACGAGTTTTTCGAAGGGGTCACCTTTCCCGACGATTGCGATATTTTAATTACCTATGCCCAACCAAAAGATGAAAGTCTGGTCGCCAGCACCTTAACAAAATATTCTGTTACTGCTTTCGCTACTCCTGAATATATTAAAAAGCACCCTATTAATCATCCTGACGATCTTATTAATCACTCCTGCATTCTTATCGACTCAATGATCATCGATGACGCCAACATCTGGCGTTTTCGCGTGAATAATAGCGAGCAGGTGCTCGATTATAAAGTCACGGGTAACTATATTTGCGACAACACCCAGACGGCGCTTGAGCTGGCGCGCAATCATCTGGGGATCGTCTTTGCGCCAAAAGAGAGTCTGCTGCGGGAAATCGAGCAGGGCTCAATGGTGCCCTGCTTCACCCATCAGGAGGAGTGGTGGCTGGATCTGGTGGCGATCTTCCGCAAACGTGACTATCAGCCGTGGCGAGTGCAGTTTGTGCTGGATGGCGTACTGAATACCCTGCGCAGGCAGATTGAGCAGGCCGCGCTGGGGCGGCCTGCTCTGGACAATCAGAACAGTCCCAGCGGTTTATCGGAGTAGCTGACCAGCAGGCATTTGGTCTGCTGGTAATGTTCCAGCATCATCTTGTGGGTTTCACGGCCAATACCCGACTGTTTGTATCCGCCAAACGCGGCATGCGCCGGGTAAGCATGATAGCAGTTGGTCCACACGCGTCCGGCCTGGATACCGCGCCCCATCTGATACGCCAGATTGCCGTTACGGCTCCAGACCCCCGCCCCCAGGCCATACTGCGAATCGTTGGCCAGCTCCAGCGCCTCCTCCATGGTTTTGAAGGTCGTCACCGCCAGCACCGGGCCGAAGATCTCCTCCTGGAAGACGCGCATGTTGTTTTTGCCGGACAGGATCGTCGGCTCGAGGTAATAACCCTCTTTCAGCTCACCGTCCAGCTGCTTGCGCCGCCCGCCGGTTAAGAGTTCGGCCCCCTCTTTCTTACCGATATCGATATAGTTGAGGATGGTCTCCAGCTGACCGTGCGACACCTGGGCCCCCATCTGGGTGACGCTGTCCAGCGGGTTGCCGCTGCGGATCGACTCCACGCGACGGATGGCGCGCTCCATAAAGCGCTCGTAGATCGACTCCTGCACCAGCGCCCGGCTTGGGCAGGTGCAGACTTCGCCCTGGTTAAACGCAAAGAGGGCAAACCCTTCCAGCGCCTTATCAAAGAAGGCATCCTCTTCGTCCATCACGTCGGCAAAGAAGATATTCGGCGATTTGCCGCCCAGCTCCAGCGTCACCGGAATGATGTTCTGGGTGGCGTACTGCATGATCTGCTGGCCCACTTCGGTAGAGCCGGTAAAGGCCACTTTGGCGATCCGTTTGGAGGTCGCCAGATATTCACCGATTTCGCCCCCGGCGCCGTTGACCACGTTCACCACCCCTGGCGGGAGCAGGTCGCCCACCACTTCCATCAGCAGCAGGATCGACAGCGGCGTTAAGCGCGCCGGTTTCAGTACCACGCAGTTCCCGGCTGCCAGCGCGGGCGCCATTTTCCAGGCGGCCATCAGCAGGGGAAAGTTCCACGGGATGATCTGCCCGACCACGCCCAGCGGCTCATGGAAGTGATAGGCGACGGTATCTTTGTCCACCTCGCTGATGCCCCCCCTCCTGGGCACGAATACAGGAGGCGAAATAGCGGAAGTGGTCGATCGCCAGCGGCACGTCGGCGGCCAGGGTTTCGCGGATCGGCTTCCCGTTATCCCAGGTCTCGGCCGTGGCCAGCAGCTCAAGGTTCTGCTCCATGCGATCGGCAATTTTAAACAGGATCGCCGCGCGATCCTGCACCGAGGTGTGGGCCCATTTGTCTTTGATCTTGTGGGCGGCATCCAGCGCCAGATCGATATCGCGCTTGCCGGAGCTGGCGATTTCGCACAGCGGCTGGCCGGTCACCGGGGTCAGGTTCTGGTAATACTCGCCGTCGGCCGGAGGAACCCAGTCGCCGCCGATAAAGTTGTCATAACGGGCTTTCAGTTTGAGGGGGAAACCATATTCGCCGGGCAGGATACGTGCTGAGGGAGGGTTATTCGTCATGACTGTCTCCTTGGGTGAAGTGTCCTTCAAAGGTAGACCGCGGCGGTGAAAATATCGCCAGCCGTCGCCTGCTTTGCGAGCCCCTTCACGCATTACCTTACTTTACGTTTGGTTTTCTGCCCTGAGCCATACTTAAAGCGCACAACTCTGGCAGAGGGATGGATAAATGCGGCTTTTTATCGGCTTCGACGTGGGCGGAACCCACATTAAACACGGCGTGATTGACGAGGACGGAAACGAACTCGCCACCGATCAATTTGATACGCCGGAGGATGAAGAGAGCTTTAAGCAGCGGTGGCGCGAGGTGGTCGAAGCGTACCAGAAAGAACATGAGATTACGGCGATCGGCGTGAGCATCCCCGGCCACATTAATACCCATACCGGCGACGCCGCAAAGGCGGGCGCGCTGGAGTACCTGGACAACGTCAACCTGTACGCGCTCTTCGCGGAGCTGACCGACCTGCCGCTGGTGGCCGACAATGACGCCAGCTGTGCCGCCCTCGGCGAACGCTGGCGCGGCGCCGGGCGGGACTATGAGAATTTTGTCTGCATGACCCTCGGCACCGGGATCGGCGGCGGCATTGTGCTGGGGGGCGATCTTTATCGCGGCTCGCACTACCGCGCCGGGGAATTCGGGGTCATCCCGGTCGGCAAACACGGCGAAGGGATGCATGAGGTGGCCTCTGCCAAAGGGCTGATGGAGACCTGCCGCCGGGCGCTGGGGGTGTCCGGAGAGGATATGCCGAAAGGCGAAGAGCTGTTCGAGCGAATGGAGAACGATCTGCACCTGCGCGAAGCCGTAGAGGAGTGGGCCCTGTTTCTGGCCCGCGGGGTCTATAGCGTCATCTCAATGTTCGACCCACAGGTGGTGCTGATCGGCGGCGGCATCAGCGAGCAGGAGAAAATCTATACGCTGCTCGACAAACACCTGCAAACCTTTGAAGAGTGGGACTCGCTGCAGGTGCCCATCCTGCCCTGCCAGCTGGGTAACCAAGCGGGCAGGCTGGGCGCCGTATGGCTGGCGAAACAGAAGTTCGCCAGCAAGAAGGATTAACGCTGCTGCCCCTCATCGGCAAAGAGCAGCGCATCCCGCAGGAGGTGATCGTTACCGCGGCGGCGGGTAAAGCCAATGCGGTTGAAGTACTCAAGGATCTGGATCGCCAGCTTACGCCCGACGTTCAGCCGGTCGCGGAAATCCGCCGCGCAGGTGGAGCCGCGCTCCTGGTCCAGCTCACGGATCAGGTTGGCAAAGGTGACAATCCGATCGTGGCGGTAATAACGATCTTTGACGATGGCGGTAATCAACCCCTGCTGCGCCGCATGCTTCAGCACCTGCCGCATGGTCTGCTCGTCGGTGGCGGTTTCACGGGCCAGGTCGCGCACCCACCAGGGTTCGTCGCCAAAGAGCGCGTCCGCTTTTTCCCAGACGGCCTGCTGCGCCGGGGTAAAGCCCGCTTTGTGATCCGGCAGGTGCAGCCAGCCGTGGTAGCTGTGCAGCTCCCCGCTCTCACGCATCCGCTCGATCAGCAGCAGGACCAGAGCCTCATCCTCCATCGGCAGGGCCATGCGCCGCAGGCGCTCGCGGCCCGGACCGGGTTCATCCTGATGCTGCTGATGATAGGTCGCCAGCACCTCCAGAATCTTACGCTGCCAGCGCGCCGCGACAGCGGTGTTTAACAGGCTGGAACCGGCCTGGATAAACTCAGGCTGTTGGGTCAACTGACGCAGCCCTTCCCTGCTAAGCTGGCGTGCCCAGCCGAACGCATCCAGGTTTACCGCCCCGCGCTCAAGATGCGCCAGCAGGGCGGCGCGGTCATCCGCAGCCGGTGCCAGCGTCGCCAGCCAGTGCAGGTACTCCGGCTTGCGCTTTCCGCGACGCGGCGGATTGAGAGTGACGACCCGCGCCCCGGCGAGGGTGACGCGGGCAGCGATATCGCGCAGCACCAGCCGATCGTTGTCGGCCAGCCACAGCGGGGTATCGAAGACCAATTCCGCCAGCGCCCCCTCCAGCAGCGAGACGCGGCCGGTGACGTGGCTGGCGGCATGGTGAATATGCAGCGGCTGCCACTGCGCCAGCGGCACATCGCCTTGCAGGGTGACTATCACACGCGTGGTCGGCTCCGGCGGCGCGTCGGCCAGCAGCCAGTCCCCGCGGTTCAGCTCCGCTTTTTCCGTGTCGCCCACCAGGTTCAGGGCAATGCGCTGTCCGGCGTGAGCCTGTTCAACAGGCTGGTTTTGCGCGTGCAGGCCACGGATACGCACCGGTTTGTTGACTCCGGTCAGCCACAGGCTGTCGCCTACCCGCACTTCGCCCGACAGCGCCGTACCGGTGACGACCAGACCGGCCCCTTTCACGGTAAAAGCGCGATCGATAGCCAGGCGGAAGCGGTGGTGATCCGCATGGGCGCGGGCCGGGAGCTGTTGCAGGTGATCGCGCAGGGCATCAATGCCCCGCCCCTCGGTGGCAACGGTGACAAACAGCGTCGCGTCGGCAAAGCCAAAGTCGCGCAGGGTGGCCAGCACTTCGTCGCGCACTGCCTCCACCCGGGCGTCGTCGACGCGATCGGCTTTGGTCAGGGCCACCGTTAGCTGCGGGTTACCGGTCAGCTGGAGGATCTGCAGGTGCTCGCGCGTCTGCGCCATCACCCCGTCATCGCAGGCCACCACCAGCAGGGCGTGGTCAATCCCACCGACACCGGCCAGCATGTTGGACAAAAACTTTTCGTGTCCCGGCACGTCGATAAATCCCAGCACCCGGCCATCCGGCTGGGGCCAGTAGGCATAACCCAGATCGATGGTCATGCCGCGCTTTTTCTCTTCCGGCAGGCGGTCGGCGTTGACGCCGGTGATCGCCTGCAGCAGGGTGGTTTTGCCGTGGTCAACATGCCCGGCGGTGGCAATAATCATTTCAACAACATCTCCAGAAACTGTGCTTCATCTTCCAGACAGCGTAAATCCAGCCACAGACGTCCGTCTTTTATCCGGCCAAGCACCGGCACCGGCAGGGATCGCCAGCGTAACGCCAGCGCCTCCAGCTGCGCACCGCGTCCGTCGCGCGGGGTAAAGGTCAGGGCCGCGCCCGGCAGGCGATCCACCGGCAGCGATCCACTGCCCGGCTGTGACAGGCAATCTTCCACGCGAACCTCAAAATCAGGGTAGTGCGGCGCGACCAGGGCCTGCAACCGCTCCCCCTGATGATGGATCGCGGCGGCGTCGCGGCTCAACAGGCGCAACGTCGGCAAGCGTTCGGCCAGCGTCTCCGGGTGGAGATAGAGGCGCAAGGTGGCCTCCAGCGCGGCGAGGGTCATTTTATCCGCGCGCAGGGCGCGTTTCAGTGGGTGCTGTTGCAATCTGGCAATCAGGTCGCGCTTGCCGACGATGATCCCGGCCTGCGGGCCGCCCAGCAGCTTGTCACCCGAGAAGCTCACCAGGCTGACGCCAGCGGCAATTAACGCCTGCGGCATCGGCTCTTTCGGCAGGCCATAGCGACTGAGATCCACCAGCGAACCGCTGCCCAGATCGACCACCACTGGCACGTCCCTCTCCTGCCCGATGCGCACCAGATCCGCCTCGTCAACGGCACGGGTGAAGCCTTCAATATGGTAATTGCTGGTATGCACCTTCATCAGCAGGGCGGTGTTGTCATTGATGGCCGCCGCGTAGTCCCGCTCGTGGGTACGGTTGGTGGTGCCCACTTCCCGCAGCTGGCACCCGGCCTGGGTCATTACGTCCGGGATGCGAAACGCCCCGCCGATCTCCACCAGCTCACCCCGGGAAACCACGACTTCTTTACCGCTGGCGGTGGCGGCCAGCATCAGCAGCACCGCCGCGGCATTGTTATTCACAATGCAGGCATCTTCCGCGCCGGTAAGCTGACACAGCAGCGCCGCCAGCGGCCGGTCGCGGTGGCCGCGTCCGGCGCCGTCGAGATCGTACTCCAGCGTGACCGGCATCTGCATCGCCTGAGTAACCGCGGCCACCGCCTCCCCGGCCAGCAGCGCGCGCCCGAGATTGGTGTGCAATACCGTGCCCGTCAGGTTGATGACCGGGCGCAGGCCCGGGGCGTTATCCCTCGCCAGCCGTTTTTCGGCCTCCTGCGCCCAGTCGTCGCACCAGCCCGGGAGGCAGTTGTCGGCGCGGATCCCGGCGCGGGCTTCGTCCTGCAACAGGCGTAAAGTCTCTACCGTTCGGCTGTGACCAAAGCGGGCAATAACGGAAGTAAGACGGGCATCGCGAAGCAGACGATCGGTCGCGGGAAGTTGGCTATAGAGAGCGTGCTGAGTAGTCATGAAAGCGCCTGACGGTTGGGTATCTTCCCCCCCTCCCGACGGGAGAGGGAGTCAATGTCAGGGCGATTGTACCGCGTCCGGCAAGGAAGTGTTATCGACGACATCAAGCCTTTGGCGGTTCGGTGCGGGCGAAGCTTTCGCGCTGGAACAGGGTTTCCGCCAGTTTGACCAGCAGCGGGCGATCCACGCACCAGCCCGGCGAGACGCGCCGGAAATTGAGATAGCCGATGGCGCAGGCAATGGCGATGGTCGCCAGGTTAACGCTGTCGGTGGCAATTTTCCCCTCGCGGATAAGCGCTTCACAGTGATCCAGGCTGCGAAGGATTTTCTCGCGCTGACGCAGCAGCTCGGTCTCCGACTGCTGTGCCGCCGGACGCGCCTGCTCGCGCACCGAGGCCAGGGCCGCATCCATGATCCCGTCCGCCAGCGCCTCGATTTGGCGGATAGCCAGCGCAGCTTTAGGTTCACGGGGGATCATCGCCGGGGCGATATCCAGCAGCTCGATATAGCTGGCAATGATGGGCGAGTCGAACCAGTACTCCCCGTCATCGGTCACCAGCGCCGGGACTTTCCCCAACGGATTGTACTGCGCGACACCGGTGTCAGCCTGATAGGGTTGTTCATTCACAAATTCAAAGGTAATGCCTTTCTCCAGCAGGAGAATGGAGATTTTACGCACGAAGGGACTGGTATAACTGCCGATGAGTTTCATTGCCTGCTCCTTTTCCGCCAACAAAAGGATAAGTATGGCCCAGGCAAGGAAAAAAGGCAGGCATTGCGTATCGCATGCCTGCCCTGGAAGGGATTAATGGTCGAGATAGAGGTAGTGCATCCAGCTGGTCATACGCAGCAGGACTTTACGCATCACCGAGACGTGCGCGAAGTGGTCGGAGTAAACCGCCACCTGGGCGTAGATACCGTCCGGCAGCGCGTCCACGTCGGCATTCGGATCCAGCTCGATGGTACCCAGCACGCCATCAGAACCCGGCACCATCGTCAGGGACTGCAGCGAACCCTGTGCCTGGTAGGAGCCGCCCGGCACCACCGGCAGAATGCTGGTCAGCTTACCAGGGAAGACCTGGCCTGGCAGCGCGCTGAACACCACTTCCGCTTCGTCACCCGGCTTCAGACGCAGAAGTGAGTTCTGGCGGAACTGGGCGACGATCATCCGTTTCTGCTCAGGAATAAACACCATCACCGGACGCAGCGGCAGCGAGGCGGCATAGGTTCCCGGGCGAATCAGCACCTGGGTGATGTAGCCGTCGCTTGGCGCCCGGACGATGGTCTGATCCAGGTTATAGGTGGCTTCGGCCAACTGGGCGCGCAGGGAGGCAATCTGCGACTGCTCACCGTTGACCATACTGTCTAACTGGCTCTGAATCTGCGTCTGTTCAGCAACGGAACCTTTCACCATGGCATCCTGTGCCAGATAGTTCTGGCGCGCGTTATCGATATCGCTTTCAGAGAACGGATTGACTTTCGCCTGACTGCCTTTCAGGTAACGCTGATAATCTTTATACAGCCGGTCACGCTCAGCGGACACCCGCGTGGTATTGGCAACGGCTTCTGAAAGCTGCGCCTTCAGATTGTCAATATTGTGCGTGGCTGTCACCAGGTCAGCCTGTAATCTGTCAACACGGGCTTTATACCTGCCCGGATCGATTTTAAATAACACTTCGCCCTTTTTAATAAGCTGGTTATTTTTATCGGTGACTTCACTGACGACACCCGTGACCTGCGGGGTAATAGGAATAGAAATAACCGCTTTCTGCGCCGTAAACGTATAAGGGTGGTTATAGTTCATTAATAAAATGAGACCGGCCACGAGAAATACCCCGCCCAGGGTCGCAGTCGCCAGCGTCCACTGGTTTACCGGAATACGAAATATTTTAAAGATGGCCCAGGCAAAGGCGACATAGGTCAATACGATCAACAGATCCATGATTATTGCTCCGACGTGTTCTTATCAGCCACGGGGGGCACCGCGGCCAGTTTTTGTTCCAGCTCGGCGACGCGCTTTGCCAGCGCATCAACGTCGGGGTTACGATCTGGCGGCTGAATATGGTTCTGCATCCCCCAGCCGCGCTCCGGCTGGTAGAGCGTGGCCCAGATCCACAGAAACGGCCAAATGGCATGCAGCGTAAACAGGCTTATCCACCCCGCCGTATGGATCGCATCGGCATGAGGATGGTTGCGCTTTTTGGCCATGTTATAAGGAATGTCATGAATCGCGATGATTCCGTAAAAAAGAACCACGAAGACAAAGATCAACACACCCAGCGCAAAATAGTTGAGAAACATATTTGCCTCATTAAAGAAATCTTAAACTCATTAAAATAATTAAATGGTAAGCAACCACATTAATTTACTGCTAAGTACACGGGCGTGTACTTATTATTTCATAAGAGCCGGGGAGTATGGTTTTTTCTTATATCTCCATGCAAGTTTAGAAGCGTGACAAAATATATCCTGAATAATAATAGACTTAAGTTTACAGTATGAGCTTAATCCAGCTTAGCACTTTTCGCCATACCATATTCCAGGAGTCTTTTTTTTAACGATTAATGTTGCTTACTTACATCCTGGCGTTGATCCGTAAAACAGATGTTGCCGTCGATCACATCCAGAGAATTCCGCATAAAAATTTTTTGTGGATTAGATCACACTCCCGAAACAAACCCGCAGCAACAAAATGTGATTAAATTCACACTTTATGGGCCAAACAGCCGTTTAAACGCACATTGTATTTTTTTTACACTTCAAATTTGTGACATACATCACTTCAATTCTGACCACACCCCCTACATTTACGTGACTCGGATCACACTATTTTTACCCGTCTGGACAGTTAAACAATTAAGTGCCAGATTTCACGCATCAGAACAGGGCTGGGCAACCTCTGCCACCGCATTAACAACAAACCTCGGGCTTAAGGCCTGCGTAAACAGAAGAAGGGGTGTTTTATGTCATCCGATTTCAAGATCAAAGTACAAAGCTTTGGTCGATTCCTTAGCAACATGGTGATGCCAAATATCGGCGCGTTTATCGCGTGGGGTATTATCACCGCGTTATTTATTCCGACAGGGTGGTTGCCTAACGAAACGCTGGCGAAACTTGTTGGCCCAATGATCACCTATCTGCTGCCGCTGCTCATCGGTTTTACCGGTGGTCGTCTGGTTGGCGGTGACCGCGGTGGCGTGGTCGGTGCGATCACCACCATGGGCGTGATCGTCGGTGCGGATATGCCGATGTTCCTCGGCGCAATGATTGCCGGCCCACTGGGCGGCTGGGCCATTAAGAAGTTCGACGTCTGGGTTGATGGCAAAATCAAATCCGGCTTCGAAATGCTGGTGAACAACTTCTCTGCCGGCATCATCGGGATGATCCTGGCCATTCTGGCGTTCCTCGGCATTGGCCCGGCAGTTGAAGTGCTCTCCAAAATTCTGGCGGCGGGCGTTAACTTCATGGTTGCCCACGACATGCTGCCGCTGGCGTCCATCTTTGTTGAACCGGCGAAAATCCTGTTCCTCAACAACGCCATCAACCACGGTATCTTCTCACCGCTGGGTATTCAGCAGTCTCACGACCTCGGCAAATCGATCTTCTTCCTGATTGAAGCTAACCCGGGTCCGGGTATGGGCGTCCTGCTGGCGTACATCTTCTTCGGACGCGGTAGCGCGAAACAGTCTGCTGGCGGTGCGGCGATCATCCACTTCCTGGGTGGTATCCACGAAATTTACTTCCCGTACGTGCTGATGAACCCACGTCTGATCCTCGCCGTTATCCTCGGCGGTATGACCGGCGTCTTCACCCTGAGCGTGCTGAACGGCGGTCTGGTTTCTCCGGCCTCTCCGGGTTCTATCCTGGCGGTACTGGCGATGACCCCGAAAGGTGCCTACTTCGCGAACCTGGCCGCTATCTTCGCTGCCATGGCCGTCTCCTTCGTGGTATCTGCCATCCTGCTGAAAACCAGCAAAGTGAAAGAAGAAGACGATATCGAAGCGGCTACCCGTCGTATGCAGGACATGAAATCCCAGTCTAAAGGTGTTGCTGCAACGCCGCTGACCGCGGGTGATGTCTCTAACGACCTGAGCCACGTACGTAAAATCATCGTTGCCTGCGACGCCGGTATGGGTTCCAGCGCCATGGGTGCGGGCGTCCTGCGTAAGAAAGTCGCTGATGCCGGTCTGTCACAGATTTCCGTAACTAACAGCGCCATTAACAGCCTGCCGCCGGATGTTGACCTGGTCATCACCCACCGCGACCTGACCGAGCGTGCGATGCGCCAGGTTCCGCAGGCGCAGCACATTTCGCTGACCAACTTCCTCGACAGCGGCCTGTACACTAACCTGACCGAACGTCTGGTGGCGGCACAGCGTCACGAAGACAACGAAGTGAAAGTGCGTACCAGCCTGCAGGACAGCTTCGACGAGAGCAACAGCCACCTGTTCCGTCTGGGTGCAGAGAACATCTTCCTTGGCCGTACCGCGAGCCACAAAGAAGAGGCGATCCGCTTTGCCGGTGAGCAGCTGGTGAAAGGCGGCTACGTGCAGCCAGAATATGTTGATGCAATGCTGGAACGTGAAAAACTGACCCCGACCTACCTGGGCGAATCCATTGCGGTGCCGCACGGTACGGTTGAAGCGAAAGATCGCGTTCTGAAAACCGGCGTGGTGTTCTGCCAGTACCCGGCAGGCGTGCGCTTCGGTGAAGAAGAGGACGATATTGCCCGTCTGGTGATTGGTATCGCGGCCCGTAACAATGAGCACATCCAGGTGATTACCAGCCTGACCAATGCTCTGGACGATGAGACCGTTATCGAACGTCTGGCAAACACCACCAGCGTTGAAGAAGTGCTGGCACTTCTTAACAAGTAAGTTCCAACTATTCCCTCTCCCTTTGGGAGAGGGTTAGGGTGAGGGAAAAGCCTCACCCCAGCCCTCTCGGGTCACAACATTGATGAAGGTAATACGATGAAAGCATTACATTTCGGCGCAGGTAATATCGGTCGTGGTTTTATCGGCAAACTGCTGGCAGACGCCGGCATTACGCTGACGTTCGCGGATGTGAATCAGACGGTACTGGATGCCCTGAATGCCCGTCATAGCTATCAGGTGCATGTGGTGGGGGAAAACGAGCAGGTCGAAACCGTGACCGGCGTGAACGCGGTCAGCAGCATTGGCGACGAGGTTATCGACCTGATAGCCAGCGTTGACCTGGTGACCACTGCGGTGGGTCCGGTGGTGCTGGAGCGTATCGCCCCGGCCATCGCCAAAGGGCTGGTAAAACGTAGGGCCCAGGGTAACGACACCCCACTGAACATCATCGCCTGTGAGAACATGGTGCGCGGCACCACCCAGCTGAAGGGCCATGTGATGGCCGCCGTGGCTGATGAAGATAAAGCCTGGGTTGAAGAACACGTGGGCTTTGTCGACTCCGCCGTGGACCGCATCGTTCCGCCATCTGCCTCCGCCACCCACGATCCGCTGGAAGTGACCGTGGAAACCTTCAGCGAGTGGATCGTCGACAAAACCCAGTTCAAAGGCGCACTGCCGGAGATCGCCGGGATGGAATTAACGGATAACCTGATGGCATTTGTCGAGCGTAAGCTCTTCACGCTGAACACCGGGCATGCTATAACCGCCTACCTCGGTAAATTAGCCGGTCATCAGACCATTCGTGACGCCATTCTCGATGAGAACGTTCGCGCCGTGGTAAAAGGTGCAATGGACGAGAGCGGCGCGGTACTGATTAAACGCTACGGTTTTGATGCCGATAAGCATGCGGCATATATTCAGAAAATCCTCGGTCGTTTTGAAAACCCGTATCTGAAAGATGACGTTGAGCGCGTGGGCCGTCAGCCGCTGCGTAAGCTGAGTGCGGGCGATCGTCTGATCAAGCCGCTGCTCGGCACGCTGGAATACGGTCTGCCGCACACCAGTCTGGTCAAAGGCATTGCCGCCGCGATGCACTACCGCAGCGAAGAAGATCCGCAGGCGCAGGAGCTGGCGCAGCTGATTGACGAGCAGGGTCCACAGGCCGCGCTGGCGCAGGTATCCGGTCTGGATGCCAATAGCGACGTGGTTCTGGAGGCGGTTAACGACTATAACGCAACCAAATGATGCAGGAACTGGCGCAGGTCATCCTGCGCCCGGAAGATAGATTGTCAGATATGCAGGCAATAATGGAACAAACCCAGGCCTTTGAAAACCGTGTGCTGGAGCGTCTGAATGCTGGCAAAACCGTTCGAAGTTTCCTGATATCCGCCGTCGAGTTATTAACCGAGGCGGTGAATATCCTGGTGCTTCAGGTGTTTCGCAAAGACGACTACGCGGTGAAATACGCAGTTGAACCGTTACTCGACGGCGACGGCCCCTTGGGCGATTTATCCGTGCGTCTGAAACTGATCTATGGCCTGGGCGTTATCAGCCGTCATGAGTATGAAGATGCCGAGCTGCTGATGGCGCTGCGTGAAGAGCTGAATCACGACGGCAACGAGTATGCGTTCACCGACGACGAGATCCTCGGCCCGCTGGGCGAGCTGCACTGCGTCACCGCCCTGCCCCCGACGCCGCATTTTGATACCAGCGACCCGGAGCTGTACGCGATGCAGAAGCAGCGTTACCAGCAGATTGTCCGCTCTACCATGGTCCTCTCCCTGACTGAGCTGATTTCCCGAATCAGCTTAAAAAAAGCGTTTCAGAAGTAAGCCTGCGCACATTGGTGTATCCTTCCCTGTAATCTCCCCTGTTTTTAGAGCTATTTGTGATGAAAGAAGTCGAAAAGAACGAAATTAAACGCCTGAGCGACCGCCTGGATCTGATCCGCCACCAGCAGGCCAGCCTCTCGCTGGTTGATGCCGCCGAGAAATACGCCGAGCTGGAAAAAGAGAAAGCGACGCTGGAAACCGAAATCGAGCGCCTGCGTGGCGTGAAAGATCAGAAGCTGAGCAAAGAAGCGCAGAAGCTGTCAAAACTGCCTTTCCGCCGTGCGATCACTAAAAAAGAACAGGCCGACATGGGCAAGCTGAAGAAAAGCGTGCGCGGCCTGGTGGTTGTCCACCCGATGACCGAGCTGGGCCGTGAAATGGGTCTGAAAGAGATGACGGGTTTCAGCAAGACTGAGTTCTGATGTTATTGCCGGGTGGCGCGACGCTTACCCGGCCTACCGCACTCCTCCGCTTCAAAATTGGCCCAACCAATTCCGCAACCAACCCTCCTCTGGTTCACATTTCCATAAACTTCGCTCACAAACACATTGCCGACCAATAACATTTGGTTAACCATTTGTTGTCATTAACCCTACATCACACTATTGGCAGGACCACTTTTACACTGAATGTGACGCCGAGATGAGCACAGACTCACCGCGCCGCAGAAGGTGCGGTCCTCGGGAGACCTGCAATGAGCCTCTGGCAACAAAACTACGATCCGGCAGGCAATATCTGGCTATCAAGCCTGATTGCCTCGCTGCCTATCCTGTTCTTCTTCTTTGCGCTGATTAAGCTCAAGCTGAAGGGATACCTTGCCGCGACGTACACCGTTGCCATCGCCCTGATGGTGGCGCTGTTCTTCTACAAAATGCCGGTGGATCGCGCCCTGGCCTCGGTCGTTTATGGCTTCTTCTATGGCCTGTGGCCGATTGCGTGGATCATCATTGCCGCAGTCTTCGTCTATAAAATCTCGGTGAAAACCGGGCAGTTCGACATTATTCGCTCGTCGATCCTCTCCATTACCCCGGACCAGCGCCTGCAGATGCTGATCGTTGGTTTCTCCTTCGGGGCATTCCTGGAAGGGGCGGCCGGATTCGGCGCACCGGTGGCGATCACCGCCGCGCTGCTGGTCGGGCTGGGCTTTAACCCGCTGTATGCCGCCGGTCTGTGTCTGATCGTTAACACCGCGCCGGTGGCGTTTGGCGCGATGGGCATTCCGATTCTGGTTGCCGGGCAGGTCACCGGTCTGGACAGCTTTGAGATCGGCCAGATGGTTGGCCGTCAGCTGCCATTCCTGACCATTATCGTGCTGTTCTGGATCATGGCGATTATGGACGGCTGGCGCGGCGTGAAGGAGACCTGGCCTGCGGTGATGGTGGCGGGAGGTTCGTTCGCTATCGCCCAGTACCTGAGCTCCAACTTCCTCGGCCCGGAACTGCCTGACATTATCTCATCCCTGGTCTCGCTGGTCTGTCTCACGCTGTTCCTCAGACGCTGGCAGCCGGTGCGGATCTTCCGCTTTGCCGATATGGGTGCCTCCCAGGTTGATATGACCCTGGCCCGCACCCGCTACACCCCGGGACAGATTGTGCGCGCCTGGTCGCCGTTCCTGTTCCTCACCGCTACGGTAACCCTGTGGAGCGTGCCGCCGTTCAAAGCCCTGTTTGCGCCGAACGGTGCGCTGTACGACATGGTGGTCAATATCTCCGTGCCGTTCCTCGACAAGATGGTCGCCCGCATGCCGCCGGTTGTTCATGACGCCACGCCGTATGCGGCAGTGTTCAAGTTCGACTGGTTCTCCGCAACCGGCACCGCCATTCTGTTTGCCGCTATCCTTTCCGTGGTATGGCTGCGCATGAAGCCTGCAGCGACGGTACAGACGTTTGCAGCTACGATTAAAGAGCTGATGCTGCCGATCTACTCCATCGGTATGGTACTGGCCTTCGCGTTTATCTCGAACTACTCCGGCCTGTCGTCAACGCTGGCCCTGGCTCTGGCCCATACCGGCCACGCGTTTACCTTCTTCTCGCCGTTCCTCGGCTGGCTGGGAGTCTTCCTGACCGGGTCAGATACCTCGTCGAACGCCCTGTTTGCTGCCCTGCAGGCCACGGCCGCCCAGCAGATTGGCGTCTCGGACGTGCTGCTGGTCGCGGCGAACACCACCGGTGGCGTAACCGGGAAGATGATCTCGCCGCAGTCCATCGCCATCGCCTGTGCGGCAGTTGGTCTGGTGGGCAAAGAGTCGGATCTGTTCCGCTTTACCGTGAAGCACAGCCTGATATTCACCTGCATGGTGGGGGTGATCACCACCCTGCAGGCCTACGTCTTAACCTGGATGATCCCATGATAGTGATGCCCAGACGCCTGTCCGACGAGATTGCCTCTCGCGTACGGGCGCTGATTGAAGAACAGCAGCTGGAGGCGGGCATGAAGCTGCCCGCCGAGCGCCAGCTTGCCGCCCAGCTTGGCGTTTCGCGTAACTCGCTGCGCGAAGCCTTAGCGACCCTGGTCAGCGAAGGGGTACTGCTGAGCCGTCGCGGCGGCGGGACCTTTGTGCGCTGGCAGCATGAGGAGTGGTCAGAACAGGCGATTGTCCAGCCGCTGAAAACCCTGATGGCCAACGACCCGGACTACAGCTTCGATATTCTCGAGGCGCGTCACGCCATCGAAGCCAGCACCGCCTGGCATGCCGCCATGCGCGCCACACCGGCCGATAAAGAGAAGCTGAAGGCCTGTTTTGAGGCGACCCACAGCAGCGATCCGGATATCGCCTCGCAGGCCGACGTGCGTTTTCATCTGGCGATTGCTGAAGCCTCGCACAACGTGGTGCTGCTCCAGACCATGCGCGGGTTCTTCGATCTGCTGCAAACTTCGGTCAAGCAGAGCCGCCAGCGGATGTATCAGGTCCCCCCGGTGTTTGCGCAGCTGACCGAGCAGCACCAGGCCGTTCTGGATGCCATTCTGGCCGGGGATGCCGAAGCCGCTCGCCAGGCGATGATGGCGCATCTGGGCTTCGTGCATACCACCATTAAACGATTCGATGAAGATCAGGCCCGACAGGCGCGCATTACCCGTCTGCCTGGCGACAACGACATTTCCAGGGAGAACAAAGCATGATCATTTCAGCCGCCAGTGACTACCGCGCCGCCGCGCAGCGCATCCTGCCCCCGTTCCTGTTCCACTATATCGACGGCGGGGCTTACTCCGAGTACACCCTGCGCCGCAACGTGGAAGATCTCTCCCAGGTGGCCCTGCGCCAGCGCGTGCTGAAGAATATGTCCGACCTGAGCCTTGAGACGAAGCTGTTCAACGAAACGCTCTCCATGCCGGTGGCCCTCGCCCCTGTCGGCCTGTGCGGCATGTATGCCCGCCGGGGTGAAGTGCAGGCCGCAGCGGCCGCCGATGCCAAAGGCATTCCCTTTACGCTTTCCACCGTCTCGGTCTGCCCGATTGAAGAGGTCGCCCCGACCATCAAGCGTCCGATGTGGTTCCAGCTATACGTCCTGCGCGATCGCGGCTTTATGCGTAATGCCCTGGAGCGCGCCAAAGCGGCGGGCTGCTCCACCCTGGTCTTTACAGTGGATATGCCGACCCCCGGCGCACGCTATCGCGATGCGCACTCCGGGATGAGCGGTGCCAATGCGGCGATGCGCCGCTACTGGCAGGCGGTGACCCATCCCCAGTGGGCGTGGGATGTGGGGCTCAACGGTCGCCCGCACGATCTGGGGAATATCTCTGCCTATCTGGGTAAACCGACGGGGCTGGAAGACTACATTGGCTGGCTGGCGAATAACTTCGATCCGTCGATCTCGTGGAAAGACCTGGAGTGGATCCGTGAGTTCTGGGATGGCCCGATGGTGATCAAGGGGATCCTCGATGCGGAAGATGCCCGCGATGCGGTGCGTTTTGGTGCCGATGGCATTGTGGTGTCGAACCACGGCGGTCGCCAGCTGGACGGGGTACTCTCCTCTGCCCGCGCCCTGCCCGCCATTGCCGATGCGGTTAAAGGCGATATTGCGATTCTGGCAGACTCCGGGATCCGCAACGGTCTGGACGTGGTGCGTATGATTGCCCTGGGTGCTGATACCGTTCTGCTGGGCCGGGCGTATCTCTACGCCCTGGCGACCCACGGCCAGGCGGGCGTGGCGAACCTGCTCAATCTGATCGAAAAAGAGATGAAGGTGGCGATGACCCTCACCGGGGCGAAATCCATCCCTGAGATCAGCAAAGAGATGCTGGTGCAGGAGCTGAGTAAGATCCCTGCCGGGCTGGCACCGCTGGCGCAGGGGGGACGCGGCGTAGATTGGTGCAGTCTGATCCCCTCACCCCGGCCCTCTCCCAACGGGAGAGGGAGAAAAAGAAAGTCCCCTCTCCCTCTGGGAGAGGGTTAGGGTGAGGGAAAAATTCTGCTATTCTGCCCGCGAAATTAAGGGGGCAGCATGCTTAACATCGTATTATTCGAACCAGAAATTCCACCTAATACCGGCAACATCATCCGCCTGTGCGCGAATACCGGTTTTCGTCTGCATATCATTGAGCCGATGGGCTTTACGTGGGACGACAAGCGCCTGCGCCGCGCCGGGCTGGACTATCACGAATTCACCGCCGTGGTACGCCATAAGGATCAGGCCGCGTTTATGGAAACGGAAAAGCCGGAACGGATCTTTGCCCTGACCACCAAAGGTACGCCTGCGCACAGCGCGGTGAGCTATCAGGAGGGGGATTATCTGCTGTTTGGCCCGGAAACGCGCGGCCTGCCGGCCACCATTCTTGATGCCCTGCCTGCCGAACAAAAAATCCGTATTCCGATGATGCCGGACAGCCGCAGCATGAACCTGTCAAATGCGGTGTCGGTGGTAGTGTATGAAGCCTGGCGCCAGCTGGGGTATGCGGGCGCGGTGCTGCGCCGTTGATTGCTTGCCGGGTGGCGCTTCGCTTACCCTGCCTACAGGTTAAATTCCGTCGCCATACTCAAAGGTATGGTGGCCGTTGAAGAACTGATCCATATCCATCGCCGGTTTATCGCTGTCCGGCCTGCCGACGATACGCGCCGGAACGCCTGCGGCGGTGGTATGCGGCGGCACAGGTTGCAGCACCACCGAACCGGCGCCGATTTTCGCGCCGCGTCCGACTTCGATATTGCCAAGGATCTTCGCGCCTGCGCCAATCATCACCCCTTCACGGATTTTCGGGTGGCGATCGCCGCTGGTTTTCCCGGTCCCGCCGAGAGTGACGGACTGCAGGATCGAGACGTCGTTTTCAATCACCGCTGTTTCACCCACCACAATACCGGTGGCGTGGTCGAGCATGATCCCGCGGCCAATCTTCGCCGCCGGGTGGATATCCACCTGGAAGCTCACAGAGACCTGATTTTGCAGGAAGATCGCCAGCGCGCGGCGGCCTTCGTTCCACAGCCAGTGGCCGATACGGTAGGACTGCAGAGCGTGGAAACCTTTCAGATAGAGCAGCGGCGTGGAGTATTTGTCCACCGCCGGGTCGCGATTGCGTACCGCCTGAATATCATACGCGGCAGAGGCGATCATCTCCGGGTCGGCCGCATAGGCCTCTTCCACCACCTCGCGAATGGCGATGGCCGGCATGATCGGGGAAGCCAGTTTGTTGGCGAGCATATAGCTCAGGGCGCTGCCGAGATTTTCGTGCTTGAGTAGCGTCGCATGGTAGAAACTGGCGAGCATCGGCTCACAGTCGGCCAGAGCCCGGGCTTCGGCTTTAATATTGTTCCAGACGATATCCAGTTCTTCACACGGCATTGCTTACTCCAGACGTAATGTAATGACCGGCCAGTTCTTTGCCGGCCGGGTCATTCAGGTGATAACGCTTTCCTGCAGTTAACTGCTGCTACGCTCGTCCTTGCGTGCGCGACCTAATAAGGTCAATGCTGCCTCGCGCGCATTTTTTCCGCAATACAATACCTGATAAATTTCCTCGGTTATTGGCATTTCGACACCAAAGCGGTGTGCCAACTCGCGGACTTCCTTAGTATTGCGGTAGCCTTCCACCACCTGACCGATCTTCTCCTGCGCGCCGATCACGTCCATGCCCTGGCCGAGCATCATGCCAAAACGACGGTTGCGCGACTGGTTGTCGGTACAGGTCAGGACCAGGTCGCCTAAGCCTGCCATCCCCATAAAGGTGGCCGGATCGGCACCGAGCGCTGCGCCCAGACGGGACATTTCGGTCAGCCCGCGGGTGATCAGCGCCGTACGTGCGTTCGCGCCAAAGCCGATACCGTCGGACATGCCTGCACCAATCGCGATAACGTTCTTCACCGCGCCGCCAAGCTGAACGCCGATAAAATCAGGGTTGCTGTAGACGCGGAAGCTTTTACCGCAGTGCAGAAGCTGCTGCAGATCGTCGGCGAAGGTTTCATCGGTCGAGGCCAGCGAGATGGCCGTTGGCAGCCCTGCCGCCAGCTCTTTCGCAAAGGTCGGGCCGGAGATCACCGCCAGCGGAATGGCATCACCCAGCGCTTCGCGGGCAACGTCCTGCAGCAGGCGGCCGGTCTCGGCTTCCAGCCCTTTGGTCGCCCAGACCACGCGCGCATCATCACGCATCAGCGGTTTAATCTGTCGCAGCACCTGGCCAAACACGTGGCTCGGCACAACGATCAGAATATTGCGGCTCGCGGCCAGCGCGGTCGCCAGGTCGCTTTCAAGATGCAGTGAGTCAGGGAAAGGCACATCGGGGAGGAACGCAACGTTGCAGCGATCCGCTTGCAGCGTCGCGATATGTTTTGGATCGTGGCCCCAGAGAACCACTTCGTGACCATTTCTTGCCAGCGTGATAGCAAGAGCGGTGCCGTAAGAGCCGGCACCGATCACAGTCATTGACGCATTGACAGTACTCATCAGGCATCCTGATGTTGTTCAGTACCTTCGCCAGCTTGCTGCTGCAGATAGTTCATGAACAGCGCATCGAAGTTCACCGGCGCAAGGTTCAGTTGCGGGAACGTACCACGGGAAACCAGGCTGGTGATGCATTCGCGGGCATACGGGAACAGGATGTTCGGGCAGTATGCACCCAGGCAATGCGCCATCTGATTACCTTCGATGCCGCCGATGGAGAAGATGCCGCCCTGCTGTACTTCGCACAGGAACGCAGTCTCTTCGCCCAGAGAGGCGGTTACGGTAACACGCAGTACGACTTCATACACATCATCCGCCAGCTGGGTGGATGCGGTATCCAGATCAAGTTTAACCTCTGGCTGCCAGTCTTTCTGGAAAACATGCGGCGCATTTGGTGCTTCGTAGGAGACGTCTTTGGTGTAAATGCGCTGGATCTGGAAAGTCATCTCGGTGTTGTTTTGTTCTGACATGGAAATACCCTTTTTTTATTGTCCTAAAACGCCTTAGCGCAGCAGGGGATCGAGTCCACCACGCGCGTCAAGCGCATACAAGTCATCACAGCCGCCAATGTGCTGCGCATCGATAAAAATCTGCGGAACCGTCGTACGGCCACTACGTTTAATCATCTCTTCGCGCTTCGCGGCGTCGCCATCAATAGGCAGTTCCTGGAAGGTAACGCCTTTGCTGTCCAGCAGCGCTTTCGCACGATGGCAGAACGGGCAGGTCGCTTTGGTGTAGATCTCGATATTGGCCATGACTTGACTCCTGTTTATTTACCGCGAACCAGAGGCAGATTCTCGCCGCTCCAGCCAGAGATGCCGTCTTTCAGGACAGTGACGTTTGCAAAGCCTGCTTTGACGAGGGTATTTGCGGGCTCCTGAGCCTGCATACCGGTGCCATCAACGACAATAACGGGTTTATCTTTATGCTTTTCCAGTTCGCCAAGGTTATTGGCTTTGATTTCGGTCGGCAGCAGGTTAATTGCGCCTGCAATATGGCCTTTACGGAAATCGTCACGCTGACGCAGATCGACAACCACTGCCTCTTCTTTATTGATAAGGCGCGTGGCTTCGCCGCGGGTGATCACCTTCACTTTAGAGGTGAGGCCTTTGAACGTGGTGAAAAGTACGGCTGCCAGTAGACCAATCCACGCGATACAAAGTATGGGGTGGCGGCTGACAAATTGCATAATTTCTTGCATGGGGGGTAACGACTCCCGACTAAGTGAATAAAAAACCAGGACAGGAGTATACCTGTGCGTTGTGGCAAATACAGCCAGCGACAATAAGCTAATCCATTTTCTGCGTGCTGCCACGAAAAAAAAGACCAAAATTCCCCTCTCCTTACCCTTACCCCGGCGGTTTCTTTGATCTTCTGCGGCTATTTGATCGATTCAGCTGTAGTAAAATTACGCAAATTTTTTGTCTTTTGAGCAAAGAGGTTGTCGCAATGTCGGTTTCTAAAAAACCTATGGTACTGATGATTCTGGATGGCTATGGCTATCGTGAAGATCAGCAGGATAACGCCATTTTCAACGCTAAAACCCCGGTCATGGATGCACTGTGGGCACAACGTCCTCATACGCTGATTGATGCGTCCGGCCTGGAAGTGGGTCTGCCCGATCGCCAGATGGGCAACTCCGAAGTTGGACACGTCAACCTGGGTGCGGGACGCATTGTTTATCAGGACCTGACCCGTCTGGATGTTGAAATTAAAGAACGCACCTTCTTTGCAAACCCGGTGCTGACCGGCGCAGTTGAGAAAGCCGCCGCCGCAGGCAAAGCGGTGCACATTATGGGTCTGCTCTCCGCCGGTGGCGTTCACAGCCACGAAGATCACATCATGGCGATGGTCGAGCTGGCCGCAGAAAAAGGGGCAGACAAAATCTATCTGCACGCCTTCCTCGATGGCCGTGACACCCCGCCGCGCAGCGCTAAATCCTCTCTGCAAGTCTTCGAAGACAAGTTCGCTGCGCTCGGCAAAGGCCGCGTGGCGTCCATCATTGGCCGCTACTACGCCATGGACCGCGACAACCGTTGGGATCGCGTAGAGCAGGCCTACAATCTGCTGGTTGAAGCCAAAGGCGAGTTCCAGGCCAACAGTGCCGTTGCCGCCCTGGAAGCCGCTTACGCCCGCGATGAAAACGACGAATTCGTGAAAGCGACCGTGATCCGCGCTGAAGGCCAGGCCGATGCCGCGATGGAAGACGGCGACGCGCTGATCTTCATGAACTTCCGCGCTGACCGCGCCCGCGAAATCACCCGCGCCTTCGTCAATGCTGACTTCGACGGCTTCGCCCGTAAAAAAGAGGTCAAGCTGGGCGATTTCGTGATGCTGACTGAGTATGCTGCCGACATTAAAGCCCCATGCGCCTATCCGCCGTCATCGCTGGCGAATACCTTCGGCGAGTGGATGGCGAAGCACGACAAGACCCAGCTGCGCATCTCCGAAACCGAGAAATACGCACACGTCACCTTCTTCTTTAACGGCGGCGTGGAAGAGTCGTTCAAAGGTGAAGACCGCATTCTGATCAACTCCCCGAAAGTGGCGACCTACGATCTGCAGCCGGAGATGAGCTCTGCCGAGCTGACCGCGAAGCTGATCGCAGCCATCGAAAGCGGTAAATACGACACCATCATCTGTAACTACCCGAACGGCGACATGGTTGGCCATACCGGGGTGATGGAAGCGGCGATCAAAGCGATTGAAGCCCTGGATGCGTGTATCGACCAGGTCACCAAAGCCGTCGTCGCCGCGGGCGGTCAGATGCTGATCACCGCAGACCACGGCAACGCCGAACAGATGCGCGATCCGGCTACCGGCCAGGCGCACACCGCGCATACCAACCTGCCGGTACCGATGATTTATGTCGGTGATAAATCAGTTAAAGCAGTGGATGGCGGTAAGCTTTCAGACGTTGCCCCAACCATGCTGACCCTGATGGGCATGGAAATCCCGAAAGAGATGACTGGCAAGCCGCTGTTCATCGTGGAATAATCCTTCCCCATGAGGGGAAAGGCGATTGTTTCAATCACATGGGTCGTGAAGCCGTTACGGTTATCAGTCAGGCCTTTACTTTACGCCAGCGTGCTCAGCGCTGGCGTATTGTTGTGCGCGGCATCCGCCCAGGCGGACGAGCGCGATCAGCTCAAAACCATTCAGGCCGATATCGCGGCCAAAGAGCGGGCGGTACGCCAGCAGCAGCAGCAACGTTCTTCCCTGCTTGAGCAGCTCAAAAAGCAGGAAGAGGCGATCTCCGCGGCGGCACGCAAGCTGCGAGAAACCCAGAACACCCTCAGCGTATTGAATAAACAAATAGACGAGATGAATGCGTCTATCGCCAAGCTTGAGCTTCAGCGTGCGGCTCAGGAGCGCAATCTTGCCGCGCAGTTAGATGCTGCCTTCCGCCAGGGTGAACACACCGGCGTGCAGCTGATCCTTAGCGGCGAAGAGAGCCAGCGCGGCCAGCGCCTGCAGGCCTATTTCGGCTATCTCAACCAGGCCCGCCAGGAGACCATCGCCCAGTTGAAGCAGACGCGAGAAGAGGTCACCACGCAAAAAGCGGAGCTGGAAGAGAAGCAGAGCCAGCAGCAGACCCTGCTTTACGATCAGCAGGCGCAGCAGGCCAAACTGGAACAGGCGCGCAACGAGCGTAAGAAAACCCTCGCCGGTCTCGAATCCTCCATTCAGGAAGGTCAGAGCCAGTTGAGCGAAATGCGCGCCAACGAATCAAAACTGCGTAACAGTATCGCCCGTGCGGAAGCGGCCGCCAAAGCGCGCGCCGAGAAAGAGGCGCGTGAAGCGCAGGCCGTTCGCGACAAGCAGCAGGAAGCCTCCCGCAAAGGTACCACCTACAAGCCAACAGAAAACGAACGCTCGCTGATGTCGCGCACCGGCGGCCTCGGCTCGCCGCGCGGCCAGGCCTACTGGCCGGTACGGGGCTCAATTCTGCATCGCTATGGCGAACAGCTGCAGGGTGAGCTACGTTGGAAGGGGATTGTTATCGGTGCGTCGGAAGGTAGCGAAGTCAAAGCTATTGCCGATGGCCGGGTGATCCTCGCTGACTGGCTGCAGGGTTACGGCCTGGTGGTGGTGGTTGAGCACGGGAAAGGCGACATGAGTCTTTACGGCTACAACCAGAGCGCTCTGGTTAGCGTCGGCACCCAGGTACGCGCCGGTCAGGCTATCGCCCTCGTGGGCAGCAGTGGCGGTCAGGGCCGCCCGTCACTCTATTTCGAAATTCGTCGCCAGGGTCAGGCGGTCAATCCACAGCCGTGGTTGGGAAGATAAGTTTTGCTTCAATTTCGTCGTATGGTTCTCCCCTTCGTCAGCGCACTGGCGCTGGCGATGCCGGTTTACGCAGGTAAACTCGCTATCGTCATCGATGACTTCGGTTATCGTCCACAAACAGAAAATCAGGTGCTGGCAATGCCATCCGCCATCTCCGTCGCCGTGCTGCCAAACGCGCCTCACGCCCATGAGATGGCCACCAAAGCCCACAACAGCGGGCATGAAGTGTTGATCCATCTGCCGATGGCGCCGCTCAGTAAACAGCCGCTGGAAAAAGATACCCTTCGCCCGGAGATGAGTAGCGAAGAGATCGAGCGCATCATCCGCGAAGCGTATGGCAAAGTGCCTTACGCCGTGGGGCTGAATAACCATATGGGCAGCGCCATGACCTCCAGCCTGTTTGGCATGCAGAAGGTGATGCAGTCCCTGGCGCGCTATAACCTCTACTTCCTCGACAGCATGACCATCGGCAACAGCCAGGCGATGCGCGCCGCGCAGGGCACCGGCGTGAAGGTGATTAAGCGCAAAGTGTTCCTCGATGACACGCAAAACGAAGCCGATATCCGCTTCCAGTTTAACCGTGCCGTGCAGGTGGCCCGTCGCTCAGGTTGGGCTATTGCCATCGGTCACCCGCATCCGTCCACCGTTCGCGTGTTACAGCAGATGCTGCCCACACTGCCCGGGGATATCACCCTGGTGCCGGCAAGCAGTCTGCTCAATGAGCCGCAGGTGGATACTTCCCGCCCGGTCAATCCGCCACCCGCCGGAACTGCACCTGGCACAAAACCGCGTAATCCGTTCCGCGGCGTGACGCTCTGTGCGCCTAAGCAGCCGCCAGAGCCGGTCTATATGACCCGCTACTTCTCGGTGATTGGAGAGAGCATCAGTCAGAGTACGCTGGTGAAGTATGTCCAGCTGCAGTGGCAGGGTTGGGGTAAGAAAAGCTGATACCCGCCGTGAGGCGGGATCCTTTACTTAACTACTCAACGACATGAGAGTCTGCGTGCTTTTTGCCCGCAGACTCTTTTTGTTCCTGATGTTGATACCAGGCTTTGAAGTATTTCAGGAAGCTGTAAGAGGTGGCGTAAAGGCCGGTCACCACTCCCACTCTCCCCTGGCGCCACGCGCCGCTGAACAGATACCACTTAAAGAAGGCGCCGATGGCGCTAATCACGCCGCGCACAAGCGAAGGGCGTACGGTCTGGTACTTCACCAGACGGCTGGTGTAGCTGTTCAGCTTGTTGAAGACTTCGTGCAGCGAATAGAAGGTGTCATGACGCACGCGGCCCGGGATTTTAACCGCCTGGATCACCCCTTCCACTTTGTCATCCACCGGACGCTGATTAAACCGCGCCTGAGTACGGTTAAAGAGCCGTACCGGGAAATCGGGCGAGGAGATGGGGTAAATCGTCCGTACCTCTTCCCCTAAGACATGCCAGTAGCGGGCGATTCGCCAGGCCTGCTGCGGATGAGGTTCATCACCCGCCTTCAGGCGCAGGATAAAATCGACGGTTTCGGCATCCAGAATCTCATCACTGTCCATGCACAGCACCCAATCATTGCTCGCCAGATCGATGGCGTGGTTCATCTGCACGCCATGCATGGTATAGGGCTGGTGATGGGGCGTGATGCCGTACTCCTGGCAAATCGCTAAGGTGGCGTCGTGACTGCCCGAGTCGAGGACGATGATTTCATCGGCAACAACGATCAACGGGGGCAGGACTTCACGCAGCAGTCGCGCTGAGTTACAGGTCAATAAACAAACGGTGAGCTTGAACATAGGCGCTGTAAAGTTGAGTAAACTTCCCCAAACTCTATAAGCGAAGGCTGAAAAAAGCGAAGAAAACCTGGCGATAATCCGGTTGTGGACTGAAAAACGTGAGGCCAGCGAAAAAAAAGCGCCCGCAGGCGCTTTTCGTTTAGTTCCAGCTCAGGATCACTTTCCCGGACTGGCCTGAACGCATCGCGTCAAAGCCCTGCTGGAACTCATCGATGGAGAAGCGATGAGTGATGATGGGAGACAGATCCAGACCGGACTGGATCAGCGCCGCCATCTTGTACCAGGTTTCGAACATCTCGCGGCCATAAATACCCTTGATAAACAGCCCCTTGAAGATGACTTTGTTCCAGTCGATGGACATATCTGACGGTGGGATCCCCAGCATCGCGATACGCCCGCCGTGGTTCATGGTGTCGAGCATGGTGCGGAACGCCGGCGGCGCGCCGGACATCTCCAGGCCAACGTCAAAGCCTTCGGTCATCCCCAGCTCTTCCATCACGTCGTTCAGGTTCTCTTTAGAGACATCCACCGCGCGGGTGACGCCCATCTTACGCGCCAGCGACAGACGGTATTCGTTCACGTCGGTGATCACCACGTTGCGGGCACCCACGTGCTTCGCTACCGCAGCCGCCATGATGCCGATCGGGCCTGCGCCGGAGACCAGCACGTCTTCGCCTACGAGGTCGAACGACAGGGCCGTGTGCACCGCGTTGCCGAACGGGTCGAAGATGGAAGCCAGATCGTCAGAGATGTTGTCCGGGATTTTGAAGGCGTTGAACGCCGGGATCACCAGATATTCGGCGAAGCAGCCCGGGCGGTTGACGCCTACGCCGACGGTGTTACGGCACAGATGTGTGCGGCCGCCGCGGCAGTTACGGCAGTGGCCGCAGGTGATATGGCCTTCGCCGGAGACGCGATCGCCGATTTTAAAGCCTTTCACTTCCTGGCCAATGCCAACCACTTCGCCGACATATTCGTGACCGACTACCATCGGCACCGGAATGGTCTTCTGTGACCACTGGTCCCAGTTATAGATATGCACGTCCGTGCCGCAAATAGCGGTTTTACGAATTTTGATCAGCAGATCGTTATGACCCACTTCCGGCTCCGGAACGTCGGTCATCCAGATGCCTTCTTCCGCTTTCAGTTTGGATAATGCTTTCATTACGCGTCCTCAGGCAATCACGCCCAGTTGTTTGCCGATGCGGGTAAAGGCTTCCACCGCACGCTCAATTTGTTCAGGGGAATGCGCCGCCGACATCTGGGTGCGAATACGCGCCTGACCTTTTGGCACCACCGGGAAGAAGAAACCGGTGACGTAAATGCCCTCTTTTTGCAGCTCGCGGGCAAAGTTCTGCGCCACTACGGCATCGCCCAGCATCACCGGGATAATGGCGTGATCGGCACCGGCCAGGGTAAAGCCCGCCGCGGTCATTTTTTCGCGGAACAGACGGGCGTTGGACCACAGACGGTCACGCAGTTCGGCACCGGACTCCACCATCTCCAGCACCTTGATGGAGGCGGAAACAATGGCCGGGGCCAGCGAGTTGGAGAACAGGTACGGACGGGAACGCTGACGCAGCCACTCCACCACCTCTTTGCGTGCAGCGGTATAGCCGCCGGACGCGCCGCCGAGCGCTTTGCCCAGCGTACCGGTGATGATGTCCACGCGGCCCATTACGTCGCAGTATTCATGGGAGCCACGACCGTTTTCACCGACAAAACCGACCGCGTGCGAGTCATCAACCATCACCAGCGCATCGTATTTGTCCGCCAGGTCGCAGACGCCTTTCAGGTTCGCGATCACGCCGTCCATAGAGAACACGCCGTCGGTGGCGATCAGCACGTGACGCGCACCGGCCTCGCGGGCCTCTTTCAGACGGGCTTCCAGCTCAACCATGTCGTTGTTGGCGTAGCGGAAACGCTTCGCTTTACACAGACGCACGCCGTCGATGATCGACGCGTGGTTCAGGGCATCGGAAATAATGGCATCTTCCGCACCAAGCAGGGTCTCAAACAGACCGCCGTTGGCGTCGAAACAGGAAGAGTACAGAATCGCATCTTCCATGCCGAGGAAGGCGGCCAGCTTGCTCTCCAGCGCCTTGTGGCTGTCCTGGGTGCCGCAGATGAAACGCACGGAGGCCATGCCAAAACCGTGGGTGTCCATGCCTGCCTTCGCGGCAGCGATCAGCTCAGGGTGATTCGCAAGACCTAAGTAGTTGTTGGCGCAGAAGTTGATCACGTGGCTGCCGTCGGCAACGGTGATATCCGCCTGTTGAGCGGACGTAATGATTCGCTCTTCTTTGAACAACCCTTCCGCTCGCGCGGTTTCCAGGTCACTGTTTAACTGTTTGTAAAAATCACCACGCATTGCAATTCTCCAGACTCGGCAAATTTCGGCACATATTACCCAAAGCTATACCCCGATACGAGATGACGCATTAACAGTTCTCGTTTTTGCAGCATAAATCACGTGTACCCCTGCGCTGTGAAGGTGAATGGCTGAAGGGCAGCCATACTAATGATATGATAGAAACATTAGCGTCCGGGATTGTCCCCGGACTACATACTTCAAAGGTTACAGCTATGATCATCGTTACCGGCGGCGCGGGTTTTATCGGCAGCAATATTATTAAGGCCCTCAATGACAAAGGCATCACCGACATCCTGGTGGTGGACAACCTGAAAGACGGCACCAAGTTTGTTAACCTGGTGGATCTGAACATTGCCGACTACATGGATAAAGAAGATTTCCTTATCCAGATTATGGCGGGTGAAGAGTTCGGTGAGATCGAGGCTATCTTCCATGAAGGTGCCTGCTCCTCCACCACCGAGTGGGACGGCAAGTACATGATGGATAATAACTATCAGTACTCCAAAGAGATCCTGCACTACTGCCTGGAGCGTGAAATTCCGTTCCTGTACGCCTCTTCCGCGGCGACCTACGGCGGACGCACCTCTGACTTTATTGAATCCCGCGAGTACGAGCAGCCGCTGAACGTCTACGGCTACTCCAAGTTCCTGTTCGACGAGTACGTGCGCCAGGTACTGCCAGAAGCAAACTCGCAGATCGTTGGCTTCCGCTACTTCAACGTCTACGGACCGCGCGAAGGCCACAAAGGCAGCATGGCGAGCGTGGCCTTCCACCTCAATACCCAGCTGAACAACGGCGAAACCCCGAAACTGTTCGAAGGCAGCGATGGCTTCAAGCGTGACTTCGTCTATGTGGGCGACGTGGCAGCGGTGAACCTGTGGTTCTGGGAGAACGGCGTTTCCGGCATCTTCAACCTGGGGACCGGCCGGGCAGAATCCTTCCAGGCGGTAGCCGATGCTGCGCTGGCGTACCATCAGAAAGGCAGCCTTGAGTACATCCCGTTCCCGGATAAGCTGAAAGGCCGCTACCAGGCATTCACCCAGGCGGATCTGACCAACCTGCGTGCCGCAGGCTATGACAAGCCGTTCAAGACCGTTGCCGAAGGGGTGACGGAATATATGGCCTGGCTGAATCGCAACGCGTAAGAAATAAGCATGAAGATACTGGTGATCGGCCCGTCATGGGTGGGCGACATGATGATGTCGCAAAGTCTCTATCGCACGCTCAAGGCGCGCTATCCCCAGGCGATAATCGACGTGATGGCACCCGCGTGGTGCCGTCCGCTGTTATCGCGGATGCCGGAAGTTAACGAAGCGATCCCGATGCCGCTCGGCCACGGGGCGCTGGAGCTTGCCGAACGCCGCAAGCTCGGCCATAACCTGCGCGACAAGCGCTACGACCGCGCCTACGTGCTGCCTAACTCCTTCAAGTCCGCGCTGGTGCCTTTCTTCGCCAGCGTGCCGCACCGTACCGGCTGGCGTGGCGAGATGCGCTACGGCCTGCTGAACGACGCCCGCATACTGGATAAAGAGGCCTGGCCGCTGATGGTGGAGCGCTATGTAGCGCTGGCCTACGACAAAGGCGTGATGCGCAGCGCGAAAGATCTGCCCCAGCCGCTGCTCTGGCCGCAGCTGCAGGTTAACGAGGGTGAAAAATCCCAGACCTGTAACGCCTTTGGCCTGTTGCCCGATCGTCCGCTGATTGGCTTCTGCCCTGGCGCAGAGTTCGGCCCGGCGAAGCGCTGGCCGCACTATCACTACGCTGAGCTGGCGAAGCAGCTGATCGACGAAGGCTATCAGATTGTGCTGTTTGGCTCGGCGAAAGATCATGAGGCGGGCAATGAAATCCTCGCCACGCTGAGCATCGAGCAACAGGCCTGGTGCCGTAATCTGGCGGGGGAAACCCAGCTGGAGCAGGCCGTTATCCTGTTGGCCGCCTGTAAAGCCGTGGTCACTAACGACTCCGGCCTGATGCACGTCGCCGCGGCGCTGAACCGCCCGCTGGTGGCGCTGTACGGCCCGAGCAGCCCGGACTTCACCCCGCCGCTGTCGCATAAAGCGCGCGTGATCCGCCTGATCACCGGCTACCACAAAGTACGTAAGGGTGACGCCGCCGAAGGCTATCACCAGAGCCTGATCGACATTACCCCGCAGCGTGTCCTCGACGAGCTTAACGAACTGCTGTTGAGCGAAGAAGGATAACGGATGCGGGTACTGATCGTTAAAACCTCCTCGATGGGCGACGTGCTGCATACCCTGCCCTCGCTCACCGACGCCATGCAGGCGATTCCGGACATCCGTTTTGACTGGGTCGTGGAAGAAGGCTTCGCGCAGATCCCGGGCTGGCACGAAGCCGTAGACCGGGTGATCCCGGTGGCGATCCGTCGCTGGCGCAAAGCCTGGTTCTCCGCCCCCATTAAGGCCGAGCGTCAGGCCTTTCGCGATGCGGTTCAGGCCCAGCGTTACGATGCGATCATCGACGCTCAGGGGCTGGTCAAAAGCGCGGCGCTGGTCACCCGACTGGCGCACGGCGTAAAGCACGGAATGGACTGGCACAGCGCCCGCGAGCCGCTGGCGAGCCTGTTCTACAACCGCCGTCATGCGATCGCGAAGCAGCAGCACGCGGTGGAGCGCACCCGGGAGCTGTTCGCCAAAAGCCTGGGCTACGCGAAACCGCAAATGCAGGGGGGATTACGCGATTTCCCGGCACTTCCTGCACGACGCGGAACACGCAAGCACGCCTTATCTCATCTTCCTGCACGCTACCACCCGGGATGATAAACACTGGCCGGAAGCCCACTGGCGCGAGCTGATCGGCCTGCTGAGCGGTACGGGCCTGCGCATCAGGCTCCCGTGGGGCGCCCCGCATGAAGAGGCGCGGGCGAAGCGGCTGGCAGAAGGTTTTGATTACGTGGACGTACTGCCCCGGATGAAGCTGGACGGCGTGGCGCAGCAGCTGGCGGGTGCCACGGCGGTAGTGTCGGTGGATACCGGCCTCAGTCACCTGACGGCAGCGCTGGATCGTCCTAATATTACGCTTTACGGCCCGACGGATCCGGGTCTGATTGGCGGCTACGGCAAAAATCAATATATCTGCCGCCCGGAACATTCATCGCAGCTGAGCGACCTTTCCGCCGCTGCGGTATTTGCGCAATTAGAGCCGTTGCTGGCAGCAGAGAGAGCCTATGTCTGATTTTTTCTCAGCGGAGCGCCCACCGAAGCGCGTGCTGATCGTTAAGCTGCGTCACCACGGCGACGTCCTGCTGACCTCGCCGGTCTTTACGGTGTTGAAAAAGAACTACCCCAATGTCGAAGTGGATGCCCTGGTGTATGACGACACCCAGGCGATGCTCACCAGCCACCCCTGTATCGACCAGGTGCATACCATTGGCCGCAACTGGCGCAAAAAAAGGCTGGTTCGAGCAGTTCCGCCTGTACCGTGCTCTGCTGAATACCCTGAAGGCGCGTCAGTATGACGTGCTGATCAACCTCACCGAACACTGGCATGGCGCACGTCTCGCGCGTCGTCTGAAACCCCGCGTGTCCGTCGGCTTTAAGCCCGATAAACGCGGCGGGCTGGCGCGGCGCCGCTGGGTGAAATCCTTCACCACCCTCTATCCGGCGATCCAGGATAACAGTCGCCATATGGTGGAGGTGAATCTGGATGCGCTGCGGCGGATCGGCATTCATCCGCAGACCGATGCCGATAAACATACCCTGTTTGTGCCGGGCGATGCGGCGGAAGCGTCGATTGCGGAGAAACTGGCTGGCTTCGGGCTGAAGAGTCAGTCCTACATTCTGGTACACCCGACGTCGCGCTGGATGTTTAAGGCCTGGGATATCAACAAGCTGGCGGCGACCATCGATAACCTGGCGGCCCGCGGCCTGCCGATTATCCTCTCTGCGGCGCCGTCAAAAGAAGAGTCCGCCTACATGGATGAGCTGCGTGCCGCGCTCACCCAGCCGGTGTTTGACTTAAGCGGCCAGCTCAACCTGAAAGAGCTGGGTGCGCTGATGAAACATGCGCGGGTCTATTTTGGCGTCGATTCGATGCCGATGCACCTCGCCAGCGCGGTGGGAACGCCAACTGTTGCCATCTTCGGCCCGACAGGAGCGATCAAGTGGGCGCCGTGGGGCGTGAACTACCGCGTGATCGTTGCCGGCTTCACCTGTCAGCCCTGTGGTAAAGCGGGCTGCGGCGACAGCGGCGTCTCCGACTGCATTACGGCAATCACTCCGCAAATGGTGCTGAGCGCCATCGATACCCTGCTGCTGGAAAACCCGGCATGAAGCTCGCTATCGTCCGACAGACCTATAACCCCAACGGCGGCGCAGAGCGCTTTGTCTCTCGCGCGCTGAACGTGCTGGCGCAGGATACGGCCCTGGACGTGACGCTGATCGCCCGTCAGTGGGAGGACGCCGCCGGCTGGAAAACCCTGACGGTCAACCCGGCCTTCCGCAACCGTCTCGACCGCGAATCAGGTTTTGCCGACGCCGCGGCGGCGCAGTTTGCGCAGTTCGATATCGTGCAGAGCCATGAGCGTATTCCGGGGGCGACTATCTTTCGCGCCGGGGATGGCGTACATGCCACCTGGCTTGCGCAGTACAACCGCATCCAGTCGCCGCTGGCGCGCTGGGCGCAGTCCCTGAGCCGCTATCATCGCTATATTTTGCAGGCGGAAGTGCAGATGTTTACCCATCCTGCGCTGCGCAACGTGATCTGTAATTCGAAGATGGTGCGGGATGATATCGCCCGCCGTTTTGGCCTGCCGGATGATAAGCTGACGGTGATCTACAACGGTGTGGATACCGCCCACTTCAGCCCTGAGGTGCGCGCGCTCTCCCAACGTGACGCGCTGGGGATCCCCCTGGCAGCACCGGTGCTGGCCTATGTCGGCTCCGGGTTCAGCCGTAAAGGGGTGGCGACAGCGCTGCGCGCTATTGTTCCTCATCCGGAGGTCTGGCTGCTGGTCGCCGGGCGCGATAAGCATGCGCGCAAATTTGAAAAGCTGGCGCAGACCCTCGGCGTGGCGTCCCGGGTGCGTTTTCTGGGGCCGGTTGCCGATGTGCGTCAGGTGTACGGCACCGCCGACGCGCTGATCCTGCCGACGCTTTACGATCCCTTCCCGAACGTCTGCGTCGAAGCGCTGGCCTGCGGCCTGCCGCTGCTCACCAGCCCTGGCTGCGGTGCGGCGGAGTGGATTGAAGAGGGGGTTAACGGCTGGGTGCGCGATGCGCTCGACGGTGCTGGCTATCAGCAGGCGATCGCCGAATGGCTGAATGGCCGGGAACAGGGTGTGGATTATTCAGCAGCGGCACGCGCCACTGCTGAGCCTTATACCCTGGAACGGATGGCAAAAGAGCTGCAGGCGCTCTACCGCGACCTGCTGCGCTGAACCGCGGTGGAAAAGACCTTTTCCATCGCCTCCAGCATGCACTCGCGGGTGAAATGGCTGCACAGGTAATCGTACCCCTGCTGCGCCAGCTTTTCGCGCAGTGCGCCTTCATCGTATAACTGCACAATCGCCTCGCGCAGCGCTGTTTCGTCGCGCTGTGCAATCAGGATCCCGGTCTGGCCGTTAATCACCGCATCTGCCGTGCCGCCCGCGTCGGTGGCAATGGTCGCAATTCGCGAGGCCAGGGACTGCAGTACCCCCTGCGGGACGCCTTCCATATCATGCGACGGGCTGAGCGCAACATCAAAGGCCGGGAACCAGCGCTCCGGATCGCTGCGATGCCCCGCCATCACCACCCGCTGCTGCAATCCCAGGGCGATAATCTCCTGCTCCAGCGTCGCTTTATGCGGCCCTTCACCGACGATCGCCAGCCTGATGTGCGGATTATCAATGGCGGCCAGGGCGCGCAGCAGCACGCTATGGCCTTTGTTAGGCCGCAGGTGCGACACCACGCCCAGCCAGAAATCCTCCTGCGACAGGCCGCAGTGCTCACGGGCCTGCTGTTTATCCGCCGGGTGAAAACGCTGGGTATCCACGCCGCTCGGCACGGAAGTGCTCTGAGCCATCGGCACGCCGATATCTGCCATCTGCTGGCGTAATGCCTCGCCGGTGGTGACGATATGGGCGCAGGCTTTGCGAAACAGCCAGCGGGTAGTCCAGTTATTGCGCGGAACGCCGGAGGCATGCCGGGTACGCACCAGCGGCACCGGATCCGGGAGGGTGAGATTGGCCAGCGCCACCAGCCAGGTATCGGCAGAATTGTGACTATTGATGATATCAACGGACTGACGGTTCTCTTTCAGCCAGCGACGCAGCTGCTGCAGGTTTTGCAGGTTCTTACGCCGTAGCGGCATAGTCACCACTCTTAACCCGGCATCGCGCGCCAGGCCGTGTAGCGGTGCACTCTCCGGGCAAAGTATGGTCACCTGATGGCCGCGCTGAATCATCCCTAAGGACTCATTAATGATGCGTAATGGCTGACCGCCCTTACCACCGTCTGCTTCAGTGTGAACAATATGCATACTTTTCCTGTTTATTGTGCAATGACTTGCCATAACAACAAATTATAACCTTTAAGGCCTGGGTAATACATAAAGCCTGGCCCCGGAAAGCGCCTAACGGATTATTCTTGCTTACAAACATTGTCCTTCTGTAGGTCTGCCATTTGTGATAGTTTTCTCTGGCTTTTTATTTCCCACGGAAAAACCGTGGAGATCGCTCACAGCATTGTTAACCAGCCGGTCAAGAACCGAAAAATCCTTAACCAGCCCAAAATATATGACAAATACTCGTAACATTCTGACAGGCCTGTTAGTCCTTGCTGTACTGGCTTTATGTTTTGTCTGGCCTATTCCCAACGATCAGCTGCCGTTTCACCGCAATGGGTTGATTTATCCCATCGTCGCCGTGGCACTCGGCCTGTTTTTTAGCGGAATAACAACCAGACAACGGCTGGATTTAAGCAAAATTAAGTTCGTTCTTATTGTGGTATGGGCGTTAACTTTCTTTATTCTGATTAATGGCTTTTTTGTCGCCCCGGACATAAAAGAAATGGTTTCTGCCTGGAGTGGCCAGTGGTTACGCCCGGTATTATTGTTCTGCGCTGGCCTGGTATTATTGCCGGCGATCCAGAGAACATTCCCCGCCATGTCCGCCGCCCGCTTCTTTACGCTGGTGATCCTCTTCTTCTGGGGCGTGGTCTGCGTTCATTTACTGGATACTGTCTGGTTATACTGGCGCGATGGGGTTATTCACTGGGGTGAAACGCGGATTGTCTATAACCGCACCCGCATGAGCTTCCAGGTCAATATGATCACCGGCTTTATCCTGGCCGAGTTGCTGGCGCGCGGTCTGTTACATCAACGTTTCCTGCGCCTGAACACCCCCGTGCTGGCGTTAATGCTCTTAAGTAACCTGCTGTGTACCGCGCTGGTAGACACCCGTTGGGGCACTATCGGTCTGGTCGGCAGCCTGTTTTCTACTTTCATCCTTTTGAGCCTGCACAGCATGCGCCGCAGCAGGGTCATTGTCACCGGTGGTATTCTGGTTGGTCTTATTGTTGCTTCTGCGCTGCTCGGTTACGCCTCATGGAAAACCGACCCACGCTGGCAAAACCTTGAAAGTGATGCCATTGCGGGCTGGAATGCCCCCTTCACCAGCTTTTGCTACAACAAAACAGACGGAACGGTACCGGTTAATAGCCAGGGTGTGCCCATGAACCACTCTAACGGCTGTCGGGCCAGCTTCTTCCATCAGGGCTGGGGCCTGATTGCCGAACACCCGGCAGGCGTAGGCGCCAAAAAAAGAGGCGTTCCGCTATGTGCTGCGCCGGGATACCCAGGATAACCGTATTAACATCCCTCATAGCCACTACGGTCTGATTGAATTTGGTATTCAGAACGGTGTTGTTGGCATCGCGGGCTGGCTGATTCTGCTGGTGGGCTGCTGGTATGTCGGCTGGCGTGAGTTCCGTCGCGGCAACATGATGGTAGGGATGTTCCTGCTGCTCTTTACCGTCGGCTTCTTCTGCCGAACCATGGTCGATCACAACCTCAAAGATCACTATCTTGAGCAGTATATGTTACTGACCGGCCTGCTGGTTGGCATGTGCGCCCTGCGCCCTGCCCAGAGCGGAAAACAAACGTCCTGATCGCTCTGACGCGCCAGTGGAATAATCACCCTGGCGCGGAACGCTTTAGCCTGCCGGCTGTCGAATTGCCAGCAAATGGCCTCGTCATACTCTTTTTATTGCTGCGTATTTTTACGGAGAAAGCATGTCTGAAACGCCTCAATTAAGCCTCATCGTCGCCGTTTTTAATGGCGAAAAATTTCTGAGCGCTTTTTTTGACAGCATTAAACAGCAGAATTTATCGAGCCTGGAACTCATTATTGTTAATGACGGCTCAACGGATCGCTCAGCTGAAATGATCGCCCGCTATGCCAGTGAATTTAGCCATTTCCGGATAATCGACCAGCCAAATGGCGGCGTATCGGCCGCGCGTAATACCGGTCTTGCCCTGGCGACCGGCGAATATGTCGCCTTCCCCGATATTGATGACGTTATTTACCCTGGCATGTACCCGCGCCTGTTGGATATCGCCTTTGCGGGCCAGCTGGATGTAGCGACCTGTAACGGCACCTATATTTATGACGATGGCCGTCCATCGAAAAAGATTTTTCCGTCCGACAAGCTGTCTTCTACAGGGGTGCTGGAAGGCCCGGAGTGGCTGCAGATGGCGCTGGCCTCGCGCAAGTTCCTGCACGTCACCTGGCTGAATATCTATCGCCACGCCTTTATCAAAGCGCAGGGCTTTACCTTCGAACACGGCCTGCGTCATCAGGATATTCCCTGGACTACGGAAGTGCTGCTGACGGCCAAACGCGTACAGTATATTGACGAAGTCTATTACGACTATCTGATCCACTCTGCATCGGTATCGCACACGCCAGGCACCGACGACACGCGGATGCGCTCTTCGCGCCACTATATGAAAATCCTCGAAATGCTGGATGCCATCAACAAACGCTACCCGGAACAGGTGAAGCGTGTTCCGGCCTGCCGGTGGCAAATTGCCAAAGAGGGATTGGGTATTCTGCACAGCATTAACAATATTGAAGACAGCGCGAAAAAACGCGAAATCACCCAGGAACTGTTCGATCGCGGCATCTGGTCGATGATCTGGCAAAACGCGCGCGGTTTGCGTCAGCGCTGGCGTCTGGGACGTCGTTACTTCCGCCTTAAAAAAATCATCGGCTAACGAACATTATGAGCAAACTTAAATTACACGCGGTCTCCCGCGCTGATTTCATCGCCAAAAACTATGCAGATTTCCAGACGCTGCTGGATAACCGCGTTAATCCGGATACCATCCCGGAGCGTTTCTACTGCGGCGGACGCGGCGGCTGGACGTTCCAGACCACCCTGGCGCTGAAACACTATTATGGTGACGACATCGAGTGCTCGTTTGGTTCGGAGTGCCGCCCGGATGCCATCAACCTGATGCATAACGATGATTTTGGCTCGCGCGTCAAACCCTGGCGTGGCGTGACCGTCGTTGCCCGTGCCGACCGTCCACCGGTGATTGGCGCAGACGTGGTAGTGGATCAGAACCCGGAAGCCGATAACCGCAGCAACGGCGTTTTTGTCCCCTACTGGCCGCAGCCGGGGGTGAAACCGCGTGAGCGTACCGATGAAACCGTCAAAACCGTGGCCTTTTTTGGCCGTGTCGACAGCTTCCCGGAGGCGTTTCGTAGCGAGGCCTTTAAGCAGCGCCTTGCCGAGCAGGGCATTGACCTGCGTATCTCCTTCGATAACTGGACCAACTACCAGGACGTGGACGTCTGCATCAGCTTCCGCAAATCGCACGACCACAAACTGGCCCGCAAACCTGCCAGCAAGCTGATTAACAACTGGCTGGGCAAAACGGTGATGATCTGCGACGACGAACCGTCATACCGCGCGATCCGCGAAAGCGACCTCGACTATCTGATCGCCAAAACGCCGGACGAAGCCTTCGATGCCATCATGCGGTTGAAAAACAATCCGGACCTGTATCGCCAGATGCGCGAGCAGGGCGACAAACGTCTGCAGGTTTACTCCCGCGAAGCGGTCGCCGCACGCTGGTTCAGCCTGTTTGAGGATATCTGGCGTAAAGGACTGCATAAACGCCCTACCCTGGTTCGTGCACTGCGCTTTGGTTTCGGTAAAGCCATTCGCCCGCTGACTAAAAAGTTTTAAGTAACCTTGAGTCCGTTCATGTTTAAAACATCCTCACGTTCGTCGCTCACGCCGCGCCGTAATATTCTGCGTACCGTGATACTCACGCTGGTCTTCCTGGTGCTGTTTTCCCTGTGTGAAATCATCATCCTGCTGAAAGACCATGTTTATCAGCCGAAATCCAGCGACATGTCGCTGTATCTGATCATTTCCGTACTGGCGGCCGTCAGCGCCCGCTATTTCCTGACCCGTCTGCTGCTGGCGATCACCTTCATCGTGCAGATATCAGAAGCGGTGTATTACCAGTTCTACGGCCAGTTTTATGGCCCGAGTGAAGTCTGGCTGGCCTTTGTCGAAACCAAAGATATCGCCAGCGGCATCACGGACAGTCTGGGATCGCTTGGGATCTACTTTGCCATCATGGCCGTCGCGGTGATCTTTGCGCTGGTCTTTACCCGCCGTCTGGCGCCGCAGTGGCATAAGTGGGTGGCGATGCCGTGCCTGCTGGCTATCGTGGTGATGTTTGCCGGTCAATTCTATAAAGCCATCGACGGGCAGATGTATAAATTCAACCCGGATCTGCGCCACTCCTTACTGCGCAATGGTCTGTCAGCCATGAGTTACAGCGCTATTCGCCTGATCCCGGAAGCCCTTTCCGGCGAAAACCAGAGCGTCACGCACTATGAGCCCTATAAGGTCACGCCGGTGGAGGGCAGCCAAGCCGGGAAATACTCCATCATCCTGGCGATTGGCGAAAGCCTCAACCCGCATCATGTCAGCGCCCTGGGCTACGAACGCGACACCACGCCGGAACTGAAGGCGCTGCTGCAGCAGTATCAGGGTACGGGCCGTCTGATCGTCTCGAACGCGGTCTCGACCCGCGTGGCGATCCCGATGCTGGTAAATAACCTGCGCGAGCCGGACAACTACGCCGCCTATAAGTCGAAGTCGACCAACATCTTCACCAATGCCAAAAAGCAGGGCTACCAGACGGCGTTTATCTCTGCCCAGGGCCTGGAAGGGCTGAGCAACTGGATTGGCATCCATGATATCGACCTGTGGGAAGATACGCAGATCCGCCCGGCACCAGACGTGGGTGCCGATGTGGTGCTGACCCCTTCCGTTGAACAGGCGAAGCTGGACTGGAACAAACCGTTCCTGATGGTGCTGAACAGCCGCGCGCCGCATATTCCTTATGAGCGCAACATCCCGCAGGGCTTCGCTAAATTCTCTACCCCACGCCTGAGTGACGACGTGGCGCAGAAGAAAAATGAGTACGATGATGCCGTGCGCCTGTACGACAAAGAGCTGGCCTCGGCGATCCGTACCGCGATGGCTAAATCTAAACTGCCCGTACTGGTGTTTATTACCTCGGATCACGGCGAACGCGTCGGTGATGGCGGTCTGTTCGGCCACTCGATTGTTGAGATGCCGATTGCCCAGGTGCCGTTCCTCTACTTCAGTAACGATCCGGCGTACGCAATGAGCGCTATCAGCCCGCAGGTCCCGCTCAACCATTTCCAGATGGCGACGCTGATCAACAAGATGCTGGGGTATGCGGTCAGTAACCCGAACCAGAAGGACGACAGCTTCTACATCACCGGGGGTGATATTCGCGGCCTGTCGGAGCGCGTCACCTACCACCTGAACGAACTGCCGGAAGCGGAACGTTAAGCAGAAATCATTAAACGGGCATTGAATGCCCGTTTTTTTATCTGCGAACGCACGTAACGCAGGCAAATGGCTGAGCAAAAGCGCCAAAGGGATAGCTTTAAACGGCCTAAATGCTTAGAATTTGCCCGCCGAAACTGAAAAAACGGATAATCGCTTGGAATTGTTGTATACCGCTCTGCTCTACATTATTCAGCCACTGGTGTGGCTACGACTGCTGCTACGTAGCCGTAAAGCGCCTGCTTACCGTAAACGCTGGGCTGAACGCTATGGTTACTGCCGCAACAAAGTTGCGCCGGACGGTATCCTGCTCCACTCCGTGTCCGTGGGCGAAACGCTGGCGGCCATTCCGCTGGTCCGCGCCCTGCGCCACCGTTATCCGTCGCTGCCGATCACCGTTACCACCATGACGCCAACCGGTTCCGAACGCGCCATGTCGGCCTTTGGCAAAGACGTCCATCACGTCTATCTGCCTTACGATTTACCCTGCGCCATGAACCGTTTCCTCAACACCGTGCGCCCTAAGCTGGTGATCGTGATGGAAACCGAGCTGTGGCCAAATATGATTTCCGCCCTGCACAGCCGTAAAATTCCGCTGGTGGTGGCTAACGCCCGCCTGTCGGAACGCTCTGCGAAGGGGTACGGCAAGCTGGGCAAATTTATGCGCCGCCTGCTGAGTAAAATCACCCTGATCGCCGCCCAGAATGAAGAGGACGGCGCGCGCTTCCTGTCGCTGGGCCTGAAGCGCAATCAGCTGGCGGTCACCGGTAGCCTGAAGTTTGATATTTCGGTTACTCCTGAACTGGCTGCCAGAGCCGTTACCCTGCGTCGCCAGTGGGCGCCGCGCCGTAAAGTGTGGATCGCCACCAGCACTCATGACGGTGAAGAAGAGATTATCCTCCAGGCGCATCGCCAGCTTCTGGAAAGCTTCCCGGATCTGCTGTTAATACTGGTGCCGCGTCATCCTGAGCGTTTTAAAGATGCCCGTGACATGGTGCAGAAAGGCGGGTTCAGCTTCATTATGCGCAGCAGCGGTGAAATCCCCTCCTCCAGCACCCAGGTGGTGATTGGCGATACCATGGGCGAGCTGATGTTGCTGTACGGGATTGCCGATCTGGCCTTTGTCGGCGGTAGCCTCGTGGAGCGTGGCGGACACAACCCGCTGGAGCCGGCAGCGCACGCCATTCCTGTGCTGATGGGGCCGCATACCTTCAACTTCAAAGATATCTGCGCCAAACTGCAGCAGGCAGACGGGCTGATTACGGTTACCGATGCGAATTCCATTGTGAAGGAAGTGTCGACCCTGCTGACCGACGAAGACTATCGTCTGTGGTATGGCCGCCACGCAGTCGAAGTGCTGCATCAGAATCAGGGGGCCTTGACCCGCCTGCTGCAACTTCTGCAACCTTACCTGCCCGTGCGGAGCCATTAATGTCTGCGCGTCTGTCGGTCGTGATGATCGCCAAAAACGCCGCAGATCTGCTGCCGGATTGCCTCGCCTCCGTCGCCTGGGCTGATGAGATCGTCCTGCTCGATTCCGGTAGTACCGACGCCACGGTGGAGGTCGCCCGCGCGGCCGGTGTGCAGGTCTATATCAATACCGACTGGCAGGGCTATGGCACCCAGCGCCAGCGCGCGCAGCAGTTCGCCACCGGCGAGTATGTATTGATGATCGACACCGACGAGCGCGTCACGCCGGCGCTGCAACAGGCCATCCAGCGTGTGCTGGAAGCGCCTCAGCCCGACGCCGTCTACAGCATCGCCCGGCGCAACTATTTCCTGGGCCGCTTTATGCGTCACAGCGGCTGGTATCCCGATCGCGTGATGCGCCTGTACCCACGCACGCGCTATCAGTACAACGATAACCTGGTGCACGAGTCACTGGACTGCGAAGGCGCGCAGGTGATTGCCCTCGACGGCGATCTGCTGCACCTCACCTGCCGTGATTTTGCCAGCTTCCAGCGCAAACAGCTTAACTACGCCACGGCCTGGGCTCAGGAGCGTCATCAGCGCGGTAAGACCACCTCGCTGGCGGGTATCTTCAGCCACACCGCAGGGGCGTTCCTGAAGACGCTGGTGCTGCGTGGTGGCGTGCTGGACGGTAAACAGGGCTGGTTACTGGCGGTGGTTAACGCCCAGTATACTTTCAATAAATACACCGAGCTGTGGGCGCTGAACCGCGGCTACTCAGAGAAAGCGTGAGCCATGAGCACAAAAGCGATCTATCCGGGTACCTTCGATCCCATCACCAACGGTCATATTGACATCGTCACCCGTGCGGCCAGCATGTTTGATACGGTGATTCTGGCGATTGCCGCCAGCCCCAGCAAAAAGCCGCTGTTCGACCTCGAAGAGCGGGTTGCCCTGGCGAAAGCCGCCACCGCGCACTTGCCCAATGTGGACGTCGTGGGTTTCAGTGATCTGATGGCGAACTTTGCCCGCGCCCAGCAGGCCAATATCCTGATTCGCGGCCTGCGTGCGGTGGCTGATTTTGAATATGAGATGCAGCTGGCGCATATGAACCGCCATCTGATGCCCGAGCTGGAGAGCGTCTTCCTGATGCCATCCAAAGAGTGGTCGTTTATCTCCTCTTCGCTGGTGAAAGAGGTGGCGCGCCACGCGGGTGATGTCACCCATTTCCTGCCTGCTGTCGTTCATCAGGCGTTGATGGACAAGCTGAAGTAGTTCCTGCCTTCTTGCCGGGCGGCGCTGCGCTTGCCCGGCCTACATATCACTTCTGGCACTGACGGCAGTAGAAGGTGGCGCGCTGAGCGTGCTTCGTGGCCACAATCGGCGCACCGCAGACCCGGCATGGCTCATCTTTACGACCATAGACCTGCAGCTCCTGGGCAAAGTAGCCCGGCTTACCGTCGCTCTGCAGGAAGTCCTTCAGGGTGGTTCCGCCCTGCTCAATCGAACGCAGCAGCACCGCTTTAATCACCCTCACCAGCAGCTCGCACTCTTGCGCGGAGAGCGAGGAGGCCAGCCGATCGGGATGGATCCCGGCAGCAAAGAGCGATTCACTGGCGTAGATGTTACCGACGCCGACCACCAGCTTGTTATCCATCAGCCAGGGTTTAATCGGGCTTTTCTTCTTCGCGCACTTCGCTTTCAGGTACCCGGCGTCAAAGTCATCCGACAGCGGCTCCGGCCCCAGGTGCGCCAGCACGTTATGCCCTTCCAGCTCTTTGGTCCACAGCCAGGCGCCAAAGCGGCGGGGATCGGTATAGCGCAGCACTTTGCCGTTGCTCATCACCAGGTCGACGTGGTCGTGCTTTTCGGCAGGCAGCTCTTCGCTGAGAATACGTAAGCTCCCGGACATCCCCAGGTGGATGATGATCCAGCCATCCGGCAGCTCCAGCAGCAGATACTTCGCGCGGCGCTGTACGCTGAGGACGGGTTTGTCGCTCAGGGCGTGGATCTCATCAGAAACCGGCCAGCGCAGACGACCGTTGCGGACAACAGCGTGAAGAATGGTCGCACCGACCAGGTGAGGCTCAATGCCACGGCGGCTGGTCTCTACCTCAGGTAATTCAGGCATGGTTCCTCCGTTGAGATGCAGAATGCAAAAAAACCCCGCAGTTGCGGGGTTTTTCAGCACAAGGAGTCTAAAATTATTTAATTTTAGCTTCTTTGTACAGTACGTGCTGGCGTACAACTGGATCGAACTTTTTCAGTTCCAGTTTTTCCGGCTTAGTACGTTTGTTCTTCGTGGTGGTGTAGAAGTGACCTGTACCAGCAGAAGAAACCAGCTTGATTTTCTCACGAATACCTTTAGCCATGATTTATTTCCTCTTTAAGTACTTAGTACTTTTCGCCACGGGCACGCAGTTCGGACAGAACTGTATCGATGCCTTTCTTATCAATAACACGCATACCTTTAGCAGATACACGCAGGGTGACAAAACGCTTCTCGCTCTCAACCCAGAAACGGTGAGAGTGCAGGTTCGGCAGGAAACGGCGTTTAGTCGCGTTCAGTGCGTGGGAACGGTTGTTACCGGTCACCGGACGCTTGCCAGTAACTTGGCAGACTCGGGACATGTCTATTCTCCAAAAATCAAATTAGCTCGAGCTTCGTATGGGGTATCGGCGCCTCGTCAGGCTTTACAGCCCAGTCATCGCAGTTCTAAGTGAACCATCGATTGCCAGGCCCAATTGCCAAACCCGAGATTCTCAAAGGTGGCGTAGTATACGCTGACTCGAGGATGTGCTCAAGTCCCGAACAGACAAAGATCCCGATGGATCGCGAGAAATGGCTTAAATCCATCCACGTTCTGCAAACGAAACGTACTCTCCGCGACCTATCACCAGATGATCAAGAACACGAATGTCCATGAATTGACAGCATTTCATGATGCGTGCGGTCACGTCTCTGTCGGCTTTGCTCGGTTCGGCGCGCCCTGAGGGATGATTATGCGCGAGGATCACGCCAGCGGCATTCACTTTTATCGCTTCGCGCACAATTTCTCGTGGATGCACCTCCACATGGCTCAGGGTCCCCGAAAATAAGCGGGAATGTTTCAGCACCCGGTTTTGATTATCAAGGAAAATCACCATAAAAATCTCCCGCTCCTCTTCCGCCAGCTGGCTGCGTACAAACTCCCGGGTCATCTCCGGGTTCTCCAGCGGGGTTTCCCGCCTTATGCCCGAGCAGTAGTAACGACGGGCAAGCTCCGCAATGCCTCTGAGCTGGGCGAATGTCGCAATGCCGATCCCGTCCACCCGCCTGAAGGCCGTCAGCTCGGCACTCAGCAAGCCATGCAGGGAGCCGAAATGCTGCAACAGGTCTTTAGAAAGCGTGAAAACGCTTTTACTACGCGTTCCGGTCCGCAGGAACAGCGCCAGCAGCTCATCGTCCGTCAGGGTCGTCGCGCCATCTGCGAGCATTTTTTCCCGCGGTAACTGCGGGGATGATGTATCCATACTCTCTCCTCCTCCATAGTCAGGCCATGCTGCCACAGACCCGGGCTCCTCACGATGGCGGATTTCTTGTCTTGCGTAACCCCTCGCAAAGTGGCGGATGGACAACATCCCGATGCATTTCGGATTGTGATAAAATGTCCACCTCTCAGGTGAACCCAACAGGAAAGAATCATGATGAGCCTGGCCGGTAAAAAAATCGTTCTCGGCGTCAGCGGCGGCATTGCGGCCTATAAAGCGCCGGAACTGGTGCGTCGTTTGCGCGAGCGCGGCGCGGACGTGCGGGTGGCAATAACCGAAGGGGGCAAAGCGTTTATTACGCCATTGAGCCTGCAGGCCGTTTCGGGCTACCCGGTGTCGGACAGCCTGCTCGATCCGGCGGCGGAAGCGGCAATGGGTCATATCGAGCTGGGTAAGTGGGCGGATCTCGTCATCCTCGCCCCGGCCACCGCCGATCTCATCGCCCGTGTGGCAGCCGGTATGGCCAACGACCTGGTATCCACCATCTGCCTGGCCACTCCGGCGCCGGTCGCCGTGGTCCCGGCCATGAACCAGCAGATGTACCGCAACGCGGCCACCCGGCATAACCTTGAAACGCTGGCTTCCCGCGGCCTGCTGATCTGGGGGCCGGACAGCGGCAGCCAGGCCTGTGGCGATATCGGCCCGGGCCGCATGCTGGATCCGCTGGCGATTGTGGATCTGGCCGCCAGCCATTTTTCACCTGTCAACGATCTGCAACATCTCAGCATCATGATTACCGCGGGTCCGACGCGTGAGCCGTTGGATCCGGTGCGCTATATCACCAACCAAAGCTCCGGCAAGATGGGCTTTGCGATTGCCGCCGCCGCCGCACAGCGCGGAGCCAAAGTCACGCTGGTCAGCGGCCCGGTGTCGCTGCCGACGCCGCCGCGGGTGCAGCGCATTGACGTAACGACCGCGCTGGAGATGGAAGCGGCCGTTCAGGCACAGGCCCAACAGCAGCAGATTTTTATTGGCTGCGCCGCCGTGGCAGACTACCGGGCAGCGGCCGTTGCGGATGAGAAAATTAAAAAGCAAGGCGATGAAATCACGATAAAAATGGTGAAAAACCCGGATATCGTTGCCGGTGTCGCCGCGCTAAAAGATCGTCGTCCTTACGTTGTTGGGTTTGCCGCTGAAACGAATAATGTGGAAGAATATGCCCGGCAAAAACGTACCCGCAAAAACCTCGATTTGATTTGCGCGAACGACGTATCGCTGGCCACCCAAGGATTTAACAGCGACAGCAACGCACTGCACCTATTCTGGCAGGATGGAGATAAAGTCTTACCGCTTGAGCGCAAGGAACTCCTGGGCCAACTATTACTGGACGAGATCGTTACCCGTTATGATGAAAAAAATCGACGTTAAGATTCTGGACCCGCGTGTTGGTCAGGAATTCCCGCTGCCGACCTATGCCACTTCCGGCTCTGCCGGTCTTGATCTGCGCGCCTGCCTCGACGACGCGGTAGAGCTGGCACCGGGCGCCACCACGCTGCTGCCGACCGGTCTTGCCATCCACATTGCCGATGCCTCTCTGGCGGCGGTGATCCTGCCGCGTTCTGGCCTTGGCCATAAGCATGGTATCGTGCTGGGCAACCTGGTAGGCCTGATCGATTCTGACTATCAGGGTCAGCTGATGGTCTCCGTCTGGAACCGTGGCCAGGACAGCTTCACCATTCAACCCGGCGAGCGTGTCGCCCAGATGGTGTTCGTCCCGGTGGTACAGGCTGAATTTAATCTGGTAGAAGACTTCGACGCCACCGATCGCGGCGAAGGCGGCTTCGGCCATTCCGGGCGTAAATAAACCCGGCTAAACGCATCCCACAATCTAATAACGTATTAACAAACCGCAAACGTCTGTTTGCGGTCGTTGTGTGGATGTCAGCCTGACAAGTGCTTATTTTCAGGGGTATTTTGCAACATGGCAGAAAAACAAACAGCGAAAAGGAATCGTCGCGAAGAAATACTTCAATCTCTGGCTCTGATGCTTGAATCCAGCGATGGCAGTCAACGCATCACCACCGCAAAACTGGCCGCCTCTGTGGGCGTGTCGGAAGCGGCGCTGTACCGTCATTTCCCCAGCAAAACGCGGATGTTCGACAGCCTGATCGAGTTTATCGAAGACAGCCTGATCACCCGTATCAACCTGATTCTGAAGGATGAAAAAGACACCACCGCACGGCTGCGTCTGATTGTTCAGCTGATCCTCGGTTTCGGCGAGCGCAATCCGGGTTTAACCCGTATCCTGACCGGCCACGCACTGATGTTTGAACAGGACAGACTGCAGGGGCGTATTAACCAGCTGTTTGAGCGTATTGAAGCGCAGCTGCGCCAGGTTTTACGCGAAAAGAAGATGCGTGAAGGCGAGGGTTACAGCATTGATGAGTCGCTGCTTGCCGGGCAGGTGCTGGCCTTCTGTGAAGGGATGCTCTCCCGCTTCGTGCGCAGCGAATTCAAATATCGTCCAACGGACGATTTTGACGCCCGCTGGCCGTTAGTGGCTGCTCAACTGCAGTAACGCCGGATGGCGGCTGCGCCTTATCCGGCCTACCCTGTAGGCCCGGTAAGCGCAGCGCCACCGGGCAATTCATTTACACGCCAAACTCTTCGCGATACGCACGCACCGCCGCCAGGCTCCCGGCCATCTCCGGCTTCTCTTCCAGATACGCAATCAGGTCTTTCAGGGTGATGATCGACGTCACTTTGCAGCTGTAGTCGCGCTCCACTTCCTGAATGGCAGAGATGTCGCCACGTCCGCGCTCCTGGCGGTCCAGCGAGATCAGCACGCCCGCCAGCGTCGCGTTGTTGGCCTGGATAATCTCCATCGATTCACGAATGGCAGTGCCCGCGGTGATCACATCGTCCACCAGCATGACGCGACCCTGCAGCGCGCTGCCGACCAGATTACCGCCTTCGCCGTGGGTTTTGGCCTCTTTACGGTTAAAGCAGTACGGCACGTCGCGATCGTGATGCTCCGCCAGCGCCACGGCGGTGGTGGTGGCAATCGGAATACCTTTGTACGCCGGGCCAAACAGCAGGTCGAATTCGATCCCGGAGTCCACCAGCGCTTCGGCATAGAAGCGGCCTAACAGTGCCAGATCGCGCCCGGTATTAAACAGCCCGGCGTTAAAGAAATAGGGGCTCTTGCGCCCGGATTTCAGCGTAAATTCGCCAAACTTAAGTACCTGCTTGCTAAGCGCAAACTCAATAAACTGGCGCTGATAGGGTTTCATGGGTTTACTCCTCATCTGACTTTTGCTTTTCTACGAACAAAAAAAAGGCGACTCATCAGTCGCCTTTAAAATCAATTTTCTAACGCCGCCTTCTGCGTCGTTACGATAGATTCGATTCCCTCTCGGGCTAACGCCAACAGCGCCAGAAGCTCTTCATGGGTGAACGGCTCACCCTCTGCGGTGCCCTGCACCTCAATGATACGACCGTCTTCGGTCATCACCACGTTCATGTCGGTCTCGGCCGCAGAGTCTTCAACGTACTCCAGATCGCACAGCGCTTCGCCATTAACGATCCCAACAGATACCGCTGCAACCATGCCTTTCAGCGGGTTAGCTTTCAGCTTACCGGCCGCGACCAGTTTGTTCAGGGCATCGGCCAGCGCCACGCAGGCACCGGTAATAGAGGCGGTGCGGGTGCCGCCATCCGCCTGGATCACGTCGCAGTCCAGGGTGATGGTGAATTCGCCCAGCGTTTTCAGATCCACCGCCGCGCGCAGCGCACGGGCGATCAGACGCTGGATTTCCATGGTGCGGCCGCCCTGTTTACCCTTAGCCGCTTCGCGGGCGTTACGGGTATGGGTGGAGCGTGGCAGCATGCCGTATTCGGCAGTGATCCAGCCCTGACCCTGGCCTTTCAGGAAGCGCGGCACGCCCTCTTCGATGGAGGCGGTGCACAGCACTTTGGTGTCACCAAATTCAACAAGCACAGAGCCTTCAGCGTGTTTTGTATAGTTACGGGTCAGGGTGACGGGGCGCACCTGGTTGGCGCTACGACCTGATGGACGCATGATGATATCTCCGGCTTGAAACGAATGTGGCTGCGCATTATACGGATTAAACGCGCTTATTCCTATCCTGAGAAAGCCCCGAAAGCTATAATCCCCCCATCTCTCCTTCAAAAACGGAAATGTCTATGATCCGCAGTATGACCGCCTACGCCCGCCGTGAAATCAAGGGTAGCTGGGGCAGCGCTACCTGGGAAATGCGCTCGGTAAACCAACGCTATCTTGAAACCTATTTCCGTATGCCGGAGCAGTTCCGCAGTCTTGAGCCCGTGGTTCGTGAACGTATCCGTGCTCGCCTGACGCGCGGCAAGGTTGAATGCAACCTGCGTTTTGAGCCCGATGCGAGTGCGCAAGGGGAGCTGATCCTCAACGAAAAACTGGCTAAACAGCTGGTGAACGCCGCTAACTGGGTCAAGATGCAAAGCGACGAAGGCGAAATCAATCCGGTTGATATTCTGCGCTGGCCTGGCGTGATGGCGGCTGGCGAACAGGATCTGGACGCCATTACCGCAGAGATCCTGGCGGCATTGGACGGTACGCTGGACGATTTCATCGTGGCCCGTGAAACCGAAGGCCAGGCGCTGAAAGCGCTGATCGAGCAGCGCCTGGAAGGCGTGAGCGGCGAAGTGGTAAAAGTTCGTTCCCATATGCCAGAAATCCTGCAGTGGCAGCGCGAACGTCTGGTCGCCAAACTGGAAGATGCCGAAGTTCAGCTGGAGAATAACCGTCTTGAGCAGGAACTGGTGCTGATGGCCCAGCGTATCGACGTTTCCGAAGAGCTGGACCGTCTGGAAGCGCACGTTAAAGAGACCTACAACATTCTGAAGAAGAAAGAAGCTGTGGGCCGCCGTCTCGACTTTATGATGCAGGAGTTCAACCGCGAATCGAACACCCTGGCGTCTAAATCGATCAACGCCGAAGTCACTAATTCTGCGATTGAACTGAAAGTGCTGATTGAACAAATGCGCGAGCAGATCCAGAACATCGAATAAGCCGTAACCGCGTTACTTTGTTATTAATGGTCCCGTTAAGGGACCATTTTTATTTAATAGCCATAAGAATTTACTGTCTGCTTTCGGCGCATCAGAACATAAGCAGTCTTTTCGTGATTTTGATAGAATGCAGGCCGCATTCCTTATTCTGATCGTTCTTTTCAGGAAACTTAATGGCAAACATCAACTTATCTTTAGAGGGCGTCTCAAGCCTCTCAGTTGACCGCGATTTCAGGCAGGACATCAACCTGCTGCGTGGAATAGCCATTCTTTCTGTTGTGTTCTATCACTTTACCGCCACCCTGCTGCCCGGCGGTTTCGCAGGCGTGGATGTGTTTTTTGTTATCTCCGGCTTCCTGATGACCAAAATCATCGCCACGGGCCTGGAACGCAACCGCTTCAACCTTATTCAGTTTTATGCCGCGCGCTGCAAAAGAATAATTCCCGCCCTGCTGGCGATGTGTCTGGTTATCGCCGTGGCGACCTTTTTCTGGCTACCGACAAATGAGTATAAAAAGCTCGGAAACTATATTGGCTATGCCGCCCTGTTTATTTCCAACCTGAAACTCAACAAAGAGACCGGGGACTATTTTGCCCTCGACTCGCATGAAAACTGGTTTTTACATACCTGGTCTTTGTCTGTGGAATGGCAATTCTATCTGGTATTGCCGTTTATAATGATGGGCTTATATCCCCTCAGGAAAAAGCTGAACACCGGGCTCTGCCTGCTGATCCTCACCGTCGCATCGTTTGTGGTGAGCATTACACACACTTCCATAAACGCGGCCACCAGCTTCTATCTGATGCCCTATCGCGCCTGGGAGATGCTGTGCGGTGGGCTGGTCTGGTATGCCGCGCAGCGTTTTGTCCTGCCGTTAAGGCTGCGGCCGTTTACGGCGATCGCCGGTTACGCCCTGATCCTGCTCTCCCTGTTTTTCATCACCGCAGAGCAAGCCTGGCCCGGGCCACTGACCTTACTGCCCGTCGCAGGCGCGATGCTGGTGATTTACAGCGACTACCAGCCGCTGGTTAGTCTGTTCGACCGCAACTTCCGCTGGGCAGGGCTGAGCTCGTATTCCGTCTACCTTTGGCACTGGCCTATTGTGGTGTTTCTGATCTATTCCGGTCGCCAGCATAACGGGCTGTGGGTGATGAGCGCGATTGCGCTCTCCTTCGCCGCCGGATGGCTCTCCTGGGCTTTGATCGAACAGCCCGGCAAAAACTACCTGAACCAGCGTTCGACCCGCGCATTCTGGTTAATCCTGTTTGCCTGCGTGGGTGTAGCCTGGCTGTTCAGCTATCTGGTGAAAAACAATATCGTTGTCAGCCAGCCCGATCCGTTGGTAAACAAAATCGCGCTGGAAGCCACCAACAAAAACTATGCCGCCAACCCAAAAACGCACCTGAGCACATACGGTACGGGTAAGCCTGTCGCCATTATTATTGGCGACAGCCATGCGGAAGCCACCGCAACCGCCCTGGCAGAAGCCGCACAGGGAAAAGGCTCGGTTATCGGCATTACTTACTCTGGCTGCCCGACGCTGGCGACGGGTGAACTGGGCGAGAACAAAGGATGCGGCGAATTCAACCGCTCCCTCCCTTCGCGACTGCAGGATTACCCGTCAGATGTACCGGTAGTGATCGTGAACCGCCTGACGCATTACGCCGAACAGCAACTGGTAACCTTCGACGCCAGGGCGCAAAACAAGCAGGCGTACCTGCAGCAGTATGCCGATGCAATTGTCGGGATGGCGTGCACCCTGAACCGCACGCATCCGGTCTGGCTGGTTAACCCGATCCCCGAGATGGCGCATAATGTTCCCCGCACGTTATCTCATCGCCTGATGACCGGCAAAGCCACTCGCGATATATCGGTTCCGCTGGTGGACTACGAGCAAAAGAACGCGGCCATTTTGCAGGCCCAGGCGCGGGCGGCAAAACAGTGCGGCGTTCAGGTGATGGACCCCACCGCCTGGCTCTGTACCGCGGGTCGTTGCATGGGCAGCAAAAATCTACAGCCCTGGTACTTCGACGATAACCACCTCAGCGAAACCGGTAATAAAATACTGGTGCCGATGTTCCGCCAGGTTTTTAACCGCACGCAGCAGTAGTGACCTAATAAATCTAATGCGATATCTGGATAAAAACCCCGGAATAGCTTTTATCAGGCCAGGCATCCATTAGCTAAACTAAGGCATATCCGCTCACACAAAAAAATCTAAATCGTGAGCCAGCCCACAAAACGTTACCCTGACCGCCTTAACGTTGGGGGTAACATGCTGCTGCACATCCTGTATCTGATCGGTATCACCGCTGAAGCCATGACCGGTGCCCTGGCCGCCGGGCGTCGTCGTATGGACACCTTCGGGGTCATTATTATCGCCACGGCAACGGCGCTGGGTGGAGGTTCCGTCCGGGATATTCTGCTGGGCCACTATCCGCTCGGCTGGGTGCAACATCCGGAATATGTGATTATCGTCGCCGTCGCGGCGGTGCTGACCACTATCGTTGCCCCGGTGATGCCCCATCTGCGACGCCTGTTTCTGGTGCTGGATGCGCTCGGCCTGATCGTTTTCTCCATTATCGGTGCCCAGGTCGCGCTGGATATGGGCGAAGGCCCGGTTATCGCCACTATCGCGGCGGTGATCACCGGCGTCTTTGGCGGCGTACTGCGCGATATGTTCTGCAAACGCATTCCGCTGGTGTTTCAGAAAGAGCTCTATGCCGGGGTCTCCTTCGCTGCAGCGGTGCTGTACGTCGCCCTGCAGCACTACGTCAGTAATCAGGATGTGGTAATCATCTCCACGCTGCTCTTTGGCTTTACCGCCCGTCTGCTGGCGCTGCGTTTAAAGCTGGGCCTGCCGGTCTTTTATTACCGCCACGACAGCCACTAAAATCCCTGTACGCCCTGCTCATTGAGCCAGGAGGTCAGGATGTTAACGGTGGGGTGATGAACAAACTCCACCAGCCTGCGTGCTTTTCCCATGCCAATACCCGGAATCTGCTGCCAGCCCAGCAGATCCCTGCTCTGCAGCTGCTGCCAGTGCCGATCGCCCAGCGCGCGGATAGCCACCCTCGGGAGCGGCACGCCAAGCGCATCCAGCCAGCGGGTAAAAGGCTGACGGCGCGCCAGGTTGAACTGGTGCCAGAGCTGCAGGCCGCGCTGCGTCGAAAGCCCCGGCGTGTGCTGGAGCTGCTCCTGGGTCAGCGTCAGCCACGAAAACAGATGCTCAAAATGATGCGCCTGATGAAGCACCTGCCAGCCTGCGTCACCCAGCCCGCCGATATTTAACACCGACGACGAACTCAGCCAGGCCAGCCGGGCCATAAACTGCTCGTGGCATTCCGGCGAGGCATAAAAACAGGTGAGCGGCGTAAAGCGCGATTCAGGCGGGATCGGTTTTTGTCGGTTGGTCCCTCGCCAGACGACTTTATCCACCCGCGGGATCCCCTGCCCGGCCAGGCTGACCTGAACCTGATCGCCCGGCGCAATATCCAGTGCCTGCCAGCGACCCACCGACCCCAGATTGACGCGCTGCACCCGTTTATCATCAAGCTGCACGGGCTCAAGGGTAGCGACCACCGCGATCCTGCCGGTACGCCCTACGGTAAAGGTGATAGCGCGGACCTCAGCAACCCGTGCCGCCGGAGCATATTTCCACGCCACCACCCAGCTGCCGTCCCCGGGCAGCCAGAGGTTCCCTGCGGGCTCCTGCGCCGAGCGGATCACAATGCCATCGGTGACAAAGGGCAGGGGCGACTTCAGCCAGCGGTTGCGCATTTTTTCAGCCTCCTCCACCGAACTGACCCGATGCGTCCAGGGTTCGGTCAGGGTGAAGCCTGCCCGGGTTAATGCCTGCAGGCGTTCGCCCATCTGGGCGGGGCCGTCCGGCCAGGCCCAGATAAAGATGCCGATGTGATCCAGGGCGGCGCTGGCATCCTGGCGCATCATCGCCCCGGCGACTTTTGCCCGCGCATTCATGCCACCCATCTGCTGCTGGATATGGTTGTCGCGACGCAAGAAGAGCTCTCCCTGCAACACGCTGTTGGCGAGCGGGCCCGTTATCTGGCTGGGTACCGAGGCGATGCGCTTCACTTTTGCCGTCCAGTCTTCGCCTTTCAGCCCGTCGCCCCGGCTGGTGGCCTGCACCAGTTGGCCCTGACGGTAAACCAGCGTCACCGCCACGCCGTCTACCTTTGGCTGGATCCACAGGTCGCGACGCGAACGCATCCACTGCCGCAGCTCTGCTTTATCGGCTACCTTCGCCACCCCGGTATGGCTGACCGGATGCCTGACCGTCCCCTGTACAGGTGCCAGTACGTCTGTCGCCGGTTCATCGCCAAAGCAGTGCCGCCACTGCTTCAGCCGCGCGGCCAGCTGGTCATAGACTTCGTCGTTTACGTCGCTGACGCCCTGCTGCCAGTACGCTTTATCCCAGCGGGCTATCTGCGCACTGAGTCGGGCGATCTCCTGCTCTGCCTGCGCGGGCGACCAGACCGGGCATATCGCCAGACCGCAACCACTCCAGAATCCCATCACCACCGCTAACCCTCGCCACATCGTTACTCCTCCCTGTTTTCCAGAGGGTATAACGCGGTACGCAACCGCAGGCGACAGGCAAAACCAGGCTTTACGAGCCCGCATCAGGACTTTGTTTCTGTTGCAGCAAACGGCGGAGAAAAACGGAAAAGGGAGAGCAAAAATCAACTAAGAAGCGGAAAAAGTGTGACAAAGGCTACGTCACGAAGCGGCGACGTGTATAATAAGCCCGTATGTAGGACTTTCTTCGCTAACACATACAAAAGACTCTCATGGCTCAAGGCACGCTTTATATTGTTTCTGCCCCTAGTGGCGCGGGTAAATCCAGCCTGATTCAGGCACTGTTAAAAACCCAACCGCTGTACGATACCCAGGTGTCGGTTTCTCACACCACGCGCGCGCCGCGTCCGGGTGAGGTGCACGGTGAACACTATTTCTTTGTCGATCACGATGAATTCAGAACGATGATTGGCAGGGATGCGTTTCTTGAACACGCTGAGGTCTTCGGTAACTACTACGGTACCTCGCGTGAGACCATCGAGCAGGTGCTGTCCACCGGCGTGAACGTGTTCCTGGATATCGACTGGCAGGGCGCACAGCAGATTCGCAAGAAAATGCCTGATTCTCGCAGTATCTTTATTTTACCGCCGTCGAAAGATGAGCTGGATCGCCGTCTCCGCGGCCGCGGCCAGGACAGCGAAGAGGTTATCGCAAAACGTATGGCCCAGGCAGTTGCGGAAATGAGCCATTACGCCGAATATGATTACCTGATTGTGAATGATGATTTTGACGCCGCCCTGAGCGATCTCAAAACTATCCTTCGCGCCGAACGTCTGCGCATGAGCCGCCAGAAGCAGCGACATGACGCATTAATCACCAAACTGTTGGCAGACTGAACCCACATTCAGTATCATGCCCAGTCATTTCTTCATCTGTGGAGCATTTTAAGTATGGCACGCGTAACTGTTCAGGACGCTGTAGAGAAAATTGGTAACCGTTTTGACCTGGTGCTGGTCGCCGCGCGTCGCGCTCGTCAGATGCAGTCAGGCGGTAAAGATCCGCTGGTACCGGAAGAAAACGATAAAACTACCGTTATCGCACTGCGCGAAATCGAAGAAGGCCTGATCAACAGCCAGATCCTCGATGTTCGTGAGCGCCAGGAGCAGCAAGAGCAGGAAGCCGCAGAACTGCAGGCCGTTACCGCCATTGCTGAAGGTCGTCGTTAATTAAACCTGCGGGTCGCCCTTGTATCTGTTTGAAAGCCTGAATCAACTGATTCAAACCTACCTGCCGGTAGACCAGATTAAGCGTCTCCAGCAGGCGTATCTCGTTGCACGTGACGCTCACGAGGGCCAGACACGTTCAAGCGGTGAACCCTATATCACGCACCCGGTAGCGGTGGCCTGTATTCTGGCCGAGATGAAACTCGACTATGAAACGCTGATGGCCGCCCTGCTGCATGACGTGATCGAAGATACCCCCGCCACCTACCAGGACATGGAACAGCTGTTTGGCAAAAGCGTTGCCGAACTGGTGGAAGGGGTCTCTAAGCTTGATAAGCTGAATTTCCGCGATAAGAAAGAGGCGCAGGCCGAAAACTTCCGCAAAATGATCATGGCGATGGTGCAGGATATCCGCGTCATTCTGATCAAACTCGCTGACCGTACCCACAATATGCGCACCCTGGGCTCACTGCGCCCGGACAAACGTCGTCGCATAGCCCGTGAAACCCTCGAAATCTACAGCCCGCTGGCGCACCGTTTAGGTATTCATCACATTAAAACCGAGCTGGAAGAGCTGGGTTTTGAAGCCTTGTACCCGAACCGCTTCCGGGTGATCAAAGAGGTGGTGAAAGCCGCACGTGGTAACCGTAAAGAGATGATTCAGAAAATCCTCTCTGAAATCGAAGGGCGTTTGCAGGAAGCCGGTATTCCCTGCCGCGTCAGCGGTCGCGAAAAGCATTTGTACTCCATCTACTGCAAAATGGTGCTCAAGGAGCAGCGTTTTCACTCGATCATGGATATTTACGCGTTCCGCGTGATCGTCCACGACGCCGACACCTGCTATCGCGTACTCGGCCAGATGCACAGCCTGTACAAACCGCGTCCGGGCCGGATGAAAGACTATATCGCCATTCCCAAGGCGAACGGATATCAGTCCCTGCACACCTCGATGATTGGCCCGCACGGCGTGCCGGTTGAGGTGCAGATCCGTACCGAAGACATGGATCAGATGGCGGAGATGGGTGTTGCCGCGCACTGGGCCTATAAAGAGCGTGGCGGCGAAAGCAGCACCACCGCGCAGATCCGCGCCCAGCGCTGGATGCAGAGCCTGCTGGAGCTGCAACAGAGCGCCGGTAGCTCGTTTGAATTTATCGAGAGCGTTAAATCCGATCTCTTCCCGGATGAGATTTACGTTTTCACGCCAGAGGGGCGCATTGTCGAGCTGCCTGCTGGCGCAACCCCGGTCGACTTCGCTTACGCCGTGCATACCGATATCGGTCATGCCTGTGTTGGCGCACGCGTCGACCGCCAGCCGTACCCGCTGTCACAGCCGTTGACCAGCGGCCAGACGGTGGAAATCATTACCGCACCTGGCGCACGTCCGAACGCGGCGTGGCTCAACTTTGTTGTGAGCTCGAAAGCCCGCGCCAAGATCCGCCAGCTGCTGAAGAACCTCAAACGCGACGACTCTGTCAGCCTGGGCCGCCGACTGCTCAACCATGCGTTGGGCGGCAGCCGTAAGCTCGCTGAGATCCCGAAAGAGAACGTGCAGCGTGAAATCGAGCGCATGAAGCTCGCCACGCTTGACGATCTGCTGGCGGAAATCGGTCTCGGCAACGCGATGAGCGTGGTAGTGGCGAAGAACCTGCAGCAGGGCGAAACCTCTGTGCCGCAGCCGTCATCAACCAGCCACGGCCATCTGCCAATCAAAGGCGCCGACGGCGTATTGATCACCTTTGCCAAGTGCTGCCGACCGATCCCCGGCGACCCGATTATCGCTCACGTCAGCCCCGGTAAAGGCCTGGTTATCCATCACGAATCCTGTCGTAACATCCGTGGCTACCAGAAAGAGCCTGAGAAGTTTATGGCGGTAGAGTGGGATAAAGAGACCGAGCAGGAGTTCATCACCGAAATCAAGGTGGATATGTTCAACCACCAGGGTGCGCTGGCGAACCTGACGGCGGCAATCAACACTGCCTCTTCCAACATTCATAGCCTGAATACGGAAGAGAAAGATGGCCGGGTCTACAGCGCCTTTATTCGTCTGACCGCGCGGGACCGTGTGCATCTGGCGAACATCATGCGCAAAATCCGCGTGATGGCCGACGTGATTAAAGTCACCCGTAACCGAAACTAGCTTTATGAATTCAACACGTTATGCCCGTATCTGTGAGATGCTCGCCAGGCGTCAGCCCGATCTGACGGTCTGCATGGAGCAGGTACACAAACCTCATAACGTGGCTGCGATTGTCCGTACCGCCGACGCCGTCGGCGTGCATGAAGTGCATGCTGTCTGGAAGGGTACGCGGATGCGTCCCATGGCCTCAGCTGCCGCGGGCAGCAACAGCTGGGTCCAGGTCAAAGCCCACGACAATATTGCCGACGCCATTTCGCATCTGAAAGGGCGCGGTATGCAGATCCTGGCGACCCACCTTTCCGACAAAGCCGTCGACTTCCGCGAGATCGATTACACCCGCCCGACCTGCATTCTGATGGGTCAGGAGAAGACGGGGATCACCCAGGAAGCTTTAGATCTGGCGGATCAGGACATCATCATTCCGATGATCGGCATGGTGCAGTCCCTGAACGTCTCCGTGGCTTCCGCGCTTATTCTGTATGAAGCCCAGCGCCAGCGACAAAATGCCGGGATGTACAAACGCGAGAACAGCATGCTGCCGGAAGAAGAGCAGCAGCGCCTGCTGTTTGAAGGCGGTTATCCGGTGCTGGCCAACGTGGCGAAGCAGAAAAGATTACCCTACCCCCACGTGAACATGCAGGGCGAAATTGAAGCCGATGCGACGTGGTGGGCCACCATGCAAGCGGCGAAATAATCATGCAAGGCCGCCTGCTGGATGCTGTGCCGCTCAATTCACTGACGGGCGTTGGCGCGGCCCAGAGCAGCAAACTGGCAAAAATTGGCCTGCATACCGTGCAGGATCTTCTCCTGCACCTCCCCCTGCGTTACGAAGACCGCACCCAGCTCTATCAGATTGGCGACCTGCTGCCCGGCATTTACGCCACGGTTGAAGGCGAAGTCCTGAACAGCAACATCACCTTCGGCGGTCGCCGGATGATGACCTGCCAGATCAGCGACGGCTCCGGCATCCTGACCATGCGCTTCTTTAACTTCAGCGCGGCGATGAAAAACAGCCTCGCCCCCGGGCGCCGTGTGCTGGCCTACGGCGAAGCCAAACGCGGCAAATACGGCGCGGAGATGATCCACCCGGAATACCGCGTGCAGGGCGATCTCAGCACCCCTGAGATGCAGGAGACGCTGACCCCGGTCTACCCAACCACCGAAGGCATCAAGCAGGCGACGCTGCGCAAGCTGACCGATCAGGCGCTGGAGCTGCTCGACACCTGCGCCATTGCCGAGCTGCTGCCGCCCGAACTCGCACAGGGAATGATGAGCCTGCCGGAGGCGTTGCGCACATTGCATCGCCCGCCGCCGACGCTGCAGTTAAGCGATCTGGAGAGCGGGCAACATCCGGCCCAGCGCCGTCTGATTCTGGAAGAGCTGCTGGCGCATAACCTGAGCATGCTGGCGCTGCGCGCCGGTGCCCAGCGTTTTCACGCCCTGCCGCTCCCGGCCCGTAACGAGTTAAAAGATAAGCTGCTGGCCTCGCTGCCGTTTAAACCCACCGGGGCACAGGCCCGCGTGACTGCCGAGATCGAGCATGACCTGGCGCTGGACGTGCCGATGATGCGCCTGGTGCAGGGCGACGTCGGCTCCGGTAAAACGCTGGTGGCCGCACTGGCCGCACTGCGCGCCATTGCGCACGGCAGACAGGTCGCCCTGATGGCGCCGACCGAACTGCTGGCCGAGCAGCACGCGAATAACTTCCGCAGCTGGTTTGCCCCGCTGGGGGTTGAAGTGGGCTGGCTGGCCGGAAAGCAAAAAGGCAAGGCGCGACAGGCGCAGCAGGACGCCATTGCCAGCGGTCAGGTGCAGATGATTGTCGGCACGCACGCCATCTTCCAGGAGCAGGTGCAGTTTCACGGCCTGGCACTGGTGATCATTGATGAGCAGCACCGTTTTGGCGTGCATCAGCGCCTGGCGCTGTGGGAGAAAGGGCTCCAGCAGGGCTACCATCCGCACCAGCTGATCATGACCGCAACGCCGATCCCGCGCACCCTGGCGATGACCGCCTATGCCGATCTCGACACCTCCACCATCGACGAACTGCCGCCGGGGCGTACGCCGGTGACGACCGTCGCCATTCCGGACACGCGCCGCAGCGACATTATCGATCGCGTGCGCAACGCCTGTCAGGAAGGGCGTCAGGCCTACTGGGTCTGTACCCTGATTGAAGAGTCGGATCTGCTGGAAGCTCAGGCGGCGGAAGCCACCTGGGAAGAGCTAAAGCTGGCCCTGCCGGAGCTGAACGTCGGCCTGGTGCATGGCCGGATGAAGCCTGCCGAGAAGCAGGCGGTGATGCAGGCCTTCAAGCAGGGCGACCTGCATCTGCTGATCGCCACCACGGTGATTGAAGTGGGGGTGGATGTGCCTAACGCCAGCCTGATGATCATCGAGAACCCGGAGCGTCTGGGCCTGGCGCAGCTCCACCAGCTGCGGGGTCGCGTCGGACGTGGCGCGGTGGCGTCGCACTGCGTGTTGCTCTACAAAGCCCCGCTGTCGAAAACCGCCCAGAAGCGTCTGCAGGTGCTGCGCGACAGCAATGACGGCTTTGTGATTGCGCAACAGGATCTGGAGATCCGCGGCCCGGGCGAACTGCTCGGTACCCGCCAGACCGGTAACGCCGAGTTTAAAGTGGCCGATTTACTGCGCGATCAGGGCATGATCCCCGAAGTTCAGCGTCTGGCACGCCATATCCATGAACGCTACCCCGACCAGGCGGCAGCGTTAATCGAGCGCTGGATGCCCGAGACCGAGCGCTACTCCAACGCCTGATCAGCCAAACATTGGCAGCAGCAGATAGAGTTTGATCACCAGCGCGTTGACGATATCAATAAAGAACGCCCCCACCATCGGCACCACCAGAAACGCCATATGTGATGGACCGAAACGCTCGGTAATGGCCTGCATATTGGCGATCGCCGTCGGCGTGGCTCCCAGACCAAAGCCGCAATGCCCTGCCGCCAACACCGCCGCGTCGTAGTTTTTGCCCATCATCCGCCAGGTCACGAACACCGCGTACAGCGCCATAAACAGGGTCTGCACGGCGAGAATGGCCAGCATCGGCAGCGCCAGCGAGGCCAGCTCCCACAGTTTGAGGCTCATCAGCGCCATCGCCAGGAACAGGGACAGGCAGACGTTGCCCAGCACCGATACCGCCCGCTCAAAGACGCGATAAAAGCCCATCAGCGCCAGGCCGTTGCTGAGGATCACCCCGACAAACAGCACGCAGACAAAAGTCGGCAGCTCAAATGCGGATCCCGCCAGCAGTTGCGCAATCACCTTACCCACCGTCAGGCAGATGGCGATCAGCGCAATGGTTTCGATCAGCACCAGGGAGCTGATAATGCGCCCGACGTCCGGCTTTTCAAACGCCGACGGCACCGCTTCATCTTCCGGACAACCGTTCGGAGTGGCGGAATGTTTTACCAGATAGCGCGCCACCGGCCCGCCGATCAGCCCGCCCAGCACCAGCCCGAAGGTGGCGCAGGCCATCGCCACTTCGGTGGCATTCTGAAAACCATAGCGCTCGATAAACAGCTTGCTCCACGCCGCCCCGGTGCCATGTCCGCCGGAGAGGGTAATGGAACCAGCCAGCAGGCCCATCAGCGGATCCAGCCCCAGCAGGGAGGCCATACCGATCCCAATGGCGTTCTGCATTACCAGTAGCCCGACCACCACAATCAGGAACACCCCCAGCACTTTACCGCCGGCCCGCAGGCTGGCGAGGTTGGCGTTCAGGCCGATGGTGGCGAAAAAGGCCAGCATCAGCGGGTCTTTTAACGACATATCAAAGTTGATTTCCCAGCCCATGCTTTTGTTCAGCACCAGCAGCGCAACGGCGGCCAGCAGCCCGCCCGCGACGGGCTCCGGGATGGTGTATTTTCTGAGAAGGGGGACACTGTGAACCAGCTTTCGGCCAAGCAGTAAAACCAGCGTTGCCGCAACGAGAGTCGACAACGTATCGAGATGAATCATAGTGGGCTCCTTATATGGCACGTGCTCCATCAACATGCGCGTTTTCCTGAACCGTTTGCGCGACTTAAGCGCAATCGGGAGCAGGAGTGTAATGAACTTTGCCCTGGCGTGACAGAAAAGCCGTATTAAGCGGAAGGTTTTCTCTGCGATTTTTGCGAGCAATCGTTTGCTTTTCTCATCCACTCGGCTAAAATGCCCGCTTTTCTTCCTGGGGATCGCAGCAGATGTCCGTTAACGCCGTAGAACAGCAAGATGCGCAACCGATTGCGCAGCCGCATAACAGTGAACTGATTTACCGTCTTGAAGATCGCCCCCCGCTGGCGCAGACCTTGTTCGCCGCCTGTCAGCACCTGCTGGCGATGTTCGTGGCGGTCATCACCCCTGCCCTGCTGATCTGCCAGGCGCTCGGCTTACCGGCGCAGGACACCCAGCACATCATCAGCATGTCGCTGTTTGCCTCGGGCGTGGCCTCTATCATCCAGATTAAAGCCTGGGGTCCGGTGGGCTCCGGTCTGCTGTCGATTCAGGGCACCAGCTTTAACTTTGTCGCCCCGCTGATCATGGGCGGTACGGCGCTGAAAACCGGCGGCGCGGATGTGCCAACGATGATGGCCGCGCTGTTCGGCACCCTGATGCTGGCCAGCTGCACCGAGATGGTTATCTCCCGCGTGCTGCACCTGGCGCGCCGCATTATTACTCCGCTGGTCTCCGGCGTGGTGGTGATGATTATCGGCCTGTCGCTGATTCAGGTGGGTCTGACCTCCATCGGCGGCGGCTACGCTGCAATGGCCGACCACACCTTTGGTGCCCCGAAAAACCTGCTGCTGGCAGGTGTGGTGCTGGCAATCATTATTCTGCTCAACCGTCAGCGTAACCCGTACCTGCGCGTCGCTTCGCTGGTGATTGCCATGGCGGCAGGCTACCTCGCTGCCTGGGCGATGGACATGCTGCCGCAAAACACTGCCCCGACCGAGAGCCCGCTGATCGTGGTCCCGACCCCGCTCTACTACGGCCTGGGCATCGACTGGAACCTGCTTCTGCCGCTGATGCTGGTGTTTATGATCACCTCCCTGGAAACCATCGGGGATATCACCGCCACCTCCGACGTCTCTGAGCAGCCGGTCTCTGGCCCGCTGTACATGAAGCGTCTGAAGGGCGGCGTGCTGGCGAACGGCCTGAACTCCTTTGTCTCCGGCGTGTTCAACACCTTCCCGAACTCCTGCTTCGGCCAGAACAACGGCGTGATCCAGCTGACCGGCGTCGCCAGCCGCTACGTGGGCTTTGTGGTAGCGCTGATGCTGATCGTGCTGGGTCTGTTCCCGGCGGTGAGTGGCTTTGTACAGCACATTCCTGAGCCGGTACTGGGTGGCGCAACGCTGGTGATGTTCGGCACTATCGCGGCATCGGGCGTGCGTATCGTCTCCCGCGAGCCGCTGAACCGCCGCGCCATCATGATCATCGCCCTGTCGCTGGCGGTCGGTCTGGGCGTGTCTCAGCAGCCGCTGATCCTGCAGTTTGCACCGGACTGGGTGAAAAACCTGCTCTCTTCCGGCATCGCCGCCGGCGGGATCACCGCTATCGTCCTGAACCTGATTTTCCCGCCAGAAAAGAACTAATCTCTTTCACGGCAGCAGGCAACTGCTGCCGTAACCCAGAATTCCGCCCTTCCCGCCTTGAGCATTGCGCATAAATCGTGCATAACTCCTTTATGTGCGTTTTACGTGATGGAAGACCATGAAATTTATTGGAAAGCTTCTCGTTGGTATTCTGGCCGTTCTGCTTATTGCGATCCTCGCGCTCTATATCCTTGTTCAGACTCGTTGGGGCGCGGCGCAGGTCAGCAGCTGGATCACGGTAAACACCGACTACGAACTCAATTTCGACCTGATGGATCACCGCTTTTCGTCGCCCACGCACCTGGTGCTGAAAAACGTCACCTTCGGGCGCGACGGTCAGCCTGCGACCCTGGTAGCAAAAATGGTCGATATCGGCGTAAGCAGCCGCCAGCTCACCGATCCGCTGCACATGGATACCATCACCCTCTTTGACGGCACGCTGAACCTCTCGCCGCAGACGGCTCCCCTTCCCTTCCAGGCCGATCGCCTGCTGCTGAACAACATGGCCTTTAACAGCCCCAATACCGCGTGGGATCTGAGCGCGCAGAAAGTCACCGGCGGTGTGCGTCCCTGGGACCCTGAAGCAGGCAACGTGCTGGGTAAAAAAGCCAACATCCAGATCAGCGCCGGGTCGCTGACGCTGAACGGCGTCCCGGCCAGCAACGTGCTGATCGAGGGCGAGCTGACCGACAAAGAGGTGATACTGACCACCATCGGCGCCGACATGGCGCGAGGCTCGCTCACCGGCACCGCGCGCCGCGACGCCAACGGCGGCTGGAAGGTGGATAACATGCGCCTGAACGAGATCCGCCTGCAGAGCGATAAGTCGCTGTCCGACTTTTTTGCCCCCATCACCACCCTGCCGTCGCTGCAGATTGGCCGCCTCGACGTGACCGACGCCCGCCTGCAGGGGCCGGACTGGGCGGTCACCGATCTTGATTTAAGCCTGCGCAATCTGACCCTGAGCCGGGGGGGACTGGCAGAGCGAAGATGGTCGCCTGTCGATGAATGCCAGCGAGTATATCTACGGCTCGCTGCACCTGTTCGACCCGATCCTGAATGCGGAATTTTCTCCGCAGGGGATCGCCCTGCGCCAGTTTACCTCGCGCTGGGAAGGCGGGATGGTGCGTACCTCCGGCAACTGGTTGCGCAGCGGTAAAGAGCTGGTGCTGGATGATGTCGCCGTCGCCGGGCTGGAATACACCCTGCCGGAAAACTGGAAAACGCAGTGGATGGAGACCCTGCCGGAGTGGCTGCACAGCGTCACGCTGCGCAAATTCGGCCTGAGCCGTAACCTGGTGATCGACGTTGACCCCACCTTCCCGTGGCAGGTCACCGCGCTCGACGGTTATGGCACCAACCTGCAGCTGGCGAAAGATCGCCAGTGGGGCGTATGGGCGGGCACCGCCACCCTGAACGGCGCGGCGGCAACCTTTAACCGCGTGGACGTGCGCCGTCCGTCGCTGTCGCTCACGGCCAACGCCTCGACGGTGAATATCAGTGAACTGAGTGCCTTTACCGAAAAAGGCATTCTGGAAGCGAAGGCCAGCGTCTCGCAGACGCCGGTGCGCCAGACCACCATCAACCTGACCGGGCGCGGCGTGCCGTTGAACGTGATCCAGCAGTGGGGATGGCCGGCGTTGCCGGTGACGGGCGACGGCAATTTCCAGCTCACCGCCAGCGGCAACGTGCAGAAAGATTCGCCGTTGAAGCCGACGGTCAACGGCAGGCTGAATGCGGTGAATATGGATAAACAGCAGGTCACGCAGACGATGACCGGTGGGGCGGTGGGTGCGGTTGAAACACCCGCACCAACACCGTAGGCCCGGTAAGCGTAGCGCCACCGGGCATGAAGCCGCACTGCATCGCCGGGTGGCGGCTTCGCCTTACCCGGCCTACAACATCAAAACCGTAGGCCCGGTAAGCGCAGCGCCACCGGGCGTTTTACAGACGGCTCAGAGATGAATGACCACCTCATCCCCCTCCGCTTTCACCACCACGCCCCACTCGCTGCCCGCGTGTGACGCGCCTTTCACGCCGCTAATCTGATGCACATTGCGCAAACAGACCGACCAGCCCCGCGCCTCGCCGCTGCCTTTTAACGTCAGGGTATTGCCACTGCGCGTCGCGGTCAGGGTAAAGGCCACGGCACCGTTAGCCGCCGGCACTTCGCTTACCGCCGTGGCGCCATCGTCGAGGTTAAACAGCTGGAAAGCGGTGCCTTCATTCCACGCATAGTCCGGCTTCTGGTCGTTGTTGCCCAGCGCCAGCAGGGTATTGTTGCGCACGTACACCGGCAGGCTGCGGAAGTCGTGCTGCTGTTTGTGCCAGCGGCTGCCCTGCACCTCATCGTTATGCCACAGGTGCGTCCAGCGCCCTTCCGGCAGGTAAAACTGCACGTCGCCCGCCTCGCTGAATACCGGAGCCACCATCACCGAATCCCCCAGCATGTACTGGCGGTCGAGATAGTCGCAGGCCGGATCGTCCGGGAACTCGAGCATCATCGCCCGCAGCATCGGGGTACCAAACTCGCGGGCCAGCGCCGCCTGGCGATACAGATACGGCATCATCCGGCATTTCAGCTGCGTGAAGTGACGCACCACGTCGCAGGACTCGTCGTCATACGCCCACGGCACGCGGTAGGATTTGCTGCCGTGCAGGCGGCTGTGGCTGGAGAGCAGCCCGAACGCGCACCAGCGTTTATAGACGTGCGCCGGGGCGGTGTTTTCGAACCCGCCGATGTCGTGGCTCCAGAATCCGAACCCGGAGAGCCCAATCGACAGCCCACCGCGCAGGCTTTCGGCCATCGACTCGTAGTTGGCATAGCAGTCCCCGCCCCAGTGCACCGGGAACTGTTGCGCCCCCACCGAGGCCGAACGCGCAAACAGCACCGCCTCCTCTTCGCCCACCGTCTCTTTCAGCACGTTCCACACCAGCTCGTTGTAGATGTAGGCGTAGTGGTTGTGCATCTTCTGCGGATCGGAACCGTCGAACCACTGCACATCGGTCGGGATGCGCTCGCCAAAATCGGTTTTGAAGCAGTCGACGCCGATCTCCACCAGGCCTTTCAGCTTGTCGGCATACCACTGGCAGGCTTCCGGGTTGGTAAAGTCGTAGATCGCCAGCCCCGGCTGCCACTTATCCCACTGCCACAGGGAGCCGTCCGGGCGTTTCAGCAGGTAGCCCTTCTCTTTCAGCTCCTTAAAGATCGGCGATTTCTGGCCGATGTACGGGTTGATCCACACGCAGACCTTCAGCCCTTTCTCCTTCAGGCGGCGGATCATCCCTTCCGGATCCGGGAAAGTCACCGGGTCCCACTCGAAGTCGCACCACTGGAAGGCCTTCATCCAGAAGCAGTCGAAGTGGAAGACGTGCAGCGGCAGGTCGCGTTCGGCCATGCCGTCGATAAAGCTGTTCACCGTCGCTTCGTCATAGTTGGTGGTGAACGAGGTGGTGAGCCACAGGCCAAACGACCAGGCCGGGGGCAGCGCCGGACGCCCGGTGAACCGGGTATAGCGGTTGAGCACCTCTTTCGGCGTCGGGCCGTCGATCACGAAATACTCCAGATACTCGCCCTCGACGCTGAACTGCACTTTCGACACCTTCTCGGAGCCGATTTCAAATGAGACGTTTTCCGGATGGTTCACCAGCACGCCGTAGCCGCGGTTGGTGAGGTAGAACGGGATATTTTTGTACGACTGCTCGGTGCTGGTGCCGCCGTCACGGTTCCAGGTTTCCACCGTCTGGCCGTTGCGCACCAGGGCGGTAAAGCGCTCGCCGAGGCCGTAGACGGTTTCACCCACGCCCAGATCCAGACGCTCAAACAGGTAGTTGCGGTCGCTGTTGCCGTCCTGCACGTAGCCGTTGTTTTTCAGCTGGCTGCCGGTGATGCGCTGCCCGTTGCGCAGGAAATCCAGCGCCCAGAACTCGCCTTTGGTGACGCGCACGCTGACGTTACCGCTTTTCAGCTCGGCAAACGCCGCATTGTTTTCAATCTGCACCTTGACGTCTTTCAGGACGTTGAGCGGATAGTGCGGGCCCTTATCCAGTGCGCCCTGGAAGTGCTCGATACGCACCCCGACAATCCCCTCCTGCGGGGCAAACAGGCGCACCGCGAACATCAGGGTGTCGAGCTGCCAGGTGCGCTCGCGCACGTCGCGCGGGGCGACATAGACCACCAGGTCGTTGCCCTGCTGCTCGACATCGAACACCTGCACCGGGTAGGTCACGTTCAGACCCGGTTGAATGAGCCAGTTTCCATCACTGATTTTCATGCTTTCGTCCTCTTAGTTCTGCAATTCTTTGCTGACCGGCAGGGTGTTGAAATCCTGCTGATTACGACGCGCGCCCTGCGCCAGGTCGTTCATGATTTTCATCAGGAATGGCGTCTTCAGGCTGTAGTAGCGTTTGGCGATCGCCGCGCTCAGCAGGTAGCACGCCGCCGGGACCAGGGTAAACAGGGCGATGATGATGCTGATGGTGGCGCCGTTCTGGGTTTTGGCTGCGGCATCGTAGCCGCCGCCTGCCAGCATCCAGCCGATTAACGCCCCGCCCAGCGCCAGGCCCAGCTTGAGCACGAACAGCGTGCCCGCAAAGCTGATGCCGGTGAGGCGTTTACCGTTGGTCCACTCGCCGTAATCGACGGTGTCGGACATCATCACCCACTGGATCGGCGTCACCAGCTGGTGCAGGACGCCAATCACGAAGATAAAGCCGAACATGGTGATGCTGGCCTGCATCGGCACGAAGAACATCGCCACGCTCGCCACCGCCAGCAGGGCGTTGGTCCACCAGAAGACGCTGACTTTGCATTTCCAGTCGGTGAGCGGTTTCGCCAGCGCGGAGCCAATCAGGTTGCCGACGCAGTAGGTGGTGAGGAAGGCGACGAACAGCTCCGGCGAGCCCATGATCCAGGTGACGTAATACATCATCGCGCCGCCGCGCACGCAGACCGCCAGAATGTTGAGGATGGTGAGCAGCCCGACGATGCGCCACTGGTCGTTTTGCCAGATATCGCGCAGATCTTCGCGCATGGAAGTGGTGCTCGGCGGCACCTGGATGCGCTCTTTGGTGGTGAAGAAGCAGAACGCCAGCATCAGGAAGGCCACCACCGACAGCACCGCGATGCCGCCCTGGAAGCCGAGCGCCTTATCCTCGCCGCCAATCAGGTTCACCAGCGGCATCATCAGCACCGTGGAGAGCATGCCGCCCGCCGTCGCCAGCACGAAGCGCCAGGACTGGAGGGAGATACGCTGCGTCGGGTCGTTGGTGATCACTCCGCCCAGCGCGCAGTACGGGATGTTGACCACGGTATAGAGCAGGGTCAGCAGGGTGTAGGTGACGGCGGCGTAGATCATTTTGCCGTTCAGGCTGAGATCCGGCGTGGTGTAGGCCAGCACGCAGACCAGGCCAAAGGGGATGGCACCGAACAGGATCCATGGACGGAATTTCCCCCAGCGGCTGCGGGTACGGTCGGCAAGCAGCCCCATGCAGGGGTCGGAGATGGCATCCAGCGCACGCGCCAGCAGGAACATGGTGCCGACGAACCCGGCGGGGATACCGAAGATATCGGTGTAGAAGAACATCATGTAGAGCATGACGTTGTCGAAAATGATGTGACTTGCGGCGTCACCCATGCCGTAACCAATTTTCTCTTTGACGGATAAAACTTCGCTTTTCATTGTTATTCCTTCACGCGTAGGGCGCTGAGACCGGTTACATATTTTGTAAACCAAGGCCTCCCAGGCAGGTATTGCGTTTTCTGGTTACGTTTTTACGTTTCTTGTTTTTTGTGATCGCGGTAAAAGTGCGGGAGTAAAAATCGTAACGTGAGGATTTTCTTAAGGTTTAGTCTGGAGGGGTTAACACAGGTCAAAAAAGGGGTGAAATAAGTGAGGGAAAAGATGGGGTAAATGATTGAAAGTAGCTATAATGCGCCCCGCCTCCATGTAGCAATCGAGGCGCGGAAGATCGTCATCTCCGGTGAGGTGGCTGGACTTCAAATCCAGTTGGGGCCGCCAGCGGTCCTGGGCAGGTTCGACTCCTGTGATCTTCCGCCAAAATAACGCTCATGAGTATTTGAAACTTCTTATAATTCTTTAAATTACTTAAAGTATTTACTCTCTCACACGTACAATTCCCACATACTAGCTCTACTTTTATAAAAATAGATTTAATATAGTATTACCCCCCCCTTTACAGGGGGGAGCATTTTATTGAATACCATATTTCTTTTCGCGCACAGAAAAGGCAACATGTCCACCTTCAAGAATGGAGCATATATGGTATCTTATTCCATCCTGCATTTTAATATCGCCATCTTCAATTGCTCCGACGTCATAACTTATAAGGCTACCATCATAATTTGCAACGATAACTTGCTCTGAATCAGAATTTATAACTAAATTTGCATTATGTGTAACTATTATTACTTGCCGATATTTTTTAATTTTTTTGAAAAGTGGCACAAGCTGCTTCATAATGAAACTATTGTCAAGATCATCTTCAGGTTGGTCGAATACAAATGGACTTCCAAAAGGATCCGTAGCAAGCTTCAAACTTACATAAAAAGTACCACGCTGTCCAACAGAAAGCTTATCAACCGTTTTACCTTTATATGTAAATTCGGCATTTACATATAAATACCCCTTCATTTTATCGGTGGAAAACAAATAATGCATTAACTCGTAACGTCCACCTTGATTAAAATACTCATTTTTCCAGAAAAATTCTTCTATTGAAATTAATTGACCATTCCCTTCAGAGTCAATGACTTTTTCATTATTAATTAACCGAAAAAATTCATCGTAAGACTGTACATTAAACGTTTCCATTAGTTTTTGCTGTGTACTTTTTTCAGTGGAAGCCCTAAATTTACCACGATTAATACAACCTTCTAATCCTTTATAGAATTTTTCATTATCGAAAATAACTTTTCCACTTATATTAATATCTGACAATATATCTTTAACGATATAGTTTTGCTCGTCATTCCAACTATCATTTTTTATATGAAGAAAATCATATAATTTCTGTATTTCCAATGCTTGCTCTTCAATAAATTCTTTATATTTTACAGCATATTCACTTCGTTCTTTAACATAAGTAAAATACCTTTTCTTATACTCTTCGATTTCATTTATTTTTGACTTGGCTTTATCAATATTTTCTTGATATTCACTAAGTTTGCTTAGCAAGGATGAAATATCTTGATTAATACCTTGTTCTACAAATCCTTTTCTTATCTCTTCATTTTTATTATGAATTTCTTCGATACAAATTTTTATTGCTGCTAGATTTTCGTTTAACAAACTAACATATGCTGCATCTAGTACAGGAGGCAATTTTTGTTTTACAGCGTCTAATACATTATAATATTCAATTCTCTCGTTAATTTCAGTAAAACTTCTATTAATGAAAGAGAGTAACTCTTGTGTCTTATTGTATGCTAACTGCGATTTATTAATAGCCTCAGAATTTTTTGATATTCAGAGATTAATGATTTATTTTTTGGATTAGTTAGAGTCTCTGTAAGCTTCTGGTTATCATTGATTATTTTATTCTGAAATGAATCAGTATTGATCCTATTGCCCTGAGAGTCGGTAAGATTCCAATAATCGACGAACCCTCTATATTTTGAAAGATTGTCTAATAATAAACCCGAGTTTATAGGATCATATTCTTTTTCTTTTATTCCCAACATCCTCTTGATTTCATTACTCAAACTATCTGGATTTTTTGCAAAACTTACGATATCACCCTGAGAAACATGCAGATAATTATAAGGAGATTGCGTTTGAGAATCAAAAATTATGGATGACTCTTCACCGTAGCCTTTATCAAGAAAAACGCTAACACCATTTGTCGATAAATTTCGTTCAGAAAAGGAATTTATACCCGGCATTAAAACAGCTTTCATTGCATCGAGAAAAACACTTTTCCCAGTACCCCGACCACCTATTATTGAAACCATATTTTTATTTAAAGGGATTGTCTGCTTATTAAATGATAACTGGTTTTCATTAAAAATTTCACCTGACAACACTATTCGACTAAAGTGAGGCTTTATATAATTCAGCTCAATGAAATCATTTGACTGCTGTACTCTTTCTTCTGGTTCAAAAATCGTCTGCCTTAAGCCTTGGAATGTTGGCTTAGCTTTTACCCATGTAAATTTACTACCAATATCACCTAATTGATGCGCATCCGAGCAGACGAATACAGGTTTTTTAGGTGCTTCTTCATATCTGGTATCTAGCAAGAAAAAATCACGATCTCGGGCACGTCCAAGAACAATATCTCCAAGCTTATCTATCTCTTTAGCTACAGCCACAGAACGCCCTTCTGTTTTTTCCGGCTGAAAGCCACCATAGCCATTCGGACATATTGCAATAAAAAATTCCTTGCCAATTATAAAAGCATCTTTTAGTCCTTCTGAAAGCGTTTCATAATCTATTATAGCTCCATCAAAACTTATCTTTGCCTCATCCATAGAGTCTTTACTGCACCATATTGTCTTTTTATTATCGGTGGTGTTTTGTAGTTTAATACGAGATAGAGCCTTATTTATTTTTTCAGTTCCAATGCTTTCAGAAAAAATCGCATGGATATTTATCCATTCTCCAGCCTTATTTGGCTGGGCAATTCTGAATTCTATATTAGCCAGAATGCAAATAGGGTAATTTTTTTCTTGAAACTTACTCTTAATAACTTCAAGCTCATTAGGTGCGAGAAACCAGTAATTTGTTATTGCGATCAACCTCAGTTCACTTTTTATAACTTCATCTACAAATAAATCGATATCTTTTCTAATATAATTATTATTTATATGCGTCATTGGAGAGTGAATATGAAGATCCCATTTATTCCAAATTGAGCCAATCATGTTTAATCCTTCTTATCAATTGCTATGCACGGTTATAGTAAAAAATCATTGTAATATATTAAATATAATTATCCATCGCATAAAACTTATGTAAATGCTGTTAACATACCCAGATCACCTCAACAGCGAATCTCTAAGCTCTCAACTATTACATAACTGCCGTAACCACGCTTCTATATCAAAATGACTTTGTGATGCTCTCCACGAACTGACTATCTGTAAAGCTTAAAGCATGTCCTAGCCCCATCTCGCCTGCTTTCAAGAAGAGAATGTTTTATTGACGAGACATGAACGGCATCAGATGCTGTAGAGCCTGTACAAGCAATTGAAAACAGGATAAGGAAACTAGATCATGCATCGTGCATATACATGGTTTTTCATTAAGAATGACATGATTGCCAAAGATTTTATCGGCAGATTACTGCCCAATCGATTCCTTACGTTTTTTGGCTATAGTTTTGGTAATATAAAGCTAAGAATAAATTGTGGCGTTTATACTGCCACTGACCTGCTCCCCGTTGATTAATACACCGCGATGTTAGTAATGTCTTCATAAGCCACATGAGGACATCCCCATGAAGAAGCGTTTTTCCGAAGAACAGATCATCAGTATTCTCCGAGAGGCCGAAGCCGGGGTTTCTGCCCGTGAGCTCTGCCGCAAGCACGCCATTTCCGACGCCACCTTTTACACCTGGCGTAAGAAGTATGGCGGTATGGAGGTGCCCGAGGTTAAGCGCCTGAAGTCGCTTGAGGAAGAGAACGCCCGCCTCAAGAAGCTGCTCGCTGAAGCCATGCTGGATAAGGAGGCGCTTCAGGTGGCTCTGGGGCGAAAGTACTGACGACAGACCAGAAGCGGGAAGCTGTGGTGTTGATGTGTGATGCGACCGGTCTGTCGCAACGTCGTGCCTGCAGGCTTACAGGTTTGTCCCTGTCGACCTGCCGCTATGAGGCTCAGCGACCGGCTGCTGATGCGCATTTATCAGGGCGTATCACTGAGCTGGCACTGGAGCGCAGGCGTTTTGGCTACCGACGCATCTGGCAGTTACTGCGCCGTGAAGGCCTTCATGTTAATCACAAGCGCGTGTACCGCCTTTACCACCTTAACGGGCTGGGCGTAAAACGCAGACGACGTCGTAAAGGGCTGGCAACAGAACGTCTGCCGCTGCTCCGCCCGGAGGCGCCCAACCTGACCTGGTCGATGGATTTTGTCATGGACGCGCTGGCCACCGGTCGCAGGATCAAGTGCCTGACCTGCGTGGACGACTTCACGAAGGAGTGTCTGACGATTACCGCCGCATTCGGGATTTCAGGCGTTCAGGTCACGCGAATTCTGGACAGCATTGCACTGTTTCGCGGCTATCCGGCGACGATAAGAACGGACCAGGGGCCGGAGTTTACCTGCAGAGCACTTGACCAGTGGGCTTATGAGCATGGGGTGGAGCTGCGGCTTATCCAGCCGGGCAAGCCAACACAGAACGGATTTATTGAAAGTTTTAACGGACGATTCAGGGATGAGTGCCTCAATGAGCACTGGTTCAGCGATATAGTTCACGCCAGGAAAACGATTAATGACTGGCGGCAGGATTATAACGAGTGTCGTCCACATTCATCGCTGAACTACCAGACTCCGGCTGAATTTGCAGCGGACTGGCGAAACGGGAAATATGAAGAAAAACCAACCGACATTACTAACTGAAGGTTGTATCTAATCCTGGGGGCAGGTCACCACGCAGCGTTAAATTTGAAGTGAAGAGCTATTAATACGCTACTACTTTTTAAAACGTAAATATTATTTAAACCAGAATTATTACAGACTGATAATCATTACAGCAAAATATATTATTTTATAAATTGCTAATTTGAGGGTAAGTGGGGCGACTAGATGTGTAAAGTTTATCTACATTTTTTGAGTCAGTAGTGATGTGTTGTTCTATTCTCAAAGATTACAATATTAAGACAAATATACTAAAAAAAAGAAGTGTTATATATGCATCTATAACAATATAAATAAAATGAAACCCATACTAAAATAACAATAATCTTATGAGAATATTCCTCGGAAATTAAAAAAGAACAACAAGCCAAAATTTGAAATATTATTAATTACATACTCTGGGTTATTAAATAATAAATTATTTTTTAAGCCTTACATGCTCCAATTATTCAATATAATCATATTGGTGATTATGCTAGTAAAATAAAACCAATCAAAGCTAAAGATTATTCCCCAAATTCATATAATACCTTACGATTCTACTTTCTTTGATTTTTCTAATTCTTTACGACCTAAAGATTTAAGCCAGTTCCCCAAACTCATCCCCTCAGCCTTAGCAGCCGCCTCAAACTGTGCCTTCAACTCCGGCGTAATTCGAATCTGAAAAGTCGGTGCTTTACCGGATTTTGACTGATTTGGATCGCGTTTAACCGTTGACATGTACGTACCTATGAGAGCAATATCTAACCATTCAGGTACGTACCTTAGCAGAGGATAACCTGAGTCGAAACGCCCTCGCCCGGTACTCGCAATACCCGACGAGAGCTAACCTCACCAACTATCAAGGAGTTGATTATGGCTGATTCGCATTCTACCCCAGACACCACCGCAACCGGAACTGAGCGTACATTAATTGTGGGATATCGCCCGCAAGGTCTCGATCGCAGTACGCCAAACCTGATCCTTTCCGGCAAATGGCTGCGTGCGGCGGGGTTTGATACCGGGGATAAAGTCACGGTGAAAGTCATGGATGGCTGCATTGTCGTGATGGCACACAACCCGCATGAGAAGGCGCTGCTGGAAGAATTAAAGCTGGCACAGCAGAAGCTTAAAGGCATCGAAGGGGCGCTGGCGCTGGCTTCATGACCCTGGGTTAAACCGAGTGCGGGATGTTCACCCTCACCCCAACCCTCTCCCTCAGGGAGAGGGAGAAGTTCATGCCCGTATGTTTCCCCTCTCCCAACTCAACTCCCTGTGACCCCCTTCACAACTCCACCGCAAACTCCCTCTCGCGCAAAAAATGGGAACTCTGTGAACAAAGGCTGGCAAGCCGCTCTTTAGCGCCCCGGTATACTCAGGACGACACAAATCAGAATGAGTACCCTACAACATGAAAACAACAGACATCGCCTCGGGCAGCTACGTCAAAGTCAGCGTTCGGGAAAAGATTGGCTACGGGTTTGGCGATCTGGCTTCCAACCTGTCGTTTGGGTTTGTTTCGCTGTTTTTACTGTTCTTCTACACCAACATCTACGGCATCACCGCCGTTCAGGCGAGCCTGATCTTTGTTATCGCCCGCGTGCTGGACGCCCTGTTCAATATCTTTATCGGCTACGTGATCGATAAAACCAATACCCGCTACGGCAAGCTGCGCCCTTATTTGCTGTTCGGTGCCGTACCGCTGGGGCTGCTCACCATCCTCTGCTTCAGTACTCTGGGCGACGAGTTCAAGTTTTACTACGCCCTGATCTCCTACACCCTCTATTGCCTGGCCTATACCGCGGTGAACACCCCCTACTCCGCGATGACCAACATGCTCACCCAGCATGAAGGCTCCCGCGCGTCGCTCTCGGTCTACCGCATGGTGCTGGCGATTGTGGGGTATCTGATTGTCTCAACCACGGCGGATATGCTGATTTCACAGTTCGCCGATAAGAAACTGGGCTACGTGTTCGCCGTCAGCTGCTTCAGCCTGCTCGCCACCTTCTTCTTCCTCGCCTGCTTTGGCATGACCAAAGAGCGCGTTAAAAGCCAGCCGGAGCAAAAAGCCCCGACGCTGAAAGAGATGGTCGCCGCGGTCTCCGGCAACCTGCCGTTAATCAACCTCTCGGCGTTTACCGTCTTCTTCTACGTCGCCTACACGGTGTGGATGGCGATCGCGATTTACTTCATCAAATACACCCTGGGCGATGAGGCCTTTACCGCCAAATTCTTTATGATCCAGTCGGCGGCGTACGTGGCAGGCACCGTGGTCTCCGAAAAACTGATCGCCATGATGGGTAAAAAGCGCATGGTGCAGTTCGCGCTGCTGATCGGCATCCTCGGCATGCTGTTCCAGTATTTCCTCGCGGGCAGCAACGGCACCCTGATCATGACCGGCGTCTGTCTGTTCAGCATCACCTTAGGGATGGGCTTTGTGGCGATGTGGTCGATGATTGCCGACACCGTGGAGTACGCCGAATGGAAACAGGGCGTGCGTGCCGAAGGGGCGATTTACGGCTTCTTCAACTTCATCACCAAAATCGCGATGGCCATTGGCGGCGGCTGCGCCGGGCTGATGCTCGACTATTTTGACTACTCTTCCGACCATCTCAGCGCCAGTGCCCTGGACGGCATCAACCTGATGATGACCCTGTTCCCGGCCCTGATGTTCGCCCTGAGCATGGTGTTCATCTTCTTCTACACCCTCGATGAAAATACCTACCGAAACATCATCAAAGACATTGCGTTACGCAAAGCTAACGCGCTGTGATCTCAAAGGACATAAACATGAAAACTGACTTCCACACCCTGATTGCAGCGATGAACGCCGAAGATAAAGTCGCCCTGCTTACCGGCAGCGGCCTGTGGCGCACCGCCACTCTGCCACAGCACGGCATTGAAGACATTGTGATGACCGACGGCACCTACGGCGTGCGCTACAGCACCAGCCAGATTGAACAGGGCGAAAGCTGGAACATCACCGATTTTCTCGACGTGATCGCGCAAAGTGCCGGTGAAGTGGAGAACGAAGAGCAGAAAGGCGGCTCCGAGGCATTATTCAGCAAATCCCGACCGGCCACCTGCTTCCCGAACGGCTCAACTCTGGCCTGCAGCTGGGATATTTCGCTGGTTTATCAGATGGGCGAGGCGCTGGCGAAAGAGTGTCAGGAGATGGGCGTCGGGATCCTGCTTGGGCCGGGCATCAATATTCGCCGCACGCCGCTGGCCGGACGCGGGTACGAATACTACTCGGAGGATCCGGTGGTGAGCGGCGATATTGCCGCCGCGCTGATCAATGGCCTGCAGGACAACGGCGTGGGCGCCAGCCTGAAACATTTTGCCGCCAACAACTCCGAATACCACCGCACCGAGATGGACTCGGTGATTGAAGAGCGGGCGCTTCGAGAGATCTACCTGGCAGGCTTTAAGCGCGCCATCGATAAATCGAATCCGTGGACGGTGATGTCCTCCTACAACCTGCTCAACGGCGTGCAGACCTCGCAGAACCCCTGGCTGCTGACCGATGTGCTGCGTAATGAGTGGCAGTACGACGGGCTGGTGATGTCCGACTGGTACGGGATCAAAAACCGTCCGGCCTCTCTGCTGGCGGGCAACGATCTGGCGATGCCGGAAACGCGGCTCGACAAGCAGGATTTGCTCGAGGCCATCAACCGGGGCGAGATCCCCGCTGATATCCTCGACACCGCCTGCCTGCGGATGCTGACCCTGATCGAAAAAGTCCAGCGCCACCGCAAGCCGGGCTTTAAGGCCGACTTTCACCAGCATCACCAGCTGGCGCAGCGTCTGGCGACTGAATCCATCGTCCTGCTGAAAAATGAAGACGCCATTCTGCCGCTGCAGAAAGGCAAACAGCGCACCCTGGCGGTGCTGGGCAAGCCAGCCCAGGAGCCGGTGATCCAGGGCTCCGGCTGTGCCACCACCGTGCCGTACATGCTCGACCGTCCGCTGGACGAGATTTTTGAGGTCGCCGGAAACGACTTCAACATCGAGTACGCGGTGGGCACGCCAGATGACAACGCCACCGATGAACAGGCGCTGGCGCAGGCGGTGGCGGTGGCGAAAAATGCCGACGTCGCGATCCTGTTTGTCAGCACCGCCATCGGTGAGGACGGGGAGAACGGCGACCGCAAAGACCTGGCTATTTTGCCCAGGCATGAGGCGCTGATCCGCGCCGTCGCCAGCGTGCAGCCCAACGTGGTGGTGGTGCTGGCCAACAGCGATGCGGTGGTGATGCCATGGTTATCCGACTGTAAAGCCCTGCTGGAAACCCACTTTGGCGGCCAGGGCATGGGCCGTGCCGTGGCGGATATTCTGTTCGGTCGCGCCAACCCGTGCGGCAAGCTAACGGTCACGGTGCCCAATACCCTGGAAGAGACCCCGGCCTGGCTCAGCTATCCTGGCGAGAACCTGCGCCACCACTACAGCGAAGGGTTGTTCGTGGGATATCGCTATTACGATCGCCGTCAGCTCACGCCGCGCTTCCCGTTTGGTTTTGGTCTGAGCTATACCACCTTCGACTACAGCGGCCTAACCACCTCGGTGAGCGAGCTGGACGAAGGCCAGGCGTTAACCGTCAGCGTGGACGTGACCAACAGCGGCAGCATGGCGGGGAAAGAGGTGGTTCAGCTCTATCTTTCCGCCCCGGCGGGCGAACTGCTGCGTGAAGAGAAGGCCCTGAAAGCCTTTGCCAAGGTGCATCTTGAACCCGGCGAAACCAAAACCGTGACCCTGCAGCTTAACCGGGACGACTTCGCCTGCTATCACCCGGGCATCGGCGACTGGATTGTCGATTCCGGGGAATATCACCTGCACGTGGCGCGATCGTCACGGGATATTGCATTGAGCACTGCCATCACCGTGCGGGCCACGCCGCGCTATGCCCCGCTGGAGATTAATAATTCGTTGACCCAGCTGATTAACAACCCGCCAGCCTTCGCCCGGGTGGTGAAGCTGGTCGCCAGCAAAAATGGCGTCTCTGAGCAGCTGGTGCGCGAAAAACTCTGTGCGATTGCGCCCGATCTGGTCTTCGGCCTGTTTATCTCGCTAACCGAATTCCTGACGATTGATATTACGCGTGAGGAGCTGGCGGAAGCCCTTGCCGGGCCCGCATCACAGCAGTAAAGTCCGATCGCGCCCACTTGCTTCGGCAAGAGGGCCTTCACTCGACGGAGAGCCAGCCGATGTTTCCATTTTCTGTCACCCAGCATCCAGGGAAGATCTCCCGGCAGCAGGCCGGGACCACCGTCCATGAAGGCAGCGGCTACGAACTGATCTCCTTTGACGCGGAGAAACTGAACGTATTCGCCGCCGAGGTGTACTACTGCGAGCCGCACTGGCACTCGGCCCCGGAGCTGATCTGCATTCTGTCGGGAGAGTTTTCCGTCACCCTCGGCCATAGCACCTCGGTCTTTGCCGCCGGCGACATGCTGTGGATCAACCCGGATGAGATCCACTCCCTGGAGGCACGCGCACCGAACAGCCAGCTGCTGACGATCCAGTTTGCGCCGAGCCTGTTTGATGAGACCCATCCTGCGCCGCTGATGGAGAACGGTTCCCTGACCAGTCAGCAGGCAGATGACATCAGAAACAGCGTGATTGCGCTGGTCGAGCACCTGGTGCATGCCCGGCCGTCGTTCAGCCGTATCGCCCTGATTTATCAGCTTTTAGGCTCGCTAGCCGTGCAGGATGACCGCCAGCAGGTCACCGTCAGAAATAAAGATCAGCAGCTGGTGAAGTACGGCATTGAGTTTATTAATCAGCACTTTGACGATGAGCTGACCTTAACCACCATTGCCGATAACGCCGGGGTCAGTTACCACCACTTCTCGCGCATTTTTAAGAAGATCAGCGGCTACAACTTTAAAGAGTATCTGACCATGATCCGCATAAATAAGGCCAAGCGGCTGCTGAAGGATACCCAGATTCCGATCACCGATATCAGCTACAGCTGCGGGTTTAGCGGTCACAAGCAGCTGATTTTTGCCTTCAATAAATACTGCCGCATGACGCCAACGGCTTTTCGTAAAAGCTACATTACGGCGCTTAATTCTGCTGATGAGTTGCAGGTGATGACTGACTCACGATTTTTGCCGCTGGATGAAGGGGTGATTGCGCAGCTGCACAGGTTTAATCAGATATCTTTGTAGGTTTTGTAGGCCGGGTAAGGCGAAACCGCCACCCGGCAATGCATAGCGATAATGCATTTAATCCAATAGATAATCCCTGTAAATAATATTCCATAATTAATAGTAATATCCCGCACTATTTTAAAACTCTTTTCAGGCACGAATCACATTCTAAGCCTTTAACTAAAGCTATTTTATTTTCAATCTACATAAGGAGGTGAAAATGGCCATACCCGTTTATTTGTGGCTTGAAGATGATTCTGGCCGATCTATTAAAGGTTCAGTTGACATAAAAAATCGTGAGGGTTCAATTGAAGTTATCGAATTAATGCATTCAGTCGAGCAACCCATCGATAAATTTTCCGGAAAAATAACATCCAAGCGCATATATAGTTCTTATGCATTCATGAAAGAGATTGATTCATCATCCCCTTGGTTATACAAGGCTCTCAGCACTGGCCAAACGTTAAAAAAAGCAGAATTCATATTTTATCGAATAAATTGTAACGGACTGGAGGAAGCGTACTTCAAAACAACTTTAGAGAACGCGAAGGTCGTTCAAATTGAGCCGGTTATGTTTGATATCAAACACCCTCAAAATGCGCGCAACACGCATCAGGAGTATATCGACCTGACATATGAAAAAATCACGTGGCATTACCTTGACGGAAACATTATCCACTCGGACACATGGAAAGAAAGAGACTAAGGAGGAAGTATGTCGTGGGAATATGACGTAAAAGAACACAAATTTTATCTCGATGGAGTCTACCAGTTCGATGCTGATTACGCAGGGGCAAGTGGATATAAGAACGATCCCGCTCAGGAGTGCGTTAAGAACAGCGGGCCTCTGCCGCGAGGAAAATATACTATCGGTGCGCCCCATAATTCTGCCCACACTGGGAAATATACCCTCAGCCTTACACCTTATTCGACAAATGATATGTGCGGGAGAGATGCGTTCAAAATTCATGGGAAAAGCAGTCAGCATCCGGAAGACTCATCTGAAGGATGTATTATTGCTCCATTAAGTGCCAGAAGGAGCATCTGGAAAAGTGAGGATACGGAGCTGATAGTCAAATGAAACACTTATCGAGTCTACTCCTCTTGCTGCTTTCGGCCAGCCAATACGTTTACGCAGATCAAATGTCCGGCTTTGCAACGCAATATTATCAGGAAGATATCCCTTTACCGGAAATCGCATCAGCGTTTTCGCTTTCTCCTGTTGTCACTATCGGCAACAAAGCCATTCAGATTGAGGCTACTTCCCTGACGGATATTGCTGATATACCCATTCAGATAGACAGCTCTGCTCGCTGGATCTGCCTGCATTCAAAAGACGGTATAAATTATTGGTTTATTTCCGATAATGAAATGGGGAGAGGATTACTCACTGCTATTGCCATGGCTAAAGATGGCAATCATAAAGAGTGTGTAGCATCCCCAGCATCGATTCGCGTTTCCATAGGGAAGAGATCCCTGCTTGATGCCACTCGTCAGGATATCGCTCAGTCATTCGGTAATAATGAGGAAATAAAAAAGGAGGCTGTTCTTTTTTATCGGGAAACCCCCGTTCAGGGCGGATTCACTCAAAGCAATACCGTCTCTTATTACTTCAATGGCAAGAAAGTGCGCGGCGTTATCGTTGGGCAGATTACGAGTAACTAATCGGCTTCTGGAAACCCCTCTCTCCCAAAGAGGAGAGAGGGTCGAATGTGCGGCAGTTAACCGCCATACCGCATATGTAGCAATGGAAACGGATTACCCTGCCCGTCCAGTTCTGACCGTCCGGTTTGCACAAACCCCATATGCTGATAAAACCCCACGCCCTGCGGGTTTTGCTCGTTAACATCCACCTCGTTAGCGCCGAAATGGTTAATGGCGTACCTCAGCAACAGCGAGCCGACGCCTTTTCCCCAGCTCGCATCATCGACAAACAGCATTTCGATGCGGTTTTCGTCCACGCCCAAAAAGCCCTTTGTCAGGGAACGGCGGGTTCGATTTTGATGATGCGATCGTGGATAGCAGCGCTTCCAGAATCAAGCGGCTCAAGCCATTTAACGTCTTAGGTCGGAGAGAAAACTGTTTGGGCTTACGACGAACGTATGAACTTTATAGCATCCGTTTTCTTCAGGGCTACGATTTGATCATAGCATGCTGTCTCAGCACCAGGAGATCCCCAAATGGCAGATCAAAATGACAATTTTCTTAAAGATGAATATTTAAAACTGCAGGATCAATACGAAGACTACGATCGCAGGGCATTGATTATAAAGGGATGGATCGGTGCGGGAGCAGTTGCCGGTTTCGCATTGGGCACCAATTCAGATAAACATGTAACGTCGATCACGTTGTTTGCTATTGCGTCAATAGCACTTTGCTTCTGGTATCTTGAGGCAAAATGGAAAACTTTTCAGTACGCCATTGCTGATCGAATAAGAATCATTGAAGCACATTTTCGCCAGGAGTCAGATGTGCTTATAAAGGAACCGAAGCCATTACAAATATATCATTGGTGGTATAAATCTTATTTAAATAATGAACCTATTTACGAGTATGAAAATGCCTCAAGACCTCTCAGCAAATGGCGAAGATTAAAAAATGCTGCATTTCAGGATTTTGTCCATTTACCCTATTCGTTGATTATTGGGCTCTGCATTTTAATTGGTTTAATGGATACTACTGCCGATAAACCAACTCCTCCTTCCTGTAAACCTGCAGTTATTCTGACCCAACCCGCGTCGGGCATTCCGGTTTCTCCAACAGCCTATGTATGTATCTGGAATAAATGACGAAATTTATCCCCGAACAGCGCCTGGCTTGCCAGATCCGGGAAATCATCTCTGCAAGCTTTTCCCCTAACCCTCTCCCTAAATGGAGAGGGGGCCGACCGTGCTAATATTTTTTTGTGGGAAGCTCTCAGGGAGAGGGGGAGAGGGTCTAATGTGCGGTAGTTAACCGCCATACCGCATATGCAGCAACGGAAACGGATTACCCTGCCCGTCCAGTTCCGACCGCCCGGTTTGCACAAACCCCATATGCTGATAAAACCCCACGCCCTGCGGGTTTTGCTCGTTAACGTCCACCTCGTTAGCACCGAAATGGTCAATGGCGTACCTCAGCAACAGCGAGCCGACGCCTTTCCCCCGGCTCGCATCGTCGACAAACAGCATTTCGATGCGGTTTTCGTCCACGCCTAAAAAGCCGTGAATAGCGCCGGTTTCATCCCGGGCAATCACAACGTTTAAATTTGGCAGATAAGCGTTGAGCAATAGCGGGCGTAACGCCGCGATATCGCTCTCCTGCAGAAAGTGGTGAGTGGCACGAACGGAGGACTCCCAGATCGCGACGAGACGTTCAAATTGTGAGGGAACTGCGGTTTCGATTTTCATAATGCGATCATGGTCGAGAAAGGAATCTACTTCAAGCATAAGCACGTGCATTTATAAGTCGTAGCTTATACGATTCATGATTAGCAACAATGGAGACAAAAAATTGAAAACCCTGAATGAAGCGATCACTTCGCGTTCCCCTGAAAGCCAAAAAACGCATCAAAGAGATGGCCGACGAAATGATCCTCGAAACGGGTCTGCAAATGATGCGCGAAGAGCTGAAATTATCGCAAAAGCACGTCGCTGAGGTGATGGGGATCAGCCAGCCCGCAGTCACTCAACTTGAACAGCGCGGGAATGAGCTAAAAATCGCTACGCTTAAACGCTACATCGAAGCCATGGGCGGGAAGCTGAGTCTGGATATTGAGCTTCCGACGGGGAAGCGCGTAGCGTTTCACATATAGTGCAGCAAAACAAAAAATATCCTTAAAAAGGGGGGGGCAGCCATCGCTTTCCCCCATAAAAAGTAAATAACCTGCGCCACAGCCCTACCCCTTCACCTTCCCGGCCAGCACCTGCCACACAAAGGGGGCCAGCGCAGCATAACTCACCCCACGCTCCGCCATCTTCTCGGGTAACTGGCGTTGCGCCTGCACGGTCGCCTGGCTCATCACCCCATCGCCACCCACGTCACGCAGGGTTTTGACCACCTCTTCCATCTCTTCGCTGCGGCGGATACCGTGCTCGGCGACGCGGCCGATCAGATAACCGGGGAACTCCCCGTTCCAGCCCAGCGACGGAAAACTGGCGTGTAGCGAGGCCAGCACCTCTTCCTCCACCCCGTATTCACGAGCAGCGAACAGGCATTCGGTGGTAAGGGCTTCCAGCCCTTTGATCATCACGCTGCGACACATTTTGATTGCCGACACCTTCCCGATCTCGTCTGCGCCAGAGCGGGCGTTTAACCCCATCGCACTCAGTACCGACGCGATCGCCTCTGCCTGCGGGCCGCCGACAAGCAGCGGTGATTTACGTCGTGCAGGGGGAACCGGCGCCATGACCGCCACATCGACATACGCGCCGGGCAGGAAATGGCGGGCGGCATCGCGTTTGGTCTGCGGCGCCACCGAGTTGAGATCGAGAAAATACTGCCCGGCCGTTAACAGCGGCGCGGCCTGCTGCGCCACATCCAGGGCAGAACCCGCCGTGACGGTCGAGAAGACCAGCGCCGCGCCTTCAAGGGCTTCCGCCAGCGAGCCGGCGGCACGTACGCCAGCCTGACGGGCTTTAGTCAGCATCGGTTCGCGCTCTGCGCCGCTGAGCTTGCAGTCCCAGACGGTGACGGCATGATCCCGCGCCAGTTCGCTGGCAAAAATACCGCCCGCCTCGCCAAAACCAATAAAGGTTATTGCCGTCATGTTGACTCCTTACGTGGCCAGATGCTGGCCGGAATACAGACCTCACCCGCAAACAGCAGGCGGGCAGTGCGCAACAGGCCGCAGCCTGCCAGTTCGCCAGCGGCATTGCGTTGCAGCGCTACGCTGAACTCCCCGCTGGGATGTTCGACACTCAGAACCGGCGCGTTTCCGCCAGCAACCTGCGCCAGCCCGGCGGTGATGCTGCCGGGGATCAGGCAGGCGCTGGCGACGCTCACCGCCCCAAAAACGCCAATCGAGGCATGGCAGCGATGGGGAATAAAGGTACGGCTGCAGAGTGCGCCTCCGGCACGCGGCTCTGCGATCAGCGTCATTTTGGGTACCGTGCGTTGCGACACGTCGCCCAGGTTCATGCGCGGCCCGGCCTGCAGGCGGATCGACTCCAGACGCTGCTTCAGCTCAGGGTCATTATCCAGCTGCTCACGGGTTTCGTAGCCGCTGCGGCCCAGATCGCTGGCGCGCAGCAGCACCACCGGCATGCCGTTGTCGATACAGGTAACGCCGATGCCGTCAAAACGGTCAGTGGCCTTGCCGGTTGGCAGTAAGGCACCGCAGCTGGAGCCCGCCACGTCCAGGAAGTTGAGGACGATTTTGCTGGCGGTACCCGGTACGCCATCGATGCGGGTATCGCCCGTATACTCCACGCCATCGTCACCACAGGGCACCTCGGCAATCGCCAGTTGCCCTGTGTTCTCCATATAGATCCGCACCTGAGTCAGGGGCGTGGCCGGTGCAATTAATCCGCGCTCGATGGCGAACGGACCGACGGCCGCCAGGATATTGCCGCAGTTCTGGCCGTAATCGACCGTCGCGCTATCGACATTCACCTGGGCAAAGAGGTAATCGACGTCAGCATCCGGGCGGGCGGAGCGGCGAACGATCGCCACTTTGCTGGTCAGCGGATCGGCCCCGCCGATGCCGTCGATCTGCCGGGCATCCGGGGAACCCATTACCGCCAGCAGTACCGCATCGCGCAGAGTGTCATCTGAAGGCAGGTCATCCGCCAGGAAGCAGGCGGCCTTCGAGGTGCCGCCACGCATCATCAGGCAGGGAATTCTGCGTTGCGCCATCTTAACCCTCCACGTCATCCGCATTGTCGTAGTAGCGCAGCCCTTTCTCTGCCAGCCGCGGGCGCATGGCGTAGATATCCAGCCCCAGCTCGCCGTTGCGCATCCGATCGCGTTTCGCCTCTTCATTGGCCATGCGGGTTTCCGCTTTCGCCAGTACCGATCGGGCGTCAGCATGCGGTACCACCACCACGCCATCATCATCGGCAACGACCACATCGCCGGGGTTGACCAGTTGGCCGCCGCAAATCACCGGCACATTCACCGAGCCGAGCGTCTCTTTCACCGTGCCCTGGGCATAGACCTGGCGCGACCAGACGGCAAACCCCATTTCGCGCAGGGTCTGCGAGTCGCGGATCCCGATATCGCCCACCAGCCCGACCACGCCACGGGACTGCAACGAGGTCGCCAGCAGATCGCCGAAAAAGCCGTCGCCACAGGGCGAGGTTGGCGCTACCACCAGAATATCCCCCCGGAAGGCACTGCTCTACCGCCACATGGAACATCCAGTTATCGCCAGGGGTCACCAGTACGGTAACGGCATTTCCGGCGCGGCTTACCCCCTGCTGGATGGGGCGGATAGCCGGGTTCATCAGCCCCTGACGTTGATACGCTTCGTGCAGCGTGGCCACGCCCGCGGCGGCAAACAGGCGCAGGGTTGAGTGGTCATGGCGCGGCAGGTTGCGCACTACAATCCCTTTTTTATTCAACAGGTTCATGCTAGGTTCTCCGTCACGCGTGGGAAGATACTCTGGAAGCCTTCGGCATGAACGATATCGCGCGCGGCGGTGATGCCGATATTACGTTTTGCCTGCACGCCACGCTGAAGCGCCACGCGGGTGTAGTATTCCCACAAATGCTCCTGGCCCTGCATGCACTGAATGGCCTGGTATTTTTTCTCCCACGCGCTGGTGATATCCAGCAGCACGTCCGGTTTCCAGTTGCACTGTTCCGGCTGGTGCGGTTCAAAGCAGTACACCGGCGGCGCCTGCACCACCGTCTCTCCCGGGCGATAGCCTTCCGCCTGGGCGATGATCCGCGCTTCCTGGGCCAGGTTCGACGCCAGGGGGTGATCGTAGTTGTAGGGATCGTGCATCGAGTGGGTCAGCACAAAGTGCGGCTGCACGCGGCGATAGACATCGGCCAGGCGGAACAGGGTGGCGTTATCGGCGCGCAACGGATAGTCGCCGATATCAAAAAACTCGATGCTGGCCCCAAGGATATCGGCGGCGGCCTGCGCCTCTTCCCGGCGGTGATGTTTTACCGTCTCTTCTGTCATATTGCCTTTGCGCCACAGTTTGGCCGATTCCCCACGCTCGCCGAACGACAGACACACCACATGAACCTGATAGCCTTGCTGGGCATGCAGGGCGATCGCACCGCCCGCACGCCAGACGAAATCGGCAGAATGGGCGCTGACAACAAGGGCACTTTTTTTGGTTAACCGGATGAGACATGATGACTTCCTCTGCTGTTTTTTTCAGAGTGTCATGTCCGGGCGCAGGCGGGTAATTCGTTAAGTTGCGAATGCTATGATTTTTATTTATGTTGTCGATAAATTCACATTTCGGGATCGGGCGAATCATGGCGACAGAAAAACGAAATAACACAATAAATATCATGCAGCTGCGCTTTTTCTGCCGGGTTGCTCAGCGCGGCAGCGTCTCGCGGGCAGCCGATGATTTATTCCGTACGCAGTCGGCCATCACCCGGGCGATCCGTGACCTCGAAGAGAGCCTGAATGTCACCCTGTTTGAACGGCATCACAGCGGCATGGTCCTGACGGAATACGGCAAATGCATTCTGCCCCGCGCGCAGCGCGCCATCGACGATTTACAGGCCGTGCCCACGCTGATGCATAAGCTTAAGGCCCGTGCCACGGCGGTGCCGGATGCTGCCTGGCTGTTTAATACCCGACGGCTGGAGATTTTTATTCAGCTCTATCATGTCAATCATACCCAGACCGTCGCCACGCAGCTGGGCGTGACCCAGCCCGCGGTCAGTGCAGCGTTAAAAGTGCTGGAAAAGGGGGCCGATGCGGCGCTGTTTCGCCGTACCGCTGAAGGCGTACGCCCCACTCCGGCGGCAGATTTGCTCTATCCGCCTGTCAGCCGGGCGTTGAATGAGCTGGAGAATATCTGGAGCGATCTGGCGGCGCGGCGCGGGGTGCTGGAAGGCAGTGTGCGCATCGGCGCGCTGCCGCTGAGCCGTACCCGGCTGTTGCCGGTGGTGATCGGCGCGTTTCTGGCGCGTCACCCGGGTATCCGGGTGATCACCAATGAAAGCCCGTATGAGTCCCTGGTGTCGGACATGCGGGCCGGTAATATTGATTTTATTATTGGTGCGCTGCGTCAGGATGAGGATCTGCCGGACCTCAGCAGCGAAGCGCTGTTTGAAGAAGATATGCTCATTTTGCTGCGTAATAACCACCCATTGCTGAACGATCCCGATCCGCGCAGCAAACTGGCCGACGCGCAGTGGGTGTTACCGCGTTCCAATGCCCCCGCGCGTCATCTGCTGGATCGGGCCTTCCTGACCCTGCATTTGCCGCTGCCGCAACCGACCGTCGAAACCGGCGATGCCGCCATGGTGCGCGGGTTACTGCGTGACTCCGATATGCTGGCAGCGGTATCAGCCAGCCAGATGCGTTTTGAAATTGATAATGGCCTGCTCACCGTGCTGCCGGTGAGCCTGCCGGATACCACCCGCCGCATCGGGCTGACCTTCCGCGAAGGCAGCCTGCCCTCACCAGCAACCCAGGCGCTGCTGGGGTTTATCCATCAACAGGTGGCGCAGGGTTAGCGGCCCGCCACTGAGTACGTCACCTGCTGATTACGCGTCTTCTGGAATTCCTCCAGCGTTTGTCCGCGCATGGCCGCGTAAATGTGCAGGTTAGAAACGCCGACCACCGCCCCCATTTTTTCCAGCAGGAAGAAGCTGGCGCCATACTGGATCAGGCCACGCCAGTCGCGGCTATCCAGCAGGCGTTGCTCCTGCTCGCTCAGACCCGCTTCGGCGTACAGCGCCTGCGGTTCATTCAGGAAACGTTCGCGCCAGGCCGGCTGCGTCAGCTGGTGCAGGAAGCTGTTCAGCCGCAGGCCGTTCAGGCTCCGCTCGTGGGTAAACGGATAGGTGCCCGGCAGATTTTCTACCCCGGCAAGCTGCTGCGCCATATGCTGGCGGTGGCGGCTAAGGGTATCAACAGGCGGCGTGCGGGCGTTGTTTTCGAGGATCAGAGTGGCGATGCCGGTCATCGACGGCAGGTAGTAATCGCGCCAGGTTTCGGTGACGTTCGCCGACAGCGCACCGCGCATCACCAGCCACATGATCACCTCTGAGCCCTCCATACCGCCAAGCGTCGCGTATTCGCCCAGGGTCATTTCGGTCAGTTTTTCCGGGTCGTTCACCAGCATATCGACAAACTGCGCGTCCCAGTCGGGATTGTTAAAACCGCAGCGCTCGCCATGTACCTGATGCGACAGGCCCCCGGTGGCGACAATCGCCACGTTGATCTCCTCCGGGTAACTCTCGATAGCCCGGCGCAGCGCCTGGCCCAGCTTGTAACAGCGGCGGGCGCTGGGTACCGGAAATTGCAGTACGCCGATCTGCAACGGGATCACTTTTGTCGGCCAGCCGGCTTCCTGCTCCCAGGGCATCAGGGCGGAGAGCGGTGAGAACAGCCCGTGATCGAGTTTTTTATTCATAAAGAACGACATATCAAACTCGTCAGCCATCAGGCTGGCACCGATATGGCGCGACAGTGCCGCATCGCCTTTCACCGGCGGTAGATCGCGCGCGCCGCCGCCTTCATCCGCCACGCCATACTCGTGGTCAATCCCGAGGGTGAACGTGGAATAGTGATCAAAGAAAAAGGCGGTGACGTGATCGTTAAAGATATAGACCAGCGCATCGGGCTTTTTCTCGTCCAGCCAGCGTTTCAGCGGTTCAAAGCTCTGGAAGATAGGTGCCCAGGCCGCCTCCTGCTGTTTATGATGATCGACGGCAAAGCCGATGGTCGGGGTATGCGAGACGGCGATCCCGCCGAGTATTCTGGCCATGAATTTACTCCACTTATCGGTTATGCACGGTTTGCGACAGTGCGTTTAATTCTGCCTCTGTTTCCCGAGGCTTAATGCGGTTCATACGATGCAGCAAAATAGCGATCCCCGCCAGACAGGCCGGTAACGCCAGCACCAGAAAGATGGAAGAGTGCCCTGGCACCGCCAGCATGATCACCCCACCCAGCGTTGAGCTGAGAATGGCCCCCGTACGACCGATACCGTGCATCCAGCTTACGCCGGTGGCGCGGATTTCCGTCTGGTAAAAGGCGGGGGAGTAGGCCTGCAGGCCATTCTGTGCGCCGTTGATACACATGCCGCTGATAAAAATCAGTACCGCCAGCGCCAGCGACCCGAAGTCCATCAACCCTTGCGACAGCAGACACAGACAGCCGAGGAAATAGGTTACGGCAATCACTTTCTTCGCGGCTGTGCGGTCCATCAGATAGCCGACAATGATGCCGCCCAGCGGGCCGCCGAGCTGGAACAGACCGGTGATGATAGCCGCCTGCTGCAACGACAACCCGCCTGAACGCAGGATAGTCGGCAGCCAGCCATTGAGCAGATAGATGACAAACAGCCCCATAAAGTAGGTCAGCCACAGGGCCACCGTTCCGCGGCCATAGCCGTTGCGGAACAGCTGCGCGACTTTGCTGCGGCGGGAAATTTCCGGGGTATTGAGTTTGAACAGAGTATCAGCCGTGAAAGTTCCGCCCAGCCGGTTAAGCACCCGGGCAATCTGCGCGGGCGGAACGCGGCGCGCGACCATGCTCATCGCCGACTCCGGCAGCATGGCAAACATAAAGGGCAGCAGCACCAGCGGCAGCACGCCGCCAAAAATCAGTGCCGAGTGCCAGCTGAAGTGCGACAGCAGCGCCGCAGCAATAAACCCGCCCAGCCCGGAGCCAACGTTAAAGCCGCTGTACATCAGGGTGATCATCAACCCCTTGCGACGCTCCGGCATATACTCCGCCACCAGCGTGACGCAGTTCGGCATGACGGCCCCCAGCCCCAGCCCGGTCAGAAAACGAATCAGCGCGAGTTGTGCCGGGCTTTGCGCCAGCGCGGCGGCAAGGCTGAAAATGGCGAAGAGCGCCACCGACCATAGCAGAACCTGTTTACGGCCATAGCGATCCGACAGAGGTCCGGCGACCAGCGCGCCGATGGCAACACCGAACATCGCCGCTCCGAGGATGGGGCCGAGTGCGGAGCGGCTGATGCCCCAGTCTTCGATTAACGCCGGGGCGATAAACCCCATGACCGCGGCGTCATAACCATCAAGCATAATGATGACAAAACAGAGCAGCAGGACCTTCCACTGAAAGCGTGAGACAGGCCGGGCATCTATCCATGCCTTCACATCGACAACATGCGTCTGATTCATAGGGTGACTTCCTTAAGCAGGCGATACGAATGTTCTGGTTAGTGTTATGTGTTGAACGTTCGTAACCAACTTAAGGCAGACGGGGGGGCGCTGTCCGGTTCAAAAAACCCGCGCCAGGTATGAGTTCTGTTTATATTGTGATGAGGCTTACGAAATGCGTCAGGCCTGAACGGCCTGGCCCACACGGATCTCCATCACCGCATATACCCCGTCTTTCGGCACGATCACCGTGACGTTTTCCGCCGGGATCCCAGCCGCGAGGTGAATATCCTGCAGCTGCTGCAACGTGCGCGGGAAGATGGGCGTCCAGCCGATACAGCGCAGGGCGAAATCAATCTGCGGGCTGCTGGTCAGCATGTTCGAGATAATCAGCGCCCCGCCGGGTTTAATCAGGCGCAGGACATGTTGCAGGAAGGTCACCGCTTCAGCGTCGTTGAAATATTCGAAGATCCCCAGCGCATCCACCAGCTCGACGTTGCCTTCACCCAGCTCCTGTATCAGTTTATCGCTGTTGATCAGGCTTTCTTTTAGATCGCGCTGCAATATCGTCACCTGTTCCCCGACTCTCAGCCCTTCGGCAGCGGTCATTTTTTCTGCCCAGCGCAGGGAGACGGGATCGTAATCCACCAGGGTCAGATGCACGTTTTGTCCGTCCAGATGGGCGCCGCGCAGCGCCTCCAGCACCGGGACGGCCGCGCCGCTGGCGAGGCTGACCCAGACGTTGTCGATGTCGTTATGCAGGTACTGTTCCGCCAGCACCGAGAGCACCTTTGCGCGGGAACGGATGCCGATGGCATCGTTGGCGTGGATAAACCACTGGCGGCTGCGGCTGTCCATCCGGGTGCCGTCGGGGAGATGCTCATCCAGCGGGTTCTGGATGGCGTACAGGGCCAGCGCGGTGGGCACCAGCCGGGTACGCCAGGCGACGACTGCGGGGCGTGCGGTGAACGCCTCTTCAGACCAGCGGTGCTGGCACTTTATCGTCTTCTCGCCATTGGCGTCCTTTTCAATCAGCGGCGGCTTCAGCTGCGGGTCCGCCTTTAAGGCCCGATCGACGGCGTTCAGCTCGCGCGTCACCTCGTCCTTCATCGGCCAGTTGTCGCTGACATCGGGAAAGGACGCGCTGTAGAGGGTCATGCCGGTCGGCGCGGTGCCGCGAAAGGGTTGCCAGTGCATATGTCATCTCCCGTGTGCCCATGACGCAAGTCTATTACCCTTTCCGCACATTGCCCCAGGAAGAAAGCACGATCTTTACTGCTTCACCCATACCAGCTCATCCACCCGGAAGCCCAGGCTGCGCGCGGTATTGAGGTAATCCTGTTTCACCGCATCCGGAATGGTTGGCGTACGCGACAGGATCCACAGATAGTCGCGGTCCGGGCCGCTGACCAGCGCATACTGGTAGTCATCGTCCAGCTTGATCACGTTATAACCGCCGTAGAACGGGCCGAAGAACGAGACCTTCAGCGCTGCGGTGGTTGGCTCGCCGGTGTAATAGGCTTTGCCTTCGCTCTCATTCCACTTGCGCTTCAACGGATCATAGCCCCGGTTAAGCACGCTGATCCCGCCGTCGCTGCGCTTGCCGTAGGTGGCGGTCACCTGCTCCATCCCACGTTCGAAGCGGTTTTCCAGACGGGCGATTTCGTACCACTTGCCCAGATAGCGGCTGGCGTCAAAGTTGGTTATCGGCTGCACGCCTTTCGGCGGCGTAGGGGATTTACAGGCCACCAGGGTCAACGCGATGGCGACACCGGTCACAACGGGCCATAGTTTCATGAGAACTCCTGTCATTTTGCTCGGTTGGAATTAAAGTGTAGTGCAGCGCTCTGGTGCTTCATCCCGCCGGAAAATATTCGTAGAATATTGAGACTAATCCTCTTCGGACGCAGACATGGCATACTCCATTGGCGAATTCGCCAGGCTCAGTGGGATCACCCCCACCACGCTGCGGGCATGGCAGCGTCGCTACGGTTTACTCAAGCCGCTGCGCACCGAAGGCGGCCATCGCCAGTACAGCGATGAGGATGTCCAGCAGGCGTTAAAAATCCTCGACTGGGTGAAAAAAGGCGTCCCGATCGGCCAGGTGAAGCCGCTGCTGGAGCGCCCTGTCCCGAGCCGCACCAACAACTGGCAAACCCTGCAGCAGACCATGCTGGATCGTCTGCAGGCGGGCAAAATCGAATCCCTGCGCCAGATGATTTACGATGCCGGCCGCGAGTATCCGCGTCCGGAGCTGGTCGCGAACGTGTTACGCCCCCTGCGCAGCCTGGTCTCCGCCAACGTTGCCGCCGCCATGACCCTGCGCGAGATCCTGGATGGCATCATCATCGCCTACACCTCGTTTTGCCTTGAAAGCGATAAAAAAGCGCCCGGTGATAACCTCCTGCTCAGCGGCTGGCACCTGAACGACCCGTGCGAAATCTGGCTCGAAGCCCTGGCCCGCACCGGCCAGGGCCACCGCATCAACCTGCTGCCCATTCCCCCTGCCGCACTGGCACCGGAAATCTTCCCGGACCGCCAGTGGCTGCTGGTCACCAGCGGTAAACTTACCGCCGCGCGCAGAAAACAGGTGGAGCAGTGGCAGCAGCAGGTTGCCCTTGAGGTCATTATCCTCTGATTATTTTCTCCTGCGGGAATCTTCACGAAAAGTTGAATATTTTCCCGCGCGGCAAATGCTAACGTTTTCCTGTGACTTATCACTCCACAGGAAAAGATGATGAAAAAAACTGCCCCTCTGCTGATCCTGGCCTCCATGGCCTTTGCCCCTGTCGCCTTTGGCGCTGCCCCTGCCGGCACCCTGAGTGTGCATATTCTTGACCAGCAAACCGGCACACCACCGCTGGGCGTGACCGTTACGCTGGAAAAGCAGCAGCAGGATAAATGGACCCCGCTTGCCAGCGGCAAAACCGACCAGGACGGACGCATCAAGTCGCTCTACCCGGCCGATCAGGATATGCAGCCAGGCGTTTATAAAGTGACCTTCAAAACGGCGGAGTACTTCCACGGCAACAAGCTGGAGTCGTTCTTCCCGGAGATCCCGGTGCTGTTTACCGTGACCCGCACCAACGAAAAACTGCACATCCCGCTGCTGCTCAGCCAGTACGGTTACTCGACCTATAAGGGAAGCTAAAAGCTACTGATATCTATACTAAATAAAAAATATATCCGCCAATACTTGGACAAAATAATCATTTTGTGTAACTTTTAAAGAGTAACTTTGGAGGTGCATATCATGACAACGAAACCCGTGCTGGGTATTAGCGGATGCTTGACCGGTTCCGCCGTTCGCTTCGACGGCGGGCATAAGCGTATGGGCTTTGTCATGGATGAGCTGGCCGAATGGGTCAACTTCCGGCCTGTGTGCCCGGAAATGGCGATCGGCCTGCCTACGCCTCGCCCGGCGCTGCGTCTGACGCAGACCACGCGCGGTGATATCGAGATGCGGTTCAGCAAAGCGCCTCACGAAGAGGTCACTCAAAAAATGTCCGACTTTGCGGCAGGCTTTGTGCCGAAAATGAGCGATCTCTGTGGATTTATCGTTTGTGCCAAATCACCAAGCTGCGGCATGGAACGCGTGCGGCTGTATGATGAAAAGGGTAATGCAGGTCGCAAGGAGGGTGTCGGGCTGTTCACCGCCGCCCTGCTTGAAGCCTGGCCGTGGCTGCCGGTGGAGGAAGATGGACGCCTGCACGACCCGGTGCTGCGGGAGAACTTTGTCGAGCGGGTTTTCGCGCTCCATGAGCTGAATACGCTGCGGGCAGAGGGCCTGACGCGCCGCGGGCTGCTGGACTTCCACAGCCGTTACAAACTCCAGCTGCTGGCGCACCATCAGGCGGGCTACCGTGAAATCGGGCCGTTCGTCGCCTCGCTGCACGAATGGGAGGATCTGGAGGCTTTCTTCGAGGTCTACCGCGAAAAGCTGATGACGATCCTCAAAAAACCCGCTTCGCGGAAAAACCACACTAACGTCCTGATGCATATTCAGGGCTATTTCCGTAACCAACTGAACAGCCGCCAGCGCGGCGAACTGCGCGACGTGATCCTGCATTATCGCGACGGATTACTGCCGATTCTCGCTCCGCTCACGCTGTTGAAACACTATCTGGCCGAATATCCCGACCGGTATCTGATGACGCAAAACTACTTTGATCCCTACCCCGATGATTTGGGTTTGCGTCTGGCCGTTAACTGAATGTCAAATGCGAGGCCCCATTGACCCGGAGAGGCCCGAAGCACTACCCCGTTTAGACGACACCTCACTGTCGTCTTTTTTTTGCACTTTGCGCAGAACACTGTAACTCTGTACAGGTTTATTCCGCAAAAGGGGTCCGCCGATGATCAATACCCTGCACATTCAAAACTACCGCTCGATTCGCGACCTGTCGCTGGATCTGCAGCAGCTCAATATCGTTTTCGGCCCGAACGGCACCGGAAAATCCAATATCTATAAGGCGATCCACCTGATGCACAGCGCGGCGCAGGGGCAGTTTTCCCAGGCGCTGGCCAATGAGGGCGGGATTTTAAAGGTGTTCTGGGCGGGCAAAACCCGCAGCGACCAGCTCAGGCGCATGAACCTGGCGGTGGAAACCGAGACCTACGAGTATGAGTTGCAGGTGGGCTTTGTCGAAAAGCTGCCTTATCCCTCGCAGTTTCAGCTCGATCCGGTGATCAAAGAGGAGTCCATCTGGCTGAGCGGCCAGCACCGACGCCCCTCGTCCCAGCTGATGAAACGCAAAAATCAGGCCGTGTTTCTGAATAACGTGCATCACGAAAAGGTGACCCACAGCGGCACGCTGTACGAGAACGAATCGGTGTTCGGGCAGCTGGGTGAACCGCACCTCTACCCGGAGGTGTCGCAGATGCGCGAGTCCCTGCGTAACTGGCGCTTTTATCATGAATTTTCTGTCTCCTCCGGCTCGGCGATCCGCGCCCCGCAGGTGGGATTCCGCTCCCCGGTGCTGGCCAGCGACGGGGCAAATCTGGCCGCGGCCTTTCAGACCATTGTCGAGATTGGCGACGAGCTGCTGCTGATGCGCATTCTCGACCAGGCCTTCCCCGGCTGCGTGTTTTACAGCGACAACACCGGGGGACGTTTCCGCATGATGATGCAGCGCGAAGGCTTAAGCAGACCGCTGGAGCCCGCGGAGTTCTCCGACGGCACGCTGCGTTTTCTCTGTCTGGCGGTGGCGCTGTTAAGCCCGCGCCCGCCCGCGTTTATCGCCCTCAACGAACCGGAAAACAGCCTGCATCCGCAGATGCTGCCCGCGCTGGCGAGCCTGATTGCCGAGGCCAGCCGTTACTCGCAGATCTGGCTCACCAGCCACTCGCCGGAGCTGGCGAAGCTGATTGAAAAGCACCGGTCGTTTTCGCTGTATCAGCTGTCGATGGTGGAAGGGGAAACGCGGATGGAGAAGCTGGGGTAAATGTTGCGCTACCCGGCCTGACTCTGCGTGCGGAAGGTTTTGCGCCACTCCGCCGGGCTGACGCCAAAGCGGGCCTTAAACTGCTGGCGCCAGGTGACGGCTGAGAGGTACCCCACCTGCTCTGCCACCGCCTCGATCGGCAGATTGCTGCTCTCCAGCAGCAGCTGGCTACGCCGCAGGCGTTCGGCGGTGATCCACGAGGCAACGCTCATCCCGGTGGCTTTCATAAAATGGCGGGTCAGCGTGCGGCGACTCATCGCCACGCTCTCTGCCAGCACATCCAGGCTCAGCGGCTGGCTGATATTACGCTGGAGATAGTCGATCAGGTGGTTAATCCGCGCATCGCGGGTCGTTTCCGGCACCGGCTGGGCGATAAACTGCGCCTGCCCGCCCTCGCGGTGCGGCGGGACGATCATCCGCCGGGCAATCTGGTTGGCAACCTCGCTGCCAAAGCGCTGACGGATAATGTACAGGCAACAGTCCAGCGCAGCGGCAGTCCCGGCGGAGGTGATGATGTTATCGTCATCGACGTACAGGGCGTTGATATCCAGCTCTACCGCCGGGAACAGCGACTGGAACTGGCGTTCAAACTCCCAGTGGGTCGCCGCCCGTTTGCCGTCCAGAATGCCGGCATAGCCCAGAACAAATGACCCCAGGCACAGCCCGACGATTTCCGCCCCGTTGTCTCTGGCCTGCACCAGGCTGTCGAGCAACGCCTGCGGTGGGCTTTCGAGCACATGTGCCCAGTAGGGCACCACCACGATATCCGCCTGCCTGATGGCGGAATAATCCTGTGTGGCATTGAGCGCGAAGCCATCACGGGAGGTCAATAACCCCGGTTTTTCGGCGCAGATCGTCACCTCAAAGCGCTTTTTACCAGAGACGGTATCGCCAAAAAGAATGCAGGGCACGGAGTAGTGAAAAGGGCTGAATCCGTCGACGGCGACAATCGCCACTGTTGTTAGCTTCACACTGTTCTCCTCTGCCCCGATACTGTTCAGACTATAACGCTTTCCCCGTCCTGGGGAATAATCACCGCCTCGCCCATCTGGTTAGCGTCGACGTATTCGCGCAGCGCGCTGCGGGTAAGCAGGCAGTGGTTGATCGCCTCCATATGGACAGCGACGATTTTTGCCTGTGGCAGCAGGAAGTGCACATTCAGCACATCCTCCGCGCCCATAATGATGGGCCCGAAGCCGATCACGTGCGCGTACCCGGCGTTGAGCACCACCACATCCGGCTGATGCTTTTGCAGTTCGGCGGCGACCTGCGGGCGCAAAATGGTGTCGCCTGCAATCAGCAGCGTTTTTTCTTCGGGATGGCGAAACACCACGCCGCACGCCTCACCAAGCCGCTCCGCCAGCTCCGGCACCGCGTAAGCGCGGTCGGTGCCGTGCTGACCGCCGTAGGTTTTGCTCAGTTGGATCTCGCCAAACGGCGTGTTGTCCGTCAACACGGTCAGATTGTGGAAGCCCTGGCTGCGCAGCAGCTGCGCGTCCTCGTCGTGCTGGACAAAGATCGGCATCTCTTTGGCGATCCGCTCGATGGCGTGCTGATCCCAGTGATCGGCATGGGTATGGGTGACGATCACCGCATCGACATCCAGCAGGCTTTCCACCGAACAGGGCAGCTCCACCGTCGGGTTGCGGATCTCCGCCTGGGCGGTGCCCGGGAAACCAGAGTAAGCGTCTTTAGGTGCCAGCAGCGGGTCAATCAGAAAGCGTTTTCCGCCGTAGGTGATGAGCTGCGTCGCGTTGCGAATGTGGGTAATGTTCATGGGCTGTTCTCCGGTTTGTATGCAGAAAGCATAGCCGGGAGCATGACGACAGGATGTGGGCAAAAGGGCAATCAGCGATGGGATCGGGCCAGTCTTCATTTAGCCGCGGCAACAGAGGCCGCCGCGGCACGATTAACGTTATTCCCAGCCCGGCACTGCCCCGCCGTTAAAGATGGTCTCGGCCGCTTTCGCCACCTCTGGCGACTGATACGACTGAATAAATTCCTTCACGTTTTCCGCATCTTTATTGTCTTCCCGCGTGACGACGATGTTCACGTACGGCGAGTTTTTATCTTCGATAAAGACGCTGTCATGCACCGGCGACAGCCCGGTTTGCTGAAGATAGGTGGTGCTGATAATCGCCACATCCACTTTCGGATCGTCCAGCACGCGCGGCAATTGTGCCCCTTCCAGCTCCATGATTTTCAGGTTTTTTGGGTTGGCGGTGATATCCAGCGCCGTCGGCAGCAGGCCCACGTCCGGTTTCAGGGTGATGAGCTTTTCGTTTTGCAGCAGCAACAGCGCGCGGCCCAGATTGGTCGGGTCATTCGGGATGGCGATGGTCGCGCCGTCCTTCAGCTCCGTCACCGATTTGATCTTGCGGGAATAGCCCGCCATCGGGAACACAAAGGTATTGCCGACGGCCACCAGCTTGTAGCCGTGCGCCTTGTTGTCTTCCGCCAGGAATGGACGATGCTGGAAGACGTTGGCGTCCAGCTCTCCGTGGTCGGTGGCGTCGTTCGGCAGCAGCGAGCCGCTGAAGCCCACCAGTTCGACATCAAGGCCGAATTTCTCTTTCGCCACTTTTTTGGCGACTTCCGCCACGTCCTGCTCGGCACCGTTAATCACGCCGACCTTAATATGTTTGGCATCGCTGCCGTTTTGGTCACAGCCCGCCAGCAGCAGGCCAGCGAGAAGAAGCGCACCTAATCGAAGTTTCACCCGTCATATCCTTTTGATAACTGTTTTATCGACTATATCGGCAACGCAGCGGCAGGCTAAAAAACGAAATGGCATCAATAAGAAGGATAAATTATATGCAGGTTTTGCCGGGTGGCGCTACGCTTACCCGGCCTACGTAAATAAACGGCAAACTGCTGTAGGCCCGGTAAGCGTAGCGCCACCGGGCGTTGAGGTTCAGGCTTCATACCTGAACGCCATCCAGAGGATCCCGCTTTGTCACGCTCTGATTTCTCTCCTCTGGACTTAAAAATGAATCCGGTACGGTCATGTTTTCCAGCATCCTGAAAAACTCATCCCAGCTTTTTTCCTGGGCAGGTTTTGCAATCAAAACAACATTCCCCTCCTCATCCCGCCGGATCCAGACGCTCTCCGTATCAAACGCGAACTCCGCAGGCAGTAACACCGCCTGATTCCGCCCTTTTTTAAACAGTTTTGCTTTACGTTCCATCGCAACCTCTGCTGGTTTATTGACCAGGCCAAAGCATGCGCCAGCCGCGTTAAGGAAGACAAGCCTGGTCATGCAGATTCGGAAAGCGACTCGCAACAAATAGCAGAACCGCTAACCTTACGCCTCCCGCTTGCGTAGCGGCGCCTCGCGCAAAAACCACGACAGCACAAAGGCCAGCACCATGATCCCTGCCGCCATCAGGAATACCGCATGAATGGCGGAGCCAAAGGCGTCCAGGTAGTCGAGACGCAGGGCGTCAGGCAGATGGTGGATCGCAACAGGGTTCATCTCCCGCGGCAGTTCGGTGCCCTCGGGTATCCGCGCCATCAGTCCCGACTGCAACACGTGGGTGAAGACCGCGCCAAACAGCGCCACGCCAATCGCCCCGCCAATGGAGCGGAACAGCGTCACGCCCGAGGTCGCCACCCCATACTGTTCCGCAGAGACGCTGTTCTGTACCGCCAGCACCAGGACCTGCATCACCAGACCCAGCCCCGCTCCCAGCACGCCGGTAAACAGGTACAGCTGCCAGATCGGCGATTCAATGGTAATCCGCGTGAGCAACGCCATGCCGACCACACCCAGCAGGGTGCCAAGGATCGGGAACAGGCGGTATTTCCCGGTGCGGCTGATAATGCGGCCGCTGATAATCGAGGTCAGCAGCAGGCCGCCCATCAGCGGGATCAGCTGTAGCCCGGCCTGGGTCGGGGTGGCCTCTTTGACAATCTGCAGATAGAGCGGCAGGAAGGTGACAGATCCAAACAGCGACATCCCGATAATAAAACCAATCAGGCTACACAGCAGGAAGCTGCGATCCCGGAAGAGCGACAGGGGAATAATCGGCTCCCACGCCAGCCGCTCCTCATAGATAAACCCGGCGATACCCGTCAGGCCAAAGGCCAGAATGCACCACAGCTGCGGGTCGCTCCACTCGCGGACCGTACCCCCTTCGCTGGTAAACAGGATGATGCACAGCAGCGCCATGCTGAGGTAAATCGCCCCCAGATAGTCGATCTCATGCTTATTGCGCTTCGCGCTGCCGTGGAAGACCGCGCCGATCACCAGCAGGGCAAACACCCCCAGCGGCAGGTTGATATAGAAAATCCAGCGCCAGGAGGCGTGCTGCACCAGAAAACCGCCGACCAACGGGCCGATCACCGTCGCCAGACCAAAGACCCCGCCGAACAGGCCCTGGTAGCGGCTGCGATCCGCTGGCGGGATAACATCGGCCACCGCCGCCATGCTGATCACCATCAGCCCGCCGCCGCCCAGCCCCTGCAGGGCGCGCATCAGCACCAGCTGGGTCATGTTCTGCGCCAGTCCGCACAGGGCAGAGCCCACCAGAAACAGGACGATCGCGATTTGCAGCACGATTTTGCGGCCAAAGAGATCGCCAAACTTGCCGTACAACGGCACCACGATAGTGGAACTCAGAATATAGGCCGTAACGACCCAGGAGAGCTTATCCAGCCCGCCCAGTTCACCCACAATAGTGGGCAACGCCGTAGAGACGATGGTCTGATCGAGAGCCGAAAGCAGCATCACCAGCAGGAGCGCGCTAAACAGCAGTCGGATAGAGGGCGCGTTTTTGGTTTGTGTTGTCGATTCGGACGCCATAAAACACCGCTTGAAATTAATTAATTGGGTAATTAATATTTAATGAAGTTATGAATCAGGTCAAGGGATCCTCCGCGCATGTCAGCACATAAAGATAATTCTGAACCCACGCCACAGGCCCGCCGCCCGGGGCGTCCGCGCGGAAGCAAACCCACCGCCACCAGCCGGGAACAGCTGCTGGATATCGCCCTGGATCTCTTTGCCCGTCAGGGGATTGCCCGAACCTCGCTTAACGCCATTGCCAAAGAGGCGGGCGTGACGCCGGCGATGCTGCACTACTACTTCAACTCCCGGGAGCAGCTGCTTGATGCGATGATCGAGGAGCGTTTTCTGCCGCTGCGCAGCGCCATCGCGACGCTTTTCAGCGCTCATCCGGACGATCCGGTGACCGCCCTGACGTTAATGGTGAAAAAGCTGGCCGACCTGGCCGTCGAGCACCGCTGGTTCGCGCCGCTGTGGATGCAGGAGGTGATTGGTGAAATGCCGGTACTGCGCGCGCACCTGCAGGCCCGGTTTGGTGATGAGAAATATCAGGCGACGCTGGAGACCGTCGCCCGCTGGCAGCAGGAGGGAAAACTGAACCGCGATCTGGCTCCGGAACTGCTGTTCACTACCCTGTTAAGCCTGGTGCTGGTGCCTTTTTCACGAATGCGCAATGGCGAGAGGCTACACACCCTCTCGCCTGACAGCATCGTGCGCCATGCGCTGGCGGTGATAGGTCATGGTATTGGCGCTTAAAGCGCCTTCGACATGTAATGGCGCTGTATTCCCGCGTACGGAAAATCGTTCAGCGTCATGGTCACCGCATAACCCTGCTTTTCATAAAACGGACGCGCCTGGAAACTGAAGGTATCCACCAGCGCATGCCGGCACCCCTGTTGCCGGGCTTCGTCTTCGGCGGCGCGCATCAGCTGGCCGCCTAGCCCGGTGCCGCGGATTTCGTCGCTGACCCACAGATATTTAATGTTCAGCCACTCGCCCTGGCGGTTGCCGATCAGCCCACCGCGCAGTTTGCCGTCCTCATCGCGGGCATACACGGCAATATCACTCGCCACACGGGAAAAACTAATAAACTGGCTGTTATAGATCCGCAACCCTTGCAGTAATTCTTCCTGTTCGTGTTCAGTAATGGTGTCGGTAATACTCAGTTGCATATCATTCTCCCGTTACGTTGCACCTCGACTATCCCACATTCTGCCGACGATAAAAACCGCAAACTCTGGCGTAACGCGCTTAAAAAAATGTAAGTGCAATCAACGCTAAATTGCCTTTGCGAGCAGCATCAACCTTTGTGACCTTGCCGTCGCCTGCCGTCACAAATTTTTCTTCCGGGCTTGCCTCTCCGTCAAATTCTGCGGCTACGCTTATTCGTACCTCTGCGCAACTATTGGCAAAATTAATACTTTCGGCTTGGGTCGCAAAGGCGGATGTAACGATATATTTCATAAACGTGTGTGGTTTTTCCGGAGGTTTCCATGAAGTCAGCGCACCTGTTTTGCCTGGTCGTCTGCCTGCTTTTTGCCGCCTTCGTTCATGCTCAGGAACTGAACGATCCGGTCAAATTAGAACAGATGAAACAGTCGGTTTTGAAGGATGTGAAGAAAGCCTGTGCCCCGCAACGTAAGCAGAGTGATAAAGAGTGGCAGACAATGATCATGGCTTCTGAGGCCAATCAGATGCTGGTCAAAAATGCGGTCGTGGCGATGGAGCGGAACAACCAGGAAGGTTACTGGGATGCCGTAAGCCAGGTGGACTGTATGGAGGATTACTGATTTCGCATTAAGGGGCCCTTGCAGCCCCCTTAATTTTTTTAGCGCCGCACATCCGGAATAATTAAATCCCCGCGCAGCACATACGAACCCAGCATCTGGGTCTTCTCATTCAGCCAGCTGACAATCCGTGCCGCCATGGCGTCCATCGAGTACTCAATTGCCGGAATGGTCGGAATGCCCGGCAGATGCAGCGAGCCCGCCAGACTGAATACCATGATGTCGCCCGGTACTGACCTGTTGAAGGCCTGCAGCTGCGGGATCACCCGCTGTGCTTCCTGCTCGTCGGCCACCAGTAGGGCGTTGAAGTTAACCGTGGTGGCGTTATTGAGCAGCTCCTGCAGGGCCACGGAGGATGACGTGGCTTCCATAAAGACCAGGTTGCGATTAAACGGCAGGAAGTTCTTTTCCAGCCCATGCTTGTAGCCCAGCAGCACCTGATCGGCAAAACCACTGCCGTGCGGATGGATCAGGGCAATCTGGCGTCGCCCCTGGCTGGCGAGGAAGTTACAGGCGGTTTCCGCGGCAAAAGCATGGTCGTACTGGATGCTGTTGACGTTGTTGGTTTCCATACAGTCCACCAGGATGACGTTCTCCTGATCGATCTGCAGCGGGAAACGGGCGCCGATAATCAGAATGTCATCGCATAACCCGCAGGAGAGTTCATCCAGCGCGCTCATGACTTCGGCTTTGGTGTTGGCGAAGCGAAGCAGCAGGTGCTTCTGGTGCTGGCTGAGGTGTTTTTCCAGCGCGTAAAGGTAACCGGTAGTCTGGTTAATGTTGTCCTGCGCGCAAATGACGCCGATACAGCCGGTAGACTGGCTGAGCAGCGACTGGGCAATCACATTTGGCCGGTAGTTCAGCTCTTCCACCGCTTTCAGTACGGCCAGGCGACTGGCTTCCTTCACGCCGCGCGACCCGCTCAACACCCGTGATACCGTGGCTTTGGACACCCCGGCCAGACGTGATACATCGTTGATTGTAGACATCTTTATCCCCTGACAGGTCTCTCCAGGCCCCTGTAATTCCTGATTCCACTTCGGCTCATATTATAGCCACTCAGGAGTATATCCGTTTCCGTTTTCCATGGAAACCGATTTTCCGCTTCCACTCCATTTGATGTAAAAGCAGCCAAAATACGTGACCCAAATCCGATAATCAGGCCCCATAAGTAATGGATCTTGATGGCTGTCACACTTCTGTCTTATATCAATGGAAACCGGTTTCCATATGTTATCCAATCATCTCCGCAATAACTATTTACATTTTGAGGATGGTCGTCGATGTTCAAGATTATGCTGTGCTGTTCTGCCGGGATGTCCACCAGCCTGCTGGTACGGAAAATGGTCGAAGCCGCGAACGAACGCGGTTTACCGGTCAAAATCGATGCGTACGGTGTTTCAGAATTTGATACACAGTTTCCGCAATACCAGGTCGTACTTCTCGGACCCCAGGTCAAATACATGTTAAAAACGCTCTCAGACAAGGCTGCCGCTCAGGGCATACCCGTACAGTCCATAGATACAATGGATTACGGAATGCAACGTGGCGATAAGGTGCTGGACTATGCTCTGTCGCTCATTGAAGCGGCACACTAAGAAGGTGTTCTCATGAGTTCGTTATATCAATCTATGGTTGCGGTCATTGAGCAGTCCATCGCACCGCTGGCAGGCAAGCTGGGCCAGCAGAAGTACGTGATTGCCATCCGCGACGGCTTTACCGCCGCGCTGCCGTTTATGATCATCGGCTCGTTTATGCTGGTGTTCATCTTCCCGCCGTTCTCTGCGGACACCACCAACAGCTTTGCCCGCGGCTGGCTCGATTTCTCCGAGACCTACCGCGAACAGCTGATGCTGCCGTTTAACCTCAGCATGGGCGTGATGACTTTCTTCATCTCGGTCGGGATTGGTGCCAGCCTGGGCCGTCAGTTTAATCTCGACCCGGTGATGTCCGGCCTGCTGGCCTTTATGGCGTTCCTGCTGGTGGCCGCTCCTTATGCCGACGGCAAAATTTCCACCCAGTATCTGTCGGGCCAGGGGATCTTCACCGCGCTGATCACCTCTATCTATGCCACCCGCGTTTATGCCTGGCTGAAGGATCATAAAGTCACCATCCGTCTGCCGAAGGAAGTGCCGACCGGCGTGGCGCGCTCGTTTGAGATCCTGATCCCGGTCGTGGTGATCATTGGTACGCTGCACCCGCTGAACCTGTTTATCGAAGCGCAAACCGGAATGATCATCCCGCAGGCGATTATGCACCTGCTGGAGCCGCTGGTTTCCGCCTCTGACTCCCTGCCTGCCATTCTGCTCTCCGTGCTGTTGTGCCAGATCTTCTGGTTCGCCGGCATCCACGGCGCGCTGATTGTCACCGGCATCATGAACCCGTTCTGGATGGCTAACCTTTCCGCCAACCAGGCCGCCCTGGCTGCCGGCGCTGCGCTGCCGCACGTTTACCTGCAGGGCTTCTGGGATCACTACCTGCTGATTGGTGGTGTGGGCTCTACCCTGCCGCTGGCCTTCCTGCTGCTGCGCAGCCGCGTAACCCATCTGCGCACCATTGGCAAAATGGGCGTGGTGCCCAGTTTCTTCAACATCAACGAACCTATTCTGTTCGGTGCGCCGATCATCATGAACCCGATGCTGTTTATTCCGTTCGTGTTCGTTCCGATGATCAACGCTTGTCTGGCGTATACCGCCACCAAACTCGGCTGGCTGGCACAGGTCGTCTCGCTGACGCCATGGACCACTCCGGCGCCGATTGGTGCCTCCTGGGCGGCAAACTGGGCCCTCAGTCCGGTGGTGATGTGCGTCATTTGTATGGTGATGTCGGCGCTGATGTATTTGCCGTTCCTGCGTGCTTATGAGCGTTCTTTGCTGAAAACCGAAGAACAAAAAGCGCAGGCAACCGTAGGTGCAGCAGAGACCGTCGGCAATTAAGTCAAAGAGGACGTTTTATGAAATATGCATTTCCCGAAAACTTCTGGTGGGGTAGCGCCTGTTCTGCACTGCAAACCGAAGGGGAAAGCCAGAGCAGTGGCAAGGGATTAACCACCTGGGATCACTGGTTCGCGACCGAGCCGAATCGCTTTCACAATGGGGTAGGGCCGCAGAATACCTCCACGTTTTATCAGCACTGGAAAGCCGACATTCAGCTGTTAAAGCAGCTGAACCACAATAGCTTTCGCACCTCGATAAGCTGGGCGCGCCTCATCCCGGAAGGCACCGGTGAAGTGAACCAGGAAGCGGTTGCTTTCTACAATCAGGTGATCGACGAACTGCTTGCTCAGGGCATCAAGCCGTTTATCACCCTCTTCCACTTCGACATGCCGATGGCGATGCAGGAGATTGGCGGGTGGGAAAACCGTGATGTGGTAGCGGCCTATGCCCGCTACGCAGAAACCTGCTTTGAGCTTTTTGGCGATCGGGTGATGCACTGGTTTACCTTTAACGAGCCGATTGTGCCGGTAGAGGGCGGGTATCTGTATGACTTCCACTACCCGAACGTGGTCGATTTCCGTCGTGCGGCCACCGTGGCCTATCACACCGTGCTGGCCCATGCGCAGGCGGTTCGCGCCTTCCGCGCCGGGCACTACCCCGGTGAGATTGGCATCGTGCTGAACCTGACGCCGTCCTATCCGCGCTCGCAGAATCCGGCGGACGTGAAAGCCGCGCACCATTGCGACCTGCTGTTTAACCGCAGCTTCCTCGACCCGGTGCTGTGCGGCGAATACCCGGCGGATCTGGTGGCGATGCTGAAAGCACACGATCAGCTGCCTGCCTGTCTACCGGAAGACAGCGCGCTGATTGCCGACGGCAAAATCGACCTGCTGGGCGTGAACTACTACCAGCCGCGTCGGGTGAAGTGTCGTGATACGGCCATCAACCCGCAGGCGCCGTTTATGCCGGAGTGGTTCTTCGATAGCTACGAGATGCCGGGCCGCAAGATGAACCCGTATCGCGGTTGGGAAATCTACGAGCCAGGTATTTACGATATTCTCATTAACCTGCGCGATAATTATGGCAACCCACGCTGCTTTATTTCTGAAAACGGCATGGGCGTCGAAAACGAGCAGCGTTTTATTGAGAACGGTCAGATTAACGATCAATACCGTATCGATTTTATTTCTGAACATCTTAAATGGCTGCATAAAGGTATTAGCGAAGGCTGTAATTGTCTTGGCTACCATATGTGGACATTTATTGATAACTGGTCATGGTGTAATGCGTATAAAAACCGCTACGGTTTTATCCAGCTGGATTTAACCACGCAGCAGCGCACCATTAAAAAGAGCGGAGAGTGGTTTGCTTCCACCTCTCTGAATAACAGTTTTGATAAATAAACAGAGTAACTGATGATGATTGCCTTAGAAGAAGCCGTAATGGAAATCATCGTCAATGCTGGTCAGTCGCGCAGCCTGTGCTTTGAAGCACTGCATGCTGCGCGGCAGGGCAACTTTGACGAAGCGAAAAGCCTGCTGCGCGAAGCCGATGGCTACGCGCGCCAGGCGCACCATATGCAGACCAAACTTATCGAGCAGGACGCGGGCGAAGCCCGTCAGCCGATGACGTTAATTATGGTACACGCCCAGGATCACTTAATGAACTCGCTGCTGGCCCGTGAATTATCCGAAGAAATTATTCACCTGTATCAGCGTTAATTAATTAAATATCAGCACTGGAGATATCGTTACGATAATAGTGTAAAGCCTCTGTATCCTGAAAAATAAAAATCAACCTTTTCTGATGATAGCGACATATTCTGTCCATCCGGAACGGGGTGGTTATTGTCTGAATAAAATTTAAATATATTGAGATAACCATGAATATGATTAAAAAACTTCCATTAACAATGGCGGTTATCGCCGCGCTTTGCCCGATTTCTGTCCTCGCCCAGGAGTTTACGCAGGAGCAAATCGACGCCATTGTGGCCAAAGCGGTGGATAAAGCCCTGGCCGATCGCCAGGCGAAAATGGATGCCGCGGTGGCGAAAAAAGCCGACGTGGTGACCGAGCCCCAAAGCGCCGCCCAGTCCCCGGATATGGCGATCCCGTTCGGGATTAAATTTACCGGCTATGCCCGCTACGGGGCGCACTTCCAGGCCGCCGACCAGAAATACGTCGCCGTGGACGGCTCCTACAACGGGGCGTCAGCGATTGGCCGACTGGGTAACGAAGGCAACGGCGGCGAGTTCCAGCTCTCCAAAGCCTTTAAGGGCGAAAACGGCGCCATCTGGGACGTCAATGTGATGATCGACCACTGGGGCGACGAGGTTAACCTGAAAAAGGCCTACGCCGGGGTGACCAACATTCTGGAATCCAACCCGAACGCCTACATCTGGGCCGGGCGTGACTTCCACCAGCGTCCGCAGCAGGGCATCAACGACTACTTCTGGATGAACCACGACGGCCAGGGTGCCGGGGTGAAGAACTTCGACATCGGCGGCGTGCAGTTTGACGTGGCGACCGTCGCAGCGGTGGAATCCTGCAGCCCGCAGGTGATGAATGACGAGGCCAACCCTTCGCGCATCACCTGTACCGGCGGCTCCGGCACCGGCGACAAAGGCAACTATGCCGCCACCTCCAAAATTCACGGCATGAAGCTCGGCCCGATCGACCTGGAGCTGTACGCCAACTACGGCTTTGACTCGAAAGCCATCGACACCGAAGAGCGTACCAACGCCTGGCAGGGTGGCGTGGTCCTGAGCCACACCAACGACAGCGGCGTGAACAAGGTGATCGCCCGCTACTCCGATAACTCGGACAACAGCGTGTTCAACAAAACCGAGGACCTGACCACGGTGTACGCCAGCTTCGAAGGGCTGCACAGGTTCACCCAGGCGACCCAGGTGGAGTACATCCTGGCCTTCCACGACTACGACAACAGCCGGGACAGCACCGACAACCGCAAGAACTACAACGCCATCGTGCGTCCGATGCACTGGTGGAACGACGTGCACTCCACCTGGCTGGAAGCGGGCTGGCAGCATGTTGATTACGACAACGGCGGGGATAACAAGGGCTGGAAGCTGACCCTGTCGCAGAACATGTCCATCGCCATGGGCCCGGAGTTCCGTCCGATGCTGCGCTTCTACGTCACCGGCGGCAAGGTGGATAACGAACGCACCGCCCGCGTGAACAACACCCAGGACGAAACGCTCGACGACTTCAACGTCGGCGCGATGTGGGAGGCGTGGTTCTAGGTAAAAGCAAAACGGCAACGCAACGTTGCCGTTTTTGGTGTTTGCGCCCTCTCCCCGTGGGAGAGGGTCGGGGTGAGGGCATCAGACCGCACCGGCCCTTGCTCTGCCGGGTGGCGCTGCGCTTACCCGGCCTACGGTTTTCTGTAGGCCCGTGCAAGCGCAGCGCCGCCGGGCAAGGATCCCATGTTATGCTAGAAAAAAATCAACATAGCAGGGGAGAACATGGGTTCCACACGTAAAGGGATGCTGAACGTCCTGATCGCCGCCATCTTATGGGGCAGCTCAGGAGTTTGCGCGCAGTACATCATGGAGAAAAGTCAGATCCCCTCGCCTTATCTGACCATGATCCGCCTGCTGTTTGCCGGCGTGATCCTGCTGACGCTCTCCTTCGTCCACGGCGACAAGATTTTCTCGGTCATCAAAAATCGTAAAGACGCCCTCAGCCTGCTGATCTTCTCTCTGTTCGGGGCGCTGATCGTCCAGCTCACCTTCCTGGTGACGATTGAAAAATCCAACGCCGCCACCGCCACCGTGCTGCAGTTCCTCTCCCCGACCATTATCGTGGCGTGGTTCGCGCTGGCGCGCAAAAAGCGCCCGGGCATTTTCGTGCTGGCGGCGATCATGACCTCGCTTGTCGGCACCTTTTTACTGGTCACCCACGGCGACCCGACCTCGCTGACCATCTCCCCGGCCGCGCTCTGCTGGGGCATCGCCTCCGCCTTCGCCGCGGCGTTCTATACCACCTACCCCTCCACGCTGATTGCCCGCTACGGCACTTTGCCGATCGTGGGCTGGAGTATGCTACTGGCCGGATTAATGCTGACGCCCTTTTATGCCGGGCGCGGCACCACCTTCGTGGTCGACGGCAGCCTGCTGCTGGCGTTCTTCTATCTGGTGGTGATTGGCACGGCGGTGACGTTCAGCCTGTATCTGAAAGGTGCGCAGATGATTGGCGGGCCGAAGGCGAGCATTCTGAGCTGCGCCGAGCCGCTGAGCAGCGCGTTATTGTCGGTGATGTTGCTGGGCGTGGCGTTTACCCTGCCGGACTGGCTGGGCACGCTGCTGATTGTGTCGTCGGTGGTGTTGATTTCGATGGATTCGAGAAGACGGGTGCAGACATCGGCGTAGCCTGATGCCCTCACCCTAACCCTCTCCCTGTGGGAGAGGGTTAGGGTGAGGGCAAAATCACTGCGCCTTCACCTTACCCGCCACCAGCAGCGCGGTAATCAGCATCAGCGTGCCGGAAATCACCAGCGGTGACGTCAGTCCCAGATGGTCGAGCGCAATGCCGCCCACCGCCGCACCGCAGGTGTTCGCCAGCTGGATCACCGCCACCTGAATCGACCCGGCTTTTTCGGCCTGATCGGCCAGCGAGCGGGTGATCCACGTCGACCAGCCCACCGGGATTAGCGCAAAGGCAAAGCCCCAGATAATCGCAATCGCCGAGGCCGCCCACTTGTCGCTGCCCCACAGGATCAGCACGGCGGCACTGACTGCCAGCACCAGTGGTGCTCCCGCCAGCGCTACTTTCAGGGAACGTTTGAGGAACTGCGCCGACAGCGAGGTGCCGACAAAGCTGGCGATACCGAAGCTCAGCAGCACCAGCGTCAGACCATCGACATCAAACCCGGCCATGGTCGTAAACACCGGGCGGATGTAGGTAAAGAAGGCAAACTGCCCGGCAAACGACATGAAGATGGCGATCATCCCCGCCATCACGCCGGGACGTTTCAGCAGGCTGAACATATTCTGTTTATGATGCGCGGCTTCGCCCGGCAGCGACGGCAGCGCTTTCCACACCCACAGAATGCACAGCAGCCCCATCACTGCGGCACCGTTAAAGACGTTACGCCAGCCGATAATCCCCCCCGAGGAAGCTGCCCAGCGGCGCGGCAATCACCAGCGCGATGGAGACTGCGCCGAAGATAACGGAGAGCGCTTTCGGCACGGTACGCGCCGGCACCAGCCGCATGGTGAGCGAGGCCGACATCGCCCAGAAGCCGCCCAGCCCCAGCCCGAGGCAGGCGCGTCCCAGCAGCAGCAACATAAAGTTATCGGCAAAGGAGACCAGCAGGCAGGAGAGCGTCAGCAGAACGCTAAAAAGAATGACGACTTTGCGGCGATCGGTGGTGCCAATTGCCTGGGTGATAAACAGGCTGGCAAACATAGCGACAAAGGCGGTCACGGTGACCGACTGGCCCGCCAGCCCTTCAGAAATGCCCAGATCCTGCGCCATCGGCGTCAGCAGGCTGACCGGCAAAAACTCCACGGTAATCAGGCAGGCGACGCAAAACGCCACGGAAAAAACCGCCGACCAGTTTGGGCGGGAGACCGCTTTAGCATGGGGCGAAGGGGCGGATTGGATCTGTTCTGTCATGGCATCACCTGAGGAGAAAACGAGCGGGAAAGCCGTGCAGTTTAACAGTTAAAGTGTGATCTATTTAACGTTTAGACAACTTTTGGCACTTTTTGCCGGGCGGCGCTGCGCTTGCACCGGCCGACGGGTTTTGTCGCCCCGGTAAGCGAAGCGCCACCGGGGAATATCAATGCAGGAAGAAGACCCCCCTCTTCCGGCAGGAAGAGCTGGTTATAACGCAACTGGAAGGCGTTAAGCTCGTACGGATCGGGCTCCATATCGCGCATAAAGCCGAGCGCCAGACGGATCTGGGCATCGGTGATCGGCGCGGCGAGGCGCGCCTTGCGCAGCAGGCGATACCAGCTCATCAGGTTGTTTTCACTGCTGTCGACAATGCACACCTGCCAGATCAGCAGCACCTGGGCGGCATTCTGCAGGTGCGCCTCGTCCGGGCGTTCCAGGTAGCGAATAAACTCATTGCCGGCGCTTTTGCCAAACTGGTCGATCATCGATTCTACGGGAACCGGGGTGATGCCCAGACGCTCGCTGAGACGACGAATCGCGCGCCGGGGTCCCGACGTCATGACGCGAAAGCCCACCACAAATACCACGGCAAGCGTAGCCAGCATTATCCAGACCATGAACTCTCCTTAGGGTTAGTCGAGCATAATATCGGGAAACGCAGCGCGTCGACAGCAGACAACGTCGGATTAATGAACGGAGAAACAGTGGATCGGGGTTATGAAAAAAGATATCCGCCCGGGGAGGGCATCCGGGCGAATATTGGCGTGCGGTTAAAGACCAGTCAGCGCGCCTGAAGCCCTTTCAGCAGTGCCTCGTGGAAACGCGCTGGATCCTGCATCTGCGGCGCGTGGCCCATGTCGTTAAACTCCACCAGCGTGGCGTGCGGAATACGCTTAGCCGTCTCCTGGCCCAGTACCGCATAGTTGCCGAGCGTTTTGCGCACCTCCGGCGGGGCGAGATCTTTCCCGATGGCGGTGTTGTCCTTCGTGCCAATCATCAATAATACCGGCATCTTCAGCTCGCTGAATTCATAGAAAACCGGCTGGGTATAGATCATGTCGTAGAGCAGGGCCGAGTTCCAGGCGACACGCTCTTTGCCCGGCCCGTTATTCAGCCCGGCGAGCATGGTGACCCAGCGCTCGTACTCCGGCTTCCACTCCCCGGCATAGTAGGTATTTTTCTCGTACTGGCGGATGCCGTCGGCGCTGGTTTTCAGCTCGCGCTGATACCACTGGTCGACGGTGATATGCGGCACGCCGCGCGCTTTCCAGTCCTCCAGACCAATCGGGTTCACCATCACCAGCTGTTCCACCTGCTGCGGCCACATCAGCGCGTAGCGGGTTGCCAGCATGCCACCGGTGGAGTGCCCGATGACGGTGACGCGATCGATGCCCAGCGCTTTCACCAACGCATGAGTATTGTCCGCCAGCTGCTGAAAGCTGTACTGATAGTGTTCCGGTTTGGTGGATTTGCAGAAGCCGATCTGATCCGGGGCCACCACGCGGTAGCCGCTGGCGGTGAGGGCACGGATAGTGCCTTCCCAGGTGCCGGCGCAGAAGTTTTTACCGTGCATCAGCACCAGGGTGCGGCCGTTGGCTTTTTCCGGCTTCACGTCCAGATAAGCCATATCCAGCGACTGATTTTGCGAGGTGAAGGTGAAGTGCTTCACCGGCCAGGCGTAGTCAAAGCCTTCCATCTTCTCGCCGTAGGTGGGGGTATCGGCCGCCATAGCGGGTGAGGCCAGCGCCACCAGCAGCGCCAGGCAGGACAATCGTCGGGTCAACATGCAAGCTCTCCATTAGCAAAGGGGCTAAGGCTGCGCGAAAGGCGGCAGCGAAATAACACTGTAGAGCATGGCGCGGAGCGGGTGTGTAAAGCGGGGTAAGGTAATCGGGGTAAGAATGTAAAAAAAGCCCGGCATCACGCCGGGCAAAAAGTCATCAGCTTTAAAGAGTAATAGATGGATGAGCTTCAAACATTACTAACATAATGTTTTCCCATTTAGACTCTATGTGAATCATTCACCATCTGACCTTAATCTAGTTTGAAACTTTCATATCTTATTTTCCTTAGGTATAATATCTCTTTATTTTTACCATTTATGAATACTAGAAAATCATAGATTGTAATTTCAGATGCACCATAGAATAACGAAGGTCTAAATATTTTCTTTACCATCACACAATACAAAATAATAGCTCTCACTTCAAGTGCTTATAAAATTAATATGAAGATGTTAATTTTGGGTGATTAACCACTGATTTGAATTTTTTCATCCTGACTACAAATATCAAAAACCTTTACCTTTTCGCTGACAAATAATGTTGAAGACAAAAACTCCCAACATAAAAATAATGCCAACTCTAGCATATTTATGCTGTTATTTTTCATGGCAGGGCGATTTTCTTATCCCGATCAATAATTTCAATATCTAGCCGCTATTTTTATATTTCACTGACGCTTCCGGTAGCCATTTTTCGATATAGTCGAGTTCCATCTCAGGCGCTCCCTTATTGCGAAATAATTAATACGCTGCCCTTGTCGTCACGCTTAAGCAGCGACCAGCGGGCGCGGTGTTTTTTGCCGTGCTTGTCTTCAAAGGCAGGCATTTTTTCCCCTTCGCGGGTCTGGATATACTCCGTTGTGCCGTTAACGATGGCGGCCCACTGCCCGGCGTGCGGCGCGGTTTCATCGGTCCATCGGGTGATGCGAACCGGTTCAGATGAAGTTTCGGGCTCCTCGCTGTCCAGCAGGGCGCTGGTGTCGTCGAAGCGTCGATACCACTTCATGGTCGATTCTTTATTAAACTGATGGTTCTCGTATGACGAGTAAAAATGCAGGGAACGGGGTTCATCATAGCGAACCGGTTTAATGATTTGATTTATCTTCACCAGTAGCGGAGGAAGGCCTTCAGTTTTCATCTCACCCACTGACGGAGGTAATTCACCAGCTTTCATAATTACCCCGTTATTATAGGAGAGCAGGCTGATTTCCGGTGTTTTCACCAGGCGTCGTGCGACGGCGTCTTCTCCGCCGAGCTTTTCCAGCCACGGAGTGCCCAGAATAGTGTACCAGCAGGCACCCTTCAGACCAATGACAGCAGCACCGCCTTCCAGCGTTCCAATGGAATCCACCATCACGCCGGAAAAACGTTGCGCCAGGGCATATTCATAGGGAAACATCCGTTCAAAGGCGTAGGGCAGAATGAATGACAGCCCGGCATAGCCGCTTTCAACGTCGAAGGTGTTGCAAAGCCACAGCAGCCAGGACTCATAGCGTTCCTTACCGTCTGGCTCTTTTAGCAGGGAGAGCGGAAAGATTAGCTTAATAACGGACCTGTTATTTTCATTGTGGAAGATACGTTTCCCCATGATGAGAATTTCGTAATCCGGTGCCAGATATGATTCAGATGCAGAGCTCAGTACCCAGTCAAAAATCTCCTCAGGCGTTGAGTCCAGAATAGCCTGCCGCTGTTTGGCATAATTGTTTTCGGTGATTCTGGTCCATTTCTTTACCGGCAGCGTTTTCTTCAGATATGGCTTAAGTTCATCGTAATAACGATCCACACATTCCACCATTTTACGGCGGACATCCGGCGTATGGCCGTTTTTAAAAAACACGGTGATAATCAGCCCGAGATTGACCGCCGGGCTGCCGTCTTTGTATTTCACCGATGCTTCCGGCAGCCATTTTTCGATATAGTTCAGTTCCATCTCAGCTGCTCTTTTATTCCGGAATAATAAATACGCTGCCTTTGTCATCACGCTTAAGCAGCGACCAGCGGGCGCGGTGTTTTTTGCCGTGCTTGTCTTCAAAGGCAGGCATTTTCTGGCCTTCACGGGTTTCAATATATTCCGTAGTACCGTTGACGATGGCGGCCCATTGTCCTGCATGGGGGGGCTGTTTCATCTGTCCAGCGGGTAATACGTACCGGTTCGGATGAAGTTTCGGGTTCCTCGCTGTCCAGCATGGCGCTGGCACCATCGAAGCGGGCAAACCATTTCATGGAAGATGCTTCATCAAACTGGTGATTTTCGTATTCTGAATAGAAATGCAGCCCCTTATGGCCGTCATAACGAACCGGACGAATAATCTTGTTCACTTTTACCAGTAAGGGAGGAAGGCCTTCAGTTTGCTTTTCCCCCAGTGAAGGAGGCAATTCACCGGCTTTCATAATCACCCCGTTGCTATAGGAAAGCAGGCTGATTTCCGGGGTTTTCACCAGACGTCGCGCGACGGCGTTTTCTCCACCGAGCTTTTCCAGCCACTGGGTCCCCAGGATGGTGTACCAGCAGGCACCCTTGAGCCCTTCAACCGCCTCCCCGCCTTCCAGGGTGCCCAGGGAGTCCACCATCACACCGGAAAAGCGCTGCGCCAGGGCATACTCATAAGGGAACATGCGTTCACGGGCGTAGGGCAGAACGAACGACAACCCGGCATAGCCGCTTTCAACCTCAAAAGTGTTGCACAGCCACAGCAGCCAGGATTCATAGCGTGCCTTACCGTCCGGCTCTTTCAGCAGGGAAAGGGGAAAGACAAGTTTAATTACTGAACGGTCCGTATCATTATGAAAAACGCGTATTCCCATAATTAAAATGCTGTAGTCTGGCGCAAGATAAGATTCCGTAGCGGAACTCAGGATCCAGTCAAAACTTTCCTCGGGCGTTGAGTCAAGAATGGCCTGCCGCTGTTTAGCATAATTGTTTTCGGTGATTCTGGTCCATTTCTTTACCGGCAGCGTTTTCTTGAGATATGGCTTAAATTCACCGTAATAACGATCCATGCACTCCACCATTTTGCGGCGGATATCCGGTGTATGACCGTTTTTAAAAAACACGGTGATAATCAGCCCAAGATTCACAGCCGGGCTGCCGTCCTTGTATTTTACTGACGCTTCCGGTAGCCATTTTTCGATATAGTTCAGTTCCATCTCAGCTGCTCTTTTATTCCGGAATAATAAATACGCTGCCTTTGTCATCACGCTTAAGCAGCGACCAGCGGGCGCGGTGTTTTTTGCCGTGCTTGTCTTCAAAGGCAGGCATTTTTTCCCCTTCGCGGGTCCGGATATACTCCGTTGTGCCGTTAACGATGGCGGCCCACTGCCCGGCGTGCGGCGCGGTTTCATCGGTCCATCGGGTGATGCGAACCGGTTCAGATGAAGTTTCGGGCTCCTCGCTGTCCAGCAGGGCGCTGGTGTCGTCGAAGCGTCGATACCACTTCATGGTCGATTCTTTATTAAACTGATGGTTCTCGTATGACGAGTAAAAATGCAGGGAACGGGGTTCATCATAGCGAACCGGTTTAATGATTTGATTTATCTTCACCAGTAGCGGAGGAAGGCCTTCAGTTTTCATCTCACCCACTGACGGAGGTAATTCACCAGCTTTCATAATTACCCCGTTATTATAGGAGAGCAGGCTGATTCCCGGTTCGGGGAAGGGGTTGGTGGTATGCCGTCTGCCCGGCCCTGTTTGCGTGCTGCTGAGATAAGGGCGGGGCGGTGTGGTACGGATATCGAATGGCACTTCCGCCTTATACCACCAGTAATATTTCGCTGCGATTTCATCTGCGCGGATAAGCCCGCTCATCATCAGCTGCTTTAAGCTCATCTGATAGCTTTTGCCATTGCGGCGAACCTTTGCGGACAGGCGGGGGAAACGCATCGCATATTCAACTTTAATATGCAGATACTGGCGGTTATTTTCAGTCGGCAGCTGCGACTGCTTCTCCACCATCTCGACGCCGGTGGTGGTACAGTCCCACGGCTGGTTGTTTTTGCCCGAGGGATTATCGGGCGAGTCAGGCGATGTGGGTAAATCCGGTAGTTCCATTATGGCTACTCCCTGAGTTCAGTTTCCATTTGTTGCTCTGAGCCGTCACCGATAAACCACAGCGTTTCCTGTGGCTGCGGTTTTTTCTGCACAACGTGTAGTTCGACGTTTTCCTGATTGCGGGTATATACGGGCACCGTTTTCCCTTCGTGATCGGTATAACCTGTCGCAGTCTGCCCGGAAGGCGTTGTGAGCCTGTAAGGTTTACCTGTCAGGAGGGAGCCCTGCTCATCCTGTAACTGGTAGATCGCGGAATAGATATGTGAGGTACCCAGGCGGGGTATCTGTAACGGTATCGAAGCGGGTGCAGCCGCCATAGTCCGCTTCGTCCGGCGCAGGTAGGTTCCCAGGGTCCCGTACTCAATTTTCCCCGCCTCCAGCCGCAGGTAACTCCCGCCGCCAATCAGCGTGATGCGCTTTTTCCCGGCCAGGGAGATGTTACTTACCGAGGTCAGGGTCAGCTTCTGCTCCGCGAACAGCTGCAGGCTCCCGTTCTGGGCCTGCATCTCCACCGGACCTTCACTGGCCTTCAGACTCAGCTGGCCGGTCCGGGCAAACAGCCCCATTTTCTCCCCGGCCAGGGCGGTCATGTTGCCCGTCACCCCGAGGCTGGTATCCCCGCCTGCATTGATGGCGACATTCTTCGCAGCGGTCATCTGCATATGCTCGCCACTGGTGAAGGCCATCCCGTCCGGAGCGGAGAACAGCAGGGTCTCGTTCAGCGGCTTCAGGCGCTTTTCAAACATCTGAATCTGGCTGTCGATATCCGCCTTCAGGGCCTGCGCCTGCTCCGCCGCCACCTCCAGCTGCTGCAGTTGCCGGAGGCAGGCCTCGATTTCCTTGAGGGCGGTGTCCATGTCCAGCACCTCGCCCTGCGCCTTCTGCTGCCCGTCGGCGGTGATGAACAGCCCCTTCGCCACCCGTATCACGCCGTGCTCATCGGTTCTGAGCTCAAAGCCTTTGCCCCGGGGTTTCTCCTGCGCATCCACCAGATGCCCGGCATTCAGCTGGGTTCTGCCGTACTCCGTGGCAAGCTTGATGTGCTCCTCCCCGCGCAGGTCCTCCATCCGCAGCTTGTTGTTCGCGGGCGTGCGCAGCACGTTGCGGGTGTGGTTGTCCCGGGTGACGTGGTCAGGGTGTTCAGAGTCGTGCAGGGCGTGGGAGATATACGGCAGGTCGATGTCGCCGTTGCTGTACGCAACCGCCACTTCGGTCCCGTCAGTGAGCGGGGTGTGCCAGCCATATGTCCCGCCGGCATACGGCTTAGCCATCCGCAGCCACAGATAGCCGAAGCCCTGCTCACTGTCACTGCGGTCAAAGTCCAGCCGGACCCGGTAGCGGCCCTGGTCGTCCAGATGCGCATAAATGTCATCTTTTTCCCGGCTCTCGATGCGGGCCGGCAGGGTGCCGTGCACTTCCGGGCGCGGGACTCCGGCGGGGCGGAAGCAGTAGCGTTCCGTATAGGGTATCCCGTCGACAGAAACGTGGAGCCGGGTATCCCGGGCGGCGTGGTAGTTTATCTCCGTGATGAGCACGCCCTCCCGCAGGTCCCGGATGACATTCCCCTGCGGCTCCAGCACCTGGCCCGGCAGCAGGCCGGCGGCGTTACTCTCCAGATGAACACGGGCCGAGGCATTCAGCTCCCGCTCATGCCGGATACGGGCGTAGAAGGCCCCGGATTCGGTCTCCGGCGCCGGGTCAGTGTCATCGCCGGGCTCCCGGTACGGCTCTGCGTAATGGTAGTGCTCCCCGGTGGTCACGGCCTCACTGCGCACGCTTACCGCGGCGTCCATCGGCGCCCCGGCGTCGCGGGGGTTGTAGTCCCGGGTGCGGACCCTCCCCGGCACCACCTGATGTAACGTGCGCACGTCCCACACTGACTCTGCCGCCCCGTCATACAGGCCGGATGGCTCGCGGTACGGCAGGCGGACGTCGAACTGATAGTTAAGCTGGCTGTCGGCGAAAATCACCCTCTCCAGGCCGCGCGCCTCGTCCGGCTCCGTGCGCCAGAAAACCCCCACCTCCGAGAGAATGCGCTGCACAAACTGGAGGTCCGTCTCCCGCCACTGGGTAATCAGCTCCCGCGCCGGATACACACGCTCCAGGCGGAAGTCAAAATCCGCGCCCTCCAGGCCGTGCTGACGCAGGACCTGGTCCACCACCTCCGGCACGGACCGGTTCTGAAAGATGCGGCACTGGCGGGTGCGCGCCAGCAGGGCCAGGCGGGAGCTGAGCACCACCTGGTAATGAGACTGGTCGGCGGTGGTGGCAATCCACTCCAGACGGGTGATGATGCCGTGCACCGCCTTGCCGCTGCGCATCCTCAGGGTGGCATGTTTCAGCAGCACCTCTTCCGGGCGAATATTGACCTGCGGGGTGGTGAAGTCGATGGTCCACTGGAAGGGCTCGCTGAGGGCTTCCCGGCCGCTGAAGCGCAGCACGTCGGGGGTGACGGTGGAGCCGGTAATTTCCAGGGTGTAACGCGTCTGTCCGTCGAAAAGGGCCAGCCAGTTATCCATAACAAAGCCTCATTTAACGTAAGGTTAATGAGGGATGGTTGCACGGCGGGGGTAGGCTGTAAATGGCTGAAACAGGAGTTAAATTCTGAAAATTTACGCCGGGGAGTTACCTCCCCGGCGGTGAGTATCACGCCGGGCAAAAAGTTACCTGCACACTCAGACTGCTTTCAAACGTTGCACGCGTTTTTCGCGGCGAATTTTGCGCTCTTCCAGCACCGCGACCATCGCCATCAGAACGATACAGCCGATGGCGGCGGCATCCAGCGCGGCGAAGGTGCCCGCCCAGCCGGTGAGGCCGAAAATCGGTGTGCCGTCGGCAATCATCCCCAGCCCCAGCTTGGCGAAGCTGTCGCCAATCAGGTAGGCGAAGGTGCCTTTGATCCCATCGGCAGCGCCGATCGCTTTTTTCGGCACGAAGCCGACTGCTGCCACGCCGATCAGCAGCTGCGGACCAAACACCAGGAAGCCGAGGGCGAACAGGGAGGCCAGGTACACGTACTGGTTGCTGGCGTGCTGATAAATGCCGAGGGTGGCGATAATCAGCGCCAGCGCCACGCAGGCCACCAGCGCCCGACGGCCGTTGGCGAGATCCGAGAGCCAGCCCCACAGCAGGGTGCCGACCAGGGCACCCACTTCAAACAGGGTAAAACCCTGGATCGCCACTTCTTTGGAGAGCTTCAGCTCCTGAAAAGCATAGACGGTCGACCACTGGTCGATACCGATACGCACCACGTACAGGAAGATGTTGGAGAAGCAGAGCAGCCAGATGACTTTGTTTTTCAGCACGTACTCAACAAAGATCTGCCATTTGGTCATCTCGTTCTCTTCGGTCTCTTTGTCCTCCTCGCTGATCTCCTCGTCAAACAGCTCTTCGGCTTTACCGAGACCGTAGGATTCCGGGGAGTCGCTGCCGTAGCGCAGACCGATAAAGCCGACGATCAGGGCGATAATCGACGGGAAGATAAACATGCCGATCACGTGGCCGTCGAACAGCACGTTGGCCCCGAACAGCGCCACCCCTGCCGCACCCGCTCCGCCGAGGTTGTGGGAGATGTTCCACATCCCGAGGTACGAACCACGCTTGCGACGCGGGGTCCATTTGGTGATGGTGGAGTAGCTGCACGACCCGCCGGTACTCTGGAAGAAACCGCTCAGGGCGTAGAAGGCGATCATCATAAACAGGCTGACCGAGCCCGCGCCCATGCTGGCGCTAAAGCCGAGCATACAGATGGCGGAGAGGATCAGCATAAACGGCAGGAACTGCTTGGTGTTTTTGCCGTCGGCGTAATAGGAGACCAGGGTTTTCCCCACCCCGTAGGTGATGGAGAAGCCGAGGCCAATCATCCCCAGCTGGGTCATGCTCAGCCCGTAGGTGGAGATCATGTCGTTCTGGGCGATGTTAAAGTTTTTGCGGATCAGGTACATGGTCAGGTAGCCGATAAAGATCACCAGATAGGACTGCATGAAGGGTTTGAACCACATTTTGCGCCGCACATCGAGCGGCAGATCCAGGGTCGGCTTGCGCACCTGGTTTAAGAAGGCCAGCATGATTAAATGTCTCCCGAGCTGATTTTTGCCGCATTGTAAAAATCAGTCGGAAGCGACGCCTGAGACAGCGTCCAGGCGGAACCGGGAAAATTTCTTAGTTTTGCCCTACTCGCGGCGAAAAGGTGAGGCGCATCACGCTTCGCTCACCTCACGCGGGGCCTGCGCGTTGAGGAACGGCAGCAGCAGCAGGGCCGAAATCCCCGCCGCGATGGCGATCACCGCGAAGAACCCGCTCCAGTGCCAGGTGTCGATCACCCGTGCCAGCGGCCAGCCGGAGAGCGATGCCCCGAGGTAGGCAAACAGCCCGACAAAGCCCGTCGCCGCGCCCGCGGCGTCCTTGTGGGAACACTCCGCCGCCGCCATGCCGATCAGCATCTGCGGACCAAAGACAAAGAAGCCGGTGGTGAAGAAGCACGCCGCCTGCATCACGTAGCTGGCAAAGGGCATCAGCCACAGCGAGCCGACGGAGAGCAAAATCCCGGCGGCGAAGATCAGGTTCATCGGGCCGCGGTTGCCGTTGAACAGCTTGTCCGAGCCCCAGCCCGCCACCAGCGCGCCGATAAACCCGCCCAGCTCAAACATCGATACCGCCGAGTTGGCGGTCACCAGATCCACGCCGAGCGTCTCGGACATGTAGAGATTGCCCCAGTCGTTGATCGCCGCCCGCACCACGTAGACCAGCACGTAGCAGAGCGACAGCAGCCAGATCCAGGGGTTCAGCAGCACGTAGCGGGTGAGGATCTCCCGGCGGGTCAGCCCTGCCCCCTCCTGCTGCTGGGCGATCTCAAGCGCGTCGTGCCGCCAGTCGCCCACCGCAGGCAGGCCCACGGTTTGCGGTCGGTCGCGCAGCCGCCAGCACAAAAACAGCCCGGCAACAATCGCCAGCCCGCCCGCGATCATCATTCCCGCGCGCCAGCCGTAATGCAGCGCCGCCGCACCCACCACGATGGGGATCAGCGCCCCGCCGACGTTATGGGCGGTGTTCCAGATCGCCCACCAGCCGCCGCGCTCGGTACGCGAATACCAGCTGGTCAGCAGGCGGGCGCAGACCGGCGATCCCCAGCCCTGGAAAAAGGCGTTCAGCGCCCACAGCAGGGCAAAGGCCCACAGCGAGGTGGAGAAACCGAACAGGATATTCACCACCCCGGTGGCGATCAGGCCAAAGCCCATAAAATAGCGGGCGTTGGAGCGGTCGCTGACGATGCCGGAGAAGAACTTCGACAGGCCGTAGGTGATGTAAAACAGCGTCGCCAGCAGGCCGATATCGGTGCGGGTCATCACTCCGCTGGCAAGGATCTCCGGCGCGGCGGCGTTAAAGCTTTTGCGGGTGAAGTAGAACAGCGCGTAGCCGAGCCAGATAGTGATCAGAATATGGCGTCGCCAGTAACGATAGCGGGCGTCGATCTCGGCTTTGTCGCCGATCGGCGCGGCGTTGGCAGGGGTTTTAAACATGATGGCTCCTTAGCGGCAGGCTGACGCTGACGCGCGTCCCGTGGGTGCAGGAGATGGCCAGCGTGCCGCCCAGCGCCTTCACGCGCTCGCGCATCCCCGCCAGGCCAAAGCCCTGCTGGCCGGAGCCCGGCGGCAGGCCGCAGCCGTCGTCTTCAATAATCAACCTGAGGCGTTCATCCTGCTGCCAGCCCTGCAGCGTCACCGCGCTGGCGTTGGCGTGCTTAACAACGTTATTCAGCCCCTCCTGACAGACGCGAAACAGGGTGACGCGCTGGCCTTCGCTCAGCGCCGTTTCGTCGATATCCCAGTCGAGATGGCTGACGATGCCGCGGCTCTCCAGCTCCATCTCGCGCATCAGGGAGCGCACCGCCTGCTCCAGGGTCAGGTCGTCCAGCTGGCGTGGGCGCAGCCGACCCAACAGACGCCGCACCGAATCGTATACGCCAAGGGAGAGCTGTTCGATATGCGCCCCGCCCTGCTTCACCCCGGCGTTGTCCGGGGCAAGGCGCTGAACGATACCCGCCTGGGTGCGGATGGCGGTGATGGTCTGGCCGATGTCGTCGTGCAGCTCGCGGGCCACTTCACGGCGGACGTGCTCTTCAGTCTCCAGCAGACGCTCGGCAAGGCGACGGTTGCGCGCCAGCTCGGTTTGCAGGGACTGGTTCAGCTCGCGCAGGCGCTGGATGCCCGCCCCGAGCAGCAGCCCGGTCAGGCTCTGAGCCAGCAGCGAGAGCAGCAGATCCACCGGATGATCGTGCCAGGTCTGGCTGGCGATCAGCGCGATGGCGTTCATCAGGGCGGCGATCAGCGCCCCCCTGCCAGCCGTAATGCCAGGCCAGCGCGATGATCGGCAGCGCCAGACAGAAGGGGGTAAAGCGTGAAAGCTCGGCAGGCAGGCCAAGCTGCAGCCACAGGCTCACCACAAACAGCAGCAGATACCAGATAAGATGCCGGGCGCGCCAGTTCACCGGCTGGGAGACCAGCGCCGGACCCAGCGGTTGCCAGACGGTGCTGGTGAGATAGTGCCAGATAACGAGGCAGGTCGGGGCCAGCGTCAGGCCGCCGGTCAGGGTCAGCAGCAGGGCGTTGAGCATCTCCTTCTCGCCAATCCACGGCAGGGACTGTAGTAAGGCCGCCGCGATCAGCGCCGCTCCCTGCCCCAACAACGTGCGCCAGTCGCGCTGGTGACGATAGCGGGAGATCAGCGCCACGGGAATGAGCGTCAGCACGCTTCCGGTCATCAATAAGGGCAGATGCGCCAGCGCCACCTGCTGTGCCAGCCAGACCAGCATCAGCCATTCGGCACCGAGCAGCACCGGCCAGTAGCCGCGCGGGCACTGCAGCATCAGCCCCAGCCGCAGGCCAAAGGGGAACAGCAGCACCGCCAGCTCCGGGCGTTCCACCAGGTGCAGGCTGATGCTCCACAGGCAGAACCACGCGGCGGAGAAGATGAAGAAGCTGGCAACCACCGCCACCAGCCGGGAGAAAAAGGTGTGCATTACCAGCCGTCAAACATGCGGCGCGCCAGCTCCACGTCGTTGCTGACGCCCAGTTTTTCCATCAGGTTAGCGCGGTGAACATGGACGGTTTTTGGCGACAGGCCAAGCTCGACGGCGATCTCCTTCACCGCCATCCCCTGGGCCAGCTTCTCCGCCACCTGGCGTTCGCGTCGGGTGAGCGGATCCTGGCGTCCGGCCGCCAGCTTGATGGCGATGTCCGGCGTCAGGTAGCAGCCGCCGGTGGCGACGGTGCGCACGGCGGCAATCAGCTCGTCCGGGCTACAGCGTTTGGAGAGGAACCCGCGCGCCCCCGCGTTCAGCGCCTGCTCCACCAGCGCCGGGCTGTCGTGCACCGAGAGCATGATGGTCGCCATCCCTTTCGGCAGCTGGCTTAACAGCTCAAGCCCGGAGAGGTCCGGCATCGAGATATCGCAGATACAGACCTGCACCCGGCGCCCCGGCAGGTTGGCCAGCGCCTCGCGACCGGAGCCGAACTCGGCCACCACCTGAAAGTCGGGCTCCAGGCTCAGCAGCTGGGCAAATCCGGAGCGGACGATAAGGTGGTCGTCGATAAGGGCGATGGTGGTCATATTTGTTCCTGCGGTCTGAAAACGCCGGATGGCGCTGCGCTTATCCGGCCTACAAGAGCGAAAGACGCTTACCTTAAGTGATTTATTCGAAGAACACCGCAATTTTGTTAAACATGGTGGGATCGGACTGGTTACGCACTACTTTCACCACGTCCTCCAGCTTGTCGATCTGCGCCATCATCTGCTCCAGGCGCTGATCGTCATTCACCAGCAGCCAGATGCGGCTGTGCTCGCTGCCCTGAATCGGCAGACAGAGAATGCCCTCCACGTTGAACGCGCGGCGGGCAAACAGCCCGCAGACGTGGGTCATGACCCCGGGATGGTTGCGGACGGTAAGCTCCAGGATGACATTATCGTTTTGTTTTTGCATGGCTTATTCTCCCACCATTTCAGTATTGGCCGCACCGGGTGGGACCATCGGATAGACTTTTTGCTGTGGATCGATACGGACGTGGATCAGCGCCGGGCCCGGGCGTGAGATTGCCACCTGCAGCGCGGCATGGGCATCCTCTTCGGCATTCAGATCGCAGGTGTGCAGGCCGAAACCGGCGGCAATCTGCATAAAGTTAATCATCCCCGGATAGGTGGCGGCAAAAACGCCCTGCTTGTAGAACAGGCTCTGCTGCTGATGCACCAGGCCCAGCGCTTCGTTGTTCATCAGGATGATTTTCACATCCAGCTGATTTTCTGCCGCGGTGGCCATCTCCTGAATATTCATCATCAGGCTGCCGTCGCCGGAGAAGCAGATCACCTTGCGGTCCGGGTTCGCCAGCGCCGCACCCACTGCCGCAGGCAGACCAAAGCCCATGGTCCCCAGCCCGCCGGAGGTCAGCCACTGGCGCGGACGGTTCAGCGGATAGGCCTGAGCGGTCCACATCTGATGCTGCCCGACGTCGGTGGTGATAATCGCGCTGTCGTCCACGCAGGCGGCCACGGCGTTAATCAGCCCGTAATGGCTGAGCGGATCGCCTTCGGTCGGGATGGCACCCGGGAACTCCTGCTGCAAACCGGATACCTGCTGATGCCACGCGCTGCGCGGGGTGGCGTCGATGTGCGGCAGCAGCTGCGCCAGCACCTCGTTGACGTCGCCCTGGATCGCCACGTGCGGCTGCTTGATTTTACCCAGCTCCGCGCGGTCGATATCCACGTGAATGATTTTGGCATTCGGGCAGAACTGCTCGGTTTTGCCAATCGCCCGGTCATCAAAACGCGCCCCGAGAACAATCAATAAATCAGCTTCCTGCAAAATAAAGTTGGTGCTGCGCGCGCCGTGCATCCCGAGCATTCCCAGCGACAGCGGGTGCGCTTTTGGCAGCATGCCCAGCGCCATCAGGGTCATGGTGGTCGGCAGGCTGGCTTTTTCTGCCAGGGCGCGCACCGCGTCAGGGGCATCGATCACCCCGCCGCCCAGATAGAGCACCGGACGTTGTGCGGCATTAATCATCGCCGCCGCCTCGCGCACGCTCTCAATGCTGAATTCCGGCGATGGCGCGCGGGTGCCCGGCTCCGGCAGCACGTCGATCTCAATTTCAGCGGTCTGCACATCCTTAGGAATGTCTATCCACACCGGGCCCGGACGGCCGGACTGGGCGATACGGAACGCATCGCTGATAACCTGCGGTAATTCGCTGATATCGCGCACTAAATAGTTGTGCTTGGTGATGGGGATAGAGATGCCGTAGGTGTCCACTTCCTGAAACGCATCGGTGCCGATCATCGAGGCAGGCACCTGGCCGGTAATGCAGACTAACGGGATAGAGTCGAGACGCGCGTCGGCGATAGCGGTCACCAGGTTGGTGGCGCCCGGCCCGCTACAGGCCATACAGACCGCCGGTTTGCCCTGGGTACGCGCCATGCCCTGCGCGATAAAGCCAGCGCCCTGCTCGTGACGCGCCAGCACGTGGCGGATCTGCGTGCTCTGGCTTAAGGCGTCATACAGCGGGAGTACCGTCCCGCCAGGAATACCTGCAACCGTGGTAATGCCCTGACGTTCCAGCAGATGAACGATTAACTGCGCGCCAGTGAAACGCGTCTTGTGTGATGTTGTGCCCGAACTTGCCATGCTCCAGTCCTTCTTATGGGCCGACTTTCCGGGGGGGCTTTTAACGAAAAACCCCGCCGGTTTGCGCCGGCGGGGTTTGGAATCGTGTGTTGATCCAGTCCCTACGGCGCATTGCCGACGACCACCACCACACGCACGACGACCACTGCGGCTGGTTGCGCAGTTTTTAGTAGGGTCGAGGTCAGCATGGAAGCGTTCATTAGGAACCTGTCTCTGGAATCATTGAGTGGATTTATACAAGCACAGGTTTACAGGCGTGACAACGGAATTATTTCCATCTGCCTGAAAATGCGTCAGGGATCACGTTTCGCTTGTCGGGTGATGAAAACAAAAAACCCCGCCGGAGCGAGGTTTTTTTTACAGCGTTTGCGGCTGGTGACCGCAGAGCACACTGTGTTACATCAACGCACGAAGTATACGCGATCGCACGGGAACGCGCAATTTACGGCACGGATTTTGACGCCTTTGAGTATGGCTCCCGCTTCACGTTTTGTCCATAAATTACTGTTCATCTATACAGTATTCATCTATGCTGGGTGTGTTCACAGGGTGTGAGGGGAGCCGCTCGTAGTACACCGGCGCAACGAAGTCCTGGCTGAAACGGGTGGTGCCGTCAGCGCCTCCACTCCCCACCTGAGCACACTGTGTTACATCAACAAAGGTGCTGGTTACAGGCGGCGGAAAGGTACGCCAGCATCGTGCTCCTTAACCAGAGGAGACGCGTATGAGCGTAGTGGATATGGTTGTACTTATCCTCAAACTCATTGTTGCAGCACTGCAACTGCTTGATGCTGTCCTGAAATACGTTAAGTAATCCAGGTTCAAGCCGCACCAAAGAGGGGCGGGAAACCGCCCCTCTTTAATAACGAGGGAATGCTATGTTGCGTTTATTAATTGAGCCTGTCACGCCGGACGAACCGGGGTATATCGCGCTAAAAACCGAGAGCACCGAGCGCCATTTCAATATGTTGCGCCGGCTGGAAGAGAACTGGGAGCGGGGTGAAAACCGCTTTAACGCCCCGGGTGAAAAGCTGTTGGGTGCCTTTCTGAACGGCAAACTGGTGGGGATTTGCGGGCTAAACCGCGATCCGTTCAGCCAGCAGCCGCGGGCCGGTCGCATTCGCCATCTGTATATCAGCGAAAGCTGCCGTGGGCTGGGTATCGGCAGGCAGCTGCTCGCCGTGGTAATGGCTGATGCCAGCGTCTGGTTCGATTTTCTCAATACCAATGCGCCGCACACCGCCTGGTCCTTCTACCAGCGCGCTGGCTTTACGCAGGTCGCGGATGAACCGCGCGTCACCCATCGCCTTTTTTTGCGCAATATGAGCGGCTGGCAGCATCGGAGTGTGAATGTTACAGTTGAGTGACAATTCACCACCCGATACGCCATGACTCTCTCCGTTTTCTGCATCTTACTCTTTGCCGCACTGCTGCATGCCAGCTGGAATGCCATCGTGAAAGCCGGAACGGATAAGCTCTATTCGGCGATCGGCGTCAGCGGCTCCGCCACGCTGATTGCCCTGGTGTTGCTCCCCTTCTCTCCCCAGCCATCTGCGGCCAGCTGGCCGTTTTTGATTGTCTCCTGCGCCCTACAGGTGGTGTATACCGTTCTGGTCGCAAAGACCTATCAGGTTTCCGATATGAGCCAGACCTATCCGCTGATGCGCGGCACCGCACCGCTGCTGGTGGCGCTTATCAGCGTGCTGGCGCTCGGCGATCGCCTCTCGTGGTTCGCCTGGTCCGGCATTGGGGTGATCTGCCTGTCGATACTGGTCATGGCGATGAACGGACGCATGCAGTCCCGAAAAGGGGTCTGGCTGGCGCTGCTGAATGCCTGTTTTATCGCGGGTTATACCCTGGTGGACGGCACCGGCGTGCGGCTCTCGGACACCGCGCTGGGCTATACGCTGTGGACCTTCTTTATGAACGGCTTCTGCCTGCTGAGCTGGGCGATGGTGGCACGTCGGCGCGCCGCGTCCAGCTACCTGCGTCTGCACTGGAAAAAGGGGCTGCTCGGCGGCGTGGGGACCATGGGCTCTTATGGCCTGGCGCTATGGGCGATGACCCAGGCGCCGCTGGCGGTGGTCGCAGCGCTGCGTGAAACCTCCATTCTCTTTGGGGCGCTGATCGCATTTGTACTTTTAAAAAAGAAGGTTATGGGTCTGCGTATCGCTGCGGCGCTGGGTATTGCAGGCGGCGCCATTCTGCTGCGCCTGGCGTAAATGGCTGGCAATATTAGTTGCCGATCTGACAAAATCAACTTTCTGACTAAAGGACTCTATGATGTAAAAGTAAACATTGTACTAAATACATCTCCTCAAATCCGAGAATAAAATTCACAATATTTTAAGTTTCTTTTGATAATTCCATGCTTAAAGAATTTATTGACGCCATGTAGAACGCAATGCTTCTGGCGTATCCAGGTTAAGATTAGAAAATGCAATACCCAACCTATCATCTTGCATTAATTCAGAGATATATGAGGGACTTACGGCATCATCAATTTTAAACAAACTATAAGCTAGACCTAATAAAACCTCAACGATTAATCCAGGACCCGTTAAGATTGATGTTACACAATAATCTTTTGTTATCAATTCTGATCTCCATGGCAAAAGCCTGGCTAAATAGCAGTAATCGTTCTTACCTGTGTAGAAATCAAAAATACTGTTGTTATTTTCCAGAAAAGCATATCTTTTTGCCATTGTGCGCAGTACTATCTTTACCACTTTCGATTGTGGATGAGAGGCAATAAAACAATTAAGGTAAATACCTTTTAATCTTTTGTCAGTTCCAAGAGATAACAAATTCTTATATACATAAATTTTACCGAGTGGCAATATATCCTCAATATGAAAAGCAGCAACATCCGATTCAATTAGAGAATAAATCCTATCATCTTGCTGCCACTCTAAGCCAGCTATACCTTGAGCGTGATCAAGTATTTTATCTTGTCCAAAGTCTATTAATGACATTTTATTTAACAGACTTATTGTTTTAAACAAACTAATATTATCGCTCTCTATATATTTTTCCCTCGCCATGAAATTATTAAACTTCTTAAAGACACTATGAGTATTTGGAAGAACATCCACATCTATATAAACACCACCATAACGATAAATTATTACAAGTCTGGCAATATCACTAGCACTCGCAAGGTTACCTCGCAAAATCAATTCATAATAATAATATTTCATGAATCCTGAAAATCCACCGGTGAAAATATTAGATATACTTTTATATTTCACATTAGCATTCTGAAAATTTGGAAACATAGATTCTCTTTGGTTTTTATTATAAGGAATGTTGTTCTCCCTTAAAAAATCAATGACCGAATCACCAAACAAAAAGCCTTCTTTTAATTTGTTGAATATAAAATAGAATGTACTATTTCTGATATTTTTCTCTGCCTCGAATTGATCATGAGAAACATTAACCTGAACGTAATGGCGTATTGCATCATGCAGCAAAGCACAGTTGCCAGTGCTATCATCACACCATAAATTTATATCCTTATCTATGTTTGTTTCAGCCCACAAATTAATATAATTATGATTTAAATGATTAATATCCCCAATCCATATGAAGTTTATAACATCAGGAACTTGCACCTTTTGAAGGTGCATAATTTTTGAAGATAAAATGTCATCAATCACAAAAAACACCTCAATTCTAAATTTTTAAGTCACTTTTTAATTCAGTAGTTATTCACAATCAAATTTTAGCTTCTGAAAAAATAAACCACAGCCATTAAAATAACAACAACAGAAATTATTACTATGTTACCTGAATATTCACTCAGAGAATCCAAATAATCCTGGCTCTCTTTATTAACTTTTGTTATAGCCTCTTTTTCAGTATCAGCCTCAACTTCTACAATATGTTTTCTAAAGCCTTTTTTTTTCATATTTTTGATAAAGTCACGGGTTGCTTGTTCTTTTAACACAACTTCAGTTTTATCACTCTTTATAAAAACAACATACTTATTCATTATCACCTCTTGAGAGCACAGAGTAATTCTGTGCTCTCATATTGATTAGTACCGCCCATTCATCCTACTGCTTCTGTTTAAACCGTAATTACCATCACCGTAGTTTTCGCTATAGTTACTACCCCATATCCCACTTGCGCCTGAACCGCTTCCCTTTATAGAGTAAAGCGAAAGAAAAGACTGAAGGCTTCGATCACTTCCGGAGTGACCAGTATTTGCAGCGCCAAAACCTCCGTTTGAAGATGATCTTTTACCACTGCCATCCCTATCGTTCCATCCACCAGATACGTAATCCATTTGATAACTTAATATTTTCTTCATTGTATTTTCCTTTATTTATTTCTTCCTGAACTGTTGTTTCCGTTCAAGATCGATACTAATCATCGACAAAAAAAAATAATAAAATAGATACATTATTGAGATCAGTATCACAAAAAAATATTTGGAATTAGTTTGATGAATGATAGCGCAGTATTGAAACCTTAAAATATATAAAACTTTTAAATATTAAATATTAAAATAAAAAGCATTCCGTATTTATAATTTCAGAAATCTTTCCCATATTAAGCTCACCATATAAAAAATGCATTACGGAACTAGTTGGCATTCTTTTTATCCATGGTTTTATCTCGTTTTTTTCAAATTTTTCTATATAGCGTATCGCTTCTATGTTGGACCATATATAGTGGCAACTTTCGTTGCCATCATTGTTTATTAATCCTGCCTTTTTCCGCTTCTCCATTCATCGCGGCAATGCTCAATTTGTCATTTTCCTGTGGTAGATTCCTCGCGCATTTATGGGAATGCGTAGTCACTTACTCTTCATTTATCACTTTTGGCAAAATTATTCAGCGACATGAAAAGACAGCGGAACGTTAATTTACTCTTGATGTTGGTATTGCTGGTCGCCGTCGGTCAGATGGCGCAAACCATCTATATCCCGGCCATTGCGGATATGGCGAAGGAACTCAACGTCCGTGAAGGCGCGGTGCAGAGCGTGATGGGCGCGTATCTGCTGACCTACGGCGTCTCGCAGCTGTTCTACGGCCCGCTCTCGGATCGCGTTGGCCGCCGTCCGGTGATCCTGGTCGGGATGACGATTTTTATGATCGCCACGGTAATTGCCATGACCACCCACAGCCTGAGCGTGCTGATCGCCGCCAGCGCGTTGCAGGGCGTCGGCACCGGCGTCGGTGGGGTGATGGCCCGCACGTTGCCGCGCGATATGTATCAGGGCACCCAGCTGCGCCATGCTAACAGCCTGCTGAACATGGGCATTCTGGTCAGCCCGCTGCTGGCCCCGCTGATTGGTGGCCTGCTGGACACCATGTGGTCATGGCGGGCCTGCTACGGCTTCCTGCTGGTGCTGTGCGTTATCGTCACCTTCAGCATGGCGCGCTGGATGCCGGAAACCCGCCCCCAGGACGCGCCGCGCACCAGACTGCTCACCAGCTACAAAATCCTCTTCGGCAACGGAGCCTTTAACTGCTACGTGCTGATGCTGGTGGGTGGACTGGCGGGTATCGCGGTGTTCGAAGCCAGCTCTGGCGTGCTGTTGGGCGCCGGGCTGGGCCTCAGCAGCATGGTGGTGAGTATTCTGTTTATCCTGCCGATCCCGGCGGCGTTTTTCGGCGCCTGGTTTGCCGGACGCGCCAATAAACGCTTTACCACCCTGATGTGGCAGTCGGTGGTGAGCTGCCTGCTGGCAGGGCTGATGATGTGGATCCCGGGGCTGTTCGGGGTGATGAACGTCTGGACCCTGCTGATCCCGGCCGCGCTGTTCTTCTTTGGCGCGGGGATGCTGTTCCCGCTGGCGACCAGCGGCGCGATGGAGCCCTTCCCGTTCCTCGCCGGCACCGCCGGGGCGCTGGTGGGAGGCCTGCAGAATATTGGCTCCGGCGCGCTGGCCTGGCTCTCGGCGATGATGCCGCAAAACGGCCAGGCGAGCCTCGGGCTGCTGATGACTTTAATGGGTCTGCTGATTGTGCTCTGCTGGCTGCCGCTGGCCTCCCGCGCCTCGCACCACGAGCAGGCGGTCTGATCAGGTTACTCTTTCCCTGAGCCAGTGAATAAAGGCATCAATCTTTGGCCACTGGCGTCCTGAAAGGGTCGAAACGTAGTAGTGCTGGTGGCATTTCAGCGTCTTCTCGCCAAAGGGCGCAATCAGCTCCCCGCGATCGAGCCGCTTCTGCACCAGCCGTTTGCGCCCCATCGCCACCCCAACATGATTTATCGCCGCAATCACCGCTAAATCGGAACGATCGAACCCTATTCCCGAGGATGGCGGCAAATCCACCGCAAAATGCTGCGCCCAGCTAAACCACTCGTCGGTACCGGAGTCGTTGCTCCAGGCCTGCCGGTCGTGCAGCAGGGTGCAGTGGCGCAGGTTATCCGGGCTGGCGAGCAGCTGATGCTCCCGGGCGTACCCGGGGGAGCAGACCGGCAGGATCGCCTCGTCCATCAAAAAATGGTGAGAGAGCTGGGTCGGCGGCATATCGTCGAAATAGAGCGCCAGATCGACGCCGGTTCGCTGCATATTGACGTAATCATTGCCGGTCAAAACGGTGAGGGAAATCGACGGATAGCGGCGGGTGAAGTCCCCCAGCATCGGCACCAGCCAGCACTGCGCAATCGACGGACGCGAGTAGACGGTCAGGGTGCCGGATAAGGCCTGGTTTTTGATGTCGAGGATCTCCTGATTCAGCGTATCCAGCGACGATTTCAGGGTCCAGTAAACGCGTTTGCCCTCCGGGGTCAGCTCCACTTTACGGTGCGAGCGGACGAAAAGCGCGATCCCCAGCTCCTCTTCCAGCAGGTTGATCCTGTGGCTCACCGCACTCGGGCTGAGCGACAGCTCCTCCGCCGCCAGCGCAAACGACTCGTGACGCGCCGCCACCTCAAAGGTGTGCATCTTCGACAGTTGCCAGCCGTTCAGTAAGCGATTTCTCGCCTCACTCCCCTCGTTCATTGCCTGCCCTTATTCGCCTCTGTTCTGCGCCCAGAATAGCGGTTAAAGATGAAGAAAGGTGAACCAATGGCGGGAATAGTGCTTTTTTTAGAGGGTTGTCACTCAGTTGATCCAATCAGGCTCATGTGAACGGCAATTTATATCGTTTGTCAGCCGGAGCGGTTTTTTCGTCCAATACCCGCAGCTAATTTGAGGGTGAGGTGAGATATGGGATCTCCGGTCTGGGTTGTAGCCACGCTGCTGGCAAGCATTGTGCTGATTGTGTTTACCATCGTAAAACTGAAGTTTCATCCGTTCCTGGCGTTGCTGCTGGCGAGCTTTTTCGTCGGCACCCTGATGGGGATGAGCCCGCTGGATATGGTGAATGCCATTGAGAGCGGCATCGGCGGTACGCTGGGCTTCCTGGCGGCGGTGATTGGCCTCGGCACCATTCTGGGCAAAATGATGGAGGTGTCCGGCGCGGCTGAACGCATCGGCATCACGCTGCAGCGCTGCCGCTGGCTCTCAGCCGACGTGATTATGGTGCTGGTGGGGATGATTTGCGGCATTACCCTGTTTGTCGAGGTGGGCGTGGTGCTGCTGATCCCGCTGGCCTTCTCCATCGCCAAAAAGACCCACACTTCGCTGCTGAAGCTGGCGATCCCGCTCTGTACCGCCCTGATGGCGGTGCACTGCGTGGTGCCACCGCACCCGGCGGCGCTGTTTGTCACCAACAAGCTGGGAGCCGACGTCGGAACGGTGATTGTATATGGCCTGCTGGTGGGGCTGATGGCCTCCCTGATTGGCGGCCCGCTGTTCCTGAAGCTGCTGGGGAACCGTCTGCCGTTCAAGGCGGTACCGGCGGAGTTTTCTGACCTCAGGGTGCGGGAAGAACATACCCTGCCGTCGCTGGGCGCCACGCTGTTTACCGTCCTGCTGCCTATCGGCCTGATGCTGGTGAAAACCGTGGCCGAGCTGAACATGGTGAAAACCGGCACCCTGTATACGCTGCTGGAGTTTATCGGCAACCCGATCACGGCGATGTTTATTGCGGTGTTTGTGGCCTATTACCTGCTGGGGTTACGTCAGAAGATGGGCATGGCGACGCTGCTGACCCATACCGAGCACGGGTTTGGCTCGATCGCCAATATTCTGCTGATTATCGGCGCGGGCGGGGCCTTTAACGCCATCCTTAAGACCAGCGGTCTGGCCGATACGCTGGCACACATTCTCTCGAACCTGCATATGCATCCGATCCTGCTCGCCTGGCTGGTGGCGCTGATCCTGCACGCGGCGGTGGGGTCTGCCACCGTGGCGATGATGGGCGCGACGGCGATCGTCGCCCCGATGCTGCCGCTCTACCCCAACGTCAGCCCGGAGATCATCACCATTGCCATCGGTTCCGGCGCCATTGGCTGCACGATCGTTACCGATTCCCTCTTCTGGCTGGTGAAGCAGTACTGCGGTGCCAGCCTGAATGAGACCTTCAAATACTATACAACGGCGACATTTATCGCCTCGGTGCTTGCACTCGGCGGCACCTTCCTGCTTTCTTTCATTATCTAGCGCGAAGAGATCTCTTATGGAAAACGCAAACATCACCACCTTAATCGCACAGTATCCTCTGGTGGAGGATCTGATCGCCCTGAAAGAAACCACCTGGCTTAACCCGAAAGCCACCACCCTGGCCGCTGGCCTGCCGTATGTCGGGCTGACCGACGCCGACGTGGAGGATGCCCGGGCGCGCCTGAACCGCTTTGCGCCTTACCTCGCCAGAGCCTTTCCGGAAACGGCGGCCACTCAGGGGATTATCGAATCTGAGCTGGTCGCCATTCCATTGATGCAGAAACGGCTGGAGAAAGAGTCTGGCGCGACCATTCCGGGCACTCTGCTGCTGAAAAAAGACAGCCATCTGCCCATCTCCGGCTCGATTAAAGCCCGCGGCGGGATCTATGAAGTGCTGACCCACGCCGAAAAACTGGCGCTGGCCGCCGGGCTGCTCAGCGTTGACGACGATTACAGCATCCTGCTGGAACCGCGCTTCAAGGACTTCTTCAGCCAGTACAGCATCGCCGTGGGGTCGACCGGCAACCTCGGGATGTCCATTGGCATCATGAGCGCGCGCATCGGCTTTAAGGTGACGGTGCACATGTCCGCCGACGCCCGCGAGTGGAAGAAGGCTAAACTCCGCAGCCACGGCGTGACGGTGGTGGAATACGAACAGGATTACGGCGTGGCGGTGGAGCAAGGGCGCAAAGCGGCGGAAAACGATCCGAACTGCTTCTTTATCGACGATGAAAACTCCCGCACCCTGTTCTTAGGCTATGCCGTGGCAGGCGAGCGCCTGAAAGCGCAGTTTGCCGAACAGGGCCGGGTGGTGGATGCGGATCATCCCCTGTTTGTCTATCTGCCGTGCGGCGTGGGCGGTGGCCCTGGCGGAGTGGCGTTTGGGCTGAAGCTGGCCTTTGGCGATCATGTTCACTGTATCTTTGCCGAACCGACCCACTCCCCGTGCATGCTGCTGGGGGTCTATACCGGTCTGCACGATGAGATTGCGGTGCAGGATCTGGGGATCGATAACCTCACCGCGGCGGACGGTCTGGCGGTAGGCCGCGCCTCCGGCTTTGTCGGCCGCGCGATGGAGCGCCTGCTCGACGGGTTCTACACCCTCTCCGATCAGAGCATGTACGACATGCTGGGCTGGCTGGCGCAGGAGGAGAACATCCGCCTTGAGCCGTCTGCGCTGGCGGGCATGGCCGGCCCGGTGCGCCTCGCCGCCTCCGGTCACTATCCGCTGGAGAACGCCACTCACCTGGTGTGGGCCACCGGCGGCGGGATGGTGCCGGACGAGGAGATGGCGAAGTACCTGGCGAAAGGGCGTTAACTTGCCCGGTGGCTCTGCTGAAGCAGGGCCATCAGCTCGACAGGCGAGCGGTGATGGCGGATTAAATCGCGCATCACCCGCATATGCGGGGCGGAGTGGCGGAAAAAGGCCTGATACCCTGCACAGAGCACGCTTTTGCCCTCCACCCGGTGTTTAGGGCAGTCGCCGTTACACAGGTGACGCATCGGGCAGGCCTGGCACTCGTCAGATAACGCCGTTTGCTTGCGCAGACCAAAGGCGATGGCCGCCTCGCTCTGATTCAGCTCTGCCAGCGGCGTCTGATGGATGTTGCCCAGCCGGTAATCCGGCCAGACGTAGTGATCGCACTGGAAGAGATCGCCATTGGCCTCCAGCGCAAAGGCGTGACCGCAGGTGGCGGCAAGGGAGCACATCTGCGACGGATAGCCGCACCACACCCCCAGCGTTGAGTCAAAGAGCTGCACATAGACGCGACCAATATCCTCCCGCACCCAGACGTCAAACACCGTCGACAGAAACGCCCCCCCACTGCTCATCGCTGACCGATTCCGGGTTATCATGCTCCTGCAGGGGAAGAAACTGCAGATACGGGGTGCCCAGCGCGCGCAGATAGCGATATATGCGCTCCGGCTGGCGGCTGTTCTGCCGATTAACAACCGTCAGCAGGTTAAACGACACCTGATGGGCGCGCAGCTTTTCAATTGCCGCCAGCACCTTGTGATGGGTGGGATTGCCGCTGCGACTGACGCGGTACGCATCATGCAGCGCCGCCGGGCCATCCAGAGAGATCCCCACCAGCCAGCCCGACTCGCGAAAGAACCGACACCAGGCATCGTTAAGCAGGATCCCGTTGGTCTGAAAAGCATTGGTGATGCGCTTTCCCCCGCCATAGCGGTGCTGCAGCGCCGCGACGCGGCGGAAGAAATCCAGTCCGCAGAGCGTCGGCTCTCCACCCTGCCAGGCAAACTGCACCTCCGGCCCGGGCTGGGCGGCGATATGCTGCTGAATGAAGGTCTCCAGCGTGGCGTCATCCATGATCGGCTGCTGGAGTTTATCGATATAAAAACAGTAGTGACAGTTGAGATTGCAACGTGAACTGGCCGGCTTGGCCATGACCTGACATCCTGTCATGCAAAATCCCTGATAAAAATAATGAGATGGTGAACGTGACTAGCAGCAAACAGTAATGCGAGGGAGAACACTGCGAGGGAGATCAAAAATTTAATACGCACCGGTCGGGATGCTGAAAAGTCGTACAGCGAAACGTCCATCCGGGCGCGGTTGCGGGTGTAGTGCCAGAGGATCAGCGCCACCATCGCCAGCACTCCCAGCGCCACCCAGAACAGCGGGCCCGCCTGCTGCCAGTTGTGCCTGACCGCCAGCACCATCAACGCGCCGTAGCCAAACAGGGTGCGCAGCCATGCAAGCGAGGTGCGCTCCGGCTGCAGCCCGGGATCGGCCAGACGGCGCGCCTTGCGGTTATCCGCCATACAGCACCAGCCCCATCACAATCACCGCCACTATCATCAGGATCAGGCTGACCATCAGCAGGCTGCGGGTGTAGGGCAGATCTTCTTTCAGGCGCATCGCCTTTTCATTGCGCAGCCAGCGCAGGTAGCCGTAGATCGCCAGCCCGCCGGAAAAGAGGCACAGCAGCAGCGCCAGCAGCTGGCGGATCGCCGGCGTGGCAAAATCGGGGGCCAGCTGGTCAAGGCCGACACCGGCCGCCAGAAAGCCCAGCGCGGTGCGGATCCACGCCAGAAAGGTACGCTCGTTGGCCAGCGAGAAGCGATAATCCGGCGCTTCGCCGAGGCGGGAAATTTTCATGACGTCTCCTGTCTGACTGTCCGGTGTACAAAACTGCGGCAATAGTAGCGTATCCGGGGGAGTAATTCCCACCCGCCGGATCCGGCGGTGGCTCCAGTATAAATCCAGCCAGGGGAACAATTTACAGGCAGTGTAAAAGCGGCAAGTAACACGAGGCCGTAACTTGCCGCTGAGGATATTTTTAAATTAACGAACGCAGTTCATCGTAAGTGAATATTCTGCCGCGATAGCCTAAGCCGGTATCAATATCGTAAATCGATACCCCGATATTATTATCGGTATCAAAAACGAAGAAGGATTGTTCGGCACCGAAATAGACATTGTAATACTCATTCCCGACATCAAATACCGATGACGTGAGCTCGCTGCGCTGGTCGGGGAAATGAAACTGATCCAGACGCTGAACCGTCGCGGCGGTTAAATCGATGGCAAGAATAGTGGGTAAAGAATCCAGTGCGGCGGCGGTATAGGTTACTGGATCCGATTCAATCGTACGGACCAGCTCATTACCCTGTTCATCTGCGCACGAGTTGTTATTGAACAGGGAGACAACGAACCTGTTGTTACCCCGCCACGCCTGGTACCGGCTGTTATGCGTCACAAACACGGCATGCTCACCGTTGGGATAGCTGAAATTATCTGCATCCACCACCTGCAGATTCAGGGTGCTATTCAGCACGGGAAAGGCCGGGTTATCGATAATCCACTCCGGATCCCCGGACTCGCTATTAAGCCCCAGCACGGTACAGCTGGAGCGGGAATTGACCATCAGCTGTCCGGTCTCGGCGACATACTCCAGGCTGTTGAAATGCACGTCGTTGGTGTCGGTATTGTCCAGCACCGTGGCACCCATAAATTCCCGGGAGTAATCACGCTGCCAGAGCAACGCCCCACTGGCGATGTCGTATTTATAGAGGATGCTCTCCAGCTTTTGCTCGTCACTCCAGCCATCCAGCAGGGAGCCTAACACCCAGAGAGTGCCTTTCCCGTCGGTAGTGATGTCGTGATGAAAACCATACCCGGCAGGCGCGGTGTAGGTTTGTGCGATCTTACCGGCGAGGTTAAAGCGGTATAACGTTGGCGCGAAGGCATGCTTGTCCGGATCCCAGGTTTCGCTGGCTTCGGCTGACCAGAGCGCGTTTTCGATGATTTTTAAGTTGCCGTACATCCACGGAAACAGGCCGGTAATGCGCAGATCGCCATTGATGTCATAGCCATTCCACGCGCTGGTGACAAACCAACCCTGCCCTAAGGTACTCTCTGCCATCGCGCCGTCAGCAATATTGATCGTCAGCGCCAGGGGAACATCACCATAGTCCTGCCCCTGCGTTGATATCGTTATCAGAAAGGTTTCGGCGGCATTGTTCCCGGTGTAAAGATTCAGGGTAACGTTATTGGAATAATTGGCATACAAACCTACCACGGTAATTTCTGGATTAACGCTGTATTGCTCGGTGCCGTAATGAAAGCTGGTGTTCGCAGTTTTACCCTGGACGGTGTAGTCAAACCTTACCGCTTCCGGACTCTCAATGGTAATTAATGCGCTGAGTTTATTTTTATCGTAGGGGTTAAGTTTTACAGTATAGGTTGCGTTCATTTTTCAGTCCTTTGCTTAATGTAGAGAGAGACTTACTGAGTGGTGCAAAACCAAACTTATACCTCGACTTGAATTAAATATGTGGCTAACGCCACAAAATAAAATAGTTGCCATTAACTTATTTAACGCCTTACTTTAATAAGCCTTATATCAATAATTAAAAGCAGAATATCGAGCGCTGATATATTTAACTTACTAATAATGACAGAAACCTTCATTCACCAGACCATTTTATATATATTAAATTTATCAAATAAGGCTTTGAATCATCGAAGCCAATACTTTATTAATTTTGCAAATAGAATCACAAAAAATCACAATCAATCTTCTAATGACCAAATTTGATTATTAAAGTGGTTTCGCTTTCAAAATATCTTACCAAATAAAGTATTAGCCGTTCCGTTAATAAATAAGAAGCCATACTCAGCTGGATTTTATTTATCCGCAAGCGAATATCACGGAGGTTGACTGCATTATGTTTTCTGACTTTATTTCAGTAATACAATCTTTTCTAACCGAACCCGCTATTTTAATTGGATTACTGGTGGGACTGGGTTATGCCCTCGATAAAAAATCACCGATTAAAATTATTACCGGTATGGTGAGCGCCATGGTGGGATTAATGATGGTGCTCTTCGGCGGGTTTCAGTTTTCGGCCACCTTTAAACCCGTCGCTGATGCGGTGAGCAAGTCTTATGGCATCCATGGTTATTTAATGGATTCCTATGCCATGAAAGCGGCAACCCAGATCGCGCTCGGGGATAACTTCGGTTTTGTAGGCTATGTGTTTGTCCTGGCCTTTTTCACCAACCTGCTGCTGGTCCTGTTTGGCCGCTATACAAAGGTGAAAGGCATTTTCCTCACCGGCAATACCGGAGTGTCACACTCCCAGGCGGTGCTGTGGCTGATTGTCTTCTGGCTGGGCTTTGGCTGGGTGCCGTCAATTATTATCGCCGGGATCTTAACCGGTCTGTTCTGGGCGTTTGCCACCACCCTTATTGCCAAACCGGTCGCTAAAATCACCAATAATGCAGGCTTTACCATCGCCCATAACCAGATGCTGGGGATCTGGTTTTTCTCGAAATTCGCCCACCTGTTTGGCGACGCCGAGAAGCAGGATGCCGAGAACATGAAGCTGCCCGGCTGGCTGGCGATTTTTAACCATAACGTCACCTCCATCGCCATCGTGATGACCCTGTTCGTCGGCGGGTTCTTACTGACCACCGGCATTGATAACGTTCAGGCCATGGCAAAAGGGAAGCCCTGGTATATCTACATTATTAACCTCGGCCTGCAGTTCTCCATGTATATGGTGATTCTGTTACAGGGAGTGCGCATGATGGTCGGGGAAATTAATGCCTCCTTTAAAGGCTGGCAGGATCGTTTAATCCCGAACGCGATTCCCGCCGTCGATGTCGCAGCCTTATTACCTTTCTCCCCAAATGCCGCCACTCTTGGTTTTATCTTCTGTACCTTCGGCACGATTTTCTCGATGGGCATTCTGCTTATTACCCACAGCCCTATTATGGTGCTCCCCGGTTTTGTGCCGTTATTTTTCTCCGGCGGCCCGATTGGAGTATTAGCCAACCGGCTGGGCGGTTATCGCGCCGTGATTATTTGTACTTTCCTGCTGGGGATTATTCAAACCTTCGGCACCGTGTGGGCTATTCCCTTAACCGGGCTGGCAGCCGAAGGGGTGGGCTGGACCGGTATTTTCGACTGGGCGACTTTATGGCCCGCCATTTGTGAAGTGCTTAAGTTTATTGCCTCAACGTTCCATCTCGGGCCTTACGCGGGCTAAATCATCTCATTGTGAAAAGGATATCGTCATGAAAGACAAAATTAATATTCTGTTTGTTTGCGGCTACGGTGTCGGCAGTAGCGTGATGTTGCAGACGGTGGTGAAAAAAGCCTTAGCGAAATATGACATTGATTTCGACATGGAGCATACCGCCGCGGGCGAGGTCGGCGGATTTACCGAATGGGCGGATATCTACGCCATTTCGAAAAAGCTGATTGATGTGGTGAGCCTCGATCCGCGCCACGGACAGTATCTGATCCCCATCGAAAATATTATGGACGGAGAGACCATCGGGAAGCAGATCTACGCGGTGATTGAAGAGCATTTCCCGCACCTGATTCAGGCCCGTTAAGGAGCGACGATGAAAGCCATCATTCTGCTCTTCGACAGCCTGAATAAACACTATCTGCCGCCTTACGGGGATATGATCACTCAGGCGCCCAACTTCCAGCGCCTGGCGGCCCGCTGCGCCACCTTCAACAACAGCTATGTCGGCAGCATGCCCTGCATGCCCGCCCGCCGGGAGCTGCACACCGGCCGGTACAATTTTTTGCACCGGGAGTGGGGGCCGCTGGAGCCGTTCGACGACTCCATGCCGGAGCTGCTGAAAAAAGCGGGCGTTTATACCCACCTGATCAGCGACCATCTGCACTACTGGGAGGACGGCGGCGGCAACTACCACAATCGCTACAGCTCATGGGAAATAATCCGCGGCCAGGAGGGGGATCACTGGAAGGCCAGCGTCGCCGACCCCGCAATTCCGGAGGTGCTGCGGGTGCCGCAGAAGCAAACCGGCGGTGGGGTCTCGGGACTCTGGCGGCACGACTGGGTTAACCGCGGCTACATTCAGCAGGAGGCGGACTTCCCGCAAACCCGGGTCTTTAACGCCGGGTGCGAATTTATCGACAAGAACCATCAGCAGGACAGCTGGCTGTTGCAGGTAGAGACCTTCGACCCGCACGAGCCGTTTTACACCACCGAGGAATATCTCGCGTTATATCAGGATCCCTGGGACGGGCCGCACTACGACTGGCCGCGCGGCAAGGTGGAGGAGAGCCCGGAGGCGATAGAGCATATTCGCTGCCGCTATCGCGCCCTGGTCTCCATGTGCGATCGCAACCTCGGCCGGATTCTCGACCTGATGGACCGCCACGATCTGTGGCGCGATACGATGTTGATTGTCGGCACCGATCACGGCTTTCTGCTCGGGGAGCATGGCTGGTGGGCGAAAAACCAGATGCCCTATTACAACGAGGTGGCGAATAACCCGCTGTTTATCTGGGATCCGCGCAGCGCCCATCAGGGGGTGCAGCGCGATGCGCTGGTGCAGATGATTGACTGGGCGCCCACGCTGCTGGAGTTCTTCAACCAGCCTATCCCGCCCGACGTCCAGGGCAAGCCGTTAGCCCGCATTCTTGAGGACGACACCCCGGTGCGTGACGCGGCGCTGTTCGGGGTCTTCAGCGGCCATGTCAACGTCACGGACGGGCGCTATGTCTATATGCGCGCCGCGCTGCCCGGGCGGGAAAATGACATCGCCAACTACACCCTGATGCCGATCAAGATGAATACCCGCTTTACCCCGGAGGAGCTGGAGTCAATCGCCCTGGCACCGCCCTTCCGCTTTACTAAAGGGGTTAAAACGCTGCGTATTCCGGCGCAGGAAAAATACCCGGGGGTGAATCGCGTGGGCCATCTGCTGTTCGATTTACATACCGATCCGCACCAGCATTGCCCGATTGAAGATAAGGCCATCGAAGCGCGGATGATCGCCCTGCTGGTGCGTCTGCTACGTGAGAGCGACGCCCCGGCAGAGCAGTTCGCCAGATTAGGGTTAGAGGTTTAACCCATCCCCCAGAACAGCACCGCCAGCAATTGCGGTGTGATGATGCGCATAAACATCACCAGCGGATAGACAGTAGCGTAGGAGAGCGCCGCCGCACCGCTGGTGGCGTGCAGGTTGTTGGCAAAGGCCAGCGCCGGAGGATCGGTCATCGAACCGGCCAGCATGCCGCACAGGGTTAAATAGTTCATCTTCGCCAACAGCCGCGCCAGAATGCCCATGGTGATCAGCGGAACGGCGGTAATGAGGATGCCGTAGCCAATCCAGCTGACGCCGTCGCCGCGCGCCAGCGTCTGGACGAAATCCCCACCCGATTTCAGCCCCACCACCGCCAGAAACAGGACAATCCCCAGCTCGCGCAGGGCGAGGTTAGCGCTCGGGGGCATAAACCAGTAGAGCTTACCCACGCAGCCGATACGCCCGAGGATCAGGGCCATAATCAGCGGCCCGCCCGCCAGCCCCAGCTTGAGCGCCACCGGGAACCCCGGCACGTACAGCGGGATGGAGCCGAGCAGGACGCCAAGACCAATGCCGATAAACACCGGCAGCATCTGCACCTGCTGCAGTTTTTGCTGCGCGTTGCCCACGATATTGGCGACGGCGTCGATGGAGGCCGGACGCCCGACCAGGTTGAGGATATCGCCAAACTGCAGGCTGGCATCCGGACTGGCCACCAACTCTATCCCGGCACGGTTCAGACGCGAGATCACCACGTCATAACGCTCTTTAGCCTGCAGTTCGCGGATTTTCTTGCCTAATACCTGCTCGTTGGTGACCACCACCCGCTCGACGCGCATATCGGTACCGCGGGTGGAGAGCGAAGTGTCGACCTCCTGGCCGATCACCAGCCGGGCGTTGTTCAGGTCCGCCGGCTGGCCGACGAGGTGCAGCAGGTCGCCGGTCTGGATCACCGTCCCGGGCAGCGGCACCATCAGGGTCTGCTCGCGCTTCAGGCGGGAACAGATAATGTTGGCGCTGTTGAGGATCGGCACATCCTGAATCGCCAGGTTGTTGAGATTGGGGTTGTCGACGCGGATGTTGATGGTTTTAATCAGCGCCTGACCCTGGGTGAGGGTGGATTCGTGCTGCTGCGCCTCTTGCTCCACGTTAATGCGAAACAGAACGCGCATCAGCCACATGGTGAGCAGAATGCCGCAGATGCCGAACGGGTAGGCCATGGCGTAGCTCATGCCCATCTGATCCACGATGCCGGGCTCGATACCCAGATCGCGCAGAATTTGCTGCCCGGCCCCCAGCGCGGGGGTGTTGGTGACCGCCCCGGAGAAAATGCCCAGCACCACCGGCAGCGGGATGGCAAAGAGCTTATGCAGCAGGGCGGTGACCAGCCCGCCCATTACCACAATCCCCATCGCAAAGAGGTTGAGACGCAGACCCGAGACGCGCAGCGAGGCGAAAAAGCCGGGCCCAACCTGAATGCCGATGGTGTACACAAAGAGGATCAGGCCAAATTCCTGAATGAAATGCAGCATTTGGGCGCTGAGCGTGATGCCCAGCTGGTCGGCAAAGTGGCCGACAAATATCCCGCCAAACAGCACGCCGCCAATGCCAAACCCGACCCCGCGGATTTTGATATTGCCTATCCACAGCCCGACTACCGCAACCAACGCCAGAATACTGACCGTTAACGCTATATCACTCATGACGGCATCCCTGTGAATAACATTATTATTAGCAGGGATTTTCGCAGAGCGCAGGCGGGTTGTATGGGCGATGGCGCACAAAAAAAGCCGAGGTAAAAGCAAAACGGTCACCCGAAGGTGACCGTTTTTAGTGTGTGCGCCCTCTCCCTGTGGGAGAGGGTCGGGGTGAGGGCATCAGGCCGCACAAACCCGTATTAGCTATGTAGGTCGGGTAAGCGTAGCGCCACCCGACATGATGGCATTAGCTATTCAACGCCGGGCGTTCGCTGATGGCGATCCGCTGCGGAGCAATCTCTTCCGGCACGTTGCGGGTGATGTCGATATGCAGCAGCCCGTTGGTGAAGGTGGCGCCCGTCACTTCCATATGTTCAGCAAGGGTAAAGCTCAGGCTGAACGGCTGAGTGACCAGCCCCTGGTGCAGCCATTTGGTTTCGGTCTCCGGTTTTTCCGGCGTGCCTTTCACCGTCAGGCGCGTGCCTTCCAGCTGGATATCGAGGTTCTGCTGGCTGAATCCCGCCACCGCGAGCGTAATGCGATAGTGGTTATCGTCGCTCTTTTCGATGTTGTACGGCGGGAAGGTCTGGCTTTCGGTGGTGCTTTGCAGCGCGTTAGCCAGTTTGTCAAAACCGATCCACTGACGCAGGAGTGGGGATAAGTCGTAATTACGCATGGTAGTTCTCCTTCTGAGAAGCGAGTTCGGCACAGGTTAATTTTGTGCGCGGTTATTCCTGCAAATCCTGATGGATTCACATATGCTCCCGATATCGGCAAGCATTCAGGTTTGGGCCGCCACAGCGACCCGATCAATTAATTAATTTCAATACGGCGCGGTTTTTTCGCTTCCGGGATCACACGTTCCAGATCGATATACAGCAGGCCGTTGACCAGGTTCGCGCCGTGAACGTGAATGTTCTCAGCTAACTGGAACTTGCGTTCAAAGTTACGTTCCGCGATGCCCTGATAGAGGTAGGTACGTTCTTTCTGCTCGCCCGCATGAGCGCCTTTCACCACCAGCAGGTTGTCCTGCGCGGTGATCTCCAGTTCGCTTTCAGCAAAACCGGCCACGGCAATCGCGATGCGATAGTGGTTTTCGTCAACCAATTCAACATTGTAAGGAGGGTAGCCGTTGCTCTGGCTTTGGTTGTTTTCTAAATGATTGAACAGACGATCGAAGCCAATGGCTGAACGATAAAGCGGAGAAAGATCAAAGTTACGCATACAGTTAAAACTCCTGAAATCAGCAAGAATTGTCGCCTTCCACGGTGGACAGGCTGGGGTATCCCAAACGCCCCTCAGGCACGTTTGTTCATTGATACACTCTTAAAATGGGTCTGCTTCCGTTCTTTTCAAGAGCAACGCAGCGAGAATTTTTTGCACTTTGCGGGTACTGGAATAGACTGGGACTACAGCACGTAAGGTTAAAATGCGATAGGTGCCACAGAGCGGTACTTTTCAACTATTCATTTTGACAATGGCCCGTTATAAACCCGGTTGCGGGTCTGTTGCAGGCCATTGATGATGACTGACTGATAATGAAAAATGTTCTGATAAAGCTGACGATGTTCAGCGCGGTGATTGTGCTTTGCGGATGTTCGAGCGTGATGTCTCACACCGGCGGTAAAGAAGGAACCTATCCCGGCACGCGCGCCAGCGCGAACATGCTGGGAGATGACGACACCAACTGGGGCACTAAATCCCTGGTGGTGCTGGATATGCCGTTTACTGCTGTTGTCGATACCCTGCTGCTGCCGTGGGATCTCTTCCGCAAGGATAAATCCGTTCGCTCCCGCGTAGAGCAAAGCGAGGAGAAGACGCTGGCGACCAACGCCGTCATCCCGCCCGCTGCCATGCCCTCTCGCTGATTAGCACCCGGTTTCTGTCACCCAAATCTGACGGAAGCCGCCGACCTCCTCCATCCAGGCCAGATAGCGCCCGTCAGGCGAGTAAACCACCGCATCCCCCGACGGCGGGTTGCCGTGATCGGACGTCAAAAACGTCACCGCGCCTGTGGCGACATCACACTGAGCAATACGCTCCTCCAGCACAAACCCCAGCGAATGGCCCGCCGGATGCCAGTTAAACGCTGACTGAATATCGCTTTTATTATGCGTGAGCTGACGCGGCTCTCCCCCTTCCGGGGCGATCAGCCACAGCTGCACTACGCCGTTATCATCACGCATCAGGCACGCGATGTGCGTTGCCTGCGGGTTGCTGCGTACCCAGTGGCGCGGCACGTTCACCAGACCCGGATAACGGTGGTTATGGGTAAAGGTTAAGCGGCGCTGCACCACGCCGTCAGGCGGAGCGGGCATACGATCCGCCGTGCCCTGAAGCGGTAAATCGCCGGCCTGTTTCCAGCCCTGCTCGTCTTTCGGCAGATCCACGATAAACAGCTCCGGCACTTTTTCACCGTTAGCGGAAAGGGTATCGCCGATAAAGGCCAGCCTGTCGTTGCCGACCCAGCCCTCTTCATAAGCGCGGTTGATCTCATCGCTGCCCGGTTTTGGCGTCGGAGTGGTGCGGCTGACCAGCACGCTCCAGTGCGTGCCGCCATAGTTGCGCGGGTGATCGCCCTGCGGGTTCACCGGACCGAATGGCGCGGCCACGCCCACGTTACGTAAATCGAGCGCTGGATCGTACTCGTGCAGCACGTGGTCGTTATAGGTAAAGCTGACGAACTGCCCGTCCGGGCTATACACATGGACATGGCTGCCGCCGCGCAGCGCGCCGGGGGTGAAGGGCGCGGTGATATCCATCGCATCGAGATTATTTATCTGCCCCTGTGCGGCAATCACCCCCCTGACGGTGGTGAAAATCGTACTGCCAGTGGGCATCGGGATTTTGCGGGCCGTGGATAAAGAGATATTTATTTTCCGCAGGGTGAACGGTCACCACCCCAACGTGCGCGCCGTTGCTGGCGCGATAAATCACCTCCACCTCGCCCGTTTCAACGTTAACCCGCTCGATGGTTTCCCCGGTAAAGGACGCGCCGGAAGGACGGACGTCAAAGACCAGCCACTGGCTGTCTGCGGTCCAGGTGCGGGTGTTGGTGAGCTGGTGATTGCGGGGAGCGAAGGTGATTTGTTTCATGAGGATACCCTGATGCGCGGATGTCGCATCAGGGTATAGCATTGCCGGAGATTAGCCTACCCGTTTCACGTCCCCTACCAGCAGGATGTAGGAGAGCGCGCCGATCAGCGCTACCGCTGAGATATAGACCAGCGCCGGGCCGAAACCGTAGTCCTGTGCCAGGTAGCCGATCACCAGCGGCACGGTGATGCCCCCCAGGCCGCCAACGAAGTTAAACACCCCGCCGGTCAGGCCGATCAGACGCATCGGCGCCAGGGACGATACCAGCGACCAGGTGATAGAGGCGAAGCCATTCCCGAAGAACGCCACCGCCATCAGGGTCATAATCCACACCGGATCGTTGGTGTAGTTCGCGCCCATGATGCAGGTAGAGATCAGCAGCCCACAGATGATCGGCGTCTTACGCGCGATACCCAGGGAGTAGCCTTTTTTCACCAGTTTATCCGCCAGCCAGCCGGAGAGCAGTACGCCGAAGAAGGCCGCAAGGAACGGCACGGTGGTCATAAAGCCCGCCTTCAGGGCGGTAATGCCTTTCTCCTGGGTCAGGTAGTTCGGGAACCAGGTGAGGAAGAACCACAGCGTCGAGGTGACGGCAAACTGGCCCAGGTAAACGCCCACCAGCTTACGGTGGAACACCAGCTTCCAGTCGGCTTTAGTCAGCGGCTGACGCGCCTCTTTTTTCACCGGCGCATCGCCATCCACCAGACCGCCGCCGTCGCGGATGTAGTCCAGTTCGGCTTTGGTGATGCTTTTGGTCAGACGCGGCGGCTGATAAACCTTAATCCAGATTAGCGACCAGATGATGCCGATCCCACCGGTGACGATAAACACCCAGTGCCAGCTCAGCAGCTCCTGGATCCAGATCAGCAGCGGGGTCAGGAACGCCAGGCCGACAAACTGGCCGGAAGTATAGAACCCAACCGCAGAGGCACGTTCATGCTCCGGGAACCAGCTGGTCACCATACGGTTGTTAGTCGGGAACGCCGGGGCTTCGAAAATACCGGTGATGGCACGCAGGCCAATCAGCGACATTAAGCCGGTGGCAAAGCCCTGGAACAGCGTCGCCACGGACCAGCCGAAAATGGCGATAAAGTAGGTCAGGCGCGAGCCGACGCGGTCGAGGAACCAGCCGCCCGGGATCTGGCACAGCGTATAGAGCCAGGCAAAGGCCGAGAAGACGTAGCCCATTTCCGCTTTGGTGATACCAAACTCTTCCTGAATATGGGCCGAGGCCACGGCGAGGTTGGCGCGGTCGACATAACAGATGACCACGGTAATAAAGATCATAATCAGCGTCAGGTAACGGCGACGCCCGGTTTTGGTAGCAGTAACTGGAATATCCATCGCAATCTGTCTCCAGATTTTGGGCATAGCGAAGCCGCTCACCATGCCCTGTAAATTACAGAGGGTGTATTTGATTTTTTTAATTAAAAACTTAACCAGAATGCGCTAAATAATTCGTGCTGGGGGAAGGCGGCAAGTTTTCGCATCCCCGGGAGCATACAAAAGTATGTGACCGGGGTAAGAAAGCGCAGCCAACGCATCACCAGCGCGAAGTATGACGCGCATTTACCACTCGGCTACAGAACCGTCTTCATGACGCCACAGTGGGTTACGCCAGTCCGGCGCATTTTTACTCAGCTCAATGACTTTGGCTTCGTCGATCTCCACGCCAAGGCCCGGCTTCGTTAACGGTTTGAAGAAACCGCCTTCCATACTGAAGTCTTCTTTGTTCTTCACAAAGTCGAGCAGCTCCGCGCCCTTGTTGTAGTGAATGCCCATGCTCTGTTCCTGGAACACGGCGTTGCGGGAGACAAAGTCCACGTGCAGACAGGCAGCGAGCGCAATCGGCCCCAGCGGGCAGTGCGGTGCCAGCGCCACGTCGTAAGCTTCCGCCATTCCGGCAATTTTGTAGCATTCGGTGATGCCGCCCGCGTGAGAGAGATCCGGCTGCAGGATCGCAATACCGCCCGCCTCCAGCACGCGTTTGAACTCGAAGCGTGAGAACATACGTTCGCCCGCCGCGAGCGGAATATGGGTCTGCTCCGCCAGTTTCGGGTAGTACTCGGCCTGCTCGGCCAGCACCGGCTCTTCGATAAACAGCGGACGATACTGCTCCAGCTCTTTGATCAGCACTTTCGCCATTGGCGCGCTGACGCGGCCGTGGAAGTCCAGACCAAATTCAATCTCGTTGCCGAAGGCCTCGCGGATCTGCGCCACGGTATTCACGGCGCGATCAACCGCACGCGAGTTGTCGATAATGCCCATCTCTTCGCAGCCGTTGAGCTTAAAGGTGTCAAAACCGATGCCGCGCAGCTTGTTGATGCCGTCAATTACTTCCGCCGGACGGTCGCCGCCTACCCAGCTGTAGGCTTTGATTTTGTCGCGCACCAGGCCGCCCATCAGCTGCCAGACCGGGGCATTCAGCACTTTGCCTTTGATATCCCACAGCGCCTGGTCGATACCGGCGATGGCGCTCATCATGATCGGGCCGCCGCGGTAGAAGCCCGCGCGGTACATCACCTGCCACAGGTCGTTAATGCGTGCCGGATCCTGGCCAATCAGGTATTCGCCCAGCTCATGCACTGCCGCTTCGACGGTACGCGCGCGGCCTTCGATGACCGGTTCGCCCCAGCCAACCACCCCTTCGTCGGTTTCGATTTTCAGGAACATCCAACGCGGAGGTAAACGGTACGTGGTGAGTTTGGTTATTTTCATTTCACTGCCTCTCGATACGCTTTAACAAATGCCGCTGCCTGCTGGGCGGTACGTTCTACGGACTGCCCGGCGCGATAGAGATCGCTGCCCAGACCCGCACCGACACAGCCGGCTTTCATCCACTGGGCCAGGTTTTCTGGCGTTACGCCGCCCACGGCAAAGACCGGTACGCTGGCGGGTAAGACCGCCTTCAGCGCTTTGATGTAATCCGGGCCAAAGGCCGACGACGGGAAAATTTTGAGCGACTGCGCGCCCGCATCGAGAGCGGTAAAGGCTTCTGTCGCCGTGGCGCATCCCGGGCAGACGGTCATGCCGTAGCCCACCGCGCGGCGGATCACCTCAGGGTTGATATTGGGCGTCACAATGAGCCTGCAGCCCATCTTCGCCAGCCTGTCCACCTGCTCCGGCTGTAACACGGTACCCGCGCCGATCAGCGCTCTGTCGCCAAAGGCATCCACGACCGCCGGAATGCTTTTCTCCCACTCGGGAGAGTTGAGCGGGATTTCGACCGCGTCGAATCCGGCGTCGATTACCGCGCCAACGTGGGCTAAGGCCTCGTCGGGGGTGATGCCGCGCAGGATCGCGATAAGGGGAAGATTAGTTTGCCACTGCATGAGCGATGCTCCTTATTCCAGCCTGAAATGCCGTGTCGCCCTCCACCGCCGCCACGTCACGCCCGATGGCGTGGAACGCCTGGCGATAACGTGAGGTCAGCGAGGAACCCGCGACGAGGGTGATGGACTGCTGCCCGGCGAACTGCTCGCTCAGGGAGGCGACTTCTGCGCCAATCAGCAGGCCCGATAAAAACTCGCTGACCTGCTCGCGGGGAAGGGTTCCCAACACGTGCGAGGCGCGAACCTCAAAAAGCTGCGGCAAAACGGCGGGGGAAGCGATCCCGCGCTCAAGCCCGGCGGCAAACGCCTCGGGGGGAGGCATCCTGCTCAGGTAAGCCAGCGCCCACCAGCGAATGCTTAAGCAACAGATGGTGCAATTCGCCGGTCATTACGGTGCGAAAATCCTGGATCTGCTGAGCATCGGCCTGCACCCATTTACAGTGCGTACCGGGCATCACGTAGACAGAAGAAGGAGAGAGCGTGCGCGCGCCGAGCAGCTGAGTCTCTTCGCCGCGCATCACGTTGTGGTTATCGTCGCGGGAGACGCACAGCCCGGGAATGATCCAGACATTGTCGCCAACGGACGTTAACTGTTCGCCAATGGCAGAGAAATGGGCAGGAACCGGCAGGTACGGGGCAACCTTCCAGCCCACGTTGCTGCCGACCATTCCCGCCATCACTACCGGCGTGGCGCCATCGCGCCAGTTTTGTGTCACCTCTGCTAACACCGCCTCGGGGGATTTACCGTTCAGGCGCGTGACGCCTGCTTCGGATTGCCTGCTCTCCAGGCACTGTTCGCCCTGGTAGAGCCAGGCGCGCAGATTGGTCGATCCCCAGTCAATTGCGATGTAGCGAGATGTCATGTGATTTCCTTCAACCTTCGTGTTGAGCTGGCGATCATGGTTAATGCCGCCTGCTCTGCCGCATCGCTGTCCTGATGCCGTATCGCATCGAACAGCGCTTTATGTTCCTGGAGCGTCTTCGGCATATTGGCCTCATCACCCATCCAGGTTCGTTCAAATACTGCTCGCTGTAGCGAGCTGATCGCCACGCTAAGCTGCTGTAACACCGGGTTATGTACCGACTGCAGCACCGCCTCGTGGTAGCGGATGTCCGCCTCGTTAAAGGCATCCCGGTTCTGGTTATTGGCGATCATGTCGTTCAGGGCCGACTCAATCTGCGCCAGGTCGCCGGAGGTTGCGCGTTCCGCCGCCCAGCGGGCGATGGCTGGCTCAACCAGGTTTCGCACCTCGCTCATCGCGCCGATCAGCCGTGGGTCGTAGTCGTTTTCCAGCACCCACTGCAGAACGTCGGTATCGAGGTAGTTCCACTGGTTACGCGGGGCGACAAAGGCGCCGCGATAACGCTTCATTTCAATCAGCCGCTTCGCCATCAGCGAGCGGAACACTTCCCGGATGATGTTGCGCGAGGTTTCAAACTCCTCACACAGCTCCGCCTCTGCGGGCAGCGGCGAGCCGGGAACGTATTTGCCACCCACAATCTGGGTGCCCAGCGTAATGACGATGCGATCGGTTTTATTGAGAGTCATGGAGAGTCCTTGTGCTCTGTATGTCCATCACTACTTTACCGCGACCGCTGAATTTCGCCTCAATTTTGCAGTACAAACGTGATGCCATTCGTCATTGCCGTGGTCGTAATGTAGTACAATCACATAATGTTGTACTACAATATGGATCACAAAAAGAACAATCAGTGAAAGGAATGTTAAAGAAAGGTTCCTGTGGGGATAAAAAAACCCGCAACGGGTGCGGGTTGTGGAGCGTGGATTTTGCCAGGTCTTAATTCAGGACAAACTTCTCAATAGCGTATGCCACGCCGTCTTCGAGGTTAGATTTGGTGACGAAGTTAGCCACCTCTTTCACCGACGGGATCGCGTTTTCCATCGCCACGCCTAAGCCAGCATATTCCAGCATCGCAATGTCGTTTTCCTGATCGCCCAGGGTCATGATCTCTTCCGGTTTGATCCCCAGCGCGTCGGCCAGCGACTTCACGCCGGTGCCTTTATTGACGCGTTTATCGAGGATTTCGAGGAAGTACGGCGCACTTTTCAGCACGGTGTACTTCTCTTTCACTTCCGCCGGGATACGGGCGATGGCTTGATCCAGAATGGCAGGCTCATCAATCATCATCACTTTCAGGAACTGGGTGGCCGGATCCATCTTATCCGCTTCGCAGAACACCAGCGGGATGGTGGCGACGAAGGATTCATGCACCGTGTAGTAGCTGATGTCGCGGTTGGCGGTATAGAGCGTGTTGCGGTCGAGGGCGTGGAAGTGCGAGCCCACGTCGCGGGAGAGTTGTTCCAGATAGCGGTAATCGTCATAGCTCAGCGCGGTTTGCGCCACCGTGCTGCCGTCGGCCGCTTTCTGCACCAGCGCGCCGTTGTAGGTAATGCAGTAATCCCCTGGCTCACTCATGTGCAGCTCTTTCAGGTAGTTATGTACCCCCGCATACGGGCGACCGGTGCACAGCACCACGTTCACGCCTTTTGCGCGGGCTGCGGCAATCGCGTCTTTTACGGCGGGAGAGATGGTGTGATCGGGCAGCAGCAGCGTGCCGTCCATATCGATTGCAATGAGTTTGATAGCCATGGGATCCCCGGTTGGAATGAGTCTGGGTTCATGCTAACGCGATTCCGCTCAAAAAACAGTAAAGAAAAGGGGGATAGAAAGGGGAAGCGGGATTCCTCTTTTGCGGGCAAAAGAAAAGCCCGGCGGCGCTAGCGCTTACCGGGCCTACAGATTTTGTAGCCCCGGTAAGCATAGCGCCACCGGGGGAACAAACGGCTTAGATATCGATGTTCGCCGCTTTCAGGGCGTTCTCTTCGATAAAGGCACGACGTGGTTCAACCGCATCGCCCATCAGGGTGGTGAACAGCTGGTCCGCTGCAATCGCGTCTTTAACGGTGACGCGCAGCATGCGGCGGCTTTCCGGATCCATGGTGGTTTCCCACAGCTGATCCGGGTTCATCTCGCCCAGACCTTTATAACGCTGAATGGAGAGGCCACGACGGGACTCTTTCACCAGCCACTCCAGCGCCTGCTCGAAGCTGGCAACCGGCTGACGGCGTTCGCCGCGTTCGATAAAGGCATCGTCTTCGATCAGACCGCGCAGCTTCTCGCCCAGAGTACAGATACGACGGTACTCCGCACCGGTCACAAACTCCTGATCCAGCGGGTAGTCGGTATCCACACCGTGGGTACGCACGCGGATCACCGGCTCGAACTGCTGCAGCTCGGTGTTCTCGTTGACGTCGAACTTCCACTGGCTGCCGTGCTGCTCGTTCTCGTTCAGATCGGTCACCAGGGTGTTCACCCAACGGGTCACGGCCTGCTCGCTGCTGAGGTCAGCTTCGGACAGCGTCGGCTGATAGACCAGCGCTTTCAGCAGCGTGCGCGGGAAGCGACGCTCCATGCGGCCAATCATCTTCTGGGTGGCGTTGAACTCAGAGACCAGACGCTCCAGCGGTTCACCCGCCAGCGCCGGGGCGCTTGAGTTGGCGTGCAGGGTCGCACCGTCAAGGGCGATAGCGATCTGGTACTGATCCATCGCCTCGTCGTCTTTGATGTACTGTTCCTGCTTGCCTTTCTTCACTTTGTACAGCGGCGGCTGGGCAATGTAGACGTGACCACGCTCAACGATTTCCGGCATCTGACGGTAGAAGAAGGTCAACAGCAGCGTACGAATGTGCGAGCCGTCGACGTCCGCATCGGTCATGATGATGATGCTGTGATAGCGCAGCTTGTCCGGGTTGTACTCGTCACGGCCAATGCCGCAGCCCAGGGCGGTGATCAGCGTCGCCACTTCCTGAGAGGAGAGCATTTTGTCGAAGCGCGCCTTCTCAACGTTGAGGATTTTACCCTTCAGCGGCAGGATCGCCTGGTTCTTACGGTTACGGCCCTGCTTCGCAGAACCGCCCGCAGAGTCCCCTTCCACGAGGTACAGTTCGGACAGCGCCGGGTCGCGTTCCTGGCAGTCCGCCAGTTTGCCCGGCAGGCCAGCCAGATCCAGCGCGCCTTTACGACGGGTCATCTCACGGGCTTTACGCGCCGCTTCACGGGCACGCGCCGCATCGATAATTTTGCCGACCACGATTTTGGCGTCGGACGGGTTTTCCAGCAGGTATTCGCTCAGCAGCTCGTTCATCTGCTGTTCAACCGCCGATTTCACCTCTGAAGAGACCAGCTTATCTTTGGTCTGGGAGGAGAACTTCGGATCCGGTACTTTCACGGAGACAACAGCAATCAGGCCTTCACGGGCATCGTCACCGGTGGCGCTGACTTTCGCTTTTTTGCTGTAGCCTTCTTTATCCATGTAGGCGTTCAGGGTACGGGTCATCGCCGTACGGAAGCCGACCAGGTGCGTACCGCCATCGCGCTGCGGGATGTTGTTGGTAAAGCAGTAGATGTTTTCCTGGAAACCGTCGTTCCACTGCAGCGCCACTTCCACGCCGATACCGTCTTTCTCGGTGGAGAAATAGAAGATATTCGGGTGAATTGGCGTTTTGTTCTTGTTCAGGTACTCAACGAACGCCTTGATCCCACCTTCGTAATGGAAATGGTCTTCTTTGCCGTCGCGCTTGTCGCGCAGGCGGATAGAGACGCCGGAGTTGAGGAATGACAGCTCGCGCAGACGTTTGGCGAGGATCTCATATTCAAACTCGGTGACGTTGGTGAAGGTTTCATGGCTTGGCCAGAAACGGACCTGAGTCCCGGTCACGTCAGTTTCACCGGTCACGGCCAGCGGAGCCTGAGGTACGCCGTGCACGTAGGTTTGCTGATGCACTTTGCCTTCGCGGCGGATCAGCAGTTCCAGCTTCTGCGACAGGGCGTTAACCACAGAGACGCCAACGCCGTGCAGACCACCGGAGACTTTATAGGAGTTATCATCGAACTTACCGCCTGCGTGCAGGACGGTCATGATCACTTCCGCCGCAGAGACGCCCTCTTCCGGGTGGATACCGGTCGGGATGCCACGGCCATCATCGGTTACGGAGACGGAGTTGTCGGCGTGGATGGTCACCACGATGTCTTTACAGTGACCCGCGAGCGCTTCGTCGATAGCGTTATCCACAACCTCAAATACCATGTGGTGCAGACCGGTGCCGTCATCCGTGTCGCCGATATACATACCCGGGCGCTTACGCACCGCATCCAGCCCTTTCAGGACTTTGATACTGGAGGAGTCATAAGAATTCGACATCAACGTTTCTCGCTCATTTATTCTTGGGTTAATCCGTTATTTTACCCTTTTCCACGGTGAACATCTTCGAATTTTTGTCCGACATGTCCATTACGTGTTCAGCGCTGATGGCGCTGACGAAAACCTGCGACTGCGTGGCTTTTAAGCGGCTGGCAAGCAGCCCGCGCCGCGCGTCGTCAAGTTCCGAGGCAAAATCATCAATCAGGTACAGGCAGCGTCGTCCGCTTTCACGGGTCAAGAACTCGCCCTGCGCCAGGCGCAGCGCGCACATCAGGAGTTTGAGCTGCCCGCGTGACAAAGTATCTTCCACCGGCGCACCGTCAGCACGAATGCGGAAATCCGCCTTGTGCGGGCCGTGCGCGGTGTAGGTCAGCATGCGATCGCGCTCGAAGCTTCGCTCCAGCACCTCGGCATAGTCGGTCTCTTTCTCCCAGCCGCGCTGGAAGGAGAAGCTCAGAGAGAACTCGGGTAAAAACTGTTGGCAGGTATCCGCCATGTCCTGCGCGATCCCGGCGCTGTACTCGGCGCGCCAGCGGCTGATCTGCTCCGCCAGCGGGATCAGCTCTTTGTCCCATGCCCGCAGTTGGGCGTAGCGGGTCACCTGGCGCAGCGCGGCATTGCGCTGCTTGAGCAGCCGCTTAAGGTTGCTCCAGGCGGTAAAGAAGCCCGCTTCGTTATGGAAGCATCCCCAGTCGAGGAAGGCTCTTCTGTATTTGGGGCCGCCGTTGAGTAAAGTAAACCCCTCGGGGGTGATCAGCTGCATCGGCATCAGCAGCGCCAGCTCGGCGACTTTGTGCCCGTCGGTGCCGTCGATGCGCACCTTGCTGTCGCCATGCTTGTCTTTGGTCAGCCCGATGGCGGTTTCATGATCCTCGCCCTGTAAACGACCATGCAGGATGAACGACTCCTGCTCGTGGCGAATGACGCGGCCAATCTGCAAACTGCGAAACGCCCGGCCATGGCCCAGCGTATAAATGGCTTCCAGCACGCTGGTTTTGCCACTGCCGTTGGCGCCAACCAGGAAATTAAAGCCGGAGGATAAAGCAAGATCCGCGCTTTCGATATTGCGAAAGTCGCGGATCAACAGGCGGGTGAGCGACATTACAGTCTCATTGGCATGACAACATAGGCTGCCGACTGTGATGCGGCATCTTCAATCTGTACGCTCGACACGGAGTCGGTCAGCAGAATACGCACGTTTTCGCACTTCAGCGCATTCAGCACATCCAGCACGTAGCTGACGTTAAAGCCGATCTCCATTTCGGTGCCCGCCGCATAGGTGACATCCAGAATCTCTTCGGCCTCTTCCTGCTCCGGGTTGTTCGCGGTGATCTTCAGCTGATTCTCGCTGACATACAGGCGCACGCCGCGGAACTTCTCGTTGGAGAGGATCGCTGCACGGGCAAAGGCCTGCTTGAGGATATCGCAGCCCGCTTCCAGCGTTTTGTCCGGGTTCTTCGGCAGTACGCGGCGATAGTCCGGGAAACGACCATCCACCAGCTTGGAGGTGAAGATAAAGTCACCGACGTGAGCGCGGATGTTGTTGCTGCCAATCTGCACGCGCAGCGGGGTTTCACCGCCGTCGAGCATACGCATCAGCTCAATCACGCCTTTACGCGGTACGATCACCGAATGGTTCGGCAGGCTCACGCCAATCGGCATGGAGCAGACCGCCAGGCGGTGGCCGTCGGTGGCCACGGTACGCAGCTCTTCACCTTCGGTTTCGAACAGCATGCCGTTCAGGTAGTAACGAACGTCCTGATGCGCCATCGAGAACTGGGTGGCTTCAATCAGGCGCTTCATGGTCGCCTGCGGCAGGGTGAATTCAACTTCACTCTGCCAGTCATCGAGGTTCGGGAAGTCGATAGCCGGGAGCGTGGAGAGCGAGAAACGGCTGCGGCCGGAGCGCACCAGCATGCGGTCGCCCTCCAGCTGCACGGCGATCTCTGCCCCTTCAGGCAGGCCACGGCAGATATCAAAGAACTTACGCGCCGGAACGGTGGTTGCGCCCGCTTCGTGAGGCTGAGAAAGCGTCACGCGTGCGACCATTTCCATCTCGAGATCGGTGCCGGTCAACGACAGCGTGCCGTCTGCGACCTGCAGCAGCAGGTTACCGAGAATAGGCAGCGTCGGGCGGCCGCCTAAGGGGCCACTCACCTGTTGCAGCGGTTTTAATAAGTGTTCACGTTCAACGGTAAATTTCATAGCGTCACGAAGATAATGTTCTGATTAAATTGGAGAAGTCTTCTTTTATGTCGTGGCTTTCTTCACGCAGCTGCTCGATCTTACGACAGGCGTGCAGCACGGTAGTATGGTCACGGCCACCAAACGCATCGCCGATTTCCGGCAGGCTGTGGTTGGTCAGTTCCTTTGCCAGCGCCATCGCCATTTGACGCGGTCTCGCTACCGAGCGGGAACGACGTTTGGATAGCAGGTCCGCCACTTTAATTTTGTAGTACTCCGCCACCGTCTTCTGAATATTGTCGATGGTGACCAGTTTTTCCTGCAGCGCCAGCAGATCGCGCAGCGCTTCACGCACGAAATCGATGGTGATCGCCCGTCCGGTGAAGTTGGCGTTAGCGATCACGCGGTTCAGTGCGCCTTCCAGCTCACGGACGTTGGAACGCAGGCGTTTGGCAATAAAGAACGCCACCTCGCCCGGCAGACGAATGTCGTTCTCGTCGGCCTTTTTCATCAGGATCGCCACGCGGGTTTCCAGCTCTGGCGGTTCGATCGCCACGGTCAGGCCCCAGCCGAAGCGGGATTTCAGACGATCCTCAACCCCGTTGATCTCTTTGGGATAGCGATCCGAGGTCAAAATGATCTGCTGATTGCCTTCCAGCAGGGCATTAAAGGTGTGGAAAAACTCTTCCTGAGATCGTTCTTTATTGGCAAAGAATTGAATGTCATCGATCAGCAGCGCATCAACGGAGCGGTAGTAGCGTTTAAACTCTTCGATCGCGTTGTTTTGCAGGGCTTTAACCATGTCCTGAACGAAGCGCTCGGAGTGCATATACACCACTTTGGCATTCGGCTTACGCGCCATGATGCCGTTGCCGACCGCGTGCAGCAGGTGCGTTTTACCCAGACCGGTGCCGCCATAAAGGAACAGCGGGTTATAGGCACCGCCGGGGTTATCTGCGACCTGACGGGCCGCCGCGCGTGCCAGCTGGTTCGATTTACCTTCGACGAAGTTATCAAAGGTGTGTTTGACGTTAACGTTAGAGCGGTATGTCGGCTCTGCCGGGGCCGGGACGTTGTCCCAGCCAGCCCGCGGCGCAGGGGCCACGCGCGGCATATGAACCTGCGCGGTTTGTGCGGGTGCAGCGGCGACGTTAACGGTCTCTTTGAGGGTTTGGGTGACCGGTTTTGTGCCCACTTCGAAACGCAGCTGTGGGGCATCGGCACCGCAAAATTCGTTTAGCAGTCCATTGATGTTATTGAGGTATTTGTCCCTGACCCAATCGAGCACAAAACGGTTTGGCGCATACAAAGCCAGCGTGTTATCGCTCAGTTCCGCCTGCAACGGGCGGATCCACATACTGAATTCTGTGGCTGGTAACTCATCCTGCAATCGGGCAAGACACTGCTGCCAAAGCGAAAGTGACAC